>NZ_CP193937.1:0-4800000 GCF_050859465.1 Mucilaginibacter sp. P25 | reverse complement strand
TAATATTATTGAAGCCCATTTCATCACGAACCACTTTCATGGCCTCGCATTCAAGCAGGAAGCCGTCGCGGTAATGATCATCATAATACCTGGAGGCCCCCCTGAAGCCAATCATCGGGTTCTCTTCCTTTGGCTCAAAGTACCTTCCGCCAATGAGGCCGGCATATTCATTGGTTTTAAAATCGCTCATCCTCACGATCACATCTTTCGGGTAAAATGCCGCTGCTATCGTGGCAACACCCTGTACAAGTTTATCTACAAAATAAGCTTTTTTATCGGCATAGCCAGCTGTTAGGTGAGCGATTTTTACCCGTTCCTGCTCGTCCAACACCCGGTTAAAGTGTACGAGCGCCATTGGATGTATCCCAATTTGGTTCGCGATAATAAATTCAATTCGCATCAATCCAACACCGTGGTTGGGAAACATCGATAATTTAAAGGCCTGTCCGGGATCGGCTATGATTAGTTGGGCTTTCGGGTGTACCGGCAGGTGGGTTTTGCTTACATCACTGACCGTTTCAGTCCACTCCAGTTTGCCCCTGTAAACCATCCCCGTCTTTCCTTCGGCGCAGCAAATGGTTATCATCTCACCATCTTCAATGTTATAGGTTCCGTTTGTTGTTCCAACTACAGCCACCGCGCCGAGTTCCCGGGCTATAATAGCGGCATGGCTAGTGCGGCCGCCATTATTAGTAACAATTCCCGCTACCTTTTTCAATACGGGGTCCCAATCCGGGCTGGTTGTTTCGGTAACCAGAATTTCGCCTTCTTTAAGCAGGTTAGCCTGGTCAGGAGTTTTGAGCACGCGTGCCCTGCCGGCTGTAATGCCATTGCCTATGGCAGCCCCCATGGTTATAACTTCTCCTTTTTCGGCAATTTTGAAACTTTTTACCTGTATCTTTTTTCTTGATTATGTACAGTTTCGGGACGAGCCTGGATAATATGGAGTTGGTGATCGAACCCGTCCTTAGCCCATTCAAAATCCATAGGCTGACGGTAATGGTCTTCGATGATCAACGCCCAGTTGGCAAGCTTTTCAACTTCCTGATCGCTGAGTACAAATTTTTGCCGGAGTTCCCAGGGCGTATCCTGATTTATTGTTGGATTGGTTGCATCGTCGGTAGTTGCGCAAACCATGGTTTTGTTTTTGCTGCCAAGGTTTTTTTGGATAATGCACCTTAAATTTTTTTAAGAGTTGGTTTAAACACCAGGAATTCATCAGGCGTAACAGTACCTTGTACGATATTTTCCCCTAATCCCCACACACCCGAAATATGTATAATATCCTTGAACCCACTTTCTGGTTCCAAAGTAAACCCGATACCGGAACACCCCATATCAGATCGCACCATTTTCTGGACTGCAACTGAAAGATAAACTTTCTCATGATCAAAATTTTTATCTTCCCGATATTTAATAGCCCGATCTGTATAAAGTGATGCAAAGCATTGCTTTACGGCAGTTAATAAAGCACTATGGCCTTTAATATTCAGGAAGGATTCGTGCTGTCCTGCAAAACTTGCCCCTGGCAAATCTTCTGCTGTGGCACTGCTTCGCACCGCCACAGTCGGTTCTGCATTTTCAAAAATATAATCGTAGGCGTCTATGATTGCCATTTGCAGGTCATTCGGCATAACGGCGTCCATGATCAGTTTTCGGGCTCTGGCGCCGCTTATCGTTAAGTTAGAGAAGTTCTGCCGGTCTAAACCGGTCATCAAATCAATAAGCTTTTTTTCGAGCCGGTTGAACCCGATGAAATAACGAAAAGCTGCTACAGTTACAGCGAAGCCGTTTGGCGTATTTATTCCATTGTTGGTTAGTTGATTGTAAATTTCCCCCAATGAAGCTGTTTTTCCACCAACATCACCAATATCACCTATGGTGATTTCACTAAACTTTCTGATAAAATGTTCCATGTTACTGTTATTAAGCCGGCCGAAGAGCGTCCGGTTGTCAAAATCGCCGGTGTTGCCGACAGAAAATTTTTAGTCTACTTTAATTTCTTTCTTTGCCGCCTGGTTTCTGCCGCTTTTTTTAAGTTCGATTTCCAAAAGGCCATTGTGATAATTGGCATTCACCCCGTCTTCCTCAACATTGTCTGGCAGCTTAAATGTGCGACGGAAGGAAGCAAATGAAAATTCTTTACGTGTATAACTATCAATCTCTTCCTTTTCTTCTTTATTGGTTTCCGCACTGATGGTCAGTAAGCCGTCTTCGGTAATGATTTTGAAATCATTTTTTTAAAGCCCGGAACAGCGACGTCAAGCTTATAATGATTTTTGGTTTCACGGATATTTACAGCCGGGAGAAATTCTCCGCCGCTGGAAGTTTTATCAAAAAAACGGTCTGGACTCCAAAAATTCTCCATCATTGATTTCCATGATGGAACGCGATGTGATTTTATTAAGGCTGTCATAAATTTGTTTGTTGAATGATTGGTTATCCAAATTTCGCCATGGGAGACATTAAGTATAATGACCACTGTCACGCTTTGGTGTGATTCATGTCAGTTTGGCGGTTTCTTTATCGCAATACCTTTATGGTAACAAGTAATAAGCTATGAATGAATCTTTTAATGGCATGGAATCGGCAATAGAAACCGGGCCTGCAATACAAAATGTTTACCTGCAATCATTAGGTGCAGCAGGTACTGTAACCGGATCCAAGCATCTGCTGCTTACCCCCGGGGGAACGTTATGATCGATTGCGGCCTGTTTCAAGGGATAAAGGCTTTGCGGGAAAAAACTGGGAAAGCCTGCCTGTTAACCTGGCTGATATTAGTGCACTGATACTGACCCACGCACACCTCGATCACTGTGGCTATATCCCTTTACTGGTACGGAACGGGTATCGTAACAAGATTTACATGAGCCAGCCGACCAGGGACCTTGTAGAGCTTATTTTGCGCGACTGCGCCAAACTACAGGAAGAAGATGCCCAAAAGGCTAATAAATACGGTTACTCCAGGCATCATCCGGCAAAGGCCCTGTACACTGTGAAAGATGTTGAGGCTGCGTTGCCCTATTTTGAAGTTTGTGAAATACACAAAACAATCAGCCTGGCTAAACAACTAAGTTTTAGTTTGTACCCATGTGGGCACATCGCGGGTGCTTGTTCGGTCAAAATAAGTTGCTTTGAGAAGACAATTGTATTTTCCGGGGATATCGGGCGTGACCAGTCAGAGCTATTACCTGGCCCCGAGCTATTAGGGCAAGCCGATTTTGTAGTCATGGAGTCTACTTACGGCGATCGCCTACACTCTAAAAATGATACTTCACAGGATTTAGCGGGTGCTATTAATGATACTGTTTTTAATAAGGGGAATGTACTGATCCCATGTTTTGCAGTTGGCCGGGCCCTGGAAGTGATGCACCTGATTTATCGCTTAAAACAACATAATCTGATTCCGTCATCCATTCCGGTATACCTTGATAGCCCGATGGCCGCAGTTGCCGGAAAGACCCTGGTACACTTTCCCGAATGGTTTACTATTGATGAAAAAGAATGTGCCGACATGTTTAACAGTGTAACTATCAACAAGGATTATAAGGATACCGAAAAGATCATTAAAAGGGCAGGGCCTAAGATCGTTCTTGCGGCAAGTGGAATGCTAACCGGAGGCCGTGTGCTGGAATATTTGAAGCGTTATCTGGGCGATGAGCGTAACACTATACTCCTGATTGGTTTCCAGGCCGAGGGCACACGGGGAAGGGCGTTGCTTAACCATATCCACGAATTGAAAATTCATGGTCAATATTACCCGGTGGTGGCGAAGGTACAGGAGATAGAAGGTTTGTCCGCTCACGCCGATCAGTCCGAATTGATTACCTGGTTAAAGCAGTTTCACAATTCGGTATCCGAGGTTTACCTGGTACACGGCGAACCATGCGCACAAGACACTCTTCGGGTTAAGATCCAGGATGAGTTGAAACTAACAGTAAAGATTATGAAGCCTTACCATAAGGAACTTTTATTCACTTTAAATCAACAGTTGTAATGTGATCCGTGGTACTGTGTAATATCCTGGTTTTGAATGCAACAATACTGTTAATCGGTGCCTGGTGCTGTAAATTGACTGTATTGGTTAATTTAATGATAAGCGTCATTTTTCTTTAGCCGGTATTTATCAATATTTGGATACTGGTTACTTTCTAAGCCATTTAAAGCAGGGTTGTTAAATTGCAATGTTACGCGAACTTATTAAGTGCGGATCATGGAAAAGCTCACATTTAATTTTTGTCATCCCGTAAAAGGTCTCCTCAGGCTTTTGAATAAACTTTATCCGGCAGAAATACGCGTAGTACCAATTGATGACCAGCACGGGGGCTTAATTGAAATTTCGGTAACAGGTCTCTGCAGCGGTAAATGGAAGGCAATGCTTGAGTGGGAACATGATGGCATGAATTATTATTATGAACAAGAATTTGAGATACCCGAAGTAAATTGAGTTTTAAATACCTATAATCCCCATTATAATTCTGGTGAAAATAATTGATTACCGACAATCAATCCCAAGCTCCTTATAATCACTTATTAAAGTATGGGTAAATGAAAAAAATCGGACCGTGTGCCTAAAATCTTTTCGAGGTCACCTTTATCTATTTCTTCCTTAGTTAACAATAGGGTTGCTAACTGGTCCAATAAAGGCTTCTTTTTGGCAAGAATTCCTTTCGCGTTCTGATAGGCCTGTGCCAGCAATCCTATTATTTCATCGTCAATAATTTTGCTGGTAGATTCGCTGAAGGGTTTTTGTATTGCCAGATCGGTTTGACCGGTTGAATCGTAATAACTGACGTTTCCAAGCTTTTCGGCAAAACCATAATACATGACCATTGATCTTGCTTCTTTGGTCGCTTTTTCCAAATCATCCAACGCCCCGGACGATATTTCGCCAAAAGTAAGTTCTTCTGCCGCCCTGCCTGCCAGGGTAGCACATAGATGTTCCACGAAAGCAGTTTTGTTACGCAGTTGCCTCTCTTCTGGCAAGTATAATGCCGCGCCTAAAGATTTCCCGCGGGGAATGATCGATACCTTAACCAATGGTTCCACATTTTCCAACAACCAACTCGCAACTGCATGGCCGGCCTCATGATAAGCGATTACTTTCTTTTCGGCCGGCGTAATGATTTTGCTTTTCTTTTCAAGCCCTGCAATTATACGGTAAATGGCTTCTGAAAAATCGGCATTTTGTATACTGTCGGCTTTTCTCCGAGCAGCAATTAATGCTGCCTCATTACAGATATTTGCAATATCTGCGCCTGAAAAGCCCGGCGTTTGGGCCGCGAGCATAGGGATGTCAATGGTATCGGCCATGGTTAACCGCTTGGTGTGCACTTTGAAGATAGCTACTCGTTCCGTTAAATTGGGTAACTCAAGGTAAATATGACGATCAAATCTTCCTGCCCTAATTAAGGCTGGGTCCAGCATATCAGCCCGGTTGGTTGCCGCCAACACAATAACCCCAGCATTGGTAGCAAAACCATCCATCTCGGTCAATAGCTGGTTTAATGTGCTTTCACGTTCTGTCATTGACACCGCCTAAATAAGCACCTTTGCCTCTTGAACGCCCGATTGCGTCAATTTCATCAATAAAAATGATACAGGGTGCCTTTTCTTTGGCTTGTTGAAACATATCGCGCACCCGGGAAGCACCAACACCAACAAACATTTCAACAAAGGCAGCTCCGGAGATTGAAAAGAACGGCACCTGCGCTTCGCCGGCCACTGCTTTTGCAAGCATTGTTTTACCTGTTCCTGGTGGGCCTACTAAAATTACACCTTTAGGTATCTTTGCCCCGAGTTTGGTGAATACGTCAGGCGTCTTTAGAAAGTCGACAATTTCACTTACTTCTACCTTGGCTTCTTCCAGCCCGGCAACGTCGGCGAAGGTGACAGTGCTGTTTTGTTTTTCAATCAATGTAGCCCTTGATTTTCCGAAGCTAAAAATCGAAGATCCCCCGGGCGCTCCGGTACCCGCCATACGCCTCATGATGAAATTCCAAATAAGAAACATCAGAATGAAAGGTACAGTCCAACCGAGGATATTAACGAACCAGTTGCTTTTGTTAATGTACCTTACCGAAACCCTTTCACTTAAGGGAAAACCTTGCTCCGCTTTATCGAGATTAAGTTCAAAAGATTCAACTGATCCTATTGTAAAAGTGTAATGTGGCCCGTAGTTCAGGCCCTTGCCAACAACTGGTTTAAATGCGGCTTTGAAAGCGGTATCGCCTGCAAATGAACTTTTGATGTATACGTTAACATGCTCTTTATTGATCACCTCTAACTTTTCAACAGCTTTTCGGCTTAGCATATCTTTTGAAAATTGCTGCCACGTGATCTCTTTGACATTATCTCCAGACAAGAATGGGGAAAGAATCAAATACAGCAAAATGATCACATATACCCAAGCCCAACTGAATGTTGGTTTATATTTTTTTTAGTGTTTTTATTTGCTGGAGGCATCGCTTTTTTCATAAAATAAAGATGGGTTGAAGCGTACAAACCTGAAATGACGGTTGTTTGCCGAAAATGTGACTTGTGTCGTGATGAAGTGTGACAAAACTCCAATAGTTTGGAGCAAAAGAAAATTAAAGAAACCAGTATTGCTCCCCGAGTTTATTCATGGGTAGGGCCACTTGAACAGGTTGCATATAACGCAGGTGGCGTCATGCTCCGCTTGGCCTGGGATGGATAGCTGAACTATCCTTTTAGCTAAGTTCAGATAACCATCTTTTTTTCAGAAGTATATTATAATATAAACGGGGGAGATCTGACACAGTAACCCGGCTTCGTGGCTTGTTATTTTTTCAATAGCTCAATCGCCCGGGCCTGCTCGTCTTTTTCGCACATGGGATATTCTTTTTTAACTGATGTTGATAGTTACTAAATGTCTCCGGCTTTTTCAGGTCGCACTTTTCTTGATTTTTCATACGATAAATTTTGGCAGCACTCTTTGGTCAATAAATGACCAGAGGCATGGTAGCAGCTAATAGATGGTACTTCGGCGGCCTGATAGTAGCCAGGTTAAGGAAACTCAGAAAGATAATGTTTAGGGGGCTTATCTCATTGATGATGAACATCATATCAGTTCATGATCGCCATCATGGTGATAGCTGCCGGCTATTCGGTTCTTTGTTGTAGTTAATTACATTCAAAAATCATGAGAACAGACAATCAAATCCAAAAAGATGTAATGGATGAATTGAAATGGCAGCCATTTCTAAATTCATCTGAAATTGGCGTTGCTGTAAAGAATGGCATTGTGACATTATCAGGCAATGTAGATTCCTTTTCCAAAAAGCTAACTGCCGAGCGGGCGGCCAAAAAAGTTGCCGGTGTCAAGGCTATCGCTGAAGATATTCATATTGGTGTGTCGCCAGCCTACTGGAGAACAGACGCGGAAATTGCTGAGGCAGTACTAAATGCACTTAAATGGCACTCGGTAGTACCTGACGATAAGATAAAAATTAAGGTAGAAGATGGTGACGTTACCCTGGAAGGTGAACTTGAGTGGGAATACCAGCGTGTTAATGCCCAGACGGCGATTCAATACCTTTCAGGAGTACGTTCGGTGTTCAACCGGATCACCATTAAACCGAAATTAACCCCATTGGAGTTGGAAAAAAGATTGCAGATGCTTTCCGCAGGAATGCAACTGTCGACGCCAGCAAAGTAACTGTGGATACAATCGGAAACAAAGTTGTCCTGACCGGGAAGGTACGTTCCCTTACCGAAAGTGAAGATGCCGAAGATGTTGCGTGGGAAGCTCCCGGTGTACGCCATGTAGAAAATAAGCTGACTATTGAAGAACCGGAATTTGTCTATTAATTCATTAAAAACAAAACAACATGAAAACGTTCAAATCCATGCTTATGCTAACCGCGCTGATAGTCGGTTTTGCTCTATGCTCATCGGCTCAGGTAATTTTACCTGAAGTGCGGATCGTTGCTTCAACTTACAAATATTTAAATGCTACGGATAACCGTGAAATGTCGCAACCAGTTAGGATGCTCGAATTTAAAGCTGCCAGTTACGATGTGAAAAAATCAGAATTTTATGATGATGACTATGATGGGTATTATATCTCATTTTATATACCTGACGGGAAAATACTCGCGGCTTATGATAAAGATGGCAAACTCCTTAGAACAGCCGAAAAGTTTAAAAATACAAAATTGCCCGAGGCAATCAGGACTGCTGTTTCGCAACGCTTTCCAAACTGGCGTATTTCGCAGGATGTTTACCAGGTTAATTATTTTGATCATAAGGATAAGGCTGATAAAACCTTCAAGCTCCTGCTGGAAAACGGCGATAAACGCATGAAAGTAAAACTCAACGAAAAGGGAGAATTTCGCTAAGTAACTTACCTCAATACCTTGCATCCCTGTCACAATAAGGGAAGCTCTGGCAGTCAAAGACGGAAGCTTCCCTTTAAACAAACGGTTATGAAAAAGATTATGCTCGCGTTAAACGCAGAAAAGCCGGACCCACAATCTGTGGCATTCGGTGTTTATTTGGCCCGGTTAACAGGATCTCAGCTTTGCGGAATATTCTTGGAAGATCAGACCCCTACGCACGAGGCTGGTGTTAAATTCGCCTACGGCAGTGTTTATGTAGAAACCATAGATGCAGATGAAGAACCAATAAAGGCTTTTAAGGAGAAAGCTGCTCAATTGAACATACGCGTGTTCAAAGAAGCCTGCGAAGCCCAGGGTATCAATTGCAGGGTCCATCGTGATCAGGGTGTCCCGCAAACAGAATTGATCAATGAAAGCCGATATGCGGATGTCCTGGTTTCAGGGCCTGTATTGTTCGCTTCGTCCGCTCTCGAAATGCCGGCTGGCTTTGTAAAAACATTGCTGGCCAAGTCAGAATGCCCGGTAATTATAGCACCACACCATACCCATCCAATCAATAAGATCCTTTTTGCTTTTAACGGCAGCGCTTCGGCTTTATTCGCAATCAAGCAGTTCACCTATCTGTTTCCGGAGTTGAAGGACACGGAGCTGGTGGTAATGCAGGTTGACGAAGATGCTGTATTCAATGAAGAGCAAAAAGAAAAACTTTATGAATACCTACGCGTACATTATAGGCTGATCAACTTTAAAGATTTACGGGGAAAACCAAAGGATGAGTTATTTGATTATTCCCTTAGAGAGAACAATGCATGCCTGGTTATGGGAGCGTATGGGCGTAACTGGCTGTCTAAATTTTTTAAAGATAGTACAGCAGAGTTGATTATTAAATTGAATAATCTTCCTGTATTTATTACCCATTGGTAACGCCGAAACAAGTTGATTGGTTTGAAAAAGTTTAAGTGAGCTGTTGAGTAAATTATCTTTACGCAATTGAAGCTGCTACACAAGCTATACACCCAAAGTGTGGAAAAGCTATCCGGATAAAACCTCAACTAAATAACAGCCATGACCATGAAAACAAAATATTTAACTCAAATTGCCCAAAAGTCGCCCAACTGGTTGCGCGGCAATTGGCCGCTTATTCTTTTGCTCTCATTTGTATTACTTATCATTATAGGAATGGCTGTGTTTCTCTTTTTTCCTGACAAATTGATAAAACGATCGGCGAATGCCGATCGGCCATGAGAAGCACACATTCAATTAACGGCACCTTTTGTTAATTTGTAAGTTCGTAATTTTTTAATGCTTATTTACTATTAGTTTTTGTTTAAAACTTTTGGGAATTTTTTTTAACTTTATTAAACAATCGCAAAATATCTTATACCCAAATCTCTCGTATTATGAACGAGTTAAATACTTTATCTCTTGAAAATGAAGCGGGGTTTAAAGCTTTATTTCAGTACACTACAGTTGGGGTTTTGGTGATAAGTGAAGGGGGGAGGATCGAGTTATCTAACCCATGTGCATAAAAATTGTTCGGCTATGATAAATCCGAGCTTGAAGGGCAATTGGTAGAATTATTTTTGTAAAACAATACGTAGAGTTATTGAACGGTCACATCAGTTTTATCAGCAACGCTAACCTCGGAATAACTTTCATTATTGAATTTCCAATGAATCTAAGGCTATGAAAACGATCTTACTGGTAGAAGACAATAACGACATTCGCGAAAATACCTGCGAATTGTTGGAATTGGAAGGCTATAACGTCATCCCCGCATTGAATGGAAAAACAGGATTAATATTAGCTATTGAACACCTGCCTGATTTAATACTTTGCGATATTATGATGCCTGAGGCTAATGGTTATGAGGTTCTTAAATATTTGCAAGACAATGCCGCGACCAGGGCTATTCCATTTATATTTTTAACGGCCAGTGCTGAAAAAAGGATGTAGCGATCGGCCTGGAGATGGGGGCGAGCGGCTACATCCGCAAGCCATTTGACCCTGAAGAACTTTTTCAAGCCATCAGGCATTCGCTGCAGGAGTCGGTTTAACTAAATATTTGTTATCAATATGTGATAAACTATTTAAAATAGCGTGCCCAAGGTCATTTGTTCTAATATTCTGAGGAGCGATTTTTGTTGATAAATAAATAATCAATGAAAATCCCTGAAGGAAGCGAAAGCAGGAATATTTTAATCAGGGGAGGATTACGTATAACCAGACAATTGGCCCCAACCGCGCTCAAAAGCTTTCGGTTCGATTTTTACATCGGTTGTGCTGCTTCAATTATACTTGTTATATTAACAGGGGCAGTTTCTTATAATACGTTAATCCAACAAGAAAGAAATGAAAAACGGATAGAACGTACCTACCAGGTGCTCAGAAAAACTGACTCGCTGAACATGCTGTTTAATCAGGCTATGGTGTACCAAACGTATTCAAAGCCGTTAGCGCCTAAAGATAGTTTCGGCTTAAATGCGCAGCAGTATGACGGGCTTAATACAAAAGTTAATTCCTTAAAAGCTTTGGTAATTGATGATAATCAATTAACGCAGGTTATTAACTTGAAACATCAAATAGACACGCTGCGGAGAACGACCTTTTCAGAAAGCGGTAGCATCAGGTTACAAATTGAAAAAATTAACGAAACCATCCGCCGCTTTAAGCACCTGGAAGAAATGTTCCTGTCTTCGCAAGAGGCCGGTTATAAACTATCCTCTAAACAAACCAGGGTTGTTATAGTTGCCGGTTCTGTTTTGATAATGGTTATTGTATCTTTTTTAGTTTATCTAATTCTGAAGGAATTAAACGCCCGTATCAGGGCATATAGGGAAGAGTTTGAATTAAACCAATTAAAAAGCACGTTTGTGACTTTGGCATCACATGAATTTCGTACACCGTTAAGCTCTATTTTACTGTCAGCTACCCTAATCGCTAAATACCTGGAAAAAGATGAAAAAACATCAATTGTCAAACATGTTGCCAAGATCAAACAGGTAGTTCACAATCTTGAAGATATCCTTGAAGATTTTTTATCTGTTGAAAGGCTGGAAGAAGGTTTGACTGAAGCCGAATTTTCATCTTTCGATTTGGTACCGCTTTGTGAAGAGATTATGGCTGCTATGAAACAAATGGCCCGGCCCGGCCAGGAATTAACTTACAAACCGGTTCAGGAAAATGCCGTTGTTTGCCTGGACCGGATGCTGATCTCAAAATCAATCAATAGTCTTTTATCCAATGCCATTAAGTATGCGGGTGATGAAACAAATATCGAACTGGTTACCAATTTGACCGCCGAAAATTTGTTAATCAGTGTGAGAGATAATGGTATAGGGATTGCAAAACAGGATCAAATGCAACTGTTTTCAAAATTTTACCGAATCAATAATACCGGGCATATTTCCGGAACGGGATTAGGGCTTAATATTGTGAAGCGGTATGTTCAGTTAATGAACGGTACACTCCAATTTTGGAGCACCCCCTATAAAGAAACCTGTTTTACGATGATCTTTCCTGTTAAATAAATAGGATAGTTCGGGACAATTTATTTATACTTTAGAAAGGCAGGCACTCCAGATTATTTTCCGGTTTTGAAACGTAGTTTTATAAAAAACAAACCTATGATCAAATATGGGTTTCACTTTTCATTTGCTGCGACAATATTGATAACGTTATAAGGCACATCTCTGAGAAATTGGATATCTGAAAAACGGTTTTTAAAGGTAATTGAGTTGGTGTTTAAGCAAAGTATCAAATATCAATATAAGTTTGCTGCGATTAGAAATTCTGAACCTTTTCGAAAAAACCACGCAGGCGCTCGCAAGCTTAATCTTTTTAAACAACTCGCGATAATACTGGTAAGCCAGATAAACGCCCCGGCGGGAAGATTTTGGTAGCTTTCGGATGTCCTTCAACGCTTCATTGAAGTCTTGTTCAATCTCTTGTTCTATATTTCTTTTATCTGTTTCGGAAAAATGCTTAAGGTCAATCCCCGGAAAGTAGCTTCTGTTGAGCTGAAGATAGTCCGCGCCGATATCCCTCAGGAAATTAATCTTTTGAAAGGCCGCGCCTAAGCGCATGGCTCCCGGCTTAAGAGTTTCGTAACTGTCCTTATCGCCGTTTGTGAACACGTATAAGCACATCAGGCCAACCACTTCAGCAGATCCAAGGATATATTCCTCAAATTTTTGTTGATCATAAAGCTGGTCGTCCAGGTCCATTTCCATGCTATGCAGAAATTGGTTAATCAATTGATGATCTATACGGTATTTATTGACTGTTTCCTGGAAAGCGTTAAGAATGGGATTTAGGCTGATACCCAGTTCTATCGCTTCAAAGCAATCCTTTCTAAATTTATTTAGTAATTCACGCTTGTCATAATTATGAAAGCTGTCCACGATTTCTGTCAGTAAGCCTTACAAAGCCATAGATGGCATAAATAGGCTTATGCAATTCTTTATCAAGAAAATTGATGCCCAGAAAAAAGCTGGTACTGTACCTGCGTGTTGCCAGTTTACTACATTCCGCAGAAAGGCGGTCAAATTTTTCTTTCATCGATTAGATTTTCAGATAGTTTAATAATTGATGTATTGAAACATTGCCATAAAAGCCGGCAGGCGGAACACCTTGTTCTGGTACGCTCGGGTGTCCTGCAAAAATAAGTACGCCGCGGCGCTTAATCCGGCAATGTCAGTGCCTGTTATCGCGTACCCTTTTCGTTCCTTTTTGCTCATATAACCGGCGCGATTATTTGTTCAAAATCCGGAAGCGTTTCCAACCAATACACGTTTTTGGGAAAGTGAACGCTATTTATAACTTGCTTGTTGCCAGATAAGTATATTTTAACAGATTTGAAAGTAGACGCGAGCTGGTCAATATATGCCTGTGCATTAGCAATTGGCCTTACACGCGTCATAAAAAAAGGAGGTTGTGAGGTTGCGTGCTTTCAACCGTATGGTTTAAAGCCAATATGGGCACCTGCGCACCTAAATAAATCACCCGATGGCCGGCAGTCCGCAACATATAGCTTGAAAGGAGCAGGCCAATATCATGATCTTCGTCTTCCGGTAAAAATAGCAGCCATAACGGTTTGCTATTTTGCTGTTGCTCCAAACAATCATTGATTGCTGAAAATAGCTTTTGCCTGATGATGGACGAAAGAAAATGCTCCTGTGATGGACAAAGCGAATTGTTTAGCCACATTAAACCGGCACGGACTAACATGGGGTATATCACGAATTTATATGTTCCTAAAACTCCATTCTGCTCGAACGATTTGGTTATAAGTTCATTTACCGCATACTCATGAAAAATTAATGCATTGCTGATGATCTGAGAAATGAAATACTCATGCTGATGTTGCGCGGGCCGCGTTTTATCTATTTCATTCTTGAGTAGTTTGTTCATTTCCTCCCGGCTTAATGCGCAGGCTTTAGAAATTTTGTAGCCAGCGTGGTAAAGTCCGGCTATGCTCAATAATTTCTTTAGTTGGTCATCATCATAAAAGCGCGTATTCCCAGCTGTTCTTGAAGGGGTAAATGCCCGGTACCTCCTTTCCCAAATACGGATATTATGGGCCGAAACACCTGACAATTGCTCAAGATCAGAAATGGAATAATTCATTTTGTCTAAGTTTTATTAATTCAAATTTAGACAAAAAAATGAATTAACAAATGTTTCTTTATGAAGTATGCCAAATTTCTTAAGCGTAAGTATTGTAGGGAATATACAGGTTGCTAAGCACGGAAAAACCCGAGGTGGTGACAAGAGGCACAATGAAGCTGTAGAACCTCTGAAAAATATTAACCGATACTAACTAAAACCGGTAATATGAAACCGAAGAAGATCATGTCTTAATCAATTGATAAGGGGCGTCATCAGGATTAATTATGCATCTAAAATGCTTGTTTCAAAATCTTAATGTACTATCAACGTACTTTCTATCACGAGGTTTTTACTTCTGAGTCCTTACGTAACCATGCTTTATAAAGCTCGAACCAAATAACGGAGGTAAACCCTATAATTATACTCATCACCAGGTCACTCATATTTAGCGAGTTGAAACCGAAGAAAACTGCCAAAGGGCGGATGTATATCAGGGAACATGATATAAAGATTGTAAGCCCGATAACCAGCAGCACAAGGTTATTTTTATATTTGATAGTTGTAAACAGCGAGTAGTAAAACGAACGATTGACTAAAGTGAGCAAAATATTAGCCGATATCAGAGTGGTAAATACCATGGTACGGGTTACTTGTTCATCTGCTGCTTTGCTTATGGCATATTGGTAGACCGTTAGTGTTCCGATTGTGATGGCTGCCCCTTGTACTATGCTGGTCGCCAACTCTTTCCAATTAAAGAACGTGGTGCTGAACGGACGTGGCTTTTGCAACATTGCATTCTTTTCTATGGGCTCGTTTTCATAAATGATCGAACAAGTCGGCCCCATAATCAGTTCCAGGAAAATAATATGCACCGGTGAAAAAATATTCGGATAAATCCAACCTAAAGCCAGTGGTATAAATACCGTTAATACGATGGGAATGTGGATAGAAATAATATACTGTATGGCCTTTTTTAGGTTAGTGTAGATACGCCGGCCCATGGCTACAGCATCAACCATTTTCGAAAGGTCATCCTCCAATAAAATTAATGAAGCAGCCTGCTTCGCTATCTCTGTGCCCTTTTTTCCCATCGCAATGCCAATATGCGCCGCCTTCAGTGCGGGGCCGTCGTTAACTCCGTCTCCGGTCATAGCTACTATCTCATTTTGGGCTTTTAAAGCATTGATGATCTTTAGCTTGGCATCCGGGAACATACGTGTAAAAATGTTCGCTTTCTTCACTTTCTCCCTAAGTTCCTGTTCTGACAATTGCATCAGCATGTCTCCGCTGATGCATTGGTCTGCTCCATGGAAGTCAATTTGCTTCGCGATAGCGCCGGTGGTTTCTGCATTATCGCCCGTGATGATTTTAACCTTAATGCCAGCTTTGTAAAAGCCCTGTAATACAGCAGTGATGTTTTTCTTGGGCGGATCATAAAATGCAACCAGCCCTTTGAATACAAAATGAAACTCCTGCTGTGTAGCAGGAAAATCACTTCCCACAAAATTTGCTTCGCCTACGGCCAATACCCGGTAACCTTCGATAGCCAAAGCCGCTATTGCAGCAGTCACGTGTTCTTTCTCGATTTGATTTAGGTTGCTGACGCCGATCAATGCTTCAGGTGCACCTTTGGCTGCGATAATGCGATTCCCTTTTCCATTTTCAAAAAGGTGGGTCATCATAGGCGGCTTGCCGCCCAGCGGATATTCGTGGATCATTTTATAATCCGAACGCTCATCTGCCCGATTTGTGTGGGTGTAGGCATTGTGCAGGGCAACTTCCATCGGATCAAAAGGGATCGGTTCGCTGGCCCACATGGCAAGCGCGATTAGCTCTGTTGCTGCGCCGGTCGATAGCTTTTCATTAAGATTGTAAATGCAATCCTCCTTCAGGACATACGCTTTCGCCAGGCTCATCTTATTCTCGGTTAGTGTGCCGGTTTTATCAGTGCATATTACCGATGCGCTGCCCAAAGTCTCCACCGTTTTCATTTGCTTGACAACGACCCCAATTTTCATAAGCCGCCAGGCCCCCAGCGCCATAAAAGTGGTAAATGCAACAGGGATTTCCTCGGGCAGGATACTCATGGCCAGCGTAAGCGCTTTAAGGAGACTGTCTAAGATATTTGCCGAATGAAAATAGTTTATCCCCCACACCGTCAGAAACACAATTACCCCCACGATCACCATTTTCTTTACGAAATTGCTGATCTGTATTTCCAGGGGTGTTTTTTCTTCCGCTATAGATTCGAGGCTCCTGCCAATTTTACCTAATCGTGTTTGGTTACCTATTGCCGTTACGGTTGCAATGGCCAGTCCGCTTGCTACTGTTGTGCCACTGAAAATCAGATTGTCTGCTGAGGAGCTGTCTTTAAAAACAGCCAGGGATTCGCCTGTGAGAATGCTTTCGTTGATTGAAAAATCATTGGAATGTTCAATAACACCATCAGCAGTAATAAAAGTGCCTTCCTCTACTATCAGGCTGTCGCCAATAACAAGTTCTTCTTTTTTTACTTCTAAAACTTCTCCGTGCCTGATCACTTTGCATTTAGGTTGCGAAAAGTCCTTCAATTTTTCGAGCGCGTTCCGGCTTCTGGAGTCCTGATACAAAGATATGCCCGACACGAGTACAATTGCTGAAGCCAAAAAAATACCGTCGCCCGCCTTTCCGCTAATAAAATAAATACATGAGGTAACTAACAATAAGATTACCATCGGTTCTTTTGTCAATCCTATCAACGCATTAACAAATCCGTTTTCTTTCTTAAACGAAAGGCTGTTCGCTCCGTATTTAGATCTCGCCGCAAGTACTTCCTGTTCGCTCAGGCCATGTATATTGAAATTATTTATTGCCATTTATCTAATCAGCTAATAGTTAGTTACGAACTGATCAGATCATTTCAGACGGAATGACCATCAGAGGTAAATGCTGGTTGTCTAAAGCGGCCACCGTTGTAGACTTGTCAAACAGCCCCGACAAAAAAAGTTTTGATGATGAACAAGTGTAAGTATATCCGATCCGTTATCTTTGCATAGCCTATTTAATCGTTTAATCACGTCTTTTCCCCTTATTTCCTGAAAGGTTATATTATCCTGTTTGATTGCATCAATATGGTTAAGTAAAGCCTTTTCTTTTACAGTATCGCCTTCCTCTTCTATGGCGGATACGTGGACAATTTCCAGGTGAAAGTGTAACTGTTTTTGTAAGCCGGTTAAGTAATTGATTGCATTGATATCGGCCAGTTCGAAAGCCGTGGCTAATGTTACTCTTTTAAGCTGGGCTAAATCCGCTTTTGGCGGGATGATCAATACGGGGCGGGACAGAATGATCTATCACCTGCATCGTATCTCTGCCGAAGATTAAGTGGTCTAAAGAGCTATCTGTACTACTGCCGATTACAACAAGATCAATGTTATTATCCTGAATAACCGCCGCTGTATTTCGACCAAGTGAACCTTCACCAATTTGATAATCAATTTTAGGTTCAACGCCTTCTATAGTTAGATCTGCAATAATATGCCTTAGTTGACTAGCCAATTGGCCCAGCCTTACCTCGCTTTCGTCTTTACGAAAAACGAATTCTTCTACCACCCAGGGGCCACCAGCATATGTAGGAAGTATAGGGTGGTCATAATAAGTGTTGTAAAGCAATATATCTGCATTTAAATTCCTCAGAGCTTTTGCGGCGGTTTTTGCGGCGTGGTTTGCATTTTCCGAAAAGTCAGTGAGCATTAGAATTATGTTCATGGTGTAATTCTTTAGATTGTAAAGCTATCCGTTCATTATTCGCCAATAAATGATTAAGATCATTTATTGGCTTGATTACTATTATTTAAACAGTGCTATTAGTTGATCACCTTTGATAAAAAAGTCATGAACCAAACACACATCCACCTGCTGATCACGCACCTGCCTATCGTTGGTACGGCTTTGGGTGCATTTGTCCTGATCCATGGAATATGGAAAAGAAACAAAGGTACACTAATCGCTGCTTATAATGTTTTGATTGTCTCAGCAATTGGGGCCGGTATAGCCTATGCAACCGGCGAGGGTGCTGAAGAAACCATTGAACATTTAAAAGGGATATCTAAATATCTCATTGAAGATCATGAGGAGTCTGCCCTGGTATCTTTGATCGCTTTAATACTTACAGGTGGGGTTTCTCTGATTGGGCTCTTTGCAACATTGAAAAATACATCACAGGTTAGGCGTGTAGCCTTAATAGCGCTCACTGTATCCTTGATAAGCTTTGGACTGATTGCAAGGACGGGCTATTTAGGTGGGCAAATCAGGCATTCGGAAATCAGAACTGATACGATGTCTACATCAAAAGAGAAAAATGATAAGGATAATGATTGAATAGAATTATGTTTGTCAACCTTGCGCATAAACGGAGTTATTATATAGTAAATGCCATTACCTTTTATAGGTTATTGACGGCTCCGTTACTTTTGACATTATTATTTTATGAACGGCTTTCAATTTTTAAATGGTTGCTTATTGTAAGTTTTCTTACAGATGCGGTGGATGGCCATCTGGCGCGCAAATTCAAGGTGACCAGTGCGTTTGGTTCAATTCTGGATTCTGTCTCTGACGACCTTACCATCGCGGTAGCGATTATCGGTATTGTTTTGGTGAACCCTGCGTTTCTTAGACAGGAACTTGTATTAGTTGTAATTCAAGTGTTTCTCTTTTCGCGCAGATCGCGGCAGCATTATTTCGCTACCGTAAGATTAGTAGCTTCCATACCTACCTGGCCAAATTTGTTGCGGTTTTTCAGGCTGTATTCCTTATGCTCTTCTATTGGTTACCCCAACCGGTTTACATATTGTTTTACTTTGTGTCAGCTTTAACCATTCTTGATTTGTTAGAGGAGATAATACTCGTACTTATTATTCCGAAATGGGAAACTGATATAAAAGGCTTATATTGGGTAATCAAAAAAGCGCACTTCCAAAAGTGTAAAACTGCACCCCATGGTAAAAGAAATGCCGGTGACCGTGAAGCGGGCCATAGAACTAATTGGCCTGTTTGTTTTAGGAACTATTATCATAGCTGGTAATACGATCATTATGCCTTTGTTAATGGCGTTCTTCTTCAGCCTGGTACTTTTACCCGTCTTTCGTTTTTTCAGGAAGCTCAAAGTACCGGAGGTTATTGCGGTTTTTTTGCCAATATTGTTATTGACGATTGTCGTAGCGCTGATCATCTGGCTGTTTTCCAGTCAGATAGGTGCTTTGTTGGATGATTTTCCGCAGATTCAACGTACCGTGGCCAAACACCTGGATGACCTAAGTATCTGGATCAGCAAGTCATTTGGATATTCCCCGGCAGAACAAGTGAAATTCATTAATGTGCAAAGCAAAAAGTTATTCAGTTCCTTAGGCGGAGTTTTAAGCGGCGCGGCTGGATCTTTGTCTGGCATGGTTATATTTATTGGGTTATTGCCGATCTATATCTACCTGATCATTCTATATAGAAACCTTTTTTAAGATTTCTGCTGATGTGGTTTAAAAAAGAGCAGTATCTAAATGTAGAAGAAGCAGTAAGGCAAACTGAAAAAATGGTTAAAAGTTATCTTGTGGGCCTGCTGATACAGATTACCTATATCATTATTCTTTTAGGTGGCCTATTATGGTTTTTCGATATTCAGAATGCACTGCTCATTGGTATTATCTTCGCTTTTCTGAACCTGATCCCGTACCTGGGCGCCCTGATCGGCAATATTCTGGGTGTGCTGTTAACGCTCGCTTCGTCAGATAGTATTGCAGATGTGCTGATTGTATTGGGAGCTATTACAGTAGTACAATTTCTGGATAACAATATTTTAATGCCGCGTATCGTAGGGTCGCAGGTAAAAATTAATCCGCTTGTTTCCATCGTTGGTATTATTATTGGCGGAAGCATGGCGGGGCTTTCGGGCATGTTCCTGGCGATGCCGGTACTATCCATTTTAAAGATCGTGTTTGACCGTAGCGAAAATTATAGGCAATGGGGTGTATTATTGGGCGATGAGCGGCCTGTAAAGAGCCAGATGCACGTTTAACTCTCTCGGCTATATATTTTCTGGAAAGCCTTGTAGCCCTGAAAAATAACTAATGGTAACAGGCTGGCTGTTGTAGCGGACAGCCACAACTTAAATGAGAGCTGCGATAACCCTAATACTAAACGCAGGCCGGGCAGTGCAAAAACCAGTAAAAGAAGACCGCTGCAAATCAAAATGGCAATCCATATCCATTTGTTCCGGGTAATTTCATTATTTATAAATCCGGAGCCTTCCGAAGACATGTTGAATACGTGAAATAGTTGAGCAAGGGTAAGAGTGATAAACGCGATATTATTGCAGGTTTGATCATCACTATGCAGCGCTACTTTGCAATAAACAACCGCAATGACCACAGTTGAGGTGATTGAAGCCGAATGTAGTGCTATTGCCAGCCACTTTTTGTTGGTGATGATATTCTTTCCTGGTGCTCTTGGCGGTCTGGACATCACAGTCTTATCCCCTGTGCCCAAGCCCAGCGCCAATGCAGGAAATATGTCTGTCACCATATTCAGGAACAGAATTTGTAATGGCAATAACGTGGCACCAGGTATAATTATACCTAAAACGGTAACAATGAATATCTCGCTTAAGTTGCAAGATACCAGGTAGACCACAAACTTTTGAATATTTTGAAAAATCTCCCTCCCGTGCGCCACTGCCTGAACGATTGATGTAAAAGAGTCATCTTTCAAAACAATACTCGCCGTCTCTTTCGCTACCTGGGTGCCTCTGATACCCATTGCAATACCCACATCTGCATTCTTTAATGCCGGGGCATCGTTTACACCATCTCCTGTCATTGCAACTATTGATCCGGCTTGTTGAAATACATGAGCGATTTCCAGTTTCTGTTTGGGTGAAACCCTTGCAAAAACAGCAGCAGCCAAAATACGCTGCCGCCAATCATTTGTCAATAGCTCGGCCCGTGGTAACTCAGTGCCGGTAATTACCTCTTTGTCGTCCTCATCAATTAAGCTTACCTTCCGGGCAATGTTTAAAGCAG
The DNA here is from genome assembly GCF_050859465.1 of Mucilaginibacter sp. P25. Taxonomy (NCBI): domain Bacteria; kingdom Pseudomonadati; phylum Bacteroidota; class Sphingobacteriia; order Sphingobacteriales; family Sphingobacteriaceae; genus Mucilaginibacter; species Mucilaginibacter sp. P25. The sequence goes on along the minus strand of NZ_CP193937.1, from coordinate 4,778,981 downwards.
TTTTCGGGTGGTCGCCAGTGATCATCACTACCCTGATGCCTGCTTTTCTGCAACTAAGCATAGCACCTTTAATATCTACCCTGGGTGGGTCAAGAAAGCCGGTCATTCCAATGTAAATAAGGTCATTTAAATAATTGTGCGTATCAAGGTTGTTACCCGACCGGTAGGCAAATGCAAGCACCCGCAACCCTTCAGCCGCCATCTTCTCCGATTGTAGCAGGATGGATTTACGGGATGCGCTATCAAGTATTTTGATGTGTGCACCCGACTGTAAATAGTTGCATTTATCCAGCAATCTTTCAACCGAGCCTTTGGCAGCAGTGAAGTATCCTGACGATGTTTTATGTAAAGTTGCCATCATCATGATCTCCGAACTAAAGGGTACTTCTGCAATACGTACAAATTGTTTGCTTAACAAATGGTTGTCTAAACCCGCTGCAATGGCCGTTTTTATTAAGGCAACTTCTACAGGGTCACCGGAAAGTTGATCCGGCTCAGGATATTTTTCTTCAATAGTAGCATTATTGCATAAAATACCGGTTAAAAGTAGTTTGTCCAGATTTTCGGCGCTTTTAACTGCTCCGTTAGGAAATTTCAGCAGGTTGTTTTCTACTTGTGCTTTTACGGTTTCTTCCGGAAACGCCAAAGTATCGGTAAATATCTTGTTTTCGGTTAGGGTCCCGGTTTTATCAGTCAGGATAACCCCGGTGCTTCCCAACGTCTCTACGGCAGATAGTTTCTTGACAATTGCATTACGCCTGGCCATCAATAGCATACCATAGGATAACGCGACGGTAGCAACGATAGGTAAGCCTTCCGGTATAGCTGCCACTGCCAGCGCAATTGATGTTTCTATAATGGTTAATATGGCTTTGCGTTGGATAAATCCGGTTATTGAAAATATTGCGGTCATGACCAGTGTAACCCAAATCAATTTCCTACTTAACCTGTTCAGCTTTTTATCCAGCGGGGTGATTGTATCCACCGAAGTTTCTACAAGCGAAGTTATTGTGCCCAACTGTGTATTTGCCGCTATACCGGTTACTACCATTTTACCGTTACCATTAATAACTGAGGTACCCTTAAAAACCATGTTATGCTGGTCGCCAACAACGGTGTCTTTTTTTAATGTTTCAACAGTTTTATCAGTAGGAAGGGACTCGCCGGTGAGCGATGATTCTGTCGCATTGTAAACGGTTTACAGCAACTAAACGACCGTCTGCAGGTATAATATCTCCAGCTTCGAGTGGAATCAGGTCGCCTGGTACTAATTGTTCGGAGGGGATCGATCTGGATTTACCACCACGAATAACCTTTGCCGTTACTATATCCATTTTTTTAGCGCATTCATAGAGTTGCGTGCCTGAAACTCCATAAAAAAGCCGATCAGCGCATTAATTAAGATAACGGCCAGGATGGCTGTGGTTTCCAAAATATCTTTAAAGTAAAGTGAAGCGAGTGATCCGGCTATAAGGAGATAAACGATGGGGTTTTTGAATTGATATAGCAGAATTAACCAGAGACTTTTTTGTTTTTGAGTTTTATAGCTATTTAAGCCATAAACACGGCTGCGTTTTTTTGCTTCATAATAAGTAATCCCCTCAGCAGTATCGGCTTGAACCAATTTAGCAACTTCTTCAACTGTTAACGAAAACGGCTGATCTATCGGGTATTTCATGGTCATGCTGAAAATGGTTTTATTTACCGCTACTCAGGGACGGGACCTTGGCAAAATTATTTGCCATCCTTTTTTTAAAGGTTAGTAAAGGAACCTTTCCATAAAAGGAATATTCTGTGGCATTAGAAGGGAAAAATAGCTTTTCGAGCATAGGCCTGGACTGATGGGTGAATAAGACCAAAAGGGACGGTTTGCTGATCTTAACAGCGTGATCTATATCTTCCAGTAAATTATTGTTGACATCTCTTTGCAGGTTTAAAAGGCTAATTTTATAACTATTTTTTTCTGTAAGGTGGCTTCAGCCAACTCTTTGTCAAAAGCAAATTCATTAGGATAGGCGATATGTACCATCTCGACACTGGCACCAATTGGCCTGGCAAAATCGACAACCTCTTTTAATTCGTTTTCATAATCAGTCATATCCGAAGCATACAGGATGTGTTTCAGTTCTTTTAAATGGTATGCGCTTGGTATGCATATAACAGGGACAGTTGAACAGCTGATCAATTTTGCGGTATGCGTGCCGAATATTTTTGCAATAGTTCCCGCTCCACGAGTACTGATGCAGATATAAGAACAACTGTTCCTGCTGGCATAATCTGTGATGCCATCAACTACATCGATATTGGATACTAAAACTAATTCGTAGTTAATTTCGCGTTCATCGATATCATGATAAATGCCTGCAATAAATGATGACAATCTCGTCTGTCGTTTTTTTCTGAATTCAGTTGTATACGCCGCAAAAGCGTGGTCTGTCCATTTGAAGGGTTTTAAAAGATGGTATACGTGAAGGATGGTTAATTGCGCTTTACGCTGACTGGCCAGTTTAATCGCAAAACGGATAGCCGCTTTGGAATTAACGGATTGATCTGTTGTAACTAATATCTTTTCCATGATTTATTCGAGGTTTAACCGTTGTGATGTTGTTTTATTCGGCATGTATATGCGTGTTGTTTAAGAACTTAAAATAACTTTCAGCGCTTTCTCTTCGGCTGCATTGCCAAATGTATCGTATGCTTCTGCCACCTGATCTAATCTGAAACGATGTGTGATTAGTTTGGCGGGCGCTATTTTCTTTGATTGTATCGTTTTTAACAACATTGGTGAAGTCACTGTGTCCACGAGCCTGGTCGTGATAGTAATGTTTTTCGACCACAGGTCTTCCAGGTGTAAACGGACACTTTTTCCATGAACGCCAATGTTGGCGATACGGCCGCCAGGGGCAATAATCGCCTCACATAGCTCGAATGTCTCGGGAATGCCGACAGCTTCTATCGCCACATCAACGCCGGTTTGGTTGGTGAGTTTCATTACCGCTTCAATTGTATTTTCATTGCGGCTATTAATAATCTGTGTTGCACCGAATTTTCTGGCCACATTGAGCCGGTTATCATCCTGATCGATCATGATAATTTCCGCAGGTGTATAAAATTGAGCGGTAAGTAAAGTGGCAATCCCGATAGGGCCGGCACCTATTATGGCTATTGTATCTCCAGGTTGTACCTTTCCGTTCAACACGCCGCATTCAAAGCCTGTAGGTAATATATCGCTTAACATCACCAATGCTTCTTCGTCAGAACCGCTGGGTACCAGAAAAAGGCTGTTGTCTGCATGGGGGATACGAACATATTCTGCCTGCGTGCCATCAATCAGGTGTCCTAATAACCAACCGCCATCTGTACAGTGAGAATACATGCCCTTTTTACAGTAGTTACATTTACCGCAAGATGTGATACAGGATATAATCACGTGGTCGCCCGGCTTAAAATTACTAACAGTGGTCCCCACTTCTTCGATCACGCCCACGCCTTCGTGCCCTATGATCCTGCCATCGGCAACTTCAGGAACATCACCTTTCATAATGTGCAGATCTGTACCGCAAATCGTTGTTTTCAGGATTTTTACAATGGCATCGCTTGTTGATAGCAGTACCGGTTTGGGCTTTTCTTCCCAGGCTTTCTGACCTGGGCCGTGATAAACTAATGCTTTCATATTTTCTGCTTTAACTGCTTATGTTAAGCACAAAATTGCTGTTGTTTTATTTTTTTATGATGCTGGTCGTCAGGTAAATAAATGATATATATCACTATTTAAAAATGAGAGGTAATTGACTCGTTATTTGTATATTAAACATGTGGGCGGTTTATCTGCAATGGTATTGCACTTGAAGGCCTTTAGACATGTCTGCAAAGGGCAAATCATTTTGAATGATGAGGTCACCATTATAGTTGATCTTTATCCTGGCCAGGCTTAGGGCGTCGGATTAACTTTGTATCAACCGATGGATGGAATTTATTCCTGTTTCGGTAAATGATCGCGGGCAGGGATTGAACCATTGTCCGACGTCGTTGCGGAACCGGAAAAACCGGTTCCGCTTTTTTTAAATATTGCAACAGGCTTCATTATCAACCAAAGGGATTCTCTATCTTTCTCCCCCGCAGTATTATTATACCATCTGTAAGTTGTTGGCTTATAGTTTATTATTTGCTCTGTTTTTTCGTGAAATGTGATTCCGACAATCTGAATGGATATTGAATGGTGATCGTTTTATGTACATTAAATGGCAATAATTGTGTTTACAATAAGCCAACATAGTTTTGAAATATAGTTGACTTTAATTAACTCCAGTAGCAAATTTGATTTTTACCGTGATCTTCTGCGTACCTTTTTTAGCGCCAGGTCTTTTTCTTTTTCTCGCCCCTTTTTTAATATTTTAAAATTCGCGATCTGTTAAAATCTGTTAAATACCCGAGATTTCATCTAAACTACAGAATGTAAAGATACTATTGCAATAATTAAATAAACGCACCTGAAGCTGAATTGCTTTACGCAGAGATTTACCTTCAGGAGGCTTGTTTAAGTTAGTTGAGATTTATTGATATACCCCGATCTTAAATTTATGGACAGAAAAGAATTTCTATCAATTGCCGGAATTACGGCAGCGTCATTCGCACTGATTAACTGTATGGGCTGCAGTAAACAATCCGACAATGCGTCGGCAGGTATCACCGGGCCAACCGGCGTGGATTTTACACTTGACCTCAGCCTTTCGGCAAACTCGGCTTTACTCGTGAACGGCGGCTATCTTGCCTCAAAAGGTGTAATAGTGGCTAAAACAACAACCGGCAGCTATATTGCTGTTCAGCAATCTTGCACCCATGAAAGCTATCCTCTTATTTATCAGAGCAGCGGACAGCAGTTTTTTTGCAATAATCATGGTTCCGCTTTCACGGAAGCCGGAGTTGTTAAAAATTCGCCTGCAAACCGCAACCTTACCGTATATCAAACAACTTTAACCGGCACCTCGTTGCGGATATTCTCTTAACCAGTTAATAAAATGAAATTACTGATCATCTCATTATTGTTGTTTACAGGCAAGCCGGTTACATGGCTTGGTGATTTTAAGAAAGCGCAGACGGAAGCGGCAACGTCGCATAAGCTCATAGTAATAAATTTTTCCGGCTCTGATTGGTGTGGCCCTTGCATCCGGCTGCGGAAAGAGATTTTGGAATCCGAAAAATTTAATGATTTCGCTGCAGATAAACTTGTTTTGGTAAGGGCTGATTTTCCCCGCCAAAAGAAAAATCAACTAAGCAAGGAGCAGGTACAATTAAATGAAGCGCTTGCAGATAAATACAATCCTGACGGTAAGTTCCCATTTACGCTGCTTGTTGACGAACATGGTAAGGTACTAAAAGAGTGGGACGGCTATCCAAATGAGTCCACTGAACAGTTTATTGACCAGATCAAGGCGTTTGTCCAATGACAGCCATTGGCAGCGGGGCAACCGTACATCAACGTGTGCTGAAACTGATGGGTAACCGTTTTGAGATAAGCGTTGTAGGAGATGACGGGCAATGGGCCGCAAAATGTATTGATCAGGCTGTAGCGGAGATAAGCCGCATAGAAAAATTACTAACTACGTTCAGTGACGATAGCCAAACCAACCAGATCAATGCCGCCGCCGGAATAAAGCCGGTAAAAATAGATCATGAGGTTTTTCAACTTATTCAGCGTTCGCTAAGGATATCAGAGCTTACGCAGGGAGCATTTGATATTACTTACGGATCAATTGATAAAAGCCTATGGAATTTTGATGTAAATATGAAAAGTCTGCCTAATGCCGAAACCGCGCGAAATGCTGTACGACTGATCAATTATAAAAATGTGATCATGGATTCTGATCACATGACTGTGATGCTTAAAGAAAAAGGTATGCGTATAGGTTTTGGAGGAATAGGAAAGGGGTATGCAGCTGATAGGGCGAAAGCCATTTTACAGCAAAATGGAGTAAACAGCGGGATAGTAAATGCAGCCGGCGACCTGATTACCTGGGGAACACAACCTAATGGTAAGCCATGGACTATAGCAATAGCAGATCCGAATAAGCAGATGACGCCGTTTTCAACGCTCAATATCAGTGATATGGCTATTGCCACATCCGGTAACTATGAAAAGTATGCTGTGATAAATGGAAAAAAATATTCCCATACCATCGATCCTAAAACAGGTTTGCCGGTAACCGGAATTAAAAGCGTAAGCATTATTTGTCCGAGCGCGGAGTTTGCCGACGCTATGGCCACACCCGTAACAGTAATGGGGATCAGCGTTGGATTGGACCTGGTAAATCAACTACAGCAACTTGCCTGTGTGATCATCGACGACAATAACCGCCTTTACACCTCCAGTAATATTAATATTAAAAATTAGTACATGAAAAAAATACCCCTGATTAAATTAATGCTGGTAAGTAGCTTACCGGCGCTCGGCCTTACATCTTGCATGTCGGTAAAAGCATATCAGAAAAATCGCCTTAATGATGCAGAGATGGAGCTATCAGCCCGTAAATCGCAAAAGTTTGAGCAAAGTTTCCAATTGTACCGTGAAGGTGGTTCAGGAGCAAATGGCGGAAAGAGCGGCGGTGGCTGCGGATGTAATTAAAACGGCGACCGGAAATGAGGAAAATATATTTATGCGTTGCCGCTCTGTATTTAGGAATAGTTGCTTCGCATGCGCAAACTAAAGCCTTGCCCGTTAAAGATAGCAGCAATTACCAGGCACGTAAGCTTAAAATTGATGAAATTAACATCATATCTGCCTATTACCACCAGGATGGTAACAACTCGGCAGTTACGGGTGGTATCGGCACAGAAAAACTAACTGATTTTGCTAATACCTTCGATCTGCAATTATCCAAATATGGAATAGGAGGAAATAAACACACTTTTACTTTTGAATTGGGTGTTGACCATTATACGTCCGCTTCTTCAGATAAGATCGATCCCTATAGTATTTCTTCCGCATCAAGACAGGACACCCGTGTATACCCCTCGCTAAATTGGACAGTATCTAATGATAAAACGGGAAATGCATTTGGCTTAACCGGGTCTTATTCACATGAGTTTGATTACCAGTCTTTCGGTGGGGGTATCAACCTAACCAGGGTATCAAAAGATAAAAACACGCAGTTTGATTTTAAGGGACAGGTGTTTCTTGATACGTGGAAGGTTATATTGCCGGTTGAATTAAGGCCCCCTGGATATGGGTCAGGGTCAGAGAGGGACGGGCGGGGTAACGTAGACCATAGCCCCCGCAATTCATTTAGTACATCGTTTTCAATTTCGCAGGTGCTTACCACACGTTTACAGGCTTTGTTCATTATCGAACCGTCCTATCAGCATGGGTTACTGGCAACAAAATATCAACGTGATTATTTTACCGATGGATCCGAAAGGGTTGAAAACCTGCCGGGTAGCCGTTATAAATTGCCAATTGCAGTAAGGTTCAATTATTTTCTGGATGATCATTTTGTGATTAGAACGTTTTACAGGTACTACATGGACAATTGGGGGATCCGGGCGCACACAGCCGAATTGGAGATACCCATAAAGCTTACCTCTTTTGTATCGGTAAGTCCATATTATCGGTATAATAATCAGAAGGGTACAAGGTACTTTGCACCTTATGGGCAACATGATCCAACCGCTGTGTACTATACCAGCGATTACGATTTGTCAACACTCCATAGTAACTTTGTTGGTGCCAATATCAGGTTATCACCGCCAACCGGCGTATTTGGATGGCAGCATTTCAATTCGCTGGAGATCAGGGCGGGGCATTACATGCGCTCGACGGGCTTAAATTCAAATATTGTAACTTTAGCAATGAAGTTTAAATAAAGCCTTATGCATCGGGAACATCATGTAACAAGTTCAGAAACCATCAGGGATATCGTTATCGGTATGTCTGATGGTTTAACCGTGCCTTTTGCACTTGCAGCCGGGCTAAGCGGAGCAGTAAGTCTCGTCGACCCTGGTGGTTACCGCGGGTATCGCCGAAATAGTAGCCGGATCTATTGCCATGGGGTTGGGCGGATATCTTGCCGGTCGAACAGAAGCTGACCACTATCAATCCGAGTTGAAGCGGGAATATGATGAGGTTGAACGTGTACCTGAGCAGGAAAAGGCAGAAGTAAAGAAGGTATTTGCAGATTTCGGACTTTCAAATCATCTACAGGACGAGATTGCAGATGAGATGGCAAAAGACAAGAAACAATGGGTTGAATTTATGATGCGTTATGAATTGGGCCTGGAGGAACCTAATGCAAACCGCGCTACCCAAAGTGCCATCACTATTGGCATTTCCTATATTGTGGGTGGTATCATCCCGCTTTCACCCTATATCATTATTCATGAGGCGCAAGAGGCACTTTATTACTCATGCGGGGTAACAATAATTTGCTTGTTCATTTTTGGCTATTTCAAAAGTAAAATGACCGGCCAGCCTGCGTTAAGTGGCGCGTTAAAAGTGGTATTTATTGGAGCTCTTGCCGCAGGGGCCGCGTTTATTATGGCAAAGCTGATTACCGGTAAATAATGGTTATTTATCATTACCGCCGTTGATCATGTCTGAAACTATACCCTTGTCATCTTTCCGCTCAGCCAAAAATACGCCGGTCAAATGAACGAGTATAAACGCGATAATCAGGTACATACAAAAGCCGTGAACTTCTTTAACACTATGCCTGATAGCCTTAAATGGCGCTAACAGATCTTCAAATGCCAGAAATAAACCCGTTAATGCCATTATAATAAGTAAGATATAGAATGCTGCATAAACGGCTTTCACAATGAGCTCATGTTTGGCAAGTTCACGCTCTTTTCTTGTGGAATGAAACTGACGATAAAGGTCCTTTATCCGGCGGATGAATTTTTGATCGGTTACTTGAAAAAGTTCAAGGATGAGCCTGAACAGTAATAATCCCGCTAATACATAACCAAACCAGGTATGTATGCTCCAAACACTATCGCCAAGCGCATGAGCAACCGAGCCAGATTGATCGTCGGTTATTGTGGCGCCCTGGGTTTTCAGTTGCGTTTTAATTATTTTTGTTAAAGTTCTTCTGTCAGTAATAGTGGAATTGATCAAAACAGTAATTAATGAACCACTAATAACTATTGTGTTTGCCCAATGCCAAAAACGCAAGGGAGCTGAGTATACCCGGCGAGTGAGAGGCCGACTATCAGGTTGGATTATTGCCATAGTTGTTTTAACTGGAATCGGGTTATTTGTATCCTCATTTAAAATGTTTGTAAATTACCTGATAATTTTGAAGTAAGTCTGTAGTGTTGGTAATACTTCAGGTTCTCTTCAGTTTCAATTTTTAAATTTGATTAAAAAGCTTTGAAAATACTGGTAATAGAAGACGAGCAAGGTTTACGCGAAAACATCACGAGTTATTTGAATGTAGATGGTAACATTTGTGAAAGTTGTAATGCATTGACCCCCGCACTGCAAAAACTATCTGATTATGATTATGACTGTGTTTTGCTTGACATTGGCTTACCCGATGGCGAAGGGTTTGGTGTACTTGAATACTTAAGCACACAACAAAAAAGCGAAGCTGTTCTGATTATTTCTGCCCGCAACTCGCTCGATGATAAATTGAAGGGGCTCAACATAGGCGCAGACGATTACTTGACCAAGCCTTTCCATTTGGCCGAACTTAAAGCCAGGCTGATGGCTGTTTATCGCAGGAAAGCGCTAAATACCAGCAGCAAGCTGGTTTTTAATGAAATTTCAATTGATATACAGGGGCGCACTGTCGAGGTTAATAAAAATACGATAATATTAACCAGAAAAGAATATGAAATGTTACTGTACTTTATTGCCAATAAAGGTAAAGTAATTTCAAAAAATGCAATTGCGGAACATCTTTGGGGTGACGAGATGGACATGTATGATAGTTTCGATTTTATTTATACCCATATTAAAAACCTCCGGCGGAAAATTCTGGATGCGGGAGGAAGAGATTATTTAACATCTATATACGGACTTGGCTATAAATTCACTGATTGATGAGGCTGTCAGAGCATTATACCAGGACGAGTTTCTATATCACCCTGGCTGTGTTAGTGATAGGAGCAGTGATTTACTACTTCGCTATAAGTTACATTGGCACACAGCAACTTGATCGGGCGCTTCAACAACAATTAACAGAGGCTGAAGAGTATATCAGGAGCAACAATGGCAATCCGCAGCAATATGACCTTGACCGCGATCACGCTGTATTTGTTAAAACTTACAAGCAACTGTTACAGAAGCGTTTTTTTGACACTATTTATTTAAAACCGAAAGAGCAGCGATGGGAAGCGGGTAGGGCCGTAGAAGACCTCGTAAAATTAAAAAACAGCAACTACAAGGTTACAATTACTATTTCGAGGGTTGGGCAAAAAAATCTGATCGAACTCATTTCTATTATCACGCTTGCATTACTTGCCGGTTTATTGACGGTACTCTTTATAACCAATAAATATCTGCTAAATGGCCTTTGGAAGCCTTTTCAACTCACCCTAAAAGAGATCAAACAGTTCAATATCGCCGACGTTGATCAGTTTAAAGGTAAACCAAGTAAGGTGGACGAGTTTACAGAACTTAATGAAGCCATACGGGAAATGTCTTTAAGGGTAACTCAGGATTATCTTAGCCTGAAACAATTTACAGAGAATGCATCACATGAAATGATGACACCACTGGCTGTTGTAACCACCAAATTGGATACGCTAATACAGGACGAAACATTGAATGCAGCGCAATTGGCACAAATCGCAGATATTTACAGCTCAGTAAACAAGTCCAGTCGGCTTAATCACTCATTATTACTGCTGGCTAAACTGGAAAATAAGCTGATCGTTGAAGAGGAATCGATTGAACTCGATGTAATACTTGAAAGGAAAATGCTCCAATTTCAGGAACTTATGCAAAATAAGAACCTTACTGTCCGTTATAAGCTGCACCCGAAGCAGATATCGGCCAGTAAATACCTGATAGATATTTTACTAAATAATTTGTTTGGTAATGCAATCCGCCATAATGTGCCGGGTGGTGAAATTTTTATTGGTCTTGACCCATACCAACTTTCGATAAAAAATACCGGTATTGCAAATGCGCTGAACGGGCAACAAATTTTTGAACGTTTTCACAAAAGCAAAGATTCACAAGGTGCCGGACTGGGATTAACACTGGTTAAAAATATTTGCCAGCACTACGGGTATGGCATCCAATACCAATATGACGAGGGAAAGCATGCGTTTGTCATAACCTTTTAATTTCATAGCCTGTTTGTCACGTTTCTTATACATAAGCTTTAACTCCAATTTTACTTCAGATTGTCCCGATAGTTTTAACGCTATACTATTTGTATACAAGTTAAAACCGACTATTGATGAAATATTTATGTTTACTGATCTTAGTGTTTTACGCTCTGGAACTTAAAGCGCAAGATAATTATGAGATTCAGGTTTACGGTTCTGAAACCGTTGAAAAGGGTAAAACAATGTTTGAATTGCATAGCAATTATACGTTAAACGGTAGTAAAACTGTAACAACCTGGGAACTTCCTACCAATCATGTTGTACACGAAACGGTAGAGATCACCCATGGTTGGACAACCTGGTTTGAAACAGGTTTTTATATCTTTAACTCTATTGGAGATGCGGGCAGGACGGCTTACGTCGGCTCTCACATCAGGCCCAGGGTTGCCGCTCCTTCAAGCTGGAACTGGCCCGTGGGGGTAAGTATATCTACAGAATTTGGCTTTCAGAAAGCTGCGTTCTCGGCAAATACCTCCACGCTGGAAATCAGGCCAATCGTAGATAAAAAATGGAATAAGTTATATGTTTCCTTAAATCCTACCCTCGAGAAGAGTTTCAAGGGGCCCGATCAAAACCGTGGATTTACCTTTTCACCAAATGTTAAAGGGAGTTACGATGTAACAAAAGTGGTTGCCCTTGGCCTCGAGTATTATGGTAGTACCGGGCCATTTTTTCACTACGACCCAATTAAACAACAAGATCATCAGTTGTTTGTAGCCACGGACCTCAATGCAGACCCTAAATGGGAGTTTAACGGAGGAATTGGCTATGGATTTACATCGAATTCGGACCGTGCCATTGTCAAAATAATTATTGGCAGAAGATTTTAGGTGTATTAAAATGTTCTGATAACAAATAGTGACCTGAATCATTTTTCGGACTGATCAGAAGCATTCGGTTTTTAATTTGCAATGGCTCAATTTGTTTAGAATTTTCTAAACCTCTTTTAGCCCAAACTGATGGAAAGCAAAACTAACGATCAACTGAGTAATTTTTGGCAACTTTCTATTAATGATGCATTTAAACTCCTTGAAACTCAGGCAACAGGTATTGGCACTGCCGAAGCTATTAAAAGGCTTAAGCAATATGGCGCCAATACGTTAAAAAAGCTAATAAATTTAATAACCTGATCATATTATTTTCTCAGTTTAAAAGCCCGGTAACATTGTTGCTTATAGCTGCTGCTTTACTTTCCGCAGCCCTGGGAGATACCGCCGACACATTAATCATTATGATCATCGTCCTGATCAGCAGCCTTCTTGGTTTCTGGCAGGAAAAAGGTGCTGCAAGTGCGGTAAGTGAACTGTTGAAGATGGTTCAGCTACACTGCACCGTGCTACGGGATAACAGGAAGACAGAGCTTGAGGTAACTGCCGTTGTACCTGGAGATGTGATTTGCCTTTCTGCGGGAGATATTATCCCTGCCGATGGCCTTGTTTTAGAATCTGAGGCCTTGTTTGTTGATGAAGCGGCATTTACCGGCGAATCTTACCCGGTAGAAAAAATCCAGGAGTTGAAAGTGTTGACGCCCCCTTAGCCAGGCGCAACAATTGCCTGTTTATGGGTTCGAGCGTGGTAAGCGGTATTGGAAAGGCACTCATCGTGACAACGGGCCAGCAAACCGAATTTGGGAAAATATCAGATAAGCTGTCATTAAGAATTCCTGAAACTGATTTCGAAAAAGGGATAAGAAAATTTGGATATATGTTAATGGAGATCACGCTTTTGTTAGTGTTGGTGATCTTTGCCGTTAATGTGTTGCTGCATAAGCCGGCGCTTGATTCGTTTTTGTTTTCACTCGCGTTGGCGGTCGGGCTTACACCTCAATTGTTGCCTGCCATCATTAGCGTTAATCTTTCAGTTGGTGCCCGCAGCATGGCCAGCCAAAAGGTGATTGTAAAAAGGCTGAGCGCCATTGAAAACTTTGGGAGTATGAATATCTTGTGTTCTGATAAGACAGGGACAATTACAGAAGGTAAAGTTACTTTAAAAGAAACACTTGATTTTGAAGGTGTACATAGTGATAAAGTTTTTAAATATGCCTGGCTTAATGCCAGCTGCCAGCAAGGGTTTGTCAACCCGATCGATAAAGCCATCTGTTCTGTTCATTATGAGGGAAATGAAGCGAAGGATTTTTCGGCGATTACAGAAGTGCCATATGATTTTGTACGTAAACGGCTTACAGTACAAGTGAAAATCCCGGCAGCTAATATAGCCATCACGAAAGGTGCTGTGCGTCAGGTTCTTGATATTTGCAATCGGATTGAAACATCGGCAGGTATTCTTGCGGATATAGGCGACCATAAAGAAGCGATTTTAGCTCAATATCAGCTTTTAAGTGATTCGGGATTGCGCACGCTTGGAGTGTCATATAAGGAAGTGGGTCCTGATCAAATTTTCACCAGGGAAAATGAGCATGATATGGTTTTCCTTGGGTTTATAACATTGTTTGACCCGCCGCGTGCCGGTATGTCTGAAACTATTCAAAAGCTGCAACATCTCGGTGTCAGACTTAAGATTATTACAGGGGATAACGCACCGGTAGCAAGAAACCTGGCTAAACAGCTTGGGCTTTCATCCGCACAGGTCCTTACCGGTCAGGAAATACGTAATATGAGTAGTGCAGCATTGCGTCATAAGGCGCCCCTGACCCATATTTTTGCGGAGGTTGAGCCCAGCCAGAAAGAACGTATCATAAGTGTTTTAAAAAAGCAGGGAACGTGGTTGGTTTTATGGGAGACGGTATTAACGATGCGCCAGCGCTGCACACAGCCGATGTGGGTATATCAGTAAATTCGGCGGTTGACGTTGCAAAAGAGGCAGCTGATATCGTTTTATTGGATCAGGACCTAAATGTGTTATGTGACGGGATTATAGAAGGCCGTAAAACATTTACAAATACCATGAAGTATATTTTTATGGCCACCAGTGCAAATTTTGGTAATATGTTTAGTATGGCCGGTGCATCGTTATTTTTGCCCTTTTTGCCTTTGTTGCCAAAGCAGATATTGCTTACCAACCTGTTGACCGATTTTCCTGAAATGACCATATCTTCAGACAAGGTTGATGATATCAATCTTAAAACGCCGCAACGGTGGAACCTCGGTTTTATTAAACGATTTATGATCGTTTTCGGTTTATTGAGTTCCGTTTTTGATTATTTGACATTTGCCGTGCTAATTTTTATTTTGCATGCTAATCAAAGAGTTTTTCAAACAGGGTGGTTCACCGAATCGGTGGTTTCTGCAGTTTTAATTGTTTTGGTAGTACGTACCCGACTGTCATTTTTTAAAAGCCTTCCTGGCAAATATTTATCGATAACTACCATCGCAATATTGCTATTGGTGTTAATGATTCCATATTCGCCATTGGCGTCAATATTTGGTTTCGTAACACTGTCCTGGAAATACTATATGTTGATGCTTGCAACCGTTACTGCATATATTCTATCGGCTGAACTTGCCAAGAGATGGTTTTATAAAAAAATTAAGTAACCTCTTTGTCCGACGTATATAGTAATAGCTGTCTGCAAATCGCTATCATATCTTAAGATGATATTGTACCCGTGTATGGTAATGCGCATGTTAAATTCTATTTCGCGTTTAATATCAGCAACGGAATATTAATGTTTTTAGCCATTTCAAGGGTATGGCTGCCATGAAAAAGTCTTTTTATAAAGTTAAAATGGTGATGTACCATTGCCAGTATATCTATACGTTCGTTTGCGCAAAGCATTGAAAGCCCAGTCTCGATTTTGTCGGCTCTTATAATTCTTTTACTCAAGAAAGAGCATTTTTCCTGATTGGCAATAGCATTAAGTATTTGCTCTATAAATTGTTCGTTTAAGCCAGTACGGTCCGGGTGGTTGTTTACTGATGTTAAAATTAGTTCCGCAGTGAGTGGTTCTATCAATTTGTTTAAAGATTCAAGAGCAATTATATCATCCTTGGTACAAGTTAAATCGGTGGCAAACGCGATCCGTTTTATGTCATTAAACCCTGCAGTTGGTGGAACAAGTAATAACGGGAAATCAAAGCTGTTCATCATGTTTTTTACCGTGTTCCCTTGTAAAAGCGTATTTAAGCCGTCTTTGTCATGAGTGCCGGCAACCACCATGACAATATCATTTGTGGAGGATAGGGCCTCTATCATGTTATTCAAGTCTCCAAAAGAACTCTTAATGGATATGCGTGGATTGAATCTATTATCGACGTTCAAAGTTTCTGACCAGGTTGCAAGCTGGCTTTTTAGCAATTCCAGCATATCGGTACTTTCCTTGCTTAACATGTCGTATTCTTCAATCGGCCATGTGATGGTATAAGGGCTCGGTATATCAATTGGCAACAGGCAAGCATTACATAATACCAAATCAGCTTTTAAACCAAGTGACAGTTTTAAAGCATAATGCGCTGCATGCGTTGCGTAGGGAGAAAAATCAGTGAGGGAAATTATTGTTTTCATTGCCATTTTTGATATAAATGTGGAGGATAAGGCCTGCAAAATGTATGAGGAAAATCATGTAAATCGTTGATTTACATCAAGTGGATAAAATGTGCCTATGCCTAATTTTGCTATTGTACTTCAATTATTAACCTGAAAACACAGCCTATGAAAACGATCCTGGTAATTGACGATGGTTCTGCGTCTGCTACAAATGCCACGCATCTTGCCTTCAACATAGCAAAGCACATTGGAGCTAATTTAGTTTTGGCCCGGATATATCCGGTAAAACAACCATCGTTTTCTAAAGCATTGCAATTGGCGGGGCACGTTGCCGCAGATGGTTACATACCCGGTCCGTTACGGGGCCAACCGGCCAATTTTTCCGTAAAAGAAGGTGAACATATGCCGCTAATTGAAGAACTTGAAGTATCAAGCGATACGGAAGCGCAATTGATTGCTTACATCAATAAAAATTGCGTTTGGATGGTTATAAAAGGGTTACCGGAATCGGCACCATTTAATCGGGACGTTAAGGTGCAGGCGGTTTTAAACCGGATATCTTGCCCGGTGATGCTTGTTCCCCTGAAGTTTGATGGTGGTTTTGAGCGCTTGGTTTACACCGCTGATTTACGATATTGCCGGTTAAATGTTTTGAAACATCTTGCTTCTTTGGCCCAGGCCTTTCAGGCAGATCTGTTACTTGCTCATATTTCGGCAAAGGGTTTGCCCCATATAGAACAAAATTATGCGCTAACACTCTTTAGCGACGAGATAAGTAAAAAAATAGGCTATGAGAGGCTGTTTTTTAGTAATACAAAAGAACGTGATATGTCACGGGCTGTTGATGTTATGATACATAATATGCATGCCGATCTGCTGGCGGTTGTACATCACCGATTTCATTGTGAGCAGTTGAGAACCGAGGGGAGCGATACTTCTGTTCCTGTACAAGTAGGCATCCCGGTGCTTGTCTTTCCATATTGATTTACAAAGTTGAAACTGTTTTGAGTGTTCAGGATCAATTGGATAAATGACCGTCGTCACTAATTTAACCTACCAGGCATTGCATTTTTACATCATAAAAAAGATATTATGAAAATAGTTGAAATAAGCTTTGCCGCCAGTAAACAAACCCTTATTTGGCTGTTTGTTTTGTGTGTTTTTTATGCCGGTAGGAGCCATGTCAAAAAGCTATGCACCAGGAAAAACCATTATTTGCAATACAAGTGATACTTCGATCACAGCGCAGATCGCCGGGCAACTGAATGATAAGGCATTGAATAATGGCTTGTATTTTCCTGTTTCAGCTAAGCGGTTTTACGAAAAACGGGCTTTTGCTCCGGTATGGACAGTTGAACAAAAAGATCAAAATAAAACATGGGCTGCCATGCTCCTGATTGATTGTGTGTTGCAATTTGGTTTAAGGCACGAAGATTATCATCCTAAAGAGCTGCAGTATACCACCTTGCACACTATACTCGAACAACCCGGTAAAGTAAGCAACAAGCAAAAGGCCCGGTTTGAGATATTCCTCACCGACGCTATGCTCGCTTTTATGAATAACCTGCATTTCGGCAAACTGAACCCGTATTATCCGCCAGCAAAAATTGATAGGGCAACCATTAACGGCTTTAACAGCGAAGAAATATTAACTAATGCGCTCAAATTACCTGCCTTTATGGATGCAGTAGTAAAAGTGCAACCTTTAAACAAAGAGTATGCAATATTTCAACATCAGTTGCATTTGATTAAAGGGCTTTATGAAGGAGACTGCTATGAAACGCCTGAAGCCGATGTGAGAAAAATTGCTGTGAATATGGAGCGGCTACGGTGGGCCGAAATAAACGATAGTACTTATATCCAGATTAATATTCCAACTTATACATTAAAATTAGTCCTGCCGGATACAACGTTTAATTTCAAAATAGTTGTAGGGGCTCCTGCTACACCAACACCCTTAATGGTAAGTACGCTTACAGATTTTGCTACCGGAACAGGCGCTGTAAATCCCAAAACTAATCAGAGAGACAAAATGATTCCGTATAATCTGTTTTTTAAACAAAAAACAGGCAATCAAAAAAATGGTACTTATATCTATTTCATGCCCGGCAATAAGGCCGGTATAGAGTTGTTGGGTTTATCTGACAAGAATTTATTCAAGAAGCAAAAAAGAGCGACGAGTAACGGGGCGATAAGAATTGAGCGGGGAGAAGAACTTGCCAAATTGTTATTAACTACAGCTGGAAATAAAACTGACATAAAATCCATGCACCGAGCCCTGATGGATCGGGAAATTAAAGTTTTTCAACTTAAAAAGCCTGTCCCAATCAGGATCACTTATATCACTACTGCTATCGTGGATGGCCAGATTGTGAAATATGAAGATATATATAACCTTGACAGTAAGGTCGAAAATCAGCTTTATGGCCTTAAACCCGTCAATAAAACAAAGTGAGCGGTTTTAATTATGATTTTGAAAAATTATGAAAACGATTTTAGTTCCAACAGATTTTTCGGCGCAGGCAAAAAATGCGGCAAGTTATGCTGTAAATATTGCGCAAATTATCAGAGCAGGCGTAATATTATGCCATGCTATAAAAGTACCTGACGAGATCACCGATGGCAAATCAGGTGGCCTGGCCGCTCGAAGATTATAATTCCCTCAAAGAAGAGACAACGCAGGAACTGCAAAGCTTGTCGGCTGCATTATTGCATGACATCCACTCAGATGAAGCGGTCGGCGATCGCGAGTTTATAAACACGCGTAGTGCTACAGGTGATGTGGTGGATGTAATCAGAAACGTGGTAGAAGAGCAAAAATGCGTTATGGTGGTTATGGGCATGTCGGGAGCCGGGGCCATAAGCAGGTTTTTCTTGGGTAGCAATACACAGGACGTGATCAATAAAGCTTCCTTCCCGGTTTTGCTGATCCCGGCAAATGCTCATTTTCATCCCATATTTAAAATCGCTTTCGCTACAGATCTGAACGATAACGACATTGAACTAATTCATTCGGTAGCAAGCCTTGCCTATTATTTTAATGCCGAATTATTAATAGCACATATTACCGATGATAAAATTGAAGAGGGAGATGATAAGCGTAAAGTAGATGATTTTTTGAAGGAGGTGACCTGCAAAGCCAATTACGCTAAAGTTTATTACAGACATATAAAAAGTGTAGATGTAATGCATGGCCTCGACTGGCTAAGCGAACATGGCACAGTTGATATGCTTGTTACGGTGCACCGTAAAGTAAATTCGCTTGAAAAGCTTTTTGGCATCAGTTATACCCAAAAACTTTCACATCATATAGAGATTCCGTTGCTGGTGCTGCCTGAGGGATTATCTGCCGTACATTTTTAGTGTTTTTAGGCCGTGAATTAGGATCGAAAACTTTTACGCAGCAGGGATATATTATAAAATCTCACGCCCATCTTAACAGGCGTTTGCAGCCTTAAAAAAGCAATATGAAGTCATATTAATAATGGCCGGTAATATATGGTAAGCCTATTGTTTGTTCTGTCAATTTGTAAGCCTACCGAAACATATGGAATCGTTAATAAACCTGATGACCTGATTAATTTAACATGTAACGTCACTAATGGTCAAATTGAAGAGTTTAAGGCCAATTGCTATCAGAGAGAGGGCGTTGGCATATATTCAATGTTGCGGCAGGTTAAATGGAATAAAGATAAAGCTTTGTTTTAATTATAATTAGTGATGTCTAAAGAGAGCAATAAATCTGAGATCGCATTCCTGGAGGGACCCCATTCGCGATTTAAAGAGCTACGTTTTACGGTCGAAACAATGTGGGAATTTATAAAAGGATTCCGTGCATTACATTTTATTGGCCCCTGCATTACGGTATTTGGTTCGGCCAGATTTAAGGAAGACCATCCTTATTATGAACTGACCCGGAAAGCTGCTGCCGAATTTGCGAAACTCGGTTTTACAATTATGACAGGGGAGGGCCCGGACTTATGGAAGCGGCTAATAGGGGAGCTAAGGATGTTGGTGGCCGGTCTGTTGCCTGTAATATCCAGCTTCCTGTAGAGCAGAAGCCTAACCAATACCTCGATAAATGGGTTTACATGAAACATTTTTTTGTAAGGAAGGTGTTATTGGTCAAATACTCTTTTGCCTTTGTTGTTATGCCTGGGGGATACGGTACTATGGACGAATATTTTGAAGCGCTTACCCTGATCCAAACACACAAGATAAAAGACTTCCCGGTGATTATTTTCGGTAAAGAATACTATTGCAAACTTGTTGAACATATCGATCTCATGAAGGCTAATGGAACAATAGGGCCTGGTGATATGAAGTTGTATCTGATAACTGATGACATAGCAGAAGCCGTTAGTTTAATTTCCGAAAAGTGCATCAAAACGTTTGGGCTAAAGCCGGCAAAGCCAATCACTCCTATAAAGTGGCTTTTGGAACACATTTAATAGTTTTATTATCAATATCGCTATCAATATGAATGATCTGAATTTCTTAAAAGCCGTTATACAGCATGTGATAGATGGTATTATTATAATTGATAAAACCGGACAGATCATTTATGCAAATCCAGCTGCTGACAGAATTGTTTGGATATCAGTCGGGTGAACTGTGCAGTTTGAATGTTGACTATTTAATGCCCGTACAGGCACGCATATCACACAACCGCAGTATAGATGTTTATAAAGAAACAGGTTATGCGAAGATAATTAACAAAGGCCGGGAGATTGTAGCATTACGAAAAGACGGAAGTTCCTTCCCTGCAAGACTTTCAGTAAGTGAGGTTTTATTTAAGCAGCAAGCGGTGTACGCCGGTGTAATTCATGACCTTAGCCTCGAAAAAGAAATTGAAGAACAGCAAAGGCAATATACTTCAGAGCTCGAGACAATTGTCGAAAAGCGTACAACCTTCCTGAAGAATATCGTCCAGACGCTTGAACAGGCAAAAGAAGAAGTAAACGCCTCTTTGAATAAAGAGAAAGAGGTTAATAAAATGAAAACCCGTTTTGTATCGATAGCTTCACATGAATTCAGGACCCCTCTTAGCCGCATTCAGTTATCTGCATCGCTGATAGAAAGGTATTTTGAAAGGCTGGACAAGGGCAAAATATTCGAGCATCTTGCTAAAATTAAAGGAGCTGTGACAGATCTTACCGGTATCCTGAATGATTTTTTGTCAATCGAACGCATCGAATCCGGAAGTGTAAATATTCATCGTGTAATCTTTAACCTGGGAGCTCTGATAAAAGAAATAGCTGCGGAGATGTCATTGCTGAAAAAGGCCAATCAGCAAATTATTGTTAATGACGATATCGACACTATCGATGTATTGCTTGACAATCAATTGATCAGGCATTGTCTTATTAATCTCATTTCTAATGCTATTAAATATTCCGGGGAGGACGGTATAATCCATATAAATGCCCAGCTTGTAAAAGGTGCCTGCACCATTAGTATACAGGATAATGGTATGGGAATTCCAACCGAAGATTGTGATAGTATATTTCAGCCATTTTTCAGGGCCGGTAATACAACTGACATAGATGGGACCGGCCTGGGGCTTAACATTGTGAAGCGATATGTTGAGCTGATGAACGGAAGAATAAGCTTTAATACGAGTCTGAGAAATGGCACCGTGTTCGAAATGAAATTTCCGGCTCAATAAGCCGCTTCATGTAATTGATACCAATGGTCCATTCAAAGTATGGATTGTACCCATTTTTGAATGGACCGCTTTTAATAAACTGAACCGGGTTTAAATAATAGTAGGGAAAATGAACAGCGGCAATTTTAGGTCGCTAAGAGCTTCTTTGGTAGTGCTATGTTCAAAATAGCGCCTGAAAAAAGAATGTTGGTGATGAACTACCGCGAGGAGATCAGGTTTTTCTTCAGCGCAATGACGGTGTAGCCGGTCCGCAACTTCGCGGCCTCCGAGGTTCTTGAACGAAATATGGTCATACCCGAATTTGGCAATATGTTTTTGGAAAGCTTCTTCCTTTTCAATTTGCTGTTTCTTATCTTTTACCGGCTGATTTACATGTACTACTTCAATACTGAACTTGAAGATTTTTCCCAGGCCAATTAAGAAATGTAGTGGCGTGATATCCGCTTCATCGAAGGTAGTAGCGAATATTGTCTTTTTAATATTGTTAACACTGGTATTGGCTGGTACAACCAATACCGGGCGTTGTGTATGTTGAATTATTTTATTTGTTTCGCTGCCGAAAAACAAGTGTTCGATAGAGGTACCTGACGGAGCCCCCATCGTTATAAACATAATTTGGTTTTCATCAATTATTTGTTTGAGATTATCTTTCAGGTTACCGTCACCGCTTAAGCCTTTGAGCGTTGGCTTTCGTTCGGTTTTATCAATCCCATCTGCAATGTATTGTAGTGTATTTAATTGATGATCAAGTTTTTTCTTTGTTTCGGTAGTGGCTAAAAAAACTCTTCTTCTACGTAGGGTCCTCCTGAAAAAGTAGACGCTACCGCTATGGTTTCATAGTTATGATACAAAAGTACGTTGGCATGCAGTTTACCTGCCAGTAGTACAGCCGAATTTACAGCGTTTGATGAATTATCGGAAAAATCGGTGAGTGCGAGGATAGTTTTCATGATAATGAATTGAGTTTTTAAGTAACTGATTTGATTACACAAATATTCACATCTCGCTCCTCATTATAAATGACCATGATCATGACTGAGCTTGACTTTAAACATGAATGGTTAAATGCAGCTTGCATTTAATGCTCAAAATCATAGCTCTTTGTGAGCAAGGTCATGTGAGGTTGAATAATCCATTCCGAATTTTGATCCATAAACTTAAATATACAACGCTATGTCAACATTAGTAAAATCAAACAACATTCCCTCATTGCGTTCAATGATGGAGGATTTCTGGAACAACGACAATTTCTTTAATCATCCTTTCTTCAATCGGGAGCTATTACCGGCGGTAAACATCCGTGATAAGAAAGAGAACTATGAACTTGAAGTTGCCGCCCCGGGTTTTAAGAAAGATGATTTCAATATTGGTATTGAAAATGGTTTGCTGACTATCAGCGCCGAAACCAGGGAGGAACATAATGAGGAAAAAGAGAATTACACCCGCAAAGAATTTTCAAGCAGTTCCTTTACCCGAAGCTTCAACTTACCGGAAGATGTGGACGATGAACACATTAAAGCAAATTACAAGAACGGGTTGCTGACTATTGATATCCGTAAAACAACCCCTGCTGTTGCAGAGAAAAAGAAAATTAACATTGACTGATCAACCGCGTTGCGCCTGTACTTTGATTGTACAGGTGCAACTTCTTCTTTGATCAAACGCCGCAAAAAATATCAAACTATGGAAGCTGTAGTTTATAACAGGGTAATTGTCCCGTCCAGATATTGGATATTGATGCTGTTATCTGGTATCCTGCTTTGTGTTCTTGGTTTTTGGGTGATTTTATCGCCGCTGCAGTCGTATCTTTCACTTAGTATTACGTTTGCCGCAGGAATGATGATGACCGGCCTTTTTGAAACTGTTTTTGCAATGATAAGTATCCGGCATATTGAACGCTGGGGATGGCTGCTGGCAAGTGGACTGATTGATTTAGCTATAGGTAGTTATTTGTTTACCTACCCAACAATAACTATGATGTTGCTTCCGATTATTGTTGGATTTTGGTTGCTTGTAAGAGGCATAATGGGTATAGGAAGCGCGCTTGATATGCGTGCTTACGGTATCGAGAGTTGGGGCTGGATCATGTTTAATAGCTTGGTTATCATTTTCTTTTCAGTTGGCATTCTTGCTTATCCTGCTTTTGGTATCGCGAACCTGATCGTATGGACAGGAATGGCGTTCTTGGGAGCAGGTATTTTCAGAGTGGTTATTTCTTTTAAGGTTAGGCATATCATCAGTCTTTCTTCGGGTAAATCCAAAAGTTAACTAAATGCTGTTACTCATCGGAATTAGTGATGGCGGTCATGTTTTGAGGATCCCAGCCATTCGATATTTGTTGATAATGTTAAATCCCTGAATAATGAATCCTGACAATTCAAAATCAGCTGCCTTACTTGTCTTCAACGCCGGCTCTTCAAGCATCAAGTTCTCTTTCTTTCGACTGTCAACCGGCATTCAGAAAGTTGGGGAAGGGCGAATAACACGTATTGGTTTGCCAGGAACATCATTTATATTGACAAGACAGCAATTTACCGAGATCGAAACAATACCTGGCGATGTAACTGACTTTATATCAGTCATAAAATTTCTCGCCAACTGGATCGAATGCCAGCCCATGTTTTCGCAGGTGAAAATAATCGCACATCGGGTTGTACACGGAATAGAAGATAGTTCCCCCGCGCCGGTTACAGAAAACTTACTAAATGAACTGAAACAGGCTGCCGGTGACAATCCCGAACATTTGCCAAATGAAATTAAACTGATTGAAATATTCCGTCATCGTCATCCGCAGTTACAGCAATACGTTTGTTTCGACTCTTACTTTCACCAGAATATGGCACCCGTAGCGAAACTACTTCCGTTGCCGGATCGGTTTAGGGCTACAGGATTAAGACGTTTTGGTTTTCATGGCCTTTCTTATCAATATATTATGCAAAAGTTAAACTCGGAGGGTAAGGGTTACGGTAAGACTATCATAGCGCATTTAGGTAACGGTGCAAGTTTAGCCGCTGTAAACGGCGGGAATTGCATAGATACCACCATGGGGTTTACACCGGGCTCCGGTTTGCCGATGAGCACACGGTACGGAGATATAGATCCTGGTGTAGCATGGTATTTGATGAAAAAAGAAGGGCTCTCGGCCGACCAGTTTATTCAAATAATGAATCATGAATCGGGCCTTTTAGGTGTTTCAGGCTCCAGCGGCGATATGCAGGATCTTCTTTTGCGGGATGCAACCGATTTTAAAGCTGTGGAAGCAATAAACCTTTTCTGCTATTATATAAAAAAGGCCATTGGCGCATTTACGGCAGCCTTGGGTGGAGTTGACACCCTGGTTTTTACAGGTGGCATAGGTGAAAACGCGCCTGTGATAAGGGAGCGGATATGCACTGGCCTTGATTTCTTGGGACTTAAACTTAACGCTGAAGCAAACACTAACCAAAATAAAAATATATCTGCAAATGATTCAAGGGTAAATGTCTATATTATACCAACTGATGAGGAACTGATGATGGCGCAGATTGTGAATGAAATAATCCACATTTAAAATTATTTAAAGCAATTAAAATGACAATGATAACTGATATCACATCAATCGATAACGCGCCGTTAACCGGTGAATGTTTGGAAAAATTAGATGCTTATTGGCGCGCAGCTAATTATTTGTCTGTCGGCCAGCTTTATCTTTGCGATAATCCGCTTTTGGAAGAGCCCTTAAAAATAGAACATCTCAAGAAAATGCAGTTAGGCCACTGGGGTACCACCCCGGGCAGAATTTTATTTATACTCACCTTAACCGGATCATTAACAGATATGATTTAAATATGCTTTATATTTCAGGACCCGGGCACGGCGGACCTGCAGTAGCAGCAGGTACATACCTGGAAGGGACCTACAGTGAAGTTTATCCGGAAGTTAGCCAGGACCGCGCGGGGATGAAAAATTTATTTAAACGGTTTTCATTTCCAGGTGGTGTATCCAGTCATGCCTCACCCCAAACACCAGGATCAATGCATGAAGGAGGCGAACTTGGATACTCGTTAAGCCATGCATTTGGCGCTGTGCTGGATAATCCGGACCTCATTGCCGCTTGTGTTGTAGGCGATGGAGAAGCCGAAACAGGTCCGCTGGCAACTGCCTGGCATTCTAATAAGTTCTTGAACCCGCTTACCGATGGCGCTGTATTACCAATTTTGCATTTGAACGGCTATAAGATTTCAAATCCTACGGTTTTGGCCCGTATTCCTCACATCGAGCTCGAACAATTATTTCATGGTTATGGATACTTTCCTTTATTTGTCGAAGGTTCGGACCCCGCAATTATGCACCAGGCCATGGCTGCGGCCTTAGAACAAGCGGTACACTTTCTAAAGCAAATAAAATATAATGCCATAGAGCATCCAGGGCAGGAGCGACCAAAATGGCCAATGATCATATTAAATTCACCAAAAGGATGGACCGGGCCAAAGGTTGTTGATGGAAAGCAGATAGAGGGCACATTTCGCTCTCATCAAATACCGCTTACTGTTTCTGAGTCAAGCCCGGAGAGTCATTTGCAAATGCTCGAAAGCTGGATGAAGAGTTACCGGCCCGGAGAGTTATTCGATACTAATGGTTGCTTAAAGAAAGAAATTGCGGAAATAGCACCAAAAGGCAATCGAAGGATGGGAGCAAATGCTCACACAAATGGGGGGCTTTTGCTCAGAGAATTAATTCTTCCAGATTTTCAGCGCTACGCATTTAACGTGAATTGCCCCGGTATTATGGGTGAAGGAGATGTGCATGTAACCGGCCGCTTTTTGCGCGACGTAACATTACTTAATCCTCAAAATTTCAGGGTTTTCGGCCCCGACGAGACTGTCTCAAACAAGTTAGAGGCAATTTTTGAAACTACCAGCCGCCAGTGGAACGCTGATATTAATATAAACGATGAATATCTTGCTCCGAAGGGGAGGGTAATGGAGATGCTTAGCGAACATCAGTGCGAAGGTTGGCTCGAAGGGTATTTGCTAACCGGCAGGCACGGGCTATTCAATTGTTACGAGGCGTTTATACATATCGTTGATTCGATGTTTAACCAACACGCCAAGTGGTTGAAAATGACGCGGGAGATACCATGGCGGAGAAAGATAGCATCCCTGAATATCCTGCTTACTTCAACTGTTTGGCGCCAGGACCATAACGGTTTTACCCATCAGGACCCGGGATTCATTGATCACGTCATCAATAAAAAATCAGAAATTGTGAGGGTTTACTTGCCGCCGGATTCTAACAGCCTTTTGTCGGTTATGGCTCATTGCCTGGGCAGCAAACATTATGTAAATGTTATGGTAGCAGGGAAGCACCCTTCTCCTCAATGGTTAAGTATGGATGAGGCTGTGGTTCATTGTTCAAGAGGCATTGGGGTATGGGATTGGGCAAGTAATGATCAGGACTGCGATCCGGATATTGTCATGGCTTGCTGCGGTGATGTGCCTACATTAGAAACATTGGCAGCTGTATCTATATTACGTGAACATTTTCCGGATTTAAAGATAAGGGTTGTAAACGTTGTGGACCTGTTAAAGCTGGAAAGGCAATCCAGCCACCCGCATGGTTTGAACGACCATGATTTTGATGCACTTTTTACTGTCGATAAACCCGTTATCTTCGCTTTTCATGGCTATCCATGGCTTATTCACAGGCTTACCTACAACCGGACCAATAATAACAACATTCATGTAAGAGGTTACAAAGAAGAAGGCACAATAACGACATCTTTTGACATGACCGTACTTAACGAAATGGATAGGTTTCATCTCGTAATGGACGTAATCGATCGATTGCCGCATTTGGGTAGTAAAGGCTTATATCTCAAACAAAACCTAATGGACAAATTGGTTGAGCACAAACAATACATCAATATGAATGGTGAGGATATGCCTGAAATTAAAAATTGGCGGTGGAAAGCTTGAAAGGTGGTTACTTCCGAAAAAATAGTTTGGGCTTCTGATAGTTCTTTGGTTTTTTGTACGCCTTTGCTCACCGGCAAGCAACAACTTTTATTGATAAACAGCAATGAAGTTTTCCAAAAGCCGGCTCCGTTAAGCATGCGGATTGCATGTAAAGTATAATGCTTGTTGTGTTTTAAGGCCTGTTTTGTTAAAATATTTCAGTATAAAAATAAGGCAGGCTATGGTCAAAGCAAAAGGCATTATTTAAGTTACATTAGTGGCCGGCGCCAGGGCGCTTTGATCACAGGAGCTGAACCTTTATATCCGGTTAAAACTCTTTTTTGGGTGACTCACCTTTAAGTTGTGTCCATAAAAGTTTGCCCTTGTCTGTGCCAATTACTTTCCACGTGGCAAAGGCTACTAAAAGTGGAAAAGGAAATGCCGAACCAAATCCTAAAGGCGTAATTGCCAGCAAAAAAATAATAGCTCCGGCGCAGGCGAGCGTTACCCAAATTCCTTTATATGCCAAACCAATGGCAATCAAGGCCTGGCCAATGGCAATTGCCGTAACCATTTGAATAATATGTAAGCTGAACCAACCATTTATGAAACCGAGATAACTAAATGCATACCTGCTAAAACCAAGGTACGTATTTGGATGTGCCCTGCAAACCGTATAATTTGTCCAGGCGGCCCAGGCAAAAAGTAATGCAAGGGCCAGCCGCGTTATCCAGGGTTTTCGGAAAGATGACCAAAGAATCAGCAGTCCGATTATGTTTGAAAAGCCATACGCTACCAGGAGCATCGGAGATTGTTCCATATCTATGAGATTATGGGTAGTAAAGCGCCGCTCTTAACAGGCGGCGCTTTCTGGGATTAAAAGGCAAGCTCTGGTTCTTCAATGTCAAGATTATTGACCACATGAAATACGCCTGGAGCAGCCCAGGCCACGTCTGCCGCATCTTCACTTTCGGCAAATGAACGTACCCTACCGGTTAGAGTAACAGTGTTGCCGCTGATGCCGGCATGTACCTTAGTTGCATCAATGTTTGCGCTGCGCTGAAAAGCAGCACTGATCTTTTGTTCCAGTTCGGCAGGAGATATCCTGGGCCTTAGGGTTATAAGATTGATGACCGAACGCACGCCGGTGAGATCTTGAATCGCGGTCTTCGCGCTAACCCTCTGATATTCCCATTCCAGTTCGCCCTCCATAGTTACGGTGCCATCTTCTACTTTGATTTTGATTTTGTCATCAGGCACAGCTGAATGCCATTTAAGCGCATTTAGCACTGCTTCAGCTATCTCTGTGTCGGTTTTACGGTATACCGGCGAAACGCCGATCTGGATGTCTTCTGCTATAGCTTTAACTCCGATAACTTTTTTAGCCGCCCTTTCAGCAGTTATTTTTTTGAAAATGTATCCACTGTACCCGAAAGGGTTACAATGCCATTTTTAACGGCCACACCAATTGCAGATGAGTTTAGAAATGGCTGCCATTTCAATTCATCCATTACATCTTTTTGAAATTGACTGTCTGTTTTCATGACTTGATGATTAAGTTAAGAAATTGTTTATTGTCCCTCAAAGTACTTGTAAAACAGTGTGATATGCCATGATTCAAATCAGTGATTTCGATGATGTTCATCAACTTTGCGGGTGCTGCAGATAAGCCATTAAGCACCCCGCTAACAGTGGTAAAGATTACTGGTTATTGCTTACAAGCTAGGCTGCAATTAGCGCAAACAAGTAAGTGCAACACCTGTCCAATCATCTGAAAGTATATAGGATCCAGTTTTAAAAACAGTTGGTTATGCCAGTAAGTGGATCCGCCTGAAAGCTGTTGACATAGCCGTTTTGTTCAGATAGCCTAAAAACTGCAATGCGATGGTGCATAGGAAAAGTTTCAAAAGCACCATATCATAATCAATGATCCAATTTTTGACAACGACATGTATTGATTGGGTGAATGCGCTAACCTATATCATTCATCTGTGTGGTACCTTCATTTATACATAATCCCCGCTTTAGCTAACGCTTAGCCGGGGAAAACGAAGTGTGAAAATGGTTCCTAATCCGGGTTGGCTTTCAAATTTGATGGCTCCATTCATCAGGCCTACATACCGCGCTACGATATTCAGGCCAAGGCCCGTTCCCTGGGTTGTACCGGTGTTACTTGCTCGAAAGAAAGCACTGAATAAATGTGCCTTATCCGCTTCCGGAATTCCGATGCCCTGATCTGTAACTGATAAACTGCATTCTTTTGAGTTAAGTTCTGTGTCAAGGCGGATCAGCGTGTCTTCACCGGAATATTTGATTGCATTTGACAAAAGGTTATTGAGGCAGTTTTTTAACAATTGCTGGTCGAGCGTTACCATTTCAAATCTTCCGGAATGCGTATAAATAAGTTTTTGACCAGGTTTGGCCAACATCTGCATTTCTAAAATGATTTCCCGGCAAAATTCTGCGAGATTAAATTCAGATGCCGAAATGCTGATTTTTCCTGATTCCAGTTTTTCCAGAGAAAGGAAATCGCCGAGGATGGCGGAAAGGTCGTTAACAGCATTCTTGATCTTGTCGGTATGTTTAATAATATTCAGGTCGTGATAGGTTTCAGCATATTTGCCGATGAGGGAAGCCGAAAGTTTTACGGCGCTTAAGGGGGTGCGGAATTCGTGGGATGCCATTGACACAAAACGACTTTTCAACAGCCCCAACTCCTTTTCTTTTTGCAGGGAAAGGTTAAGCTCTGCGGTACGCCGGGCAACCATATCTTCGAGGTGTAAAGTGTAATTTTTTATCTGTTCTTCCGCTTTTTTTGCCTGCTGATGTCACGGGCTATCGTTGATGCGCCTATTATTCGGTCCCGGGCGTCACGGATTGGAGAAATAGTCAGTGAAGTTGGAATAATGACACCGGCATTTGTTTTACGCAAGGTCTCAAAATGTTCTACCGTCTTACCGCTTCTTATCGCCCTGATGATTCTCTTTTCCTCAGTCAGCTTGTCGTTTGGAATGATAAGTCCGACATGTTTTCCGATTACTTCATGAGGTTTGTAGCCAAAAATCCGTTCAGCGCCACGGTTCCAACTGGTGATTTGCCCGTACAGGTCCTTGGCGATGATAGCATCTTCGGATGAACCTACTATTGCGGCAAGCAGGGCCTGTTGTTTTTCATACCTGCGCTGGGTAGTAATGTCACTGAGGGTATGGATGGAGCCATCATAATTGCCATCTTTATCGCGTACAGCTATAGATGATACAAGGATGTAGCAGTCGGCGCCGCTTGATAACTGAAACCGGATCTCTTGCCGGACGCTATCCTTTCGGGCTCTAAGTCCCGTAGTCAATGGTTTATAATTTGTATTAATAAGATGCCCTTCCTGGTCGTATTTGGTTAAAGTCGGATACCAGTCATCGTTACCTTTAAGCGGTTCTATTTCAAAGAGGGTCGCAGCAGCTTTATTATATGCTATGAGCAAATCGTTTCGATCGCATAAATAAACCGCTACCGGTAATTGCTCATAATATTGAATGAAGGTGGCTTGTTCATCATTCATTGTAAATAATATTTAACAGAGGTCAGATTTATTTATAAAAATAGTTATATATATATGGAGTTGTTAGGATTTCTCACTTTATGTAAACTTATGAAATCGGGCCTTATTGTGTTTAAAGGGCTTTAAGGTATGATCTAAGGTCGTTTACTAATGTAAATATTAAGTTGGTTTTTTCCAAAAAAATTAATGAGGTATTAAACGTAAAATATCAAACGTGACAGAAATCATTGAATGGATGTTTGGTTTAAATTAAATTTGCAAGTATGGTTAACCATTATTTTGTCTTTATCCATAAGTCACGTAACGGGTTTTGTACCATAACCTTAACGCAAAAATAAATGATATGGCAAAAGAACTAAACGAAGAGAGAATAACACAATTGTTAAGCGAACAAATCGTTGGAAGGATCGGTTGTCATGCTGATGGCGTCACCTATATTGTACCCGTCACCTATGTTTATGATGGCGAATTTATCTATGCGCATTCAAAGGAAGGTATGAAGACGACGATCATGAATAAAAATCCAGATGTTTGCTTTCAGGTTGATGAGATACTAAACCTTGCAACTTGGTGGAGTGTGGTTATTTGGGGGCGTTTTGAGGAGATTCACGGAGACGAAAGAGAAAAAGCTATAAAATTGCTAATAGAAAAAATAATGACACTCCTCGAAGAACGTCGTAGTTTGCCTGCTCATGGAGCAATTGAGCATGCACAGGCTGCTGCTGTACGTGAAGCTATATGGTATAGAATTAGAATTATCAACAAGACCGGTCGTTATGAAATAAATTAACAGGTATCCCACAATAAATTTAAACATTCAGTTGACAAATAATTTTTGTTTTCCCGACAAAACACTACGCAGGTCTCCTAACAATAATGGTTATAGATTTTACATGATTTAGTCTCCCTTAATGCGCCTGTATAGTGATTTGGCAGCCTGCCAGTTCCAGCCGGCAAATCTGCCGCGCTGTACAACGAGTTTGTTCTGCTCAGGGTATTGGATAAAATAATGAAATGCAAAACCGGCATTAGGGTTCTGCCAGCCTGTAATTTGACCAAAACGTAAATCATTGAACACAGTTGTGTCCTTCCGTAATTCCACAGTATAAAATTGTTGTGAAAACTGCACGAGCCTGCCTATATCTTTTTGATATTTAGTGCTATTAAGTAAATGCGTATTACGTGGGAAATAAGTTAACGCTAAATGTTGTTTTCGATCAAATACAGATCGGTATCCGGTATAATAACCGCTATCTGTCCCCGCGGTAATGTACCATAGCCAATTTTGAAGGGGGGCCGGAGTGGTAAAATACCTTGTGTACCGGATGTTTTGCTCTTTTAGCAGCGCCTTAACCGAGAGGTCCATCACCAATTTGTGTTTGTAACAGTATAACAAGTAAAAGCAACTTATACCCAAGCCTGCCGTATACCATATTTTTCTTCTCTTATAATCCTGTTTTAAATAAAGCAATGCGAGGCATGCAACGAGTGGCCAAATAGTAAAAAAGGGATCAGCGACGTAAATTAGATTGAACGCTATACGGGCTTCGTTAAACGGTTCGAACCAGCCAACTCCGTAATTATTGAGTGCATCCAACCCATCGTGCAATAATAAAAGCGACACGAAGAAGACACACCATTGCCGCCGGGATATATTTGAGCTCGGTGTCAGACGGTTGGCGGCAATCGTCAGCAAGGGACAGATCATCGCACAAAACAAAAAAGAATGGGTGAAGCCGCGATGCGCCAACAGAGCTCTTGGGGTGGAGAACCAGAACGTGGTCAGGAAATCAATGTCTGGCAAGCTATGGATTGTTGCTCCCCATAACATTGCACGTTTACCCAGCCGGCGGCCGGCAAACGCTTCGCCTACGCAGGCGCCGATCGTAAGATGTGTTAGTGTATCCATAGCAGGGTTAAAATAATAAAAAGTAATGCGTGATATGCTGCTTTAGAACATCAAATCGGGTGAGCATAATCATTTTAAAAAACATTTTAATAAAACGATGAACTTGAATGTACTTTGAATGGACCGCTGAACCATCTTACAGATATCGAGATAGATGTGGATTAAGATGCTTTATCGGTGGCTTTATCGTTTGGATTTGCGGGCATGCAATGGGCTGACAAATAATGTTAGTAAAGTTAATCATCAATTAACACCTAATGATGCCAGAAGCAACAGCTTTCAGACAGACTTGTTAAAAGCAGGCGGAAAAACCAGAACCGCCGATTGTTTGTCGGTGATTGCGGTTAAGGATTCACTCTGGCTAAAAAGTCTCGAAATTAAAGAATGGTGACCATGAGTCATTGCTAATACATTAGCGTGATGTGCCCGGCAATATTCATGCAAGCCCTTATGTACGTTTTTGCCAGGTATTTGGGTACAACTGAGTCCGCGTTGGGCAAGAAACTTACTGAAGGTAACTTCCGGGACAATATCGGCAGCCACTTCATTGGACTGTACAACATGCACAACATCGAGATGAAAACCGAGCGTTTCAGATAAATCAATTAAAAAATCTATCGCCGGCAAATCAGCGGTATTAAAATCGGTTGCAAAAACGACGTATTGAGGTATATACTGTTCAGCGCCTGTCGGTAAAATCAGCACAGGTTTGACAGCCTTGCGAATAACCGCTGCTGTATCGCTGCCCGTCAATAAGTGCTCCAGGGCGCTGTCGGACCTTCCGCCCATAATTACCATTTCAATTTCACGTTGGCCGGAAATTTCTTCTATTACATCGCTCAGGGTACCTTCGCCGTTTTTTAACTCAATATCCGGGTGGTAGTGCGGTACACTACCGGCAAGTTTTTTCAGATGATCGGCTTCGCGACTTAATCTCTCCCTGGCATCGGCAAACAGCATGCTCGTGGTTTCTGTTACATAAGGACCCGCAGTGTCACTGGGAATCAACGGAATGAACGGCAGGGTATGATACAAAACAATGCCCCAGCCAAGCTTGGCCGAATACCTTAATGCTGCAGCCTCCGCATGTGCAGCGTTCGGTGAAAAATCCGTGAGAACCAGTAGCTTTTTCATTTGAATCTTAATTTAAGTGCTGTGATTGTACATGTGTTTTCGCATTTTTTATGCTTCTGTCTGCAGTTTACCGCAGGCGGTTATTATTAAAGGTAACCTGCGCGGTCGCTCCTGGTTGACAGGTTTTTTAAGTCAATCAAATGTATTTACGCGCAGTTTGATTATAAATGATGATCAGCATTAAAAAAAATGATATTCAGCGTAACACAATGATGATGTGAGCAAAGTTATCTATTTGGATGATGGGGGTCATTGTTACCGGTTTGTAACTATGTTTAATTTGGGCTTGAAAGAGACAAATATGGCTACAACGCCCAACCCGGAAATTCGTGAGATAATCAATACAGTGCATTACCGCGCTTGGCTATCCATGAAAACCCGTATCAATTCAAAGAATGAATTCGCCAATACAGTCAGAGTTGCTGCCGATAAAGCAAAAGCGGAATTGTGCAGCTGTTAATTTTATTAACTATAAAATGAAGAGGCTTATTATCTACTTGTTAGTGATGTTACCTGCAAGGGGAAGCGCCCAGGCTACAGTGACCGACTTAAGCCTGGCAGCCGCAAGAGCGTTGCCCGCGGTGGTAAGGGTTACCTCTTACCTTTCAGACAGCTTATTATCCAGGCGCCCGCAATTGCCCGCGCAGATTGGTCAAAGATTCGACAGATCTGCTTATGATACACCTGTTAGTGATGCTTCAGGCGTACTTTTAAGTACTAACGGCTACATTATAACAAACGCCCATGTAATAGCGGCAGGAGATAGCGTGGTTGTTATATTACAAGATCGCAGGGCTTTCCACGTAACAGTGCTCGGGATAGATGCTGCGGCGGATTTGGCATTACTAAAAATACAGGCTGATGGCTTACCATTTTTGGAAATAGGAAATTCCAACTTGGTTCGCATCGGAGACCCTGTACTCGCTGTTGGAAATCCGCTGGAATTAAACTCAACGGTTACAGCCGGCATTTTGAGTGCCCGTTTCCGCGGAATTGACGATCTGGGCGCTGCGTCGGGTGTTAATTCATACCTGCAAACAGACGCTGCCAGTAATGAAGGCATGAGTGGTAGCGCACTTGTAGATGTGTCTGGGAAATTAATTGGTATAAATGCTGCAATACTTTCTCCTACGGGTTCATTCTCTGGCTATTCATTTGCCATTCCCTCGGGGATTGTAAAAAAGGCATGGCTGGATTTGGTTGCCTTTGGCGAGGTTCACCATGCATCACTTGATATTGTTCTCCGCGATATGGATGCCAGACAGGCGGGCCGGTTAAAGACGAAGAATGTAAACGGCGTGCTGGTAAAAGGCGTGATAAAGGGAGGAGCGGGGGATCTGGCAGGTGTTCGGAAAGACGATATTCTGCTGATGCTCGATAAAATTACGCTTGAAAATACCGCCCAATGCAGAGAAATGCTGGCGGAACGAACTCCGGGAGATCGCATTACCCTGGTTATTTGGCGAGATAACGGGCAAATATCGCTGCCTGTTAAGCTTTCGGCGGATAATAACAGCCGGAATGTCGCAGGCAGCAAAGGCGATGCATGGCCTTTACTGCGCACTGTTCATAGAAAATAAATCAAGCTTGAGTATGACTTGTTTGGAAAAAGCGGCCGAACTAATTTATGGAAGTGCGGTGTGTATGAGAGACGTTAAATTGACGAAGGTTATTTGCTTGATCTTTTGGTCCGAACAAATATGGTGATACAACTTGCCCAATATTCTGAAGCAATCTTTAGTTGGCATAAGTATATTTTATTAAATATTAATTTTTGATTTGGAAGCCTGGCGGGGCGATAATTTATTCTTTATGAACAGTGAAAAAAATCAATGTCTGGCGAATTTGGGAACAACAGCCCTGGCAACAATAGGGGGTGCCTGCATCGTGGTCGTGTTGTTGAACTCGTCATACGCCGGAATTCCGCGAGCATCAGCGATATTGCCAGGGCGCTGCAGGTAAGTCGCCGGACGCTTTACAATTGGTTTGAAGCAGAGGATCTGGATTTTGAAATTGTTTGCAAAATAGGATACGTCTTAAATTATGATTTTACAAAAGAGTTTCCTCAAGAACTGCCTGAAAGGTTAGGGGCCGTCAACATACAAACATTGGGCGGTTTAGATGAAGGTAGCGAAAAGCCGGATGATCCGATCTATTATTGGATGAGAAGATACATTAAGTTATTAGAGGCATTTAATGAAAAACTTATGTCAGGAAAAAACTGATCTAATAGTTTAATAATAAATTTTGATTTGCCATGTATTTACAGGACAGATTGGCTATTCATTGTTTTTTAACCGGGGAAGGCTTTTAATTTCGCTACCTGAGGGGCATCAAATATTACGCCGCGGACACTTTGCAAAGCTGATCAAGGTCAGGTCGCCAGGTGATTCCGGTCATGTCAACTCTCGTTACTTTACGGTTTATTTACTTCAGCAATTACAAGTTATTTATTCAAAAAAACATGAAAACAGATCTTGAAATTCAGAAAGATGTGATGGACGAGCTTAAATGGCATCCTATCCTTCATGATGCAGAAATCAAAGTAAGCGTAAAAAAAGGTGTAGTAACACTTTGCGGGCAAGTGGATACATATGGCAGGAAATTAGCTGCTGAAAACGCTGCCAGAAAGGTAGCCGGCGTGAAAGCGCTGGCTGAGAATATCCAGATTGGAGTATCTCCTGCGTACAACACAAACGATGGGGTAATAGCCGAGGCCGTGCTGCATGCCCTTAAATGGCATACAGGGATTCCTGAAGATAGTATTAAAGTAAAAGTGGAAAATGGTATTGTGATGTTAGAAGGAGAGGTGGAATGGGACGTTCAGCGTAACAGTGCCAGCACCGCTATACAGCACCTCCACGGTGTAAAGGCCGTAAATAATTCTATTACCATACGCCCAAAGGTAAGCGCTGATGATTTGGCAAAGAAAATAAGTGAAGCTTTTCTTCGCAGGGCCGCAATAGATGCCGCCAGGATTACAGTTTCTGTAAGCGGGAACAAAGCGACACTTACCGGCAAAGTGCGCTCTTTTGCCGAAAAGGAAGAGGCGGAAGATATCGTGTGGGCTGCGCCCGGAGTTACCAGCCTGGACAGTAAGTTGATTGTTGAAGAGCCTGAATTAATGTTGCAGTCACACATCTGAGAGGATATGCAAGTAATCATGTAGCCGCAACTTGTTGTTTAAACTATGTGCCGCCCGGTTTGTTTACTGTTATGCCTGATGATTGTCAGTACGGTTGCTTCCGGCCAACGGAAACGGAACTACTGTAGCAGATACGGCCACGCAAACCCATTTTAAGCGCGCTGCGTTTCAATTGGCGCTGGGTTAGCTCATTCCCTGGTCTGTTGACCGGTATGTGCGAAATGTTGATTTCGCCTATATATCTTTCAGCACTGTGACTCATAATCTGCAACCGTCGAGCTGGACCTGGGATAACGGCGCTTTCGGCACAAATCAGTTCGCGCATCCTTACCATGGCAGTCTTTATTTTAGTGCGTTCCGTGCAAATGGTTATACATTCTGGCAGTCGGTACCGCCAACGCTAATCGGCAGTTATATTTGGGAGGCCGCTGCCGAAAAACAATACCCTTCACCGAACGATTTTATCAATACCTGTTTCGGCGGTATCGCCCTCGGTGAAATGACCTACCGTTTATCTAACCAGATTGTTAATAATCATACGCGCGGTTTTAAGCGGCAGTTTAGCGAAATATTAGCACTGATGGTGGCTAAACAAAGTTGAGCATAATCCTCAACTTCTTACCTTATCCGCAAATTATGACTATATTCAAAATGGGGCTGTTTTAATAGCGCGCAAAGTGTCAAATTGAATTGGATTTCAGCTTTTACACTTAATAAGCAGTTGCAAGTCACAGCGAGCGCAGGCGGCTGGTCGGTGATACTGGCCGCCGTGCCCGATCCTTACCATTTTAAGGGCCGTAACTATGATTATGGGACCGGAGTAGGCTTTTACGGGCAATTTGGGGCTACCATGTTTAATCGTCTATTTTTTCGCTTCAATTACCGGGGCGGACTAATCGGTACCGTCAATGGCAATGCCTCGCATTACGTATTGCGAGCTGTAACGGGCGAAGTTGGTCTTCGCTTGTGTAATGGTGTATCGGCCTGTTTGGAACTGGCTAGTTTTATTTGCTTGGGTATTATCAAAAACACCCAAAGATCACCGCCCGCTATCCCTATCTCCGGTTTTCTTGCCGGTACAGCTTGAATTTTAACTAAAACGGATATGACGCAGATCACTGTGACTGCTGACTGTCATCATATTGCACTGCTCTTCAATAAATTACATTTGACATATCATATAGAAATAATATGAAAAAGATCAGTGCAGCATTTGACGGCCTGAAATTCTCGCAGGCAACCCTTGACTACGCTATTGAACTGGCAAGCCGCGACCATATGGTAATTAACGGGGTTTTTTTAGAGGACTTTCTCTATCATAGCTTCGATATTTTTGACATGGTGGGAAGTCAGGGTGTTTCAGGAGATAAGCTGAACCGGTTGCTTAGAAAAGACCGGACAACCTGTGATAGGACTATCGCCCTATTTGAAAAGATATGCGCTGAAAAGCAGGTTAGTTATGTAGTGCATAAAGACAAAAGTTTTGCGATCAACGAGCTGATCAAAGAAAGTATTTACAGCGACCTTACAGTTATCAACGTTGTCGAAACTTTAAATCACTATCATCAGGAAAGGCCTGCACCCTTTATTAAAGAGTTCCTGGCCAGTGCTCAGAGCCCGGTATTGGTTGTTCCGCCGGTTTACCATTCAGTCAAACGGATAATTATTTTGTACGACGGTCATCCGTCCTCTGTATTTGCGCTAAAAACATTCAATTCTTTATTTCCATGGGCAAAAAAATACCCCGCCGAGGTTGTTTGCGTAAGCCAACGCCCCTTGGCTTTACTACCCGATGGAAACCTGATTGGTGAATATGTACGATGTCATTACGATGACCTAGTAACAACGCAGTTGACAGGTGATCCGGAAGATGTATTGCTTGACTGGTTGAAAAAAGCCGATCCGGGAGCTGTTGTGGTTATGGGGGCTTACAGCCGGGGAGCTGTTTCTCGAATGTTCAACAATAGTATGGCTAATAAACTAATGGAAGTTTTGGACCTGCCGTTATTTATAGCACATAGCAAATAAAAACGGAGCTATTTACCTTATTAAATTGACAATTATGAAGACATTGATGATCGCGACTGATTTTTCAGCTAATTCCAGTCATGTTGCAAATTACGCTTACCGGCTTGCACAAGCCCTGGAGGCTAAGTTATTACTTTGCCATACCTTAAATGTACCTGCAGAAGTACCACAAAGCGGAACTGTTGCCTGGCCGGAGGCAGTTTATGACGATATAGACCGCGATAGCAAGCTGCAACTTTCCAAAATGAAAGAGGATATGATTGTAACAGGAAACATTGACAGCTATAAACCAGAGATATTGTGTATTCAGGGCCCTGGTTTCGTTACTGATGTTGTAAATACGGAAGCTGATCGGTATAAGGCAGACCTGATTATCGTTGGTGCCCACAGTAACGACCATTTAGGGACCTGGATGGTTGGTAACCATAGCCGCAAAATGATAGAGTCGGCTGTACGCCCCTTATTACTGGTTCCGATAGGTGCGAAGTTTCAGCCAATCATGAGGATAGGGTTTGCCACCGACCTCAAACATATCAACAACGATTTGGACGCGTTGAAGAATGTGGTGTTGCTGGCAAGATCCTTAAGCGCAGAATTAATATTAGCGCATATCCATTGGGATGTTGATGATCAGGATTACAGATTGGTGATTGATGCTTTAAAAGACGGAATCATGACCAAATACGGTTATGAAAAAGTCAGTGTCAGAACAGTCAACAGTAAGCATGTCGCCAATGGTTTAAATTGGCTCATAGCTCACGCCCACATAAACCTGCTCGCAATGGCTCATCATCAACATGGTTTTTTTGACCAACTTTTCCATGGAAGTCGGACCCAACAATCTGCAGGCCACATGCCAGTGCCTTTATTGGTGGTAAAGTAGGCAGATAATTTGAAATTAAACTGAGAGGAAAAAAGATTAATCAAGTATAGAATAAGCGGGCAGCCTCCGCACCGATCAGGGACGAGAATGGAATAGTGGTGCCTGGGCTGGCCGGCAGCGGCAGCATAATGCAACTATAGACGGTACCGCGCTAAAAATGGTAAATCGACACAGTTAAAAAACAGGTGCAGATTACGTTGCCACAACGAATTTTCTTTTTCCTGCTTTGCATGTTCTCTGTTTATTGGAAATAGTTTATTGTTTAAATAAGTTGAAGATCACATAATATCATCACGGCGTCTTTACTTATCCAGGAAAAAGCATTAGAATATTTAATAAATCATTTGTTCAATTGATTATAATATTATGAAGACAATCCTTGTCATTGAAGATAATAGCGATATTCGGGAGAGTACTGCTGAAATTCTCGCGATGAGCGGTTACAAAGTAATCACGGCCGAAAATGGAAAAAGCGGCGTTAAGACAGCCATCAGGCAGCGACCGGATCTGATACTCTGCGATATCATGATGCCTGAACTTGACGGATATGGTGTACTGAACATTCTGAATAAAAGCCCTTACACGGCAACTATTCCTTTTATATTTTTAACAGCTAAAACCGGAAAGCCAGATCTGCGAAAAGGGATGGCTATGGGGGCTGACGATTATTTGACCAAACCGTTTGACGATAAAGAACTACTGCACGCAATCAACTGCCGTCTTCAGAAGCAGGAAAACCTCAAGACATTTTATAGTCGCTCTCTGACAAGTTTACAACGCCTGGCTTCCGAACATGTTCTTGGTAGCGATGAGTTAAAAAGATTGATTGCCGAACGAAAAGTGAGGCAGCTTAAAAAGAAACATATTTTGTACTATGAAGGCGATAATCCAGAAGGCATTTATTTGGTATTGGAGGGTTTTGTCAAGACGTTTAAGCTTGTTGAAGATGGTCGCGAATTAGTGACCGGGCTTTACAAAGCGGAAGAATATGTGGGGATTAACGAGCTATTCACAGACAAACATGTCGACACCGCTGAGGCGATAGATGATTCGGTGGTGTGCCTCCTGCCCAAGGATATGATCATGGATCTGATTTCACAATATCCGGATATTAGTCAGCAATTTATGAGAATTTTATGTAATAATATTCGTGAAAAAGAAGAGCAATTGCTGCAATTTGCATACTCTTCTGTGCGAAACCGAATGTTACAAGTGTTATTGCGCCTCCAGTCGCAATTTCCGGATCATAATGATTTTAAAATATCGCGTGATGAATTAGCAGCTATGGCTGGTATGGCCACAGAAACCGTTAGCCGTACACTTAGCGATTTTAAAGAAGAAGGCTTAATTGAAAGAAAGGGCAGCCATATACGGATATTGGATGCCATAAATTTTGCAAAAGCCAGACACTAAGCTACTTTCGGATGTTTTTCTCACTCAGATAACGCAACATGCCGATGTCCCTTGTATCGCTGGTCCGGTACACCGAAGCAGTTGAAGGTGCACGTGCGCTCAATCTAATCACTATAATAACCAGTTAATGGCTGCGGTCCTTGAATCAAATAAATAAGCAGATCAGGATATAATGTAATTCTTTACACCAGAAAAGCCAAACTGCAAAAATCGATCTGCAATCTGCAGTGCTTAGCAATTTATCCCATTACGACAACGTGCCTGAGTGAAACAGAAAATGCCAAGAGGCATTTTCTGTTTCCGGACTTAATTTAACGAAGGGGGAGTAGTATTTGATAGTTACTTTCGTCCCGGTATCGCTTTCTTACAGTAATATCAGTGTCCGCTCCCACTGCTTTATGGGCAGGATTCAAAAACCAGATGCTGTAAAGTGATATTGCCCGGGGGTAATTGCCTAAAAGTTACACTTCCATCAATAGCGGAAAGCTGCATTCCTTGATATGTAATGTTGCCTGAGTTGTCTTTTTCAGGCATCCCGGCATAGTAATAAACAGGAATATCTGGCACAGGTTGTTGGTTGTATTGTACCATAACATTAACATTCCCATTATATACAATAGCTTTTTCGCATGATGATAATATAGTGATGGTGACTACTGAGATGACTAATTTCATCGTGATATTAGTTTTCATATTTGACAGGCCTTAGTTTAAACTTTATTTAATTTTATTCCGCCTTATTCTTCATCATCATTAATAATGAATACGCGCCTTTGGTTACAAAAACAGCGTTCGCGGTCATATCCTTTGTTGGCAACAGTATTTCGG
The DNA here is from genome assembly GCF_050859465.1 of Mucilaginibacter sp. P25. Taxonomy (NCBI): domain Bacteria; kingdom Pseudomonadati; phylum Bacteroidota; class Sphingobacteriia; order Sphingobacteriales; family Sphingobacteriaceae; genus Mucilaginibacter; species Mucilaginibacter sp. P25. Next base: position 4,736,704 of record NZ_CP193937.1, on the reverse strand, counting down.
TAAAGCCGTTTTCACTTTCGCCTATGTTAACCTCGGCCATCTCAAACTGTCGGTTCCCGATAACTTTATAGATATACTGTTTACCTTCAAACTGAACAATGGCTTCGTTAGCTATGGCATATGCCTTAGTATTTTTTACTTGTACTTCTGCATTCATATAAGTACCCGGAACCAGTGTTTTATCGTAGGTTTCAAAATGGCAATGCACATCTGCGTTCCTGTCGGCAGAAAGATCCCGGCCAATCAGTAATATCTCGGCTTCGTGTTTTTTTGCGGGTTGGTTGTTGGTATAGGCCACCAGTTTTTGACCGATATATAATTTATCCAGATCCTTCTCATATACTTTCAGCGCCAGGTGTATATCTGTTGGGTTGACCAACTCGAACAGCACCTCCGTCGGGGACACATATTTGCCGATATTGACATTTACTTTAGATACAAAGCCGGTTATAGGAGAGTATATATTGACGCTCCTGGATATTTTTGAGGCGCTGATAGTTCGTACGTTGATACCAATGAGTTGTAATTTCTCAGCTAATGAACTAATTAACACTTGCTGGCTGCGGTATTCGGCCTCGGCCTGCTGAAAAACCTTGTCACTGCTCGCTTTGCTTTGGTTAAGGTCTTTTTGGCGGTTATATTCATTTTCCAGGTATCCTATCCGGGCCTTTGCTGTAAGATAATCCTGTTGTAACTGGATATATTGCTGGTCCTCTATCATCGCTATGGCTTCACCTTTATTCACATGCATGCCCGGCAACAACTTGGTTGATTTTAAATACCCACCAAGGGGGACACTAATGGAAACCATATTTTGCGGCGGAACATCGATTTTTCCATTGAGTTTTAACACAGATGATATTTCCCTTTGCTCAAGCTTGCCTGTAAGTATCGATGCATTTTTTAGCTGCGCATCCGTCAGGGTTACAATGTTAGTATTCTCTGCTTTACCTGTATTATCTGTTGCCGGTTTTTTCGCCGCAGGCAGATAGCAGAATAATGATGACTGATAAATATATAATGGGTTTCATGATCATATTTTTAGTTGTTTGAAAAATAGTTGAGTTGAATGATGGCCTCGTTAAGGTTGCGAACAGCATCCAGGTAATCATTTTTAATAGTAGTGGCCTGGTTAATCAGTTGTGTCCATTCCAGGTAGTTGATGTTTCCGGCGGCAATTTGCTGGTTGGCGGTAACGGTTATTAAAGCGGCATTTTTTAACGGCTTGCTTTCAAAATACTGAACCGTTTGCAGGTATTTGTGGTATTGAAAAACGGCAGATTGGTAAGCTGTTGTCATGCTTTGAAGTTCCATAGCATAACTACTTTCGGCTATCTGTTTGTTTACTCTCGCGCTGTTGATCCGCGCCTTTTGCGCCCCGGCAAAAATAGGTATGCCGATACCCAATTGCACTGAATTAAACCGGTTTGAGCCATTATAAAGCTTATTATCGGCACCAATACCCTTGATGCTGGTATTGTTATATCCTATGGCCAGATCAGGCAAAAGCTTGCTCTTTTCCATGCGGATAGCAGCGTCTGCAATTTGCTGCTGCTGAGCTATTAGTTTTATTACCGGGTGGTTTTTCAAGGTCAAGGTGTCTGAGGCCAATGTAACGGCTAATTTATAGTCGGATTTATCTGGTGTTAAGGGCTCTGTAGAATTAAGCAACAACTGGAATTGCAGTTGTATGATGGCCACATCTTCCTTTAACTGGTTTAGCTGCATCTGCACTTGTCCCAATAATGTTTCAGCACTTGTTTTCTCCAGTATATTGGCTTCGCCTTTGGCCAGCCGCAACTCGGCTTTTTTATAAAAGCTCAAATACAGGCTATCGGCATGCTGTAGTAACATCCGCTTGTTTTCCAGATATACCAGGGTGTTAAAAACCTGGCTAACCTGCTTTTTTAACAGCACCTCATTTACCGCGATATTCAGTATGCTGTTTTTCCAGTCTTCTTGCAAAAGTTCTTTCTGCCTGCTATAGACAGTCGGAAAGTTGAAAGACTGGGAAATACCGAATTTGGTATCGTTGTAGCTGCTGTTGATTTGTCCAACCTCCCCAAACAGCGTAGCCTGCGAAATATTGGCTGATGTGCCGATCAGTACCTGCTGATACTTCGACTTTAACTGTTCATGTTTAACTTGTAAGTTGTTTTTTAAAGCAGTATCTATAGCGGCTTTAAGGGTAATGGGTGTTTGCGCCGCCGAGGTTTGGCTTATTACAGTCAGCAAAGTGATGGAAAGTACAGTGCCCGTTTTCTTCGATAGCACTGTTTTAAAGCCTTTTTCAAACATGATATATAAAACGGGCAATACAAACAAGGTGAGGAAAGTGGCGATCAGCAAGCCACCTATTACTACCGTAGCTAACGGCCTTTGTACTTCGGCACCGGCACCGTTACTGATAGCCATGGGAAAGAAACCCAGGGAAGCCACAAATGCTGTCATCAGTACCGGCCTTAGCCTTACCTTGGTGCCTGATAACACAATACGTTTCAAATTGGTCATACCTTCTTTTTTAACCGGTTAAATTCCGATATCAATACAATACCGTTGAGCACGGCCACGCCAAACAGAGCGATAAAGCCAACACCTGCGCTGATGCTGAAAGGCATACCGCGCAAAGCAAGGAACAGGATGCCCCCGATAGCTGACAATGGAATTGCGGAGTAAATCAATAATCCGTGCTTAATGGAGTTGAAAGCAAAATAGAGTAGTAAGAAAATAAGCAGTAACGAAACCGGCACGGCTATCATCAGGCGCTGTTTGGCAGCATTCAGGTTTTCAAAGGCACCACCATAGGTTACATAATACCCCGCCGGGAATTTAAGTTGTTTATCTACCTTGGCCTGCAGCTCGTTTACGATTGTTTGTACGTCCCGGCCGCGCACATTAAAGCCAACTACGATACGGCGTTTGGCATCCTCGCGCTGTATTTGGTTGGGGCCGTCCTTGATTTGTACATCGGCCAGCTGATATAAAGGGATCTGTGTACCCCGCGGTGTCGGGATGAGTAAATTTTGAATATCCTTCAAGTCTTTTTTTGCTCGCTGCTTATTCTGACCACTACTTCAAAGCGCTTTTCACCTTCAAACAGGGTTCCGGTGCTTTGTCCGGCGAGTGCGGTGTTAACCACCTTGTTAATATCGGCGATATTGAGGTTGTATTGTGCTATGGCATTGCGGTTATAATTAATGATAATCTGCGGCATGCCGGCAACTGCTTCCACAAACAGGTTTTTAGCGCCGTCAACGGTATTGATTATTTTACCCAGCTTATTCGCATAAGCAGCGAGGGTATCCAGGTCTTCGCCGAATATTTTACAAACCACGTCCTGACGTGCACCGGTCATCAGTTCGTTAAAACGCATCTGAACCGGGTACTGAAAGCCTGCGGTAACACCCGGAACCGCTTGTAAGGCCTTACCCATTTTTTCAGACAATTCATTAAAGGTTTTAGCCGATGTCCACTCGTTCTTGGGTTTTAGTATCACCATCATATCGCTTGCATCCATGGGCATAGGATCGGTCGGCACTTCGCCGCTGCCTATTTTGGTCACCACCTTTTCAACTTCGGGGAATTGGCTTTTTAAGATGTGGGCGGCCTTTTGGGTATTGGTAATAGTAGTATTCAGGCTACTGCCGGTTAGCACCCGCGTATCAACCGCAAAATCACCTTCTTCCAGTGCAGGTATAAACTCACCGCCCAGTGTGGTTAAAATATAGGCTGAAAATATAAACAGACCGATAATAGTTAGTAATGCAGCTTTGGGAAATGCAATTACCCCGCTTAATGTTTTTTGATATATTCTTTCAACCTTCGCCATTAACCTATCCGAAAAATTGGGCTTGTGCTTGATCTTCTTACTCAGGAAGACGGCGCTCATCATAGGGATGTAAGTGAGTGATAAAATAAAAGCGCCCAACAGCGCAAACGCTACGGTTTGCGCCATAGGTTTAAACATTTTACCCTCGATTCCCTGCAAGGTGAAGATCGGAAGATATACTACCAATATAATTATCTGGCCAAAAACAGCGCTATTCATCATTTTGCTGGCAGAACTGTTCACCTCCTGATCCATTTCTTTCTGCCCAATCTTGTCAGTTAATGTAAAATGTTTGCTATGGCTAAGGGTATGCATTACGGCTTCTACAATAATTACGGCCCCATCTACGATCAAACCGAAATCAAGCGCACCAAGGCTCATTAGGTTACCGCTTACACCAAAAAGGTTCATCATAATAATGGCAAACAGCATCGACAACGGGATCACAGAGGCAACGAGTAAACCTGCCCTGAAATTGCCAAGGAATAATACCAGTACAAATACCACAATGAGTGCCCCCTCAAGCAGGTTGCGCTCCACAGTACCGATGGCGTTGTTCACCATTTTGGTACGGTCCAGGAAAGGTTCAATCTCAACGCCTTCTGGCATAGTTTTCTGGATTTGTGCTATACGTTCCTTTACGTTTTTAATCACCTCGCTGCTGTTGGCTCCTTTCAGCATCATGACAACCGCTCCCGCAACTTCGCCTTCGTCGTTATAGCACATCGCACCATAACGGGTAGCATAGCCTATTTTAACATCGGCCACGTCTTTAATAAAAAGCGGCGAGCCATCGGCAGTATTTTTAATTACCGTATTATTGATATCTTCCATATTGCCAATCAGTCCCTGGCTACGGATATACACCACCGTTGGGCCTTTTTCAATATAGGCGCCGCCGGTATTCTGGTTGTTACTTTCCAGGGCCTTAAAAACATCGGTTATGGTAATATTATGGGAAAGTAGTTTATTAGGATCAACTTCAATAGAATACTGTTTAAGCTTCCCGCCAAAACTGCTCACTTCGGCTACGCCTTTGACACCGAGTAACTGGCGGCGAACTATCCAGTCCTGTATAGTACGGAGTTCGGTTTCGTTATACCTATCGGCATAGCCCTTTTTAGGGCGCACTACGTATTGGTAAATTTCGCCCAGCCCGGTGCTTACCGGGCCAAGCTCGGGTGTGCCAATACCGGCAGGTATCTGGCTTTGCACTTTTTGCAAACGTTCGGCAACCTGCTGCCTCGCCCAGTAAACATCTGTAGCGTCGTCAAAAACAATGGTAACCAGCGACAGGCCAAACCTGGAAAAGCTTCGGATCTCTTTTAAGCCCGAAATATTGCTGTTCGCCTGCTCTATTGGATAGGTAACCAAACGTTCGATATCTGTAGCTCCGAATGATGGGGCGATGGTGATAACCTGTACCTGGTTGTTGGTAATATCGGGTACGGCGTCAATAGGCAGCCTTGTAAACTGGTAGCTGCCATAACTAATAAGAGCGATAATAAAAAGCCCTATGATCAGCTTATTCCTTACGGAAAAAGCGATAATATGATTTAACATAAAATAAGATCTTGAAAATTAGTAATTCAAAAAGCAGCGCATAGCAGGAATAGCCAGGCTAAGCGCTGCAAACAACATAAAAACGACCGCTAATTAGGATTTTGGCGGCTGCCAGATGCTGGATAAATAAGTTGAGTGGTTAAACCACTGATCGAAGGCATGTAATTTCGTTTTCGTTGAGAATGCCAGGGGAGGGACGAGTGGCTGGAATAATTGAGGAACCAGCACCGGTGATATCGTCGCTGTGCAATTATCTGCTGTTTTGAAAGGCAGCTTCATGTCTTCCCTATAGTCTTTATCCTTCGGGTTGCCATGCATGTAATGCATGTCCAGAAATTGCAGGAATGAAATGCTCTTGTTTTCCTTCCGGTGTTCGGCAAAGTGTTCAAAAACCACAGGCAATTTCAGCAACTGGTGGAGTTCAGTTGTTGAGAACAGGAAGGTTGTTAAAAGCAATATGGCCGTGAACTTTTTCAAAACTATACAAAAGTAACAATTAATAAACAATCGTTTTTGACGCAGATCATATGATTATTAAGTTTTATTCATTTATTAATATGCGCGATCGGCTCAAAATGAGGTCCGGAGGTCATCGCAGCCGCATTTGGTCCTTTTTTCATATTCAGCCTTCGGTTCCAATACGATACCAGGCTGTATTTCTTCATATACTGAAGCCCGCTAAAAAAATAACTGTCATACCGGGCGATTTCTTTGTCACTCGTGGGAATTATATCTCATTTAGCGGTCATTGGGATTGCCTGCGAAGCATGCCTAATGATGACGTGTATTAATGATATATCCCTGTGTTGAAGGTGCATAATTCATAGTTCCTTGATAACCTTTTTTAGTTTGTCTTTTACTTCAGTTGCGATCCTATGTAAATCTTTGTTTAGTATGAGCTTCATGGATGCTGCCGGGTTTATGGCGGATACTTCCACTTTGCCAGGTTTTTTTCCTGTACAATTATTACAGGGCAGCATGGTACCGATCTTATCTTCGGCTAATAAGGCATTGTAAGCAAATGACGGGTTACATGCACCCAATATTTTATAGTTGTAAAAACCTACACCCAGCTTTTTCTTTAATGTCGCCGTTATGTCAATCTCCGTTAATAGGCCAAACCCTTCTTTGTTTAAGGCGCTCGTAACCCGTTGAATTGCTTCTTCGAAACTTCCGGTTATTTTTTTGTTGAAATAGTATTTCATTTTTTGTGGATTTATTACTACACTTTTTACGCTTTTAAATTTCCTGGTTTAATGACTCAAAATAAATGACTTAGCTCATTTATGAGATTGATGTAAATCATCGGTGGCAAATCATTGGCTGCGGAGGTGAATCGAGTTTGAATAAAGCTGATTTCATTTTTTTATGCCTGATGTTCCTGCCTTTGCTGACGAATTTTAAACCCTAAAGAAACCAAAACCCAAGACTGGGAAATGGGGGAATGACGAAAAGTGCTGACATGGAAGGGTATCATTGTGAAAGAATTGTTGTAAACGGAAATATTAACAGCGGCTGTATGTTTTAAAGGATGTAGGAGTGAGGTCAGTTATTAAAGTCAATTGCGGGCAGGTTTCAAATTTGGCTGTTAATCCATCGTTTGAATTTGAGTATTTTGTGCGTACTGTCATATAATACCCTGATCCGTGTCATTCCCGGTTAGCAGAGAAACACCAACATTTGAAAAACATTCATCAGAACTTGTGAAAAACAGAAATTAAAATAGTCTACAATACTAATATACTCGTCAGTTTTAAAATAGCTACGGATCTTTTTTTTAAATCATATGAACTTCTCCTTTCAGCATCCTTACCCAATAAACCCGGAATACAAAACGCCGGTCGCTTATCTTTGCATGGAATATGCCGTCCATCAGCCCCTTAAAACCTACTCAGGTGGTCTCGGCTATCTTGCAGGCTCTTTAATGAGGAGCGCCTATGAACTCAGGCAGAACGTTATAGGTATCGGAATCTTGTGGAAATATGGGTATTATAACCAGGGAAGAAAGGGCGATGAAACCATGGAGGTACTCTTCCAGGAAAAAATATATCACTTCCTCATTGATACCGGCATTAAATTTACTATCAAGGTATCCGGCCATGATGTTTGGGTTACAGCATTTTACCTGAAGCCTGAAATTTTTAAAACGGCTCCTATGTTTTTCCTGACAACAGATCTGCCGGAGAATGACTATCTGGCTAAAACCATTTCACATAAGCTTTATGACAGTAATCCTGAAACGGGGACTGCTGCTGCGATATTGCTGGGCGAAGGTGGGGCACGCTTATTAGAAGCAATCAATTTCCAACCGGATATTTATCACCTGAACGAATCACATGCCTTACCCATCGCATTTTATTTATATAAAAAATATCAATCCGTTGAGGAAGTAAAAAGAAGACTGGTTTTCACTAACCATACACCCGAACCTGGCGGCAACCAACGGTCTGATTTGTTTCTGCTTAATAAAATGGGTTTTTGGGGGGATATTCCAATAGATGAGGTAAAGGAAATAGCGGGTTGTCAGGGCGACGTTATGGATCATACCTTAACTGCGTTTAGGTTCTCCGGCAAAGCCAATGCTGTGTCAAAAATGCATTTAAACACACTACAGGGAATATGGAATGGAAATAACGGCATTTGTGAACTTACTTCTATAACCAATGCCCAGAGCTATTCTTATTGGGCAGACAAGGAAATGTATGCGGCATTGGAAACTAATCAGATTCAAAAGCTGGTGGAAAAGAAAAAGGCAGGTAAGCGTGCACTTTTTGACGAGGTAGCGGACCAATGCGGCGTTCTACTCGATCCTGAAGTGCTCACCATTGTTTTTGCGAAGAGGTTTGCCGGGTACAAAAGGCCGGAATTGCTATTGCATGATATGGACTTTTTTCACCAACTGCTAACTAACAATAAAATGCCGATCCAAATGATATGGGCAGGAAAGCCTTATCCAATGGATTATGATGCGATAGCCAGTTTTGATAAGATCGTAAACTTATGTAAGTATTACCCTAACTGCGCGATTTTAGTAGGGTATGAATTGCGTTTATCACGACTGCTTAAACAAGGGGCAGATGTCTGGCTCAACACGCCGCGGCTGACCCACGAAGCTTCAGGTACGAGCGGGATGTCGGCTGCAATGAACGGATGTATTAATGTTTCGATTCCTGATGGCTGGTTTCCGGAATTTGTTGTGGATGGCGTGAACGGTTTTGTTATACCCAATACTGAAATTAGTGAACATAAATTTCAACAGGATGAAACCGATGCGCATAACTTGTACAATTTGCTGCAAAGAACAGTCATTCCCCTGTATTACGATCATCCGGATAAATGGATTGAAATAATTAGGCACAGCATGCAGGATATATTCCCTCACTTTGACAGTAACCGGATGGCAAAAGAGTATTATAAACAGCTTTATACTAACGGTACTAATATTTGTTAATGTGGGCCCATTCGCTGCTTCCCACAACCTTTTGAGCAATAGGATCACAAGCCCTGGGGGTTGATGCCACGTTTGGTCGTAAGGTCGACACGTTGTTGGTATTTATCCAGGCAGTAATCGAAACCGTGAATTGTTTGTTGTAACCGGCTATAGCGAGACCAATCCCTTCATAGTTTTTTCCATTGCGACCCGGATAAAAGATTGCGTAAGGTTGATAAATGCGCTCACCTCATCATGATTAATACAATGACCAGTATTGCAGGTACGGCCTGTATATAGAAGATCTTTTTGGTTACTGTAAGTGCCCCGTAAATACCAGCTACGGCAACACAACTCAGGAAAAACAGGGCCACATAGTTATGCCATTGTGCGTCGCTGATAAAGAATGTCCAGATCAGACCCGCTGCTAAAAATCCGTTGTATAAACCTTGGTTAGCCGCTAAAACTTTGCTGTTTTCCAGTTCCTGCAATGATTTGTTGAATGCCTTGGGGCCGCGGGTTGTCCAGGCAAACATTTCCAACCATAATATATAACAATGGATAAAGGCTACCAGGCCGATGAGTACTTTGATAATAAGATCCATAGATTTTGATGTCTTAAGTATAAATGTAGTAAATGTTATAGGATATATTGTACCGGGATTCTGTTACGCCATTAAGCCTTAAACCTTACACTTATTCTGTAGGGGGCATTCAAGTACAAATGAATAACCGTGCAAATTACAATAATTAAGAAAGCGGCCATCAGATAAAGGTTAATCGGAGCATTCTTGCCATGCTAAGCTGATAATTCTCTGCCATCGGGGTTAAACCCGTTTATAAGATTTTATTTTGCCAGATAATTTCTATATTTGGATTTGACACATATACAATGAGCATTAAAACACCATGATGTTTGTGTAATTAACCTGATCAATATAGGAAATTAAAATAACGCATGGCCCCTCTTGACTTGTCAGACGACGATGCCAAACTTCTGAAACTTATTAGCGAAGGCAGCAAACCTGCCTTTGATGTATTATATACCAAATATTGGAAGCAGGTTTATAATGCAGCATACAAACGGGTTAACGATATAGAACGCGCTCAGGATATTGCTCAAGACGTATTTGTGCAGTTATGGGTGCGCACGTCAACGTCGCCGATTGAGAACCTTCCGGCTTATTTATTGGTTGCCGCTCGCAACGGCGTTTTTAAATATATGGAAAAGGAATCGCGCTATGCAGCCTTGCCTGATACAGTCCATGAAATTGAAAGCCATCTTGGTCGCGCCGATGCTAATGTGCTTCATGACGAGATTTTTGAAAGCTTTTAATGAGCTTATAGATACTTTACCGCCCCAGCAGCGTATTATATTCAACTTGCGCTTTAATGAAGGCCTCTCAAGCCAGCAAATCGCCGATCAACTGGAAATATCCCCCAAAACCGTTCGTAATCAAATGGGGAAGGCCCTTGCAACACTTCGTAAATCACTTTTCTTACTCCATGTATTGCTTTATTTTTATCAACAAGGTTGATAAAACGTTTTTTCTTTAATGAAGATGCGCTATTTTTATCAATTATGATGATTGGTTGATGATATTTTATCATTTTGATTTTAAATGCGCATTATTTTTAAATAAAACATTAAAAATATTTTCAATTAACATGGGCTATTTTCATTTTGCCGACTCATGTATATATAAAGGATGTAAATGGACGAGGCGAACAAGCAATATTTTATACAAATACTAGCAAAATACAAACGTGGCGAGGCTACCCAAGAAGAAATTAAATTCCTGGAATCGTACTATAACCTGTTTGATTTGAACGATGACCTCATTACTGATGAAAATGAGGCCGACTACCTGTATCTTAAAGATGCTATTAAAGCAAAGGTTGATGAGAGGATAGCGCAATACGAAAAAAAGCCGGTTACCATGCCTTTAAGATCGGGTTGGACCAGATATGCCGTGGCCGCCTCAATTCTGTTGTTTATTTCGGTTGGTGCTTACTTTTTTATTCGTAACCGGTATAAGGCCGATAATTTGGCCGCAAACTCATACAAAGGCATAGTACCTGGTACCAACAAGGCTACGCTTACTTTGGCCAACGGCACAACCATATCGCTTGATGATGCTGCCAACGGACAAATAGCTAAACAAGCCGGGGTTAAAATCACCAAAACGGCCGATGGGCAGATCGTTTACCAGGCCGAAGCGACCGGACAGAATCAAGCCGTTCAAAATATGGTTACCACCCCTAACGGCGGGCAGTACAAGGTCATCCTGCCCGACGGCACTAACGTGTGGCTTAACGCGGCATCGTCAATAACTTATCCAACCGTGTTTAAGGGAGCGGAACGTGAGGTAACGCTCAATGGCGAAGGCTACTTTGAAGTAACAAAAAATAAAGCAATGCCATTCAGGGTAAAATCGGCATTGCAAACTATTGAGGTGCTCGGCACGCATTTTAATATCAATGCTTACGGCGATGAAGCTTTGGTTAAAACCACCCTGTTGGAGGGTTCGGTAAAGGTAACATCGGCAACAAACTCAATACTTATTGTTCCCGGTGAGCAGGCTGTAATAAGCCGTACTGGTAACGGTACGATAAGTAAACAACAAGTGAACCTTGACAAAGAAGTAGCCTGGAAAAACGGCATATTCTCATTTGCAGATGAGGATATCCGCGAGGTTATGCGCCAGGTAAGCCGCTGGTATGATATTGATGTGGTTTATGATGGCGATATGCCAACAGAGAAATTTTTCGGTGAAATTTCAAGGAGCAGCAACCTCGCCGATGTTTTCAGGATACTGGAGCTTAATAACATGAAATTTGCGGTTGAGGGCAAAACAGTGAAGGTATCCTACAGTAAATGATATTTAACTTAAACTTTATACTTACAACTAAACAAACTAAATGCTAATCACTAAAACAAAACTTAATGGATAAACAACTACGATAAATCTCAGATCAATCTCATATCAACAGACCAAAAATTAACCGGAAGCCTCTCACCGCTTCCGGTTTAAAATAGGTCAGGCAGCACAAGATGTCGAAGCCCTGGGCTGCATTTTATTAACCCAATCTTATTCAAAAATATGAAATTAACTTTTCTTTACAACGCCGTATGCGCAATACGGGGGTAAAGTGCAAATTCTTATTAGTATTGAAACTCACCACTATACTGTTGCTTGTTGGCGTGTTGCACTTATCCGCAGCAAGTTATTCTCAAACGGTAACCATATCCGGTAAAAATAAGAGCCTTGAATCGGTTTTTAAGGATATAAAACAACAAACAGGTTATTTGTTTTTTTACAGCGAAAAAGTGAATATAAAAGGCAAAACAGTGGATGCCGATTTTCATGACACGCAGCTTGTTGACGTGCTCAGCGCCTGTCTTAAAAACTTCGATCTGAGTTTTACTATTGTATCTAAAACCATCGTAATCCAAAATAAAATACCTGAACCGAGGACGGAACCGGTTACTATCAACAAGGTTTCGGTGAGTGGCCGTGTGTTGGATTCGGTAAGTAAAACCACCTTACCGGGCGTAAATATTGCCGTTAAGGGGGTAGGGGAGTAATAGGCCAAACCAATGATAAGGGGGAGTTTAATGTACAGGCAGATGCAGGGCAAACATTAATATTCTCATTTATGGGCTACAAATCGGCGGAAGTTAAGGTGGTAGCAGGCCAATCGATTGTAGTGAGGCTTTTGCCTGATATTAATAACATTAAAGACATTGTGGTAACCGGTTACCAGGTTATCAAAAAAGATAATTATACCGGTAATGCTATCACAGTAAGTGGTGCCGATCTGAAGCGTAATAATCCGCAAAACGTGATCAAAAGCATAGCCTCGTTTGATCCGTCGTTTAAAGTACTTGATAATAACTTTATCGGTTCGGATCCAAACAAGCTGCCAAAGATCAACGTAAGGGGCGCCACAGCTATCCCTTCCATCAATGATAAAATACTTGACCGTAACAATCTTTCAAGCAATTATAACCTGCCGGCCTTTATCCTTGATGGCTTTGAAGTATCGCTTCAAAAAGTAGTTGACCTGGATATTAACCGGATCGAATCGGTTACCTTATTGAAAGATGGTGCAGCTACCGCGGTTTATGGTTCAAGGGCAGCCAACGGTGTAATGGTGATCACTACCAAAGCGCCTGTTGCAGGAAAGCTGCAGTTATCATACAATTATGAGCTTACTTTCAATGGCCCCGATCTGTCCGACTATCACGTGCTTAACGCAAAACAAAAGGTAGCTTACGAGCAGCTTGTTGGTTTATATGATACAAAGACATCTACCAGTGGTGATACCAAACAGGACGAGCTTGATGCCCAGTTGTTCACGCGGCTAAAAAATGTAGCTAGCGGTGTTAATACTTATTGGTTGTCGCAGCCTTTACGAAATGCCTATCAGCAAAAACATTCGGTATACGCGCAGGGCGGCGATCAGTCATTCAGGTATGGTATCGATTTGCGTTACCAGACACAGCCTGGGGTTATGAAAGGCTCGGATAATACCCGGTACAGCGGCGGTGTAAATTTTACCTATAATCCAAGCTCAAAACTTATCATCAGGAATGATTTGACCATTACGCAGGTTAATCAGGCCAATTCTCCATATGGTGATTTTTCGAAATATGTAAACGCCAACCCATATTTCCCGATAAGAGACAGCACAGGCAGATTGGTGCAGGAGCTTGCCAACTGGCGTGTAAATACTTTTCGCGAGGGAAAAGATCAATACATTACCGAAAATGTATTTAATCCCTTGTATGAAGCCAGCCTGAGCAGCTTTGATAAATTGGCATATACGGAGATCCTGGAGTCGTTTTCAGTCGATTATAAATTATCAAAAAGTTTGCGTTTGAGGGCATTAATGAGCGTAAATAAAACCGGCACAACATCTGATAAATACGTGTCACCGTTAAGCAGTGTTTTTTACAATTTTGCCGCCGATCAGGCGAATAACAAAGGAACCTACGATTATGGTACCAATGCCAGCCTTAACCTCGACGGTAACGTAACCATCGGCTATAACAAGCAACTGGGCGATCATTATTTCAACCTTGTGTTAGGTGCCAATATTTTAGCGTCAAAGGCTGATGTTAAAACATTTTCGGCCCAGGGTTTTTCAAACGACAGGTTCACCAATATAGGTTTTGCCCGCATTTATAAAGAAAACTCAGGCCCTTATGGCGATGTAACCAGGTCAAGAACGGCCGGCGCTTTCTTTTCGGGTAACTACGCGTTTCAAAACAAATATCTCTTAGATGCATCCGTAAGGGTTGATGGTTCATCGACTTTTGGCGCCGACAGGCGTTATGCTCCTTTCGGCTCGTTAGGTATCGGCTGGAACATTCATAAGGAAAGCTTCTTTCGGGGTTCAAATGTAATAAGCCAGTTGCGCCTTAAAGGAAGTATTGCTACCCTTGGTTCTATCAGCTTCCCGGCATACCAATCGCGTTCAATCTACCTGTATGATACACAACACTGGTATTCAACAGGTATTGGCGCTACTATATTAGGCTATGGTAACAGCAACCTGGAGTGGCAAAAAACCCGCACAACCGATGTAGGTATGGACATCGGTTTGTTTAAAGACAGGATCGTTATCTCGCCAAGATACTACTACAAACTTACCAAAGGGTTGATCACCGATATCAACCTTGCGCCATCAACGGGCTTCAGCACTTATAAAGATAACCTTGGCGATATGTCAAACAAAGGTTATGAGCTTTACCTTGTAGCACAGGTTTTTCACGCATCGGACTGGAATATAAACCTGACGGGTAACCTTGCTCACAACGTTAACAAAATAGTAAGGATATCTGATGCCTTGAAGGCATTTAACAGCAATATAGATAACTTCCAAACCAACAAGGACAACAACGCTTTTTCAACGCCGCTAACCCGGTATGTTGAAGGCAAATCATTGAATACCATTTATGCAGTTAAGTCATTGGGTATTGATCCTGAAAACGGCAAAGAGATCCTGGTGAAAAAAGATGGAACCCTAACTTATATATGGGATGTTAAGGATGTGCAGGATGTAGGTAATACTACGCCAAAAGCCGAAGGATTTTTTGGCAGCACGGTATCATACAAAAGGTTTATGCTAAGCTTTAGCTTCCATTACCGTTTTGGCGGGCAGGCCTTTAACCAAACCCTTATTGACAGGGTTGAAAATGCCGACCCTCGCTTTAACGTAGATAGCCGCGTACTGGAGCAAAGGTGGAAACAACCTGGCGACCACACGTTTTTCAAAAACATTACCGACCTCACCGATACCTATGTATCATCACGGTTTATACAAAAAGATAACCTGATCGAACTGCAGTCGCTTTACCTGTCATATGATTTTAAGCCAAATGCCATTCGCCGTTTAGGACTTCAAAATCTGAGGCTGGCAGCCACAGCGAACGATATTTTCAGGGCTTCAACTATTCAGGCAGAACGGGGTATCTATTATCCCTTCGCCCGCAGCTTAACATTTTCATTATTGGGTTCATTTTAACACATAACCATGAAAAGATATTTAATTTTTATAATCCCCTTGCTGATGTTTACATCATGTAAAAAGTTTTTGGATGTACAGCCGGAATCTGATGTAGATAAAGAGCAGTTGTTTAATACCGAAGATGGTTTTGAAGAGACTTTAAATGGTGTTTATTCCAGGTGCACAAAGGCAGACCTGTATGCAGGAAACCTTACGTTCAGCAACCTGGATATCATGGCGCAGAACTATACGTTCTCCAATACCGATTTTCAGAAGATCGCTTCTTTTCAGTATAGCCAAAACATTTTAAAGGATAAAAATAGCCAGATCTGGTCGTCGGTATACAATGCCATTGGCAACTGCAATGAGATACTGCAGGTAATAGATAAGCAAAAGGCTGTATTTTCGGGTAACAACTATGCCATCATTAAAGGCGAGGCACTTGCCCTGCGCGCGTACCTGCATTTTGATCTTTTACGCATGTTTGGGGCTTCGTATAAATCTAACCCAAATGCTAAAGGGATACCTTATGTAACCACAGTAAGCATTAAAAGTACACCGTTTTCATCAGTAGGTGAGGTAATTAACAACGCCATAGTTGATCTGCGTAATGCACGTGCACTTCTGAGTAGTACAGATCCAATTCTTTCACCCGCTTACATTGTCGGATATCCTAATAAAACCTATCCCGACGGCTATGTTGGCCCTAAGCAAACGGAAACAATGGTTAGCAGCTTGTTTTTGCAAAACCGTAGGCACAGGCTTAATTATTATGCAGTGTGCGGTGAACTTGCAAGGGTTTACCTGTATAAAAATGATTATCAAAATGCCCTCTCTAACGCTACCGACGTAATAAATGCCAACAAATTTCCCTGGACACAAAAGGACGATGCCTTTAACAACAATGTTGAGCAAAAAGACAGGGTGTTTTACAACGAACTGGTGTTTGGTTGGTATGCGCCTCAGGCTAATGAAAATAATGCGCTGGTTACCCTGTTCAGCGCGGCTAACGTTGCTCAATATCAGCCAACACCGCTGCAGTTAGATAACATTTATGAAAAGAATACCGTGGGTGCCGAAGACTGGCGCTACAGGCAATGGTTTTTTACAGCCACAGATGTAACCCCAAACCGCAGCTACCTGGTTAAATATTTGGTGAACAGTTCGCCGTTAAAAAATCTGCACCCGCTGATGGCCCCGGGTTTTCGTTTAACAGAAGCATATTACATTGCTGCTGAGGCTATTTATGATAGCAATCCGACCAAGGCAATAGAGTACTTAAATACCGTCCGTACGCACCGCGGCATTATTGATCTGTTGCCCGCTACTTTAGGCAAAACAGCTTTTATCAATGAATTGGTTAAAGACGCCCGGAAAGAGTTTTACGGCGAGAGCCAGATCTTTTATATGTATAAGCGGTTAAATCTTGATATAGTGGCGGCCAGCGGCCAGATCTATCCTGCATCAAACAGCATTTACGTGTTCCCGATCCCCGATGACGAGGCGGCTTACAATAATTGATCCCATACCATTTATAACAATGAAAAGAAAGATATTTTATGTTTTAGTGGTCGTAGCGGCTCTTTTTAGCTGCAAAAAAGACCAATTACTTACGTATGGCTCCAGGGATAACATTTATCTGAATTATAAGAATAAAGACGGCAGCCAGGATACATCGATATTAACCTATTCCTTCGCCTATAATCCTACCCTGGCGCAGGATACCATTTGGGTGCCAATAATTATTTCGGGGCAAAGATCAAAAACTGAAAGGAAGTTTGCGATAACCGTAGTTGACACGGCTACCACGGCCAAATCTGGTTTGCATTATGAAGCGCTTAAGCCATCGTACGCTATGCCTGCTGATTCGGGTACTGTAAAGGTACCGGTGATCATTAAAAACAGCGACCCCGAACTTGCAAATAAGTCTGTAATGCTTACCATTCTTGTTTCGGGTGGTCAGGATTTTAATTCGTCATTGCCTGTGGCATTAAGGACACGATCTATCCTCTATTCGTCGCGTTTGGAGCAGCCGGCATGGTGGATTTACTGGATGGGTAACCTGGGCCCTTATAGCAGGATAAAACACCAGTTGTTCCTGATCTCTTCGGGCACTACCGATCTGGTTGATATGTCAAAACCGAACGCTTATCTGCAGATTCCGCGTACACTGTATTATATAGATAACGTGAGGACCTTTATTAATGATCCGTTTGCATGGGTAGCAAGATACCCGGAAAAAGGTTATGTGCTTACCAAAAGGGCCGATGGAAGCAACGATTATGATTTTTATAGTTCTTCTTCGCCCGGTAAGAAGTTTTACCTCAAGTATTATGCGCAGGCAGGTAAGTACTTTTTTGTTGATGAAAATGGTCAGCAGGTTATTATCAATTAAACACTTAGGTCATGAAATTTAAATCGATAGCTCTATTGGCGCTCATAATGGTATTTTATACTTCATGTAAAAAAGACCTGGGCAATTATGTATACTCGCCACCTTCCGAGCCGGTAGTTACCGGCATTAATAACGCCACATTTGCAGCCCTGCTGGGCGATACGCTCACCATAAACCCCAAGGTTACTTTGGCCGGTGCGGATCCCTTAAAGGATCTTGATTTTGAATGGCACATCACCGTACAAGAAGAACTCCGGGAAGCAGTTTACAAAGGCTACCCTTTGAAAATGGTCTACAATTTAGGCCCCGGCGACCGCGCATGTAAGCTTACAATTACCGACAAACGGAACGGATTATTTTATACGTTCCCTTTCAAAATTACAGGTACGACCCAGTTTTCGGCAGGTATTTTGGTGTTGAGTAACGATAATGGGGTTACCAAACTATCATTTGTAAAACCCGATAAAACGGTGTTGGGCGATATTTATAAATCACTTAATAAAGGCGATTTGCCTATCAATCCGGTTCAATTGTACTATTCAAAACCACTCCCTTATCAACCCAATACCAAAGAGGAATATTGGGTGCTAAGCAACGATCCTAATAAAAGCGGGGTGGTGCTTGATGCCAGTACTTTATTAAAACGAACGGATTTTGCAGCGCAGTTCTTCTCGCCGCCGGCCGTCATCAATGCGGGTTATCTGGAACCATTTTTAGGCCCCGTACAAATGGGAACAGTGCCAACGGGGGTTATCAATGGTAAGCTATATGTAGGTGTATCCTCAACAGCTCCTTTTGCTGATGACTACGGCAAATTTGCCAACGAACAGGGCGGTGATTACACCATGTCTAAATATTTTACACATGGAAGCTCGTTTTTTATCGGTTACAATCTTAAAGGAAAAGCCTTTATTACCTTCGGGGCCGATGGTACTTACTCTGGCACCAATTACCAGATTGATACCGCAAGCACTGGCTTTGACCCTAAAAATGTAGGATACGATAATTTGTTGTTCATGAAACCTACAGAAGGTGGCCCTTCCTATGCTTTCTTTAAAACAGCGACAGGTACCATAACCGAACTAAGTTTTAGCTACCCTATGGGCGATGACCGGACATTTAAAGGGCTGGGCAAACGCACATTTAAAGGCAGCGCCTTAATTGATGATAATACCAAATGGGTGGTGAATAGCTTAAATGTGTTTTATTTTTCATCAAAAGGGAAAATTTACCGCTATAACCCAATTAATGAAGATATAAGACAGCTCGACGCAGACTTTGGCGGTAAAAAGGTATCCATGATGAAGATCAGTTTGGATGACAACACCCTTACTGTTGGCGCAGACGGGGCAGTTTATACACTTGACGTAAGTGTTTCTAAAACCGGTAATATCACCAAAACAATAACCGGTATACCGGGCGAACCGGTTGACATTGTGAGCAGATAAAAAACTAACTAATCAAAACCACATAAAAGATTAACCAACAGCATGAATGATTTTTGTGTTTTTGGCCGCAGTCATGACATTAACAAGAGCGTTTCATCCTTGAAAAGTATAACGTAACCTGTCGACTCGATGTATAACATATAAAGAAATGAAAAAACTACTAAACTTAATTTTGAGCATGGCTGCGTTGAACGCCGCCGGCCAAACTAACCAGTTCGCTATTAATGGGCAGATTGGCAATCTCAACGGTCAGAAAGTTTATTTAAGCTTTATGACAGACGGCAAGGGGCATGAAGATTCGACCACATTAGTTAACGGCGCTTTTCATTTCACAGGTAGGATGAACTCATACAGTTCTGTACGCCTTGCACTTGATCATAAAGGCGCCGGCCGGGAGATTGCCACCCATGGCGGCGATATTCTCTACTTTAATTTTTCTAATGAAACGCTTAATATAGTTTCTAAAGATTCCCTGGCAAACGCCCAGATGAGCGGATCCAAAACATATGATGAATATTCGGCTTATGTGAAAGCTGTAGGACCGATGCCATGGGACATCGATCATATTTCTAATGCTGAAATTGCGGCAGCGCCCGAGTTGGTGAATGATACCGCATTTACCAATTCGGTTGCCCGCCATCACTATAAAATGATTGCCGATTTTCAGCGCAAAAATCTCGATTTTGCCAAAACGCACCCCGATTCGTTCTTTGCACCGGTAGCGCTGTTCGGCACTGCATCTAATGAAAAAACGGTTACAGTAGCCGAACAGGTGTTCAAAACCTTCAGTCCGGCAATCCAGGCAACTGATAATGGTAAAACTATCAAAGAATTTATTGATGCACATTACCGTTTAAAAATAGGTGGCCCGGCGCCGGTTTTTACTCAGGTCAACCCTGCTGGCAAACGCTTATCGTTAGCCGATTATAAAGGTAAAATCGTTTTGGTCGATTTTTGGGCAAGTTGGTGTTCACCTTGTCGTCAGGAAATCCCAAATCTGTTAAGCCAGTATAAAATGTACAAGGATAAAGGGTTCGAAATCCTTTCGGTATCGCTTGACAACAGCCGTGACAAATGGCTGAAAGCTCTGCAACAGGAGGGTATGACATGGCCGCAGGTTAGCGACTTGAATGGCAACAACAACAGCGTTGCCCGTCTTTATGGCGTTTCGGCTATACCTGCTACATTCCTGGTAGACCGCGACGGCAAA
This sequence comes from Mucilaginibacter sp. P25, assembly GCF_050859465.1. Lineage (NCBI taxonomy): Bacteria > Pseudomonadati > Bacteroidota > Sphingobacteriia > Sphingobacteriales > Sphingobacteriaceae > Mucilaginibacter > Mucilaginibacter sp. P25. The sequence goes on along the minus strand of NZ_CP193937.1, from coordinate 4,716,313 downwards.
CTTATTAGCACAAATCTGCGCGGGGAAGACCTCAATAAGAAACTTGCCGAACTTTTTAATTAAGCAGGTATGAAAAAGATCATTTTGGCTTTTCTGCTTTGTGTTATGTTTAGCGTAGCCTCTTGGGGTGATGTAATAAAACATAGAGTTGGCAAAATGGCACTCCATGTTTTATATGTAGGATATGATCCCGCAAAACCTAAGCCCGAACATATTACTTACTACAGCACAGCCGCGGGCGCGGTAGATGAGGCCTGGAAAACCCGTATGGCCGATTTTAAAACTTTTTAGAAACGCGCTTTGACAAAGTTGAAGTTGTGGATGTGAGGGATTACGATGCCTCGATGTCTGCCAATGTCGACGTAACAATTGCCGATGCGGGGCCGATAAAATTACCTGCCAATTTTGACAGGCCTATTATTTTGATGCATCAGCTGGCTCCCGATGTGGGCATGCCGATAGGACTTAAGTTTGATTGGTATTGTCAGTGTTTGGAAGACGATGCGCTGAACATCAAAACCAGTCATGTCATATTTAATACACCTGTAAAAGTGAAGTTAACTTTAGTTAACAGGCCTACGCCGGGTTCTTTTTTAACGGCTTTCAGGGAGCAACTACCCCGAAGGAACTGCCTATGTGGAAGGTGATCAAAGAGGATCCTGCAGCTAAGGATAAATACATTATCGGCATGGTGGCACATGGCGAGGGATTTAACGATTCGCCGGATGCCGAAGCTATAAGTGGCGGTGTTTGCTTAAAAAATGCTGAAGCAGTAGCGTTAGGCCGTCAGGGTAATTATTTTATGTGGGGCTTTTCTGCTTCGCCAAATCATATGACCGATGAAGCTAAAGATGTATTTGTGAACACAGTTTGCTACATCAAAAAGTTTGATCACCAGGCGCCCATCATGAAAAAAGTACAAATTGAAAACCGTGAGTGGGTAAATGAAATGATTTACCGTAGCGATAAAGCGTTATATCAAAAAACGCTGATAGCCCGGAAAGAAGGTAACGCCCGCTTGCTAAAAATGCAGCAGGAACTTAAAGATCGTAAAGCCAAAGGCGAGGATATTGGTAAAGGTAACGAGGCGTTTTTAAAGATGCCCGTATCCGATGATGTACAAAGTTTTGATGAATATCTTAAAAGCTGGACCGGCAGCGGCATGTATGATGCTTTTGGTACTAACGTAGAGGCCTATCATAAGTACTATCGGGATAACCTCGAGTATTTTTATCCGGTTGATGCTTACTCGTTACAGGTGGATGAGGATGCAAAGAAGCTGGGGATCTCTAACCGCAAAATCGAGCTGCTTGAAAAATGTATCAATATGCTTGAGAAAGGAGAGGAGCCTGCCCTGGCCCAAAGGGTATTGGAAAGATATACCACCGAAAAATTCACATCTGCCAAAGAATGGCGTGAATGGCTAACCAAAAACAAGCCCAACTTTTATTATACAGAAGCCGGCGGGTTTAAGTTTATGGTGAATACCTACAAAACAGAAACAGCGGCAATTGTGCCCGTATCAACCGGCAACATTAAAACTGCCAATGCTGCAACTATCCCAACCCGTACCGATCCGGTGACGGTGAGCGCAACATTGATTAATGAAGCAAACGGAAAAAAGCAGGTAGTTGTTAAGGCTGAGATTTTGCAAGGCTGGCATATTTACGCCTATGTACCTAAAGACAGCCCTTTTATTACTACACAACCTATTATTGAGTTGCCCGAAGGTGTAACAAGCGGCGAGTGGCAAGCATCGGCCGGGGTACCATTTACCGGTGGCGAAGGCATGTTTGTTTGGGAGGGCATTGCAACATTTAAAACGGAAATAAGCGCAGCCTCATTAAAACCCGGCGTTGTAATTAAATGCGGGCTTTATTACCAGGTTTGTGATAACAACAAATGTTTTCCGCCTAAAAGAAAAATAATTGAAATACAGGTTTTATAATCAAGCCCAATGAAAATAAACTTTAAAAGGTTGCTGTTGGTAACACCCGTAGCGCTTGCCCTAAGCACCGGATGGAAGGCGGATGGAAATGCTTCATCATTAAAAAAGCAGGATACTGTTACAGCAAGTCAAAATTTAATAGCTGGAAAACCTTTGCCGGCTTTTACGTTACAAACTGCCGATGGCAACTTCATCAAATCACCGTTGGTTAAGGGTAAAGTGGTGCTGCTTGATTTTTGGGCCTCGTGGTGTATGCCGTGCAGGGCGGCTATTCCGCACCTTAAGGAGTTATATAAACAATACCACGCTAAAGGATTCGAGATAGTTAGTATTTCAATTGATCAAAACAATAAAGCCTGGAAAAACGCCATGCTTAAAGAAGCAATGCCCTGGCAACAGGGAATAGATAAATATGAGGATGGCAAAGATACATCAGTGATGATGAATGCTTTGGGTATCCAGTCGGTACCCTTTGCAATTGTGCTTGATGCTGAGGGGAATGTGATTTTAATAAATCCCACTTCCTCTGATATCGATATACAGCTCAAAAAGATCTTTAACAATTAAGAAATTATAAGGATAGCACTGGCTATCATAAAGACAGTCCCGGTAGGACGTTTTCCATCAGTTTTAGTTTAATTTCCGGAGAGCCGGTTTTGATACCGGCTCTTTTTACATCGGCAGATACCCTAAACAGCAGCGTTTGGACAACGCTACGGTTCAATTATAATGTATAATGACAAAACGGTTTTTATTATTTTTTTCCTGCAGTGCTTATGGAACCTGCAGGTTACTAACGCGCAAAATGTTGATAAGCGGATACAAAAGCCCGGAGCTACGCAACTACATGACAATATAAAAACTGCGATAAAAAAGGTTATGCTGCCAGTGTATTGATGTGGGAATATGACACTTTACAGTATAGCCGGATGAGTGCGCAGTTTAGTGGTGTTGTAGTCTCCAACGGAGGAGAGATCTTAAGCGCAGCACATGTGGTAATGCCCGGCAAAACCTATCAGGTAATATTTCCCGATGGGAAAATGTGCCTGGCCCGTGGTTTGGGCCGTATTACCATTGCACCAACATTTATGCTGCCGGATGCTGCCATGCTCAAAATAATCCAAAAAGGGGATTGGCCGTTTGTCGAAATGGGCTGGTATTCGGATGTCAAAATCAACCAGCCATGTATTAGCATTGCTTACCCGGAAAGCATGGAACAACGCAAACCTGATGTAAGGTTTGGACATATCACTAATTTAAATAACAAGTATGGTTTTATGGAATCAACTTGCGTGATGGAGCCGGGAGATTCGGGCGGCCCCCTGTTTGATCTGTCTGGCCGTTTGATCGGAATCCATAGCGGCATCGAGCAGTCGGAGGATGTTAATTATGAAATCCCCGTAGATACCTATCGTAAATATTATACAGCACTAACCCGTTTAGAGAATTATACTTCCCTGCCTTTGGATACAAATGTAGTTTCAAAAAATCAGCCGGCCAATAATTTTCCGGCAGCTGAAAATCCAGATAAGTATTTTAAAAGTGTGAACAAGCGTTTTAAAACAACTTGTGTAAATATTAAGAGTGTTATTGATGGTAAGGAACAGATTATAGCAGGGACCATTTTTTCTTTAGATGATGTCAATGTAAAAACCGCTTTCAAAAATTCAGATATCATTTTGACTAAAAGTTCAATGATTGGCGAGGAACCTTTTATTACATTATCGGGCGGCAAGACTGTTAAGGCAAATATTATCAGACGAGACAGAATTAATGACCTTGTGATATTATTGCCCGTTTCAAAGTTAGGGAAGGAAGGTATCAGGCTTGGAATGTTATTGGCAGATACACTTAGTAATAACGATTTGGGTAGTTTTTTGATTTCTCTTCGCGCTGATTCTCCGTATTGTAGTAGTGTTTTGGGAAGCGTTGGCGTAAGCTTGCCAAAAAAACCAGCTACGGCTATTTGGGAGCTGTTGCCCGGCAAAAGGGACAGACGTTATTATTTACTTTTATTCAGCCCAACAGCGCGGCTGAGGCTGCCGGACTAATAACCGGCGATGAGCTTTTAGCAATTGATGACAAAACTGTAAATGACGAACTGGATATGTTTAAAGCCCTTCAAAAATTCCGCGCCGGAGATACTACTTTAATAACAATCAATCATAAGGGAGAAAAGTTAATAAAAAAAGTCGCCCTAAAATATCCAACCCAAAAAATTACCAATCATCCGGCCGACCACTTCATAGGGGGAAAAGCATTCGAAAAGATGGGTTTGGGAATGTATTTGTTCATGATGCAAGAATAAAACCGTGGGAGTGCGGAGGGGCCGTATTTGATATCACCGGAAAGTTTTTGGGCATTAATATAGCAAGATTGAGCAGAACAAGCACAATTACGATACCAGCCGTCGCAGTAAATCAATTTATAGTAACTGCCATTAACGACAGCAAAGAGGGTAATTAATTATCCGTACAAGAGTCCATTCGCATTGCTGCAGGTTCTTTCGGCCTACTTTAGATCTTGCTAACTCATTCAGAACCGTTGCTTTCGGATAACCAAATCTAGTTCGGAAGATGAACCGTACAGAGCAGGAAATTGAAAGCCTATTTAGCATTTTCGATCAGCTTCATTGCTTCTGTAATATCCTTTGAAGCCGTTATGTCATTTGTCTTATCCCGTGCTTCTTTAACCGCTTTTAAATATTTGATAATATATGGAGCTGCACCGTCTTTTTTGTAGGTTATTCCCATATACTTGAGCTCGGCAATTCCTTGTCGAACATATTCCGGATTCTTCAAACTTTCTATCATTCTGGAGAATTTTTCGGTCAGATGAATTTGTTCCTGCAAGGTTCCGTTAACATAGCGCTGATAAACATAAGGCCATTTGGCATCTCCTCCACTTGCTGCATACACCCTGACAATAGCTTGCGTCAAGTCGCCTATATTATCATCCTCAAATCTGGCCGCAAATTTCAGAGCGGCAACGGGATCGACCTCATTGATTCCAATAAGCCCCGCCGCGTCAACCTGGTAGGAAGGACTCGATAGGGCTTTTTTGAAAATCTCCATATACTTAAGGTTTTTTAAGCTGCCGAGTATTCTTAATGCATAAGTTTTCACTAAAGTGTTGTCATCATTTTTTGCCAGTTCCATTACTCGCGGCAGAGTGATGTCTTTTAGGTCTTTATCCAGAGTCATAAAGTCTTTTTTATCGCTGGCCAACGTTTCCAGGGCTTTGAGGCGTAAACCAGAGAATTTGTCGTTTAATGCGGCAAAGATTACTTTTTGAGCGCCTTTATCCCCTTGATTATTTCCAGAGACTTCAAGGGCTTCGTACCGGTCAAGATATAAAGGGGCGTTGAAGTACTGGAAAACAAATTGCTCCAAAGTTTTGTGATCAGTTTTTTGAGCCACCAGTACTTTATCCGCGTCAACATTGACCAGGTTTGGTTTGGCAATCAATTTAAGGGAAAGGGTATCAGCCTTTGCATTCAGCCAAATTTTATGGCGTTCTGTTTTGCCGTTAATGTAAATATCAATCGCTATTGGCAGTTTAAAAACTTGCCCATCTTGTTTCTGAGCGATGTAAACATATTCTGTTTTAGCGGATTCATCCCAGTGGTAGCTGATGTCCAAAACCGGGTGCCCGGCATTATAGTACCATTGGTTGAAAAACCAGTTCAGGTCAAGTCCGCAGGCCTGTTCCATGGCCAGCCGTAACTGCTGTGCTTCGGCACTTTTAAAAGAGTTTGATGTCAGGTAAATATTCAGTCCCCTATAAAAAGCCTCATTGCCAAGGTAATTACGAAGCATGTTGAGGATACGTCCACCTTTTTGATAGGTTACCCCATTAAAGGCATCATGTATAGCCTGGTAATGAAAGTTGACCAGCGGTATTTTAGCGTTGTCAGGATTGCTAAGATAGCCCTGTAATCCGTTTTGTAAATGTTCGTCAGCGGCATCTTTCCCATATTTATGTTCCAGCCACAGAATCTCTCCGAGGTCGGCAAATGATTCATTTAAAGTTATATTGCTCCAGCTTTCGCAAGTCACATAGTCACCAAACCATTGATGGAATAATTCATGCTCCACACCCGAACTGTAATATTGATCCAATAATTCGCGCCGGGTGCTTTGACTGCCGAAAACATTGGCGGTTGTGTTTTCCATGGCACCGCTGACGTAATCGCGCACCACAATGGCGGCATATTTATTCCAGGGGTAGTCAACGCCGGTAATTTTTGAGAAGAAACTTATGGCCTCCGGCACATCTCCAAACATATCCCTTGCATAAGAAGCATATTGCGGTTCAATATAATAGTTCACTTCTTTACCGTGCCAATGATCATGGTAAATTTTAAAATCACCTACTGCCATCATAAACAAATAAGGGGAATTGGGCAATTCCATTTTCCAGGTGTCGGTACGTGTACCGTCGTTGTTTTTCTTTTGCGAGGCGAGCCTGCCGTTGGATAGCGTGACATATTTAGCCTGTACGGTCATGCTGATCTCGGAAGTAGTCTTTTGATTAGGCTTATCGATTGTGGGAAACCAGCCGGAGGAGCTTTCTGGTTCCCCTTCGGTCCAGATCTCAATCGGCTTATTCTTTTCGGTACCATCCGGGTTAATAAAATATAATCCTTTCTCATTGTTGCGAAGCCCTTTGCGTTCATTAGGTTTAGCGGTGTAATTAATAAAAACGGTATAGGTCTCAGAACTATTATAAGTCCTGTTGAGCCTGATCGCCAAGCTAAGGCTATCGTAAGTAAACTTCAGCGGGCTTATCTTGCCACCTGCCAGGATCCCTATGGTGTGGATAGCCATCCCTTTCGCATCGAGCCTCAACGAATCCGTTGGATAAAAATGAGGCTTTATAGTAACCCATTCTTTACCATATAAATAGCGCTTTTTATAGTCAAAGCGTACATCTAGTTTGGTATGGACCAAATCATTTACCCTCGCCGGGCTTTGACGATAATTGTTGTCCTGGGCTAATGAGCAACGTACCATTGTCAGCAAAAAAACTCCGGATAATAAAAGGATATAGTATATTTTCATGTCCTACTGAATAATTAGGGTCAATATACAATATTTATAGTACTATTTATAACATAGTACTATAAATTTAAATTATCGGTTTTTGTCATCCCTCACCTTATCGCTCTTCTTTTGGGTCATGAGGAAAAGTTGTGGGATTAAAAGGTTAAGCATAGATTTTAGCTAATCTGAATAAGAAGAAAGTAGTATCCCTAACACCTCTTGAAGTAGCTCTGAAAGCTTTTATTTTCGCATTAAAAGATTCGGCAGAGGCATTTGTGCTCCTGTTATCAAAGAAATTCAGGATAGATTCATAATGTTGATGAACAGATCTTGCGACGGTCTTAAATGCATCAATTGCGGCATCCTCCACATGATTATACCATAGCGCTAATCTTTTAAAGGCGATTTGCTTGCTTTTGCAGATGGTGAATATATTACCCAATCCTATAGCCAGTTTATAAGCTTTGAGCAGTTCCGGGTATCGTGGAAAAAGCAGATCGGCTCTTTCTTTTTGTGCGGCAGTCCACCTGGACTCATGCTTAAACAACAGGTAGCGGCTTCTGGCAAGCAATTGTTTTAGTGTATCGCCATTGCTGAATAGCTCAGGCTGATAAGATTGCTTGTTTTGCCTGGCTTGTTCAATTGCCCTGCTTTCTGCATCCAGCGCTTCCCACCGATATTTTATACGAGCTTCCTGTAGTGCATCATATGCTAATTTTTGCACATGGAACCTGTCGATCACACGGCTCGCATTGCTAAAACACCTGCGGATAGCTTTGATCATGTTTGCCGCCATATCCATCGTCACTTCTTTTACTTTATTCCTTTTACGCAGCGGTATGCGTTCGATAACTTTTATGATCTGCTCCGTTTGTGTGCCCCTTAGCATAGCTACAATTGCCTTCTTGCCACCTTTAGCTTCCTTATTGGTGATAATGGTATAGAGTTCACCATTGCTCAATGTTGTTTAGTCTATGCTTAGCGATGACCCTATATTTTGTTCAAACAGCATCCATTCATCTGCATGTTCTTTTTGATCCCAGCTATGAAAATCGCTCAGAAAGTCTTTGTATTGCTGCTGTAGCTGTTTGCCATCAACTGTATAAAGCCGCCCTAACAAATGACAGCTGATCGGGTTATTATCCAAATATACCTTTTAAAAAAGTGCCGAATTCCGTTGTCATTCGCGCTCCTTTTCTAACTAAGTTCCAGTCCCTTGTGATGATCTCACCACTTGCTTTAACTTCCCATCTGCGCCTTTTAATGCAAAGAGCTACTTTGTGGCCCCGGATAGGAAAATCCTGGATAGCTGTCTCCGGTAAGAATCCTTTCGACTCAAGTTGTTGCTTGTCATAACCTGCTGGCGGAAGATTCTTTTCCTCAAGGTAAATGTCCAATTGGCCGTTCTCAGAGGAAAGGACATCAGTAAGTTCAAAGTATTCCAAAAGCCCTTCGGGCAAGATAAGACGGACAAGGGTTTCGTATGCAGCTGACAAGTGTGGACGTTTTTATTTCTGCCTGCAAAGCAACCATTTTTTTATTCCCCCACAATTTTTCTGCTTGATCCTGAATCGATGGTAATTTTGAGCATTTGATATAAAAACAAAAAGCCTGCAAATCATTTGATTTGCAGGCTTCTAAATACTTTGATATTAAAATCAGCGGAGAGTTAGGGATTCGAACCCCAGGAACCTTTCACAGTTCAACAGTTTTCAAGACTGCCGCAATCGACCACTCTGCCAACTCTCCGGGGACAAAAGTACAAATCCGGGGCGAATTGCCAAATTTCAATTTCACTTTTTTTGATTTAATTAAATAATCTATATAATCTATTGATTAATAATAAGTTAATTTTTTGACTGGTCGGTCTTTTTTGCCCGAAAAGTGTTAAATCTGGGTTTTACAATACGGATTGTACGCTTGGAAAGCTCTACGGACGCATTTAATTCGAACCCGATTATCAAAATTAATGAGTTTATATACATCCAGATCATCACAACGATGAGCGTACCAATGGATCCGTAAACTTTATTGTACGACGAGAAATTGTTGATATAATAGGAAAAGCCCAGTGAAGTTAAAACTGCCAGTGCCGTAGCCAGTATGGAGCCAGGGTTAATAAAATTCCATTTCTTTTTATGTGCAGGAGCGTAGCGGTATAAACAGCCTATGGTCACAAAAATAATTACTACAATAATTATCCACCTGAAAAGCATCACCGGGTAAACCCAGAAGTGATTTTCGGAGGCCACATGCGACTGGATGAACCGGATAATGGATTGCCCCAGGATGAGTATGGAAATGGCTAGTAATAACGCGAAGCTTATAGCTACGGTGATTCCTGTTGCTACCAGGCGCCTTTTGAGCCAGCTCCGCTTATCCTCAATTAATGAGGATTTATTAAAGGCCTTCATAAGATTAATAACCCCGTTAGTTGCAAAATACAAGGTTGTTAGGAAACCGAATGAAAGGAGCTTGCCGTTTTGATTGCTTACAATATCAAAAAGGGTTTCTCTGAACGCCATATAGGCATTTGTAGGCATTACAGAGGCCAGCACCATCATCAGGTTGCCTTTAAAATGTTTTATGGGCACGTAGGGGATAAGCGTGAACAAAAAAATAGTAGCCGGAAAAACGGCGAGCATAAAACTATAGGCTAGTGCATAGGCCCGGTTAATAAGCGAGTTATTGGTGATTTCCTTTACAAAAAAATCAATAACGGTGTATAGTGGCAACGGCCTGAAACCCGGAATGATGACAGACTTCGTCCACTCGATGATGTACCTGTAAAACGTAAACCGGATTAAAAAGCGGTGCAGCCATTTCATTTATACCAAATTTACTTAAAAAAGGTCATTAATCTATCGGTAAAATCCTGTGGTGGCAGGCATGGGCGATTGGTTTTCATGTTAATGAATACGAGCAGCGTTTCGCCGGTATTAATAAGTTCGCCTTTGGGGTTTGTAAGTTCGTACCTGAAATGGATGCGGATGCCTGGCAGCTTATCCATGATCACCCTGATGCTGATCTCCTCGTCATATAAAGCAGGCTTTAGGTATTTGCATTGAAGCTCGAGCACAGGCATCATAATGCCCGATTCTTCCATGCCTTTATAAGTAAGGCCAAGACTGCGAAGCATCTCCACACGGCCTACTTCATAAAATTCGGCATAGTTACCGTAATACATATAGCCCATCTGGTCGGTTTCGCCATAGCGCACCCGTATTTTAGTAGTGTGCTCAAACATTACCTTCGGATGTTACGCTCGTTAAGGGCTTGCTGAAATTTATGCGCGTTCACCAGGTGGTCGGCCACGTTAGTTGCAAATGCATGATAGCCTGAAAAATCGGCTTTAGCACACATGTAAATGTAATCGCTCTTTTGATAGTTTAACACTGCTTTCACCGCGTTAACCGATGGCATCATGATAGGACCTGGGGGCAAACCTGTATGCAGGTAAGTATTATATGGCGAGTTATATGAAAGGTAGCGGGTAAGCACGCGTTTTATAGTAAAGTCGTTCAGTGCAAAGATCACGGTAGGGTCGGCCTCCAGTTTCATTCCTTTTTTAAGACGATTAAGGTATAAACCTGCTACGGCGGGCATTTCATCATCATGCAGCGCTTCAGCATCAACTATTGATGCCAGGACAGATACTTCTTGTGGGGTTAAGTTTATTGCAGCAGCCAGTTGTTTACGTTCAGGTGTCCAAAAAGCCTGATAGTGGTCGTACATTCGTTTGAAGAACTTTTCCGGGCTCGTATTCCAGTACATCTGGTATGAGTCGGGCATGATCACGGTATAAACGTTATCGGTAGTAAAACCATATTTACTTACAAAACTCGCCGAATCAAGCAGCCGGATAATCGCCATTGAATCCGGTTCAATCTTTTTCGAGATAAATCCCGCAAACTGTTCTTTAAGCCGCAATCCGTGAAATTCAACTCTAACAGGCTCTTGTGTACCTGAGGCCAGCATATTGATGAGCTTGCGGTTCCCCATACCTTCATGCAGGCGATATTTACCTGGTTTTACACGGGTAATATAATTCATATTACGGGCGGCCCAGCCAAATGAAGCAGTATCTTTCACTGTGCCCTCATCTTGTATGGTTTTAAAAACATCGCCAAAAGTAGCGCCGGTGTGAATGTATAAGTACTCCTGTTTATCCGTAACGTTGGGGCCAAAGTATTTGAGGTAATAATTGAAACCTGTAAAGCCTAAAAGCACAACGATAATGATTACCAGCGCTATAATAATTTTTTTCAGCATGCCTGATCCTTGTTTTTCCGCGGTCATGATATTGAATAGATGGTGTTTGTTGTATTTATTTTAATTTTTGAACGGCAACTAATCCGCCGCTTAAATTACGCACGTTGTTATAGCCATGCCGCTCCAATATGTTTTGTGCAGTTTCGCTCCTTAAACCAACTTTGCACATAACGATTATCTCATCTGTTTTGTTGTAGGGTAAACTGTTAAGCGTATTCTCCAAATTTGAAAGTGGTATATTATCACCACCTATATTATAAGTATGGAATTCAATAACCTCGCGCACGTCGAGCAGGTTAAGGCTTTCACCCTTGCTTAAGCGCTCAAGCAGTTCGGAAGCTTTAATTTGCCGGTGGAGCTGCATCGGTTTTGGTGCCTTGTGAAACAGTAAGATTTATACGCGTGCCAATACTTGTTTTGCTTAACGAATCGGTCTTCATCGGGTACTGCGAAACAACAACCACATTGGTGGAATCGGTAATAGTCCCCTGGTAAGTAATGATCCCAACGGTTAAGCCGGCGCCTTTTATAGCAAATCGGGCGGCATCAAGGTCAAGGTTTACAAGTTCCGGTATTTCCACTTCGCTTGCACCCTCACCATCGCCCAAAACCAAATCTATTCTTGAGCCTTTGGGGATCTTGGTACCTGGTTTTATCACTTGTCCGCCAAAACGTACCTCCAGGATCCGGTCGCGGGCAATATCCGAACGGTACGTTGTATCGCCCAGTTTTAAGCCATAATTTGATATGGTAGCTATAGCTTCGCGATAATTGCTTTGTTCAAGATCGGGCAAAGCTACATTTGGTGCCTGCAGGGTTACCATGGTAAGGTAAATTACCCGGCTTTCTTTAACGTTGGTCCCGGGATCCGGGTCTTGTTCAACGATAGTACCAGGGGCCACGTCCTGTACATACACAGAATCTATTTTATAGCCAAATCCCTGCTCTTTTAAAATATCCATAGCTTTATCAATGGAAAGACCTTTAAGCTTTGGTACGGGTATGCCCGAACCATGACGGGTATAATAACCAAGGCTAAAAAAAGCTATTAAAACAACGGCTATCACGGTTACAATAGCCATTAATAAGTTATTCCGGAATGATTTTGATTTTAAGTAAGCCCCAAATTTGCTCATCAGTATATGTAAGGGTATCCTTTTTAATTAAGTATCAAACATAGGAATTATTTTGGATATGGGTGTTAGGATGTCGGATTTCGGATGTTCGATTTCGGAATTAATTATTATAGAATTTCAGGAGTTTTAGACTCAAAATTTAAACTTTAGTATTATTTGCAATGATATTTATTCTAATTTCGACTTCGAAATCAGGTCGCTTTCGTTGCTCCTGGAAATAAATTCGAAATCGAACATCCGAAATCCGAAATAAAATGAGTCTTAAAAATATTGCCCTTTTGGCCGGAGGCTTTACCGGCGAATATGAAGTATCCCTTAACAGTGCAAAAAATATTGCGGCTAACCTGGCATCAAACAGCAACTATAAGGTTTATACTATATTAATTACCCGCGACAGATGGTTTTTTGAAGCAGATGATGCAACAGTTGATGTTGACAAGAATGATTTTACCATCACCCTTAATCAGGAAAAAATAAAGTTCGACTTTGCCTTCATCACCATTCATGGCAGCCCCGGCGAGGATGGAAAGCTGCAGGGCTATTTTGATATGCTTGGCATCCCTTATAATACCTGCGATGCCACAACATCGGCCATTACCATGAACAAGGCTTATACCAAAGCTATCGTGAACGGGATCCATGGCTTGCATACCGCACATTCCATGCGTTTATTTGAGCGCGATGTGCATGACGTTGCCACCATAGCAGCTAATTTGAAATTTCCGTTGTTTGTTAAACCTAATAATGGTGGCAGCAGCGTGGGTATGAGCAAGGTTCAAAACATAGCCGGCCTGCCAGAAGCATTGAACAGGGCATTTCAGGAAGATGCTCAGGTGTTAGTAGAAGAATTTATTAAAGGCCGCGAGTTCAGTATTGGTATAGCACGCCTGCACGGTAAAATAAAGGTATTACCTGCTACAGAAATTATAACCTCAAAAGATTTTTTTGATTACGAGGCGAAATATACTTCTGGTGTAACACAAGAAATAACTCCGGCCGACCTTTCGGCTGAAAAGGTTAAAGAAATTGCTGGCATAGTTACCGAGGTGTATACCCGCCTCAACTGCCGCGGCATGGCCAGGATCGACTTTATTTTGCTTGAAGGCAGTAATGATTTTTATTTTATTGAGATCAACACCACACCAGGCCAGTCTGCCGCCAGTTTGATTCCGCAACAGGTGAGGGCTGCAGGTATGGATGTTGGCGAATTTTATAGCGCGCTTATTGAGGGAGCCACGTTATAATTTCGGAATTGAGGATTTCGATTTCGGATTTTATTTTGAATTCATATTTTAAGAGGCGCCTTTGATGCGTCTCTTTTAGTGTAACAACAAATTCATTTTGTTATCAAAGCAACGATGCTGCAATTTCAAAACTTTATAAAATCATACGGTAATTACCCTGCTTTAAAAATTGAGAGCCTGCAATTGGAGGGCGGCATTTACTGGATAAAAGGAGTAAACGGATCTGGCAAAAGCACCCTGCTAAAATCCATTGCCGGCATCCTGGCGTTTAATGGCGACATATTGCTTGGTGATAATATCAGCATAAAAAAACAACCGGTGGCTTACCGTAAGCTGGTTAATTTTGCTGAAGCCGAGCCGGTGTTTCCAGATTTTTTAACAGGTACTGAAATGGTCAGGCTGTTTGCTGATGCTAAAGACGCCCCGGCAGGACAGGAAGATAGGTACATTAAAAGTATGGGAATACAAAGTTTTGTCGACCGCCCGGTTGGCACTTACAGCAGCGGTATGATGAAAAAGCTTTCCCTGCTACTTGCCTTTTTGGGCAAGCCCAAATTGATCCTGCTCGATGAACCTTTGATCACTATTGATACGGCCTCGTTAGCAACATTAAATAGTTGGATAAGGGAAAGGTACGAGCAGGAGGGAACCGGCTTTTTACTGTCATCGCACCAGATACTTGAGAATGGCTCATTACCCGTATCAGGTGAACTTCTCGTCGAAGATCAAACGTTAAAGTTTATCAGTTGATGAAATCGCTAACCAATGTATTGTTAAAGATTTTTGCAAACGGTTTTTTCCGGGTGCATGCCGGGATTTTGCTATTTATATTTTTGGCAATGGTTGGCGTAGTGCCTCCCCAATATTTAATAGGCTATCACAAAGCACTGATGCTGGCTATGGACAGCAGTTCGGTTGTAATGATCCTGGTGTTTATAAGCTGGTTTATTTATGCCGTTAAAAGCTGGCATTACGTATCCGGGCAAATCTTTGCCCCCAGTCAACATTTTTTATTTTATAGCAGCAATGCCCTGAGCAAAGGGAAACAAATAATAAGCTGGTTTTGGGTACAGGCCGCTGTATTATCGCCGGTAATATTGTACGCAGTTATCGCTGTGGGGGTGGGTTTTTCCAATCATTATTATTTATTTCCGGTTTGCATTTTACTGTATTTAACCGCCTTAACTTATTTAAGTGCAGTTATTTATACAAAGCAAATTAACGGACTTGTTGATGGCAATGATCAATCTATATTATTAAAACTAAGCAGCAAATGGCGTAAACCTTATTTCAGCCTTTACGTTTACCACCTGTTAGATAAGCGCAAGGTTCCATACCTCATTACCAAGGCGCTTTCCTGGCTTATCATCACTGGGGTGTTTTACGTGTTTGCTGATGTAAAAACTGATGTCCGTGTTGCCGGTATAGCAATCCTTGCTGTTATAACGGCACATATTGTATTGATATTTGAGGAAAGGAAATTTGAAGAGAACGGCCTTTGCTTTTCCCGCAATTTGCCTTATAGCAGGCCACAGCTATTTCTAAATTTTATAGGCGTCTATTTCATTCTACTCATCCCCGAAAGTATCTGGCTGTTCAGCAGATTTAACTTGCTAATGGCTATTGAACTGCTGTTTGTTGGCTTAAGCACCGCGATGCTGTTTCATTGCCTGCTTTACTGGTTTGGCCTTAATATGGATAAGTACTTGCAATGGATCCTGGGGTTATTTATTGTATTGTTCTGGATCATTATGTTCAAGCTACTTTGGGTGCTGGTTCCTTTAAACTTTGGTATTGCTTACTGGCTGTTTTACAGTAACTATTACAAGTTTGAGGGCGTGGCAAGCGATAAGTTGTAACCTTTTAAAGCTGCGCTTTCACCATCCTGTCCCTGCCGCTCATATCTTTTCTTAACTCAATGTTTTTAAATCCTTTACCAGTTAATAGCTCAACAGTTTCATTGCCTAAATTTTCATTGATCTCGAAGAAAAGCAAGCCGCCGGCAATCAAATTACTGAGTGAAAAATCGGCTATGGCCCGGTAAAATATCAGCGGATCATGTTCTGGTACAAACAAAGCAGTATGTGGCTCAAAATCTGTAACATTACTATGCATCTGCTTTTTATCATCAAGCGTAACATAAGGAGGGTTGCTTACAATGATATTATATTGAGCCTCTTCTTTATTATGCTCAATATTTAAAATATCAGCCAGAATAAAATTAACCTCAACTTCATTTAATAAAGCATTTTCTTTGGCGGTTTCCAAAGCTCCTTCGGATATATCTATCGCAGAAACATCCGCATTTGCCAAATTCTTTTTCAGGCTGATGGCGATACACCCGCTACCGGTACCGATATCCAGCACAGAAAACCTTTCACCTTTTGCCTTTAACCTTTCGCCTTCTAAAATCCATTCCACCAGTTCCTCAGTTTCCGGGCGCGGGATCAGCACATATGGGTTTACTTTAAATGGCAAGCCAAAAAACTCGGTGATACCAAAAATGTATTGAATGGGTCTGCCTGTTTTTAGTTCGGCAAGGATGTTTTTCGCCTGTTCCGACTGTTCAGCAGTTAACGCTCTTTCGGGGAATGCCTTAACAGATGCCCTTGATAAACCGGTAACTTCGGCAATAACAAACAGCGTAATAGCTTCGGTTTCATTAGTATCATAAATGCCATTTATCTGCTGCCTGTAATCTTCAAAAACATCCTTAATCGTAATCATGCAACAAAGTAACATAAAAGCTACTTTTGCAGCATGCTTGAACATGAAAAATATATGCGCCGTTGTTTGGAGCTTGCTCAATTGGGTGCAGGATACGTTAGTCCGAACCCTATGGTTGGCGCGGTAGTAGTTCATGATGGCAAAATAATAGGAGAGGGCTATCATCAGAAATACGGCCAGGCCCATGCCGAAGTTAACGCTATTGAACAGGTTACGCAAAGGTTTGATAACTATGCCCAACTGCTGAAAAACTCGATTATATATGTTTCATTAGAGCCTTGTGCGCACTATGGTAAAACGCCGCCCTGCGCCGATCTGATCATCAAACATCAAATCCCTGAAGTGATTGTTGGTTGCCGCGACCCATTTGCTCAGGTCGACGGAAAAGGTATTGAAAAATTGCAGGCTGCCGGCATTCAAGTAGTAACCGGCGTATTAGAACAGGAATGTCAATGGCTTAATCGTCGCTTTTTTACCAAGGTACAAAAGCACAGGCCATATATTATATTAAAATGGGCACAAACACAGGATGGCTTTTTTGCTCCGGCTGATGGCAGCCAGTTCTGGATCACCGGCCCCGAATCACGCAAGCTAGTGCACAAGTGGCGTAGTGAAGAAGATGCTATACTGGTAGGCAAAAACACGGTACTAAGTGATAACCCGCAATTAAATACCCGTTACTGGGATGGCCCATCACCCAAACGTGTGGTGATAGATCGAAGGCTGGAACTAAATAAAGGGTTGAATGTATTTGATCAGTCGGCCGAAACGTTAATATTTAACGAGCTTAAGTTTGATGTTGACGGCAAAAACAGGTATATAGCACTGGAAGATTTTGAACGCTTTGTGCCTCAATATATTTTATACCAGTTATACCTGCAGGATATCCAATCGGTTATTATTGAAGGCGGCGCGCGTACACTTGATGCTTTTATTGAGGCTGGCATTTGGGATGAGGCACGGATATTTACCGGTGATAAAGTTTTGAACAAGGGCATAAAAGCACCGCAAATAACAGGTATACTTGCCGATGAATATCCTGTAGGCGCCGATCGCCTCCAATTGTTATACAATAAGCCGGTTATATAAATGCTGTTCGTTTTTTTAAGTATTTGCTGTAGTGTTATCGTTTCCATTTTGCTGAAACTGGCAAAACGCTACCATGTGGACGTTTACCAGGCCATTACCTGGAATTACTCTATGGCTGTTCTGCTCACCTGGTTCTTTTTTAAACCACAGCTGAGCATTATCCAAAACGGGCCTGTTTATAATTACGTGGCCCTGGGCATCCTGTTTCCCGCTATATTTGTAATCATGGCAAACTCGGTGCGCAAGGCCGGTATTGTTCGTACAGACGTAGCGCAACGCTTATCCCTGTTTATCCCCATACTGGCAGCATTTGTTTTATTTGGCGAAGCCACCGGCACAATTAAAGCAATTGGCATTATACTGGCCTTCATTGCTATCATTTGCTCTATACCCTGGCAAAAATCTGCCGGTAATAAAGTTGAAAAGGGATCATGGATTTACCTGTTAATTGTTTTCCTCGGTTTTGGCGTAATTGATGTATTGCTAAAACAGCTTACCAAGGTAAATAATGTGCCTTTTACCACAGCCATTTTTGTCATCTTTATTATTGCGTTTATATTAACCCTTGCTGGTTTGATTTACCAGGTATCCGCAAAAAAATGAAATTTTCATTGCCGCATATCCTCATAGGCTGGGTATTAGGGATAGCCAACTTTGGCAATATCCTGTTTTACTTAAAGGCGCACCAGGCGCTGGCGAACAGCCCTTCGGCAGTGTTTTCGTCGGTAAATATTGGCGTTATTGTGGTTGGTACGCTGGTTGGCATCTTTGTATTTAAAGAGAAACTGAGCCTGCTTAATAAAATCGGCATAGCTATAGCGGTGCTTGCTATTATCATTATTTATTTCCCGCAAACATTGGGCTTCCTGCACCTGTAATATTTTTGAATGCTTTTTGACGATACTTATAAAACCATAGAAAACCCTGCCGAAGGTGTTTTTCGCGACCGCGGCAGCAAGTTCCTGGCCTATGCTTATCCCATCGGTTCTGAAAATGATATCAAGGCAATAGTTGCCCGACTAAAATCAGAACATCCCAAAGCCAATCACCATTGCTGGGCTATGCGCTTAACCATCGACCGTTCGGTGTTCAGGGTTAACGATGACGGTGAGCCTTCAGGTACTGCGGGTCGACCAATCCTGAATACACTGCTGTCAAAAGACCTTACCAATCTCCTGGTTGTGGTAGTCCGATATTTCGGCGGCACCTTATTAGGGGTTCCGGGTTTGATTAATGCTTATAAAGCAGCCACAGAGGATGCATTAAACCACTCGGTTATCATTTCAAAAACGGTAAATGACGTATACACTATCTCATTTGATTATTTGCAAATGAATGATGTGATGCGGATCATTAAGGAAGAGGGCCTTGGTGTACTTAATCAGCAATTTGACAATGATTGCAGTATCCAGCTTTCTATCCGAAAAACGCAGGTTGAGCAGGCGCTTTTTAAATTAAGCAAGGTGAACGGTTCGCAGGTTAAATACAACCACAGTATCTAACTATTCCATTACAACAGCCACTTTAGGCACTCTTTTTGTGTCCATTTAATTCCTTAATTGTGGTCTAATTGTTTTAATTTAGTCGGGTATGCAATCTTTTGAATTAGATAAAACCGACCTGCTCCGCATTAAAACAGCGCTCGAAGCCGATGATGCTGAGTTAGAGAATGTTCTGAAGGAATATCACGCCTCGGAGATTGCTATACTATTTGAAAAACTTCAGCAGGAAGAAAAAGAAAGGATCATCAATATCCTCCCGGCCGACGTCGCTTCGGAAGTTTTATCCGAAATGGACGAAGAGCATGGCCCTGCCGAATTGCTTGTAAACCTCGATCCTGAAAAACGTACCGAGATAGTTGAAGAGCTTGATTATGATGATGCTACCGACATCATTTCCCAGTTGGATGAAGAACACCAGGAAGAGATCTTAGAAGACCTCGATCATGAAGATGCCAGCAGCATCCGGGCATTGATGACCTATGCCGAAGATACTGCCGGTGGTTTGATGAACTCCGAGATTATCAAGGTAAACATCAACTTGGATAAAAAGGATGCGCTTGATGAGATCATCCGACAATCGGAAGAGATGGAAGAGTTTTATACCATCTGCGTAGTTGATAATGACGATATACTGAAAGGGATTCTCTCCATTAAAACAGTTATCAAGGCCCGCGCCGATGCCCGCATCAGCGATTTGGTAACTACCGATTTTGTTTATGTAAAAGCCGAGCTTGACCAGGAAGAGGTAGCCCGCCTCATCAAGCAATATAACCTTACTAGTATCCCGGTTGTTGATGATCACATGAAACTGCTCGGACGCGTTACGGTGGATGATATTATAGACGTAATGGAAGAGGAAAACACCGAGGACATCCTGAAGATCTCCGGTGTATCTGAAGATGAAGAATTGAGCGGTAACTGGCTGGAGGCAGTAAAAAGCCGTTTGCCATGGCTGGTGATCAACCTGGGCACAGCATTCCTTGCTGCATCCATTATCCGAACATTTGATTCGACAGTTGCCAAGCTTTCCATTATCTCGGCTTATATGACCATTATAGCAGGTATGGGTGGCAATGCCGCCACACAGGCATTGGCGGTAACTGTAAGGCGTATTTCGTTAAGCGATCTTTCCGACAAACAAGCCTATAACACCGTATTAAAAGAGTTTTTAGTAGGCCTGATCAACGGCGCCGCCAATGGGCTCATCGTGTTTATAGTAGCGTTCTTTTACGATGCCAATCCGCTGCTTGGCCTGGTATTGTTCTTAGCCATGACAGGCAACCTGATCATAGCAGGCTTAACAGGCGCTTCCATCCCGTTGATATTGAAAAGGGTAGGGATTGACCCCGCAGTAGCATCATCCATCATCATCACTACTTTTACCGATTGTATTGGGTTTTTATTACCGCTTTGGTTGGCTACCAAGCTTTTGTTGAAGTAATATATCCCGCCGGTTATGCCTGTCCCCACAGCAACTCATAAGGAGATAGCGTAGTTTCGAACCCCGGAAGCACTAAGCTGCCAAATATTTAAAACCTTGTTATATAGCCAGTTTCTTTTTGAGGGCTGTCAAAATGTTATATTTATAAATAATCTTTGAATATTTGCGTGTTTACAATAACTCAATAACATTGTTGGGACGAATTTAATCTGAAACTGATGACAGAAGTTAGACATAACTGGACTAAAGAAGAAATAGCCGAAATATACCATACACCATTGCTTGATCTTGTATACAAGGCCGCTACAATCCACCGCGAGAATAAAGATTATGCAGAAGTGCAAATCAGTTCTTTGATCTCGATAAAAACAGGCGGATGTTCTGAAGATTGTGCTTACTGCCCGCAGGCTGCCCGTTATAATACGGGTGTAAATGTACATGCCATAATGCCGAAAGATGAAGTAATTGCTGCTGCCGAAAAGGCAAAAGCCGGAGGTGCATCACGTTTGTGTATGGGGGCGGCCTGGCGCGAGGTTCGTGATAACCGCGATTTTGATAAGGTAATTGATATGGTTAAAGCGGTGAACAGCCTTGATATGGAAGTGTGCTGTACCCTTGGCATGCTTACCGAAAGCCAGGCGCAACGTTTGGCCGATGCCGGTTTATATGCCTACAATCATAACCTTGATACATCCGAAGAAGATTACAAACGGATCATCACCACCCGTACCTATGATGAGCGTCTTAAAACGCTTGAACATGTGCGCAAAGCGAAGATCACCGTATGCAGCGGCGGCATCATTGGCTTGGGTGAAACGGTAGAGGACAGGGTATCCATGCTCAAAACATTGTCGAACCTGCCCAAACACCCCGAATCAGTGCCTATTAATGCTTTAGTGCCGGTAGCAGGAACTCCGTTAGCCGATCAGCCCCGTGTTTCTGTTTGGGATATGGTTAGGATGGTGGCCACAACAAGGATCATTATGCCTAAAACCGTAGTGCGTTTATCTGCCGGTCGTACGGAGATGAGTACGGTTGAACAGGCTTTCTGTTTTATGGCAGGAGCTAATTCAATTTTTGCCGGCGAAAAGCTGCTTACCACGCCAAACCCATCATTTGATACCGATATGGCTATGTTTGAATTGCTTGGTTTATCGCCGCGTAAAGCTTTCAAAAATGGCCGGCCTAATGAAGTTAATAAAGAAGAAGTTGAAGTTGCGGGCTAATAGCGCTTTCAGATAAAACAAAAGGAGCCGTAGCAAAATGCATGGCTCCTTTTGTTTTAATAGGATCTTTTACATTAATATCAGAGATTCTATTAGTCTCTCATATTAATATATTGCAATGGCTGGCCAAAATCCTCCGCGCGGCAAAGGCTGATAACAGATTGCAGGTCGTCAATCTTCTTTCCTTGCACCCGCACCTGATCGTCCATGATAGAGGCTTGCACTTTAAGGCCGCTATCTTTAATTTTCTTTACTATTTTTTTAGCAGCTTCCTTATCTATGCCTTCCCTGATCTTGATTTCCTTGCGAATCATGTTGCCCGATGCATATTGCTCTTTGCCAAAATCCAGCGCTTTGGGATCAAGATGTTGTTTAACCATCCGGCTTATGATGCTGTCTTGTATGGCTTTAAGGCGCATATCGTTTTCAGTAACTATGGTAACCTGGTTTGTTTTTTTATCAAGGTCAATAGTGCTTTTTGAATCGTTAAAGTCGTAACGGTTCAGGATCTCTTTTTTGGCGGTATTTATCGCGTTATCAAGCGTTTGCCCGTCTATTTTACTAACTATATCAAATGTAGGCATAAGTAGTGTGTTGGTTATAAATGTTTTGCAAAACTAATGTATTGTAAACATACAGCGCAATATTGCAACAAATTGTTTAATTTCTGCAATAAATAATGATGAATGAAAACAGGTTAATTCCTCATGAGTTAATATTAAGTTAACAAATAAATAAGCAGATTTGTAACATCTGGCTGTAAAGCGAGAAATTTTTATGGATAAACAGGTTCCCTTAATTAACAGAGAAATAAGCTGGCTATATTTTAACGATAGGGTTTTGCAGGAAGCGGCCGACCCGACCGTTCCCCTGATAGACCGGATTAGGTTCTTAGCTATATTTTCATCTAACCTCGACGAATTTTACAGGGTGAGGGTTGCCACACTAAGCCGTTTAGCTGCACTTAATGAAAAATCGAAAGAGATACTTGGTTATAATCCTAAAAAGATACTTAACCAGATCAAGAATATTGTAGTAAGGCAGGAACGCAAATTCAACAACCTGTACGAAAACATCATTGTTAAACAGCTGGCCGAAGAAAAGATCTTCATCCTGAATGATAAACAGCTTAACGTAACCCGAGGTACTTTCGTTAAAAATTATTTCAGGGAGAAGCTGTTGGCTACATTGGTGCCTATTATGCTTAATGACACCTTACCGCTGCCTGAGCTTAGGGACAGGGCCGTTTACTTTTTTGTAAAGCTTACCACCAATAAAAAAACAAGGTTTGCCCTTATTGAGTTTCCGGATAACCTTTCGCGTTTTGTTAAACTGCCCGATACCAATAACCTGAAATTCATTATTTTGCTTGATGATATTATCAGGTACAGTTTGGAGGATATCTTTTTCATTTTTGAACATGATAGCATAGAGGCTTACTCCATCCAGCTTACCCGCGACGCGGAGCTTGACCTGGATAAAGAGGTGAGCGAAAAATTTGTAGATTCATTGGCCAAGAGCCTTCAAAAGCGCAAAAAAGGTAAACCGATGCGTTTGTTGTATGACTCAGAGATGCCTATGGATATGCTGAAATACCTGGTAGGCAAAATGGGCCTGCATGGCGAAAGTCTTATCCCGGGTAACAGGTACCATAATTTCAAAAATTTTATTTCGTTCCCCAACGTTGGTGGGCCGGAGCTTGAGTATAGCAAATATATAGCACTCCCTGTGGCCGACCTTTCATTCGGTAAAAGCCTTATAGGGCTCATCGCCAAAAAGGATTACCTGGTAAGTACACCTTATCAATCGTATGATTACGTGATCCATTTTTTGCGCGAGGCCGCAATAGACCCTAAGGTAAAAGAGATTAGCATTGCAGTATATCGTTTGGCCGAAAACTCAAGAGTGGTCCATGCTTTAATAAATGCCGCTAAAAACGGCAAAAAGGTAAACTGCCTTGTAGAGTTAAGGGCCCGCTTTGATGAGCAAAACAATATTCACTGGAGTAACAGGCTTGAAGAGGAGGGTGTAACAGTATTGTACGGTGTACCCGGTTATAAGGTGCACTCGAAAATATGTTTGGTTAGCCGTACCGAAAAAGGTAAGCTGGCTTATTATGCCTGCCTTTCAACCGGTAATTTTAATGAAAAAACAGCGCAGATCTATGCCGATCACACCTTGTTTACAGCTAATAAAAAAATCACCGATGACCTGGTAAATGTTTTTAAAGCAATTAATAAGGGATTATTGCCTAAGGGGCTCAAAAGCCTCATCGTGTCGCCAATTGACTCGCGGCCTGCCATTTACAGGCTAATAGATAACGAGATCAAAAACGCCAAAGCCGGCAAACAGGCATATATGATCCTGAAGATGAACAGCCTTGCTGATGAAGATCTCATTAGCAAGTTATACCAGGCCAGTAATGCAGGCGTAAAGATCAAAATGATCATCAGGGGGATGTGCTGCTTAATTGCCGGTGTGAAGGGTTATAGCGAAAATATAGAGGTGATTAGTATTGTAGATAAATATCTTGAACACGCCCGGGTGCATATTTATTGCAATGGCGGCAAGGAGCTCATCTACCTTACATCGGCCGATTTCATGACCCGAAATATTGACAACCGTGTTGAAGTTGGCTTCCCGATATATGATGAAAAACTACAACAGGAGATAAGGGATATTATTGATATCCAGCTTGAAGATAATACCAAAGCACGTGAAATCAACAGCCAGAACACCAACAAATACCACAAAACAAACTCGCCCGAAAGCCACCGGGCGCAAATTGAAATATATAATTATTTAAAAAATAAAACGAAATAACATTGAGATACGCCGCTATTGATATAGGTTCAAACGCCGTGAGGCTGTTAATTGCCGACATAATTCAAAACACCGGATCGGTGTCGTTCAAAAAAACACCTTGATCCGTGTTCCGTTGCGTTTGGGAGACGATGCTTTTATCCAGCAGCATATATCTGAGAAAAAACGACAGAGCTGGTAAAATCAATGGTTGCTTTTCGTAACCTGATGGATGTATATAAGGTTACCGATTATTTAGCCTGTGCAACATCGGCCATGCGCGAAGCCAAAAACGGAGAAGATGTTGTAAAGCTGATTAAGGATGAAGCTAACATCGATATTGAAATTGTACATGGATCTAAAGAAGCCAGTATCATTTATGCCAGTCATGCCGAGCAAAACATCGATAAAAGCAAAAACTACCTTTATATTGACGTAGGCGGCGGCAGTACAGAGCTTTCGCTGTTTTCGGCAGGGGAGCTGATCGTTTCGCGTTCGTTTAATATTGGCACCATCCGCATTCTTGATAACCAGGACACCGAAGAAACCTGGAACGAAATGAAGGATTTTGTGCGCGACAATACCCGTAACTTTAAGCAATTATCAGGCATAGGTACCGGCGGCAACATTAATAAACTGTTCAGGCTATCCGAAGAAAAAGAAGATATGCCGCTAACTTTTGCTAAACTAAGATCACTATATACCTACCTGAGCTCTTTTTCATTAAAAGACAGGATCAACGTACTTGGCCTAAACCAGGATAGGGCCGATGTAATTATTCCTGCCTGTGAAATTTACCTTACGGTAATGAAAAATGCCAACATTAAAAACATATATGTGCCCAGGGTAGGTATGGTTGACGGAATTATCCAAACTTTAATAGAAAAAAATATTCAATAAACAGGTTAAAATTATTTTAACAAATTGTTTAATAATTTAAAAAGTGTTATTATATTTGTAGTGCCCTCTCAAGGGCATGTTTTTCATAGGTAGATGTAGGGTCGGGTACAAGTTATTCGACCCTTTTTTGTGCCCCTAACTTTTTGTGTGTTTGGGTTGTTGAAGGAGTAATTATGAAGAAAAAGATAGTTGTTGCTATTACGGGCGCCAGTGGCTCAATATATGCCAGTCTGCTGCTAAAAAAACTAACTCAATTGCAGGATCAAATTGCCGAAGTGGGCGTTGTTATGTCAGATAATGCCAAAGATGTTTGGAAGTTTGAACTCGGCAACGAAGAATACAGCCGGTTCCCTTTTAAATTTTACGCCAAAAATGACTTCATGGCACCCTTTGCTTCGGGTTCGGCAAAGTTTGATACCATGATAATTGTTCCATGCTCAATGGGGACGCTTGGAAGGATAGCAGGAGGGATCTCTGACGATTTGATCACCCGTGCGGCCGACGTGATCCTTAAAGAGCGCCGTAAGCTGGTATTGGTAGCCCGTGACACGCCGCTCAATCTGATCCATATCCGTAACATGGCAACTGTTACGGAAGCAGGTGGGATCATATGTCCGGCGATTCCATCATATTACAGCAAGCCCCAAACTATAGAAGAGCTGGCTATGACAGTAGTAAACCGGGTTATTGATTTAATAGGGCTGGAAAGTAAAAGCTATGAGTGGAAGGGGATCTGAATTCCACATCGTTTCTGTTAAGCAATTGCGGTTACGTGCCGTTTTAATTACCCGGAATATATCCGAACTTTAACGGGTAGCCCGTCTAATGGAAAACTACAAAGGTATTTCTATTATCACTGTAAATTCTTATGCGGTTAGTTAAGTTTGTTAGGGTATCCTTACCAAAGGGGGCAGCCCCTATTACGGGGTATAAAGCCGCATTAGAAAGTAAGGCGATTTTTTTATTAGGTCATTCATCCGTGATAATACCATAAACGACGAAACAAAATCACGCTACTACCACAAAAGTAACTTGTTTTTTTCGTTTATCTTACAGGAAAACATTTTTATGATCCCATGATTTGTATGGGGCAATATTGTAAATTTGGGACACTCCTTACACTTATCAAATAATTTGAATCCGGATATATTCCATGTTAACTTATCCCATGTGGCTGCCATGGCAACCCTGTTTTCGGGTTTTACGCTTGCATTGCTTTTAGCTTTCGCAAAAAGACAAGGCCAAAGAGCTAATCTGTTTTTAAGTGTCGCTTTAACTGTAATTGTACTGAAGACTGGCGGGCTTTCGCCGTTTTTTTTACCGGCGCTGGGACCGTTGTTGTATCTTTATGTACGGCAACTAACATCTCCCAACCTGAAATTTAACCGAAATGATCTCCTTCATTTTTGCCCCATGTTGGTTACATATTGGATACCGGGATGGCTGGTGCTAATATCTGTTGTTATTTATTTATACATGTCGCACCGGTTGATCCAGCAATTTTATAAACGCTTGCAGCCAACACTAATGGATAGATCGCGGCTTACCTTCCGCCCATTGGAAAAAACCATTTACTTGCTCGGGTTGCTTTGCGTGTTATGGCTGTTTAACGACGCTTTGAGTTTTATCGTTGCTTTTGTACTCATTGGTGTGGCGGCCGAAGTGATGCTAAAATTAGATGATGGCACAGAAATGGCCATGCCGCTAACCGATAGATATATCGCAAGGGAAAAAGCCGCAGACTAAAGGAAGCTGTAGCCTCAAACCGTTTTTACGAGGATGCCGAATTAACGTTAACCACCCTGGCCATAAAGTTGAATATCCATCCGCACGATTTATCACGGATCATTAATGTGGGAATGGGCAAGAACTTCAACGACTTTATTAATGAGTTCAGGGTTCGTGAAACTGCCCGGAAGATGAGGGACCCCGCACACGCCCATCTCACGTTACTGGGAATAGCCTACGAGTCGGGGTTTAACTCCCAGAGAACCTTCAACCGCGTTTTCAAAGAGATGACCGGCAAAACCCCGGCGGAATATAAAAATAGCCTAAAAAAGAGTTGCCAAATGATAAGTTGGCCATTCTCTCACACTTACAGCCGGTAATATTGCGTTCAGGAAGCCCACCCAATTGGGCTTCTGTAATATTAAACCGCAATTATATGTTTAAAAACTATTTAAAAATAGCGCTTCGCACGCTGGCCAAGCAAAAGACATTATCGTTCATTAACATATTTGGCTTGTCTGTTGGAATAGCCTGTTTCAACCTATTCATGCTTTATGCTATCAATGAATTTAGTTTTGATGGGTTTCACAAAAATGCTGCTAACACTTACCTTGTTTTAGACAAAAATGGGAAAGAAAACGTAAAGGCACTTGCAGGAGTCATTTATACTCCTATGCCCCTGGGGCCTGCCATGAAACAGGAACTGCCGGGAGTAGAGAATTATGTCCGTTATATTCAGCCTTATGAAACATTTATAAAAATAAAAAATGACGCGAGACGGGAGAATATTGCTTATGCCGATTCCTCGTTCTTCAATGTGTTTTCGTTTAAATTTAAATACGGGAATGCCAAATCGGCTATCAGTGGTTTGCACAGCATGGTTTTAACCGAAGAAACCGCTAATAGGTTATTTGGTAAAACAAATGCCATTGGTCAATCATTCCAGGTAAAGATTGGCGATGTGTTTGAAACTTTTACAGTTACGGCTATAGCAGCAAATCCGCCATCTAATTCTTCCTTCCAATACAGCATGCTTGCCAACTTTGATTGTTTTGGTAACACAAAATCAGGGAAAATGGGCGCACATGACTGGTGGATGAATATATTTGTCACCGTGGTTCAGCTAAAGCCCGGAAGCAAACTGGCGAATAACAACAAGTTGCTGGCAAATTTCTGGCACAGGCATTTTCCAGATGCAGGATCAGGCGGGTATAACCTGGTGCCAATCAGGGATGTGCATACAAGCCCGGCGTTGATGGGTATTAAGGTCCCGCCTGTCGATCCAAAATCGATTTGGATATTACTAAGTATCGCTGCCGGTGTATTATTAATCGCCTGTATTAATTTTACAACGCTTTCCATAGGCCGTTCAGCAAACCGCGCAAAAGAGGTAGGCGTCCGCAAAGTTATTGGCGGCACCAAAAAGGCTTTAGTAGTTCAGTTTTTAACAGAATCATTTTTGCTTGCTGTCTTTTCGACGCTGATAGGCCTCGCACTTGTATACCTGCTTTTGCCATACTTCAACCAATTGTCAGGCAGGGAGCTGAGTTTCTCTTTTAAGCAATTTCCACAGTTGACCGGCCTTATTGCCGGCTTAATACTGATTGTTCCCCTGCTCTCAGGATGCTACCCGGCGTTAATATTGTCAGGCTTTAATACGGTGGACGCGTTGAAGGCTAAAATTAAGTTAGGCGGCGCGAATTTTTTCACAAAAGCATTAGTCACTTTTCAGTTTGTACTTTCCGCAGTGCTGATTGTTTCTGCTATAATCATCATGCAGCAGTTACACTACATGGAATCAAGAAATCCTGGTTTTAGTAAAGAGAATGTACTTGTTGTGCAAACATTCGGCGTTCCGGATACTAAACATCTATTCCAGCTTTTTAAACAGGAAGTTTCCGGCCATCCCGGTGTTTCGGTTTTAGCCAGCGCCGACAACGGCCTAGGTGAACATGAGGGGACCGGTTTTACAGATTTTAGTTACCAGGGTAAGTCTATTAATACAAAGCAATTTCACGTCGACGCCAACTACATACCTACATTGGGAATGCAACTGGTTGCAGGAAGAAATTTTAACCCGGCAATTACTTCGGATACTGTGAACGCAGTGATCATTAATGAATCTATGATGAGGGAATTAGGATGGAAGCCTGAAAACAGTACTGGTCGCCAATTGGAAGGCTATGGGAAGCTTGGCTTTAAAAACCCTACGGTGATAGGCGTGGTTCGTGATTTTAATTATGAGCCTCTTACAGATCGTGTAGCACCGGTCTTGTTTCATCAGTTCGCCAGAAACTCTGGAGGTCTTAATTTGTTTTATGTTCGCCTGCAGCCGGGTAATCCGTCGAAGGCTTTGGCAGCAGTACAATCGGCTTGGAAAAAGATTGTACCCGATTACCCTTTAGAATATAATTTTCTTGACGAAGATATAAACCGGTTCTTTAAAGCAGAAACCAGGTTGGGAAATATTATTAGCTGGATTGGTGGAATCGCTATCTTCCTGGGATGCCTGGGCCTGCTGGGGCTTTCAGCGCTTGCAGTTGCCAATCGCACCAAAGAGATCGGCATCCGCAAAGTGCTGGGGGCATCCGTTTCAGTTATCATCGGCCTTATTTCAAAAGATTTTTTAAGGCTTGTTGTATTAGCTTTATTCATTTCAACTCCAATTACGTGGTGCTTAATGAACAAATGGTTGCAGGCCTATGCATACAGGATAACTATTGAATGGTGGTTTTTTGGCATAGGTTGCATGGCAATCATTGTTGTGGCATTGCTTACCGTGTGTTTTCAGGCGATTAAAGCGGCCATAAGTAAACCGGTGAAGAGTTTGAGTACAGAGTGAGGATTCAAGTATTATTTGCCAAAGGGCTGGTGTATGCATGGTATTAGGGCTGTCGTAACAGGTATTGTAAAGTTATTAGCCAGGTAAGGTAGTGGTGTTTAATCATAAAAAAGTTGCCAATAAAATTGACAACTTACCGAGGGGGCGTTTCTTTTATTTATTGTTAAGCAGCTTTATTATAACTCCGGCATTAATAACTCTACCGTCCAACGGCGCATAAATATTTTTGAACACGGGATTAGAAATCGAGCCAGCATAAATCGTTCCCCATTTATTTTGTCGTTGATCAGTAAGATTCTCGGCATTAATGAAAATTACAAAATGCTTCCACATCTTTTGCACAAGCAGTCCGAAAGTCCAATAATCACGCCCTGTTGTGCCACCATCCAATAATTGTGAACCTGTATAAAATCCCTCAACGCCTGCCCGGAAACTGTTTTCCACTTCGTAGGTCAGGTCTGCGTTTAACTGGTGTTTGGGTGTTAATGCCTGAGCACTGCTTAACCCGTTAAAATGGCGTTGTACATTTGTATAGGTATAACCGAGGTAAATCCCTAACTCATCCATCAACAGCTTAACATTGGTTTCGGCCCCTTTGCTGATCAGGTAACCCGGAGCGTTTATAAAGGCATTGTTTTGTAATATCAAAGGGTCATTCACTTTGGTGAGGAAGAATAGGTGATTAACCTGCAAAAAAGCATCGCCTACTGCGCCCTTATAATTTACATCTGCGTTAGCACCGGCCGAACGTTCGGCTTTGGTTGCGCCAATATTTAATGGCTGCAAATACCGGTAGCCCTGTTCTTCGGCATCGTCATTAAAAATATCTGGCATCTTATAGCCCAGACCGCCGCCGACACGGCTACTCCAATGTTTACCGAGCGTGAACAGCGTGTTAACGCGTGGTAAAAGGAATAACCCGTTTGAGCTTGCAGATGACGGCGAGTTTTCGTCAAGCCGAATGCCACTTTCTACAGCTAACCATTTTGTGGGCTTGAAGGTGTTTTGAGCAAAAATTCCGTAAGTGTTGTGGCTATAGCTCAGATCTACACTTCTGTCTCGTTGCGGCAAATGATCTGTCCAAACATCCGCACCGGCTACCCAGCTTGCAATTTTGCCATTACGGACATAGTTAGCTTCGGTATAAGATGATAATTGATCGCCCTTAAATAGAAACTGCGGCTCAGCGATTGTCCTATAAAAATAGCCAACCGTACTTTTAAAGTTCAGTTGGTTGTTAGAGTCAAGCTTATGCGTGTAGGAAAACTGCGTGGAAAGACGGTCGCTTAGGTTACGCTCGAAATATTGGTGCTGATTATCCGCATGGCCGTTGATGACCTGCATATCGCCACCTAAACGATCTTCGTGCATGAAGTTAACACCAAACCAAAGTTGATCGCGGTTGCCTGGCTTTAAGAATACTTTTGGCGCAAGCGTGAAGCGATTGGTTTTAGGCACCGCGGAGAGCCCTGTATTACCCGGATCGTAAGCACCATTATAGTTATAAGAACTAAAAATTGTTGTTCCAATGAGTGTCCATTGCTGGCTGTAAAAACCGCTGGCATCGGTGCCTTTGGCTGAATTCTGGTTAAGCAATAAGGTCAATTCGGGTTTAGCCGCTGGCGTTTTGGTGATCAGGTTAACTAAACCGCCAATAGCCCCACCACCGTAAAGTGTTGATGCCGAACCTTTAATAATCTCGGCCTGCTTCAGGTTAAGCGGCGAAACCTGCACCAAGCTTAACCCACCCGAAAAGCCATCGTACATTGGCAATCCATCCTGCAATAGCTGCGTATAACGACTATCCAGCCCCTGGATGCGAAAACTTGCTGTGCCGCTTACCGCCGAAGTCGCTTGTACGTGTACACCCGTGATCTCCCCCAACAGCATTTTGATATCGCCGGGGCGCATGGTGCTTTTTTCGTCCAGTTCTTCAGCAGGCAATGCTTCGATACGGGTGGGCACATCACTGCGGTTCTGATTGGTGCGGTTGGTTTGCACCACCACCTCCGCCAATTCACCTGCCATCGGCTCCAGGTAAACTTCTATAACGGGCTCAATATTTTTGAGTGGTAACACGAAAGTTTTTTCCTGCGGCAGATAACCCACCATACTGAATTTGATCTCGTATTTTCCGGTGGGCAGGTTGAACTGAATGTGCCCGCTGCTGTCCGCAGCAGCGCCTCTTTTTAATTCGTTGATATAAGCCGTAACACCGGCTATGGACTGTTTGGTCTGGTCATCTTTGACCAGAATAGATAAAGTATGCTGTGCACGTGTGGCCACTGAAGTCAGCAGCACGGCGCATAAAAGTAAATAGCGCATGAAATAGCTTAAAACGTAAGAATTGATGATTAAGAAAATGAGGGTTTTCTTACGCTAAAGGCGGACGAAATAAAGAAGGGTGGTAATAGCTCAAAGCACCGGAGCTATGATGTAACGAAGCTGTGGTAACGGAGTCTAATGATACAGGTTCAGCCAAAAACGGGCTAACCGGTTGAATAATGGCCGCAAAGGATGGCGTGCCCTGGAATTGCAGCGCACCGGGTTTTGATGGCTGGTCATGCTGGTTATGGTTTAACAGATCTTTGCCGTTCAGCAGGTAATCACCGATGAAATCCAGCACGCCTTTTTCATCCGGTGTGACCACCTTTTCATAAGCCTGGTACATGCGCGGCAATTCGTTAAGCAGCGAGAAATCCCCCAATGGCAAAGCAATGCTGCCAAAGAGCAAATATCCGATCATCCAAAAAGCCGCGATCCTTTTGAGCATGAGCGTAAATTAACTAATAAATTCTGTAGGAAAACTGAAAAACCGTAAGCCAGATTGGCTGGCTTACGGTTCAATATCATTGACAATACATTGCATTTTCTTATTACCCCTACTGACGCTTTTCTTGCCTAAATTCCCTGACGCTGCTTTAAAGCACTTCGCTAACTCCGAAGCTGGGCCTTTAACCAGGTGATGTAAAAAGATCATGTGCTGCTCATCACCCGACATGTGATAATGTATTGCCACCACCTCAATATTGTTAGCGCGGAGGGTTCGGATCACGCTATTTACTTCCGTTTCCGGCATCGCCACAGCACCTGCGATATGTGCCTGCTCCATCGTGCCGGTAAACGAGGCCCAGGTATTTAAGCCGATATTTGGCGCCATTTCTACGCCCGTTACCTTCACTTCAGATCGGCGCGATGCCTGGTTTTAAAATTATGATAGATTATTTTGTTTACTCACGGCAATCAGGCGTGCTTATGCCGACATTCTCTTTATTATATTCATTCGGGTTTCCGATGAGGTGAGCTACGAATGCAGCTATACTCTTGCGGGAAATGGCCCCGCCGGATTCCGGCTCCCCTTTTTGGGTAATTGTAAAATCGATCTCGCTACCGTTCGTAAACCAATCTGGTCGTAAGATCGTATAGTCCAATGTTGACACTTCTATAATATCGGCAAGTTTTCTGTACGGGACGAGCATTGAACTAAGCGGTACATTGTATATACCGATTGAACTTACAGCGATAATTCGATTGACACCGGTTTCAATCATTGCTTTCACAATATTCTGAGTCATTAACTCAAGGTCACCCGCAAGATTCACATAAACAATATGTTGTCCGGCTATCGCGTCTTTAACCAATGTAAAGTTGGTGGCATCGGCTTCGATAACCCTGTGTTTGTTTCTCGCACCTTGCTGTAACCTGTTTTTGTTACGAACAAAAAGGGTTAGTTCCACGTCGTCTAGCTCTTCAATCGCATCTATCACATATGATGCAAGGCTTCCGCTTGCACCGAAAATAATTACATTTTTCATTGATATTGTTTGGCTAATTAGCGCTTTTCAGGCAAACTGCTGGCATGCATAGCCAGCAGTTTCCAGGGATGGCTTTTACCTGTTCGGGTAAACACTTCGATGTAAGAAAGCTTCAAAACAACCTTGTGGCCGTTGCTGGTTACGGTAAAGGTGCCTTTGCCGAACACTGCTCCGGTATTATCTGTTATCGCCACAACACTTTCGTCTACTATGATAGCATTGTGAACGAAATTTCCGCTTTGCAATCTGGCGATATAAGCTGCCTTCGATTGTGCTTCGCCGCTCGATCCGACAACCTGAAATTTCTTGTGAAATATTTGCTCAAGGGAATCGATTTTTCCGGCTACTTCCCACTCAAAAATGCGATCTGATAAGGAAAGTAAGTTTTTTTCTTGAGCTGTTTGAGCAGAACAATCAAGCGAAACTATAATTAACAGGATTAAAATTAACGGTTTCATAAATTTAAGGTTCATGTTTATTCAGACATAGACAGCAAACCCGCATCCAGGCGGTCGCCCTGTATATTGATCTTTGACAGCTGTTCGTCGATCTCATTCAAATCTTCGGTAGTAAGTAGCAGGTCAACTGATTTAATATTGTCATCGATATAGGCGATTTTATCCATACCAGGTATCGGAACGATCCAGGACTTCTGCGCCAAAAGCCAGGCTAAAGCGATCTGAACAGGGTTCGAGTTTTTCTTAGCTGCAATATTGCGTAGCATATCTACCACAGGCATATTCGCTTTGATGTTTTCTTGGCTGAAGCGGGGGAAATTGGCCCTAAGATCTGTACTGGCGTCAAATTTTGAACTAGTATCGATAGTGCCGGTAAGAAACCCTGTACCCAATGGTCCCCACGGCACAAAGCCGATGCCCAATTCTTCGCACACAGGCAATACATCTGCTTCCGGTTCTCTCGTCCAGATGGAGTATTGATTTTGAACAGCTGCTACAGGATGTATCGCATGAGCCTTGCGAATGGTATTGGCGCTTACTTCAGAAAGTCCGTAATAACTGATCTTACCTTCCTGTATCAGGTCTTTTAATGTACCGGCGACTTCTTCAATTGGAACGGAAGGGTCAACGCGATGCTGATAGAACAGGTCAATATAATCTGTTCTTAATCTTTTGAGTGATGCCTCGGCTACCTCGCGGATGTTTTCAGGGCGGCTGTCTAATCCGGTGATTTGGTTATTTTCCAGTTTGAAGCCGAACTTTGTGGCAATGGTCACATCTTTACGGAATGGCTCTAAAGCTTCACCCACAAGTTTCTCATTAGTATAAGGCCCATAACCTTCAGCTGTATCAAAGAAAGTGATACCTCGCTCAACAGCAGCACGAATAGTAGCCAGACCATCATTGATATCGGCGGCCGGGCCGGTACCAAAACTTAAATTCATACAGCCCATACCTAACGCAGATACTTCGAGGCCGCTATTTCCTAATTTTCTTTTTATCATAATCTTGTTTTTTGCACTTGCGCGCGTTGCTGTTCTTATTATCTATTTTCCGGTTGAAGTGGACCGTAGAAGTAGGATGCCGTTGCACCACCGTCTATCAGAAAGTCAGAACCAGTAATAAAAGCGCCAGCATTGGACAATAAAAGTTCCGCAACATTTGCTACTTCGTCCGCAATTCCGGGACGTCCTGCCGGGCTTTTAGCAAACATGTTCCTATAAAAGTCTCCTCTCGGGCCATTGATCTCATCAAGCGCAAGAGGCGTAATGATAATGCCAGGTGATATTGCATTAACTCGAGCACCACGTTCGCCCCATTTTACAGCTTCCGCCATAACTCGCTTGCCGTTAGCACGTTTTGCCATCTGATAGGCGTGAAGCGTGTCTTTGATATTTTCTGGCTTAAGCAATTCAAGTTGCAAAAGTTGTTCTGTAGGTGTTGTTGCAAGCAACCTGTCCTCATCGGCGGTTAACGCGGGCATCCTGTAACCTGACTGGCTGGAGATCACAACGGCCGTACCACCGTATTTGATCACCTTGCCAAACTCCTCCAATAAAAGTGAGGTTCCGTATAAATCAACCTTTAATATTTGCTCAATGGATGCCTGACTTGGTGAAACTCCTGCTGCGTTGATGAAGATAGCAATCTCACCTTCCTTTCGGGCGGCTTTAATCAGTGACTGAACAGATTCCCGTGATGAGATGTCCACTTTAAACGGTACTACGTCAAAACCAGCCTCCGTCAGCGTTTTAGAAATTGCTTGAGCATTCTCTATTTTCCAGTCCGCTACAAAGATCTTATTACCGTAACCCATTCTGCGGGCGATGGCCATACCTAATTGACCGGCCCCGGTCAATACGATTACGTTTTTTGAATTTTTCATATTACCGTCCTTGCCTTGCTGCCAAATGTTGAGGGTAACGGGCACCAATAACTTCGATATTACCAAGTGCAATTT
Source organism: Mucilaginibacter sp. P25 (assembly GCF_050859465.1). Lineage (NCBI taxonomy): Bacteria > Pseudomonadati > Bacteroidota > Sphingobacteriia > Sphingobacteriales > Sphingobacteriaceae > Mucilaginibacter > Mucilaginibacter sp. P25. Next base: position 4,680,178 of record NZ_CP193937.1, on the reverse strand, counting down.
GTATATCATTCAGGTCCTGTTGGCTCAATTTCACACTGGCAGCAGACATATTTTCTTCCAAACGGTTGATCTTTGTGGTACCAGGAATCGGCACAATGTATGGTTTTTGTGAAAGTAGCCAGGCAATCGCTACTTGTGCATTCGTTACACCTTTCTGTTTTGCAATTTCCGCTAAAGCATCTACAATGCCTTGGTTCGCCTGCCGGTTCTCTTCTGAGAAACGGGGTACAACATTGCGGAAATCGGTCTTATCAAAGGTCGTCTTCTCATTAATCGCACCGGTCAAAAACCCTTTACCAAGTGGACTGAAAGGCACAAAACCGATTTTTAATTCTTCCAATAACGGTAAAATCTCTTTTTCAGGCTCACGCCACCAAAGTGAGTATTCGCTTTGCAACGCCGTAACGGGTAGAACGGCATGTGCTTTACGAATACTTTCGACACCGGCCTCAGACATACCGAAATGCTTAACCTTGCCTTCGGCAATCAGGTCTTTAACAGTGCCCGCAACATCTTCCATAGGTACATTCGGGTCAACACGGTGTTGGTACAACAGATCGATCCGGTCAGTCCGCAGACGTTTCAATGCCGCTTCAGTGTGCGCACGGATATTTTCAGGTCGGCTGTCAAGACCATCACTGGTTTTACCATTCTTAAAGCCAAATTTGGTTGCAATTACCACCTCATTTCGGAAAGGTTCAAGCGCTTCGCCAACGACTTCTTCGTTAAGGTAAGGGCCGTAGGCTTCTGCGGTATCAAAAAAGGTTACGCCAATTTCAAACGCATGACGGATCAAACCGATCACTTCTGTTCTTTCTGTTGCCGGGCCGTAACCGTAACTTAAACCCATGCAGCCTAAACCGAGTGTGGAAACTTCTAAGTCTTTCCCTAATATTCTTTTGTCCATAATTAAATAATTTTGTTTAAATAGATGATGGTACAAAGGTCAAGCCTATTTTTTAAGCTTAACTTATACAAAACACGGTATTGCTTACCAATTTCACCGATAGGGCACTAACGGTGGTATAAAAAGATTTTCGCTTTTTACATTTGTTCATAGAAAAGAAAAAGACATGGAAGATATAGTTCGTTTTGAGACAGTTAAGTCCTATAATGACTTCAATAACGAAGAAACGCTGCATCCATTGGTGAGCGTAATCGACTTTTCAAAAGCGTCACCGCGCAATCGCTACAAAATGTACTTTGGGCTCTATGTAGTTATTTTAAAGGATGTCGACTGTGGCGATCTTACTTACGGTAGGGCGAATTATGACTATCAGGAAGGAACACTGGTGTTCTTTTCTCCGGGACAGGTAGCAGGAGTCCGAAAAGAGGAACTGTTTCAACCGAGCGGCCATGCGCTGGTATTCCATCCGGATTTCATCCGCGGCACTTCGCTCGGTCGTCATGTCCAGGATTATGGCTTTTTTAGCTATAACGTCAACGAAGCTTTGCATTTGTCACAGCGCGAGCGCCAAATTGTATTAGATAGCTTCAGTAAGATACGCTATGAACTCGAACACGCTATTGATAAGCATAGTAGAAAGTTAGTGATCAGCACCATAGAGTTATTTCTGAACTATTGTGTTCGCTTCTATGACCGCCAGTTTATTACGCGGGAAGATATTCATAAAGGCATTCTGGAAAAATTTGAGACGTTACTCTACAACTATTTCAGGTCAGACAATTTACAGAATATGGGATTGCCGACAGTTGGTTATTGTGCTGATAGCCTCCACCTTTCAAGTAACTATTTTGGAGAGCTCATCAAAAAGGAAACGGGAAAATCCGCGCACGACTTTATACAAGAAAAAGTCATTGACCTTGCAAAAGAAAAAATATTTGATCGAAATAAATCGGTCAGTGAGATCGCTTACGAACTAGGCTTTAGATACCCGCAACATTTTACAAGGTTATTCAAACAGAAGACTGGCACGACACCTTTAGAGTACCGTTCGCAAAACTAAAAGAATTAACACCTTTTATTAATATTCATAAAAACGGTTGTAAGGGGTTGCCAAATAAAAAAGGTGATTAATCGATTGCCTATCTATAAGGGCGCTCTGTAGCTGACACCCGGAGCACTTTTTTGATTGAAAAAATCCCAGTTTAATTATAAGCATTTAGGTAAGCTAGTCATGCAAGATCAGCTACCAATTCTCAATTTGCCTCTATTTGTCAGTTTTGTTAAATAAATAGGTATTCCCCTTTTGTATTAAAGTGAAACGTCTTTTATCCGGTTCAAATTGAAAGGTGGCGTCGGCAGAAGCATAAACAAATTTATTGTCACCTTTGGCTTCCATGGGAAATGCACTTTGACCCGAGGCTTGCGCAAACAGCGTGATGTCTTTTTTTGTTATAGTAATTTTCAAGGGTATTTGTGTACTGGAATATTCCCCGACATATTTATCAAGTTCAGCTGAGTTTAATGTAATTGTTTTGAACTCTGGAATAGTAAACGACTTATTAAAATATATATTCAATGCTCCCATGACTACATCATTATATGAGTATCGTGTTCCATTGGAAGTGTAAGCTATTGCTATCTTCTCTTTCGGTAAATATAAAAGCAAACTTAAAAACCCGTCGATGCCTCCGGAATGTCCATAGCCTTTTATATCATAAAAAGGCATAGCAAACATGGCCATACCATAACTGTCCCTCATCGTTGTCATTAGCTCTAAGTTGGCGGCACTAATAAGTTTGCCTTCGAAAAGTGCATTTATAAATTTAACCAGATCGGCGGGCGTAGAAACAATAGCACCGGCACCGCCCGGAATACTCATATCTGTTTCCGGCATTTGTGTCCACTGTCCTTGGTAAATGTAGGAGTATGCTTCGTTTTTGGTTGAATTGGCTTTAGTGCCGTAATAAGTTTGTTTCAAGCCTATTTTTGAAGTGACCCGTTTCTTTAATTCTTCGCCATACGTTTTACCTGTCAATTTTTCAATAATATAACCCAGTAATACAAAGTTAGTATTGCTGTATTCGGCCTTTAAATCCGGTTCAAAATCGGATTTTTGTCTGCTAAAGATGGCAATCATTTCAGCTTCAGACTTAGGCTGCCCATATAAGTGGAATAAAGTGAGTCGCTCGTAAAATTATGAAGCCCGCTACGGTGGTCAAGCATTTCCCTTATATTGATCTTACTTGCATTGGGAAGCTGTGGGAAATAACGTGCCAAAGGTGTTTCAAAGCTAAGCTTACCTTCATCTATCAACTGAAAGATCATAACAGCAGTAAACATCTTAGTGATAGAGCCTACCCGGTATTTTGTATCAATGGTAGCAGGTGTTTTTGCCCCTTTGTTTATTTGGCTAAAACCGATAGCGTTTTGATAAACCAACACTCCATTCGCGGATATGGCGATATTGCCCATGCTTTGGTCATTCTTATTCAGCGCTACAAAAAAGCTGTCTAACTTGGCTTTATTGAAAGTTTGTGCTTGAGTGCAACTTTGTAAAATAAGAAAAAGCAAGAAGCGATACGCTTTTTTTGAATCATTGTGAAAATGTTTAGACAATTAAAGATAGAATTTATAGAGATATAACGAACAAGGTTAACATCGCATTTTTACAATAAATAAAAAACTATGATCTTTCGCCTTGAAGCTTCTACTTTAATCTGATAGACAAGGGGAGAAGCTTTTCAAAATTCAATTTTGTTAGCAGGTGAACTAAATTTATTGAATTTGAAGCCATAAAAAAAGTTGCCAATAAAATTGACAACTTGCCTAAAAAAGTGACCCCGGAGAGATTCGAACTCTCGACCCAATGATTAAGAGTCATTTGCTCTACCAGCTGAGCTACGGAGTCATATGTACCAGCTTTTGCCGGGTTGCAAATATGCAAATTATTTTCTTTTTCAGCAGGCGGAATTACTCATAGTTAACAATTATTTTAATCTGCTTATTGTAAAATTAAAGGTTGGAGTAATAACCCGCTTTCATCTTCCTGGTGTTCATTTTATTCCCGGCTCGGCCAAAAAAGTTAATTATAGCAACTTCCTAACAAAATGTTAGTTTTTTTGTTGGAATTTTAACAAAAGCTACTTAAATTGTAAAACTTAATATCTATCTCTCATGAAAAAAAGAAAATTACTTAAAATTAACAAGCTCCTATATGAAAGCGTTGTTAAAGATTTTATTGCCCAAAACGGTTTAAATGTTCAATATTCGTACACTAAAGATCATTTTTATCTGTTTAGCGACGAATCTACTATTAATCAGCTCGAAACGCAGGCCTCCGGGTTTAACTTATTATAAGTTATAAAATATAAAGGCCCGGTAGTATTATGCTACCAGGCCTCATATATTCCCTTACCAGTTATTATACAGCAGCGTATAAATCTTCCTGTTGTTTTTGCACTACAGGGCTGTTGATATATTCATCATAGGTCATGAGTTTATCAATGTAACCACCTGGTGTTAACTCAATAATCCGATTGGCTACCGTTTCAACCAGTTCATGATCCCGTGAGGTGAACAGGATTGTGCCGCGGAAATCTTTCATACCATTATTAAGCGCTGTAATCGATTCCAGGTCGAGGTGGTTGGTTGGTTCATCAAACATCAGCAGGTTGGCTTGCTGCAGCATCATACGGCTAAACATGCAGCGCATTTTTTCGCCACCCGATAGCACACTGCATTTTTTCATAACTTCCTCACCCGAAAATAGCATACGGCCTAAGAAGCCGCGGATAAATTGATCGTCTTTTTCGCCAGGCGAATATTCGCGCAGCCAATCAATCAGGTTGTCGCTTTTGCCATCGAAGTATTCGCTGCTGTCGTTAGGGATATCAGCCGCGTTAATTGTCACACCCCATTTAAAGGTGCCTGTAAAATCTCTATCGCGGCCTGTTAAAATATTATAGAAAGCGGTAGTTGCCAAACTGTTTTGCGACAGGATAGAAATTTTATCGCCTTTGTTTACAGTGAAGGTGATATTATTGAACAGCACCTCACCATTAAGGGTTTTGCCCAGGTTTTCAACGGTCAGGATCTGATCGCCGGCTTCACGGCCCAGGTTGTTGAATATAATACCCGGATATTTACGGTTTGATGGCTGAATTTCATCCAGGTTGATTTTATCCAATGCTTTTTTACGGCTGGTTGCCTGTTTTGATTTGGACGCATTGGCACTAAACCTGCGGATAAACTCCTGAAGCTCTTTAACTTTATCTTCGGCTTTCTTATTTTGTTCGGCACGTTGTTTAAGGGCCAATTGGCTCGATTCGTACCAGAAGGTATAGTTACCTGTATAAATGGTCATTTTGCCAAAATCAATATCTACTACGTGGGTACATACAGTATCCAGGAAGTGCCTGTCGTGCGATACTACCAGTACAATAGCTTCATATGACGCAAGGAAATCTTCCAGCCAGCTAATGGTGTGGATGTCCAAATCGTTGGTAGGCTCATCAAGCAGCAGTATATCTGGCTTGCCAAAAAGTGCCTGGGCTAATAAAACACGTACTTTTTGGGTGTTATCAAGGTCTTTAACCAGTTGATAATGAAATTCTTCTTTAATGCCAAGGTTGCTGAGCAGGGTAGCGGCATTGCTTTCGGCATTCCAGCCGTCCATTTCGGCAAAAAGGTTTTCCAGTTCACCCGCGCGTTCGCCATCGGCATCGCTAAAATCTTCTTTAAGATAAATAGCGTCTTTCTCCTTCATTACGGCGTACATTTCCTTATGGCCCATCATCACCGTTTCGATAACTGTGAATTCGTCAAAAGCGTAATGGTTTTGGCTCAAAACAGCCATGCGTTCGCCGGGAGTGAAGCTCACCGAGCCGCTGGTTGGGTCAATATCGCCCGAAAGAATTTTCAGGAATGTTGACTTACCCGCGCCATTGGCGCCAATAATACCATAACAGTTGCCCTGTGTAAATTTCAGGTTTACGTCTTCAAACAAAGTACGCTTACCGTAACGTAAAGAAAGATTGGATACCGTGATCATGCTGCACCTCTAATTTGGCGCAAAAGTACGGTAAAATCTTCATTTTAACGATATATGGTGCTGATATTATGGATGGGGATTTTTTGAGCAGCAATTTTCCCCATAAATTAAATCCATGGGTATACAATTACACAGAAATGATAATGTAGTGTAAACTAAAAGTATATTTAATACGTTTAATCGCTATATCTAACCAGTTATAATATAATGGTACAGCCTTTGACTAACATACAGTGTAACAATTTATTTAAATTATTTAACAATGGTCATGGGAGCATTAATTATAGGTTTAATTATCATCAATGTGGTAATAGCCATCAACAATACACAAAAGCGCAAAGTATATTAAAAATATATTAATTATAAGCTTTAGGGCAACGCTTTAAGCTTTGTTTAAAATATTAAATAAGCTTTGCGTTTCATGATCGGCCAATTTTTGAAGCGGACCTGATGCCAGCATTTTCATCATCATGCTAAGCTCTGCGCCAATGGTGAATAAAATATCAGTATGGTCGTTATTAAAAGATAACGACCATTTTAGTTCCAGGTCAAATGGTGGTTTCTCAGCAGGTATGATCCTTACCATCTGGTTGGGCACACGCTCCTCAATTTTCAAAGCAAGCTTGGCCATATTCTGGATACTGAAACGGGCTTCATCCCGGGTGGATGTCCATTCCTGGATATTATCAGGCATCAGTTGCCGGTGATTATTAAAATCGGCCAGGAAATCGTAAACCTCCGTTAAAGGCTTGTTAATACTTATCGTACTGGTGAATGTATTCATGGATAGATTTGAGATATTAGATTTGAGATTTGAGACAAATTACGCTGACAGAACAATCTAAAAATCAGCGCAATCATCGAAATCAAAAAAATCAACGGTCTTAACTTGCAGCCATTTCGCCCCAGGTTGATGGGTTTTCGCGCCACTGCCTGAGCAGGTTTACATCTTTTTCATTAATGAATTGATGTTCTTCCGCGTATTTAATAAGCGCGTTATAGTTTGACAGGGTTACGTATGGGCAGTTGGCCTGTTTAAAGTTTTCGTCGGCAATATCAAAGCCATAAGTAAATATAGCTGCCAAGCCTGCAACGTCATAACCTGCGGCACGCAACGCTTCAACGGCCTGCAGACTGCTTTTACCGGTTGAAAGCAGATCCTCGATAACCACAACCCGCTTGCCTGAAGTAGTAGCGGCATCGCCCTCAATCATGCTACCTGTGCCATGCTCCTTAGGTTTTGAACGTACATAAATAAATGGAAGGCCTAATTCCTGGGCTACTAATGCACCTTGCGGTATACCTGCAGTTGCCACACCCGCAATGCAGCCAACCGACCCGAATTTATCCTGTATGGCTGCGACTAATTGCTGCCTGATGTAAGTGCGGATAGTTGGATGAGAAAGTGTAACACGGTTATCGCAGTAAATTGGAGATTTCCAGCCCGATGCCCATGTAAAAGGATTATTGGGTTGTAATTTAATTGCTTTAATTTGCAGCAGGAATTCGGCTACTTGTTGTTCGATCTCATTATTAGTAAACATGGCTCAAAAATACAGAATTTATATTAACGAAAAGGTTATCCTGCTCACAGAATCTGAACCAAAGCATGCAGATAATTTTGAAAGGCTTGATGCAGAGACCTTTGACCTTAAAATTATATATACCTGGATCCTCGCTAATCCTAACAAATTGTTCTACATAAAAACAGCAAACGCTAAGGTGTATCTTAAAGCTATTAAAAAGAATATTACACTTATTGAAGCGGCAGGCGGCCTGGTTATGAACACTAAGGGGCAATATTTATTCATTTATCGTAATGATAAATGGGACCTGCCCAAAGGCAAAATAGAAAAAGAGGAAAAAGTGAAAGAAGCGGCAGTGCGTGAGGTAGAGGAGGAGTGCGGTATAAAAGTGAGCGAACTAGGAGAAAAAATTTGTAAAACATACCATGTATATGTTAACCGCGGCGAGGTAGTGCTTAAGAAAACGCATTGGTTTGCCATGACAAGTAAGGGTAAAGAAAAGCTAAAACCTCAAAAAGAAGAGGGTATTACCGATGTGCGCTGGTTTGAACACCATCATATTGAACCAATAATTGAAAACACCTTTCCATCTATTATGGATGTGTTGCATAAGGAAAAGCTGGTTACAAATAAGGTAATGCCTCTTTCGGAATAAACTGGCTTACATCGCCATTATAGCGGATAATTTCGCGCACAATGGTTGAACTGATGGATGAATAGCCTGGTTTGCTTACAATAAATATGCTTTCGATGTCGGGTGCCAGCGAATGGTTCATCTGGGCAATCGCTTTTTCATACTCAAAGTCTGATACCGTACGGATTCCCCTGATCATGTAAGCGGCGCCTATGCTTTTGCAAAAATCGACAGTAAGGCCTTCATAGGCTATCACGTGGATCCGTTCATCATGCTCAAAAACCGCCCTGATCATTTGTTCGCGCTGTTCAACACTCAGCAACCCCTTTTTGCTGCTGTTTACGCCGATACCTATGTAAAGCTTGTCAAAAAGCTCAACAGATCGTTTCACAATATCAACGTGAGCTTTAGTAAGCGGATCAAATGAACCTGGAAAAAGGGCTGTCTTCATGCAGTAAAATTAATGAATAGTTGATTGGGTTCTTTAAATGAACAGTTGTTTTTTGCCTTTTATCGGCATTATTTAATTAGCGACTTTATATCTGACAAGTTGAACCATTCATTTGATCACTCCCCCTAAACCAGCGAAGCCAACTGAGCATACTGCAAAAGCATAATTGTTTTGCCATCTTTTATTTCCCCGGTTTTTACCATTTGCAGGGCTTCGCTGAATGGCAGCTCTAAAACTTCAATATTTTCATTTTCGTGGGCGAGCCCACCGCCATCGCTAACTTTCATTTCTTTGGCATATTCGGCAACAAAAAAGTAAAGGATTTCGGTAACAGAACCCGGCGACATATAAGCTTCAAAAACCTTTTTAACATCCGTTATTTTATAGCCGGTTTCTTCCTCGGTTTCCTTACGGATGCAATCTTCCGGATTATCCTTATCAAGCAAGCCGGCACAACATTCAATCAGCATTCCATCGGGGTTGCCGTTGATATAGGTGGGCAGCCTGAATTGCCTGGTTAATATTACAGATGATTGTGCTTTATTATAAAGCAAAATGGTTGCGCCGTTGCCGCGGTCATAAGCTTCACGGCTTTGCACAGCGGTATTACCGTCTTTTTCCGTAACCTCGTAAGTTACTTTTTTAAGGATGTACCAGTTATCTGATAAAATATCGGTATTAAGAATTTTGATCTGAATCATTTTTTTTGATCGTTTATGATTGATAATGATTATTTTTGAACGAAAATAGGATTAATAAAATGAACTTTCCAAAAAGAAAACAAAAAATAATTGAGCAGCTCAGTCAAAGCGGAGAGGTTGATATAAAGCAATTGGCTGCCGAACTGAATATTTCAGAAATTACAGCACGGCGCGACCTGAACCAGTTAGCAGCCGATGGATTGCTTTACCGTACTCATGGAGGAGCAACAAAAGTTAATCCTCACGAAAGGCCACATAGCTTTGTGAATAAAAGCGCTCAAAACGCAACTGTTAAAGATGCCATTTGCCGCAGGGCCGCATCACAAATCCATAACGGGGATGTTATTTTTATGGATTGCGGGAGTACTGTTTTTAGGTTATGCCAGTTCATTAAAAACAAGAAGATAAAGGTGATAACAAATTCATTACCTGTAGTATATGAGTTGCAGGATAGCGCTGTGAGTGTTAATATAATAGGAGGGGAGCTGGATAAAGAGCGACAGGCTGTACATGGAACTACAGCTATTGAGCATATTCAAAAGTATAGGGCAACCAAAGCTTTTTGGGCGTTGACGGTATTTCGGAAGCAGGATTGTTTGCCAATAGTGAATATGAAGCATCCATTACAACAGCTTTCGCCGCAAACAGCGCGTTTATCTATATTCTGTGTGATGCCAGCAAAATAAGCAAGGAAACCTACCTTAATTTTGCAGGCTTAGATATCATCAACGCGATCATTACCGATGCAGATCCTGAGCGGTTAAAGGGCTTTAAAGAAAGCGGGGTAGTTATTTTAAAGGCAGGTATCTAAACCGGTCTGAAAAACGAAAATGACGAATGCCCGTATTTTCTTTGTTCAATAAAAGCGGGATGATTGCTCAAATTTTGCAGGGACTGGTGTTCAACAATCAACAGGCCATCAGGTTTAAGCAGGTTCTTTTCAAAAATAACTTTTGGCAAATCGGGGATCCTGTTTAGGTCATAGGGCGGGTCGGCGAATATCAGATCGTATTGTTCCGTTTCAACATTTAGGTATTTGAATACATCTTCGCGGTAAGTTTTTATTTGCGCAAGCTTATGCTGCCGCGAGGTATCTTTAAGATAATTAACGCAATGAATACTCCTGTCGACAGATATAACTTCCGAAGCGCCGCGTGAAGCAAATTCAAGCGATATGTTGCCGGTTCCGCTAAACAGGTCAAGTACTTTAATGCATTCAAACTCAATTTGGTTAAGCAGGATATTAAATAAAGCTTCTTTTGCCAAATCGGTTGTAGGACGAACAGGAAGATTTTTTGGCGGATTAAGCCTTAAGCCTTTTAAACTGCCTCCGATAATGCGCATAATGAAAGAGCCGCTATTGATAACACCCTGTGAGCAACAACCTCCGCGGGTAATTGTAATACCTGTAAATTATTGACTTCGGCCACGTTAAAAAATTCGGCCAGGCGGCTTAATCCTTTACTGCCGGCATCAATGTTACCGCTTACATATAAGCTGGTATGTTTAGCTTCGAGGTTAAGTTCATTAGCAACCAGTACAGTAAAGTAAACCAGTTCATCATTGCCATTAAAATCAAATGAGTTATAGAAACGCAGTTTGCCTGATGCAAAATGAGCTATCTCCAGCTTTTCTTTTTCAATATTGAGGTAAAGGCAGTCGTTGCCGGGATTGTTTTGGGCAATGGCAGTTAACCAGCCTTTTGATGTAAAAACGGTATTACGGATGCCAAATTCTTCTGCGGTACTCACAATGGCTTCGCTGGTATTGTATATGATGATGTTTTCCTTATCTAATACCTGGGCTATAACTTTGCTGTCGGCTCTCACATCCAGGAAACGGGCCAGGTTCGGCAGGCGCTCACCGCTAAACAATTCTGCCGGCACCAGCGTAAAACTGTGAGCAGGTAAACCGATAATCATTTGCCCGTACTTGGCCGACAGCAGGTCAAGCAATTCCTGCGGATCGCTTAGCTCGTCAAACGGATAATTTTCGGCCCAGGCTATTAGCTTGCCGTTATTACTTATGGCGTACGAAAACGATTTGTCTTCAACCTGTATTAATAAAGTATAATCCTCAGTTTTATCTAAACTAAAGTTATCATCGTGGTAAGTATAATTGTGTTCGTTCATACCGGTTTTAACAAAAGTAATATTTTTTGGCAGATACAGTAATTACCGCAGCCCAAATTGGTATGCTGTTATAAAATGCGGGTTAATATCATCAGGATGATAAAGATCAAAATCGGCAATCCTACAGGCTTAGGATAATAATCATTATCCGGAAAATATCTCCTGAAAAAAACTGGCTTAGAATTAAAGCACCAATCAGGCCAAAACCTATGTTAAGGCCTGCTACCGAAAGCATTGCTGTAACCTGTGCGGCCGTTGGCTGGCCACCTTTAGCCGTTACGTTCATGGCGTCAACAACCTGTTGCAGGTCAACGCCCGAATGCATGATAACAAAGTAGGAGAGATAGGAAAAAATAATACAAAGGCCAGCACCACCGGAACCGCCTTTCTGTAACCTGCATTGTATAAATTGATAACCAGCAGCACCCCGCCAAATATCAGGTTAAAAAACGAAAACCAAAATATCGCCCTTTTGGAGTAAATATCTACATAATCGTCTTCGCTGTATTTTTCTTCCTCTTTGTTTTCGTCAAATTCCATGGGTCAAATGTAAAACTAATCTTACTGAATTAAATTACTTATCATCATTTTTGCAGGGTGTCAAGTCCCGATCATATCCGCCAGTCATTCCCGCATGAGCCAACAGGTCAGCAAACAGAACTTTTTAGCAAGCTGCATGCCTTTTTAAAAAGCACCGAAGGCGACGAATGCTTTATTCTGAAAGGCTATGCCGGCACCGGGAAAACAACTATAGTAGGTGCGCTGGTAAAGGCACTGAGGCATTATAACTATAAAGCCGTGCTGCTTGCCCCAACCGGACGTGCCGCCAAGGTCATTACCAATTATTCCGGGCGCAAAGCTTTTACAATTCATAAGCGCATCTACCGTAAAAAATCGGCTTTAACAATCGATGATGGTTTTGCCCTTGCTGATAACCTGGCCAGCGATACGCTTTTTATTGTTGATGAGGCCTCCATGATCTCGGATGAGGCCATGGGCAGCAATCACGTGTCATTATTATTTGATTTACTAAGATATGTTTATAATGATAAAAACTGCAAGCTGATACTGGTAGGTGATACCGCACAGTTACCGCCTGTAGGAGCCGACGATAGCCCTGCGCTTGACGTGCAGCTCATGGGCGATAAATTTGGCCTGTCGATATTCAGTTATGAGCTTACCGAGGTTTTGCGCCAGCAAAAGAATTCGGGTATCTTATATAATGCCACCAATATCCGCGATCTGATCCGTGAGGAGATCATAGAAATCCCTAAAATTGTAACCAAGGGATTTAAAGATGTTTTCAGGATGACCGGTGAGCGATTACCCGAAGGGTTGGAGTACGCTTACCGTAAATACGGCTATGACCGCACACTTATCATTTGCCGCTCAAACAAAAATGCCAATTTGTATAACGGGCAAATTCGAAACCGCATTTTATACCGGGAGGAGGAGCTTACCGGCGGCGATCAGATCATGATAGTGAAGAACAATTACTTTTGGCTGCAGGATAAAGATGAAAATAGTACCGCGTTTATTGCCAACGGCGATATTGCCCGCATAGTAAAAGTACGCCGCACCGAAGAGATGTATGGTTTTCGTTTTGCCGATGTGCAGCTGGAATTTATTGACTATGCCGAAGACCCAACCCTTGATTGTAAGGTTTTGCTTGATACGCTTTATGCTGATTCGCCCGCGTTAAGTCAGGACGATCAGAAACGGTTTTACCAGGAAGTAATGAAGGATTATGAACATTTACCTAATAAAAGGACCATGCACAATGAGCTAAAGCTCAATCCTTATTACAATGCCTTGCAAATAAAATTTGCCTATGCCATTACCTGCCATAAAGCCCAGGGCGGCCAATGGGATGCTGTTTTTGTCGATCAGGGCTATGTAACCGATGAAATGATCAATATGGATTTTCTGCGGTGGTTTTATACCGCGCTCACCCGAGCTACCACCGAATTATTTTTGGTTAATTTTGATAGCAGGTTTTATAAATTAAAGGAAGAATAATCTTCAAAGATAAATTTACTTTTATCAATACAAACTATTGATAATTAGTATTTTAATTGTTAATATTAGCAATTAAAAACCGGTATCATGAACCTAAACTTAAAACTCGAAAGAAAAATCAAAACCAAACAATCAACCATTGGCGAACTATCAATAAATGGCGCCTTCGAATGTTTTATACTGGAGGACGTAGATAGAGGGCTAAATAGCGGTATGAGCCTTGCCCAAATTGCATCAATAAAAATTAAAACGCAAACAGCCATCCCTACAGGAACTTATAATGTAGTCAAATTTTTCAGCCCCAAACACAACGAAAACCTGCCATTATTAGAGAATGTACCCGGTTTCGCCGGAATTGAGATCCATGTTGGCAATTTTGCCAAGGACACCGACGGCTGCCTTCTCCCTGGTGAAGATAAAGGCGTTGATGCTGTTCTGCATAGTACAATGGCTACAGCTAAACTCAACACAAAGATTTTTGAGGCCCTTAAGGCGGGAAGTACCGTGACCATTGAGGTTATTTAATATAGCAAATTATAAATGCTTGAAGGTGAAATGACGCATCTACGCCGTTATGCTGAGTGATTAAAATCCATGGGCTATGAAGGTTAGATGACAAAGAGGGACTGTCAGTCTGAGCCCGTCGAAGACTCGTGCGCAGAGGCCCTGTCCGCCATACTTCGACGGGCCCAGTATGACACCCTTTTTAGTGGTCATTTGAGAAGACTACCTTGGATAAACAAAGACTTGTTTAATATTCTAAAACGAATTAACTGCCGGCAAGGTGATCCTGAATGTTGAACCCTGTCCCTCGGTGCTGGTAACGCTGATAGTGCCTTTATGCTTTTCAATGATCTGGCGTACAATACTCAACCCAAGCCCGGTCGACTTTTCGCCGCGTAAACCGGCTCGGCCTGCTTTTGAAAATTGGTTAAAAATTTCCGGCAGCATATTGGCAGGGATGCCCATGCCGTAATCCTGAACTTCAATAACTACCGTATCATTTAGTTTAAGCAGGCGCACATCCACATTATCCCGGTCTTTAGAAAATTTCACCGCATTGCTGATCAGGTTATCAATAACCCGGTGAAATTTTTCGTGATTTATGAGCGCATGGGCAACACTTACCGAACTGCTGAAAAGTACATTAACTTTATTACCCAGCTGTAATTTCCATTCGCCCACTATGTTGTTAAGCCATTGGTTAAGCTCGATATCTTGAGTTTCAATAACCGCTATGTTCTCGTTTCGGGCTGCTTCCAGTAAGTCATCAATAATACTCCGCGCTTTTACGCAGGATGCCTTCATCATATTGATGTTGTCTTGTGTCTCCTCATCTACCTCATCAAGTTCCATCATCATGGCAATTGATTCAACAGCAGCTATCGGGTTACGCAGGTCATGTGCAACCATACCCAAAACCTGGTTTTTAAACTCGCTTGCTTTTTCAATTTCCGAGTTTTTTTCGCGGATTTCTATCAGCTGAAAATAATAGTTGGCTTTGTAGGAAAAAAGTACCTTGATATAAAATAAAAGCCGGAAAGTAAGATAGCTGAGATCAACTGGTTATACAACATATCCGTAGCCGGCGTTTCACTGTAAAATAGCAGGGAAGTAAAAAAAGCTCAATAGCAATAAGCAGCAATACGGTTTCATAGTATTCAAAAACAATTATCACGCTGATCAAGCTTAATGCAACAAGGTATAAGGTGAGGGCATTACTCGGATTAGAGGTGGCTATAAAGCTGGAATACATGCCGCAAACAATAATATAAAGCGCAAACAAAAATACAAGCAATGACATGCCTGTTGTAGCTTTTTTATGGCTTTTGAAACTAACGATAAAAAGGTTACTGGCTATCAGGAAAACAGGAGTTATAATAATGAAAACCCAGTTGCTGAAATTAAACTCGGGAAAGTTTTGAGCTTTCGTTAAGCTAATGGGGAATACAAGATAAAGGATCCGGATAATTACATTAAGCAATAAAAATACTATACTGGCACCCCTTATGGCCACCAGGTTTTGGTAAGTATAATGCAAACGGTATTGCGACCGGTATTTTACCGGGAGACTGTTAAAAAAGAAATGGGTGTTCAATTAAATTTTATGGGTTAAACAAAATTATAAAAATATTTTCAAATAATGTAACAGAAATGTGACAAGGTATAGTTAACCCTTTTACGAAATATTCGGTCAATGAAAATATAAGCCTATTTTGATGAACCTTGATTGTTTTTTAAAAAAGGATAAGTATAATTTACACATCATAAAACCAAGTCACATGTTAATGAAATCTCTTAAATCTATCGCAATTGTCATTACTGTATTAACAACTTTTTCCTGCAGAACTGTAGAAAGAGCTAATCAGAAAGAAATTAAACCGTTTGTAGGCATCTGGAAGGATACAACCAATCCGGGATCTCAAGTCGTATTCATGTCAGACGGCAGCTTTTATAACATTGCAAAAGAAAATAATGTGCAGATTGTTACACACAGCGGTACTTTTAAAGTCTTATCCGACAGTATTTATGTATTGACGATTACAGACGCGAGGCCCAACGCCACATATGATCTCAAAGGAAGGCAGTACGCCAATTATTACACTTTAAGCAGCGATAGAAAAACGATGAAGACAAGTGGTGTGGTTGACGGAAGAAATGGCGGAAAAGGGCTTGCCTGGACCTGCAATTTAGTTAAAGTTGATAAATTGGATAATTAAACCCGCGACCGGCTGACTGACTAAAACTCATCACATTATAGCCCTCCATTTACAGACAACAAGAGTTGCACCCTCGCAATTATCTTTATCCATTACGCAGTATTTCACTAACAGGCAAGCCCACGCCTGTCTGTTAGTGAAGTGTTTTTTAAGCTCATCTGATTTATTTAGCGTCTTTAAACATCTTCACTTGACGCATACTTTTATTATTGTTTTAATGTATTAAACGACAAATTGCCTCGTACTATTGTTAATAGTAATTCGTAAATTGCTATTAATTATGGCAAAGTGTCATTGCGATTTAATTTAAAATGACAATTTTTCACTATGGATACTATGGCCGATAAATTGACTAACCATGAGTACTATGAATTTTAACAACTTTACCATAAAAGCTCAGGAAGCCGTACAAAAGGCATCTGAAATTGCTGTTGGTAACCAACAGCAAGCAATCGAGACCGCGCATCTGCTTAAAGGCTTATTGCTGGTTGATGAAAACGTAATTACCTACTTACTAAAAAAACTAAATGTTAACCTGAACAGGTTAAATGATACGTTAGATGCGCAAATTGCATCGTTCCCCAAGGTAAGTGGCAGCAACGTATACCTTTCGTCTGAAGCAAATTCGGCTTTGCAAAAAGCGTCGGGATATTTAAAAGAATTTAAAGACGAATTTGTATCAGTTGAGCATGTGCTGTTAGGCATTTTAGCCGCCGGTGGTGCGGTAAGTAGCATCCTAAAAGATTCGGGTGTTAATGAAAAAGACCTAAAAAAAGCAATTGTTGAACTCCGCGGCGATAGCAAAGTAACTGATCAAAACGCCGAAGCTACCTATAACGCCCTTAACAAGTATGCCCGTAATTTGAACGAATATGCGGGTTCGGGCAAGCTGGATCCGGTTATTGGCCGCGACGATGAAATTCGCCGGGTTATCCAGATTCTGTCACGCCGTACCAAAAACAACCCGATTTTGGTTGGCGAGCCTGGCGTTGGTAAAACTGCCATTGCCGAAGGAATCGCTTTCAGGATCATCAAAGGTGATGTACCTGAGAGCCTTAAAACCAAAGTGGTATACTCGTTGGATATGGGCGCACTCATTGCGGGCGCCAAATATAAGGGAGAGTTTGAAGAACGGTTGAAAGCTGTTGTAAAAGAGGTTACCCAAAGCGATGGAGAGATCATCCTTTTTATAGATGAGATCCATACGCTTGTAGGTGCAGGCGGGGGAGAAGGCGCTATGGATGCGGCCAATATCCTGAAACCGGCCCTGGCCCGTGGCGAGCTTCGTTCGATTGGTGCTACTACCCTTAATGAATATCAGAAGTATCTTGAAAAAGATAAAGCTTTGGAACGCCGTTTCCAGAAAGTGATGGTTGAAGAACCTGATGCTGCTGATGCTATATCTATTTTACGTGGACTGAAAGAACGTTATGAAACCCACCACAAAGTGAGGATCAAAGACGAAGCGATCATCGCCTCTGTCGAAATGTCACAACGCTATATTTCCGACAGGTTTTTACCGGATAAAGCTATCGACCTGATGGACGAGGCAGCATCAAAACTTCGCCTGGAAATGGATTCGGTACCGGAAGTGGTTGACGAACTGGAACGCCGCATCATGCAGCTTGAAATTGAGCGTGAAGCTATCAAACGAGAAAAGGACGACCGTAAGGTTGCCGAACTAAGTGAAGAAATAGCCAACCTGTCGCAACAACGCGATTCATTACGTGCCAAATGGAAAGGTGAAAAAGATCTTGTTGATGGCATTAACACTAAGGTTGAGCTGATAGAAAATTACAAGCTCGAAGCCGAACAGGCCGAACGTGCGGGCGATTACGGTAAGGTAGCCGAATTACGCTACGGTACTATAGTTGAAGCCCAGGCCGAAGTTGAAAAGCTGAAAGCTGCCCTGCTTGAAAATCAAAGCGACAGCCGTATGCTTAAAGAAGAGGTTACCGCCGATGATATTGCCGGTGTAGTAAGCCGCTGGACAGGAATCCCGGTAAGCAAGATGATTCAGAGCGAGCGCGAGAAATTGCTCAACCTTGAAGATGAATTGCACAAACGTGTGGCAGGACAAGAAGAAGCTATTGAAGCAATAAGTGACGCCATCCGCCGCAGCCGCGCAGGTTTGCAGGATAAACGCAGGCCAATAGGTTCGTTCATATTTTTAGGTACAACCGGTGTAGGTAAAACCGAGCTGGCTAAGGCCCTGGCCGAATACCTGTTTAATGACGAAGGCGCGCTTGTGAGGATAGATATGAGTGAATACCAGGAACGCCATGCTGTTTCAAGGCTGATAGGAGCGCCTCCGGGCTATGTTGGGTATGATGAAGGCGGGCAGTTAACCGAGGCCGTTCTGTCGCAAGCCTTACAGCGTGGTACTGTTGGATGAAATTGAAAAAGCCCATCCTGATGTATTTAACATCTTGTTGCAGGTACTGGATGATGGCCGTTTAACAGATAATAAAGGCCGTGTGGTGAATTTTAAGAATACCATCATCATCATGACCTCCAACATCGGTTCCAACATCATCCAGGAAAACTTCCAAAACCTGGAAGATGAAAACCGCGATGAACTGATAGCAAAAACCAAGAATGAGCTGTTCAATTTGTTAAGGGCAACTATCCGTCCGGAGTTTTTGAACAGGATAGATGAGATTATTATGTTTACTCCACTTAACCGTGATGAGATCCATGATATTGTTAAGCTACAGTTTAAACAGGTACAGCAAACGCTTGCCGAAATGGGTGTAACTATCGAAGCATCCGATGAAGCCTTAGATTGGTTGGCCCAGTTAGGTTATGATCCTCAATTTGGTGCACGTCCGTTAAAACGCGTTATCCAGAAAAAGATCCTGAACGAGTTGAGTAAACAGATCCTGGCGGGTACAGTTGATAAAGACAGCGTTATTAAAATAGATATGTTTGATAACCAGTTCGTGTTCCTGAACTCGGCTAAAGAAGCTACGGAACCAGCTAAATAAGCTGTAGAAAAATAATTAAATGTAAAAAGGCTTCCCAATTTGAGAAGCCTTTTTTTATTAACAACCGAGAATCTATTAAAAAACTTCAGCTGTTTGTTTAGTTACCGATGCTAAGCTGACCCCCGTAAGCTGATCGGCAAAGGCTACGAAAGCCTTACTCTCAAATATACGATGTTGATTAGCGATCAGATTTTGCAAATTGATTTTTCCTATCACAAATTTATAACTACCTGAATAGTAGCGCTCATTGATGTGCTCAAAATTCAGCGCTTCAACCAGTTCCTCGTCATCATAACGCAGGTAAATGGTTAATTCAATGTTATTGGTAAAATTAAGGTCTGTTTTTTCTTTAGCTTTTTTGTATTCATACTGGTAGTTATAGCGCAACGCGGCAATATCCGACAGTACAGCCGAACCGGTAGGGTGACCGCCCGCGCCTTTTCCGAAAAAGAATTGCTGATCGGCAAAGGCGGCTTGTACGGTTACGCCGTTATATTCATACTCAACGTTGTATAAAAACTCTTTGTCGTTTACAAACTTAGGTAATACAAACAGGGCAACGTTGCGGTCGTCAAGTTCTTTGGCTACCGGCACCAGTTTAATTTTGAGGTTCTTTTCGCGGGCATATTGCAAATCGGCAGCTGCAAGGTTCTGAATACCCAGGTTAAATACCTCATCGGGCTGTACAACTACACCATAAGCATGCGCTGCGGCAATAACCAGCTTGTATTTGGCGTCAAAACCACCAACATCACTGGTTGGGTCGGTTTCGGCAAAACCCAGGTCCTGGGCTTGTTTCAATGCGCTATCATAATCGAGCCCTTCAATAAAGCCTTTTGAAAGGATATAGTTTGATGAACCATTGAAAATACCGCTGATGGAATGCAGTAGTTCATTATCATAATACTCTTCCAAATTGCGGATAATAGGGATACTACCGCAAACAGCGCCTTCATATAATAATGATGTGCCGTATTGATGCTGGATTTCGATTAGTTCGTCCAGATGCAGGGCGATCATTTTTTTACTGGCAGATACTACGTTTTTTCCAGATTTTAAAGCCCTTGAAACAATTTCAAAAGCAGCTTCGGTATCATTGATCAGTTCAACAATGGTATTGATCTCCGGGTTATTAAGCAGTTCTTCTTTGTCGGTAGTAAATAAATGTGCCGGTAAAGAACGTTTTTTATTAGGGTCTTTAATAGCAAATTTTACTATCTCGATATTTAAATGCTTTGTTTTGATGATATCATATAACCCCTGGCCAACAACTCCAAATCCGAAGAGGCCGATATTTAACTTTTTACTCATTACGCTGTACGTTGCAGTTCTATAATTTTTCCTTTCACATCGGTTTTAAAAAATGATGTGAATATTTTTGTTAATGCTTCTGTTTCAATTAAAAACCCATCGTGCCCATAAAACGAATCCAGCTCGGAAAAGGCAGCTTTTGGGATATGCCTGAACAGGTATTGCTGTTCTTCAACAGGGAACAAAACATCCGACGAGATGCCAATAACTAATGTTTTTGCCTTGATGAGACTTAACGCTTTATCTACACCGTGACGGCCCCGGCCCACATTGTGTGAGTCCATCACTTTGGTCAGGTACCAATAACTATAGGCGTTAAAGCGGTTCACCAGCTTTTGCCCCTGGTAATTTTGGTACGATGAAGAACGGAAATTGTCCTGCACATCGTCGGCTTCTTCCTGTTGGGTAATGCCGTAAGTTTTATAAGTACGATAACTTAAAAGCGCGATACTGCGCGCAGCTTTTAAGCCTTTCTGACCGCCTTCGGGCGTATTGCTGTAAAAGGTGCGGTCGGTTGTGATAGCTAAACGCTGCGACTCGTTAAAGGCGATGCCCCATGGCGAGTGCTTGGCGTTGGTAGCTATCAGGATCAGATTTTTGATCCGCTCTGGCTCAATAATAGCCCATTCCATAGCCTGTTGGCCACCTAACGAACCTCCAATTAATACACTGATATTATTGATGTTTAAATGCTGGGCAAGCAACTGGTGCGCTTTAACCATATCCCTTGTAGTAAACTGGGGATATGAAAGATAATATGGCTGGCCGGTAACCGGGTTAATGCTCAACGGACTTGTAGTGCCGTAAGGAGAACCCAAAATATTGGCGCAAACTATAAAATGCTCTTCCGGGTTAAAAAAATAACCCTCGCCAATAAGCCCTTTCCACCAGTCAAATACATCGCTGTTGGCAGTAAGCGCATGGCAAACCCAAACAACATTATTTTTCTCCTTATTTAACCGGCCATAAGTGTGAAAACCTATTTCTAAACCTTCAATTGTACGGCCCGATTCAAATTCAAAAGTATTAGTGTATTTAAATATCTCTGCGTTCATTCTGTTGTTTTGTTATTTCAGGTGCAACCGGTATTTCCGGCTGCAACCTGCAATAACGTTTACTATATCACTTAAAAAAACTATACATTATTAAACTAACTCACCCTCACCTTGCTTGATTTTTGCAAAAGCCTGCTCAAAATCAGCTTTGATATCGTCAATATGCTCAATACCAACAGCCACTCGCAATGAAGCTGGCGTAACACCGGCCGATAATTGCTCTTCATCAGATAATTGCTGATGTGTTGTTGCTGATGGTTGTATGATGAGCGTTTTTGCATCGCCCACATTGGCTAAATGACTAACCAGTTTCAGGTTGTTGATCAATCTGCTAGCCTGCTCTTTACTCCCCTTAATCTCGAATGACAATACGCCACCGAAACCATTCTTTAAATATTTTTTAGCCAGCTCATGATATGGCGATGATTCCAGTCCCGGGTAATTTACACTTGCCACCTGTGGGTGCTGCTCCAGCCATTTGGCCAGTTGCAGGGCATTATCAACGTGACGTTGCACACGCAGAGAAAGTGTTTCAAGTCCCTGGATATTCAACCATGAATTGAACGGAGCTTGCGACGGGCCGAAATCCCTTAATCCCTCAACACGGGCGCGGATAATAAACTGGATATTGCCAAACGGGCCTCCAATGCCAAATACATCGTTAAATATCAACCCGTGGTACCCCTCAGATGGTTCAGTGAATTGCGGAAACTTACCGTTACCCCAATTGTAATTGCCTGCATCAATAATGACGCCGCCAATACTGGTACCATGTCCGCCAATCCATTTGGTTGTTGACTCAACAACCACATCAGCGCCATGTTCAATAGGGCGGAAGAGGTAACCACCGGCACCGAAAGTATTATCAACAATTAATGGCAGGTCATGTCTTTTGGCAACTTCGCTCACCTTTTCAAAATCGGCAATGGTAAAGCCCGGGTTACCAATGGTTTCCAGGAAAATGGCCTTTGTTTTATCATCAATAAGCGCCTCGATACTGGCCGCAGTATCATCTTTGGCAAAGCGTACTTCGATACCCAGGCGTTTGAAAGCTACTTTAAACTGATTGTAAGTACCGCCATATAGGAAAGGTGAAGTAACAAAGTTATCGCCAACCTGTAAAATATTATTAAGGGCAAGGAATTGGGATGCCTGGCCAGAGGCTGTTGCCAGCGCAGCTACACCGCCCTCTAACGCCGCGATGCGTTTTTCAAACACATCGGTAGTAGGGTTCATAATGCGGGTATAGATATTACCAAACTCCTTTAATGCAAATAAATTTGCGCCATGTTCGGCGCTGTTGAATACGTATGAAGTAGTTTGATAAATGGGCACAGCGCGTGAACCTGTTGTTGGATCAACTTCCTGGCCGGCATGCAATTGTAAGGTTTCGAATTTTAAGGCAGACATAGTTGTAATTTTTTAATGTGTTTAATTTAGATTTTGAATGTTTAGATGAATTTGGAAAGCCGGTTTAAAAACAACCGGTTTAAAAACACGCTTTTTTCAGAGAATGAAAAACAGGAGCTTGCTAAGCATCAACAGCAGCAACACATACAAATACAGCCAATAGGGGAGCTAATACGTTGTATGTTACCGTTTGCGGTGTAAAAAGTGTTGCGTTGCGTAAATTTAATTAAACTTTTCATGGTTATAAATTTATATTCCCCGGTGTTATTTGCCGGGACAGGAATTGGCACCTTCTTCAACATTGAAGGGTTGCCAGCGGGTCATTGAGCCTGATCTCTCGCCGCTTCTTTATAAATCAACACCCGAACTATGTGCGGAGGATTGATCGACGTTGGTATCACTACCAAATAATGTTGCGAATATAAGGGATTGTGAGGTAATATACCAAATTTTATTTCTTTTTAAGGTTAAACGTAAAAGGCCAAAGGCAAAAGGTTCATTCGAGAACAATTTTAAGCTTAGACAAATGCAGCTACCTTTCGCCTTTAACCTTTATCCTTTTACCTTATTTACCTTAAAAGGCCTAAGCAAGGGCCTGCTCCATATCAGCTATTAAATCATCGATATGCTCCAATCCAACGGAAACCCTTAGCAGGTTTCGTGGTGTTTTGGTATCCGGCCCTTCAACAGTAGCGCGGTGTTCTATTAGGCTTTCAACACCACCAAGGCTGGTAGCTTTGATGAACAATTTAAGCTTATTAATAATGTTATGCGTGTCATTCTCATCGCCTTTAATAGTAAAGGATAACATACCGCCAAAAGCCAGCATCTGATCTTTAGCTATATCATGCTGTGGATGCGATGGTAAACCGGGATACATTACCTGTTCAACATGAGGGTGCTGTTCAAGATATTCGGCAAGTAATTGAGCGTTTTGTACATGGCCCTTTACGCGATATGGCAGGGTTTTGATGCTGCGTACCAGGTAATAACAATCCATAGGCGAGGGGATAGCGCCGCCCATTTCCTGCACCTGGCGAATTTTTATCCACCAATCGTTGTTCTCTGCAGTAATCAAAACGCCGCCCATCAGGTCGCTGTGTCCGCCAAAATATTTAGTGGCTGAGTGCATAACCATATCCGCGCCCAGCTCAATTGGTCGCTGGCACATAGGGGTGGCAAATGTATTATCGCACAAAACTTTAATGCCTTTTGCTTTGGCAATAGCAACCACCCTTTTAATATCGGTTATTTTAAGCAGGGGGTTCGATGGTGTTTCTATCCAGATCAAACCTGTTTCGGGCTTGATGTGCTGTTGTAAAACCCCGGTATCGTTTACATCAATAAAATCGAAGGTAAGGATGCCGGCAAAAAGGGTTTTAAGCTGATTACGTAAGCCATGATACATATCATCAGGAGCGATAATGTGCGTGCCAGGCTCCAATGATTGAAATACCGACATCCCGGCCGCATTACCTGATGAAAAGGAAGCTGCTTCAACACCTCCCTCTAACTTGGCCAGCACATGCTCCAATGCGTGACGATTGGGGTTCGATGAGCGACTGTAAATATAACCTGCCGGAAAACCGCCATCCTCACCGCGCTCAAACGTGGTTGACATAATAATGGGTTGTATAACGGCCCTTGTTGCTTCATCAACATGGTTACCGGCGTGTATGGCTATAGTTTCAATTTTCATGGCATAATGTGTTATCGCCCAAAATAAACAAGAATATTTGTTATTAGCTGTAGCGTTTTTATATTTTTTGCCGAATAGGTTTAAAAGCCAAACCGCATGAAAAAGTGCCTTATCTTCCTGTTTGTTATTATTGGGCTATCTGCCTGTAAAAAAGATGCTAATGATACCGCTTATGACAAAAGCTATAAAGCATGGCAAAACTTTAAGGCCGAAAGCAAAAATTCATACACTTATACTGTTAACGCCGGTTCAGTTTTCGGTTATGGTTCTGAAACGGAGATTACTGTTCAAAATGGGGTTGTTACAGCGAGGGATTTTTTATCGTATGTTTTGGAATATAAAACTGCAAATATACCCCCTGTTAAAACTATCAGGGAACAATGGCATGAGGATAAAACTTCGTTAAAACAGCACAGTTCAGGTGCTGCATCAATAACCCTCGACCAAGTTTACCAGAAAGCAAAGAACGAATGGCTATCTGCAGATAAGAAAAAGAATACCATTTATTTTGAAACCAATAATAATGGCATGATATCAAGAGCCAGTTATGTACCTAATGGTTGCCAGGATGATTGCGCGATAGGCATCTCCATAAGCGAGATCAAGGCTCTGTAACTTTAATGTAATTTACCGTGAAATTTGGCCGATATGTGTCATAACGCATATTACTTTTGTGCTTTTTAGTACCTTTGACCAAATTTTTAATTGATGCATAATTCAGATAATTTACAGTTTTTACTTAACGATCCGAATTTATCTGCTGATTTAAAGCATATTGCTCAAAAAGTTCTTGACAAACAACGCATCACTTTTGATGAAGGCGTTTTGCTTTATGAGCAGGGCGAACTTGGCTATCTTGGCACTTTGGCTAATTACATCCGCGAGGAACGCCACGGCGATAAAACTTATTTCAACCGTAATTTTCATATTGAGCCCACCAACCTTTGCGTTTACGACTGCAAATTTTGTTCATACTCGCGACTGCTGAAACAAAAGGCGGAAGGGTGGGAGTACACCATGGATGAAATGTTCAACATGGTTACCAAATATGATGGCGAACCGGTTACCGAGGTTCACATTGTAGGTGGTGTGCTGCCGCAATATGATGTGCCTTTTTACCAGGAACTTTTCGCCCGCATCCGCGCGCATCGCCCGGAATTGCATATTAAGGCATTAACCCCGGTTGAATATCACTACATCTTTAAAAAAGCCAAAATTGATTACGCCACAGGCATGCGCCTGATGCAGGAAGCAGGCCTGGATTCAATCCCCGGCGGTGGCGCTGAAATTTTTGATCCCGAAATAAGGGACCAGATCTCGAAAGATAAATGTACTGCCGATCAGTGGTTGGCTATTCATGAAGAATGGCACAAGCTTGGCGGCCGTTCAAACGCTACCATGCTTTACGGGCATATTGAAGCATATAAACACCGTGTCGACCACATGGAGCGTTTACGCCAGTTGCAGGACAAAACAGGCGGTTTCCAGACATTCATTCCGCTTAAGTTCCGTAATAAGGATAACCAGATGTCGCACGTGCCCGAGGTTTCAGTGATTGAAGACTTGCGAAACTACGCCGTAGCCCGCATCTACCTGGATAACTTTGATCATATTAAAGCTTACTGGGCTATGATCAGCCGTACTACCGCGCAACTTTCGCTTAATTTTGGCGTAGATGATATTGATGGAACATTAGATGATACCACCAAAATCTACTCAATGGCCGGCGCCGAAGAGCAGCATCCCGGCATGAGCACCAAACAAGTAGTAGAATTAATTAAACATGTGGGCCGCCAGCCTATTGAACGTGACACATTATATAACGTAGTAACGGATTATACCAACTTTGTGTTCGGCGACGAACCGAAACCGCAGTATTACAAATTACCGGTAATTAATTAAGCTTTTTAAGCTGAAAGCCGAAAGCTTAAAGCAAAGCAATAAATTTAGCATAGATAAAAGCAAAAAGCTTTAAGCCTTCGGCTTTCAGCTTTGGGCTCAAGAAAATGGTACAAAAAACTTTATATATAGTACGCCACGGCCAAACTGAGTATAACAAACTTGGTATTATACAGGGCCGCGGTGTGGATACCGATTTAAATGACGAAGGTCGTAAACAGGCCTGTCAGTTTTTTGAGGCTTATAAAACCGTTCCGTTTAATAAAATTTACATATCGGCGTTAAAACGTACCCAACAAAGCATTCAGCCTTTTATCGACCTCGGGATACCTTATGAAAAGCTTTCGGGACTGGATGAGCTGGCCTGGGGCATTCACGAAGGCCAGTCGCCAACTATCGATAATAAGGCCGCTTTCCTGCAGATTATGCGTGATTGGCTGGATGGCAAGCTCGACAGTAAATTTGAAGGGGGCGAAAGTCCGCTTGAGGTTGAGGTGCGTCAGCGTGAGGCCATGGAGGTGATTATGAGCCACCCCGAAGAAAAAACGGTGCTTATATGTATGCATGGCCGTGCTTTGCGCCTTTTGCTTTGTATCCTTACCGGTAAACCCTTATCCGAAATGGATAACTTTCCGCACCAAAACCTGGTATTATATAAGGTAACCTACAATGGCGAAAGGTTCGAAATTATCGACTTTAACAATGCCGAACATCTCAAACATTCCGAAGAATAGAAATAGCGAATTTGTGAACAAGATTAGAATATCAGCAGTAAGCTACACTAATACCAAACCCTTTTTATACGGCATTCAACATACCGACATTATTAATAAAATCGACCTGAGCCTTGATATCCCGTCAGATTGTGCCCAAAAGCTTATCGACGACGTGGTTGATATCGGTCTGATCCCGGTTGCTGCAGCACTGAGTTTGCCGCAATGGGAAATTGTTTCTGATTACTGCATTGGTGCCGTAGGCGCGGTAAACTCCGTTTTTATTTTCAGCAATAGTGATATTAAGGACGTAACTACTATTCAACTCGATCCGCAGTCGCGCTCCTCAAATAATCTTGCCCGCGTGCTGCTGAAAAACCACTGGTTGGTAAACCCCAAACAGTTAAGTAATGCGCCGGATTATGCTCAATCTGTAGATGAGAAAACTGCCTTTGTACAAATAGGCGACCGTACCTTCGGTAAAAAGCAGCAATACAAATATGTTTACGACCTGTCCGAAGAATGGCAAAAAATGACCGGCCTGCCATTCACCTTTGCAGCCTGGATAGCTAATAAACCTATCCCTCAGGATTTTATGGACGAGTTTAATGAGTCACTAAAATACGGTCTTGATCATCGCGAAGATCTGTTTAAACAACTACCCATGCGTGATGACTTTGACCTGGTCGACTACCTGATGGTTAAAATAGATTATGATTTAACAGCGGATAAAAAGAAGGCCCTGTACCTGTTTCATGATTATATAAAGGCGTTGTAATCTCTGAACCTGGATTTGGGTGGATTTTTAGGATTACAGGATCAGAATTGTTTGGTTATGTAATCCAATAATCACATAAATCCCGGTTCTGGCAAAAACAATTCCCTTCTCAATTCCATTGCTTATCTTAAACACAAAAACGTTTATCTATGAGCAATACTCCCCAACTATTAAAAGGACAAGCTGCCCTCGTAACCGGCGCCGATAGCGGCATTGGCAAAGGTGTCGCATTAGCTATGGCCGCTGCCGGAGCCAAATTACTGATTAATTATGCCCATAATAAAGCAGCCGCTGATGATGTTATAAGCCAAATCAAGGCCTCAGGCGGCGAGGCATTTGCATTTCAGGCCGATGTAAGCCATGAGGACGAAGTAAAAACCATGTTTGCCGAAATATTTAAGCAATATGGCACTATTGACATTTTGGTAAACAATGCCGGTTTGCAAAAAGATGCCAGATTTGTTGATATGACGCTCGACGATTGGAATAAAGTGATCAGCATTAACTTAACCGGTCAGTTTCTTTGTGCCAGGGAGGCTGCTAAAGAGTTTATAAAACGCGGTGTTGTTGAAGGCGGAAGCAAAGCTGCGGGCAAAATTATCTGTATGAGCAGCGTGCACGAAGTAATTCCCTGGGCGGGCCATGTAAACTATGCGGCCAGCAAAGGAGGTATTATGATGTTTATGAAAAGCATAGCACAGGAACTCGCTCCGCATAAGATCAGGGTGAATGGGATAGGGCCGGGTGCTATACAAACACCTATTAATAAGGAAGCCTGGGAAACCTCGGAAGCGCTGGATAAATTATTGACGCTCATCCCTTACAACCGGATAGGCCAGCCGGCTGACATCGGAAAACTGGCAGTTTGGCTGGCTTCAGATGATTCGGATTACATTACCGGGGTCACAATTTTTGCAGATGGGGGCATGACTTTGTACCCGGGCTTTGCAGATAATGGCTAAATGACATTTTCATGACAACATAAATCGGTTTAGCAAAGAAAAAACGCCATTAATTGGCGTTTTTTCTTTTAGATATTGTAAAATATACACTAAGGTTATTGATAAAATTTAAATTTTATGACTATAAAAGGCTATAATTATTAAATATTCATAAAAGTTCAAGAAAATTTTAAATATTGACAAGTGTAGCGTATTTTTGTTGCAGGATTTAAAATTTAAACGAACATGAAAAAGATATTTTTAACAATAGCAACTGCAGCCTTATTTACCGTTAACGCTTTCGCTGATGGTGGCAAAAAATCAGATGGTGGTACCAACGTTTCTTACGTAGCATTACACGGCTTTACTGCTGACTTCGCTGAAGCTACCAACGTTAACTGGACTGTAACCAAAAACGTTCAAAAAGCTACTTTCACTGTTGATGGCGTTCAAAAAACTGCTTTCTACAACCTGCAAGGTGAATTTTTAGGTACAACTCAACGTGTTGACAACAAAGCTATCCCTGCAAAAGCCCTTCAACAAATCAACAGCGATTACAAAGGTTACGAAGTAGGCGAAGTTATCGTTTACCAGGCTAACACTTCAATCAATGACGCCATCGAGCCAACTTCATATTTTGTTGACTTGAAAAACGACAAACACGAAGTTTTGGTAAGGATTACTCAACAAGCTAACATCGAGTTTTTCCAACAAGTAAAATAACTCCGAAAAATTATAACAATGGAAAGCCGTCCCGAATATCGGGACGGCTTTTTTTATGATTATAAATCACACTTTTATGTCATAAAGCGTCTTTTCATAAAACAAAAAGGGTGTTTTCGTCTTTTAAATATTAATTAATATTTACTTCATATGTCGAAAACAATAATTGTATCAAACCGTTTGCCTGTTAAAATTTCCAAAACTGATGGTGCATACCATTCATCACCAAGCGAGGGAGGATTAGCTACCGGTTTAGGTTCAATATATAAACAGGGCGATAACGTATGGATAGGCTGGCCCGGAATAGAAATTGCGGAGCAGGAAGATAAAGACCAGGTTACAAAAGAACTAAAAGAGTTAAGCCTTATCCCTGTTTTTTTAGATCAGGAAGAGATCAACCAATACTACGAAGGTTTCAGCAACGAGGTTTTATGGCCCGTTTTTCATTACTATGCATCAACGTATGCAGCATACAAACAATCAAACTGGGATTACTATAAAGCGGTAAACAAAAAGTTCAGGGATATGATCCTGAGCATTGCCGGGCCCGGCGACGTGATCTGGATCCACGATTACCAGTTGCTATTGTTACCCGCTTTGGTTAGGCAGGAACTGCCGGATGTTTCCATCGGCTTTTTCCTGCACATTCCTTTCCCTTCAAATGAAATGTTCAGGTTGATCCCGTGGCGTTCGGAACTGCTGGATGGAATGCTTGGCGCCGATCTGATCGGTTTACATACATTTGATGATGTGCGCCACTTTTTAGGTGCGGCTACACGTCTGCTGCCGGTAACATCCAGTGCCAATATCATCAGCAATGGCGAGCGCTCGGTTGTTATCGAGTCGTTCCCAATGGGTATCGATGAAAAAAGGTATCTCGTCGTTACCGCTGCAGGAGGATGTAAAACAGCAGATTGAGCTTATTAGAGAGAATTTCCAGAACAAAAAGCTCATCCTTTCTATAGACAGGCTTGATTACAGCAAGGGGATTCTGCAAAGGCTGGAAGCTTTTCAGCTGCTGCTTGAACAATGCCCGGAGTGTATTGAGCACATTACGCTTTACATGATTGTAGTTCCATCCCGGGATACGGTACCGCAATACGCTCATCTTCGGGATGAAATAGATAAAAAAGTAGGGAAGATCAATGCGTTGTATCGCACTATGGACTGGAGCCCGGTGCACTATTACTATCGCTCATTCCCCATTGAAACCTTGTCGGCACTTTATTATTCGGCCGATGTTTGTTTGGTTACACCCATGCGCGACGGCATGAACCTGGTAAGTAAAGAGTATGTCGCCAGTCGGATAAATAATGATGGTGTGTTGATTATGAGTGAAATGGCAGGATCATCTAAAGAACTTATAGACGCTATAATTGTTAACCCCAATAATACCGGGGAAGTTTGCCGGGCCATTTTACAGGCTATCAATATGCCGCTTGAAGAACAGCGCCGGCGCATGATCCCGATGAGGCAGCTTGTAGCAAAGTTCAATACATCGCATTGGGTTAAAATTTTTATGGACAGGCTGAAAGAAGTAAAACTCATGCAGCGCTCCATGCAGGCCAGACACGTAAGTAACACTACCGAACAAAGCATTATTAACCGTTATGTGAAAACTAAAAAGCGGATTATCTTTTTGGATTATGACGGCACGCTGGTGAATTTTAAATCAAATATCGATCAGGCCTCTCCCGATAAGGAGTTATACAATATTATCAATAAACTCGCAGAAGATCCTGCAAATCAATTGGTTTTGATAAGCGGGCGAAAACATGAAAACCTTGATGGATGGTTTAAGGAAAACGACATCTATCTTATTGCCGAACATGGTTCATGGTTTAAGCAACCCGGCACTTTATGGCATAAAATAAGCGGGCTAACCGATCAATGGAAGCATGATATTTATCCGATATTGGAAACCTATGTTGACCGTACACCAGGCTCGTTCATTGAAGAGAAAACATACTCATTAGTTTGGCATTACCGTAAAGCCCAGGCAGGGCTTGGCGAACTAAGGGCTAATGAGTTGATGAATAATCTTAAATATCTTGCAAGCGATAAAGGGTTACAGTTACTGGCAGGGGACAAGGTGCTGGAAGTGAAGAATATGGATATAAATAAGGGTAAAGCCGCTTTAACACTTACCGAAGGCCGTGATTATGATTTCATTATAGCTTTCGGCGATGATTATACCGACGAAGATATCTTTAAAGCACTGCCCGAAAGTGCTATTACCATTAAAGTTGGCAGTAATCTTTCGGCAGCTAAGTTTTACCTGCGAAACCCATCGGAGGTTAGGAAATTGCTGACCAGTTTTGCTAAGTATACGCCGGTTGAGGAACCGGCAGACAAGTAGGGTTGAATAGTTTAATTTAAAATTTATTATGTCTGCGGTTTAGCTGCGGGCATTTTTTATATTCGGTTCGCGATAATGTGACCTTTTATGAAAAAAATCAGCCTGCTTGTTTTTGCATTAATGCTTAGTTGCCATATTATTTATGCGCAAACCCCGGTTTACAAAATTTATGCGGTAAAGTTCGCCGAATCGGGATATCCATTTAAAGTGAGCGATTGGGCATTGAACGGCCCCAAAAATGAGCCCGTTAAAATTGATTTTATGGTATGGCTTATCAAAGGTAGCAACGGCAAAAACATTTTGGTTGATGCCGGCTTTTTGCGCGATATTGAAGATGCCAAAGAATTTAAACTTAAAACCTATCAACGCCCTGACTCGGCGCTTTTAAAGCTTGGTGTAAAGCCCCAGGATATAACCGATATTATTTTAAGCCACCCTCACTGGGATCA
Source organism: Mucilaginibacter sp. P25 (assembly GCF_050859465.1). NCBI lineage: Bacteria > Pseudomonadati > Bacteroidota > Sphingobacteriia > Sphingobacteriales > Sphingobacteriaceae > Mucilaginibacter > Mucilaginibacter sp. P25. The sequence continues at coordinate 4,647,714 of NZ_CP193937.1, read as the reverse complement.
TATAGATGGTTTAAGCCTTTTCCCGAAAGCTAAGGTTTGGATGCAAAAGCTGGATTATGAGTTTTTTGCAGGCGCAGCATGGCAAAAAGCAGGAGAGGCAGGTGGTTATGCTAAGCGCGATGTTATCAATACCGTTAATTTAAATTTGGCAGGCAGGCTCAAACTGATAGACGGCGACAATAAAGAGATCATTAAAGGTATAAAAGTTTATACAGGTTCAAAGCATACCTGCAATTCGCAATATGTACTGGTGCAAACCGGGAAAAACAGGGTAGTATTAGCATCTGATAATATCTGGATCTATTATAGCCTTGAGCATTTAGTGCCACCTTCGCAAGGTGGTACGCTTGATCCCCAGGGCTATGTAAAGGCAATGAAACGAATGAAAACGCTCGCCAGTGATGTTAAATTTATAATCCCGGGGCATGATGGCAGGCAGTTAGAGTTCTTTCCAAAAGTTGCGGATGGGGTAGTGGAGATCAGGTAATTATTTAGGTGAATAGCGAATTACTTAATCCAGACTTACGAAGTTTTCGCCGTTGTTGGTGTTGTCACCAACAATTTTATGCTCAAATTTTTTTGCTGTATTGTAAATAGTGGTTATAAAAGCGAGTGGATGAAGAAGTTGTTGGTGACAACACCAACAACGGCATAAGAAGGGAAAAACAGGGTGGTATTAGCATCTGATAATATCTGGATCTATTATAGCCTTGAGCATTTAGTGCCACCTTCGCAAGGTGGTACGCTTGATCCGGTGGGCTATGTCAAGGCAATGAAACGGATGAAAACGCTTGCCAGCGATGTTAAATTTATCATTCCCGGGCATGATGGCAAGCAGCTTGAGATTTTCCCAAAAGTTGTAGATGGGGTGGTGGAGATCAGGTAATTATTTAGGTGAACAGCGAATTGGTTAATCCAGACTTACGAAGTTTCTAAAAACTTCGTAAGTCTTACCTGCTGCCAATTTATGCAAGAGAAGATTAATCCTACAAAAATATCGGCCTGTCCAATTTCATGGCAATCCGGTACGCTGCATTCATCAAACCCACATGGCTATATGCCTGGGGGAAATTACCCCACTGGCTTCCGTCGCGCTCGTCGACATCCTCGCTAAAGAGCAACAGGTGATTGGAGTATTGCAGCAGGTTGCCAAACTCGCGCTGGGCATCATCCAAACGGCCAACAGCAGCCAGCGCTTCTACATACCAAAATGCACAGATCAGGAAAGTAGTTTTAGGCTTACCAAAATCGTCGGTATATAAATACCTGTAAAATAATCCATTAGGAGTCTTTAGCTCTTTTTCTAATGCAACTAAATGATCCTTCGCTTTCTGCGAATTTGGGTCAAGATAGTTCATCATAATCAATTGCAAAGTGCTGGCGTCAAGGTTACTGCTCCCGGCCGAGTTGGTGTAAACCTTGCGCGCAGGATCATAGCAGCTCTCGATATGCGCGGCTGCACGTTCTTTAAGAGAAATGGCCTTATCTATCAATTCCTGGTTTTGGATGGTACGCGCCATTTTTTCGGCAGCAGATGCACCTGCCCATTGAAACAGGTTACTGTAACAATGGATGTTGGCCATATTCCTGAACTCCCAGATCCCTGCATCTTTTTCGTCGATAGTATGTTCTATTTTGCTTAACAAAAACTCCACCCAGTGTACGGAGTCTTTTCGTTCCGAAAAAACAAAGCGGTGATCGGTGTATAATGGGAGCAGGGAGATCAATACCTGGCCGTAGATGTCATTCTGAATGTGCTCAGATGCCTGGTTACCAATGCGTACCGGCTGGTTGCCCATATAGCCTGCTAAATCAGTTAAAATATGCTCTACAAGGTCTTTTTTACCGGTAATGCCATAAAGCGGCTGATAACGTTCCATTTCCGAAAAGGTGATATCAGTAACATAGCCAAAATACTTCTCCATCTCCTCAAAATGGCCAATGTGGTTTAGCGCGGTTATTACGTAATAAGTATCGCGCAGCCAGCAATAACGATAATCCCAGTTACGGCCGCTTCCCGGCGATTCGGGCAGGCTTGTGGTGCTTGCGGCGATAATGGCACCGGTATCCTCATACTGGTGTATTTTAAGGGCCAAAGCAGAGCGGATTACAAAGGGCTGAAAATAAGTAGCAATTGACGAGTGTTTGATCCATGTACGCCAGTATTGCACGGTTTCGGCCAAAAACCGATCAGCTGTGCTGACGAGCGGCGCTTCAAGCGGTTCGCCGTAGGTCATGGCCAGGTACTTGGCTTCATTGAGTACAAAAGCCTGTCCATCAAAAACATAACTTATGGGGATATTGGTGGTAAGGCGGATGTTTTCTTCGCCGCCCAGATATTGGATATGATTGCTACCACGGTTTACACTCAACTTAACAGCACCATATACAGATACTGGGGCGCACTTTACAATGATGCGCGGTGAGCCCTCAATAACCTCAATTTTCCTGATCAGCATTAATGGTTTATAATAACGCTGATGCTGGTAAAACCTTGGTGCAAAATCGGTTATGCGATATTTACCGCCGCTTGCAGGGCATATTTCAGTAATTAAAATATTGGTATTTTCCAGGTAATGTTGATTGGTAGTGTATTCCCCTTCCGGACGGATCGAGAATTCGCCGCCCTTATCTTTATCAAGCAGGCCGCCAAAAATAAAGGTACTGTCGAACCGGGGCCAGCACAGCCAGTCGACATTGGTGTTTTTATTAATATGGGCTAAAAAGGCGCAATTGCCAATTATACCGGTATCATAGGTGTGTTTACTCATAGATAGCTGTTATTAATTTCAAACTTCAACAACACAGCCTTTGTAATGTTGGCGTAAATAATGCGATTATTTAAAGTTTGTTTGCATTTGTTTATGAATGTATAGTAACTTAGTCGTATTAAATTACCATCAAAAATCTATCATCATGAGTTTAAGACTGGGCGATAAAGCGCCAAACTTCAAAGCAAAAACATCAGAAGGCGAAATTGACTTTTACGAATATTTAGGGGATAGCTGGGGCGTGCTATTCTCGCACCCTGGCGATTATACACCTGTATGTACCACTGAACTTGGCAAAACTGCCGCGTTAAAAGATGAGTTCACTAAACGCAATGTTAAAGTATTGGCGCTTAGTGTTGACTCGGTTGAATCGCACCACGGCTGGATCCAGGACATTAACGAAACACAGGGTGTTGAAGTTAACTTTCCGATCATTGCCGATGAAGACCGCAAAATTTCTGAAGCTTATGACATGATCCACCCCAATGCCTCAGTAAATGCCACAGTGCGTTCATTGTTTATTATTGGCCCTGATAAAACTGTTAAGCTTATTATCACTTACCCCGCATCAACCGGCCGTAATTTCCAGGAAATTTTAAGGGTTATTGACTCATTGCAGTTAACCGCCAATTATAGTGTGGCAACGCCTGCCGACTGGAAAGAAGGGGAGGACGTGGTGGTAGTGCCGGCAATTAAAACTGAAGATATCTCTGCCAAATTTCCAAAGGGTTTTACCCTGGTTAAGCCCTATTTGCGCCTGACACCACAACCAAATAAATAATTTTATTTGGTTTATTTAATAATTTTATATATTTGAGGGAAGCAGGGTATCTATTCCTTCTGAACCAATAAGCCTATTTGTTTTCAGTTTGGTTTTAGTTGATCTTAACACGAATTTTTTATTACGATTATTATAATTATGAAAACTGGAAAAGTAAAATGGTTTAACACACAAAAAGGCTACGGCTTTATTATTACCGAAGAAGGTAAGGATCTTTTTGTACACTTTAAAGACGTGCAAGGCGGTGTAAATGCAATTAAGGATAATGACAGCGTCACGTACGATGTGGAAGAAGGAAGAAAAGGATTACAGGCAGTAAACGTTAAAAAAGCATAAAATATATAAAATTATTGAGCAAAACTTACTTACAAAACCTCTGTTATGACAGGGGTTTTTTTGTGCCGATTTTTTTGTTTTTATCTTCATAAATCACCTACATTAGCCAACCAATTTTTACACGCTATGACCGATGTTACCAACGCCAAAGCCACAAGGAACGCTGTTTTCTTAGTACTTGTTGCTTCCCTGGGCTATTTTGTTGATATATATGATCTTTTGGTTTTTTCTATAGTACGCATCCCCAGCCTTAAAGATATCGGCTTAAATGCACAGGAAATAACTGATAAAGGTCAGTTCATTATTAGCATCCAGATGTTTGGGCTGTTGCTTGGCGGTATCATATGGGGCATTGTCGGTGATAAAATGGGCCGTATTAAGGTGCTTTTTGGTTCGATATTACTTTACTCGATAGCCAATTTTGCCAATGGCCTTGTTCATGATGTAAATACTTATGCCATAGTAAGGTTTATCGCAGGTTTGGGGCTTGCAGGAGAACTTGGTGCCGGTATTACCCTGGTTAGCGAAACATTAAGCAAGGAAAACCGGGGTTACGGAACTATGATGGTAGCTGTTATTGGCTTGTTTGGCGCTACCGCTGCTTATGCCGTAGCTAAATTTGGCTGGCGTAATGCTTACTTTGTAGGCGGCGGCTTAGGGATTTTATTATTGCTTCTTCGTGTTGGTACTTTTGAATCGGGCATGTTTAAGAATGTTGAGAACAGCGATGTATCCAAAGGCAACATGCTCATGTTGTTTACCAACTGGGAACGTTTAAAAAAATACCTGTTTTGCATCCTGATAGGCGCGCCGCTCTGGTACGTAGTGGGTGTATTGATCAGTTTTTCGGATAAGTTTGGTGCTGCTTTAGGGGCTAAAACCCTGATCAAACCGGGCGACGGCATTTTTTACAGCTACATTGGCATCGCCATTGGTGATATTGTGGCCGGCTTATTGGCTCAGGTTACCAAATCGCGCAAACTAACGATGGCTGTATTTCTGGTTATATCATTAATTAGTGTACACTTTTATTTAAGCAGCTACGACATTACTCCAGAAAAATTTGCTGTATTAAGCTTTTTTATGGGTTGTACAGTAGGTTATTGGGCAACGTTTGTTACCATTGCGTCCGAGCAATTCGGCACCAACATCCGTTCAACAGTTACCACTACTGTACCCAACTTTGTGCGCGGCTCACTGATCCCGATAACTATAGCATTTAATGCTTTCAATGCAAAGTATGGGTATATCAAATCGGGATATATCATGATGGGGATACTTACTGCTGTAGCCCTGTTATCCTTAAGCCAGTTAAAGGAAACCTTCGGCAAGGATTTGAATTACGTAGAGATAAGCTAAAATCGGCCAGGTGTTCAATTTTTAAAAAACGGGTGTTCAAAAATGTTCCGTTTAGCCTGAAGCTAAAAACACAAGTATTGACTATCAGTTATTTATGTTTTCAGCAGTAAAATAATGAACATATAAACTGTTGATTATAAGTTGTTTACTTTTTACCGGGCGTTTACACCTAAAAAAGTTGAACACTTTCCATTATTGGCTGTAAATTCGGGTAGCTATGAGTGCCCGCATTGAAAAAAGGCGTTCCGCTGCAATTCCCAAAATTCATTACTTTTACAGCCTATGATCAGCAAAGAACAAATAGCCGAAGATTATAAACAAATACAGGATGAAATCTGCACCGCACTTGAGCAATTAGATGGCGCCGCAAAATTTGAGGAGGAGATTTGGGAGCGCGAAGGCGGGGGCGGGGGCCGTACCCGGGTTATCCAGAACGGCAACATCCTTGAAAAGGGCGGGGTTAACTTTTCGGCGGTTCACGGTCATTTGCCCGATACCATGAAACGGGCCCTGCAGGTTGAGCAGGATGATTTTTTTGCTACCGGTGTATCAATCGTGATCCACCCCAATCACCCGCTGGTACCTATTATCCACATGAATATCCGGTACTTTGAAATGCCATCAACCATGGGCGACAGCCAGAAACCGGTTCGCTGGTTTGGCGGAGGTATTGATTTAACCCCTCACTACGTCATCGAAGATGATGCCCGTTTTTTCCATGGCGGACTAAAAGCTGCGTGTGATCAATATTATGCCGATTTTTATCCCCGTTTTAAAAAATGGGCTGATGATTACTTTTTCATCAAACACCGTAATGAAACCCGTGGAATAGGCGGCATATTTTACGACAGGCTTACCGCTAATGATGAGTTAAGTTGGGAAGATATCTTTGAGTTTTCAAAATCTGTTGGCCGCTCTTTTGCACCCTTATATACTGAGTTGGTTAACCGAAATCGCGATAAATCATTTACCGAAGCGCAACAGCTTTTCCAATACCAGCGCCGCAGCCGTTATGCAGAATTTAACCTGGTTTATGATGCCGGCACCAAATTCGGGCTGGAAACCAATGGCCGGATTGAATCAATATTAATGAGCCTGCCGCCTACGGCCAAATGGGTTTATGACTATCATCCGGTAACTGGCAGCGAAGAGGAAAAAACACTATCTTTATTAAAAAAAGGCATTAACTGGGTATAGGCTTTTAGCTAATAACATCACCAATGAAAAGATCTATTGTGCCGGTAATCGGTATTTTACTGTTATGTGCTTTCCGTTTTGATGACAGTCCACTGAGAGGTGTATGGGAGTATCGCGGCGGTATAATTAACGGCAAACTTGATGCAGCCCCAACAGCTTATAAACTACAACGGGATTACGACAACGAGCATTACAAAGCGAGGGTTATAGAAGAAGGGGAGAACACCCAGGTATATGAAAAAGGCGATTACCAGTTAAAAGCTGACACCTGCTTTGAAACCCAAACCTATTGTATGCAGGAGTCAAAACTGCTTAATAAAACCATAAAATACAACTACATAATCAGTAACGATACACTTAAACTGCTTTCGGTTTTACCTAATGGCAACAAGGTTGAAGATTACTGGGTAAAGGTAAAATAAACCTGTATTAAAGTAACAAAATTGTTAACCCGGGGCAATATGTTCCCCCGGTTTATTGTTACTAAGTTGGCGCAATCCCAAGTATTTTTTTAACTTCGCAGGTCGTTGAAAAATCAATTTTAACACGCAATTATAAGAGAAGGTTCTACAAATAATTAAAAATGGCTGAAGGAACAGAAAACGATAATTCACACGCAGAAGACAGGATAATTTCGATAAATATTGATGAGGAAATGCGATCGGCGTACATTGATTATTCAATGTCGGTGATTGTTTCCAGGGCGCTGCCCGATGTCCGCGATGGACTGAAACCGGTACACAGGCGCGTACTTTACGGTATGCTTGACCTGGGTTTAACCAATAACAAACCCTATAAAAAGTCTGCCCGTATTGTGGGTGAGGTGATGGGTAAGTATCACCCGCACGGTGATAAATCGGTGTACGACACTATGGTACGTATGGCTCAGGAGTGGAGCTTACGCTACTTACTGGTTGAAGGCCAGGGTAACTACGGTTCGGTTGACGGTGACGAACCTGCGGCAATGCGTTATACAGAAGCACGCTTACAAAAGCTTGCGGAAGAGATGCTTGCTGATATCAACAAAGACACCATTGATTTCCAATTAAACTTTGACGACTCGCTACAGGAACCAACCGTACTGCCATCCAAATTTCCCAATCTGCTGGTTAACGGCGCTTCGGGTATTGCCGTAGGTATGGCTACCAATATGGCGCCGCACAACCTATCGGAAGTTATCGATGCAACTATGGCTTTAATTGATAACCGCCAGATCGAGGTTGCCGAGTTAATGAAATATGTAAAAGGCCCAGATTTCCCTACAGGCGGTATTATTTACGGGTACGACGGCCCTCGCGAAGCGCTTGAAACAGGCCGCGGCAGGGTTGTGATCCGCGCACGTGCGGAGATTGAAACCTATAATGGCGAACGTGAACGCATCATTGTTAGCGAAATACCTTACCAGGTAAATAAAGCTTTGATGATTGAGCGTACTGCCGAACTGGTTAACGAAAAGAAACTGGAAGGTATTTCGGCTATTCGTGACGAATCTAGCCGTGAAGGGATCCGCATCGTTTATGAGATCAAACGTGACGCCAATGCAGCTATTGTATTAAACAACCTGTTTAAATATACGGCCCTCCAAACATCGTTTAGTGTAAACAACATCGCGCTGGTTAATGGCCGGCCAATGCTGCTTAACCTAAAAGACCTGATCCATCACTTTGTTGAGCACCGTCATGAGGTTGTGGTACGCCGCACCAAATTTGAGCTTAATGAGGCTGAAAAACGCGCGCACATCCTTGAAGGCTTATTGATCGCTTTAGATCACCTTGATGAAGTTATCCGTCTGATCCGCGCTTCACAAACTCCTGATGAAGCAAGGGAAGGCTTGATGAGCAGCTTTGGTTTAACTGATATCCAGGCACGTGCTATCCTTGACATGACCTTAAGGAGGTTAACAGGACTTGAGCGTGACAAGATCAAAGATGAATATGCTGCTTTAATGAAACTCATTGAACACTTAAAAAACATCCTGAGCGACGAAGGTTTAAGGATGCAGATCATTAAGGATGAGTTATTGGAAGTTAAGGAAAAATATGGCGATGAGCGCCGTACCGAGATGGTTCATTCATCTGCAGAAATGCAAACTGAAGACTTTATCGAAGATGAGGATGTAGTAATAACCATCTCGCGCGAAGGCTATATCAAACGCACCCCGCTGACTGAATACCGCAGGCAAAGCAGGGGAGGTAAAGGCGCTATTGGCAGCAACAGCCGTGATGAGGATTTCATTGAGCACCTGCTTATTGCCTCAAACCACAACTATATGCTCTTCTTTACCGAATCGGGACAATGTTTCTGGCTCCGGGTGTTTGAAATACCGGAAGGCACACGTACCTCAAAAGGCCGCGCTATCCAGAATATTATCAATATTCCGAAAGAAGAGAATATCAAGGCCTACATTAAACTGATTTCGCTTAAAGATCAGAACTACCTTGAAAATAACTTCATCATTATGTGTACCAAGAAGGGTACCATCAAGAAAACCTCACTCGAGGCTTATTCACGTCCACGTTCAAACGGTATCAATGCCATCAACATTAACGAAGGCGATTCATTACTTGAGGCAAGTTTAACAAGTGGCAGCAGCGAAATTGTGATGGCACTTAAATCTGGCCGTGCTATCCGTTTCAACGAGTCGACAGTAAGGCCTATGGGACGTACAGCTACCGGTGTTCGTGGTATTACGCTTGATGACGAGAACGATGAGGTAGTTGGCATGATTGCAATTGATGACTCGGAAACAACAGTATTGGTGGTATCAGAAAAGGGATACGGTAAACGTACCGACATTGAAGACTATCGTGTTACAAACCGTGGTGGTAAAGGTGTAAAAACATTAAATATTACTGAAAAAACCGGAAACCTTGTTGCCATAAAAGGTGTTACAGATAAGGAAGACCTGATGATCATTAACAAGTCAGGTATTATTATCCGCATAGCTGTAAGCGAATTAAGAGTGATGGGCCGCGCCACACAGGGAGTAAGGCTGATAACGCTTAAAAACAATGATGAGATAGCTTCAGTAGCCAAAATTGAGCATGATGAGGACGAGGAAGTAAAAGAAGGTGATGAAAATGCAGAAGGCTCTGATACCACAGCCGAAAATACAGGCGACGGTGATACAGCTGAAAATGGTGCAGAACCATCGACTGACGATAAAACAGAATAATAAATATGCACTACCGCAAGATCATTTTATCGGTTTTAATTACAAGCTTTACTACAACTTTTGCCTTCGCACAAAAAGAGGCTCTGAAAGTTGTAGTAAATAACCTGGCTTTTTATAAACAGAAAAACGACCTGAAATATTTGGCCGCGGCCAAAAAATCTGCAGATAGTTTGATCATTACCAAGTCGGACACGGCTGATATTGAAAAAAACCTTTATCGGGCTATTGTAAATTCAAGCATCCTGTATATCGATTCGTTAAACAAACTCGGGATGCCCGCAGATATGCTTGACAAAACAACCAAACTGGTTGATCGGCTATCGGGTATGAACAAAATTTTCAAATACCAGTCAGAACTTGATTATACCAGGCGCTGCCTGGCAAACGTTTATATCCGGAAGGGGTTTGATGCGGTAAATAATTCAGATTTCACCAATGCTAAAACTTCGTTTGAAAACGCGAAAAAGTATGCGCCGGCGATGAATCAGATCAATACCTATATCGCTTTCGCAAACAATAAAGCCGGTAATTTGCAGGATGCCGCTGTGTATTATAGCAATATGCTAAGGGTTGACAGTGCACGTACTGAATATATTGAAACAGCATCAAATATCTATAAATCATTGGGGGATACGGCCAAGGCCTTACAGATTCTTCAAAAAGGGAGGAAAATCTTACCTAATGACAGATTTTTATTACTTGATGAAGCCAATATCTATAACAACAAAAAAAATTACAAAGCCTTAGAGCCCCTAATTGGCCCTCTGCTTGATATTAATGCAAATAACGCCGATATTGCATTTGTTGCTGCTAATTGCTACGATCATTTAGATAAATTTGATCAGGCAGAATCTCTTTACTTACACGCCATTGAACTAAGCGGAACATATTTTGATCCGGTATTTAACTTGGGGTTATTATATTTAAAGCAAAGCACAACTTCGAAAGGGGAGAGGAGCATCCAGGACCTGGGGCGGGCTATTCAATGGCTTGAAAAGGCCAATGAAATATCACCGAATAATGTAAACAGCCTGCAGGCTTTGCAGTTGGCATACGCAAAAACCAATAACCAGGATCAGTTAGACAAAATAAACAATAAACTAAAACAGTTAACCAATCAATAATAATCATGAAAATCAAACTTTTGATGGCGGGCCTGTTAGGCTTGGTTTCAGCAACAGCTTTTGCACAAAAAGGCGAGTTAAATACCGCAAAAGAAGAATATGAAAAATATTCGGGCTTAAGGGGCCAGCCGGCAATGGCAGCAATGGCAGGCAAAAGCCTCACTACCGCAAAAGAATCAATTGACAAAGCTTCAGCCAATGAAAAAACCGCTACTTTGCCGCTTACTTACGCTGTAAAAGGTTCAATTTATTCAGCGTTAGCTGTTCAGGATACTGTACCTGCTACTTCATTACCATTGTTTACCACAGCCGAGGAAGCCTTGAAAAAAGCTAAAGAAGCTGACACCAAAGGCGAAAATAAAAAAATGATTGATGAGGCATACTTAAACCTGGCTCAATATCAATTGACTAAAGGTGTAAAAGAATATTCGTCAGGTAAATATGACCTTGCTTACAAATCATTTGATTTTTACCGTACCGTATTGCCTGAAGATACCAATGCCATTTATTACACCGGTCTTGCAGCTGCAAACGGAAAAAATTATCCGGCGGCGATTTCAAACTACAGTAAACTGGTAACTACAAAATATTCAAAAAATGCCGGGGTTTACCTTGATCTTTCTTCATTATATCTCGCCAGCAAAGATACTGCAGGAGCTCTCAAAGCAGTATCTGAGGGTGTAACTAAATATCCTACAAACAGCGACCTGCGTAAACGCGAAATCGAAATTAGCCTGCAAACAGGAAAAGAAAAAGAAGTTACAGATAAGATCCAGGCAGCTTTAGCCAATGATCCTAAAAACAAAACTTTGTATTACTATGCAGGGTTAACTTATTCACAAACAGCCGATAATTACGCAAAAGAAGCGGGTGCAACTAAAGATGCTGCTGCAAAAGCGAAACTGCAAGCCTCAAAAGCAGAGGCTTATGTTAAAGCTGGCGAAATGTATAAGAAAGCTTTAGAAATTGATCCTAATTATTTTGAAGCTAATTTAAACTACGGCTATGTAATACTTAACCCAGCCATTGACGCTTATAATGCTGCTAATAAATTGCCTGCTAACAAACAAAAAGAATACGATGCTGCTATTGCCAAAGCTAAAGCTCAGTTTGAACAAGCGAAACCATATTTGGTAAAAGCTGTTGAACTTCAGCCAAAATCGATTGACGCATTACAAAATTTAAGAACCTATTATTTAGGTGTTAAAGATGATGCGAATGCCTCAAAATTAAAAGCCCAGATTGATGCTTTACCAGCCAATCAATAATTAGATAAAACAATATAAAAAGGAAGGGTCTTGAAAAAGACCTTTCCTTTTTATATTGTTATTTAACATAATGTTAATTATGGGAATTATTTATAGAGCGATTTTTAAGATCTGGAGTACCCAAACTTATGCCGAATTGCACGGATGCACAACTGATATTTACAGCCATTCACATGAATGTAAACTAAATGAAAAGTAGTTTACAATTTGAGAGTCAATAAGCCGCTGCAAGCTGCTATTGGGTGCGGAATAAATATATTTGACATAGCAAAAATGCTGTATTAGCCGGCTCGGAATTATTCATTTTTTTGATCGAACTCAATTGAAAATTAAAGCTATTTAACACAATAGACTTTTTCGGTTAAATAATGTGAGTCATATGGCGAAGCATTGCACGACCTCCAAAAATAAATTTTACTCTTTATATGATAACAGATCAGAACTTGATGGTTAGCGTTTGCTGTACAACTTATAATCATAAAGATTTTATTAGTCAGGCTATCGAAAGTTTCCTGATGCAGGAAACTAATTTTAGGTACGAGATTGTTGTTGGCGATGATTATTCAACCGACGGCACAACTGAAATATTGAGATCATACAAAGAAAAATACCCGGATAAAATCAAGATAATTTACCCGGAAAAAAACCGCGGTGCTCATTTAAATACAATTAATACCATCAAAGCATGTGAAGGAAAATATATTGCTCTTTGTGACGGAGATGACTTTTGGACAAGTCCACAAAAGTTGCAAAAGCAAGTCAATTTCCTGGAAAATAACCCGGAATATATTATTTGCTGCCACTACACAAGGGTAATTGATATCAACAATAATACCCTGAATATCGAGCCAAATCCTGTGCCGCTTGAGTATACTTATCAAGATTTATTAGTTGGCAGGCAGGTAGAAACTAAAACAGCAACTGTTGTTTATCATAACATTCCTGAAGTACATGAATTATTTCAGGAGCCATGGTATACGAGTTGCTATGCAGCCGATAAATTCTTTAAAATCTTCGCCACATTCAACACCGGGCGCAAAGTATATGTAATGCCTGAGGTTATGAGCTGCTATCGCAATCATGTTGGCGGCATTTGGAGCATGATAAGGAATGATGCCCGGATGGAAATGGTTATCAGTGATTTTAATCTCATCATCAGGCGTTTTCGCTATCGCGGAATGCAAAAGAAAATGCTGCTGATGTTGTATCTTAAAAGATATATACTATTTGAATTAGGCCGGTTTCGGTTACGTAAGGCTTTTGATACTGTAAAATACCTGCTTTAAACTTTATTCCAGTTTTTCCTTCCTGCTGTATTGTGATCAACCTGTACCCAACCGAGGTACGTGGATAAGTATTTTCATTTTTTTGAGGCATAAACTGCTTCGTATTATTGACTAACAAGCACCCCATGCCCTACCCTCGGGCATATAATCAATAATTAGATACGTAATTAAAACCACTTATGAGCTATCGAAGTTTCACCATACGTAATAGAAAAGATTGGGACGAGATATATAAACCGGTCATATGCGCACGAGGGATTTCATACCTGGTATTATCACTCTTTAAATAACGAAGGCGAGCCGCTTTTATTTGTTTATGAAGAAGATGCAGTTTTTATAGCATTACCTGTGATCAAGAGGAAAATTGAAGGTTCCGAATACTTCGATATGACTTGTGTGTATGGTTATTCAGGGCCTCTATCCAACATCTCCCTTGAAAACTTGCCAACCGCAATAACTACAAAATTTAAGGTTGCATTTACAGGTTTTATGAAAGAAGAATTGGCCATTTGTATCTTTTCAAGATTACATCCGTTCCTCAATCAGCACCATTTGTTGGAGAATATTGGAGGTATTAAAGATAACGGCACAACGCTGTACGTTGATCTTTCAATGTCTGAAGAAGAACAACGGAATGGCTATGACAAAAGACTTGGTCGGCAGATAAGAAGCCTGCGAAAAATGGGCTTTGTTATTAAAGAGGCAGATACAATTCAGGAAATTGAACATTTTGCGGAAATGTATTATAAAAATATGGATAGGCTCCATGCCTCATCTAATTATTATTTTGATGTTCAGCATTTCATCAACCTTCTTAATGAAGAGTACATGAAAAACAAACTTATTTTAATATACAATGGGCCTAACCTTATGTGCGGAGCGCTCATTTTATTGTCTGATAACATTGTTCGGAATCATCTTTCGGCCACGTCGCCAGATTATCTGAGTATCTCTCCGAGTAAATTATTAACAGATGAAATAAGCATGATTGGAAGAAGATTAGGAAAAAGATCTTTCACCTTGGGGGCGGCGTAGGTGGAAAGGAAGACTCACTTTTTAATTTCAAAAAGCTTTTCTCCAACTTACAGGTAAAAGATCGGATCTGGTGCTATATCAATGATGAGCCTGCATATAACGAGCTTGTTTTAAAATCGGGCGTGGATCCCAATCCTGAAATTAAATTCTTTCCATTATATCGTCATCCTAACAGAAAAGCACAGTCAACTACCTCTGAACCAGAAACCACCACAATTGAAAACCTTAATTAATTACAGAAATGAAAAATAAGTTTAACTATTCCGATGCTGACCTTGCCGTATTCGACCGGGTAATGGATGAATATGGATGGATTATATATGAAAATGCTCTGGACAATGAATTCATTGACGAAATAACAGATTCATTGATACCTGCATACGATATCAGGCGTAAAATTCAAATTGCAAATGGCATAGGCGATAACATGAATGGAACGTTACACCACCTTGTTGAACGGGAAAGATTTTCACTAAAGTTTCTTGAACGAAAATATTGTGCAGATCAGATAATGCATTTCTTAAAAGGAAATTACATTATAAATTCGCTGGGCGCGGTCATCAATTTAAAAGATGAAAAACCATATGTTCAAAACATCCATCGGGATATAAGAAGTTTTACCGGCGATTTTAAAGTAATGATTCAAATGATGATAATATTAGATGATTTTACTCTTGAAAACGGATCAACTTATTTTCTGTCAGGCTCGCATAAAAGCGATGAAAAACCGGAAAGTGATTTCTTTTACAAAAATGCAGATCGTGCCAATACAAAAAGAGGCAGCATTATCTTGTTTGACTCCAATTTGTGGCATGCGGCTGGTAAAAATTATACTGATGCAACAAGGCGGACATTAACCATGGCTTTTACTAAGCCCTTTTTTAAACAACAGCTTGATTATCCAAGATTTTTGGGATATGAATTTGGCGAAGGATTAAGTGATGACCTTAGGCAAGTTTTGGGTTATAAATCCCGGGTGCCGGAAAACTTAAACGAATATTATCAGCCTGTTGAAAAAAGAATGTACCAGCCCGGTCAGGGCTAAATTCAAAATTTGGCATCTATTGTCAATGCTATTTAATCTTTGATTTTAAAATCTGCCTTAAACTAACAACAAGGCTACACTTGTGTTATTAAAACAAAAATTTAAATCATGGATCTTAAACTTAATGATAAAACAGCTCTTGTAACCGGATCAACAGCCGGAATTGGCTATGCTATTGCAAAATCATTAGCCAACGAGGGCGCCACGGTATATGTAAATGGCCGAAACCAAACCAAGGTTGACGAAGTTGTAAAAAAGCTGATTACCGAAACCGGTAACCATAAAATTAAAGGCATTGCTGCTGATTTTTCAAATATTGCGCAAGTTGGAGCGCTAACAGCGCAACTGCCGGAAGTTGATATTTTGGTAAACAACGTAGGCATTTTTGAACCTAAACCATTTACCGAAATTACTGATGCCGACTGGCTGAAGTTTTTTGAGGTCAATGTACTAAGCGGGGTAAGGTTGTCAAGAGCCTATTTTGATAAAATGATCAGTAAAAATTGGGGCCGTATTATATTTATCTCCAGTGAATCTGCATATCAGATCCCCGAAGAAATGATCCATTATGGTACAACCAAAACTGCTCAAATTGCAGTTGCACGTGGTTTGGCTGAACTTACTAAAAGCACAGGTGTCACTGTAAATACTGTTTTGCCCGGGCCAACTTTATCTGAAGGTGTGGGCGATTTTATTGAGGCTTTGGCGAAAGATCAGGGTTTGAGTAATACTGAGGTAGAAAAAGATTTTTTTACTAATGTGCGTGGCACTTCATTAATAAAACGCTTTATTACTACAGAGGAAATTGCAAACATGGTTACCTATATTGCCAGTCCGCTATCGGCAGCAACTAATGGCGCAACTTTACGCGCTGATGGCGGGGTTATAAAAACAGCATTCTAAAACTTAAGGGAAAACGCATAAAAAATCCCGGCCAGGTATTACGCCTGACCGGGATTTTTTATGCGTTTTAAATTTCTAATGTTTTGTAGTGTCTTTTTTGCTCGTGTCGGTCTTAGCTGTGTCAGTAGCCGCCGGTGCAGGTGCACTTTGACTTGTTGAATCCATTTTTGTACTGTCAGAGCCATCGCCTGCTTTTTTCCGAGCTACAGCTGGTTGCAATAGCGCCGATCATTGCCGCGACAAGTGCAAAACTTAAAAATTGCTTTTTCATAGTTATTTGCTTTTGATTAAATGATCAATTTATGATGAACCATACTATTAACGAAGCTTTAACCGTATTGTTTACCGGTAATTCTGGATTTTATTATCTTTTTATTTTTAAACATACGCCTGTTTGATTCACATTTGCCACTTATTGTTTAATTTTTTCTGATCTTTAAGCGCTATGGTGGTATCCGAAGGATTATTAAAGTGGGTAATGCGCTTCTACCCTCCTCTCCTTTTCCAGCGTATCTGGGTAGTTAAATTCAGCAAAGGCTATCGCGGTGTAAAGGTAAAAGTCAGGAAGAGTTTTCTTAATAAAAACTACAATAACTCAATTTTTGGCGGCACGCTTTTCTCGGCCGCAGATCCCTTTTACCCTATCCTGTTTTATCAAATATTTAGCCATAAAGGTTATAAACTTACTGTTTGGTCGAAATCGGCAACGGTAAAATACGCAAGGCCGGCAGCAACAAATTTATTTTTTGATATCGAGCTATCAGACAGTGATATAGCCGAAGCAGAGCATGTTTTAAATACAGCTGGGAAATTTATTCGCTCGTTCCCTATTGACATTTACAATAAAGATGGCGAAATATGCGTATCCCTCATGATTGAGGTATATGTTCGAAACTTAAACTTTACTGATACTACAATATAACTTATACTGATGACTGTAATTATGAATGACGAAGCGTTTGAAAAAAAGGCTTCAAAATCTCAACCGATAAAAACCTACTTAACGTTGATGTTATTTATGATTATCTGAATAATGAATCGTACTGGGCAAAAGGCATCCCGCGTCAAAAATTAGCCAGGGCAATTGAAAACTCCATGTGTTTTGGTATCTATCTCAAGAATGAGCAGGTGGGTTTTGCGCGCGTTGTTTCTGATAATGCTACGTTTGCCTATATCTGCGACGTATTTATTTTACCCGGCTACCGAGGCATAGGCCTTTCCAAATGGCTGGTACAAACCATTGTCAAGCATCCCGACCTGAAAGGCTTAAGAAGGTGGTCTTTAGCTACAAAGGACGCACACAACTTATACAGCCAGTTTGGCTTTTCACCCATCTCACGCCCTGAAACTTGGATGGAAATTTTTACACCATATATTAAGCCCCAATAATAATCGAAAGGCTATGAACAAAACAAACGTTAAGAAGCTGATTTTTGAAGGTGAAGGCGTTACTGTCGATTTTAAAAAAACGATAACCAGTTGCGAAAAAATAGCCCGGACAATGGTATCATTCGCTAACAACAAAGGTGGTAAATTACTTATTGGGGTTACTGATGACGGCACAATAAAAGGTGTAAAATCAGACGATGAGGAAAGGTACATGATAACAAAGGCAGCTCATTTTTTTCGAGGCCGGCGCTTGAACCTGTTTTTGAAGAGGTATATTTTGATGATAAACTGGTACTCGTTGTAGAGATAACCTCAAGCGAGCTAAAGCCTCATTATGCTCTCGCCGAGGATGGTAAATGGTGGGCTTACGTACGCGTTAAAGATAAAAGCGTATTAGCCAGTAAAATTGTGCTGGAAGTTTTAAAACGTTCGTCAAATGATCAGGGTGTTTTAATTGAGTATTCTGAAAACGAAAGTACCTTGCTTGGCCATTTGGAAAAAGCTGGCCGCATTACCATAAAAGAATGCAGTGAACTGCTTAAAGTTGGGCGCCGGCGTGCTCAGAATGTACTTGTTGACCTGATATTATCAGGCCTGATCAAAATCAACACAACCGAAAAGGAAGAATATTATACAGCCTGCTGACTTTTGTGTGTACCCGAATGGTTACTTTTACGCTCCTGTTGTCTGAGTAATTATGAGAGCCGTTTACCAAAAATACAAACCTTATTATCTTGAAAGCCTTAAGTTGGCTATCCCGGTAATTATATCAAACGTAGGGCATACGCTCGTTCAAATGTCTGATACCATCATTGTGGGGCATTTTGCGGGCACTGTTTCTTTGGCCGCGGTATCAACCGTAAACAGTCTGTTCATGGTTCCGCTGGTGATTGGTATGGGGATATCTTATGGTTTAACGCCACTTATCGCCCAAAATAATGGCCGAAAAAATCATAAAGAATGCGGTCTGTTATTATCCAATAGTTTATTCCTGAATATGCTGAGCGGAATTATCCTGTTTTGCGGAATTTACTTTGGCACCATGTTACTTATCGGCCATCTTGACCAGTCGCCAGCGGTTGTAAAAGAGGCTAAGCCATATTTATTTTTGCTTAGCTTGTCCCTAATACCCCTGCTTATTTTTAATACGTTTAAGCAATTTGCAGAAGGGTTGGGTTTCACCAAGCAAGCTATGATGATATCTATATGGGGTAACCTTATTAATATTTTGTTCGGGATAATTTTTGTTAAGGGCCTGTTTGGCATCCAACCAATGGGTATCAGAAGTGTTGGCTACAGTACACTGATTGATCGTTGCTTAATGGCAACTGTTATGGGTATCTATGTTTTCCGTTCAAAAAATTTTAAAACTTATTTAACAGATTTTGCCATTAAGAATATCGATAGGCTTCGAGGTATCCAGATCATGAAAATCGGTGCGCCTGTGGCAATGCAGTACACATTTGAGATCAGCGCCTTTGGCGGCGCTGCATTATTGGTTGGCACCATCGGCGTAGTTGCGCAGGCTGCACACCAGGTTACTATAACTATGGCATCCATGACTTATATGATGGCAAGCGGCATTGGTGCGGCTGCAGCAATTAAATCGGGTAACTATTTTGGTGTAAGCGATCATCGTAATTTAAGGCTTGCGGCTATATCCAATTATCACATTGTATTGCTTTTCATGACGTTTACAGCGGTAGTATTTGCTTTAGGCAGGCATCTTTTACCATGGATTATTACTTCGGATAAAGAAGTAATAACTATTGCATCACAGTTACTTATAATTGCAGCATTTTTCCAGCTGTTTGATGGCGCACAGGTTGTTGGGCTTGGTGTACTAAGGGGCATGGGCGATGTAAATATCCCAACCGTTATTACTTTTCTGGCGTACTGGATAATTGGTTTGCCTGTTGGTTACCTGCTTGGTATTAAATTAAACCTTGGGGTTTATGGGGTTTGGTATGGCCTTGTGCTGGGCCTCGGGACTGCCTCGGTACTTTTATTTGCACGGTTTAACCTGCTTAGCAAAAGCCGTAAGCAAAAGCCGGTAATACCAGTAATAGCAAAGGATTAAAAATAGAGGTCGATAGCCGCCTTGAACGTATTACAGTGCGCTTCTACAATATCTTTAATTTGTGGTGAATACCCTCCTCCCATACTTACCTGCACCGGGACATTGTGTTTGATGCATTGTTCAAAAACAAACTGATCGCGGGCTTTACATGCGTCTTTACTTAATGCAAGCTTACCCAGCTTATCAGTAGCCAAAATATCAACACCGGAAAGGTAAAAGATAAAATCGGGCTTATGTTGCTCAACCAATCGCGGCAGCGTTGTTTTAAGTATGTCGAGAAACTCGCCATCACTTACGCCGTCTTGTAAAGGGATATCCAGATCAGAGTACTCCTTTCTGTATGGGAAATTGTTAGCCCCATGCATTGAGAAAGTGAATACCCTGAACTCATTTTTAAAGATCTCAGCTGTGCCGTTGCCTTGATGCACATCTAAATCAATTATTAAAATAGATGTAGCTAATTTATTGTCCAATAAATAATTAGCTGCAATAGCTTGGTCATTTAACAAGCAGAAACCTTCGCCCCAGTTACTGCCTGCATGATGTGTACCGCCTGCAACATTGAACGCGACACCATCGTCAAAAGCGTACCGGCAGCCATCAATTGTGCCTTTTGCTATCCTGATCTCCCGTTCAACCAATTGCGCCGATAAAGGAAAACCCGTGCGGCGTTGTTCCTTCGGTGAAAGCGTGAGGTCTCGAAGCTGGTGCCAGTAATTTTCATCATGGGTACGGGTAATGATATTTTCTTCCAGCAGCCCCGGCGAAAACAGATTATTCCTGCCTATCACGCCTTCATATAATAACTGGCCCGGGATCAGTTCATACTTCAGCATAGGAAAGCGATGCCCTTCGGGCAGCGGATGGGCATATATCGGATCGTAAGCTATTTTGAGCATACCTTCTATCCTATCAACTCTCCAACATGTTTTTGAATATTGTCGCAAATGCTATCCAACGGTAAATCATTAGCATCCCGACCAAAAGGATCCTCAATTTCTTCAGCTAATAACTCAATACTCGCAAAAACAAAAAGTACAAAGCAGATTATCGGAATAATAAAATATTTGAGATCAAAGGCCCAGGTAAACGGCAGGGTCATGATATACGTAAAAATAAATTTCTTGATAAAAACATTATACGAAAACGGAATAGGCGTTTTCTTAATTCGTTCACATGCACCGCAAATATCTGTAAAAGAAGTAATTTCAGCTGTTATGCTAAACAACTGCTCCGGGTTGATAGCGCCTTCTTTATTTAACCTGTAAATGTTTTTAATCATTTCAGAAGCTACCTGGTTGGGTACATGTTTTTGTGCATCGACACTGATGAACGACTGCTCCTCCGGAATATATTCATCTCGCAAATGATCTCTCAGGGCCCTTGCATAACGGGGAATAGCGTAATTGAAAAAGCCAGTTCATCTTCACCAATAAGGTGTTTTAATTTAATAGCGAGATTGCGGCTATTGTTAACCAGGCTTCCCCAGATCTTACGCCCTTCCCACCAGCGGTCATAAGCAGAGTTGATACGAAATGCCAGTAATAAGGAGAATACAAAACCTATTGTTTGATGAATAAAAATTACCTTCTTAAGTATGCTTGTATCGGGTAGCTGCCAGAAATCAATCAGGAAATAAGTAACAACACCTGCATATGCACCTACGGCAAGCATAAGTGGAAATAACTCGCGCAGCGTTTCGGCCTTGTTTATTTTAAAAATGAATGAAAACCACTCTTTGGGATTGTAATAAACCATATAACTCTGAAAATTTAAACAGCTTTTAATGCATCAGCCATCAACCTGGCTGCTTGGTAAACATCCTCAAATGTATTGTAAAGCGGTACAGGGCTCAGGCGGATCACGTCCGGTTCGCGCCAGTCTCCTATTACGCCATTTTGCGCAAGGTAGTTGAAAATAGCTTTGGCATTTCGTTTACATACCACCGAAAGCTGGCAGCCGCGGGCAACTGGATCGGCGGGTGTGATGATCTTATAGATCACTTCACCCTGCTCTTTATTAATGCCCTGAATCAAAAACTCCAAATATCCCGTTAAATGAATGCTTTTTTGACGAAGGGTATCTAACCCGCCCGCATCATCAAAAATAGCCATAGAAGCTTTAAATAAAGCGAGGAGCGGAATTGGACTGGTGCTTATCTGCCAGCCGGCTGCCCCAACTTCCGGGTCAAAGCCCGGGGCCATCAAAAACTGCTTATCACGACGATATCCCCACCAACCCGCAAATCTGTTCAATTCCTTATCGGCAAAATGTTTTTCATGCACAAAAATGCCGCTTATACCGCCCGGTCCGGAGTTCATGTATTTGTACGAACACCAGCAGGCAAAATCAGCGCCCCAATCGTGCAACTGCAAGGGAACATTCCCCGCAGCATGGGCCAGGTCAAAACCGGCATAGGCGCCTGCGGCGTGGGTAGCATCCGTAATTGCTTTCAGATCAAAAAACTGCCCGGTGTAGTAATTGATCCCACCAAACAACACTAAAGCAAGCTCTTCTTTATTTTCATCGATAGTTTTGAGGATATCTTCGGTACGTAATGTAACTTCCCCGTCCCGCGGGAAAATCTCAATTATTGTATCCTTAGGATCGAGACCGTGGAATCTCACCTGGCTTTCCATTGCATATTGATCAGAAGGGAAAGCCCCTCCCTCCATGAGAATTTTAAAACGCTTATTATCTGGTTTATAAAAACTTACCATCAATAAATGAAGATTTACTGTAAGTGAGTTCATTATGGTAACTTCATTTTCCTGCGCGCCTACAAGGCCGGCAATTGAGCCGGTAATAGATTTGTGATAATCAAGCCAGGGATCATCTCCCTGAAACCAACCTTCAACAGCAAGGTTTTTCCAGGTGTTTAATTGATCGGCTAAATATTGTTGCGCGGAAACCGGTTGCAAGCCAAGCGAGTTACCGCAAAGGTAAACCGCGTCTTCACCATTGTGCTGGGGAATTAAAAAACGACTTCGGAAATTTTTTAATGAATCCTGCTCATCCTGCCGCCGGGCAAACGCCAGATCGTTTTGATAGTTCATTCGCCAATAATACAAAATAGGAAGCTTATTTGTTGGGCTTGCTCACGTAAATATTGCCTTTTACATAGAAACGATAAGGCAGCAAGGCATCTTCAGCAGCGTAAGCCACTCCTATTCGTGGGCCGGTTTTTATCTGATTATCCGGAAAGTGAAGGCCTCGGTCTTCAAGCCAGATCGTATCGCCCTGCAAACTAAACGCATTGATAATGCGCGAAATGCCTAAAGCTCTGGCTACCGAACCGGGCCCGGCAGTTATGGTTGGCTTAAGAACCGGCATGTTGCGCCGTACCTGCATTGCTTCAATTCCTTCGGTAGGCTGAATAGCCCGGATAAGAATTGCCTGCGGATGCCCATCGCTTGAGGTAACGATATTAAACATTTCATGAATACCATAACAGAGATAAACATATGCAATCCCCCTGCATGAACATGGTTTTAGTCCGGGGGTAAGTCGATTACCAAAAGCGTGAGAAGCTTTATCTATTACACCGTTATAAGCTTCTGTTTCAACAATATATCCTCCTGTTGTTATACCATCAATGCAAGTAAATAAATACTTACCTAACAGATCTTTACTGATACTTACAACATCGTTACCCAGGTAATAACTTTCAGGTATTTTCATTTTTTCAGGATCCCCTTCAATAATTTGTTAATCTCTTTTGCCTTGTCAAAGATCATGATATGTGTACCTCCTTTAACAATGGTGGCGTTTTTTATTCTTTTGTAATCAAACACCAAATCCATATCACCGGTGATGTGATAGAGGTTTGGCGGGATAACTTCGTTCTTCCAGTGTAAAATGGCATACATAGCCCATTTCATAAATACCGGCGATGATCTTTTGAGCATATTGCTAAATAACCAGGCATCCTCCTGACTCATGTGACCAAACAAAGGTTTGATCATAAAACCCATCAAATTAAATACTTTTCGCGGGACAAGTTTGTAAACAGGCAGCGCGTGAAAGAGTTTAAAATACCATGGCGCCTCATCACTGGTTTTAATACTGGAAATCAAAATAACCTTTTCGGCAGGGATGAGCTTCGCTATTTCAACAGCGACAATCCCGCCTAAGGAGTTGCCGATCAGTACTGAGTTTGATTTAATATTGTATTGATAAATAAGCTTTTGTGAGTATGAAGTTAAAGTATCAACAAAAGCCGGTTCTATCCAGTCTACCGTAATTACCTCATGCTCATCACTGAGGTTAATATTGTTGTAAACACGCGTATCAGCACCGAGACCGGCAATAAGATAGATCCTGCTCATTAAAAATTAATAAGCTTTACTATTTGTTCAAGATATTGCGCATCGGTTTCATTAAACTGATCAAGTAATTCGCTATCCACATCCAGCACTGCTACAACTTCGTTATCTTTAAATACCGGCACTACAATTTCCGAGCGGGAAAGTGAGCTACAGGCAATATGCCCAGGAAATGCATCAACATCCGGCACAATCAAAGTTTTAGCCTGCTGCCAAGCGGTACCGCAAACACCTTTCCCCAAGCCAATACGGGTACACGCAACCGGCCCTTGAAATGGCCCTAAAACCAATTCGTTTTCTTTAACCAGGTAAAAACCTACCCAAAACCATTTAAACTGCTCTTTTAAGGCTGCCGCTACGTTTGCCATATTAGCAACGAGGTCAGGTTCGCCATAAAGTAACGCTTCTACTTGAGGGACAAGTGTTGCGTATTGCTCTGCTTTATCGGTCGATGTATTTATTGTTAGATCTTCTGCCATGATGTAAAAGTAAGGATGCCACGTTGAAACTAAATAAGGCAAATATCATATTTAATCTTTTATTTAGCATTTACATGATAGTTAGCCTTACTATAATCCGCTACCGCAAACTGTTTGTTCCTTTTGCCCTGTTGGCTATGGCTATTCATCGCCTTCCCCTATTGATGCAAAAAGGATGCAGTTTTTACAAACTTCTTGGCTCTGGAAAAAACGGAACATTTGACCTTGAACCCGACTGGCAACAATGGGGCTTGTTGGCTTGCTGGGATAGCAGGGAAAATTTTGACGCATTTTATAACAGGTCGTCTCGTCCCATCCTGGTGGAAGCTGTTAGGTACTGAAAGCTGGACTATGATTTGTCAGCCCCTGCAAAGCCACGGGAGTTGGGATGGAAAAGAGCCATTCGGCAAGCCCGATGCAAGCGACATTAATGGCCCAGTCGCCGTACTCACACGCGCAACAATCAAACTTAGCAGGTTAAAGAATTTCTGGGCTAATGTAGATACCGTTGCAAACATAATGACATCCGCTCCCGGATATATAAATTCATTTGGCGTTGGCGAAGCTCCGGTATACAGACAAGCTACATTTTCTGTTTGGGAAAGCCTGGAACACGTCAAAGCTTTTGCATATAAAAGCCCCGAACATGCCGAAGTAATTAAAAAGACAAGAAGCGAAGGCTGGTATAGCGAAGAGCTTTTTGCGCGGTTTAAACCAATCGCGAGCTTTGGCACCATTTACGGAAAAGATCCGCTGAACGGTTTATTGAATAAATAAAACAGACATGAGAATTATTGCAGAACTTCCCCATCCCGATTTTAAAATCTCTATCCTGAATATGAACAATAAGTTTATTGTAAAGGTAGAGCAGGGTTCCCTTGAGCAGAGTTACAAGATCCCGGAAATGGATTTAACCGAGGGGGTTAACAGTGTTTTTGAGTTGCTTGATGAAGAGTTTTTAAAAAAGATAGCTGCCCGATTTATCGACATGCGTAACGATTATAAAGACGCTTATTTTAGATACAACTATTGAAATAAGGTCATTAATACTGTTGATAATCAGATTTTTACAAACAAGTATTATTCTAAACAGAATTTAATTTGGCAAAATAAAGTCTTTTTAAATTATGCTTGTCTTTATTTCACACCATATATAAATAATATATTTAATAAAACAAACTTAATATATTGATAATTAATATTTTATAATATAAAACAAAATTTTATTCTGCGTTGATTTTAATGGAATAAATGAAAGGTCAAGCCAATAACAGGTCGCAATACCAAAAACCGGAAGGTTTGGTATCGGTAGCAGAAACGCAGGAATCATTGGCGTTTTTCGGCGCGGCGTATTCCTTAAAAATTTTCACACCTGTTTTGTATTCAATTGGGTTTTTAAATATTGGCCCTTTAAAAGTGAAGGTGTGGAACTCCCCGTTTTCGCCGCAAACGTCAACATCGTCAGGCAACGCATCAATTAACTCGCGGCTGATCTCTTTACCAACAATGCGTTCCAAACGTTGCTGGGTACAGGCTATCACAGTTCCGAAACCGAGGTTCAAAAATTCATTTATCAATTCGGAGGTATCCCTTTTCCATAAGGGGTAAATACCTCTGAGCCCAACCTCGCTTAACCGTGCATCGCGGTAATCTTTTAGGTCCTGCAAAAATATATCTCCAAAAACGGAATGGGTTACACCTTCATTTTTAAACCGGTTTAAATGGTATCGCATTACATCGTCATATTCCTGCATGCCCGGCATTTCGGGCAGGCGGATCTGATATAATGGAATGCCGATAGCTTCTGCTTGTTTAGTCAGTAATTCCGTCCTTACACCATGCATGGAAATCCTGTCGGCTGCATCATTGATCGTAGTTACAAGATAGGCGATTTCAAGATCCGGATTTTGCAGGCAATGATATAAAGCGAGGGCGCTGTCTTTACCGCCGCTCCAATTGAAGATACACTTCATATTTAATTATTTAATTATTTAATTATTGAATTAGAGAATTAATGAATTAATGATTTTAATCTTTCAGCAATTCATTTACGAGGGCCGGCACACCAACTGTAGCTTTTTCCTGGATTTTAATTACAGGCCCTTTAACATTTACCGAAGGGATATTGGGATCGATGATATATTTCGGCACCTCACGATCTACATAGCCGATAAGTCCTGCGGCCGGATAAACAGCAAGGGACGAACCGACAAGCATAAATACATCAGCCCCTACACATATCGCAGCTGCATGTTCTATCATTGGCACAGGCTCGCCAAACCACACTACATGTGCACGCAATTGCGAGCCTAATTCACAAAGCTCGCCCATTTTAATTTCCCAGCCGTCAATAGGGTAAGTAAGCTCGGGTTTTACGCTTGATTGCGAACGGGTAATAATACCGTGCAAATGCACCACATTAGTTGATCCAGCCCTTTCATGCAGGTCATCTATATTTTGAGTAATGATGGTTACCGTATACTTTTCTTCGAGCGCAGCAAGTGCATAGTGGGCCGCATTAGGTTTTGCTTCCAATACAGATTTACGGCGCTCGTTATAAAATTGCTGCACCCTAACCGGGTTATGTTCCCAGGCTTCGGGTGTGGCTACATCTTCAATATTGTAACCCTCCCAAAGGCCATCGCTGTCCCTGAATGTTTTTAAGCCACTTTCAGCACTGATACCAGCTCCGGTCAATATTACTATGTTTTTCATTTTGATTTAAGTAGAAAGGCTGGTTAGGCCATAAAAAAAGCGGATCGTTTTTCAACAATCCGCTTTAAATTTAAATGCTTTTATATTATAAAGCCAATTGCTTTTTGTCCTGCAAAAAAGTGTACTTATTTTTCGCCAACTCAAAGCCGCCAAAAAGTATTGCACTAAATACTAATGTACCCAATGCCATATTTTTCTCAAACGGAATTGCCTTGACCAATGACTCGCCATACCCAGCCAAAGTATGCGGATAAGCTGTACCATATAACCATGGCAGATCAGTAATTAACCAGTGAATCAAAACTGTAGCGATTGAGCCTAAAAGCACACTAACAACATTTACCCTTTCAAGCATAGTACCAACAAGTACCATGAATGCAAAGCATAGGTAAACCCAGACTGCTCCACCATACCATAAAGTTAACTTTGAAGTATACAGGTAATTGATTATGATATCGGTTGAAAACAGCGTAAGCAACACTGTTGCATAACCTTTCCACTTTGAGGTAAAATAAGCACCGCCAAATAATGCAATAGCACCTACCGGATTGAAATTACTCAATTCTTTATACTTAAATGCTAAAAGCCTGAATGCGGCAGCAACCAGGATCATCAGGATCAGGAACAGGTTGCGGTTGGTGTTATCTTTTGCGGTCATGATTTTATATATGGCGTAAAATTACTTAATAATCCGAATAATAAGCAAACGCTATTTAATTTGATACCTGGCGCCAAGCATGAAGTTGATACCGCGTGTGTTATATCCTAACCAGTCTACGTACTTAGTATCCAAAACGTTGTTCAAGTCACCAAAAACATTTAAATTTTTAGTTGCCTTGTATTCCAGATGCAAATCTACCAGGTTATAATGTTTCAACGTGATCACACGTGAAGGATAAGTTGAAAAATCCTGATCGGTACGGCTACCTGTATATTTGTAGTTAACGCCTACCTCGAAATCACTTAAAACATCATAGCTGATATTGGCCCCAAAAGTGCTCTTAGGCCTGCGGTAAAGGTTACTGGTTTGAACTCCGGCTTCATCGGTAAGTTTACCTGTTACATAAGCGTAATACGCAGATGCATGTATTTTGCTGTCGCGATATTTTAACTCAGTTTCAAAGCCTTTATCTTTTTGCTCTTGACCGTTTTTATAGAAAGAAGCGTACGGCGGCTGCGATTCAGAGAAAAAGTAAATTACATCTTTAGTATTACGCTTGAAAAACTGCGTATTGAATGACAATGTATTTTTAACAATTTCCCAATCAAAACCTGCTTCGTATGATGTGGTAATCTCGGGATTTAATTTAGGATTGCCATATTGCGAAAACAACTGATATAGCGAAGGCGACCTGAACGCTGAAGCTATTGTACCGAAAACTTTAAACTGATCGGCAAGGTATAAAGATGGATTGATGGTGTAGGTAAACTTATCGCCATATTTGCTATGGTTATTGTACCTGCCGCCTAACTCCATATGAAAGATATCGTATTTAAAAAACAACGATGTATAAGCGCTGAAGATGTTATTAGCAGCATCGCCGGCTTTAATAATGCTTGGCACACCCGGATAAGCTGTCGACTCATACAAGCTGTACTGGCTTGTGTTGCTGTATTTAAAGGCCGCGCCGCTGGTAATATCAAAATACTTATTCAATTCATAATTAAACACAGCTTCGGCATTGGTTATACGTCCTGTATTTTTTGTAACCTGGTGGGTTCCGCCATTGTCAGACGGAAGGTTGGTGAAATCATTTTGAACCGTATTTTGCGACAGGTTCACGTTGAGGTTACCTTTAGGCAAAATCAGTTTTGCACCTACGCCACCAAATAAAAATGTGTTTTTATACGTGTAATCGTTATCATTAGTAAAAGCACCATAAGGCAGGTCGCCGGTGTTGTGGCTTACCTGCAGGTTTCCATTAAGAATAAATTTAGATGAGACATTTTGGCTCAGGTTCACACTGGCCGAACGTTGGTGAAAACCATCTTTCTTAAAATCGCCTTTGCCAGTGGTATCTGTAGCCGCGGCAAAGCCTTTTGAATCGGTATTTGACAGGTTAATGGCTATGCCTGTATTTTTCACCTGTCCAATTAATGAGGCCGACTCTTTAAACGTATTATAGCTGCCGCCTGTTAACTGCAAACCACCGGTCAATCCCTGTTGTTTAGCTTTTTTGTGATGATATTAATAACGCCTGCTACAGCATCAGAACCATAAAGCGTTGAACCACTTCCTTTCAAAATCTCGATATGATCTATCAAATCCACCGAAAGGGCATTAAGATCATAGCTGCCGTCTATACCGGATGCGTTATTTACCGGGAAGCCATCAACCAGGATAAGGGTATTGCCAGTTGAAGCTCCGCGTAGGAAAACCGATGTGCTGATACCGGGGGCATTATTTGCACCTGAAAAAGTTATACCGGCAACCGTATTTAATAATTGAGGTAATGATTTACCCTGCGATTTATTGATTTTATCTGCAGAGATTATTGTAACAACGCGGCCAATGTCTGACAGTTTTTTAGGCGAACGGCTTGCAGTTACTACTACCGTATTGAGTGTGCGTGTGGTATCCTGTGCATATGCTGCTGAGGTAGATAAACCAACAGCTAACAAACCGAATCCCAAAGTAATTTTAGCGTACTTTTTTCCATGTATGATTGATATGTGTAAAATAATAATGCAGCCTTAATAGCATACACGGAAATGAATAAAATGAAAACACGCCAAACGAAGAGCATTCACATTCAAGCTTCAATCCCCGAAAGCTATGAATAACATATAACGCCTTGGCAGGTCTTCTGACTTGCTCCCCTTTTGCCTGGCCTTCCCCCTGTTTACAGAAAGTGACTTTATAGATTTGGCAACGGTTATGGAACTTACAGCTGCGGGACAGTTACGGATTTACACCGTATTCCCTTTTAATTCATTAAGCAAATAATGAAACCTAAAGCGCTGCAAAAGTACAATAAGTATCCGTTAACCTCAAATTACATAACTATATTTATCATGATGAAATATCTCTGTATTTTACTGCTGATCATGAGCACACTTAACGGTTTTGCCCAACAACCCGATACCGTTTTTCTGAAGGGCTTATTACATGAACATCCTGAATTATTTTCAGGTATCCTAAACCACCCCACACAAAATGAAGTACAGATACTATACACCCGGATAGACAGGGATAGAAACAATATTCCTCACTTTACCTCATACAGTTATCGCGTTAATGCGCATCATTATTTTTATCCAGCAAGCACAGTAAAACTCCCTGCAGCCATATTTGCCCTTGAAAAGTTGAATGAGCTGAAGGTGCAAGGTTTAAACCCCAAGTCGGTGATGATTACAGATAGTTCATTTGCCGGCCAAACCAAGGTACGTGTGGACACATCATCTGCAACAGGTCTCCCATCTATTGAAAACTACATTAAAAAAATCTTACTGGTGAGCGATAACGATGCGTACAACCGCCTGTACGAATTTGTTGGCCGGGCGGAGATCAATCAAAAACTAAAAAAATATCACCTTAATAACACTCGTATTGTAGGCAGGCTGGCTATTGGCGATGCGGGAGAAAGTACCCAGCACACCAACCCTATCAATTTTTACAACGACGATAAATTGGTTTATCACAAGCCTACACTATATGATGCTTCAAACTATCCCATGAACCTGGAAAACATGCTTCAGGGCAAAGCCTACTTAGATAGCAGCGACCGGCTTGTGAATAAACCGCTTGACTTTTCTGAAAAGAACGTTTATGCCCTCGCCGATCAGCAGATGGTACTTAAAAGATTGTTATTTCCGGAAACTTTTCCTCAAAAACAACGCTTCAATTTAACTGCGGATGATATCAGGATTTTCAATAAAGTTGGCGACAGTTATGGTTATGATATTGATAATGCCTATATCGTAGATTTCAAAAATAAGGTAGAGTTTATACTCAGTGCTGTTGTACAGTCAAACGAAGATGGCGTACTGAATGATAATAAATATGAGTACGCCACTGTATGCCTGCCTTTCCTGAAAAACCTTGGCCAGGTAATATATCAATATGAGTTAAAACGTCCCAAAAAGCATCTACCCGATTTAACTAAATTTAAATTTAACTATAGTCAAAAGCAATAAAATTCACTTCGGGAAAACTTAGTAGCGCAAAGGGTGTTTTAAAAACGACAACTATTTAAAAACCTATGGCAACTACAATAGTAAAATATACCGACAACTACCCCGTGCTTTACGGCGACGACCGTATAAATCTGAATTGGCCCGAGCGTTTTACGTCTATAGCGGGAGGCATGAAACTCGGCTTTTCTGGCTTTAAAAACATTTTCAAGAACCCGTTTGCAAGCATTGTTAAGATAGGCGCAGGTGGCTACCTGTTAAACAGGGGCATCACAGGGCATTGTGAGCTTTACAAACGTATTGGTAAACTATCCACCAATCCCATAAACGTAAATATTCGTCTCGTCGTTTATTGTGAATAAACCCCGGCAAAAGGTTTATGAATTTTGGCGCAAGCTGGATAACCTGCCCCTTTTTATGAAACACCTGGAAAGTGTGGAGGTCATCGACTCTAAATATTCACACTGGGTTTTGAAGCTTCCCAAAATGTAGCTACAATCAGCTGGCATGCCGAAATTGTCCATGACGAACCTAATGAAGTGATCGGCTGGAGTTCGCTGTCTGATTCGATGATTAATAATGCGGGTAAAATTCGTTTTCAGGATACGGTTGACGGACAAGGTACCATTGTTGATGTGGTGATCAGTTATCAGCCCCCGGCAGGCGGTGTAGGCGCAGGCATAGCCAAAATACTAAACCCGGTATTCAAAAATATGGTTGATAAAGATATTCAGAACTTTAAACAGTATATGGATATCAATAACGATCCGGATGAGTTTGTTGAAGTAATTGTCGTCAAATAAAAAAATAACACCTTTACCCCAGGGCGCTCAGGTAATGCGAGCGCCTTTATATCTCACAACAATAGCATCATTTACGGGTGAATTTTGATTTGAGTTTTAGAAAACGCCGTTCATAAAGATAATACGATAATAAAGGGACAGTAATCAAACTCAATACATTGTAAGGAAATATGCTTAATAGCATTTTACTATCCCGGCCAGTAAATAACTGCTGCCATATGTATATGCCATACGATAGAATACCAATAAATGACAGAAATTTATTGTTTAACACCTTAAAAATCCAATCGTTTGCGGGTATGATATTGCTTAAAATTAAATAGCCAGTAATTACCGAAATCGCCAGGTTTACGTACAGTGATTTTAAGGTATAAAATTCTGTCAAAGTGTAATCCAAACATTAATATTATAGCCAAAATATTGCCGGCTACCTTTGTTTGTTTGAGCCAAATTACCTTCAAAGTTTCTTTGGACGCCATCAACGCAAAAAAACAGCCGACACCAATTGATTGAAACTTTATAAAATAGTGAGTAAAACCGTAAATAATGCCACGATTCAAAACGGGAACAAACTGTTGCACTGTACACAATAGCGGCAATGTGAATACAATGCTGATAATGATATAATAAAATGCAGTTCTGTTGATCTTTAAAATAAAAGGAAAAAGGAGATAAAATTGTTCTTCAACCGATAATGACCAATAGTGACTGAAGTAATAAGTGAAATCATGGCTGCGGAAATAGCTAAAATTCATTAGATATAATGCAGAGCCAAAAAATTGAATCCAGGAAATGTTTAAACTGTAGAAATGGTTTAATAAAAACACCACTCCAATATATAAGTAGGCTAAAGGAAATATTCGCAAAAAACGCCTGATATAAAATTTTTTTAGCGATAAGCCACCTGTTACTTCTTTTTCTTTTAAACATAGGCTCGTAATTAAAAAACCACTTATTACAAAGAAAATGTTTACCCCCAACCCACCATTGAATATTGTAGTATAAAAATGATTATCAGATAACTGAAGGTGGTAAAATACAACCAGGATAATTGAAATGCCGCGAAATCCATTTAAGGAGTAATAATAGTTACTGCGCAATAAGCTGGATAAGACAGGCTGTCCCTCCTTGTGTGATGTCATACCGTAAAAATAGATACTCAAATAATTAAAACAAAAAAGGCCGCAAATTGCGGCCTCTCTCATGCATTACAATGCGATATTATTTTACTGCATCAACAACTGCTTTGAAAGCGTCTGGGTTGTTCATTGCTAAGTCGGCCAATACTTTACGGTTTAAACCGATTTCTTTAGCGGCTAATTTACCCATTAACTGAGAGTAAGAAATTCCGTGCTGACGGGCACCTGCGTTAATACGTTGGATCCATAAAGCCCTGAATTCTCTCTTTTTGGTTTTACGGTCGCGATAAGCGTATTGTAAACCTTTTTCAACTGTGTTTTTTGCAATGGTGTATACCTTGCTACGTGAACCCCAATAACCTTTGGCGAGGTTCATGATCCTTTTCCTGCGTCTTCTCGACGCTACTGCGTTAACTGAACGTGGCATCTTGTGTGTTTTTTGGTAGTGAGTGCCTGCATCTCGTGTGCCGGACTTAAAACTCTAATACCTGGTTTTAAAATTTGTGAATTACTTTCCGATACAAAGCATACGTTTTACGTTACCCATGTCGGCATCAGATACTAAGCTGGTTTGACCAAGGGCACGCTTACGTTTTGTCGACATCTTAGTTAAGATGTGGCTTTTGTATGCGTTTTTTCTTGCGATTTTACCTGTTCCAGTAAGCTTAAAGCGCTTTTTAGCACTGGAATTGGTTTTCATTTTTGGCATAACTCTATTTATTTGTGTTAGATATTAACGTTTCTCAACGTTTTATTTTCAAACCCCGATCTTGAGACCGAGGTTATTTAATTACTTTTTAGCTGCCTTTGGTGCAAGGGTTAAAAACATCCTTTTTCCTTCAAGCTTTGGTAACTGCTCCACTTTACCAACTTCTTCTAATGCCTGGGCAAAGCGAAGTAGTAAGATCTCGCCTTGTTCTTTGTAAACAATTGCACGACCTTTAAAGTGTACGTAAGCCCTTACCTTTTCGCCAGCTTCCAAAAACTTAATGGCATGCTTTAATTTAAACTCAAAGTCATGGTCATCAGTGTTAGGTCCGAAACGGATTTCTTTGATAACCGTTTGCTTGGCATTGCTTTTTATCTCTTTAAGCTTTTTCTTTTGCTCGTAAATAAACTTATTGTAATCAGTTACTTTACAAACCGGCGGTACGGCATTAGGAGATATTTCAACCAAATCCAATTCCTGCTCCTGCGCTATTGCAAGGGCATCTCTTAATGAGTAAACTCCCTGCTCAACGTTATCACCTACAAGGCGAACTTCCTGAGCCCTAATGAATTGGTTTATGTTATGTTCGGCTTCTTTTTCTTAAAAGGAAGCCTTGGTCCTCTATTGAAAGGTTTGTTTAATGCCAAGTTATACTGTTATTTCTTTAATTATTTGTTCTTTAAAATCTTCTATGCTCATACTTCCCAAATCACCGGTACCGTGTTTACGTACAGAAACCAAGCCTTCGGCAGCTTCTTTTTCGCCCACAACCAGCATGTAAGGGATTTTTTTGACTTCAGCATCTCGTATCTTTCTGCCTATTTTCTCGTCCCTGAAGTCGATTAGCCCGCAAATATCGGAATCTTTTAATATATCAGAAACTTTTTTTGCATATTCTTCATATTTTTCTGATATGGGGAGTATAATGAACTGCTCGGGCGATAACCACAGCGGGAAATTACCGGCGCAATGCTCAATTAATACCGCTATAAAGCGTTCCATCGAACCAAACGGAGCCCTGTGGATCATTACCGGGCGGTGTTTTTGGTTATCGCTTCCAGTGTATTCCAGCTCAAAACGCTCGGGCAGGTTATAATCAACCTGGATAGTGCCCAATTGCCATTTACGGCCAAGGGCATCCTTCACCATAAAATCAAGCTTAGGGCCATAAAACGCAGCCTCACCTAATTCCACAACTGTAGTCAATCCTTTTTCGGCTGCAGCCTCAATGATAGCGCTTTCTGCCAGGGCCCAGTTTTCATCTGTGCCAATGTATTTTGCCCTGTTTTCAGGATCACGTAACGACACCTGCGCAGTGTAGTTTTCAAAGCCCAAAGCTTTAAATACATACAATACAAGGTCAATTACTTTTTTAAACTCATCCTTTACCTGGTCCGGACGGCAAAACAAGTGGGCATCATCCTGTGTAAAGCCACGCACACGGGTTAAACCATGCAACTCACCACTTTGCTCATAACGATACACAGTACCAAATTCAGCAAAACGAACCGGCAGATCTTTGTATGAACGCGGTTTTGTTTTATAGATCTCGCAGTGGTGAGGGCAGTTCATCGGCTTTAAGAAAAACTCCTCTCCTTCCTGCGGGGTCTTTATCGGCTGAAATGAATCAGCACCATATTTTTCGTAGTGACCTGATGTTACATACAGGTTTTTATGACCGATATGCGGAGTGATCACTTGCTCATAACCTGCCTTTACCTGTGCTTTTTGTAAAAAGTTCACAAGGCGTTCGCGCAATGCAGTTCCTTTAGGTAACCACAATGGCAAGCCCATGCCTACTTTTTCAGAAAAGGCGAACAGCTCCAGTTCCTTACCCAGTTTGCGGTGATCGCGCTTTTTAGCTTCTTCGATCATGTGCAGATATTCGGTAAGCTCGCTGGCTTTAGGGAAAGTAACGCCGTAAATACGGGTTAACTGCTTACGGGTTTCATCACCACGCCAGTATGCACCGGCAAGGCTCATCAGCTTAACCGCTTTTATAAAACCTGTGTTAGGGATGTGAGGCCCGCGGCACAAGTCGGTAAAATTACCTTGCGAATAAAAAGTAATAGCGCCATCAGGCAGGTCTTTGATCAGGTCAAGCTTGTACTCATCGCCTTTTTCTGTGAAATACTCAATAGCATCAGCCTTGCTCACCGGTTTGCGGATGTACTCCTCTTTAGTTTTAGCAAGTTCAATCATTTTATCCTCTATCTGCTTAAACTCGTCAGAAGATAAAACCTTGTCGCCAAAGTCAACATCGTAATAAAAACCTGTTTCAATAGCCGGACCGATACCAAATTTAGTACCCGGATAAAGGGCTTCCAAAGCTTCGGCCATTAAGTGGGCCGATGAATGCCAGAAAGTTGACTTGCCATCGGCATCATTCCAGGTTAATAATTTAACATGGGCATCCTGCTCAATGGGGCGACTTGCGTCCCAAACCTGGCCGTCAACTTCGGCTGCTAATACGTTACGCGCTAAGCCTTCAGAAATCGACTGGGCGATTTGCATGGAAGAGATCCCTTTGTCATACTGACGAACGGATCCATCGGGAAGTGTAATGTTAATCATCTACAACTATGATTTAAAGTTTTATAAAATTACGTTTAAACGGTCACCTACAAAGTGACCCTCATTTTGTGGGTACAAAAATAGAATTTTAAATAGCATTTAACATCAAAGCAGTTTCAAATTTTTGTTTGATAGGGATTTTCAGACTCACACCATAGAAAATAAAATGGGGCGTCTTCATTTTCATATAAATTGAAAATGAAGATGCCCCATCAGTTTATGTATTGAGCCTACTTAAAAGCCTCGTTCGACGGATTTGAATTAACAGATGTTTCTTTAACCTTAAATTCAATTGGTTGCCCAACCAGGATGGCCTTTACAGAGAACGGAATTTTAATACCTCCGTTTATTCCTTCGTAGTTACCAAACTCAACAGTCAGGTCATTTGCCCCTTCAATGGTTTGTTTAAGCTTCAGTCCTGTTTTTTGGCTGTAATAATTATGGATATGAATCTCGGTACCTATATTGATATCAACCTCGTAGGCAAGCTCGTTATTTACCACTCTTAAAATAGGCTGCAGCGTTATGTTTTGATTTATCCGTTCATAATCAAGTTCAGGAAACGGGCGGCTTTTAAGTTTGATCATTTTTTTAGCTGCATCATCAAGCTGTACATCCCTGTTAACCTGCCTTGCTTTTATGCTATCGCCATTAAGTGTTATATGCGACACAACAAGGTTATTATATGAGGGTACTATTGCTTCCTGGTAGTACTTATCAGGCATTTTATACCGGGTTACCAATTGCACATCAGCGCCTTGTATATTGCCAACTGCCGATGTTTGCAGATCGCGAATATTCTTGAGTTTGTCGGCACCGCCAATGGCATCTAAATACGCCTTGATCACAGTACTTGCAGTTGTGCCTTGTGGAATTGGAAGCCCGCTGTATGAATTATTTTCGGGGTTAACATCAGGTAAATTATGATCAGGATCGATGGTTGCATAAGCAATTTTCGAGGTCGATTTGTACGGGAAGGTCCAGGTATCGCCGCGCTGCCAGATCTCAGCCGGAAGTTTTACAATGCCGGTTTTTCCGTTCTCTTCTTTAATTGATATGGTAACCGGCAATGCCATTTCTTCCAGGTTTACAATGGTGATCATAGCACCTTTGGTGGCATCATTATCAGGATATGAAATATCCTTTATACCCTGATCAACTTTCCAGGTGGTGAAAAACCATTCGTTCCAAAACCAGCTCAGGTCCTCACCTGCGGCATTATCCATCGTATGGAAAAAATCCCAAGGAGTTGGGTGTTTAAACGCCCATCGTTTGATATAGGTTTTAAATGCATAATCAAAACGTTCTTCACCTAAGATCTGTTCTCGTAAAATAGTTAATCCTAACGCCGGTTTTTCATAAGCAGCAACTGCTAAAAAATCCTCCTGTATCACATCGGGCGTGTTCATAATAGCCTCAGCACCTGGGCTAAATAAATAAGCGGCACTTTTTTGCTGATCGGGCTTTTCATAGTATTCACCCTTGTTAAATACCTTGGTATCAACATTATTTAAAAAGGTGTTAAAACCCTCGTCCATCCAGGCGTATTTACGCTCATTTGATCCAACAATCATCGGGAACCAATTATGACCAAACTCATGATTGGTAACTTCCCACAAACCTCCGTTTTGATTATTTGAGCCACAAAATACTATACCCGGGTACTCCATCCCTCCTACTATACCGGCCACATTAGTAGCTACAGGATAAGTATATTCAAACCATTTATCACTATACAATTCAATGGCGGCTTTAACATATTCGGTTGAGCGGCCGTACGAATTATTCCCTTTAGCCTCAACTGGATAAACTGATTGTGCAAGAGCTTTTTTACCACTCGGCAAATTGATCCGCGCAGCATCCCAAATGAATGCTTTTGACGCAGCCCAGGCCACATCACGGGCGTTTTTACACATAAAATGCCAGGTAAGCGTCGGCTTTTTCGGGTAATCGTTATTACGTAAAATATCAGTCGAATCTTTGATGATAACTGTTTTATCACTCTTACGGGCTTCGGCCAAGCGGTTTATCGAGGTAGGTGATAATACTTCAGCAGGGTTAAGCAGTTCGCCCGATCCTGCTACAACCAAACTTGCAGGCGCGGTAATAGTATAATCAAAATTGCCGTACTCCAGGTAAAACTCGCTTGCACCAAGATATGGTATGGTGTTCCATCCGGTTACATCGTCGTAAACTTCCATGCGTGGGTACCACTGCGCAATTTCATAGATCCAGCCATTTTTAGTATGCTGACGGCCCATTCTGTCGGTACCATATTCGGGAATATCAAAACCATAATCTATTTTGATCTGCAATTTGCTCCCTGCCGCGCGTAACGAATCTTTAAGCTTGATCTGCATACGGGTGTCAGTGATCAGGTAATCGGCTTTCAGCGTTTTGCCTTTATTAATGATATAAACCGATTTTATTTCGGCACCCTTTGTATATGATTTATTTGCGAACCTTCCACCCGAAACATTGCTTGTAGCTTCGGCGCGTGAATCCTCTTTATAGATATTCTGATCTACCTGGAGCCATAAAAAGCCAAGCGCATCCGGGCTGTTATTAGTGTAAGTAATCAAAGTACTGCCCTCTATCCGGTGTTTAGCGGTATCAAGCGTAACATCAAGCTTATAATCGGCCCGGTTTTGCCAGTATTTTGGACCTGGAGCACCACTGGCCGTCCTGAACTCACCGCCCCTTTCAGGGTAAAATATAGGGTTAAATACTTTATGCTGATCATACTTAGGTGCTGCCTGATCTGCATTTTGTGCTTTTACTTCACCGGCATAAATGCCTAAAACCAATAACAACGCGGCTTTGTAGAATTTCATTAACTGTGTTTTAATTGTGAGGGAAAGATATTAAAATATATTTGACTTGAAACGTAATTGCTTGGTTACGTAGTATCAGGCTCATTTGTTTATAACAATTACTAGTAAACTATTTTGCTAAAATGACCGTTGATACATTGTTGCAAATCAATCCCTATTTTTTATATTTTTGCGGATGATTTACGGCACATACAGTCGTTGATCGCAGCCCTAATAAATGGATATATCAGTTGTAGTACCTCTTTACGATGAAGTAGAGTCGTTACCCGAATTAACCACATGGATTAGCCGGGTAATGGACGAAAACCGTTTTACTTACGAGATAATTTTGGTTGACGATGGCAGCAAGGACGGATCATGGGAAATGATCAGGAAACTGCAAACCGGTAATCCCTTTATCAAAGGCATTAAATTCAGGCGTAATTATGGTAAATCTGCAGCCCTTAATACAGGTTTTATTGCTGCAAAAGGCAATGTGGTGATTACCATGGACGCCGATTTGCAGGATAGCCCGGATGAGATCCCAGAACTTTACCGCCGGATAATTGAAGAGAAATATGACCTTGTTTCGGGTTGGAAAGCAAAAAGGCACGATCCGCTGAGCAAAACTATACCTACTAAACTATTCAACGCGGCAACCCGCCGTATGAGTGGCATCCATAACCTGCATGATTTTAATTGCGGTTTAAAAGCCTATCGTAATGTTGTAGTTAAAAACATTGAGATTTATGGCGAAATGCACCGTTATATCCCGGTGCTGGCGAAGTGGGCAGGTTTTACCAAAATTGGCGAACAGGTTGTTGAGCACCGCCCCCGCAAATATGGCAAAACCAAGTTTGGCTTAAGCCGGTTTATCAATGGCTTTCTCGATCTGCTTTCGATATTCTTTGTAGGTAAATTTGGCAAGCGTCCGATGCACTTTTTTGGTACGCTGGGCACATTAAGCTTTTTTACGGGTTTGGTTATGGCCATCTGGATAATTTGGGAAAAGCTTTACAATATAGCACACAATCTAAAATACAGGGATGTAACCACGAGCCCGTTATTTTATATAGCACTGGTAGCCATTATATTGGGCTCGCAATTGTTTTTAACGGGCTTTGTTGCCGAGCTTGTATCGCGCAGCGCAAGCGAACGCAATCATTACCAAATTGAGGAAACAATTTAATTAGATTTGAGATGTTAGATATGAGATTTGAGACTTTTTGAATACTTGCCTCCTGTCTCATATCTAACATCTCAAATCTCACATCTATTCTAAAAACATGTTTTTTTCCATCATCATTCCTTTATATAACCGACCGCAGGAAATAAAAGAACTGCTGGAAAGCCTCACCTTGCAAACCTATCACAATTTTGAGGTTTTGGTTATTGAAGATGGTTCTGTAAATGATGCTGAAGCCATAGTAAATACCTTTACCGATAAACTTAACCTGCGTTATTTTAAAAAACAGAATGAAGGCCAGGGTTTTGCACGTAACTTTGGTTTTGAGCGTGCCAAAGGCGATTACTTTGTAATTTTTGATTCAGACTGCCTGATCCCTCCTGCTTACCTGCAAATTGTTAATGATTCGTTAGCGGCAAATTACCTTGATGCCTACGGCGGACCCGATGGTGCACATGAATCTTTTACTCCTACACAAAAAGCCATAAGCTATTCTATGACCTCCCCTTTTACTACCGGAGGCATTCGTGGTAATAAAAAAGGTATAGGGCAGTTTCACCCGCGTAGTTTTAACATGGGTGTTTCAAGGCAGGCCTGGGAAAAAGCAGGTGGTTTTATTATTACCCGTCTTGGTGAAGATATTGAATACAGTATCAGGATCCATTCACTAGGCTTTAAAATTGGGTTGATTCCCGACGCTATTGTTTACCATAAACGGCGTACTAACTTTTACCAGTTTTATAAGCAACTGCACTTTTTGGGAGGGCCCGCATCAACATATCTAAGTTTTTTCCTCAAGAGTTAAAGCTGGTACATTTTTTTCCGGCTGCTTTTACAGTGGGTGTTATCCTTACTATTATTCTAAACCTATTTGGCTCTGTTTTAGCACCTGTAGGTAATTTTATACTGTTGATTTTCACTTTGTTAATTTTTTTCCATGCCTGGTGGAAAAATAAATCGGTAAAAATCGCATTTTTGAGCATTATAGCTGCCTTCACACAACTTATTGCCTACGGGTTAGGATTTATACAGGATTTTTGGAAGCGGAAAGTTTTAAGTAGATCATAAGCAATATGTACCACCCCTTTTCTGTAGCGGAGACCATTAAAACCGCATGGAATATTTTAAAGAAGAATTTTGCCATAATCTCGGTCTATTCGGTAGTTGCCATGATATTTGTGTTCATATCAGGCTTTGCCGTATTTTATTTTGATGATAATGCAATGGTGAGTTCTATTGGCTTTGTTGTGTTACTGGTTGAAATAACTTTCATATTCTTAGCATTTATAAAGCTGGTATTCAGATTAATGGACAAAGAATACTATGATTTTGATTTTAGCGAGATCATTCCTAAAATCAGGATGCTGGTAAGCTATCTTACGTTACTAGTACTGGTGAGTACATTAGCCGTTTTTGCAACCCACCTGGTTGAAGGTTTAAAAGAGGGTTTCGCCCAGGATTTTTTCAAATTTATTATCGGACTTGTCGTTCAGTTTTTTTTCTGTTCTATTTTCCTATTTGCACCTGTTTCATTGTTGATGACGCGTCGGGGCCGATAGAATCAGTACAACAAAGCTTTTATTTGATAAAGGGGAATTTTTTAAAATATTTCTTGATCTTCATTATAATCGAAATATTGATGCTGGTTGCAGCAATTACCGTTGTAGGGTTAATAATAGCTATTCCATTTGCTAACATAATTTTAATGGCAGCCTATCGCAAACTGGTTTATAGCCACCTTGATGTGGATGATGACCTATCTGAAACCAATTAAAAATGGGATTTAAATCTGCATTAAGTAAAGTATTTGCTGCCTTTGTTAATCGGGAATTAAATAAGGTCCGTAAAAACGCGGTTGCATTTCAGCAAAAGGCATTTACAGATCTGGTGCATGTGGCCAAAGACACCAGTTTTGGTAAAGATCATCAGTTTGAAAAGATCAACAACTACGAGGATTTTAAGCGATTGGTGCCTGTACATGACTATGAAGACCTTCGCCCCTATATCGACCGAGTGGTTAATGGCGAGGAGGATGTGCTATGGCCCGGCAAACCTGCTTATCTCGCCAAAACATCCGGTACAACATCCGGTGTAAAATATATCCCCATCTCTAAAGAAAGCATGCCAGAGCATATCAAAGCGGCACGTAATGCTTTGCTAAGCTATATCCACGAAACCGGTAACGCTGATTTTGTTGATGGCAAATTGATATTTTTGCAGGGCAGTCCCATTTTAGCCGAAAAGCATGGCATTTCAACAGGCAGGCTTTCGGGCATAGTTGCACATCATGTTCCGGCTTATCTGCAAAAAAATCGCCTGCCGAGCTATGAAACCAACTGCATAGAAGACTGGGAACAAAAAGTTGATGCCATTGTAGACAGAAACTTTTAATGAAGATATGCGCCTCATCAGCGGGATCCCTCCCTGGTGCCAGATGTATTTCGACAGGCTTTCGGCTAAAGCAGGTGGTAAAAAGATAAAAGACATTTTCCCAAACTTTAAGCTTTATGTTTACGGAGGGGTTAACTATGAGCCTTACCGCGCCCGTATTGAGGAAAGTATCGGTTTCAAGATCGATTCGATAGAAACCTACCCGGCATCCGAAGGCTTTATCGCGTTCCAGGATTCGCAAAAAGAAAAAGGCCTTTTATTATTAGTTGATTCTGGGATCTTCTACGAGTTTATCCCATCCGATGAGTATTTTAATGAAAGCCCAACCCGCATTAATATTAAAGATGTAGAGTTGAATAGAAACTACGCGCTCATCATGAACACCAGCGCTGGTTTATGGGGATATAGCATTGGCGATACGATTAAATTTATTTCAAAAGATCCGTATCGTATTGTCGTAACCGGCCGTATCAAGCACTATATATCGGCCTTTGGCGAACATGTTATAGGCGAAGAAGTGGAGCATGCATTAATGAGTGTGGCTAAAGAAGAAGGCATTGACGTAGTTGAATTTACCGTTGCACCCCAGGTTAACCCGGCAGCGGGGCAATTACCTTACCATGAATGGTTTATTGAGTTTGGTACAGCCCCTGACAATCTTCAGGCTTTCGCCATAAAAGTGGACAAAGCGTTGCAGAATAAAAATATTTACTATTTTGACCTGATTGAAGGTAACATTTTGCAACCTTTGGTGATCCAAAGCCTGCAAAAAGATGCTTTTAT
Source organism: Mucilaginibacter sp. P25 (assembly GCF_050859465.1). Lineage (NCBI taxonomy): Bacteria > Pseudomonadati > Bacteroidota > Sphingobacteriia > Sphingobacteriales > Sphingobacteriaceae > Mucilaginibacter > Mucilaginibacter sp. P25. The sequence continues at coordinate 4,603,914 of NZ_CP193937.1, read as the reverse complement.
AAATTATATGCGTTCGGAAGGCAAGCTTGGCGGGCAAAACAAAGTACCAAGGCTATCAAACGACAGGAAGATTGCCGAAGGATTAAAGAGTTTTATAAAATAAAGATAATTGAGTAACCAGGTAAAAAACATTGCCATTCTTGGCTCAACAGGCAGCATCGGTACACAAACACTTGATGTTATAAGGTGGAACAGCAATTTATTCAGGGCGTTTTTGCTCACAGCACATTCCAATGCCGATTTGCTCATTAGCCAGGCTATTGAGTTTGTGCCGGAATATGCTATTATCTGTAATCAAAGCAAATACCAGGAAGTTAAAGAGGCTTTAGCGCATTTGCCCATAAAGGTACTTGCCGGTCACCAGGCTATCATTGATACAGTAACGCATCCCGAAATTGCGGTTGTGCTGACTGCCATGGTAGGCTTTGCAGGGCTTGAACCAACTATTGCAGCTATTAAAGCGGGTAAAGACATTGCCCTGGCCAACAAAGAAACATTGGTTGTTGCCGGCGATATCATAACCGCATTGGCGAAACAAAATGAAGTTCAGATTCTACCGGTTGATTCGGAGCACTCAGCAATATTCCAAAGTCTCGTTGGTGAGGAGTATAAGTCGATAGAAAAACTGATCATTACCGCATCGGGCGGGCCTTTCCGCGGCCGCGGTCTTGATTTCTTAGCTAACGTTACCCGCGAAGACGCGCTTAAACATCCAAACTGGGTAATGGGCGCCAAAATCACCATCGATTCAGCATCGTTAATGAACAAGGGGCTTGAAGTAATTGAAGCTAAATGGCTGTTTGATGTTGAAGCAGATCAGATTGAAGTTGTAGTTCACCCGCAATCTATTATTCACTCACTGGTGCAGTTCAGGGACGGCTCAATCAAGGCACAATTGGGTTTGCCCGATATGAAGCTGCCTATACAGTATGCCCTCACCTATCCCAACCGGATCGAAACGAATTTTAAACGTTTCAGCTTTAGCGATTACCCTAATCTTACTTTCGAAAAACCAGACATGGAAACTTTCCGTAATCTAAGCTTAGCGTATACTGCTTTAAAGCAGGGCGGTAATATGCCTTGCATCATTAACGCCGCCAATGAAATAGCTGTTGCAGGGTTTCTTGATCGTAAAATTGGCTTTTTAACCATGAGCAGTATCATTGAAGAGTGCATGCAGAAAATAAATTTCGTTGCAAACCCTACCTTAGTAGACTATTTGAATACTGACAAAGAAACACGCATCTTTGCGCAAAATTATATACAGCAATTGCCCTCAAAGGCATTACAGTTTTAATATTACATAAATATAAATAATGAGTATAGTGATCATGGTGGGCCAGCTTATACTGGGCCTTTCAATTTTGATAATCCTGCATGAACTGGGGCATTTCCTGGCGGCACGTGCCTTTGGCATCAAGGTAGAAAAATTCTACCTGTTTTTTGATGCATGGAACGTGAGCCTGTTTAAATTTACATATAAAGGCGTTGAGTATGGCATTGGCTGGTTACCGCTTGGTGGCTATGTTAAAATTGCCGGTATGATTGATGAGTCGATGGATACAGAGCAAATGGCTGGTCCACCGCAGCCGTGGGAATTTCGTTCAAAACCAGCCTGGCAACGCCTTGTTGTGATGCTTGGCGGTGTTACTGTCAATGTTATATTGGGGATCCTGATATTTTGGGTGTTAACCATGCGTTTTGGTGATAGTTATATACCTAATTCGGCAGCAAAATACGGTATTGTACCTGGCGAAGTAGGTAAAAAAATAGGCCTTCAAATAGGCGACAAGGTTGTCGCTATCAACGGTAAGCCTTTCGAGCGTTTTGATGACCTTACAAGCCCGCAAGTGCTATTGGATAACACTGTATTTACCGTATTACGCGGCACCCAAACTTTGCAGATCAGCATCCCGCGTACCATCCTAAACGATTTGAACGATCATGACATTGAAGGTTTTATCAGTCGCCTGCCCCGTGCTAAGTTCATTGTTGATTCGTTGGAGCCAGGCAGTAACGCTGTAAAAGCAGGTTTAAAAAAGGGTGACAGTATTGTGATGGCGAATAACCATGCGGTTGTATTTTGGGATGAATTACAAGCTCAGCTATCGGCCAACAAAGGCAAACAGGTCGAGTTAGGTATAAAACGTAACCATGAATTGGTTACACTTAAGGCACAGGTTACACCAGAAGGAAAGCTGGGCTTTTACCGTGCAAAAAGCGATTTCCCGGATATCAAAACTATAAAATATGGTTTCTTCGAGGCTTTCCCTATAGGGGCGCAAAGAGCATGGGGAACCTTCAGAGATAATGCCAAAGGAATCGGCAAAATTTTCAGAGGTGATGTTAACCCGGGCAAAGCAGTAAGCGGACCGGTAGCTATAGCCAACCTGTTTGGTGGTACTGTTGATTGGGTTCACTTTTGGACACTGGTAGGCTTCCTTTCGATGGTATTGGCATTAATGAACCTTTTGCCTATTCCAGCTCTTGACGGAGGCCACGCGGTATTCCTGATCATTGAAATGATTAAAGGCAAACCGTTAAGCGATAAGTTCCTTGAACGTGCGCAAATTGTAGGCTTTGTAATATTAGTTACCCTTATGGTATTTGTTTTTGGTAACGATATTGTGAAGCTGGTAATGAAGAAGTGATTTAGAGATTAGTGATTGGATGTTAGAGATTAGTTGCCTCCCAAGCATATGAAATAAGAAGGCCTTTCAACCACTGAAAGGCCTTTCTTGTATTATATGAATTTATCAATCAATTGAATAGCTGTACAAATTAGAATTAGCTTTAAGCTTTGAGCATTCTGCTTTCAGCTTGTTTTTATACCGCAGGATCAGTTGGTTTCGGATTTTCGTAATTATCGGAAATGTTGTCAAAAGGTGATCTTTCATTTTTAAATACCGCTGCTGAGATCAGACTTACTATAGCGCCGAAAATGGCGTATATAAATACCACACTTACGGTTGCTATAACCGCAAAATATTTACTCACCATACTTAAGGCATTGTCTATTTGGTCCTGCGACAGGTTTCCTTTTGCTTCCATTTGTGCGCGCGAAGCAGTTAGAGCCTTATTAACCATTTCCGGACTTAATATCGCATAATACACATAAGTGAATACCGCCACGAAAACTCCTGTAAAAATCGCATATAAAAACCCGGATAAGAAACCTTCTCCATAGGTAATATATCCGCCAAGCTGGTCTTTGTATTCTTTTTGTGTTAACAGCAAGAAAGCGATGAAGGGCAAAAAGCTGAGGTATTTAAGAGATGAGTTGGGGTCAAGGTCCAGAAACTGAAATGCGTAAGTTATAACTATTGAGGTTACCAGGTTAATTAACGCCCACTTCAGGGCTGGTTGCGACGGGCTCGCTTTTTTATTTCCATGATATAGGTTATTTAGTGTTTGGTTAAAATTAACTAATTATCCTATATCATGTATATGTTTATTTTTTTACCCAGACAAACGTATTTCAAATATTTATCGCCGATATTTTGTTGTTAAATATGCTTAAGGAAAAGGTTATTATGCAAATGAGCCATTAGATACTTGTTTTATGGTCTGAAGTAGGTTAACGCCCAAGCCGCCTCGGTACCTACAACAGGCACAACCATTCGGATGTGCTTAATTACTCCGAAAAATAAATTAGTGTTAACTCATTAAAAATTCAAAATATTGACTATCAATTATTTGCATTCGTTATATTTAAAATGTGTTAACCCGTGTTAACCCCATTTAGATGCGTTTTTCCTGGTTTTAACTCCTCAAATTTGCTATAACAAAACAGGCCTTTCAAATTTGAAAGGCCTGTTTTGTTATACAATTAATGTTTTATTCTTTAAACGGATCCTGCTGGCTCCCGTTTAAAGAAGGCTGCGAAAAATTATCGATAAAACAAACAAAAATATAATGCTTATACCTAACGACTGGATTTGCTGCCCTATGGTAACGCTTTTTCCGGTTTGAAAGCTTTTCTCCATCTCCTGAATCTTGGCGTCAGCTTCCTTCTTTTCTTCCGGTTTAGCAGTGCTTTCTTTCAGTTTATTCAAAGCGGTAACCATAGCTGTTTTAGTTTTCTGAGCCATTTGCGGTTCTATAGCGTTTGCAAATATCTGATCACGTAGTATAAATATGGTCAGGTTTGAAATGAAAAACATAATGAAAATTCCGGTGGCGGCCTGCCTCATTGTCCAATACCCGCCCACTTTGCTCCTCAGATTTATGCAAAACAAAGCAGCAATAGCTATCGGAAATATGTACGTGAAAAGTATTGCACCAACTGTTATTGCGACAGCCGATGCTACACTTACCATAAAATAAAAATAAATAATACTTACAACAGCCAATACTGCACCTAAAATCAATCCTTTGATAAGTCCTCGTATTTTTATGGTTCTTTCTAATTGTGCGCTCATTTAAGAGGGTTATTGAAAACTAACTAAAATTTCTAAAACAGCCATATCAAATTCCTTGTTGATGGCATTATCGGCAATCTCCTTTTTCTCCTCATCAGATGGATCGATATTTTGGAAAAAGCACATCATTGGGTAAAACAGTTCTTTAAGCTCTGAATCCTCAGGAAGCGTTGTTGCTACTTTACTGATCTCAGATGCCGGGCTTTCAATCAGGATTTGATTGGCAATAACCGGCTCATAAATGCGATATTCATCTTGGAACTCATCTTCATCAACCAATAAAAACTCCTTCAGGTAGTCTTCAAGTTCCGGTTCAATATCTTCGTCTTCACACTCGTTTAGATATAGTAAAAGATTAAGAAGTTCAGTACCACGGTCGAGTGTTTCTTCTTCAATGCTTTCCCACTCCGGTGTATCAAGATAATCTTCTTCCAGTTTTTTAACGTCTGCGCTAAAGAAGTTGATCATCAGCAAGTCGAAGAAGATTTCACGAAGTTCTTCTACTTGTGGGTTTTCATCAAAAACCGCATCAAGCTCATCTACTTTAGATAAAAAATCTTCGTCAGATGCAAATACGTCGCCAAACTCGTCGGTTAACTGGGTTGCATCAAAGCTGTTGTATTTTGAAAAAGCCTCAAGCGCTGCTATAAAGGCGGTTTCTATTTTTGGATCGATCATAGGTATGTTATTTAAAGATTTGTTTATTGTTGTAAGTTAACAATACTTTACCTTTTAAACGTTGCCCGATATAAGGCGAGTTTGCAGATTTAGATTTGTTGTTAGCCGCAGTGTATTCCCATTCGGCATCGGTGTCAAAAACCACGAGGTTTGCCTTTTCATCTTCAGCGATAACCGGCAGTTCAACACCAAGTATCTCGCGGGGATTAACAGCAAGTTTTTCAACTATAAGTTCAACCGGTAAACCCGCTTTTAAAGCCAGGGCGAAGGCTGTTTGTAAACCGATAATACCATACTCGGCAACTTCAAATTCCACATCTTTAAATTCAATTTCGTGTGGGGTATGCTGCGATACAATAGCATCAATAGTGCCGTCTTTTAAGCCTGTTACCAGTGCGGATACATCATCGGCAGTGCGCAACGGCGGTTTAACTTTATATAAGCTATCGAAGCCCAAAAGGGATTCATCGGTTAAAACTAAATGATGTGCAGCAACATCGCAGGTAACCTCAATACCTTTACGCTTAGCTTCACGGATCAACTCGACCGAACGCGCTGTTGATATAGTTGTAAAATGAATGCGTGATACTGTGTATTCCGCAAGATAAAGATCGCGGGCAACCATCAGTTCTTCGGCCAGTGATGGGATGCCTTTCATACCCAGCAGCGTGCTGATCTCGCCTTCGTTAACTTTTGCTTTACCTGCTATTGCTATATCTTCCGGATAAGAGAAAACCAGTGCATCAAAGCCCTGTGCGTACAGTAAAGCTCTTTCCATTAAACCGGCATCCTGTACCGGGCGACTGCCATCGGTAAAAGCCTTTGCGCCGCTTTGGTACATATCGTACATTTCTGCAAGATCTTTCCCTTCACGCTTCTGGGATATGGTACCCAGAGGATAAACATTAACCAGGTTACCTTTTGAGCGGTTTAGCAGGTATTCAACTTCCGACTTGGAATGCACCGGCGGCTGGGTATTGGGCATTAGTGCTATGCCGGTAAAACCTCCTGCCGCCGCGGCCATTGTACCTGAGCGAAGGTCTTCCTTGGTTTCAAGGCCCAACTCGCCTACGTTACAGTTAAGATCGAAAAAGCCGGGCGAAACATATTTGCCTTCGGCATCAAACAGTTCGGTATCGGCATCAATATCGTCGGCTATGCGGGTAATAACACCATTTTCAATTAAAATATCGGCAACTTGTTGATGAAAGGATGATCCGGGATCAAGAATAGTGGCTGATTTGATAAGCAAATTCATTAGCACTGCTTTATGTGTGGATTTGTATGGACCTATCCCGCCTGAATAACACCTTGTTGATCAGGCTTATAAAATCTGATTAACAATATTTCTGCAAGCAGGAAGATCAGCGCCAAAATTATACAAAGTTTCCATAATTGTGTGCCAAAATTTGATTCGGCAACAACACTTTTTAATGAGCCGTTTCCCGCTATTAATAAGGGCTTTGCATTTGGTATCAATTTTTCCAGGTCGGCTGCCGAAAAATAACTCATGTCAGATTCGGCACGGTCGTCGTTAACTGCAAGCGTCGCCAGCGTGCTGTCCTGTTTCCGGAGCGAATAAATTCCGGGTTCATTCAATTGGTCAGAAACATATAACAACGCACTTCCCTCCCGCTGCCTTGCATCCGGGATAATGCTTTGATTGCCTTTGATGAGTTTGAGCAATTGCTTTTCAGTGGTTTGTACAGGTGGTACCTCAAAATTTTCGTCGGTGCCAAGGGTGTAAAATAAGGGTTGGTCATGCCCGCTTAATAATGCCATCCTAAAAAGTATGGGTACAAACAGTGCATGCCTTTGCAGGTTACTAAAATCCTCGTTAAGGGGCACGGCACATACATAAACATTTCCTCTTCCGCTCCAGTACCCCCCAAAAAGCTTCGCCGGTAGCAAGCTTCATCAGGCTTTCCTGCTTAGCACCGCTTTTACTCAGTTGATAGTATTTTTTAACGGATGGTAAATCGGGGTTTTGAGGAAAGCTTTCAAACACGTTCTTAAAAACAGGGCTCTGCCTGTTAAGGGAAGCTACTTTTACATCCTGGGTTATTAGCTTTTCAGGATATCCGGTATTTAAGGCTAATAAAAATGACTTATAATTAGCCAGATCGGCATCGGCCGACGGAAATACAACCAGCGTCCCTCCTTTTGTCACGTACGTTCTCAACTGCTGTGCCAGTCCGGTAGCTATGGTTTTAATGTCGCTGATAATTACTATAGGGTAGCTATTAAGTGCAGTGTAATCAACGTTACCATCGGTTACACGGGATGCAGCAAAGAAAGCGTCAGATGCAAAAACAGCTTTCAGATATGGATTTGGAGCGCCTCCATCTATCAGCAGAACCGGCATTTGCTGCTTTACATTAAAACTAAAATAAAACTGGTTGTCAAATGTGACCGGATTGTCCTGCAACTTAATTTCACCGCTCTGCCATCCAGGTTTTAAGCCCGAAAATGATAAGGTATCATTTTGAACCTGGCGGGCATTGATACTGAAGCTACCGAGCGCCTTTTGCTCACCGTTAATTAATATTTTGAGGGGAATCTTTTCTTCTTTTTCTGTAGCGTAATTATGTAGGCGTACAACCAGTTTTTCACTTTCACCCGGGCGATGTACCGCACTAAGTAACCAAACCGAATCAACAGCAACATTTGGAAGGTTTCCGGCTTTAAGCTGAACAAGGTTAACGGTAATATTACTATCGACTTTCACTGGTTTATCATTTCTGTTTTTTGAAAATCAGAAATAATAAACACCGACCTAGCAGCTCCCGGTTGATTTTGCAATAGGTTTTCCTGTCTGCTGATAACCTGTTGTAAGCTCCTGCTTTGTGAACTTACTTTAACCGCATCAACTGCATCATTAAATTCATCACGGCTCAACAGTCTTTGATGTTTACCTTCAAAATCTTGCGTAAGTAATTGAAAGCGATCGTTAATGTTATAAGCCGAAGCAATTTCCTTAGCACGGCGTTTAGCTTCATCAAGTAACGACCCCTCGCGGTTAAGGGTTTCCATGGAGTAAGAATTATCCACAAAAACGCTTATCACCTGTTGTTTACCAGCATTAGCATTTTGCGCGCCGGGGATATAAGGTCGGGCAAATGCCAGTATCAGAAATAACAAAGTGAGTAAACGCGCCGCCAATATCAATCGCTCCTTCAAATTGCGACGCGAGGCCTGCCGTTCCTGCACCTCTTTCAGAAACTGTACATTACTGAAATATACCTTTTTGTATTTACGAAAATTAAATAGGTGGATCACAACCGGGATGGCCAGACTTAACAACGCGAATAAAAAAGCAGGATATAAAAAATACATATTTTATATAGATGGTTGTGCTATTTACAAATGTGGTAATTAAATTGAATTTCTGTTATCTTGCAGTACCGGAACATGAAAAAAATCCCCCTGTTATTAATTTTATCGCGAGTTTTATTTGGTATCATAATTATTGCATTAAGCTTAATACAATGCCTGTATTTCCGAAACATCATTATAATATTAATGATACTCGGCTTACTATCAGATATTTTTGATGGAATCATTGCCCGACGGCTGAACGTTTCAAGCCCCATGCTCAGACGGCTTGATTCAGGTGTCGATCAATTTTTTTGGTTGAGTATTGTGGCAGGATGTTATATCACCTGTCCACAGTTTTTTAAAGACAATCTGCTAAAGATAAGCTTGCTGGTTGCCATGGAAGCAGGATGTTATGCCATAAGCTATATCCGGTTTGGTAAAGAGGTGGCCACACACGCCATATCTTCAAAGTTTTGGACACTTGTACTGCTCGCAACTATGATTCAGGTTACAGTAAGTTGCTCTTCTGTAATTCTATTTAATATTTGTTTTTATCTGGGAATAGCTACCCGTATAGAAATAATAGGCATGCTACTTATTATAAAAGAGTGGACAAACGACATCCCAACTATTTACCATGCTTTTTTGATAAGGAATGGCAAAGAGATAACGCGCCATAAACTTTTCAATGGCTAATTGCAAGAAAACAATATGGCCTTGTCTCTTTAACTATCTTAATATCGGTCTTCCCTTTCAAATCATGTATAAATAAATATATTTGGTGCATACATCAATCTACTTAAAAAATGGAATACAGAAGATTAGGCGAAAGTAAACTAAGCGTATCGGCAATAACTTTTGGAGCATGGGCTGCAGGCGGCTGGATGTGGGGTGGCAATGACGATCAGGAAGCTATTGATGCCATGCGTGCGGCTTACGACCTTGGAATAACATCAATTGATACAGCCCCGGTTTATGGACAAGGTAAAAGCGAAGAGCTGGTGGGCCTGGCCATTAAAGGCCTACCCCGGGATAAGGTACAGATCCTGACTAAATATGGCTTGCGCTGGGACCTTGTAAAAGGTGAGTTCTTTTTCAAAAGTAAAGACAACAGCGGAAAGGATATTGATGTGTATCGATATGCCGGTAAAGACAGCATTATAGCCGAGTGTGAAAATAGTCTCAAACGTCTCGGTACCGATTATATCGACCTGTACCAAATTCATTGGTCGGACAAAACTACGCCTATTGACGAAACTATGGAGGCCATTTTACGTCTGCAAGAACAGGGTAAAATTCGCGAAGCAGGTGTTTGTAATTATAATTTGAGTCAAATGCAAATCGCTGCCAAAACCATTAAGCTGGCGGCAAACCAGGTTCCGTTTAGCATGGTAAACCGCGCTATTGAAGATGAGTTAATCCCTTATTGCATCGAAAACAGGAAAGCAATATTAGCTTATAGTCCCCTTGAGCGTGGTTTATTGACCGGTAAAATGAAACCCGGCCAAAATTTCGGCGAAGGCGATCATCGTGCAGGCGTTAAATATTTTAAAGATCAAAACATTGAGCGTACCAATGCGTTCCTTGCCAAAATAAAACCATTGGCCGACGAAAAAGGTGCAACTTTAGGGCAATTGGTTATCCGCTGGACAATCAATCATCCAGGCATAACCGTAGCGCTGGTTGGCGCCCGTAATGCCGAACAATCAGTTGAAAATGCAAAAGCAATAAATATTCATATCAATGGAGAAGAAATGGAGTTTATCAATAACCAGTTAAGTGATTTGGTGATTGTAGATTAAGATCAAGGATTTTCCTATATTCCATTATGAAAAAATCGTTGCTACTCTTCCCTTTAATGTTGGCATTAAGATTATCTGCTCAAAATGCCCAGCAGATCCATCAAAAAGCTATTTTAATTGATACGCATAACGATGTTATTTCAAACGAGTTGATCACCGGCGCTGATTTAGGCAAACGTCAGAGCGAAGGGAATTTTGATTTAGTCCGCGCTAAAGAAGGCGGACTTGACGCACAGATCTTTTCTATCTGGTGTGGTGAAAGTTACGGTAAAGGGGCTGCCTTTGCTTTTGCAAACCGGGAGATAGATTCGTTGTACGCGCTCATCAAACGTAATCCTGATAAAATAGCTTTAGTGCGCAATACCAAAGAACTTAAAAAAGCTGTGGCCGGTAAAAAGCTGGCAGCATTGATTGGTGTTGAAGGCGGGCATATGATCGAAGACAGGATGGATTACATTGACAGTCTGGCTAAACGAGGGATGCGCTATCTTACCCTCACCTGGAATAACAGCACTTCATGGGCAACTTCGGCACGTGACGAGGTTACTAAAAAGGATAGTTTGAAGCATTTAGGACTTACCGATTATGGCAAACAAATAGTAAAGCACCTGAATGAGCTTGGTGTTATGGTTGACGTATCGCATGTGGGTGAGCGTACTTTTTATGATGTGCTGGCAACAACCACAAAGCCTGTTATCGCTTCACATAGCTGTGCTTATAGTATCGATCCATTTCGCCGCAACTTAAAGGATGACCAACTAAAGGCGCTGGCAAAAAACGGCGGTGTGGTATGCATTAATTTTTATAGTGGCTTTGTAGACAGTACCTATACACCCAAAGTGCTTAAGTTTTTGGCGCTGCATAAAACAGAGCTCGATTCATTGACCAAAGTTTATCATGACGTCGATCTGGCCAATATCAGGATAAATGCCATGTATAAAGTTGAATCTGACAAGCTCAGACCACCGCTTGAATTGCTAATTAAGCATATTGATTATATAGTAAAGCTGATAGGTGTTGATTATGTGGGTATCGGGTCGGATTTTGATGGAGCCGAATCATACCCTCTTGGTTTGGATAGCGTTGCTGATTATCCAAAAATAACCGGAGAACTATTGAAATTAGGCTACAGCCAAAAAGATATTGATAAAATATTAGGTGGAAATGTAATGCGGGTGCTTGCCGCAAATACAGGTAAATGATGTCACTTTGTTGACGATATGCGCTTTGCCTTATGCGCTTAAAATCGTAAATTCGCAACTCATTTATAATAAAATGTCTCAAGAAACTGAACACGTAAAATGCCTGATCATAGGGTCAGGTCCTGCAGGTTATACTGCAGCTATATATGCTTCCCGCGCTGATCTTAAGCCAGTTATGTATACCGGTTTACTGGCAGGCGGCCAGCTTACACAAACTACCGAAGTTGAAAATTTCCCAGGCTATCCGCAAGGCATTATGGGCCCTGAACTGATGGAGGATTTCCGCAAACAGGCTGAGCGCCTGGGTACCGAAATCCGTTTCGGATATGTTAGTTCTGTTGATTTTTCAAGCCTGCCACATAAAGTTGTAGTTGATGATGTGAAAACTATCACAGCAGATACCGTGATTATTTCAACCGGAGCTTCGGCCAAATGGCTTGGTTTAGAGTCTGAACAAAAATACAGCGGCTTTGGCGTTTCTGCCTGTGCCGTTTGCGATGGTTTCTTTTTTAAAGGCCAGGACGTAGCTATTGTTGGTGCCGGTGATACTGCAGCCGAAGAAGCTACCTACTTAGCCAAATTGGCCCGCAAGGTATATATGATCGTTCGCAGGGACGAGTTCCGTGCTTCAAAAGCGATGGTTCACCGCGTGCTGAACACACCAAACATTGAAATATTGTATAATACCGAAACCAAAGAAATTTTAGGCGATGGTCAAAGTGTTACCGGTGTTAAAGTGATCAATAACCAAACCAACGCCGAAACCGATCTTGATGTTACAGGATTCTTTGTAGCAATTGGTCACCACCCTAATACCGATATTTTTAAAGGCTGGTTACATATGGATGAAACCGGTTATATCATCACCCGTCCCGGTTCAACTGAAACCAACGTTGAGGGTGTATTTTGCGCCGGCGATGCACAAGACCATATTTATCGCCAGGCTGTAACAGCAGCCGGTACCGGCTGTATGGCCGCTATCGATGCTGAGCGCTACCTGGCTGCCAAAGAGCATGTGGTGACAGCTTAATCAAGCGATTAGAGATTGGAGGTAAGAGATTAGATGGTTTCTTACGATCATAAAAAGCGACAGGTATCCCCTATCGCTTTTTTCATTTCTGAACCGGGGTTTGGGGAGATTTTTCGGTTTACACTGCACACCGTGGTCTAACCCGAATTAGCAAACAATAAGATTCTTTTGAATTTGCTTAGCATCCTGTTAATTCGTTTCATTCCATAAATTCGAGTTCAGACAAATACTTACTGAACTAAGATTTTTACATATTAAAACTTTTTAAATTTTTTAAAAAAGTTTTATCTTACGGGCTCACACTAACCTGTTAGATAAATTATGTATAAAAAGGTTTCTTTAGTACTGCTCGCCGTGCTTGCAGTGTACACCTCCACTGCAAATGCGCAGGATGCTGATCCAAACCTGGGCATTATCCCCGCACCTGTTTCATTGAAAAAAGCTTCCGGTCAATTTATTTTGAGCCAGGAAACCACGATCCAGGCGGATACGCCCTCAAACAAAGCAGTAGTATTTTTTGAAGATTATCTTGCCAATAACCAGGCATACAACAAACCAATTGTTGTAAAAGGCAGCAAAAGCAACAACGTTATAACCCTTACTGCTGCCGGTACTGATGGTTTACCTGCCGAAGGTTACCGTTTAACTATTACTCCGCAACAAGTGATTGTTGCAGGTAAAGGAGCCGGGCTTTTTTATGGAGTGCAAACACTGCTCCAGCTAATGCCCGTAGAGCATTCGGCTACCATAAAGCTGCCTGCCGTGCAAATTGAAGATTACCCACGCTTTGGTTATAGGGGCGCGATGCTTGATGTTGGTCGCCACTTTTTTGGGGTGGAAATGGTTAAGAAATATATCGACCTCTTGGCCGCTTATAAACTGAATACCTTTCACTGGCACCTTACTGAAGATCAGGGCTGGCGGATTGAAATAAAGAAATACCCTAAGCTTACCCAAATAAGCAGTATGCGTGCACAAACGCTTATAGGTGGTTATCACGACCGTACGCCACAACAATTTGATGGGACACCGTACGGCGGCTTTTATACACAAGATCAAATACGCCAGGTAGTAAAGTATGCATCAGACAGGTTTGTTACCATAGTGCCTGAAATTGAAATGCCGGGGCACTCTAAAGCTGCGCTTGCTGCTTATCCCAAGTTAAGCTGTGACCCGTCAAAAACGTATCAACCTGCCGAAACGTGGGGCGTATTTAACGATATTTACTGCCCTAATGAAAATACCTTTGCCTTTTTACAGGACGTTTTAACAGAAGTGATGGCGCTTTTCCCGAGTAAATACATCCACATTGGCGGTGACGAAGCCCCGAAAGATGCATGGAAAAGCTCGCCATTTTGCCAGCAGCTAATTAAAAAATTGAAACTGAAAGACGAGCACGCACTGCAAAGCTATTTTATACAACGCATTGAAAAGTTTTTAAACTCAAAAGGTCGCAGCATCATTGGCTGGGACGAGATCTTAGAAGGCGGCCTTGCTCCTAATGCTACCGTTATGAGCTGGCGCGGCGAGGAAGGCGGAACAGCAGCAGCGCAGCAAAAACACGATGTGATCATGACGCCAGGAAGCAACGGTTTATACATTGACCATGGCCAGGGTAGGCCAAGCCAGGAACCTTTAAGCATCGGTGGCAACGAACCGCTTTCAAAAATCTACAGCTATAACCCCACTCCTGCTGTATTAACGCCTGATGAGCAAAAATACATTAAAGGTGTGCAGGCCAATTTGTGGACGGAATATGTGGCCACAGATGCCAAAGTGGAATTTATGCTGCTGCCGAGGTTGCTTGCATTATCAGAAATTGCCTGGTCGCCATTGGCTAATAAAAATTATGTTGATTTTGCTGATACACGCTTACCTGGTCATTTGGCATGGCTGGATAAAAATGGTTTTGATTACCACGTGCCAACAGCTATAGGTGCAAAAGATACAGTGATGATAGGAAGCAAGTTAAATGCTGTATTGAAACCATCTGTTGAAGGTGCAAAAGTTCATTATACTATTGACGGTTATACCCCACGCGAAACAGACTTGATTTATACTACCCCACTTAATTTGGATATACCCGCCGATCAATATCGCGAACTACAGACTATTGTGATCACTCCTTCGGGCAAACGGAGCAATGTTACCCGTACATTGGTTTATAATAAAGCGCCAATGGCAGCCGTTACTTATACAGGTACAGCATCGGGACTAAAGTATCAGGTTTTTCCTGGTCTTTACAGCAGTACAAACCAACTTGGCGTTATGCCTGCCGACAGCGGCGTAACCAAAACCTTTAATACGACTGATCTGCGAAAAAATAAAGGTAAATATGGTGTGATTTATACAGGATTTATTAATATTGAAACCGATGGCGTTTATGGCTTTGCAACGTCATCTGCAGGTGGTTCGGTTTTGTTAATTGATGACCAACCGGTAGTTGATAATGATGGAAAACACACCATGAATGAACAAATGGGAGCTGCGCCGTTATTAAAAGGCTACCATAAGGTAACGGTAAAATATTTTGACCAGGGAGTTGGCCCTGTATCGTTAAAAGTGTTTATTACTGCGCCTGGTAAAGCAAAAGCCGAGCTAACACCAGATACATTATACAACTAAGTTGAACCCAAAAAATATGACTAACAGGTTTTACCTTTTTGCGCTTGCGATAAGTGCATTAATGGCTGGATGCGGCGGGCAGGAAACAAAAAAGCCTGCCGCTCCTACGGCACCTAAAAAGCCGGAATTGATGGCGCCTTTCAGGTTTCACAAACTGATAGAGGTGTCTCCGGGCCAAAGCTATGACATTTTGAGCTGGGGGCGCGGCGCCGAAGAGGCCGGTTCGTTCATGATATTACATTCAGATTCGTCGGCTATAAAATACACTACGACAACCGGCGATTTGGATGGGGCTATTATTGACGTTTACAATTCGGATATGGATGTGGATGGCAATCCTGAAATCCTGATACAGGCTAAATCGAAAGATACAACCAATTACACGTCAATTTACGCCTTTGAGTTTAACGACAATAATAGTAAGGCCAATAAGCTGGATTTTCCGAAGCTGACCAGCTCGCAGCGCAAAGGTTACCGTGGTAATGATAATTTCTATATTAAGGAAGGTAAGCTGATGCGGGAGTTCTCGATATTTAACGGAACCGGCAAAGATGCCAAACCATCAGGAGCAAAACGCCAATTGGAGTATGGTTTACGGGGTAATGAATTTACCGTTAAGCAGTTGAGCAAAGATTCGACAGATGTAAAGCAACCGGACAATCAGCCTGCTAAAACTGATGAGAAAAAATCTTCGGATAAACAAAGCTCATCTTCTTCTTCAAAATCGTCTAAGAAAAAACATAAAAGACATAGAGGATAATTTAGTTTGCGTTACAAACGAGCGCAAGGCGAAACAAGTCAAAACATTAAAAGCGCCGTGATGAGCAGTTCATCATGGCGCTTTTTACTAATCTCTAACCTCCAGCCTCTAATCACTAAAATCACGTCTGTATCACCCCTACATTAAAAGCCTTTTCTATTGGTGCGTGATTAGCGGCTTCAATCCCCATTGATATTACTTTACGGGTTTCAAGCGGATCGATGATCCCGTCCACCCAAAGCCGGGCAGCGGCATAATATGGAGTTGTTTGAGAATTATATTTATCTGTTATCTGTTTCAACAATTCGGCTTCTTTTGCAGCATCTATCTCTTCGCCTTTAGCTTTGAGACTTGCTTCCTGGATCTGCAACAAGGTTTTGGCTGCTTGTCCGCCGCCCATTACCGCAATTTTGGCCGACGGCCAGGCGTAGATCAATCGTGGATCGTAGGCTTTGCCACACATGGCATAGTTTCCTGCTCCGTAGCTATTACCTACAACTATGGTGAATTTAGGTACAACGGAATTTGCTACTGCGTTCACCATTTTTGCTCCGTCTTTGATTATTCCCCCTTGCTCCGACCGGCTGCCTACCATAAAACCGGTAACATCCTGTAAAAACACCAGCGGAATTTTCTTTTGATTACAATTCATGATAAAACGGGTAGCCTTATCTGCCGAATCGGAATAGATTACCCCACCAAACTGCATTTCGCCTTTTTTTGATTTGATCACCTTGCGCTGATTAGCTACAATCCCTACGGCCCATCCGTCAATACGGCCTAAGCTGCAAATGATAGATTGTCCGTAGCCATCTTTATAGGGTTCAAATTCTGAGTTATCCAACAAACGGAGAAGAATCTCCTTCATATCATAGGCTTTTTCCCGGTTATCGGGCAGTATTCCATAAATTTCTTTTTCACTGAGTTTTGGAGCTGAGGGCTGGATCCTGTCGAAACCGGCTTTGGTATAATCGCCCGTCATACTCATGATATTGCGGATGGAATCAAGAGCGGCTTGATCATTAGGCTGTTTATAATCGGTAACGCCTGAAATTTCGCAATGAGTAGTGGCACCGCCAAGTGTTTCATTATCCACATCCTCGCCAATGGCCGATTTTACCAGATATGACCCCGCCAGGAAAACTGAACCCGTGCCTTCCACGATCATGGCCTCATCGCTCATGATAGGCAAATATGCACCTCCTGCCACGCATGAACCCATAATGGCGGCGATCTGGATAATTCCCATACTGCTCATGATAGCATTATTGCGAAAAATGCGGCCAAAGTGTTCTTTATCCGGAAAGATCTCGTCCTGCAAAGGCAGATAAACTCCTGCCGAATCGACGAGGTAAATGATAGGTAACTTGTTTTCGATGGCTATTTCCTGGGCACGGAGGTTCTTTTTTGCTGTTATCGGGAACCAGGCCCCTGCTTTTACCGTGGCGTCATTAGCCACAACAACACATTGCCTACCGGATATATATCCGATACCGCAGATAACTCCTCCGGATGGGCAGCCGCCATGTTCAGTATACATGCCGTCGGCCACAAAAGCGCCGATCTCCAGCCATGGTTTATCTTTATCAATGAGGTAAGCCACCCGCTCGCGGGCCAGCATTTTTCCTTTTTCTTTTTGTTTGGCTGCGGCTTTTTCACCACCGCCCTGATGTACTTTGTTAAGCCGGGTGTTTAGCTCATAAACAAGCTGCTTATTAATATCTTCATTTTTATTGAATTCGATATTCATAATTGGTTTTAGATAGGACAGGTAATTTAGAAAATTTCCTATCTAAAAAAGGAAATTGCAAACGGTTTTGTTTCAAAGAGGTGCAACCTTACCAGTTTGCCGTAAAAAGTTCGCATCAGGTCGTTTAATCAGCCAACTAAATCTTTCTACACATCAAGACTTTGACTCAGAACTCCAGACTTAAGACTTACGTAAGGTTTCTATCCTTAAACCATACATCATCTGGTTTGGCGTTGAAATTATCCATCAGGTTTACCAGCTCTATCGGATCGCCTGAGGTAAGAATCAGTTCGCGATTGGTTGGCTTCAGAAAACGTTGTTCAACCATTACATCCATTTGTTTAAGTAACAGATCGTAAAAGCCGTTGACGTTGAGCAAGCCGATAGGATGGTTATGCAAACCCAACTGCAGCCAGGTTAGCACCTCAAAAAACTCCTCAAGAGTGCCCCATCCGCCCGGAAGCGTAATGATGCCTTCACTAAGATCGTTCATCATTTGTTTACGCTGATGCATATTTTCTACAATGTGCAACTCGGTTAAACCTGTATGTCCTACTTCTTTATCCATCAAAAACTGCGGGATTATACCGATAGCTTTACCTCCCCTGCTTAACACAGCATCGGCCATCAAACCCATAACGCCAACTTTACCGCCGCCAAACACAAGTGTAATGTTACGGCTTACCATAACCTCTGCCAATAATTCGATGGCTTGTTTTAATGCAGGATCGCCATTGAAATTGGCACCGCAGAATACACAGATAGATTTCATGCTCAATGATAGCAAAATTTGTTCAATGGCCTATTAAGGTTTTGTTACCTGTTGATTGTATGTAATCCAATATTTATATATTTAGAAAAATTATCACATGAAAAAACCTATCTTAACCATTATCACGTTTTTTATTGTTGCAGTGCAGGCATTCGCACAAAACATCACAACTCCTAATGTTGAGCAAAAAGACGATCAATCAACAATCATCAAAAAAATAGAAACCAATAGTCAGTATACTATTGTGACCTTTGAAAACTATGCCTACCAGGATAATGCGTGGCTACAGCTCAATAAAGAGATCTTTATTCAAACTGATTTAAGCAACGCACATTATGAGTATGTTAAGTCGGAAAACATAGCCATGGTACCCAATAAAAATGTATTAAAAAAGGCTGGTGATAAGCTTGAGTTTAAGGTATATTTTAAAAAATACCTTCTGCTGCAAAATCCATTGACATCATAGAGCATGCCGGGTTAAGCAGGTCGGGAATTAACTATTTTAATTTTTATAATGTTAGTTTAACTGAGCAAGCTGCTGCAACCAAGCATGTCAAGGTAACCGATGTTGTATTGCTTCCGCCACCACCTGTAGCCACGGATACAGCCTCAACAGGACTATTTAATGGAAGCCCCTCTAATGACATGCAAAACGCGATGAATTCTATGGGACCGATGTACGCATCGATGGCAAAATCAGTGCTTGACGCTCAACTCGCTTACTTTAAGCAGCCCGGCAAAATAGCCGAAATAGCTAAATTAAATAAAGATTATTTTGATGCACTTGTTAAAGTGGGGTTCAATTACGAACAGGCGTTAAAGATCATCACCGCGAACGGTTTAATTTCAAAATCATCATCAGTGACCGGCCAATAGGTTATTATCAAAAACAAAAGCGGCTGAAAGATAGAGGATCTTTCAGCCGCCTTATTTTATGCAGTTTATATTAAGAATTACCTGCTTGTATAGTTAGGCGCTTCTTTAGTGATAGTAATATCATGCGGATGACTTTCGCGCATACCAGCAGCGGTGATCCTCACAAATTTGGCACGTTGGAGGTCTTCGATATTGGCAGCACCGCAATAGTGCATGCCGGCACGTAAACCACCGATGTACTGGAAAATCACTTCGGCCATGCTGCCTTTAAACGGCACCCGACCAACAATTCCTTCCGGTACCAGTTTTGTAACCACATCGGTTTCATCCTGAAAATAGCGGTCTTTTGAGCCTTTGGCCATCGCCTCAACCGAACCCATACCACGGTATGATTTAAATTTACGGCCTTCATAGATAATAGTTTCGCCGGGCGACTCTTCAACACCTGCAAATAATGAACCTGCCATGATTGAGCTTGCACCGGCGGCAATAGCTTTAACGATATCTCCGGTTTGTTTAATACCGCCATCGGCAATTACCGGAACGCCACGGCCTTCAAGTGCCTTGGCGCACTCATATACCGCGTATAACTGTGGTACACCCACACCTGCAATGATACGGGTTGTACAAATCGAGCCTGGGCCAATACCTACTTTAACCGCATCAGCCCCGGCATCAGCCAGTGCGATAGCAGCATCGCCCGTTGCAATGTTACCGGCAATTACCTGCAGGTTAGGATAGAGTTTTTTAACTGCCTTAACCATATCAATAACTCCTTTTGAATGGCCATGAGCTGTATCAACCGTAATTACGTCAACACCGGCATTAACCAGGGCGGTTACCCGGTCAATGTTATCGGCGGCTACACCAACGGCTGCACCAACACGTAAACGACCGTATTCGTCTTTACAAGCGTTCGGGAAGTTTTTAACTTTCTGAATATCTTTATAAGTAATGAGGCCCACCAGTTTCCCATCTTTATTCACAACCGGTAGTTTCTCAATTTTATTGCTTTGCAGTATGTTAGCAGCATCCACAAGGGTGGTACCTGCAGGTGCGGTGATCAGGTTGGTTTTGGTCATTACTTCGCTCACGGGAACGCTCATATCTTTTTGGAAGCGAAGATCACGATTGGTGATAATGCCTTTCAGATTATGATCTGCATCGATAACCGGGATACCACCAATGCTAAATTCCCTCATGATCTGGAAAGCATCTGCAAGCAGGGCGTCTTCCAGTAAAGTTACCGGGTCTTGGATCATACCGCTTTCTGAGCGTTTAACCTTGCGTACCTCGTCGGCCTGTGCCTGTATGGTCATGTTTTTGTGTAACATACCTATACCACCTGCCTGCGCAATGGCTATAGCCAGCTCAGCCTCGGTAACCGTATCCATGGCGGCCGAGATAATAGGAATGTTTAACCGGATGCTTTTAGTTAAGTAAGTGCCGGTATTCACTTCGCGTGGTAAAACTTCTGAATAAGCCGGGAGTAGTAAAACGTCGTCGTAAGTTAATCCTTCGGCAACAAATTTTGATGGGTCTAACTGCATAGCAAATAATTATTTTGGAGTTATTATTTGCCGGGCAAAGGTAATAAAATATTTCGGAATTCGGAATTTCGCTTTTCTATTTATTTAAAATTGCCTTAAGATGATAATTCGGGATTGGCATTTTGAATGTTCGATTTCGGATTTATTTTATTTTTACTACTCAAATCCATTCAAGAATTTGGGAGTCTCGCTTTCTGATTCGCCGTTAAACAAATCAAAAAGCGAATTTCCGAATCAAAGTAATCCGAAATCGAACATCCCAATTCCGAAATCAAAAATTAATATTTCCCTACAATCACTTTATAAAACTGATCGAAGTTGAAATAAGTATTAGCCAGTTGGATCAGCTTATCTGAAGTTATGTTTTTTACGGTCACCGTATACCTGTCATAATAATCGTAATCCAAACCTGCAAAATAGATGGTTTTGAACTTATCAGCATGCGAAAATACATTTTCCAAACTTCCTAATAATGAGCCTAACATGTAATTGCGCACCAGGGAAAGTTCCTCTTCCGGTACCAGTTCGGTTTTCAACAGGTTCATTTCTTTTTCAATCTCGGCAACCGCCGACTTACAAACATCTGCACCAACCTCTGTCGCTATAAAGAATGATCCGCCCTGCTTAAATGACGCCAGCCCCGATCCTATACCATAGGTATACCCCTTATCCTCGCGGATATTAGCCATTAACCGCGATCCAAAATAACCACCGAATACTGTATTTAAAACCTGTAACGCCTGGAAGTCTTCATGCGAACGGTTGATGATAGGCGTACCTATCCGGATAGCCGATTGCAAAGCTTCCGGTTTCTCTGTAAAATAAAACAGGTCGGCGGCGGCTTTAATATCGGGCTGAATTGTAACCGCCGGGATTGGGCTGTTTTCCCAATCTTTATCAAATGTATCGGTAAGCAATGTTAGCATTTCCGGCTCAATCTTACCCGCTATAACGATAGTGCAATTGGAAGGCTGGTACATTTTTTTGTAATGTGCCAGCATATCATCATGCTGCAGGGTTTGATAGTCGGTCATCTCAGCAGCATATCCAAAAATGGTAGTTCCATAAACAGCCCTGTTAAATGCTCTGCGGGCCACCACATCATTTTTTTGCAGACTAACCTGCAATTTTTGTTGTTGGTTGCGCTTAAAGGTTTCCAGTTCCTTCTCCGGAAAAATGGAATTATTCAGGATATCGGCAATAACCGGTAAAGTATGGTGCAGGTGTTTATTTAAGCTATACAGTGTTACCTGCGAGTTTTCGTATCCATAGTCAACCTGTAAAAAGGCGCCGTAAAAGTCAATTTTGTCGGCAATCTGTGCAGCAGTTAAAGTTGTAGTGCCATCAGTAAGCATGGAGTTTACGGCCATGTTAAGCAATGGTTTCGCCGGATCAAAGCTCAGGTTACCAAAGACCCACTCAATGCGCACAAGCTCCTGGTCGCCGGAGTTAAAGCAAAAAATGTTGCAGCCATTGCTTAGTTTCTTGTGCTCTGGCCTAATCAGATTAATATTATCGATAGCCCTGAATTCGGGGGCTAATTTTCTGTTGATCATATGTATATTGTTTGACCTTGATTTGTGTGATTTAAAGATTTCCTGATTCAAACGGTGTCCATACATCAAGGCAATCCTAAAATCCTTTTAATCATGGTTTCTTTTATTTCTCAGCCAAATAAATAAGTGTTGATGAATTATCTTTTCTGAACAGTTTATTGGCTTGTGCTTTTACCTGGGCAGCGTTTACAGCAAGATATTTTGCTGTTTCATGGTTGATCAGGTCAGCATCACCCAGCAATTCAAATGAGGCCAGGTTCATGGCCTTATCCAATAGCGACATTTCGGAAAAAATCATGGTTGACTCGGTTTTGTTCTGAACTTTAGTAAGTTCATCTGCCGGGATTTCCTCAGCTTTTATTTTTTCCAGTTCCTCCCATAATGCAGTCTCCGCCTGTTCAATGCTGATGCCATCGAGCGGTTTGCCTTCTAACACAAACATGCCTTTATCCAAACTGCCGGTAATATAGGCATGCACCTCGCTAAAAATCTGTTTTTCCTTAATCAGCGATTTATATAACCGTGACGAATTGCCGCGCGAAAGAATATCCGAAAGCAGCTCTACCACATAGTAATCTTGATCTGTGCGGGCCCCCATCTGAAAAGCGATATACACATCATTGAGTGGTACTTTGGCGGTAACCGTTTCGCGGCGGGCTTCCTGCTGTTCAGGTTCCTGGGGAAGGCTGCGGTGATATCTTTCGCCGGCCGGGATCGGAGCAAACCATTTTTCGGAGAGCTCTTTTACCTGTTCAGTTGTTACGTTACCCCCTACTACCATAATGGCGTTTTGTGGGTTATAATGTTTTTTGAAGAACGCTTTTACGTCTTCGATTTGTGCATCCTCGATATGTTTGATGGTTTTGCCGATAGTCGCCCAACGATAAGGGTGTTTTTTGTAAACCAACGGACGAAGCTTTAACCAAACATCTCCGTAAGGCTGATTTAAGTACCGCTGTTTAAACTCTTCTATAACTACGTTACGCTGCACCTCAAGGCTTTTTTCGCTAAAAGCAAGGCTCAGCATCCGGTCACTCTCCAACCAAAATGCGGTTTCCAGGTTAGCCGATGGCAGAGTGATATAATAGTTGGTGATATCGTTGCTGGTAAAGGCATTATTTTCACCTCCTACCCTTTGCAGTGGTTCGTCATAAACAGGGATATTGACTGATCCGCCAAACATGAGGTGCTCAAACAAATGGGCAAAGCCGGTTTGTTCGGAATCTTCATCGCGTGCACCAACATCATATAAAATGTTAAGCACCGCCATTGGCGTTGTATTATCTTCATGCACAATAACCCTAAGGCCATTGTCAAGTGTGAATCGGTTGAATTTAACCATGTATCTCTTAAATTTTTAATACGGATAGCAAATGTATAACTTTTGATGACATTGAAAGTGAATGCCAAAAATGAACAAGTGTTTTAGGTTAGGCACCGGTATTTTTTTACTTTTAGGCTACCAATGACCCGCGACGAACTTACCCAAAAAATAGCGAATACCATAGGCAAACTCAAAGTGCTTGAATTAAGCCGTATTTTGACTGAACAACAGTTTGATTTGCGCGACCTGATAGAGATTACCTTTCATGCTGATAAACCCCTCGGGTTCCGTGCGGCGTGGCTCCTGGAAAACATGTTTTTAAAAGACCCTGAGGTTTTTACCAATAATCTTGAATATTTGATTGAACGGCTACCACAGGTTACCAATCCAGGCTGCCAAAGGCATTATGCTAAAATATTGATGTACGCCACCGAGGAAAAAGAACAATCGCCGGTAAAACAAAAACTGAACAGCATCGATCTTGAACCAGCGGTTGAGCAGCTTTTTGGCTGGATGATAGATCCAAAAGTTAAAATAGCGGTGAAAGTATTTGCTGGTTGGGCTTTGTTTAATTTGCGGCACCGTTACCCCTGGGTGGCCGATGAGCTACCGGCCCAGCTTGAATTTTTAATGCGTAATGGTACCGCGGCTATCCAGTCGGCAGGAAAAAAATGATGAAGGAACTGAGACCTAAGCCTCTCTAATCACCGAAGGGAAGACTTCTAAAGTCTGCTATTGTATTAAAAGCTAAAAGCCGCCAACAAATATCCCGCTGTCCCTACAGAAATATTTGTCACCGACTTTTAACTTAAGATTTTTGACTCAAGGCTTTCGACTTACATACGCCGTTGGCCTGTCGTCGCCGTGCAGGTTATGACTCACCTGGCCATGATGCAATTTGGCAGCTAACGCGGATGAGCTATCATCGGCATAAGTACCATAAGCATTTACCAGCACTCCTTTTAAGTTATATTTTGATGATGATACAGCGTATACTATCGACATATCCGATGGATTACTTGGACCTTCAAAGCGATAAAACTCATCAATCTCAAAATCATCGGCAGTCATCCTGATATCTTTTTCTTTATCATCAATAGTATCGCCATCAAGGCTAAGGTTGGCCGTATATCCCCTCTTCATGAGGTCATTAGTGGCATCCACTAAGGTTTCATAATTTTTCATGGTGATGTTTTTGTATAGGTAAAACAGAAGATGAGTTCATTGATCACCTTCATATAATATATAACTGCAAAAGCAACTAACTTGTTTGAAGCGGGGTAATAAAAAAGTCCGGCTGCCACGGGCAACCGGACTTAAGCTAACAAATGAAAATTCTCCCGTTCGGGGAAAGGTTATTCTATGCTTACTGAGCTTTGGCCAGCCAGAATGAAGCATTTAAATGAAATGACGAATGCGAGGTATATCCTGACGGAGCATCACCCGACCAACCATTAAACAGGTTATCGCCTGTATCACCTGTGCCGTCATCGGCGTCCGAGCTGTCGCCGATCCAAACAACACGGCCGCTTCCATAGGTTGCCAATAATGCCATAGCGTTGGCATTGCCACCATTGGTAGCGCTGTTACGCCAGAATAAGCCCTGTACGGTTGAGTTGTTGGCCGGGAACAAGGTTGCTGTAGAACCATCGTAGAAAGCCATTTTTGAAGCAGTACCTGCCGCACCATTCAGCACTTTTTGCGCATCGGCATTGGAACCGGTATAAACGTTGGTTGACGGGCTTTCGTTGATATCAACATAATTTACAAAAAAGCCGAAAGGGTTGTTGTTATTGATGCCATTGTTGGTCATCAAGTCATTCCAAACCCTTGGCGAATCATAACCATCACCATCGCGGTCTGAAGGATTGTAGCCATTAGCATCAGTACCAGCAGTTGTGGCCGCGGTATGGTCTGCTATCATGAATAAACCACCACCATTAGCTACAAAGTTCATCAAAGCAGTTTTCTCGGCGGCAGTAAATAAGCGGTTAGGTTCGCAAACAACAAATACATCGTAATTGCTCAAATCCTGGGCTCCACCACCACCATAAGTGATTGCAGTACCTACAGGTAACGATTCAACCAGTTCGCCGCGTTTTACCAATTCTACCGCCCATGCTGAAAGAGCGCCTTTCCAATAAGTTTCGGTAGTAGATGAAGTGATACCTGTGTATGAAGGAGTAGGAACGCGTTGTGCTTTGGTTTCGGTAGTGGTTCCGCCTGTGTAAATAGCAACCTGTTCAGTGCCATCGGCATCTATTTGCCAGTCGGCACTGCCCGCGTTTTCAAGGTGACTTGCATCAAACAGGAATTTTTTGCCTGTAAGTACAGTACCCCCGCCTGTACCGCCGCCGCCGTTATCATTAACGGTGATATCATCAATATTGATACGGTTGGTGCCGCCAGATAATTTACGGATCTCTAAACGTACATTACCGGTTTGTGTAACAGTAAAAGTTGATATAGTAAGAGTTGTGGTAGTAGTAATTGCCGAACCGGATTGTGTCCAGGACGAACCTCCGTTAACAGAATAAAACAATCCCCATGTGCTTGGAGTATCGCCGCCGTAGGTAGCGCTTTTGATGGTAACCGTGCTGATGCCCGTGGTAACGTCAAACAGCATAGTAATTTTACCGGTGTTGCGGATCCGGGCACTCCATGAGCCCGCTTTTTGGTCGGCAGAGAGATTGCCGATCAGGGCATCATACATATTCCATGAATTGCCAGACAGGGTAACATTGTCGCCGCTCGATGAACCGGTTGGCGATACATCATAAGCAGTTTTGGGACTGGTTGCGCCAACTTCAAAACCCTGTGTTAAGGATACAGCTAAGGTTTTAATTGTTTTTGTACTGGTTGCAGTTTGGTCGGCAGCTTTCAATGCAGGCATCTGGCCGTTTTTTTGACAGCTTGCCAACATGCCTGTAGCGGCAGCAGCCAATACCCACATACGTAGATTAGTAAGTTTTAGCATAATGATTTTTCAGGTTTTAATGTATAAGTTAATAATGTTAAATTATACGGTAAAACCGTACAAAGGTTAATTCGTAATCATTGCTATTTCATTAACTTATTGTTAAGTAAACCTATTGAAGCTTCTTACATTTATATAAGTGTTCCATTTTCAGAAGTGGAACGGCTAACATATGGCTCGAAAATAAAAAAAGCGTCCAAAAAAGGTCGCTCTTTTAATACATTAAATTTGTTCAACTTTTACCTGGCAAAATAAGCTCCTATCCTTTTGGCAAAAGCTACGGTTAGTATGCCGATAAATATTTTCGCCCCTGCCGATATTACACTGCTTTGTTCATTAACATTGGCAAGCGTATACAAGTGGTATAAAAAATCGGGTATGGTGCCAACCAACAATAACCCTCCTATTATTACCAGGGATATCTCGTAGATGACTTTGCGCTCTGCAAAAAGTTTCGCGTTTTCCTGATAGTCACTTTCGTTGGTGATCCAGCGGGTGATTTTTTGTACCGGCAATTAACAACACCGCTAATACGATCAGGAAAATAAAGTTTAAACCATTTACCAGCAAAAGGTTTCCCTGATCGGCAGGCTGCTGTTCGAGAGAGGAACCCGCATGGTTACTGATAAAGGTGATCAGGCCGGGAAGTTTAGAGATATCGGCCACCAGCAGGTATATGCCCAGTACTTTAATGGCGACTTCATAAATGTCGGATTTTTTCATTCGTCTTAATTAGGGATTAATTGGTTTATGGCTTACAAGATAAACAATTGTGCTACATAAAAAAGAGAAATGAAGATCCGGAGGGTAAATTATTCAAGGTAATAATGCCTGATCCTGTTTAAATCCCCATCAAGTTCATAAACCCAGGGGGTGGCGGTAGGGATTTCCAACGCAGTCACTTCCTCATCATTTAAATTATCTATATATTTTATAAGCGAACGCAGGCTGTTACCATGTGCCACTACAATGACCTTTTGATTGCGGCGCAAGGCCCTGACAATTCTTTCGTTCCAGAAAGGCAATACCCTGTCCATAGTTTCGCTCAGGTTTTCGGTCAGCGGGAGCTCACGCTCGGTCAGATCTTTGTACCTAAGATCATGCCCCGGGTAGCGCGCATCATCTTTGGTTATAGCAGGCGGGTGTTCATTGGGGTCGCGCCGCCATTTTAATACCTGCTCTTCGCCGTACCGGGCAATGGTTTCGTCTTTATTTAACCCTTGTAAGGCACCATAAAAGCGTTCGTTCAACCGCCATGATTTTTCAACGGGGATCCATAGGTGGTCGAGCTCCTCCAGTATGTAATGCAATGTTTTGATTGATCGCTTTAAATAGGATGTAAAGCCAATATCAAAATTATAGCCATTCTTATTAAGGATTTTTCCGGCGCGATGAGCCTGTTCGTAACCTTTGTCTGACAGGTCGACATCTTCCCAGCCTGTAAATCTGTTTTCCTGGTTCCAGATACTCTCACCGTGGCGTATTAGTACTAATTTTTGCATAGGTACTTAGTTAACGCAAAAGTAGGTTAAGGGTTGTGAAAAACTTGCTTAATATTTATAAATCAATTAGCTTGCGGTACAAACCAAATAAACTAAAACCTATTATGATCCCTACTACACCAGTACCGGTGAAAGATGGCATTGCCAATCCCGCACCGCTTGGCCTTTGTGCTTTCGGAATGACTACTGTTTTGCTAAACATCCACAACGCCGGCTTTTTTGAAATGAACACCATGATTTTAGCCATGGGTATATTTTACGGTGGGCTTGCACAAGTTATCGCCGGTGTTATCGAAGCTAAAAAGAACAACACCTTCGGGCTGACAGCATTCACTTCGTACGGATTTTTCTGGCTTTCATTAGTGAGCCTGTTGGTAATGCCCAAGTTTGGCTGGGGAGCTGCGCCATCTGAAGGCGCCATGATCGCATACTTAAGCATCTGGGGTGTGTTTACCCTGCTGTTGTTTTTTGGAACATTGAGGCTTAACCGTGCGCTGCAATTTGTTTTTGCATCGTTAACTATATTATTTTTCCTGTTAGTGGCTGGTGATGTCACCGGCAATGCAGGCATTAAACACCTGGCTGGTTATGAAGGTATTATTTGTGGGGCATCGGCTATCTACACCGGTATCGCTAATGTTTTGAATGAGATTTACGGAAAAACCGTTTTGCCGATTGGCCCGGTGAAGGTTTAAATTATTTGAGCTAAATTGCGCGGGTGAAAGATTATAAAAAATATTACAGCATACCGGCCACTCCCGAAGAGATTTACATGGCCATCACCAACCCGGTTACCATTGAATTGTGGACTGGCGAAGTCGCCGAAATGTCGACAGAGCCCGGTACGGAATTTTCTATGTGGGATGGTAGTATCGTAGGTAAAAACATCGAATTTGAACCCAATAAAAGGTGGTTCAGCAATGGTATTTTGAAGGACAAAGCGATAATTCTATCGTTACCATCAAATTACATGCTGATAAGCAAGGCACTTCGGCCGAGTTAAGGCACACTAACATTCCCGATGATGATTATAATGATATTGTTGACGGTTGGAACGAGAGTTACTTTGGCGGCCTGATCGACTTTTTTGAGGGAGCTTAACACGTCGGGTATTCAACATCACCTCTTTAATAAAACAAAACATTTATAATTTATACGCATGAAACAAGGTCTTTTAATTGATATGGATGGTGTAATTTACAGCGGCGAAGAACTGATACAGGGCGCTGATAAATTCATCAAACACCTTATTGATAATGATATACCATTTGCTTTTATGACCAACAACAGCCAGCGCACCAGCCTGGAGGTAGTACGGAAACTTAAAAGATTGGGAATAACTGTAGAAACAAAACATATTTATACAAGCGCCATGGCTACCGGGAAATTCCTGGGCGATCAAAGCCCCAATGGTACCGCTTTTGTGCTGGGTGAGGGTGGTTTGTTGAGCAGTTTGCACGAAAACGGGATCACACTTGTTGATTCCGACCCGGAATTTGTTGTTTTAGGCGAAGGCCGCAACTTTACATTGGAAATGGTGCAGCGTGCGGTCGACATGATCCTGGCAGGCGCCAAGTTTATAACCACAAACAGGGACCCATCTCCTAAAAAACCGGGCTGGAACAATTTAGGTATCGCAGCTACAACAGCCATGATAGAGGAAGCTACCGGCCGCAAAGCTTTTGTAACCGGCAAACCAAGCCCGGTAATGATGCGCTCGGCAAGAAAATTCCTTGGGCTTGAAACGGCCGAAACGACTGTTATTGGCGATACTATGGAAACTGATATTCAGGGAGGTGTACAAATGGGCTATAAAACTATCCTTGTACTATCAGGCATTTCCAGCAAAGATCAATTGAGCCATTATGCCTTTAAACCTGATATGATAGCAAGCTCGGTTGATAAAATAGTTTTTCCGCTTAAATGGTGGTCATAAGATAATTCTGCAAGCCTGTTTAAAAGCGGACGATCATTTTTACTGGTCGTCCGTTTTTTGTTTTTGACTACATGAGTAAATTAAATCATTTGGAGTTTTGCAACAAGTTATTAAGCCATAACCCTTGTCAAAACATCCACCAGTTCCTGAATTTCGAAAGGCTTGCCAATATAGGCATCTGCTTCTCCAATTGCTGCTTTTTGTTTAATTGCAGGGTTGGCAGAAATCAACACAACAGGAATTTCCCGGGTTACGGGCTTCGATTTAAATAAAATACAAATTATATGGCCGCTAATAATCGGCAGGTTTTCATCAAGTAAAAAACAATCAGGCTGTAAGGCCACCATTTCTTCCAAAGTGGTGAAAGCCTTAAATCCAGACACCCGAAAACCCTCATTTTCGAGCAGCAGCGTGGTAGATTCAAGGATATCAGGTTCGTCTTCTATTAATACAATGTGTTTGCTCATAAATTATCCTTCTTCTACGAAAGTACTCCCCTAGTAGTTGGGTGGCCGCGAAAGTATGATAAAATCTGTAACCATCTAGTTAATGCTTGCGTCTCAATAAAAACACACATCATACTTTACCTAACAGTGAAAAATCACATACAATACTTATACCATAAATACACTGAGTTATTTATTCTCATCTGCTTAATTTCATTTGGGTTCTGCGGTATTTCAGAAGCCCAAATAGTAACTCCGGCAGGAAAACTTATCAGCAATGCCATGATAGACACATTTCTGCAAAAACAGATCGACTCATTGCAGCTTCCCGGATTATCAATAGCATTTATCAGTAAAGGCAAAATCGTTTATCACCGTGCTTTAGGAGTAACAGATATTAAAACAAAAACCCCAATAGACGAACAGTCGATTTTTGAAGCGGCTTCGCTCTCCAAGCCTGTATTTACCTATTGGGTTATGAAATTGGTTGACCGGGGCATATTAAATATGGATACCCCTTTGTATAAATATCTTCCCTATCCTGATATTGCACAGGATGAGAGATATAAGCTAATCACCGCCCGGATGGTGCTTTCTCACCAATCCGGTTTTCCAAACTGGCGTTTCTTCACTGCCGATTCCTCTTTACACGTGAAACAAGGTGACCTTTATTTGAATTTTAAGCCAGGTACAGCATTCAATTATTCGGGCGAGGGGTTTCTTTACCTGGGCAAAGTGGTAGCGCATTTGCTTAACTGTTCATTGCAAAATATGGAGCCACTGTTTGAACGTGAAGTTGCTATCCCACTACACATGCCCCATAGTTCATACACTGCCAATCCCTATATTTTGAAACATAAGGTCAGAGGACATCACGATGGGCACATAGATCCTGCTAACGGATTAAACTGGCCTATAATTCCATCCATCAGCATTGATTCAAACACTTTCAATCCTGCAGCTTCCCTGCACACCAACGCTTTAGATTATGCCGCATTCCTCATAGCCCTGATGAATGACCAAGGACTAAGTACCAATAGTATCCATGAAATGTTCCGGCAGCAATTAACCGTGCCCCTTCCCGAAGATTTCCGCAAAGCAGGCTATTCAGCCTGGGGATTGGGCATAGCAATAGCGCAAATTCCATCAGGTGCAATTTACTTACACTCAGGCAATAATGGCAATTTTCAATCAGCTTTCATGATGGATAAGGCCCGGCAGTCCGGCTATGTATTTTTTACCAATTGCGATCACGGGAACACTTTTAATGAGAAACTGGAGGCTTTCCTTTCGCTTAAATAGGTTTACTATATTTGCTGCATGGATACACCACTCCAACTTTCCACTTTTGAATCTGAGTTTCGCGTACGCCCCGATGATATCGACATGTTTCAGCACGTACATAACAGCAAATATTTTGATTATGTACTGGCTGCGCGTTACGAACAGATGGAGCGTTGCTATGGAATGGCGATGGAAAAATTTATGGAACGCGGCTTCGGCTGGGTGGTACGTACCGCCCATGTGGATTATAAACGTGCTTTAACCATGGGCGATTACTTTATTGTGAAAACCGGTATTGAAAGTATTGACGACAAAGGCTGCCGTGTAAAGTTTATCATCACCAATAAAGCCACTAAAAAGATCTGCTGCGATGGTTGGTTTGATTATGTGATGATTGACATGGCTACCGGACGCGGTGCAAAGATCCCTCAGGATGTAATTGATCAGTACCTGATCTGACCTTAACTGCGCGGATGGAATTGGCTGATGGTGCTTTTTAAATACTCCCTGTCTAAATGGGTATAGATCTCTGTTGTGGTGATGCTTTCATGTCCCAGCATCTCCTGTACTGCCCGTAAATCGGCGCCACCTTCAACCAGGTGTGTGGCAAAGGAATGCCGAAAGGTATGTGGACTTATCTTTTTCTTCAATCCGATGATTTCAGCCAACCCTTTGATGGTTAAAAAAATAATCTGCCGGCTTAACCTTGTGCCGCGCCTGTTCAGGAAAACATAATCCTCCTCACCTCTTTTTATTGGGTTATGTACCCTTACATTTTCTATCCAGATCTTCAGCGCTTTTATAGCTTCGCTGCCTATAGGCACTAATCGCTCTTTGTTGCCTTTACCGGTTACCTTTATAAATTCAATGTCAAGGTACAGGTTAGACAGTTTCAGTTCGGTAAGCTCGGATACACGCAGGCCTGATCCGTACAGGGTTTCCAGGATGGCTTTGTTACGCATGCCTTCAGGTTTGGAAAGGTCTAAGGCAGCTATAATTTTGTTGATCTCTTCATAGCTCAATGTATCCGGCAGTTTACGCCTGATCTTGGGCGATTCGAGCAGTTCTGACGGATCTGATTTAATGATATCCTCCATCAGCAGGTATTTAAAAAACGCTTTGATCCCCGAGAGGATCCTGGCTTGAGATGACGGGATCACCCCCAGTTCATTTATCCAGTTAATGAACCCGCGTAAATCAGTTAAAGTAATTAATTCTGGCTTTAATTTAGCTGTCTGTGAATCTGAATATTGATATAACTTTTCTATATCTCTGCTGTAAGCTTCGATGGAGTTGTCGGATAGCGACTTCTCTAATTTTAAATATGCCTGGAAACCTTTTATCGCCGAACGCCAATCCAATTGATTTTAGTTTTGATGATTTATAGCTAAGTTTGAACTAATGAAGATACAAATTATAAACGGTCCCAATTTGAACCTGTTAGGCGTTCGCGAAAAATCAATTTATGGCGATGCCAGTTTTGAAACCTACCTTGAAACTTTGCGCCAACGCTATGCAAACATCACCATTGATTATTATCAAAGCAACATTGAGGGCGAAATTATAAATAAACTGCATGAAATTGGGTTTAGTTACGATGGTATTGTGATGAATGCCGGGGCGTATACCCACACTTCTATTGCCATTGCCGATGCTATTGCTGCAATAAACACACCGGTTATAGAGGTGCATATCTCCAACGTACACAAGCGCGAGGAGTTCAGGCATAAATCAATGATAGCGGCCAGTTGTCGTGGCGTAATTGCAGGTTTCGGGATGGATAGCTATCGCCTGGCCATTGAAAATCTGTCGTTTAAATAATATTAAAATATTTTTTCGTTTTGATAAAACGCTTTTGGTGTAAAAGCGTTAAAACATTGCTTTCAGCTTATTGTTCCAGATGCTTAAAATATTCAGGGTTGCCGCGCTAAGTTTGCTTTTTGTTACGCTGTTATTCAGTGTTGATGCATTTGCCCAAGCCAAAAAGAAAAGATCAAAATCGGTAAGAGACTCGCTCCGCGCCTCTATCCTTTCGCGCGATTCGATGATGCGCGCGCTCAAACGCTCGGATACATCGGTAAACAACCTGCTGCAAAAGGTTGAATATTATACATCTGCCTTTAACCAGATCAAAAGCAACCTGTCAAAAAAGTTAGATACGGCAGAGATCAGCACTAAGCTACCATCATTTGAAAGGCGGATTACGCTCATCAAATCGCTTATTGATAATGATAAATCGAGCACGTTAAGGTACCTTTATACCATCAGGGATGTGCTTACCCGCAGTGATGACCAACTTGACCTTTGGCAGGAACAGCTTGCAGATATCAATAGTAAACTTGTTCAAAATCAAAACGATTTGGACGCCATATCGCGCGATAGCGTTTTAAAAATCCTGCCTGCTGATAGCTCACTGGCTACTACCTATCTCATCCAAAAAATAGCAATCGACAGCAAATATCACCGCCTGGATACTACCAATAAAAAGGTAATGGTGAAAGTAGGCCTGCTGCAAAACCGCACCTCAGCTGTTTATATTTCGATACTTGACCTCAAAGACCAGATTGATACCAAGATCAGGGATTTCAGCATTAGGGCGATGTCCCAGGAGTATAGCAACATATGGAACATGAATGCTGATGAAGGCAATGATTTCGGTACAGCCACAAAGGCTACTGCCGATATGAACGCTAAGCTTTTTAACTTTTTCATTGGCAGGGATATTCTGATCCATCTCGGGGGTTTAGTGGTGTTATTAGTATTTTTCGCCTGGGTCCGCGCCAGTCGCCGCAGGATCATGCGTGATAACGATACGCCCGAAAGTGTGTTTAGCCAGGCCAATTACGTTGTGAATTATCCGTTTGTATCCTCAATTGTTTTAACTTTTACGTTGCTGCCAAACGTTTATGATCACCCACCGGTAATTGTATTGGAGATGTTTTTATTGGTGCTGATGATTGCCCTGCTTTACCTCATAAAAAAGGCATGCCCTGCAACCATGTTCCGTTACATGCTGCAGTTATTTTGTATCACTATTATTTACAGCCTGAGCAATCTTTATATCCAGGTTACCAATATCGACAGGGTAGTTATTTTGATTTTAGGCCTCGCTGCATCGGTAATAAGTTTCAGGTTTTTATCAGAAGTGCGCAAGGCCACGGCTGATTACCTGCCTTATACCGGCTTTATATTGAAGGTTTTCATATTTCTGCAAGGGGCATCTTTTTTATGCAATGTTTTCGGCAGGGTAAGTTTGGCTAAGATCATTGGTGTAAGTGTGGTGTATAACCTTTGGCTTGCCCTGGCTTTGTATTATATGGTGCACATCATTATGGAAGCCTTGTTCCTGCAACTGGAAGCCGGTAAAAAGAGCAATAACCTTACTTCTTTTATCGATTATAAATTGATGCAAAATAAGTTCAGGAGTGTGCTGAGCATATTGGCTACCTTGTTGTGGCTGGTAATGCTTACCCAAAACCTGAACGTTGAAGATACCGTATTTGATTACCTGGGTGATTTTCTGACCAAAAACCGCAGCATCGGGGGTACCAATACCCAGTTCACGTTTCAAAGCGTAATCATATTTGTGGCCGTGATCTGGCTGTCATCCATCGCGTCAAAGATCATCAGTTACCTTTATGATATTGCTGCCAAACACGCCAACGATATCGACGTAGCCAAGAAAAAGAACCGCACCTCTACCCTGCTTATCCGCATCGGCGTAATTGCTTTAGGCTTTTTCCTGGCCGTTGCTGCTTCGGGTGTGCCTATTGATAAGATTACCATCATCATCAGTGCCTTTGGTATTGGTATTGGTTTTGGCTTACAGAATATCGTAAACAACCTGGTATCGGGTTTGATACTGGCTTTCGAGAAACCTATCCAGGTTGGTGATATCATTGAGGTTGATAACCGGTCGGGCACTATAATGGATATCGGTATCCGGGCCAGTAAAATAGCCACTTCCGATGGCGCCGAGGTAATCGTTCCTAACGGTGACCTGATTTCGCACCATGTAATTAATTGGACGCTAAGTAATAACAATCGCCGCGTAGAGCTAATAGTAGGAGTAGCATATGGATCTGATATCGAAAAAGTTAAGAATATATTATTAAACTTATTGATGAGCCATGATGATATCATGGCTCAACCCGCGCCGTCTGTGTTCCTGCACAACCTCAACGAAAGCTCGGTTGATTTCAGGCTATTCTTTTGGGCTGCAGATATCTCCACATGGCTTTCATTGAAAAGCCGCGTGCTTGCCGATATCTATGATGCTTTTGCTAAAGAAGGTATCGAAATACCGTTCCGCCAGCAGGATGTACGGGTGATATGGCCTAAGGGTTTGCCACCTATTAAAGTAGAAGCGCCGGGAATAAGGGAAGCTGAAGAAACAGAACAGGATACAAACGATACTAAAGCTCCGAAGGATCAAGATCAGTAAAATGAGTTTTCTTTTTCACAAAGAAATCCCAAACTATACTGCCTCTGTATATGCCTTTTGTGTTTTGTACCGCGTTGCCTTTCGCCTTTTGCCTTTCGCCTTTACCCTTCTTAAAGAGGCTTAACACAAAGCTTTGATGTGCCCTGCTTACTGCCCAGGCATCTTTGCGTTTACCTTCCATCAAAAACCTGAACAAGGCCAGTAGATCCATTATAAAGCGGATGCTGATCACCCAAAACGTCCGCCAAAATGGAAGGTTCTTTTTTATAAGCAGCAGGTTATTCCTGAAATTGAGATAAGTCTTAAACGGATTTTCGGCATTTAATGTACCGCCGCCAACGTGATATATGGTTGATTGCGCGCAATACATTACTTTATAGCCCATGTTTTTTAAGCGCCAGCAAAGGTCAATCTCTTCCATATGGGCAAAAAAGCTTTCATCAAAGCCGCCGGCTTCATCCCAAATGCTTTTTTTGATAAACAAAGAAGCTCCCGATGCCCAGAATACCTCACCTGATTGCTCATATTGACCGTTATCCTTTTCCAGCTCGTAAAAGATTCTACCGCGGCAAAAGGGATAGCCGTGCTTATCAATAAAGCCACCGGCAGCGCCGGCATGTTCAAAATATTCTTTTTGTGCGTATGACCGGATCTTGGGAGCAGCAGCAGCGATTAAACTATCTCTTTCCATTAATTCGATAACAGGTTCAATCCAGCCTGGAACAACCTCAACGTCGGAGTTAAGCAGGATATAATAATCGGCATCAACCTGGGCCAGCACCCGGTTATACCCCCTGTAAAGCCGTAGTTTTTATCATTTTGGATAATCCTTACCGATGGATAGTTTGCGCGCATAAACGCTACTGAATCATCCGAAGAAGCGTTATCCCCCATAACGATATCCAGGTTAGGATACGTTGAGGATAATACCGAAGGAAGAAATTGTTTAAGGTACTTTGCGCCGTTCCAGTTTAAAATAACTACAGCAACTTTAGGTGTATGGGTCATCTATGTAAATCCTCCGGCTTAAATTTCCATCTCCGGTGCGACCATAGCCAATATTGCGGTTCCCTCCTGATCATCCCCTCAAGATATTTAACATGCATATCTGTTATTTCGTGTTCGGCAGTTTCTTTTGGTGTTTCGGTAAGCGGGATTAGCGTATATTCATAATATCCGCGTTTTACCCTTTTCATGTCGTAAAAAACAACAGCTGCGTCAATTGTTTTGGCAATTTTTTCGATACCCAAAAATACCGCAGTAGGCTGGTTTAAAAAATTGGTGAAATAGTTTACCTCATGCATCACGGGAGTTTGATCGCCTACGAGCACACTTACAGTAAGTTCTTTACGGTATTCAATCATTTTACGCAATGTTTGCTTCATGGCAACCGGCTGCCCACCAAACCTAGAACGGATCTTGATGAAAAAATCATCAAACGTTTTGTTAGACAAGTTTTTGTAAATGATCATGAACCTTTTATCGGTAACAAAGTTGAAATTGAGGGCGGCCATTTCCCAGTTGCAGTAATGGCCGGCAACTGCAATAATACTTTTACCTTTAGCAAAGTATTCAAACACCAAATCGGAGTTGGTAGCCACTACCCTTTTCTGGATCTGTTTTTCTGATACGGTGATCATTTTAATGGTTTCCACTATCAGGTCGGCCAGGTAGCGATAATACTTTCGTTCAATATCATGACGTTCCTGATCTGTTTTTTCGGGAAACGAATTGCGGAGGTTTTGCTGCACCACATCGCGGCGATAATGAACAATGTGGTAGATAATAACGAAAGAAATATCAGATAAAATGTATAAAAACCAAAAGGGCAGCAGCGATATCAGGTATAAAATTAATATGCCAAACTTAGTAAAGCCCTTTTTTATCATTATTTTAGCCAATTTTGAGCACAAACATAAAATATATGATTGAAAAAGGCGCTGTGTTACCTATGTTTTATCTTCCACCGGTCGACTATTTTGTACAGTTAAATATGTACAAGCCTGATATACTGATAGAAAGAGAAGAGCATTTCCCCAAACAAACTTATCGCAACCGGGCTAATATCTACTCGCCCGATGGGGTACTGGCATTGGTGGTGCCGGTAATAAAAGGTTCAAAAAACCATACTAAAGTTAAAGATGTAAAAATCAGCTACGATTTTATGTGGCAGCGCCTGCACTGGCAAAGCTTGCAGGCCTGTTATCGCCGTTCGGCTTATTTTGAATTTTATGAAGATGATTTAGCGCCTTTTTATGAAAAACAAATCACCTATTTGTTTGATTATAATCAGGAGCTTTTGAACCTGCTGCTCAAGCTTACTAAAATAAAAACAGAACTAAATTATACGGATGAATACCAGGCCGAATATCCTAACCTGCACGATTTTCGGTTTTCTATTCATCCTAAAAAGAAAGCGAAATGCAGCAGAAACCATATTTCCAGGTATTTGAAGACCGACGGGGCTTTATGAAAAACCTGAGTATTATTGACCTGCTGTTTAACCAGGGCCCGCAAACCATAAACTATTTGTAGATGAATGGCAACTTTAAACGCCTGCGCCTTAAAAAACACAAACACGCAGGAAATGTAGGTGACAGACCGGGTACTATCAGGGTAGCCGATGATGCACTGAAACCCATTATATCCGTTTACTCATATAATAAAGATGAGTTGGTAACCTGTGAGGGAAAGGATATCAAAACAGCATTAAAACAGCTCAATAAATGTGACAATCATACCCATTGGATCAAGATTAATGGGTTAGGCGATGCCTCGCTGATTGAGCAAATTGGTGAGCATTGCAGTATAAATGCCCTGGTTTTGGAGGATATTGCCAATACGCACCAGCGCCCCAAATTTGATGAATACGAGGATTATGCCTTTTGTACCAGCCGCATCGTTCAATTTAACAAGGATAACGAGATCATTAACTGCCAGTTTTCGGCTATCATAAAAGATAATATCATCATTAGTTTTGAGGAGGATCACACCGAGCGCTTTGACGCCGTAAAAGCCCGTTTGAAAGCCGGAAAGGGTGCTATCCGTACCGCGGGACCCGGATATATGTGTTATGCGCTTACTGACACTATAATTGATACCTACTTTGTGCTGCTTGCCGAAATTGGCGATCATTTGGATGCCCTTGAAGATAAGCTTTACCTGAGCGCCGATAAAACCATCATGTTTAATGCCCAGCAGCTAAAACGTACGCTCATTGTTGTACGCCGTGCCAGCTGGCCCGAGCGGGATAAGATCAATGACATGATCAGGTCTGAAAGTCCGCTGATAACGTCGGAAGTTAAATTGTTTTTACGCGACGCTTACGACCATTGCATCCAGGCTATGGATCTCATTGAAAATTATAAGGAGGTAACATCAAGCATCATCGATCTGTACCTATCCATGGTAAGTAACCGCATGAACGAGATCATGAAGGTGCTTACCATTATTTCGGTGATTTTCATTCCGCTTACTTTTATTGCGGGCATTTACGGCATGAATTTTTCGCGCCAGGATGATAAAGGCCATATCCTTCCGGATAACATGCCCGAATTGTACTGGCACCATGGTTACATTTATGCTATCGTGTTTATGTTTTTGATAGCCTTAATACAGGTGTTTGTATTTTGGAAAAAGGGTTGGTTTAACAGGCTATAAGCTCCCCGCCCCCTAAAGGGGAGAAAAAAGGAGTTATTGAACAAGCTTACAAAGCACCCCCTTTACGGGGCCGGGCGGCTTGAACTTGTTTCTTTACCATATACAGGATCTCACCCAGCCCATTTGTTTTGATCTCAAATGTGGTTGAAAGCAACATCCCCATTTTATCTTTACTAAAACCCTTGCCCGCCATCCATTCCAGGTATGATACCGGGATATCGGCTATAATAGTGCCTTTATATTTACCGTAAGGCATTTTGGTTTGTACAATATCAATGAGGATCTTTGGATCTGGCTTTAAATTTTCCACGCGGTAAAGGTAAGCACAAACCGATGGGATTCTGCTCCTATTCCTGCAATCCTTTTATAATAAAAAATGTTGCGAGTGCAGCTGCGACGCCAACTGTTGCTTTTAAAATACTGCTGCTTATATAAGGCGGGATATAGGTCACGCCCATTTCATCGGCAACAGCCGGATGCCCCACATAGCGGCCTTTTACAGGTATTGCTACCTGCTCAAAGTTATCGGCCAGTTCATGTAATTGATCATGCAGCTCACGGCCGCGCATTACGGGGCCATGACCTGCCGCTACTGTGCGTGGTTCAAGCGCGGCAAGCCTTCGTACTGATTGGGCAGCAGCTTCCCAGTCGGTAGTGAAATACCTCGGCGGGCCGGTTAACTTTTTAAGCGAACTAAATGAATAGAAAGCTGATTCGGCCTTGGTAGTTGAAAACGCATCCCCGGCTATTAAGGTCGAATTTATTGGCAAAAACAGCGAAATATGGCCCGGCGTATGTCCCGGTGTGTGAATGATCTTCCATTCGGGCAGTTCTGGAATCCCTTCCTCCATATCGATGGTTTTTACTTTAGTACCGAGGTTAATGGGGGATGTTGGGAAAAATACCGACAGTAAGCTCATCAGCCCGTCGGTCAGTGATGGATCAGCCGGCGGATATGATGACAGGCCTGTTAGGTAAGGCAATTCAAGTGCGTGGGCATAAACAGGTACATTCCAAATCTCCAAAAGTTCTGCCAATCCTCCCGAGTGGTCGGCATGTCCATGTGTGAGCACAATAGCGGCAGGCCTGGTTCCCGGGCCAAAAAGCTCTTCGGCCATGGCAATGATTTTTTTGCCGAACCTTTTAAGCCCGTATCAACCAAAACCCAGCCTTTGGCAGCACCGGGACGGTTGGCGATCATGTAAACATTAACAAATAATAGTTTAGTTCCCCATACCCTTTGCGATACCTGGAAATATTTTGTACTGAGCCTTCTGTTCATGGTTTATAATTATTAACAAAACGTAACTCTTGTATTAAAAGTTTTAGCTGCTTAAATTTAAACACAATTTTATCAGTCTAAAACAAATAACATGGCCTTCGGCTTAACACCAGCGCAAACAGAAACTGCCAGAACTATGTTAGGTTAGTAAACTATAAACACTATGAAACAACAATTTGATGCCACGCTTACGGGGACCGATAGCATTATTGAAGGTACAGCGCAACAGGTGACCTGGGCCGGTTATGCCAATGCATATGAGTTTAAATCGATAGATGGCACACTACATTTAGTAATTGTCAAAGACCAGGATGGCGAATGGATCAGGATTGATGGTACAGAGCCTTACCTTTCGAGCTGGATTGATGAACTGGCCGAACAGGCAGTAAGCCACTCTTTATAAAAAAGGAAGCCGGATCATTTGCCCCGGCTTCCTTCGTTATATTTCATATGATTAATCCAATTCAATTGGTTTCATTTTAGGCACCAGGAAATGCATAATGAGCCAGGCTAAAATGTAAGCGCTTCCGCAAACAAAGAACATAATATAATAGGCTATCTCAATTTTACCGATTGACCGGTAATACACAAACAGGTTTTTTTGCACGGCAAGCGACAGGAATACACCACCGATAGAACCGAACATGCCACCTAAGCCCGTTACCGAACCAATAGTGCGTTTTGGGAACATATCCGAAACTGTGGTGAATATATTAGCGCTCCATGCTTGGTGCGCCGATGCTGCTATCCCTATCACTATAACAGCAAGCCACATATTAACACCACCCAGAATTTGCGCAAATATGATTGGTATTACCGCCAGTGCGTAGATAAACATAGATGTTTTACGGGCTTTAAATACAGGCCAATCCTTTTTAATAAGGTTCATAGGCAACCAACCGCCGCCAACACTCCCAAAGGTAGACATGGTATAAACCAACGCAACGGGAATGGCTATTTCTGTGCCCTTTAAATGATACTGGCTTTCCAAAAATCGGGGAGCCAGAACAGGTAAAACCACCATATAGGGTCGGTAAGGAATTTACCTATAACAAATGCCCACGTTTGCTTAAACGAAAGCAGCTTGCCCCAAGATATTTTCTTTTGCTCAACTGGCTGTAAAGCTTCAGTTTGACTGTCATGATCACTGTTGATGTAATCAAGCTCGGCTTTTGATACCTTGCTATGCTTTGAAGGTGCGCGATAAATTACCTGCCATAATACAAGCCATATAAAACCGATTGAGCCGGTTATGATAAATGCCCAGCGCCATCCCCAGGCAGCTGCTATAAACGGAACCGTTAAAGGGGCAACTATAGCACCTATATTTGCACCAGAGTTAAATATCCCCGTAGCAAATGCACGTTCTTTTTAGGAAACCACTCGGCCACTGTTTTAATGGCTGCAGGAAAATTTCCCGCTTCACTAAGACCCAATGCAGAACGCACTACGCCGAAACCAAAGGTGCCGCCAACAAAAGCGTGGCACACCGCCGAAATACTCCATAGTAGTGTTGAAAGGAAATAGCCGAGTTTGGTGCCTATCTTATCGATGATCCGTCCGGCAGCCAGCAAACCTATTGAATAAGCTATTTTAAAAGCAATCTCAATATTGGCATAATCGCCATCATTCCACTTAAACTCCTTGGTAAGGTCTGATTTAAGCAAACTGATTACCGCCCGGTCAAGGTAATTAACGGTTGTTGCGAAAAACACCAGCGAGCAGATCACCCAGCGGTAGTTTCCAACTTTTTCTTCTCTCATTATAATTTAGGTTAACTGGCTATTTAATGGTTTGTACTATTTCAAGCAGCTTCAGGGTATCGTTATACAGTTTATCGTACTCCTGGTTTTCCAGTACGCTTTTGCTGATTAGTTTACTGCCCATGCCCACGGCGCATACCCCTGCTTTAAACCAGGTACTGATGCTGTCATGGTTCAAATCAACCCCACCTGTTGGCATGAACAACTGACCGGCAAACAAATCCCTGATTGAGGATACAAACTCAGGCCCCAGTATATTGGCCGGGAATATTTTTATCAGCGCAGCCGCGTTTTGTTGAGCTGTGTAAATTTCGGTTGGTGTCATACAGCCAGGAATCCATAACAAGTTGTGCTGCGCTGCCAGTTTGCCAACCTCGGGATTAACAATCGGTGATACGATAAAATCAGCTCCGGCAGCAATAAAAGCTTCAGCTTCCTGAACACTTTTGATGGTACCGATACCTAATTCCAGGCCCGGCATTTCGCCGTTTGCAAGGGCTTGTTTTAAAACCTTGAAGTTTTCGAGGGCGGCTGCACCGCGGTTGGTATATTCAAATACCCTAATGCCAGCTTTATAAAGCGTGCGGGTTATTTGCAGGCTTACTTCCGGGTCTTTATAAAAGAACAGCGGTAATGTACCCTGCTTTAATATCGCGTCAAGTACTATATCTTTTTTACTCATTGTTTCATTGTGTTATAAATTTGATCAACTCTTTTGGTGGTCGCATCGCCTTCAATAAATAGCTTCTCGAATGCGGCTGCCGTTGCAAAGTCCAGCAATTGCTGCGGATCTTGCTTGTTATAAAAGCCGTAAATAAGCCCGGCCATAAAGCAATCGCCGCTGCCAACTTTGTCAACCACGGTTTCGGTAGTATAGGTTGGGGAGTGATAAAAGCGGTTACCTGTATAAAGCGAAGTATAATATTCAACGCCTTTGCCTGCATCAAAGCGGAAGGTATTGGCAACAGCCCGGCAGCGCGGGTAGGCATCCATGATCCTTTCAGACAGAATAAAGCCCTTCTTTCAGGTAAATACTTTGCTGGCCCGATTCATGCATATCTGGCGTAACGGGAATACCAAGCATGGTTTCTTCGGCCCAAACATTACCCATAATGATATCGGCATATTGTACCAGTTTCGGCATGATCTCTACCGGCTTTTTACCGTACTGCCATAATTTGGGGCGATAATTAAGATCGACAGATATGGTGATATGTTTTTTGCTTGCTGCTTGTAAAACTTCTTCGCAAACATCGGCTGCAAGCTGATTCAAGGCCGGACAAATCGCACTGAAATGAAACCAGCTTACACCTTCCAAAACAACATCCCAGTTAACCATACCCGGTTTGAGGTCGGCAAAGGACGAGCCTGCACGGTCATATACAATGGCATTGTTCTTTACATCCTTACCACGGGTAAGATAATAAAGACCTATTCTGTTACCACTATGATGTATTGCTGATGTGTCGATACTTTTGCTTTCCAGGTAACTGATAATCTGTTCGGATAAGGCATTATCAGGCAAAGCGGTAAAATATTTTATTGGCTGCTCCCAAAGGGCTAAAGCATTGGCTACGTTAAGCTCGGCACCACCCATAAAAAATGGCAGCTTGTTGCTTTTTAACCATTGCCCTTCGCCGTCCGGGCACATGCGTAATAATAATTCGCCGAACGACAGGATGCTTCCCTTTGTATTTTCTATATTGCTCATTTAAAAATTGAAATAGTTTTTGGCGTTAAAATAGCAAATATCGCTCACGATCTTTCCTGTCCATTCAATATCGTTTGGTAATTCGCCGTTTTCAATGTCGTCACCCAACAAGTTACAAAGCAACCTGCGGAAATACTCATGCCTCGGGAATGACATAAAGCTCCTCGAATCGGTAAGCATCCCAACCAAACGGCTCAGCAGGCCCATGTTTGATAAAGCGTTTAATTGCTTGATCATGCCATCTTTTTGATCCAAAAACCACCAGGCCGATCCAAACTGCATTTTGCCGG
This sequence comes from Mucilaginibacter sp. P25, assembly GCF_050859465.1. Taxonomy (NCBI): domain Bacteria; kingdom Pseudomonadati; phylum Bacteroidota; class Sphingobacteriia; order Sphingobacteriales; family Sphingobacteriaceae; genus Mucilaginibacter; species Mucilaginibacter sp. P25. The sequence continues at coordinate 4,558,955 of NZ_CP193937.1, read as the reverse complement.
CTACCGAACCGTCGTTATAGTTGCCCACCATAGTAGCAAACAACTCGTTATCGGCAGGGTTAAGGTTATAAATAATGGTTTTGGCTAACTGGTTAGTGGTATCCAATCTGTTCAGGAATTTGGATAATGCCCTGCCTTGTGCAAAATCGCCTATAGAATCCCAGCCGGTATCAGGCCCCAGATTGGTTAAAGCACGCGCATTGTTATTACGCAATGCACCAAGGTGGAATTGTTGTACCCAGCCTTTTTCATGATCCCAAATGGCAAAGTAATACAACATGGCCGATTTAAATTTCAGGATTTCCAAAGGCAACAACACTTCGCTGTTCCTTATTTTGGTAAAGATGGTAGCTATCTCTGCGTCGGTATAATCTTCGGCATAAATTTGCTCCAGTCCGTGATCTGATAATTTGCAGCCGTTTTCGGCGAAGTAATCGTGTCTTGCTTTTAAGGCCGAAAGATATTCATCAATGTTAGATATGGATACATTTGCCACTGATTCCAGTTGGTCAATGTATTTGTTGAGCCCGGCAATGTCATCGGCGTTCATAGCTTTATCGGGGCGGTAGGCCGGCAATACTTTCACGCTGTATCCATCCTGTTTCAGTTTCTGATGATGGCTAAGGTTATCCAACGGATCATCAGTAGTACCCACAACCTCTACATTTTTACTTTTTAAAATATTACGGATGCTGAACTCCGGCGATTGCAGTTTTTCGTTGCACTGGGCATATATTTTTTGTGCCGACGCTGGCGAAAGCAATTCATTTATGCCAAAATAACGCTGCAATTCAAGGTGTGTCCAATGGTATAGCGGGTTTCTCAAAGTGTAAGGAACCGTAGCAGCCCATTGCATAAACTTTTCTTCGTCGGTTTTATTACCTGTGATATAGGCTTCATTAACACCATTTGCCCGCATAGCGCGCCATTTGTAATGATCGCCATAAAGCCAGATCTGGGTTATGTTTTTAAAATTGATATCATCAGCAATCTGATCTGGCGGCAGGTGGCAATGATAATCAATAATGGGCTGATGGCTGGCGAACTCATGATATAAGCGCTGCGCCGTTTTTGTTTGAAGTAAAAAATCCTGATCTAAAAAATTCTTCATTGGTTATTGACAGATATATACCGGAGTTAGCGGTATAGTAGTTTATACTTGTAAGCGGCAAATTACACATCATACGGGCAAGTTGGAAGTAATAAGCCTAAACAATCCACGCAAACGTTTTCGTTGAGACGTAAAAACAACTACTATGAAGCAAAAAGGCGATGAGGTTATCACCCCATCGCCTTTTTTATCTATTGGTGAAATTTCTGCTACCAGAAAATCGAGTACAATGCAACCACAATACCTGTTACAATTAAGGCGCCTGCTAAAAATCCTCTCGAAGTTTTAAACATTGAGCCATCAATTTCGAGGCCGTTTGTTGTAACGCCCCTGGCCTGGTCAATTTTTGAAATAATGTACATACCGATAACGCACAGGATAAATACAAAACCCATACGGTCAAGGAAAGGGATTTCATATAACTTCGTTACTTTATCATCCTGCAAGGCTAATTTTGAGAAGCCATACGGCGACAGGAAGCTCAGGTCAATAAACTTTGGACAAAGTTTAAAGAAACATGAGAAAATGAAACCGCCAATAGTTGCAAATAAAGCCGCATTTGAAGTAGCTTTTTTCCAGAAGAAACCAAGGATAAACATGGCAAAGATACCCGGAGACACGAAGCCCGTATATTCCTGGATATACTGGAAGCCCTGCTTACCTTCGCCCATTAATGCTTTACCAATAAGCTCAGATAACAGGATACCTAACAATAAGGCAACAAGCACCGAGATTTTACCCAGGTTAACCAGTTTCTTATCGGTAGCTTCAGGATTGATTGCTTTTTTGTAAATATCCAACGTAAAGATGGTAGCGATACTGTTTGCTTTACCCGCTAACGACGCTACAATAGCAGCCGTTAACGCAGCGAATGAAAGGCCTTTTAAGCCGCTTGGCAATAAGTTTAATAATGATGGATACGCTTTGTTAGGATCCAAAACTCCGGATGAACTCGCCATTTCCTGGTGGAACATACCTTTTTGATATAAAAGGTATGCCGCAATACCAGGCAGCACCACAATAACAGGCATCAGCAACTTAAGGAAAGCTGCAAACAGGATACCGCCACGGGCGGTTTTAAGGTTTGCGCCCAAAGCTCTTTGGGTAATATACTGGTTACAGCCCCAATAGTTAAGGTTAGTGATCCACATGCCGCCTATCAGAACAGATAAACCAGGCAGATCCATGTAATTTGGATTATCCTTTTTAAAGATCATATGGAAGTGATCCGTAGCTTCGCTATGCAGGATCTTGAAACCATTGAGCAAGCCTGTTGTACCTTCTTTTTCGCTTAACAAAGTAAGTGCAAGGTAAGATGCCATTAAACCACCCAATATCAATACCGCTACCTGGATTACGTCGGTATAGCCGATAACCTTCATACCGCCCAGTGTAATAACTGCCGAGAATATGGCCAACAGCCAGATACACAAGTGAATATCAAGACCTGAAATACCGCTGACAGCTAATGCACCGAGGTAAAGGATTGACATTAAGTTAACCACAATGTACAGCAACAGCCAAAATATGGCCATGATCATGGCTACTGTTCCGTTATACCGCTGATGCAGGAACTGCGGCATGGTAAAGATCTTATTTTTAAGATATACCGGGATAAAGAAAACCGCCACAATGATGAGGGTGATAGCGGCCATCCACTCGTAAGTAGATATGGCTAAGCCCATTTTAAACGCAGACCCACTTGTACCTATAAATTGTTCGGCAGAGATATTTGAGGCGATGAGCGATGCTCCGATAGCCCACCAGGTTAACGACCCTTCGGCCAAAAAATAGTCTTTTGAGGTGGCATCGGCGTTGTGTTTACGCTTATACACCCACCAGCCGTAACTGGCAACAATTATAAAGTAGATAAAGAAAACAGCATAATCGCCATTTGAAAGGGTTTTGAGGTTCATTGTTTTGGTTTGTCTTTGGGTTTAATATGTATGATTGACAATTATAAACTATATATATCGATTTATCAAATTTTCGATGTATTCTTGTTTACCGCTTGTCACTTTAGGTTCGCCGTTAGCTATCGCATAGTTACGCAAATCTTCCAAAGAAACCTTACCCTCTTCAAAATCTTTCCCGGTGCCGGCATCAAATGACGCATACCTGTCGGTACGTAATTTTTTGTATTCTGATTTTTGCAGGATATTATCAGCTGTTACCAATGCCCTTGCAAAAAGGTCCATACCACCAATGTGTGCATAAAACAAATCAGCAGGATCAGTAGAGTTACGGCGGATCTTGGCATCAAAGTTAATACCACCACCCTGGAAGCCGCCTGCTTCAAGAATAATCAGCATACATTCTGTCACTTCATTGATATCATTCGGGAACTGGTCTGTATCCCAGCCATTCTGTGAATCACCGCGGTTAGCATCTATCGAACCTAATAAACCCGAATCGGCAGCTACCTGAAGCTCATGTTGGAAAGTGTGGCCTGCTAAAGTAGCGTGGTTAACTTCAAGGTTCAGTTTAAAATCATTGATCAGGTCGTATTTCTGCAAGAAGCCCAGTACGGTTGCTGCATCATAATCATACTGGTGCTTGGTTGGCTCACATGGTTTAGGCTCGATGAAGAAAGTGCCTTTAAAGCCTTGTTTGCGCGCGTAATCTTTAGACGCGTGTAAAAACCGAGCTAAATGCTCCTGCTCGCGTTTCATATTGGTGTTGAGCAGACTCATGTAACCTTCGCGACCACCCCAGAAAACATAGTTTTCGCCACCTAATGCAATAGTTGCATCCATAGCAGCCTTAACCTGCGCACCGGCATGCGCCAATACATGAAAATCGGGGTTGGTTGATGCTCCGTTCATATAACGTTTGTGGCTGAACAGGTTCGCAGTACCCCAAAGCAGTTTTACCCCGCTGGCAGCCTGTTTTTGTTTGGCATAATCAACCAAAGCCTGCAAACGACGATCATTTTCGGCAACATCATTGCCATAGTCAACCACGTCAACGTCGTGGAAACAGTAGTAAGGCAGGTTCATTTTGGTCAAGAACTCAAACGCTGCATCCATTTTGTCTTTAGCGCGCTCAACAGCGTCAGCTTTTTCATCCCATGGGAAAACGTGCGTAGCACCGCCAAACGGATCGGCACCGTTACCGCAGAACGAATGCCAGTAAGCACCTGCAAAACGTAAATGGTCTTTCATTGTTTTGCCTGCCACCACCCTGTCCGCGTCATACCAGCGAAACGCCAGCGGGTTGTCTGATTCAAGACCTTCAAATTTTATCTGGCCTATTTCTTTGAAAAATTCTTTTTCGCCTGTTACTATCATTTTAATTATTGAATTAGTGAGTTATTGAATTAGTGATTTTTTTATTGGGCAATTGTTTAATTATTTATTTGGATACACGGGCAACACCTTTCGCCTTTAACCTTTTCCCTTTCACCTCAGTTTCGCTTCTAAAAGGGCTTTCCACTCCTGGTAAACGGGCTCAAACTGGTCGGTTGTTGGTTCAACCAGTTTAATGGCTTTGATATTGCTGAATGCCTCGGCCGGTGATTTGAAGATGCCTGCGCCTATACCTGCGCCTAAGGCAGCGCCTACACTTCCGTCGTTATTATAGAGCTCGACAGGAACGCCTGTGGCATTTACAAAAGTTTGGGTAAACAGATCGCTCAGGAAAAGGTTGCTTTTGCCCGCACGGATCACAGTAGGGTTCATACCATTGCCGCGCATAATGTCAAAGCCATAACGAAACGACGAGGCTATCCCCTCCTGCACAGCCCTGAAAATATGTGCCGGTGTATGCAGGTTAAGGTCGATATTTTGAAAATGCGCGCCTACCTGCTTATTATTTAACATACGCTCGGCACCATTGCCAAAAGGCAGTACCTGTAGGCCTTCGCTGCCCAAAGGGGCTTTTTCAGCTTCGGCATTCATTTGGTTATAGCTATAGCCCGTACCGAACGTGTTTTTTACCCAGCGATATAAGCTTCCGGTTCCGTTAATACAAAGCAACACACCAAGTCTTTTCTGTTCGGTGGCATAATTAACGTGTGCGAAGGTGTTAATGCGCGATTGTTGATCATAAACCAATTGATCGTTTACTCCATATATAACGCCCGATGTGCCAGCAGTAGCAGCTACTTCGCCGGGATTTAGTACATTTAACGATAAGGCATTGTTGGGCTGATCTCCTGATTTATAGGTAACAGGAATGCCTGCTTTTAAATTCAGTTTTTCGGCGACTGATGCCTGCAAACTTCCGTGCGATGAAAATACAGGATTAATAACCGGAAACAGGCTTTCGTCAAAACCAAAATAATTGATGATCTCTTTGGAGATGCCATTGGTTTTGAAATCAAAAAACACCCCTTCAGATAATGCCGATACAGATGTGGTGATCTCGCCGGTAAGCTTCATGGCGATATAATCACCAGGCAGCATGATCTTATCTATTTTACTGTAGATCTCCGGTTCGTTCTCTTTTACCCAGGCCAGTTTTGAGGCCGTAAAGTTGCCCGGCGAATTGAGTAGATGAGATAAGCAATGTTCTTCGCCAATTGTAGCAAAAGCTTTATCGCCAATTTCAACGGCGCGGCTATCGCACCATATAATACTATCACGAAGTACGTTTTGATTTTTATCAACAAGTACAAGGCCGTGCATTTGGTAAGCGATACCAATGGCAGCTATATCTTTTGAGTTGTAACCTCCCTTAGCATGACAGCGCTCCAATGCTTTGTGCGCCTGCTCCCACCACATTGAGGGAGATTGTTCGGCCCAGCCGGGATGCAAGGCTTTAATTGGCGACTCCTGGTCAGGGTATTGTGCCGAAGCGATTGTATTTTGCGTTGCGGCGTCAACAACACTTACTTTTACCGACGAAGTACCTATATCGATCCCTAATAACAGCATAGCCTATTCAGATTTTTGTATGATTTTTTGGTTGTATTTATTAATTGGTAACTTAACGCAACGAAAATAAAGAAATAAATAAAAATTGCAATCGATTGCGTAAAATATTTTTTCCAATTTGCACGCTATAATGAAGAAAGTTAAACGCACCACCATTTATGACATTGCCGCAAAGCTCGGCATAACCGCGTCTTCCGTATCAAGAGCGCTGAATAACAGTAGCCAGGTGAACGAAAAAACCAGGGAGCTGATTATCAAAACCGCCGATGAGCTCAATTATAAACGCAACACCCTTGCCTCCAACCTGCGCAAAGGACATTCAAAAACTATTGGCGTAGTGGTGCCGCGGATAAACCAGAACTTTTTCAGTAACGTGATAGCCGGCATTGAGGAAACAACCTATCAAAAAGGATATAACCTCATCATATGTCAGTCGGGCGAGGTGCATGATAAGGAAATTCAATGTGTAAATACGCTCATTAATCAGCATGTGGATTGTATAGTGATCTCGGTATCGGCCGATAGCTATGATTACCAGCACCTGCAAAATGTGCTCGACCATGGCATTCAGCTGATCCAGTTTGACCGTGTTGCTGAAGAACTGGAAACGCTTAAAGTGATCAACGACAACGAACAGGCTTCATTTGAAGCGGTATCGCACCTGATAGAAAACGGCTATAAACGTATCGCTTTACTTGAAGGCCCCCAAAATCTCAACATTTTTCGCCAGCGAAAAAACGGGTACCTAAGGGCATTAGAAACGCATAAGGTGAAAGTGATTGACGAACTGGTGGTTGAAAATGCATGGACAAAGGAGCTTGGTGCCGAAGCTACCCGTAAGCTGCTTAACCTCCCCCACCCGCCGGATGCAATATTTGCCTCTACGTCTGATTTTTCGGCCTTAGGTGTTTTGGAGGTAGCCAATGTTATGAATATCAAGGTACCTTCAGAGTTAGGTATTTGCGGTTACTCTAATGAAGCTTTTACAGAGATTACCAGTCCATCGATAACCACTATAGATCAGTTTAGCGTTTATATGGGCAAAACCATTGGCAACCTGTTTTTCCAGGAGATTGCCAACGTCGAGGTTTCGGTTAAACCCAAGATTATCAGTATTAAGCCTGAGTTGATTATAAGGGGATCGACGAAAAAGAACAGCTCGCTCTAACCCCCTCTAACTAGGGCAAGCATAAAGTGAAGGCTACTTGTGCCGCGGCTTAGCAGCACAAATAGTTTTCGTTAATAGTCGGCCCTCCATACTTGCGCCAGTAAAAAGCATTGTCGTTTCTCTCTAGCAGTGAACACTGTGTTTGTAAATTTTTACTAAATTATCCTCATTAATACAACACTCGTCGGATAGAAAACATATTTTAAATTCAATATCGATAAGCATTTAGTTACAGATTTGTTACATTAAGCTTTAATTTCAACCATTATTTAAGTGTAACACATATGGATGATTTTTTAGCGGCCAGATCCCAAATGGCCTTATCGTTAGGTTTTCATATCATATACTCCTGTATCGGCATGGTGATGCCGGTTTTTATGGCGATATCACATTATAAATGGATCAAAACCCAGGACCCGGTTTATAAAAACATCACTGTAGCCTGGAGTAAAGGCGTGGCCATATTTTTTGCCACCGGCGCGGTATCCGGCACCATGCTCTCTTTTGAGCTCGGCTTACTTTGGCCCGGCTTCATGAAACACGCCGGACCGATCTTCGGGATGCCGTTTTCGTTAGAAGGCGTCGCCTTTTTCATCGAAGCTATAGCACTTGGCTTATTCCTTTATGGCTGGAACAAATTAAATAACTGGGTACATTGGACAGCCGGGGTTATTGTCGGTATAAGCGGCGTTGCATCAGGTATCCTCGTAGTGTCAGCCAATTCCTGGATGAACAGCCCTTCCGGTTTCGATTTTGTGAACGGACAGTATATCAATATTGATCCCATAAAAGCAATGTTCAATAAAGCCTGGTTTTCAGAATCATTGCATATGATTATAGCCGCCTTTTCGGCAACAGGTTTTGCAGTGGCCGGGATCCATGCGCTCATGATCTACCGTAAAAAGAATATCGCTTTCCATACTAAGGCGTTTAAAATAGCTATCATCTTTGGGGCAGCCGCAGCTATTTTACAACCTTTCAGCGGCGACTTATCAGCCAAAAACGCAGCTAAACGCCAGCCTGCAAAACTGGCCGCAATGGAAGCTTATTTCCACACCCAGGAATACGCACCGCTGGTTATCGGTGGTATTCCTGATACCGCTGCAAAAAAGTGAATTACGGTTTAGAGATCCCCGGCCTGTTAAGCTTTTTAGTGCATGACAATTTTAAAACACAGGTAAACGGGTTGGATAAAATCCCTGTTAAAAACCAGCCGCCAGTGGCTGTTACTCATTACGCATTCCAGATTATGGTGGGTATAGGCGTTTTGATGATGCTGATGGGGGGCATTTATTTTTACGAGCTCTGGAAAAAGAAGGACCTGCTCTCTAAACCATGGTTCCTGAAAACTTTTATCTGGGCGACACCACTTGGTTTTATAGCCCTTGAAGCCGGATGGACGGTGACCGAGGTTGGCCGCCAGCCATGGATCATACAAGGTGTTATGCGTACCAGCGAGGCAGTTACGCCAATGCCAGGTATCCAATATTCGTTTTACCTGTTCAGCTTTATTTATTTTTCGCTGAGTGTAGCTGTTATATTTTTATTAAAAAGGCAAATCCAGATGGTGCCTGAATTGTATGACCGTAAAACTGCCCAGCCATGATGTTATATATTGTAATTCTTTTTCTTTTTGCGGCTATCACCCTCTACTTTTTATTGGGCGGAGCTGACTTCGGTGCTGGCATTATCGAGCTTTTTACATCAACTGACAATAAACACCGCACCCGCAATATCATGTACCAGGCTATCGGCCCAATTTGGGAGGCCAATCACATGTGGCTGATCATTACAGTGGTAGTACTTTTTGTAGGATTTCCGGTTATTTATAGTGAAATGTGCATTTACCTGCATATTCCCTTACTGGTAATGCTGCTTGGAGTAATAGCCCGGGGCACCGCATTTTCGTTCCGTAATTATGACGCCATTAAAGACGAAAAAACACAGGCATTTTATACGCATATATTCGTTTATTCAAGTTTTGTTACACCATTGTTCCTGGGTATCATTGCAGGCAGTGCCCTATCCGGGCAGATTGATCCTAAAGCCACTGATTTTCTGCACGCTTACATCTTTAGCTGGTTTAACTGGTTTTCAGTATCTGTTGGCTTTTTTACCGTGGCACTATGCGGTTTCCTTGCAGCTATTTATATAGTTGGTGAAACGGAAGATGTTGACGAAATTAAACGCTACATCCGTAAGGCAAAGATTATGAACATAGCCGCCGTGATATGTGGTGCATTGGTGTTCTTAGCTTCTCATTTTGAGCACGTTCACCTGGCCAGCTGGATTTTTGGCAACCCCGTAAGCTTAGTTTCGGTAATTGCTGCAACCATTTCATTGGTAGTGCTTTATCTGATTATATCACACCGCAGAAACAGGCAATGGATCAGGGTGCTTGCTGCCTTCCAGGTGTGTATGATATTGATATCGGTAGGGTTTTCGCGCTTCCCGAGGTTCGTTATTTTTAAGGATGGCAGTTCTATGTCTTTACTTACCGAACATGCCAATAGCAATAGTATCGATGACCTGGGGATTGGTTTATTGGTGGGTAGCTTGTTTATATTGCCGGCGCTGGGCTATTTGTATTATGCGTTTAAAAAGAAAGACCGTTGATTTTTTTGATCACGCTGATTTCGTTGATTTGATTATAATATTTATTTGCAAAGCTTAACCGTCTTTATCTGTCTTGTTTAAAAGACGAGATGTGCTGTCAAATATTACATTTGTGTTGTGAAGAATTATTTAAAGATCCTGTCAATCGACGAATATTCCATTACGCCTAAGTACCTGCAACTCTCCAATGCTATTATCAGGGCCATTGAAAGCGGGCAGATTGTAAAGGATGATATGCTCCCTTCAATCAATGATCTCAGCTATGCACTGGATACTTCCCGCAATACCATTGAGCGCGTTTATAAGGAACTGAAGGAAAAAGGCATAGTAAGCTCGGTTCCGGGAAAAGGCTTTTTTATTTCCAATACCGATTTTCAGAAGCCACTTAAGATCTTCCTACTGTTCAACAAACTCAGCGCGCACAAGAAAATTATTTATGATGCCTTTGTTGCTACTATCGACGAGCAGGCTGCTATAGATTTTTATATCTACAACAACGATTTTTACTTTTTTAAAAAGATCATTGCCGAAAGTATCCAGAGCGATTATGCCAAATACATCATTATCCCACATTTTTTAGATAATGAAACCAAGGCTCATGAAATTATCAATACCATCCCTAAAGACAAGCTGATTTTACTGGACAACCTTGTACCTGGTGTAAACGGTAAATTTGCTGCTATATATGAGAATTTTGCGACCGACGTTTATGAGGCGTTGAAGAGCATGTTGGATAGCCTCAGTAAATACCATACGCTCAAGCTGATTTTCCCCGGCAAAACCTATCACTCTAAAGAGATTATGAAGGGCTTCCTGAATTTTTGCAGGCAGTATGCTTTTGAATACGGTATAGTTGAAACGTTATCTACAGAAACTATACAGAAAAATACCGTATATATCAGCCTTACAGAGGACGACCTGGTTGAACTTATTAAAAAGATCATCGCCTCCGATTTAAAAGTGGCTAAGGACGTTGGCGTGATATCCTATAACGAAACGGCGCTTAAAGAGATCATTCTTGACGGCATCACTACCATCTCAACCGATTTTAAATTGATGGGCAGCAAAACTGCCGAGTTTGCGCTGAATAACTGCCACGAGCATTTCGCTGTGCCGTTTACAGTGCGATTGAGAAGCTCGTTGTAACCCCCTACCCCCTAAAGGGGGAACGATAGTTTAAAAGTAACGATGATTGAAGACTTGCGAAGTTTTAAAACTTCGCAAGTCTGGATTTTAGCATATTATGTGCTGTTTACTTCAACTCCTTAACCTTAATACTCCTGAAAAACACTTCATTGCCATGATCTTGTAGTAATAAATGCCCTTCAGCGGCTTCGCCAAAGTTTTTCCAGATTTTGTACTTACTGATTGCTACCAGGTCGCGGAAAGTTTTTGAACCGCGTTCGTATTCCAGTACTTTAACACCGTTCAGGTAGTGCTCAACATGGTTGTTTGGATATACTACCACACGACCAGTATTCCAGGCACCTATCGGGTGTACAAAACGTTCTTGTTTATTGGCTTTGATAAGGTCATACAACGAGGCTAATGTACGGTCGCCATCGCGGCCAAGTTTGGCATCGGGGTGCAGTTTATCATCAAGTACCTGGTACTCCAAGCCAATAGCCGACCCTTTGGTAACTTCAGACAGGGTGACAAAATATTTGACACCGCTATTAGCACCCGGAGTAAGCTTAAACTCAAACGACAGGTCAAAAGCGCTATAATTATCATTGGTTACGATATCGCCGCCGCCTGATTCTTCTTGTCCTGCAGATGGCAGCACGTGCATAGTGCCGTTAGCATATTCCCAGCCTTTTTCAGGAAAACCTTTGAGGGTTGCACCGCGCCAGCCGGTATTGGTTTTGCCATCATATAATAACTTCCAGCCATTTGCTTTTTCGGCCGCTGTTAAGCTGTTTGGTGTAAGGTTAACAACATACACATCCTTTGGAAAAGGGGTGGCTTTTAAATTATTGGTCTTTAGATTAATATTCTTAAAGTATACCTTTTTGCCTGCCTGTTTTTCCTCACTTACCGCATGCACCTGTAAACCTATAAAGCCTTTGCTATCGATAGTATCAACAACATCGCTTGCAGGGACACCATTTACCCATGTCTTCATTTCGTTGCCGATACATTCAATTTTAATGTGATTGTATTCGCCTACTTTAAATGCATCTTTGGCTTTAGGGTTCAGATCAAGCGGATAAAGCCAATCGCGACGGCCTTCGTCATAAATACCACCAGTCCATTTGCGTGAGGACGGGTCTATTTCAAATTGCCTGCCATAAACTTTTCCTTTGCCCTTATTACCGGCCGGGTCGTAATGGCTGCGGGTTTGCACGCCCGAATTACTCAACTCACTTTCAATTTTTGCATCCAACTCTAATATAAAATTACCGTATTCCTTTTCGGTAACTAAAAATGAATTGCCCGAGTTGAGTACAGTAGTGCCTACTATAGCGCCGTCTTCTACTTTATAATCGGCATTGCCGGCAAGCTTTTTCCAGCCTTTAAGAGTTTTACCATCAAACAGTTTGGTTTGCGCGCTTACTGGGCTATATGCCGTTGACGCCAAAAGCATAATTGCAGGGTAGATTATTTTTTTCATATTTGATATTTTCTTGTTTGATTAAAAATATGTCATTGCGAGGAACGAAGCAATGAGCTCCCTCTAAATCTCCCCCAGAAGGGGAGATTTTAAAAGTTTTTAAAGCCCTCTCCTCTGGAGAGGGTTGGGTGAGGCTTACACTTTCACTTCCCAACCCTTTTCATACTCCCTGCGCCAGAGCTTTTGAGCTTCGGGGTCATTTAAAATATGACCATTATTTGGATCGATATGCAATACACGATCAACGCGATATGAGATATTGCCTAATTGCGGCAATAGGGTTGATTTGAAACCGATCTCAATCGGGCAATTCAGTTTATCTGTTCCTCTTACCGAATCGACAAAGTTTTTCATGTGGAAGCCATCCAGTGCCTCCGTCGGGCTTACTTTGTTGGTGCCGTCGACTTTGGTGTCGTCTTTAACCTCTTTTACCAGTTTATTATCACCATCGTAAACCCGATAGCTGTTGCCACTATCATAAAACAGCGTGCCTTTATCGCCATAAAATACTACTCCCCTGCTTAATTTTTCAATATCAAAGCCGTTGCAACTGCGGCATTCCCATTCGGCGGCCGTATTATTGGGGAAATTGTAAAGGATATTTTGTGTGTCGGGTGTTTGCCAGTCGTCATTAAAATGGAAGCGGCCGCCTGTTGATACCACTTTACTCGGATAATCAACACCAAGGCCCCAGCGGATCACGTCCAACTCATGGGTACCATTATTCAGCGCCTCACCCGTGCCCCAGTTCCAAAACCAGTGCCAGTTATAATGGATCAGGTTATCCTGGTAAGGCCTTCTTGGCGCAGGGCCCTGCCATAAATCATAATTTAAATTGGCTGGCACCGGCACCTGTTTGCCTTTGCCTATGCTTGCACGATGATTGGTGTACCAGCCCTTTGCATAATAAGCACGACCGATTACCCCGTCATGCAGTTCCTTCACCATGGCCTGCACATTAGAGAATGAGCGACGCTGGCTGCCCATTTGCACCAGTCGTTTATACTTATTTGCTGCTTCAACAGCCATCTCTCCCTCGTGCGGATTATGACTGCAAGGCTTTTCTACATACACATGTTTGCCGGCCTGGCAGGCCATGATAGTTGCTGGAGCATGCCAGTGATCGGGCGGTGCAACCACTACTGCATCGAGATCCTTTATCTCCAGCATTTTGCGGATATCTGTTAATCCCTGCGGCTTTTTGCCTGTTTGCTTATAGATAGCATCAATCGTTTTAGCAACTACGTTTGCGTCAACATCGCAGATATAACCGATCTCTATATTGGGTAATTTGGCAAAGCTTTGAGCAAGGTATAGGCCCCGGCTGTTAGTGCCCATCATGCCTAATACTACTTTTTCATTAGGCGATCCTTTAAAAAATCCGGTGGCTTTTGATAGTTGCGGCGCAAGCAGGAAACTTGTACCAGCTACGGCAGTGGATTGAATAAACTTTCTACGATTGATCATATTCAAAACAGGTTAATTGGGTTGATAAGCGCGCCCCGGCGGACCGCCCCGCAAATTAGCTAAGTTTTGGAAAGGGCTAAAGCTATCCGGCCATTTTTTTATGAAGCAATTGTAATTTAACTGTTACTTAATTGAACGGAAAGCTTAAGGCTGAAAGCGAAGATCGTTAACGTGAAATAATTTTGACAAGCAAATTGGCTTTAGGCTTTCAGCCCTAAGCTTTAGCTTTTAAAGCAGAAAGCCCCTTTACAGGGGCTCCGGGAGTATTAATTTGCAAAACATGCTTTAAACGAGAGGTTGTATCGAAAACACATCGAGCTTTGAGGTTTGAAAATTACGTACACGTTTGTACACACCGTTGCCGTTGCTGCTTCCGTCGGTATTGGTATTTCCCTCAATGGTATCAAATAAATCGCCATGCACGCCAATAACAATACCTGTATGTACCCAGTCGTTGGGTGTTTTCTGAACCAGGAAAATATCGCCGGGCCTTACTACAGCAGGATTAGCCCTTACTGTTGCAACACGGCTTAACAAACCTTTATTAATGCCGGTAGTACCCACAGTATCGCAACTATAGGTTAGCGGCATAAGTGTACGAAAATCTTTTCCTAACTGGCTTGCGGCCTGGTCAATGATGGTTTGTACAAACCCCATACACCAAAACCACTCTGTTCCTTCATTATTATCCATATAGGCCCGCACCCAGGGACCGCAATTACTTTGCCCCTTAATGGTAAGTTCAAATGGTGCGTTACCTAAATGTTGAATAGCTGTATTCACAACCAATTCCCTTAAGCCGGTACCTGCTACCGGGCTTTTAAATGCTTTTATCATGGGTTGGCATAACTCACCGAAAACATTGCTGTCAACAATGCCGGTTTGCGGCAGGTTTTTTGCTTTTTGGAAATTCTTAACTGCTGTTTCGGTGCCCGGGCCAAAGCTACCGTCAATGCCTGTTGCTGTACCTGCCGAAGGATTGGTAACCGCATACAGGTTAAGCCAGCTTTGAATTTTACTTACTTCTTTTTGATTGTTTGAGGCACCGCCTTTTTGTTGGGTAGCCGATATAGCTATTTCTTTGAGGTATTGTTTTTTGATCATAAAGGAAAGGTTTAATAGTGATAAGGTTTAGATATCGTAATAATGGATATTTCATTACCTTCAAAAGCAAAGCTAAAGCAATCATTACAACTATAACAGCGTACTGTTACGGGATTTAACAGGAAAGCTTACGTAGTTTTACGTAAGCTTTCCTGTTAGTGATTTTTAATATTGTATCGGCAACGGCACCAGCTTTAAATTCTGGCGCTGGTGCCAGTATGGATATATTGGGTCTACCTCGCTGGCGGCATCCAATTTTTTTACCTGCTCAACTGTCAAATTCCATCCTATTGCGCCGAGGTTTTGCTTAAGTTGCTCTTCGTTACGTGCGCCAATTACCAGGTTGGCAATAGTAGGCCTTTGCAGTAACCAGTTCAATGCTACCTGTGCCACAGATTTACCGGTTTCTTCAGCAACTTCGTCAAGCGCGTCAACAATATTGTATAAATGATCAAAATTTGTAGCCGGGCCATGGGCGCCGCCCTGCACGGTCCTCGAGTTTTCGGGGATTGGCTCTCCCCTCCTGAATTTGCCGCTTAGCTGGCCGGATGATAGCGGGCTCCAAACAATAGTGCTTACCTTCTGATCAATACCTAATGGCATCAGTTCCCATTCAAACTCGCGGTTAAGCAACGAATAATATGCCTGATGGGCTACATAACGGCTCCACCCATATCTTTCAGACACCGACAGTGATTTCATTAAATGCCAGCCCGAAAAATTGGAGCAGGCTATATAACGCACTTTACCGCTGGTAACCAAATCATCAAGTGCCCTTAATGTTTCTTCAACCGGGGTGTTCGCATCAAAGCCGTGCATATGATAAATATCTATTCTATCGGTATTTAAACGACGAAGACTGTCTTCGGCCGATTTGATCAGGTGATAGCGAGACGAACCATAATCATTAACGCCCTGCCCCATAGTAAACGTGGCTTTGGTTGAAATCAGCACTTCATTGCGGATGCCTTCCAGGGCCTTACCTAATATTTCTTCAGAAATGCCATGCGAATAAACGTTTGCGGTATCAAATAAGTTAACACCTGCATCAAGGCAAATATTTATTAGCTTCTTTGCCTCGTCAACCTGGGTATTGCCCCATGCTTTAAAAAACTCATTACCACCGCCAAATGTGGCCGTGCCGAAACTTAATACCGGCACCCTTAAACCGGATGCGCCTAATTGTCTGTATTCCATAGTTTAATGTTTTATGATGTAGCAGGCGGTAGCCTGTATTACAAATTTATGCGGAATGGTTGCTGGCAGGGATTTTTGCAAATCATAAGTTTGTCATTTATGGCCACGTGGCTGGAATTATTTTTAATTGCCAATGAAAATCGCCAGCCTATTTCCCCAAAATTACAGGCTTTTGGCCTACTCCAATTACATAAACCAACCGGCCATTGTCCATCTCTTTCGGATTTTTGTCACTATAACCTCTGGGTGATCTGGACCGCCTGTCCATATTAGTTCAGCTTCCAAAAAAGGATTTTTTGGAAGCTTTTGCCGCATTCACCCCGCCAAATATTATTCAATTAGGATAAAAGGCGCTTTAAATGAATCATTTAGGGAGATTTCTGTTTTTAAATAAACCAATCAACTAACGGACTGATCCAATCCGTACCTATTTCGCGCCAAAATAAAAAACACTTAGACTATCCTTGCTAAAAGTTTCTTAACGAATAACCTTCCTGAAATTACCGTTCTGATAACATTCATCTTATAAAAAAATTCGCCGCAAAGCCGCCGACCGGAAAATAACGGATTTGGCACAAGCCTCTATCGTATAACTAACCTTACCGTGTTGGGACACGCCAAACCGCATGTTAAATGCAACTTTTATTGCCATCTTAAAAATTCTTCTTCTATCATTGCATTATTTAATAATACTTCTGTTATATTCCCTGTTGATATAGCATATGATACAGCACGAAGAGGATTGGTATTGTCTCCACAAGCGAATATATTATCTACTGTTGTTTTCTGAAATGCATCTACTTTGATAAGTCCCTGTTCTGTCAATTCACAGCCCAATAATTCGGGAATTTTACAATGTTGTTCAAAAGGAGTTCTTGAATAGATAACTTTTAATTGAAAAGTGGAATTGTCTGAAAAAATTATTTCTTCAACTACTCCGTCTTTGTGTTTCAATGAGGTAATTTCCTTTTCAACTATTGAAATATTGTGTCTTTTGATTTCATCGGTTTGCTCTTGTGTCAATTCCGACTTTCCATTGGTAAATATGGTTAAATCATTTTTCCAGTTACGAATGAGTTGAGCCAAATGAAATGCAGCATATCCACTTACCAAAATCTCTGTTTTTTGATTCTTTACTTCATATCCGTGGCAATAGGGACAATGAAGTACTGTAATTCCCCAACATTCGGAAAATCCCTTAATGTTTGGCATGATGTCTTTTAAGCCTGTTGCAAAAACGAGTTTTTTAGCTGAAAATATTTTCCCTGATTGAGTTGAAATCTCAAAGCCTTTATCGGTTTTTGTTCTGCTAACGGCAAGGTCAGTTAAGAATTTTACTGTGTCGTATTTCAACACTTGTTTTTTTGCTTTTTCCGCAATAGCACTGGGTTTTTCTTCGTCTTGCGTAATGAAGTTGTGTGAATGAGGCGTTTGTCGGTTACAAGGCAAACCGCTGTCAATGATTAAAACATTTCTTAATGCTCTTCCCAAAGACATTGCTACTGAAAATCCTGCATAGCTTCCGCCAACTATGATTACGTCAAAACTTTTGTTATCTGCCATTTTGTTAAAATTTGAAAATGCTGTTAATGGAAAAGTTAATGCTAAAAAGCCCCTCTTGTTTAATTAGTTCTCATCTTGATGTTTTTTTCGTTTCAGTCAATTGTTTTTGGATGTGTCGCTTTCCAAATATGGCGGAATCAATTTATACATCACCGGCGTTACGATCCTTGAAAGTATGGTAGAACTGATCAACCCGCCAATTAATACAATCGCTAACGGTGCTATCAAAGGATTAGGATTCAGCGCAATCGGAAGTAAGCCGAAAATGGCGGTGATCGAAGTCAATACCACCGGAAGAAAACGGGTTTCGCCGGCCAAATTGATGGCCTCATCAATGCTGTGTCCTTCCAGACGTAGCTGGTTGGTAAAATCAACCAACAAAAGTGAGTTTTTAACCTGTATGCCTGACAGACCTATAAAACCAATAATGGATACCATTGACATTGGGTTGCCTGTCAGCAGTAACAGTACCACGCCACCAAGTATGCCTAAAGGTATGATCGACAGAACGATAATGATCCCTTTAAATGTTTTAAATTGTAACAGCAGCACGCCGACAAAGAGAAATGTGCTCAGTATGATCACAGACAGGAAGTTGCCGCCCAAAGCATCGCCTTCCGATTCCGCTTCTCCGGATAACTTGTAATAATAGCCCGGCGGCATTTTTAATTTATTCAGTTCAGGAACAACCTCTTTCAGGATATCATTGGCCAAGACATGCTCTTTGGTTAAGGAAGTAACTTTTACAAAGCGCGATTTATTGAAATGGTTGATCGCCGTTGGCGACGTTTCAAACGAGATAGTAGCAATCTGGTTAACCAGCACCGGGGTGCCCTGTATATTATTTACGTACAGATTCTTCAGGGCGTCCAGGTTCGAGAACTTATTCCTGGGCAGGGTGATCACCACATTCCGCGAATCGCCCCTGTCGTCGATATAGTCACCCACGTTTAGTCCCGCCACAGCCATTCTTACTACTTTATCCACGTCACTGGTAAGCACACCTAAGGTACGGGCCTTCTCTTTGTCAATTTTTATTTTAACGTCTGACTTATAGGTATTCAATTCGTTGTTGATATAAAAAGTGCCCGGATTTTTTTCAGGACCTCCTCCACTTTAAAGGAAAGCTTCCGTAAGGTGTCCTGATCCTCACCAAAAACCCTCACCACAATATTGGCTTCAATCGGAGTACCTTGTTCAAAATCTTTAACTTCTATCCTTGCATAAGGAAAATCGTTGAATTTTTTTCGCAGTTGTTTGATCAGATCTGTTTTCGATTTTGGACTTGCCTCTTCGTCCAGTTGAACGAATACCTGGGCGAAGTCAGGCTTTACATCCTGCTGGTGCACGTTGTAATAGATCTGTGGATTGCCTTTGCCCACGTTAGATGTGTAATAAACGATCTCTTTGTGTTTCTTCAGTTCACTTTCTACCAGCCTGGTTACCCGGTCACTTTCGGGAATATCAGCTTGCAGGGGCAGTTTGATATTGATCAGGAACATCGGCTTTTCAGAGGTCGGGAAAAGCTTAAACCCGGTTTGTGTAAATAAGAAAAAAGCAAGCCCGCTTAAGGCCAACGAGATCCCGATAGTAGTTTTGGGCCACTTTAAGGCAAGCGGCATTACCCGGGCATAAGACATGGTGAGGAAACGTTGCAGGTGCTTTAAAAGAAGTTACCCTCGCCATGGGTATGTGTCTTTAACATTCTGCTGCCCAGGAAGGGAACAAGCGTTAAGGCCACGATCATAGAAGCCAGTACACTGGTCATCACAGCCATCGGCAGGCTGCGGATAAACTCACCGGCCATATCGGGCAAAAAGGCAAGTGGCAGAAAGGCGATAACCAATGTAGCCGTACAGCCTATAACCGCTATCCCGATCTGTTGCGTACCTTTCAGGATAGCATCCTTCCGGGAGTGGCCCTCGCGAAGCCAGCGCTCGATGTTCTCAACCACCACAATACTATCGTCTACCAGCAGCCCCAATGCCACCACAAGCCCTACGATACTAAGCTGATTTAAGGAATATCCCAATAAGTTCATGGCAATGAGGCCCAGCGCCAAAGAAAGCGGGATAGAGATCATCACGATAAGCGATGCCCTGAATCCTAATGGCAGCAAGGTAATGATCACTAAAACGATGGCTAATCCAAAATCAAAACCCAGGTGGCCCAAGCGCTCGGAAACCATGTTAGCCTGGTCAAAGTTTTTAACAAGCCGGACATTCTCGGGCAGGCTTTTGCCGAATTCATCCAGTACCGGTAAAAACTCTTGCTGTACGCTGGCGATATTCACATTGTCTTTCATCCCCGCTGTAACCAGCACACAACGGTGCCCGTTCAGCCGGGTGATATGATCGGCAATGCCATCTTTGTAACTCACATCGGCTACATCCTTTAGGTAAATGATCTTGCCATTGGCATTATAAATAACGGTATTGGCCACATCATCAACGGCCTTGAACTTGCCGCTGGTCTTTACGTTGAATATCTTGCTGTCCAGGTTGATGCCGCCGCCGGGGATATCCGCTGCCTCGCTTTGTAAACTGCCTATGACCACATTGAGCGGTATTTTTAACTGTGCCAGTTTATCCAGCTGCATGTCGATACGGATCTCCTGCTCTGGCATTCCAAAATACTTAACATCCTTCAGGTTGGTGATCTTCTCCAGGCGCGTTTTCAAAATATCCGCTTCATCCCTTAATAACTTTCCGGAAGCGTTATCAGAAACTAACGCCACTTGCAGTACCTTTACATCAGATGAGGATATTTTTTCTGTTTTGATCAGATAAATATCTTTTGGAAGCTCGCTATTTTTTAAAGCGTTGATCTCTGTCGATATCTCCTGGTATTTGTTGTCTACGTCCACGCCATATTTAAACTTTGGCTGGATAACCGCAACACCGTCTTCCACAGTGGTCAGGATCTTTTCGATGTTTTCCAGTCTGTAAATTTTGTTCTCAATGGGTTTTACCACCTGCTCTTCCATATCTTTCGGACTCGTGCCTGGATAGATCACAGTGATTAGGTATTGCGGCGGATGGGTGGTTGGGTCTTCCGACCGTGGCATGGTAAACAACGTTAATACGCCTACTACAGCGACAAGCAAAAATATGATCAGTGTGAACTGGTAGTTCTTAACTGCGAAATTTGTGATTTTCATAACTGCAGCTTACTTGATGATTTTAATAATGGACTGTTCGTTGAGGTAGGCGCTGTTGGAAACCACGATCTGGTCTATACCTTCCAATTTATCCTTGAGATATACATTGTCGTTATCGAACTTCAGGATGGTAACCGGCACTCTTTTTACACGGGTCGCGCTAACGGTAGTAAACACAAAACCTTTATTGCCATCGGCCTCCACCAGCGATCCATAGGGGATCACCATCACAATTTCATCCTGGTGGGTGGCTATTTCCGCCTTGCCAAACATGCCAACCGCAGGTTTTATGCCACTTAAATTCAGCTTCAGCTCTACCTGGAACGATCCAAGGGCCTGGTCTGCAGCCTGCGACTTGCGAAATACCACCGCATCAAATTGCCTGCCTGCGTATCCATCGAGCGTGACTTTGGCTGTTTGCCCCGGTTTGACGATGGCCCATTCGCGGTCGGTCACCCCAACCTTTAGTGAATAACTGTTGTGCTGTTCGGTGGAATTGATGAGCAACACTGGCATTCCTTCGGCAATCACTTCCCCCTCATTGGCGATCTTCTTGCTCACAAAACCATCGGATGCTGCGTATATTTTGGAATAGCGGTCATTAAACGCCACCGCTTCCCGGGCCTTTTGCGCAACGTCAAGGGCAGTTTTAGTATTTTGTAACTGCTCTAAGGTATAAACGCTGTCTTTGTAAAGGTTCATTGCACGGCTGTAATCACGTTGTGCCTTTTCCACACCCAGGCTGGATTGAGCCAGACCGGCTGAAATCTCGGTTGAATTGAGCGTAGCCAGTAATTGGCCTTTTTTAAAGAACTGCCCTTCCTGTACGAAGATCCGGCTGATCACACCACCTATTTTAAAAGCATATTTGGCTTCATCTTCGGTGCTCACCAGGCCGGTTGCACTAATGTGGTCGGGAACTCCTAATATGGGAACCGATGCTGTTTTAACGGCGATGATATCCGGTTCACCCATTGCATTTTGTTCCTGGTGTTTTTGTTTGCAGGAGGTTAGCAGGAATATGGCTGCCATTATTATGCTGAGTAATTGAAGTTTTTTCATTGTTGTATGTTTTTATTGTTGAATTGTAAAACTGGCATTAGCTCGTTCGATAGCCGTATAGGCTATCCAAGTGTCGTAAAGGGCAATGTTGGCATTAAGCTGCGCATCTATCCACTGATTTTGGGCATCCAGCAGTTCGATGTAAATGGCCATTCCTTGCTTATATAGCTTGACCATATCGTTGTAGTAGGTCTGGCTGGTCTTCAACTGGGATTGTGCCGCCTCGTATTGTGCAATGGCGCTTTGCATGGCGGCCTGGCGTACTTTAAGCTCGGTAAGGAGTTGCTGCTGTACATAGTCGGTCTGTGATGCCAGGGCCTCTCGGTCTGCAATCGTTTGTTTTACCCGGTAACTATTTTTCCCGGAGGAGAACAGGTTCCATTCCAGGGAAACGCCAAATAAGTAGTATCGGCTCTGACTGTTGAACTTCCAGTCAAAAGCTTGTGAGCCCAAGTCAATAAAAGTGCCCAACTTGGGGATGATATAAGATTTGGCCAGCCCGTTCAGGTTGCCGTTAATGTCTTTAGCGATCCTGAGCTTGGATAATTCTTCCCTGGCGCTAACGCTATTCCCCAACAATTGCTCCCTTGCGGGTAGCGTGGTAATATCATCCAAAAGGATGCTGTCCGTTAGCGAGCGATTGATCAGGAAGTTAAAATAGTAGCGGGCCGATTCCGCAATTTTCTTTGCGCCGGTAAGTGAGGCATTGATCCTGGATACTTCGTTCTGACTTCTGAGCACAACTGTGCGATTTACTTTACTGTTGTCATACAGCTTGGTATTGATTCTTTGGCTTTCTTCCACCAGCCGGAGCGAGGATTCATAGATCCCGGTAGCATAAATGGCTTTCGAGTAATTATAATAAGCCGTTTTGATCTCTTTGACCAGTTCGCGTTTGTAAAGAAGTACTTCGGCTTTTTGCAGATCAACCTGCTGCTGCTTTATCCTTTTGTTATAGATGAGCTCCGCATTCAAAATTGGAAGTGAAGTGCGAAACTTGGCGTCATAAAAATTATCCGGGTTGAGCAGAATGTGCTGATTTTGCAGCTGCGGAAAAGCATTGCTGCCGGTCAGTTTATTCAGCGTGGAATAAACCCCGTTAAACAGGTCGCCTGTTGGAAAGTCTATCGTCCGTCCGCCGTCGGCTTTAGTATAGGTGGTTGAAAAAGTAACCTCGGGCCCGAACATGCTTTTTGCTTCTTTCAATGCATATACATTTTTTTCGAGTACAAAGTCCTGTTGCTTAATGCTCTGATTGGAGCTGAGCCCCTCGCGGATGTATTCATCCAGCCGGCTTTGAGCTTTTGCCGAGGTAGCGGCTATCAAGGTTGCCGCCACCAGGACAAAACCATATCGGATATGTGTTTTAGATTTCATTTTTAAACCACCGTTATAATTTTAAACATTGTTCAATAAAATATCAAAAAAAAGCGTTAACTTTTTCAAGGAGCGCGACAAAGCACTCATAGCCGCTCTGCATCAGTTCCTCATTCGTTCTGCCTATAAAACTTGTAGTACGGTCTCTGCAGAAGAGGGCACAAATGCCGTGCATTGCGGAAAGGATCATAAAAGTTAGATCTTCTGTATCCAAATCTTTGAATCTTCCCTTTTGCTGGCAGTCCTTAATTACAGAAGCCAGGCGGTCAATTGCTTCCTGTGCTATCTTAAAGCCACCATCATTTTCGGACATTTTTGTCGGTTCCTCCACCAGGAACATCAGGTTATAATAATCCTTGTTTTCCTGTGCAAATTGGATAAAGATGCGGCCCATCGCTTTCAGACGCTCAAAAGGATCACCTACCTTGTCTAAAACTTTGAACTGGTTGAGCAGTAACGCGAACCCTTCCTTATGCAGTTCCTGGAAAATCTCACTTTTATCTTTAAAGTAAAAATAAATAGAGCCTGGGCTGTAGTTGATCTCGTTGGCAATACTACGCATGCTGGCTTGTTCATAGCCTTTTTCAAGGAATACTTTACGTGCTCCGTTTAAAATGCGTTTATGCATTTCCTGTTTCTCTTCCAATTTTCGTTCTGCTATGCCCATTTTTATTAATAATAATATACAAATATAATAGCGCCGGCCAGGTGGCGAAATTTCGCACCACGATTCGGCGTTTAGTTTTTCATGCCGGGGCTAATTTGTCCCATAATATTTATAGCGGATTTTCGGCTCAATAATTTGAATCCAAATAGCATGAACCTATTCTTCCAACCCTGTACAACTCTCGGCTTCCGCCTGTTTTCCAGGGCCCTTACCAGTTCTTCGGCGACATCCTCAACAGAAGACATTACAAATTTTGGAAAATCACTGGTATGCCCACCTGCATGTGAATGAAAGTCTGAGGCTGCAGCACCGGGATTAAAACCCATCACAAAAATTCCTTTTTTCTTGAACTCATACCATAGTGATTCCGAGAAATTGGCGACAAAACCTTTGGTAGCTGCATAAACTGATCCGCCCGGAAGGGAAGAATGCGCAAGCAGGGAACCAATATTTACCAAAGCATCACCCTGCCTGGCATTTTGCAAAAACGCATAAGATAAGGTTACCAGGGCATTCATATTGAGCTGCATGGTTGCCAGTTGCTCGTCCAATGGGATGTCAATAAACTTTCCGTAAATACCAGCACCTGCATTGTTGATCAGAACATCGTATTCCCCGGTTTTCAAATGCTCCGCTACTTTTTGCAGGTTGTCTTTATCCGTTAGGTCCGCAACCAAAATGGTATGGCCAGTACCATCCAGATCTTTTATTGCCTTATTTAACTTTTCCTCGCTACGGGCTACCAGTGATACTTGGTAATTTTGAGAAGCCAGGCGTCTGGCTATTTCCAGCCCTATGCCGCCGCTCGCTCCTGTGATCAATACTTTTTTTCATGATTATCCGGTTAATATTTTTTAAACATGTCAAAATTATTGAACAGCGTTCAAATAATTAAATTAATTTATTAATCTGACGTCAGCATGATAGTCGGATTAATAAATTGTTATAAGTCGAGTGAAAACTTGCCGTGAAAGTAAGGAAGGAATATTTCGTCAGAAGTACGGCGAACTGGTATGCCGATATTGCCTTGTAGCCTTATGCCCAGGCTTACCTGCACAATGATGTGCCCAGCTATGTGCTTGCTCAATAACGCTGGCATCATGTCGCGGAAGGCGCGTAAAAGCGCCCAGGGATGGGATTTAACTTATGCGACCAATCATCTCGGCCCTTTTGCATTGACGGAGACGTTGGCAACTCATCTTCCCGATAGCGGCGATGGCTTTGGCACGAGAAAACCCGAGGCAATGTGTCAATGCGCTGGAGCCGGGAATAACCCCGCGGGACCAATCTTGGCGGCGAGGACACCAATGCTATTTTACGTTACCTGTTTGGTAAAATATTTTCATTGATCCCTGCCGTTGCCCAATATAAAAGCACGCCCGAAAAAACCGCCATTGCCAATAGTCTTTGCCCGATAGTCCGGTCTCACTACGCGTATTCGAGGTAAATGCCCTTAATGAATTGCGATCAATCGGTAACTTTTGAGCGAATGATAGTAAATTATGAGCGACGAATAGGAAAGTAACCGGAAAACGTAATTTAATCATCTCCAAAAATAATTTTATTCTCAATGCTGGTTTGCACTATAATTTTAACGGTTTTTTATTGATCAACCTAAAACCATATTCCATTCGCTTGTCAGACTCCTATAAATAAAAGCATCCATAGAAGTCATGGTAGCTTGAATGGAACATGGATTCGGTTCCTGGTTTCAAAAACAGGTAATAATCTTTTCAATAAATAAACTCTGCGAACATGGAACTGGATCAATAATGATCGAACTTTCTTCATTATCCGTTCTATATCTGATGCGATTTCCGGAGAATAGAGGTTATCTTATCTTTTGCATCTACAACCTCACAGGTGCCTGTAGTTTGACTTTTCGCCCAATAAGCCGCTATTTTACCACCGGAAAATTACCGCCGTCAATGAAGTAATTCGCTCCGCTGATATAAGATGCTTTTGGCGATGCCAGGAAGTAGATAAGTTCAGCCGTTTCTTCCGGTTCTGCCATCCTGCCCAGCGGTACCCCGCCAACGCGGTCAAAGAGCTTTTGTGTCATCTCATCAAACGTGATGCCTTCTTTGGCTGCCAGCTGACCCAGAAAATCAGACATTGCTTCCGTTTTATTAAGTCCGGGGAAACAGTAAGTACACGGACGCCATACGGGCCTGCTTCATCAGCGAGTGATTTACTGTAAGAGGTCAGCGCCGCTTTGGCCGCACTATAAGCCATGGTTGATTCCCAAATCGGGTACTGGCCGCTGGTGGAAGAGATGTGGATGATTACGCCGCTTTTCCTTTCCAACATTTTTGGCAATAAGGCCCGGTCTAAACGTACCGATGATAGCAGGTTGATCTCCAGCGCCTGGTACCAATGCTCATCAGCAAGCGTACTGAAACCGCCACCGGGAAAGGTGTTCGCTCCCATATTATTGATCAGAATATCAACCCCGCTATACCTTTCGCTAATCTCTGCCGCGACTTTTTCTACATCCTCACGCTTTGCCAGATCGGCGGCAATAAAGTGATATGGCTTATTATGCTCATCCGGCTTGTTTCGTGCCGTAACGATGACCGTTGCGCCGGCCTGTGATAATCTCGCGGTTACCGCTTTACCTATGCCTTTGGTGCCGCCTGTTACCAGTGCTATTTTTCCTTCAAGATCCCTGATCAGTTGCTGCTGTATTTCCATTTTTCTATGTTATTTACTTTTGTTTCACAAAGAAACTAAAGCAGATGAACTATATTTGATGATACACTGCTATTAGTGGTTACAAGCTGGTAACTAAAGCAAAATAGCAGTAACCTATTGGTAACTAACAAATGAGAAAGATGCTGCAAAATCCCGAAAACTGCGCTGTTGTAAGAACGGTGGGTTATATCGGAAACAAATGGAAACCCATCATACTGGTGCGCTTGCTGAACGGAGGAAAGGTTCGGTTTGGCAAGCTTTGTGTGCAAATGGCTGATATTTCACGCAAAATACTCAGTCAGCAATTGAAGGAGCTGGAAGAGGATGGACTGATCATCCGTCATACTTATATGGAAAAGCCGCCACGGGTAGAATATGAGCTCAGTGAACTGGGCAAAACGCTTATTCCGGTGTTGAAAGCCATGTATGACTGGGGAAATCAGATCGCACTGCCGGAACAGCAGGGGACCTGGGATCCGGTAGTGAAATGATAGCATAGTTTTTCATAACAAGGCGATCCTTATCAAATCACAACAGTACTTTAATGGTCATCGACCAACTCTTTTAATGGCATACAAGAAAGCATCGCTCAGAACAGGTTTCCTGCATGAGGCGGTTTTGTTGGATTGGATCAACCACAATTAACAGAACGATCAGTTAAAAGATTGCCGGAATTCCAGTGGCGAGAGGCTGGTTTTGGTCTTAAACAGTTTACTGAACGACTGCAGGTGTTCGAACCCGAGTTCATAAGCGATCTCGCTGACCGTAAGGTTGGTCGTGGACAATTTTTCCTTGGCCAGCTCTATCAGCTTATGATGCAGGTGCTGCTGCATGGTTTGCCCGGTCAGTGTTTTGAGCAGGCTGCTAAGATACCCCGGGGAAATATTCAGTATTTCGGCGATGTGGGTTACGCTCGGCAGACCCTGCTTCGCTAAGGTTCCGCTGTTAAAATAACTGTCCAGATGATCTTCCAGCCTAGTCAATAGTTCATGACTGGATTTTTTACGGGTAATAAATTGACGCTGGTAAAAACGTTCCGAATAGGTGAGCAATAACTCCAGTTGCGCAATGATGACGCTTTGGCTGAAACGGTCGATAGCGGTGTTATATTCCTGTTCTATCTGGCCCGCGATCGCGGTGAGCATTGTCTCTTCCTTTTCGGACAGGTACAGCGCCTCGTTCACCGAATAGCTAAAGAACTCATACTGTTTGATGTTTTTGGCCAGCGCCGTGTTCCACAGAAAGTCCGGGTGGATCAGGACCATCCAGCCTTCAGGCTTTTTTGTTGTATGCTCCACACTTTCCACGCCAAACAACTGACCGGGCGACATAAAGAAGAGCACACCCTCGTCAAAGTCGCTGTTTTGCTGGCCATAGCGGAACTTGACATGCTGCATTTTCTTCATCGAGATCCAGTAAAAGTCCCCCACCAGGCTAAATGGCACCTCGGCGATCGGCAGGTTAATATTTTCCATGCGGACCACACTGATCAGCGGATGAGCTGGTTTGGGCAAGCCCACGGCACGATGATAGTCGCTGATGGTGCTGAAACGGAAAGGCGTTGAATTGCTCATCACACAAGGTACTTAATTTTGATGGTATACCCGGGCAAACTCCTGGGCAAAATTTGTGAGCTTAACGTTGCCCATTTTCGGGTGATTACGATGAAAGTTTTCCAGCGGTTTACCGCTGTGCATAGCGGCCTGCATTTCTACCAAAGTTTCCGCGAGTTTTTCGGGTACTTTAGCCATTTTCAATCCCTGCAGCATGGCTTTATCGCTCAGCAACACCCATTTCAGCCAGGGCTTGCCTACCGCCGTGCCGATGATCCTGGCCGCTTCGTTGCAGGTCAGCTCCTCACTGCCTACATAGCGAATGGTGCTTTGCTCAGTCATCAGCACCAGCTCTTCCGCGACTGCCACGGCAATATCTTTGGGCGATACGAAAATAATGCGGTCGTCACCGCCACAATTGCCCATCAACAGGCCGGTCTTCCCCGTCAGCAATGCCCAAAAGCCGGAGTAACGCAGTGTGAGTAGTTTGCCCATCAGGCCCCTGCCTTTGATCATGTCGACATGCTGATAAAAGTTCGTATAAAATGATCCGGGGCGCATAAAAGTCACGGAAGCTTCCAGGCTGTTAAACTCGTTCTCGAGGTTTTCGCTTTTGATCAGGTCGGCGACCCAACCGCTCATCACGACTACGCGCTTGACCTTCGTTGTGTTTAAAGCTTGCACGTAGTTTTTAGCTATCCGGCGCAGGTACTTGCCCAGGTCCGGCTCCGTAAAACTGAGCGGAATCATGGCGTAAACCGCATCTGCCCCCTGAAAGGCTGCTGTAAGGAAATCAACATCGGCAATAGAGCCTATGGCAGCCGAAGCGCCCAGCGCTTCAATGGCTGTTTGTTTTTTTACATCACTGCTGATTACAGTAACCTCGTGTTCCAGAGTTACCAATATTTCTGTCAGCGGTTGGCTAATGTTCCCTAAAGAACCGGTTACAACTAACTTCATCTTATTGGGTGTAAATGCCGTTTTCTATATCGGTTAACAGGAAAGGATGTGTTGGCTGCCAGTTTAAGTGTTCTTGGGTCCACGTGCTCGAAGTCGGGCAATCGATCGCCGCCATGTGGGCAAACCAGCCGAAATGCCCGGCTGCTTCTTCGCTGGTAATCGATCTGACCGGTAGGTTCAATTGAGCGCCAATGGCCTCGGCGATGCTTTTAACGGTTATGCCTTCTTCTGTATTCGCATGGAAACGCGCTCCGGGCGTTGCCTGCTCCAATGCTAAACGGTACAATAACGTAGCGTCCAGCCGGTGTCCCGCGTTCCAGCGGTTCTGTCCTTCGCCAATGTAGGCAGAGAACCCTTTTTCTCGTGCCAGATTCACCAGGATAGGGATAAAGCCGTGTTTGTCCCCATCGCCATGCACTGAAGGCGGCAAACGCACAATGGCGGCACGGACGCCGGCGGCTGCGGCAGTTTCTGCTGCCCGCTCCGAGGCGCGCGGCCAGGCAGGGTTGAATGGTGATGGCATATCTTCGACAGCCAGACTACCGGGATTTACCAGGGCGGTCCCTGAAGTAACGATCAGTGGACGGTCTGAACCGGCCAGTACACTGGCTATGGTTTCTATGGCCCGCTCATCCACCGCGCAAACTTCGGCAAAGCGTGTAAAGTCGTGGATAAAGCCGCAATGGATCACCCCATCGCTTTCGGCGGTGCCTTTACGCAGGCTATCCAGATCTTCCAGATCGCCGTAAAACACTTCGGCCCCGGCTGCTTTTAATTTGGCTGCTGATGCTTCCGAACGCGCCAGCCCCAGTACCTGGTGACCGCCTTTTAATAATTCCTGCACAACGGCAGTACCTACGAAGCCTGATGCTCCGGTAACGAATACTTTCATATTGGTTCTTTTTGTTAATACAAAGAACCGCCGTTACAGTGGGAAAGATTTATCCAAATCCATGTTTGGTTTAGCCGAAACCATGGTATCTATCGTCAGGTGCGTTGTCTGGTCATGCCGAAGAAGCCGCATGGCCTCTCTTAACAATCTGCCTCCTTACACGGCTGAGGTATGCCCGGGTAAGACCCAGAAAAGACGCCATCATGTATAAGGAGATACGGTTGTATCGTGTTGAATGGTGCTGCACGAACGTTGCATAACGTATCTCCGCCGGATCACTGATGTTGATGAAGATCCGGTTCTGATCAGCCTCAAAATTTTTGGTGGTCAGCGCTTCGATGATCCGCCTGAAGCTTGGCGAAGCGGCGAGCAGTTCATCCCATTTATCTTTTGAAAAGCGGATGATTTCACTGTCCTCCAATGCTTCTATAAAACACTTGGAGGTCTGGCCGGACATTAAGCTGCTGAAGTCCGAGACCCACCAGTTCTCAATGGCGAGCCGCATCACATGTTCCTCCTTGTCATCTTCGATGGGGGAATAAACAGAAACTGCCCTTAACGACTAATGCGACGAGAATCACTTACCTCGCCTTCTTCGAGCAGATATTGATTTTTCCGGCCCCTTTTTGAAAGAATTGCAGGAATTGGAGCAAAATCAAATAGTAGCCCGTACGGTGATGCCCACGAAACTGATAACCGTGGAATACGATTTAACGGAACATGGTAAGACTTTAAATGGGGTAATTACCGCTATTTCGGCCTGGGGAGTTACGCATCGAAAATTCCTGTTTAAAAAATAAGCTAAACAGGAATTCTATTATGCATACCGGACACCAACTAAGTTAGTATCAGGTAAAAAAGCGAATTGTGTTAGCTTGCGCCAATAATATTTTATGGCAGGTTTGATATGGAAAAATAAATAGCCTAAACAGGCAAAATGAAGGGTCGAGAAAATAATCATAAAAAACGGGCGGAGAAATCTTTCCCCGTCGGTTCCGGCTCTGCATTAATGTTCAAACAAGGGACACCCAACTGGATTGACTCAATTCACATTTTATCAAAAGAAATTTATTATTTGAAATTAAAAAAGCTCAAATCGGGTACCCATTAATTCAATCCGACACTTAACGAAATAAAAATGTTATTTAACTAGTCGTCTTCGCACGATTTTTTTCCTTCAACATGGATACTGATACTACTTGGATGGATCATACCTAATGTAGAACCGGGCCGGATTCTTAAATATTTTTTAAATACCTTTCCATTACTGCTTTTGATAGTGCGGTATAACTTTCTTCATATCCTTTTCCAGTAAATGGAATCAACGGTTTATCATAATGAATATCTCCGCGGTTGTCAACAAAAACAGAAAAAGAATAATAAAAATTCGCATATGCCTGGTTAATAGCAATATCGTATGTAGGATACATATAATTATCGGACGTATCGAAGTTGTTTAACATGTCGCCAAGAGCGTACCGACGTGTTACTTTAACCAGATTACTTTTACTCTCAACAATTGGAGGTTGACGTGCAGAAAATGCTTTATGATAATCTTTTTCTGCAGAATCCACGAGGATTTAACAAACAAAGTATCCTGTTTACCGGGTGCCTTTACAGTCGCAGTATCTTTGTGGATCACATTTTTTATGTAATTATCAGCGTAAAAGGTCATATATACATTTGATCCCCTTGTATCTATTGAATCTGCATGGGCTTCAATAAGCTGAAACAATAAACTGTCTCGCGTTATTTCCCTCGCCTTAAACCAGGTCCTTGCTGTGTTAAAGATTGAATCGTACCCACAGGTAAGAGGAAAATTGATGTATTCTTTTTTTATAGGACTATATATACATACAGAGTCGTTTGAAATAAATTCCATTTGCCAATCGGGTTCCAACTGGTAACCATCTTTGCTGAACGAAAGGCCATTATCTAACCTGCGTGCCACTTCGGTATAACTGATACCAAATATCTGCTTAAAAGATATCCTGTCTTTTTCGCCGTTGTGTTTTACTATGACTCTTTGTTTACAAGCTATCAAACAAAAAAGGATTAGGAACGAGTAGAAAATCGGTTTTATTTTTTTAACCAGAGGAGTTACATTCATGGAATAGGTTTAATTTAACGCGTTTCAGCTGATCACTCACTTCTTAAGCTCTGCACCGGGTTGGTAACGGCTGCTCTTATTGCATGATAGCTTACAGTTAACACTGCCACGATGATAGCCAGCAGCCCCGCAGCTCCAAACATCCACCATTGTATTGTAATGCGATTAGCAAAGCCTTGAAGCCAGTTATGCATGGCCCACCACGCTACCGGCGACGACAGCAAAATTGACAACAATATCAGCTTTAAAAAATCTATGGAGAGCAGGCTGTTGATTGATGATATGCTCGCGCCCAAAACTTTCCGTATGCCAATTTCTTTGGTGCGTTGCTCTATGGTAAATGCAGCCAGTCCAAACAAGCCCATCGCAGCTAAAATGATAGTTATGACGGTAAAAACACTGAAAATTGCAGCCAGCTTATCTTCGGCTTTATACTGGGCATTAAAAGCATCATCCATAAAAGTGTAATCGAACAGGGTATCCTTATCGTATTTTTTGAAAATGTTTTGTATCGAACCGATCAGCGTAGGCAAGTTGGTACGCGGTTGTACTTTGGCAAACAGGTAGCGCCCGCCCGAGCCGAGTGTCCAGTCCCTTGCCGTATCGGCTGTAATGAAAAGTCCCAGCGGCTGTACTGCATCTTCTAACGAGCCAAAATTGAAATTTTTCACCACTCCGGCTACTTCAAGTTTCTCGGGCCCCGAATCAATAATAGTTCCTATAGGGTTAAGGGGTAAGTGCAATTTCTCTATAGCCAATTCGTTAATGACCACTTTCGATCCTGCTTCTAAGCGGTTATCCTGTATCGGGGGATATTTCCATTGCAATCCCAAAATAGAGATGAAGTTTTTATCTACTCTTAAACCACGCAGCATCATGCTTTCTTCTTTGGAATTACCGCCTATACCGATTATGTCATAACTCCCGAACATTCCATAACGGGAAGTTGCTACATTACTTATGCCCGGCAATGACATAACATCCCGCTTAAATGCTGCATAACTTTTAAGCCCGCTGCCAGTCGGTATCATGATAACATTATCACGGTCGACACCAGTTTCTGTGTGCCTGAAAAAATAAAGCTGCCGGTCTATTACAATACCACAAATAATCAGTGCTACAGATATCGAAAACTGAAGGGTGGTAAATATCTTCCGGATGATGATACCACCCGATTGTTTGCTCATTTTTCCCTTGAGAGTAATGGCCGGCTTAAAGCCCGACAACACTAATGACGGATAACTGCCGGCTATTAATATCGTTAACACCAACAACCCAAACAAAATAGATAAAGTTAGCGGATTGAGCAGAAATGTATAATCGATTTGCAGTTGAAGAATATTAAAAAATACCGGCTTGAACAACAAACACAACAAACACAACAAACAGCCGATGCCAAATGATATAGTAGAAAAAACAGCTGATTCAACATAAAACTGCATGGCGATGCCTTTGCGGCTTGCACCTGAAACCTTACGCACACCGATCTCTTTTGCCCGCAACGTAGCCCTCGCTGTTGACAGGCTCATATAATTGAACAAGGCCAGCAAAAGGATCAATATAGCAACCAGGGGGAATATGGTAAGGTATTTAAAATTAGAGTTGTCATGCGACCTTTTCAAATGTTGATCCAAGAACGGGAACAGTGAGAATTTAATGTTTGGATCCCTTTCTTTACCCGCATCAAATGCCAGGAGGCCACGCCTCAACACTGCTGTATCCGTACGGTGTTTCAGAAGAAGATAAACATCGAAAGCTCCCCCGCCTATTCCTGGTGCACCGATGAACATGTCAGAAATTCTGGTTTTCATTAAACCGCTGTTGGAAGCAACAAAATTATACTCAATAGAAGAATTGGACGGACAATTTTCGGCCACTCCGGTTACCTGGTAAGTATAGGCGCTATCCGTTTTAATGGTTAGGCGTTTGCCTACAGGGTTTTCATTGCCGAAATATTTTGCAGCCATGGCCTGTGATATCACAACCGAAAAAGGTGAGGATAAAACCTGCGATGCCTGCCCTGACAATAGCTTAAAGGAAAAGAAACTGAAAAAACCAGGATCTGCAAACAACAGTTTATTTTCAGTGAATTTGA
The DNA here is from genome assembly GCF_050859465.1 of Mucilaginibacter sp. P25. Classification (NCBI taxonomy): domain Bacteria; kingdom Pseudomonadati; phylum Bacteroidota; class Sphingobacteriia; order Sphingobacteriales; family Sphingobacteriaceae; genus Mucilaginibacter; species Mucilaginibacter sp. P25. The sequence goes on along the minus strand of NZ_CP193937.1, from coordinate 4,524,668 downwards.
GCTCCGGTTTTGAAGGGTTAATAACTACCGACGGCATAAAATAATGCAGCGTACGCATATAGTCTTCCACAACAGGCTGCGTTTGTTTAATGATCGGGCCTGATGCATAACTCATATGATCCATATTAATGGTATTGCCGTTTATTTTTGTTTCGGCAAAAGGCCTGAATATGCGATCTGCATTTTTGTGAAACCGATCATAGCTATGTTCATGGGCAACATAAAGCGAGATGAGCATACATACGGCCAGCCCGACAGCAAGGCCAGAAATATTAATGAAGCTGTAAAGCCTTTGCCGTACCAGGTTTCTCCACCCTATTTTTAAATAATTCTTAAACATATAATTCCGGTTTACTTTATCAGTTGGCCAGTTTGGTTTGGCTTCCTGGTACGAAATTATTGCCGCCGAACGGGAATAAGGGCTCAAATGATAAGTTGGGCCACCTTTTTTCAGGTCATTTTTGTATGCTGCCGGGCTTTTACCCGTGATTTCACGAAAAGTACGATTAAAGGTTGATTTTGAATTAAAACCCGAATCGAAAGCAATGCCCAGCATCGTTAACCTGTCGTAATTGGTGTCCTGCATTTTCAGGGTCACTTCCTGGATACGGTATTCGTTAACAAAGTCATTAAAGTTTTTGCCGAACGTTCCGTTTATAATCCGGGACAGCTCATGGGGATGTATCTTTAGTTTTTCTGCCAGTGTGGTCAGGCTTAGTTCCGGATCATGATATAACCGGTCATCAAGCATGGCTTTCCTTAGCCACACTCCTTTTTCCTGAGCGCAGCAGATGGACCTGACTTTGGCAATACCGGCACATGGGCCGGCACCTCTTTTTCCGGTTTTAAGAAAGCAACAGCTGTTATCCGTATCATTGCAACTGTAAGCAGCAGGTATAAAGGGTAGCAGGCGTATATACCCCGTGCATTGTGGTAATAAAAGTAATTGATTGCTGTAAAAGGTATCCACAATAACCACAGCACACCAAAAATATTCAACCACCGGTGTAACCAGCGCAAGCTCAACCTATACCTGTCGCCCCATCTGTTGAATTTTAAGCCCCGGTAATAGTTTTCAATTAATCTGAAAGAGAGGACCAGGTACACTATCACCGAAATAAATGCTGCCAGGTGTAGTACCGGGCTCATTTGCTGAAACGTTAAAGTATCATCAATGGGCTCACTGGTCCTTAAGCTCTCCTTTATTTCTAACAGCAATATAAATTGTTCTGCCAGTACGGGGCCGGAATGCAGCAGATCCTTCCACCCAAATACCCGATCCGGCCGTACTATCTTTAAAACATAAAAATAAATCAAGGGGCCAAAAGCCAATGAAAACTGCAGTGGTAACCAATTCCAGCGGGGAAAATAGGTTGCCAACCCGATATCGGCACACAACGCCCAAACCATCCACAAAACAATGGTTATCATGGCCACGGCGAGCAAACGGTTAGCCACTCTGTTGATCCCCTTGCCAAACCATAAAAGCAGCGAAAAATTCAACCCGATAAATATGGTTCCGGTTGAGGCGAGGTCATAAAGGCTGATATTAAAGGTATATGGGTTCAAGCGAATCTTTGCTTAATTACATCCAAATTTACATTTATCTGTTGATACGACTCTATTCCTTAATCTAAAAGCACCGTTGTAATGATAGATTTTTTAATTGATATTGATTTATATATCCAACAGACGCTTAATAAAAAAAGTTGTCAACTTTATTGGCAACTTGCCTAAAATTGTACTCCTTGACTTAGTTGGTTCGAACCAACTCAAAGAAGACTTGCCTACAATGTCTAGGATTCCTTTACAAGGAAATAAAAGATGATTTAATCCACCGCACATTCATTAAATAACGTTATTCAATTTGATAAGCGATTTTAGGAACACCTAAAAAGTTAATAATAGTTGTTTATTATTTTTTTACAGGTTCGAGTCCATTAGGGTGCATTTCTGAAAAAAAGCCGTTTTGATATCAAAAAACGGCCTTTTTTTGTCGCTAAACGCGAAATAGGATCCTTCGCTGAAATGTTACTGTAACACTTTTGTAACATGATTTACACGTTTAAGAATGCGTTACGTATCTCACCACGGAACGCACCTACTAATGTTCAATTAAGCCTCAGATCCCAGTTTGCGGATTTAAGCGTTTTCAGCGGATCCTATAAATCATTCACTCCGCAAACTTTTCTCTGGGTTGGTCAACGCAGCTTTTATAGCCTGAAAAATGATAGTGAACAGGGTGATCACGATTGCCGCTATCCAGGATGCGATAAATACCCCTGGGCCAATACTCACGCGGTAAGCATATTTTTCGAGCGAATTTTCCAGGAAGTAGAGTGTAAGCGGCGAAGCAATGAAGCAGCTATTCTATTTTTTTCGGTTTGCATTTTCGCCGGTGGCCATAAATCGTGCTCTGAACTTAGTATTGCTTCAACCCGCGTAACAAATAAACCTTCCTTATTTTGATCGGGCTTGGCGTAAGGCCCCAGGTTAAAATTGTAATAATGGATCTCCGGTTTGAGCTGTTCGTAAGTGGTACGTGCTGTTACCCAAAGTTCCTGATAATTGAAGGTTTTTAATGCGGTAGTGAGAATGGCAACCGCACTCGATATAATCAATGTCAGGATAGTCCAATCAACGCCCAGTCCACTGCCAGGGGCGGCGTTACCTCCTAATTTTAACGCCGTAAATACCGGAGTCAATAACGACAGAATTATCAGAGTCCACTGAAAATTCCTGTAGAGACGATGGTTTTTAGCCGAGGTTGTCTTGTAATACTCCATTTGATGACGATACCTGTCTTCAACATACTTTTGAAAATCATTCTGTTCCATAATGGCAGATAAATGGCATAAGCTTTTGCTTTTTTAAAAGCACTATGCCTATGGGTTGGCGTTTAAAATTTCTTTAATCTTCAATACGGCGGGTTCTTTTCCGGTAATAACTTTCGTTTGTTGCATTTTCTCAAAATCATCCAGGAAACTCACCTTAATTGTCTGACTCCGGTACAAAACATCCTTATAATTCCGGTATAATAGTTCTGCCTCTGTATAATTTCCCTGTAGCAGATTGCCAAGCGCAAGGTTAGTGTAGATCCAAGTTTCACCGGGACCGAGCTCCAGTCCCTTTTTGCTGCAGCAATTGCAGCAGTGTAATCCCGTTCAAAAATTTTGTAGAAAGAAAGCGAACCATATGAAACAGACAATAATCGTTGCGCTTCTGCATCATTGGGAGTGAGAGCCAGGTATTCGTTATAAAGTTTTATATTCTCCGCTGAAAGTTTAGCTTTTTCGCTGTAAACAGAAAGGTCAACTTCTGGCATCTCGGCAATCATTTGATTATTAACCATGGCGAGTTGCCATAGCTCATATCGCCGTTGGCTGGTGTGGTTTATTTGTAACGCATGCGTTAACAAAGCTTTGACCTTGATAAGGGTATCCATCGGCATCTCATTGTACGAATCCGGTGTATGCGGAAAAAAATAAATAACCGACTTTCTGATCAATCTAACATTGTTAGAATGCATGATGTAATCATAAGAAAGCAGGCCACTTTCAAGCTTTTCTTCCTCTGATTGTTTAAGAAAGCCCTTTAATCGGCCAAAACTTTCGTTTATATCAGCCCTCGAATTGTTACGTGTATTCCAAAGACTCACAAGCCCGTCGTTGTCGGTCATCACTGCAGTTATATCATCAATAAATTTCGCGTCTTTAATTGGTGTATTCCCATTGCTGAACCTCTTCATTTTTATATCCGGATAGATTTTTTTCCTTGCATAACTACGCGTCATCTGGTTTGCAGACATATTATGTAATAAGGAATCGTCAGCCGACTCAATCAAAAAAGTGCCTCTTCTTGATAATACTATAGCCTTTTTCCAATCGGCAGAAAGCATAATCTTATCAATTTTTGAGCTGTTATAGCCCTGGTCTAAACCATTGCCGGGCAAAGGCCAGGTAACGACATTTAAAACTCTCCCATCAAACTTTGTCAGGTATATGCTATTTCCCCATACTACTAATAAATTATCGCTGTTCGGAGTAAAACTTACATAGTTTGTCCCCTTGAGGTAATAATTATTTCTTAAAGTAAGCTTTACCATATTATTAATATCCCATGCCTCGTCATACTCTGAGGTTTGAATCAACAACTTTAAGCCATCGGGCGATACTGTTAAACCTTTGATATTCTGTTTAGCTGTAAGGAATTTTCCCTTCATCCTGCCAAATCCGGGGCCCGTTTTTAATTGATCCAGATTCCAGAGCGTAACCGAATCCCGCAGGGAAGTAATAAGCTGTTTTCCGTCTGGAGTAAAAACTGCATATGCAGGTGATGGAATAGTATCTAATAAAGATTCACGACCTTTATCCCAATAAATCAAATTGCCCCGGTCAAGTGCAAGCAACCCGTTGTTGTTTATCGAAATGTATGCTTTCCATCCAAGGGATCCCCCTTTGATCCGGTAAGCCTGACGTAGCTCAATCATTTTGCCAACCGGATCATAACGAAGGGAGAACAGGGAGTCGCTGCCGATAGCATAAAAACCATCGGTTCCGGCGGGCGAAATTTTAAGATTTTCGTCATCTCCCACGTTCAGGATATTATCGGGAAAAAGATTGGTTTCGAAAATAGTCCTGATGATTTGACTCAGGTAAATGTTTTCTGAATGCATGTTCCACAAAGTGTCTGCCATTCTCAGTCCCAAAATAGCATTGGCTGGTATCGTATCAAATGCTATCGCAGCCCTGTTCAGAAGTTGAAGTTTATTATTGTCAATATATTTTTCTACATCTACCGTTCCAGAACGTTCCAGCTTTCCTTTTAACACATTACCCAACATATCGCCCTTGAGCTTGTCACTTAGTCCACTTACCTTATAAAAATGTTCCTTTTGAAGCGCGTTGATGGTTAGTTGTAGTTCAATCGCTTTTTTTGACTCGCCACTTCTTTTGAAACTTTGCGAAGCGAATTAGTAAGTGAATCATTATGTTTTAGTTGCAATTGAAGGCCAGCCTGGCTTTTTATGAGCTCGTTGTTAACAAGTGTGGTCTGTTCCAAATATTTGTCTGCCCTGATCTTTGCGTTTTGAGCTATTCGGGCACTTTTTTGCGCTTCTACAAGGTTTTTGTTCGCCTCTGCCTTTTGCCGGTTTGCCTCTGCCTTTTGCTGAATAGCCCATGCTGCGACTATCAATGTCAGTACTAAACCGAAAGAAAGTATAAACATTAAAATCTTCCTGTTCCTTTCCCGTTCCTGCCTCCTGACTTCTGCCTCAATCTCTAATTTTTGCTCCTCTGTTTCCTGATCCTCCTTTCTTATGCTATAATCCAGGAAGGCAAGATTCTTTTCTTTAAGAAACTCATGATCAGGTTCAGCACCCCTTCTTGCGGGGTTTGATGGTAACGTGAAGCCCATGCTGCCGTAATTTTTATCTTCTCCACCAGCTCTTTCAGTTCACGTAGTAATACACCCTTTATAACATCCGAAGGATCGTGTTCATAAAGCTCTCTTCTTTCATTAAGCCTGGTATAAAGTTTTCCGTTCGCGGTTTCTTCGTTGATCCAGGTACGGAGTTCAACCCAGTTTCGCATCAGGCTTTCATGTGAGATGTCGATAACAAGCTCCGGATTTAATGGCGTAGAGGGGGCGGCATCAGAAAAGAAGTATCTGTTGCCCTGAAATACGCAATTACGGCATTTATTTCTTCCTCATTTGCAGGGAGCGGTTTGCATAGGTCATATATTTTACCGAGTGGAAGCGGCCGACGGCCCCCTTTTTGTCCGCCCTTACTTTGGTCAGTAATGGCCTGGAAAATCAGTTTAGCAATCTGCTGCTTTTTTGAAAGCTTTGCTTGGTTGTCTTTATCACCTAACTCCCGGAATTTATCGCTTGCATGGCGCGATAAAGATTCCTCCATTCCGCCAACGGCCTTGTAATCGTCATATACAATCTCTCCGTTAATTGATCTATCAGATGATTGCCGATACGTTCGCATTAGCGCATGCTGCAAAATTGGCAGTTGATCAAGGTTATCTTTTAGCTTATTTTCTTCAATCTTGTTGATCAGTAATTCAATAAGCCCGGATGCTATGCTCTTTTCCGCCAGCAAAAGCGGACCTTCTATTACTTCCTTCAATTGTGGCCGGTCAAGTTGCGGCACAAGATACTGGCTCCGGTTAATAGCCTCAGGTAAGCCCTGAAAACGGACACAATCGCCAAGAAATTCCGACCGCATGGTGGTAATTACGTAAACAGGATCATCTTTAGTTGTGGCAGCTTTCAGCAACAGGTTTACAAACTGGGTCTGATGCCCGTCCATCAGCCCGCTTTTTGCTGTAAAACGAAATAATTCTTCAAATTGATCAATAATTACAAGCAGGTTTCGTTTTTTTCCTTCTTTTTGCCCTCATTAAGCAATCTGGCAACATCCAACAATCCATAAATGGATCTAAGTAATTGTGGGTAGATCTCCCTGAAATCGTGCTCGATCACTTCTTTGCTCCTTGAACTGCTTCGTATACTGGCCAACGCGATAGCAAGGTTTTCTATAGGATCAGCTCCGGGCCGGCAAATAGCTACGTCCCATCTGTTGCTTGTACCATGCAGATAACCACCGAAGAGTTGCGGAATGAGGCCGGCCCGCACCAAAGATGATTTACCCGTACCCGAACTACCAATAACCGCAAGGAATTTATTGTTTTGAAGCCGCCTGATCAGTTCCTCGGCCTGCCCGCCCCTGCCTTTGAAAAGCTGAAATTCAGATGTGCGGTAAGGCCGCAGGCCGGGAAAAGGATTTTTCTTTATTTCGGCAGGGGTCAGTAATCGGATATGATTACCATCTTCCTGCAAGTCCAGGTAAAATTCATCCAATTGATAACACATGCCAGACAATCCCGCGCCGTTATCTACTGCTGATACCTTTGGTGATTGATTTGGGTTGTTCATTACTTCGGTGCAAAAAGTCCGTTGATAAAACCTTCAAGTTCAAAATCTATTCTGTCTTTGCCTTTTATAATATGATTAAAAGCATTCTTGCTTACATCCCGGTCATATTTTAAATCAATATCAGGATCATCTATGCACAGCATTTTCTGTTGATTGCCTTTGGCGTCTATAAGCATTGACTGCCTTATAACAAACCACTCCGGGTTCGACTGCCCGTAATACAAACAAATCCCCTCGCTTTCTTGTGCTTCCGCGCGATCTTTTTCAAATGGAATGCCTGGTATGCTGAAATTAATGAGGATCCGTTTGTCGGTTTCCATCATGTTTTTAAGTTTAATACGCAGCATGCTGTTATGGTCTTTTTCAAAATCATAAAACATGTATACCTTTTTGTGCGGAGCAAAATCATGTCGCATCGCTTTTATCCTGGCCTCCTTCTCGGCATTCTTATCTTCAATCATCCGAAAAATCGTTTCAAAATTATTTCCAAGTACGGTGGGGTGCATCAACAGCTTTTCATCCAGTTCCTGGCTAACAAGCGGGTTGGGCAACCAAAGGATATTGCTAAAAAAAGCGGCCTGCTTTTCGTGTGTTATAGCAAGGTTATATTGCAATAAATCAAACCCTTCATCCAATTCATCGGCGGTCATCATGATATGAATAGCAAAGGCACATTCCTTTATCAGCTTAAGCATGCGGTCGCTTCTTTCGGTTTCTGGTAACTTTTCAATCGCTTCCCAATCTTTAATACCGGGAACAATTTCATAAGGCCAGTTTTCATATTGTTTGCGCCCCATAACTACATAAAGAAACTCTTTCCGCTTTTCCCGTCCGCTAAAAGAATCGGGAATGGACAGAAACACCTTACGGTTATCGCTCAGCATCGCAATATCTTTTGCCGCCCGGCTTTGTTCATCCTGCTGATCGATTGACTTACGAATCTGCAGATCTGTAAGCATTTCGCCCGCAATTTCATTTATTTTTTTACGATCTGAACGTATTCCCTGTCTGCAGCATCGCCCAATGTAGATAGAAAACGTTTATTGTCTGGCAGTCCCTGGAGCCTGGTTATCTGAGGATAGGGCTCAAGAAAACAATCTTTTACAAAAATCGGCACCACCCTTGTTTTTTTCTTATCCAGGTTTTCCAATGCGGTATTTAGCTCAACGTTATTAATATACCTGGAGTTTAAGAAAGTTTGAGTGATTAAAAGCAGCACGATATGTGCTTCATCAAGCCTGTTTTTTATCTCGGCATCCCATTCTGCTCCAGGCTCTATTTTTCCATCGTCCCATATTCTGATGTTGGGGCAATTCCTGTCTGAAAGAAAAGTCCTTAGCTGTTTGAGATGCCTTTCATCCTCGTGCGAATATGAAATAAAGAGATTAATCATAGCGGGTAATGTTAAAGCACTGGCTGATAAATAGTAACAGATGGTTTGTCTAAATAATTTATAAACATAGCATATATAACTATAGTTAAATCCATAAATAATTTTATCGCAACCTATTCAAATATGGCACTGCATAATCCGAATCGCAAGCGTATTTATACTGAGTTTAGCGCGTATTAATACGTTTTTACTGCAAAAAGGTGTTATTCGGCTACCACTGGCAAATTTAGGGTGTTCTAAATCCCTTAATCGTCAATTAAAAATGGAATAATGTGTGCACACAAGCGATTTGATTATTTAAAGGTGATCTATTAGGTGACCTCTAATTGTAAAAAACACAAGGCATTGATTTACAGCGGAAGTTAAATACGTTATTGTTCCCTAACTCTCCGCGAAAAGAAAAAGTTCAGTAGTACCTTAAATTACTGAAGGAGTTTATTTTTTTATAAGGCTGTTTCTTTGGAGCAGCCTTTTTCTTTTGATGATACGGTGATGACATTGACCATAGTCTTAATCTTTTCTTTCGAAAATCGTAGTCCGATGACCCAACTTAAAAAAAGCAACTGGTGTCGAGAAGGTAATTAAGCAGGTGATTATTATTTCAACTTTAATTTCAAATTTTCAGTTTGTTTAATTGTGGTGTCAGGTTTAAGGCTATTGGAAACGTAAGGCTCCAAAATAATTTTGACAACTGCTCCATTTTCTAAAATATCGGTTCTTGCGGTACCGCTATTATCTTTAAGTTGTTCTGAAATATTAAATGTTGTAAATTTTTTTGATTGGGGTACAACATTTCTCGGCTTGGTGATATAATTTCAACGATTAGTGCAAAGGCTAATTCGTCCGCCTGACCCTTTTAAAAGTATCCTGATCAACTGTAGTGTCTTCCTAGTTGTCCCCATTCATTATCAGTCAAATCACGGACAGTTAAAATATCAATATTTTTATAATTCGCTTATTCTACCGCACCTTACTGAAAGCCCTTAGTTGTAAAAATACGCCCTTTGAGGCATTCAGATCCTCCATTGATGGAGCCAACACATCTATGCGGGCACGGCCTACCCTATGCTTCCAGCTTTTATATTCAATGATTGTTTTATAGGTACGCAGTTTCGTCTTATGAATTACTCGTACATCTATTTGCCGGAACGCGTTCGATTTACCTATTTCTTCTACGTTATGATCTACTATTACTTCATCGTTATCTTTATATAATTCAGCAACAAACAACTCAAATTGGTTCCAATCAATACGTTTTTTCAAAAAGTCTGTTGCAATTACTCTTTTGTATTAATTACCTGATTATTTACTACCCTTACAATGGTACTATGTGATTGCCGATCTTCGTCTAAATAGGATATTTTTAAAGTAAGCCTTTTAATTTTTCAGGTATATGAAAAGCCATTATGCGGTCTGCTTCCGTGTGAACATTCTCTACAAATTGTCGGTACCCCGCATTTAATTCAATGCTGTTAAAGGGTTGAAAATTGTTAATTTCTGTTAGCTGCCCTAATTCAGAAAAATAAACATCGCCGATACTTTCATTTTGTCATTTATGGCTGATGTTTCATTGCAGAGCGGTAAACAAATATTAGTTTTGGGTAATGATTGCAGACCCGCTAAGCGTTTCCATTTTTGAGATGAGGCTGGAAGAAATCCATCGCCGCGATCCTATGCTAAGATATGATATTAGCATTCGCGATTTTATTGCCTTATTCCCGCTTAAAATAAAAGACGGAAAACCTCTGAAACCCGAGCAGCCTGCTTCCTTTGCCTTAGACAGGGATGTGTTTTTGCAGGTACTCGTAGCGTTTAACCAGTCATTCAACTAATTAATCCGCACTCCGTTGTTTCATCCAATCAGGAACACTTCTAAATAACAAATAAACAATTTTGGCGGCTTGTCAAGTTTTAACTTTGGCCAAAATTTAACACATGGAGAAAACTAAACTTACCATTAATAATAACGGTTCGGTTAAAATAGAAGGCGATTTTGAAATTGTTGATATGCAGGGCAACGCTTACGGTTTACAGGGCCGTACTGTAGTTTCTATTTGCCGTTGCGGCTTATCGGCAAACAAACCATTTTGCGATGGTTCGCACAAAGGTCATTTTGAACATAACGCTATCGCCTTTGATCTTCCGCCCAAAAAAGTGTAAACAATTGTTTTAATATACATAAAGCCCGGTGTTTAATTACATTGGGCTTTTGTTTTGTACACGATTTTTAAAATAATCTGCATTTTTGAAAACTATGCTTAAATCAACAAAGCGGCACTTTTTTCATATCGGTTATCATGGCGCAAGATATTCGGGCTGGCAAAAACTTTCTAAAGCAATTACAGTGCAGGAGGTAATTGAAACGGCCCTCTCTAAAATACTAAAACAACCTGTTGCCATTAACGGTTGCGGCCGTACAGATGCTAAGGTACATGCAAGTCAGTATTTTTTTCACGCAGATATTCCTGACAGTTTAGATTTCGACCTGTTATTTCGCCTTAACAAACTGCTGCCGGATGATATTGCTGTATTTGATATTATCCCGATGCAGGGCGATCCGCATGCCCGTTTTGATGGCGTGATCCGTACCTATGATTATTTCATCCATAATTATAAAGACCCATTTCTTAGTAATTTCAGTTCACTTTATCCGGATCAGGATCTTGATTTGGATGCAATGAAAAAGGCTGTTTCCATCCTGCCTCATTACACCGACTTCCGCGCCTTGTGCAAAACGCCCAACAGGATTGAGCACACTATTTGCCACGTAAAATCTACAGGGCTTTATATCGACGGCAATGGAAGCAAGCTCAGATTTAACATTACCGCCAATCGTTTTTTATATAAGATGATCAGGATCACTGTTGGTCGCCTGCTTGAAATTGGCAAAGGACAGATGAGCACAGATGAATTTGAGTTTTATATTGCCAACAAACAAACACCCAAAATCATTATTCCGGCACACCCCCAGGGCTTGTATCTTTCAAAAGTAACTTATCGTTACCTTGATCTTGAACCGCGGTCGGCATTTTCACTGCTCAACAGTACAGACTGGTACCCCCTATAACATTTATTTGCCATGACAAACGTATGTAAATGGGGGTTAACAGGGTTAACACTTTTTAAAAGTTACATTTTCAAATAACTTATATTCAGATACTTAAATAAAATCAAGGGTTACACTAAACTGATATTCTTGAGCTCTTAAACATGTCCGAATGTTTGTGCTGGTTATCGGCAAAAGCGGGTACAGATGAAACCAGTAACATTAACCGCGATCAGGCCATAAAACAAGTATCATTTGATGCTGATTGCTCACCAACATCATAACCTTATTTTGTTAGCAATCTTATAACAAGTCGTCGCCGCTAAATATTTAGATGCAGTTCCCCTGCCTTATCTGCTGATTTTTAAAAATATGACGCGTTAATTTGGTACTTTTGCACCCTCATTTTAACTTTTAATAAGTATCCTGATGGCGTGGTCTGATAAATTGAAGCTTAACAAACAATTATTGCGTTCGGTAAATGAAGCCGGTTTTGCAAACCCTAAAGAGCTTCAGCTTAAAACAATCAACCGCATAATTGGCGGGCAGGATATTATCGCCATAGGCCCCGAAGGCAGCGGGAAGACCACCACTTATGTATTAGGTGTATTAAACCGCTTTAACTATGCTCCCGAAGGTGTTCCGCGTGTATTGGTGCTTGTACCCGAAAAAGAACAGGTGTTTGCTGTTATAGAACAGTTTGACAGGCTTAACAAAAATAAATCTATCCGCATAGTTGGCCTGTACGTCACTCCTGGCTTTGAAAGCCAGATGGATGAGCTTGCCGACGGTGCCGACATTGTTGTAGCCACTCCCGACAGGGCGAGGGCCATCTATCTTAAACTGGCCTTAAATTTAAATAAGGTTGATTTGCTGGTGATAGATGATGCCGACCAGATTGTAAAAAGATTTGCAATTGCCGGTTGTTGAACTGGCTAACAGTATTGACAAGGGCCAACACCTGGTGTTTACCGAGGTGATGCACGCCAAACTCGAAAAAATGCTTGATCCGTTCATGAGGCAACCGGCTACAATTGAGGTTGATGAACTGGGCGAAACGGCTATTGAAACCCATGAGCAGCTTTTATATAACGTACCAAACTTTGGCACCAAGCTAAACCTGCTCAATTTATTCATGTACGATGAAGAACTGTTTACTAAAACCATTGTATTCGTAAACACCCAAACAACTGCTGAGAAGCTTTTTCAAAGCCTTAAAAGCCGTTTACGTACCGGTGTAGCATATTTAAACCCTAAGTTTTTCGACTCAAAGGGGTTCAAAACCATTCAAGAGTTTAAAGCCGAAGCGGGTGCAAGAATCCTGATCGTGACTAACGAAAATGACGAAAACCTTAACCTGAGCGGTATCCCCTTCCTGATCCATTTTGATTTGCCTACAGATAATGAACTGTTTATTAGCCGTGTGGCAAATCCTAATCCGGACGATAAGGAAGAAACGCTGGCCATGACCTTTGCTACTGATATCGAGTTGAGCCAGGTAAAAAAGATTGAGCAGATGATAGGGAATAAAATCCCAGTAGCCGAGCTGCCGGATGACCTGGTGATAGTAACCGAGTCGAAGCCTAAAAAAGCGGATGCTAAGGAAGATGTTAAACCCGCAGGTGTTGGTGAAGCTTTCCACGAAAAAAAGCATCAAATGCTAAAACTTATAATTTAAGTGCCGGTACCAAGGCTAAAATGAATAAAAAGAAAAAACACGGGTAGTTATATCCCAATGTCATTCAAAACTTGTTTCGGCACCCCATAAGCCAGATAGCCAATTTGCTCAGCATGGTTGCTTAGCGAGTGAGGTGTTAAAACAAGTTAACATGACTTTCTTTTTATAAGTATCACACTATCTCCAAATACAACTCTTCTACCTTTTTCCTTGCCCAATCGGTTTTTCTCAAAAACTTGAGACTTGATTTTATACTTGGATCATCGTTAAAACAATTGATCCGGATCCGTGTGCCCAGTTCTTTCCAGCCAAAGTGAGCTACCAATTCATTAAGGATCATCTCAAGTGTTTTGCCATGTAACGGGTTATTGGGCTGTTGCTGCATATGGCAAAAGTAAATGTTTGTTTTGTTAAAATGGTATAACAAAATTTGTTACCATCTCGTTTAAATAGTAAATGATATTAGCTGATATTTAATAAACGGTAAATTTTATTAAATTTAATGCAGCCAATCATGCACGGTTAAACCACTTCTTCAATTTGCCCAGAAATATTTTAATGAATAGCTATAAGTGTTATCTTGTTTTATTGTTGCAAGCTATTTCGTTATGCGTGTTCTCGCAAAACCGTCCTATTCATTTTCAGCATATCGGCAGTCGCGAGGGGCTTTCTGAGTTAAACATCAATTGCATTATGCAGGACAGCCGCGGCTTTATATGGGTGGGCACGCGCGACGGTCTTAACCGTTATGACGGTAACAAATTCAAAGTTTTTAAAAACATCGTTAACGATACTAACAGTATCAGCAACAGCTTTGTTCAGGATGTAATTGAGGACAAAAACGGAAACCTGTGGATCTCGACCAGCGGTGGGGGGTTAAACATGTACGACCGAAAACTTGATCGTTTTATCCATTATCGCCATAACCGAAACAATACCAATTCAATTGCGAGCGATCTTTTAGTTAAGATAGCGCTCGATAAAAGCGGCAACCTGTGGGTCTCGAATCAAAAAGAAGGTCTTGATCAGTTTAATATCGCGAAAAAAAGTTTACCCATTACCGGTATAATGCAGCCGATGCAACCGGTTTAAGTGATAACAATGTCCGTACAGTTTATGTAGACAGTCAAAATAAGGTATGGGTGGGTACAACCTACGGCGGACTAAATCTTTATAAGCCTCAAAGCGGTGATTTTACCCGCTTTGTTCATGATGAAAGCATCTCTTCTTCTATATCAGCCAACAAGGTCAATGCTATCTTGGAAGATAGCGATCATCGTTTATGGGTTGGGCTAAGTGATGGGGGCCTTAATTTGTTTAATCCGGCAACCCAAACTTTTACCCATTATAAGAATGATCCGCACGATAATAATTCCCTTTCGTACAACACGGTACAATGCATGGTAGAAGACAGTAATCATAACTTGTGGATAGGTACGGAAAACGGCGGGTTAAGTATTTTTAATTATGCCGAAGGAAAATTTAACAACCATTTTGAGGATGATGTAGATAACAGCAGCATTGCTAATAACTCGGTAGATGTAATCCTGAAAGATAAGAGCGGGAATATATGGATCGCTGCATTTGCATCAGGCCTTAACTTTTATAAAAAAACAAGCGAAAACTTCATACATTACAAGCACGGCGCCCAGCCAAATAGTCTGTCAAATAACTTTGTATTAAGTATTTACGAAGACAAAAATAACAACATATGGCAAGGCACAGATGGCGGCGGCCTCAATCTTTTCAACCCGGAGAAGGGTGAGTTTAAGGTTTATAAAAACAACAAAAACGACAATGCCAGTGTTTGCGGAAACTATGTTTTGGCTATACAGGAAGATGCGAAAAATAACCTATGGATTGGCACCTGGGGCGATGGGGTAAGTATGATGAACCCGCAAACCCGCAGGTTCAGGACATTTAAACATAATCCGGACGATAGTACAAGTATAGGCGGGAATAACATTTATGCCATCACTAAAACACTTGATGGAAAACTATGGTTTGGCACGCTTGGGACAGGGCTTGATTTATTTGACCCTAAAGCCAACAGGTTTATTCATTACCGTCACGATCCCGGCAACCCCAAAAGCATAAGCAGTGATAATATCAATTCGCTGCTTGGCGATTCGAAAGGTAACCTTTGGGTGGGCACTAATGATGGAGGCGTAAACCTGTATGATGCTGCAACTGATTCATTTAAACCGGTACAATACGAAAAACTGAACAGTGCGGTAGGCAACAACACCGCGCTCGACCTTTTTGAAGATCACCTGGGTAATATCTGGATCTGCACTTACGGCGGTATCTATCGCTTAAATCCTGCTACCGGTAAGGTTACAAATTTTAAAGCAAAGGATGGCCTTCCCAATGATTACGCGTACGCGGTTGAAGAAGATAACAGCGGTAATTTATGGATCAGTACCAATAAAGGCATTTCCAAATACAATCCTAAAACTAACCAATTCAGGAATTTTACCATTGAGGATGGTTTACAGGCCGACGAGTTTAAACCTCACTCGGCTGTAAAAAGTCATGATGGCACCATGTACTTTGGCGGGGTTAACGGGTTTAATATGTTTAATCCTGAAAATATCCATGAAAATATATATAACCCTCCACTGGTACTTACCGATTTTCAGATTTATAACAAATCTATCCGCGTAGCTCAAAACAGCGATGATCCTTCGCCCCTGAAAGAAGATATTTCCGAAACAAAATCAATAACCTTAACGCATGATCAATCGGTTATATCGTTTGAATATGTATCTATGGACTTTGCCCTAAGCAATAAGGGAACGTATGCTTATTTACTCGAAGGCTTTGATAAAACCTGGAATTATGTAGGCAATAAAAACACGGCCACGTATACCAATCTGCCGGCCGGAAATTATGTATTCAGGGTAAAAAGCCGCAGCGCCGATGGCAAATGGTCTATCCGGCAGGTAAGCCTGAATGTTACTGTGCTTCCGCCTTTCTGGCTTACCTGGTGGTTTATCAGTTTGCTGATCGTGCTGATTGTTACGGCCATTTATGCATTTTATCGCTATAAAGTAAATGCTATAGTGAAACAAAAAAACCTGCTTGAAAAGCAGGTTAGCGAACGTACCGCCGAGGTAATGCAACAATCGGAAGAGTTGAAAACACAATCCGAAAATCTGCAGACCTTAAATGCTGAACTCCAAAATCAGTCCGAAGAGTTACAGGCTTTGAACGAAGAACTGCTTTCCCAATCGGAAGAGCTGCAACTGCAAAAAGAACAGGAACGTGAGGCCCGGGAAGAAGCTGATAAAGCTAACCAGGCCAAAAGCATATTTTTAGCTACCATGAGCCATGAGATCAGAACGCCCATGAACGGTGTTATTGGCATGGCCTCACTCCTGGGCGAAACTGAACTGAATGCCGAGCAGCGCGATTATACGGATACCATTATTTCCTGCGGTGATAGTTTGGTAAATGTGATCAATGATATCCTTGATTTCTCCAAAATCGAATCAGGAAAGATGGAAATGGAGCAGGAAGATTTTGACCTGCGCCAGTGTATTGAAGAGGTAATGGATATCTTTTCGCAAAATGCAGCCAAACGCGAACTGGAGCTGGTTTACCAGATTGACCCCGCCCTGCCCCAGCAGGTAATTGGTGATAGTTTGAGATTAAAACAGGTGCTCACTAATTTAACTGGCAATGCACTTAAGTTTACCGAACGCGGCGAAGTATTTATTAAAGTGTTTTTATCCAAAAGTATTGGCGATAAGGAAATTGAAATCGGTTTTAGTGTAATGGATACCGGTATAGGGATCCCGGAGGATAAATTGACAACTTTGTTTAATGCGTTTTCGCAGGTTGATTCATCAACAACGCGAAAGTATGGAGGCACCGGCCTTGGTCTCGTGATCAGCCAGCGTCTGGTAAACTTAATGGGGGGCGAAATATGGGCTGAAAGTATTTATGGAGAAGGCTCTGTTTTTGTATTTACCATAAAAGCCACTATCAGCAACAAACAGTCGAAACATGTACCTATTGTTTTTAATGCCGAAGAGCTTGAGGGCAAAAAGGTGCTTATTATTGATGATAATAAAACAAACCGGTTTATCCTGCAAACGCAGCTCGAACAATGGGGAATCCAAACGGTGGCGGCGGCCTCGGGCAGGCAGGCGCTTGACATCCTTACTGCCAATAACGGATTTAACTTGGTTATAACCGATATGGAAATGCCTGAGATGGATGGCGTAGGATTGGCGCGGGAAATCAAAAGCAATTATGGAGAATTGCCGATAATTATGCTCAGTTCTATAGGCGATGGTTCAAAGAAAAAATATCCGGGCTTATTTTCAACTATTTTAACCAAACCTGTAAAACAATCGCAATTAGGTAAAAGCCTCCAGGCCGAGTTCCAGGGAAAAACACAGGCGCCGGCTCCTGAAGCAAAGCCGGACAAACTGCTTGATGTAAATTTTGCGAAAGATCACCCCCTCAGCATACTTGTGGCTGAAGATAACACGGTTAATCAAAAGCTGATTAGCCGCATGTTGGAGAAGCTGGGCTATAGTTTTGAACTGGCCCATAACGGGCACCAAACGCTCGATAAATTAAAGGCTAATCCAACCTTTGATGTAATTTTCATGGATGTACAAATGCCTGAGATGGATGGCTTTGAGGCAACCCGGCATATTCGTCAATATGCTTTTAAGCAGCCTTTTATCATCGCTATGACCGCTAATGCCGGCCCCGACGACCGGGATATGTGTATAAGTGAAGGCATGGACGATTATATTGCCAAGCCCATGAAAACCGAAGCATTGATCAATGTTTTAAAGGGCGCTTACAAAATGATGAAGAATGTAAAGGGCAAGTATGTTTAACTGTTGAAGGCAAAGCTAATTATTCTGATGCCACACCCCAGTAACAATTATGGCGGATTTTTTTAAGAATTGCGGGTGTTATGCTTGACACTTCATGCTGATATTTATTCTGGCTATTGAGCAGGTACATGGTACCGCTGGTATTGTTATAAATATATGTGCATAAGCGCGCGTCTTCACCATCTTCATCTTTCTTTACGTCAACTCTTATACCGTTGGTTTTGTTACTCGTGTCTGGTGTTAATGCCGGGGCCGACGCTTTTACCCAGTTAATGGTATAATTTATGTTTTGCGGCGAAACACCGTTGGTGTTTTCTTTGTAGCTTTTACTATCCTGAATAACTGTAAGCAAACATTTTACGCATGGATCGCCCACCGTTGCCTCTCCATATTTTTTGCGCGGATTATTGATCACGCTATTTTTTTTACCTGCAACGGTAACTATTGTTTTTGAAATATCATTTGATAAAGGCTTCGGTTTGTTTTGTTTGCAAGCAAATATGGTCATCGCCAAGGCGCAAAAACAAATACATGGTTTAAACAGAATCATGGTTTATAGATTAGCTCTTAACTTATATACATCATTTTAGCCGTTTTGTGTTATCGTGTTTTGATATACCAAATGCGGTATTAATCTATAAATGGAGTTTAAACAATTTAAACATAGATTTTATTGCATTTAATGGACAGGTAAAGGACAGTTTTTCTATAAAAATTTCTTAAAATTGCCTGATTTATTTTGCCGGGCCGGTTAATTAGCGGCAGGACTTAAACCATCATAACAATTTTAAAAAAACGAGGTTTACCTTGTTATAAATAACACTGCGGCATATGCAGGATATCATAATAAAATGACTAATAGCGGTACAGGTTCAAATTTAACAGTTGATGTGGTTTTAATTGGCGCAGGTATTATGAGCGCCACCCTTGGTGTAATGCTTAAAGAGCTGCAGCCCGATCTGACGATTGAAATTTTTGAACGCCTGGATGTTATCGCTGCCGAAAGTTCGGCCCCGATGAACAATGCAGGTACCGGTCACTCAGCATTTTGTGAATTAAACTACACCCCTCAGCTTCCCGATGGTACCGTTGAAATAAAAAAAGCTATTAAAATTGCCGAGCAGTTTGAAACCAGTAAAGAGTTTTGGGCTTATCTTATTGAACAGGGCCTTTTAAATAACCCGCAAAGTTTTATCCGTAAAGTGCCGCATATGAGCTTTGTTTGGGGTGAAGAAAATGTTGAATATCTAAAAAAACGTCAGCAGGCCCTTACCAAGCATCATTTTTTTAAAGGGATGGAATACTCGGAGGATAAAGCTCAGATAAAGAAATGGATCCCGCTGGTGATGGAAGGCCGCGACCCTGATGAAAAAGTATCGGCAACGTTTATGGATATCGGCACCGACGTAAACTTTGGCAGCCTTACCAGTGCGCTTATAGATGAGCTTAAACAAAAAGGAGGCGTAAACATAAGCCTTAATCATGATGTAAGAGATATTAAACGCAATGCCGACGGTACCTGGAAAATTACGGTAAAAGATAAAAACACTGGCAATAAAAGAAAACTGAATGCTAAATTTGTTTTTGTTGGTGCCGGTGGTGGTGCCTTGCCCTTGTTGCAAAAATCAGGAATTCCGGAAAGTAAGGGCTTTGGCGGCTTCCCGGTAAGCGGCCAGTGGCTGGTATGTAACAACCCCGATGTGGTAAAACAACATGAAGCCAAAGTTTATGGTAAGGCATCGGTTGGTTCGCCGCCAATGTCGGTTCCTCACCTGGATACCCGGATGATCGATGGTAAACGATCTTTACTTTTCGGTCCATATGCAGGTTTTTCAACCCGCTTCCTGAAGAAAGGATCTCTGCTTGATCTTTTTGGTTCTATTAAGTTAAACAATATACTTCCCCTGCTTGCTGTGGGACGCGATAACTGGCCTTTAACCAAATACCTCATATCTCAGGTTATGCAATCGCCTGCCGACAGGCTTAACGCACTTAAGGATTACATGCCAACGGCCAAAGCCGAAGACTGGGATCTGGATATAGCCGGCCAGCGTGTACAGGTTATTAAAAAGGACGCCAAACATACTGGTGTGCTGGAATTTGGCACAGAGGTGGTTACCTCTGCTGATGGCAGTATCTCAGCCTTGTTAGGCGCCTCACCGGGCGCATCTACTTCGGTACCTATTATGATCCAGCTTATCGAACGTTGTTTTAAAAACCACGTCAAAACAGAGGCCTGGCAGCAAAAATTCAGGCAAATGATCCCTTCATATGGCGTGTCATTGGCCAGTAACGAGGCTTTGAGCGATGAAACCAGGGCAAGGACGAGCAAAGTGTTGGGATTGGTTTAAAATTAACTTAGCGTTGTTCATAAGCCAATGAAAAACTTATTGGTACAGAATAAATTACATCAACAGTAATGCCATAACTGGTGGCGGGTTTCCAGGGCGGGGATAAACGCATCACCCGTAAAGCTTCTTGAGCCAGGATTAGGTTCCCTTGTATGGAGCGAATATCGTGTAAGATGCCCTGCCGATCAACGTTAAAGGTTAAGATTGCCCGCCCCTGTATATTATTATTACGTGCTTCAAGCGGGTATACTATACTTTTCGCAAGGAAGCTTCCGAATTTGTTTAGCCCTCCCATAAATTCAGGGGCAGTATATTCCTTATTAAAAGAATATTTATTACCGCTTTTCGCATAGCTGTTCCCTGCAATCAGGTTGCCGCTTTTATAAGTCGCCTCATAGCGTAAAGTATCGTTTAAGGTTCCATTCCAGGCATTGTCTTTTAAACCGTCTTTTATAGGACCAGTACCGATTGTGTTTTTAAAATCATCAGAATAAAGAATTATAGTACCGTTGCCGTTTTCGGCTAATACGCGTCCTGTTGAGTCAGCGCACTGGGCAACGATTAATGTATCCTTTTTGTAAATTCCGGACAAATAAATTTTGCCGTTGGGATAGTATTCGGTTATATCGCCGGAAAGCCTGCCTTTTTCATAATTGCAAATACGCTTCCTTTTACCATTAGGAAAATATTCAATACAGGCACCTTGTAATTGTGCCTCTATTAAACCTGTATTCGAAACACCTTGAAGTTTGGGTTTCCCATTTAAATAATAATCATTGACGGGGAAAAGTTGGTTATCGGTACTGGAATCTGGTGTGGTTACCATTCGGATAAAATCAGCACTATCTTTACTATTGGTTATTTTCGCTGACGGTGCCAGCCAGGGGGCAACAGTAAAATTCTTCATGTAAGCCATTATAGTGTCGCGTTGTGCGCTTACACGTTCAGTACAAAGGATAATTGCTATTAGCAATAAGGGAACTACTTTACGCATGGGTTCAGGTACAAATCTTATCAAAAAATCAGGTTAAGATAGCAATGAAATTGAAATTTTAAAACCGTTTTTTGATATGACTAAGGCAAGGCTTACGGATCGCCATTGCATATTGCGGCAAATGATCTATGGAAAAGCTCACCTGTGCCCTGATAGCACTGTTGCCTGTGTATCTGTCAATGTTTCGATTGGAACCCCGGAATTAATTTATAACCTCTGTGTGATACATTGATCAACTATTGCTTAACAGGAAGAGTTGCACCCTCTTTCATCTCCTCATTGGCTTGTTTAACCAGTTTATCGCCATCTTTCAGGTCACCAGTAATTTCTACTTTTTCTTTGCCTGTAAACCCTGTTTTTACATCTACCCATTTCGCTCTGCCATCCACGAGTTTCACGACAAACTTGCGTTCCTGCGTAGTTACAACAGCCTTGTAAGGTACCGTAAAGCCAGGATCAGGTCGATCAACGTTTAAGGTGATCTGGGCAAACATCCCGGGCTTAAGCTGTTTTTTTGATTGGGGAAACTAAACTCCCATGTTTCGCTCCGGGTATCTGAGCTGATCGCTTCCGATTTTCGGGCAAGATTGGCTTTAAATACAACACCCGGCAAAGCAGAAACGGTAAACGAGGCCTGGTTATCTTCTATTTTAGTAGCATTATAAGCCTCCGGTACCGACACCTGGATCCTTAACAACGAGTTATCCTCTACAGTAAAAAGCAGGATTTTACCGGTATTATCCACATAATCGCCTTTAAAAATATTACGCGCGGTAACTACTCCGTTAAATGGTGACCGGATAACCAGGTAATCTTCTAATGCATGGTTAGCCCGGGTAGCAGCTTTAGAAGCTTCGTAAGCGGAGCTATCCGTTTTCATTTGGTTGCGGGCAATATCCAGCTCGTTATCTGATATGGCGCCGGGTGTTTTGGATGCTTTTAACAACCGCGAATAAACGCTTTTACTGGACAGGAACTTAGAATAAGCTCCCTGGCTGTTACTGCGGCTCTGCGCCTCGCCGGCTTTTAGTTCCGGCGCGTCCAGGATACAAAGCACCTGGCCTTTACTCACCTTGCTGCCAATGTCCACTTTTACATCTTTTACATAACCGGCTGTACGGGCATAGATATTGGCGCGGTCGTTTGGTATAATTTCCCCGGTGAGGCTGAGTTTATTGCTCACTTTACCGGCTTTAAGTTCAATCAGCTCTACAGGTTGTTTTGCCGGCGCCACCGTAGCTACCGGTGTCTTATTTTCATTGCTGCCGCAAGCTCCAAGTACCAGCGACAGGCCTAATCCTAAATATGTATGTAATGCTTTCATGCGTTTGGTTCTGTAATGGTAAAGTATTTGCTTTCCTTATCGTCGGGATCAAGTGAGATTAACTTAACCGGGCGATCGCCGGCTAAGGCATGATAGATCAGTGGTAAAATTAACAGGCTCAAGAGCAACCCGAATAATAACCCGCCTATTACCGCTATGCCTAAAGGCGCGGTCTGATCCCCGCCCTCACCTATTCCCGATGCCATCGGGACCATACCTGCGATCATTGCAAGGCCGGTCATCAGGATTGGCCGCGTCCTATCCCTGATCCCGATCAGAAATGAATTTTCCGTTCTTAGTTTACGATAGCTTTCTGCCTGTATGATAAACAGGATAGCATTGGCCACCGCCACGCCAATGGCCATAATACAACCCATGTAAGATTGAATGTTTAAGGTTTTGCCCGTTAGCCACAGCAATAAAAAACACCCGGTCAATACGCCTGGTATAATACCGATCACGATCAGCGAAATCCTGAATGATTGGAAATTAACAGCCAGCAACAGGAATATCACGACAATGGCCAGCAGGACACCTGTTTGCAGTTCATCAAATGTTTGCTGAAACGCTTCTGCCTGGCCCTGCTGCTGGATCTTCATACCATCGGGCAACTTGCCTAAGCCCGCAATAATCTTATCAATGTCGCTGATGGCAGCGCCTAACGATTTGCCATGCAGGTTAGCTGTAAGCGTGATAAAACGCTTTTGGTTTAAACGGTCGTACTCCCCTTCTATCCTACCCATCTTCCAACTGGCCACATCCCGCATAAACACCTGTTTGCCGCCATTTGAACCCAACAGGATATTATCTACTTTACCAGGGTCGTTCATGACAAACTCCGGCACCTGAACCTGCACCTGGTAAGCAGTGGCATTAGCTTTATCCAGCCAGTAATTGGGCTGGGTAAACCTGCTGGAAGACGTGGCCGCGATCAGTGATTTACTTGCGTCATCTACCGTTAAGCCTAATTGTCCTAACCTAACCCGGTCAAACTCCAGTTTCATGGCGGGGTAACTTTGAGGTGCGCCATAGGTAATATCCCGCAGGTATGGCAATTTGTGTAGTTGATCCAGGATCCGCTGCGCAAAATCCCTGTCCTGTAATAAATTTTTACCCAATATCCTAATCTGTACAGGGGTATTGGTGCCCTGGCTCATCACCTGGTCTACCAGGTCCGACGGCTCAAAGGAAATTTGCATGCCGGGTATTTTCAGGGCCACTTCTTTTCTCAAAGTTTCCTTAAAATCTTCGAGATTTATGCCTGCATTCTCCACGAAATTGACTTTAAGAACTGCTTCCTGAGGGCCGCTTGTCCATAAGTGGATGGCATTAACAGGGTATGACAGAACCCTGGTTGCCGATAAAGGCAGAAGTAATGGCTATTTTTTGCCCGCCCGATAAACTATCTATCAGGGCCAGCAATGCTTTGGTTTTAGTTTCAGTTCGCTCGAGACGGGTGCCATCGGCTAAACGAATCCTGACCTGGAATTGGCCTGCATCAACTTTAGGAAATAATTCTTTTCCTAAAACATTGAACAATAAAACCGCGGCAACCACAGATACCAACAGGTATACCGTAACAATCAATGTAGATGCGGTGGCGGCTTTTTTCAGCCATTTGCCATGCCGGTCTTTAAATTTACTCGTCTTTTCACCCTCTTTCGCCTTTTCGCTCAAATGATCCTTAAAAAGCCAGTTGGCCATGACCGGGACAAAGGATTGTGAAAGCAGGAATGACGCGATCATGGCCAGACCTACCGCTAAGGATAAAGGCAAAAACATCGCTTTGGGAATACCGGACATAAAAAATGCCGGAAAAAATATCGCAAGGATACATAGCAATATTAACAGCTTGGGTAATGCTATCTCTTTAGAAGCTTCTAGTATCGCCCGGCCTTTGGGTTCGCCTTTTTCCTGGTGATGATGGATGTTTTCTATAGTAACGGTAGCTTCATCTACCAAAATACCAACGGCCAGCGCCAGGCCGCCTAAAGTCATGACATTGATGGATTGCCCGAATAATTTCAAACAAATAATTGCTGATAACAAAGCCAGCGGAATAGTAAGTACCACAATGAGCGATCCCCTCCAATCGCGCAGAAATAACAGTACCATGAGGCCAGTGAGTACGGCACCTAATATCCCTTCTGTAGTTAAACTCTTTATCGAATTGATGACATAGCCCGACTGGTCAAACTCGTAGCTCACTTTGATATCCGGCGGTATGGCAGCCTGCATATCCGGCAATGCCGCTTTAACCCGTTGAACCACATCCCAGGTAGAAGCATCGGCCCTTTTGGTTACAGGAATATATACTGAGCGTTTGTCGTTAATGAGCGCATAACCTGATGTAATATCCGCCCCATTATCTACCGCGGCCACATCATGTACAAAAACAGTCGGGCCGCTGCCAGTTTTAATGGGAATATTAGCCAGGTCCTGGATATTTTCCACAACCGTATTTTGCGGCGTGATCAACGTTTGGTCGCCTACACGA
Source organism: Mucilaginibacter sp. P25 (assembly GCF_050859465.1). Taxonomy (NCBI): domain Bacteria; kingdom Pseudomonadati; phylum Bacteroidota; class Sphingobacteriia; order Sphingobacteriales; family Sphingobacteriaceae; genus Mucilaginibacter; species Mucilaginibacter sp. P25. The sequence continues at coordinate 4,499,575 of NZ_CP193937.1, read as the reverse complement.
ATATTACCCGAGGGGGTGATGACATTCCCCTTGGCAATGGCGGTTACCAGATCCTGGGGTGTAACGTTATAACTGCGTAATTTATCAGGATCCGCTTTAATGAGTACGGTTCTCTGGTTACCCCCAAACGGCGGCGGAGCGGAAACACCCGGCAGGGTTGAGAACATGGGCCTTACCTTAAACAAGGCCAGGTCCTGCACTTCAGACAGGGAGCGCGTTGAGCTGAATACCAGTTGCCCTACCGGTACACTGCCGCCGTCAAAACGGGTAACAAAGGGAGATATAGTACCCGGTGGCATAAATGCCCTGGCCCGGTTCACCATCGCCACAACTTCACCGGTGGCCTGGCCCATATCAGTACCCTCATGAAAGTTCAGCTTTAGCAGGGTTACGCCTTGTATTGTCTTGCTTTCAACCGATTTGATGCCGGTAACATACAGAAAGTGGTATTCATAATAAGAAGTGATATAACCTTCCAATTGCTCGGCAGACAAGCCGCCATAGGTTTGTGCTACATAGATGGTTGGGGTGCCCAGTTTTGGAAAAATATCTACGGGCATATTGCGAATAGAAATTACGGAAAAGAAAATGATGGCGATAACCGCGACAATGATCGTTACCGGTTTTCTTAATGAACCATATAAAAGCTGGATGATATTCATTTTCCGTATTGATTTAAAAAGATATCTATATTGCCCTGGTAAGCAGCCTTAGTTAATAAAGATTTCCAGGCTCCCCAATAAGCGATCTTAACCGAGGCTTCCGATTGGTAGAGCAATTGCAGGGATTGGATCACATCATAATAACTGATGAGCCCCGACTGATAGCGGGAGTGTATTGCCTGGTAGGCGTACTGCGCCGCTTTCAATGCTTCCGGGGCCAGGCGGGCAGATTGTATGGCCTTAGTTAAAGCGGAATCTGCGATTTCCCGCTCAGTATTCAAATGAAGTTCGGTTTGTTTAAGCTGCTCCCGGCTGGTCTCAATATTCAGTTGCTGCTGTTTGAATAAGGGTTTCTGTCGAAATACTTCCATGATAGGAAAAGAAAGCTGTGCGCCGATACCATAATTATACCGCTCAAAACGCCATCCATCACCATTATTAACCGCCCCATCGGCGGCTACGCCTGATCCGCGGCCATAACCCACGCTCCAGATAGTTAGTTTAGGCAAAAGGCTTCTTTTGTAGGTTTTAAGGGTTAACTCATTGGTCAGTACATTGGTTTTTTGCAAGCTAAGCTCGGGATGTTCAGTATCATCAGCATTGAGTGGAACAACAGGCAGGCTCTTAAACATCGCAGAATCTGCCACCGGGGTACCGGGTAAGTTACCACCGGTAAGTTCTTTTAAAACGATCAGGCATGAATCCCTTCGGCGTTCAAAAGCTATGAGTTGGATCTGTGCTTTAGCCAGTTCGGCGTGAAAAGTAGATGAATCCGTTCCGGGCCTTAACCCGCTTGATACAACAGCCTGCGATTGTTTCAGGTGATAAGCATCCCTGCTGATATTACTTTGATAAACTTTAACCAGGTCGGCCGTAAGCAGGTAATTGAGCCAGGCATTAATCACAAATATCTTATGCTGAAAAATGGTAAGCGTTTCGTCGGCTTGCCCGTTTTTGAGTTTCCCCTGGCCAATTCAACGGTTGCTCCACGCTGCCCAAAGGTAAAAGGCTCCCATTGCAGGTTCAGAGCTGCGGCACTTCCTGGCGTGCCTTTATAATCATTTGATTTGCTTGGCGGGCCGCTGATAGGTGTAATGTATTGCGGGTAAATCATACCCGTAATATTGTTGTAAGTAGCGTAATCTACCTGGTAAGATGCATTTATAGAAGGAATGATGCCGTTTTGCTGTAATTTAACGGCATATTGCAATCCCTGGGTCTGCAAACGTTTGGCTTTAATCAGCGGATAATTACGGGCCGCCGTGCTGAGCAGGGAATCAAGGTAAATGCTGCCGGATTGCTGTGCATGAAGCTGCAGACAAAATAACCCGATGGCCAGCATCAACAGTATAATTTTTGAGGTTTTAGCCTGATAAAATTTCGAATAGGTTTTTGAATACACTATATATAAATTTATGGTTGCAACGCTATAAACAATCTACTGGAAAAGCTTGAATAAAATTTACCATTTGGACAGATTTTACTTTTTGGCCAGGCTTTTTTATACTCCGAAGGGCTTTGCCCCGTATGCTGTTTAAAAATCCTCGAAAAATGGCCCTGATCAGAAAAGCCGGTCAGGTAAGCAATCTCCGTGAAGCTGTGGGTGGTGGTCCCCATAAGGTTAATGGCTTTTTCAATCCGCATTTTCCGGATATAATCGCCAAAACTCATATTCTCAAAATATTTGGAAAACTCCCTGGATAAATAAGCAGGGTTGATTTCCAGCTCTTCAGACGCCTGTTGCAGGCTCAGGCTCATATTGGTATCGATTTGATCCTGGATCATCTCTTTAAGTTCCTTTGTCCAGGACGGCGGTTTTTTATCTCCTTTAGTCTTGAGGTACTGGTGGTAAACCTCTATAAGCCTCTGTTCAACAGGTCCATCTGTATGCTTTTGTTTATGGAGGTATTTGGCCCAGTTGTATAGTCCATCGTAGATCACCATGCCTAATGCCAGGAGTTGCTGATCATCGGCAATATCATGTCTTAACCCCGAAAATACCGCTTCCAACCCGGCTGATTGCGGTGCAAAATCGTGACGGTCGGTATCCGCGCCCCTGATTATCGAGGCAAGCCGGTTTAAAGCTGCATCTTTTAACTGGTGTTTTTTAAGGAAATAATCAAAGGTGCATTGATCTTCGTAGTGGGTATACTCTACATTGGGAATATCAAAAGGGATAGCATCCAGCTCTGATGCCCTCACCAGCACTTCCTCGTACGGAACGTAGATAATTTCACCTTCAGGATCAATGAAGCGTTTGATGAGCCACGGGCAGGCAATACGGTCAATTTTAGGACGGGCACGCGTGATCCATTTCATAGCGGATCAAAGTTAAAAATCTAAAGCATATTAGTGGCGACCCCATTCCTATAATCGGCAATGGAATTAGTGATAATTATGATACATAAGATTTTTTAGACTACCAGAATTATTGTTTTATCATTCCGCTATACACATCGGGCAGGCGCTCTACCTCAACGCTGGCTAATATAAATGCGCCGACACCTTTAGCATCGTTAGTTATTACCATTTCGCTTAAATAATACTCGTAACTCCCATCCCGGTATGGTTTCCCTCCAAGCCCCGATACACTCACGGTGCCGTTAAGATTTAACTGTCCATTTGCATCTGTTTCAATAAACTTTTTGATAATTCCGTTATAGCCTTTTTGAATGGCGGGTAAATAGGTTGGTTGTAAGTATCCCTGCCTCACCGCTTTTGCCATGGTGTATACAAACATGCATGATGCTGATGCTTCCGGATAATTCCCTTTGGCGTAACCTTTGTCAAGTACCTGGTACCACAAGCCAGAATTTTCATCCTGATATTTAACAATTGCCGCGGCAAACCGGTTAAGTATTGCCAGTAACTCCACGCGTTTGGGATGCTGCGCCGGAAAATAATCAAGCACATCAACCAATGCCATCCCATACCAACCCATTGCCCGGCCCCAAAAATTAGGCGACTGGCCGGTTTTCGGGTTAGTCCAACGTTCTTTTTACTTTGGTCCCAGCCATGATACAACAGCCCGGTTTTTGTGTCGCGGGCCTTTTCTTCCATCAGGATAAATTGCCTGGCTATATCATTAAATGCCGTATCTTCATGAAAAGCGGCAGCATATTCAGCATAAAAAGGCTCGCCCATATATAAACCGTCCAGCCACATCTGGTTTGGATAACGGTTTTTATGCCAAAAGCCTCCTTCAGGTACACGCGGTTGTTTCCGCAGTTGCTCACGCAGCAACGTTGCCGCTTTATAGTATTTTTGGGCACCCAGCACTTTATATAACGTCAACAAATTACGGCCGCACAATACGTTATCTATATTATAATCAGCTTGCCGATAGGTGCGGATATTGCCGTCGGGCGTAACATATCTGTCCATACATCGCTGTATATAGGTGAAGTATCTTTTGTCGCCTGTTTGTTGCCACACGCCCTCTATGCCTTTCAAAATCACGCCCTGGTCATAAGTCCACTTGTCGCCGGTTGTCAGGCTGTCTTTCCAGATAGTCATAACCGTTTGTGTCATGCGCTGCGAATAAGGCTGCTTGTTTTGAGCCTGTAACATCAATGAACACTGTGCAAGGATGGCAATAATAAGCAGACACCTTTTTATAAGCTGATTACTTCTCATACGAATTCATTTTGGTGATGATAAACTAACCGGATCATCTTCGTTTATTTTTATTTATTGCTGATTAACAAATCATGGATACCGGTTCCAATATAACCCACACAACGTGTTAATTATTAGGCGTTACCCTAAACCAGTCTACATCAGCATAACCCGAATCATTGATCTGGCTTGTACGCGTACAAAACAAGCCAATCTTGGCCCCAATCCAACGGCCTGCCTCGGCCGTAAATTGCCTGCCGGTATTTTTATAATCTATTCCATCGGTGCTGTAGCTGAAGTTACATACAGCGTTCTTCGTTACTTTAACACGCAGGTAAACAGTTGGTGACGATAGCTTCGTAATCACTTCCTCCAGCTCCTTTTTGCCCTTATCTGCTTCTGTACAAGTAGTAAATACCAGGTATATGCCATCCTTTCTACTTTGCATGGCTATATTAGCGTAGCTGAAACCCATAATGGTAAGTCCCGTTTTTTCACCCTCCAGCTTTAAGTTAGGCGTAAAGGTGATCTTGGCGGTAGCCATAAATTCATCAGCCGGAAACTTTTGTAATAGCACATTTGGCGTAAACCACAGGTTAGCGGCATCATTTGGGGGTTGATAACTATAAAGCCTCAAAGCGCCTTTATTGGTGTTCATAAACATCCATACGGACTTCGCGTTAGCCATCCATTGCCATTGTAAGCCCGGAGATATGGTATTAAATTCGTCACTTTCCTGCGGAGTGCTCACCGGAAAGATTTTACCAACATTGGGCTTTTTATACGTTAATACCGGTTCGCCTTTGCCATCACCATCCTTATCCACACCAATAACAGGCCAGTTATCCCTCCAGATCATTGGTTGTAAATGCACTACGCGCCCATAAACGCCCTTATCCTGAAAATGCAGAAACCAGTCTTCTCCGGTTGGTGTATCCACCCATGCACCCTGATGCGGGCCATTGATGCTACTTTTCCCCTGATCCATTACTACCCGCCGCTCATATGGCCCATAGATATTTTTTGAACGCAGCGCCAGTTGCCAGCCTGTAGGAACGCCCCCAGCCGGAGCAAAAATGTAGTAAAACCCGTTACGCTTATAAAACTTCGGGCCTTCTATGGTAGGGTCCATTTCATGCCCGTCATAAACAATCACGCCATCGTCAACTACCCTGGTTCCGTCATTATTTAATTTGTTTACAGCGATTACGCTTTTTATACCTGCCCGGCTGCCTGCAAAGCCGTGCACAAGGTACATGCTGCCGTCGCTATCTAGCAGCGGGCAGGGATCTATTATACCTTTGCCTTCCATTACCATAACGGGTTTGCTCCAGGGACCGGCAGGGTTTTTAGCTTTTACCACGTAAATGCCAAAATCAGGGTCAGGATAATAAATATAAAATTCGTTATGGTTATAGCGGATGGCGGGGGCCCAAACCCCATCGCCGTGCCGCGGTACGTCAAAATGATCAAAGGGTGGCTGCTTCAATAACGCGTAACCTAAGATGCTCCAGTTAACCAGATCTTTTGAATGCAAAACAGGCAAACCTGGAATTGCTTCAAAGCTTGAAGATACAAGATAGAAATCATCGCCAACGCGAATAGCGTCAGGATCGGAATAATCGGCATTTATCACCGGATTTTTATAGGTGCCATTACCCTGATCTGCCACCCATACTTTAGAGATATAACTGGCACCAGTTACGGATAGTCCTTTTTTTGTTGCGCAAGAACCTGTCCGTTTATAATTAATAGCGTAACGAACAGTAATTTATTTTTCATATAAAGGTTTAACATTTGAATGCGCGATATGCGGGGTAAGTCCAAGCTTTAACGACCGGATGCCTGCTAAAACTATTTCGGCCATTTTCAGGGCTCCCAACTCATTAAAGTGCGTATCATCAGCCCGGCCTTCCGGATAATTAATACTTTCTCCCGGAGTAAGGTAATTAAACAACTTTTTTGATCCCTCGGGCCCGAGTTTTTGCAATAAAGCCTGGCTTTCCCTGTCCAGGTCAATCAGCGGGACCTTTTGTTCTGCTGCCAGTTTACGCACTATGGCCGAATACACTTCATGTGTGCCAACTAGGGTTCCTGTTGTATCAAACTTTCTTCGCGCTGCTGGTGTCAGCAATACCGGGTTTGCTTTTTTCCCTGGTTTCGCGGACAGAACCTTGCTAAGTTATCCCGGAACCCCTGCTCATTGATATAGCTCTTTTTAGTGGGTACCTCATCATTATGGCCAAATTGTATAAATACATAATCGCCTTCCTTTAAACTGCCGATAATAGAACTCCATAAGCCTTCACTAATAAACGTTTTAGTGCTTCGGCCATTCTGCGCACGGTTGTCAACAACTACCGTACTATCAAAAAAGCGCTGAAAGGCATTCCCCAGCCTGTCTCGGGAAATGCCTTTGGCTGCTTATTGGCCATTGTTGAATCACCCGCTAGGTATACGGTGGTATGGCCGGGAGTAATCAGAAAAGACATCAACAACACCGCGCTCATTAAAAGGCAGATAAATGATAAGCCTTTAATTTTAATATTACCGCTCCTGTACATCATATATTGTTTTTAGAAAATTTTTTTCTCCGGTTGCATACTTATAGCAAACTCAAAAATTATAAAAAGGGATCATTTATCAGATCCCTTTTATACCGTTTCAAATTAATTATAGCCCGGGTTTTGTTTAAATACATCTTTATTGGTTACGGCATCAATTTGTCCCTGAGGTATGGGTCGTACCAATTCATATGGCTTGAAATTGGCTGCGGCGTCCGGGTTCATAGCCTGGATCCGGCTTGCCAATTTACCCGTCCGCTTCAAATCAAACCAGCGTAACTGTTCGCCGCCCAACTCACGTGCTCTTTCGTCCAAAATAAAATCGAGCGTAACCTGTGCAGGAGTGATCTGCATTTCTGCTATATGACCAGGTTTTGCTGCCCTTGTCCTGAGTACGTTAATATAAGTTGCCGCGGTTCCCGGGTCACCGAGGTTTAATTTTGCTTCGGCAGCAATCAGGTACATCTCGGCCAGCCTGATCACAAAGACATCACGGGCACTTTGGGCCTCAGCTACACTTGCACGTGTTGAATCTTTAAATTTCGATAAAGAAACATAAAACTTACGCTGAATAGGTACCCCATTTGATTTATATACCTTGGACAGGTCATAAGTAACGTATTTACTGCTCTGCGATGCTGCAGGTATAGTTGCATTAGGGGTATAACAAACCGTATCGCCAACTTTAACAGCATTACCATTATAAGTACCTGCTTTGTTAGCATACCAAACACTCTGAAAAGAGCCGGCATAGCGTGAATCATTTTGTTGATCAAACATGTTTAGATAAGCCAAAGTGGGCATATATCTGTTAAACGGCCTTCCGTTTGGAATATCACGGACGAGCAGGCTTGAATTTACCTGGTCATAAACCATCAGGTATAGTAAGTGCCCGTTGTTTGAACCGCGATAGTGCCCGTTTGGATATGTTGCCGAGGTAAGATCGTTATTGGCCAGGTTGGTTGAATAATCAATGGCCCAAATCACTTCCTTATTTTTCAGGTTCCCCATATTCCACAGATCAGCATATTTAGGCTGCAATACATAGCTATAGTTTTTAATCACATCATCGGCCATGTTAAATGCGTCGGCATTCATACCCCGGGTTAAGTACATCCGTGCTAAAAAGGCTTTAGCTACCGGCACTGTTGCCCGTCCGTAATCGGTGGTGGTTGGAGTCAGGTTAGCTACTGCAAATGTAAGATCTTCAAATATCTGCTTGTAAAAAGTCTCTACCGGTGTTTTATTAGCTTCTGTATTGGCGCCTGCAGTTGGTTTGGTGGTAAAGTTTACACCACCCCAGGTTTCAACAATATGCCAGTAATAAAATGCTCTTAAAAAACGCAGCTCGGCTTCGCGGTTCAATTTTTGGGCTGCCGTATAATCTGTAACGGCAGCAATCTGGGCTATACCCGTATTACATAAATTTACACCGGCATACAAGTTGTTCCACAATAAAGGCAGCGGGTCTGCAGTGCCTTGTAAATTAATATATTGAGTAAACATTGGGTATGGGTCGCCGGTACCGCTCGTCCAGATATCCGTTCCCATTTCAGAGGCCAGGTACCCTTCTTCCTTTCCATACCAAAACCGGGTATAGGTATAGGCCGCATTAACCAATGTTTCAAAACCTACCGCTTTGGTATAAACTGTTGTAGCGGTTAAATTGCTGGGGTTATATTCTTCGAGCTTTTTGCTGCAGGCACTAAATAAAGTGGCAATGGCTATAAGCAGCAGCGCCCAACTTTTTAGTAAATTTTTCATAATATGTTTTTTAGATATTAGTATTGGTTAAAAGGAAAGATTTAAACCGGCCAGGAACAATTTAGTAAGTGGCCTGTCAAATGAACCGCCGCCTTCAGGATCATAATCTTTTATCTTTGAGAAGGTCGCAAAGTTTTTGGCGCTCACATAGATCCTCAAATTAGATAAGTGAATGGGTTTAGTTACACTTGCAGGAAAGGTAAACCCAAGCGTTGCGTTCTTTATTTTAACATACGAACCATCTTTGTAGCCCAAGGTTGAAGCAAATGGCTCGGATGCCTTTGTGATATTGGCACTTGGCCTTGGGTAGGCGTTTGTGGGGTTTTCCGGCGTCCAATAGTCTACATTGGCGCCATTTTCAATTCCATTAGGCTCATACTTCAACGCGTATTGAGATACGAACATCTGCCCGATACGTCCAAATACCTGCACATTTAAATCGAAGCCCTTATATTTAAAATCGTTGCTAAAGCCAAAGCTATACCTTGGGACAGCTGAGCCAAGTATTTTACGGTCAAATGTTGTGGTAAACTTTCCGTCATTATCTAAATCAGCAACCTTAATATCACCTGGCTTGTACCCATAAGTTGCAGCCTGGGCGGCTTCAGATGTTTGCCAGATCCCTGTTTTTTGATAATCGTAAAAAGATACAACCGGGTAGCCTATAAACCAGCCATTGGCAAGGTCGTTTACACCATTTGGTAAATACGTGATGCGTTCCTTGTTGCGTGTATAGGTGATATTGGATGTCCAAGTAAAGCTTTCTGACTGGATATTAATGGTTTTCAGTGCAATCTCAATACCTGTATTACGACTTTCGCCAACATTGGCCAATGTTCTTAGCGCTCCTGTTGAGGCAGGTAATTGCTGTGGCAATAACAAATCCCTTGTGTGCGAATCATAATAATCTATAGTGCCCGAAACCCTGTCTTTATAAATTCCGAAATCTATACCAGCGTTTAAGGTTCCTGTTAACTCCCACTTTAATTGAGGGTTTCCGATATTGGGGTCAAGACCATATGCTAATGCGGTGATATCGTTCCATGAAAATGGAATAAGCACTGCCTTGCTTTGGGTTTGGTATGCGCTTACAGCAGCATTGCCGGCAACCCCATAGCTTAAACGTAATTTCAACTCAGAAAACACGTTTTGGGTTTTCATAAATCCCTCATCAACCAGACGCCAGGCCGCGGCCGCCGAAGGGAAGAATGCCCACTTATTTCCCGACGACAATACAGATGAACCATCAGCACGCCCAGTCAGGGTTAGTAAATACCTGTCTTTAAATGCATAATTTAAACGTAATGCTCCTGAAGTTAAATGTTGCCCAACGTAATTACTCGATATTTTTAAGTTAGACGGATTGTTTTGCAGCGCGTAGAAGGATTGATCGGGTATTAGTTGTCCGGTGCCTTGTGCCGCGGATTGGTCCATAACATTTGATTGATAACTGGTAACACCCGTTACAACTACGCTATGCCTTGCTATTGTTTTTTGCCAGGTAATAATATTTTCCCAAAGCAAATTAGTCTCATTTGAATTGGTTACTGATGATAATGACCCTGAAGATAAGGCCCGGTTTATAGTATTGGCACTTTCAAAATGGCCGTTTCGTGAATCAGCCAGCGTAACACCTAAATTTGACCGTATGGTTAAGCCATTTATTGGCTTCCATTCTGCATAGGCGGTTGAGAGCAAATGGGTAATCTTGTTCTTATTTACAAACTGGGATGCGTCGTCATCAAAAAGAGGATTGGCCTGGTTACCGTTACCTGGAAATTTAGCTATACTACCATCTGCATTATACGGATTAAAATAGGGAATAATTTTATTGGCTACGGATAATACCCCATCGTTTCGAAGGTTTTGATCATAATAAGCAAGCTGACTTTGCAGCCCCACCTTAAAAGCCTTAAATAACTGGTGATCTATATTTAACCGCAGGGTATACCTGTTTGAGTAATCATTAGCATATAACCCTTTTTCCTTAAAATAATCAAAAGAAAAGTAAGCTTTTGTTTTTTCACTACCACCGGAAACGCTGGCGTTGTAATCCTGTTGGGAGCCTTTATGCAGTAAAAACCCCGGCCAGTAATATGACAGGCCGCTTTGAACCGCAGCCAGATCGCCTGCACTGGTAAAGACTTTCGGATCGTCGGCAGGAGAATTCCATGTTCCTATAGTTCTGAAGCTTTCACGTTTCAGGTTTGCATATTGCGGCCCTGTCATGGGTACTGGATAGCCTGCAACATCCGAAATTCCATAATATGAACCCGCAGCTACTTTCGGTTGCCCGCTGTTGCCTCTTTTTGTTGTAATTATAATTACACCGTTTGCTCCGCGCGAACCATAAATAGCGGTTGATGAAGCATCCTTTAAAAACTCCATTGATGCAATGTCGTTTTGATTGATATCTTCATAATTGCTGTACTGAATCCCGTCGACTATATAAAGCGGGCCGTTACCTGCAGATAGAGACCGGTTACCACGAACAGTTACGCTTACATTTGCACCTGCGGCACCGCTTGTACGCACGATATCTACACCCGAAACCTTTCCCTGAAGCGCTTCCATAGGATTTGATGCCGCAACTTTGGTGATCTCATCACCCTTAACAGAAACAACCGAACCGGTAAGATCCCTCTTTTTTACCGCACCATAACCCACAATAATCACCTCTTCGAGCGATTTGCTCAAAGGAACTAAAGCCACCTTTAAAAAGGTTTTGCCATTAACACTCTGTTCTAACGGTCTGAATCCTAAAAAAGTAAATACCAATACGGTATTGGCATTGGGAACAGTAATGGTAAAATCGCCTGAAACATTAGTTGCTACACCGATATCAGTGTCTTTTATCCTTACCGATACACCAGGCAGGGGTTCACCTTTTTCGTCGGTTACTTTGCCATTTATAGGTATTGTTTCGATTTGCCCGTTGTTGTTGCTCGAAGCAGGCCCTCCGGTTGCGGTATTAAACAAAATAATATTGTTGTCTATCTGGCTATACCCAATTCCCCGGTTGGCAAAGAGCTCGTCCAGGATATCCTTTACCGATTTGTCGAGGGAAGAAACGGTAACGCGGGTGTTTGGTGACAGGACATTGTCTTTGTAAGCAAACCGCAAATTGGTTTGCTTTTCAATTTTTTTGATCACCGATTTTATCGTTTCGTTACCCACTTCCAGCCTGACATTGATCTTATCAAGCGATTGCCCCTTGCTTGAGGAAGCTAAGAGCAATTGACCGGAGACCAGTAATACCAGCAGGATCATAAAACTGAATCGCATAACTTTTCGGAATGTGTTTAAAAATTGGCGTGCAGAGGCACCGGATAATGTGCACCATTGCTTAAACGCAAGAGTTTTTTTCATAACTTGCATTGGTTTTAATCGGTTAATAATAATTGGTTAAGTACTTGCCCTGTCGCCGAATGATGTGAGAAGTCGTAAGCAACGGGGCTTTTTTTATCTGGAAGGTTTAAAGTATCAATGTTTCATAGGTTTTTTATTTAAGAGGTAAAAAATTGGTTATTATTCACAGCCGGAACCAGATAGTGTAACATCACCCTCCTTACTCCATTTATAGCTCAAATTATTCAGGTGCGATAATACTTTGACAACCTGTTCCAACCCCGTAGTATTTAAGAAGGTGGCGCTAAAACGGCAGCTCCCTATCTTTTCATTATCAAGAATAACTTTTACACCATATCTTTCTGTTAAAATGGCCACGGCTTCTTTCAATGTCATATGATCCATCACCAAATCGGTCTCTTTCCAAAGTACCGTTGTTTTGGCATTCAATATATCTATGGAAGATTGATTATTGATTTCGTTATAACTTATCTGATGATTGGGCAATACAATGCCTAAAGTTTTTTAGGGGTGGATACTTTAACTTTTCCACGGGTTACCGTTACCTGGATCAAACTGCCTTCCGATTTAATATTAAATGCCGTACCTAACACGCGGGTTGTAATTTGCCCTGTATGCACAAGGAAAGGGTGAAGCGGATCATGCCTTACATCGAAATAGGCTTCGCCGGTTAAATATACTTCGCGGGTTTTCCCGTTGAATTTTGCCGGGTAATCTAAATGACTGTTCTTATTTAATGTCACTACGCTTCCGTCGGCCAGCCTGATCTCGTGCACATGGCGGACGGGGTTTGATGGTGTTATCCGGGCCTGCATGGGCATTGGTTTAGGCCTTGTGTGTAAAAAGTACAGGCCTGCGCATATTAACAATGCAACGGTAGCGGCAACCGAACGGATAATTGTTTTGGAGCTTCTTTTTTGAAATGAGTAAACGTTTTTTTCCTTTTTTACAATCTCAAGCAACTTATTGTATAAAACTTCCTGATGAACGACTTCTGCGTCAGCATCAGGTTTCATTTCAGTGTCGGCCCATAGTTTCTCCAATAAACCTTCAATTTCTGACAGATTCTCCTCTTTGGCCATCAGTTCAAAAAGTTCGTTAAACTCTTCTGTAGTACACGAGTTGTCCAGGTATTTTTGAAATAAGTATTTTATGCGAAAAACCGAGGCTGTTGACATGCTGCACTTGGCTGGTTAAAACCAATTCATATACATGACGATAAAATGAGAAGAGAGGACTAATCAGATCTGAAAAAAATAAAAAAAGCGAGATTGTAAGCAAGATGGATAGTTGACCGTGCTTTATAAACTCGCGCATTTTTTTTAAAGCTGTAACAATGTGATTTTTTACGGTGTTTTTTGACAGGTTTAGCTTATCAGCAATTTGCTCATGCGTAAGCCCTTCTTCCCGGCTTAAATTGAGTATCAATTGTTGCTGCTGAGTAAGCATTTGCAAACAATGAATCACATGCTGGTTATATTCTTTAAAATCGTGATTTGAGGCTGCCGTTGCCTGCTCATACTGCATGTGTTGGTTAAGGAGCTGCTGTATTTTTTTCACGGGCGGCCGTACGTAAAAAGTCGAGTGATTTATTTACAGCCATCCGGTGAAGAAAAGCATCAACATTTTCTACTTCACTTAAGATCTCTTTAGCCGACCAGATCTTTACAAAAATATCAAGCACCAATTCTTCTGCAATTTCGCGAGACTTGACAACTTTATAAATATAGGCGAAAAGCCGGGGTTGGTTTTTTTGGAAGAATAACTTAAAAGCAAGCTCATCGCCCGATGACAGACGCTGGTGCAGCGAATTTGATATTTCTGTCACCTGTATCGGATGAGCCCAAATTGTTGAACAAGGCAATATTATAATTGGAATCATAAAGTAACAATCTATTATTCAAATAATCAATAAGTAAGTGAATAAATGATTGTTTAGAATACAATTAATAATACGCTCTGTACCGGTCAACCAATACTTAAATGATATATCGTAAATTATTGCTAAATATGTCGATAACGGAATCTTAAGGTCCGCTTCAGACCTGTCCTGACTTCAATACAAGTGCATCTCCTTCAAACCTGATTCCCGGCCAGCCATAGGCCTTAAACTGACGGATATTCTGATGATCTGTACCATCTGGATTTGCAAGGACGGTCCTATAGTGCTCCGCAAATAAATAAAGCGTATCAGGCTCACTTAGATTATTGAGTTGAGCAAAAGCAAAAACCCTGGCGCTGCCCTGGTTCTGTGCTGCTTCGTTATAAATATTGCCATTTTTAAATGCAGTTGGCTGATGCTCGTAATAATTATTAATAAATTCAATGACGTCATTAAATGTAACCGTACCCTCTTTTAGGGCGGTAAGTAAACCAGACAATTGCTCTTTCATTAAGAAAATATTTTCGCGAAAATAAAATTTAAAAACAGTTATTGACGCAGGTGGTTGATTTCAATTGAAATTGAGCCTGATTAACCGTAGTTTATAGCCAGCCCTGACCTTTCAGATAAGCAACAAATTGCGGGTTTTGCACGGAAAGCACGGGTAACCATAATCCTAACTTTTCCCGTTCCCAGTAAGGGCCGCTACCAGGCGTGGGACGGGAAAAACGGTAACGGTAAATAACAGCACGAATATAACGCGGTGGTTTTCCCGGGAAGGGATTTCTGGCAAATAAACCAACTACCCCCGGGTCATTATGCAATAGTTTCCAGGCCAGATGATATGTCCAGGGGTACTGATCGGCTGTGGACATTGCGGCAAACCACATCTGCCAGTCCAGTCTTAATTGGTACGGCGCCACCTGCCGGGGAGACTGGTCAGGTGCTACCGGCAAGCCTTTATAAGGATAAACTTTCCAGTTTGCACTATCGGGATTGAGGTCTCTTGTTCCTTCAAAAACTACATTAAAACGTTCCTGTCCCACGCTGCCGAATGCACCATAGGTATTTACAAGCTCCAGTGGATCAAATGAGGTATTCATAATTTGTTTGGGCGACAGGAGGTTAAACGCGGGTTGGAAGCTTAGCAATCCTACTATACAAGTTACTATCAGTGCGGTGTACTGCATAGGCTGCGAAACTTCAGCTTGCTCTTCGGCCTTCGCAGCTTTGCGTACAAGTACACCCGGCAAAAGCTTAGCCCAAAAACCATCATCAAGGCAAGCCAGCGCAGGCACAATGGTAAGCCAATTCAAAAAAGAAAGGTTCCCGCTCAGGATGATTGCAAATTGAAACAAAATAATAACACTACCAGCGATGTGTCTGAATATCCGCGGGCCAAAAACAAACCAGGGTGCCAATAGTTCGGCCAGCCAATTGAACCAAACACCAAGCCGCAATAACGAATGTGGCAGAAAGTGAAACCAGCGGCTAAACGGTCCCGGTATTGGCTGGGTTTCAAAATAATAATACAATGCAGTTCCATTGCGCCACACAGCATCGCCACGATATTTGATCATTCCAGCACCAAACATGATCCGGAAGATGAGCCAGCGAAACAGGATGATAACCAGCAAAGGCGGCGGACGTTTGGGAAAAGGCCGCATATCCAGCAAAGGGCATAAAAATATAGCAAGAAAGCCCGTTTCTGTAAGTTGGATTTCCCAGCCATAACCATACCAGTCCTGCCCAACATGTACCAATGATAGATACAATACCCACAATACCCCCATTAAAAACGCGTTGGCATAACCGGCCACAACAATCAGGGATAAAATTAAACCTGTCCATGAAACAAGCAGTAATGCCTGATCTGAATGCCAAAACCAAAACACTGAAGGCAGCCGCATAAACCCTGCTCCTTTTGAACCCAGTGCTATACTTACCTGATGCAAATAATGATCAACCGGTAATAAGCCATTTGAGCCGATTAATGGCAGCACCTGGGTTATAGCCACAAGGAACGCCACCGCGTAAACCGCACCCAGCAGGCGAAGAATCACAAAGCGGCTGAGCCAGTATTGGGGTGTTGAGGTATGTTCAAAGCTATATAACATAGTGACATGTATCTTAAAGTTACAGAGATTTGAAGGCTATGGGTAGAAATATTTGATTAACGCAGTATTCGAATCAAAATGAATTTCTTGCTCATACCCTAAGGACTTCAGCCCAATAAGCAGCCACAGCAATTAAATTTATATATTTATTACCCAAAGCTTAATTCCTAAAAAATGGCAAACAATAAAAAAACTGGTATCAAAGGCATATCGATTCTATGAACTTTGGGCAGCGATTGGCCGACTCTGTAGCGGCCGGCATGGGTTCATGGCGGTTCATCATCATTCAAACCTTAATTGTTGCGTTGTGGATGGCGCTAAACGTAGTGGCCTTTATTGGTCATTGGGACCCCTACCCATACATTTTATTAAACTTGTTGTTTTCAACCCAGGCGGCATACGCAGCCCCGATTATCATGATGGCACAGAACCGCCAAAATGAACGTGACCGCGCCCAGGCCAATGAGGATTTCCGAACCAATGTGGAAGCAAAAAAGAAATTGAAGAATTACAACTGCGCTTAAACGCCATTGAAGTAGACAAGCTTGACAGGATCCTGGCATTGCTTGAAAAAATGGATAAAGAATAATCCATAATCTCACAAACATGAAACCAACCACCTTTTCAGGATAGTTGGTTTCTTAATCTTTGCCAATCGTTTGTTGAGTGTAAAAGGTGTCCATAAAGCGCTGTTTTGGCAAGGTACCACTCGCTTAGCGCGCAATGATGCCTGGTCGGCAGTAGTTGTTGCGGGTAATCCAGCCCCAAACCTTACTATGTTTAATGCTGTTAAAGGTGACGCTCAAACAGCAGATCAAAAGCCGAATGATCGTCCTCTCTGATTCGTGAAAGCAAAAATAGTATCGGCAATTTCTATCATTTGATATCACAAACCTACATTACTAATGTTAACTAAACTTTAAGAAAATGATCGCTGCATGGTTGTTGCAAAAAAATAACCGTGTAATAAAATATTGAATGATAGTTTGTAGATTTAAAAATTATGAGAAACCAAACTACTATTAAAAAGAACTCAAATAGCAGATTCATCCGCATACAGCTTATCGCGGGATTGCTGCTTTTAATAATTTCGGGAGCCAAAGCTCAACAGGCAAAGGATCCTGCCGTTATCGGCCGATGGGATATAACTATTGATAAAGGTGGCAAAAGCCTTCCGTCCTGGCTGGAAGTTCAAAAATCAGGCACACATACCCTGGTTGGCCGTTTTACCTATGCTTTCGGAAGTGCGCGACCAATATCAGAAGTAAAACCACATGACGGCAAATACAGCTTTTCTATCCCGCTGCAATGGGAAGAGGGAAACCGGAACATGGATTTTGAATTTGAGGTTAAGGGCGAAGAATTAACCGGAACAATGGTATATTCAGATGGGGTTACTTATCATTTTACAGGTGTCAGAGCTCCATCAATGACAAGGGCAAAGGCACCTGTTTGGGGCAAACCTGTTAAACTGTTCAACGGTAAAGACACCAAAGGCTGGCATACTGACGGCAAAAACCAATGGGTAGTAGAATCGGGCATATTGAGAAGCAAGCACTCCGGCGCAAACCTTATTACCGATCAAAAATTCAGCGATTTTAAATTACACATCGAATTTCGCTATCAAAAAGGCAGCAACAGCGGCGTTTACCTGAGAGGGCGCTATGAGGTACAGGTTATCGACACTAAAACCGGTGAGCCTGAACCTATCAATAACCAGTTTAGCGCTATTTACGGTTTCCTGCCGCCTAATAAAATGATGGCAAAAAATGCCGGGGAATGGCAATCATATGATATTACACTGGTAGGGCGTTTAGTTACCATCGTAGCCAATGGCACCATGGTGATATGCCAGCAGGAGATTCCGGGCATTACCGGCGGGGCTATCGACAGTAAAGAAGGCGAACCAGGGCCGCTGCTGATTCAGGGGGATCACGGACCTATCGATTACAGAAACATTATCATTACTCCGGCAAAATAAATTACCGAAGGTATATTATTAAAAAAATCAGCCTGTTTACAATAAGCAAACAGGCTGATTTTTTTAATTAATTTATTTAAAAACGATTAATCGGCTTGATACATCAGTTCTGCAAAGTTCTCCTTTTCGGCGCCGCAGGTTGGGCATTCATAGTCGCTTAAATTTTCAAAAGGCATTCCGGGTTCTATATTATTAAAGATATCTCCATACAACTCGTCATAAATAGTGAAACAGCTTTTACATTGATGAACCGTTTTTTGATTGGGTGATTTAATTTCAGTATTGGTTTTGCTTACCGGCAATGGTGATAGGTTATTGATTTGTTGTTCATAAAACATATCGCAAAGCGCTGTCAGGTGCCTGCTTAAATCTGCTTTGGCAACACCTTGTTTGTAAATCACAAATTCGCGGGTATTGTGGTTAAAATCGCGGGTATGCACAATTTCAAATTCATCGGGCATCCGCTCGCGGATCATAATTGAGCCATAAATCCCCGATTTAGGCGACCGCTTTATGGCAAAGCTAAGTCCATATGTTCGCAAATCTGCCTCTTCAAATTCGCTTACCAATTGCTGCTTAAGCTCGAGGCAGGGATTGCAAAGGTCTTCAACCTGCCAGTTAAGCTCATTTGAAGCATGCCTGATGTTTACCCGGTATTTATTAAACAGGTTACCCCATAACGGCCTGTGCTTTGCCTCGATATTTTTAATGAGTAAGGATTTCCACGGGCTAAAATACAATTGTCCAACCCTGGTTTGCATACACAGGTTGCAGATTTCTTTCAAAAACTCAATATCAAAAAGCTCGTGGCGCCTGTAAATACCCAGCCAGTATTTATTACCCTGTTTGTTAAAACCTTCATAATAGGGTAGTTGAAATTCGGGAATAATAAGCGGTTGATCAATTTCCTGGATTACAAATTGGTAACCGGCAGTAACTAATTGATAAAGCTTATCGGGATTGATTTCAACCTGATCGTAAAACAGCTTTTTGTTGGCAAATATAACCTGTTGTATTGCTTTGCCAATGGCGGGAATATCATCCGAATAAACCAAAACAGGCCAGCAATACAAGATGTTAGTTTTAGGAAACCTGATATACAAGTACCAGTAATTACTTACCGGCGAAGAAATAAAATTAAGGTTACCTGTAAAAAACGAAGCAAAAGTTTGATTGCTGTCAACCAGGTTTATTTTCAGTTCGGGCTGATAATCAAACAGGTCGAAAATGTCTTTATAAACACCTTCTTTGAGCCAGTTCTCCTGGTTAAAAATACCATCAGCTATGTACGAACTGGTGATGTTGGGATAAGTATCCTGGTTAACTTCATGGTCAATACCGGCACTAAGCATATCAAATTCCAGATCCTCCAACTGTGCTTCTTCAATTTCAAAATACAATTGCTGCCGGTTGCCAAAACGGACCTTTTTAGCACCAGCATTTTGCGCGATGATGAGCATCTCGTAAAAATCACCGGCAGAGGCTACACCGCCGGGCAAATTTATCTTAATTAGTTGCTTATTATCCATTGGTTTAAGCTTTTAATAATTGTTGCTCAAGTACTTCTTCCAAGAGGCGTTTTACTTCGGGCCTACATGATCCGCAGCCAGTTCCGGCTCCGGTTTGGCTGCAAACATCGGCCAGTTGCGTGCAGCCGCCGGCTACTTTATTACGTATATTATCGGCACCCACATTATTACAACTACAAACCAGTTTGCCTAAAACAGGCTCGGCTGTTTTACCGCTGCGAAGCAGTTTAAGGCGCTTATCGCTAAGCTCGGTTTTGTTTGCTATCAGCTCTCTGAATTCCTGAAACTCGCCTTTATCTCCAATTAAAATGGTGCCCACCAACCTGTCCTGGTGAATAATGCATTTTTTATAATAACGCTTTGCCTTATCTATAAACACTATTTCTTCATAGTCTTTTTCATTCGGGCAATCAGATAAACCGATACTGCACAAATCAAAGCCATGAATTTTGATGATATTCATAAACAGGCTGCCCTTGTAATAACTGGCTATGTCGCCGTTCATATAGCCTGCAACTACAGCAGCTTGTTGTTCCGCAGCAGCGGTTATACCATATAATGTGCCGTTAAACTCTGCTATTTCGCCAATGGCGTATATGCTCGGATCGCTGGTAAGCAAACGTTCGTTTACAATTACGCCGCGCTTAATTTCAAGGCCGCAATCTTTTGCTATTTCAAGATTTGGCGTAGTACCAATGGCAAGAATCATGGCATCGCAATCTATTTTCCGTCCGCTTTTTAAGCCGATGCCGGTAAGCTTACTACGCCCATAAAACAACTGCACTTCATCATCATAGAAAATGTCGCAACCTTGATCAACCATTTCTTCGTGCAAGAGCCTGCTGCCCAACTCATCCAACTGGCGGTTTAAAAATCTTGATGTACGTTGAATAATGGTGATAGTAATCCCTATTTCACGCAAGGAAGCCGCCATCTCCAATCCCAATAAACCACCTCCGACTATTACTACGTGACCATTTTTGGGAACATGCTTTTTAAAGTTATCAGCATCATTGCGGCTACGCATACTGAAGATCCCTGTCAACGATGGAACGTTTTTAGGAATTGCCGCCCGGCTGCCGGTAGCCAGCAGCAATACATCGTAATAAGTTTTTACACCCCGGCTATCCAGCACATATTTGTTAACACGGTCTATTTTCTCGACACTTACGCCACGTAATAACCTTATTTTAAGTTCGGGTTCTTCCTCATCCGTCATTTTTACCAGTTGCTCCCAGCGTTGCTCGCCGCTGATATAATCTGGCAGCATAACGCGGTTGTAAAAAGGATGATCTTCTTTGCTAAAAATGATGATCTCATCATCTTTGTTCAACTCCCGGTATGACCGCACGAAGCCGTGCGCACCGGCACCGGCGCCAACAACCACAATTCTTTGAAAAGGCTTTTTATACTTTTGAATCTTTACTGCGCAATACTTAAAATCCGGCTCTTTTGATATCGGATCAAGTGCGTCATTAGTAACATTGTTAATGCGGTGGAGATCATTGTTTAGTATCTTGCCCCAATGCATCGGCACAAAAACAACACCCTGTTTTATCTGTTCGGTAATCCGGGCTTTTACCCGCACTTCACCCCTCCGGGATGTGATAATAGTAACATCGCCTTCCCTGATCTCCAAAGCTTCAGCATCAACAGGATTGATTTCGATAAATGACTCTTTAATATGCTGATTAAGCTTATTCACCTTACCGGTTTTGCTCATGGTATGCCATTGATCGCGGATACGGCCGGTAGTGAGAATAAAAGGATAGTCGCCGTCAGGAACCTCGCTGGTATGCGCATCCGGTACCGCGCTTATCTTAGCGTTACGTGTTTCGGTATAAAATTGCTTGTCGGTAAACAAGCGAGGTGTCCCTGGTATCGCATTACGTTTTTTATAAGGCCATTGTATTGATCGTTGTTGTATGATGGTTTCGTGCGTGAGCCCGCTGATATCAATATTGGTTTTCCCTGTTAGTTTAGCATGCTCGGTATAAATTTCTGCGGCATTTTTGAAGTCGAAGCCTTTATACCCCATTTTTTGAGCAAAACGGCAAATGATCTCGCTATCCGGCATAGCCTCGCCTGGGGGTCAAGTACTTTACTCAAATAACTGATCCGCCTTTCAGAATTGGTCATAGTACCCTCCTTTTCGGCCCAGGCTGCTGCGGGGAGGATCACATCGGCATAAGCCAATGTTTCGGGCTTATTACTAATCTCCTGAACCACTACAAACTTTGCTTTTTTCAAAGCCTCTTCGGCAAGGCGTACGTTTGGCAAGCTGGTTAAGGGGTTGGTACACATGATCCAGATGGCTTTAAGGCGGCCATCATTTAATGCCTCAAACATCTCCGTTGCGGTAAGACCAGGTTTTGCGGCTATCTCTATACCTCCCCAAAACTTCTGCACCTCCGCCCTGTCTGCCGGGTTAGTTAAAATACGATGCGCCGGTAAAAGATTAGCAAGCCCTCCCACTTCGCGCCCGCCCATAGCATTTGGTTGCCCCGTTAGCGATAATGGGCCAGATCCCGGCTTACCAATATGGCCCGTTATCAAATTAAGATTCAGGAGGCTTAAATTTTTATTTACCCCAACAGCGCTTTGATTTAGCCCCATTGTCCACATCGTTATAAAACCTTTTGCATCGCCTATATAACTGGCAGCAAGCCGGATGTCGTTTTCAGTTACACCGCAAATTGCAGATGATTCAGCAAGGGTACGTTCAAATACCAATTTGCTGTACTGCTCAAAACCATCAGCATGATTGTTTACAAAATCAATATCGATATCCCCATTCTCTATCAATACCCTGCCAATAGCGTGGTTAAGGGTGATATCGGTACCCGGGTTTAACTGCAGGTGCAGATCGGCATTGCTGCAGGTATCCGTAACCCGGGGGTCAACAACAATGATTTTCACATCGGGATTTGCGGCTTTATGCGCTTCAACCCTTCGCCATAAAATAGGATGGCACCAGGCTGGGTTAGCTCCGGTAACATAAAAGCAATCGGCCAGTTCAATATCGTCATAACAAACAGGTACAGTATCCTCGCCTAAAGCAATTTTATACGCGGCAACCGCGCTGCTCATACACAAACGCGAATTAGTATCTATATTATTACTGCCAATAAAACCTTTAATTAACTTATTGACAACATAATATTCTTCAGTAAGGCACTGGCCTGAGGCATAAAATGCAACCGAATCCGGCCCGTATTTATCAATGAACGTTTTAAAAATGGCTGCTGTGCGCTCCAATGCGTCGTCCCAGCTTACCCTTTGCAGGGGCATGCTTTTGTTATAACGCATTTGAGGGTACAGCAGCCTGTCGGTTTTATCATTAGCTGTGTAATGCAGGTTAAGCCCTTTACTGCACAACATGCCTTTATTTACAGGATAGTCCTTATCACCCTCAAGCGTTATACTGCCATTTTTTTCTTTATTAATTACCACGCCGCATCCTACTCCGCAGTAGCAGCAAGTACTTTTAAATGTATTTTGAGGGCGTTTGTTCAACATTTCTTTTAAGCTAAAAGCTTTTCTTTAAGCCGAAAGCTTAAGGCTTAAAGCCTAAAGCTTTCATATGATTTCTTTTCTATTTATTCAGCCTTCTGCTTTTCGCTTTCGGCCTTTTGCTTTAAGCTTATAAAGCCAAAGCAGGTTCATCTGCTGTTTGAGCTTCAGCCTGTTTTTGAAAACGGGTGATCAGCACAATCACGGAAATCACCATAACAGTTATACCGATGTAAGTAAATGCCTGTATATAAGTGATATGTTCGGACTTGAAAAGAAACCCAAACAACATCCCCCCAAGGTTACCGCCTGCACCTACTATACCGCTTACCATCCCAACATTTTTACTATTGATAAACGGAACTATACCATAAGTAGCACCATTTGACATTTTGAGGAACAGTGCAAACGAGAGCATGGAAATAATAGCCATTGTAAGGTTGCCCGAATTTGCAAACAGAACAAGACCAATGCCTTCCAGCAGCAGTACGCCGGCAAGCAATAAGCCCTTGCCCCGCATTCCGAATTTGCCACCAACTTTGTCAGATACAATGCCGCCTAATGCACGGGCAAAAATGTTCATGAAGCCAAAAATACCTGCCCAAAAACCGGCCGAACTTTGCGACAAATGAAAAGTATCTACAAAATGCAGAGAAGCTACATTATCAAAAGTGATCTCCATACCAAAACACATAGCATAAGCCAGTGTAAGTGCCCAAACACGCCAGTCGGCCAATATCGACCAATCGGTTTTTGATGGGTTGGTTTTGGCATAACCTACTTCATCATAGTTACCGTTAGGCGTGTCTTTGGTAAATTTCCAGTATACGAATGCTATTATCAGCATCATTACACCCGGAACTATCATGGCATACCGCCAGGCTTCGGCCTTGGTAAAACCAGCCCCTACTATAGCAGCAAATATTAAAGGCATCACCATATTGGTTACACCACCGCCAAGGTTACCCCAACCACCGGTTACCGCGTTGGCTGTACCTTTTATATTAGGCGCAAACATCATAGAAGTGTGGAACTGGGTAATTACAAACGATGAACCTATTACACCGATTGCCAACCGAAACAATAAGAAAGATGTGTAATCATGCGCCAGACCCACAAGAAATACAGGTAAGGACCCTATTATTAATAACCTAACGGCTGTTTTGCGCGGCCCCCAGGTATCACAAAGTTTACCTATAATAAGGCGGGCAATAATTGTTGCAGCTACAGATGCAATGATGGTGTTACCCACTTGTCCTTTACTCAAATGTAATTCGGCACGGATGGTTGGCATTAATGGCGCCAGTCCGAACCAGCCAAAAAAGCAAACAAAAAACATGAGCCAGGTAATGTGAAAGGTGCGCATTTGTACACCCTTCAATGAAAATATGTTGAGTTTGGTAAGTTGTTTTTCCATTTTTTTAAGCTTAAAGCTCAAAGCCTAAGGCTAAAAGCTGTTTGTTTGTACTTTGATTTTTTAACATTTCTCGCTTTCGGCTTTTAGCCTTAAGCTTTTAGCCTACATTACTTATTTAAAAACTCAGGTTTGATATTAAGCTGCAGGTACGCCCAAAACGGGTGCAGTTTGCTGCTATCCGGCGTTAAACCTTTAGCATACTCCATGCTGTGAGTTGCTGCCATGTAGGATAAGCCCAGATCAACAGCGGTGAATTTGTTAAGTTTATAGCTGTTGGTGAGGTCAAATTCAGTACCCAAATATTTGTCGATAGGTTGCCCGTTTGTTCCTTTCTGATCTTTAGCCAACAGAAAGTAATGATTAGCCAAATCAACGCTAAAACGCTTATTATCTGAAAGATATTTGATTTTAACGTAAGGGTTGCTCAAGCCGCCGGTTGGGGATCCGGTGCCTGCATAAAAATAGTCCATATAGCCCCAGAACTTATGCGGGGTACCATACAATGGGTCAAACCTGTGATTGGTTTTTGAAGAGGACAGCGCATCATTTCCTGACAGGTAATCCCATCCGGCTGTGTAAGCCATGTTACTGCTTTTGTATGATAAAGACCCGGTATAAGTGTAAGCACTTAATTCAGCACCGTCGCGATCATGACCTCCCTGGTAATAAAATCCAGCTGTAGCAGCCCATTCATCTTTGCTACCGAAAACGGGATTAACAAGCAGCCCGGTTGTATAACGGGTATTAACTCCTGGTTGATTAAACCGGCGGCCATATATATAACCAACATCTTCGCCTGATACGTTTTTTACCGAATCGAGCTTGTATTTGGCAAATTGATCGGCAAGGAAAAGGCCGGTTACCTTTGTTTTATTAAATTTTTTAGCAAAGTAGAGGTATTCAAGTGCTTTATAGTTTTGGTTTTGCCCATTAGTACCGGGAGGATTTAAAAATGAAAGATTGCCATTTTTGGCACTAACGCCCGATGCATTAACCAGCGGGATAAGCCCGGCAGGGGTATTAGCCAAATTACCTTTGCTATCCTTTACCGTAGCGGGCACATTGGCCGGTGTATAATAGGTACCGTTATAATTAATAGCATCAGAACTCTGATTGAATGCTGCGCCGAGATCAACCTGCCAGCCTGATTGAAGAAGTTTTAATACGATGGCGTCGTGCCTGCGGGCCTGCTGAATCCAGTCGGTAGCACCAAGCAAGCGTTCATCGTCATAGCTAATTTCCTGGCGACCAGCTTTTATGGCGAAATAATCGACAGGTGATTTTTTAAAGGAAGTGTCTTTTTTGTTGGACAGGATCAGCTCGGCCCAGGCTTCGTGAAGGCTTAGCCGGCTGCCATCGTTGATAGTAATAGTTGAGGCATCCTGGCCCCAAAGCCTTACATCCTGTACGGATGTTTGAAAAATAAGCTTGCTGCTTTTGTAATTAAAGGTGAGCCGCGTTCGTTGTGACACAAAGGCCGCGTTTTTGTTACCTACCGGTTCTAAAGTTCCATAACCATCACGTAATTCGCCCCTTGTTTTGATCTGCCCTGTCAAAGACAGCTGCGCAGAAGCATTATAAGAAACGAAACATGATATAATTAATAGAATTTTTCCAATAGTGTATTGATTAGATACATTTTTGTACATTTGAATTGGTTTTTTATTTGTTAAAGCGATTAAAAACTATTTAACCCTGTCTGGGAATGCGACCTCCCGGCAGGGCTTTTTTATGAATTTTTGATTTTTACCATAGGCTCAATCTTTTTTGATTTATTTATCTGTTTAATTATGATAAATATAACTTATTTAATGATTGCGTACAAATAATTGATTTTTAAAATGAATTTTTATGATTAAAATCATTAAAAACTATATTTTTTGATAAAAACTCAAATTACAAACGATCAAAAACAGATGAAATGCATTTTTAACAATTTATTAATAGATAAAAAATCAATAAACCATCGCAAAAACAAAATTAAAACCATTTAAACAAAATAAAATCACTATAAAAAATCACATACATCGATATAACGCCATTTAAATTTGCTTTAAACTCTAAAAATTCGAAAAATAAATTCAAAATAAGACAGCAAAAACGAACATGACTTTATTAACCAATGCCTTGGTGTATTAAATACACCAAAATTTTAAACAAAAACACAAAAAAAGCGCCATTACCCCTTTCGGCAACGGCGCTTAATGTAAATTTCGTTCTATTTTCCGCCTAAATACACTAACATTTAATCAACTCCGACAAAAACTTTTCCATCGGCTATTTTTACCGGATAAGTTTTTATCACCAATTCCTCTTCACCCAGACACTCACCTGTAAGCAGCGAAAATGTTTTTTTATGAAAAGGACAAGCTACTTTTGGCTCGCAGCTTTCGCCGGCACTGCCGATCATGCCACGCGATATTGCCATTTGCTGCTTATGCGGACAAAGATTTTGCGTAGCATACCATTCATTGCGACGTGTAAAATTAAATATTGCTATCTGTTCATCACCGTGCTTAATACATGATCCGCCATTTTCGGGCACATCATCAACATAACAGGCCATGATCCATTGGGTTGCTATTGTTGCTTCCATTGTGTTTTCTTTTTAATAATGATCAATCTAACTTTGAACTAAAAACTCGGGATTTCCTAATAAAACCTACCATTCCTTAGCGCGAACCTGTTCACGCATTGGCTCAAATTGAGCATGAGGATCTTTTTCATCAGGCGCATTTATAAAATGAGCGAAGCGCTTGCGCATTGAAGGGTTATTTATAGCTTCTTTCCACTCGCAATGGTAAGTATTTACCAATGCCTGCATTTCCTCTTCCAACTGCTCGCCCAATCCAAGACTGTCATTTACTATTACATTTTTAAGATAGCTCATGCCACCGTCGAGTTTATTAAGCCAGGTTGCTGTCCGGGTTAACTGATCGGCTGTTTTTATATAAAACATCAGGAACCTGTCGAGATATTTAACTACAGTCTCCTTATCAATATCTGTAGCCAACAACTGGGCGTGCTGAGGCTTTGAGCCACCATTGCCACACACATATAAATTCCAACCTTTCTCCGTGGCTATAATTCCAAAATCTTTTGATTGCGCTTCGGCACACTCCCTAACACAACCGCTTACACCACCTTTAATTTTATGCGGCGCGCGGATCCCCTTATATCTATCCTCCACCTCGATGGCGAAAGTCACACTATCATGCAGGCCAAACCTGCACCAGGTACTGCCTACACAGCTTTTTACAGTACGGAGTGCCTTGCCGTAAGCATGCCCACTTTCAAAACCGGCATCAATAAGCTCTTCCCAAATTAAAGGAAGATCGCTCAGGTGCGCACCAAACATATCAATGCGTTGCCCTCCGGTTATTTTAGTATACAACCCGTATCTTTTAGCAACCTGGCCAATCACGATCAATTTATCAGGCGTAATTTCACCACCCGGAATACGCGGCACAACAGAATAAGTACCCCCTTTTGAATATTGGCTAAAAAACGATCATTGCTATCCTGTATTGCTTCCTGCTTTACAATAACATCATTCCATAAGCTGGATAAAATACTGGCAACAACCGGCTTGCAAACCTCACAGCCATCGCCCTTGCCATAATGATCAAGTACCAGATCGTAGTTTTTCAGCCCGTTTATTTTAACAAGGTCAAACAATTCCTGGCGCGAGTAATCAAAATGCTCACAAATAACATTTTTAATATACTGACCATTTGCCTTCATGGTGCCGGCAATCAAATCTTTTACCAATGGTACGCAACCGCCGCAGCCTGTACCCGCCTTGGTGCATTTTTTCATGCCATCAATACCAGTCACACCACCCTCATTTACAGCCGAACAGATTGCACCTTTGGTAACCGCCTCGCATGAGCAGATCAGCGCATCATCAGGCAAACTCATTACACCTGCCCCTGCATTAGCTTCACCTCCCCTTGATCCTAATATCAGATCTTCAGGATCCGGCGGCAGTACTATTTTATTATTAACGGTTTGCAGCAGCATATTATAAGCATCTGCATCGCCGATTAAAATACCACCTAAAAGGTTCTTGCCATCGTTTGTAATGTTAATGCGCTTATAAATCCCCTTATGCGTGTCCTCAAACAAAATGGTACGGCAATCAGGTTCAGTAATAAAGGCATCACCAAAACTGGCCACATCAACACCAATCAACTTTAGTTTGGTGCTCATATCATAGCCATAAAAACTCTTATCAGCCTCAGTTAAATGAGCTGCTACAATATCAGCCATCTCATAGCCGGGTGCAACGAGGCCATATATCATACCTTCGTATAAAGCACATTCACCAATAGCATAAATACATTCATCACTGGTTTGCATTTTTTCGTTCACCACAATACCGCCACGTGTACCTACATGCAAACCCGCCAATTTAGCCAGCTCATCGCGCGGGCGAATACCGGCCGAAATAACCAGCATATCTACAGCAAGCTGGCTATCATCATTAAATTTTAATGAGTGGATTTTTTTATCGCCGGTAATAGCAGCAGTGCTTTTATTAAGGTGGATATGCAACCCCAGCTGGCTCAATTTCATTTGCAACATATTACTCCCTGCAGAGTCTATCTGACGCGGCATCAGGCGCGGTGCAAATTCGATGACATGCGTTTCAGAAATGCCAAGATCTATTAAAGCCTTAGCAGCTTCCAGCCCCAGCAAGCCGCCACCCATTACAGCCCCTGATTTTGCATTAACAGCGCAGGCCTTGATCAACTCCAGGTCTTCAATGGTGCGATACACGAACACACCTTCCTTTTCAATACCCGGAATATCAGGTACAAAAGCCGATGAGCCGGTTGCTAAAACCAGGTAATCATATTTAAGTGTAATGCCTTTTAAAGAGTGGATTGTTTTTTCGGTGCGATTGATTTCCTGGATGGGGTCATCCAAATGCAGCGCGATGCCATTATCTGAATACCACGATAAAGTGGATAACGAAAGATCATCAGCAGTCTTGCCGTTAAAATATTCACTAAGATGCACCCTGTCATAAGCGTGACGCGGCTCTTCGCCAAAAACAATTATTTGGAACTGTGTTGATCTGGCTAAAAGTTTTTCGCAAAACTTATAACCTACCATACCGTTACCAACAACAATGATGGTTGGTTTTGACATATCGAAATTTTTAAATGTTAAAGCAATTTTCAAACTAAAAATGAATCAACTGCGACCTTGATTTCATTTATATTACAATTATAACTCAAAAAAGCATCAAATAAAAATTTAATTTCAATTTTTTGTTAAATAAATCATGATTATTGACGTTTAAATTCATAAATTAGTGCTATTAATATAATTTACATCATTATTTAAACAGATTTTTTAAACTGATTTTGCTATTTTAACAAAATCACCAAAATATAAAGGCTTAAAAGTCTATTTTTTAATCACTAATTTAATAAAATGCAAAAACAAATACAAAATCCTGAACTTTTTGTACTTGGAGCAGGTCCAGGAGACCCAGATTTGATGACTATCAAGGGATTTAAGGTATTACAGCAGGCAAATGTGATATTATATGACAACCTGGCTAACAAAGAGTTACTGGCGATAAGCCGGGATGATTGTGAAAAGGTATACGTTGGCAAGCAACCTTATGGTGATTATACACCGCAGGAAACAATTCATGAACTGATAAAACACTACGCATTTACTAAAGGTAACGTGGTAAGGTTAAAGGGAGGCGATCCGTTTATATTTGGCCGCGGGTTTGAAGAAATCATTTATGCACGTGCACATGGTATCACCACACATTACATACCGGGTGTAACCAGCATGCAGGCCTCCGGGCTGGAAGACATTCCCCTAACCCACCGACAAGTGAGCGAAAGCGTTTGGATGGTTACCGGCACCAAAAAAGACGGCAGCCTATCTGCCGATTTAACCTGCGCCATGCACAGTAACGCAACAGTTGTTATATATATGGGGATGAAAAAGCTGGCAGAAATAGCATCAGCCTATATAAAAGCTGGCAAAGGGGATATACCGGCAGCTATTATACAGCATGCTTCATTGCCCCAACAAAAATCTGCAAAAGGAAAAGTAAGCGACCTTGAAGCTATCGCGGCAGATAATCAGCTTACTTACCCCGCTATTATTATTATAGGTGATGTTGTTAACGTAAAAAATTAAGGAAATGAAGATCAGGATAAAAGGAAACTCACTGCGTTATCGCCTCACCAAAACAGACGTGCAAAACTTTAACAGGGACGGCTATCTGGAAGAAAGCACCAATTTTGGTTCACAAGTATTTAAATATGCATTGCAACGCTCTGCAACTGAATTTTTAACTGCCGGGTTCAGCGATAACACCATAATTATGTATATGCCAGCCGCGATGGCCGTTGAATGGGCGAGCACCGATCGTGTTGGTTACGAAAGCAACAACAACCAAATGTACCTGCTTATTGAAAAAGATTTTAAATGTCTTGACAATGTGGCTGAAGACCAAAGCGACAATTATCCTAACCCATTGAGCTTAAAACTTCAACATTAACCCTGGAGTGAATTTATTTACTGATAAATATACTTTATCAGTAAATAAAAATCATTTAAACCGAAGTTATGATGAAGCTTTGGATTGGTTATTCAACCTTAAATGCCGCACGGTAAAAAATAACGCAACTAAAATTAATATCCATACCCAGGTATCAAGCGGGCAACCATCAGGTCCGCCATCATTACCATCGCAAAGGCCATCTCCCGGATCTGCATAACTCAAGGATACTGTAAGCAAATTGATTATAATAACAGCTAATACTGTTTTCCATTTTGATGTAATTATAGATAATACGTACATACTGTTATTGTTTAAAAAACATTCCGCTCCCAATCCTGTCTCCTGTGCTTTCATTAACTGCAACTACTATGTAAAGTCCCCGGCCTAAACTATTAACATTTTCCTGAAAGGTATTAGTACCAGTAGCCGATAGCTTTCTGACAATAGCGCCCGAAGGGCTAACTATACTTATCCTAACAGGTTTTGAAGATGTTTGTTCTAACTTTATATTTACTGTACTGGCCGAAACCACAGTTGGATATACCAGGAATTTACTTACACCGGGGCCCGGCCGTATTTCAAAATTTAGATTATCAGATAATTTAGTTTCGCCGGTTACCAGGTTTTGGCTAAGCCTATAAACGATCTGGCCACTGCCTGGAGTTTGGTCAGTGTAGCTATACTTACCGGTAGCTGTTGACTGCAGGCTATCTATAGTCAAAAACGTTTTGCCCCCGTCAGCACTTTTTTGAACAGCGAATTTGGTAAAATTACTTTCGTTATCAGTTTCCCAATTAAGGGATATTCCTTCGGCTACTTTTTTACCGTTAAAGCTCAGCAAGCGATAATCGTGTCCCGGTACGATACCAATTTTAAGATAAAACCTGTCATGAGCATAGCTTGCCGGATTTGCATCAACCTTAAATGCGTACTCGGCGTTATTTACAACATCGAGTGAATCATTGGTATATTTATCTTTCAGATAGATGGAATATCTTTCGTCAATGTTCTTTTTTACAGGTGAGGTGAGTTTATAAGTACCATAATTAGAGAAAGTAACGATGAGATTCACACGTTTTAATTTTTCGAGGTTACCTGTGTAATTAGCAAAACACCCTACCGAATCGCTGCTTAACGAGTAAAACAAATCAACCTGCCCCGATGGCCGATAGTAGGGCGCATCTTCACCGGGCACAAACTTGTCGGTAGCGTTTTCATCAAAATTGATGTCGGTAGAGTTATGAACAATAGCGTCTTGTACCAGGTTCATAGTTAGACGAGGAATACTGCTTTCAACATTATTGGTAGCCGGGCTTGCTGCAAATGAAGCCGTAATGTTTTTTGAAGGGCTGCCAACAACATTAAATACAGGGGTTGATGGAAGCGCTCCGCTATAATTTGAGTATGCTACCTTCATTGTTTCATCAAACTTAATAGCTGAAGCAGAGGTTGCAACGGTAAAAAATCCCTGCCCTGATAAAGCGTAGCGGCTTGCTCCTGTGCCAATAGATCCGGTACTGGCATCATACAACGCGAATTTGGTTGACGAGCTATTGGTTCCGGTACTGGCATCTTTTACCAGCATATAATAAAATTTATTAGTAGTGTTTACAGTGTAAAGGGTATGCAGATCTATTACCGAGGCATATGGATTACCAATAAGGTTTAAACCTTGTTTAACAGTCGGTGTTGACGTGTGATAAGACAAGGTAGCCGGGGCACTCACCGCGGTAGCGGTATAATAAGTTGGCGGTGTAGATGGAAAATTCACAATATTGGCCGTTAATGTTGCATTGCTGGCCCCCGTACCTTTAATAACAGTTCCAAAAAAGTTTAGCGTAGCATTATCTGTTGCCGGAAAAGGCCTTACAAAGGGGTTTGCTACACTCCTGCTCCCTCTGAAATAGTATAAAAAACCGTTTGCAGGTGGCAAACCCTGGCTTGTTGAGCTAAAAGGCTTGTATTCATTATTCAATACCTGATTTACATCCGAAGTAACCGGTGCGTTTTCATCATAAACAAATACCGAAGGGCTGTTGCCGGTAGCTGTAGCATCATCAAATCCATTTGTTGTACCCCCTGGACCGGTAATGTACGTTGTAGCGATAAGCGGTAAAAGATTATAGGTGCTAAGCGAACCGGTTGTTAAAAATGTTGATGTTGTATTAAGTACCGGCGATGACATTAGCATATAGCGACGCAATGTACCTTTCACATAACGTTGAACATTGATACTGCCCGTAATGGCGCCTGCTGAAAGACTGCCGATACTTGCATCGCCTGCAGCGGTGGATAGTATGGTAAGCGCCGTTGTGGTCGATGTGACATTGCCTACCGCAAGCGTTGACGATGAGTTAACATTTAATGTATAAGTTGGCGCGACGGTAAATGTACTTCCTGAGGCCATTGTTTTTGTTCCGCCTGTGGTGAAGGTAACATTGTAAAAATTTGTTCCCGTGGCAGTTGCGTCTGTAAGGGTTTGGGTTGTACCGTCAAATGATATCAGCGCGGATGGATTAGGCGTGAACGTACCTGTATTTGTGTAATTACGCGAGATATTTAAAGCACCCGTACCCATATTCATGGTACCTGCATTGCTAAGTGTTCCGTTTATATCAATTGATCCCGTACCACCGGTAATGGTTGCTGCCGAATTATTCGTCCACGTGGCCGCTGTTGATCCGGCTGCACCTATAGTAGTGGTAGTATTTGTGGGGTTTGAAAAGGAGACGTTTGAGTTTGTCGTAAGCGTAGAATCGACGTTAAGATAACTCGTCTGCCCCGTACTTGCAGATCCACCTATAACCGCTGTCCCCGTCCCCTGGATCACCAGGTTATCATAAATAGGATCAGTTGAAGCGTTAGTGTTAACTACGCCACCACCAGGACCAAACCCAAGTGTGGCTGTAGTATAAATTAAAGGATTTGAGCCGGTATACCTGACCGTTGCCTTACCACCCGGGTTATGGTCGCCATAAAAGTTTGCTGAAGAATACGGGGTAACTAATGTACCAATAGCACTCGTATTAGCCAATACTAATGTGGGATTCGTATTCGTGTTTGTTACTTTATACGATGTACGGGCATTGACCGTAAAGTAACCTGAATTTCTGGCCGTCACGCCCCGGTTGGTAAAATTGATCTGCCCGTTTATGGTCATCGTGCCTCCTTCAAGCCTGATACCGCTGCCATTTATTTGTCTAACGTTTAAATTAATATTAACGTTATTGCTTACTGTAAAAGCAGATGCTTCAAGGATTAAAAACGAAAAGGATGAGGTTGTTACAGAAGCAGTGCTGCCAAACTGTAAGTTGGTGCAGGTTACAGTTCCCGTTCCCCTGATATCATTAAAAATGCTTGTGCCTGAAGTGCTTGAATTATAGTTTTGGGTAATATCTCCCGCTACGGTGAGTGTGGCGCCGTTAACAGTTAAAACGGTTCCCGTTAATGTTGTGCCGCTTAGTACGTAAGTGGAAATGTATTGAATACTTCCAAATGTAATGGAGCCAACTGTTACACTTGTAGCCAATACCGGCTGATTGGTATATATTGATCCGGTTACCCCAAACTGAACAATGTCATCGGTTCTGCCCCCACTTCCCGGATAAGTGGCTGTTCCACTTCCCGAGCCGGAAATAGTCCAATTCGCCGTAGTATTCCAATCCGTTGATGAACTGCCATCCCAGGCAAAGGTATAAGAAGCGAGGGCGTTGCTAGCACAAAAGAAAAGATTTATCAAAAGCAGTAAAAAAATTTCCGTGGTGTTTTAAAGACATCCCGCAAGTGCATAGTTATCCCATATTTATTAATAGTTACGTTTTACGAAAAACCTATCGCAAAGGTTTTTAATTAAAATGTGAATTAACCTATAATTAACACCTCTTGCTCTATCTTGCTCATTTTAAAGCGTATTTACAGTTGAGCAATATCAGCGTATGCAACCTTATGAAGATTGGATGAAGGCTTGGGCCGAGAGTTGTTCATGTTTAAATATGAATTATATATTTGTAACTCATATTTAAACATGGCTAATCATAAAAAGACTGAGTTTGCCGCAACAGATCAGGACATATCAATGGTAGCAAAGGCGCTTTCGCACCCTGCAAGAATCGCTATTATGCGCATTTTGGCACAGCACAAGCATTTTACCTGCGGCGAAATAGTTGAAATACTCCCTTTAGCGCAGCCAACGGTATCCCATCATTTAAAAGAATTGATGGATGCCAAGCTGATCACTGTTGCAATTGATGGTAAAAAATCGTTGTATGATGTAAACTGGCCAACCTGGAACAGATATACAGCCGAGTTTGAAAATATGCTCAGTGCTATTAACAAGGCGGACCAGCAGACCTGATCTGCCTTGTTAATTTATGGGTTATATTCATACACAACCTTATAAGGTACCTGTTTAAGCGAGGCAGATACCTGTCCTATCTTCAGATCACGCGGTTGTGGCGTAGGCTCACAAAAGGAATAAGCTTTTCCTTTATAAAGCACGGGTTTCCCCATCGGTTTATCAAACTGCACTGCCATAGTTATATGAGTTGGATATAACACCGCTATCATCGGCAAATTGTATATTTCTTTAACAAGGTAAAAAAATAACGCGGCACGATCGTCGCAGTCGCTGTATTGGGCAAACAGCGTTTCTTCGGGGCTCAACCGTTTCTCCCGGCCAAAATTCATATCATCATTTTCATATAAAAAGGCATATCGCGTAAAATGCATCAGGTAATCAACGCCTTTTTTGATACTCATGCCGTCCACATTTTTCTTTAGCAAAGGAATCAGCGATCCATAAGTTTCTTTACTTAGGGGAATATTGAAGTAATATTCAAAATCGACAACCGGATAATTCCTGAAAATGGAATCAATCAGCGGGTTAAGCTTAATCTTGAAATAGTATGCCTTATGCCGATATGTAAACTGCAGGTCCTTTTCAACATAGTCCGCAGGCGTAAAATCAGGCATGCTCGTAACCTTATATGAAAATGAGTTTATTGCACCGGGCACATTGATATCAACAGGAATAGCAGGTTGTATTGTAAGATCGGTACCCGGGTAGTCATGAATGTTAAGACACATGTACTTTTTATCATTAACCGTATAAGAAGGAATATCTGATACATCCTCATTGTTGTAGACATAAAAAATGATTTTTTTCCGGCCAGCGCCAATCGTGCATCATAGCCCGATTTAACCATCAGGAACCATTTATACAAGGTATACCTACTGTAATTTTTTTCTTTAGGACTTATCTGCTGGGCAGTTTTACGCACGAGCTGGTAATACAGCCAGTCATTAAGCTGGTGATCTTGTTTATAACTCAACAATGCATCAAGTAGAGGTTTATAATTACCGGCATCAACATTGATATAAAAGCTTTGTATGTTATTTACCGATAGTCCGCCTGTGGTATCCCTAATAGTTAAAGCATCGGCATTAAATGTACCATCATAAAAAGCAAAACAAATCCTACTGTTATTTTGAGCAAACAAATTAACTGTACTTAAAAGTATCAAACAAGGGAATAATATTTTAACATATCTGCCCATAGCAAACACATCATTTTACTTATAAGGGTTAAAGCATTTTGGTTTATGTCTAAATATACAAAATTGCAAATTAAAACATCAATTGACTTAATATTATTTTAATCGTTTAACAACATACTATTAATACTAGGCGCATAGATTTGAATTGGAAAATTATGATGCATGGGGACAGAAACATTAGGTAAAAGAATACTATGCTTATTTATAGCAATAGGATATTTCTTTTTTTCGTGTTTGCATGTTACACGATGTCCCAAAATTGCAGGTCATGCTAAAACAGGAAAGTATTTAACGCTTAACAACGGAACGGTAAAACAAAACGATCCGGTTATTTCGAGTGCAAATAACAGCAAATCGGCACCTGTTCTCTTTTTATCCCGCCCCCGGGTCATTTTCGGCAAAACCTTAACTGCATTAAATAATCAATTCAGGTTAATTCGTACCTGTGAGTTATGCCCGTTCCGGCTCATATCACAATATGACACTCAAAGTAGATTTCGGTCTCACAAGGTTTTTTACGCTGCTAACATTTTTTCCATTACCTGTACCTGGAAAATCTGAGTTATCAGCTTCTCACCTGCCAGTACCTTTTACAATGTTTTCTTAATACCTGCATTTACAGCGATTAACGCTGTATTATTAATTTATTTAAAAATCGTGTATACAAGTTATGCCTTATTTCAACTTAAAATTTTCAAATACCGATAACGAACTGGCTAATTTTGCCAAAGCCCTTGCGTTGCCGGTCAGGATTGCCATTGTTCGTATTATTATAGCTAACGGCAATTTAGTGCCCAAAGAAAGTTTATATAGCATCCCATTTAACCAAGAAACAATAACCAAGCACATTGCCGAATTAAAACGGATGGGTATTTTAAAGACTCATGGTTTACGCGGCTCAATTAAATACAGCATTGACGAGCGCTTGTTTCGTCAAATGGCCGATGGATTTGCCATGCTATTTGAAAGTATAAGAAGATTTGAACATGATCTGCAGGATTATTAAACTTGATTATACGAACATCGAGGTGAATTTCTGAACGTAAAATGATTAATTGCAAAAAAATCAATTATAATAACCTGATAAACAGACACTTCGTTATAACATTTGCTTAACCTGTGCTTAAAGTACCAATTCAGATTTGGCAATTCGGTTCAGATTTGTACTTTTGCGCCCGGAGAGTTGGCAGAGTGGTCGATTGCGGCAGTCTTGAAAACTGTTGAACTGTGAAAGGTTCCTGGGGTTCGAATCCCTAACTCTCCGCAATACGAGATTTTATCTAAATCATCATAGGGCTGTTCATCAATGAGCAGCCCTAATTGTTTTAATTTCAGCCTATTGTGTGTGAAGTCTGGATGTAGCTGAGGTGTTCTAAATATACCTTCTTTAAACGTGAGACCTTGTTTGAACACCTCCCTTAAAATAGCATGCTGCTGGTTGATTGTCGCTTCCTCAAAAATGTGAGGCAGGTTTAGCAGATAAGGCAAAACTAATAGTTCCTGATTGATAAAATCTTCTAAACTATCTTCCAATTCTTCTTTACGAGCCATTAATTGAGCTTTTTCCGCTGTGAACCTTTTATTCCATTTTTTATAGGTATCGGCATTGATTGTATCATCCATTACTTTTTGTTCGGCATTTTCCATTTTTTCTGACAGCAAGCCCAACTGCTTATCGACATCGGCCAGTTCCTTATCCCTAACGGATTGCATTCCATTTAAGCCGCTTTTAACATCATCGACAATTTCATCAATCAGTTCCTGCGAAAAACTCATATTGATCAAAAGTTTGTTGAATTGCTCATGTAAAAGTGTACCTGAAATATTGGTACTGGTATGCTTTATACAACGATAATACAGGTAGTATTTCTTTTTGCCTTTACACCAGCCCGCTGTCATACTATAACCGCAACAAGGACTTTGTAAAATCCCCTTAAGTGGGAATTCTGCTTTGGGATGGCTTTTCATCGCCCGTTTGGTGATACCCAACATGTCTTGAACCCGCCAATATTGCGTTTCGGAAATGATGGGATCATGGATACCCTTTACAATCTTTTCTGGATTTTTCCCAT
The DNA here is from genome assembly GCF_050859465.1 of Mucilaginibacter sp. P25. Taxonomy (NCBI): domain Bacteria; kingdom Pseudomonadati; phylum Bacteroidota; class Sphingobacteriia; order Sphingobacteriales; family Sphingobacteriaceae; genus Mucilaginibacter; species Mucilaginibacter sp. P25. The sequence goes on along the minus strand of NZ_CP193937.1, from coordinate 4,460,991 downwards.
GGGCTACAACTCTAACTAAGCCAGCATATAGGGGATTTGTCAAAATCCGAAAGATAGCTCCGTTTCCGCTTTGTGGAAAACCTATATTTTTTAACTCCTGATGTATCAGATAACGAGGAACGCCCGCGAGATAATCCCTGAATATTTTTTGAATGATGTAGGCTTTCGTTTCGTCAATCATCAAAACCATTTTGCCATCTTTCCCCCTGCCATTCAGATAGGCCATAAGGCGCTTTGTTCAGATAACGCCCTGATTCCTGTGCATGCCTCGCACTCATCTTTGCCCTTCTACGTATGGTTAGCAATTCCTGGTTGGCGATAAGGTATTTAAATGCCCTGAGAAGGAATACGGAAGGGTCGGACGTGTCTATGTCTAATGGCTCGCTGGTTGCCACTACCTTAATACCGTGAGTCTTTTCTAACTGCTCTATTTTCTGTAATGCTTCGGGCAAGTTGCGACTGAAGCGGTCATGGTCAAGTACAATAAGATATTTTACTTTACCACGGTGTTCTTTGATGAATTTTTCTAACGCTTTGTAATCCGGCCTGTCAAATGTAAAGCTGGATGCACCATCATCAACAAAAATGGAGTTGAGCGCAATATGATTATACTCACAATAATCCCTGATGTTCTTTTCCTGATACTCGATAGAGTGAACGGACTGATCCTTTTACTTATTCTTATATACCCAATGGCGTCCATTTTTTCTCCTTTTTATAATAATTTCCAAGACAATTTCAGCTAATAATTTACGGAAATTATTGCTAAAATCCTCATTTTCAGAATTCTTTTTATCTATAGTTTCAGTGCAAGTTATAGCTGATTTTTGTTCCATAAATGAAGTTTATCAACCATCAAGATTGCAAGGTTGTAAGTGATATTTCAGAGAAAACGAGCGGTATCCCTAAGATGAAATTGATACTTATCGTAAGTGTCAAAATAATAGCGGGAGAAGTAGAAAGCATCGAAGGACTTTACTTGCGACAGCAACGCCCGTCTGCTGCGGAGCAGCAGCGGGCGACCCGGCCTTTCAGGCTATATTTCGACGACTAAGCCGTCCTGACAATCTGCCGCTTCTTTTTCAGCATCCTCGCGACTATCAAAAACCAGCGTGTTGCCATCCTCATCCGTGCAGATTGCAGCATATTCAGGCCCGCCGTGCATTTCCAGTACCAAGTATTTATAGCTTTGCTGTTCAATCTCTTTAGCTGGCAGATAAAACAATTGTATGGCCAGCGCAAAGCGTGGTGATTTAGCCTTGTTTAAACCATACTGTTCTAAACAATGGTTGCTGAATATAGCTAAGTAACCACCAAATAACTGTTCTGAAAACACGTTAGCACTTTTAGTCAACCCATTAGCATAACGTTTAATAACTCCTGTAACCTGATAAGACAGGTTCAGCCATTGCTGATAACTCAAAAACGGATTATTCCAGTTAGCAATCATTTCTTGTTCGCTACTGGCAATTTTTTCCGCTATAGTGTTAACATATTCCAAAAAGTCAGGCATTTCAGACCTGAACAGGTCGAAAATGATTTTAGCTTTTTCGACATTGGTTAATTGATCTATCGTTTTCATGATTTTTTTAATTTAAATAAAGGGGCATTACTGCCCCATCTATTAGTTTAAGCTGCTTGCGCCGTGCTTGGCAAAATCGGCACACAGGTCAAATGCAGTTTGGTTGCGTTGCAACCCTGTACCGCCCATGATGGATTTGAATTTGCTTTCCTCGTCCCTGAAATTACGGACGTTTTGAAAGTAGCCCGTTACGGCATTATAGGCACCGAATAGTGTACCCTTAGCGGTGCTCTCTTGCTGAGACGGTGCAGTCATTGCATAATCAAACACACTGCTGACCATGTTGTTAAATTGGCTCGATAATTCCGCATGTTTGCCGGTGGTTAACTTTTCGTGGGTTTCCTTATTCGGGCACATGGCTAATTGTATCAGCTTCTTTAATTCAGGGTCGGTAATGCGTACCCGTGACCAGCGGTTAAAAATCGCCTCCAGTTCCGTTGATAGCTGATTGGTAATGCCAAGCATCTTGTGCGCTTCTTTCAGTTTATCGGAAGCGCTGGCGGTATGCCTGATTTTTACATGGTTGACATGGTTACGCATGGCGGCATTGAGTGTATTTTGGCAAACAATGCGAACAGGCGTAAAAGCAATATAAATACTCCCTGTTCCGTCATGCGAAGCATTCAGAAATAAGTATTTTTCAATACAATCGTTGCGCCCGACTTTGATATAATCGGGTAGCTTGGCGGTAACAAAAATACGTTCGCCTTTACCTAAAGCCCCGGCAGTTTCGTACATAATGCCGCCTTTGCCGCCTACAATGCTATCAAAAAAGCTGAATGTATCCACGTTTTGTATCACCTCGTAATCTTTACCGACCACGCCCAACGGCTGCTCGGTATCGGTGCGAACTGTAGCGAAGAAGTCAGGCACTTCAATTTCGGGTATAATGATACCATCTTCTGTATTGCCTATGTAGTTTGCAGTATCATAAGTAAACAAAGGCCTTTTTTCTACCGTGTAATCTAAACAGGCGTGTTGTATCGCTTCTGCGCTCGTTGGGTATTGGCTAATGATCTGCCCCAGGCCGTGCCATGCTTTTTCCTTTACGCTGAAAAAACTATGTTTTCCAGCCTGTTCGTTATAATTGAGATTATGTGCCATGACTTTGGAGATTATGATGAATGAGACCACACCATTTCGGCGCAAGCTGACCCACTGTTTCGGGCCAAACTGACCATGGTATTTCGGGGCAAACTGACCCACCAAAACGCGTAGCAAATGCTGTAGAAGCAACCATCTTTTGAGGGCAAAAGACCCGTTCTAAGATGGCCAATTTGACAATCAGCATGAGTAAGATTAGAAAGATTTTAAGGATGAACAGCCAGGGTCGCAGCACGCGATTTATAGCTGCCCAGATTGAATCATCCCGGAATACCGTAAGAAAGTACCTGGCGGTCCTTAAGAAGAGCGGCTTTACCTTTGAAGAAGTTAATAACCTGAATGATAAGGAACTGGAAGACCTTTTCGGCAAGACCAGGGAAAACAGCCAGCCAAGCAGCCGTATGCAATCCATGTTGCGCTGCTTTCCACACGTCGATAAAGAGCTCAAAAAGACCGGGATGAACCGGCAGCTCCTGTGGGAAGCTTATATCAAAGAGTTTCCCGACGGCTATAAGTATACCCAGTTTTGCACGTATTACAACCAATGGAAGACCAGGGTCAACCCGACCATGCACATGGATCACAAGGCCGGGGACAAGCTATACGTCGATTTTGCGGGTGAAAAGATGAACTATACGGACAAGGAAACCGGTGAAGTCATTGAAGTAGAAGTCTTTGTAGCAATCCTTGGTGCCAGTCAGCTCACCTATGTAGAGGCTGTTATGAGCCAGCAAAAGGAAGACTTTATCGCAGCCTGCGAGAATACCCTGCACTTTATCGGCGGCGTTCCTGCCGCCATTGTACCGGATAACCTGAAAGCGGCTGTAACCAAAAGCAGCCGCTATGAACCAACCCTTAACGAAACGTTTGAGGACTTCGCCGACCATTATGGGACTACCATATTACCAGCGCGGGCGTACCGCCCGCGTGACAAGGCATTGGTAGAAGGCGCCGTTAAGATCATTTATACCAAGGTATACGCCCCTTTAAACAAGCATATCTACCATTCTTTATCAGAACTCAACACGGCGATCCGGCAAGCCCTGGAAGTCCATAATAGCCAGTTGCTCAAGGGGCGCAATTACAGCAGGAAACTACAGTTTGAAGAGATCGAGCGCCAGACCCTGGCACCGCTGCCCGTATTGCGTTACCAGTTCAAAAAGCACTTCTATGCCAGGGTGATCAAAAACGGCCATGTCAATCTCGGCCCTGATAAGCACTATTACAGTGTGCCTTACCGCTTTATTGGCAAGCGGGTTAAGCTGTTATATTCCCGTACCATTGTGGAGATCTACTCCAATTATGAGCGTATCGCTTTGCACCCGCGCGAAAAGAACCCCTATGGTTATACGACCGACAAAGAACACATGGCCAGTGCCCACCGCTTCAAAAGTGACTGGACGCCAGATATGTTCCTCAATTGGGCGGCCTCCATCCACGAGGATGTCAGGTTATATATCCTTCAGATACTGGAGCGTAAACAACACCCCGAACAGGCTTACAAGTCCTGCCTGGGAGTACTTGGCTTTGCAAAAAAAGCGGGGAACGAACGGTTAATAATGGCCTGTCAGCGAGGGCTCAGTTATGGCCTTTATAGCTATAAAACGATACAAACCATATTGGAAAACAAGATGGACAACTATGAGGAAAGCATATTTGCCGATGAGCTACCCATGCCTGATCATGGTAATATCCGGGGAAAAGACTATTACAAATAACCATTAAAACAACAATAACATGAACACAAGTACCTTAGACAAATTGCGGAAGATGAAGTTCTTCGGCATGTTCCATGCCTTTAAAAGCAGTATGGAAACCGGTAAAACAAACGATTACACGGCAGATGAACTGCTGGCCCACCTGGTAGATGCAGAATGGGACGACCGGCAGAACAGGCGTATTGAACGCACCATCCTATATGCCCGGTTCCGCTATAAAGCTTCAATTGAAGATGTTCACTATCATGCTGACCGAAGTATTGACCGCAACCAGATCATGCGCCTGGCGGATTGTACGTTTGTTGACCGCTTCGAGAACCTGCTGATCACCGGGAGTACTGGTATCGGTAAAAGCTATATTGCTTCTGCTGTAGGCTACCAGGCCTGTGTATTGGGCTACAGGGTATTGTACACCAGTACGCCCAAACTATTTGCCAAGCTCAAGATGGCCAAGGCGGATGGCTCCTACATGAAAGAGCTGGCTAAGATCGAACGCCAGCAACTGCTCATACTCGACGACTTTGGTATCCAGCCATTTGATGCACAAAGCAGGGCGGCACTAATGGAGATCATTGAAGACAGGCACGGAAAGACCTCGCTGATCATTACTTCGCAGCTGCCGGTCAGTAAATGGTTTGAGGTGATCGGTGAAAAAACGATTGCTGATGCTATCCTGGACCGGATCGTTCATGATGCACACCGTATCGAGCTAAAGGGAGAATCTATGAGAAGAAAACGTAACGTAGAACCGGAAAACACCCACTAATGAAATTACCTTTTAAATAACTATTTTTGTACGTGCTTTTATAGCATTTGCTGCAACCCAAAAGTCAGCTAACCCCTGGGTCAATTTGGCCCGAAACAGGGTGGTCACTATCTCCATAATATACAGTAAAACACCTGAATACCCATCCGGAAAAGATCAACAAAGGCGAACGCTTTATCGCGCATGCCGGTAAAATCGATGTAGAGGTACTCGGTACCATATTCAACATCCGGGACAGACGGAACGAAGTCCTGGTATCCTTACTCCAGGGCCGGATTAGTATTAACAGGAGCAATTCCGGAAAAACACCATTGCTGTTAAAATCAGGCGATGCGGCCAGGTTAGTTAACACGAACCTATCGCTGATGCCGGTGAGCAAACTCGACAATAAGCCGGATGCCTGGACCAGCCATCAAATGGAAAGTAGCGGCATGACCGTAGCAGGCATTATTGAAAACTACGAGGATACCTACGGTGGCCGGATCATAGTAGATAATCCCGTTTTGCTGAAAAAAGGATCGAAGGCACTATCTCACTTCAGACACCGGAAGAAACGGTTTACATGCTGGCTAACTTATTAAACGCTACCGTGGCGCAGCGGGATCATATTTATTACCTGAAATCTAAATAACCCTGATAATTAAAAACTACTAAATCCACATTTATGCACAAAAAACTTACCTTTTTACCGGTTTGTTTACTATTCATTCTTTTGTCCGGACCGCTATTTACGGCAAAGGCGCAGAATAGGAACACGACCAGGCTCACGCTGACAGAAGCGCTGCAGTCTATCCAGAAACGTTTCAAAACAAAGTTCGCCTACGAACAAGGATTGCTGGAGAACAAATTCACAACGGTTAAGGATCTGAAAGGTGACAACCTTGAAGAAGTCTTAAAAAACGTATTGTACCCCAATAACCTGATCTTTCTCTATGTGAGCGATAACAGCTATTCGATCGTTTCGCGCAATGCTGCATTTTTCAATAGTCCATCGACGACGCCGTCGACAGATGCACGTACCGGCGCTGCCGGACCCGGGGTGGCTTACACGTTGCGGGGCACAGTGAAAAACGAAAAGAACGAGCCCCTGGCTGATATTGATGTGTGGGTTAAAGGTAGCAATCAGGCAACGAGGACCAATGAAAGCGGCGGATATCTTTTACCGGCAGTGAGTCCCGGTGACGTGATCCAATTTAGCCTGCTCGGTTTTAAAAAGCAGGAAATTCCTGTAGCCAGCCAGGCTAAATTAGATGTCATCATGGTTTCCGACGTCAGGGCATTAAATGAAGTAGCCGTTGTTTCAACCGGTTATCAGCAGCTACCTAAAGAGCGGTCAACGGGTTCTTTCAGCGTGGTAACCAGCAAACAATTGGAACAAACGCCAACGGCCAACGTATTACAGCGGCTTGAAAACCAGGTTCCCGGATTACAGTTAAATTTCCTGTCCGGTGATAATACTTTTTCTTATGCAAACCCGGGAAGTTTAGTTAGCGATCCTAAAACGAAAAACTCAGTCTACACATTGTCTGTTCGCGGAGCAAGTACCTTCAAAGCTGATACCTATCCGCTGATCGTGGTAGATGGTTTTCCGGTAGAAACAGATATCCGGTCGCTTAACCCCAATGATATCGAACAGATCACGGTTTTGAAGGATGCGGCAGCGGCTTCGATCTGGGGGATACGGGCAACAAATGGCGTAATTGTCATCCAAACAAAAAGAGGACATCAGAACCAGAAGGCAGCGATCAGCTTTAATGCCAATTTCGGAATAGGTTCCAAACCCGATCTGAACAAACAAAATCTGATGACATCGGCACAGATGATCGATTTTGAGAAAGAACTGGTTGCTAAAAACCTGATCTTTGATAATACAAAGGCTGATTATGCCCGTGGTTCGAGCCAGGTGGTCAATTTGCTGTTCGCACAAAAACGGGGAGACATCACCCAATCCCAGCTTAACAGCAACCTGGCTGCCCTGGGTGCTACTACTAACTACGGTGAATACGGGAAATATTTTTTACAGGCTCCGGTTACCCAGGATTACAATTTATCGGTAAACGGCGGCGGCGAGGCTTATACTTACTTTACCTCTGTTTCTTATGCCAGAGAATTGCCCATTAATAACGGATCATCTACAGCGAGGTTTACACTGACCGATAACCAGACTTTTAAGCTTTTCAAGGTCATCGACTTTAATGCGAACCTTAAATTAGCCAATTTCAGATCCTTATATAACAGCATAGGTCTTTCTGCGCTGGTTAACCGCTCAAACCCGTTCATGCCGTATGACCATGTTGTTGATGCGAACGGTAACGGCCTAAGTTATTACCAGACCTACAATCCAACTTTCAGTCAAAAACTGGTGAAGGAAGGGTACCTGGATTACGGATACAACTACCTGCAGGAACAGCAAAATATGGATAACACCTACAGCGAAACCAATATTACCGGTAATTTCAGTTTAACAGCTCCTTTACCACTCATCAAAGGATTAACAGCGAACGTGCTTTACTCCATCGAAAAGTCGTTTGGAAGCAGCCGCAATTTTAGCAATAAGTATACTTACGCGGCCCGGGATTTTACGAATAACGCGACGTCTTACGATCCCGTTAATGGTGTATCGGTGAACGTACCCTACGGCGGAATACTCAATACGAACATCACCAACAGGAATAATTACAGTTTAAGAGGACAGCTATCCTATTCCAATAAAATTAGTGAGCATCATGAACTGAACATGATCGCAGGTACCGAGATCAGGCAAACTTATGACATCGTTAACGGCAATACGTTATACGGATGGAATGACCTGTCACAGATAGCGCAGTATGTGCCCTCCAGCTATACCACGATTTATGGGTACTCCACGACCAGGGCACCTCAGGGAAACTATAGTGATCAGCAGCGAAGATTCCTTTCCTACTATTCTAATGCCGCTTATACGTTTATGGACAAATACACGCTATCAGGAAGTATACGCTATGATGATTACAACAATTTCGGGTTGGATGTTAAGTACCGGGCAAAACCTTTCTGGTCCGCAGGCGTAAGCTGGAACCTGGCCAAGGAAAGTTTCATGTCACCGGTATCCTGGATCGACGCGCTGCAACTAAGGGCAACCTATGGAATCAACGGCAACATTGACCGGACGCTTCATCCTGAAGCCACCCTGTCTTTAGCCGGTGCTGACAACGTAACCGGACTGCCTACAGCTTTTGTCAGTTCGCCGGCAAATGCGGCACTGAAATGGGAAACCACGAAAGTAACCAATGTAGGTATTGACTTTGGCTTTTTTGGTAACCGATTGAACGGCTCCTTTGAATATTACACCAAAAAAGGCAGTGATCTGTTCTCCGAATTTGATTATGATCCTACCTACGGTTTTACCAGACTCAACAGGAATACAGCGACCTTATCCGGAAAAGGGTTTGACGGCTCATTAGGCGGCGATGTCATCCGGTCAAATAAATTCAGCTGGAATATCAACCTGAATTACGCCTTTAATACCAATAAGGTAACCGACAGCAGATTTGATAACACGGCAAATATCGTTAATTCACCTACGGGCGCAGGACTGATCAAAGATTACCCGATCGGTTATTTGTTCAGTTACCGTTTTGCGGGGCTGGACAGCAAAGGACAAACCCAGGTTTACGACCAGCATAATGCCATTGTCAATTCAACAAGTCCGCTTAAAGATATCAATGACCTGAAGTATGCGGGGAATACGGCTCCAAAATACTTTGGGGCGCTTAATCAAACATTCCGCTATAAAAACTGGAACCTTGCGGCACAGATCTCTTATAAATTCGATTACGTTTTTCTGAGGAACAGCATTCCTTACTATGTCAATCGCGGAACGATTGCCTACAGCCTGAATGCTGATATTGATAAAAGATGGCGGCAGGCCGGCGATGAGCGTACAACGAACGTGCCGGGCCTTTCCAGTTTTAATTATACAAGTTACCTGCGGTACACCTATGCGGATATCAACGTGTTGAGGGCCGATAATATCCGACTGCGACAAGTTTCCCTTGGTTACACGTTCCCACAGGTCCGTTTGGCAGCGTTAAAAATCCGTAGTCTGAACATTCAGGGAACGGTCCGGAATCTGGGCCTGATCTGGAAGAAGAACAAAGCAGGGATAGACCCGGATTTCCAGGTTGGATCTAATGGCAGTTCCCTGACATTGAGGCCAACCCCGCTATACAATCTATCCCTTAATGCTAACTTTTAATTGATCATCAACATGAAAAAGATATACCTGCCATTAGCAATCATAGCCACCGTTCTATCGAGTGGATGCCGTAAATACGTAGATATCCGGACCAAAGGCCAACTGGTGCCTAATGAAACGGAGAACTTCCGCGATATTATGAATACCACCAGTACTTTCAATATCGGGAATGGTTTTCCGGATTTTGGGGATGACAATGTGGACTTCGTGGATGCCGCGCAACAGGCCTCCCTGGCCACTTATACACCCTACAATAATGTGTATACCTGGGCTGCACAATATTACGATCCCGCATCCCATGACTACACCTGGGACGCGATGTACAATATTATCTTTAACAGCAATGTGGTTATTGACGGGGTTCCCAACAGCACCCAGGGATCACCAACGGACAAAAACCAGATCCTGGGCGAGGCATTGGTCAACCGTGCGGATGCTTACATGACCCTTGTCCGAGCTTATGCGAAAGCATACAATGCCACTACTGCTTCCACCGATCCCGGTGTGCCTTTGCTGATCACACCTTCAACAGATCAGGCCTTACCCAGGGTTCCCCTTCAGCAGGTCTATACCCAGATCGTAAGTGACCTGAAACGAGCCGCCCCCCTGATGGGCAATATCAGTAAATACAATACGCTGGCATCAAAACAAGCGGCCTATGCATTATTGGCAAGAGCATACCTGGACATGAGCGATTACAAAAATGCGGCGGTCTTTGCCGACAGTACGCTGGCCATCAACAGCAATATCCTCGATCTAAATACACTCAGCGGAAGTTTACCGAGAAACATAGATAACCCGGAACTGATCTTTTCAAAAAATGCCAATGTTAATACAGCCTATGCGCCAACAGTTTTAAGGCTAAGCTCCGAATTGATCAATTTACTTGGTACCAAAGATCTCCGTTATGTTAATTTTACGACCGATGCCAGCAACGCGAGTTTTGACTATACCGGCAGGATCTTCAGTATAGACCTTTTTTTGCAATACCCGAATACACATAATTGTGGCGTTACCGTACCGGAAGTGATGCTGATTAAAGCCGAATGCCTGGCCAGGTCAAATGATGTTAACGGCGCTTTAGCATTGGTCAATACCATACGGAGAAAGCGATTCACCGCCGCAGATTATCAACCGCTTACCGCATCAGATGGCGCTACAGCACTCGACAGGGTATTGGACAGAACGGAGAAGGGAGCTCTTCGCCCGCGGCATCCGCTGGACAGACCTTAAGCGACTGAACCAGGAAAGCCGTTTCGCCAAATCCATTACCCGTGTGTTTAATGGGCAAACCGTCGTTTTGCAGCCTAACAGCAACCGGTATGTTTTTCCGATCGCTGAATACTATTTCAAATTCAACAAGAATTTAGTTCAAAACCCCAGATAATCTTATAAAACCATGTTACTTAAAAAAGTAAAGTTTCTTTCGCTGGTCTTTTTACTCGCAGGCATTTCGGTAGCCAGGGCGCAGTATAAGCAGTTCAAATCGTCACCTTCGACCGTAGTGGCCGGACAGCCCTTCAACATCACGTACGACGCATCCGGAACGCTGCTGGCTGGTCGGGAACAGGTGAAAGGCATCGCCTACTATTACGCCGATTTCGGGTGGCATGGCATCGACCTGAACCTGGTTTCCTCCGAAAAGAATAAGTGGTCTGCAATGGTCAACACCCAAAAAAACTGGGCCATGGTGGCTTTTAAATTCATGTCGGGTGATTCTGTCGATACCAACTCTGGACAAACAGATGGCTTTCTGACACCCTATGCCCAATTGCTGCGAAACCCTGAAGATACTGCCAGGAATGCAAAAGGGGCTTTAGCTATATGGGGGTTATTCCGTTCTTCAAAATATGGTTTTGAGATCCCGGATTATTTGAACCAGGGTAAGTTTGTGACGGATACTGTTGTGGCCATGTATCTCCAGAAAGAGTTGGAGCAAAACCACGATCCGGAATATAAATCGGCCTTCGCAGTAGCCTATGCAACGTCAATGCATAGTGCTTACGGAGAAAACAGTGCACCTAAGATCAATGCCGTGACCAATTACCTGACACGCAAAGACGCGCCGCAAACAGACCGGCTGCGGGCCTGGCAGATCTTAGCCTACACCCAACAGGCAGCGAAAGCCGATTCGTTGGAAAAAGCAATTGAAACGCAATATCCAACCGGTTTTATTGCCAAACTGGGCGCTTATAAAATGTTTTCCGCCGAGAAGGATCAGGGCAAATTAAAAAGTCTGGGGGAAGAATTTCTTGAAAAATACCCTTATGACCCTGCTTATGCGGAATTTGACAAAGCTAACCGGATAGATTATAACAGGGTTTACCTGACGGTCATCTTATTGCAGATCGGCAATAATGATTTTAAAGTGATCGACAAGTATATTGATCGGCTCTCTTTCCTAACTACGATCAACGTTTATTACAAAACCGTACAGATCGCCCATCACCGGAAATCTATCGACGACAACTACCTGTACCCGTATTCCGAATTATTGCTGAAACGCATGCAAACTTTTAAGACAAACGTTCCGGAAGAGTACAAATATTACTCACCGGAGGAATGGCTCAAGTTTTACAATAATGCTTACATCGCCGGTTATGCGCCGATGGTGCTTGAACATATCAGCATCTGCAGGGGAGCCGGAAAATACGACGAGGGATTGCAGTATGCGAGGGCAGCGGAAGCGGTACAGCATTATAAAACAGAGTCGCTTAATGATGATTATGTCTTTTTATTGAATAAGACAGGACATCAGGATGAGGTAAACGACGTATTGATCAAAAGTATGTATGAAAATCAGGTTTCAGCCCCTATGCTGGATCTGCTGAAAGCAAACTACATCAGCAAATACAAGTCGGCAGAGGGATTTGATAAATACCTGCAATCCTTAAAAAATGCTTCAGCATCAAAAATGAGTAAGGAAGACCTTACCTTGATGAATAAGCCAATGGTGAACTGGACGATGACCGATCTGAAAGGAAAGAAAATAAGCCTGGCATCGTTAAAAGGCAAAACGGTGGTTATGGATTTCTGGGCTACCTGGTGTGTACCCTGCAAGGCTTCCCTGCCGGGCATGAACCTGGCCGTTCAGCGTTATAAAAATGATCCCAATGTTGTATTCTATTTTGTAGACACAGAAGAAACCGAGGCTGATTACAAGCAACAGATCAGGCAATATGTGAAAGATAACCATTATACATTTAATGTTCTGTTCGACAACCCTATGATCAAAGGTAAAGGCACGGGTGAGGTTTTCGCCCGGGTTTCTAAGGCCTTCCAGATCTCCGGTGTCCCGCTGAAACTCATTATTGATAAACACGGTGTTGTACGCTACATGACATCCGGTTTTAAGGGCAGTGCGACTGCGCTTTCCGACGAGAATATCTCAACTAATTGAACTGACAAAAAAACTAAATTAATGCTAAAAACACTGCTGCTGAGTATTACATGTGCGTTCGTTGCCGGAACGGCAAATGCTCAGGTCAAAAAATCAAACTACAGAACGGAACAGGTCATCTTTAAAAATGCAGATCGCTCTATCACTTTCGCCGGAACGTTGACCTTGCCTGCCGGCACCAAACACTTTGCAACCGTGGTTATCGTATCCGGAACAGGTAAACAGACCAGGGAAGGTGAAATGGCGGGACATAAGGAATTCGCGACCATCGCCGATTCGCTTACCAAAAATGGCATTGCTGTTTTGAGAACGGATGACCGGGGAACCGGGCAAACAACCGGTGAGTATGAGACGGCAACGACCGGCGACTTTGCTGACGATGCCCTTGCAGCCATTAATTACCTGAGAAGCCGCCCGGAAATCGATACGGCTAAAATAGGCCTGATGGGTCATAGTGAGGGCGGCGCTGCAATCTCGATCGCAGCGGCTAAATCCGGTAAAGTTAAATTTTTGATCAGCCTGTCGGGTCTTGCGATGAATGGCTATGAGTCGCTGCTAAAGCAGAATGAAGACATCGTAAACAGCGCGCCAATTCCGGACTATGACAAAAAACGTTACAACGATGTCAACAGCCTGATGTTCGGAGTGGCCCACAAATACGCCGATTCAACCAACATGGAAGCGAAACTAAATGAGGCGTACAACGTATGGAAAAAAAGGACAGTATTTATTTCAGTACGCTTAATGTTCAGTTCGACCATTTCCGGTATCCGATCTACAGTTGGTCAAAGTCTGCGGTCGGTCCGTGGTACCGTTATTTTTTAAAGTATGACGCTCAAAAAACCATGTCTAAGATAACCGTCCCTATCCTGGCCTTAAACGGGGATAAGGACCTGATGGTCGCTTACAAAGAAAATCTGGACAACTGGAAAAAGTTCCCGGAGTCGGGTGGAAATACCGATGTCACAACGCGCGTAATGCCGGGACTTAACCATTTGTTCCTGCCCTGTATAAAATGTACCACGAGCGAATATGCGGAGATCAAAAGCGATTTTTCACCGGAAGCATTGCAGATCGTGACCAACTGGATAAAAAAACATTTCAATTAATTAAAATCAGATCAACATAAACGATGAAGAAATTAATGTTCCTGATCCTGCTCATCAGCAGCACAGGATTGGTTAGCGCCCAGATCTTAACGCCGGTTCGCTGGAGTTATGCGGCAAAAAGGCTGAACGATAAAGAAGCTGTCATATTCCTGAAAGCAACGATGGATCAGGGTTGGCACGTCTATTCACAAAATGTGCAAAAGGGCGGCCCGGTAAAAACAACGATCACTTTCGAGCCCTCAAAAAGCTTCCTGCTAAGCGGTAAACCGGTTGAGCCAACTCCGGTTACTAAATTTGAGAAAGTGTTCAATATGGAGATCAGCTTCTTTGCCGACGAGGTCATCTTTCAGCAAAAAATACTGCTTAGAAGCAAAGGCCCGGTTAAGGTAAAAGGGAATATACATTATATGACCTGCAACGAAGAAAAATGCTTACCCCCGGATGATGCCGGATTTACCGTTATGGTCAATTAGCCGAGGGTAATTATCGCCGGCTATTACCGCAAACACTGCGGCTGATTGCTGTGTCCTGACCTGCAGGTTGCCGCAATCCGCAGGTCACCTCCAGATTTTTGGACAGAACTGATCAGGCGTAGTTTGACCAACTATGCCTCCCCAACTGCTTGCGGGGAACCTTTATCCGCCTTTACGTTCTTTTCCGTTCAGTTATAGTTAACCGGCAGCCTGTGAAGGCAGGCTGCCTTTATTTTCAATCATGCATTCAATCTTAAAAAAAGGCACCTGATAGTCTATCTGGCAAGCCTTTTTATCTCGCATAATTTATACAGCCAGCAAAACTTAAAACGGGACCAGCCGGATGCTGCATTGCCGCTCGATCCGGCCGTCAGGACCGGTAAACTGGCAAATGGGTTTACCTATTTTATCCGGCGTAATACCAATCCTGAGAAAAGGGTTGTTTTTTATATCGTTAATAAAGTAGGATCTGTACTTGAAAAAGAAGACCAGCGCGGCCTTGCTCATTTTCTGGAGCATATGAACTTCAACGGTACGACTCATTACCCTAAAAATGAGTTGATCAGCTATCTGGAAAGATCAGGCGTGGCCTTTGGGGCCGATCTGAATGCTTATACAAATTTCAATGAAACGGTCTATCAGTTACCACTGCCGTCTGATGATCCCGAATTGCTGAAAAACGGCTTGCAGATCATGCGGGATTGGGCGCATGGCGCTTTATTGGAACCAGCGGAGATCGACAGGGAAAGAGGTGTCATACTCGAAGAAAAAAGAATGCGCTCTGGTTTCGATCAACGCCTGCTGGAAAAAAGCCTGCCCATGTCTTTAAACAATTCCATTTACAGCAGGCGTCTTCCGATCGGTACTGAACAAGTGCTGACCACTTTTAAACCGGCGCAGATCAAAAGTTTCTATGATCAATGGTACCGGCCTGATCTGCAGGCGCTGATCGTTGTAGGGGATATCGATCCCGCACGGATTGAAAAGTCGGTCAGGGCTATATTTTCAGATCTGAAAAATCCGGCTAAAGAGCAGCAGCGGCAAAAGATCAGCATACCGCTTACAGGCGATGAGCATTTTCTAAAGTACACGGACGCCGAGGCCCCGGATTCCAGGATAACGATCTCTTATAAATTCAGGTCCCCCATGTTGAGGACCAGGTCTGACTATAGGGAAAAATACTGCGAAGCCTCGTTGATCAGCTGCTCACTTTCCGGTTCAATGACCTGAATCAAAGGGAAGGTGTTCCTTATCAGCAAGCGGGTGCAGGCACCGGAAATTACCTGGCTGACCTGGATGTGTTCAATTTTAGCGTAACCCTTAAACCTCAGCATGCGGAAGCAGGCTTTAAAAGCGCCTTCACGGAGATGGAACGCATAGGCCGCTATGGATTTACGGCTACTGAACTGGACCGCGTAAAAAAGACCTACATGGCGGGCATAAAAGCGCTCATACTGGAAAAGGACAAAAACAAATCCGCTAATTATGTGGAGGAATATGTAAACTATTTTTTAAACCAGGAGGCTGCCCCGGGGTTGGAAACAGAATTTAAGCTGACCGGCGAATTCCTGCCCGGAATAACGCTTGCAGAAGTGAACCGCAAAACGGCCGGCTTTCTCTCCCTCAGGGATCAGGATATCCTGGTGACCGGCCCCAAGACCATCCCGGATGATCTGCCTGATGAGCGGACATTGAAACAATGGATCGATGAAGTTAAAAAAGCGCCTTTAAGCGCTTACCTGGAAAATAATTTGAATGCGGTGCTTATGAAGGACGAGCCGGTCAAAGGAAAAGTAGCCGCAGTATCCAATGTGAGTGCATTGAATGCGGCGATCTACAGGCTTGATAACGGTATACAACTGGTATTTAAACCAACAACTTTCAAAAATGATGGCGTATTATTCTATTCTTATAAAAAAGGCGGCACCTCTTTAGCTGCTGATCCGGATTACCATTCTGCGGTTAACGCGGCCGCATTGGTGAAAGCCGGAGGGGTAGCAAATTTAACTGCAAACCAGTTAGCGAAACTGCTGAGCGGCAGAAAACTATCGGTATCGCCCTATATCAATGAACTTTACGAAGGTTTCAGCGGCAGTTTCGGCGCAGAAGACATGGAAACAGCTTTCCAATTGATCCATCAGTATCATGTCAGTCCAAGAAAAGATACAACCGTTTTCAAGAATATTTTAGCGAATGCAAAAATAGCGGTGGCCAACAGGCACAACGACCCGGAGGCTGTTTTTTCAGATTCTGTAAATGCCGTATTAGGAGATTACAGTATCAGGAGGACACCGCCTGCCTTAGCGGATATAGCAGGCATCGACCAGGATAAAGCGCTGCGGTTTTACCGGGAGCGCTGGGATAATGTGAACGGAGAGACATTTGTTTTTGTAGGGAACTTCGATCCTGAAAAACTTCTTAACTACTGCGAGACTTATTTGGGCAGCCTGCCTGCCGATACCGGATCAGCAGAAAGTTTTAAGGACTTAAAGATCGTCGTACCTGCCGGAATAGCGACACATATCTTTAACAAGGGCAAAGAGGCAAAATCGGAGGTAAAACTGGTATTCAGCGGCAAATACGATTATTCACTGGCCAGCAACCTGCAACTACAGGCGTTAGGTGCGATCGTTGAATTGAGACTATTGGACAGGCTCAGAGAGTCAGAAGGTGGTGTATATACGCCGCAAGCGGGAGCGACTTTTGCTAAATACCCATCGCAACAATATCAAATCGCTGTTGATTTTACCTGTGCACCTGGAAATACCGACAAACTCATCCACGCTACACTGGAAGAGATCGAAAATTTAAAAACCAACGGGATATCAGCGTCAGACCTTGAGAAATTTAAGGCGGAAACATTACGCAATAACGAGGTTAGGGTAAAAACGGATGCCTATTGGTTAGGTTACCTGGTAAGGCAGATGAGTAACAAAGAAGACCTGCTGGAAGCCGATCAGGTTGTCACGATGATCAATGCCCTTGACCGGGATACACTGCAAAAGGCGGCGAAGAAATATATAAGCGGGGATAATCTCCAGCGATTCATATTAAACCCTGAAAAACCGAATTAACCGGGTTTCCGATCCCGGATTTTAAAAATATTTTAAACACCTCCAGCCAGAAACAATGACAAAGCTGATCATTCTCTTTATAGCCGGATTACTCCTGACAACAACTAACTTATTAGCACAGGTTAAAGCTGACACAAGCGGCGTGTCCTTCACCGAAATAACTCCCTCAACCGCTGTTTCCGCAAAAAAAGCTGCGAAAGAGGAAAAACGGATACTGGAAAAAGAACGCGGCCAAAGGCAAATAAAACCAGCGATGCGCCGCAAACACTCTGGACTATCTTTTTAGCCGGGCTGGCCGGAGGTTTCGCCGCACTCCTGATGCCTTGTATCTTCCCTATGCTGCCGCTTACAGTGAGTTATTTTACAAAAAATTCCGGTGGCAAAGGATCTGCGGTAAGCCGGGCCTTATTATACGGTCTATCGATCATCGTCATCTATGTATTACTCGGATTGATCGTCACGGTTATATTTGGGGCAGACGCGCTAAATAGCCTTTCCACCAATGGCATATTTAACTTTGCGTTCTTTTTACTGATCGTGGCCTTTGCAGCCTCATTTCTGGGTGCTTTTGAAATCACTTTACCAAATTCCTGGGTAAACAAGATGGATGAAAAATCAGGATCAAGTGGCATGATGGGGCTGTTCTTTATGGCAGCAACGCTCGCGCTGGTTTCCTTCTCCTGCACCGGTCCGATCATCGGCTATTTACTGGTGCAAACAGCGACGAGCGGAGCTGTGCTTGGCCCGGCTACAGGGATGCTGGGTTTTTCGTTGGCACTGGCCATACCATTTGCCATATTTGCGATGTTCCCGGAGTGGCTGAACTCGCTGCCCAAATCAGGCGGCTGGTTAAACAGCGTGAAAGTTACCCTCGGGTTTCTGGAATTAGCCCTGTCGCTTAAGTTCTTGTCCAATGTTGACCTTGCTTATCACTGGCACTGGTTTGACCGGGAACTTTTTCTCTCCCTATGGATCATAATATTTGCATTAATGGGTTTATACCTGTTGGGTAAATTGACCTTTAACCATGATTCCGCTTTGAAGTTTATTACTGTTCCGAGGCTATTTCTGGCGATCCTTACCCTGTCATTTACCGTGTATATGGTTCCCGGCTTATGGGGTGCCCCCCTGAAATCGATCAGTGCGTTCTTACCGCCTATGTCCACACAGGATTTCGATCTGTCCCATATTCTCGTCCCCGGATGTGATTGCCCCTGCATCAAGTGGTATCCATAAATATGCCGATCTTTTTGATAAGCCTAAAGGGTTCGATCCGTTCTTTGACTATGATGAGGGCGTAGCATACGCAAA
Organism: Mucilaginibacter sp. P25; assembly: GCF_050859465.1. Classification (NCBI taxonomy): domain Bacteria; kingdom Pseudomonadati; phylum Bacteroidota; class Sphingobacteriia; order Sphingobacteriales; family Sphingobacteriaceae; genus Mucilaginibacter; species Mucilaginibacter sp. P25. The sequence goes on along the minus strand of NZ_CP193937.1, from coordinate 4,442,217 downwards.
AAAGTCAATAAACCGGTGATGATCGATTTTACAGGTCATGCCTGTGTGAATTGCCGCAAAATGGAAGCCAATATCTGGCCTGACAAAGAGGTATCGAAAAGGATCAACCAGGAATATGTATTGATCCAATTGTACGTTGACGATAAAACCGACCTTGACCCGAAAGAGCAAACGATCTCCACAACGGGTCGCCAGATCAAAACGATCGGTAATAAATGGAGCGATTTGCAGATCAAGCGGTTTCAATCCAATTCCCAACCTTTCTATGTGTTACTTGATCCCAATTCGGAAACGCCCCTGGTCGATCCGCAGGGAGCAATTTTTGATTCGCAACAATACCTTAATTATCTTGATAGTGGTCTAAATGCTTTTCATCATAAATAGTTTATCAAAATAATACGATCATTTTTTGACAATCCCTGACAAGACCAGTTCAAAAACAACTCTTGTCAGGGATTTAAAATGTCCGGATTTTTGTTTCGCAAAATATTCCGTTTTTTTGTTGACTTAATTTAAAATTGAAATGATAACAATAACTGGCCGTCCAGTCCCTTTTTGACGATGTGCTGAAGGGTTGAAATTCTTACATCTTTAAGGTTGTTCTCGATCTTGGAGATATACGCTTTCGTGGTACCGCATTTTTCTGCAAGTTGTTCTTGAGTCAGTCCCCTGGAAAGTCTGGCCTCTTTCAGCACGGCACCGAGGATAAATGCCTCGGCTTCTTTTTCAAATTGCTCGCGTCCGGGTGTTCCACGTACGCCATATTCGCGATCCAAATGTCTCGTCAAATGTCGTTAGATTCTTACCTTGCGTTTTCATATTGCCTTTTTATTCTTTCAGCTTTTTCAATTTCAGTCACTGGCGTCTTCATCGTCTTCTTTTGAAAACCGTTCATTAACACGATCAGCCTTCCACTGTCGAAAAAGCAGAATATCCGGAATATATCATTTCCTGCTTGAATTCTGATTTCGTACAAACCATCCGTTCCGGCAAGGTGTTTAAGATACTTTTCCGGTACCCGCAGATGCGTCTGTATTAATAGAAGTATCCAGTCAATCTTTTTCCTCACAGGTTACCTCAGACCTTTATAAAAATCCTGAAAGTACTGTTGATAAAAAACTATTTCTCTTACTTTCTTCATACAAATTTAATTAAAGTTGCCCAATTGGGCAACTTGTTAGATAATATTTTTATATGAAAAAAGCTGTTCGATGATCAGGACGCTGATCCGGGCGGCACGAGGTCCTTTTAATACACCGGACAACATAAACAGCCCGCTATTGGTGAATGCTAAAGGCGGCAGCGGTTTCGTTGCAGACAAGCCCGGCGAAATTTGCTCGGCGATGTCTACCCACTCTTCCGGGGTGAGCCAAAACATAAAATCAGATGGGAAACGCTTCGAGTGTTTGGTCACCGCTTTGTGCAGAACCGATATGTTTACTTCATATAATGCGGCAGCGTCGAAATCAAATACTACCGTTTGGTTACGAACTTTGAAAACTTTGCCGGTTAATAATTCTATCATTTTATCCGGAGTTGCCATGATTGAAATTTTATATTTTTGTTATGAATGATTTCGCTCCGGGCATTGCCGGGCTTTTTATGATCTTTGAACGTTGCCACATTAGTTATTGGCGTTGATGAGGTTTACTACGACCCTTACCATGATATCCTTTTCCTCCGGTTTACTCTCTGCGATCATCAATGTTAAGGCCACCAAGGCATTATTTTCAATACGCTTCGATCCATCAGGACGATAAAGGTGCCGGTTCTTTTCAAGGAACCATACAAAAAGATAAGCGGCTATGCGCTTGTTGCCATCCGAAAAGGAATGATTTTTCACAACGAAATACAAGAGGTTGGCCGCTTTCTCCTCTATTGTCGGATAGAACTCTACTCCGCTGAATGATTGATATATGGTACCTATTGAACCTTTGAACGAATCGTCTTTTTCATTAGCAAACAAACTACCGGCACCAAAAACGATTTTGAGATCATTGATAGCCTGCATAGCTTCTTCATAGGTGGCAACAAAAAGCTGATGGTCATCAGTTCCTTCGAGCACAAGTTCCTGATGGTCATACTTGTCAAGTATTTCAAGCGCGTAACTATAATCCGTCACTACTTTTAATAAGCCCGTAGCTTCATCAGATGTCAATTCTTTGTTTTTAAGCACGTTGCCCAAAAGATTTACGGCTTGCTTTAAAGAATTGAAATGCTCGTACTGCTCTTTTAATTTCCGCTCGTTTAGGGTATATCCTTTGATCAAATAATCTTTTAGTACCTGGTTAGCCCAAATACGAAATTGGGTTCCTCGTTTAGAATTAACCCGGTATCCTAATGATATGATGGCGTCTAAATTGTAATATTCTACATCTCGAACAACGTTTCGATTACCTTCATTTTGAACTGTTGCATTTTTTGCAACAGTTGCGTTCCGTTCAAGTTCACCCTCCAAAAATATATTTCGAAGGTGTCGGGATATGACTGATTTGTCACGTTCAAAAAGCTCTGCTAATTGATTAAGGGTTAACCATAGCGAGTCGTCACTCAATTTAACTTCAACAGTGGCACTGCCGTCGGCGCCCTGATATATAATGATTTGATCGTTGTGCATGATTTTTGCGTTAGTTATTAAGTAATTAGATTGGAAATTCGATCGTCTCAGTGGTTTGATCATCACCTGCTTTTAATCAGTTGTTGCATTATTTGCAATAACTAATTTGATCAATCATGATCTGTGCTTGTCTGATTTTTCTCAATGATCTTTTTGAGCTGCCCCATGTCATCGCTGATCTTTTTCAGCAGCACCCTGGCATAGATCTGGGTGGTAGCGATCTTGGTGTGTCCCATCATTTTACTCACTGTCTCTATCGGAACATTATTGGAGAGTGTTATCGTGGTAGCGAAGGTGTGACGGGCGACACCGAATGTCAGCACCTTTTTGATGCCGTTCATAAAACCGATCTCTTTCAGATAGCTGTTCACTTTCTGATTCGACAGATTGGGAAAAAGCGTACCTGTGATCTCCGCGCGGTCAGAGTTTCGGTAACGCTCCAATATTCGTTGCGCGACAGGAAGTATGGGAATATTGGTCGGCTCGTTACTTTTCTGGCGAAATAGTTTGATCCACTGCGCATTGTCTTCACCCGCTGTAATATTGCTCTCTTTCAGGTTCATCAGGTCCACATAAGATAGCCCGGTATAGCAACTGAAAACGAAGAGATCACGAACGATATTCAGCCGGTCGATGGCAAAATCTTTCCCTTGAATCGAATCAAGCTCTTTCTGGTTAAGAAAGGCGGTTTCCACTTTTTTATACCGGAATTTATAATTCTTGAATGGGTCACGGGATATCCAGGTCAATTTCAGCGCGAGGGTGGTCATTTTACGCAGGCGGATCAGGTGTTTCATGACGCCATTGTTATTCATTGGCCTTTGGTGATCTTTGGGCTTATGGTTCCGGAGATAGGTCTCAAAGTCAATAATGAATTTATAGTCAACATCATTGATCCTGATGTCGGTCGTATTGCGCTTTTCTTTCAGGAATTTTTCCAGGTAGCGGCGCGTCACCGCATAGTGTTTCAGCGTACTCCAGGTGAGGGCGGCAGAGGCGGTCTCGTAATGGTAGTCCATCAGTTTGCTGAGCGAATAGGTCTGTTCTGTTTCTTCTCCCAGGAACATAGCCTTCAATAATTGCGGGGTTACTTCCTTGCCTGCGATCTGTAGCTGCTGGTAATAAGTAGTGATCGTGAATTTGACCTGTTCCAGGTAAGCATTGGTCTCTTTGGCCTCGGGAACCTTTATCCTTAGCCCGCCACGACCCGAGTCCCAATTGTCGACCTTCACTTGATGTTTTAATGCGAATCGAACACGTTCTTTGTTGACGGTAACGGCTGCGTAAACGTTCGTTACGCCGTCCTTCGCCTTTTCTTTTTTGATGGTGAAATGCACACCAAACGACTGTGATGTCTTCATCTTTTACAGTTTTTTAATGAATAAATGATTAATTACATCCCGAAATCGTCATTTTCAGGGGCCAGGAAAGGCGAAAGTGTGGTTAGAATTCCAGTCCTTTTGGATTCATTACGATCTTTATTTAAAGATGTAATATATTGTCTAACAATTACTTAACACGTTCTTGGCCCCCAAATATAATAACTACTTTCGGGGGGCCGGATTGGTGTTCCAAAGCGTGCATTCGTAAGGATTGAAAAGGATCGGAATAAAACAAAAAACCCTCTAAATCAGCGATTTAGAGGGTTTTGCGATTAGTAAAAATCGCTTTTCGTGCGCCCACCTGGGCTCGAACCAGGGACCAAAAGATTATGAGTCTTCTACTCTAACCGACTGAGCTATAGGCGCGGTTATTTTGTTTTTGTTTGCGGGTGCAATTTTACATATTTGCGGCCATATCTCAAACTCTTTTTATGGAAAATATTAAAAATATCATCTTTGATTATGGTAACGTTATTTTCAGTATCGACTTTCTCCGGGTTCAACAATCATGGAATCAATTAGGTATAAGTAACCCCGAAGCGTTTTTTGGCCACAAAACTCAGGATGAAATTTTTGATAAATTTGATCGCGGCGAGGTTACTGCAACACAATTCAGGGATTACGTAAGGGAAAAAACAAACAACCTATCCCTTACGGATGATCAGATTGATGCCGCATGGAACAGTATCCTGGTCGGAATTGCCGAAGGAAATCACGAATTACTGTTAAAGCTGAAAGACAAATACCGTACTTTTTTGCTTAGTAATATTAACGCTATCCATTACGATTATATCATGAACTATCTTAAAACCGATTTCGGTTTTGACGGAAACGATCACCTGTTCGAAAAAACATATTACTCGCACCTTACAGGCAAACGCAAGCCAGAGCCTGCCATTTTTGAACAGGTACTTAAGGAAAATAATTTAATATCCGAAGAAACCTTATTTATTGACGATAGTCCGCAGCATTTGGAGGCCGCAAAAAAGTTGGGTATCCAAACCTTTCTAATGACAGCTCCAGATACAATACAGTCCTTTGCAAAAAGAGAGCAATTAATTTAATAAATGCCCTCTTTGTATGGTAGTTTTATAAGTTAGCGCTTCGGCGCTTTCTTTCTTTTGTTATTAAACTTAACTCGCGGCTCATTTGCCCGGCTATAGCCGTATTTTCCTGTGCACGGCGAAATAAATATGGCAGTACAGCCTTTACCGGTCCATAAGGCACATATTTAGCCACATTATAATCGGCATGGGCGAGGTTAAAGCTCAAGTTATCGCTCATGCCAAGCAATTGCGAAAAATAAACATGTGGATGTTTATGATCAATACCTTTATTGTCCAGTAATTCGGCCAGCAAACGGCAGCTTTCTTCATTGTGTGTACCTGCAATAAAAGCTATTTCATTGATATGACTGGTACAATAATCAAGCGCCGAATCATAATCAAGATCAGCAGATTTTTTATCGGGCTGAATTGGCGATGGGTAGCCCTTTTCTTCAGCACGTTTACGTTCTTTTTCCATGTAAGCACCGCGTACTATTTTTGCTCCCAATATAAAGCCTTCGCTTTGAGCAATTGCATGATCATTTAACATCGAAGCCAGTTTATCATGCCTGTACATTTGATAGGTATTATAAACTATCGGCCTTTGCTTGTTAAATTGAGTCATCATGGTAAGCGCCAAAAGATCAATGGTATCCTGGATCCAGCTTTCTTCGGCATCTATCATTACCGGTACGTTGTTTTTGAACGCTTTATCACAAATGGCCAGCACGCGGTTTTGTACCCTTCTCCACTCCTCTTCTTCAGTATCGTTTAATTTAAGACGGGCATCCAATTTTTCAAGCAGGCCAAAGCGGCCTACACCAGTTACTTTAAATACGGTAAGGGGGATGGCTTTATCTTTCGCTGCACGCTCAATGGTTCGGATAATCTCATCGCGGGTATTATCAAATACGGTTTCTTCATCCTCTCCCTCTACTGAATAATCCAAGATAGTACCTACCCTGCCGCTGTAAAGATTTTTAATGGTATTATCACATTCGGCAATGGTTTCACCGCCGCAAAAATGTTTAAATATGGTAGCTTTGATAATATTCTTTATCGGCAAACCAATTTTCATGGCAAAATTGGTAACTGGCGGGCCTATCTTTACCAAAAAGTTAATATTGATCATCCTGAACAGCCAGTAGGCCCGGTTAAGATCGGTATTGGATGAATGGCGAAAAGCTATTTCTGTATTTTCGAACGAGGGCGTATTTCGTCCTTGATTATTGTTAGTTTCAAAAGAGGTCATCTGCAAAATTATAAAATGATAACTCATAATTGCATGAATAGTTTATTTTTGCCATCCCATGATCGAATTTAAGTTAGAAGGGGACTTTATCCCCATGATCCAGCTACTCAAGGCTGCGAACTTAGTGCAAACCGGCGGCGAGGCGCAAATAGTTGTAACTGAAGGCCTCGTGAAGTACAACGGCGTAGTTGACTACAGAAAACGCCTCAAAGTAAAAAGAGGTGACGCAGTTGAGTTCGACGGAAATAAAATTATAGTCATATAATAATGAACACTATTTTAAGCGATAATTACTCGGTTTATTTTGATAATAGCCTTGATGAATTAGTTGATTTTGTTAAAAAAGGCAACTATTCAAAATTCTTTATTTTAACCGACGAAAATACAGGCGAACACTGCCTGCCCTTACTTACCAGCAAACTTACAGATTTTAATAATTACGACCTGATCGAGGTTTCATCGGGCGAGGAAAGCAAAAACATTGATTTTTGTGTTGGGGTTTGGAAAATGCTGATTGACTTTGGTGCCGATCGTAAAAGCCTTATGATTAACTTAGGTGGCGGTGTTATTACAGATATGGGAGGCTTTGCCGCTTCTACCTATAAAAGAGGGATAGATTTTGTACAGGTGCCAACTACCCTCCTTTCACAGGTTGATGCCTCTGTGGGCGGCAAAACAGGTATCGATGTTGACGGCATAAAAAATATTATCGGGACATTTACTATGCCTAAAGCTGTGTTTATAGCGCACGAGTTTTTACAAAGCCTTCCGCCTCGCCAGATCCTTTCGGGTTTGGCCGAAATGCTTAAACATGGTTTAATTGTTGATGCCAATTATTGGAATCAACTTAAAAACAGCGACCTGAAAAATCCTTCGGTTGAACTTGTTCACCGCTCCGTAGAAATCAAGAATAAAATCACTATTGAGGACCCGCACGAGAAAGGCATTCGCAAGGCGTTAAACTTTGGGCATACTATCGGGCATGCGGTTGAAACATACTCTCTATTACATGACGAAGACAGCCTTTCGCACGGTGAAGCAGTGGCTATCGGCATGATCTGCGAATCATACCTCGCCCACAAAAAAGCGGGATTGTCTTCAGGCGAACTTCATGAAATTGTAACAGTATTAACCGCTCTTTATCCGAGATATACCATCGACGAAAACAGTTTTGATGAGTTGTTACTGAACATGAAAAAGGACAAAAAGAACGTTGGAGACGAAATTAATTGCACCCTGTTAACACATATAGGTGAGTTTAGTATTGATAATGTGTGTACTGCCGACGAACTTTGTGAAAGTTTGAGATATTACATTAACCTGTAACATGCTGCAACATTTGGATCCGCGAAATCAGGCAGCCCTTGTTTTAATGGGCTTATTAGTTGTTTTAACACTTGTTGAAATGGCTCTGAGCTATTGGGAAGATCGCAAGTACTATGAAACCCGCGATACACTAACCAATATTTATCTTACTTCGCTGGCTGTTGTTATTAATCTCTGCGTTAAGGTATTTACCTTTTTTATACTTGATTATACCTACCAGCATTACAGGCTTTTTCAAATTCAGAATATTTTTTGGTACTGGTTTATATTGGTTGTTGTACAGGACTTTTTATATTGGGTGCTTCATTATACCGGGCATTACTGCCGTATGTTTTGGGCCATGCACGTTACCCATCACTCGTCCGAGCATTTTAACTTCACCACGGGCTTTCGGTCAACAGTATTTGAACCACTTTACCGGGTATTCTTTTACCTCCCGCTGGCTTTAATGGGCTTTACCGCTTTAGATATCCTGTATGCATACCTTATTACCCAGCTTTATGGCAATCTGGTGCATACTCAGTACAAAATCCCCTTGCCAAAATGGTATGGGTGGATTTTTGTAACGCCTGCGCATCACCGTGTTCATCATGCGTCAAACATCCCTTATCTTGACAAAAACATGGGCATGGTATTGATTATCTGGGACAGAATATTTGGCACTTTCCGCGATGAGGATTTACCGGAGCCGGTTAAATATGGCTTAACTAAACAACCTCAAGATATGGGGCCCGTGAATATTTTATTCCATGAATGGAAGGCTTTATTGCATGATGCCAGAAATGCCCCGGATCTCAAATCAAAAATAGGGTACTTTATTCACCCGCCGGGCTGGAGCCATAACGGCAGTACCCAAACTGCGCGTGTGCTGCAACGGGAATATAAGGAAATGGAAGAGGCTCATAAAAAACACGAAACTGCCGCATAACAACATTATATTCACTGTTGTCCGGTAAAGTTTGTTATTGTTATAAAAAGACTGCATTATGATATAAAAAGAAGGATTTAGGTTTTAAAGCGGATGTCCAAGCCCCCCAATTTTAGTTGCCGTGAGTGATTTGTTGACATGACGGACAGTTTCTCCGGATCGTTCAGAAAGTTAAATAGGTGGATATAACTCATCAGATGGAGTCTTATAATAGAACTCAGATTAGAGAAAGACCATTGTCTTTTGAGTTGTACCTGGACAATTTTGATTAGAAGATCGGCAATAAAAGCGCACCATATCTGTATTTTGATTGCATTCTCATTATCCCCCAGGAAGTATTTAAGCGGGAAATTTTGCTTTACCCGCTTAAATAGTATTTCAATAAGCCATCGTTTCTTATAAAGATCGGCAATAGCTTCAGGTGGTAACGAGAAATTATTGGTTAAAAACTCAAATGTCCTTTCGGTTTCTTTGTCAAAGAAAGTAACCAGGCGAATCTCCAACTGGATACCCTCTTTTTGAGTACGTGTGCCCTGGAGGAGTAGTTTATCTTCGATGACACCGTGTGCCTTGCTTTGTTCGCTAAGCTCATTCAGCCACATTGTTGAGTATTTGGCATCTTTTTTCTGCCTGGTGACAAAGAATACGCCTTCATTTGTCATTCTTTGATATTCAGAATAGTCTACGTAACCTTTATCGAAAACGATAAAGGAACCTGGTTCGAGTTTGATCTCTTTAAGGAAGGGCATATCGTTAGCGCTGGCTGCCGTGAAGCTAATTTTCAGCGGTACATCATCTGCTGCCTTAATGAGCGTATGAACTTTGATCCCGCCTTTTCTCTTACCGTTGGCCTTTCCCGGGCTTGGGGCTTTCAATATTTGCTGAAATAAGGTAATTGTTGAAGAATCGGCAATGAATAGCTTAGGGTCGATCTTTAATCGGCTGTCCGGTAAAAGCTGCTTGTGTCGCCTATACAGGTTATCATAAATACGGGCGAATACTTCAAAGCTACGCTGGGCATTAGCATCACATAAGGTGCTTCTGGCCGGACATTTACTTATACCGATATGATGAAGCTTATGCAGGCTTGCTTTCATGCCGCTGATTACTTCTCTGCTGCTGGTGCATCTGTTAAAAACGCAGTAAAGCATCGTTACAAGATGTGTATAGGTATCAAAGTAACGGTAGTAGAGATCGTGATCCCCACGTCTTGCTAATGATCGAACATTATTACGATCTATTAAACCTAATAACTGATTCAGGACCGGCTGTCCGGTAAAAAAGTACTTTTGCTCATGTTGTGTATTTAAGTGTGGTAACTCAAATATCAACACAAAGGGGTAGTCTTTCGGCTATCCCTTCCTTTTTCCCTAAAAAATCTTTACCGGACAACAGTGCATTATATTTGGCGTGACACTTTTGTGTCGCACTAAACCATGTTACAATTAATATCCAAACTACAGCATAATACTTACAAAAAAGGCGAGTACTCAGATGAAGAATATCGCAACCTCGATGACACCATCCAACTCATTAAGGATTTCCCCTGGGATGCCGAGCGTGCATTAACTGATATTCAGTTAACCGGCCCATCAGTAACTATTCAGGATAATGATTTGAATTATCTAAAATTAGGACTTTACTTTAACAGCAAGTTTTGTGTTTATTATCTTGATATAGATAATCACTTGTATGAATATCATGCACCTAATGTTGAAGAAGCTTGTAATCTGGTAAAGGATTTTTTTGGACAAGCTCTGGAACAACATATCATGACTTATTACAAGACTGACATTGAAGAGATAATTCATAAACAAAGTCGTAATACGGCTGATGTAGAAATAAGATTTAAAAACGGAGAGGTTATAAAACCCACCATGTTAATTAGCGATGCCGATCTTCTTCAGAAATTTCCGGAAAAATCAGGCGTTAAAATTACTTTTATCGTAAAAACGAGGTTCTTCGGTGAATCAAAATCCAATTTTAACAGAATTTAATTTGGTTGACCTATTATTTTTTACAAAAAATAAAATTTTCTATTGACAAACTCTTTTTTTACCGTACATTTACGTCGTAATAAAGAAACAACAAATGAAATTAACAGGTGCATATTTTTTTGGCTACTACTTTTACTTTACCAGTGAGAGCCGGGACTAATATGTACAAAACAAACATATAAAGAAACTAAAAAGTCCCGGCCTACCAGCCGGGACTTTTTGCTTTAAGCAGGTTTATGAAAATAGAACAACCAAAAGTTGCAATTCAGGGTATCCGGGCCTCTTTTCACGAAGAAGCTGCATTGAAATACTTCGGCGAAAACACCGAGACCATTGAATGCAACTCTTTCAAACAAACGTTTGAAAGTTTAAAAAACCGTGAGGCCGATTATGTGGTAATGGCTATCGAAAACAGCATTGCCGGCAGCATCCTGCCAAACTATACCTTGCTGCTTGATTATGGCTTTCCCGTAGTTGGTGAAATTTACCTGCCCATCCAGCTGCACCTGATGGCTTTGCCCGGGGTAAAATTCGAGGATATTAAATATGTAACCTCCCACCCCATTGCCTTACGCCAGTGTGTTGATTTTTTTGACGAATATCCACACCTCAAAATTGTGGAGAGCAGTGATACCGCGGCCTGTGCTAAACGCATCAGAGATGAGCAACTAACAGATACGGTTGCTATTGCAAATTCCTTAGCCGCGAAACTTTACGGCCTGGATGTTTTGGAGCGTCGCATCGAATCGAACAAAAGAAACTTCACTCGTTTTCTGATCCTTACCCATCATGATAATATCGAAAAGAAACCGGCTAACAAAGCTTCTTTATGCTTCCAGGTAAGTAACAAAGTTGGTGCATTGGCTAAAGTGCTTAATATTTTTGCCGAAGAAGGCGTAAATATGAGCAAAATCCAGTCGATGCCAATTTTGGGCAAGCGCAACGAGTACAATTTTTATGTAGATATAGAATGGGAGGAGCAAAAACAATATGACGCTTCCATAAGGCAGATCCTTAAGTACACCCATAACTTCAATATCCTTGGCGAGTACGAAAGGCACGATGATGAGCATGCGGTGAGCCCAAAACCTCGCCGGGCCGAACGGAGCATCCGCAAGTATATCAATATCAGGCGTAGTGTATAATAAAGACAATCGGCAAACAGAACCCAAAAAACTAAATAATTTAAATTATCAACTAACACTCCCGGCTACCACCGGACAAACAAAAAAACGATGAAACTAAATTTAAACATACAGCCGCTTAACACCTGGATTAAAACAGGTAAGGAACCTTTGGTTATTTCAGGCCCTTGCAGCGCTGAAACAGAAGAACAATTAGTAGCTACAGCTCATTTATTAGCCCAAACAGGTAAAATCTCAGCTTTGCGTGCAGGTATTTGGAAACCACGTACCCGTCCGGGTGAGTTTGAAGGTATTGGCAGCATTGGTTTGGAGTGGTTAAAACGCGCCAAAGAAGAAACAGGCTTGCCAACTGCTGTTGAGGTTGCTACTGCAAAACACGTTGAAGAAGCTTTAAAAGCGGGTGTTGATATCCTTTGGGTAGGTGCACGTTCAACAGCTAACCCTTTCACCGTTCAGGAAATTGCTGATGCTTTAAAAGGTGTTGATGTGCCTGTAATGGTTAAAAACCCAGTAAATCCTGATCTTTCATTATGGGTTGGCGCATTAGAGCGGATCAACAATGCAGGTATCACCAAATTGGCTGCCATTCATCGTGGTTTCTCATCTTATGAAAAATCAGCTTTCCGTAATGAACCGATGTGGGATGTTGCTATCGCCTTAAAAACCCTGGCCCCTGAACTGCCTCTTATTAATGACCCGAGCCATATTTCAGGTAATCGCGATCTAATCGGTTATGTTTCACAAAAAGCTTTAGATCTTGATATGCAGGGCTTAATGATCGAATCACATATCGACCCAAGCGTAGCCTGGACAGATGCTAAACAACAGGTTACTCCAGCTGCTCTTGCCGATATCATTGACCACTTAACTTTGCGTAAAGCGGAAGTTAGAAATTCTGAAGTAAACGATAAACTGGCTGAACTACGTAATCAAATCGACAAGATAGACGACTTGGTAATCCAGAAAATTGCTGAGCGTATGCAGATTGCCGAAAAAATCGGTCAGTACAAAAAAGATAATAACATTACTATTTTACAGGTTGGCCGTTGGGATGAGATCCTTCAAAAACGTACAACTTACGGTAAAGCATTAAAATTAAGCGCCGAGTTTACTGAAAAATTGCTTGAATTAGTTCACAACGAATCTATCCGCAGGCAAACAGAAGTAATGAACGCCGACGCCGCTCAGGGCCAGGCAGCAGAAAAACTTACACACGCCTAATATTTTAAATGATGCATAACATCATTCTGAAAAGAAACAACAAGTTCATTAACGGCACGGTTAACCTCACCGGTTCAAAAAGTGAGTGTAACCGCGCCCTGATCATCGAAGCGTTAAGCAAAGGTAAAGTAAGAGTTGAAAACGTATCTGACGCCGCTGACGCTGTTTTACTGGCAGGTATTTTAAGGGAGAACCAAGAGTCAAGAGCCAAGAGCCAGGAGGTTCTGGCAGGAAACGCTTCTCCTGATAATTCCGAAATCGAAAATTGCAAATCCGAAATCGTAGACATCGGTCCGGCGGGTACGGCTATGCGTTTTTTGACGGCTTACTATGCTATACAGGAAGATGAAGTGATCTTAACCGGTAGTAAACGCATGAAGGAACGGCCAATAGGTATACTGGTTGATGCATTACGCGAGCTGGGCGCCAATATTGATTATGAAGAGAATGATGGCTATCCTCCTATCAAATTAAAAGGCGGCTTTAAACAACAAACCGGTCAAATCAGTATCAAAGGCAATATCAGCAGCCAGTACATTACTGCTTTGTTACTTATTGCCCCAGCCCTGCCTTTGGGCCTGGAATTGCATATTGAAGGCAAGTTAACTTCACGTCCTTATGTTGAAATGACCCTGGCTATGCTTGAAACTTCTGGTATCAAGCACACTTGGGAAGGTAATGTTATTGCAATTTCAAATCAGGAATTCACGACAACATCATTGTACGTTGAACCGGACTGGAGCGCTGCCTCATATTGGTACGCTATTGCAGCACTTGCTGATGAGGCCGAGCTATTTTTAACTGGTTTAACACCATATAGCTTACAGGGCGACAGCGTGATCACCGAGATCATGGCTAACTTTGGTATTACTTCGCAGTTCAGGGATGGTGGCGTTCATCTAAAAAAGAGAACAAACCTATCTCCCGCCGTGAGTTTGACCTGAAAGAATGCCCCGACCTGGCACAAACAGTAATTGTTGTTTGCGCAGCGCTTAATCATGAAGCATCTTTTACCGGCCTTGAAACTTTAAAGATCAAAGAAACCGACCGCATCCTGGCCCTGCAAACAGAACTTGGCAAAATGGGTGTTAAGCTGATTGAAAAAGATGAAGTTTACACGCTTGATTGCAGCGGGAAATTTATCCCCGAAACTGTCTTCATCAACACATATCACGATCACCGCATGGCAATGGCTTTTGCGCCGCTCGCTCTCATTCTTCCTCAAATGGAATTTGAGAACGGACCGGTAGTTGAAAAATCATATCCCGCTTTCTGGAACGATCTGGAAAAACAGGGGTTTGAAGTAGTAGAGAAGGAAGCTTAAAGCTGAAGGCAAAAAGCCTAAAGCAAAAAACAAACAAAAAACGCGTCACTACGGGGTACGAAGTAATCCCAGGCGAGGTTAGACTTACGAAGTTTTAAAACTTCGTAAGTCTGGATTGCAAAATGACGATTATAAAACAACCAATTAAAGATATCCGGATAAGATTTTCTCATATCTCATATCTAACATCTCATATCTAAAACTATGGCAGGCAATTCATTCGGGCAATTATTCAGGATAACAACTTTTGGCGAATCACATGGCGAGGCCATCGGTGTAATTATTGACGGATGCCCGGCCGGCTTACAGGTTGATCTTGATTACATCCAGGGCGAACTGGATAAACGCAAACCAGGCCAGTCAAAGATCACTACCCAACGTAAAGAAAGCGACACGGTAAGAATCCTTTCAGGTGTATTTGAAGATAAAACTACGGGTACCCCTATTGCTATGCTGATCCCCAATGAAGATCAGCGTTCGAAAGATTATAGCCACAATGTGGATGTTTTCCGTCCATCGCATGCAGACTATACCTACGAAGCTAAATATGGCATCCGCGACCATCGCGGTGGTGGCCGTTCCTCTGCCCGTGAAACTGCGGCCCGTGTTGCTGCCGGCGCTTTGGCTAAACTGCTACTTAAAACACTGGGTATAGAAATTGTTGCCCATGTAAGCAGCGTAGGTAAGATCAATGCACCAAATGTATTTATAAACGATCCGATTGAGTTTATTGCAGAGCGCGAAAAAAATATTGTACGCTGTGCCGATCCGGCCACTGCGGAAGAGATGATCGAATTTATTGATAGTGTGCGAAAAGATGGAGATACAGTTGGTGGCAAAATCAGCTGCTATGTAAAAAACTGCCCGGTTGGCCTTGGCGACCCTGTGTTTGATAAATTGCATGCCGATTTAGGCAAAGCGATGCTAAGCATCAACGCCGTTCACGGTTTTGAGTTTGGTTCAGGCTTTGAAGGTAGCGAAATGCGCGGGTCTGAGCATAACGACATCTTTGTAAAATCACATCTGGGTGATATACAAACCATTACCAATTTTTCGGGCGGAATCCAGGGAGGCATCAGCAATGGCATGCCTATCGAATTTAAGGTAGCCTTTAAACCCGTAGCCACCATAATGAAAAACCAGGCAACTATCGACAGCCAGGGAAATGCTGCCGAAATATCAGGCAAAGGCCGTCACGATCCTTGCGTGGTTCCGCGCGCCGTACCTATTGTTGAAGCTATGGCAGCCCTCGTTTTGGCCGATCATTGGTTGAGGAACAGAAACGCCCGTTTAAGCTAAAAGCGCTCAGTTAGCCGAAAGCAAAAAGCCGAAAGCTTAAAGCGTTCCACTGAGAACATTTGAGTTTTCGGCCTTTTATTTTCACCAAGCTTCTTTTGCTTTTGGCTTTCTGCTTTAAGCTTTCAGCCCAATAACCTACCTTTGTAAAGCCATGCTTACCTCAATTATCCAATTATACAAACAAGCCTATAGCGGACTTTCAAAAAACAGCTGGTACCTGAGCATCGTAATGCTTATTAACCGCAGCGGTACCATGGTTGTACCTTTCATGACCATTTATACCATCAGGCAACTGCATTTTACCATTGAACAGTCTGGATATATCATGGCAATTTTTGGCGTGGGTGCTGTATCCGGCGGCTTTATTGGCGGTAAGCTGATCAATAAAATAGGCTTTTATGATTTACAGGTGGGTGCATTACTTACCGGTGGCTTGCTTTTCCTGGTACTGGGTTACCAAACAAGTTTCATCAGCATGGCTATCTTCACGTTAGTTTTAAGCATCTGCAATGAATCGTTCCGGCCCGCAAACTCAACTGCTATAGCGCACTACAGTACTGAAGAAAACAAAACGCGCTCCTACTCGCTTAACCGGTTAGCTACAAACTTAGGCTGGGCCTTTGGCGGCGGGTTAGGGGGATTATTGGCGGCTATAAATTATCATTTACTTTTTTGGGTAGATGGTTGTACCAATATAGCAGCAGGCATACTGTTGCTTACTTTGATGCCCCGTTCAAAAGTAGCCAAAACCATTAAAGAAGCAGTGGCCGGTTTTGATGAAGTATTTTCATCGGCTTATAAAGACGGGGTTTACCTGCTGTTTATCTTATTGGCTACCCTGTTCGCAACTTGTTTTTTCCAGTTCTTTATTATGCAGCCTGTATTTTATAAAATACAATGGCATTTTAATGAGCGTTTTATCGGTTTCCTGCTGGCTTTAAACGGGATACTTATCGTTTTGATTGAAATGATATTGATTAACTGGCTTGAAGGCAAACGCCATGCCCTAACCTATATTATCTCGGGCATCCTGGTTACCGGAGCCGGTTTTGTTTTGCTTAATCTGATGCCGCATGTGCCTTTGGTAGCCATATTAATTGTCTGCATGATAACTTTGGGTGAAATGCTTTCCATGCCATTTATGAACACGTTTTGGATAAGCCGTTCAAATGTACGCAACCGAGGTGAGTATGCTGCATTATACAGCATGTCATGGGCCGGCGCACAAATCATTGCTCCATTTTTGGGCAGCCAGGTTATCGCCTACGGAGGGTTTGAGCTTTTGTGGTGGCTACTTGGCGGTGTCTGCCTGATTGTGGCCTTCGGCTATTTGATCATGAAACGTTCAATACATACCACTAAACGTGTGCCTGTTTTACCTTAATTTGCTATCATGAAAAAAGCCATCATATTAGATCTTGATAATACCATATACCCTGTAAGTTCCATTGCCGATCATTTGTTTAATGAACTGTTCAACTTTCTTGATCAGCATATTGCCGGCGAGGGTATCGAGCATATCAATAAAGCAAAGGAGGATTTAAAGAGGATTCCCTATCAAAAGGTGGCAGACAAATATCAATTCAGCGAACTCGTTAAAAACAAAGGGCTCGAACTATTAAATAACATCGAGTACAACCGGCCGATGCAGCCTTTTGATGATTATAAACAGATCCGCGAAGCAGAGGTCACCAAATTTTTGGTTACCACAGGTTTTACCAAACTGCAATGGAGCAAAGTTAAAATGCTGAACATTGAAGCAGATTTTGAAGCCATCCACATTGTTGACCCTGAACTTTCGCCCCTAACCAAGAAAGATATTTTCGCGTCAATATTAGAGAAATACGATTATAAAACGCGAGACGTACTCATTATTGGTGACGATCCCGAATCTGAAATAAAAGCTGCAAGCGAATTGGGTATCGATACTTTTCTATACGATCCCGAAAATAAACATCCAAACGCCCAGGTAACCTATCGCTCACAAAATCTTAAAGACGCGGCCGCTATTGTTGCTTAAGCACCTTTACCGTAACCAAAAGCTGCCCAAGATGGCGCATGGTATGCTCAGCCGAATGCGTGTACAAGCCGATAACTGTAGATGGTAATTGCCCCCGGCCTACTCCTCGCCATTCGGTTAATATGGTCTCGTCGGTAGCTTTGAGTTGATCGATAGCGTTATCAACCTGGATATTAAACGCTTTTATCAAATCAACAACGGTAATTTCACGTTCACCAGGTTTACCTTCGGCTGCAAGATAATTCAGTTGTGCCGCGCTAAGCCCCTCTCTTTTTGCATAGGTAAAAAGCCGGCTAAGTACCCCAGTGAGGTGTTGTAAATGAAAACCCGGCGATGCCATGCCGGCAAGCTTTTGCCACAGCAGCTTTTCCGGAAAATCGGCCATCAATTCATTAAGCTCCTCTCTTGCCTGCAAAAGAGCATGGGCAACAGGCTGAAGCAGGGCCGACATGTCATCCAGTGGCCCGCGAAGCCAAACTTCAGGTAATTTTTGAGTAGACATTAGTTTTTATTTAACATGGTTTTCACTTGTTCATGATTCAACGTTTGAGGCAGACCATAAATGGCTCTTACGCGCTCATGTGTATTATCAGTCCAAAGCCAGCTCGTCCAAACCATAAACCAGGCCCATTCGGGTTGGGCTGCCAGAATTTCGGGTTTTGGAAGTTCGCCGGTTTCTGTAAGCGCAATGATCTTGCCATTAGCAACCTTTAGCAAATCGTTATAATCCCGTTGTTCATAATCGAAATGATAGATATCAGCACCTAAAATGTCTACGTAATCGGCACCCGGATAAAAGTCTTTATAGTCATACGCTTCATCTAATGGAAGGTCGCGCAAACCGTTTGGGCCCCATACCCAAATCAGATTATTTAAATGATGATAATTGGTATACCGATCGTACATCATTTTCCAAAGCTTGATGATCCCGTCGTTCCCTTTTTTGTTTCCCCACCAAAACCATACGCCGTTCATTTCATGGTAAGGCCGCCACAAAACAGGCACATAGGCATCCCTGAGCTGTTTCAGGTAACCGGCTACCACGTCAATTTGGGCAAGCCATTTTTTATTCAGATCGGTATTGGGTGTAATTAACTCTTTCCATTGGGCATCAGTTATTTTGCCCTGAATGCTTTGCTTCCAATCATATGGCGGGTTATCTAAAGGGCGCCCCTGGTGCCACATGAGTGTTACCAGATAGCCATCCTGCCATTTTTGCTTAGCTTCGTTTACAAGGTCCTGCCCCAGGTCTTTGTCTCCCCAAAGCATGAAATCTGAGCCCCAAACGGCAGGATATTGTCCTGTAATTGCCTTGGCACTGTCTGAAAAAACGTCACGATCGCTGTTATAATTTTGTTGACCCGATAAAATATGTTTGCCTTTTATACTATAAAGGAAGCTAAGCAATTTATTTACCTCAGGCGACGCTTCTTTATTTACTGGTTTAAAACTTTGTGCTAATGCCATGAAAGGCAATGATATGATTAAAGTAAGCGGGAATAGTTTTTTCATTTTAATTAAACTGGCTATTCGGGTTAAAGGAGATAACAGGCTTTGTTCAAAAATAAATAAAAAGCACGGCCGTTTATGGTATGGCTATTGCTATTCATAAGCAATATTTAACTATCTTTCTGTCTATATGATACCTATTCCCTTTAGGAAACACTTTATCCCGATTATACTTTCCACGTGTTTGGTTTTGCCTGCTGTATTACAAAGCTGCAAGAAAAAGCATGAAATGATTGCTGAAGATATGTTCAGGATCACACAAAATGAAATTTTTAAAAAGGCCGATACTGAAGGATACATCCCTGTTTTTAAAAGAGTATTCACAAAATACCGGTCTAAGACTGCCAATCCGCTGGCTATCGAATCGTTTTTCAAAAAGAACGAATACCAGCCGCTCTTAGTTATAAACCACTTGAACAATGGCGATCTCGAAGCTTTACCAGAATATCTTGATAAGATCAATGAACACGGCCTCGATCCAACTATGTATCCATCGGCAGAGATCAAAGCACTTGTAGCCAAACTTAAAGACAAAAAGGCGATAAAAACAATTGATGAAGCCTATGAAACTGTTGCCAAACTTGAGGTGTTAACAGCGGGCGCATTAATAAAATATTCCAATGCCCTGCAATACGGTGTGATCAATCCTAAAAAGATCTACTCGAGATATTTTATGGCCACCCGCCGGCCCGATAGCACAACGATGCTTGCCACTTTAAACCGAGCAGACTTTAAGACATTACTTGACAGTATCCAACCCAAAAGCCCTCAATATTTAGCGTTGCAAAAAGCATACAGGGACAGTGTAACTATCGAAGGCCTTTCCCGCGAGGAGAGCAAACGCTACTTATTGGTTAGCCTGGAGCGGCTGCGTTGGAGAAATAAACCTTTCGAACCCAAATACGTGATAGTAAACATCCCCGATTTCAGGCTCGACGTTATCGAAGATGGCAAATCGGTTTTAAATATGAAAGTTTGTGTAGGCCAGGGACGAAACATGAAAAACCAAAACACGCTTGAACATTTTGATGATACAGCGAGAGCCGATAAACCTTTTCCGCGAGAAACGCCAATACTGAACAGCCTGATCCATAGCGTTGAGGTAAATCCTATTTGGAATATTCCCCGCAGTATTGCAACAAAAGAGATCATTGTTGAGGCTGCCGACGACCGTTACTATCTCTCAAATAAAAACATAGATGTTTTTAAGGACGGTAAAAAGATTGAGGATCCGGAAACTATCGACTGGTCGCAGGTTACGCCCGACAATCTGGAATACGAGTTTAAACAACGCCCCGGAGAAGACAACTCGCTGGGTAAAATAAAGTTTCTGTTTAAAAACCGCAGCAGCGTTTACCTGCACGATACACCTAATAAAGAAGCATTCAGGCATGCTATGCGTGCAGTAAGTCACGGCTGTGTACGATTAGGTGATCCGCTTGGCCTGGCACAAAACCTATTTGGAGAAGGTGCAGACCTCGATACCATTTCGAAAGATATGGTTGAAGATAAACCGAACCCTACCAATATCGGCTTGCCAAAGAAAACGCCTATTTACATCACCTATGTAACCTGCTGGGCAGATGATAATGGCACCATTCAATACCGCCCGGATGTTTATGGTTTAGATATAGTGCTTTACGCACATCTGCAAAGTTTTTTGGCCAAATAAAAAAAGCCCGGCAAACTTTTCGGTAAGCCGGGCTTCATGATTTGGTTTATAGTTGGGTTGGATTTAAAACTTTGTAAAATTGAATGACGTATCGGTGCTCGCCATTAAGTTAAGCGGCCCCGTTTCATCCAGGTATTTTGAATAGTACGACTCATCGTTTCCATTAATAAATAAAACGGTTTTGCCGGCAATGGTATTGATAACTTTATTAACCACTTTCGGCGATACAGCAGGGCAACCAAAGCTTCTGCCGATATATCCCTGCTCATTGATAGCAGCCGGCCCAACATAATTAGCGCCATGTACAACAATGCTGCGCATACGGGCATTCCCGTTAAAGCCTTCATCCATACCGTCAAGGTATAGTGAACGGCCATGTTTACCATTATAAACCTTATCAGTTACATAAAATCCGAGACTACTTTCATGTGAATCGTTAGCATCCGAAAAATGATTTGCCATTTCCTGACCGCTGCCTGATCCATGTGCAACCCATGTATTGAGCACCAACTGCTTGTTTAACAAATTTATAATCCACATACGCTTTTCACGGCTTGATTTGGAGAAATCAACCACGGTAAGCACCTCACTGCTTTGAGGTACTAAATGTGAAAGCTTTAAATTGGTATAACCAGTAACCGCTTTTTCAAATACGTTGAAAGCTAAACCGGCCTCCTTAAGGCGCGCTGCCTCGTATAAATTATTAACGTATTGCTCAAATAGTTCCTTTGTTGTAAACGCTACATTTTTTTCTTTACACTCACTGATCTATTTGCACCATCCGATCTCCAGCTTAAAATTGTTGCCGAAAGGAAAAAGATCGCCATAGTAACCCACAAAAAATGTTTCCTCATACGCTTGCCTGAGTTTAATTTAATTTTAATTAATTAGGGTATAGTAACAGGGTTTGGATAAAAGGTTAACCTGCCATTAACAGATTAATACAAAAATATACTTTAAAACTTGAAATCCAAATTAGCAATATGATATATTTACTAAAATGAAAATAAATTTAAAAATAAGCAATATTTTAAATTCTTATACGGAGCGAAAAAAGGAAAGGTTATAGATTAAATTTATTTAACCCATTTAATTTTATTTTCAAGCGGAATAGTGCGTTTACCTTCGGGATACTGGTCGGCATAACCAAGATATAATACGCCCATTACATTATCTTCATCCCGCAAATTCAAAAATTCTTTAAAAGTGGGTTTCAAGATAGCACCGCCGGTACTCCAGAAGGAGGCCATATTTAAGGCGGTTGCACCTAAAAGGATATTCTGAATAGCGCTCGACACAGCTGCAACTTCCTCGAACGGCGGTATTTTAGGCAAATCGCCGCGCTGCATTATCGTAATGATTACATGCGAAACTTTGTTGCCAAGGGTTTTCAGGTTATTGTATGCAGCCTCATTAAATTCTTCGGCAGATACACTCTGTTTATAAACTTCGGCATGTTCGGCACAAAACTGATCGGGGTTTTCATAAACAATAAAGCGCCAGGGTTCGGTGAAACCATGTGTCGGCGCCCAGTCGGCAAGTTCCAGAAGTGCAGCGATATGACCATTTGGAGCCTTATGACCATTCATCATGGCTGGTTTTACGGTACGGCGGGTTTTGATATTCTCGGCGACTGTTAAAAAAGTATTGTCCATAAACAGATAAAAAGCAGTTGTTGAAAACGGGATTATGAATCACTGATTTCAACAACCTGTAGTTATGTTATTAATAAATAGCGGGATATTTTGAAGGGTTAGCCTCATTCATCATAGCGTAAACGGTTTCAACAACATCATCAACAGAAGGCTTGCTGAAATAATCACCGTCCGAACCATAAGGCGGTCTGTGTTCTTTTGCGGTAAGCGTTTTTGGCTGGGCATCAAGTGCATAATAGCCATTTTGGCCTTCCATTATCTTTTGCAGGATATAAGCTGAACCCGCTCCCGGTAAATCCTCATCAACTACAAGTAACTTGCTGGTTTTCTTTAACGAAACAGCACAAATACCCTCTGTATCAAAAGGGTACAAAGTTTGCGGATCGATAATTTCGATATTGATACCCATTGCTGCAAGCTCTTCCGATGCTTCCTGCACGATGCGCAGCGTTGAACCATAAGATACAACCGTAATATCGTTGCCTTCGCGTAAAACCTCGGCTTTACCAAGCGGTACAGTAAATTCGCCGACATTGGCAGGTAACTTTTCCTTCAAGCGGTAACCGTTCAGGCATTCTATTACGAGCGCAGGTTCATCCCCCTTAACAGCGTATTGTACATACCTGCTGCCTGGGTCATGTTACGGGGCACACAAATATGAAAGCCGCGCATCGACCCTAGAATAACACTCATTGGCGAACCTGAATGCCAGATCCCTTCTAAACGATGGCCCCGGGTACGGATAATAAGCGGAGCTTTTTGCCCGCCCATAGTACGGTAACTTAAACTTGCTATATCATCACTGATGATGGTTATGGCATAGATCAGGTAGTCAAGGTACTGGATCTCTGCGATTGGCCTTAGGCCGCGCATAGCAAGGCCCATACCCTGCCCTATGATACTTGTTTCGCGAATGCCCGTATCTGTAATGCGGATTTCGCCATATTTTGCCTGTAAACCGGCGAAACCCTGGTTAACATCGCCTATCGCACCCAAATCTTCGCCAAATGCAACGATGCTTTTATCGCGCGCAAAATTAGCGTCGAAAGCTGCGTTCAATACTTCTCTTCCGTCCAATAACTTTGCATCATCGTTATAAATAGCGGGCACAACAGGAACATACAGAGGCGATTCAGGAGTTCCGGTAAAAAGCTTTGAGTTATAACGTTCCGTATTTTTTGCTTTCTCAACTTTTAACCATTCTGTTAAAAGCTGGCGTTCAACATTATTTTCGGTAGTAGTTAACCGTAATGTTTTGCGGATGGCTGAAAAGATTTCGCGACGCCCGGCATCAATACTGGAGCGCACACCAACTGATAATGCTGATATTGCTTCTTTTTTACCCGGTACTGTTTCGGCAAAGGCTTCGATCAATGCTGCAGCTTCTTCTATTTCGCTTTTTATTACGACTGCCAATTCATTAGCGGCCTCACGCTGGCATTCGCGTACATACCTTTTCGCTTCAGCTTCAAGCTCTTCCAGTTCTATTTCGGTCGAGATAGCCGATGTAATCATCCACTCGCGCATTTTTAACAAACAATCGTGCTCATCTTCCCAGGTAAGGCGTTCCCTACTTTTATATCGCTCATGTGAGCCCGAAGTTGAGTGCCCCTGTGGTTGGGTCATTTCGGTAACATGGATCAGTACAGGCACATGTTCCTCACGGCAAATATTAATGGCACGCTCGTAAGTTTCACAAAGGGCTATATAATCCCAGCCACGCACTTTAAAGATCTCGTAACCGTTGCTTCCGTTTTCGCGCTGAAAGCCTTTTAATATTTCAGAAATATCTTCTTTGGTGGTTTGCAGGTTCGCTGGCACCGAAATAGCATAAGCGTCATCCCAAATAGAGATGGCCATAGGTACCTGCAGTACCCCCTGCATTAAAAGTTTCAAAAAACGAACCTTCGGATGTAGCGCCGTTACCAACGCTGCCAAAAGCAACTTCATTACCATTAACCGAAAATTGTTTCAGGTAATCCAGTTCTTTATTTTGGCGATATAGCTTTGACGCGTAAGCTAAACCTAATAAGCGAGGGATTTGTCCGGCAGTGGTTGAGATATCCGACGAACTGTTCATTGTTTCGGCCTGGTTAACCCAACTGCCATCAGTATTTACAAAACGCGTAGCGTAGTGGCAGTTCATTTGTCTGCCACCAGAGGCTGGATCTTTTTCAATATCGGGGTTAGCATATAACTGGGCAAAAAACTCTTTCATATTGCTCATGCCCGTAGCAAACATAAAAGTTTGATCGCGGTAGTAGCCCGCGCGCCAGTCGCCGGCGCGGAAAGCCTTGGCCATCGCCAGTTGCGCAACCTCTTTACCGTCGCCGAAAATACCGAACTTTGCCTTGCCCGTTAGCACTTCCCTGCGGCCTATTAAACTGGCCTGACGGCTCTCATAACCAATGCGGTAATCATCAATAACAATCTTCTTGAAATCATCAAAACTGAGCTCGGCAGTATTAAATTTACTGGTAGCGCGTGTTGTAGTTTCAGGCATATAAAATTTTGTTTAGACGGTAAAAGTATAAAATTCTATTCTGTATTAAGCAAACTAACAGATAAAACCCCGAGTTTGAGTAATAGTTTTGTAATTACATTAAACCTTTTATATTTGTAATAATCAAATATAACGTATGAAAAAGATATTAATGATTTGCGCTGTAATATTAGGCTTTGCCTTCACCGCATCAGCACAAGATAGCGGAAAAGCTGAGTTTAAATTTAACGAAGAAAAGCATGATTTTGGTAAAATACCACAAGGCACTCCCGTTACTACTGTGTTTGAATTTACCAACATTGGTAAAGAACCGCTTATTTTAACAGAAGTAAGGCCAACCTGCGGCTGCACCATCGCCGATTACACTAAAACACCGGTAAAAAGCGGTGATAAAGGCATGATCAAGATCACTTACAATGCTGCTGCTGCTGCTCCGTTTAACAAAACTATCGTAGTTAAATCAAACGCAGTAACACCCGAAAAATATTTGAACATTGTTGGTGAAGTAGTAGCTAAACCCGCGGCGAGCAAATAACTGATTACATGCTTTAAATATCCCGTATATCAACCGGGATATTTAAAAATAATATTTAAAAGACCCGGTTTCGGGTCTTTTTTCGTTTACAAAGGTTTTACAAAACAGTATTTTGATTTTTAGTAATTTTGCAGGATGCCAAAAATATCTGAAAAAGGGCAACGGATGCCCGCATCACCGATAAGAAAATTAACACCTTACGCTGATAAAGCTAAGCAGGATGGAAAAAAGGTGTATCATCTCAACATCGGCCAACCCGATATTGCTACACCCGAAGGCATGCTGAATGCCATTAAAAATATTGATTTTAAGGTTTGGGCTTATACCCCGAGCGAAGGTACATTAAGCTATCGCAAAAAGCTTACTGAATATTATAACAAGCTGGATTATAATATTACTCCCGAGGATATTATTGTTACCACTGGAGGCTCAGAAGCAATTACTATTGCCATGATGGCCTGCCTTGATTCGGGCGATGAAGTGATCATCCCTGAACCTTTTTATGCCAATTATAATGGATTTGCAAGCCAGGGCGATGTTGTGGTTAAGCCTATATTGTCATACATTGATAATGGTTTCGCGCTCCCTCCTATCAGCGAATTTGAAAAGCTAATAACGCATAAAACCAGGGCCATCATCATATGCAATCCTAACAACCCTACCGGGTATTTATACTCAAAAGAAGAGATGGAAGCATTGAAGCAATTGGTTTTAAAGCATGACCTGTACCTGTTTTCGGACGAAGCTTACCGCGAGTTTTGCTATGATGGCCGTTCATTTATATCACCGATGCACATGGATGGGCTTGAAGAAAACGTTGTAATACTGGATACAGTAAGCAAACGCTATAGCGCGTGCGGTGCCCGGTTAGGATGCCTGATCACTAAAAATAAAGAGTTGCGTGCCACAGCTTTAAAATTTGCCCAGGCCCGTTTAAGCGCAGGCATGGTAGAACAAATTGCAGGCGAAGCTGCCGTTGATACTCCGGATAGGTATTTTGAAGCTGTAAATAAAGAATATACCAGCAGGCGTAACACACTTGTTAGTGCATTAAACAAAATGGATGGCGTTTATTGCCCTAATCCCGGCGGGGCTTTTTATGTGGTTGCCAAACTGCCTATTGACAATGCCGACAAGTTTTGCCAATGGATGCTTGAAGGCTTCAGCCTCAACAACGAAACCGTGATGATGGCCCCTGCCACCGGCTTTTACAGCACACCGGGCGCGGGACTCAATGAAGTGCGTATGGCATACGTTTTAAATAACAACGAGCTTGAAAAAGCGATGATTTGTTTGGATGAAGCATTGAAAGTTTATCCGGGCAGGACGGTTAGCAGTGAGCAATTATCAGTTGGCAGTTTGTAACAGGCGGTTGTAGCAGGCAGTCGCTTAATTTATAAATGGAAAACCACTGCTTAAAACTGCAAACTATTTCCGTATATTTGTAACCGCTTTACTGCAACTGCCTACCGGCTAATACAAACTAAAAAATGGGGTCGACCGGAATTGACAGGATGGAGATAAGTAGGTAAGCATGCAGCGCGTTGGGTGAATTAGCGCTTTAATCTGAACGCTCAAACTTACAAATGGCGAAAATAACTACGCCTTAGCTGCCTAATTTAGAATTAGCATAGCTTTTGTCCCGCCGGTTTTCCGTTTCATCGGATCGGCAACCGGGGCATCGAAAGATGAAACTGGCCTGCTTAGGGTGTGATAAGCGGGTAAGATAAAGCACCTAAGGAAGACGGTACAGGTAAGCGGCTGACCTTCCCCTTCACTACAATTAAACAGAAGCTAAGCATGTAGAAAGCTTACCTTATACCATGTTTGGACGAGGGTTCGAATCCCTCCGGCTCCACTTTTACAGGTCTAAAGAAGATCAAAACGCTATAAAACTCGGTTTTATAGCGTTTTTTTTATGAATTCAAACTCTAAAGATGTCAAAATAGCGCAACGTTCTGGAGACCTATTCGGAGACCTCGACAAGTTTCTTACCTTAGGTCTCTGGAAACTCTATAATTTATTGTATTTCAATTTGTTATATGAAATCAACTCATTAAAATCCGCTGTTTAAAGGACTGATTTTTTTAACCCTTTAGAGACCTGAAAATGACAAAATCTTTTGCCATTTTGTTTCAGATGAAACGAACAAAGGCGTTACCCAATGGAAACGCCCCTATTTATCTATGGATAACTGTTGATAGTGAGCGAGTTGAGATTGCAACTAAGCGAAATGCCCCTCCTGATAAAAGGATTACTGCCGCCCAAAAAGTAATGGGAAACACTGATGATGCCCGATCTGTCAACAGCCACCTGAAGACAATTGAGCAAAAAGCATATGAAGTTTATCGGGAAATGATCGAACGGAAAATCCCCATTACCGCGCAAACCTTTAAAGATCGCATGATGGCATTGAAGAGGAAGTATAACAAAATAACAGAACAAATAATTGCCGTATAACCATAAAAGTAACTCCGATATTGACTAAGCAACAATTTCATTAAAACTGAAAAACAAGTTACATAACTGAAAAATAAGTTATAAATTTGATTATGGAAGAATTGACCAGGACCGAAGAACGGATCATGCAGGTTTTATGGGATTTGAAATCTGCATTTGTGAAAGATATCATTGAACATTTGCCTGATGATCCAAAACCACCATATAATACGATATCGTCTGTGGTGAGGCTCCTGGAAACTAAAAATTACATTGGTCACAAAGCTTACGGAAAAACCCACGAATATTTTCCGCTTATTACCAAAGCACAATATGGAAAACACTCTTTTACCAAGCTGATCACTAATTATTTTGACGGCTCGGCGCAATCGCTGCTATCGTTTATGGTGAAAGAAGAAACCCTATCAGAAAAAGATATTGAAGAGATCCAGAAAATGATCGATAAACAATAGCTATGGATGTATTTAACTATCTGATCGGCGCAAGTGCCTGCATGGGTTTAGGTTATATGCTATATCCATTGGTGTTAAAGCATCTAACGTTTTTCTCAATAACCCGGTTTTACTTATTGTTCACTGTAACAATAAGTCTAATAATTCCAGCGATACACATTAAAGTGAGGGAACCCCTTCCTGTTAGCCCAACAACTCAGAATGTAATTGTTACTCAGACCACCGCACCCGAAAAGGAATATTTACAGCCCGTTGCACGTCAAAACAACACCATTAACTGGCTATTAATTGCCGGTGCCGTGTATAGCGCAATTTGTTTTGCTATAATTTTTAAAACGGCATTCAGCGTATTGAAAATAATAAATCATGTAAAAAAGCATGGTGTAAGATCCGGAGAAAATTACCTGGTGGTGGACAGGTATAAAAATAACGCATCTTTTTTTAACTACATTTTTATCAGTCCGGGCAATACAGCATCATCAGAAATAGCCCAGGTATTGGCCCATGAAAAAACACATGCCCGCCTGTTTCACTCAGCGGACAACCTATACATGGAGCTTGTGAAAGCGTTTTTCTGGTTTAACCCCTTCATTTACCTCATTGCAAATGCCCTGAACGAGGTTCATGAAGTTGAGGTTGACCATTTAATGAAGCATGTTTTTAACGCCAAACAATATGCTTCATTAATCCTCAAATTATCTACTTCGTCATCTACAGGCCTTGTTAACCAATTCAGCACTTACAGTTCAAAAAGTAGAATCGTAATGTTGTTTAAGCCCCATTCGCATGCATTAAAAAAGTTATGGTACCTGGCTATTGTACCTGTACTGGCCATTTATGGATATTGGATTTCGGTTGAAAAGGTTTACGGCAAAGCGTTGAAAAAAGATTTTGTATTGGTGCTGGATGCGGGCCATGGCGGTAGTCAGTATGGTACGGTTGGTGCCGGAGGTTATATTGAAAAAGATCTGAACCTCGAGGTTGTCAATCAGATCAAAGCCGTAGCCGAAAAACAAGGTATCCACACTATTTTAACCCGGCCCGATGACAGCTACTTAGATCTGCGCGGCAGAGTTGTGTATAAAGGGGACGCATTTATTTCCATACACCTGAACGCGCCCGGCTACTGGACCAAACATACCAATGGCATGGAGGTGATCATAGATAAAAATGAACTGTATCCTTTAAATAAAAAATTGGCCGGCCATTTAAAAACCAGTTTACAACAGCTAAGCGGTATAAACACCCGGCGAAAAATGGATATCAGCGAAACCTCGCCCGATAATACGCTGTATATTTTACGGCATAATAAAGCACCGGCCGTATTGTTAGAGCTGGGCTACATGACAGACACTGCTGATCTTAATTATATCACCAAAGCGGATAACCAGTATAAAATAGCCGAAAAAATTGTCAATGCGATAGTAGCTTACGGCACAGGAGAATAATATTTAAGCCCAACCCTTATTTTAGGATTGATAAGGCTTCGGCAATAATCCAAACATTTGATTAGATACCATGAAGGTGATTTTATCGGCCTTATTGCTACTGCTTTGCCTAAACTCAATGGCTCAAAGTAGTGGAAAAACAGAAACAGCGAGGGGTACCATCAGCGGAAAAATTGTTAGCGCTAAGGATAGCCAAGCAATTGAAGGCACAAGGATAACCCTTAAAAGCCAAAAGGACACACTTTATAAAAATGTGGTTCATAGTGATCAGTCCGGCGTTTTTGAATTTAAAAACCTGCAAAACGGAACTTATTCCCTGCAGATAAAACATTGGGTTTACAAGGAAGTTTCTATCGGGCAACTGATTATCAATGCAACAAAACTCTCTATAAATCTATCCGAAATTAAATTGGAGATGGCCGAAAATGATTTAAAGGAGGTTGTGATCAGAACCGGGCAAAAGCCTTATACCGAACAGAAAATAGACCGGACCATTGTAAATGTTAGTCAGTTGCTTTCAAACAATGGTGTGAGTGCCTTTATACGGTCCGCTTGAATTTGCTATTGAGCAGGCGCACAAACGCGATATGGAGCTACATGCCTGGTTTAACCCGTACAGGGCAACTAAGGATGGTAATTATACTGCTTTAAGTCCGCACCATATTACCAACATTAAACCCGAATGGTTTTTTACCTATGCAGGCCAAAAGTTGTTTGATCCGGGAATCCCCGAGGTAAGGGAATATATTGTGCGGGTTATACTTGATGTGGTAGATAATTATGATGTTGATGGCATCCATATCGATGATTACTTTTATCCCTACCATGTAGCCGGGCAGCAAATCAATGACTCGCAAACATTTGCCAAATACGGATCGGCATTTACCGATATTAGGGAGTGGCGGCGTGATAACGTAAACCGGCTGGTTAAAATGTTAAGTGATAGCATTCAACAGCATAATCCAAGGTTAAAGTTTGGCGCAAGCCCTTCGGGTATCTGGGCCAATAAATATCAAAACCCGGAAGGTACTGATACACGTGGCGGTGACTCCTATTACGAGCTTTACGCCGACTCCAAAAAATGGGTAAAAGAAGGTTGGGTTGATTATATTAACCCGCAGCTGTACCGTTTGCTCAACGACCGTTCGGTTGCCTTTAATGTTTTGGTTGATTGGTGGGGCAATAATACCTACGGACGGCATTTATATATTGGGCAGGGGCCTTACCGCATTATCGAAAATAAGCTTATCGGGTTCAGACAGCCATCTCAATTGCCCAAACAGATTAAATACCTGCGCAAAAATCCACGGGTGCAGGGCAGTGTTTATTTCAGTTCAAACTCACTGATTAAAAACCCGCTTGGCTTTACCGACTCTTTAAAAAATAACTATTATCGTTACCCTGCGCTGCCGCCGGTGATGTTATGGCGTGATTCTATAGCGCCGAACCCGCCAAATGGGGTTGCAGCTACTTCCTCTGCCGGAGCAGTAACCCTTACCTGGCAGCAACCATTACCCGCTACTGATAATGAGCCTGTATATGGTTATGTAATTTATCGTTTTGACGAAAGCGATAAATTGATAAAAATCGAAGACCCTAAGAAAATTATCCATATTCAATACAACACAAATACTACTTATACAGATATAAGCACAATCAAAGGAAAATCATACCGCTACGCTGTTACTGCGATAGACAGGCTTAAGAATGAAAGTGAGCGTTCTATGCCTGTTTTAATCAAATTCAAATAATATCAAACATGTTCATCTCTATTATCGCCTGAACGTGTTTCCCATTCTGCTTCCTGCTCTTCGGGAACGGACAGATGATATCCTGTTGCTTGCCGTATTTTTCGCCTGGAAATTATGTAAAAAGATCGGTAAACCTTTTCGCGGGATTGACGAGAAGGCCATGGAT
This sequence comes from Mucilaginibacter sp. P25, assembly GCF_050859465.1. Lineage (NCBI taxonomy): Bacteria > Pseudomonadati > Bacteroidota > Sphingobacteriia > Sphingobacteriales > Sphingobacteriaceae > Mucilaginibacter > Mucilaginibacter sp. P25. The sequence goes on along the minus strand of NZ_CP193937.1, from coordinate 4,410,509 downwards.
GAACTTCAGCAGTGTCAATGGCCCGGCAACATACGAGAGTTAGAAAATGTGATAGAGCAGGCTGTGATCATCAATGATGGTCAAAGTTTGCTTGGGCTCGGACGGCAGTTGACCGATAGGATCTCTACTAAAAATAATGATCATATAGAGGCTCCTTCGACACTTCACTTACCTAAAACACTTTCAGAGATCAAGCGGTTACAGCAACAGACCGAAAGAGAAAATATCTTATCCATACTTAAGATCGCCAACGGCCGGATAAGAGGCAAGAACGGGGCTGCAGAACTACTTAACTTAAAGCCGACCACCCTTGAATCGCGGATGGAAAAATTAGGGATCAGCAAGTCGAACATCTGATCCTTTTGTCCCGGCGTTCGGATAAGATATATTATAGGTGAATTTAAATGCCCCTTAGACCAGATGACTGACCACTGTGATCTGTTGATCGAAAAAACAACAACTCCGACTCAGATAATCTCGGAGCATCACGATGCGTAGGTTGTAGAACTTTGTATTTAAAGATCTATGCAAATGCAGACCCGCATAATTAAAGATATCTATAAATACAAATAGTTATCACGAAGATCATCACAGTCGCCCACCAAAAAGGGGACGTAGAGAAAGGGTATCATCTGTTAATATTTTGCGATTAATAGTTTTATACTACTTTGCCCGCCTGATGGCTTTTTCCTGCCCCGCGTTACTTTCCACTTTATTAAGCATCGCTGTTATTTTATAAACGTATAATACTCCTGGTTGTACGGTTTTATCTACGTAGGTAACCGCATTTTTAACGTCAGATACCTTGCTAAAGCTTTTCGCAGTAACAGCTTTACGGTAAACTACGTAATCATTACCCTTGTCATTTCCAGGCCAGGTAAGCTGAATGCCATCGGTTTTGTTGATCAGGTAAAAATCCGAAGGCGGGGAGATAAAATCATAGGTTGGTACTGTTAGCTCAGTAAGCGATGACAGCAAACTTTGGTTAGCAAAAGCATCAACGGAGGTAACACCATATTCATAAGTTTTGCCCGGCGTAGCGAGTGTATCCCTGAAAAACGGAAGGCGCTCCACTTTTGAGATCATCTTAAAAAAAGGCTGCCCTTTTTCTCTTCGGAATACGATATAGCCAATCACATTGTCATACACCGCAACAGTGTTTTCCCATTTAAGGCTCACAGCCCTATCGGCCCAGCGGCTTTGCACTCCTGCAGGCGATGCTACATACTGGGCTTTTAACGGACGGATGCCTACCGATGCGGATATATCGCTCATGTTTTGCGCCAGGTTCATTACCTGCACAGCATATATGTATTGTGTTGCCCCGTTCAGGTATTTTAACGAATCGCGGTAAACGGTATCACGGATTGGCGGTGAAATAACCTGCATATCTTTAGCAGACGTACCACGAAGCACATAGTAAGCAAAAAGATCAAGCTCAGGGTTTTTATCCCAGCTAAGTACAATAAACCGGGTGCTATCCTGTTTGGCGGTTAGCCCGCCCGGTTTTGACGGCCTCTCATTTTTTACCTGCATTGAGCCATTCGCGGTAGCGGTTGGCAGCATTTTAAAGCCCGGATAAGGTACCAGCAAAGGCCTCACCTGGTAGTAATATACCATATTGGGCAGCACTTTGCGGTCGAGGTAATTAACTGCGTTTGGTGCAAGCGTATCTGCAACAACAAATTCCTTTTGCGCCGAGCGCGATTTAAGAATCTGGATCCCCGAGTAAACGGCCTGCCGTGGCAAGGCGTTCCAGCTTAAATACAACGCATTGGTGGTATCTTTAACCTTAAGACCGGTAATGGTTGCGATGCTTTTAAATGATTTGCTAAGATGGCTGCTGGGATCAGAACTTGCACCTTTGTTGCCGGCCATATCATAAGGTTGCATATAATAGGTAAGCAATTCGCCGGGGTTTATCTTTTCTGTAAAATAAACATGCAAACTATCATCGCGGTTATAAACTATCAAACGTTCGGCGGCCACAGTGAAGCGTTTTGAGATTGAAGATTTTTTATATACCGATGCGAAAACGGCAGGGTTTGCAGCCGGTGCCGGAACCGACCAGGTAAACTGAACCACACTATCGGCAACCAAAGCCCTGTTCAATTTAAACTTGGGGAAAGGCACCCGCTTTACCGCCGAAACTGCTTCTGTATAAATAACCTCCGTTTTCCCCGCAGCGTCAATACCCGAAACTCGGTAAACCGTAGCGGCCGAATTGCCTTTGATGTCAGTATCGGTCCACATCATCCCGATACCTTCCAAAAACTCTTTGGAAAGGAAAAAATAACCAATTTTTTGTACATCGCCGCTTTGCAAGGTGGCCCAGGCTTCGGCATCATCCCTGGCTTTTACCTTGATCTTAAATTCATCAGCTACCAATGATCCCGTGCGTTTTTTAAATTCGGAATAGGAAGCCGGAAAAGTAACCACAGCCTGTTTTTTAAAGTTGCCTGTTCCACTTTGATCTTTGCTTACCTCGTAGCTTTTATACTTTCTGAAAATATTAAGGGATTTGGTACCGGCATCCGGTGCGTTCACCATAATGATCACCTGCTTGTCTGACGGCAGCAGGTGGCCGCCCACTACCCCGGTTTGTATTTGCTGCGCATTTACACCTGTGGCCGCTATCAGTAGTAATATTATTAAATTAAATTTTTTCATACTGTTTTTAAATTAAGGGCATACTGAACGGTCGCCGCCCACGTGGATACCAAAATTAAGTCCTCTGTGCTGCGTATACCCGAGGTCTACATTCGCAGTAGCGCAAACTTTGGCCCCGGCCGGCGGCCAGTCCCAGCACGTATCTATCGAGTTACAGCCCGGGCTACAGCCGCCTATGCTAAAGTCGGCCCGGCCACCAGCAGATCCTGAAATGAACCAGCCATCCGTATCATTACGACCGCCCCGGATATTATAACAAGCCTGGAAACCGGCGCTTACACATAAACCAATAGCGCAAGCTTTGGCTCCGCCGCCATATTTGCCTGATAAGCCAAGCAGGTAACTATTTTCGGCAAAATTGAGCAACAGCGTTGATTTCGATTCAGTGTAGAACCATACACTGGCACTGGCTACGTATACATCAAAACCAATAGCCCTATTTTCGGGGATGCCAAGCGAAGCGGTACTATTAAGGTAGATCCCTGAAAACTCCGTATTGATATACTCCGGCGCTGCATTGGCAAAATAATACGAAAGCCTGTCGGTACGGGTTCGCGGGTTTTTAAGGCCTATAGCCATGGCGTAATCCGCCCGGGCGTTGATCAGGCCTAACAGTGAAAGGTCCATGCCGCATCCCAAAAACACATACTTGTCTGTACTTTTACCGCTTACCACCAAATCGCCCTGGATATGCGCTTTTACCAGGCCCTTTATCGGCTCAATATCTGAAATGATACCTATCGTAAAATATTGGTTAGGTATATCTAACACGAGATCGGCATGGGCCAGGTTCAGGTAATCGGCCACTTGTACAGTAGCATAACCTTTTATAACGGGGCCGCTCTCTACCGTTAGGCCTATAGGATCGAGCTTAACCAATGTACTGGTGCCGGTAAATGATAATCCTCCGTTAATATCTATTTTAAATTTCTTTTCGGCACTGTTGTAGTTGAAACCACCACCTACGTGATCAATAGTAATGATACCCACAGGAATTACTGTACCGGCGCTGAAAGCTGCCCCTACATCAATACCTCCGGTTACCTTGTAATAGTGAAAGTTAACCGAGGCATTTATAGGCGTACCAGGTATCGATAATGACCCCGCGCCGTCAAAACCATTATCCTTGATCCCCACCTCGATCTCTGATTTCATTACCGGGATATCGATAGTGGCACCAAGCTTACTTACCGAAGCTTCAATGCCGCCGCCAACTTTAGCTTTAAAGCGGATATCGCCCGCGGTAAATTTAATCATCGGCACTTCTACCGTAAACTCGCCCTGTACACCAATAAAAGGGATTTGATCGGTAGTGTTAAACTGGATGCTTTGCACTTTAAATTTAGCAAATGCAAAATCGGCCGAGAAATCGGTTGGCGCGTCTATCATAAACCGCCCGTCGGTTTGTATTTCAAAAACAGGCAGGTTGATCTCTTTAGTAATAAAAGTATCAAACTTGATCTTGCCCGATCCGGCCAGTTTATAGGCTGATGAGCCCGGTGCTTTACCAAAGCTAAGCGGCGTGCTGCCCGGCATCAGTTTTACTACATTCAGGAGGTTCAAGCCTTCATCGGGGATTTTAAAGCTGCCACCATAAAAAATATCCTTACCAACGCGCAGGTCTGAAAAGCTTACGGTAGATGGTGTGGATTTAGGGATCTGCACCGTAATGCTGCCGCCAAAATTGAAGCCGTCTTCCGTAAATACCAGTGAGGCCAGTGAAGCTTCCCAACTGCCGATGGATAGTTTGGGCAGATCGGTAGCCACTATTTTCAACTTACTGATTTGCAATTGCGGGTTCAGCACAAAATCTTCAATTTTTAAGTTGATAGTTTTTATCACGCCCAGATCAGGTGTGCTTACCGAACCTTGCATGTGAATTCCCTGCTGATCAACATAACTGCCCGCGAAGGCTATTTTAGCTTTAAAACCGTACACTTCGGCCTCCCAATCGGTCATGCCGGTGTCTCCCCCGTAAACTTCAGCTTGGTAAGCGCCGACGGCACCCCGCCCGAGCTGAAAACAGGGACCTCGGGCGATGAGGTGTTGTCAGGTATTAACTGCGGTATATAACTTTTGGCCAGCAGGTACCCCCGACTGTCGGTTACACCGGTCATATCTAACTGCAGCTTGCCTTTTATCTCTCCTTTACCACCCGTTGTACCTGTAACAACCAGGGTTTCTCCGTCGGGTTTAAGTATCAGCGGTAAAAAGTTAAATAATTTAAGCGAGAGCTGTGTATCGTCGGTCTGTACCTTGTTACCCTCTGGTATCGGATTATTTGATGCATCAAACGTAACTTTTATGTTAGTAAACTTCAACGAAATTTTATCATGGCTGCTCAATACTGAAAATAGCGGGGTAAGATCACTGAATTTACCGGTTACGCGATAAGAATTAAGGCCATCGGGGGTCATTTGATCCAGCGCCACCGGAAAACCCAGTAACTTGCTTATGTTTTTACCACCGCCATCGCCAAGGGTAAAATTAACGGAAGCCGGTTCGGAGGTTAGGTTTTCCTCTTGCGTTAAAGATATAAAGCCAGATTTTGATGCTTTAAGGAAGGTTTTTCCTGCCGGAAGACTGATTTGATACCGTCCATCAACCCCTGTAACGGTATTAAGATACGGTTGACCTTCAACCTCAACAACAGCGCCGCCTAAATTGCTCCCGGCAGCGGTAACAACACCGCTAACCAGGGTACCTTTAGCAAGTGTAATGTTTTGGAGACTTTCAATACCGTTTTCCTGAACAATCACTGTATTTTCAACAGCTACCAGTCCGGAACCACCTGGAGGCGTTACGCTTACTTTGGCATTACCTCCAAAGCCTTCGTAATACCATTCGCCGTTTGTAGCTACGTGTGATGTATCAAACAGCGTGATAGTAGCATTATTTACAAGTGCACCGTTCGGGTCTAAAATCCTAAACCTTATCCTGCCTGTCCGGCGTACCAGGTTACCGCAATCGCCTAGATCAATAGTACGTACCGCCGACTGCACCAGCGGATTATTATGGAGGTTTTTTGAATAAAGGTCGGCAAACTGAATGGCCGAGGCCCTCATTGCCGGGCTATTGATAAAGGCCTGATCGGTAACAGGGCCGGTTAGTACGGGGTTATTGCCCACCATATTACCTATAGGCGATGCAATTTTAGGCGTACTATTGTCAAGCACTATCGCGTTTGTTATCAGCTTTACATCGCCTATTGCCGGTGACGTAGCACTTGCCACTGTTGGCCCGGCAAAACCAAACATGCGTGTGTTATAAACAAAGCCCCTGTTAATTGATGCCTGGATACTATTGGCGGTAAGAATATTAGCATTAAGCTGGTTAAGCTTTGCGATATTATCGCCGGGGTTAATTACCGGATTAATTACCCTGTTGACTGTCGAGATCACATTAGACGGGTTTTGTAACACCAGGCCGTTGCCAAGCGCAGGGTTAGCATTTGCTTTTGACGGTGCAGGGATCACTACATCAATGGTTTGTGAAATGTATCCCTCCTTTTCAATCATCAGCTTATGGTTACCCTGGTAATAGCTTGTCTGGAAAAGCCCGTCCTCGCCCGAGTTAAAATAAACCGTTGAGTTAACAAAGTGTAAACGCGCGTTTGGAATTGCTTGCTTTGTTGACGATATAGCCCGGCCAACCACACTCACAATATCCGGTTTGATGCTGAATATCACTTCCTTGTTTGATCCGTTGGCCAGCGCCTGGAAAGTTTGTACTGTATCGGGTGTTACCTCGAGATCCTGAAATTCACTGCTTACTTTAATCAATTTTACCTTAAAGCTCGCGCGATCTTTTAGCTGCGGCAAGTTCGGGATCGTGAACCTGCCAAGCGAATCGGTCTTCACACTATAGGGGCCGTAGTCAGCAGTTAAAACTTTTACAAGGTTCAGTTCATCCATCTTGCTTAAAACACTCTCCGCTAAAATGGTTGATTTATTCGCATTACTTACAACAGTGTTCGATATAGGCGAGGGTGCGGTAGGTAATCCTGCAATGGCAGGAATTGGGCGGATAGTTGCCGGGCCGTTAAATTGCGCACCGCCAAGTGAAAGCGTGTTTAGTATTAACGGCCTTGCGATAACCCCACTGACAACAGGCAGCTGGTTATTATTGCCGCCAAGAAGGATAGCTGTTCTTGATGCTTGCCTATTGAAATAATCAATTACTGAACCCGTGAACGGTGGTGGCCCGGGATTCAATAAATCGCTCGTATTGTATTCAATCTTAACTATGGCACCCGTAACCGGTACAAAACCCGTTGGCAGCGACATTCTTACCTCTCCAAATACGTATGCCGGCGTGGCCGTTAACCGGTAATCTGCTTTAACATTAAGTACCAGATTAGAAGCAAGGTTGAGGTTATGCGCTTCCAGATCGGTGGTTTTACCGTTGAAACGCTGGTTATGGCTTTCAATAACCACTAAAAAACGCCCGCCATAAAACAGCTTACCATACTTTAGTGTTCCGCCACCGGTTCCCATTTTTACACTATCAACCGACACTTCAACCACACTACGGCCGTTTATAGTTACAGCATGTTTAGATTCAAAAGGAATATTCCCTTCCTGGTATAAGTAAGGATCGTTTTCAAAATCAATCTTATTCCGGTAAATATGTACAACAGCTATCTTATCTTCCGGGCTGGCATCGGCCACGTCGTCTAAAGTGAGTTTTGGCGTGTAGCGCAGGGTGCGGGCCAGTAAAAGGATCTGTCCTATATCACGCATCCCCGTTGAATCCAATTTACTTATGGGGATCTCGACGGTTTTCTGCTCAAAATTTTCAGACGTTATACTGATGATCAGTTTGGTGTATTTAGCTAACCCCATATAGGAGGGATGTGTAAAATCAATAGCGAAATTGCCTCCGCCATCGGTTTTACTGGTAGCTATCAATTCCTCCACCGGCGGTGGATCTAAGTTGTAATGGAAACCAAAACTAAAATCGAACATGGGGTTTACAAAACTGCTTGCCGGAAATGAGTACATGCCCAGGTACGAAAAATCACTCGTGTAATTTGTGGCTTGTGTGCTCGCTGTCGTGGTAGAAAAACCGTTATCCGTTTTCCAGTTTGGATCGACAACTCCTTTAATGACGATATCTGCATTAGGCAGTGCGTACCGCTCTGTTGCACTGTCAACAGCTATGGCGTCCTCGTTGTAAGAGAGGTTGGTGCCGCCCGTTGTAGTCATAACAGCGCCTGCGCCCAACCCGGCGGTGGTTTGTACAGGCACATAAGGTATCAAGGTAGGATCTACCTGCGCAGCTGCGGCTATCCTGGAATCATTTAAAACATTAGGGGCATTAAACACAGAGGTTTTTAAAATGGAAGATATCGGCCTTGAGGCGAGACCTGGTATAGGTGCGCCTGTTAATACAATTGGCGGCGGTGTAGCCTTCACTATCGTATTTATCGGAGCAGGAATATCAGCCGATACCCCGCCAAAACCAGCTGACCCAGTGTACTGCGCTTCGGTTTTCTTAAAAGTCCATACCAGCTTGCCTTTTATAGTATTGGTAGCGTATTGTACCGATTGAGCTTTTTGTTTGGCTTGTTCTTTAACTAAGTTGGTATCTACCTTCACAATTGGCGCCCCGCCATAAATAAACGACCGAACCTCGCTTCTGCCTTTATTGCGGAATGGGGTATTATTGAAGGGATCAAAGGCCTCTACTAAAAGCGCATACCTGCGCCCCGGTGTAAGCTGCGGATCGGCGGCATTATAGACATAGGAGTTGCCGACAACCTCCTTCTCAAAAAAATAAGGCTGCGTTGCCGACATAAGTGCATTACTGGGGTTTCTGTCACCAAGTACCTCCACCATCCTAAGCTTATACCTTACTGACGACATGATTTGCGGAGATGTGCCCGGAGGCGTTGTCCATTGCATCAAAACAATTTGCCCGCCGGTTGTGGATAGCTGTGCATCCTCCATAGGTGATATAATGGTTGGCGGCTCCAGGCTGCTTATGGTAAACGTGTTACTACATCCTACCGGTTCATCTGGACTAATGACGGCATTGGTATCATAATCAAACGCCTGTAAACAAAAACGGTAACTGCCTTCGGGCAAGCCATTTTTGTTGATGAATTCACTTTGGGTTATACCGGTGTACTTCACCTGGGTATAATCAAAAAATTTACTGAGGTCATTACCGTTAAGGCTGCGGGTTTGGCCCGGATCAAGCTCAATAGCTACAGGACTTTTGTAATTTGGCTTTACAGCAAGTATCACACCGTTATCGCCGGTAATAGTTCCCCGTAACTGGATCCGTTGCCTTTTGGTTGATACGTTGGTGACCGCGATCACCATTAATTGAGGCTGCGATGCATAATCGGTGATCTTACGCGGATAGGGCGGCAAGATCTGTATCGACACGCTTACTTGTGCTTTTAAGGGCAACCAGGCAATACAAATGAGTAAAAAGAGGTACAGTTTTTTCATGTTCTTAAAAGCTTAGTAGATAACTTAATTCCCCGCGGGTTTCTGTAAAATTTGGCTGCAGTTGAGGCCCTGCCGTTTTCACTTTGTTATTGGTAAGGAAAAAATTAAAGGATACTAATTGTTTATTAGCCACCCGGTAACCCAGGTTACCGGTAGCGTTAATGATAAATGTATCCTCTCCGCCTAATGACTTGCTGCTGGTAAAAGTGCTGCTAAGGCCGGTTTGCAGTTTTTGAAAAAAGACCTTGTTTGCCCCTGCCGTTGCCGACCGGAAGCTGTTGCTCATGCCCTGCCCACTCAATTTGGTATCCGAAATATTGACGTAGGCGCTCAGCATCCTTTTAGTGAAGTTGATATTGTAGCTCAGCATATACTGGTTTGTTTTTATGCTGCGCGATACCGCATCGGTACTATAAAAAGTGTTATAGTCATTTAAACTATTACGGGTAAATGAGCCGGAGATCATATGGATCACATCGGTGCTGATGATCATGTACCGGGGCATGATGGTGATGGTTTGGGTGGTTTGTACAATCTTAAGCGAATCGGCAAATAAAACGGTTTGGGCCTTTTGATTATCGGAGAAGTTGGTGTAAACCGCATCTACCGACAGTGATTTGGTAATATCAACGCCCGCGTTAAACGCGCCAATAACCCGGTGATTGGTCGCTCGTTTCTGATCTTTTATATTATCGTGCTGAAAGCCCAAGCTACCGTTAAACCTTATTTTTCCTTTGGCAAGATTTGCAGAAGGGCTTACCGTCCAGTTTTCATAATCCGAGCTGAAATAGTAGGCACCCATAGTCTGAAAATCTGGGTCGAGACGCTTATATTTTAGTTTGAGTCCGTAGTTCCGGCTTTTATAACCAAGCCCCGCCGAAAAAGCGGTGTAGTATTCGGATGTACCATTTAGCCCAAAGGTAGTGCGGAGTTTATTCAATAAAGTACTGCTTCCATTATCAAGCGAGATTGGCGAATTGACATCATTGGTATACAAACTTAACGCGCCGTCACTTTCAAACATAAAATACTTAAAAAAGCTAAACCTTGAGGTATAACCCATCACATCATTTCTGGCCGGGCTTATATAGTCTTGCTGTGGGGTAACACCTTTTGGCTTGATGGTATCGTCTTTGGCGCTTAGGTAACTCAATTCAAAAAAGTTACGATCGGTTCCATAACCCAGTTTAGCGGCATATCCCTTTCGTGAAAAAGAGAAAGGTACCAGGGCCTGCGTGGTAGTATCGATAGTGGTTGCCCTGTTAAGCCGGCCATACATAAAACCCACCCTCAGCTTGCCGGGGGTTAATTCAAAACCCGCTCCAAGCATGGTATGACCGCCAAGGGTATAAGGCGAAAAAGAAATATCCCGGTACCCGAGGTGCACGGTAACCCATTTATAAGCAGGACTTATTCCCAACTGGTTAAATGGCTGCCTGAATGATTTATCAGACTCGCTGAAACTGAAAGACAGCGGTACATCCAAACCGTAAAAACTAATAGTCGGATTACCCGAAAAATAGTAAGTAAAAGGTGCACGGCGATCCTGGATACCCGTTGCATTATAAAAAATACCCTGAGCCTGGATAGTGCCTGATAAGGTTACAGGCTTTTGATGAGCGATATTTTCAAGATCTTGAGCGTGAAGGCTGCAGCATCCACTGTAAATAAGTGCCATTAACAGCAGGTATTTTTTCATTGCAGTTAGGTTGATAACTTCAACTCATCAACCGGTTAAATGCCGGTTAATGAGTTAAATTGATATATGAGTGACAAGGTGCTTTATTACGTATAGCTTTCAGAATGCAGTATCGCCGTTTGGGATATATATTACTGTTTTAGTGAACTGTTTCATAGGTGTTAGTTTTAATAATATTTATAGTGATAGTTTATGATTTTACAGTCCGCAGTTATGCGAAATCCGTTTTACAAATAAACACGGTGAGGCTAAGAATCTCTTTCGAGTATGTTGCAGATACTTGCGTTTTCGTTACATTTTGACGCAAGTGGCGCACTTCCGCACTATGCCGGCCTAGGCTTTTGGCGAAGCAAGAGGTACGGGGCTACCGCCTACATTATTTTTTCGAAACACCGAATGACAAATTCGCTGGGGATATTGGACCGTCAAGCTTATTCTCATAAAATATAAAAGGGGAGAAAAAATATCTTTTATACTAATAGATTATTACACGGTATCAGCGGTTTTCTTCGCCCGGAAGACAGTGAATGTAATGTATCGGGCACCGGTCATTCTTTCGCTTCCATATCCCCGGCAGTCACTCAGTCGAACCATTCAATCCCAAATTGGTTAAACATGATATGACGATAATCGCAAATGAATTACATGTTAATGCAGTGCGTATAGAAGGTGAAGAAACTTCCCTTCTCGTTGTGGCGACGAAGCTGCTTACCGAGCCGGCCTACATGGTGTTTTTAATCCCTGAAAGATGCATGCGCGTGCCGATGAACAATTTTGTACATGAATAAAGCGGCAATGAAGGCAGAGAAGCTTAGAAAAAAGCATCGATCCCGTCTTTGTAGCGGGGCTGTGAATATACTATTTTCAACAAAAGAGCCTTCCCGGGAGAAGCCTTTAATGAACGTATTTCATGGATGATTACTAATGTAGGAGCAGCGCCTCATGGTCAGGAAAAAAGCCCGGCGATGCAGGGAGCATCTAAACGGCTGAATATGATACTGGCTAAAATTTGCGACGGTGTGCGTTCTCATTTTAACAGACTGATGACCTGTTCATCAGGAACCTGGGACGATGTAGACTGGAAATTATTTGATATTGTAGGTAGATTATTATAAAAGCGGTGAGTCTGCCGAATCATACGTAACTGAATTGGAGAAGTACAAGTCAAAAAAACTTCGGTGGCAATGGAAGTTGTGCTTATGAGGCGATGCTGAAACGGTGGTCCAAAAGTTTCCCAATCGGGCATAATGGTGTTTGTTTAGGTTCATCGGTTCGGATTAACGGGATTATTATGTTCCCGGTTATTTTTATCTATAAGTTTTTTCTTTTTTCTGCTGTCCATAATCAGGGTTACTACAGCATATATGAATACGGCCAACATGGCCAGGATCTCCTGTGTGTTTTTTTTGACAATGCCGTCCACAATGCAAATGGGGCCCAGCACTGTCAGGCAAATAAGGGTCGGTTTTCGCGGCAATAAAATGGCCATGGTAAATAATTTAATTGGTTAGCAAATTTTGCGGTGTATAATAATTTACTGTATAACCAGGTCTGCTTCAATATTTAATTCATTATCCGCTTTCACCTTGTCCCAAATGTGTACTTTTACGTGATAGGTCTCCCCTGCTTCCATCGGTCTTGCAATGGTGATATCACCGCGCAGTTCGGTAGCGCTTGCCGGCGGATAGCCCTGAGCACCTGCAAACAGGTCGGCAGCATTAAGTACCGTGGTTCCCTTTTTATCAGTTACCAAGAGCATCATCCCCGGGAAAACCTTTCCTTCTTTAAGCCCATAATTGTTTAGGCCAAGCGCTACAATAGCTATTCGGGTGTTCAATTGTACTTTATTATCGGTCATTCGTTTATTGGCCGGGTCAATCAATAAAACATCGCGCACGATAAAGCCATTGTAGCTGAAAGATAAACCGGTGCGGAAGTCCTTTTTTGCGCCTTTACTATAGTTGCATCCGACAAATATCATACAACTTAATAGCATGAGAAGAGGTATCGCTAAGGTTGTTTTTAGGTTTTTCATTGAAGTTAAGAATGTTGTTTTGAAACCAGCCAATATGATCACTACAGATTGTAAGGCCGGTACAATTTCTTCACAAAGAAACGTAGCTCATCCAAAAATTACTTTCGTATATGTTACAAATGCTTTTGAATTTGTTGCGTTGTAAAGCTGCCCGTTTCTAACCCTGGCATCTTATTTTGATCTAGCTGCCAGGATGTACAAGCTGATAAGCACATCAGGGTAACGTAAAGTGGTTTTGATGGGTCGTTACAGATGTTCATGCCTCAGCATGGTACGGTCAAGTTTAAACTTCACCTCGGTCTTTAGACTGTCGGCTGTTTGGTAAATCCTTAAGCGATTTATCAATTATGCCAAGCAGAGCGCTGTGATATTAAAGCTGACAAAGACCGCCACACGCAAAAGCATGGCATTCCGTAATCATGCTCTGTACGCAAGTGCCCTATATCGTCTTACAAATGTCTGGCCCACGCCACATGCAAAACAGCAGGAATGCACATCCAACTAATCGGCGCCGATACCCTCAAAACGAGTAAACCAGTGACGAAATCACATCGTTTATTAGACGATTATGTTAGAAAGGTAATAGGCAAATACAGTGTCAACGTTTTTATTTCTCAAAATTATTTTTAAAGCCAGTTTTATTTAATAGTGAGCTATTCATTGAGTAGGAAAAGCGCATCGTCATAAAACATTGATTTTAAAGCTAATAATACCGGAGTTCAATTCCCGCTCTTTCCTACTCCATCCTTATATAAATCAACATTTTATATATCTGCTTATTTAACACCTAAGCTAATCTTTATAATAACAGCTTGGTGAGCATTGAGTGAGCAAAGCGAAAGCATACATCATCTATTTTGATAATGAACTACTTAAGAGTCGATCAAATTCCTTCGGACTCCTAATATTACCTTTCAAAATGGTAAAACTAAAAACGACCTTCGCAATATATTAATGGTCGTTTTGTGCACCCAAATGGGCTTGAACCATTTTAAGCAATCTAAAATTGTCTAACTAAAAACATTTGGATTTTTCGGCATTATTGACCATGTTGTTGCGTACCTATTAGCCTTGCGAATCGCGTCGACGAATATCAAATTACAAATATCGGATTCAGGGAGATGACACGATAAAAGTTTAACGAAACGTCGTGAACCCATTTTCGAAACGTATTGGTCTACTAATCAGGAATATCCACCTACCTCACTTAACCAAAAAAAGTTTTATGTTGATTCATCAATTGAAAGGCAATTGATTTTTAATTAACGTGTAGTTTAAAGCGTAGCGATACAGTTACCCCTCCCAATCCCGATATTTCAAAAACTCCTCTCAGCTGTCGCGTAAGCCCATTCATCATCTGCAAACCAAGTGATTTATTTTGCATAGCATCAAAGTTTTCCGGTAATCCCCGCCCGTTATCGGCAACAGTAAGTTTTACAAGATCATGCTCACCTTTAGCAAATGATATAGTAATTTGCCCGGCTTCGCCATTAAAGGCATATTTAACTGCATTAGTAATAGCTTCATTCAAGATCAGCCCTACTGGAACCGCCTGGGAAAGCTCTATATGCAGCGAATCAATTGCCTGTATAAATTTAATTTTTTTAACACCAAGGCCATTAGAGAGATTATTAACCAAATCTGATACATATGCAGGCATATTGATAGTGGCAATCTGGTCATTGTTATAAAGTTTCTGATGAATAAGGGCGATAGCGTTAACCCTGTTTTCGCTTTCGGCTATCGCCTCTTTAGCATCTGCGTTTTGAAGAAAACCGGCCTGCGCTCTTAAAAGGCTCATGATAATCTGGAGGTTATTCTTTACCCGGTGGTGTACTTCTCGCAACAACCAGTCCTTCTCCTTCAAAAGCCCGTCTTTATCTGCAAGCAGGCCATCCTTCTCGTATAATAACCTTTGTAAAATGATATTCTGCGTATTGATAGCTTCCTGTTGAGACTCCAGTCTTCTGTTAATTTTCTGCTTGCTTTTAAAGCCCCAAAACGCCAGGGTTGCCAGCAACAACAGCACCACAACGCCCCCAATCATCACATCGCGGATTGTATTGGAGCGTTCTATTACTGCTTCCTGGAGTTTCTGCTTATTCTCAAGCAATTTGATATCCTTCGACTTTTTGTCTGCCTCATACTTGATATTTAATTCAGATATTTTTTGCCTCGCAGCTAAATTATTGATAGAATCGTCTAACGCTTTATGCCTGGCAAAATGCCTGATAGCCGGAATAAAGTTTCCGAGCGCAGAATCTGCCTTAAACAACAATTTATGGGTATCAAGCTCCTGGTCCCGGTCAAAATATTGCGGATCCTTTAACGATGCCTCCAGGTATTTCTTTCCTTCTTTGAAACGGTGATGCTGGGTATAATACTTACCTATAATGAATAAAGCGCCGCCACCGGCTAAAGTTAAATGATAGCCTATCCTTTTCCCATTTTCCTGATCGGCAGCCTGATCAAGTCTGAGCATTTCCAAATAGCTTTGTTCTGCAAGGTTTTGGTTCCCGAGCAGGTCATAAATATACCCGTACGTTGAGGCAAAGAGTTCCCTGTTATTAACCGATAAGGTTGGATATTTCTTTAAAAAATCGTTGAGAAATCTAAATGCCTTTTTAGGTGCCCCTCCTGAGGCCATGAAATTGGCTATCTTATAACAATCAACATACTTATCCCGGTCAGATTTGCTGATATCATATTGAAGCACTATCTGATAAAATTGAATAGCCTTATCAAATTTCTTCAGCGCCGCGTATGTGTTGCCAAGCGCAATATACGGTCTGATCTGCTTATCAGGATTATCTCCGGCAGCCTTTACCCCAGCAAATCCCCAGTCGAGGGCTTTATCATAGCGGCCGTTAAAACGATAAAAGTCACTTACGATATAGTAAGTGGTTATAGAAAGCGGCTCGTGACATTCCGAAAAAGTCTCAGCATTTCCAACAGATCTTTCTCGGCCTGTACAATCTGGCCATGGTTTCCCCGGATAATAACAAGGTCGCGTAAACTATATCCAGCTTCTTTCAGGTTATTTGCCTGGCGATAGTATTTTACGGCCATTTCATTACTGTAAATAATATCGCGATAGGTATTGTTATTCTCAGGCATATACGTACCAAGTTGCGACCATGTTCGAGCCACATTTTCAGTTTCTCCTGATTGGTGAAAACTTTGAATGATATCCATGAATGCCCTCTTGCCACAAGCTACGTTACCTCGGTTAAAGTAAAATTTACCTGTCAGGACAAAGCATTCGTTCATCCATTTAGTTGAGCCGGCTTTCTTTGCCGCCGCCGATGCCTGGTTTATCAATGGCATAGCCTGGATGTATTCTTTACTGTCGGGCGGAAAGTTAAAAACGCCGCGTTCGGCAATAAGCAACAACAACCTCGCCTTTTCTTCACCATCGGTACTGGATGCTATATCCAATGCGTCTTTAAACTGATTTCGCTCAAGTAAGGCCTTGCATTGCATAAATTTGGCCTCGTTGCCGCCCTCGGTGAAATTTAAAGTTTTACTTAACTCAAGTGCCAGACCTGCATATAACATAGTGCTATCAATAGCCTTGTTCTCTAAGGTTCTGGAATACCAATAAACATGCGAAATTTTAAGGAGCAAATTGATCTTATTGGTATCTGAAGGAGATTGGCTTAACTTTTCCAACAAAGCCGAAAGGTTATTATCCGTTTCCTTTTTTACAAGCAACACGCCCTTAGTTACCTGACCAAGGGCCGTCAGGGCAAACAGCAAAAAGAAAGAAATAGAAAAAATCCCTTTTCCCATAGTAAAAGATAAATTCGTCCGGTGAGTGGAGTTCTTACCGGAGCGATAACCGGATCATTTCCGTTTCTAATCCGCTCAATCTTATTTCGCTATTAAGCTAAAGCAATGTCCCAAATTTACGCATAAAATAAAGAAATAAGGATTTGACAGTATACACTCCCTCCTTTTAACTAGCAAAAGAGCACCCGCTGGCAGCAAACCAATAATTTTGATTGACACTTTTAAAATCATATCAACTTTGTTATTGACAAGAATTCAATCCCGGTAAGAAAACACCGAACCTTAACTACCCGGTTATAAAATCTATACTTTTGACGTTGCCCCCTACTTATGAATAAGCTGTTTTTTAAAATCTTTATTCTTGTCTTACTTCTATCCCACCCTGCTTTCAGTAAATCCAATTCCCCCTTCTACCGGATATACCGTCTGGCATTAAGAAGATCGACCTCGGAGACACAGCAAAGATCAACGCATTGCTCCGTTTAGCATCTACCTATGTGAATAAACCGGGTGAGCAGGCCGACGACCTAAGTAACGCCATCAATTATGGCAACCAGGCCCTTTCCCTAAGTCATCAATATCATTTTTTGCCACAGGAAATCGCCGCCTACAGCTTGCTTTCACAAAGCTACCGCGAAAAAAGATATAGTTGCGGGCAGAAAATATGCCGAACAGGGCGTTAAACTGCTTCCCAAAAACTCAACAACCATTGAAGCCGCTGACGTACTGGCGGAATTATCAACTTATTACGACGCCACCAATGCGGATAGCCTTATTATCAAGATAAATTATTTTACGAAGTCGGTAGGCATTTTGAGAAAAGTAGCGCCACGTACTAAGAAGCTTGCCGATGGATTGAAGTTTCTTGGAGATTTGAAGAATAGCAGATATGATCTTAAGGAAGCTGTTTCGCTTTTAAACGAATCGCTGGCTCTTTACCAATTACTCGGGGTAAAACAATTGCAGGATATTTATGATTTGCTTGGGGATGCACTCACAAGTTCAGGAAACACCGTAGAAGGCCTTTCCTATCAACTAAAGGCGCTTAAAACTGCTGAAATGTTTAAGGACACCAGCCAAATGATCAGTACCATCTACTATCGTTTAGCCTTTACTTACAATTCCATCAATCAGGATAACAGAACAGCGGAATACATGGAGAAGGCAAGTTATTATGCGCTTAAAAACCGTAATAATAACGACTGGATTATGATATCGGGCAGCCTCGGCACTATCTATAACAAGCTGGGGCGTTACCGGGAGGCGGTAAAAACTTGTGAAGAAGCGCTCATAAAATGCCCGACTACCGATTATCAGAACCAAACCAACCTGATCACCAACCTGCTTTTCGCGGCGACAGCTACAAAAAAGCTTGATAAAGCCTCGGGGTATTATAACCGTTTGAAACAGCTTACAGACGCACACAATATCGAATTGAGCCCTACCGATGCGGCAATGATAGAATACTTGATTGCCATGAAGCAGTTTCCGGAAGCGGAATTACAAGTGGAAAAATTTATTAAATATGCGGCTGTCACCCAAAGCCTGATATCCAAACAGAAAATAGAACATTATCAATTCCAGGTAGACTCGGCCAGGGGAAACTTCCTTTCGGCAATCAGTCACCAGGAAAACGCACATTTATTGCGGGATTCAATGCTGTCCCGTAATTATAACAAGCAGATTGGCAGGATGCAAATGACTTTCGACCTGCAAAAGAAGGATCAGGAAATCGCTTTTAAAGCAAAACATATCGACCTGCTAACCCATCAAAATCAGTTACAGAACAGCGCGCTGCATAGCCAGAAAATGATCCGGAACCTGTTTATTGCCTCTGTCCTGTTATTGATGGCCTTACTCGCTGTCCTTTACAACCGTTACAAGCTTAAGCACCAAGCAAACAATGATCTGCAGGAACAGCAAGAGGAAATTAATACGCAAAATGAATATTTACGGCAATTGGTTGATGAAAGGGAATGGCTTTTGAAAGAAGTACATCATCGCGTCAAAAACAACCTGCAGATCGTGATCAGCTTGCTTAATTCCCAGCTAAGCAATATTAAAGATGTAGTAGCAATCGATGTGATCAGGGACAGTCAAAACCGGATGCGGTCGATATCGCTGATCCATCAGAAATTATACCAGTTTGATAACCTCGCTACTATAGATGCGGGTGATTATATCCGGGAGATCGCACTCTATCTGCAGGATAGCTTCGATACCTTTGGCCATATCAAATTACGGGTAGATGTTGCACCGGTAAGGTTAGATGTTTCCCAGGCTGTACCCATCGGGTTGATCCTGAACGAAGCGATAACAAATTCGATAAAATATGCGTTTGCTGATCAGACCGACAAACAGGTTTCCATCAACCTTACCAGTACTGACAATCACGTTCGGTTAATGATCAGTGATAACGGGAAAGGTTTATCCCCGGAGATTGATATAAAGCAATCAAAATCATTAGGTATGCAGCTCATGACAGGTTTAAGCCGCCAGATACGCGCCCAATTAAAGATAACCAGCAACAATGGATTAACTATCGAACTGGAATGGCAACAGGCAGATCCCTTCCATACTTCAACGCACCGTGGGGTGTGATGGTTTATCCGGACAGTTGATCTGTCATGATTTATAAAAGTAAAAATAAATAACTTGTTGTTTGTTTGTGGTGTTGAAATGTGGGAAACTCGGAGAGTTTTCCATATTTCAACACGTTTTTCTTTTTTGCTTCTTTTTTCTTTTTATCGGGCCTCCGCTTTTTGTGGATAACTTGCCTTTCGCTCAAACGCCATCGGGCTGATATAGCCTAAGGCTGAATGTCTTCGGATAGGGTTATAGTACATTTCAATATATTCAAATATCTCGCTGCGGGCATTTTCTATATTTTCAAAAGAGCCGTCCTGCAATAGCTCGGCTTTAAACCGGGAGAAGTACGATTCCATAAAAGCATTGTCATACGGATTGTCCGCATCGCTCATGCTTTGTAGTACATGACACCTGGCAAGCCATCGGCGGAATATATTCCCTGCATATTGTCCGCCACGATCTGAATGAACGATCAACCCCTTATCAGCTTTACGATTGCTATAGGCCTTCTGAAACGCCTCCAGTACAAGGGCCTCTTTCATGTGGTGCAACAACTGCCACCCGATCACTCTGCGGGAAAACAGATCCATCCATACCGCCAGATAGCACCAGGATCCTTCTCTTAGCGGGATATAGGTGATATCGCCAACCCATATCTGGTCTATCCCTGATGGCGGTAACCTGTCTTTCAACCGGTTGGGGCTGATTGGATATGGATGTCGGCTATCTGTTGTCCGGGGCACAAATGATCTGGGTTGAATCGCTTTCAATCCATTTTGATGTAAGATACGCCGTACCCGGTAATGACCTATCTTTAATCCCTGGTCTGACAACTCCGGGACTAACCTACGGATACCATAACGGTGTTTATGTAACCGGAAGGCTTCAACTACCTGCGCTTCGATCTTCTTTTGAACTGAGCATTCAGCCTGCTCATCCTGCTTACGATAGGCATAGTAACAGCTCCTGCTCACCGATAATACATCACACATCCTTATCACCGGAAAAAACAGCTCCTGTGATAAAATAAAAGCGTACACCTGCTTTAAGTTGTCCGGCTGAAAATGCCCAATGCTTTTTTAAGATATCCCTTTCCTGCTCCACTTCTCGCAGACGTACCTTCATTCGTTCATATTCTTCTACCGATACAATCGGCGTTTCTGACCCTGGCGATTTCAGCGCCGATGATCCCGTTGTTTCTTTATAACGGCTTTTCCATTTGTGGATCAAATTCTCCCTGATCCCCAACGAAGCGGCCACGTCCACAACCGAACGACCACTAAAAACCATCTTCAATACATCCGACCTAAAATCCGCATCGTAAACACGGCGGCTTGACTTTTTCTTGTCCATTGATTTGCTAAGTTAAGCATCTCGACTGTCCGGCTTTACCGATGCATCTCACCGGGATAAGATCATTAACGACAGCTTCAGTTCAGCGGCAAAACCAATGATATGACAAACTAACCTTTAAACCCATTGTCCTTTTTTGTCTTTCAAAGTGCTATTGGCCAAACTCAACCAGGTTACCGACCCAATGCGGCAATCTGTTTATCAATAAATAGATTGTTTTAATAGCGCCAAAAGTAAATAATATAACCCAACATTTCGAAAATCTAATCGCTAATACAAGCCAATATAAACTTTATATAAACCAACATATATTATTAAAAATCAGTCTAATAAGAGACAGTTTTAAATCTTTTATCCGCCAATATCGTTTCAGTCTTCAAAGGCTTGGACAAGTCAATGCATTGACATTTATCAATGTGCTTTTTTATTCTATATCAATGCCTGGTCAACGCTAAAGGGGCAATTTTGTCATATTCACAAACAAATGAAAAACATTAAAAAAAGCAAGAACATGTCAACAAAAGCACAAATATCAGGTATTGACCATGTTGGTATCAATGTACCTGACCTGCAACAGGCCATCGATTTTTTCAGTGATATTTTCGGTTTCTCGGCGGTTACCCAACTTGGCCCATTCCCGCTTGACATCGCATGGAAAGAGAACAACAATATGCATCCCGATACAGGAGCAGTAACTATTAAAATGGTACACGCCGGCACTGGTGCAAGCATCGAAGTTTTCGCCTATGAAAATAACCAGGGAAGTAAATCGCATCCGGGGAGTGATGATATTGGCGCAAGCCACATCGGTTTCTATACCGCAAACATGGATGAATCGGTAGAATTCTTAAAATCAAAAGGTATCAAGTTTCTCGGCGAACCTTTCCTGATGCCATCGGGCGATACTGAAGGGGAAACATGGGTATATTTCCTTTCTCCATGGGGAGCTAAAATGGAACTTGTCTCCTATCCCAATGGCAAAGGTTACGAGAAAAACAAACCGACAAAAGTACTTTGGTCTCCTAAAGGCAGTATTAAAAATGAAGCGCTTACAGAGGAGGAGATTAAAGCCCTGATAGAACGCCATCTCGAGCTTTGGAACGAACAGGATGAAGACAAACGCAAAGCAATTCTCAACGAAATTTACGCAACAGATATAGAGATGCTCGATCGCCACTTTATTGCGAATGGTCACAAAGAAATAGATAATTTTATTGTTAGCCTTCACCGGGAAAATCCGAATTTCCGTTTCACACAAGCCAAACCGGTTAATATCAATCATAACATCGCCCGTTTATTTTGGCAATTTGGTGATGATGCCAAGCCAGACACTGTTACAGGCATGGACCTGTTTGTGATCGAAAACAGGAAAGTGCAAAAACTTTATGTTTTTGTAGGAGAAGAGTAAACTAAGTTGCTCTAAATTAAAACAATCGGGGCCGGTTAACTGAAAAAGATGTTAACCGGCCCCGACTGTTAAGAAGCCGCTTAGAAATGATTAAATAAAACAGTTATATCCACAACGTCATCGAATTATCCTCCATCATTAAAATGAAAAAATTATTTATTGCGCTTTTAGTAGCCTCACCATTCATTTCCACCGCGCAAAACAACGCTTTCACTATTAAAGGAGCTATCGAAAATTCAGCCCGCGGAGATAGTGCCTTAATGCGGTACATTACACCATCCGGTGCGCATCAGCAGATAGCGACACCGATCATCAACGGGCATTTTACCTTTAACGGAACTGTCGCGGAACCTGTTAAAGCAGAGATCTCGCTTAAACATAAGTCGCTCACAGATAGTAAAGACGATAAGCTCGAGTTTTATCTTATGCAGGGCACTACGATCATCCAGGGCAAATCGACTATTGAGGATGCTACTGTAAGCGGCACCAGGTTGAATGAAGAATACCGGTTATACCGTGCTGAAGAGAAGTTTTTTGATAACAAATACCAGGCATTAGAAGCCGAAACCAATGCGGCAACCGAACAAGAACGTAAAGCGGCAAGCTTTAAAGCTAAGCAACAGATCAAAGAAGCGGCTATCGATTCGGCTTATTATGCCTCAAAACGACGATTTGCTGAAAATCATACAGCATCAATAGCCGGGATTCTGGCCTTGGGCGACTATGCTTATACCGCCGATTATTCATTGCTGCAACCTATATTTAATAAATTTGGAGAAGATGTAAAAGCAAGTAAAGAAGGCAGAAGTTTTACGGCCAAACTGGAAAAACTGAAAATCACTGCAATTGGCAAAATACTCCCCGACTTCGCGGAGCCGGACACCAGCGGCAACCTGTTAAAATTATCTTCTTTACGGGGCAAGTACGTATTGATCGACTTCTGGGCACCATGGTGTGTTCCTTGCCGCGCGGAGAACCCTAATGTTGTAAAGGCCTATGAGCATTTTCATGATAAAGACTTTACGGTATTAGGCATTTCCCTGGATGGCCCTAAATACCGCGACAGCTGGTTAAAAGCCATTAAAGATGACCATCTAAGCTGGACACAGGTTTCTGAGTTCAAATACATGAACGACACTGCCGCGAAACTTTGTGGTATTAATGCAATTCCGCAAAACTTCCTGATCGATCCTGAAGGCAGGGTGATAGCTAAGAACCTGCGCGGAGAAGCACTGGAGGGCAAACTGAAACAATTACTAACAAGGGCCGAATTGAAGTAAAAGCCGCAATGCGTTAACGGATTCAGCAGGGAAAAAAACTGCGGTGCTCAACTTTACTCATTGACATTTATCAACCCTCTTTTTTATCCTATGTCAATTTACAGAAGAATGGCAATTCCAACCTTTGTATCAAATCAATAAAAGAACCATATGAAAACTCCAACAAATTCAGAAAACGAAAAAGTGATCCGCGAGCTTTACCGTGTCGCTGAAATACAGGATAGCAAAGCTTTTGCAGCCCTTTTTACAGACGACGGCTACTTTTGGGATATATCTGCAGGCGCAAAATATTATGGCGCGGATATTGGCAGAACGGTTGATATCTATTCAACAGCCTTCCCTGATATGCACCGCGAACTATACGATTTTTATGTAAGGGACGAAGAAAATGTAGTGGTGGTTGAACTATCACTTAACGGCACGCACAAAGGCCCGCTGCAATTGCCTGCCGGCACAATTGCGGCTACCGGTAATGAGATACATACCCCTTGCTGCGATGTATTTCACCTGGAAAATGGTAAGGTAAAATCATTTCACTGTTACACTGCCGGCACTATTTTACTCGGCCAGCTTGGTGTGTTTGGAAATTTAAGCGCGGTGCTACAGTAATTATTTAGCCAATGGCTACAGTTATTTCATCAACAGTTTAAAATATGGAAAATTCTATTAAAACAGGAACATCAACAGATCATGATAAAACACTTTCAACCGGTATTACGGTAAGTGCCTATTATCGTGTGCATCCGGATGACCGCCAGATATTCATCGACGCCGTGATCCCGGATATGACAGCGGCAAACAAATTGCCGGGATGTATATATTATGCCTTTTCTCAAGACCTAACGGATCCAAATACCTTCCACCTGCTTGAGGGCTGGGCAGACGAAGAGGCTTACGAGCGTCATGAAAACGCTGAAACATTTTTAACCGCGTTAAGTACGGTAGTTAAAAACGTTCGGATCCTTGATCGCCAGGGAGTACGGTACGAAATCGCCAAGATTCACATCGATGATCCGAGAGGTAAGGTATCGTAACCATTAGTTTCATATACTGAATATTATAGCGGCCAGCCATTCAGGCTGCCCGTTTTGGTTTATATCCTCCCGGCAAAATGATATCCAACAGCCCCGATTAAAAAGCAGGATTGATAAATGTCAAGGCAGTTATTTAGCGTAGGTCAACAGGTAGTTTTTAAATAGTCATGACCTTTGATAATGGATACTTGAAACAATACACCTGCTAACAAGCCCTATACTGAACCGGAACCAGATCAATAAGGGACATTGCACTTAATGCCCCAACCAGGGCAAATTGCTTCAAACCCAATACGGTTACCGAAATATCGCAATTTCTCGAAATATCGGGAATTTAATGAGGTCCAAATCGTAAGCAATTGAAAAAGAACAACCTTTTCGCGGGCATGCAGATTGCTGGTAAAGCGTATTATTTGTTCAAAACATTTTTGGATAAATAATACGCTTGACTAAACCTAACAAAACCGTGCCGAGGAATAATCAAATACAAAAATGACGATACCAAATGCCGGGTTTATTATGGCAACCAGTACCAGTAAAGAATATATTGCCGACAACATTTCAGGCTGTTTGGCAATAGGTGTTCTTCAAAACAGCTGGTTGATTGGAATTACAGTATTATTGCTGGTGATTGGGGGATGTATGCTGTTGTTGGAGCGTATCAGTATAAGAGAAAACAAAAAGGTGAACGAGCAGCAGATCAAAACACTGGAGTTGAGCATTGCCTTATTAAAAGGCGATATCGATAAACTATCTACCGAAAAGGAATGCTTGGTTGCAGAAATGCACCACAGGGTAAAGAACAACCTACAGGTATTAAGCAGCCTCATTAACAGCCAGCTTTCGTTTATAGATGATAAAACAGGCAGGGAGGTTTTGGTTTACAGTAAACACCGGTTGTATGCACTGTCGCTGGTACATCAAAAGCTATTTCAACAAGCCACCGGGGCTGCTATCGAAATGTCGTGCTGTATAAAAGAAGTGGTAGATTATCTTATTGATGAGTTTAAGTGTGGCAACCGGATAACGTTTGATTTGAACATGGTACCGATTGCGGTAGATCCGGATACCGCGATACCTTTTGCACTGATCATCAATGAACTGGCTACCAACTCATTGAAATACGCGTTTCCGAATGAAGCCGGGGGCAAAATAACAATTACGCTCCTGCACCTGCAGGAAGGCACTTATCGCCTGATGTTTGCCGATAATGGCGTAGGTCTTCCCGAGGGGTTTGATTTCCTTTCGGCAAAATCGCTTGGAAAAACGTTGATCATGGGGCTTTCCAGGCAAATACGCGGCGCTGTAACCGTAAATACCGTAAGCGGGTTTGAGATAATAATAGATTTTAAAACAAAAACTGATCAACAGGCGCATTTTGTGTTCTGCTAAGGAAAAGCTAATTTGAAGTATGATTGAAAAACTACTGATTGTTGAAGATGAGTTCATCGTTGCCAATGACCTGACCAATATGATGGAGAATGCCGGCTACAACGTGTGCGGCACTGCGGACAGTGTGGAATCGGCGAAAGCAGCTGTTGATAAATATCAGCCTACCTGGGTACTGCTTGATATATTTCTGCAGGACGATTCGATGGGGACGGAACTTGCCCCCTATCTGCAGGAAAAAGGCATTGGCTTTATTTATATTTCTGCCAATACCAATCAAAGTATCCTCGAGGCCGCCAAGGCCACGCAACCTTACGGCTTTTTGGTTAAACCTTTCAGGGAGAAAGACTTGCTGATCATGCTGGATATTGCAAGAAGCAAGCATGAAACCAGCTTGCAATTTACCGCACAGCGCGAACTGCTTTTGCAGCAACAGGTAAGGGCCTTAACAGATGAGCAAACAACATTGGAAAGTAAACTGAATAAAATTCCGGCTACATTTCAATCTCTGATCCCATTTGATTACCTCGCTTTCAGCTATACGCCGGCAAACAGTAACAAACCGGAATCCGGCGCTTTTTTTAGGGTTGGCTTTAACGAATACCAGGTACTGCCTGCACTCGAGGCCAAACAACTTATCCAGGTATTTTACTACCAGGGCAGTCAAACGCAGATCCGAAAAAGTGTAGACGTGAGTATACTTAATGGGGGCGCTTTCCATAGCTTTCAGGCAGGCCGTATCCCTGGCGGTGGACTGTTAGCGCCCTACAGGTTAAACTCATCCTTACAATTGCTGAACAAAACCAGCGAGGGCACACTGCAGCTGGCATTCTTCAACAGAAACGAAAATGGGTTTGACCATTCACATAAAACCCTTTTATGTAAGAATGAAAAGTTTGTCTTTCGCCTTTTTAACACTTTATCATTGGCGTATAACGGTGATTCAAAAACACTCAGACGGGCATCCCGTATTCAACCGGTTAAATCTGTACCTAAATTTGAGGGCATTTATGGCAACAGCGCCGCGCTGCTGCATGTGCTGGATAACGTAGAAATGGTTGCAGATACCCCGGTAACTGTTCTTATCCTTGGCGAGAGCGGTACGGGCAAGGAAAAAATTGCACATAATATCCATCTACTATCTTCAAGGCGGGATGCTCCATTTATAACAGTTAACTGCGCGGCTATACCTGCCGACCTGATTGAATCTGAACTATTTGGTCATGAAAAAGGTGCCTTTACCGGTGCTATCGAAAAGCGTATCGGGAAATTTGAAGCAGCTAACGGGGGTACAATATTCCTGGATGAAATTGGCGAGTTGCCTTTAGAATCGCAGGTAAAACTGTTAAGGGTACTACAGGAAAAGCAGTTTGAACATATCGGAAGCAGCAAAACAATTAAAGTTGACGTGCGGATTGTGGCTGCTACCAACCGTAACCTGGAGAAAGAAGTTGGCGAAGGCCGGTTCCGTTTGGACCTGTTTTACAGACTAAATGTGTACCCGATCAATCTGCCTCCGTTGCGGGACCGCAAGGAAGATATTCCGGTCCTCGCCCGGTACTTCCTCTTAAAAAGTGCCGAAGAAATGGGAAGATTGGAAGCGCCGGAGCTCAGCCCGGCTGCTTTAAAGCAATTATCGGTTTATAACTGGCCGGGTAATATCCGGGAGTTAAACCATTTGATGGAGCGGACATTGATCAAAACAAGAGGAAAAATTGTTGAAAGCATCGAAATGCCAGCTGTGAAACGAACGGATTCCATGCCTGCAACCTCCACCGGCGATAACAGGAAAACACTTGAGCAGATTGAAGCTGAACACATCCTTTCAGTACTTAAAAGCTGCAATGGTAAGGTAACAGGTGTGGGCGGTGCCGCCGAAATTCTGGGCCTGCCACCAAGTACGCTCACGTCCAGGATGAAAAAACTTAGTATTAAAAAAGAACTGTACCACGACAGATAGATTGATAGCTGGTATGGGACTAAATCCATACCAGCCCAAAAACTTGTCAGGAGGCTGTGCTCAACTCCCGCTCCTCATATATCCCAAACAGGCTTTGCCCGGTTATACGAATATGGCAAAAGCGAAAAGATCCCTGGTCACAATCCATAACAGCAACAACTTCCGCCCCAGATCTTGTCAATTCAACAAGCGCCTCATCCAAATTGCTGACCCTATAACTGACCACAACATCTGAATCTGCAAACAAATAGGCCGGAAAGTCGGCACCGGGACCATATAACTCCATTATTGTGCCGTCTACCAATACATACACAGTCAACCCAGGCGCGGCGAGAATCTTCTTTGAACCGATCACATTTTCAGCAAGCATTTCGTAAGCTTTACTGGTAGTGCCATTCAACCGGATCGCTATTTTTCTTAATCCTTCTATCTTTTTCATAACAAGTTTGCCAGCTCTCAAAAGCGAAAAACCGACATCCAAAAATGCTGATGCTGCTGCCGTTTTTAATTGATATCAAATAAGAAATGGCATTGATATTTATCAATGCCATTTCAAGTAAAATGCCTTCCGAAAATTCAAATACCTGCAAAACCTACGCTATTTCTTCGCAGTTTGGTTACGGATCCGGCTTAAAGTTTCGGGCGTTATGCCCAGGTAAGAAGCAATCATCCCCTGCGGCACACGCATCACCAAATGAGGAAACTTCTCCAGAAATTTAAGATACTTTTCTTCAGCGGATAAACTGATAAATGTATGGATGCGATTTTGGGCCACAATAAAACTCTTCTGCAAAATGCCGTTCACCATATCGTTAAATGCGGGGATCTGGACACAGAGCATTTCGAAGTTCGACTTCGAGATCAGGACAATTTCCGAATCTTCCAGCGCATCAATATTAAATATCGATGACTCGCCCGACGCAAGGCTTTCCCGATCTCCTGTCCACCAGTTTTCTACCGCGAAGTTGATAATATGCTCATTCCCCTTATCATCGAGCGTGTAGGTACGCACACATCCTTTTGTTACGAAGGCATTATATTTCCATACATCGCCCTCCTGCAATAAATACTGTCGCTTCCTTACTCTCTTCACTTGGCAAACCGCAATAATTTTATCCAGGTCCTCTTCCGAAACCTTGCTTTTTTCGCGGATATATTTTTTAAATACTTCAATCACTCTGTTCGCTGTTAAGTAAAATCAATTTCAAATATAAGCAATAGGCGTCTCCACCGCATAATTACATTTTCTGATTTTAAACAAAGAACAAATCACACTCGCAATTAACTTAAAACAGACAAGATATTTTTCGAAAACTCCCTAATTTCAGCACGCTCATTTTACCGGAACTTCAATTATCAGGATCCTGGAGTTTTCAGTAAACCTCATTAAAATGCTCTCCAAGCCAGTAACAGTAACCGCGTCACGTTTTTGCAGTGTATGCCCAGCTATCCAGGCCTCGCCGCTAATCAAAAGAAATATACACCATCGCCCTGGTGTTTGATGTTGTAAGCAGCACTTGCGCCAGCTTCAAAATCCCCTAAATGCATCCAGGCCCTTTGATAGATCCAAAGTCCCTCATCATCAGGATAAGGTGAAACCACTTGCCGGAGTTGATTTTGCGCGGGAGAATGGATATTTGCTGATACCTTGCGTTAACATCCCTTTGCTCCGGGTGGATCCATATTTGAAGGAAGTTGACCTCTTCGTTACTATGATTAAATTCGCTGTGTGTTATACCGGCACCTGCGCTCATTACCTGTATATCTCCGGCGCCGATAGTTGACTCCCTCCCGGTGCTGTCTTTATGGGTTATCGTTCCTTTCAACGGAATAGAAATGATTTCCATATTTTTATGTGGATGCTGTCCGAAGCCGGTATTAGGCTTTACGAAATCATCATTCAATATCAGCAAGGGGCCAAATGGTACCCTTCCGGGTTCATAGAATGCGCCGAAGCTAAAGGAATGGAACCCGTTAAGCCAGCCAATGTTTTTATTACCCCTTGTGGATGCCGGCAAAAAATTGATATTTTCCATATTTCTTCCAATTATATATCAAGCTTATTGGTAAAGTGTTACTAACTCGCTCATTGGTTTACGCACTTTCGGCAATTTAAAGTTCCAATCGTTCGCCTCATCACGGTAACCAATCGCCATCAGCATTGAACTGCGAAGGCCTTTAGATTTCAGATCAAGAAATCTATCCAATTCCTGTGCGTTAAAACCTTCCATCGGCGTAGCGTCTACCCGCTCCAATGCCGCAGCAGCTACAGCGATACCCAGGGCTATATGGGCCTGCTTAGCGGCGTGATGAAAATTCTCCTCACTGCTAAATTTTGAAAAATAGTTTAATGCGAACTGGCGCTGACGATCTAAAGTGGTAGACACCTTTTCACGTTGCTGGTTCAAATAATCGAACACGCCGTTAATACGTTCAGGCGTGTAATCATCCCAGGGAGCAAAAACAAGCAGGTGAGATGATTCTACCACCTGCATTTGATTAGCAGCTATCGGCAATATTTGTTTTTTCAACTCGGCGTTGGTGATCATCAGTATTTCATAAGGCTGCAGGCCAATGCCCGAAGGTGCCAGTCTGGCGGCTTCAAGGATCCGGCCCATTACATCTTGAGGAACAACTGCACCGGTCATTCTTTTCGCAGCATAGCGCCAGTTAAGCGCACTGTTGATATCTAATTTTTCTGTTGTCATGATCTAAAACTTTTGCTGTAAAGGTCACGAGCTACAGGCGGTTGCCCGTTGATATAAAATAAAAAAGGCTATTGACTTTTATCAATCGGCAACCGAAAAAATCCCGCCAAATTATAATAACAAGCATACCTGGCAGTGCGGTTTAAACAGTCATATCATAAGAGCTGTCAAGACACACAAGGAAAGTTCTTGATAAATATCAATGGCCTTTCTTGCTTTTTATCAATGTGCATTTTGGGGAGGCGACAGAGATTTGCACTATGAAAAACGAAATCAATACAAACGTACCCGAAGAAAATAAAAAAACCGATGAACCGGTAAAAGCCACTACCGATCCTGAAGTAAAAGTTACCGCCCCTTTGAAAACGAAAGAAAAGAACTATAAAGCGCGGACCAGGCGCCCCTTGTTATTGTTAGCATTTTGTCTATCGGCTATCGTTAAGACATACGCGCAAGATCCGGCACTCCCTCCTACCAACCTTGGCCTTGCAAATGTTTACGATGGCGTGGCCGGTAAGCCGGGCTTCATTTACCAGGGCTACGCCCAGTATTTTCAGGCCCATCAGTTAAATGATGGTTTCGGCAGAAATACACATTCTGATTTGAAGGTTAACTCTCTTTTGCAAATGAACCAGTTGATCTATCTTTCACCGGTACGCCTGATGGGCGGCAACCTTGGCTTTACCGTGATAGTTCCTTTTGTACAAATCTCGGCATCAAACCTGGGTGGCCAGGCCTTTATCGTTAATCCCGGTGTTTTAGGCGATATTGTGCAGGGAACAGCTGTTCAATGGTCGGATAAGAAACTGTTTGGCAAACCGTTCTCGCACCGCGTAGAATTTGACATTAACGTACCGGTTGGCGGTTATGACAGCAGGTATAATATCAATCCGTCATCGCATGTATGGGCCTATGGCCTTTACCATGCCTTTACACTTATGCTGAGCGATCAGGTTAGTGTAAGTTCCAGGAATCAGTTCAATTACAATAGCCACTTTATTGGGCAAAAAAGTAAGGCAGGGGCGTATTACAATGGTAACTACTCCGTCGATTATTCGATTTTAAAAAGCTTGAAGATAGAAGCAGCAGCCTATTACTTAACGCAATTCAACCAGGATAGTTATAATGGCGACAACCATTACTACCAGGATAAATACGGTATCGATAACACCAAAGAGCGCGTATTTGGATATGGCCCGGGACTAGCTTATTTTGCACCGAACGGCGTTTTGCTTGAAGCCAAAGTATTTTTTGAAACAGCAGCAAAAAACCGCTTCGAAGGAACCCGCCCAACACTTCGGCTTGCTATCCCCCTATCAAAGTAATCCGTATGGCTTAAATAATAAACCGAATGTCCCCTTCCTCGATAAAAATTTATATATCAACAAGGAGCCTCTATATGAGGCTTTTTTATTAGTCCGTACTTTACGGACGGAGGCAAAAGCAGGCGTTGACAAAAGTCAATGTGCTTTCTTAACCCAGGTCAAGCGGCATTTCTGAACCATGAGACATTTTTGCACCATAGAAAAACATAAAATCATGAAAACAAAAATGACCCTCAAAGCAGCATTGCTGTTAGGCACTTTAGCAATAGGAACAGAGTTAAAGGCGCAATCAACGGATCCGGCATCTGATCCGCAGATCGAATCAAACACCAAAGCATTTTTAAAAGTACTTAATTCTGGCAACGGGAAACCTATCGAAACTTTGTCCCCAAAAGACGCCCGCGCGGTGTTATCCGGCGCACAAAGTTCTGTAAAGGTCGATCTTTCAGGGATTACCATAGCAGAAAAAACAATTACCGAAGACGGACAGTCCATCAGCATCAATATTGTAAAGCCGGCAAACGCTAAGGGAACACTTCCAGTATTCATGTTTTTCCATGGAGGTGGCTGGGTATTGGGTGATTTTGATGTTCATAAACGCATGGTTCGTGATCTTGTTGTCGAATCGGGCGCGGCTGCAGTTTTTGTTAATTATACCCCATCGCCGGAAGCCCACTATCCCGTAGCTGTTAACCAGGGATATGCCGCTACCAAATGGGTTGCAGAACATGGTAAAGAAATCGGAGTCGACGGAAATAACCTTGCGGTTGTGGGTAACAGCGTAGGTGGTAACATGGCCGCGGTTGTAGCTTTGATGGCAAAAGATAAAAATGGCCCAAAAATCAAGCTCCAGATGCTTTACTGGCCGGTAACCGACGCCAATTTTGAAACAGAATCTTACAATAAATATGCGACCGGCAGATTCCTTTCAAAAAGTATGATGCAGTGGTTTTGGGATAACTATACATCAGACCCTGAAAAACGCAAAGAAATTTATGCGTCGCCATTGCAAGCTACTGTTGATCAGCTTAAAGGTTTGCCGCCTGCAATCGTTCTGACTGCCGAAAATGACGTTTTGAGGGATGAAGGCGAAGCCTATGCCCGCAAGCTCGACCAGGCAGGTGTTCGCGTAAACGCGGTACGCTATAACGGCATGATCCATGACTGGGGCATGCTAAACGCCTTGGCCTACATTCCCGGCACAAGGAGCGCAATGACCGAGGGGGCAGCCGAACTCAAAAAAGCATTTCAGGCTAAAGCAGTAGCTACCGCGCCACTAACTTCAACTAAATAACATCCTAATCCTTTATTACCTGCTGATTAATAATCAGCTTGGACGCCCGGTCTGCTCATGCTTTCCGGGCATTTTTTTGTACTGTGTAACCGCGTTCTGTTTCAATTTTACCCAAGCTGGGATTCTTATATTTGAGCATTTTAGATTTCTCCCAACTTGGTTTACCGAAATAAAATACAATAAATTCTTAATTATCAACAACATACAATAAAACGCATTGATAAATATCAATGCGTTTTTTTATTTCATGTCAATGTGTGGGCAAGCCCATTATATGACCTTTGAGATATCAACAACAACAAAAACTTAAGAAAATGTCACAGATAGTATTCATCACAGGAACAAGCTCAGGCTTCGGAAAATTAACTACAGAAACCCTTTCAACAGCTGGCTATACAGTTATAGCAGGAATGCGTGATATCGACGGAAAGAACGCAGAAGTTGCCAACCAATTGTCGCAGCTGCCAAATGTAGATGTAGTTGAGATAGACATAACCAAAGACGAATCGGTTACAAACGCCTTTGCAAATATGATAGCTAAATACGGCAGGATCGATGTATTGGTAAATAATGCGGCCGTTGCCGGTTTCGGTTTGCTGGAAGCCTATAGCTTAGACCGGATCCGCCAAATGTTTGAAGTAAACTTTTATGGTGTTGTCCGTACTTACCAGGCTGTGTTACCAACTATGAGGGCCGCAGGTAAAGGTTTGATTATCAATATTACTTCAGGGGCAAGCGGCCATACTATGCCGTTTATGATCCCATACCTGGCTTCAAAATTCGGCGTTGAAAGCATCACCGAAGGTTTACAGGACGAGCTGGCAGAATTCGGTATTGAGAATGTAAGCATTCAACCGGGCGTATATCCAACAGAAATGAACACCAGCCAGAAACAAGGTGTCAATTCAGACAAAGCAGCTATCACCGAGGCCTATGGCGATGCAGCCACTCAAAAATTCAACGCCATTGGAACAGCCCTTTTTGGTAAAATGCAGCAATTCAACATGGATCCTCAGGTTATTGCCAATGGCATCCTGGAACTCATCGAAATGCCGGCTGGTACACGACCACTCCGTAAACCACTTGATGCCATTGCTCAAGGTACCGATATCGAATTTATTGAAACCAGGGCCGCTATTAAAGCTAAATGGCTGGAAAAATACACCGCATAATAAATTCTAATTAAGAAATAATCTTTCATCATCATATAAAATGAAAAATCAACAATACAACAAGTTGGCATCCGGAGCAAAGTCAACACTATTGACCCTTGTCCTCGTTACTTTTTTATCGCTTGGAAAGTCAAATGCGCAGGCTCCCGGTATCGTTGGCATTGACCACGTTGGGATCAACGTACCTGATATTGACGAAGCTGTTAATTATTTTCATGACATGTTCGGTTTCACGCCGGTAACACAACTGGGGCCGTTCTCGATGCCGGCAGAATGGAAAAAGACTTTTTACATACATGAAAATGCAGACCAGGTTGAACTTAAAATGTTACGTGCCGGCGACGGATCAAACATCGAGTTATTCGCTTATAAACCAAACAGCGGTAGCAAAGAACAGCCGTATCGCGATGATATCAGTGCTACACACTTTGCATTATACACAAGCGACCTGAAGGCA
This sequence comes from Mucilaginibacter sp. P25, assembly GCF_050859465.1. NCBI lineage: Bacteria > Pseudomonadati > Bacteroidota > Sphingobacteriia > Sphingobacteriales > Sphingobacteriaceae > Mucilaginibacter > Mucilaginibacter sp. P25. The sequence continues at coordinate 4,375,883 of NZ_CP193937.1, read as the reverse complement.
ACCAAAACCTACCTGGAATCCAAGGGTGTTAAGTTTCTGTCCGATATCCAATCAGGCGGCGGTGACACCGAAGGCGAAACCTGGGTGTACTTTGAAACTCCATGGGGAGCTACCATCGAGCTGAACAGCTATCCTCATGGTAAGGGTTACGAAAAACATAACCCGGCTGTTAAGCTTTGGACTGCTTCATCAAATATCGAGCTAAGCCCGGCTACATATTCTAAAGCTGAACTTAAAAAAATCGCAGACCTGCAGATTCAAATTTGGGACAATACCGACGAGACAAAGCCGGTCAGCACAATTGACAGAGCTATACACGGATGACATTGTTTTCTTTGACGAAGCGGCTGTGATCAAAGGGCTTAAAGACCTGAACGCCCGGATCACACAATTGCAGCATCAGAATCCAGGCTTCAAATTCAGTATGATCAAGATTGATAACAGCGCCAATGTGGTACGATATTATTGGAATTATGGTCCGAAGTCTAACCCGAAACTTATTTCAGGTATGGACCTAATGATCTTGGAAAATGGAAAAGCCAGGTCTCTGAACGTGTTCCTGGACAAATTACCTGCAGCCAAAAAATAACAACCATCAAATTTTTGAGCCATGAAAATATTTCAAATCAATTTCCAAACGGCTTCCAAATACAATTCGCAAATAAAGCAAAGTGGTGCTCCTAAAAGGAGCGCCGCTTTATTAATTACTGTTGTTGCCATATTTATCAGAGTAATTTCTCACAATTACGTATTTGCCCAATCGATTAATAAAGAGGCACTTTCAGACAATGCATTGGTTAAGAAACTCCCTGGTTTCAAAAGCGAATTTTCCGAGGTGAATGGCGTGAAACTTCATTACGTTGAAGGCGGTACGGGGAAAATACTCGTTTTATTGCCAGGTTGGCCGCAAAACTGGTGGGAATACAGCAAAGTCATGCCGGAACTTTCGAAGAAATACCATCTGATAGGAGTTGATTACCGAGGCATGGGTTCATCTGATAAGCCAGCCAACGGATATGACAAGAAAACTATCGCCTCAGATATATATGGGCTGCTGCAAAAATTAGGTTACAAGAAGGCTTTTATTGCAGGGCATGATATTGGCGCACAGGTTGCCTTCAGTATTGCCGCGAACTACCCAGACCTGACTGAAAAACTTATTATCATGGACGTACCACACCCCGACGAGATCCTTCGCTGCTGTGACTATGTTGCCGGCGCTGGGAACGCCGACGGACAAACTTGACCCTGCCCGACCGTTCCTTTGGTGGTTTGCATTTAATCAAATGCGGGGCATGCCGGAAGATTTGCTGGAAGGTAGGTTTGCATTGGCTCAAAAGTATATCTTTCATTATCTTTTGAAAGATGACAGATCGATCAACGCGTTTGACCGCGCTGTTTACGCCAACATTTATAATAACAGGGACGCTATCAGAGCAGGCAACGGATGGTACCAGGCATTTGCACAGGATATTGCCGACTATAAAACTTATAGCAAATTATCTATGCCAGTGCTGGGAATCGGGGGTCCAGGTTATAATTGGCTGAAATATTCGCTACCTGAAAAAACTTCGAATTTAAAAGTTGAAAAGGTGGAAAACAGCGGGCATTTTATAGTCGAGGAGCAACCCTCGGTTGTCATCCAGGACATCATCGAGTTTTTAGACTAACTGTTGAGAAGCCCACTAATTGAAATTAGTGGGCTTTTTACTATTTGAACATCTCTTTTCTGACAATAGACCCTATGAGCTTGATCGTAAATGGTCTTGTATGGGAACAGAAAGCGAACCTGCCAAATTACCTGAAACACGAGGATTTTAATTAAATATGATGCTTTCTGATCCGGCTTAATGTTTCCGGTTTAACACCCAGATAACAGGCAAGCATGTTTTGTGAAAAACGCATGGAGTATTGCGGTTGGTTTTTGAGCAGATCATAATATCGCTCTTCCGCGGTCATGCTAAGCGCGGCGTTGATCCTTTTTTGATTATAGATCAGCTGTTGTTTTTGATACTCAGAAAACATCTGGGCGAAAGCAGGTACCGACGCTATCAATAGTTCAATTTGCGACCGGTTGAGTATCAACAGTTCTGTATCTTCCATAACTTCGATATGATATCCGGAGCATTCATTTTGGTTGAAGCTTGCCTGATCGGTTATCCACGTGTTTTCCAATCCGAAGGCGACAATTGACTCCTGTCCGCGTTCATTAATTGAAAACATCCGAGTCGATCCCTTAATGATAAAACCGATGTATTTGCAAATATCGCCCTCCTGCAGAAAGTACTGGCGCTTTCGTAGTTTTTTAAGTTTTACAGATTCCACGATCAGTGTTTTTTGCTGATTGCTGAGCGACATGCCCGATATTGCTGTAATATACTTAAACAGCTCCCAATGAGCCGGCCCTGCAAGTGTCCGTACAGCGGGGTCGCCTGGCATACGGTATTCAACATTTTGTACAAAGAGAGAGCTTATTTCCGAGTTATTCTTGCCTACAATATTGTTAGTGTACATACGATGTCTGTTTTGTTGTACACACTATGCCAAAAAACAACCAAATATTTACAAGCCTAATAATCAGCAATTTAATATTTAAAAATCAAAATTCTATCGAAATATCGAAGATTCCCGAAAGCATAAACACCAAAATACCGGCAACAAGAAACGGTGAAGCATTGACAAATATCAACAGAACTTTTTAGTATAGATCAATGGGTAAATGACAGAGCCTTAATATTTTGCCGATTCAGATCCCAGATAGCCATTTACCATAACACTGTGGGCAAAACGTGAATAACGAAGAATTTACTCCATATTGCTGAGAATGCACCAAATACTTTTTAATGATAAAAGACAAGTGAATATGAAACCAAACAAAGCCCTTGCCATCGCTGGATTTACAGCGATCACCTTAAATACAATAATGCTTAAGCTTGCTAAAATTTTAGACATTAAAGCGGAAAGCGGCGGCTTATTGAAGTTAACACTGAAAATACTGCCGAGTTTCCTTCCCAATGCAACTTTTATTAAAACAGACTGGTTTTGGATCCTGTTCCATTTTGGAACCGGAGCGGTCATGGTTATCATCTATGCTGCGTTCTTTAACAAGTCGGCGCTCTCTACATTCTTTAAGGGTTTATTATTTTCGCTATTTCCTGGGTTGTTAATGGCGTGGTTGTCTTACCCACATTAAACCAGGGAATATTTGGCTTAAAAGCACTACCCCTATCGGGTGTTTTCTACTTTTTTCTTGCCAATCTCCTGTTTGGTTTTACGTTAAGCCAATTTTATGAAATGTTAAGAAGGTCAAGCTGATTTATCAGGCTCTATATTCTATAACTTCAGAAAACCATTTTAAAAAACGGATAAAGTGCGTTTAAATTCCCTAATGGGCTCAAACAAGAGATCATGCCTTTTATATTATAATATATTCTGTTACAGTGATAATCGCTGTGTAAGATTTACAAAAGTCAACTCAGAGCTACTTTTCGACCTGGTCAACAAATCACAATTTTATATTTCTTACACAATAGCGAACACTTAAAAGTTCCTCTACTAAATTCGAAACGATCTTATTTTTATATGATATTATCTTTTTATACTTTAGAATAAAGTAAGTAGCATAATAAGGTCAATTAGTGGCCATTTGGTGAGCATCCAGTGAGCGGTGTCGAAAACCCCAATATTGATATTGACAGTGAGCCCGTTATGTGATTTTTCACGTTCCCTCCGACTCCACTAAGTTCAATGTTAAAACAGAATAAAATCCTGAAAATCAAACAATTGAAGGCTTTTGTTTTTTAGTCAAATGACTATTATTCATCAATTCGCAATAAAAAGGAGCGTAATTCGGTGAGTAAATTTTAAAAATTCCCCACTCCCTAAAACGACATATAACTTTGATAATCAATGTATTAAAATTTTCAAAATCTTGTAAAGATGTAGTTGTAAGCTTAATTTTGTTTCACTTTTTAATGCTTAAAACATTATGAAAACTAATTTCAGCTTGCTTTTTTATTTAAACTATCAAAGCGGCCTGGTGCCGATTTATCTACGTATTACTGTAAACGATAAGCGTTCGGAAACTACCACCGGGCGCGAGTATGATCCCAGCCCCTATGGAACAGCATTGCTGGCCGATTAAAAGTAACTAAAGAAGACACTAAATCTTTTAACGCATATTTAGACACTTTGCAAAAACAAGTTTATGAAGCGCACAGTCAATTGACCGAGTAGAAATGTGGATATTAACAAAACGTAAAAAAACAGATACCCCAAGCCGTATTCCATTATTACCATCTGTCTTAACTCTACTTGATAAATACACAGATCATCCAATTTGCAGTAATCTAGGTAAAGCCCTTCCGGTAACTGGTTACTAACCGGAGAAGGAAAAATGGTTAAATCGGGTGTTTTTGAGGCCGCTATCCCTGACAGCAATACGACTTGCTTCACAGAATGCGGGGTATATTGCACATACCCCAGACAGTACAAAACGTACAGGTGTAACAAAAGCCGCAAAAACCGCCCCCTGCTACGTTTTTCAACCCCCAGAATTATATCTGTCAACAATGAAAAGACAAAAATATTCTGTACGTTCCTGTGGATAAGCGTATGGATTTGGCCTCCATTCGGCCGCCTGTAATTCACACCAAAAACTTTCCGATGTACCTTGCTGACCTGGTTATCATGCGGATGGACCGTGACAGAAAGCATCGTCAGTATCTCTCCCCTAAATAGCGGCCGTGAAGCTTAAGAACGAACATATCAAACAACTGATCAAGGAAATTATGACGAAGCAAGGGCTGACCGCACACTAATGCTGCTGATCGCGGCTAAATACTTAACTCAGTACACTCCAAACTGTAAAAAGAAGATGAGATTGGGGTACTTCTGGTAGAGATCTCAACTAATTTATTTTCTTTTATTGAAGGAGTAATCCGCATTGCCGGAGATGCCCGAATGCATCATGTAAGTACCAGATATTAAGTTATTTAAAACGAGTATTTTGATTATTTTTGGTTCTTGTAACGTTGAAACGTAAACCTAATATTTACATTTAGAAATCTTATTCCCGGCTGTCGATTTCCAATGTAAGTTTAACCTGCAAGTGTCAAGGAATTGTACAGGGATTTTGCTCTGGGCAATATCTTAAATCGATCTTCGGGTTGCCGATAGCACGATGCTATTCATGCCAGTCACTAATCTTTTGATTTTATAACCCCTGTGCGGCCTTTTTTCCTATATTAGTTAGGAATAAACCTTACTGATGAATATCACACCAAAACTAAAGCGTCATACTGGCTTTACTCTTATTATATCTTGTTTTATTGTCGCCTGTTCGGATAAATTTCACGAGCCCGAACCTCTCAAGATCACAACTCCGAAAATTGTGTCGCTTAGTATCGATTCCGGTGCTTATAATACGCCTGTAACCATAACCGGTACCGGTTTTGGGAAAGATACAGCCAGCAACCAGGTTATGTTCAACGGGCATAAAGCGGCTATAAGCAGCGCAACTACTACCAAAATTATAACAACCGTGCCCGAAAATGCCGGCACAGGCAACCTCACCATAACCACCGGCGGACTTACCGCCACTGGCCCTGTATTTAAATACCTGCAACCTGCCGTAAAACCCGACTCACTATACATCGTATCGCTTAGCCCCGACTCCGGTACATACAATACTTCTGTAACAATTAACGGCCTTGGCTTTAGCAGCACAGTTGCCAATAATAAGCTCTTATTTAATGGAAAGGCAGCCGTCATCAGCGCAGCAACTGCCATGGCAATCACCGCCACCGTACCGCAAGATGCGGGCACCGGCAGGGTTACTATCCAGGTAAACGGCAAATCTGCCTCTGGCCCCATTTTTAAATACATAATTCCTGTTATAAAACCCGTCATCACGTCTTTAAGCGTTTCGCAAGGGCTCATCGGTACCGGCGTTGTTATTAACGGCACCGGCTTTAGTCCGGTAATTAATAACAATAAACTATTTTTTAATGGTCAAGCAGCAACTATAACTGCGGCAACTCCAACCAGCCTCGCTACAACCGTTCCGGCCGGGGCAACTACGGGCCCTGTTACGATCGTGGTAAACAACAATAATGCACAGGGCCCTGTGTTTACTGTAAAAGCGCCGCTTACCATCGCCAAACTGAGCGCCACAACAGGCGTATACCGCGATGCCATTACCATAACCGGCACGGGATATAGTGAGGACATGTCGGCAATACAAGTTTACGTAAACGGGAAAAAAAGCGATGTGCTTTCGTCTTCTGCCACACAAATATTGTTTGGCGTACCACTATCTGCGGGTACCGGAGTAGTGAAAGTAGTGGTTAACGGCGCGACAATTAACGGCCCGGTGTTTACCTATATGTTATCGTCCGTAGCAGACGTAATTACTTTAAGCCAACCAGATCCCAGCGGTAACACTACCGACTTTTTGAAAGTACCAACCGGGGTAGGCGTGGATAGCCTCGGCAATATTTATATTGGCGACAGCGGCCATAGTGCTGTTAAAAAAGTTAGTGCCCATGGAAGCTTATCTACATTTGCCGGAGGCACCGCCGGCTTTCAAGACGGCAAAGGCGCCAACGCAAAATTTTACAATCCAGCAAATGTAGCAGCCGACGCAAATGGTAACCTATATGTAGCCGACCCCTATAACCGTGCTATCCGTAAGATAACGCCCGATGGTAACGTTTCAACAGTTTACACAGGCGACTACCAGCCGTTTGCCATAGCAGCGGATAAGGCCGGGAATATCTATTTTTCGGGAGGCACAACGCCTACCCTGCTGATGAAAATGAGCACAGATAAAAAGGTAACTGTATTGGCAGGTAGCAATACCACCGGTTTTAAAAACGGCACTGGCAACATGGCCTTGTTTGGCGAAATATTGGGTATCGCTGCCGACGCTACCGGGAACATTTACGTAGCCGACGCCGCGAACAACCTTATCCGAAAAATCACCCCGGCCGGTAACGTTTCAACCCTGGCAGGCACGGGTGCCGCAGGCAAGGCCAACGGCGCCGCACTAAAAGCATCTTTTGACAGGCCGTGCGGGGTGGCGGTAGACGCCGGCGGGAATGTATACGTTGCAGACTATCACAACTGGCTTATTCGCAAAATAAGTGCTGCCGGGCAGGTAACGACTGTAATAGGTAAACCCACGTCATACACCCAAAATATTGATGGGAATGTTGATTTTGCTGTTATACCTGAACCTAATGCAATTGCGGTTGATGCGTCAGGCTTACATATTTATGTGATCGAACGAGATTTCAGCTCGCTAAGGAAGATCACCATAGTGGTAGAGTAACAGTGGCCGCAACTGCTCTTAAACATTTTTAATCTGTTTTCAGTCTGTCAAGTTTGAAATTAACTTAAGATTAAAAATTAATCATAAGTTAATTTCAAAAAAATAAAACCGGCTTTCTGCATTTGATCGGTCAATGCGTTGAACCTTGGCTGGGTTTTGGCCGGGAACGGTTAAACTAATAGGTAGTATCTCATAGATGCAGATTTTAAGCTCTTTGTATAAGTCGTTGCAAGAGCAGGTGTTATGACGAATTAAGGTGATTATTTAATTTCCATGAGCTCGGTTGATTGCATAAATTGTGTTACGGCTGAATTAATTACAGGCAGCCGTTTTGCTACTAACACAATTATTTGGATTTTTCATCCATTGTTTATAAACTTTGAAAGCCTGGGTTCAATATTCAGTTAGCGGAAGACGTGCGAAAATGGTTACCTACTTTTGCGGCGATGCTGCTAGGTTCATTACCGGCGCGGAGCTCGTCATGGACGGCGGCGTGAGCCTGGCTTAATCGCTGTAACGGTCGTTACGCCAGGGATAAGCCGTGTTGGAATAACCACGCTCTTCCCAGAAACCTAGCTTGTTCTCCGTCAGGAACTGGATGCGTTTGATCCATTTGGCGCCTTTCCAGGCATAGAGCTGCGGCGTGATCATGCGGCAAGGGCCGCCATGTTCCTGGGGCAGCGGCTGACCGTCGAATGTGTGGACTAATAGTACATCCGGCTTCAGCGCTTCTTCCAAAGCGATATTGGTGGTATAAGTGTCGTAACCATAACAAAGCAGGTGCGTCGCTTCGGGCTTGGGCTGCACCAACGCGGCCAGGTCGATAAGGCTGACGCCTTTCCAGTGCATATCCAGCTTGGACCAGGTGGTAACGCAATGAAAGTCGGACGTATCTTTCGTTTGCGGCAGGGTCATAAAGTCTTTCCAGGTCAGCACGACCGGGTGGTCTACAGCGCCGTCAATGGTCAGCCGCCAGCGTTCCTGCGGAATATTGGGATGGTAACCCAGGTCAAGGACAGGCCACTTGACCGTTTTGGTCTGTCCGATCGGGATTGTGGGCATGCCATGACGGTTAGGCGGGCCGGAGCCTTTCGGCTGATCGTCCGCCAGTGAAGGCGTCGCCTGTATCTGCTGCTCGAAGCGTGCTTTAAGTTTCATCCGCGCTTCTATAATACGTTCCAGTTTTTCCGGTTCTTCCATACGCTAAGTTAAGCATTTAATGCTTCGGCCAGCAAACGATAAGACTTTAGCCGGGCCTGCTGATCATAAATGTGCGAAGTCGCCATCCGTTCATTGATGCCCGTGCGCTCAATAAAATCATTCAGTTGCGCCTGTACCGTTTCCTTGCTACCAAAGAAGGAATAGGCCAGCATCTGCATTGCTGCTTCCTGTTCAGCCGCGCTCCAGATGTCGGCCATACTTTCTACAGGCGGTGGTAAGGGATGCCTTCTGCCTGTAATAATGCCCTTGAACAATTGCTGTAAGGAAGTGGCGAGGTATTGCGCCTCTGCATCCGTATCCGCTGCCACTACATTCACACAGGCCAGCACATAGGGCTCGGACAAATGACGGGATGGCTTAAAAGTTTTCCGGTAGAGTTCAATAGCCTGCAGAAAATAGGCCGGTGCGAAATGGCTCGCGAAAGCATAAGGCAGGCCTTTGGCAGCCGCCAATTTAGCGCTGTCCAGGCTGGAACCGAGTATCCAGACCGGGATGTCCAAACCCTCGCCGGGAACGGCGCTGACCCCGTTCGGATGATCGCCCGCAAATAATGCTGGAGCAATGCCACATTCTGCGGAAAGTGAAAGGCTGCATTCATGTTCTCACCCCTGATGGCCAGGGCCGTCGCCTGATCGCTGCCTGGCGCCCTGCCCAATCCCAGGTCAATCCGGCCCGAATAGAGCGTTTCCAGCGTACCGAACTGCTCGGCGACTACCAGGGGTGAATGATTGGGCAACATAATACCGCCGGAGCTGACACGGATCGTGGAGGTATTACCGGCGATATGCCCGATCAGCAAACTGGTAGCGGAACTGGCCACGCTCATCATATTATGATGTTCGGCGAACCAATAACGTGTGTAGCCTAAAGCTTCTGCCTGTTGGTGGGTAGCCCATTACTTTGCAGGCCTGTGATACGCTACCTAAATGCTAGGCGAGTTCTAATATGCCCAGTTTGTTCCTGGTGATCTTTGCTTGTGTTGTCATTATTCGAATCTCAGTCAGGTTCTTTAATTTATCGTAACTGTCAGATTAAATTGTGACTATCTCAAGTAATCCTTATCAAATCGGCATAAGTGAATCGATAAACATCGCCTGCTATGAAACTCAAACAAGTATTTAAAGTCATGAGGTGTGATTTTGTCCTTTAGCGTGATGAATGAGTTGTTACCATAACTTGCCAATTATTGCTTGGAAGATTATAAAGAACATTGCAAGCTTCACGTATTGCATTGGGGTGTAACATATTTGCGTGCATTTTCTTCCGGGTGTTCATTTCATGGATTATATGGTGAAAAATCTATGAACCGCGACGTAAAGAGAGTCAAAGAATTGCCCCTCAGGACTTGATCAATTGAAAAATCCCAAAACCTTTCAGTCCCGCCGGTTTCTATACCTGCTTCCTCATTGACATGAACTATGGCTCTGCCGCTCAGTTGTATTGTTTCTCCGTTTGTAAAATCAAGCAGTAAAATCCCGGCGGGAGGATTAACGTAAAAATTCCCAAGCGTATTAAACATACTGTTGCCGGGGTAATCGGGGATTCGTAAAGTACGCTCATCTTTAAGTTGTATAAAACCGATATTCCCTCCCCTGTTTGACATATCGGCGTTTCCCTGGTCGTCCGCACTGGCGACAAATATCGTATCGGTCCTGCTGAGCCAATCTTTTAAATCACCGGCATTGTTTGTGGGGTTAACCCGATCGTAAAAGAGGTCTCTTCGCTGTATGTATTTCGGACAAACAGAATATACTTGGCAAATCCTGATCACTAACAAGTCGCCGTTTCTGCTTATACGCCCGTTGATACGTAAACGGCGCCGGCTGACCATGTCTATGCATAAAAGCCCTATGCCTGACTTTTCAGTAATATTTGTCCAAAAAATATCAGATCTGTCCGACAGAATCAAAGAAAGGTTAATAGTCAGATGTTGGTGATCTGATAACGAGATAAAGCCCTTTGACCCGGACAACACAGATGCCCATAATCCTCCCTCCGCGTCCACCGATGCTGCATAAATAACCTGTTGCTCTTGTAGGAACATGGCTGAGCTACCTGTAATTTTATCGCTTATCATTGCTGCATTGCGGGAAGCCATCGCACTTTCACCTGATTCCCTTTGAATGTATTTTTCTCCTCTGTGAAATATGCTGCTTGCCATCTTTCAGATTTTAAATAATGATTTAACTGTTACCCGATACCTGTTCCGTTTCAAAAGCAGGTGATCCTAAATGTTAAAAAACAGCTGTAGAATATCAGTCCCGTTCTGTCTATTGTTTGTTTGATAGTAAATCAAAAAAACGTGCCTGAGCGACTGAGGCGGATATTGCTCCTTTCTGTTCTTTTTTGCCGGGATCAAAAAATCGCTGACCTGCAAAACTTTTCATCTTATTCCAAGTAATACTTCTGCTGCAAATTCAGCGATCATCAGGGTAGGTGCATTGGTGTTGGCTGTGGGTATCCGGGGCATGACTGAAGCATCTGCTATGGTAAGCCCTTCCACTCCATATACTTTAAGCCGATCATTGACGACCGCATCGCCCCCTTTGCCCATAGAACAGGTACCTGCAGGATGAAAATAGGTAGAACATGCGTCACGCAGGAAGTGTCTGATCTCACTGCGGTCAAGTCTTCTGTCCGGTGCCACCCAGCTCTTCAGGATCGCATTCAGTTCGGGTTCTTCTGCCAGATCCATGCAAAATTCAATTCCTTTAACCAATGCCTCAAAATCGTCCGGATCCTGCATTAAATTCGGCTGAATTTCAAGGGGAGAGTCAGGCGAAGCGCCGGTCATCCTGATATATCCCCTACTCTTGACATCGACGAGGGTTACAAAAACACTGAAGGCATTTTCGGGAACCGGATATCGTTCAGAAATTTCAGCCGTCAGAATAGGATACTGGATCGGAATTAGCATCAGATCTGCTTTTTTAATTCCGGATTGCTTTTCCAGTACAGGTTAATTCCGCCGAGGTTGTAGGTGAGTTCTCCGAGTGGCTTTAAAAACTGATAGGTTACCGAAACTAACGGATGATCCTGAAAATTCTTACCAACACCCGGCAGATTTACTTTGGTTTCGATACCTGTTTTTTTCAGTTCGTCTGCATCACCGATTCCTGAGAGCATGAGTATCCTCGGGCTTTCTATAGCCCCCGCACACAGAATGGTCTCTTTCAGCGCCTGCACATTAACAACCTCTCCGTCTTTTATAAAAGCCAGCCCGGTGCATTTTTCGTTATCAATAATCAATTTAATGACTCTTGCTCCCGTGAGGATAGTAAGGTTTTCAGCATGCATGACAGGTTTCAGATAACCGGTAAACGGACTGCTCCTCGTACCCTTGTCAATATTCATACTCATTGGGCCGGCACCCAACGGTTCAGCGATATTTGAATCATCCATATAGGGCAGCCCATAGGTTCCCGCTGCACGAATAACTGCCGCATCTATCTGATGAAGATTCGCAGGACGAGCTACGTGGATAGGACCTCCAGCTCCGTGAAGAGCATTTGCCCCCGTATCCCAGTCTTCGATTTTTTTAAACAGGGGTAAAACGGACCCGTAGTCCCAACCCTGGTTGCCAGCCTTCTCCCAATCGTCATAATCGTGCCTGTTGCCCCGCGCCCAGACCATTGCATTGATGCTTCCGGAACCACCCAGCAACTTCCCTCTAGGCGCGTAAATAATCCTGTTATTAATTACCGGTGTTGGCTGATATTGATAAAGATAATCCTGGGCAGAGCCTATGTTTTCCAGCCAGCGGAGCGGGTTTTTGATCCGGTCCAGATCGTCAGCACCTTCGCCGGCCTCCAATATCAAAATATTTGCTTCTGTACTTTCAGAAAGACGTCTTGCCAATACGCACCCCGCCGAACCGGCCCCCACAATAATGTAGTCATAACTGATAGTCAGCCGGGATTTACCCTCAGCTGATACATTCACTGTTTCTTCCAACTTTTTCATAAACAAATACCTAGTTGATATAAACTGAATGAATACCGTACCAAAAAAACTAACAATTTAATTACCAACTACTTAAACAAAAAAAGAAATGTGTAACTATTGAAATAAAGTAATTATACGATCTATTAACTAAATATCGATAGTTTATAAATGCCGCAAACGGCCTTTAATTGCAGATAACTCTTGCATCGATCAACCTTAAACATGCTAAAACACTAAGCCAAATCTAACGGTTAAATATCGCCACCATCAGTATCGGTATTTAACTAATTGTTTCGCGATTTTACTTTATATCACGAATTGAAAAACAAGAAAATCAGCAAATCACTACATATCAATCAATTACAAAAAAGGCATTCAATTTGAATACATAGCGAAAAAATAGATCTGACATGCGTTGAGCGCGAAAAGCAAGCTGCCTTAAAAAACAAGCTCATGCGTATCAGCAAGTAATCACAGTTATACATAGCAATCAAAAAGTCATGAAAAAGACATTAAAAAAAGTAATTACAAGACACCTCATTACGGTTTCAGCCATTATTCTAACCGCTATTTTTTACGGAATCGATGCGGCGGCACAAGAGCAGCCTTCGGTTAAGAACATCGTCATCGTGCATGGAGCACTAGCTGATGGTTCTGGATGGCAGGGTGTTTTTAAAGTTCTTACTAAACAGGGTTATCATGTAACCATTGTACAAAATCCGTGTACTTCACTGAAAGCGGATGTTGATGCGACTAACTTTGCTTTAAGCAAGATGGATGGCCCTGTAGTTTTAGTTGGCCATTCCTGGGGTGGTACGGTAATCACTCAGGCAGGAGTCAACCCTAAAGTAAAAGCCTTGGTTTATGTAAATGCTTTTCAGCCTGAGCTTGGTGAAAACACGGTCAGTCTGGCCACCAGTCTGCCACCCAAACCCGAAAATGGCTTGCTTCCACCCGACTCGAGTGGTAATGTTTACTATGACAAAGCGAAATTCCATGCAGGTTTTTGTGCAGACGTATCTCAGGATTTAGCCGATTTCATGTTTGCTTCCCAGGGATTTATACCGGGAGCCGCATTTGGGACACCGGTAACCGAAGTGGCGTGGAAAATGAAGCCGACTTTTGGTATTTCATCCTATGATGACAAAAGTATCAACCCTGACATTACGATGAACATGTACCACAGATCGAAAAGTATCATAACCAGGATCAAAGGCAGCCATGTAGTCTTTATTACGCACCCTAAGGAAGTTGCAGACGTGATCATAGCGGCTTCAGTAAAAGCCGGTTCAAAATAACTTGTGATGTCTGGCAGTTAAGAGGCTGGCATTTTTTCAATCTGTTTTACGGAGCACTCTTTTTGAAAAACTCATCATTTAAAAATGATTGGTTAAGCTCAAAAATAGTAAATGATGAGTGCAGCCGCACTTTCCTGACTGAATCAGAAGAGAACAGTGTATCGCCTGTTATGTTTTCATGCCTAAGTAATCGGCTCAATAATAAAATTGTTTACGTATCGCTACCGGGTTCATTATATGAGCGGATGGATATATCAGAGAAGGGGTTCTACGCTTCAGATTTGAATTTTATTTGCAGCTGAAAAAGGCACGAAAGTTTCCCGACGATTACCGGACCTGATCATGTGCATCTGCGCGTTATGACCGAATGGAGACAGCACAGCGCTTCATTTTAAACCCGTGAACCGAGGCGCGATCCGTGATAAATCAGGTGTATGGGTGCTGGTTATAACCGGTACATATCTATCAATAGCAACGACACTTTATCTCAAACGGAAGGGTAGTTTTGCATTGTAGTAAATCACAGATGTATTAAATACGGCATAATTAGGGCCATGTCGCTTAAGCACAATGATCAATACTGATAGCACCGGCTGAAAAGCTTTTGGATAACTTTTATTAATGATAATGCAGAAATGTTCAGCCAGGCCCGATTCTCACATTCAAAATCAGGCACATGATGGATTTAAAAAGTAAATATGGCTTTTCTCTGATTGAGTTCATTAATCGCGATCTCCAATTAGATGAATATACTATTAATTTAATAAGCGACAATTGCAAGGAATTAACTTTTGCTAAAGGTGATATTATTTTAAAACAGGGCGAAGTAAGTAAATATGCTTACTTCATCGTTTCCGGAGAAGGCAGATCTTTTTACACAGATTTTACAGGAAAAACCACCACCTGGCTGTTCCATTTCAATAATGCCTCAAGTAATATCAAAAACTTGTTTATGGTAGATTATAAAAGCTTTCTGACCGGAAAGCCGGGAACTTTGGGAATAGAAACACTTTCCGAAGTTAAAGCTGTACGTTTAAGTTATAAACAGGTAAGATTTTTGCTTAAACATTCACCGTCATATGAAAAATGGACCAGACTGCTTAATGAAAAAGTTTTTATAGTGGCCTATAACAGGGTCTTTACTTTACTGACAATGAATGCCACTCAGCGATATGAAAAACTACTCGCTGAAGAGCCTCACCTTTTAATTTTGTTTTCGAACTATTATATTGCTTCTTACCTAAACATAACCCCTCAGTCTCTCAGCAGAATCAGAAAGAACCTTGTGAAAATTCCCATTTCCGGGCATGGTCAAGTATCTCATTAAAAAACAAAAGATTGCGTTTACAATCTTTTGTTTTTTTTCATCTTAATTCACCTGATTGCCCGGTCTTGCCCCCGGCGGACCCAGGATAGCGTCACCGAGTTTTTCAGAAACTGCCATAAACAATTCGATATCGTTTTTTTCTGAGCCGTCAGACCCGGGTTTATACGGAATACCCGTCAGTCGGATCAGTTCTGCAAATCCACTGGGAGATGAAATAGTTATACCTCTGCTGGGCACAGGGGCCGAAGCCGCAACCACGTGCGGTGCTCCTTTAGGTATAAAGGCCGTTTCACCTGGTTTCAGTACGATTACCTCTTCATCCAGGTATACAGTAAACTCACCTTCCAATACATATATGCTTTCGGAGTATTGATTGTGCACATGTAAAGGTGTCTCAACTCCGGGGAAAAGGTTCCCTCGATCAGGTCGTAAAGACCGCCGGATTGCTTTTCGTCGCTCAGGATCTCAACACCGGTTCCGAATAACCAAAATTTTTGTTTCATATCACTTAATTTATAACAATTTAAATCGAACTATTACAACGAATCAACAATAGTGTCCGAGATAACGTAAGACGTGGCAAACATCACTAATCCTTAAAACTGAAATATTACCATATGGTAATAAATGAAACAAAAGACTGAATATTTCCCACTAACTAAACTTAAGGCGGGTTGGCTGTCCTTTTTCCAGAATCATGAGCCGACTGCCAATATCAAGTACAGAGAACGCAGTCGCCAAAACCTCTGCGCCTTCCGTATAATGGGACCAACCTTCGTGGTGCAAAGGGATAATTCTGGCACGCGGAAAACAGAAAGCGGTATCAATCGCATCGTTCGTGTCCATGGTTACATTAAAAGGCCCCTTGGGCTTTGCCGCTCCGGCGAAGATAAAGACGTAATCCGGATCAAAACGTTTGGCAACTTCCAACACCCCTTCGTAAAATACCGTGTCACCCGTGATGTAGAGACTAAACTCTTTTGAGCCATTGACCTGCAACACAAAACCGGTCACATCACCCTGCATTTCATCGGTACCGGATGGACCGTGCCTTGCTGGTGTAGTGGTTGCCGTCATTTGCCGGCCGTCTGGCAAATCTATTTCGACATTTTCCCAGGGGATAAGCCTAAGGCTCCATTTTTCAACCGCTGGGCAGCGGCCGGCGTGGTAATTGTATGTCCTACTTTAAACATTAATTCCCGCCCCGCATGATCCAGGTTATCCGAATGCTGGTCATGGCTCAAAAGAACAAGATCAATGACACCGACATCATTTGTGGCCGGTCCGGAAAGCTTGCTTATGGTTAGTTTGTTATCAATCTTGAAAGAAGTGCCTTCCGGATCAAGTGTAGGATCCGTAATGATCCTTAAACCTCCAATTTCTAATACAAGAGTCGGACCGCCTATATAGATGGCCGTCAATTGAGACTCATTTAAATTTTCTGTCATATCTTTTTTTTAATGGTTGCTTTTTTCCCGGTTTAATACTTAAGCTGTTGCCGGATTAACTGTTTGTTACAGTTCGGGAGACAACCATCCACCTCAGCGGTTCACACTCCTGCCCGCTAACAACATCATATTCCTGCATCAATTTTGCGAAAAGCCAAAGTGATGCGGGAAATCCCGAACAAAATCATAGCATCTGCTAAATATTAAAGGAAGGATCGATGCACCAAATAAATACGGCTACTTTCTATTGAACACTTTAATTCCTTTTGACTTTCCTATCAAGGAAGTCACGGATAGCTCCGGCAATTTCAGTACCCGAACTTTCCAATGCAAAGTGGCCCGCGTCAAACAGATGATATTCCAGATTTTTTACATCTTTTTTGTAAGCTTCCGCTCCTGCAACAGGAAATATATAATCGTTTTTTCCGTAAACGATTAACATTTCAGGACTTTGAGTGCGAAAATACTCCTGCCATTGCGGATACATCGTAACATTGGTCTGGTAATCGTAAAAAAGGTCGAGCTGGATCCTGCCATTTTCCGGTCTCTCGAGATGACGCAGGTCAATCTCCCAGTTATCCGGGCTGATGACACTTGCATCAGGCACCCCGTGAGTATATTGCCATTTCAGCCCATCGGGGCTATGGAAACCTTTCAACGTCTCTTCGGCAACCAAGTCGTTTTTATCTTTCCAATATGCTTTAATCGGGTCCCAGAATGCCTCCAACCCTTCATCATAGGCGCAACCGTTTTGTACGATCAGGGTGTCGATCCTTTCAGGATGTTTATAGGCTAACCGCCAGCCAACGGGCGCACCATAATCCATCAGGTAAAGGCTATATTTATTAATGCCTAAAGTTTCGAGCAACTCTTCGATAATAATAGCGAAATTATCAAAGGTGTAATCGAAGTCCGTTATAGGTGGCTGTTCGCTTCTTCCGTATCCAGGGTAATCTGCAGCGATCAGATGGTATTTGTCAGATAAATCTGCTATTAAATTCCGGAACATGTGAGAGGAGCTCGGATATCCGTGCAGTAATACCAAAACGGGCGCGTCCTTAGGACCGGCTTCCCTGTAAAAAATGTTA
This sequence comes from Mucilaginibacter sp. P25, assembly GCF_050859465.1. Taxonomy (NCBI): domain Bacteria; kingdom Pseudomonadati; phylum Bacteroidota; class Sphingobacteriia; order Sphingobacteriales; family Sphingobacteriaceae; genus Mucilaginibacter; species Mucilaginibacter sp. P25. Next base: position 4,358,223 of record NZ_CP193937.1, on the reverse strand, counting down.
ACACCTTTGATTTGAATGTACTTGTGTTGAGTTTGATTTTCCATGACGTTAATTGTTTAACAATCAATGGTGAATTTAATGCCACATAAATAAAGCACTGTTTATCAATTATTTAAAATATAAAAAACATTTCCACCTAACGACATTTCGTGATCCTGCAGTGTAGCCTCGATATAACGACAATTGTCTACACTCACTTAAAAGACTTTGTGTATGATCATTTTTTAAGGCCGAGCACTGGCATGCAGGCTGCTGATCCGGAATATTTAAAATATGAAAATATTTATCTGAATTAATGAGGAGAAAGTCGCAAAAGTATATTAAACAATCCGCATGCAGCGAACTTCAGAAATTCGCCTGCGAAAGTTTCGAACAAAAGTATCATTTAAATGATTTGCCGGAAGAAAATCTATTTTGTTGGTTTTTCCCCAAAAAGCAGCAGGCTGCAACGGCTATAACGTTGCAGCCTGGCAGGATTATGAACAGGTCAAAACGAGTTGGTATAACGCAGATACAAATTCAATTTGATGAAATTGTAAATGCCTAAGGAACAATTCAGCAGAAGTGCGCAGATCTGATAATACGGTTATCACGCGTTCTGAATACGGTCATCTTCAGCCTATAATTAATATTCAAACCATTTGTTTAATTCATGGGCCTTTTCCGGGGTATAGGGTGCGAAAAGATGTTCAATACTTTCATCAGCCGGTGACACCAATACAGACTTGGCGTGGGTTAATGAATCAAAACCTTGTTTGCCGTAATAATTCCCTATTCCTGATTGCCCCACCCCTCCGAAAGGCATTGTAACGATAAAAAGATGAACGTTCGCTTGATTGACCGCGCCGCCGCCAAACGACAAAGTCGATAAAAGATGATCGACCAATGCTTGATTCCTGCTGAAAATGTAAGCAGCCAGTGGTTTTGGCGCTTTTTCAATACAAGATACTACATCTCCGATATTACGATAGGGAATTATCGGTAAAACAGGCCCAAAGATTTCCTCCTGCATAATTTTATCTGACCAATCGGCAGGATAAATCAATGTCGGGGCTATATAATTGTTTTCCCTGTCGGCGTTTCCGCCTGCAATTACTTTCAAAGGATCGATCAGTGATAAAAGCCGGTCCACTTCCGCCGGGTTGATTATTTTAGAAAAATCACTGTTTTTTTGCGGATCGGGCCCATACAGAGACAACAATGCTTTTTTTGCTTCATCAATAAACTCTTCAGCTTTTGACTCGTGAATGTAAACATAACCCGGAGATGTGCACCACTGCCCGCCCCATGCAGTTGCTCCCCAAACAAGTTTTTTCGCCGCATCTGCGATGTTTGCTGTTTCTGTCGACGATTGCTGGATTTTGTCCACCAAGCTCAAGGATAACAGGTGTAAGATTTTCAGCGGCGGCACGCATGATGACCTTTCCAACTTTAGGGCTGCCGGTAAAAAATATAAAATCAAAGGCAAGTTTAAGTAAACTTTCAACTTCCTCTTTGCCTCCGGTAACTAAGGCGACCGCTTCCTGTTCAAAATACTGCGGGATCAGTTTCTCCAGCAGTGCGCTTGTGGCTGCTGCTGCTTCATGAGGTTTAAGGACTACCGTATTGCCGGCTGAAAGCGCAGCTATAGCTGGGAGCAATAACGATATAACTGGTGCATTGAAAGGGCCTATCACCAGTGTTGCGCCATAAGGTTCTCTGAAAACATGCCCTTTATGACCGGATTCTGATAGAAACCGGGGCAGCGGTCGTTCTTCAGCTTTCATCCAGTCTTTCAGCTGCAGTTTTGTAAACTCGATCACGTGGATAGGTGCATTTGCTTCCAGTACAAATTCGGGCAAAGCCGTTTTAAAATCGCTGGCTACCGCCGCGTAAAATGCGTCAATATTGTCTTTTAACATGAGTGACATCCTGTCCAGCTGATCGATTCGCCATTCATAGCTCTTCGTTCTATTGGTAGCAAAGAAGGCCTTTTGTTTGTCAATGATTTTTTTATGTGTATTCATATCGTACTATTATAATCGACAAAGTTCGACATACCGTATTGCCGCTCCATTCACAAATGGTAAGAAATCAAAACACATTGTTGAGCTTTAAAAAAAGCGCCGGTTTACGTAGCACGGCTTATTAGTACGAATACCGGGGTGAAACAACGGCAGCCTTAGAGCAAATATTATATATCGTCAAAAATGAATTATTGAAATATCAATACAGGCGAAAAATTGACGAAATATCGCACTCAGTACTCGAAAGACAAATCGCAACTTACTAATAAACAAACATTTAAAAAACAGGCATATATTTAGCTATAGTGGTTTTATAAATAAATGCGTTATGAAAATAACTTACTATGGACATTCGTGCTTTTCCGTTTTTGCCGGTGGGAAAAATTTACTTTTCGACCCGTTCATCACACCCAATGAACTTGCGTCAGCTATCAATGTTGACCTCTTGAAGGCAGATTACATTTTCGTTTCACACGGTCATTTCGACCACATTACTGACGTGGTGCGCATTGCCTCTAATACGGGAGCCATGGTACTCGGAAACTGGGAAATTTACCAATGGTTGAACAAACAGGGCTTGCAAAAAACGCATCCTATTAATCCGGGCGGAAAATTCTTTTTGATTTCGGTTTCGTGAAATCATTTGCAGCTGTACATTCCAGCAGTTTTCCTGATGGCAGCTATGCAGGTATTCCCTGCGGTTTTGCTTTCGATACGCCAGATGGAAACTTTTACTATAGCGGGGATACAGGTTTAACGCTCGACATGAAATTGGTGCCGGAATGGGTTGAACTCGATTTTGCAGTGTTACCCATCGGGGACGGCCTTACCATGGGAGTGGAAGACGCTATCAAAGCCTGCGAAATGCTGAAGGTAAACAAAATGATAGGCGTTCATTATGACACCTTCGGATTTATCAAAATAGATCACCAAAAAACCTTGGAGGTTTTTAAATCAGCCGGAATAGATGCACACCTTATGGGCATTGGTACTACAATCGATATCTGATAATGTATTTTCCATAATCAATATTGCACAGAGCTTAAGAAACTTCAATTTAAAGCGGTATGACCAGGGTTACTATTGAAATATTGCAGTCGTTTGCGGCATTCAACGATGTTCCCGCGGAACAGCTTGACTGGTTTTTATCCCGTTGTTCCAACCGGATTATATTGGGAGGTAACCTGCTTTTTAAACCAGGTATGCCCATTGACTTCACTTATGTTTTTATTTCCGGAAAGTTAAGCCTGTACGTACTGAATAATGGGGAGGCGCGGGAATTCGCGTGTGCTGAGACCGGATCTGTTCATGGGTATTTGCCATTTTCCAGAGGCAAGGTCAATTTTGCTTATGGAAGAGCTTTAGAGAATACCCAGATATTGCTTTTCCCGGCAAATATGATGACTGAAATGATCTGCACCCAGTTTGAACTCACACAAGCGCTGGTGCATGTAATGAGCAGCAGGGTCAGAAACATCACAGCCCGTCAGCAACAGGATGAAAAAATGGCGGCACTTGGAAGACTTCATGCCGGGTTGGCACATGAATTGAACAATCCTGTTGCTGCAATACTCAGGGCTGTGGCCATTTTACAAAGGCAGCTTCAACATATGCGGCAAGCATTTGAGGAAGTAGCAGCAGAACGCCTTTCGGACGGTTTTGACGGCTTTGTCAATTCATTGATACTACGCGCTATAGCACATCGGCAACAATTGCCATTTAGTATGCAGGAAAAAAGCTTAAGAGAAGCACGACTCGTTTATTGGCTTGAAAGAAGGCATATTCAAAATGCATCGGATACTGCAGATGACTTCGCTGGCTTCGGCTTCACGGAGGAAGATGCAGACCGGTTTCTTGCTTATCTCCCCGGGCAATGGGCATCATCAGGTATCAACTGGTTAGATAGTCATTTGGTGGCAGAAACGCTCTTAAAAGATATTGAAGAAGCTTCGGGGCAGATTGACGCATTACTAAAATCAGTAAAAGCATTTATCCATGCTGATCAAAGCCATGACAGGCGGTTTGCTGATATACACGAAGGATTGAGGCATACCCTGGTAACATTAAAATACAGGCTGGAAGATAAAAATGTTCAGGTCATCCAACATTTCGATACGGAAATACCTTTTGTAAAAATAATGATTGGTGAGTTAAACCAGGTTTGGTCAAATTTGATCGACAACGCGATTGATGCAATGGAAAATACACAGATTCCTGTACTTGAATTAAATACACGAAGTGACGGAAAATTTGTATATGTCAGCATTGGAGACAATGGGATGGGTATACCTGCATGTATTGCTGATCGTGTTTTTGATCCTTTCTTTTCAACAAAACCAATAAGCAAAGGCACAGGCCTCGGACTTGACATTGTGTCGAGGATAGTGAAGCTCCATGACGGAACTGTTACGCTCCAAAGCGTACCTGGCCGCACAGAATTTATAGTTTGTATTCCAATAAACAGTTAAAATCTTTTAACACAAAACCCCAATATATGAACTTGCCAGTTATACTTTGTATAGATGACGATCCTCATGTCCTGAGGGTCATTTTACGCGACCTGAAAGATAAATATCGCAACGAGTATCGAATCATAGGCACAACGTCTGTAAAAGATGCATTTGTAACCCTTCTAGATCTCCGAAACAAAGGAGAAGCAGTAGCCATGTATGTCTCTGATCAGCGAATGCCCGAAATGGAAGGCGTTGCATTTTTAAAGCAGGCCATCAAATTTTTTCCTGAAGCAAAAAGGTTTTGCTCACAGCCTACGCAGACAAGGAAGTGGCTATTCATGCGATCAATGAGCTAAGGCTTGACTACTATTTGATTAAACCCTGGGATCCCCCGGCTGAAAAATTGTATCCGGTGATAGATGGTCTGCTTGAGGCTTGGCAATTAAACTATCGCCCTAAATTTACGGGTATAAAAGTAATTGGATTTCAATATTCCAGGCTTTCCCATGAAATCAAAGAATTTCTATCTGGAAACCTGGTGCCCTATCAATGGGTAGATGTGCAAATAACCGAGAACAGCGAAGAGATACTCACGCTGAACAAACTGGAACTGAAAGACCTGCCTGTCATATTTTTTGCTGACGGCACACTTCTGATCAAACCGGATATAAAGCAGATAGCGGAAAAAACGGGGCTCAGCCCCGAACTAAAAAACGAAGTTTTCGATGTAGTTATAGTTGGTGCCGGACCTGCGGGACTAGCTGCAGGCGTGTATGGAGCGTCCGAAGGGCTGAATACTTTGCTGATAGAAAGACATTCGCCGGGCGGCCAGGCCGGCACCAGTAGCCGTATTGAAAACTATCTCGGTTTTCCGGCCGGGATAAGCGGTGCGGAACTTACTACCAGAGCTTTAACACAGGCTAAACGCCTGGGCGTACAATTTCTTTCGCCCGCTGCGGTAATAAAGATAAGCAACCATCAGGGATATAAAAAACTGATGTTAGCGGACGGACGCTGTATCAATACGCGGAGTATAGTTTTAACCACAGGTGTAGAATATCGTAAACTGGAGGTTAATGGTATTGAAGATTTTACCGGAGCCGGAATTTATTACGGATCGGCGACTACCGAGACCATGGCCTGTAAAAATAAGGAAGTCTACATAGCCGGGGGAGGCAATTCCGCCGGACAGGCGGCAATGCACCTTTCCAAATTCGCAAGTAATGTTTACGTAATTATCCGCAGGGATACACTTGTGGGAACGATGTCTACCTATCTGATCGATCAGCTGCAGGAAACCACCAATATACACCTGCTTGGAAAAACTGAGGTTGTGGAGGCCCGTGGCACTGACAGATTGCAGGAACTGGCTTTATTTAACTGGAATACAAAGCAAACCAGCATCCACAAAGCCGAAGCATTGTTTATATTTATAGGAGCGAAACCTTACACCGAATGGGTTGGGCCGGAAATCATCAAAGATCATAAGGGATTTATAGCTACGGGGCCAGCCCTCGGGGCATTGAACGGGTTTAATGAATGCTGGAAGTTACGCCGTGAACCATTTGTTCTGGAAACTAGTTGTCCGGGCATCTTTGCGGCCGGAGATGTCCGTTCGGGCGCTATGAGCAGGGTAGCTTCCTGCGTTGGGGAAGGATCGATGGCCATCAATCTTGTACACAGATATCTCGCTGAAGTAAAATAAAAATATGTCGGCAAAATAATTTCACCAGATTATTAAAATAGCGTTACTATTCTTGTTTACGGTCTGCCTTAAATCCAAGCAGGGACAAATAACATCAGCACCATTGCCGGGAAAGAACTACGGTATAGCCCGAAAACGGCTGACGGTGCCCAATACCAACCAGTTTATAAACTTCATCAGCCAAGATAATTGAGACCCGGAAAGTGTGATGGCTATCGCCTGGCGTCTAACGGGGCTGCCGTTTCTAGTATCATAAAGTGAAGATTTTGAAAACCGGATTTCGATTTCAGACGCAGCGACGATCAACGCAGTTCACGTTTCTGCAGCGGCTAAGTCCCCTGTCTTAACCAAAGGAAGAAAAACAGATCCCTTTGCTACTTACGCTGACAATTTTCTACATCCATCAGCCTGGCTCAGGCCCAAACGACCTGAATAAAGCTGCGCCATGCTTGAGTGCTGCCACTAAGCTCAGTATAACGGAAAAACTTTATAACTGGCAAACAGAATGTTTATTTCTTTCCGTCAAATTATATCGCCAACAAGGAAAAAGAAAAGAATCGATAAAATCGCTTGTGAGCTTGTTTGAGAAAAATCACGGGCAGGTGAATCCATCCCAAGGTTATCAATAGCTGTCTGCCCTTTTATCATACCGTGATTCCGGCAAACTCGCTTATCTCCGAAAAGCAATTTACATCAGCAAACAACAACACAATGTTGAAAAAGAAATTGAATTACTGTTAAGCTGCGCGAATTATTATTCAGCAACAAACCCTATCCTAATTTACGAAGATCTGAATACCGTACTTTCAGTCATGGCTTCCATTAACTTTAAACACACCCTGCTTACCCAAACTGAGTTCGCCTATGTCTGTATAATACATTCAAAATTCGCAGAGGCATTGAAAGTAGCGAAGTCTGGCACAGATCCACTGTGTCACCTTCCTGTCGGGCAAACTGACGTATACCCTGAACATCCCTTCATGTATAAAACTTAGTTTATTACAGTAACGACCGCTTTTTAGAAAGTATTCGCCTTAGGTATCTTTTCCGGTTTAAACAATTCAGCCACTTTTTTAGCATCCTCTATGCTGATACTGAAATACTGATAAATATATTTTTCTATCGGATTGTCCATAAGAATGTATTTTCAGAAAAGCGCTCTACTAAATTAATAAAATTAAATCAGCCTTGCATTATTGAACAATGTTCATTTATATTTGTATCTAATTGATCATGGGAACTGCCGACCGCAAAGCAAAAGAAAAAGAACAGCTGAAGTCGCTGATACTGGACAGCGCCCGGAAGCTTTTTGTGGAAAAGGGTGTGGAGCAGACCACCATTCGCAGTATCGCAAAAAGCATTGATTACAGCGTGGGTACGGTATACGTTTATTTCAGGGATAAGAACGCAATATTAAACGAATTGCATACCCAGGGTTTCGCGCAGTTAGGCGGCCTGTTCAAAGTATTGGCCCATGTGGAAAATCCTATGGAACGGTTGATCGCTATGGGGCGGCTTTATATTAAGTTCGCGATGGAGAATCCGGACATGTATGAGCTGATGTTCACGCTTAAAGCCCCGATGGAAGTTTTGGATCAGGCCAAAAACGAAGAATGGAACGAGGGAATATCGGCATTCACCGTTTTGAAAACGACTGTTGAGCAGTGCATCGCGGCTAACCACTTTAAGGGGCATGAGCCGGAGCCGTTGACCTTTATGATCTGGAGCCTGGTGCATGGCATGTGCAGTCTGCATATCAGCGACCGCACGAACGGGGTTCATCTGAATCATGCAAATCACATCGTTGACGCTGGTTACGAAGAATTTTTAAAAATATTAAAGAAACTCTAAGTTTTTTTTGAATCAATAATGAACATAGTTCAAATATTAAACAATGATTAATAAATTGTAGCATGAAAGATCTTGTATTGGTGACCGGTGCATCTACCGGTATCGGCTATGAAATGGCCAAATTATTAGCAGCCCAAAAGCTTGACCTGGTGCTTGTAGCCCGGAGCGCCCAAAAACTGGCTGAATTGAAAAAGGAATTAGAAAACGAGCATGGCGTTCAGGTATGGGTATTTGATCAGGATCTATCCAAAGAGGCCAACTCGGTGCTATTATATGAGACCGTCAAAGCCGCCGGCCTGCAGGTGACCATGCTGGTCAATAACGCCGGGATGGGCGTTTATGGAGATTTTATGGAAACGCCGCTTCTGGAAGAGCTGCAAATGATCAATCTGAATATCTCCGCACTCGTCATTTTGACTAAATTGTTTGGCAACGACATGAAAGAAAATGCCTATGGCCGCATCCTGAATGTCGCTTCACTTTTATCTTTTTTGCCTTTCCCCTATTATTCGGTTTACTCTGCAACCAAGGCGTTCGTACTGGCTTTTTCTGAAACCATCGCGGCCGAACTGGAAGATAGCGGTGTGGTAGTTAACACTTTATGCCCCGGCCCTGTGGACACCCCATTTACTACCAGGGAAATGCTGGGTACAAATGCCTATAAAACCAACAAGCCGGTAAGCCCCATGATAGTCGCTAAAGTGGGTGCCGATCTTCTGCTTAAAGGAAAGGGTAAAAAGATAGTGGGCTTCAACAACTGGTTTATCTCCAACCTGCCACGCGTTACACCTGATTTCCTGATGATGAAGATCAAAAAGAAATTGGCCTCGCCGGTCATTAAAAAAATGTACAATTAAAAACATATCGATCATGAGCGATTTTATCACGGTCCTGAAATTCAGGAATGAACCATTATACTATTTTGGACTGGTCTGCCTGATCAGTTCGGTCATTTTTTCCTTTTATCACGAATAAGTTCCGTGCAGGTTGCCGGGACGAGACGCCTGGTATAAACCTTTGAAATTTGCATTGTCCATTGGGTCATTTTGCTGGGCAATGGGCTGGTACACCTGGTATCTTAAACTTCCGGGACAGGTAAGTGTTTACAGTTGGGTCACTATTTTGTTACTGGCTTTTGAACTCATTTACATCGCCCTCCAGGCCGGGCGCGGCGAATTATCGCATTATAACCGGAGCTCACCGCTTTATGCAGCACTATACAGCGGCATGGCATTGGCAGCGACCTTCGTTACCTTGCACACCGGCTACATCGGCCTCTTGTTTTGTACGACAGACATCCCTGAGTTGCCCGGTCACTACCTGTGGGCTATCCGTATAGGCATATTTTTGTTTGTTGTATTCGCAATGGAAGGAGCAGTGATGGGTGGGCGCATGTCGCATACTATTGGCGGACCCGATGGCGGCCGCGGCCTGCCATTTTTGAACTGGAGCCGAAAATTCGGGGATCCGCGCATTGCGCACTTTATAGGGATGCACGCCCTTCAAATTTTACCTTTAATAGCTTTTTATGTTTTAAAGAACGTACGGTGGACACAATTTTTCGGTGTCTTGTATGGCTGTCTGGCCCTGGCAGTACTGGTACAGGCATTAAACGGGAAGCCGTTATTTAAGTAAAAGCTGTTTTCATTAGCATTGTATCAAGCGTTCATCCACGATCCGGCTCAGTGAAGACATATGCTTTGCGTTTGGGGCCTTGCTGCCGGAAAAGATTTTTTACGCCTCTGGTTCAACATCCGTTGAAAAAAGCGAAGTGAACACGAATTGCGCCTGTTATTGAACCTTTCTTGAAATAACAACGAAGCCTGAAGTATAATTTTCTTTGCGATAAACGAATTTATAAAAACGTGTTTTGACAAGTCGCTAACGGCAAACTCTCAATTAAAAGGCCAATTTAATTATGAAAATTTTAGCTTCGAATGTATTTACAATGCAAAGGAAGCTAAAATGATTTTTTACCAGTATAAAGCCTTTTTATATGTGTCGAACTCTTAAATTATATCTCTATATACGCAGTTCTTAAGCTGGCATTATTAATGGCTCCCGACTGTTCAGCAAGCAATTAGTATATCAGGGCTGCAGCATATAAGGCACAATATTATTAACAAAAACAGGTGTACCACCTCCAGTAGAGATCAACCCAAACCACCCCCTGTCATCCCACGCGGTGCATGACATTTTTTGAGCGATACAAGTAGTTTTGATTAATTTATAATAATCACGCACAACATCGGTATTACGCTCTGTACCGTTGGTTCTACCTACACCAAACTCGCCATAATTCACCGGCACATCTATGGTTGCAGCATGTGCCGCAACTTTCTGAATTGCCGATGTAAACGCCGCACTACCGGGGAAAGCAGTATTGCTGCCGGTTTGTCCGCAAAAAGCCCATGGGTCGTAAGTATGCACCTGAATAGCCAGGAAACTATCTAAACCGCCTCCCGGTAAATTTGCTTTGGTTGCAAACACCTCGTCTATCATGCCCTGGTTACCTTGCCCATTCGGTTCTACCATTATTACACGCGTTGTATTATTACCGCCGGTTGCCCTTATAGCGTCATAAGCAACTTTATCAATCTGGCGTGTTAATGCTATTGCAGTTGCGTCAGTTGGCAATGGATACCCTGTACCACTCCACTGTCCCATTTTTCCTTCCGGCTCATTCAATACATCAAACAACAATTGCTTTGGTCTCGTCTTTAAAGAAAGTAGCAATGCCTGTCCAAAGTGTTTTAAACTTATTATCAAAAGCAGCACTTCCATCATAATTATTTTTTAGCCAATGCTCATGATGTGCGTTTATCTCTACATACATTTTTTTAGACAAGGCATACTCAACAATAGCTTTCAATTCAAATAACCTGGGATGCGCTATATTTATATTCCCATTTGCATCAGCAATATTGGAAGGAAATCCTTCCACCCAGGTTACCGGGATTCTGATATGGCGCATACCTGCATTATAATATAAATCAATTATAGGCTTTACACTGGCAAACGTTGGCGAATTACTTGTATTAGTTTCAAAAGTATTTCCTAAATTAAATCCAGCTCCCATATCTACTATTATTTCCTTAGCAGTGGAAGCGCTGGTATTGATAGAAGGAATAGCAACCGGCATCGTTGGAGGCAGTGTTGTAGTTGTTTTGGGGGCCGAACTGCTGTCTTTTTTAGCGCAACTCAGGTTAAGAATAACTACCAGCAGAAATCCCAAATATTTTATCCCGCAATTGCCTTTTAATGATAATAAATACATTTTTTTCATAATATAATTTTTATTTGTAATCGTTTAAATTTATTTATCTTATGTACCGCATGCATTCATGCTTAGGTTTTATCTATTTGACCAACAAAAAAATCAAATTCACTAACTCATATTTCCGTTGGTAAAAGCGCTTAGCATTAGGAGACATTTACCATTGCTAACTGTAAGTCTTGTTGAATTATCAATATGGTTCCAGTGATGCCACTGCCTCTAGGCAACGGCTTCCCTATCAATTCGTGTAGATGGAATGGCTTACCCGTGTTTTTCAGGTCTAAACTGATTTTAATGTCTCCGCTTAGTTTAGATTTCATTGACGACAGCCTGATATTGTTATACTGAAACGTGGTGTAACTTAAATCATAACCCAAAGCAAATTCGGGACTGATCTTTTGCTGGTCGTACCTTAGGGCCTGCAATACGAAACCGTTTTCTTGCAGCCTGCTCCAAAGAAATCGCCTGTCCGCTGCTTAAGATTAACGGGCGACTCCAATCTGCGGCCACAGCAATGGTAACCGGGAAACAAGAGCAGCCCTTTGTTTTATTTCCAATACCACGCGAAATGCCGCTTCCGGTAAACCGGAGGATACCTAAACATGCGCAGCTATCAGTATAATAATACCAATGCTCTACTTTCTCCTTTATGGTCATTGGAGAAATGGGGTTGTTTATCCGGCGATCGAGTTCAGAAAACGTATTTTTTGTTTGAGAAAATAATAAGAAATGAAAAAGCCAAAAGGCAAAAAAAGCAAGTAATATTTTTTTCATGATTAAGCTTTCCATCAAAAAATTCAAATACAGAAAAATTCTTGATAGCTATAATTGGTTTAGACAAACATCAGGCTTATAAAAAAATAAAGAGGGCGGTTAATATCCTTTTATAGGAGTAAAATCGTACAGATAATATTAACGGCTGCTACGATTTTCGCAATTTTAGCAGTATTATAATTAAATGCCCGTACGCTAGAATAAAGATTATCAATGAGGATCACAGTACTTATCGCCAGTTATAGTTTCAAACCCCACTTTCTATAAGGCCAGTGTAGACTTAGCATATTCAAATTCTGGACGATGATTTTTTGTCAAAAAACACGTATCTCTTTCTGAAAAATTACTTGAAACGTTGGGCGTTGAAAAGAAGCATGCATAGACATTGCCGGACTATCAATTATCCTGGTTAATGAAAATTTCGTCATCTTTACCATCTCTTGGGTTATAAAGCCAACAAGTAACGCATTCCTTTCCATGTCTCGCAAATCCTCGGCTTTGTGGATAAGATCAGATCGCTGGCACAGTAAGTGGAATACCTGCTAAAGCAGTTTTTTTAAATACTTTCTGACCAATTGATTTGCCTACCATGATTTTTGCAAAATTATTCCACTCCCATCTATTACTTTATCTTCCCTACCTATTTTAAATTTGAAGAATTAGAGATATTCTTGTTCCTGAAAATTTGTGATACCGTATTTTTGAATTTATGGCGCAAAGAAGAATCTCTCTAAACTATTTAGTTGGCAACTTAGACATGCTGGAATTGTTTATTAGTAGCCATAGACTGCCAATTGACAGAGCACTTGGTCATGTGTATAAAATTATCTTATTCAATTAAATTGATTTCTATATTCTCCAGGTGAAATGTTCATCTTGTTTTTAAATAGTTTACTAAAAGACTGTGAATATTCAAATCCTAAGCTATAAGCGATCTCACTAACCGATAAATCAGTTGTAGCCAGAATTTCCTTTGCTTTTTCTACAATCTTATTATGGATGTGCTGTTGAGAATTTTGTCCTGTTACGCTTCTTAACATATCGCTTAAATACGGAGGCGAAACATTTAATGAAGATGCTATATTCTGAACGGTCGGTAATTTCGGAACAGCATTAATATAAAAATGATCTTCCAAGATCTTTTCAAACCTGATTAATAAATCGTTTGATGCCATCTTTCGTGAAATGAACTGTCTGTTATAAAATCTGTTACAATAGTTTAACAAAAGCTCTAAATTGGATACGATCACATCCTGACTAAAATTATCCAATCTCGAATTAATTTCATTTTGAATGTTTTGAACAATATTCTCGATGGTCTTTTCTTCAAGGCTCGAAAGATGCAAGGCCTCATTCACCGCATAAGAAAAAAACCATAATGTTTGATAGTTTTTCCTAAAGGGTATTTCCTTATCAAATCCGGATTAAATAATAGTGACCATCCTTCTGTGTTCCTTTCTTCAATGTCATCTATATAGATTATTTGTTTAGGGGCAACAAATGACATGATACCTTCGTCAAAATCATAATGATTTTTGCCATACTTTAATTTTCCTTTGAAGCTTTTCTTAATAGTAATATTATAAAAATTCATCAATAATTTTTGCTGAACGGGCAAGTAAGTTTCTTTGGTCTGTGAATGATTAATGATGGTAATCAGCGGATTTAAAGGACCCGGTAAACCCATCAATGAATGTATTTCTTTGATGGTATCTATATTAAGGATTTTGCGATCTATATGATTCATAACAAAAAATGAACGGGGTGGACCATACATTTGTTCTGCCCACCCTACTTTATGATAATTTAAGCATTCAAAAAATCAACCCCCTCAGTCCTGTCCATGGTCATCACTTCAATAACATTCCCAGGATATTCAGCCGGTAGTTTACTGATTCTCGTCCAGCAAGCTTAACTCACTAGGTGTAAATGTAACATCAATACACCTTAAGTTGTCCTGCAACTGATGCGATTGGGTCGCACCAATAATTACACTGCTGACTACCGGGCGATGTAATAACCATGCAAGTGCCAACTGAGAAACGGCCACCTGTTTTTGTTCTGCCATTGGGATAAGCGCATCCAATACGTTATAAGCCCGCTCCTCGTGAAAAGGAGGGAACGGAAAACTTTTCAATCTACCTTCTTCCTTTTGTCCTCCTCGCGCGTATTTACCGGTAAGCAAGCCCCCGCTCAGCGGGCTCCATACCAACATACCCACTTGTTGATCTTTTAGTAACGGAACAATTTCACGTTCAATATCTCTTACATCCAATGAGTAATTAGCTTGAAGCGAAGCGAATCTGTCTAAATGGTTGTATTGAGAATACGCGAGCCCTTTCATTAATTCCCAGGCAGAAATATTACTTGCACCAAAGTACCTAATCTTTCCGCTTCTTACCAGATCATCCAGGGTTCTTATAGTATCTTCTATTGGTGTCAAAGGGTCAGCAGTATGAATCTGATATAGATCAATATAATCTGTCCCTAATCTTTTTAAGCTCCCCTCAACTTGCTGAATGATATGCTTTTTTGAAAGGCCCCTGTCATTTTCACTTTTGCCCATTGAACCTCTGACCTTTGTCGCCAAAACCAGATCGTCCCTATTGATAGAAAGATTTTTTATTGCTTGCCCTATCATCATTTCTGATAGGCCCTCTGAATAAATATTCGCAGTATCGATAAAGTTAACTCCAGCCTGCGTAGCTATGCGGATCTGCTCATCCACTTTGTCTTGGGCAAGTTTACCCATATAACCAAAAAAACCTTTACCGCCATAATTCATTGTACCTAAGCAAAGTACCGATACTTTTAAACCCGTGTTACCTAAAATTTTGTATTTCATAATCGTTTAATGATTGAAACACAAAGGTCATCGGTCCTTAATATTTACTCGTATCCAAATCGTAGTACTTTGTGTCCGAAATGGAGCAAACGTCAATACCATAATCTTTAATATTGAAGGTCATTGGCATAATACATTACAATCTGACCATGCTATCTTCTTCACTTACATTGCTAAATTAGAAATTCATTAACACAATTCGTTGCTCTAAAAGTTCAACATCATATAATAGACACACTAATGAAAAAATAATGGTAATAACAAACTTCCATCACTATCTCTTTGTTAAGAAGATATACAGGAGCATTGCTGAATTACAAGTTGACCTGGACAGGTGGATCCAAAAATCGGTATCCCTATTTCCAATAAATAGACCCCTTTTCAACCGGATAAATTAAATATAACATTACGAATCCACACCTTATTTGTTTTATCAATCATCATACTGCTAACATTATTTATGGCGTTAGCAGCCGCAATGTTTTAATTACATATACCAATAATATGACAAGAAGCACACATGCAGTAAGAATAGCAATAAAAAGAAATACGGCCCTGTTGGTAAGCAGCTGTGTTTGCAAACTAACTATTCTGGCTAAGGATGCATTAGCCGCCGCCGCGGCCTGATCAGGCGAAAAACCCTTACTCAGGAATACTTGTCTGAAGCCGTTGAGCCTTTCAGTTACATTTTCATCAATACCGGTTATATGATGAAGAAAATTTTCCTTATATAGCTGACTGTAATACAATTGTATATTATAAAAACCCGCGCTGGCATTCAGTAAAGAGGTAAAACGGGTACAGGCAGCAAATATCAACCCGGTATAACCAGTAGTTTGCGGCACCGCGCTTAAAGTAAATAACATGATGGGAACAAATAGAATGCCTGACGTAGCCCCCTGAAAAAACATAGGCAATATTAGGTCCTCAAAAGCTAAATCGGGTGTAAATATGCAATACATCCATAAATGGTATAAAAGCGACATGCTGAAACCAGCAAACAAAAAATAAAATATAGCATCCTTGCGGTAAACCAGGATTCTTGCCGAGATCACCATAAAAATAATAAGACCGGTTATGTTACAAAGCCCCAATATCATTTCCTGTGTTGCACTCCACTGCAACACGGATACAGTATAACCGAAAATAATATTAATACTTTCTTTACTTCCGTAATAAACTGCAAGTAGTATAAGCCCCACCCAAAAGTTCTTAAACCTAAAAATGGTCAAATCGAGGCCAGGTCGTTTTACTATCCTTTCCCTCCATAAAAACAGGATAGCGCCTGCTACTGTAACAACCGTCGATAATTGAATACGCGTGTCTGTAAACCAATAATATTTTGAGCCATAAAGTATTGTATAAGCCAATCCTGCGGCTACGGCCAGGAAAAATACGGCACCTGTCCAGTCGATCTGGTATAATGGATATTTCCGGAGGTTGGATACCTGGTTGAATGAAATTAGTATTACAATCAATACCAGTATCTGAAACAAAATGAGATAATAATACACGTTCCTGAAATCGGAGTTTAATGTCACAGCCGACGCAACAAGGCCTAATAATACACCACTGCTTAACACTGTACCGTAAAAAATAGTCGATCCAAATGCAGCACGGTGCTCCATCTTCAGAAAACTAGGAATGAGAATAAGCATACTTCCGGAAATACTGCCAACCACCATCCCCTGAAAAAAACGTATGAAAAAGAATGCCATAACACTACTAACATTGATGCAGGCTATATTTAGTATTATTGACAAAAATGTAAGGATCAAAAGATAGTTCCTCATTTCAAAGTATCTCAGAAACCTGAACTGTACAGGTAATATAGTAAGTATACCAACATAACATAGCTGTACGGAGAACGTGATATCTTCGGGTTGAGCTCCAAGGTATGACAATACATAATTCTGACTTAAGGAAATGGAAGCAAATTCCATTATAGATGACAGTAATATTAAAAAGAGGGCTATCCTTACCCCCCAGCTCCAATTCGAAAGCCAGGGTTTAATATATGTGGGTGCATTCATAACTATTTCTTTTTAACTGATACCAAAACGTTCATACCAGCCTTAACCTGTTCAATATTTTTGCTGGTAAATTTTATTTTAATTGGTACTCGTTGAACGATCTTGACAAAGTTTCCTGTAGCGTTATCCGGTGAAAGTAAAGAGAATTTAGCACCAGTTGATGCAGATATAGCTTCAATATGCCCATGATACACTTTATCGTCGATAGCATCAACCTTAATATCAACCGGCTGCCCAATATACATTCCGTATACCTGGGTTTCCTTAAAATTGGCGGTAATCCATTTGTCTCTTTCATTAACGATGGATACCAATGGCTGACCGGCCTGTATTTGTTGACCTTCCTGTATGGTTTTACGCCCCATCCTGCCTGTGTACGGGGCAAGTATTACAGTATATCCTAAGTTAATACGGGCCAATTTAAGTTCGGCGGTTTTACGTTTCAGATCTGCCGCCAGTAAAGCTTTATGTGATCGTAATTCCGCTATTTTAGCATAACTGGTGCGCAAATTATTTTGAGCTGCACTGTAATCGCTAACAGATACGTCATAACGTGATTGTACCAACTCCAGGTCTGCGCCAGTTGTAGCTTCTTCCTTCATCAGGTTTTTGTAACGTTTCATGTCGGCGGCCTGCTGTACCAATCTTGCTTTAGCACCATTTATCTGATCTTTATTTACAAGTGTACTTGTCTCGGATGAAGCAATTCCCGCATCTAAGACCAAAAGCTGAGCCTTTGAATCTTCAACCGCCGCCTCAGCCTCAGTAACTCGTTCGCGATATTCGCGGTCATCAATGGTTACTAATGTATCTCCTTCCCTAACCTGTTGATGTTCTGTCGAATCTCACATCTTTGATATAACCGCTTACTCTGGCCGAAACCGGATTGATATAGGACTCTACCTGTGCATCATTGGTTTCAATGTAGTTACTCCCCGTTATAAAATAATTGATAAAATAAACGATGGCCCCTAACACAACCAGGATGGCAAGTACCGATAATATGATATTACCTGGGTGTGTTTTTTTATAGTTGAGGTTTCCATGATATGCTATTGTTTAAGAGTGATGTATTTTGGGTAAATATATTTTTATAATTTCCCGGAGGTGAACAATAACCGGTAGTAAATAAGTTGCGCAACGGTTTGTGCCTGAACCAGGTTATATCTTGTTTCTTGATAAAGGTTATCGGCGTCCAGTAAGTCGGTGAGCAAAGCTAATTGGTTGAGGTATTTGGCATTTATAATACGGTAGTTAACTTTCGCCTGTGCAATCGATTTTTCGTTAACTGCGATACGGCTAAGTGCCTCGCGGTACTTGATTAATAGACTGTTAGCTTCTTGCTTTACATTATCGCTTATATTTTGCTGCACATATTGCAATTCCTGTAATCTAATACGACTTGCCGATGATTTATACTTATTTAGATATATCGATGAAATGTTGTACTGAATTTTAAAACCTACGAAGCCAATGGAATATCCTTGATCCACTGGTGGATAAAAAATGGTATTGGGATAGTTAAAGCCATAGGCGGAATACAACGAAAGCGCTGGTGAGAAATTACTTTTTACCCCCTGATCCTCGCATTCTGAATCTTGATGCTCTCGTCTGCCTTACGTATAGCATAAGCGTCGTGGGTCGTACTGTTAATCAGGTCAAGCAGCGTATCAACACTTGGCATAGTCATAGCCGCGCTGTCTGTTGGGTAGATTCTCGTGGAATCGGGCAAATTGAGCAATACGTTCAATTTTTGATTGCTAATTATAATATCATTCAGCGTTTGTTCAAGGTTTAACTTTACAGCCGAAAGATTTAGCTCTGATCGCAGCAGATCGCTCCGGGTTACTTTTTGATTCCGATATAAGGCATCTATGTTTTTAAGCCTTGTTTCTGCGCGTACTACCTGATCATCAATAAAGTGCTTTTGGTAAATAAGTCTGATCATATTCAGGTATTGGTCGGCCACCTCCAGCCCTACAGTGCCCGCCTGTTCTTTTGTGTTTATAGCAGCTAAGTCTCTTTTTTCTTTTTGCTCAGCTACCAGGGCTTTTTGTCTGCCGCCTGCATAAAGGTTAAAATTGGCAGACACACCAAGGTCAGCGCCGTTCGAAGTCGGTCTTTTGGGTATGGAACGCACGTCGTTTAAACCATGATTATATAGGGTTAGACTTGTAAAACGCTGATAATCGCCATTGGTCAGAACAGTAGGAAGTGCGTTCGTTTTAGCGTCTCTCAAATCTGATTCAGTGGCGCTTTCTTCTGATCTCGCAGCATGAACCTGCATATTTTGGGCCTTAGATAGATCAACAGCTTGAAGCAGCGAAAGTCTGACATTGGGAGTTTGCTGGGCAATAACAGGGAGGTCAAATGCAAAAATCAAGCAAAATAAGGATACTGTAAGCCTGCCGATGGCATGCTTAAACGGTATAGTTTTCATGATAATTAACTGTTTAGTGTTTGTGCTCTATATAACTGTTTTCTGATTTCTGAGCTTTCAATATGTAGTACAAGTACTTTTTTATTAGTTCGGTACTGAAGACATTACCACACGGTGCTATATTTTCCGATATATGCCTGCTTACCGGCGAACCCGAAATCATTACCGGCAACATTACGAATATCGTAAGATACACCAACTGACTATCTGTAGCTTTGAAATGCCCTTCTTCAATTCCGTCCTCAATAAGTTTTTTTAAAATAGCCAGTGTGTTATCCAAGTAATCGGTGATATGGTCCTTAACTGCAGACTCCGGTAAAAAAGTGATCTCGCGATGCAGCAAGCGGTGGAAATTTATATTATTCCTGAATACATTCGAATACTCCTCCAGGAAAACCATCAGTTTTTCCGGAGCTGGAAGCTCTACATATGGTATCCGTTCCAAAACGCTATTTAACCGCCCGAGCCTGTCCCTGAATATCTGGATGAACATGTCCCGTTTTACACCGAAGTAATAACTGATCAGCGCCAGATAAAGCCCACTATTCCCCGCTATCATACGAATTGTAGTACGATAAAATTCGTGATCGGCAAATAGCTTTTCAGAAACGAGAAACAATAAATTCCTGGATTCTATTTTAGTATGGTTCAAGTTATTCGTATTGTTCCTTTTCATTTTTTTCTTGCCGGCATTCGCGGTTTTGCACCCCGGCCGCCTGTTATTTCCTCGATCTTGAATCTTCTACATTTATTTTCATTGCAAATATCCTCTTCGGTGCGCTCTCTAAAAGGGTAAGATTGCGGTATGTTCTCGTCGGTTTCTCCGATCGTCTGGTTCAACCTGCTTCAGGTGCTGTATTTACCTGCCTGCAGGGGCATGTTTTAGGGCATAATCATGATGTAATTCCACGAGCCTGATCAAAAATAATTTTGACTTAACGCGTTTTACCTAAGCTTTTCCTGTATTCCAATGGAGAAATACCTTCCTGATTTTTAAAAAACTTCCCAAAAACGGATTGATCTGAAAAATTAAGTTTGTCCGCGATCTGTTGTATGCTGAGATCTTTGTTCTGCAATAGTACCTTTGCTTCCAGTATGATCGCATTATCTATCCATGCACCCGCGGTTTTACCGGTTTCTTTTTTGATTACTTCAGATAGGTATTTTGGCGAAACGTTAAGGTTACTGGAATAAAAACTAACCGAGCGATGCCTCCAAAATTGCTTAACCAGCAGATTCCTGAACCTGATAAACAACGAACTATGGTCGTCTTTATGAATGAGATCAGCATGTATGCACTTATGGATAACATCGATTTCATGTATCAGACAATAAGTATAGCTTCGCATCAGTGCGGCCTCATGCGAGTGTCCCTTATTAAACGTATCACTAATGATATCGAAAATTGCGCTCAATCTTTTTGACTGACATGCATTCAAGGCAGCGATATGGCTTTCACTGTCTTCAAAAAAATCAAAATGGTCAAGAAAAAAATATCTGCCCGCGTTTCGACGAGAAACGAATTTCTAAAAAAAGAATAACCATTTCCGGCATATCTTCAACACATCGGAAACTGCGCGTAACCATTGGTGCGATTGTAAGAACTGCAGGACCCTTTATTGTGTGTGACGCAAGATCAACCTGCAGACTTAGGGTACCCTTCTTTAGAAATAGGATAGAATACGTTTCCGCGCGAAACGGTACATCTGTGTATATAGGCTCCTTCCCGGCATCAACATAGAAATAGTCATGCTTCCCAGTGTCCATATCAAATACCTTTTGCAATTTAGAAATCGAATATGTACTTATATTTCCCATTTATCTGATAATTATTCTTTAAGGCGATAAAAGCATATAATTAAAAACGTGTGATATATTATCAATAAACTATCTGATGGTAATTATACATGTAAAATTACTCTACAACTTCACCGCCAGCGATGTAATAATGAAGTACCCCGTCCAGGCCACAAACAGAATGATCCCTACTACCAGCCACCAGGGGATACTTTGTGGGGTTTCGCTGCCCTGCAGCATAAACGTTTTCTGATCGCCTTTGCCATAGGCGTTGATCATGAGGGGTAACACGCCTTCTACAATCTCGTCTTTTTTTAAACCCTCAATGGCTATCGCAGGTCCGTTGCGTACCACAAACGGGATCAGTTTGACCCCTTCCTTCCCTTGGTGGTCCTTGCTAACTACTTTGAGTACGTGGTTGCCATCGGTTAATTTGCGGGTATCCAGATCAAAAGTTACCGGTGCCGGAAACTCCCCTATTGGTTTCAGATCTTCATCAATAAACAGGGTTACAAAACTTTGATCTCTCATGGCTTTAGGTCGTTTAAAATCATCCGTTTAATGTGTTCTTCGTTCTTTTCGCCGGGTTTTATAAAACATTTGATGGTTGCTACCAGCACGTACAGCGTAATGATTACCATTACAAAAACTATGAGGTAATCCCAATTACTATCGGGGCCGGCACCATGAGTGATATCCTCAAAACCAGCGGGCTGTTGCTTTTTACAAGCTTCACAGGCTATAACATCCAGTTTAAGAATGAGCATGAGCAGCAATGTGATATATTTTTTCATTTTTTTGGCTTCTGACTTTTTTTACTTTTTAGCAATTGCGGCTTCGGGTTTGCCAAATGAAGCAATGATCTTTTTCACATCGTCAACCGTTACTTTTTTTGAACTGTTGCCCCAGTTGCTGCGTTCATGATTTACAATAGCCGCCACTTCCTCGGCCTTAAGGTTGTTATTGGTACCCACGGCAGGCATTATTCCGTAGCCCTCGCTTATACGACCGTTATAGCCTTTCATGATAATGGTTACCTGGATCTCCGGATTATCATCAAGCACTACCTTGCTGCCTTTTAGCGCCGGGAAAGCGCCAACCAATCCCTCGCCATTTCCCTGGTGACAGGATTGGCAATTGGTAGCATAAAGTGCTGCGCCATCAAACTCAGGTTTAGCGGCTACGCCTTTGCCAGATGTTGCGGCGCCCGCCTTTTCAGCAGCACCTTTCCCGTACAGGAATATCGGCACCGGTTTGCCATCGGGCAAGGTAATTTCCTTTAGCGATCGCAGGTAGGCCACCAGCGCCACGGCTTTATACGATGCCACAATTTTCCCAGTGATGCCTTTTTTAAAATCATCGGGCACATTCACTACTACATCATTTGGCCATGCGTATTCTTTTATATCAAACAGCCACTCATATGATGGCATAACAGACTCCGCCACTACCGACCGCGGATTAAATAAATGCAAGTAATGCCAGTCGTTACTCGGCTGACGGGTACCTACATTGGTTAAATCGGGGCCGGTACGTTCTGAACCCATGAGCGTAGCTGTGTTACGCCAAACATCGGTACGGATGATGTTGGCATAATCGGCCGCTATGTTAGGGCGTGCGCCCCAAACTTTGTCCATATCTACATTACGTACCTGCTGG
Source organism: Mucilaginibacter sp. P25 (assembly GCF_050859465.1). Classification (NCBI taxonomy): domain Bacteria; kingdom Pseudomonadati; phylum Bacteroidota; class Sphingobacteriia; order Sphingobacteriales; family Sphingobacteriaceae; genus Mucilaginibacter; species Mucilaginibacter sp. P25. Next base: position 4,335,383 of record NZ_CP193937.1, on the reverse strand, counting down.
GTATGACAAGCCACACATCCTTCGGCTATAAATACGGCTTTACCTGCTGTTTCAAGCCGGTTTAGCGGCTTGCTGCCGGGCAGTGGTGCATTGTTATTCTGACTCGTAAATGCTGGCCCTATCGCCACAAAAAATGTGAGCAGCAAAAAGAAGCATAACGCAGCAGTAAAAAGTTTTTTATGGTCGTTATAAATTTCCATGGCTATCAAATTTCAGCGTTAAAGGGTATGGTATTTAATTTCTCAAAAACTTCCTTCCTTATATCAGGATGACTTTTATGCCCCGAAAACATCACATACATATTCCAGGCAAAAACCAGGTGCGATGCCCACATCAGTGAGCCGCCAATAGCCCGCCATAGCCAGTAAGGGGTCATCAGCACCACCCCATCAATAAATGGTTTTCCATCGCGCCAGGCTATGCCCTTCAGCGTGCCACCCACCATAAGCGGAATGGTGTAGAACAACAGACCTATTAAAGCCAGCCAGAAATGTGCACCAACTAAGCCCTGTTTGGGCTCGTTACCTGTAAGCCTTGGCACTATGGTGTAAATGCAGGCCCAAAGCATAAAGGCGATGATGCCGTACATGGTAAGATGTGAATGTGCCACCGTAAAATCAGTAAAATGCCAGATGAGGTTGGTTTCCCTGAAGGCTTCCGCCGTACCCTGCGTAGAACCCGTGAAGTAAAACAGGATACCAACGATGTAAAAAGGCAGTGTGTAGCTCCTGCCTATCTTATTAAAATTCCCTCTGAAGGTCATGATAAAATTGGTAGTTCCCGAAAACACCGGGATCAGCATCCCCATACTGCCTACAATAGCCACAGTTTGCAACCACCATGGTATGGAGCTGAAAATAAAGTGGTGCGTACCTATCAGCGTGTAAAATAAAATCTGCGACCAGAATGCCAGGATCCCTAAACTGTAAGAGTATATAGGCGTATTTAATTGCTGTGGTAAAAAGTAGTATACCAATCCCAGGTTAAAGAACATAAACCACATGCCCACAGCCTGGTGCATATAATATCCCTGCACAATGGTTTCGCCAAGGCCGTTCTGGTAAAAGGGCAAGTAGCCAACGGTTACGATCACCGTTAAAAACATCATAGCCGAAACGATATACCAGTTGGAGATATAGATCTCTCTGGTTTTGCGCTGCGCTATGGTTTTTATATAATTAGTAAGGCTTAACACAATACCACCTGCAAAAAGTGTCATAACCGGCCATATATATTCGCGGTATTCGCCACCGCCGTTATTGATGCCGGCCATCAGCATGCCGCTGCCGGTGATGATAGCTGCGTTCATGAGTATAAGCGAATAATACCCCCATTTTATACTATAAACCACAGTATTGCTAACCGTGGTAACTACGTAGTAACCAAGGCCCAGCATAGCCATTGACGACCAGCCCCAGAAAACCATATTGGTATGTACCGGCCTTAAGCGGCCAAAACTTAGCCAGCTGATATGATCAGCATCCGGCGATACGAATTTGATACCTATATACTCGCCTACCGAGGTACCCAGCACCAGCCAAAAAGCCGCGCTGCCCAGGTACCACATAATTAGTTTTACCAGTTTGGGGTCGGTTTGATGCTTGGGTGCAGCTTTGCGTTTAGATGCAAAAAACCGCGGGCCGTGAACCTCATCAACATTCAGCAGGATCCCTTTTGAATCTTCCGCTTCGATGGTACCTGCAAGCTCATTGTTGGTTAAACGATAGTTAAGCGCATGCTTGCGTTTAATAAGCTCCTCATAAACTGCGTCATCGTCATCAATGGCTTTGACCAGCTCGGTTGTTTCTTTTTTACACGGCTGTAACGGGTTTTGACAGCCAGATTACGGATTTTTAAAGTCACCAAAAAAACAATCACCACCAACGGAATAAAGATCAAGGTAAGCATAATGATCATTCCGGGACTGATTAATACATTTTTGCTTTCTGCGGCTGTTTGCGCCTGGACTGCTAATCCTGAAAATACAAGCATCAGTAACATAACAGCGGTGAAGCCGTTATTGCCCCCTTTGGCTTTGCCGATAGCTTTTTTACGATGGTTTCTGCGGCTTATTAACTGATCAAGCTGAGGGGCATCTAAGCTGTTTATTTGCCTGAAGATCCATTTATCGCCGTATTTTTCCTGCGCTACTTCGTCTTCTTTAAGACCGCGGGCCAAACGGATTAGCCAGAGCAGCAGTAATAACAACAAGAAAATGGTAACTGCTATAATGATGCAGGCACCGGTATTAAAAGCATGATCAGGCTTTAATACATCGGCTGCATAGGCAGCTGCACCGGGGATCAGCAGCAATACACCTATCAGGCTAATGGTTAAGTAAAATTTGAGTTTCATATAAAATATATTAACCACACATTAAAAATTGAATTGCGGATTATACCGACATAAACGCATGCTTGCAGGAAAAGCTCTTTTGCATTAAATAGCTAAATGGTATAAACTAGAGCTTCCGTATGAAAGAGCTTTAGTTTTAACTACATTTGGTGATCTAGTGGCACAACAACCGGCTTGTATTTGTCTTTAATATAAAACACAAGTAATTTGGCGGTATTGGTGACGCTATCGTTACGGCATCAGTATGAAGCCCATTGGGGCTTTCCTAAAATGCGTCACCCGCTTTATAATGATATGTTTTTCCCTCAAATACTGGTACTATTTCGCCGGGGATCAAATACCCGAAGGTTGGGCAGGGATGGCTATGCACTGCCGACCTGCTCCTTGGGGGAAAATCCACCAACATCATTTCTACTCCCTTATTAGCAAATCCTCTTTCCTGAAGTAACTTTTTCAAGATCACAGCGTGTGCTGAAGCCACGTAATTTGCGGAGTCTTTTGTTTCAGATTGTGCATCTGCTTTTAGGGCTAGCCCGGTTAGCAGCAGTAGGCTTATTAAATTTTTTTCATCGTATTATGTTTATGACGTATAGGGAAAAAGCGTGCCAAAATATACAATAAATTGAATATCAAATACTTAAAACGCAAAAATACTATTTAACTGCTAAATATCACGATCCTAACACGATATTTCGTATAATTGAAGACCATACACGAGGTTGACGACGTTTCGTACAAACCAAGAAACATCAGCGGCATCTAAAAGATTAACACCTAACTCAATCGCCCGATCAAGGGTTGCCCTAGATTCTTTGTCATCGAGAGTTCCATATCCGTAACTCATACTCATCACCCCTAATCCTACAGCCGAAGTCTTTTCACCTGTATTTCATAATAATCTGTATTTCATTGTTTATTATTTGTGTAATTTCTGTATCATTTCCGAATTGAAGTTGACTCATTTTATATCAAAATTTCTTTTATGAAAAGCGACACCAGTGCTACCTAAGCTATTATTCAACATGCATATTCGCATTCAGCTGAATAAGCAGCAGGTCGGTATCTTCTTCGAAATAAAGATCAACTGTATCGTTCATAGACAACATTATTCCGTCTCTGAAACCGAGCCTTATGCTATTTGCTATTACAGTACCGCTTAGCACAAATACGATGATACTATCGTATATGCCCCCTTCGATCTTGTGATCACTGTTTCTTTTGAATGTGCTTCGCCTGAGCCAGTGCCCATCTTGCAGAAGAATACTATCCGGGCCGATGGACGGAGCGTCAGAAGCCTCATTAAAATTCCCGTCTCTTGTCTCCGTCAAAGTATCAAAAAGCCTGATCCTTTCATTCGATTTCGACATGAGCCAAATTTCAAGTAACTCCGCCTCCTGTGTTTCATCATAATTATAAAATATAGACTGGACTGTGCTCTCGTCATATCCAACTACCAATGTATCTCGCTCCCTTAAAATCTTACGGTATCCGGTAGAATCGTAATAAGCTCCTGAACCATTAATAATTAAACGGATGATGAGCATGGGAATGCCTATGAAGTTTTGAATTTCCTGTCGCCCGGGCATAATTGTCTTGTCGTCAAACCGAACAATTTGTCCCCATTTTATTGCCTCGTTAGGGTATGTAGTAGGATAAATTGAATGAAATACTTTTAAATCTCCCATATCCGTAAACTTTCGACTTTGTTCTGCAAAATATTTCATCACGTTTGTTTTAACCAATTTTCGATAGGCCTTCCCTATTGGTTTGCAGATACAAATTTCAGAGCTTTAACCGGCTTAAAAAGGGCAATATCTCAGATCTTTTCGTCGATTTGTCGTATAGGAAGCTTTATTAGTACAATAACAATCAAAACAAAACAGCTTGAGGTGTACGCATGAAACCTAAAAAATTTTCGGAGTAAGGAAGGTCGGATAAATAAATATCTATCACAACGGCTTATTGGTTTTAAGACTTCCTGTATATGACATAAAAAAACGATAACATAATCCTTGATATACCGCATATTCCTTAGGTATAAAGACAAAAGCAGGTCTCGCATAATACGCGCACCTGCTTTTGTTGCCTAAATAATCTCGTTTAGTAAATTCCTATTCCTTGTTCTATAGGGTAATTTCACTAATGGTAACCGAGTCATCACTGCCATTACAATGTGTAAACCTAATCCTGATGTAACGCACCGGTAGTGGACTGGCTGTTAGTTGTGCAACAAGCACGTTTTACAGGGGATTTATTGATACTTTATTGAATACTAATTGCTTGGTTTAATCCTTCGTAAAATCGTTGATATGCGTATTTGCGTGAATAATCGATGTTATACAGCGTTGCGGCAGCACCAACCCCCAACGAAGAGTCGGCATCCCCTATATTCCACAAAGTAATTCCCCAGCGTTGGCTTGCAGGCACAATATACCGGTATTTTTGCGCGATGTAAAAATACCGGTATTGCTGCGCTGCTTCCCTATCTGCTTGAGTTGTGCCATCATTTCTATTTGTCACACTGATATCAAGCTCGGAAATGTGCACTTTTAGACCAGTTTGCTGCATTTTTTCTATCGCATATTCAATGTTGCCCTGTGTACCTGTATCATCGGTTAATCGGGCGTAATTGGTATGCATTTGTAAACCAACACCATCAATAATATGCTGCCCACCAATTAATGGCTCATTATAAAGGCGTTTGACCAAAGCTGCGATCGAGTCTGTTTTAGTTTTAGAATACTCATGCCCATAATCATTATAGAATAATTTCAGGTCGGTGTTCCCAGCATTTATAGCAGCCTGCCTTGCATACTGGAATGCCAACTTAATATCACTGTTGTCCGGTAAAGATTTTTTAGGGAAAAAGGAAGGGATAGCCGAAAGACTACCCCTTTGTGTTGATATTTGAGTTACCACACTTAAATACACAACATGAGCAAAAGTACTTTTTTACCGGACAGCCGGTCCTGAATCAGTTATTAGGTTTAATAGATCGTAATAATGTTCGATCATTAGCAAGACGTGGGGATCACGATCTCTACTACCGTTACTTTGATACCTATACACATCTTGTAACGATGCTTTACTGCGTTTTTAACAGATGCACCAGCAGCAGAGAAGTAATCAGCGGCATGAAAGCAAGCCTGCATAAGCTTCATCATATCGGTATAAGTAAATGTCCGGCCAGAAGCACCTTATGTGATGCTAATGCCCAGCGTAGCTTTGAAGTATTCGCCCGTATTTATGATAACCTGTATAGGCGACACAAGCAGCTTTTACCGGACAGCCGATTAAAGATCGACCCTAAGCTATTCATTGCCGATTCTTCAACAATTACCTTATTTCAGCAAATATTGAAAGCCCCAAGCCCGGGAAAGGCCAACGGTAAGAGAAAAGGCGGGATCAAAGTTCATACGCTCATTAAGGCAGCAGATGATGTACCGCTGAAAATTAGCTTCACGGCAGCCAGCGCTAACGATATGCCCTTCCTTAAAGAGATCAAACTCGAACCAGGTTCCTTTATCGTTTTCGATAAAGGTTACGTAGACTATTCTGAATATCAAAGAATGACAAATGAAGGCGTATTCTTTGTCACCAGGCAGAAAAAAGATGCCAAATACTCAACAATGTGGCTGAATGAGCTTAGCGAACAAAGCAAGGCACACGGTGTCATCGAAGATAAACTACTCCTCCAGGGCACACGTACTCAAAAAGAGGGTATCCAGTTGGAGATTCGCCTGGTTACTTTCTTTGACAAAGAAACCGAAAGGACATTTGAGTTTTTAACCAATAATTTCTCGTTACCACCTGAAGCTATTGCCGATCTTTATAAGAAACGATGGCTTATTGAAATACTATTTAAGCGGGTAAAGCAAAATTTCCCGCTTAAATACTTCCTGGGGGATAATGAGAATGCAATCAAAATACAGATATGGTGCGCTTTTATTGCCGATCTTCTAATCAAAATTGTCCAGGTACAACTCAAAAGACAATGGTCTTTCTCTAATCTGAGTTCTATTATAAGACTCCATCTGATGAGTTATATCCACCTATTTAACTTTCTGAACGATCCGGAGAAACTGTCCGTCATGTCAACAAATCACTCACGGCAACTAAAATTGGGGGGCTTGGACATCCGCTTTAAAACCTAAATCCTTCTTTTTATATCATAATGCAGTCTTTTTATAACAATAACAAACTTTACCGGACAACAGTGACTTAATATAAGTATAACCTTCGCCGGATATTTTATCCATCCAAACACAGTGGTCTTTAGCAGTATCATCGGCGTCCGACGGATCCGCCAAGCCGCTTCCTCTCAAAGTGCCATTATTGTTTACCGCTTCATTAACCACATCCCATGATTTTACACAGGGCGAGCCATCCGGGTTCTTATAGTGCTGGTAATAATACGTTATAACATTGGTAATATGGGTTTGCATGATAGACCGGTAAGTTTGATCGGCAGTTAAACCCGCGGTGGTTGCATTACTTAGCCATGTAGGATTGCTTGAAAACCAGATAAGGTTATGCCCATGTACCCTTGGTATACCATGGCTCTTCGCAAAAAGTATAACTGCGTCATTATAAGTAAAGCTACCCCTTGCTGGTTCAACGGAAGCAAATTTCATTTCATTTTCGGCAGTTAAACTATTGTATTGATTGCCTGCCAAATTAGTATAGGCTGAATTACTAAATTTGCTGGCGTTAATGGCAGCGCCGACTAAAACTGCATCATTAGCGTTCTTAAGTAAGGGATTATTACCCGAATATGGTACATTATCCACCACAACCTTTGTTGTTTTTACATCATTTATTTTTGATAATAAAAACTCTTTTTTACAGCCGGCTACACCTAATCCGACTAAAAAAAATAACACAATCTTCTTCATTTTAATTTAAATTATTGTTTATAAATTGGTTAAGTAATTGGCTATTTACGTTTATCGAAGTATTGTACAAGGTTAAAAACCTGTTTATTCAATTCTTTAATTTGTTGCACCAGCGGGTTATAATACTCGTAATCTGAATCAACTATTCCTTTATTAGAGTCTCTGTTGGAAAGATCTGTTTTCAAATTATCAGGGTCATTGTCCTGGTAAGTAAACCAATGCCAGCCAACACAACTTTTACTCTTAATAAGTGATAAGGCAAAATTTTCATAGAAATATCCTCTGTCTTGCTGGGTTTTAACAATCCAACCAGCTCCCCCATTATTTGCCAAACCCGAATCCTGGGCTTTTACATACCACTCCGTAATTAAGAAAGGTTTGCCAGACCATTTTTCCCAGTCAGCCATTTGCGCAGAATCCGGCTCCCATTTCCTGTAGTGGTTAATAGATATGACATCCATATATTTGCCCGCTACTTTAAAGATCTCTGGATTGCTTAGTTCCTGCCTATCCTGCTGGTTAAATCTGCAGCCCAAATACATATGGTTTGGATCATACTTTTTCAGTGCCGCGGTTACCTTCTGCATATAAGTATCAAAGTAAAAACCAGAAAAAGCCAGCCGGTCAGCTTCAGTGATATCTGCTAACGAGGAAGTTTTCCCTTTTCTTTGATCTAACCACTTCCGGGCTGCGATGTATCCCGGTCTCGTCCTTAGCCAGGTTCTTAAGCGAAATATCCAGAGCGTCCGTTTTCCAGGGTAATTCGTTGTCCGAATAATATCCCAGTAAGTATTTATCCTCTTTATATTTTGATAAAGGTTTAAAAGCAGCGTCACAATACGCGTCGAATTCCGGATCGAATACCATTACTAAATCAAACCTATAGCCTTGCCATCCCGCAATTTTATACTTTCCGCCGAACCTTTTAATATGGTCCGCCTTGTAGCTCCCCATTGCATTTACAATTACAGTATAAACCATGGGCGAAGGGCTATTGCGTATTAAATCAACATCAGACCAAGCTCCTGCTCCGTTAAATCCCAGATCTTTTAAAAAAGTACTTTCATGTTTGTACCAGTTATTAACAGACCCATATTTTTGTTTCAGTATTTTCTGTTGATGCTCAGATGTAAAAGGGCGAAATACGGCCACCCCCTTATTAATAAACGGATACCCATCCGGATCAATGAACCACCATCTATCATTGATCTTTTCAGTTCTGAAATACCCTGTACCCTTTTGCTTATTCATTTCCCAGCTTCCATATTTGTTTAGCGGGGGTTCAGTCTGAGATTTAAAGTCGGATAGCGCGACCAGGGTTTTTGTTTTGTAGTTTGTCCAAACGGTATCCTTATTTGATTTTTTCGCTTCGACGAATCTATAGCTTGAGCTTTTTTGGGCAAAAACAGCCCATGAAAAGGCTACAAAAAGCCCTATTAGAATTATTATTTTCATAATTTATGGGATTCTTATACTTTATTGCCATGCGGCCAGGAAACCGCTATATGCGAGTGTTTTGTTATAATTTTCATCAAAAAGTAAAGGGCACTTTATATTCCCGTTATTGCTATATCTTAACCACGTACACTTATCTGTAACTCCCCTCTGATCTTCAACTTTTAATACTTGCTCCGATGCCCGTGAGCTTTCCCTGAACAAACAAGGACTGATTTTTATTTGCGCTCTGGCAAAATGTGGAAAACCAAGTAAAACCATCTACAACCACCTTATGGGCTCTTTTTTTCATAGCGTAAGTCGATTATGGTTTATGATAATATCATATTTATAATTAATTGGCTATCTGGGTTATTTATAATTATTTCACCGTTAAATCCTGAGATAGTTGAATACTGTCGGAAGAATTTCCGATTTTAATTTTGAAAACACCGGGCTCTACAACAAAATTCATCTTGGTGTCAAAAACGGCTAAGTCATCCGGATGTATCCTAAAACTTAATGTTTTAGTTTCTGCCGGCAACAGACTTACCCGCTCAAACCCCCGTAAAACAGAATCATAAGTAGTTAGGCTACTTTGCTCATCTGTGATGTAAAGCTCCGCAACTTCATCCCCTTTTACTTTACCAGTATTGGTTACATCTACCGAAACAGTAACATCTTCTTTATTAGATATCTCCGAGGGACTTATTTTAAGGTTTGTAAAACTAAAGGTTGTGTAACTTAATCCGTACCCAAAAGGATATAAAGGTCCGTTTACACTAGTTTTGCCATAACCGTTGGGCCCCGCAGTAGGCTGGCCAGCTTGCGAACCCTTTTTAAAAGGAAAGTTAAACTCAATCTGGCCGGTTGTTTTAGGAAATGTAATTGGCAGTTTTCCGCCCGGATTGTAAGTGCCAAACAAAGTCTCGGCTATAGCTCTTCCACCTTGAGCCCCTGGAAACCATGCTTCTAAAATTGCGGGTAAATATTTATTTTCCCAATTAATAGTTAATGGTTGACCGTTTATCATTACCATTACTACAGGCTTGCCGGTGGCATATAGAGCCTGCAATAGTTGACGCTGCCTGCCAGGTAAATCTAATCCAGTTCTTGACAAGCTCTCGCCTACCCGCTTCTCATCTTCACCTACCACAGCTATCACTACATCCGAACGTTTAGCCATTTCCACAGCCTTATTAATCTCTTGCTGTTCTTGAAAAGTTAACGGAACTGGTATAAGCTCACTTTCTGGCCACGTTGAGTCTACGACATCACATCCCTTTGCGTAGTTTACCTTTACCCTATTTCCGACTTCATTGGTAATTCCGGATAAAACTGAGATCAAATGATTATTTGAAGGACCATATCTGCTTAACTCGTAATTGGTTTCAGCTGCCAATGGACCGGTAACAAGGATACTTTTCAATTTGCTTTTATCTAATGGTAGAAGTGGCTGCTTTTTATCCTTATAAGGTTGGTTCTTTAACAATACAAATGACTCCCTGTTAATTTGCATTGCAAACTCATCATCTTTTAGCGTGTGTACCTTTTTATCGGATAACTTCGTGTCATCCACATAAGGTTGATCAAACAATCCCAGTTTAAATTTTACCCTAAGTACGTCAGAAACCCTAGCATTCAATGTTTCCATCGAAACTCTGCCTGTTTTAACCAAATTTCTTAGGGGCAGAATAAAATCCTGTGGTGGTGTAAAATTGGTTCGAACGTTAAGGCCGGCCTCTACAGCTAGCCTCACTGCATCTTCGGCATCTTTTGCTACATGATGTTTTGTTTCCAGGAACTCTACCGCCTCACTATCAGAGACTACATATCCCGTAAAACCGTATTGTATTCGTAATAATTCCGTTAAAAAATACCTACTGCCAGTTATCGGCATCCCATTCCAGTCATTATAACTGCTCATTACGCCAAAAGGATGTGCTTCCTGAATTACTCGTTTAAAAGGATAGAGAAAAATTTCTTGCAATTCAATAGGCGCAATATGAGGATCTGTTCTGGCATTGCCATCCCTTCCTCCTTTGGGGACGCTGTAGGCCGCAAAATGCTTCAACGTAGATGCGACGCCATTCTCTTGTATACCCAATGTCATCTGCTTACCTAACTCGGCAACCAGAAAAGGATCTTCACCGTAGGTTTCAACTACCCTGCCCCATCTTGGGTCTCTGGATACATCCAAAATTGGAGCATAAACATTAGTATATCCCAATGCTTTAGCCTCTCTTCCAACGATATTACCTGCCGTTCTGACCATTGGCTTGTCCCAGGTGCTACCAATGTTGATAGGCGAAGGTAACGGTGTTGCACGATCATGATTTAGTCCATGAATTCCTTCATTAGTAAAATCGACTGGAATTCCTAATCTGGTTTGTTCTATAAACCATTTTTGAACCAAATTAATCGCATCGGCATGTTTACTGAAAGGGTAAGAATACTCAGACTGTGCATCGGGGTTAAAAGGTAAACTATTGAGGTGTTCATCAATATTTGCTATACCATCTTTCCAGATTTCATTTTTCCATTCCGCTGTTGGAAGCTGATCTTTTAAAACACGATGATAGCCGTAAAGTGTTGCCATTTGACAAGTTTTCTCCTCTAAAGTCATCTGCGATAGCAGATCATTTACCCGGGCCTCTATGTTTTGGGTGGGATCTTCGAAGATGTCCTCCTTTCCGTTTTTATTAAAATCTATCCACCTTTGATGATAGATATTAACAGATTTATCTTGAGAAAATAAAAAATCAACATTTAATAGCAAGCATATAATCAAGACAAAGTTTTTTAGGAAATATTTCATAGTAATTAGTTAAAAATTGGGGCTGGCGTGTTTTTTGATCGTTAGATTTGAGCAGGAAGACTGACAGGCCAAGAAATGGCAATTCTGTTTACATAAAGCGCAGTATTTATCAGCTAATTTTATTTCAATCCGTGGAACATCCCGGCCTTATTATATATAAATACCCATCAGCAAATAGATAACGATATTTGCCGATGGGTATAAAATAAATTAATAGCCCGGATTTTGCGGGAAATTTGGCGCCATAAGGTCAATTTGATCTTGTGGTATTGGCCAACGTACCTGAAAATCTTGCATCGGGAAAACCTTTTCGTTGGTGCTTGCGCTTCCAAATGTGTGGTATTTATTTACCTGACTCACCAAAACTCCCATTCTTTTTAATAAAAACCAGCGCCCTCCCTCGAACGCCAATTCCCGTGCCGATTCGTCTAGAATGGTTTGTTGGTCGATTGATGTAAAATTTGGCATGCCTGCTCTAGCGCGAATCCTGTTAATGTACATTAAAGCAGTAGGGTCCGAACCGTTGTTGGTCAGTCTCCAATGAGCTTCAGCTCCCAGCAATAGGGTTTCGGCGAGTCGATAAGCTATTACATCTTTGTAGCTTCCTGCACGGCCATCAGGCTTGGTGAAATCCTGATATTTCTTCACACTCCAGTGGTATTGCCTGTAATTATCTGAATAGGATGACTTTGGCAACTTTCTTCCGTAATAAGGATCTCCTGGTTTGTTACCGACTACAGTATCTGGGAAAAAATAAGTTGTGAAGCGCTTGTCAGGAGATAGCCCCGTGGTTTTATCCCATCCTAACAGCGTTTTAAGATAAAAATTCGGTGTTGTCCATGCAAAAGAATTGCCGCCCCAATTATTATCTTCAATCATATGGCCTCCAGGCATTTCATAGTAACGTGCAGTAAGCACAGCATTTAAAAAGTGCTGTTCTCCGCCGGCAAGATTTGAGCTTCCTCCTGTTAACTCATCAAACTGGTAGGTATAAAGAGATTCGTTATGATTGACATCCGCGCCAAACACCTTTTCCAGTGGTTGTAAAGCATAAGGGCCAGTATTAATCACTGCATCACATTGAGCGGCCATTGTTGCCCAATCACCCTGCCAGGCAGCAACTTGAGCTCTAAGGTGTCGGGCAAGCCCCTGGCTAACTTCCCCGGGTTGAGCAACATATGATAAATTGGCAATTGCAAAATCTAAATCGGAACTAATCAACGAAAGAACCTGCTGTTTTGTGGCTGGTTTATATTGAACAGGGTCAAAGGCGTTATTTACAGTCGTTGGGATGGTATCAATTAATATATTATCATACAACTCCCAAAGTTTAAAAAAAGTCATTGCTCTAATAACCCTTGCTTCACCGATAACTTTATTTTTAGCGGCTGCCGAGGAAAAACTAACTTTTTTCGCACCTTCGATAATCGCGCTCGCCCTGTCTATCAGTTGATAACCAGAATTCCATTTACCCCTTGGGAAATCTATAGCGTTCATATTTGCCTTGTAAATTTGAGCATCGTTAAAGGTCCTGGTGCAACCCAAATCGTCCGCGCAATAAATCCAAAGGTTATCCTGCTGCAAACCACTATTATAACTAACCAGTTCATATGCTCGCTGTAAATTATACAATGCCCCAAGGCCTACATTCAACCCTGCCTCATCCTTGTAGATAACATCCGAGCCAATTTTTGTAAAATTTTCTTCCGCTAGCCATTTTTTGCAGGAGGCCAAAAGGGACATTATTCCTACAATTCCTGCTATCAACATTTTATTATGATTTTTCATTTTATTATTTTATTAAGACATTTAAGAATTAAAAGATCGGCTGTTATAAACATTTTACTATTATTGCAAACCGATTTTTACTCCCAAAATAAAATTTCTTGTTGCCGGATAAGAGTACAAGTCTTGCTCTGGGCTATAAGCCTGATACTTGGTACTAGTGATTAGGTTTTGCCCTGTTGCGTAAATCTTCAGATTAGCAATTTTTAATCTTGAAAGCACTTTTTGGGGAAAGGTGTAGCCTATGGTGAGGTTTTGTAACCTCCAATATGAAGCATCTTGCAATCCAAGATTATACATTCCCGGAGGCGAAGTACCAGCATTTGGCTGTGGAAAAGTATTGGAAGGGTTCTCGGGAGTCCAATAATTCACCTTGATCCCATTTCTATTTCCTCTTAAATCCCCACCTGCGGTATAATCATATAAAAATTGATTGTTTTTTGTAATGCCTTGTACGGTATAAATATCCATTGAAAAATCAAATCCTTTGTAGGCCACGCTTAAGTTAAATGAGCCTGTCCAATCGGGATATTTAGATGTTATATAATTATCATCAGCATTTATTTTTCCATCACCATTTTTATCTTCCAATTTCACGGTTCCAGGTACAGGTGTTTTCTGGGTGAACGGATCAACAATAGGCTTTCCACTTGCGTCTAAAGCTACAGGAGCTTGCACACCATTAATTTCCCACTTTCCTGTTGCCTTATCAAAGGTCGAGCCGGGGTACACTTCAGTACCCTGCCACACGCCAAGATATTTCGCTTGTCTGTAAATCTCGATTGGCTGACCAATGAACCAATTATTTGCAACATCATCATCCTGTACACCATCGCCGTTAAGGTCTCCATATAGCTTCTTGATTTTATTCCTATTTTTGGAAAACAACACCCCCATCCTCACGGTAAGATCCTGGGTTTGTACAGGCACACCGTCCAATTGAATTTCTATGCCGCGATTTTGAATTTCGCCAATATTATAAGGTTGTGTAGTGTATCCGATTGAGGAATTCAACTGCCTATTTACCAATAAATCAGTTGTTTTGGTATTATAATACTCCACTGTACCGGAAATACGATCTTTGAATAAAGCAAAATCCAATGCAGTGTTTAAGGTTGTCGATGTTTCCCATTTCAGTTTAGGGTTGGACAGTGAACTTCCGGGTGTATAACCTGAAACTCTGTTGTTGCCAAATAAATAATCTCTTTGATCTGCGAGGCTCAAGCTTCCATAAGGAGGAATTCCTTCATTACCCACACTTCCATAGCTCGCGCGAAATTTAAGGTTTGTGATCTGTTTTACATCCGTCAGAAACTTTTCTTTATAGATATTCCAGCCTAAAGCAACAGCTGGGAAATAGCCCCATTTATTGTCGGCACCGAAAACAGATGATCCGTCAGCACGGGCACTTAGCGTTACATAATATTTTGACGAATAATCATATTGAACCCTACCAACACCCGAAACCAACCTGCGCCTGTTACCTCCGATTGTTGGCACATTAATTAAAGCTGACTGTAATCCGTAAATGCCAAGTATGTCATTCGGAATTTTAGATGCTGAGTTTCTGAAATATGTGTAATCCTGCTGAGTTGCACTGGATACAAAAGTAAACCCCAGGTTATGCTTTTTTATTTGAGTATTATACGTTATTATATCTTCCAGCAACCATTCTCTGTTATCCTGAAAGTAGATGCTTCCGTTAGCAGATCCATTGGCAACGCCGCTTTCGGAAAGTGCCGTATTGTAGTCCAATTGTTTATAATTCCAGGACCTGCGGCTAGCGTTAATTCTGTTATTGAATCCCTTGAACGGTTTTATATCTAAATAAATATTAATAATATCGTTGCGGTTACGGGTATCATCCTTTGTTTGCTGTAAATTTAATAAAGGGTTGAAACTTTCCTGATTACCTCCCGGCCTTACATTATAGCTTCCATCTGCATTATAGATATTACCTAACGGGGATGCTGTTATTACTTCACGGAGAATTGTGGATACTCCCGGATCATTTGATTTAGAGGTTTGGAATGAGGTATTAATTCCAACTTTTAACCAACTCTTTAAATCCTGGTCTAAATTTATTCTGATAGCTCCCTTTTGAATATTAGTTGTTGGCACTATGCCTTGCATATCCTGAAAATTCGCTCCAACATATAGTTTGGTTTTTTCGGTACCAGATGAAAAACTTAGGTTGTGATTCTGAATTGTTGAAGGTTTCAAAACTTCTTTTGACCAATCTATAGACCGATTTTCGGCGATAGCCTGTAATTCGTCTGCGCTGAAAATAAGATTGTCTGGTCTGATAATGTTATTATTAACCGCTCTATCGGCTTCTCTTTTTAACTGTGCAAACTCCGGGCCTGTATATACATCAAAGTTTCTGTGCACGGTTTGTGTTCCATAATAGCCTCCATAATCGATTGCCAGTTTACCTAGTTTCCCTCTTTTTGTAGTAATGAGAATAACACCATTAGATGCTCTTGCCCCATAAATAGCCTGTGCGGCCGCATCTTTTAAAATCTCGATTGATGAAATATCATTGGGGTTAAGATCGTTGATAGAACCGATAGGGACACCATCTGCAATTACAATCGGGCCATCTCCCCCAGCTAAAGACCCCCTTCCCCTTATTGAAATATTAGAAGAGCCCCCGGACCCGCGTCGTTTGTTGTTACCTGTACACCTGCCGCCTTTCCTCTTAGCATCTCCCCCACATCCAAAGTAACATTTCGAGTTGCGCTTTCAGGCTTGATAGAAGCAACAGAACTGATGATATCACTTTTCTTTTGCGTACCATAACCTATCACAACTACTTCGTTAAGATTACTGGAACCTGCTTTGAGCACTACATGCAGATCTCTTTCTTCCCCAACTTTAACCTGCTGTTCCAAAAAACCGACATACCGAAATACCAGGACGGCATCATTATCAGGTATCTTCATTGAAAATCTCCCGTCAGTGCCGGTTACAGCACCTTGTTTGGTGCCCTTTAACAGAACGCTAACTCCAGGCAGCGTTAATTTTTGTCTCGTCCGTTACAATACCCTTTATCACTATTTGCTGGGCTTGAGCCTTTAAACATAGCAATAATAAAATAGCAATTGCACTATGCCTGAGGTAGCCTCGGCTAAGCACATAAAAAGCATTTCTCTCTTTGTAAAAAGTTTTCATTCTAATTGGTTTGGTTAATAATTTGGTAATTGGTTGCGTTACTATTAGAGATAATAACTGCTACAAATATGATTGAGGAGTGCAGAATCGACGGTATTTTAGCGTACTGAAATGAGGGTTCAAATGTACTTTACAGGCAGAAACAACTATTACAGGAGTCTATTCAAACTATATATTAAATTGCCAAGGTTGCTTTTGAATGTGTGGAATGTTTGAATAAACTACTTTTTGACCCGATACTGCGGCCATTTTGTTGCTGTGAGAAAGCATCAATCGAGATGAATTAAAGATCCCATTACACGTCAGATATGATATGCGTGCATTTAGAATATCAGATAGTTAATTACTGGAGCTATGATTTGCATTGGCGGACAGAACGCAAAGCCAAAGACACTCCTTTGCATTTATTACCCCGTTGTTGCAAGCTACGAAATAAGCCCTGTTAGAGGGATCAAACTTTTTTCTGATGGAAGTTTTGAATATATTCTGAGGGCGAATACTCAAATTGCTTTTTAAATTCCTTACTAAAATGCTTTCTGTCATTGAACCCGACCATGTATGCCACTTCAGCAATAGAATAGGTATTTTGCTTAAATAGCGCGGCAGCCTTTTTTAATCTGATTTGTTTAATTAAATCTGCCACAGAATAACTGGTTAAGGCCTGTACCTTCTTGTACAATACTGTACGGCTCATCCCAATTTCGTTAACCAAGTCGTTTACTTCAAAAGTAGGGTCTTCTATCTTGCATTCTATAATGCTCATTAACTTGTTGAGAAACTTTTCTTCGGGAGAGGCTATATTACTGGGCGAAGGCATTAAAACAAACTGTTGTCCAAATTTTTCACGCATCACCTCTTGAGCATGCAATAAGTTCTTGATATTTAATTCAAGGATTTGAAAGCTAAATGGCTTAGAAACATATGCATCTGCCCCTGTTGAAAGACCATCAATTTGATGATCAAGTGAGGCTTTGGCTGTTAGTAAGATAAAAGGTATGTGACTGGTGTTTTCGTTTGACTTAACGCCCTTACAAAAATCCAACCCATTCATTCCTGGCATCATAATATCGCTGATTATTAAATCCGGAATTTCATGTTTCATTGACGACAAAGCATCCTCGGCATTTGAAAACTGCAAGATGGAATATTTCCCATGCAGCAAATCAACGATTAATTGTCTCACTTCATCATTATCTTCGACAATCAAAAGTGTATACTTTTTTGACGACCTGGAAAATAAAGGTGCGGCGTCATCATTAACAATAACTTTATCAGAATTCATAACGGCGGTATCCATTATATAGGCAGCCTTACTCGGATCAAGAATCTGCTGGCTATTCAGATGTTTACTTCCAATTGGAAGTGAGATAATAAAACTGGTGACATTTTCTGGAAAACTTTCACTGCTTATTTCAATTTTACCGCGGTGCAATTCAACAATACTTTTTGACAGCGCTAATCCAATACCACTTCCTATATCCTGCCTTCCCCGATCATCTACCTGAAAAAAGCTTTCGAATAATTTAGGCTGCATATCTTTGGGTATACCTTTTCCATTGTCAGTTATTCCAATTTCAATCCAATTGTCTTCTATGAAACTCTTGCCGACCGTTAGGGTGATTTTTCCCTGCTCCGGTGTAAATTTAAAAGCATTTGAAAGTAAATTATAAATAGCCTTCTCAAGCTGATTTGAATCAAAATATATAAATAATGGTGCTTCTGAAGCGACAAAATAATACTCTATTTGCCGGTCATCCGCTAAGGCCTGAAAAGATTCAAAAATACTCTTGCAGAAAGCTGTGATATCCTGGTTCGTACAATATATGTTCAAGCGCCCCTCTTCTGCTTTGCGAAAATCTAATAATTCAGTAACCAGTTTCATTAACCTGCCCGCATTGCTTTTAATTAAAGTCAAGGGTTTAACAAATTCCTTACTGCTATTTTCCTTTAGTATTTTATCTAAAGGGCCTAAGATCAGGGTTAATGGAGTGCGAATTTCATGAGATATATTGGTGAAGAAATTTAATTTCATTTGGTATAATTCTTCTTGCCGAATATTGTAAACGTGCTCCAGGTATAAATCCCTCTTTAATCTGGCCCTGTTTCTTAAAAAACGGACTACTATGATTGAAACTATACTAATGCAAAAAGCATAAATTAAATACGCCCACCAAGTTGCCCAAAATGGGGGTTTAACTATTATTTTTAAGGACCGGATGCCGTTTCCCCAAACCTTGTCATTATTTGAAGCTTTTACTTTAAATATGTAACTTCCGGGGGAGATTCGCGAAGTTGACTGTTCTTTGTGCCCCAATCTGTTGCCAATCTGTATCATTGGCCAAGCCTTCCAACTTGTAGGCATATTGATTATTTTCGGCATTGATAAAATTTAATGCAGAATAAGTAAAGCTCAAATTCGCCTGATCATAAGGCACAACAATTCTTTTCGCCTCTACAATTGAACTACTAAGCGGCGAGTCTTTTTGTCCAATTTCTACTGCCTTGTTATTAACCAAAACCCTGGTTAGGGCAACCTCAGGCTGTAAAGTGTTTTTTATAATTTCTTCAGGATAAAATACAGACAAACCATTCATACCACCAAATAAAAGCTCCCCGGTATGAAGTTTAATTGCTGCATTGTTTGAAAACTGATTGCTAATTAAGCCATCGTTTGCTGAGTATCCCGATATTTCTAAATTATGTTTTGAAAAAGGAACATCAAACAACTTAAAATCTATTTTGTATAAGCCTAAATCTGTACTAACCCATAAATTGTGCAAATCGTCTTCCACAATGGCATGAATAACATCGTCCCCTAATCCCAAATCCTTACTAATAACGTAAAACCTGCCGGTTGCCCGGTCAAAATAATTTAGACCTCCGCCTTCTGTACCGATCCATAGCCTATGTTTGGAATCGATAAAAAGAGCAGTAACATTACTATTGTCAATTTGAAATTTATTGTGTCTTCTTCGCTGGTAAATCTTTGTAATGGCGTTGGCTTTGGTGTCAAAACAATTCAATCCATTTTGTGTCCCCACCCACAAATTGCCATCAAAATCTTTAACTAAAGCCGAAACAAAATTATCGCTCAGGTTCAGACCTCCCATATTGTTTAACGCCTGTTTTCGTAAATAAACCGGAGATCGTCCATTTGGCAATACATACCTTAATCCACCGCCATTTGTTCCAATCCAAGCACCTTCTCCATCTGGCAAAATTGCACTGATAAGTTTTTCGCTCAATTTCCCATCGCTTACAGGGAATTCGAAATACCTGAACTTCTTCCTTTCCTTATTAAACAAGCTTAACCCATCTAACGATCCAATCCACAAATTTCCTTTACCGTCATCGGCCAATGATTTTATTCCGTTACTCGCCATTAATTGATTATCTGGCTTTATCGAGAAATATTCACATTTATGGTTATTGAAATCAAGATGGTTTAAACCGCCCCCAAATGTACCCACCCACCAAGACCCATCTTTGTCCTCAGTTACAGCATTCACCAAAACATGGTTCAACCCTATTTCATTACCAATACGTTCCACGATATTTTTGAAGTTCGCATTCCCTTTATAATAGAAGTTGATCCCCCTCCGAAAGTACCAACCCAAACACAACCTGCCCTATCTTTCATAAAGCTCCAAATTGCGTTATCATTTAAACTGTTTGGATTTAAGGGGTCGTGCTTATAATTGGTAAACTTCTGTGTGGCTGTATTTAAAATACAAATTCCAGTACGGGTAGCAAACCACAACGACTGTGCATCAAATAATAAAATATCCCGTACCCAATTGGAAGATATTGAATTAGGATTGCCCGTTATTGACAGGTACCTTAATAAGGTATTTTGCTTTTTTGATATGTGAAGGCCCCGGCCGTTTCCGTACCAAACCATAAATTACCTTCTTGATCTTGCCTGGTGACTAAGACTTTTAGATCTTTTACTTCTTTAAATGCTTCGGGGATTGTAAGCATTTGATAGGTTTTAGGATCAAACCTACGTAAACCAAGTTTGGTACCAGCCCACAATGAATTATCCCGGTCTGTAAACAAAGAAAATATTGCTTTTTTACCCAAAACTTCGTTAGATTCGGTAGTGAAAACCTCCTCCAATTTCCGCGTTTTTCGATTAAGCTTTCTAATTCCGGCAAAAGTACCCACCCATATATTGCCGAGGTTATCTTCCGCTAACGAGGAAATATAATTTCGTCCTCCTTTAATTTCTAAAATATCAATTGGCGTAAAGGTTTCAGTATATTTATTATATAAGCAAATTCCATTCGCAGTACCTATCCATAGGTTTTTTTCATGATCCTGGAAAATAATATTCACCCTGTTATTACAAAGGCTACTGGGATTTTTCTCGTCATAGACAAAAGTCTTAAACTCGTATCCGTCGTATCGTGTTAAACCTTTTAAATTCCCAAACCAAATAAATCCCTTATCATCTTGCAAAAAATTTGAAATAGGGCTTTGCACCAATCCTTCCTTATAAAAGATGTGCTTGAAATTGAGTGTTTGAGCACCAACCAGATTAGCAGTAAAAAATAAAATTATGAAGTAGTAATACTTACTTAAATTCATAAAGGGCTTTATAATTGGTTATTTGAACTATTCGAAGGGAACGGTGCCGCAAGATATAAACATTCGATTAATTTAAAGTTATTTTACAATGCTGGATTTTAAACAATAAAGCGCTATCACTATCGCAAGCGCCTGAATTTATGGTGGATATAATTATTTCGGCAGCTAAATATTCCAAGTCATTTCCGTTAAAATTAGAGCTAAACACGAGCAACTACTTCCGTTATTATTAAAAGGGATATTTTAACCCCACACTTGGGATGTTTATACCCCTATCAATTGCATGTAACTTATCATGTTTGCCAAGCTGATCTTTAAAATCAACCTCCAAACCTAATTTTAACACCCTGCATGAGTTTTCATCAGCATTAAATGCTGATGAAGCGATACATTCTAAATATTTATGTACAGAAAGTCCCTATTTAAAAACATTTGGAGAACAACTTCGCCGTTTTGCAGCGGTCAGAATCGCTACTCTTTTATAAAAGCGTTAAAATACGCTTCATTTTTGATTGCAGCAGTTTCAACCTTTTCTGTATCATATAGGCAAATCAATGTACAAACACCGAAAAAAATTCAAGAATCGGCTAAAAGATCCGCCTTGGTTTATAAAAACAAAAACATCCCCATTAATCAGCGGATTGAGGATTTACTGCGAAGAATGACAATCGAAGAAAAAATTCTTCAGATGACGCAGTGGACCTATGGTAAAAATGCCAATGCAAATAATATCGAAGCAAGTAAAAAAGCGGTCTCGTCCCGAAATCGGTTCTTTGATTTATCGTAGTGTTAATCCGGTTTATCGTAATGAGATTATGCGAAAGGCCATGGAGCAATCCCGTTTAGGGATCCCTATTTTGATGGGTTTTGATGTTATTCACGGCTTCAGAACGATATATCCAATCCCTTTGGCCCAGGCATGCTCTTGGAACCCCAACCTGGTGGCAAAAGCTGCCGCCGTAGCAGCCAAGGAATCAAAGCTTTCGGGAGTTGACTGGACATTTTCACCAATGATTGATGTAGCGCGCGATCCGAGATGGGGAAGAGTCGCGGAAGGATATGGTGAAGACCCTTATACCAATGCCGTTTTTGGCGTTGCCTCGGTAAAAGGATACCAGGGTAAAAATCTTTCCGATACCTTTTCTATTGCGGCGTGCCTGAAGCACTATATTGGCTATAGCCTATCCGAAGGAGGACGCGATTACCATTATGCCGATGTGTCGGCGCAAACTTTGTGGGATACGTTTATGCCACCT
Organism: Mucilaginibacter sp. P25; assembly: GCF_050859465.1. Lineage (NCBI taxonomy): Bacteria > Pseudomonadati > Bacteroidota > Sphingobacteriia > Sphingobacteriales > Sphingobacteriaceae > Mucilaginibacter > Mucilaginibacter sp. P25. The sequence continues at coordinate 4,313,076 of NZ_CP193937.1, read as the reverse complement.
TACGAAGCTGGTGTAAAAGCAGGCGCTGCTACCCTCATGAGTGCATTCAATGATATCAGCGGCGTGCCTGCTTCGGCAAATCATTTTACTCTTACTGATATTTTGAAGCAGCGTTGGAAACATGATGGCTTTGTAGTTTCAGACTGGGGCTCAATTGAAAATTTAATTCCACAAGGTTTTGCAAAAGACAGGAAAGATGCTGCTTTAAAATCATTCACAGCAGGTGTTGAAATGGATATGGTTGACAATATATACGCTGACAACTTGCCACTGCTTTTAAAGGAGCATAGGATTTCGATGAAGCAGGTTGACGACGCGGTCCGTAGGATTTTAAGATTAAAGTTTAAACTAGGCCTATTTGACAAACCTTATGTAGAAGAGCTTCCAGAAAAAGACAGGTACTATCAACCTGAAAGTATGGCCATTGCAAGAAAACTTGCAGAAGAATCGATGGTGTTACTTAAAAATGATGGTCAAACACTTCCTATTGCTCATAATATTAAACAAATTGCTCTCATAGGTCCGATGGTAAAAGACAGTATTAATATCATGGGATCCTGGGAAGGGCAAGGCATGCCTTCGTCTGTAGAAACAATATTTGACGGATTTAAGAAAGAATTTCAAGGAAAAACCACACTGAATTTTGCTAAAGGCTGTGACTTTGACGGGGATGATGAAAGTGGATTTAATGAAGCTTCTATCGCAGCAAAAAAATCGGATATCATCGTATTATGTTTAGGCGAAATGGAAAAATGGAGCGGCGAAAATGCGACCCGCTCTACCCTTGCTCTGCCTGTTATCCAGCAACACCTCTTCAGTATATTAAAGCAATCAGGAAAACCTATTATTTTGATAATCTCCAATGGCCGCCCCATCGAGTTGGGGTCGTTGAATCGTTTATCTGGTGCTATTTTAGAAATCTGGCAACCTGGAATTGCTGGCGGAAGTGCAGTAGCAGGAATTATCTCAGGACGGTTAAATCCTTCCGGTAAATTAGCCATCACATTCCCTTTAACAACCGGGCAAATACCTACCTACTATAATATGAGGCAGTCTGCCCGTCCAAAATTAGGTGGTTACCAGGATATATCTTCAGAGCCAAACTATTGGTTTGGGCACGGATTAAGTTATACAACTTTTTCTTACAGTAAGATCACCCTTTCGGATAGTATCATAAGTAAAAACAAAAATCTAATCGCAAGAGTAGAGATCACCAATACAGGGTTGCGCGATGGTAAGGAAACAGCTATGTGGTTTATTTCGGATCCCGTGGCTTCTGTAACCCGACCTGTTAAAGAACTTAAATTTTTTGAAAAAAAGAACCTAAAAGCAGGAGAAAAACAGACTTTCCAATTTGAAATTGATCCAATAAGGGACTTAAGTTTCCCAGACGCCAATGGTGTTCGACATTTGGAAAGCGGTGAATTTTATATAATGCTAAATGAACAAAAAGTAAAGTTTGAATTGGTTGATTAGCCATGTTTTATCAAATAAATGTTAAACCTATGATGCCGAGCCAATTAAAAACAGACTTCAGTTGCAATTAAATAAAAGCCATAGCAATTTCAAAAACAAACATTATCACCACATTATAACATCCATTGACCAAATCACCTAATGAAATCGAAACTATTTTATTTGACATTGTTGACTGCATTTCTTTCAAATGCCAAGGCGCAAATCCCAGGAGCTAAAGTTGGTTCATTTGACCAATTCATAGATATTGGAACAACCCAAATTAAAGGATTCGCGAGTTACCAAGAGCCCCTACAGGCCTATCGTTTAATAGGTTCAGGTATGAATATCTGGTTCGGACATGACAGTTTTTCTTTTCTGAGTAAAAAAATCACCGGAGATTTCGTTATACAGGCGCAATTGAGTTTTGTAGGTGATGGGCATGAGCCACACGGAAAAGCGGGCTTAATGATTAGAACTTCTACCGCAGCAAACTCGCCGGTAGTAGCCTGAACCATTCATGGTGACGGCTTAACATCGCTTCAATACCGCACAACTACAGACACCATGATGAAAGAAATCAAACTAACCATCAAGTATCCCGATGTATTACAATTAGAAAAAAAGGGAATAATTACACGATGTCTGTGTCACATTTTGGAGAAAAGTACCTGGTACAAAAACTGGAAAACATTGACCTGGGCAACAACGTGGTTGCGGGCCTTTTTATTTGCGCACATACCAATAAGTTTACCGAGGAGGCAGATTTTTTCAATACACGAATATATAACACCGCCCCCAAGGAACTGGTTCAATACAAAGAATACCTTGGCAGTGCTTTGGAAATTATGGATATCAATACCGGGCTACGACAGGTTGTTTTAAGTGACAGTGGTTCTTTGCAAGCACCTAACTGGACTCCAGATGGCAAATCACTGATATTCAATAAAGCTGGTAACCTATACAATTTCAGCCTTGACAACAGTTGTGCAAATTTATTAAACACCGGCTTTGCTAATAAAAACAATAACGACCATGTTCTTAGTTTTGATGGACTGCAAATTGGCATTAGTCACCATGCATTAGAAGAAAAAGGACGGTCAATAGTATACACGCTACCCATCACCGGTGGTTTTCCAAAGCAAATAACGACCAAAAGTCCATCATATTTACATGGTTGGTCGCCTGATAACCAATTCTTGTTATATACAGGCGAACGAAACGGGGAGTTTGATATTTTTAAAATATCAAAAAATGGCGGAAAAGAAATCCGACTGACCAATAGCCCCGGTCTAGATGACGGAGCAGAATATTCACGCGACGGAAAATACATTTATTTCTGCTCTACACGCACAGGAAAAATGCAAGTTTGGCGCATGGATGTTAATGGAAAAAACCAAACGCAATTAACATTCGATGATTTCAACAATTGGTTCCCCCATGTGTCGCCCGATAATAAATGGCTGGTATTTATATCGTTCCAAAACCAGGTACCTGCTGACAAACATCCATTTTATGAACACGTATACCTAAGGTTAATGCCGGTTGAAGGCGGCCCAGCAAGAGTAATATCCTATTTATATGGCGGACAAGGAACAATAAACGTTGCAAGCTGGTCGCCAGACAGCAAAAAAATAGCATTTGTTAGCAATGGAAATTTTTAAAACACATAGAAAAAATTTAAAGCATGAACACTAATCAAATTAAGTCAACAATTATGGGTACCCATAAAAAAGCATTGAAAATAATCATTTTGGCTATTTTTTTATCACCAATATCAGCCATTGCACAAAGAAAAAATTTCTATCCATTAATTCCTTCGCTTAACGCCTACTCCTTCAGCGATTTATTAACAGCAAAAGATAATCGTGATAAACAACCGGTTTACAGCATATTCAACCTATTGGATTGGTGCGCCTCACAAAATATAAAAGGCCTTGACCCAACTGCTTATTTCTTCCCTTCCTATCCTAATGTTCCTTCAGACGAATATCTTAAAAGATTTAAGGAAAAAGCTACACAACTGGGTATAAAAATTACAGGCACCGGTATAAGAAATAACTTTGCCTCACCTGACCCTAAAGTACGAGCAGAGGGATTACAGCTTGCTAAAGATTGGATTGTTGCCGCCTCTAAAATGGGCGCTCCTGTGGTTAGAGTGTTTTCAGGAGACATTCCCAAAGGATATGAAAACAAATGGGGAGAAGTTGCCGGATGGATGATAGATTGCTATAAACAATGCGCTACCTATGCCCAACGTTATGGTGTAAAAATTGGCATCCAAAATCACGGAGATATGTTGCAAACAGCCGATCAATGTCTTTACGTGTTAAAAGCTGTTGATTCTAAATGGGTAGGATTAATTGTGGATACAGGCAATTTTAAAACAGAAGATCCCTATGAAGATATTTCAAAGGTCGTGCCATTCGCTATTAACTGGCAGATAAAAGAAAGCCCGTTCGGTATAGGAGGCACAGTACCTACTGATTACTTAAAACTTATCAAAATCATCAAAGCTGGCGGCTACACCGGTTATCTTCCTGTCGAAACCTTATTAGTCCGGGGCAGACCCTACGACCCATTTGAATCTGTCCCAGAAATGCTAAACAAACTGCAAGCTGCAATTAAACAAGTTTACAATTAAATACGCTGGAACTTTGACCGAATACTTTAAATGAAAAAAATCAACAACCTAAGTCAGTTGCTGCTGGCATTACTGTTTATTGCCACTGGAAGCAAGACTATATATGCCCAGCAAACCGTAAATTATAGCGATGCATTTGCACAAAATGCAAAAATGGGCCGAGGCGTAAATATAATCGGATATGACCCCTTATGGAAAGATGCCACTAAAGCCCGAATGAAAGACAAACATTTCAAACAGATAAAAAATGCTGGATTTGATAATGTCAGGATAGTCATTAGCCCATTTAAATTTTCTCTGCACGATTCAACTTTTACCATTAACCCCGATTTCTTTAAAAAGTTGGATTGGGCTGTAAAAGAGTCTTTAAGAAACAATCTAATGACTATAGTTGATTTTCATGAGCACAATGCAATGGGAAAAGATCCATTGGGTACCAAATCAATGTTTTTATCCATGTGGAAACAAATTGCAGACCACTACAAAGATTATCCTCATGATGTCCTGTTTGAAATTGCTAACGAGCCGAACATGAAGCCCGAACTGTGGAATAAAATTTATAGTGAAGCCTACGATATTATACGTAAGTCTAATCCCTACAGAACGTTGCTTGTCGGAACGGTTTATGGTAACCAGATCAAATATCTAAATAATTTGACTTTACCTGAAAGAGATAGCAATATCATTGTTGCTATCCACTATTATAGTCCTATTCAATTCACTCATCAGGGTGCTCCATGGTCCTTAAAAAACAAAGACTTAAGCGGCATCACATGGACTGGAACCAACGAACAAAAACAAGCGGTGACGGATGATTTTGACATGGCAAATCAGTGGGCTAAAAAAATAACCGTCCAATAACGCTGGGCGAGTTTGGAGCTTATGAAAAAGCCGATATGGCTTCACGCGCGAAATGGACCAATTATGTAGCGAGACAAGCAGAAATCAGAAACTGGAGCTGGAGTTACTGGCAATTTGATTCCGACTTTATTCTTTATGATCTGGATAATGATGAATGGGTACAACCAATTAAAAATGCCCTGATACCTGCGAAATGATTGATCATAGCAATAAAATTGTCAAAGTTGGAATTGTAGGTTCCGGATTTGCGGCAGACTTTCATTACAACGTTATAAAACGAGTTTACTGCGCAAATTTGCAAATAGCAGGTGCGTTTTCCACAAACAGTTTAAGGCTGAAGGCATTTACAACGGCACGAGGGATTAAAAGCCTTCCTACACTGGACTCACTAATTGAAATCTGTGATGTATTACATATCTGCACGCCTCCTTCAACTCATGAAGAGTTGGTCATAAATGTTTTAAAGAAAGGCAAGCATGCAATTGTAGAGAAACCGTTTACCGGATATTTTGGAGACGGCTCTGACAACTTTAATGGAGATCTTTTTAGCCGTAATGATGGATTAACATTGGCCTTAAACAGCATTGAAAATATGCTATCGGCAGAGCAGGCGAGCAAGGGTAAAATTATGTACGCCGAAAATTGGATATATGCGCCTGCTATACAAAAGGAAAAAGAGCTCATCGAAAAAACAGGTGCACAAATACCGTGGATACAAGCACAACAATCCCACTCAGGATCACATTCTTTAGCTTACGGGAAGTGGAAATTATCGGGGGAGGCTCTTTAATAGGCAAGGGAAGCCATCCGTTGGCCGCATCGATTTATTTAAAAAAGATAGAAGGTATAAAAAGAAACGGAAGACCAATTCGCCCTAAAGAAGTTTCAGCCAGGACGCATGCCATTACCCGAATGCCCAGTTTTAAAAATGAAGGGTATTTGAAAGACATGTATGAAGATGTAGAAGATTACGCAATCGTTCACCTGGTATTTGACGACGGAACTATTGCCGATATAACTGCCTGTGAGTTGTTACACGGTGGTGTGAAAAACTATGTTGAAGTACATGCAAATAACCATCGTACGATATGCAATATTGCGCCTAATAATGCCATGCAAACCTATAACCCTTCAGATTCAAACTTCGCCGATATTTATGTGGTCGAAAAAACCAGAACAAAACAAGGCTGGTCTTTCATTTCGCCGGACGAAGCCTGGTTCAACGGATATCAACAGGAAATGGAAGCATTTTATCAAACTGTGATATCCGGAGAACCCATAGAAAGCGATAGCCAATTGGCCGCCGACGTAATTACGACTATTTATACTGCTTATTTATCCGCTGAGTTGCAAGGAAAATCGGTGCCTATTTCATTAACAAGGCGGTAGAACATGATTTAAAATAACACTACCTGACAGCATACATGCAGTGATCGCTAAATTGAAATGAAAAAAGAAGAATATCACACCGAGAAGTCAGTAAAACAATACCGATGGACCATCCTTTGCCTGGTGTTTTTTGCAACAACTATTAATTATCTTGACCGGCAGGTAATCAGCCTGCTAAAAGACGACTACTTAGAACCACTTTTCGGATGGAATGAATCAGACTATGCCAATATAGTAATTGCATTTCAAATCACCTATGCCCTGGGGATGTTGGGCTCTGGTTTTATTATTGATAAAATAGGTACAAAGCGAGGCTATGCATTAGCTCTTTTTATTTGGAGCATTGCTTCAATCGCACACGCTTTTGTCAAATCCACTTTCGGATTTTTAATAACCCGATCCGCGCTTGGGTTTAGTGAGGCGGGAAATTTCCCTGCTGCTATAAAAACGGTAGCAGAATGGTTCCCCAAGAAAGAAAGGGCATTAGCCACAGGTATTTTTAATTCCGGTACGAATGTAGGTGCAATATTTGCCCCTCTTTGTGTGCCATTTATTGCCATTAAATTTGGATGGGAATGGACGTTTATCCTAACGGGCGCCATTGGAATTATTTGGTTAATTTTTTGGTTCGTTTTTTACCAAACCCCTCAACAACACAAAAAAATATCCAAAGATGAATTCCAATATATTACTAACGATGAAAATATTAACATCGCCGAAACACAAAAAACCAAATGGATAAGCTTATTATTTTATAAACAAACCTGGGCATTCGCGGCGTTAAAGTTTTTTACCGACCCTGTCTGGTGGTTTATATTGTTCTGGCTTCCTTCTTTCCTAAACAGGCAATATGGAATGACCAAACTGAACCTGGCATTGCCAATTGCAGTGGTATATACCATGGCCATGTTTGGAAGCATCATAGGAGGCTGGTTGTCAGGCCACCTCATCAAGCTCGGCTGGCCGGTATACAAAGCACGTAGACTAGCTTTACTCATATTTGCACTTTGTGCCTTACCTATGTTGGCGGCGCAATGGCTAGGCACTTTCAATTATTGGAACGCTGTGGCAATTATTGGCCTGACGGCTTCAGCTCATCAGGCTTGGTCGGCCAATATTTTTACAACTGTATCTGATATGTTTCCCAAAAAAGCAATTGCATCAGTTGTGGGCATCGGCGGTACGGTTGGTGCCGTTGGAGGGGTACTAATTTCTAAACTTGCTGGATTTTTACTTACCTACTACAGTAACCTCGGGAAAATAGAAGTAGGCTACTACATCATGTTTATCATATGTTCAATGGCCTATATTATTGCTTGGATAATTTTTAGTTTGTTGGCTCCTAAGATGCCTAAAGCAGAGATATAGCTTAATTTAAAAGCAAACCTCGTAAACCAATAATAAATGAAAAAAATAAAGTTAACCCTATTTCTAATCGGTGGTTTTTTTATGATTTATGTTAATGCAGCCGCACAAGACAATCAAATCACAAAACAGGAAAAAAAGACGGCTGGAAATTGCTATTTGACGGGAAATCAACTAAGGGCTGGAAAGGAGCATTTCTTGATCAGTTTCCCAATAAGGGCTGGGTTATTGAAAATGGATTATTAGAAGTAGAAGCTACAAATGGCGCAGAATCCGCAAATGGTGGTGATATTGTAACGATTAAGGAGTATGATAATTTTGAATTGAAAATTGATTTTAAATTAACTAAGGGTGCCAACAGTGGGGTAAAATATTTTGTTGAGCCGCAACAGCCAATTCCCGGTACATCGAGATCTGCTATTGGCCTGGAGTATCAGTTATTGGATGATGCCACCCACCCGGACGCTAAACTAGGCAAAAACGGAAACAGAACTATTGCCTCATTATATGATTTAATTCCTGCAATTGATAACAAACCAGTCAAACCGATTGGCGAATGGAACACCTTAGAAATAATATCTAACGGAACTAATGTGCAGCATTGGTTAAACGGGGTGCTAGTGTTAAGTTACGATCGAACTAGCGATATGTTTAGATCTCTGATTGAAGAAAGCAAGTATAAAGATATACCTGATTTTGGGATCAATAAAAAAGGCCGCATACTTCTTCAGGATCATGGCTTCAAAACTTATTTTAAAAACATAAAAATAAAGGAGAAAAAGTACAACGAAACACCCATACAGGGAAAAACATTAAAAGAAACACCAGGAATAGTATCTTATACCTACCGTAATAGCTTCCAGAGAAATTTCGAAGCAACACTTGATACGATAAAAGCTTTAGGATTCACTAATATTGAGTTCTCCAACCTCTTCGGAAAAAGTCCTGCCGCTATTAAAAAAATGTTAGACGAAAGAGGTATGAGGTGTACATCGTTTGGCGTTAACTATGAAGATTTGACTAACAAAACAAGTGAGGTTGGACAAAATGCGGTAATATTAGGAGCTTCATTTGTACGGATGGCGTGGATTCCGCATGAAAAAACAAACCTGACAATAGATGTTGCCCAAAAAGCGGTACGTGATTTCAATATTGCAGGTAAAATACTGAAAGAAAAATTTGGATTAACTTTTTGCTATCACAACCATGGTTTTGATATGCAATGCTATGGAGCAAACACATATTTCGACTATTTTATGGCAAACACAAGACCAGAATTTGTCAGCTTTGAGTTAGATATATTATGGGCATTCCATGCCGGAAAAAACCCCATTGACTTATTAAAAAAATACGGAGAGAGGTTTAAGCTAATGCATGTTAAAGATTTAAGGAAAGGTGTTATAGGAAATCTTACAGGTACGACACCGGTAGCAAATGATGTCGCACTCGGCTCCGGTCAAATAAACATCGCAGAAATAATAAAGGCAGCACAAAAATCAGGAATAAAATATTTTTATATAGAAGATGAAAGTAATGTAGTAAAACAGCAGGTCCCTGTGAGTTTAGCGGTACTAAAGTCGTTGTAAAAATTAGACGCATAATTAAAATCGTGACCATCTAATAGACGGGTTTAAAATAAACTTTGTCAAAGCGTAAATAATTAACTTTAACCGTAATAGCATCTGACAATATATAAAATTATGTTGAACCGTTTTTAAACAGCCTCTAAGAAGAAAATCTGTTCTTAATTGAAAAGAAACCCAAAATCTAATAATACCAAAGCTTAACGTCAATATAAGTTTTTTTTACAACATAATTTATTTATATTTAATGACTTAAACTCGCAATTATGAAAAAAACCAGGTCTCTTTTAACTTTACTTTTGTTGGCCGGAACAGCTGCAGGCCAAACTTCGGCGGTATCGGTATTGCAAAATGAACTGGTCAAATCGTTGCAATCAGAGGGAATTCTGTTAAAGGACCAGCAAAAGAGCTGTACCGGTGATTGCAGACCTGCGTGTCCCTGGAAAAATGACCGTCAGCGTACCAAGGCGATCCAACAGGATTCACAATTAATGAACTATCTGGTCGGGCACTTTAACCCGCCGACATCTCGTCGACGGGCAAAATGTCCTGCCAAATTTCAGTTACTCGAACTAAAGCCTTACCCGTATAGGCAGATACCTGATCAGAAATGGAGACCTAAGCGTCATCAATACCCAAAACCCACAATTGGGAATTTGGAATATCAATCAGATCAGTATCCCATCACCCGTGGAAGGGGCAAGTACGTATCTGCTTAACTACAGTATGAACAACCTATTCACCAACAAGGGGACTGCCAGTATAAGCTCGAGCTTTCAGAGTTACATCAGCGGCAAACTGCAAGACGAAACCAATGTTTCCAGAGATCAGAAAATGTCATTGACTGTCGCCGCCGGCGTTTTTGAAAACCAATTAGCGACAATCTATCAGAACGCCCGCGACGGAAGCATCAATGGCGCACAGTTCGGATCATTGTATGATCTATGGCTCACATACGCAAACGGTAAAGCGCAGGCCGGTGACCAGATCATATCCAATTTTACAGGCATTTGCTTCTATTCAACACAGGGCCTGGATAATTCATCAGGCAATACCTTTACCGCGTCCGTCAACGGAAGCGGTACTTTCCCATTCCTGAGCTACGGTTTGATCGACAATACGAACTGGACAAAAACAGACGAGCTTAGCACATCTAGCCGAAACTATCACGTTTACTTTTTCAAGCAGCCCAACTTCATTAATATTCTGACAAAAGACGAGATATTAAAGGCATGGAGCCAGGTAACAACCCTTCCCGATCCTGTAACTATTAGTTCATCGACCATTCTTCCTAACAAAAAGCTTATCGTACAGATCAAGTTTGGCCCTGTTGCGAAAGGATCATTTTCGAATATCAAATTAGATACGGCTTACAGTTTCCTGCATTTGAAAAGTACAAGGTTCATCAAAAACATCGTGCTGGATAACGATCCCAAGGATGTGGTCAATAATGGTGACGGTTTTTATACATTTAATATAGAGGTTACAAGAAATGAGGACTTCATTGCAAGCAACAGCAGTTCCGTATCCAAAACGATCTCCAATACCTTTCCCATCAGGTTATACTTTGACAACCCGTTAAATAATAAGTACTTGGAAAACGTTTATACAAATATTCAGCTACAAACGTGATGTGACTATTGGCGATATGCAAAATTTTGAAATTGAGCGCAAACGACTGATTACCGAAATTTCCGATCAGAATAATACTTTAACTAAACTTAGAACAATGCTTTTATCTGAAGATATTGACTTACAAGATTATAAAATCATGAAGTCTCAGAGTGAAGAAAAAATTGTAAGACTCGAGGCAGAATTAAAAGAAGTTAAGGCAAAAAGTTTAGCACAAAATGATTTAAGTCCTATCGTTGACGAAGCATTGATTAGACTAAAATGCCTCGTAAATTTGTACAAGGGAGGCAGCGTGGAAGAAAAAAGGTTTATCATCGGTTCGATCTATCCCGAAAAAATGATAATTCTTGAAAATTCAGGTCGAACCGGAGAGGTGAACTTCGCGGCACAACTTATGTTCCAGATAAACAGCGGGTTACATAAGAAAAAAACCGGAGTTAGAACTAAAATTAGAACTAACTCCGGCTCGGTACCCAGCGCCGGAGTCGAACCGGCACGGTTTCCCACAGGTGTTTGAGACCAGCGCGTCTACCAATTCCGCCAGCTGGGCATGTTGTAAGTGTCTTTCCTTACAAGCGGGCTGCAAATGTAGATAAACTCTCCTTGATTCGCAACAGATATTTTTGTTTATAGTAAATATTTGCAATTTCTATCCGGCGGCTTTCCTTCGCAGTATCGTCCAACTGTTCATAATCTTTGGTCAGCTTCTCCAGCTCTTCATTCATATCCCCTTCAATAGCAAGTGTTTCTGCGGTTATGGCAGCCAGGTGCGTTGCATCATCAACTTCCATAAGCCGCTCATTGATATCCATCATTTCCATTAAAAAATCTGCAGGCAATTGTGGTTTTGCCCCTTCAGATACCAGGTCGTGCAGTTTTAAAATGTATTCTAAACGTTTTGCCGGGTCGCCAAGCGCGTGGTAAGCCTTGTTATTTAGGGTAGATAACTCCAGGATCTCCTGCTGCCTGGTTTCATCCTCATTGGCATAAAAATCGGGATGGTAAAGCTTGCTCAGCTCGTAAAACTTTTTCTTAAGTAGCGCCTGGTCAACCTTAAAAGATTCAGGGATACCGTAAAATTCAAAATAGTTCATAGGGCAAAGATAACTATTAACAAGTTATCCATGCCGATATCAACTTCATGTTAAAATAAGTTATCTGCTATGCATTGGTCGGTTTCGGCTTTTTCTACCAATTCTGTTTTGGAGTGCGTATCAACAAACAGCTTTCTGTCTTTAGTTAAAGTGGGCGCTACGCCCAATGAACCTATCCCGGCAGTGGCCAACATCATAAACAATAAAAGCCCGCAAAGCCTCGTGAACTTTTTAAGTTTTTTCATTTCGATTTCAGAAAATAAATTACAGGCATTACCCTCTTTGGGGTTTGTACCTAAATAATTAAAATGGAAATGATTACCACATCGGATAATCAGTAAGGAAGGATTATCCTATAAGGGACTATCGGCATCGCCTAAATCCGGCTTGAAAGCTTGGTTAAAAAGAGCGCGTTTAACGAGCCTGCCGGGTATAAACAATTTAGAAGTTTTTTTAATGCTGATATCGGCTTCCAGGCTATGCAAAAAGCTTAACGCGGGCAGACTAATATCCCCGGAAATTAAAGTTGAACAATTATTCCGCTTAGCCGTTTTAACAGCAGCTTTATATGATAATGATTTTGAGACCCTGTTTACAAAACCGGCAACCAAAGTTGTATCGGGAAGAGCTGCCTTATTTGTGGTTTGGATAGTAAGCCCCGAAAAAGTAAAAAAGCAAAGCATTACCATAGCTGTTAACAACCATTTGGATAACACGCTTTTTACCGGGCTAAATATCATTATATAAATGTAATGATATTGATCTACAAAAAAGCCCCTGCGCAAATTCGCAGGAGCCAGCCCATTTGTCTGAAAAAATCTTATTTCTTATTTCATGTAATCTTTATCCAAAAACAGGTAGCGCGCCCGGTTAACCTCCGGCATCTCCTCGCTTTTAACGTCAATATTCATAAATTTAACATGATTGTTATCCTTAATTGCCGACCATTTTGGCAAGCCTGCGCCGTTAGGGTTGGCAGTTTTTATAAAGTTGGCAAAGTAGTTTTCCATGGTTTCGGATACTTTGAAATCATCGGGTGTCCAGGCATAGGTTTTGTTCCCGGCCAGGTTCCCCATGGCATATTCAATTTCTGAAGCATGGGCAGCACCCACAGGTGGCGGCATTTTCGGGGCCGGTTTTGCGGCATCGCCCTTAACCACACCGCCGGCAAGCCCCGGGGTGGCATTCCCCATAGAAGCTACCATGGCCGGGCGAACCCGTGAAAACAGGTAACGATAAACCGGCTTCCCTCCGGTTTGTACCTGTAAGTCGGCCCATTTCCAGGTGCTGTATACGATAAACCGGTCGCTCGACAAGTCGGTTGCAACTTTGATCACTTCCCCGTCATTAGCAGCCGGGTATAGTTTCAATGCTTCCTCTGCCCTGTCACCATATAATTGTTTGAGCGTTTTGGTATAATTTTCAAGCGTTGGCGCATCGCCGCGCATCATGAACTGGAATGGTACTTCGGCCGAGTTCCAGCCCACTAACAAAGGAACTTTAGCCTGTTGGCCCGCCATAAAGATCTCAGGCAACGATTTTGGCAGCAAGTAATTATCAATAGTGGCCGACATTGGCGGCGTACCAGGTTTAAAAGCATCGTTCAACAATTGTTCGGCGGGTATAGCCCGGAGATCGGCCAGGGTATTGGCTTTCTCGTTAGCAGCAAACCTAAGGCCGTTTTGTTCAGCGTCAGCCAATGGTATAGGGAAAAGTGTTGGTTTGATACCCGCGCCACTCTCGCCGATAGCACCCGCGATCAGGTCTTTTGATAAAGGTGAAGCCATTTGTACCGATACGGAGATAGACCCTGCCGATTCACCCGCAATGGTAACACGTTTGGGATCGCCGCCAAAGGCAGCTATATTTTTTGTACCCACAGCAAGGCCAGGTGCTGATCAAGGTACCCATAGTTACCCGACGAATGGTTAGGTGATTCTTTAGTTAATTCGGGATGCGAAAAAAACCAAATACACCAAGCCTGTAATTTACGGTTAGCGCTACGATGCCTTTTTTAGCCATGCTTTCGCCATCATAGCGCGACTCAGAACCATCACCGGCCATTAAGCCCCCGCCGTAAAAATAAACCAATACAGGCAACTTCTCTTTGGCTGATTTTGCCGGCGTCCATACGTTTAGGTATAAACAATCTTCGTTCATACCTGATGAACGAAAGCCCATATCACCAAAAATGGGCTTCTGCATGGGGTTATGGCCAAAATGATCGGCCTTTAATGTACCCTCCCAGTTTTTGGCGGGCTGAGGCTCCTTCCAGCGCAAATCGCCCACGGGCGGCTGTGCAAACGGAATACCTTTAAAACTTAATACGTTTGATGCTTCGCGAGTACCCTCAAGCGCGCCGTTCTCAATGGCGGTTTTGTTTGCCGATAGCTGCGCCATTACCTTTACCGAGGCAACTTGTGCAAGCAACAGCATTACTAAAATTGGTTTCTTCATTACTGGTATTTGGTTAGTCTGGTTTAATTGATGGAGATTTTTTGAATTCGATCCTTATTGTATCAATTTGTTACAATAATAAATTATTTTTCGATAGCTATCAATTTTTTTATTTACTTGTGCCTTTGTTTTGTTACGATACATGAATAAAGAGTTTCACCAACTGGAAAATAACATCGCGGGCGAGGGTTTTCTACCAGGTCTTGCTGTAGATACAGTTATTTTTGGTTTTCATGACAACCAGTTAAAGGTATTGCTGCTGGCTTATAAAAATACCGGGCTATATGCGCTTCCCGGCGGCTTTATTCATGATAATGAGGATGTGAACGAAGCGGCGCGGCGGGTACTTCAAAGCCGAACAGCCTTAACCAACATTTACCTGGAACAGTTTTATGTTTTTGGCAATTACAGCCGGTATGATCCCGGACCGCTTAAGGCCATTATGCAGGCCCGTGGCTATAACCCGCCCGCTGATCACTGGTTATTAAAGCGTTTTATTTCGGTGGGATACTATGCGCTGGTTGATTTTACCAGGGCTATCCCAACACCCGATGAGATATCTGATAGCTGCGACTGGTACAGCCTGAATGAACTGCCTGCGCTGATGCAGGACCATCAGCAAATTATCAATAAAGCACTGGAAACCCTGCAGAACGAGCTTGACCAAAAGCTGATAGGTTTTAACCTCATGACCGAGGAATTTACCATGGGCGACCTGCAATCGCTCTACGAAACCATTCTTAACAAAAAGCTGATCCGCGCTGCTTTTCAGCGTAAAATGCTGGGGCTGGGTATTTTGGAGCGCGTGGCAAAAAAATGGACTGGCGGCGCGCATAAGGCACCATACCTGTATAAATTTGTTTCGAACAGGTTGCCGGCGGATAATAGCTAAAACCGGCAACACCTTCTTTATTGATCTATTTGTGTGTTTTTGTGATGAAACAATGTCGCAATTAACCCCTTAACATGTCTTGATACCCCCTCCTATGTTAGGGTACAAGACTTAATTTTACTTTCACAAAATCACTCAATTATAAATCTATAAAAACAATGACATCATGTTAGCTATTAATCCTTATTTAAACTTTAACGGTAATACCGAAGAAGCTTTTAATCACTACAAGTCAGTATTTGGCGGTGAGTTTGCAATGGTTATGCGTTTTAAAGACTCACCTGCGGCAGCCAATACGCCCGAAAAACACCAGGATAAGCTTATGCATATTGCACTACCCCTTGCTAATGGCAGCATGCTCATGGGTACGGATGCAATTGGTGAAGGAGGTATGCCATTCGTAACTATGGGTAATAACTTCTCGCTCACCATAAGTGCCGAATCAAGAGAGGAGGCAGACAAACTGTATAGTGGTTTAGCCGAAGGCGGTAATGCTGTTTCGCCTATGCATGATGAGTTTTGGGGCGATTATTTTGGCTGGCTTACCGACAGGTTTGGCATAAACTGGATGATCACACACAATCCTAACGCCACCAAATAATAATTTATTGATTTTTTAGGGTCGGATGAACCAATCACCGTCCCTAAAAAATCAAACATTTCTATTGTTCAACCAAAGGTTTTAGGTACACACCAAAACAGGCTTATGATAGTAGAAGTTTTTAAAACCAATGTAAATAAACGCCGCCAGGCTAATATGCTTTTGAATGCCATTCATAGCACGTTTGGCAACCATAAAGCCAATTTCGATCTTGATGATTGTGACCGGATTTTGCGGGTGCAGTGCGATAGCGGCACATTATGCGCTCACTCGCTCATCAATTTTTTAAATGAGTTAGGTTTCCGGGCCGAAGTTTTGGAAGGCTAAACTCACTTTTACAAAACAAATTATTAAAAAGCAAGGTAGTATCAATAACATAAAGTCAACTATCATGTTAAAAGACAGCAAAGCATTCAGCGGATTTTCGGTAGATGATACAGCTAAAGCGAGGGCGTTTTATGCTGATGTACTCGGGTTAGATGTAAGTGATGTACCCGCAATGCAAGGCTTACTTAACCTTAATATTACAGGGAGCACCCCCATATTAATATATACTAAACCCAACCATACCCCGGCTACCTTCACCATTTTAAATTTCCCGGTTGATGATGTGGAAAAAACAGTTGATGAACTCAGCGCGCGCGGCGTTAAGTTTGAGATTTATAACCAGGAGAATTTTAAGACAAACAAAAAAGGCCTTTTTCTTAATGGGGGTCCAAAAATAGCCTGGTTTAAAGACCCTGCCGGAAATTTTTTATCCGTGATAGAAAAGTAGCGCTATAAATACCTATACCCGGTATAAAATTAAATCCCATTTTGGGGAATTACAGCTACCCGCCGTGGGAATAAATTCCTCGACGGTTATTAACTTTCCGTTAATATCGCAATTTTTCACAACCATTTTATATATTAACCGTATAAAAGCCTACTAAGCCTTTAATTTCGGCTGTTTTTTTATTTGAGGAATGTTTTTTGCATGCAATTGCAGTGAAAAACAAAACGCGTTAATTGTAAGGCTATTTATTTTATACTTAGCTGTTAGTTAAAAACGGCTAATAAACCATTTTCTTTTCATTAATAACATTTATTAAATTTATATTTTTTTACATATCAGCATTTACAATAAATAATAATAACATACAACAAACTGATTAATAAAACATTTGCTTCTCTTTTATAAATAACCCCCATTAATTAAGTATGAAAAGAACGCTACTTATAGTTGATGATGACTTGAGTATCCTAAAACTACTCAACTTCATTCTGTCAAAAGAATATGATATTGTAGTTAAAAATAATGGCATCGAAGCTTTTAGCTGGCTCGAAGACGGCAATATGCCCGAATTGATTATATCCGACCTCCAAATGCCTTATTTTGACGGCCAGTCTTTTATTAAGAACGTAAAGATTAGTGGCTTTTATCGTGAAATACCTGTTATATTGCTATCGGCCGCCCATGATCTTGATGCCCAGGTAAGCAACATGCCCTTTAAGGTTGATGCTTACATTCACAAGCCGTTTAACCCAACTGCATTAAAAACAGCTATTAATCAAGTTTTACAAGTTTATGAATCACCAAACATCTGATTGGAACGAAAGTTCAGGTTCTAATATCAGGATAGCCTATGCCGGCACCGAGTTTAAGGAAATGATTTCGGCTGGACTAAATGAAGGCTTTAAAATTGCTTACAACAACTCTATTGACCAGTTGAATGATTATTTAGGCGAGCAATCTATTTTATCCGTTCCTGATATTATTTTGGTTGAAGTTGATACTGAGGGCAAATGGATTAAAATGGTTGAAGAAGTTAAACAAAGCTTTCTTCTTAGTGGTTTAATTATTGTACTTCTTTCATCACAAAATGATAAAACTCTAAGGCAAAAAGCCATTAAATTAAAGGTTCATGATTTTTATGGCGAACCGTTTGCCATAAGTGACCTGCGCGAAAGGCTTAACTTTTTGGTGCGCTTTAAACTGATAAAGCCCAAATTGCTTGAGCTTTCAAAAGTAGTTGATACGACTTATAAAATGCCGGCAGGTAAGCGCCTTATCGATCTGGTAATTTCGGGCGGTATGATGTTTGTATTATCGCCTGTTATGCTAATAGTTGCTATTTTAATTAAGCTGGATTCAAAAGGACCTGTATTTTACAAAAGCAAACGCGTAGGTACTGGCTATAAAGTATTTGATTTTTATAAATTCAGATCGATGCGTACCGATGCCGACCAACTGCTGGCAAAGTTATCTGCCGAAAACAATCAATATGCCGCCGAAGGGGGCGAAAATAAAGTTGCCTTTGTGAAAATCAAGAATGATCCGCGTATTACTAAGCTGGGCAATTTCTTACGCAATTCAAGTCTTGATGAATTACCGCAATTATTCAATATACTACGGGGCGATATGTCGGTAGTTGGTAACAGGCCATTGCCTTTATATGAGGCCGAGATGCTTACCTCTAACGAATGGTCGATGCGTTTTCTTGGTCCTGCCGGTTTAACGGGCCTATGGCAGATCAGCAAACGCGGAAAGGAAGACATGTCTGAACGTGAAAGGAAAAAATTAGATAATTTTTATGCCCAGAAATATTCTATTTGGTTAGATTTAAAAATTATTGCAGGTACAGTACCCGCATTATTCCAAAAAGAAAAAGTATAACTATATGCCCCTGAAACTGAAGCCCATTTATATTTTTATAATTGCTCTTTTATTTACCACCCGCGCACATGCGCAGCAAACTTCATTTGTAAGTGACATTAACTATCCTTTTCTTGAAAAACTTATAGCAACTGCTAAAAAAAACTACCCCGAAGTAAAATCCCGTCAAAGCCAGGTAAATGCAGCCAAAGCCGTTTATAACTCCGCCGTGTTTTCATGGCTCGATGGTTTAACTGCATCTTACATTTATAGTCCGCAAACATCTATCAACATTTCGCAGCCAACCATATTTAAAGGTTATCAAATAAGCCTTTCGCTAAATTTAGGACACCTGTTTTCGAGGCCGGGAGTTATCAGGCAAACGAAAGAAATCTACAAAGCGGCAGAATTTCAACAGGCCGAGTAT
Source organism: Mucilaginibacter sp. P25 (assembly GCF_050859465.1). Classification (NCBI taxonomy): domain Bacteria; kingdom Pseudomonadati; phylum Bacteroidota; class Sphingobacteriia; order Sphingobacteriales; family Sphingobacteriaceae; genus Mucilaginibacter; species Mucilaginibacter sp. P25. The sequence goes on along the minus strand of NZ_CP193937.1, from coordinate 4,294,041 downwards.
ATGTTAAGCCTTGAAGCCCAGGTAAAACGCTATTACTTTTCATATCTGGCAGCACAGGCCGAACTAAGGCTGAGGGCAAATGCCGTAATTGATGCCGAAAGTGCTGTTAAGCAATTAAAATACGCGTTTCAAAAAGGCGAAACAACTTTTCAGATCTATAATGAACAGCTTACCACCTTATACAGCCAAAACGCCTTTAAAGTACAAGCTGAATTATCGACATTTACAGCCAAGACCAATCTTGAAGAATTATTGGGTACTAAATTAGAAGACGTTAAGTAAAAGATGGAGATAGGCAATTTTTTCAATCTGCTAAAGAAATACAGAACTGTACTGATAATAATACCGCTTGTAGCAGTAATCACTTCTTTTTCCTGGTAAAAAACTTACCTGATAATTACCAGTCGCACGCGGAAATAGCCACCGGCATAGTTGACGCGTCCAGCCATCTTCTTGATCAAGATCCGACGACGAACGTACAAGAGCAACAAGTTTATCGCGAATTCAGTAACCTCATGGCGATCATGAAGCTAAAGAAACTTATTGACCAGGTTTCTTATTCGCTCATGATCCATGACTTGAGCGATCCCTATCCCTTTCGTAAACAAAGTAAGGAATTACTTGAATTGCGGCCTTATGAAAAGGATAACGTATTAGCGATTTTTAAAAAGAAATTTGCTACCCTCCAGCCGTTATCTGTTTATGATAAAAACGAGAACTCACTTATTGGGTTGCTCAGGTCAATGAAATACGATGAGCGTAACATAGTAAAAGACCTGCTAATTTACCGTGAAGAAAGCAGTGATTTTATTTCTGTAAGTTTTAATTCAGAAAACCCTCAGCTTTCGGCGTTTGTAGTAAATACATTATGCAAACAGTTTATAGACTATTATACCCAAAGCGTAAAGCAAAATGAATCAAATGCAGTAAACTTTTTATCAAATCTGTTAGATACCAAACGTAAGGCGCTGAGTGAAAAAACCAGCGAATTACAGCAATATAAAATTCAAAACGGTGTATTGAACCTGGATGAGCAGTCCAAAGCGATTTTTAGCCAGATCATGACTTACAGTGACAGAAAATTGCAGGCCGAAAAGGATGTAATATCCAATCAGGGCGCCATTGATGCTATCGTCCAAAAGTTCTCACCCGATGAAAGGAAATATGTTGAATCGATAACCAACAAATACAACCAGGCTATCATTTCCACTCAGGACCAATTGCATATACTGGAAGATCAATATGTACGCAGCGGGTTTAATAATAAGTATAAAGAATCTCTTGATTCGTTACAGCAACAGCTCTCAAATCAGATCAACTTAACATCTGATAAATACATTACCAATCCGCTTGTGAGCAAAGAGGATCAGGTTAAACAAAAGCTTGGTCTTGAGATTTCTCGCGATCTGGCTAAATACAGCGTTAAATCAATAAATGATGAGCTCACAAATCTTAATGCTAAATTCTCCCGCCTGGTTCCGTTTGATGCGAAAGTAAAAACCCTTTATTTTGATATTGATATTGCAGGTAAAGAATACCTGGATGTATTGAACAAATACAATGAAACTAACCTGCGTTCAAGCATTTCAATAAAACTGGTCCAGATTGAGATGGCCCAGCCTGATGTAGCCCAGCCTTCAAAAAAAATGCTGCTTATTATATTAAGCGGCATGGGCAGTTTATTTGCCTGTCTCTTTTGGCTGTTCGTATTATTTTACATCGATGATACCATTAAAAGCCCTACCGAACTGGTTAATAAAACCCAGCTACCGTTATTAGGCTATCTGAACAAGATCAGCGGTGAAAATCTCGATCTGCGCAAACTGTGGGATGTGGAGCACCGTGAAAAAATGAAGACCTTTAAAGAGTTGTTGCGCTCTATACGGTTTGAAATTGATCAGGAATTAAAAGGTGAAAAAATTTTAGCCATAACAAGCATCGAGCCTGGCGAAGGTAAAACACTGCTGGCGATAAGCCTGGCATACTCTTACTCCATGATCAATAAAAGAGTGCTGTTAATTGACGGTAACTTCAATAACGCCACGATAAGTAATACCGCTCAGCCGCAAGTATACCTTGAAGATTATTTTAAAAACAGCCAATTTGGCAAATCCGAACTCAGCAGCTCAAACACTACTGTTTTAGGCAACCGCGGAGGTGACGTAACCCTGCTTGAAATTGGCAGCGAAGCCTTTGTTAAGAGCAAATTTGACGAGCTGCGGACTAAATACGATATAGTAATCATTGATACTGCCCCGCTTACCGCGCTTAATAAATCCAAAGAATGGTTATTATTTGCAAATAAAACAATAGCTGTATTTGAAGCCAACAGGAAAATAAATAATATTCAGAAACAGCACATAACCTATTTGAAAGGGCTTGAAAACAAGTTTGCCGGCTGGGTACTCAATAAAACCGAATACGATCAGAAAAAAGAAAAACACTCTTAATTAAACGAAGCACGCAACCCTGGTTCATATACTTAATGTTACTTAAAATGAGAATTGACCCTCCCAAACCCCAAAAGGATCCATTTGAAGATTTAAGTCCGCTTCAAAAAAACACGCAAAGCGGCTATAGTATTTGCATTTATCAGTGTATTTGTGTGGGCTGTGAAGATCTTGTTCCTGTAAATTTATAAAAAGAGTTACTAATTCATGCGCAATGAACCAACAGGTAATACTGAAATTAAGCAAAACTTTTGGAAAGCGCTTTTGATTCAAAAGTTTTCGCATCCGTTTGCCCTGTTTTTTTGGTTATTACCTCACTTGTGATAAGTTTTTTAACCTATAAGCTTGGATTTATAGGCGTAGGTGCTGTTTTTGTGATGACAATGGGTTTACCCATTGTATTTGCCATTACCGTTTATCCCGAATTCGGCATTTGCGCGCTTATCACAGGTGCATTTTTCATCAGTTACATTGCTGAATTTTTACCAAGCGGAGTACCTATCGGTACGTTGATGGATGTAACCACCTATCTGCTTATCTTTGGTTTTTTTATAAAACAGCGCACTGAACAAAACTGGACCTATTTTAAAAATCCTATAAGCTACATGATACTGGTGTGGCTGGCCTACAATATGTTTGAATTTGTAAACCCTGCGGCCGCGTCACGGCTGGCCTGGATTTATACCGTTCGGACTGTGGGTTTCATTATGCTGATGTACTTTGTTTTTGTTTACCAGATCCGCACGGTAAAGTTCATAAAAACGCTTTTAAAACTTTGGATATTGCTGGATATACTGGCGGGAATCTCTGCTTTTCAACAAGAAAACATTGGCTTTTTTCCATTCGAGCGCCGATCCCTGTATTCCGATCCGCTCCGTGTAAGTTTGTTGTTCATCAACGGGCATATGCGTAAATTTGCCATCTTCTCGGACCCTGTAACATTTTCATACAACATGGTTATAGGCGCATTGCTCTGCATTGTACTCATTATGGGCAAATTACCTGTCAAACGCAAAGCATTACTGGGCTTTATCGCCGCTTTCTTTTTATATGTTATGCTTTATTCCGGTACAAGGGCCGCCTATGTATTGGTACCGGGAGCGCTTTCTATGCTGGCCGTTTTAAACTTCAACAAACGGGTTTTATTTTTCACGCTTGTGGCAGGAGGTATGCTCGGCATTTTGATAGTAATGCCAACCTCCAACCCATTGATCAAGCGGTTTCAAACAGCTTTTAACCCATCCGATGACGCATCTTACAACGTTCGTGCTGAAAATCAAAAGAGGATCAAGCCTTATATCCTTTCCCACCCTATTGGCGGCGGCTTAGGTTCTGTAGGCGTTTGGGGCCGTAAGTTTTCACCAAACTCCATGTTAGCCAAATTCCCTCCGGACAGCGGTTATGTGCGCGTAGCTGTTGAAATGGGCTGGATTGGGCTCATCCTATTTTGTACGCTGTTTTTTGTGGTGCTTAAAACGGGAATAAACTTTTACTTCAGTATCAAAAATCCCGAACTTAAAAACTACTGCCTGGCTATGTTGCTAATCTTGTTCGCGTTCAATATTGGTAACTTTCCGCAGCAGGCTATCGTTCAATACCCATCAAACATCCTGTTCTACCTGGCCATATCCATCCTTGTAGTATGCAAGCGCCTTGACAACCAGGAGCAGGAGCAATTAAAAAAAACAGTACAGGGACAATACTAATTAATTAAGCAGATGTCATTTGTATCATCCATAAAATCAAATCCCAAATTAAAAAAATTAGTCCACTGGATGCTTATTCCGCCCGGACAGTCGAGGCCAAGGCTTTGGGTTAGGCTGATACTTAACCGCTTTTTCCATCACCGGGGTAAAAACAGTGTAGTAAGGTTTAATGCACGGATGGACCTTTTTCCGTTCAACAAGTTTTCACTTGGCGCAAAAAGTATTGTGGAAGACTTCGCTGTGATCAATAACGGCGTTGGCGATGTATTTATCGGGGAAGGATCAGGCGTTGGCATCAGTACGGTAATAATTGGCCCGGTTAAAATAGGCAATTTCAGCATGACAGCGCAGCATGTTGTAATATCCGGCCTTAATCATGGCTATCAGGACGTAAGTATGCCGCCACGCCATCAAAAAGTAACCACCCAACAAATTACTATTGATGATAATGTTTGGATAGGTGCTAATTGTGTGGTAACCGCCGGTGTAACCATTGGTAAACATTCGGTTATTGGGGCTGGCAGTGTGGTTACGAGGGATATCCCGCCTTATTCGGTAGCAGTTGGCAACCCCGCCAAAGTAATAAAACAATATAATTTTACAACACAATTGTGGGAGAAAGCGTAAAACATGATACATGAGTTTATTTAAAAAATTAATAAACAAACACACGCTTTCACTGGCAACCAACGCCGTATTGCCGGTTTTGGGAATGGTGATACTATCACTGCTGGCCCGCCGCTTAAGTAAACCCGCCTTTGGCAACTATGTGTTTTTCCAGATTGTATTTACGCTGGCCGATACCTTTCGTACGGGTTTTCTGCAAACATCGGTCATAAAATTTTATTCAGGCTCTACACCCGAAAAAATGAAAAACATATCAGGCTCTGCCTGGTACCTGGGTTTTATGGTCACCTGCGCATTTGCCGTCGTAAATCTCCTGATCTATCTTATTTACACAAATCCGGATGCTGATATAGGTATTACGCTTAAATGGTTTAGCTTCATTTATTTCTGCACACTCCCCTCGGCAGTGAGCCTTTGGACGCTCCAGGCCGAAGAACGCTTTGATAAAATGTTCACGCTGCAATTAATGAACCAGGGAGGTTTTCTGGCGCTGGTGGTTGGCGTTGCCGTTGCAGGCAAATCAAATTTTGAAACAACTATATATTGTTACTTTACAGCTAACCTGTTAAGCAGCGTTATTTGCATTACTACAGGCTGGGCTAAGGTAAAAACCATAGCACACAAAAACTGGGCTACAATAAAACAAATGGCCCATTTTGGTAAATACAGTGTAGGCACATCTATAAGTTCATACCTGCTCAGGAGCTCTGATACATTTATCGTAAAGCCTATGTTCAGCCCCGATCTGTTGGCTGTTTATTACATTCCGCAACGGCTTATGGAGATTTTTGAAATCCCGCTAAGGGCTTTCATTTCTACTGCATTGCCGGTAATGTCGGCGGCTGTACAGCGGGGCGATCAAAAATATGTCACCTATATCATGAAAAAATATGCGGGCATGCTTACCATAGCGCTTACCCCTATCGCTGTTATCTGTTTCGTTGCTGCCGACCTTATTATCGGGCTGCTATTTGGCGCTAAATACCAGCATTCTGATGCAGGCAATATCTTTAGGATTTTTATGTGTTACGTAATGCTGCTGCCTATCGACAGGTTTTTCGGTATAACGCTTGATATCATCAACAAACCCCATCTTAACATGATCAAAGTGTTCCTGATGCTAACTGTTAACATAATAGGCGATTTTACGGGAATTCTCATTTTCCACAACTTGTATGCGGTAGCAGTTGCTTCTATCTTTACCTTTGCTACCGGTGCTATATTTGGTTACTGGGCATTAAAAAAACATCTTCAGTTTAAAATATCCGACATCTTTGTTTTAGGCTACATCGAATTAAAAGAGTTTATAGGTGTTGTGATGGGCAAAATAAAAGGAAAACGACTAACTGAATAAGCAATTTATATGGAGCTTAAAAACCGGCATATCGTAATATTTTCGCAAATGCAGTTTGATAGCCGCCTCGAATCAACAAACTATACTATGGCCAAACATTTGGCCATAGATAACTACGTGTATTATGTTGACAGGCCCTATACCTGGAAAGATTATATCCAGTTTAAAAATACGCCGGGCTATAAGGCACGCAAACCGCACTTCTTTTCTCCTCAAAATAGTTTTATCCAAACAGAGATCCCTAATTTAAAGATCATTATTACGCCTCCGGTACCGTCGATTAATTCGTTGCCCGAAGGAGCTGTCTATCGGCTGGCCGTGAAAGTGAACGAACGAATTGTAGCGGCCAGGCTCAATAAGATTATTAAGAGCCTTAAAATAAAGGACTACATCTTTATCAACTCCTATGCGTTTTACTATCCAAGCTTGCATCGGTTGTTAAAATTGAAACCGTTATTAAAAGTTTATCATTGCGTTGATCCACTTATTGAGGAATACCAAATTCGTCACGGCCTTATATCCGAAGATATATTGGTGAAAGATATGGATCTGGTGATCAGCACCAGTAAAGAGTTACGCAATGCAAAAGCAAAACTTAACCCTAACTCTTACTTCGTACCAAATGCAGCCGACATCGGCCATAGTCAAAAAGCGCTGGATCCGGCGTTGCCTGTAGCAGATATCCTTTCTGATATCCCTAAACCGATAATCGGCTATTTCGGCAATATTGAGCGGCGTATTGATTATAATTTGTTAACGCAGCTACTCGAACAAAATCCCGATAAAAACTTTGTATTTGTAGGGCCGGTTGGTAAAGATTATGAAAACAACCCCGCTTTTAATGCGCCTAATATTTTCAAAAAAGGAGCAGTACCCTATGAGCAGTTGCCTGCCGTGCTTAAGGGATTTGATGTTGCTATTATCCCCTTCAAAAAAGATGACGTAAGCAGTTCCATTTTTCCGCTTAAGTTATTTGAATACCTGGGCTCGGGCCGGCCGGTAGTGATCACCGATTTTAACGAAGATTTAGAAGAGTTTACCGGCGACAGCGTATATATCTGCAAAAATGTTGATGAATTTTCTGCTGCCCTTAATTTATCGTTAAACGACACTCCTTTTTTACAACAAAAAAGATTAAAAATAGCCGCACAAAATACATGGGAGCACCGTATAACAGAGATCAAAAGTTTGCTGGCAACAAATTTGAACAATAAACGGAAAAGTTAATTTTTAATAATACAACCTGCTGCTAATTAATACAAACAGGGTTTAGCAATAAAACACATGGAAATCATTAAATTCATAGCATCCCTAATCGCCATTTTGCTGTTTATATACCTTGGTGTATATAGCCTGTACCTGTTTGTATTTTCGGTACTCGGAAAATTAATCCCCATCAAACAGCCGGCCACAGCCACTGCGCTCAGTAAATTTATAGTTTATATCTGCGCTTATAAAGAAGATGAAATTATTCTAAACTCGGCGGCGGCGGCACTAACTATCGATTACCCTGAAGATATGTTCACGGTTTGTGTGATAGCCGACTCCATGAAACCTGAAACCATTGTTAAATTAAAGCAGATGCCTTTGCAGGTAGTAGAGGTGGTTTTTGAAACCAGCACCAAATCAAAAGCGCTGAACAAAGCCATTGAAAACACGGCGGTTGGATTTGATGCCGCGGTTGTTTTTGACATTGATAACATTGCCGCGCCCGATTACCTATACCAGATCAACAACTATTTACAAGCAGGTCACCGGGTGGTGCAGGGCCATAGGGTAGCAAAAAACTCAAACACGCAGGTAGCAATACTTGATGCTGTAAGCGAAGAAGTTAACAATCATATTTTCAGAAAATCGCAGCAGTTGTTTAATTTTTCGGCAGCCATTATAGGTTCGGGTATGGCCTTGGAGTACAACCTGTTTGTAAATGTAATGTCGCGTATTGATGCCGTAGGCGGGTTTGACAAGGAAATGGGCTTATTATTGACCCGTGATAAGATCCATGTTGCTTATGCAGAAAAAGCGTATATCTACGATGAAAAAGTGAGTAATCCCGCAGTGTTTGAAAAGCAGCGTAAGCGCTGGCTTTCGGCTCAGTTTAACTTGCTTAAAAAGTATGGAGCTACCGCGCCGGCCCAATTTTTCCGCGGCAATTTTGACTACGTGAATGAGATTTATCAGATGGCTATCCTGCCGCGCGTATTAATGCTTGGCCTGATGCCTTTTATGCTATTGATCTCTTTTTTCACTCCGGGCATAGGCCCGCACTGGCATTTGTGGCTCGGGGCAACAGTGGCTTGTTACCTTGGTATCGTAGTTGCCATACCAACATCGTTTTATAATAGAAAACTTTTAGAAGCCATGCTTAAACTGCCGCTTATATTTTTCACCATGTTTTTACTGCTGTTTAAGTTAAAAGGGGCAAACAAAAAGTTTATTCATACGCCGCACGATAATGCTCCTACAGAACCGGTAAACGAACAGACAGCTGTGAAATAGCGAAAACGAGAGTGATAATTAATTGCCCAATAATATAATTACTTTGCCGAAAGTTGTTTCCCTGGTGGTTGTAATTCGGCTACTTATATAACATCCCCTTGACCCATTAACAAAGGCCTTCAGAAATTATGCAATGATGCCTAACGCTGTTTAAGTTCAATTATCGAAGTAAATGTATTTACGCCTGTATCAGGTTTATGTTTGTAGTTAAACGCATCGCTGGCACGTGCGATGATCATCAGGCCATAATGTTCATTTAACCCCATAATGGTTTCCTTGTTAACATACCGTACATCAAGGTCTTCGGTAAAAAACTCTAATTGGTTACTGTTTTTCACCCGTCCTTTTAATGTACCGAAGTCATCACCATAGATGGCAATTTCATTTGGGGTAAATTTGCTGTGCGTTAACGGCCAGGTTAACAATGCCTGCCTGGTATTAATTTGCAGCGGCCTTCCCTTATCCTGTTTACTTATATATAATTTGTTATTTTTCAGATCAATCCCGATCCTGGTAACATCATCCCCCATGTGCTTGAGCGAGTTGGTAAGCAGTTCAATCAGGATGGTTTTTATCCTGAAGCCGGCGTCGTCATCAACTATATCTTTTGCCATGTTTTGGATATAGTTAATGATCTGGACAGTTAAAGGATAAATACCTTCGGTTTCATTGTTAAAAACAAATTTTTTCAAGGTAGTAAATTCGTTTATGCCCCGGTTAAAGCCTCCTGTGTATTTGTATAGATCCTGAACACCTTATCAAGCCGCACCAATTGAAACAATGACCTGATATCATTATTTAAGCCAACTACGGCAATGTCTCCCCCGCTGTTCATGGCCAGTTTAAGAGCCGATACCAATGCGCCCAAAAAAGAACTGTCAACATATATTACCTGTTCAAAGTTTACAATAACATACTTATTTCCTTTATTGATCAGGCTCATCAGTTCCGACTTAAATTGTTCAGCATTTCCCAAATTCGCCTCTTTAAGCAGGATATCCGCAATTAATGCATTATTAAGCAGATGTGTTTGTAATATCATTTAGCTGTTTTTTTGAATAAATATTAAACTGCAGTCATCAATTTGTTCTCTCGCTTTTTCGTTCAAAAAGCCATCGTGTTTTAAGGTTGCAAATGAATTGGTTTTACCAAGATATTTTTCAATCTCATCAATAAAACTGTTCAGATCGGTTTTCTTTCCTGCCGGTGTCTCTTTATCTATCAATCCATCTGTTATCATGATCAACTGATCACCAGGCTGCATGGTAAATAAATGTTCATCAAAGCCGCCCTCTTTACTAATCCCCAGCAACAAGCCTGATGAGTTAATCCTGTTAAGTTTATTTTCCCTGGAGCTAAAATACAACAGCGGCAAGTCGCCCGCGCCGGTATAACTTAGCGTTTCATTCTCCGGATCGATCCTGACAAGTGAAAGTGTCGACAGCACGTCGCTCACAACCGGGTCATGGTAAATTACCGAGTTGATTTTTTGCATGATACTTTTGGTTGATACGTCCCCTTCCGAAACACATATCCTTACAGCTGCCCTTATATAGCTCAGATAGCCGAATGAAAAAAACCATGCTCCCCATTTTTTGCCCATCACATCGCCCAGGATAATAAAAGTATACCTGTTATTTATAGTTAGCACATCAATAAAATCTCCGCCCGGGTAATTCTCAAACGATTTATGCCAGAAATCTATTTCAAAGCCATTAATACGGGGTATTTCCTGCGGAACGGAATACAAATTTAAGGCTATTGCGGCGCTGCTCAGCTCCCTGATCGTGTGTTCGTGGCGTTCGCGGATGCTGTTCAAAAAATTATTGATCTTTGAGATAATGACCACAATGGGTGTATCCTTATCAATGTAGTCAATAGCATCAAGACTGATCCCCGCTATCATGTGAGCGTGATCGGTAACCGATGTTAAAAACATAAAGGGGATATTTTTATACTCAGGTACAGTCATTAAATGCTGCCTGAATGCAAAACCATCTGTACCGGGCATTTGATAATCAGACAAAATCAAATCGGGGATCTCATTTTCAAGCACCGTCATAGCTTCCTTTACATTACCTGCCTTGCGGCTAATAAAACCCTCTTTTTCCAAAGCCTGGCCTATAACCATCAAAATCAGCGGGCTATCATCAACCAGGAGTATTTTTGGACGTTTCGGCATATTAGTGAGTTCAGGCGTTAATTTTTCGGAGTAGGGCATTTATAAACAAATATACACCCGATAATACTATTAACACCGATATAACATCCATTAAAGTTATACCGTCGTCCTTTGAAAAATAAAAAATGGTAAACATTTCAAAATATGGCGGTGCAGGCATGATGATCATGGCTAAACCAAGTATGATCATGGTAACCGCAATCGCTACCAAAACTATATGTTTTATTCTTTCATGCAGCAGGTATTTCTTCGATTCCCGGCTATCAACCTGGTGTTGGGTAAGTAAAAATTCCAGGTTTGTTACCATATCAAGCCGGCTTTGCTCCTGATCTAACCCGCTAAAGGCATCAAATTTTTGCTGGTTCGAATTACTTTCAATAGCATTATTAATTTTTTGCTGTATGGCTTTAACAAGTTCTTTATCAACATTCCCCTTTTTCAGCAATTGTATAAGCTCATCTGCTTTTATGGTAAGCAGTGACTCATCATTATTTGGTTGGTTATTATTCAAAGGAATATAGTGATATAATTGGTTAACTTTTACTAATATTAGCCGTAAAAAGCAATATCGATAATAACCCCTTTTAGATGAAAAAAGTTTCTGTTGTTACTGTAAGTTTTAATCAGCCATCCGTTACCGAGGAAATGTTATTATCAATTAAAAATACAAGTACTTATAGTAATATAGAAATAATTGTTGTTGATAATGCAAGTAAGATAGATCCGGTTCCAGGCTGGAGAATAAAATTCCCCGAAATAATATTTATCCGCTCAGATGTTAACCTTGGTTTTGCCGGTGGAAATAACCTCGGGCTTACGGTAGCAACCGGCGATTATATTTTTATGGTGAACAATGATACCGAGTTTACCCCGGGTTTAGTTGAAAAACTGGTTGAGGTAATGGATAGTAACACCGCCGTAGGAATGCTGTCGCCCAAGATCAAGTATTTCAGTGATAAACAATTAATACAATATGCGGGCTACACACCTATGAACTATTACACCTGCCGAAATAGCGTGATAGGCTTAAAGCAAAAGGACGAAGGTCAGTTTGATAATATAACTGCGCCTACAGCCTACTGCCACGGAGCAGCCATGATGATCAGGAAAGAAGCTATTGAAAAGGCGGGCATGATGAGCGAAAACTTTTTCTTTACTATGAAGAGGTTGACTGGTGCGAACACATCATAAGAGCAGGTTTTAAAGCCTGGGTTTGTACCGATGCGCTTATTTACCATAAAGAATCTGTTTCGGTAGGCAAAAAAAGCAAACTAAAAGAATACTTCATGAACCGGAACAGGATCCTTTTTATCCGCCGGAATGCCCCGCCGCTTAAAAAAGTATTATTTTATTTTTATTTTCTGCTGATTGTGGTACCCCGTAACCTGGTTAACTACGTCAAAGAAAAACAATACGACTTTATTCCGATGCTTTTTAAAGCAGTATGGTGGAATTTTACCCACTCAAAAAACAGCAGCAATTTAGGATACCCCATTAACACCATAACATGAAAATAATTTTAGCCATAAGCCTTTTTATTGTTTTTTACACTTTTGCCGGGTATGGGATTTTTCTGTACCTGATCATCAGGATCAAAAGGGCTTTTAAAGGCCGGAAAGCTCTTCCTTCAGAAAACCTGGATGAACTTCCTACCTGTACTTTGGTGATAGCCGCTTACAACGAAGAATATTTTATTGAGCAAAAGATCAGCAACAGCCTCCTGCTTAATTATCCCGAAGGAAAACTAAAACTGCTTTTCGTAACCGACGGGTCATCGGATAAAACACCCGCTATTGTTGCCAGGTACCCGCAGATACAATTGCTGCACCAGCCACAGCGCGCCGGCAAAATAGCCGCGGTACATCGTGCCATGAACTATGTTGATACAGACGCGGTTGTATTTACCGATGCCAATACATTTTTAAATAAAGATGCATTGATCAAGATCTGCAGGCATTACAGCGATGCAACAGTTGGCGCCGTTGCGGGCGAAAAACGGGTACATATTGATGAGAACGCAGATGCCAGTGCGGCTGGTGAAGGGTTCTACTGGAAATATGAATCGGCCCTGAAAAAATGGGATTCGGAACTATATTCGGTTGTGGGTGCGGCAGGCGAACTGTTTAGTGTGCGCCGCTCACTATATCAGCCTGTTGAAGCGGATACTGTGCTTGACGATTTTATGATCTCGATGCTGATAGCTGCTAAAGGCTACCGCATTGTTTATGAACCTGAAGCATACGCTACCGAAACGGCGTCGGAAAATGTGTCGGAAGAGTTAAAACGAAAAGTGAGGATAGCTGCCGGCGGAATGCAATCTATTTTAAGGCTAAAAAAATTATTCAATCCTTTCCCCTACCCAATTTTATCGTTTCAGTATATCAGTCACCGGGTTTTAAGATGGACCATTACACCGTTCCTGCTTATATTATCGTTTATTTTAAACGTTGTGCTGGCTCTTAAACCTGGAGAAACAGCTATGCAAGGATTATTATTGGCGCAGATATTGTTTTATTTGCTGGCCTTGCTTGGGCTGATAATGGAAAAGCGGCAGCTCCGTATAAAAGTTCTTTTCATTCCCTATTATTTTTGTGTTATGAACTATGCAGTGCTGGCGGGCATTATCCGCTATTTTAGTACCAAGCAAAGCGCGGTTTGGGAAAAAGTACAACGGAAGCAGTAAAACATTGATTTTAGTTTTGATGACAACTATTTTTTGAATGTCAAACATTTTAGAACCTGTTTAACACGTTGATTTGTATATTGAGACGCGTCACATTGCATCTACTGTGTGCAATTTAAAATGGATTGGGCCACTCTAAAAAACGGCTTTCGTCATTCAAGTTCTTGCTGATAATTTCAGTGAAGAAGAAATACGGTTTATGAAAGCTACTGCTATAGAAAAACTCTTACTTTGATTTAAACAATCCATATTTAAGGATGCAGTAAATAGCCCTAACCCCATCCTTCCATCCTATCTTTTTGCCTTCCTCATAAGTACGGCCATAATAGGAAATGCCTACCTCATAGATCCTGATGCGGTGTACCCTCGAGATTTTTTGGGTAACCTCGGGCTCAAAGCCAAAACGCTTTTCAGTGAGCTTTATGGATTGGATAACTTTGGTATTGAACAGTTTATAACATGTTTCCATATCAGTAAGGTTAAGATTGGAAAACATGTTTGAAGCAAAAGTAAGCCATCTGTTGCCAATGGTATGCCAAAAAAACAGGATACGGTGAGGGTTGCTTCCCATAAACCTGGAACCATAAACCACATCAGCAAAACCCGCTACTACGGGCTTTAACAGATCGTTGTATTCAGCCGGATCATATTCAAGGTCGGCATCCTGGATGATCAGGTAATCGCCTGTAGCTTTTGCTATACCTGTATGTAAAGCTGCTCCCTTACCTTTGTTTACTTCGTGCTTAAAGTATTGAATGTTAACTTCGGGGTTGGCAAGTTTATATTTATAAATAGCTGCTTCTGTATCATCCTTTGAGCAATCATTTACAATGATCACTTCTTTTTCAATATAGTTGATAAGGTTTACCTCTTTAATTTTATCCAAAATTAAATGGATGGTTTTACCTTCGTTGTAAGCCGGAATAATAATTGATAATTTTTGTATCGTCATTTATTGTATTATTGCCTGGTAGATTTTTGCCACAATTATAGTTGTATAAACCTGAACTGGCTTAATATTTTTATATTTAGTAATGCAATTTGCGCTAAAACGAGCTAAAAGTTATTTAAAAAAGCCTAAAGTTATAGTATCACTTTTCTTTTTGTTTGTTTTAACCCTGATATTTTGGTTTTGTTTGCCCAATCCTTTATTTAATAGTCCCACCTCCTACGTAATTGACGATGATCGGGGCCAGTTACTCGGTGCATCCATAGCAAATGATGGCCAATGGCGCTTTCCTTATAATCCCACAGTACCTGAAAAATTCAAACAATGTATTATCACTTTTGAGGATAAACGCTTTGAGCACCACCCCGGCTTTGATATTGTTGCTTTTAGCCGGGCCATCAAGCAAAACCTGAGCTCGAAAAAGGTAAGCAGCGGCGGCAGTACCCTTACTATGCAGGTGATCAGGCTGGCTACCAGGCATAAACGCAATATCTGGAATAAACTGAAAGAGATTTTCATGGCAATGCGCCTTGAAATATCCCATAGCAAAAGCGAAATTTTAGCGTTATATACCAGTAACGCCCCCTTCGGCACCAATGTCATTGGGTTGGATGCTGCCTCCTGGCGATATTTTGGCCGCAGCCCGGATAAACTTTCCTGGGGCGAAATGGCGGCTATGGCTGTTTTGCCTAACTCGCCATCCCTGGTACACCCTGGCAGGAACAGGGCCATACTGCTCCGCAAACGGAATTCATTATTGGATAAATTGCATAAGGCAGGTATCATTGATAGTACAACTACAGCCCTCGCCCGGCTCGAGCCTGTGCCCGACAGACCGGTGGCCCTTCCTCAACTTGCTCCACACCTGCTGCAACGTTTTAAAACCGATCATCAGGCTAAGCCAGAGGGAGATACCCGCATTACAAGCAGCATCAAGTCGTCGCTTCAGCAACAGGTAAACGATATCCTGGAGCAGCATCATAGTTTACTAAAGGCTAACGACATCAACAATATTGCCGCCATTGTACTTGATGTTGAAACAGGTGCAACACTTGCATATGCCGGTAACATATCCCACCGGGAGGACCCGCAAATGGAGAGCGATGTTGATGTGATAGATGCCCCGCGAAGCCCCGGAAGTACCCTGAAGCCGCTGTTATACGCGGCAATGTTGCACGACGGACTGATATTGCCCAATAGCCTGATGCCCGACGTACCTACCATGATCGCGGGTTACCATCCGGAAAACTTCGATCTGGGTTATGATGGTGCTGTCCCCGCATCACGCGCCTTATCCCGTTCGCTGAATGTACCGGCGGTTAAAATGCTGCAGCAATACAAATATGAGCGTTTTTATGATTTTTTGCATAAAGCAGGCATCACCACTTTAACCAAACCTGCCGATCACTATGGACTGTCGTTAATATTGGGCGGGGGTGAAAACACACTTTGGGAATTAAGCGGCGCTTATGCCGATATGGCGCGCGTACTTAATCATTACAACAAAAACAATGGCAAGTATGATCCTGCTGATTTTCATAATCCTGTTTATGAAAAGAAGGCTACAGCCAAACCTGAACTTGAAAAGTCTGGGTTATTGGATGCGGCTTCTGTTTATTACACTTTCCAAGCCATGGAGGAAGTGATGCGGCCGGGCGAGGAAATGCTATGGCAGCAATTTAGCTCGAGCCAGCGGGTGGCCTGGAAAACCGGTACAAGCTTTGGCTTTCGCGATGGATGGGCAATTGGGGTTACTCCTAAATATGTTGTTGGCGTTTGGGTTGGCAATACCGATGGCGAGGGCCGGCCGGGCTTAACGGGCATTAACACAGCTGCACCTGCCCTGTTTGAAATCTTCAGGCTATTGCCCGTATCGCGCGATTGGTTTGAAATGCCAATGGGCGAAATGGTGAAAATAAATGTGTGCAAACAAAGCGGCTACCGGGCCGGGCAATACTGCCAGGATGCAGATGAGCAATATGTACCCAAAAGCGGCCTGAAAGCCCCTGTTTGTCCTTACCATCAATTGGTGCATTTATCTGCCGATGCCAAATGGCAGGTAAACGGTAATTGTGAGCCGCCGGATAACATCCTCAATAAAAGCTGGTTTGTGTTGCCGCCATCTATGGAATATTATTACAAAGCCAGAAACTATCAATATCATGTACTCCTCCCTTTCGCCCGGATTGTATCCAGGCCGACAATGGAAATACAATGGAAGTCATCTACCCTAAAAACGGTGCTAAAATATACGTGCCCCTTGAAGCAGACGGCACCCGTGGCCGCATGATTTGCAACGCAGCACACCGCCAGCCAGGTATGAAGATTTTTTGGCACCTGGATGATCAGTACGTTGGCGAGACCAAAGATTTTCACCAGGTGGCTTTAAACCCACCTCCGGGCAGACATATTCTTACGTTGGTTGATGGCAACGGCAATACTATCAGCATAGCGTTTGAAGTATTGAAGAAATAAAAAACACAACTTATCGATTTTAATTTTTCTGTAAACTAAATGTCCGCAGCAACCATCTACTAACTTTATCATTATATTGGCTCAATAATTTTTAACCGGATGCTTGAACAGTACGATCTGCATAATTTATTGGTAATTGATATCGAAACGGTGCCGCAGTACAGCACCCACGAACAACTGCCCGAAAATCTGCAGGTTTTATGGGAACTAAAAACCCGGCATCAACGCAAAGATGAACCTGCTGACATTCATTATGAGCGCGCCGGCATCTGGGCCGAGTTTGGTAAAATAGTTTGCATTTCGGCCGGGATCTTTATTGCCGGGAAAAACATTGGCTTGAGGGTAAAATCTTTTGCATCACATGATGAAAAAGAATTGCTTACCAAATTCTGCAACCTGTTGGTCAGTCAACCGCCCAACCTTATTTTATGTGCTCATAATGGCAAGGAATTTGACTTCCCGTACCTCTGCCGCCGTTTACTGGTAAACGGCATATCAATTCCGCCGCAGCTGCAAATAGCGGGTAAAAAGCCCTGGGAGATTGTCCATTTAGATACCATGGAATTATGGAAGTTTGGCGATCACAAACATTACACTTCCTTAAACCTGCTTACCACAATTTTTAATATCCCAACCTCAAAAGACGATATAGATGGCAGCGATGTAGGCCGCGTATACTGGAATGAAAACCAGTTGGAGCGCATTTGCGCTTATTGCCAAAAAGATGTGATAGCTACAGCACAACTATTAAGACGTTACCGCGGCGAAGAACTGATAGCAGACGAATTTATAACCATTGTAGGCTAATAATGCTTAAAGTCAGTGATCTGTCGGTTAGTTTTAAGAATGGTAAAAACCAGTTCACAGCGGTAAAGGGAATTTCTTTTACACTTAACAAAGGTGAAACCATTGGCATTGTCGGCGAATCCGGCTCGGGCAAATCTGTTACCTCCCTTGCCCTGATGCGTTTGCTTAATGAAGATCAGGCCCTAATAGATGGCTCTGTGCTTTTAAATGGTGTATGCCTGTGTAAATTATCGGAAGATGAAATGCGGCGTGTGCGCGGCAACCAGGTAGCCATGATTTTCCAGGAGCCAATGACCTCGCTTAACCCGGTACTTACTTGTGGCTTTCAGCTTACGGAAGCTATCAGGTTGCATTTGGGATCAAGTAAAGCGGAGGCTAAACAAAAAACCATTGAGCTGTTTAAAGAAGTACAATTACCGCGGCCCGAAGCCATATTCAACAGCTATCCTCACCAGATTTCGGGCGGACAAAAACAACGGGTAATGATAGCGATGGCTTTGGCCTGCAACCCGGAGATTTTGATTGCCGATGAGCCCACCACTGCACTTGACGTTACCGTGCAAAAAACAATCATTGAGCTGCTGCACAAGCTTAAAGCTGAAAGGCATATGAGCCTGATCTTTATATCGCATGATTTGGGTGTGATCAAAGAGATTGCCGACCGGGTTTTGGTGATGTACAAAGGCGAAATTATAGAGGAAGCCGCGGTAAAAGATCTATTCGCAAATCCCCGGCACCCTTATACTAAAGGATTGCTGGCCTGCCGTCCTTCCCCGCAGCAGCATTTGAAAAAACTCCCTGTTGTGGCCGATTTTCTGGATGGGGCCAGGCCCGCAGTAACTATAGAAAGCATCAGGGAATTATATCATTACCCGGACACCGAAATCGCCGAAAGAAAGCGTAAACTATATGAACAGCAGCCTTTGTTAAGGGCAGATAAATTAAATACCTGGTTCCCTACAGATACGGGGCTTTTCAAACGAAAAGATCATGTTGTAAAAGCAGTGAACAATGTAAGCTTTGATGTATACCCAGGCGAAACCTTAGGCCTCGTCGGCGAATCAGGCTGTGGAAAAACCACTTTGGGGCGAAGTATTTTAAGGTTGATAGAACCTACTTCGGGGAAGGTCTCTTTTGATGGTACTGATCTTCGTGAACTTAAAAAAATGAGTTGAGGCAGATCAGAAAAGATATCCAGATCATTTTTCAGGATCCATACTCATCATTAAATCCTAAGCTTACCGTTGGCCAATCACTTATGGAGCCATTGCAGGTACATCAGTTTTACAGCAATGATACAACCCGCAAACGAAAAGTGCTGGAACTACTTGAACGGGTTAACCTGCTGCCCGCGCACTTTGACCGTTATCCGCATGAGTTTTCGGGTGGACAACGGCAGCGGATTGTTATTGCCCGGGCTTTGGCGCTCCAGCCTAGATTTATCATTTGCGATGAATCAGTTTCCGCGCTTGATGTATCGGTTCAGGCCCAAGTATTAAACCTCATTCGCGAACTTCAGGACGAACTTAAATTGACCTATATCTTTATTTCGCATGATTTGGCCGTGATTAAACATATCTCCGACCGGATGATGGTGATGAACAAAGGCGAGATAGTGGAAACCGGCTATCCCGACGATATTTATTATCGCCCAAAAGAAGAATACACCAAAAGGCTGATTGCTTCAATACCGGGTTGATCAGGCTGCATAAATATCCAATCTAAATGTTTAAATTTGTTAAAAGCACTTTTTTTATTTAACCATTAAAAAAATGATACGCACGAAAGTGACACCGGAACAACAGGATATTTCTATTCATATTCCACAGGACTATGTAGGGAAACAGATAGAAGTGCTTTTGTATGCTGTGGATGAGTTACAGGAAGAAAAACAGATAGAAGGCAAAAAGCCATCTGATTTTAGAGGCAAGCTAAAATTATCCGATGAACAATACATCGATTTCCAAAATCACGTAAAAAACATCAGAGACGAGTGGAAGAGGGATATTTAATTGACACAAACGCAATTATCGATTATCTCGAAAGCAAATTACCAGAAAAATCAAACCAGCTTTTAGATAATACAAATTTTCAGCTTTCCGTAATTTCGCGCATTGAACTTTTAGCCTGGCCCAAAGCTACTGATAGCCAATTAAAACTTTTAACCGATTTTATAAATATATCACACATATTTGATTTCAATGAGCCAGTGATTCTAAAATCAATTGAAATCAGAAAAAATTATCGTGTAAAACTCCCCGATGCAATAATTGCAGCGACAGCGATAGTCAACAAGCTGACTTTAATAACAAGGAACATCAGCGATTTTTCAAAAATTTCGGATTTAAAATTACTTGATCCATATCGCTCGTAGGCACTCTTGATGTCTATTTAAGCATTTGAATACCATCATTCCCACACCCCAAAATTCTGTATCTTTGATGCAAATACTATTCTATGTCTAAACGCAAGAAAAACAACTCTTCTATACACCAGGTACTTACCCAAATGGTACTTGATATATTTGAACAAAACGGCAATACGCCACTCAACTATAAACAGGTTTCTGCTAAATTAAACGTCCGTGACCCCGAATCGCGCGAGATCATCTACGACATCTTAAAAGACGAGGTTAAAAAATCGGTATTAAAAGAAATCGCTCCGGGCAAATTCCAGCTGCTTGAACTTAAAACCTTTATTGAAGGCGTAGTTGACCTCACCAACGATGGTTCGGCCTTTATCGTTACCGATGACGAGTTTGAAAGCGATATTTTCATCGCTCCGCGTAAGCTTCGCACCGCTCTTAACGGCGACCGTGTGAAAGTTTATGTATACGCCAAAAGTAAAGGCAAGCACAAAGAAGGCGAGGTTATCGAAATTCTGCAGCGTGCCAAAATGGAGTTTACGGGCATTGTTAAACTCTCAGAACGATACGCGTTTTTTATTCCTGATGATCGTAAGATGATGCACGATATTTTCATCCCCATTAGCGAGCTTAACGGGGCTAAAAATGGCATCAAAGCTGTAGCCGAAATCACCGACTGGCCAACAGAAGCTAAAAACCCTATCGGAAGGATCAAACATATCTTAGGAGCCCAAGGTGAAAACGATACGGAGATGAACGCCATCCTGGCCGAATATGGTTTTCCGCTATCATTTCCTGCCGAGGTTGAGCATGATGCTGAAGAAATTCCGGACGTGATCACGCCCGAAGAAATTGCCAAACGCCGTGATTTCCGAAACATCACAACCTTCACCATCGACCCATTTGACGCCAAAGACTTTGACGATGCCCTGTCCTATCGCGTGCTGGATAATGGCAACTACGAAGTTGGTGTTCACATTGCGGATGTATCGCATTACATTACCCCTGATTCAGCTTTGGATAAAGAGGCTTTAGACAGGGCTACCTCTGTTTACCTTGTGGACAGGGTTATCCCGATGCTGCCCGAAAGATTATCAAACGGTCTTTGCTCGCTCAGGCCAAAAGAAGAAAAGCTTTGTTTTTCTGCAGTGTTCGAAATGGATGAAAATGCCAATATCATTACCGAATGGTACGGTAAAACCATCATCTACTCCGACAGACGCTTTACCTATGAAGAAGTACAGGAAGTAATAGAGACGGGAAAAGGTGATTTTAAGGAAGAAATATTCAAGCTCAACGCACTGGCTTATAAGCTTCGCGACCGTAAATTTAAAAACGGCGCTATCAGTTTCGAAACTACCGAAGTTAAGTTTAAACTGGATGAAAACGGCAAACCAACAGGCGTTTATGTAAAAGAGCGCAAAGACGCCCATAAACTAATCGAAGATTTTATGTTGCTGGCTAATCGCAAAGTGGCCGAGCGGGTGAGCAAAATGGGCAAAGGCAAACACAAATACACTTTTGTTTATCGTGTGCATGATTCGCCCAAGCCCGATGCGCTGGCCAATTTTGCCCAGTTTGCAGCCAGGTTTGGTTATAAAATCAATACAAAATCTGACAAGGAAACAGCAAAATCCCTCAATTACCTGATGGAAGACGTAGAGGGAAAAAAGAACAGAACGTGCTAACCCATCTGGCTATCCGCTCCATGGCCAAAGCTATTTACACTACCAAAAGCAGTGCTCACTACGGTTTGGCTTTTGATCATTATACGCACTTCACCTCGCCAATTCGCCGTTATCCTGATGTCATGGTACACCGGTTGCTGTTTCATTATTTAAATGGCGGACAATCGGCCAATGCCGAGTTTTATGAAAAGCTCTGTTCGCACAGTTCTTTAATGGAGAAAAAAGCAGCCGATGCAGAGCGTTCTTCAGTAAAATACAAACAAGCTGAGTATCTTCGCGACCAGGTTGGTAATACCTTTATGGGCATCATATCGGGGGTTACCGAATGGGGTATGTATGTAGAAATCATTGAAAACAAATGCGAGGGTATGATCCGCCTGCGCGATATCTCGGACGATTTTTATACTTTGGACGAGAAAAATTACGCCATCATCGGTCAGCGTAAAAAGAAAATTTACCAACTGGGCGATGAAGTAAAGATTAAGGTAAAACAGGTTGATCTGACCAAAAAACAGATAGACTTTATATTGGTACAAGAATAATGAACCGTGATTCGCCTGATTTTAGGATTTCCTGATATTTATAATCAAGTCGATCCTAAAATCAAGAAAATCAGGGTTCCCGTAAACAAATGAAACAACTTACAGAGTTACAGTTACTAATAAATGATGCAGTAGGCAAACTAAGCTATCCCGCTTACCCGGCCGATCTGTATGAACCGATAAGCTATATTTTATCTATTGGCGGAAAACGTATGCGCCCTGCCCTGCTCCTGCTGGCCTGTGACCTTTTTGGCGGCGACGTTGACAAGGCTATTGAACCCGCACTGGCTATAGAGGTATTCCATAATTTCACGCTGATGCATGATGATATTATGGATAAAGCCCCGCTCCGCCGTGGCAAAGCAACTGTGCATGAAAAATGGAACGCCAATGTCGCTATCCTCTCCGGCGATGCCATGATGGTAGAAGCCAACCGCCTGATGATGAAGGTTGATGACAGCATTTTGCGTAATGTACTTGACGTTTTTAACGATACTGCGACCGGCGTGTGCGAAGGCCAGCAAATTGATATGAGCTTTGAACAGCGTAACAATGTAAGTATTGAAGAATATATCAACATGATCCGTCTTAAAACGGCGGTGCTGTTAGGTGGTACATTAAAAATCGGCTCCATCATTGGCGGTGCAGCTTTAACCGACGCAGACCTGATCGATGCTTTTGGCGTAAACCTGGGCATAGCGTTTCAGCTACAGGACGACATACTGGATGTTTATGGCGATCCTGAAAAGTTTGGCAAGCAGGTTGGCGGCGATATCATCTCCAATAAAAAAACATTTTTGCTAATCAGGGCCCTTGAACTGACAAAAGGCAGCCAGGCACAAACGCTAAACCAATGGCTAAGTGCAGCTGAATTTGACACTGCAGAAAAGGTTAAAGCTATAACCAACATTTACAACGAACTTGATATCAGGCAGCATGCTGAAAAAGCGATGCAAACCTATGCCGATAGAGCTTTCGTAGCCCTCGACGCTATTAATCTGCCCGAAGATCATAAACAATACCTGCGAGATTTTGCAGACGGCTTGCTGGTGAGGGAGAATTGATTTATATTTAAGGATGAAGAAATTTTCACCCATCCTTATCATTTTAATGGTTTCATTAAGCGCTAAGGCGCAAAAACTTACGCCTCCGCATTTCCGTGGTGGCGATAAGGCATTTCATGAATTTTTAGATCAAAACTTAAAATGGCCAAAGGAGGTAAGCGGAGGAGAAGGCATTGTTACCATAAGCTTTTTTGTTGAAAATGACGGCCGTTTAACCGACTTGAAAGTTGTTAAAGGCATGAGTGAACCTTTTAATAAAGAAGCTTTACGGGTAATTTCTTTATCAAAAAAATGGATCCCGGCCATGCGCGACGGGCATTTTATTAAATCAAAATATTCCGTCCCCATACAATTTTATACCGTGCAGGATGTGCAAGTTTTAGATAGCGCAAAAGCTAATTGACCAATCATCATAAATTTCACCAAGGAACAAAGGTCGATGAAGAGAATCCTGTCCGCTGCGATGTTCATAATGGGAGCCCTAGCAACAAAAGCTCAAACAACTGATACAACAAAGGCTAAAGACCCCGTATTTACATCAGTTGAGCAAGTTCCTGTATTTCCGGGTGGCCTCCAGAAGCTTGCCATACTCATTCATGAAAATTTTAAATATCCTAAAGGAGATACAATTGAAGGCCGGGTATATGTTGTGTTTGTGGTAGAAAAAGATGGAAGTCTTAGCGATTTAAAAATTGCCAAAAGTTTATCCAAGGCTACAGATACGGAAGCGCTACGGCTTATAAAAATGACTTCCCCCTGGCAACCAGGCATGAGAGGGGGCCAGCCCGTAAGGGTTCAATATGCCTTACCCATTAACTTTAAACGCAGCCATTAATATTCTATGAAAAAAGCCATACTAATTTCAACTATATTCCTTTTTGCCGGATATGTTCGTGCCCAAACCCTCACCTCAGGCGGAAAGCTTAAACCCGAGCAGGCCATTATGGATGTTCGGCATTATACAATCTCTCTTGTTGTGGATCCGGAGCAAAAAACCATTAATGGTTTTACTACCATTGATGTAATCATGGCGAAACCAACCAGGGTTTTATTGTTTGACCTGTTAGATTCTTTAACTATCAGCAAGGTTTTAGTAAATGGCAAACAGGAAGCATTTGAATACAAGAATAACCTCATTACCATTAATACAGCCAAAGAGCTACCTGCCGGTAAAGCAAGCGTAAAAGTAATATATGGTGGCAAACCCCATGTTGCCCGTAGGCCACCATGGGATGATGGTTTTATCTGGACCCGCGATTCAACCGGGCACCAGTGGATGGCTATCACTGCCGAAGGCACTGGCGGCAAACTGTATTTCCCATGTAAAGACCATCCATCCGACGAGCCGAACGATGGCGTAGATATGTTTATCACTGTTCCTAAAAACCTCGTAGTTGCCGGGCCTGGATTATTAAAAGGCGTAAGCAAGCAAAAGGGAACAGCGACATTTCATTGGCAAACCAAATACACCATTAACAATTACAGTATATTATTCAATGCAGGTGATTATACCGTGGTAACCCGTCCGTATACTACTGTAGATGGGCATAATGTACCCATCCAGTTTTATGTATTAAAAGAGCATGCCTCTAAGGCCGAGCACCATCTTGATATCTTTGTAAAAACAATTAAAGAGCAGGAGAAATATTTTGGTGAATATCCCTGGGTAAAAGAAAAGATAGGCATAGTTGAAACTCCTCATCTGGGCATGGAGCATCAAACCATGAATGCTTACGGTGCCAAATTTAAATACACCAAAGTTGGGGGCGAAGATTACGATGGCCTGATGCACCACGAATTTGGTCACGAATGGTGGGGAAACAAAGTAACCGCCAAAGACTGGGCCGATTACTGGATCCATGAAGGCATCTGTACTTACGGCGATGCGCTGTATGTAAGGGAATTTGAAGGCGAGAAAGCTTATATCAAGTTCTTCCAAAACTCGGCACTCTCATTCGGCAATAAAATTCCGATTGTTATCGGGAAAGATATTGACGAAGAATCGGCTTATAATGGAGATATCTATGGTAAAGCTGCTTTCTTTATGCATACGCTCAGGTATATTATGGGCGATAGCACTTTCTTCCCTACCCTTAAAAGTTTTGTTACCGACCCACGTTATACTTACAGCAATTTGGCCAATACCGATGATGTGATGCAATATTTTAGCAAGGCTGCGGGTAAGGACTTGAAACCGCTATTTGATCTATACATCTACTCAATCAATAAACTTGAAGTACATGTAAAAGCTCAGCGAGGCGATAAATACCAGGTTCAGTTGTTAAATATAGATATGCCCTTGCCTGTTGACATTACAACTGACGGTGTTACCAAACGTTATACACTTGATAAAAAAGGCATCACCGTAACCAGCAAAACCATGCCGGTTATCGATCCTGATACTTACTATTTAAAGAAACTGATCATCGAATAAATAAAGTACTACTATCTTAAGATGAAACATGTCCTACTTATCGCATTTCTATTTGTAATGTTATTACCCGCCGTTAAAGCGCAGACAGCGAAGATAGACACCTCAGTTTATACCGAGGTTGAGCAACTTCCGGAATTTCCTGGTGGTGTTGAAAAATTTAAAGAGTATATATCGAATACTATAAAAAAATCCCCACTTAAAGACCTGCCTTCAGGATTGGTCATTATTACCTTCATTATAGAAAATAATGGCAGTATAACCAATACCCATGTAACCAAAGGGTTAACTTCTGAAACTGATTCGCTTGCCATCGACATAATAAAAAGAGGCCCTAAATGGAAACCGGCTCAGCAAAGCAGCAAAACCGTACGTTGCCTATACTCTGTACCTGTATTGTTTGGAAAAGGTAACGATATACCAGCCGTTGTAAAAAAGATAAAAGAGCGATAATCGGAAATATCTGCAAAACAAAAAATCCCGATCAAAACTGACCGGGATTTTTTATATCCTAATACTTGTTAACTGATTATTCAGCTACAGTTTCTTCAGCAGCATCAGCAGCTTCTTCTTTTTTAGCTTTTGGTGCAGCAGCTTTCTTTGCTTTTGGAGCTTCTTCAGCAGCAGGAGCTTCAACAGCTACAGCTTCTTTTTTAGCTTTTGGTGCAGATGCAGCTACTTCTTCAACTTCAGCAGCTTCAAACGGAACTACTGATACGTATGAACGATTATCAGCTTTCTTTTTGAAAACTACGATACCTTCAGCCAGTGCAAATAAAGTATGATCTTTACCAAGACCAACGTTTAAACCTGGATTGTGTTTGGTACCACGCTGACGAACGATGATATTACCTGCGATTGCTGGTTGACCACCGAAAATTTTGATACCTAAGCGTTTGCTATGCGACTCACGACCGTTTCTTGAGCTACCGGCCCCTTTCTTATGTGCCATTTTTTATTTCTTTTATGGAATTGCAGAACAACTCCGGTTCAACCTTTAATTATAATGTAATACCGGTGATCTCAATTTTGGTAAATTGCTGACGGTGACCGTTTTTCTTTTTGTAACCTTTTCTTCTTTTCTTTTTGAAGATAATTACTTTATCACCTTTTAAATGTGACACGATCTTAGCCGATACTTTAGCACCTTTCAAATCAGAACCTAATTTGAATTTACCTTCGTTTTCTGCTAACAATACACTGTCAAATTCAATACTAGCGCCTTCATCGCCTTGTAACCTGTGTACAAAGATCTGCTGGTCTTTTGCAACTTTAAATTGCTGTCCTGCTATACTTACTATTGCGTACATGTTTGTTAAATATTGTTTTAAATTTCGAGGTGCAAATATAGGGATTGATTATTTAATAAACAACATCCCGATATTTTATTTTTTACCACGATTCTCTACATCAGTTAGTTTTTTTGAATCTCGGCTATCAACCTTTGATTAGCGTCAATCAGTTTAGGATTGCCAAAATAATCGGTATCAAAGATCACACGCTTGGTTTTTTCTTTGTATTTGAACTCAATAATGTACCGAACAGCTTTTCCATCAGCAACTTTCGACGTATCACCCGTTTCCTTCGACGGAAAATCCCAGAAACCCAGGTCGGCAGCTTTACGGTGCAGGTATAACAGGTCATCTTTAGTTAAACGCAAATGCTCTTTAACCAACGAATCGCGCCTGTCAAGGTATTGGAACATACCTGTACGTGAATCGTATTTATTTACAAGGCTATCCTTATGACCATACTGAAAACTGATCGATTCGAAATCAACGAAGCGGTATGGCGCATTCTTAATCATCATGCCATAATAATACACGCAGTACAGTATAAACGGCACCACAACAGTCATGATCAGAAATACTTTTTTTAAACGGGGAGACATATATAATTATTGAGTTATTGAATTAGTGAATTATTGTTTTTTCATCATGTAATTGCGAGGTACGAAGCAATCACGAACTATACAGAGCGATTCTATATCAGAGACTATCAACAGCTATAATTTATAGGTGTTAATGAACTGCATTCGGTCGGCTGTCTTCGTTTCTTATAATGCCATAATTATAAATTGATTATTAATGCTTTTTTCTATCTACAAACTTGGGCGTTGCCTGCGGCCCGGGCTTTCCGTTACAAGTCCTCACCTTTCCTGCCCGCAATCCCAGCCCGCGCTGTGGGCTTTTCACTACAATCCCTAACGCGGCCATACGCGCCAGCTCTAAAATATATTTTCCCATCATCACTGCTTTTTGGGATTTACCCTATAGTTCTTCGCAATGACGGCATACTTTATTCTCTTATTATTTGAGTACCTACCTCTTCTCCTTCCCACTTGCTCACAACGGCTGTTGCCATTGCATTGCCTAATACGTTTGTGGCCGAACGTCCCATATCCAACAACGGATCGATACCTATTAGCAAAAACAAGCCGGCTTCGGGGATATTAAACATAGCCAACGTACCTGCTATAACCACGAGCGAAGCCCTTGGCACACCCGCCACACCTTTACTGGTAAGCATCAGCACCAATAACATGGATAACTGGTGCCCGAATGAAAGATGAATATCATATGATTGCGCCAGAAACAATGATGCAAAGGTCATGTACATCATGGAGCCATCCAAATTAAATGAATACCCCAATGGCAATACAAAGCTTACTATTTTATTACTGCAGCCAAAGCGCTCCAGCTCTTCCAGCACCTTTGGATAGGCCGCTTCGCTCGTTGAAGTACTAAATGCGATCAGCATGGCGTCTTTAATTCTGTTAATAAGTCTGAATACCGGCTTTCTCAATACAATATACCCGGCCAATATAATTACCGACCAAAGTACGATGAGCGAAAAATAAAACTCGCTGATAAAAATACCGTACGTTGATAGTACGCCTATTCCCTGCTTGGCCACTACGGCGGTTATGGCACCAAATATGGCTAAAGGGGCCATTTTCATTACATAACCGGTAATCTTCATGATCACATGTGCAAAGGCATCCATTGCTTTGACCACTATTTTGCCTTGTTCGCCTATCGCTGCTGTCGCTACGCCAAAAAATAAAGAGAACACAACAATCTGTAATATTTCGTTATTGGCCATCGCCTCAATAAAGCTCTTAGGGAAAACGTGACCGACAAACTCGGTTAATGATAATGCAGATTTCTTGATACCGGTACTTAAATGACTATCCGGAAGCGGCAGGTGCATGGTTTTGCCCGGTTCAAACAGGTTAACCAATAACATGCCTAATAATAAAGACACCAGCGTAGCGCTGATAAACCAAAGCATGGTTTTGCCACCAATCCGGCCCACAGCTTTGATATCCCCTACCTTGGCTACGCCTACCACCAGGGTGGTAAATACCAACGGGGCCACAATCATTTTTATAAGATTGAGGAAGATCTTGCTCAGGATATTATAAAGTTCAAGTTTATCTTCCCGCGCATCGGTAGCCTGGCTTTGCAGTTTAACCTGGGTAATTCTTTGTAACTTAAGATCTTTGTAGGCCGCAACCGTAGTATCGGGTAATGCTTCAATATTTTTATCAATAGCTTTAATTGCAGTCCCGGCGGTACTGAGCTGTTTATTCAAATCGGCAAAAACGTAGGTATTATAAATATAACCGGCTATCACACCCAATACCAGTGCGATAAAAATGAAGAGCGTCAGTCTGCTTTTTTCATTTAATTTAATAAGCCTGCAAAACTACAAAATTTACGCGCTGTTTAAACAGGTGTGGGAATATTCTATTTTCCATTTAAATCAGATGAGAAAATAAAATCGTTGCACTCAGCAAACGCTATTTCAGTTTCTTCACTAATTTTGCGTACTACAATTAATTACACCATTATAATTGGAACCCCTTCGTGTAATTCGTTCTAATTGAATCAAGCTTAAAAGGCAATTCGTGAAAAATATTTAAACAATTAGTATTTTACCCGCTTATTTACAACATGAGTATCACAGCTTACGGATTACAGCATATAAAAAGGAAATTCAGCACCTGCACAACGAGCAATTGGCCGAATTAATGCTGCGCTTGGCACGGTACAAAAAAGAAAACAAGGAGCTGTTGGCCTACCTGCTTTTTGAAGCCCATGATGAAGCCGCTTTTATTGAAAAAGTAAAAGCCGAAGCGGGTTTCATGTTCAGCCAGTTATCATCGCTGAGTTACAACGCAGCAAAGGGTATGCGCAAAATATTGAGGTTGCTGAGCAAGTACACCAAGTTTATGACATCAAAAGGTGCTGAGATTGATTTACTGATCAATTTTTGCGAAAATTACCTTGAATATGCCGACCGGCGCACCTCATACAAACCCTTAAGGCTGATATTGATAAGGCAGGTTGAAAAGATCCGTGGTTTAATTAACAAGCTTCATGAAGACTTACAATTTGACTACCAGGATAGTTACAATAAATTAATAAGCGATGCAGAAAGCAAGCTTGGCTGGTTTAAAAAGAATGATCACTTGTTGTAACATATAAAGTTTAACATCGTCTAAATATAAAATTAACTGAAGTGGCCAACAAAGAAGCAGCATTCAAGCAGATATATGAAGCTAATTCTAAAAAGATATTCCATCTGTGCTATGGTTATACCGGCGATGACGATGCCGCCAATGACCTGCTACAGGAAACTTTTTAAAGGTTTGGCAAAATTTAGAGAAATTCCGTAACCAGGCCATGATATCAACCTGGATTTACCGCATTGCTGTAAATACCTGCTTAACCTATTTGCGCTCGGAAAAACGCCAGGCCAAAGACAGAACTAACCCCACAATTAGCGGAAACAAAACGAGAAGAACTATCGGATAAAAACGAGCAGGTAGCTTTGCTCTATAAATGTATTTCAAAACTGGAAGAATCAGAAAGGATTATTATAACTATGGTACTTGATGAGGTGCCATACCCCGAAATTGCTGAAATTTCGGGTATATCAGAAGGGAACCTGAGGGTGAAAATTTATCGTATAAAACAAAAATTAACGGAGTTATATAACCAGTATGAAAGACTTTGATCATTTGATGTCGGTTTGGCAGGGACAGCCAAAACCAGATCAGCTTTCGGTGGATGAGGTGCTGAAGCAGGTAAAGAAGGGAATAAGGAGTATAACCCAAAAGTTATACTGGAGTATTGTGGCCATGGTTGTAACTGTCGCATTCGCTTTTGTCGTCACTTTTTTCCTGGCATTTAAATCTGCAGTTACTACTATCGGAATCCTCATCGTACTGGTAACCATGTTGATGTATCTTTCATTAATGGTACGTCATTACCACATTTTGAGTAAGCGCGATGCAACACTCAACCCTGCCGAATATCTTGACAGCCTTAAGGCATATCAAAAAAACCGCAGCAAAGTTATAGGTTGGTTTTATTATACCTATATATTGTTGCTCAGCGCAGGCTTGGCCATGTATTTTATCGAAGTACTTGAACATTCATCCCTCACTTTTAAAATAGTAACATATACATCAATCGGGATCTGGTTTTTGTTCACTACGTTTTACCTTAAACCCCGGATGTTTAAGAACGAGGAAGAAAAGCTAAACCTTATGATTGACAGATTAGTGAGGTTGAAAGAACAATTTGATTAAAGGATTAGTTTTTTAGATTTGCCTGATGGCTATTTCCGAAACTGTAACAATTCAAAAATTAACTTTAGCTGATGCCGACGTATTATTGGAGCTAAGCAAAAAAACTTTTTTGATTTCTTTGCTCATTTAAATAAACCAGAAGATATGGAGGCTTATGCATCTGTAGCCTTCACGCCGCAAAAAATACAAGCAGAGCTCAGTAACCCAAACTCTCATTTTTTCTTCGCGATGCTGGATGGTGAAATAACCGGCTATCTCAAGCTAAACTATTGCCACGCCCAAACAGAATTTCAGGATCCTGCTGCAGTTGAAATTGAGCGCATTTATGTTTTGGCCGAATATCACGGCAAAAAGATAGGCCACCAATTTATTGATTTCACCTTAAAAGCAGCTACGGATAAACACCTGCAATACGTTTGGCTTGGTGTTTGGGAACACAACCTAAAAGCAATTGCTTTTTATGAAAAACATGGCTTTGAAGTATTCAGCAGCCATGAATTTGTCCTGGGAAGCGATAAGCAAACCGATTTATTAATGAGGAAAGCGATCTTATCAAGCTCAAAGCCGAAAGCCTAAGGCCGAAAGCTTTTTTGCTTTATTGATTTCTTTTCGCTTTAAGCCTTAGGCTTTTAGCTATTTAATAACGGCAATTGATAATTAACTCCAACCCTTAACGCTTTTAAGCCTGTAACGCCCTGTAACTCTTCCAGTTCAAGATATTCCAGGTCATCAAGCAAGTAACCCTGTCCTTGCAGGTACCTGATGTACTCGTCATATTCAGCAGCTTCTGTTGGGTTAAAATATACCATGGCTATTTTGCCAGGCTGGGTAAGGCGTTCAAAAGTTCCTGCTATTAAAACTTTATCAATCCGCTTTTTTACCACCTCGTAACGGATATTATAGGCCCCCTCAACGTCAAAACGCCTTTCATCGTTTCTGAAACTGATATCTATAGCGTTTGAGTGAATAAATATCAAGTGCGTGGTTTGCAAAGGACGTGAAAGCTGATCGCCAAGGTCGTTTGTCATCCGGGCTATTTCGGCCATTGACCGTAACTGCCACAAACGGATATTTTTAAGGTACAGCATATCGAAAACGCGTTGCGGCGCTATCGATTGCCCTATGTAAATATCATATTCCACCCCATCTGTACGGAATTTTTCAAAATAACAGGGAAATGATTCCTGCACTTCTGTCTGAGCCTGCTCCAGGTATTGGTTGATAGAAGTATTTATAAGCTGCATGGAGGTTTCCAGCTTACGCCTGTTTTCAAACGAAGCGCCGGTTTCCTCATTCATGGCATTAAAATACCTGTCAATAGTTTCCCTTTCGGCAGGGTAATTATTTCTGAAATGCTCCAGGAAAGGATTAATCTCGTTATGAAGGAAAGTATCCAGCATCAATTCATCATTGGTAGTAATATAACCGCTGATGCGTTCGAGCCACTCTTCGCATTTAGATACCAACTTGCCGGTAAGGCTTAAATGAATATTTTCATTTAAAACCTGGAGCGTTTCAATAAGTATGGTGAGCAGATTTTTCAAATCCTCCTGCAGGGCGCTGTTGCGTTCAACTGTGGAATTGCGGATATCGACAGCCCCGAACAAAGGGTAAACATGGCTGAATGATACTGTTTCAATTTCGGGGCTCTTTTTCTTCTTTCTTTTTCCTTAAGATAATTCCAGGCCACTTCATTAAACTTCCATTGAACCGACGGTTGCAACGAGGTAAATTTATTTTTGATAACACTTGAAATGCGGGCCTCAAACTGATCGATGCTGTTTTGCAGCAATTGGGCAATCAGCGGGATAGTAGCCTGTAATTTCGAGAGCAGTTTTTCGTAAAAAACAATCTCTTTATATGAAAATACTTCCATGATGCCTACATTTTTCTTATTGTAGTACACCGGGAAAATTCCGTAAGATTTAATGCCGGCTTGTTTCAAAACCTGCAAAAGGGGAATTTACCTATTTTTTCGTTGGTAATGGAATTGAAAAAGATAGGCCTCGGGTTTTGGTTGTAATCATCAATGATGGCGTCAAACGTTTCTTCCGCAAGGTTAAAATCTTTAGCGGCCTTAAGCAGGATACTTCTGGAGCATTCGTCGTTATCAAAAATAGGCTCATTATTGATAGTTAAAAAAGGCATCAACCCAAACTCAATGCCCGGGCTTTCGGCAAGGGATTTTAGCGAGCTGATGATGTGCGCATATTGCTCCTCCTCATTTGCCGAATGGTTAACAAGCTCAGTACGAATATTTTCGAGCGCATGGGTTAGCGTTACATCAGTTAATGTAATTATCGAAAACCCCTTAAATTTAAAAATATTGAGCGGTATTACCTTTTCAATAAGCTCAAGGCTGGTATGCGAATGTAAATACGGTTCAATAGTATCAAAACTAAGTTCAGGCAGTTCGCCATTCAATTCAATCTCCACGAAACGGGCATCAGTCTGGATATTAAAATACCTTGAAAGACCGGTTTCAGGATCTTCGTATGAAAACAGCAATTCATTCTTAATTGCCGACGAAAAGCCATACATCCGCTCAAGAATCAGGTTATAAATGAACCGCTTTTGCCTATCACTGAACATTTCGTTCTTGGATACATTCAACGCATATAAATTAGAATGATGACTTGAATGGAAATCATAAAAAGCCTCAGTACTGAAAAATATCTTATCAGGTACCGGTGTACTTAGCGCCCAGTGAAATTCCTTTTCGTTAGCTATTGGCGGTGTCAGTATGGAGTAAATGAGCTCCAGCATTTCCCGGTACTTTTCGGCGTCCGTGGGCCGCATATCCAGGTCAATACATATATCATGCTCAAAACGTTCCAAAACATAGCGATAAAACTCGCTTTTGAGCGTCTTTTCGGTAGCAATCCGTTCTTTTAAATGCTCCACGAACGGGTTAAATGTCAGGCATGTTTCAACCTGACAAATGGTGCATTCGTTTTTGCTTATATTGAGTACTTCTGTGTGCATTTTTATAACAGTTTTACCCTCTTTAAAATCTGAAACTTGTTGAAAGATAAGGGTACCATCCTTCTTCAGAGTAACCTGCAATTATCTTGATAACCGCGAGTCTTGCCGGTGCTACGTAAAAGCCTGCGCCGGTGCCGTTATGCCATTTATCTGAACTTTGCCCGTTTTCCCAAACACGGCCTATATCATAAAATCCTAAAACCCCTATTTGTCCTGGAACTATATAACTGGCAAAATCAGTTAATTTTATCCTCAACTCCAGGTTATTATAAAAACTATGCTGGCCGGCAAACCTGTATAACCTGTAGCCTAATAAGTTATCCTGCCCGCCTAAAAACAACGACTGATAAAAAGCGGTTTTTCCGATGGTAATGCCGCCGCCCACCCTATCGGCCAAAACAATGGTGCTTTTGGCATTCAGGCTTTTGTACAAAGCAGCCTGTGGCATAAGCTGGGCAAAACTTGTAGAGTTATTATTTAAGCCATTAAACTCCTGAAGTTTAATATTTACAAAACTTCCCCAGGCCGGAAGCACCTTATCGTTGCGCTTATCACTGGTAAAGTTAACAACAATACCGGCATGCATTTTTGTTTTGTCAAAGGTATAACTGTCGGGCGCGTTTGTGAGTAACGGATATGTAATAAATCGGCCGATATTGTCATCAACATCTAATTTATAGTACTGAAAAGCAGGGCCTACCGTTACAGAAGTGCCCGATTCATTGCGCCACCTAAAGGCTGGGCTAAAGGTAAAATTATCAAAGCGGGTACGGTAATATTTGCGATAATCGCCTACTTTAACAAATGGTGTTTCATTGCCACGGCCAAAAAAATTGATATTATCCGGAAAGTCAAGCTGGGCATCCATCAAAAAGTCGGCTTTGCCAAAAGCGTGGATCCACTCGCCGTTATATTTAATCTTAAAAGCCTTTGTAGTGAACGAGTGACTGGCAAACACTGTTTGCACATCGTTGTAAGGCAGTTTTTGAAAACCCTCCTGGTGAGTATATTTAAAACCTGCTCCAAGCAATACGCCCTCATCCGGGTTGTAAGAGATATTAGCCAGCGGCGCTATCACATTCATCAGGTTAACCCTTAAGTACGATGTATTAGCGCTATCCTTACTTATGTGTTTGTTAACCCTTGATTCATCGCCAGTTATAGTCAGCTTTTTGCCACGGTCATAAAGCTGTACCGTGTTAAGCGATTTTACAATATTGTAAGTTTTGGTGCCTGTGCTATCAATAAACCGCAGCTTAATTGGCGATGTGGCATTATCAAGCACTACTTTATCATCACCGCCGCTTACATAAATGCGGAGCTCTTTGGTAATATCAGGATGATAATTCTGGTTCATGAGCGTATCCTTAATCTCACCATCTTTATTGATCTTATTGATGATCACGTTGAGGCTGCCATTAGGCTCATCTTCCACCGTTACCAGCTCATTTTTATTTGAAGTATGGATATCAACTATTTTATTGATGAATTTGTAGTAATACTCCATTTCGGCCGGGATATTGGCTCGACGCTCCTTCAGTTGTTTCAGCAATACATCATGTCTTAATTTGTACGATGATTCGGGCAGACGCCTTAAACCGGCTTCCAGTACCTCATCAGTTTCTGCCGCAACAAAATCTTTTACAATTTTTGTCCATTGTTCATGACTGTATTGTACCGATGGCCATCGTTGCATGAACATGGTTTTCCATAAGGAATATTTTACGCTGTAGATCTCACCGCTAAAGCCCTGCAGGTTCGGCGCAATCCATGGCTGCGCTGCTATGGTTGGCAATACTCCCTGGTTGGTGTAAAAAACCTGATCGCGGTCGCGCGGAACGGCAGTATAAAATTTACCTTTCCCTTTATCCTCATCGCGCCAGCGCCACTGGTCACCATGCCTGTCCCAGTCGCCGATGAGCAAATCGAGCAGGCGGGCGCGTAAAAACTCCTCGCTGTCTACGGTATTATCATTGTCCTCCAGCATTTTACCAATCATCTTCACGGTATTGTCTGATTTGCCGCCTGGTTCGCGTTCTTCAAGCAAACAAACTTTATTGGCAAAAATATTAGCATATTGCCCTAAAACCGGATCAGCCGATACCACACCGATTATCGGGTTGGCATGGGGAACGCGAGCGGCGGTGGCCAGCGGTGGTACTATTAACGCCGAAAACGGATGCTGGGCGCTCATGGCATCATTAACCCAATCTTTGGCAAAGGTTTCCTGGAATTCATCGGGCAGGATCTTTTCAGGTTGTTTCTCCACACTACGCAGCACCCATTCCTTCCCATCCTTATCAATTAAACGAAGCGAATGTGTCTGGAAACCACCGCCAATGCTTTCAGCCTTTAATCCGCCATGAATTTCCGACAGCCTGATCACAGGAAGTTTGGTTTCGGCAGCCCACTCTTTGCGGTAGTTTTCACCAAACCAGCGGCGGTGAAAATTGCTTACGCTGTCATATTTGGGGTGCACCCTAACCATGATGCTATCTGCCTTGATAGGCGTATGCAGCATATCCGGAATATTTTTCACCGATGTATAAGGTTGTGTATAAGTAAACACCTGCTTAACTCCTTTATCACTGTCGATGTAATAGGTAAAGCGCATCCGTTTATCTATTAACAGATCGGCAGTTACATAGCCTTGAGTAGCATCAGCAAAAAGGGAGTATTTACCTTTAATAGCATAGGTTTGCTTGGCACCTGCGCCGCTAACCACCTGCAACTGTCTGCTTTTGATGAATTGCAGCCCATGCTCATGACCCGCCACATGGATAAGGTTTGGAAAACTGCCAAAAACAGCATCAACCTTTCTGATCATGTCTTTATACAAGGGATGCCCCAAATCTTCGGGGTTTGAAAATGCAGAGCGTAAAAACGGGTAAAGCGAACCGATAACAGGCAACGGTACCCAAAGGTCTTTATTGGCTACGGTAAGCGGGAAAATATGATCTTTAAGCGAAAAATATCCACCATGTGTACCATAACTCTGGAATGGATGATGCGATGCCAGGATGATAACCTTATCTTTGTTTCGCTCAAATATCAGCTTGATCTTATCGGCAATGTCATCTTTGTTTTTGCAATCGCACTCGGCGCCGGGGTTACTTTTATTGAATGGATATAGCCACCATTCGCTATCGAATGCTATTACTGTAAGATCCTTTGTCAGGTTAATCTCAACTGGATCAGGGCAGCCATTTTCAGGCACCATTTTAAGCAGTTTATCACCCTGCTGATTAAGGTACTCCCACTGTCGTTTTATTTTGGCTAAACCAAGCGGGCCCATTTTATCCCAGTCATGATTACCGGGTATAAAGTACACAGGCGCACCGGCAGCCCGCATAGGCTGGTATTGCGATTGCAGGATCTTTTGGGTTTCGGCTTCTTCCGGGCTACCAGGCAATCCTATCCCCCGTGGATAAATATTATCTCCCAGATAAAATACCGAAGTTTTATTTTTAAGCACATTGGCTGCCGCATGTTTTAAAACGGCACTTTGCTGCATGTCTATTTCGCCGGCGTCGCCAATTAAAATCATCCTGTACTGTACCGAATCCTGGGCCTGTGTTTTTAGCGTGCCCAATAGTAAAACAAACAACAAGGGTAGTTTTTTAATCATGAGGTTTGGTTGAGATGTATGTAGTATTTGCACTATTTGTGCTTCAAAGCACTATTTCTTAAAGCTGAATTTCAATATATTGCCAGCACTTAACTGATCGCCCTCGTTTGAGATATACAGGTTGCGCTGGTTATCAAATGCCATACCTTCGGGCTGTCCGAATATGGTAACACTTAAAGGATAAACATTTTTCACTTTCCAGTTAGCATCGGCAACTACCAGCATTTTATTTACCGACGAAAGGATATACCACTCATTGGTAAATGTATTTTTTGCTATTGCCGAAGGGCGAAACGGTACACG
Organism: Mucilaginibacter sp. P25; assembly: GCF_050859465.1. Taxonomy (NCBI): domain Bacteria; kingdom Pseudomonadati; phylum Bacteroidota; class Sphingobacteriia; order Sphingobacteriales; family Sphingobacteriaceae; genus Mucilaginibacter; species Mucilaginibacter sp. P25. The sequence goes on along the minus strand of NZ_CP193937.1, from coordinate 4,255,701 downwards.
CTTTTTATCAGCCAACCGCTCAATTTCCCTAACATCTATTGCAAAACTGCCGGTCTGTTTCAGGGTACCGTCTGCCTGGATTTTCAAAATATAGCCGGTGCTGCTTTGGGATGTTTTTTCATCAGCACAATGCTTGCACAACACATAAACCAAACCGTTTTTTTCATCGGCACACATAGCTTCAAACTCACCTTCGGGTAACTGGCCTTCAGTTTTTTGTACGTTGGTTACTTCTTTAGTCCTAACCTGGTTAAACGGAAAAGTAAATAACGTACCATCGCTTTTTAGCATGATCACCTGTTCACGGCAAATGGCCACATCCTCATAGTCACCGCTTTTGCCAAACTTGGTATAGTTAGCTTTTTTATCGCCCAGTTTCAGGTTAAACAAAAAGCCTTCTTCGTCCTGCTCGGCATAAACCGAATCATTTTTACCATTGTGAAAGGCAAAACCTGAGATTTCGGTGAGATCTTCGGGCATTTTATATTTAACAGGATTATTAAGGTCGTATCCCGTCGGACTGGCAGGGATTGCCTTTTCTTTATTTTTACAAGAGATGATCAAAAAAACTACGGCCACGGCAAGCATGCCGGCTACATAAAGGGTCATTGCTCGTTTAGCACCTTGTTTTTTAAACCCCGTCATATTTTTTTTGCTGTAAAAGTTCATAAATGGCCCGCTGCGATTGTACCGGCGGTTCAGTTTTATCAACCCTTATGTTTTGCAATTGTTCATTTAATTTTACAGCCTGCACATTATCGGCCAGTTGAATATCAAGCATGGCAATTACCTCGTTCCTGATGCGCTCATCATAAACCGGAAAACACACCTCGATACGGCGGTAAATATTACGGTTCATCCAATCGGCCGAGCCCATGAAAACCTCCTGGTCACCGCTGTTATGAAATATAAAAATACGTCCGTGCTCCAGGTAACGATCAACTATACGTCTTATGGTGATGTTTTCGCTCATACCCGGCACCCCGGGTATAAGGCAGCAAATGCTACGTACAATCATCCTGATCTTCACCCCTGCCTGCGACGCTTCGTAGAGTTTGCCAATCAGCACCCGCTCTTCCAGGTTATTGAGTTTTATGGTGATCCCCGCCGGCTTCCCTTTACGGGCCTGCTCAATTTCCCTGTCTATAAGCTCAATAAACTTTGATTGCAAATTAAATTGAGCCACCAGCAGGTGTTCAAAATCAATATCATATCCCTCGGCCGATTTTGCTTTTTTAGCAAGGTAGATAAACAGCAGGTCCATTTCTCGCAGCAATTGCGGATTGGCCGTCATCATTATATGATCTGTATAAAAGGCAGCAGTACTTTCGTTAAAATTACCGGTTGCTAAAAGTCCGGCATATTTAACACGGCCATCAACAAAGCGCTTTACAAGCCCTACTTTGGCATGTACCTTTATAGCTTTATCGCTGTAAATTATATCGGCACCGGCCGCCTTTAGCTTTTTAGCCCATTTGATATTGTTGGCTTCATCAAACCGGGCCTTGAGCTCAACCAACACGCGCACCTTTTTACCACTCTGAGCAGCGCTGATCAGTGCATTTACAATCCGCGAATCGCTGGCTACGCGGTAAAGCGTTACAGAAATTTCCTCAACACTTTCATCGATAGCTGCCTCATTAAAAAACCGGAGAATAGAGTTATAGGATTGATAAGGTGCGTGAAAAATACAATCACCTTTATCAATGTAATCAAATATAGATTCGTCCGCGCTGATCTGCCTGTTCGCCAATGGCGGCCATTTAGTATATTTTAAAGATGGGATACCTACCGGCAAACCCATTAAATCTTTAAGGTTATGGTAAAAGCCGCCTTCAACAACACTTGATCCCAGTACACCCAGTTTATCTTCAACCAAATGCAATATGCGCAACGGAATCCCTGGCTGGTGCAAAAGCGTGTTGCCAAACCCAGGTCACGTTTTAGCAATTGTTTTTCAATCTGCTCCTGAACGTCGCCATCATAGTCATCTTTAAGCTCAAGCTCAGCATCGCGGGTTATTTTGAAGCTGTAACAGCCTTTTATTTCTTCGGTTTTAAAGATCTTGTCCAGATTATACCGCACAATATCATCCAGGAAAATGATGTATTGTTTACCTCCTTCATTAACACTAAAAAACCGCGGTAACTGGTTTGAGGGAATGTTGAGGATCACTGACCTTTCCTTCTTCTTATCCAAACCAAGGTTCACTAAAAAGTATAGCCGGTTATTTTCGGGGAAGAATTGTTTTTTACCGCCTACCAGGTCAATAGGTTGCAAAAAGGCAAGTACCTGGCTGTAAAAATAGTCGCTCACTCTATCTGCTATAGAAGCCGGAATAGGCTCATTGAACAGCAGGTTTACATTATTTTCTTTTAACAACGGAATAAGCCTGCCTGTAAAAACCTTCCCAAAGCGATTTTGCTGAGCTTCTACCAGTTGCTGGGCTTTATATAGTACATCCTCGCTTTCATCGACTTTATTAAGCAGGTTAAGCTTGTGCAGTGCCATTACCACCGGCATCCGCACGCGATAAAATTCGTCGAGGTTGGATGAAAATATAGCAAGAAAATTTACCCTTTCCATTACGGGGAGTTCTTCGCTTTCGGCCTCCATCAATATGCGTTCATTGAAAAGTAACCAGCTCAGGTCCCTGTCGAAAAATGAGTATTCCATAGGTGCAGATTTTGTTTTTGGCAGTACCCCGACCGCCTACAATAACGAAGATATAATGAATGCTACTACCGATACAATAAGGCCAAACATGAATATATTGTACGATGCCCTGAGCAGCCTGTATTTTTTGCCAAGCACAACACCCTGCGAATAATTATCACGGATTAAGCTACCGTAAAGAAACTCCCGGTCTTCCATCATTTTCTCCATACCATCGCTGTAATCCTGGTATGACATGCGGTAGAAGTTACCGAAGAACAACAGGTTAACTGTTTTCTTATTGATATCCTCGGGGGTAAACAAACCCGGTGGGATTGACGGACGGGTTGAAAGTATGGAGAAGATCATAGTAGCCAAACTAACCGACAAGAGCATAAACGTTGGGATCAACAAATTAGAATGCTCATCAAGTTTACGCAGCACCAAACTGATAATTGCCGAAAGAATGATGGAGTTAACCGTGATCATGATATGGGCCTTATTATCGGCCATATCACTTAAACGCTGATGATTGCTGGAGCTGATCCTGAACATGGTTTCGATCCCGCGATCTGGCCTGTCATTCTTATGTTTTTTACCGCCGTGATCGTCATCGTGGTCTTTATCCTTTTCTTTTTCAACGGTAATAATGGCTTCACGATCTGTTTCTGTAGTGATCATGGCCGGGGTTTCTTTTACTTCAACATCAGCTTGTTTTTCAATTAGCTTTTGAAGATTTCTTTGTTTCTGATCGTTAAGCAGCAGGCGACAGTAATCTGTATAATACTCATGCCCCTGTAAAAACTCGATGTTGTAGCTGCGCCATTCGTCCTTATCAATATCATGTTTCTTGATGGCTTCCATCTCTTTGCGTAACAGCTTATTTTTATCGCGGAAATCATCTGTACCTAAATGAAACAAATCTGCATCGCAAATGATCTGTTGCAATAAGTCGGCAGGGTTTTGCGGCATTTTAGTAGCTAAAATACAGCCGGATACTTTATCAATAACAGGCTGCTCAACTTTATGCTGTTTAAGGAAATGTGTAGCCAGCGCAACACTTTTTGATTCGTGATCCTTTTTATCAGTAAAATATCCGGTATCGTGAAACCAGGATGCAGAGATCACCACAAAAAAATCTTCATCACTTAACTGGTAGTGGTTGGCTATCTGGGTGGCCGCTGCAACAACATCTTTAGTATGCCTCAGGTTATGATAAATTAAATCGGGATCATGATGTACGTCAAAATAGGATATAGCGTACTGTTTTACCTGTTCTAACAGCGGTTGAAATTTCATCGTAGTTTTTGTTGTTAAAAGTAAATCAATTTTTTTAAAATGCCTATTTGCAGCTATGCCGGGGGAGAACATCATTTATCGGGCATTGTTTGCGCAAAAGACAAGAAAATGGTTGCCTTTATATTTACAAAACGCATACCATCCCAATATACTATTGATTTTCAACATCATAAATTCAACCAATCTCAATCATATGGCGATATTTCGTGGAATGTCAAAAATTTCTGTCAATTAAAAACAAAAACCAATTATAAATGGCCCTTAACTACCCGACAATTTAAGATACTGGTTCTTCGGCAACTCCGGGCCTCTCGTAACTATAATTATAAGGCGGATATGGCACAATGAAAGTTTCCTGCACACGCGACGATTTTTTGAAATAAGGGATCCAGATGGCCGCTGTAACTATTGATCGTAAAAATGGACTAAGTGCTGTTTCTGCAAGTTTACTGCTGATACTGGCAGCCAAAATATAATCCGTCAGGAAAAAAACGAAGCCAAAAGCAAAATAACCGGTAATACATACAGGCAGTATATCGCGCCTATTTAACAGCAACACCAGGCAAAAAAGGGCGTAAACCATTAATGTAATATTACCAATTGCCTCTATAACAACCAGCGACCTGAAATTAAACTCATGTTGGTTGCCATGGTACACATTCCAGGTGTGGAGGCTAAAATAATCGCCTGTAACCATATTTGAACCTGTCACCAAAGCTGTAGCGGCTAAGCCTATTGCGATTAATATAAGCCACCCTCCTATCGGCACAAAGGTCGATCCGTAAGCAAACACAATCCCCGGCGTTTCTCTTTGATAAAACCATACACCCAATAAAACAAGACCAACCGTCAAAAGCAATACAACCAAAACTAATGTACTATTTGTAGTTGATGGCTTAGCAACTCCCTGCGGCGTATAAGAAAAACTGTAGCCCAAGCTGGTATTATTAAGTTTTTTAATATCTCCCTTAAACTCATCGAGTTTGTTTACAGGCACATAGTCACTCAAAAAGGATAGCTTGTAGTTAAGCGATAAAGTATCGCCAGCAGCAGTGAAATCCGATTCATAGTGATAGTAGTCCCGCTTAATGGAATCATGATCTTCATTAATATTCCAGCCGCCTGGCAAAACCACCTTAATAGCATAACTGGCATCGTAAGGGTAGGTAAGAGATACCGGCGTTTTTATGCGACCGGTTATTGAGGGAAACTGGTTGTAAATAAAATTGGCAAACAGATCGGCGGTAAGTTTGTCGCTGGTAGAATCTTTCTTAAAGAAGTCGGCTATTTTATAAGTTTCTATGGTAGTAAGCTTATTGGCTTTCAAATCATCCTTTACGATAATCGAATCCTTAACTTCTATTTTATTATAGATCTTTGCATAATAATCGAGATAGCTCTTTTCTGTTTCGGCCATCCCCGATGACTCCAGTTTACCCCGCATATAATCAGCTTCATCGCCGGTGTAGGTGGTTTTTACGGTGAAGAGTACCGGTGATTTTCCATCCCTTACTGTGTAAACATCCTCTCCGATAACTTTACCGCCTTTTGATGGCGGAATAGTGGTGAGTGCGTCGCTTCCTGGCTTCAATACCAATCCTTTGTCATAACGCGGAAAGTAAATATCCGTGCTCTCACCGCCCTGGTTATCCATAGTGGCGTCAACCCAAACCTGTTTTCCGTTTACGTTGGCAGTTACCACGGCATGGTTAAAAGCATATGCTGTAGGTATGTATTGCTCAACATGTCCGTTCATATCGGCATTCACCAAAACCATCGAAGCGTCAATCCCTCCTGCCTTCAGCATCGATACCAGCAACAATGACTTATCCTTGCAATCGCCATAACGTTGTTTAAATACTTTTTCGGGGTTATTTGCGCGGTGCGAATACTCGCCTATTTCAATGCCCATGTAACGCACTTCCTGCTGCACCGTACGTACTGCTTCCCTGAAATATTTTTCCTTGTTATTACCTGCATCCTTTTTTAGCGTCGCAATCCGCTCGCCAAGCTCACCCTTGATATTTACTGCCGGCGGGTTTATACTTAAGGCCCAATTAACAACTTCGGGCCAGCTTGCAAACTCACTTACCTGGATAAAACCGCGTTCGTTATACCACGATGGCTGACTATCATCATCGTGCGCCGGCGGTACCTGGAAACCTTCATACTCGTAACGTTTTAAGCCGTTCGCTTCGCTAATGACAGGCTTAGGTACCGTATTAAAAGTTTTAAAGTTCAGCTTGCGCTGAGATGATGCAATAATAGCCGTATAATGATGTGCAATGGGCGTATACCACTGAACATACATATTTGAACAAAATTTACCGTTCAATATAGGGTTACGGCCCGTAATGGTATATGAATATTCAATCCGGTCGCCTTTACGGATATCATCCAAAATACATAAGGCAGAAAAACTTCCCTGGTAAATAAAATTAGAAAGATCCTGCTCATCGGCCAATACCTTAAAGGCCGAAGTTTTTAAGCGGTTTAATGGTTTACCATCGCGCCAAACGGTGATATCATGAAAGTCGAGCCGCTCATAAGCAGGATCAAAACTAACAGAGATCTGCGATGCATTCTGAATGCCGGTTTCGGATACTATTTCGCGGATAATATGATTATAGTCGGCCTGTTTTTCAACCTGCACCTGCTCTTCGATAAGCGCATAATAAAAACCGCGTTCAATAGCACGCGAGGAAGGTTTTTGATTATAAGGCTTTAACACACTAAGCCATGTTGGCCTGCCCGAAATATGCACCGATGGTGTATCGCCAAAAGCAGTCCCGCTGCACCAAAACAACATCACCAAACAAAGGAAAAACGTAAAACGCATTTTAAAAGCTTTTGTATACAGGCTCTGAAAATAAAGAAATTCAGATCAATTTAATGTAACTATTTTAATATTTAACTGTGGGGTTATATGGGATAATAAACGTATTAAACGGCAGGGTGACTGCGCGAAGGATTGACTCACCCCGGCGTTGCTCCGCTCGCCACCCCTCTCTACGCTTCGCGTATAGAGGGGATTTAAAGACTCTCAGGACTTCATGGTTTTATGGGATTAATGCAGGTGTAAAACGATCTTATTCAACACTTCATTTATGTTGCTTATTATTTCATCGTTTTCAAAACGCAGTATTTCTAATCCTAAATCAGATAACACTTTATAGCGATTTTTGTCATATTCTTTTTTATACAAATGGATTGCCCCATCTGCTTCGATAACTAATTTTGCTTCATGACAATAGAAATCGAGGATATAGTATAAACTTTTTCCAAAATATGATTGTACACAAAGAGGGTGTTGCCTAAGGAATTTTTTGCCGGCTAACTTTCTGTTTCTTAATTCAAACCAAAGCTTTTTTCAGTTACAGTTTCCCGCTGTCTTAATTCTCTGCAAAAATCAATAATACTGCTCATTTTGATAAGGTGATAGGATGAGTAAAGATATTACTTAAATTCAAAATTAAAATTTCTCGTCCCCTCTTTACGCTTGCGTAGAGAGGGGTGACAAGCGCAGCGATGTCGGGGTGAGTAAACTATTAAACCAACAAAGCCACCCCGAAACCGGGATGGCTTTGCCAATAAATATTATCAAGAATTACTATTGCCCTCCGCCTAATACAGCACGGAATTTTGATTCGTAAGCCTTTAACTGGTTTTCAAATTTGGTAGCAAGAGCGGTTTGATGGTTGTCTTTGGTAAACTGCAACAGTCCGTTCAACACTTGCATGCCTATTTGTACATCGCGCCCGTTAATGCTATTAACATCCTGGCTTAGCAGGTAGGCATTATAATCCAACTGATCGGTAAGGTAATTGTCGATATTGCCTGCCAATTTGTTACCCAACACCACGTCATGAAGCTGATAAGCCAATTGGGTTAAATACAATTTGCGACCGGCAACATCTACATACGGGTAAATATCAGGCAGCTCAGCATCATATTTCTGAACTACTTTTAACGCTTTATCGTTTTTACCTTCCTGAACAAGGTTTTGAGCCAAGTCAAGGAATGTAGTTACCATAACGGGGTAAAACATCGAGGTCGACTCATGATCAAGGTATTTGGCGGTTTTAAACTTGCCGAATTTAAACTTGTTCATCACGTTATCATACATTACATCAGTATTGGTTTTGCTCAACTGATCATGTAAAGCTGTATCCGGTTTAAACGGTATTAGGTGATAAGTAAAGCCCTCTTTGTAAAGGTAAGGCTGTAAACCTATCAGGTTTTCGTTACCAATGGTAGTAGTAAAGCAGATAGGGCGCTTCCAGTGGTTATGCGCCAAAATATCAAACATGGCCAAATTCTCTTTGGTTACATAGTTTGATGTATACTTCCATTCCATGGCGGTTGCCAGCTTATCTTTCTGATCGGCTTTTACTACGCCGTTGGCAACTACCTCATCAGGGTTAACCGTAACTTTCAGATTTTTGGTCGGCAGGTAGTTGCCATAGTCGCCGCTTTGATATTGTACCTGCGTAGCCTTATCATCAGAAGTAATAAAATCAAACACTTCTTTAATATCCTGATATCCAGGTAGTTTCTGATCGTTAAAATAAATAACGTCCCTCACCCCTTCTTTATATTTATCAAAAGGCATAGTGATAGGAAGCGGCTCAGAACTGTTCATCTTTTTCTGCATCTGGCGGATATACCAGTCGCCGGTAAACAGGCTTAAGTTTACAATGCGCACATCCGGGCGGATACCTTCAACTTCCTGATCGTACCACAATGAGTACGTATCATTATCGCCATAAGTAAACAAAATAGCATTTGGCGGGCATGAAATAAGATAGTTGTAGGCCATATCATGCGGCGTCATTTTGGTTGAGCGGTCATGATCTTTCCACTCTTTGGCTGCTAAAAGTACCGGGCAAACCAAAAGGCCTATAACGGTTGAACCGATAGCGGCCATTTTAGCGTCGATATATTTGCGGCCAAATTCAGCAATAGCAATTACGCCGAGCCCTATCCATATGGCAAAGGCATAAAACGAGCCTACGTATGAGTAATCACGCTCGCGCGGCTGCACTGATGCCTGGTTTACATATAACACAATGGCCAAACCAGTGAAGAAAAATAGCAAGCCAACAATCAACGCATCTTTACTGCGGCGGTTAACGTGGAAAAACAAACCTATTAAACCAATTATTAATGGCAGGGCGTATAGCGGAGTATAAGTAGTAGCCGCAGTTACTGATTTTGGTAAATGTTTGCCACCGTCAAACAAACCGGTTGTCCAGTTGCCGTCAATACCTTCGGTGCTGGTTTGTCCGTCAGCATCGTTATAACGGCCAACAAAGTTCCAGAAAAAGTAACGCCAGTACATCTGGTACATTTGCCAGCTAAACATCCATTTCAGGTTATCGCCCATAGTTGGGGCCTGCCCTTCAGGGATCCTCAGCCATTGTTTGTAAAACTGCACATCGTTAGCGTCGGTGCTGTACATACGTGGCAATGCTGTGGTATGGTCATAAACATAATCTGTTTTACGACCTGCATTTTCATATTTGGTTTTGCCTTTGCGGTAAATGATACTCCCCTGTTTTTGATCGGTAACCTGCGAATCATACATAGGGCCGGTTAGCAAAGGTACTTCACCGTACTGGATACGGTTAAGGTAACCGTAAAGCGTAAAAGCGTTATCTGGATGTGAGTTATTTAAATTAGTATTAGCAGTTGCACGAATAGGGATATAAGCGAATGAGCCATATCCAAAGTATATAAATGCAACGCAAAGTAAAGCCAGGTTTAATACAGGTTTCTTTTTGCGGATACTGTACATGATCCCCAATACCAGGGCAACAACTATCAGCAGGATGAAAAAGAAAGCTCCGGTACCAAAGCCCATTCCTAAGGAATTGACAAAGAAAAGGTCGAAATAAGCCGCAAACTTAATGGTATATCCCCTGATGCCATATTGTACCAGGCCAAGAATCACTACCCCTGCCAAAAAAGTAAGGATGCTATTGCCAACGGTAATATTTTTGGTTCGGCGGAAATAGTAAACCATTGCGATGGCCGGTATAGTCAACAGGTTTAACAGGTGGATCCCTATGGATAAACCGATAACATACGCTATAAAAACAATCCATTTATCAGCACCGGGTTCATCTGCATGCTCATCCCATTTAAGAATTGCCCAAAATACAATAGCAGTACATAGTGATGACAGGGCAAATACAATGGTTTCGACAGCCGAAAACCAAAACGTATCGGTATACGTGAAGGCCAGGGCACCAACAAGGCCGGCCCCCATAATTACATATAATTTATAACCGTCGATAGCCTCATCACGTTTTTCAACCATCAGTTTTTTGGCAAAAGCAGTAATTGTCCAAAATAAAAACATAATAGTTGCACCGCTGGCCAATGCCGACCCCATATTAGTAAAGAAAGGCACTTTAGTGTTATCGCCAAATGACAATAACGACAAAACCTTGCCTATCATGGCAAAAACCGGGTAACCAGGCTGGTGGGCTACCTGTAAACGGTAGGCACATGAAATAAATTCGCCGCAATCCCAAAAGCTTACAGACGGCTCCAATGTTAAAATATAGGTTATTGAGGCTATAACGAAACAAAGCCAGCCTAACAGGTTATTGATTTTTTTGTACTGCATTTAATAATATCAATTGATTTAATAGCGCGGCAAATATCATGATTTTTATAACTTATTAAAAAAACACCTGCACGTGACAAAATTTAACATTAATTAACTTTTTGAAGTACTTGGATTAAAGAAATTTTATTTACCAATCTCCACGAACAGGCATATTTCAATCTATTTATTTAATAACTATAAACCTGCTTTATTGAATAATTAATTCAATGATTATGACCGGTTAACCAAGTATCAATGTCCAAATCAATTTGCATAATTTTAATATATCAGAAACAACCTGCGGGGCATGTATGTATATATCCTTATTTACCAATGAAATTTTTAACTTAGAACAATTAATACTTATTTTGTTGTAATGCAAAAACTCTACTCCTTAAGTTTTCGAAAAACACTTATCATAGCCATAATTGCCTTATTCACATCACAGTTAGGCAAGGCACAATCAGTTTATTTACCTAATTCATACCAGTTGTACCAAAAGTTCAATTCGGATATTTATTCTATAAAAAGCTCGGTTCATACTTCACTACGGCCTTTTTTAATTGATAGCACCATTCTGCATACCTATGATTCGGTAATGAATGTTGGTGTTAAAGACCGCAAAACCTGGGGCGGGCGTAAATTATTTAATGAACACCTTTTTGACGTAAAAGCAAAAGAATATACCTTTTATGCCGACTATATTACTGATCTGCAAGCCGGCAGGGATTTCACTAACAGCAATTCGACCAACTTAAATGTACGTGGCTATCAAATTGGGGGAACAGTGGGCAGCAAATTTTCATTTTACACAAGCGGTTTTGAAAATTCGGCCAAGTTTGTATCGTATTATAACAACTATGTCAATACCAATGGTTTTATACCCGGCCAGGCATATGCCAGGAAGTATACAGGCCAACCGCGCAACTCACAAGATTGGTCGTACGTAACTGCAATACTCTCCTATTCAGTAACAAAAAAACTAAATATTACTTTAGGCGAGGATAAAATGTTTATTGGTGACGGGTACCGGTCGGTGCTCTTATCTGACTTTGCAGCCAATATGCCGCTTCTCAGGCTTACAGCGGACCTTGGCCCTGTACGTTATATGGTAGCGTGGGCCTATATTGAAGACCTCAATAATGTTGCACAAAAATTTGACAGTTTTGGAAGTAACCGCCGCAAATGGGCTTTATTCCATTATATTGACTGGAATATAACCAAACGCGCCTCATTCGGTATGTTTAACGCCCTGATAGCTCCCGAAGCTGATAACCAAGGTAATCGGGCAGGCTTTGACGCCAATTTTGTGAACCCAATTTTATTTGCAAGCTCGCTGGGTCCGGGTGGTTATCAAAAGGACAATGTGTTTTTAGGTTTTAATGCCAAATACAAGATCTTTGATAAAGCTGCGCTGTACGGACAGATCATGTTCGACAGGTTCAAGGGCAGCGATTTCTTTTCGGGCAACAGTACCGATAACACCAACGGCTGGCAACTGGGTATCCGTGGCGCAGATATTTTTAAAGTTAAAAGGTTAAACTATCTATTTGAATATAACACTGTTAAGCCATACACTTACAGTAACCAGCAGTCATTAAGCAGTTATTCGTTTTACGGCGATCCTCTGGCCCATCCTTACGGAGCAAACTTCAGGGAGCTTTTGGGCATTTTGAATTATTCGGTTGGCCGGTTTGATTTCCAGGGGCAACTTAATTATGCCAAATATGGACTTGATGCCACAAAGGCTGAAAATAACGGCAAAATAATTATCAAGCCTTTTATACCTTCGGCAAATACTACAACTACCATAGGCCAGGGTATAAGTACACAGCTTTATTATGGTGAAGGAACTGTTGCTTACATACTTAACCCAAAGTATAATTTACGCCTGGAACTTGGCGCATTGTACCGCCAGGAAAAAAACGATCAGAAAGATTCAAAAAACACCATGATCACCTTCGGAATAAGAAGCTCATTCAGAAATTTATATCACGATTTTTAATCGATAAAAAGCCTTACGAAGTTTAAAACCTTTGTAAGGCTATAAACCAGAGAATCTTTACTCCCTTTTCTTTTTCTTGAGCCTACAGATACCCCGACGGCTACACCAATTGCTATACCCACAGCAAGGCTATGCAAAGCCAAACCAATAGCTGTGCCAACCACCAGCCCACCGGCAAAATAATTAAGATCTATCCTGTTCAAAATCGATATCAAAATTTAATTTACCAGTATTTTCTAACGGTGTACAAAAACACTTCATCTTCCTCATGTATCAAATTGAACTTGTCACTGCCAGCCATTTTTGATATAGTATCACCAACCTTAGCAACCTCATCGAAGTTGGCCGTTGTGCTTAATGAAACAGGAATGATACGAAATTCTTCGCTATTAACGGAAATCATAACATAGTCTCTGTAGCGATAAACAGATTCCAGCTTACCGTTAATTTCGGCATCGTGAAACTGATTATACTTTGTTACCCGTGCAACTACACAAACAATGATAACAGCAGTTATACAGCACAAAAGAAATAGTTTTTCATTTATTATAAAAGAAAGCCCAAATTACAAAAGAAACTTTTTATTTCTACCCTACTGACAAACTGCTGTCATAACCATATATTTATTTTGAACAGCATTCAAAAGCATCAATATGACCAAGCCTGATATTGCCAGCCTGCGGGTTTATAACCAGCATCTTAATCACGATAAATTTAAAAAACCTGAAGATGTGGTTGGATATATGTGCGCCATGCAGGCGCAGGAATACACGCATGCAAAATGGGCAATTGGTTTACGGATGTTATCACCTGCGGATAAAATGGTAGAAAAGGCTATAACAACCGGAACTATATTGCGCACCCATGTACTAAGACCAACCTGGCATTTTGTATTACCTCAGGATATCCGCTGGATGCTTAGCCTTACTGCTCCAAGAATCAACGCAGGCAATGCCGCCATGTATAAAAAACAGGAGGTTACCGATGCAATTTTTAATAAAAGCTTTGACGTATTTACAAAAGCCCTGCAGGGCGGCAAACAGCTAACCCGTACAGAAATTGCCGCTGCGCTAAATCAGGCAAACATAGCTACCGACGATTTCAGGCTTACCATATTATTAATGAAAGCGGAACTGGAGCAATTAATTTGCAGCGGGGCAAGGCAGGGCAAACAGTTCACCTATGCTCTGCTCGACGAACGGGCACCTGTAACACCAGCCATATCTCGTGACGAAGCGGTAACCAGACTGGTTTTGCGGTATTTTAAAAGTCACGGCCCCGCTACCGTAAATGATTTTGTACATTGGAGCGGCCTTACCGTTGCTGATGCTAAAACCGGGATTGAAATAAACAAAACCCTGCTAAGTAATATCACCATTGGCGGAGTTATGTATTGGATGGGGGCCGATCGGGATTTTGGTGCCGCGAAAAAATCCGGAGCCTATCTCCTGCCAGTTTACGATGAGTTAATTATAGCTTATAAAAATCGCGATGCCATGATACCGGCCGGGTTTCGGGATAAAATGGGGGCTATTACTTTTTTCCCAACTATAATGGTCAATAACCAGGTGGTTGGCAACTGGAGCCGGAATATGGGCAAAAAGAATATTGATATTGAGCTCAAACCATTTAACAAACTCAATAAGGCTCAAAACCAGTCTATTGAAAGCGCCATACAACGTTTTAAAAAGTTTAATGGTATCGGATAACAAACATTAACTACATCAACAAGTTACTTATAAAAACAAGATATTATGCCCGAACTACCCGATCTGCAGGCTTTTAGCCATAACCTGCAAAAAATACTTGCAGGTAAAACCGTTAAAAAAATAGAAGTACCTAACGCTAAAAAACTAAATGTTAGCGTACACGAATTAAACGAGGTATTAAGCGGGCAAAAGCTCGAAAAAGTATATCGCGAAGGGAAGGAACTGCATATTAAATTTAGCAAGGGCAATGTACTGGGTCTGCACCTAATGTTGCACGGTAAACTGTTTTTGTTCGATACCAAGAACGACAACAAGTACAGCATCATCGAGCTGCACTTTGATGATGGCAGCGGATTAGTACTTACCGATTTCCAGGGGATAGCGATGCCTACCCTCAACCCCGAAAAAAGGACGTACCCGACGCGCTTGATGCCGATGCCGAGTATTTGAGAAAGCGCCTGGCAAAAACAAAAACCAATATTAAAACTGTTCTGCTTGATCAAAAGATTATGAGAGGCGTCGGCAATGCGTACGCCGATGAGATTTTATGGCACGCCCGCATTTCTCCGTTCTCCGTAAGCAGTAAAATACCGGAGGCCAAACTGAAAGACCTGGTTAAGGCAATAAAATCGGTATTGGAAGATGCAGAAAAAATATCCTTAAATCAAACCCCGACATCATTAACGGTGAAGTTCGTGATTTCATGGATATTCACAATTCAAAGAAAAAACACAGCCCAACAGGCGCCGCGATCATAATTAACGAAGCATCGCGGAAAACATATTATACTGACGAGCAGGAATTGTTCGAGTAAATCTCGCAGGGTTTAAAGAAGAGTATTTAGCGTATTTTGCTGCGCTCGTTTAATGAGCGCAATGCTCAAAAGGCTCCCCTTTAGAGAAGATTTAGAGGGGCATCTACTTCAACTTTTTCACCAGTACATTAAAATCAACACCAACAATCGGAATCTTCTTCCAGGGTTGGGTTTCACCATCCTTATGGAAGGTACCGCCGTTAAATAAGCCGCAGGCAAATCCAACGTTGGAGTTGGTTTTGGTTGTCAAAAATTCAATAGAAACCACAATATCACCGGCCACTTTAACATTGTACGGCGATAAGTCGACGGTGGTTAATTGATGGTTTTCCACATTGTCGTATTTTTTAATGTAGCCTTTTATTTCGTCTTTAACCAAATTAGCTTCATTTGGAAACTTCCCGGCCATTTGGTAAACATTTACTTTAAAAGGGATGCTATCGCTTGACCGGTTTTGAGTATGAAAGTGCAGCGTAAGTAATTGTACCTGTTTTTTACCAGCATTCATTTCAATACCAACCTGCGCACCTTTAACAGCATCAAAGGTATTATTGGATGAGCCGCTTCGGGGTTTGTTGCCTATCGTTTTGGTTTTATCCTGGGCGGATACGCTAACGGCAACGAAGCATAAAAAACATAAGGCAACGAGTTTTGCAAAATTTCGGGAGAATATCGATTTGAACATAACAATAAGTTTTGGATGAATTTATAAGGTAGACGATGGCGATAAACAAATGGTTGCAACCTCGATCTGAAAATTTTTCATAGCGGATCCCTGTAGAGATTCATCACACGCCTCTGCAATCAGGCAACGTCATTCCTTCTTAACAGCACTGTTCCTGATAAAAACAGCCGACATCAGGGCGCCCAAAAAACCCAGGCCGGCGCAGATCCGCATAATATTGCCATAAGCCGAAATAAATCCATTGTGATACGCAATCTCGACTGCCTTTTTGTTGGATCCGTCGATACCGGCGGGCACTTTAGCATTACCTAAGTTGGCCGATTGTTCCATAACTGTCTTTTTATCTTTTTCTTTAAGGGATAACTTCTTCAACTCCCCCTGCATCGCTCCCGAAAAAAATAAAACCGCCAGGGCACCAAAAATGGCATTGGCAAAAACATTGGCAATCCGGGTCATAGCATTATTAATGCCCGACGCTGTACCCGAAAAATGATCACTTACCGATCCCATTACCGTTGCCGTAAGCGGCGCTACTGTTAATGACATGCCGAAGCCAAAAACAAGCACACCGGGAAAAAGCTTGTCCAATAATCGGAAGGGCCTGCAGTTTGTTTAATGAACGACAATATCAGTAACCCGGCTCCCGCCAAAGCCGGACCGATTATGAGCAATAAACGCGGGCCTTTTTTATCGGCAATAGCTCCTGCATAACGCGCAATGGAGATCATGAGCACAGTGAAAGGTAAAAATGTTAACCCAGATTGCAACTGGCTATACCCCTGCACCTGCACCATGTTTAGTGACATGAACAGCATACCGCCACCCAAACCCGCGTACAGAAAAAATGTAAGCAGGTTTATCCCGCTAAAGGTTTTATTACTAAACAGGTTTAGCGGCATCATGGGATGTTTGCTTGTACCTTCTATCCAAATAAAAACAATGAGCAATAATAAGCCCAGGGCTAATGATCCATAAACCTGCCAGCTATTAAAACCAACCGCCGGCATCCGCAGAAAACCAAATGTTAGCAAAGCAAGCCCTGATGCAATAGAAATAGCCCCGGGAAAATCAATGGTTTGATCGGTATTATCATCCTTACTTTCGGCAACCTTGCGCCACAGGATGAGTAAAGCTACTATCCCTATGGGTATATTAATAAAGAATATGTACCGCCATAAACCGGCATCGGCTAAGGCGCCACCCAATACCGGGCCGCCCACTGTAACTACCGTGGTAATGGCCGACCATGTTCCGATAGCCTTGCCCCTTTCTTTTGCATCGATGGATGATGAAATAAGCGAAAGGCTCCCCGGAATCATCAGTGCTCCTCCTATACCCTGTATGATCCGAAAAACAATGAGATAAAAAACACCTGGTGAAAGCCCGCAAAGGGCTGATCCGGTTATAAAAATAAAGATCCCTATCATGAAGACCTTCTTCCGCCCCAGTTTATCGCCAAGCGAGCCGCCTATTAAAATAAGCGAGGCAAGCATCAACAGGTAAGCGTTCAGGATCCAAAAGAGATCAGCTCCTTTGGCATCAAGGCTTTGTTGTAATGCCGGCAGCACCACATTAAGTGCTGTACCATCAATAAATGCCATGGCCGAAGCCAGTATAGCCGAAACCATGATCCATTTGCCTGCCGGGCTGCCCAATGAAACTGTAGCCATATTTTATAAGGTTGTAATTGAAAGGTTTATTACAAAGTTGCAGTAAATGATCGGATTAAACTGAGCCTAAAAAAACAATTTAAAGTGTTGCAAAAAAATATGACTATCGCCTGAAAACACCGATGTTTTCCGGGCAAAGCAGGATCAGCAAAAATATTGCAGCAAAATCAAGTGGTAAAACTTCCGACTCATTTACTGCCGAAAATAGCATTATCAAAATGGTTAATATAATTATTGCGATAACATGGTTGCGGTGCGGGATAGGAATTCCGATTCTATCAATAAAGCGTTTAGCCCTAAAATTACTCCGATATATAAACGGCAATATCAAAAAGTAAAAAGCACTTGCGGCTATCAAAATCCAATAGAGCACAATTTTTCCGGTCTCATTAATTTTAATTATTCCATTTGCATTTGCCCCCAACATTGCGGTGTTGGATTTAAAAAGCGAATGGGTTGACAGATGAAAAAGGTCAGGTAAACTGCTCATTTTTTCGGTGATGAAAAACAGGCTTGCTATCCCGGTTAAAATTAAAACCACACAAAACTGGATGCTGCGGTAGCGCGAAAGCCTTACAATATATACTGCCGACACTATAAAAATTACAAGTAACAACAATACCGTGAAGTATCCTATAAAACCGCCATAGCGATTGTATATCATCTCAAAATATCCTTTATCAATAAAGAAGAGTATGATAGCCCCTATATTGAACACGATCATTAATCCGAAGATCAACGTCTCAAACTTTGTTAAGCCGTTCTTTTTACGGGCAGTATTATAGGTATTGAGCACGGCCATGATTTTATGAATGATTGTAACAACTAACAAAAACTTGCCAAAACATGTTTTCAGTCCTTCTTTAAAACGAAAACAAGCTCCAAATTATTTCCGTCACACCAACGACAACATTCGTCACATTTAATTCTGAAGGTCATATTGTTGCTGTACCATTGAATCATAAATCAACAGCCACATGAAAAAGCTTATCCTGATACTGATTCATCTCACCATTGCATACCTGTTGAAGGCGCAGCCGCTGCAGCAACCTATAGTTTTGGGCAGGGTGGATACCATTTATTCCAACATCCTGAAAGAGAAACGACCACTTTGGGTTTATACGCCAGGATATGATACCAACTACTTTTCAAAACCGGAATTTCCGGTTTTGTACGTTTTAGATGCCGATGATCATTTCATGTCGCTGGTTACTATGATCAAAGAACTTAGCGCAACTGCAGGCAATACGGTGCTGCCGCAAATGATTATAGTTGGTATTTTGAATACATCCGGACACCGTACACGAGACCTTACGCCTACCAGCAGCGCTATGTACAAGTCATCAGGTGGAGGGGAAAACTTTGCCGCCTTTATGGAAAAAGAACTAATTCCATATATCGACAAAGCATATCCAACTGCTCCCTATCGCACCATGATCGGTCATTCGTTGGGAGGATTAACGGTGATCCATTTATTATTAAAACATACACATGTTTTTAATGCCTATGTAGCTATAGATCCGAGCATGTTTTATGACAACGATAATTTACTTAAACAAGCAACCATTATCCTTAAACAAAAGAATTTTGGCGGTAAAAAGCTTTTCCTCGGTTTTGCCAATACGATGAATGCGGGAATGGATACTATACAAGTAAAAAAGGACACGGCCGAAATATCACATCATATCCGGTCGATCATGAAACTGGCTGATGATCTTTCTGTCAATAAAACCAACAATCTGCAATGGGCTAAAAAATATTATCCCGATGACGATCATAATTCAGTTTCGTTCAATGCTGAATATGATGCCTTACGGTTTATTTTCAAAAACAACCGCTTTCCGCGAAACCAGCCTTATAACCAATATTTTGATAAACAGTATAATGCCGTGCAGCTAAGACAAATGATAGATACCCATTACAAAATGATGTCCGCTGAAATGGGTTACACCGTACGCCCTCCCGAGCCGGAGATGAATGGCATAGGCTACGCGTTTTTGCAACAAAAAGATTATGAAAAAGCGGCTATGTTCTTCCAGGTCAACATAGATAATTACCCGAAAAACTTCAACGTTTATGACAGTATGGGCGATTGCTTTTTAGCCCGTGGGGATAAAGCAAATGCCGAAAAGTATTTTAAGAAAGCTTTATCAATAAAGTATACCAAAGAGATCATGGATAAGCTGGATAAGGTGCAGGCAGAGAAGTAAGAGATTTGGAGGGGCTAATCTATAAAACTCACCGGTTCCAAATCTTTCAACTCGTCTTCAGTAAACAACCTTGAATGGATCATGAACCTAAAACCCGTCGGTATTTCTATTGAAAAACTTGAACCACGGCCTTTGGTAATATCGAGCTGAAGCTGGGTATGCTGCCAGTATTCAAACTGGTCCCTACTCATCCAAAATTCACAGTCATCCACCTCTCCTATTTTAACATCGCTGCCGCCGAGTTTAAACTCGCCTTTTTCAAAGCACATAGGCGATGAGCCATCGCAGCAACCACCGCTTTGATGGAACATCAGGTCGCCAAAGCGGGATTTGAGTTCGGCTATCAGCTTTGAAGCTTCGGGGGTTATGGTTACTCTTTTGATCATGTCTTCAAATTTCGCGCGAAGCTGCAGATAAGTAAAGGAATATTCAAACACATAAAGACTTACGAAGTTTCAGAAACCTCGCAAGTCTGGGGAACGGGGGATTAAAGCCGGGATTAAAAAAATCCCAGCTTGTTCTTATTATATGAGATCAGCATGTTTTTTGTTTGACGGTAGTGACCAAGCATCATTTTATGATTTTCGCGACCAAAACCTGATTTTTTATAGCCGCCGAACGGCGCATGTGCAGGATATGCGTGGTAATTATTTACCCAAACCCTGCCGGCCAGTATTGCGCGGGGCACCTGGTAAAGCTCGTGCGCATCGCGGGTCCACACACCGGCACCCAATCCGTAAAGTGTGTCATTGGCTATCGCGATAGCTTCTTCAGTAGTTTTGAACGTAGTTACACAAGCCACCGGACCAAAGATCTCCTCCTGGAAAATGCGCATCTTGTTATTGCCCTTAAATAACGTAGGCTGGATATAATAACCGCCTTCCAGCTCACCATCAAGCTTTTTAACCTCGCCGCCACAAAGTACCTCTACTCCCTCTTCTTTACCAATTTTCAGGTACGACTGGATTTTTTCGTACTGGTCGTTAGATGCCTGTGCGCCCATCATTGTGGTGCCATCTAAGGGGTTACCCATAATGATAGCATTAGTGCGTTCTATCACCTTCGACATAAATTTATCGTAGATGTTTTCATGCACCAGGATCCTCGACGGGCAGGTGCAAACCTCGCCCTGGTTAAGGGCAAATAATACTGCGCCTTCAACAGCTTTGTCAAAAAACTCATCATCGGCATCGGCTACCGATTCAAAAAAATATTTGGTGATTTTCCGCCCAGCTCCATCGTAACCGGGATGAGGTTTTCAGATGCGTACTGCATAATCAAGCGGCCGGTTGTGGTTTCGCCTGTAAAGGAAACTTTGGCAACCCTTGGCGATGAAGCCAGTGGCTTACCTGCCTCCGGACCAAAACCGGTGATAATGTTCAAAACACCAGGCGGCAAAATATCCTGGATCAATTCCATTAATACCATGATGGATGTTGGTGTTTGCTCGGCTGGCTTCACCACGCAACAATTACCGGCAGCAAGCGCAGGCGCAATTTTCCAGGTAGCCATCAACAGCGGAAAATTCCAGGGGATGATCTGTCCTACCACACCTAATGGTTCATTTAAACAAATACTTACGGTATATTCATCATGCTCGGAAATCCCGCCTTCTTCCGCACGGATAACACCGGCGAAATAACGAAAATGATCAATCACCAGCGGCAAGTCGGCAGCGCGACATTCACGAATGGCCTTTCCGTTATCGATGCATTCTACAACGGCCAAAAACTCCAGGTTGGCTTCAATAACATCGGCTATTTTATTTAACAGCGATGCCCTGTGTGCGGCTGAAGTTTTGCCCCATGCCGGGAATGCGGCATGAGCGGCATCCAGAGCCAGTTCAACATCTTCCTTTCCTGATCGTGCAGCCTTGGTGAATACTTTGCCGTCGATAGGCGAAACGTTATCAAAATATTCGCCTTTAACCGGCGGAACAAATTTGCCGCCGATAAAATTGTCGTATTTATCCTTGAAGGATGGTTTAGAAACAGCGCTCATAATTTTTATGGTTTTTTGGTAACACTAATGTAGAGCAACCTCGCTGTAAGGCATTTGCATTATGCTCTCAAAAGGTAGCACAATGGTCGCATTTTTTGCACCCACTTGTTAATCATGATAAGTATACCTAATTTGGTATAAATTATAAATGGCTATGAATAACAAAACCCTGTTATCTCCACTAAGCCTCTCACACGGAAAAGAACTGAATACCCTGGTTGAAAACCGCAGGGCTTACACCATGAACCATTGCGAACTCAACGTTTTTGAAACTTTTGAGCGCAGCGAGCTGGTGCCCTTAACTTTTAGCGACCTGGTAATAACAAGCATGTTGCGCGGCAAAAAGGTGATGCACTTGTTTGATAAACCGGGGTTTGATTACCTCCCCGGCGAAACCGTTATAGTGCCGCCAAATATTACCATGAAAATTGATTTCCCGGAGGCTACTATCAACCAGCCATCACAGTGCACAGCTTTGGCTATTAACCACCAGGAAATTACCAATACGCTTGATTTCTTAAATGAGAATTACCCAAGGGAAGATAAGCGGGTTTGGCAGCTGAACTATAACCAGTTCCACTTTTTTAATAATTATGAGCTGGCCCAGCTCATTAATAAACTCATCCGCATCAGTACCGGCGATGCCCTGACCAAGGATGTGCTTGCCAACCTCACTTTAAAAGAATTGCTAATCCGCATTATGCAGATGCAAAACATTAACGAGATCAGCGATAACCTGCATGAGCTATCAAGCAGTAGCCGATTTGCCTACGTACTGGAATACATTAGGGTGCATTTAAGCAATAAGCTTAATATTGATGCATTGAGCCAAATGGCCTTCATGAGCAAAGCAAGCTTTTTCCGGGCGTTCAGGCACGAGTTGGGGATTTCGCCGGTTGATTATATCATTAAAGAGCGCCTGCAATTAGCCAAGCAGCTCATGAACAATCCGCATAACAGTATCTCTGAAGCTTGTTTTAAAGCCGGGTTCAATAACCTTAACTACTTTAGCCGCGCATTTAAAAAGATAGAGGGCATTACGCCAAGTTATTATAAGGCCAAGCTACGGGATGGGCACCTGAATTAACAGACTAATAAAAATATTGTTCGGAAAGTAAGAAGCAATCTTATACGTGCACTTAGTAAACACTTATAAGATTGCTGTTGTGTAAGGCGCTTAACCTTCTGGTGTTTATGCCGATCTGCGGCTATTACTGATCAATGCTGATTCATAAACAGTGCTGATGATGTCTTCGGCAGAAAAAGTGCCCAGGAAATCCCAGTCGATATGGCTGTAGATAACCTGTTTTGATGGTTCAATAATAATATAGGTGGCCAATAACGGCGCGTTTTCGTCAATGCCCGAAAACCTGTCCCACACAGGGTAATCCTCAGAATACACCCTGAATTGCTGTGCTATTTCTTTATCGGCATCGTGATAAAAATTAAGGGTGAGACTTTGTTCCCACGCCCATTTTTCAAGATCTTCGGTACGTTCGTCACTAATGATAAGCAGGTTGCCGCCGCTTGCCTTAACCTCATGCTGCAAATTATTCAGTTGTTTAAGCTGCGCCAGACCTTGCTGCCCCCAATGACGCGAATAAAAAGAAATAACCAGCGGCTTATTTAATAAATTCCTTTGCGAAATAGGGCCATGTGTTTCGGCGCCATTGTAAAATTGCTGCCAGCGGCTATAATCGTTATTTAACTTAAATTCAGGGACCAAATTGCCCGCTTTTACAGGATGTAATGATTTCAGCTTACGAAACTTAAGATCGGGTTCGGCAACAACTTCAAGCAGATCGAAAAAAGGATATTTATTATTATTTGTGGTTTGCATTTTAAAATAGATTTATGATGTTATGGATAGTGTTTTAAGGTAATTGTAGTTGAGCTTTATTGTTCAACAACAACGGCATAATCCATAAATTACCCGGTAACGCATGAGCAAGCCCGACGGGATGGCGCTGCTTAATTGTTTATTGCTGGATGTGTTCATAAAAATATATTAATTGAGGTCAGTAAATTTAAAGGTGCGTAACAGCTTATCTGAGGTGGAGAGAATTTTAACAACAGCAACATATAGGCATGTACATTTCGCCCCGGTTTTGAGCTGATGTGTATTTATTACTGCTGATTAAACTGTTGCCCGTCATCTGTTTTTGAATGTTACATAACAAATATACTATAATATCTATAAACTTAGTAGAAGTTATTGAAAAATATTTATCAATCCTTCTTATCCTCAAAATACCTTGTCTCTTATTTGGCATTTTATATCGGCTAACATTCAATGCCCTTCCCTTTCTAAAAACAAAACCTTGTAATTTGCGTTCCGTATAACTAATAAATTAGCTATGCAGAACAGGTTGAAACCGCAATATATTATCGTATTTGTTTTAAGTGTTTTAGTCCTTTCCAACTGCAAAAACAACAGCAAAAAACATTACAATTATATAGCTGACTCCTAAAAAAGAAAATGGCTAAAGAGTGGACAAAAACCATTCCTGGCAACTTTAGTGATCAAACCGAAGTTGTATTTGACAGTACCCGCATCGTCACATTTCTTCAAAAGCACCCCGCTTTGGTTCCCTATGAGCAGGATCTGCGGAGTTTTTACCGTAAGCGTAAATTTGCCTATGCATGGTACGAAAAAGGCACCTTAATTGAACAGGCTGGTAACCTGAACGACAGGCTGATGAACCTGCAAAATGAAGGCATATATAAAGGTACCCCCTATCAAAAAGATTTAGACTCCCTGATATTTGATAATCATTCAAAAACAAGAGTCAAAAAGCCTGATATTGGCACCGAGTTAATGCTCACTGCCCAGTATTTCGCGTTTTCAAAACTGGCTTTCCGGGGCATGAGCGATTCGGTCAGCCGTTCGGTAAACTGGTTCCTGCCGCGTAAAAAGATAGCATATGATGATTATCTTGATACACTCTTAAAAAAACTTCGAAACAAACCCCTGCTATAAGCGAGCCGGTGTACCGCCAGTACGACTTGCTAAAAAGTTTCCTGGCCAAATACCGCCAGCTTGATGCCCATGAGAACTGGGAGCCAATTATTATCAGCAAAAAACTCAAACTCGGCGACTCGTCGGCTGTAGTTGCCAACATAAAAGCCCGCCTATATAAACTGGAAGATTTTAAAGGCGATACGCTCAACAATAAATTTGATGACGAGTTCAAAGCAGCCATAACCCAATTCCAGCTCAGGCACGGCCTTGGCGCCGATGGCTTACCAGGTCCCGGAACCATGGCCGAAATGAATGTACCGCTCAAGTCACGGATCAAACAGATCATTGTAAACATGGAGCGCTGCCGCTGGCTACCGGTAAGTTTAACTACCGACTACCTCGCTGTGAATATCCCCGAATTTAAACTGCACGTTTACCATGCCGATAGCTTATTATGGAGCTGCAATGTGGTGGTGGGGGAAAAAGTACATCAAACAGTAATATTTTACGGCGAAATGCAGTACGTGGTATTCAGTCCTTACTGGAACCTGCCCGAAAGTATTGTGCGCAATGAAGTTTTGCCGGCCATGAGCAGCAACCCAAATTATCTTAACGAGCATAATATGGTCATTACCGGCCGGGAAAACGGGCTTCCGGTAATTCAGCAAAAGCCCGGACCTGCAAACTCTTTGGGGCTGGTAAAATTCCTGTTCCCTAATAGTTACAGTATCTATTTGCACGATACGCCTTCAAGGTCGTTGTTTGGCGAATCGTCCCGGGCGTTTAGCCACGGCTGTATCCGCGTTGGCGAACCGGTAAAACTGGCTTCATTTCTTTTAAAATACGACAGCACCTGGACAACCTCCCGCATTAATAAAGCCATGCATCTCGGTAAACAACAGCAGGTTACACTCAAACAAAAGATGCCTGTATTTATAGCCTATTTTACCGCCTTCACCGACAGGAATAACCGGCTCAATTTCCGCAAAGATATTTATGACCGCGACGAGCAGCTTGCATCCATGATCATGTCAGGCAGCGGGCAATACTAATCCACTTCTTACCAATCTCTTTTTCTTCATACAGCAGTTTAAAGTACCGGTAATTAATAATTGCAAAATATTTTTCATGGGTTTGTAGGCAATCGCTAAAATTTAATTGTCCTCACTTTAAATCACTAAAGTGCATCCCTACAAAGGATAGTTTTCCTTTAGCACAGTGATCATTAACCAAACTATATGACATTATTAATAAACCCAGGAAAACTGATGCCTATGTAAAAAAAGCTTACTCTCCCCACTACAGGCAATAATTACCCGGAGGGAATTACTGCCTCGAAAAAGATTTTTGAATGTTTATAACTGCGTTGTGCTTCCAGGGCGCTTCGCTATTAACTCCCTTTAAATTCAATAAAATATGAAATTTTTCAAACACCCGGTGGGTGTACAGAGGCCATGGGTATCAAAATCCCTCAACCTGTGTAAATTTGCCCTTGCAGGTATGGTGCTCTTGAATATGCAGGCTTCGGCTGCTGAAGCGCCAAAAGCAAATGCCAAATCAAACTATAATTTTAACTTAAACTTCGCTAAACTTACCGGTAAGGTTGTTGACGAAAAAGGCGAACCCCTTGTAGGCGTAAGCATCAGGATCAAAGGCACCACTACAGGTACACAAACCGATGCCAGCGGTAATTTTACGCTTGATGTTCAGCCAAACACTGTGTTGATTTTGAGCTATATCGGTTATGGCACTAAAGAAGTTGCGGTGGGAGGTAAATCAACTATTACCATTACTTTAACCTCAAACAACAATTTGAACGAAGTTGTGGTAACTGCCTTAGGTATTAAAAAGAAGAGAAAAAATTAGGCTACGCCATTACAACTGTAAAAGGCGACCTGCTTGATAAAGCGAAAGAAAGCAACGTAGCCTACTCATTAGAAGGCCGCGTGGCAGGTCTGAGCATCAGCGGTGTAAGTGGCGGTCCGGGTTCTTCAGCCCGTATCTTATTACGCGGTGTAACGAGCGGTACAGCTGGCGGCCCGTTATTCGTAATCAACGGTGTACCGATGGACAACACCCAGCGCGGTTCATCCGGCGAATGGGGTGGCGCTGATTATGGCGACGGTATCAGCAACATTAACCCTGATGATGTTGAAACCATTACGGTATTAAAAGGCCAGTCAGCATCCGCTCTTTACGGTACCCGTGCTACAAATGGTGTAATTTTGATCACCACCAAAGGCGGCAAAAAAATTCGGGTTTTGGTGTTGAATTCAATACCAACTACCAAGCCGACAAGGTTAACAACACTACCGATTTCCAAACCACATATGGTCAGGGTCAGCGTGGTGTAAAGCCTCAAAATGCATCCGACGCACAAGCGTCAACTCGTTTAGCATGGGGTTCAAAACTTGATGGTTCACAAACCATACAGTTTGACGGCAAAATGTATCCATATTCCGCGGTAAACAATAATCTGCAAAACTTCTACCGCACAGGCAATACTTATACTAATACAGTAGCGTTTGACGGCGGTAATGAAACAGGAGCTTTCAGGTTATCAGTTTCGGATATGAATGCAGGTTCGATAGTACCTAACAGCAAACTCGACAGGAAAACTTTCAACTTAAACGCCAACCAAAACGTAACCGACAAACTGAACATCGGTATCGTGGCCAACTACCTGGTTGAAAACTCTACAAACCGTCCAAGCCTTTCTGACGGTCCGGGTAACCCGAACAACATCTGGTTTATCGCCCCTAACTTAAACCAATCTATCCTAAACCCTGGCTACGGTGCTAATGGTTATGAGCAGGTTTGGACAGACGACCCATATGTAACCAACCCTTACTTTGCTGCCAACAAGTTTATCAATAACACCGGCCGTAAAAGGTTAATTACAGCATTAACCGCCCGCTACAACTTCACCAGCTGGATTTACGCGCAGGCCCGTTTAGGTTATGACAACATTAACGATAGCCGCTTTAAAGTAACCCCTACCGGTACCGCGTACTACTCGGGGTTAATGGGCGGCCTGGACGAGCAATCAACCACGCAAACATCCGAATTAAACATCGACGGTTTAATTGGTGTTAAACACGACATTGTTAAAGACCTGTTAAGTTTCGACGTAACCGCAGGTGCTGCAACCCGTAAAAACCAATACGAATATACCAGCCTTAGCGGCGGTCCGTTCACGCTGCCGTTTTTCTATAGCATCAACAACGTAGGCAGCAAAAACTCAAGTTATGGCTTCAGCAAATCAGAAGTGCATTCGGCTTACTACAACGCTGATTTTGCGATTAAAAACTTCCTGACCATTGGTACCAGCGGCCGTTATGATGCATACTCAACGCTTAATGCCGGTAACCGAGGTATATTCACTCCATCGGTATCGGGCGCCTTCATTTTCTCCGAGTTGACACATATACCGAATATTGATTTAGGTAAAATCAGGTTATCATACGCTAAAACAAGTGGTGAGCTAAAAGACGCTTATGGCACTTCGGCTTATTACAGCCTGGGTAACAATATTAATGGTATAACTATCGGTAATTACTCATCTGATCTTTATAACACAGGTTTAAAACCATATACCCTTTCGGAAATTGAGATCGGTACCGAGTTAAAAATGTTTAACGGTCGGTTAAATTTTGATTTTGACTATTTTGCCCGTAAAACTAAAAACGAGATCCTGCGTAGCGGACTTGACATAGCATCAGGTTATACCACCCGTTTAATCGGTTCTCAGTCATTCCAAAATCGCGGCGTGGAGTTAGAGGTTAAAGGTACACCAATCCAAACTTCATCATTCTCCTGGACTCCATCGTTTAACTTTACTTATGTTAAAAACAAGGTGCTAAAAACCGATGAATTCGGCACTACGCAAAATTTAGGCACCTATCGTCCGTTAAATGCTAACCTTGCTTACGTAGTTGGTTTACCTGGCCCGCAAATTATGGCTAACGATTACAAACGCGACGCAAGCGGTAATATTATTTTCGATTCAAGCGGTTATCCTGAGTACACCGATCGTAAAGCAATGGGTACAACAGTGCCTAAAATTTACGGCGGTTTAAACAACGATTTCAGCTACAAACATATTAATCTTTCGTTTTTGGTTGACTACCGTTTTGGTAATAAAATTCTTTCGGCAACAAACGCTTACAGCATCTACCGTGGTTTAAACAAAATCACACTTGATGGCCGTGAAGGAGGTGTAGTAGGCAAAGGTGTTACTGAAGCAGGTACGCCAAACACCAAAAATGTTGAAGCGCAGGATTACTACCAAAATGGTTTATATAAAGTATCGGCTCTTAACGTGTTAAGCGGCGACTTTATTAAACTACGCCAGGTAACATTGGGTTATACCTTTACAAGCGGCATATTGAAAGGTTCACCGTTTAACGGTATTACCGTATCAGCAGTAGGTCGTAACCTTTGGACCATCCTGAAACATTCAGACAATATCGATCCTGAATCAGGCTTCTCAAACAATATCAACTATGCAGGCATCGAAGGTACCAGCTTACCGGCAACCCGCACATTCGGTATTAATGTTAACTTTAAATTTAGAAAATAACAGAGATGAAAAAGAAACTTATATATAGTGGTCTTTGTATTGCAGCGTCGCTTTTTGCCGGCTGTACCAAAGATTTCACCAAAATAAATACCGACCCTAATAAAACGTCGGCCGAAGTGTTCAATCCAAACTTTCTTTTAGCGCAGGCTGAACTTAATTATTCACAAACGGGCTACTCGCAGTTACTTTTTCAAAGTATGTGGTCGCAATCATTAGCTTCAACGTTCGGCTATTATGGTAACGGCGATAAATACACGCAAAGCGGATCATTTAACGATTATGTTGGCCGTGTGTATAGTGAGGGCTATGGCGCTGAAACTTACGCACAGGAAATGAAAAACCTTACAGCGAGCAATGCAGCGTATTCAAATCTGAATAAAATAGGCACTATTATGAAGGTGCTTATCCTGCAACGCGTTACCGATACTTATGGTGATGTTCCTTACTCAGAAGCAGGCATGGCAAAACAGGGTATCTTTTTCCCTAAGTTTGATAAGCAGCAGGATATATATACCGCTATGCTTGCAGATCTTGACGCGGCAGTAAGCGGTCTTGATGCTGCAAAAGATAAACCGACTTCTGATCTGATCTACGGTGGCGATATTGCCAAATGGAAACGGTTTGGTTACTCTTTAATGCTGCGTGTTGCTATGCGTTTAACTAAAGTTGATGCCGCTACCGCGCAAAAATATGCTGAAAAAGCTTATGCCGGTGGTACCATGGCCAGCGTTGATGATAACGCCAAAGTAAAAACAGATAACGCGAATGGTTACAGCAATTCTATCGTTAATGCTTTATTAACTACCGATGATTTCCGTGAAGTACGCTGGTCAAAAACTTTGATCGATTACATGAAATCAACTACCGATCCGCGAGTTAGCGCAATTGCTGAAATCACTACGGGTAACGGTAAAGCAGCTAACGAAAACGAATCGCTTGCTGGTGATAATACCTACAGTAAACAGTTAGGTATGCCGAATGGCTATGATCTTAACGGCGGAGCCACTGATATATCAAAAGCACCGGGTTACCCAGGCGCAACTCCGGCTGTAAGCGCTACAGATGCTCCGGCACCACTTGGCAAATATTCAAGACCAAGGCTCCAAGTTTATTACACCTCATCCGGAAGCATTAACCCTGTTGATAAAAGCACCATCAACATGCTGTTAACTTATGGCGAAACCGAGTTGTTACTTGCCGAAGCTTCGACCAGGAACTGGAATACAGGTAACGCTGCTACGCATTATGCTAATGCTCTTGCTGCTAACATGAAATCGGTCGCGCAAATCAATTCGGCCGCTACGGTAGATGCTGCCGCCATCACAGCTTATGTTGCTACACACCCATTGGTTAGTGCTACCGCACTCCAGCAAATTAACATGGAGTACTGGGTTGAAACTTCAACCTTGTTCATGTTTAACGAAAACTGGACAAACTGGAGAAGATCAGGTTTCCCTGTATTAACACCTGTTGTTTACTCAGCTCAGTTTGATACTCAAATTCCGCGTCGCGTTATTTACCCAATTAACTTGTCATCAACAAACCCTAAAGGTTTAGCAAGCGGAGTTCAATCATTATCTGGTGGTGATAAATTTTCATCACGTGTATGGTGGGATAAATAATACCCCTATATAATTCATTTTAAAAACAAGGCTATGGCTTCATAGCCTTGTTTTTTGGTTTTTACAACAAAAAGGATTAATAATCCGGTGGCAATTATCAATACAAATAAGTAAATTTAAATCTCCCTGCGACCCGGAAAAAATAAAATCTGTTGATAATGTGTTGTTCTTCTCCCCTCGTTAATTTTAAACTTAAAAGGTTAAACACTTTTACATTTTGTACTGTTGCGTTGTTTACATTACAAAGTATGCGCGGTAATGCGCAGCAGCCGCTTTTTAAGCTGCTTACCCCCGACGAAACCAGTGTTAAATTCCGCAATGACCTGATTGAGGACAGAAAAGCTCAATGTGCTCTCCTATGAGTACCTGTACAATGGCGGTGGTGTTGCCGTTGGCGATATCAACAATGACGGTCTCGAAGACCTATTTTTTACCAGCAACCTTGGTCAAAATAAACTGTACCTCAACTTAGGGAACCTGAAATTTAAAGATATTACCCAGCAAGCCGGCAGCGGCCTCGCGGGCAGGCCCGGCGACTGGAAAACCGGCGTTACCATGGCCGATGTTAACGGCGACGGCCTTCTAGATATTTATGTATGTTACTCCGGCCTTGGTGATAATGCCAAACGCCGCAACCAGCTTTTCATCAACAAAGGCAACAGCAAATTTGTTGAAATGGCCAAACAATACGGCCTTGATGATCCGGGCTACAGTACCCAGGCTGTATTTTTTGACTATAATAATGATGGCAAGCTGGATATGTTCCTGCTTAACCATAACGTTAAAAAAATCAGCAACCTTGAATTTGCGCAAGCCAAAGCCGAAACCGACGAACTGGCCAGCAATAAACTTTTTGAAAACCAGGATGGTCATTTTGTTGATGTATCCAAAAAAGCGGGCATCATTCAAAATCCCCTCACCTTTGGCCTTGGCGTTGCCATAGCTGATATGAACAAAGATGGATTACAGGATATTTATGTAACCAACGATTACAACGAACCCGACTACCTTTACATAAACAACGGAAACGGCACTTTTACCGAGGATAGTAAAAAGTGCTTCAAACATTTGTCACAATTTTCAATGGGGGTTGATATAGCTGATATCAATAATGACGGCCTTCCTGATATGATGACACTTGACATGCTGCCGCCTGATAACCGGCGTCAAAAGCTGTTGCAACTACAGGAAAACTACGAATCGTTTGAGCTGATGCTGAACCAGAACCTGTACAAACAATATATGCGCAACATGCTGCAGGTTAATAATGGCGATGGTACTTTCAGCGAAATCGGTCAGCTGGCAGGTATTTCCAATACAGACTGGAGCTGGTGCCCGCTAATTGCCGACTTTGACAACGACGGCTACAAGGATATCTTCATCTCCAACGGTTACTTCCGCGATTATACCAACAAGGATTTTTTACGGTACTGGGGCGATTATAAGCTAAAAAAAGCTATGAACCGCGAACCATTCCTGCTCATGGACCTGGTTAAAGCTATGCCCTCTACTACCCTGTCAAACTATATTTTCCAAAATAATCATAACCTTACCTTCACCGATAAAAAACAAGATTGGGGGATCAATAAAGGTGGCATTTCCAGCGGCTCTGTTTATGCCGACCTTGATAACGACGGCGATCTTGACCTGGTTACCAATAATATCAACAGCGAGGCTTCCATATTACAAAACATGACCATGGAAACCGGTAAAAAGAGCTACCTGGCCGTAAACCTTAAACAACCGGAAGGAAATACAAACGCCATAGGTTCAAAAGTATTTGTATATAGCGGTAAGCAAGTACAGTACCAGGAGGTTAACCCTAACAGGGGATATCTTTCGTGCGTATCCACAGTTTTAAATTTTGGATTGGGTGACCAGCAGCAGGCAGATTCAGTACGGATCATCTGGCCCGATCAAACATCGCAATTGCTTAGCAATGTTAAAGCAAATCAACGCTTAAACATTACCTATAAAACAGGCAATCCTATATTTAAAACCAATGGAAAAGCCATTACCAAATCTGTTTTTTGTTTAGCTAAACCGACTATTGATTATACTCATACCGAAAATAGCATCAACGATTTTAAACGCCAGCCTTTGATGCTGTTCATGAGCTCAAAAACAGGACCGGTAATAGCCAAAGCTGATGTAAACAAAGATGGTCTTGAGGACCTATTTATTGCCGGTGATCAGAATACACCGAGCAAAATATTTATTCAAAAAGCAGGCGGCAATTATGCCGTTCAGGAGATATCGGACGTTAACAAAGAAAACACATCAGCAGCGGCGTTTTTTGACGCCAATGGCGATGGTTTCCCCGATCTGTATATAGCCAAAGGCGGCTATTCACTATTAGAACCCGGCGCTAATGAGCTGCAGGACAAGCTTTATCTAAACGATGGTAAAGGCAATTTCAGCTTTTCAAGCACCTCCCTCCCGATATTAACAGCCAGCAGTAAATCATGTGTACGCCCTTGTGATTATAACAACGACGGAAAAATTGACCTGTTTGTCGGATCAAACGTTACACCGGGTTCTTATCCATCTGCACCAAAAAGCTACCTGCTTACCAATACGGGCGGTGGTCATTTTGAAATTACCGATGCACCATTTACAGGCATAGGTATGATCAAAGATGCGCAATGGGCCGACTTGAATGGCGATGGCCGTAAAGACCTGATAGTATGCGGCGAATTTATGTCCATCATGGTATTTACCAACACCAAAGCTGGTTTTGTTGATGAAACAGTCAAATACTTTGACCATCCCGTTAGCGGTTTCTGGAACACGCTAGCCATTACCGATGTGGATAGCGATGGCAAGCCTGATATTATTGCTGGCAACCTTGGCGAAAACACACAGATCCATGCCAGCCAAACAGAGCCTGCCGAAATGTATTTTGCCGATTTTGACGGCAACGGCTCAATCGATCCGTTTTTTAACTTTTATATACAGGGTGTAAGCTACCCCTTTGTGAGCCGCGACGAACTGAACGACCAGATTTACCCGATGCGTAAAAGGTTCGCTTCATATAAAGCTTATTGCGATGCTACCATGAAAGATATTTTCACGCCCGAAGAGCTTACTAAAGCCACTAAACTTACAGCTAATGAAGTTGAAACATGCCTGTTCATGAACCGTGGTGGAAAGTTTGTAAAAGCTGAGCTGCCGTTGCAGGCCCAATATCTCGTCGGTATCAGAGATCCTCACCGGCGATTTTAATCATGACGGTAAAACAGACTTCCTGCTGCTGGGCAACCATTCAGATAACCGCCTGAAATTGGGAAGCTTTGATGCAAATTATGGCTGCCTGCTTACCGGCGACGGGAAGGGTAATTTCACATACCAAAGCCAACCGGTTGCAGGGCTATCAGTAAACGGTGACGTAAAATCGGCCACAGAAATAAAAATAAACGGCGCAAATTATGTAATGATAGGTGCATCGGGCCAGGCGTTACAGTTTTATAAGTACTGAATCTTGAGTACCTATTGACTTAAGGCTTGGGACTCGAAACAAAAATTAAAACAGATGATCCAAAAAATATCCATATTGTTTTTAGCGCTTATAAGCACACCAGCTTATGCGCAAAAGAATAAAAAAACATTCTTCCGTACCTGCATATCGATCAGGCTGTAAATGCTATTTCGGCGGTTATGATCCATGATGTTGTAAACCCGCCCGCTGCTTCCCGTTATTATGCCTATGTAACCCTGGGTGCTTATAATTTGGTTAGCCTAAACAATAAACAGATAATACCGGTTGGCAATTTTATCAAAAGTTACACACAGGATAACCAGATCAGCATCCCGGCTGATAAATATGATTATCGCATAGCCGCTATGTATTGTATACTGGAAACGGGAAAGCAGATGCTCCCATCGGGTTTTATGCTGCAGGATGATGAGGCTAAATATGTAGCCCTTCTTAAAGAGAACGGCGTAACCGAAGATGTGATCAAACAATCAATAGCAGCTGCCACCGAAATGACTGGCAAGGTTATTAATTATTCCAAATCAGATAATTACAACAAACTGAGCGGTCGGCTCAGGTACTCACCTATAAAAGGAGGTAAAAACTGGTTCCCAACCCCTCCAATGTACATGGAGGCCGTTGAGCCTAACTGGAAAACCATTCGGCCTATGTTTATCGACTCCTCTAACCAGTTTGTGCCTATAAGGCCCGCCGTATTCAGCACTGACAGCACCAGCGACTTTTACAAGGAAGCATATGCAGTTTACAAGGTATCCAAAAATCTATCGACTGAACAAATCATGATTGCCAACTTCTGGGATTGCAACCCTTTTGCTGTCACCACATCAGGGCACATGATGATCGGTTTTAAAAAATCAGTCCGGGTGGGCACTGGATGAACATTGTCGGTATTGCCGTAAAAAAAGCCGGGCTTAGTTTTGATAAATCTATACAGGTGGCAACACTGGTTGCCATGACCGAAATGGATGCTTTTATCAGTTGCTGGGACGAAAAATATCGCAGTAACGGCATCCGTCCCGAAACCTATATTAACAAATACATTGATATTAAATGGGTACCCATGTTGCAAACCCCGCCATTCCCGGAATATCCAAGCGGCCATGCCGTGTTGTCAAATTCGTCGGCTGGAGTATTAAGTTATCTGTTGGGTGATAACTTTGCTTACACAGATGATTCGGAAATCCCCTATGGTGTTGGCCCCCGCGACTTCAAATCATTTAAGCAGGCGGCTGAAGAAGCTTCTTTGTCCCGCTTTTATGGTGGTATTCATTTTAATGATGCCATTGTTAACGGAAATCAGCAGGGGCGCGATGTGGCAGCAGCGGTTGTTAAAAAATTAAAAGTGGCCGGAATAAACTATTTGGGTAAATAAAGCATAGTTAAAAGTGAACTGCTTTTTAACTATGCGCACCAAGTAAGCAAGGTTACTGTACTTTTTATCATACCGGGATCCCGATCTTAATTCAGGAAACCGTTAAGATTCGAGGAGTCGTTCAAAACGTTTATCGGGTATGAACCAGGTCCCGGCTACCACTACATAAATTACCACGCTGATAACAGGATTTAACCATGTACATAAAATAGCAACCGCGTATAGCGCCACAGAAATTTTCCCCTTAAAATCATTGCCGAAGGCTTTTGTTATTAACGAGTCTTCACCGTGATGTTTAATGAGCATTAACGCCAGGATGCGATAGGCAATACCATTCATGATGAGCACCACACCATAAAAGAAAACCGGCCATTGGGTGAGGTGGGTCTCTCCCATCCAGCCGGTTACAAAAGGTATCAACGATAGCCAGAATAACAGGTGTAGGTTGGCCCACAATATTTTACCATTTACAGAGCGTACCGCCTGCAAGGTATGGTGATGATTGTTCCAGTAAATACCTACATATACAAAACTGAGCAGATAGCTTAAAAAAACCGGGATAAGTGGCTTCAAAGCTTCCAGGGTTTCGCCATGCGGAACCTTCATTTCCAACACCATAATGGTAATAATGATGGCTATTACGCCATCACTAAATGCTTCTAACCTGCCTTTACCTAACGCCATGGGCTAAATATAGCATTATTTGGCAAAAGCCTTATAACGCTGCATAGCCTCAACAAAGTAGTAATCGGCATAAGTTAAAGGTACGTCAACTTCGGTACCTGCCGGGAAATGGCCCACGCTGTGTTTCAAAATAAAACCTCCGTTGCTGTTCAAATCAGCTTTATATGCCGGTGCAGATAAGTTTTTGATAATAGTTTGAGCTGTATTAAAATACTCCTGACCATCCTTTTTATCAACGTAACGGCAAAGCTCTAACAAGGCAGAGGCCATAACTGATGCCGCAGAAGCATCGCGAAGCGCGTTAGGGATGTTTGGTGCGTTATAATCCCAGTAAGGTATTTTATCGGCGGGCAAGTTTGGATTGGTCAATATAAAATGCGCTATATTTTTTGCCTGCTCAAGGTATTTTTTGTCTTTAGTTTCGCGGTACATAACTGTATAGCCGTATAGCCCCCAGGATTGTCCCCTTGCCCATGCCGACTCGTTAGCAAAGCCTTGCGCGGTTTTCTTTTCCTTTACCGCTCCTGTTTGTTCATCGTAATTAATTACGTGGTACGAACTAAAATCCGGGCGGAAGTGGTTTTTCATAGTGGTATTGGCATGGGTAACCGCTATTTTATAAAAACTCGAGTCGCCGGTTGCCTTGGTAGCGTAAAACAACAGTTCCAGGTTCATCATATTGTCAATGATCACCAGAAAATCATTAGCCTTTGAATTCCATGAACGGATACAGCCAACCGTTGGGTTAAACCTTGTTGAAAGTGATTTGGCACTATTAATCAGAATTTCTTTATACTCAGGTTTCGGCTCAAGATGGTTTGCTGTACCGAAGCTGCAATACATCATAAAGCCGAGGTCATGCGTCCCTTTATTATATTGTTCTTTTTCGAGGCCTTTCAAGTTTTCATTAGCCTGGTTAAGCAGCTCAGCATCTTTAGTTTGCTGATATAGATTTAGTAATGTACCTGAATAAAAACCACTGCACCACCAGCTGCTATTGCTTGTTTCAAACTTATCGGTAGTAGGGTGGTACGTTTTAGGGAACTGCTCCGGTCCAAATTGTTTGGCCATGTACTTATATTGTATGCCCGCATCAGCAAAGTTTTTTTTGATGGTTGCCAATACATCCTTTTGAGGTTTAAAGCTATTTTGCGAAAAAGAATTGAGGCTTAGCGCTAATAAACATGCAGTAATTGCTGATTTGTACAGGTGTTTAAATTTCATAGACTATAAGTAACTGGTTAAAGTGCTTATGCAGGGCACATTTCAAGTTATAAAAGTGCAGATTTTGGTTCAATAAAAACAAGCACCGGACAGCCATTTGACTATATATTTCTACTACATCGATGTAGTTAGGGCGATTTTTTGCAGTTGAAGACTTGCGAAATTTAAAAACCTCGCAAGGCCGGACAGAGAACGCACAAATCCCTCACCATAGTTCTTAGTTAAAAGCCGTTACAACAAGATTCTTGTAAGCACCTTTGGGGCAGTTTCCATGCCAATAACCTACCTCACCGCTTTTCAATGACGGATCAAGCGGGGTGTACACCATAGCCGGCTTCGGGGCATTATCCGCATAAACCTCCATTTTGCTGCCCCGAACCACCACTTTAACATGAAACCATTTATTTTGCGGGATTATGGCTTTAGGCTGGTATTTTGTTGCCTCATAGTCCCACCAGTTAAACTCGGCCTTTTTTTCGGGCATGTACTGGATGGCGTTAATGGTACCAGATGCCCCCGGCCTGAAATAAACTGTTTCATAATGATGGGCATCCCGGATATGAAAAGCCAAACCAACAAAACCTCCTTTGGGATTTACACAAGCTACATCCATTTCAATAATACCGTCCTTAAAATTTAAACCCGGTTTATACGCTAAACTGGCCGATTTGTAGTCGCCGATTTTCCGTTTGATGAGCAGCGCTTTTTGTCCCTAAAAAGTGCCCAA
Organism: Mucilaginibacter sp. P25; assembly: GCF_050859465.1. Lineage (NCBI taxonomy): Bacteria > Pseudomonadati > Bacteroidota > Sphingobacteriia > Sphingobacteriales > Sphingobacteriaceae > Mucilaginibacter > Mucilaginibacter sp. P25. The sequence continues at coordinate 4,217,368 of NZ_CP193937.1, read as the reverse complement.
CTCATAGTCAAGCGTATCGTTTTTAGGAATGATCCATTGTTTAGGGTTTATAACGGAAAGGTTGTATACCTGGTGCTTTTGTTGTGCCCGTGTTTCCACGGCAGCGAACAGTGTTAACATTAAGACAAATTTTTTCATGATGATGGTTAGTTTATACTTATTGAGTAATAACAAGGTTGGCAAAATCGCCCGGCAACCCGGACGACCAAAGGCCAACGAGCCCGCTTTGCCGGTTATTCAGTTTTTTTACAGTAAGCGATGGTTGATGGGAATGGTCAACATACACAACAATATTATCTGCATTAACTACAATGCGTGCATGAAACCAGGCCTCCGCCAGCGGAAAAGGATTTACTGCATTTTCATAAACCAGCGGATGTTCCTTACGGAGTTTATCCCAGGGAAAATCCGGCTCGCTGATGTATTGTACCGTATGCTTGCGGCGAAGCGTATCCGTGGTTTGGAAATTAAAAGGGCGGAAATAGATAACATCATTGGTTGTAGTATCAACCCCGTGAAAAGCTATACCCAAAAAGCTTTCCTGAAAAACATCTCTGCCCCGTAAATCGATATCGATAGTGCCTGTCTTAAAATTCACATCTTTAAGCCATAAAATACCATCTAATGTTAGGCCTTGTTTATTGCCATCGGTAAGTTCTTTAACAGTTTGGCGGGTGTAGGCTTTCACCATTTTATTTTCCTTCAGCAATTGGTTAATATCATATGTAACTCTTTTTTGCTGACTGTAACAAAAGCCGCCGCCAAGCGTCATGCTTAGTATGGCAAACAATAAAATCTTGTTGTTCATGGGTTTTGATTTTAACTTTAATCAAAACTTGCAAATTGTCATTACAATAAAGCACGGGCGGCATTTCAAGTTAAGTTCAAGTTTGTTCAAAGCGTTTTAGGGATTTTTAAACCACATTATTACTTGTAGATCAATGGAAAAGGAAAAACAATTGCTTTTGTTATGCCGGCAGCTTATTGAGCGAACCTTAAATTGGGGTGATAGTGATATTTGGGGTAATGATGACTTTGAGCAGCTAAGCCAGCAGATCTTTGATAAAACGCGGGTACAGCTCAGTGTATCAACTCTGAAAAGGATCTGGGGTAAGGTGCGCTACGAAAGCTTCCCTAACGCAGCAACGCTGAACGCCCTTGCTTGTTTCCTTGACTACACCAGCTGGCGCGATTTCAGGCAGCGCCACCAGGTTAACGGCGTAATTGAGCAACCGGTTAAAATAAATGATTCAGATACCGCAGTTTTGGTTCCGCTTTCAAAACCCGGTTTACGCTATATATGGTTTGGCAGCGCATTACTGCTGGTATTGGGCGCATTGTTTTTCATGAGCAGCAAGCGCAATAAACCTATTGATCCCGGCTCAATAAAATTCACCAGCAGGAAAGTTTCTGACGATTTGCCTAACTCGGTTGTATTTAATTACGACGCCTCAGCATTTCATTCTGATAGCGTTTTTATTCAGCAATCATGGGACCCTAATCGCCGCGAACAGGTATCCGGTGACGGCAAACAGTATACCTCTATTTATTATGACCCAGGCTATTTTATAGCTAAGCTCATCGTAGACAAACATGTGCGAAAGGAAACATCGGTATTTATTAAAACCAAGGGCTGGAAAGGCATCATCGATCACCAGCCCATACCTGTTTATCTTTCACGGGAAGAAATTAAAGGGCAGGGCTTTATGGGAATTACCGCTGATGTAATGGAGCAAAAGTTAGGTACTTCTGTTTTTAACAATACCAGGGTAAAGTTTGCCAACATTCGCGAATTTCCGGGAATTAATGCAGATAATTTCACCATGGATTGCACCCTGCGCAATATTTCAACACCCGGTCAATCGGCCTGCGCCAAAGCCGACCTCACCATTTTAGGCAACGGCACCGCCATTGTGATCCCCATATTAAACAAAGGATGCATCGCCAATATGGGCATTTTAACCGGTGAAGAATGGGTTGATGGAAAAAACCATGACCTGAGTGCCTTTGGCACAGATATGTCGCAATTTCAAAACCTGCGTTGTACTGTAAAAGACCACTACCTGAAGATATATCTTAACAACAAACAGATCTTTGAATTTAAACAGGCTCACACCATGGGCCGTATTGTAGGCATCCGTTTTGAATTTGAAGGGCCAGGGGAGGTTAAGCAATATAAATTGGAAACGCCGGGAGGAGCGGTTTATGAGGAGAAGTTTTAGGAAAGGCCGCTCGCGACCGTCAACAAAAAGACCTTAAACAACGTCATTGTTTCATACCTTATAATGACGTTGTTTTAATGTGGGCGATTATTCCTAATTTACCGAATTATCCTCTACCTTAATATCATATCCCTGTACAAGCAAATCACTCACACTTTTGGTAAAAGGCTTAACAAATTGCTCAATCTTAGCATAAACCTGCTGAACGGCACCTTCATTTTGTGGGTCAAAAACAAGCTCATCCAAATTACTGATCGCCTTATTATCACCATGATGTACATCGGCGATTAAAAAGATGCCATTTGTATCGCTCTTATGATCGGGATGGTTAGGTTCTGTTTGAGCGTTAATAGCAAACACCAGTCCATAATCATCATCAGAGATATTTTTTAAAACAGTGATCTCCAATACAAGGCAAAAAGCGCCATTATCGCTGTAACATTGCTGCGTATACTGGCATTTGATCAGATCCTGAAAATCACTTTCGGCCTTTAAGCGTATCTGCTCGTACAAATCAAAAACTGCTTCAAATAAATCCATAAAGAGGTGTTAGTCGGTTAATCCAAAACAAACATAACTATCTCCCGACTTACTTCCAATTTTTCCGCCGCCACAGGCAATAACTACGTACTGTTTACCATCAATTGAATAAGTTGCAGGGGTAGCGTAACCTGCCGCCGGCAAATCGGCTTCCCAAACCACTTTGCCGGTACGTTTATCAAACGCACGGATCTTTTCATCTTTGGTTGCAGCGATAAATACCAGGCCACCTTTGGTAACCACCGGACCACCATAATTTTCCGTGCCGGTTACAGGGATTCCTTTTTTGGTTAACTCAGGATACTCACCCAGCGGCACTTTCCAAAGCAACTTGCCCGATGTGAGGTCGATAGCATTGAGCGTACCCCATGGCGGTTTTATACCGGGATAGCCATCTTTATCTAAAAAACGATTATAACCATTCATGGCATAAGGGACTTCATCAACCATTTTCCTTTCCGCCTCCGAGCTGGCGACGCGATTGCCGGTTGGCTCTTTGGCTACTTCTTTCGCCGCCTTAGTTGCAGGAATCTTGAGCAGGAAAGCAAGCAGGTTCTTTTTATCTGCGGGCGAAATCTGTTTAAAAGAAGGCATCATGTTGCGGCCGGCAGCAATAATACCGCTCACCTGATCGGCAGTATACTTTTTGCCGATGTTTACCAACGATGGATAGGATGCTCCATTACCCTTCAGTTCGGCGCCGTGACAGCCAATGCAATTCGTATTATACACTACGTGTCCTAATGCCTGCGGTGAATGATCGTTAGTGTTGGTTTTAGGTACATCGATCATTACCTGTGCCCATGGCATTTCAGAGCAGTTTACGTATAGTATCTTGCTTTCAGGATCAACAGCAGCTCCACCCCACTCGCCCCCACCATCAAAACCGGGGAAGATCCAGCCTCCCTCCTTGCTTGGCGGGGTGAACATGATCCGGTTTTTAACCTGGTTATATTTTGACAGCATTTCCCTGTGCACTTCGGGCGTACGGTCGGTAACATCTTCGGGATTAAACATTTGCCGGGCGAAAGGTTGCGGCAAAGTTGGGATGGGTTGCGTAGGCCAAACTTCTTCGCCGGGCAGGGTTTTGGTTGGCACAGGTTTTTCCACTATTGGGAATATAGGTTTACCATTCGTTCTGTCGAACATAAATACATAACCATGCTTGGTGATTTGTGTTACGGCATCTATCTTTTTACCGTCTTTAACAATGGTTACAAGGTTTGGATTGGCGGGCAGGTCGCGGTCCCACAGGTCGTGATGCACAAATTGGTAATACCATTTCAGCTTACCTGTAGCTGCATCAAGTGCCAGCAACGAATTGGCAAACAGGTTTTGCCCTTTCCTGAACCCGCCATAAAAGTCGCCACCTACCGAGCCGGTGGGAATATACACGATCCCCCGCTTTTCATCCAAAGCCATCCCTGCCCAATTATTAGCCCCGCCAAATTTTTTGTAAGCCGCTGTATCTTTCCAGGTATTGTACCCCACTTCGCCGGGATGCGGTATGGTGTGGAAGATCCATTTTAACTTTCCTGTCCGGGCATCGTAAGCACGCACGTGCCCAGGAGCCGCATCAGCTGATTCGGATACGCGGTCACCAACAATCAACACATCTTTATAAACCACGCCGGGCGTAGTTCCCGCGACAAATGATTTGGTATCCCTGTCTAAATTCTTAGTAAGGTCGAGATATCCACCCTTGCCAAATGAGCGCACCGGAGTGCCGTTTTCGGCGTCAATAGCCCAGGTTTTAGCTCCCACGCTGTAGAAAATCCTTTTTTCGCCGCCATTATCATTTTGCCAGTATATTACTCCACGGCTCACTTTATAGTAAGCCATAGGGTCGCCATTATTAGTAGTATCATCCTTAGCGGGGTCAAACAGCCATTTTTGCAGGCCTGTAACAGCATTTAACGCAAACAGCTTCAATTTAGGACTGGTACCATACAAAATACCATCAACCATAATAGGATTGCATTGATTTTGGCTGAGATTGGCAGTATCCTTATCGCCTGTGCCAAAAGTCCACATCACTTTTAGTTTGTTTACATTATTTAAAGTAATTTCATCATTGGATGAATACCGTACCCCTTCTTTTGAACCCGCATAGGCAGGCCAACCACTATAGTTATTGTTTTGATTGCCTTGCTGATTTTTACAGGACGTATAAATGCCTGCCGCAAAGCACAGGGCTATCAAATACCGGGTGTTAATCATTTATAATGTAAAATTTGGCGTTAATTGGGTCCCGACGCATTTCAGTATACATGGCGCGGCGCGTGTTAGCAACAGTGCTCTCTAAATGTATGAATAAAAATTATTTTACAAATATTCATCCGTTGCCTGCGTATATCATTTCGTCCATAAAAAATGCCATAGCTAATAAAGCCATGGCATTACAAGATGTATCACAAGAATCCTCTACAGGGAATCCTTACTTTTATTTCTTCACTAAACTAACAGGTGCAACCTCCTGGCTCAACAGTTTTCCAAACAGCTCCCAGCGTTTTGCGGGAGCTTTTGTGGTGCCTCCGTTTGATTCAATGTAGTTTTTCACCAAATCCTGGCCGTAATTATAATTGATAACATAACTACGATATTTTTTGATAAAGCTGATTGATTTTTGAGCAGTCTCATCGTTCATAAGGCAATACTTTCTAAGGTACGACAATGCTTTATCCTGGCTCATGGTATTATTGATCAAGCCTCTTGCTGCCTCGTTGCGGGCATAGTTTAAAGTGCCTTTTATAGCAAGGGCCTTGAAATACAGGTCGGCACCGGCGGTATCCAAACCGGCCAGCGGCAGCAATACGTTTTTCGCAAACTTTATTTTATCATCACCGGGAAAAGCTACTTCAATACCGTAATTGGCACTGCCCTCGGCAATCAGCGATTGCGGACTGAACAACGGGTATAGAGAAATTTCAACCCAACCTTTATCATGGTAAAGGTTTTTCTCCAGCAACATATTGTATACATGGTGTCCGGGATAACTTTCATGACTGCCCACATCGATGGCACGGTCAATAAAAATCTTCAGATCGGTATTGATCTGTACGGTGCTCTTATACCCCCTTTATACCAGTTATAACCCGACCATGGCTTATTAGTTACATATTCCAGCGTAAATGTTTCGCCGGCAGGCAGTTGGTAATGGGCAATTGTGCGCTTGCGGGCTTCGGCAATAGCCGCTTTTATAACAGGGTCTAATTTATCTTTTGGTATAATAAACTTATTGGCCAGCTTTTGAAACCTGTCGTTCACGTTTCCTTTACCCGGTAAAATGCTGTCGAGCAGGGCTATCTGCCCCTTAAAAAAATCATCGGTATAAACCGGGGCAGCTACACCAAATAACTCGCGCGATTCTTCATCAAAAGGCCTTTCCTCTCCCGAAAAAATACGGATCCGGCGACTGAAAGCAACCAACTGATCGGCCATCCAATTAGCGCGGATCTTATTGGTATCAATTTTCGAAGTATTGGCGATGGTGCGCAGGTCATTCATCAGGCTGTTTGCCGACGCCAGCAGACTATCCTTAGGGAAAGTTTTCAGTGGCTCCGATTTTGGCTTCAATGAATCCGGCCCATAATAAGCATCTACAAAGTCGCCGTCGTATTGCCCTATTGCAAGGCCAAGCTTTACATATTCAACAGCAAGGCTATTGAGCTTTTTATTTTCGAGCTGCTGTGCCGGGCCATGCCCACATGAAAACAGTAATAACAAAGGGGCAAAAAACAGTAGTTTTTTCATGGCGATTGATCTTGTACGGTAAATGTGGCGCAAGATAATAATTCCATTTAGTATAAGAGGAATGCTAGCCTTACCGTAAGGGTTGTACAAAAGCTTAGGGTTTGCTGAACGAATTAAGATTATACGTTACCCCCACCGCTACACCCGTAGACTGCAGTTTAATATCAGAATATCCAACTCCTGAAATTGGCACTTTCATATATGGCTGAACACTTACACCAACTTTTGAATTTATTTTATGTTCATAGGTTGCATTTATATTGATAATGCTCAATAAATACCCCTTACTGTTTGGTACGGTATAATTTTGAGGCCAAGCAGCACTGTTAGCACCATCGGCATAATTATAAGTATACTTTTCATGCAACATCAGATAGGACGATAAACCAGTGCCTACCGATAATTTATTGCGAAAATTGCCATATACCTGATAGGCTATATTAACCGGAATATCAAGCATTTTACAGTCTGCCGTTACATCCGTTGGCTCATTTTTAAACACATATGCAGTGCGATAATTGGCAAAGCTTGTATTGTAAGGTTTTGATGAATACACAACACCACTTGTAATTGTTAACTTTTTAGTGGCACCAAATGAAAGCAGCAAACCATAATTGCTGCCAACCTTGCCCTGGAACGAATTTGTACCATTAACATCAGAAGAAGCCAAGGCCGTGATAGCCCATTGCGGCCGGTAACCAAAGCTCTGTTTAATTATTTTTTTATTGGATTTCGTTGCAGGTGCTTGAATAGGTTGTCTTTCAATATTTGTTTTAAAATCAGGAACAGCTAAAGGAGAATATTGTATATCAAGTGATAACGCTCTATTTACCAGTAAATTTGAAATGGTACCATTATTATTAGCCGGCTCAGCACCTGCCATCAGGGCGCGATCGTGTTGCATAATGGTATCCCGGCCGCTGATTCCCTTTTTGTTTGCACCGCGAATATTACGGTGGAAGCTGGCGACAGATGGTGTTAAGCTTATCTGGCCTGTGTGAGCATGATTGCCTGTATTGCTGTTGGCAGCTATGTTGCTGTTCCCGGCTGGCCGGGTTGTTAATAAACTGTCTGTTGGTGGTTGCGGCGTACTCCCGCCACTGGTTCCGGGATTTGTTTTAGGCGCAGCGGGCTTAACCTTAGCCTGTTGTTGCCCAGCTGTATTATCATCCTTTACATTAGGTTTAAAAAACCACCATCCTAAAAACAGCAGTAACATCGCTGCTATTCCGCTTGCAATTGGCAACCAGTAAACAATTCCACGACGTTTCTTGCCTTTGTCAAGCATTTGCTCAAGCGCATTCCAGTCATCCTCGTTAAACGCGCGATGATTTGCCGGGTCTTCCAGTCCCTTCTTAAAAATGTTATCTAAATCTTCTTCGCTTTTCATCCTCTGATACCATTATTAAAAAAGGTTGTCCTTACATCTATACCTATGCCATTATAGGCCACAATTGGGTTAATATCCATACCCCTGTTGTAATTTGTTTTATTAGCAGTTTCCTCTGCTTTTAATATCATTTGTTTTAGTTTTTGACGCGCTTTGTGCAGGTTTGACTTTGATGTGCCCGAATTAATATTTAGCATTTCCCCTATCTCTTCATGCGAATAACCGTCAATCGCAAAAAGGTTAAAAACCGTACGATAAGCCTGCGGCAACTGCTGTACCATAGCCAGCAGGTCTTCATAATTTAAATTTTTATCTGTCAGGTCTCCCTCACTCACATTTTCTGCCTTCTCCAAATCCTCGGTATAGGCCATTTTTAAATTGGCACGATAATAATCAATAGAAACATTCATCATAATACGTCCAATCCATGCTTTAAACGGCCTTGAAGTATCAAACCTGTCTATATGGGTAAATACTTTCATAAAACCCTGGTTCATAACTTCTGCAGCTTCATCACGGTTACCTGCATAACGGAGACAAATGCCCATAGAAAATCCATAAAACGCCTTATAGAGCATTTTCTGACTTTTCCTGTCCTGCTTTACGCAGCCATTGATCAGTTGATGTAACTCTTCTTCGCCCATACGGGGGTTATAAACTCAGAATCAAACACATAAATTTAACCTTATCTACGCACATCACGGCAACTATTATTAAAAGGTTGCCCGTTGTGCAAAATAATTTAAATTTTTCTCACAATTGGATAAAATCATGCACACTTTTCTCACCTACGGAAATCATTTATACAAAATATGCACAAGCTAACACAGCCTCAATAAAATCTTTGCAAATAATTATATTTTTGCCAATGAGGCAACCTGTACGTGTATTTATAGCGTAATACCATGTAAACCCCGCCTGCTTTAAAGGCCTTTTATGAGAATCGACATAAACCCAAACTTCCCTGTAAAAAATTGTAAAACCTGCGGGACACGTCCGATAATTGAACAAGCAAAAGATCGCTGGATTATCCTGTGCCCCAATCCGAATTGTCGAAATGCCATTTCTGACAAGCTGATTAATATAACAGAATGGAATAAGCAAAATCCATAATGTTTTTTCGCCGGTTTATTTATCTTAAGGCAACCATCCCCGGAACATGCACGATATATATTATAAAAGGGCATAACAAGCCCTTAATAATTTATATACTAATAATACTACTGCTGCATGGTACCGGTGTCTGTTGTGATCATTACTAAAAACGAAGCTGCCTTAATTGAAGATTGTATAAAAATGGCTTCTTTAATTACCGATGATATTGTTGTGATTGATAATGACAGTACCGATGGCACGCCGCTTATTGCCTCCCGTTATGGCTGCAGGGTGTTTCAAAAAAGCTGGAGCGGATATGGAGCAAACAAAAATAAAGGGGTAGCCCAGGCCCGCTACAACTGGATCTTAAGTATTGATGCTGATGAGGTACTTGATTTGGAGCTTATTAAATCGCTCCATAATTTAACCTTTGACAAACCGAATGTTGTTTACGATATCAAATTCAAATCATACTTTGGCAAAAAGCTGATCCGTTTTGGTAATTGGGGAAATGATCATCACGTGCGTTTGTTTAATCGTTCATTGGTAAAATGGGGCGAAACCGAGGTACACGAAACCTTGCTTTTGCCTTCCGATGCCGAGATCAAAAGCATAGCGGGTTATATCCAACACCACTCTGTAACCGATATTGACGACTTTAAGCGTAAAGCTATTCTTTATGCACAGCTAAGCGCAGCCAAATATTACAAAGCCGGTAAAAAGGCAACGTTTATCAAGCTATATTTCTCGCCCGCTTTTGGCTTTTTACGCAATTACATTATCAGGCTTGGTTTTTTAGATGGAGCTGAAGGATTGGCTATAGCGCGTGTTATTTATAAAAACACACGCCTTAAATACGCTTATCTGAAACAATATAAAGAGTTGTCTCAAACGCGAAACACCTATCGTAACGAGTTGGCTATAGAGCAGATTAACTGACCAAGGTATGGTATGGTATCGTATAGTTGGCAGTCTGAAGTCAAAACTAAATAGGACTTTTGAGCTGAGGCTAAGTACTATCGACTTAAAACTATTTGTCCAGCACCTGTTGGTAAAACTTCAACGTTTGCCTGGCCAATATATCGATATCAAAACATTGTTTTACCTTTTCATTGCCAGCTAAAGCAAGGCGCAGGCGTTTTTCAGGCTCATTGAGCAATGTAACTATTGCCGATGCTAATTCCTCAATATTGTCTGGATCTATCAGCAGCCCGTTAACGCCATCATCAATAAGTTCGGTGCCGGATGTTCGGTTTGAATTGATCACCGCTGTTCCACATGCCATGGCCTCTAACGGCGCAAGTGCAAAAGCTTCGGCATATGATGGGAATACCGCCACTGCCGAATTACTTAAACAGGCATAAAGTTCATCCCTCCCCACATGCCCTTTAAACACAACACTGCTTTTTGCATCCTTCTGCAAGCAGGCGATTACTTTACTTACCGGGCCTTTCCCCAGTATCAGTAACCGGGCATCAGGGACCTGTTTTATAACTATATTCCAGGCCTCCGCTAACTGAAAAATCCCTTTTTTTGTACAAGGCTCCCCGTAAAAACCACCTGCTTCGCACCGGACATGTCGCTGCTTCCAATGACGATATTTGTATCTATACCATTATACAACACCGTGATGGATTTGTTATACGACAGGTAATCAGCACTTTTTTCTGCGGTATAGGCGCTTGCACTGCTAACAGCCGCTGCGCGGTTTAAAATATCCTGCTCCATTTTCAAAATATGCGGTGCTACCGGTATCCCTGCCTCAGCATTAAAGTAGGTAATGGAACCATTAAATTTAACAACTACGGGAACAGGTAATGTGGGAAACGGCACATATGATTTACAAAACCTGATATAATCATTATAATCGGGCATTTCAATAATGTTGATCTGCTCATCGGCTATCATATGTTCCAGCTTTTTTTGATAAGCCGCAATGCTTCTTTTTATATCCCGTTGCGTAATACCTGTATCCAGTAATATCCTGTTAAGCATCCGTACCCCGGCAGACCGCTGATTTTCAAACCACTTATCATCAATACTCCAGCGATATCTCAAAACTTTTACACCTTCATCCTCAAATTCATCCGCGCCTCCGTATCCGCGGCTATACAACCCGGCAACAATTACCTTATGCCCCAGCTTTACCATTTGCCGTGCAATGAGCCGCACATAGGTTCCAATACCGCCATGCGGTCCGGGAGGATATTCATCGCACAGATATAAAATGTTCATTGCGCTAAAAACTGTTTACTGTTTTGAATATTGCGACTGCTCAATTGGTTTGACATTAAAGCTACTAACAGATAAAAAACTATCCCCAATAAAAGCCTGAACAAGAAATGTATGTTTATTGAAGCTGTGATAAACCAGCCAGCCAAAGCAGCAGGGAACAGTATCACAAATGGCCTTAAGCTGATATGCATGATATTTTTATTCACTAACCTGTAATAGAGCACCGCCTGTAATATATTGGTAATTAAAAATGCCATAGCCGAACCAATACCATTCAGTAGCGGGATCAATATCAGGTTAAGCGCAATATTTGTTGTAGCACAGATTACGGTAACAGATGATACAGCCTTGTACTTTTTAACGCTAAAACTTAACGACCAAAGCAGGTTTATGAAAAACTGCAGGGGTATACACAATGATAGGATCAAAAATTCGGTAGCATTGGCCGCGCCATATTTGTCGCCAGTTATCATCCCCACTACAGGTGTCCAAAGTATATTAAGGACAAGTGGTAAGAGCATAGCCAACAGCAACTCGACTGTATTAAAGGAATTTACCTGCTCCTGCAATTGGCTAGATGGCTTTAAGGCCATCAGCCTTGACAGGCGCGGTAAAATAACAGGAGCTATAATAAGCATTGGCAACCGCGAAAGCTCATAAGCCCGGTATGCGAAACTATAATCGGCCAACACGGTTTTGCTCGCCATAAAACCCAGCAATAGCCAGTCCATCCGCGACAAGCTCATATCAAATATTACCGATACGTACTGCGCCGTGGCCTCTTTAAGCAACTTTTTATAAGCCCGAAATTGAAATTTAAAACTGAAATCTGTTTTCGTGATAACATAAATGAGAAGGGCCAGCAATTCGGCACCGGCTGTGCCTATCATTACCATTACTATAGAGCGAACTTGTAATTGGTGTATAGTAATAAGATAAAATGCGCCACAAACCCTTAAGCTGTTACTTATAACGGCAATTATGCCATAGGGTGTAAATTTTTCCTTTGCGTTTAGAAACTGCTTTAGCGGAATACCCAGGAAAAGCAGGCCCTGGGCTATAAAAAACCATGGCAGCGCCCGGTAAATATTGTCGTGCAATATTAAACTTAATAATAACAGTACACCCAGGGTTACAAAAAAGTAGTGAGCGAATGGAACAAAAATGCAGCCGCCGCCCAATCCGACCGTTGTGAGGCTGCTATACGCCTAATCACTACCTGCTCCAGTCCAAACCCCAGTATGGTGGTAACAAATATCGATAAGGCATTCATCCAGCTAATGGCCCCAAAACTGTCCTTACTCAGGTAAACAGAAATAATATAAAAAAAGATACTGCCAAGCACCTGCAAGGCAAGTGCCTGCAAACCTGACGAAAAAACCTGATGAACGCTTTACTCCTGAACAACGACGTATATGTTTATACTCTTATACTATTGTTTTTATCGGCCGGTTGCCTGTAACATTTTAATATCCCGGTTAAATATCTGCATATATCAGCACATTAACGAGGCAACCATTCCATTTTTTGGCACGTAACCTATTTAAACAAAACAATTGCGACAAGGCCGGCAAAACCGGGAAATGAACATCAATAAATACAAGGGAATAATGACAATCAGTTTGCCGGGTTTTGATATTAAGAGGTGGAAAACTTATGCCGATTGGCGGCTGCTGATCTTCCTGCTGCTGTTTATCAACGTGCGGATCCCATTTAAGATAGTTGCGTTGATTTTTGTTTACATTAGCCAGTTTAACTTTCAATTTGGCTTTAAGCTGCGCAATTCAAGGATCCCGTTATTCTATCTGCTGGTTTTCCCTATAGCTATTGCCGCAGCAGTCATCAACCAAAATTTTTCCAACCTGTATTATATACCTGTTTTTGGCTGGGCTTTGATATGCTGGGCGCTGGCCCTGCTGGCGGTTCACCAGGTTAAGCTGATGGTTGATAAAACAGATGCCGAAACCATTTACCGTACACTGATCATTTTTTTATCATAAACGCAGCTTTCTCGGCGGGTAACCTAACGCATATTATGTGGATCACTAAAAGCATTAACCCCTATGCTTTTATGGGAATGCATCAGCGCTATTATATCAATACCGGCGATAATGTAATGGGCATAAGCTTTGACATTTCATCAACCAATGCTGTTATCTGTGCTTTCGGTGTGTTTTACTTCATTTATAAGAATAGCTTGCCCATGATGATCGTGTGCATGAGTACGCTGGCACTTACCTACAGTAACCTCATCAGCATTTTGGTACTGCTGATTCTCGCTTTCATTTTTGTTTATAAAACCACGCGCAATCAAAAAAGCATGATAGTAGTGGCATTGCTGCTTTATGTAATCTCCCTCGTCAAAATATCGCCGCAAAATGAAAAGTATATTAACGAAGTGACTAAAAGTACGCTGCGGGAAAATCGTATTGAAAAACAGGGCCATGCAGCAGTGCAGGCAACAACTGCCAATCCCGGAGGGCGATTCATAACCAGGGATGAACAAAGAAGGAGATTTGCACAAAACTATCTGGATAGCCTAAGCAGGATAAAGGCTGAACAGGAAAAACCAAGCGCACTTGATAAAAAGATCAAAAGCTTGCCGCTTACCGATGACGGCAGGCTATACATCCCGGCACCAAACACACACTTTGCGGAATTTTATAACACCGGCGAAATGACACCCGACAGACAACAGCTTATCGACTGTATAGCTGCTCACAGGGCTCAGCTATCGCTTTGCCGGCTTGAGCCCTTCAATCCTGCATTGCCTGGAAAGATTACCGGTGCAATACAAACCTTTAATTACCTTACCAGCCACCCTTTACAAAGTATAGTGGGCTTAGCTCCCGGAAATTTTTCATCCAAAATAGCTTTCAGGGCGGTTGGTGCCGGTATAAGGGGCAATTATCCCCCAAAATACATCTATATCAACCCAGCATTTATGCACAATCATTTAGACCTGTACCTGAGCTTTTTCAGCAAGGATGCAGGTTTCCGTTCGGTACGCAATAACCCCTACTCCACTTACGATCAAATGCTTAGTGAATACGGTATCCTCGGGTTGCTTGCCCTGCTTATATTTTACATTGGCTTTTTTGCCCGGCATTATAAAAAGCTTAGTTACGGTTTGCCCATATTAATAATGGTAACGGGCATATTTTTTCTTGATTATTGGTTTGAGCAACTCTCGGTACTGGTAATTTTTGAATTGATGTTACTCCTCAATATAAAAGAAACTACTACACCCCATTTAAAAACAAAAACTACAGTGCAGGAGGAACTTGCGTATGCATAGTCCTCAAATTACTGTTTTAATGCCTGCTTATAATGCCGGTAAATATATTCGCGAAGCCATTACATCGGTACTTGAACAATCGTTTGCTGATTTTGAATTGCTGATTGTAAATGATGGCTCAACTGATGACACGGCAGATATTATTAACTCATTTAACGATGAGCGTATAGTGGTTTTGGGCCAGGAAAACAAAGGTGTAGCTGCGGCCCTCAATAAGGGTTTACGCCACGCGCGGGCGCCTTATATAGCCCGTTTCGATGCCGACGATGTATGTTATCCTTACCGCCTGCAGGTGCAGTATGATTTCATCACATCTCATCCCTATTATAGCATTATTGGTTCGGGAGTTGACTATACCGATGTTAACGGCGATCTGATATTTACCTGGCAACCTGACGCCCTGAGCCATAACCAGATAAGGCAGCTCAGTTACAGGATTTGTCCCTTCATTCACTCCAGTGTATTTTATAAGCGTGATACCGTTTTAAATGCCGGTGGCTACAATGAGCTGGCCTACACTTTTGAAGATCATTTTTTGTGGGCAGGTATTCTTAAACACGAAAAAGCTTTTAACCTTAATCAACCGCTCATTAAGGTGAGGCTCAATGCCGAATCCGTTACCATTGATGAAAAATGGCGTACAGGTAAATTCAGGCAGATCAAGTACAATGCCCTGCGCAAGGGGAGCATTACTGAAGCCGAAGGAAGGCAGTTGTCTGAGATCGGCATTAAACAGTTATCTCCACGCATCAAAAAAGGAGCTTATTATGCCCTGCTCGGCAAAAAATACCTGTGGAATAATTATCAGCCGGAAAAGGCAAGGGAAAACCTGCTGAAAACACTTTCTATCAGCCCGCTGCATCTCAAAAATTATTTTTTGCTGCTGATGTCATTTCTGCCCGAGCGTATGCTGATGAGTTTATATCAATTAGGTAAACGCAATTTCCGTTTAGCCGAAGCCGAGCTGCCAACCGCTGTTTTAAATCAAAACGAATTGAATTATGGCAGCTAAAAAGATAAAACTGTTTGTTGATGCCCACTCCTTTGATAAAGAATTTCAAGGAGCGCAAACTTTTATACGCGAATTATACAACCACCTGCTGGCCCACCGCCCGGACATAGATATTTACATCGGCGCCCACGATACCGATAATATCCGCAGATTGTTCCCGCTGCTGCCGCCGCAAAACATATTGCCTTATAAAAACAGGGGAATCAACATCCTGCGCTTTGTATTTGATATACCGGCCTACATCAAAAAATACAGGTTTGATTTTGCACATTTTCAATACGTCAGCCCTAAAAAAATGGCGGGCTGCAGGTACATAGTAACCATGCATGATATGCTGTTTAATGATTTCAGGAAGGATTTCCCCATCCTGTTCAGCTTAACGCGCAATTACCTTTTTGGTCGCAGTATTAAAAATGCCGACATCAAAACCACTGTATCCGACTATTCAAAAGAACGGATCTGTAATTATTACCAAATCCCCGCTGACGAAGTGCATATTATCCAAAACGGGGTAAATAACTCATTACTGCAATACCAGTCATCAAAAAAAAGGCAGAAGATTGGGTAGCAGAAAAATTCGGCATAAGAAATTTCATCCTGTACACCAGCCGCATTGAACCCCGCAAAAACCACCTTTTGTTACTGCAAAAATATTTGAAACTGAAGCTATACGAAAAAGGCATTAGCCTGGTGTTCATTGGTAAAGCATCCATAAAAACTCCGGGCTTAGCCAAGCTCATCAAGAGCCTTACGCCTGAGCAAGAGCGGTTTTTCAGGTGGATACCGCGGGCAGAACAAGCGGATCTGGCAGCTTTTTACCGGGCCTGCAGGTTGTTTGTATATCCCTCAAAAGCCGAAGGCTTTGGGATCCCGCCGCTTGAAGCAGCCATTTGTGGGACGCCGGTACTATGCTCTTCAGAAACAGCCATGAAAAACTTTGGCTTTTTTGCGCCATATACTTTTAACCCGGCCAATCATACGGATTTTGAGCAAAAGCTATTACTTGCCGCACAGCAACCACCCGGCGATGCCTTCACCAGCCAGGTAGCGCGACATGTTGAACAGCAATACCACTGGCAAAAAAGCAGCACCATATTTTACAACTTGTTACAAGCAAATTTTCATTGTCATGAAACTAAAAATAGCGATCTTAGGCACGAGGGGCATCCCGAACTACTATGGCGGGTTTGAGCATATTTCCGAATATGTATCGGCCGGTTTGGTAAAAAAGGGCACTCAGTTACCGTTTATAACTCCCACAACCACCCTTATGAAGCCGATACCTGGAACGGCGTTAACATTGTACATTGTTACGATCCGGAGTATCTGATAGGCACTGCCGGGCAGTTTGCCTATGATTTTAACTGCCTTATGGATGCCCGTAAACGTAAGTTTGATGTGGTACTGCTTATGGGCTACACCAGCAGCTCGGTTTGGGGCCACCTTTACCCGCCCAACAGCGTTATCATTACCAATATGGATGGATTGGAGTGGAAACGCTCCAAATACTCAAAGCCTGTACAACAATTTTTGAAGTACGCGGAAAAGCTGGCCGTGAAACATAGCCAGTATTATATTTCCGACTCAAGGATAATTAGGTCATATCTTAAGGATAAGTACGAGGTCGACAGCCGTTATATCCCTTATGGAGCCGATCTGTTTTCAGACCAGGAGCGAGAGCAGTTTGATAAAAGCGAGGTGCTTAAAGAAGATTATTTTTTGCTGATGGCCCGCATGGAGCCCGAAAACAACATCGAAACTATTTTAGAAGGCTTTAACAACAGTTCATCAAAAAAAGCTTTATGGTTTTGGGAGATACCAGTAACCGCTTTGGCAAATTCATAACCCACAGGTTTAAAAACGATGATCGCATCCAGTTTAAGGGCGCTAATTTTGACAATTCGGTTGTGCGTGCCCTACAGAACAACAGCTACCTGTATTTCCACGGGCATAGCGTGGGAGGTACTAATCCGTCCCTGCTTGAAGCCATGGCCAGCGAAGCCCTGATTGCGGCCCATAATAACCCTTTCAATAAATCGGTACTCAATTCAGATGCTTTTTATTTTGATAATGCTAACGAGGTACGCCATTTGGTTGAGAATGTACAGCGCAAGGATACCGAACGCGAAATGGTGAAAAACAATCTTCATAAGATACAATACCAGTTTAACTGGGAGGTAGTGATTAACGATTACGAAGATTTTATACTGGAATGCTATCAGCAACAACATGGAAAAGTTATTAAGGCCTGATGATGCTTTAAACAACAGGATAAGCTATTACCTGCTGATGCTGTTATTGCTGAGCCTGCCCTTTAACCTGTTTTACAGCCACCTGTTTTTAATAGGCCTGGCCCTGCATACTACTATCCAAATTCGCAAAACAACTATAAAGCCGCTATTAACAAGGGCTAACTTTGCTTTGGCTGCTGTTTTTTTGTAACGCTTTTGAGCATTATTTACACCACCAATAAGCCCCAGGCTTTTACAGAGTTAGGCAGGCAGGTTACTATTTTGCTTATCCCGTTAATCTTTTGTTTTAACCCGCTCGATTTAAAAAAATACCGGCATAATTTTTTATTCGTATTTTCATTAGGCTGTACCATCACTATCACTTATCTTTTTTTACAGGCACTTTTTACCATAAAATATTATCATCTGCCTTTAAAAGCATTGGCTTCTTCTGCGTTCACAAACCACAATTTTTCGGAACCACTGGCGATCCATGCCACATTTTTTTCCATGCAGATAGCCATAGCGCTGGTTTATCTGCTGTATATTTTGGTAAGGGAACCGGTAAAGACCCGTAAATTTTTCTGGCTTACTTGCTGTGGCATTTTAGCAATGGGCATTCTGCAGCTTAGTTCAAAATCGATATTTATAGCTTTGCTGCTTATTATAAATATCGCGCTGCCCTTATTTATACTAAAAGGGCGAAACCGCTTCAGGTTTATGGCCATTAGCACAGCATTATTTATAGTGGTGATGGCAGGCATTTATACCCGGGATACTTTTAAAGAACGTTATGTAACCGAGCTAAAAAAAGACCTAAGTCAGTCAACCGATGCCGAGCTTACTGATCCGCGATTAGCGCGCTGGAACGTGGCCATTAGTGTGGGAGCACATTCGCCTGTTATAGGTCATGGCGCAGGCACTGAAATTGGTTTGCTCAAAGACCCATTTTTTGACCATCAATTTTACCGCTCGTACCTGGCCGGGTTAAACGCACATAACCAGTTTATCAGCTTTTTTATTAAATCGGGGGTCGTTGGGTTGATGGTTTACCTGTGCGTGCTGGCATTTGGCATCAGGGCAGCCGTTACAAAACGCGACCTATTGCTCATGGCTTTTATGGTTATTATAACCGTCGTTTCCTTTTCAGAAAACTTTTTAGATGTGGATAAAGGCATCTTTTTTTACAGTGTATTTTTCTCACTACTAATATTTTCTGCAAGCTCAGAAACAACAGCTACCCACGCTAAAAATATTGTGTAATTAGTTTATTAACAGGCAACCAAAGCTGCAAGGGGTACGTCATCATTATATATACAAAGACGTGAAAAGTACAGTCATCTTAGTTGAACAAAACAATAAACGATTGTTAAATATCCGGAATAATATTTTAGCTACCCTTGCCTATTTTGACATGTGGGACTACCCGTTAACCTACGGCGAAATATTACTGTTTTTAGAAAACAAGTATGGCCGGCATGATTTCACTGAAGCGCTTGATCAACTTATCGTCAATAAGCTGGTATTTCATTTCGATAGGTTTTATTCGCTCAAAAACGATTATATGATAGCGGTGAGGCGTAATAAAGGAAACAAAAAAGCTGCCGGGCTAATCAATAAAGCTAAAGAAATAGGCGCGTTCCTGATCCGGTTTCCTTACGTTCGTGGTATAGGCATTTCAGGTTCTTTGTCCAAAAACTTTGCCGATGACAATTCGGACATTGATTTTTTTATCATTACCGAACGCAACAGGCTCTGGCTTGCACGTACGTTTATGCATATGTTCAAAAAACTTACCTTTTTAGTTGGTAAGCAGCACAACTACTGCATGAACTATTATATTGACGAAGCCCAACTGCAGATAGTTGAAAAGAACATTTATACAGCAATTGAAGTAGCAACTATTATCCCATTAGAGGGTGACCTTACCTTTGAAAGCTTTTATAAATCTAATGCATGGACCTCCGGTTTCCTGCCTAACAAATGTATGCGCCTCGCTACTGCTAAACCATTAAAAAAGCGGTGGTATAAAACATTTACAGAAAGCCTGTTCAATAATCCATTCGGCGATTGGCTGGATAATGTATTGATGAAAATCACCTCCGGGCGATGGAACAAGAAAACTGAAATGAAGAAATTGAATATGCGGGGTACGGTAATGAGCATGGCCGCAAGCAAACATTTTGCCAAGCCCTCTCCCGAAAACTTTCAAATTAAACTGATAGAAAAATACCAGATTAAAGTTTCCATGCTGTTACAACAATTTGAAGAGCGGATGGCGCAGTAAAACTACTCCTTATCGTCATACCGAATTTATTTCTGCTCTAAAATGCTGAGTCTAAAATTTGCATGAGACAGTTGTTCTATAGTTTCCGCAAAAAGTTCGGGGCAACTTTATCAATTACCTTTTCCTCAGCGAAATAATATAATAATCGCCCACGTACTTAAACGGCCAGGTGGCCTTCAACCTATTCTCCCAACGGGCAAGTGTTTTATAGGCACGCGGATGTTTTTCGGCAAAGCCTTCAATATATGATGGCGGTACGATGGTACACAAGCCCTCAACATCCAATACTTTAAAGTCGGATTTTAAACGTTTTTTAATGTAGGATGGGTTGTAATAGAAACAATCAAAGTATACACCTTCAACATGCGCCTTGCGGCCATTACTGCTAAAAAACCGGCGAAAAGCAGTTTTAAATTTCCCTTTAAATACCAGTAAAGTTTCCCAAAGGCAGAATTTAGGCAGCACCACCAGGGTCACTGCGCCGCCGGGGTTTAGCAGCCCGGCAAATGAGCTCAATACGTTTTCCAGTTCGCCAATACAATTGAGGCCTGCAAAGTTGGAAAAGATCAGATCATAAGGGCCTTTGTTGTTTAGCTGTTCAAGCTGCGTATATGAACAAAGCTCATTGCTTACTGCATGCTGCATATCATACTTTACCACCTTTTCGCGTAGTTGCTGCTGCATCCCTTTTGAAATATCAGTAGCATGTACTTTAAATCCTTTTTGTGCAAAAAACAGTGCATCTTCACCGGTACCACTATTCAGTTCAAGGATGTTGCTTCCAGGCTTCAGGTATTGCAGGATATGATCACGCACGCGTTTGCGCTTGTACGCAATTATCGTGTCGCCTGAGTACAATTCATCAAAAACTACCGACTGGTTGCTAAATGCAGCCTCGGCAAATTGTTCGTTTATACTTGATGCGGTGCCGGTCATATTGCCTTTTCAAATTTCTCCAGTTTCAGCTTTTCAAGATAGGTAAGCGGTGCATAATAAAAAACCGATAATGCTTTCCTGATATTTTTTACCGAGCTCCCGAACGGATCTTTCAGCAGTTTTTGGAAGCTGTTTTTAGCCAGGTGCTTGTGATAGTTGCGGTGGACGTATTTATGCAATTGCTTGTAGTAAAAAGGCGGATAGGTATTTTTAAACATCAGCGCCATCTCGTCGGAGTCTGTCCAGTTGGTTTTCTTTTTCAACTCGGTTTTAACGCGTTCGTAAAAACCGGTACCCGGCAGCGGATACGATACCGAAATACCAATTTCAAATGGCAGCAACCGGTTAATCATATCTATGGTAAGCGTAATATCATCCCGCGTTTCTTCGGGATAACCGAACTGGATAAAGAACGATGGCTTAATACCATGCGCTTTCATGAGGTGCGTAGCCGTATGTATCTGATCGATAGTGATCCCCTTATCCATGGCGTCCAGTACCTTCTGCGATCCGCTCTCGGCCCCTATCCATACATTCTCACAACCGGCTGCGGCCAGGGCTGCTACGGCTTCTTTCTCGGCCAACAAATCGGCCCGCGACTGAATCTTGAAACGGATCTTAATTCCCTCCTGTGTCAGCAGCTTGGCAAATTCCTTTACCCAACCGGGTTTCAATCCAAAAATATCATCGCAAAACCAGATATGATCCATCTGGTACAGCTCCTTAAGCATTTTAAGCTCATTAACAATATACTGCGGACTGTGAGAATTATACCGGTTGCCATAAATAGGCTTGGCACACCAGTTACACTTGAATGGACAACCGCGGGTAGTTACCACATTAATTGAAAAACAACCCGCATTCTTCATCCACATATCCCGGTAGGTATCCATATTCACCAAATCCCAGGCGGGCATGGGCAAACTATCCAGTTCCTTCATTACCGCGCGGCCGGGTGTTTTAATGATTTCGCTGCCGTTCGTGTAAGCTAATCCTTTTATCTCAAAATGATCAGTATTGCCACTTCGGATATGTTCAATTAGTTCTATCAGCGTTTGTTCGGCTTCACCCAATATCACAAAATCAGCTCCTTCGGCAAGATATGCTGCATACCGATCGGTTGAATCTGAGCTGGAAACGATAACTGTACAACCACGTTCCTTAGCCAGCTTGCACATTTTAAATGCAGCTTCGCGCATATTAGTGAGGCACATTTTGGTCAGGTAGTTGAACCCATCATCATAAACCACAAAAAAATCCGGTTTATTCAACTCAATAGCGGCTATCACCTCGTCAGGATTGCTCACAAACATGGTATCAAACAGACTTACCCGGTAACCCTGCTCCCGCATCAGCGCAGCAGCGTATATAGTACCCAGTGGCGCATAAGGTTGCCCTATGCCCCATTGCTTTGGGTCGAACCGTAAAAAGTAAGAATGTGTAAACAGTATATTGTTCATGGTGTTTTAGCCTGTTTCTAAATCCAGGAAAATTTCCTATACCCTCCCAGGGGAAGAAATCGCACATTTCCGCGCTTCATTGCCTTTTTATTATCAATCCAACCTCGCCAGCGGCGATAAATTAAGCGAGCACACACATTTAACACAGGTAGGGTCATTAGCCATATCCAGTGTTTTGCGAAAATTGATCGCCTCTTTGCTGTTCAAAATATCATTTAATGAATTATCCCTGATGTTACCTATCGCCTCATGAAAAAAGCAAGGCCTTACCGCGCCATCAGCCTCAATCACTGCCGATACCCATGGTGCATTACACTTTTTAAACGGGAATGCATTATGGCCATAAAAAGCAGCATAATAACCATAAATATCCCGGATCCTAGCCGGAGATTCGGCAATGAACCTGTTGGCAAAATCGCTTTTATTAGCCAGCACCTGGTTTGTCATTTCCTGAAATTCGGCAAGTTCATTTTCAGTCGGTAATATCTCATGTTGCCGAGGCTCGGCCCATGCTGTTTGGCGGTTAAAGGCATGGCTGCTAACATCAGCCGGTAAAAAACTTACCTGGTCTATCTCCATTTGCCTTGCTGCTTCAATAATAGCCGGCCAGTTCCTGTAATTTAGCCGATGGACCACTGTACGAGCTGTTATGCGGTATTTTGGTTCAATAGATTTAATGAATTTCACCCCTCCCGGAGTTTATTGAATGCGCCAGGTACATTCCGGATAGCGTCATGTAAAAGCTCATCGCCATCTAAAGAAACAATGAGGTCGTCAACCCATCTTAAAATATCGAACGCGTTTTTTTGATAGACAAACCTGTCGACAGCAGCGTAACCTTGATCTTTTCAGCACGCAAAATCTCGCATAGCCTGAAAAAATTGGCATTCAGCAATGCCTCCCCGCCCGACATCAATACCTGCTTTGTACCGAATTTTCGTAAAGCACTTAACAGATCGGTCACGTCGGCTTCGGTAAGCTGCTTCAGGTTTTTATTATCCTTCCAGATATCGCACATAACGCAACGGCAGTTGCAGGCACTGTGCGGCATCAAAATCACGATGGGTAGCGCAGCGATGCGGTGCGTTTGCAATGTGCGGAAACGCTGAAAGGTATGATATAATGATTGGCCTGTCATCTGCATAAATTAAAATCCCTGTATTTCGGGCTGCCTGTAACGCCAAACCTTTTGTAGCAACTTTATTTCATAAGGATAATGGTACATGCTCGCCTTATAACGCATGGTTGCTACCAGTTTAATGGCCATACGTTTAATCATATTGAGCCTGATATCAGTTACCGTTGGATACACCCCGTTCAGCACTGTTTCAAAATTTCTGATCTTATCAATCATCTCCGGCGTGAGCCATGGCGTGAGCGGATTTTTACGAAGATCAAAGGCTTCCCATGCCGGGCTGATCCAGTCCTCCAGCGTTTCGGGGAAACGGAAGCCGCTTTTCATTACCTGCTTAAACAATTCCGACCCTTCGGTAGGCACAGGACTGTAGGTATAAATTACGATCTCGGTTTTACGGTTAACAGCCTTTACCTTTTTTATAAAGTCTATTTCAAAATCAATTTGCGACTGAACCTGTTCCTGAGTTGGCGCCGGAGTGCCTAATACAAAAGAATATTCGGGTATGATATCAAACTTTTTAAGGCGTTCGGCAAACTCAATGATCTGGTCGCCTGTTTGCGTGCCGCCCTTATCCATCTGCTCTAAAATGGTGTTGTTACCACTTTCGGCTCCGAAAAAGATGATCTTACATCCTGATTCGCGGATTGCGGCAAGGGATGAATCTTTAAATTTCGACATGGTATCGATGCGGGCCATACCCCACCAAGTCATGTTTTCGGGTTTGATTAAACGGGCAAACTCAACAGCGCGCTTTTCTGATACAAAAAAATTGTTATCATGAAACTCAATGGCATCTGCACCCCATTTATCTTTAATATATTTTACATCCTTATAAACATTCCGGGCCGATTTTGCCTTCCATCTTGCCTCATATATTGGCACTACAGCACAAAAGGAGCAGGTGAAGGGGCAACCGATGCTGGAGTGATAAGCCATCGTTTTTTCGCCCAGGTAAGTTTTACCCAAAAACTTGGTGATGGGATAAAAAGTATTCAGCTTATCATATGGCAAGGCCGGTAGGCTGTCCTGATCTAAAAGGTCTTCCTTAGCGGTTTTGATGATCTTGCCATCGGTTGCTTTATAGATGAGGTTGCGGATAAACTCATAAGGTTCGTTTTTCTCCAGGGCATCAATCAAGGCGGGGAAAGCGTGATCACCAGGCCCGTTGATAATAAAGTCGACATAACCGGAATATAAAACCGCGTTAGGTTGATTTGATGGGAAATACCCCCCCAGATCATTTTGGTATTGGGATATCTTTGCTTTATAATTTTTGCCGCAGTAATAGCCTGCTTTAACTGCGGACCGGGCATAACTGTAAACCCAAAGTATTTAAACTCGCCGGTGCTTAAATAGCTATCTATCTTAACCATCGGGTCATGCTCACAATTGCCGTCAACAATTACCCAATCATATTTTCCATCAACCGAGGCCGCTATATTTAGTATCGAATTAGGTATGCGATACTTGTTATTTGCACTGCGCGGGTTAAATAATAATATCTTGTTCATCTGTTAGTATCAATACTTTGCTTTCAATCCCCCGGCAATGGGTTTATCTTTTAGTTTAAGCAACCTGTAAAGCACCCCTGCCATTACAAAGTCTGCACACAAAATAAAACCCACTGCCATACCCAATCACAAATGAGGGGGATTGCCCATTCAACAATTAATCTGAGCTTCTACATTATCACTTTCACACTAATAAATACGCCCTGGCTTTCACACAGGTTGCCTGCCTTTATAAATAAAATAGCTGGCAACCATTATTATTTAACAGCCGTATCTGCTGATATAAGGTTTAATTAAATACCCCCGGAACCGTGATCCAAACTGTAAAAAATTATATTAAGCAGCGCTTTTTCCCGCCCGATATCATAGAGAAAAACTCGGTGGATGCCTACGATATCTGGGCCGAGCATTATGATGCGCAGCCAGGTAACCTCATGCTCGATTTGGATGAAGTTTTGTTTCCCCGCCTGGTTACGGATACAGTTATCGCCGGTAAAAACGTGGCCGATATTGGCTGCGGTACCGGCAGACATTGGGAAAAGATGTTTGCGCTAAATCCAGGGCGGTTAACAGGCTTTGACACATCGGGCGGAATGCTGTCCCGTTTACAGCAAAAGTTTCCATCGGCAAATATTTACCGAATTACCGATGACCTGTTCGGTGACATGCCATCGGGGAGTTTTGACACCATAGTTTCAACCCTTACCGTTGCGCACATCAAAAATATTGAAGTTGCCTTGCAGGCCTGGATGCGGATCCTGAAACCGACCGGCGACATCATTATTACCGATTTCCATCCGCAGACATTGGCAAACGGCGGCAAGCGGACATTTAAACATGGCAGTAGTTTTATAGCGGTCGAAAACTATGTACACCCAGTAAATACCATTAAAGATCTGTTGCTGAACAACGGTTTTAAGCTAATTGCCGAAGAAGAAATTAAAATAGATGAAACCATGAAGCATTATTATGCCAATAAAAACGCGCTTCATGTTTATGATAAATATAAAGGCTTCCCCATTATTTACGGGTTGCACTTGACGAGAACTGATGGTACTGAATAACGTGATGATACCGGGAAACGATGCCGTGGTGAGCATAAGTATAAGCGAGGGTAAAATAAAACAGGTTTCCCCCTCACATACTGATGACCGCGAACAGCTGACCTTTGTGAATGCCATTGCTTTTCCGGGCCTGATCAACTCGCATGACCATCTTGATTTTAATCTTTTTCCGCAGCTTGGCAATAAAACCTATGAAAGTTATACTGAATGGGGAAAACACATTCACCGCGCTTACGCCGTTGAGATTGCATCTGTGCTAAAAATCCCTATTGCCCTGCGCGAACGCTGGGGTGTTTATAAAAACCTGCTTTGCGGCGTTACCACAGTGGTAAACCACGGGGAAAAACTACCATAAATGATCCTCTCATCACCATATTTGACAATTGCCAGAGTATCCACTCCGTCCGGTTTGAAAAAACTGGAAGAAACGGCTCAATAACCCGCTTAAAATAAATAAACCGGCCGTCATCCATATAGGCGAGGGCACAAACGATATCGCCCATACCGAAATAGATGAACTAATTAAATGGAATATCCTTAAGCGTAAACTCATCGGGATCCATGGAGTAGCTATGGATCCTCAACAAGCCAAACATTTCGAAGCCCTGGTTTGGTGCCCCGAATCAAACTATTTCCTGCTTAATAAAACAGCGGCCATTGATGAGCTAAAAAGCAAAACAACGATTTTATTTGGCACAGATAGCACACTTACCGGGCATTGGGACATCTGGCATCACATTCGCCTTGCGCGTAAAACCCAAATGCTTAATGATGATGAATTGTACAACTCTCTTACTTCATCCCCTGCCCAAACCTGGAAACTAAATAGTGGCAGCATTACCAGCGGATTTGACGCCGATATTGTAATAGCCAAAGCAAAAGGCAAAGTTGGTTTGCAGGCTTTTTATAATATAACACCCAATGATATTTTACTGGTGATGCATAAGGGCGTGATTTTGCTGTTTGATGAATCGCTTTATCACCAGCTTACGGGTATAATTACCCAAAATTACAGCAAGGTCTTTACCGGCAACCATTTCAAATACGTGATGGGCGATATCCCTGGTTTAATAGCCGAAATAAAACGATACAAGCCGGATGCCTGTTTTCCCATACCTCACCCAGCCCTGCCTGCCGCATGAATATCATCAAAAAAATATGGTCAAAATCGAAATCCAAAGCGGTTTATTTAAGCGGTGGTGGATGCCACGTTTTGGGGTTGGATAAAGACCTTGATACCTCTAAATAAAAATAGCATTTGCTTTTGCCACCATTAATACTTTTTAAATGAGATACGTTTTAGCCAGTTATGTGTACACCAAAGAGTTTAACCAGCCACAGGCCTGGTTAAAGCGCATTAACATGTATACCGGCATATTAGATGCCCTGGCCAAAAGCAACGAGGTGATCAGCATTGAACAAATCAATTACGAAGGTGAACTGACACAAAACGGGGTTAACTACCATTTCAGAAGATACCCAAAAGCGGCGCTCAAATATTTTCCGTGGGCTTTGCATTTGTATATTAAAAGCCTTAAATCCGATGTGGTAATAGTACATGGTTTGCATTTCCCCTTGCAGGTTATCCAGCTACGCCTTATGCTTGGCCGCAAAGTAAAGGTCATTGTACAAAATCATGCTGAAAAACCTTTTACCGGTTTAAAAAAACTACTTCAGCGGGCAGCCGACCGGTTGGTTAACGCCAACTTGTTTGCATCGCATGATATGGGTATGGAATGGATTGCCGCCGGCAACCTCAAATCGCCCGGTAAAATACATGAGGTAATGGAAGTTTCCTCTGTTTTTTATCCTATAAGCCGCTTGGAAGCCAACTCTCAAACAGGTGCACAAGGCAACCCGGTGTTTTTATGGGTAGGCCGTTTAAACGAAAATAAAGATCCGTTAAACGTGGTGAAAGCCTTTTTGAAATTCGCCGAAAGTTCGCCCGGGGCAAAGCTCTTTATGATCTATCACACCGAAGAGTTACTGCCGAAGATCAACGATTTATTAAACTCATCACCAAATATAGAAGCCATTGAATTAATTGGCGAAGTACCACACGCCGATTTATTGTACTGGTACAACAGTGCCGATTTCATTCTCTCCGGCTCACATTATGAAGGCAGCGGCACCGCTATTTGCGAAGCCATGTCATGCGGATGCGTGCCGGTGGTTACAGACATCCTTTCGTTCAGGATGATCACTAACAACGGTGAATGCGGCGTATTGTATGAACCGGGAAATGAACCTGCATTACTTGATGTGCTCCTGCAAACTACACAAATGAATGTTGCAGAAAAGCGGAGATTATCCATTGAATATTATAAGCAAAACTTATCGTTTGAGGCTATTGCAGAGAGGATCGAGAGCATAGTGCAAAGCCTTTGAATGCTTGCTCTTACAATCACCAGCTGCGGATAAAACCTACCGCTCAAACAACCCCATCATCTTCCTCACATTATCCCTGATGTCATAAACCAATACATTTTTCTTCCCCGAATCCGGTTCATCCAAAATACAACGGATAGTTTGCCCGGCTTCTTCCATATTATTTACAATAAACCAGTTGGTAATATCATTATCCATCGGCTTAACAAAACTTACCACTTCGGCTGCCGCATACAGAGCTTCAAGGCAAACGGCGCCGAAGCCTTCATATTCCGAAGGATGAAATAACACTCTCGAGCGCTGCATCATTTTAAGCACTTCGTGATGCGGTAGTTCGCCTGCAAGGGTTACGTTACTTTCAAGTTGCTTTGATTTAATTCGTTTTATTAACTTTTCCTTTTCAGGGCCGTCGCCGCATATTACCGTTTTTATATCCGGGTAATACTGCTTCAGCATGGCAACAGTTTCTATAAACAGGTGAAACCGTTTCAAGGAAATAAGTGACCCTGCCCCTAAAATATGAATGTCTTTTCCGGCAGATAAATCACCAAATAATGAAATATCTATTCCCACAGGGATAACATTCAGTGGTTTTACATTGTAGTTTTTGGTGAACTCCCGCACAATAAAATCCGACAGCGCTATCAGCTCCTCTCCTTTGGGCTTTATCCACTTAGCATATTTGTTCCCCCTTTTTGCATCCTGCCCCAGCATCCAGCAGTGGTGCTTAATATTTTTTATCCGGGCAAAATAATGACCAACAAAGGCACATTCGCCAAGCCAAAAGCTTAACAAGCCCATTATTTGGTATTGTTTGTTTAAATTCCCTAAAGCTCGCCATACTTTTAGCCAGGTATTCAGCCTGAATAGTTTACCACGGCTTCTTCCTCCAAAACTGATCACCCGTATACCATGCCAATCATATTCGGCAGCGAAAAAGGGATATTGAAAACTTAGCACAATGATATGCAGTTCCGGATTTTCGGCCTTCAACGCCCGTACAAAAACCCGTTGAGGCGGTAAGCAGGTAGTATCGGCTTCGTTTTCGGGGAAACCGGGGCTCAGGATAAGCAATGCTTTTTTACGGTTATCATCCATTGGGCGAGATCACTTTATTACAGATAGCCAGGCTGTCCTTGTTATGGGTAATCAGGATGATCATTTTCCCCTGCCGGGCCAGTTGCCTCAATTTGGTTAACAATTCATTTTCCGCATCTGTATCCATTTCACTGAACGGCTCATCTAAAATTAACAGATCGTGATTATGATAAAGCGCCCGGGCCAGCATGATCCTTTGGCGCTGACCGCCGCTGATGTTCTTGCCGTTTTCGGTAATAACTTTAGCTGTGCCTTCTGGGTAATCCGCAACCAGCTTATTTAATCCGCAAAACTCCAGTACACTGGTTAACTTTTGCTCATCGGCAGTTTTATCGTCAAGTATGATGTTTTTCAGGATAGTATCATATATAAAAAACGGTTGTTGTTTAACCAGGGAAATGTTTTTACGGTAAAGCCGGCGCATTGGCGCGGCAGCAATTATATTGTTGATATAAATGCCCCCTTCGGCCGGCTCCAAAAAACCGGTTAACAGGTTAATGATAGTAGTTTTCCCCCTGCCTGAATTCCCCGAAATGCCCATAATATCACCGGGAGTTATCTCAAGGTAAAGCTCATCCAAAACAGTTTTGTCCGGATAACTGAAACTTACTTTTTCAAGTTTCAATGACCAAATCTGTTCGTCAACAACCTCATTAACCTGTGGTTTATCATCTTCTTCAATGATCAAATCGGCCAGGATAAATTCATAGGTCTTCATTTGCCCGCTGCTGTTCAGTATTTTTACAATACCTGGGATGATCTTATATGCTGCCGCCACAAAAATGCCGATGGTCAGGATACTAACCACCGGAGTATCGCCCGTTAATTTGTTTACAGCGATGAGAATAAAAAAACCCAGAACGGCAAATACTTCCATCAACCGTGAAGGCAGGTTTTGCCAGGTTTGCTGTGAAGCTATATTTTGATTAAGCTGCTGTTGGCAGCTAAAAAACCGGCGACTAAAGAAATCATTTTTTTGATAAATATTGCTCTCCACGTAACCTGATAAGGATTCGTTTAAATGCTGAAGCGTTTTTTCGCTCACAGTTTTGATCTGTGCCCTGATAAATTTTAGCCTGGTTTTAATGAACCAGCCCAAAGCCGCGACAGGTGGCAGCAGCAACACAAACAACAAAACAAACAAGGCCGGGTGATAGAACATAATAGCCCCAATAGTAAAAAGGATCAATACCGTTTGAGATACTATTTGCTGAAAATTGGTGAGGATGTAATGACTAAATTCAATCGGCTGCTGGCTGATTCGCCGGATATGGATAGATGAATCAACGTGTATAAACTGGTCAAAATCTGCATCAAGGTAATTCCTGATATTACGTTCGGACAGCCTTGAAGCCACCTTGTAAAAAAATGCTGCTGCGCATTTTGCGCAAAGAAACCAATACAGTTTTTTACTGCAAAAAGCACCAGGAAAATACCGATGAGCCACAATGATTTATTATTGGTAAAGCCGACCGGTAAAAAACTATAATTATTTCCCGGCTCTCGCTGTGTATAAAAATTAACTATCAACAGCAGCAAGCCTAAAAAAGCAACATCCAACAGGGCGATAACAATATCGACAATAATTGACCTGATGAGCCTCCGCTTTTCAGATCGATCAAGTATGAGCAGAATACTTTTTAAAATTTGCTTCAAGAGGATGATAAAACAATAAAACCAGGTTCATCACTGGTTTCATTGTTAACTACGTTTTACACACCTTTAAGGTTGCTTTATAAAGGGGGATAAAATGCCCGACAAGCAATCAAAATAAATTGTTTAAGCTGTTACTTTTGATAAATTACAGGCATAGTTTAATAATCTCTATAAAATTGTTAAATTTCGGCTTCGCATTTATAAAAGAAGTAAAACAACCTTCATGAGTTTAGAACCTTTCCTTGCCGTATTTGTGATCACCCAATTCAGGAGGCACCTGAAGAACGACGGGCTGCTAACCAAATGGAACAAATACCTTAACATAGGCTATTATATTGCTATTGCCATATTTGTGTTTGGTGTAAGTTTTGACCACGGCGAGAGGCTGACTATGATACTCTCCCATTTGTTTTTCTTAGGGGTTGTCATATCACCCTATTATATCGAAGACCTGAAATCAGGCAAACAACTTGCTTTTGCATTGATTCCTTATGCAATTGCCGGTTTAATAAAAGACTTATTGGAAAAATGGTTCCCTAATTTTTACGACAATCACGATAACCTGATACAAAGCCTGGTAATGTTTTCGCTTATCTGGGCATTTTCGCTTTGGCTTATCAGTCGCAAACAAACCAAAGCACTTGAAAATGAGCGCAAACAACGCTTTGCCGAGCAGGAGCAAAACCGCATGATGGCCGCTATGAAGGTAAACCTTGAAAGCGAAGTTCGTGAGCGCACAGCCGAACTTACCCGCCAAACAGAAGAATTACAGCAGACCCTGTCCGAGCTTAAGAGCACCCAGGCGCAGCTGATCCAATCGGAAAAAATGGCCTCACTGGGTGAACTCACTGCCGGTATTGCACATGAAATTCAAAACCCGCTGAACTTTGTGAACAACTTTAGCGAGGTAAGCATTGAACTGCTTGAGGAACTAAAGGACGAAGTACTTGACAAACTGCCCGACGATGTGAAGGAAGATGCGGGCGATATTATTAACGACATTACCCAAAACCTGAGCAAAATAAACCAGCATGGCAAACGTGCCGATGCCATCGTAAAAGGCATGCTGCAGCATTCGCGTGCTACAACTGGTAAAAAGGAGCCCACTGATATCAACGCCCTTGCCGATGAATACCTGCGACTAAGCTATCACGGTCTGCGTGCCAAGGATAAATCATTTAATGCAGGCATGAAAACCAGTTTTGATCCTGATCTGGGTAAAATAGAAGCTATTCCGCAGGATTTGGGCCGCGTACTGCTTAACCTGTTTAACAATTCGTTTTACTCGGTAACCGAAAAGAAACGGATTTTGGGAGAAGGGTACGAACCAACCGTAACAGTTAATACCAAAAAGGTAAAATCGCCATCGGGTGCTAATATGGTGCAAATTACGGTGGAAGATAATGGCACTGGAATTCCGCAAAAAGTGCTGGATAAAATTTACCAGCCCTTTTTTACCACCAAGCCTACCGGGCAGGGCACCGGGCTTGGTCTTTCCATGAGCTATGATATTATCACCAAAGGGCACGGTGGCGAACTGAACGTTGAAACCGCCGAGGGCCAGTTTGCACGGTTTGTAATTTGCATACCTGTTGGTAATGTTGCCCAAAGTTAAACACGGGTAATTTTTGCGTTTTATCAAAATAACACCACACAAAAATATAACTTTGAAGTACTATGAAAATACTTGTTGTTGATGACGAGGCGGATGTTCAACCCTTGTTTTTACAACGTTTCAGAAAAGAGATTAAAAGCGGCGAAGTAGAGTTCAACTTTGCACTATCGGGAGAAGAGGCTCTTCATTTTTTAGAAGATCATCATTCGCAGGTGATCCTGATCTTATCTGACATTAATATGCCGGGCATGAGTGGTTTGGAGCTATTACGTAACATAAGGCGCAACTATGAAAAACCACCACCGGTGGTAATGATGATCACCGCTTATGGCGATGACGAAAACTACAAACAATCAATGGAGCTTGGTGCCGACGACTTTTTAACCAAGCCGCTTGATTTTAGCAACTTAAAAGACAAACTTAAACACTTAGAACAATAATGGCCAAGATACTGGTAGTAGATGACGAGCAGGACCTGGAATTACTGATCAGGCAAAAATTCAGGAAAAAGATACGGGAAGGTGTGTATGAATTTGTATTTGCCCAAAATGGTTTTGAAGCGTTAACTCAACTGGCCTCCCACCCCGATATTGATGTAGTTTTAAGCGACATCAATATGCCTGAAATGGATGGACTAACCCTGCTTACCAAACTGCCCGATGCTAATCCTATATTAAAAGCAGTGATGGTTTCTGCATATAGCGATATGGATAATATCCGCACGGCCATGAACCGCGGCGCATTTGATTTTGTTTGTAAGCCGGTAAACTTCGAAGATCTTGACATTACTATTGAGAAAACTTTACAACACGTTATCGAACTTAAGAAAACCATGCAGGCCATTAAGGAGAACAATATCCTGCGGATGTATGTGGATGAAAATGTACTTAACTTCATGACCCATAAGGAGTTTGAGAACAGCCTTTTGAGTAATGAAACTATCGAGGCAACTGTGCTATTTATTGATATCTGCGGCTTTACCGCCATAACCGAGCATGTTGCCGCCAATACGGTTGTAGGTATGATCAATAAGTACTTTGATGTAATGGTACAGGAGATCATTGCCCAAAACGGTCATATTGATAAGTTTATGGGTGATGCCGTAATGGCCGTTTTCCGCGGTGAATATCACCTTGACCGCGCTATTGACGCAGCCCTCGCTGTTCGCGATAAAATGCACGAGGCCGATGAAATCCAGGCGGGTGATAAAACTTTTAAGCCTTCTGTTTCAATTGGCATTAATTCGGGTGAGATGATTTCGGGTAATATCGGTTCGGCCACCTTAAAACGATTGGATTATACTGTAATAGGCGATGCTGTTAACCTGGCTCAGCGCCTGCAAACAGTAGCACAAGCCAACCAGATCATCGTTAGTGCCGATGTATATGAACAGGCTAAAGGATCTTTCGCCCTCAATAAAATTGGTGAGGTAAGCCTCAAGAACAAGTTAAAACCGGTGGAGATTTACGAGGTTGTTGATTAATTAAAAAATAGCTACCGCGGGTTTAGTGTAACCCGTGGTGTAGCATCATTGAAGTTTCCAACTTCACCCATCATTTTTGCCATAGATTACAAACGCAGGTCCGGATTAAGCACGCATAACCGTTAAAAGTTTGCAGGTTTGCTACGCTTCACTGCAATTTTGGTATAAACTCGCTTCAAGGACTTTCTGTTAGCAGCGTCATTCAATTCTGTCGGCCACTGCAAAAGCTTTTGTAATCAATTCTGCCCATTCCGATGATTCATGTAACATTTCATTGATCCTATCACCGACGGAGTATATATCCTGATTGGTTATTATATGCAATTTGATGTGCCCCGGAAGAAGCGTATCGGCATCCCTTCTTCTCATTCTCGCAAAATGATATTGGGCCGCCACAACAGCTTCAATAGCTGCAGAACGTAAATCCACAGCCTTGTTATCACCAACATTTTTGCGGGCATTGGCGGTGTTAAACGCCCAAACCTTGCCATCAGAGAATGCAACAACAGCCTGTAGTACTGCATAAGTATGCATTTCTAATATCAGAGCAAAAGCGGTTTCTTCTTCATTGGGCGCCTCTATACCTAAGTCTTCGAATTTCAGCGCAAATATCTCATCTCTCAACTCCAGGTATCTTTCATAACGGTAGTCGGCTATTTCTTCACCCGTCTTACGGTAGCACCTTTTTTGGTAATACAGATAAAGCAATCTTCCGAAATAGAAAAGTACCAGGCCTCCAAAATACCAATATTCCTCTTTCATTTTGCAGTTTAGGTTGTTGTAAGATACGTGCCTTGCTGTTGTTGTTTTTTTCAACGACCACTTAAAATGGTTTTACGATTGCATCGCCCGTTCATTATAAATTCAAATCCTGCTTATGTACTCATTACAAATGAGCGCCAGCCCCCTCATCAGCAGCAACAGTTAAGAAAAACTTAAGACTTAGAACCCAAGACTTAGAACTTCCAATTAATGATCTCTCACCTTTTTCTTCAACACCCCGCCCGCGGCTTCTTTGATGCTGTTTGTAAAAACAAAGGCCTTAGGGTCAATACTATGAACCAGGTTTTTTAATCTGCGAACTTCCAAACGGGTTACTACAGTGAAGATGATATCAACCGGTTGATGAACGTCAAAACTCTCCTTCATAAAGCCACGCTCACCTTTGTAAATGGTGATCCCGCGACCGAGTTCCATCACAAGCCGTTCTTTAATTATTTCGCTTTGACCAGAGATGATATTTACCGCCGTATATTCTTCCAAACCATCAATAACAAAAGTGATGGTGCGCGATGCCGTATAATAGGTTAAAATGGAGTACAACGCCGTAGGCAAACCCAACTCAACTGCGGCTATCAGGAAGATGATAATATTAATACCTAAAATAATCTCACTGATGGTAAAACTGCTGCGTTTTAATGTGTATAAAGCTAATATCTCGATACCATCCAATGCGCAGCCTCCTCTTATCGATAACCCCACACCCAGGCCCATAAACACGCCACCAAAAATAGACACCAATAGCTTGTCCTGGGTTATAACTGGGTACTCTATAAACTGCAGGCACAGGCCAAGTCCAATTACACAGGCAAGCGTTTTTAGCGCAAATGATTTATTAACCTGGAACATCCCCATAATAATAAAAGGGATGTTGGCTATAATTATTACATAGGCTATGTTGAAATGATAAAGCTCATGAATTAGCAATGAGATACCGGTTACCCCGCCATCAAAAAAGCTGTTGGGTACTAAAAAGCCTTTAAGTGCAAAACCGCAAAATAAAATGCCGATAATTACTGTGACTACGTCTTTTAAAATTTCTTCAATTTTCAAACCCGGTTGTGTCATTAATAGCAGTATTTAAATTTTTTTTGTGATAATTTTCAAATGCTCGTTTTTACCTTCAGCCCTGAGCCTGAGCGCCGTTTGGGTGAAGTAATGATGGCTTTGCAGGAATTTCACCTGCTGCCTGTCCCACTCCAATTCCGATTCAAGGTGATCTGTAATTACGAGTTCCGAAAATAACCTTTTGCTAAGGATAAAAAAATCATTTCGGCCCAAATAATCTAAATCAGCATCACAAATTATCTGGCCTAAATGATTGTGAGGGTTTTGCGGCATTTTGGTTGCCATAATAATATCGCAAACCTGCTCAATTTCATCACTTGTATAACCAAAATCAGGCAGATGTTGCCTCGCATTTTTGCATGAACCAGCCTCATGATTGACTTGCCCGAACAAAAAACCTGAATCATGATAGTAAGCGGCCGTAAGTAATAGCTCCAATCTCGTCTCCGATTATCCCCTCACCCGCCGCAATTTGTTTTGCAGCAGTATAAACATCAAGCGCATGATCAGCATTATGGTAATGAAAATGTTTGGGGAGCTCTTTCTTTATTTTGTCGAGGATAAAGCCCCCGGCTTGTTCTACCTGCATTCAGTATTTATAATGGCGCTAATATATTAATTTAAGAAATATACGAATACACACAAGGACGCATAATTGCGTCTCCCTCGTACAGGTCATCATTGCATGATCGAAATAAATATTTAAAGCGGCAATTGTCTCTACAATAAAACAGAGCTTAAACAATTATCTTAGCACAATGAACAGCTGGTTTAAAAACTATAAAGGCATTATCTTATTACTAACAGGCATTATTATTGGCAGTATCGCCGGGGCAGTTTTAGGGAATAAAGTTGAAGTGATTAAACCTATTGGTGATATTTTTCTAAACCTGTTGTTCACTGCCGTTGTGCCGCTGGTTTTCTTTGCCATAGCATCGGCTATTGCAGCATTGGATAGTTCGCAAAAACTGGGCAAATTATTAGGCGTTACTTCTCTGGTATTTGTGTCGACTGTTTTAGTAGCTGCTATGGTTACCATTATAGCTATTTGGATCTTCCCTATCCATCAGCACCTTGTTGCCAGCCCCATAACTGAAGCTATCACCAAAAAACCATTCGGCGATCAGTTAACAAGCCTTTTTACTACCAGTGAGTTTTACCAGCTGTTATCCCGCAAAAGCATGCTGGCCATGATCATTTTTGCCGTGATCACCGGCTTTGCTACACTGCATGCAGGCGAAAAAGGCAAAGCATTTGCAGCTTTTTTACATAGCGGCAATGAGGTGTTCAAAAATATATTCAGCCTCATTATGAGGATTGGCCCAATTGGTTTGGGTGCTTATTTTGCTTACCAGGTTGGTGTGTTCGGTCCACAGTTGTTTGGCGGTTACGCGCGTTCTATGGCTTTATATTACGGCGTTGGTGCGTTTTATTATTTGGCGATATTTAGCATGTACGCCTTTATTGCCGGCGGCATTGGTGCAGTTAAGCGATACTGGAAAAACAACATTATCCCATCAGCTACAGCAGTAGGTACGTGCAGCAGCATCGCCACCATCCCGGCAAATTTGGATGCCGCAAAAAAATGGGAATCTCTGATGCTATTGCCAATATTACCATTCCGCTTGGTGGCACTTTGCACAAAGATGGTTCAAGCATTTCGTCAATAGTAAAAATGGCTGTAGTTTTCGCGCTGTTTGGTAAAAGCTTTGACAACGCTGAAACTATAATCATAGCCCTTGCTATGACAGTTTTAGTGAGCCTGGTTGAAGGTGGCATTCCTAACGGCGGTTATATTGGCGAGCTACTTTTTATTTCGGCCTATGGTTTCCCGCCCGAAGCGCTCCCCCGGCTATTATTATTGGTACACTGGTTGACCCAATGGCCACATTGTTAAATGCAACCGGCGATACGGCTGCTGCCATGCTGGTGGCCCGTTTTACGGAAGGAAAAGACTGGATGAAACCGCCCCCGCTAAGGGAGAACTATAGCATATTCAATAAAGGTTTATTATATTGGCGTATAAATAAACCCTTCACTACCTGTATGCTTCACATTCTCTACATTATAGCCATAATTGCGGAAGCAATGACAGCCGCATTGTCCGCCGGGCGAAGAGATATGGATTGGGTTGGTGTTTGTATCATAGCCTGGGTTACAGCTTTAGGCGGCGGCACCGTTCGCAACATATTGTTTAATCATTACCCCATGAGCTGGGTTGAACACCCCGAATATTTAGTGATTACCGCAGCGGCAGCAATATTGGCCGCCATCATCGCACGCCTCATGACCAAAATGAAAACGCTGTTTCTTTACCTGGATGCTTTAGGATTGGTAGTATTTACTATTATAGGCTGCCAGATAGCGGAACAAATTGATCTGCCCTGGCTTATCATTTTGCTAAGCGGTATGATAACCGGTTGTGCGGGAGGCGTGCTGCGCGATGTGCTATGCAATGAGGTACCGTTGTTGTTCCGTAAAGAAGTTTATGCCAGCGCATCAATAGTTACCGGGGCATGCTATTTAAGCCTCGAACATTTGGGTGCTCCCAATAGCGCGACAATTGTAATAGCTTGTATTATTGGCCTCGCATTACGCCTGCTCTCTATCAGGTACAACTGGCAAATGCCCAAGTTTGTATATCGTGAAGAATGGCATTAATTCTTGATTTCGGAATTGGGATTTTCGATTTCGGATTAGTTATTAATTATACCTCCAAAGCTGAAACCATGGTTCACCACGGGCCGAAAGCCCACGCTAATTAGGCAGTGGCCGTTAACAGGAAAGGCGAGGTAAATCCTCGCCTTTCCTGTTTTAAATCTAAAAACGTCATTGTAATGACGAAATGTTTATTATTTCTCTGTACTCAACGAATACGGAACATCACTAACCTTCACACCTCTTATTTTATTAGGCTTAGGTGCCATATTAAAGTTAAGCACAGCTCCTTTTTTAAGTTCCGAATGGCTTAACCAGGTTAAATCATATGGCTTACCGTTAACGTTTAACATATTGATGTATTTATTAGCAGGGCTGTTGTTAGCTGCGTTAATCACTACGGTTTTACCATTCTCAAGGTTTAGCGTAATTTTCTTGAACAGTGGTGTACCCAAAACGTACTGATCACTGGCCGGAGTTACCGGGTAAAAGCCCATAGCCGAGAACACATACCATGCCGATGTTTGGCCATTGTCCTCATCGCCACAATAACCATCCGGAGTAGCTTTGTATAACTTCTCCATAGCATCACGCACATGGAACTGGGTTTTCCATGGTTCACCTGCATAATTGTACAAGTAAATCATATGTTGAATAGGCTGGTTGCCGTGGGCGTATTGCCCCATATTCATGATCTGCATTTCTCGGATCTCATGAATGGTTTCGCCGTAATAGCTATCGTCAAACACCGGTGGCATGCTAAATACCGAATCCAGCTTGGTAATAAATTTCTGACGTCCGCCCATTAAATCAATCAGGCCCTGCATATCCTGGAAAACGCTCCAACTGTAATGCCAGCTGTTACCTTCGGTAAACGCATCACCCCATTTAAACGGACTGAATGGTTTTTCAAAAGTACCATCCTGGTTTTTACCACGCATCAGTTTTGTTTCCGGATCGAACAGGTTTTTATAGTTCATGGCACGTTTTTTATAAATGCCAATCTCTGATTCGGGTTTGCCCAGTGCCTTGCCTAATTTATAAATCGCAAAATCATCATATGCATACTCTAAAGTACGGGCTGCGTTTTCATTAATCTTAACATCATAAGGCACATAGCCTAATTTATTATAGTACTCCACTCCCTCTCTGCCGGTAGCCTGCGGACCGGCATTATTTGCGCCGTGCACCAAAGCTTCCCACAAAGTACTGATATCATACCCGCGTAAACCTTTTAAATAAGTTTCAGAAACTACCGAAGCCGAATTATTACCGATCATCACCGCCGAATAACCCGGGCTCGACCACTCAGGCAACCAGCCACCTTCTTTATAATCATTGATGAGGCCTTCCTGCATTTCTTTATTGATGGATGGATAAACCAGGTTCAGGAAGGGATATAGCGCCCGGAAGGTATCCCAAAAGCCGGTACCGGCAAATTTATAACCCGGGAATACTTTACCTGTTGATGCGCTATAGTGTACAATCTTGTTGTCCTTATCTATCTCATACAATTTGTTCGGGAAAAATACCATGCGGTAAAAGCATGAGTAAAAGGTACGCATCTGATCAACAGAGCCGCCTTCAACCTGCAGGTGGTTTAGGGTTTTGTTCCAAACAGCTTTTGCCTTTTGACAAGTTACATCAAAGCTGTCTTTACCCTGCTCACGCTCCAGGTTCAACTCGGCCTGTTCAATGCTGATGAATGATGAAGCTACGCGCAAATGAACCTTTTCGCCTTGCGTAGTTTTAAAACCTATCAGAGCGCTTGCATGTTCAGCTTTTAGCTCCAGGCCATCAGTTTGCGTAGTATCGCTGAAAGTATGTGCATAGGTGATTGGCTTATCCACATAAATAACAAAATAGTTTTTAAAGTTTTTAAGCGGGCCGCGCGCATATTTGGTTGAATAGCCTACAATCTTCTTTTGATCGGGCATGATCTTTACGTATGAGCCTTTGTTCAGTGCGTCAATAACGATAAAGGAGCTATCAGTTTTAGGATAAGTAAACCTGAACTGTGCCGAACGCTCAGTTGGAGTAATTTCGGTAGTCACATCATGATCGGCCAGGTAAACGCTGTAATAGTATGGCTTAGCGGTTTCAGCTTTGTGCGAGAACCAGCTTGCCCTTTTATTTTGGCCTACTACTGCATGTTTGGTAACCGGCATAATGGCAAACTGTCCGTAGTCGTTCATCCACGGTGATGGCTGGTGGGTTTGTTTAAAACCGCGGATCTTGTGCGCATCGTAAGTATACGCCCATCCGTCGCCCATAACACCGGTTTGCGGTGTCCAGAAATTCATCCCCCAGGGAAGGGCAATAGCGGGATAAGTGTTACCATTTGAAAGGTCGTAGTGCGAGTCGGTACCCATCAACGGATTGATGTATTCAACAGGATCGGTAACCTTATTTACCTGCTGAGCAAAAGTACCGGATGCCAACAACACTGATGCGATAAGTACCAGGGCTTTTTTCATTGTTTTAATATTTGATTTTTGATGAAACGTTTTACCAGCCGTAAATATAAAAGACTGGCTTGATATAGCCAGTCTTTTAAGTGTATTATTTGCATTATACAATTACCAACCCGGATTTTGGGTTAATTTACTGTTAGTGCTGATTTCACGCTGTGGTATCGGC
Organism: Mucilaginibacter sp. P25; assembly: GCF_050859465.1. Lineage (NCBI taxonomy): Bacteria > Pseudomonadati > Bacteroidota > Sphingobacteriia > Sphingobacteriales > Sphingobacteriaceae > Mucilaginibacter > Mucilaginibacter sp. P25. Next base: position 4,175,810 of record NZ_CP193937.1, on the reverse strand, counting down.
CACAGGTAATATTGAGTTTTAAAGGTTACACCCTGCTCTGTTTGCGAAGCGGTAGGATCGGCAAAGGTGTTTGATTGCGGCAAGTAGGCCATATGGGTACGCTGCATATCAAAGTATGCCTTATTTTCATAAGCAAGCTCATGGTAGCGTTCTCTCCAGATTGCCTGGCGGAAGGTATCTTTGGTTAAATTACTCAATGGCGCAAGTTTAGCGCGTGCACGGATAGCATTAACAGCGGCATAAGCTTCAGCAGTTGGCCCGCTTACCTCATTAGTTGCTTCGGCATAGATCAACTGAGCTTCGGGCAAACGCAATAAAGTCCAGTTCTCATCACTTCGACCGCTTTGAGCAGCACTTTCAACATGGAAATATTTATAAAGTGCATGTTCGCCAAACTGGATGATGTTGCCTGGGTTACCATATTGAGGATAGCTTGAGAAATAAAACTGGCGTTCCTGTGTACGCAGGTCGCCCGCCTCGTAACTTGCCACAAACTGATTGGTAGGGATCATAGCGCCAAGGTGGTCTCCATATGCACCAACCAACAGGTTAAACGGAATAGTTAACTGAGGAATGGCATTAGTTTGAGTACCCACCAGGTAATTGATCTGGAATATTAATTCCTGCTGATTTTTGTGCGCATTATCATGCAGGAATGCATAATCAGAAAACAGAGAGTACCAACCTAAAACAGGCTCAATTTCTGATGCTGCCTTGGCATAGTTTTCAGTTTGTTTTAGCGGGAAGCCTGCTGTTGTCAAGTAAACGCTGGCCAATAAAGTTTTAACAGCCCCCAACGAAACGCGACCGCTTGCATCAGTATTCGGCATGCCTGATGCTTCGGCTGCCTGTAAATCGCTGATGATTTGTTTATAAACATCGGCCACAGGTGTACGTGAAGGATACAGATCAGGGCTGCTCACTGTTTGCGACGCGGTAATCAGCGGAACATCGCCATATAAACGCACCAGGTGGTAGTAATAAAATGCCCTGAAAAAGTAAGCTTCACCTATCAGTTTCTTTTTTAATCCATCATCCATTGGTGATATACCAGGGATCTTTTCAATGGCAAGATTTGCATTGGCGATACCCTTGTAGCAGTTGTACCACACTGTTTCAAAACCAGGATTAACTGCATCGGTACGCTGATGGATCACATTACCATTGTTTACGCTCTGTCCTAACGAAGTGGCATGACCGGCAAACAACTCCAATGTAATAAAAGGGCTTTCACCATAAGCATCTCCGTTTTGAAAAAAATACATTACGTTGTACAAACCGTTTACAAAGGTTAAAGCCTGGTTTGAGCTGACAAAATAATTATCCTTAACAAAGTTGCTCTTATTTTTTTCATCAAGATATTTTTTGCAACCACTGCCTGTAGCAGCAGCAAGGATAAGTAACAGACCACCTACCCGGTATTTTTTAAAGTTAAATTTCATAATATGATGTTTTAACATTTTTTAATTAAAGACTAACATTAACACCTAACAGGAAAGTACGTGGTTTTGGATAATCATAAAACTGGATACCCTGGGTGAAGTTGCTTGAGGCATTGTATGTTGATACCTCTGGATCATAACCCGTGTATTTGGTTATCAGGAACAGGTTTTGTGCCTGCGCATAAACCCTTAAACGGCTTAACTTTAACTTTTTAAGAATATTGTCGTTAAAAGTATAACCAAGTGTTACTGCCCTGCCGCGAATAAAATTACCGCTTTCAACTTTGGTTGAATAAATTTCGGTTTGATAACGCACATAAGCGGGCCTACTTTCGGCAATGCTGGTATTTTGGTTAGTCGGTGTCCAGGCGTTAAGTACGGTAGCGTAGCTGTTTGCCTGACCAGTGCGGTCCTGGCCCGAGTGGCGGGTAAGGTTCATGATCTGATTACCGTAATTAAATTGCAGATCAACACCCAGGTCAACGTTTTTGTAGCGGAAGTTGTTGCTGAAAGTACCATAACCATCAGGTATTGATTTACCTAATACCACTTTATCGTCAGCGCTAACTTTGCCATCGCCATTGGTATCCTGTATCTTTAGGTCGCCTGGTAACAAGCCATATTTAGCAGCTTCGGTCGCCTCAGCAGTTCCCCAGGTTCCAAGCACTTTGTAACCATAAAAACTACCGGCCGGAAGACCGACCCGCATCAGGTTAAATTGCGAAAGGAAGGTTGGAGCAAGGAAGATATCATCATTAGATGCACCTAACTGCAAGATTTTGTTTTTTAGGAAAGAAATATTAAATGTAGAATTCCAGGTGAAATCCTGCGTTTTTATAGGAGTAGCATTGATCGTGAACTCAAGACCTTTGTTTTGCAGCTTACCTATATTTTTATATACGGTTTGAAAACCGCTTGTTTCTGGCAGTGGTGCATTTAAAAGCAATGCTTTTGTCTTTTTCAGATAAGCATCTGCTTCAATGTTTAAACGATTATTAAACAAGCCTAATGAAAAGCCTAAATCATACTCCGCGGTTTTTTCCCACTGCAGATCCTCATTACCTATCGAGGTTTGCGTAGTACCTACCGCACTGTTGCCACCAAAGGCGTAGCCAACTGTATTAATATTTGCGAGTGAACGATATTCACCAATTTCGGAGTTACCGGTTAACCCGTAGCTCAGTCTCAATTTCAGATCTGATATAGTTTTATTATCCTTTAAGAAATCTTCCTGAGATACGCGCCATGCAAACGCCGCAGAAGGAAAAAAGCCGTACTTTTTGTTGGTACCAAAGCGTGAGGAGCCGTCTTCACGCCCCGTTAAAGTTAACAGGTATTTCTCGTTGTAGTTATAGTTCAATCTGGCAAAAAACGACTGCATTTGCCATGCATCATAATCAGACTCTGGTTTATTGGGTACAATACCGGCAGATAAGTTATAATACTCATAAAAATCGTCAGACAATGTACCCGTTGATCCTTTTAAACGAAGTTGCTGATAGTTTTGACGTTCGGCACCTGCAACAAGGTTTATAGTATGTACCTTGTTAAAGGTTTTGTTGTAGGTGAAATAGTTTTGCCATTGCCAAAACGTCCTGTTAAACTCCTCTATCGAGGCCGAGCTATAGCTTTGTCCTGCAACAGGGCCGCCAACAAGCCCGCTTTGAGAAGCCGGGTTATAATTAGCAGATGTAGTTACTCCCAAAACGCTGCGAAATTCAAGACCTGGCAACAGGTTTAAATTTAAATAACCATTACCGCTGAAGATACGGTTGCGGGTAAGAGATTGAATTTCGTTAGCTTGTGCTACCGGGTTATCACCGCCTTCAAGGTTAGGATAATCAGTACGTTTACCATAGGTTCCGTCAGGGTATCTAACAGGAATAAAAGGCACCATCTCAATCAACATACGCGGAATGTTGTTGCCGCCTGTACCCTGATCCTGGTTACGGCCATCCTGGTAGTTGTAGTTTAATGTAGCACCAACCTTTACCCATGGTTTTATCTGGTTATCAACCGTTAAACGCACATTATAACGTTTCAGATAGCTGTTAAGGATAATACCTTCATCATCGGCATAGTTCAGGAATAAACCATAGTTTATATTTTCGGCGCCGCCGGTGAACGCAACGTTGTGGTTTTGGCTTACCGAAGTACGGGTTGTAGCCTTTTGCCAGTCAACGTCATATAATGGATTTAAATTTTGATCGAACAGTTTACCGATAAGTGCTGTTCTTTGCGTTACAGGGTTACGGTTGGTATAGTCGCCCGCAGCCCAGCCGGTAGGGTCATATTTTTTGATATTAGCATAAGAAACGTCCTCAATCTGCATAAACTGTTTTGAGTTAAGAACAGGTATCTCCTTAAACATATGATTTACGGCCATATAGGCATCGTACGAAATAGTACCGCCTTTTTTACCTCTTTTAGTGGTAACCAAAATTACGCCGTTTGCACCGCGTGTACCATAAATAGCGGTTGATGATGCGTCTTTCAGTACGTCGATAGTTTCAATGTCATTGGGGTTAATGGCGTTACCACCCTCTGTCCAAACCACGCCATCCACAACATATAACGGATCGGTATTGGTATTGATAGAGCTGTAACCACGGATACGGATCTTGGTTGCACCGCCGGGTGCACCTGAGTTACTTGATACGTTTACGCCGGCAATTTTACCAGACAATTCCTGCTCAAGATTGGTTTGCGGGCGCTCCTGCAATTGTTTTGCACCTACGCTGCCTACCGAACCGGTAAGGTCGACCTTTTTGCGGTACCGTAACCAACCACAACTACCTCGCTCAATGCTTTTGGTTCTTCTGCCAATACAACATCAATCTGGCTCCTGCCTCCAATAGGCACATTTTGGGTTGTATATCCTATAAATGTAAACACCAGTGTTCCGTTGGCATCTGGCGCGTTGACGGTATATTTACCATTAATATCAGTTTGTACACCAACATTGGTACCTTTAACCTTAACAGTAACACCAGGGATAGGGCCTTTGGCATCGCTTACCGTACCCGTTACTTTAATTGGGGCAACAGCTACCTGGGATACAACAGGCTCATCCTTCTTTTTAACAACAATGGTCTGATCAAAAATTTTGTAGGTAAGCGGCTGATCTTTAAAGCATTGATCAAGCGCACTCTCTATAGTTACGTTTGCAACTTCAATGTTGATTGCTCCGGCCTTTGATACATCCTGCTTATCATACATGAAATGATAGCCTGTTTGTTTTTCAATGGAGCGGAGTACTTTTTCAACGGTAGTGTTTTTTGGTGCAAAGTAACTATCTGGCTATAACTTTTGGCGCTCACATTGGTAAGGGCCGCAATTATAATAAAGGCAGTTAGCTTCATGGCCAATATAAATTTGCGTAATTGAGGCCATGCCAAAGGCGTAGCCTTAGAATTAAAATTCATAAGTTTGTAGAGTTTGGGTTAAACATTAACTTTCAATTCATCGATTGTACTTTTTTGGGGCCCAGATGTTTATGCCGGGAAAGTACTGCGAATACTTCCCGGTTTTTTTATGGTAACTTTTGAGATTACATGCATGTTTAAACGCATGATAAACCGTTTTACCAATGAGGCTCCTGTACCGTGGCTAACTTATCTCAGGTATTTCTTCCATCATAGGGTTGTTTAAATTGTTAACAATTGGTTGCTTAATATAGTAGGTATAATAATTATGCTATTGTTGTATGGTAATGCGCTTATCTTCAATTTTAAATTTTACCCCGGCATAGCCAAGCATGCTCATTAATTCGGATGCTTTTACATTTCGGGAGATTCGGCCTGTAAATTCGCGCTGTGGTATTTTGCCTTCGTAGGCTACCTTAACATCATACCAACGGGCAGCCTGCCTCATAATGGCATCTATCCCCGCATCCCTAAATTGAAAGATGCCGTCTTTCCAGGCTATCTCATCATCTACATCAACATCGTTAAGTACCTTTAACTTGCCCGCTTTATTGAGTACAGCCTGCTGTCCGGGTTTTAAAATGCCGATTGCAGTGCCGTTACTTATTTTTACTGATCCTTCTAATAAAGTGGTTTTCATTTCGGCCTCGTCATTATAGGCCATGATATTGAAATGCGTACCTAAAACCTCAACTGTAGTGTTATCGGATTTAACCCTGAAAGGCATCTGCGGATTTTTGGCAACCTCAAAGTAAGCTTCGCCGGTGATGGTGACCTCACGCGTTTTGCCCGTAAACCTGGTTGGAAAGCTTAATGATGATGCCGAATTTAAACAAACCTTGCTCCCATCCGGCAAAACTAACTGGTATTGACCGCCACGCGGAGTTGAAACAGTATTTATTACCGGAGCATCAACATTAGTACCGGTTTCGTAAACCAGCTGACCGTTGCGGGTTTTATTGATTTTGGTAGTACCCTGTTGCGCCAGCAGGCCGTTTTGCGCACTGTCAAGCGTAATAGTTTTGCCATTGGCCAATGTTAAAATTGCTTTGTTACCACCGGGCAAAGCATCATTTTTAGGATGAATTTTGGCAATATTTTTTTGCAATAACCTGCTTTTTTTGATAGCTATAAATGTAAGCGCCGAACCCAACAAGTAATAAAAATGAAGCGGCGACCCCTAACCTTCTCCACGGGAGATTATTATTCTTTACCGGTGCAGCAACAGATTGTTCGGGATTAGTCCTTAAAATCTGCATGAGCATATCCTCGCTCTTTGAGCGGTCAAAAAGCGGCCCATGATCGTCAAGCTTATCCCAGGCATGATGTATGAGCGATGCAAGCTCCGCATCGGTTGCCGATGAGTTGATGATCTCAAATAATTCATCGCGCTCGGCTGGCGTAGCAGTGCCATTATAATAAGTATTAAACAAATAATCAAGCCGGGCGTAAAGTTCGCTCATAGTAAATGTTTTTCAGTATAACTGTATAATTGGCTACAGTGAGTTGGGGCAGATCTCATATACATGACACCTGTGAGATTAAAAAAGGGGTATTACTTTTTGAAAAAAATAAAAAAATGAATCAGCGCCATTACTAACGCTATCGCCTCCATATGTTCATGCACATAATCCTTTATGGATGAGGTGGCAATTTGAAGGTATTTCTTGACGGTTTCGCGGGATAGCTCGAGCTCATCGGCAATCTCATGATACTTTAAGCGGTTATGCCTGCTCATAAGGTAAACTTTTTGCTGCTGAGGCGGCAACTGATCAATGGCCTCATCAATCAAATTATAATAATGATCTGTTTCCTGAACTTCGGCATTAAAAGGCACAATGCGGGTTTCTTCCAACTTTTTAAGCTGCATCTGCTCGCGGGCAACTTTTCGCAAACAATTTAAAGCATGGTTTTTTGAAATTACAAACAGGTAAGCTTTGAAATTATCAACCCCCGTAAGCGTTTCGCGGGTCATCCAGATCTTCATAAACACATCCTGTACAACCTCTTCAGCCAGTTCAGCAGAATGGGTTATACGCAAGATATGAACGCCTAAACGCTGGTGATAAACAGAAAACAATTGACGAAAAGCAAACTCATTACCCTGAGCCACTTGCAAAAGCAGTTCCTTCTCATTTGATTGAGTAAATTCAAACATAGGCTAATGTATGGTTGCCGCAAATATTATAAAATTCGCAGTATTTGCAGCATTAATAATTATATCGATGAAACCAACGTATAACTGTAAAGAAATTAAAAATGTTTGAAAAAATATAAAACGGTCACATTCTCAAAGTTTTTTAACTATTATGTATGTATTAAATAAATGTCAATCAGTACAATGGTGTTGGCAAGCCATCTAAATTTACAACCCCTTTAATACCCCTATTGTATATTCCACCTGTTCGGCATGTACATCTAAATGAGTTACAAAGCGGATCCGGTTTTTACCTGTATCGCTTGCCCTGATGCCTTTGTCTGCAAGTTTGGCAAGCACCGCAGCAGCCGGTTCAACCGTATCAAATAAAACAATATTGGTTTCAACCGGAATTACATTGCTTACCCATGGCAATCGGCCCAGTTCCTCACCCAGAATCCGTGCATGGGCATGGTCTATCTTCAGGCGTTCAACATGATGGTCAAGCGCGTAGATCCCAGCGGCAGCTAAAAACCCCGCCTGGCGCATACCGCCACCCAATACCTTGCGGATACGACGGGCATATTTAATAGTTTCTTTGTCGGCTAATAAGACAGAGCCTACAGGTGCACCCAATCCTTTTGACAGGCAAACCGAAATTCCATTAAAATATCTGCCATACTCAACCGCAGCGTCACCGGTATGCGTAAGTGCGTTAAAGATCCGGGCACCATCAAGGTGAAGCTTTAAACCTTTCTCGCGGCACAAATCGGCAATGGGCTTGATATGTTCAAGCGTATAACAACTACCACCACCCTTGTTAACTGTATTTTCGAGCACCACCAAACTGGTATGCGGGTAATGGATGTTTTCAGCATTGATCTCCGGCTCTATCATTTCGGATGTAAGGATGCCCCGGTAACCATTCAACAATCGGGTTGATACTGCCGAATTAAAAGCAATGCCCCCGCCCTCGTACCTGTAAACATGCGCGGTTTGATCGGCAATGAGCTCATCAAGCGGTTGAGTAAAACATTTAATCGCTATCTGGTTGGTCATAGTGCCCGATGGGCAAAAGATAGCCGCCTCCATACCAAACATAGCGGCAGCTTTAGCTTCAAGGGCATTTATAGTTTCGTCTTCGCCAAAAACGTCATCCCCTACTTTGGCGCTCCACATGGCTTCGAGCATGCCGGGCGTTGGTTTGGTTACGGTATCGCTTCGGAAATCAACAGTGATCATATTAAAAAGTTAAAATTTGCGTTCTTTGTATCAGAATTCAGAACTCGTTATGCGCTCAATTTTAATCATTTTATTTTTCATGCTGTGTTTTGTATCAGCAAAATCGCAAAAATGGCAACAGGGTAGCTTTACTGATGTAAAGGGCAACCGCGAAACCGGGCTGATCCGCGCTAATCCTTCAGGAAAAGGGCCAATAAAAGGTGAAGGTTTCATTGAGTTTAAGGAAAACGAAAAAACTAATCCATATAAATTAAGCGCCAGCGATTTAAGATCGTATGTTATTGGTCAGGACAGCTTTGTTGTGGCGCATGCTCCGGCAAACGAATCGTGGACCAAAGAAGAAACCGACTTTGTAAAAGTAGTGCTTGATGAGCCGGTGAAGCTATTTATGGCTAAGGGAGGTAAAGGCGGGGGAGGCAGTGGCTTTGGTATTACACCGGGGATATCAGCAGGCTACGGAAGCGGTGGTTACGGCGGCGGAATTGGCGGCGGCATCGGCATTAACCTTGGCGGCGGCGGTGGCCGGGGCGGAAGTTCAAAAACAACCTATTATTATGGTGAAACCACTGCAGGTATGAAACGCCTCACCGATGAAAATTTTGAAGATATTATGAGCGATATCATGGGAGATGAACCCGACCTTGTTGATCAGATCCATGAGCATAAATACAATCTTAAGAGTATCGATAAGCTCATTGCAAAATTTGACGAGATTGCAAAAAGCCCGGCAATAAATCTCTTTATCAAGCGGCAAACGGATAGATGACTACCTGATACATCCGGGTGGTCGTTTCTGTTTATAGGGACGCATAATTTACTTTTCCCCAAACGCTTATTCTCAAATCTTGCGTCTCAAATCTGCTACCTCCCACTCTTTTTTCTCCCCTGAACATCACGTGTTTAACCACAAATGTCAATAAATTAAAAACCATTTAGCATAATTAAAAGTTATTAAACTATAGTAATTCACCAAATAAATAACTTTTAATTAATTTATATCGACATCAACGGCTACTCATTACATTTTAATTCACTAATAAAAACAGAAAGAAAGATGAACATGAAAAAGTCAGTTTTAATAGCCGTTGCTTCATTAGCTATTGGTTTTTTATCAAACAAGGCAATAGCCCAAACACAGGATACAACCAAAAAGGACACTACTAAAGCAACTGCTGCTCCTGCAACATCAACAGCTGCCGCATCAGGCGATGTGGTTGGTGTGATGTCGACCTCAACTAACTACGCGCCAATGGCGCTTGCAATAAAATCAGCTCAGCTTGAGCCAACATTGCAGGCAGCCGGCCCGTTCACCATATTTGCCCCCAATGATGTAGCTTTCAGTAAATTGCCAAAAGCACAATTTGATGCCCTAATGAAAGATCCGGCTAAATTTGCTCCGATACTGAAGTATCACGTGGTAGCAGGTAAATACACTAAAACCGATATCATTAAGGCCTTAGGTACAGGCAAAGGCAAAGCCGACCTGAAAACCATCGACGGGCAAACATTGCATTTATCTGTAAATGATAAAAGCAATTTGCAGATCACCGATGCCAAAGGCAATGCAGTGTTGGTTACCGCATTTGACACCGAGGCCAGCAATGGTGTTGTACATGGCATTAATGGCATCATGATGCCTTAATCATAAAATACTTAGTTTAATTTTAAATCCATGAAAAACCCGGTCTCAATAACCGGGTTTTTCATTTAAGACGACCTTGTTAAATAATCGGCTTTAGTTAATCTAAAATCAAAATATTTACTTTTAGTCTTCTCGTCTGTAAAGTCTCCGGTAAGTGAAAAACCTGTCTTTTTTAACAGCCTTACCGAGCTTTCGTTCCCCTGTTTCGGACAAGCGGTTATCAATTCAAAATATTGATCATTAAAACCAAAAGCCAACACTGCAGAAATGGCTTCCTGCATAATACTCTGTCCATGGTAATCCGGATGAAGTTCATAGCCTATTTCGGCCTTTTTATTAGTTGGCTCAAGGTTCCAGTAACAAATAGATCCAATCAGCTCCTCTTTATCTTTTAAGGTTATCCCCCAGTAAAAGCCTTCGCCCCCACTTACTATTGCTTTTATCTTATTAATAAATGATAATGCCTGATCAATGGTGGTATCATTTGGCCGGTCCAGATATTTGTTCACTTCAGCATTAGAGCGGATAGCCAGGATCTGAGCGGCATCAGAATCAAGCAGCCCGCGTAAGCGCAAACGATCAGTAGTGAGCAAAGGTAATTCAGACATATGCATGTTATTCAATTTTTTTATTTTCCCTGTCGGCAATGAAAACCACGGGCAAACCAATACAGATCACCAGCGTAAGCATCCCAATGAGGATAGTAGTTACAGGTATATGGTACCCTGGCTTCGTCGTTATTTTACTGAGGGGTATTACACCTAAATTCATGATCAACCATGCCGCGATGCCGTATACAACTGCCACAAAGTACTTGTTGCGTAATCCGTTATAAAAGAATGGATACAGCAGAAAAAATACCGCGCTGAATAGAAAAGCGATCACATAATGAAAAATAACCCCGGCAACTATAATTTCGGCCCCGCCTGCAAAAGCCGCCGGTCCGAAGGCCCCGCTGGCAATAAACTTAAAAATAACACCAGGGTTTACTTTATAGTTCAGGATCATGGCTGCAAGTCCATCAAGCGTACCCGTTATAAACCCGGCGAACAGGATATTGACAAGTTTACTTTTCTTTTTCGGGTTTTCTTTTTTTAACATGGCAGAAGTTACAGAAGCGTAAATTTATGCTTTTAGGACGCTGTTTAAAAAAGAACAGAAAGTTTTTTGTAGAGGCGCATAATTGCGTCTCCCGGAAGACAAGCCGATTTAAAGGCTCCTGATCCTGTCGGAAATTGCATGTGGAAGACTCAATTATACGTCTCTACATTTAAAAACAATCAAATTTAAATAGCGTTTAAGACGCAATAAATTATATATGAAATACATTTTTAACCAATTGGATTCCAGCAATCAGATTATCACTTCAGATATTCATCCATAAAATAAAACACTCTTTTCCTGATCTCTTCGGCATCAAACATTACCCCGTAATGAGGCGCGTTGGGTACAATAATAAGTTCATTTTTAACACCGACAAGTTTAAGGTATGAACTTAGCAAAACCGATTGGGTGTAATTGACCGATTCATCCTTTTCGCCCTGAACAATGAGAAATGGCGGGTCGTTTTTATCAACATAGGTAACCGGGCTGGCTATATTGGCCAGATCGGGCCGCTCAATAGCATAAGCGCCAAGCAGCAGGTTAACCGGGCTCTTAGGATCATTAACATCGGTACCTTTAAGCGACAGGAAATTTGACGGACCGTAAAAGTCAAGCGCCAGTTTTATTTTAAAATGAGGTTTGTTTCCGTTGGGATAAAACTCCTTAATATTATTGTTATTGGATAAAGCAAGTAACGATGCCAGATGCCCTCCGGCCGAAAAACCTATCACCCCAAACTTATCTTTGTTAAGCTTATATTTTGATGCGTTTTGATAAAGAAACTCAATAGCCTGGTTACAATCCTGAATCTGCGCAGGAAATGGCGCGGTAGTACTCCAGCGGTAATCGATAGAGGCCACAGCATATCCGTTATCAATAAAACCCTGCACGGTTTTCTGCATATAGCCCATATCGGCATATTTATCATTCAGCATCCATGCACCACCGTGGATCCAGATAATAACCGAATAGCTTTCTTTGACTACCGGAGGCAGATAAACATCTAATAAGTGTTTTTTTAAGGTATCACCGGCATAATTAACATCACCATACAATATGGTGCCTTTTGGGAAAAATGGCTGTTTAGGACTTGATGTTTGTGCACAGACCGATATAGATAGGGTGCTAATCGTAACGATCAGCAGATTTTGGATTATCTTTTTCATAATTGGTTAATTGTTTAAAGATAATCCATATCCTTAAAAATCAACAACTAAATCCCAATCGAAAAATATAATATCCAGGCAATAAACAGTATTTGCAACGGAATGCGAAACCACAGGTAACCGGTACCGCTGCCATCATAAGTAGCTTTTTCTAAATCCACATGCTTCATGGCTGCATTGATATTAGCAGGCAGCATGACCACAAACAGAACAAGCAAGATAATCCCTGCTATATGCCTTGTAGCGTTAACCACCAGCAAAGCGCCGAGAACTATTTCCATTATCCCGGTTAAATAAACTAACGCTCCTTTAAACGGGATAAATGCAGGCATCATCATAACCATCCCTTTGGTAAACATAAAATGCCCCAATGAGGTAAACCAAAGCATCAGCATCATAGCTATGTTACCACTGAGCATGATATTCCAATCATCAACAAAAAGCCGGGAAATAACGGTCGTGAGGATAAAACCTATGATGAGAACGAGCAGGACTTTCATAAGGATTAACTAAAGTAAATATCGAATATCAGGCTTTTATCAATTGTTCGCCTTCTATCTTTTTTTGCAATTCCAATATAGCGCCAATTAAGGCTTCTGGCCTTGGCGGGCATCCTTGTACATAAACATCAACAGGAATTACCCTGTCAACTCCTTTTACCACGTGGTAGCCATGCTGCCAGTACGGACCGCCGCAGTTGGAGCATGAGCCCATCGAAATCACGTATTTAGGATCTGGCATTTGTTCGTAAAGGCGTTTAATACGTTCGGCCATTTTAAAGGTAACGGTACCTGCAATAATGATTACATCGGCCTGCCGGGCAGATGGACGCGGGAAAACACCAAAGCGGTCGAGGTCATAGGTTGAGGCCATGGAGCCCATCATTTCAATAGCGCAACAGGCTATACCAAAACTAAGCGGCCATAATGAAGATAAACGTGCCCAGTTAAGCAGGTCGTTCATTTTGGTTATCACTACACCACCATTCTCACTGGTTATATCGTTATTCATTTGCAGGCTTTTTAAAGGCGGGTTTAAACATAGGTTTGCGTGCGGGCTCAGTTGGCGGAGTGGTAGTAGCAGCGGCAGATGGAGTGGCAGCAGCAGTTGCAGTTACTACAGTATCAGCATTGAAAGCTTTTACCGTAAACCTGCTTTGCTCCTGATTTAACTGCTCATACAAGGTTGGCGGGATATGCACATCGGTATGCGGTACAACAGGGGTCGGTTTTATCCAATCCAGGTCGCCTTTGCGCCAAACGTATATTAAACCTACAATCAGGATACCTAAAAACACAAACATCTCAGCCAATGAAAGCCATCCCCAGCGCACATCCTGCGCAGCAATCTCATGGCTGCCAAATACCGTTGCCCATGGAAAAATAAAAACCATCTCCACATCAAACAACAGGAAAACTAAAGCTATAACATAAAAGCGGGGATTAAAGGGCAACCAGGCATTGCCTGTTGGTTCTTCACCACATTCGTACGAGCTAAGTTTTTCGGCGTTAGGATTATTGGGGGCTAAAAGTCTGTTGATAAAAAATATCACACACACCATTATTATCCCCGTAATAATAAAGATGAGTATCTTTCCAAATTCTGATATTTGCGAAACATCCGTCATGAGTACAAATTTAGTAAAACAAACAGATTTTGACGCTATAATAATTGGTGGAGGCGCATGCGGCCTCATGTGTGCCGTACAGGCCGGCTTTTTAGGCAAGCGGGTACTGGTACTTGAAAAAAACGACCGCGTTGGCGCCAAGATCCTTATTAGCGGCGGCGGGCGTTGTAACTATACCAACCTTTACGCTACAGATCAGCAATTTATATCGCAAAATCCACACTTCTGTAAATCAGCCTTTTCACAATGGACAGTTGATGATACCATCAGCTTTTTTGAAACTTATGGCATTACCGGCAAAGAAAAAACATTAGGTCAGCTTTTCCCGGTAAGCGACAAAGCAAAGGATGTAGTTGAGGTTTTCACGAACCTGTGCGACGACCTTGGCCAGGAGATCTGGGTAAATGCCGAAGTTAAAATGGTAGAAAAAACTGACGATGGTTTTACAGTTCGGGCCGAAGTTAACGGCAAACAGGAATATATAAGCGCTGCCAGTGTAGTGATGGCTGCCGGCGGTTTGCCCATCCCCAAAATGGGCGCTACCGATTTCGGACTCCGAACGGCGCGCAATTTTGGTTTAAAAGTTACCGACACCGCCCCTGCCCTGGTGCCCCTTACAATTACCGGCAAAGACCAGCCCTGGTATGAGCAATTATCAGGCAATAGCATTTTTTGTAGGGTTTGGAACGATAGGGCAAGCTTTGAAGAAAATATCCTGTTTACCCACTGGGGCCTCAGCGGACCAGCCATATTACAAATCTCCTCCTATTGGAAACCAGGAGAATCCATTAACATCGATCTCCTGCCCAATCAAAATATTGCCGGCCTGATCCAACAGGAAAAGGAAACCAACGGCAAAAAAATGCTGCTTGCATACATCGCATCTTTATATACCCGCAAGTTTGCCGAAGCGTTGAGCGACAAACTCCCCGCCGAAAAAAACATGGCATCGCTCACCAAAACCGACATTGAAAACATCAGCACCCTCATTCATGATTTTAAGGTAAAACCTGCCGGCGATAAAGGTTATGACAAGGCCGAAGTAATGCGCGGCGGTGTATCTACAGATGAGCTTTCGTCAAAAACACTGGAAGCTAAGAAAGTCCCCGGGCTGTTTTTTGGCGGCGAATGTGTGGATGTTACAGGATGGCTTGGGGGCTATAATTTTCAATGGGCCTGGGCAAGCGGCTTTGTGATAGCGCAAAACATATGACCGTTGACTTTTTTGCGATTACGCTGATTTCGTTGATGCTATTTTACCAGCTAACCTGCCACTATCATTCATTTGCCGACGTTCGGTGATGCCGGGAAATCCTCCTTTGCAATTGTAACAAATCGGGTGTCCCAATTTTTTGATTCTCCAAAAAAATAAAAAAAAGCCCGGCGTTCTTTTTTAAAAAAGAGGACTGTTCCATTTTTTGAGAGTGAAAACGCGGAACGCTTTAAAAATGAAACACATTGATTATCAAATACATAATATTTTACACGAAACACTGTTAAATATCTAATTATCAACAATTAAAACTTTAAGGAGTAAGCGCTTCTGGTTTCACATACGGGCTAAAACACCCTTTTTATTTTGCCATTTTTTAAGCCTTTTTGGATTTTTTTGATATTGACCGCGCCGGTTAGAAATAGCGCTGACAAAATAGCGCCACCAAAGTTATGAGTGTAAATACCTATTTTTAATAGCGTTTTTTAACTACCGCTCCACTATCTTATAATTCCTGTACTCACCAACGCGCCAGCCCGTAAGGTCTTCAATCTTTTGCAGTGCCTTACGGCGGAAGTCCATACCAGCCCTTAGTTTTTTGGAGTCAAAATCGATATTCCAGTTAGTAGCTGTTATTCGTTTTTGCATGGTTGCCGGATGCGTGCCGGTAAAGCGGATCAAGCGATCTGCATTGCCATAATCAAACTCATAGGTTTCGGGCAAGTGTTCAGCAAACCAGGTTCTCGTCGTGATAAAATTTATTAAAGTTACGCACCTTATGGGTTAACCCTTGTGGTGGCTTTGCCCAGCCGTAATGATATATATAGGCATCAATAAGCTTTACGTTGATTTTACGATCATCAAGCCTGAATCCCTGAGCATCACGATATGAATGGATACCCTTAATATTTTTGAGCAACCGGATTTCGCGGCGGTACCAGCGCCTTGAATGCCCGTAATAGTCATATGAGCCATAAAAATGCAGGTATTTAAACAGTAAGCCTTCAATGTTGGGTTTATTTAAAGCTTCATGCATTTCCTTTTTGATAAGCGGATGATATTTTTCATGCACCGCTTCGTCGCCCTGGATATAGAAACACCAGTCGGCATCGGGCGATATAGCTGCAAAAGCCTTATCTGTTTCGGCAGCGAAAACCTTTCCGCCTTCCCTTAATGATTCATCCCAAACCGAATCAATGATTTTTATAACCGGCGAGTTGATGCCCTCGATCAATCCCCGGGTACCATCATCGGAGTTACCTACTACTACAATAAATTCATCGCAAAGCGGTAATATGGATGTAATGGCCTCAACAATGGGATAATCATTACGTACAGCGTTCTTGATAAAGGTAAAACCGGATACTTTCATATGCGGCGTAAAGATAATAACAGAATCAAGACTTCAGGATACAAGATTCAAGACATCGCTTCCCAAGATCAACAGATTGCAGGTATCTTCAATTTGTGACATTGGGATTAGTGCATTTTGCATCCCGATGCGTTACTTTGCAAATAATAAAATTACTGCGCAGTTTGCGGTAATCCATATCAATAAATATCACTATGAAGGCACTCGCCAGGCAACTTTTCAAAACTTTTCTTTTTTCGGTAATCATATCTATAGTAGCAAGTGCGGTTTATTACTCGCTGCAGCATAAAGGCGTAAGCCAGGACCTAAACGGGATACTCCCCTCATTGTCCGAAAGCGTGGCTTTACTCAACATCTTTATTTTAATAATGACCCTGCCCATGTTGTTTTTAGCCAACCCGGCGTATTACAACAATCTGTCTATAAGGCTGGTGCTTTATTTTTCGGGCTCTGTTGTATTTGTCATTACCGCCTTCCGTTTACAGCTAAACCCCGAAAACAAAACGCTTTACTTTATTACGGCCATTAGTTTTATCATAGTACACAGCGTTTTCTATTATCTAATGACCAAAAAACGACGTTGAACCATTGTTGTTTAAAGCATTTATAGGCTTTTTGAAAGATTTAGGCTAAACTTGCATCTTCAAATATGAAAGCATTTTACGGAGATTTAAAACTGGGTATTTTAGGCGGCGGACAGTTAGGACGTATGCTGATACAGCAAGCCATAAACTATAATGTTACTGTTAAAATTCTTGATCCGGACCGCGAAGCGCCTTGCCGCAAACTGTGTGACGAGTTTACCGTAGGCTCATTGGGTGATTATGAAACCGTTTATAACTTTGGTAAAACTGTCGACCTGCTTACCATTGAAATAGAGAAGGTTAACGTTGACGCCCTTGAACAGCTTGAAAAAGAGGGTGTACTGGTTTATCCGCAATCCCGCATTATCAGGCTGATTCAAGATAAAGGTTTGCAGAAGCAATTTTTCAAGGAAAACGATATCCCTACTGCCGATTTCCAGATCATATCATCACCCCAACAGCTACAACAAAGTTTAATCCCGTTTCCTTATATCCAGAAACTACGTAAGGATGGCTATGACGGCAAAGGCGTATACAAAGTAATTGATGAAAGTTACCTTGCCGGCGCTTTTAAAGAGCCGAGCCTGATTGAGCAATGGATAGATTTTGAAAAAGAGATTGCTGTAATTGTTGCCCGTAATGAAAACGGCGAGATCAGCACGTTCCCGATGGTTGAAATGGAGTTCAACCCTAAAGCCAACCTCGTGGAGTTTTTGATCGCTCCCTCTACCCTTCCATTCGCCATCCAACAAAAAGCAGAACAAATAGCTAAAAAGATTGCCGATAGTCTTAAAATTGTTGGCTTGCTGGCGGTTGAAATGTTTTTAGATAAGCAAGGCCGCATCCTGGTGAATGAGCTTGCCCCGCGCCCGCATAACAGTGGTCACCAAACTATTGAAGGCAATGTGATATCACAATTTGAGCAGCATTTGAGGGCGATATTTAATCAGCCTTTGGGCGATACCTCCTGCCTTAATAATGCCATTATGGTAAACGTTTTAGGTGAAGCCGGTTATGAAGGACCAGCTATTTACCAGGGCATCGAAAAAGTATTGAAAGTACCGGGTGTGTATATTCACCTTTATGGTAAAGCTTTAACTAAACCATTTAGGAAGATGGGGCACGTTACTATTGTAGATGCCGATAGAGAAAAGGCGATTGAAAAGGCAAGATTTGTGCAGAAAACACTGAAAGTAATTAGTTAATAAAGAAATAGCCACACGTCATTGCGAGGCACGAAGCAATCCCAAACTATACAGGGCGAACCTGCTAATCGGGGATTGCTTCGTGCCTCGCAATGACGCTTACAAACATAACCATGAGTAATCCAAAAGTCGCCATTATAATGGGCAGCAAATCCGATTTAAATGTAATGCAGGATGCTGCTGATGTTTTAGCCGAATTAGGCGTTGAATACGAAATAACCGTGGTATCGGCCCACCGCACACCCGATCGTATGTTCAGCTATGCACGCGCCGCTGCCGACAGGGGCATTAAAGTGATCATTGCCGGAGCAGGCGGCGCCGCCCACCTGCCGGGCATGGTAGCCTCATTAACCCATTTGCCAGTGATTGGAGTACCGGTAAAATCAAGCAACTCTATTGACGGCTGGGATTCCATCCTATCTATACTACAAATGCCAAACGGTATCCCGGTAGCCACTGTAGCTTTAAATGCAGCCAAAAACGCGGGCATCCTCGCAGCACAGATCCTGTCAACAGGAGACGAGATACCTGGTAAAAAACCTTATCGACTTTAAAGAAAACCTTAAAAAGAAAGTTGAGGAGTCGGCAAGGGAAATGGAAGATAGTGATTAGAGGTTGGAGATTAGAGATTAGTTAGCTTAAGATTATACAAGTTAAATGAGAAAAGGCCGTAGTAAATTATGGCCTTTTCTCATTTCTAAATATTATAGTCTAACCTCTAATCTCCAACCTCTAATCACTCACCTTAATTCAACGCCGGATTTTCCGGAAAATTAGCAATGTGGGCATACCGCTGGCCAAGACTGATCACCACCTTGCGCCATAGATTTTGTTCATCGAGGGTAAATAGTGTTTCTATATCAAACTTATTAGTCACAATCCAGCTGTCTTCTTTTATTTCTTCATCAAGTTGCTGAGGCGTCCAGCCCGAATATCCTGCAAAAAATTTAATTTCTTCGGTGCTTAACTGGTAATTGGATATTAAATATTTCACCTGCTCAAAATCGCCGCCCCAGTAAAGGCCATTTGCTATTTCAATGCCGCCTTCTATTTTGTCAGGCGCGCAATGGATAAAATGCAGTGTATTTTTGGCTACCGGCCCCCCTCGTAAACAGGCATTTCGGAGTATGATACATCAGGCAGTACATCGCCCAATAAATATTCGCTTTGATGGTTCAGGATAAAGCCCATAGCTCCTTCTTCAGAGTATTCTGTTAAAATTATTACGGACCTTCTGAAATTCGGATCCATCATAAACGGTTCCGAAATGAGTAAATGGCCTGCCGCGGCCGCAATAGGACTAAGCATAAAGTTTAGCGTTTAAATACATAACAAGCATAGCAAAAATATGTTCAATTATGAATAATGATTTACATCATTATATACGGTTTAATTAATTTGTAAGTTTGCATCAAAATGAATCAGCAGGAAATACAAAATTTAAGGCAGGACTATAGTGCCTCTACCCTATCAGAAAACAGCACTAAGGGCGATCCTATTAAACAGTTTGAACAATGGTTTAACGAAGCTTTGGAGGCAAAATTGCATGAACCCAACGCCATGACGCTGTCAACTGCCACCGTAACCGGCAAGCCTTCGGCACGTATTGTACTTTTAAAAGGCTTTCATGCAGGCGGTTTTATATTCTTCACCAACTACTTAAGCCGCAAAGGCAAAGAGATAGCCAAAAACCCCCAGGGCGCGTTAACATTTTTTTGGGGAGGCCTTGAGCGCCAGGTGCGTATTGAAGGCACTATTGAAAAAGTAAGCAAAGAAGAGTCTGAAAAATATTTCCATTCACGCCCTAAAGGCAGCCAGGTTGGCGCAATAGTATCTCCACAAAGCCAGGAAATTGAAAGCCGCGATGCATTGGAGCAAAAGTGGAACGCACTGGAGGCCGAATATGCTGATAAAGAAGTACCTAAACCATCGTATTGGGGTGGATATATCTTAAACCCGCAATTGGTGGAGTTTTGGCAAGGCCGGCCAAGCCGCATGCACGACCGCATCCTGTATAAAAAAACTGATAAAAAAATCTGGAAAAAAGTACGCCTTGCACCATGAGTTTTGATGATATTAAAAACCTGCTCACCGAAAAACTTGGTGATACGGTAATTACCGGCGAAGAAACAGGCGGTCTGCAACCCGCCTTGTTAATTAACCCTGATGATATTACAGCCGTATGCCTGGAGTTGCGGAACAATCCTAAAACTTATTTCGATTTTTTGTCGAGCCTGAGCGGTGTGCATTATAATGACGAAGCAAACCGCTATGGTGTGGTTTATCACCTGGCATCAATCCCTTATAAAACACAACTTACTTTAAAAATAAGCAAAGCCCATCCAAAAGAAAGTACTGAACTGCCCGAATTTAAAAGCATAACCTCTGTTTACCGCACTGCCGACTGGCATGAGCGCGAAACATATGACATGCTGGGGATTTACTTTGAAGGCCACCCCGATCTTCGCCGGATTTTGCTGCCCGACGATTGGGAAGGTTTCCCTTTACGGAAAGATTACCAGAACGCCGAATTTTATAAAGGCATCAGGATAGATTAACCTCAAATAAGCTTTCCTGGTGTTAACGGAGCGAAATGAGCCAAAGGCAGGCTATTAAATAACAGCTTTGTTTACTTCATTTTTACAGCGAAAGTAGCCCATAAATAAAAAAAGCTGATTTTTGGTATCCGGCAATATGCCCCAAGCAATATATGACCGGATATAAATTTAACCGGATATAAAATTGGTCATTACAAACCCCAAATACGAAGAAGCACTCCTCAGGTATAATAAAAAGATAGCCGCGGCCAGCGTTGAGGATATGGTACTTAATGTAGGTCCGCAACATCCCTCAACGCACGGGGTTTTGCGCCTGGAATTAATTACCGATGGCGAGATAGTAAAAGAGGTGATCCCCCATATCGGCTACCTGCACCGCTGCTTTGAAAAACATGCCGAATCATTAACCTACCAACAAACCATCCCTTTTACCGACAGGATGGATTACCTGGCTTCGATGAACAACAGCCACGCCTTTGTAATGGGTGTTGAACGGATGATGGGTATTGACAAGGATATCCCTAAACGTGTTGAATACATCCGCGTGCTGGTTTGCGAGCTAAACCGCATAGCATCGCACCTGATAGCCATTGGCACTTACGGCATTGATATAGGCGCCTTTACCCCCTTCCTGTGGTGTTTCAGGGACAGGGAGCATATTATGGGGATGCTGGAGTGGGCATCGGGCTCACGTATGCTATACAATTACATTTGGGTAGGCGGTTTATTTTACGACTTGCCGGTTGGTTTTGAAGAACGCTGCCGGGATTTTGTGGAGTATTTTAAACCTAAAATGGTTGAGCTAAACCAGTTGCTTACCGACAACCAGGTATTTATTTCGCGCACAGCCAATGTGGGCGTTTTGCCGCTTGATGTAGCTATTAACTATGGCTGCTCGGGCCCAATGTTGCGCGCATCGGGCTTAAAATGGGATTTGCGGCGGATTGATAATTATTCGGCCTACCCCGAAATTGATTTTGAAATCCCGATTGGGCAGGGGCTGATGGGCAAAGTTGGCGATTGCTGGGACAGGTACAAGGTACGCGTTGATGAAATTGAACAATCACTAAGAATAATTGAACAATGCCTTGACCGTTTGCAAAAAGAGTTAAAGCGCACGCCTGATTTTGATCCCCGTGCTAAGATGCCCCGCAAAACCATTCCCAAAGCACAGGATTATTATGTACGCTGCGAAGGCGCCAAAGGCGAGCTTGGCTTTTATTTTATTACCGACGGCAAATCGGAGATCCCAACCCGTGTAAAATCCCGCGGGCCAAGCTTTAATAATCTTTCGGTACTGCCCGAGCTATCCAAGGGTGTATTAATTGCCGATTTGATAGCAATTGTAGGTTCTATCGACTTTGTTTTAGGCGAGGTGGACAGGTAGAGCCGTCTGAACTCGAATTAAACGAATTGTAAGAATTTAATGAATTTGCTAAGCTTTCTGTTAATTCTTCAAATTCTATAAATTCGAGTTCAGACAAACAAAAAAAGAGACCCCTCGCGGCGTCTCCTTTCATTTTAATATATTAATTTTTATTGGAATGGGCTAATGATTACTGGTTATACACTTTAACCATAAACACGTAGTTTTTGAGCTTGCTGCTCTGTTGAGTACGGCTTAATCCAGCTAACTTATTCTTTGTATTAAGATTAAGCGTTTTCGACAACGAATCGGTTGGAATATTTTGTATCGCCTTTAACAGGTAAGTTGATTTTTTAGCAAAATATGCACCTGCAACCTGGGTTTGACGTGCTGTAATTACACCTATCACGTTTCCTTTTTCATCAAGTAAGGGTCCGCCTGAATTACCGGGGTTTACCGGAACAGAAATTACATATTCGGTAGTATCGCCCGAATAATTTGCTGCCGAAGCTAAATAACCTCCTCCATAAACCATATTATCGGCCGGGTACCCGAGTGTGTATACGCTCTCTCCAAGATCGCCTTCCGCCCTTTTAACGTTATATGGTATAGGGCCAAGGTTTTTAAATGATGGATCATTGATCTGTAAAATAGCCAGGTCATACTGTGGTTCGGTATAAATAACCTTAGCATGAAATGATTCGCCCGCGGCATTCTGCACATAAACCGAATCGGCATTTTTGATCACATGGTAATCTGTAGCCAGGTAACCATTTGATGTAAGCGCAAAACCGGTGCCCCTGAAATTTGCAGGCGGCGTAGTTGCTTTAGGCCTTACAGGCGTACGGCCGCCCGCATTAACATTAATATGTTTAACCTTATCATTAATAGTTTTGATTTGGCCTTTCAATTCTTCGTACTTCGATCTCTCGTTACTTAATTTGCCTGTAACAATTAATACGCTCAATACGGCAAATATCATAACCGAAGCCGCCACCGATATTTTTGAATGGTGATTACGCCACAGACGTACAATCCATACCGGGTGGATCATCACTTCTTCTTTCAAAGCATGAACATCAATTTCATTATGAATGGCGTTTAAGCGATTCTCAAGCTCAAGGCGTTCGCCATATTGCTTCAGTAAGCCTATAAACTTAGCATGCTCGGTAACTTTACTTTCAACAGCCGCGTCGTTTTTGCGAAGCAGCTCAAATTGAACACGTTCTTCGGCGGTCATGCTACCGTCGAGATACCGTTCAATAAATTCTGTTAGTTGGTTATCACTCATCTCTTGATCTCCTTATTTCTGCTGAAAAAATAGTTTCTTCAGCCTTTGCAGGCATTTGTACTTCTGCGTTTTGGCATTATCCGCATTGGTGTAACCAAACCGCTCACAAATCTCCTGCATCGATCTGTTTTTTATATAAAAATCTTCCATAATGGTTTTACAGGGTTCGCCTAATAACTGGAGCGCACTCTCCATTTTACCAAACTGGATGTCCCTGTCGTTATGGTTATCAATTTCTTCTTCAACGGGTAAGTGTTCTTCAAAGTCCCTGATGTCACCACCATATCGGTTCATTTGGCTTAACCTTTTAAGCCAAAGCCGCCGGCAAACTGAGTATATATATGTTTTAAGCTTACTGTTTAGCTCAAAATCACCGGCTTTAATTTTATTGTAAAGAACGATAATGGCTTCCTGGTAAATATCCTTCGCGTCATCCTCATCGCCATTGTTGTTGATGATCAACTGTAATATCATCGGAAAATAGGTTGTATAGAGCCTCTTCAGCACTACCTCCGAGTTATTAAGTATCCCAAGAACTATTTCACTATCTGTTGGAGCCGAAGCTTTTAAGTCTTTATTCACTCTTAATACTATTTAGGTCAAATTGTAACCCACTATTATCAAAAAAATCAAACTAAAATAAATTAATAACATTGGCATTACATTTCATTACCTGTAACAATTGTGTAATGCATTAATTTACCGTTAATACCGGCGGGTAAACAAGGTAACCCCAATGTTAAAAACTATGCAGGCAAATCTGCAATAAAAAAACCGCTTGCAAAAACCGATACGTAAACTATAAACCCTATGGAATTTACAAAGTTTAATTTTTATGGGTTACCTTTTCCATTAATGCGTATTAAGTAACAAACGATCACAAAACGTTAACATTTTAAAAATTAAGAAAATGAAAAACACATTTAAATTAGCATTCGTAGCATTAGTTCTGGCAGCTTCTTTTTCAGCTTGTGGCGGTGACGCTAAAAAAACTGATGGCGATACTACTAAAACAACTGTAGTTGACTCAACTAAAGTTGTTACTGACTCTACTAAAACTGACACTACTAAAGTTGTTGCTGATACTACTAAAAAAGACACCACCAAGAAATAATTATTTCTGATAAGATAGA
The DNA here is from genome assembly GCF_050859465.1 of Mucilaginibacter sp. P25. NCBI lineage: Bacteria > Pseudomonadati > Bacteroidota > Sphingobacteriia > Sphingobacteriales > Sphingobacteriaceae > Mucilaginibacter > Mucilaginibacter sp. P25. The sequence goes on along the minus strand of NZ_CP193937.1, from coordinate 4,151,303 downwards.
AAGTAGTTAAATATCATTTTTAATCTTTTTCTATTGATTTTTTAGTTATCCATCAATAAAAAAGGTGACTTGTAATTTTTTTCAAAATTATGGGTTACCTTTTTTTATTTCTGGTATTAAGCTGTAAACTATTAAATCACTTATTAAAAAAATTAAACATGAAAAATTTCAAATTAGGCTTTTTAGCTTTAGCTATCGCTGTTTCTTTCGCTGCTTGTAAAGGTTCTTCATCATCTTCTGCTGCTGATTCAACTAAAGCTGATTCTTCTAAAATGGCTGCTGATACTACTAAAGCTGACACTTCTAAAATGGCTGCTGATACTACTAAAGCTGACACCACTAAAAAAGACACTACTAAAAAGTAATTTAACTTTTTATGTAAAAAAACGTCCCCGGAAAACCGGGGGCGTTTTTTTTACCCAAAACCGCCAAACAATTTCTATTGGTATTGCTTAATGTGATACATAATAAAATATGAAATATTCTGAATGGAAAACGCTTAGTGCCGATGAGCGTCAAAATATTGGCTGGCACCGTCATCCGCATATACGCACTGCAACCCTTTTTGCCATAGTTTTTGCGATAACATTTATTATAGTAGTGCTTGGCATAAGTAAAAACAGCACAATTCATCTTAACCGCAAACCAACTGCAAAGGAAGCTTTTACCATGGCGAAATTATTTGTAAAGGAAAAGCTGAAACAACCTCAAAAAGCTGTTTTTCCTAACAATAGTTTTAAATCGGTTATTGATACAACAACTAATAGCTACGAGGTACAATCAACGGTAAAAATTGAGAACGATAGGGGCAAAATGGAACAATCGGCCTGGGAAGTTAAAATGTTGTATACGGATGGTGACTGGGCCGAGAAAAATAGCTGGCAAGTTAAAAAAATAGACATTATTCCTCAGCCATAAAACCAACCGCTTAACAGTAATCATAAAAAAGGAGCAGTTATAAAACTGCCCCCGGTGGTTAATTAGTTATCAATAAATTTAGTGAACAGTATCACGCAGGGCTTTAATCTCGTCATGAGCATCAAGCAGCTCACTTTCCTGCTGGCTGATTGTTTCGCGCAGGTAGGCCGGTAAATTTTCGTCTTCAAGCGCGGTACGGTATGCTTTTAAAATGGCATCTTCGCCAAATTCGCATTCCTCCAGCACGTTGTGGGTATCATGTCCGGTAAATGCGGCTTTAACGTCAAGCCAGGCCCTGTGTATTTTGCCGCTGGTGGTTGTACCGGTTTCAATGTCATTTCCAAAAGCGCTAACCTCTGTACCCAAAGCAAGCCTGTAACCCTGGCTTTGGCCAATAAACCGTGTGAAAAGCGATTTTAGTTCGGCATCGCTATCCTTCAAATCCTTTGAGGCGCGTTGATAGCCCTCAATCCTGTCATTGTTGATCTGTATCAGATCATTTAAAATCTCTACAGTTGCTTGTGTATTTTCCATGATTAGATGTTTTTATATAATATCAACCCCTTTAAAATTAAATTGTTTAATTAATTATATAAAAAATAATCCAAAATGAAAATTAGCTTTTCCCCCTAAATAAAGAGATCACCCAAATAACAATAGCGATAACAACTATTACAGCTATGATACCGGTTACTGCTCCGGCCTTAAAAATATCGCCTATAACCGAGCATCCGCTCATCGTTAATAAGGCGAAAGTGAATAATAAAAGGTGTGAGTTTTTCATGGTTAATGTTTAAATAGATAAAAGTATGATGGTTGGTTAGTTCCCCGGTTACTATCGATAAAAGGAATGCAATAATCAGGCCTTTTTAACATCAGGCTAACTGGAGGGAACCAATTTAAATAGCGGTATATTTTAGCTAATTAATTGTATAGGTATGTATACAATGATGCCTGCAGATAATAAATAAGCGGTCGCTTTTAACCGGAATTTAATAGCCGAAATAATTTCTAAATAATCCTCAAATTTTAAAACCAAACACTACCATTAATCGTTCATAACATAATTAGTTATAAACCAATTAAACATATCAATAATTTAAAGATTATAGAAGGTTACATGTTTACACCGGCTGCCTACAGCAGGTTTGTTGCGTTTAGCATAAAATAATTTATTAACAATTTATCTCCAACCAACTATGATAATACCGGTACAACCAAACATTCAATGTGAAAACTGCATTAAATGCGGTAACAGGCCTCATGTTGAACAGCATAAAAAATATTGGGTACTTACGTGCCCTAACAAGAGCTGCAAAAACTTTGTAAAAGCGCTCACTATCGACTTTGCCACCTGGAACCGGCTCAACAAAAAGGCCAATGAAATACCGGCTACAACTGAAACCTTAAAACGCACGGCTTAATTACAGGAGAAGGATAGCAAGCGCCATAAATCCACAAAAATTTTTTATGGCTTTAACTCAGATGAGTACATTTACACGCTACTCTACTGGTTAAGCTATGACAAATGCACTTCTATCAATAAATAAAGCAACTGTACGTTTTTTAAATACGACATTATTTACCGGCTTAAGCTTTAGTATAAAAAAAGGCGAAAGCTGGGCTCTTATCGGCGAAAGCGGATCGGGGAAAAGTGCCCTGCTACAAACCATAGCCGGGCGTTTTAATATCACAGGGGGTGAAATAGATTATCATTTCTGGAATGAGTACTCCAAATTTTTCAAGGCCGGTGATATTGCCACGCCACATAAGCTTATAGCCCTGGTTGAGCCTAAACATCATTTCCGCAATCTTTCAAACACTACTGATTTCTACTACCAGCAACGCTATAATTCATCCGATTCGGAAGATGCGCTTACCGTTATAGACTATCTTAATACGATACCGCACTTTCCCGGCACCGATACATCCTGGACATTTGAAAGAGTAGTTTCATTATTACGGCTCGAACCACTGCTCAATAAACAGATCATTAAACTATCAAACGGCGAAACCAAACGCCTGATGCTGGCAGCCGCCCTGCTTAAAAATCCGGTACTATTAATGCTGGACAGCCCCCTAACCGGCCTTGATATAAAAACCCGCGAAGAATTTAATGGCATTATTGAGCAAATCATGGCATCAGGTATTAACATCATAATAGCCACCTCTATCCATGAAATCCCAACAGCTATTACCCATGTCGCCGTGTTAAGCAAAGGGGCTATTATCCACGAAAGCCTAAAACAGGATTTTAAAGCAGAACTTTTTGAGCAGGACAAAAGCGATACAATTGATACCAATGAATTGAATGCCTTACTCAACATCGATAAAAACCCTGCCACTTACAAGCACATTGTAAAAATGGATAAGGTACACATTAAGTATGGCGATAAGGTGGTGCTGGATGATGTAAACTGGCAGATTAACCCTGGAGAACATTGGGCTTTGCTGGGTCCTAACGGGGCAGGCAAATCAACGTTGCTAAGCTTAATCAACGGAGATAACCCGCAGGCTTATGCTAACAACATTATTTTATTTGATAAAAAACGCGGGACAGGCGAAAGCATCTGGGATATCAAAAAAATCGGCTTCGTATCGCCCGAACTGCATCAGTACTTCCCTACTGATAATAGCTGTTTGCAGGTAATCGAGTCGGGCTATTACGACACCCTCGGCTTATTCAGGCCAAGCAATAAAGACCGTGCAGAGGTTGCTTTACGATGGATGAAGGCTTTGGAAATTGAAAAGTACGCGCGTGTATTGCTCAAAAACATCCCGGCAAGTGCACAACGCCTCTGTCTGCTTGCCCGGGCGCTCATTAAAAACCCGGCACTGCTTATTTTTGATGAACCCTGCCAGGGAATGGACGATCATCAGCAACTCCACTTTAAAAACCTGGTTGATACCATTTGCAGCCTGGGCAATGTTACACTTATTTATGTTACCCACTATCAGCATGAAATACCCAACAGTGTTGATAAAGTTTTGAGGTTGGATAAGGGAAAGGTAGTTTCTTGAGGCTAAAGGCTAAAGGCTAAAGGCTAAAGGCTAAAGGCTAAAGGAGAATGCTTTAGATGAACGACTGTTTTGCACCGTTACATTTTTTTGTCAATTATTTAACAGCGCTCAAAATCAAATTACCAACTTGCGTATATTTGCGTGATATGAATACAGCCGATCTGTTGCAGCGCGCGTTGCGGTTTGATTTTTTAACGCTTGAAGAAGGCGTTTACCTGTATAACAACGCCTCTACTGCCGAGTTGATGTACACAGCCAACGAACTTCGTAAAATACAGGTTCCGCATGGTAAGGTTACCTGGCAAATTGACCGTAATGTTAACACTACCAACGTTTGTATAGCCAATTGCAAGTTTTGTAATTTCTTTCGCCGTCCTGGTCATGAGGAAAGTTATATTACTGATATTGAAACTTATAAAAAGAAGATCGAGGAAACATTTCGGTACGGCGGCGATCAACTGCTGTTACAGGGCGGGCATCACCCCGATCTGGGGCTGAAATTTTATACCGACCTGTTTCGCGAACTGAAACAGCTTTATCCGAAATTAAAACTGCATTCATTAGGTCCGCCGGAAATTGCGCACGTTGCTAAATTAGAGGGCATGCCGCATATCGAGGTATTAAGAGCGATGAAGGAAGCAGGCCTGGATTCATTACCAGGTGCCGGTGCCGAGATTCTTAATGATCGCGTACGCCGCCTGATATCAAAAGGCAAATGCGGCGGTAAGGAATGGCTCGATGTAATGCGTGCCGCTCACCAGCTTAACCTGCCAACATCAGCTACGATGATGTTTGGCCACATTGAAACTATTGAAGAGCGCTTTGAACATTTGGTTTGGATCCGCGAGGTACAGGCCGAAAAACCCGAAGGCAACTATGGTTTTATAGCATTTATCCCCTGGCCTTTTCAGGATGACGGTACTCTTTTACGTAAAGTACGCGGTATCACCAATAATGTTACCGGCGATGAATATATCCGCATGATTGCCTTGAGCCGCATTATGCTGCCCAACGTTAAAAATATCCAGGCTTCATGGCTTACCGTGGGTAAACAGGTTGCCCAAATTTGCTTGCACGCCGGTGCTAACGATTTTGGATCGATCATGATTGAAGAAAACGTGGTATCCGCAGCCGGTGCACCTCACAGATTTACCGCTAAAGGCATCCAGGAATCCATAAAAGAAGCCGGCTTTGAGCCCCAGCTTCGTACCCAGCGATACGAGTGGCGCGAAATTCCCGTTGAAATTGAAGAACAGGTTATAAATTATTAAGCCCTTAATAGCAGTAGCAGTGAAAAAATAACTGCAACTAAACTGCAACTGCCACTGACTAAAAATGGAACAATACATAGAGGCCCTAATTTTTGCATCAGAGCAGGCAATCCGGTTGGAGGAGATCATGTATTGCCTCCAGGCTGCTTTTGAGCGCGATTTTGATACACAAGAAGTAACCGATGCCATAGGCAGGATCCACGAAAAATACCAGCATCATAGCTTGGCTATTGAGCTGGTTAAAATTGGCAATGGTTATCAATTTCTCACTAAAAAGGAATATCATGCTGTTATTAACCTTTTGCAGCTGCAACGGTCAAAGAAAAAACTAAGCCAGGCCGCTTTGGAAACCCTGGCTATCATCGCCTACAAACAACCCGTAACTAAGCCCGATATAGAACAGATCAGGGGTGTAAACTGCGACTATTCGATCCAAAAGTTACTCGAAAAAGAGCTAATAGCTATAATTGGCAAATCAGAAGGGCTCGGAAAACCTATCCTTTATGGTACAAGTGCTTTGTTTATGGACTATTTTGGCATTAACAGTATTGAGGAATTACCTCAACTTAAGGACTTTACAAACAATACCGCTACCATTGGCGAGCAATCAGAATAATTTTAATTTCTGTTTTAAAAAAAACCATTTTTCATTATTTTTACTATTGAATCAATAGGGTAAAAGATTTTAGAAACGCTTTTCTTTATCTGATTTTAATTATTATTATTGACAAAGTTTAATTTATAAAATCCATTACAATGGGAGCGCCAAAGAAACCGAACACTAAAAAGATCGAAAACTCAGATAATGATCCTGATGATGATGATGAGTTTGACCCAAAAGTGAAAAAGAAGGTAGTTGATGACGATGATGATGATTTTGACGGACCATTAGATGATGATCTGGGCAGGGGTTACGAGTCATTCGATGACGACGACGAAGACGACTATTAATTCTTTTTAATACATAACATTTACAAAGCATTCAGACTATGCCTCTGGATGCTTTTTTTATTATCTACCGGTAGCGTACAATAAATGAAAGTAACAGAAGTAAAGGACAAAGCAACAAAAAAGGCTTTTTTAGATGTGGCTCGCATCATTTATAAAGATGACGATAACTGGGTTTGCCCGCTTGATAATGATATTGAAGCTGTATTTAACCCGGCAAAAAACAACTTTCATCAACATGGTAAATGTACCCGTTGGATCCTGACAGATGACAATGACCATCTAATTGGCCGGGTTGCTGCTTTTATTAATGAAAAAAAGGCATACAATTACGAGCAGCCAACCGGCGGCATGGGTTTTTTGAGTGTACCGATAACAAAGAAGCTGCCTTTCTTTTATTTGATACCGCGAGAAACTGGCTTAGGGAAAACGGCATGAAAGCCATGGACGGCCCCATCAACTTTGGCGAAAACGACAACTTTTGGGGCTTGCTGGTTGAAGGCTTCACTCCTCCCTCTTATGGAATGAACTATAATCATCCGTATTACCAGGCCTTTTTTGATGAGTACGGCTTTAAAACCCAGTACGCGCAGATCACTAACCATGTTGACGCTCATAAACCTTTCCCCGAGCGGTTTACCAAAATAGCTAATTGGGTAGCAAAAAAGCCCGGATACGATTTCAGGCACTTTGAAATAAAAAAAATAGAAAAATTCGCAGCTGATTTTATTGAGGTTTATAACGATGGATGGAAAGATTTTGAAAACTTTGTTCCTATCACATACGATACGATCATGGAAAGCTTCGAAAAAATGAAGCCCCTGATGGACGAAAAATTGATCTGGTTTGCCTATGTAGATGATGAACCAGCATCTTTTATGATCATTTTACCCGATGCCAACCAGATGCTTAAACCGCTAAACGGCAAACTGGACCTGATAGGTAAACTTAAATTTTTATACTACCGCTGGAAAGGGGTATCCCGCATGCGGGCTATTGTGATGGGCACGAAACAAAAGTACCAGAAGCACGGCCTCGAATCGGCGATGTTTATAAAATTAAAGGAATATGTATTGCCTCTCAAGCGTTATGATGAGCTTGAACTATCCTGGGTAGGCGATTTTAACGACAAAATGATAGCCATCCATGAAGCAGTTGGTGCTACATTTGGCAAAAAGCATTTAACAATGCGTTACATTTTTGATTAGCCCGGTCAAACCGGGCCACAAAATTATGCGGTTACTTTTGAATGTCGAAGTTCTTCAAATAGCTCAATTACTTTTTTCTGCAAATCGATTACTTCAGTTTCACGGTCCATTAAGCGTTTGTTAACGGTTTCCAGCTCGTTAACAAATTTCTGATCCTGTTCGGTATCATTAAATGTAAGCAACTGAACTACTGACATTTCAAACAGGTTTGCTATTTGCTCAAGCCTTGATAAATTAATATCTGTGATCCCTGTTTCAATCTTTGAGAAAGCAGGAATTGAAATATCCAATCTCTTTGCAACATCCTCCTGGCTCCACCCCTTTTGATGACGTAATAATCTGATTTTTTTCCGAGAGTTTTCATTTGGTTAAATTAATAGTGTAGGTTTCGCAAAAGTTAATTACTTTACAATAATATTTATTATCACGCTAATTATCAACTAATTTGCGTAATTTTTTATTTTAAAGTGTAGTTAATTGTTGCGATTGGCAAATCCCATAAATTAAAGCAAATAAATCATTCTAAAACATACCTGCTACACGGTATTTTTTTCGAGTAATTTAGGTCTGGATTTTCATCCCATTGTAATTTAGTGCGCAAAAAAGCGCAAAAAATTCTTCTTTTTAAAATTAAAATTTCATTTTTGTACTGTAATATTTTTTATTACAGATAAATGAACGGACAATTTCAAATAGCAACCCATGTATTAACCCTGCTTTGCAAACAGCCGGGCGAGCTATTATCGTCTGACTATGTTGCCGGCAGCATGAACGTAAACCCTGTTCTGGTACGTAAAGAAATGCGCAAATTACGCGCCTGTGGGCTTATTGAAAGCAAGGAAGGTAAAACCGGCGGTTATAGCCTGGCTCTCCCCCGCAAAAAATATCCCTTGCCGATGTTTATAAAGCTGTAAAACTGCCGCCGGCTTTAGGCCAGGCTAAAAATAAGCCCAACCCTGCCTGCCCTGTCGGTAAGCAAATTGGAGCTCACCTTGATCATTTGGCCGATGAGGTTGAAGCAGCCATTATCAAAAAACTAAGCACCATAAGCATTTTTGATTTTGTAAATCAATTTGATTAAAAAAATTTAAAACAAACTGTAACAAATTTAATTACAATATAAAAGCAAAAACAATGAAAATCGCATTAATTGGAGCCACAGGTTTTGTAGGCAAAGCCGTTTTAAACGAAGCATTACAACGTGGATACGAGGTAACTGCCATAGCCCGTAACCCGAAAACAGATATTGAAAACCCTAAATTGACACTCAAAACCGCCGATGTATATAACGTTGATGAGTTAACCGAAACATTGAAAGGACATGATGCTGTTGTAAACTCATTTAACGCCGGCTGGGCTAATCCTAACCTGTACAATGATTTTATTAAAGGGTCAGAGGCTATACAACAGGCCACTAAACAAGCTGGTATAAGCCGCCTGTTGGTTGTAGGCGGTGCAGGCAGTCTTTTTATTGCTCCTGGCGTACAATTAGTTGACAGCCCTCAATTCCCTGCCGAATGGAAAACAGGCGCCACAGCGGCCCGCGATTACCTGAACATCATCAAAAAAGAAGAAGATTTAGACTGGACCTTCCTGAGCCCGGCTATACACCTGCATCCCGGCACCCGTACAGGTGTATACCGCACCGGTACGGATGAGCCAGTGTTTAATGATAAGCACGAACACGAAATTTCAGTTGAAGATTTGGCAGTTGCTATATTGGACGAACTGGAAAACAAGCAGTTTGTGAAAAGAAGGTTTACTGTGGGGTATTAGCCCCTCTAAATCTCCCCTAAAGGGGGAGACTTTTAAAAGCGTTCTTCTTAAGCCCTCTCCCTTTAGGGGAGGGTTTGGGTGGGGTTTACTTTATAAACTTAGCAGCTACCCATTCTTTATCTTTTTTATGGGTAATGTATTTCAGGCCGTACTTGCGGGCTTCGTCGGTAATGATATCCAGGTCGGGCGATTCATAGAAACCACTGAAGTAAATCTCGCCATCGGTCTTTAATACTTCAGCATAACGCGGCATCTGGTCGATAAGAATATTCCGGTTGATGTTGGCCAGGATGGTATCATATTGCTCATCCGGGATAACTTCTTTTGACCCGCAAAGTGGTTTGATATTGCCCACATTATTCAAAGCCGAATTTTCGATAGTGCTTTCATAACAAACCGGGTCGTAATCAATAGCGGTGATATCGTCGGCACCCAGTTTGGCTGCCATAATAGCAAGGATCCCCGTACCGCAGCCCATGTCAAGCACTTTTTTACCGGCAAATTCATTTTCAAGCATCAGCCCCAGCATCATAGCTGTGGTTTGATGATGCCCGGTGCCAAATGCCATTTTAGGGTCTATCACTATCTCGTATTGAAACTCGGGTTTAGGTTCATGAAAGGTTGCCCGTACATAAATCTTATCCCCTATCTCTATAGGTTCAAAATTACTTTCCCACACCTCGTTCCAATTTTTCTGCGGAATGAGCGTTATCTCGTAACTAAAAGTGAACAGGTCTTTATAAGGCAATAATTGCTCATCAAGCGCCTGCTGGTCAAAAATATCTTCGGGAATATAAGCTTTAAAGCCAAGCTCAAGCTCTTCAAAAGTATCAAAACCTATCTCACCCAAAGCATTTATCAGCAGGTCCTGCTGGTAATCTTCGGTAGTGATGGTAGTAAAAAACAGTTCGTAGTAATTCATTTTGATTTTTTTCGTTGTTAACCTACACCAGAAATCCGGTCGGCCGGCAGAGAATTTAAGCTGCAACTGCAGGTTCAACCGGCTCGCTATCTGCGCTTGTCCTCTTCCTGTCGAGTAAATACAGTACAATAAAGTTAACAATCCAGTAAACAGCTTGTATTTCGGTCATATACCACCAAAAACTAAACAGGGGGCTATATCCATCTTCCGGCAACCATATAATATAGCTTAGGGCCCCGGCAAATAATATACAAACCAGGGCAATGCAGGCTCCGGCAATAAAGCGCGCCGAAGCTCCTTTATGTTTAACCCAATTCCAAAGCGGTATGATGATCAGGTACTGTGTGAGAATTCCATCTGCAAGCAATAAGGGCCAAAAAAGGCTGAAGTAGGCCATGAGGCTATACAGGTTACCGTTACCAATTTCGCCAATGCGCATAGGGTGATCGGGCATATTGAGATATACAACCGCCCAAAATACGCCAAAGTCGACCAAAACGGGTAAAAGAACTTTTAAAAGCTTCATGCTTCTGTTAGATTTGAGACGTGAGATATGAGATTTGAGAGTTTATTTTCATAAACAGCTCAAACCCGCTTTGGTTTGGGCCTTGTCTCAGATCTCATATCTAAAATCTCATATCTAATATTAATTAAACGTTTTAACAATATCCGTAAAATCGCGCGATTTCAAAGAAGCACCGCCGATAAGGCCACCATCAATATCAGGCTGGGCAAACAGTTCGGCAGCATTGGTTGGGTTGCAGCTACCGCCGTATAAAATGGTAGTAGCATCAGCAACTTCCTGGCTATACTTAGCGGCAATTTCTTTACGGATGAACTCGTGAATTTCCTGAGCTTGTGCTGATGTAGCAGTTACACCTGTACCAATAGCCCAAACCGGTTCGTAAGCGATAACCAATTTGGCAAAAGCTTCAGCATCAAGGTGAAAGATGCCATCTACCAACTGAGTTTTGATCACATCAAAATGTGTATTGGCTTCACGCTCCTGCAAAGTTTCGCCAATGCAGAAGATAGGGCGAAGATCATTTTTTAAAGCAGTATCCGTTTTTTTGGCAAGCAAAGCATTGGTTTCGCCAAAATACTGGCGGCGTTCTGAGTGGCCAAGGATCACATAAGCGGCACCGGTAGATTTAATCATCTTAGCAGAGATCTCACCTGTATAAGCACCTTTTTCTTCCTGGTGGGCATTTTGTGCGCCAACAGCAATTTTGCTATAACCTTTTGATAATTGCACCAGGCTATGAATGTGGATGAACGGACTGCAGATCACTGCTTCCTGCGTGCCGGTAGCCTCATCTTTTACCATGTTGATGATCTCTGAAAATAAAGCTAAACCTTCATTGTAATCAAGGTTCATTTTCCAGTTTCCGGCAACGATTTTCTTTCTCATGATTTTATTTTTTTATTTATTTAGTGAATGGTTGATTGGGTTGATTAGGTGAGTAGTTGCAAAGTTCAATTAAATGGTGATATTACCCCACTCACCTAATCAACCACTCACAAAAATCAAAACTGCCTATACTTCTCCGTCAGTTCAAATATGGCTGTTAATAAATTTTGTTCGGTTTCATCGAAATCGCGGTGATCGCGGCGGTCGAATACTTTCTGAGCGGTTTCAAACATTTTATTGATCAAATAAACTTCGAAGCCCTGCGCGCCTCCCCATGAAAAGTCGGGCACAAAGTTACGCGGAAAACCTGCTCCAAAAACATTGGCCCCTACCCCCACTACCGTACCGGTATTAAACATGGTATTGATCCCGCTTTTTGCATGATCGGCCATGATGAGGCCACAGAATTGAAGGCCCGTTTTACGGAAACGTTGTGTACTGTAATCCCAAAGTTTTACTTCTGCATAGTTATTCTTCAGGTTGGAATTATTTGTATCAGCGCCGATATTACACCATTCGCCTAAAACCGAGTTGCCAAGGTAGCCTTCGTGGCCTTTTGACGAATACCCCCAAATCACCGAATTATTTATTTCGCCCCCAACCCGGCAATACGGCCCAACGGTGGTAGCACCATAAATCTTAGTCCCCATTTTCACCTGCGAATGTTCGCAAATGGCAAATGGCCCGCGGATATGGGTACCTTCCCAAATTTCGGTATTAGCCGAAAGGTAAATCGGTCCGTTAGTCGTGTTAAATGTCGAACATTCGGCAACAGCACCTTCTTCAGCAAAAAAATCATCACCTATAATAACGTTGGTTGAACTGATAGCCGCGCTTGTTCGTCCTTTAGTAAGTAGTTGAAAATCTTTACGAAGCTCAATGTCGTTCTTCCTGAAAATATCTTCAGGGTATTTGATCGATACAAAAAGGCTATAATAGCTTGCCACATCGCCAAAATCAGCATTAACATCAAAGCTTTCCGCATCCGCGGCATTAAGTTTAACGGCTATTAGCTGGTCGTTGTATTTAAGCGCCTGCCCGGTTTGCAGTTTATCAATTGCTTCAACCAGGTTTTCATCCGGACATACAGCGCCATTGATAAAAACGTTTTCAGCTTCAATATTTACCGGGAACTTAATCTTTAGGTAATCAAGCGTTTGAAAAGAATAAGCGCTTTTTAAATGCCTGGCCCATTTTTCGGCAATGGTGAGCATCCCGATACGAAGATCGGCAACCGGCCGGGTATAGGTAAGCGGTAACAGCGTATGGTGTGCGTTATCGTCAAAAAGGATAATTGCCATGGCGCAAAAATAAAAAAAGTCCCGACTGCAAAGCCGGGACTTGTAAATATTAATTAAACAAAAATTACTTTTTGTTGTAACGTGAGCGGAATTTGTCAATACGACCTGCAGTATCAACCAGTTTCATTTTACCGGTGTAGAACGGGTGCGAAGTGTGAGAAATCTCTAATTTAACCAATGGATATTCGTTACCATCTTCCCATTTAACGGTTTCGCGGGTATCGATGCAAGATTTAGTGATAAAAGAATAGTCGTTTGACATATCTTTAAATACAACTAACCTATAGTTTGATGGATGCAGATCTTTTTTCATTATATTATATAAACTTACCTTCTGTACTTTACTTAAAAGAGGTGCAAATGTAATAATAAAAGTGAAAACTGGAAAAGCAAATTAAAAATAAAATCAACCAGATACGATGCCTACCAATTTACTTTTAAATTTATATTTGGGGAAACAGTCTCCCGGCACTATTTGATAGCTTTTTAACGATAGCTACAATAAAACCGGCTGTTTGTTGTTTTAATAATCAAACTTGAACCATATCCACAAACATGAATAATAAAAGATTTATTCCCGCTTTATTACTTATTGGAATTTCAACTTCTGTAGCATTATTTAGCTGCAGTAAAGATAAACCAGCCCCAGCCACGGATGACAACCCCAAATTAGAAAATCTTCCGGGACATACTTATACCCTTGCAGGTAATGGCACGTATGGATATGTTGATGGCCTAAGAGCAAATGCAGCACTCAATAACCCTAATGGTGTAGCGGTAGACGCTGCCGGCAATTTGTATGTTACCGACCAGGGCAACAATGCTATCCGCAAAATTACGTCCGAAGGCATTGTAACTACGCTGGCTGGCGGGACGGGGGACGGACTGGTTAACGGCCCCGCCAAATCGGCAAAATTTGATAATCCCATAGGTATTGCGCTCGACTCGAAAGGAAATATTTTTGTTGCCGATTTTGGTAACAACGTAATTAGAAAAATAGCAACCGACGGCACTGTGAGTACATTTGCAGGTTCGGGAGTAATAGGCTTTAACGATGGAAAAGGCCCGTTAGCAACCTTTAATGGCCCGGCGGGAATAGCAATTGACCACGCCGACAACCTGTATATAACAGATAATCATAACATTATCAGAAAAATTACGCCATCACAGGATGTTACAACATTTGCAGGCAATGTGCATTCGGGCCCCGGTTTTGCAGACGGAACCGGTTCAGAAGCTAATTTTCGGTTACCGGAAGGCTTAGCTATTGACGGTGCTGATAATATTTATGTAGCCGATTATAGTAATAATATGATCAGGAAAATAACCCCCGCCGCGGTAGTAACAACAGTTGCCGGCAAGCTTGCACCCGGAACCGACAACGGCGCTTCAACATCGGCAACCTTCAACGGGCCTCTGGGTGTAGCTGTAGATAAAAACGGAAACATATATGTAACCGATAACCTAAGCTTGATTAGAAAAATAGCGGTAAGTGGCGAGGTAACTACGTTTGCAGGCACAAAAGAAAGGGGCTTTTATGATGGTGCAAACTTACAGGCTAAATTTAACGATCCCCATGGCATAGCGGTAGATGCCAGCGGTAACATATATGTTGGCGACGAACAAAATGCCAGGATCAGGAAAATTATCCCACCTGCAAAATAATATCGATTAAAGTTTAAATTTCCTGGCACAGTTCTATTAGCACCCCATTAGCACTTTTGGGGTGCACAAAGCAAACCAGTTTATTATCCGCGCCTTGCTTAGGCTTATCATTTAACAAAACAAAACCCTCATTTTTAAGGCGTTTCATTTCAGCTTCAATATCATCTACCTCAAAAGCTATATGATGAATCCCCTCGCCTTTTTTAGCTATAAACTTAGTAATGGCGCTATCATCATTAAGGGCCTCGAGCAGTTCAATTTTGTTCGGCCCGCTTTGCAGAAAGGCGGTAACCACATGTTCGCTCTCTACAGTTTCGGTTTTATATACAGGTGTATTCAGCAATTTGGAGTAGATTTCCCCTGCTAACTTAACACTGTTAACTGCAATGCCAATGTGCTCCACTTTGTTCATGTCCAAATATTGTAAATTATTGGTCAGCTTTGGTTATTTGCGAAGGAATTTAGCTGAATTTCAATAAAAACTTGCGTATCTTTGTTTTGTTAATATATTTCAAAAGGACTATGAATATCCCAATTTATTTAGATAACAATGCAACTACACCGATGGACCCAAGGGTACTGGAGGCTATGTTACCATATTTTAACGAAAAATTTGGTAATGCAGCAAGCCGTAACCACGCGTTTGGCTGGGTTGCAGAGGAGGCGGTTGATTACGCACGCGAACAGGTAGCCAAATTGATAGGCGCATCTGAAAAAGAGATCATCTTTACCTCTGGTGCTACAGAATCAGATAACCTTGCTATTAAAGGGGTGTTTGAAATGTACAAAGATAAAGGTAACCACATCATAACTACTGTTACAGAGCATAAAGCTGTACTTGATGCCTGCAAACACGTTGAAAAACTGGGCGGCAAAGTAACTTATTTGCCAGTTAAAGAAGATGGTCTTGTTGATCTTGCAGTTTTAGAAGCGGCAATGACGCCTGAAACCATCCTGGTATCGATTATGTATGGCAACAATGAAATTGGCGTTATTCAGCCAATTAAAGAAATTTCGGCTATTGCCCACAAACACGGTGCATTATTTATGACCGATGCCGTACAGGCTGTTGGTAAGATCCCTGTTGACGTTAATGCTGATGGTATTGATCTTTTGGCTTTATCAGCACACAAAATATACGGCCCTAAAGGTGTTGGTGCATTATATGTACGCCGTAAAGGACCAAGGGTTAAAGTTACAGCCCAAATGGACGGTGGCGGTCACGAGCGCGGTATGCGTTCAGGTACCCTTAACGTACCGGGTATCGTTGGCTTAGGTAAAGCCTGCGAACTTTGCGGCCAGGAAATGGAAAGCGAGGCAAAACGCCTTTCAGCTTTACGCGATAAATTGCAATCAGCTTTAACCGTGTTGGAAGAAAGCTATATAAACGGTAACGTTGAACACCGCTTACCACATGTTGCCAACATTTCGTTTAAATATGTTGAAGGTGAAGGCTTGATGATGGCCATGAAAGATCTGGCTGTATCATCAGGTTCGGCTTGTACTTCTGCTTCATTGGAGCCATCATACGTATTGAAAAGCTTAGGCCTGTCTGATGACCTGGCACACTCTTCTATCCGTTTTGGCTTAGGTCGTTTCACTACCGAAGAAGAAGTTGATTACGCAATTGAAGTAACCAAAAAAGCGGTTACCCACCTGCGCGACCTTTCACCACTTTGGGAAATGTTTAAAGAAGGTATCGACCTTAACTCAATTGAGTGGGCAGAACATTAATTTAATTTCGGATTTGGGATTTTCGGTTTCGGATTGACCATTTGCGAATTGACATACAAGAGTTTAAGAGACTCAAAACTTATAACTTACTACTTAAGAACTTTAAAAAAATGGCATATTCAGATAAAGTAATCGATCACTACACTAACCCCCGCAATGTGGGTACTTTGGATAAAAGCAGCCACAAAGTAGGTACCGGTTTAGTTGGTGCACCTGAGTGCGGCGACGTAATGCGCCTACAGATCCAGGTTGATGATAACAATGTTATCACCGATGCAAAATTTAAAACTTTCGGTTGCGGTTCTGCAATCGCTTCTTCATCATTAGCTACTGAGTGGCTTAAAGGCAAAAGCATCGACGATGCTATGAAAATCGACAACATGGACATCGTTGAAGAACTTGCCCTTCCACCGGTAAAAATCCACTGTTCAGTTTTGGCAGAGGATGCTATCAAAGCAGCGATCAATGATTTCCGCGTTAAAAACGGCTTAGCGCCAATTGAAAGCGAAAAAGTACATCACTAAAAAGACTTTAAGATGCAGGAGGCAAGAAAACAAGACTTTCCCTTCTTTGTATCTTAAATCTTCATAGCATGGTACGCAAGAGACGAGTGAAAAATCTTGGCTCTTGAATCTATCAATCTTGACTCTTTTAAAAAATG
Source organism: Mucilaginibacter sp. P25 (assembly GCF_050859465.1). NCBI lineage: Bacteria > Pseudomonadati > Bacteroidota > Sphingobacteriia > Sphingobacteriales > Sphingobacteriaceae > Mucilaginibacter > Mucilaginibacter sp. P25. The sequence continues at coordinate 4,134,467 of NZ_CP193937.1, read as the reverse complement.
GTAACTGTAACTGATAAAGCAAAAAGCAAAATAGAACACCTGATGCAGGATGCAGGGCTTGATGCCTCTTATTTCCTGCGTGTATCTGTTCAGGGCGGTGGGTGCTCTGGTTTATCATACAATCTTGATTTTGATAACGAAGAGAAAAAGGCGATCAGTTTTTTGAAGACCAGGGAATCCGCATGGCGCTTGATATGAAATCATTCCTGTACCTCGCCGGTACCGAACTTGATTTTTCTGACGGTCTTAACGGTAAAGGCTTCAATTTTCACAACCCTAACGCCAGCCGTACCTGCGGTTGCGGCGAAAGTTTTTCGGTATAAAAATTAACCTTAAAATATAAAAAGAGGCGCGATGAGCGCCTCTTTTTGTTTTACTAAAGCTGCAAAGCTGCCGCGGGCTTCCAGCCCGTGTTTTAACATGAGCCAGCTTTCAGCTGAATTCACTAAAACATATCCTCTACTTTAACATCATCGGGTACAACCTGTTCCACACTCCAGTGTTCTGCAATTTTACCCTTAGCCACCCTGAATATCTCATAAAACACAAACGTTTTGCCGCTCCTGTTAAACTGCGATTGGGTTACCACGAAATCCCCTTCAGCAATGAGCCTATGAATTTTAACAGATCGATCAGGCTCAGCAAGATAATCAGCCAATCCCAAACCTGATGCAATTACAGAAGCAGCATGCTCAATGTAAGCAGCATCAATAAACAGATTATCAGATTGTTTATTTACAACCGATTTATAAAACTGCTCAACAACAGATCTGCTACTTTCTGTGGAGGCATTATGATCAATTTCAGTTATTCCATTAGTAGCAGTGACTGTTTTCCCGCTTTCATCGGGCAAAGGCTGGATAGCATCCCAGTGCTCTGTTAACATACCGTCCTTTAACTTAAAAAGGTCGATCACAGCCATCCGCTTCCCCATAAATGAAACATCAAGATGGGTAACTACTAAGTCGCCATCCTGTATCGCTCTTACAATTGGCGACTTTGCATCTTCGGGCGGTGGTGGTAAAGTTTTCAGATAATTGACCATTTCTGTTATGCCTGCCCTCCCCTGCTTAACGGTAGGGTTATGTTGTTTATAATCTTCGGCTATAAATTCTGGGATCAGCTCAGCTTTACGTTGCCCCACTATTTGTTTATAAAAGGACAGCACTTTTTGTTTATTGGTTATGGTATCCATACAGGTATGAGATTTTGCATCCAGGGCAATGCACGTAAAAATGCAGCAAATGCCCAAAGTAAATACTTGAGTAATTTTCATTACCGTTAAATAAAATTGATTTGAAATTTTTAGACAATACTAAACACTACCGCAAAAAGCAGCGCGTTACCAAACCTGTATCAACAGGCCGGGGCCTTAGGCGACCCTTGTTTTATATGTAGAGATAGTAATTATGCAGTGAAGATAGGGAAAGTTTGGAAAATAAAATAATGTCATTGCGAGCGCAGCTTGGCAATCGCATGCTATATAGGGTGGCTATACTTCCGTGCGATTGCTTCGTTCCTCGCAATGACATGTAGTTTGTTTTTATCAAAACACCTTGATCACCTGTCCTGTAATGGCCCCAAGTACGCTTTTAACGTAAGCGTTGGCTACCTTATCCATAGCAACGGGCTCGTGGCCGGGGAAGTATTCAAAGTAACCAGGTGAATCCTCAACAACACCCGGACTTACCGCGTTGATCCGCACACCATTTTGTAATTCAATGGCCGCACTTATTACAAAGGAATTTAGCCCACCGTTAATGGTACCCAAATTCACGCCGTTTACAACCGGATCTTCCGATAGGATACCTGAGGTAAGCGTAAATGAGCCCTTATGATTAATATAATGCTGGCCTATCAGTACAAGATTTATCTGCCCAAGTAGCTTGCTTTCAATTCCTTTTTTGAAATCGGCAGGGGTTGTACTCGCCAGTGGGCCAAAATGCCCCGATCCTGTAGTACTCACCAACGCATCAAACGGGCCAACCTTTTCATAAAATCTTTCAATTGATTCGGGTGAAGTAATATCCAATTGAAAATCACCACTTTTTGAGCCTGCAGTAATAATCTCGTTTTTGCCTTGCAATGCTTCGGTAACTTTTTTGCCAATAGTGCCCGAAGCACCGATAATAATTATCTTCATAGTATATGTTTTTATCCAAGTTAGTAAGCTTAACGTAAATCAGCATCATCACAAAGTAAAACACGTTCAGTTGTCAAATACCCGTATCAATGCTTGTTTTTATAAAAATAGATTTAGATTTGTTCCAATATCCGATTATATAAATGAGTAAAAATACCGAGCTTTCAACTGTTCCAAGTTTCATTCGCAATACCGTTGCCAAAATTCATCCTTTAGATCATACTTTCCTGCTCCATAAAGTTAAAGATACCTGGGTAGAAATCAGCTACGGTGAAGCCTTAGAAAAAATAGACGCGATTTCGGCCTGGTTCCTGCACATCGGTATCAGGAAGGGCGACAGGCTCTCGCTCATCATTGAAAATGGCCCCAATTACGTTTATTATGATCAGGCCCTGCAACAGATTGGTGCTGTTAACACCTCTATATACCCCACCCTCACCGAAAACGAGATAGAATATATCCTAAATGATTCGGGGGCTCGTACTATCATCTGTGGCAACCCTTTCCTGTTCAGGAAAGTTTTAAAAGTGGCAAACAACTGTCCGGAATTAATCCGCCTGATCCCGGCGTTTGATGATTTTGAAAAATTCAGCGATAAGGTAAGCTTAAATGCAGGCGTAATTGGTTTTGACCAGGTAATTGCCGAAGGCAGCAAATTGCTGGAGCAATATCGCCATGCCATTAATGCCGCACGTGAAGCTATCTTAACAACTGATACTTCATGCCTCATTTATACTTCGGGGACTACAGGGGTACCTAAAGGCGTGGTACTAACTCACCATAACCTCACGCAAAACGCTATCAATAGTTTAATTCAGATTCCGTTTGTTGAAAAAACTGATAGATTTTTATCATTCCTGCCGCTATCGCATGTATTTGAGCGCACCATTTACCATATAGCTATTTACCGGGGATCACAAATAGCTTTCGCCCAAAGTTTGGAGCTGCTGGCCAAAAACATGGGCGAGGTTAAACCTACTATACTTTGCTGCGTGCCGCGGTTACTGGAACGTATCCACGACAAAGCGATCAAAAGCGGCACATCGACAGGCGGCTTTAAAACTAAGATCTTTCTTTGGGCATTTGAGATCGGTAAAAAAGTACGCCTGGTACAGGAGGCCGGTAAGTCACCGGGCGTAATCCTGAAGGCACAACACGGCATTGCCGAGAAACTGGTATTCAGCAAGATCAAGGAAAAAACCGGCGGACGGCTGAAATTCATGGTTTCAGGAGGTGGAGCATTGCCTAAAAACATCGGTGAATTTTTTGGCGACCTGGGCATTGTAATCTTAGAAGGTTTTGGCTTAACCGAAACATCCCCCGTAATGGCGGTTACAGAGCGCCATAGGGTAATTTATGGCACCGTTGGTCGTATTATTCCCGGTATTGAAGTGGCTATCCAGAATGTGGATACCAAACATATCTACAGCATCCAAACTCATGATAACTTTAAAGAAGATACCCTTACCGAAGAAGGCGAGATCATTGTTCGCGGGCATTGCGTAATGAAAGGCTACTGGAACAAGCCCGAAGAAACCGCCACCGTTATTGATTCGCACGGCTGGTTCCATACCGGCGATATCGGCAGGTTTTTCCGCGGTAACCTTCAAATTACTGACCGTCTCAAAAATATGCTGGTGAATGCCTATGGTAAAAATATCTACCCTACTCCGGTAGAGAACACCTACCTCAAAAGCCCTAAAATTGAACAGGTGTTTTTAGTGGGCGATAAACGCGAATACATTGCCGCCATTATTGTGCCGGCACGCGAGACCCTGCAGGAAACTTTCAACCTTCAAAATGATTTCTTTGAACGTTCTGAAGTATTCATTGATGATAAAGAAATAATTGACTGGATAGGCGCCGACATCAGGAAATACAGCAATGAGCTGGCTAAGTTTGAACGCATCAAATCATTCAAGATAAAACGTAACCCTTTCAGCATGGATGATGGCGAAATCACCCCTACGATGAAAGCCAAACGTAAGGTCATCGAAAAAAATACGCCGCCGATATTGACGAACTGTATGTTGGGGAGACGGAGGAAGATTAGTTTTTGGGGATTACACCGATTAATTTTTGATTTCACCGATTTGAAAATCTGATTAGATTATTTTTGATTAATAACTTAAATGCCGTAGACTCAAATCTGCGGCATTTTTGTATCTATCAATCCGAAACTCATCAAACAATCGGTGTAATCTCAAAAAAACAATCGGTGTAATCCCCAAAAATACTAAATTTGTTAGCATGAAGCGATCAGGCAGTGCTGACTTACCTTTACATTATGGCTATGTACCGCAATGGCTTGCCGAGCGCATGGCTAAACTTGGCCTTGCTGTGGTGGAAACCATTGTGATGGACTATGGCAAAGATGAAGTGCTTCGCCGGCTAAGCGATCCTTTCTGGTTTCAGAGTTTGGGAGCTGTTATGGGGATGGACTGGCATTCCTCGGGCATAACCACTTCTGTAATGGGAGCTTTAAAAAGGTCAATCAACCCGCATAGCCGCGAATTGGGCATTTATATCTGCGGCGGTAAAGGAAAACATTCTACTCAAACACCTGCCGAACTGGTCAAGGTTGGCCAAACCACCGGACTTGATGCAAATTACCTGGTAAAATGCAGCAAGCTGAGCGCCAAAGTTGATAATACCGCCATACAAGATGGCTTCCAGCTTTACACGCATAATTTTATTTTAAGCGATACCGGCAAATGGGCCGTGGTGCAGCAAGGCATGAGCGATGTAAGCCGTACGGCCCGCAGATACCACTGGCATTCCGAACAGTTAAGCTCATTTGTTAACGACCCGCACACTTTTATCTATGGTAAAAACAGCGGCTATATCCTTAACATGACAGATAAGGGAGCGGATGGTTCGCGCAATGGTGTTATGCAGATTGCCGCCGAAAACCCGGGCATCATGCTCAACGAGATCAGTAAACTGGTGATGCCCAGCCATCATGAAGTACATGCCAAAGATGTCGACCTAAAACGCCTTGGTGCCGTACTTTGGCTGGCACACGAAAAACAACCCAAAGATTTTGAAGAACTGCTATTGCTGCAAGGCTTAGGGCCCCGCACCTTACAGTCGCTGGCCCTGGTAAGTGAAGTGATCCATGGCACACCATCCCGGTTTAAAGACCCGGCGAGGTTTTCTTTTGCACATGGCGGCAAAGATGGCGCCCCATTCCCGGTGCCTACCAAAGTTTATGACGAGAACCTTAAGCACCCTGCAAACGGCTATTCAAAAAGCAAAAATGGGCAACAGCGATAAAAATGAAGCTATCAAACGCCTTTCCCAAATAGCCGAAAGGGCTGAAAAAGATTTCACGCCCAATGCCAACTTTGATAAAGTTATTGAAAAGGAACGCAACGACTCGTGGAAATATGGGGGCCGTACCGTTTTTGGCAAAGCCAAACCACCTGTCGAGCAGCAATTAAAGTTATTTTAATGTACTGCTAATCAGCTTTGCAGTATCTAAATGAGCTTGTAAACCAGGTAACATTTTATTTGCAAAATCGGCAAGGCTTGTATTTCTCCGGTCTTTTCCTGCTGTTTTGTATAAAGCTATTTGTTCAGTATGATCGTTTATAACCAATTGGATATAGGCCTTGTCAAACGCGCTGGCGCGTTTTGTATCCAAATCATTAATAATTTGATGATGCATAGGGCTAATAACAACCGAATCGGCAATAAAATTATCGGTCCTTAATTTTTTAAAATCATCTGCCAGCATGGTATGGTCATCAATCATGAGCTTGGCAAACTGAATAACGCGCTGATTTTTTGAATTGGCGATTGCCAAACCAGATGCTTTTACAGAGGCGAGAGTTGATTCTTCCCCGCTTTTAATAAACAATAAACCGTTATCATCAACCAGGGCCTTGTTATAATTATTGGCATGCCGATTACTTTGGCATGATTGTGCCATCACTAAAGCGAACAGGAATAATAAAAAGCTGGTTAATCGGCTCATGTTGATAGTTTAGTGTTTCAATATAACAAAAAAAGTCGCTGTGGTTTTTTATCCTTATTCCATCTAAATTCAGCATCTAACCATCGTTTAAAACAGCTTGTTCGCAGGTATTAAAATTAATATTTTACAGCCGATGGCGGCCTCAAAAAGAAACGGATTGTCAGTTTAAACATACACATGGCTTATAAAAAACACACTTGTATTTATAGTTAATCTTTTTTATATTTAAATTAATTCGCTTAACAGCTGCGGTTATAAAAATGTTAAAATGCAACTATTTTAGCCCATGAATATAATCAGCTCAGCATTAGGGAATTGAATTTTATAACCCTTAACAATCCTGACAAAATAGAAGCCGCTTTGTAAATATTTAACTACAAACCAACAAGGGGCATCAATGTTGAGGCAATTTAAAATGAACTACTAAACAAAACCTTTACACTATGGCCAGCACCGAAAAAATCACCTGTTATTGCTTTAATAAAGATTGCGCAAACTCCATATATAACGATGCCACCTGCTTATCAATACAAGTACCACTTGAGGTTGCGTTATCACGTACCTTGAATTGTATTGAATGCGGTACTGAACTTTTGTCTCCGTTACTTATCGAAATCAAAAAAGATATCCTCAATCTTATTAAAGACGATCAGCACCGTTCGGTCGCTATCATTGACGATGACATTATTTTTCATGAAACGGTTAAAATCATATTGAAAGATAATTGGTTAAATGCAAGTTTTTATATGGATCCGGAACCTGTTTACAAAGCATTATATAACAACCGGGATAAACATGCAGAAATACCCAACATTATTTTTCTTGACCTCGATATGCCGGTAATGGATGGGTGGGAATTTTTAAAGTTATTCAATAACATTTACAGCTCATTAGTAAAACCTGTTTCGGTTTATATTATTTCAAACTCTGTTGACCCTGCCGATCAGAAACGGGCTAAAGCATATCCCTTTGTCAAAAGCTTTATTTCAAAACCATTAACAAGGCATTTTTTGGGTAAGATAAACGAAGAGCTTTCAAGGAATACAATTGCTCTTGAAACAAAACCGGCACCTAACTGGCAGCAATAATTTGTTAATCAGGATATGAAAAAGGGGACATTCAAGTCCTCTTTTGTGTTTTATGTGATTATACAAAAGCCAGGCTTAAGCTTTACCTTTGCAAAATGGACTATTTTAAAAAACTGCTCAGCTTATTGCAAACTGAGCAGGACGAAGACCGCCAGGCTTACCTCAAACTAACTGAAACATCTTCAGCTGCCGAACGCCGGGCAGCAGGGCTTACATGGTACCCCATAGCCATAAAAGGCACGGAAATAGGACGCGGCGATTACCTTACGGTTGAGGTGGAACGGCCTTCTCACCAAGACCTTAGTCACCAGTTCAGGTTCGGCGCTTCAGCTGCATTGTTCTCCAACCATGATCCTAAAACCGATCGTGTAAACGGCACGGTATCATACCAAGGCGGTAACCGCCTAAAATTAACTTTGAACACCGACGAGCTGCCCGACTGGACCAGGAGCGGCAAACTCGGCATCGACCTGCTGTTTGATGATAACAGTTATGACGAGATGCAGAAGGCGCTCAAACTATCTGCCAGGCTTGTTGATGATCATAAAGAAGGCCATCTCACCCGGGTGTTAACCGGGCAAAGTACGCCGGCTTTTATCCCCGAAACAATTCATTACCCGCTTAATGGTTTAAACGCTTCACAACAGCAGGCTGTTCAAAAAATAATTGAGGCACGGGAGCTTGCAATAGTTCACGGCCCTCCGGGCACCGGTAAAACAACCACGCTTGTACAGGCTATCAAGGCACTTATCAGGCAAAACAAACAACAGATCCTTGTTGTAGCGCCAAGTAATACAGCGGTTGATTTGCTAAGCGAAAAGTTAAGTAATGAAGGTTTAAATGTACTCCGCATTGGCAATCCGGCAAGGGTATCTGAAAAGTTAATGGCTTTAACTTTAGATAGCAGGATAAGTGCCCATAGCGATATGAAGGAGATTAAAAAGCTTAAAAAGCAGGCTTCAGAGTACAAGAACATGGCGCACAAATACAAGCGCAATTTTGGCAAAGCCGAACGTGATCAGCGCAAAGCACTTTTTGATGCAGCTCACCAGCTCATTAAAGAAGTGGATAAAACCGAACAATTTATTACGGAGGACCTGATTGGTAAAGCGCAGATAATTACGGCAACCCTTGTAGGCGCTAACCATTATACCATCCGCAATTTAAAATTCCATACGGTAGTTATCGACGAAGCCGGTCAGGCGCTTGAGCCCGCCTGCTGGATCCCGATATCGAAGGCGCAAAAAGTGATCTTTGCCGGCGATCATTTGCAGCTCCCGCCTACCATCAAATCGCAACAGGCAAGTAAGGATGGCCTTAGCACTACCCTGCTTGAGAAATGCATTGTCCTCCACCCCGAATCCGCGATATTGCTCGAAGAACAATACCGTATGAATGAAGCCATTATGGGATTTTCATCCAAAGAGTTTTATGACAACAGGTTAAAGGCGCACTCCACCGTTGCCCATCAGCTGTTAATTCCCGGCGATTTGCCTGTAAGCTTTGTCGATACCGCGGGCTGTGGTTACGATGAAAAACAGGAAGGCACCAGCACGGCGAATCCTGAAGAGGCTGCATTCCTGTTTAAACATCTGCATAAGCTGGTTGGTGAGCTTAAGGAACATTATCCGTCGGAAAACTTCCCAACCGTTGCAGTTATATCTCCTTACAAGGAACAGATCAGGATTTTAAACCAATTGTTATTGGATTCGACAGAGTTGATGGTTTACGCAGATAAAATTGCCGTGAACACGATTGATAGTTTCCAGGGGCAGGAACGCGACGTGGTTTACATCAGCCTCACACGCAGCAATACCAACGGAGAGATAGGCTTCCTGAACGATATCCGCCGCATGAACGTGGCCATGACCCGCGCCCGCAAAAAACTGGTAATGATCGGCGACAGCTCAACACTTGCGTATGCTCCCTTTTATGGAGATATGATCAGTTATACGGAACAGCTAAACGGCTATCAAAGCGCATGGGATTACGCAGGCTACGATTAAACGTCAATTGTTTGTTACATAAGCTTTAGCATCATTACAGCATAGGATAATGGTTAAATTTATCCTTTCATCATTATCCACGCCTGTATGAATTTTAAAGCACACTATTTAACAAAACTCATCACGCTCGCAAGCTTTTTTATCTTTTTAGGGCAAACAAACAAAGTATCGGCCCAGGTCACTACCGATGATCCGCATTTGGGCATTATCCCTGCCCCTGCTTCCATTACCAAAAATAGCGGCACGTTTACATTTAGCCAGCTTACAGCAATCAAGGCTGATAATCCGAAAGATAAAGCTGTTTTATGGCTAAAAAGCTATCTGCAGGATACCCGGCGCCTGAATATTAAAATAACTAAATACAATTCAAAGCTTAAAGCCGCAAAAAGCAGGGGGCTGATCTTAACTGCAAAGGGAGCCAATAAATTACCCGCGGAAGGTTATAAACTAACCATCACCCCTCGTAATATCATCATAGTTGGTAAGGATGCAGGCCTGTTTTACGGTATCCAAACCTTACTGCAACTTTTCCCGGTTGAAAACGCAGCCGTTTACAAATTGCCTTGCGCGGTAATTGAAGATTCGCCGCGCTTTGGATACCGGGGAATGATGCTGGATGTATCGCGTCATTTCTTCACCATTCCGCAGGTAAAAAAGGTGATCGAACTTATCGCTTCTTACAAACTCAATACCTTTCACTGGCATTTGGTTGATGGCCAGGGATGGCGTATCGAAATCAAAAAATATCCTAAACTTACGCAGGTGGGTGCATTCCGTCAGCAAACCATGTTTGGCAGCAACCGCGACTGGCTCGATTCGCTTAGCTACGGCGGCTATTATACCCAGGATCAAATTAAAGAGGTAGTAAAATTCGCGGCCGACAGGTATATCAACGTTATCCCCGAAATTGAAATGCCTGCCCATTCCGAAGCTGCCTTACGTGCTTACCCTGAGTTTAAATGTGATACAGTAGTTGGACAAAAAGCCCCGCGCGATATCAATAATTTGTACTGCCCTACCGAACAAACGTTTACCTTTTTACAGGATGTGCTTACAGAAGTGATGGCTTTATTCCCAAGTAAATACATTCACATAGGCGGTGATGAGGCAGGTAAAGAACCATGGAAACAATCGGCATTTTGCCAGGCTTTGATGAAAGAAAAAGGCTTGAAAGATGAAAAAGAACTGCAAAGCTATTTTATCCAAAGGATAGAAAAATTCATCAATTCCAAAGGCCGCAGCATTATAGGCTGGGATGAGATATTAGAAGGCGGCCTCGCCCCTAACGCCACCGTGATGAGCTGGCAGGGCGAGGAAGGCGGCATTAACGCTGCCCATCAAAAACATAATGTGATCATGACACCGCAAACCACCGGTAATTACTTTGATCATTATCAAAGCAGTTCGCCGCAGGAGCCGGTATCATTTGGCCGTTATGCTACTTTAGAAGAAACATACAATTATGATCCGGTTTCAAAGCAGCTTACTCCCGACGAGACAGAAATATGTAATAGGCACCCAGGGCAACTTGTGGACAGAGTATGTGCCTACCGTAGCCAAACTTCAATACCAGATCATGCCGAGAGTATTCGCCCTTTCAGAAGTAGCCTGGAGCAAGCCGGAGAACAAGGACTATACAAATTTTTCCGAAGTAAGGCTGGCCAAACACTTTGCAAAGCTTGATGCCATCAATTATAACTACCGTGTTCCCACTGCGCTGACAACAATTGATACCATGGTAGTAGGCCCTCATTTTGTTTACACGCTAAAATCGGTGGTACCCGGCGCTAAGATTTATTATACATTAAACGGCCGTGACCCGTTGGATACCGATTTGCAGTATGAGGGGCCTATCACGTTCTCCATTCCGCAAAACGAAAAACGGGAATTGAGGACAAGGGTAATTACACCATCCGGGCGCAGGAGTATCGCCACCCGCACTTTGATGTACAATAAAGCGCCACTACCTCCGGTAACCTACACGGCCAATAAACAGGGGCTTAAATACAAGTGGACAAAAAATACATTCACCTCACCCGATCAGCTTAGTTATACAGCACCTCAAGATTCGGCTGTCAGCAATAAACTGGATGCTGAAGCTTTGAAAAAAGACAACCCGAATTTTGGTGTAGTTTATGACGGTTACGTGAATATATTGGCCGATGGTACTTATAACTTTACCCTTGCAAATTATGCCGCCAGCCAGTTATTTATTGATGGTGAACAACTAACAGAAGCCGAATATGCGCTGCCACTGGCGAAAGGTTTTCATCAATTAAAGGTAAAGTATATATACAACGCACCGCCTCCCCCAACCGGCAGGTACAGGCAACGTGCAGCACCACTTAAAGTATATGTTACCGCACCCGGAAGTTTTGAAAAGAAGGAGCTTAACGCAGCCGATCTTTATTATTGATACATGGAATTAGGTATAAGCACCTTTGGTGAAATCCATCCCGATGGGACGAGCGGCAACGCCGTAAATGCCCATAAGCGGGTTGAGGAGTTATTGGAAGAAGTAAAGCTGGCCGATGAGGTGGGTTTAGATGTTTATGCCTTCGGCGAACACCATCGGCCCGATTTTGTGATCTCGGCACCCGAAATATTGATATCAGCAGCAGCAGCTATTACCAAAAACATCCGGCTGTCAAGCTCGGTTACCGTATTAAGTTCGGTCGACCCTGTTCGTACATTTCAAAATTTCGCCACTGCCGATCTGGTATCTGGCGGTCGCGTGGAGATGATAGCCGGTCGGGGTTCCTTTATTGAATCTTTCCCGCTTTTTGGTTTCGACCTGGATGATTACGATGCATTATTTACAGAAAAACTCGAAATGTTTTTGCAGATTAACAAGCAGGAAATTGTTTCGTGGCAGGGTAATTTCAGGGCACCAATCAGGAACCAGGGCGTATATCCTCGTCCGCTGCAACAGGAAATTCCGGTTTGGATTGGCGTTGGCGGAACCCCTGCCTCAGCAAAACGGGCAGGAGCACTTAACCTCCCTATGATCATCGCTATTTTGGGCAGCGCGCCAAAACATTTTGTACCCTTTGTTGAGCTTTATCGCGAGTCGGCAGCCAAAGCCGGGCACGATGTAAGCAAGCTCCAATTGGCCATCAGTTCGCAATTTTATATTGCAGGGACCTCGCAACAGGCTGCCGACGAGTTTTATCCAAGCTACGAAGCCCTCATGACCCGTGTTGGCAAAGACAGGGGCTGGTCGCCCATGACAAGGGAACAATTTGAATATCTTCGCGATTTTGGGCCATTGGTAGTAGGCGATCCGCAACAAGCCATCGACAAGATCATGCAACAATATGAGCTTTTCGGTAACACCCGTTTCGTAGCCCAGTTAGTTACGGGCTTTACCAAGCACAAGGATATTTTAAAAGCAATTGAACTTTACGGCACCAGGGTTGCACCTGTTGTACGTAAAGAAACTAAGGCAAAAGTTTAAGCTTTTGCCTTAGTTAAAAACTCTTCAATGATAGTTACCGCCGGGTAGTTCCCATCTTCACGAACCTCACTAATCTCACCTATATAATCGCCATGGCCTGCGGGCAAAATACAAAGTTGGGCATCGGGAAGCATGCGGTATAGCTCAAGCGTATGCTCAGGCCTGATCACGTCTTTATCCCCGGCAATAACTAATGCGGGCATGGTGATAGAACGGATAGCCTCATCACTCCAATCCTGAAAACCCTGCATCCTATGAAGGTCCCGCTTATGCATTATTTCTAAAGCGGCCTGGTCATTGTTTATGGCGAGGAAAGCGTCCTGCAAAGGTTTGGGCATACTGTCAAGGGTTGCGTTCTTCATAAAATCCCAAAACCAGTCATCAAAACCACTGCGTTTATAGAACGAAGAAGCAATCACTATTTTATGAACCAATTGTGGATGCCTGATGGCTACCTGCATGGCGGTATTACCTCCGTTGCTAAAACCCATAATATCGGCCTGTTTTATGTCCAAATGCTTAAGCAAAGCGGCTACGTCATCTGCATCTTGTTCAAATGAGGTAGGTACACCTCTATCGGGCGTACGGCCATGCGCCTGCAGATCAACCCCTATAACCTGGTGATTTTGTGCAAACGCAGATAATATCCTGCCAAAAGTAACGCCGATATCTGAACCGCCGCCATGGATCAATACCAGCGGGAAACCCTCGCCGTGAATTTCATAATACATTTTAAGGCCGTTAACAACGGCATAGTTACCCCCAATATTTGTTTGTGTCATATCCATAGGTTTTTAATTCAATACAAACTTAGCAGTATGAAGATAAGGCACCGGGTATTAAATATGACAATTTGAGGTATAAAAAATGACAGCTCCGAATTATTGCTGGACAGCCATAGCGGTAACGGCCTGCAAATACCAGGCGGCATGAGGCAACCATTGTTCTGTCCATCGCCATTCGTTGCCGTTGTCTTTTATTTTAAAATCGATACCGCTGCCGTCGGAATTTTCCTTTTTACCGGTAATTCCGTTAGAAATCCCACCCTTGCCCGATCCATGGCCGAAATTTGAACTCATATAAGGCACATTGTTTTTACCATACTGATACATAAAGCACATTTGGTAAGGGTTACAACCCAGTATCCAGGCTATCTGGTGCGATGCATACTCTGCCAGTTCTCTTTTTATGCCCCAGCCACCTTTTTCGGGATATACTAACCGTCCCCCTACCAATGCCGCCGCAGCCAGCGAACCCAGGCGGGCATTTTCTCCCTGCCACCACCAGCCGGTTTCATTTTCATGCGGGATAAAAAAGCCATCTTTTACCGCACCTCTAAACTTAAAAGATTGGCGGGCATAGCCAAACGGATTATCCACATTAGCGGTTACCTTCAGGTTATAATCCAGTGCTTTTTTTATGGTTGATAACGCACCAGAACGCTCATCAGCTTCTTGCTCCTTATCCAGGTACCTGCATAAAGCGATAACGGGTAAGCCGGCATCAGCTGCGTGCCAGAAAGGCCTGTCGCCATCATCAGCAATAAAATACCCTTCGGGGCTCATTCGCTTGTTCAAATTTAGCGCACGTTTTCGGGCTTCATCACGATAAAGGGAACTATCGGTAGCAATCCACAATTCGGTAGCAGCCATCAGGGCACAATAATCATCAATAATATTTTCCTTGCCATCGTCATCATATCTGGTATTGTTTGCCAGCAAGTGCGCGAAAGCCCGTTTGGCAGCGGCAAGATATTCCGCCGACTTAAAGTCACCGTCTTTTTTCAGTTGCGAGATCCGTGCCAACGATGCAATAGCGATCCCCCTCCTTCCCGAAAAGCAGCCTGGTACTCATCTGTAGTAACGCTGTTTGCTTTTAGCCCTACAACACGCCTGGCTTTAGGGTCTTTATTAAAATAGCTGAATACGATCATGTAAAAATAATCGTCTTTTGACAGGGCGCGCATCATGTAATCAGCACCCCAGAGTGCTTCGTTCACCATACCGTCATATACGTTTAGCTTATTTAACAAACCCAGCGCGGTTTGCACCGTATTGATCATTGACCAGGTTACCAACGGTATTTGCTGGGGCGACATAAAATTAGCATAAGCTAAGTGCGAAAAGTATTTGCTTACATCGCCCGACGCATCGCACCAGCCGCCACGCAGGTCGACTGTTTTATCGCTGCCATAAAGTTGAACGGCTGCGTCGGCCTGCAGCTCCGTTGGTGTGTTAGCCCGCTGCTTATTATAATAACTCAATACCGATGGGATGGTAGTTACTGCCAATGCGTTTCCCTTAATCTGAAACCAATCAGATTGAGAACTAAAATCTTTGGCACCAATGTAAACTCTGTATTTCCCTTCCGCTGTAAATTCCGAAAAATCGGCCTGGTAAAAATATCCGTCCTTGTCCCATTCCTCAACCTTTAACGGACCATTTAACGGAGCAATATATACAGCATTACCATTTGAGTTTTGCAACGCGAAAAGTATACCCGGCACAAGTTTGGTATCGCAACGCACAACAACAGTTTTTGCTCCCCGGGCATCATACCCCACCTGGTTCATGTAAAAAACAGGATCCGCTTTGCACAGACAGCAAAACAGCGAAAAAAAGGCTGACAGGATAATTTGGCGAACAAATGAATTCATGTAAATGAAGTTTAATGATCAATGCAATTTACAGTATTTATAAACCGACAGTTAGTAACCCTGGCCTAAAAATCGGCAACCATCCCCCTAATTTACCACTACAATTTATCCAACAACTCTTTATAATTTAATTGGGGTATTAAAACAAACTATAACATGCTGCCTGTTTACCCATTTTATTTAGGTAACTTTGAAACTTATAAAAATTGGCCGTTACATTAAGCTGATTTATTGAAAACTATTAATGCCGGGAGGTGTAACAATCTCTTTAACCCGATAACCGAAGCCCTTGTATAAATACTTTACGAGGGCTTTCGCTTTTACAAACACTATTATGGACGAAAGAAATTATTTAAGCACGTGGCAAAAGTACATGCCTGTAATACGCCTGCACTTGAAAAGAAGTCTGCAGGACGAGCAGCAGTTTAAGTTAAATATAACTGATTTTGAAGCGGCCGGCAGCAGGGGAAAATCCGGTTATACCTTTAATATCAATATCGAAAACGGCAAGGTCACCAACAACATCAGCGGATCGGCAGTGGCGCGCGATTTGTACGAACTCCTTAAAGCCGATGAAGCTGTTAAAGCGATTTTAAAGGACAAAAATGTAAAGATAAGCGTTGGCAAATCGTTTGTCCTTAGTATTAAAACTACGCACTTATCTTCATACAGATAATAACATCCGGAAGTAATTTCAAAAGGGAAATAACCTAGAGGTTATTTCCTTTTTTTATGAGATGATTTTTTGCTTTTACCTGAAGAAGAAGATTTTTTTGAAGATGATGACTTCTTAGAGGAAGAATGCTTTGATGAAGAAGAATGTTTTGACGAATGAGAGGTTCTTTTTGAAGACTTTCCATGTCTTCTCCTCGGGCGGTAACCTTCATCTTCTATATTCTGATCTGCCGGTCTCTCCATTTTCCTGATCTTCGGACCAAAATCAATAGCCTCATCATGGAAAAACTTATCAAAAGGATTAAAATAATAGATATTAGCTGCATCGTAGATTTTGATACTTGCTTTTAAACGGTTATTGAAAGCTTCTTCGTCCTTAAGCTCAGGGGCTGTCCATCCAGCTTCGGCCAAACCTGCTATACGCGGAAACAGCATAAAATCAAGGCGCTTTTCAGAGCCGATCATTTCAGTCCAGATATTGGCTTGTACACCTATGATCTGTTTTGATTGCAGGTCTTCGTTATTCTGCATCTGCCTTTCAGGGAAACCATAAACACTGCCCACAGTATTATACACACCTTTCCACCTGCGGCCCGAGATATGGTCAGCATCCTGCACAAAATCAAAATACATAGGCAGGCGCGGACAAAGCACTACCTGGTAGCCTTTTTGAACGGCTAAATGCAGTTGGCCCGGTAAATTTTGTCTCCACCAAAAAATAATGGTTTTATCAGCCGGCAGGTTTGTTCCGGTTGCTTCATCCCAGGCCAATACTTTATTACCTGCATTTATGGCGGTGTCGGCTACGCGCTTAAAGAAATAACGCTCCAGCTCGCCTACATCGGCAAAATTATTTTTCTGCATAAACCCGGCTATTGAAGGGTTAAGCGACCAGGCCTTAACACCCAAGGCCACTTCATCGCCTCCCAAATGGATCATTTTAGAAGGAAAAAGCGTGCTGGTTTCCTTAATGATGTTACCAAGAAACTGGTAGGTACTATCGATTGCAGGATTAAAAGTAAAATTAGGATAGCCTTCAACACTGCCGCCGCTAAACTGCGGATACGCTTTGTTAGCTGCGGTAGCATGGCCGGGCATATCAATTTCGGGGATCACGGTTATAAACCTTTCCGCAGCATAAGCAATGATCTCTTTGATCTGGGTTTGGGTATAATATTGAGGATCGGCTATCGAATCACTGTAATTACCGATACCGCCAATCAGTGTCAGTTTAGGATATTTCTTTATCTCCAAACGCCAGCCCTGGGCATCGGTTAAATGCCAGTGAAACTTATTTAGCTTATAGTAAGCCATCCAGTCAAGGATTTGCTTAACTTTTTCCATCCCGAAAAAATGGCGGGATCTCGTCAAGCATTAGCCCCCGCCATTGATAGCGCGGCGTATCGGTAATGGTTAAAGACGCTAAGCTGATGGTTTCGCCCCGGGGCTGGTCTTTGATCATTTGCAGCAAGGAAATCATCCCATAAAACACCCCGTCACGGTTTGACGAAGAAATGGTAATTTCATTGGCAACAATTTTTAAGGAATATGCCCCCGCGGCGGGATCGCCATTGGTTAACAACAAATGAATAACACTACCTGCATCTTTATTATCAACGGCAAGCGTAAAACCTGCCGACTGGCTTACCTGTTTTTGGAAGTAACGGGCTATTGGCAACAACGAAGCATCATTTACACCAACGGTACTGTGATTACTGAATGTAAACTGCCCTGTACCATTAACAACAGACTTGGGCTGCGGGATTATATTGACATTTTGCGCCCGTACGTATCCGGAAAACAAAATAAATACAAGTACGATCTTAAATTTCATTTAAAAACAACTCAAATAGTTTGGGGCTGCTATGATATGAATTTTCTTTGAAAAACCCGGTAATTTGTTTGTAACAAAGTGTTTAACTGCTGCAACCGGGCAGGTTGTTATCCGTAAGGTCATGAAATCACCTGTCAATGCACTCAGGGAGTTGTATAAATTGTTTCACAATTTTTGAGATACGATTGTGAGTTTAGCTATAACAACATGTAAAGCGTTACTAAAATTACCACAGCGCGAAGAACAATCACAAAACGAGCGTTCTGGATAAATTGCAAATTACTAAATTACAGCAATTTACATCAGCACAAGTATTGCATCCTATGAACCAGGCTCGCATCAAAGGAGCGGGAAGGAATATTTCTGGCCTGTTATTCCGCAACAGATATTTCGTGATTGCTTCGGTAGTAATTGTTGTTTTAGCAACTTCAGTTTATTTACTTTTTTCATCCCCTAAATACAAAGTGAGCGTAGAGTTGGATGCTTCCGATGATTGGGAACTATTAACGACAGCAATTAACGAGTTGCGCTCTGAAACCACGATAAAAAAAGCGGTCAATGCATTGGGGCTCCAGGTAAGTTATTATCATAAGGGAACTTTTACAACAAAAGAGATTTATGGCAATTCATTACCCATTAAGCTTATACCCGGAAAGAGCAACTTCTATACTTCTGCTGTTGAAATCACCATCAATTTAATTAATGGCGGCGTTTGCAGGATTGATCAGGATAATGTACTCACAGATGTACCTTTATACCACCCGGTTAAGTACGGATCTCTAAGTTACACCATAATAAAAGGGCCAGCTTTTAAATCAATACAACTACCGCTGATAGTAAAACTCACTCGCTCTGCCGATTTAACTGAACAATTTAGCAAAAGTATGCGTGCGAAAATTTTGAACGATAGCAGTTTTGAATTGAGCATAAACACGGATAATGCTCAAAAGGGGCATGATTTTTTGAATAAACTTGTAGAAATAATTAATGCCCAATATGCTAAACCTGTTTCACCCACTAAACCGGCTGTTATTGATACCACGTTACTTCTTAAATTAAACGATAGCATAGCTTATTATAAAGCGGTGGCAGATAAGTATCACGAACAGCAAGCCATACTGAACAACATTAAAAAGCCCAGACAAATGCCGAAGCGGAGAGCTGTTCCGGTACTGGTGACGGCGAAAACGGCACTGACGGAAAAAGAAAGAGCCGGCCTAAATGCACTTACTGCTGTTAAAGCATACGCCTTGAAACCTAATGACGCTTTTGTTATCATACCGGATAATCATCAGGTTAGCGATTACCGTATCGAAGCACTCATACAAGATTTTAATAAAGCGCAACTCAATAAACAGCGGGTAATGCAGGATTCGGACAATGCTGATGCAAGCGTTTACGCTTTCAAACTCGAACTTAATTCAATAAAAGAAGCACTTGTTAACGGCATAACGGTAAAAGAACAAAAAATCAGAAATGCTCATCAAATTAAAGATGTCCGCCAACTTAAGTACGTTGATCAACCAAAAGATGTTGAGCAACCTCAAGATAGTGTGCAACCAAAAGATGTCGATCACCCAAAAGATTCAAAATCAATAGCATCATTTTTATCGCTGCAATTGAATGATTCTATCGCCCAAATAAAAGCTTTAATTGAAAACAAGCAACAACAGTATAACAGGCTGTTACATGGCTCAGGCGGGCAAGCCCCCGGGCCAAGGCTCATTATAAGTGAAACGTGGCATGCGAAGGAATCAATGCTCTCCAAATCATTATTAGTATATTTTTTTGCTTTACTGACAGGTTTGCTGCTGCCTGTTTTATTGTTGATTATAAATGAATATATAACATCAGCTAAAAAAAGCCGGTGCAATAAAACGCAGGGAAAGGCATATCCCTAACATGGAAAACGGCCGATCAGGATCTCTGATCAGCCGTTTTCCATTTTCACGGGGGTGGATAACGCTTATTTCCAGCCGCCGCCTAATGAGCGGTAAAGCTCAGCGTTGGCACTAAGTTGAGCCATTTTAATAGATGCTAATTCAAGCTCACCTTGCAATACATTACCTTGCGCAGTAATCACCTCAAGATAGGTAGCAAGCCCGTTTTTAAACAACATGCTCGCATTGCTTGTAGCTTGTTGCAATGTTTTAACACGGTTTGCAGCGATAGTTTGTTGTTCTTTAAGCTTTTGGAGCCTTACCAAAGCGTCAGATACTTCGCCAACCGCATTTAATACAGATTGACGGAATTGGATCACTGTTTTTTCGCGGTCAACTTTGGCAACTTCATATTGGGTACGCAGTTGTTTATGTTGTAACAACGGTTGCGCTATACCACCTGCTACTGTACCAAATAATGAAGCAGGGATGTTAAACCAGTTGCTTGATTTAAATGAGTTTAAACCACCCTGACCGGTTATAGTTAATGAAGGGTAAAGCTGGGCTTTAGCGATACCAACCCTCGCGTTAGCT
Source organism: Mucilaginibacter sp. P25 (assembly GCF_050859465.1). Taxonomy (NCBI): domain Bacteria; kingdom Pseudomonadati; phylum Bacteroidota; class Sphingobacteriia; order Sphingobacteriales; family Sphingobacteriaceae; genus Mucilaginibacter; species Mucilaginibacter sp. P25. The sequence goes on along the minus strand of NZ_CP193937.1, from coordinate 4,114,155 downwards.
ATATTTAAAGCCAACTCCGAACTGCGTACATCTGGCCTGCGGCTCACCATTGCTGATGGTACACCTGCCGAAAGTGTTTCGGGGAAAGTAATATCATTAAGTTTAGCGCTACGTTCAATAGCGTCAGGTAACCTACCTGCCAATATGCTCAAGCCATTCTCCTGAACATTGATATCGCGTTCAAACTGAGGAACCAATTGCGCGGCAGCTTCTAACTGGGCCTGTGCCTGCTGAACACCTAACAGAGTAACCTGACCGGCATCGTATTGCAATTTGATGATGCGCAATGTACTGTCATTCAGTTTTACGTTTTTCTTAGCTATTTCCAGTTGCTCGTCAAGCATCAGCAAGTTATAGTAACCTTGTGATACACTTGATACGATGTTGGTTTGGATAGCCCTTTTAGCTTCATTAGTTTGCAGGTACAGGGCCAAAGCTTCACGGTTTTGACTGCGGATTTTACCCCAGATATCAGCTTCCCATGACAGCGCCAGGTTAGCATTATAATCTTCGACATGTTTAGTACCAATATTGTATTGTTTGATACTTAAACCGGTAACACTGTTATCAGACGGGCGGTTGGTGCTTGCAGTAACGTTTAAGCCAAGAGTAGGAACATAATTCCACTTAACTTGTTTAAACTGCAATTGTGCAGCCTCGATATTTTTTACGGCCACCTGCATATCGTAATTTTTAACGATAGCACTGTCAATCAGCTTTTGAAGAGCAGCATCGGTAAAAAAGTTTTTCCATTGCAAGTCAGCAATGCTGCTGGTATCGCCGGTGGTAACAGCGTTCCTGAAGGTTTCAGGTTGCGCGTCCTTTGGCGTAGCAACATCTTTTGAAACTTTACAGCCGGCAAGCACCACCAGTGCTAAAGCCAAACTGCCTATTATATTTTTCATTGTTATATCTTTTTTAAACTATCACGGATTTTAACGGCCGTGATAGTTTTAGTTGATGTTTTGATTGATTAAGCTGAATATTCGTTTTCTAAAACTACAGCATCTTTACCATGGTCGCCGGCAGCGGCAAGCGGCTTAGGTTTGCCACTAATGCGTTCCTGCAAGCCCTGGAATATCACGTATAGTACAGGTATAATAAATAAACCTAACAATACGCCTGAAACCATCCCGCCTGCTGCACCAATACTGATAGAGTGGTTACCCTGTGCAGATGGGCCGGTAGCGATACTCATCGGGAATAAACCGAATACGAAGGCCATGGAGGTCATGATGATTGGACGGATACGGAGCTGAGCAGCTTCGATAGCCGACTGAACCAGCCCATGCCCTGCCCTTCGCCGTTGCACCGCGAACTCTACGATCAGGATGGCGTTCTTGGCCAGCAAGCCGATGAGCATGATCAGCGCAACCTGTACATAGATGTTGTTTTCGATACCGGTTAAGCCTAACACAATGAATACCCCGAATAAACCTGTAGGTATTGAAAGTATTACCGCCAATGGCAGGATATAACTTTCATACTGCGCAGACAGCAGGAAGTATACAAACACCAAACACAACAGGAAGATCACAGTCGACTGACCACTTGAAGAAATCTCCTCGCGGGTTTGGCCAGTAAACTCATAGGCAAAACCTTGCGGCAGTTGCTCCTTAGCAGTTTCCTCAATCGCTTTAATGGCATCACCAGAGCTGTAGCCAGGTTTAGGGATAGCATTAATTTCGATAGAGTTGAAGAGGTTATAACGTGAAGCAGTTTCTGAACCATACACACGGGTTAATTTAACCAGGGTATTGATCGGCACATTTTCGCCCGATTTGTTTTTAACAAACACACGGTCAATTGCCGATGGATCTGTCCTGTCTGCAATATCTGCCTGAACAACCACACGGTAGTATTTACCAAAGCGGTTAAAGTCTGATGCCTGTGCGGTACCAAAGTAAGCCTGCATGGTTGACAGGATGTCTTTAACACTTACACCCAACTGGTTGGCTTTTTCGTCATCAACTTCTAATTGTAACTGAGGGTAATCAGCTTTGTATGAAGTAAAGGCGAAAGCAACCGCTGGTTTCTGCATCAGTTTCATGATAAAGTTATTGGCAACACCGCTAAATTTATCCAACCTGCCGTTGGTTTTATCCTGCAGCATTACGTCAAGCGCTTCCACGTTGCTGAAACCAGGAACGGTTGGGAAACTGAACACGAAGAACGTACCACCTGGTATGCCTGCTAATTTGCCCCTAACAATATTCTGGATAGCATCAATATTTTTAACTTCTCCCCTTTCTTCAGTAGGCTTCAACAACAGGAAGATAACACCTGCTGACGGGCTGCTGGATTGTGTTAAGAAGTTAAAACCAGAAAGCGCGGTAACAAATCGTGCTGACGGCAGTGTTTTCAACTGATCCTCAGCCAGTTTAAAGGTTTTGTTAGTTCCTGCTAATGAAGTACCTGATGGTGTATTTACTGCTATCGCCACAAAGCCCTGGTCCTCGGTAGGAATAAAGCCTGTTTTGGTTTTGTTTACCATGTAAACTGTAGCAACAACTACTAAGGCAAGGCCGGCCATACTGATCCATTTATTACGGATCAGAACTTTCAAGCCGCCAACATACCTGTTGGTCATATAATTGAAGCCACCATTGAAGCCCGCGTAAAATTTCTCTACAAAGCTTTTCTTAGGTGCGTCATGACCATTTTCGCTATGTTTATTCTTTAAAAACAAGGCTGCCAGGGCAGGACTTAAGGTTAAAGCGTTAACAGCTGATATAATAATAGATATAGCCATGGTTAAGGCAAACTGGCGATAGAAGATACCTGTTGAGCCCGTCATGAAGCTCACCGGTAAAAACACCGCCGCCATAACCAGCGTAATGGATATAATAGCACCCGTAATTTCGTGCATGGCCTCCGTAGTTGCAGCCTTAGGGGTTAGGCTTGGGTCATGCTCCATTTTGGCATGCACCGCCTCCACTACCACAATGGCGTCATCCACCACAATACCGATGGCCAATACCAACGCGAACAGCGTTAACAAGTTAACTGAGAAACCGAAAAGGTTCATAAAGAAGAACGTACCGATAATAGCAACCGGAACCGCTATCGCCGGGATCAACGTTGACCTGAAATCCTGTAGAAAGACGAATACCACGATAAACACAAGGATGAAGGCCTCAACCAAGGTATGCTCAACCTGGTTGATAGACTCATCAAGGTCGGTTTTAGTACGATAGAATTGGTTGTATTTAATCCCGACAGGGAAATCTTTAGATAATTTCACCATCAGGTTGTCGATAGCGATCTGGATTTCGTTGGCATTTGAACCTGACAATTGGATAATACCGATGATAATACCATCGTGGCCATTCAGGTTACTAACACTATTGTATGAATAAGCACCCAGTTCAACACGTGCTACGTCTTTTAAACGCAATACAGAGCCATCTGCATTAGCACGGATGGCGATGTTCTGGTACTCCTCTGGTTTGGTAAGTTTACCTTTATATTTAATTACATACTCAAATGCTTCGTTACTGCGCTCACCAAATTTACCTGGTGCTGCTTCAAGGTTTTTGTCCTGTATAGCGGCTGTAACCTCGGCAGGAGTAACATTGTAAGCTGCCATTTGGGTAGGATTTAGCCAAACACGCATTGAATAATCCTTAATACCACCAAAGATACTGGCAGAACCTACACCCGGAATACGTTTAATTTCCGGAACGATATTGATCTGTGCGTAGTTGGCCACAAAGGTTTGATCGTATTTTTTAGGATCCTCAGAGTAGATGGCCATAGCACCGATAAAGCTGTTTTGCTGTTTGGTAGTTGTAATACCGTATTGCAAAACCTCGGCTGGTAATTGGCTTGAAGCCTGTGAAACACGGTTTTGAACGTTTACCGCTGCCTGATCGGGGTTAGTACCCTGTTTAAAGTAAACGGTAATACCCAATGTACCGTCATTACTGGCGGTAGAGGTCATATAGGTCATATTTTCCACACCGTTAATCGCTTCTTCTAACGAAGGCGTAACGGAACGTAAAATAGTTTCGGCATTGGCACCCGGATACACAGCCGATACCAATACTGACGGAGGGGCAATATTAGGAAACCGCTCTAAGGGCAGTTTTGTTAAACCAAGCACACCTACTATCACCAGCAATATGGAGATAACAGTTGAGAGTACCGGTCTTTCTATAAATTTCTGAAACATGACTTTAAAGTTTAAGTGTATGTATTATTTCTTAACTACAGCGGCTACTTTATCTGCAGCCTTTTGAGGCTGGATAACCATACCTTCCTGTAGTTTATCAATGCCCTCTAACACGATCTGGTCGCCGGCTTTAATAGCTTCTTTATCTTTAACCAGGTAATGATCACCTGATTTACCAATTATGTCGATAGGTTGTTTTTTCACTTTGCTGCTATCGCCAACTACAAATACAAATACTTTATCCTGCATTTCGATAGTTGAAGCTTCCGGAACAATCAAAGCATCTTTATGGCTCAGGCTTAAACGGATCTTGCCGGTATTACCAGAGCGTAAAAGACCGTCGGGGTTTGAGAAATTTGCCCTTAAAGTGATAGCGCCGGTGTTTTTATCAAACTGGCCGTCTACAATATCAATTTTACCTTGTTTAGCATATTCTGTATTATCAGCTAACAATAATGATACTGATGGTACATTTTTCAATTTATCTTTCAGGCTGGCACCTGGATATTGTTCTTTAAAGGCAACAAAATCTTTTTCGCCCAATGAAAAGTAAACGTGTACATCATGAACATCTGATAATTGAGTTAGTGGAGCAACATCCGCAGGAGCAACAAGGCTACCTTGTTTCTTAGCAAGCAGACCGATATAACCGCTTACAGGAGCTTTTATTAAGGTATAACCTAAATTGATCTGCGCGGTAGCTACGTTAGCTTTAGCCGATTCGATATTGGCTTTCGCTACATCAGCTGCTGCCTTAGCTGTTTTTAGCTGGTAGTCAGAAACTACTTTATTAGCTACAAGCGGAGTTAGTTTTTCAACTTCCAGTTGCGCATTTACATGTGCTGCTTCGGCGGCATGTAAGCTTGCCAATGCATTATTTAAAGCTGCACGGTATGGTTGTTCATTAATTTTAAATATTGGCTGACCGGCAGATACGAAAGCGCCTTCGTCAACAAATACTTTATCTAAAGTACCGCTTACCTGTGGCCTGATCTCTACGTTAACGGCGCCTTCAATTGAAGCGGGATATTCCTGGTAAGTAGTTTCGGTACCTGATACTATAGAAGCAACCGGTAAAGCCGGTGGTGGAGGTGCTGTTGGAGCCTGCGGTGCAGATGAACATCCATATAATGTTAAAGCTGCAACTGCTGCTAAAAGGAGTGTTTTCATGAGTGATGATTTTAAGAGTGGTGAATGAATAGGATTAGAAAAAGCCGTTGGGCTTGTGATATATGATGATTTGATTGTTTTCATTGTTTTACTATTGCCGATCATTTTCAATTGAGATGCCAGTTACATACTTAGCTGACTATCAACTATTTATATTTATAATATTTAATTTCCAATGCCTTATATCGTTATTTTCACGATTTTTCATGACGATATACCGAAACGATGTACGCTAATTACAGCAAGTACATAAATTAGATGTTACAACACCGTTAAATCGTTTAACACTGTTAAATAGACTGCGTGGGTTGTGAGTGAGCTTTTTCATTGTATTAAGAGTTTGTTTTAAAAAGTGCTTAACAATTACCTAACACTGTAAGGTAATTTAACAGTGTAGTTTTCAAGTCACAGAAAGAATTAATCTTTCATCGACCTGATGATACCGCCTATGGTATCTTTTAAAACCTGGCGGTTAACTTCGTCAGAGAATCCCCTGCTCAGTAAGTTGATGGACACCAAACCGTGTACGACCGACCAAAACGTATAGTACTTGGTGCAGATCATTTCGTCATTGATATCTTTTATATCCATCAGTTGCATAATAGCCTCGCTAACCATAGTAGTAGGGAGCTGGGCTTCGGGCATTGATTTTACCATCTCGCAGCAACAGTTCATCTGTACGCCAAACATAACCTGGTAAAGTTCCTTATTTTCAAAAGCAAAGTTCCAGTAAGCAAGCCACATGGCTTCCAGCTGCTTTTCGGGCAGGCGGTGCTTTTCTTTGGCTTCCTCCATGTCTTTTGCTAATATCAAATAGCCTTTGCGGGTAAGTTCCATTAATATAGCATCCTTATTTGCAAAGTATTCATATATAATGGGTGCGGTGTATTCAATTACATCGGCAATCTTCCGCATGCTTAAAGCCTGCCAGCCTTCATGCTTAACTATGTGGAGCGCGGCATCCAGGATATTAACCCGGGTTTCTTCTTTTAAGCGCTGGATTCGTTCTTTACTTGCCATTTTGATCACACTATTAAATCATTTAACAGTGTTAAGCAAAAGTATAACGGTTTTCAGGATTATTTACCATCCCTTTGTAAAAAACGTTTCATCCAATTGTCATGGATTAAACCTTTTGAGTCAAATCCGGTCGGCAAACGCTTATTTCTTTACCAGGTAAACCAATTGCCCAATATGATAGCCCTGGTGTATAGTACGATTAATCAGGATATTTAATCTGTTACGGTGCGGCTCTTTTGCAAAATCATCTGCTGAAATGGCGCTATGCGGCTTAAACCATTCTTCGGGCTGCATAGCATTCATCCTTTCGGTTAAAACCTCATTTACTTTAGCCCAATATTGTTTAAGCTCAGCCAGTGACGGTTTCTCCAACCCAGAATTTTCAGGACTTTTAACAAAAATTTGATCCAGCTGGGGATAGAGCCTTTCGCCCAAACCTAAATAGGTAAACATTCCGTCGCTAACAGCAGTAAGATGGCCCAGCAGGTAAATACCGCTGTTTCGGCCGGGAGCAGTTTCGGCAGCAAGAGCTTCGTCAGTTAACTTATCGAGTAAACCGTTTAGGCGACTGTTTTGCAGTTCCCAGTTGGAGACTACCATTTTGATAAATAATTCTGTTGACGGCTGTATGCTGGTTTCGGTAATGTTTGTGCTCATTTGTTGCAGATGTTATATCAAACCAGTGGATTTGATGACACAATTATAAGCTAAAACGGGGCTGGCGTAAATACTAAGCAGCTTATATGACAAAACTATGATACCACAGGCTCATCTTCAATTTTACGCACCAGCCATATCATCATGGCAGCAAAGGCGGCAACAACAAAAAAAGCTATTTGCAGGTTTGCTGCCTGAGCAATAAAACCAACTATTGGTGGTACTATAACAAAACCCAGGTAACCAACTGTTGATATGGCGGCCAGTGCCTGGCTGCTGTTCATTGTTTTTGATTTACCGGCCATGCTAAAAATCAGCGGCACTATACATGACACCCCCATGCCTATCATGGCGTAGCCCAAATAAACGGTTAAAGTATATGGTAAAAACACAGATACCAGCAAACCGGCCAAAACCAGCGAGCTGCTATAAGTTAACACCTTTTTTATACCAATGGCCGATACTACCCTATCGCCCGCGAAGCGGCCAATGGTCATGGTAACCATGTAAACTACAAAGCCGGCCTCAGCGAATGATTTGGTGGCATGGACTACCTTTTCAAAATAAACACCGCTCCAATCGTACAGCGTGTTTTCGCAGGCCATAGAGGCGAAACATATTAAAGAAAATTTAAGCAAGTGTTTATCGGGCATGGAAAACACCGATTTATTGGGTGTTTCGGCAGGCTGATAATCATATGTTGAGGGATAAAATATTACCGAGAGGATCAGCATTGCAATTCCTACTGCTAATAAATGATATGACGGCTCTACGTTAAATAATACCATTAAATAGCCGACAGCAGCGCCGCCAAAACCGGCCAGGCTCCAGATGCCGTGGAATGTTACCATGATCGATTTATCATACAAAGCCTGGATCCCCACGGCCTGCGAGTTCATGGATAAACCTAATATATTACGGGTTGAGCCAACAAAAAATAAAACTACTATCAGTTGCCACATATAAGCTGCAAAACCGGGCAGGCAAAGCACCAGACTAAAGGCCAGTGCACCTATCAGCATCATTATACGGCTGCTGAAATGCTTGATCATTTTAGCCGTTAAAGGCATGGTAAGCATCAGGCCAACAGGCATAGCAAACAGCACAACCCCCAACTGGGCTTCGTTTAAATTAAGCTGATGTTTTATGGATGGAATACGCGAGGCCCATGAAGAATACCCGAAGCCCGAAACAAAGAAGAAGACACTGTTGGCAATCCGCATTTTTGATTTGCCCGCAGCCGTTAGCTGATCCATACTTAATAATTACACGCAAATTTAGCTATAATTTATAAGGACGGTTGCCGTTATCTGCAATTAAATACAGCTTACATACATGGCTGAAGTTCGCCGCAAGGCTGATTATTTTGAGCCGCTTTATGAAAAACTTTATTGAAACCTTGTTGTACGTAAGTTAACCCGAGGTTTAAAAGGGCTGATACCTGCAGTGGTGTGGTATCCGGCAGGGTGAGTGATATGAGGTGTGATATGAGTTTCATGATTACATTATCGTTTCAGGCTGCAAAATTGCTACAATAGTTTCAAAAAAATTCACCTGGATCAACAACTGACTTTAGGAAGATAATTGATAATGAGTATGATAAACGGTTGACAAACAGCCTCATTTAATCCTCCCCCTTTGGAAAAGGGTTTGGGATGAGGCCGGCTCATCTAATTGCAATATTGATGCGTTAGTTTGTTAGCATGTTTTTTTAGCTTTACTTTTGAGATAAGTATTTAAATGAAAGACACCACCAAAACTTTGAGTTCAGGACCTACATATAAAGCAGCCGGTAAAGTAGCAACCATTATTGAAAGGCATTTCAGGCATTTTCATGCCAAGGCGCTTGCCGATAATAATGAGATAGACCTTGCTCCTACCCCCAGCTGCACCACTATCGAATCACTCATCGATATCTCATTTTGGGCAAGCTTGCGACGGGAAGAGGGATTTTCACCAAAATTCACACTTGCTTTTTTGCCGCCCGAAGCTGCCGGTCAGCCGTTGTTGTTTGGTGGAAAAATTAAACTCGCGCCTAATATCCTCACCAAATTTGCCTCGGCAGTACAACAGCCGGGCATTCATTTAGGCATCTGGATAGAAGATGATGAACTATACATCTGGGGAACTACCCTGGCTATTCCGGCTTACTGTTTTGTGCTGGAAGTAATTGAACCCGGATTATTGGTGATCAAACATCGCCGTGTAGAGGGTTTTGGCAAATTTGTAAACATAGCCATATTAAAAGGCGACGATATCAAAGTTGTTGACGAGCACGGCTCCAGCATTTCTGATTGCCCTAATGTACTTTCGGCCATGCTTGATTTTACTTTGCCGTCTCTATGGAATGATCCGGTAAACGTATTAGTTCAGCTGGCTACCTCCATGCAAGCCCATAAACGTGGCGGCATATTATTAGTTGTGCCCTCCGGAAATGAAGAATGGCGCGAATCTATCATTACCCCGATCTCCTATCCTGTCGATCCTCCGTTCTCAGGTCTTACCGATTTGATGATTCACGAAGGCATCGACCGTTACCACACCTCATGGCAGGAAAAAATGCGCCGCGCGGTTGATACCATAGGCGGATTAACCTCGATAGACGGCGCAACGCTGATAAATGATAAACATGAGTTGCTGGCTTTCGGTGCCAAAATAGGTCGTGCAGCAAAAAGCTCACCTGTCGAAGAGATCGTAGTGACCGAGCCTATTGTCGGTTGCTCAACCCGGGTGATCCACCCGGCGCAAAACGGCGGTACAAGGCATTTAGCGGCGGCACAGTTTGTTTTTGATCAAAAGGACGCCTTAGCACTGGTAGCTTCGCAGGATGGCCGGTTTACAGTATTTGCATGGTCGCCGGTTGTGGGGATGGTGCATGCGCACCAGATTGATATATTGTTGCTGTAGCCCCCGGCCCCCTAAAGGGGGAGATAGAAAGGTATCTCGCAATAATTTTCGTAAATTAAAACAAACAGATAAACATCTTTAGTTAATGATTTAATCTCCTCCTGGATTCCTAATCCTTAATCTCCAGTCACTAATCTATGTCCCTAACCTCCCCCTTTAGGGGGCTGGGGAGCGTTTAATCGCAGTTCAACAATAAATCGTAATATTTCCGCATCAGTACGGTATCGTAATTAACCAGCGACTGATAAGCTTCTGAAACCAGCTCATTGAGGATAGATGATCCAAGCTGACCGCCTCCATTGGGAATGGAGTCATAATAAACAATAATTTCTTTAACCCTTATTATTTCGTAGAGCAACTGCTGAACCAAATCAATTTGAGTACCCGTCTGCATTCCAGCCGAATTCTTGCTCAGAAAATCTAAAGGATCGTTAGTAGCAGGGGTCATTTTTTTATCAAACAGGATCGGAATTATGGTTTTATCAACTACGTATTAACAGTTAATAAGTTTAAACATCCGCTTTTTGTTTTAAAAAAATAAAAAAAATTAAAACAAAATAGCAAAACCCTCATAAAGAGGGTTTTGCTACTGTATAAAAATACTTAATTATTTTGCTTTGGTTCAGGCTTAGGTAGCAGAACCTTGCGCGATAGCTTTAGTTTACCTTGCTTATCTACGTCAAGCAGTTTAACCCTTACTTCGTCGCCTATCTGGAAGATGCCATCCATCGTTTCAATACGGCGGTGATCAATTTCAGATATGTGCAGCAAACCATCTTTACCTGGCATAATTTCAACAAACGCACCGAAAGGCATAATTGATTTTACTTTACCTTCGTAAATCTCGCCAACTTCTGGTTTTGAAGCGATAGCGCGGATGCGACCCAACGCTGCGTCGATAGAAGCCTTGTTATCGGCAAATACCTGAACGATACCCTGGTTGTCTTTTTCTTCGATAGAGATGGTAGCACCAGTTTCGCGTTGCATTTCCTGGATGATCTTACCACCGGGCCCGATAACTGCACCAATAAATTCTTTATCAATTTTAATGGTAACGATACGCGGAGCGTGTGGTTTGTAGTCGGCACGTGCCTCGGTAATGGTTTTAGCCATTTCGCCAAGAATATGTAAACGGCCATCTTTAGCCTGGTTTAACGCGTTGGTTAATACTTCGTATGAAAGGCCGTTGATCTTCAAGTCCATCTGTACAGCAACGATACCGTTTTTAGTACCGGTTACTTTAAAGTCCATATCACCTAAGTGGTCTTCATCACCAAGGATATCAGAAAGGATAGCATATTTGGTACCCATTTCGTTGGTGATCAAACCCATCGCGATACCTGATACAGGCTCTTTAATTTTAACACCTGCATCCATAAGCGCCAGTGTACCGGCACAAACTGTAGCCATTGAAGAAGAACCGTTTGATTCCAAAATATCAGAAACTACACGGATAGTGTAAGGGTTTTCATCTTCAGATGGCAATACCTGTTTCAATGAACGCATAGCCAGGTTACCGTGCCCAATTTCACGACGGCCGGCACCCCTGTTAGGCCTAACTTCGCCGGTTGAAAAACCAGGGAAATTGTAGTGTAACAGGAATTTCTGGTAACCGTTAATGAACGCACCGTCAATCATTTGCTCGTCATCCTTAGCACCTAAGGTAACGGTAGTTAATGACTGGGTTTCGCCGCGGGTAAATATCGCCGAACCGTGAGCCGATGGCAAATAGCCAACTTCGCTCCATATCGGGCGGATCTGTGTAGTAGTACGACCATCTAAACGTTTGCCTTCGTCTAACACAAGGTTACGGATAGCATCATATTCCACATCGTGGTAATATTTTTTAGCAAGGCCTTTAGTAATATCATCTATCTCACCTAAGGTTTCGATATAGGCGTCACGCACTTCTTTAAACTTAGCACTCCGCTCTTCTTTTGCAGATGCAGCAGAAGCAATGGCGTAAACCTGATCATAAGTAGCAGCGTAGATAGCTTTTTTCAAGTCCTCATTGCTATGCTCATGGCTATAAACACGTTTTTCGGTTTTACCAACTTCAATGGTCAGTTCTTTTTGAGCTAAACATTGCAGTTTAATAGCAGTATGGGCAAATTTGATGGCTTCAACCAATTCAGCTTCCTGAATTTCTTTTGATTCGCCCTCAACCATGTTGATATCATGCTCGCTACCTGCAACAATAAATTCTAAAGTTGCATTTTCAAGCTGGCTTAAAGTAGGGTTAATTACTAACTGCCCGTCAATTTTAGCAACACGTACCTCAGAGATTGGACCGTTAAAAGGTATATCAGATACAGATAAAGCTGCAGATGCTGCCAAACCGGCCAATGCATCGGGCATAATATCTTTATCGGCAGATATTAAAGAGATCATCACTTGTGTATCAGCGTGATAATCTTCAGGGAATAATGGACGTAAAGCACGGTCAACCAAACGGGAGATCAAAACCTCATAGTCTGATAAACGGGCCTCGCGGCGTAAAAAACCACCCGGGATACGGCCTGTTGCAGCGTATTTTTCCTGGTAGTCAACAGATAAAGGCAAGAAGTCAACTCCTTCTTTAGCTTCAGGCGATGATACAACAGTAGCCAATAACATGGTGTCACCCATTTTTATCACTACCGAACCATCCGCTTGTTTGGCCAGTTTACCTGTTTCGATCTCAATGGTGCGTCCGTCGCCCAGATCAATAACTTTTTTAATTACGTTTAAACTCATCTTTTTTTGTTTGTGATGCACTTTTCATCTTCGGGAGCGCATCGGATTTTATGTGTGTAAATATATGTTGCAAAAGTAAAAAAGCCATCCTAAAATGGGGATGGCTTTTAAATAAAAAAGGAGAGAATTACTTAATGATATCCCTTAGCTGTAAAGCTTTGATGATAGCACGGTACCTTTCAATGTCTTTATTATACAGGTAAGCAAGTAACGCACGACGTTTACCTACTAATTTTTGTAGCGATAATTGAGTTGAAAAATCCTTTTTGTTTTTTTTCAAATGCCCTGTTAAGTGAGCAATACGAGTAGTAAATAATGCTACCTGACCTTCGGCCGAACCTGTGTCAGCTGCTGATTTACCGTGTTTTGCAAAGATCTCTGCCTTTGCTTCTTTACCTAAATACATTACTTGAATAATATTAAAGCGTTAACTATTTTATTAATTGTGGGTGCAAAGATAGTGATTAATTATGCAAAAGCAAGGGGTGGGTTGATTTGTTTTTTGGATTAGGTGAGTGGTTGATTGAGTTGGATTAAGTGAGTGGTTGTTATTGTCGGAACTCGAATTTATGGAGTTAAGGGAATTTATAGAATTTGCAATTACTCTGTCTATTCTTTAAATTCCATAAAGTGGGGCTCAGACGTAATAAATTCGAAATTGAAAATCCCAACTCCGAAATCAATTTATACTACCACCAGCCAACTATCAAAATAACAAATACTCTCCTGCTTTACCATACTTCTCCAGTTGCCTGATACCTGTACTTGAGATGTGTTCAAATTCCATATCACAAAAAATGGCCGTTACACTGATGTTTTTGCCGCCTAACTCTTGAAGATAGCGGTATTGGTTCAGTTCGTACTGTAAATCCGATCCATTTCGTAATCCCCGGATAATAGTAACGTCATACCCCAAACCATCTACAAATTCGGTGAGTAATCCTTCGTAAGTTTCAGTTTGCCTGTATCTTAATATTTCCGGCAATTCGTATGTGGCTTTATCTTTACCTGGGTTAACACCACGGGCTATAATCACCTTATCAAAAATTCGCTCGGCCTTTTGGAGTATATTATAATGCCCTTTGTGGAATGGATTAAAGCTCCCCGGATATACTGCTATACGGGGTTTAAAGTTTTCTACATGGGCTATTAAATAATCCAGGGCCGGGTTATCAACACTTTGTTGCAGGCTTGTTAATACCTCTACTCTTTTTTCTTTATAGATTTTGTGATCTACAAACTGAAATTCCTTAAATATTTGCTGCTCATAAATCAGCAGTTTGTCAAATGGCTGTTTTAAGATATTAAGATCGGCTGCACTGAAAATCTCTGACAATGCCGAGCCCGGCTTGTGATGTTTGGTATCGAGGATAATATCTGTTACAAGAGCTTTGAGCGCTCCATCCCCCGTAAACGTTTCGTTAAAATATCTCGCCGAATCCTCTTCGTTTGTGCCGGATCTCGGATCGTAAATGATATCATGGAAAATTGTAGCCAGCAATAATACATCATTATCACTGTAGCCCCGGTTCTCTAATTGTTGCCATACATCGTCCAGATGCTCAAGGGTGTGGTAAAACCGATGGGGCTCCCGGTAGCGGTCTAACACAATTTTGTCAACGCCAATTTTGGTTAACCGGGCTGTTTGTTCTGCAATTTTCATAGTATTAAGCTTGCTCTGCAATTTAGAAAAACTTAATTACTACTCCATGATCAATGCCTTTGCTTTTTCAAGCGGCTCGTCAACTCCAGCTTTGATACCTTTAATAGTAGGTTTTACTATAACATCAATTTTCACACCCTTTCGCTGGGTTTGAGTTCCATCCGGGTATAATACCCCTATTCCCGAAAACAGGGAACTTATACCGCCCGGCAAAATAATCTGCGATACATTGCCATCAGCTCCTGCCGTGGTACTACCTATAACCTTAACATTGGGTGAACTTTGAAAAGCCATAGTAGTGTACTCTGCCTGGCTCTGTGATTGTTCATTTACTATCACCACAACTTTACCCTGGTAAGAATCATCAGGCTTAATATTAAGCGGTGGTGTTTCCACAAATAAACCCGACTTATTAATACTTCCATTAGTAAACTTAACAAATGGAGTCGTGCCTGATTTAACGTACGCTCCAAAGGTAAAGGGCATAAATTCCGAAGGATAACAACGCATATCAATAATAATACCCCTTGTATTCTTAAACATCTCCCGGATAGCAGGCAGATTTGCATTGTGGTATTTTGCCGGATATAGATAGCCTATCTGCTCATTGATTAAATAATAACCAGGATCTTTAACACTAAGATTGCTGCTACCCATTAAGCCGTTTTTTGAAACGAGTACTCCTTCCACAACCGCATTTAATTGATTTCCATCGCGCTGCATGGTAAATTCAAAATGTGGATTATTACTCCTCAGTAAATAGTTGCCCGGCATATCCCTTAACTGAGTTGCGTAATTAGACGCCGCAGTTATAGGCAGATATTTTTTGATCAGTTCATCTATAGCAATGCCATTAATAGCAGTTATCACATCCCCTATCCTGAACTTTTCTTTAACAGCAAGTGAATCAGACTCAAAACTGGTTATCACCAGTTTATTCTCCACAAAACCGGCCTTAAATGATGGCCTGTATTTACCGCGATAGGCTTCCAGCTCAGCGTTTCCGCTCCAAATATTAGCGTGCGTATCATGAATACTACTGATAAGCTTGAGCGTTGTGAGTATATATTCTGTTGAATTTTTGTCGTTCACAAACTGGGGGATAAACTCAGGCAGGCTTTGATTCCAATCTTTTCCTATCAAATGCTTGTAAGGAAAAAAGTATTGTACCATATTCCAATATTTAAACAGGCACAGCAAGCGGTAACCTGCATCAGGATATTTCATTTGGTAATATCCATTTTCGTGGTCAAATAAGGGGTTACCTACGCCCTCTGCCATGCTTACATAATAACTTTCAGTGATTTTATGATTATTTAAAATAAAGCGGAGCTTATCAGTGAGTGATTTATTGAGCACCGAATGATCAAATAGATTTCCGTAATCGGGCGTGGGCTTAACCGCATTATTTATATCGGGTTTGCAATTATCACAAGCATTCACTTCACCAAACTTATCGGTCCACTGCTCAAGCAGCTGGTTTAATTCGCTATTATTCCGGGCTTTTATAACAGCGGGCATTACCCTAAAAAGCTCAGCATCCATATTATAACCCCCTTTGCAACAGCGGGGTGGTGATATTTCAAAAAACCCCAAACCTGGCCAAGCAATCTTAAGCTATTGATTGTTTGTGGGTTAAGCGTAATGGTATTAATCCCCGAGCCATTTTTAAAAGCAGTATCCAAATCAGCCTTAACCCTGATTATCGCTTTAGGCACAGCATTTTCAATGGGTTTACCATCAATAAATAATTGCAGACCATCAATCCAAATTTTCCCTTTACCTACCAGAAGTGCACCGCCAACTACATTAATCGTCTTTTGGCTATTGTATGGCAATTTGATACTATATTGTTTCCAGCCATTTGTACCATGGATATTTTGGCGTTGCATATTATCAAAAGCAGAAGTACCGTCAATCCGAAGCCACAAACCCGCGAAGCCAGAGCCTACACCTTCCGTTTTCAGATACCCTTTTAGTTCAATCTCACTCCCTTCAAATCTTTTTGGAATAACAAAGCTGATAATACCATACCCGGCGGTATCTACCTCTGAGGCGATTGACAGTGCATATTTACCGTGCTGCGCAGCAATGCTATCTACTGCATATTTATAATCACGACCGTCAGAATGAGTCCAGCCTTCAGGATACTTATTTACCTGATTTATTTTTTCAAAGTCGCCATTTAATAAATCTTGTTGATTTTGGCCATTTGATTTATTACAGCTAAACAAGGATGTTATGAAGCACGAAAGCAGCAGGGCATTTTTCATTGATTTGGATAGGTTAAGTTTATAATGAAACCAAAACGCTATTTTTTATGATTTAATATACAGTAAATCATAAAAAATAGCGTGTACCTGATCTTACAAAAAAATCCGGGATAAGTAGCTATTTTCCTTCCGTCCAGCTTTTAAAAATAGCAGCTTGCAATTTATCGGGGCCTGGCAAGGGTGTAATTTTAAATGTCTTTTCCCTCAGCCTACCCAAAACAATGGTTACATCTTTCTTTTCGCCGTTCTTTAACAAACCCAACGTTAAACTATCTCCAGTATTTTTTGTTTCGAAGGCCTTGTAAAGTACATCTTTTGTTGCAGGAGCGCCATCAACCGTAAGTATAACCGTGCGCCCCCTGATACCTTTATCCCAGGCGGGGGATTTATAGGCAACTGTATTGATCCTGAGCGTATCGCCCTGCTGCCGCACGTTAAGGCCAGCCCATGATTCCGATACCACTTTAGTAGCAGTATCAACAGCGAGTCCTCCGTAAGCGAAATATTTTGGATAATCAGGCGGCTTAACGGTCGATGCATATTCAAATACCTCTGTTAACGGCACACCCGCCATTTTCTCGCACTCATTCCTGAACTCCTGCTCTGTAAAGCCGCGATTTAGCTTTTTGTAATATTTGTAATAAAGCAATCGCATTACGTCGTCAAGCGTTTTTTTATTTTGTGTTACATGGCGGATGTTGAAATCAAGCATCAAGCCCAAAATCGGCCCTTTATCGTAGTATGAAATGGTTTTATTAAAATCATCGCCCTGCCTGCCGTTTGGCCCGTCATCCCATGTGTTATAACTGGCTTCTGTTGCCGATTGATACAAATGGCCGGGTTCATTTTCATAGTTACGCAGGTTATTCTGAAAATCGCCAAACATATCCTCGTTATTCATTAAACCCGCATGCCTGGTGATCATGTACTCGTAATAAACTGTAAATCCTTCGGATACCCAAAGCATATTAGTGTGGTTCTCCTTTGAGTAATCAAACGGGCCGAGCTCAACCGGCCTGATGCGTTTAACATTGTAATGGTGAAAATACTCATGCGCTATAAAGTTGTACAGCTTTTTACGGGCTTCGGGAGTATTAAACCCTTCACCTCCGCTAAAACTTAACGAGGTTGAGTTTAAGTGTTCGATACCGCCGCCGCCAGCGCCTATCGATAGAAATGTATAGTGTGTATAGGGGATTTCGCCTATGATGTTGCTGCCCGTCACTACTATCTTTTTCAGGTCGTCCATAAACGCCTGCCTGTCAAAAGCAGGCAACTTATAACCGATAAAGTTGTGTGGTTTATTCTGCACGCTGAAAGGTGGCAAAACTTCCAGCTCGCCCATTAAAAAAGGGCTGTCATAAAGCACATCAAAATCGGCGGCTTTGTAAACATGATATTGTCCCTTCAGGGTATCCAGCCCGGTTGCTACCAGATCGCTCCATTTGCTGTAAGGCTTCATTTGGATGGTGACTGGATGGCGTAATTCCTGGTCGAGGTACATGAACAGGCCTCCGGGGGTAATGTAGCCTCTTGTTTCGTCAAGATAAACGTTGCCTACAAACGGCACAACCGCTTTAACATCGTACGAGATCTTTACATCGCCGGCCGAAGGGTTAATAACTTTCCAGGTATCCTTAGTGGGCTTATCAAATTTAAGCGAATTGCCTTTTGCATCGGCAACAGTAAAATTTTGTACAGCTCCGGCAAAATTGATTAGTTGGTAATAGCCCGGCGTCCAAACGCACATCTTAAAATCAAGCGTTTTGAGGTGGGTTTTATTGGTCAACTCAACATGATACAAATGGTCGGCCGCCTTTTCCATCGACACCGAATATTGCATATTAACAGGTTGCTGGGCCCAAACACCGGCACAAAAAAACAGGCAAAATGATAGGGTTAAATTAGATAGTAATTTCATTATCTGCTTGGGTTTTGCCGAATATAATAAACAGCGATTTATTTATTTCACCAATCACCGGAAATTAGCCCAAAAAACACCTGTATTTATCCCCCGGAGATAAATTTCACCAAATGTTTTAGCCAAAGAAACACAGGTTATACTCAGCTTATTTCCCGGGTAAACTACTCCTTCGGCAGCCCATCTTCAAACCCACAATCGCCATTGCTCTCAGCTATATCCAGGTTCCAGGCCGGGGTTGGGAAATAGGGCGTTGTATCATCGGCATTTTTAGTGCTATAGGTGCACTTAATCACCCTGCTTTCGCCCGGTGCCAGTGAGATATAATTATCGCTGAAGATCACCGGTAAAATATCGTCACCACCTTGCTCTTTTAAAGCGCGCAGATGTACAAAAAACGCAATTGCAATACCGGTATTTTGATTATTACTCCCGTCGCCCCTGCACAAATACCCTTGTACTGAGCAGGACTATTACCGACATTAACAATATTTTTTTATGACAGATTAACTTCACTTCTGATAGTCGTAATACAAAGCAGCCGCACCTATGATACCGCTGTTTTCCAGTTCCGAGATCTCGATTTTTATATGTTCAAGCGTTTTTGAATAGGCAAAGGTTTTCACCTGCTGCCACATGGTGTCTTTAAAATACTCAAAGGCCTGGCTTACCGATCCGCCTAAAATAATCAGTTCGGGATCATAAGCATACATGATCATTTTCACGGCATTCCCTACATGGTTTCCTAATTCGGCATACAGCTCCAATGCCATCTCTTTGCCGGCCTGCGCATCTTTAAATACCTGTACGCCATTCAATCCGTACACATTGCCAAAGAATGAGCCGCTGCAATAATACTCAAGGACGTTATCGATATAGGGAAAAAGACCTATCTCCCCGGCGCCGCAATTGTGGCCTGCGTACAGTTTTCCATTGGTGATAATGCCAGTGCCAAGCCCGGTGCCCAGGGTTACGCCAACCATGCTATCGGCACCTTTACCCTTTCCAAAATATAACTCACCTACGGCAAAACAATTTGCGTCATTATTTACATATACAGGAATGTTGTATCGCTCCTGCATCAGTTTTTTCAGGTGTACTTCCTTCCATGAGGGAATATATTGCACATCATAAACAATACCTTCGGCTACATCAACCACGCTGGGCACGCCTATGCCTATGGCGCTGGCCTTATCGTTTTGCAGCAGGACATCAACAACAGCATAAATATCGTTCAGCACATCTTCTACACTGCCTTCGCTTTTTATCCGTTGCGATATGATATAACCGATGGTGTTATTATTAACCACCGCGCCGCGGATATTGGTAGCTCCCAGATCAATACCTATAACTTTTATATTGCTCATTTATTTATTATGCTTTATTATCAAAAATAGTTTTGTTGGTAACCAGCGGCTTAGCCCAAAAGCCGATACTAAGCATGTAGCCGAATGTAATGTACAGCAAAAACATCCCCTGCCTTAAGCCAAACAAGCTGCCCAAGCCACCTATCAGGAGCTTAACCATTGCGCCACCAATAATACCGTCACCCGGGATCCCGGCAAATGAACCGTGATCTTCAGCTATCGACCTCAACGCCAGCGAGAATATAATGAGATATATTACCGACATAAAGAAGCCAACTATTGAAAATGAATACAATGAGATGTAGTAGTTTTTCTTCATCAACTGAAGGGCTATGGTTTTTGGTTCGGTATGAACCTAAATATCGTTAAAAAATCCTTTGGAGGAATAATTTTACAACAGCTTGTTTAAGTTCTCACACTTTCATTTTAAAATATTTCAAAAAGAAAGTGTAACAATCAGTATCAATCTCTTTCATAATATCTTGTTAACTTAATTCAATCAAAACATTTAGAGTACATGAATGTGTTAATGGAACAAATACCTGCTATATGACCCCAAAAAAAGAGAAAGAGCTTACTTATATCGAAAAAGTATGGCACACTGTTGCTATTGTTGCCTTATTGGTTGTAGTAATACTGATAGCCCGGGTGGCTTTTAACGTACTGCTCATGGTACTTTCAGGCGCACTGATCGCGACTTATTTTCACGGCCTTGGCGACCTGATAGAGCGCAACACCAAAATGCCCAGGCGGTATGCCATGATCATTTCTGTAGTTGGTTCATTTTTAATTGTGGCGGGCTTGTTTTATTTGATGGGCACAACCATACAGCACCAGATAGCTTTACTTAAAGATACACTCCCGCATACGGTTAATAATTTTAAGGCTAAACTGGCTTCAAACCCAACGGGGCAGCAAATACTTGATTATTTTTCGGGCGATAATGACCCCGATAAAGTTGTGGTTACGGTACAACACTTTTTTAGTACCAGCTTTGGCGTGTTGGGGGATATTTATATCATCCTGTTCCTGAGTATTTTTTTACCACCAATCCCGATGTTTACAAAAACGGCATTTTAATGCTGCTATCAGATCAAAAAAACCATTGGGACAGGATATTATCGACAGGATCAGTCTTTCATTAAAAGGTTGGATTAAAGGGATGCTGCTCTCTATGGTATTATTGGGCTTGCTGCTTACCATGGGCTTAAGCATTATGGGAATTCCGGCAGCATTGATATTAGCCTTATTTGCAGGCATGTTAAAGATCATCCCTAACCTGGGTTCGGTTATAGCCATGATACCGGGTGTATTACTTGCACTCACCATGGGCACAAATACAGCTATCATAGTGGCGCTCATTTATATAATATCGCAAACCGTGGTGAGCAATATCGTAGTGCCTATAGTACAAAACCGTATGATCAACCTGCCTCCCGCGCTTACCATCATCAGCCAGGTGGTTATGGGAACGCTTTCGGGGGTACTGGGTATCATATTGGCAGTTCCTATTGTGGCCATCATTGTGATTTTGGTTGATGAATTGTATGTTAAAAAACTTGGCGATGCCGAGGTAATAGCGCATTAAGGAATATGCCCTCATCAAAAAAATCGATATATAGTGCACTTATTGCCAACCTGCTCATAGCAATAACCAAATTTATAGCGGGCGTTATAGGCCGAAGCGGATCTATGATCTCCGAAGGGATTCACTCGGTAGTGGATACTGCTAACGAATTGCTACTATTGCTTGGTCTGCACCGGGCACGCAAAGAACCCGATAAAACCCACCCTTTTGGCTACGGTAAGGAGCTGTATTTCTGGTCGTTCATTGTATCTATCATGATATTTGGCCTGGGCGGAGGATTATCCATTTACCAGGGCATATTACATATCCGCGAACCCAAACCCCTTGGCGATCCTACTATGAGTTATATAGTTTTGGGATTATCCGTCATATTTGAAGGCTCATCGCTCATCATCGCCCTGAAAGAATTTAACGCCATAAGGGGCGATCAAACCTGGTGGGACGCCGTAGTTAAAAGCAAAGACCCATCAAACTTTTTAGTGATGTTTGAGGATAGTGCAGCCGTTGCAGGCCTTTTTATTGTTGGCATTTGCATGTTCCTGAACCATCGTTACAACATTCCTGTGCTTGACGGTATAGCATCATTATTGGTTGGTTTAATTTTGGTTGGTGTTTCGGCCATATTAGCCCGCGAAAGCAGGAGTTTGCTTATGGGCGAGGGTATTTCGTCTGAATCGAAGACTAAGATAAGCACACTCGTTGAACAGGACAATGCTGTTTTAAAGGTGATGCACATGCTGTCAACTTATCAATCGCCCGATGAAATTATTTTGATGCTGATAGTAGCTTTTAAAGATGATCTGAATACCGAACAAATCAACGAAGCTATAGGCCGGATCCGGGATTGTATTAAGCAGGAGTTTAGTTTGGTGCGCTTTGTGTTGGTACAACCCGAAACATTTTCGGCAGAAATTACTGAAACAGGCAGCGTACTTTAATTGTATATTAGCTATTGATAACAAATACCTATCTCATGGAAGAACAAAAATTTCATTACGCAACGGTAACCGAAGCTATAACCAAATTAAAAGAACAGGGCTATACCCATGAATTTAGCCTGGAAGGTGACCATCTTAAAGCAGGCGCGGAAAACTTCCCGGTAAAAGAATTTGAAATAGTGGACCTATACCGCTACGAAGGCCCCTCCGACCCTGCCGATGAGGCTATTGTTTACGCCCTTGCTTCAGCGGAAGGTGTTAAAGGTACGCTGGTAACGGGCTACGGGATCTCGACAGATGAGGCTACTATCGAAACGCTAAAGAATTTACATTATAAGTATCAGAAGGGCCGGCAATAGTCTGGCCCTTTAATAGTACCAACTTCACTTCCAACGCACATTTCGGCCTTAGCTTTAAAGGAAGGCAGCCATCCGGGATAGCAAACTGACTGAAAGAAAAAAGGAATTATTTTAAATACTCTTCGTAATACTTTGTTATCAGCACCTGCTCATGAAATGTCGTTCGGATAATTTCGCGGCCATGCTTACGGATGTGATCTAATTTTTGCTTTGCAAGGTGAGCTTCGTTCAGCTTTTCGACAATGTCGACTGTATCTAATGTACAAACCCAACCCAGGTTATTTTCACCAACAAAATCGGAAAGACCTACATTTTCGGAAACTAAAACAGCAGTACCCATATGCAGCGATTCAACCACCACATTCGCGAAGTTTTCATTAAAGGAGGTGAGGACACACAGATCAGACTGGTTAAGCCGTTCAAATTTCTCATCCCGGTTCACCCAGCCTATCCAGTCAATTTTTGAAGCTATATTTAACTCAACTGCAAGTTGTTTCAATTGCTGTATATATGCTTCCTCGCCATCGCCGGCAATAACAAGTTTCAGGTTAAAAGAGAGCTTGCTTATAGCAATAAATAGTTTTTCAAGTCCTTTTTTATGATGAATGCGCGACATAAAAATAATCCTGAAGCACTCATTATAGGGTTCCTTTATTTCGATATCAGGTAATGATAAAATATTGGGTAATACAAAGCCCTGCCAGCCCGGAATCAACTTCCTGCACTCCATATATTCAGATTGGGCGGTAGCGTGCAGCACGCATTTCTTTAAAATTTTACGACCACCTAATTTATGGATCAATTTTTTGTAGCTGTTGTTCCCGCTTTCAAATACGTACCCGCTTAGCATGCCGCGGGGCGCCAAAATAACCTTGGCTTTACTGAACAAGGCGATCCGTGCAGCAATTACGTTTAAAATACTCCACCACGAATGAATATGGATCACATCATAGTGGTTGGCAGTTTTAACAAGCCTGCGCCATAATGCCGGACTAACGTGCGTATGATCACCGGTGATCCGTTTAAAATAAATCACATTAACCCCTTCAACATTCGTTTTAGCTCCGGGTATTACATCCAGTTCGGTTTTACCATTAGCGGTAGTGGTAAAAACGTCAACAACATGCCCATTAGCTGCTAATCCCTCGCAAAGCCGCGATACAGATTCAGTTGGACCTCCGTAGCCGTAAGCGGGTTTATAAGCAGGTATAATGTGCAGTATTTTCATAAAACATCATTAGCAATATGAGAATGCAAATATGCATCCCGCGGAGGGGTTATTTAGCCTGCTGCAATTTTAAACCTAAAATTATCGAGGTATAAACGGAGCAGGCAAATCCTGGACGAAACCAAAAGTACTAACTCCCAAAGATTAACTACGCCCCCGGCAGCACGAAGTAAAAATAAAAAATGTTTAACGCCGCAACTCAATTAAAAGAAGCAGGGTTAAACATTTTTTGCCAGATCTTAATATTTTAACCGGCAACTTTGGTTTGGACGGGTTTAAAATTAACATCGTATAATACCATACTATCTTCTATCACCTGATGGCCGTAACTTACCCCCATCCAGCGTTCAACAGTTACATTTTTACCTTCCAAAACCTTGTAATCTTTAAAGAAACACTCTATCTCTTTAATTGTATGAGGTGGCAGTTCGCTTAAATCATTTATATAATTAACCGACATATCATTATTAGCAACGGCAATGATTTTGTCATCCTGTTCGCCATTGTCAACCATATGCATTACCCCTATCACCTTAGCTTCGATGACAGACAGCGGAAAAACATCAACCGAGCATAAAACTAAAATATCAAGCGGATCCTGATCATCACAATAGGTTTGAGGGATAAATCCATAATTGGCCGGATACATTACTGAAGAAAAAAGCACGCGGTCTAATTTTAAAAGTCCGGATTCTTTATCAATCTCATATTTAGCCTTTGAGCCCTTGGGAATTTCAATAACTGCGTTTACAACATAGGGAATTTTAGGCCCGGTTGAAACTTCATGCCATGGATGCTGTGTATTCATTGGTAGTAATTCAATATTTTGGTTATTTTTTTATGAAAGTACCAACAATTTACCGATTCAATTAAAACATTTTCATTTTATTTCAATCTACTTTATTACTCAAATGCTTCAAAAATCTAATTACCGTTCAGTTTCAAGGGTTTACGGCTTTTATTAAAACGCAGGCGGCATATATGCTCTTGGTACATACCTCAACTACAAACTAACATAATAAACCAGTAATAAATAAACCACAAGAGCCGGCTGGCGGGTTTAAATCAGTGATCTACCCATGCAAAAGCATGTAGTGATAAACCATTTTTATGCATTAACCGTTCTATTTGACAATCAACAACCAGCCTTTACCTTTTTCAACCGGAATCCTGTCGTTTAAGCCAAATGTTTTGCCAGGCTGATAACTTTTTATCTCAGGAGCAGTGATAGTTGCTTTGGCCGGGTCAATGCCTAAATTTTTCCAATCGATATTTAATTGAAAATCGGTATCAGCATCTTCCCAGCTGGCAACTGCTACCATGGCAGCACCATCTTTTTTGTAAACAGTTGCTATCACTTTGGCTTTATCGGTTTTCACCGGGTTATCATCAACCCAATAACCAATCATTTTTGTGCCTTTCATTCCAAAATTATCCCAGGCTTTCCAGATCGGGCGCGGATCGGCACCATCGCTCCACGGCATACGGTTAGTCATGCCGTAAACCATGCCACGCCATTTATTACCGCCGCCTTGCAGCATCTCGCCCATTAAACCAAACGGGATCCCACTCACTTCAGTCAGGAAGAAATCAGGATCATTTTTTTCATAGTCAAAATATTCACCAAACCATAAACGGTTCAGGTAAGGGAAATGCTCCATGTACAGGTTGGCACTGTTGTTAAAACCGTCGCTTTTATTGTACTGGTTAGCAGAGTGCAAGTCAATAATACCCGGGTGACCATCTTTGGTTAATACACGTTTGATACGTTTCATCGTAACTCGGTCAAAAGCCACATCATCCAGGTAAATACCGTCGATACCGACGTTTTGGGTTAACCAGTTCATGCCTTCCACGTAGTAATTATGCCAACGGTTCATGCCGCTGTTGATGATGGCTGCGTCTTTAATCTCAGGCACAAACCAGGCTGCTATATAATCATCCCCCACGTGCTCCTGCAACCAGCTGAAACCGCCGCCCTTGCCCGGCGAATAAATTTCATGCCCCAAACTACGCAATGCGAAAGTTTCATAAGCATGGTTTGATAACTCCCGGATAGTGTTATAGATCTTCACCTTTAACCCGGCCGCATGGGCCGAGTCATCATAGGCCTTCATTTTTTGCCATGCAATAAACGGGTAGTTAATAGTTGGATTTATTGCCGTTGCGTGGTGAATATTGACAAGCGTTGCTCCCGCTTTTTTATAGTATCAATAGGTTTGTATGAGTGATAAAATCTTGTAGCCCACTGAAAATCGGTATTGATGGTATGGAAAGGCGTTATCAGCAGCGTGAAGTTGTAATAAAGTTCATCACCTTTTTTCAGGTCGCGCTCGCCGCTGTAATTATTGGCCAATACCGCTTTACCGTCAAATGCCACTTTAATACCACCTTTGTTATCGTTACCCCATGAAGTTGGTAACAACAAAGGCTTTTGCAAATAGAAATTAGTATTCAGCGGACGAGACATATTTCTCATCCCTTAACGAATACTGCAAACCGCCGTTCACATTGCCTATCCAGGCTCCATCCTGATTTTTATAGGCTACATCCCATTTCCATTCAAAGTTTTCGGGGCGATAGCCGCCTTTTTGTCCCAGGCCCATCATATATTTTGCAAAATCCTTTTTAAAAGGGATGTGCATGGTAACATCTTTCAGACTAACATCCTGCAGGGCTTTTACTTTTACGGTGTAAGCCATAAAGCCATCAAACTCCAGCGAGGCCGTTACGTCCATTTGTAAACTATCATTGGCGCTTATTGCAATCCACTGAACTGTTCCTGCTTCTTTTTTGGTGAACTGTACGCCCTGGCTTTTCAGGTTTATCTTTTTTCCGGCGGCGTTGATAAAATGAAAGTGAATACCCTCGGTAAGCAGGTTATTGGGTGTTGCCGCGTACTCCGTCATCTCCGGGGTGAAATAAGTCTGGATCTGTTTTGGAAAACCATCTTTATTCACTTCCACCTTGCGGCCTAACAAGCTTATGGTATTGCCGCTAATTTCAAGTGGTGTATACGGCGCAATGACCGTATTTTGTTGTGCCATGGTTGAGTTTAACCAGCCCAGGCGGGTCATTTTATAAGGCTCGCTTACACCGCCATCTTTTGAAATTTTGCTATTTACTTTAACCGACAGAGCAATTGTTTTTGCCGGCTTACCGTTAATGCTGACAGTAGCCTTACCGGTATAAACCGAAGGTAATACGGCAGCAGGTACATCAACCCCGCACCATAAGGCCTGGATATCACCTTTGGCCACGTTCACAACCTTGGTAAGCGGCTTAGCATCATAAGTGGTACCGCCGGTATTAATGCAAAACAATGCTGAAGCCGGAATAACCTTACCGGTGACTGATTTAAGGTCACTGAATGTTACCTGTACATTTTCGATATCCTTCAAGGCGTAAATACCCTGTTGAAATGCAAAGTTTTCGCCGCGGGCAGCTTCACCTGTATATTTATTTTGCGGACCAAGTTCAATCCAGCGTTGTGGCAAATCTTTGGTCATGCGGATAGAGTTCATCCTATCTTCAGGGAAAACCAAAAATGCTTCGGATTTGTGCTTGCTCAGCAATGCTTCAGTTTCTGCGTTGGTAGCAATCACCTCCATTGGGTAAAAACTGTTAAAAGCATCTATCGACTGAAATTCTTTCACCGAGGCCAACGGGGCCTGCTTACCGTTTACGGCACTAAGCCACTCGGCCGAAGCTGTATTTTCGGGTTTAAGGTAAACACCTTTAGGATAGTTTGAGCGTCCCTCATTTTTATAAGGCATGTAATACACAAAGTAAGTGCCCTTACCCGATGTTGGCTCAAAATACAGTTCGCCGCTTTCACGGTTTACTGCGCCGATTTTTACATTAGTTATTTTTTGCTTGGTTTTAGCATCTTCAATAATGATCCGCTTGTTTTCGGGCTCATTATCCCTGCGTCTCCAATTAATTACTGCTTTAGCCACTTTACCTGTACCATTAAAGGTTAACACTACACGATGGTTACCTAATGAATCGGCCAGCCAGCATTTATCGCAATTGGTATAAGGTACTTTTTGTGCCGAAGCAGCAAAGCCCGATAAAAGGAAAGTGATAGCTAAAAATTGTTTTTTCATGAAATAAATTTAGTCAGTCTTTTTATAATGTTGTTTCAGAAATTATAATTCCTAAAACCGCCGCCGCTCGGCTCCGCCGAGTGGCAACTATTTCACGGCCTCCGGCCGCAGTGTCAAGCAGGCCAGAGGCCTGGAGATAGCGGTCACTCGGCTGGAGCCGAGCGACCGCATTTGTTATTTATTACTGATCAAATAGCCGGAGTAATCCCTTGCCCTTCCCAATAATCAATGATCGGTTTGTACGGCCCGTATTTATGCTGTTCTTCTGAGAAAGGATCTTTAAAAGGCCCTTTATCATAATCAATCGCTTTTTCTTCGTAATGCGGATAATCAACCTCCTTTGTGGTTTTAGGCAGCGGACGTTTGTGCTTTTTATCGTCATTAACAAAAGCAGCGATATCAAGCGCTTCAGCATCGGTTAAGAAAGGTTTACCTTCGGCTGTTTTATCATAAGGCATATTGCCCTTTAACCATTGCGCTAATTTAACCACGCGGTGCATACTTGAACCGGGACGATATGCCAACAATCCCCATACCGGCGGATATTCATAGGTTACCTTATCAAAACGCATTTTACCTTCACCATTTTTAGCATGGCAGCGCTCACAATTTTGAGCATATAAAACCTCCCCCTGTCTGATGATGCAGCTACATTTGGGAGCTCAACTTCCATATTTTTTAAACCTTTAGTAGTTTTTGACACATTTGACGAATCACTCAAAAACTTGAGGTAAGCCATTATCGAGATCATTTCTTTTCCATCCAAAGGTAAAGGTTTACCCAGGTTAGGGCGCATTACACAATTGTTGATGCGTTCGGCCAAAGATAAAATCCTTCCCTCTCTTGCCCTGTATTGTGGATAATCACGAAACGATCTTATCAAGTTAAAGGCATACGGCCTGGTGCCTGCATCGCGATGGCAGTTGGTACAGTTCATTTTATTGCCGGTATAGTGTCCGTTAATACCTTCGGGGCCGATATAATATGCGGTATGCAGCATTAGTTCGCGGCCATAACGCACCGCATCGCCGTATTTACCGCCGGGCATTTTGGAGGTATCCACAGCAACCAGGTTATTCACAGCCGCTGAATCAGCTTTATTTGCCTCTTCGGCTTTGCTCCCGCTACATGACACTAACTGGGCAACACTCGCCAAAGCGACTAACAACATCAGCAAAGCTATATATTGATATTTCTTTTTCATTTTTAATGATCTATGGTTTTAAATATGGATCAAGCTGTTCGTATTTTATAAAACCTGCACGGTAAGTTGGCACCGATGTTTCCATCGTCCATTGCAGCACACCTTTATTATTTGCCAGCACCACAATGTGCCTTTTGGAGCAACATACCAATGTGGTTGTATCATTGATCATATAGGCACTGCCCATACGTCCGTTAAAAATTTCTTTAGGTAGTTTAATGTGCATGGCAATGGTCGAAGTTTGATTTTTCTCATCAATTTTCATTGCATACACGCCTGACTGGTGTTTCTCTACCCCGTTATCAAAAAACATCAAGTTGCCCTGTTTATTGACATGAGCTGCGTGGGCCTGGGTAAAGTTGCAATCGGCAGGCATGGCTATGGTACCGCCTTTACCAAACTTGTAGATAACCTTACCATCGCGCGAGTTAATTTTCCAGATCTGCCCGTTGTTGTAGAACGACATCAGGTAATTGCCGTCTGTATCATAGCTGAGACTGTTGGCATGCATCCAGTCTTTTTTGGTTTTCAGGATTTTAGGATCTTTCAGCGGATCCATTACATCAAACACACTCCATTTATAAAGCTGTTTGCCGGTTTTATCCATCACCATAATACCATCGCCATTAACCGTATCCTGTTTGCTCCCTCCAACTGATGTAAGGTCGATAATTCTGTTATCAACGAAAATGGTAACCAGTTGCCCTTTATCATTCTTCAGGATTTCGTGATGAATGGTTTGCTTGAAATCGCCTTGCCCTTTGGTGAGGTGTAGTAGCGTATCGCCAAGCATATTGACCTCCAGTATCTCGCTGCCGTAACTGGTAGGTTCGTCATTTCGGCCTAAAATAGAGAGCAGGGTTTTATCCTTTGTAAAATTGATCACCTTAAAACCCAACCTGTCAATCATGTGGTACCACCTGATTTGCCCTTTTGCATCAACCAAAAACGCCACCCCTGGTGCATAACGTTTATTGATAAGCATCAATCCATCATTAAACTGCGAAGGCAAAGTAGCTTTCGCGGCAATTTTTGCGTTGAACTGTTCCTGTAAAAACAACGGTAGCTGGTGCGATTTGAAGGTATGAGGTTTACCGACAACCGTATCCCCACCGTCAACAGTTACAATATGGTATGAGTAAGTAGTGTCGGGCAAAATATTGCAAAGTACAAGCTTATATGATGTGCCGTTACTGGTAGTAGTCGACCGGTATTTAACCGGCTGCTTGCCTTCTATCCAATACTCGGCATACAGATCAACAGGCTTGCTGGTCATAACATTAAGCTTAATTTTTAGCTCATTGTTATTATACAGGCTTATGTGAATTTCTTTTACCAAGTTTCCGCCCGAACAACCGCAGATGATCGAAACCAACAAACCTCCCGCTAAAACCTTAAACCAATCTTTCATCACTAAAATTTGTAACATCGGTTAAATAATAAAGAATATACAACCCATTGAAGGCTGTATACTCTTTACTAATATTTGAATTGTGTGCTTATTGTTGTCTGCCCGCATTATTCAGCTTAGGGTTAATATTAACCTGGTTAAGCGGATATGGGAAATATTCATCGCGCGGCAATTGAACAGTGTTGGTTTGGCCAATACGTTTCAGATAAGCGTTCACGATCACATCATATTTTCCAAAGCGTTTCAAATCGGCCCTTCTTTTGCCTTCGTAATATAGTTCCCAGCCACGTTCCTGTAACAATGCATCGCGGAAAGTTGCCTGGGTCAAATTAGCCTGCACCAATAATTTGGCATGTGAGCGGCCTTTAACCTGGTTTACTAATGAAACAGCCTCTGCGGTTGGACCATTCAATTCGTTTAAAGCTTCGGCGCGGCTTAACAATACATCGGCGTAACGCAAAACATCAACACTATGGCCATCGTAGTAGGTGTTGGCACCATTAGGATCTGCATATTTCATGGTTGCAACGTCCGGCATATACAATACACCATCCGGCGCTGTCGCACCTAATGAAGGAGCTTGTTTATGAGTTAAACCATCAACGCCCTGGTATTGGGTAAAGAACATTTTTTTACGATCGTCTTCATCGCCATAGCTGTTGTAAAAATCCCAGGTTACAGCGTAGTACTGCCACCTGTCGGTTAAAACCGGATGGCTCAACGGACCAAAGTGGTTCAATAATTCGGTGCCATTAACGTTAGCATCGCTTAATACCGAGAAGATATTTTCAGCACACCAGGTGTTTGATTCTTTAAACAAACCCTCATAAGTTGGATATAACTGGTAAATACCCAAATCCATTACCTGTTTTGTAAGGTCGGCCGCTTTTTGCCATTGGTGCTCACGCAGATAAACCTTAGCCAGCAGGAACATCGCCGCACCTTTGGTGGCCCGGCCAACATCGTTAGTTGTGTAGATATCACTTTTAGTGTAATCTTTAGGCAATACATTGACCGCATTTTGCAGATCGCTGATCATTAACGCGTCAACATCCGCAACAGAGCTTGGCGCGGTTTGAGCTTTGTAATCGGGATTGGCTACATCCTTTTCCGTATTCAGGATCACCGGGCCCCAGGCATCTGTAAGATCGGAGTAAGCTATAGCACGTAAGAATTTCATCTCAGCCAAAAACTGATTTTTCTGAGCATCTGTGATACTTTTCATCGCTGAAATATTATAGATAGCGTTGTTTGCGTTGGCCACCAATTTATAGATCTGCCTATAATCTTCAGCTATCAAACCGTTGGCCGAGTTCCATTGTACCAGTGATAATTGTCCCGGGTCGCCGGCGTAGCTGCAGTGGCCCACATCGGTGGTTAAGTCGGTAAGGGCGAAGTGCCTTACCGTCCAATAATCAAAATTGTCACCAACCGCCGGACCTTTTAAGCGGGCATAAACCGCGTTCACGGCTGCAATAGCATCTGATTTGGTTAAAAATGCATTTTGACTTGTTAAGCTGCTGTATATTTTAGGCTCGAGATTGGTTTTATTACACGAAAACTGTGTAACTACCGCGGCTGCTAAGAGTAGAATATTATATTTTTTCATTTTGACTAAAATTTTGTTGATCCCCTAAATGGATAATTTCATTAATGGATAGATGCTTTAATACCGAATGTTATGGTTCTGAATGCCGGGAACGAGTTAAAGTCTAAGCCGCCGCCGGTAGCACCAGAATGTACGTTAACTTCCGGGTCGGTACCTTTATAGCCCGTAATTGTCCATAAGTTTTGCGCTTCTGCATAAACCCTTATTCCCTGTAAAATTTTTAGGTGCTGAAACAACGATGCAGGGAAATTATAAGCCAGCGTAAGCGACTTTAAACGTACATAAGATGCATTTTCAACAAAACGTGAGTTTACGTAGCTACCATAAGTACTTAGATAATAACCTTCGCGCGGGATTGGGGTATTTTCGTTTTTGCCGACTACAAACCTGTTCAATGCAGCAGCACCTGTGGTTGACTCTAATACCATGGCGTTCATGTTATACAGGTAATAGTCAAATGCGCCCTGAAAAAATATACCCAGATCGATGCCTTTATAATGAAAATCGTTACCAAAACCGGCCATGTAATGCGGGTTAGAGTTGCCCAGGTAGGTGCGGTCGGCCGGGGTAATTACACCATCGCCATTAACGTCTTTATATTTAGGATCGCCTGCTTTTGAGTTTGGCTGAGGTGCATATTTTTCACCGGTTTTCACTACCCCTTCGTAAACATACCCATACAACTCACCTAATTCAATGCCAGGTACAACCCTTGTAAATTCCTGCCCCGAAACAGTACCGCTTGGGTTTGCAGTGTTGGTACTGATCACGGTTACTCCCGGACCTAAATCCAATGCCTTTTGCTTATTGTAGGCAAAAGTAACCGTGCTGTTCCACGACAAATCTTTACCACGCACATTGTTGGTATTTACCGAAAGCTCGATACCACGGTTTTGGATTGCGCCACCGTTTACATACTGATTACTGAACCCCCATTGCTGACCTATGGGGATCTGAATTAACAGGTCGGTTGTTTTTTTACTGTAATAGTCGATACTTGCATTAATACGGCCATTGGCGAAACCCATATCCAAACCAACATCAAACTGCCTGGTGCTTTCCCATTTTAGGTTAGGATTAGCCAATGTTTTTGGTTCTATCCCTGTTTGAAGATTACCGGTTTCATTCAGTACTACACCGTAAGGTCCAAATGTTGAAAGATATAAACTCGCAGGGATACGGTCATTACCAGTAACACCGTAACTAACACGTGCTTTTAAGTTTGAGAAGGTATTCAGATCTTTTATAAAATCATCATCGGTAAGTTTATAAGCTACTGCACCTGCGGGGAAAAACCTGAACGCTTGTTTGAGCCGAAGTTTGACGAGACGATCGTCACGATAAGAGAACGAGGCTAATAATTTATCCCTATATGCATAATTAAACCTTGTAAAATACGAGGTTAACATAGCCTCTGCCTTACTGCTGCCATAACCATTTACCAATGATCCGGCACCAAGGTTGTAGTACAAGAACGCATCGGTTGAGAAGCCTTTAGCACCGGCACTTAGTCCTTCGGTAACATCTTTTTGATTTGATGTACCTAATAAAACAGTGAAGTCATGATCCTTAGCGATGTTGAACTTATAGGTAAAGTAATTTTCAACTATCCATCTGAAAGCCGATGATGTTTGCTCACTGGCAACACCGCCCTGCTTAGCACCTGCGATGGTAGTAGTAGGCAGGTACTGGCCTGCTGTAGTTTGAGTGTATTCGGTACCGGCCGTAAGATGATAAGTTAAGCCGTTAATAATTTTATAATCTAACCCAATATTGGCATTTATCAATTTATTGCCACTGTTGTTTGTTGGTTCCAAAAGGCCGGCCAAAGCGTTGGTCTTTGTGCCCTGGGTAACGTAGTAATTATAAGTACCATCAGCATTATAAGGCTTTACATTAGGTGGTGCTGTCAATAAACTAAATAATGGCGCAGTTATGTCTCCAGAGTACGATTGCAATGTCGAACTTGAGCTGGCACCATAAAAATTAGCGCTGATCTTCAGGTTTTCATTCATTGTTTTCTCAGCACCTATCCTTGCAGTATATCTTTCAAAACCGGTATGCTGCAACACACCAACCTGTTTAATATGATTACCAGCAACATATATCTTTGAATTCTGATCACCTGAACTTAAACTGATGCTTTGATTTTGAACTGTTGCGTTGCGGGTTGCAAGCTTTAACCAATTGGTGTTGGCCACCTGGAAACTTGACGGGTATGGTTGTGGCTTACCATCTTCAATAGCTGTAGCGTTTTGGATATCGGTGTACTGCTGCCCGGTTAACAGGTCCGGCTTATACCTTAGATATTGTGTACCTCCTGATATATCCGCATCTAAAGAAACCTTGCCGTTTTTTCCTTTTTTGGTGGTGATCAAAACAACGCCGTTACCTCCCCTTGCTCCATAAATAGCTGTTGCAGAGGCATCCTTTAATACCTGGATATCTTCGACGTCGTTAGGGTTAACCTGGTTGCCATTATCGCTGATAAAACCGTCAACTACATATAAAGGAGAGGTAGAAGTATTGATAGAGTTACCACCCCTTACAGTGATATTAATCCCTGAGCCCGGTGCAAAACTGGTTTGTTGCACCTGAACACCGGCAGCTTTACCCTGAATGGCCTGCCCGATATTAGTAGTTGTACCACCAAGTGTAAGGTCATCACTTTTTATTGAACTAACCGATCCTGTTATATTTCCTTTTTTAACTGTACCGTAACCTACTACCACTACTTCGTTCAGTTTATTAAGGTCCTCCTGTAAAGTGATAGTAATGTCTGAGGAACCGCTAATTGATACTTCCTGTGGTTTATACCCTACATAAGAAACAACCAACACTGTTGAACTGCCCTTTAATGTAATTTTAAACTTACCATTGACATCAGTTGTGGTAGTATTTTTGACGCCTTTTTGAATAACGGTAGCGCCAATTACCGGGCCGTCTTTATCTTTTACGCTACCGCTGATTGTTGTTTGCGCGTTGGCAAGTACTGGCAATAATAGTAGCAGGCAACAGCATATCAATTTAAAAAGGCCATTGATCTGCCTTCCTAAATAAATGTGTTTGCTGAAGCCCCGATCGGGGTTTGAGTAAATTTTAATCATACGTGGTGGTGTTAGTATTAATTAATTGTTAGCTTTTTAATGTGATTTAGCTCTGTTTTTGAACATTGGAAATTAGAGATAGCGGATTTTGAAAGCAAAAATTCGCCCCTCCAAACACAGCGCAAACGTTTGTTTTGGGCAAAATCGGACCTACGCAAACGTTTGACTCAAAGTATTTTGCGGTGATAAAAATTGATTCTTGAAGGTTTTTGTGGTATTGAGCAGATCGCAACCGGGATGATTCAGGCGCCAATTTTATGGATTCTGCGTATTTGAGGACTAAGCTTGAATAATTTGATTATGAGTGGATTGGAATAAGATCTACAAACACAACCCCACTGTGGTATCAGCCGCCACCCAGCTCCAGCTATAGGCGTTAACTTAGACGGCAAAGGGGGTTAACAGGGTTAACAGATTTTTATTATTTAAACTTAAAAACCTAAAAATCAATAGCATAAACAAAGCATAGGGTTACACTAAAAGCCACTGCTTACCTGTAGCAGGGGTAGCTATACTACTTTAAAAAGTAAAGCCCGGCTTTTGGGCCGGGCTAAACATAAAACATGCAAAAAATATAAACGGTAATTAAAAGCCGCTATCATCAAGCGCGAAGGTATTCTTCCGCTCTTTCCATTTACCTTTGGTAAAATCAGGAAATGCCACGCTTGCGTTACCTTCTTTCAATGATTTTGTTGACAAGGGCGTAATTACACTCATGGTAACAGAATCATAAACATCTATAGGAGTTTGGCGTTTTTGCTTAACCGACTCTACGAAAGCATTAAACACAAACCAGTCCATACCACCGTGGCCGGCACCCTCGGCAAACTTTTCGTATTTTTTCCAAAGCGGATGGTCATATTTATCAAACCATTCCTTTGCCGGATCCCATGAATCATCTTCTTTTGATTTATGATCAATATAAACGCTTTTGTTTACATCCATCCATAAACCTTTAGTGCCCTGCACCCTGAAACCTAATGAATAAGGGCGTGGCAGGTGCGTATCATGGCTCAGTAACACCGTTTCACCATTGGCACAATTGATCATCGTAGTGGTAACATCGCCGTTTTTGTAATGGATCTTAGCATTCGGGTGACCGGGCGATAATTCTTCTACATAGGCAGCTAAACCCTTTGCCTTGGTGCTGAACGATACCAGGTTGGTAAAGCGGTTACCTGCATTAATATTAGCATAATGCATACATGGACCGGCGCCGTGGGTTGGGTAAATATCACCATCCACATCGATATTAAACTGCGTACGCCATTGAGCTTCGCTAAGGGCTTTGGGGCCATACTCAACGCCTCCGCCATAATATTGCTTACCGTTATTGAACAATACACCTCTTAAATTATGCTGATATCCGCCTTCCAAATGGATGATTTCGCCAAACAGGTCCTGGCGCACCATATTTAAGGCAGCCATCACATCACGACGATAGCAAACGTTTTCGAGCGTCATGTACGGGATACCTGTTTTTTCTGAAGTGTTAACGATATCCCAGTGATCTTCAACCGTAAGACCGGCAATTACCTCACAACCAACATACTTTCCGGCTTTCATAGCGTCAATAGCCTGTGGGTGGTGAAATTGCCATGGGGTAGCAATAATTACCGCATCGATATCTTTATGATCAAGCAATTTTTTGTAGGCATCCAGTCCGCCAGTGTATTCCTTTACGGGTGCATGGCCTTTTTTGGCGATGTATTCGCGGCAAATTTTCAGCGAGCTTTCCTGCGTATCGCAAATAGCTACGATCTCCACATCATCGCGAAGCAAACCTTCGGCAATATGGCTCATGCCACGGGCACCTACGCCTATGTAACCTAAACGGACTTTTGCAGGTGCCGATGCAAACAGCCTTCCTGACGGTAAAATGCTAAAACCTGCCGCTGCAATTGCGCTGGTTTTCAAAAATTGTCTTCTTTCCATATATAATATTGAGGTTTTTGGGGCTTATTTATTGGGTAATTTTTCAAAGTCAATTACAGGCTTCTTTCCTGTTGGTTTACGATCATAAGGGGTTTTGAGCTGGATATAATTATCAAAGAAACCTCCGTTTTGCAGAAAGAACTTATCACCTTCTTTTCCTCCGGCATAATCTTTACGATAATTAGCATTGGCTGTAGCATCACCAGTATATATGGCATGTGTAAGTTCCAGCCAGTTATTATCGCTATCCCCTATCCACTGGTTGGTAAAATACGCTTTGCGGATCTTATCGCCGTTGTCAGGTTCAAAATTCTCAACAAACGAATACAAATGCGTTAAGTAAGTAGCCTTTTGCGGGCGGGTAAAGCTGGCTATCAGAAACCATTTATCTGCAGCTACATCTTTAAAGTACGCAGTATAAGTGGTTGTATGCCTGGCATTATCAGGCTCGGCGCTAAGCAAAAAAGCGTAAGCTTGCCCGGCTTTCCAGGGGAAGCGCATATAGCTTTGTCCGCCCGAGCCTTCGTTGCCAAATTCGCCGATGTGTACATTACTGCCGCTTTTTACCAGTTTAATACGCATACTATCGGGAATACTTTTCGGATCCTCGGTATTAAAAGGACTCCACACAGAAAATAGCACACGGCGTTCGGTTGCCGAATTTACCTGCATACCAAAGTATCCCTCGCCAAAACCATCGGCCATAAAATAGGAGCCGATCACATCCTGTCCTTTGGGTACTATGATCTCATTATAAAACCATTTTACTTTATTCTCCTTATCGGCCGCAACAGGATAGCGTAAATGTACAGAAGGCCCCCTTCTGCCAAAATGATATGAGCTGCCTTTTGCAACATATGAAATATCATTATCCGGCTTTTGCAAAGTAACTACAAGGTCAGATACATCTGCATAAACAGTCCCGGTTTTACTGATGCCTTTTAAACTGATCTTTACATAACCCGGCCGACTGATGTGAACCTTCCCAAAACTGACAGTATCAAACCTGGTATTGCTTATTTTTTTGACGATCGCATTTTTTCCTACCGATAACAGCAGCGTACTGTTCCCCTGCGGCGCCCGTACCACCAGCGCAAGCTCAAGGTACTGTGCAACACTAACCCTGAAATAAATATTACAGGTTGATTTTATGCTTCTCAGGCCAATCAACCCTTCATCGGTTATGGTATCCGGCGCGTTTACCCAGGCATTACCGCCAAACGGGATAACGTGACGCAGCTTTGAAGCATCAATATGTACCGTCTGCGCAATGGCAGCTCTATTTCCTATGAAAATAAACAATATTGAA
The DNA here is from genome assembly GCF_050859465.1 of Mucilaginibacter sp. P25. Taxonomy (NCBI): domain Bacteria; kingdom Pseudomonadati; phylum Bacteroidota; class Sphingobacteriia; order Sphingobacteriales; family Sphingobacteriaceae; genus Mucilaginibacter; species Mucilaginibacter sp. P25. Next base: position 4,075,470 of record NZ_CP193937.1, on the reverse strand, counting down.
AGACAAATTATAGCGGTTTTCTTCATCATTGGGTTATAACACAAGTATCGTTTCATAAATGTACTCGCATTAGTGGCTTTAAGAAAAAATAAATGTTTCAATTTCAACGCAAACGTTTGAAAAATGGGCATAATTATCCCTTAACTGGCATTAATTGAAAAACAAATATTTATCAAACATTATGGGGTAACGACTTCGGCTTCTAAAATTGAAGGTAAATATGCCTGCTAAGCGATTATTTCTTTGTTGCAGATAAGCGGGGCTCTCTAAATAAAATTAAAGGGTACTGTATGCCTCCGCTAATGTTCAAATCTCCACTATACTTACCTGCCAACTTATGCAAACTGATGATTTAGCTACGCAAACGTTTGCAATGCAGTTAATACAAGCTATTTCATAATAATCGCTTAACTTTAACTATAAAAACAACATTAGCCCGTAATTAATGCAAACAAAGCCAACTACTATAAAAGAGATAGCGCAAATATTAGGCATCTCGGTTTCTACAGTTTCAAGGGCCTTGCATGATCATCCGAGCATAGGACTAACCACAAGGGCAAAAGTTAAAAAGCTGGCCGGCGAGTTAAACTATGAGCCTAACCAAACCGCTATTTTTTTGCAAAAGGGCAAAACGCTCACCATCGGAGTTATTTTACCCGAACTTTCGGAGGCTTTTTTCTCCTCGGCCATAAGCGCTATTGAAGATACTGCCTATAAAAAAATTATACCGTATTGCTGGCACAATCACATGATGATGAGCAAAAGGAAAAACAGCTGGTTGAAAAAATGAAAAACCACCGGGTTGATGGCCTGCTTGTATCGGTAGGGAAAAATACCTCCTCGTACCAGCATTTTGAAAACTTAAAAAAATACAATATCCCGGTAGTCTATTTCGACAGGATCCCGGCCATACCCAACATCCATTATGTAGCCTGCAATATGGAAATCGGTACTATTGAGGCAGTGAGTTACCTGCTAAAAAAAGGTCACCGGGCAATAGGCATGATCAACGGGCCGCAAACCATGGTTGCTACCGGCGAGCGTAAAGAGGGATATATCAAAGCGATGACCAAAAACAGGCTTAAGTACGACCCTTCGCTTATAGTTTCGTGCGATTTGACCGAAGAAGGCACAAAAAAGGCATTAGATGAACTGCTGGCCAGCAAACGTAAACCAACCGCCATAGTAACCTTTAATGATTATGTAGCACTTTTTGCTATTAAACACGCCAGTAAATTAAACATCAAAATAAACAAGGACCTTGAATTTGTAAGCTATGCCAATTTACCGCTAATCAATTATATGGAGAATATTCCCGCCGCTTCTGTTGAACAATTCCCATATTTACAGGGGCAAAAAGCAACTGATATTTTGATGGACCTGCTGCATCACCAGGGTACCGGCGGCAATGAACCAAGTGCCTTTTACAAGGTGATTATTGAATCGCAACTGGTTGAAAACAAAAAATAAACCTAAACAAAAAACACTCAAACGTTTGCGCATGGCTATCGTTTATGAAATTAGCTATGTTTGATGAGTTAACGTCTATAATATGTTTGATGATATCCTAATAAATTTTGGATTAAACGTTTCTGAATACCATATCCGGCCCTTTGGCTCGGGTTTAATAAACTATACTTATAAAATAAGTGGTGCTAACCATTCCTATATTCTTCAGCAAATCAACGTTGCCGTTTTTAAAAGGCCCGATCATATCGACAGCAACCTTGTACTAATCAAAGAATATTTTGATAAACACAATCCAGGTTATTTATTTGTAGCCCCGTTAAAGAATCAAAAAGGGAAATCGATCATTCAAGCCGCCGACGGTAAGTTTTACCGGCTTTTTCCATTTATTGAAGGATCGCATACAGTAAACTTTTTGCAGGATACAAAGGAAGCCTATAGCGCTGCGGTGCAGTTTGGCCGGTTTACCCGTTTGTTAAATCATTTTGACATCAGCAAACTCGAATACACACTTACGGATTTTCATAATCTAAAATTACGGGTTGCACAGTTTGAACAGGCTTTAAAAACAGCCGAACCCCGAAAACTGGAACAGGCTGCTAAGGAAGTAAAAGCTGCTGATGATCATATCAACATATTGCATACCTATAACCTGTTTACAACTAATAACGAAATCCCGCTCCGGGTGATCCACCACGATACCAAAATAAATAACGTACTGTTCGACAAAGACCAAAACGCGCTATGTATTGTTGACCTTGATACAGTAATGCCCGGCTATTATTTAAGCGATGTTGGCGACATGATGCGCACCTATTTATCGCCCGCCAACGAAGAGGAAAAAGATCTGGATAAAATTATCATCAGGACAGATTTTTTCAGAGCGATATATAAAGGTTATATGAGCGAAATGAGCAACATCCTTACTGAAACTGAAAAACAGTATTTCACCTTTTCGGGCAAATTAATGATCTATATGCAGGGCCTCCGTTTTTTAACCGATTTTTTAAATAATGATATTTACTATGGTACCCAATATGAAGGGCATAATTTGATCAGGGCTAAAAACCAGTTTAAACTACTTGAAGGTTACATCAATGCCGAACCTGTATTTGCAGAAATAATTGCCGGTGTAGATAAAGAATTACTGACCACCGCCAACGGCATTTAACAGGTCATTCAATCTGTTGGGCCGCACAATGTTACCAACAAACCTTGCACAGGCCTCGCTAAATTCATACTTTCGACGCCCGTATTAGCAGCACCGGCCTAAACCGGGACACGGGAAACAACATTTATGAAAGTTATTATAGCCGAAAAACCATCTGTAGCCAGGGAAATTGCCAAAGTTTTTGGGGCAACTATAAAGAAAGACGGTTATATTGAAGGCAAGGGTTTCACCTTTACCTGGGCTTTCGGTCACCTGCTGCAGCTTGCCGCCCCGCAGGAGTATGGTTATTACGGCTGGAGCGTTCAGCACCTGCCTATGCTGCCTCAAAAGTTTAAGCTTTCCATTCGCAAGGTTAAAACCAAGGATGGTTTGGTGGATGATCCATCAGTAAAAAAACAGCTGGATACCATTCAAAAACTATTTGACGAAGCCACTGAGATCATTGTAGCAACGGATGCCGGGCGCGAAGGGGAACTCATCTTTCGCTATATTTACTATTACTTAAAATGCAAAAAGCCTTTTAAAAGGCTCTGGATCTCATCGCAAACTGATGAGGCTATCAAAGAGGGCTTCCGTAACCTGAAGCCCGGCAGCGATTATGATACACTGTTCAATTCGGCCCATTGCCGTTCCCAGTCGGACTGGCTGGTGGGTATGAACGCCACGCAGGCGCTTAGTCTTTCTTCGGGCATTCGCGGCGCTGTGCTTTCCTTAGGCAGAGTGCAAACCCCTACCCTTGCCATGATCTGTTCTCGGTACCTCGAAAACAAAAACTTCGTACCCGAAACCTTTTACCAGGTAAGTATCCATCCTGATAAAGACGGACAGGTATTTAAAGCGATATCTGCCGAAAATTATAAAACAAAAGAAGAAGCACAGGCCGTACTTGACAAGGTACAGGATGTTGAAGGCGGCTTTCCGCAGGGCGGCCATATTTTACAGGTGGAAGCCAAGCCGCGCAAAGAGCCACCTCCACTATTGCATGACTTGAGCAGCCTACAGCAGGAAGCCAACAAACGCAAAGGCTATACTGCTGATCAAACCCTTACCATTCTCCAAAACCTTTACGAAAACAAACTGGTTACCTATCCCCGTACCGGCAGCCGCTATATCGGCGACGATGTTTTTGCAGGCGTGCCTGCATTAATTGAAAAACTGGAACAACATCCGCTGTTTGGCAAACAAGCCATTGCGTTGGGCAGCGCTACGCTTAACAAACGAAGCGTAAATGCAAAAAAGGTAACAGATCACCATGCCGTGCTTACCACCGGCGAGAACCCGCACCAGCTTTCGCCCGATCAGCAGGCCGTTTATGATATGGTGGCCGGGCGTATGCTCGAAGCATTTCACCAGGATTGTATTAAGGAGGTTACCAAAATTGTGGTACAATCGGGCGCTAAATTCAACGCCAGCGGAACGGTGATCCATACTGCCGGCTGGCGTTCTGTATTTAACGACAAGGAAGACGACAAAAAGGACGAAGAGAACGCAACGCTGCCTAAAGTAACACAAGGCGAAAACCTCCCGATAACAGCCAAAGCCCTGCTCGAAAAGCAAACCAAACCCCGGCCACTATACAACGAAGCCACCCTGCTTAAAGCATTGGAAACAGCAGGCAAAGAGATTGACGACGAAGAGCTGCGTTATGCCATGAAAGACAGCGGCCTCGGTACGCCGGCAACAAGGGCAGCCATCATCGAAACCCTGCTTAAACGCAATTATATTATCAGGGAAAAGAAAAACCTGGTGCCCACAACTACCGGCATTGCCGTTTATGAGGTGGTAAAAAATCAGCAGATAGCCCAGGCCGAACTTACCGGAACATGGGAAAAACGTTTGGAAGAGATCCGCTCCGGAGCTTCGGTTACCGAATTCCAGAACGAGATCAAAACCTATACACGAGCCATCACTTCCGAATTACTGGCGCAGGGAAAATCATTGAAAATCCCGGCTGTGGAAGCAGTCGGGAGCAAAGTTACAGCATAAAGGATGGCGACATAAATAGCGCTATCGATAAGGATAACAGGACCTTAACTGCAACTACTCCGGCGCTGGTTAAAACGTTAAGTGTCGATTTTACTTTGGTAATACGATAAATTTGATATTTGTATGCATAAAAGCTTACATTCATTGCATTATGGATCTAATCACGCTTATTGTAATTACCATTATAGTTTTTATTATAGCATTTGCGGCTTTCAGGTTATTTGATGTTAAGAAGAAAAAGAAGAAACTTGAATTGGAGCGATCAGCAAGGATTTTACCGCTTTATAAAAAGGCGGAAGCGGCTGCAGGTTTAACCGCCGAAGATGTTTTGCCCTTTGCCAAAAACCTGCTTACCCGCTACGACACCTTTTTGTATTTAAAAGAACTTGAGGAATTACACTTGTTCCCGGAGGCATACCTTACGCTTATTAAAGGAGCGGAAAGCTCACTGGCCCAATGGCTGGAGTTCCCTACCGAATTGGATGCCTGCCCCGACGAAATTGAACATATTAAACGGGTTACCATTGATTTTGACGGCAGAAACAATTTTATCCACTACGAGGTGTTTAAATACTGTGTAAACCCACCCCACTGGGCTGCTAAAAACGGGTGGATGCTTGGCGTTGTCGGTCCGTTTTTTGACGATAGCAAACCTTATGATTTCCCCGGGGCTACTTTTAGCAGGGTAAACAGTACCATTGATAAAGTAACTCCGGAAGAAGAGGCCAAATGGGTGCACGAAAACATTGGTATGCGGAGGTAAGCGCAACAAGTTTTTGAACCAGACTTACGAAGTTTTAAAAACTTCGTAAGTCTTCAATTCTTAAACTCATTCATCATCCTTCAGTTCAATCCAAACCGGTGCGTGATCGCTTGTTTTTTCCCAGCCTCGTACATCCCGGTTTACACCTGCAGCTAAAAGACGTTTTTCCAGGTGAGGGCTCAGTAAAAAATGATCGATCCGTAAACCGGCGTTACGGCCGTAGGCATCGCGGAAATAATCGAAAAAGGTATAAATCACTTCGGTAGGATAAATTTTGCGGATAGCATCCGTCCAGCCCTGTTGTACCAGTGTTTTAAAGGCTTCGCGTGTTTCAGGGCGAAAGAGCGCATCATTTACCCATCGCTCCGGTTTATAAACGTCGAGCTCGGTAGGCATAACGTTATAATCGCCGGTTAATACAACAGGTTTATCGGCTGCAAGTAAACCGGCTGCGTGAATTTTAAGGCGTTCAAACCAGCCTAATTTATAATCAAATTTAGGACCGGGGGCCGGGTTTCCGTTGGGCAGGTACAGGCAGCCAATGGTAATACCATCAACAAGTGCTTCAATATAACGGCTATGCTCATCTTCCGGATCACCGGGAAGTGCCCGGCATACCTCAGTAATTTCCCGGTCTTTTGCCAGTATCGCAACGCCGTTCCAGCTTTTTTGGCCATGCCAGATGGCTTTATAACCTGCATCAAGTATAGCCTGCTCCGGAAAGTTTTCCTGTGGAGCTTTAAGTTCCTGTAGGCAGGCAACGTCAGGGGATGTTTCCTTTAACCAGCGGAGCAAAACAGGCAGGCGCCCATTTACACCATTTACGTTATACGTAGCTATTTTCATGATGCAATTTAAATAGTTTAGGTTATATCATGCATGTTCCAAAATATTAAAAGCACGGCCACCCATCGCAAGCAATTAGTTGCGATGGCTCATGAACAGTAAAGATCCCCTTACTTTTCAAACTCATCCGGGTCTACTTCAGGCTGGCTTGGCTCTGGATCGGGGATTTCATTCGGGATATTTTCCGGCGCTTCTTCGGGCATTTCCGGCTCTCCGGGGTCAGTAGGCTGCCTGATCTCCGGCCGCTCCGGGTTTACCGGCATTTCATCTGGCTCGTTTGGCATGGTTCTCTTCTTTGACATATCTTAATAACTGCTAAGGGAATGATTGGTTTTCAGAAAGATCTTTCTTAACCAAAATATCGCTTGCATTTTAAAAATGTTTAATTACATTTGCAGTGTACTACAACACTAATACACTATAAAATGATTCAAATAAGTAATTTGAATTTTAGCTATAACAGCAGGAAGCCGTTGTTCAAAAATCTGAACCTTTCGTTAAAGGCCGGCCACATTTATGGGCTGCTGGGTAAAAATGGTGCAGGGAAATCAACCCTGTTGAAAAATATCGCCGGTCTGGCTTTTCCGCAATCGGGGCACTGCCTTATTAACGGAACAAAAAGCTCAAAGCGACTGGTATCCACTTTACAAGACCTTTATTTTATTGCCGAAGAAGTTCACGTACCGGCACTAACTCCCGGCCAGTTTTTGGCCCGGACGGCAAGCTTCTACCCTGCCTTCAGCATTACCGACTTTTACAGTTATCTGAAAATATTGGATATTGATCCGGATCTGTTAATGACCAGAATGTCATACGGACAGCAAAAAAAGATGATCATCGCTTTCGGGCTGGCTACCAATACCAGTGTACTGATACTTGATGAACCCACCAACGGGCTTGATATTCCTTCAAAGGTTCAGTTCAGAAAATTGATAGCATCTGTTTTGAATGATGAGCGCTGCATTATTATTTCAACCCACCAGGTGAGGGATTTGGACAGTCTTATTGATACCGTGTTGATTTTGGACGATCACCGCATCGTAATTGAGAACTCGATAGATGAGCTTACTGAAAAGCTGTTCTTCGGTATTTTTAAAGAACTTACCGGGATGAATGTGCTGTACGAAGAAGAAACCCTCGTGGGCAAATACGCTATTGTACAAAACACCACCGGCAAGTACGGAAAAATGGACCTTGAGTTATTATTTAACGCAGCAACAACCAATAGCAGCAAATTACTAAACGCACTAAAACCAAGCACAAATCATGAATAATCACTTCAGTTTAAAGCGCTTTGGCCTGTTGTTTATGAAGCACACTGTTGAGCATTACCGCGCCTATTTGATGTCGGCAGCGGTTTTGGCGGGGGATTTTTACTTGGCGGTTCGTTTGTGTTTTATATGATCCCGGGCCCGGTAGATGCCGGCTTTCAGATGGCTATGTTCGGGGTACTCATGATTATCGCTGGGCCATTATTTACAAGCACTGTTTTTACTGATCTGGGCGATAAGCGCCGGGCAGTTCCAATGTTAACCCTGCCTGCATCACAACTCGAGAAGTTTATGGTCGGCTGGGTTTATTCGTATGTTATATTCCTTTTGGTGTATACAGGCGTTTTTTACCTGGTATTATTTATCCTGATCAATCTCAAACCCTGGCCCGGGCATCAAATTGAAATACTCTCCCTGTTTCAGGATAAATTTGTACTGGTGATGATATTGTTTTCCTTGCTGCATGCCGTCACGATATATGGAGCAATCCGGTTCGAAAAATTACACTTTATAAAAACAGGTTTCAGTTTCTTTATTTTTTATGCCCTGCTAATCCTTGTGAATACAGTGTTCGTAAGATTTATTGTTGGCAGGCCAATCAAACCGGTAACGCCTTTTTCATTTCTCAATTTCCAGGATGGTATGAACTTTTACTCCATTGGTTTAAATGCGCAGCAATCTGCCTGGGCTTTTATTGTGGTTCCCATTATATCGCTGTTGATCTGGATAGCGGCATATTTTAGGTTTAAGGAGAAACAGGCTTAAAAAAGACGATAATGGAATTTAAAGATAACGAAGCGATATACCTCCAGATAGCAGCTTTTGTGAGCGATCAGATCCTGATGGGCAAATGGCCCGGCGGGCAAAAGATCCCATCAGTACGTGATATGGCGATTGAGCTGGAAGTAAACCCAAATACGGTTATGCGATCGTACGAATTTTTGCAGGGGCTCGAAATTATTTATAACAAACGCGGCCTCGGTTTATTTGTGGCTGATGACGGCTTTGACAAAGTAAAAGCTTATCGCAAAGAAAACTTTGTGCGTCAGAACCTACCCGAACTTTTTAAAAACATGTACCTGTTAGGTATATCGATAGATGAGATCAGCCTGCAATATCAACATTTCCAGGCGCAACAAAATAATGAATTAAACCAGGCAAGCAACGATGAAAACAAGCAATAAATTCTTACTTACCGCGGTATTGTTACTGATAGTTTCGGTTGGGATCCATGACTTTCAGCTAAAAGCAGAATATTTTAAAGGTGAGTATAAAAACCCCTATAATGGCTTTAACAACCTAAATTTCAGGAACTTCAAGGTTATTGAGCTTGGTTCATCAACGGCTATCAATATTATGCTGGTTCAAGGGCCATTCAAAGTACTTGCTGATCCTAACGCCATGGAGTTCATGAAAATTGAACAACGGCACGATTCGCTCTTTATTCGTGCCGCGTTTAAAGATAACTTTCATAATGTACAAGCCCCAAACGTTCTGTATATATCCATGCCGCAATTAAATGCGTTTTATGCCGATGCAAAATATAAAGCAGGCGACACTCAAATTGTCGATACCACTGCCGCACCAGACTTCAAATGGCGCGCTACTACCATCGGTGGTTTCAACGGGGATCAGCTCAATATTATCCAGGACCATGCCTCCACCGTCTTACTAAAAAACAACAAGTTTAACATAGTAAACGCCATTATCGGTAAAAGCAACAATAGTGCTTCAAATCTATCTATTGAAGCAGGCAACCAATTCAATAAAACCAACCTCGATATCCGGAATAAAAGCCGCTTATGGATCAAGGACGATAGCCTCAGCAACATAACCTATAAACTTGCCGACAGCGCTAAACTAATCCTGAACGGAAATACAAGGATGATCCGTAATAATAAATAACCAAAACTTAGCAAATCATGAAATTAGTAATCAACTCGCTATCAAAAACCTATGCCAACGGCGTACATGCTTTAAAAGATGTTTCGCTGACCCTGAATAATGGCATGTTTGGCCTGCTTGGCCCAAACGGCGCCGGTAAATCATCACTGATGCGTACCATAGCCACCCTACAGGAGGCCGATAAAGGCAGCATTTTTTAGATGAGCTGGATGTATTGAAAAACAAAACCGAAGTAAGGCAGCTACTCGGGTACCTGCCACAGGAGTTTGGTGTTTACCCCAAAATATCGGCCGAACGAATGCTCGACCATATTGCCCAGCTCAAAGGGGTTGGCAACAACGCCGAACGCAAAGACCTTGTGCTTCAATTACTGGAAAACGTAAACCTTTATAAAGACCGGAAAAAGCACCTTGGCACCTACTCCGGCGGTATGAAACAGCGTTTTGGAATAGCACAGGCATTAATCGGTAACCCTAAACTTATTATTGTTGACGAACCCACAGCGGGCCTTGACCCGGCTGAGCGAAACCGTTTTTACAACTTGCTTAGTCGTCTGGGTGAAAATACCATCGTAATCCTGTCGACCCATATTGTTGAGGATGTAAGTACGCTTTGCGCCAATTTTGCCATTATTTGCCAGGGCGAGGTTTTATACGCAGGTGACCCGGAAAGCGCGGTAAATGAACTGAACGGAAAAATTTACAGCAAGGTGATCACCCAATCAGAACTGGGCTTTTACAAAGATGATTACCAGGTGATATCAACGCAGCTTAAAACCGGCAAACTCCATATCCGCATTATAAACGAAGCCGACCCCGGCAATGGTTTTATCAGCAGCACGCCAAACCTGGAAGATGTGTACTTCAGCAACATCGCCACACGTATAGATGTAGATACTATTTAAAACTACTATAAACCAATAGTTTATGTTTCTTAAAATATTTCTGTTCGAGATCCGGAATCGGGTCCGCAGGCCAGCCGTTTACCTTTATTTTTTGGCAGCACTGATATTTACAGTGTTCACTTTTTCAACAGGCTCGTTACCATTAGGCGAAAAAGAGCACATCAACGCGCCTTATGTACTTGCGTTGTGGTGTTCGGGCATCACCATGATGATGACGCTTGTGAGTTCATCAATTATGGGCACTGCCTTATACCGCGACATTGAATACAACACAAAAGATTATTACCTAACCTACCCTATCACCAAAGCAGGCTATTTCTGGGGCCGTTACCTGGGCTCGTTCGTTTTCATGGTCCTGATCTCAACAGCGGTTATCATTGGCGCCTTCATAGGCACCAAACTGGGCCCTGCTATGGGATGGACGGATGCAAAGCAATACGGCCCCAATAGCCTCATTTACTATCTGCACCCGTTTTTCACAATCGGGCTGCCTAACGTTTTGTTCACCTCTTCATTGTTTTTTGGACTTGTAGCCATCACCCGCAATGTAAAGGTTATTTACTTTGGCGGTATCCTGCTGTTCCTTTTTTACTTCATCGCGTTGTTTTTCCTTAACCACATTAACAACCCCACGGTAATAAACCTCAGCGATCCCTTTGGGCTTAACGGTATCAGGATGCAAACCAGTTCTTCAAGCACCATTGAGCAAAATACTACCTTATTCCCGGTTACCGGTACGTTTATGCTCAACCGTGTATTATGGGGCGGTATTGGGATAGTTATTGTGCTTTTCACTTATTTCAGGTTTAGCTTTGAGCGTTTCTTTAGCGGCAGGCGTGATAAGGCTGCTATTGACGAGGCAGGCACAAAAACTAAAACCCAGGTAACTATTAAACCAGTTGTTAGCTTTACAGGCAAATACAACAGGAATACCTTATACAACCTGGTAAAAGTTGAATTGCTGAATATTATCCGCGATAACTACTTCTGGATCATATTAATCGCTGGCAGCTTATTCCTCGGTTTTGTATTCTGGCTTGGCGATAACAGGAATGGCGTACCTGATTTTCCGCGTACGGTTACCTTGCTCGCAATCTTTAATGAAGCTTTTCCATTCTTTATTTTCTTCATCCTGATATTTTATACCGGCGAAACCCTGCACCGCGACAGGACTACCCGCTATGCATTTATCAATGATTCCCTCCCGCCTCCAAACTGGATCCTGAACGGATCGAAGCTAATCACCTTATTGCTTATTGGCACCGGCTTATCCATCCTACCCATATTAACCGGGGTTATCGTTCAATTATTAAAGGGTTATCACACATTGAATCTATCAGTGTACTTTCTCTACATAGCCTACATATTGCTGCCCGCTTTGCTGCAGATGGTTGTTTTTTGCTATGTTGTGCACGTTGTTATCAACAACAAATTTGCAGCCCATGGCATAGGCGTGTTTTTATGGGTGATTGTTTTCTTTTTGCGCAAAACCGGCACTTTTGATTATAATCTGCTGCTGTACTCGTACACCCCATCTTCGGGAATATCTGATATGACCGGCATAGGGCATATGGCAGCGCCCATTAGCTGGTTCAACCTGTACTGGATGCTATTTGCGGGTTTGCTGATCATTGTTTCGGGATTATTTTATTACCGGGGGTAACCTCATCTTTTAAAGAGCGATTACGTTTATTGCCCCAGCGTTTTAACAGCAGCACAGCTTTGATCACCGTAATAGTGACTATAGCTTTTTTAGCTGTTGGTGGGTGGAATTATTATAACGTAAGTTTTTTAAACAGCTACCTTATCAAAAGCGAAAACACAGCCAGGGCAGTGATGTATGAAAAAACCTTGAAAAAATATGAGCACCTTCCCCTGCCTAAAGTAACCAGCATAAAAATGCAGGTAGAGCTTTACCCGGATAAACAACAGGTAGCCACACACGCATGGGTAACCATCACCAATAAAAATAAAGCTGCCATATTACAGATACTGCTCGACGGCGATGAGCTCACCAATTATTCGCTTAAAACCAATGGCACATTAGTTCCGTTTACTACCCCGCTTCTTTATCCCCGTGGATTTTTCAACTGGTTCAGGCCGAAAACTGACACTGCCGAATTTCGGTTATACAAGTTCATAAAACCGCTAATGCCGGGCGATTCATTAACGTTAGAGATCAACTCAGAAATAGTTCATAAAGGATTTACCAATGGCATGTATGCTGCGGCTCTCATTAACAACGGCACATTTTTTAACGGTGGATTGCCGGGCCTTGGGTATGATGAAGATGATGAGCTAAGCAGCCCTTACGAACGCAAAAAAGCAGGTTTGCCCGAAAAAAGGAAGAGGAAACGCAGCAAAATGATCCCGAGGGCATAAGCACCTTAAAAGCAGGAAGAGCTGCTGACCTTTTGAAACTGGATGTAACTGTTAGCACCCTGGCCGATCAAACCGCTATCGTACCCGGCCGGCTCGTAAAACAATGGCAGCAAAACGGTCGTAATTACTTTCACTATGTGCAGGATAAACCGGGTATGTACATGCCGTTGGGCATTATATCAGAGAGACTCGCCGTAAAAAAAGCGACCGTTCAACTGGACCATACCATAAATATCGAGGTATATTATAATCCTGAACACAGCACCAATATCGACAGGTATATTGCGGCTTATAAAGATGGCTTAACTTATTACAGCAAGGTTTATGGTGCCTATCCGTTTAATGATATCCGACTGGTGGAGACGTCTGTTTACGGTCCGCAGGATGCCTCCATGACAACGCTGGACACTTACGCAGAATACTTTGGATGGAATGCCGATTTCAGGGATCCTAACAGTTTTGATTATTGTTACGCCAATACAACCAGACTGTTATCACAACAATGGTGGCGTTTTCAAACAGCACCAAACAGCACTGTTGGCAGCCTGGTGATCCCCGAAGGCCTTTCAAACTACGATCAGCTGGTAATGTCAGAACATAAATATGGCAAGGATAACATGCGCTATATTGTTTTAGATCAGTTATGGTATTACCTTTTTATCAGGAGGCACCTTAATGAAAACGAACATCCTTTAATAAAAGCCAACAATTGGTTTTTATGGGGAGGCAAGGCAAGCGTGGCACTGTATGGCCTGCGCGACCTGATTGGTGAAGACAGCCTGAACGTAGCCCTGCGCGAATTTAAAAAGACCTATACTTTTAAAAAAGATGGCCCGTTTGCCGGTGCCAATAACCTTTACCAATGTCTCCAAAAGCATGTACCCGATTCGCTGCAGTACTACCTTACCGATACCTGGCAAAAGATCACACTATATGATAACAGGGTGGTTGAAGCAAGCAGTCAATCCACAGGTAATAAAAATGAATATAAAGTTACGTTGAAGCTTGATATTGATAAAGTTTGGAAAGACGCCAAAAACAACGATATCCCGGCCATAAACATGAACGATTATATTGATATCGGAATCTTCGGCAAGCAGGTTCAAGGTGCCGGTAACCGCATGGTGAGTAACACCTTATACCTTAAAAAGTATAAGCTTAAACACGGGTTACAGCAATTTAGTGTTATTGTTAAGGGTAAGCCTGCCTCTGTAGGAATTGATCCCTTCAGTAAACTCATTGACAGAAATCCTAACGATAATATTAAAGACCTTTAAAACTAAAACGGGGTTACGCAAAACATAACCCCGTTTTTCATGATCTTGAAAGCTGTTAAAAAACATTAATTGCCGTTGGTTTTAACCAACGGTAAAAGACAAAAAAGTTCTGGCTTTAGCCCAATTATACACGCGGGTTTGGGCTGAAGCCCTCTTATCACTACTCATTATTCCGTTGGTTAAAACCAACGGCAATGAAGTTTTATCTACCTATAAACGATAGTTTTTGAATGTAGAGACGCATAATTGCGTCTCACGCTTGCAATTTACCGCAGTTGAGACGCTTTTGAAATCGCCTTGTCCTTCGGAAGACGCAATTATGCGTCTCTACAAAAATTCTTTCTTCCATTTTCAAACAGCATCTCACCAAATATTACTGCTTAAATAATTTGTTCTCCCCTTCTATTTCAACATTAGCCTGTTCAACTACGGCCTTGTATTCGTAATCGGCTTTTAGTGGGAGTATTGCTTCAAATGTGCCATCAGTCTTAATATTTACCCAGGTGCCGGCTGTCCACTTACCTGCATATAAAGTTTCTACCTGCCCATGGTAAGGGCGATAATCAAACCTCGCCCTTTTTGCCGAAATACTTTTGTAATTCAGAATTTTACCTTTTAAAACTGCACCGGCCTTTGTTTTTGAACTTGCTCCTGTTTCAACAATGGCGGCTTCTTTAAAAACAGGGGCAACATTTTCCAGTTTAATCACTACAGGATTAGGCCAGCGGTGATCATCATAAATACGCTGAGCCTTTACAACAGATACTTCAAGCCCCCTATCGGTTTGCTTATACCTGCAGCTTACATCATCGGTTTTATATTCAATCACCTTACTATTTTGCCCTAATACACTAACCTGAGTTTTAATAGTGGCGATGGCCGAACGGATCAGAAAAATTTTGCGGGCCCCCTCCTTCCAGCCGGCAGCGTTTGTAACAATAGCGTAAAGTGTATGCCCGTTTTTAGCGGTAAACCAGGTGTCGCCCTCCTTGCTAATCACCCAGCTTCGCACGCTATCAATACATTCACGGTTAACAAAATACCATGCCGACATTTCCCTTAGCCGCTCTTCCTGCTCAATGGGCAAAGCGCCATCTGGCTTCGGGCCAACGTTTAGCAACAGCGATCCACCTTTGGCCCTTGCCTCAATCAGCAATCCTATCAGTTGATTGCCCGATTTATACCGTTCATTAGTTGGCTGATATCCCCAGGCCGTGCCCATAGTGATGCATGACAACCATGGTTCGTTGATCATAGCGCCGGGCATGATCTGCTCAGGCGTTTTAATGGCCCCTCGGGTTATCAGCAAATCGGGCTGCAATTTCCAACAGGTTTGCTTTACCACTTCTTTCGGATCGCCGTCAATAAAAAGTACATCTATTTTACCGTAATTGGTCATCAGCTCTTCGCATTGCTTCCGGGTGTATTCGTCATATTCATGGCGGGTTTGTGCATCCATCTTAACATCGGTACGACTAATAGGGATATGATGGTCACGGACAAAGTTAAAATCCTCGGGCGAAAAATAAAATCCTACCTGCAATCCCGCCTCGCGAGTGGCATTCACAAATTCCTTTAACAGGTCTTTTTTGTATGGTGTATGGGTTATGTTAAACCCAGTGGTTTTGGTATCCCACATACAAAAACCCGAGTGATGCTTGGTGGTGAATACGATGTATTTCATGCCCGCCAGTTTTGCCAGCGTTGCTATCTGGTGCGGATCGAACTTCGAGGGATCAAAAGTTTTGGGCAGCTCATTAAAATAACGGTTTACGTAATCGTCACTTGCCCCAACCAGCGAGTGACTGATCACCACACCCAGCTGGCTATCCATACTAAAATGTATAAACAAACCCAACCCTGTATTTTTAAGCCATAGCTCGCGTTCGGGCTTGTTCAGGTTATAATTACTGGCGTTATCATCTTTAACCAGATCATTTTGTGCTGACGCAGTTTGGATTCCACACAGTACCAAGAGAAAAAAAGGTATTTCTTATACATCAAAAAGCCGTTTAAAAAAATCAGGGAAGGCCCCACGCCCTCCCCGATACAACATCAATTAATCAAACTTAAACACTATTGTTTATCCCACCATATCCTGGTTAAAAAATCATCCGAACCTTGCCGTGCAAGGGCAGCAGCGTATGATGCCGCGTTAAGGTTTTGCTCGCCAACTGGATACAACATCCGCCTGAATATTTTACCGCCTGTAGCATTGCCAACGTAATTATTAGGTACAAGTGCGGGGTAGCCCGTACGCCTGTAGCTTGCAAAAACCTCCTGCGCATCAGGAAATATACCAACCCAAAACTGGGTATAGATCTGCTCCATTTTTTGATCAAGCGTGCCAGCTGTATTGAACGGGTGCGCATTGATGTATGAGTTGATCTGGGTAGTTGTTATAGTACCTGCGCTGCCTGCAATGATGCTCCATTGGCGCATAGAAGCAGCAATACCATTTTGGTATAATGACTCGGCGGTAGCGGTTGTATACCATCCCCTTGCCGCAGCTTCAGATAACAGGAAGTAGCTTTCGGCAGCTGTAAAAACCAATCGCGGAGAATTTAGCAGCAATAGGGTTTTAGGATTTGGTTCCGAATAGGTCACAAAATCCGCAGGTTTGGCATTCAATCCTGATGACATACCTTTTTGAATAGCCGAGGTTGTATCAGCCACACCACCGTTCCATACTACAGATACCACAGCCAAACGCGGGTCCTTATTGGCTTTCAGATAATTAATAAACACATCCTGGTATTTACCGCCTTCAGTGTTAGTGCTGCCGTTACCTGCTATGTAGTCATTATTATAAAGGTCAAGCGCCAAAGGGTTTTTGTTGATATCCTGACCTGCGCCCACATACACTACTTTGGCCACATCTGCATCATCCGTAATAACGCCGCCGGCTATTGCTTTTGTGGCCCAGCTTTGAGCCTGGGCAATATCAACTTTGGTCATGCGCATGGCACACCTGAGCATGAGTGAATAGGCAAACTTTTTCCATTTTACGGTATTGCCACCGTAAATTAAATCAGCCGAACCAAAGGTTGCTTTGGTTGCATCAAGGCTTTGGGCTGCCTGGTCAAGCTCTTTCAATAAATCGGCATAGATGTCTTTTTGTGCATCGTAAGCAGGCTTATATATAGCCTGGTTATAACCCTGTGCAGCTTGCGAATATGGGATATCACCATACAAGTCGGTAAGTCTGCTAAAGCAATATACTTTCCAGATCCTCGCTTCGGCCTGCAGGTTTACGAGCGAAGCATCGGTGCCAATGGCCTTTAAAACCTCAACTAATTCGTTGATTTCATTTGGGTAAGCATTAGTGAAAGCTGCTGCCGACTGCGGGCTCTGGCTCAACACATATTTTGAACCGAAGCCGGCCACATCATTAAAGCTGGTAGTGTACTGCATAGTACCCAGCAACAAATCAAGCATGCGGGCCGTGCCATCATACTGGGCTTTGGTAAAAATGTATTGTGGTACCGCCTTTGATGAGGCATCCGGGTTAACATTAAGCGTATCAAAATTTTTGGTACACGATTGCGTGGTGATAATGCCGAGAATTACCAGGGAACAATAAATATATTTGGTTAAATGTCTTTTCATCGTTTTCAATTTAAAGTATTAAAACTTAACAGCCAGGTTTACACCAAGTGAGCGGGTACGTGGTAAACCGATAGACTCGAAGCCCTGTGCATTACTGTTGGTAAAACTTTGCTCCGGATCAAAATTGTCTGTTTGCTTATAAATAGTCCAAAGGTTTCGGGCCACAAAGGAGATGCTGGCCGACTGGATCTTAACTTTGTTTAAAAGACTTGTTGGAAGCGCGTATGACAGGATAACCTGGCGAAGTTTAACAAAGCTGCCATCGTGTAAAAACAAGTCGGAATACGTTTTATAATTATCATAGTATGATCTTAACCCGCTCACCGGCACCGTACGGGTATAAGGCGCGCCGGTTTGATCAACACCGTTCAATACTAAGCCGTTTTCGCGACCCGGCAACGTTGATTTCATCAAGCCCAAACGGGTGGCGTAAACCTCCATAACCGAAAACACCTTGTTACCAAATTTGCCATCAACCAGGAAGTTTAACGAGAACCGTTTATACCTGAATTCGTTGGTTAAACCCATGGTAAGCGGGGCAACGCTTTTACCCAATTGCTGTAGTGGGGTTTGTACCGGTAAGCCCGTGGTAGCGTTAAACACTACATTACCATTAGCATCCTTTTGCATACGGGTACCCACGATCATACCAAAGGATTTACCTTCAATATTATCTAAAATACCCCAGTTGCCTACCGAAGTAGCCAGCTGAATAGTATTAAGGCCTGGCGCCAGTTTAACTACTTTGTTATCATTATAGGCTACGTTATAGCTTGTAGTCCAGGTAAAGCTGCTTGTTTTTACAGGTGTACCGTTCAATAATACCTCAATACCTCTATTACTTACCTCGCCAACGTTCAGGATTACGTTATTGTAGCCCGATGTTGAAGAAATAGCTGTATTTACGATATCATTAGTAGTTTTACGATCATACAAGGTAACGTCCAAACCTAAACGGCTCTTAAGCATCTGCAACTCAAAGCCGCCTTCAAACGTTGTTGACGTGTATGGTTTAAGATTGCTATTAGTAATGTTATTGCTGGTTACATTTTGCAGTGGCTGCCCCGCGCTTGGTACGTTACTGTAAGTAAGGTTGATAACATATGGATCGGGAGCGCCGCCACCTACCTGCGCCCATGAACCGCGCAGTTTAGCAAGGTTAAAAAACTCAGGGAGTTTAACCGCGTCAGACAGGATAAAACTGCCGCCTACGCTTGGATAAAATATGCTGTTGCTTTTCGGGCTCAGTGTTGAAAACCAATCCTTCCTCCCTGTGAATGATAAGAAGAACAAACTCTTGTAATCAAAATCGGCCGAACCAAAAACCGAATTGGTTACAATTTTGGCATTATATGGTGTAGTTGATGAAACCGCAAGATTGGTGAAGCTGTAAAAATATGGAATGGTAAATTGCGAACCATTAAGCGTTAGCTGATTGGTTGTGTATTTACGGCTGTTTACGCCACCCAGAACATTTACATTTAAATCACTGATGATCTTTGTTTTATAACTAACGGTCGCTAATTCATTAGTTTCAGATACATCTGATTTGATACCGGCGTACTGGCCATTAGGGATATATAATGTACCTGTTGGCAATATGTTGGTATAATTATAGTTAAAAAAGTCGCGGCTGATGGTGGCTTTGAAAGTAAGGTTTTTTACGGGAGAGTAAATAACCGACCCCTGGCCAATAAAACGGTTCTTCACATCATCTTCCTTGTATTTATTAATCACAAAATATCCGTTTGACGCAATGGATGCGTCATTCCAGATCTGCTCGTTGCCCAAAGCATCGTAACCCGGCTTAAGCCAGCGTACATCAACGGTATTGGCAACCTCAAGCGGTGTCCAGTTGGGGTTACCCAATGCATCGCCTGCGCCGGTACGATTATGGCCAGTTTCAACGTTGTACTGGGCCAACGCTTCAATAGATAGCTTGTCGCTCAGTTTACCGTTCAGGGCAAGGTTAAAAGTTTTACGATCATAGGTTGTACCCGGTAAAATACCTTTACTATTCAGATCGGCAGCCGAAAATCTGTAGGTGAAAGCCTCATTACCACCTAAAAATGCAAGGCTGTTGGTATAAGTGCTTCCTGTTTGATAGTAATTTCTAAGGTTATTTTTCTGTGCAACATAAGGATGGGTAAGCCCGTCGACAGCTACATAATCGGTTGAGCCGTCAATTTTTGAACCCCACGAGCGTCTTCCGCTTGCCTGTGCTGCAGCCAGGGTAGTTGGCTTTACACCGCCGTCGCCCTGCCCGTATTCGTACTGGTAATCTGGGAATACAGCCACATTATCGTAGGTGGCCGTCGAGTTAAATTCTACGCCCACACCTTTTTGTATGCGGCCTTTTTTTGTTGTAATTAAAATAACGCCATTTGCTGCACGCGAGCCATAAAGCGCCGCAGCCGTACCGCCTTTAAGTACACTTATCGACTCAATATCGTCGGGATTTATTGCAGCTATACCATCGCCGCGGTCAACATTGTTGGTAATACCATTAACCGTAGCAGGGCCACCGGGTACGCTGTTATCAATCGGCATACCGTTCACCACATATAACGGCTGGTTATCACCTGCAAGGCCACCGTTACCCCTGATCACCACGCGGCTTGAACCACCCGGACCGGTTGATAAGCCCGCCGCGTTAACACCGGCTACTTTACCGGTAAGCGCGTTGGCTACGTTATTTTCACGGGCCTGAGTAAATTCGGTACCCTTAACCTCAGTCACCGAATAGCCCAATGATTTTTTTGCTTGCTGATACCAAGGGCAGTAACCACAACCTCATTAAGAGCTTTGTTATTTTGCACCAGTTTAATTTGCAAAGGCGACACCGGATCGCTTACAGGCACTTCTTCCTGGTTATATCCTACATAGGCAACCACCAGGGTTAAAGGCTTGCCCGCATATTTATCAGGCACCACCAGTTTGAAACTACCCGTAACATCTGTAATTGCGCCTACCTTGTTATCTATTTTTAAATAAACCGATGCGCCAACAACCGGCTGACCATCGCCTGCATCCACTACCTTACCTGTTAATGTAACTGCTGCAACAGATACGTTGTTCAGGGTAAGGTCCTTCACTGTAAAAATCGAGATTTGGTTATCATTTATCTTGCGATATGTTAACTGGAAGGCCGATAATAATTGTTTCAAATTATCGTCAAGCGTAAACTGACTGATATTACTTGTTAAATTGGTGGGCACAAACTTGTTATCAAGCAAACCTTCCTGGTAAGCTATCTGAACATTGAATTGTTTTTTCAGGTTTTCAAGTGCGTCTTTCAAAAGCACCTTACTTTCGGTAACCTGCGATATCGGGTAACTAAAGTTTCGTGCATGTAACCTGTTGTTATTGGTCAATGACATTTGAGCGTAACCATACGCCGACTGGCCGAGCAAAACCATCAGGAAACAGCAACATCTTAAAAAATTGGATGAGTCGAGTTTTTGCATAAGTTATTCGTTTAGGGGTTTAATTTTGTTATAGTAATATTTTTGTCTGTTCGGGTAATTTTCACCGGGAGTGTGGTAGCTATAGTTTCAATCAGTTCCTCAACACTGGGAACGTTGATCTCGCCCTCTATTTTGAGATTGGCTAAATCCGGGTTTAAAAAATCTACATGATAGCCGTAATCATCGGTCATGATCTCGCTGATCTGCGCAAGGGAGGCATCATTAAATAAAAGCTGGTGCTTTGTCCATTTGGTAATTTTTTCAGGAACCGGCAGGATCATACGGGTAAGGGTTTTTCTATAAGCATGTTGTACATAATCGCCCGGTTTCATAATAAGCGATAGTTTTCCGGATGCTGCATCAACATAGTCAAGCCTGATCTTTCCCTGTACTAATCCTACATTAGTTTTATTGTGCCTGCTTCTTACATTAAAAGTTGTACCCAACACCTCAATATCCATATCAGAGCAATGCACTATAAATCTTTCAGTAGGTTTGATATTGCGGGGATCTTTATTGATATGTTTTACATTGAATAGCCCCTCTCCACTTATCCAAACCTCCCTCGATTTTTCATCCCAGTTACCGGAGTAAGTTAACTTTGAATTACCATTAAGCACCACGGTTGAGCCATCGGGTAATGTAACAGTGCGCAGCTCACCAAAAGTGGTATCAATTTCGTTTTGTCTGCCTTTGACGAGCCATAAGGAAATGCCGATAGACGACACCAGCAATAACATTGCAGCGATACGGAGGAACCTGCTTAGTGTGAATATCTTTGGCTTAGCCTGGTCTATTTGCAGTGTTGATTCAATCCTGAGCCAAACTTTTGATTGATTAGCCTCATTGGTAAAAACATCCTGTTTACGGTATGCTTTAATAATTTTTGAAGCTTCGGCTATTATTTCTTTCTGCTGCGGATATTCTGCTGCAACTTGCTGCCAAAAAACAGTGTCGTTATGTGAGGGGTTAATCACAAAACGGAGAAAATCATCGTCCTCTAAAAAATCCGGCAGGGTATAATTACTGTATTTGGCTATCTGCATTGTTTATAAGGTGTTATTTACTCCTTATAGACAGCACCCTGCCCCAATTATCCCTACAAACTGAAAAAAAATTATTTTTTAATAATTGTTTATGCAGAAGCACGAATACAAGGCTAAAACAATAGCCAATTTTGAAGTTTTTAGCACATCCTGAAGGTTATCAAAAGCTTTATAGATCAGTTTATAGGCCGAACTAATGTTTATTTCCATAATATCGGCAATTTCATCATAACCTAAACCCTCATAAAAACGCAGGTATATAATTTCCTGCTGCCGTGCCGGCAAAGCTTTTACATGAAATTTAATTTTCTTCTGCAATTCCTGTTCTTCCTCATCGGCCATGAGCTGCTGGTCGAATGAAATTTCAAAGGGAAAGTTATGTTCAGCTTCATCTTCAAGGTCAACAAAGCGCGATTTTGATTGCAGCTTGCGGAAAATAATACTGCGCAATGATTTGAATAGGTAGTTTTTTACTGAAGCTGGATTGCCAAGCCCGGCCCTGTTTGTCCAAAGCCTGATAAAAAGATCATGTATGGCATCTTCAATTACGTTAACGTCCCTGGTAAATTTGTGCCCGTAATTATTGAGGATTTTAAAATACTGGTTATACAGTTGCGTGTAGGCATCCCAATTGCCTTCTTTAAAAGCAAGCCAGACAGCAGTATTATGATCGTCATGAACAATTTGTTCGTGAGACATAGCTTAACCAGGGGATAAAACGTTTTACAATTGAAATCAGGTACAATGTAATAATTATAACAATAAATTTACACCTAATTAAAAATCAATAATACAATTAAATTGATATAAAATTGCTTTTGCCGGAATTGAAGAAGTTATCGCCAAAAAGTCACACCCTTTTGACAATGGTAAACACTCAAATATTTCAATTTTTAAAATAACTTAGCCCATATCAATATTGCCTGATATTTAAAAACCGATTGCCACGCTAAATTATGTTTGAATCAGTTACTATTAAGGATATTGCCAAGGCTTTGGGTGTGTCAACATCAACGGTATCAAGGGCGCTGAACGGAAGCTACGAAATAGGTACCGAAACCAAAAAGCTTGTCCTTGAGTACGCTGAAAAAATTAACTATCGGCCCAACCCTATCGCTTTAAGCCTTAAAGAGCAAAAAAGCCACTCCATAGGCGTGGTGGTTTGCGAGGTGGCAAATGATTATTTTTCGCAGGCTATTAATGGCATCGAATCTATTGCTTATAACCGTGGATACCATGTTATCATTACCCAAACGCATGAGTCATTTGACAGGGAAAGTGCCAATGTAAAACACCTGCTCTCAAGGCATGTGGATGGATTGCTGGTGTCACTATCAGCCCAAACAACTGATACTTCCCAATATAAATACCTGCTGGATAAGGGTTTTCCTATTGTATTTTTTGACAGGGCGGCGCCTGACCTGAACACTCACAAAGTGATAGCCAATAATTTTCAGGGATCATTTAACGGCACCGAAGCTTTGATCAATTCGGGTTTTAGCAAAATAGCACACCTCACCAATTCAAATAATCTGCTTATAAGCCATGAGCGCTTTGAAGGCTATAACGCTGCACTTGATAAACACGGTATCGAGTTTAGGCCCGAATACCTTAAACATTGCAACCATGGCGGCATGATCCACGATGAAGTGGAGCTCGTGCTGAAAGAATTGCTGGCATTGGACGATAAGCCGGAGGCTATTTTTAGTGGCAGCGACAGGCTCACCATCAGCAGTATATCGATATTAAAAAAATGGGGCTTAAAAGTTCCGGGAGATATCGCGATAGCAGGCTTTACCAATTCGGATGTTGTTGACCTGTTCGACCCACCATTAACTGTTGTACGTCAGCCTGCCTTTCAGATTGGACAAATGGCTACGGAGATGCTTATTAAAACCATAGAAAGCAAATGGCCGGTTGAAGAGTTTACTACCGAAAAGGTGGAAACGCAATTGATTGTGCGGTCGTCGTCGGTGAGGTATTGAGAAGATGAAGAACAACTTAAAATGTTGATGTTTAAACCCCATGTCATTGCGAGGAGCGGCGCGGGCAAAAGCATCTGGGGCGACGTGGCAATCTCGTAGCTACTCAAATCGGATATGCATTGGCTACAAGATTGCTGCGCTCGCAATGATATCCTTTCCAACACAAAGACAAAGCTTAACCATTTATACAACCGTTACCTTCACCCCCTTTTCTTCCAGCATATTGAGCATTGCCGGGCTTATACCGCTATCAGTAATAATTTCATTGATTTGATCAAGCGCACAGATTTTGGCCAGGCCCCGCTTACCAAATTTGGTGCTATCGGCCAACACAATGGTAGTTTGAGCAGCATTGATCATTTTTTGATTGAGCCTGGCTTCGGATAAATTTGTGGTAGTCAATCCTATGTCAGGATCGATACCATCTACTCCTAAAAACAATACGCCACATAACATATCATCCAGCATCAGTTCGGCATAATTACCGGTTACCGATGAGGAGGTGTTTCGCATTTGCCCGCCCAATTGAACAATATCAACCTGCGGATGCTGCAAAAGTTCAAGCGCTACCGGCAAAGCTGCGGTGACTACCGTAAGATGCTTATTGGGCTGCATGGCACGGGCAAGGGCAAGCATTGTAGTACCGGAGGCTATGATAACTGAATCATTGGTATCTATCCTTATCGCTGCTTCTGCGGCAATTTTTCTTTTTCGGGGCCGTTCAGTTTCTCCTTCTCGGCCACCGGCCTGTCATTAGCATAAGGGTTTGTTTTACTTGCACCACCATGCGTTCTGAAAAGCAGGTTTTTATCTTCCAAAAGTTTCAGGTCCTTTCGGATAGTAACTTCCGAAACACTTAACTGGGTACTCAGATCCTGTACATTCACAAAGCCGTCGGTATCAACTTTTTGCAGGATAAACTTATGCCGGTCTGTGTTTTTACTCATAATCGCTAAATTAAACAGAAAAATTGACTGTAATGTTTTGCAAAGCTCACTGTGCTCCGTGTTAGTCAAATGTAACCAAATAAAATTATTTTCAATTTCGTTTAGTTTTATTTTATTTCGATTTTATATATTTGAATAAATATCGAAATAAAATGAACTCATTTACCAGAGAGGCCAATCTCAACCATCTTAATGATACCGAAAAGATCTGGGACCTGATTATTATAGGAGGTGGGGCTACCGGACTTGGCGCGGCTGTAGATGCAGCTTCGCGTGGCTTCTCTATATTATTACTTGAACAGGCCGATTTTGCCAAAGGAACCTCGAGTCGTGCTACTAAACTGGTTCATGGCGGCGTACGCTATTTAGCACAAGGCGATATAGGCCTGGTACGTGAAGCCTTGCGCGAACGGGGACTATTATTGAACAACGCTCCACATCTTGTAAAAAACGAAAGTTTCATTATCCCCAATTACTCCTGGTGGGACGGTGTTTTTTATACTATCGGCCTCAGCCTTTATGATTTGCTCGCCGGTAAACTAAGCTTTGGCAGAGCAAAGCATATTTCAAAAAAAGACACCATTAAACGTTTGCCCGGCATACAGGAAAAAGGACTTCACGGAGGCGTTATTTATCATGACGGGCAATTTGACGATTCTCGGCTGGCAATTAACCTGGCGCAAACCGCCATTGAACAGAGCGCAACCCTGCTCAATTACTTTAAAGTAACCGGATTAATCAAAGATACTACTAATAAAATCATAGGCGTAAAAGCCACTGATACAGAGACTGGCGCCGGGTATCAATTAAAAGCCAAAACGGTGATCAATGCTACCGGCGTATTTGTTGATGACGTACTAAAAATGGATACGCCGGAGAAAAAACCGATGGTTAGGCCAAGCCAGGGTGTGCACCTTGTACTCGACCGTTCATTTTTACCGGCAGAAGATGCCCTAATGATTCCCAAAACAGAAGACGGACGTGTGCTTTTCGCTGTCCCGTGGCACGAGAAACTATTGATTGGCACTACGGATACCCCTATTAACTCGCACAGCCTGGAGCCGGTAGCGCTGGATGAAGAAGTAGACTTTATATTAAGAACAGCCGGTAAATACCTCACCAAAGCCCCAACCCGTGCAGATGTACTAAGCGTTTTTGCAGGCTTAAGGCCACTTGCCGCCCCACAGGATGGAGCCTCAAAAACAAAAGAAATTTCGCGGAGCCATAAACTGATTGTTTCCGCATCAGGTTTAATTACTATAACCGGCGGTAAGTGGACTACCTACCGCAAAATGGCAGAAGATATTGTTGATAAAACAATTGAGGTTGGCGGACTAAATAATATACCGTGTAAAACTGCCTCCTTATCTATCCATGGCAGTCGCCCCAATCCCGACCGCACAAACCCAATGTTTGTTTATGGTGCCGATATTGAAAACGTTTTGGCTTTGTACAAAGAGAATCCGAACTGGAAAAACCTTGTTCATGCCGAATGTAGCTACACTAAGGGCGAAGTGATCTGGTCGGTAAGAAATGAAATGGCGCGCACCGTTGAAGATATACTGGCCCGCCGTACCCGTGTGCTTTTTTTAGATGCCCGTTTAGCTATTGAAATGGCTCCCGAAGTAGCACACCTCATGGCCGGCGAATTGGGGAAAGATGCTGAATGGGAGACGGCACAGGTTAAAGCATTTAACGAAACAGCAAAAAATTATATACTAACACCACATTAAAATAAAATTTAATGTGATATTCAACAAATAAACCAAGGTAAACCAAACCAAATTATGCAGGAATACATTTTAGCGCTCGACCAGGGTACTACCAGCTCACGGGCCATAATTTTTGATCATGCAGGCAAAATTATTGCTTCGGCACAAAAAGAATTTAAGCAGTATTTTCCCAAACCCGGCTGGGTTGAGCATGACCCTAACGAGATTTGGGCTGGGCAGATAGCAGTAGCCGTGGAGGCCATCGCGAAAGCAGGCCTGGGTGGCGGCAATATCAAAGCTATAGGCATAACTAACCAACGCGAAACCACCATAGTATGGAACCGCAAAACCGGCGACCCCATCCACAATGCCATTGTTTGGCAGGACAGGCGCACTGCTGCCTTTTGCGATGAGCTAAAACAAAACGGTCATAGCGAAATGATCCGCGATAAAACCGGCCTGGTAATCGATGCTTATTTTTCCGGCTCAAAAGTTAAATGGATCCTGGATAATGTGGAAGGTGCAAGAGCGCAGGCAGAAGCCGGCGAACTGGCCTTTGGAACGGTTGACAGCTGGCTCATCTGGCAGTTAACCCGCAGCGAAGTACACGCCACCGATGTAACCAATGCCGGCCGTACCATGCTGTTCAATATCCGCACCCAACAGTGGGACGAGGAGTTGTTACAACTGTTCAACATCCCAAAAAGTATCTTGCCCGAAGTAAAACAGTCAAGCGAGCTGTACGGACAAACCGCCAATAATCTGTTTGCGCAACGGATCCCGATAGCAGGCATAGCAGGAGATCAGCATGCGGCTTTATTCGGGCAAATGTGTATTGATAAAGCCATGGTTAAAAATACTTATGGCACCGGCTGTTTTATGCTGATGAATATCGGGCACGAGTTTATCAAATCAAAAAACAACCTGCTTACCACCATCGCCTGGAAAATAAACGGCGAGATCACCTACGCCTTTGAGGGCAGCATTTTTATAGGAGGCGCAGTTGTTCAGTGGCTGCGCGATGGGCTGGGCATTATCAAAACGTCGGCAGATGTTGAAAAGCTGGCTACCTCAGTAAAAGATACCGCGGGCGTTTACTTTGTACCCGCGTTTGCAGGTTTGGGCGCTCCCTACTGGGACCCGGAAGTTCGGGGGGCTATAGTTGGTTTAACCAGGGGTGCTACAGCAGCCCACATTTCAAGGGCCGCATTATCATCAATAGCCTACCAAACCATGGATGTGCTTAAAGCGATGGAAGCTGATGCAGGCATGGAGATAAAAGAACTACGTGTAGATGGCGGCGCAACAGCCAATAACCTGCTGATGCAGTTTCAATCAGACGTATTAAACTGTAAAGTGATCCGGCCCGAGGTTACCGAAACTACAGCACTTGGTGTAGCCTATATGGCCGGACTGGCTGTAGGATATTGGAAAGATATAGCCGAAATTCAGCACTTGTGGGCCGCCGAAGCGGAATTTACTCCGGCTGACGATCTTGATGAAGTCAAATCGGGCATTGCGGGTTGGAAACGTGCGGTAAGCACGGCTCAATGCTGGTCAAATTCCGGGCATCCTGTAACAGTTATTTAATATCCATCTTTTAAATATTTTAACATGTCTCCATTTGTAGCCGAGCTGATAGGCACCATGCTCCTGATATTGTTGGGTGATGGTGTAGTGGCCAACGTAGTTTTAAAAGATACCAAGGGAAATAACAGCGGATGGATAGTAATTACCACTGCCTGGGGATTAGCCGTTTTTGTAGGGGTAGTTGTTGCCGGTCCGTATAGCGGCGCGCACCTTAACCCTGCTGTAACCATAGCCCTCGCCATTGCGGGTAAGTTTGCCTGGGCAAACGTTGTGCCCTACATTATCGCACAGTTTGCGGGCGCTTGTATCGGTGCATTTTTAGTTTGGATCATGTATTACGATCATTTTAAACGCACAAATGATCCGGCTTCTATTTTGGCCGTATTTTGCACCGGGCCAGCCGTACGTAATTACATATCAAACATTGCCAGCGAAATAATTGGTGCTTTTGTATTGCTCTTCACCATTTTCTACATAGCCGGTGCCGAAATCACGCCCGCTAAAACCCCTATTGGCCTGGGCTCAGTAGGCGCTATCCCGGTAGCATTACTGGTTTGGGTAATCGGTTTGTCATTAGGAGGCACTACCGGCTATGCTATCAACCCGGCCCGTGATCTTGGGCCGCGCTTTATGCATATGCTATTACCGATAAAAGGCAAAGGAACGAGCGATTGGGCTTATGCATGGATCCCGATTATCGGCCCATTGGTTGGGGCTTCCATTGCTGCTGTATTGTATCTTTCAATTAAGCTATAAATATCATCAAAACAGCATTAGCCTAACGAAGTTTTAAAGGCTTCGTTAGGCTTTAAAAGCTCTGTTAAGCTACGGCAGCTATCAATGTGCTACTACTGCAACAACGACTTAATCTTGTTAAAGATCTCGGTATTGCTGTAAACTCCTCTGAAATCCAGCGAATGCGGGCCGTAGCTAAATACCGGAACCGGGGTACCGGTATGATCATTGGTGCTAAAATCGCCCCATACGTAACCATCGTTGATACTGCCGTCAAGCAGGGTTAAGCCGCCTGTTTCATGATCGGCAGTTACAATTACCAGGGTTTCGCCATCTTCGTCGGCAAATTTCAGAGCATCGCCAACAACACGGTCAAAGTCGCTATTTTCGGTGATCACCTGTTTTAAGTTGTTAGCGTGACCGCCATGGTCAATCTGCGAACCCTCAATCATCATAAAGAAACCATTAGGGGCATTTTTGAACGTTTGGGTTACTTTATTGAATGCCAGCGGCAGATAATTCCCCCTACCCTCCATTTTCGGGCGGGTTACGCTATCATCCATCAAACCCAGGATTTTCGGGGCCGAGCTATTCAAAAACTCATCAAAGTTGCGGATCACCGTGTATCCCCTCTTCTTCATTTTATCAACCGGGCTTTCGCCATTAACCGGCCAGATAAAATCTTTATATGACGAGCCTAAGAAAATATCAATAGGTGATGACGTAATTTGATTAGCGATAGCAGTAGAATGGCTTCGCTCCGAATCATGCGCGTAGAACGCAGCCGGAGTTGCATCTGTAAGCTCGCAGGCAACAATATCAGCAGTCTTTTTACCTGCTGCCGCGCTGTAGTCAGCTAATGATTTCAACGGTTTACCTGAGGGATCAACACCTACTGCCCTGTCGTTAGTTTTTTGGCCTGATGCAAAAGCGGTGGCTCCTGCAGCCGAATCAGTGATATAAGCATCGGCAGAATTAGTTACTGAAAAGCCAATGTTGAGCATCTGGAAAATATTCAACTGGCCGCGGTTGGCGGTATAGGTTGAATAGATCTGCGATAAGCCCATGCCATCGCCGATACACAAAATGATGTTTTTTACTTTCTTAACCGTACCGTCCGATTTATACGTTGGCTTATAAATGCCATACTCTTGTGGCGCGGTGTACTCACTTGCTGGCTTCTTGTTCAGAAAATCGCCAAGCTCTTCTATTTTATCGGTGCCAATTACATCAACACCTAAACGGATCAGCGCCAGCCAACTGCTTTTGGTATCAGGAGTTTCCCAAAAACGGACCTTT
The DNA here is from genome assembly GCF_050859465.1 of Mucilaginibacter sp. P25. Lineage (NCBI taxonomy): Bacteria > Pseudomonadati > Bacteroidota > Sphingobacteriia > Sphingobacteriales > Sphingobacteriaceae > Mucilaginibacter > Mucilaginibacter sp. P25. The sequence continues at coordinate 4,045,108 of NZ_CP193937.1, read as the reverse complement.
TTACCGGAGTTATGTACGCTATCGATCCCTGCTTTTATCCTCGAGATCTCTTCGTTATTCAATACACCTTTACCATTCCAGTGCATATATTTACCAAACGGAAAGCTTACCATGCCAATCTTTTTCCATTGCGCCGGAGTAAAACCGTTCATATGGTCAACATCAAAAGAGATCCAGGCCGGATAATTGGTCATCTCTGCCGCAGGGGGCACTGCTCCTGTCAACACTATCGATAACCTCCCCGGGTGACCTTCATAATCAAAATATTGTTCTAACGGTTTCAGTTCTTTGATCACCAAGGGCAATACCGCCTTATGATCTTCCTTAATTTCGATGAGCAGCCTTAAATGGCGCTGCGGATCTCGTTTAAATTTTTCAATCAGCGGATCGATGTACAAGATTTTCAACGACCGTTTAGCGTCAATCTCTTTTTTATCATGAGCCACCATCAGCTGCCCATTAACTGCATAACAGTCGGCCTCGATAGAACCGAAACCTTTTTCATAGGCCCGGTAAAAAGGGATGTTGTTTTTGTAATCGTTATGGGAGTGCGCGTCGGCTACGGTGTAGTTTTTAACCTGCGCATTGGCCGTGAGGCCGGCGTTTGCCAGCAACGCTGCCAGCGTAATTAGGGTAGTACTTTTTTCATTTGGTATAGATATAGCAAAACCGGGCTGTGCCCGGTTTTGTAAGTTTCAATATGTCAATTACCAGCCGGCATTCTGTTTCAGCTGGCCCTGGCTTATCTGGATATCTTTTGGCGGAATTGGCCAAACGTTATCCCTCGCCGGGTCAAAGTTACGAGCTTTCCACACAACTAAGCCATCCGAACCGTGTAACGGTTTTGCGTAAATTGCCTGTGCATCGCCCCAGCGTACCAGGTCAAAGTTACGATCACTCCACTCACCAGCCAATTCAACGCGGCGTTCGTGTTTGAGGTTTGCCATTGTGGCATTAGTAATCGGGGGCAATCCTGCACGTACACGCACCTGGTTAAGCGCGGCATCACCGTTTTTACCCTGCATGATCTGCGCTTCGGCTTTAATCAGCAAGATCTCGGCATAACGCAATAATGGCACGTTTAAATCTGTAGATGGTTCATCGCCGTTAGGGCTTACGTGAATACCACCTGCATAGCTAAACGGTTCCATATATTTATTAAACTGGTAGCCGGTTAAGCTGTTGCTTTTACCACCAATTGGGTAAGTATAAGTTTGACCGAAATACTGGAAGCTATCGCCTTTTTGCAGGATAGTAGCCGGAAGCCTTTTATCGCCTGCTTCAAACTCATCAACCAATTCTTTGGTTGGCTGATAATAACCGAAGCCGTTATATAAACCCCAGCCTTTGTTCTCCAACATAGCACCAGGCAAAATGCTCTGACCATTCAGGTTACTTGCAACCGACCAGATATACTCAGAGCTATAGTTATTAGCGATCTTGAACACATCCGCATAATTACTTAGCAAAGCATGTTTTCCGCTAAGGATAACCGAGTCGGCATATTTTTCGGCATTAGCGTAATCCTTAGCATGCAGGTAAGTTTTAGCCAAATAAGCATAAGCAGCAGTTTTATGAGCGCGGCCTTTATCGGCAGCAGCCAGTTTATCGAAATAAGGCAATAAAGAAGCTGCCTTTTTCAAATCAGCCTCGATATAAGCGTAGTTATCTTTAACTGAGGGCAATTGCGCCGGGAACGCTAATGGATTAGCGCGATTTTGCAAAGGAGCACCTTGTTTGTCCGATCCGTACAGATCGGCAATTTCCAGGTGCATTACAGCATGAATAAAGTAAGCCTGGCCCAAAATAAAGTTTTTGGTAGCTGCGTCCATGTTGATGTTCGGCACGTTGTTGATGACGTCATTAGCACGTTTCATCACTACAAAATGCAGTTGCCATGGAGCGTAAATACTGCTTTCGTTGCCGGTACAGATAAAGTTTTTGATATTTTCCCTATCGGCAGATGTACGGCCAACAACCATGTCATCGCTGGCATTAATGAACCAAAAGAAACCGCGACCGTAAAGATCTTCGCTGTTACTTTGTTTCTCATACAAACCATTGGCCGCTGCCTGGGCATCGGCAGCAGTTTTCCAGAAGTTTGTACTGGTTGGCGTACCGGTTGGTTTAATATTATCTAAAGTGCCTTTTTTACAGCTTTGGGCCAGTGCAATAACCATTGCACCCATTAAGCCTTTGCTAATTATATTTTTGAATTTCATCTCTATATCTTCTTAATTGTGGTTCCTGATTAATTATAAGCCTACGTTAACACCTATTAAAATAATCCTTGCCTGTGGGTACAAGCCTAAATCAACGCCGTTTTGGTTGATACCAACTTCGGGGTCAAGACCTCTGTATTTGGTAAATGTGGCCAGGTTTTGCGCGTTGGCAAAAATGCGGGCGCTGCGTACACCAATTTTAGTCATCAGCGCTTTTGGCAGTGTGTAACCAAGCGTTACGTTTTTGATACGCATGTATGAACCGTTCTCAACATAAAAGTCAGATACGTTACCAAAGTTGCCGTTTGCATCACTTGCAGATAAGCGCGGGATATTGGTGTTTGTATGGGTTGGTGTCCAGGCATTTTTAGCGTCGGCCAGCAGGTTATAGTTTTGGATAGATGCATTTAAACCTGTGTATTTAACAGCATTGAAAAGTTTATTACCTGCGACACCTTGCAAAAATACGCTCATATCAAACGGGCCATAGTTAAAGTTTGCCGTAAAACCATAGCTAATTTTAGGGAAAGGTGTACCCAGGTAAGTTTTGTCGGCCTCGGTTATTTTACCGTCATTATTAAGGTCCTGGAATTTGATATCGCCTGGTTTTGCATTTGGTTGAATAAGCGTACCCGAGGATCCTTTATAATTATTTACCTCATCCTGCGATTGGAATAAGCCCGCGGTTTTGTATCCAAAGAACGAATACAAAGAATACCCCTGTTGTAACCACACAGGCACCAGGTTATCTCTTACTGTTGGACCAGAAAGGATGGTTTGCTGACCTGGAAGTATGTTATCAATTTTATTTTTGATGTATGATCCGTTAGCTGCTAAATTATAATGGAATTCACCAACGCTACCCTGGTATTTAACTGCTAACTCAATACCTTTATTGGTGATCTGACCACCGTTAACAAACGGAGGGTTTGACACGCCATAAACAGCTGCAACCGGTGGCTGGAACAGGAAACGGGTATTTCTTTTCTGAAACACATCAGCAGTAACATTGATCTTACCGTTCATCAGGCCTAAATCAACACCAATATCGGTTTGTGTAGCTTTTTCCCATTTAAGATTAAGGTTAGCCAAGCCATCAACAGCCGAACCTGTAATAGCTGTAGCCGGGCTACCTAAATAACCGGCAGTTTTGGTTAACGAAACTGAAGTTGGGAAGCTTGGTAAACCTGCAAGGTTACCCGACTGACCGTAACTTGCCCTTAACTTAGCAAATGATACCAGAGCATCGGTAGGAAAAAATGATTCCTTGCTAATTAACCAACCAGCCGATACGCCAGGATAAACTTCAGCACGGTTGCTGCTTGATAATAATGAGGTAGCATCACGACGGATGATACCGTTGACAAAGTATTTACCGGCATAATCATAACCGATCCTGCCCAGGTATGAGATCAAAGCAGATTCGTTCTTGTTGCCTTGTAGCGGTACGCCTGTTGGGTTAAGACTACCGTTGATGATATAACGATAAGCAGGATCTTCGCTCAGGTAGTTATCTGTGTTAACGCTAAAAAACTCCTGGGTATCATTCTGATAAGTATAACCTGCCAAAGCACTTACGTGATGATTACAAAAAGTCCTGTCGAAGTTTAAAGTTTGCTCGGCCAGGATAGTGCGTGTATTGTTTTGCTCCTGGAAAAGGAAGTTATCAAAAAACTTTTTACCGGGCTCCAATACCCTTGTGCTAAAGTTTTTAATGGTTTCAGAGTTCTTAGTAACCCCCAGATTTGAGCGAAATTTTAAACCTTTAATCAGGTTAATTTCAACATAAGGGTTGACATTAAAGCTATTTACAGCATCGCTGTTGTCCAAACGTTTTAAATAAGCAACCGGGTTAATTACGTCACCATATGAACCTGCATATTGGGCGGGCACACCACCAAAGCTGCCATCGGCATTATAGATAGAAGCGTTTGGAGGGTAAAATATAGCTGATAAAATAGCACCGGTGTAAGCACTTGTAGTATTGGCACCTTGTCCGTTGTTATATGAATAAGAGAAACTTTCGCCAATCTTTAACCAGTTGTTGATCTGATGATCAGAGTTTACACGAAAGTTGTAGCGAATAGCATTGGTATTTAACAGGATCGCATCATTTTTACGATAGCCTCCTGAAATATAAAAGGTAGATTTTTCGCTGCCGCCACTGATATTCAAGTTATAATCCTGTATGTAACCTGTTCTGAACAAGGCATCTGTCCAGTTGGTACGGGTTACGCGCGAATCAGGGTTTATAGTACCATCAAATGCAGGTAAGCGGGTTTTGCCTGCGTTATCATAAGCAGTATTTATAGCATCTGCATAATCGGCAGCGTTTAAGGCCTGTAATATTTTCAAGGCGTTTTGTACGCCGCCTTTTGCGGTAATGTCAAGATTGGTTTTACCTTGTTTACCGCGTTTGGTAGTGATCAAAATTACACCACCAGCAGCCTTGGCACCATAGATGGCAGCATATGAATCTTTCAATACGTCGATAGATTCGATGTCCGAAGGATCGATGGGGCCGCCGTTATAAATGGTACCGTCAACAACCATCAGCGGACCTTCATTATTGAAAGAGCTTTGACCGCGTAACCTGATGCTTGGGCCCGAAGTTGGGTCACCACCTTCGTTCAAAACTGTAACACCGGCAATTTGTCCCTGCAGCATTTCAGTCACCGAACCTACCGAACGATCTTTAACATTACTAACTTTTAATGAACCTACCGAACCGGTTACGTCGGTATTTTTTTGTGTGCCATAACCTACCACTACTACGGCGTTCAAACCGGTAACGTCAGCTTCTAAAGTAATGCTAAGCGGAAATTGACCGGCGGCAACTTCGCGGCTCTTGTAGCCGATAAAACTGAATACCAGCACCTCGCCCTTTTCAACAGTAATTTTAAAATTACCATTAACGTCGGTTGAAGTGGCGGCAGTTGAAGTTTTGCTGCGTACAGCCACGCCGGCCAGCGGACCGTCCTTATCGTTCACTGTTCCGGTCACCGTAATTTTTTCGGGTGCACGTACCACCTTTTTGTGCGAGATAATAATAGTGCCGTATTTTTCGCGGTACTCCAATTGTGTATTGGCAGTTAAAGCGTTAAGCACATCTTTTAATGGTTTGTTAACAAATGAATTTGCCTTTACTTTTACCGCGGCCACATCATCCATCTTGTAGTTAAATGCAACGGTATTTACCGCTTTTTTGAGTTTCTCGAGCGAGGCATCCATGGTTTCATCGGCAAACTTTACGGTTACCGGCTGATCCATCAGCGACACACTACGCTCGGCGAAGGCGCGTGAGGGCAATACTGCCGTCAGGGTTGTTACCAGCAATAAAATTGCTGAGATTAATCTTCTTGAAATCCGGGTTAAAGATTTTTCCATACATTTGTTTTTAAAGTGATTAGTAACTGCCTGTTGGCTTTTAGTTTTGGCAGCTACACTTAATTGAGCCAGTGCCTGTTGGAGCAGGCATTGGTTTTCCTTTTATATTGTTATCTAATATTTACAGTATCTCCGTTTAACTTATACTTTCGGCCGTCAATAAACTGGAGTATATCCAGCACCTGTCTGATATTCAACTTATTTGAAAACCTAACCGAGTAATGCTGCTGCGCCAATCGTTTTTCATTGTATTTAAAATTCACGTTATAGCGGTTTTGCAGATAAATGGTAATTTCCTTAAATGACGCATTATCCAGTATCAACTCCTCATGCATCCAGCTCAGCGAATGATCAGCCGTTAGTTCCTGGCGCGTAAAGCTTTCATGTTGTTTGTTATAGGTTAACTGCTGCCTGGGTGTGTAAAAACCCAATGTATGGCGCTGATCATGCACCTCTACCTTCCCGCTATTCACATAAACCTGTATGTCGGGCAGCTCCTTATAAAATTTGATATTGAACGATGTACCAAGTACTTGAGTAATAACTTTTGCGGCATGCACCATAAATGGCCGCTTCACATCATGTTTCACGTCAAAAAACGCCTCGCCATTTATCAGCGTTACTTCTCTTTTCGTATCGCCAAAACTAACCGGGAACTTTAACGATGTGCCTGCATTTAACTGAACGGTTGAGCTATCTGGCAGCATTACCTGTTTCATGCTGCCCTTAGGGGCAGTGATTACCTGGTAAGCAATTTGCTCATTTTTATGAGTAGCTAATTTTGAATAGAACAGTCCGGCACATACAGCTACCAAAACAGCCGCAGCTACTTTTAACCAGGTGGTATTTAGCCTGCGGACTTTACCTTTATCTATAGTTTGTTTTTCTATACGTTCCCAAAGCGGCTGCTTAAGGGCTTTAACATTGTCGCCGGTTTTGGCGTCCATGTCAAGGTTATGCATCAGTTGTTGTAAAAGCTGCAATTCCTCGTCGGTACATTTGCCAGCGTTAAACTTATTGAGTAGTTTTTCTATTTCTCTTTGATTCACCTAACAGGGGCTTTATACCTGATAAGTGACCCGAGACGGAGGAGTGTACTATAACTTTTTGAAAAAATTATCAACAGCAAAAATCTGCTGTAATTATCAAAGGGGATGACATCGTAATACTTCTGAACAGATTTCTTCAACCTGCTTAAAGCATTACTAATTTGGTTGCGCACGGTTTGGTGCGATAAGCCTAAAAATTCGGCTATTTGCGGGCCGGTCATATCCTGCTCGCGGCTGCACAAATACACCTGGCGCATCTTTTCGGGCATATCCGCAATTTCCTGGTCTATCAACAAGTGCAATTCGGCAAGGGAAAGTTTTTGGTCGGTACTGTGTTCATAAGTTTCCTGTATTTCGGAAACATCATCTAACGGGCGAGGTTTGATGCTTTGCTTTTTGTACCACTTATAGCTCATGTAGTTAACAGAAACCATGAGGTAGGCTTCAAGCGCACCATTTACCTGGATGGTATTACGATTTTTCCATATGGAAAGGAACAGCTCCTGTACCATGTCCATCGCTTCATCCTCGTTTTGGGTTTTCTTTAACGCGAAGGCAATCAACCTATCCGCATAACGCTCATAAATTTCCCGGAATGCACCATCGTTACCGCCCTGCAGTTCAAGTAGAAGTTGTGCATCCGAATATTGTTTCACAAGGGGTATTTTTATCGCATCAAAGTAACGGCACTAATGTTAAGCTAAATTTAAATATATATTAATGCTTTAGAAAACACAGGCTAATAATTGGCACTATTTTTTAAAAATAGATTTTGCCCCCAAAATAACTTTTATTTCTCAAACAAACCTATACCTTTGTAATTCATCTGATGATTTACAAATGAGCAAAATTATTAAAAGATCGCTGGCACAAGAGATAGCAGAAAAACTGAAAGAACAGATAAGCAGCGGCCATTACCGGGTAAACGACAAGCTGCCTACCGAACCCGCACTCATGGCCGAGTTTGGCGTTGGCCGCTCTAGCATCCGCGAAGCAACTAAAAGCCTGGTACATTTGGGCCTGCTCAGAATCCAGCAGGGTGCTGGGACTTTTGTGGAACGCACAGCCAGTAATCCTGAGCCTATGGAAGCCCGTTTAAAACGTGCCCGCTCTCAGGACCTTGATGAGGTAAGACAATTACTGGAGATGAAAATAGCTGAAAAAGCTGCTATAAACCGCTCGCAAAAACATATTTTTAACATGAAAAGCCATTTGGAAACCCGGAACAGAACTGCCGAAGCCGGGCTATTGGAAGAGTGTATTGACGCTGATGTTAAATTTCACATCGCTATTGCCGAAGCATCAAAAAACGAGATCCTGAGCGATCTATATAAAACGGCAGCCGTACATTTAAAAAAATGGTTCACTGAAATCCACCCTGATACGCGCATTTTTATCGAAACCCAGCACCTTCACGAAAAGCTCCTGAAAAACATTCTCGATTGCGATTCGAAACAGGCCTGGAATACAGCTATGGAAATTCATCAATATTAAAAAATTTCGCAAAATTCATCTGATGATATAATGTTTTATAGTTTAACCTGTCGCTAATGGAATCTACATCGCCAACAACTATTATCCCCGAACCTAAAAAATTGGTTCAGCAAACAGTGTATTCAATTTTGTTTACAATAAGCCTTGCACACTTTATCAATGATATGCTACAGTCGGTTATACCGTCTATCTATCCGCTTATCAAGCAACGGTTTAGTCTTAATTTTACTCAAATAGGGCTAATCACCTTCACCTATCAAATTACTGCTTCTATTTTGCAGCCATTTGTAGGTCTTTATACCGATAAAAAACCTAAACCATATTCATTGGCAATTGGCATGGGTTTCACTCTATCCGGATTGATGCTTGCCTCTTTTGCCGGCAACTTTTATATTATGCTGATGGCCGTAAGTCTTATTGGTATTGGCTCATCCATATTTCACCCGGAGTCATCCCGGGTGGCACATTTAGCATCGGGAGGAAAAAAGGACTGGCTCAATCTATTTTTCAGCTGGGTGGTAATGCCGGCAGCGCTATTGGCCCCCTGCTTGCAGCTCTTATCGTGATCCCTTACGGACAATCAAACGTGATCTGGTTTTGCCTTATCGCCTTCGCCGGAATTTTGGTATTGCTCCGCATAGCTAAATGGTATGCCGAACGCCTCAGTTTTAATGCAAAAAACAAAAATGCTAAAGAAACCGTTCAGTTGAATATCTCCAAAAGGAGGGTAATATTCTCCCTGGGTATATTGCTGGTGCTTATATTCTCCAAATATTTTTACCTGGCCAGCATCACCAGCTATTATACTTTCTTCCTGATCAATAAGTTCCACTTAAGCATTCAGCAATCACAAATTTATTTATTCATGTTTTTAGGATCAGTAGCAGCCGGAACATTATTCGGCGGGCCACTGGGCGACCGCTTTGGCCGTAAATACATCATCTGGATTTCGATATTGGGTGTGGCGCCCTTTACCATGCTCCTACCCTACGTGTCATTGTTTTGGACCGGTGTTTTATCTGTGTTTATAGGCCTGATCCTTTCATCAGCATTTTCGGCCATCTTAGTTTACGCAACTGAGTTGGTACCAGGAAAAGTCGGATTGATAGCGGGTTTGTTCTTCGGCCTTGCCTTTGGAATGGGCGGTTTAGGCTCCGCAGTGTTGGGTAAAGTTGCAGATATGACCAGTATCAACTATGTATTTAAGATCTGTGCGTATTTACCGTTGATAGGTATTTTCACTGGTTTGCTGCCAAATATTGAAGGGAAGAGGGCGGTGAAGGGTTAAACAAAACAACATAGGCTAATTCAATGCGTCATTGCTAGGAACGAAGCAATCCCCGATTAGCAGAGCAGCTATGCAAGTCTCTCTGTACAGTTTGGGATTGCTTCGTACCGCGCAATAACCTTCCTCTTATAATTCCCTTACCCAAATATTACGATAACTGATAGGCTCACTTTTATCACCATGAGCTTGCAGCTTAATTGGCGAAGCACCATGTTTACGATATTCGGGTTTGCCGATATACGGGGTATCTCCTATTAATGAGGTATTGTTTTGAACCAGCACACCATTATGAATTGCGGTAGCGCGAGCCGCTGATTTTAATGAACCATCCTCATTAAAACGGGGTGCTGTCCAGATTACGTCATAGGTTTGCCACTCGCCGGGTTTGCGGCAAGCGTTTGCCAGGGGGATGGCTTGTTTGTATAAACTGCCCACCTGCCCGTTCACATAGGTTTTATTATTATAGTTATCAAGCACCTGCAACTCATAACCACCGGCTCCCCATGGCAGGGCTGCCAGGAAAATGCCGCTGTTACCGCGTGCTTGTCCGCTGCCGGTTATGTTTGATGGGATGCGATATTCGATATGCAACTGAAAATCCATGAATTTTCGTTTAGTTTGGATATCGCCTGCCGTTTTATCTACCGTAATAATTTTATCATCCACCTTCCATTTATGACTTGATGTACTGTCGTTGGTGGCTACCCATTCATCGAGGTTTTTGCCATCAAACAAAATGATGGCATCAGAAGGTGCATCTCCCAGAGTTTTACCAGGGGTAACCACAGCCGGCACCGGCGACCAGATCTCGGTATCCTCCGGCTTAGCATTTTGCTGCGCGAATATTGTTAAAGAACAGCCTGCTAATAAAGCAGTAAAAATAAGTTTGCGTTTCATTTTAAAACAATTGATCAGGGTTAAATAATCAGATAACTATTCGTGTTTAGCTGAAAGCCTAAAGCAAAAGGCTGAAAACTTTTAATACTGGGTCTTTAGCTTTTTGCTTTAAGCATTCGGCTTTCAGCTTTACTTAGCCAGCGATTTGATCCATAAAGCTATCTTACGGGCATCTTCCTTAGTAACCTGTGGCATAGGTGGCATAGGCGTTGAATAATCGGGCCAGTGCTCGGGTTTCGGGCTACGGATCAGCTGGATCAATTCGGCCACGCTGTATTTGCGTTTAGCTACATCCACGTAAGCCGGGCCAACTTGTCTTTTTGTAGCGTTATGGCACGAAAGACAGGTATTTTTCAGCAGGATCGGCTGCACCTCGGCATAAGTAGGAACCGTGTTTAATCCTGCTGCAGATTTTGCCGTAGCAGCTTTTTTGCCGGCGAGGCCTTTTTCAGATCGGCCGCAGCTGCAGCTTTGGCAGAGTTTATCGTGCTTACCTCCGTCATAGAAAGTTTTTGCCCTTCGGGGATATTATTCAACGTATAATAAGCCGTTGGATGAACTAAATTGAAATAGTTTTCCTTATCGCGGATACCTGCAAGCGTAATGGTGTGGATATAATATTTACGCAGGTTATTCACAATCAATCGCGCTTTTAAACCATCTGCAGATACCTTCACACCTGCTATCGGGCATTTTTCGGTATTTACCGGCGGACTGCCATATACGCCATGGTATTTATAGATATAGCTTTCTACAGAGTATGAAGCTATATCTTCAGCTACTTTCTTATCAACCGGCTTGGTAAACTCTATCTCAAAACCATCGGGCATTGCACGGATAGCACGCATCTCAAACGGAACTTTATTGTTCCATACCAATCGCTGCAATCCCATAGTGGCTTCCCCTGCAGATCCCCAGCCACGGTTGGTTTCGCCTGCAGCCAATGAACCATCAGGTAACCAGGCCAGCCTTACTATGCCTGACTGGAAACCGCTTCTGAAAGCCCAGGCCGCGCCCTGGTATTCGCCGTTAACCTTCTCTAAAAACACCCTGTCAACCATACTTTGGCCCTGGTCGCAGATCAGTAATTGCCCGGCAAAAGGGCCGAATGCGCCTTCCGGGATTTTAACAATTTCGGAGTTGGAGATTCCTAAGATCCCATGCGGTAACCAAACCGCGGGCAGCTGTAACTCAGGGATCTCTTTTTTAGCCTCAAACTCCGTTTTAAATTTTTCATTAACAATATCCTGCGGCTTTACAGGTTGGCCGTTTTTATCAAATTCTATCCTCGGGTTGTTTTTGGCAAAGAATTGCTCGGAAGTGAGTTTTAGCGGCGAGTTAGGCAAACCCGTCCAAACCAGGCTTGAAGGATGCCCCATAAAAGCCCCTTTTTTGATCGGCATGATACTACCTGAACCAACCCAGTCACCCTGGTTATCTGAATACCAAAGTTCGCCATCAATCATACTGATACCGCAAGGCGAACGCAAGCCTGCCGCCCATGGCGTAACAGTGCCATCTTCCTTAATATTTAAAGCCCAGCCCCGGTAAGGCACAAAGCTTTTCGGGTGCCACCAATCGGGCGGGAAGCCGAGGTTCAAAGTCACAAAGAATGAGCCATCGGGCGCTATTTTAGGCCCGAAGCTATACTCATGATAATTTCCTGATAACGGCCATGCATAAATGGTTTCAAAAACATCGGCCTTACCATCCATATTCGTATCAACCAGCTTGGTCAATTCGCCGCGCTGAACAACGTACAACGCACCGTCTTTCCAGGCGGCACCCAGCACCTCATGCAAGCCAGAAGCAAACTTGCGGAAAAAAGGATGCTGACCGGTTGGATTTTCGACCATAAATATATCTCCGCGACGAGTGGTTACTGCCAGCGTACCATTAGGCAGCGTGCACAAACCGCCAACTTCAAGGATAGTACCCTCAGGCGCGGGCACTTTCATGATCTTAAAAAAGTCATCTTCTTTAGGCGATTCGGCCTGGGCAAAGGTATTTTTGATATCGCTCAACAGCGCGATAATTATAAGCGTAAATAAAAACGTGCCCTTGTTTATCATTTGTTTTAAAGTATTGTTCATGATCAAGGCAGCTTAAAAAATGATAGAATAGGTTAATTTCTTTTGAATAGGAATGATGAGCTCCTGCTTCCCTCCCGCATCCCGAACGATAGGTTTGGCGCCCGCTGCATCATCAATACGGATATAGTAGGATTTATCGTCAATGACATATAATCCATTGCCAAGTGTTTCGATATTGCCGGATGCCAGGTGATAAAACAGGCCGTCTACTGCATTGGCAAGTGTTACTTCCCGGTGAATGCCCTGGCCTTTATCCATCACACTGCTGGCATCATTTACCGAAGTACCATAAATATTGTACTTAAATGCCGGAACATCGTCGGCATTCAAAACATAGCCTTTTGGCCTGTACCCTGTACCTGCAGTATCCAAAGCCCAGGCGGCATTTGCATCGCTCAGCTTTTCGATAGCAGGGACAGGTTTGCCAAGGTATTGTACAGAACCAGCCGGGCGCGATGAGCCATCGCCCCTGTCATGCCACATGGGTGTGGCATCTAAGAAACCACCACGCCAGATCTCTACAATCATTCCTTTATCCAAATCGTAAGTGTAATGCAACAGTTCAGGGCTGCCTACATTTACACCATGGGTAACCCTGATACCTCCCGGTAAATCAGAAAAGCTCCGTAATACAGTATTTGAAGTTGCATTGATCAAAATAGGATCAACAGGATCATTGTTGCTTACATTGGCATCGCTCAATAAATACTCGCGGATGCCCGGGCCTGATGCCGTAAGCCCTAAAGCCGGCCTGACCCAATCGACAGTTTTTGAGTAGAGTAATTCAAACGGATGATCGCCGGGTTGTAACTGGGCCTTGCCCTCGCCCCTGTTTTCGGCTAACATAACCGCATCAACCCCGTCAATACGCAATTTGCCTTTACCACCCGGTACATTTAGTTTAAAAACATATTCACCAGCTTCTTTAATTTGAATACTGCCAGTATAACGGATTAGGAAATTATTGGTAAGCTTACCCTGATTTGATGATAATACAGGCGAAGTTCCTTCTGATTCGGGTTTTAGTTTCTTATAACTATCTCCCTCAATAACCCCATCTTTATAAACCCCGTATTTCAGGTTTGAAAGTGTAGGGTGAGGCTTGTCAAAACTGGTTATCCTGATATTCCTGAAAGCTACCGGGCCATGATCGCCCTGCAAACGCAGCGGACCGGTGGTGGCCTCCTTGTTGTCAAAAGCTCCGCGGGTTGGCCCGGCAAGCTCAACATTATCCTGGATCAAAACACCATTGAGCCAAACGTAAAGGACCTTGGCATTGCTGATCTTTTGGCCGCTGACATCAAAGCGCGGTGCCTGGAACGAAATTTTCATGTGCTGCCATAAACCCGGCGCACGGCTGGCATTTTGCCGTGGCGCATGGCCATCATAACCTTGCTGCCCTTCGGGCTTGCTACCGTCCCAGCGCTCATAAATACCACCATTATCTCCCGATTTCGGGTTTACCGTTCCCCAGCTATCTAAAAGCTGAATTTCATAACGCCCCTGCAAATAAATACCCGAATTGGAACCTTTGGCCATCATATAATCAAGCTCCAGGTCGGCATCGCCATAAGCAGATTTGGTAAACAGGTCTTTTGCGCCCTTTTTGCCGGGTAGGTTTACCAAAATCCCGCTACCATCTTTAAGGGTTAAAACTTCATCCTGCGCAATATCAGCCTGTGCGCCGGCTGCTACTTTCCAATTGGATGATGGATTATCAAAAAAAGAAAGATCATTAAGAGGTACCGTGTTTTGCGCCCTGAGTTGCTGGCAACCCAGCAGGCAAACACATGCTATCCAAAACTTTTTTCTGCCGAAGAGTTTAGGAGATTGATTAAAGCAATGCATTGATTTTTAATTATAATATGGTTTATTGGCTAAAGCGCATAACAATGCGGCCTTATATTAGCAACGCAAGATAATTAATTTACGCAATCGATTACGAATATTTTAATCATTTTCCGGTGTAATTTCAACCAGGGGCAAAACACCTAATTTACAAGCCTTTGATTACCCTTGTCATCAAAAACGGTAACGCTTAATATTTTGTCATTAAGCTGTATAAACCTTGCCGACTGCGACAAAAAAGATGAGCCAAAATAAAATTCCTGCCTTGAGGTATTGCCGTTCTTGTATTTAATCAGTGCATAAACATCATTGGCCTTGACTGGGATAGTTTTTGTTTTATTTTCTGATCTGAAAACTTTTAAAACATCTTTATGCTGACTGGCGGCCAATATTACCTGCCCATTTTTATCGCGGAACTTAACCAGGGCCTTACCATCCCCCGGAATATAAATACCGCTTTGCATAATACTTAATGGCTTAAAGTTGCCTTTGCCGTCACCTTTCAGCATTAAACCGTTAAGCGCGTCATAACGCCCGATAGTAGCATCACTGCCATAATCGTTGCCATTAATAACTACGTCGAGGTTTCCATCCCCGTCAAAATCGCCGGTTTCCATACCGTTTAATACCGATACCTGGGCTTCAACAGGCAGCGGGATAGCTGTAAATTTACCATTGCCATCATTCCTTAAAAAACATGATTGTAAGGTATTAGCTTTCAGCCTCAACGCCCCGCTCCTCTGTTCGGGTGAAAGCACCTCGTCCATAGTTGCCAAAGCGTACGAGCGATAATTGGTAAACTTTTTTCTCATGCTGATCATTTGCTTCAGCATATCATCGCGACCGTACATTGGGTACTCCTTTTTGTCCCCGTTTTGATCGGGCTGAAAAATAGAAGGAATCGCGCTGTAGATGCCACTCTTATCAAATTCTTTAGCTGTAATGTAAACAGGATACTGGTCACTGGCTTTGATGAGGCTATTCTCGCCCAAATTCCCGACAATATAATCCGTGCGGCCGGTATGCCTGAAATCTCCGGCCACCAATGAGTTCCACCACCCCAGCTTATTGCCCAGGCCGGATTGAACTGTGGTATTAACAAACTTACCATGTTCATTTTTAAGGAATGTTACCGGCATCCACTCGCCGGCCATGACCAGGTCGGGCCAGCCGTCGTTATCATAATCGGTAAACAGGGCATCGCAAATCATGCCTATGTTTTTCAAAGCCGGGGCTACCTGTGCTGTAACATCCGTAAATTTTGCGTGCCCATTTTCACTATCGTTCCGCAAAATAAAACTCGAAACCGGGTTGGGGTATTTCCATGGCTCAACTCTTCCTGATACAAACAGGTCGGGCTTACCATCTTTATTATAATCACAAGCCCGTACGCAAAGTTTGCTGGTGAGGTTTGAAGGCAAAGCATCCGTTGTAAGCGTAAAATTGCCTTTGCCATCATTGATATAAAGCCTGTCCTGGTATTCAGGGCCATTTGCTGCAAATTCGTAACCTCCACTGGCTGCATATAAATCGAGCTTGCCATCACCATTAGCATCAAAAAGCAACAAACCTTCATCTTGAAAATTATGGAGAGGATTAATATCGCCTGCTAACAGGTTACGGCGGTTAAATTTGCCATCGGGCATCTGGAAAAAAACCTGCGCCTGATCGTAAGCGGTGCCCCCAATGATCAAATCATCAAAACCATTGCCGTCGATATCGCCCACGGCTAAAGCCGGATTATACTCAGAAAGTTTATGCGGCAGTAGTTTCTGGATATTAAAATCAAGAAAACCGCTTCCCTTGTTGGTATAATGGATCCCTATGGAATCTGTTATTTCTTTAAATAAAGCATTCGCGGCTATTTGCGGCTGAACCAGGGAATAAGGGTCATTAGCGTTTTTTATATCAACCTTTATTAACTGATCTGCTTTTAGCTTTGTCAGCTTTTCTCTTTTGCCATTCGGCCATTTGATCAAGACCGAATCTATTGTGTTAATTTTACCCAGACCGAAATGCGCCATACTTTGTACCGATGAAATATATCCCCGGTAGGGATCATTTTCATATACCTGTGTCTTATCCTTATCGTAAAATATCTCGGCCGTAGCACCTAAACCATTAATATTTTGCTTATCACCTTTAAAGCTAATTTGCAGGTAGTGGGTTTTATCAAGCTTATTTTTATCATCACGCGATGTATTGCGGTAAACAAATGCTTCGTCATTGATATTATTAACAACCATATCCATGGCGCCATCGTTATCCAAATCGACATATACAGCCCCGTTTGAAAAAGTAGGCAGGCTTAAGCCCCAATCCTTACTCACATCGGTAAAGGTGAGGTTGCCGTTATTCGCAAAAGCATAGTTATGCAGCTTAATTTCGGGGATTTGATCCAAAACTTTTTGCTTGGAAGTAACGGCATAGGCCTGCTCGCGGTAAGTCATAAAGTCGTGGTCAGACACATCCTTAGGGAAGCCGTTGGTTACGATCATGTCCCGATAGCCGTCATTATTAAAATCGGTGATCAGCGGTGTCCAGCTCCAGTCGGTTTGGGCAATGCCACTTAAAAAGCCTATTTCGCTAAAAGCAGGG
This sequence comes from Mucilaginibacter sp. P25, assembly GCF_050859465.1. Classification (NCBI taxonomy): domain Bacteria; kingdom Pseudomonadati; phylum Bacteroidota; class Sphingobacteriia; order Sphingobacteriales; family Sphingobacteriaceae; genus Mucilaginibacter; species Mucilaginibacter sp. P25. The sequence continues at coordinate 4,028,232 of NZ_CP193937.1, read as the reverse complement.
GCGCCCATAGCACCATTCTGCCCTAAACGCGGCCCCTGGTTTAATTGCAGGGTATTGCGTACATACTGGTACTGGGTACCATAAATATCAAAGTTTTGATAAGTTTGGTAACTATTGGGACCGAGGATCATCTTTTTGCGATAGTTGTCCTCCGGATCCATGTCCAGTTCAACAACATCCGGCAAGCCATCGTTATTGATATCGATAACATCCTGCCCCATAGCGTTGTAGGATGTGTGTTTAAAATATTCTTTGGTACGATTGGTAAAGGTACCATCATGGTTGTTGATGTAAAGGACGTTGTTTGATATAAAATCATCCGATACGTAAATGTCTTTCCACCCGTCGTTGTTAAAATCGACCGTTGTGGCTGCATGGCCATAACCATCCAGGTTAATACCTGCCTGTGCGGATACATCATGAAACACGCCATGATGTAATTTTCCATCCCAATCGTTACGGTACAACCTGCCCCGGCTATGATTTGCCGTATAATTTGAATTACCGAATAAATTAGGATTGTAACTTGCCGTGGCGCTGTTTACTGTAAGGTACATATCCAAGTCGCCATCGTTGTCATAGTCAAAAAAGCTTGCCATGGTTGATTGTGCGCCAGCTTCCAGACCATATTCTGAAGCCTCATCTTTAAAATGAGGAATACCATCGTTGCCTTTCCCCTGGTTAACGTATAGTATATTCCGCCTTTTCAGCGAGTCTTTGGCAATGGTATTGCAAATGTAAAGGTCCGGTAAACCATCATTGTTGATATCAACTACCGCAACACCTCTTCCCCATCGGCCCGCGCCATTTACACCCGCGGCATCGGTAATATCATCAAACTTAAAATCACCTTTATTAAGATATAGCTTGCTTGCCACCATATTACCTGTAAAGTATAAATCGGGCAGACCATCGCCATTAAAATCGCCAACCCCTACGCCGCCGCCATTGTAAATATTCACCAGGTCTAACGGGTTTATCGAATCGTTTTCGATGATCTCATTTTTAAAATGAATGCCCGAATGAGATGATGAAACCTGCTGAAAAAGTGAAGTTTTTTTACAGGAGAATAAGGCAGACGAACATAGTATAGCGATGGGTAAAATTTTCTTCATCAATTAGGAGATCGGTTTATTCTTTAAAGATAATAATTAACACAAAAAGGCTTTCTCCCCGCGGGAGAAGCCTTTTCTGTTAAATGATAACAATATACTAATTACCGTATGCCGGATTTTGAGTTAAATTAGGGTTTAGCCCACGCTCAAGCTGCGGAATAGGATAAAGATCACGGCCAACAGGAAGTGATGTATTATACAAGCCATGAAGCTTTAAACCATTGTCTGCATCAAGCTTTGCATCTGCAGTGTTGGGGTTAGCAATCATGTTGGTATTGTTGTCAACTGTACCGTAAGCTTTTTTAATGAATTCGGCAGCTACACCAGCCCTGCGCAGGTTATAAAACACAGAATATTCACCCGAAAGTTCATGCCTGTACTCGCTGTAAACCATTTGCAGTGGGTCTGTGATTGGGCTTGAAGCCGAACCGTCATAATTTGCACCATCCTGCATTACAGCCGGCGCAGTGCCGCCCCACGCACGGTCTCTTACCTTTTTAATCGTGGCCAGGCCACCTGCTGCGTCACCTGTACGGATCTGGCACTCGGCTTTATCAAGCAATACTTCGGCATAACGTAACAGTATTTGATTTTGAGCGCCAAAAATTGTTGAATTGCCGGAGTTAGCATCAAGGTTGGGGTCGCGCCACATTTTAGCACAGTAGAAACCGGTACGTAAACCATCACCGTCAGAACCATACCATGGATTGGCATGTGTACCACAGGTATTGATGATCTTACCGTCATCCCCAGTGTATTTAGCTTTTACCTTAGGATCGGAGCTCGCAAAACCTGCTACTACTAAAGGATAAACTTTAATGCCGCCCCGACCTATAATTCCCGGACTAATGTTCTCATCGCCGGGGCCAATCACTGTTGCCAGTTTACGTTTGTCACCAGCCTGGTATGAATAATATAATCCCGGATTGGCATAATCATAACCGAAGTTTGAAACCTCCTCCGGCCAGCTAAAATCCGAAATCCAGGCTACTTCATTACCTGCACCCCAACTTTGGGTACCTGCTACTGTGAACTGCACCTCAAATATCGACTCAGCATTATTTTGATGGTTGTATTCATTTACATCTATAAAATTAGGCATCAGTGAAAAATGCCCATCCAACTGGTTAAAGTTTGCCAATGCACCGGCGTAATCTTTATTCCACATTTGCGCGGCACCTTCATAAGCTAAAGCAGCACCTTTTGTTGCCCTTCCAAGTTCAGAAGCCGGCAAATCTTCCCTCCATGGTAATAAAGTTGCAGCCTGCTTGGTGTCGGCAATTACCTGTGCAAATACTTGTTCTTGTGTACTTCTTGCGGTTAAACCATCAGTTACTGATTTAAGCTCCAGTGGCACACCGCCAAAACTACCCGCCAGATAGTAATAGGTCATTCCGCGTAAAAAGTAGGCTTCACCAAGCAATCGGTTAGCTAAACTTTCGTCAAGAATCCCTTTGGCTTTCATTTCGGGAATGATTTCAATTGCAGAGTTAGCCCGTGATATACCCACATAAGCACGTTGCCAAAAAGTCCTGATCGGGCCAAAATCTGTAGTTATTGCGTAGTAATTATAAAAGCGGTCATTTCCCCAGTTAAAAAAATCATGGGTTTGAAAGTTAGCATAATACCAGATCGACTTTTTTAGCAGGTCGGCATTTTGATAGGTATCATAAATTGAGTTTACAAGCGCTATACCGTCAGCTGCTTTATTAAAATAAGCATCTTTAGCGAGCTGTGTATAGCTTGTTTGGTCAAGAAAATTCTTTTTACAGCTCAATGGAACCATAAGTGTGGCACCGAGAGCAATTAGTGTGATATATTTTTTATTGATTTTCATTTCTTTACTGTTTTATCGCTGCCCAATTAGAAAGTTACATTTAAACCAAGTGTATAAAACTTAGATGAAGGGTAATTACCCGCATCAATACCAGATGCCGTTGCACTTCCATTAGCTGTGCCAATTTCAGGATCCAGTCCTTTATACCCGGTTATAGTAAACAAATTCTGGGTGGAAAAGTAAATTCTCACTTTTGATAGGGTCAACTTTTTGGTGACGTCAGACGGTAATGTATAACCCAGGGTAAGGTTCCTTAAACGGAGATAGCTACCATCTTCAACATACACACTTGATGGTACGTTATTTGCGCTGGTATCATCATTATATGTAAGCCTTGCGTAACGATTTGATGGATTACTCGGGGTCCAGTGATTAACATAATAATCGTAACCTACGTTTTCAACACCAACAAAGCCGGGGGCCTGAAAGCTTTCAAGGGTCCTTTGCTGATAATTCAGGATCTTATTTCCGTAAGAGCCATAGAAATATGCGTTAAGATCAAATGCCTTATAAGCAAAATCGAGGTTTAAACCACCATAAAATTTAGGGATCGGACTACCGAGGCTTGTCCTGTCTGAAGGGGTAACCTGTCCGTCACCGTTGTTGTCGGCATAATAACGATCCCCTGGTTGGGTAACGCTTTTCCAGTAATATGGGTTACTTGGAAATTTAGCTGCAGCGGCCGTATTTAAAGCGTTGATTTGTGCCTGCGACTGGAATATACCTAATGATTTATAACCAAAAAACTCACCTACAGCCTGCCCGATATTGGTTTCGCTGAATTGCCCCCAGCCATTACCGTTAAGACCAGTAACCGTGGTAAGGTTATCAATAAAGGTTAGGCTTTTATTAAGGCTAACTAATTTATTTTTAACCGTAGTAAAAGTCAAGCCCACACCATACCTGAAATCATTTACCGTGTGGTTGTAGTTTACGGCAAACTCAAAACCTTTGTTATTAATTTCACCAACATTTTGTGCCAGGTTTTGGCTAAAGCCAGTTTGTGACGATACAGGAAGGTTTAACAAAAAGTCTTTCGATCTCCTGTTATAATAATCAACTGTAAAAGTAAGCGCGCCATTCAGGAAGGCAGCATCCATACCAATGTCAGTTTGGTAATCAGTCTCCCATCTGAGGTCGGGGTTGGCAGGTTGTGTTGGTGCCAAGCCGGGTTGATAAACCTCTCCTGACGAACCATTTTTACCAAATGGGTAACCCACGTTTGTGCCGGTAGTAGCTGCACCACCTGATGAATATAAGGCATTATATTGAAATAATGGAATAGAGCCCTGATTACCAACTTCGCCATACCCTCCTCTGAACTTCAGATCAGACAGCCATGCAACGTTTTTCAGGAATGATTCTTCTTTAGCTTTCCAGGCTACGGAACCCGAAGGGAATACACCATATTGATGCCCGTTAGCAAATTTCGACAGAACCATCGCGCCTAACGGTACCTGTTACAATATATTTGTCATTGTATTTATAGATTAACCGTCCAAATTGTGAAGCAAAAGTTGTTGTATATTGGCTGCCTGTAACAACAAGATCGTTAACCTGCGCCAGATCCCGAAGGGCATTATTGATCAATTTATCTCCGGTACCTGTCATATACCGGTAGGTATTTGATTGTGCTGAAACACCACCAACAAAGTTAATAGCGTGCTTTCCGAAGGTTTTATCATACGATATGGTATTTTCCCATAACCACTCAAAAGTGTTATTAGCGCTTTGCGAATAAACAGAATTTTGGTTAGCTCCGCTTAAACCATATTGCTCCTGCCAGCGAAGGTCTTCCGGTTGAAAGAAGTAACCCGAATAGTCACTTACGTTTAGGCCCGCATTGGTTTTGATCTTAAGTCCGTCTATAATAGTAGCCTCTAATGAGCTACTTGCCAAAAGGTAATTATTTAGGTTTTTATAATCGTTTTTTTCAATAGCATATAATGGATTGTTCCAGCTTTTTGTGTAAATATTGATCGGGTTATAAAAACCATAGTTCCTATTTTTGTCTTTTATCTGGTTGGTTAACTTATTACCACCATCGAGCGTAGGGATAAGCTCTGTTAATTGCTGCAATGATCCTGAACCAAATGGATTATTTTGATCCTGCCTTGAATACTTAGCACTGGTAGATGATTTAAGCCATTTACTTACGGTATAATCAATATTCATACCCAGGTTTAACCGCTTAAAATATGAACCTAAAACAATCCCCTTTTGGTCATAATAACCAGCTGAAAAGGCAGATTGAATTTTTTCGTTGCCTCCGCGTATACCAAGGTTGTAGCTCTGTTTTGCCCCCTGGCGATAAATTGCATCCTGCCAGTCGACACTGGTTAATGCCGAAGGATTTGCCCATTCAGGCAATTCTGTAAAATTACCCTCAGATGCGTGATCTTCATTGGCCAGGGTTGCCCATTGCTGCGCGTTAAGAACTTTATACTTTTTGGGTTTTGATTGCAATGAACCATAGGCATCTAACGATACCTGCACCCCACCATCCTTCCGACCTTTTTTTGTAGTAATGATAACAACGCCGTTTGCTGCCCTAACACCATAAATAGCTGTTGCCGAAGCATCTTTCAACACATCAATATTAGCTATATCGTTAGGATTAACGTTATTTAAGCCTCCGCTGATCGGGTAACCATCAACCACATATAGAGGCTCATTACCATTTGTAGCCAAACTACCTACCCCCTGATCAATACACTCACACTACTACCGGGTGCGCCATCATTGTTAGTAACCTGTACACCCGCTGCCCTGCCTTGCAAAGCCTGGTCAACGCTGGTCACAGGCACTTTACCTACCTGATCGGCGTTGATTGAACTAATAGCCCCCGTTAAATCTTTACGCTTAGTAGTACCATAACCCACAACAACTACCTCGGTCAGTGTTTTATTATCGGGCACTAACGATACGTTAATAACCGATCTGCCGTTTATGGCAACTTCCTGGTTTAAGAAGCCAACAAAGCTAAAAACAAGTGTTTCATTGTTACCGGCGGTTATTGAGTAGGTACCATCGGCCTTTGAACCCGCAGCCTGCGTGCTCCCTTTTATCTTAACGGTAACACCCGGCAAAGGTAGTCCGTTGTCCGAACCGGTGATCTTACCGGTAATCAATTTACTTTGGGCTTGCCCCGACAGGCTTATCAACACAAATGATAAACTTGTACAGATTAAGGCCACAACTTTTTTGATACGTAGTTTTCCTCTCATACGTTTTACTTTAATTTGTTAAAATTGGTTTAAAGCACATGATCACTTCTTAACAGTTGTCGCCAAAGAGATTATATGCTAAGTAAAAGTAGCCAGAGGTAACAATCGATTATAATACGATATGAGTGGTTTTTTGTATTATTTTAACATAACCCAAAAATATAAATTTAAAATTTCAAATAACTAATTATCAATTAGTTAAAGATTAAAAACAAAACCGAAAGTCAATATATTATCGCCATCGTGATAAAATAATACATATCAATGTTAAAATTAAATCACCGAATAAATGTTATTTTAACAATAAAATTGATTTTGATTTTAAAACATTAACCTAACGTTGTGCAGGTTGTATAAACAAAAATGCCTACCAGTTAACACCGGAAGGCATTGATCATTTTTAACTTTTTAAATCCCCTATTTTAGCTTCACAAAATAAATCCTGTTCCTGTCAACCGAATTGGTAGCCGGTAAAATTTTTGCAGCAAAACCGTTTTTACCATTATCAATAACACCGAAGTCATCATCGTTAGATATGGCAAGGATATTACCCAGTAGTAAAGTCAAACCTTCGGCTTTATCATGAGGGTAAACAGTTGGCAAATCTTTTAGCAAATCAAGCACCTGGGTTTTGGTAACCGGGGTAATACCAGCGGCCTGTAAACCGGCTAAATCATTAAGCTCTTCAACAGTTTTTGTGTTATATAATTTGCCGTTGGCGCCGTTTGCGGGGTCGGAGATATCGGTAGCATTGCTGATATCTATTTTAAATACTTTTTTGAACTTAGCGGCATCGGTAGGCGCACCTCCGAACTTACCATCGCGTTCAATAGTTAAGAATGTAGTGGCATTAACGGCGGTTATGTCACTAACGCCTGTTAATGAAGTATTATCCATAAGGTAAGCATACTGTTTTGTATTGCCCGTTGCAATATCAAAGGTAAGGATGCGCAATACAGTTGAATTAGCAACCTTTGCTTTAGATGGGTTATACATTGGCGATTGCATCATGCCAACCAGTGTTTTGCCATCGGGTGTGATGGCTAACCCTTCCATACCGCGGTTAGCCCTGCGGGTAGCAAATACAGCAGGAATTTTACGGCCGCCGGTGCCTGATCCGTAAGGGTTAATGCGTTCGATGGTTTTGCCGCTGGCATCAAAGTGTACTATATGCGGACCGTATTCGTCACTTACCCAAAAAGTACCGTCGGATGCCAGAACCAAACCTTCCGAATCAATACCATCAGCACTTGGAGATAACTGATTTCCGCTCAGATCAAATGGAATTTCGCCCGAAGCTCCCATTCCGGCGGGGTTTGGTAAACCATTTAATTTCACGCCGTTGGCATTTTTTAACTCTATGGTTTGTTCCAGCACCAGTTTATCATCTTTTAACCTGAATTTACCTATCTGCGGATCAAAATCCGGTTTACCGATGATGATGGAATTGGCTGTCTGCCCGGCCACGTTTGAGCCGCGGTCGGTAAGCAGGTAAAATACATCTTTGTGGTTTGGATCTGCTGCCACTGCGGATCCAAAGCCGCCGTTATAAACCTTTACGCCGTCGGCAGTGGTGAAAAGGATAGCCGGGTTTTGCGCCTCGGCCATATCAGGATAGCTGAAAGGATTTATCTTATTATCATTATGGCAGGAAGAAAGGATCGCCGCGGATAACGCGATGACGCTAAGTAATTGTTTTTTCATTTGATAAGTGATCGATTAGTTTTACAAAGGAATCGGCCATATATAAATCTATTGTTAATTCTATAACAATAATTTAACCTACAAGCACAAACTCTATTAAATCTGAACATATAAACAACTCAACATTTTGCAATATTTATGTTACTTACCAATATCATTTAAGATAAAACGTATTACCTCATCCGCTTTTTCATATTTTTAACCTTATGAAACATATTTACCATTATACCTGCAACAACCTTTGGAACAAGGCAAGGCCTTTTGTTTTGGGCATGCTGCTTTGCAGCGGCATAGCTTCGGCACAATCAACTAACCCGGTTATCAACAGCATCATGACCGAAGAAACCACCAATTCGCAACTGGAAAAACTGGCGCATGAGCTGTTTGATGGTATCGGCCCCCGTTTGGTTGGTACGCCGCAAATGAAACAGGCAAACGACTGGGCAGTTGCTAAATACAAAAGCTGGGACATCCAGGCTAAAAACGAAAAATGGGGCGAATGGCGCGGCTGGGAACGCGGGATCTCGCATATTGATATGGTATCGCCAAGGGCAAAATCATTAGAAGGCACGCAACTGGCCTGGAGCCCGGGCATGGACAAAAAGACCACTACTGCCGAGGTAATTATCCTACCGGATGTGGCCGATTCGGTAGCCTTTCAACAATGGCTCCCCAATGTAAAGGGTAAATTTGTAATGATCTCCATGCTCCAGCCAACCGGCAGGCCCGATTATAACTGGCAGGAGTTTGCCCTGAAGGAATCATTTGATAAAATGAAAGCCGAACGCACCGCCCAAACCGATGCATGGAAAAAACGCATCAGCAAAACCGGGTTTACCAATAAAACTTTGCCCGTGGCGTTGGAAAATGCTGGCGCAGCAGGTATTCTGACCAATAACTGGTCGGCCGGATTTGGGGTTGATAAGATCTTTGCTGCCTATACCAAAATCGTGCCTACGGTTGATATTGCATTGGAAGATTATGGCATGCTTTACCGCCTGAGTGAATCGGGCAACAAACCGGTGATTAGTATTCATTGCGAATCAAAAGAATTAGGTGTAGTGCCAACCTTTAATACCATTGCCGAAATCAAAGGCACCGAAAAACCCAATGAGTATGTAATGCTGAGCGCGCACTTTGATTCGTGGGATGGCGGTACGGGTGCTACCGATAACGGTACAGGTACTTTGACCATGATGGAAGCTATGCGCCTGCTGAAAAAATTCTATCCACACCCAAAACGTACCATATTAGTAGGCCATTGGGGCAGCGAAGAGGAAGGCCTGAACGGCTCACGCGCTTTTGTTGAGGACCATCCCGAAATTGTTAGTAATCTGCAAGCTTTGTTTAACCAGGATAATGGCACCGGCCGCGTGGTAAACCTTACCGGGCAGGGTTTTGTGGAAGCTAAGGATTATTTAAGCAGATGGCTTGCCGCTGTACCTGATACGATCAAAAACCGGATCAAAACCGTATTTCCTGGTCAGCCAGGCGGTGGCGGGTCTGATTTTGCATCGTTTGTAGCTGTTGGCGCGCCCGGCTTTTCTTTGGGTTCGCTTAACTGGTCGTACGGATCATATACATGGCACACCAACCGCGATACTTATGATAAAGTTGTTTTCGACGATCTGAAAAACAATGCCATTTTAGCTGCAATCATGGCTTACATGGCCAGCGAAGACCCGCAAAAAACCGTTAACACCAAAACCGAAGGCATTAAATGGCCTGCACAGGTTAAAGCAACGCGCCGCGGCGGATTGGATAAGTAGGCTGAAGATGAGATATAATAAAACGGCCTTATTTACATTCCTGTTGCTGCTCTTAAGCTTTAGTTTGCAAGCACAGGAAAACAATAAAACCAAATTTGTGCATCCTGGTATTTTAAATACCAGGGGCAGTTTGGACCTCATCAGCACACAACTAAAGGCCGGTGATACAATGCGTATAGCAGCCTATCAAAAAGTGCTGGATTTTATTAAAGATCATGAGTACCCGGCATCATTCCCATCCACCATCGTTGTAGGTTCAAATGGGGCTACATCACCGTCAAAAACGCAGATCAGAAAAGATTGCGAACTGGTTTACGCTCTCGCACTGGCCTGGGCTGCTACCGGTAACGCTGATTATGCAAAAAAGGCAATTGGTTTACTGAATGGCTGGGCATATGCATTTAAAGACTATGGTCTGCTTGAAGGAAAAACCACCCCCAACCAGCCCGATCTGGAAGCATCATGGACAACACCAAGTTTTGTGGCTGCTGCCGAAATCATCAGATATTATAAGGTGCAGGGTAAATCTGCCGGATGGGCTGTTGCTGATATTGAACAGTTCAGTAAATATCTTATCAATGTAAAAGATAATTACATCAACAAGATCCCCGATTATAAAAACAACTGGGATGCCTCTGCAGGATATGCAAAAATGGCCATCGGTGTGTTTTTAGATCAGGATTCCGTTTATCGTGCCGGGCACGATTTGTTGGTAAAAGAATTGTCAAATATCATTCAACCGGATGGTACCCTACCCGAGCTTTGCGTACGTAAAGACTGCGTGCATTATCAATATTCGTTAACAGCTTACGCATATGCTGCTGCTATTGCCAAAATACAGGGAGATAATAGTTTATGGAAGATCGGCAATAAAAACATCAGTCTTGGATATGATTTTATGCGGAAAGCCTATGAGCAGAAAACCGGCTGCGATTACTGCAACTTAAACAGCCGGATTTTCCCGGGCGTTGAGGTTGCCTATGGTCATTATAATACTGATAACCTAAATTATCTGAGAGGCTTACAGGCGCCGCTTGGCGTGCCTGTTGATAATACGTTTTTAGGATTTACCACCTATACCCATTACAAAGTTAAGGGACTATAAAAACAAGCCAACAAAAACGCCGCCCGAAAAAAGGCGGCGTTTTTGTTTTATGCTACTGGATGCTTCTCCAGCTCCGGTGTATATTTGCCATCACGGGCTACTGTATTAATATGGGCACGTTCATATAACAGCTTTTGTGCCTCTTCAATATTTTCATCTTTACCGCCCCATTTTTCCAGTGCAGGTTGCTGCACAGCCCTTGAATATGAAAAAGTTAATGCCCAGGGCATTTTATCTTTAAAGCGTACATGCATAGCGTTTAACCGCTCGGATGCCAGTTCGGGAGATTGTCCGCCAGAAAGGAACGCGATACCGGGCACAGCGGCAGGCACGCAGCGTAAAAAACAATTGATGGTAGCATCGGCCACCACATCAGCACTATCCTGTTGGGCAGCTTTAATACCAGGCACTATCATATTGGGCTTTAATATCATACCCTCAAAATTTACCCTTTGCTGGTACAACTGGTTAAATACAGCATGCAAAACCTCATTAGTTACTTCAGCACAAGTTTGAAGCGAGTGATCTCCATCCATTAAAACTTCGGGCTCCACAATAGGCACAATACCTGCCTCCTGGCAAATAATCGCGTAGCGGGCCAACAGAAAAGCATTGGCTTTGATGCTTCCACTTGTTGGAGTATTTTCACCTATGGTTATAACCGCCCGCCATTTGGCAAAACGAGCGCCCATTTTATAATATTCGGCCAGGCGTTCAGGCAAACCGTCCAATCCTTCAGTTATTTTTTCACCAGGGAAACCATCCATGTCCCTTGCACTTTCATCCACTTTGATACCGGGGATAATTCCTTTTTCTTTCAGGATATCAACAAACAGTTTACCATCCGGGGTGCTTTGCCTTATGGTTTCATCAAACAAAATGGCCCCGCTAATGGCTTCTTCCAGCTTCGGCGTGTTCACGATCAGGTCGCGGTATTTGCGGCGGTATTCTTCCGTTTGCGGGATATTCAGCGCTTTAAAACGTTTGTTACAGGTATTAGTACTTTCGTCCATTGCCAAAAGGCCTTTATTACCGGCCATAAGCTGTTTTGCGATATATTTCAGGCTTTGCAGTTCCATAAGTGATTGCTTGATTATTGGTGAATAACACAAGTTAATTCATACTTGTTTCAAGCGGCAAAGAGAATATTGCAGGTTTACTTGTGGATGACTTTAGCAGGTAAATTGATGTAACGAACCGGTCGTTAATAATTGTCACGCCAGCTTACAGTCCAAATCCTTCAGGTACAAAATCAAGAGAAACGGAGTTCATACAAAACCTTTTATGTGTTGGCGGCGGACCATCATCAAATATATGCCCCAGGTGCGAATCACAGCGGGCGCAGATCACCTCGGTACGCTGCATGCCGTACGAGTTATCCTCTTTATAAATTACACTTTTTTTGCGCACGGGTTCGTAAAAACTCGGCCAGCCGCAGTCGCTTGCAAATTTGGCATCTGAGCGAAAAAGTTTGTTGCCGCATACCGCGCAGTAATAAGTGCCTTTAGTATCCTTGTTCCAGTATTTACCGGTAAATGCGCGTTCGGTTTCCTGTTCTCTTGCAGTGGCGTACAAAGCAGGCGGCAGGATTTTTTCCACTCGGCGTTCGATACATTTAAATGCCGGGTATCGGTATTGGAGTAATAAGGATTATTTTCGTGCCCCTTTATTGTCTTTGCCTGCTGTGCAAACATTCCCGTTGTAAAAAACAACAGCGCTGCTATCATAAATACCGCTTTCATTATTGCTTCAGTTTATCTTTAAATACTTTTTTAAACTTCTCCAGTTCGGGCTGGATCACATATTTACAGTATGGTTGGCTGCCATTCTGGTTAAAATAGTTTTGATGATAGTCTTCGGCCTTGTAAAAAGCTTTGTATGGCACCACTTGTGTCACTATCGGATCTTTATAGGCTTTTTCGGCGTTCAGCTTCGTGATGTAATATTGGGCCTTTTGCTTTTGCCGGGCATTATGATAAAATATAGCCGACCGGTATTGTGTGCCTACATCATTACCCTGCCTGTTTAATTGCGTTGGGTCATGCGCCACAAAAAATGCAGCCAGCAACTCGTCATAGGTAATTTTTGCTGGGTCGTAGATGATATTGCAAGCTTCTGCATGACCGGTTGTACCAGTGCAAACCAACTCGTAGGATGGGTTGGCCACATGCCCGCCGGAAAATCCGGAGATCACTTTTTCAACCCCTTTTAATTGCTGAAATTTAGCTTCGGTGCACCAGAAGCACCCTGTAGCAAAAGTAGCGGTATCTAACACTTTTTTAGGGGCAGATGCCGAAACAGAAAAACAAGCCGTTAACAGTACAGCTATGAAACAAGTTATTTTTTTCATGTATAACATATAGGTTTTATACGATGCGTATTTGCAGTAACTAACGTAAAAAACACGGGGAGCGTTGAGCAAAATTACCATATTAATGCTTTGTGATAGTTGTTTGACAAAACATGCTGTTTTACTTCGAAAGAATAATGGAAATTTAAAACATTTTGAGATTTTGCTAATTGTATCAATATCAATTAACCAATTAAAATTTCCGTCATGAAACATGCATTCATTTTTGGGACTACCATATTTTTGTGCGAGCAAAATACGCTTACTTATAGCGATGGGCTTAGTAATATTGAGTTTTTGAGGATCCTTTCATTTTATAATGAGCAAAAGGGCAAAGTGCTTACCATCGAGGCCAATATTAACGCTCCTAACGGCGAAACGATCAGGATAAGTGCTAATACCAATGAAAACGGCGCTGATATACGCCTTGATGTAACTAAAGGCCGTGTTAAGATATTTCAACCCGGACACGCGGAGCCTGTACTGGATGTGTATCAGTTCGATCCGCATGAATACAGCGGTTTATCAAGCCATGTGCTGAATGAGATCCACGCGCAGCATCCTGACCGTGTACTAACCATTAAAGGAAATTTCTTTGTTGGCGGAGCGCATTTCCTGATAGAGAACGAAAAGATGTTCATAGATAATAATGGCTATGCCAACGGTGTAGTGAATGCGCATAATGGGATAATACTATCGGCTGCTGTGGCGTGAAACAGCATTGAATTTAACCGATTGTCGCCCTGAGTAGGGTTTATTTGCGCACAAATGATCGCATTGCAGATGACTTTTTTGTATCTGATAATCAGCATATTGCCAACTTGTCAATGGCAGCGATAGCACAAGATCTTCTTCGATAAGCAAAACTGCTATACAGGGCGAAGAAGATGCTTCGTTCCCACCCATGACAACTTAAAACGGGTGTCATGGGTAGCCCGTCGAAGCATGGCGTGAGATGCATCGGTAAAGCCGGACAGTCGAGATGCTTAACTTAGCAAATCAATGGACAAGAAAAAGTCAAGCCGCCGTGTTTACGATGCGGATTTTAGGTCGGATGTATTGAAGATGGTTTTTAGTGGTCGTTCGGTTGTGGACGTGGCCGCTTCGTTGGGGATCAGGGAGAATTTGATCCACAAATGGAAAAGCCGTTATAAAGAAACAACGGGATCATCGGCGCTGAAATCGCCAGGGTCAGAAACGCCGATTGTATCGGTAGAAGAATATGAACGAATGAAGGTACGTCTGCGAGAAGTGGAGCAGGAAAGGGATATCTTAAAAAAAGCATTGGGCATTTTCAGCCGGACAACTTAAAGCAGGTGTACGCTTTTATTTTATCACAGGAGCTGTTTTTTCCGGTGATAAGGATGTGTGATGTATTATCGGTGAGCAGGAGCTGTTACTATGCCTATCGTAAGCAGGATGAGCAGGCTGAATGCTCAGTTCAAAAGAAGATCGAAGCGCAGGTAGTTGAAGCCTTCCGGTTACATAAACACCGTTATGGTATCCGTAGGTTAGTCCCGGAGTTGTCAGACCAGGGATTAAAGATAGGTCATTACCGGGTACGGCGTATCTTACATCAAAATGGATTGAAAGCGATTCAACCCAGATCATTTGTGCCCCGGACAACAGATAGCCGACATCCATATCCAATCAGCCCCAACCGGTTGAAAGACAGGTTACCGCCATCAGGGATAGACCAGATATGGGTTGGCGATATCACCTATATCCCGCTAAGAGAAGGATCCTGGTGCTATCTGGCGGTATGGATGGATCTGTTTTCCCGCAGAGTGATCGGGTGGCAGTTGTTGCACCACATGAAAGAGGCCCTTGTACTGGAGGCGTTTCAGAAGGCCTATAGCAATCGTAAAGCTGATAAGGGGTTGATCGTTCATTCAGATCGTGGCGGACAATATGCAGGGAATATATTCCGCCGATGGCTTGCCAGGTGTCATGTACTACAAAGCATGAGCGATGCGGACAATCCGTATGACAATGCTTTTATGGAATCGTACTTCTCCCGGTTTAAAGCCGAGCTATTGCAGGACGGCTCTTTTGAAAATATAGAAAATGCCCGCAGCGAGATATTTGAATATATTGAAATGTACTATAACCCTATCCGAAGACATTCAGCCTTAGGCTATATCAGCCCGATGGCGTTTGAGCGAAAGGCAAGTTATCCACAAAAAGCGGAGGCCCGATAAAAAGAAAAAAGAAGCAAAAAAAGAAAAACGTGTTGAAATATGGAAAACTCTCCGAGTTTCCCACATTTCAACACCACAAACAAACAACAAGTTATTTATTTTTACTTTTATAAATCATGACAGATCAACTGTCCGGATAAACCATCACACCCCAGCGGGCAGGCCTCTGCGCACGGGTCTTCGACAGGCTCAGACTGACAGGCCATCTTTTGTCATTTCACCTTCAGAGGCCTCCGGGTTTAAACACTCAGCATCACAATCTATTAAATTCTACTCAAACACACTCTTCGCCTTCTTAATAGTTTTTTCCAGGTCGATGCCTTTTGCCAGTACACCTTTAAAAAGGTCGCCGGTTTCTTTAAGGCGGTCGATGGAATTAAAAATGGTAAAATCTTTCATGGTGAGCCCAGGTTTCACTTCGTCCCAATGCAGGGGCATAGAAACAGTAGCGCCCGGTTTAGGTCTTAAGGAATACGGCCCCGCTACGGTAGCTCCCGGACGGTTCTGCAGAAAATCAAGGTACATTTTACCATTTCGCTTGGCTACCATACGTTCCAAACTTGTATAATCGGGAATTTGCTTATGAACAATGCCCACCACGAGCCGCGCAAACATCTGTGACTGATCATAATCATACTTCGCGCCCAACGGGATATAAATATGCATCCCTGTTGATCCCGATGTTTTACAGTATGAAGGTACATCTATAGCGTCAAGCACTTTTTTACCTCCAAAGCGGCCGCAATAACCTGGTCGAACGTATTTTTATCCGGATCGAGGTCGATCACGCAGTAATCAGGATTATCCGGCGATTGTACCCGGCTAAACCAGGGGTTCATTTCAATACATCCCAGTGATGCCATCCATAGTAAATAAGATTCATCAGAACCTACCAGATATTCTTTATGTTCCCCTTCGCTGGTGGTGTAAGGGAAAGTTTTAGTAATCCAATCGGGTGCTTTACCTTTCACATCCTTTTGGTAAAAACTTGGCCCATGAATGCCATTAGGAAACCTGTTGAGCGACATAGGCCTATCCTTTAAATAAGGTAAAATATATTCAGCGACCTGGTAATAGTAGTTGAACATATCCCGCTTGGTTACACCATCTTCGGGCCAGTAAACTTTGCTCAGGTGTGTAAATTTGAGCTCATGTCCGCAAATTTTGCGTACCTGGGTTTCATCTTTAGGATTAAGAAGGGTTTTCCGGTCAGTATTTTTCACGGGCTTAATGGCTTTAGCGTGTGTATCATTATCAGCTCCTTCGGCTTCCTCAACGGTTTCGGCGGTATGTTTCGGAGTTTCCAGTACAACATCTTTTGTTTTTTTATCGCTACGCATCCCTTTAAAAGAGGCTTGCCTGAACACTCCATCATTGGTCACTTCAGCAAATGCCACCTCGCAAACCAATTCGGGTTTAAGCCAGGTGGGTTTGGCCCCTAATCGCTGCGGCCTGAACCTTGACGGCTTATCCACATCAGGCTCCACTTCAAACGGACTTTTATCGGTAATAAGCGGCTTAAACTGTTCCATCATTTCTTTCTGCAGTTTATCAGAAAAGCCTGTACCCACTTTACCGGCATACTGTAGTTTACCCTTATCATCATATAAAGCAAGCACCAGCGCGCTGAACGATTTGGAAGTGCCCGCATTTTTGGTAAAGCCGGCAATGATCACTTCCTGCCTGCGTTGCACTTTTATTTTAAGCCACTCTTTTGAGCGAAGATCGGAAGTATAAACACTGCTGGCTTTTTTAGCGATGATACCTTCCAGTCCAATCCTTTCGGCGGCGTTAAAAAATTCGATCCCACCTGTATCAAAAACTTTGCTTTGACGGATGCGGTCATCATTGGTGGGAAGAACCGCACTTAAGATAGCCTGGCGTTGTTTAAGGGGCAATCCCATCAGGTTTTTACCCTCATACCAAAGGATATCGAAAACATAATAAACCAAATTGCCATCGGCCTCGCTCCGCCAGTTTTGCAGCGCTCCAAAATCGGAAACACCTTTATCATTCAATACCAGGATCTCGCCATCAATTACAGCATTGATCTGCCAGTCTTTCAGTAATTTATTAATTGGATAATATTTATCAAAAGGAAGATTATTACGGGAGATCAGCTCCGCTCCTTTCTTGTCGATCACGGCAATGGCCCTGTAGCCATCCCATTTAACCTCGTAAAGCCAATCGGGGTCATCAAAAGGCTCGTCTACAAGGGTGGCCTTCATTGGCTTTATCTTAGTTGGCGCTTTTGATTCAGGTGCTTTTTTTAGTAGTTGTTCAACATCAAAATCCTCCGTATCATTAGTGTCCACTTTCTTTTCCAGTTGTTCAACGGGTTCGTTCAGGACTTTTTTTACCTGTTTTTTCAGGCTTTTCTACATCCTCTTCATGCCCGTGCTGCCAAACCTTTTCGCTGGTTTTTTCCATATTTTCAATGGTTTTTCCAGAAAGAATAGATTTATCTTTTTTGGTAATATCTTTAACCGACGCAAATTGATCATTGTGCTTAATGAGCAGCCAGCCGTTTTCGCCCATACCATGAGTTTTAACAAGGGCATATTCACCCTCCAGCTTCTCGCCATGCAGTTTGATCTTTACCGACCCTGCCTCGAGTTGTTTAAGCAGGTGTTTTTCCTGGGCTTTTTTGCCTTTGATCTCTTCAATGGGCTCATAAGTACCCTCATCCCAAACTATAACGGTACCGCCGCCATACTCACCTTTGGGGATCAGGCCTTCAAAATTCCGGTAGTCAAATGGATGATCCTCAACCATCATAGCAAGGCGCTTGACCTTAGGATCGGTTGAGGGGCCTTTGGGTATGGCCCAGCTTTTAAGTACACCATCCATTTCAAGCCTGAAATCATAGTGTAAACGCGAAGCATCATGCTTTTGGATCACAAACATCAGGTGGTCTTTGTCCTTGCTCCTCCCCGCTTTGGGCTCACGGGTTTTGCTAAAATCGCGTTTTTCTGCATACTTTTCCAGGCTCATAGTGGTGCTATTTGTTGTTCAAAAATTTGGCTACCGCGACGGCTGAATTCCCAACGGCACGTACCGCTGTTTTTAACCTTTCCGGGCGAACTCCAAATTTGTTTGCCCAATACTCAACCTCATAATTTTCGCTGGTATTGATGATGCTGTTGTCATGCAATCCCGCTTTGTTCCCGTTGTTCATGATTAGTTTTATGATTGATATATTAACAGATCGGCCAATTAAAGGTTTGATTATTAATTAATAAATTATTGTACTAAAATTTATTAATCAGCAGATGGTTACTCCCACCCATCACTTTGGTCGGCGTAGTTTGGCATCATCATGTAAACCAGTACAGCAAGGCAGGCAAGCAATACCAAGCGGGTTACCCAGAATATAAACGTTTCCATAGTTATTTTTTTAGATATTTTAATTTGGTTTGCTGTGTAAAACTTAAGCATACCGCGTGCCATTTTACAACTATTTAAATACCAACAGGTTACATCAATACCACTAATTAAAATTCACCATATTTCGAGTATCGACGATTGTTTAACGATTATTAGTGATAAACACCCGCCCTTTTATTGATGCTACAAACAGTTTTTAAATCGCATTCAGGACAGTTTCAAACAACAAAGCCTGAGAAGTTTCGCTTCCCAGGCTTTTAGATAAAACGCTTAAAAGAATGTTACGATCAGGCTTTTATGTTTTGCCTGCCGGCCTTATGCCCTATTGTAGAATAAAAAAGGATAAACAGGTAAATAGGAATAAGCAAAATATAGGCAGACTGCGCCGAAAACTTTTCCGAAAAATAACCATAGAGCGGGGGCAAAACAGCGCCACCTGCAATGCCCATAACCAATAATGAAGATGCTATTTTAGTAAAGCGGCCTAAACCGGCCAATGCCAGCGGCCATATAGCAGGCCACATTAACGAATTGGCCAAACCAAGCAATGCAATACAAAATACCGATGCGTAGCCGTGGGTTAACAATGTTGCAATGGTTAAAATGAGACCCAAAATTGCCGAAGCTACCAACGCTTTTTGTTGTGTGATAAGTTTCGGGATACAGAAAACACCAACCAGGTAACCAACGATCATGGAGATCAAAGTACATGATGTAAAAAATTTAGCTGTTGATAATGGGATATGTTGAGAAGTGCCGTAAAGTGAAATTGAATCGCCGGCAATAACTTCGGCACCTACATAAACAAACAGGGTTGCTACGCCAAGCATCAAATGCGGAAACTGTACAATACTTGTTTTATTGGTATTTGCGGCAGCTACGGTTTCGTCTTCATGCTCGGTGTTGATCTCGGGTAATGATGAAAAATAAATAAGGATGGCCAGCAAAATCAAAACTACCACCATGATACTGTAGGGCATAATCACCCTTGATGCCAGCTCATTTAACTCCAGTGCTTTTTCTGTTGCACTTAAAGTTTTAAGCTTTTCGGTTATCGAATCAATATTGGCGAGTACTACAGTACCCAAAATAACAGGTGCTAAAGCGCCGGCGATCTTGTTACAGATCCCCATGATACTGATCCGCCGGGCAGCAGTTTCGGCAGGCCCCAAAATAGTGATATAGGGGTTTGAAGCGGTTTGCAGCACGGTTAGCCCAGTGCCCTGAACAAACAAGCCAATTAAAAATATCCCGTAAGTACGGGTCATTGCAGCGGGGATAAATATCAATGCACCTATTGCCATTACAAACAAGCCTATGGCCATCCCGTTTTTAAATCCAAACTTTTTGATGGTTTTTCCGGCGGGAATACCCATAACAACGTAAGCAATATAAAAAGCTGTAGTTACAAAATATGCTTCCTTGGTAGTCAGCTCGCACGCTATTTTTAAGTAGGGAATGAGTGTTCCGTTCATCCAGGTTACAAAACCAAAAATGAAAAATAAAGCACCGATAATTACAATTGGGTTTATCGCTGATCTTTTTACCGGCGATTCGATTACTGAACTTGTTGCCTGGGCCATAGTATATTATTTTATTTAGAGGTATTTTATTTTAAATGAATTTTACCGTACCAAAAAACTGCGACAAATGAAAATCAGGTACGGGGCTATCTATGTTGCTCCAGCTTATAAAATGCGGTTCGGGCAGGTCATCGCCGCATTTAAAAAAGTTTGCCCGGCTGGTTATGCCATTCAATGTTTGAATATCATGATAAATAAAAACATCAAAAGGAACCAGCAACGTTAACTCCCATTTATTAAAACTGGCTAAATCTTCAGCCCAATTTATCTTACTTAATACTTTTATGCCACTCACCGTATCATTAGGTACAGCCAGCCTTCCATTGCGGTCTTTACCAAAGCCAACCAATGCAGTCCCGAGGGCATTAAATTCCAGGTTGTAGTAATTTTGGTCATCGGCAAAACTTATAAAAAACTCCACGCAGCTATCTTTATAAACCGGATCATTTACAGCTTTATAAGTTACCTGTGTATATTGTTCCTCTACAAAATATTTTAGGGCTACACCGTTTTTGACATGAGCTATTGAAAAATTAACTGATGGAAAATATTGGGTATCGCTCCATAAAAGATTATCGATAGCGTACTTTTCTCCTTTTTCGAGTAAAACCGATAGCTCATCAAGGTTATTTTCATTGTAAGTACCCGGAATAAAGGGGGCGTAAACTTCCTTCACTGTTATTTTATAAAATGTTTAGTTTCAAATTATCAAAAGCGCATTCCAAATCAATGATTCATGCAGAATTAACAGGCTAATGTTAATTTTTCTACCAAAATAAACAAAAAGTTTATAAATTTTTTAATAATCTAAATTTACTTATTAAAAAAATATAAAAACTTTTCAATCCTCGTGCTTACCGGAGAACCACCTGCAATTTCTCTTTCAGTTCTACTTTATAATTAGCTACCTTGTACTAACCAATTTGTTATGAAAAGAAAAACTTTCATTCGATTAAGTACTACCTTGATGGCGTCTCCCTTATTATCATCATTCGAATCATTCGCGCAACAACCCCGCCTGCAAAACTGGTCGGGTAATTTAACTTACAGCACAGGCAATGTATTTTACCCAAAATCGGTTGAAGAGGTACAGCAGCTCATTAATAAGTACGATAAAATAAAAGCATTGGGCACCAGGCATTGCTTTAATAATATCGCAGACAGTAAAGATAACCTGCTCTCCACGCGCGACCTGAACAAAGTGGTATCCATCGACAAGCAAAATCATACAGTTACGGTTGAAGGAGGTATAAAATACGGCGAGCTTGCCCCGCATCTCGATAAAGAGGGCTTTGCGCTGCATAACCTCGCCTCGTTGCCCCATATATCAGTAGCCGGCTCAATTACAACGGCAACACATGGCTCGGGCGTAAAAAACGGTAACCTATCAAGCGCAGTAGTGGGGCTGGAAATTGTTAAAGCCGATGGCAGTATCGTTCATCTTTCAAAAGCAAAAGATGCGATAAAGCTAAATGCGGCCGTGGTTGGGCTTGGAGCATTGGGTGTAATCACCAAAGTTACCCTGCAAATACAACCAACTTACATGATGAAACAGCATGTATTTACAGGCTTGCCTATGAGCGAGCTAAAGCAGCATTTTGAAAAAATTGTTTCGGCCGGGTATAGTGTTAGCCTGTTTACCGACTGGCAAAGTGACGATATTAACGAAGTTTGGATAAAAAGCCGGATGGGTACCGATAAAGACGAAAACCTGAAG
This sequence comes from Mucilaginibacter sp. P25, assembly GCF_050859465.1. Classification (NCBI taxonomy): domain Bacteria; kingdom Pseudomonadati; phylum Bacteroidota; class Sphingobacteriia; order Sphingobacteriales; family Sphingobacteriaceae; genus Mucilaginibacter; species Mucilaginibacter sp. P25. The sequence continues at coordinate 4,006,237 of NZ_CP193937.1, read as the reverse complement.
GAATTTTACGGAGCAAAAGCAGCTACAAAAAACCTGCACCCAATTATAGGGCTCTCTGCCGAAAACTGCACCGATCAAATGGGCGTTCCGGGGCCATGGTATGAGCGGTTGCCGCATTTTAAAATGGGCTTTACACCAAGCAGCGGAAAGGAGCTACAATCAGAGTTTTTTGTGCCTTTTGATCATGCCGTTGAAGCTATCGAAGCAGTGGCGCGATTAGGGAAGCAGATTGGCCCTCATCTTTTCATCACCGAGATCCGCACCATTGCCGCCGATGACCTGTGGATGAGCCCTGCCCATAATCAAAAATCGGTGGCTATCCATTTTACCTGGAAACAGGAAACAGAAGCTGTGTTGAAATTGCTCCCTCAAATTGAACAGGAGCTTTCTCCGTTTAAAGCAAAACCACACTGGGGTAAAATCTTTACCATCCCTGCTAAAACATTAGCAGCACGTTACGAAAAGATGGATGCTTTTAAAGCTCTGGTAGCCGAATACGATCCGCATGGAAAATTCAGAAACCAATTTTTAGCAAACGAGCTTTATACTTCCTGAAATCAATGGGCTAAGGCTGCAGCTAATTAAAAAATCAATTTATTAGCTTTTAGCCTTATGCTTTTTGCTTTAAGCTTTTCGAAAAAACTTATGGCTGCTGCCTGCGCGGGCGTTTTGCTCTTACCGGGGCCGCAGCCTCCTGCTGTTCATAGCGGTTATTTTCGCGCGGAAAGCGGGGCTTATTGTAACCTTGTGGTTTTACCTTGTTAAAACCGGGCTTAGGTTTTGAAAATTGCTGCTTTTGTTGCGGCTGGTGCTTTTGTTCTGCTATCCTCACGCTTATCTCACGCTCATCGATAGTAGCACCATTCATAGCGTCAATTGCCCGTTGAGCGCCTGCCTCATCAGTCATTTCTAAAAAACCATAACCTTTACTAATGCCGCTGTCTTTATCGGTAATTATCCGCACGGTGCTTACCGTGCCATAAGCACTGAACAGTTCAACAAGTTCAATTTCTTCCATGTCCCGCGGAAAACCCACGATAAAAAGCTTAATCATACTCTACCAAGTAATTGCAATAGGTAACCAGTCAGCAAATATAGTGCACAAAAATGGTTTAGCCTATTGCTTAACCACCTGTTAAAGGCTTATTTACAAAAAAAGCGTTCCGGATATTATCCCGGAACGCTTTTTCACACTAATTGTGTAGTAAATCGCTTTGGATTATTTCCATTCAAACCTCTTTAGCGTCTTAAATATTATCTCAACTCATAATCAATCCCTTGCCCTTTATTTAGCTACTTAAGCTGCATATATATACACGAGCATTATCACTGTGGATCGATGCTATTCAAAGGATTGATATAGTATCGGTATCGCTCGAGAATTCACGGCTTGATTTTTTCTTTTACCGTTGCTGTTAACACCTCGCACTATTGGTTAACTGGTGAAAATTGCTGATAAAATTACCCATAGTTCCTCAATATTGTAATGCCTGGTTAAAACTTATTAAACGCTGCTTAATTATTTTGCCTTGCGGATATAAAGACTGCCGAAGGTGGTTTTCATCAATAATTCGGGACCGCCGCCGGCTATTTTCCCGTAAACCCAATCCTCCATTTTCAGGCTGTACATTCCTTTTTCACCGGTATTTTTGGTAACAACCGGTTTGCGCTGCTCGGTAACCACATCAAAATCGGTGAATATATCACCCTGATCTGATTTTAACTTTACATTGGCCTTAAGGCTTGCCGGGAACGTAACATCAACCTTGCCGTTGAGCGTTGAAAATGCCATGGCCGCTTTTGCATCAATGCTTTTAAAGCTAACCTCAACATTGCCATTAACCGTATTGGCCACAACAGATCCTGATATATTATTTAGTTTGATATAGCCATTAACATTCCGTATTTCCAGGTCGCCGCTCAGATTGCTGGCATTGATGTTACCATTATTTACAGTGGACAATTTAACGCTGGTACTATTCATGGGTACTTTAATAGTCAAATTAGTAGTTTTATTAGGGCTGCCATGAACGTTTACCTGGTTATTGTTTTCCTGGGCTTGTACATCCAGGTTGCTCCCGGCCGATAAACGCCTCATTCCGCCCGGTGCCGGTTCCTTTTCACGGTGTTTTCTTTCTTCAGCCTGGGCATCAATAATAATATCCTTACCCTCATAACCTGTTATGGTTATTGAACCATTAATCAGTCCAACTTCCAGTTTATATGGCTTTCCCGGATCACTTAACGGCACAACTAACTGCCCTTTTTCACCGTCCTGCGCCCAAAGCCTCGTGCTTAACAGCGCAGTTAGTAGTAATATACCTGTAAATCTTATCGTTTTCATGTTGTTATTTTTTATTGTTGTTTTTTGATATAAATATTGCCGTTAAGTGTTTCAAACTTAAATAGCTTTCCGCCTGCCCCTATACGTACGCCATTATTTTTACTAAGCTTGTAAGTAGTGCTGCTGCCGCTTTTTGATTCAGTTTTACTTACTCTTGCAGGCAAAATCTCTGCATCCGGAAAATCGGTATAAAACTGTCCGTTCATACTTTTAAATTCAAGATCAGCTGCCAGGTTAGCCGGGTAAGTTACTTCAAGCTTACCATTAAGTGTATAATAGCTTGAAGCATCGGGTGGCACCGAGAGGTAAGTTACATTAAGCGGCCCGTTAATGGTATGTGCGCTGGTTGTACCTTTGGCATTGGCAATGGTTATGCCGCCGTTTACATTGTTTACTTTTAATGCCCCATATACATCATTAACTTCAATGTTACCATCGTTTACGGTTGATACGCACAGGTTTATACCATAGGGCACTTTAACAGTATACTCTAATTTTACCGTATAATCTATATGATGACGATCCTCTCGGTTCCAGTTGCGGCGTGGGCGGGTATCGTAGGGTTCGGCCGTGTAAGCGATAATACTATCAGCCTTTTGATCAAATCCCAGTTTAACTTCTTTTTACCGGTTTCTACATCACCAGCGCTTTTGCCCCGGATGGTTTCATCTACCTCAATTGATACCTGGTTGCCTGAATATCCCTGCACGGTTATAGAGCCCCAAATATTGTAAATGGCCAGCGTAGTGCCCGAAGCCGCTCCCTGCAAAGTGAATTGCTTACTGATATGCTCTTTATAATCCTGGGCATGGGCCGAAATTTGGGCAAGGCAAAGCCCCAGACCTGCTAAAACAGGTAATAGTGATCTTTTCATGATTTGGTTTATTTTTAAATAAGTTGGGTTATCGTTTGTTTGATTTTATCGCGAACGCCATTATCAAGGCCTTTTTGTTTCAGTAGTTCTTTAAATGATTTTACTGATCGTTTTTCCTGCAGTTTCAGCATGACATCAGCAATGGCCAGTTGCATCAGCGGCGAATCCTGCTCAACTATTGATTTGATGAGGCCTTCCCTTACTTCCGGGTAACCGGTAAGGTGTGTCAGCGCATCAAGCGTGCTCAGGCGTACATTTACATTGGGGTCGTTGTTCAGCGTAGCCAGTAAAGCATCTATCACCTGCTTATCTGCATGCTTGATCTCGCTGGTATAGCTTACCCCCTGATCCGCTCGGAGGCTGATGGATTTTCAAGCAGGGCCAGCATCATGGTTTGTTTAAGCTCATGCACCTGCGAGCTTAGGGCTTTCAGTTGTTTATCCTGGTCATCACTTTTGCTTTTACCGAAAAACAGGTAGCCTGCGCCGACTAAAATCACAACCATTGCCAGGTTATAGGCCATGGGCCAGCGTGGCTGCCACTCCCAGATCCGGCTTACCTGGTATTTAATATCAGCCCACAAACTCCTTTGCTCTTTTACAGATTCCTTGTAGGTATCCAGCATGGCATAAAACTTCACGCCCATATTGGCCGATGGTTCGGGCGTTTCGATTTGGCCCATTGCATCCCACATTTGCTGAAGTCCCTGCAGCTCTTCGCGACAATTGGCACAGCCTGCAATATGTCGCTCTAAAGCCCCACTTTCTTCAGGACTTAACTCTTTGTTTATCCAACCGGTAAACAGTTCCTCATATAGCTCACATTTCATCTTATACTGTTTTATCGTTCCATTTTTACATAAATACTTTTAAGCTCCTGCATGGCCCGGTGGATGCGCACTTTTACTGTGCCTTCGGTCATGCCCAGTATTTCGGCTATCTCCTGGCATTTTAGTTCCTGGAAACGGCTCAGGGCCAAAATCTCGCGCTGGCTTTCACTTAACTTTTCCATGGCACGATGTAGCTCAGCCTTAGCTTGCTTTTTTCAAATTGTTCATCCGGCACCAGGCCCCCTGCCATGGTTTCAGCCGCTTCCACGCCCTCGTGTTGTACCTGCTGTTTGTTTTTGCGCCAGTGATCTTTTAAAACATTGCGGGCGATAGAGTACATCCAGTGGATATATTCGCCGGTGCCGGTAAACGTGTGCCGGTATTTGAGCATTTTGTAAAAAACCTGCTGTACCATGTCCTCACTTAGTTCGCGCTGGTAGGTCATGTGGAACAGAAAGCCATACAACTGCCGATTGTAGCGTTCAAAGAGCATACCCATCCTGTCAAGGTCGCCGGCTTTCACCTTTAGCATAATGGCATTGTCTGTAAGCGTATTCAATCAGTTTGTAATTATGTAATATACCTTAAGTACTTCAGCGGCGTAAAATGGTTACAGAAAATTTTTATTTTTTTGGAGGATGCAATTGGCGATCAAACTTAACAGAAATTTAAACCAAACAGGCAATTGGTTTGAAGTGTAATTAACTAACTTTATAATAACAATTAAAACCATAACATCATGACCACCACCGAAGTAGCAGCAAAATTAGTTCAGTATTGCCGCGAAGGCAATCATACCCAGGCTATTGATGAGCTTTATGCAGATAATATTGTGAGCCGGGAGCCAAAAGGTTCGCCAATGGAGCTTACTGAAGGTAAAGAGGCAGTTAAAGGCAAAACAGAATATTGGTATGCCTCGGTTCAGGAGATTCACAGCGGCGAGGTATCTGACCCGATTGTTACCGGTAATTTTTTCGCGGTAACCATGGATATGGATGTTACCTATAAAGAAGGTGGCCGTATGCCAATGAATGAAATTGCGGTTTATGAAGTGAAAGACGGAAAAATTATAGCCGAGCAGTTTTTTTATAATATGGGCTAAGCGCACCTAACCAATAATAAATGACAAAGGCCTTCGCTCTCCGCAAAGGCCTTTTGTTTTTATCTTCGGAGCAATAAAGATCACTATTCCATTGAGCGGATAATACCCAGCTCAAGCCCTCTTAATTCGGCAAGGCCACGCAGCCTGCCAATGGCCGAATAACCGGGATTAGTTTTCTTTTTAAGGTCATCAAGCATCTGGTGACCATGATCGGGGCGCATAGGGATACTTAATTTACGTTGTTTCATTACCTGCACCAACTCTTTTACCACAGCGTACATATCCACATCGCCTTCCAGGTGGTTATCCTCATAAAAATCGCCAAACTCATTGCGGCGGGTGCTGCGCAGGTGGATGAAGTTGATCCTGTCGCCAAATTGTTTTACCATGGCTGGCAGGTCATTATCCGATCTTACTCCGTATGAACCTGTGCAAAAGCATAAACCATTGTTTAATGAAGGTACAGCCTCAATAAGCGCGTTGATATGTTCGGCGGTGCTCACTACCCTTGGTAGGCCTAAAATGGCATATGGAGGATCGTCCGGGTGGATAACCATTTTTATATTATTGGCATCGGCAACCGGGATAACCTGCTGCAGGAAAAAGATCAGGTTTTGCCTCAGCCTTTCCGCATCAATGCCGTCATAGGCAGCAAGGGCGTCCCTGAATTTATCCAGCGTAAAGCTTTCTTCGCTACCGGGCAGGCCGGCTATTATATTGCGCTGAAGTAGTTGCTTGTCATCATCGCTCATGCCACCAAAACGGGCTTTGGCACGGGCAAGTTCATCGGCGGTATACTCCTGTTCGGCCCCTTCTCTTTTGAGCATAAATACGTCGAAAGCTATAAATGCAGCATTTTCAAAGCGGAGGGCCTTTGAGCCGTCTTCAACTGTAAAAGCGAGATCGGTACGCGTCCAATCCAGTACAGGCATAAAGTTATAGGTAACGATATGGATCCCGCAGGCGGCCAGGTTTTGCAGGCTTTGTTTATAGTTTTCGATGTATTGCAGGTAGTCTCCGGTTTGGGTTTTGATGGCTTCATGAACGGGTACGCTTTCAACTACGTCCCAGGTAAGCCCGGCAGCTTCAATGATCGCCTTGCGCTCGTTAATGGCCTCAATTGTCCATACCTGGCCATTGGGTACCTGGTGCAGGGCGCTTACTACGCCTGTACATCCCGCCTGCCTGATATCGGCCAAACTTACAGGATCATTAGGGCCATACCAACGCATCGTGTTGATCATACTGAAGGCATTGCTTGTATTGGTATCACTCATTTTATATAGTAGTAGATTTAATATTCAAAAACAGGGTGTTCAATTTTAGAAAGGTTGAACACTTCAAAAAAAGCCAATATTGATAATCAAGCACTTAAGTGTTCAAAATATTACAGCAAAATAACTAAAGCACTAATAATCAACAAAATAACATTTAATAACTTATTTCATTGAACACCTGATTTTTAAAAATTGAACACTGACACAGCCATGTCAGTAAACACATATCAAGCTGCAATTATCACGCGCCAATAATCGTTATATTTTTTTAATAGCCTAACAGGTAATTACAAATAATTTTGTGTGCTGGTTGAGCTTTGAGCAATCTCACATTCAATCCTTTCATTATGCAGCGCGATCCTTACGGCAGGTAAAAGAAATTATTGTTATCAAACTTGCATCGTCGCGCTCTTGGCCGCGCGGGGCCAGGTACTTTTGTCTTGATACAAAAGTACCCAAAAATCAAGTCAGCAGGGAGGCTTCTTTGCGCTCACCCACTCCACAGCCCGTCGCGCCGGCCTTTGCCCTGCAAAACGGGCAGAACCACGGGCTGCAATTATTTTGCCCCGCTACGCTCGCGCTTTCCCAATGCTTCTGCAAAAACTTGCTATGCCCCTTCCTGCGCTCAAGGCCACTATTGTTCTGCCCGCTTTCACCCGAAGCTTACCTGCTGACGGAAAAGTGCTTTTTTCAACGGCCCATGTTGAGCCAATCGAAGCATGGTGCGCAAGGCCTTTGCGCGCGACCCTTCGACTGGCTGCCATTGACAAGTGTACAATATACTGATTATCAGACGCAAAAAAATGTCATCTGCAATGCGATCATTTGTGAACAAATAAACCCCTACTCAGGGTGACAAGCCCCTCTCTTGGTTTACGCCCAATCAAAATCAACCACCCTGCCATTCAGTTTCCATTTGGTTGGCAACATGGTTTCCATCCAATCTAATGGCTGGCCCTGTGGCTGTACTTTGGCGGCTTGTGCGAAAGCCGTTTTTACTGCTTTCTTTTGATCTTCGCCCATGGCTTCGGGCTGACCGGAGATGAACAGCGGCGCGCCACTTTCGGCTAATAATTGCAGCCACTGCTTGTTCCTTTTCCATTCAATATCTTTAGTAAGACCTACGCAATCGCCATCTACTGCATAAAAGGCATTGTGCTGCGGCAGGCGGAAAGCGAGCGTGTTAACGCCCATTTTACGGGTACGCGCCCATTCATGACCACTGGTATCATCGCCGATACGGCAAAGTTCAAACACCCCGGCCGACAGGTGGCTCATCGTATTACAACCAATCACATAAATGCCATCACCCGCGGCTTCACGGATGGAGCGGTACAGGTGCAGGATGATTTCGGCGTTGGTTTTTGTCCTGTCGTTAAAATGCCAGCCCGGCGAAGTAAAGCTGTCCTTCATATCAAAACCCCAGCGGCCTGCTATGTCATAAGTGGTAAAATCATGCTTTACCATTTCGTATCCCCATTGCTTGTACACATCAAAATTATGTTTAATACGGGCTATATTTTCGGGGATGGTTGGATCGAGTACCGGATTTTTCGGGTCATCCCTGCCGGGGACCTTTGGCGCCAGTAAGCTGGTCTTCTCATCATGCTTAGCACAAAGCGGACGCATCCACAGGCCGGGGCGCATACCCAATTTTTTGATCTCATCACCCAGCGCATGCATATCCTTAAACTTATCGTTTGGCTTTGAAAAGTCATCGTTCCAGCCGCCGTCACCGGGTAATAACGGCGAATAAGTGGCCCAACCGGCATCTATAACCGAAAAAGGTTTATTACTATGATCGGTAACCAGTTCGGCCATCATAGCGGTGGTTTTTTTGATCAGTTCGGCCGAGTTGTTTCCGTAAGCAAAGTACCAGTCGTTAATCCCGTATACCGGTTGCTTTGGAATGCGCGGCTTTTCGCACATCATTTTACAAAAGCGATGGGTTGCAGCAAAAGTATTCTCTCCTGTTTTAGCATTGGTGGTTATAACATCCGCAGCATGCAGTTGCCTGTCGCCCAGCAGCACCCCCACACCACCCGAAGTTGTATCCAGGGTAAGTTCAATGCTGTCATTATTTACGCCCCACCAGCAAATACTATTAGCACCGGTTTTTACCCCGAAGCAGGCCGTTTGCTTATCATCATGAATAATTACATACCACGGATTTTTAATGCCTGCAGCTATAGTTTTCCATTGCAGGTCGCCATAAGAACGTTCCCAATGATCGCCCAGGAACTTGGCTGATGCAGCAGTATTGTGTTTCCACTTTAATCTTATCGCGTTTAATTCCTGTTTTGGCGATGAAACGAATACGCCAAGTGCATTGCCATTAGTTTTCAAGCTTACGCTTATTTCTTTATTAGCGTAGTGAGATCCGTTTGACGCAGTAAGCTTAACCCAATCGGTACCGGATTGAGCCCAAACCTCATCAGGGGCGTTCATCATCGCGGCTCCGTTCAGGGCCGAATAAGTAAGCTTGCTAAAAAGCATTGCAGCGCCCGTGGCTGCAGAAATTTTGATAAAATGCCGTCTTTGCATAGTAGATGTAATTGCAGTGATTATCTGTTAAGGTAACATTTAAATTGGTTTACAACGTTACTAAAAGGATTAAGCAAAAACTAATACAATGTTGAATTTTTATTGAAGTTACCCAACCAACTCATCTTGACTGCTTTTTCAACGGCGGCCGGAGGCCGCTTGATAGTTGCCGCTCGGCTGGGGCCGAGCGGCGGCGAAATGCAATTGGATTTTTGGGTAGAGACGCATAGTTGCGTCTCTCATAGGACAAGCGGCTTTCCTCGTCGTTTTTTACTTGCCGTAATTTGCATTAGGGAGACGCAATTATGCGTCTCTACAATTAAAACAATTGAATTTAAACAGTTTATCTGTGAAACATAAAGGCCGAATCAAAAATAAACCACAAACTCCGTTTGCCTTTCAGCCACCGTTTTTAACGAAAACTCAAAGCCATGGTTCAGCATGATTTCACGTACCAGGGTTAAGCCTATCCCCTGCCCGTCTTTTTTGGTGCTGAAGAAGGGAGTAAACAGGTTGGCATTTTGTTCGGCTGAGATACCTTTGCCGGTATCAGTGATAACGAGCTTTTTTCTTTGAGGTTGATGGTAAAGGTTACTGATCCCTGGTCATCAATAGCTTCAATAGCGTTTTTTACAATGTTAATGAATGCCTGCTCCAGTTGTTGTTCATCAGCCATAATATTAACCGGTTCTTCGGGTAAATGAAGGACTAATGCCACATTTTTTTCTTTGGCACGGATATTCATCAGCTTTACTACCGATGCTAAGAGCTTTTGCAATACAACCGGTTGTTTGTTGGCCGGCGGCAGTTTCACCAAATCGGCAAAATTGCGCATGAATAAGTTAAGGTTTTGGTTCCTATCCATTGCAACCTGCAAGGCATCTTTTATCGGATCGAAATCATGACCGGCCCAAAGCTGATCGGTTTTCATGGCCGATTGCATGATGGAATTAACCGGGCCTATGGTATTATTAACTTCATGTGCCATCATCCTGATCACTTTACCATAAACCTTCTTCTCAGCTGCCAGGATCTCAGCGGTCAAATCCTCCAGCATAATAAAATGGCGCGAAAATCCCCGGTCGATAAAATGCGATTTTTGGAGTTTGAATGAATTGATCCCATCCAGCTTAACCACTATGGTTTCACCCGATTTAAGGGCTTTGATCTGTGCGAAGAGCGGGTGTTTCAATTCTCCTATCAGTTCACCTATCAGGTCTTTTGCGCTCATGTTCAGCGCCTGCAGCGCCTTAGGGTTTACCTGTTGCACACGGTCATCAAAATCAAGGATGATGATACCTGTTGGCGAAGTGTGGATGAGCTTTTCTAAAAAGAAATGCTGCTGTTCCTGTCGTGTCCGTTCGGTTCTTAGCTCGTCCATCATTTGGTTATAAACATCAATCAGCGCGTCAACCTCGTGCTTGCCGGTTGAAAGGAATTTCACATTAAAATCTTTATCTTTAATAGCCTCAACGCCCTGCATCAGCATTTTTAGTGGCTGAATGAGCTGCCGGTAAAGCTGCACGGCAATTACCGAAGAGATGATCACAACCACCTCCGATATGATAAAATAGATCTTGTTATCGTTGAAAATAAAATAAGTAAGCACCAGGGTTAGCAGGTGCAGGATCACTACGAATAAAATGTATTTAGTCCTCAGCTTCATCGTACGGGATCTGGTATTTCTCGAGCCGCCGGTACAGGGCGCTGCGCGTAAGCCCTAAAGCAGCGGCGGCCTTGCTTATCTTGTTTTTATGATGATCTAAAGCCCGTTTTATCATCTCTACTTCAACCTCTTCTAAAGTTAAAGTACCCACCCCCGGCAACTGGATATTTCCTTTTTTAACTGGTGATAATTCCAATTGCGACCGGAAGTCATCGATACTCAGTTCATCCCTGCGGCTCACCAAAATGGAGCGCTCCACCAGGTTTTTCAACTGCCGTATATTGCCCGGTAAAGGCAACTGCTGTAACCACTTCATAGCCGATGGTGCTACCGACAAATTGGGCCGGTTATAGATCTGCTTCAAGTTATTAATAAAAAAGCTAACCAGCAATGGAATATCCTTCGGCCGCTCGCGCAGGGCGGGCAGGTAAACAGTGATCAGGTTGATTCGGTACAGCAAATCCTCGCGAAAAGTACCCCGGGCCACCATCTCGTTAAGGTTTTTATTTGTGGCGCAAACCACACGCGTATCAACGGTTTTGGTGCGACTGCTGCCCAATACTTCATAGGTGCGGTCCTGCAATACGCGGAGCAGCTTTACCTGGCTGCCGGCATCCAGGTCGCCTATTTCATCTAAAAAAATGGTGCCTTTATTTGCCATTTCAAAGCGGCCTATCCTGTCAAACCGTGCATCAGTAAACGCTCCGCGGATATGGCCGAACATTTCGCTTTCAAACAACGATGTTGAGATGCCCCCAAGGTTTACTTTAATAAACGGCTTATTACGACGCAGGCTATTTTGGTGAATGGCCTCGGCTATCAGCTCTTTACCTGTGCCGCTTTCGCCCATGATCAGCACCGATGCATCGGTCGAGGCTACCCGGCCAATGGTTTCCAGGATATCGAGCATCCGGGGATCTTCGCCTACAATATTTTCAAAGTTGTAGGTTTTATCCAGTTGCTTACGGGTATGGTGCTCGGTCTTTTTATCCTGCAGATCGAGCAGGGTTTTAACTGATTGAATAAGGTACTCGTTATTCCACGGCTTATTGATGAAATCATTGGCGCCCAGTTTCATACCTTTAACTGCCAATTCAATGCTCCCCCAGCCGGTGATCAGGATCACGGGGATAGCGCTGTTAAAAGCTTTGATCTTTGCAAGCAGTTCCATTCCCTCCTGCCCTGATGTATCTATCGAAAAATTAAGATCTAAAATGACCAACTCAGGAGCCTTTTTCTTAATGATCTTAAGGGCTTCGGCAGGCTCATCGGTACCTGCAGCATCATACCCCTCGCTTTTTAGCAGCAGGATCAGCGAGGTGCGTACGGCAATATCATCATCAATAACCAATATCATAACAAGCGGTCAATATCGTAATTATTCTTCGTGTAAAGCAACAGCCGGGTAAATAGCCGCGGCCTGTTTGCCGGGGTAAAGCGAACAAATGAGCACCAGCAGGTAAACAAACAAAACAGATATTAATATCCCTTCGATATAAACAATTGCAGGCAAATCAAAAACGTTTAGCAATGGAAACTGGGCCGCGAAAAAGGTCCCGATAATAAGGGCCAGCGTTGCCAGGATCATAGATTCGGACACTAATTGGGCTGATACCGCGCCACCTGTAGCACCAATGGCCCGGCGTAAACCTATCTCTCCCCTGCGCTTATTAATATTATACCACAATACGCCAAACAGGCCCAGCGCCACGTTAATCACCAGGAATGTGCTCACGATAGCCAATATGATCATAGGCACCAAAGCAAAGTAGTTAGCATCGGTTCGTTTACTGGCAAGGTGTTCAATTTCGATATTGGCATTTTTCATATCGTTGGCCATTGTTTTGTACAATTTACCTTCAAAGGCAGCATCGGCACCATGATCAACCTTTACCAGGATCTTATCGAGCCATCGGAATGAGCCTGTATCCGTTCTGAAATACATACCCGGCCCTGGGTTTAAATAATCCCCATTCTTTTTAATAGTTTGAATTACCCCGACTACCTTAAACTTGTTTTTATCATCATCGTTGCCTAAAAGTTTCCCAACAGCAGGTTCTTTACCAAACGTAGCTTCCTTTAAAGCAGCATCAATAATGATACTTTTGTTTTTGCCAACCACATCTTCCTTATCAAACCAGCGCCCTTCCAATAAAGTAACATTCATTACTTTTTGATAGTAATCTTCAACAGTAAAATTATTAAGATGTTGAACGTGCTTACCCCTGAAAGTCAACCCGCTTTCGTTTGTTCGTGATGAAAACGGAATATTGCCGCTAACAAAAGTGATTTCTTTTATATGGGGTAATGATTTTATTGTTTTGCGAAGCGTTTCGTAATAAAGATTAAGTGAATCCACATTTTTGGTTTGGTATGAATTGTTATAATTAATAACCCATACATCCTGGTAATCAAAACCCATGGGCTTTTTGTAATTGTTATAGTAATACATCATAAGTGTAAATACCGCAAACAATACCAGGAAGGATACCAGCATCTCGGTAATGAGCAGAAAGTTCTGCTTCTTTTTATTCCAGATGAGTTTAAATAAATGCTTGAACATAATATTTTGATTTAAAAGTAAATGACCATTAAGCTTTTAATGCCGTAACCACGTTCAGTTTTGACATGCGCCAGGCCGGATAAACACCTGATAGTAGACCAAAAACAAGACAAACCAGCAAGCCTATAAATAAAACCGTAAAGTTGATGCTTAGCTCAAGATTGGCTATAAGATTAGCGTTATTGATCGCAGAAAGCACAATCAGCGATAGAACAATCCCAATTAAGCCGCCCAATAAAGTAAGTATCAGGTTTTCGACAATAAACTGGTAAACCAATGTTTTTGACGAGGCACCAAAAGCCTTCCGTACGCCAATTTCTGACGAACGTTCCATAATACGGGTGATATTGATGTTAACCAGGTTAAGTGTTGGCAGCAGGGTAAATATGAATACAAATATGCTTATGGCCGTGACTACTATGAATACGCCAGAATGTTCTTCGTTTCCGGTATCAACATAACTCCTGAAAAAAGTGTTGGCATGGCTGTAAAGGTGTTTAAATTCCTTTCGCTCAACAGGCACCCGTTTTATAATATTCTCATATTCGGCCTTCATTTTGGGGACATCCCCTGGCGAGTTGGCAAGCAAAATGCCCAGATAACCGCCCAGATAACCTTTGCTTTTATAATCTTCTTTTGATACGGTATACGGCAGGTAGATATCGCTGTAAAGCATGTAATTAGTTACCGGTACGTTCTTAACAACACCAATTACCCTGTAATTCACGTTATCTGCCTCAATGTACTTACCTACCACCTGTGTTACATCGCCAAAGTATTGCCGTTTCATATCTTCTGATATGATAGCTACACGATCTGCATTGCTTACCTGCTGCTTATTAAACGGTTTCCCTTCTGTAAAATCGTAATCCAGCACATCCCAGTAATCGGCATTGGTGTATTTGAAGTTTACAGCTATCTTTTTATTGTTGACATAGGTATTGGTTCCCTTAAACATAGATGATATGGCAACCTTTACAGGGGTTTTCATCATGCTCGTATAATGGCTTAAAAAATAATAAGATAAGGTACTCGACATCATATTATTATCCCCCGACTCCTGGATCCGGGTAATATACAATGACCTGTCACGCTTTTTATCCGGGTAGTTATCACCAATTACCTTATCAATAAAAGCTGTTAAAACTATCAGGATGGTAAGCGTAAAACTAATCCCGAACAAGCTGATAAACGTAAAAAACTTACGGCGCTTGAGTACCGCTATGGCTATTTTAAAATAATTTTTTAGCATAACTTTAATTTTAAAACCGGTTAATTATTGAACTTGTGCACCATCAAATAAGCGCACCAGCCTGTGGGTTTTATGCGCCATATTTTCATCGTGCGTAACCATTACTATGGTAGTGCCATCATTACGGTTAAGGTTAAGGAGGATCTCCATAATTTCATTGCCCATAGCACTATCGAGGTTGCCGGTAGGCTCGTCGGCTAAAATAATTTCGGGTTTGCCTACAATAGCCCTTGCTATGGCCACACGCTGCCGCTGACCACCAGACAGTTGTGTAGGAAAATGTTTTAAACGGTTAGCAAGCCCTACCTTTTCCAGTGCTTCGGCAGCCAGTTCACGGCGTTGTTTGGCGGTAGTATCGCGATAAAGTAAGGGCAGCTCCACGTTATCAAGCACCTGCAGATCGTTAATAAGATGATAGCTTTGAAAAATAAAACCCAGCTTTTTATTCCGGAAAGCTGCCAGTTGCTTATCATTCATACCTTCTGTTTTTTGATCGTCAATCCTGATCTGTCCTTTTGAGGGCGCGTCAAGCAGGCCCATGATGTTAAGCAGGGTGCTTTTGCCGCAGCCCGAGGGGCCCATGATGGATAAAAATTCGCCTTTGGCAATATCAAGGCTTACGCTGTTCAGGGCCAGGGTTTCTACGGTATCGGTGCGGTACACCTTTTCAATGTTTTGTAAACGTATCATGAGTGAATAATTATTGAGTTAGTGAATTAGTGATTTTTATCGTTTATGTGTTTAGGGTTTTGTTAAATAAATTATTGATTTAGTTATAGGTGATTTTTTTGTTTGTTTCAAAATCATAGAGCGAAAGGTAACGCAACTGGTAGTAAGCTCCCCAAAAATCACGGAGGGCGGCTACATAATCGCGCTGGGCCTGGTCGTTTTCGCGGAAGGCAATGCCAAGGTCGGTAATGCTCAGGTCGCCTAAAACATAGCGTTCACGTGCTATCTGGTATTTTTCGGCGGCTATGCTATCGGCCTGCGCGGTATAAACCAGTTGCTCTTTCATTACATTAAAAAGCGATACCTGGGTTACTATCTGCTGTTTAAAAGTTTGTTTATCCTGCTCAACAGCATACTCGGTAAACTGCTGGTTGGCTAAAGCCGTTTTAGCACGGGACTTGGATCTGCCCCAATCCAGTATCGGTATAGAAAGCTGTACCTGCAGCAATTGCTGGTTTTGAGGGTTCTTGTATACATCAGGAATATTGGTAGCTGTATTTGAAAAGCCCAGGCTGGCGGTAAGCGTGGCGGTTAAACCATTTTGCCCTTTGGCTTTAGCCACATCGCGCTTTGCTTCTGCAATACGGCGTGAAAAAGCGATTGCATCCGAGCGGTTGGCGTAAGCTTCGGCCAGCACTTTATCTGATGATACGGTCATCTGGCTAATATTTTTCGGTACTACCAGTACTATCCGCTCACTCCCCTCCTGCCCCGTAAAACTGCGCAGGTTCAGTGTTGCAATCTCCATATCGCGCCTGGCTGTACCAACGGCTTTCTGCGCGTTGATCTTTTCCAGCTGTAGTTGCAGGATCTCGTTTTTTGATACCTTTCCTAACTCGTACTTGAGGTTGGCTACCTTTAAGATCCCCTGGGTATTAGTCAAGTTGGTTTCGGCAATCTTCAGGTTTACCTGGGCCAGCAGCAGGTCGAAAAAGTACCCTTCCACGTCAACAGCTATCTTTTCCTGGGCTTCAATATAAACCTGTTTGCTTTCATTAAACTTTAAAGGCTCAATTTTTTTATCCCATTTAAGGCTGTTGAACTGAAACAGCGGCTGTGAATAATTTATACCGTAAGGGATACCGTTATACAATACATTATGCCTGTCAAAATCATCAAACCGCTGTAATTGTGTGGTGCCATAAATAGTACCGCCGGTAGCTGTAATACTTTGGCTAAAGTTAAGCTGTAATGATGAGTTATCGTTATGAATAGGCTGGAAAAGTATAGTACCGTCAGGCTGCTGCACCTGCGAAAATGTTTTAGTATATCCAGGTAAAGTACCGCTTAATGCCAGCTGCGGCTGGTAGTTTGATTTGTAGGTGCGGTATTCCCAATATTTGGTTTCGCGTACAGTAGCAGCCTGCTTGGCGGCTATTGAATTGGCTTTGGCCATGTCAACCACCTGCTGCAGCGTTAGCCGCAGGGTATCGGTGCCAGCGTGTGCTAACGCCACTGAGCTTGTGGTTAATAATAGTATGATGTATATAAATTTCATGATGCCCGATTCTATTTTTTAACCGTTTTTAATCTGTTATGGTTACCCCGCCGTTGTTGGTGTTGTCAGCAACAACCGTTTGGGGAATTTTTTAATTCCCTCCCTTGGGAGGGGTGTGTAGACATGCGTAGTGGCAGGGAGGGGTTTATCCGCCATTTAAACGAATTGTTTGTCCACGAAACCCCTCCCTACACCCTCCCAGGGGAGGGAATCGCACAGCCCTCGCTTTTTTTGTTTCTTCCAAGGGCCTGCCGTGATAACACCGTTGTGTCACAAGCTCCTGTTTCTAATTTTTCACCGTTACTTCCTTCGAATTTTTATATTCGCTCATATCCGATGTGATTATCACATCACCAGGCTTTACGCCGCTCTGTATCTCCACATAGTCAAAATTGGTGAGACCAATGTGTACCGTGCGGCGTTCGGCTTTACCATTGTTCAGTACAAAAATGTCCTGAACAGAAGGGCCTTTAAATGCCGGGCCGTTAGCCACGCGCATAATTTTATTATGTGTAGCCGTCACCAAAAAAACGTCGACTTTCATATTGGGCCGGAGCAATTTGCTGGCCCGGTCATCCAGCTGCACATCAAACGAAATGATGCTGTTTTGTACCGATGGGGATATATTGCTTACATGCCCCCTTAGCTGGGCATCATTGATCCGCACAATAACCGGCAAGCCGCTATGCAGCTGATCGGCAGAGTTATCAGAAATACTGCCCTGGATCCTGAAACTGCCCAGATCGGCAATCCGTGCCAGGGTTTCACCTTCGTGAATGTTGGCGCCAATATTTTTGTTTACGTAGGTGATCACTCCTGCCCGTGTTGCCACCACATTGGCCAGGTCAAGTTTACGTTGTAATTCTTTCAAATCGTTTTGCTGGATATCTGCCGCTATTTCAGCTTCTTTAATCTCCAGCTGCATGGTTTGCTGCTTGCTTTTGATCTCGTTTTCCAGCTGTTTTTTTCAAGCTGTGCAACTTTGAGGTTCAGCTCGGCCTGTTCAATATTTTCGCGGGTACCGCCGCCGGCTTTATACAGGCGTTTGGCATTTTCAACGGCATCGGCAAGGTTGCTGATGTGGAGTTGTTTAATATCATTATTGGATTGAATGTCGTAGAAGCTTTTGTTCAGATCAAGCTTGAGTTTGCTGATCTCGGTGCGTTTGGTTTCGAGCTGAAACTTTTGTTTTTCAAAATCGGTTTGGGTAGCCGATTTATCCAGCGTTAATATCGATTGGCCGGCTTTGACCTTATTACCCGCATCCATCAGCGCACTCTTGATAGATGCATTTATCGGGCTGGTGATGATCTCTTCAAACTCAGGCAAAACCTCGCCAGTGGCGTTTATGGTATTTTCGATATTGCCGATTTCAACTTTGGCGGTTGTAATTTCGGCCCTGGTAATGGTTGATTTAATATATCCGCGCAAAAGCATTACGGCAAGCACCAGAACAGCTATGCTGATAATGATGACTACCGCGCTTTTTTTGCGTTTGGCAGCTGTAACTTCAAGTGTAATTTCCTTATCCATTGTGATAAATTTGGATAAGGTTTTGCAAGAGCTATACCAATATTAAAACATTAAATATCAATAAGTTACATGTTTTTAATTTTGAAAAAGTGATCGATATCGGACAAAATATTCAATACCGACCGTTGATTGATTTTTGATTGCGTTGATGGCGCTGATTTATTTTTATACCGTTGAGTTGTTGTTCATGTCCCCTCAGGGTCTCTCGCAGAGGACCCTGAGGTATACGCCATGCTTATTTGCCGTCCTGGATAATCAATCCGGTAGATATTTAAATTGCGGTGCCCCTCAGGGTCCTCTGCGAGAGACCCTGAGGGGACGAAGATGCTGCAAACCTTTTGCACCTCTGGTGCAAGTCCATAAGTTGAACCTGCCGGCAACCTAAAAATCAGAATAATCTGCCGGGCGCAGAAAGATAATATCAGCATGGGAAACGTTATGCTGATACTCAGCTTTAGCCGAAAGCGTTTTCCAGTAAGCATCTTTACCAAAAGTGTCCCAATGCTTGTCCCGGTCTTCTTTACTGTTAAAAGTGGTCATGTACATTAAATTAGGCATATGACTGCCCGCAATAACCTCCGAATAAAAAACGGCATTAAAACCAAGCCGTTTAAACAGGCCTATTTCATCGCCCACATTAAACATGGTTACCTTATTGACATTGTATTTTTCGGTAGGACTTTCATAACTACGCAATTCATAAACCCTATCGGCTTTTTTAGCGGTCAAATTAGGCACCGCTGTTGAAGGCATGCCCGGAAAAGCCTGTAGTATAATTGTTTCAAAACGGGTATAAGGCTGATCATTATAAGCGGCGTCAATGTAATCCTTTCCATCCGCAAGATATGCGGCATCGGCCTGTAACTTTTGATCGATACCCATTAACTTGTCCCATGATTGAAAGGGTGTAAATACATATAACAGCTTCGCGGTATCTGCCTGGCTTACAGGCTTAAACACACCGACATTCTTAATGCCGGCCCGGTGCAGCGCAGGTATGTAGGCCTGTTCTAAATACTTTTCAATGGTATTTTCCTGCGCCTGGGTTTTGTAATGGTATATTTTAAGCTGATAATAATTACGCGCCGGTGCATTTGCCAATGCCACTGCAGCGATAAATAAACAGGCAAAAAAAGCGATAGATGATTTTACAAAAGGTTTCATAACTGCGTTATATTTTCGAAGTAAATATAATGTCAATTCATTAAACCTGCATTATGTCCGTTTATATATTTACCCCATTTTTCAAGCATTTCCATTAAGTCAGAAAGTTTCATGGGCTTGCTCAGATAATCATTCATCCCGGCGTCAATACATGCCTGCTTATCTTCAGGCATTGCGTTTGCGGTCATGGCAATAATTACTGGTTGGTCCTGCATGTTACTGCGGATAAAGCGCGTTGCTTCCAAACCATCCATATCGGGCATTTGTACATCCATCAAAATAAGGTTGTAATGTTTTGTTACCATAGCATTTAACGCAGCATGACCATTTTCGGCAATATCGGCGCTATAGCCCATTTTACTTAACATATGCATAGCAAGCTTCTGATTTATTAAGTTGTCCTCGGCTATCAGAATGCTCATGGGGTAATTTTTAGCAAAATCTTTAGAAAACGCTGTTTGCACCTGGTGGTACTCAGTTTTAATACCGCTGCCGGCTTTTAACTGCTCAACTATATGCTTATGTAACAGATTATGCTTTGTAGGCTTAGTTAACACCGCGTTAAATACATTGTCTTCCCGCTTGCTTTGTTCGCTGCCTATCGAGCTTAATAATACAATAGGCATTTCAGGAAATTTCCGTTTTACTTCTTTAGCCAGCTGCAGGCCATCCATTTCGGGCATGCTCATATCTGTTATCAGCAGGTCAACATGCTCATGCTGATCGTTAAGCACTTTTAACGCCTCAGTTGCCGATGCCACAACTACAGGATCATATTTCCACTGCCTCAGCTGCGTGTCAATTATATCGCGGTTGGTAGCATTGTCATCAACAAATAAAATACGCTTGTTTTCAAGCTCGGTAAGGTTAAGGTAAACGTAATTTCGTTTTACCTTTTGCCCCACTTTTGATTTTATGGTGAACGAGAAAGTAGTCCCCCTGCCTATTTCACTTTGTACGCTGATTTCGCCGCCCATTAGCTTAACCAGTTTTTCGCTTATAGCCAAGCCTAAACCAGTGCCGCCATATTTACGGGTTGTACTTGAATCAACCTGCGAAAACGGCTTAAACAAACGCTCCAGTTTATCCTCGGCAATGCCGATGCCTGTATCCCTTATTTTAAAGATCAATTCCAGGTCGTCATCTTTTTGCTCTTTTACCCCTACCAGTATAAAAACTTCGCCCTGGGTTGTGAATTTCACCGCATTGCCTACCAGGTTAATCAGGATCTGTCGAAGACGTATCGAATCGGAAATAATTTGAACCGGCACATTATGTTCAACCTGGTAAACCAAATCAAGGTTTAACCGCGAAGCTTTTTCGGCAAAAACATCCAAAACGCCTTCTATGCAATCGCGCAGGTCAAAATCCTCTTCATCAAGCTCCATATTGCCCGATTCAATTTTAGAAAAATCAAGAATGTCATTAATAACCGTTAACAGGGCATCGCCGCAATTTTTTATGGTTTCGGTATACTCCTCCTGCTCGCTGGTAAGCCGGGTACTGGCCAGCAATGTTGCCATGCCGATAACACCGTTCATAGGTGTCCGGATTTCATGGCTCATGGTAGCAAGGAAAATACTCTTGGCTTTATTGGCGCTTTCGGCTTCTTCACGCGCTTTTTCTGATGCCTCACGGGCCAGGCGTTCATTCGCTGTCATTTTTACCAAGCTTTCGGTACGTTCTTTTACCTGGCGTTCCAGTACGGTTTTCTGTGCCTTCAAAAATTTAACCCGGTATTTAAAAATAAAGTATACCAAACCAATTATGGTTACCGCGGCAATTAATTTAAACCACCAGGTTAACCAAAACGGCGGCACAATAGTAATTTTTAATCCCGCTGAAGGTGGCGACCATAACCCTGATGTATTCTGATACTTTAACTTAAAAGTATACTCGCCCGGCGGCAAATTGGTATATGAAGCAGTATTCCGGCTTCCCACATTGTTCCAGTCTGTGTCGAAGTTTTCGAGTATGTAACTGTACTTCTTTTTATCAGATGAAGAGTAATCAAGCGCCGCATACTGTAATGTAATTACAGATTGAGTATAGGATAATTTAATTGATTTGGTATCACTTATATCTTGTTTTAAGGGTGATGGGTCATCCTTGCCGCGGGCAATTTTAACTGTTTTATTGAACAATTGAAAATTGGTGATAACCAGGGGCATAAAGGCGGATGGTTTTAAGATCTGTCCGGGTGTAAAGGAATTAAAACCGTTAATTCCCCCAAAAAGATCCTGCCGTCCTTAGTTTGCAGGGCCGAATGTGATTTAAATTCTTCATCCTGTAAACCATCTTCAATAGTATAGTTTTTAAAGGTGTTCTTAACCGGATCGTAGTTGGATAAACCATTATTGGTACTAACCCATATGGTGCCCAGCTTATCTTCGCGCACAGCATAAATGACATCGCTTGGTAAGCCATTTTTGGTCGTAAACGCCGTAAAATGTTTGGTAACCGGGTTAAATAGATTAAGCCCCGAAAGTGTACTGATCCAGATGCGGCCCTTACTATCCTCAAACAAATCGGGGACACTGTTATTGCTGATACTGTTACGCCTCTCGTCGTGCTGAAACCGGGTGAAGGTACCTGTTTTCCTATCCATCAAATTGAGGCCGGCATCAAAAGTGCCAACCCAAAAATTGCCGTTATGATCCTCAAGCAGGGAATATACCCTATCGCTGCTGATACTTTTAGGATCATTAGGATCATAATTAAAAGCCGAAAATGTGCCCGACTTTTCGTCATACAAATCGAGTCCGCCGTTATAGGTACCTACCCAGATGCGGTTGTCGCGGGTTTGGGTAAGGGCATAAACATTGTTATTACTTAAGCTGCCGTGCTTTGCCACGTCATGTTTAAAACCGGTAAAACTGCCGGTGCGGGGATTAAACCGGCACAAACCATCAGCCCAGGTGCCTATCCAAAAGTCACCTTTAAAATCCTGGATGATGTTCAATACATAATTTCCGGTCAGGCTATTGGCATTAGCCGGATCATTCACATAATGTTTAACGGTACCATCCTTATTAAACACATTAACACCGCCCCCGTCGGTGCCTACCCAAATATTACTATCCTGATCTTCATGCAGGCACAGTACAAAATTATTGGCCAGGCTGTTTGGCGATGAGCTATGCCTGAAATGCGAAAAACTTTCGGTACTGCGCTTATACAGGTTAATGCCGCCACTAAATGCCCCAAGCCACATATTCCCCATCCTATCCCGGCAAATACTGTAAATGGAATTACCATTCATACTGCCCCTGTCAATATCATCATGCTTGTAGGCTGTTATTTTTCCGGTTACAGGGTTCAGGATATTAACGCCATTATTTTCGGTACCTACCCACAAATTACCGTTCAGGTCCATGTTTAATGCCAAAACACTATAGCCTGAGTTAGAGCCGGAATCTTTTTTATTCTCAAGGTAATGTTTAAATGTGCCTTTTCCCGGGTCAAATAAATTAAGCCCGCCATCTTCCGTCCCTATCCATAACCTGCCCTCAATATCTTCGTATATAGCAATTACATAGCCTCCTGAAATACTGGCGTTTACCCCCGGCTGGCTTTGATATCGTGTAAAAGTTTCCTTCTTTCTGTCAAACAGATTAAGACCGTGGCTCAGGGTACCAACCCATAAACGGTGCTTGGAGTCTTCCTTTAACGCGGTTACATCATCGTCACTTAATGACGACAGGTCGGCCTCGTTGTGTTTATAATGAGTAAATTTATTTTGGTAGATATCAAACCGGTCGAGCCCGCCTTTTTGGCTGCCTATCCATAAAATACCATCATGATCAAATATCAGCCTGTTTACAAAATTGCTTGAGATGCTGTTTGAATTGGCGCTGTCATGAAAGTAATGTATAAACTTACCTGTTTTGCGGTCGAGCTTATTTAAGCCAAAAAGGGTGGCCAGCCATATGTTGCCCTCTTTGTCTTCGGCGATATCTGATATCAGGTTACTGCTTAATGAATTATCATCCTGGATACTGTGCTTATATATCACAAAGCTATATCCGTCATACCGGTTAAGGCCGTCGCGGGTACCTATCCACATAAAACCCCGGCTATCCTGAATTATGGTACTCACATTAATTTGTGATAAGCCCTCCCGGGTGCCGATATGCTCAAACTTAAGGTTCCTATCTTGCGCAAACCCATTTCGGGTAATCAACAAGGCAACCACAACAAACAAATATTTATAGATATTCAAAATAACAGGCGGTGTTGAGTTTTAATTTTCGTGAAAATCCGTTCCTTAAAAAGAGAAACAGAATGGTTTATAGTTAACTTATACGGCTATAATATTTATAAGTTTAATGTAGACAAAAAAAAGCAATGATATAAAAACTGAAAGCGGAATACACAAAAACCAAAGCTAACAGACTGATTAGTAAATAGACTATATAAATAGCGACAGCGTTTAGCAACCGTAGGTTCTACCTTTAGAATATTAAATACCATAAAAAAAGCCTCCCGGCATTACCGGGAGGCTTATCATATTTTCAAAAATTAGTAGCGTTGCTTACAGCTCTCTTACCCAAATATTGCGGAAGCTAAGCGGTTCGCTCTTATCGCCATGGGCCTGTAACTTAATTGGCGACGGGCCATGTTTTTTGCCTTCGTACGATGGTTTGCCGATGTATTGAGTAGGACCAAGCAGCTCAAAATTATTTTCAACAAGCACACCATTGAAAAATACGGTAGCCCTTGCTGCCGATTTCAATGAACCGTCTTCGTTAAATACAGGAGCGGTCCAAATTACATCATAAACATTCCACTCGCCGGGTTTACGACCAGGGTTTGCCAGTGGGATCACTTGCTTATACAAGCTGCCTGCCATGCCGTTAACATAAGTTTTATTTTCGTACGAATCTAAAACCTGTAGCTCATAACCTGCGTCACCTTTACCTATCGAAGCTAAGAACACGCCGCTGTTGCCGCGGGCCTGCCCGCTGCCTGTAATGTTTGCAGGTACTTTCCACTCAATGTGCAGTTGGTAGTTGCCAAAGCTTTTTTTAGTTTCTATGTTACCGGTAGCTTTATTTACGGTAAGTACATCTCCTTTTACCAGCCATTTAGCAGGGGTTTTATCTTCAACAGAAACCCACTCGTCAAGGCCTTTACCGTTAAACAAAATAATTGCGTCTGAAGGGGCATCGCCTAAATTTTTGCCCGGTGTAACTACCTTAGGTACCGGTTCCCAAATCTCGGTGTCTTCAGGTTTGGCACTTTGCGCGTTTGCCATGAAGCAGCTGCCTGCTAAAAGGGCGGTTAGTATTAATGGATATTTCATCTCTCTAAAATAATTGGTTTAAACGTGAAGCGTATTTTTAAGGTATGAAGCGCTTTTTGCAATGCTCACATACGGGTCGATATTGGTATAGTTTTCCTGCTCAACAATAAAGTGCTTAATGCCTGCAAGCTTAGCTTTACCCAATATGGTTTTAAAGTCGATATCACCGTTACCTATTTCAGTATTCAGTTCGGCATTGGTTTTATCCCTGTCTTTAACATGCACAAAAGCGAACCGGCCGGGGTGTTTTTCAAAAATCTCAACCGGGTTTTTACCGGCACGCACTACCCAGTAAATATCCATTTCCATGGCTACCAGTTTAGGATCGGTATTGGCAAGCACCACATCGTAAAAAGTAGTGTCACCAACCGGTGCCCACTCAAAGTTGTGGTTATGGTAACCTAATTTTAAGCCCGATGCTTTCAGGATCTCGGCAATCTTGTTCATTTTCTCGGCCACACCTTTACAATCATCAACAGTTTTAATAAAGTTGTGGTTTAAAGCCGGGATAATAATATGTGACTGACCAATGGTATTGGCAACTTCAATGTAAGCGTTCAGGTCATCAGTTTTACCTGAGCCTAAATACTCGTCAAGGCCATAGTGACCGCTTGGAGTTGTTAGTCCGTTATCTTTTAAAAGCTGACTAAATTCTTTACCTTTTAATCCCCAATAACCGGTTTCTTTGTTAAAACCAAAGGTTTCAACTTCGTTATAACCGGCTTTTGCTACTTGTGCAATAACACCTTTTACATCTTTGGGTAACTGATCGCGCAGGCTATACAATTGCAGGCCCACTTTATTTGAAGCTTTCGCCGATACCAATTTCGGCGCAAGCATTGCGCCTGCGGCCATTAATCCGGCTTGTGCTAAAAATGTTCTTCTGGTTGTCATGTATTTGTTTTATTAGTTTAGCTTTTTAGAGTGATAAGGTGATGTAAGGTTTAAACATCACAAATATGCACCGCCTTTTTAAGCGAAGCTATTTTGTCTTTCTGTTTCGGGATGAACTCCTGGGCTACAAAGCCTTTATGCCCTACCTCCACAATGGCACGCATAATGGCCGGGTAGTAAAGTTCCTGGGTTTCATCAATCTCGTTACGGCCGGGAACACCGCCGGTATGGTAATGAGCGATGTACTGATGATTAGCGCGGATATTGCGGATCACATCGCCTTCGTCAATCTGCATATGATAGATATCATACAGCAATTTAAAGTTTTCTGAACCAAGCCTGCGGCAAAGTTCGGCGCCCCACTCTACCCTGTCGCACTGGTAATCTTTGTGATCAATTTTGCTGTTCAGCAGTTCCATTACCAATATTACGTTGTGTTTTTCGGCAAGGGCAACCATAGGTTTCAAGCCTTCAACGCAATTATTCCAGCCTTCCTCATCGGTTTTACCGCGACGGCTGCCGCTAAAGCAGATCAGGTTTTTATAACCCGCCTCTGCCACCAGCGGGATCATTTTGGTATAATTTTCATGCAGTTTGGCATGAAACTGTTTATCACCAAAACCATCGGTAAGGTTGATCTCGGCACCATTGCACATAGATGAGAACAAGCCGTATTTTTTTAGTGTAGGCCAGTCTGAAGGGCCAACCAGATCGATCCCTTTTATGCCGATGTCCTTAGCAGCGGCACAAAGTTGATCTATCGTAAAATCGCCGTAACACCAGCGGCATACAGCATGGTTAATATTGCCTTTGAGCTTATCATCAGCCTGCATATGTTTTTCAGTTTCGATGGTAAATGAAGATAATACACCCGACGCGCCAATTGCCGCCGTGCCCGCGATCATGCTTTTGATAGCCGACCGCCTGTTTTGATTTGATGCCATAATTATATTTCGGTTTGTGCTGATGGTTCCTGAATATCCAAACCTGGTTTTGTGGCCATGCTTGTTTTATCTTTAAATAAAGCGAGGAATAATATCAATACCACAGCGGCAATACCTGCAGGTATAAGCCAAATGGTTTGCCAGTTATGTGATGTATCGGATACTTTCCAATGATCAACAATAGGGCCTGAAATGTACGAGCCTATAAGCATACCTACGCCATAAGTAGCTAAGGTAATAAAGCCCTGGGCCGCGCTTTTAAAACGCTCGCCCGCTAAATTATCGGTATAGATCTGACCGGTTACAAAGAAGAAATCGTAACAGATACCATGCATTACTATACCCGCAATAAGCATCCAGTAGCTTGAACCTGCGTCGCCGTAGGCAAAGAATATATACCGCAGTACCCAGGCCAGCATACCAATAGCCAGCATTTTTTTACACCGAACCGCACAAAAAACAAAGGCATCGCTGCCATGAACGCCAGCTCGGATACCTGCCCCATTGCCTGTACACCGGCAGCGGCTTTAACGCCCACTTCATTTAAAAAAGGGTTGGTAAAGTTGTAGTAAAACGCCAAGGGCACACATATGGCTACCGACGCCAAAAAGAAAATTAAATACGACCTGTTTTTTAACAAGCTGATTGAATCTAAGCCAATGATATCGCCAAATGTAGTTTTTTGGCCCCTTTTTACCGGAGGGGTATCAGGTAAGGTAAAGCTTAATAAACCTAATATCAACGACGCTATTGATGCCATTTTGAAGGTGAGCACAAGCGTTCCGCTTTTTCCCATCCTAATAAGCCGATAACAATACCTGCAATGATCCACCCTGCTGTTCCGAACACCCTGATTAAAGGAAACTCTTTACTTGGGTTTTGCATCTGCTTAAATGAAACCGAATTTACCAGTGCCAGTGTTGGCATGTAAATGATCATGTAAAACAGGATATTAGGGTAAAACTTATCAAAATCAGCTATGGTAGTTGCATAATAAAGTGAGGCCGCGCCCAACAGGTGCAGTACACCCAGAATCCTTTGTGCCGAAAAATACTTATCAGCAATAAGTCCGATAACAAAAGGGGCTATAATAGCACCTAACGATTGCGTTGCGTAAGCACCCGCATTTTGTGTGCCGGTAGCCTTTAACGTAACTGTTAAATAAGTGCCCATTGTTACAAACCACGCTCCCCAGATAAAGAACTCCAGGAACATCATTGTTGAAAGTTTTACCCTAATTCCGATATTCATAATTATATTTTAAAGCCAGACTAACTTATCCTTCTCGTTATTTTTTTAATGATAAAATATATTTAACGATTTCTTTGGCATCGCTTTCAGGCAATGAAGGGTGTGGGGTCATGGCTATGTTGCCCCAGTTGCCGCTACCGCCGGCGATGATCTTTTTAGCCAACATTTCGATATTAGCATCTGAAGCTTCGTATTTACCTGCTATATCCTGAAATGCAGGGCCAATAACTTTGGTGTCAACTTTATGACAGGTGCTGCAATCTAACGTTGCAATTAATTTTTCGCCGGCTGATGAACCTGCAGAACCACCTGCCGGTTCGGTGCCGGTTTTTGCTACTACAGTATCAGCATTGGCATCGGCAGCTTTAGCTGATTGGTTTGTACCGTTAGTGCTATCGCTACCACCGGTGTTTTTTGATGAATTTCCGCCACAGGCAGCAAACGCTGCGCTGATACAAAGAATAACGAATACTTTTTTCATAAAGATTAATTGTGGTTTATGATGATAACCTAACAGAAAATCTGTTCATTAACAATGCCCCTGCTGTTTTTCATCATGTAATTTTAATTGGGTTGGTTAATCAGGCGAAAATTACAACTTTTTATCATAATTAAAGCCTCATTAAACCGATATAGCGCCTAATGAAGCG
This sequence comes from Mucilaginibacter sp. P25, assembly GCF_050859465.1. Taxonomy (NCBI): domain Bacteria; kingdom Pseudomonadati; phylum Bacteroidota; class Sphingobacteriia; order Sphingobacteriales; family Sphingobacteriaceae; genus Mucilaginibacter; species Mucilaginibacter sp. P25. The sequence continues at coordinate 3,977,818 of NZ_CP193937.1, read as the reverse complement.
GTTTTTTTACGTGAGCGCATATAAATTACCAATCCTATAAATGCAACGATTAATGCAATCGGGATAATCAGGGTAGTATTTAATACTTCAGGACCTGCCGCCGACCGTGCTGCATCAAACGCTTTAGCCATATCCGAGCCCGCCGGCGCCGACCGATAAGCGTCCAGACTGGCACCCGCCGGTAATTTTGAAGCCATGATTTTATCGTAAAAACCGCCCATAAACATCATATAAATAGATACCCCGAACATACCGGCCCCGCCCATCAGGTTTAAACCTACGGCACCTGTACGCGGCAGGTTTTCGGCCACAAAGCCTATCATGCAAGGCCAGAAGAAAGCTACACCAAGACCAAAAACTACCGCTGCAAAATAGATAGCATCACCATGCAGGTGTACCATCAAATAAATGCCCAAAGCTGATAATACGGCCGAGATCAACAGTACCCCCTGTGGTGCCAAACGGTGAACTATCGGGCTTGCAAACGCGCGGCCCAATACCTGTACCGAGGCAACAAAAGTTAAAATAAGGATGGCGTTGTCCGTAACTGTTTTGAATAAAACGTCAGTCCACTGGTTGGTGAATAATTCGGTAATAGCTGTTCCGAACATACAAATGATCATGAACAGGAACAACGGGTTGACCAATGCCTTATACATATCCTCGGTACTTATACCGGCAGATACACGCTCGGTAACCGGGAAATCCAACTTCGAGAACAGGTAACCATAAGCAATGGTAGGGATCAGCATCAATGCTATCTCAATCTGCGAGATCCAGTACGGTTTAGGTGATACACCGTGAGCCAAAGTGGTATCCAGTCCGAACACGATGAGCGTACCGATCACGATGCCCGCCGGAAACCAGAGGTGAAAGTGATTAAGCTTTGTAGTTTTATTATCTGTATATAGCGAAGCTACAAGCGGGTTACATGAAGCTTCAACCGTACCATTAGCAATACCAATCATTAAGGTAGAAAGAAACAGCGTCCAGTAGCCATTGGCAAAAATGGTAAGCAGGATCCCCACCAGGTGAAACACGAAAGCTGACACCAGCAGCTTTTTCATACCGATGATATCGACAATAAAGCCGCCTACAATGATAGCCAGCGGAAAGCCCCAGAAAGCAGTTGCTGCAATGGTGCCCAGTTGCGAAGCGTTCAAATGAAATCTTACGCCCTGGTCATTCAAAATCCCGGCACGGATACCGAATGATAATGACGTTACCAGCAACGACAGGCAGCTTGCCCTGAATAGCTGTGTACGGTTAATAGTTTGCATTTTAAATTATTTAAGGTTATTTGATAATTGGTTAATTGGCTGTATCAAAATGCTTTTTGCCGAAATTATTTCAGCTGTATGTTTCCTTTTAGTAAAATCCCATGTTTTACCGATGGGCTATTTTATGATTAAATAAAGTCATTATCGCGAGCGCAGGCCTGTTATCCTTAGCCTGTCGAAGGGTCGCGCGTAAAGGCCTCCCACCATGCTTCGGCAGGCTCAGCATGACACTCGTTTTTGATCTGGCATTTGTAGATCCAGACTTACGAAGTTTTAAATCATGTCGTCATGCTGAACTTGCTTCAGCATCCCACTTGCCAGGCAGCCATGCTAAGCACTCGCATACCTATCTTGTGGGGTGCCGAAACAAGTTCGGCATGACGTTTTTTACGATTTTATAATTCCGAAATCAAAAATCCCAATTCCGAAATCAAAAAATTATATCCCTAACGTTTTCCTGTTGAAAGCGTCATCAGAACCCGATGCGGCGAAATCATCAAAAGCTCGTTCGGTTACACGGATAATATGATCTTTAATGAATTGGGCACCTTCCCTTGCACCGTCTTCAGGATGTTTGAGCGCACATTCCCATTCAAGCACCGCCCATCCTTTGTAATCATATTGTGTTAATTTACTGAATATCGATTTAAAATCTACCTGACCATCACCCAATGAGCGGAAACGGCCTGCGCGGTTAACCCAGTTCTGGTAACCACCGTAAACACCCTGACGACCTGTTGGATTAAACTCGGCATCCTTAACATGGAACATTTTAATGCGCTCATGGTATAGGTCGATATATTCCAGGTAATCCAGGCACTGTAATACAAAGTGCGAAGGATCATACAGTAAGTTAGCACGTTTGTGGCCTTTTACATGATCAAGGAACATCTCGTAAGTGATACCATCATGCAGGTCTTCACCCGGGTGAATCTCGTAGCAAAGGTCGATGCCGTTTTCCTCGTAAACATCCAGTATCGGCGTCCAGCGTTTGGCCAGTTCGCCAAAAGCAGTCTCAACAATCCCGGCAGGGCGTTGAGGCCACGGATATACCATTGGCCAAAGCAGGGCACCACTAAAAGTTACCGATGCATTTAAACCTAAATTTTTTGATGCCTGTGCAGCATATTTCAATTGCTGTATAGCCCATTTTTGCCTTTCGGCCGGGTTACCGCGTAAATGCTCGGGTGCGAAACCGTCGAACAGATCGTCATAAACCGGATTTACCGCTACCAGCTGGCCTTGAAGGTGGGTTGATAGCTCAGTTATTTCTAACCCTGCGGCGTTAACTATACCTTTAATTTCATCAGCATAAGTTTTGCTTTCGGCGGCTTTTTGCAGGTCGATAAAACGGGTATCGTTTGTTGGCAGCTGCACACCTTTGTAGCCTAAACCCGCTGCCCACTGGCAAATAGATTCAAGGCTGTTAAATGGTGCCGCGTCTCCTATAAACTGTGCTATAAATATGGCAGGTCCTTTTATAGTAGTCATGTTGTTTGTTTTAAATAGATGGTGGATTAAATAGTGAAATCAGTCCATTTGGCATCTGATTTACCTGATGCTATCACATTTTCAATAAAAGCCATTCCCCGAACGCCTTCTTCGATACCCGGAAAATCAAGTTCTTCGGGAGTGGCCTGCTTACCTTCCAAACCGGCTTTAACTGTCAAAGCAAAATTACGGTACAGGTTGGCGAATGCCTCCAGATAACCTTCGGGGTGACCGGCAGGCGTACGTGTATTATGCTGCGCGAATGAGCTGGTATACCCCCGCCGGTGCGCCAGGTTTCGGCAGGCTTATCGGTATACATTACAGTTAATGAGTTAGCATCGCTCTGGTGCCATTCCAAACCGCCTTTTTCACCATAAACCCTGATCTTCACATTATTTTCTTCGCCAGCCGCAATTTGGGTAGCTGTGAGCACGCCGCTTGCACCGTTGTTAAATTTTAACAACGCCGCGCCATCATCATCCAGCTTGCGGCCTTCAACTACAATGTTGATATCGGCACAAATTTTAGTAACCTGTAAGCCGGTAACGTATTCGGCAAGGTTAAAGGCATGTGTACCTATATCACCCATGGCACCGGCAATCCCGCTTTTACCCGGATCGGTACGCCAGGAGGCTTGTTTGTTATCTTCTCCTTCTAAAAAACTGCTCAACCACCCCTGCGGATACTCAACATAAACCTTCCGTATTGTACCTATGGCGCCTGCTTTAATCAATTGCTTAGCTTCCTTAACCATTGGGTAGCCTGTGTAAGTATGTGTAAGGCAAAATAGTTTGCCAGATGTACTAACTACTTTTTCCAGTTCCTTAGCTTCCTCAAGCGAAAAGGTCATGGGTTTATCAAGCACCACATGAAAACCGTTTTCGAGCGCCATTTTGGTTGGGGCAAAATGCACATGGTTAGGCGTTACAATGCTGATCACCTGCACACGTTCGTTCTCGGGCAGTTGCTTTTCTTTTTCAATAAGTTCCTGGTATGAGCTATATGAGCGGCTTGCCGGTAAGCCAAGCAAAAGGCCGCTGGCCTGCGATTTTTCGGCATTACTGCTAAAAGCGCCGCAAACCAGTTCATACTCACCATCAATACGGGCAGCTATGCGGTGTACGGCACCAATAAAGGCACCTTGTCCGCCGCCTATCATTCCTAATCTTAATTTCATTTGTTTTTGTTGGGGTTGATGTTTTTGATGATTAAACGCTTCTCAATCGATTGTATACATCAAAAACAGCATTATTACATAATGCTGTTTTTGATAGCAATTCAAATTTTGTAAAAATCAAAGGTATAATCAATTGATATTGCAATTTTTTAGGTTGCCCAGGCTTTATCACCTTTTTTGTATGGCAGGTTACCGTCATATTTACCAGGAACGGCTATATAACGTAATGCCTGTGTGGCACCCGGTTTTGAAGTGAAGAAACCCAGCAGGGTTAATTCCTTCAGCATCCTGAAATAATGGTTAGGATCTTCGGGCTTTTTGGTTTTGGTATAGTCTTTTTGTTCTTTGTCAAGCGCAGTTAATAGTTCGGTACGCTGCTCCGGAGTGGCCTCCAAAAACTTTTTACCAAATTTTTTGTCGCTTGCATCATTCAGGTCTTTAAGGCCTTTGGTGAAAATTTTCTGATCATCGGCAGTATAGCAATCCTGTACCATTACGGTCATAAATTTGCCAATTTCGGCAGCTTTAGCCCCAGGGGTTGAGGTTGCAGGCAAAATGGTTTCGCCAATTTCATCCATCAGGGCTACATCATCCTGTGTAAAAAGGTCGTTTACTTTCGGCGAAGATGATTTACATCCGGAGATGAAGAACTCGGCGCCGATGATGGTACCGCCAAGGATCAAACCTACCCTGCCTATCGCTTCTCTTCTATTCATGTTTAATTATTGATTTACTGAATTAGTTGGGTTAGTGAATTAGTGTTTACCAGACTTACGAAGTTTTAAAAACTTCGTAAGTCTTTCCCCAACTAATCACGTATTCCTAAATTACGCTTTTAACACGAAACCTTCGCGGTAATCGCGTTTTATATATTGGTTAACAGCATCAAAGTTGGTAACTTTCATAGCCTGGTTATCCCAAACCAATTTTACTCTGCCGCCATTTAGCTCATGACCGCGAACCGCAAGGTTAGCCATCAATAGCGCCTCAGTAAGCGGACCAGCCTTATCAAACGATGAGCTTAACTCTGTTTTACCATAACCTGCTATACATCCTTCAACCCACTGTGCGTAGTGGCCGTTAGCGCCGCCCGGTACACGTGCCCATTTCTGCGGAGCTTTAGCGCTTTTGGTAAGCGATTTCGGCAATAATGTTGCTGCATCAGAATAGGTGCTTGCATACATTTTACCTTTTGTACCGATAAACAATGTACCGTTACCTTCTTCACCGCCAAAATCTTCGCTCGCTAATAATTCAGCAGGCCTTTCTGGTTGGATACCACCGTCCATCCAGTGCAGTGTAACATCACCTTTGGTTTTATCGGTTTTAGGGAATGTTAACGTGATGTGGCTTGATGGAGGGCAGCTTTCAGGGAAGTGGCCTTCTTTAAACTCATCTACATAAACACTGCCAACACTGGCCTGTACATCCTTAGCATACTGAATACCCAACACGCGGAAAGGAGCTTCAACCAGGTGACAGCCCATATCGCCAAGGGCGCCGGTACCGTAATCCCACCAGCCGCGCCAGTTAAATGGTACCAGTTTATCAACATAATCTTTTTTAGGTGCTGTACCCAGCCACAGGTCCCAATCCAACTCTTTAGGGATATTTGGTTGGGGCGGTGGCCATGCAATGCCTTGCGGCCAAACGGGGCGGTTTGTCCAGCAGTAAACTGTGTGCACATCGCCAATCAGGTCGGCATCATACCATTCCGACATTAGGCGTGTACCATCATTTGATGCACCCTGGTTACCCATTTGTGTAACCACTTTATACTTTTTGGCAGCCTCTGTTAGTAAACGGGCTTCCCAAATATCGTGCGTTAGCGGCTTTTGAACATAAACGTGTTTGTTCAGCTGCATAGCATTGTAGGTAATAATAGCGTGGTTGTGATCGGGTGTTGAAACCGATACCGCGTCAAAATGCTTGTGTTCTTTGTCAAACATTTCGCGCCAGTCCTTATAATACTTTGCCTTAGGAAAATCGCTGCGTGATCTTGCTGCTCTGCGGTCGTCAACATCGCACAGGAAGGCGATCTCGGCCTTGCCGCTTTTGTAAAAATTAGCAATATCGCTTTGCCCTTTACCACCGGCACCTACGCCGGCAATCAATAACTTGTCGCTTGGAGCTATAAAACCTTTACCGCCCAAAACATGGCGCGGAACTATCATAAAACCAGCGGCCGCTATGGCGCTGCTTTTAATAAATTGCCGTCTCGACGGGTTTGGGGTTTTGTCCTTTTCTTCAGTCATAGGTGTTTTTATTAGGTTGTTTTTATGTGATGTTGGTTAAATTTCACCTTTTTTAAGGATCTCAACAGCATGGTTGGCTGCACGTGCGGTTAATGCCATATACGTGAGCGACGGGTTTTGGCATGCAGCCGAAGTCATACATGAGCCATCGGTAACAAATACGTTCTTAGCATCCCAAACCTGGTTCCACTCGTTCAATACTGAAGTTTTTGGATCACGGCCCATACGTGCGGTACCCATTTCGTGAATACCACGGCCAAGGAACGGATTAGTGCTTGAAGTTTGTACATCTTTAGCGCCAATAGCTTCCAGCATTTCTTTGCCGTCTTTTTCCATATCGATACGCATTTTCAGCTCATTCGCTTTCAATTCGGCATCAATGGCAACAACAGGCAAGCCCCATTTATCTTTTTTGGTTTTGTCGATGGTAACCTTGTTTTCGTGATAAGGCAATGTTTCGCCAAAAGCGCCCATACCTATATGCCATGAACCTGGCTCGGTCAATGCATCCTTAAACGCACCGCCAATGTTCAATTCGGCAATGTCACGGCTCCAGCCTTCGCGGCTTGCCGAGCCCTGGTAACCGAAACCACGGATGTAATCACGTTTTTCGCCGTTAAGGTTACGGTAGCGCGGGATATAAAAACCATTTGCACGGCGACCGAAATAATATTTATCCTCATAACCTTCGATCCTGCCATAAGCGCTAACATTAAGGTGGTGGTCCATCAGGTTGTGGCCAAGCTCGCCGCTGCTGCTGCCTAAGCCACCTTCCCAAACGTCGGTTGCTGAGTTCATCAGGATCCAGGCCGAGTTAATGGTTGATGCGTTTACGAATACGATCTTAGCGAAGTATTCATAAGTTTTATTGGTTTCAGCATCCAATACCTCAACGCCTTTGGCTTTTTTGGTATCCTTATCGTACAATATTTTGGTAACTATAGACCAAGGGCGAACGGTTAAATTACCGGTAGCCATAGCCGCAGGCAATGTAGCCGATTGTGTGCTGAAATAAGCACCGAACGGACAGCCCAACCAGCATTTGTTACGGTATTGACAGTTGGTACGGTTGTTATGCGGTACAGTGATATTAGCCGTACGACCGATGATCATGTGACGCGCTTCTTTATAAAATTCTTTCAAGCGTTTTGAAACGTCTTTTTCAACCACGTTCATTTCCATAGGCGGCATAAAATCGCCATCAGGAAGGATAGGTAAACCATCTTTATTACCGGAGATCCCGGCAAACTGCTCAGCGTAGCTATACCACGGAGCGATGTCTTTGTAGCGGATAGGCCAGTCGACAGCAATGCCATCCTTTAAGTTGGCTTCAAAATCAACATCAGCCCAGCGGTACGATTGGCGTCCCCACATCAGTGAGCGGCCTCCTACGTGGTAACCACGGAACCAGTCAAAACGTTTAATTTCTGTATAAGGACTATCTTTATCACTTGCCCAATAGTCAAGGTTGGTTTCATTTAACGGATAGTCGCGTTTAAGAACCGGGTAATCATCAATCATTTTCTGGGTACGGCCGCCTCTGTGCGGAAATTCCCATGGATCTTTGGTTGCGTTTACGTAATCTTTAATGTGCTCAATATTACGGCCACGCTCAAGCATGATGGTTTTCAAACCCTTTTGTGTTAGTTCCTTGGCAGCCCACCCGCCTGAAATTCCTGAGCCAATGACTATTGCGTCATAAGTGTTTGCAGACATACGAATAATATGATTAGTTAAATTTGTTTAGTACTTGGTTGTGTCGTTAAATGTATGAATAAAATTCATTTTCCAAATATTACATTGTGTTTTTTTTACACGAAGCCTTTAGTTGTAGTAGCACTGGTAGTAAGTTTTAGTAGCAGTAGCACTGGCAGTTGCAGTTAGTTTCCCCTACATATTTGCTGTTTTCTACAACTTTTACTTTTAAATAGCTGCTACTTTTAACTGCAACTGCTACTATTTAAATAACCGCCACTCAAAACTACACTATATATTCCCCTTCTTCATCTCGCTCATGGCATAATCGGCGGCCCTTGCCGTAAAGGCCATATAAGTTAGTGACGGATTTTGGCACGAGGTTGATGTCATGCTGGCGCCGTCGGTAACAAATACGTTTTTAACGCTATGCACCTGGTTCCATTTGTTTAATATCGATGTTTTAGGATCATTCCCCATACGGGCACCGCCCATTTCATGAATATCAAGCCCCGGTGCTCGTTTATCGGTACTTGCTTTAATGTTAGTAAAGCCCGCGCTGGTGAACATCTCAGTTAACTGCTCCACATAATCCTTCTTCATCTTCTCGTCGTTATCGTCGTAATCAATGTTCATCTTTAATAACGGCACACCCCAGGCATCTTTTTGCTTGTCATCAAGACTTACAAAATTGCTTTCCTTCGGGATGGTTTCGCCCATCATGTGCGAGCCTACACGCCACGGGCCAAGCTCTTTGTTAGCCAGGTTATCTTTCAGACTGCTACCTACGCCGTCCCAACTACGCTGCGGGGATCTGTAAGCGCCAAAGCCTGAAGCATAACCGCGTAAAAAGTCGGTTTCTTGTTTGTACACATTCCTGAACCTTGGGATATACCCCCGCCGGCAGGGTTACGGCCATCTGTAGTCCATTCCTTTGCACCATCATACTCGGCTCCAATATGGGCCGAATAATTATGGAAAGCTACATATTTACCCAGCACACCGCTATCATTGCCCAAACCATTAGGGAAGCGGTGTGATTTAGAATTAAGCAATATCAGGTTGGTATTTAACGCCGCTGCATTGACAAATATTACTTTGGCGTAGTAGTCGATAGCTTCTTTGGTATTGGTATCAATAACCCGCACACCGGTAGCTTTACCCAGCTTATCATCATATATAATAGATTCCACTACCGAAAATGGCCTTAATGTGGCGTGACCAGATTTTAAAGCCCAGGGGATAGTGGTAGCGTTAGCGCTGAAATAGCCACCAAAGGGGCAGCCACGCTCACAGATCGTTCTCCTTTGGCATTGTACCCTGCCCTGATCAAGGTGGATTTGATTAGGGGTTGACAGGTGGGCGCAACGAGCGCTGATCACATGTCGGTTTTTATACTTACTTTTTACGTGATCTCTGAAATATTCTTCAACAGCATTTAATGGGAATGCGGGTAGGAACTCACCATCCGGCAATTCGGCAATGCCATCACGGTTACCCGAAATGCCGGCGAATTTCTCTACATAACTATACCATGGTGCAATATCTTTGTAACGGATAGGCCAGTCTACCGCGAAACCATCGCGGGCGGGGCCTTCAAAATCAAAATCGCTCCAACGCTGGGTTTGGCGCGCCCAAAGCAGGGATTTACCGCCAACCTGGTATCCGCGGATCCAGTCGAAGGGTTTATCCTGAATGTATGGGTGCTCTGCATCTTTAACAAAAAAATGCGCGGCGCTTTCTCCAAAAGCATAACAGCGGTTTACAATAGGATTGGCTTCCTGTACAGCCATCGGCAATTCGCCCCGGTGTTCAAACTCCCAGGGGTACATATTGGTAGTCGGGTAATCCTTAATGTGCTTCACATCGCGGCCACGCTCCAGTATCAATGTTTTTAACCCTTTATCTGCAAACTCTTTAGCAGCCCATCCCCCGCTCATGCCCGAACCAATTACTATCGCGTCGAAAGTGCGTTCTTTAACGCTGTCGATATTTAAATTAGCCATTACTTATACTGCTTGCTTTTGTTTGTAAGGGAAATGCGCATTGTACCTGCCCGGCACAAGCTCATATACCACCTCTTTAGTCATAAAATATTTTGAATTGGTATAACCGTTTATGGTTTGCCTTTTTACTATGCTGTAAAACTTCTTAAGCTCGGGCGAATACTTGCCTGCAGGAGGAGTGGCAGGTGCAGCATCTTTTTTATCACTGTTTTTTCTGGCCGCCTCTTCTTCCGCTTTACCTTCTTTTTCTATATCCAGCAAAAATACTTCGCGGGTTTTAGTATCAAGCTGGTCAAACGTTTTACTATATAATTTTTGAGATTGATCTGCGAAATGGCCCATGCCAGTTACAAATGCCTGCTGATCTTCCTTTTTATAGCAGTCATCCACCATCTTCAACACAAATAAATGCAGCTGCAGGTCTTTGGCACCCGGCGTTGTTGTTTTAGGTATAATAGTTTCTGCTACATTGCCTATCAACTGTTCCTGATCGGCAGTGATATCAATATTTTTGAGTGCAACCTTCGACTTTGCTTTATCCTGCGAACAGGCCGGGAGCAATGCAGCCCCTCCTATTATTAAAGCCAGGTTTTTAATGACGGTACGCCGGTCCATTGTTTAAACTAAATTGTTTTAGCTAAGCCCATTTATCTGCCACAAAACTTTCAACTTACTGAACAGGTAACGAGAAAGGCTTAATATGATTTATAATGTGTTCCCAAACTTAATAATTACAATTCAAAATAAAAGGCTGTAAAAATTAAATCTTCACGGGTGTAAGTTAGTCTTATACTATTAATAGCCCCATTTTTTCATGATTTGTAAATCAATTTTTACACAATCGATTGGGTCTTTGCCCTGGTATGCTTCCTGCTCAATAATGAACAACGAGGTGCCGCCTTTTTTTGCCCCAGCCTTTACAATATCCCTAACAGGCAGGATCCCCGCGCCTAAAATAGTACTCTCAGTATCATCGCCACCATGAGGCGGTACTTTAATTTCGTCCTTTACGTGCATGGACTGGAAACGGCCGGGATATTTATTGATAAACTCCAACGCCCTGCCACCAGTAGTGTACATGTTGCCGATATCTATTTGCTGGGCCACCAAAGCCGGATCGGTATTTTGGATGATATAATCATAAAGGGTAATATCCCCTACTTTGGTACTGATCTCAAAGTTGTGGTTATGGTAGCCAAACATCATGGATGATTGCTTGCAAAGCTCACCGCATTTGTTAAACTGCTCCATAGTGCGTTTCAGGGCATCGGTATCTGTACGTACCTTTTCATCAAGCCAGGGGCTTATCACAAACTTTTGCCCCATAGTGGCCGCGTCTTCAACAGTATACTTCCAGGCATCGGTAAAATCATTTTTGGCTGCATCCCAGTGCTGAGGTGTCATTACGGTATGGCCGCTTGGCATTTTAAGGTCAAGATCGGCCAGGATCTTTTTAAATTCTTTGGCGGTATAGCCGTAAAATTTTCTGTCGATGTAATTTGCATGCTCCACATGTGCATAACCTGCATCAGCTATCTTTTTAAGCGTTCCCTGCGGATCGGCCTTCATGGCATCGCGTACACTATAAAGCTGCACCCCTACCCGTTTAAGCTTACTATCCGTAGCGGCAAATAAACTATCAGGAAGTAGTGCCGCCCCGGCTACTGCCATTGCGCCGGTTTTTAAAAATGATCTGCGTGATGTATACATGGTTATATGTTTAAGGTTATTTTGCAATAGGAAATACAGGAAACAATAAATCAGAATTACTTACAAATGCCAGGTGCTTGCTATCCGGCGCCCATGACGGGGTATTGATAGTACCCTGACCGCCGTATAAATAAGCTACCACTTTTGAAGGGCCTCCGCCTACCGGCATCAGCCTTAAATAGACATGCTTATAAAAAGGATGGTCGCCGGGGGATACTTCGTTTTTCAGGAAGGTAATATAAACTATCCATTTACCATCCGGCGAAATATGCGGGAACCAGTTGTTATAATCATCATTAGTAAGCTGGGTTTGTTCACTACCATCGGCTTTCATGCGCCAAACCTGCATCAGGCCGCTGCGCACCGAATTAAAGTAGATGTATTTTCCATCGGGCGAATATTCGGGGCCATCATCCAAACCGGGCGTGTTGGTAAGGCGCTCTTCGGGACCACCAGCGGCGGGGATGCGGTAAACGTCAAATTCCTTATTGCGCTCACCGCAAAAAACGATGTACTTTTTATCAGGCGACCAGCCATGCATATAACTTGCGCCGTGCCCGGTTTGGGTTACCCGTGTAGCCTCGCCACCGGCCGAAGAAACTGTGTATCCTATTGATGGGCCACCATCGCCGCTGCTGATAGCCAGCATTTTGCCATCGAAGGAAAGCACATGGTCGTTATTATTATTTTTAGCGATGCCGGTATTGAGTACCGTTGGTGTATGCGATTTAAGATCGAATTTATACAATGAGCCTTCGCTGTTATAAATGAGTGATTTGCCATCAAGCGTCCAGTTTGGTGCCTGAAGTGATTTTGGTGATTGATAAACCACCGTGGCATTCTGACTTTCAAGGTCAAGCAACTCAATGGCGCTGCCTAAATATTGTTTATAAGGAATCAATGAGGCCGGTGCGGGTGTAACTATACGTACGTTATTGAATACAGCTTTCTCGGTAACATCCGCATTGTGCGAGCAGATGAAAATGCCTACATAAACGTCGTCGCCCAGGTCAAGACCGGTTACTTCCTCGCTCACAAAGAGATCGCCTTTGCGGGCTACCGACATGGTATAGGTATTACCTTTGCGTTCCAACTGGATCACATCGGCCGCAGTGATGGATGCCTTCTTTTCTTCGGTAATGCCGCTTACCGTTTTACGGTATTGCAACGAGGTTAAGCCATCTCCATGCACAACGGCATTGATATGTTTTGAATTTGAATCAAGCGTGGTGCGAACCATTAGTCCAACCTTGCGATGCGCTTCAAAACCTTTGCCTATAAATGCGGCGTTGGTGCGAAGAATGAAATCGCCTTTCATTTTCTTCCACACAAAGTGAAAATCATCATGCGTAGCCCAGATATTCTGGCCCGAACCAATAAGCGTATATTGCTGTAATTTAGCGTCATATACACCGCTGCCCTGATGCTTGACCGTACCAACATCGGTTTGGCCTTCAAATATTCCTACGTCCTGAGCACTAACCCGGGCAGAAAACAAGGCAATGCAAGCTATGCATAACACAACATTTAATATTTTACAGCGCATTGGTTTGGTGTTTAGTGTACACTATAATCGGTTCACTAAGGTATATAATCAATTCGCTATTAAGATAGTACTATTTTAACAATTCTCCACATTTTTGATATATAGCCAGATTTTTACAAAGTGTAATTTTAACACGGAGAGGAGGTTAAAACAGGACGCTGTTGTTATTGGTATTGTCACATTGCCGTTGTTGGTGTTGTCACCAACAACCACCAGATAGGTTAACGCGTCGGATGACATAGAGCGGAGATCACCAGTTGAATTGCACAGCGCATAGTTGTTGGTGACAACACCAACAACGGCAAAAGTTTTTCAATTCCCTCCCCTGGGAGGGGTGTGGTAGGAAATGTGTAATGGCAGGGAGGGGTTCATCTGCTATTTCCGGTATAGGCAAAGCGATGAAACCCCTCCCTACACCCTCCCAGGGGAGGGAATCGCACAATCCAACGCCTTTTCTTCTTTCCACAAGATGACGATGACAATACTAACAGCAGCCAAAGTGGCGGCAAACCAAACAAAAAGGCCACAGCACTTATCTTGCTATGGCCTTTTAATGTATTTAATAACAGCTTATTCCGCCGCTACCAATATTTCAGCAACTGGTATAGCCGCTGGCGATACTACCGGTCCCGGCGTACAATATTCCTTCAAAAAATCAGCTTTTGAATCGCGGTATGAGCTTACAGCTCCCAGCATACTCATCATTTTAATATAACACCAGGCCAAATCAAACTGATATGGCTTAAAGCCAGAGCGGGCGCTTTTAGGATATAAATGGTGGTTGTTATGCCACTCACCTGCTACATAACCCGGCCACAACTGATTGATTGACATATCCTCGCGGTTATGGTCGATACCTTCACGGCGCATATCTTTTCCTTTTCCATGACCTTCGTAGTTAAATGTACGTACACCAACTGCCCAAATGCCGGCAGAGCCAAATACAGCACAAGCTAATGCCGGTCCGCCTAAAAGGTAGAAAGCTGTAAACCAAAAGCCCCAGTTCAGTATAATACCAATTATGGTTCGGGTTGGATTAGCCAGGGTGCCCCATTTTTGATACTGCTTGTAAGTATTTGTATTTACCCCCGTGTGTTTCATCAGGTTAACACATTTTTTGTAAGTGACTTCGTCCATGTTTCGTGCTATGGGCTGATGATTAACATCTGCTAAAAAGCAATACATAAAACCACCTTGTGCATTGTAAGGATCGCCCGGCTGATCAGATAAAGCGTGGTGCACATGGTGCGATACTGCGTAGATTTCTTCAGGGATGATCTTCAATGTAAGGTTCTGGGTAAAAAAACGCCAGAATTTATTTTTAAAGGTGTAAGCTCCGTGAGTGCAATACCGGTGGTGCCAGATTGTACCATGGGTGCCCATAATAATCATACTGTATACGAAGGCAACAATAAGCCCGGTGATACTGAAATATTTAAAGATGAACAGCCCCAGGAACGGCACTAAAGCCAGCACCAGCGACCAGCTTAAAAACGAAAGCCAGTTTTTTTATCCCTGAATACATTTAGCCGTTTAAAAAATTCTTTTACAATTTGTGTGTTAGTAGGTTTTGAGAGGTTGCCAAGCCCATCTGTCCAACCATATGCAGGTGGTTCGAGCACAGTGTTTAAAAATGCCATTAAGTGTTTGGGAGATTAGTTTAAAATTGTCGGAGAATTGTTATAAATTGTCACAATATAGTAAAAAGTACCTACTGCTTATACGTAACAACGGGATAAATAGATTTAAATTACCCAACAAATGATTAAAACTTTTTCAAAATAATTAAATTTCTTTATAAGAAATTATAAAAGTTAATATCAGCTACATATTACTTAATAAGCATTAATCGTATAGCAGACCATTAATTTAAAATAGGAATAATTTTTGAGGAAAGTTTAATCCGTTACCAAGGGAAGACTAAAACTGAAGGTACTGCCCCTGTTCAATTCTGAATTTACCCAAAGCCTGCCGCCGTTAAACTCAATAAGCTCCTTGCATAAAAACAAACCAATGCCGGTGCCTTTCTCGCCGGAAGTACCTGTTGCTGTATATTTCGTATTAAGGCTAAATAACTTGCCAAGTTTTTCTGCAGGAATACCGTTGCCGGTATCGTTAACACTGATCACCACCATACCTTCATCAACGGTGCTTAGCAAACTAATAATACCGTAATTGCCCGTAAACTTAATAGCATTACTAACCAGGTTACTTAAAACTACTTTTACATGCCTTTCATCGGCCTGTACACACATCCCGGGTAAAGCCATGTTTTCAAACCTGATATTTTTTTGCTGAAAAAGGTAACTAAAAATCCTCCCGATTTCATTGCCAATTAAATAAATATCGACTGCTGATGCTTCAAGATTAACGCCTTTGATTTGGCTGCCCGCCCATTCAAGCAGGTTTGAAAGGGTTAATTCGGCACCCTGTACTACCGGCTCTATTTCCTTCATCAGGTCCTGAACTTCATCATCGCTTAAAACACGGGTGTTGTATAAACGTAATATAGAATTCAGATTAGCAAGCGGTGTACGCAGGTCATGCCCTATTACAGCCAGTAACTTATCTTTAAGATTATTAATATTTGCCAGGTTTGCCGATTGGTCTTCTATCAGTTCTTTTTGAATTAATAAGGCTTTATGCTGCTTGCGCATCCGGTTATTTAAAACCCGCTTTTGTTTATAAAGGTAATAGGTAACCGACAAAGCCAATATTACAACCAGCAATGAAATAAGCAGTGTAATGATTATAACCTTTTGCAAATGAATTTTTTCGCGGTATTGCCCTGCCTTTTCCTCAACCGCGGCAATAGCATTAAGACGGCTGTTGAGCTCAAAATAACTCTGTATGAGCTCGGTACTTTTACGCTTATTGGCAGCGCTAACGCTATCGAGCGCCTGGGTGTACTTTTTCTGATAGACTAACGACTGTACCATATCATGCTTTTGCTCAAAGCTGTAGGCCATGGTTTTATAAGCCGACGAAATGCCATCCATAACACCGATGCTATCGGATAAATCCGCGCCTTTTTTTGCAAGGTCAACGGCTTTGTCAAACTGGTTTAACGAATTGTAAATAACAGCACGTTCAATAAATGAGATAGCCCTTAAACGCTTATTATTAACAATATAACTCATTTGCAGGGCAGTGTCTGAATAAGCGACCGCCTGTTGATACTGCCCTTTTAACCGATAAGCATTAGCCAGCCGGCTATATAATATACATATCGCGGGCTGGTCATTTACCGTACGGCTAAGCTGCATGGCAAGTTTGGCAAGAGCAATGCCTTTATCATATTGTTTAAGCCTGGCGTAAACAAATGAACGCTCGTTATAAACTTCGGCAAGCATTTTAGGATCATGACCGGCAAACCGGGCCGCGATGTCTAAATTTTTTATAGCCTTGCTATAGTTTTGCAAATCTGTATAAGCCCTGCCGATAGAACTATAACAGTGGGCCAGTAACAGCGGCTTGTTTTTGGGCAGATAATTTAAAGCCGAATTAAAATAAAACAAACTGATAGGATAGTATGACTGCGACCAGTACACATGCCCTAAATTTAAAAAAGCGGCGCCCGTACCTTCATTATATTTTATTTTTTCCGAAAGCAGCAAGGCATGTTCAGCACTTACCCTTGCCTCGTAGGGAGCACTAACATAGGTTTCCTCAACCAATTTGTTAAGGCTGTCGATGGTTTTGATTAGTGACGGCGATTTTTCCGGCTCAATTCCGCTTGTTTTTTGCGCA
Source organism: Mucilaginibacter sp. P25 (assembly GCF_050859465.1). Taxonomy (NCBI): domain Bacteria; kingdom Pseudomonadati; phylum Bacteroidota; class Sphingobacteriia; order Sphingobacteriales; family Sphingobacteriaceae; genus Mucilaginibacter; species Mucilaginibacter sp. P25. The sequence continues at coordinate 3,960,908 of NZ_CP193937.1, read as the reverse complement.
TAAACAGTACTATGCATTAATAACAGCAATAATAAACCAAGGGGCCTTGTCATTCGCTAACAGTTTCAGACTGCAATCTAACAATAAACTTAATATAGGCAATAGCTATCCGGCAACAATGCACCGCTCGCCCTGCAGCAGTTCAATACAATTCTCGTAGTTATCGGGCATTTGAATTTGTTCAACCTCTTTCATATAACTCTGCTTAATCTCTTTACGGCGGCGGGCTTCAATAAAACGCCTTACCTGTTCCCGGTTTTCCAAAACCAGGCCGGGCACTTTGGCCGGCTTGTTAAAATCATCTTTAGCTACCATAGTAAAATAGCTGGTGTTGGTATGTTTTACCGAATGGTTTTTGATATTTTCAGATATCACCCGGATCCCTACCACCAGCGAAGTATTGCCTACATAGTTTACCGATGCCATGAGCGATACCAGTTCCCCTACTTCCACGGGCTGCAAAAAATCCACAGTGTCGATAGATGCTGTTACACAATAATTACCGGCGTGTTTGGCGGCACATACATAGGCTACTTTGTCCATGAGCGAAAGCAAGATCCCTCCATGGATCTTTCCGCCAAAATTGGAATACGAAGGGATCATCAGTTCGGTAATGGTGGCCTGCGAAAATGCCACGCTTTTATAGCCGTCTATATCGGGTAAGGGGTTCATAATATATGGTAATATAGTATAAGGTTAAGCACTAAAATACAATATATGCAACATTAGTATTACATAGGGTTAAATAGTTAAACCTTCGTTAAACTTTAATGGTCAATAACCTAAATTGACCCTAAACTATGAAAAAACACTTACTGCTCGCGTTTATCGGTATTCTTTTTTATCAACTGCCTATGCCCAGCAAGCCCGCGAAGTGCGTGGTACGGTAGTTGACAGCGTGGGCGCCGTACCCGGAATTACGGTAAAACTGATATCCGACAAAGACAGCGTAGTGGTAGCAACCAGCACTGCCGGGGCATTTTATTTCCCCGCCGTTGCCTCCAAAAACTTTAAACTCACCATCAGCGGTATCGGTTACCAGCCCTTTACCCGCCGTTACGTAATGGATAACGATACCAAACCCATTAACCTCGACCCCATCAAAGTAAAGGTACAAACCAATATGCTAAATACGGTAGTTGTTTCGGCAGTGATCCCTATCACGATTAAGGAGGATACCGTAGAATATAAGGCCAGCGCCTATAAGGTACGGGAAGGATCGCCGGTGGAAGACTTACTTAAAAAACTGCCCGGCGTAAGTGTTGATAAAGACGGCAATGTAACCGCGCATGGCAAACAGGTTACCAAGGTGCGGGTTAATGGTAAGGATTATTTTACCGGCGATGTACAAACCGCCACCCAGAACCTGCCTGCCGATATTGTGGAAAACATACAGGTGATTGACGATTACGGCGACCAGGCCAACCTTACCGGCATCAAAACCGGCGACCCGGACAAGATCCTGAACATCACCATACAAAAGGGAAAAAGTAAAGGTAATTTTGGCCAGGGCAGCGTTGGCGTTGGTAATGACGACCGGTATCAGGCCCGTCTTTCGGCCAATTCATTTTATGATGCAAGGCAACTGGCAGTTATAGGCACCTGGAATAACAATAACACCAATAGCTTCAACCTTGGCAGCAGCGGTGGCGGCGGCGGTCGGGCCGGACGAGGAGGTGGCGGAGGCGGCAGCAGCGCGGGCGGGGTGAGTACCGCCAATGGTATTACTACCAACCGCTCCATAGGTACCAATTACCGCGATGACTGGAGCAAAAAAGTTACCGTGTATGGCAGCTATAGTTTTGCCGATAAAGACAGGGATATTAACAGCACAACCTTGCAGCAAAACCTTTATCAATCGGGTAATATCATCAATATGGACAACAGTACTAACCATAACCATGGTATCAACCACCGTTTTGATTTCAATATCGAGTACAAAATTGATACGTCTAACTATATCAAAATAAACCCGGGCTTTTCATACGCCACTGCCGAAAACATGAGTACCGATACCTTCAGCAATACCCGTAACCAAAGTTTAGTTACCGGCAATGAGCTGGCTCTCACCAATAATTCATCACAAACAGGCAGTCTTAATGTACTTTATAACCACAAGTTCCATAAAAAGGGACGGAATTTCAGCGTCAATGCCAATGTAAGCTATTCTAAAAACGATCAGGAACTGAATGATAAATATACTACCCGGCAGGATACCGTGGTAACGCCATTGTTTCAGCAGATCAACTCTGATAATCAATCGCAAAGGGTAAGCCTGCATTTTTCATACATCGAACCTGTTGGCAAAACAACTTACCTCGAAAGCAATTACAGTTATAATTATTCAAATACCGATAATAACCGCTACAACTACCGGGTTGATCCTGTAACAGGCAATCAAACCTACGTTGATTCATTGAGTACGTTGTATAACTACCAGTTCATCACCAACCGCATCGGGTTAAACCTTCGCGGGATACAACCTAAATATAATTATACGCTGGGCCTGGCTGTTCAGCCTTCAAAACTTGACGGGGAATCGCACAATTTTCATACCTCCACATCTACCTTTAATATCATCCCTACGGCAAGATTTATCTATAACTTTTCAAAAAACCATTCATTCTCGTTCAACTATAGCGGCTCAAATGCCCAGCCATCATTTAGCCAGCTGCAACTTCAGCCCGATTATTCAAACCCCCAAAACAGGGTTTATGGCAACCCTGACCTGAAACCCGAATTCACCAACAGCTTTAATGTGCGTTATAACCAGTTTGATATTGCCAGCGGCAATTCACTGTTCGCCAGTTTATCATTTGCCGAAACCCAGGATAAAATAGTCACCAATTCGGCCCCTGTTACCGATAGCACCCAAAGCACAAAAGGCAACAATACCATACAGGCAACCCGCTATATTAACACCAACGGTTTTTATAATGTAAATGGCAACTATTCATTTTCAAAACCATTCGCCGAACGCAAGTACACCGTATCCTTAAACGGCGGCGCAAGCTACAACAACAACATTTCATATATTGAAAATCAGCGTAATGAGGGTAAAAACTGGGTACTTAACCAGGGCGTTAAGCTAAGGGTTGATCTTGACAGCATTATGGACAGCGAGATCAGCGCTAATTACAGCATTAATACTACCCGTTATAGCCTGCCGTCCTCATTAAATACCGATGCCCAAACCTGGACATTAGGGCTCGACGGCCGCAATTATTTTTTTACAGTTGGGTGCTTGGTTACAGTTTAACTCAAACCATCAATCACGGTTTCAGCAGTACCGTAAAAGCGAACCCCACCCTGCTGAGCAGCTACCTGGAATACCAGTTTTTAAACAAGCATATAGCCTCGCTTAGGTTCCAGGCTTTTGATATTTTTGACCAGAACAAAGGTATAACCCGCACCGCCGTAGGTAACCAAATCATTGATACACGCACCAACCGGCTGGGCAGATACTTTATGCTGAGCTTTACGCTCCGGCTTCAAAAATTTACCGGCAGTCGTCCGCAAGGCGGGCGTAATGGCGGCGGCAAGGGCTTTGGTGGCTTTGGCGGCGGTCGGCGTGGAGGCAGGGGATAATTTGTATCCTGCTTTTTTTGGAGATACGTGAGCCGCTGTTATATATTTACAACAATCTATATTCCTGCATTGAGAAAGCTTATTTTAACCTTTATATCGATACTATTTATCGGCAGCACATTTGCGCAAACCAAGGATGCTGCCGCTGCAAAAACTGCCCCGGAAACCGTTGTTGTAAAACATCGCCTCACCGATTCGGTAGTTGAACGGTTTAACGTGCTTAAAACGAACAGAGGCATAAGGCAGGGGCTATACCAGGCCCTTTATCAAAAAAACTATGCCCTGGCCAGCGGTTACTATGATAATGATAAACGGACCGGCGTTTGGCACTTTTTCGACAACCGCGGACACCTGGTACAAAATTTCGACTACAGGACCAACCAGATCACCTATGAAGCACCTGAAGACAGTACTTCAAACCTGCAGTATTTTGTTGATGTAAAACTTAATGATTCGGCCAAAACAACCAAACCACTTAAAGTAGGCGGCAGATTTTTTGGCTACCTCCCCTATCTGAACTTATTTAAGCTTCCGCCCGATTTAATGAACCTTAACCCTAATGTATCATTTGGAGCGGTAGAGCTATTGATTAGCCCATTGGGGAGGCTTGCATCATTTAAAGTGCATGTGTACAGCGGCTCGTTCAAGAAAACATTCAATATGAGCATTGACGTACCCGACCCTGCCGATAAAATCTTTGTACCGGCTACTGTAAACGGCGAAGCAGTTGGTTGCCGTGTGCTTATTAAGTGCGCATTCAGAAACGACGGGGGCTGGAATTCTATTAAGCAGGCAAGCCCCCTCTAAATCTCCCCGGACGGGAACACTTTAATAGCAACAAAATAAAAAGGTTCATTTAGCATTATGCTAAATGAACCTTTTTATTTAAAGCCCTCTCCCTTTAGGGGAGGGTTGGGTGGGGCTTAGTGAGCGTGATGACCATCCGGGCCGTGAGCGTGGCCGTGTGATAATTCTTCGGGAGTTGCAGGGCGTACGTTAAGGATATTACCTTTAAAGTGCAGTTCCTGACCAGCCATTGGGTGGTTAAGGTCAACAATAACAGCATCTTCGGCAATTGAAACTACCATAGCCTGGAAACGGTGGCCCTGGTTATCCTGTAAAGGCAAAATGCTGCCAATTTCAGGGATTTCAGTGCCCTGAAACATTTCTTTTGGCAGGTTGGCTACTGCTTCTTCATCATATACGCCGTAAGCATCTTCGGGAGATAAGCGAAACTCGTACGCATCACCTGTTGAAAGTGTGCTCAGGTTATCTTCAAATTTAGGCAGCATTTGTCCTGCACCAAATAAAAAGGTTAACGGTTGTTCCTGGGTGGTACTTTCTACCAAAGTTTCGGTACCTGTGTTTTCGCGGTCTACGTACAAATCGTAGGTTAATGATACTACGTGCTGAGGTGCAATCTTCATTGTAAATTGTTTTTAGTTGTAAAATCTGGCTTCAACTTCTTTTATGGCATCGGCCGGGTTATGAGCAGGTAATCCGCAGGTTTTATCTTTACAAATGAAAATTTGCGTTGATGCACCAAACTTATCCTGCAGCAAAGGTAAACTTCCTGTATTACCGCCCAACATAATTTTATTGGGGATGTAATTATTTTCCATTTCCTTTCTGAAAGTTTCCGCTCCGGCACCTGTTATCGCAATTTCATTTATTCCAAACACCTCATCCAGCAAAAGCATCACCCAGTTTGAATAGGCCGAACCATACTTTGCCAGCTGTGGCATCACATTGCGTAACAACTGCGCCGAAACTTCAATGTAACTTTCGTTATCAAAAAGCAAGCCTAACTTTTTAAGCACCCGTGCCATAACCGAATTAGAGGCAGGTATCACCCCATCCATAATTTCAGATTTGCGGGCAATCAGCTGTTCATCATCATCGGCCGTAAAAAAGAAAATGCCCTTTGCTTCATCATAATAGTGGGCTATGGCTGTATCTGCAAGGCTTTTGGCCTGCTGCAGCCAATGCTCATTAAAAGTAACCTCATATAAGGCAATGAGCCCATCGACGATATTGGCATAATCATCTAAAAATGCCACAGGTTTATCCGGTGACGATGTGGCGCAGTAAACACGTGATAACCTGCCATTTTGGCCAAGCAGGTTATTTAAAATAAACCCGGCATTGTTCAGCGCAAGCTCAAGGTACTCCGGCTTATTAAACGTGCGGTAAGCATCGCTCAGGCCTTTCAGCATAAGGCCATTCCACGATGCCAGGATCTTGTTATCCAATCCCGGCCGTACGCGTACGCCGCGGGCATCAAATACTTTTTGACGGGATGCAGCTATTTTGGCAAGCAATTCATGGACAGGCAGCCCTAATTTTGCGGCCAGATCTTCATCGCTGTCCTTCCGGAACAATACGTTCGATTCCTCCTCTTCCCAGTTGCCATTCTCCGTAATATTGTAGTAGATACTGAACAAACCGGCTTCAACGCCTAAAATCTCTTCAATCTCATTTTTGGTAAAAATATAGAACTTGCCTTCCTTTCCTTCACTATCCGCGTCAAGCGCCGAATAAAATCCATACTCAGGCGACATCAACTCACTTGTACTGAAAGTGATGATCTCATCAACAATTTGTTTGTACAATTCATCTGGCTGCCAGGTGTAAGCTTCGGCATACAGGCTAATAAGCTGGGCGTTATCATACAGCATTTTTTCAAAATGTGGTACATGCCAGCGCCCATCAACCGAATAGCGTGCAAATCCACCGCCAACATGATCATAAATCCCCCGAAAGCCGTTTTATGCAAAGTAAGTTTCACTTGCTCCGCTATTTCATCATCTTTCATTAAATAGCCATAGCGCATTAAAGCCTGCCAGTTATTTGGCATCGGGAATTTGGGCGCGTTGCCGGTGCCACCCTCCTGCTTATCAAAATATCGTTTCCAATTATTTACAATGGCTTGCAAATCGGTCTTACTGTATTGCGCCTGCGCCACCACAAATTCTATCGACTCATATTTTTGAATCCCTTCGGTAAGGCGAACCGCGTAGTCTTCGGCCTCTTCGGGCTTTTGTTTGTAGAAATCGGCCAGGTTAAAGAGCAGCGACGTCCAATCGTTTTTACGGAAGTAGGTCCCACCGTAAATAGGCCTTTGATCGGGCAGGCAAATACAATTAAGCGGCCAGCCGCCCCTGCCGCTCATGAGTTGTACGGCGCTCATATAAATCTGGTCAACATCGGGGCGTTCTTCCCTATCCACCTTAATACAAACAAAATATTCGTTCATTACGGCGGCTACAGCTTCATCTTCAAAGCTTTCGTGCTCCATAACATGGCACCAGTGGCAGGCCGAGTAGCCGATGCTTACCAAAATGAGCTTATTTTCGGCTTTGGCTTTATCAAGGGCTTCTTTGCCCCAGGGGTACCAGTTTACCGGGTTATTGGCATGTTGTAATAAATAGGGCGATGTGGAATTGACCAGGCGATTCATATAGCTGTGTGTTTGCTGCAAAAATGCAGATATAATTGCACCTGTAAGTTAAATGGAATTTATTTAGAAAAGTTTTAGCCTCACCCTGCCCTCTCCAAAGGAGAGGGTGTAAAAACTTTGATACTTCACCACTGATTTCAAAGTCCTCTCCTTTGGAGAGGATTTAGCTGAGGTTAAAAATCACTTATCCAACCCTTTCGACATCTAAAAATTATCAAACTCACAAATTATTTCCCTTTATTTGCCCCCTTGTTATCAAAAATTTAAGATGAACTGTTTAAAACTGAATTATTTATTATGCGCCGTGGCGCTGATGCCGTTAACGCGACCGGCATCGGCCCAAACTACCGACACCACAAAATACAACCACCAGGACCTTTTTGGCCCAATTACATGGCCCGTTACCAGTGGCGGTACACGCTCGGCTGCAGGCAAGCCCTCACCAAATTACTGGCAAAACCGCGCTGATTACCAGATCAAAGCTTCCCTTAATGAAGGTAAGGACACTACCATAACCGGCGAAGTAACCATTACCTACACCAACAACAGCCCTGATAAGTTGGATTATCTGTGGCTGCAACTGGATCAAAACCTGTTTAAACCAGATTCGCGCGGAGCGGCGGTAACGCCATACACCGGCGACAGGTTTGACGTTCGTGGATTTAGTCGCGGTGGTTATCATATCGCTTCTGTTGAGATTACCTATAAAGGCGAAACCTACAAGGTTGATCCTATCATTACCGATGCACGGATGCAATTACGCCTTAATGCCCCAATGGATGGCAAAGGCGAAAAAATAGAGATCAAGGTTAATTATGATTTTGCAATCCCATTTTATGGCGCCGACCGTATGGGCCGCAAAAAATTTAAACAAGGCTATGTTTACGAAATTGCCCAATGGTACCCACGCATGTGCGTTTATGACGATGTAGAAGGCTGGAACACCCTGCCCTACATGGGACTGGGCGAGTTTTATTGCGAGTATGGCGATTTTGACTATTATATCACTGCTCCCGCCAACAAAATAGTAGTTGGCTCGGGCGATTTGCAAAACCCCGAAGATGTACTTACCCCGGCACAACAAAAAAGGCTGGCAGAAGCCCGCAACAGCGATAAAACGGTAACTATTATTAGTGCAGGTGAAGTTGGCAAAGGCTCAACCCGCCCGTTTAAAGGTACGCTTACCTGGCACTTTAAAATGCAGAATACCCGCGATATTGCCTGGGGCGCTTCTGACGCTTTTATCTGGGACGCGGCAAGGGTTAATTTCCCATCGGGCCGCAAGGGTATTGCCATGTCGGCCTACCCGGTTGAAAGTTCGGGCAATGACGGCTGGGGCCGCTCAACCGAGTACCTGAAAAACAGCATGGAGATCTATTCAAACCTATATTTTGAATACCCATGGAATTCGGCTGTTAACGTATCGGGCGTGGCATTAGGCATGGAATATCCGGGCGCTATCTTCTGCCTCAGCAACCTGAAAAAAGGACAGCTTTGGGGTGATGTTACCCATGAGATAGGCCATAACTGGTTCCCGATGATTGTGGGCTCAAACGAGCGCAAATACATGTGGCAGGACGAAGGTTTTAACACCTTTATTAATGAGTATGCTACCGAACAATTTAATAAAGGCGAATATGTTGAGAAAAGTGGCTCGGCGCAAAATGTACTGGCCGGCTACCGCAACAGTAAAGACCCGCTCATGACCGCTCCTGAAGCCATAGGGCTCAATGATTACGGTCAGTATTATACCAAAACCGCGTTAGGTTTGGATATATTACGCAACGTAGTGCTTGGCCCCGAGCGCTTTGACTATGCCTTTCGCGAATATGTTAAAAACTGGGCGTTTAAGCACCCGCTTCCGTACGATCTTTTCAGGGCCATGAATGATGCCACAGGCGAAGATCTGAACTGGTTCTGGAAATCATGGTTCTTCACCACCTGGAAGCTTGACCAGGCCATTACTTCGGTAAGCTATATCAAAGGTAACCCGGCCGAAGGTGCGCTGATCACACTTACCAATAACGAAAAAATGGCTATGCCGGTTGATCTTAAAATTGTTCAGGCCAACGGCAAAACCGAAACTATTCACCTGCCGGTAAACATCTGGCAGCGTGACGGCGTTTGGAAATTTAAATACCCCTCAACATCGGCTATTAAAAGCATGGAAATAGACCCTGACCGTCAACTACCTGACGTTGACCTGAAAAACAACGTTTACAGGGGAGAGTAATTTCGATTTGGGATTTGGGAATTTCGATTTCGGATTTGTGAGGAGATTAGAGATTAGAGATTAGAGATTAGAGATTAGAGGAAACTTCAAAAAGCGATGGGTATTTGGGCTCATCGCTTTTTTTACGATTCTGTTTGCTTAACTGTGAGTTGTTTTTATCGCGGTCAGTATAAAATTATACAACTTTTACAAAACAATAAAATACCCTTAAAAAAACATTATATCTACCTATTAATAAGCAATATACCTATTAATACAGCCCCATATCAATTTCAATTAAACACTGGAAATATTTTTAATTATAAAACATTTTGTTTATTTTTAATATTAAAAGTTAATAGCTAAATTACTATTAGCATGTTACCTATGGCAAGAAATATACTCATAATTGAAGATGACGCCGAAATTTTACGGGTACTTGAAACAGTACTCACCTTTCATGATTTTGAGGTTACCGGTCTTGACCGTACTGATGATATTATTGGTGCTGTAAAAGCGTACAACCCCGATCTGGTATTAACCGACTATATGCTGCCCGGCCTCAACGGCGGCCGCATTTGCCAGCTTATTAAAGGCAACGAAGATACCCGGCACATCCCGGTGATCCTGATTTCGGCCTACCATGAACAGGCAATTGCCCTGGTTAATTTTGGATATGATGCCTTTGTACCCAAGCCTTTTGATATAAATAAGCTGGTAAAAACCATTAACAGGTTTTTGAATTGATGGAAGGAAGTTAGATAAGATCTATCCCATTAGAGATTATTTTAAAGCCTTCTTGTTTCCATTGCTTCATTATCATCCCGAGGTTATGCGATTTTTTTACCGAGCTTATGACAAACTTTTGCTTGATGAGTTCCCCATTCATCTTGGTTATCATAATTTTGTTACGGGAGCCATCACTTCTTGACCTTTTACTCCAACCAGCGTAGTTATAACAGTTTATTTCAATCATCTTCAAATCGTTAAGCATAAAAATATCCTCTCTCAAGCTCACACCGTCTTCCTGAAGAAGCAACTCCCCGTCTTTAATATAAGTTGGCATGTTTTTCCACATAGAATGAACTAAAAAACCCGCCAAGCCGACAAATAAACAAATGCTGACAACGATATCTTCAAACAGATTGAAGTTATCACCATCAAATAAAATTAAAACCAGTGCAGCTATCATTAAAACAGCAGGCACCTGCATTAGCTTATAAATAAACGGGCGATGGGTGTAAGTATCAAAGATTTCAGTCATTTTAAGATATATCGGCGCAATTTTAAATAATAAAATGTTGATAGCTATTATAAATCATTTTTACTGTCGCGATTATAAAATCAAAAATCCGAAATCCACAAAACCACTTCCCCTTTCGCCCCAAAACCTTAATTTCGCTGGCTCATAGCAAAGAGGAAAAGATTTTGGATTACTTACAGGGATTAAACCCCGAACAAAGGGCAGCGGTTGAACAAACCGAGGGGCCGGTGATGATTATTGCCGGTGCCGGATCGGGCAAAACACGTGTTATTACCTATCGCGTGGCACATTTGATACGCAAAGGTGTTGATTCATTTAACATACTGGTGTTAACCTTTACCAACAAGGCCGCCCGTGAAATGCGCGAGCGTATCACCCACGTTGTTGGTACCGAAGCTAAAAATATTTGGATGGGTACCTTCCACTCGGTGTTTGCGAAAATATTACGGGTTGAGGCCGAAAAAATCGGTTATCCAAGCAACTTTACCATTTACGATACCGACGATAGCAAGAGCGTTTTAAGGGCCATTTTAAAAGAAATGAACCTTGATGATAAGCTGTACAATGTAAACTTTGTACTTAACCGCATCTCGGCATCAAAAAATAACCTGATCTCGTGGCAGGAATACAACAAGAACGAGCAGATCCAGGCCGACGACTTTTCGAGCGGCCGCGGGCAAATGGGTAAGATCTATGAGATGTATGCCACCCGCTGCTACCGCGCCGGTGCCATGGATTTTGACGATTTGCTGTATAAAACCAACGAGCTCCTGAAACTGCACCCCGACGTGCTCAATAAATACCAGCACAAGTTTAAATACCTTATGGTTGATGAGTATCAGGATACCAACTTTTCGCAGTACCTGATTGTTAAAAAGCTTGCCGCTGTTAACGAAAACCTTTGCGTTGTAGGTGATGACGCCCAAAGTATCTATGCTTTCCGCGGTGCCAACATTCAAAACATCTTAAACTTTGAGAAGGATTACCCCGATCTGAAGGTGTTTAAGCTGGAGCAAAATTATCGCTCAACTCAAAACATTGTGAATGTAGCCAACAGCATCATCCGCAATAATAAAGATCAGCTTAAAAAGAATGTATTCTCCGAAAAAGAGTCGGGCGATAAGATTAAAGTTATGCGGGCCTTCAGCGATAACGAGGAAGGCAAAATAGTAGCCGAAGCTATTATGCAAGACCGCAGCTCAAACGGGCTTAATTGGTCGGCATTTGCTATCCTTTACCGCACCAATGCGCAGTCGCGTTCTATGGAGGAGGCTTTACGCAAACTGGGCATCCCATATAAAATATATGGTGGTTTGTCGTTTTATCAGCGTAAGGAAATTAAGGACCTGATAGCTTATTTCAGGCTCACCTTTAACCCTAATGATGAAGAAGCGTTAAAACGCGTTATCAATTATCCTAAACGCGGTATTGGCGACACCTCGGTTGATAAGATCATTGTAGCTGCCGATCAGCATGGTATACCCCCTGGGAAGTTATTGTTGAGCCGGGCAAGTACCTTGAAGGTAAAATATCAGGGGCAGTGTCCACTTTTGCTACCATGATCCAAAGCTTCCAGGTGCTTACCAAAACCAAGTCTGCCTATGAGTCGGCTTTGTATATCGCGCAGCATTCGGGCTTATTGAAGGACCTTTATGAAGATAAATCGGTAGAGGGGCTTAACCGTTACGAAAATATCCAGGAGCTTTTAAACGGGATCAAAGAGTTTTCAGAGCGCGAGGATATTGAAGAAAAAGGCCTTGATGTTTTCATGCAGGATGTGGCCCTGTTAACTAACGATGATAATGACAAAAACAAAGATGCCGATACGGTATCGCTCATGACCATCCACTCGTCAAAAGGCCTTGAGTTTCCGCAGGTTTATGTTGTAGGACTGGAAGAAAACCTTTTCCCTTCGCAGATGTCGCTTAACTCACGCAGCGATCTTGAAGAAGAGCGCCGCCTGTTTTACGTAGCCGTTACCCGTGCCGAAAGTAAGCTCCATATCAGTTACGCCACCTCGCGTTTTAAGTTTGGAACACTGATTAATTGCGAGCCAAGCCGTTTTTTGGACGAAATTGATGCAAAATATCTTGAGCTCGACTACACCGCCAAACCCGCTTCGGGTAATAATCCATTTTTTGATGATGAGCGTAAAGCATGGAGCAGAGATAAGCAGCCCGACACATTTTCGCGACCAAAACCGGCAGCTGCAGCACCGGTAAAAACCACTTCGATACTGGCCAAGGCGCATGTACCTTCGGCCAATTTCAAACCTTCTGATACATCCGGTTTACAAGTGGGTATGGAGGTTGAACACGAACGTTTTGGCTTTGGTAAAGTACTCGCTCTTGAGGGTAATAAGCCCGATATAAAAGCCACAATCTTCTTTAAGGAAATTGGCCAAAAGCAGTTGCTATTAAAATTTGCGAAACTTTACATAGTTCAGTAAACTTAAACCAAGAGTTAAAATCCCTACTTTGAGGAAATGATTCCCCAAGCTCCGCCACAGTCCATCATTAAATCGCCTTAATAACACTAATTTAAAGGTAATTTAATGATGGCATACCATTTGGATTGTATAAGTATCCCCTTTCCCTAATTAATATTAATTGATATGAGCGATACTATTAAAAAGCAAACAAACAAATCCGTTGGTAAAAACATCCGGGTATTACGCCATCAGCATGGATGGAGCCAGGAAGATGTGGCTAACCGTTTGGGCATCTCTATTCCTGCGTTTTCAAAAATTGAAACTGGAGTAACTGATATAAACCTGTCGCGTCTTGAACAAATTGCCAATATTTTTGATGTAAACGTTGTGAACATACTGGCCCTCGATGCTGAAGAAACTGACATGAAGCCGTCGAGTTTAAGCCTTGCACAAAAAAACTGATAGATCGCGAATCAGAAATCGCCAATTTACAGCGTAAGGTAATATTACTTTATGAAGAGCTGCGTAATAAGGCCGGTGTAGCTATCTAAAGGTGTGCAGTAAACATTACAATTTACCGATAGTGTACATTGTTTGCGTCGCATCAGTGTCCTGTCCTATTCACTACATTGCATAGTAGTTAACAATATTTAGCAAAAGGAAATTTGAATAAAAAAGCCTCCCGTTGTATGGGCTAATTTATCCGTAATGAGCGTTTTATAGCCATTTTGGAGTAATAATTGTGGCATGCAGGTTACTAAAGCAAACTGTATGTCAAATTATCTTATTTCCATATCAAAAAACGAAACCTCGAGCGACGGTGTCATCCATGATCCCAAAAGTAAGCTAAAAGTTAAGGCGTTTGATTTGCTGCGGGCACGTTTTAAACCAAGCCAAGGCGAAGTAAGGTTTTTTGTAACTGCCGGCGATGAGACAACATTGGCCTTTGAAACACAGGGCTATAATAAACACAGACAGCTGCTGGTTTTGCAAATGATATCGTGGTATTGTATTTACCTTGGGCTTATAGAAGCACAGATCCACTCCAGCCTGCCTGTACACTTTAGTTAAACCCGGAGGAAGAACCAGGCGCAGCTAAACTCTTGGTGGATTATGCAGCATGTCGCTCATTTCGATGATCTTTTCATCAATTTCGGATACGCATTTATCCATCATATCCAAACATTCGGCCTGGTCAACCAAGCCTTCTTTTTCAAGGTTGATCAAACCGCGTAACGTAGCTATAGGCCCCCTAATTTGATGTGACAGGTATGACGAATGCTCAGAAAGCTTTTTATTTTTTAACTGCAGATCCTTGGTACGTTCATCAATAATCTCTTCAAGATGATGATTGATCCTATCAAGGTTATCTTTTTGCCGGGATACCTCACCGTTTAGCAATGTAAGCTGTGCATTGGTTTTGGCTTTACGTTTTACATTGCTGATCAGCAAACCAATTACCACAAGCATCAAACCGGCAACTACCGTTACCGCCCAAAATTTCGACCGGTCGTAAGCTTGCCGTTCTGCAATTCTTTCGTTTTCTTTCAGTTGTTCTTCCTGCCTGCGTTTGGCCTCAACCAGGTTCATTTGCGCCGATACGTTGGTTTTATAGGTAACACTATCCTGGGTATATATTTCCCTTAGTAAATTTACCGCACGGGCATAATTCTTTTTATTATATTCCAGTTCGTATGTAGTGTATTTATAATCGTAGTCAAGCTTAGGGTCCTTAACCAACTGTGTATAGGCGGTTCCTTCCTGCACCATCTTTTCCGCATTTTTAAAATCGCCTTTGGTCATGTAAAGCGCTGCCAGCGTAAGGTCAACACTGGCTACTGACTCGTTCAGGTCACGTGCTTTTGCACCGGTATTAGCCTCCAGCAGTAAACCCAGGGCCTTATCGTAATCCTTAAGTTTAAAATAAATAACACCACGGTTTTGCAAACATTGGATCAGGTTTACCGAGTCCCTCAGTTTTTGAAATATGGGAAAGCTTTTATCATAAAACTTAAGCGCCATATACAGGTTATTTTTACGCGTGTAAACGTTACCTATATTTAAATACAATGAGCCTACCAATTTGGTATCATTTATTTTTTGTGCTATCTCCAGCGATCGGTTAAGATAGGTAAGGGAGCGTTCGTAGTCGTGGTCACGAAACAGGATCCCGATATTATTATAAACTTTAGCCTCGCCCCTGAGGTTATTGTTGCGGGTAAAATATGAAAGGGAGTTCAGATAGTTTTCAATAGCCTTTTCAGGCTGATCAAGGTAGTATTTACCAATACCTATAACACGGTAAGCTTCTGCGATACCATTAATATAATTGAGTTTGACAGACAGCTTCAGCGCCCTGGTGGCATCTTCAACGGTTTGCTCCGGATTTGTAAGCCTATTTGAATAAGCGCTGGTATTCAGGCTTATTACCTCATTAGTATCTTTCGCAGCAACATCAATTATATCATTCGCGTATACCGACAGCGATAATAAAAAGAATAATATAAATGTGCCGATTTTTTTCATTGAAACACTTTTACGTTCTGTTGGGGTGAAAGTTATAAAATAATGCTGAATTATATTTAATGTTAAGAATAAAAAACATTGTGGAAAATTATTTTCATATGTTTTTTACTCCTATTAAAAACATATCTATATTTGCATTGTTAAATATCTGAAAAACAATATATTAAATACAAAAAAGCCCTATACAATATCACTTCAAATAAATTACAGGCAATTACAATAATATTGCAAAATATATCCTGAGATTTACAATATAATTATAGTTTGTATATCAAATAAATGAAATAATGTGAAAATCGTGCAATAAATTGTATACCATACCGGTAATTAATCCAGATGATATTACATCTAAAATTAGTAATTTAACCCCATAATTAACAGTATAAAAATACGAAACAGAGAATCTTTTTTAAAATTTTAGCAAAACAGAGTTTTTAAAAAACAGAGAGTAAAATCAGACTTTTAAAATATTTGTGATAAGCTTTAAATAAGCTTGACGGATTTTAATAAATATTATATATCGTATTAATTTAAAAAATAGAATATTAAATACAATAATTAATCAATATGAAAAAAACAGTGTTTTTTGTACTCTTTACCATAGGCGCCGGAGTACTCTCATCGTCATCAGTTTTGTCATCATCGGCAAAAAAGACGTACAGCCAACAGCTGTCAATTTCAACAAAACGCCGGCAGGTTTTAAACGCGACCTGGGAAGCGCCGACTGAAATCCAATTAAATCATACAGGAAGTTCCACATCGATAATATAACACGATCATGAAAAAGATAATCACCATCGCTTTAGCAATTCTGTTCACCGGGGCCATTTCATCCTGCAAAAAGGAAAGACCAAAAGCTGAGTTTGCTAACCTTCACTTATTCGCAACCGGTTACAAAAGAGACCTGGGAAGTGCTGACTGATTTATCCATTCAAGATCAATAAAACATAAAACAACATGAAAAAATTCATCCTCATAGCAACAGTAGCCCTTAGTGCAGGTGCATTATCATCAGCTACAAACAAAAATGACAACAAAACCAAAATGGTGATTGCACCAGTAAACTCGCTGACAACCGGTTTTAAAAGAGACTTAGGCAGCGCCGACTAAAAAACAAACAATAACGAACAAGAGATTTAATAAACAAAAAATATTTACGTACCCCCACATTAAAAACATCATGAAAAATTTAACACTAATAGCGACTTTAGCATTAAGCACCATATTATCGACCGCCACATTTGCAAATGCCGCTAACGGCCCTCAACCAAAACGTGACTTAGGTTCTGCTGATGCTCGTGGCCCTCAGCCAAAAAGAGATTTAGGTTCTGCTGATTTCGCCCGTGGCCCTCAACCAAAAAGAGATTTAGGTTCCGCTGATTTCGCCCGTGGCCCTCAACCAAAAAGAGATTTAGGTTCCGCTGATTTCGCCCGTGGTCCTCAACCAAAAAGAGATTTAGGTTCTGCTGATTTCGCCTTCGGTCCTCAGCCAAAACGCGACTTAGGTTCTGCTGATTTCGCTTTCGGTCCTCAGCCAAAACGCGACTTAGGTTCTGCTGATTTCGCTTTCGGTCCTCAGCCAAAACGCGACTTAGGTTCTGCTGATTTCGCCTTCGGTCCTCAGCCAAAACGCGACTTAGGTTCTGCTGATTTCGCCTTCGGCCCTCAGCCAAAACGCGACTTAGGTTCTGCTGATTTCGCTTTCGGTCCTCAGCCAAAACGCGACTTAGGTTCTGCTGATTTCGCTTTCGGTCCTCAGCCAAAACGCGACTTAGGTTCTGCTGATTTCGCCTTCGGTCCTCAGCCGAAACGTGACTTAGGTTCTGCTGATTTCGCCTTCGGTCCTCAGCCAAAACGCGACTTAGGCTCTGCTGATTTTGCTATGTCTGGTCCTGGTCCAAAAAGAGATTTAGGCTCTGCTGATTTCGCTATGTCTGGTCCTGGTCCAAAAAGAGATTTAGGTTCTGCTGATTTTGCTATGTCTGGCCCTGGTCCAAAAAGAGATTTAGGTTCTGCTGATTTTGCTATGTCTGGCCCTGGTCCAAAAAGAGATTTAGGTTCTGCTGATTTTGCTATGTCTGGTCCTGGTCCAAAAAGAGATTTAGGCTCTGCTGACTTCGCTATGTCTGGCCCTGGTCCAAAAAGAGATTTAGGTTCTGCTGATTTCGCTATGTCTGGTCCTGGTCCAAAAAGAGATTTAGGTTCTGCTGACTTCGCTATGTCTGGTCCTGGTCCAAAAAGAGATTTAGGTTCTGCTGACTTCGCTATGTCTGGCCCTGGTCCAAAAAGAGATTTAGGCTCTGCTGATTTTATGGCATAATCCACAACTCTTCCATTATAAAATCATATGTTATAAACTAAAATTTGAATAGTTAACAACATGAAAAAATTCATCATTGCAGCAGCGGTTTTAATAGCTACAGGCCTTACCGCTGTATCATTAACTCATAAAGCGCCTAAACAAGAAGCTAAAATAAAAGTCGAGAAAGTTGAGTTTGCCACTAAGACTGCAAATACACCAAAATCAGATCTGGGTTCGGCAGATTGATAATCAATTAGGGAATTATTGAATTGGTGAATTACGGTTTTCGCGATTAATTTTATTCACCAATAAACTAATGAACGAGTGAACCAATGAACTAACTATATTTGCTGCAAACAATAATATTATGCAGCACATAAAGCAATATGTTGAGCAAAACAAACAGCGTTTACTTGATGAGTTATTTGACCTGTTACGTTTGGCATCGGTTAGTGCCGATCCAAAATACAAACCCGAAGTATTAAAAACTGCCGACTATGTGGCAGCAAAGCTCCGCGATGCCGGAGCCGATAATGTTGAAATATGCCAAACCGCCGGCTACCCTATTGTGTACGGCGAAAAGATCATAGATGCTTCCAAACCTACAGTATTGGTTTATGGGCACTACGACGTACAACCGCCAGATCCGTTGGAACTGTGGAAAACACCGCCATTCGAACCAACTGTTCGGGATGGAAAAATATATGCCCGCGGCGCCTG
This sequence comes from Mucilaginibacter sp. P25, assembly GCF_050859465.1. Classification (NCBI taxonomy): domain Bacteria; kingdom Pseudomonadati; phylum Bacteroidota; class Sphingobacteriia; order Sphingobacteriales; family Sphingobacteriaceae; genus Mucilaginibacter; species Mucilaginibacter sp. P25. The sequence goes on along the minus strand of NZ_CP193937.1, from coordinate 3,942,405 downwards.
CGATGACAAAGGACAGTTTTACATGCATGTAAAAGCCTTTGAGCTGCTGATGCAAACCGGTACCCTGCCATGCAATATTAAGTTTATGATTGAAGGGGAAGAAGAAGTAGGTTCATCCAACCTGGGCATCTTTGTGAAAGCCAACAAGGAAAAGTTGAAAGCCGATGTGGTGCTGATCTCCGATACATCGATGATCAGCATGGAGCACCCTTCGCTTGAAACCGGCTTACGTGGCCTCTCCTACCTTGAAGTAGAAGTAACCGGCCCAAACCGCGACCTGCATTCGGGTGTTTACGGCGGCGCCGTAGCTAACCCTATCACCATACTGGCCCAAATGATTGCCAGCCTGCATGATGAAAACAATCATATCACCATTCCCGGTTTTTATAATGATGTAGTACCTTTGAGCGAAGCAGAACGCAAAGCCCTTAACAGCGCGCCTTATGATGAAGCCGGGTACAAACAAGACCTTGATGTAGCCGAGCTTTGGGGCGAAAAGGGCTACAGTACTTTTGAACGTACAGGCACCCGTCCTACCGTCGAGCTAAACGGCATTTGGGGCGGCTATATAGGCGAAGGCGCCAAAACGGTGTTACCTTCAAAAGCCAATGCCAAAATATCTATGCGTTTAGTGCCCAACCAAACGTCAGATGCTATAACCAAACTGTTTACCGACCATTTTTTAAGTATTGCACCTCCCTATGTTAAGGTTAAGGTAACTCCACATCATGGCGGCGAACCGGCTGTAACCCCAACCGACAGTGTGGCTTACCGTGCTGCTCAAAAAGCCATTGCCGAATCATTTGGCAAAGAGCCCATCCCTACCCGTGGCGGCGGCAGTATCCCAATTGTTGCTTTGTTTGAAGCCGAGCTTGGTTTAAAAACTGTATTGATGGGCTTCGGGCTTGATAGCGATGCCCTGCACTCGCCCAATGAGAAATATGATATTTACAATTATTATAAAGGCATAGAAACCATTCCGTTGTTTCACAAATACTTTGCGGAGTTATCAAACTAATGTCATGAAGCTTTAATTTGCGCGATAACGACAGTTATTTTTTGATTTAGGTAAAACAAATAATATATTTATGATATTATCTAACTATACAAAAATCAAAACCATGGCAACTAAAGAATTGGACAAAGAAAAGACCGATGCATCTAAGCAGTTGCGCGATCTAAAATCATCGAAACAGGACAAAACAAAAACAGCTAAGGCTTTAAGCGAAAATAAAATGAAGCGAAAGCCTCTGCTATAAGATATTTATAACACCCCACGAGCCGGCAAGGGAAACTTACCGGCTCGTTTTATATAATTCCATTACAGTCTTATCCGCATTTCGATCATACGTTTTTTAAATCCTGCCTTTTCATAGGCTTTAATGGCTCCAATATTATCATTATATACCTCGAGCCTTATTTCGGTCAACCCCTGCTCAACTGTCCATTTCTTCAATTCTTCTATTATGGCCTGGTTTACTCCCATACCCCGGTATGCAGGCAGCACATACATAAAACCCAGGTAAGCATATTTTTCAAAGTCATAGTACACGTCCGGGTTCTTTTTAATTCGGGCATATCCGCTGCCCGCTATCTCCCCGTCAATTTCGGCTACCAAAACCTGCACATCTGTTGAGGTTATGAAGGCCTCCAAATCATAATAACTGATAGGATCGGGTTTGAGTGTGCTATCAAAAGGGCGTTCGGCAGTAATTATACCCTGCTCAAATTGAAGCAATACGGGCAGGTCTTCAATGGTAGCTTTTCTGATCAGCATATTCGTTAAATAGTAAATCGTTCGCAATCGGCCAAAAATGCTTCATCGGCATCGGCGCCTATGCCTGGCGCGTCGTCGATGGTTAAATGATATCCATCATATATGGCCCCGCCAACACACGGGTCAACCAAATGCCCCAGTTTACAGGTATCCATGTCATAAAACCGGATATTGGGGCTGGCATATACAAAGTGTAATTTAGCGCTTAATGCTATCCGGCTTTCCAGCATCCCTCCCATCATACAGGGTATCCCGTATGAAGCAGCAACGTCATGAATCCTTTTAGCCTCATAAATACCGCCCGACTTGGCCATTTTAATATTGATATAATGGCAGGCCCCGGCGTTGATTTGTTTGCGGGCATCATGGTGGTTGTATACGCTTTCGTCGGCCATGATCTTAACGGGTGATAACTGCATCAACTCGGGTACCCGGTCGTCATACCAGGTACGTATAGGTTGCTCGCAAAACTCAATATCATATTGCGCAATTGACTGCAGTGCAAAAACCGCTTCGTTAAAAGTCCAGCCCTGGTTGGCATCAATACGGATTTTCATACCCGGGCCAACAGCTTCCCGGATCTGTTTGATGCGCTCTACATCTTCCACTGCATTTTTGCCCAGCTTCACCTTTAATATATTAGCACCGGAGGCCTTAAAATCAAGCGCTTTTAAAGCCATGGTATGATGTCCGGCGATCCCTATTGTAATATCTGATTCAACAATACGTTTTTCGCCGCCCAAAAACTGGTATAATGGCAGGCCTGCATTTTTTGCCGCTATATCAAACAGGGCGTTATCAAAAGCGCTTTTTATAGTGGTATTACCGGCAGTAAAACTGTGAAGTTCGCCAAGCCGGGCTTCGATATCAAGCGCATCCTTGCCTTTCCATAAGCGGGCAAACTCACGCGCCATAATCAGGCAGGTATCCTGTGTTTCGCCAACAATCATCGGGAAAGCCGAGCATTCCCCTACACCGTAAAAACCGGCATCGGTATGCACACGGATAAAAACATTTTGGGCGTGAGATAATGTTCCGGTAGCAATGGTAAACGGCTCCATCGGGATGCTGAAGCGGTAGATCTCTGTGTGCGTGATGGTAATTTGCTGATTTTCCAAATTGTAGATGTTTAAAAGCTAAAATAAAACAAATATTTGCAACAATTAACCAACGTAATTTGCGTATTATAAGTATTAGTTTATATTTGCACTACTTCAATACAAGTAACAATTCAATTTTAGCCTCTTTTGCCCTTCCAATCAGGGAAATTTGCCTGGCTAACTTTCAACTTTCTTAAAAAATTATTACCATGGCTAAAGAAAACACGCCTGCAAATTTTGATTATAACTCAACCAGGAATAAACTGATCCTGTCTGAATATGGCCGTAACGTACAAAATATGGTTAAATATATTGTAGCGCTGCCAACCAAAGAAGAACGCAACCGCTACGCACAGGTAGTTATTGACCTGATGGGCTTTTTAAACCCCCACCTGCGCGATGTGGCCGATTTTAAACATAAACTGTGGGACCACCTGCACATCATTTCTGATTACCAGATTGATGTGGATTCACCGTACCCCAAGCCATCGCCTGATGCTGTGCATATTAAACCAGCACCGTTAAACTATCCTCATCAGCGTATCAAATACAAGCACTATGGCAAAACCATTGAGCTGATGATTGAAAAGGCCAAGGCCATTGAGGAGCCTGAACGTAAGCGCCACATGATCCAGGCGATAGCTAACTTTATGAAAATGGCCTATGTACAATGGAACAAAGACTCGGTGAGCGATGAAAGCATCCTGTCAGATCTATATGCTTTATCGGGCGGTACGTTGAAACTGGAAGAGAACATCAACCTTAACCGCGTTGATTTCCGCCCTAATAACTTTCAGCAAAACAATACCAATAATAACAACCGCGGCCGCAACAATAACCAAAACAATCAAAACCGTGGCGGCGGTAATGGCGGCAGGCAAAACAATAATCAAAACCGCAACAACAACCAAAACCGCAACCGTAACAACGGCGGCGCAAAAATATTAACCCCACCCAACCCTCCCCTTCAGGGGAGGGCTTTTGCTTTTCTTCTGCTTTCCCTCTTTCATAAAAGTATCTTTTGGTACAGGATATTTAGCAAGGTTTTTCCATTAATTTTCTAATCTTTGCCGCATATAAATTATTTGACAAAACCGATCATAGCTTTTACAGTTTATCATTGGTGATCTTATCAATTATCCGAAACTCCGCATGACTAACGCATTTGTAATAAATGGCGGCAAACCGCTAAAAGGTGAAATAACCCCTCAGGGTGCAAAAAACGAAGCTTTACAGGTTATATCTGCCGTATTGCTTACTGAAGAAAAAGTAACCATCAGCAACATCCCCGATATTAAGGATGTAAACAAACTGATAGAGCTGCTTGGCGATATGGGCGTTATTGTTGAACGTATTAACGAGCATACTTACACCTTTGAGGCCAAAGACATCAACCAGGATTTTTTCTTGTCTGAAGCTTTTAAATCAAAGGGTGGCGGCTTACGTGGTTCTATCATGATAGTTGGCCCCTTGCTGGCACGTTTTGGCAAAGCATCAATCCCTAAACCAGGTGGCGATAAAATCGGTCGCCGCAGGTTGGATACCCACTTCCTGGGTTTCGAGAAACTGGGGGCCCAATTTAATTACAATCCCGAAAATGGTTTCTTTAATGTAGATGCCTCCAACCTGCAAGGTACTTATATCCTGCTGGACGAAGCTTCTGTAACAGGAACGGCCAACGTGGTAATGGCCGCGGTATTAGCCAAAGGCACTACTACTATTTACAACGCCGCCTGCGAGCCTTACCTGCAGCAGCTTTGTAAAATGCTGAGCCGTATGGGTGCTAAGATCAGCGGTATTGGCTCAAACCTGCTAACGATTGAAGGTGTTGAAAAATTAGGCGGTACAGAGCACCGATTATTGCCCGACATGATCGAGATCGGTTCATTTATCGGCCTTGCAGCCATGACGGGATCTGAGATTACCATTAAAGATGTTCAATACAAAGAATTGGGCATGATCCCCGACGTTTTCAGGCGTTTAGGTATTAAACTGGAGCTTAGAGGTGATGATATCTTTATCCCGGCCCAGGAACATTACGAAATAGAGACTTTTATCGACGGCAGTATCATGACCATTGCCGATGCACCATGGCCTGGCTTTACTCCCGACTTATTAAGCATTGTGCTGGTTGTAGCTATCCAGGCAAAAGGTTCGGTACTGATCCATCAAAAAATGTTTGAGAGCCGCTTATTCTTCGTGGATAAACTGTTGGATATGGGCGCGCAGATCATTCTTTGCGATCCGCACCGTGCAACCGTTATTGGCCTGGATAACCAGGTTAAACTGCGCGGCATTTCCATGACCTCGCCAGATATCCGTGCCGGGGTTTCATTGCTGATCGCCGCACTTTCGGCACAAGGCCAGTCAACCATTTACAATATTGAACAAATTGAACGTGGCTATCAGCATATTGATACCAGGCTTAAAGCTTTGGGCGCTGATATAACGAGAATATAAGCAGAAAGCTTAAGGCCGAAGGCTTAAAGCTCAAAACATAAGGACAAGCAAAAGCTTTAAGCCTTATGCTTTGAGCTTTTTGCTTTATGAGGCTTTCTGCTTTATAAATATATTTTTATAGCTTTATGCTTTCAGCCTTCGGCCTTTAGCTCAAAACCCATTATATTAACAATGCCTTACAAAAACCGGAAATCTACCTACGTTTATTTTGTACTGATATTTGTATTTATTAAAGTTGTTCTTAATCTTTTCGCGATATCGCATTTTGGTTTTCACAGGGATGAGTTTTTGCACCTTGTATTGGCCGATCATCTGGATTGGGGATACAAGGAAGTACCGCCGTTTATAGCCATCCTGGCAAAAATCTCTGTAACTTGTTTTGGCAACTCCGTTTTCGCGGCACGATTGTTCCCTACCCTGTTTGGAGGACTTATTGTGCTGCTTACCGGACTCATCGTCATTGAATTTGGCGGAAAGAAGTTTGCTATAACCCTTGCCTGTTTGTCGCTCATTTTTGCGCCTGCCTTTGCAGCAAGTGACTATCTTTTTCAGCCAGTAGTATTCGATCAGTTTTGGTGGGTATTAACGGTTTGGCTGCTCGTAAAATACCTCAACACTACCGATGTAAGGTACCTATACTGGCTTGGCGCAGCCGTTGGCTTTGGCGTACTTACTAAGTACACCATGCTGTTTTTCGCGGCTTCACTTGTTATTGGTATCCTTATCAGCAAGCAGCGTAAATTACTGTTCAATAAGCATATTCTTGGTGCTGCCTTCATAACAATAGTTATCGTACTGCCTAACCTCATCTGGCAAATAACACATCACATGCCTGTATTTACGCATATGAAAACCCTGCGTGAGCAGCAGTTGGATTACATTACCCCAACCGACTTTATTAAACAACAATTACTGGTCAATGGCGTAGCTTTATTTGTATGGCTTAACGGACTGGCGTTCCTGATATTTTCATTCAGGCTACGTAATTTCCAGTTTCTGGCATTGGCTTACGCGCTCATCTTCTTTTTTACTGATGATGGATGGTAAAAGCTATTACATATTTGGCGCCTACCCTATGCTGTTTGCGGCAGGGGCTTTCGGTTTCGAACGTTTATTAAAAACGAGTGGGTATGTTTTGCGTACTGCGACAATTATTTTATTTACTTTACCAAACCTTGTTTTATTCCCGATAGTACTGCCTATACTCCCGCTATCGCAAACGCTGGCATTCTTCAGGTTTGCCGATAAACATCTCCCGCCTGCTCGCTTTGCCATGACCTGGGAAGACGGTAAAAAACACGCCACCACCCAGGATTATGCCGACATGCTGGGCTGGGATGATATGGCAGCATTGGTTGATAAAGCTTACAAAAGCCTTAATGCCAACGATCAGAAACAAACTTTAGTTTATGCCGATAACTACGGTGAAGCCGGCGCCATCCATCATTATGGTAAGCAATACGGTTATCCCGATGTAATATCACTGAACAGCAGCTTTACCCTTTGGGCACCCGATAGCCTCAAATGCAAATACATGATTTATGTAGATGAAAACGGCGGAAAAAATATTAAGGAATTTGTGGAAGGGAAAATGATAGGCAGTTTTACCAAAGTTGGAGAGGTAACCAATCCGCTTGCAAGAGAGAAGGGTACGGCTGTGTTTATCATTACACCAAATTACCGGTTAAATCAAAGGTATAGCCCGGAATTGGCGAAGAAGAGGTTGGAGTAGTGAGGTGAAAGGCAAAGGGCTAAAGGCAAAAGGCTTATCTTTTAAAAGTCAGGTAATAAATCGCTTTTCTCAAACGTTTTAACGCAGTCAAATTAAACCTGCCATAACATGAAATATGTTCTATCATTATTTTTGCTGCTCCTCATCTTATCGTGCAATGATATACGCCAGCAAAATGAAAAGAACATTTTAGGCAATTGGATTAAAGTTAAAAATCCGGCCACAGCAAATAGAAATATTGTTCTTGAAGTTCCGTATTTTGATAATGCAGGCTTTAACTTTTATAAAAATGGCACTTTTGAAAATAAAACCAGTTATTTAAGGCGAACAGACAGTACCACAATAAACCTTGGAGGTGGTTCAAAATACAGGATCGACGCTGATAGTCTGTACTTGTTAAATCCTAACGGCAATAAATGGGAGGCCCACCTATTAACCAAATTAACTCCTGACACCTTGCAATTTGATTTATGGAATAATAAGCTTGCTACCTTTAAGCATTACAAACCCGGAAACCATAAAAATCCCACCTTCGAAAAAATCGTTTTATCTACATCCGGATGTTATGGATCGTGTCCGATCATGAGCATTATATTGAATGATGATGGGACTATATTATTTAAAGGATTGGAATATACCGGTAAAAAAGGCTTGTTTGAAGGTAAAATCACGAAAGAAAAGTTCCAACAACTACAAGCAAATTTTTCCAAAGCTGATATCGCTTCACTAAAGGATAGGTATAACGTATCTCGGTCAGATGATGAGACAATAAGCACCACATTCATACAAAATGGGAAAATTTACAAAACCATTGATGACTATGGTAGATCTGCCCCTTTTGAGTTTACCTGGGCGTATATCCCTGTACGCTACCTTTATCAGCAATTGAGCTTAACAAAGATGCCCATACCACCATTTATTAGTTCAAGATTTAAAAAAATAAGGGGCTCAAGTTTTAGAAAAGGTAAAAAGATTGCAGAATTAACTGAATCAGAAGCTTTTTTATTATCTGACTACCTGCGTAATGGAAAGGTTACTGATATTACTTTTGCTCAGCGGTTTAACCTTGTCATCGAATATAGTGACTTGCCACGAGATACCATTAAAACCAATGGTCGGTTTTTCACATTCAAAATAAAAGATAAATTTCAAACTGTTGATATCGGATTCAACTTTTATGACGTAAATCAGCAGCAATGGAAATGGCGTAAAATTTATGACTACGATTAGTCGTGAAAGATAAAAGGTGCTATGCGATGGGCATAGCACCTTTTATCTTTCACGTTTAACCTCACCTGCTAAGCTGATATAGCGTTTATAATATCATACTGGGTAATAATCTCGATTTTACCCTCCCCGTCTTCAACAAGCACAGCAATATTATCTTTATTGATCATCGCCGAGATCCTGTCTATCGAAGTATTCAGATCAACAAAGGGGAACGGAGCTGTGGTAATGTTTTTGATCGGCTGCGATTTGATTGAAGGGTTTTCGATCAGCGAATCAAGGATATCACTCTCGGTGATCTTCCCAATTACCATACCTTTTTGCGTAACCGGGATTTGAGAGATATTGAGCGATTTAATAGTATTAATAGCCTCAAGCACGCTCTTTTCGCAATCAATGGTAATGATTTCCTGTACATCTTTTTTGCTGATGATATCGCGGGCGGTAAGTTTCTCGTCTTTCAGGAAACCACGGTCGCGCAGCCAGTCGTCATTATACATTTTTCCAAGATAGCGGGTGCCATGGTCCGGGAAGATGATCACCACCACATCGCCCTCTTTAAACTTATCCTTCATCTGCAGCAAACCAGCCACGGCTGAGCCTGTTGAGTTACCGGAAAAGATCCCCTCCTTACGGGCAATTTCGCGGGTCATGAGGGCGGCATCCTTATCGGTCACCTTTTCAAAGTGATCTATCAGGCTAAAATCAACGTTTTGTGGCAGGAAATCTTCGCCAATACCTTCGGTGATATATGGATAGATCTCGTTTTTATCAAAAACACCTGTTTCCTTGTATTTTTTAAATACCGAACCATAAGTATCAATACCTAAAATCTGTATGGCAGGGTTCTTCTCTTTCAGATAACGGGCAATACCTGATATAGTACCACCAGTACCAACACCTGCAATAAGGTGGGTGATCTTGCCTTCAGTCTGCTCCCAAATTTCGGGACCAGTACTTTCATAGTGCGCCTGCGAGTTGCTCAGGTTATCATACTGATTGGGCTTCCATGAGTTAGGGACTTCCCGCTCCAGGCGTGACGATACCGAATAGTATGACCTTGGATCTTCAGGTTCCACGTTAGTAGGGCAAACAATTACCTCGGCCCCAAAGGCGCGCAAAGCATCAAACTTTTCTTTTGACTGTTTATCGGTACTGGTAAAAATACATTTATAGCCTTTGATAACGGCCGCGATAGCCAGTCCCATACCGGTATTGCCCGATGTGCCTTCAATAATGGTACCGCCGGGTTTAAGCTTACCGCTTTTTTCGGCGTCTTCAATCATTTTAAGGGCCATACGGTCTTTAATGGAGTTGCCGGGATTGGTTGTCTCTATCTTGGCTAAAACAGTAGCTGGAATGTCTTTTGCTACTTTATTCAGTTTTACCAGCGGCGTATTGCCAATGGTATCGAGTATGTTGTTGTACCACATAATTTAAATCTCTACTAACCCGGTATATAAAGCAGGGTTACGCCTCAAAAATAAGTTTCTTAAATGATATTTCTTTTATGGAAAAGTAAATAGATCTGCATCCTATAAACACACAAGCATAAATGTAATAAATTCAAACCGGTGGTAATTACCACAAAACATACCTAAACATGCAGGCAACACTAAAAAGATCGTTATTATTTTTTAGTTTCTTAAGTTTTTGTATAACTGCCGCATTTGGGCAAAAGCCGCTTACCCCAAGCCGGCAAAGCAGTTATTATACTTATATATATAAAATAACGGCCGGCGATGTGTTTAAATTTTACCGCTACCCGCGTAAAAAACCTGACGAGCAAATATTACACAACCCCATTGACTCGTTTAAAACAAACGATAAATGGAACAATACCCTCCTTCTCGGCAACTATTTGAAAGTAGTGGCCAAAAAGAACGTGCTAAGCTATTCGCTTATCGAAAACCGCTCGGCCAATTTAAAACTGCTGGCTAATAACTATGACCTCCGCTTTATTTTGGTTGACCAGGCAGGCAAAGCTATTAACAACGCTTTAGTGCAGTTTGACAATCATACCGTTACTTATGATTCAAAGGCCGGCTTGTATATAGCTAATCCTTCAAAAAGGGATACCATACTAAAAGTTGATTACGCGGGCGTTACCAACTATTACGTTATAAAAAAACAGCAGCGCTCATCTTATTATCATTACAATCCGTATCGCAATATGAGCTTTTTTAAAGCTGCCTGGAAACGCTTTAAAAACCTGTTTAAGGGACACGATAAATATTACAGCCGCCAGCCCGCAGATAATTATGAAGGCTTCATTGTATTTAACAAGGCCATTTATAAACCACACGATACGGTAAAATTCAAGGCGATCATCTTAAATAAAAAAACAAAACAACCTGTAACCACAGCTCAGCTTTTAGTACGGCTCAAAGAACGGTATGAGGATGACGGTAAGATCATAGGCAAAGTAAACAGTTACCGCGAAGGAGCTTATGAATATAGCTTTGCTCTTACTGATAGCCTCGACCTTTCACTTGATGAAGATTATACCATCTCGCTCGAAGATCAGTCAAGCGAAAAGTACAAACTTGACGATTATAAAGGCGATGACGATCAGGGCTTTTTAGCCAAACGCAAGGTTTTTTTGACGGGCCGGTTTAAATATGAAGAATACGAGCTTAAATCAATAACCTTCAGCACCAGGATTGATAAAGAAAAACACGGGCCCGGAAATCCGGCTACATTATATTTAAAAGCAGTTGACGAAAATAACCTGCCGGTTACGGATGGCAGGGTTACTGTTACATTCAATACCCGTGGCACCGGTATGCGCAGGCAAAACTACACTTTTGTGCCCGACCAGCTTTGGACACACCAACTACAGCTTGACCCGGTTGGTGAAACCAGGCTAATTATCCCCGATTCTATTTTCCCGAAGGCAGATATTACTTACACCATTAATTCAGAATTTCTGAACAGTAATAACGAACAGCAATCGGCCAATAACGATATGAGTTACCGGTACAGCCGGTTTAGTATTACCGCCAAGTTAAACGGTGATACACTAATAAGTACCGCCTTTGATAATGGAAAGGCCGTAAATGCTATGGCTACCATCAGCGCCCTTAACGCAAAGTATGATACCATAACCAGGGTCAGGGTAATGCTCCCGGCAAAAACCATCATCAATCCTTATGCCGATAGTTACAATATCGAAACAGACAGCGCCTATGCCGACCTCGACCTAAAAGATAATAACGCCGGCATCTCGCTATCGGGCTACCGCACCGCCGATTCGGTGTTTGTAAAGGTTGACAACCCGCGGCACCTGCATTTTTGGTATTCGGTATTTGGCGGCAACAAATTAATTGATGCAGGGCAGGCCAATAACCTGTTTTATGTACGTGCTTATAATGATCAAAACCTCCTAAACTTTCAGGTGCATTATATCTGGGCGGGTGAAAGCAAAACCGAAGCCACCGATATCATGTACCGCGATAAGTTGCTGACCATCAACGCTCGTCAGCCAGTGTCGGTTTATCCCGGGCAGCAAGCTAAAACCGACATCGTGGTTACCGATGCCAAAGGCCAGCCCGTAGCCAATGCTGATTTAACGGCCTGGTCAATGACGAGTAAGTTTGCCGACTACAAGGCGCCGTATGTGCCATACCTTGACAAAGGTTTTCCGTATCGCAAGCAAAAAATGGGTTTTAATACCGGCAATATAAATGGCGATGGTTCATTACAGCTCAACTGGAAGCGCTGGAGTAAAGAAATGGGGCTTGACAGTATTGCCTACTACCAGTTTACTCACCCCGAAAAAATTTACCGGGTTGAAGAAGATGCTAAAGACTCGCTAACCCAGGTAGCGCCTTTTGTGATTAAAAACGGCGATGTATTGCCCGTACACATCCTTTATATTGATGACCGGCCGGTGTACTTTGACCAAACACAACAGCTTAAACGCTACAGTTTCGCGGTATCGCCGGGCAGGCACATGTTCCGGTTCAGGACCAGCCATCAAAACATTTGGGTAGATAGTGTAGATGTACAAAAATCGAAAAAGCTGATCTTCAGCATTAATGCTGATAATGCGCACTCAACAAAGGTTTTGGATACATTGAGTACCTATGAAAGCGACTTCATCAACCGTTACCTGATTACCGTTATCAATAATTTTGGCTGGAAGATGGCCCTCCTTACCCAAAACGAAAAGGTATTCATGATCAATCCCGACCCGAACTATGGTTACCGGAACAACAGCGTACTCATAGGTCCTTCGGTCGAAAACTTTGCCAATTTAGATGTACAGGGCAGTGGTTCGCGATATTTTGTTACCGAACCAGGCTATTCTTTTCAGTTTGAGCCCGGTCTTATCAAACAAAAAAGCATCGCTGCTGCCTATCCCTTCAATCCCATACTATCTTCATACCACGGCCCTGCCGATGATTATACACAGCAGGTACTTACCCAACCTGAGGCCGAAAGTATCTGGCAGCAATATCTTGACCTGCGCAGCAACACGCAATCACTTTTTGTAAACCCCGTTATTACGGGCGAAACAGGTAAACTAAGTATGAGCATCGATCAACCTAAGGGCAAAAAACTGCTGGTTAAAAACCTGATCGTTTATAAATATGATGACCCGGACTTTTTATTGATCTATCCCGGCAATACCACATACATTAATAACCTAAACGCCGGCAGGTACAGGCTTTTATTTTTACTTAAGGGCGATAGTTATGATATTAAAGAAAATGTAACCATAAAAACAGGCGGCACTAATTTTTACAACTTTACGGTGTTGCCCACGCATGTTAAAGATTCGGTAGGTGTTCGGATCAGCAACATTATCAATAACAGGACGGGCAGCTATAATCACGGTGACCGCGAAATAGAAAACGATGCCCTGAAAATAAAAGAGGCCTTTAATGATAAATATCTTGATACCGGTACTTTCGGCGACATGATGAGCGGAACAATTATCGCCAGCGATGATAAATTAGCTGTGCCCGGTGTAACCATAAAGGTAAAAGGTTCATCAACAGGCACACTCACGGATTTAGCCGGGCGCTTTAAATTAAAAGTTCCCAAAACCGGCAAGCTCATTATAAGCTTTATAGGCTACGACACGCAGGAGCTAAACATACAACCCGGGGCAACTGTCAGGATAACCTTAAAACCAAGCTCAAAATTATTGCAGGAGGTTATGGTTATTGGATATGGTGCGGTAAAAAGAAGTGAGACCACGGGCGCGTTGGCAATGGTATCTTCCTTAGAGGGGAGGGTTGCCGGTCTGAATATAAACGATGGCGGGCCCGGAGGCGGTATCAATATTATGATTAGAGGAATGGCATCATTACCGTCGGCCCAGCCGCTGATTGTGGTGGATGGCGAAATTGTTGATAAGCTATCTGACGTAAATAAAGATGACATTGCAGAAATTAGTGTATTGAAAGACGCCGCTGCCACGGCAATATACGGTGCCCGGGGCTCAAATGGCGTCATCGTGATCAGAACCAAAGCTAAACCCGGTTTGGCCGGAAGCAAAGGGGCCGACAGCACACAAACCGGCAGCACGCAAACCATGCGTAAAAACTTTTCAGACTACGCCTACTGGCAGCCTAAACTCAGTACCGACGAGCATGGCAAAGCCAGCTTTATGGTTACTTACCCTGATGATATCACCAACTGGCGAACGTTTATCATCGGCATTACCGGCAATAGGCAAACCGGCTTTACCGAAAGCAGCATCAAATCATATAAACCTTTAAGCGCCAATTTCATTGCGCCGCAATTTGCCATAGCCGGCGATGAAATGAACCTGATTGGCAAGGTGATGAACTATAATAATACCTCCGCAAAGCTTACCCGTATTTTTAAATACAACGGACAAACCCTGAAACAGGAGGAACTGGAAGTTAAAAACTCCAAAATTGACACACTTACTATTACTGCTGCTGCCGCTGCTTCTATCGCTCCTACCGACAGCCTCACTTTTGAGTATACCATTAAACGGGATAACGGCTATTTTGACGGCGAGCAGCGCAGTATCCCGGTGATGCCCCAGGGGGTTAAAGAAACCAAAGGAGTTTTTGAAGCACTTGACCGCGATACCACAGTGAACATGAAATTTGATCCGGCTTTGGGCCCTGTTACTTTCCGGGCAGAGGCTTCTGTATTGCCCGCGTTGACTGAAGAAACCCGCAAGCTGAGGGAGTACAAGTATCTATGCAATGAGCAGCTGGCTTCAAAATTGAAAGGCCTGCTCATGGAACGGCGCATTAAAAAGTTTTTGGGCGAAGAGTTTAAATACGAGAGAAATATAAAAGACGTAATTAAAAAACTACAGGAAAACCGCAAAAGTAACGGCACCTGGGGCTGGTGGAAGGATAGTAACGAAGAACTCTGGATCAGTCTGCATGTAGTAGAAGCGCTTGTAGATGCCCAAAAAGAGGGCTACGCTGTTGAACTGGATAAACAAAAATTAACCGACTATCTCGTCTTTCAGCTTGAAAGTTACAAACGCAGGGACAAAATACTTTGCCTTCAGTTACTTCATAAACTGGGAGCGAAAGTTGATTACCAGAAGTATGTAACAGGCATTGAAAAAGAGCAGGCTAAGGATCAAAAAACCTTCGACTACAAATTGTCAGGGTATGATAAGTTAAGAATGATGTTATTACGGCAGGAATCTGCCCTACCCATAAAAATGGACAGTTTAATCAACACAAGCAAACATACTATGTTCGGTAACTTATATTGGGGCGAAGACGGTTATCGCTTTTTTGACAATTCGGTACAGTTGAGTGTATTAGCCTACCGCATTATCAAAAACGAAGGCAGGCATCCCGAGCTACTAACCAAGATCCGCGGCTACTTCCTTGAACAACGCCGGCTTGGTGACTGGCGTAATACTTATGAATCGGCGCTGATACTGGAAACTATTCTGCCAGATCTGTTGACAGAAAATAAACAGGTCAAACCATCGCAGATCACGCTTACAGGCACAGATACAAAAACGATCGACAAATTCCCTTATTCGACAACGCTAACTGATAAAACGATCAGTATCAGCAAAACCGGCAGTCTTCCTGTGTACATTACCGGCTACCAGCAGTTCTGGAACAGCAAGCCCGAAAAAGTGAGTAAAGATTTTACAGTAAATACCTGGTTTGAGCGTAAGGAAAAAACAATAACCACCCTGAAAGGCGGTGAACCTGTATTATTAAAAGCAGAAGTAACAGCCCGCGGCGATGCTGATTTTGTGATGATAGAGATCCCGATACCTGCCGGATGCTCGTACGAAAGCAAGGAGCAGCAATGGGACAATAATGAAGTACACCGCGAATATTTTAAGGAGAAGGTAAGTATATTTTGCCGCAGTCTTAAACAGGGCAAATATACATTCACCGTAAACCTCATCCCCCGTTACAACGGCAAATACACCCTAAATCCGGCCAAAGCCGAACTGATGTATTTCCCGGTATTTTACGGCAGAGAGGGGATGAAACAGATTGTCATTGGTTCATTTGTTCATTAGTTCATTGGTATGCTTGGCTCATTGGTATCTGGTTCATTTGTTTAGCGCTTGCTAAGACAAATGAACTAATGAACCAGTGAACTAATGAACTTAAAACTTCAAATGCTTAACCGTTAACCCGTTATTGATCAACTGCTTTAACGATTCGATACCGATATGCAGGTGTGTTTCAACAAATTGCTCGGTTACTGATGAATCGCTTTCGGCGGTTTTAACACCTTCGGGGATCATCGGCTGATCTGATACCAGCAGCAGCGCACCTGTAGGGATCTTATTGGCGAAGCCGGTTGTAAAGATGGTTGCAGTCTCCATATCAACAGCCATGGCACGCAGATCTTTAAGGTACTTTTTAAATACTTTATCATGTTCCCAAACGCGGCGGTTAGTGGTATAGCAGGTACCGGTCCAGTAATCGCGTGAGTAATCACGAATGGTAGTTGAGATAGCCTTTTGCAACGCGAATGCCGGCAAAGCAGGCACTTCGGGAGGTAAATAATCGTTGGATGTACCTTCGCCACGAATGGCGGCTATCGGCAGGATCAGGTCGCCTACGTTGTTCTTTTTCTTAAGGCCTCCGCATTTACCCAAAAATATGACAGCTTTAGGGTGAATGGCCGTGAGCAGGTCCATAACAGTAGCCGCCACCGAACTGCCCATACCAAAGTTAATAATAGTAATACCGTTTGCTGTAACGCTTTGCATTGGCTTTTCAAGCCCCATAATAGGCGCGTTATCATTCCATTGCGAAAACAGCTGGATATACTTTGAAAAATTGGTAAGGATAATATACTCGCCAAATGCTTCAAGAGGCCTGCCGGTATAGCGCGGCAGCCAGTTAGCTACAATTGCTTCTTTTGTTTTTAATCCTGATTTTACGGGCGATTGCACTTCTTTCACCGGCGGTGGTAAGGCATCTCCGTCCTTTTTAATGTTTAATTCTTCGTTCATATGATTTCTTTTTATACAGCAAACCCCGGCATGATAACCAGGGCGCGCTTTATTTTTTAATAAATATAAGTGTTTGCTTATATACTGTGCGTTAAGCTACTTTTAACTTTTTCAGATCAGATTTTTCAAACTTCTCGCGTGCGTAATCCAAAGTTACGTTCAAACGTTTCACATCTTTTTTGGATGGAAACTCGAACATAGCATCGATCATGATAGCTTCGCATATTGAGCGTAACCCCTCGCGCCAAGTTTAAATTCCATTGCTTTATCTACAATAAACTCCAATACTTCGTCTTCAAAATCAAGCTTTACACCTTCATATTCAAACAGTTTTTTGTACTGTTTCAATAATGAGTTTTTAGGCTCGGTAAGGATATTGTGCAATGCTTCTCTATCAAGCGGGTTGAGGTAGGTAAGCACCGGCAAACGGCCTATCAACTCAGGGATTAAACCAAATGATTTCAAATCCTGCGGTGTAATATACTTATAGAAGTTTTTAGTATCAATATCACCCTCATCGTGCTTAAACTTGTAACCAACAGTTTGGGTACGCAGTCGATTGGCGATCTTTCTTTCAATACCGTCAAATGCTCCACCGCAAATGAAAAGGATGTTACTGGTATTTACCGTGATCATTTTCTGATCCGGGTGTTTACGGCCCCCCTGTGGTGGTACGTTAACCATGGTACCTTCTAATATTTTCAATAGCGCTTGTTGTACGCCCTCTCCGGATACGTCGCGGGTGATAGAAGCATTATCGCTTTTACGGGCTATCTTATCAACCTCATCAATGTAAACAATACCTTTTTCGGCAAGGGTTACATCATAATCGGCCGATTGCAGTAAGCGGGTCAGGATGCTTTCAACGTCCTCCCCTACATAACCGGCTTCGGTTAGCACGGTAGCATCACAAATGCAAAATGGAACGTTAAGTACTTTGGCGAGTGTTTTGGCAAGCAGGGTTTTGCCCGTACCTGTTTCACCTACCATGATGATGTTTGATTTTTCAATCTCAACCTCATCTTTATCAATACGCTGATTTAAGCGTTTATAATGATTATATACAGCTACCGAAAGTATCTTTTTGGCGTCATCCTGCCCAATAACATACTGATCAAGATGTGCCTTCATTTCTGATGGCTTAAGCAAGGCCGGCGCCAGAGGCGATGACTTCACTTTACGTACCTTCAACTCCTCAGCCAATATTTCATTGGCCTGGTTCACACATTTATCACAAATGTGTGCATCAAGTCCTGCTATTAACATCAGGGAATCCTGTTTACCGGCACCGCAAAATGAACACCTGATCTCTTTGCTGTTTTTATTCATCTGATTTATCTTCTTACTCAAAGTTAAAAAATTAGTGGCAAAAAAAATCCTGCCCGTAAGTCGGGAAAGTGAGCAAGTCCGGAAGCAGCTCAGCTTCCGGACTTTAATAACTTTTTAACATTCCAAACATCCAGACTTTCCGATTTATCGGAATCCGGACTTTCAAGAATTATTTCCCTTTGTTACCTCTTAAAATCTCGTCAACCATACCAAATTCTTTGGCTTCTTCTGCAATCATCCAGTAGTCACGGTCAGATGCATCCCAAACTTTTTGGTAAGGTGCACCGCTGTGATCGGCAATGATCTGGTACAGTTCTTTTTTCAATTTAGTGATCTCCTGATAAGTGATCTCTATATCCGACTGCTGGCCCTGAGCACCGCCTGATGGCTGGTGGATCATCACCCTTGCATGCGGAAGCGCTGCCCTTTTACCTTCAGTACCGGCTACTAACAACACGGCAGCCATTGACGCCGCCATACCTGTACAGATGGTAGCCACGTCATTTGATATAAACTGCATAGTGTCATAGATACCTAAACCTGCATAAACCGAACCGCCTGGTGAGTTAATGTAGATCTGGATATCGCGTTTAGCATCAGCCGATTGTAAGAATAGCAACTGAGCTTGGATAATGTTTGCAATATTATCATAAATAGCATCGCCCAGGAAAATGATACGGTCCATCATCAAACGTGAAAACACGTCCATGGCCTGTACATTAAGCTGGCGTTCTTCAAGGATGTATGGTGTCATACCGGTTGGTACGGTAGTGATACCACCTGTTGGCATATTGCCTCTTTCAACACCTGCAATATATTTGTCTACATAAAGGCTGTTAATACGGTGATGCTTAACAGCATATTTTCTGAATTCGTTTTTATCGATATTACTGCTCATGGTTTTTGTTTGTTGTTCGTTAGGAAATGCGGGCGTCTTACCCGCGATAAATATAGTTTTTAGTTCAATAGATTTTTTGCAAGATAGTTTTTATTACGTAATTTTTTGATGAGGCCTACGTGACTAAACCTGATTTTTTTGGTCAAAACTAACAGTAGAGTCGGCAGGAAGATGTTGGTGAAAATACCAACATCGGGCAGATACTCTCTTATGTCATTGCGAGCGTAGCGACGAAGCAATGACATATAATCTTAACGACACATAAAACACCAAAAGCAACCTTTTGAGTTGCTTTTGGTGAATATGCTATAAAATCTATCCCTTTTCAGGGCGATTGAAAAACTGCTTACTGTGCTGCGGTAACCAATGCACTGAAATCAGTGTAAAGGATATCCTGCTTATCTAAAGTGATCACATTTTTGATATAATCAAATACCTTTAATGCTTTTACCTCTTCAAATATCTTGTTAGCGTTGTCTTTGTTTTGCAGGTACTGAACAGTGTACTGGCCTAATTGATCCTCAGGGATAGCAGTCGGGCTGTACATCCTGAACTGCTGATCTAAACGGATCTTAGCTAATTCAAACACATCTTCATATTTAATTTCGATTGTGTTATCAGTAATGATCTTGTTTTCAATCAAAGTCCATTTCAGGTTTTGAGCAAAATCGTTGTAACCGCCTTCTAATTCCTCGTCGCTCAGTTTTTCGTTAGTTGCTTTTAACCAACGTTTCAGGAACTCATCAGGAAGGGCGAAATCAACTTTAGCGATAGCCAGTTTGTACATGTCGTCCTGCAATTTGCGGTCGGCATCCTGAACCATCATGCTTTCAAGTTCTTCAGTAATTTTAGCTGTGAACTCCTCTTCGGTAGTTACAGTACCTTCACCAAATAATTTGTCAAAGAACTCCTGGTTAAGATCACTTTCCTCTAAACGGTTAACGTTTTTAACAGTTAATTGGAAATCGCCTCTTAAATCAGCTGCATCGTCTTCTTCAATTTTCAATAAACCGGCAATTTTAGCTGCGTCGTTATCAAAAGCTTTACGAATATCGAATGTTAACACATCGCCTTTTTTCAAACCGATCAGTGAAGCTTTGATTGCTTCATCCTTGATCTGATCTAAACGTACAGACGCTGTATTGGTTATTCCACCCTCAAAAACACTACCATCGGCCGAAAGTTGAACCAATTCGCTGTAAAGAACGTCATCATCTGCCGATACGTCAGGATTTGTCATTTTGCCATAGCTGCGGCGGATATTTTTGATCCTTGAAGCCAGCGTTTCGTCATCAACTTTGATTACGTATTGGGTTAATTTATCTTTTGATGAAAAGTCGATGCTGAACTCAGGAGCTAAACCTAATTCATAGCTAAACTCAAAGTTATCGGCAAAATCCCAGTTGTATTCTTTGTTATCATCTGCAGCAGGCAATGGCTGACCCAATACAGCCAGTTTTTGCTCGTCGATATAGTTATTTAAAGTATCTTGTAACAGGTTGTTGATCTCATCAACAAGGATGCTTTTGCCGTACATTTTTTTGATGTGCGATGCAGGCACCATGCCCGGGCGAAAACCAGGAATTTTTGCTTTTTTAGCGTTTTCCTTTATAGCTTTTTCAACACGTGGCTGGTAATCTTCAGGGTTGATGTTAATTTTAACAACTGCGTTCAGGTCATTAATTTTTTCCTGTGTAATATTCATCTTTTTACCGGGTATTTAATTTAATCCTTTGAAATATAGCCTAAAACCTAATCCGTGCTATACAAAATTCGAGGCGCAAAAGTATGAATTTATTTTTAATTAGCGCTTGATTTTATATTGTTTTCAAGGAAAATGAAGCAGCTTTTAAAAGGGTTTAACGGCAGGGCAACATAATAATAGCATATAAATTTGTCTGAACCTGTGTTTGTGTGAACCCGAATTAAACCATTTTTTAAAATTGATTGAAAACAAGCGAACTTGCCTATCATTTCTGGTACATTCTTTAATTCAATAAATTCGGATTCAGACCATAATATGGGCGTTGCCTGCGGCCCGGGATCACGCTGCAAATACTCGCCCAGGCCCACGCGCGTAGGCCTACACAACGCCGTGGGCTTTCCGCTGCAATCCCTAACACTGCTAACCGCACTACCCATCAAACCGGGCGTTAAACCCAACCAACCCCCAATCTATTTCCCATTCCTTTCAAATTTTACAACGTGGTTACTGATGGGCTTTATTGTTTTCAAATAAGCGTAAATTGCTTCCAGATCGGACACTTTCATGCTGCCATATCTCCACCACGGCATAATGGTTTGAAATTCGCCCGGTTTTACCGGTGCCGGCTGCATTTTACCATTGACAAATTGAGTAAAGCGACTTACAAATTGCTCTTTTGTCCAGCTACCAATGCCTGTTTCCTTATCGGGCGTAATATTAGCTGAAAACACTTTGCTTCCACCGGGTACTATATAACCTTGTCCGCCGGCAAAAGCCATAGCCTCGTTCAATTTACCTTTATCTGATTGCGTGTGGCATTCTTTACAGGCCGCGGCGTTAAGCAAATAGGCTCCATATTTAACAGTGTCTTCCGGATTTGGGATATTACCCAACGCAGCTTTTTGCGGCATGGTATGCACAATAACATTCAGCGGAAAATCGAGCTGATGACCCGGATAATTTTTGCCGCTCGGTTTTAAGGTGCGTATATAGGCTATAATGGAATAAAGGTCTTCCCTGTCCATTTTTGCGTAATAAGGCCATGGCATTATCGGAAATATAGCCGACCCATCTTTTTTAACACCAGTGGTCATTGCCCTGAAGATTTCGCCATCAGTCCAGTTACTTAGGTTTAAAGGAGTAATATTAGGCGAATAAACCGTGCCGGGGAAACCTGCTGAAGCATCAAATTTTTCACCGCCGGCACCGGAAACTGTAGAATCTGAAGGGCCTGCAAATTTATCCCAACTGCGGATAGAATGACAATCCAGACAAACCGTTACATTATTGGCCAGATACTTGCCGCGGGCAATGCGTTGTGGCGTGGCATCAACTTTAATAGCTTCGGGTTGGCCCACATTAGGCAATGCCAGGGTTATGTAAGAGACGCCGGCAACAGCAACAAGAACAAGCGCTATAATTGTATAGGCCGTCCATTTTAAAAACTTTTTCATTCAAATTTTTACTAGTGATAGGTTGTAAAATCAAAAAAGCCGCGAATTAGTTATATCCCCGGCCTCTCCGTTAATTATTATAAGGTCGATCAGTCAACTTTTTTGATAGATGAAGCACCCGATTTATCGTTATTCACGGTAGATGGGGAACCTTTATACTCAATTTCGGAAGCACCACTGGTATGCACATTCAGTGTTTTAAGCACATTGATCTTACAATGTCCAATGCCCGATGTTTCAATATCATAGTCACCAACAACAAAATCAAAGGCGTCTACTTTACCGGCTCCGCTCAGGTCAATTTTGTGCGATGCAGCCTGGCCTGTAAGGTGTACTTCTGTGGCGCCACTGCCATCGGTTGAAACATTGGCCGCGTTAAGGTCAAGCGTAACTTTAGTAGCACCTGAAAGATCAAGCTTGAAATCTTTAGCGTTGACCTTGCCATTAGAATTAACTTCAACCGCACCCGAAGCTTTAATTTCTTCAAGGTTTTTCACGCCGATGTTAATAACCATATCACCAGGATCGCAGAAATTCTTTTTTGATTTAATATGTAATACACCACCTTCAACCGAAGTTGAAATATATTTGATCAGGTTATCGTCGGCTTTGATATCGATAGTTAACGAACTATCCTGTTTCAGGTGTACTTTAAAAGCGCCCGAGATCTCAACTTTTTTAAAATCTTCGGCCTTGCGCTTTTCCGTAGTTTGATTTCCTGAGCCGTGCACACATCTATAATTGCATGATGATAATATGCCGGTAGCTACAAAAGCACTTACTATAGTGAAGGTAAAAAGGTATTTTTTCATGGTTTTGATGTTATGACGCCGGTTGGCAGTTTAGTGTTACATCAAAATTAAAAAAAGCTATCACATTTTAGATGATAGCTTTTGAATATATGATGGACTTTTGTAAAAGTAAGATATTAAAGACCTGCAAATTCGTTTTCAACGGTGTATTTAGCAGGAGCGTTGGTTACCTTATCTGTAAAGTTTACGGCTGCAAATGCGTTATTATTTACAAATGATTCGCGGGTATGGTTCAGAGTGTAAACATCGGCAGTACCGGTAAACTCGGCTTTAGCTTTGTCATTAACGTTTACTGTTGCAGCATAAGTATCAACATTTAATTTAGCAGATGCATTGTCATAAAGATTAACGTTAAGCTCAAGGGCTGCAAGTTTTCCGAATGATTTAACTTCGGCATTGTCATAAGCATTGATAGCTTTAAGATCATTTGCAGTTACCCAAACTACCAGTTTTTCGTTTTTGTACGAGGTGATACGTAAGGTACCGTTGTTGTTTTGTACCAATGCGCTTTCTGAGTAATATTGGTTATAAACTTTAACATTGTCGTTATCGCCGGCAGATACATATACTTCAACGTTACCGCGAACTTCGATCTTATTGATCTTGCTTACGTTGTTTAAAACTACGGCTGCGCCGTTATCTTTTTTGGTTGCTGCGTTAGCTGCAGTTGATACTCCAAGTGCTAAAACTAAAGAGGTTGCGATTGTTAATATTGTAGTTTTCATGATAATTAATATTTTGATTGTCAATTATTTGTGTTTCTATTTCATTTAATACACAGATAAGACGCCCCCATTTTTAAAACGTTACAGGCATTTCGGGCTAATTAGATGTACACCGGGTTTTAGTCGGCGAACAGCGGAATTACATCGGTAAACAGCGGAAGAATTTTTGTGCGCAGATATGCAGATTTCAGATGTGCAGATGAAAAATGATGACGGCAATGCTATTAATGCCATTCGAAACCCTCTTTAATTGGGGCTGCTATAAACGCAAAAAGCGTTATTGTTCAATAACGCTTTATACATTAACAAAAGAAGATATCTATGTCACCTCCGATAGAGTTTATCCCTTCCTCACACCTTTTAAATACAGGTTCAGCTTTTCGATGTTTTGCTTTAAGCCTTCATCAGCTTTAAATGTTTTTACTACCTGTACAAACTGCTCATGCGTTTCAAAAAGCATGTGCCAGCTCAAAAAGGTTTGCTCTCCCCGTTCTGTCAAACTCAATGGTTGCAACAAACTTCGGACTGCTGACATGCTCGTATACTATCTTTTTAAGTGGAATAACTTCTTTAAATACACTCTTATTTTTATAATCTGTCCCATCGGGGCCATGCATCACCAAATCCCACTCTCCTCCAGGTTTAATTTCCATTTTACTAATGGTATTAGTGAAGCCGTTGGGCCCCCACCACTGGGCAATATGTTCGGGTTGGGTCCAAACTTCCCATACCAGCTCAACCGGGGCATCTAAAGTTCTGGTTAAGCGCAGTTCACGATCTGCAGTGCTACTTTGATTGTTTTCCATTTCTTTCATTTTTTAGGTTTACTACATATTTCTCAAGATTATCCAATTTATTTTCCCAGTGCTGGCGATATTGATCAACCCAAACTGATATTTCGCCAAGCTGATCAAGCCGGGCTTCGCAGACCCTATCGCGGCCCTGCTGTTTAACGTTTATCAAACCGCAATCGGCCAGGATCTGGATATGCAGTGAAATTGCCTGCCGTGTAACATCAAAGTTTGCAGCTATCGCATTCACGTTATGCGGCTGTGCAGCAATCATATTGATAATCGCTCTTCGGGTGGGGTCGGCTATCGCCTGGTAAACATCTCGTCTGGCTTTCATAATTACGCAAGTAAGCACTTGCAAATATAAATGCAAGCATTTGCTTGCGCAAGTATTTTTTGAAAATAGTTTTATTCAATAAAAAACAAAAAACGTCGCCACCCTATTAAAGGTAACGACGCTCCAGAAAACAATTTGAGGTCAGTTCAATTTACCATGGCAGTTCTTCCCCCAGGTGAATAAAACGGCCGTTAGGGCCATCTTCGCCAATAAGTGCCAGTTCAACACTGGTTTTGGCGCCGTCAGGAACAGTCATGGGTGCATGTTCAACGCTACCCAGTTCTGTTTGTACCCAACCCGGATGGGCCGAGTTTACTTTAATTTTAGTGCCTTTCAACTCGTCGGCCAAAAGAACGGTAAACACATTCAGAGCTGTTTTTGATGCAGCGTATGATAAACGTTTAAAATCAGCTATCGGACTACCTTCAGTTGCATGCAATGTCAATGAACCTAAAATGCTTGAAAGATTAACTATACGACCGGCATCGCTCTTTTTAAGCAGCCGAAGTAACTCGTTAGTAAGGTATACAATGCTAAACAGGTTGGTATTAAAGATATATTCAAATTCATCGGCGGTTGTAGCAACGGTCTTTTTAACAAAAAGATCATCTTCTTTAGGACCGACACCGGCGTTATTTACCAAGATATCCAGTTTGCCAAATTGTTTTTCGATGTAAGCAGCAACTGCTTTTCTTTCACCGGCATTGGTAACATCCAGTTGAACGCCGTATGCTTCAATCCCTTGTTCGGTTAATTGGGTCGCAGTTTCTTTGGCAGCGCTTAGTTTACGGGCAGCCACTATAACGGCCACACCTTTTTCTCCTAATTGTTTGGCGGTTTCAAAACCTATACCGCGATTTGCGCCTGTAATTAAGGCTATTTTTTTATTGACATGATATTTTTATTTATTGTTGAGTGAATGGTGTGATTAATTAGTTTGCTGCAACATGATCATGGTCGGTACCGGTTGATACTTCAATCCATTGATCAATTTCTTCGCTTGTTTTTTCAGCATTGGCTTTATACATGCCTACAGCATCTTTACCAATAGGTAGGTGCAGCGGAGGGTTTTCATTATGAGCGATATCAACTACCACCCTGGCTAGTTTTCTTGGATCGCCAGGTTGATTACCATGTAGCTGATTTGCTCCTGCCCTCATTGGGCCAACAGTAGCAGCGTAATCATCAATGACGTTTTTTGCGGCGCTGTATGATTCGGCACTCAAGAACTCGGTGCTAAACAAACCCGGTTCCACCACAGTTACTTTAATATTAAGCGGTGCAAGCTCAACGGCAAGGCCTTTTGAAATTCCCTCAACCGCAAATTTTGTAGAACCATATAAAGCCCAGCCAGGTATGGCATCAAAGCCAAACAGGGAAGAAACATTGATGATATGACCTGATCTTTGGGCGCGCAGATGAGGTAACACAGCACGCACTACGTTAAGCAGGCCAAATACATTGGTTTCGTACTGTGCCTTTACTTCGGCATCTGTAGCTTCTTCAATGGCAGTCACAATGCCGTAACCTGCATTATTGATTACCACATCTATTTTACCAAAACGGAGCAAACCTTCGGCAACTGCAGCCTTAACCTGTGCTTCATTGGTTACATCCATAGTAACAACCAATAGGTTAGGATTATCATTTAATGAGGTGGCAAGCTGATCGGCTTTGCTGCGCACGGTTGCTATTACTTTATCACCTGCGGCCAATGCTGTTTTTGCTATCTCTAAACCAAAGCCTTTTGAAGCGCCGGTTACTAATATTACTTTTTGAGTTTTCATGATGTTGTTTGTTTTATTGTGCTTTATTTTTTAGACTTTTTAGTCGTTTTTGTCATTAAAAAAACCCGTTCCCGGTTATTGTATTTATCTTCATTGCCTCTGATTAAAAACGACCAAAAAGTCTGTTATCAATCAAAAAAATTATTTCAACTCGTATTCTTTTAATTCGGTTTTAAGCATGCGTACAAGGCTGTTCATATATCTACTGCTTCCGGTAACCCTTGATACCAGCATCCCGCCTTCCAGCAGTGCAAACATTTTGAGTGCATAATCTGCGGCGTTTATTTCAGGGGATATTTCGCCATCAGCAACGCCTTTATTGATGATCTCAACAAAGTCCTTCTGCCCTGCCTCAATCATTGCTTTAAGTCTCTGTTTAAGGACAGGATTATTATCATCGGCCTCAACACCAAAATTAAGTATCGGACAGCCACCTTCTATGTATGAATCTATCGGGTCTTTATATATATCAATAAAGGCATGGATTTTCTTAATGGCTGTTTTTTCTTTAGCCATAACAGTGTTTACTTTGTCGCTCAATTTATCGAGCAGATAATTAACCATTACGCTGGCAATTTCGTCCTTGCTTTCAAAGTGACCATAAAGCCCACCTTTAGCCATTTTTGTTGCCGCCAAAATATCATCAATGGTAGTACCGGCTATACCTTTTTCATTAAAGATCGGCGCTGCCGTCTCGATAATGAATTGCCTGGTTCTTTCTGCTTTGCCCATTGTTGTTTTTGTTTAACGAATCAAAATTCGACTAAAAAGTCTAAAATAGAAATTATATTTTGTTTGATGACATTAGGATGAAGGAAGGGTTTGTAAATGTTTAAATCCGCGGACCCTGAAGGTAAAATTACATTATGAATAACAGGCCTGTGACCCTGAGCTTGTCGGAGGGTCGCGCGCAGAGGCCTCGCCCACCATGCTTCGAGGACCTACCCATGACATAATAATTTAAGCAGGTACAAGTTCCCTATTTAATTCAAAGGCGAGTTTTTCTAATCGCCTTTGTTTCTGTTCCTTAATGATATTTTCATAGGCTTGCAGCCCTTTTTCCACAAAGTCGGCTCCTTTTACAATTAAACGCCAGTATTGAGCGGCCAGTTTTCTGGCCGTTGCTTTAATAGCTATTGCCGGACCTTTTCTGCCTCTTAATCTTCTTGCAAATGAACCCCAGCCGATATACTTGCTGTTCAATAATCCATGGGCCATTTGTTTGAATATTTGCCCAACGGCCGGTTTACCCTTACTTTTACTTTTGTTCTTTTTCCCTGAACGGTCCTGGCCGGGAGATAAACCAAGCCAGCTTGTGAAATGTTTTTCACTTGGCCATCGGCTAAGATCCGAACCCACCTCTGTGTATAACTGTAACCAGTTGTAATCTGTAATACCCGGAAGTTTAGTTGCATCCTTACCATCAAATATTTTTAACAGATGATCTCCCAGGTTGTTGATATGAGGTTTGTTGTGACGGATCGCCTTGCGTTTTCCTTCGCTTATTCCCGGCGGCAGGTTCTTATCCCTGTTGATCCGTTGTAAAACACTATCAATCTGGCTGTCGCATTCCATTATCTGGCCTTGATAAAAACCATAAGCCTTATAGGCCTGACCTAATGAAAAAAGCCCTTGCGCTGTATAATGACCTTGCAGGGCTTTCAATAGCTCTTCCCCTTTATTCTCCCTGATCTTTTTATGGCAAAGTGAAAACAACTTATCAGGATCTCGCTCGCCTTGCAGTATCGCATCGATTAACGCCATCCCGCTTACTCCATGGACCTGGCTTAATACCTCCGGCAAACGGATATTCATTTCTATCAGGGCCTTCTGCATGTGTTGCACATGCATGGCCGCACTCCGAAGATGATCTTCACGAAGGCGCTGATAACTACGCAATTCTTTGATATGACCTTCGGATACATAACAGCGGTTCAGCAAGCCATAACTATGCAATTGCTGTATCCACTGACAATCTTTTACATCTGTTTTCCTGCCTGGTAACTGGCGGGTCTGTCTTCCGTCAACAAGCCACACATCCAATCCCCCATCTAAAAGAATATCGTAAAGTACATACCAGTATACTCCTGTGGCTTCCATTGCCACTGTACTTACCTTATGCTCCAATAAATAGTTCTTAAGTGATACCAGATCACTGGTGAAAGTCTCAAACGAACGAACCGGCTGGCCTTCAAGACCCACAAATACCTTGCGGGCTCCAATATCTATACCTGCCGCATGAAAATGCATCTTTTCCATACTTATAACGCTTTTTAAACCGTGCCCGAAGGAGTTTAAAGAAAAGACAGGCTACCCATCGGACAAATCACCCACACAAGGGATCGTACCATACCTTCAGACTCTTGCTTCGGAACCATACTCAGCAACAGGCAATAAGCACTATAACTCGGTCGGCCACACTGCACGGTTCAGCAAATCTATGTCATTTCACCTTCAGAGGCCACGGATTTAAACACTCAGAATGACAGTCGTTTTTAGTTTATGATCTGGCGCTCATTTGCGACGGGTGCGTAACCTGGGTTTGCGTTTACAACGCAACTGACAACAAAAAAAGCCGCCCCTTTCAAGGCGGCTACACTTTATATAATTGACTCAAAAAAATGGCTGTTATAAAGTTGCAAATTGATCAACCGCTGGCTTGGTTTCTTTATTCAAAGTTTCGGTAGCGTGAGTGTATGCAAGGCCGTTGCTGTTCACATTTGAAGTTGCGTTACGGATTAAGCTATACTCATTGGTGTTACCTTTAAGCTCGGCTTTGGCATTACCGCTTAGGGTGATGCTGGCGCTATAAGTATCCAGGTTAAGATTGGCAGATGCATTGTTGTTTAATTTAACATCAAGCTCGATGCCTGAAAGACTGCCGAATGATTT
Organism: Mucilaginibacter sp. P25; assembly: GCF_050859465.1. Taxonomy (NCBI): domain Bacteria; kingdom Pseudomonadati; phylum Bacteroidota; class Sphingobacteriia; order Sphingobacteriales; family Sphingobacteriaceae; genus Mucilaginibacter; species Mucilaginibacter sp. P25. The sequence continues at coordinate 3,912,930 of NZ_CP193937.1, read as the reverse complement.
AATATCGGCATTATCATAAGCGTTAATGGCGCTCAATTGGTTTGCAGTTACCCAAACTACCAATTTTTCGGCTTTATATGATGAGATGCGCAATACGCCTTTTTGTGACTGAACCAGAGCGTTTTCAGAATAGTAGCGGTTGTAAACTTTTACCTGGTCGGCCGGGCCGCTTGATATATAAAGTTCAACATTGCCGTAAACTTCAATTTTGTTGATTTTGCTGATGTCGGTTAAAATGATGCCTGCATCAGTTTTAGCATTATTTGCAGATGCGATGTTTGCGAAGCCAAGTACCATAAACAGTACGGTAGCGATGGCGGTCAATGTAGTTTTCATGGTATTAATATTTTGATTGTCAAGTGATTATTATTTTATTTCATTGAATACATACATATGACGATCTCAAATAAAAAACGTTACAGCAGGTTTGGCCTAATTAGCTGTAGGGCAGGTTTTTGTCGGTAAAGGGGTGATTTTTCCCGGTGAAATGGGGGAGAAAATTTGAGGGGTAAATTCCAACAGGTCGTACCGAACTTGTTTCACTGTTGTCCGGTAAAGATTTTTTAGGGAAAAAGGAAGGGATAGCCGAAAGACTACCCCTTTGTGTTGATATTTGAGTTACCACACTTAAATACACAACATGAGCAAAAGTACTTTTTTACCGGACAGCCGGTCCTGAATCAGTTATTAGGTTTAATAGATCGTAATAATGTTCGATCATTAGCAAGACGTGGGGATCACGATCTCTACTACCGTTACTTTGATACCTATACACATCTTGTAACGATGCTTTACTGCGTTTTTAACAGATGCACCAGCAGCAGAGAAGTAATCAGCGGCATGAAAGCAAGCCTGCATAAGCTTCATCATATCGGTATAAGTAAATGTCCGGCCAGAAGCACCTTATGTGATGCTAATGCCCAGCGTAGCTTTGAAGTATTCGCCCGTATTTATGATAACCTGTATAGGCGACACAAGCAGCTTTTACCGGACAGCCGATTAAAGATCGACCCTAAGCTATTCATTGCCGATTCTTCAACAATTACCTTATTTCAGCAAATATTGAAAGCCCCAAGCCCGGGAAAGGCCAACGGTAAGAGAAAAGGCGGGATCAAAGTTCATACGCTCATTAAGGCAGCAGATGATGTACCGCTGAAAATTAGCTTCACGGCAGCCAGCGCTAACGATATGCCCTTCCTTAAAGAGATCAAACTCGAACCAGGTTCCTTTATCGTTTTCGATAAAGGTTACGTAGACTATTCTGAATATCAAAGAATGACAAATGAAGGCGTATTCTTTGTCACCAGGCAGAAAAAAGATGCCAAATACTCAACAATGTGGCTGAATGAGCTTAGCGAACAAAGCAAGGCACACGGTGTCATCGAAGATAAACTACTCCTCCAGGGCACACGTACTCAAAAAGAGGGTATCCAGTTGGAGATTCGCCTGGTTACTTTCTTTGACAAAGAAACCGAAAGGACATTTGAGTTTTTAACCAATAATTTCTCGTTACCACCTGAAGCTATTGCCGATCTTTATAAGAAACGATGGCTTATTGAAATACTATTTAAGCGGGTAAAGCAAAATTTCCCGCTTAAATACTTCCTGGGGGATAATGAGAATGCAATCAAAATACAGATATGGTGCGCTTTTATTGCCGATCTTCTAATCAAAATTGTCCAGGTACAACTCAAAAGACAATGGTCTTTCTCTAATCTGAGTTCTATTATAAGACTCCATCTGATGAGTTATATCCACCTATTTAACTTTCTGAACGATCCGGAGAAACTGTCCGTCATGTCAACAAATCACTCACGGCAACTAAAATTGGGGGGCTTGGACATCCGCTTTAAAACCTAAATCCTTCTTTTTATATCATAATGCAGTCTTTTTATAACAATAACAAACTTTACCGGACAACAGTGAACTTGTTTCGGCACCTCACGTGCTACATTTACGCGCGCCGATCAAAGATGTAGACTTCTCTTGTGGGATCATGAAACAAGTTCAGGACGACAGTGGAGCATAAAATGCTTATTATTTGATCAACTTAAATAATAAGCCTCACCGTCGGTCTTAATCTTCCCTGCATCGAGCAGCAGGCGTACGGCCTCCATTTTTTCTTTTTCGGTACCGATGTTGATCCCGGTTATCAGTCCGCCGATATCGGGGTTGCTAATACTAAGCAATTGTACTATTTCGGTGGTGATGTTGTCGAAAATTTCGTCTTGATTTACCCTGCGTTTTTCCTCAAGGCAAACATCGCAGATCCCACATTTACGACCATTTGGCTCATCAAAATAAGCCAGCAACATCTGGCTCCGGCAGCGTTTATGAATGGCGTAGGCAAAAACAGCTTCCATTTTTTGACGGTACACTTCTTTGCGCTGCTCAATATATTTCCTGTCGATAGTGAGGTGACTGCCCTGTATCCGTGGTTTTAAATAGGTAACCTGGGGCTTATCTGTTTGCTGCATATAGCTTATCAGGCCGTATTGCTGCAACTGTAACATCCCCTCAATAACCTGCTGAACGCTTAAACCTGTTCGCCTTGCGATATCAAACTCCTTGATACGTACATAATTTTCAAACGCGCCACCGTATGAGCGCAGCAGGGTTTTGATAAACGGGTCCCAGCCGGCGTTCTGGATCTGGAAGTTGTATAGTTGTTCGTTAACTACCTCAAACTGAAAACGCGAGGGCAAAAATACGCTTTCGTTAAAAGCCAGGTATTCATCACGCTCTAAAAACTTAAGGGCGTTGAGTGTTTTAATAGCATCGAGTTTAAAGCGGCTACAAAATTCGCCAAGGTCGAGATCAAAGCTTAAACCCTCGCCGGCCTCATAAGCCACCTGGTAATAATTGGCCAGGTTGTGGTATACCTGCTTAATTTCCTCAACCGATGGAAAATTAAGCTCATACATCTTTTCCTGTTTAAGCTTATCGGCAGGGTTATATAGCAGCACGCCAAAGGCTTTATTACCATCGCGCCCGCCCCGGCCGGCTTCCTGGTAATAGGCTTCCAAACTTTCCGGGATATCCTTGTGGATCACAAACCGTACATCCGGCTTATCTATCCCCATACCAAAAGCATTGGTAGCTACAATCACCCGTACCCGGTTATTTTTCCAGGCCTCCTGCTTTTCGGCGCGCTGGTCAACAGTCAGGCCTGCGTTGTAATAATCGGCCCGTATACCGTTATCCGTCAGGAACTTTGCTATCTCAAAAGTTTCCTTCCTGCTCCGTACATATACAATGCCGCTTCCCTTAACACCGCGTACGATATTGAGCATTTTACGGAACTTATCTTCTTCATGCTGCACCACATAACGGATATTGCGTCGTTCAAAACTTTGCTGGTAAACTACCGGGTTTTTGAATTTTAGCTTTTCCTGAATATCGGCCTTAACATCGGCGGTAGCTGTTGCTGTAAGCGCAAGCACGGGCACGTTGGGATGCAGCTCCCGCAGATCGGCAATATGCAGGTACGGCGGCCTGAAATCGTAACCCCATTGCGAAATACAATGCGCCTCGTCCACCGCGAAAAGGTTTACTTTCATGTACTTCACCCGCTCGCGCACCAATTCGCTCAGCAGGCGCTCGGGCGACAGGTACAGGAACTTTACCGAACCATAAATGCAATTATCCAGCGCCAGGTCTATCTCACGGCGACCCATTCCCGATACTATGGATATCGCGTTGATGCCTTTGGCCCGCAGGTTTTCAACCTGGTCTTTCATGAGCGCAATAAGCGGCGACACCACTATACAGATCCCCTCTTTAGCCAACGCCGGCACCTGGAAACAAACTGATTTACCGCCACCGGTAGGTAACAGCGCCAAAGTATCATTTCCTAATAAAACAGACTGGATGATCTCGGCCTGCATGGGCCTGAAAGTATCATGGTTCCAGTATTGTTTTAATATTTCTTCGATGGTCATGGGTAAACGCTGACCTCAAAACTATTAAATTTAAGGGAAATTTGGGCGGGTTATGGATAGAACGTTAAGGTCGGAATCAGAATTTATAGAATTAAGGATTTACAGATGCAAAGAAAATTCGAAATCGAACATCTGAAATCCCAAATTATCATTGTGGGCGTTACCTTCGGTCCGCGCTATCCGCTCATACTGCGCAGGCCTTAGCCGCTTGGCCGGTATCCGCTACTATAGCTAACGCAAAACAGGTAGTTAATTAAAACTCCATCAACCATTTATAAAACCCAGGCCAGTCGCCGTTCCATTGCTTTTCATTGTGGGTTGCACCTTTGATTATCGTGACCGGCGCATTTTCGGGTTTTACCCCTCTTGATTTCAGCAAATCAGCCATCTTTTGCATGTCAGCAACCATGCTCTCACTTTCGGCATCACCGCAAACAAAATAAAATCGGCTCATTTTATTTATTGTAGCCTGTTGCGCCTGGTCATAAATCTGCGGCGCGATCCAGAACGCGGGCGAAAATACTCCTGCATTTCCAAACACCCCGGGATATTTAAGTGCCGCATACATCGAGATAAGTCCGCCCATGGAGCTGCCCGCAATGGTTGTGTGCGCGGCATCAGTTTGGGTACGGTAATGAGCATCAATATATGGCTTAAGCTCTTTAATCAAAAATTGAACATAATCGTCTCCCCTGCCTTCACCATATTTTGAATTATACGGGTCATACTCGGTTATGCGGTACTCGCCTCCATGATCGATACCTACTATAATACTTTCCTGCCGTACTGGTATTTTATCCATCATTTCATCAATGCCCCATTCGCCATAGCTTGAGGTGTAATCGTCAAAAAGGTTTTGACCGTCGTGCATGTAAATTACCGGGTATTTCTTTTTGCCTGCATCGTACCCGGCCGGCAGATAGATCCAAACCCTCCGCTGCCTGCCTAATTGCGGCATCTGAAATTTTTCGCTGATCAAATGTACCCTCGCTGTAGCGGTATGTTTCTTTTCGGGTACGCCAAAGTTATCCTGCCAGGCTTCAATGTCCAGCTTAATAGTTGTATCTGCGGTTATTTTTAGGTTGCGGTTATCAATGGGCTTGCCAGCAACATCGCATTCAACGGAGTTCCAACTGCCACGGGTCACTTTAAAATGCACGATACCAACCGGCAGTTCTTTGTTCAACACATAATTCCCGGCCGGGGTTTTGAGCAGTTCCCAGTTTTTATCAGCAGGATTCCAGCCGTTAAAATCGCCCGCCAGGAACAGGTGTTCAGACGAGCTTTTCAGGGTTGCTATTTTGCCGGTAAAAAAGGAGATTTTCACCTGGCTAAAAAGCAAAAAATTTTGTCCAAAAAGCAAAAACGCGCAGAAAATTATTTTTTTCATTATCATAAAAAGCTAAAAACCGGGAACGTTGCCGGGAACGTTCCCGGAAATAGGTTGCATAAAAGTAAAATCACCTATTGTGTACACCTGACACTTACTTATTTCACAAATATGCGTTTAAATCTAAATTTCGCATAAAAACAATAATTTTTCCCACTATTTTAATAAATTTCAGTATTTCTTTAAAGTTAAAGAAGCCTTAATTAAACGCTTTAAAATTATCTTTTATATAAAATTTGCAATTGATATTTGTAAATGTAAATTAGTCGCATGCTGTTTCGGCCACAATAATAAACCAATTATAGACGGCAAAATAAGCCTTTTTTTATTCATAAAAATCAATAAGTAAATGAGAAAAAATTACTCAAAAAAGTATGTTCTTCTTTGTGCTTTCCTGATGATGTCATTCATGGCGTTTTCACAAACCGGGAGTATTAAAGGAAAGGTATCTGACGAAACCAACCAGCCCCTCCCCGGTGCTACGGTTACCGTCGATGGTACCACTATTGGTTCAACTACCGACGCTAATGGTAACTATGCCATTAACAATGTTAAAGCCGGTACTTACACCCTAAGCGTAAAATTTATCGGTTATATTACCATCAAAAAAACAGTAACCGTTAACGGTGCTACGGTCGAAAACTTCAGCCTCGCTCCCGAAAGCAAAAGCCTTAACGAGGTAGTAGTTATAGGTTACGGTACCCAGCGTAAAAAAGATCTTTCAGGCGCAATCACCAATGTAACCGCTAAAGATTTTCAAAAAGGCGTTATTACTACCCCCGAGCAATTAATTGCCGGTAAGGTTGCAGGTGTATCCGTAATATCAAACAGCGGCGCGCCTGGTGCAGGTAGCAAGATCCGTATTCGCGGTGGTGCTTCCTTGTCTGCCAGCAACGACCCGCTTATTGTTATTGATGGCGTGCCGTTGGATAACGCCCGCAACGCCGACGGTACTTCAAAAATATCCGGTGTTGCCGACCCTTTAAGTCTAATAAATCCTAATGACATCGAGTCGTTTTCAGTATTAAAAGATGCATCAGCTACCGCCATTTATGGTAATAGGGCATCAAACGGCGTAATTTTGATTACAACTAAAAAAGGTAAAAAGGGAAAACCAACTGTCGATTTCAGTTCGCAATTTTCCGTATCCAAATTAGGCAAGGAAGTTAGTGTTTTAACCGCCGATCAATTGCGTGATTATGTTAAAGCTAATGGCACAACCGCTCAACAAGCTTTATTGGGTACAGCAAATACCGACTGGCAAAAGCAAATATATCAAACCGCACAAACCACCGATAATAACATCAGTGTATCTGGCGCTACCAAGGTATTACCATACCGTGTTTCGGCAGGGTACCTTAACCAGGAAGGTATTTTAAAAACCGGCTCATTAAGGCGTTTTACTGGTGCTATTAATTTAAGCCCAAGCTTTTTTACTGATCACCTGAAAGTTAATTTAAACGTTAAAGGCGCAAATGTAAAGCAAAGGTTTGCCAATCAGGACGCTATTGGCTCGGCAGTTAGCTTTAATCCTACCCTTCCGGTATATTCGGGCAATAACCGTTTTGGCGGATACTATGAGTGGCTTGACCCATCTTCGGTTAACGGCCTTAAATCACTCGCGCCTTTAAACCCGCTTGGTTTATTGGAACAACGCGATGATAAAAGTAATGTTTACCGCAGCATCGGCAACTTAACCTTAGATTATAAATTCCATTTCCTTCCTGAGCTGCATGCTAACGTGAACCTTGGTTATGACGTATCAAACGGTCGTGGCACTGTGTTTGTAAACGATAGCGCTGCATCTGGCTATAAAAGATATAAAGATGCCGCCGGGGTTTTCCATGGCGGTACAAACACTCAATACAAACAATTGCAGTCAAATAAAATATTTGAAGGCTATCTGAGCTATGCTAAAGATATAAAAGACATTAAAAGCCATATCGATGCGGTAGCAGGTTATTCATACCAGGATTTCAAAACTACAACTTACAATTTTCCTGATGTGACTGCCGATGGTACAATTGTATCAAAACCAGTTTATCCTTTCGATAAACCCGAAAACCGGCTGATATCAGTTTATGGCCGTGTAAATTATATTTATGACGATAAATACATTTTAACAGGTACAGTAAGAAGAGACGGATCATCAAAGTTTGCACCAGACAGAAGATATGGTACCTTTCCATCCGCGGCCTTTGCATGGAAAATGATCCAGGAAGATTTTCTTAAAGGATCAAAAGTTTTATCTGACCTGAAATTGCGCTTAGGTTATGGCAAAACAGGCCAGCAGGATATCGGCGAGAATTATAGCTATATATCATATTACAACCTCAGCAACAATACTGCTCAGTACCAGTTAGGCGATAAGTTTTATAACTTGTACCGCCCGGGTGGCTATTATCCTAACAGAACCTGGGAAGAAACCACATCCGCCAACGTTGGTTTTGACTTTGGCTTTGCCGACAACCGTATTACCGGTACTATTGATTATTACCACAGGAAAACTTCTAACCTGCTCAACAGGATCTCCCAGCCTGCAGGTTCAAACTTCTCAAACGAGATTGTTGCTAACATTGGCGATGCAACCAGCAGCGGTGTTGAATTTAATATCAATGCTGATATAATCAGGAGTACCGATCTCACCTGGAGTGTTGGCCTTAACGCTACTTATAACCAAAACAAAATCACCAAACTTACTATAGCACCAGATCCAAGCTATGCAGGTAGCCCTACCGGCGGCATTTCTGGCGGAACCGGTCAAAACATCCAGATCAACTCAGTAAACTATCCACGCTATTCATTTTATGTGTACCAGCAGGTTTATGGCCCGGACGGCAGGCCTCTTGATGGCGTATTTGTTGACAGAAACAAAGATGGGGTGATCAATGACCAGGACCTGTACCATTATAAAAGCCCTGATCCTAAAGGCTACTTTGGTTTAACATCAAATGTAAACTACAAAAAATGGTCGGCAGGTTTTACTGCACGGGCGAGTGTAGGAAACTACGCATATAACAACGTGTTTTCAAGCACTGGCACCCAAAGAAGCATCATTAACCCTATCGGTGTTATAAACAATGGATCAACCAATGTACTGCAAAGCGGTTTGACCGGAAACAGTGATAAAAATGTGCTGTCAGATTACTATATCCAAAACGCTTCATTTATCCGTATGGACAATATAAACGTAGGTTACAATTTTGGTAAAGTATTCAAAAATACCGGAAACTTAAGATTAAGCGCTAACGTGCAAAATGTGTTTGTAATTACTAAATATAAAGGTGTTGACCCTGAAATAGGAACAGGTATCGATAACAACCTGTATCCGCGGCCACGTACCTATGTTTTAGGGCTTAATTTATCACTATAACCTTATAGCTGATCATTTTAAAAGAAATCAACATGAAAAGAAATTCAATAAAACTTATAATAATCGGCGGCCTGATAGCCGCAGGTTCAGTATCATGCAATAAAAAGCTTGACCTGATCCCTACAAACGACCTGACATCGGCACAGGTTTATAATTCTCCGGAAGGTTACAAACAGGCATTTGCTAAAGTATATGCCGCATATGCATTAACAGGCAATTCAGGTCCTGCTGGTAATGGCGATGTTCAGGGTATTGATGAAGGAACATCCGATTTTTATCGTTTAATGTGGTGTGCAGAAGAACTACCCACTGATGAAGCCGTAGTTGGGTGGGGCGACCCCGGTCTGCCCGACTTTCACAATATGTCCTGGTCATCAAGCAACTTGTTCCTGAAAGGCATTTATTACAGAGCAGTTTACCAGATAACGCTGGCTAACGATTTTATCTCGTCAGTCAACAGATGCTAACCTGAGCAGCAGGGGCATTTCAAGAGCTAATGCCACCAATATAAAAATGTATGCTGCTGAGGCACGTTTCTTAAGAGCTTATCAGTATTCGGTATTAATGGACCTTTTTGCAAATCCTCCGTTTGTTACCGAAAATGATGCCCTTGGATCAACCTTACCAAAACAAATAACCCGCAAAGACCTATTTAATTATATTGAAAGTGAACTCAAAGCGATTGACGGAACTTTAGCAAAACCCCGGGCCAACGAATATGGTCGTGCCGACCAGGCTGCCGAGTGGGCATTGCTGGCCAGGATTTACCTGAATGCCGAAGTTTATACTGGCACTGCACGTTATACTGACGCTATCACTTACTCAAAGAAAGTTATTGAAAACGGCGGTTACAAATTGATCAGTGATTATACTAAACTGATGCGCGCCGACAATAACGTAAATACAGATGAGTTTATCTTAACCATTAACTACGATGGCTTGCGCACGCAAAGCTACGGCGGTGCTACCTTTATGACCCACGCGCCTGTTGGTGGCTCAATGCCGGCGGCTGATTATGGTATTAGCGGCGGATGGGCTGGTTTGCGTACCACCAAAGCTTTGGTAAACCTGTTTCCAAATGGTGCTTCAAGTGCCGATAAACGTGCCCAGTTTTATACCAACGGGCAAAACCTTGAAATTTCAGATATCAGCACCTTTACAGATGGATATGCTATTTCAAAATTCAAAAACGTGAAAATAGCGGATGGCAAACCGGGTTCAAGCCTTGATTATGCAGATATGGACCTTCCCATTTTCAGGCTTGCAGAACAATACTTAATATATGCCGAAGCAACAACAAGGGGCGGCACAGGCGGCGATATGGGCCTTGCTGTAAGTTATATCAATAAGCTGCGTGAAAGAGCCTATGGCAATGCAAGCGGCAATGTAACCAGCATCACAACAGACCAGATCCTCGATGAAAGGGGCCGCGAACTGTATTGGGAAGGCTTCCGCCGTACCGACCTGATCAGGTACAAAAAGTTTGTTGAATCCAGCTACCTGTGGCCTTTTAAAGGCGGCTCGAAAGATGGCAAAGGTGTTGAAAGCTACCGCACCATTTATCCATTACCAACAAGTGATGTTGCAGCCAACCCTAATCTGAAACAAAATACAGGATATTAAAATATACCGGGAGATGTTCACAAGCATCTCCCGCAAAACCATAAAACCTAAAAAGGATATGAAAAAAATATTTACCACGCTCCTGGCAATTGGCGGTATCGCGCTGCTGATGCTGGCATCATGTAAAAAAGATGAAGTAAAGGTTGTAGCAAACGTGGGCAAAGTAGGCGCTTTAACATCAACAACAACCGCCCCTGAACTTTCAAAGCCCAACGCTAATAATGATGCTATTACCTTTAGCTGGGCCGCAACCCCGGTAACTGGTTACAATGCCCCTATCACCTATACTATACAGTTAGATGTAAAAGGCAATAGTTTTAAAAACGCAAGAGAAGTAAGCACCGATAAGCTTACCCAAACGCTTAAAGTGGGTGTGCTTAACGATATGTTAACAGCATTGAAGCTATCTTATGACAACCCATCGCAAGTTGAGGTGCGCATTAAATCATCAGCGGCTCCAAACCTGGCTGCTACCTACTCAAACGTTATTACATTAACTGTATTACCATACCAAGGTACAGGCTATATTTATGTTCCCGGTGCTTACCAGGGATGGGACCCCAAAACTGCCGATAGTCTTACTTCGCCAAATAATGACGGTGTGTATGATGGTTATATCGGTTTCCCTGCAGGTAAGCTTGAATTTAAACTTACTCCTAAAAAGGTATGGGACGTTGCATACGGAGATGCAGGCAGCGGAAAAATAAGTACTACCGGCGGTAACCTTTCAGTACCTGCCGCAGGATACTATGCATTGCATGCTGTTATTGATCAAAACGATAAAACAAAAGGCACATTTACTGCTACCCCTGTGTTCTGGAGCATTATCGGCGATGCTACCCCCGGCGGCTGGAGTACCGATACAGATATGCTTTATGATGCCACCACCAAAACCTGGAGCGTTACAGTTGCTTTAATTGCCGGCAAGGATATGAAATTCAGGTTTAATCACAGCTGGGATTTAAACTTAGGCGGAACGCCAGCGGCGCTTACACCAGGCGGAGGTAATTATACCATAACAACCGCCGGTACGTACAAAATAGTACTAGATACTAAGGCCAACACCTTTACTATTATTAAGCTTTAAGCTTAACCACTTCAGTTGATTGATTTATTTATATGGCCCCGCACGGTGAAAACCTGCGGGGTTTCTTATCTGAACCTTGATTTGCCTGATTTTAGGATTATAGGATGATTGAAAATACGGTGATTTCAACGTTTTAAAGATAACCTGATTAACCACGAATATTAACATGGCTCTTCTTTTGATAAGATCAATCCCCCAAAAGCATATGATATCAAGGAAATTCTCAAATCCTAAAAATCAAGGTTAAGACAGAAAAAAGCGATGAGGTCATCCCCCATCGCCTTTTTATTTAAGTAATTTTTTCTTCTATGACCTATGATCCATCAACTATGAACCATATAAATTTACCGGTTTGCTATCTCCACATACTCTTTAGAGGTGGCACCAACGTAAATCTGGCGCGGACGACCGATAGGTTCTTTGTTTTCTTTCATTTCTTTCCACTGAGCTATCCATCCTGGTAAACGGCCAAGCGCAAACAGTACAGTGAACATATCTGTAGGGAAGCCTAAGGCGCGGTAAATGATACCGGAGTAAAAATCAACGTTAGGATAAAGTTTACGCTCAACAAAGTAAGGATCTTTCAGGGCAACTTCTTCCAGTTTTTTCGCTATTTCCAATACCTCATCGTTGATGCCCAGTTTTTCTAAAATATCATCACATGCCTTTTTGATGATCCTTGCACGCGGATCAAAGTTTTTATAAACACGGTGACCAAAACCCATTAAACGGAAAGGATCGTTTTTGTCTTTAGCCTTAGCAATCCATTTATCAGTATCACCACCATCTTCTTTGATCTTCTCCAGCATTTCAATTACAGCCTGGTTGGCGCCGCCATGTAATGGTCCCCAAAGCGCTGAAATACCTGCAGATACCGAAGCATAAATATTGGAATCAGACGAACCTACTATACGAACGGTAGAAGCAGAACAGTTTTGCTCATGATCGGCATGTAAAATTAACAGCTTGTTCATAGCATCAATAACCACCGGATCGATCTCCACCTCCTCTGTACGCTGACCAAAAGTCATGTGCAGGAAGTTGGTAACGTAATCGTATTTATTTTGGGGATATATAACAGGGTGCCCTAACGATTTTTTATAGATCCACGAGACCACGGTAGCCATTTTAGCAAGCATTTTAATAATGCTTTGGTTAAGTTCTTCGGTGGTTTGGGATGGCTTTAATGATTCGGGATAAAAAGCCGATAATGCAGATACCAATGACGACAACTGCCCCATCGGGTGCGATTTTGACGGAAAACCATCAAAAAACTTTTTCATGTCCTCATGCACCAAAGTATGGCGGCTTAGCTCGTACTGGAAAGATTTTAGCTTTTCGGCAGATGGCAGCTCGCCATAGATCAGCAAATAAGCAACTTCAATAAATGATGATTTTTCGGCTAACTGCTCAATTGGATAACCACGATATTTAAGTATTCCTTGCTCGCCATCTAAAAAGTAATGGCGCTTTTGGTAGCGCCTGTATTTTTGTACCCGATGTCAAGTGTTACATAACCGGTTTGATCGCGAAGCTTAGAAATATCGATTGCCTTTTCACCTTCAGTGCCCTCAATTACCGGGAGCTCAAATGTTTTATCACCAATTTTTAGTTGTGCTGTTTCCGCCATAGAAATTTGTATCTGCAACAAATGTAAATAAATCTGCGTATTAATAACCGCTAATATAATTTACTGTTTGTAAAAATTTTCGGCCAAATTTATTATTTTACAACCTGTATTTGTGCTTATAGACGTTAATAATTGATTAAAAAATTACTGCAAAACATGTCGTTAAAAGGTAACTCATTGGTAATGATCCAAAACCAAGCTACCGTTTACCGCCTTTTACTCATAGGCTTATTTATTGCAAGTCCCTCGTTACACTATCTTTGCTTCCACAATTCTTACGATCCGTTTTGGCTAAGGGCGATAAACTGTTTTTTTTGTGCTATAACGCTATTTTTTTCTTTCGGTAACAATAAAATTTTTTACAAAGCGGGGATTTTTGCAACCGTTTTGTCTTTCCTGGTCATAAACAACTGCATTTTACTTGCCAAAAACGGGTTTGAACATGTGTACCTGTTTAGCGCAATAACCATTTTTATTGCCCTAACCCTTTTTTGCAAAAAAAGCAGGGAATTCATAATTATCTGCGAAGCTAACCTTGCGGCTATTATAACCGCCTATTTTACCGCACCCAGGCTTGCCATTTCGCCCGCAGTGCTGATAGTGCTTATTTTGGTTTTCACTGTAATAGCCTATGTCTCATTTTTAGTGGTGATGGCTTATCAATACCAGTTAAAAAATGCTGTTAATAACGTAATGAAGCTTAACCAAAGCCTTATAGTTAATGATGCCAAGCTGCGTGAAAGTCGTAATCATCTCAACGCGCTCATTAACTCGTTAAATGACATCATTTTTGAGTTTGATGAAAACAAAACCTGTATTAACGTATGGTTTAATGAAATGACCGAGCGCGTAGTTGATCCGCGGATAGCGATTGGCAAAACGCTCGATAAGGTAGTGGGCCCGCAAAAAGCCGAGAAGTATGACAGGGCTTTAAACTATGTAATAGAAAACCGCAAACCCATATCAATAGAGTTTTTATCAGACTACGAAAGCGGACATTCCTTTACAGCTAACTTTACCCCCGTATTTGATAAAACAACAGGTTATACCGGCCGGATCTCGGCTTCAGTAGTGGATATAACCGAACAAAAGAAATATGAACGGGCCCTTAAAGAAAACGAAGATCAGTTACTGGAAGCTCAAAACATTGCTAAAATAGGCAACTGGTGGTATGACCACGAGAGTAAGGAAACATTTTGGTCGGCCAACCTCAATGACCTGCTCGGGATTGAAGATATCCCCACAGGCATGAACCACTTTCAATATTATATAAGCCTGGTACATCCTGACGACAGGGAGAACGTTTTTGAATACCTTGCATCCATCCGCACAACAACACAAAACCAACTTGAGCATAAATTTATCACACCGGCGGGCAACTTAAAATATATCAGGATCCAACGCGGCGAAAAGAAATTACTGTCAGACACAGTTACACGCACATTTGGCATTATCCAGGATATTACCGAGGCCCGCCTTGCCGATAAAGCGGTTAAACTAAGCCAGCTTGAACTGATGGAAGCCCAGGCCATTGCTAAAATAGGCAACTGGAAATATGACGTCGCGTCGCGTCGCCTGTCCTGGTCGGAAGAGTTGAACGGCATTTATGAACTTAACCAGGATACCTCTTCATGCCAGCGCTGTTTTATAAAGTTGCTGCTTAAGCATGTACATCCTAACGACAGGTTTATTGTCAGGAGCTTATTGCGTAACGAGTTAAGCAACATGGATTCATCCTATGAATACCGCATCATAACTACTGGCGGCAATATCAAACACCTGAGCATTATAGCGGGCAAACGTCTGTATAATGACGACGGAAGTGTGCGTAAAATTATAGGTACCCTGCAGGATATTACGGAACGCAAGCAGGCTGAGCTTGATTTCAGAAACGTTGAAAGCAAATACCGGCGGGTATTAGAAACTGTTAATATGATAGCAATAACGGTTAACGACAGTGGCATTGTTACCTTTTGCAACAAATACCTGGCAAACCTGGTAGGATATAGTCAAGCCGAGATCATTGGCATGAATTGGATGGACAATTTTATTCCCGATGATCTGAAAGATTTTTTAAAGAACTGGTTTATAAATGACAGTTTTTTACCGCATTACATTAACCCTATTATTTGCCGTAACGGCGAGCAACGGATAATAAGCTGGCAAAATACGGTTTTTTATGACGAAAACGGCGTTTTTAAGGAGACCACAGCGCTTGGCGAAGACATAACAGACCAGGAGAAAGCGCGGCAGGACCTGATCTGGGCTAAAGAAATGGCCGAAAAGTCGTCTAAGTTCAAGTCGGAATTTTTATCCATCATGAGCCATGAGATCCGTACGCCGATGAACGCGGTTATTGGCACAACCAACCTGTTACTTGACGAAAACCCAAGGCCCGACCAGGTGGAATACCTCAATACGCTCAAGTTTTCGGGCGAAAACCTGCTGGCCATTATCAATGACATTTTAGATTATAATAAGATTGAGGCTGGCAAACTGCAACTAAATAACTCACGGTTCAACATTCACCAGCTAATCCATAAAATAAAGCAATCTTTTGAGCCGAAGGCGGCCGAAAAAAACTAAGACTTGAATTGATAGCAGATGATACCATTCCCGGAGATTTAATTGGTGATGCGATGCGACTGAGTCAGATACTTAATAATCTGATCAGTAATGCCATTAAATTTACACATACAGGTAAGGTTATTATCCGGTTGGATAAGGATGTGATAACCCCAAACACCGTTAATATTAAATTTGCGGTTGCCGATACAGGTATAGGCATTTCGCCCGAAAGCTTCAACATTGTTTTTGATCCTTTTATGCAGGACCAACAGGTAATTGATAATGACTATGGAGGTACCGGTTTAGGCCTCGCTATTACCAAACGGCTGGTTGAGCTGCATAAAGGTACAATTGCAGTATCAAGCGAACTGGGTAAGGGTACCACATTTAGTTTTGCTATAAATTTCGCCCTCGCCCCCGAAACCACCGCTCTGAAACAGGGTGCTGTTACGGCTAATGCTCCAACCAACAATTTACAGGGCATGAATATTTTAGTTGTTGACGACAACAAAATGAACCTGATGATAGCCGGCAAATTTTTAAGACGCTGGAATGCCCACGTTCACGAAGCATTAAACGGGCAAATAGCTGTTGACCTGGCTAATCAAAATTCTTATGACCTTATTATTATGGACCTGCAAATGCCAGTTATGAACGGCTTTGAAGCAACGGCGGTGATTAAACAAAAACAGCCCGATTTGCCCATCATAGCCCTAACGGCCGACGCCATGCCCGAAACCTACCAACAAGCGCTGGAAGCGGGCATGTGTGATTATCTGACTAAACCTTTTGTTCCTGAAGTACTGTACAGCAAATTGGTAAAACATATCAGGCAATCAGTGTAACTTCGGATTTCGGATGTTCGATTTTGGATCGAGGCGAAAGGTAAAAGCCTAAAGGCTAAAGGTTTAAAAACCTCCGCTAGTCGAAGTCCCCGCTATTCGAAGCCTATGCCTTCGAATAAACTATACCCGGAGTTTGTAACTCCAGCCCTGCACACTAATGAAATCATGTCACAATAACCTATGTACGTGGTTGCAAACTACATACATAAATCCTCCGTAGACGAAGTCTACGGGCAGCGAAGCAATCAGTATACAAATCGCTTTAAAATATCATAAAATCCTTCAATCATGAAAATCCTGGTTCAAAATAAAAAAGCGATAGGGATCGCCTATCGCTTTAAATATGATCAACGAAATCAACGTAATCAGTGAGATCAACGATCTTAGTTAATCTGTTCTTTCACCGTTCCGCACTCTTTCATATGTTCCGGAAAATAGGGATTTACAATTGGTTTTGTTGACGAAAGCCAGTACCCCCTTTTCCGCCATCGGCCATTGGGCAAAAATCAACATAAATTGGCGCCGACTTGAATTTCGCACCTTTTACCAAAGCGATAACATCTTTACTTAATACCAAAAACGCTTCACGCTGGGCTTTGATATCTGCTGCATTGCTTATCTGGTGCGCCACAGCAGCTGTTTCGCTGCAACCTTTTATACCCGAAAGCTTACCTTCCAAAGCTGTAGCGGCTGTTTTTATGCCGGTGGGGTCCGATTTAATAAACTCATCTTTTAAAGCGATATAAGCCTTAAAAACATCACTGGTGTTACCTGTATCTGCAACCTGGGTTTCCGCTTCAGGCTTTGCAGCAACTGTCGTATCCACTTTAGCAGTATCCTGTTGTTTGGCAGGCTGATTACATGCAGCGGCAACGGCTAAAGCCGCTAAAAAACAAAATCCTTTAATTATTTTCATATTACAATTAGTTTGTACGGATAGCTTCTACCGGGTCTAGCCTCGAGGCCGAATACGCGGGAATAATGCCAGCTATCACCCCTATTATAATTGAATAGCTTAAACCCCGTGTAACGTTAGCGGCATCAAGTATTACCTGTACATCTAAAGCGGCCTTTACGGCAAACGTGGCCAGATATACAAAAAACAACCCGATGATCCCGCCCACAAAACAAAGCAAAACCGATTCAATTAAAAACTGCAATAATATGAAATAGTTTTTAGCCCCTAATGATTTTTGTATCCCTATGATATTGGTGCGTTCCTTTACCGATACGAACATGATATTAGCGATACCAAAACCACCAACTAAAATGGAGAACCCGCCAATGATAGCACCGGCGATGTTGACCACTTTAAAAAGATCGTCGAGCTGCTGGGTGATCATGGTTGTACGGTTTAACGAAAAATTATCATCGGCACCGGGCCTCAGCCTCCTGATAGAACGCATAAGCCCTTTAATTTCACTTTCAACATCATCGGTCGGGATTCCTTTTTTCCGCGCACAATAATTGAAGGACCATATTTTGAACTCTGTATATCAATTAAGTTGCGGGCAAAGTTAAGGGGCAACAGCACCTCCTTATCTGTAGATATACCAAGCATATCCTTACCCTGTTTTGAAAACACGCCTACAATGGTCACATACCGCCCCATAACCTTGATCTGCTTACCTACGGCGTCGCCATCGGGGAAAAGGGCCTGGGCTATATCATAACCGATATCGGTTATAGGCGCCCCGGTTTTTGATTCCATTTCGGTAAAGTAACGACCGCTCTCAAGGTCAAAATTCCAGGTTTTGTCATGATCCTGCGATGCAGCGTCTACCTGGGCACCTTCAACCGTGTTGCTTTTATACTTTATGGTGCGGTTATCAATATTTATTTCGTATGATAATGCCTCGGCTGTTGTGATACGGCGCGAAAGTTCGTTAAAATCGCGAAGGTCAGATTCAGGCCTTTGCAGGTATTTCCACCATGGGAAATCGCTACCACCTACCCAGGGCCACTTTTGCACATATATACTGTTATTACCCAACTTATTAACACTATTTTGCAGATTATTACGCAGGGTATCAACTGCCGATTGTACAGCTATGATAGTAAATATACCAATAGTTACCCCAAGCAATGACAGCAACGTACGTGTTTTATTCTGCCGCAGGGCATCGCCGGCAAACAAAAAACTTTCCCTTAAAAGTTTTAAAAAAAGCATATAACTTATTTTGATCTTACTTGTTAATCAATCCTAATTGCACGGTTAAAGCGTGGAGGTAATACATAATATAACGGGCGCTTTTATTACTGATATGTTAAGCCGCCTGCTAATATTTTTTTAGACAACAGTACATGATTTAAGTTACAGCATTTTGCAATTAATATAATGGTAGTGTAATTAAACTGCTTCTTAAAAAAATCTGTTAAATTAACAAAAAAATTCGTACATTTGCGCCCTTGAAAATTCATAAAAACAAGCATGAAATTATCTCAATTTAAATTCAACTTACCTGAATCCCTTATCGCCCATACACCCTCTGCCACCCGCGATGAATCACGTTTAATGGTTTTACACAAAGACTCGGGCAAAATTGAGCATAAAATATTTAAAGACGTGCTGGATTATTTTGATGATAAGGATGTAATGATCCTTAATAATACTAAAGTTTTCCCTGCCCGTTTATATGGCAACAAAGAAAAAACCGGTGCTACCATCGAAGTATTTTTGCTACGCGAATTGAATAAAGAACTGCGTTTATGGGATGTACTGGTTGACCCAGCCCGTAAAATACGTGTAGGCAATAAATTATATTTTGGCGATGACGATTTGCTGATTGCAGAAGTTGTTGACAACACCACTTCACGCGGCCGTACTATCCGCTTTTTGTTTGACGGTACAGACGAAGAATTCCGTCGTAACGTTGAAATTTTAGGCGAAACACCACTGCCTAAATACATTAAACGCAAAGCTACTGCAGAAGATAAAGAGCGTTACCAAACCATTTTCGCTAAACATGAAGGCGCCGTTGCTGCTCCTACTGCCGGTTTACACTTCAGCCGTGAGCTTATGAAACGCCTTGAATTAAAAGGTGTTGATTTTGCGGAAGTTACTTTGCACGTTGGTTTAGGTACCTTCCGCCCGGTTGAGGTTGAGGATTTAACCAAACACAAAATGGATTCGGAGCAATTTATCATTGAGCAAAAACAAGCTGATATTGTAAACCGCGGCATTGAACGCAAAGCACGCATCTGTGCAGTTGGCACAACTTCAATGCGTGCCATTGAATCGGCTGTATCGGCAAACAAAACCCTGAAAGCTGCTAACGACTGGACCAGCAAATTCATTTTCCCGCCGTATGATTTCAGCATCGCTAACTCAATGATCACCAACTTCCATACACCTGAGTCAACACTATTGATGATGATTTCGGCATTCGGCGGTTACGAGCACGTAATGAATGCATACGAAATTGCCGTAAAAGAAAAATATCGTTTTTACAGCTACGGTGATGCGATGCTGATCATCTAATCTTTTTGGATTTGAGATATAAGATTTGAGATATGAGACCATGGTTTCATATCTCATTTTTTTGTAGTTTATTAGATCTGAGACATTCTATTTGTTTTCAGATCTAATTTTTTTGCGGCCAATTTTGTTAGATATTAGTTAACTTAAATTATGACAACGTCCAATCTCACATCTCATATCTCACATCTCACATCTCAAAACAAAAACTACGTTATCATAGTAGCAGGAGGTTCGGGCAGTCGAATGCAATCGGCGGTCCCTAAACAATTTTTACTACTTCACGGCAAACCCATATTAATGCATACCATTGAAGCCTTTGAGCAATCAGAGGCGAAACCAGCCATTATACTGGTTTTACCAGCAGCTTATCATACTTACTGGCAGCAATTGATTCAGGAATATTCATTTACCATTCCCCATCAGTTGATTACGGGCGGAGAAACCCGTTTTCATTCGGTTAAGAACGGGCTTAACCTGATTACCGATCGGGAAGCCCTTGTTGCTGTACAGGATGCCGTACGGCCGCTTACTTCACCCTACATTATTGATGAAGCTTACCAATGCGCCGCTAAGCATGGCACAGCGGTAGTGGCCGTTAAAAGCCGCGATTCGATACGTCAGGTAAAAGAAAGCCGCTCGGTAAGCCTGGTCAGAGATGAGATTTACCTGGTGCAAACCCCGCAAACTTTCAGGGCTTCACTATTAAGAAAAGCTTATGAACAACCATTTGATACCAGGTTTACAGATGACGCAAGCGTTGTTGAGCAATATGGCGCCGAAATAAAACTTACCGAAGGCGATCACAGCAACATCAAGATCACCTTCCCCGAAGATATCGCTATTGCCGAACTGCTTTTAAGCAAAAAGCCACAGCTATAAAGTCTGCGGCTTTTTCGATTTGCAATACAAGGTTAAATTTGTTATGCCCGTCTGATTACACCTAAAAGTACAGCTATGATAGCTATTACCAATAGTATGTGAATCAAACCACCCCCAAATGGGTGTATAAATGCTCCAAACAGCCATCCTATAACCAGAATAACAGCGATAATGTACAATAAACCTCTCATTTTGTTATGTTTTTAGTAGTTAAGTAAATGTGTAATTACCTATACCAAAACCATTCCAAAATTAGCGGTTAATAAAAAAACCCTCATTGCTAAGGGTTTCATTATCGTGTTTAGTACTCGTCTTCATTAAAGAAGAAGTCGTCTTTAGTCGGATAATCCGGCCAGATCTCTTCTATGTTTTCGTACGGTTCGCCATCGTCTTCAAGTGCCTGAAGGTTTTCGATAACCTCAACAGGAGCGCCTGAACGGATAGCATAATCAATTAATTCATCTTTAGTTGCGGGCCATGGTGCATCTTCCAGGTGCGATGCCAGTTCAAGTGTCCAATACATCGTTTTTATTTATATTTATAATTATCAGTAAAATTTACTTTTTCGCAAAAGTATAACATTTTCAAATTGAATATCAATATTTTTTTCAATTTTTCAAACCCGTGGTATCCACTGATTTTCAGCTATTTTATTAGCATTAGCAATTTTGCGAGCCAAAGTGAACAGGTAATCACTCAACCTGTTCAGATAAATATTCACTTTTTCATCAACTGTACTTTCTTCGGCAAGCTGAACGGTTATCCTCTCGGCACGGCGGCAAACACATCTTGCAATATGGCAAAATGAAATCACATTACTGCCACCAGGTAAAATAAAATGTTTAAGCGCCGGCAGGCTTTCATTCATGGTATCCATTTCTGCTTCCAGCATTTCCACATCACTCATGTTAAGGTCCGGAATAATCATCCTTGACCGCTCAGGGTCGGCTGCCAGTGAAGAGCCAATTGTAAACAACCTGTCCTGTATCTGCTTCAATACCTCCTTATCATGTGCATCAATATCCTGATCACCAATAAGCCCGATGTACGAGTTAAGCTCATCAACCGTACCATAGCTTTCAATGCGGATATGATGCTTGGGCACGCGTGTACCGCCAATTAATGAGGTAAACCCTTTATCGCCCGTTTTAGTATATATTTTCATACTTAATTTAACAAATAAGCTGCCAACAATCAGGTTACAAAAAAGCTAACTCTGATTATCAGGCAATTAAAACCAAGCCCGATAAATCTTTTTTTCATGATTGGTGTTATTTCAAATCTATCATCTTAAATTTTGTATTTCATAACACTTTAGCATATTTTTTGCCAATAAAGTGTAATTTTTAATATGTTAGCTTAAACTTGCATCCGTGATATCATCAAACATACTTAGCGTGAAACTCATGAAACCGATCATATTATCATCAAAGCTGCTCTCCTTATCTCTTATCATCCTGCTTTCAACCGGGTTTAGCTGCGGCGACAACAGCAATACCAAAACCCCCACTCAAAAAAAGCTGCCCCAGCCAGGGTAAGTATGGCCAGTTTGCTAAGCGAAAAACAATTTAATGATCTTTTTCCGCAACGCGATAAATTTTATACGTATGCTGCCTTTATCAAAGCAGCCGATGAGCTTGGCATGATCAGCGTAAAAGTAACCCGCAGGGCAACATCCGTTTACCAGTTGATACGTACCGATAAAAAAACAGGAAAGAAGGCCGTTGTACGCCAGGATGTTGATTGGAACGAAGAATGGGCCAAAGCCAAGCCAGATAGCACCTACACTATTGACTATGGCAATTTCTGCACCGAATACAGTGCTGATGTAAATAAAAAGGAACTCGCCGCCTTTTTTGCGCACATTGCGCACGAAACCCGTCATGGCATAAATGCTACATATACCGATGGCCTCATGCTGATCCATGAAAGCAATACCAGTTTGCCTTACATTGCCGAAAATGATGAATACCCTCCCGTTGCCGGTAAAAAATACTATGGTCGCGGGCCGATGCAATTGAGCTATAACGGCAATTACGGCTATGCTTCAGATTGCATATTAGGCGATGATAAAATATTGCTCCAAAATCCCGAGATGGTAGAAACCGACCCGGTGATGGCTTTTAAAACCGCCATCTATTTCTGGATGACGCCTCAAACCCACAAACCATCGGCGCATGCTGTAATGACAGGCAAATGGCAACCCAATGCAGAAGATAAAGCCGCAGGCCGCACGCCAGGTTTTGGTATGACCATTAATATTGTGAACGGCGAAGTAGAATGCAACAAGGGCGAAAATATGTATAATATGAACGACAGGATTGGCTTTTACCAGTTTTTCCTGAAGAAATTAGGTATTACCGATGCCAATTGCGCTTGTTCATGCGGTAAAATGAAGCCTTATCATTATTAACGGCAGTATTTTTGAATTTCAAAGCAAAAAAGTTATTATTGTATTAGCATTTACAACACTAAACTTTAACATTTGGAATCCGCCATTGAAAACGCCGGTTTGTATCCCCCGGCAACCGACCAGTTCGGTGATATCCTGGCCAGCCTGAAAAACAGATTCAGGATTGAACAAACCGGGCATATTGATTTTCATTTAGAGCAGTTTAGCATTTTCAAAGACTATCTCGACATTAGTGTAAAGGAATCATACGCTATAAAAAATAAAAATAACGATAGCTATATGCTATTCACCGAATGCCAGTCAAAACATAACGGGCATCATCACGGCAAGGCTGTAACCTCCGCACCATATCAAACCTGGGCACTGGCTTATTTAAAGCATGATTTTGGCCGGGTGCTCATCAGGCGCGAAACATTGGTTGACAAGATCATTGAACTGATCCACCCGGTTGAGCTTGATTTTGCCGAAGACAAGGCCTTTAGTGACACTTTTTATATGCTGGTAAGCGACCGCCAAAAAGCAATTACCGGGGCCGATCGTAATTTCCGCAACGTGGTAATGGATATCAGGCTGGATGATTTTGTAATAGAAATTGTTGAGCATACCCTCATTATCGGTAATACCCACGCCATATCTGCAGAAAAAGCTATGCACCTGGCAGAGTTTGTTTCGAGGTTGTGTACCACCTGCGATTGAGCAAGTAAGGCTATTAGCCCTGCTTTACCTATATTAAACCATACCATATGAGCCTATTCGCACTAATTTTGGCTTTCGCTGTTAACACCCATGCTCATTTCAAACCCGATACGGTTGATTATTGGCATGTTAAATACAACGATAAAACAATAGCTGAATATACCGATTTTGATAAAAAGCCAATTGTGATCAAAAAGCAACGTATAAAAGATGCAGATATATTAACTGTTGAATATGGTAATGACACACCTTGCCATGAGGGCGATAAAGGATTGTATATTTTAAGTAACGATAAAAAACGGATCGCAATAACTTCAGTCAAAACAAACCAACCACTAAAAGTCTACTTAAATTACATCATAGCTACAAAAGCGTATTATCATCTAAAAAATCTTGATATCTATTACTTCGATTGCAGACGGGATAATTTGATATTTCGATTAAAAATTGAATAACCGTAAAAGGTAAAGACGCATCACGTGCGTCTAACTGTGTTAAAATTTTGATTTGCATATTCGGAGACGCATGTTATGCACCTCTACAGCAATCATTTTAATACCGCCGGTAAAATATAATCCTTCATCATTTTATCAACCTGCGGATGCGCGTAGGGCGTGTTGTAGGCCTCGACGGTTATAATAACCACCAGCGGCTCATCGGTAAAAACAAAGATCTTGTTGCCGCCATTGCCTGAGCAATAGTAAGTTTCGTAAGCTTTGTTGTTTACCGTATAGGTTTTGTTCCAGAACAGGTAACCGTAAAAGCCCTCACCTACCACATCTTTTGGTAACGTAAGGTGTTTGGTAAATGATTCCTTAACCCAGTTTTGCGAAATTACCTGTTTGCCATTCCAAACACCGCCATTTTTATACAATTGCCCGAATTTGGCATAATCAAGCGAGCGCATTTGCAGGCCGCCCGCGGTATTGGGTACACTCTGCGGTGTGTATTGCCAGCGATAATTACTGATGCCCAATGGCTTGAACAGCTTTTCGGCCGAATATTTATCAAGCCCGCCGGGCACTGATTTATTCAGGATATCGCCCAATGCCACCACGCCGGCTGTAAAATAATTCCATTGTTTACCTGCCCTTTTATTGCTGTCTGTTTTAAGGCTGAGGGTAAATTTCACCCAATCATCGGTGGGGTACATATTTTCTTCGTTCCCCGGCGAATCACTTTGGTTGTCATCCGCGTCAAAAACAGAGCTCATGGTAAGCAGGCTTTTTAGTGTTACATTTTCTTTTTGAGGCGAGTAGTTACTGAACTTTTTAAGGTCATAAAACTCCTTTAAGGTTTGATCAACGCTTTTGATATAGCCATCATGAACTGCTATCCCCATCACGGCCGAAGCAAATGTTTTACCAACCGAACGGGGATTGTGCAATGAATCGCGCGCGCTGCCGTTAAAATACTCCTCAATTAGCAACTTGCCGTTCTTGATCACTACCACGCTGGTGATCTGTTTAAACCTGTTGCCGGCAATAAGGGCATTCATCTCCATGACCTTCTTTTTATCAAAATCATCTTTTGATACCTGCCAGCCGCTGCCGGGCTTTATGGGTTGCAATTCGGCATCTTTTAGATCAATTGCCGGTACGATAAACCTAATCTCTCCCTGTGCTATTAGCTCACCTACTTTCAAATCAGGGACAGTAATATAAGGCCGAACTTCAATTTTAAGCTGGTGAGCACCTGTAGTAAGCCCATCTTCCCCGCCATGGGCCATAAACCGTCCCCACAAAAAGCGTCCCCATGAATCTTCTCCCCGGCTACTGACGAGCGGAACAAAAATAGTGGTCTTTGTATTTTTTGCGATGGGCAAATTGGCCCCTTTATGCAGGTTTTCCTGGTAAACCTGCCTGCCATCTACATAAAAAACAAATTGAAAATTTCCCCCGTTCAATTGTTCAATACTTAACGACGGCGCTAAGCTATGCTGGTAATTGGTTAATGAATTGGCCAGCAAAAGCCGCATGTACAAATTATTGGCAGGTTTAGCCTCATAGCTTGTTAACAGATCGGTTTGTTCCAGTTTTTCAAGCGGGATAGTATCCGCCTCAAAAACAACCTTACCCATATTGGCTTTTTGAAGGGCGGAAGTTATCGGTTCAGGTTCGATGATATTGCCCACCTGCGCGAATGTTTTACAGGCGGTTGTAAGTATAATGGAGATTATGAGTAAATAACGTTTCATTTTAATTGTTTAGATGTTACAAATCTGCCTCTATCAACATTTTTAAAATAGAACAGAATTAACATGGCTTTAATAAAAACTTACGATATGCCGACGGATTACTGCCGCCAAACTGTTTGAAGCAACGTAAAAAATGGCTTTGATCCGCAAATCCGCAGGTAAAGGCGATATCTGTTAAGGATAACCCGCCATCTGCCAATAAAGCGAACGATTTTTCAACCCTGAGCTTGCGGATATATTCGCCCATAGTACAATTGAAATACCTGGAAAAATCACGGGATAAATGAACCGGGTGGAGCTGTAATAGCCCGGAAAGTTCGGCAAGCGTATGCTTCCGGGCAGGATCATCGGCCAGCAATATTTTCAGCTTGCCAACCCATGCAGGAACTTGTCGTGACATGCCGGAGTTATTTACCTGCATTTTATTGAGCGCTTGCAGCAATAGCATTTCTACAGTCATTGCGGTCAGCTCGTCACAAATCTTTGATTCTTTAAAGATCCGGTATAAAATAAATTTCACATCCGGGTCCTGAATGGCAAAGCTGCCTTCCAGTTTATCCTGTTTCAAGTCCAGGTTATCGAACCAGCGCTTTTGCAATTCAATATGAAAGCCGCGGGTAAAGCCTTTGGGCTTGATGTTATAGTGCGGATCATGCCAGTTATGAAACAGCAGAGTGCCTGCCGGGCAATGATAAACTTCCTTTTTATTGCCTTCAATAACATTACCGGCCAATATAAAAGTGAAGTAGGCATTTTCATGGTAATGCCAGTCCACCTTATCAAGGGTATATTCGGTATCAGTTATGGTGATACCCTGTAAATGCGTTGTATGATTGGTTTGTCCGTAGAAGCTGCCTGTTTGTAGTTGTTTCACGGCGAAGATTATTGAGTTAATAAACGCTATAACTCCCCCTTTAGGAGCCGGGGGCTACACCTCCTCTACCCTGCGGTCAACCGTTTGCACGTTGGTATTAACGTAATCGTTCTCTATCAAACCATCGCGCATACGTACTATGCGGTGGGCATGCAGGGCAATGTCCTCCTCATGCGTTACCAGGATAATGGTGTTACCTTTAGCGTGGATATCTTCGATAAGGCCCATGATCTCGATGGATGTTTTGGTATCAAGGTTACCTGTTGGCTCATCGGCCAGTATAATGGATGGATTATTGATCAGCGCCCTTGCCACGGCAACACGCTGCCTTTGTCCGCCCGAAAGTTCATTGGGTTTATGATCCATACGGTGACCAAGACCAACATTTTTCAATGCATTGCCGGCACGTTCCTTACGTTTTTCTTTATTAACGCCGGCGTAGATTAGTGGAAGCGCCACATTATCCAAAGCAGTATTACGGGGCAGCAGGTTAAATGTCTGGAACACGAAACCAATTTCCGAGTTACGTACTTCGGCAAGTTGACTATCGGTCATGTGGCTTACATCTATTCCGTTAAGGATGTACTGCCCTTTGGTTGGGGTATCCAAACAGCCCAAAATATTCATGAGGGTTGATTTACCGGAGCCGGAAGGGCCCATCAAAGCTACAAATTCGCCTTTGTTAATAGTAAGCGAAACTGATTTAAGTGCGTGGATCACCTCGGCACCTATTACATATTTACGCCCGATATCTTTTATGGTTATTAACGGCTTGGCAGTATTTATTGGCTCCATGAATTATTTTTTGTTTGGACTGCACTGAGGTGCCGAATGTTACAGTGGTTTTTATTTTTAGTGGTCGGTAGTCCGTAAGTCCGATGTCCGCAAGTTTTTAGTCTAACTTACTACCGTCTTAACTTTCGGACTTCTCCGACTTACCGACTTTCGGACTTTCCCGACTTTCGGACAAAAAACTATTTCTCAATCACCTTGGCCACCAAAAAGTAGTCTTCGTCATGCTTAGGGGCATTTTCCAAAGCTTCTTCGTGGGTAATTTGTTGTTTAACTACGTCCTCTCGCAGCACGTTGGCACCAGTGGTCATATAAACCAGTGGTTCAACACCCGTGGTATCCACCTCGTTCAATTTGGCCATAAAATCAAGGATCTTGCTCATATCCTTCATCGTATCCTGTACTTCGCTTTCAGTAAGTTCAAGGCGGGCCAGGTGGGCTACTTTTTCAACGGTTTCTTTATCAATGGTCATGCCTGTTGTTTTTTGTTTTATAATAGCGTGATCCTCATCGCGCAGTGCGCCGGCATTATCCATGCTTAACTGGGCCGCTTCAATGGGTTTATGCACAAATATATTACAAATTCCCGGTCTGCTGTCATATTATTGACTAAGCCAGGGTAGAAACAGCGCCTTCAAACATTAAATCATTGTTCATAATCTCAAATACCTCATCCCGTAAAGCATCGGCATCGTCAATACTCAGGTGTGCCGTTTCAATAGGCTTATGAACCTTAAATTTAGAGATTCCTGGCCTGCTGCCGTGCTTAATGCCGGTGTCCCAAAGTATTTGCCAGGTATTAGCCGATGATACCGGGATGACAGGTATTTTCAGCTCGATAGCCAGCCTGAAAGGGCCATTTTTAAACGGGCAAAGCTGCGGAGGATAATAATCCGAAATTCCGCCTTCGGGGAAAATGATAAGAGAAACGCCCTCCTGTAATTTCTCGGATGCTTTTTTAAACGCCCTAAACGATGACATTTTACTATCACGGTTAACAGAAATATCCACCGTACGAAAAAACAGACCGGTTACCAGGCCATTTTCCAGCTCATGTTTGCCCATAAAACAGCAATTGCTTTTAACCAGGATACACATAGCCGAAATATCAAGGTTTGAGGTGTGATTAGGACAAATGATATAAGGCCTGCTCCAGTCAATCGGTTGTTCATATTCAAAACGGTAAAATATGCCTGCAAAAGCAGAACTCACTAATCCCCAAAGCCTTCTGAATGAATTGAGCGTATGATAGCGTTCGGGTTTACGCGAAAAATAATAGAAAAAAGGCCATAATATAACGTAGCCCAGGGCCACGCTCACAATGTAAAGATATACGTGTACTTTTCTCAATATCATTTTCATCATTACCAAAAATAGAAAAATTCCTTACTTTCGCCACACTATGGAGACTGTTGTTAGTGGCATCCGTTCAACCGGAAACTTACACTTAGGAAATTATTACGGAGCGTTGCAAAACTTTATAAAAATGCAGGATGAATACAACTGCTTTTTCTTTATTGCCGACCTCCACTCGTTAACTACACACCCTACGCCTGCCAACTTACATGGCAACGTAAAACAGGTGCTGATAGAATATTTAGCCGCGGGCATCGACCCGGAAAAGGCTACCATATACGTACAATCGGATGTTCCGGAGGTTACCGAATTATATCTGTACCTGAACATGAACGCCTATTTGGGCGAACTGGAACGAGCAACATCATTTAAAGACAAGGTGCGCGCCAATCCCGAAAATGTGAACGCCGGCCTGCTTACCTATCCGGTTTTAATGGCGGCGGATATTATTATCCACAAAGCTACTAAAGTGCCTGTAGGTAAAGATCAGGAGCAGCACCTTGAAATGGCCCGCACTTTTGGTAACCGTTTCAACAGGCTTTATAACCATGATTATTTCCCCGAGCCTTTTGCCTTTAGCTTTGGCGAAAGTTTGGTAAAAATTCCGGGATTAGATGGCAAGGGAAAAATGGGCAAATCAGAAGGCGAAGGCAATGCTATATTTTTGGGCGATACACCCGAAGCCATCCGCAAAAAAGTAATGCGCGCGGTAACCGATAGCGGCCCTACTGTTGAAAACCAGCAAAAACCACAGGAGATCCAAAACCTGTTCGATTTAATGAAGGTTGTTTCAACCCCCGATACACTTGCCCACTTTGACGAGCTTTATAACAAAATGGCTATCCGTTACGGCGATTTAAAGAAGCAGCTTGCCGAAGATATGGTACTGGCAACAGCCCCTATCCGCGACAGGATCAACGCCATTGCCAACGACGCCGATTACCTGCGTAAAGTAGCCGAAATGGGTGCCGAAAAGGCCCGTGAAAGCGCGTCAAGAACGATAAGGGAAGTTAGAGAGATCATCGGCTTCAGGAAATTTTGATCAGGATTTTCAGAATTCAAGAATTGTCAGAATTTAGGCTAAAACTTTTTTAATTCTGACAATTCTGTAAATTAGGAAAATTCTGATTCAGACATCAACTAAAATATATGCACTTAGCTATTGTAGGAAATATAGGCGCCGGAAAGACCACCCTTACCGAGATGCTGACCAAAAATTACGGATGGGACCCTTTGTATGAAGCTGTAGATAACAACCCCTATTTAGAGGATTTTTACAGCGACATGAAACGCTGGAGCTTTAACCTTCAGATCTACTTCCTGAATAGCCGTTACCGCCAGATCATCGATATCCAAAAAAGCGGGCGTAATATTATACAGGACCGCACCATTTACGAGGATGCCTATATTTTTGCCGAAAACCTGCATGATATGGGCCTGATGACTACCCGCGATTACGAAAACTACGAATCAATTTTTCAAAATATCACCGAGTTTATTAAACCGCCCGATCTGCTGGTTTACCTTAAAGCATCTGTACCTACCCTGGTAAGCAATATTCAGCGCCGCGGCCGTGAGTATGAAATAGGTATCCGTTTAGATTATCTTTCCAAACTGAACGAAAAGTATGATAAATGGATCAACAACTATAAATTAGGCAAACTGTTGATCCTTGATAAGGATAATCTGGATTTTGCTAACAATACCGAGGACATGGCTACCATTGTGAACCTGATTGAAAGGGAGATTAACGGGTTGTTTTAATAGTTTAATAGGGTATGAAGAAGTTTTTGATCTTCGCTTTATTATCTATTCTTTTATTCTCCTGCGAACATAGTTCAGAAAAACAAGTAAATATCAGCACATGGCATCTGCTCAGTTTGAATGGTTTCAAACTATGGTTGCCTCCTAACTGGCATTTTCAACAGGAACAAGGCATAGACTCTTTTGTAGGTAGAATTATTGCTCCAACCGATACTCTTTCTTTCGAAATCAGTTCGATGGGGTACGCTAATAACCCATTACTATCAGAACAGGAGTATATAAAAACTAACGATTGGCAACGCGGATGTGATTTTTGCGATAGAGAACGTACATATAGTGACGCCCCCAATATAAAAGTCAAAATCTCAATACATAAACCTACAGCTAAGCAAAAAAGCAAATTTCCTAAGGCTGACTACATCGCAAATATGCTTACTAAGGACAGCACAGTGTATATTCCGATAGAAATCCCTGCAGAGATAAAAGATCACAACTTTAATGAAGAGTCGAAACAAGATTTTATTATAAAAACAATCTGGCCAAAAAATCCTTCAAAAGGAATTACTGGTATTTATTATCAAAGTAAATCATCAACTTTAAACTTCCAACTGTCAGGCCGTAATTTATCAAAGCAGGATCAGGAATTAGCTTTGCAAATGTTTAAAACCATTGTAATAAAAATCAAATGAAAATCTTAGGCATTATCCCAGCCCGTTACGCGTCATCCCGTTTTCCCGGTAAACCATTGGTTGATATCGGCGGTAAAACTATGATCCAACGTGTATATGAGCAGGCAAAAAAATGCCGGAGCCTGAGTGAGGTTATCGTGGCTACCGATGACGACCGGATCTTTAACCACGTAAACGGTTTTGGCGGCGTTGCGGTGATGACAGGTGCCAACCACCAAAGCGGTACCGACCGTTGTGCCGAAGTTGCCCGCCTGCACCCCGGGTATGATGTGATCATCAATATCCAGGGCGATGAGCCTTTTATTGATCCTGAGCAGATCACCAAATTAACAGCCTGCTTTAACGATCCTGATACCCAACTGGCCACTCTTGTAAAAAGGATCCTGACCGAGCAGGAACTGCATAATACCAATTCGCCCAAGGTGGTGATCAATAAACTATCTGAAGCCATTTATTTTTCACGCGCTACCCTGCCCCATGTCCGTGGCCAGGAGCCCGAAAACTGGCTCGAATTTCATGTTTTTTATAAACACATAGGCATTTACGGCTATCGTGCCGATGTATTGCAACTGATCACCAAACTTCCCGTATCCCCGCTTGAAAAAGCCGAAAGCCTGGAGCAGCTTCGCTGGATAGATAATGGCTACCGCATTAAAGTGGCCGAAACCGAGCTGGAAACCCACGCAGTTGATGTGCCTGAAGACCTGGAGAAACTGAAGTTTGATATATAGTTTCTGATTCAACCCTCCCAATAGATTAACACTTCCTGTACTGATAACCTTGTTATTCTTAATCCGTATAAGATTAAGCGTACTGTATTAAAGGCCAATTTAAACTATTAAAACACAATTCCAGTATTTATAATTAATGAATTTTCTATAAACAACAAACTGTTTAATACTTTCATATTTTAAGCAATTTTTGCTTCTTAATTTATTAACTTCATCTGTGGCATCACCACATTATTAACCTAAAATCATCATGAAGATAAGGCAGCATCATTTGGTAAACAAGGGCTGGGTAAATTACTTTTCCAGTCCTGAATTTAGTGCTGAAAAATGCCAGTTGGTTCTTGCTTTCGGTGCACCGAAGTTAATTACCGATCCCGAAATTTATGATTATCTTAAAAAGAGCTATCCTAATGCTAATGTTGTTTTTGCCTCCACAGCTGGGGAAATTATGGGCAGTGATGTGTATGACGACAGCATTGTTGTAACCGCGGTTGAGTTGGAAAAATCATTATAGTCTGTACTGCTACCCATGTAAACAAACAGGCCAACAGTGCCGAAACAGCAGCTTTTTGGAGGCACAGCTCGAGAAAAAAGGCTGAAATTACGTATTCATTATATCAGATGGTAACCGGGCAGCGTCACCGGCCAAACCACCCGTTACGGGAACCTTACCAGGATTATCGCCGTTAAAGCCGTCAACCAGTTCACTTCCGTTTATAAAAGTATCCGCTTCAAAAACGCGCATAATACACTCTGTAAAAACCAATTACAAACAAAAGACATTTACAGTTCCATTTTTTAAAAACAGATACGGCGAAGCGTGAAAATTTTCTTACTTTTGTATCCCGTACAGAAACAATTGGCCGTGGTATAAAAGCCCGGTCATTTTCAAAAAAATCATGACTAAATATATTTTTGTTACGGGCGGTGTTACCTCATCGTTAGGAAAAGGTATAATCTCTGCTTCTTTAGCCAAACTCCTTCAATCGCGCGGTTACCGCGTAACCATCCAAAAGTTTGATCCTTACATCAATATTGATCCGGGAACACTTAACCCTTATGAGCACGGCGAATGCTATGTAACCGAAGACGGTGCAGAAACCGATCTTGACCTTGGCCACTACGAGCGTTTTCTGAACACTCCTACGTCAAAGGCCAACAACATCACTACCGGCCGCATTTATCAAAATGTAATTAATAAAGAACGTGAAGGGGCTTTTTAGGAAAAACTGTACAGGTAGTGCCCCACATTACCGATGAAATAAAAAGAAACTTCCGCATATTGGGCGAAAGCGGCGATTACGATATCGTGATCACCGAGCTTGGCGGTACTGTAGGCGATATTGAATCATTACCATATATTGAGGCTGTAAGGCAATTCCGCTGGGAAATTGGATCGGCTAACTCTCTGGTTATCCATCTTACACTGGTACCATTCCTTGCAGCAGCAGGCGAATTAAAAACCAAACCTACGCAGCACTCGGTAAAAATGTTATTAGAGTATGGTATCCAGCCCGATATCCTGGTTTGCCGTACCGAACACCACCTTACCAACGATATCCGCAAAAAGATAGCGCTGTTTTGTAACGTGAATATCAATGCTGTTATTGAGTCGATTGACGCACCAAGTATTTACGATGTACCCCTGTTAATGCTGAAAGAACAGCTTGACAAAACCGTATTGACCAAATTAAAACTTCCGCACAAAAATGAGCCAAACCTTGAAAACTGGAAGGAGTTTCTTGGTCGCCTCAAAAACCCAACTGCTGACGTGCGCATTGCGCTGGTTGGTAAATATGTGGAGTTGCCGGATGCTTATAAATCTATTACCGAAGCCTTTATCCATGCGGGCGCTAAACAGGAATGTAAAGTGCGGGTTGAATATATCCCTTCGGAACAGCTTACGCCCGAAAACGCTGTTGAAAAATTAAAAGGTATGCATGGCGTACTGGTTGCCCCAGGATTTGGCGAGCGTGGTTTTGAAGGCAAGATCCAGGCTATCCGCCATGTGCGCGAAAATAATATCCCTTTCTTTGGTATTTGTTTAGGTATGCAATGTGCGGTAGTTGAGTTTGGCCGTAACGTATTAGGTTTTGAGGGTGCCAACAGTACCGAAATGAATCCCGAAACCCCTTACCCGGTTATCGGCATGATGGAAGATCAGAAAAACATCACCAACAAAGGCGGTACCATGCGTTTAGGCGCTTATCCCTGCGATATTAAAAAAGGCACTAAAGCAGCGGCTATTTACGGAAAAAACCACATTTCGGAAAGGCACCGTCACCGTTATGAGTTTAATAACGAGTATCTTAAGCAATATGAGGCCGCCGGCCTTACCCCATCCGGCATAAATCCTGACAATGGCCTGGTGGAGATTGTTGAGTTAAAAAACCACCCGTTTTTTGTTGGTTCGCAATTTCACCCCGAATTAAAATCAACAGTTGCTAATCCACACCCACTTTTTATTAACTTTGTCGCCGCTTCGCTGGCTTATGCCCGCAAAAAATAAGTAATTGTACGATAATTAGATAATGGATAAAAATACGTTTACAGGATTATTCCTGATCATGGCGATCATTGCCGGCTCGATATACTTTTTAAAGCCATCAGAAGCCGACCTTAAAAAAGAGCGCGAGGTACAGCACCAGGATTCGCTGAAAAAAGCTGGTGCCGCTGTAGCTGCCGCTGCTGCTAAAACCACAGCTAAGTTTGATACCGCCAAAACAGCCAAAGTTGACTCGGCCTTGTTAAAAATGCCTTTCGGCGCCGCATCTGTTGGTAAAGAAGAGTTTGTTACCATTGGTAATAAAGAGTTGCTTATTAAATTAAGCACCCACGGAGGCAAAGTAGCTTCCGTTGAGTTAAAAAACTACAAAACTTTTGATAAGAAGCCCCTGGTGCTTTTCAGTGGTGACAATAACCAATTTGGATTGAAGTTTGCCGCCGGTGTTGCCAATATCAATACCAACAATTACTATTTTACCCCAAGTGCAAAAGAACTTAACATAGCCGAAAAAGATTCAGGTTCGGTTACTATGCGTTTGAGCTATAGCCCCACCCAATATATTGATTATGTATACAGTTTAAAAGGTGATGGTTTTAAACTTGGGCTAACCATTAAGCCTACCGGTCTTGACGGCGTTATTGCCAACAGCAGCACCATTAACCTTAACTGGGCCACCAGCCTGCGCAAACAGGAAAAAGACATCAAAATGGAGCGTCAGTATTCAACGGTGTACTATTATAATACCGATGGGGATGCTGATTACCTAAGCGAAGGCAAAAACGATCAAAAAAGCATCAGCGATAAAAAAATGGCCTGGGTTGCTTTTAAACAGCACTTCTTTTCAAATGTGCTGATAGCTAAAGGCGGCATTACCAAAACAGATGTTGCTGTTGCTACTGATTTTAACGATACCACCGATGTAAAACAAATGAAAGCCGACCTGTCGCTTACCCGCGGCACAGATGGTTCTTTACCCTTGGAGTTTTACTTTGGACCCAACCGTTTTAATACGCTTAAAGACCAGGGGCATGACCTTGATAAACTGGTTAACCTTGGCTGGGGACCATTAAAATACATCAACCGTTTCGCGGTATTGCCGGTATTTAACTTCCTTAACAAGTTTAACTGGAACTATGGTCTGATCATCCTGGTATTGACTGTATTGCTTAAGCTGGTATTATCACCTCTTACTTACAAGTCATACCTTTCAATGGCCAAAATGCGTGTGCTGAAGCCCGAAATGGATGAAATTAAAGCTAAAGTTGGTGAGGATAACCCTACGTTGTTACAACAGGAGTACCTAAAGCTGTACAAAAAGGCAGGTGTTAACCCATTGGGCGGCTGTTTACCATTGCTGATCCAGATGCCTATAGTTATTGCGTTCTTCCGCTTTTTCCCAAGTTTATTTGAGCTAAGGGGCGAAAGTTTCCTGTGGATGCATGATCTTTCAACTTATGATTCGGTTATTAAATTCGCTCCGATAGCTTTCCTTGGCGGCGTTAACCACATTAGTTTAATGTGTTTACTGATGACCATTTCAACGTTGATCTATACTTATTTCAACAACCAGATCTCCGGTGCTACAGGGCAAATGAAATACATTGGTTACATCACTCCTTTGGTATTCCTGTTCACGCTTAACAGCTACCCTGCCGGTTTGAACTATTATTACTTTTTGGCCAACATGTTCACCTTTTTACAGCAATACCTGATCAAATTCATGGTTGATGATAAAAAGATCCATGCCCAGATCCAGGAAAACAAAAAGAAACCTGAAGATAACTCTAAGAAGAAAAAATCGGGCTTTGGTGCCAAAATGGAAGAAATGATGCGTCAGCAACAACAGATCCAGGCTAATAAGAATAAGAAGTCTTAAGTTTTTAGTCTTTAGTCTTTAGTCGGAAGTCCGCAGTCGGAAAGTCCGAAAGATATTTAAGCCCCTGGGAAAGTTTCTCAGGGGCTTTTCTTTTGCCTTTCTGTTTTTATAAGCTGGGCGATCCTTTTTAAACAAAAAACTTTCCGACTGCGGACTTTCCGACTTCCCGACTTTTTTAAACTCAACTAAAATAATTAGCAAATTTTGTATTACATTTGAAATATCATGTATGCAATTGTCGATATAGAAACCACCGGGGGGCATGCAAGTGCTAATGGTATTACCGAGATTGCCATATGCATACATGATGGCAAAAAGGTTGTGAAGCGCTTCGAAACGCTTGTGAACCCGCAGCGTGAAATCCCTATTTATATCAGTGCGCTAACCGGCATTACCAATGAGATGGTGCAGAACGCTCCTCCTTTTGAAGATGTAGCTGCAGATATTTATCACCTTATTCACGGTAAGATCTTTGTTGCCCATAATGTAAACTTCGATTTTTCTTTTGTAAGATATCACCTTGCTGCTGCGGGATATGATTTGCAAACCAATAAGCTGTGCACGGTAAGGCTTGGTCGCAAGATACTGCCCGGTTTACCATCATATAGCCTTGGCCGGTTATGCAAACATTTAGGTATTGATAACCAAAGTCGCCACAGGGCTATGGGGGATGCAGAAGCTACTGCTGAGTTATTTACCTTGCTGCTGAACAGCGACACGGAGAACCATATCAAACAATCCCTTAAGCAAGGTTCAAAGGATCAGGTGTTGCCGCCTAACCTATCTAAAAAGGATATAGACCAGTTGCCTTATACACCAGGTGTATATTATTTTCATGATCAAAAAGGCAAGGTAATATATGTAGGTAAAGCCAAAAACGTTAAAAAACGCGTAAGCAGCCATTTCACTGGCAATAACCCAGGCTTTCAACGCCAGGAATTTTTACGTAATATTTACCAGATCAGCTATCAGCTTTGCGGTACCGAGCTTATAGCCTTTGTACTGGAAGCTATTGAAATTAAACGCCTGTGGCCTAAATACAACCGTTCGTTGAAACGCTTTGAAAACGCTTTTTGTCTTTATGCTTTTGAAGATCAGCGTGGCTATATTCGCCTGGCGGTTGATAAATACCGTAAATACAGCGACCCGATATATACCTGCAATTCTCTGCTTGATGGCTATAACCTGCTCAACAAACTGATAGAAGGTTTTGACCTTTGCCCTAAGCTTTGTTTTATACAAAAAAACAATGAGCCATGTACCGGTACAGCCGGGAGTGCATGCGCGTGTGAAGGTGTTGAAACTCCGGAAAGTTATAATGAGAAGGTAAACAATGCCATTGATCAGCTTAAACAAGCCTTGCCAACTTACGCTATCCGGGATGAAGGCCGTACCGGCGATGAACATAGTTGTATCCTGGTAGAAAAAGGTCAGTTTTATGGTATGGGTTATATCTCCCATTATTTTGACGCGGATAACGTACAGCAACTCAAAAGCCATCTTACACCCTACCCGGGGAATGATTACATCAAAAATATTGTAGCTACTTACGCTTCCAAATATCCCGATAGGATGGTGGTATTTGGGTAATGCTTGATATTAACTTACGAAGTTTTAAAAACTTCGTAAGTTTGGTTGACCGATTGACAAATCTACAAGTGAAAATAAGCGACAACACCTACTATCACATTTACAACCGGGGTAATAATAAAGAACCTATCTTTTTCGAAAACGATAATTACATTTTCTTTCTGAACCAATTCAAGAAACACGTTTTACCCTTTTGCGAAGTATATGCTTATTGCCTGATGCCAAACCACTTTCACTTTTTTATCATGGTAAACGATCAGCAGTCGTTTGAAACTGGTATCAAAAACTTTTTTATCTCTTATTCAAAAGCAATCAATAAAAAATATAATAGAGTTGGCAGCTTATTTCAAGGTAGATACAAAGCTTCAGAAATTGATTCTGATAGTTACTATACAAGGATTATCACTTACATACATCAAAATCCAGTGATCGCCAATCTTGTAACAGACATCAGCGATTATAAATACTCATCTTACCCAGCTTATTTATCAGCAAAAAAAACTGTATTGAACAAACATGATGTATTAGAATGGTTTGGAGGTTTGGAACATTTCATAAATGATCACAAAATCTCTGTTGATGAGCGTGATATACCTTATGTAAAATAGCACGATGCTTTTCTTGGTGCACTGTAAAACTTACGAAGTTTTGAAAACTTCGTAAGTTAAATCCACCCAAAACACCATCACTTATAAATAAATAATTATCCATTAAGTTAAAACACCGCACACAATTGAGTTTTTGATTGGTTACTCTTATAACATTTACCAACAAAACTTAAAACATGGATAGTATCAATCAACAACAGCCGGAAGATAACATGCAAGACCTTAACGGTCAGGAGGCATTGGCTAAAATCAAGGAACTTGCCGAAAGTGCTAAAAGCTGCTTTTTTGTAAGTAACATTAAAACAGGTGTACCTGCTTCCGTGCGACCAATGTCTGCGCAGAAAATTGATGAGGAAGGTAATTTCTGGTTTCTAAGCGCTAATGACAGCCACAAAAACGACGAGCTGGCTAAAGACCCATTTGTTCACCTGCTTTTCCAGGGATCAGGATATTCTGATTTTTTAAATCTCTACGGAATTGCAACTATCACCGAAGACAAGGAAAAGATCAAAGAACTATGGGAACCCACATTAAAAGTATGGTTTACCGAAGGTATTGACGATCCGCGCATCAGCGTTATTAAAGTTGAACCTACCGAGGGCTATTACTGGGATAATAAGCATGGTAATGCCATCGCATTTGTAAAACGGCTCGCCGGTGCTGCTATTGGTAAAACCATTGATGATTCGGTTGAAGGAAAGCTTACTGTCTGAAATCAGAATTTTCAGAATTATTGAATTACAGAATAAAAGACGAGGTTGTATCATAAATCAAATTGACGCCCCTTGGTGTTGTATTACCTTTGAATTGAAGTTTAGCCGATCATATTTATACAAAAAGGGGGTTAACACATTTTTGGCCTAAAAACACTTAATTATTTGATTATAAATAGTTTAAGTAAAAATTACCACTAAATTATGTTAACCCTGTTAACCCCCTTTTTGTCAGTAGAGCCGACCCAAAACTATATATAGCTTGAGTATCCGAATAAGTCAAAAAAAGGCCGTATCACGATTATTTATGATACAGCCTCGTTAAATGCGCTTTATCAAAAAGCTCCTCCTTTAGGGGGCTGGGGGGATAAATATTTGTCAAACCATTCAATATATCGCTGCAGCCTGTCAACCTGGTAACTGGGTACAGTGATACCGTGATATTGGCCGGGATAAAGTACCAACTGAGTAGGTACCCCTTGTGACCGTAGCGCTTCATACATTTGCTCCCCTCCTCCCGTTGGCACATTAAAATCTTTTAGGCCAGACATGAATTGCGTTGGGGTTTTTATCTTATCAGCATGGAAAAACGGATACGATAATTTGATGTATTTATCAGCATTTTTCCATGGTGCGCCAAGTTCATTATCATATTGTACAATCCATTGATCCGATCCATAAATGGCTAATTGCAACGCACTGCCTGCTCCGCTCGACGCCGCCTTAAAGCGGGGGTCGGTTGCTATAGTATAATTGGTAAGAATGCCGCCGTAGCTCCAACCTCCAATTCCGAGGCGGTCTTTATCTGCTATGCCAAGTTTAACTAATTCATCTACCGCACCAAGCAGGTCTTTCACTTCTTTATTGCCCCAATCGGCATAAATAGCTTTAGTGTATTCAATCCCTCTGCCAGTGCTGCCGCGGTAATTTACAGCGGCAACGGCATAGCCGGCGCAGGCCAGTGTTTGCCTGATCTCGTCAAACTCAAACTCGTCCTGATCTGTAGGGCCGCCATGAATGTAAAGGATAAATGGCATTTTTTTAGTCACCACGCTATCGGGCGTATACAAAATACCCGAAACCAGTGTACCATCGCTGCTAAACGACTGGAAGCCCTTTACATAAGCCAGCTTAACCTCGCTCAGCCATTTTTCCTGGTGAAAAGTTAAGCGCCGGATCCTGCCATTTTCAATAGCCACCAATTCGTTGGGTATGTATGGTGTAGTCATTTTGCCTACCCATATACCCAAGGAATGACCGATGATATCAGAAAAACTGCATTCGTTACCTTTATAAACCAATATTGATTTACGGGTAAGCAAGTTATATCTGTTGATATAACGGATCCTGTCGCTGCTTACCAAGTATTCAAGGTCTTTACCATCCTTGCTCCATGCAATATTGCTGACAGGCCTATCCAGTTGGTCAGTTAATGAACGGTTGTTTTTTCCGTCGGCATCCATCAGGTACAAAACATCGTGCTGATAAATAAAATAATCAGCATCGCTTGTGGAGCGCAGGTAAGCTATGCGCTTGCCATCCGGGCTCCACATCGGGTTAATATCATGGCCGGTAAATGTTGTTAATTGGTTAGGCTCGGCTCCCGCTTTAGCTGCAATCGTAAAAATATCTGTATTTTCATTCCGGTCAGGATCAATAGTATGGTTACTTACATAGGCAATAGTTTTCCCGTCCGGGCTCCATTGCGGCGAGCTATCATCCATGTTGCCGCTGGTAAGGGTGTCAAGCTTTTTTGAACCCACATCATACAGGTATAAATGCGAATGCAAATGCTGCAGATATCCTTCAATATCCTGTTTAAAATGATAACGGTCTATCCTTATCGGTGGTGTAGTTTTCGGTGCCTCTTTTCCTTTGTTTTCAGGGTCTTTGATAATTAATGCCAGCTTCTTATTATCTGGCGACCATACATATTCTTTTATCTCGCCTTTAATGTCGGTGAGTTTATGCCCTTCTCCGCCACGCCTGTCCATCATCCAAACCTGGCCACCATTTTTTGAATCCTTTTCAGACAGGTAGGAGATAAACTTACCATCCGGCGTCCATTTTGGGGTAGATGCGGGCTCATCACCATAAGTA
Organism: Mucilaginibacter sp. P25; assembly: GCF_050859465.1. NCBI lineage: Bacteria > Pseudomonadati > Bacteroidota > Sphingobacteriia > Sphingobacteriales > Sphingobacteriaceae > Mucilaginibacter > Mucilaginibacter sp. P25. Next base: position 3,871,208 of record NZ_CP193937.1, on the reverse strand, counting down.
AGCTGAATGGATTGCTTACCATCGAAGCTTTGCATCCATAGGTGCGATACGCGTTTATCTTTTGCGGTGTCTACCTCAGATAGCTCATAAACCAGCCATTTGCCATCGGGTGATAGCTGAGGGGCCATCAGCGTTGGCTGTTTATAAAGATCAGTGGGCTTAAGCGGCTTTTTTGTTGTTTGAGCAGAAACAACGTTAAAGATTAAAACCGCTATAATTAAAAGTACGTTTTTATGCATAGGATTGCAATTGACCGGAAAATTACTAATTAAACCACCCAATATTATCACAAGGTTTTTATTATTGCATTGTTTTGAAAAAACGACGTTCCATTATTTGTATTACCCATTAAAATCAGCATCATGCATAATGACTATCAGAAATTAAGCAAAAAAGACAAAAAGATCGTCAGAGCACTAATTGATAAAGGCATTGCCGAGGATTTTAAACGCGGGATGCAACATTTCGATCAGCTTATTCAGCAATTAAAAAGCAGCCCTGAAACACCACAGGAACAATATTATAAATTATACAACGAGGTTCGGGACTTCGACAAACAAATATCCAGAATGTATGATCGCCTTACCGGTTCACATTTTCTTAACATCCTGGCAAATCAGATACTGCAAACACTCATTGATGAAGCTGAACTTGACGAATTATCACCGGAAGCCAAAGATCAGATCACTTCAGACGTAAGATTTATGAGATCAATGCAATCCATCAATTCTTGAACTACTTCCCGTTAACCCTACTTTTTCAAATACTTGTCATACCAGTCAACGTAGCGCTGCAGCCGGTCAACCTGGTAACTTGGCTTGGTAAGACCGTGAAATTGATTAGGATATAATATCAATTCGGTTGGAATACCTTGAGATCTCAACGCCTCATACATCTGCTCGCTGCCGATGGTCGGCACATTAAAATCTTTCAGGCCAGACATGAACATGACCGGCGTTTTTATTTTATCGGCATGAAAAAACGGGTAAGAGATCTGGATCCATTTATCGGCATTTTTCCAGGGTGTGCCTATCTCATTTTCGTATTGCAATACATATTGGTCACTGCCATAAACCGAAAGCTGTAACGCGCTGCCGGCACCACTGGCCGCGGCCTTAAAACGGGTATCAGATGCTATGGTATAATCTGTAAGGATGCCACCGTAACTCCACCCGCCTATGCCCAGCTTATCGGGATTTGCTATACCTAACTTTTCTAGTTGGTCAACCGCGCCAAGCAAATCTTTAACTTCTTTATTACCCCAATCGGCATAAATGGCTTTACAATAATCAAGGCCCCGGCCGTTACTTCCCCGGTAATTTACCGCTGCTACCGCATAACCGGCGGCAGCCAATGTTTGCCTTGTAGCATCAAACCCAAATTCATCCTGCCCTACCGGCCCGCCGTGAATAAACAGGATGAGTGGATATTTTTTATTAGGAACACTATCGGGCGTAAAAACAATACCTGATACCTTGGTACCGTCAACACTTGTTGACTCAAAGCCTTTTGCGTATGCCAATTGCACTGTATTTAACCATTCCTCATGATGAAATGTAAGCCGGCGCAGCTTTTTATCTTCTAAGGCAAATAATTCGGCAGGTGTGTAAGGATCTGTTTTTTGTACTATCCAATTGCCCGAAAGATTGGTAGCTATATCGTTAAAAACATAATCGCCCTTGTTTATTGTAGTGATCTTTCCGCTGTTGATATTGATATTGGCCAGATAACGGGCACGGTCGTCCGTTACAATAAATACAATGTTCTTGCTGTCTTTAGCCCAGGTTTGTGCCCCGGCCGGACGATCAAGCTGAAGCGTGAGCGGTTTATTATTTTGGCCAACCACATCCATAATGCAAACCACGCTCTGATCATACATCATGTAATCGGCATCACTGGTTGAACGGAGATAGGAAATTAATCTGCCATCAGGGCTCCATTGAGGGTTGCCGTCCCTACCCTTCCATGTGGTAAGCTGAAGCATGCTGGCGCCGGAGCGGGCATCAATAGTAAAAATATCAGTATTTTGATTCCTGTCGGGATCGGCACTGCGATTGCTTACAAACGCAATTGTTTTGCTATCCGGCGACCATACCGGCGAGCTTTCGTCTTTATCGCCCCGGGTTAAGGTGTCAAGCTTTTTAGTGGCAACATCAATTAAATAAAGGTGGCTATGCAAGTGCTGAAGATACCCTACTATATCCTGTTTAAAATGATAACGGTCAATAACTATGGGCTTTGGAGTTTTAGGTTCCTCTTTACCTTTGTTTTCCGGGTCGCCTATAACCATTACCAGGCGCTTGCCATCCGGGCTCCAGGCATAGTCGCTCAGATCGCCTTTAATGTTGGTTAGCTTAGCACCCTCACCACCGCGGCGGTCGATCAACCAAACTTGTGAGCCCGTTTTTGAATCGCGCGAGGATAGGAACGACAAATATTTACCGTCCGGGCTCCAGCGCGGGGATGAGGCTGCTTCATCACCATGAGTTAGCTGGATAGATTCTTTACCATCAAAACTCTGCATCCACAAATGGGACACGCGGCGGTCTTTAGCCGTATCAACATCCGATACACTATAAGCAACCCATTTGCCATCGGGCGATAATTGCGGATCACTTACCGTTGGAATCCGATAGACATCGGCAGGTTTCAAAGGCTTTTTTTGTTGGGCAGATACATTAAAGACAGCAGAAAGCGTGAGTATAAGGAATAAGGCTCGCTTCATAAATGATGTATTTTGATAGAGCCCGTAATTTAGTAAAAGAACCTTGATTTTTAGGATAAAAGGGATTGCCATGATTTTATTACAAAAGATTGGCATATTTATTAATGACTGTGGCTTCAGAATAACGGATGCTACATTTTATTAGCACTACTCCCGCGGGAACCTGGCTTTAATTTGGCAAATTTCAACTCCGCTTTTACTAACCGGATAATTTGTGTTAATTAGGATCATGTCTGCAAAACTCAAGCTTCTTTTTGTTATCTGTCTTTTTTCATCCGTTCTTAATACCCACGCACAAACCCCGGCCATTCGCAACAATTATCAAACCGAAGCTGGAGTGCCGAGGCTAAACATTGAACGATCAATGATCTACTCGCCGGATAAAGAGTGGCTTTACAACCATCACGCATCTATTATCCATTTCAAAGACCGCTTTGTGGCAATATGGAGCAATGGAATGGTTGATGAGGATTCACCGGGGCAAAGGGTAGTTTATGCAACTTCTAAAGATTTTAAACACTGGTCGCCGTTGAAAACATTAGCCAGTCCGGGTAAAATCAACGATACGCTCACAGTACTCACTGCCGCCGGGCTTTATCAGTATAAAGGAACCTTGGTAGCCTACTACGGCGATTACGACAAACACCGCAATAGCACCCATTTATGGGCTAAGACCAGCACCGACGGCGAACATTGGAGCGGGCCGCTTGATATGCATTTGCCTGTTGTACCAAACCATGGACCTGAAGTTACCAATAGCGGGAGGCTGATCATCAGCGGTAATTTCACTTTTCCTTATACAGATGATCCCCACGGACTTTCGGGCTGGAAGCTAAGCAGTTTTTATCCCGATTCTCTTTACAAACAGGATAACCCAGCTATGTTTTATGCACCCGCTGCAAAATCAGGGTTGCCGCCGCTTTGCGAAGGATCGTTTTTCCAAACGGACGACAACATTTTACACATGCTGCTCAGGGTAACCGGTAAAGGCTGGAAAGGTCATTTATGGCTCACCGAAAGCAACGACAATGGCAAAAGCTGGTCGCGGCCGGTTGAGGCCCCTTTTCGGATAATGACAGCAAGTTTCACTTAGGTAGGTTGCCGGATAAACGCTTTTATTATGTGGGCATCCCCGATACCCTGCACCATTATGACCGTAATCCGCTGGTGCTCTCGTTGTCAAAAAATGGAAAAAGCTTCGACAAAAACTATATTATTGCCAATGAATTGTATCACCTTAAAAAAGAAGGCTTATGGAAAGGCGGGCAATATGGTTACCCACACACCATTGTTTATAATGGCTACATGTACATAATCATTTCGAGGCAAAAGGAAGCAATTGAAACGCTCAGGTTTAGTTTAAAAGCAACTGAAATAAATTAACTAATCAGGCTATTAAGTAAGCAGCATAATTTGTTTCAAAACAATCACGCCGTTTTTTTTATTTCAATAAACAGCCATGCCTTATTATTATCTTTAAGCCAATTGTAATATTTATTAATTCAACCTATCCTGCTCATGAAACCTACACGCGATACCGCTTACCTCACTATTGCTGCATGCGTTATTAGTATGTTAGCTCTGATACTCCTGTACGCCATGCAAACCATTTCATTCACGGTACCGGATGTAGTAAGACCTACGCTTTCGTTTGCACCTGTCATTTGTTTTGCCTGGTTAATGATATTTGTGATAGGTGTTTTAAAATATACCAACGAAAAACCTTTTATAGTTAACGTGTTCATCATTTATATGATTTATAGCGTTATATCGGGCTTAGTTAATACAGCCATCGGCATTTTTCAAATTACCAGAGAATCATTAATTATATTTTACCAGATCCATGGAGCTATTAACATGATGGTAATAATATGTATTGTGATTATGGCCGCCTTATTACGTAATACGGTATTCAAGTTACCACTGCTGCTTTTTACCTTAAGTGAGCTATTTATTATTGTATTTTACATGGTTGTACCGATGGTGCTTCCCCTTATCGGAACTTCCAGCTATATTCTCTATATCCGCTACATCGGGCTCGTGTATCTGATTGTTCCGACAACCGGAATTTATATTGCAGTAACCGCTTTAAATGCGCTTAATAGCCAACAATTGGAAAAGCCATTTTATGACATTGAAAAGCCCAATTGGCCACCATATGATAAACCCAACCTGTAACTTTTTCTGCTTAACCTGATCTAACAGAAAAAACAGATACATAAACCTTAATAAATGCTAAGCATCCGCAATATTGTTAAACAATACGCCGGTCACCGTGCACTAAGTGATGTAAGTTTGGAAGTTGAAAGCGGGCAGATTTTTGGTCTGCTTGGCCCTAACGGCGCCGGTAAAACTTCGCTTATCCGTATTGTGAACCAAATTACTGCTCCCGATTCGGGCGAAATCTATTTTAACGGCGAAAAACTCAACCAGTCGCACATTGAACGTATAGGTTACCTGCCCGAGGAACGTGGCCTGTATAAAAAGATGGAGATAGGTGAGCAAATGATCTATCTGGCCCGTTTAAAAGGGTTAAGCCGTGCTGAAGCCCAAAAGCGTCTTAAATTTTGGTTTGAGAAGCTGGAGATGGAAACCTGGTGGAAAAAGAAAATAGAAGAACTGTCAAAAGGTATGCAGCAAAAGGCGCAGTTTGTAGCAACCGTACTGCATGAGCCCGATTTGATCATACTGGATGAACCTTTCAGCGGATTTGACCCAGTGAATGCAGAACTCATTAAAGACGAGATATTAGAATTGAACGAAAAAGGTGCAACTATACTCTTTTCTACCCACCGCATGGAATCAGTAGAGGAACTTTGTGACGCTATAGCGCTCATTCATAAATCGCATAAGATACTGGATGGTAAGGTTAAACACATCCGCAACTCGTATCGCAATGAAACCTATTTTGTTGAATATACCGGCGAACAGATAGCATTTGACGGCAACCAGCCATTTGAACTGGTTAGCGAAACCCATGCCGATGATGGCAGTCATACCATCAAGATAAAGCTTACGCGCGAGAATAATTCAAACGATGTTTTGCAGTACCTTATCCCAAAAGCAAGGGTAAATATGTTACAGGAGGTAATACCCAGCATGCATGAAATTTTCATTGAAAAAGTTAACCTAAACTCAGCCGGCCATGAATAAAGTATTACTCATTATACAGCGCGAATACCTGACACGGGTACGCAAAAAATCATTCATCATCATGATATTCGTGGTGCCGTTGCTGATATTGGTTATGGGCATTGTGGTAAAGATGGTTGCAGATAGCAGCGATAAACTATCATCGTTGCAAACAGTTAACGTGATTGATAAAAGCGGTGATTTCGCTAATAGGTTTCATGATGCCAATAATGTAAAATTTACCTATGCGCTCACCGATCTTAAATCATCCAAACAACTGCTAAAGGATAGCGAGGGTATCTCTATTTTGTATATCCCTGTAAATTACACACAAAAAGATTCGGTACAGATCTTTTCAAAAAGAAGGCCTCTATACCCTTGTCTGAAGAAATTGAAAAGCAGATGAGCGATATAGCCTTTTCAAACAACCTCATCAGGCATCATATTGATACAGCACTTTTAAAAAGCATAAAGCGAACCAACATCTCGGTTAGTGCCATTGAAATTTCAGATAAAGGCGATAAGAATGCTAATATCGGCGCCAATATTTTAATTGGTATAGCTTGTGCTATCATTATTTATATTTCGCTGTTTATATATGGCGGACAGGTAATGCGCGGCGTTATTGAAGAAAAAACAAACCGTATTATAGAGGTGGTGATATCTTCAGTAAAACCATTTCAATTAATGCTCGGCAAGATCATCGGTGTGGGCCTGGTTGGCTTAACTCAGTTTAGTGCCTGGATAATTTTATCCATTATATCTACCAAAATCGCCGGACATTCTTTTAACTCGCCTACCAGTCCTATGGTAAATGCGCTTGCAGTATTACAAACTATACCATTTGGGTATATCATGGGCTGCTTTATATTTTACTTTTTAAGCGGCTATCTGTTGTACGCAGCGCTGTTTGCAGCTGTTGGCTCGGCAGTTGACAGCGAAACGGAAACCCAGCAATTCATGTTTCCTATTACCCTGCCCTTACTGTTCACTTATTTTTTAGCTGTATCAGTATTGTTCCGCGCGCCGGATAGCCCGCTGGCAGTATGGCTGTCCATGATTCCTTTTACTGCACCTGTAGCCATGATGGTACGGATCCCGTTTGATCCACCGGGATGGCAGGTAGCAGTATCCATGTGTATGATGGTAGTAGGCTTTTTATTTACCACTTATGTGGCCGCACGGATCTATCGGGTAGGTGTATTAATGTACGGTAAAAAAGCAAGCTATAAAGAACTGGCCAAGTGGTTTTTTTATAAAGAATAATTTTTATTTCGGACATCGGATGTTCGATTTCGGATTTACTGAATAAAATCCCCGGGAATAGTTAAACAATTTCGGGGATTATTTATTTTAGCCGTATGAGTAAACGCGTTGCAGTAATGGATTTAGGTACCAATACCTTCCATTTATTGATTGCCGAAGGGGACATCCATAACTATCATGAAATTGTACATATTACTGAAGCTGTTAAGTTAGGAGAGGGAGGCATTAACAAGGGGTATATTTTGTCTGATGCTTTTCAGCGCGGCATAAATACCATGCAACACTTTCAGAAACTTATACAGGCCAATAATGTTGACGGTGTTAGGGCGATAGCAACTTCGGCCTTGCGGAGCGCATCAAACGGCAAAGATTTCATCAAAGAAGTTAAGGCCAAAACAGGCATTGGTATTGAAATTATTGATGGCGAACAGGAAGCCGGTTTTATTTATAATGGTGTAAAGTTAAGCGGTTGCTTATCGGCCAAAAACTCCCTGATCATGGATATTGGCGGAGGCAGCGTTGAATTTATTTTGGGCAACGCCGATAAGATCCTGTGGAAACAAAGTTTTGAAGTTGGCGCGGCACGCCTTATGGACCAGTTCCACCGTACCGATCCTATTCCGCCGGCATCTATCGAGGCTATGAATTTATATCTTGAGGATACACTGAATGATTTGTTCATTGCCACTACAGGCATTGAAATTGACACCCTTGTTGGCTCGTCGGGCTCATTTGAAACTTTTGCAGGATTGATTGAAACAGAAAAGGCCCAGCCCTTTGATTTAAAGAGTATTCAGCATTATGATTTTGATGAGGAAGAACTGTTAACCATCACCAATAAACTCATCCTCTCGAGCCATAAAGAACGTTTGGGTAATCCGGGGATTATCCCGGTACGGGTTGATATGATTGTAGCTGCATCGTTAGTTACCCGTTTCATTATGCATGCGCTGGATATTCATAAGGTGAGTATGTGTACCAATTCGTTAAAAGAAGGGGTTTTGGCGGGGATGTTAACCTAAATGGAGAAAACAACCCAGCATGACGAAAAACCGATCAGCAGAACAACAAGCGCACTAAACAAAAATTCTTTTCTCAAAGCAAAAATTGCCAATATTAGGCACAGTACTACGTGCAAAAAAATAAAAATCGCTTCAGCTAATATAATAAGCTCCTCATTAGCAACCCATCTGAAATATATGGTATAAGCTACCAATATCGATAGATTGATACCTACAACTATCATTTTTTTGCTGCCAGGGTCTTTCTTCTGCGTTTCCATTATAGCAACTTGTGAGATACTAAATCCTTATCATTGCAACACACGTTGAAAAACCAATTACTAAAACCAGTAAGCCGCCTAAAAACCAACTCCACTTACGGAAATACAATGAAAGTATAATACAAACAATCACCTGGGCAACCATTAGCAGCCCAGCTATTACACCGCCATCGGTCAGCAGACTAAGCAAGGTATAACCAACAAATACTGCCAGGTTAATTCCGACTATCTTGATTCCACCTTGGGGCTTGTTGCCAGGAAGCTGATTGGGTGGTTGTAATTGTTCTTCCTCTGTCATACCAAAATTTCTCCTCTTAATTGTTCAAGATATTCCCGCTTATCGTCCCTGTAAAAAATGTTCATGGTTTCAAAAGGGATGATCTGCATGTCTTTATTTACGATGTGCACACATGATTTTTTGATAGCCCGAACATCAAAATTCTGCGCATCTATAAATTGCATAATGATCACCCTGAACAGGTTATCATAGCTTAAACTTGGCGCGTCAATTTCAGGCAGGCAGCATAACAACGAGTGCAGGTGTTCTTTAGCTTTATCAACCGAATTACCTGTGCTGAACATATTAAGCAGATGGCCCTTCAGGCGTTCATCGTTTTCATAAACAATGGTATTTTTTGAGTTATCCAACAGGTCATCCGGGTTTATCATCCGGGTCAGCGGAATCACTTCGCCTCCAAGCTTAAGGGCATAACCCATCACCAGGGCATCCGGGTTACAAGGTACCGGGATCAGGTCGTTTTTATTGAATACACTGGTTTGTTCAAGTATCGCGTTACGTACTTCGGTTAGGGTGTAACGGTCGGTTTGTTCATTAAAATTCTCTAACCTGCCGGCCTGTTGCGTAGGCTGAAAAGTTACGCCGCGAACACAGGGTTGCTGCAACGCGTATTCAATAATTGCACCTAATTCATCGGTATTTAAACCTTTTTGCAAAGTGACTACCAACGTTGTGGACAGATTATACTTATTGAGATTTTCAATAGCCTTCTGCCTTACTTCGCGCAAATCCTCACCGCGCAACTGCTCAAGTGCCTCTTTTTTGAAAGAATCAAATTGCAGGTAAATCTCAAAATCGGGCATGTATGTGGCCAGCCGCTTTACAAAATTTTCATCTTTAGCTATGCGGATGCCGTTGGTGTTTACCATTAAATGCTTAATAGGCTTTTTCTTGGCAATATCCAGGATCTCAAAAAACTGCGGGTGCACCGTAGGTTCTCCCCCGCTGATCTGCACCACATCGGGCTGACCTTCATTTGCCACTACAACATCCAGCATTTGTTCTATTTCGGTCAAAGTGCGGTGCCTGCCGTAGGTGGGCGATGACATGGCATAGCAGGTAGGGCAGCTTAAATTACACCTGTCGGTTACTTCAACAACGGTAAGGCACGAGTGCTGCTCATGATCCTGGCACAAGCCGCAATCATAAGGGCAACCATAATGCATTTTGGCATTGAACTTAAGCGGCATCTCACTTCGCTTTGCATAGTTGCGACAGTTTTTATAATATTCCACATCTGTGGCAATCAGCACCTTTTCAAAACCATGCCGGCGGCAGTTTTTAAGCATGTAAACCTTATTATCCTCAAAAACAATCTTGGCATCAACCCGTCGTAAACAGGTGGAGCAAATGCTTAACGTAAAATCATAGTATATATACGGGCGTTCAGGCATGGTTTGCAAACAGCTTTTTAGGATATAAAAATACTTTATAATAATACAAAATACCGGCGAGAGAAACTAACTGAATTACCGATAAACCAAAACCAAAAAAGTAATCGGGCTTAATAAATTCAACCAGTAGCCTGAAAACAAGGTAACTTGCCATGAATACTTTAAATCGCGCGCCATCGGCAAAACGATAATTTTGTTCAATGAGTTTGAGTACAACCCAAAGCATTCCCCAAAATACAATTTCATATAAATTAGTAGGATGTCGGTGGATGCCGTCACCAAAATCAATAGCCCAGGGCAGGTTGGAGGCTATGCCATAAGTCCCATCTTCCAGCCCGGCCAAAAAACACCCGGTACGGCCAATAACCATAGCCAGGATCAACGGATAAACCATCAAATCGCCAGATGACGCGGTTACCCCCAATTGTTTTTTGGTAAGCTCAACACCTATCAATCCACCAAGCATCCCACCCACTATGGTTTTATTGCCCATAATATAGATGATATTGAAATGCGAGAACAGCAAAGGTGGGTTCTCAAAGATCCCTACAAGGTGCGAGCCAATAAATGCGCCTGCCGCTGCACCGATAAATATGATAAGTCGATGTTCGGTACTGATCTTATCGGCAGTATGTTTCCGCAACCAGGCATAATACTGATAACCTAAAAAGTACGACAGTGTCTCGCAAATAAAATGTACGGGAATTGATGAATTGCCTAAAGGTAGATTTACAGGAAAATGCAAGTTTAGCTTTTATAATAAAGCCCTAAAATATGTTTTTTATTTTATGCCACAGGCGATGAATAAAAGAATGACGCACAAATACACCTCCTACCACAACAAATTGTTCAGTTAGCGGTTCCGGCTCTAATTCTATTTTTATTTGCGACCTGTCAGCTATGTCGGCAAGCCTTATTTCCTGTGTCTTAAAACCGATAAAGCCAACAACAAGGGTATCTGTCTCCGAAAGTTCCAAAAACTTAAATTCGCCATCAACATCAGTGCTTGCACTTTCACCGTTTTTACAATGGACTGTAGCGCCGGGAATCGGAACATTAGTCCCTTTTTCGGTTACAAGGCCTTTTACTAATATTTGAACACCGGTAGGGACAGGTATGAGCAAGTTGCTTTTACGTTGAAACTCTCCTTGCTCAAGGTTGTGCCTGGTTTTGGCTTCAGCTTTTTCAAGTTGGGTTAAGCTTATTATTGCTGCTGTCAGGATACCAATCCATGATAAGGATCGCTTTTTATTTGCGCCAATACCCGCATTAATTTCAATCAGCTGCATTTGGCCAAATCTGCCGCAAACATTATCCTTTGCCGAAAGAAGTTTAATGATCTCGTCATTGCTCATTACCGTAAAATCGATAACCATTTTGCAGCAGTGATAACAATAACGACCGCTGTTAGCGGGCACCATCTGTGACCATTGCTCGTGGCAGGGTTTAGGTATGCTGATTTGTTGAATAGACATTATACCGACGTTTTAATTGATAAATATATTAATTCATCCGGGTGATTAAGCAGTTTATTACAATGATGCTACCAGGCATAAAATTCCATAATTATTTAAAACTTTTTTAACAAACTGTTTTCCGGCCATCCTTTGTATATTGGGTGCTTAAATGCACACCATGAAATTAAAATTTATCGACATTGGTTTACTGTCGATTTTAGCACTCAGCGCATCGGCGCAAAAAGGGAAACTCAATCCAAACGATACTTCATCAAACTACAACCCGTCGGCGGCTTTCTCGCCTATGTTTTATACCGAAAAAGGTAACGATTTCCATTCGGCTAATGGCGCACCCGGTCCAAGGTATTGGCAAAACCGGGCAGACTATAATCTGAAAGTTGCCCTGGATACCGTTAAGAAAACAATCAGCGGTACGGTGGTGATCAACTATACCAATAACAGCCCGGATGCATTGCCTTACCTTTGGCTGCAGCTTGATCAAAATACTTATAAACAGGATGCCCGCTCTAACTTCTTCACAGACCATACCCCCGGTGTAGATCAGCATACCAGCGGTTACCAGATAGAATCCGTTTCGGTTGATAATGGCGATGTAGTTAAACCCGTACCATTTGTAATTACAGATGCCCGCATGCAGGTACGCCTTGCACACCCGCTGCAAAAGGGGGCAATAAAACTGCGTATTAATTATCATTACACCATTCCCGGTGCCTTTGGAGGCCGTACTGATTATTGCGATACCAAAAATGGCAAGATCTACGAAATTGCACAGTGGTTTCCGCGCATGTGTGTTTATGACGACAGTCACGGCTGGGATACCCTACCATTTCTGGGCAGCGGTGAGTTTTATTTAGATTATGGCGATATAGATTATTCGGTAACCGTGCCATGGGATATGATCGTAGCGGGATCGGGCGAATTGCTTAACCCTAAAGAGGTATTGACGGCTAAACAAATAGTCCGCTTAGACCAAGCCCGCAACAGTGATAAAACCATCATGATCCGTGATTTGGCCGAGGTTAATGATCCTGCCAGTCGCCCGGTTAACAAGGGTACCCTCACCTGGCATTTCAAAATGCTCAACACCCGCGATGTTGCCTTTGGTGCATCAAAAGCTTACATATGGGATGCAGCAAGGGTTAACCTGCCTGGCGGTAAAAAATCATTAGCAATGAGCGTTTACCCGGCCGAAAGCTATGGCAACGATGCCTGGGGCCGGGCTACCGAATATCTCAAAAAATCAATTGAATACTTTTCGGAAAAGTGGTTTGTATATCCTTACCCGGTTGCTATTAACGAAGCTGGTATTGCCGGCGGCATGGAATACCCGGGTATTGTGTTTGACGACATCACCGATAAAGGCAGCGTGCTTTACTGGGTAACCGCGCATGAGATAGGCCATAACTGGTTCCCGATGATTGTGGGATCAAATGAGCGCCGCTATGGCTGGATGGATGAAGGCCTTAACACCTTTATCGATATATATGCTTCCGATGCCTTTAATAAAGGTGAATATGCCCCTAAACGCGATAGTGAATACGCTCCCGGCGGCGGCAACCCCGCCGATGAAATTATCCCATCATTGCTTGATCCGCAATCGCCAAGTATTATGACGGCTCCTGATGCCATCCCCGAAAAATACCGCCATCCGCTTACCTACTATAAGCCGGCATTTGGCCTGGTATTGCTGCGCGAGCAAATTTTAGGGAAAGACAGGTTTGACTACGCCTTTAAAAACTACATTAACCAGTGGGCTTACAAACACCCACAACCTGATGATTTTTTCCGTTCGATAGAGAATGGGGCGGGCGAAGACCTTTCCTGGTTTTGGAAGGGCTGGTTTTACAATAACTGGCTGGTTGATATAGCGCTTATCGACGCGAAATATGCAGGTAAAGATGCATCCAAAGGTATCACCATCAAAGCGGTAAACAAAGAGCAGTTGCCCATGCCGTTTACTGTTGAGGTAAAATTTAAAGACGGCGGCAAAAAACGCTTTTACCTGCCGGTTGAAACCTGGCTGCAATCCGGGCAAATCACTTATACACTGCCTACTAAACAGGAAGCTGAATCGGTAAGCATTGATCCCGACAACGCCCTGCCTGATCTTAACCGCGGCAATAACAGCCAAAAGGTTAAATAAAGCATATAATGCCAGGTGTTCAATTTTTAAAGTGGAACACCTGGCGTATTTTCTTAAATAAACAAATACTGATTATCAGATACTTGCATTTTACACAAAACACAAACTGAACACATATACATTGACAATCAGAATATTACAATTCCGCACCACAAAAAGTTGAACACCCGCTTTTTAAAAATTGAACACTTATCCAACGTCGCTCTGAAACCCCCATGTAACATATAGTCATCGTTACATTAACCGGCATTCGGTTGACAAAAGTCAATGGTGATGATTATTACGGGACATATTACCCCAATCAAACCTGAACAGTTTATTACCGGAAACAAAAATCCTCACTCCTAACAGGAATATTTTTAAATATTTATCGTTACCCGGTGATTAATTAGCTCTTACTGTAAGTTAACAGCCTGCTTATTGATTAAAAGCATAGTAGAAAATATTCCCCAAAATGTGTAAACAATAATCAATAATTAATTTCTCTAAATTTTCCATTTTTTCAATAAAAAACATCACAACCGATGCCATTGGCAACACAACCGCATATTTGAGTTGAAATTTGTACTTTAATCCGGTTTTATTGAACCAGCATCATTATTGATATTACTTGCCCGAAACCCTATTAAATTTGAAATCACAATTACGCTGCGTTTTATTTACCGGATATCTGCTATGCCTGATGAGCGCAGTTGCGGCCCAGGAAACCAGCGATAACCTTACCTACTATTACAATAACTTTGAAACTTCCTCTGCCGGTAATATAACATCATTAGGAGCAACCGGGGTTGGTAATGCCGCCCGCACAAGTTCGTCGGTTACCATAGATGCATCAACTACAAGTCCTTTAAACGGCTCGGTAAGCCTGCGATCCGCGGTACCTGCAACCAACGCCATAAGCGCTATCAGGTGGGATTTTGTCGGAAGCGGCACATCAGGGAGCGTAGATCTTACTCAGAATGATTTTGAGTGGAATTTCATTTATAAAAATAATAGTGCAACCGGCCCGGATGACCCCGATGCGATGGCTGTAGGTAATAATTCATGGCGCTATTGGCTTATTGCCAACGGGTATACAGCCAATACCATGCAGGGCATTTATATAACCCATACCGGTACAACACTCAGTTTAAGGTATAGGTATGACTCAAATACCGGGACGGGCCGTTACAATGAGCTGCTCAATGCCACCATGGCCAACGACCAGCAAACCTACATGATCAAAGTGCAACGGTTGAAAGACGGTCGTTGGGCAATATTTAAAGATGTTTTTGTAACCGGCATGACCACAGCCAAAACCCTTGTTGCTTCAAGTACAAGTACAACTGGTAGCGGGTTCAGCAGCTATTATTATTCCTATCTTGAATCAACATGTACTACTGCCGGCAGATTTCAATGGGATAATTTTGATATGTACACCCGTGTACTCCAATTTACCACAACAGACGCAAACGGAACGGCAAATAATGTTACACAGCCGCCTTACTACGCCGGCGAAAGCGTAATCCTTTACGGGTTAAAAATAATATCAAGAGGCAATTTCGTTATCAACCAATTGGTACTGAACACGTCAGGCTCCGGGTTCGAGGCATATTTCAATGGTTCAGGAAGTCTCTACCGTTCAGATGATTCCTATTACTCCACATCAACAGACGCACTGATAAGTTCAGTAACTTACACCGGCAACGCTATACAAGATTATAGTGTGGGCGACCTTATCTCAAGCTCGGGCAATACAGATGGATCTTACTCTGTCCCCGGTTATTATTTTTATACAGGTACAGTAAAAAGCCAGCTAAACTATGGCAGCAGCCCTACAGGCACTATTACCGTCACCAGTATTAACACCCTTACGGGGAATGGAAACAGCTCAGCCATTACTTATACAGGCCCATCCTCAAATGGTAATACTATAACTTTTGATGATGCCATTGACTGGACAGGCGCATATGACAGCAACTGGAATGATACCCGTAACTGGAGCCCAGCAACTATTCCTACTACAAGCTATGCGGCACGCATAGGCGTTGTTTCATTTTATAACCAGCCCACCGTTCAAAGCAGTGTGCCTAATGTTGCTTTCCTGATATTAGGCCCCTTAAAAAGTACAATGAGCGGAACCCCATCTATTATATTAACCATCAAAGATACCTACTCCCTTACGGTTACCGGCGCCATCACGCAAAATCACAACAGTAGTGCCGGCGGCGTGACAACAACCATTACCGGTACAGGTACTGGTACATTAAACTGTAGCTCATTTGTAGTTGGCGATAATACCACTCCTCCTACGCCTACAAGAAGCGTCAGCCCAACATCCAATACAACCATAATAAATACAACGGTTCCGGTATTCAATATCACCAATTCGTTAAGTTTAAACACTACCTCCTCGGCATTGGGAACCTATACATCAGGATTACAAAATTACTCTGTTAATAACGCCACGTTCCATCTAAATTCGGGAATATTAACAATAAGTAGTATAGCTACCACAAATTCAAGCTACGTAAACATGACCAGCGGGGGTCTTACTATTACCAATGCGGCCCTCGTTGATATGGATACTGGTACCGGGGCTACTACTTTAAACTTAACAGGCAATACCCCAATAAGTGCCGCTACAGGTGGCACTATCGATTTCACCACCGGCGGCAGCGGCACCGGACTCGTTAACTACGCAGCTACTTCGGGCACGCAAACTGTACACGCCACTAATGACAGCTTTATAGGTACAACCCCTCCAACTATGATAACCTCACCTTATCAGGGGCGGCAGCCAAAACTGTCGACGGCGGCGCGCTAACCGTAAGCGGAAACTGGATCACAAGCGGGGGTGCAATAGGCCTTAACACGAACAACCCTGTTATAACTGTTACAGGAACCTGGAGCAATTCGGCAAACGTAACCCAGGGTTCTGGCAATATTAGTATTACTGGCAACACTACTAACAGCGCTGTTATTACAGGCGGGGCGGGCACACTAACCTTAAATGGCGATTACACCAACACGGGTACGTTTACGGCAGGCACCGGAACAGTGTTTTTTAGTAAAGCAGGCGCTCAATCTCTTACAGACAACAGCACCAACGGCACAAAATTTAATAATGTTACTGTTAATGGCAGCGGTATAAAAACCATGTCGGGCGCCGGTAAATTCGCGGTATCATCCTCGGGTATACTTACTATGGGCGGTACAGCTACCCTTGCTGCCGGCGGTGTTTTAACGTTAAACTCCGATGCAACAGGCTCAGCCACTGTAGATGCTATTCCTTCCGGCACAGCAATTACAGGCAATGTAAACGTACAGCGTTTTATAAGCGGCGGCAATTCATATAACCGGGGGTACAGGTTACTTTCATCACCCGTTAATACAGGTTCATCAGCCAAGGTAATCAGTATAAATTATCTTAAAAACTCATCATGGATAACCGGCACTACAGGCACAACGGGCGGCTTTGATAAATCGGGCAATCCCACAATTTATTGCTTCAGGGAAAACATAGCCTCGTCGCAAGCGTCTTTTACAGCCGGTAATTTCAGGGGCATCAACAATATCAACTCCCCGCCAACTTATATTTTTGATACCGACGGTTCACATACCATACCTGTCGGAAACGGCTTCCTTTTCTTTTTCAGGGGAGACAGGACAGCCGCCGATCTTGCAACTTCAACAACCGCAAGCTATGTACCCACCAACACCACTTTAACAACAACAGGTACATTAAACACAGGTGACATTACAGTAACCAACTGGTACAGCGGCACAACCAGCCTCTTGTTCAGCAATACTACAGGCAGCCAGGTTAACGGATATAACCTGGTTGGAAATCCTTACGCAGCCACCATCAATTGGGAAAAATTTAACCGCAGGGGCACAACAACAACCGTTTCCGCCACATCCTCAATTTACGGGGCCGGTTTCCCCTCAGAGGTATCTTCGGCTGCAACCCTATCTGCTCCGGGCAAAATATGGGTTTACAATCCAAAAACAAAGCAGTATGCCAGCTACATGCAAAAGGCCACTGCTATATCTACAGCAGATACGACTACCAATATTAACCCCGGTATTTCGAGCGATGGCTATGCAAGTAATATGATAGCCAGCGGGCAGGCGTTTTTTATACAGGCTACCTCAGCTTCGCAATCATTAACTTTCAGGGAATCGGCGAAGTCAACAACGCAACCAACGGCATCAAATCTGATAGCCTTATTAAGTGCCCCTGCTGATAAGGGGTTACAGAAACTGGCGGCCACAGCTGCCGACATGGACATATTGAAGGCTGCCGAAGCACAATTAGCAGCATCACAACAAACTTCATCATCATTGGCCGAACCGATATTAAGGCTGCAAATGATAAAGGACTCCATTAATACCGATGATATTGTTATTGCATTTAATAACGACGCGAGTACAGCGTTTGAAAATAGTAAAGATGCGGAAGACCTGGGCACCAATGGTGCACAGATAGCCTTGTCGGCCCTGTCAAGCGATAGCGTTAAAACCGTTATCCATCACCGGCCTTTCCCCAAAAAGCAACAGGAGATCATTCCCCTAACGTCTGACGCTACCTCATCCGGGCCTTATCAATTAAAACTAAGAGCACTTAGCAACGTACCTGCCATTTATGAAATATGGCTTAAGGATAACTTTACTAAAGATTCGTTGGATCTTAAACACAACAACATTTACAGCTACAATATTGATAAAAGTACCCCGGCTACTTTTGGTAAAAAACGTTTTCAGCTGATATTGCGCCAATCACCTGCATTGGGCTTGCGGCTGCTTGATTTTAATGCCGTAAAAGCAACCGGCGGGGCTAAAACAACCTGGATTGTTGAAAATGAGGCAAACTACACCACATTTACGCTGCAAAGAAGCACAGATAACGGCAAAACCTGGGAAAACCTGGATGTGATAAAATCGAACGGTTTGGGAACTTACTCTTATACTGACCCTAACCCGGCAAAAGGCTTAAATAATTACCGTGTTCAGTTAACTGATTTAAACAATGATATCAGCCTGTCAAAAGAGCTGCCATTAATGTATGCCAATACAAAAAATAACATAAGCAATAGCCTGCTTACGATATATCCAAACCCTGTAACAGAAACATTAAACCTAACCATAGGGCAAACCAACGCTTCAGCAAACTATAATATTCAGTTAACCAACAGCAGTGGTGTGATACTGAAGGCAGTAAATATCACACAGCTTTACTGGAAAAACAACGTAACCGGTTTAGTGCCGGGAACATATATTATAAGGGTTACCGATAATAAAACCAAACAGTTGATTGGCACCGGTAAATTTTTAAAACAATAACAAGCGATTTGCGCATATGAAAAAAAGTTCTTTTTAACCGCCCTTGTTTTTGCGGCTGCCACCCTAAGCTGTTTTGCCCAGTTAGATAATCCCTGTGATAATGCCGATGGCGACGCTAACTGCCCGCTTGATGGCTGGGTTATTGTTTTAGCTGTAGCCGTCCTTATTTTTACTGTAACCCATTTATACCGCAAACAAAAATCCCTCCAGGCTTAGCGCCCGAAGGGATTTTTGCATTAGTTCAATAATTGATCAGCAAATTTCTTATGCTTTTTTCATTGGCACCTGGTCTTGCTGTACCTGGTTAAGCTGTAGTTGTTCAATAATGCCGTTAACTACTTTGGGCAGTTCCTTTACAGTTTTTTGCGGGTTGTGCAGTTCGCCAACACCAAAACCACGCCATACCAGTTTGCGCGATTTGGTATCCATAATGTCAATAATCAGGGTACCTTCTTTGTAAGGCACGCGGGCATAACCGCCGCCGCCATAACCGTAACCATAAGGATATCCCCAACCCCAACCGCCATAGCCATAAAACGGACGATAGCCCCAGCCACCTCCCCAACCCCAGCCAAATCCTAAACCGAAGCCCGGGTAACCGCCATAGTAATAAGGATAAAACTCAGTTTTCATTCCCCTGCCGGTAACTGTGGTATAGCTTACCAACAGATCGGGGTTATTTTCCTGAAATTTTAACCCCTTGTTTTCCAATGCCGAAATAGCCGCGTCCTTAACCTTTTCATCAGCCACTTCCTTTTTTACAACTGCGCCGGCTTTATTGGTCATGGTTGCAGGAGGTAGCCAGGCAAATGTACGGTAAGCGGATAAATCTGTTTTGTTTCGGGCTGCGGTGTAATAGTTGTAACTGCTGCATGCAGACAAGGCAGCCACCAGCAGTAACACCAGCCCTGTATTAATAGTTTTTTTCATGACAAATTACTCCCTTTATTTAATACGTTAGACTATGCAGGAAACAAAGGTTTAAATTAAATAATTATTTATTTAATTGTACCGGAAAAAACACGCTTTATCAAAATTGACGATGTTTAGCGAAACTGTAACGACGAATAAAATGGTTTGCGAAAGGCACAAGTAATCCCCGCACAGGCAGCCGCACAATACTTGCGCCTGTATGTGGTGTGTGAGTTGCAATACCAGGAAATCTATTTGCTTAAGCTGCGCAATTGCGCATAAACCTTTTGGGTAGGTAAGCCGACAACGTTGGTATATGAGCCTTCAATCCGTTCGATGCCTATCAGGCCTATCAGCTCCTGGATGCCGTATGATCCGGCCTTATCAAGCGGCTGGTACTTATCTACATAATTACTGATCTCGGCATCAGAAAGCTTGCGGAAGAGCACTTCGGTAAGATCATAAAAATTGTTATAACGCCCTTTATATAACAAACATACACCGGTAATAACCTGGTGTACACGGCCCGATAGCATTTGCAGCATTTCGATAGCATGTGCGCGGGTTTCGGGTTTACCCAGTATCAGGCCATCAATACAAACTATAGTATCGGCAGTAAGCACAACCTCATCTCCTACCGTTCTCGTCAAATGCTTCTGCTTTTTTACGGGCTATATGTAGGGCAACCTCTGTTGGGGTAAGCCCATCGGGGAAAGACTCATCAACCTCTTTAAGCACAACCCTGAAATCAATATCCATAAGCCGGAGCAACTCCTGCCGTCTTGGCGATTTTGATGCGAGAATTACGGGTGGGATGATGTTCATATTTTTAGTTCATGGTTGATGGTTCATAGATCATGGTAGCTGCATTGATTAGTTCGTAGCAAATGGTTCATAGATCATAGTAGCAACAAAACTATTGATAACCATGATCTGCCGAGTTTATTCCATGAACCATGATCTGTAGATTATCGACTATGGGCTATGGGCTATGGACTATGGACCAAACCCTACCAGCTATACGCCTGTTTGCTCATCCATTTATCCTGAACCTTAAGCACTTTTTCAATGATATCGCGGGCACAGCCTTTGCCTCCGCCGTAGGGCGATACGTAGGCGCTAACTGCTTTGATCTCTTCAACAGCATCGGCAGGGCAAACAGGCAGGCCTGCAAGCTTCATCACTTCCAGGTCGGGAATATCATCGCCCATGTATAAAACGTTGGTGGCGATTATGCTTTTTTCTTCCAGGTAAATCTTGAACCTTTGCGATTTGGTATGTGTGCCCATATACACGTCCTGGATGCCAAGGCTGTTTAACCTGTACATGGCACTTTTTGAGCGGCTGCCCGATATGGCGCAAACATTATAACCGCATTTAACAGCTAACTGTAGCGCGTAGCCATCTTTAATATTAAAGGCGCGGCTTTGTTCGCCAGCTTCCGTTACAAAAACAGACCCGTCGGTCAAAACGCCATCCACATCAAAAATGAGGGTAGTAATATCTTTTAATTTATTCAGGAATGATTCCATGGTTATGATTACACCGATTTTGTTTCGTGATCCCACCGATTTGTTGAGGTGATTTCACCGATTTTTTGATTACAGAATGTTTGCTTTGTGCTAAACTGCTAATCGCAAATTTAAAACTGCAAACCGCCGGCTCAAAACTGCCAACTGAATTATTGATTATCCCGCCACTCGTATACCCAGGCCGATTGGATCTGCTCCAGGTGGCCTTCGTTTGATTCGGCACGGGTACCGGCAAAATTAGGCAGGCTCAATACCCATTCCAGCAGTTCGGTAAAACGGATGCGGTATATTCTTGATTCGTCAAAATCGTCACCAAACTTTTCATAAAGTTCAATGGCAATATCTTCATAATCATTCCAGTGAATTGGTAAGGCAAATTTATTATCGCTCATTTTTGTTGATTTTACGTACTACCCGGGGGTTGCGCTAATACGTTGTAAATTATACGTTTTATTTATTGTTTAAACGGATTGATGCAAATATTAGTGGCCTAAAAACTGCGACTGATCCGGCAGGGTAACTTCAATGTCGCCATCAACAATCACACACTGGCAACCCAGGCGCGAATTAATGCGCGGGTTAACAGCCCTGTCAATAAAATCCTCTTCTTTATCGGATATCTCCTGGATATTATCCATCCCCTTGTTTACATAAACATGGCATGTGCTGCATCCGCAAACACCACCGCAATTGTGCTGTAGTTCAATGCCATTCTCCAGGCATACGTCTAATACAGATTCTCCTTCGGCTATAGGTAACTCAACGCTTTCGTGCCCTTTTTCCTCGAAATTGATCTTTATTTTATAAATGTTCATTTAAGCAAAAGTAACAAAATTACTCGGGTGCGGTAACCCCTTTGTTGTTTTTGATAATACCCTGACTTAACAAACTGTAAATATCCTGTAACATAGGCATCTCGCTTAACATCTGCATGTGAGTGGCCATAGTGCCCTCATCATTGCGTACTGCAGGGCCGGTTTGTACATTGCGTGGTTCCTGTTCAAGCACTTTTTGGGCAGTTTCCAGGATCAGGGGGCGCAGCATGTTAAACTCCATTTGATTTTGCGCAAGCAGGTCTTGGGCAACCCCGTACAAATAATTGGGGAAATTACAGGCAAATACCGCGGCGAGGTGCAATATTTTGCGCCGGGCGGAGTTAACGCTATATACATTATTACTGATGGTAAATGCCAGCTGCTTTAAATCAGCAAGTATACCGTCGTCAGCACCTTCAAGACAGAGCGGGACAGATCTGAAATCAACCTCTCTTATTTTGCTAAACGTTTGCAAGGGATAAAATACACCGGCCTTTGGGGTAAAAGCCAGCAAACTGTTCAAATCGGTTGAGCCCGATGTATTTACTATTAACTTTTTATGGGCCGACAACGCTTTAACAACAGTCGTTATAGCATCGTCCTTAACCGAAACAACAAACAATCCCGTATCAGGATTAATATTGTCAAGGTTATCTATCGCTTCGGCGCTAACATGGTAGGCCAATAAAGCGGCATGCTGTATATCGCGGCTGTATACCTGCACAATACGGTGGCCTGCATTTTTAAACGCTGCTGCCATATGGGTTGCTACGTTGCCGGAGCCTATTATGGTAATGTTCATATATTCTTTACAATAGATATAATTATTTAACTAACTGTAGTATAAATATTTCTGTATTTTAGAAACCAACATCTAATACCGCATGAAAATACTTAAAGTAAGCATTATAATTGTGATATTTCTTGTCGGGGCCGCGTCATTAATACTATACGGCTTCTATAGATATAACAATAAAGAAACCAAAACCTTAACCGATACCAGCCGCAAAAATGTTCCCGGCAACTTCATCAAATTAAGTCAGGGCGTAACCCATTACCAGCTCGAAGGCCCTGATAGTGCCCAGGTTGTTATACTTGTCCACGGCTTTAGCGTACCCTATTATATCTGGGACCCAACGTACGATTTTTTGATAAAAAAAGGATACCGGGTATTACGCTATGATATGTTTGGCCGTGGTTATTCAGACAGGCCCAATGTGCCCTATAACCAGGAGCTTTACAATACGCAGCTGCTCGATCTCATTAATCAACTTAAATTAAACGGGAAAATAAATTTAGCAGGCGTATCATTCGGTGGCGCAGTGATAACCAATTTTACCTGCAGTCACCCCGGTATGGTTAACAAACTAATACTTGTTGACCCGGTATATGAACAAAAAAAGCCGGTAGCTCCGCAATATTTCACACTCTACAACGAAGCTGTGAACTCCGACGAAAGAGCAAAAGGACAAACAACCGATTTTCTTTATCCGAGAAACCACCCCGAATGGGTAAACCGCTACCTGCCGCAAATGGAGTATAAGGGGTTTAGAAACGCGCTGGTTTCAACCCTGTACAATTACAATCAAAATGGTCGCGAAAGCAATACCTGCCTCAACAGTGCAGGCAAAAGCGTATTACTGATATGGGGCAAAGCTGATAAAACCCTACCCCTACGTTTTAGTGATTCCATCCGTAGTGTATTGAAGACCGACTTTTTCCCTGTTGATGGCGCAGCACATTTACCCATGATTGAAAAGGCCGACACCGTAAATGCTAAAATCCTTTCGTTTTTGAAGGGGTAATAAACTATATGGCCGACGAATTTAATGTATGGGAACAAGGTAACTCTATCGCTAAGGATAAATACCTGGATAATATAAGCTATAACGACGAAGGTCTCACGATCACTTTAAAAAGTATAAACGAAAATGACCCTATTTTAAAAGTCACGTTTAAAACTCATTTCTCATTCAGAAACACAAATGAATCATTCAGAATCAATTCCATTTACAATGATAAATTTCAAAACGGAATAAATTATTCTACAGATACTCAATATTTAAGATGGATTAAAGAGGAAACACACAGCATTTACAATGAAGCGGGACTTGTCCATTATCTTATCTGTAGTAATGATGATATTACAGATGTTATCAGCAGCTCCGCGCCGGTTTTAACCTTAGTATACTCCACCTAAGCTTTTTCCGCCCAATCAATCTCATCAGCAAGCGTTGCCCTGCTAAACTCAATATGTGCTACCCTACGCTTTTTGTTATTGGTGGTTCGGCTTGAGGCGTGCATGAGCAACGGCCGCATGATCATGATACTACCGGCCTGTACATTGCAGCTTACTTCAGTTTCTTGCTGCCAGTCGATGTTTTCGGGGCGATAAATTTCTTTAAGGTGTGAACCGGGCAATACTTTCAATGCACCATTATTTTCATTGGTGTCATCCAGATGAATGCGGACAGTGAAATTATCCTGCAAAACATAAAGCGGAGGCTGCACAGCAAACTGATTTTGCTTAGCCGTCCAGGGGCCGTAACCCGCTATATCAATTTTCCTATCCACCGAGATGGTCAAATCCTGGTGCCAGGCTACAAACCAGTTGGACGATCCCGGTTTATCAAAATAGATGGATTTTACAACAAAGTAGCCATCGCCAAAAACATTGGAGATAACGTTTTTTAACCTGTCATTCAATAAAAGAGGGGAAACATCCGGAACAGCCTTTAAAAATTGCCTTATGGCAAATACATCATCAGTTTGCCGGAACAACGGCCCCGACCTGTCGGCCGATTCGATAATGTTAATAATGGCATTAATTTCGGCACTGGTATAAATATCATCAATAACGGTGAACCCGTCATGATCAATATTATACCGGTGCCCGGTTAAATCCATCTAACAGAAATTAAACGGTTTTAAGTTCTTTATTACGCCTTTGGATAGAAAGCAAAAAGCCAATCACCATAATGATAGTACCGCTCCAGAAGAAGTTGATATACGGGAAGCTGATAGCGCGCATCACAATCCATGGGCGTTTGTTTTGCGGCTGCTGGTAAACAGTGATTTCTACTTTTTTATTTTCGGGGTTGATCCTTGAGAAACGCAGTTTTAATCCGGCATCCTCAACCTTGCGGGCAAAATCAAACACGTTACCGCCCCTGATCATGAACACAGGTTCGGCAGTATACACCTTGCCATCATGCGCATGAACTTCAATATTGGCGCCGATAGCCACATCGTTGGCTGTAAGCGGGATATTTTGCACCGTAGCCTGTTTGTTTAATGATTTAACCAGCATGAAGCCGTCGCGGTACCTGATGGTATCGCCAATGGCAACTTCGTGTGCTACAGGCTCATCGTAGTTTTTATCATCGTTACCTTCGTCATGCCCGGCCTCGCCCTGCATGGCAAAACCTTCGCTTGGTATAGCGGTAACGTGAGTATAAAGGTCATTTAATAAATAATGCTTGGTGTCAGGCGATGAAGACATTCCCGCATCACGGCTGGCCTGCACTTTGGGTTTAAGCACAAAGTTTTCAAGCAGTTTACCATTGGCGTCAAACTTTTTATAATCAACCCTGTAAAAATGGTAAGGTGATGAAATGGAGTCGCCAAGATAGGTAACTGTATAATCGCCCATTTTTACCGGGGTGTTTTTATAGATCATGATATTTTCGCGGGCGTTACCTGCTTTGGCATCAAAGCCCTGCACATTAACCACACCGCTTGCATTTTCAGAAACCACTTTGCTGGTACCTGCCGCTATCACCGCGCCAACCATTAGCAAACCAAAACCTAAATGCGCCACTGCCGAACCGGCCAGCTTGAACTTACCTTTAAAAGCATCAACCAATACTTTGGCATTGGCAATAACCGAATAAACCGAACCGCACATCACCAAATTGAACACGAAGTTAAGGCGATAAACACCGGTTAAGTAAACAACAAGCGCCGTTACCAATATGGCAAACAAAAGGTAAACGCCTGTAGTAATGAAAAACCGGGTAATATCAGTCTTTTTATATTTCAGGAATTGCGTAAAACCGGTAAGTAAAGTCACCACAAACGCAAATGACGACTGGATCACATTATAATGTTTAACAGCATCAGAAGGAGGTGCAATCTTGGTACCAAACATGGCATTCCATACAGGCACCGATGTTACTACAATAAGGTGGAAGCAAGATAACCCTAAAAATACTGAACCTACGAACATCCAAAACTCACGCGAGTACGTTTCTTCATCTTTTTTGGTGATAGGCAGTTCTTTCCATCGCCATACCAAAACCCAAACAGATAAAACAAGGAATATCAGGATGCCGATAACCAGCTGCCAAAACATACCTAAATCGGTAAAAGCATGCACAGAGCTTTCACCCAAAATACCGCTTCTTGAAAGGAATGAAGTATACCATACCAGTACAAAACTCAGCAATACCAGCAGTGTAGCTGTAAAATATGAGTGGCCTGTATTTTTAAATACGATAAGTACGTGCAATGCCGCAACCATTGTTAACCACGGAAATATCGAACCGTTCTCAACCGGGTCCCAGGCCCAAAAGCCACCGAAGTTTAACGACTCATATGCCCAGAACGAGCCCATGATCACACCGGTACCCAATATCATAGAACCAAACAAGGCGTATGATATAGCGGGCTGTACCCATTCTTTATATCGCTTTTGCCAAAGCCCGGCAACCGCGTAAGCAAACGGAACTATAATAGATGCAAAACCCAGGAACAAGGTAGGCGGGTGAATAACCATCCAGTAATTTTGCAGCGATGGGTTCATTCCTTGCCCGTCTTTTATAAAGTCGAGGTAGTTTGGCTGCGAGAATATAGGCGCTTCGATACCTGAATTACGCAACAACAAGAATGGCGAGCTGCCTATCCGCTGACCGAAAATATCGATCCCAAGTACCATGGTTCCCAGAATAACCTGCGACAGGGCAACAACAGTCATCACCGGGCGCTCCCATGATTTAGCCCTTGCAATAAGTACATTACCTAAAACGGCCTGCCAAAAGGCCCAAAGCAAAAAGCCGCCCTCCTGTCCGTTCCAGAAACCCGATACCAGGTAATAAACGGGCAGCGAACGCGAGGTATAGGCCCAGGCGTAATGATATTCGAAATAATGATTATAAAGCACATAGAACAGGCAGGTGCCCATTCCTAAAATAGAGATGGAATTTACGTAAAAACCTAAACGTCCTAAACGCTGCCAGCTGCTGTCGGCCTTACCGGCATCATCTGTAGTAGCAAAATAGTAACTTATGAATGACAGCAGGGCTGCACCAAACGAAAGAACAATAAAAAACTGGCCGATTTGTCCCGGTAAAAGGTGTTCGCCCTTAAAAACTGTATTCATCAAAAATGATTAAATGCTGGCTTGTTTAGCCTTCGCTTCTGTAACTTCTAACTTATCCTGCGTGTATTTGGAAGGACATTTCATCAGGATCTTTGATGCATGAAACTCGCTGCCAACCATCTGGCCGGTAAGTACCAGTTGCTCCGAACGCTCAAAGTCTTCCGGTTTGGTACCGGTAAAAACAACTTTACGCTCTTCGCCTTTATTATCTTTCATATAAAATGAAAAATAATTGGCGTCCTTAGCAGCGTCATAAACCATTTCCTTTCCCTTGCTGAAGTGGCCTATTACATGCAGTTCGCTGCTGGTTTGCTGCGCTTCGGCAAAGGTTGCATAGGTGCTTGAGCTTGAATAAACACTTATGATAACCGCTATGGCTATAGCGATAACAACAAGACCAAAAATTGCACTTTTTTTCATCTGCGGTTTATATTATTAAAATAACGATTTGCAAAAATACAAAACGTGCAGCGAATAATGTTTATTACAAGACATATGTATTATTTAGAATCATTCTTAATAGAAACGTCAGAACTCGAATTTGATGAATTTTAAGAATTGGTCGAATGTTAATACTTGTGCTTATCTATTAAACGTGCTTTTGCGAAAAGCGAAGAAATTCTTGAAATTAGTTTAATGCGAGTTCTGAAACTATTATGGCGATGCCTTCGGCCCGGGCTCTACGCTCATTGGCCGGTATCCGCTGCGATCCCTATCGCGGCATAATTAAAAACAAAAACGAGGTAAGCTTTTTCAAACCCACCTCGCTATATATCGAAACTATTAAATCCTTAATTATGGCCAGATACCTAAATTTTGGTACGATACCGCTATTTTATTGATTGCGCCAACCATGGCCGCGTTACGCAGGGTGCCAATCTCAGGATTGCTTTTATAGATCTCCCTGATCTCGTGGTATGAGCGGATCATGGTATCTTCCAGTCCTGAATTTACCAGTTCAAGCTCTGATGCACCTTTGATAATGGTTGAGCGCTGTACCGGAGTTAAAGCTACCCCGGTAATCCCTTCAACCATGTTTACCAGGTTAAGATTTGAATTCTCTTCAAACCTGCGGTTCATACGGCCGAAAGCTACGTGGCTCAGGTTTTTCAACCATTCAAAATATGATACGGTAACACCGCCGGCATTGGCAAACATATCCGGAACTATCATCCCACCATTGGCGTAAAATATAGCTTCAGCTTCGGGTGAGGTTGGGCCGTTAGCGCCCTCAACAATAATTTTAGCTTGTATGTTGCGGATGTTTGTTTCGGTGATCTGGTTTTCAAGGGCTGCCGGTACCAGGATATCGCACGGCTGCTCAAGGCCTTCCATGGTATTGGCAAATTCCTGTATTGCCGCAGCGTATCCTAAAATAGAACCGGTTGCCTTACGGTGCTGAAATACAGCCTCGATATCTAAACCGTTCTCGTTATAAATAGCGCCTTCAAATTCGCATAAGCCAACTATTATCGCACCCATTTCGGATAAAAACTTAGCCGAATAATAGCCTACGTTACCAAGGCCCTGCACAATTACCCTTTTACCTGATAAACCCGGCAGCAGGCCAATCCTTTGCATATCCTCACCAACGCTTACACACTCGCGGGTAGCGATGGCCACACCACGGCCGGTAGCTTCCCTCCTGCCAGCAATACCATGCAGGGCGATAGGCTTACCGGTTACGGCGCCCATAGCATCCAACTGACCGGGGTTCATGGTAGCATAAGTATCGGCAATCCAGCTCATTTCGCGCTCGCCCGATCCATAATCAGGTGCAGGCACGTCAATGCTTGGGCCAATAAAATTCTTTTTGATTAACTCAACGGTATAACGGCGGGTGATGTTTTCCAGCTCGCTTACGGTGTAGTTTTTAGGGTTTATTTTGATACCGCCTTTGGCACCGCCAAACGGAACGTTAACAATGGCACATTTGTAAGTCATGAGCGCGGCGAGGGCCATTACCTCATCCTCGTTCACCATTTCGCTGTAGCGGATGCCACCTTTGGTTGGCGACTGATGGTGCGAGTGCTCAACGCGCCAGGCGTCAATTACCTCAAAACTGTTACCCTTGCGAATGGGGAAACGGAAGCGGTAAACACTGTTACATGATTTAATTTGATCAAGCAGGCCTGCATCGTGTTTGGTGAATTGGGCAGCATGATCGAAGTTTTTGCACACGTCGCTGAAGAAGTGTGTTTCCTGGTCGGCAATCAAAATATTCGTAGCCATAACTATTGTATAAATATTAATCTCTTAAAAAAGTGAGCAAATTTGGTACAATTTTTATCAATATTGCAAATATTTCTTAGTTAGTGTGCCCTATACACCAGTCAACACCGTCACGAATGATATGTTTAAATTGTTTAAACATATTATTTGAACTACTTTTCGTTTTCGACTTTTTTTAATCTGCGGTCTATAGTAAACAGGTAAATGGCCAGTCCAACAAAAATTATGGAAATAGTTGCTACAACCACGTAAATTTTTCCCGACTGGCGCAGGGTATCTGCCATTTCAACCTGCTGCCCTGGCTGAGCAAAAACAGCGGTACAAAACGTAAGCAGTAGCAATAAAAGCGTTAATTTCTTCATCTTAATTTATAGCGTTCTTCTTATTCTCAATTAAACGGATGCGGTAACGGATAGTTGCTATCCAAAGGGCAATAAAACTCCAGCCTAACATAGCCGGGTAAAAGGCTATCTTCATACCGTTATCAAGGTCGTATTTACCAAATGCAGGGTTACCGCCGCTGCCGGGGTGCAATGAATCTGTCATGCGGGGCAAAACAAATATCAGCACAATCATGATGGGGAAAGCGAAGATATTGTAGATAGCCGAAATCTTGGCCCGCTTCTGCTCCTCATCAATAGAATTACGAAGCACCAGATAAGCACAGTACAACAAAAATGCAATGGCCGCGCTGTTTTGTTTGGGGTCGCCGCTCCAAAATTCGCCCCAGGTAAATTTTGCCCAAAGCATACCGGTTAAAAGGCCTAAGGTGTAAAACAGCAACCCGGTATTAACGCTCTCAACAGCAGCAAGGTCATGCTCTTCTTTACCCGTTTGCAGGTATTTAATACTGAAATAAACCGATACCACAAAAACAGTCAGCATCCCCATCCACATGGGTACGTGAAAATACAAATTACGGATGGTTTCGTGAATAATTGGCAGCCTCGGCGCTTTGAGAACCAGGCCCGTGTAAAAGGTAGACAGCACCAGCAAAACAGCCGCAACCTTCCACCATGTTTGATAAATAAACTTCATATGATTTATGCAGGCAAATGTAACTAATTATTTGCTCATTGATTCGACACTAAGTTTAGGCAAACATAAAGTATTACACATTTTAGTGAATCTCTCTTATAACTGGTGCGGACTTAAAATTCTCCTGACCGGCACTCTTTATTACTTTCACAGTATTACTTACATAAAACGTTGACAGCAATTTGTTATTGGAAATATCTAATTGGGATACAGCCGTTGAAAGCAGTCCAATGTAAGTGAGAGCAACGTTTGGTCTGATGTCAATGGTCTTTAACGCCTTATTATCTATTAATTCTAATACGCTGAGATTAGTCAGATTTTCCAATTTGATGTTTTTAAACGCATTGCTCTGTAAATAAAGTTGTCTTATGCTATCAGTGCCATTTAATTCGACTGTTTCCAAGTCATTATGGGCCGCCGCCAAAACGGTCAAATTTCTGAGATTCTTTAGCGTCAACTTTTTCCGAGAACATTGCCTCCGATATAAATTTCCTTAATCGTATTATTGTCAAAAAACACATCCAGGTTCGCAATCTGGTTAGACATTGCATAAACCCTTTCTAAACTTTTAAAATATTTTAAATCATCTAACAGCCTAATATCACTTTTGGCAATGTTTAAATTCGCCACAGTGTCAATTTCGGATACTTCTATTTCGCCGTTTTTATTAAAATCATAGCCTCTTTTAAGTAAAGCCGATTTTAAATTTTGGTCTTTAAATACTATTTGTTGTGCTGAAACTCCCTGCGCAACAAAAACAACAGCTAACACTAAATAGCTTATATATTTCATAAAGGATGGTAACAAGAATTATATCTGCGATGGTGGCGGCAAATATAATTCGAAATAAGCAAAGTCTTCCTGAAATTAATCAATCCCCCGGCTCATAATCCACCGGCAGCAAATCGCCAAGCTTTGCCTTCGACCATGAACCCTCGTAAAGCGGGCTTGGGCTCGACACTACGATACCGTTCATATCAAATGCAATATAGCCCGAATATTTGGTCATGATACTGGTTTCATAATTAGGCATATCCAGCGGGTGATAAACATCCTTAAACTCGGTAGTCTCTTCGCGTTTGGTATATACTACGTATAAAAAGTGCGGAAAGGTGAGCGCGTAAATCCCATCCTGTGGTGTTTTCCGCAAGATCTCAAACTCCTGGTAAGGCAGCTTCGCGAGGTTTTCGCGGTACCATTTGGTCATCTTCGACAGGTTATAATAACGCATGGCCGAATCGCGCGGGCCTTCCCGGTATTTTTTCATCTTCTGCATCAATACCGCTTCCTCAGGTCGTTCAGGGTTAATTTGCCTTGTAAAATCGTGTGCTTCAAACCCTTCTTCTTTTAACTTTCCTTTATAAAGCGAGCGGTAAAAATGCTGAGCCGATCCATAATAGGCCTGTTCGCGTTTCTGCTTCCAGAGTTTCTTCTGCGCTGCGCTGCCGGGCAGGTTCTCGAACAGGGCACTTCCCGAATAGGATATGGTGTGCTCAATAGCATCATACAAAAAGTTCTTCAACAAAAATTTGGTACGATAGCCCAGCGCCAGGTTCTCTACCACCAAAAACTCATCGCCAGAGGCCTCCAATTGCTGCTTTCCCCTGTGGTAGATAATATTTAAAATATGTGGATTAGTAACCTTACACTCCTTGCCATTTTCGGTATCGCCAACAAACTCCTTCCTAAACAGTTCGTAATTTTTTTCCAGTCGGCGCTGCTGCTGATCACTACTTCGCTCAGCATCAGCACTTTTTGATTAACCTCGATACTTAATTTTGCAGGTTCGCGGCCAACCAGTACCGTTATGGAGTATTCTTCAATGCTAACGCCGGTAACCACCAACTGGTATTGGCCTGGTTTAACTCCGGCCAGGGTAAAGGTCCCATCCTCGGCAGTGGAAGTACCGTAGGTGGCATTATTTAAAAATACGCTGGCATTGGCTACCGGGCTTTTAGTATCGGCCCGCACTACCTTACCTGTAATAGTACCGGTTTGTGCCGAAACTATGAGCGGACATATAAACGCGATAAGCAAAAACCAATAAAAACGCATTAATTAAAATTAGAATGTTTTTTCAATCCGCTAAAAAACGCATTTTTTATGAACGGTTAATGAATTGCCGGTGTATAATTTTTGTTGCGGGAATGTCTGAACCCGAATTTATTGAATTAGAGAATTTATATTTTTAATCTTTTTAATTCAGCCTGTTTCTTGATTCTTAAATCCGGTTCGGCCAATTCAAATTAGTCCCTCCACAGGTATGGGAAAAGCAGTAAGGCAGTAGCTATTACAATGGCATTAATAGCGCACAGAACGCCTATGTTGCCGTAAAAGAAACTCCGGTCTACCCCGTCCATTGCGCTTTTACTTAACTTAATAAGCACCAATATAACAGGGATAATAACCGGAAAGCTTAATATAGCCATCAGTGTACCATTGTTACCGGCCTTTGATGCAATGGCCGAGATCATGGTGAACACGGTGGAAAAACTGACGCTCCCCAACAACACAGCCAGGAAATAATACAGCGGGTCGCCAAGAGTATTGGGAAAAAACACTTTAAATACCACCAATGCCAATGTGCTTAACAAAGCCATCAGCAAAATATTATAGATTGTTTTAGACAGGATGATAGCCTGCGGGCTGGCAATGGAGTAATAATAGAGTAACCGGCTTTTACTTTCCTGCATAAAGCTTTTGGCAATGGCATTTACCGATGCAAACAGCATGATGATCCAGAACAACACGTTCCAAACTATGGGGTAACCGCTGCTGTTGGAAAAGCCGGGGTTTAAGTTGAGGGAGATATAACAAACAAAAACCGTTGAAACCACATACAGCAAAACGCCATTAAAAGCATATTTGGACCGCCACTCCAGCAAAACTTCCTTTTTGAGCAGGTACCAGGTTTCATTAACAAGTTTCATCACCGCAAATGTAATAATTACCTGCGAGTGAGTAAGGGCATTTGACAAGCTAAAAAAATTAGCTTAATTTTGAATATAACATACCAATTACCATGCCTGTAGCTTATTTCCGCACGCCAGTTGGCATTGCCCGCATTACCGAAGAAGATGGCTTTATAGCATCAGTATCGATACGCGATGAGGAATATGAGATTGCTCCTGCTCCCACCCCGTTGCTGCAAGCTGCTATTGATGAGTTAAATGAATACTTTGCCGGTACAAGGAAGGAATTTACTTTTCCTATAAAGCAGGAAGGCAGTGAGTTTCAACAACAGGTTTGGGACGAGTTGATCCAGATCCCTTATGGAACAACCATTACTTACGCCCAGCAGTCAAACCAAATGAACAATCCGTTGGCTATAAGGGCAATAGCATCTGCCAACGGCCGTAACAACCTATGGGTTGTAGTACCCTGCCACCGGGTAATAGGTTCAAATGGCAGCTTAACCGGCTATGCAGGCGGTATATGGCGCAAAAAATGGCTGCTTGAGCATGAGGCAAAGGTAATGGGTGTTGGGCAAACCAGGCTTGAGTTTTAAACGCCCACCTTCAATAACCTTGACATTTTTTCATGCAGTTGGTATGGCTGAAACGGCTTTGAAAGCACATCGTTCATCCCTGCCGATAATGCTTCCTGCTGCTCATGGTCATAACTTGCTGCCGAAAGCGATATGATGGGAATACTCCGTTTAGGCTCCTCAAAATCAACCCTGATGGTTTTAGCTGCCTGGTAACCGTTCATTTCGGGCATATGGGTATCCATTAAAATAATGTCATAGTCTTTATTGGTAAGCCTCTCAATAACCTTGCGGCCGTTATCAACCATCTCTACCTCTACATTCCAGTCCTTTAATATTTTGGAGAGCATAAACTGGTTAACCATGTTATCTTCAGCTACCAGCACCCGTACGTTATTAAACGGCGGCAATATCTTATCAGTTTTGGGAGTTACCTTAGTTTTGGGTTTAACAGTGATGGTATACCAGCATACAAAATTAAAAGTACTACCCCTGCCTACCTGGCTGCTTACGGTAAGTTCGCCTCCCTTTAGCTCGGCCAGCTTTTTCACTATGGTTAACCCAAGCCCGGTACCACCATATTTGCTTACGGTATCGTCTTCGGCCTGTTCAAATGAATCAAAGATGCTGTTAAGCCTGTCGGCCGGGATTCCGATGCCCGTATCCTCAACACTGAATTTCAGCTTTACCTTTTCATTGTGTTTTTGAAGTACGGTAATCTTGAGCTTTACATAGCCCCTTTCGGTAAACTTAAGGGCGTTACTGATCAGGTTCATCAATATCTGGTTCAGGCGCAATGAATCCACCATGAGGTATTCAGGTACTTCATCTTCAATATCCAGCAAAAACTCAATATTATTTTCGTCGGCTTTAAATTTAAGCAGGTTAAAAACCGAGTTTACAATGTCATAAACATTATTGGCCGTACGGATGATACTGAATTTACCAGCCTCAATTTTTGAGATATCAAGTACATCATTGATCACACCCAATAACGATTTTGAGGAGGTATCAAGCAAATCAAGCATACCCACTTGCTGATCGGTAAGGCCTGTTTTACGCAAAAGCGAAGTGATACCTATAATGCCATTAACCGGTGTACGCAGCTCATGGCTCATATTGGCCAAAAAGGTTTCTTTCACCTTTTTGCTGTACTCCGCGCTTTCTTTTGATTTGATAAGCTGCTCCTGGTAACTTTTTTGCGGAGAAATATCGCTGATATTAATAAATATCGTTTTGTTACGGTATGCCGCCCGGCACTCCACCCAAATTACCCTTTTATCAAAGGTTTCAAACTTAAATTCAAAAATGGCATAGCCCAGGTTGTCTTTTATGATTTCACCCAATTTTTTGCGAAACGACGGCTTATGATCGTCTATGGCCAGGTCAACAATACTTTTGCCAATAAGTTCATCAGGCCTGAAACCCATTATCTTTTCGACGGTGGGGTTGATATTGTCAATGCGGAGACTTTGCGCGTCGACCGATGTTATAATATCGGCCGAGTTTTTTACAACGATGGCATAATTCTGCAGCTCATCGTTCTTTTGTTTTATTTCGGCCTGGGTACGGGCCAGTTGTACAAATGAATCAACCTTGGCCGATGTAATATAAGGATCGAGCGGTTTGTAAAGATAATCTACAGCGCCGGTACCGAGGCCTTTAACAGCATACTTGGCTTCTTTTGAAATGGCTGTAACAAAAATAACCAGGATATCTTTGGTACGTGGGTTTGATTTAAGCATTTCCACCAGTTCAAAGCCGTCCATTTCGGGCATCTGAACATCAACTAAAGCAATGGCAATATTGGTTTCCCAGGCAATTTTAAGGGCTTCATTTGGCGAGGTAGTAGAGAACATTTTAATATCATCGCGTTTAAGCAATGCTTCAAGCGCGATAATATTCTCTTCTCTGTCATCAACAATTAGAATATTAACAGGGGTCATTTAATATTAATTAGGGGGTGGTGATTGTTATGAAAGTAAAAGTTTAAAAATCTCATCCTGTGTCAAAATATAATCAGCAGCACCTAAATTTATAGCTGCCTTTGGCATTTCGGCCATTTCTGCGTCGCCGGGCTCCTGCGCTATGGTAAGGCTGCCGCTTTTCTTTAATTTTAATAGGCCCTCGGCGCCATCCTGGTTAGCTCCCGACAACAATATCGCCATGCACCTGTCACCATAAACCTCGGCGGCGCTTTCAAAAGTAACGTCAATTGATGGTTTTGAATACCATACCGGTTCCGAAACATCCAGGCTAAAATAACCGCCGCGTTCAATTAAGGTATGATAGTTTGCCGGGGCAATATACATAGTGTCCGTTTTAAGAATATCCTTGTCCTCAATTTCGCGCATGTACATACGACTGTTCTCGGCAAATAGTTTTTCTATTTCGCTGAAAAAATTTTTTTCCTGTGTATGATAAGAATTACGGTTTTTCCCAGTTTTTCGGGAAGATCTTTTATGATCCGGAATAAAATTTTAAACGAGCCTGCCGATCCGCCCAATAATACGATCTGGGCGGCGTGCCATCTTTCCAGTAACTTTTTATCAGGTCCCAACTTTTTGGTAAATGTTTTCTTTTTGGTTGATCACCTTAAACTTGCTCTTAAACGAATCTGACCGGATAGTTTCTTTACTGCCAAGGCATAAATAGCCCAGAGGGCAAAGGCTTTTATAAAACAGGTCAAGGATCCGTTCCTGCAGATACGTTTCAAAATAAATAAAAACATTCCGGCAACTTATCATCTGAAACTCATTAAATACAGTATCAGATATTAAATTATGTACCGAAAACAGTGTATTTTGTTTTAATTCATTATGTATCGACGCGGCATCGTACAAAATGGTAAAATGATCTGTAATTGAACCTTTTAAATCAGTATATTGATAATTTTCCGCGTAGCTTTTTATATTACGCAAACTGTAGATCCCTTTGCGGGCCTCCTTTAAAACCTCGGTATTGATATCCGTGCCGTATATGAACGACTTTTTTCCCAAACCAGCTTCGTTCAGCAATATAGCCATAGAGTAAACCTCTTCGCCCGTTGAGCAGCCTGCACTCCAGATTTTGACGTGCTGATAAGTTGAAAGATATGGAACAACCTGTGAGTTAACCGCACGATAGAATGAAGGATCGCGGAACATTTCGGTTACGTTAACCGTAATCTCTTCCAGGAAATTCTGAAAAAAGTCTGCATCATTAATAAGCACATGTTTAAGGTCATAAAACTCAAACTTGTTGAGCAGCATAATACGGGTTAACCTCCGTTTTAATGAAGCTTTGGTATAACCCGAAAAATCAAACCCATGAACTTTTTTTACAATATCAATAAGCTCATGAACCTGTGCATGTGATATAATTCCCTGCTCTGTATCCATAACTAACTTTCAAGCCAAAGCTGCATGAGCGATATCAACCTGTCCATATCAACTGGCTTGGTGATATAATCATTGGCGCCGGCCGCTATACATTTTTCGCGGTCGTCTTTCATTGCTTTTGCAGTTAATGCTATTACGGGTAATTTAGCCCATTTGTTTTGCTTACGGATATGCCTGGTAGCCTCATAGCCATCCATTTTAGGCATCATGATATCCATGAGCACTATGTCAATATCCTTTATATCCTCAAGTTTAGCTATGGCTTCTTCACCATCATTAGCTATCTCTACATTGAGGTCATAGCTTTGCAGGGCGCTGCTCAGCGCAAAAATATTGCGCATGTCGTCATCAACAATAAGCACCTTTTTGCCTTTAATGGCATCCTTGCCTTTAGTTAGTGTTTTAGGTTTGGCCGATGATGGCGCTTGTTGTGCCGGGGCAATCGCCGTTTCGCTTATCTTGTTCAGGAACAGGTTAACCTCATCAATCAGCCTGTCGGATGATTTATTGGTTTTAACCACCATGGCGTTGGCATAATGCATTAGCCTGTTAACCGATGTTTTGTCAAGCTCCATTGCAGTATTGATAATAACCGGCAGTGACGCAAAGCGGTCAACCTCTTTGATCTTATCCAGCAAATCCAAGCCCGAAATATCAGGCAGGTTAAGGTCAAGGATCACACACTGGTACTCGTTTTCATGCAACATCCTAAATGCAGATTCGCCGTCAAAAGCCTGGTCGACGGTGATGCCCTGGCCTTGCATAAGGTCTTTCAAAGCTTGGCTTTGGGCTTTGTGATCTTCAACCAGCAGGATCTGTTTAAACCTGGTGCCGCTTTGTACCATGATATCGGCAAAAAGTTTATCCAGCGTTTCGGTATTGATAGGCTTTTTCATAAAGTTGATGGCACCTTCCCGGCGTACGCGGTTTGCTGCGGCATCCCCGGCCGACATCAGGTGAACCGGTATGTGCATTGTATCCTCATCATTCTTTAACTCCTTCAAAATCTGCCAGCCGTCTTTACCCGGCAGCATAATATCCAGGATCACCGCATCAGGTTTGGCTTCCTTCACAATTTCAACCGCCCGGGTACCCTCATACACCATGATTGATTTATAACCATGATCGCGGGCATAATCCTGCAATATGTTTGCAAAGTTTTTATCATCCTCAACAATTACAACCAAAGGTTCTTTACCGGGCTCACGCGGGGCCGCTTTAACCGGGTTCAGGAACTCTGTTACAGGTTTAAAAGTCTCGGCAGTTGGCAATACTTCTTCAATTAAGGCCGCAGGTGTTAATTTAGCTTCAAAAGGCACGGTAAGTACAAATTCGCTGCCTATGCCCGGCTCACTGCTCAGGGTTATGCTGCCGCCTAAAAGGAAAGCAAGTTCGCGGCTTATAGATAAACCTAAACCGGTACCGCCATATTTACGGCTTGTTGAACCATCGGCCTGCTGAAATGCCTCAAATATTACTTTTTGCTTATCCGCAGGGATCCCGATCCCCGAATCTTTGATAGCAAAGCTGATGGTTTTATCTTTAATACCCGGTTTTACATTGATAGCGATAGAACCATTTTCAGAAGTAAACTTAAACGCGTTACTTAACAGGTTTTTGATCACCTGCTCTATACGTACCTTATCGGTAAATATGGTTTGCGGCAGTTGCCTGTCTATACTTGTTGTATAATTAATTTTTTTGTTGCTGGCTACTTCGGCAAACAGCATTTCCATATCGCCAACAATATCGCTTACTTTAATATCCTCATTTTGCATATCCAGCTTGCCCGATTCAATTTTGGAAAGGTCGAGGATATCGTTGATCAAAGTAAGCAGGTCATTACCGGCGTTGAAGATAACGCTGGCATATTTGATCTGGTCTTCAGAAAGATTGGCAGGCTTGTTATCTTTAAGTATCCGTGCCAGTACCAGGATACTGTTAAGCGGCGTGCGCAGCTCATGGCTCATGTTGGCCAAAAACTCCGATTTGTATTTACCCGTGGTTTCCAGTTCCTCAACCTTAAGATTGATAGCCTGGCGGGCCTGTTCAATGGCCTGGTTTTTTCTTCAAGCAAACTGGCTTTTTCTTCCAGTTCGGCATTGGTGGTACGCAGTTCTTCCTGCTGTACCCGGAGCTCTTCTTCTGAGGCCTGCAGCTCTTCAGTTTTTTGAACAAGCTCCTCATTGGTAACCCGCAGTTCTTCCTGCTGTGCTTCCAGCTCTTCGGCCTGCTGCTGGGTTTCCTCGTACAGGTCGTGCATAATAGTACGCGCCTGCGATGTATTAACAGCTATACCTATATCATTAGCGATAGCTAAAATGTATTCTGATTTATTTTTCGAGATCCCTTCATTAAAAGCAACCTCCATTACTCCTTTAAGCTTTTTATCAAAAAAGAAAGGTATGATAAATGATTCGGCCAGTTCAGTTTTTAATACCGATGATGAAAGCTCAAGCTTATCGTTCAGTTTACCTTTTACAACCGCCGCTTTACCATCCTTAGCTACCTGGCCAAGCCAGCCTTCGGTCATTTGTACCGACTTTTTAACAAAATCAGGATTGTGGAACGCGTATGAAGCATAAAAATCAAGCCTGTTGCTTGCTTCGTTATAAAGGTAAAATGTACCTGCCGCGGCATTGGTATAGGTACAAACTTCGGTTAATATATTATTGGATAATTCTTTTTCAACCTGCTGGCCCTGCATTTTTTCATTCAGCTGACCGGTTCCGGTGAGCAGCCAGTTTTTGGCTTCGTTATCGGCAAGCACTTTTCCAAGTTCAATATTAGCAACCCTGATTTCATCCTCAATTTTCTTTTGCTGATCGAAAGTTTTTTGAATGTAGAAGAACAGCAACAGGATGATGAACAGGAAAACCAACGAACCGCATGCAATTACGAACTTGGCAAAGGTTGATGCATCCTGCGAATTTTCTTTCCTATTGGCAAGCAATCTCTCCTCTGTGTTGGTCATATGGTCGATCAGCATTCTGACCTGATCCATATTTTCCTTGCCATTTACAAACATGTTGCGCTGCACCATGTAATCAAGCCCCTGGCTATCGCGCGTTTCAACATTGGTTTTAAGGATCAGCAATTGCTCCTTCACCAGCTTATTGATTGAATCGACGCGTTTTACCTGCACAGGGTTATCCTTCACCATGTCTTTTAGCGTGGCCAGGTCATCGGCTACTTTAGGTAAAGCGGCATTATACGGTTCAAGAAATACCTTTTTAGCGGTAGCTCCATAACCACGCATGCCTGTTTCGGCATTAATTAACTCCTGCAATAAACTTGTTGAAGTACGGATCACCCTTTGAGTATGATTAACCCAGGTGTTATCCTCCTCGAATTGGCGCAGGCTGTTAAAAGACAAGATGCCCACCACAAAAACAAGAATGATTGATACTACAAAGCCAGCTAAAACCTGCTGGCGGAAGGAAAACTTTAACATTAGGTATCCGTATTAATCTGAATTACAAATATGTTTAAAAAAAGCTGTAATGTTAATATTACAGCTAATTAAACATACAAGGAATATTAATTTACTGTCGTAGTATCGGTAGTGTTTGAGATAAAAACTTTAGGGCGGCTGCTCAAAGCGCCGATCAAAGCCAAAACAGGACCGGCAAACATCACATACCAACCCCATTGAAATTTAAGCTGGCTGGTTAAAAACCTGTTAATGCCTTTAAACGGAATAAAGCTAAATGCCGAATTTACTTTAAAAATGGCAGCAACCAGCAACAGTACAACAAGTACTATCGACAGCCAGGCCGCCACACGCATAATCTTAGCCTGGTTAAGGAACGATACAATAATGCCAACAACAGCTACCAACAACAGTACCAGCCCATAAGGTTGGTTAAGCTTGTAAATATTCCAGCTGGTTACGTGGAATACCCGCAGCAGCGGGCAGTAGGTTGCAGCAAAAAGCAATGCAAAACCTGCAAATGATAAAATTGAGCTAAGGCGCATATTTAGGTTGTTATTTTTGTGTTATTTCCATTTTATCAGCAAAGTGGGCACAATAGTCGCGCAGGTCTTCAACAATATTTTTCTCGCCGGTTGCACGTAAAAAGCTGTCGCCCATGGTTTGCAGGGTTTCATAAAAAAATCGCTTCATCTCATCAACAGGCATATCTTTTGTCCAAAGGTCAATGCGCAGGGTATTTTTATAGCTTTGGTCCCACAGGGCAAGCATCATTGATTTTACAGGCAACGCTTCTTTGTTGGTTGAGTCGGTCGATTCCCAAAGAATGTGCTCAGGAACATTATTATCATCAAGCGTAACGGTAAGCTTTATTTCAGCGGTTTTCATTTCAAAATTTATTTAACAAGTAAGAATATAATTATAACCAGAACGATGAAGAAGGTCTCCACCATCCATATTTTTTTAGTTTCGATAAAAAAGTTGCGGAACATCATATCAATCACAAAAACCACGAAGGCAAACAATAAAAAGATCCAACCTATGGTGCCGCCCCAATGTTCAAGCGGGCGTCCGGCCATACCAGCCCCATAAATAAAAACATAGGCTGCTACCGCCACCAAAAACGCGGTAAAAAAGTTTAAAGGGGTAAATCTGAATTTCATTGATGGAGCTTAGTGTCTTTTTTTGCTTTTGGATGATCGGCCTGTACCCTGCCTTGCTGCTTTTGAGCCGTATTTAGCTTTATCCTTATTGGCATCAAACTTTTTGCGCTGGTTAAGGGATTTCTTTTCGTGGAAGGCACCTTTAAAATCGGGGTCTTCTTTGCGCTTTTGCATATCTATTTCCCGCGCCTGGTCCTGCCTTTCCTCATATGGGGTTTCTTCAATAAACACATCGTCGGGGATTCGCTCAACGGGAATGGTTTGCTTGATGAGTTTCTCAATCTTGCGGATATAATACTCTTCAGACGGTGTAGCAAAAGTAATGGCTTCGCCCGATTGCAGCGCTCTACCTGTACGACCGATCCTGTGTACATAATCCTCATACACCACCGGTACATCAAAATTGATCACATGACTTACATCGCTCACATCAATACCTCGCGATGCCACATCGGTAGCCACCAATATCTTCACATCGTCGTTTTTGAATGAATTGATGGAGTTGATGCGCGTATTTTGCCCTTTATTGGCGTGAAGCACTTTCACTTCCTCTTCGCCAAATTTGCGGGTCAGGAATTTGAATACGTCTTCGGCCACTGCACGGGTTTTACAAAAAACAATCAGTTTGGTAATCTCCCCTTCGTTATCGAGCAACTTTTTGAGCAGGTTTATTTTGGTTTTAATATTGGGCACATGGTATAAATGCTGGTTAACCGTTTGCGCCGGCGTAGCCTGTGGCGTAACCTCAATAACCGTAGGGAACTCCAGGAAGTTAGCCGAAAGCTGGTGCACCTTCTCGCTCATGGTAGCCGAAAAAAGCAGGTTTTGCCTTTTCACCGGCACTACTTCCAATATCCGGTTTATCTGGGGCATAAAGCCCATATCCATCATTTTATCGGCCTCGTCAAGCACCAACACCTGTAATGGTTTGGTCATGATATGCCCGGCAAGGTAAATATCCATAAAACGGCCGGGCGTTGCCACAATAATGTCGACACCCTTTTTTACCTGCTCTATTTGTGTTTTGGGGCCAATACCTCCGTAAAGTAAAACAACCCGTAAATCGGTATAAGCGGCAAATGCTTTAATGTTTTCCTCAATCTGCATGGCCAGTTCACGCGTCGGCGAAATAATCAACGCCCGGGCATGTTCGCCCTGCGCATATTTAAGCTTCATGATAATGGGCAACACATAGGCCGCGGTTTTACCGGTTCCGGTTTGTGCAATACCCATTACATCCTGTCCGTTCAATATCGGCGGAATAGCTTTTTGCTGAATAGGCGTAGCTTCGGTATAACCGGCATCGGCTATAGCGTTTAAAATTTGCCGGTTAAATTTAAGATCTTCAAAGGTTACTGCCATGCCGCAAAGATAGGCTTTTTGTTGAAGTAGGAACAATGCGGAAAGTGCGAGTCAGGAAAGTAAGAACCAGGAAACAAGAAGAGCGTATCGTTCACAAGTGATCATCGCTGGGTACAAATCAGTGGGTACCTCTAAATTTCCCAAAAGTGAAGCCTTCAAAAAAGTAAACACCCCGCACCTGAGGTGGGGGGTGGGTGAGGCCAACTACTGCTTTCACAGCAATAATGACTTTTACATGAGAAAATTTAGCCGTTGTATACCGCAGCAAACTCCCTGGCAAAATCCTGCAAACTCACCTTACCGGACGATACAGGCCTATGCTTATCATAATCCTCCCAGATTTTTCCGCTTTTTACCGCAGTGCCCATTTCAACAAAGTTGCGGGTCATTTCGGGAGGAACGCCTGCCTGTGATAAGCCTTCTGCAAGCTGTTCATCAGTAAACTCAATCCATGGCAAGTTAGGGTTGCCGATTGCATCACCTAAAATTGCAGCTGCCTTGCCGGGTGTCGACTCTTCGCTTACAATGTAGCGTACGCTTTTACCAATAAAATCCTTTTGCAACTCTTCTGCTATTGCGGCTGCAATATCTTTAGGGTGTACCATGATTAGTCTTGCATCTGCAGGATAATTTGATCCAAGGATACCCTGGTGCTTAATAAGCGGGATATTACTGAAAAAATTGATATAGAAGAATGGTGCACGGATAAATTTAACGGCCACACCATCTAATCCGCTCAAAACACCTTCAACATCGTGAATGCCTTTTATAGGGCCTACGCCGCTATCCAAATGCGCACCTATGCTGCTTAATGCAACTACTTTTTTATACCCGAGCGTTTGATAGCTTCGGCATAGCTTTTACCTGTTTCGTTTTGGTATGCCCTTAAACTTTCGGCACTGAAGCTTGGCGGCACCATGGCGTAAAGCGCATCGGCACCAGTAAATGTTTGTGTTAAGAAATCAGCATCGGCTAATGAACCTATTGCTGCTTTAGCGCCTAATGATTCTATTTCTGTTACCTTATCGGCA
Source organism: Mucilaginibacter sp. P25 (assembly GCF_050859465.1). Lineage (NCBI taxonomy): Bacteria > Pseudomonadati > Bacteroidota > Sphingobacteriia > Sphingobacteriales > Sphingobacteriaceae > Mucilaginibacter > Mucilaginibacter sp. P25. The sequence continues at coordinate 3,826,400 of NZ_CP193937.1, read as the reverse complement.
TTGCTGCTAATTACTGTTACGTTATGCCCTGCGGCTATTAAAGTTTGTGTTAAAGGTTTGCTTATATTGCCTGTTGAACCTGTTACTATAATTTTCATAATGTTTTTGTTTTTATTGAAAGCAAAGGTATTTTTACACTTACTTTTTTACAAGTACTTACCCTAAAGTATGTATTACCATGACAGCGATAAAAGAAAGCTCAACTATACAGGAAAACAAACAAGCCGCATTTAAAGAATGCCCGGTAACTTATGTTATGGAACGCATAGGTGGATATTGGAAACCGATCATTTTGTTTCACCTCTTAGCCGGAAGCAAGCGTTACAGCGAGCTAAAAAAATCTATCCCAACCATCACCGAAAAAATGTTGATCCAGCACCTGAAACAACTGGAAGCCGACGGACTGCTGATCAGGGAATCCAAACCGGTTGTACCGCCCCATGTAACCTACCGGCTCAGCGAATCAGGCATGGAATTGCGGCCGGTAATGTACGCAATGGCAACATGGGCAGTGAAGGACAGCGAGGCGAGCGGTAATGCAATTTATAGAAGTTTAGGAGAGTTTCCATCTGAAGAAACTTTTGCCGAAATGTAAAAACGAATAGAATGACTTACGACTTTTACGCGATTAAACAAGACCAAATTGACTTACTCGATTTTATTTTGACCGAGACTAAACTTCAAATTATTGATCATTATTCTGCTTATGACGAAGAGGTGCTTCGTTATACATCGGCAACAGATATAACCGCAAAATTTGATTTATACAACGGAGGCTCTTTTGGATCAAATTTCGCTTTATGGTCACCGGAGTTTAAGGGGCAACCTGTTTTCGAAAAAATCAATCTTGATCCTAAGCGCTGTAAAGGGCATACGTTCCGGTACTCAACCATGGATTGGGGGTTGATACGACTTTATCTGGGACAAATTAAGGGGAACGTACTTAGCAAATCACACATCGGGCATTTTAATGAGAAAGGTGCAATTGGTCATGAATTACCCAACTCAATTATAGGACCGGCAAGTGTATGGAATTGGGAGGAAATCAATAAAGCCTCGCGGAAACTAAAATACCACATCCATAACAAAATGGCCGTTAAAAAGACTGGAACATACGGTATATTGAAAAATGCCGAAATACTGGAGCAACAGGGCTTCATGCTTCAGTAGTTTCCCTTCAAAACTTACAAAGTTTTAAAAACTTCGTAAGTTTGAGCTCAATCAACAAATCCGAAATCGAATATCCCAAATCCGAAATTTCAAAACATGTCTACAATTCTGATAAAAGCAGCCACCATAGTTAACGAGCATAAACAATACGTTGCCGATGTATTGATCAAAGATGGTTTGATAGACCGTATCGACTCAGTTATCGACCACCAGGCAGATGAAGTGATTAATGCAGAAGGACTGCATTTGTTACCTGGCTGCATCGACGACCAGGTGCACTTCCGCGAGCCGGGCTTAACTTATAAGGCCGATATTTATTCAGAATCAAGAGCTGCTGTTGCGGGCGGCATCACTTCGTTTATGGAGATGCCAAACACCGTTCCCAACACTTTAACGCAGGAACTTTTGGAAGATAAATACCAGATCGCGTCGCGCAATTCGCTGGCTAATTATTCGTTTTTTATGGGCGCGTCTAACAACAATTTAGATGAGGTTTTGCGCACCGATATCAGTAAGGTTTGTGGCATCAAAGTGTTCATGGGATCCTCTACCGGTAACATGCTTGTTGATGACCCTCACACCCTCGAAAAACTCTTCGCGCAATCACCCATGCTCATCGCTACACACTGCGAAGATGAGGCTACGATCAAGAGCAATCTTGCCCATTACAAACAACTGCTTGGCGAAAATATTCCGGTGCGGATGCATCCAAAAATCAGGAGTGCAGAGGCCTGCTATTTGTCTTCATCAATGGCGGTTGAGCTGGCAAAAAAGCACAACACTCGTTTGCATATTTTGCACATTTCTACAGAGCGGGAGACACATCTTTTTGACAACACAATTCCATTAAAAGATAAACGAATTACTGCCGAAGCCTGCATCCATCACCTGTGGTTTACCGATGCAGATTATGACATAAAAGGCAACTATATTAAGTGGAACCCGGCAGTAAAAACAGAGGCAGACCGTGATGGTATTTTACGTGCTGTACTTGATGGAAGGATTGACGTTATTGCTACCGACCACGCCCCGCATACTATAGAAGAAAAAGAGCAGCCTTACCTGCAGGCGCCATCCGGTGGCCCATTGGTTCAGCATGCTTTGCCAGCCATGCTTGAGCTGTATCACCATGGTAAAATAAGCCTCGAGCAAATTGCAGAAAAAATGGCGCATAACGTAGCTACCCTTTTTCAAATAGAAAAACGCGGCTTCATCCGCGAAGGTTACTGGGCCGACCTGGTATTGGTTAACCTGAACAAACCATGGAACGTTAATAAAAGTAATATCCTGTATAAATGTAACTGGAGCCCATTTGAAGGCAATACTTTCCGCTCGCAAGTGGCTTACACATTGATATCAGGAAATCTGGCATATGCGAATGGAAGTCTTATTGAAGGTAAAGCCGGCAAGCGATTGACTTTTAACAGGTAATATTAATTACAATTTATAGAATTTTGGAAATTACAGAGTTTTCTGGAGTCTAAACGCTATATTCTTTTAACTAAAAAGTCATGCCGAATTTATTTCGGCACCTCACAAGCAAGATTCCACGCGGCTCTTCTGATGGGGTGCTGAAACAAGTTCAGCATGACGATAGTTAGTTATTCACTCCCACAAAAACTTCTACCTCGGCGTTATCAGCATTTTGTGACCTTTCTCCATATACGTCGAAATCGGCCATATATCTTCTGTCAATATCGCTTGTCCAGATCTGGTGCCAGGTTTCGCCTACCGACTGCGGCAATGCACCCTTAGCCACGTACCGGTTATAGCTTCCGGGTGGTACTGTAATGCAAATCAGGCCTTCAGGTATATTGTCTTTAGTAGCTACCTTACAACCAAGTACTGTGGTATAAAAGCCGTTCTTATCGCTTTCATAATCGGTGTAAACACAATAAATATCATCACTAAGACGGTTCACCACCTGCTGTAAAACCGCTTCACTCATAAACCAGTTCCAAAGCCCTGCTATATCTTTCATTGCCTGCCCGTTTTGGTTTGTAGTACGTACCGAAATCCCAACTAAATAGAAACCCTTTATTGTTACTTTATCCATTTTCGGAGTTATTACTATTTGTTATATTGACTTATAATCAACTTTTTTACAAACAATTATAATGATTATATAAATTATTAATTTAATATTATAATTACTCTATCAGTTTCCTCAATTCTTCAAAAATCCCTTTCCAGTTTTGTTCTGAATGCGCTTTAGCTTCCTCGTTTTTTACGTTGTCCTGGGTAACGGTAAGTTCAGTCTCGCCATTATTTTCGGTGAGGTTGTAGGTAACATTGGCATAGTTTTCGGGCTTGTCGTCAGTGCCGCTCATGCTGCTCCAGTAGCTGTATTTTACAAATGTGCCCGGATCAATATCCAGTATAGTTCCATGGTCTTCATACTTTTTACCACCCCACTCCCCGCTGAATTTTATGGGCTCCCCTACCCTCCAGCTCGATTCAAGATCGGTACCAAAAAATATTTTTTCACCATAGCAGGATCAGTCAGGCCTTGCCAAACTTTAGCCATCGGGGCTTTAAATTTTACCTGCACATTTACTGTTAATTTTTCCATAACGTAGCCTTATTTAATAGTGGTTGTTTTGCAGTGATCATTTGTTCCTTTATCTTCTTAAAATCTGCGCCGGGAACTTCAAAAATCCAAACCTGAAGTTGTAGCCCCACGCTTTTTTGTTGGTGATAAAATCGAGCTTTTCAATCATCGGGGCTATCGGAACTTCGGCACATTCGTAGTAATTTACATTGCGGCGGTATGGGATAAAATCAATAGCCATTTGCTTCTGATAAATATCCTCGTCACGCACCTGGCCAATGGCTGTAAAAGCCTGCAAAGGCTCATTGCCGTTCATCTTTTGTTTGGGCGAATATACCGCCACCCAGTCGCCAACTTCCATACGTTTAAGCGGCGCCAGTTTACCATGATTGGCCTGAATAAATCCCCCGGAAATGCCACGGCCAATGTGATCTTTTGATACTACTATTATCCAATGTTTCATAAGTGTATGGTTTAAATTAACCGCAAAAACACGACCAATAAAAGCCCTGCCCCTGCCATTATGAAACAAAGTAACAACGCGCTGGTGACAGCCTTATGTCAGCAGGAAAAAAGAAAAGAAATTAATTTATTTTTTGGGCGATGGTTGCGGTGATCTCCCGTACACGCTGCAACAAGGTGTCGGGTCTGATGATCTCGGCACGGTCGCCAAAGGTCATATACCATCGGGCAAAACCTTCCAATGAGATGGTCAAAAAAGTCATCTCAATTTTACTTCCTACAGTTTTCTCAGATACAAAACCGCCGTAGTATTTTTGATGATCAAGATAGCTGTGAATCTCCTTGTCAACTTTTATCACCACCTGTTCAAGCTGCTTTTCGCAGGCCATTTTGTCAATATAATCTTTTAGCGTAGGGTGCTTACTGTTTACATAACTTTTATCTGTAACCACCAGCTTCCTGATACGGTCCATCCTGAAATCGCGATAGTCACTACGCAGACGGCAGTAGGCTATCAGGTGCCAGAAACTATCCAGGAAAAAAACGCCTACCGGTTCAACTTCGCGTTTGGTATTTTCCTGCGAGTGGGCGGCAAAGTAATCAATGCTCATGATCTTTTTACAGATAATGCAATCCAGTATGGTTTGGATATGATCGGTACTTCCGGCCCTTTTCTGACTATGGCTTTTCAGTACTTCGATGCTGCCGTCAAGGTTTTCCAGGGCATCTTTTTCAGATGATTTAAGAATAGCCCTCACCTTGTACATGGCCGACTGGTACTGTGCCATGGTTGAGGTATCTGTAAGCTTTTCAACAAACTTTTCGGCGGTTAAAAAAGCTGTGGCTTCCTCGCGGGTAAACATTACCGGGGGCAGGCGGTAACCATCCATAATGGAGTAGCCAACGCCGGCTTCGCCTATGAGCGGGATGCCAGCTTCTTCAAGCGTTTTTATGTCGCGGTAAACCGTACGCAGGCTAATATTGAACCTATCGGCAATATCTCCTGCCTTTACCACCCTGCGTGATTGTAGTTGGATCAAAATGGCTGATATTCGGTCGATGCGGTTCATGGCGTCCAAATTAAATAAAAAACAATTTACCTTTGATTAATATTTATCTACAATATGGCCGTTCAACCCGAAGAAAAGATCATAACGTTTGAAACCTATTATGATGTGATGCTTGCACATATCATCCGCACCAAACTGGAAGGTTATGGTATCCCCTGCTTTATTGCCGATGAAAACACCATTGGGTCCAATCCCCTTTACAACCAGGCTGTAGGCGGCATTAAACTCAAAATATTTGAGCGCGACCTGGAGCGATGCCGGGAGATTTTAGCCGCCGAAGGTGACCTGCACGACCAGGACCATATTGAAATTGATGACAGAAACGCTTAATGCCGTGATTTGCCCTTATTGTGGCTCAACCAATGTACGTTATGGTTCAGCAACCGAAAAAAGGGTTCATTGGTTCACCGCCATCATCTCATTTTTATTGATGATATTCCCTTTTTATAGCCGCAAAGCATGGCATTGTTTTAATTGCCAGCGGGATTTTGAATAGCTTTTTTCAAAGTCGAAAGTCTTAAGTCGCGAGTCAAAAATCTTCATTTTTATAACCCGATAGGGTCTTAACTTAAAACTCAAGAGTTACGACTTCAGACTGAAGACTTAGAACTTATGACTTAAAACTGTTTTTCATATATTAGCGGTATGTACAACCGCCGTAAGTTCATTAAATTATCCGCCGCAGGTGCTTCATTTGCAGCGCTTTCTAAATCTGCCATCGCAAAAACCGTCATATCAAAGCCCGAAGGCGGTTATCCTATCGTAATTTCAACCTGGGATTTTGGCATTATAGCCAACAAAGGAGCCTGGAAAGTATTATCAGCCGGAGGCCGTTCGCTCGACGCTATTGAAGCCGGGGCCCGCATCCCTGAAGCCGAAGATATCACCAATCATACTGTAGGCCGCACCGGCTTGCCCGATCGTGACGGACATGTAACCCTCGACTCGTGTATCATGGACGAGTTTGGCAACTGTGGCTCGGTAGCTGCCATGGAGAATATAGCCCACCCTATTTCGGTAGCACGTTTAGTGATGGAGAAAACCCCTCACGTAATGCTGGTTGGCGAAGGTGCTACCCAGTTTGCCGTTGAGCAGGGTATGAAAAAGAAAAACTGCTAACCCCCGAAACAGAAAAGATCTGGAAGGAGTGGCTTAAAAAAGCTCAGTACAGCCCCGTTATGAATATCGAAAACGGCGGTAAACCGGGCAATAAATACAACCATGATACCATTGGTATGCTTGCTATTGACGCCAAAGGCAACATCTCAGGCGGATGTACTACCAGCGGCATGGCTTTTAAACTGCACGGCCGCGTTGGTGATAGCCCGATTATAGGTGCAGGTCTTTATGTAGATAATGAGGTTGGCGGTGCAACATCAACCGGTGTTGGTGAGGAGGTGATCCGCAATGTGGGCAGCTTCTTGGTGGTTGAATTAATGCGCCAGGGCCTATCTCCGGAGGATGCCTGCAAGGAAGCTGTAAACCGTATTATTAAAAAGAAACCGGAAATAGCCAAAAAGATCCAGGTTGGCTTTTTAGCTATTAATAAAAAAGGCGAATATGGTGCCTATGCTATACAAAGTGGTTTTTCATACGCCGTTTGTAATGCACAACAACAGGACCTGTTAATACCAGGAAAAAGTTATTATAAGTAAATTTATTGGTCGATGGACCATAGTCGATAGTCCATAGTTTAATATTGTAGAATATAGTTAACTTAACAGTAGTAGTCTATGAACTATCGACCATAGACAATAAACAAAAAAAGGCCATGGACTATTGACTATGGTCTATGGACTTAAAAAAACATGCAGGTATCACTCGAAGTTTGTGCTAATTCGGTAACATCGGCCCTGGCGGCCCAGGAGGGCGGCGCTGTGCGTGTTGAACTTTGCGAAAATTTGAAGGATGGCGGCACCACCCCATCGCACGGCACCATATTAATGGCCCGCAGCCTGCTCCATATCAAGCTGTATGTGCTCATCCGTCCTCGCGGCGGCGATTTTTTGTACAATGATATGGAGTACAAGCTCATGATGGCCGATATCAGGTATTGTATTGATGCCGGTTGCGACGGTGTGGTAATAGGTATTCTTAAAGAAGATGGCTCTATCGATATAGAACGCTGTACCGAAATGGTACGCCTTGCCCGGCAATGGGGCCTGGGTGTAACTTTTCACCGGGCTTTCGATATGTGTGCCGATCAGCATAAAGCCCTTGAAGAAATCATTGAAATGGGCTGCGAGCGCGTACTTACCTCAGGAGGCAAAAGCACCGCTATTGAGGGTGCCAGCAATTTAAACCGCCTCGTTGAACAAGCCGCCGGCCGCATCAGCATTATGCCCGGGAGCGGCGTAAGTGAAGCGAATGTTGCCGATCTCATACATTACACCGGGGTAAAAGAAGTTCATTCATCAGCAAGGATCAAGGTTGCCAGTAAAATGAAGTTTCACAATGAAAGCATCATGATGAGCGCCGAAGCCGGCGATGAATATAGTATTGATGTTACCGGCGTTGACCGGGTTAAGGAACTCATCAGGCTGGCTAACAGTTAAATTTATGAATAGAAAAATACTTTTTCTGTTTTTATTCCAAGTTACCGTTTTAAAAAGTTATGCCCAGCTTCAGACTTATTATCACAAAATAGAATCAGTATCTAATAATGAAAAGAGCGCTACCAGGCTTTTCCAAAGAATTGACAGCATTAAACAAACCCGGCAGCCCCATGATAGCAAAGTAACTACTTACTTTAACAGAGATGTGGATTTTGGTTATAAGCATCAACGGATAAACGTTATTTTTAATGGATCGAATCGTTACTATGTTAATTTACTAACAATGGGCGACAGCATTCTAATTAGTTCTGTGTGCTATGATAACTCATTCTTTGGAGATCCGCTTTACGATAAACTAAATAAAAGAGAAAATCATCCAAAAATAGATACTACGAAAGTGTTGCAATACTTAAAAAGACGCAACGACTTTTACAAATCATCCAAAAACATTGAAGATTTAGTAAAAGAGTTAAATCTATATAAAATGTATGCCTTTTATTGCGGTGACGCAAGTCCTAAAACGAAGATGGGGGAATATATTGACGAGCTTGTAAAAAACAGGGATATCAAAAAACTTAAAAATCTGTTGTTCAGCTTTTGCTGCGAGGAACAAGCCTACGGCGTTGCCGGAATAAAAACTCTTCAAAAAAAGAATGTCAAAATTCCTGTTGAGATCATTCGAATAGCCTCCTATGTTAACGATAGAAAATCAGAGTTGATCACCTGTTCGGGTTGTATAGTGGGCATCATAAGTACTGATTATTAGATCAACCATCCAACTAAAAGAAAGTTACCGGCAAAACCAGCTCTATCCTATTGCGCCCTGTCCCGCCAAAAAAATCTTCATCCAGCAGCCTGCTATATCTGATACCGAATGTGATACTGTTTTGATTAAAGAATTTGGTATCAAAATACAGGGTACCACCTGCCGACCTGAAGTTTTGCTTAAAACCGCTGCCATCGGTAAAAAAGTTTGATGCGCTGGCATGGGTATAATCAAAAAACAATGCTGCACGCAGGCGTAACAGGTAAAACAGGTTGCCGAAACCTGCATCAGGATAAGCTATTGGCATATGATATGTTAAGCCAATCTTATTCATATCATCCAGGTTTTCGGCGGTATAACCTTTGGAGAAAGGGAAATCATTAGAGAAACTGATCACGTTGTCCTTCCCTTTTTGCTGGTGCGCCAGGCTGATGACAAAGTTGTGGTTCACAAACAAACCAGGGAAATAAAAACTTCCCGTAGCCAATAGCTGCGTTGCGCCCGATCCTGAAACTGCCGATTTATAATTGACGCCTATGCTTTGCGCAAACCGGGGATAAATATTTTTCTGTGCCTGTTGCGTTTGATTGCTAAAGCTGAAATAATTATTCAAATAGCTATATGACCGGTCAGCAAAACTGCCTTTGTAGGCTTGTTGAAAGTTGATACTGTTAAAATACAGGTCGCTGCCAAAGGTAAGACTGGTTAAGCGCTTGCCCTCACTAAAATTCAGGGGAACCCGCAAACCACCATGCACAGCAGTCTCGTTCCAGTAAACGTATTGGCCCTTATAAAAGCTCCGCCTGTCGAGTGTGTAATCGGCCCCGGCCGAAATATAGGGGAACAAAGCCCCGTAAATGGCATCGAAACCAAACTGCTTGTAGCCTTCGTTGGTATTATAATCAAAAGACAACTCGGACTGAAAAGTATTCAGCACATTCTCGCCCGTGATAGCGAATGAATAATTAGGGTCGCTGATATTGGGGATGATACTGTGAAAATTGAACAAACCATGCGCTTTGGGATAGCTGGTAACCGGCAATGGCTTATCAACTATCCCTGTTACTAAATTGGCAGCCGAATCTTTTTTCAGTGCTGTGATACCCAGATCGGGCAGGTAGCGTGCATAATCTCCCCGGCGGCTATCCATTTCAAATCTTTTTTATTGGCCTGGTTAATCCGGTAACCATCGGCAGTAAAACCTACCCAGGCCAGTTTATTATCACTTACTGCCGGCTGATAGTAGCCTAAACCTGTAAAATTACCGGTTGGCAACATTTCATAAACACTTTTATCGTTAAGCATCATCACAAACAGGCGGTCGTTTTTACCATCGGTTTGCGTGAAATACAACGTGTCTTTTTTAGGGCGATAAAACCTATCGGGCGAAAACTCGGGGGTGTTAAATACGCTGTTTTACCGGTAGCGATCTCAATAAGCGCTATCCCCATTTTACCATCCTTATTGCGCGCTGCCGACAGCAGTTTGCCATCGCCGTAAAACTTAGGGTAAGTATAAAATAGCCCCTTCGGGTTTGGAATTTCCTGTTGTAGTTTACCCGCAGTATCCAAAATATGCAGCTGACTCAATCCTGATGGATCAACCCGTACAGCAACAATGCTTTGGCCATCGGCACTAAAAGCAGGCGAAAAGTATTTTGCTTTTGATGTGATCCGGTGTTCCAGCCCCGTTTTTGTATCAAGCAGCATCAGTTCACTATAATTACGGTAGCTCCAGCGTAAATCCGGCCGATAGGATGTATAAATTATTTTACCGTTGTGATAATCAAAATAACTATCCAATGAATAGGAACGGGTGCTGATTTTCAATTCTTTATCACCGGTTTTAATGACAAAGGCAGGCAAATGATCGTAAGTATTTTTGGCATAGATGAGCGTACTATCGTTCACAAAAGCCGGGTATTGCCGGTTGGCGTCAAAATGTTTCTTTCGTTCGGCAATGGGCTGATTGTTATCTTCGGCAAATTGCTGTTTGAAATAAGCAAACCCATTATTTGAAAAGGTTTTGAAACTTTCGCCGGTGTATTTTTTAACAGCCCATTGAAAAGGATAAAAGCCACCTCGATAAGCCGCAGCGTCATGTGTTACGTTTTTCCAGAGTTCGCTTCCATATTTTTCGCGGCCGTAGGCTACCATCATGTAGCCAAGGGGGTAATGGTCGGGCACATAGTCGCGGTACGAGCCATTGCGAAGCTTCATATAGCTGTAGTTTTTATCCGCAGCCCACAGCGCACGGTAACCGGTAAAAAAATAAGGCAACCGGCCCCTGCCCTGTTCGCTCACCAGGGTTTCGTTAAAAACAGCGTCGCCCTCAAAAACCAGTTGGGTACAGCCAGGTCGTTACCCAGCGCCTGCCCGCCCTCGCCAAAAACTATGCGGAGTAAATGCGACAGGCCTACATTAAAATTATTGTACTGCTGCACATGCCTGTACTCGTGAATAGCCAGTTGCTGCGGCCATGGCAGGCTGCCTATATCAAAGCTATTTTGTTCGGGAGTTAAAAAAACTCGCTCCTGAAGGGGGCCAATCCCACATAACCGTTGGCTACGGTAGTTTGATTTTGCAATACAATACTGATTTGTTTTTGCTTAAAGCCGATTGTTGGCCGGATCAGGCCGTTCATTTGCTGCACGATATTGGCAACCCTTAACCCCGCCGAATCCAAGCCGGTCGGGAATATCACCCGGGCTGGCGGTGTGTTTACCTGTTTCCATTTTATAGATGGCGGATTACCGCCAAACACCTGCGCTTTTGACAATGTAGCAGAAAGTAACAGCGCCGGAAGTATTAATTTTTGAAGCGTTTTGTAACCGGTAAACAGATGATTCATTGAGGGTGAAAGTAAGTACAAATTGTAATTTAAACAACAAGCCACTTACTGAACGCTTATGAATTTGACCTGGTATAAAACAAAAAACACCCATCAAACTGACGGGTGTAAGGACAAGGTTAAAGTTAAGGTTTAGGTTTTCAATATTATATCAATTATTATTGAAGGCAATATTAGCAACCAGTGATAGGTAATGGCAGTTCTTGTTTTGCATGATTTAATCAACGCTTAAATCTCGCCATTTAAAAACGGTCCCGCAACCCGTGAAAACACGGTATTTTATTCCGTTTAATAACGGTTGATAACCAGTACTGGATTACCCAAAAGCCCGATATGAATATACCGGGCTTACTATTTCATATTTTGATGACCTTACCGCCTTTTTGCCCGGAAGGTTTAGGCGAATCAGGTTTGGGAATATGTTTTATAATGTAGATCAGCGTATGGGCTATTGCGCTTATCGCTTTCACACCAAAATGTACAAAAGGCTTCATCACTTGCCAGGCATTGCTATGCTGATGCTGTACCTGGGGACCTTGTTTGCCTATCCTTTTTATATTATTAGTTGCCATAATTTTAAGTTTAAATGCTTAGTATAATAAGCATAAAAACCCTGCCACAAATCAAGCCGGATAAATCAAATCCTTATTTTATAACGTTACACCACCTTTTTCTTCAGCTCAATAACTGTAACCTCCGGCCAAATACCTAACCTTCCAGAAAATGCCAGGAAACCAAAACCACGGTTTACGTACAGATATCGGTTATTTTCATTAGCGAGGCCGGCCCAGTCAACATAACGGTATTTTACCGGGCTCCACCTAAAGCCGGGAATCTCTACACCAAACTGCGCGCCGTGAGTATGGCCCGACAAGGTAAGATGAATGGTTGTTGGGTTATAACGAACCTGTTCTTCCCAATGGGTAGGGTCATGCGAAAGCAGTATTTTAAAGGCATCCTGGGGTACGTCCTGAAGCGCCTTATTCAAATCGCCTATCTGGATGAAACCTTTGCCCCAGTTTTGGATCCCGATGAGGGAGATCGATTGCCCGCCTTTTTCAATGGTTACATTTTCATCCAGCAGCAAACGGTAGCCTAAGGCTTTGTGATGTTGTTTAAGTTTATCGAGATTGGCTGCCTTTTCCTGCATGTTATCCCAATGGATATAATCACCGTAATCGTGGTTACCTAAAATGGAAAACTGTCCGTAAGGCGCTTTGATCTGCCCAAACCTGTCAATATAAGGCTCAATTTCCGATGCTGCATTATTCACCAGGTCGCCGGTAAAAACAAACAGGTCGCTTTTTTGCGCTTTAGCCAGGTCGATACCGCGTTGCATAGCCTCGGTATTATCAAAACTTCCCGAATGGATGTCAGAAAGCTGGGTGATGGTAAAGCCATCGAAAGCATCGGGCAAATCATCAAAATAAAGGGTGGTTTTGTGCAGCTTATAATCATATTTACCTTTAAGCATGGCATAAAAAAACGAAGTAAAAGGCACGGCAGCCACCAGTACCGCTATTTCACTGATGAACTTACGCCGGCCCGGAAAAGCCGGCTGCCCGGCAACCCTGCCCGAATCACTGATCAAGTTGAATACACCTACGAAAAACCGCCCAAGATCGCCGAGGGATAGCACGATTATGAAAACCAATTTGGTAATAAAAAACGTCAGGAACAGGCTTAGCATCCACTCATGAAACGGGCGCATGCCGCTTGCTGTACTAAAAGCGCCAAAGCCAATTAAAAACAACGCAGTTACACCAACAGATGTGATCAAATACCCCCATAAAACAACATTGCGCCACAGGTTTGATTGCCAGTCGGCAGTTAAGGTTTTAAGGCCGGAATGGATGTACCAATCAAACAACAAACTAATCAACGCAATAATTGCGAATACCTTCAAAAAACCACTACTGTGCATATAAATATGTATAAGACTGCAATTTAAAAAAGTAAAGGTAATTAGAGGGTAAAATTGCTGATGCAGGCCAGGTTTAAAGATTTTGAGAAAGACGGGAAATTACTTCATGCAAAAATAAAGACCAATAATCAATAGTATTTGGATACAAATTGCTGCAGAAATGCGTTTAAAACCATTCATTTTGGACGGGATAAATATATATACTGCCCAGGATAACAAAAATACAGCCAGTGCCAAACCTCCAACTATTAAAAGATTTGGGCCTTCAGGGTCATTAAAAAGAAAGAATAGCAACCTGGACCAAATGATAGCTGTTACCGCCAACATTATTAATGAAACCTGTTTTGACCTGAAATATAAATTTGCTGTGGTATTACCCATGACCTTAAGATGAGTATTACACAAATATAACAATGCAAGCAGAGATTCTCAATTTGTTTATTTGTCAATGTATCTTCTAAGTTTCAAACCGGGACGTTACTGTAAAATTATGATCGCAATTGGTAAATACTAAATTCGTGTCATCCAATTTATCTACTTTTAAACCCTTATCTCACACTTCAAATGAATCTAAAATATCTGCTGCTATCAGCTCCACTTTTATTAGCATTACAGGCATTCGCTCAGAATAAAACTACGGATACTGTTTTCTTTGAAGATTTTAATAAACCAACCCTCAACAGGAGCAGGTGGAATGTTGAAGTTACGGGCAACACTGTTAATGACGAGCAGCAGGCCTATGTTGATTCGGCGGCTACCATTTATATGATAGATGGTAAAGCCGAAGGTGCAGAAAACGGCGCGCTTGTTTTAAAGGCTTTATATAAACCCGGCTTTACCAGTAAAGAGCAGCGTAAATATGATTTCATTTCAGGCCGCATTAATACCCGAGCTAAAATGGAGTTTACATATGGTACTGCCTCATGCAGAATGAAAATGGCGGCAGGCGCAGGCCTATGGCCAGCCTTTTGGCTGCTTGGAAACGGTAAATGGCCCAATTGCGGCGAAATTGACGTAATGGAAACCGTAGGCGACTCAAGCTGGGTAAGCCATGCTTTACATGGCCCCGGCTATTTTGGCGATACGCCGCTTGCAAAACGTGTATTTTTCCCCGCAGGCATTGATGTTACCCAGTGGCATGTATATTCGGTAGACTGGTTGCCTGAGAGCCTTGTTTTTAAGGTTGATGGCAAAATTACCTATACAGTAACAAAAGCAATGGTTGAAAAATATGGCCGCTGGGCTTTTGATAACAAAAAATTCATCATCCTTAATTTTGCATTAGGTGGTGGCTATCCTGGTGGTGTTAACAAGGTTACCAAACCCTATCATGGCTTATCAGAAAATACAGTTAACAAAATAAAAGCCGGTGATGCCAAAACCATTGTCGACTGGGTGCTGATAACTAAAACTGTGAATTAATATTGTTGATACATTTGTAAAATAAAGGTTATTTAAATTTTACTTTCATAAAACATTGGGTAAATTTTATTGCCATATTTTTGAATTATTAAAAATAACATCATCTACCCATGGCAATATTAACCGTACAAATACCCGACTCAGAGATCTTTACTTTATCAAGTATAGTTGAACAGATATCAGGCAGCATCATCAAAGTTACTGCCGAAGAAGACATCAATCAGGGCGATTGCATTTTGCATAAAGACGACCTTATGATTAAAAACAAACTGGAAGGTAGCCTTCATTCACGGCACCTCTGGAACGATTGATTTTACCATAAACAATCCCGGTTTTTAAACGCCATAAACAAAACAGGCCGTGCTTCATCAGCACGGCCTGTTTTGCTGTATTTACTTGTTTTAATTATGTATAACTACGCGTTCGTGTACACGAACCCTTTCGTCGTGTCGTCGCCTGTGTCGTTCCCGGTATTCGGTCGAACAGCTTGTAAAGCCCATTGCTGCTAATATTAATAATGAAATTGAGCGTGAAACAGTAGTTTTCATAGCAAATGATTTATTAGTTTTCGATAGATAAACTATGGCCAAACAGTTATCATGCCATAAGAGTGCGGCAACAAAGCGGTAAAAGGAATGTTACAGTAGGATAATCATCAGTCGAAAACTATTTCAAGCGACAACTCAGGAACTCCGTCGCTCCATAACCTGATTAATCCAAACAAACAGAAAACCGATGGCCAGAAAGGCTATAAGCATTAATAATCATATTGCTCCATAGCTGTTTGCAGCGTTAAATTAATATAAAACGGTACTGCAAAACACAAACAACTATTATTATCTCCTTAAATAAATAATAATCTGCAAAGGGCAGTAACATAAACCCAGTTTCATACGTATTATATTTTCATGGAGGATTTTATTCTCAATTAGTATTTTTTTAACTTTTTGGGATAAAATACGACTACTTTAACAAGTTGATTGACCTGATAACCAATCGCAATTAAAAACTTAATTAAACGCCGGATGAAGTATGAGGGGCTATGTTAATATACCAGGATCGGTTGATTGTAACTGCTGCAAGGTTTGCGGTGCAAGACCAATAATTGTGCTGATTAAAGATATTGGATATGTAGTAAAATGCCCTGTTGATGACAGTCATTACAGGACCGATGCGGGCCTTATTGATATTAATGACTGGAATTTACACAATATCAATTGTATTAATCACGAGGACGAAAAATTGATATTCAGTTTTCATTGAATGCTTGTGTAATTTATTTGTGCATTACTTTAACCATAATGCTAAACCTATATCTTTAGGCATTTAAATTACAAATCCTAACAATGAGATCTTTATCAATAATCTTTAAAACAGCCAAACTAACCACGTTGCTGCTGGCAATAACTGTGCTTTTGCCTGTGGTTTGCAAAGCCCAAAACGGTACCGATATCTCACCGGTAATTGATCATATTGCCATTACTACCGGTAACCTTAAAAAAAGCACCGAATTTTATACCAAAGTATTACACCTTAAAAAAGTTGACAACCCCTTTGCCGATACCGTACACCAATGGTATAGCCTTGGCAATAATGTGAAACTACATGTTATACAGGCTGAACGCAACGAAAAACAGGTTAAAGGCGTACACCTTTGCTTCACCGTTTCGTCGGTAAAAGAGTTTGCAAAAACACTCGATCAAATGAATATCCCTTACTCAAACTGGAAAGGTGACAGTAAAGAACCTACCTACCGGGCAGATGGCGTATTGCAACTTTATTTCCAGGATCCGGATGGCTACTGGATTGAAATAAACAGCCCGGCTAAAAAATAAGCCGGGCTGCCAAACAATCACTTAACTAAATTTTTGAATTTCTTTTTAACCAATAGCCTTTGCACAGCCAAAAGCCCTAAAGCACTATTATTGGGAAGAACACCCATATTACCGCCGCAGCAGCGTTAGGGATTTGAACCACCGGGCCATAAATGTATCCTGTAACAGGGATGCTTAACAAGATATGGTCCCATCGGATCTCACCTTACGTTCAAGCGCGGCCGTCATTGTAAACAGGTATTAGTAATCCAGCTCCTGGCAATAGATGCCGGCGTTTTGCAACAACGATTCGATATAACGAGGCGAAAGATCCTTAGCTTCCACCCGTAAAATATTATCGCAGTCTTCCAGGTCAAAGTTCCATTGGGCTATGGCGGGTATTTTGGTTAATAAATTTTGTACCCGGCTCACCTGCCGTCTCTGCCGTACACTTGTTGCAAATACCAGTACATCCATTGTTATGTTATTTGAGGTAGATAAATATAAATTTATTTAGAACTGAAAGCGGAATGCATAAAGCTTAAAGCTGATATTCCTGATCGCTTACTCAGCCTTCTTTTCTTCGTTTGTGGTAGTCTTAAAATCGTCCCAGTCACGGCTAAACCTGCCATGCCCGTGGCCTTTCCATCCGCACATGCGGTCTTCCCACTGAGCGCGGAATTTATCTCTGTCTTCAGGGCTCATATTTTTAAAACGTTCAGCCATGCGTCCGCGCATCCAGGGCGCACCTCCTCCGCCTTTAGGGCCGCCTTTCCCAAAACCAAACAAAATCTTGCATAAAATAAATATGCCAACGGCCTGCCAGTAAGTAATGGTTGTTACATGTAAAATATCCGGCAATAAATTATTCCACAGCTGCATTACCACAAAGCTGATGACGGCCAGGCAAGCGATCACCCCAAGCGGAATGAAGAAAAATCGCCTTTTATAAAAAAATGGTTTCATGTTATATAATGTCTTAATTTTTAATATTCAGTAATTTCGGTGTAAAGCTGGGCAAGCCGTTTGCGCAAGTGTAGTACGGCGTAACGTTTCCTTGATACCAGCGTGTTGGTATTTAGCCCGGTACGTTTGGCAATTTCCTCAAAGGGGATATCTTCAAGCTCATGCCAAACAAATACCTGTTTTTGTTCTTCGGGCAATTCATCCAGCGCAAAAAATAACTGCTCCCAAAAAAGGTTGCGCAAATACTCGGTTTCGGGAGTGGTAGCTTCGGTAAGGAGTATGGCTTTAAAGTCCGGTGCCTCATCGTCATAATCCTCATCATCGGCCAGCATATCATCAAGCAGGGTTTCCGTCTTTTTTATGCTTATCAGTTATTTTGTTCCGGGCCACCCGGTATAGCCAGGCGCTGGTTTGTTCAATCGGTTCAGAATTAATAACAGCGCTAAACTGGTACCAAACATCCTGGAGTATATCCTCGGCGTCGGCATCGTTTTTTACCCTCCGGCGAATAAATCCCAACAGGCTTTTACCATACGACGCAATTGTTTGTATGATGTGGCTGTTTTTGTCCTGGGGCATTATCGCTGTTGTCAATTTCTTTATCCTTTTTAAAGATAAAGACGATTGTGATTTAAAAACATTTTAATTTTTTTCAAAAAAATCTATTGCATATCAAAAAGTCATTTCAGACAGCTAAAACAGTATTTATTTGATTGCAGAAGCGACTTAAGCAACTGATGTTTAAACATCATAAAGACAGTTTTGTTGAATTAAATTCATTTTAATTAAAAATATTTGAACTTTATTCAATTTATACCGAATATTACTGTATGATTAACGAACCGGAAATTATTTTAGATAAAACCGACCTGCATATTTTGCGATTGATGCAGGAAAACGCCCGGATCTCTAATGCCGACCTGGCCCGTGAGCTTGGCATGGCGCCATCCGGCATTCTTGAGCGCGTAAAAAAACTGGAACAAAAAAATGTGATCCAACAATATACAATGCGCATCAATCCGGCGGCCCTGCAGCAAAAAATGCTTGCTTTTATATTTATGAAAGCGGCCGATGGGCCAGGAAGCGATGCTACATCAGGCGAGCTGGCCAAGATACCCGAAGTACAGGAAGTGCACCACATAGCCGGCGACGATTGCTATTTAATAAAAGTGCGTACTTATGACTCCGCCTCGCTAATGAATTTAATGCGCACTCACTTCAGTAAAATACCCAATATTTTGAGCACCCGCACCACCATAGTGCTCGAAACCAAAAAAGAACAACAACAATTGGTTATACCCGAAAAATAATATACCATGGCACCTACTACTGCAAAATCCACTTCGCCCTTATTAGTTATTATAGCTTTCGCCACTGTTTATATAGTATGGGGCTCTACCTACTTTTTTATAAAAATTGCAGTAGCTGGTTTTCCGCCGCTGCTGTTGGGCGCGCTGCGCTTCTTCACAGCGGGTTTGCTGTTAATGGCGTGGTGTGCAATTAAGGGTGAAAAGATTTTTGTAAAACAAAACATATTACATGCAGCAGTAAGCGGTTTCCTGCTGTTGGTAATAGGTAACGGTGCAGTAATATGGGCCGAACAAACTTTACCAAGCGCGATGGTGGCCATTATGGTAACATCGCCGCCAATTTGGTTCGTGCTGCTTGATAAACCCAACTGGAGCACCAACTTTAAAAGCAAAAGCACCATTGTCGGCCTCATCATTGGCTTTATAGGTGTGATACTTTTATTTCGGGATCAGATCGCGGACGTATTGGGATCATCGGCAGGTCCATCAAAATTACCAGGAATGATATTGCTTTTACTTGGTACACTGGGCTGGGCCTCCGGTTCATTATATTCAAAACATTATAACACTAAAGGATCGGTATCGGTAAATACGGCCTGGCAAATGCTTGGAGCCGGCATATTTTTTATTCCCGCAAGTTTTTTAAACAACGAGGTACAAACCGTACAATGGCATGCCATACCGGTACAAAGCTGGTATGCCCTAGCTTATCTCATTATATTTGGATCGATAGCGGCATTTAGCGCTTATGTATGGCTTTTACAGGTGAGACCGGCTACCCAGGTTGGTACCTATGCCTATGTTAACCCGGTGATAGCCGTATTATTGGGGGTAATTTTTGCAGGCGAACATGTAACGCTGATCCAGGTTATTGGACTGGTTGTAATATTGAGCAGTGTGTTGCTGATCAATTTATCGAAGTATAGGAAGGCAAAACATAGAGAACTGGCAGTAGCAAAGTGAACACAAGCGCTGAAACGAAAAAATAAAAACTATGTCATTGCGCAGCGCGGCAATCTCGTAGTCAATACATAGCCGGCTTGCGTAGCTACGAGATTGCTTCTGTCGTTCCTCCTCGCAATGGCATTTTTATTAAAAAGTCCCAAAGAGACAAAAGTATAAATCAACTCTCCCATTTTCCAAATTCAAAATACTTACTGATACTGATGCCAACTTTACTGCCAACCGGGTACTTACGCCTGTCGTAATTAATTACCCGCAGTGTTAAACCATCTTTTTCAACAATAAGTTCTTCAAAAAAGCCTTTAAACAATACCATTTTCACCAGCCATTTGCTGCCCAGGCTGCTAATTTTAATATGCTCGGCGTAAACCACCACCACGCTGCGTTTACTTTTTATGCTGCAAACTTTTGCCTGGGCCGATGTTAGCCGGGTACAGCTGGCCAGTATTTGTGCCGTGTACAATAATTTAGGCGCATGATATAACTGCTCAGGACTGCCGTTCTCCACAATCTCCCCTTCTTTAAGTACAATAAGTTCATCGGCCATGGAAAGGATCTCGGCAGGATCATGCGATACCAATACTACGGTAACTCCCCATTCCTTTACAATATACCTGATATCGTGCTGTAAACCTTCCCGATAGGTTGCATCTACCTGGTTAAAGGGTTCATCAAGCAGTAAAACTTCCGGGCGGCTAATCAATGCTTTGGCAATGGTTACACGCTGCTTTTCGCCACCGCTTAATTTACCAAAGGGCATTTCTCTAATGGTGTAGATATTTAAAAGGTTCAAGGCTTCAGTAACATGATGGATAGCCTGACTTTGATCTTCGGCAGGCAAACCTTCACATATAGTGTCCCATACCGATATTCGCGGATCAAGATCGTTATCGTGCTGCGCTACCATCCGCATAACCTTATGGGCATGCTGAATACCTTTTTGCCTGCTTAATACCTGCTCCTCCTTAAAAAACACCTCACCATGGTCGGGCTCCAGGGTACCATATAACAGGTTGAGCAAAGTGGTTTTCCCGCTGCCGCTTTCACCTACTATCGCTGTTATTTTTGCTTTTGGAATAAAAATGGTAACGTTATTAACCCCCGAAGACTTATCCCCAAAAAAGTTTTTAGTAACCGATATGGTTTCCAGTATCAGATTATCTTGCATCTACGGTAATTAATTTTCAGGATGTTATAGGAAAACCATTCACCCCGGATCCAGGCTTCTAATCTAAAGAAAAGTTGAAAGCAAAAAAACTTAATATGCCAATCTGAACGACAAGCGCAAAACAAATAGTAACTAAACGCTATTTATTATCAATAACCAAATTATATAACCATGAACAAAGCCATAGGGATTGTACTCATTATTGTAGGTGCGGCCATGCTCATCTGGACAGGTTTTACTTACACCAAAAAAGAAAAGATCATTGATGCCGGCCCTATACAGGTATCGGCCGACAGGGAAAAAACTGTTAACTGGCCGCCCTACCTTGGCGGATTATTAGTTATAGGCGGTATTGTTGTAGTTGCTACTTCAAAAAAATAGAGGCTTATTTATTATCTGCCACTTTAAGTACGCTAATATCCTTACCGGCAAGCAGTTGCAAATGGGCCAACCACAAGCTTAAGAAAAAACAGGTCATATTTATATATATGCAAAAAAGAAGGCCACATCATTTGTTTTATGATGCGGCCACGGGGATGCTGCCCCTCAGCAATTTAATATCATTAAGCCGAAACCAGATCGGGATTATGGTTAACCTGGCTAATGGTAAGCGCCTGCTGAATGTTGAGCCCGGCACCCTGCTGGTCCGACATCCATTTTTGGATCAGTGCATTTAACGTGTTCAGCTGGCTGGCATAAGCATCCGGGTTAACGCCTTTCAGTTTTGCTAAATAAGCCACCGCGTCGGCTATTTTTTGCGCATCTGTTTTGCCATCTTCCTGTACAGCCCAGTTTAAATCGGTAACCACTTTGGGCAGCCATAATTTAATGCCGTTCACAATTACTGCTGATGCCGGCACCAGGGTTTCCAGCGTCATTTCCAAAAACTGGCCGGCCTGGCTTGCTTCAAGGTTTTTGATTCCGTTAGCAACTTTGTCGGCTACGGTAATGATTTCATGTACAGCGTCTGAAGCGTTGTGGAACAGGGATTTTACATTATCCCACATTTTTGATAAAAAAGACATAGGTTGTAGTTTTAAGTTTATATAATTTGATTGTTGGTTCACAAACGTTTAAAGCCATATACAGGCGACCCGAACACTATAAATACCATTAATTTAAGCTATTTGCTGATTCAGAAAACTACAAATAGCCTTCGGGTTAAATGACTTTATTTAGAGAAGATAAAATTGACGATAAAAACAGCCGGGTAACATAGTGTTTATACGCTTTCGGGATGCGGTTTTTACGTTATTTAATGACATCTGGGGTGTTGCCAATGTTTTATTGTGTTAATGGCACGGCTTAGTTCAGGTTTTACCCCCTCTTATTTATATTTTTCAAACTAAAACCTTATATTCAAATATAAAACCCTCATTATGAAATATATAAAACTCAATTTTATTTTCGGCGCGCTGTTGTTTGCCAGCACCGGTAGCTACGCCCAGCAGGAAGTTATTGATACTGCAGCTTTCAGTCGCATCCGCAAGGCAGAGCTTAGCAGCTCACAAATTCCGCAGATAGCGCATTATTTAACCGATGTATCCGGTCCGCGGTTAACCAATTCGCCGGGTTATGCCCGGGCAGCAAGCTGGGCAGTTGCCACCATGAAAAAATGGGGAATGACCAATGCCGCTACCGAGCCCTGGGGCACTTTTGGCAAACAATGGGAAGTGCAGGATTTCAGTATGATGATGCGCGCACCCTATAATGCCCAGATCAGGGCTTATCCTAATCCATGGAGCCCGGGCAGCACAGGCTTGCTGCAAGGTGAAGTTATGATAATTACATCGGCACAGGCTATAGATACTGTTTATCTTAATAGCCACGCTACCGGGTTTAAAGGCAAATTTGTACTGGTTACCGGTGAGGCGGCTGATTATAAAAAGGACTTTGAGCCATCGGCCGAAAGACTGGCCGACACCGCGTTAGCCAACCTGAAGGATACTTATATGGTGTCCCGCTCCATGATCGACATGTATACTACTAAATATCTGAAGATCTTTAAAACAGCAGACCGCATATTGAAAAACGCTGGTGCGCTGGCATTCATTAGCGCGGGCCGCAGTAATGTTAACGGAACCGTTTTTGTGCAAGGGCGCTACGGCTATAAATTAACTGATCCGGAAACCGTACCGCAGGTTACCATGGCTTCGGAGGACGGGCAGAAGATCAAACGGCTGATCCAATCGGGCCAGAAAGTTGAACTGGCCATGAGTTTTACGGACAAAACATCTACCGAAGATACAAACGGCTACAACGTAGTGGGCGAAATCCCCGGCACCGACCCCAAACTAAAATCGCAGCTGGTGATGCTGGGCGGTCATCTTGATTCGTGGCAGGCAGCTACCGGTGCAACCGACAATGCCGCAGGCTGCATTGTAATGCTGGAGGCCGTTCGCCTGCTCGATTCGCTTGGGCTTAAACCTAAACGCACCATCCGCATTGCACTGTGGAGCGGGGAAGAGCAGGGTTTGCTGGGTTCATTCGGGTACGTTAAAAGCCATTTCAGGGATGGCGTTAAATTTACTGTAAAGCCCGAGCAGGCTAAAGTATCAGCCTATTTTAACCTGGATAATGGTACCGGAAAAATCAGGGGGATCTTTGCGCAAAACAACGAAAAAATGAAACCGATATTTGAACAGTGGCTAAAACCCTTTAATGACCTTGGTGCCACAACGGTAACTATGGCCAATACCGGGTCAACCGATCACCTGGCGTTTGATTGGGCTGGCATACCGGGTTTCCAGTTTGTGCAGGACCCTATTGATTATGAAACCCGCACGCACCACAGCAATATGGACGACTACGACCACCTGATGATAGATGATCTGAAACAGGCCGCCATCATCGTAGCCTCATTTGTGTACCAGGCCAGTATCCGACCTGAAATGCTGCCAAGGAAACCGCTTGTAAACGAAACCTTTGTTTTTGATGGATTTTAGCAGAATAGCACGTCCGTGATTAAATAAGCATACTAAGACGCAAAGGGAAAAAATCTTTGCGTCTTAGCGAAAAATATTTTCCTCAACGTATATTTTAATAAAGGCTTGTTTAAACTTCAAAAAAACGACTGGTGATAAACAATATGAGCATCAGGAGATATCGATGCTTTGCAGAGCCGGCCCCGGTTTGATCACAGGGCCGGCCCTCTTAATGGATTTGAAAAACAATTAAGAACGGTTAACGGGTTTCAGGATCCGCCGGTCTTCAGCTTTTTTGTTTAACCTGTTTTTAACAAATGAGTTGACCATAATAACCAGGATACAACAGGCAACCAATACGTAAATAATTAGGATGTGCTTTGGCATTTCAGTTTATAATTTCCTAAATGTAACAGGTTTGCTACTTAACCTGCAAGCGTTTTTTAAAATAAAGTTTCGACTAATTTGGTACAAAAGTCAAAAAAATGTCATTTTCCAATTTCGGAATTCGGATGTTCGATTTGGGATTTATCCTGAGTGATTAAATCCATGGACTCTGAAGGTTAGATGACAAAGAGGGCCTGTCAGTCTGAGCCTGTCGAAGACTCGTGTGCAGGGGCCCTGTCCGCCATACTTCGACGGGCTCAGTATGACACCCATTTTTTAAGTCGTCATGGATAGGTTAAGAGGAATATTTTCCGATAAAATCTATCGGTACAAAATCGGTAAGCCACACCTTGTTTTCTGACAGATAGAATTTATGACCCAGCCGGTGCATTTCACCCGCCGCAACGGTTAACACCACAGGTTTACCATGGCGTTGACCAACCTTAACAGCCGTTTCCAGGTCGTTGCTTAGGTGTACGTGCTGCCGGCTCCGCTTTTCGAGCCCGGTTTGCAAAATCGCCTCAATCGACTGGCTCCCTGTGCCATGATACAGCACATCCGGTGGTATTTGTGCTTCATAACCCAGCTCAACCTCAACCGAATGCCCCTGGCTGGCGCGGATCTTCTGCCGGGCATCATCAAATGCGAAACGCTTTTTGGCGTTAGTTTCAACTATGTGGTTCAGTATTTCAAGAGTTATGGCTTTACCATGTGCAGCCGCTTTTAGCAGCAATTCGTCAACGGCTACCCAGCCCTGCTCATCAAGTTTAATATTTATTGCTTCGGGCTGATGACGTAATACTAGGCTTAAAAATTTACTTAAGCTGGTAGTTTCTTTTTCGCTTATCATTAGCACTAATATAAATGCTTTACGTCACGAATTTAACAAACTGCTCAAATTCTTACCCTGCGGTACAGGGCTATCCCCAGCATAATGCTCCAGAGATTTCCGGTACAGATCCTTCATTTGTTTAACCAGGATCCGCGGACCAAGCACTTTCAGTTTAGGCCCGAAACCGAGCAATTCACGCTCCAACTCGAAGTTCATGATCACCCTAATGCTGAATATTGTTCCGTCTGCCGTAACTTTTAATATTTTTTGCGTGTGGTGCAATGGTTTGGTAATAACATACGGGGCATTTTTATCATCTACCCAAAATATGACTTCATTATCGCGCTGACCCGGCGATTTGGTAACGCCAAGCACATCATTATAATAAGTAGCGAGATTGATCCGGGTGTTTTCAATGTACTCGTCAATATGTACCTCCACAGTCTGAATCCTGTCGAGCGCCAGGGTAAGCAGTGGTTTATTCCTTACGTGTGATACGCCCAGCGCAAACCATCGGTTACGGTACTCCTTCAACAAATAAGCGCTGAAGCAAAATGTACTGGCCTCCCTTGCTTTGAATGACTGATAGCTAACACACAACGTATTCTTGCTTACAATAGCCTTACGAATAATCTCAATCCATTCCAACCCCTTCAGGTTATCGTTCTTTTCAAAATCAACCACTGGCACACTGTGTGTTTTCTGGCTGTAGATCTTGTCTTCCAGTTTGGTTACCATTTCGTTAAGGTCGGCAAAATGCCCCAGGCCTTTAAACTGGCCCAGCAAACCGGCTACCTCGCTCAACACCTGCATGTCCTGGTTATTGAGGGGGATGTTATTGATGCTGTAATTCTTGTCGGAGTAGGTGTAATACTTTTTATCAACCACTACAATAGGCGCTTCGTACCCCAGCTTATTACTGCGCATCATCTCCATATCGGCCTGCACGGTGCGGCGGCTTACCCCGCTGTTTATCCCCTGGTATTCGTACAAAGCTTCGGAGCAGGCTTCAATCAGGTCGTCAAGTGTCCACTGCCGGCGGCGGTTTTGCAGGCAGCTATCAATGGTTCGGTAGCGGATAAGGGCGTTGCGGTTTACAGGCATATTTTGATTTCGGATTTAGGATGTTAGATTTCGGATTTATTTATTCTTTAATTTCCCTACCCCCTTTGCGGCGAAGCCGGAGAGAGGTCAACAAGCGAAGCGATGTCGGGGTGAGTCGACACACCAGTTCATGACTTTTTTATAATATTATTAAATTATTCTCAACTGCGCAAATACATTGCGCAGTTGAAATTTTACTTTGTATCGTTAAATAACAAAAGCAGCTAAACAAGAAACCCCTCCGCCAATTGGCGGAGGTTTAAGAGCGCTATGGAAAAGATAAAAATAAGCAACAACGAATTAACCGCATTAGGTATTAACGACGTAAAAATATTGGAGAACTTTAGCCGTGTGGCGAATGGCCTGCTAAAACACGGCGTAATGGATAAGGAACAGATCCTGGCCAACCTGGAAGCCCTTATTGACGACCCAATGCCTTATGCCCTTAAAAAAGGCGGCAAGTTTAAGAACCTGGCCGAGGCGGTAATTGATCTGCGAAAAGAAGGAAAATTTTTAAAACAGCCGCGAACCAACTTCGCACTGAAACAGGAAATTGCCGATTTCCCGGTTTACGGCCTTGAGCATATTGAAGTGGGTGCGCTTGCGCAGATGAAAACCGCGATTAAGTTACCCATAGCCGTAGCAGGTGCTTTAATGCCCGATGCCCACCAGGGTTACGGCTTGCCTATTGGCGGTGTGCTGGCTACAACTGCCAATACCATCATCCCCTTTGCGGTTGGGGTGGATATTGCCTGCCGTATGTGTTTGAGTATTTTTGATTTGCCTGCCGGTGTGGTTGACACCGAAACCGACATTCTTAAAGGGCTTCTGCTTGATCATACCAACTTCGGCATTGGCGGGGTTACCAAAACGCATTTTGATACCTCGTTGTTCGACAGCCCTGTATGGAGCGAAACCAAGACAATCCGGAACCTTAAGAATAAAGCCTATTCACAATTGGGTACCTCGGGTACCGGCAACCACTTTGTTGAATGGGGCGAACTTACCGTTGCCGAAGGAGCGCTTGAAGGCATCCCGGCCGGTGGTTACCTCGCTTTATTGTCGCACTCAGGTTCGCGCGGGTTTGGAGGGAGCATTGCCGATCATTACTCAAAAATTGCTATGAGCAAAACCAAGCTTCCGCAGGAGGCCAAGCATTTGGCATGGTTAAATTTAGATAACGACAGAAGGGCAGGAATACTGGATTGCCATGAACCTGGCCGGCGATTACGCCAGCGCCAATCATCACGAAATCCATAACAAAATTGCCCGTGCGCTTAACCTTAAACCGGTAATGATGATTGAAAACCACCACAACTTTGCCTGGAAAGAGCAGCTTGCCGATGGTACCGCAGTAATGGTACACCGAAAAGGCGCTACTCCGGCAGGCGAAGGTGTATTAGGGATCATTCCCGGCAGTATGAGCACACCTGGCTTTGTAGTGCGCGGTAAAGGCGATGCGGCTTCTATCAACTCCGCCTCACACGGTGCAGGCCGTTTAATGAGCCGAAGCGCCGCCTTCAAAACTGTCGACCCGAAAGCAGTTGCCGCTAACCTCGCAGATAAACGCATCACCCTGATGGGAAGCGATTTGGACAGAAGCGCCGATGGTGTACAAGGATATCCATGCTGTGATGGCCGCCCAGCATGATCTGGTTGATGTACTGGCAAGCTTTCAGCCGAGGATAGTGCGGATGGCGGATGCTAAGGAAAAGCCGGAGGATTAGGAGAAGAGTCTTAACTTGGGAGTTTGAAGTTGAAAATCAGATTTTTAATTATATTTCTAAACGCTGCCGCAAGTGTCCTCACTTGTGGCCCGCGTTTAGGTTATCTACATGGAGAGCCACCGGTTTGCTTAATAATGCCCACAAGCGAGGGCGCTTGCGGGAGCTGGGACTGGGTAGGCAAACAACTAAACCGAATCACGAATGCTTATATTGTCGCAATCATATAACCTCTTGCTTGAAGTATTTTATTGGGGCCTGCAATGGGAACTAATTACAAAAGCCGAAGCTGTAAAATGGGCCGATGATATCATCATCACTACAGAAGATATTCCGGATTATTTTTTCATTGAGCTTTCAATGAGCAAGAGCATCACAGAAGCAAAGGTGCTTATCAAAGACAAAATAAGTATAAGCAATGCACCTATTATAGGCAATGTATTGCTTGGGTTAATTTATCATAAACTCAATAGCAATAATATCGGGTTACAAAAAGCATGCGAAGTAATGGACCGCATCGCGTTAAATGATACGATGGCCGGTGACAAAATGGGTTCGCTATACCAGTTTAGCGATGAGCTGCAGGAAGCATTCCGCCCGGAACACTACGACTATCTGCGTATTGAAATTTTAGAATTTTTATCGATCTATAAAGATTTTGCATTGGACAATTACGATATGTGGCCTTCCATAAATGACCAAATCGAAACGCTCATTTTTAATATAGCACAACAAAGAATTGAGCAAAACGAGACATTCAAGCAGGCGCAAAACCCCATCAATTTTATACACCAGTTTACTATAAAAATGGCATTGTATATATTGATATTGGGAGCCGAAATAGTAATATTATCAAAGGTTGATTTAACATATAAATTCAGTAATGATCTCTATGCTATATCATTAATAATATTTGCAATTGCGATGTGTTATCCTGTTGTATGGGTGATATATCGTGCACTGGCTAAGCTATTTCGATTATAATCTTTATTCACCTCCATTCCCTATCTTTACCCTACTATGGAAGCCAAACCTTTTCTCCAGGAGATCCAACTGAAACGAGATATGGTGCCATCGTTTGATGCTTATCCGTTTCACATCCCGGCTATCAGGAACTTGTCGTCATTAAAGTTCCATCGCGATGTTACTTTTATCATTGGCGAAAATGGTTCGGGGAAATCAACGCTGGTAGAGGCCATCGCTTTGCATATGGGTTTCAGTATCGAGGGAGGCTCAAAAAACGCGCAGTTTCAAACGCATAATAATTCGTCGCAACTTTTCAATTATTTAACCGGTATAAAAAGCTACAAAAAGCCAACCGATTATTTCTTTCTCCGGGCCGAAAGCTTTTATAACGTAGCCACCTATATGGAAAATGTTTATGAAAACGACAAAGGCACGTTTGCACGGCAATATGGAGTAAAGTCGCTTCATGAATGCTCACACGGCGAATCGTTCATGGCTACGCTAACCAACAGGCTTACCGGCAACGGGCTTTACATATTTGATGAGCCGGAGGCCGCCTTATCGCCAAACAGGCAAATGGCGGCACTCTCGCTCATCAATACGCTTGTGAATGAAAACTCACAGTTCATTATAGCCACCCACTCCCCCATTTTATTAGCCTACCCGGGTGCAACCATTTACCAACTGGATGATTCGGGTATTAAACAGGTACGTTACGAAGAAACGGAGCATTACATGGTTACCAAACATTTCCTGAACAACTATACAGAGATGACGCGGATCCTTTTTGGGGAATGAGTAATTCCCTCCAAGCTTTTTTAAGCTCCCATATTACCGGTCTTAACCTCCCCGGCGCGTTTGTAATTAACAAAGACCACTCCGCTTGGTGTAACGGTGCTTTCTGTTACCTCCAAAGTAGTAGGCACGGTGTCCTCACTGAATATGGTTTTTCCTTTGCCAAGCAGTACCGGGTATATTTTAAGCCAAAGCTCGTCCACCAGGTCATGTTTCAGTAACAACTTAACCAGTTCGCCGCTGCCCCAGACTTTGATGTCCGAACCTTCTGAATCTTTCAGTTTTTTAATATCTTCTATGCTTGTAAGGAACACGCTGTTGTTCCAATCGGATTTATCCTTTGTATTGGATAACACGTATTTTGTTACCTCATTGATACCAGGCCAATAATCCGCATGCTTAGGCCAATACTCTTCAAAAATGTCGAACGTTTTCCGGCCTAACAGAATATCTGTCGCTTCCATCTGCTTCTGCATCATCTTACCCGAAACTTCATCCATAAAAGGTGCCGACCAGCCGCCATATTTAAAACTGCCTGATTGATCTTCTTCCGGTCCGCCGGGTGCCTGCATTACGCCATCTAATGTCATGAATGTTAAAACGATTATCTTTCTCATAAGATTTACCTCCCAAAGTGGTTGATGTTTAAAATTTGTTTTTTATTATGATACAAATCTCAGCAATAAGGCAATAATGCCTGCGGTGTATATGCGACCAATGATAGGTTGAATGCGACAGATAATAAAGTACTCATTTCCGAAGAGAGACTCGAACTCTCAAGAGTTATAGATTGCCGTGAAACTATAAAGTGTGCCCAGAACGAGATTCGAACTCGTATATCCTGAACCTAATCAGCAGGAAGCAGGCACAAGAAAATCCCAGAGTATTTAAAAGTAACAAATTCCCTCCATACGCAAAACATCTTTAAACAATGATTTTATAATTTCTTTACCCCGGTTATATCAGCTGTTAGCTATATTGCAGGCACCATATGAAAAAGAATTATATCGACCTGCTTGAAAACATTTATGCCCTGGCACAAACCGGTATCAGGTATACCAAAAGCCCTTTCGATATGGAGCGCTATCAAAAACTGTTGGATATAGCCACACAGGAGTACAGCGAATTTACCGGCCTGGAAACCGAAGTTTTAAAAGAACGCTTTCGTAACGATCTGGGATATGCCACACCCAAAGTAGGAGTTAACGGTATCTTGTTTGATGACAATGGCCGCCTGCTGGTTGAGCACCGCAGCGACGACCTTTTGTGGGGTTTGCCCGGCGGCTGGGTTGATATTGGCGAAGACCCGGAAACAGCCATGAAACGTGAGTTTTGGGAAGAGGCCCGGCTAATTGTTGAACCGGTTGAGATCATTAAATTCTTCGCTGTCCCCGCCGGTCAATTTCAGCAGCCCCATAGTTCAGTTGTAGTGCTTTATTTATGCAAATACGTTAGCGGCAATATCGAAACATCCATAGAAAGCCTCGAAATAAAATTTGTCGATCCGGCCGAAATAACCACCTGGCATAAAAACCACGGAGAGTATGTAAAAGAGGCCTTACTTCATCGAAAAAAGCCCTGTCGCAAGTGTAAATAAATTTGTTTCGGTCACTTCTATTTTATCCACTCCTTTATGAGCTGACGGTTTCTTTTTTCAGTCTCATTTAATATACTTTCCGCAAAACCGGCAACTATCCGCATAAAACGGCACTCTATTTCACATAAAGCGTAAAGATTTGACCATCAATAAAATATAAATGTATATTTATATACCTGCTCGCTTAGCAATTAACTGAACTCAAACTGATTTTTAAACATTAAAGCCATGAGTACATCAACCAAAGCGTTCGACAAAAACACCTCTATGGGTTTTAGGGACAAAAATACCTCAATGGGATTTGCTGATAATGAAACAGGCCTTGAGCCCGAAGACGAAGCCGCCGACGGGTTTGTAGCTTCGCCCGACCCGGATAATGCAGCTGAAGAACCTTCGATGGATAGTTAGGAATCTGTTTTATCCGGCTGGTGCCATTGCCCTGTATATCTATCCCCTTCCTAAAATGGGGGCTTTGTTTTATTTTATAATTTATGCTAAACCACATACTAAAGGGAATGGTTTGCGTATGCCTTTTAACCGGCATCGCCACGGATACCTATGCTCAAAAAACATATTAAATCGGTTAAGATCAGAAGCGGCCCGGCATAAAAATGATACCGCGGGTGTTGAACCATTACGCCAATTAAGCTTACAATTGCAGGCCACCCGGCCTGATAGCGCGCTGATTTATGCGCAGCAGGGGCTTGAGCTGGCCCGCAAATTCTCGTTCAAAAAAGGCGAGGCCGATTGCATGAACCGCCTGGGTGTGGTTTTATGGAAAAATGGCAAGTATGACCAGGCCCTTTCTTTTTTACTCAACTCACTAAAAATACGCGAAGAAATTAACGACCGTTTGGGTATTTTAAAAAGTCTCAGCGATATAGGCATCGTTTACTCCGACCAATTGGATAACGTAAAAGCCCTATCCTACCATTTTAAAGCTAAAGCTGTTGCCGAAGAACTGCATGAAACAGCGCGCCTGGGGATTATCCTGGCCAATATTGGCAACTGCTACATCAAGCTTAACAAGGTTGATTCGGCTTTAAACTATGAGATGCAGGCTTATGCCATAAAGCAAACCCTGAAAGATACGGCTACCATGCCTAACACCTTATCCATTTTAGGCGACATTAACTATAAAATGGGACATACCGCCCTGGCGCTTGATTATTACCGGGTGAGTATAAGTTATGCTGCAAAAGTAAACGATCAAAACAGCCTTGCCGACAGCTATAACAGCGTAGCACAACTCTATAAGCAAAAAGGTATGGCCGATTCAAGCATCTATTATGCAACGCTGGCCCTTAATGCCGCAAAAGCCGCCCTATATCCCGAGGGGATTTTTCACGCCAGCAACCTGCTTACCGATGTGTACCGGGGCAAAAATGAGCACCTTGAACTGCTTTATTTAAAAACCGCACTCGCCGCCAAAGACAGTATGTTCAATGCCGAAAAAATTAAGCAGATCCAAACCTTAAGTTTTAACGAAGCAGCGCGGCAGGAAGAAATTGCCGAAGAAAAGCACCGCGAAGAAGAGGCGCGGATAATTAATCTGCAAATGGTAGGCATAGCTGTTTTTATCCCGACATTTTTTTTGGTAGTGTTACTGCTGAGCAAAAGCCGTACCCACCGCAAGGTGATTGAGTTTATGAGCGTGTTATGCCTGCTGCTGGCTTTTGAATTTCTAACCCTGTTTATTCATCCTTTTGTGCAGCGCCTCAGTAACCATTTACCCGTACTTGAATTGGTAATCCTGGTATGCCTGGCCTCCGTGCTGGTACCATTCCATCATAAGCTTACACACTTCATGCATGAGCGGCTGGTACACGGGCATAAACCTCAACAGCCCCCAGTTACCGCGGCGGTACCTTCGCCAGAGAAAAAGGAAACTAAACCACCTGCCGCAAAACGTAAACCTGCGTAAGGTTAAATACAGTTTTATTTTTTAGAGCTTTTATTTACTTTTTTAGCGCAAGTCTTGCGGGCTCGGATGTGTGCTGGCTGACTTGTGATACGCAAGCCCAAGTTACCCGACTCATCAATCCCGGCCCGCAAAACTTGGGCTAAGGATATTCTCGTCCCTTCAGGGTCTCTCGCAGAGGACCCTGAGGTATCCGCCGTGCAGATCACCCAGCTTTTAAACACAAAACACAGCAATTTCAATAAATGTTTGCCTTGCCGCCGGCTTAGCAAATGGGGTGTTGAAACAAGCATGACGAAGTTTATTATGTCTTACGTAAAAACGCCCCTCACCCGGTTAAAATCACGGTTAAGAATTGGGTTAATGATTTTTTGTGGGTTAAAACGTTGGTTAGCGGTTGTTTTTTAACCTATAATTGCCTTGCCTGCGAATAACTACCTTATTCCGCTACCAGACATAAGCCTATTACTAACCAACATTTATCATATGAAAAAACCAATCCGCTTTTTGATCCTGAGCTTGTTCATTACTATCGTAAGCTGTAGCAAGGGTAAGGATATTATACCCGTTACCGCTAAACCGGGCACGGATACTACCCAAACCGATAACAGTACCGGATTTAGCAGTGCCGATGCCGACCTTGCCTATACAGCATTCAATAACGCTTTTTACGATTCAAATAATAAACTTTACTTCAGCACCACTAAAAAAGATGGCGTTGCAGCTATATGGACGCAGGCTATTTACTGGGATATGGCCATGAATGTTTATGAGCGTACCAAAGCCCCTGCACAGCTTACCCGCATTAGCGATATATACCAGGGTAATTATAATCATTACGATGGCTACAACTGGAACAACACCACCGTTTGGTTTATTTATGACGATATGATGTGGTGGGTTATTGCCCTGGCGCGCGCCAACCAGCTTACCGGCAATGCCACTTATCTTGAAAAAGCAAAATCCGGGTTCGACAGGGTTTGGAACGGCTCTTATGACCCTATAGATGGCGGCATGTTCTGGGATTTTCAGCACAGCGGAAAAAACTCATGTATCAACTTCCCTACCGTTATAGCAGCAATGAAATTGTATAATATCACTAAGGATGTTTCTTATCTCAACAAGGCCAAATCTATCTATTCATGGTCGAAAACTAATTTGGTTGACGCATCGGGCAAAGTGAACGATAACAAAATAGGCAATAACCCTCCGGGTGGCCAGGATTATACTTATAACTCGGGTACTGCAATTGGCGCAGCCATGGCCTTATACAAACAAACCAACGATGCAGCTTACCTTAACGATGCCAAACTATATGCCGATTATGTAAAAAACGATATGTGCACCAACGGTATATTACCTGCCGAAGGAGATTTTAACGAACAGGGCGTTCTGAAAGCTATCTTCGCGCAATATATAGTGCAACTGATCAACGAGGGTGCCCAAAGCCAATACCTCAGCTGGCTTCAAACCAATGTTAAAACAGGCTGGAATAATCGCGATGGCCGGAACCTTACTTATCGTAATTACGCCGTACCTACCCCAACCGGCGATATTCAATCATATGAGGCCAGCAGCATTGTAACTTTCATGCAATTGATACCGCCAACTAAGAAATAAGCATTACGTTCTGCTATTTCCCACAAAACGCGAATGCGCCAAATATTTTTGCGCCTTCGCGTTTTTTGCGTGCTTATACACAATTTAAATAATCCACATTTGCGGCGTATTCCTGAAATGATTGATCTCCTCAATCACATCGAGTACTTCATCGGGCGATAGTTCATTTTCGCCGTCTGCAACATAACTAAACACTTTTCCCGGCTGCTCAAAAGCGATATAACCCAGGTAATCGGGGTTGTTTTTTTGCCTGTAAAAGCTTATCAGGCTGGTTAAGCTTGGCTACAGTTGATTTATCGCGGCGATAAATACTATAAGTATAGGTTAGCACCGGGTGACCGTCTGCATGGGCATCACTGTCCGGTACTATAAGAAGAGTTAAATTTTTAGCTATAGTAATAAAGAATGGTTTCATATGTAGCATTAAGTGTAGCATCAAGATATAGCAAGAGGGATGCCACAATCATTATTTCGATAAAATTAATTTACTTTCAGTATAAATAATATTTTTCAATAGAGATTGAATTATGGCACGATTTTTAAAGTGTTACATATAACAAACTAAATACATCAAACTATGAGATCATTATTGTATATCATCGCAGTTATCCTGATAATAGGATGGGCGATCAGTGTGTTTGCCTATTCGGCAACAGGTTTAATCCATGCATTATTGGTAATTGCCGTAATTTCATTTTTACTTGGCATTATCAGAAGCCCTTCAACAGTTTAAAAACTATTTTTCTATAAGAAAACAATAAACGCGGGCCGCAAGTCCGCGTTTATTTTATTGTTTTGAGATTTAAGCTAAAAATGTCACACAAACTTCCATAACGTTTGTTTAGTGTTACTATAAGCTTTACGACGATGACATTAAGCGACGAAGAATTCAGGGAAGAATATAAACCACTGCACATCCCTTCACATTTTGATCCACAGGATACCCAGCAAAATAAAGCCATATACGCGCTGGCACAAATTGGCGAAGGAACAGCAGACAGTGTACTGAAAGAGCTGGAAACCCTGCAGCCCGGCATTATGAACGAACAGGTTACCGCGCTGGTTAAAACCACTCTTGTCAGCCTTTACAATAAAGGTCTTATTAAGGGCGAAGAACATAACGGGCAGATGCATTACAACCTCAGCAAGATCACCGAGGCTAATGACGGCTCAACGAGGCACGAATAGTTAATCTTCCTCGCCATTTACATTTGCAGTGAGCACATCGCTCATATAATCAAAAAAGGGGCGCATATTTTTAAAAGTATCAGAAGCTTTTATGATGAAATCCGGGCGTAAAGCCTCCTCATCGGTAAAGCGTCGTCTTACTAAAAACTGTTTATAACGCAGCAGCTCAATAGCTTCATGATCTGCAGCATAACCTTTGGGTGCGGTTTTCAGCTGTTCGCCTTCTAAAACGCCAAAAGTTTTTGTAAACTCCTTACTGCCGATGATTTGCTTCAACGGCGAGGCATCAAAAGCGATATCATCGCGGATCCGCTTAAGATCGGGTGCATCCGGGGCCCAAAAGCCACCTGCTATAAATGTATTGCCAGGTTCCAGGTGAAAATAATAACCGCCGCGGCGGTGCTTTCCCGCCCGTTTAAAATTCCCGCTCCAGTTAGTTTTAAAAGGCGTTTTATCTTTTGAAAAACGGATATCGCGGTAGATGCGGTGCAGGGCCTTTTTTGCGCTGGGCGTTTCGATAACGTCATGCGTATTGAGCAGGTTCAATAACCCGGCCGTAAAAACCTCCACCAGTTCAAGCTGCTGTTGATATGCCTCTTTATATTGAGCAAACCAGTCGCGGTTATTGTTCTGTTTCAGTTGCCTCATAAAATCAAAGGTGGAGGCGGGTAGTATTAGCTGGCTCATAATTAAAAATAATCTGCAAAAAGCAGGAAAGCCAAATTAGAGAAATTTGCAGGCTGTCCAAAATTGATTCCGTCTGCACTGTTTAATAATACATTCGGATGATGCTTAAGCAACCGGATTTCCCCTCAAAACAAAAATGTGACACTTGTTTTTTGCCGAAAAACCTATCTTAGCCAAACAATCAAACCTGCTATGAAAAGGCGCTCCTTTGTTAAATCAACCCTGTTAACCGGTGTTACCGCAACTATTTTACCTGCCATGAGCAAAGCTACAGAAACTTCTCCCAAAGCTGCCGAATACTATGAGCTAAGGGTATACAACCTGAAAAATTCGGAACAGCAAAAACTGGTAGAGGATTTCCTGAAAGATACTGCTATACCGGCCTTCAACCGGTTAGGTGTAAAACATGTAGGGGTATTTACCGAAATGAAGCCCGAAGGCCAAACCAGGCTTTTTGTGCTGGTGCAGTTTAACAGTCTTGCCCATTTCGCAACAGTGACCGATAGTTTCGCCGGCGATGCAGAACTGCAGGCCAAAGGCGCTGCTTACCTTAATGCCCCGGCCGCTGCACCTGCTTATGAACGGATAGAAAGCTCTTTGTTAAAAGCATTTGTACACATGCCGCACCTGGAAGCACCTGAAAATAAAACCAGGATCTTTGAGTTGAGGCAGTATCAAAGCGCAACTGAAGCCGCAGGTAAAAAGAAGATTGAAATGTTTAATGATGAAGGCGAAATAGACGTATTTAAACGCCTCGGTTTCAAACCTGTTTTTTGGGGCGAAACCGTAATAGGTTCACAAAGGCCTAATCTTACCTATATGATCACCTTTGATGACCTTGATGCCAAGAATGCTCACTGGAAAGCTTTTGGTAGTGATCCGCAATGGAAAAAGATCAGCGCCGTACCGGAATATGCCGATGCCCTGCTGGTGAGCAAAATAACATCAACTATGCTGATGCCAACAACTTACTCACAGATTTAATTTTTTACAGACTTACGAAGTTTTGGAAACTTCGTAAGTCTTGCTTATCAACGGTCTTTTCGAATTTCATCATACAGCTTATTTTTCCTAAATTTGATTAGCCACGATATGGAGAAAAACAGGCAAACACTCAGCGAAGCTGAGATTGAACTTCTGAAAGAAGGCTTGAAACGAGGTTATAAAGAGCGTTTTCAAATGGCCACCCGTTTGTACAAGATATAACAAACCATGAGCAAGGCTTCGATAGTAAATAAACCATATATCAGCAAATAATCTGTGGATGTATTTGACGAGGAAATATTAAGCCTTTCCAAAACCCATATTCCCCCTTAATTCCCCTACTGCCTGTTTCAACATTTGTTTTAAATAAATACTGCCTTAGTTAGAGCCAAAAGACCCCTGGTTTTGAGAGGGGCCAAACGGAGCGCAATTTTTTCTGAGACTCATGACCTTTTATCAATCATTATAAAAAAAACAAAAATACTCGATAAAATATCATTAAAAATACTATTAAATA
Organism: Mucilaginibacter sp. P25; assembly: GCF_050859465.1. Classification (NCBI taxonomy): domain Bacteria; kingdom Pseudomonadati; phylum Bacteroidota; class Sphingobacteriia; order Sphingobacteriales; family Sphingobacteriaceae; genus Mucilaginibacter; species Mucilaginibacter sp. P25. The sequence goes on along the minus strand of NZ_CP193937.1, from coordinate 3,788,163 downwards.
AATAAAAACAATAACTACCCATACCCGACTCTGCGCCGGGATTATGAAAGTTAAGGCCCGGCGTAATGCCATTACGCAGGCAAAAATAAAAGAGGCCGGTACAAGATTCGAACTTGCGAACATTCCTTTTGCAGAGGACTCCCTTGAACCACTCGGGCAACCGGCCATGTTGTGGAAATAAAAGGACTTGAACCTTTAACCGACACCGTATAAGGGTGCTGCTCTTACCATTGAGCTATATTTCTAGCTGTAAATCAGTAGGGTAACCCGGACTTGAACCGGGAGCCTCCACATCCCAAATGTGGTAATCTGACCAATTGATATACTACCCTGTAAAGCAAAAAATCCCCTTAGTTTTTATCTAAGAGGATTTTTCAATGTTGTTATATACTTACTATATATACACAGCTATCTCCTCTGATAAATCAGTATGGGTGATGGACACTGTATACATATTGTTGTTTTCATGATGCAATTATACAAACAATATTTAAATTAAAAAATAATTATGAAAAATATTTTTTTCAATTGAATTTGAACCTTGATTCGTAGGATTAAAGGAATACTTGAGTTAGAACTCCAAAGTAACATTTAAGCTTCCGAATTTCTATAAATCATTAAAGCATCAAGTCCATCTTTTAATCCTACGAATCAAAGTTCTGAAAAAAATAAAAATATTTTTCACTGCGCAAATACACTGCGCAGTAGCCTCCAACCTTTGTATCAACAAAACGAAATAAAGGAGGTTCAAAATGAAATTCAACCTGTTAAGCAGAGTAAAAACCAAAACGGTAAATCATGAAGGCGCAAAAGCTTTTATCATGAGCGCCGAAATGGAATTGTACACCACGGTAGTTACCTGGAGCTTAAACGACACCTTTTATGAAAAAGACCAGGCACGCGTGGAGCGCCTGCGTAATTTGATAGCTAAATGCAACCCGGTATTTGTTGGTAAACTGGCAGTTTATGCACGTACCAAAATGTATATGCGTTCGGTGCCGCTGGTGCTGGTTACCGAATTGGCTAAGCTGCACTCGGGCAACGATCTGGTTGCCCGGGTTACCGACGGGGTTATCGGCCGTGCCGATGAGATCACCGAGTTATTGGCTTGCTATGAAACGTTAAACCAGCGCAAGGGCACTAAAAAGCTCAACCGCTTATCAAAGCAAATGCAAAAAGGTTTATCGCAGGCGTTTAACCGCTTTGACGAATACCAGTTTGCTAAATATAACCGCGATGGCGCCATAAAAATGCGTGATGCTTTGTTCCTGGTACACCCACGTGCCAAAGATGATTTGCAGCAGCTGATCTTTAACAAGATAGCCACAAACGAACTGCAAACACCTTACACCTGGGAAACAGAACTCTCGGCCCTTGGGCAACTGAATTTTGATAGCGCCGAAGCCAAAGCAATAGCGTTCCGTGCCAAATGGGAAGAACTAATTGACAGCGGTAAAGTTGGTTATATGGCCTTGTTGCGTAACCTGCGCAACATACAGGATGCAGGCGTAAGCTATGCCCACTTTAAAAAAGTGTGCGCAACCATTGCCGACGGCGAACAGGTGGCTAAAGCCAAACAGTTTCCATTCCGCTACCTGGCTGCTTACCGTGAGCTGATAACGCCAACCTCGGCGGTGCAAAACATTGCAAGGGCAGCCAAAGCAGCCATAACCGGCAACAAAGGCTACACCGGAGAACTGATGGATGCATTGGAAAAAGCGGTACAAGCAAGCGCAGCCAATATCAGGGGTTTTGACGAAAATACCCGTGTATTGCTGGCCTGCGACGTATCCGGATCAATGCAGAAACCTATATCGGCAAAGTCAAAAGTGCTGTTGTATGATATTGGTTTAATGCTGGCCATGCTGCTGCAATCGCGCTGTAAAAATGTGGAGGTAGGTATGTTTGGCGACCGCTGGAAAACCATTACAGTACCACGCGGTAACATTTTGGGCAACGTGCAGGAGTTTTATCGCCGCGAAGGTGAAGTGGGTTACTCAACCAATGGCTACCTCGTTATTCATGACCTGAGTACCCGCCGTTTGCAAATGGATAAGGTAATGTTATTTACCGATTGCCAGTTATGGAACAGTAATGGCGGCAGCAATCACATACAGGAGCAGTGGGTTTATTACAAACAACACATTGCTCCAAAGGCAAAACTGTACCTGTTTGACCTGGCGGGCTATGGACAGGCACCTTTGCAGTTACTTCAAAACGACGTGTATTTAATTGCAGGTTGGAGCGATAAAGTTTTTGATGTGTTAGCAGCAATTGAAAACGGACGCTCGGCACTGAACATTATTAACAATATAGATTTATAAAAACGTGCAGGGAAGCTAACAGCCCTGCACTTAAAGAAATAAAGATGCCGTAGGCAAGAGTTACTTCGCAGCCAATAATGGGGAGGGCATTGTGGCGAAAGCCATGATGGAGGTTCGAGTCCTCGCTTGCAAGCCCCCAAGTCTCTTGCCGCCTTTGCTCTTTATAAAAGAAGGTGTCGTTTATAAGTGTTACTTCGATTTCCAAAACTGAGACGTCGGTTCGAGTCCGGCCCCGCAAGGGTAGTTGAGATGGTTAAAACGCAGAGTAAGCAAGCACTTATCGCCTATTACCCTTCTTTTAAAAAATTGAAAATAAAATAAGGTGCCGTAAACAAGTACTACTTCGATTTGGGACGTTAGGGTCGCCGGTTCGAACCCGGCCCGCTGGTAACCGCGGTAGCTCAGTTGGTTAGAGCATAATGCAGAAGATTTGTTGACCATTGCCCTTATTTTCAAAATGAACAATAGGTTAAAGTGCCGTAAACAAGTATTACTTCGCTTTTTTAACCCCAGGGTCGCCGGTAAAAATCCGGCCTTTAGCCCCGCAAGCTAAGGTAGCTCAGACAGTTTGGAGCATGGGACGACTGAACCACTTGTTAGCCATTGCCTTTGGCCTGTTGTTCATAAATTTCTTTTACCTAAACCCGCTGCAATCAGGAATAAAGATGCCGTTGGTAAGCGTTACTTCGCCTTTCAAGCCAAGCGCTACCATTCATCGCTCTTTATTCCCTGATTTTAAACAAAGAAACTTCACCCTTCGGGGGTAAGTAATGAAAGATGCCGTAAGTGGGTGCTACTTCGATGGTTGAAAACATGTAGCAATACATGAGTGCCGGTTCGAATCCGGAATACACCTGCTACCTGTAGCTCTTTCATTTTTTTCAACTTTTAATATTAAAAACAATGACTGATACTATACAACAAAAACTGCTTGAATTAGAGCAAACTGAAAACATAAAAATACTTTACGCCTGCGAATCGGGAAGCCGGGCCTGGGGCTTTGCCTCGCCCGATAGTGATTTTGATGTGCGTTTTATATACGCCCGTCCTGTAAATTATTACCTCGGCATAACAGATATGCCCGATTTTGTAGATCTGCCGATAAATGATGTATTGGATATACGAGGCTGGGATATACGCAAGGCGCTGAAGCTATTCCTGAAATCAAACATATCATTGTTTGAATGGATACAATCGCCCATAGTTTACCGGGAAGGCAGTGATTTTACCGCTGACATAAGAAGCATAATGCCGGAATATTTTTCGCCAAGGGCATCAGCTAATCACTATTCATCATTGGTTTTTAACACCGTACGAGATGATTTGCAGGGAAGCGAAGTTAAACTGAAACGCTATTTTTATGCACTAAGATCAACACTGGCCTGTCTTTGGATAGCGGACCGCAAAACAGTGCCGCCAATGGAGTTTAGTAAATTGAGACGTTTGATAAGCGACACGCATTTTCAGGATACCTTAGACGACCTACTTGTTCAAAAGCAAACGGCCGATGAAAAAACGTTGATACAACCGGTGCCGCTAATACAAACCTGGCTGCAGGATACGCTGACTTATTGCCAGCAGCAGATACCGCTGCATCCTTCAAAAAGGAAACAGCCGGACGAGATTGAACCAATTGTTCAGAAAATACATACTATTATGACTTTTGATCATCTGCAACAAAACCCGCAACTGCTCCTGCTTGATTGTATCAGCGGGAGCACTGCTTATAATCTTAACGTTAAGGGATCTGACACGGATAGGAAGGGCATCTTCATCATGCCTCAAAAACAGCTTTATGGCTTTACCCAAACCGATCAGGTTGCCAACAATACAAACGATGAGGTTTATTTTGAGATCGGTCGTTTTATGGAATTGCTTACCAAAAACAACCCCAACATACTGGAGTTGTTAAGCACGCCCAGCCAATTTGTATTGTACCGCCACCCGTTGATGGATTTAATAAAACCGGAAGATTTCTTGTCGAAACTTTGCCTGGATACCTTTGCCGGATATGCGCACTCGCAAATAAAAAAGGCCCGCGGTTTAAACAAAAAAATCAACAAGTCAATAGACGAAACCTGTAAGACAGTACTGGATTTTTGCTATGTGATCCATGATAATGGCAGTATTACACTAAAGGAATGGCTTCAGGTAAACAACTTTGAGCAGCAGCAATGCGGCCTGGTAAACCTGGACCATTTCAGGGATGTATACCTGCTTTATCACCAAAAACAATTGAAGGCAGGCTACTTCAGGGGAATAATATCTGGTGCCGACGCTGATGATGTACAACTGAGCCCGGTACCCGAAGGAGTAGAACATCTGGCGGTGATGAACTTTAATAAAGATGGCTATTCGGTATACTGTAAAGAGTATAAGGAGTACCGCGAATGGGAAGCAAAAAGAAATGAGGCGCGCTATCAAAGCACGTTATCGCACGGCAAAAGCTACGATGCCAAAAACATGATGCACACTTTTCGCCTGCTCAATATGGCCGGAGAAATAGCACAATACGGCCATGTAATCGTAAACCGGCCCGATAGGGATTTCCTGCTAAAAATCCGCAACGGCGAGTTTGAATTTGATAAACTGATGAATATGGTTAACGAAAAAATGGAGCAAATCAATGAACTATATCGAACCTCTGCCCTGCCCAACAAACCGGACCTGCAAAAGGCTGAAGTTATCTTATTGCAAATAAGAACCGAATTTTATGAAAACAGCCAACTATAGCCCACTGCCATATTATACTTAAAAGCTGTTTAAAACACGAAACAATCCGGTTTGCAAAGCCGCTTTGTGGAGTTTGGCATTGCTTCGTGCCCAGCAATAACGTTTCCTTGACATGTTGCAATCGTGAGCTATCCTCCAATAAAGTCAAACACAAAAGGGCCTTCCAATACGGAAAGCCCTTTTTTAACTCCGAAATCGAAAACCCGAAATCCGAAATCAAAACCAATCTCTATTTATGCTTCGAGCTCATATAAAAAGTTATCTCACCGCCATTCATGATCTCATCATGGCTGATGAACAACTTATCAAGCGGTTTGCCATTAAGTACCATCTTTTGCACATAAACATTTCTGGCGCTTTGATTTTTCACGTTGATAGTAAACTTTTTACCGTTATCCAAATTAATAACCGCATGATCAACAGCCGGACTGCCGGTTGAATATTGATCTGAACCCGGCGCTACCGGGTAAAAACCAAGCGAAGTAAATATGTACCATGCACTCATCTGGCCGGTATCGTCGTTGCCACCTAAACCATCAGGAGTTGGTTTGTACATCATTGGTAAAATCATGCGTACGCGTTCCTGCGTTTTCCATGGTTTATCTGTCCAATTGTACAGGTAGGCTACGTGGTGCGACGGCTCGTTGCCGTGCACGTAGTTACCGATAATGCCGTCGCGGGTAATATCTTCTGTTTCGGCAAAATATTTATCAGGCAGGTTCATGGTAAACAATGAATCCAGGTAACGTACAAAGCGCTTATCGCCCCCCATCAGTTTGATCAGGCTTTCGGGATCCTGCGGAGCGAACAGAGTATAGTTCCAGCTGTTACCTTCAATAAAACCTTCGTTAATGGTGCTCAACGGGTCAAACTTAGTCCTGAATGAACCATTGGCCAGTTTTGGGCGCATGAAACCTATTGAGGCGTCATAAACGTTTTTATAGTTTTCTGAGCGCTTGATAAACTCTTCGTAGATATCGTTTCTGTTTAGTTTTTTTGCGAGCTGAGCAATGGCCCAGTCGTCAAAAGCATACTCCAGGGTTGAAGAGACCGATACACCACTTTTTTCATCAGGGATAAAACCTTTATCCATGTACTCGCCAATGCCTTCATAATCGCGGTGACGGGCTGTGGCAACGCAGGCATCAAGTGCTTTATTAGCATCAAAATTCACATTACCTTTTATTACAGCATCGGCAATTACGGTAACACTGTGGTAACCACTCATACACCAGTTTTCGTTACCGGAATTTGACCAAACCGGCAGCATATGCTCCGGGCTTTGATCAAAATGAGCCAGCATCGATTGGATCATATCTGCGTTACGTTTCGGCTCAATAATGTTAAACAGCGGGTGTAGCGCCCTGTAGGTATCCCAAAGCGAAAATGTAGTATAGTTAGTAAAACCATCTGCCTTGTGTACATTTTGATCAAGCCCCTTATACTGTCCGTCAGCATCCATATACAAAGTTGGGTTGATCATGGTATGGTACATAGAAGTATAGAAGTTCAGTTTGGTTTCTTTACTTCCGGCTATCTCAATTTTATGCAGTTCCTGTTCCCAAAGTTGCTGACCATCGCTTTTCACCTTATCAAAGTCCCAGCCCGGTGCTTCGGTGCGCATGTTATTCAGCGCGCCGTCCATACTTACAGGAGATATGGCAAACTTAATTTTGATCTTCTCCCCTTCTTCTGTTTTAAAGTCAAAGTAGCTGCGGATCTGTCTGCCTGCAATTTCAGGGAAGTTTTTGGTTTGATTGAATTTACCCCAGAAACCACCGTACACCTCACGCTTGTCATATTTTTTATACCCATGCTGATAAAATGGTTTTGAAAATGCCATCGCGAAATATAAAGTACGTGTGCGGGCCCAGCCATTGGTTTGGCGGTAGCCTACAACTGTTGAATCGTTAACTACTTTAAGGTAAGTCCACACGTTTTTATCGGGATAGTTATAGATCCCCGCCATGAGGTCGAGTATAATGTGCGACTGATCCGACTTAGGGAAGGTGTACTGATGAAAACCAACCCTTGCAGTGGTGGTTAGCTCGGCTGTGATGTTATTATCATCCAATTTCACCTTGTAATAATTGGCACCGCTAACCTCATTCTGATGCGAAAATGCCGAACGGTAGCCGCTGCCTGGTTTATCGGCCACACCTGGATTGAGTTTTAAAGCCCCAACGGTTGGCATAATTAAAAAGTCGCCCAAATCTGAGTGACCGGTACCGCTGAAGTGGGTATGACTAAAGCCTACTATCGTTTTATCGTCATACTGATATCCTGCACAATATTTGTATACATCCGGATTGTAATGACCGTCCTTTTCATAGCTGGCAGTGTCTGTTTCGGGGCTTAGTTGCACCATACCAAAAGGTACCGTTGCTCCCGGATAGGTATGCCCCATACGTTGTGTGCCTATAATAGGGTTAACATAATCAACCAGCTTTTCTGTTTTGGTTTGAGCCTGGCTATAAACGGCCGTACCTATTAATAATGCTGTAAGTAATCTTCTCATTGTAATCTTTAAGTATATTCATTGTTTCCTCTCATATACGAGGAAACTCTGCGTCGTGACCGCTGGCCTTGTAATCTTTTTTTAACAAAGCAACTAATTTATGTAAAGCAGCCCGCTAAATATGGGAGTACGTGGTATTTGTTACAGATACCTGTAAAAACGGTTTAAACCGCGGGATTTAAAGCATAAGCGGCCCACAATTCATCCACTGTTTTTCCTGTTAGATTTTTCCAACTCTCGTTGGTGAAAGTATGCTCACGCAGTTGCTTATCAAGTATTTTTACCAGATCGGGCTTTGCGTTTTTTCTGCCCATACCAAAAAGCGTGCAGTTACGCGATATGCATTATCATAGTTTTGGGTTGATTTAAATGCTGGCAATGCCCATTTGGCCCCGGCGTTGTCTACTCCAAATTTAAACCTGGCATAATCAGCAATCCCTTCGGTTAACCATCCGGGGCCATCGCTGTTGCCATAAGCCTGTACAATGTGCATTACTTCGTGAGTAACCACGTCAATATCGCCGGGATGTTTGGTCATGTATTTCGCGCTGAATACTACGGTATCATTTCCGGTAGCAGCTACGCCGTCATAAGCAGTGTCGATAACAAACGTTACTTTTTTAGATGTTTTTTTGTTGTACTCCTTCGAAAGTTTTGGATACACTTCAAAAAGGTTTTGATCAGCCTGTCTTTCAAATCTGTGCTAAATGCAGCATCCTTACTGATAAAAGTTACCTGGTAGCCTTTTTGTTTAAAAACTTCCTGCGCATTGGCATTCAAACCCATGAACAAGCCCGAAATTAAGAATAGTGAGAAAATAAATATTTTTTTCATGAATAGTTTTGGTTTTTACGATTGATAATAATTAAACCATCCAAATATAGATAAAACGTTTTATCATTAAAACATATTACTCTGTAATATTATTAATAGTTCCCTTTCAATTTATTCAAAAACAAACGCCTGTTGCTCTTCAAACAACAGGCGTTTTATTAATTAAACAATATTATCGAAAAAGAACTATGAAGCAGTTGAACTATGGTGGAGTTAGCCCCCAACTACCTCAACCGGTTCTAACTAACCAGGTGAGCAGCATCAATGTTCAAAGCTAATTAAATAAAACGTTTTACCAAATGATTTCTAAGGAAATTAGTGGACCCAATACTAAACTATTGTCACGCTGTAGCCTTCGACAGGGTTGATCCCCGCTCAATCAGTTTCGACGGGATCTTCAGATCAATTTTTGAAGCATCAAGTTTGTGTGTGTTGATTTGCGCCATTAAAATATCAATTGCCGATTTTGCAATGTCGTAAGTAGGTTGTTGTATGGTAGTAATACCCGGCGGGTATAGACTAAACACTTCATTATCATCAAAACTTATCACGGCCAAATCATCCGGGATACTAAGCTTAAGATCTTTGATGGCCTGCAAACCCATGGTACCCAAATAATTGGTGGTAAAGAAAACAGCATCCATTTGTTTTTGCTTTACAATAAATGCTTTAACAGCCTCAACCCCTTCATTCTTGTCCATATCAAAGGGAACCTTTAAAAACATCTTACTGCTATCTTTCAGGTTATTATCTTTTAAAGCAGCTTTATAGCCCAGGCTCCGGTCGTTTAGCTGGATCAGCCCGAGGTCGGCAGTTACCATCCCGATATTTTTATATCCCGATCGTACAAAACAATCAACCGCGTTATAAGCGCTTGCATAATTATCAACCAGCACGTGAGGGATGCTTGTCCCGGGAAATATCCGTCAATGAGCACTACAGGCTTTTCATTATCAACCAGGTTCTGGATATCTTTTTCCAGCCCTTTCATCGGGGTAATAATATAACCATCAACCAGTTGCTGGCTCAGCATCCTGATCATGTCCTTGCCTTTTTGCAGGTTATTATTGGTGCTGCAATAAATAATACGATAGCCGTCTTTTTCAGCCTCCTCTTCAATTACCTTTGCCATCTCTCCAAAAAACGGCCCGCCAATGCTCTCCACTATCAGTCCGATAACTTTTGAAACACCCGTACGCAAACCAACCGCCATACGATTAGGTTCATAACCATTTTTTTGGGCCACATCCAATATCTTCTTACTGATCTCTTTGCTAATACGGCCCTTGCCATTTAAAACAAATGAAACAGTAGTTATTGATGTATCGGTAAGTTTGGCTATATCCTTAATGGATATTTTTTTCATCATCGTTTTTTAAATTCAGGTTTAAGGTTTAGTATGCCCGACATCTTAAAGTCTTATCAATTTTTATGTTAAACCGGCAATTCGTCAAACAGGTATCTCTGTCAAAATTCAACTTTTTGCTTTTTTCAATCAAACCCGGCAAGTTAATTTTGCTAATTGCCAATATTTTAACCTTATAATATAAACATTTAAAACCGGCCTGGTAAATATAGCGTATGGCTTCCATTTTCGACCTTTTCAACAACAATTTATTGCAATACAGTTATAAACTTTCATTAAGATCATTAAAAAATTAAAATAGAAGACCTGTGTATAAAAGCTTTCATCGTATCAATTGCTAACAAATTAATGCTAAATTTAGATTTTGTGTTTTCCCTGATTAATTGGTATTTTAAAACTTCATGAGTATAACCCCGAAACTCAACCGCTTTGATCTTTCAATGATTGTTGTGAGCCTGGTAATAGGCATGGGCATTTTTGCAGCACCGGCAGAAGTAGCAAAAAACTCAAGCACACCTCTTTTGTATTTCGGAGCCTGGCTGCTTGGGGAGCAGTAAGCCTGTGTGGGGCGCTCACCTTTGCCGAAATTGGCGCCCGCTACCCCACCACCGGTGGCTTTTACAAGGTTTTTTCGTACTGCTTTCACCCGGCTTTTGCCTTTATGATCAATTGGGTGCTGGTAATAAGCAACGCGGCCTCCGTTGCTGCCGTAGCGCTTATAGGGGCGGAATACATTAACCCCATTATTATGCCACAAAGCCTGCAAAACGATGCGGGCATCAAAATCATGACTATAACTTCCGTAGTTGTTTTATATATTATAAACTACCTGGGCATTAAAATGAGTGCACGCACACAAAATGTGCTTACCCTTTTTAAAATAGGCATGATCCTGATTTTGTGTGCGGCAGTATTTAAAGGTAACATCAATACTACCAAAGAAGTTATCGCATATCATAATAATAACAATATAAGCGCGTTCGGAATAAGTTTGGTAGCTGTATTTTTTACCTATGGCGGTTACCAGCAAACTATAAATTTTGGAGGCGATATTATAAACCCGAAGATCAATATCCCCAAGGCTATATTTTTTGGAATAGCTACAGTGATATCATTATACATGCTTATCAACTTTGCATATTACTCAGTTTTAGGCATTAGCGGCCTTCAGCATAAAACAACGCTTGCGGCAACACTTGCAGGGGTTTTATTTGGTGCAGCCGGCTATAAAATAGTATCGCTGCTTATGTTTGTTTCGGTACTGGCTTTCGTTAACGTTAATATTATGGCCAATCCGCGTGTTTATTATGCCATGGCCGAAGATGGTATATTACCTGCCCGCTTTAAACGTGTAAACAGCCAAACCCAGGTACAGGAGTTTGGATTGAGCTTTTTGTTGGTGCGGTGCTCATTATCCTGTTTTTTGCCAATTCGTTTCAAACCATATTAAATTATGTAATGTTTTTTGATACCATTGGCCTTTCAACTGCAGCTATAACCATCTTCATTTTGCGGCGTAAAACCAAACAGCTCAATAATACCGGCATCTATATCATGAAGTGGTACCCTGTTATACCTGTCATATTTATTACCACTTATTGGTTTGTTACTATCAGCATTTTTATTGAAAATCCGCAGGCTGCTTTAATATGCATCTGTGCTTTTATTGCCGGCCTTATTATTTACTATATCACAAAACGAAGCCAAAAACCTAACACTATACTTTAATTATGGATTTGTCATTTATTTTAAATGAGCTTGGGGAGGAAAGAGAGAACTACTTTAACGCCATTTCGCCGCCGATTATGCAATCAAGCAACTTCTCTTTTAAAGACGTTGAGGCACTTAGGGGGCAATGAATGATGAATTTGAAAGCAGCCTGTACTCAAGAGGGCAAAACCCCACACTCACTATACTCAGGAAAAAACTTGCCGCGTTAGATGGCGCGGAAGACGCCCTGCTGTTCAGCAGCGGTATCAGTGCTATAAGTGTCCCAATTTTATCGCTGTTAAAATCAGGTGATCATATTATAGCCGTGGATAACCTGTACAGTTGGACAATTAAATTATTTAAAGACTTTTTACCCAAATTTGGCATTACAACCACATTTATTGACGGAACAGTTTTTGAAAATTTTGGACAAGCCGCAACTCCGCAAACACGCCTAATTTACCTCGAAAGCCCTAACACATTTTGCTATGAGCTGCAGGACATCAGGAAAGTGACCGATTTTGCGAAATCAAGAGGTATCATAACCATGATTGATAACAGCTATTGCAGCCCCCTTTACCAGCAACCAATATCTATGGGGGTTGACCTTGTGGCGCAATCAGCTACCAAATATATTGGCGGCCATTCGGATGTTGTGGCAGGTGTGCTTACCGGCAGCAAAGCTGTGCTTAAAAAATCTTTGATCACGAGTTCATGAATACCGGCCCGGCGCTGTCGCCCCACTCGGCATGGCTGCTTTTGCGGGGATTAAGAACGCTCCCCCTGCGGCTGCAACGCAGTTTTGAAAGTACCAGGATCATTACAGAATGGCTTGCCTCTCATCCGGCTGTACAGGATGTGATCTGGCCTTTTAGTCCCAAATTCAATCAGGCCGATTTAGTTAGCCAACAAATGCAGGGCTGCGGAGGTTTATTTAGCCTCATATTAAAACACAGTTCATTTAGTAAAATTGAAAGGTTTTGCAACAGCCTGAAACATATTTTACTTGCAGTGTCGTGGGGAGGCCATGAAAGTCTTGTTGTGCCGGCCATTGCCTCTTTTAGCGAGGATGAATATTCGGCGGATAACGACCATCATCAATTAATCCGGATGTATATTGGTTTGGAAGATCCTCAATATTTGATAGCGGATATTAAACAGGCTTTAGAAAAGTAAGCAGTCCCGGCCCCGCGCCGGGATTTATTGTTTGGTTTGGAAATAAATACTGTTTAATTTCAAACATTCATTCCCATTTTTTTATGCCCAGCTTTTGCATTTTTGAATGCAGCGTTGATGGCGGCAAACCTAATTTCGAAGCTGCCCCATCCTTACCGCTTATTTTGCCATTGCAACGTTTCAGTACATCTAAAATATGGTCGCGGGCGTGTTCATCAATGGTTTTTAATCTATCAGTCGGCATTTCGGCATAAACAGGGCTTTCTTTTTTCCCTGCAGCTTGGGCAGGTAAGCGTCTTTTATTACCGGGCCATCCGTTAACAGGATACTACGTTCAATAAAATGTTCCAGCTCGCGCACGTTGCCCGGCCATTGGTATTCAAGCAGTTGGGCCATTACGTTTGCTGAGATCCCCGTTACCGCTTTACCGATCTTTTGCGCGTAACGTGCCAGAAAATGATTAGCCAATACCGGGATATCATCTTTACGTTCTCTTAAAGGTGGAATTATGATCGGGAACACAAACAGCCTGTAATATAAATCGAGCCGAAAGCGGCCTTCTTCAACTTCTTTTTCAAGGTTGCGGTTCGTAGCCGCAACTATGCGTACGTTGATCTTCACCGGGCCCCTGCCGCCAATGCGTTCAATCTCCTGCTCCTGTAAAACACGTAATAGCTTAACCTGCAATTCGGCCGGCATTTCACCTATCTCATCCAGGAAAATAGTACCGCCATCGGCCAGCTCAAACTTACCGGTACGCTTTTCAACAGCTCCGGTAAAAGCACCTTTTTCGTGTCCGAACAATTCGGACTCAATCAGGGTCGCCGGCATGGAGGCACAGTTTACCACTACCAAAGGCTTGTTTTTACGAGGCGACAGATAGTGGATACTCTTAGCTATCTGCTCCTTACCTGTACCGCTTTCGCCTAAAACTAATACCGATGTATCAAGCGGAGCTACTATGCCAATGTGGTCAAGTACGGTGAGCATTTGATGGCTTTTACCGATAATATCTTTAAAACCTGCAGCTTTGCTTTTCTCACTCAATTGATTTTGGCCTAATTTATCAACCCTCGTTAGTGACGGCTCAGGCACATCAAATGGGATGATCTCCTCCACCGTGCTCAGCAGTAATCTGTGCAGTCGATCTAACAAGATCAAATGATCATGGGTATAACAGTCGGTTTTGCGGCTGTAAAACGAAAAATGAATAACATCCCCTCCTGACAGAAAGCAAAGGCAATCCTAAAAACGATTGCATATTAAAAAACTGTGCAATAAGCTTTTTAACGGGAAACTGCGGCCAAATCTTAACAAAATTAGCAGCATTATAAAAATCAGCCTTGGTTATCCGCGGACTGTCTTCCTGCATCTGGCTCAATTGTGCCTTGTTTGTTTTTGTGATGTTTACCAATTCATCCTTGCCAATAACCTGGTATTCATCAAACCCTGTGCGTAAAAATGAGAGGGCGTTATCAGGAAAACCCGTATCATTTTTCATAGTAACGGTCAAATAATCAAACGGTACATGCGGCTGGATGCTCATTGCTATTTTCAACAGCTTCTGTTTCCAGTTTATCGGTTCGGCAACAATATTTTTAAACACCTGCTCCAGGGCCTGCTCCTGGCGCAATTTTGATTCGATACTGTTTTGATGTCGGTAAAAAGCAACATCCAGGGTTATAAGTAGTTCCTTTTCGCGGAATGGCTTTACCAAAAAACCATAGGGCTGCGTAGCCTTTGCCCGTTCCAGGATACTTTCCTGAAAATTAGCCGACAGGTATACAAATGCTATATTTTTTGAAGTGAGCACTTTGGCAAGGTCGATACCGTTCAGGCTACCCTTTAAAAATATATCAAGTAATACCATTTCCGGTTTTTGCTCCTCAATGATCTCCAAGGCTTCGGGTACAGAATCGGCAATGCCACAAACTTTATAACCGGCACGGGTTAATATTAATTTCAGATCATACGCCACCAGCGACTCATCCTCAACTATTAATATCTTTTTGTTCATATTTTAATTAGCTGCAAAAGTTTTTCGTTCAATATTATTTAACATCTCCTCGGCCCTGAATTCCACGGTGATTATAGCGCCGCCGTAATTTTCTATTTTAAAATAACCGCCCAGTTGTTTACTTAATGCTTTCATCATTTCCATCCCTAATGAGCTTGCTTTTTGGATGTCAAAATCAACAGGCAAGCCTATTCCATTATCGGCTATGGTGAGTATAATGGTTTCCTCGGCCAGTTGTAAGGCCACTTTAATTTCGCCCCGCTGCGCAGGGAAGGCATATTTTATGGCGTTTGTAATGGCCTCGTTTAGTATCAGGCCTACGGGTACGGCCTGGGCAACGTCAAGCTTAACGGACTGTATCATTTGCTCAAAACGAATTCCCCTGCCGCCAGGATCATAACAATCGGCCAGGTAATTAATCAGCTCATTAATATAAACCGACATATCGATATAAGCCACATCCGAATTACTATACAGCTTTTGATGAATAAGCGCTATAGCCTGTACCCGGTTTTGACTTTCCCGGATTGCGGCAAGTGCCGCGTTGTTCTTCAAAAATGCCGATTGCGTATTAAGCAGGCTCATTACAATTTGCAGGTTGTTTTTTACCCGGTGATGCACTTCTTTTAACAGCCAGTCCTTTTCATCTAACAGGCCATCCTTTTCGTTAAGCAGGATTTGTAACGATAGGTTCTGATTATTAATTTCCGTTTGTTTTAACTGTAATTGCTGATTGCTCCTTTGCTTGTGCCGGTAACCGTTAAATGCCAAACCTGCTATAATGATAAGCATGGCCACACCGCCAAAAGTAATGTTACGCTGCATGTTTACCTTTTGCAGTTCGGCTTTTTGATTCTTACTTTGTTCCTGTAAAAACCTTATCGACTGCTTGTTTTCATTAGTCCTATATCTGATATCAAGCTCCTCTATCTGCTTGTTTTTGATGGCATTAAACAACGAGTCATCAAGGCGTTTATGGATCTCGAAATGTTTTATTGCAGCTACATAGTTGCCCGATGCAGAATCGACCCGAAACTGCATGCGATGGATCTTGGTGAGTGTGATAGGCCTGATGGTATTAGATGGCAGCGACAAGATCTGTTTTGTATAAATGCCTGCCTTTTTATACTGTTGAATAAGCAGGTAAAAGCCGGCCATGGTTTCGTTGTAATGAATAAAATCAGTAACCATTTGCTCGTTGGTGGTATAAAAGTCTTTACTAAAGTTAGTAACCTTATATACTTCCATCATTTTCAGATAGTATTGCTCGGCTTCCGGGTAATCTTTCAGGGCAACGTAGATATTGCCAAATGCCTCATACATATCAACCTTTTGCGCCAAGATCTTTGGTGGTACATCTTTTACCGCCTGTTTCAAGTATGCCAGTGCTTCTTTAGGCCTTTTAGCTGTTATGAAATCATAAATAATGAGGCTCAGGTACCCATAAAAATCCTCGTATTGTTTTCTATGCTTTAATATCTCGGCCGATTTAAGGATGTAAATAAGGCTTTGGTCGTACTTATCCAGGTCGGCATACACCAATGCAAGTTTGGCGTAATAAAAATCGGCCAAAGCCGTATCAGCCGTGGCGTTTATACTTTTTATTACCTCGTGGCGATATAAAAGCTCGTTATGCAAATCAACCTTTTGTTTGCTTAGCTCGGCAAGGGAATGATAAGTATAGTGGAGCTTTTTATAGCCAATTGCTTTGTATTGGGCCAGTACCTGGCGCAGTTCGGTTTCGGCCAGATCAAGTTTCTTTTGGCTAAGATGGATGTCGGCTATGTTCTTGTTCATATCAGTCTCATCCAGTTTATGGCCCGTTTGCTGAAATAAGGCCCGGGCCTGCTCATAACTATTTATTTTATCAGGAATGGCAACTGTATTGTCTATCGATATATTATCGCCTAAGCGGGCCAGGGTTTTACCTTCCTGGTACTGATCATCTGTTTTATGGTAATAACCAACCACTTCCATAAAAACAGCTTTACCCTGCTTCAGGTTGTACTGCTTGAGATACGCTGCCCCTTTAAGCATCATAGCTTCGTTAAGCCACTTTGCCGAATGGATGGCAACACTCATTTGTATGGCTTTATTAAAAGCGTTGATGCCGCTATCCAGCACCTCTTTGTGGTCGCCTTGCTTGTTTAGATAATAGCTGCCTAATTGTATTTGTAGTTTAATTGTATTGGTGTCGGCTTTGTTTTTTGGTTATCGAGGTTTAGTTTAATGGTAGCAATGTCCATCTTTTTTTGCCCGGATACGCTTGGGGCAAAAATTAAAACAATAAAACATGTCGCTATATATTTAAACATACACTTAGTATTTTATTGCCCCAGAGATAATTACCGACAAAACCATAACGAAATCATCTCCTGTGAAAGTCACGGAATAGTGATAGGCGATGATTTGCTAAATTTATTCAATTTTATGCAAACGGCATCAATAAGCAGAAAGCTAAATTTTCTTTATTGCTGAAATAACCAGGATCCGGACCGGCATAAAAATCCCGAACGCTGCTGAACCGGTCAATGTACAGATCATGGATTCCATTGTACAGATTATAGATCGACGGAAAATTTCGGATTTATATCCCGGAGGTTCCTACCAAACCCGGTTCTCTTTAGTATACTCTCTTTCAATACCTTCCAATATTAGTTCAGAGGTTATGCGGCTTTCCTTGCGGGCCAGCATTTGCAGGCAGGCAAATTGTACTACATTCAAGATCCCGGAACCACTGAGCTCATATTTACGCGAGATCTGCTCAAGGTTAATGTGCCCGTTGAGGTTGGCTTTAGGCGGAAATGATTTTTGCCAGATAGTATAGCGTTCATCGGCATTAGGCAGCGGGAAGTTAATAACCGACTGAAACCGGCGCATAAAGGCCTCATCAATGTTATTTTTAAAATTGGTTGCAAGTATCACCAGGCCATTGTGCTGCTCCACACGCTGCAGCAGGTACGATGCTTCCTGGTTAGCATATTTATCGTGCGCATCTTTAACGTTAGTCCGTTTGCCAAAAAGCGCATCGGCTTCGTCAAAAAACAGGATCCAGTTTTTATTATCGGCCTTTTCAAATAGCTTGGAGAGATTCTTTTCTGTTTCGCCTATAAACTTGGATACGATCATTGACAGATCGATCCTGAAAACAGGTTTGCCGGTGTATTTACCAAGCAGAGATGCAGTGAGCGTTTTGCCGGTTCCCGGCGGGCCGTGAAATAATGCCCGATAGCCTGGTTTCAGTTTCCGCTCCATACCCCAATCGGTCATTAATACCTGCTGGTAGTTCACCCAGTTTTCCAGCTCAGCAATTTGCCTGCGGGTGTTATCATTGAGTACAAGGTCATCCCAGTTATAGGTAGTTTCCAGGTGTTGTGCCGGAAAGTTCATACTTAGTTTGGGAATAGATTCGGTACCACTGATCAAAAGTTCAACATATTCGGGTTGTAACAATAACCTGCCGGATAAGGCAGGCTCACCTTCGGGCACATCCTCCAGGTATAAAATGTGCTGCTTCGTCAAATTACTATGATGATGAAAAAGATCAGCTATCTCCAGCCGCTTTTCCAGATCATCGCCAGCCAAAACAAAAACCGCTGTTTGACCGGTTGGCAAAAAGCTGCGTCCGTTACGGCTCCTAACTCCACCAATCTGCTGAAAATCACCCGATTCACACATGTAAGGCTGAATAATTTCATCAAAAAACTCAACCTGTAAATGAGGTACCAGGGCCATCATTAGTATAATAACCTCATTGCTGTTCAAGCCATGATCATCAATTAATTTTTCGAGCACACTACCATTTCGCTCTAACTGGGGCAGCAGCGGAGGCAAATAAGTTGCGTCGTTACCAAATACAGTTTGCAACCTGGCTTCAACACAACCGGCTGTATACTGCATCAGCGCTTTTAATTGCTTAATATTAGTATCCATTTTATTTACGCGGACCGTTTTGCTGTACAACATGGGTTAACTCGTGCGCCAGCAGGTTCATACCGGCGGTGCTTTCAGGGTCAAACTTGGCTGCGTTAAAATAAATATCGTTACCATGCGTAAACGCCTGTGCTTTTGAAAGGTTGCAAAGCTCAACAGCCTGCTGCCCGGTGTGGATTTTCACCTGTTCAAAATTGGCGTTCATCTGATGCTCCAATTGCGTACGTACTTTGGCAGGTAAGGGACTGCCTCCACCTTTACTTTCGTTCAGCAACCTGTCAAACTTTGCTTCCGGGGTTCGGGCCTGCCTTCGGTTTTTTCTACACCGCCGCCTTTTTCTTCCTTTTTTTGTGCAGCAGCCTTATCGTCTTTTTCGTCGCCTTTTTCTTTTTTCTGAGGCTTGCCTTCGTCCTTTTTATCTTCTTCGCCTTTTTTTGCGGCTCCTTGTCTTTCTTATCTTCTTCCTTCTTTTGTGGTTCTTTATCCTTCTTCTCTTCCTCTTTTTTCTGAACGCCTTCCTTATCCTTTTTATCCTCTTCTTTCTTTTGGGGCTCTTTATCTTTTTTATCCTCCTCTTTCTTCTGAGTTGGTTTCTCTTCTTCTTTCTTTTCGTCTTTTTTCTGCGGCTTGCCTTCCTCCTTCTCGTCCTTTTGTTCTTTTTTCTGAGTCGATTTCGCATCCTTTTCCTCATCCGCTCCCTTTTTCTGAACGCTCATTTGTCCCATTCGCTGCGATGAATTAGCAGTTGCCTGCTGTGACATGGTTACCTTATGTGCTACTGCATCGGCCTCCTGCTCGAGGGCGCTATCCTGGTTGCCATCAATTTTCCTGGCCTGGAAAAAAGCATCTCCATCCTGCTTGCTTTTTTCGCGGCTGCCATTAAAAAAGGGCTTATCTGCTTTATCAGCCTGTTTCTGACTAAGCGGCTGGCGTGTATTATGGATGTATTTCATAGGAGGTTTAGTTTAAATTGTTTAACAGATCCAATTGCTTTTTGGCATGGGCGGCCCATTCGCCGGCATCATGCAGCAGGTCTTCAAAAACCCGTTTCGCTTTATCTTTCTCGTTTAAATTAGCCAGAGCTATCCCCCGGTAAAGCTGTCCTTTCTTATTTTCGGGGTATTGTTCAAGTAATAGGTCAAGGTGTGCCAGCGCATCATCAAAACGGTTGAGGCCGAGGCAAAGCACCCCTGTATTTAATCTTATTTCTTCGTTTTCAGGGTCATATTCCAAGATCCGCTCATATTCTGCCGCCCCTTCATTTAACTGGCCGCTTTGCAAATAAGCAACGGCCAGGTGGTTACGTACCGCAATATCGCCAGGAAACAACATCAGATACCTGATCAGGTAGCCGGTAGCCAAGGCATAGTTTTTTATCATTAATTGGGACAGACCCGCAGTTTGCAATGCCCTGCTGTTTTGCGGGTTCTCTGATAAAACATAGTCGGCCATTTCAAAACCTTCATCATACCTCCCGGTTGAAAGATAGACCTGCGCCAGTCCCATCAATAAATTTAAACTTGTGGGGTTAAGTTCCACCGCTTTAAGCCAGCATGTTTCGGCGCTTTCCATATCTGCCGATAACATATACAGTTTTGCCAAGCCCTCCCAGGCTTCAAACTGATCGGCCTTAAGCGTAATGGTTTGCCTGAAAGCGTTTAGAGCCTTATCATACTGACCCAGCAAAACTTCGGTATTAGCCAAATTAAGCCATGCCGAAGCATTTTGGCTGTCAATTTCTAAAGCACGTTCAAACAGCAGCTTCGCTTCGGCAAATTTATTTTGCTGGTAAAACAACATTCCCCGGTTATTGAGCAGAGTAACATTGGGCTCATTTAAATCGGCAGCTTTGGCATAATACGCCTCGGCAGCTTCAAAATTGCCGTTAAGCTGCTGTATAGCACCAAGGTTTATCAGTTCGGTTAGTTGGCTTCGGTTGCTCATAACATTTCTTCTTTTACTTTATCTGCTATACCACCTGCTATATCAGAAATGCTGATTTCAGGATAGGTAACTTTAATATCATCGGTTTTCACATCAAACGGTTCGCCATCCTTATAGTGGATTGGCAGCGAAACTTTAACCTGCAGATCCGGGCCATAACTAAATGACGCAAGGTTTTTAGTCCACTCTTTTGAAATATCTGTAACCAAAAGATCAAGTTCGGCTTTAATAAATGCGTTTACATCAAACGTGAACTTAGGGTGTACCTCGATCTCGCCCAAAGCGTTAAACTCAAACCCGGTTGTGGGCGACCAGGCCAGGTCGGCAGCCGCGCTTGCCTCACCCTCCAACCCTAATCCGCCGACTATCTGAATACCACCGGTAACGCTGGCCGGGCCAATACTTAAACCAATACCAAGCGCGGCTTTTAACTTTAAACCGGCATGCGCCGGGATCACAAATTTTGCCCCACCGCTGATCCGGGTATTTTCGGGATGTGAAGGGTTAAATTCTATCTGTCCAAAAACGTCTTTGAGTTGGCCGGGGCCAACCGCGGCGTCAAAATCGAGGCCGCCATCAATAGTAGCTACGATACCTATGCTTTTAGGACCAAGCGGGATGGCGAATATGGGGATCTGGATGGTTGGTACTTTAAAAAGCTCTTTATTAATGCTCTTCTTCGGAAAAACATCAACCGCCGAAGGCAGGTCCAAACGGCCTACGACTTCAATTTCGCCGGCCGGGGTCACCCTTACACTTGCCGATGCCTGCAGCCAATCGGTAACTTTAAGCGTTAACTTACCCGATCCATAGGCGGTAAACTTGTCACCTGCCGGGCCAGATGGCGTGCCATCAGCGGCAATAGCACGGTTGGTGGCCCCTACCATCACCTCACCTGATACCCTGTCGGCAGCGTAAGATGCCTTGCCTTCAATAGTCAGCGCGCCATCGTCATATGATATTGACAGCTCTGTATTGATTTTCGGTATTTTGGGAATGGCTTTACCGCTGGCTTTAACATGGTAAATTTCGTCCGGCCCGCGTGTAACTTCCACACTGCCGCTGCCGCTTTGAATGCCCGGCATATTCTCGTCAAGAACGAAGCTGCCTCCTATAACTAAGGTTTCATTAGCGTAACTAACGTGGATCTCGGCACTTTTTACCCCTTTAATATCCGGTTCGGCAGTACCAGTAGCTGTAAACTCATTGTTTGCATAAGCTATATTAATATGGGCCGATTTGATCCCCTTTATCTTATTAGGGCCGATTCCTATCTCGCCTGTAGCAGATAAACCTCCGCCACTGCCGCCATCACCCGGCTTAACATAGTCAACCGTAATACGGGCAGGATTAAAAGTTTTGGAGTCGAAATCAAATGAACCACCCAGCGCGAAAGCCCCTGAAGTACCTGCTTTTGCATGAACTTCGCCTTTCCCGAGTTTTTTGATCTCAAAGTTCATGTTACCATCAACCGTCAAACCCGAATCGCCCAAAGTAATACCGAGCGAAGTATCTGTAATTTTAAATGGAGGGGAAGCTTGATCTCGCCGCCATCAAAAACTTTCCGGATACTTAAGCCGCTGCTATTTATGATAATATCAATATCCGCATTGTCGATAAGTGGAATGGTTGTATGTACTTTTCCTTTTGCTTCAAGCTCGCCATCATCACTAAAGCCGGCTTCAGAGAGTTGAACAGGACTTAAGGCCTTGACCTGCGGACGTAATTTATCTAAAATGTCTTGTCTCGAAACGTATCCCCCGTACACCCCCGGAATAGGATTCAATGTAAAACTTTCAGTAATCTTGTCGGCAGTTTTACTGGTTTTAAACATGGTTACTGTTATGCTGCCGGCTCCACCCTGTTGCATAATATCTGTTTGGGGGTCATAGGTAACAGAATCGATATTGGCAGTATACTTTTTTGAGTTTTGAAGTTTAAAAGGCCCTTTTTTAGGCATTTTGATAGCTTTGCTCCGCCTCTCATTCAAAAACAGGTGTACAGTATTGGTATCTACAAGCTCTTTTAAAATCTTATCATCTTTGCCGGGCACTAAAAAGCGCATACCGTTGAGATGCTCTCCCTTCTGAATTTCAGAAAGCGAATATTTTTCCTGGTCGCCCACACTGTCCGGCGATCCGGCTTTATTTAACTTTGCAGTGGTGATACTGTAATTATCTACAATGCCCTGTACCGACAGACCTTTTACTTTTTCAGGGTCCTTGGCTTTCTCGGCTTTAATAGTTTCTGTCTACAGCACTTTTTATATTGGCCTGAATAGTGCCGCCTGATGAGCCGTTAATTTTTTGGGAAAGAAGCCATAAGTTGCCGATATCGTTATCGGCCCCTCCAATTTGCAACTCTACTTTATGGTCAACTTCAAACTCATGCATTTGCCCCGCCCGCCGCCAGTTAGGCCTTACCGACCGGGTCCTTATCTCATCGGGATTACCAAACAATATGCCCCCGGTAACATTGGTTTTTGATACCATGAAATAAGTATTATTTCCCGCGGGAGATGTCCCGCCATTTGGTAACTCAACCTTTTTCAGATCATCAAACTTTTTCCCAAAGCCGGCATCTGTAGCTGCATCTTTTTCCCAGGTAGCCAAATGTTTCCCGCTTCTTGTCGTTTTTTTAAACGAGTAATCGGTTTTAGATGGCATCATGTCATATTTAAAACCTGGAATATCTATTTTCTCAACCTTTATAGTTTTATTGGTTTGGTCAATTTTATCATCACCAGTGTGCGCCTTGGCTTTTCCACTTTCTGCAACGCCGGTTTCCGCCCGTTGAATAACCCCTTTCTTTTTAACACCATTTCCACCCTGTTGTACCGTATGCGTCACCTCATGCGCTAACAAGTGCTGCCCCGATTTACTTTGCGGATCATATTTACCAGCCCCGAAATAAATATCATTGCCGTGGGTAAACGCCTGCGCCTGTAAATCGTTACTTAATCCGGCGGCTTCACTGTTATTATGGATCCGTACCGCACTCAGATCTGCACCCATTGCACCTTCCATTTCCTCGCGGGTATTGGCAGGCAATGGCTCGCCGCCGCCTTTGCTGCATTCGATCTTTTGTTGCGTTTGTGGAGATACATCCGGAGCGGCCGACTGGCTGCTGCGTTTTAATGTATTCCCCTCGTTGGGATCGCCATCACTTTCAAAAACGGGACGACGCTGTAATTCTTTATCGGCTCCGTTCTGCTCTTTTTCCTGTTTATCTTCCTTCTTATCTTCTTTCTTTTGCACAGCGGAGGTAGCTGCATTAGCAGGACCCGTGGTAGTAGTAGAACCAGTTGCAGCGTTGGCTACGGTTTTAGGCTGATTAATATGCTGAACAACTTTATCAGCCACCTGGTCGGCCTGCCGTTCAAAATGATCGCCAGGTTCATTCACCGTCATTTTACGCTGAACCTTATTCCCTTCAAAAAAGGGCGCTTCCTGCACCTGTTCAACATCATGAGCGGCAGAGAAAAAGGATCTTTCCCTGCCCCCTGCTTGTTTGCGGGCTGGTTTTGTTTGGTGTTTGCAGGTGCTGCCTTTTGCGGTGTCTTCATTGCCATTCCACGTAAAAAGGTTCATTCATCCAGGGCAGTTTAACTACGCCAATGCCCCATGGCAATGATGAAAGCAGGATATCCAGGTCCATCCGCTCTACAATAAGGCGGGCAGGCTGTTCTGCTTCAATCAGTTTCCCCTTGCGAATTAAGAATGCCTCGCGCAAGCCGCCGGGCGATGTATTTTTTAATGCTTTCCAGTATTTTATCACGGTTCGGAGCATATTGTCGCCTTCATCAAGCATGCGTTGGGGTATTTCAACTTCACGTTCCAATGGCTCGTCAAGTGGCCACCGGCATAAAAATTTTTCAAAATAAAGGTCATATTCAAAAGCGTTCACATTACCGGTACCTAAATAGTGCAGCAGGTGAACGGCCAGTTGCCTTGCAGGCAGATCAACAAAATCGTTATCCTGCAGCAAGCCGAAATCTTTAAAGAAATACTCCAAAAAGGGGTGCAGGATCACCAAACCGGCCTGAGTTACATAAGTCCCGGCAATTTCTTCTTCTTTTTTGAGCTTGTTTCCGGAGTATTATCGGGCGTGGTTATAGGCTTATTACTTTGTAGTAGCGGTTTATTTTCTGTCGATTGGATAAACGCTTCTGCAACTTGAATAAAGTTCGTTGCTGACAATGAAGTCGTGTTAGCTGACTCTCCCAATATTAAAGTGGCTAACTTTTTCAGAATTGTGCTATCAACAGGTAATTCATCAAGGCCTATGCGGAGGGATATCCTCAGCAAAAGTTTTTCGATGATATACTCCTTGTTACCGGTAAGTTCTGCCAATGACAAACCTGTACGGCCATCTGTTGACTGGCTGCTTATCAAAGCCTTAATTTCGACTATAGCAGCGTCAAGTCTTTTTGGAGTTTATGTACATCTATATCCAGCAGAACCGCTGCAAGCTTTTTAATAAACGCTATACCAAACTGGCTAAAGAACCTGCGTACTGTAAGCTGTGAGCCTTTAAAAAGATTGATAAGTTTTGATTGATAAGTTCGATCTTTTGTCAACAATTCTGACAGTTCACTCAACCAAACATTTTCCTGCTGTAGCCATTCTGTTGCAGCCACTGCGTACCAAGGAAGCCTGCCCGTGTTAAGGAAATAAACAAATACATTAAAGGCCTGCTGCTCTTCAGTAAGCAATGAATAGCTTATCTCGTTATCTGGCACATCACCTACGGGTAATGCGGCAGGATTTAAAACCGGCTCAAGCACCTTAGCAAGGCTTGCCTGCAATTGTTCAAATACATCCTCCAGTTTACCCGAGCCCAAGTCAAGATCAATCTTATCTATCAAAACATGGGCAGGCAGATCCATATCATCCAGCAATTGCTCCAGTTTTTTGAGCAGCACCTGTTCAAAGTACCGCACGGCCTCGTCCTGCACCTTTTGGGCAGTGCTTCGATGCGATACTTCTATATCAAGTACCAGCTTATGGATGATATGTGTGCTTCCTGCCATAGCTCAACATTATTTAACAGTGCCCGGATCTGTAGTACCCGGATCTTTTTTGATAATCTTCGAAGCTATTTTGGGTGCCACAGGAGTTACAGCCGGATCTGTCTTCGGTGTAGCCGCCGGTGTTACAGTTGTACTCGTTTTAATCACAGATGGGTCTACCGTTGGTGTTGGTGTTACCGCAGGTGTATCCCTAACTGTAATCACCGGCGGTACAGTAGTACCCGTTGGCGGCGTAGTAACCACAGGCGGAACTTTAGTAACTACCGGTGTAGTGGTTTCCGGCGGCAAGTGGGTAAGTACCGGAGTGGTGGTTATAGGAGGCAAAGCAACAGGCGGCGTAGGCGTAAACACGGCACGACACTTCTCAAACTTACCATTCACTGCTGTAAGTGTAATAACTGTATTACGGCCACGCGGAAACTGGCGCATATCAAACACTTTTACTGTGTTTACCTCATTACTGGTAGTTCCATCGTCAAATGTCCATGTAAACTTGAAGCTGCCCGGATTAGGTGTTTTATTTGTTAAAGTAACCGTAGCAGCACCTTTTTCATTATCCATAGTTACCTTATAGTCAAACGAAGCCTGCGGATGCTCATGGATTATGAGCATACAAGCAGGAACCGGTTTGCCGTTCACCATAAAGTCGTTGATGCTGACATCATAAGGCCCTTTCGATGGATCAACAACCCACTGGCTGCCCAGCAATTTCACAGCATCTCCCGCTATTTTTGAGGTGATAATCCCTGTTGCGGGTTGTACGGCAGTGAAGTTTATATTACCCTCATCTGAACAAACTTCGCTGGCGGCTAACTGCAGGTCTACAGGTTCCTCAGGAATCTCTACTGTAATAGAAACCTGCTCAGAATCGGTACAATCATGGTTATTGGCAGATAAGGTGAACGTAAGCTTGCCATCAGGGAATTTGGCACGAAGATCAGCATATTGGAAGGTAATGTTATCATCCGGTGTGGTAAGGTTAGCATGTACCTGTCCATCGGGCATTGTCCATGTGTAGGCAAATGTATCACCTGCTGCCTGATTGGTTGTAGCTGTTAGCTGAATAAATACGGCAAACTGGGTTGTATCACTTATGCTGGCCGCAGGTTTAACAGCCGGGTGTTTAAACACGGTAATAGTGCAATCGGTTGGCTGATCATTTACCGTAAATTTAATCTGCTGACCAAATGCACCGTCTTTAACTTTAGTTGTATCAAAATAGGTTATTGCGTCTTTAGTTACTACTGTAGTTTCAAAACCAGCCGAGGCTTTGATAACGCCATCAGCCGGGCTAACTTTAAACTGCAGCAACCCTTCGTCAGAACATGCTACGGCTTTCGGTAAACTAAGTCCTACCTGTGGCTTAGGCATGATAAATGCTACCGGCGGACAATCGGAACAGCACATATACGGCAGGCAAAAATCGGCAAATACTATATCTTCGGGCACATCGGGGTTAGCGGCCACAGCCCGTGATTTACCAAGATCGATAGCTAAGGCCCGAGTTTTACTGATAACATCAGCTTCAATTGTTGGTGTAAATTTACGCGGCGACTGTACCTGATAAAATTTCACAGCGGCGGTAATATCTTCAAAGTTGCTATTCTGAGCTATGAACGTCATCGCGTCGGCATCACTTGCAAAACCTTTTACAAACTGAGGGTTAGTCTGAAGAGCCTTTAACCTGTCATCGAGCGAAAGTGTATTTGGAGGTATTGTTGGGCTCGGGGTAGTCATGGTAGTTGCGTACACCATTACAAATGTGCCACCCGCCGGCACACCGGCCAAGTGTTCTAAACCAGTATGATTTGCAGCATAGGCCGAAAAAGTAAGCTGAGCCAACAGCTTGGCTTTCCGGTCCTGAATTTCTTTTAAAATAACGGCAAGCGCCTGGCCTGCGCAGCAGTTTTCAGACAAGCGCCACAATTGCAGCTCGTAATCATCTTCATACCCCTTACGCACATAATCGGCTTTGGCAAAAATCTGGCGGCTTTTTACGCTTGCCGATTTTACCTCGTTGCACAGGTCATCTACCCGCGCCGAGAAGTTAGTAATAGTGTCATCGTCAATATCAACCAGCCTGTTGGGTAACCATTGGCTTATATTCCGGGTACCAGCAATCACACGCACCGGAATATCAACAGCGATAGCCTGCTCATAAGAGCCGGTTGCCGATGTGTCAATAGCTTTGCCGGCAGCATCTGCGTAATCAGAAATACTTACAGCCCCGCCCTGCCTGCGGATCTGATCCAAATAGGAGCCAACACTGTCCTTTGCTACATTGATATTATTATCAACAGCATTGATACCGCCATTAATCAGGATATTACTGATACTTTTATTGATTGCAAGGTCGCTGGTTACCTGCATCCGTGCTCCTGGTATTGCATCTGCCGTCTCAACAATTTTGGCCGCGGCCATCCTCACTTTGGTAGCACCGGCATCAGCTGTAACGGTATCAGTTGCCTGCGCCTCGTTGGCGAATGACAACTGCTGCTGAGCTGCCTGTGCTTTAATTTCGTCTGCAAGTACGTAGCCGGTTTTAGTATCAAAACTCGAAAAAAACTTACTTACATCGCTGTAAAGGCAGTTTTGCTCGGCCTGGAAAGCCCTTAATGTAGCTTCCAGATCATTAAATTGACAGGCATAATCATCAATATTAATATCACTAAGGGTAACGTCCCCCAGCCTGATGGCCACTACATCAAATGGCAGGTTACTGTCCTGCCTGATCTTATCAACCGCGGCAATAGCCTCGGTATATTTTTTACCGATATGCCCTTCAATCCTGAAAAAATTATTGGAGTCGATTGAATAGGCCAGCGGGTTTACCACCATATCATTTGCAGGCGAATAAGCTCCGGCATTATAACCAAGTATCAGCTTATCTGTACCCTGCAGCCACCGGCTATAACTCCATTTTTGAGCCAGGTCAATCGGTTTGCCGTAATAAAAAGGGATAGCCCTTGCCTCTAAAGGTTTACTGTTATCGGTAGATGGTGTTATTTTCACCACCGGGCTCGGAGGCAGCGTAAACCCGCTGCTCATAACGTTCAGCCTGTCGAGCAGGTTAATAGCAATG
Organism: Mucilaginibacter sp. P25; assembly: GCF_050859465.1. Taxonomy (NCBI): domain Bacteria; kingdom Pseudomonadati; phylum Bacteroidota; class Sphingobacteriia; order Sphingobacteriales; family Sphingobacteriaceae; genus Mucilaginibacter; species Mucilaginibacter sp. P25. The sequence goes on along the minus strand of NZ_CP193937.1, from coordinate 3,759,494 downwards.
TTCAGCTTATCTTTATTGGCGCTGATAGCCGGTGAAGCATAAAACTTATGGCGATAAGGCGTTGGCTTGGCCGTTGGTGTAATATTTAAAGCACCCAGCATAATATGTTTGGGGAAAGCATAAATATTGGGGCAGCACTGGTAAATGATATCCGAAAGTATGGCCCTCAATTCATTATAGCCGGTTAACAGGTCCTTATAAAAATCATACAGGTACTGTGCCTGCATTGGGGCTGTAGCTTTGCTTAACGTAGTATTGATGTTGGCAACAATGCCTGTAATAGGATAAACAGATTGCGGATCGAGCGCAAATTTGAATGTGTTGTAGAGCGTTTGAACAGCACTTGATAAACCACCGGCGCCGTCATTTGCAATTTTTGAAAAGGCAGCGGTAAGCGCTGATGATGAAGCGGTTGTTTGCGTGTTAAAGAACACGCGTTTTGCAGCTAATACAGGAGCATCAAAATAGGCATTATAAGCGTTGAAATACTTTTTGTAAATATCATCATAAATAACCTCCGAACCGGTTTGCTCAATGATCTGGTTCATATCAGCCTGGGCAATGAGCAACACTTTGGGTTTGGCTACCTGCTTGCGGCCCTGGTTATCACAATCAATAGCGGTACAGGCATCGGGATCCTTAGAGTAATATTCCAGGTAAAGCAGGCCGTACATTTCAGTTAGTTCCTTACCGGCCTTTGATTTAAAATTGGTAAGGGCAAAACTATCAACCGGGAAAGCGCCTTTATCATCGGGCGTTACCAGCTCCCATAAAGCCATTTGCGCGGCATCGGTGCCCATGGGATAAAACGGCGGGTATTTGATCAGCGAATTATCATAGGCCCTGAAGTTTTTATAGGTTGTTTCGGGCATATAAAGCAAATCGCCGTCGGTAGTTACGCCGCAGCCCTTGCCTATGGTTATGCCGTTGGCGTCGCCTTTGAAACTTAAGCCGCATACCAGGCCAACACCAATTAAACAGGTACGGGTAAGGCGCTGCTGATCTTCAAAAAACTCTACAATATCATTCAGCTGTTTGGCTGTAAGCACCTGGCTGTCAACAAAGGAGTTATACTCTAAAGTTATATCGGTGAGCTTTATGTTGGTTACTGGTGGCATGGCTTTTTCATTTAGGTTTTAACTGTTATTATTTGTGCCGCCCTGCAAGGTGCCAAGGCTGGTTTTGTTCAATATTATCGGGTTGGTTTCCTGGGTGTCGTCATTGCAATCACTTAGCTGGCCCTGCTGATAAACAGTGTACAGTTTTTCAATCACGTCGATGAATTTGCTGTTCAATACCGGATCGATAGGCGTATCCGTACTTATCGCTATGTGTTTGGCTGCAAGCCAGTCTTTATAAACTGCTTCAAAACCAACCATCTGGTCATGTCCGATGAAACAGATCCGCGGCAAAATATGAGCGGGCGTTTCGGTGCGGATGAGCCGCTCGGCATAGGTGCGGAAAGCTGTGTTACGTAACCTTACGCTATATCCCGGCAGTATCACACAAACCCGGAACGAGTATGGATCAAGCGGCTCACAGTACACGCCATTAGGATCAAGGCATACCGGCATAAACTGGTGATGAGTGCTGTCATCGCCGGTATAATCAAATGGCGGGCGCAGCAGGATATTTTCTATCACGTACATGCCCTCCATCTTGAAATCGTTTTGCATAAATTTGATGATGAACGCAATCTCGGTTTCGATGGCGGCGGCGCTGAACTCCATATCATTATGGGTAAGCAAAGTACCTGCGGAGTTGGCTATATTATAAACATACTTACCCGCGGTAGCTCCTGGACTTAAGCGGTAATTTTCCCTGTCGCAGGCCAGCACGGATACCAGGCCAAGATCTTCATAAGCATCTATCTCCTTCAGGAAGTTGGCATTGCCTTTAAATTTAACTACGCCAAGCTGCGATATTGTCCAGTTGTAATGCAGGGCATCGGCCTTAAACAAAAGGTAATCCTCAACGCTTAGCTGTTGCATTTTATAGTTAGAGAAACCGAGCAGCATTGAGATCCGCTTTTCCATGCCCGATACATTCACCAGTTGCTGATCCGGTGTTTTGGTATTGTACAAATCCATCCCGCTGCCGCGGCAAATGCTCATCTGGTCATAGTCTTTCAAAAACTTAACCTTATGCCTGATGATGTTGCGCTGGTAATCTTCGCCGTAAATGCGGTACATTAAAAATACGTACTCGTTAAACTGCTCGGCAAAACGGGCCAGCAAATGGTCGAGGAATTTATTTTTCCGTTCGGGATAGTTATCCTGCCCGGTTTCTTTAATTACATCATCAACCGTTTTCTCCCATTGGGCATAACCATCCAACAGCTTTTCCGCATCGCGGATGCCATTTACCGTATTACTGAAATAGGTTTTGCGGATGCTGTCATCGGCAGTAAGCAAAATCCTGGCATTTGAAAGCTGGGCGAAGTAATTGGCCAGCACCTGGTCATAAAACAGCAGGTAGCCTTTAAGCTGTAAGGCCAGCGACCTTTGCTCAGTTGTAGCAGTATCGGGCAGGCCCAGCGGCGAGATACCGTAATTTTCAGGAAACTGATTTTGCAGGGTTTCATAGTGCCCTATATCCCTGTAATCGCCTTCGGGTACCGGCAAATCAACTATCTTTTTAGCCTCTACATTGTCCTGCCAGTCTTTCCGAAGCTGGTTTAGATCGGCCTGGGCTTCGGACTGTTTCAGTTCGATAGGCACCACATCCTTGTAAAAGGTAAATGATGAATTGGTTTCGCACAAAACAGACTTATGCCCCTCCTGCACACAAAGCAACCATTCATTCGATTTATAGATCTTATCGGCAACCTCGCTCTGCGGCGCGGTACAGCCACAAAAACCAAAGGAAATTCTTTTCACCAATCGTACACCGTCAATTTCCATGATAATGCGGTACAGATCAGATAGGCGCACCTCTGTACGCAATTGCGAGGCCGCAAGTTCGGCCGGGATGATAAACCCTTGTTTAGCAAATTTGGCATCAATACCCTGCAGGTTTTCAAAATCAAGTACCGGGCCCTCAAAGATCTCGTCGGTCTGCATGCCTTTATCCAGCAATTCTTTAAGCAGGTAAAATTTAATATCGGGTGTAAGGTATTGCTCTATATTAAACATGATCTGCGCCCAGATCATTTCAGGATCGGCCTGGGGCTGAAGCTCAATTTCGGCACATATCACGATCTCCTGATTTTCAACGGCCTTTACCTGGTCAAGATCCTCACACAATTCGCGGAAGTAATGGTATACCGATTTTATTTGTTTGATGATGTCATCCTGTTTGGCTTTGATCTTGGCTGCATCGCCCCCCAATTCAGGAAAATCCTCAAAATCTATCAGGATATCGTTGATGCCTTTTAAATCGAATTTAACCTCTTTACCGGTCAAGGCATTTTCGCCGGGTTTGGCGTAACGAAGCAGCGGTTTACCATCAGGTTGTTTATAGTTGGCTATAATACTATGGGGCGATTTTTTGATCCAGGCATTCCGTACACCATCTATCCGCACAAATAATTGACGGTAGTCGTCGGGTGTAACCGGGTAAGTGGGCAATATTTTTATGGCAGATAAGAACTGCTCATGCATACTGGTGGTATTGTCATGATCAACCGCTAAAATATTTTCAACGGGCAGGGTAATGCGGTAGTTCAAATCAGTGAGTGCATAGCAAAGCATCTCCAGCGTGGTAATACCTGGGTCATGCACATTATAATCCGACCAAATGGCACTGGCCAGGTCGCGGATATGCTGCATACCTTCGGTGCGCAAAGTATTATACTCGGGCCCAAGGCTGGTATCAATTTGTTTCGGTATGGTTAACTGATCAATCATGGGCATGTAGGTATGGTTTTGGTATCAATTAAATGTTGCTTTGCCGATACAAGGATTGCCTTTGAATTGCCTGCCTCCAAAACATCGGGGTTTGCGGGCCCCGATGCTGTGAAGTACATCTTAAAATCAGCTATATAATCAACATAGGATAGTTCTTCAATAAAGCGGATCACCACACTTTTGTACAGGATGCCGCCAAAATCAATATCGGCATTACGGTTAAAAGCCCAAGGCGACAGGTAATTAATCACATCGGTGTTCAACCTGGCTGCATATAGGTTTTCATCCAACCCGAAGTAAAATTTCACCTTAAAATCAAGGATCACTTCTTCGTAATCAGGATTAATAGCCAGCAGGTCAACATGCATAGAGTTTAATCCCGACAGGTATTTGGTAATCTCGCTCAGGGTATTTTTGCTTACGCGAGGTTTAAATGGATCAAAACTGATCTGGTTACGGATATCAGGTATGGCTACTACCCTTACGCTCCCCGGGGCAACTTCAATATTATCGTTGGTATGGTTAAGGCATTTAACCCTAAACACCTGCGGAAACTGCGCCATTACCAGGTGCTCATAATCCCAGATGGTGATAGCCCGGTGTTTATGCCTCAGCCGTTCACTTACCCTCAGGCGGAAAGCGCCATCATCCTCCGGCAGCAAACCGCCAAACGAAGCATATGGCTGAGTAACCGATTTGATTTGCGGCAGCCTGTCGACCAGTTTGCTGATTGTACCTGCGGGCAACCCGGTTTCCAGGTGCGAAAGTTCATTATCATTATCGGCAAATTCGGTTTCGGCAGCCTGGATATGTACGTTGATGAATTTACAAACCGAATCTATCGTTACTGCAGTTGGCAGTTCAACCCCAAGCCAGGTGAGGCTTTGGTTTAGGAATGTATTGTTGGTTGTAGCGCCTTCGGGGATTAAAAACTTGATGATCCCCGAGCGCAAAAAATCATTGGTATCGTCGCTGATGATATTGCTTTTATCCAAAGCAAGCCATTCATTGCCTGATAAATAATACCATTTAGGTTGAATAGTATCCGAGAACGACGGCGCAAGCGCGTCTTCACTGCCCTCGGCTACCTGGAAAAGAATACTGGCTACAGACCCCGTTTCAATACCTGCAATACCTATGTAAAAAGCTGCAAGATCAGGAGCTTGCGGTATGGCTGTAATATTCCCGTCGATAAGCCCGTGATATTGTTTTTTGAGGAAAGCATGCTGTTCGGCCTGGCCAAATGGTGTTTCGTGAAAAAATTGGACGTTATGGTTCACGTAATCAGCCAGCAGACCAGGGTTATCATTACTGCCGGTCAAATCATCAATCTTATTTTTAGCCGATGCCTTGTAATCGAGCTTTAGCGATGCTATTTCGGGAGTATAGGGTTCTTTAGGAATAAGCGCGGCCCTTGTTGTATCTGTCATGGCAGCGGCAAACAATTGCGGATATATACTATGCATAAAATCCTTTACAAGGCTTATAAGGATATAATTATCCTTAACTCCTGCTGAGAAATTTTCGGTTTGTGTTTGAAGTGTGGTAGCAGTTTGCTGAAAACCAACAAAACCCAGCACCGGGAAAAACATCTGCATTGGTTGCACATACTGTTGCACCAATGCCTTTTCGGCCTGTGGCCAGCTACCCTGCTTAAAAGAGCCCGATACATTAAAATACAGGTATTTATTAATAAAATAAGGTGCGGGATTTACCGCTTGCTGAACGCCATCCGGCTTAAGTGTAAAGGTATTATCGAGCACATTGATCTCGCTGCCTTCGCTTGGGAACAATGCACCGTTTTTGATGTAGGCTACTTTTGCTTTAAAATCACTTTTGGCAGTTACCTCCCTCGAAGTCCCCGTAGTATCTGAAGCCTCATTACTGGCGTTAATGTTATATGCACCGGGGCTTAACGTTGACTTGAGATAATCTGTACGATAAGCCGTATAATAACTTTTCAGATCATCAGGTACGCCTTTCCAATCTATATGAGGCGTAATTTCTGTCCACTCTTTTTGAAAAATCTCAGTACTGCCGATGTATAGGGTTGAGCCAACTTTTGGCAGTGCGCCAAAGGCAAAAAAGGGCTTTGATGGGTCAACTTTACCGTTATCATTTTCAACGGCCAGGTTTTTCATGCCTTTCACAGTCACATCTATCTGCACATTATTGAGCTTAGCTTTACTCAGCGCGATATAAACAGGATAGGCATTATCCTGAACACTCATCAGCAGCCGGATTACCGGGAAATCGGTTTTATAATTTTCTTTATGAATAGCCTGATCATAGGGCACAACAGCCTTAGCCTTTGCCGGTATATTAACAGTAATAATAATTTGCTGCTGATTAACCTTAAAGGCATCTGTAGTTGGAAAATCGGCCTGCAGCCACTCTTTTTCGGATGTTAAAAAAACCTTAAACAGTTGGGCAAGCAGTGCAGGATCAATAGTACCGAGCCCCGAAAAGTTGAGTGTTAAAGTTATGGTACGGTCACCCTCGCTCATGAGCAATACTTTTGATGCAAAAGCAAAGCCCATTGATGCCGTTGGCCAGCTCTTGCTGCCAAAAGGGTTCCACTTAGGTACATCATCTTTAAAAGGCGTACCCAAACCATCGGCCGAAAAAGTAACATCGGCATAGGCTACCTTCTTATCCGCAGGCGATTGGTACCAGCTTTTCATAGCCGCTATAGTGGCGCTGTTTACAGCCAGCTCTGCGTTTGTTTTAAAAACAACCGGTTTGGGTTTGGGGCTTTTATCTTTACCGGCATCAAGTGATGTGCCTTCCGGCAACAGGAAACCGGTGAGGTTGCGGGCAAGCTCAAATATTGCATGTACCTTATCGGGTACTTCGGGGCGGTTGCGCAGCTGCAATACCCGTTTAAAATAAAAATCAAGGTGCCGGCCGGTAAACTGATTCAATGCATCTTCCGAATGCTGTAAAAGCATAATGAAACACATAAACAGGGCCAGATGCGGTTCAACATCGCTTTTGATACTTGAGTCGGGAAAACCCAGGCCGGCATTCTGCATTTTAACCTCAACCTGCTTCAAAAATCCTGCAGCGCTTTTTTATCCTGGATGAAAAACGGTTTCCAATCGCCCTGGGGGTAATTGCTGTCTTTCAAGGTATAATAGTTTATTTTATCGGCATAAGCAGCAGCGAACGTCAGCCAGTCTTCCATGCCCAATTCCTCAATTGGGGCACTTGCTGGGTCAAGCGCTTTCAGGAAGCGCTGTGACTGGCTTGAGCCATCACGTTGAAGCGGATTTTTATCGTTACAGGCCATGGTTAGTTCTTATTGGTTGGTAGTTATGCTGGTAATGTCATTTTTATAATAAGGGAACACATAGTTGTACCTTGAATTGGTGGTACGTACCGTGTAATTGAGCTTAATAAGCAATATCCCTTCGTTATCCATACTGGTGTCAACCTCGGTGCTGTTGAGCGTTATCCTGGGTTCAAAATACAGTACGGCGGTTTCAATCAAATCTTTGATATAGGTTTTGAGGGTGAGGTTTACAGCCTCAAAAACTATCTTTTGTAAATCGCACCCGAAAGTTGGCTGCATAATGCGCTCGCCCAGCCGGGTGCTGAACAGTATGCCCAAACTGCTTTCAATATCGGCCTCGTCGGTAAGCATTTCAACTTTACCGGCAGCCTTGTCAAAGCTTGGCGGGAAACTCCATCCCCTGCCTATAAAAGGTATTTTTGGTTCCATTGATCAGCCTCCGATTATTACTGTTGGGCAGCCTAACACTATTGATCCGCCATGGGCTGTGCTATCGCCCATGCGGGCAGCGGGTTTCCCCCTATCAGCACCGTTGCCGAACCCATGATTATCGAGTCGGGCGGACCGGCGCAGGTACACATATCGCCCACGCATACGGCCGGCATACCACCAATGAGCACCGTTGGTACCCCCGGCCCTATTACCGGCCCGCCTACGTGAGGCGAAGGCCCGTTGAACATAGGGCATACGTGCATATCGCCTATCCTTGCTGCTGCTGCCATTTTTTGTTATTAGTTTATTTGTACAATTGAGCCTTTCAGTGCCGCCGTACCGCTTGATTTTACTTCTACACTCGCTGATCCCTCTGCCGAAAGGGCGGTATTGGCTTTCAGGCCCAGGTTCATCCCTTCGGCGTTAAAATCCTGCTGGGCTTTAAGCACCAGTTTGCCCTGGGTTTCGATGGTGATGCCATCGCTGTTCATTTTTATCGAGTTATTGTTCTCATCCTTTAACTCAATCGCCCCGGCGTCTTCATCCATAGTTATCTTTTTCCCGGCCGGCGTTTCAATGGTTACTGATTTTTTATCGTCATCAAAAATTAGCTTCATTTTGCTGCGGGTTACAAAACCCTTTTGGTTGTTAGCATCGGCCGCGGTTAAAGGAGCAGTTTTGTTGCTGCTGTTAAGCATACCCAGTACCACCGGCTTACGAGGATCGCTGTTTAAAAAACCAACAATTACCTCATCCCCAACTTCGGGCAAAAAGAAACTTCCGCGTTCCTTTCCGGCATCTAAAGTTGCTACCCGCGCCCAAATCCCCTGATCATCAGCGCTGATCACCGGCATACGTACCAGGATGCGGCATTCGCCATCGGGATCACTTTCCAATTGGGTTACAACGCCAATCTGCAAACCGGGCACTGCCTGGATCAAAGCCGAAGCGGGCTTTATACTGGTTTCAAACTTTTCGGTAAACCACTGCGGATCCAAACCAAACTGTACTTCCAGTTGCCAGTCGCCGGCCGAGATATGATGCTGAATGTGGCTTACAAAGGTGTTGCCGTTAAACCTATCGCTCAGATTACTGAGCTTAATGATCATTCCCGGTTTCACCGTATGAATGCCTTTAAACTTTACCCTGCCCCGCACTTTTGAAAGCACCTGTTTTTGCTTGAGCGATGTTGCCCAGGCCTGCAACTCGGGCTGTGAAAGCTTGCCGCCATGGTTAAGCTGATATTTACTTTCATTAAATACGCCAGCCAGATCATCACTTGTCAGATTGCCGTTCAGTTCGCCCGATGGCGGATTAGCATCAACCTTTTCAATTTCCTGTGATGCCGGGTTCCAGGTGCGGCCTGTTATGGAGGGGAACTGGATCCGTGAATCAATCTCGGCATCCAACTCCAGCATGGTTGCGCCAAATGATAATTCCACAACCGCGGCGCCGCTTATTTCCGGCTTTTTGATGGAGAGGGTATTATCATCGGTATAAACCAACATCCCGTTCAGCTCGGCTCGACCGGTTATAAAATCCCAGTCGGTGGCTTCGTATTGCACCAGGTCGCTGGTGGTGATGTTCATATCGGCAACATCGATGCTTAAACCGCTGTAAGTGCCAGCTATAGTAGTTATAGCATCGCTGTCCTTCACGTTTTCGCCAAAGTACTTGCTGTGGCGGGCAAGTGTCATGGCAATGGCCTTATCGCGGCATTCGATAACCAGTTGCGAGCCGCTGTTGCGCAGCTTGATACTGTGTTTAATAACCACACCTTTAAACAGCGTATAATTATCCGATTCGTAACCACACAAAATCTCGATGTTTTTACCCGGCACAAACAAGTCGCCATTGCTGGCATCAAACTTTTGGGCCGAAGTGTCACCATCAATGATCACCAGTTTAGCGGCGGCTATCCGGTTAATGCCTTTATCAATCACCATAGCCTCCACCTGCATGGTGCGGGGTATCTCGGTGCCCTCAATTTTTACAATCGGGGTAACAACGGTACTTGACCGGGTGGTTTCTATGGTGCGGCTATCTGCCATGATCTGTTATTGATTTAATGGTGGAAATTTGAGCTTTGTGCCTGTTTTAAGGTACCTGAAATCGTTGAGGCTGTTTGCCTGGGCGACTTCTATGTAATACTTTGAATCGCCGTATATCTGGTAGCAGAGCAGCGGCAATGTGTCCCCTTCGTTAATTACCCTCACTTTTGTTAAATCGGGCGACTGGGCATTTTCTTTAGCTACCCGCTTTTTATCCTCAACCGAACCAATGAACGAAGCTTTTACAATGGCCCTGAGCGGGCGGCCCTGGCTGTCAAACAGTTTATAACTGATATCCATTGTTTCCAGCGCACCGTCAAACTGAAGCGTTCCCCAATAGATACTTACAAACCTTGGCCGGTGCTTATCGCCCTGGTATTCGATGATGAGCTTTTGCAGGTTATCGATATCCTCGTCAACCCCTAACTCACCGGCGGTGGCACCATTGATTACCCCGGTACGATCAAACATCAGCTCGAAATCCATCTTCTGCGGCTCAATCTTGGAAAACTTGGGCAGCTTGCCCGAGGTTCCCTGCGCCTGCTTGTCAGAATACTTGATCTCGATCTTCTGGCTATAGCTTTCGGGGTTAACCTGCACCGTCATAGAGCCTTCTTCATTTTTGCTCTTCGGATCGGACCAGGCCACGATCTTCATTTTGGTTACGTTATCGGCCATCAGCGTTCGTTTTTATTTTTCAAAATCTCCAGTATCTGTTCTACGCACTCGGCAATGATCTCATCTTTATCACCGCCTCCGCCGCCACTACCGCCACCGCCACCTGAGGGCTTTGAATCCTGTTCGGCAGGGCTTTGGTTTACGCTCACGCGGATGTTCAGTTCTCTGATCTCAATTGGCATAACATCAGGTTTGAAGGGTGTAATACTGGTATTGCAGCTCAAAGCTTTCAATAGCGATACTGTTTTGCTCGGCATTCAAATCGCTCAGGCTCCATTTTTTGGGCCAGGCCTGCACTACGTTCCAGGTTAAAAGCGGATCATGTTCTTCGTTAAGCAGGCTTACGGTCAGGTCTTTGGGTTCGATAATAAAATTATTGAACACGTTATTGCACCAATCCATCAACAGTTTTGATTCGGTAATGAGCCCTCGCTTCAGCACCAGTGCCGGAAACTTGGCCCTTACCGGCAGCGCGTGTTCAAAACGATTTTCGCCGCCCTCCTTCTTGGATTCTGTTTCCATCTCCATGGATAGGCCCGATACGTTTTGGAACCGGCTGTCGATTTCTTCATCGCCAATGCCCGTAAACACCACCTTAAAGTGAAAACCTAAAGGCGGATAACCCGATTTAGCGTCGAAGGCCATGATTAGCCGTTTTTGATGGTTAAACCTTCGTGCGCAACCTCAAGCGTTTCAATTGCAGCCTCGTTGGCATCTGCTTTCAAATCGGCCGACTGGATCTTAACCGGGAAGGCATTTTTAACCGACCAGGTAACTACCGGCTGATGCTCTTCGTTAAGCAAATTAATGGTAAGGTCGCGGCGATCTATCTGGTTTAGTTTTACGGTGTTCATCCAGTCATAAAACTCGTTATCATTAGCAAATGTGCCGCGTTTCAGGGTGATGTTACCGTATTTGCGCATGCCGGGCATTTTTACCTTATTGTATTCCTTACTGCTGCCTTCGCGGTATTCAACCACTTCGGTTTCAATTTGTAAGCCGGTTACTTCGGTAAAACCGATGCGTGTGCCACCCCAGTCAACCTGGAAATGGAATTTGGGTAGAGGATAATTTGCCATTTTATTTGTTTTAAATGAAATTCATTGATTTATATTGAACCTATTAATTAGCTTCACATCAAGTAGTTAATAATGAATCTGGTAGATCTAAGCTTTATGCATTCCGCTTTAAGCTTTTATATAATTAACTCTCCTGCATTTTGTGTGAGAAGCGGAGGATGATGAACTCGGCAGGCCTTACTACAGCCATACCAATTTCAACTATCATGCGGCCCTCCAAAATGTCGAGTGCGGTCATGGTTTCGTTAAGGCCAACGTGTACAAAAAATGCGTCTTCGGGTTTAGCGCCCTGTAAGGCCCCGGCACGCCATTGCAGCGTTAAAAAGTTCTGGATCATTACCCGCACCTTTGTCCAGGTGTTAGCATCATTGTTCTCGAATACAAAAGGATAAGTAGCCTTTTTAACTGATTCTTCAACCATGATAAAGAAACGCCTGACAGGGATATAGCGCCATTCATTATCATTACCTGCTAAGGTACGCGCGCCCCAAACCAAAGTGCCCCGGCCCGCAAAAGCCCTGATAGCATTGATTGATTTACCCGTAGCCGTAACGTTCATATCGTCCTGGTCGCTGTTATCAATTTTCACAGCGGGGCCTATGACATTGTTAAGGCTTACATTGGCAGGTGCTTTCCAAACACCCCGGGTACCGTCAACATTGGCATACACCCCTGCTATTGCCCCAGATGGCGGAATAGTGCTCATTTTAAGCGTTATTGCCGAGTTAGCAGCGCTGAAAAATACGTTGCCCGAGAATAAAGCCTGCTCAGCAAGGTTTTCATAAAACAGGGCACCGTTTATTAATGCGCCGAAACCAGTTAAAATAGTGGCAACAGTATCCTGTAATGCCTGTACAATGGAAAGTGCACCGGCTGCATCTTTGGTAAAATTATCTGCATTGGCAGCTATTGCCGCATAGGTTGAATTGGTTATCCATGCTGTATTATCTAATACCGAATAAACAGGTGTTGGATTACGACCGGCGGTTGTATTAGCAGCCACCTTGGCATTTTTTTCGTAGGCAATGAGGTTGGTGATGGCAGCGGCAAGTTTTGCATCTTTGCTCAATGCATCAATATCTTTGCCATACAACGCACCAACAGCGGGTGCATCTTTTGCCTTTTTACCCGCGGTAACAATGGCGGCCAACAAATCAAGGTAACTGGTTAACTGTACATCGGGAGTTACATTTTGAGCAATATTATTTGCCAATGCGGTTAACTTTGACTTAACTGCATCAACCCCGCCTACCCTCAACGCAGTAGCGTCGGCGGCGTTACTAAATACAGATCCGATTACTTTATCAGTATCTTTGATAGCATTTTGCAGGTTGGTTACCAGCGCCTTTTCATCAGTGCTTTTTGAAAAACCATCATAATTGGTGATCTTGGCCGGTACCCCTGCATTGTTCCAAAACTCCATCTGCCTGAAATCAACATTGACATCATAAGTGGTTATGATCCAGGGATAATAAGCCGCGCCGTAATTGAGGTTATTGATCCCTATCGAGCTGCGGAAGTTGTCAATAGGCTTATTGCTAACATCCTGGCGTTTATCGCCCTGCAGCACATCAAGTATCGAGAACCTGTCTTGCATAGAAGCGCACAAGCCCAACGCTTTGGTTTGCAAACCGCTAAAAGCAACAAGGTCGGGGTTACCGCCGCTTACCAGCTCAACCGCATCAGGAAACAGGATCAGTGTAGGCTCATCCTCGGCCGATAGGGTATCGATACCTCCTGATATGGGTGGCGCTGTTACTGCAGATGAAAAATCTCCTACCGAAACGATATAACACGGTCCGCCGCCGTTATCAAAGTACTGCCTGAGCGATACATACAGGTGAAACCGCTTATCGGGTACCACATTCAGGATCTGGTTTGTAGCCGGGTTAACAGTAACCTTAATGGTTGCCGGTACATAGCCGCCGCCAAATAAGCTTTCAAACTCCAGCAACGATTTTATGCGGGTTGGTACATTTACCAATGATTTGCCTTCAGGAGTTAATGCAAAAGCTGTAAAACCTATAAAGGCGGGTATAGCGGTTTCAACCTGGGCAACTGATGGCGGAAACAGTGCAATCTCCTGCACGTAAACTCCGGGTGTTTTATAAGCCATGACTAATTGATTTAAGATTGAACCATTTTATGACTGAAACGAAGAATGATAAACTCGGCCGGACGGACCACAGCCATGCCTACTTCAACAATGAGCCTGCCTTCCAAGATATCCAACGAGGTCATGGTTTCGCCAAGGCCAACGTGTACAAAGAAGGCATCCTCAGGCTTGGCGCCCTGTAAAGCTCCCGCACGCCATTGCAGTATTAAAAAGTTGGCTATCATACCGCGTACCTTTGCCCATGTATTACCATCATTAGGCTCAAATACAAAGGGTTGGGTTGAGTTTTTAACCGATTCTTCAACCATGTTAAAGAAACGCCTTACGGATATGTAACGCCATTCGTTGTCATTACCTGCCAGCGTACGTGCTCCCCAAACCAATACACCCTTGCCCGAAAATGCCCTGATGGCATTTACCGATTTACCGGTGCTGGTAACATTCATATCTTCCTGGTCGGCATCATCAATTTTTACCATTGGGGCTGCTACCATGTTAAGGCTCACATTTGCCGGCGCTTTCCAAACACCCCGCGTATTATCAACAGAAGCGTATACACCTGCTATTGCCGCTGCGGGAGGTAAAATAACCGAGAACAGGCTGGTTTGCTGTTTGATATAATTATACAGATCACTGTTTAAGTGATAGATAGAATTGGCTGTGTTGGCATCATCGCGCAGAACGGCAGTGGCCGGAAAATCCGTTGGTGTAACGCCTGTTCCGGAAACGATCAGTTGTTTGCTTTCATTGCTGAAATAGTTGATGCTGGTTTGCAGCCATGGATAATAGGCAGCACCATAACTAAGGTTATTAACCCCAATAGCCGTACGGAACGCAGTTGCGATATCGCCAAACGCTTTTTCCCTTTATCGGCTACCGCCACATAGGGGTCAATAAGTACTACCCTATCCTGCAGAAATGCAGCCTGGGCCAATGCTGCGGTAAACAAGCCATAATAGTCTGCAGGTGCGGTAAGGGTTACGGCATCGGTAAACAGCAAGATTGTGGGCTCATCTTCCTTTTGAACCGCGGCAAGCGCGTTTCCAAGCAAAGCTTTGTCAACATTAACAGCTGCACCAGTTTGGCCTGCTGAAACAATGTAACAAGGGCCGCCGCCATTGGCAAAGTAAAGCTGCAGGCAATAGTACATCCTGAATTTCAAGGCTGCGTAAGGATCGTCAACCGCGGCATCAAATGAAAATACACCGGCCGCCTTTTTGATCTTGATACCGGTTGCTGTTCCGGTTGTGGTGAACAGGGTATCCTCGGCAAAACCAAAGATCTGCTCATACTCTTTAAGCGATTTGATCCTGACAGGGTTGTACTGCAGCGATGCCCCGTTATAGCTAATATTTTGTGTATAGCCTATAAAGGCCGGGATAGCCGTTTCAACCTCGGCTACCGATGGAGGTAGGAGTGGAATTTCTTCCACGTAAACACCCGGAGTTTTGTATGTTGTTGCCATATTACTGTTTTTTACTTCCTAAAAAAATATGTCTGAAAAAATCTGATTGGTTTCTGGTTTAATAAGGGATGCCGTTGCATTGGGCAGGTCGATAGTGGTGGGATGATTATTTTTATCCTTTACTTTCACAGCTATAAAACCCTGCCGGGTAAGGGGCAGCGCATTATCAGTTACTGATGCCGCGCCAAAGGTTTTACCTATGTAGCGCCAGTAGGTCGCCCGGTTTTTAAACCGTAAGCTAAACACCGGCGATTTAAGCGTAGTATCCGTCTGTAACAGGTTATAGGTTGCACCGCTTGTTTTAACACAGATATCAATAAAAGCCCAGGCCGATGAGTCCATACTGTAATAAAACGGAAAGTCGTCAGTATAACCTGCAGTTGCCAGGTGGGCAGTATATAAGCCTTCAGGCAAATTGCCCATATCAGCTTTGATGATATTCAAAGGCCCGGTTTCCACACTGCCGGACACGTTTACCACATTGCCAAAGCGATCTTTTATAGTGAGTGCCGGGGTTTTATTTGCCACCGTTACCTGGTAGGTAAATATGCGCCCAAACTGGCGGATCAAATCATTATTACTTGCGTAGGCCAGCGGTTTTCCGCCTACCAGCGGATCGGTTACCCAGTTGCCCGCCGGGGTAGCGCCCGCTGCCGGATCAAGGTTATTTTTTTCTGGGCGATGAACAATTTAGTTGGCGCAGCCTGGTTATCTACCAGCATATCGCCCGGGTAATAATCGGTAGCAGCCTTGTAAACATTCGGTGTCGCTGTTAAAAACGGCGCCACACGCGGCGAATACGAAGGATCGTTGGTAAAAAAGTATACCATACCATCCGGCGCCTTTAAAGGCAGTGAGCTGTAGTTGGCAAAAAGCCCATCGTTAATAGCCAAACTGAAGCTAAAAACGGTGTTATCCGGCGGTACTATCTGCGGCTGCTCCTTGCCCCCGTTCAAGGTGTATGGGATGCCGGTAATAATGCCGGTTTCGGTTTGTTTATAAACCATGTGCAAGCCTGCGAACTTCGCCCTTGTAGCTTTAGTAGGCGTTACGCTCATGAAACTGCCTATGTCATAACGCTCCAGCATGGCCAGGCGCGCATCGGCGCTCAGCGTGTCAAAGAGTGTGATCCCGTCATCCAGGTGATAATGATGACGGATGTCAACCTCAAAAAGCGTTTCGTAGTTCAGGTCCAGTACCATCGGGTTTATAATTTACAGGTTAATCGCCGGCACTAATCGTTAGCTCAGTTTATCGCTCAGTTCTATCTTTTTAATGATGCCACGTGTTTCGGTCACATTATCGCGCAGTATTTCAATCAGCCTGACGCGGTACAATACATATGGAAATTGTTTACCACCCAACGTGCTCCACAGATAATTGGCCTGCTCAAATGTGGGCGAGTAGATATCAAGTATAAGGCGAAAATCGCCGAGGCCAACTTTCGTGGTCGGGCTGTTTTGTTTGGTAAAAGTGCTCTTGCCCTGAAAAAATTCGACGATATGCGACAGGAAGATCAGTGATTTTTCATAAGAAGAATGCAAACAGGCCGAAAACAAAACATACAGGTTAAGGTACATCGGCGCGTTACGATAGTTAATATCATCGCCGTTGCGTACGTAATTGGGTATATTTTTCATGGTAAACTCCTCGGATATATTTACCAGCGTTACCAGGATATTCTCAAGCCCTTTGATCTCATCATCGCTCAGGTGGGCTACGTTTTTAAGCTGGGTGAAGCTTGAGCTGAGCCCGCTGTTCCCGTCGGTTGTTTTGAGATAGTTATTCAACTGCTCGGCTAAAAAACTTACGGTTTGGTAAATCATGATAATTAGATGTTTATAGGTGTTTGCAGGTTAGCTGCTGATGTTAATCCAAAATTGGGCATCAGGCTTTAGTAACCTGCAAGTGTATGCACGCTAATTACCACGTATTTATACGCAATTAAGGCACGTATAAATACGTGGTAATGAACAGGTTAAAACAACACAAAACCTGAAAATTTCATCAAAAACGAACTTTTTAAAATGGATAACCAGTTGTCACGGCGCACTCTTCTTCAAATTCCATAATTTAAGCGCGGCGTAACATCGACAAAACCGGAGAACCTCGTATCTAATTGATGTTCAAACAAATATCTCAAAATCAGGATACTACTATCCTAAAGGATACCGGTATCCTTTAGGATAGTAGTATCTTTTTGATAGTTATGAGAGGTAATTTTGCTGCTACAAAACATACAGCAATGAAAATATTACATCTAATCAGCAGCCCGAGGGGCGAAGCATCATTCAGCGTAAAATTAGGCAGGGCCATCGTAAGTGAATTACAATCGGCCCATCCCGATCATACATTAACTACTCATGATTTAACCACTACTCCATTCCCGCACCTGGAAGAAGCACACATAACATCTTTTTTCACTCCTGAAGAAAAAGGACACCAGCGCTTGTTGAAGCCGTTAAACATTCGGACGAGGCAATTGCCGAACTAATGAATGCCGATGCTGTAGTTATTGATGCACCAATGTACAACTTCGGCATTCCGTCAACCTTAAAAACATGGATAGACCATATTGCCCGTGCGGGCAAAACTTTCAAATACGATGGAAAAACACCTGAGGGATTAGTTAAAAATAAAAAAGTATACCTTGCCATTTCATCTGGCGGAGTATATTCTGAAGGATTCATGAAAGCTTATGATTTCACCGAGTCCTATTTAAGGGCTGTACTGGGCTTTATGGGGATGACGGATATTAAAGCATTTAGAGTTGAAGGCGTAAAGGTACCGGGCATGCAGGAAATTGCTTTAGATAAAGCGATACAGGCAATTGAGCTTTAATATTAAAACATCCGGAGGAAGTAGTTGCTTTCTTCGGGTGTTTTTGTTTTAAATTTTAATAACAAAGCTATCCGTTAAAACAGCTGTATTTTCGTCCTCATCAGCTACGGTGTAATATTCACCGGTTAAGGTGAGCCCATTGTTAATCTTTTCAACAGCGATCTTTAAAAAACCATGACGGGTATCGCAACTGTATTCAAGGCTAACCCCATCAAACCTGGAATCTTCGGCAGTAAAACCCGTATTGTCGGTCAAAGCAATTGGATGCAACTCATCAAAACCACCGGTACCGGCTACAATATAAGGCATCATGGTTAAGTCATCATATTGCTTACTGAAACGCTGATAATTGTGTACGTGCCCGCTAAAAACTATATCAGGCCTGACGCCGGTTTCTTCAAAAACACCTTCCAGGAAATCAATCATCGGCAAACTGGCTCCATGATTAATATCTGCCGAATAAGGGGCATGGTGCATACAAAGGATAATTGCCTTATCTGGCCGCTGCATATCGGCAGATCGCAGTTCCTCCATAAACCATTCACGCTGCTCGCGGGTAACAACGCCGTACTTAGGTACATTGGTATGTAAACCGATGATGGTTGCCAGCGGGGTGTCCATTGTCCAGTAAATATTGGGCTGCGGCATGCTTTTGCGGTCTATCCTTCGGCTCAGCATTACCTGGCGCGAAACAGTATCACAAAACACAGTTGTAAAAGCATCAAGGCTTTGATACGGCATCGCAGCGGAAGGATTTACATCACTATCATGGTTACCGGCTATCGCGAATATCGGCCCCGGATAAAGGCTATAGGGTTCAAAAAACTGTTCATAATAGTTTTGAGCCTCTCCGTAGTTGTAAACAACATCACCTAAATGGTACAAAAACTTTGGTTTACCGGCGCCGGAAAGCACTTTATACTGTGCAGCCATTAAAGCTGCTATGCGCCTTTGCGAACCCGGATTACGGATGCTGCCGGTATCCCCTACCATATGAAAAACCATTTTGTCATCAGCAATGCCGGGCACTACATCATGTATGGATAGATGATAGGGATAATTGCCGGAGGGTTCGGGCAGGGGCTGAAATTTATAGCTGTCATCCGGCTGATCTTTTTTGATGACCGGGCCTGTGTGTTTTAACGAGGAAATTAAAGCCATCTGCTCCATGATGTCAACAAAATTACGCAACCTAATATTAAGGCAGGGTTAAATTGGGGTTTAGGGTTTAACAGGGCCAGCCTGAGATCACGGGTTCAAAATTCTATCAGGCCAATGGTAATTGAAGTGCTTACCTTTGCGGCATGAAAAACTACAAAACAATCTTATCTGCAACCCTGCTTACTTTATCGGCATGTAGTGTTAATCATGTTAAAAACACATCTGCCGGTTCTGATTCTGCTAAAAATCAAAGTTCTGCCCCTGCTATAAGCGCCAGCCTGTTTGCCAAAATGCAAATAAAGCCAACAATTAAAATTGGAGCCGCCGTTGAGCTAAAATTCACCGTTTACAACGATGCCGACACTGCCCGTCAATTTTGCAAATGGCATACCCCATTTGAGCCGTTGATGAGCAAATACCTCGACGTAAAAGATGCAAGTGGTCAGGAAATACTATACAAAGGCGCTATGGCCAAAAGAATCATGCCGCCCCCGCCCAGCAGCTATATTAAAGTTAATCCAAAGGATAGCTTAATGGCTACTATTGACCTGCTAAAGGCTTATGATATCAGTAAACCATCAAAATATACTGTTATTTACGTAGGGCAAAATATGAGCGGGCTTACCGTGAAAGACAGTGTAGCTTTTGTTTATGAAGGGAAGTAAACCCCCATCTTCGCGCACAGTCAACTCACCCGGTCTGCGCTTCGCTGGACCACCCTCTCTCCGGCTTCGCCGCAAAGAGGGAAACGAAAATAAAAATGCCCACCTCTTTACGCTCGCGTAGAGAGGGGTGACGAGCGCAGCGATGTCGGGGTAAGTCTATACGGTGCTTAATCCCTCCGAAAATCAAGAGGCTACCTCCTTCATTTTCTTCAATGCTGTTTTAGCCACCGTTAAAGCATCCTGTGCATAATAACTTTTATTAAAAACCTCGAACGAGATCACCAGCGGCCGTTCGGGGTTTTTAACTATTTGCAGGATCTGTTTAATCGGGGCGATACCATCTCCGCAATAGATCCTGTCGGGTTCGGAGATCAGCTCAGGACTGATACCTGCCGGATAGTCATTTACATGAAAAATATCCAGTGCGCGATGACCAACATAATTCAGGCTCTCTACAGCCGATTGACCCTTAAAAATGTGGAACACATCGAGCAAAATGCGGGCATTCGCTTTACCGCATTGCGTAGCTACATAAAGTACCTGGCTTATGTGTTTCAGATTTTGTGAGCCGCCCCACATTTCCAGTTGAGGCATAACACCGGTTTGTTCACCCATTTTCAGGATGGTAAGATATCGTTCGGTTACCACATCCAGATCAAGTACAGGGCCTTTGGTCACGCCCGCCGGAGGGGCTGCAATACGATAACAGCCTATCTGTGCCAGCATTTCCATTTCCCGTTGAAGCTGCTCCAGCGCTTTTTTACGGATAGTTTCATCATCAGCCAGCCATGGGGCAAAACCGATAGCATCTTCAACTTTAAGGCCTAATCCCTTGATGATCTTTTTGGCTTCGGTTAATGACCCGCCGCTTTGCAGATAAGTTTGCAGGGTATCTATCCAGATCTCTACTGAGGTAAAACCGGCTTTGGCAGCTACTTCAAGCTCTTTAACAAAACCAAGATTATGCCCGCGGATGGTGCTCATATTTAATGAGTAAACAAAGCCGCTGCCAGCTTTTGGAGCTATGGGCGCTGCTACCGCTCCAGTTTCGCTCAATACGGCAGCCCCCGCTGTTAAACCTATAGCCTTTAACACTTGTCGGCGGTTTAAATTACTCATATATTAATCTTTTAAACCTTTTATATAAGCAATGGTAATGGGTAGCTGCTGGCTGTATGAGGGACTTTCATCCTCGATGAAATAATGTTTGATCCCTGCCTTTTTTGCAGCTTTCAACACTCCGGGGATATCAATTTGCCCGGTGCCTAAGGCAACATCATTTTTGGTATCGGTGCCACCTGTAAGGTCGTTAGCTACGCCTTTGCGGATATCTTTCAGATGCATCAGTTTCATCCTCGACGGATACTTATTGATCAATGCAGCCGGGTCCTGCCCACCATGGAACGACCACAGGATATCTATCTCGAACGAGACATATTTCGGATCGGTATTTTGGGCGATATAATCAAACAATGTACCATCGTTATAAGTTCCAAACTCGTAACCGTGATTATGGTAACAGAAGGTTAAACCCGCTTCACTCAGGATCTTACCCACCCGATTAAAATCGGCAGCGGCTTTCTTGGCATCATCCAAAGTAAACTCTTTACCATGTGGGATCCAGGCAACCATCACATATTTGGCGCCCAGTATTTTAGCCAGCTTGATCACACTACCCGGATCATTAACAATTGCGTCATACCCTGCCCCGGTTGATGGGATGCTGATACCGCGGTCATCGCACATTTTCCTGAACTCTTCGGGTGGCATCCCTTTCGGCCCTTCGCCTTCAATTTCAGTGATGCCCAATGATTTTATAGTATCCAGCACGGCAGCGGTAGCTTTTGGCATACTACTGCGAAATGTGTAAGCCTGCACTCCTATCGGGCCGGTAAATAATGGTTTGCCTTGTGCTGAAGCTTTGTTTTGTCCCCAAGCCATGACGGCTACGAGGGCTATAAAAATGGTTGATTTTTTCATGGTTAAAATTGGTTAACGATTAATAATTGCAGCTAAAGACTTACGAAGTTTTAAAAACTTCGTAAGTCTTTAGCTGCTTTGTCATTTCACTTTCAGAGGTTGCATGTTTTTGCGCTTCGAAATCGTTACTCAACAAACTGAATATCCTTTAAATTTAAAATACCATCACTCGGTTTAGAATGTTTTATGGCGAAGAAATATACATCATGTTTTCCCCTTACTGGCTTACCCAACACCCCGGTTACTTCACCGGTTTTATCCCAGGAACCCGTGGTTGAATAAGCCACAGAGCTGATCACCGGCCCGGCCTGCGAATCGAGCCTCACCTCTATCTCCCCGTCATAATCCTTCGAAGCATATTTATAAGCAAACTTGCTAATGTTGGTCAGGTCAATATTCCTAAACAGTACATATGATTTATGGTTACCCGCCGACAGGTCATCTTTAAATCTATTAAAGCCTTTCAACTCATCGGCATAAACAGCCTTCTCTGCAGCATTCCGCAACACCACCATATCCGTAGCTTTCAGCGGACCAACAACTTTACCGCCCTTATCGGTATAAGATGCCAGCAGTGTGTATTCTCCGCGCGGTTCGGCATCATTAAATTTCAGATTGAGTGTTCCGGTTAAGAGCAAAGGCAATACCGGGCTCTTTTTATCCGTAAGCGAAAAAATGTATTTCACTATTTCTCGCGTATCGGCATTTGATAGTTGCGGATGCGCGCTCATTACATGCTCGGTACCCCAGCTACCCGCGCCGCCCGCAATTATCTTTTTGGAGAGCTGATCAATAGCTCCCTTTTGTGTTTTGTACCGTTTTGCAATAGCTAAAAAGCTTGGCCCAACGGCAGTTTTATTAACAGTATGGCACGATTTGCAATCACTATTAGCCATCAGCCCCTTACCCGGATAGCTTACCTCGGTAGTTGACAAAGCCGTTAAGTTTTGTGTGGTACTATTGGCCGAGGGCTGCGGGTTGTAGATATAAAATAATTTTACCCTTTTGGGATCTATTTTACCGTCCTCCTTATCACTAACCACTACATGGTAGCGGAAAGGCTTGCCTTTCCAGATGAATGATTTATTATCAGCACTGGCTATGGTCACTTCGGGTTTGGTATTGCCAACCCTTACAATTACCGTATCCCGACCGGACAAGCCGCCCTTATCCGTTACTTTCAATATGGTTTTATAAACACCCGGCTTAGTAAAAGTATAACTTGCCGATGGAGTGGCAGCCCCAACAGTTTTACCATCAAACAACCACTGATAAGTGATCTTATCGTCGTCATCTAAATCTTTACTGTTCTGGCTGCTGAAAGTTACTTTAAGCGGGGCCTGGCCGGCTATTTCCTTTTTAGCAGGAAACTCTTTTAACTCCGCGGTTAAAAACCTGGTTTTGGCGAATTTATTAAATGCCGCTGTATCCGAAATACTTGCTTTAGCAATCGGCGCACGGTTACCGGTATTGTATTCAATTTTAACCAAACGGGCGTCTTCATTTTGGGCACCATAAACCGAGCCATACTCCAGCATATACAGGGCGCCATCCGGGCCAAACTCCATATCAATTGGTCGGCGGAAATCGCCGTTGGCAGGCATAAAGGCTTCGTTGCGTAAATAGTTCTCATCTTTATCAAACCTCAGGTCTATCACCCAGTTGCGCATCCAGTCGGCCACAAACAAGGCGCCGTCATAATATTCAGGGAATTTGTTCGGGTTTTTAATATGCTTATCGAACTCATAAAAATCGCCGCCGATGGCGCAACGGCCTCCCATACCCAACTCCGGAAACTCGTCGGAAGCGGCGTAAGGATACCAGATCATGGCCGGGGTAGCAGGAGGTAGTATATTTAAGCCGGTGTTATTCGGCGAATTATTTACCGGTGCTTTAGGATCAAAATTTGGCCCTGGCCTGGCATTCACAAAATCCCAGTGCGAGTAAGCAAAGTTGTTGCCCACA
This sequence comes from Mucilaginibacter sp. P25, assembly GCF_050859465.1. Taxonomy (NCBI): domain Bacteria; kingdom Pseudomonadati; phylum Bacteroidota; class Sphingobacteriia; order Sphingobacteriales; family Sphingobacteriaceae; genus Mucilaginibacter; species Mucilaginibacter sp. P25. Next base: position 3,735,918 of record NZ_CP193937.1, on the reverse strand, counting down.
AAATATGGCCAGCCAAAGTTTCCTGCTTTGCGCGCCTGGTTAAACTCATCGTACCCGCGTGGCCCGCGCGGTGAATCTTTACCTGCATCCGGCCCAATCTCGCCCCAGTATAAAACCGATGTTTTAGGATTTACCGCAATCCGGTATGGATTACGGCAGCCCATAACATAAATTTCGGGCTTGGTTTTAGCCATCCCTTTCGGGAAAAGGTTTCCTTCGGGGATGGTGTAAGTTCCATCAGCCTCGGGGTGGATCCGCAGGATCTTGCCTTTAAAATCGTTGGTATTGCCGGCGCTCCGCTGCGCGTCAAGGCTGTAATGTTCCGTTCCGGGGCGCTCATCCAGCGGTGCATAACCATCAGAAGGAAAGGGGCTTGAGCTATCACCCGTTGACAAGTACAGGTTTTTATTCTTATCCCAGGCCAGCGAACCACCATGGTGAGCACCGCTCACCTTTTGTACCGGTACTTTAAGCAGGATTTTCTCCGATTTAAGGTCGAGCACATCCGCCGGACTTAACTTGAAGCGCGAAAGCTGGAAGTTAAGCGGTTCAATGGTTTGCCCGGCGGGCATATAGTAGATATAAACAAATTGGTTCCTGTCAAAATCAGGGTCGAGCGTGAGGCCGATAACACCCGTGCCGCCTTCATAGGTGATCGGGAATTTATGGATTAATTTAAACTTATTGGTTTTTGTATTATAAACGGAAAAATTGCCCAATAACTGGGTGAAAAACACACGACCATCCTTTGCTGCCGACAGTTCCATAGGCGAAGCAATGTTACTTACCAGCACCGTTTTAATAAACCTGGTTTGATCGGGCGCTACTTTAGAATATGATTTACCATAATCAAGCGGTTTGCCACTGCCCATAGCGTATTTGATCCCGCCGAGCATTTGCCCCAAAAACAGGGGATCGCTGTAGCTTTCGTCGGTATGGCCGCAGCCTGTATAAAATGCCCGGCCGCCATCAAACTCATGATACCAGGTTATGGGATGATTAGCGCCGTTGGTGCCACCGTCGTAAGTATTTTCATCGAGGCTTGCCAGCACATGGATGCCACTATATATAGATTTGTAATTGTACCATCTCGTCAGTACGCTCCCACCTTGTGGGCAAGTTGGCGGTGGCCGGCTGGCTTTTATCGGTTACATCAATAGTAGCCTTCCGGATATTAGAGTTGTTAGGATGGCTTGAAAAATAAGCCCCAACCAGCTTGCCGTACCATGGCCAGTCGTACTCGGTATCAGCCGCAGAGTGTACACCCATAAAACCACCGCCTGCCTGTATATAACGTTCAAAAGCTGCCTGCTCAACCGCATTAAGCACATTGCCTGTAGTGCAGTTAAATATTACTGCCCGGTATTTCTTCAGATTATCGTCGTTAAAATTAGCAGAGTTGGTGGTGGTATCCACATCAAAGCCATTCTCGTTACCTAATTTTTGAATGGCCGCTATCCCAAACGGGATACATGAATGGTGCCAGCCTAAAGTTTTTGAAAACACCAGCACCCGCGGCTTATCAGATGGTTTTTTAAAGGAATAGAGCAGGAAAGTTAATCCTGTCAAAAAAACGAAGGTGAGTTTTGTTTTTAATGACATGTTTGAGGTTATTATTGGTTTACATTTTTAATGAATAGCCATAAAAGCAGCATTAATCCCATCGCCTTGCTAAAAGGATTTATAAACAAGGCAAAAAATATGAAATGCAGTATCGCTAAAAAGGCTGTTCAACAATTGGCTAACACAATATTACTATTTAAAAAACTCACTGTGTATTAATTACACTTTTATTTTTAGCAGGAATGGATTTGTAATTGAATTGTTACTACCATCAATACAAGATGAGATCTGCCGGATGCAGAAGTGCATAACCGAGCCTCCGCCGGCTTCATTCTGAAGGTAAGGTGAGGGACATTTTTAAGGAAGTAAGTCACCTTGCAGCGAAAGCTCACTTCGCCGGTAAGTAACTATCATATACTAAGACAAAATCTGGTTCCGGTACTGGCGCGGGCTTACCTTTTTAATCACTTTAAAAAAGCGGTTAAAGTTTGATACATTATTAAAGCCGCATTCATAGGCTATATCTGTAATACTGTAATCTTTATTACTTAGCAGTTTGCAGGCATAACCAATTCTTGTTTCATTTACAAACTGAGTAAACGACTTTTGGGTACGCGCCTTAAAAAACCGGCAAAAGGCAAAAGTGTTCATGTTAGCCACATCGGCAATGGTATTTAGTGAAATATCCTCTCTGAAATTATCAAAGATATACTTAAATACCTGGTCCATGCGCTTACTATCATGATATTGATAATAGTTGATATAGTTGATACTGGCCAGCAGGTTATGCTCCGGGTCTGCACTCATGATATTGAGGATCTCGAGCAGGGTGATGATCCTTTGCAACCCTTCCTGCTGTACTATCTGGTACATCAGTTTTATTACCATATCACGGCTTTTACCCTTTAGCTCCATCCCTCTTTGCGCCTTACTTAAAAACAACTCCACTTTGCGTATGTTACCAAATGCCGAAAGATTCATGAGCAATTTTGACGGATTGAAGTGAATAGATAGTGAATGCGCATAATGTTCAGGGTCATCCTCATTGGGTTGTTCCTGGGTATTATGCCAAACATGCGGAATATTTGAACCAAGAAAAATAAGCTCGCCGCTTTCAAAATAATCAACCAGATCGCCGATGATGCGCTTACCCGAGCCTTTTACAATGTGCACCAACTGGCATTCTTCATGAAAATGGAACTCACTTGAGAAAAAAGGAAGTTTCACCTCCCGTGCAACAAATAGGTCATCCGACTGTACCCCGTCAGACAATACGGCTAAAATTGGTTTCATTTTAACAAAACATGAAGAGAAAAGCTAAATATAAGCAAAAATACTATCGAAAGTTGCCAATTAAAGTGAAAGTAAAAAATCAAACGGCACTAATTTTACAGCACCATACCTTATCCGGAAAGGTATAATAAACCGATTTATAAACACAAGGAACAAAATTTCATTAGGGCTTTTCGACATAGAACGGCCTGAAACTATTTGCAAAATATATTTACCTACATGTATATCAATAAAATTGAAGTTACCGACAAGCGTTTTAATTTAGGCAATGGCGCCGGCTCTGATGCAGTAAACGATTCAACCCAGTATGCTTATGCCATTTGCGAACTGCATACCGATAGTAGCGTAAAAGGCATTGGCCTGGCCTTTACCCTTGGTGCCGGTAATGACCTGGTATGCAAAGCCATCCAATACCTTTCCGAAACATTACAGGGGCGAGAAATTGAGGAACTTATGGCCGATTTTGGTTCGGTTTACCGTTCGATACTGGATTCGCCCACCTACCGCTGGCTGGGTCCGCACAAAGGCGTTATGCAATTAGCCCTTGCAGCTATAGTAAATGCATGCTTCGATCTTTGGGCCAAGAGTCGCCAGGTACCGCTCTGGAAACTTTTGCTTGATTTAAGCCCGAAAGAACTGGTGGCAACGCTCGACCTCAACTACCTTGAAGATGTATTGACTGTTGAAGAAGCAGAAAATATTTTAAAGGGCAATTTTACAGGCCGCACATTACGCAACGGCGTTTTGCAAACAGGTTATAAGGCGTATGATACATCAGTGGGCTGGTTTAATTATTCGGATGAGAAGATCAAAGAGAACGTAGCACGCGCCATTGACCGGGGATTTACCGCCATGAAGTTAAAAGTTGGCTCAGATGATCCGCAACGTGATATCCGCAGGGCAAAGCTGGTTAGGGCCGAAGCCGGCAACAAAACAACCATTATGCTTGATGCCAACCAAAAATGGAACCTGCCTCAGGCTATTTCTATTTGTAAAGAATTGAGCAGCATAAACCCTTACTGGATAGAGGAACCCACGCACCCTGATGATGTTTTGGCGCATCAAACATTAGCTAAAGATATTGCGCCCCTTAAAATCGCTGCGGGCGAGCATATCCCTAATAAAATCATATTTAAAAACTTTTTCAGGCCGGCGCCATAGATTTTTGCCAGGTTGATTGCGTGCGTGTTGGCGGTGTATCCGAGTTTTTGACGATAAGCCTGCTGGCAAAAAATTCAACATACCGGTAGTTCCGCACGTTGGCGACATGGGGCAGATCCATCAACACTTAGTGCTGTTCAACCATGTGGCTATTGGACACGAAAACTTATTTTTGGAACATATACCGCATTTGGCCAAGTATTTTAAAAATCCGGCCAATATTAGCGGGGGCTATTACGCCGTACCTGCCGAAGCAGGCAACAGCAGCGACCTTGTAACCAGCTAAAAACCAAAGATGAACCAATTATTAAACAAAGTAATATTTATTACCGGAGGGGCATCGGGCATTGGTTTGGCCTGTGCCGAAGCTTATATCCGTGAGGGAGCAACCGTTTTTATAATGGATGTAAATGAGCGCGCCCTGTATAAAACCCTCGACCGTTTTGGTGGCAACCATGAAGGTATTCCTGGTGATGTATCAAAGGCGGCTGATGTAAAGGCTGCTTTCGATGCCATACGGAAACACTACGGCAGGCTTGATGCTATTCATAACAATGCCGCTATAGCCCATCCCTCAAAACCGGTTGATGAAACCGAAGAAGACGAATGGGACGCACTTATGAGCATTAACCTCAAAAGCCTGTTCTGGACAACCAAATATGGTATTGATCTGCTCAAAGTTTCAAAAGGCTGCATTTTAAACACCAGCAGTATGGCCGGGGATATAGGTCAAAGCCTGCATGCTGCTTATACAGCAGCTAAAGGCGGCATCAATGCCCTAACCAAATCAATGGCGCTTGATTATGCACAATATGGTATCAGGGTAAATGCTGTTTCGCCTGCCGGCGTATGGACACCATTGCTTAAACAATGGGCTGCCGAACAACCCGATCCAGGATCGATAGAAAAATACTTAAACGATATCCATGCATTAGGTTACTGCCCTGAGGGCGATGTAGTAGCAGATGCCGCAGTTTTCCTGCTTTCGGACGCGGCCCGGTTTGTAACCGGCTGCATTATGCCCGTAAGCGGTGGCGCCGAACTTGGATACAGACGATAAAACAAGATATTAACCATGAACAAAATCAATGGTAATGCATCAAAATATCTGGCTCCGCTGTTGATAGTAATGAGCCTGATGTTTTTCTGGAACCTGAGCCGCAATATCAATGATGTGCTTATTCCACACCTCAAGCGTGCCTGCCAGCTAACCGACCTGCAATCGTCACTAATCCAGTCGGCATTTTTTGGGGCTTATTTTTTGATGGCCTTGCCTGCAGGGCGTTTCATTGAAAACATGGGTTACAGGGCCGGGATGCTTACCGGGCTTATATTAGCTGCTATTGGAGCTGCCATATTTTATCCGGCAGCAACCACCAGGTATTATCCTGTGTTCCTGCTGGCATTGTTTACCATGGCATCGGGTTTTGCCATACTGGAGGTTACGGCTACTCCCTATATTTCAAAACTTGGCGATCCGGATCATGCGTCGAGCCGGCTAAGCTTAGCTGCGGCCGTTGGTTCAATGGGCGCCACTATAGGGCCATTCATCGGTTCTAAATTTTTATTGCACGAAAAGGATATCCCTGCAAAGCTTATCCAATCCTTTAGCCCCGAACAACTAAAGGCGTTTTTAAACAACGAGGCGCATTTGGTTATCCCACCCTATCTGACACTGGCTGCGCTATTTATTGCCCTTTGCGTGGTACTTTATTTTTTGAAATTGCCGGTTATCCATGAGGGTAACAACCGTCAAAAACTATCGGGAGTATTTAAATTCAGGCATACTATGCTGGGCGTATTAGCAGTTTTTGCCTATTTGGGTGCCGAAGTTGGCGTGGTGAGTTTTATCATTCGCTATACAAAATCATTGAATATTACTGGTATTACCGAGCAAAAATCGGCCCTGTTTATTACACTTTACATGGCGCTGGTTTTAACCGGGCGCTTGCTGGGTGCGTTTTTGCTTAAGCAGGTTAAACCCAATAAAGTGCTTACCCTATGCAGTATCGGAGCATTTACGCTGATATTGATATCGGTACTTACCGGCGGTTACTTATCCATAATTTCACTGTCAATAGTAGGACTGTTTACCTCGGTGATGTATCCTATCATTTTTACGCTTAGCATCAAAAGCATAGGGGACTATACCAAGGTAGCTTCATCACTGCTCATCATGGGAGTTGTAGGCGGAGCCATTATTCCGCCAATAATGGGCTTGATATCAGATCATTCAGGCATTAAGATGGCATTCATTGCACCACTGGTTTGCTATGTGTACGTACTATATTACGGAATTAAAGGCTATATGGTAAAAAACAAAACTTATTCGAATGAATCCGAAGAACCACAGTTGACAGCAATAGGACACTAACCTACTTATTAAGCTTACGAAGTTTTAAATACCTCGCAAGTTTCTGAGCGTTCGCTGCACCTGATGCTGCCGTGAACCATCAACAATGAACCATTAACTAAAAGTAGCCAATACCATATTGCGCAACTTTTTGCGTTTCAATATTATTTTGTTGTGAAAACTACACTTAATACAACTAAATTGTTTCAGTAAGTCATTTTTTACTCAAAATCAAAAAACCGATGTCAAAATAGTATCGAAACAAATCAATTTAAGTACAATTTATTGCCAATACCCTCCATATTTTTACCCTTGATTATAAACGCCAGCTACTAAAAGTTTACAAAACATTTTTTAATCAAAAACCAGAATCCAAAAAAAGGACGAAGTTTTTGAAGTGGAATTTTTATATCCAAAATTGAATGATTAAAACTTTACTAATTACGCTATTATTTGGGTTCACGGCCGGTATTGCCTCAGCACAAGATCATGAAAATGTAAGTGCGGGCAATACCCACGCCGTATATACTATTCAAAATGCACCTAACGATACCTGGAAGGGATTTGAACGTGTTAATATTACCATAGGCCCCCACAAAGCTTATTATGTAAAACCTAAAAAGGCGCTCGAAGGTAATCCATGGGTTTGGCGGGCTTCATTTCCGGATTGGCATACCGATATTGATAGTATCCTGTTAGCCAAAGGCTTTCATGTAGCTTTCGTAAATGTTGATGATCAATATGGCAGCCCCTATGCATTGCAGGTTTGGGATGCTTTTTATCAGTATTTAACAGCTAAACAAGCTTTCGCTGCCAAAGTTGCCCTTGAAGGCGTTAGTCGTGGCGGTTTATATGTATATGGCTGGGCCAAACGCAATCCTGATAAAATTAGTTGCATTTATAATGAAGCCCCTGTTTGCAATATTGAAAGCTGGCCGGGAGGTAAACTAAGTGCCCCGGGCGATGCCGCTCTGTGGAAACAGCTGCAACAGGTGTATCACTTTACCGAACAACAAGCGCTTGATTACAAAGACAATCCTATTGATAACCTTGACGGCCTTGCTGCTTTTAAGGTACCGGTTATGCATATCATAGGTATCAATGATAAACTGGTACCCAATGCCGAAAACACCAACATCCTTGCTCAACGTTATACCGCATTAGGCGGGCCGATGATGATATATCCGGTAACTGCCGGTCCGCAGGAATTGAACGGGCACCACTTCCCTATCGAAAATCCCGGGCACTGGGCTGATATGATCATAAGCTACTGCTATCCTGTAAAAAAAGTGCTGCCATATACCGATTACTTTATAACCCGTAACGGCTTGGCCAACAGTCTTAGTGTATTCAGTGCAGGCAAGAAAGCTACAGTAGCTTTTTTAGGCGGATCAATTACTTATAACCCCGGCTGGCGCGAAAAGATAAGCCGTTACCTTACCGAACGTTTTCCCGCAACCAGTTTTCATCTTATACAGGCCGGCATACCCTCGTTAGGTAGTGTACCGCATGCATTCCGTTTACAGCGGGATGTGCTTGATTCGGGCAAGGTTGATTTGATGTTTGTTGAAGCCGCGGTAAACGATAACGTGAACGGACTGGACAGCCTTACCGAGGTACAGGCCCTCGAAGGAATTGTAAGGCATGCAAAAAAGCCAATCCGCTGATTGACATCGTCATGATGTCATTTGTTGATCCGGATAAGATCAAAGATTACAACAATGGCAAAATCCCGATGCAAATCAAAAATCACGAATTAATTGCAGAACATTATGGCTTGCCATCCATTAACCTGGCCAAAGAGGTTACGGATAAACTTAATAACCATGAGTTTTCATGGCAATATGATTTTAAAGACTTGCACCCAGCGATTTACGGACAGGAACTTTACTTCGCCACCATAAAAAGCCTGCTCAATTCATGTTTTAACAAACAGCCGGCTGCTGCTACTAAAGCAAATCCCTTGCCCAAACCGCTTAACGCGCTTAACCTCAATAATGGCCGCTATTACAGTATTCAAAACGCAAAAAATTTGAACGGATGGGCCTTTAATCCCGATTGGGCACCCAACAATAACCTGAGCACCCGCGAAGGTTTTGTACACAAACCAATGCTTATTGCCACAAAACCGGGCTCATCATTAACATTGCCATTTACCGGCACCGCTATAGGCATGGCCATTGTATCCGGGCCTGATGCAGGAATCATCAGCTACAATATCGATGGTGGCATTGAAAAAAGATGGACCTGTACACAGAGTTCAGCTCATGGATTTATCTGCCCTGGTATGTAACCTTTAGTACCGACCTCAAAAAAGGCCCGCATACGCTCAGCCTGAAAATTGAAACCGATAGCAACAAAAACAGCAAGGGGAACACGTGCCAGGTACTCTATTTTTTAACCAATTGATTTTTTTAAAAAACAGCAATACGCTGTAAACGCAGCTCAAAACTTTTAATTGTCAACTTAACATATTTTAAAAATGATCAATCCTTTTACCATTGGAAAAACCTTTTACCATTTGCGCATTTAAACGGTGCCTGAAACCAATAAACCCATCAACCAAATCTCAAAAATAAAGAACCATTATCAAACCATTTTTTATGAAAGAATTTTACCAACGGATCAAAAACCGGCGGGAGCCTAGACAGTTTCACAGGCCTGCACCGGGTTTTTATTGCTTTGTATTATTACTACTGAGTTTTATCTGCTCAGCGCAATTTACACACGCGCAAAGTAAGGTAACCATTACCGGCCTCGTGACCGACACACTGGGCGGCAAAATTGCAGGTGCCAATATTGTGGCTGTCAACCGCAAAAACCTGGGCACTACTACCGACGTTAACGGCAAGTTTGTGATAGATGCCGAGCCCGGTACTATCCTTAAAGTATCGTACGTAACTTTTATTGATCAAACCTTCACCGTTTCGACCGGTAAGCTGGTAGTAAATATTGTGCTTAAAGAATCCAAACGCGGCCTCGATGAGGTTGTGGTATTGGCCTACGGCAAAAAAGAACGAAAAGAAGCCGTAGTAGGTTCGGTAACCACCGTTAAACCCGCCGACCTGAAAATACCCGCCAGTAACTTAACCAATGCACTTGCCGGACAGGTTGCAGGTATCATCGCCTTTCAGCCAAGCGGCCAGCCAGGGCAGGATAATTCCAGTTTCTTTATCCGCGGTGTAACCACTTTTGGTTACAAAAAAGATCCGCTTATTTTGATAGATAACGTTGAACTTTCCACAACCGACCTTGCCCGCCTGCAGGTTGATGATATCGCCAGCTTTTCGATACTGAAAGACGCAAGTGCTACTGCACTTTACGGTGCGCGTGGTGCCAACGGTGTAATTTTAGTAAGCACCAAAGAAGGTAAAATTGGCAAAGCCAAGATCAATGTACGTGTGGAAAACTCCATATCGCAATCGGCCAAAACGCTGCAGCTGGCCGATCCTATCACTTATATGAAGCTGTTTAACGAAGCTACCATAACCCGCGATCCGTTAAGCCCGCTCCCCTTCTCTCAAAATAAAATATTAAATACCGAAGCAACGCTCAGTAATGCACCCGGTAGCAATAAATATGTTTACCCTGCCGTGGACTGGCTGGATATGCTTTTCAAAAAACGCACAGCTACGCAGCGTGCAGATATGAGCGTAAGCGGTGGCGGCGACGTAGCCCGCTACTATGTGTCAGGCTCATACAATGTTGACCATGGCATTTTGAGGCAGGATATTGCCAACAATAACAACAACAACGTAAAGTTTGAAAACTACCAGCTGCGGTCAAACGTTAATATCAACTTAAGTAAAAGCACCGAGCTTATTGTAAGGCTTGCCGGTTCATTCAATGAGTATAATGGCCCTCTTACTGCCGATGCTTCATTCTCGACCGACCTTTATAACGTTGCCGTACACACCAGCCCGGTATTGTTCCCTGCTTACTTCCCCGCAGATTCGGCCAACCGCGATGTTAAGCACATCCTGTTCGGTAACGCGGCACCAGCAAACGCAGGGTCAACATCAAATGCCATCGCATATAATAACCCATATGCTGCGTTATTGCGTGGCCATAAAAATTATTCAGAATCAAGGTTATCTGCCCAGTTGGAGTTAAATCAGAAACTGGATTTTATAACCGACGGGCTTAACTTTCATGGCTTATTCCATACCAACAGGTATTCATACTTTCAGTCGCAAATGGGTTACTCTCCATTTTACTATAATGTAAATACCTACGATAAAGCCACTAATAAATATACTTTAACCTGGCTTAACCCGCAGCCAACCGGCAATAACGTAGCCACCGAGTACCTAAGCTATTACCGCGACCCAAGCACCGATAACCTAAATACCTACATCTATTTTCAGGGTGTATTGGATTATAATCACGCTTTTGGCAGCCATAACCTGAGCGCATCATTGATAGGTACGCGCCAGCAAACGGTTTATTCGGCAGCTAAAGATCCGGTACTTGACAGGCCAACCCTTCAATACTCGCTGCCTTACCGTAACCTCACCCTTGCAGGCCGCGCTACTTATTCATTTAAAAGCCGTTATTTCCTGGAATTTAACTTTGGTTATAACGGTACCGAGCGCTTTTCGTCAAGTCATAGATATGGTTTCTTCCCTACCATTGGTGGTTCATGGATCGTATCTGACGAAAAATTCTGGGGACAGGGGCTTTATGACGTTATCTCCCGCATGAAGGTGAGGGCCAGCTATGGTTTAGTAGGTAATGATGCCATCGGTTCACAACGTTTCTTCTTCCTTTCGGATGTTAATCTTAACGGCGGCAACCCTGCCTATTTTGGTACCTTTAACGGTTACAGGCGCGAGGGCGTTTACATTAACAACTACGAAAACCCTAACGTAACCTGGGAAACATCGCGCCAGCTAAATCTTGGCCTGGAGTTCACCATGTTTAAAAACCTCAATGTAGTAGCCGAGGTTTACAAATATCACCGTTATAATATTCTTCAAACACGCAGTTCGCTGCCAACAACACTGGGTCTTGAGGCACTTGACCAATATGGAAACCCAAATGTTACTGCCAATATAGGCACGGCCGATACAAAAGGTATCGACCTGCAAATGGATTATAAGGCCGCTATAAACAAAGATGTTTGGCTGCAGGGCCGCGGCAACTTTACCCTGGCCAGCAGTAAATACGGTAACTATGAAGAGCCCCAGTATAAAGAAGCTTACCGTTACCATCAAGGCCAGGAAATAAACAGGCAATACGGCTATATTGCCGAACGCTTATTCGTAGACGATAACGAAGCCAGAAACTCCCCTTCGCAGATTTTTTCAACCAACGGCATTCCTCCGGGTGGTGGCGATATTAAATACCGCGACTTAAACGGCGACGGTAAAATTGACGGCGCCGATCAAACTTTTATTGGTTATCCAACGGTGCCCGAAATTGTATATGGCTACGGCTTATCAGCCGGGATTAAAAACTTTGATATCTCCTGCTTTTTCCAGGGCCAGGCTCGTGTGTCGTTCTTTATCGATCCGAGCCGTACCAGTCCATTCATTCAAAGCCCCGATCCGTACATATATGGCAATACCCAGCTGATCAAAGCATTTGCTGATAGTCACTGGAGCGAAGAAAACCAGGATTTATATGCAACCTATCCAAGGTTAGGTGTAACCGGGAACCAGATCGAAAACAACCGTCAAAACAGTACGTGGTGGATGCGCGATGGTAGTTTCCTCAGACTTAAATCGGTGGAGATAGGTTACTCATTACCGCCATCTATTTTAAAGCGCTTAAATGTAACCAAATGCCGCATCTACTTTAACGGCCTTAACCTGTACACATGGAGCGCCTTTAAACTTTGGGACCCTGAACTTGGCGGTAATGGCTTTGCCTACCCAATACAAAAGGTGTTCAACTTAGGCATAAACGTTAACCTGTAATTTTTTACTGATCAATACTTAGTATTATGAAACAATATTATAAAATTTTATTACTGGTAGGGCTCCTGGTTTCGGGCGCATCATGTAAAAAATATCTTGATGTTACGCCAGATAATACCGGCACCCTTGAGTACGCGTTCAGGAACCGTAATGAGGCCGAAAACTACCTGTTTACCTGCTATGCAACTTTACAGCAGTTTTCAGATCCTACATCAAATATCGGCTTCACCACATCATCGGAGATCATTTATCCAAACAACCTCACCAACCACCCGCTAAATGAAAATGGCTTTAGCCTTATCCGTGGCACGCAAAACAGCGCAAGCCCCGGTGTAAATTGGTGGGATGGAGAAAATGGCGGGCAGGCGTTGTTCCGTTCTATCCGCAGGTGCAACATCATGCTTGAAAACATTGACAAGCCTGTTGATCTTTCACCATCTGAAAAAGCAAGATGGATTGCCGAGGTAAAGTTCCTTAAAGCATATTACCATTATTACCTGTGCCGCTTATACGGCCCTGTACCACTGGTAAAAACCAATATTGATATAACAGCAAGCACCGAAGAGGTTAGGGTAAAACGCTCGCCGGTTGATTCGGTATTTAACTATTGCGTGCAATTACTGGATGAGGCTATTCCAGATTTACCGCCGGTTATCACCAACCAGGCAAAAGAGCTTGGCCGCATTACCCAGCTAACCGCTTTATCAATTAAAGCCGAAATGTTAGCCACTCAGGCCAGTCCCCTTTTCAACGGCAACCCGGACTACGCCAGCATGAAAAACAAAGATGGCCAGCCTTTATTTTCAAGTACTGCCGACCCGCAAAAATGGAAACGTGCCGCCGATGCCTGTAAAGCTGCCATTGATGCCTGCGAAGCCAACGGGCTTAAACTTTACACCTTTGTCGCACCACCTACAGTTGGTTCCCTTTCAGATCAGTTGCGTAACGAGCTAACCATCCAAAACGCGGTTACCGAAAAATGGGATGTAAACCCCGAGCTGATCTGGGCATTAAACCCTACCTTCCCATGCCAGGGCTATGCAACACCAAGGTTAACGCCAAAATCAGCCGTTAATATCTTCTCAAACCCGTCAACATTCGCTGTTCCGATTTCAACGCAGGAGCTTTTTATACTGCTAACGGCGTACCGTTAACAGAGGATAAAGATTATGATTATGCCAACCGTTTCGCCCTGAAAACAGCAGGCGACGCCGATAAATACTATATAGCTCAAGGATATACAACTATCAATGAGCATTATGGCCGCGAAAGCCGCTTTTATGCTAATATCGCTTTTGATGGCAGCATCTGGTATGGTAACGGCATTTACAACCAGGACCAGGCTTACCATGTTGAAGCACGCGGTTCGGGATCACTGGCAGGCCCTAAAGACCTGAACACCCTTAACATTACCGGTTACTGGCCTAAAAAGCTGGCTAATTATCTTTCAGTTTATGATGATGGTTTTCAGCCTATTGAGTATCACCTGCCGCTAATGAGGCTCGCCGGTTTATATCTGTTATATGCCGAAACCCTGAACGAAGCAAACGGCCCAACTGCCGACGCCTACAACTATATTGATAAAGTAAGGGCAAGAGCAGGTTTAAAAGGGGTGTTGGAGTCATGGTCAACCTATTCAAAAAATCCGGGCAAGCCAACAACTAAAGAAGGACTACGGGATATCATACACCGTGAGCGACGTATCGAACTATGTTTTGAGGCACAAAGCGGATGGGACCTTCGCCGCTGGAAAGAGATTCAGGGCGTATTGAGTGTACCGCTACAGGGCTGGAATATATATGAATCCGAAGCCGGCAACTATTACAGGCTGCATACCGTGTTAACGCCGGTTTTCGGGCTAAAAAACTACTTCTGGCCTATAAAGGATAATGACCTGATCGTTAACAACAACCTGGTACAAACTACCTATTGGTAAGTGTCTCCATCAAATAAAAATGAATTAATTCAACATAGATAAGAATTATGAAACGCATTAAAAATTATTCGGTAACGGCACTGGTGCTTGCAGCAGCGTTGTTTATGGCGTGCTTAAATTCATGCAAAAAAAACGACGGGTACGTTAAAGAGGTTTCGACCGATATGAGCAAGCCTGCCGCAGTGACCAATGTTAAAGTTAAAAACTTTAACGGCGGTGCTTATATTACCTACGATTTGCCAAACTCAGATAACCTGCTATACGTGCAGGCCGAGTACCGCATCAATGATAAAACTACACGCCAAACAAAATCGAGCTATTACTCAGATACCGTTACGGTTGATGGTTTTGCCAAAAGCCAGGAATACGAGGTAACTCTTTACTCGGTGAGCCGGGCTAACGTAAAGTCAGATCCGCTTGTCGTTAAAGTACACCCTGATACGCCTTTTTACAAGCTCATCAAACCAACATTAACTATCACATCTGATTTTGGCGGCGTAAACATCAAGGCGATGAACCCTAATCAAAAAGATATAGGTGTAATTTTATTGGCCTTTGATAAATCAACGCAGGCACTGGAAGTTGTAGATCAGCATTATACCAAGGTCGATACCATTAATTACTCTATAAGAGGGTATCCGGCGGTATCCCAAAAATTCGGTGTATATGTAACGGATAAGTTTGGCAATATCTCTGATACTACCGTTGTAAATATCACACCCATATTTGAAACACTGCTGGATAAGAGCAAATTCTCAGTATATAAAACCCCTACCGACAGTCCGACCGCATACGGCTGGGAAGTACCATATCTTTGGGATAACAAAACCGACGGCTACTCAAACGGCTGGCACACTGCTCCGGGAGCACCCGCACCCATACAGGTTACCTTTAGCCTGGGTGTATCAGCACAATTAAGCCGCTTTGTATTATGGGAAAGGCCAAATCAGTATGCCTACGCGCATGGTAACCCTAAAGATTTCAGCATTTGGGGATCAAACATTAACGCACCACAGGATGTAAGATTGCCAGACTATGCCCCTGTTGGAACCGTAATTGGCGATTGGATTAATATCGGTAACTACCATTATCCAAACCCGCCGTCGGGCCTTACACCCGGCTTCACCAATGCTGCCGATGCCGACTTTGTTGCGGCAGGGGTTAACTTTAATATCCCTCCGGGTTCAACGCCTATTAAATACTTCCGCTTTATGGTGCATGACACGTGGTCAAACGGTGACTTTGCACACATGATGGAGCTTTCAATTTATGGTAACCCACAATAGGTATTAACTCATTTAGATTAAACGAACATGAAAAATATTGTCAGAATAGCTGCTTTCTATTTGCTTGGATACCTGTTGTATGGTTGCAGCAAGCAAGACACACAGTTTGAATCATACTTAAACGGTCATGAAGTTAAGTATCCGGGTACAGTTGCCAACGCACACTCGCGCCCCGGAAACCTGCGCGCAGCCCTTACCTGGAACCCAAGCTCCGATCCCAGCATAACCCGTTACGTAATATACTGGAACAACAAGGCTGATTCCATCATTTACAATTCCACCAACCACAATACGTCGGATAGTTTAACGGTTGTTATACCAAACCTGAACGAATACATTTATTCGTTCACTGTTTTCTCGTACGATGCCAAAGGCAACCGCTCTATTCCGCTTGATATCAACAATGTAAGAGTTTATGGGCCTATTTATCAATCGGGCTTATCAAACAGGGGGTATAATGTTACCAATCCATATGGAATTAGTGCCGATGGAAAGCTCACACTTAATTTCTTAAAGGTTGATACCAGTGCTCATAATGTGTTCACAAACATAAAATACACTAACAAAGCCGGGAAAGAAAGTTTCGGAAAACTTAGTGCTGATAGCATGTCGGTTACCCTTGCAGACTATAAGGCGGATACGAAGATCCAGTTCCTGTCAGCCTTTAAACCAACGGTAAATGCTCTTGACACCTTTTATGTAGCTAACTATGAGGATTTCCCAACCATTAATTCTGTTGCTGTTTGCGATAAAAAACTCTTCAAAAAAGTTTATTTAGCCAATGATGCCAAGCCTTATGAAGGAGATACTGATATCGACAGACTTTGGGATGGCAGTACAGGCCCGCAGGGTTTCCCTAACATTTTCCATAGCGATGGCAATGGTCCGCTGCCTGTAGTTATCACTTTTGATATGGGCGCACTGTACAAAGGCCTGGTAGCTATTGAAGAAACCGGCCGTAACTGCTGCCACAACCCCGATAATTTTGAAGTATGGGGCATTGCGGATATTACCAACGCTGCTACTACCCTGAAAGCTAATGATGCTGGCTGGACTGCCGAATCTATTTCCAAAGGCTGGAAACTGCTTAAAGAGATCAAAAGAACCGACGACGGCAGCGCGCCATTAAAGGTAAACTTCGATCCTAATCCTCCGGCGGTACGTTACATCCGCATCAGGATCAAACACAACTCAAACAACGAGGGTAACTACACCAATATGAGCGAGCTTACCTTCTGGAATAACGCACTACTTTAATAACACCCCAATGACCGGGCTGACTTGCGGCCTGGTCATATTTTACAAAGTATAAAGACCAAGACCTCTATAATGTTCACCCCAAAAATTCCGCAATGAAAAAACCGGCAATTATTCTCCTTTACCTGTTTTCTGTAATCAAACTCAGCTTTGCTCAGCAAACTGCATCTGTAAAAACGCCCAAAGCGGTTTTGGATGACTTCATGACCAAACGCTTCGGCATGTTTGTACACTTTGGACCGGTAACCTTACGCGGTACCGAAATTGGCTGGAGCCGCAACAAAGAAGTAGCGCAGGGTGATTATGATAACCTGTACAAGGAGTTTAACCCGGTTTTATTTAATGCCGATGCCATTGTAAAAGCTGCCAAAGATGCAGGCATGAAATACCTGGTAATCACTGCTAAACACCATGATGGCTTTGCCTTATGGCCATCGGCATTTACCGACTATAACATCAGCAAAACGCCATATAAACGCGATATGGTAGCCGAACTTGCCGCAGCCTGCAAAAAGCAGGGCATGCTTTTTTGTATCTATCATACTGTGCTCGACTGGCACGACCCTAACTATCCTATCCCAAACCCTTACGATTCGACAAAGAACGTTAAGGGCGATATGGTAGCTTTTAAAACGCAAATGAAGAATGAGTTGAAAGAACTCATCACCAAATATCATCCCTACCTGCTTTGGTTTGATGGTTACTGGGAAAAACCCTGGACCAACGCCGACGGACAGGAAATTTACAAATTCATCAAAGGTATTGACCCAAACGTTATTGTGAACAACCGCTTAGGCAAAGAAAGTGAAAAGCTGAACGATCAATCGGTAGGTGATTATCTTACCCCCGAGCAGCACATCGGTCAGCTTAATATGAATGAGCCCTGGGAAAGCTGCATTACCATCTGCCAGCAATGGGCATGGAAACCTAATGATAAAATGAAAACAGTGCAGGAATGTATCCAAACTCTGGTGAAAACTGCCGCCGGTAATGGGAACCTGTTGTTTAACGTTGGGCCAATGCCCGATGGCCGCATTGAAGCACGACAGGTTGAAACCCTGCAGCAAATGGGCTTATGGTTAAAAAAATACGGTGAAAGCATTTATGGCACCAAAGGCGGGCCCATTGCCCCTAATGATAACTATGCTGTTACACGCAAGGGAAACAAGATCTATTTGCACATATTTCAGAAAAAAGGTGATAAAATTGTGCTGCCTAACCTGCCGGGTGTTAACATAACCAATGCCTACGTGCTGGGCGGGACCAAAGTAAATTATAAACCGGATGCCACAGGCTATATCATTGACCTGCCGCAAACCTTACCCGATGCTAACAGCAATGTGATTGTGTTGGAATTGAATAAAAACGCCGAAGAAATCCCTGTAATTGCCGCAGGTAAATAAAATAAAAACAGAAAACCTAATTAACATAAACATGCTAAAAAGAACGCCCCTGCTAATAACTGTAATAATAACAGGTATTACAACGTTTACTCACGCACAAACAAAACAATTAAAACTTTGGTATAAACAGCCTGCACAGCGCTGGGAAGAAACCGTTGCACTTGGCAATGGAAGGTTAGGAATGATGCCCGATGGCAATGTTACTGCCGAAAAAGTAGTGTTGAATGATATCACCATGTGGTCAGGATCGTCGCAGGATGCCAATAACTACGAAGCTTATAAAAAACTGCCCGAAATAAGAAGCTTGCTTGCCGCCGGAAAAAATGTGGAAGCGCAAGCCATTATCGATAAATCATTTGTATGCACGGGTAAAGGATCGGGCGGAGTGCCTTTCGGTTGCTTCCAGATGCTGGGCGACTTGAACCTGAACTACCAATACAATGGCATTGAGGGCAATGACGTAAAATACGAAAACTATGAACGTGAGCTTTCATTAAACAACGCGCTGGCCAAAACCACTTACCAGGTAAAAGGCGTTACTTACAAACGTGAGTACTTTACCAGTTTTGGCGATGATGTAGACGTGATTAAACTAAGCGCTGATAAACCGGGAATGCTTAACCTGAACATTAATATCAGTCGCCCGGAACGTGGGGCTACCAGTACAGCAGGTAACGAGCTTGATCTTACCGGTCAGTTGGATAATGGTACCGACGGCAAAGGCGTAGCTTACAAAGCAAGGGTAAAGGCGCAACTAACCGGCGGTTCATTAAGCAGCACCCCTACTTCGCTGGTTATTAAAGACGCAACCGAGGTGATCATTTATATATCGGCGGGTACAGATTTTAAGAATCCGCAATATCTCAGCAAAATGGACGGCGCACTAAAGACCGCTATGAAAAAGCCTTATGCTTTGGAAAAACAGCAGCATATCGCCAACTTCCAGAAACTCTTTAACCGCGTAAAAGTTGATCTTGGCGCTTCAGAAGCAGATAAACTAACCACCGATCAAAGGCTTCTCGCTTTCCATACTAATCCAGATGCGGATAAAGGGCTTCCTGTTTTATTCTACCAGTTTGGCCGCTACCTCAGCATCTGCAGCACCCGTGTAGGCCTGTTGCCACCCAACCTGCAAGGTTTATGGGCTAACGAAGTGCACACCCCGTGGAACGGCGATTATCACCTGGATATTAACATTGAAATGAACCAATGGCCGGTTGAAGTTTCTAACCTGTCAGAACTTAACCTGCCCCTTGCCGACCTGGTTAAAGGCATGGTACCACATGGCGAAAAAACAGCTAAAGCCTACTATAACGCCGATGGTTGGGTAGCCCACGTAATTACTAACCCCTGGGGCTTTACCGAGCCTGGCGAAAGCGCATCATGGGGCATTTGTAAGGTAGGTTCGGGCTGGCTTTGCGATAACCTGTGGCAACATTATGATTTTACAGGCGATAAAAATTACCTGAAACAAATTTATCCGATACTGAAAGGTGCCGCCCAATTTTACAACAGTATGCTGATCAGTGATGCCAAAACAGGTTGGTTGGTCACCTCACCTTCATCATCGCCCGAAAACAGTTTTTATCTGCCCGATGGCACACATGCCAGCATCTGCGTAGGTCCAACTATCGATAACCAGATCATCCGCCAGTTGTTCAACAATGTGATCACCGCAAGTAAAGTGCTGGGTAAGGACGAGGCATTCAGCAAAACACTGGCTGCTAAAGTGAAAAAGCTCCCGCCCCCGGGTGTTATATCTAAGGATGGGCGCATCCAGGAATGGCTGGAGGATTATAAAGAAACCGAACCGCAACACCGCCACGTATCCCACTTGTATGGTTTATTCCCTGCATCTGAAATAACTCCGGAAGCTACTCCCGCCCTTGCCGAAGCCGCTAAGAAAACATTGGAAGTACGTGGCGACGACGGCCCAAGCTGGTCTATCGCTTACAAAATACTATGGTGGGCACGTTTGCATGACGGAAACCGCACTTACAAACTATTTAAAGAGTTGATGAAGCCAACCATCAAAACCGATATTAACTACGGTGCAGGCGGCGGCGTATACCCTAACTTGTTATCCGCAGGCCCTCCGTTTCAGATCGACGGTAACTTTGGAGCAACAGCAGGTATTGCTGAAATGCTGATCCAGAGCCATGCAGGGTTTATTGATTTTATTCCTTCTATCCCTGATGCATGGAAAGCACAGGGCGAGGTTAAAGGCCTTAAAGCCCGCGGCAATTTTACCGTCGATATGAAATGGAAAGATGGTAAAATAACCTCTTACAAAGTAACCTCACCCACTCCGCGCACAGTTAAAGTAAAAATTAACGGACAGATCAAGAGCATAATGGCCGTTAAAGCTTAATAAGCTCTTACAAACAAATAAGGCATCCTAAAAGGACGCCTTATTTACAACAAGTTTTTCTTTATTAAATCCACACGGTGTAACGAATCCGCTAAAATTCCAATAGCATATTTGTACATAATTAATAAAATGTAACTTAGACATTTAATAACCTAAAATTCATGCGAAAATTTCTTAATTGTTTTATAATTGCTGTGCAATTGTCCGGTTTGCTTTGCGTTTGGCAGCCGGCAATTGCTTCAGCATCAGCTAAAACCAGCACTAATCAACCCTCCCAACAAGGCGGCATATCATTTTCATATAGCCCGGCCGGCAACATCAGCTATGACCAAAAAACCGGCACTTTTTCTGTTATCGAAAACGGCAAAACTGTACTTAGCAATTGCTATAGCAAGGCAAGCGTCAACGGAAAATTTATTACTTCAACAGCATACAAAAGCATTGCTTATGCCAAAACCTTAATAACCGATGGCTTTGGCAAAGGTGTAAAACACACTTTCACTTTAACAGGCAATAATTTGCCAAACATGATGCAGGTGTTTTATACTTACCCATCGCATAAAGGTTACTTTTTTGTGGAGCTTTATGTTGAAGGCAAAAACCTGAAAACAAATTACATGGAGCCAATAGCCGGTAATATGGCAGCAATACCCGGCGATACCCGTTCGGTATTTGTGCCTTTTGATAATGATACCTTCATTAGCTATGATTCAAAAGCATTTAAAGCACCGCTCACCAATACCAGTGCCGAAGTAGGGACTGTTTTTGATAACAGTAGTCGCAAAGGCCTGGTGTTTGGATCCGTTGAGCATGAAACCTGGAAAACTGGTGTGCGTACCATCGCCAAAAAAGATAGTGCCAACACCTTTGAAGTATGGGGAGGCTACACCGAGGAAGCTGTAAACCGCGATAAAATTGCCCATGGCTATATCAGCGGCAATACAGTTAAATCGCCTAAAGTATTTGTAGGCTGGTTTGCCGACTGGCGCAAAGGCATGGAAGAGTTTGGTAAAGCCAACCGCATTGCCGAACCACCTTACATTTTTAACTGGACAAAACCCACTCCTGTTGGCTGGAACAGCTGGGGCGTTATGCAGGAAAAACTCAACTACGATAAAGCTATCAAAGTAGCGGATTTTTTTGCCGATAGCATCCCTGCATTCCGCAACGGCAATACGGCGTTTATTGATCTCGATTCGTTTTGGGATAATATGATCAGCGGTGGCTGGGAAGGTGATTTTGGTAAGCTGAAATCATTTGCGGATTATTGTAAAAGCAAAGGCCTGCAACCCGGCGTGTATTGGGCCCCCTTTACCGACTGGGGCTGGAAAGGCGGCCCCGACCGCAAAGTTTTAGGCAGCAACTACACCTACGGCGAAACATGGACAAAAGTTGGCGACACCTATCATGATATTGACGGTGCGCGTGCAACCGATCCAACCCATCCGGGTACCCTTCAACATATTGACTATGTAATTGGTAAATTAAAAGCCTGTGGTTTTAAAATGATCAAGATCGACTTTCTGGGTCATGCGGCTGCCGAATCAAGCCATTTTTATGACCCGAAAATCACCACCGGTATGCAGGCGTATAAAAGGGGATGGAACACCTGATTGATCAGTTGGGTGATCAGATGCTGGTTTACGCTGCCATTTCTCCCAGCCTGGCAACCGGGCGTTACGCGCATATGAGGCGCATTGCATGCGATGCTTTTAAAACTGTAAAAGATACCCGCTATACCCTCAACAGCGTAAATTACGGCTGGTGGCAAACTTACTTATATAATTACATTGATGCCGACCATGTTGTACTTTCAACCGAAAGTGAGGGCGCAAACAGGGCAAGGATGCTCTCGGCAGTTGTTACCGGCACGTTCATAACCGGTGATGAATTTTCGACACATGGGCAATGGACTGGCAGAGCAAAAGCTATGTACCAGAATCCTGAGATTTTGAAAATTGTGCAAAATGGAAAAGCCTTCAGGCCAGTTGAAGGTAACACCAAAACAGGTACAACCGAGCAGTTTACGCAAAAAATTGGCAACAGCTTTTACCTGGCCCTGTTTAATTATGGTGAAACTGATAAAGTTTATACTATCGACCCGAAAAGGATTGGTATGGAGGCCGGAAAAGCAGCAAATGCGAAATCGTTACTGCAAGGCACTAATGTAAACACAAAAAGCGTTTTGCTAAAAGCAGGAGATGCTGAATTATTAAAATTTGAACTGAACTAATAAACACTGCAAAGGCGCCGGCAACAGATTCCCCTTTAATCGCCGGACGCCTTTTGAGGGGATGAAACCCTGTATCGTTTTTAACTGTTCAATTTAGCCGATTTTGCCCGTTTGCATGCAAGCGGGCATTTTGATTTTTTGGCGTCCATGCAGCATTTGTTTTTGTGTTTAATGCCCGCAATGTTAGTCTTTTCTATCTGGAGCGAAGTAAAAAACAATCCGCCGGTAACGGCCAGTATGGTAAAAAATTTCATAGCAGTAGGTTTTAACTTAAAAGACGATGTTTTTTTGCGAATGTTACAGCAAGGAAGGCAAATGTTGATTTTCGCATATTTTTTTGACAGGACCATCATTCAATGTCATTGCGAGGAGGAACGACAGAAGCAATCGCATACCGTACAGGGCGGTCATGCTTCCGTGCGATTGCCGCGCTACGCTCGCAATGACATCATTTGTATGTTCTCCTCATCCTCCTACCCTCAAAAACAAAAAGTCAGTGACCTCGCGTTACTGACTTTTTCATTAACTATTAACTGACCAAATATCCTTAACAAAAAACTATCTGGTACTGCAAACATAGTGTGTTAAGTACGTGCTACATGTGTGAAAAGCACCATCTTGGCACACAAAAAAATTTTCGTATCATGCTGATTGCCTGTATTTTAACGGTGTTATTTTATAATGCGTACGGAACAGCCTGATAAATGAACTTGGGCATTCAAAACCCACCATGCCAACTACCTCATTTACAGGAAACCGGGTGTCCTTCAGCAACATTAATGAGCGTCTTAAACGCAGCTGGATCAAAAACTGATGCGGTGTTAAACCAAAAGCCTGCTTAAAAGTGCGCAGCAAGTGATTAACCGAAAGGCAGGCATGTTCGGCAAGGTCTTCAAGGCTAATATTCTGATTATAATTGCTGTACAGGTACTCCTTAGCCAGGTTAAGACGGCGCAGGATCTCAACCCGGGTACCCTGGTTCAAAAAGTCGAGTTTTTCTGCTTTTTTACAGATCTCATCATTATAAATATGAAAATAATTAATGAGCGTATGGTGCAGGTATTCGTTGATCAGCATTTCATCCTGCATCCCATTATCCAGGTGTTGTTTCAGGTGACATACATTGTACTTGATATCGCCCGCAAACGGATATATAGTTTCATTAAACTCGGGCTGTATTTTGCCGTTATCATAGCCTTTAGTTAACAAAGTGTCATTGTCAAAGGTCCAGCAATCTTTAAAATCCTGCAAAAACTGCTGATCAAAATTGATGGCAAATGATTGTACCTGCTGCCCCAGATCGGTATCGGTTGAATATTGTGTACCCCTGTTCAGGATCAGGAACGAATCGGGATATATGGACAAATGCCTGCGGCCAATATCATAACGTTCATTACCGCTTAATACAAAGCGAAGGCTTAAATCTGAAGTATACTGCGGCCCCTGCCTCTGGCCGCCGGTGCGGCTTACAATCTTGTTGTTGTTGCGTAATACTTTTGAATAGTCCATTGTGATATGATTTTATTGTTCGTTATAATTTCTTTCTTCCAGTAACATAAATTTGTTCCCCGCCGGGTCTAAAAATTCGGCTGCCAGTCCGGCCGGTAAATACGCAGGCGATTTGCAAAAAAATACGCCAGCCGTACGGAGCACATGATAATCGTTCAAACAGTCGGCAGTGTTAATGATAATATTACTCTTATCACTGTTGCTGTCATTATTAGTTACAAGCAACGCCACATTTAATTTATCCGACTGGATCACCGTGCTTTCCCTGCCTTCGTAAAATGTCATTGTACCTGTTATTTTGAAACCTAATTTTTGAGTATAAAAATCAATTTGCCCCTCAAAGTCGGCTGTATACACAGGTATATATTTCAATTTCATTTTACAGTAGCTAACGGAAACCAGATTTTAATGATGGAAACCAACCTGTTAGCCAGGGGCAGCAAACAGGATAATTTTTGAAGCGGGTTTACAGTAGCCGGTCAGTTAAAACTACTTAACATATCAAAGGTACTTTACCCGCGGGGGATAGTATCCCCCTATTTGGGGGATTTGTGAATTAGTGAAATCAGTTCACAATAGGCAATCTGTGGGGACAGAATCGGGGATATGATTATCTAACGAGGCGACCGTGCCCAAACACTGGAGCATCGTTAACTATATCAACTTATTTTGCCTGGCCAGTTTAATGGCATCAGCACGGGAGTTTACATCAAGCTTAAGGTAGATATTTTTGATATGGCTGCGTACTGTTTCAAGGTCAATGAACAATTCATTGGCAATCTGACCACGGCTTTTGCCTTCGCCTATCAACTCCAGGATCTGGGTTTCCCGCTTGGATAAGGGCGATTCCTGGTTTTTTTGAAATGAGCGGATCACCAGGCGTGCAATGTTGATACTCATAGGGCCGCCGCCTTCACGTACTTCTTTTATCGATTCGATGATCTTGGTTGATGGGGTGTTTTTTGTAAGATAGCCCGATGCCCCGTTGGCCAGCGCGTTAAAAATCTGCTTTTCAGATTCATAAACAGTAAGGATCAAGATATAACAATTGGGCAACAGCTTTTTTAATTTGGGTATAGCATCAATGCCGTTAACTCCGGGCAGCTCTATATCCAGCAGGATTACATCGGGTTTATCCGCAGCTATTTTTTTAGCAGCCTCGTCATATGAACAATAGGTACTTATCACATCATAGCCCTCGGTAGCACCAATTAAAAAGGCATAGCCATCGCGCAGGGTTTCATCATCCTCAATAATACTTACCTTAATGTTACGGGCCATGCTTAATTGCTTAACTGATTTTTACTAAACTTTAATGTTACTGATGTGCCTTTACCTGTTTCCGAATTAATGAGCAATGATGCATTGATCCGTTTTGCGCGGGCATTAATGTTATTGATCCCCCGGCCGCGATGGGCGGCGCTGCTATCAAACCCCTTACCATCATCGGTAACCCGGAGTGCTATCGCGTTTTTATCGCTCTGATCAAGCTCAAAAACTACCTGTCCGGCATCGGCATGTTTAAGGATGTTATTTAACAGTTCCTTAAATATCATGGTGATGTTACGGCTGTATTCCATAGGCAGTTTTACCAGCTGTATATCTTCATCAACGGCAGCAAACTCAAAATCAACCGATACATCATGAAAAACCTCTATCCCTATTTCGCGGATATGGTTCAGGGTTTCATATAAGTTATCACTTTTAGGGTCGAGCGCCCACAGGATATCCTTTGTACCGTTGTATAGTGATGCCGCGTTTTGCTTTATTTGATCCACAATTCCGCGCTGATCCGCTTGCTCTTTATCTATTTTGGCATTCAGTATTTCTGATAAGACGGTGATCCGGGTTAATTTGTTACCCAGATCGTCATGAAAATCTTCGGCTGTTTGCTGGCGGATCTTTAATTTCTCTTCACGCTTCATGGCTTCAATTGCCTTTTGACGTTTTATTTTACGTTGATGAACTAAATTTTGTACCCCGAAACCCAGCAGAACTAAAAATATAATGGCTAATAACCTGAAGGTAAAAGTTTGATAAAAAGGCGGAATGATCACAAAACTGAAACTGGCCATCTTGGGCGATACCTGCCCGTCGGGGCTTATGGCTTTTACCTTGAAAGTATATGTACCCGGCGGCAGCGAAGGATAATTGACCACATTATTGCGCATGGGCGAACTAAAAGCACTATCCAGCCCAACCAGCTTATACTGGTAAGATACCGCGTCAGGATTTTTGAGGTAAACACCAAGAAAAGATATCGATAAATGATTTTGATTATGTTTAAGCTCGGCCCAGTCATTAAGGTCAATTGAAGAGCGTTTTTCGCCATCCTCCTTCATCAACTGTACCGATTTGATGAACACATGCGGTGGCGGCGCGGGAACCATTTTTGTCATGGTATTATACACCATAACAGCCTTGGTGGTACTTATCCAAACCTCGTGCCCACGGTGCATAATAGCGTTTTGGTTGGCCTCTACCACTGGCTCCTTTGAGCCTATGTTATCAATTACCCAAAAAGTTTTCTTTGCAGGGTCATATTGCATCCGGTTAATTCCCTTACCGGTACCCATCCAAAGGCGGCCGCGTTCATCAGCAACAAGACTGTAAATGCTATTCGCTTTGAGTCCGTCATCAACATTATAGATATTTACCGCCCCGGTTGTCATATCCCAGGTGTATAACCCGCTATCATCTGTACCAACCAGCAGCAGGTCGCGATATCGGATCATGCTGTAAACAGCCGTTGCCGGGAAAGATTTAAGTTTAAACCCCGAAACTATCTTTTTATTTACAGCAAGCATAACACCGTTTTGGGTGCCTATCAAAATAGAATCGCGCCCCAGGCTAAGCATTGCAGACAGAATAAGGGGGAATACCCTCCAATTGTTTCAGCCCGCCGTTTTGGTAATAGAAGCAGCCCATTGACGTGCCCAGCCATATAGTACCGTTATCATCGGCAGTAATAAAATTGCAGGCAAAAGATGAACTATTTTTTACCTGTCTGAAACCCTTTTTATCATACTGCCATAAACCGGTTTGCCCGGTACCAATCCAAACAGTGCCGTTTTTATCCGTATATAAACTCTGCACCCCCTTTAAATATGGCGAACCAATTGGTACAGGTACCTCGCTGGTTTTTTTCCCGTCATATCGCAAAAGACCGGCTCCATCTATCCCCATTAAAACATTTTTGTTCCAGTCTTCAGTCACCGACATTACTATTTTTGATTCGGGGATACCCTGTGTACGATCAAAAACGGTATATCTGTCGCCTTCGCAGCGGTAAAGGCCATTGCCAAGGCTGCCCAGCCACAAGTTTTTATCTGCATCAAAATAAATATCAGGGACAGAGTTATCGGTAAGTCCGTTTGATGAGTTATAGTGGATCACACCATCACTCATAATACAATAGGCTCCATTATCGGTACCTAGCCAAATATTGGCATCAGCGTCCTGTTCAATGCACAATAACTGACCTTTTATTTTTCCGGTAATATTTTTTTCATCCAGTGGTTTAGCCATACCATTCCTGGCGCATAACAAACCCGAGCGGGTTAGAAGATAAGTTTTGTTTTTATCAAAACGGTCGAAAAAAATCCTTTTGATAATTTGCTCACTAAATTGGGAATCAATATCAATTACATGTTCCCATTTTTGCCCTTTAAGGCGATATATACCCTTTTTGTAAACAGACACATATAACGAACCTGTGCTATTAACAGCCAAACTGGTGATAAAAATATCAGGATCATCATTAATAGGGACATGCTGCATCTTATCATTCTTCACCCTGAACAACATCCCTGCAGCTGTAACCCAGATAGTCCCCTCTCCATCCTGGGTTATGTTACCTACAAAAGAGCGTTTAACCGGTATATCCGGTTTATACTTTATAATCCGCCCATTATAAAGCCTTGCAAGCCCGTTCATGGTACCAAACCAGGTACAGCCCCCTTATCCGAAAAAACGGTTGCAACGTAATTATCAGGTAAACCTGTTAAGCGGGTATAAGCAGTAAAATCCTTTCCATCAAAACGGCAGGCGCCACCAAATGTACCTATCCACAAACGATGATCGGTATCCATGGATAGCTTGTTTATTTGCGACTGGATGAGCCCATCCTCAATATCATAGTGCGCAAAAATGTATTTCTGTGCATGGGCCCGGCCTGTAAACAATAGCATACCTGCCAGGAAACACAAAACCAGAAAAACGGGGAAACGCGATAGCTTATTCAATTAAAAACGTAAATTAAATTACCTGTATGGGGGTGCAATTAAAAAGTTAAATTAAAGCTAATTAAAATAAAAAAATCACCCCAATAGGGTGATTAATTATTGTCGGTTAAGGAAGTAAAATTTAGTTTTTGGCTACCACAGAATTGTCGCTATTTAAAGGTGTTTTTATGTCCTCAAACATTTTGCAAACCTGGGTAATTTTCCAGTCCTGCCGCTCATTTTTCTCGATGATCAGGTAATCATGCTGTGTGCAGTTTTCATAATTAAAATCAACCCGTGCAATTACCATGGCATCGCTTTTGGCAAGCACTTCGTAACCCGACTGGCAATTTTGCTGGGTACCGGCATCCTTTTTCATCATGCTTACCAGGTCGTCTTTTTCCTGTACAAGTACCTTTTCGCCGCGGGGTAACTTCAATACAGAATTGTCACTCATTATTGATTTTAATTTTTTAAAGTTGGAGGTCATGTGGCTGTCAATGAAATCGCGGATCACGCCGGCGTATCCTGTTTCGGCGGCCGTACGGCCATACATGGTGCTGGCAGATAATAACCCTACTATACATGCCAATAAAAATTTATTTTTCATTTGTGATATTTTTTTGATCAAATGTGGGTAGGCTTTGATCAAAAAAATATGCCTATCACACCTAAGCAATGCAACCGTACCCGGCCATACAGCAAGCTGGTGTCTTTCGCCTATAAAGATCATTTTTTGCACTTTTTGAGCAGATCTGCAATTAATCTGAAAATCTGTGCGGATAATTCTTTAATTATCAATAAACCATAACAGAACCTGCCCTGCATATTTAAATCTGTACGAAAATATTTTTATTTTTGGGAGCATCTTTTACCGAATAAAACCACGCCATAACTTGGAACCTACAGAAAACTTTTTCCGAAGCATTATTGAGGCCTCGCCTTTTCCGGTGTATATGTGTATGGGCCCGGATAAGCTCATTGCCATAGCCAATGATGCTACCTTAAAGGCATGGGGGAAAGATAAGTCGATAATTGGAAAACCTTTTGACGAGGCGCTACCCGACCTTCAGGGCCAGCCGTTCAGCAGCCTCATAAGCGAAGTATACCGTACCGGCGAAACTTATCACGGCAACAATGCACCTGCCGAATTTATAATTAACGGCAAACGGCAAATTAATTATTACAAGTTTACCTATCAGGCTGTACGTAACTCGCGCGGTAAAATAGTTGGCGTTATTTGTTTCTCGACAGATGTTACCGAAATTGAACATGCCAGACAGGCTATGGAAGAGAGCAGGCATACCTTGTATAACATGGTGAGGCAAGCACCCGTGGGCATTTGCATTATAAACAGCGATAATCTGGTAATTGAAGTAGTGAATGACTCGTATCTTGAGCTGGTAGGCCGTAAACGTGTAGAAATGGAAAACCGGGGCGTTTGGGAAGCCATCCCTGAAACGGCCGAATTGTATGCCCCCGTAATGGATAATGTTATTGAAACAGGGCAACCGATTACCGCCAAGGAGCATAAACTGCTGCTTGTACGCAATGGCGTACCCGAAATGGTATTTATTGATTTTGTTTATGAACCTGTTAAAGGTTTTGACGGCGAGATAAGCGCCATTATGGTAATTGCCATTGATGTAACTGAAAAAGTTTTTGCACGCCGCAAAATTGAGGAAGCTGAAGAAAGGGCCAGGCTGGCCGTTGAAGCTGCTGAAATAGGCACCTTTGATCTTGACCTGGTTACCGAAGAGATACTTACATCCGAAAGGTTTAACATTATTTTTGGAGTTGGCCGAGATGCCCCCGCGATTTATTTTTGAAAGCACTGCATCCCGATGACCTTGAACTACGTAATAATGCTCATAAAACCGCGCTTACTACCGGAAAACTTTTTTATGAGGCAAGAATTATCTGGCCAAATGGCTCTTTACGCTGGATCAGGGCGCAAGGCAAAGTTTATTATGGTTCAATAAACAAACCGTTGCGTATTCTGGGCACCTTGCTTGATATAACCGAATTTAAACACCTGCAACAACAAAAAGATGATTTTATAAGCGTTGCCAGTCATGAGCTAAAAACACCGATGACATCGATCAAGGCGTCCATGCAATTGCTCGACAGATTGATCAAGGTTGATCCCTCATCTGATAAGATCCCTCAGTTTATTAACCGCGGCAACAGCAGCCTGAATAAAATGCAGCAGCTGGTTGATAGCTTACTTAACGTTTCAAAAATTACCGCCGGGCAGCTTGCACTTCATAAAACACATTTTTTGGCAGCCCAAATGATCAATGAATGCTGCGACCACGTGAGGCTTGCAGGTACGCATGAACTTGAGCTTACAGGCGACACCGATCTGGAACTATACGCAGACAGGCAACGGATAGACCAGGTTGTTGTTAATTTTGTAAACAATGCGGTTAAATATGCGCCCGACAGCAACCGGATTGTCATCAATATCAGTAAACAGGACAACATGGCCAAAATATCGGTACAGGATTTCGGCAGGGGAATCCCGCCGGAAAACATCCCGCATTTATTTGAACGCTACTACCGGGTTGATACTTCGGGTATTCAATATTCAGGGCTTGGACTTGGCTTATATATCAGCGCCGAGATCATTGAGCTTCACGGCGGCGAAATGGGGGTTGAAAGCGAAGTGGACAAAGGCAGTACTTTTTGGTTTACGATACCGCTAAATTGAAATTTAAATCCCGATTGAAAATAGTAAAACCCATAATCATCGTTTTATTGTTTTGCCTGCTCACTGTTTTTACACAAATTGGTGGGCTGGTTTATCTCATTTCAATTAGCCTGCACAAACTAATCAACAAAACCTTAAATAATAAATATTACCGCCAAATCACCAAGGCTGTAGTTTTTATGGTGTTATATTGCCTTACCACTTTTTTAATTGTACCTCCGCTTGCCAGACTTTCGGGCAGGGTGCCGCTCCCCTTCTCCCAAATCAATCATTTAAAGCCGCTAAACCGGCTAACCTGCCTGTTCAATCGTAATTATGTTCGCCCACAACTTAAGCAGGCTGCATTTGCCGTAGCTGCCGAAATGAACCATAAATATCCGGGAAGTGCCCTGAATTATCTTGACGCGAGCTTTCCGTTCATTAATGGGTTTCCGCTTATGCCCCACCTGAGTCATAACGATGGTAAAAAACTCGATCTTGCATTTTTTTATATTGATAACAAAACAGGCTTAGAAACCGATAAAACACCTTCGCCAATCGGATACGGAATTAGTGAAGAGCCGCGCGCCGGTGAAATCAACACAACACAGGCCTGCCTGATAAAGGGTTATTGGCAGTACAGCTTTTTGACTAAAATGGTTCCCCAGAGCAATAAAGTTAATTTTACTTTTGATAGTTTACGAACAAAGGCACTTGTAACCCTCTTTGCATCGCAATATGTCATCAATAAAATATTTATCGAACCTCATTTAAAAAATCGTCTGGGCATCCAAACACCCAAGCTACGATTTCACGGATGCCGTGCGGTAAGGCATGACGACCATATTCATGTCCAACTATAGGTTTAAAGCATTCATCATTTTTCAACATACGAATTATAACAGATTTCCCAGGAATTGCCTTCAGGATGGGCAATAAAACCGGCATAACCGCCCCAGAAAGGTTCAGCCGGATGCTTCAGGATTTGTACTTCTGCCAGCCTCAAAGATCTTTAACTGCAAGAGTAATGCGGCTACATGGGCCTGCATAGTGTATTTTTTTATTAGATCCTATCCAATCATGAATCAGGGTTTGTGGCTGATTTTATTTCATGCTTAAATTTAATTGTCAGTTAATACAGCCGGGGTAAATTTAGCTAACCAAATATATAAACATGCAAATCAATTATTTTACAGTAGGCATTGTAATAACCTTGTTAATAACATTAATAGTATGGATAGTAAAAACCGACCGCAAAGACGAGAAAAGCTTTGAACAACAAATTATTGACCGGGAACTTAAACCAAGGGAACATCCCAAACCGCAAAAAGCCGATAAAGCCATGTGATCGGGTAAAACCCGCTATCAACTCACGTAGTTTCACGTATCATTTTGTGCAGTCATTTTTTTAAATTTAGCAACCCAACCTAATATCTATCTCATGGAAGCAGATAAAACTTCAGATCAGCAAGTATTTTATGTAGGACTTTGTATGGCCGGAGCCGTGTCTGCCGGGGCTTACACAGCAGGCGTTATTGATTACCTGCTCCAGGCATTAGCCGAATGGGACAAGCACCGCAGTGAGCCAGGCGTACCATCGCACAAAGTGCAGATCCCGGTAATGGGCGGTGCGTCGGCAGGCGGTATGACCAGTATAATGGCCGCATCCTCCCTTAACAACCCGATAACCCATATCGACAAGCCATCAGGAGATCTTTTAGCCGAGCATCCCGAAAACAAGCTCTACCACTCCTGGGTCGACCTTATTCAGGCTGATATGTTCACAAAAATGCTGGATACCAGCGACATTAAAAGCTCGGGTGTAATATCGGCACTGAATTCTGATTTTATTAATGATGTTGCCAAACGGGTAGTTACCGCCGATCCAAAACAATGGCAACCGCTGCCCACTTATATTAAACCCGGTTTAAAGATCTTTACCACGCTTACAAACCTGCAGGGCTACGCCTACAATGTTCCGTTCAATTCGTCATCTTCACAGCGTACCAAATATAATATGCGCATCCATAATGATTACGCATGCTTTGAGCTTACCGAAAACGCCATTGCCGGGCATAATAACGGATGGATGCCGCTTGACCTGAAAAATAATATTAACACGGATATAGCCGCCGACGCTGCAATGGCTACCGGCGCCTTTCCGGTTGGGTTGCAATCAAGGATAGTTAAACGCGACGCCCAGTATGTTAACAATAACCCATGGTTAAGCAATTACTTAACCAATGCTCCAATTGATGCAGGCGGTTATCAAACCCTGAACGTCGACGGTGGTATGATCAACAACGAGCCGTTTGATAAAGTACGCAGTGTTTTAGACGACCTTACAGCCCAACCGAGCGTTGATTATAACAACTTTAACAAATTTGTTTCAACCGTACTGATGATTGAACCTTTTCCTACCCAACCGCCAAAACCAATTTCGCAATCACGGGCTATATTAAATGTGATAGGTTTAACGCTATCATCCATGCTATCGCAAATGCGCTCAAAAGCGGTTAATATTAAAGACGCAATGGATGATGATTGCGCAGGTCAGTACCTGATCACGCCATCGCGCCGTGTAGATACGCCCGATGGCAAATCGACAGACCTAACCGGCGAACAAGCCATTGCCTGTGGTGCGTTGAGCGGTTTTAGCGGATTTTTAAATAAAGAATTCAGGGTACATGATTTCTTTTTAGGCCGGCACAATTGTAAGATCTTTTTGCGTGATTACTTTACCATACCAGCCAAAGCACTTACCACTAACCCCATTTTTAAAGATGGCTATGCTAATGCAGATCTGGCCAGATTTAAATCGACACAAAACGATAGCTACCAAATCATCCCGGTATTTGAACAAGATATCAAATTCCCCGATATTAAATTCAGTTCGGGTACCAACTGGCCCACGCTTAAAGAAAAAGATATCGACAGGTTTAGCAGCGGCTTGAAAGATCGTATCCAAACCATTATGCTTAATGTGGCAGACCTTGGCTGGCTCACCAAAAGCTTATTATGGATAGGCGCTAAAGTGATCCTGAACCGTATGGTAACCAACAAAATAATGGTAGTGATCAAAGAAGAACTTAAAACATGGAAACTGCTGCCGTAGCGGTCTAAAAAATTCAGCCTTACGAAGTTTCTTAAAACTTCGTAAGGCTTCAATGGCTTTTATACTGCTTTAAATACCACTATTCCGTTATGCCCGCCAAAGCCAAAAGTATTGCTCATGGCTACTTTTACTTTATGGTCGATGGCATCTTTCAATACAAACTTCAAATTATCCGGAATAGCGGGGTCTAAAGTTGTGGTATTGATTGTTGGTGGTATTATTTGATTTTCAATTGATTTTATGGCTGCGATAGCTTCAATAGCTCCGGCGGCCCCCAGCAGGTGGCCAGTCATGGATTTGGTTGAACCTATAATAGTATCTGTTGCTTTGCCTTTTGTAACCGCAAGCAGGGCGTTGATCTCTGAAAGATCACCAACCGGAGTTGAGGTAGCATGCATGTTCAGGTAGTCGACGTCTTCAATACTTAAACCCGATTCGGTAAGGGCCTGCTGCATGGCACGGGCAGCACCTAATCCTTCCGGGTGAGTGGCTGTCATGTGGTATGCATCAGCAGTCATAGATGCTCCGGTAACTTCAGCATAAATATGGGCACCACGACTCACTGCATGTTCATAATCTTCAAGCACCAAAGCGCCTGCGCCTTCGCCCATAACAAAACCATCACGATCAATATCAAATGGCCTTGAAGCGTGTTGCGGATCATTATTACGGGCAGACATAGCTTTCATCGAACTAAAACCCCCAATTGAAGCCGGGGTTATAGGCGCTTCAGAACCACCAGTAACTATGATCTTAGCCTTACCCAAACGGATATAATTAAAAGCATCCATAATAGCTGTATTTGATGTTGCACAGGCCGAAACCGTTGTGTAGTTAATCCCCATAAAACCGTTACGGATAGAGATCATTCCCGAAGCCATATTAGAAATGAACTTAGGTACAAAGAACGGGCTAAACCTGGGCTGTCCGTTACCCCTGGCATACTCAGTTACCTGCTCCTCAAAAGTTTCCATACCGCCTTGTCCGCTGCCCCAGATAATACCAACATCAAAGGGATCCATTTTGCTCAGATCAAAACCCGAATCTTTGATAGCTTCATCGGCTGCAACAAGCGCATACTGGGTGAAGGTATCGGTACGTTTTAATTCGGCTTTATCCAGGTGATCTGTGATATTGAAATCTTTCAGTTCGCAGGCAAATTGCGTACGGAATAATGATGCATCAAAACGGGTGATGGTTGCAGCGCCGCTTTTACCGGCAATTAAGTTTTGCCAATAAGTTTTTACATTATTTCCAAGCGGTGTCAAAGCGCCCAGACCTGTTATAACTACTCTGTTTAACATGATGGTTTTATTAAAATCGGCGCAAAGATATAACAATATACCAAATGGTATTTTGACAATTCAACATGTATCGGTTTTACACGCTGAAAATTACCAGGTTATGGCATGACCAAAAGTTAAAATAGTTCAAAAACCATCATGGTTAAATCAAGGAAACAGATTCGATTATTTTCCAAAAATCTTATTTAATTCCGAATAAGGAACAGCATCATTTACAAAACCATAACTTCCCTGTGAAAGTTCAACAGCGGCCCGCTGAAAAGCGCCCAAAGCAGCCCTTGCCAATGCCGAACCAAGACTTACCCTTTTTACACCCAGGCCGGCAAGTTCATTGAAGCTAATATCAAAACCTGCTGCGCCAAGTACAATATTTACTGATTTGGGGGCTACGGCCTTCACTACTTCGTTTATTTGCTCCCTCGTTTTGAGGCCTGGCGCAAAAAGAACATCAGCACCTGCATCGGCAAAAGCAACAAGGCGTTTTATGGTGTCCTGCAGGTCTATTTTCCCGTGGATCATATTTTCGGCCCTGGCGGTTAGCATAAAATGAAAAGGTAAACTCCGCGCCGCTTCAACAGCAGCCTTTACCCGTGCAACCGAAAGCTCAAAATTGTAAATGGGATCACGGTCGTTACCTGTGGCATCCTCTATCGAGCCGCCAACCAGTCCCACTCCCGCTGCGGCTAAGATAGTTTGGGCACAAATCTCCGGCGTATCGCCAAAACCATTCTCCAAATCGGCAGCTACCGGTAAATGTGTGGCATTGATAATAGCCAATGCATTATCAAGCGTTTCCTCCCGACCGATCATCGCATGCCCGTCCGGTCGGCCGAGCGCATAGGCCAATCCGGCGCTTGTAGTAGTAAAAGCTTCAAAACCTAACCCTGTTAAAATCTTAGCCGAACCGGCATCCCAGGGATTAGGGATAACAAACAGGCCATCACGTTCATGCAGGGCTTTAAAAACTTCGGCTTTTTGATATTGGGAATCGTTTATTGCAGATGACATTTGAAAGCAGATTAGTGTTTATCGAAATTAAGCAAAAGTTAACCTGCAATCATGAGTCTTAAGCCACAAATTTGCTTTTTGACTTAAGACTTACGACTTCTAACTTCCGACTTAATATCCCTATTATTGCAACAGCAATAGTTATGAAACAAAAAATAGATATTGAAAATTGGACCAGGAAAGAGCATTACAACTTTTTTAAACAGTTTGAGGAGCCCTATTATGGCGTAAACGTAAACGTTGATGTAACAGCCGCCTATAAGTTTGTGAAGGATAACGGGATCTCATTTTTCCTTTATACCATGTATCAGTCTTTAGCTGCCTCGCAAATTATTGAGCCTTTCAAATATCGTATGGAGGGCAATGATGTTTTTATTTACGACCAGATTGATGCCAGCTCAACAGTTCCGCGGGCTAATGGCACGTTTGGCTTTGGTGAATGGCCCTTTCATCCCTTGTTCGAAGATTTTGCCCGCGACGCCAACAAGGAAATTGAACGGGTACAAAGTAACAACCTGCTTGAACGCAAGGCTTTAAACAATGTAATCCGTTTTTCTTCGCTACCCTGGATCAATTTCACCTCACTGTCACATGCACGCATGTTTTCATTTATGGATAGCTGCCCTAAGGTTTCGTTTGGTAAAATGACAGAACATCATGGTAAGCGCACCATGCCGGTATCCGTGCATGTAAATCACGCGTTGATTGATGGCATCCACGTGGGCCAGTATATAGATTGTTACCAGGAGCTGCTGAACAAAGGATTTTAGGCTACCGTAAAACGCGCAGAAGTTGCGTACCTCAGGCACGCTAAAACCCTTTAATAATTATTCTACAACCCTTTAGCACCTCTGGTGCTATCTTTCCATCTATTGATTTACAAGATAAAAAGTTTAACTTTTTTAAACACATTCTCCTTAACCATAAACAATGGCAGCGAGCCATGATCAAGCACGCGTGAATGAAAATCCCTGATGTTAAATTGGGCACCCTGCTTTTGCTGCAATTCCTCTTTCCAGTGCAGTATTTGTAATGCGCCATACTTGTAGGTAACTACCTGTGCCGGCCAGCGGCGCATGCGGGCAATTTCGCGCATGGCAATATCATCCTGCCCCCGGATATTCTTTCTCCAAAATGCCAGCGCCTGTTCATCTGTCCAGCCGTAATAATTAAGCGCTACATCCAAGGGTACGCGTACCGACCGTACAATATCCCACTCCCATTTACCCAGCTCATCATAAGGCATTTTGTATACGCCAAGTTGTTTGCCTAACTCTTCGGTATATGCCGCCCAACCCTCAGCAAAGCCCATATAATAAAACAACTGCTGCACTGCCGACGTTTTGGTTTGCGCCTCCGTACCCGCCTGGTAATGGTGGCCGGGAACTCCCTCGTGCATAAAAAGCCAGTCGACCTGCCGCTTATTGTATGGCTTATCAAAAAGGTTATAGTAAAACGCATTATTATCGTAATAGCCGGGCGTTTGTGCCAGTTGCCTGTTTTCGCCTTTTACAATTTTTAGCGGGGCTATGTTGGTATTACTAAAAAGTTTGGGCATGTTGGCATAAATAACCTCTTTGGTATTTTCGAAGGCTTGCTGAACTAACTTCGGGTCGATGATAAAAAAGGAAGGATCATTGAGGTGCTTATAAAAATCATCTTCGTTTAACCCGGTTTGCTGGCGGATAGCTTCGATGTGCTTTTGAACGCGGGCCACTTCGCTAAGGCCAAACTGGTAGATCTCATCAGGAGTGGCGCTGGCACTGGTCCAGCGTTTTAGCAGGTAGGCATACCAGGCTTTGCCGTTGGGGATAGTGATAATGCCGCCTGTGGGGATTACAGCAGGTTTATTTTTTAACCAATCCTGCTCAAGTTTAATCCGCTCTAAATTAAGGGCGGTTTCATAGCTGATCAGCTGATAATCTACGTTTTCCGGTTCGCTGAGCTGACCTGCTTTGAAGGCTGATAAATCAGTCTTAACTTTTTTAAAAAAGCTAACTGTTTTTGCACATCAGCAGCGGTGCCGATATGTTCTAATCCGTTTGTGTAGCTTAGTTCAAGTTGGGGCAAATGCAATTTAGTGTAGCCGGCTACAAAATCATTGCAAAAAGCATCAAACGTTTGCTGACCAAAAGCAAAAGAAGAAGTTAAAATAAAAAACAAAAAAACAAGAGGTCGCCTCATAACAACGGAGTGGTTAACAAACCTAAATATTTGCTTTGATTAATTTATGCAAAAACAAAACTCCTGTTAACCATTATCAGCAATCCAAAAGCATTTTGCTTAAGTTGACTGGATGTAGCTGTGCAATTGCTCAATGGTTTCCCGTTGCGAATGGATAGTTTCGTACACCACATCACTCATTGAAATAATACCGCATAGCTGATCGGCCACATCAAACACCGGTAAATACCTGATATTATTTTCGCTCATGATCAGCATGCATTCATCAACTGATGATTCGGGGGTGATCCTCGGGAAATTGGTACTTATGATCTCGCCAGCGGTGGTTCTCGTCGGAGTGTTTACCCATTAAAATGATTTTACGGGAGTAATCCCTCTCTGTCATCAGGCCCATATACCTGCCATTTTCAGTTACCACTACCGAGCCGATGTTTTTTTCGGCCATCAGTTTCAACACGTTAAACACGGTGGTATCAGCAGGTACTGCAGTAACATTGTTTCCCTTACGGGCCAGGATATGCTTTACACTTTTCATAAATACTCAGGTTAATTTGGTAAATTCAAGATACGAATAAGTAACAGAAAAACAATGGATTGTGGAAAACAAAATCTATTCAGGCTAAAAAAACCGTTCGGCCATGCAGTTAAACCAATCCTTATATTGTAACAAAACGGGTGTCCCAATTTTTTGATTCCCGAAAAAAATTAAAAAAATGCCGGCTGTCTTTTTTGCAGAAAAACAAATGTTCCATTTTTTGAGTCTGAAACGCGGGACAGCATAAAAATAAAACAAATTGATAATCAGCTAATTAGTATATTCGATGAAACATACATAACTAATTAAAAATCAGATAATAAAACTGATAAGAGTAAAAACAGCGGAGGTTTTACAGAAGATTTGACGCCATATTTATTCAACCTCTTTTTTTGTTTTTATCGTAACTTTTTGAATAAGTTACTCTAATAATAAAAGGCGCTGACAAAATAGCTTCACCAACAATCTCGGTTTCTTTGATTAAAAAAGCCCCCCGGTAATTAAACCGAAGGGCTACCAACCTATATAAAAACAAACCTATTGTTTTCTCTTTCCCCAAATGGCAGTGCCATGGTTATCTAACCCGGTAAATATCAGGGTTGATGTTATTTTGTTTTCCCAGTCGCGCTCGCGTTCAACTTTTAGCTTGTAATTATCGCCGTTGCTGTATTTAAGCTCAAGCCATGGAGCGGTAAATGTCCATTTATCAGCAGCGTTACCATCAATAGTACCGGCAACGTCCAGTTTAAAGGTTGTTGAAACCTGGAAATCCGGATTGGTTTGCTCGGTACCATAACCCGGTACAACATGATAATTCAGCGTGATTTTTTCATAGGTCCCTGCCACATCGGTCGCAGCTATAGTTGTTTGAGCAACATTGGCATAGCGCTCAGGCGATACTATTGGCCAGCCGTCGGTTGTCCATGATATTTTACGAACGTGCAGGTCCATAAAGTACGAGTTAATACCCGGCCTGCCCTGGTGCGCCATGTAATATTGCCCGCTACCGTTGTCAAACACTGCGCAATGCCCTGTGCCCTGCCAGCCGCTTTGGTTGCTGAACTGGTATGGCGCAAGGATCATAGGGCCATGATCTTCATTGGTATTGATGTCATGCCCGTTATAATCATAAAACGGACCGGTCGGGCTATCGCCCCGCCCAACCCTAACATTATACTTGGTTTGCAGCCAGTCATAACTGATAAACAGGAAATACTTTTTCAGATCGGGGTTGTAGATCACTTCCGCGCCTTCAATGTTACCATTGTATTTGCCGCCGGTAAAACCGCGGTTAGCTATGCGCTTGCCCTTATCGCCCGAACTGGCCGCCAGGCCGGTTGAAGGATCAAGTTTAAGGATATAGATCCCGTCCCAGGCCGAGCCATAGTACATATACTGCTCGCCGGTGGTTGTAGTTATTACGGTTGGGTCGATAGCGTTGGTTTGGATACTGGCATCATTGGTTGATGTTACAACGAGGCCTTTCTCCGTCCAGGGGCCGTCAGGCGATGAAGCCGTCGCCATACCGATAACACTCAGGCGTGCTACAGGCGATGAAAGCGAATAATACAATCTGTACTCCGAACCCACCTTCATTACGTAAGGTGCCCATAAGGCGTTGTAAGGCGTACCGCCTTTACCCGTAATATAGGCAGATCCCTGCGCCGGCAATGACGAAAATACCCAACCCACATACTCCCACTGCACCAAATCCTTCGACCTGCGGATTTGCAGGCCCGGCCTTACATCAGTACCAAAAGCCACATCAGTACTATAGCAATAATAATAATCACCAAACTTTTTAATGGATGGGTCATGCACGTTATACACTGTCCACTTAGGATAATAGGTAAATGCCGCAATATCCGCATAAGTATCACTGATACTGTTGATATCAAACGCTGTTGTTACCGGTGGAGTCGTGGTAGTATCCGTTTTAGTTGGCGCAGGTGTCTCCTTTTTTGAGCAGGAAAACAGCACTGTTGTCAATGCGGTTATTAAATATAGATTTTTCGCTGTATTCATCGTCGTGTTCGTCTCGTTCTTATCTAAAAACTCATGTCATTTCGAGTGATAGCGAGAAATCTTATACTACATACTTTGTGGACTTGCTTATCCGCTTTGTGTATCGTACAAGATTTCTCTCTCGCCCCCTCGCTCGTCCCCCCCTTGCTCTATCGAAATGACAAGGGTTGTTAACTAAGGTTGGATGGGGCTAATACCCCGTATTTTGTACCAAACCAACATTGGTTTGCACTTCGCTAAGCGGTATCGGCAAATACTCCTTACCTGCGGTATAGGTATTAAATTCCGGGTCGCGGGACTTTAGCCAGGCCAGTTTAGTTGCATCCTGTAACCAGCCCCAGCGACGGATATCATCAAAACGGTGACCTTCCAACGAAAACTCCAGGAAACGTTCGTGACCTATCTGATCGCGCATCTCAGCCTGGCTCATGCCCGGTTTTACCGTAGCTAAGTTTGGCAAACCAACACGGCTGCGTACCCGCTGGATGTATTGATAAGCATCGTTTGTCTGGCCCAATTCGTTCAAACACTCAGCGTACATCAGCAGTACATCAGCATAACGCATCAATCTTTCGTTGATACCTGATCTCCAGTCATACTCATCGGCCTGGCCGCTGTCGCCATTTTCATACTTATGGCAAAACAGGGCATTTAATGAGGAGCTGCCGGCGTAGCGGGCGGCAAAATCCTGGTTATATAATTTTTCGCCGGGTTTGTTGTAATACATGGTTACATCCAAACGTGGGTCGACACCGCCGCTGGTTGTTTTCTCCTGCAGATATTCATTGTATAATGCAGGCGTTGGCTGCACATCTGTAAAACCAAAGCTCGCCGCGCCAAAGGTGATGGCACGGGCAGATGTACGGCCCCATCCTGATGACGGATCGCCTCCCCAGCCCAGATCAGTACCTCCGGCATCCCTTGAAAACTGAACCTCAAAAATTGATTCGGAGTTATTTTCATTATTGGCAAAAAAGTTATCGTAGTAATTAGGCACAAGGCTATAAGTACCCATATCAATAACTGATTTGAACTCGGCAGCAGCTTCGGCGTATTTTTTTGTAAACAGGTAGGTTTTCCCCAGAAACGCCGCTGCTGCTCCCCTGGTAGCGCGACCTATCTGTCCATCGGGCGATAAGCCACTGTAAGTTGTTGGCAGCATACCTTCGGCAGCTTTAAAATCGCTGATCACTTGCGCCCAAACTACATCCTGGGGCTGTTGTTTTTGAAAAT
The DNA here is from genome assembly GCF_050859465.1 of Mucilaginibacter sp. P25. Lineage (NCBI taxonomy): Bacteria > Pseudomonadati > Bacteroidota > Sphingobacteriia > Sphingobacteriales > Sphingobacteriaceae > Mucilaginibacter > Mucilaginibacter sp. P25. The sequence goes on along the minus strand of NZ_CP193937.1, from coordinate 3,693,313 downwards.
AATCGGCACTTGAGCCGGCAGGAACCAACGGCATAGGCACGTTTTTATAAAAATCGGCCAGGTGAAAATAGTACAGGCCTCGCAGAAAATAAGCCTGGCCTAATACACGTTTCTTCAGTTCGGCATCCATATTAATGGCGGGTACATATTTCAGCACTTCGTTTGCGCGTAAAATACCCTGGTAGTAGGCTGTCCATGAAAACAGCACACCGGCACCGGTGCTTTGCATATTAAACTTACCCATGTTATAGATCTGGTCCCAGGGGCTATAGCTTGTCGCATCATCGCCCCTTGTGTTTTCCACTATCGGCGAAAAGCGCATGTATGAACCATCAATGATTAAACTGCCGTATACCGCATTGATTCCCTTTACGGCATCACTGGCATTTTGCCAAAACGTTTGGGTGGTTTGTGCGTTAGGGTTTACTGTGGTTAAATCACTCTTTTTGCATCCCATGGCAAATGCAGCTACCAACAATAGCGTTAATAATGCCTTTGTATATATCGTTTTCATTATAAATAATGTTAAATCGTTAATCAGTTTTTATAATCCTAATTGTAAGCCTACCAGTAAAGTGCGCGGATTAGGGAACGAACCGTAATCAAAACCGCGGTTAATGGTACCATCGTTAATAAAATCCGGGTCGAAGCCCTTGTATTTAGTGATGGTGTACAGATTTTGTCCAGACAGGTAAACCCGCAAGCTCCTGATCACATGTGTACGGTTCAGCAAACTTGTTGGGAGCGTATAACCCAATTGCGCGGTTTGCAGGCGGGCGTAAGAGCCGCTCTGAATAAACCTGTCCGAATTGCGGTTATTGGCATTAGGATCACCTATGATAGGGCGGGGCACGTTGGTGTTGGTATTAGTTGGTGTCCAGTAATTTAATTCATCAGTGCTGGCGTTGGTATATTGGCCTGTCATTAAAGACTGGTACACCCCATTGGCTATTTTACTGCCATAGTTACCTTGTATAAATACTGATGCATCAAAGCTTTTATAATTAGCACTGAAGTTAAAGCCATAGTAAAGTTTTGGTATAGCGGAGCCTAAGTAAACACGGTCGTTATCGTTGATGATGCCGTTATGATCAGTATCAACAAACTTAACATCGCCCGGGGCTGCCCCTGTTTGGGTGGCATGAGCCGCTACATCTGCTGCATCTTTGAAAATACCTTCAGTTTTAAATGCATACAGCTCGCCTACCTCACCGCCAACAGCTGTTTTGCTGTATGCACCGTAAATTGGGTTACCACCATTGCCTAAGGATAATACTTTATTTTTAACCGTTGAAGCGTTTGCGCTGATGGTGTAATTGAACGGACCGTTATCCCTGCTGCGATAAGTGACCGTAAACTCAATACCTTTATTGGTAAAAGAAGCAGCATTAACCAGTGGAGTGTTAATAGCGCCTACGGAAACCGGGATTGGCACAGGTAAAAGAATGCCTATAATTTTGTTAACATAATACTCCGACGAAAAGCTTAACCGATCCTGAAAAAGGCTCAAATCCAAACCAACGTTGCTGGTACGTTTTTGCTCCCATTTGTTAGTTTGGTCAAATACCTGTGTTTGGGTTGCGCCAGGCGCCAATGTATTACCAAATACATAACTGGCATTGGCATTTACAACGGCCTGGTATGGGTAAAATGCAAGCGCGTTTACGTTACCCAATGTACCGTATCCCGCCTTTAATTTTAATTGGGTAATAGCTTCGGGCAGGTGCAGGAATTTTTCTTTATTGATATTCCAGCCAACAGATACGCCGGCAAAATTACCAAAGCGGTTATACGCTGGCAACTGCGATGTACCATCACGCCTGTAATTGGCGGTTAGCAGGTAACGATCATCATAGTTGTAGTTTACGCGGCCAAATATTGGCGAGTAAAATTTACGCTCGTTGCTGTTGCCAAATACTGTTTTATCGGTAGTGTTACTCACATTATCAAACGCAAACAGGTATGGCTGCGGCAGATTATAGGCTATACCGGTAAGGTTATCATTCTTATCTTTTTGATAAGCCGTACCTGCCAGTAATTCTACATTATGCTTTTTGATATTGAATTTGTAGCTCAGCGTATTTTCAACAAGGGCGGTATAGTAATTACCACGGGCATCGCTGTAGTAAGCCGTTGTGTTGGGATAAAACCAGCCCAGGTCATAAATAGGGTCGAAATAAGTGTTCTTGAAATCGTTACGGTCATAGCTTGCGTTAAGACGATATTTCAGGTTTTTGATAAACTCAATCTCCATCCATGCCGATGCCAGCATACGATTGCGTTGCCCCGTGCTGTTTAACAAATTATTTACACCAATAATATTCAAAGAGATGGCCCTTTGGGTATTTTGATCAACACCGCCATAACCACCAACACGGTTAGGATCGTAAATAGGCATGGTAGGGATAGCTGTAACAAGATCAACTATCTGGTTACCTGTACCATGTAAATGTGGATATGCCAGATTGTTATAATCGCCTTCGGTATAGGCAAACTTAGTACCGAAAGACACGATGCCTTTTTTACCCTGGATATTACCACTCAGGTTATAGCGCGTATATGAAGGGCCAGACACGGTTGTGCCGGTTTGGTTAAAATAATCAAAGGCGACGTTATAGCTCATGTTTTCGTTACCGCCGGATAAGCCAAGGTCATGGCTTTGGGTGTAGCCTGTTCTGAAGCCCGATTTTTGCCAGTCGGTATTTACGTTGCTGATAAATTTGCTTGATGACGGATCATTGCCCGGAGCCAATGATAAGCCAGCATTGGTTTCGGCAGCATTGGCAATTTTTTGGTACCCTACCCTGTCAGTAACAGACAGTGTTTTTGGATTTTTCTGGAAGCCTGCATAACCATTGTAGTTGATCTTCATGGCGCCGTTGCGGCCTTTTTTAGTAGTGATGATAACCACACCATTGGCACCGCGGAAACCATAAATGGCACCTGCCGACGCATCTTTAATTACCTGCATGCTTTCGATATCAGTTGTAGGGAAATCGAAAGGTTCCATAGTTGGTACACCATCAATGATATATAGCGGGTTGTTGTTGATCAGCGAGCTCACACCACGAATCCGGATAGAAACGCCTTCGCCCGGTACACCTGAACCATTTACCTGTACGCCCGCAACCTGCCCCTGCAAGGCCCTTGCAACATCGGGAGTTACACGTTTATTGGCGTCCTTTACGTTCACCACAGCAACCGAACCTGTAAGATTTTCCTTTTTCTGTGTGCCGTATCCAACCACAATTACCTCGTTTAAAGAATTGGATGCTGCTTTCAACTGTATATTGATGAGCGAATTGCCACTTATTGTCACCTCCTGTGAAGTGTAGCCAACAAATGAAAATACAAGCACCACACCTTCCGTGTTAACATCGGGTATTTTTATATTATAACGGCCCTGCACGTCGGTTTGTGCACTTACGTTCGTCCCTTTTACTTTTACAGTAACGCCAGGCAAAGGCAGGCCTTCATCATCGGTTACCTTACCACTCACAGTACCGGGGGCCATTGCCTTGCCCTTTTCTGTAAGTATAACCAGGTTATTATCACCCAGCGTATAACTCAGGTTGGTATTGCTAAGTACAATTTTCATCACCTCTTCAAGCGATGCATCTTTTGTATTTAAACTGGCGGGCATATCGTTTTTCAACAACATATCGTCGTTATACAAAAAGCGATAGTCAGACTTTTTTCGATTTCCTTTAACGCCTTTTTCAGGGGCATGTTTTGAAAATTAACGTTGATGCGGGTCTGACCATATCCCTTTGAAAACGCCTGCAACGAGGAGGCGAGTACCAGGATACAGATAAATTTAAACATAAGAAGTACTTTCAAAAATTGGTTCAGCCGCAATGGGTTAATGCGGTGTGCATTTTTTTCATAATTTAGCATTAAGGTTATTTTAACTATTTGGTTTATAGAAGGACTGGTAGTTAACTTGTACCACATTATAATGGGGGGATGCGGGAACATCTTCCCATTTTTTATGGTTTCAGATTTGATACTTATTTACGCATAGGCTCTTTCATAAAGGTTTATTAATTAATAAATTACAATTTGGTTAGTGTCAATTTTATAACGAAACGCCGCCGTTTTCTGCAGGCTCAATAAAGCCTTATTAATCGATTCTTTTTGAAATTTCCCCGTAAAGCGCAGCTTTTTTACATCTTCATTTTCAAAAACGATGTTCACATTATATCTGCGCTCCATTTTTTGGGCGATGTTTTCAAAATCTTCAGCGTCAAAGGCCAGTTTATTTTCAAGCCATAAGGCTTCTGACGGCAAGGTATCCTTTTTGGCCTGGTGAATGCGGCTCAGTGCTATAAGCGGAGTTTCTTCGGCTATCTTATATGTTGGGGTATTACTTTTAAGTTGCAGTTCCTGGTTGTTGATCACCGTAATTTTTTCTGATGGGTTAAGGATGATCTTTTTTTCGGGATTTTTTAAAACGGTAAGTTCAATTTTACCGCGAATGAGTGCGGCTTCGGATGTTTTATCATTATTATATGAACGCACATTGAATTTAGTACCTAACACCCTGATACTGATAGTTGTGGTAGTAACTACAAAAGGGTGCTGCGGATCTTTAACAACATCAAAAAAGCCTCACCCACCAGGGATACTTTTCTTTCCTCGGTGCCAAAATCATTATTATAAGTAAGCTTGCTGCCCATATTAAGCCAAACACGACTGCCATCGGGCAATTGAATTTTGCTGATGCCGTTTTTAGGAGCAGTTATTTCATTGGGTTTCCCGGTAGTGATAGTTTCTTTGCGGGTAAACCAAAATATGCCCAGCATCAAACATGCGGCAGCTAATAACGATCCCAGTTTAATGATCCCGTTTTTTTCTTTTGCTTTGGATTGAGATAATTTGAGCGGCTTGTTCAGCCTCTTTTTCTTCAATGACATCAAGTTCGGTTTCAAAAGCATCCCATTTGCTTAACAGCTTTTCATCCTGGCTTGCTTGCTGATCATTTTTCCAGATCGCTTCCAGTCCATCCATTGGGTACATACCGGCGGCTTCCTGTTGCTGCAACAGTTGTTCAAGTTCAAGTAACTCTTCGGGCGAAGCTTCACCATTTAACTTTTTACCAATAAGTATCCAGATGTTGTTGATCATTATTTACAGCTCTATATATAAAGACTGTAAATAATCAGGATACCCCAGTGGGCAGATCAAATATTTTTTGAAATTTTTTCGGGGCTGGCAGGCATCGCCGCTTTTTCGGTGTCTTTTAACCCTTGCGCAAGGGTTTTCAACGCGTTGCCCATATGGTATTCAACCGTTTTTATAGAGATATCGAGCAGGTCGGCTACTTCGCGATATTTCAAGCCGTCCTCTTTTATCAGCTTAAAAACCAGGCGGCATTGTTCGGAAAGTTTGTTTAAAGTAGTATTGATGAGTTTGGTAAGATCTTCATAAACCAGCTTGTCTTCACCTGTAGCGCCCGAATCGGCAACGTCTACGTTTATATCATCAATATTTACGCTTTTAAGCTGATTTTTGGATAGGCAGGTAAGCGACTTATTTTTAACCGATGTATAGCAGTAATAAGTAAGGTTATTGATCTCCGCAATAGAAGCCCGGCGCCCCCAAAGGTTCATGAAAACATCGTTGGTGATTTCTTCGGCCAGTTCATCCTGCTTTACCAGTGATTTTGCCAGGTTAAATAATTTACCATAATAAGCCAGGTACAGCCTTTTAAAGGAAGCCCTGCTGCTGTTTAAAGCAATATCATTAAGTAAGTACCTAATCTCGGTGTCCAGCATCTCCTTATCGGTTGTATTTACTTTGATCAAAAACCGTGAAACAGTTCTTGTATAGTTAAATTAATATAATTGGCTATTGGTCTTCATTAAAGCAAAGTCATTGCCCTAATTAAAATCTAAGATATGACATTTTATTTTAATTGTTCAAAAAACAATTAAAATATTTTTTTGCCTTTACAAAATACGGTATGCTAAATTGTTTTATCCAACTAAAACATACAACAGCTAAAAAACGCCTTCAAATAGCATAAAATCCAACTGCCTGACTTTTACCTGTACTTAATATTAATTTTAATTGTCAAATAAACAATAATAAAACAACGCATTTTTTGATTTAAATTAATGTTTCCCATCCCAATTAACCGCTTCAGGGGAATAAAATCAAAAAACAGGTACAATAAATATTTTCATATATTTAGTTCCGAATTTATTTACACTAATGCCCTACAAACCTGGACTTCACATTTTATCTGAATTTACATCTGCTAAACATAGCCAACTGTTATCCAGTGCAGATTGTCATCAATTATTCGATGAGCTTATTACCCACTTCCAGCTAAATAAGGTTGGTGAGGTTTATCATGATTTTGAGGGTGGCGGCTTTACTGCGGTTATTTGCCTTACAGAGTCGCACATGTCTATCCATACCTGGCCCGAATATGGCACAGCTACCTTTGATGTGTTCCTTTCTAATTACCAGCGCGAAAATGATGACAAGACCCGTGCTTTATACAGCAGCGTGCTTGAATTTTTTGAAGGGGTTGAACTACAGAAAAACGAAATAAAGAGATAGCATGGCCACATTAAACCCTAAAGCATTTCCTTTTTCGGATTCGATTACCTGCCCTAATTGCCACAAGCCCATCACACTATATGATCATATTGCTTGTGAGGCAGCGGCTTGCCCTTCATGCTACTCCTATCTGTTATTTGGCACTGATGGCAAATCTTACGTTAAAGACCGCCTTGTTTCAATTCAAAACAAACCTGTTTTGCCCATAGGTACCGAAGGTCTGCTCCGCGATGTGGAGTATAAAGTGATAGCCTATATCGAAAAGAAGGAAGCAGCCTACAACCAATACCAATGGCGCGAATACATGCTTTACAATTACGCCAAAGGCTACGCTTTTTTGGCCGAATTTGATGGGCACTGGTCGCTAATTGCAGGCAAAAGCTTTTTTCCAGATCTTGAAAAATCAAAAAGAGCCTCGAAAATACAGCCTTATACCAGGGGCTTGAGTTTAACCTTTTTAACTCTTACCGCCCCGTAATTCACTCGCTCATCGGAGAATTTGACTGGGATATCCGCGACAGAAAGGATCAAAGCGCGTGAATACATCAGGCCACCATTTTTACTAACATGGGAGCAAAATCAGCGTACCCAACAAGAGGACTGGTATCTTGGCGAATACATTGAAGAGCGAGAGATCGCAGCTGCTTTTAAAATTCCATTGGGTAACTTTCCTTCAAAAGTTGGTATTGGGGCAAACCAGGCGTCCAAACACAGGGCACGCTGGAATGGCGCCTTGATGATAAGCGGCATTGCCATTATCGCTTTTTTATTGATACAGCTTTGGGTTGGATACTTGCGGCCCGAAACAGTTTTACTTGAACATAGCTATTCGCTTGATTTACGGCCCCGGCCTGCAGATACTGCAAAAAGAAAAAGTGTTATGGTTACGGGAGATCATAAAACAACCGATAGTACAGCTACCGCTATAGGTAACATATTACAGGACAGCGCCAAAGCCATTGACTCATTTGCCCGGGACACTGCCGGTGCAAATGTAAAGCCTGACAGCGCAGGCAACTTTGAATTTAAATCATTCAAAACGCCAACATTTAAAATAGAAGATGGCCCGGTGCCTTTGGAAATAGAACTATCATCGCAAGTTGATAATAACTGGCTTTCCACAACTATTGAACTGGTAAGCGAAAAAGACAATCAAACCTGGAGCCTTACCAAAGACATTGAATACTATCACGGTGTTGAGGACGGCGAAAGCTGGTCCGAAGGCGGCTTACATGAAACGGTTTTGCTTTCAGAGATCCCGCCGGGCAAATACCATGTAAACATGTATCCCTATTCGGGTTCAAGTTTGGTCAATTCGCTTGATGTAAAGGTTACCGAAAGCGTGACTTTATGGAGAAATATTCTGATCACATTTTTAATACTGTGCCTTTATCCGCTGTATTGCTGGTACCGCGCACGCAGATTTGAAGTTAACCGCTGGATGAACAGCGACTTTTCACCTTATCAAAAAGACGACGACAGAATGAAACTCATCAAATCAAACATAGCATATATAGTTATAGCATCATTGATAGTAGTGTATTTTACTTTCGATGCATTTAATGGCATAGCCTTTTGGCAAAGTAATGATGTAGAACGTAATGCAGGATATCATGGTACGGTAGCGCACTCTGGGTATGGGGTTAGGTTTTATCACAAATAATGGATATGAATAAAAAACTCCCCGTATTATTACTCGTTTCGGTTTTTATAATTGCCACCTGCGGCCTTATTTATGAGTTGATAGCAGGTACACTGGCCAACTATCTTCTTGGTGATTCGGTTACCCAATTTTCAACCATTATTGGTGTTTATTTGTTCTCGATGGGTTTGGGCTCATGGATATCCAAATATTTTGATAAAAACCTGTTAGGCTGGTTTATCCGCATTGAAATATTGGTAGGCCTTGTAGGCGGTACGAGCTCGTCAATCCTTTTCCTGGTATTTGAAAGTGTAAGTTCATTCCGCATCATCCTGTATGGCCTTATCTCCATCACCGGGATATTGGTTGGCCTGGAAATCCCTCTGTTAATGCGGATTTTGAAAGACAGGTTTGAATTTAAGGACCTCGTATCAAAGGTTTTCACTTTCGATTATATTGGCGCGCTGATAGCATCACTGGTGTTCCCGTTGCTGCTTATCCCCTACCTGGGTATTGTCCGTACCGCCTATTTATTTGGCATGTTGAATGTACTGGTAGCGCTGATTACCTGCATCAACTTTAAACATGAAATTAAAGGGGCTAAATACCTGCAAAGCGCATCTATCATTAGCCTTGTGGCGTTATTAACCGGCTTTATATACGCCAACACCATCACTAATTTTTCCGAAAGTTTAACGTACAGCGACACCATTATATTTTCAAAAAGCACGCCATATCAGCGCATTATCATCACCAAAAAAGGGCGCGATCTGCGGCTATTTCTCAACGGCAACCTGCAATTCAGTTCGGTTGATGAATACCGGTATCATGAAGCATTGATCCACCCGGTATTGCAGGCATTGCCTGATGCTAAAAACGTGCTGGTAATGGGCGGAGGCGACGGACTGGCGGTACGCGAGATCCTGAAATATCCACAAATTCAAACCGTTACCCTTGTTGATTTGGATAAGGAAATGACCAAACTGTTCCGCACCAACGAAATGTTGTTGAAACTGAACAACCGCTCATTTCTTTCACCCAAGGTTACGGTTATTAATGCTGATGCTTTTTCATGGGCCCGCGAGCAACGTAAAGTTTATGATGCCATTATTATCGACTTTCCGGATCCATCAAATTACTCGGTAGGCAAGCTGTACACCAATACTTTTTATGCTATTGTTAAACACCTGCTTAAACCCGATGGCATTATGGTGGTGCAGTCTACATCACCATATATAGCTCCAAAATCATACTACACGGTTGAAAAAACACTGCAATCTGTTGGTTTGCATACAGTACCATACCACAACTATGTACCATCTTTTGGCGAATGGGGCTATATCATGGCCATGAGCAAACCTGTTTATAAGGTACCAGATCATTACCTGCCGGGCTTGCGCTTTATGTCGAAACAATGTCTTGAGCAAATGCTTTACTTCCCCAAGGATATGGCCCGGGTACCGGCGCAGGTAAACAAGCTAAACAACCAGATCTTAGTAAAATACTTTGAAGATGAGTGGTCGACTGTTTTATAACCGCTCATCTGGCGTAAAACCTTTAAGCCGCCGGTCATTCCTGTTGCAGGCTGGCCTGGTAACAGGCGCTATTTTTTTAACGGGTGCATCCGAAAAATAGGTGGTGGTAAACCGGCTTATGCACACATAAAAGGTAAACTTTCGGGGCCGAACGCAAAAGCGGGTCATGCACTGCGCGATAAGTTGCCTATGCCAATTCCATCCTCGCAGCAATCAGTTAAAACACTGATCATCGGCAGCGGCATCTCCGGGCTATCGGCCGCAAGATGGCTGCAGAAACAGGGAGAAACAGATTTTAAATTACTGGAACTGGAAGATCACACTGGTGGCAACGCATTCTTTGGCACAAATAGTGTTTCCTCTTACCCCTTAGGAGCTCATTACATTCCTATTGTAAATAATTACGATAAACCACTGGTAGACTTTTTACAGGAGAACGGCGTAATAACCCACTTCGACGAAAAAGGGCAGCCTTATTACAACGAGTTTTACCTCTGTTTCGACCCTGAAGAACGCCTGCTCATCAACGGCCACTGGCAGGAAGGCATAGTACCCGATTTTGGTGTTACCGATAATGACCGCAAACAGGTCATTCGCTTTTTCAACCTGATAACCCAACTCAAAAACGCCCGGGGCAACGATAGCAAATACGTTTTTGATATCCCGTTGGATAACAGCTCGGCCGATGATACTTACCGTAAGCTCGACAGGATAAGTTTTCATGATTACTTACAACAAAACGGCTTTAATTCTCCTTATTTATTGTGGTACCTAAACTATTGCTGCAAGGATGATTATGGTACACCGGCCTTGAATGTTAGTGCATGGGCCGGCCTTCATTATTTTTCGGCCAGGAAAGGAACAGCTGCCAATGCCGATCCCAATGCAGTAATTACCTGGCCCGAGGGTAATGGCTGGCTAATGAAAAGACTAAGGGAAACTGTTAAAGATCACGTGCAAACATCGCATTTAGCCTATGATATTCAACTGGATAAAAACGGTAAAGTAGCAGTAAAAGTCCTTGATCTGAAACAAAATACATCTGCTATTTTCCATGCAGATAAAGTGATCATGGCCTCGCCTCAATTTGTTAATCAAAAACTTCTTAAAAACATAGCACGACCTGGCTTTGATGCAAGTATGCTGCATTATTCGCCATGGCTCATCGCCAACCTTACCGTTAACGAAATCCCAACGGCTGCTAAAGGCATGGTGCTTTGCTGGGATAATGTGGCTTACAACACGGCATCAGTAGGTTATGTAAATGCCAACCAGCAGGACACAAAACTGGTTGAAGCAAAAAAGGTCATTACCTACTACCTACCGCTTTGCGATAAAGAGCCCAGATTAGCCCGTCTTGCAGCCTATACCCGTACGTATGAACAATGGCTGGATATAGTAATAAGTGAAATGGAACAGATGCACCCCGGTATAACGGAGCATATTGAACAGGCCGATATGTGGCTTTGGGGCCATGGCATGATAGCACCGTCGGTAAATTATATCTGGGGCAGTAACCGCCAACAAGCAAAGCAGGCTATCAATAATCAAATCTTTTTTGCGCATACCGATCTAAGCGGGATTTCCATTTTTGAAGAGGCCTTTCACCAGGGCATCCGGGCAGCACAGCAAGTTATTGAACATAACAATGGAGCAGCTTAAAACAGGTACCCAACCATGGGTAAAGAATAGCCTTACCGATGGGGTCTTCATCCTGTCGCCTCCATTTATTGCGCTGCTTACCGTAGCGCTTTTTCCGGCACAATTTAAAAACTCAGCGCTTATGCCGGTGCAGTATTGGGTTGTGCTGATTGTAATGATTGATGTAGCCCATGTTTACAGCACCCTTTACAGAACTTATTTTAATCCGCCCGAATTTAAAAAGCAGCCGCATATACTGATAGCTGTTCCCTTGTTTTGTTATATAGGTGGTGTGATGCTTTACCTGGCCGGCGGTATATTTTTTTGGCGGCTATTAGCTTACCTTGCCGTCTATCACTTTATCAGGCAACAGTATGGTTTTCTGCGCATTTACTCGCGCCGGGAAAATCAAACATCATTATTAAAGTATATTGACAATACAGCTATTTATATAGCTACCATATATCCCTTGCTATACTGGCATTTTGCAGGCTACAAAAAAAACTTCAACTGGTTTGTTAACGGGGATTTTGTTTTATTCCATTTTGATGGTTTACTTATAGCCGCCAAAGTCATCTACCTCCTTAGCATAGCGCTGTTTATCATTAAGGAAGTATGGCTTTACATTAAAAAACAACAGTTTAATTTACCCAAAAACATGGTGGTGCTTGGCACGTTCCTGTCGTGGTATTTCGGGATTGTATATTATAATGGCGATATGGCTTTCACCACGCTCAACGTGGTATCGCATGGCATTCCGTACATGGCATTAGTGTGGTTTTATGAGCAGAAAAAATTTACCGGTCAAAAAAACTACCAGACAGGGTTCATGAAACTTACTTTTAGCAAATACGGGGTACTTTCATTTATCGGCCTGCTTATTTTGTTTGCTTATGTAGAAGAAGGTCTTTGGGATGGCCTGATCTGGAAAGAGCACGTTTCGGTATTCAGGATCTTTGCAGGGTTACCATCCATTAACAGCGATATGATCCTCGCCTTAACCGTTCCGCTTTTAGCCTTGCCACAGTCAACCCATTATGTACTTGATGGTTTTATATGGCGTATGCGAAAGCAACAAGAAGCATAGCACCAACTGGGATTGGTAAAAGCGCCGCCAGCATTGGCGGCGCTTAATTTTCAAACTGTATCATTCACCTGGTAAACCACTGTATGAGCCTCCCACAATGCCGGAGTTTCCAACTTATCAATCAACCTTTCAAGTACCGCATCTGGTATGGCTGCTTCGCGGTTCCTGTTCTGCTTTAGTAATCCGACGTAGGGTACTTCCACATAAATAATCTTTACCGCGGCTTTGTAAGTGGCAAATAGTTCGATCAATTGTAAACGCATTTGCCGGGTAATATTGGTAGCATTCCAGATAAAGCCTTTTTGTTTCCTCAAAAACACACGGGCCTGTTCTTTGGCTTCCTGTATTACTATACCATTACCGCTTTTATCCGTAGGCGAAATACCTTTTGCTGCACGGATATCGTCGAGTGATATTACCGGCATATCAGGATAATTCTTTTGGATATAAGTATTTTTACCTGCTCCGGGCAAGCCACTCATCAATATCACTTCGTTAACGGGCTGTTCAAAAGGTACATAATCTGCATATCCATCTTCGTGCTGCATATAATATATCTTCGCTTCATCACTTGTAAATGCCCGGGCAACACCCCAGCAATTTTGCTCCCGACAAAAAGCTTCAAAGCAATCCACTTTGTACAACATTTCATCCTTGTCCTCACAGGTTCGGCCCAACATATCAGCACGGGCAAGCAAAGCAAGCCATTGCGTGTTAACCTCCATGCTTGCCATAATCAGGGACTTTACCGGGTCGCTTTTTTCGAATATCCAAAGTGGCAAACCATGATAACGCACCAACCCGGCTACCTGTTCACGTATAGCAAAAGGCGTTGGTATTTCCCTGTACAATATCTGCCGGGCTGTCATAGCTCCTTTACGGGCATGTCCGTTTGAAGTAATCCGTCCATCCGGCTCAATTACTGTCGTGCTATATTTTTCAACATCGTGCAGCAAAGCAGCTGCCCAAAGTATTTCCTGTTCCTGGGCTAACAGTTCCTTATAAATTTGCTCAGCAGTTAGTGCTTCAAGTACCATTTGGGTGTGGATGGCAACATTGCCTTCGGCATGGTATATGGCATCCTGCGGTACATCCTTCATCCGTTGTACCCAATCAAAACGGGTTTCGAGATATGTCCAGTCTTTATTTTTAGTAATGGCCCACATAGTTACCTCCTTCATTTTTTAATGGTGCACGTTTCCAGCTTCGTGTCCAGTGCTGGCTGGTTTTAACGTGCCCTTTCCTTACATATTTAAATACATTATACGCAAAATCATCTGCTGCATATCCATCCGCATTGCGGGATACTATGCCTTCGATAGTTGCAGGTTTTCCGTCCAACACATCATAAGGCTCAAAAGTCCCCCTGCTTTTGGTAAGAGCCAAAACATCATGCTCAAACTTTAACTGCTCAACAGGCAAATGAACAACGCCCAGTTCGGGAACGGTTGGCAAACCGATCATTGCGGCATAAAACTTTGTCTCCTCCCAGCTTAACCAACGGTTATGCTCGCGGATCCCGAACACATAAAAATGATGTTCGAGGTTCCGGTATTCGATAGAATGGACAGCGTAGAGATTTTCAAGGAAGATCTCCATATCACCCAGATCATTTTTGATCAACTGCCAAAACCTACGGATGCTCTCCGTCCAGGCAGAGACCGTTGGTGCTGCATGAGACCGTGCAAAAACGCCGTGCCGCGATAAGCAGTTATTCTCGCCATCCAGCTTTTCAGTATGGATAAGCGCGGGTATTTTTTGTATGTGTTGCCAATAGTCGTGCTGTATCCTGTCATCGCTGGTTGTACCCGGCGAAAACGGATAATGATACGTACGACCATATTTTTGTGATATAGCCATGTTGTAAAATTTTAATTAAAAGAAATAGAAATTCACCTCCTCCCCTGGGATGGGGAAGCTCATTAAACGTTTATGCTAATGAGATTACATGGCTCAAATTTTTGAGAGTTTTTGTTGTTACTGGTGCAAAGGTAAAAAACTACCTTATAATTAAAAACAAAAAAGCCTCCGGTTTACACCGAAGGCTAACAATAGTCGATTGTAATATATCAGAATTGGTTAGTCTTACGCCAGTATATTGTTGATCAGCTTTAACTCCTCATCACTAAATGATGTATTGGCTAAACAACCGATAGAATCTGTAACCTGCTCCGGCTTACTTGCACCGATCAACACCGAAGTGATGCGTTTATCTTTCAAGATCCACGATAAGGCCATCTGCGCCAGGTTTTGGCCCCTCTGCAATGCAATTTCGTTTAGCTTGGCTGCTTTGGCTATATTTTGTTCGGTTATGGCATCTTCGTCGATAGCGCCGTTACCACGATGGGCAGCTGCCCGCGATCCTTCCGGAATACCTTTCAGATATTTATTGGTTAATAACCCCTGTGCCAGCGGAGAGAATGGTATACAGCCTACACCTTTGTCTTCCAGCACATCAAGCAAGCCACCTTCAACCCACCTATCGAACATGGAATATTTAGGCTGATGAATGAGGCATGGTGTGCCCAGCTCTTTCAATACGGCAACTGCCTTTTCAGTTTCGGAAGCGCTGTAGCTTGAGATCCCAACATACAGGGCTTTACCCTGGCGTACTATCAGATCCAACGCGCCCATAGTTTCTTCGATGGGGGTTTCAGGGTCAGGACGGTGATGATAGAAAATATCTACATAATCAAGCCCCATACGTTTAAGGCTTTGATCTAAACTGGCTACCAAATATTTTTTGAGCCCCAGTCGCCATACGGGCCTTCCCACATACCCCATCCGGCTTTGCTTGAAATAATAAGTTCATCGCGGTAGTTTTTAAAATCATCTTTAAAAATACGGCCAAAACTTTCTTCGGCCGAGCCCGGCGGCGGGCCGTAGTTGTTGGCCAGGTCAAAATGGGTGATGCCTTTATCAAAGGCTAAACGTAAAATGTTACGAGCATTCTCCAGGCTATCGATACCGCCGAAATTGTGCCACAAGCCAAGCGATACCGCCGGCAACTTTAAACCGCTGTTACCACAACGGCGATATTCCATGCTTTGGTAACGGTTTGCATCAGGTAGATAAGTCATATCTTAAATAATTAGTAAAGTCCAAAGTTGGCTTATCTGCCACAAAAATCCATTGAACTGGGACAAGAAATAAAATTATTTACAGGCGCATATTTGTGGGTATCCCCCGCTCCGGGCTTATATTTGAGCCATGTTTCAAAATATCAATCATTACGCGGCGCGGTCGGTTAGTTTAACTACAGAAGAAACCGCGCTGTTTAATGAGATATTGGAATACCGGAAAATACCTAAAAAAACACGTTTACTTGCAGCCGGAGATATCTGCAATTTTGAAGCCTACGTAAACAAAGGCTGCATCCGCGAGTATATCATCGACGAAAACGGCGCCGAAGTAACCCTGCAATTTGCCATTGAAGACTGGTGGGTAAGCGACCTGGCCAGCTTTGAGGATCAAACCCCATGCAGTATGTACATCGAAACGTTAGAAGATTGCGAATTGCTCATCCTCACCCGCGCCTCAAAAGAACGCTTACTTAATGAAATACCCAAGCTTGAGCGCATGTTCAGGCTCATGCTGCAAAGGCATTTAACGGTAGTTCAAAAACGGCTGTTTAAAACCATAGCAACCACAGCCATGGAAAAATACATTGAATTTATTAACCGCTATCCCAGCATCCCGCAACGGGTGCCGCAGCATTATATAGCTTCATATTTAGGAATCTCGCCCGAGTTTTTAAGTAAATTGAGGACGAGGAGTTTGAAGAAGTAAGATATTCATTTGCCGTCTGATTTTTATACTAATTAATATAAGAGGCATCATTGAGGAACGAAGCAATCCCAAATAGGCAGGAAGAATCTGCTAATCGGGGATTGTTTAGTTCTTACCCTTGATATGTTTAAAAATGAGTGTCATGCGGAGTGTTTAAATCCGGGGCCTCTGAAGGATGTATGACATTAACGCTTATTGTCATCCTGAGTGTTTAAATCCGTGGCCTCTGAAGGTGAAATGACATAGATTTGCTGAACCGTGCAGTGTGGCCGACCGAGTTATAGTGCTTATTGCCTGTTGCTGAGTATGGTTCCGAAGCAAGAGTCTGAAGGTATGGTACGATCCCTTGTGTGGGTGATTTGTCCGATGGGTAGCCTGTCTTTTCTTTAAACTCCTTCGGGCACGGTTTAAAAAGCGTTATAAGTATGGAAAAGATGCATTTTCATGCGGCAGGTATAGATATTGGAGCCCGCAAGGTATTTGTGGGTCTTGAAGGCCAGCCGGTTCGTTCGTTTGAGACTTTCACCAGTGATCTGGTATCACTTAAGAACTATTTATTGGAGCATAAGGTAAGTACAGTGGCAATGGAAGCCACAGGAGTATACTGGTATGTACTTTACGATATTCTTTTAGATGGGGGATTGGATGTGTGGCTTGTTGACGGAAGACAGACCCGCCAGTTACCAGGCAGGAAAACAGATGTAAAAGATTGTCAGTGGATACAGCAATTGCATAGTTATGGCTTGCTGAACCGCTGTTATGTATCCGAAGGTCATATCAAAGAATTGCGTAGTTATCAGCGCCTTCGTGAAGATCATCTTCGGAGTGCGGCCATGCATGTGCAACACATGCAGAAGGCCCTGATAGAAATGAATATCCGTTTGCCGGAGGTATTAAGCCAGGTCCATGGAGTAAGCGGGATGGCGTTAATCGATGCGATACTGCAAGGCGAGCGAGATCCTGATAAGTTGTTTTCACTTTGCCATAAAAAGATCAGGGAGAATAAAGGGGAAGAGCTATTGAAAGCCCTGCAAGGTCATTATACAGCGCAAGGGCTTTTTTCATTAGGTCAGGCCTATAAGGCTTATGGTTTTTATCAAGGCCAGATAATGGAATGCGACAGCCAGATTGATAGTGTTTTACAACGGATCAACAGGGATAAGAACCTGCCGCCGGGAATAAGCGAAGGAAAACGCAAGGCGATCCGTCACAACAAACCTCATATCAACAACCTGGGAGATCATCTGTTAAAAATATTTGATGGTAAGGATGCAACTAAACTTCCGGGTATTACAGATTACAACTGGTTACAGTTATACACAGAGGTGGGTTCGGATCTTAGCCGATGGCCAAGTGAAAAACATTTCACAAGCTGGCTTGGTTTATCTCCCGGCCAGGACCGTTCAGGGAAAAAGAACAAAAGTAAAAGTAAGGGTAAACCGGCCGTTGGGCAAATATTCAAACAAATGGCCCATGGATTATTGAACAGCAAGTATATCGGCTGGGGTTCATTTGCAAGAAGATTAAGAGGCAGAAAAGGTCCGGCAATAGCTATTAAAGCAACGGCCAGAAAACTGGCCGCTCAATACTGGCGTTTAATTGTAAAAGGAGCCGACTTTGTGGAAAAAGGGCTGCAAGCCTATGAAAATATCATTAAGGAACAGAAACAAAGGCGATTAGAAAAACTCGCCTTTGAATTAAATAGGGAACTTGTACCTGCTTAAATTATTATGTCATGGGTAGGAACGAAGGATCTTCTTCGCCCTGCTTAGCGGCTCTGTATCTTGCAGAAGATTCTTCGCTACACTCAGAATGACAGGCGTTTTTTAAACTTGTCATGGGTAGCTTGTCGAAGCATGGTGGTTAGGGCATCTGCGCGCGACCCTTCGACAAGCTCAGGGTGACAGGCCATCCCGCCTAATGTCATACATCCTTCAGAGGACTCGGCTTTTACCTACTTGCAATGACGCTTTGGCTAACACTAACAGCTTTGCGGCTACAACGTACACACACCACTACTTAATTCCTATGAATATGCAAGCCGTTAAATTGCTTTTTACCATTTTCATAGGATGTGTTGCCCAGGGCAAAGCGCGGATATTTTTTGCTGTATTTTTTAAACACGCTGTCGGGCTGCTTTTCACCGTTTACAATCAGTTCTTCACCGTTAAATGAAAGCTCATGCAAAGCTTCCTCATTGGGAATAATATGATCAGCTACCAAATCACCTGTCATCTGTTTTAGCAGCCGTTGATCTTCGGCGGCGCGTTCCTGATCTTTTTTGGCCTGAATCTGATCTAAGTGCGCCTGTTCCTGGTCGTGTTTAGCTTGTACCCGATCTCGACTGGCCTGTTCCTGATCACGTTTGGCTTGCTCCTGATCGCGGGAAGCCTGCTCCTGATCGCGTTTGGCTTGTTGCTGGTCGCGCGAGGCATCTTCCTGTTCAACTTTTGCTTGTCGCTGATCTCGCTCTGCCTGTTCCTGATCGCGTTTAGCTTGTGCCTGATCTTTTTTTGCCTGGATCCTGTCTTTCCTGATCTGCTCGCGGATAGCCGCTATAACCGTACTATATTCGTTCCATTGGGTTGATGGGATAATCTCAGCGTCGACTGCCAGGGCCACCAGCTTGTTGTTCGCCAGCTCCATTTGGTAGGTTTTACCCTTCCAGTTAGTTTGGATGCGTTCGCGCCCCTTACCATCAAAAGTATCGTAATTGTTATAGGCGTTGAAGGCCGTTTTTTTCCCGGTTTCTGCGCATTTGCCGCAGTTGTTAACGCCGTTGCTGCTATCAGCAACAGGGCACTCCTTAAATAATTGGTTTTCATTTTTCTGTTGATTTAATAGTTTAAAACTTGGGCAATAGATTTCCCTTCCGCCCAAGGGAAGGGCAGTTTAAAAATTGATTGTTAACATAATTGATTATTACATAGTCCGGCCAATAAAGCAGGGTGCACCTCTGCTCTAACTACCAAATAAGAAATGTACCTGCTTAATTCTGAACGCTTACTTTGCTTTTTATAGGTTCTGTTTGGGGTTTACTTACCTGTGCCTGGTCACGGCGCGTCTGCTCCTGATCGCGCTTAGCTTGTACCTGGTCCCTTTCGGCCTGTTCCTGGTCAAGTTTAGCCTGCGCCTGATCCCGCATGGCTTGTTCCTGATCACGTTTGGCCTGCTCCTGGTCGCGACGAGCCTGGTCCTGATCTACTTTGGCATGTTCCTGATCCCGGCGGGCCTGTTCCTGCCCGCGGTTATATTCGGTTTTATCGGCCGAAACTTGCTGGCTTTCTTTTTCGGCCCGTTGTTTTGCGAGCTTCGCATCAGCTTCAAGCTGCTCCTGTGGAGAACGCGGCTCAGCATTAGCCATAATCACATTTTCATTTGCAGCAACAGGCTTTTGAGCTACCGCAATGTTTCTGTACTTTGGGTGTTTTGGTTTATCGACAGATTTAACGGGTGCAACCGGCTGTACACCTGCAGATGGTGTGATATGCCGCTCCTGTTTATACACATAAGTTTTATCATTACCGGGATTATTAACTTCCCGGATCTGTGCGATGGTCGCCGTAGCTATTATTGCCGAAAGGATAACAACACCGCTTATCAAAAATGCTTTATCACCCTGGCTTACCGTTTTGTTTTTATTACCAAGGATGCGGCTTACCCTTTGCAACAGCTGGTTCTTTTTACCGGGGAACGCAACCGCATAATTTGCTCCGTAAAGCGAATGTTCTTTAAAGCTGATCAATGCCTGTATAAAATCGCGTTTGTTTTTTGTTTGGGCGAGGGCGATATCATCGCAGCAGTTTTCCCGCTCATCCCGAAGCAGGGACGAGATCCACAATAAGCCGGGATTAAAGAAAAATACGGTTTCGGCAATGGTTTGTAAAAAGTTAACGAAATAATCATGCCTGCGGATATGGGCCAGTTCATGCAGCAACACCGCTTCAACCTGTTCGGGCGGCAGCCCTGCCAATAAACCCGCCGGGATCAGGATTACCGGTTTCAGGTGCCCGATAACCATGGGTATTTTCACATAACCCGATTCAAGCAGCCGAATAGCCCGCTTCAATTGCAGTTTTTCGCAAAGCAGCTCAACCCTGTTTTTCCAATACCCGACAGGTTCGGATACCTGCCTGTGTTTGGCGGTATGGATAAATATGAGCCCGCGCATCATCCTTACAGAGCGGAACAGGAAAAACACAAACCACAGCAGCACAACCATTGGTGCATTGACGGTAAAATAACCGATACAGGTATTGGCAAAATTCCGGATCCCATCAGCATTAAGGTTTAATAGCTGCGATGCACGATTACCTATAGCATTACCAAACGCCGCAGTTACAGGTTGCCTGTTCCATTCCCAAACAAAAGTGAACAGACAGCTCCCTATAAACAGTAAAAACAGTACAAGCACCAGGTTGTACCTTACTGCCGCGCTTGCTTTTTTGGTCAGGAACATCACCACCGCACTCATAACCGACAACAACAGCCCCTGCCACAGCGAATGGATCAGCATCCAGCTAAAAGCCTGTATCAGGCTGTGGGAAATGGTGTTGGTGTTAAGGAGCAGGTACATATCTGTAAAGTTTAATTATTGATCGTCCATGTTTTTGAGCAGCTCTTTTATTTTTCTGAGTTCTTCGGCCGATGTTTTGTCGTTGCCCAACAGGGCTACAATCAAATCGCTCGGCGAACCATTATACATCGAATCAACAAAACGGCCAAGCATATTACCTTTCACCCTGCTTTCCTCAACCGCGGCGCTGTAAACGTGCTTCATATTGGTTTCATCGCGATTAAGCATCCCCTTCTCTTTCATTACCTGCATCAGCTTAAGGGTGCTTGTATAAATTACCGCTTCCTTTTGCTCGTTAAGCTTATCATGCACAAACCTCACTGTCGACGGGCCATGGTGCCACAACACCTGCAAAACGTCCATTTCTGTTTTGGTTGGCGTTAAATCAGCAGTAATATCCTTTTTAAACAAACTCATAAACCAAAGGTATGTATTAAAAACGTACGTTACAATAGCTAAGTTATTTTTCTTGAAAAAAATTCCTCTAAAACAAAACAACCACCCTAATATTAAGGTGGTTGCAAATTATAAATATAAGATCAGTTGTTTAAAAACTCTTGGCGAAGGTTAATCCAACCCTTCCGTCCTGGTAAGTTGGCAACAATAAAGAGTTGTTGTTTTTCCCTTTCTCATTTCCCCCACGGAATACGCCATTACGGATAAGCGGGTACAGGTAATAAGCCGCTTTGGTTGACAGGATACCAAAACCAGCTCCTGCTATGATGTCGCTAAACCAATGCTTGTTGTTATATACACGCAAAATAGCAGTGGTAGTTGCAAACGCATAGCCCACACCACCGTATATGGGCGACCGGTCGCCATATTCCTGGGCCATAAACTCGGCAGAAACAAAAGCGTTACCGGTATGGCCTGAAGGGAACGAAAACTTATCTGAGCCATCGGGCCGCTCACGGTGGGTAACACGTTTTAAGCCAAAAGTGGTACCGGCAAATATGGCTTCAGAAAGCACGAGCAGCATAGTACGGTCTATAAATGTATTTTTACCATGAACACCAGCCAGGTTAAGCGCATAAACGGACACTATAGGCGCGTATTGCATGTAATTATCAACCTTGGTATGGAAGCCGGGATGATCCTTGTTCATATCATTCCGTACGCGATAATCAATATTACGTATAAATCCCACTTTAAACGATAACAGGCCATAAGTGATAAAAGCCGCGGGCGGTATGTATGACGGAAACCTACTTTGAAGATGCTTAACCGTATCGGGCAATGTCAGGATATTCCTGGCCGAATCTTTCTGCAAAGAATCCCTTTTTACAGCATCTTTTTGTAATGTATCCTTAACCTGGGCATATGATGACAGCGAGAACGAAGCTGCCAATAGCATCGAAATAAAATAAAACCTGAACTTTTGCAAAGAAATCCCCCTTATTAAGCGCTGATAGCAGCAATTATACAATTTAATTCTGTAGAATTTCTGAAGCGCGTAAACAATAAATTAACACGCTGTTAACGTAAATTAAGTTAAATATGTTGTACGTGATTTAAAATTGATTGAAAGGCCATGCCCGCATTTTAATTGTTCTTTTTACAATAAATAAAATTACCTATGTTTGATCTATACTCCTTATAAACCACCAAACTACCTGAATGAAGATCATCAAACTTGTCCCCTGCCTTTTATTATTTATCAGCGGCCGCATTTTTGCCCAGGACCAGGCCAATATCACCATCAGCCTAAATAATAAAATTGGCGATATGTACCCCTTTTGGGCATGGTTTGGCCACGATGAGCCTAACTATACCTACATGAAGGATGGCCGTAAACTTTTGTCGGAGTTGGCCACTTTGAGCCCGGTACCGGTACGCATGCGTGTGCACAACCTGCTTACCACAGGCGATGGCACAGCCGCGTTAAAGTGGGGATCAACCAATGCCTATACTGAGGATGCCAGCGGCAAACCTATTTATAACTGGCACCTGGTTGACAGCATATTCGACACTTACATTAAACTGGGCATGAAACCTTATGCCCAGATAGGTTTTATGCCCGAGGCCTTGTCAACCCACCCCAAACCTTATCGCCATTATTGGAAACCCGGCGATAACTATGATGATGTTTACACAGGATGGGCGTACCCTCCCAAAGATTATAATAAATGGGAAGAGCTTATTTATCAATGGGTAAAGCATTGTGTACAGCGCTACGGCCAAACCGAGGTTGAAAGCTGGTACTGGGAAGTGTGGAACGAACCAAACATAGGCTACTGGAAAGGTACTATGAAAGAGTTCTTTAAACTGTATGATTATGCTGCCCATGGCGTAAAACGTGCCCTGCCTACCGCGCACGTGGGCGGACCAGAAGTTGCAGGTGGCTCAAGTCCCGGCGGGATGAAGTTTTTGAACGCATTCATTAAACATTGCATTGCCGACACCAACTATGCAACAGGCAAAATAGGTTCGCCTATTGATGTGATCTCTTTCCATGCCAAAGGGCAGCCTACGCTGATCAATGGCCGGGTGCGTATGAACATGGCCCCGCAGATCCGCGATATCAGAGAAGGCTTTAAAATTGTAGCATCATATCCCGAAACTAAAAACACCCCGATAGTGATAGGCGAATCGGACCCGGAAGGTTGCGCGGCCTGCGGTATGGCTACCAATCCCTCAAATGCTTACCGCAATGGCACCATGTATTCGAGCTATACAGCAGCTTCCATAGCCCGCGAATACCAACTGGCCGACTCATTAGGTATAAATTTTATGGGCTCCGTATCATGGTCGTTCGAGTTTGAAAACCAGCCCTGGTTTTATGGCTTCCGCGATTTGGCTACAAACGGAGTTGATAAGCCGGTACTTAACGTTTTCCGGATGCTGGGCATGATGAAAGGCAAACGCCTGAAAGTAACCGGCGACCAGATGTATTCGCTTAAAACCGTAGCTGATTCAAGCATCAGGGGAAATAATACAGATATTGGTGCTTTGGCAGCCGCAGATAAAAAAGAAATGACCGTATTGCTGTGGAACTACCATGATGATGACCTGCACGATGCAGGGAAAACCGTAAAGATCAAGATAGGACACCTGCCACCCACCTTTGTAAAACTAACTCAATACCGCATAGATGATGAGCATAGCAATGCCTACGAAGTGTGGAAAAAGATGGGTTCACCGCAAAAACCTACAGCTACGCAAATTAAGGAACTTGAAAAAGCAGAGCAATTACAACAGTTTGGCAAACAGGTTACGCTACAAGCTAAATCAGGGCTGGCAGGTGCCACTGTATTGTTACCAAGGCAAGGGGTGGCTCTTTTAAAGTTTAGCTGGTAAGCAAACAGCATCTATCAAACTATAAAATTGTTCCAGCCTGCCTAACCGTAATACTTTTGATAAAGTATCGAGCGTATAGGTGGGTGGTTTATCGGTAAAATCGCCAATCCTCTACTTTTTTATAATAAGGTCTTCCCTGGCCGCCCACATACCAATATCCTGTTTAGTGAGCGCGGCGGCCATCAGATCAGGAAATTTATCGGGTGTGCAGGCAAAAACGGGCACACCCATATCGGCCAGGAACTGTGCATTGCCATGATCATACGATGGTGAGCCGTCATCGCTTAAAGCAAGCAATACTACCAACTGCACACCTGCCGCAACCAGTTCTATCACACGACGGCGCATTTCGGCAACGTTACCTCCTTCGTAAAGATCGGTAATGAGCACCAATACGGTATCCGTAGGCCGGGTAACTATTTGCTGGCAATAGGTTAAAGCTGCATTGATATCCGTGCCACCACCTAATTGCACGCCGAATAATAACTCAACCGGGTCGGTCAATTCTTCAGTTAAATCGGCAACGGCGGTATCAAAAACCACCATTTTAGTTTTTACAGCTGGGATAGAAGCCATAACGCTTCCAAAAATCCCCGAATAAACCACTGATGATCCCATCGATCCGCTTTGGTCAAGACACAGGATCACATCTTTTAATGATGAGCGCTTACGACCGTAACCAATCCTCGTTTCGGGAATAATAGTTTGATATTCGGGTTGATAATGCTTAAGATTTTTAAGAATAGTTGCCCCCCAGTTTATTTCATTATGCCGCGGCCTTGTATTGCGGACACTACGATTTAAACTACCGGTTATGGCCTGGCGCGTGGGCTCGGCTAACTTTTTTACCAGTTGGTCAACAACTTTACGTACTACCTGCCTGGCGGTATCTTTTGTTTTGTCGGGAATAACGCGGCTCAATGTCATCAAAGTTGCTACCAGGTGAACATCCGGCTCTACATTTTCCAACATCTCCTTTTCAAACAGCATTTGGGTCAGGTTCAAGCGCTTTAATGCATCCTGCTGCATTACCTGTACTACGCTTGATGGGAAAAAGGTACGGATATCCCCCAGCCAACGGCTTACATTCGGTGATGATGCACCGAGGCCTCCGGTTCTATCGCTGTCATACAAAGCTTCAAGTGTGCGGTCAACCTTAAGGTCGGCATCATCAAGGCTAAATCCGGTGCCTTCATTTTGATTACCGCCCAGTATTAACCGCCATTTGCGCAGGTGCTCCGGTTCAATTTCCATTTGTGTCGTTAATATTTATGGTTAAACCCAATAATTGCATTATAACCGGCAAACCTTGCTTAGCTCTTTCGGCATCAAAATTAGCGCTGATATTTGTATGCTGATGCCCCGTCCCACCGCCGGATCTGGCCTTTTCGCCAAGCTTTCTCCTTTCAGGATTGGTAAAATTGGCAAAGGTGCGGCGCAGTAAAGGCAGCACTTGCATAAAGACCTCATCGGCAAGGCTGGCTACCCAATTGTCGATCACCTGCCAAAGGTCCTGATCAAGCAACAATAAAGTACCGCTGCCTTTCAAAAAGCCTTCGAGCCAGGCTGCGGCGATGACCGGAGCCGTGGCCGATGACATAGCAAAACTGAAATACTGCATCAGTTGATCGCCCTCCAATTTGCGGGCGTCATGCAGTAAACGGGTACTATATCCTCCTATAACCGGCGAGGTGTTTTTATTAGCTGCTATAGTCAACAGCGTTTGCTGCCACATGCTAATTATGCCCATATCCTGCAATAGGTTAATGCCATCGTTCAGTTTAAAAAACAGTTCCAGCAGCTTTTGAGAGGCATCTTCATCAATAGCGATACAGGCATTGGGCAAACTGATACAAACGCGGGTAATAATGCTATTGATAATGCTGATCACCAATTCGGCATCTGTTTTGCGTACATTGCCGTACCTTGCCACGGTTATCAGGCCGGGCACTACTTCCATCATTTCGATAACGTCTGCAGAGGCTGCAGCCAGATTATTAAGCTGACTGATCAGCGCTTCAATGGCTCCCGGCAATTCTGCCGGAATCGTTTTTTCAAGCAGATCGCCTATAACTTTCAGTTCCCTTGCTTCTTTTGCCTGGTTGAGGACGCTATTCGCGGCCGCTTCAGCTACGGTATTGCCCAAATTGCCGCGTTCAATAATCTCCACCGAATAGCCGGGGTCCCATTGCAGGCGCCATTGCTCTTTAAAAGTACCCTTACCGCTGGTGTATTGCTGCCTGCCCCAATTAATGTCCAGTAATTGCAGGCGGTGCAGGAAGATACTCCGCTCCAGGTCGGTATCTTTCCTCAGGTCGAGTGTATAATCTTTGTAATCAGCTGTTGCGGGCAGCCTTAATTTCTTTTGTTGTTTTTCGATATCGAGTTGCAACGGCGGTTTCGGAATCTCAACCGGCACCTCGCCTATCTGGTGGCCAACTATTAATCTCGTCATGTACCAGTTTTAGCAAAATGCTCTCGCCGTTACAAAGCACGCTCAGCGTGGCCTCATTCAGTTCCTCTAACCCTACTTTGGGCAAACCCCGCAGTGAAGCGAGCGCACCGGCCAACCTTACCGCTTCAATAATATGGGCAACGGAGGTATCCATCTGCTGCTTACGGAAAAGTTGTGCCACCTCGGCCATCCACAAGGTACCATCATCATGCGGATGGTTCCAGATATGGTTGTACCACCCCGGCGAATTGATACCAGCACCGTAACCGCTACGGAAGCTTAAACGGTTAAAAGTCCAGGGAATCCAGGTACACTCTGTTTTTACCTTTGGCAGCCCTTTCAGTATTTCATTATCATCTTTTTGCGATGATTTCCATTGCAAGGCAGGCGCATGCCAGGCACCACAGATTACCGCTATGGTATGAAACATCTCCTTTTCGGCCTGGCGGATAGTACGGCGCATGTATGCTTCGCGCATCTGTTCAAGCTTTTTATCCTTTTTAGGAAAACTCTCGCGGAGCGCCTGCATAGCTTCAGATACCGCATCAAAAACCTCATCGTTATTATTGCGGTACTCAAACGTATGCTCCCACCATTTTTCATCGTCGGCAAAGCTGGCGGCATCTGCCAGGTAACTTATCGGACTTTTATAGAGTTGCTCAAGGCTTTGTCCCTCGCTATTGATCTGATCTGTATCCGGCTCTTGTTGTTGTTCAACAACCTTTTGCTCCTTTTCAACAAGCATCTGGTTACCGGCAGGGAGATCCATAAAACGCACGTGGATATTTTGCCTGCGGGCATAAACAATTGCCTGCCATTCGGGCGAGAAATCGGCAAAGGGATAAAATACCGAGCGTTGCGGGTCATCCGGCTGATAGCAAAGCAGCGCTACTGGTGGTTTCAAACCTTCGTTGCTTACCCATTGCAGCATGGCATCAGCTTCCGGCGGCCCCTCAACCAAAACAATATCGGGCCTAACCGTTTCCAGAAAAGCTTTCACGTTACGCGCCGAACCCGGCCCGTGGTGCCTTATGCCTAAAATATGTACTGCCATTGGCTTAAGGTTTTTTGATTACAGATCGCGGCAGGCACGGTAAATGTCGGCCCAATCGGTACGTGGTTTTACTACAGTTTCCAGGTATTCCTGCCAAACCAGTTTATCCTGCACCGGGTCTTTAATTACCGAACCGATAATGCCCGCGGCAAGATCTGCTGCCTTCAATTGTCCATCGCCAAAATAAGCAGCCATTGATAAACCGCTGTTGACAACGGAGATAGCTTCGGCAGTACTTAAGGTACCTGACGGCACTTTGATCTTGGTTTTGCCATCAAGCGTAACGCCTGCACGAAGTTCACGGAAGATGGTCACTATCCGGCGGATCTCCTGCAATGCCGGCGGTTCGGCCGGCAGTTCCATTACTTTTTCAAAGCTTTCAACCCGGCGGCGTACGATGTCTATCTCCTCTTCCACCGAATCAGGCAAGGGAAGGATGACGGTATTGAAACGGCGCTTTAACGCGCTTGATAATTCATTTACACCTTTATCACGATTATTGGCTGTGGCTATGATATTAAAACCTTTAACGGCCTGCACTTCGATATTAAGCTCAGGCACGGGCAGCATTTTTTCAGAAAGAATGGTGATCAGTGTATCCTGCACATCGGCGCCGATACGGGTAAGCTCTTCTAAACGAACTATCTTGCCTTCTTTCATCCCGCGCATTACTGGCGTTTCTACCAACGCATCCGGCGATGGGCCCTGTGCTATCAGACGGGCATAGTTCCAGCCGTAGCGAATAGCCTCTTCACTGGTACCAGCTGTTCCCTGGATAATCATGGTTGAATCGCCACTTACAGCCGCTGCCAAATGCTCACTCACCCAGCTTTTTGCTGTACCGGGCAAACCGTATAATAACAGGGCACGATCTGTTGTGAGCGTAGCTACAGCAATCTCCATTAAGCGGCGGTTGCCAATATATTTTGGCGAAACCTCAAAGCCATTCTTCAGCTTTCCGCCAACCAGGTAGGTTACTACCGATTGAGGAGAAAGTACCCAGTTGGCCGGACGCTTATCACCGTCCTGCTTTTTCAATTCTTCCAGTTCGTGTGCAAATAATTGCTCTGCATGCTGACGTAATATCTGTGACATGTTAAAGTTTTTATGCGTTAAAGGCTTTAAGCGTTTGCTGTTTTAAGTCGAGTAAATTAATTAAGTGATTGCGGGTTTTGTCCCAGGTTGGCTGGAGGTTAACCTGCTGTGATGTTATGTTTTCGACATGTTTCAAAGCCCCGACAGGGACCAGGCTGATATACCGGGTAAAAAAACCACGATTATATTCGTAAGGCCAGTTAGCCATTTTAAGCAGGGCTGCAACCGCAAACTCGGTGCCCCATTCATCACTAATGCGGATGGCATGTGCGATTGTATTTTGCGGATCGTTGCTCAAGGCTTTCAGCAGGTATTTTTCCTGTTCCCTGCCGCTTAGCATTTCAACAAAATCCGGGTAGAACATATTTTGCCCGAGAAAAAACGGCACCCAATTCTTTTGCCCAAACTTTGCTACCGCATTGGCCAAAGCCGGTACCATAGCAGGTGCATATTTTTCAAAATATTCAACTATCTGAATGGGCGTTGCTTCAAACTGATCTTCCCAAAACGCAGGCGGCACGCTGCTGATGAGCTGATAAACAACATAGTTTTCGTCAGTTACCGTACTTTTAGGCCCCGATAATTTTTCGATGCCCGATTTGTAGATGCTTTCGTCAACTACGGCGGGAAGTTTTATTTGGATGGAAGTTTTGGTAGTTAAACCTAATAAGGCCTTTTCTTTTTTTAGCGATACAGATTCACGTAGCAACTGCTGATACTGTTTAACAACCGACGAACCAGAAATACTTTTGAGCAGGGCCAAAGCTTCATCTTTAACCTTTTGCCCTTTTTCGTTGAGCAAGCCCTCCAACCATGGCAGGTCATTAGCATTACTATTCACTTTCATGGCTTTAAGCAATTCCAATTTACCGGCTGCATTCTCCTGCTCCCACGTTTGCTGCAGCCATTCTAAAGCTTTGGCGGGCTCACTCAGCCTTAAGCTTTTCAATATTTCTGAACGCTGGGCTGGCGTACCCATTTGCCATAGTTCCTCATCGGCTATAGTAGTAAACCAGTTCCACATAAGGTTCATTTTGCTAAGCCAAACTCCCCTGTTACCACTGCATTCAATAACAACTTTGCGCAATGCCATCTCCTTTTGTGCTTTTTCAAATACGACCGGCAATACATCAGGCAATAGTAATTGCCCTGATTTACAGCATTGCATTAACCACAATTGTAGTAATTGATCGTTCTCCTCGCCCAATATGGCGTTCAAAACCCCGGCGGCTTCGGGTGAACAGTACGGTCTTGTTTCTGCAGGCGCTTTATTAGCCGGCAGATCATTTTTTTGAAAGGGTACAAAACCCGATTGCCTGTAATTGTAGATCACAGCAGCTTTTTGCAGGTAGCGTTCTTCTTTATCTAAGCCTGCTGAGGCCTCTATCACATTAGCGATCAGGGCTACTTCTTCCGGCAAATCAGCAATAGCAGGTGTAGGTTTATCAGTACCCAGCATTGCGGTGTTTATGATACTTTCCCAGGCCTTCATCAGATACTTTTGTAATTATTTTGATGCCAAACGCCAATCGGGCGATATTCATTTTCTCTACCGATGACGGCCATGTTTACCGGGTCGCCTCCGCTTATGGCAATCAGTTGCCAGATGTTGGTATAACTTGCTGATATTTTACAGAGGCAGCCTTCGCTATCCTGTAGCCACCATTGCTTTTGGTAAAAAACCGGTGTTAGCGATGCTATAACAAGGGGCATTTCGCTGCGAAATGGCAAACGACTGTTTAGTATGGTTTCATAACCGGCAACTTGCTGCCAGCCTGCAAATGTTTTTATGTTAACGTTATCGATTGGCCTTATGATATTATAATCCTTAACGATAGCACGATACGGCAGGGCCGACGGGAAATACACCAGGGTAGCATCCAGGTATATTCCCGGCGAAAAGTTAAGCGGCGGGAATTGCCCTTTAACCGTAAATTGCAGCACCAGCGCATACCTGTTGGTTTTTAAACCGTAAAGCCAGTTTTGCTCAATGGTTAGTTGCTGCTCATCGCGGCTTTCCTTTCCAATAACAAGCCAGGTATCACTTACACCTGTTTGCGCCCGCAGCTCTTCCTGGTTGGTGGTGAAACCTATGACAGCGCGTAAATCCTGCTGCAAATCCGGGTCAATATTTTGAATGTTATTGTACCCCTCTGCAACTAAATATAATTGGAGTAATTTATCTATGAAGCCACTTTGCCAGCCTTCGTTCCAAAAGTTGGTAGCACCAAGGTTCCTCACCATACCAGCCAATCCCGATGCCTGGGCATCAACCATACGGCGGGCCATGTTATCCCAGTAAGCCGGCGTTTTTTCGGGGATGGTTAAAATTCCGCCGCGTACAATATCCTTGATCCAAACCATTAGTTCGGCTATCCCTGCACTTACTTTTTCTTCACGTGCCTGTACACGTTTAGCCTGAGCGCTTTCATCTACAGGTTTTTCGTCCGCCTTTTCAACTTTTTTTCTTCTTTTTCGGCTCGTTTGTTTATCCAATCGCTTACCCAGGCAGGCATTGTTGATTTGGCAAATAAGCC
The DNA here is from genome assembly GCF_050859465.1 of Mucilaginibacter sp. P25. Taxonomy (NCBI): domain Bacteria; kingdom Pseudomonadati; phylum Bacteroidota; class Sphingobacteriia; order Sphingobacteriales; family Sphingobacteriaceae; genus Mucilaginibacter; species Mucilaginibacter sp. P25. Next base: position 3,662,035 of record NZ_CP193937.1, on the reverse strand, counting down.
TGGTTGCCTCGCACATAAAAGCATTAAGCCTAAGCCATGCTTACATGGAAATTTACGACTGGGGCATGAACATTTAAAGGCGATAGCTCCAAGATCAACCTGAGTTTGGTAAGGTTTGCTGCCGCTACCCTGGCATTCGCCCCAAAGGGCTTCTTCACTAATACCTTTACTTCCCCATTTGGCCGGGTTAGCCAAATCACGACCTGCTTTTTTTGAAGCTTCATCAGGTGCGAGAGCGTATATCTGATCTTCTGTTAGCTGCAAAACTTGTGATGTTTAGTAAAAAAACGGGTTAGGTTTCTCGTTCCTAAAATCAGGATAAAATAATTAGCTGTCAACCCGAAAATAAACAAAAACCCTCCTCCGGTAATAACCGAAAGAGGGCCAGTCAACCTAACATAACCTGGGTAACCCGGGTGTTTGTTAGTTCATATTAGTTAATCGTTACATTAAGTGCGAAATTATAAAGCAAACCCGTAGGCTAAACGCAGGCCAACCATACCAAAATAATCCTGATTAGCACCCGAAAAGTTTTCATAGCGTACACTTACATCCCAGGTTTTATTGGCCCAGCCTATACCAGGCGAAAGATCAAGTCTGTGCGGGCCCCAGCCTTCTTCCAGTTTTTCGTAAGCGATACCTGCTTCGCCGGCAACATATACACTTGGTACAAAAAACTCTTTGAAACCAAATTTAATCGGAATTTCGCCATAGCTTGGATAGCGTTTACCCGTAGCAGGATTTTCTTTCTGAAAAAATGATACCCGCCCATAGTATAAGTAAGCGCAAAACTATTGCTTATACCATATTGTAAACGGGCTGTACCACCTAAGGTAAAAGTAGTGCCAATTTTTGCTACACCTGTAGGCAAGCCGGTTTCAATTCCTAAACCTAAACGGAACGCATTTGCAGGAGTGGTTTGCGCTTTTACCGTATTTGAAAAAAACAGTGTTCCTGTCACAAGGGCCGCTGCTGTTAGCTTTGATAGTAATTTCATGTAGTAATATGTTTGTGTACATAATGATTACTACCATTTTAGCAAAGGCGTTGCCTCGGGTTGCAGTTTTTTTATAACGGTAAGATATCTACCTGCAAAACACTACTCTTTTATATAATGCACCCCGAGAACACCATCGGCGAAAGTTGTGCTTTTTTCCAGTTTAAGTTTTATTTCCGCATTAGGAAACAACGGAACACCGGCGCCAAGCACTATCGGGTTTATAAACAGCCAAAATTCATCAATCAATCCTTCCTGCATCAAATAACGGGCAAGGCCGGGGCTGCCGAACATGATGATCTCGCTGCCTTCCTGTTTTTTGAGGTCTGAAATCCGCGCCTTTACATCGTCACTGATAAATTTAATCTTATCGGTATTTTGCCCGGCAGCATTTTCAGACACTACATACTTAAGTGTATTATTATACCATGTAGCGTGTTCAATATCATGTTTTGAGGGGTTTGGCCCATCGGCTGCTGTTGGCCAGTAGGCATCCATCATTTCAAAAGTTCTACGACCATACAGGGCGGTGTCAGCTACCTGTGTGCGGGCGTTGGCATACTCAAACAGCTCATTGCTCACTTTGATCCAGTCCATAGCGCCATCAGTGCGGGCAACCATACCGTCGAGTGAAATGTGCATAAACAATACTAAATTTCTCATAATATCAGTGGTTATATTTTTTATATCAAAATTAAACTGGTGCTCGTTCGTATGCAGGGGGCTAAAGCGACTTTTGAAGGGTGTAAATATGACTATAGTAAAAAGGCCATGCTCCCGCACGGCCTTCTGTTATCAATTATAAATTACTTTACAACGTAGCCATATCAATTACAAACCTGTAACGCACATCGCCTTTTTCCATACGGTCATAAGCAGTGTGAATATCCTTGATATCAATCATTTCAATATCCGAAACAATGTTATTTTCGGCACAGAAATCAAGCATCTCCTGGGTTTCTTTGATACCGCCAATACCCGAACCGGCTAAACTTTTACGGCCACCCAATAAACTGAACGCAGCAATCTCAGCCGGTTTAGGGGGAACACCTACGCAGATATGAACACCATCGGTACGTAATAACGATAGGTACATGTTAAAGTCATGCTCGGCCGATACGGTATCCAAAATAAAATCGAAGGAGTTTTTAGCTGCTTCAACCTGTTTTGGATCGGTAGTTACCACAAAGTGGTGAGCACCTAATTTTTTAGCGTCTTCTTCTTTCTTGGGAGATGTACTTAATACCGTAACATCGGCACCAAAGGCAACACCAAATTTAACCGCCATATGGCCTAAACCACCTAAGCCAAGCACGGCAAGCTTATGGCCTTTGCCTACTTTCCAGTGCCTTAGCGGCGAGTAGGTTGTGATGCCGGCGCATAATAGCGGGGCAACGGCGGCCAGATCAACCCCTTCCTTAAGGTGCAGCACAAAATCCTCATTAACAACAATGGTGTTTGAGTAACCACCATAAGTAGGTGTTTTATGATCCTGTTCAAGGCCATTATAAGTTTGCGAGTTGCCATTGAGGCAATATTGCTCAAGGTCGCGTTTACAGTTTTCGCATGTACGACATGAGTCAACCAAACAGCCGGTGGCGGCAAGGTCGCCAACTTTAAAACCTTTTACATGCTCGCCAACTTTAACTACGCGGCCAACAATTTCATGTCCGGGCACCATAGGAAAAATGCCGGGGAACCAGTCGTTTTTGATCTGGTGCAAATCGGAGTGGCAAACGCCGCAGTACAAAATATCAAACTGTACGTCATGAGCACCAACTTCGCGCCTCTCAAAAGTCCAGGGGGCAAGCGGTGTATTTTCATCTTGCGCAGCATACGCTTTAGTTTCAATCATAGTAGTAAACGTTAAGTAGTGTGAATGATGATTTATTGAGTTTGGAGAGGATCTCCTCTACAAATGTACAATGATAATTTTATAAATATCGGCCAAGCATGGGTTGAAATAAAAAAGTGACACATGAGGGGATAAATATTAACCACAGATATTCGCAAACCTTTAATTTAGCATATAGATTAACACCGCATGAAGATAGCCATTGCCACCCCACCTTTTCCGAAATCAATTAATGATGGTCTGCAACAAGCCGAAAAGCTGATTAAAGATGCAGCGTCACAACAGGCAGAGGTTATCTGTTTCCCTGAATCATATATACCTGCATATCCGGGTATGATAGCCGATCCGGAGCCAACATCGCCGGCAATATTGCGATCGGCGCTGGATGAAGTATGCAGGATGGCCGCCGAAAATAATATTGCGGTAATTATGCCTATGGATTGGTACAGCGAAGACGGGCTTTTAAACATTGCACATGTAATATCCAAAACCGGCAACGTGCTTGGATATCAAACTAAAAATCAATTAGACCCATCGGAAGACGCCATTTGGGTTCCGGGCACCCAGAGAAGTATTTTTGAAGTGAATGGCTTAAAATTTGGCATTACCATTTGTCATGAAGGGTTCCGTTATCCCGAATCGGTAAGATGGGCGGCACGCAATGGCGCGCACATTGTTTTCCACCCTCATTTTTCGGGCAGTAATACTGATGGGGTATTGCTTACCGAATGGGGCAGTATGGCAAACCCCTATTACGAAAAAGCCATGATGATGCGGGCGCTGGAAAACACCATCTACTTTGCCAGTTCTAATTATGGTTCGCTTTACCCGGAATCAGCAAGTTCGGTCATAGCGCCGGATGGTACGTGTGTGGTTTACCAGGCTTATGGAACAACCGGTGTAATTATAGCCGATATTGACCCGCAAAAAGCTACCGGCTATCTGGCTAAAAGATTTAAACCACAGTTATACAATTACTAAAAGCGCCGATATCTTACCCATTATTTGAATTTTGTAAATAATGGATTGATTTATCCAAACCCTTCCTCTCCTATCTGTTTTACTTTTGTATCAAAACAAAAGAAATGGAAAACAGAAATAAAATTGCCGTGGTTACCGGCGGCAGCCGTGGCTTAGGCCGGGACATGGCCTTAAGGCTTGCCGAAAAAGGAATAGATGTTATTATAACCTACAATACCAATACAGAGGAAGCAGCAAAGGTGGTTAACCTTGCAGAACAAAGCGGCGCAAAGGCTGCTGCATTGCAACTCAATACTGGTGTAATTAAAAGCTTTGACGCATTTACCGAAAAACTGCGCGAAGTTTTGACGGATAAATTCGGCACCGATCATATCGACTTTTTAATTAATAATGCCGGGCAAGGCGGTTACAGCGCCATTAGCGATGTTACCGAGGAATTTTTTGATGATTTATTGAACGTGCACTTTAAAGGTGTATACTTTTTAACTCAAAAACTGATCCCGTTGATGGCAGATGGCGGTGGGATTGTCAACGTATCATCCGGGCTGACGCGGGTATCAGTTCCGCGTTCTTCGGCGTATGCATCTATGAAAGGCGCGGTAGAAATTTTCACCCGTTACCTGGCTAAAGAACTCGGCGGAAGAGGTATCCGAGCTAATGTGGTTGCCCCCGGCGCCATCATGACCGATTTTGGCGGCGGCCATTTGCGCAATAGCCAAGAAACCCAAAAAATGGTAAGCAGCATAACTGCATTGGGCAGGCCAGGTGTTGCGGAAGATATCGGCGGCGTAGTAGCTTTCCTTTGTACTGAAAATGCGCGTTGGGTTAATGGCCAGCGTATTGAAGCATCGGGTGGTATGGCAATTTAAATGAGAAATATCTTGATTAGCCGGGTACCTCGTTAAATTAATGAGGTACCCTTTTTGTAAGGGGTTGGCTGTATATTACAGAAGGTGCCAATAATGCGCCTCTACAACAGGTGATTTATTTTAATATTTCCAATATCACAATCACCGCGTTATTGCTTAATGCTTCCATGTCAGCCTCTTCCACCTGCCATAACGCCAATCCGTCACGCTCATGCATCAGGCGACCCTGCAGCTCAAAAGCCCCGGCAAGCACAAATGCGTAAAACAATGAACTACTATTTTGCAGTTGATAAAAGGCATCTATCCTGCCACCAAATACCCCGATATGTAATCGAAACGGATATATTCCGCAGGTTGGAACCAAGTCAATCAATTCGTTTGCCCTGCCCGTAAAATCAAACTTAAAAACCGTATCACGATGCGGGTTTATTATATCATTATCCTTTAGCTGAAAATAAATGTAATTGATCCAATCGCTTTTATAAAGATTAGTTAATTCAAGACGCTCACCGGCAACAGCATAACCTACAAACAGCTCTCCAACATCAATCAGGCGGATATCTCCATTTACCCTTTTTAACAACAACTCACCGGTTACCGGCATTAAAACAAACCAGCCCGAGTTTTCGACAGCTACATCAATTGAACTACTACCGGCCAGCATTTCATCATTCCATATCTCCAGCCTGCCAAAGGGCTTACGATGCTCGTTAAAATAGTTACCATAATTGAAATTACTGTAACGAAGCAGAGTTGCGGTTTTGCTGAAACCTCTCTGGTCGGCCAAATGTATTTGTCCCGGTGAGATCTTTTCCATGTTAATTGTGATATTGCAATGAAGTTATGTTTATATACGGCTGCAATTGCATAAGGTTGGTAGATATGCAATTATTTTCGACATTTAACTGATTTTCGGCCTGTTGAGCGGATATGAGCAGGTAATTATCTATGGTATCATGCCAAAACAACGGTTCGGAATAAAAATTAACCGCGACCTGGTGTTTATCCTTATCATTAATATCCGAATTGATGATCTCCAGCTGAAACTTGCTGAACGCAAGAAACCGCCTGCCAATATTATTTAAAATATCGGGCATAATACTGCCAAGCTGCTGAATATAACCTGTAACCGATGGTGCAACCATACCGGTTAAACGCTGGGCATTGGGCACATTTCTTAACAATTCGGCATAGGATGTATAGGCTGTTCCCTGGCTAAAGTTCTGGGCCTGCATTTTAAATTCCAGGTAGGTGCTTTCAAAAACCAGCTTATCCCATTGCTTAACCGAGCGGATATCGATGATTTTACGATAACATAAAATGATGAGGCGTTTTTGCATATGATGGTTCAAAAAAACAAACACCGGCTTGTCGCCGGCGCCCTGTTACAAACAAAATGTTTTTTTAAGCAGGTACACTTAAGCTGATAGCTAATACAAAACCGGCGGTGGTACTACCGGTAACAGTAGCGGTTTCAAGCGTATACCCATCGCTAAACACATTATCACTCGCATTATACGTATATCCGCTCATGCCTTTAGCATAACCATTAACAGCCGCCAGGGCCGTGCCGGCACCTTCCGGAAAAGCAATCTGTGTTACTTTCAATGATGTACCCGATGAGTTATACACATGTACATGAATATGCGTTGCCCTGCCGGTATACCATCCCGGAAATATAGAGGTAAAAGTTACCAGGCCATTTGAATCGGTAGTTTGCCTGCCGCGTAAAAAATGTACGGAAGTATAATTTGTTGATTGTGTGCCGCTGCCGCCATATTCAGAATAATTGCCTTCCGCATCGCAATGCCAGATATCAACTAATGCTGACGATAGCGCGCTACAGCTATTATTGCTATTGTTGATTGTAATTTTCACGGTAAGCTTATACCCGGTACGGCCATCGGTAATATCGCTTCTTATATAAGATGCAGGTGAATGTGTTGGATAGGGGCCTTCGGTTTCGGTAGGTGCAACACTGCAGGTGCCTGAATCGGTTGACCCCGAAGTACTGCCGGAAGATGAAGTAGTAGTTGCTGTGGCGGTATCAGCATCCTTTTTGCAGGCTTCAACCAATACCGACGATGACACTGCGCCGATTACCAGGCTTTTTAAAAAGTTCTTTCTTTCCATTGTATGTTCTGCTTTTAAGTTTAACCTAATCTGTTGATTCAAAAGTAAAAGCAGTATAGTCTGTGTTGAAACATGTGTCGGCTAGCTGCCTTTTTGTGTCGATAAACAGCAAATTATCGGTGCGCAGGCAGATAAGATTGTATAAACATACAGTTGCATGACAACTTTAAACCGTCAAATTTCTCTATCTTTGCATGTTTTTTTGAGAGTATATAATATTTATGGCATTAAAAAGCAGTGCGGTGATTACCGGTGTAGGCGGCTATGTTCCCGACAACATTTTAACTAACAGTGATTTAGAAAAAATGGTTGAAACTAACAGCGACTGGATAGTTTCACGTACAGGGATCAAAGAAAGAAGGATCCTCGCCGACAGAACACTGGCTACTTCAGATATGGCTACCTTTGCAGTAAAAAATTTACTTGAAAATGCCAAAGTTGATCCTTCTGAAATTGACTGTGTTATTGTAGCCACCTCAACTCCCGATTACCTGCTTATCTCCACCGCCAGCATCGTTTGTGATAAATGTGGTTTAAACAATGCCTGGGCGTCTGACGTTAACGCGGCCTGCAGTGGTTTCCTTTATGCCTTTACCCTTGGCTCGAGCCTGGTTGAAAGCAACCGTTATAAAAAAGTAATAGTTATCGGTGCCGATCAAAACAGCGCCATTGTAAACTATGCCGACCGCAACACCTGTATCCTTTTTGGCGACGGCGCCGGCGCGGTATTGCTTGAACCATCTACCGAAGACATTGGCGTTATTGACAGTGTATTTAAAACAGATGGGCACGGCAGGGAACATTTATATGTACCCGGCGGAGGTTCTATGAACCCGGCATCTGAAGAAACTATTGATGGCAAACTACATTATATACGCCAGGATGGCCGTGTAGTTTTTAAAGCTGCTATAAAAGGGATGACTGAAAGCTGCACATCTGTACTGCAGCGTAACAACCTTACCATAGATGATATCAACTGGCTAATACCCCACCAGGCAAATTACCGCATTATCCACGCCGTAGGTGATGCTTTGGGCCTACCTGAAAGCCGTGTTAAGATCAACATCGACCGTTATGGTAACACCACAGCTGCCACTATCCCGCTGGCGTTGTGGGATTATAAAGAAGATTTTAAAGAGAACGATAACATGATCCTGACAGCATTTGGTGCTGGGTTTTCATGGGGCGCTACTTATTTAAAATGGGGTAAATTGAGATAAGCAACCTCACCCCAACCCTCTCCAAAAGAGAGGGAGTTAAAATTCAACTCAATGACTACTGAAGAACGAATTAAAGAAGCTGAATCACGGATATTCAAAACCGTGTTCCCGAGCGACACCAATCACTACGACACGCTTTTCGGAGGTTCGGCAATGGCCATGATGGACGAGGTAGCTTTCATTACGGCCACCCGCTTCACCCGTAAAAAAATGGTTACCGTATCATCCGACAGGATAGACTTTAACCGCCCTATCCCGGCAGGTACCATTATTGAACTTGTTGGCCGTGTATCCCATATCGGCAATACCAGCCTAAAAGTTTTGGTTGAAATCTATATTGAAGAAATGTACTCTTTTGTGCGCGAAAAAGCTATCACCGGCACTTTTACGTTTGTTGCCATTGATGATCATAAGCACCCGGTAAGCGTTTTGTAAGCTGAAGGCTTAAAGCGGAAAGCTAAAAGCCAGAAAATGCTATCCTATTGCCATTATTTAAAGATGTTTGCTTTCAGCCTTCGGCCGGCTTTAAGCTTTAAGCTTCTTAATGTAGTTTCTTGCGCTTCAACAACCCGCCTGTTGTATCGTCAATACTTTGTTGTACAATAAAGGCTTTGGGATCGATACGAAGAATAGTTTGTTTTAATGATGGGATTTCCAAACGGGTAGCAACAGTGAATACAATATCGCGGGGATCATTGACATGACCGTCTTTTCCGTAACCGCTTTTCCCCTGATAAATAGTAACGCCACGGCCAAGCGTAACTGTTATCGCTCTGCGGATAGCATCACTTTTAGTTGAGATAACGGTAACACCCGAATATTGCTCGATACCGTTCAGCAAAAAATCGATCATTTTGGCGGCAGCCATATAGGTTAATATTGAATACATGGCCGGTTCAACACCCAATACCGAGGCTGCAACCCCAAATATCAAAACGTTAAGAAGCAAAATAAAGTCGCTCACTTTAAGCAGCTGCGTTTTTTTACTTACCAATACGGCAGCTATTTCAGTACCGTCAAGCACAGCTCCGCCACGCATGGCCAACCCGCTGCCGGTACCGATAAACACGCCGCCAAATACCGCGGTAAGCAATTTATCATGAGTAACATCCGGAAACTGAACTACTGCAAGGCATAATGAAAGCAAAGCTATGGCCACAGTACTTTTGATAGCAAACCAAAGTCCAAGCTTCCGGTAGCCTATCCATAAAAAAGGCACGTTGATAACAAAGATCAATATGGATATAGGAATAAGCGTTATATCAGATATCAGCATGGATACCCCGGTAGCACCTCCGTCGATAAAGTGGCTGGATAATAAAAACCCCTTAAGACCAAAAGCTGCCGATAAAATCCCGAGGCCGATATTTGCTGAATCCCTGATCGTGTTGATTGCCTTCATGCCCAAATATAGCTTTTTGGCGCTAAAAGCAGGTATTTGAACACTGACGAGATGTTGATAAAGTGAGATTTTTGACTTTTACCTAACCACCACCTGTATTGTATTCCTGCTAATTTGCTCCAGCAAAATGGTTTTGCCTTCGGTTAGTTTCTTAACGGTATTCGCCCCGTCATGGCGTACAGTAATGAGCGTTAGCCCATCGTTATATTTCACTTTAAAATCTTGTTTTAGGCCGTTCAGCAACTTTTCAAAACGCTCTTCGTTCAAATCAAAGCAAACCGAAAAACTTAATGCTGATGTTTGCATCACATTTACCTTAACATTGTTTTGAGCAAACAGGCGAAACACATCGCTAAGGTGATCTTCCGTTATAAAAGAGTAATCCTTACCTGATACTGACAGTAATACCTGGTTTTGTTTCAGGATGATCACCGGCTTGGTAAACTGATTATGTCCATCTTCTTTAATTACTGTACCTGGCGCAGATGGGTCTGTAAACGGCTTTACCAGCAGGGGTATTTTAGCATTTTGTAAGGGTTTGATGGTTTTGGGGTGGATGACACTGGCCCCGTAATAGGTCATTTCGATGGCTTCCGTATAGGAGAGCTCATCAAATTTAACCGTATCAGCAAAAAATCTCGGATCGGCGTTCAGGATGCCCGGAACATCTTTCCAGGCAGTAACCGATTCGGCGCCTAAGCAAGCCGCAAATATTGATGCTGTGTAATCAGACCCTTCGCGACCAAGTGTGGTGGTAAAATTTTCGGAGGTGCCGCCCAAAAAGCCCTGGGTTACAACAATACTTTTTTCAAGTAAGGTTGGAAGATCCTTGCTGATACTTGCTTTAGTTTTATCCCAATCTACTATACCCTCTCTGTAAGTATTATCGGTATGCACATATCCGCGTACATCAAGCCATTTACTTTTGAGCCCAACCTTGTTCAGGTAGGCATTAACTATCCGGGTTGACACCAGTTCGCCAATGGATACGATCTGGTCATAAACAAAATCATAGCTATCATGTGGCTCATCCTCAATGGCCCAGTCAATTTCCACAAAAGTATTGGCAACTTCATCAAATACAGGGTGGCCCGGTTCAAATAATCCGCTCAGGATGTTGTAATGATATTCTTTAATTTCGTTAAAGATCCCGTGCATATCATCGGTTTGCTCCATGTAGGCTTTGGTAAGCTTCTCCAGCGCATTGGTGGTTTTGCCCATGGCCGATACCACAATGAGCAATTGTTGATTAGTATATTGTTTTACAACGTTAGCAAGGTTGGTAACACCCGCAGCATCTTTAACCGACGCTCCTCCGAATTTAAAAACAAGCATTTATTTAATGAATTGACTTACAACCGAACCCGGCTGTACTAATGATTTGATCTGTGCGTATGGAATAAACAATTCGGTAATACCGGCCGCATATGGTTTAATATCATACTGATTGTACAAAAATTTAATCCCGAGTGGCGTAATGGAAAAATTAGTATTGAGCGCGAATTTGTTATCCTTAAAAAAATAATTGGTGGCGAGTGATGCGGTATCACTTAATTTTTCATTCTTCCTGAAGATCTTTTCGGCAACGGCATTTAATTTATCATGATACCCGTCAACAAGAACATCATCAAGTTTAAGGTCTTTACCGGCTTTGGTATCCCAGTTTATAAAGCCGACAGATGTGCTGCCATGAGCGCCGCCAGTATATGAATAACCCCGAACTTCGAGCGTTGTTAAGCTCGAATCCTGGTGGATCACCTTAACGGAATCATCCAGCGTAAAAAACATTCCCGGCCGCAGGTTAGTCTTCCTGAATTCATCATATGATTTCAGGAACTTTTTGGTCATCAGCTCCAGGCTGGTGTCGGGCCTTCCATCCATAGCAAACATCGATGTAAGCTTACGGATTATGGTATCATTTAAAATTTTGTCGCTGTCAAACAACGGGTAATTAATTTTCACTACCGTACAGGCGCTATCGGCTTTAGCACCGCAATCTGCCGCCCGTGCTTTGATTACTTTATAAGCATAACGCAGGGTATCAAATGACCTCTCGGGGATTTTATTAGGAACACCCCACTGACACGATGATAATCCCATCGCCAGAAAAAACGCCAGGCACAGATTTTTCATAGGTATAGTATTAGTAGTTTAACAACTGCTCTTTTGAAAGCGAAGCATTTAACCAGCCCGCCTCAATATTCGCGCCGTACTTATTGTAAAAGTTAATGGCCGGCTCATTCCAGTCAAGTACCTGCCAAACCATACCGCTGAAACCTCTTTCTTTAGCTTCCTGGATCAACCTGTCGAAAAGTAGTTTGCCGATCTTTTTGCCACGCATATCTTCAGTTACAATGAGATCTTCAAGGTACATGCGGGAGCCTTTCCAGGTGGAGTATCGGATATAGTATAGGGCAAAACCAACCACAAGGCCGTCAACTTCGGCAACAAAAGCTTTCCAGACCGGGTTAGGGCCAAACCCGGCTTCTTCAAAATGCTGCAGGGTTACGGTAACCTCGTCCGGGGCTTTTTCATAGAGGGCAAGCTCATGCACCAGCTCCATCAGGCGCGGACAGTCGGTTTGAATGGCTTCCCTTATAATTAGCCCCCCGGCCCCCTGAAGAGGGTGCTGACTTTCAATTTTATTTTCTGTATTATTCATTTTTATCTTTTCGCTTCGCAGTTGTTGGTGTTGTCACCAACAATTTTATATTTATTTTAACAGGTGTTCAACTTTTTTAGGTGTGAACACTCATAGTTACCTTCAAAACAAAACTAATTGATAATCAGATATTTAATTTACCACCCACTGCACATTTAAGCAACAATGAACGCATAATAACTGACAATCAGCCACTTAACTTTTTGCAACTTTAAAAGTTGAACACCCGTTTTTGAAAAATTGAACACTCAAATTTCATTGCAAAAAACATGTTGCTGGTAACAACACCAACAACGGCCATAGCAAGAATGACGAAGCAATCGCATACTACACGAGGCGGCTATGCCTCCATGCGATTGCCACGCTGCGCTCGCAATGACATGATGTGCTAATTAATTATTCTTCCAGTGCTTAATTACCCTGCCGCCAAATATGGTACTGCCCAGCCTTACCATATTACTGCCCTGCTCAATAGCCAGTTTATAATCAGACGACATGCCCATCGACAGGATATCAAAGCTTTCCTCTTTCCGGAAATAACTCACTTTTATGCCCTCGAAAAAGGTGTTCAGTTCGTAATATTCTTCTTTAATCTGCTTTTCGTTATCAGTATTGGTAGCAATACCCATCAAGCCACGGATCCGGATATTTTTCATTGCAGCAAACTCTTCAGAGCGCAGCAATTCTATTGCTTCATCAAAGCCCAGTCCGTATTTGGTTTCTTCTGTCGGCTATATAAATTTGCAAAAGGCAGTCAATTATTCTTCCGGCTTTTTCAGCATGTTTGTTGATCTCGTGCAAAAGCTTCAGGCTATCAACAGACTGGATCATACTTACAAAAGGCGCTATATACTTTACCTTATTGGTTTGCAGGTGACCAATCAAATGCCATTCGATATCTTTAGGCAGTTGCTCATACTTCTCAACCATCTCCTGCACTATGTTTTCGCCAAAAAGGCGCTGTCCGGCATCATATGCTTCCTGTACATCTGCAACAGGTTTTGTTTTTGATACGGCCAATAATATTACCTTATCTGCTTCCGTTTCCTTTTTTAAGCTTTTGATGTTATCTGCAATGCTCATTTATCCGTAAATTTGCTTAATTAATCAGCCGCTAAATTACTGAATGCATAAATATATAACCTTGTTTTTTTCTGCAGCACTTTTTTTATGTGCCTGCAATGGCAAAAGTATTCCCAACGACGTCCTCAAACCCGACGCTATGGCAGCGGTGTTAACCGAAATGCACATCATCGACGGCAGCCTGTATAATACCACGCAGATACCCGATAGTTTGTATAAATACGGCGCGGGTAAATATATTGCCATGTTTCAGCGCCTGCATACCGATACCGCGCATTTCAACCGCAGCATGCGGTACTACGCCATGCAGCCCGATAAACTGCTGGCCATTTATGACCAGGTAGATATTAAAATTAAAAGTAAAACCGATTCGCTTGCCAAAGTGCAAACAGAACAGAGCAAGGCTACGCGTAAGCTCGATTCGCTAAAAAACTTAAATATTAAAACTAAAATAGATTCGGCAAGAAAAATGCATCCGCATGAAAACACGGAAGCCCGCAAAGCCGACTCATTGAAAAATTTAAAAACTAAACTAAAAACCGACTCGGCAAGGAGATTCCATCCCCGCAAAAGCAAGAAAGCCCGCAAAGCCGATTCGTTAAAAAACTTAAAGTCATAACCTGATGCTTTACCCCCAAAACAGTGTAGATAAGCTGGGTTTTACCGAGATAAAAGAACTGATAAAAGCACATTGCCTGAGCGAAATGGGTCAACAAATGGTTGACAAGATCCAGGTGATGAGCAATTACGACCAGATCCATAAATTCCTGAGCCAGGCAAACGAGTTTAAGAATATCCTGGTTAATGATGAGGTCCTGCCCATCCAGCATTTTTTCGATATAAAGTCCCTTGCCAATAAAGCCCGTATAGAGGGCGTTTTTTTAAGCGAAGAAGAGTTTTACCAGGTTCAGGCTTCGTTAACCACGGTATTTGCCGTTATTGCCTATTTTAACGAGCGTGAAGGCTTGTACCCTAACCTTGAAGCCCTTTTTGAGCACCTGCCTATTGAAAAGGCAATCCTTAAAAAGATAGACGCCGTAATTGATCAGAAAGGCAAGATCAGGCCCAATGCTTCGCGCGAGCTGATGGAAATTACCACAGGCATTGCCAAAGCCGAGCAGGAAGCCCGCAAAAAAATTGATATGGTTTTTAAAAATGCCACATCAAACGGCTGGGCTGCCGATGGTTCGTTAACAGTACGCGATGGTAGGCTGGTGATCCCCCTGCTGGCCGAAAACAAACGCAAGCTGAAAGGTTTTGTGCATGACGAATCAGCATCGGGCCAAACAGTTTATATTGAACCCGAAGAGGTATTTGTACTCAACAACCGCATCCGCGACCTGGAGTTTGAACGCCGCCGGGAGATAGTAAAAATTCTGACCGCCTTAACTACCGAATTAAGGCCTTATGTGCCTTTGCTACTCTCCTATCATGGTTTGCTAACCAAGCTTGATTTTGTGCGCGCCAAAGCCCTGTTTGCCATTGATATTGAGGCCGAAATGCCGCAGGTGATAAACGAGGCCAGGGTTAAATTATACAATGCCCGTCACCCGCTATTGTTCCTGAATTTTAAGGCAGAGAAAAAAACGGTTGTCCCACTCAATATGCAGATAGACGAAGGTACCCGCATCATCGTGGTATCGGGTCCCAACGCCGGCGGTAAATCTGTTTGTATGAAAACCGTTGGTTTATTGCAAATGATGGTGCAGGCTGGCTTACTGATCCCTGCCGATGAGGCCAGCGTTGTAGGTGTGTTCAAGCAACTTTTTGTTGATATAGGCGATGACCAATCGATAGAAAGTGATTTGAGTACGTATAGCGCCCACCTGTCCAAAATGAAAAACTTTGTGGAGCAGGCCAACGGCAAAACCCTGATCCTGATAGATGAATTTGGTACCGGTACCGATCCGCAATTTGGCGGGCCGATTGCCGAGGCCGTGTTGGAATCGTTGAATCAAAAAAAGGTTAAGGGCATGGTAACTACGCACTACTCCAATCTTAAAATATTTGCCAGCAACACCGAGGGCATTGAAAATGCTTCGATGTTGTTCAATAATATTGAGATGAGGCCGCTGTACCAGTTGGAGATCGGCAAACCCGGCAGTTCATATGCTTTTGAGATTGCCCAAAAAATAGGCTTGCCGGCAAACGTGCTTAACCTCGCCAAAAACAAAATAAGTGAGGGGCAAAAAAGGTGGATACCCTGCTTGTTGACCTGGAGCGTGAAAAGCGCTCTATTTTTGAAACCAAACAAAAACTGGATAAACAACAACGCAAGGTTAATGAGCTGCTTGCAGAAAACGAGAAGTTAAAAAGCTATCTCGAAGAAAATAAACGCACACTGATTAAGGAAGCCAAGGATCAGGCTAAGAACATTATCCTGAACGCAAACAAGCTGGTTGAAAATACCATTTCCGAAATAAAGAGCAGCAATGCCGATAAAGAAAAGACAAAGCAGCTGCGCGAAAATCTGAATGTTGAGCTTAAAAAGAACACCGTTAAAACTGAGGCCCCAAAACCTGCTGCTCCTGCCGATGAAGAATTAAAACCTGGCGACTGGGTGAAACTCATCGATTCGGAAACTACAGGCCAGGTGATAGAGATCATTAAAGAGAATGTAGTAATTGCCATTGGCGATTTACGCACGGTTGCTAAAAAGAAACGCGTGATCAAAGTTTCCAAATCATCGGTACCTAAAGAGATCAGGCGAAATTTCAGTTCGCACACCAATGACATGGCCAGTTTTAGTCCGGAGATTGACGTACGTGGCCAGCGTACCGAAGATGCGCTTCACGCCATTGAAAAACTGTTTGATCGTGCACTGATGATGGGTTTTAACAACCTCAAGATCATTCATGGTAAAGGCGATGGAATTTTACGCAAAATGATCAGGCAATACCTCAAAAAATATGAACAGGTTGACCGCATGGAAGATGAGCATGCTGATCGTGGCGGAGATGGAATAACTTATGTATATTTGAAGTAACCATAACGTTAAAATATCATAAAAGCCCCGTCATTGCGAGGTACCAAGCAATCCCCGATTAGCATAGCCGCTCTGTAAAGTTTGGGATTGCTTCGTACCTCGCAATGACGGCTTTAATTGAACTACGTTTTTACAATTTGCGCCCTAACTTATTTCAAATATGTCTTTAAAATCTATTGCTCCCATGTTATACACCCGGCAGGTACGGGAAAGTGTTGATTTTTACATTAATAACCTTGGTTTTACCTGTATTGGCTATGATGAAGACTGGGGCTGGGCTACGGTAAGCCGTGATGATATTGAGATCATGTTAGCTTTGCCTGTTGATAATGCATCGTTCACCGTGCCCAAATTTACCGGCTCGTTTTATATCCGGACAGATAAAGTTGATCTATTGTGGAGCGAACTGAAAGACAGGGCAGTAATTTGCTACCCTATTGAAGATTTTAATTACGGCATGCGCGAATTCGGCGTTTTTGACTATAATGGTTACCTGCTGCAATTTGGGATGCCAATTGAATGATAGTTTCTTAACAAATATTTGCGAATAGGCTAATAACTTATCCGCGTTTTGCATAAGTTTCCTATTTTTAGGGCAACCCCGCCGTTGTTGGTGTTGTCACCAACAAAATTTGTTTACCAGTTTTATTAACGGTAACGTAATTAAAAAACATAATTTATTGAAAGAATAGAAGTTGTTGGGGACAACACCAACAACGGCATAGGCATAGAGGAGATTTTTTTGCTGCATTGATTTTGCATAAGTTTCCTATTTTTAGGGCGGCCAAACCCTAATAAAGATGCGCAGATTATATTTTCTTGTATTTTTCATTGCATTTACCGGTTCAATAACAAGCTGTCTTGCTCAAAATATTATTTTAAAGAGCAAAGATCAGCGCATCCGCTACACCGGTCGGATCAATCAAACTGATGAAGCTGCCGAACTGTACTGGACGGGCTCATCATTAAAAATTAGTTTTGACGGAACCGGCGCATCGGCTGTGATGCAGGATGAACGGGGCGAAAACTATTTTACCATCATTGTTGATGACAAGGTTGTAAACACCATTCACCTTGATAATACCAAACAGGCTTATACACTCGCTGAGAACCTGCCGAGCGGTAAGCACACCCTCGAACTGTTTAAACGTACCGAATGGGACAAAGGCAAAACCCTTTTTTATCAGTTCACCTTGGCCAAAGAAGCTACTGCATTAACTGCACCAGAGGCTAAAAAACGTAAGATCGAATTTTTCGGCAACTCCATTACCTGCGGTTATGCCGATGAGGACACCACCGGGCAGGATCGTGGCAGCGCCCCTTATGAAAACGGCTACCTTAGCTACGCGGCCCTTACTGCCCGTCACTTTAATGCACAGTATGTTTGCACCTCTAAAAGCGGTATCGGCATTACCGTGAGCTGGTTCCCGCTCATTATGCCCGAAATGTATAACCGCCTTGATCCAACAGACCCAACAAGCACCTGGAATTTCAAAAAGTATACGCCCGATGTAGTAGTGATCAACCTGTTTCAAAATGATTCGTGGATTGTAAACCAACCCAACAATCCACAGTTTAAAGAGCGCTTTGGCAGTAAAGCCCCCGAGCCGGAGCAGATCATTAAAGCTTATAAAGAGTTTGTAAAAAGTATCCGCAAGGTATATCCTAAAGCACAGATCATTTGCGCGCTGGGCAGCATGGATGCAACCAAAGCAGGTTCGCCATGGCCTGGTTATATCGAAAAGGCCGTTGCTGCTTTAAATGATAAAGGCATTTACACGCACTTTATTCCTTATAAAAATACACCGGGGCATCCGAGCCTGAAAGAGCAGCAAGCTATGGCCGATGATTTGATCGCTTTTATGGAAAAGACGGTTAAGTGGTAAAATATAAAACCATGTCATTGAGCGTAACGCGGCAATCTCGTAGCAATACAGGGCAAATATGCTTTTCGTATTGCAAAACGACGAGATTGCCACGTCGCCCCAAGGCTCATTCCGACTCGCTCTTCGCAATGACATAAAATTTCACCTTACTCCCCTACCTTCTGCTGATCAGGCAACTCATTAGGTCCTGGAATATTGGTTTGTTGCTTTTTGCTGGCATCCCCGTCATCATCGGCAGTTCCTTCCTGGTATTGCTGCTGCGGGTTGGGCTTGCTATTACTGGTTTCCGTTTGTCCATTGTCCTCATCCGAACGGCCGTTTTGTGATACGTTGATCACATTGCCGTAGTTGGCGTTACCTGCCTGGTTAGGATCTTTAAAATTGCTGTTTTCGGGATGTTCCTCGGCAGGCTGGGTGCGGTTAAAGTATTCGTTATTATTGCCCGCCATTTGTGACGGATTGTCTTTATCGTTACCGGCCGGGGTGATATTGTTTTGACCAAAATTTTCGCCTCCCATACCGTTTCCTTCCATACCTGGGTCATTGGGGCTGTTCATTTCTGAGCTACCAAACAGATAACTTCGCTTCAGGTCTTTTTCGTCCTCATTATTGTCGTCGTCCACCCGGTAAGCATTGGGTTTGTTTTCTTCATGTTCGGGGCGTTTAAGCTCGTCGCTCCTGAACTCGTCATCTCTTAATTCCATAGGTTTTGATATTTGGTGTATTAATTAATAATAAAATTAATTTCTATTTGTTTTATAAAACCTATAAAACATCATTTATAAAAACACAGTCGTGCGGTAGGAAGTTATCTACATAACAATAAGCATTAAGCTTATTTTACTTAAATTTATAGCAACCAATTATAATATATGAATAAAGTAGTTAGTGGTGCCGATGAGGCCATCCGCGACATTTCCGATGGTATGACCCTCATGCTGGGCGGCTTTGGTTTATGCCTCTTTTGGCGCAAGTCTTGTGTGCAGGGTGGTGCAGAGCTGACTTGTGGCCCCGATCGCCCATTTCCATTCCATCCTTCAAAAGCTTAAGTTAAAACAATGTAATACGCTTACATTCATAAAACACAAACCTGCCCTAATAAGTTATCTACATAACCATAAGCTTCAGGCTTATTTTACTTAAATTTATAGCAACCAATTATAATATATGAATAAAGTAGTTAGTGGTGCCGATGAGGCCATCCGCGATATTACCGACGGCATGACCCTTATGCTCGGCGGATTCGGATTATGCGGATTGCCCGAAAATTGCATTGCCGCCCTGGTAAAAAAGGGGATTAAGCAACTCACCTGTATCTCCAATAATGCCGGGGTTGATGACTTCGGCATCGGCCTGATGCTGAAGCAGCGCCAAGTAAAAAAATGATCTCATCGTACGTGGGCGAAAACGCTGAATTTGAACGCCAGTTACTAAGCGGCGAGCTTGAAGTGGAACTGATACCACAAGGTACGCTGGCCACCCGCTGTATGGCCGCCGGTTACGGCATGCCCGCCATATTCACCCCCGCAGGTATTGGCACCGAAGTGGCCGAAGGCAAGGAAGTGCGCAACTTTAACGGTAAGGATTATTTAATGGAGATGGCTTTTAATGCCGACTTTGCCATTGTAAAGGCCTGGAAAGGTGATACTATGGGTAACCTGGTATACCGGTCAACCGCCCGCAATTTTAACCCGGTAATGGCTATGGCCGGTAAGGTAACCATTGCCGAAGTGGAAGAACTGGTACAACCCGGCAAACTTGATCCGGATCATATCCATACACCGGGTATTTATGTACACAGGGTTTTTAAGGGGGCCAACTACGAAAAACGAATTGAGCATGCAACGGTGAGAAGTAAACAATAAATATCAAACACCACGTCATTGCGAGGCACGAAGCAATCCCCGATTGGCAGAGCGACTATACAAGTCTCTCTGTATAGCAAGCGATTGCCTCGTTCCTCAATGACATAATTAATAAAACGCAACATGTCATTGCGAGCGTAGCGTGGCAATCGCACAGAGGCATAGCCACCCTGTATAGCATGCGATTGCTTCGTACCTCGCAATGACATGATTTAATAAAGAAAATCATGCTTGACAAACAAGGCATCGCAAAGCGAATTGCAAAAGAAATAAAAGACGGTTATTATGTTAACCTCGGCATTGGCATCCCAACGCTGGTAGCCAATTATATACCGGATACCATGGATGTGGTATTACAATCCGAAAATGGTTTATTGGGGATGGGACCTTTCCCTTTTGAGGGGGAGGAAGACCCGGATACCATTAATGCAGGCAAACAAACCATCACCATGCTGCCAGGATCGGCCATATTTGATTCGGCCATGAGTTTTGGGATGATCAGGGCTAAAAAGGTAAACCTTACCATCCTTGGCGCTATGGAAGTATCCGAAAATGGGGATATAGCCAACTGGAAAATCCCCGGTAAAATGGTTAAAGGTATGGGTGGCGCTATGGATCTTGTAGCGTCGGCCGAAAATATCATTGTAGCCATGCAGCACGTAAACAAAGCGGGCGAATCAAAGTTGCTGCCCCAGTGTACCCTTCCCCTCACCGGCGTACACTGCGTTAAAAAAATCGTGACGGAGCTGGGTGTATTTGACGTTTTGCCCGAAGGTGGTTTCAGGCTTATTGAAAGGGCTCCGGGAGTAAGTGTTGAAGAAATAAAACAGGCTACGGCAGGGAAGCTCATTATTGAAGGCGACGTGCCGGAAATAATTCTGTAGTCACGTCATTGAGTAACCATCAAGGAAATCCTGAAAAACACCGTGATGACGTATAAAATATATCTTAGCGATGGTGTGTCTGGCGCGTTAGCGATAGCAGCGGATACCGGCCTTGTGGCTAATGCCCGTGCAGTATGAGCGTATAGCGCGGGCCACAGGCAACGCCCATATCACAAAACAGGCCCAAAAAACCAACTTGATAATCAATTATTTACAATGACGTCATCATAAAGCACGAAGACAACCGACCGTAGGGAGCTCATTAATACCTATAAAAATCAAATTACAATTATTAATAATCCTCAATAAGCAAGTCCGCTCTGTATAGCTCGCGATTGCTTCGTTCCTCGCAATGACGATTTAGTAAAACGCTATAGCATCCCTCTCAAAGAAACTCCTATCTTTAAAACATGAATTTCATATTTGGCATTGCTGGAATGATGGGCATGGCAATTGGCGCACTGCTGTATTTTATACCCGCTATAATTGCCCGCGAAAAAGCCGACTTTAAATTAATCTTCCTGTTAAACCTGTTTCTGGGCTGGACTATTATCGGCTGGATTTGGGCGCTTATCTGGTCGTTTGAAAAGGAAAAAGCGCCTTTAGATTATTATAAATCGGGTTATCCGGGTTATACCACCGAAAAAGCGCTGAAGCTGCATGAACTATACAAACAATTTGATGCCGGGGTTATTACCAAAGCCGATTACGACAAAGCACTTAAAGAGATTTTAGGCGATCTGTCTTAAAATAAACGTCCCCTCAAATCAGCCGAAATCTCTTCCGTTATCACCATAATGTCCTCAGCAACGTGGGTGTTATTGGTGATCACACGGTCGCATTCATCTTTGTAGGGCAGCAGGTATTCTTTGTAGGCCGGCACCACGTGGTTGATCCATTTGTACATCACGTCATCGTGCGAATAGCCGCGTTCTATCAGGTCGCGTTTAAGGCGGCGCTGCAGGGCGATGTCTTCATCAGCATCAATAAACACTTTCAAATCAAGCAGCTCCGATATATCTTTAAAATGCAGGATAAACAAGCCCTCCACTATCAAAATAGGTGCAGGCTTGATCTCTATCATTTTGGGGATAGCATCGGGGTTATTGAAAGTGTATTCTTGTTTCAGGATAGCTTCCTTATTTAAAAGCTTGCTGATATCCTGCTGAAAATGTTCATGATCAATAGTTGAAGGAAGATCAAAATTATATTCTTTGTTCTCCTCCTTGGTCATGTTATGTGCTACCGGGATGTAATAATCATCCTGCGATACGAGGCTCACCTCGTCGGCAGTAAAATGTTCTAAAAAGCACTTTAAAAAAAGGTTTTGCCTGAGCCGCTTCCGCCGGCAATTCCAATAATATAAGGTTTATTCATTCGGGCTGCCGTAGCTGATATTTACCTGGAAACGTTTATCTAAAGCACCTAAAGCATCGGCAGTGTTCTTGGTCATGATGATCAAAACATTTTTGTTTGTTTCGTTATCGGTAAAACGGCCAACAACCTTTGCAAAGGTGGTATGATTGTTCATAGGGTTGGTAATTTTAATGATGGTGCCTATTGGTGCTGTACGGTGCAGCACCAACTCCTTTTAGGATCTAAACCGGCGTCATCCATCCAGGTAGCCACGCCTTTTTCAACTTTCTCGTATAAACCAAAACGGTTAGCTTTGCCATGGTCGCCGGTGGTGTCCTGCTGCGCAGCAACAGAAGTTGAATCGCGCTGCATTACTGGCTGTTTAACCTCTTCGGGAGGTAAACCGCTGCGCACATTAATCACCTGGTTAGGTGCTAATGAATCAGAGCTTAGTTTATTAAGTGCTTTGATATCCTCAACAGATGTATTAAAACGCTTGGCGATAGAAAACAAGGTTTCGCCCGCCGATACTTTGTATTGCTGCACATTAAGCATGCTTACTTTTTTAACGGTATCGGCAGCTGCTTGCTGTGTTTTATTTACTGTAGCTTGGGCTACAGGCGCAGGTGAGCTAACCGGAGCTTGTACCTGTGGTTTGTTTTGCTGAACAGGGGCCTGGGTAACCGGCTTTTGTTGTACAGGCGCAGAAGTAGTTGCTACCTGTTTTGCAGGCGCAGTTACGGCAGGCTGTGCAGCAGCTTCACCTGAAAAAGGTAATTCGGTAGGTACTTTAACAATGCCGCCAATTTTAAGCGGGGCGTTATTATTAAACTGTATAATAGCTTTAGGGCTGACGTTGTAGCGACGGCCTATAGAGTAGTAATTGTCTTTGGGATCAAGCTTGTGAACGATCACTTTTTTGCCGTTCAGGTTTTCAACACCAATTGAATCAACAACTGGGTTTGCAAAAAGCGATATGGAGAGTGTGAGTAAGGGAGCGACCAATAATAAAATCTTAAATTTCATAATAAATTATAATACAGTAATTTACAAGTTCAACACTATTAAGCCCGATCTGTTTTTTAAATAG
Source organism: Mucilaginibacter sp. P25 (assembly GCF_050859465.1). Classification (NCBI taxonomy): domain Bacteria; kingdom Pseudomonadati; phylum Bacteroidota; class Sphingobacteriia; order Sphingobacteriales; family Sphingobacteriaceae; genus Mucilaginibacter; species Mucilaginibacter sp. P25. The sequence goes on along the minus strand of NZ_CP193937.1, from coordinate 3,638,766 downwards.
ATGAGCTGATTATTATGTAGTACAAACGCCTCGGGCTGCATTTTTTGTATAGCGTTATGTAACAAATCGTGATACAAAAGGGTACCCTCCTCGTTAAATACAAACAAGTGCTGTTCAAGATGCTCCTGCAAAAGCGTGTGCAAAGATACAATTCTGAATCTATTGTAGCTGATATAATGAACCGCATTTGCATATACGCTGAGCGGTAAATATAAACTATTTACTTCCGCTGAGGGCAACAGTTCAGGGCTAATGATCTGATTATTCAGCGGTTGATCAGGAACTGGCTCGTATCCTCTTAGTGTATTGCCGATTTTAACATCAAGTAAAAATAATTTCTTCGGTTGTAATTGGGCATTATACACTACAGGGCCATTAACCGACAGATGATCAAAAGCTAAAGTAAAATTATTCCATAACTCTTTGCCCGAAGCGGCTTCAATTGCAGTGACGCCTTTATGTACCGGCCCTGTGGCCGATTGGTAATTATGCAGCAATAATACGCCATCATAAGCAGCTTCAATACCGGTAAGCCAGCGCTCGGGGGTAGTTAAGCCTTCAAAATAAACCTCACCGTTTTGCAGGTTCAGGGCCGAAAAACTAACCTGCTTATCGGCATGGTCCCTGATCTCGAGGAACAGCGTTTGGCTGCTTTCGTCAATTTCCATACGCCAAACCGGGGACTGGTAAGTTTTGCTGATGAAGGGTAAAAGCGAAGTCATAGAGAATGCAAATATGCTCATTAAAATTAAAACTGTTTACCTTTGCCAAACATTGCCCGTAAAGGCATGTTACAACTAAAACATCACTATTATTTATGGACGCAAAAGAAATAAGCCTCGAAGAAGTTAAAGTAAAACCGGTAGTTGACCACCTGAACGACCTGCTGGCTAATTACCATATCCACTACCAAAAACTGCGTGGCTGCCACTGGAACGTTAAAGGCACAAGCTTTTTTACCCTGCACCTGAAATTTGAAGAGCTGTACACTGCCGCGCTGGTTACTATTGATGAGCTTGCCGAAAGGATCCTGAGCCTTGGCAAACCTCCTATCAGTACTTTTAAAGATTATATTGAAACATCAAGCATTAAAGAGATCCAGACCATCGGCCTAAAGGATACCCTGATGGTGAAAGCTATTATTGACGATTTGGCTGCGCTGATAAAAATGGAACGCGAGATATTAACCATCACCGCCGATGCCGGAGACGATGGCACTAACGACATGATCAACCGCTTCATGCAATTCAACGAAAAAATACATGGATGCTGCGTTCATTCGTGAACGAGGACTAACCCGCACATAATCCTACTGTAAAAAAAGCCACATCAGGAACAATCCGGATGTGGCTTTTTTTAAAACGGGGTTTTCACCGGTTTGCATATTTCGTATATTTGCACGGAACGAAACGCCGTCTCTTTAAGCGGCAGATGTTCTGTTTATTTTCCTATGGTGTAATGGTAGCACGTCAGATTCTGGCTCTGAAGATTGAGGTTCGAGCCCTTGTAGGAAAACTTGTTTTGAAAAGCCCTTAGCGCATTGCTAAGGGCTTTTTTTGCGTTTAAAGGCTAAAAATGCGTCTTTTAAAAAACTTTCAAAATCCAAATTACTTGCCCCCGTTAAGTTGAGCAGCTTTTTTTGTTGAATTTATCGAAAATGTTTTTACCACCATTCAAAACTTTTAAATCGTGGGTCAGTTACCCGATCGGCCGCATCGGTAACCCGAACGTTTGAAAAAATCGTCCACTGCTACCGGGTTTGCGTAATCTAATTCGATGATTTCCTTTAGCGCTGCTTTTTTATCTTTTGCCTGGTCATAATATGCCTGGCATATCCGGTAACCGATAAAGTAGCCCAGGTCGGGCGCGGGCAACGCCGGGTTAAGGCCGGTACTCACCCAGTTATCATTATTTTGAGTATACATTTCCTGTCGGAAAGAGTGCCACACTTCCTTTTCATGCAGGGAACCGTAAGCCAAAAACGAAGGCCTTTAGAGGGTATCTAAAGGCCTTTCAACCTGTTGGTTTCAGTCAAGTGGGTAATATCAGAGTCGGACCGATAACCTCTTGCATGCCAGCGTTTCGGGCTAAACGAACATGTTCACATAGCTGGCATCCTGGCATTTGCCTTTTCTAATCAGGTGTTTTCACCGAATAACGTTTCTGATGAAAGCGTTTGGATTATCTACTGCATTTTTAAGTATCAATTCAACTTGATGCTCTCACTGATTCGCCGATCGCCGGTGCCACCTACGTATTTGTAATTTAGTCTAAAAGTTTTTGTAACCGGATCATACATACATACACCATTATTTTGGATAGTTTGGTTAGCGGCTTCAGGAGCCGATTTAACAGTTACCGAATTATCGGCGTTTACCGTTAAATACATGTAGTAATTACTTCCACTAAGGTCTGCCGCTTCTGAACGTACAGTTGTTCCGTTAATGGTTGTTAAAGTTTTAGTTCTGTTAGTCCATGATCTGTTTATTGAAGGATCAGGAAAAGCGATAGAACCATTTGCTGTATAGGTGCCTTCATACTGACTTTTTATCCCAATAATATAGTATACTGTTTTATAGTAATTGATAGCCTGGCCCTGCGCATCTGTAATAGATAGGGGCAACATATAATTAGTACTAAGCGAAAGGCCCGAGGTAATCAGGTTGATATTATGATTGGCCGATAAAAGTCCGGCCCCGATAGTTACGGTTGAAGCTGGCACATTATAAGCGCTTGATGGCAAAGGTACAAAGGTGGCGTATTGTGCGCTGTTACGATCAGGCAGATCAGTACCGTTTTTTACCGCCTCGGTACTATCGGCAACAAATAGGGCTCTGTGTGCCGCGTTAAGACTGGTAACGGCATTCATATCAACCTGAAGGGTAACTGTTAAGGCCTTTGTAAGCGGTTTTACTGCAGACAGTAACACAGTAGTGGATAAGGACTGCGGCTGCGCGCTGATGCTTTCAGATATTTTATACTTAAAACCGCCATTATCAAACGATGCGGGGCCTGCATGCGCCGCTATAGGCAATTCAACCGAAGTTGGCATCTTCCGGTAATCGTAATTATCGTCGTTTTTTGAGCATGAACTGATTAATACTACCAGGGCCATCAGTACCGGGTAATATTTCACTAAGATCTTTTTCATTTTTTAATTGAGTTAATGATTAATGTTTTTAAATGTCTTTACAACCAGGCAGCGGTCTTTTCTTAAAAAAATTGGCCAGCGGTCTATCAGCATTTTCACTGTTAAACTTATTTGTATTTAACCTGCGGAAAATCGTGCTGCGCTTTAATAAACTGCGCTTCCCATTCATCACTCCATCCAAAGGCTACAGATGCCTGCGTCTTGAGGTTTACACCGGCGGCACCGCTCCAAAAATGTATAAACTCGCCCCAGTTCAGGTCCCTGGTGTACTCCTTATTTTTTTGCGGGAAATAATCGGCAAGCAAACCAAAATATTTATTCAATACCGCTGCTTCGCCATAGTTATGATAAATTGGGTAGAACCAGTTTTTAAACCACTGCGACCGGGGGCGGGGGAAATCATCATACTGGGTTTGCATTTGTTTATAAACCCTGCCTGCTTCATCTTCCCTACCAATATGTTTCAGTACATCATAGTTAAAAATTTCCATAAACTTGCTATCACCCCATAAAGCATCCGATGGCGAGCCTTTTACCCCGTGGCTGGCACCGCTAACAATGTGCCCTACCTCATGAACAGGCATCCCAATTTGCTGCCCTTCAGAGCCTGTCCAGTCATCAAGCCCGCAATCAATGGTATTGTGATGATCATGACTGGCATCAAAGTACGATGCAGGGTGCCCGCCGCCCAGCTTATTGTTAACCACACGGTGCAACACCACGTACAGGCGGGGATCAGTACCGAATGCTCCGTATGTTTTTTTACATAAGCCCAAACAGCCGACATGGTTTTATAAGGCCATGTTACTGAAGGGTACATGTTATCATCATAATAAAAAACCACGTTAGCATCGGCATAAGTGCGCGAAACTATAAGGTCGTGCTCAAACCAATGCTCTTTCCAGTTTTTGGCAGGGCTTTTCAGCGTGTCGCCGGAGCTGAACTGAGTTGCCGAACTGATTAAAATATGTGTAAAGAAAAACACCACCAGTAATGATGCATATTTGATAAATTTCATAACAATGTGCTAACATCCTGCGCTGCGGCGCTTTTGCACGGCAACCAGGATTTGTTTATTTAAAACAGGATGATTTGCTTTTTATACCGGCAAAAGCCAATTTCAAATGGCCTTTACCGGTATGCTTTTTTCAATGAGTTTACCAACCGGTATTTTGCACCAATAGTTTATCACTATTAATATCATTTTGCGGCAATGGATAGAAGTAGTGTTTTTTAGAAAAAACACGATTTTCGAACGACACCACTTTATAAAAATCGGGCAGGTCGGCACTGATATTTAATCCGTAAGTTGGTCCGCTTTCCGTAGTTTCGGCAATTTTCCAGCGCCTTACGTCAAAAAAACGGTTGTTTTCAAATGCCAGTTCTATCTGCCGTTCCTTCCTGATGGCCAGGCGCATGGCTTCCTGCCCTACCGGTGCAGGGACACCTTTGCCATATTCGGGGATGCCGGCGCGGTTACGGATCAGGTTAATATAGGTCAGCACATCGGCGTTGCCCGGATTGCTTTCATTTAACGCTTCTGCATAGTTGAGGTAAATTTCGGCAAGCCTTAACATTACCCATGAGCGGTTGCCTTGTGTCCTATCGCTTGGTGGCATATTTTTTCGCACCACGTATCCGGTGGGGCAATAATCATTACCACCGGTGTTGCGGCCCGAGTTACCGGTATTCCAGAGTTGTGTAATCACATTGCCTGAGTTTTTATTAAGCCACTCGCTGCCGTTATAGGTAATGCCTACATAAAACCGAGGTTCGCGCCCTACCCATTGATTGTAGGTACTTCTTGACTGATCATCATAAGGTGCCTTAAAATCTGAGAAGCCAGTTTTTTGATAGCCAGATGCGGCATCATCAATAGCGCGTCCATTGGCCATAAAATAAGCATCAACCATACCCTGGGTAGCGCCCAGACCTCCGGCCCCCTGTCTTCGTCAGCTGCACCCTGATGGTATGGGGTTGTTTCGTACTGCCGGTTCGTAACGCCTGCGCCAATATTGGCGTATATAACTTCTTTGTTCCAATCTTTTAACAATACATCACGGCATGATAGATACGGGCTATAATTGCCGCTTGGGTCATTTACACGATAAAGATCATACACCGCCGGAACAAACTGGTCAATAAATTCCTTAGCGGCATCTGCAGCAAGCTTCCATTTATTAGCATCGGGCTGCTGAGTGATCAGTTGTTTGCCATCGGCATTTTTCATAGGGGCATAATCGGTATTGCCATTGTAAAGCGGGCTGGCAGCATACAACAACATTTCAGATTTGATGGCCAATGCAAAACCTTTGGTAAAACGTCCATAATTATTATCATTAGAAGGCAATGCAGGAAGGTCTTTGGCCGCCTGATCAAGCTCGGCAGTAACATAACTTACGCACTCATCATATGAATTTCTGGGTAACTGAACATCGTTAAAAGATGCATCCGGAGCGATGGTTTTATCGCCGATAATAACCACAGGCCCATAAATGCGCAAAAGATAAAAGTAATATAAAGCACGCAATGCCCTCGCTTCGGCCTTGTACTGCGTTTTAAGATCGGGCGTAAGGTCTGGCACCTTATCTATATTATCCATAAATACTCCGGCATTCCTGATCCCCTGGTAAAAATAAGTCCAGAAGCCACTGATCAGGCTGCTTGAAGCATCATAAGTACCATTATTGATGTTATTGCTGGTTACAAAGCCCCATACATATTCGGCCTCATCGCTGCCACCCGTCCACTGGCCTACGGTATTCCCGAAACCGGCAAAACGCTGCGAAGCCTCATCGGGCATATTAGAGTATATATTTGCCAAAAATTTCAATGCCGTATTACGGTTATTGAACGTTTGATCAAGGGTTAACCTATCATCCGGAACCTGGTCCAGATATCCCTTTTTACAGGAAAAGTTCATGCTTACCAAGGATAGTAAGAAAGACATTATTAATATTTTTTTCATACCTGACTTTTAAATACAGTTAGTATTAATTGAACTGCGCGCTAAGGCCTAGCGACAACGTTTTAGTATTAGGATAAGACGTTCCATTGCCTGTGTTAAGCTCTGGATCCCATAATTTAAACTTACTGAAGGTGAACAGGTTATACCCCATTACATATACCCTTGCTCCTTTTAAACCCAGGTTATTAAACAAACCTTTAGGCAGCGTATACCCAACATCCAATGTTTTAAGCCTTACAAACTGAACGTTTTTGATCCAGAATGAACTGGTTTGGGTATTGTTGGTGTTCGCGGCATCGCCAAAGGCCAGGCGTGGATAAAACGCGTTGGGATTGGGGTTTTCGGGTGTCCATCGGTCGGTAATATTGGCATAGGCATTGCTTACACCGCCATTGGTTGAAAACGGCTGGATAGCATTACCTGAAATATACCTGTCAGCCCGGCCTGTACCCTGAAAAAAGCGCCCACGCTGAAATTCAGGTACGATACCGTAAAGCCGGCTCCGTAAATTAACGAAGGCACATCGCCGCGGCCAATTTTAGTAACATCATAAGCGTTAATCACACCGTCGTTATTCAAGTCTTTATACTTGATATCGCCGGGCCTTATGCTGCTTTTATCACCGGGTACCGCGCTTTTGTTAACTTCATCCTGGCTGGTAAAAAAACCCTCGGCTATATAACCGTAATTAGCCAGTACATTGTTACCGCGACGGTTCATCCATGGATACGGCGGTATGGGCTGATCGTTTTCTATCACCTTATCCTTGTTATAAGTAACGTTTGCACGGATGCTTAAATTAACCTTGCCAATAGTCATGTTATCCTGTAGGCTGGCATCAATCCCCTTATTATCAACAATACCCAGGTTACCGTAAGGCGAGTTTGCAAGCCCTACAAAACTTGGAACGGCCTGCCTTTGCAATAAAATACCCGTGCGGTGTTCTTTAAACAAATCAACAGTAAGTGAGAGCTTATCATTCAGCGTTCGTATATCAAAGCCGAGATCCTGTTTGTGTGATTTTGCCCAGGTCACGTTTACACCATAATTGGTAATATTGATTCCGCTTACACCCTGTCGGTTAAGACCGAATGTATAACCATCGGCACCATCTGTTAAAAAAGTAAGGTAGTCAAAACGCGGACCGCCGTCATCAGCACCCGCAAAACCATTACTGTAACGGATCTTAAACATGGAGAACGCTGTTTTCAGCGGCTCAAAGAATTTCTCTTCGGACAGAAGCCAGCCCACGCCGAAGGCCGGGAAAAAGCCGTAGCGTTTTTGGGGCGAGAAGTTTTCAGATCCGTTGTAGCCTACGTTAAACTCGGCAAAATACCTGTCTTTATAGGAGTAGGTAACCCTGCCGGCCAGGCCCCTGTAACGGTAAGGAATTGAGTTTGCAAAGGAGCCCCCGGATAATTGGTTTGATCCTGCTGGTTAAATAATAGCAGGCCGCCGACATGGTGATCGCCAAAAGTGCAGTCATAATTCAGCGACGATTCGGTATAGGTTTTATAGTAACCGCCGCTTGCTTCCGAAAAGTTAAGATATGTACTTGTGCCCGAATATGTTTTGATCAGGTTAAGCGATCCGTCGGCGTTATAGGGTGTTGTTGCATCAGGAAAATAGGTATCCAAACGCTTGCTGCGGTTAACGCTGTGTGATGTGTTGATATCATAAGCAAACATGGTCGTAAAACTCAGGCCCGGCGTAATAAATTTCAGGTCCTGCGTAAGCCTGGCATTTGAATATAACTGGCTCGAATACGTGGTGCTGTAACCCCGTGTAGTTAAATCAGCATATGGATTTCGCTGATCGCCGTTGGGGTTTACACCCGGAACAAAACCGCCAGGATACATAATGGGGAAAGCCGTAGGCTGTACGATCATGGCCTGCACAAAAATATCGCTGGCCGAAACTGAAGGATAGTTCCCTTTGCCCACAAAACCCTGTACACCTAAATCAAGTTTGGTGGTTTTTGTAAGCTCAAGGTTTAGATTACTGGTAAAATTGTATCTGTTATAATCAATAGTTGAATTGTATTTGGCCAGCTCATCTGTTTTAAGCAAGCCGGTTTCATCATAATAACTTGCCGAAACGTAGTAACGGGCACTTGGTACCCCGCCGCTGGCATTGATATTAGCGCGCCTGTTGTGGCTGTATTTATTAAAAACGGCATCTATCCAGTTAATATCCGGATACAACAGCGGATCAACCTGGTTTTTGGTGTTTTGGATATAGGTTTGCGTGTATTTGGCAGGCTGATCCCGGGTGGTTAATGACTCATTAACCATATTCATGTAGGTTACGCCATCGGCCATTTTAGGGATACGGGTAAATGAGTTTATACCCTCATAAAAATCGACGTTTATTTTGGGCTTACCGGCTACCCCACGCCTGGTTTGTACAATGATAACACCGTTTGCACCACGAACACCGTAAACCGCAGTGGCCGACGCGTCTTTTAAAATCGTGAAAGATTGAATATCCTCAGGCTCGATATTATTGATAGAGCGCTCAATACCATCAACCAATACCAATGGATAGCTGCTCGTAAAGGTTGATATACCACGAATCCAGATATCGGCACTGCTACGGCCCGGTTCGCCGGAACGTTGTACGCCGATAACGCCGGCAACCTGCCCGGCCAGCAGGGTGGTAACATCCGAAACAGGCTGTTTCAGGTTTTCAATATCAATAGTTGACTGTGCGCCTACAAGGCTTACCTTTTTCTGCGTGCCATAAGCTACTACCGCTACTTCTTTTAGTTCATTATCAGCCGCGGGCTGCATTTGTATATCAATAACCTTTTTGTTCGTAACGGCTACTTCCTGGTTCTTATAGCCAATGAAACTGTAAACCAAAATTTCGCTATCTGCATTAACCTGGATCTGGTAATTTCCCTTAGCATCGGCTATACCACCCCTGTCTGTTCCTTTAACTTTAACGGAAACGCCGGGCAGCGCAATGCCTTTTTCATCGGTGACCCTGCCTGTAACAATTCGCTGAAAAAACGTTTTACCAGAATTGGTATTTTTTTAGCATCATCATAGCGAACAAGAATTTCGCCATCGTCGAGTACGATAAAAGTAAAATCGGTTTTAGCCAGCACCCGTTTAAGTACAACGCCAAGTTCAATATTCACCGCTTTTTCCGATACTTTTTCGGTACTGTTACTTACCGCTCCATTATAAGTAAACTTAACCCCCGATGAGGCGGAGATCTTCTCGAGCGCATCAGAAACCGGACTATTTTTAACGTTTACAGTGATCTTTTTTTCAGGACCTCCTGCCCGTTTGCATCAACGCGAGTCATAGAAAACGCAGTGCTGCATAATAAAAGCATTAATGTGCTCAATTTCATAAAAAGCGTACACTTGCGGCCCCATTGGCAGGGCACATTATTTTTCATATATTCACTAAATAAAATGTTTAAAAAAATTGCAGATACTTTTGGCTCCAACCTTTCAAGTACTGCTTTAACGAATGACATTTTTTGATCTTCAGGCAGGCCTTGCCGGGCCTGCTGAAGATTGTTTTAAAGTAGATGACTTAGCTCAACGGCAACCTCCTCCCTTTCCTTTGATAACATAACCGCCATTTTTACCGGTTACTGTAGCATCCATAATTATTCCTAACTTGTTAAGAAACTGCTCCGGACTTTCGCCCTCTTTAATACGGCCAAAAAAGGTGCAGTTTTTAACAGCGCCTATTACAACGGCGTGAGTATTAAAGTTTCGGTTCAGATCTTCAATTACCTGTTCAAGCGGGGTGTTCTTGTATTCAAATGAGCCTTTATGGCGGCCAATAAGCGCTGCCGAATCCGGAATTGTTTCAATCCGTGGCAGTTTTTTTGATTTATTGTATACTACCTGGAAGTTGGGCTTAAGTACAGCTTGCGCATTTCCGTCAGAAAACATTACCCTACCGCTTATAAGTGCCACGGTAACATCAGGGTGTGACAGGATAGCATCCACATTAAATGATGTACCCAACACCTTTGTAGTTAACTTACCGGTATGCAAAATGAAGGGTTTTGATTTGTCTTTAGCTACCTCAAAAAAGCTTCTCCTTCTAAAATCACCTCGCGGGTATTTCCTTTAAAGGCAACGGGATATGAAAGCTTTGATTCCGAACTTAAGTAAATTAAAGTACCATCGGTAAGTTCAATTTTTTTATGCTCGCCGCTTTTGGTTGTTACAAGCCGTAGTTGCCCGCCAGAGTGGTATATGTTAAGGTAATAAAACGACATGGCAATACCCAGCAACACGATAGCCGCAGCAGCCAGCCTGAATTTAAGTGTTTTAGGTCGGTGCTGTTCACCATCGGCATCATCCATTTTTTGCTTCAGGTTTTTATACATCCTCTCTCTTGCTTCCGCTTCTTCACGCTGATCAAGATAAGGCAATATCAGATCTTCCCCTTCCTTAAGTCTATACCAGGTATGCAACTCGGCCTTTTCGGCTTCGGTAGCCGTGCCGGAAAGATATTTTTTGGCAAGCGACTGCAGGTGTTCGTCTTCCATCTTTGTTTTTTATAACAGGATGTACAACAACTATGAAGTTACCCTTAGTCAAAAAACAAAAACTTTAATATTTATTTAAAATAACTTAATGAACAAACCTTTGGTAAGACGCGGATAAACAACAAAATTAACTGGGCGATGTTAAATTTTGTGAAGAAATATGGCCAATACCATAAATTCTTTCAAATTGAGGCGGAGCACTTTAAGCGCTTTAGACAGATGTGCTTCAACCGTTTTTTCGGCAATGTTCATTTTTTGCGAGATCTCGCCAACGTTTAACCCTTCTTCGCGACTTAGTTTATAAACCAGGCGGCATTTTTCGGGCATCTCCTCTACCACGCCGCTTATATATTCCTTCAAAAAGCGGGCATGCACAAGCTCATCCGTCATTTCCACTAAGCTTGCGTTCGGCATGGCCGATAAAATTCTCTGACGGCGGTTATTGGTTGCAATATGTTTAAATATTGAAAATTTTATGGCTGTTGCCAGGTAACTACTTACCGTATCTATTTTTAGTTCATTCCGTCTGTTCCAGATACTCAGAAAAACCTCCTGTACAATTTCTTCGGCTAAAAACCTGTCTTTAGTATGACTATAACCTATCGCAACAAGTTTTCGCCAATACCTGTTGTAGATAGCTGCAAATGCGTCTTCACTACCATTAATCAATAATCGCAACAGTTGTTGATCATCAAGTTTAAGATACATTGACATAGATTCCAGCTAGTTCCCGAATCTATCAATAAAAAAGCACAAGTAGTAACAACACAATTTTTTTATTACGTTTCATGCGTTACTGCCGGCTTCCTTAGCGTGTTTTATACAACCATTAAATTAACCTTACCGGTGTTAATTAAACTACACACCAGTAAACCTCGATCCTCAAAACATACCAGTTCAATCAGGAAATATTAAAAATATCGCCCGGGTTGGTAAATGACGCTTAAATCAGCCTGATCACAGGTTTGCAGCCGAAATCGCAACTTATTGTTTTACTGCTTAAATAAGCGCTGCTTTTACTGCTGCGATTTTTTCATCTTTGAGTATAATATCAAAAGTACCGCCGATTTTCCCCTCGGGAAATTCCCCGGTAAATTCCACTTCCAGATGCGCTTCGTTACCGTGGATGTCCAACTTCATTAACCGGGTCTGAGTTTTATATCCTATAAAATAAGTGGTAAAATAATCCCGGATGCCTTTGTGACCGATAAATTTCCTCCCAACAGAAGGGTCGTCCAGAATTGCATCGGCCCGGTACTTTTCCAGGTATGCATCCGTATCGAAAGCATTGCCCAGTTTAATCCACTCTTCTATAAATAATCTGATATCCATTTACTGGCTGTTTAATTGAACGAGGCCCTGAATTCCAGGGGCGTTACATTGGTTTTTCTTTTAAATATTTTATTGAACGATTGCGGATGCTCAAAACCCAGCTGGTAGGCTATTTCTGCAACTGTTAAATGGGAAACCGAAAGATATTCCTTTGCTTTTTCTATCAGTTTTTCGTGTATATGCTGCTGTGCATTTTGGCCGGTAAGGGAACGCAGCATATCACTTAAATACCGTGGGGAGACATGTAAATGCTGCGCCAGGTATTCTACCGTCAGTAGTCCCTTATCCAATCCCTGTTCTTTTTCAAAGTAGTCATTTAATACATCTTCCATCTGCATAAGCATATCATTACTTACCGCCTTGCGGGTAATAAATTGCCTTTTGTAAAAACGGTTGCTGTAATTGAGCAGCACCTCGATGTAAGAAATTAGCAAGTCCTGGCTGAGATCGTCAATAGCTCCGTTTAATTCCTGCTGTATGTTGTCCAGAACGCCTAAAATAATCGTCTTTTCTTTATCAGAAAGGTGCAGGGCCTCATTCGTTTCGTAAGAGAAGAATCCATACGACCTGATTTTTTTATCCAGCGGGTAGTTCCTGATAAAGTCCGGGTGGATAAGCAATGAGAAGCCTTCATACTCTTCGTCGTTACTAATAATTGAGAGCAATTGATTGAGGGCGGTAAATACCATACCGCCCTCATCAAAATCGTAATGGCCCTGTCCATAGCCGATGAGCCCTTTCAGCGTTTTCTTAAAAGAAATTTTATAAAAGTTGAAGAGAAAAGAACTGTTCAGCTGCGCTTTATTTACCACCATTTTTGTATTATCCACCAGACTTATTAACGGATGTAATGGCTTGGGTAAGCCCAGCATCCTGTGCAGTGCTGAAATAGAATCTATCCGCAAAGGGTTGTTGGCTTCTTTCCTCATTTGGCTAATTTACTAATTCTCCGAAGACCATTTTGTTCATCTCCTGTACTGCTACCTCAGAACCGATTTCCAAACGCCTTTCATACAACTGCCTGGCAAATGCCCCTACAACATAGCGCAGCTGCTGCTTACCATCTGTAGCAGCTTCATATACCACATCTGCAATCCATTCCACAGGTTCAAAATTGGCAGGATTCATCAGGTTAAACAGCTTTTCCAATCCTTCTTCATAGGCAGGGTGGCGGGCAACATCTAATGGCTCACCCGCGAAGTTAGTTTTGATACCACCCGGCGCAATGGTTTTGATACCGATGTTGTGAAGCCCCAGTTCATAGGACATACCCTCGCTCCAGCCTTCCAGCGCCCATTTTGTTGCGTGATAGATCGAGTCGAGAGGGAAGGTCACCAGGCCGCCGATAGAAGTTGTGGTAATAAACAACCCGCTTTTCTTTTTTCGGAAATAGGGTACAAAAGCCTGCGTAACGCGGATGACACCGAGCAAATTTGTGTTTATCTGCCTTACCACCTGTTCATCTGAAAAAGCTTCCAGCGCGCCAACGAGGCCATAACCGGCGTTATTAAATACCACATCGATATCATGTTGGCCGGTTGCTTCTTTTACGGTACTTTGAATTTGCTCCAAATTGGTAACGTCTAATGGCAGCAGGGTTACATTTTGTAATGCAGTAAGTTCTGTTTCAAGGGCGGGATTGCGCATTGTCGCGATAACGTTCCAGCCTTTACTTTGAAATAATTTGGCAGTGGCTTTACCCAGCCCTGAAGATGCCCCGGTAATAAAAATTGTCTTTCCCATTTTTTGCTTAAATATTACCGTACAAAAATCGGCAGGAGTTATTTGCGATGTGTGGCCGTATTGCAGTTTATAGTAGCCAAAATGACGCGATGCCGCTGTTCCTTGTGGATTTTCTCTTTAAAGGCATACTGTTTACACTTATCCCGGCACAGGAAATGGATTTTATTTCCTGATTTTATATAAAAAGCACTGCGGAAGATACATTATCGAGTAAGTGTTCAGGGAAGGCAGGGGTCTGAATAACAAAACTGATAAAAAGCAAAATGATCACGGCCGGTTATCCAACTAATGAAAACGTACTGCCAATGGCGGAGGAGTGAAAATGACTGCACTGCCCAGGATGCTTGATCGTTAAACGTTTACCTGATCGGGTTCAATCCTTGATTCTTTCCTTTGTTCGTATATCGCCAGGTGTTTCTTTGCTAATCCTGATAAGACGGCCTCCTTATCGTTCTTAAGGGCTGCCGTTAACTCTTTTTTATTTCCGTGTTATTCTCTGACACTCCCCATATTGCCATTTCCATAATAATCGGGATAAGGGCAATGCCTCTTTCTGCAAGGCAATAGGCCACCCTGGCCTTGCCAGGAACGGGGTATTTCATGATGAAACCTTCGGTTTCCAGCATTTTTAAGCGATCTGTTAATACGTTGGTTGCGATACCTTCAGCCGACTGGAAAAACTCGCCAAAAGTATTTTTATTATTAAGCAGTATGTCCCTGACGATCAGTAATGTCCATTTATCTCCGAGAAAGTCCAGGCTAAAACTTATCGGGCAGGCAGAACGTTTCTTTATCTTTTTCATGATATCGTCATAAACTTCACAAGCATTTCACTTGCTGATTACAAGTGCAAATTTAAGCATAAAAACCCATTAGTAAGAGAAAACCCACCACCATAAATCTTTCTACTTGCAAATAACAAGTAGAAAGATTTATATTTGCACTTGCAAAAAGCAACAACGAAAAAATAGCTTATTCAGATTGCAAATTAAATTAACTCACGATATGAATGATCTCTTAAAATTTACGATTGATGCCCATGGCGGCTTGGATAACTGGAAAAAGTTTGAATATATTTCTGCACATCTTAAAATTGGGGGCGTTACCTGGGCATTTAAGCAGGTCCCAGGTATTATGGATGACATTAATGTCTTGTTGAGCACTACAAAACAGCATGTGTCGTTCTCTCCTTTTATAAAAGAAGGTTGGCATAATACCTTTGAAACTAACAAAGTCGCCATCATAGATGAGAAGGACGCACTGGTCGATCAATTGTATTTTCCACGACACAGCTTTAAAGACTATGTAACAGAAACACCCTGGTCAAAACTTCAGGTAACCTATTTCACAGGCTACGCCATGTGGACTTATTTGAACACACCGTTTTGTTTAGCGGAACCCGGATATAAAGTGAAAGAACTGGAGCCGTGGACTGAAAATGGTGAGGTATTAAGACGGCTGCATGTCACTTTCCCGGAAAACATTGCAACACACTGCAGGGAACAGGTATTTTATATCGATCAGTCAGGCCTGTTCAAGAGGCATGACTATAATGTTGAGATTCTCAACAATGCGGCATCTGTTCATTATTTGGCAAATTATGCCGAAGTTCAGGGCATCAAATTCCCAACAAGCAGGCATGTTTACAAAAGGAATGAAGATAATACCGCCCTTGTTCCTGCCCCGCTGTTTATCTCTATCGAATTAAGTAATATAAAATTGTTTTAAGCATCAATATATGCTGCATTATTGGAAAGTCTTCGATGGCTTTATTGTTTCATACTGATTTTAACCGATCTCAATGTATGTTTTCGACACCATACGAAGTAGTACTGCTGCCTCTTCGCTTTTTTCGATCTATATCTTCCAAGCGCGCCGTAGAAAAAACAAAAGGAACATCCATCGCAAGACAGCTTAAGTGGACGAAAAAACCACCTCATAATATCCGCATGAGGTGGTTTACTACAGTTTGATGACCAGGCAGCGAAGGCTTTAAAAAAGAAGTCGCTTGTCGTTGACGCCGGAAAAGACTGCTATGATGATCCGATAGTGAATGTTAATGATGTTGTTTTAAATGGTAGATTGAAAGTAAATATTAAAGGTATTGCTCCATATACCTTTACAGATACCGCTTCGTTTAGAAAAGGGATGCAAATCAACAAGGCCAGCTTGGAGAGGTTAGTAATGGATATTCCCGATACTAAAAGTATTTTGGTTACAAATACTTAGGGGCTTGGTGTTACTATACAACAACAAATTAAACCACAGCCCTCGGCATACAGGAAGAAAATATCTTAAGTTTCAACCTGGACAGAGGAAGACCTAAAAGCTTTTGAAGAGGGCAAAAATGCATTTGAAAACTTCACTTCTTCAGATCGGTAATTAACACACTCAATTACTAATCGATTACCACCCTACGCCGACCTTGTAGCTTTCTCAATATCATCCCACATTTCATCCGGTATCATTTCGAGCCCGCTGAACTGACCGGCACCCTGCAGCCATTCTCCCCCATCGATGGTAATCACCTCGCCATTAATGTATCCTGAATAATCAGACACCAAAAAAGCGGCCAGGTTAGCCAGCTCCTGGTGTTCGCCTACCCTTTTAAGCGGCACCCTGTTTTTAAAATCAAACTTTTGGGCCATGTCTCCGGGCAATAATCTTTCCCATGCGCCTTTGGTGGGAAATGGGCCCGGCGCAATTGCATTGGCGCGGATGCCATGCCTGCCCCACTCAACGGCTAAGGACCTGGTCATGGCCAGCACACCGCCTTTTGCACAGGCCGAGGGCACAACATAAGCCGAACCTGTAAAAGCATAAGTGGTTATGATATTCAGGATATTTCCGGGCATTTTCTCCCTGATCCAATATTTGCCCAAAGCCAGCGAACAATTGGCCGAACCTTTTAAAACAATATCAATGATAGCCGAAAACGCGTTTGCCGATAAACGCTCCGTAGGCGAAATAAAATTACCCGCCGCGTTATTCAATAGTGCATCAACCTGCCCAAATCTTTCGATAGCTTTCAGCAACATTGCTTCAACCTGGTCATACTTCCGCACGTCGCAGGCTATTGGCAATACTTTACGCCCGGTTTCGGCTTCCATTTCGGCAGCGGTTTGTTGCAGTACGTCCAATTTGCGACTGGTAATTACCAGGTTAGCGCCCAAATGCAAAAAGTAAGTCCCCATTGCTTTACCTAAACCTGTTCCGCCGCCGGTTACAATGATGGTTTTTCCTTTTAAAGCGTCATCTCTTAACATTCCACCGACAGTTGCGGCGTTTGGATTTGCAGCATCATTTGAAGTTTTAGGATCTGTCATTGTCAATTATTTAACAGCTGTATTTTTTGATTTTAAATTCTGGATCATCATTTGAAGGCCTTGCCTGGTTTCGGGTGCCCACCATTGTTTTAGCATTTTGTTCAGGGTATCGGTTTGGTCGGCTTTGAGTTTCCCTATCAACTCCTTTCGCAAATTCAATTTACTTTCCGTCCAGGTAACCGGGTTCAGTTTTATATAGGCCATTACCTTTTCTATTGCAGCGCTCATTAACTTATCCGGCGCAGCAGTTTCATCAACGAGCCCGGCTTCCAGTGCTTCGTTTACCTTAAGCAGCTTACCTTCTATTAAATACTGATATGCCTTACGCTGGCCAAGCCAAAAGGCATACAAGCTAAAAACACTGTCAGGTACGATAATACCAACCGGAACTTCATTTAAGCCGATGATAAATGCGCCTTCGACCATCACCCGATAATCGCAGCAAATAGCTAATATACAGCCGCCAGCCGGGCTGTGACCACTAATGGCAGCTACCAAAGGTTTCCTGAAAGCGGCTAAAGTATTTTGCAAGGCTAAAAAATCCACCCAAAATTGGCGGCTTTGCGCTTCATCATAATCATAGGCCTCAATCAGGTCGATACCGGAAGAGAAAAGCCTTCCTTGCCGGTTAAAATAACCCCGCCCACGTTGTCATCATGCTCCAATGTTTTGATACAGGCCGCCAGTTCTTTAACCATTTCATGATTAATGGCATTTGAGCGGCCCCTATCAAGCGAAATTGTAACCAGCCTGCCCTGTATTGTTGTTTGAAATGTATTCATCAATTAATTTACAAGAGTTGGATCCTCACTTACTTGGCAGAGATACATTTTATCTATCTCGGCTTTGTATTTTTCGGTGATCACTTTCCGTTTCATTTTACCTGTCGGGGTAAGTTCACCGCTATCTATCGACCATTCGTTGGGAAGCAAGGTGATCTTCTTCACCTGTTCAACATGGTTAAATTCGGGATTATAGTTATTAATAATGGATTGATACAATTCAATTACCTTCGCATCTTTAACTAACTCATTGTTAGTTGTAAAAGCAATACCATTTTCCTTGCACCAGGGTTTTAAATGAGTGTAGGATGGTACAATGAGCGCCGCGACAAATTTCTTTTCCGCACCAACAACCATCATCTGCTCAATAAAATAATTTTCCTTCATCTTATTTTCGATGGGTAGCGGGGCCACGTATTTACCGCCCGAGGTTTTAAAGATCTCTTTTTTACGATCTGTTATTTTCAGGAACGAATCGTGGTCCAGTTCGCCTATATCCCCGGTATGGAACCAGCCGTTTTCCAATACCTCTGCCGTAAGCTCAGGATTTTTATAATAGCCCAGCATCACATTAGGGCCTTTGCAGAGGATCTCTCCATCGGCGGCTATCTTCACCTGCACACCGCTCAGCAAACGACCTACGGTGCCAAATTTCCTCCCGCTTTTTTCATAACAGTTAACAGCAATTACAGGCGATGTTTCGGTAAGCCCATAACCTTCCATAATAACAATATTTGCAGCTGTAAAAACTCTTTCCAGCTTAATGGGGCAGGCCGAACTGCCAACTACTATAGCCTTTATATTACCACCTATAGCAGCACGCCATTTGCTGTAAACCAGTTTATCGGCTATGGCCAGTTTAATTTTATACCGAAGGCTGGTATTATTAATTTCATAAGCTTCGGCCAGTTTTACCGACCAGAAAAAGATCTTCCTTTTAATACCGGTTAGTTTCTGCCCCTGCACCATAATTTTCTCAAACACTTTTTCGAGCAAGCGGGGCACAGCGGTAAAAAGTGAAGGCTTTATTTCTTTCATATTCGCGCCTATGGTGTCCATATTTTCGGCGTAATAAATAGAAAAGCCATAATACAGATAAACATAGGTACACATCTTTTCAAAAATGTGGTTCAGAGGCAAAAAGCTCAAAACACGTTTTTCTGTAACCGGAATCCGGCTAAGAATATCGCCGGATGCCGAGGCATTGGTCATAATGTTTTTATGCGTAAGCATTACCCCTTTTGGCCGGCCGGTAGTGCCCGAAGTATAAATGATGGTTGCCACATCGTCTTCGGTAATCTGATCATTTATCTGCTGTATTTTTTTCTGATAACTTTCTTGCAAAGGCTTAAGCAATGTACCCCAGTAATCACAGCCATCGATGTTATCGAAAGTAAATATGCCTTTTAACGAGGAGATATTTAAATGAACTTCCTTAACCTTTTCGCATAAATCTTTGCTGCTTACAAATACATATTTAACTTCTGCCTCGTTCAGGATCTGCTCAATTTCTTTAGTGCCTGTATTAGGGTATAGCGGGACCAGTATGGCTCCCGTTTGCTGTACTGCCAGATCGGTTATAATCCACTCGGGCCTGCCATTGCTTATCAAACCTATTTTATCGCGGCCTTCGGTAGTGCCGTCACCGCCCGAAACGCCCAGGGCCAACAGGGCTGCGGATAGCTGGTTGATCATGGCATGCACTTCTTGGGTGCTGTATGACCGCCAGGAACCATTCTCCTTCGCATTCAAAAGATCCACCTTAGGCTCCTTAGCCTGGGTAATCATGCAATCAAACAATCTTGTCGCCTTTTCCATGCTTGCAATGGTTTAGATAAAGGTAAATTCCTACAACAGTTCAAATACACCCGCCGCGCCCTGCCCCGTGCCTACACACATGGTAACCATACCATACTTTTTCTCCCGCCGTTTTAATTCGTTAAAAAGCTGAACAGAAAGTTTAGCCCCGGTACAGCCAAGCGGATGGCCGAGCGATATAGCCCCTCCGTTTACATTTACAATTTCGGGATTAAGCTCCAGCCCTTTTATTATCGCCAATGATTGCGAAGCAAAGGCTTCATTCAATTCTATCAGGTCAATATCCTGCTGTTTCATCCCGGCCATTTTCAACACTTTTGGGATCGCCACCAGCGGGCCTATCCCCATGATCCGGGGCGGAACACCTGCAACCGCGTAATTAACCAGCCGGGCAATAGGTTTAAGGTTGTTCTGTTTCATAAAACGTTCGCTAACCACCATGACAAAAGCAGCCCCATCGCTGGTTTGCGACGAATTGCCTGCGGTAACCACTCCTTTTGCATCAAATACCGGTTTAAGCTTTGCCAACGCGTCAATTGAGGTATCGCTGCGCGGGCCTTCATCTGTATCTACCTTAAATTCCCTTTTCGCTTTTTTGCCGCTCTCATCTACATAGGTTTCCACAATATTTACCGGCGCTATTTCATCTTTAAACTTACCTTCTTTAATAGCATTGATGGCTTTTTGGTGGGAATTATAAGCAAACTGGTCCTGCTCTTCGCGGCCAATATGATATTCTTTAGCAACAGCTTCGGCAGTAAGGCCCATGCCCCAGTAATAATCGGGATGTGCAAGGGCAATATCGGCGTTAGGAACAATGCGCCAGCCCCCCATCGGGATCAGGCTCATACTTTCTACACCACCCGCGATAATACAATCGGCAATGCCACTGTGTATTTTTGCAGAGGCAATGGCAATTGTTTCCAGCCCCGACGAGCAATAGCGGTTCACCGTCATGCCGGGTACTTTATCGGTATCAAGCGCCATTAATGAAATCAGCCTCGCAACATTCAATCCCTGTTCGGCTTCGGGTGTAGCATTGCCCACAATTACATCATCAATCTGCTCTTTATCAACATTAGGCACTGATGCCAGCAGATGCCTGATCACATCTACCGCGAGCGTATCCGGACGGGTAAACCTAAACCCGCCCCGGGTAGCTTTTCCAACAGCGCTGCGGCTGGCTGCCACTATATATGCGTTCATTTTATTGAGATTTTATATTTAAAAAAATTAGTTCCTTAACACTTTTCCGCCGGTTAAAATGGATTGAATGCGTTCAAGCGTTTTCTTTTCGGTGCAAAGCGAAACAAAGGCTTCACGCTCCAACCCCAGCAAATATTCCTCGCTCACCATTGAAGGCTGGGACAGATCACCGCCCGAAAGCACATAAGCCAGTTTCTGCGAAATTTTCACATCGTGCTCGCTTATGTAATTACCACTGTACATGGTATTGGCCCCTACATAACCCAAACCCAGGGCCTGCTTACCCAGCACCCTGATATCTCCGCGCGGAATAGGCTGTATGTACCCTTCGTTCGCCATCTGCAGGCATTGCTGTTTAGCTTCGGTAAGTAACCCGTCGCGCGATACTACCACTATGTCCCTGCCCTTTTTAAGATAGCCAAATTCAAATGCCTCATAAGCCGAAGTGGATACTTTTGCCTGGCCGATGGTTAAAAAACGATCACGGAAATTATTGAGTTCTACGTCACCTTCCTGTAGTTCGTCTGAAAGGCGCAGGGCAAATTCCTTTGTGCCCCCACCTCCGGGAATCAAGCCAACACCAAACTCAACCAAACCCATGTATAGCTCGGCATGTGCCACTACCTTATCGGCATGCAGGCACATTTCGCAGCCACCACCCAGGGCCATTTGATGAGGCGCTATCACCACCGGGATCGATGAATAACGGATGCGCATCATCGTATTTTGGAAGGCTTTGATCACTATATTGAGCTCATCAAACTCCTGCTCAACGGCCATCATGAATATCATGCCCACATTGGCCCCTGCGCTGAAATTTGCACCCTCGTTTGATATAACCAGGCCTTTGTAACTTGCCTCGGCAAGGGTGATGGCTTTATTGATGCCTTCAATCACCTCGCCGCCTATTGTATTCATTTTGGTATGAAACTCAAGGTTCAGGATACCATCACCAATATCGGTAATGGTAGTACCGCTGTTTTTCCACACCGTATTTGTTTCCCGGATATTACTGAGCAAAATAAGGCCTTCGGTACCGGGAATTACCTTGTGGCTTTTCGACGGAATATCATAATACAGGCGTTTGCCATCTTCTATTTTATAAAAGCTTTTTGCACCCGCCGCAAGCATGTCATATACCCATTGGGCCGGTTTGTTTCCCACGGCTTCCATGGCTTTTACCGTATCCTCAACACCAAGCGCGTCCCATTTTTCAAATGGGCCCAGTTCCCAGCCGAAGCCCGCATTGGTGGCAGCATCTATTTTATAAAGTTCATCGGCTATTTCGGGGATGCGGTTACTGGCATAAGCAAATAACTGATAAAAGGTAGCCCGGTAAAAATCACCTGCCTTGTCTTTTGCTGCAACCAGGATCCTGAGCCTATCTTTTAAGTTATCAATCGCCTTTGTAGTTTCAAGCGAGGCGAATTTTACCTTTTGAGAGGGTTTGTACTCAAGCGTTTTCAGATCGAGCGCATAAAACTGGTTTCCACCTTCACCTTTTTCTTTTTTATAAAAACCCTGGCCGGTTTTACTGCCCAGCCAGTTATTTTTTAGCATTCCCTCAACAAATGAAGGAATTTTAAATAGTTCCCTTGCCTCATCATCGGGTGCGTTTTTGTAAAGACCGTTGGCAACGTGCACCATCGTATCTAAACCCACCACATCATTGGTACGGAACGTAGCCGATTTAGGATGCCCTATTACAGGCCCTGTCAGTTTATCAACCTCTTCAACCGTCATACCGGTTTGCTCCACATAATGCAGCACACTCATGATGCTGAAAACCCCGATGCGGTTACCGATAAATGCCGGCGTATCTTTAGCTAATACTGTAGTTTTCCCCAGGTATTTTGCGCCATAGTCCATCAAAAAATCCACAACGCCCGCTAAGGTGTCTTTTGTGGGAATGATCTCCAGTAATTTTAAATACCGGGGAGGGTTAAAGAAATGGCTTCCACAGAAATATTTTTTAAAGTCATCGCTCCTACCTTCGGCCATTAAATGTATCGGGATACCGGATGTATTGGAAGTGATCAGTGTGCCGGGTTTACGGTACTTTTCTACTGTTTCAAACACATGTTGTTTAATATCCAACCGTTCCACAACTACCTCTATAACCCAGTCGCAATCCGCAATTTTGGGCATATCATCTTCAAAATTGCCGGTTGTAATACGTTTTGCGAAAGATTTGAGATAGATGGGCGAAGGGTTTGACTTTAACGCGAAGTCCAGCGCGTCATTAACAATTTTATTCCGCGCTTTTTTATCTGCCGGAGCATCCTTGGGTACAATATCAAGCAACAGTACCTGTACGCCAATATTTGCAAAGTGACAGGCGATACGACTGCCCATTACTCCCGACCCCAATACTGCAACCTTTTTTATAATTCGTTTAGCATTCATTAGTATCTGCTTGTGTTATTAAAACTCTTTATCTTTATTTTACTCTGCCCGCGACCAGGTTGTTGTCCGCCCGAAAAGCGAAATACCAATGTATCCGCGGATATCCAGGGTTTTACCTTTATAGGTCATTTTACAGGAATACGTTTTGCCGTTATTAGGATCGTAAATTGTTCCGCCCGAGTATTTGTTATCGCCATCTTTCACAAAATCAGCCAATACGGGTAAGCCCAGCCTGGGCCTTGAACGCAATTTTTCGTCACTATTCATTTCGTCAACTTTCGGCTTCCCATCTTTTAATGGTTCCTTAAGCCATACCACCTTACCATAAAACTTACCGTTGCTTTCTTTAGTGATCTGGATTTTGGCGGTTTTTACATCGTTGTACCATAAACCTTCAATTTTATCGGTTTGCGCTTTTGCATTGATGCTTACCGCCACAATGGCTAGCAGGATTAATACAAAACGGGTGAAATGTTTTTTTGATGCTGACATTGACTTAGGTGTTTTTTATAGTTAAAAACAAGTCGGTTTTTAGGGCCTCTGTCGCATTTACCTAATATCAATACGGGTATCAGAAGCCACCTAAAAAGAGACAGAGTAGAATTATAAAATGGTTTATATAAAGCTAAAAGCAGAATGCACAAGGCTTAAAGCTAATAGCCTGGTTATTACTATTTAATTATCTATGTGAACTAATAGATTCTAATCATATCCCCGATACCGGGATGGTTTATAAAAACAAATATCTATTTCTGCGGTGCTTTATAAAGGTCTAAACGGCGGAAACATTTGTCAATATTTCGGAATTAAAGTTAGCTGGTTTTATTTGATAATTGCGTTACAAGCTGAATATATTGCTGCATCGCATTATCAGCGGTAGTGCCCTTCTGTTTTAACCAGGCATCATATTTTGCTTTAGCTACAAAATCAAACATGCCCGGAGGGTTTTCTGTATTTATATCGCCTTCCGTTGCCTGCTTATATAAACTGTACAGGCGTAATAATGTTTCATTATCAGGTTTTGAGGGTAGTTCCTTACTCTCTTTAACGGCCCTTTCAAAAGTGCCTTTCAGATCGGTCATAGATAAATTATTTAAAGCTAAAAGCAGAAGGCATAAAGCCCAAAGCTTATAAACTGATATTCAACACTATTTAATTATTTCAGGCTGGATTGGCCTCTTCCACATAATCGCTGCTGCGGGGCGCCTTCATAAACATCTGGCTTAGCTCTGACGGCAATACGGCCAGCTTACGCTTTTCCATATCTATCCATGAACCTTCGGCATTTATGATTGCAGCTTTGACGTCGTCGCCCCGGTACAGCTCATGCCTGATTGCCCAGCGGGAACCATCAGGCCGGGATTTAGTAAGCTCACAGGTTACCCTGATCTGCTCATTGATCCCGATCTCTCTCAGGTAAATCATTTCTTCCCTGAATAATACAGGCCCTATTTTGTATTCATAAAGTGTAGGCAGTTTTAAACCCAGGCTTTCAAGCATGGTGATGCGTGCCTGTGCTGCAAGATCGGCATATGCAGAATGCCGCATATGTTGGTTCGAGTCTATCTGCGACCACAGCACCTGTCCTTCATAAAAAAACTCCATAGCCCTGATTATTTATTGATGATGTTCTTTAAACTTTTTGACTGCTGCCGTTAGTCGAGGCAAAACCTCCAGCGCGTCACCAACTACCCCATAATTGGCTGCTTTAAAAAACGGAGCTTCGGGATCTTTATTGATCACTACAATAGTTTTTGAACCATTAACCCCGGCCAGGTGTTGGATAGCTCCGGATATTCCTACCGCTATATACAGATTTGGACGAACGGTGCCACCTGTTTGGCCCACATGTTCGTGATGCGGTCGCCAGTGCGAATCGGCTACCGGGCGCGAGCAGGCCGTAGCAGCGCCCAGCTCTTTCGCCAGGTCTTCCAGTATGCCCCAGTTTTCCGGGCCTTTTAAACCTCTGCCACCCGAAACAACCAGCTCGGCATCCGCAAGCGGTACTTCACCTGTCACTTTATTTACCGATTTTACTTTCACACTAAAATCCTTTTCGCTAAAGCTTACATCCAGTTGCTCAACAACTGCTTTACCTTCCTGCTTTTGAGGTGGAAATGTGTTAGGCATCAGCATAATCACCTTTACGTCGCTTAAAATGTTTACATAGGCAAATGCTTTTCCCGAAAACACGGCCTTTTTAATTACAAAGCCTTTTTCCGTATCAGGGTATGAAAGCGCCCCGGCTACCAGGCCTGCTTTTAATTTTACAGCTATCCGCGGCGCTACCGCCCTGCCCCTGATATCATGAAGGGCTACAACTACTTTACTATTCTCCTTTTGTGCTGCGGCTATTAACGCGCTGGCATATGCCCTTGAGTGTAACTCGTCCAACCGGCCATCGGCAACGTGCAGCACTTTTTGAGCACCGTACTGGCCAAGGTTTTCCATTTCAGCTTCGGTAACGCTGCCTAAAGCAACGGCAGTTACCGTAGTGCCCATTTTTGGGGCTATTTGAGCGGCATATTGCACAGCCTCAAAGCTTTGCTTTTTTATAATTCCTCCGGTATGTTCTACCAATACTATTACAGACATTTTTTTGTTTTTTTAGTTAGAAGTTAACTGTTTAAAAACTATTTAAGTTTTTTCGGGTAGAGACGCATAATTGCGTCTCCCGCAGGACAAGCGGCTTTACTTATCTTTTTCAATTGCCATAATTTGCATTCGGGAGACGCAATTATGCGTCTCTACATTTAATAATAATTGACATTATATAACCTTAGCCTCGGTATGCAGCAGCTGCACCAATTCATCCATATCATCCGGGCTTACCAGCTTGATACCGGCCTTGGCAGGCGGCAATTCATATGACAGTATTTCGGTTACAGCAGTTATTCCTGAAGGCGTAATTACCTTTAACGGACGCGTACGTGCCGCCATGATGCCGCGCATATTGGGAATGCGGGCTTCGGCAACACCTTTCTGGCAGGAAATAACCAGCGGTAAATTACAGGCATCTGTTTCTTCACCGCCTTCTATTTCACGATTTACCGCAGCAGCATTGGCCTCTATGCTGATCCCGGTTGCAAAACCAATATAATCGAGGTCAAGTAACTCGGCCAGCATGGCGCCTGTAGTTCCATTATTGTAATCGATAGACTCTTTGCCGCATAAAATAAGATCATAACCAACCCCGGCAGCATATTCGGCTATATAATGAGCGGTTTCATAAGGATCATTGCTCTCAGCATCAATACGGATAGCTTCATCGCCGCCTAGGGCTAATGCTTTCCTGATCACGGGCTCTACATCGGCCTTACCTACGGTTATCAAATGAATTTCGGTGGCGATACCGCTTTCTTTTAATTCGATAGCCCTGATCAACGCGTACCATTCATCATATGGGTTAATCACATAAGTAACTCCATCACTATTAACAGAAGTGTTATTATTTTTTAATACAATTTTAGTACTGGTATCCGGCACCTGGCTTATACACACTAATATTTTCATTATCAGAATTTTGTTTTTGGTTGATATTATTTAGGGAAAATAAACGCGGGGATCGTGAGATTTTCCTCTTCGTACACGTCTTTAATGACTTAATTATTAATGGAAAAATAATGTCATTTCGAACGAACCCTTGAAGGGCGTGTCCCAGCCGGTGAGGAGAAATCTTCTACGCCCTGTTTTAACCCGCACAAATCTGCATCTCGTAGGAGATTTCTCACCCTTGCCTCGCTATTTCCCGCCCTTCAAGGGTTCGAAATGACATTTTCTTTTGTTTGAAGTGATGTGTTACCACAACATTAAAAAAGTGATGAAGCACTAAAAGCAATATTTATTTTCAGCAATCAATTTGGCTGCAATATTTCTGCGTGCCTGGGTGGTATTGATGTCTTCGGTTTTAGTGAAGCGCTTTAGTCCCATGAGCATCATCCTTCTTTCGTCGCCTTCGGCAAATGAGTTTAATGCTTCTTTACCCGATTTCGCAATATGTTCGGCCGCGTCATTGATGTACACCCGCATCATATCCAATTGTTCCTTACACGCTTCTTCTCCTCTTAAGCCAACCAATTTCTCTACCCTCAATTGCAGCGATTCGCTTACATAAAGCTCTATCAGCATATCGGCCAGGTTCATCAATACTTCCTGCTCTTTGCTCAATTGCATCATTAGTTTTTGAACAGCGCTACCGGCTACCATCAATATGGCCTTTTTAAAATTGGCTATGTATTTCTTTTCTTTAGTAAACAGGCCATCTTCTTCGGTTGCGCCAAAATCGGGGATGCTCATCAATTCACCGGCTACTTTCTGAGCCGGTCCCATCAGGTCAAGCTCACCCTTCATGGCGCGTTTCAGCATCATATCAACAGTTAACAACCTGTTAATTTCATTGGTGCCCTCAAAGATCCGGTTGATTCTGGAATCGCGGTACGACCTATCCATCGGCGCCTCTGCGCTATAGCCCATGCCGCCGTAAATCTGCACACCTTCGTCAGTTACATAATCTAAAACCTCTGAAGCATGAACTTTAAGGATCGCTGCTTCGATAGCAAATTGCTCAGTCCCCTTCAGTTTGGCTTTATTTTCATCAAGGCCGGAGGCAATTAACATTTCTGTAGCCTCCTCCATATTCTGACTGGCCCTGTACACGGCCGATTCTGCCGCATAAGTACGGATAGCCTGTTCGGCCAGTTTATATCTTATCGCCCCGTATTTGGAAATAGCGCGACCGAACTGCTCCCGCTCATTGGCATAACGTACCGATGAGGTGATCACATCCTTACTGGCCCCAACGGTGCCGCCGCCTAATTTGATGCGGCCGAGATTCAGGATGTTGACTGCTATCTTAAAACCATTCTGCCTTTCGGAAAGGAGGTTTTCAACCGGCACTTTACAGTCGTTAAAAAACACCTGGCGTGTCGAGCTGCCTTTTATCCCCATTTTATGTTCTTCGGTATTTAACGAAAGACCTTCAAAATCCTTTTCAACAATAAACGCGCTCAGGTTTTCATCATCATCTATTTTGGCAAAAACCGTAAACACATCGGCAAAACCGGCATTGGTGATCCACATTTTTTGCCCGGTGATAAGATAATGCTTACCATCTGCAGAAAGTTTTGCCCTGGTTTTACCCGAATTAGCGTCTGAGCCTGCGGCAGGCTCTGTAAGGCAATAAGCCCCTTTCCAATCGCCGCTGGCCAGCTTGGGGATGTACTTTTGCTTTTGGGCATCATTACCGTAGTATAATATAGGCAGGGTACCTATACCTGTATGCGCCGAAAAAGCAACCGAAAATGAGTGACCGGCACCTAATTTTTCAGTAACCAGCATGGCAGTTTTAAAATCTTTACCAAAACCGCCATATTCTTCGGGCACGGAGATGCCTAACAATCCAAGCGCACCTGCCTCGTCCATTAAATGGCGCATTAACCCCTCCTCCTGCTCGTCAATACGCTGAAGGTTTGGTGTTACCTGCTGTGCCAAAAAATTGGTACATGTTTCGGCGATCATCAACTGCTCTTCATTCCATTCTTCAGGAATAAAAACGCTTTCCGCGGAAGTCTCCCTGATCAGAAACTCCCCTCCTTTTATGGCTTTCATCGGTTCTGTGGCATTCATAAAGTTTTATTGGTTTATAATTAGGAGTAAAATTAGAGGCATTATGAAGCCAAAGAAAGGGCAGCAATGCGGAGATATTAGTCAAAAAGTCGGAAAGAAGAGGGAATGTGGGAGGGTGGAAAGACTGCCATTGGCTTAAATATATTACGGAAATAACATTTCATGTATTCGAAAAGCCACGTCATTGCGAGGAGGAACGACGAAGCAATCGCATACTATACAGGGCCGCTATGCTACCGTGTGATTGCCGCGCTGCGTTTATAATGAAATAATCGTAAATTACTGATTATCAATAATATTTTAATCGATTTTATAATATAGGCATTGCCTGCGGCCCGGGCTTTCCGTTACAAGTCCTCGCCTTTCCTGACCACAGTCCCAACCCGCGCTGTGGGCTTTACACTGCAATCCCTAATGCGGCCCCCGCACAACACCGCTAAAATATATTTTACAAGTCGTTACAATTTTTTTCGGGGATTCCCTGGCGCTTACTCGCTATGACATTTTTTTCAAACAATCAATGCGCAGATATCGCTCTATAGTCAGAAGGCGACATGCCGGTATGCTTTTTAAAATATTTGCCAAACGATGATTGGTCGGGGAAATGGATGCTCTCGGCGGCGCGGGCAATGCTGATCTCGTGGTTTCTTAGTAGTACTTTGGCTTCCAATATTACCGCATCGTCTATCCATTCGCCCGCGGTCCTCCCGGTTACTTCCTTAATGGTTTCTGTTAGATGTTTGGGAGATACATACAGCGCGTCGGCATAGTATTGCACGCTGCGATGTTCTTTATAATGATGGAAAATGAGGGACTGGAAAAGCACGTTTAGTTCCTGTTTCCTGGTTTGTTTACCTTTTATTATCAGGTGTTGCTTTTCGTAAATGGCCTGTATTTCATAAAGCAGTGTCATCAAAATGCTCCTGGATATTTCAACATCGTAAGGATGCCCTTCGCGCGCTAATTTGCGCTGGATCAATAAATAAATTTCCAGGATCATTTTGGCATCGGCATTGCCAGGATAAATTACCGGGATAGACGCGCTGTTGAAATAACTGAATGATTCAAGGAAATGGCTATTAGCATTATTTTCGATTAGAAAAGCTTTGCTGAAAACAACAAACCTGCATAAAAAATCGGCACTGCTATCGTAGATCCTCAAAACATGAAAGGGGGTTGCCAGAAGCATGGCATCCGGCCGGGCATCATAAACCTGCAGGTTTACTTCTACTTTGGCTGTGCCCCGGGTACAAATGCCTATAATATAACCGTCCGAACGATAAGGATATTCGCTCAGGCTCAATAATTGCTTTTCGTCAACAACAAAAAAATCGGCACCAGCCAGCTTGTCTGCATAAAGATCTGCAAATTTTGACAGGCTTAATTGTCCAACTTTATTATTCATATAGTTTAGATATATAATTTTAACTATTTATTTATTAAAGACGGTTGTAAAGCAACTTTTCTTATCTGGTATTAAAAATAAGCTTTATCCGACTTTTTGACTAATATCTCCGCATTATAGCCCTTTTTTCTTTTTAATCCAAACTAATTTTATCCCTGACAGTTTCAAATTGTAACCTACAAGCAATTTCCTGTCACGAACCAATTATATTTTTATGAGAAAAATTCTACTATTGGTGCTCACCGCAGCACCGCTGTTAGCTTTTTCCCAGGGTTTCCAGGTGAACCTGGGGGGCAAAAGCAAATAGGAATGGGCCATACAGGTACGGGTATCGTACAGGATGGCGCTTCCGTATTTTTTAACCCGGGCGCGGTAGCCATGCTGCCCGAAAATTACATACAGGGAGGAATAAGCCCTTTACTGTTCAAATCTGTTTTCAACCCCGCCGGAACCTCAATACAGGACCATACTTCCAATAAAGTTGCTACCCCGTTCCATGCTTATGCGGTATGGGGGCCCAAATCTTCCTTCTGGAAACTGGGACTTGGCGTTTATACTCCTTTTGGCGGCTTAACCGACTGGGGCAATACCTGGCAAGGCAAATATGTACTGGAAAGCCTCGACCTGAAAGCCATTTATGTTCAGCCAACAATAAGTATAAAACTGGCCGACTGGGTGAGCATTGGCGGAGGCTTTGTTTACAACCATGGCAGCGTTGATCTGACGCGGGCCATCCCACTGGCAAACAGCAGCGGCGACCCAGGACAGGCCCGGTTGAAAGGCGGCGGCAAAGGCTACGGGTGGAACGCGGGCGTTTACTTCAAAACGGAAGCAGGTATTACCATAGGGATCACACACCGCTCGCAGGTAAATACCACAATTTCGGCAGGGAACGCTATTTTTACTGTGCCTGCATCGCTGCAAAGCAGTTTCCCTCAGCCCAATACCTTTAGTTCAACCATACCCCTACCAGCCACTAACTCCATCGGTTTCGGCTTTTACCCCAGCAGCAAATGGATATTGGCCCTGGATGTTAACCTGGTTAACTGGGATAGTTATAAAACGCTATCGTTTGATTATAAAAACAATACGGCTGTATTACAGGATACCCACTCCGCCCGGAATTATCAACAGGCATTTAGCTTACGCGGGGGCGCTCAATATAAGGCTACCGATAAACTGGCCCTGCGTTTTGGCGGTGGCTATGGCGGCACCGCTGTTTTAGATGGCTATGTAACTCCCGAAGCTCCGGATGCTAACCGGGTTTATGGTACCCTGGGCTTAGGTTATACCGTAGCCAAGCACCTCGATATAGATATCTCCTTTGAGTACGAGCACCTGATGCAACGCACCCAAACCAATATCGAATCGCAGCTATCGGGAACATTTAAAACCGATGTTTATATACCAGGTATCTCATTAGCCTATCATTGGTAATCCTTAAAGAAATCAGTTCATGAAAACGTTTAAATTACATATTTATATTGTTGCAGGGTTACTGTTATTAGGTGCCTGCAAGCCCGAAATCCATACGCCAAAGCCGTCCGCAGGTTCTGTTGATTTTTCAAGATACATTGCGTTGGGTAACTCGCTCACTGCCGGTTATGCCGATGGGGGCTTATACCTTGCAGGTCAGCAGGTATCCTATCCCAGCATCATCGGCAAGCAAATGCAATCGGTTG
Source organism: Mucilaginibacter sp. P25 (assembly GCF_050859465.1). NCBI lineage: Bacteria > Pseudomonadati > Bacteroidota > Sphingobacteriia > Sphingobacteriales > Sphingobacteriaceae > Mucilaginibacter > Mucilaginibacter sp. P25. The sequence goes on along the minus strand of NZ_CP193937.1, from coordinate 3,606,798 downwards.
GCGGTGGCGCATTTACGCAGCCGCTATTCAGCACCGCCCAGGCAAACGGATCGGGCTATTTATCACTCACCGGGTTTAATGCCGATGGCACACCGATTACAACCCCGGTAACTACTAACCTGGCAATACGTGGGAAACTTACAGTACCCGGTTTTGGAGATGTTACTCTCTATACCAAATATACGGGCGATATTAATAACTATGGCGTACCCGGCATTAAGCTGATGCACATCACTTACGCTCCCTATGGTAACCTTAACGGGTATTTTGAACGCTTGCTGCCGGGCAACGCGCCAACAAACTCCACCACCTATCTTGGTTTTGTTATGGCCAAGCCCTTTACCTTCTTCTCTAACTGGCTGGGAAATAATGACGCTTTAGGCTATGCCACATCCGGAGGGACCGGCGACGTGCTGACAGACAAAAATACTTTTGCTGCTCTGTATAATGTATTGATCAACACCCTTACTGCCAAGGGACAGAAAGGCGTAGTTGCAACCGTACCCGATGTAACCTCAATACCTTATTTTAATACCATCACCGTTTCTGCAATACTGGCCGGCGTGCAAAAAGCCAACCCCAATGCAAAAGCATTGTATATTAACGCTCTGGTTTCGGGCAGTACTTATGCGCCGCGCGCAGCAACGCCTAACGATCTTATCGTACTTACCTTTCCGACGAGCAAGATCGGGCAGCCGGTCGCAACCCCTGTTGGCAACCTGCCTTACGGTTTAACGCCGTATACGCCGATAGATAACCAATATGTACTTGACGAAAAGGAGGTTGCCCTTACCGAGGATTATGTGACTTCTTATAACACAACCATAAAATCTATAGCGGCAGCAAAAGGCCTGGCTGTATTTGATGCATATACCTTTCTGCAAAATGTTAAACTGAACGGGATGGTGGTTGACGGAGTAAGCGTTAATTCCAACTATATCAGCGGCGGCCTGTTTTCGCTGGACGGGGTGCACCTTACACCACGCGGATATGCCATTGTTGCCAATGAATTTATCAAGGCTATTAATGACAAATACAACTCATCAATACCACAGGTGAATATATCTGATTATAACGGGGTTAAGTTTCCCTGATCGTTAGTCAGAAGTCAGAAGTCTTAAGTCGAAAGTCTTGAGTTCTAAGTCGATAGGGATAAATCCTAACTTAGAACTCAAGACTTTCGACTTAGAACTAAATTATCCCGCAGCACTATCCGGCTCCGATTCATCGCCTGGCTCCCAAAGCTCAATAATGTTCCCTTCCGGATCGAGAATGTGAACAAACTTGCCATAGTCATACTCGGCAATCTCGTCAATAATGGTTACCCCATCTTTTTTTAATTCGTCTACCAGTGTAACAAGATTTTCTACCCGGTAATTAATCATAAACGGCTTGGCCGACGGATTAAAATATTTGGTATCCTGCGGGAACGTACACCATGAGGTGGACCCTATTTTTGACGGATCATCTGCATGCCGCCACTCAAACGTTGTCCCGTATTCGCCGGAAGGCAGCCCAAGGTTTTTGACATACCATTCGTTCATACCTTTCGGATCGTCGCATTTAAAAAATACACCTCCAAGGCCAGTTACTTTTTTCATAGTTATATCTTAATTTTTACGTCACATTGTAATACCATTTCCAAAGCAGTTTTACCTTTTTTGTGAAAGGGTGATCTCCTTTAATTTTTCGTTAGCACGGATGGTTTTTAAGCCTTCCTCGTAGCCTATCATATAAATTTCCTCGGCCGCGTCGGTATCAAAAATACCATACCCTCCCAAACCATGCGGTTCAATAACTATATCGCACAGCATTTTATGTGAGCTAAGGTTCGCGTTAATTCCTATCATAGCGGCCCTGTCAACCAGGTTCCCAAATGATTTGATAGTTGTAACTACCGGCAAATGGTTGCAGCATGAGCCAATAATCAGGTCGCAATTGCCTACCAAGGGCTCAACCGGGAAATTATTGAGGATCCCGCCATCAACATACATATGATTATTAATCATAATGGGCTTAAAAATACCTGGCAAACAGCAGGAAGCCAAAATTGCGATATCCAGTTCGCCCTCGGTAAAGTAAACCAGCTTTGCTTCGCCCAGGTCAACCGCCGGAATGGTAACACGTGTTTTGAGGCTTTGAAAGGAATTATGCGGAATATATTTATTAATCAATACCCTGGCATGTGTTATTGAGATCAAACCGTTGCTGCCAAATGCCGGGCGCAGCAATTTAAGCAGGCTGTTGTCTTTGATGACGCGTAAAATTTCTTTTGGGGTATATCCCTCTGCAAAAAAAGCCGCAGCTATTGCGCCTGCACTTGTGCCCGAGATATGCGAGAATTTGATACCATAATCGGTTAGGGCCTGCATCACCCCCAAATGGGCCACCCCTCTTACCCCCCGCCAGACAACACTAATCCTATCTTTCTTGAGCCGTTTTGATCAATATTTGTATTCATTTTTTATAGTTTATCATTCGCCGTTGTTTATGGCAAGCTATGAGAATGATTGAGGTCAAGATATCACTTTATTCAAATAAGGAGAAATTTCCCTTCAAATTATATCTGCATTACTAACACTATGAGGTTATTTAAGTGTGCGACGTGCATCGAACAAATAACTTATTTTAGCTACCTATAAGTGCAGATAATTAAATGTTACTGCAGTTCATTTATAATAACAGTGGATAGGATAACCCAAACGCTAATAATAGGTTCAGTCAAACAGATTCCTTCTTTAGAGGTAATAAGCAAAATACCTCGTGAAAAAAGACTAAGGTTGATTTTTGAACAAACTTTGCAATACCAAAGAGAAGAAATTGGCAAAAAACTAAAAAATGATCTTAAGGGATTTCAAGTTTACATACATGCAACTCAGCCTGAAATAAATATTGCAAAACTGCTAACGGATAAAGAAATCGACGACAATCAGCTATTTTTCGAACAATGCGCAAAAGATTACCGCGCCTTATCTGAATTATTGATCAATAAGTTAGCTTCAAAATTAGGTATTGAGATCAATCCACAGTTCCCGCTTAGTTCATTTAACCCGTTTTTTGCTAATAAAAAACAAAGTGGAATAATTAAAGAATGGCGTTATTTTTTACATGGTTTTCATTGTGGCTTCGAGCACAAAAGGTCCGGCCAAATAATAGAAGTCCCGCTTGTGTTTGGATTGGAATTTGGCGATTTAGATCCTTATTTTTTCACAAGGTTCATTAAATCAACTCAAAACTACTTTCCCTTACCTATAGACATTTATGACGAGTACGCAGATGGTGTAAGGATAATTGAAAGGATGCTTGCTCTTAATAAGTTCGAACGCATAACTTCCAATATTGAAAACCATACGGGTGTAGTTGTCAATGACAGAAAAAAATTCACATTGAAGTTTATCAGGAAGATGCCTTGATTGATACCAAAAAGAAATTCAACGTATTGCGTTTTTTTGGATTAAAATAATCAGAATGAAAAACTTCCATCTAATCTTTCCGGTTCCATTTAAGCCTGCGGATACGCCTCCAGTCGGTGAGTAATAATCCAAACAAAAAATCAAGTATAGCAATCATATATCCGGCAATTTGATAACTAAAGATACCAGTTAAATCATAATTAAAAAATTTTCAAACATAAATTACCTCTACTTCTTCAAAAACGACATAACCGCAGCACTGCCCACACCCAACGTTAATCCAGCAGCCACATCGGTAGGATAGTGAACACCTAAATACATTCTTGAATAACTTGTGGCCCCCGCCCAAAAGAAAGATGGCGCAATGACGTACCACTTAGGATAGGCAGCCGATAAAGCTGTAGCTGTGGCAAAGCTTGATGAAGTATGCCCCGACGGGAATGAGGTACCACCTGCCCTGTAAACAGGTGTAATATTGATATTTTGAATAAATGGCCGCGGTCGCTTCACCAAATGTTTTATCAACAACATAAAGCCGTATGATATTGCCGTACTGCTTGCCACATAACCTGCGTTTTGGCGCATTTCTTTGTTATTGCTTGCAATACCTCCTACCAGTAAGCCCGCCGGGATCCCGATATCGCCATACAAAACATTTTTGCTCAGGAACATGAAAAAACCTGTTTGGCCAGTTGTGCGTTGATTTTGCAAATCGATCATGACACGGTCGTCCCAACGCTGAACAGCAGGTGAGATAAATGCAGGACTATTTACGGTGACTTTCGCCGAATCCGCCTGGGCAAAAGCTTTGTTTGTTAAGCAAATAAATAAGCCCTGCAAATGAATTAAAACTACCAGGAATTTAAGCGGGGAGATCTTTTTCATAGGCGGTTTAGTAGCAATATCCACACTGCTAATTTAACTATAAATGCCTATTGCATGAAGATTGTTTTTTCGCCGAAATAGTAGAAGCACAAAGAATGGATGACCAGAAGAATAAGACTTACGAAATTTTTGAAGCTTCGTAAGTCTGGGTTCTTCAACCTACTAAGGGTAGATACAAAGCAAAGGTGCGTCCTATTATACACTTACCCTTATCTATCCCAACTTCTCAATAATCTCGGCGGTAGTCCCCACCTCCCCTATCCTCGGGAAAATGTATTTGAAGCTGTGGGCATGCGCTTGGGGAAACATATCGGTCATGGCATCACTGGCAAAAGCTATATTGTAGGCATACTCGTTGGCCGAGCGGGCAGTAGCTTCAACACCGATACTGGTAGCTACACCTGCCAGTACAATTTGTGTAACGCCTCTTTTTTGCAATTCCTGGTGCAGACCTGTATTATAAAAAGCGCCCCAGTTTTTTTGGTGATAAAAATATCCGTTGGCTCGGTTTTAATTTCAGGAGCTATTTCGTTCCAATCGGCAGGGAGTTCGGTCATGCTGTTTCTATTGTTATCACGCCTTGTTTTAAAAGCCGCACCTATAGGTTCTACATGAACAACAACAATGGGTTTACCTGCTTTACGAAAGGCTTCGACAAGCGCTGCCGATTTTTCAAGGATGCCGGCCATGGGGTGCGCGCATGAAAGCTGTACAATATATTTTTGTAAGTCTATCAGTACGAGTGCCGTATTTTGATCAAGTGCAGTTATCATGATAATTTGATTGTTTTAATGGTTAAGAAATTGCTTCGGTAGATTGCTGCACGGCAGCCATCGCTTTCTTTTAAGCCTGCTGCGCCGTAAAAAAGCAAAATGTAAAACACCCAACAGCAGTGCTACCATGCCTTCGGCCATAACAGTATCGGGTACGCCTATTTTTTGCGAAACTGCGCCAATGAGCAAACCGCCAAGCGGCTGCATCCCAAAAAAGACATGGCGTAATAACTGATTACCCGGCCTCGCATTTCGGGAGTAGCAGTAGTTTGGATAATGGTATTACCAATGGTAACCTGCGACATCATACCGAAACCGATAATAGCCGAAAAAAACAGCGCCACGGGATAGTTGTGCATATGTGAAAATGCGATCAGCCCCACCGCAAATATTACTGTATTAACTGCAAGGATCTTTTTAAGATCGGTACCGGCACTTAATGAGGCCAGCAAAATGCCGCCGCCAAAAGCACCAAGCCCTATCACACTATCTATAACCCCAAAAGTTGACGCCGTTCCCTTAAATATATCCTTAGCATAAACCGGTATCAGCGTACTAAAAGGCAGTACAAGCAGGCTTATTGAAGCAAGCATCAGTAACATAAACTTTATAGTGGGCGTTTGCTGAATGTATTCAAAGCCGTCTTTCAGATCGGCGAGCACGTTTTTACCGTGGGGCTTGGGAGTAAATTCGGGCAAACGCATCATCAGCAATGAGCCAATTACCGCAATAAAGCTTAATGCATTAGCCCCAAAGCAAACCGAATCGCCGAATTTTTCAATAATCAGGCCTGCTATCCCCGGCCCTATTAACCGCGACAGGTTCACCATGGAAGAGTTAAGGGCAAGCGCATTAGGCAGGTCGGATTTATCATCAACCATTTCGTATACTAACGATTGCCTTGCCGGAACATCAAATGCGTTAATCAGCCCTAAAACAGCAGTCAATGCCATGATGGCCCAAACCGAATAATATCCGAAAAACACCAGCACAGTGAGTAAAACAGCCTGTACCATTGAAGCCACCTGTGTAAATAGCAGCACTTTAAAACGGTTATACCTGTCAGAAACCACACCACCCAAAAACGAGAACAGGAATGAAGGGAACAAACTTGCAAACAGAGTTAAGCCCAACATAAACTTGGAATGCGTTTGCGAATAGATCACCCAACTAACAGCAGTTTTCTGCATCCAGGTGCCCAGTAACGAAACTGACTGCCCGGCAAAATACAGCCGATAGTTGCGGCTTTTAAAAGCGTTGAATGTACTTATCTTACTCATCTATCTCTTTCTGTCAGTTTTCATTAATTAATCAAAGTCAACAAGTTTGGCCAGGGGTGCCAGGGCTTTCTTTAAAACTGCCTGCTCTTCGGCAGTACAGGTAGTTTCAAGCGCACGGTTAAGCCACTCGTCTTTTTCACTCCTGGATTTGTGGATGAGGCTGATCCCAGCTTCCGATAGTGAAATAATAACCTTGCGCTTGTCCAATTCGGAAATGCGCCTTTTGATTAACCCGAGATTGAGCAGGTTACTCAATATCTGCGACATGGATTGTGTGGTGATCTTCTCCATAGCCGCCAACTCGTTAGGCAGGATCTCTTCATGCTGAAAGATCAGTGCCATGGTCGACCGCTCGGTAAGCGAAAGCTTTTCGGCAGTAGTCGAAGTCTTCCTGATCTTTTTACTAAGCCTACCTATAATAAACCTCAATTCCGAAGCCAGTTGAATCTCTTTTTCGTCGCCCATATAATTAATTAGTTAAACTTGTAAGTTTACCTTACAAATATAGAGATTGTTTTATCAGCACAATGTCAAACCTGACCGTTGATTTTTTTATTTCGCTGATTGTGTTGATTTTGATTAGCTTACTTAACACAATTAGATTCGAAGACCGCTTTGATCATCAAAAAAATCAGCGCAATCAACGTAATCATCCCTAATCAACGGTTCGTTTTCGTAATTTTACCCCGTGCCTGCTCCTGAAAAGAAAACACCTGTAAGAAAGAAAGCTCCTGCCCGTAAAAAGCCGGTAGTTAAAGCAAAACAGCAGGCCAATTTCTCCACACAGTGGATAGTGGCTGTAGGCGCTTTGCTGCTCATCCTGTTTTCGCCTTTTTATTATGGCTATATTTTAAAATTTGGCAGCGCTACCTGGCGATGGATCATGGATGCAGGAGAGGATACGCATTATCGTAAATACAAGGATTTTGCCATTCATATCCCCGATGGCTATACCGTATATGGCATTGATGTGTCCTCATACCAGGGCCGTATAAACTGGAAACAGGTAAAAGCCATGCGCGAGGGTGATGTCCATATCAGCTTCGCATTTATCAAGGCTACCGAGGGTGTATTAAGTGTTGACCCATATTTTCAGCGTAATTGGCGAGAAGCGCCAAAGGCAGGCATCATGTGCGGCGCTTATCATTTTTTCCTTCCGCAAAAAAGTGGCGTATGGCAAGCTAAGTTTTTCCTTCAAACGGTAAAAACCGAAAAAGGCGACCTGCCCATGGTGGTGGATATAGAAAGGTTGTATCGTACCAGTCCTGAAAAGATGCGCGAACAGCTGGAGAGTTTTATCAAAACCATTGAAAACCGTACAGGGATTAAGCCCATCATCTATACTAACCTTAAATTTTACCAGGATTACCTGGAAGGTTATTTTGATGGTTATACCCTTTGGATTGCCCATTATTACCAGCCCAAGCTGCTTGTATCTAATAAAACTAACTGGAAATTCTGGCAGCACTCAGATAAGGCCCATGTTAACGGCATTAACCATGTTGTGGATTTTAATGTGTTTAAGGGCGATAGTACGGAGTTTGAGAAATTGCTGGTGCCGTAGGAATTGGGAAATAGGATATAAAATCCGTCATTGCGAGGAACGAAGCAATCCCCAATCAGTAGAGCAGGCCTGCAAATCGACCGTGTACAGTTAAAGATTGCGTCGTCCCTTATAATGACGAGATCGTAAGTTATTGATTATTAATTATATTTTTCCGATAAATTTTTATAACATGGGCGTTGCCTGCGGCCCGGGCTTTCCGTTGCAAGTCCTCACCTTTCCTACCCGCACCCCCTTTGCGCGCTCCGGGCTTTACACTGCAATCACTAACGCAGCCCACGTGCAACACCGCCAAAATATATTTTACCTGTCATCACGCTTTTTTGGCTACCTGATGGTTACAGCAATGACGTGGTAGAAACATATCTCACATTACTTCTGCTTCTTATAATATAACACATACGATCCTCCCAAAATCGCCAGAAACACCAACGGCATCACACGGTTTGCTACCGGATCGCCGGATGCGGTATGTGCGATAAACGCAGAAACAAATACAAAAGTAAATCCCGCATAAGTCCATTCTTTTAACCTGGCAGGCACTGGTACCAATAGTAATATTGCACCGATAAGCTTGGCTATTGCCAGTTCAACTCTAAAATAATCAGGGAAGCCTAAATGATGAAAGGCTGCAGCCATTTCGGGCTTCGTTAAGTATGAATAGCATGAAAAAGCCATCATCAATGCTACAATAGCGCTCAGGATCCAGTAAAAAATTTTAGTTGCTTTCATCTAATGAATTATTTACCGCAAACTTAGCTACCTTTGCTATTAAAAAGATACTACTATCCTAAAGGATACCGGTATCGTTAAGGATAGCGAGTATGAACAACGAACAAATCATTCACAATAAAGAGACCTGCAAAGCTTCTGTAACCGCAGTACGCGATACGCTTTATGTAGTAAACGGCAAATGGAAGCTGCCAATGCTGGTAAGCCTAATGACCGGCCCTAAACGGTTTAAGGAACTTCAGCGCGACCTGGAAAGCATCACGCCTAAAATACTTTCGAAAGAGTTAAGGGAGCTTGAACTAAATGGCTTTGTTAAACGGACTGTTTATGATACCACACCGGTAACTGTAATTTATGAACGTACCGAATATGCCGATACGCTTGGTAAGGTTGTTTCGGAATTACGCGAATGGGGCATGAACCATCGTGAGCATATTAAACAAATGAGCCGGGCTGAAGCCGATGCCAAAAAAACAATGGCAGTTTCATTATAATGTAGTAAATAGCTCTTCAGAATTTAGAAGCGCAAAGCGCCTTTGCCTGGTAAGCAAAGGCGCTTTTATAAATGATAACATTACGCTTTTTTCTTCTCGGGGCGATGAGCGCTATCCCTGCTTGATGTAAAAACCATACTGGCCGGCAGTAGTTTTTTAAGCCTGAACTGAATGGTGATGGCATCATAATCATGCTTATGGCCGCAGCCTTTAGGCGTTTCAACAATCACCGTGATCTTATTTTCTAAATTATCCATGCGTACATATTTTATAAACCTGGTATTTTAACCCCGGAAGCTTTCAAATCCTGCAAAATATTTTCCTGTACGGCCAGCTTGGTATCCTGGAAACCATGCGCATGAACCCAAACATTAACTCCTACACGATAACCATCAGGATCTAAACTGGCAATACCTATCCTCCTGTCCGGAGTTTCCAATATATTTTTTGATTTATCGATAGAAGAGTTAATGACCGACTTCACCTCATTAAAATCAATATTATTGGTAAACTTCAGCTCGATATCAAGCCTGCGGGTGCCTTCCCTGCTGATGTTGATGATCACCTCGTTTGAGAGTTTACTGTTAGGCATAATAACTATTCGGTTATCAAAGGTTTTAACAATGGTATAAAAGATCTGGATAGCGATAACCGTTCCTTCAAGGCCTTGAGCTATGATATTATCGCCCACAACAAAGGGCTTGAGCAGCAGTATCAACACACCGCTTGCAAAATTTTGCAAAGTACCTGAAAGCGCTAAACCAGCGGCTACACCAAAGGCACCCACGAGTGCAGTGAACAAAGTAATGGGCACACCCATGATCTGCACAACTCCTAAAATTAGCAACACACGCAATACAACCCCTACAAGGCTCTGCAAAAAGGGTTTAATAGTAGGATCTATTTCCTTTTTTTGCATATGGCCCTGCCACCATTTCAACAACATATTAATCAGCCAAAGGCCGATGAATAAAACTACCAGCCCAATCAAAAAACTGGGTGCATAGCGAATCACCCATATATAAACCTGGTCATAAAACTTTTCAATCTTCATAAAACAAATCGTTTAGCTTCCGCATAAAAACCACCTATGCTTAACGCATATTTGGGGGAAGGGTTTGTTTTAACAACCATTTAACACTTCAACCCTCCAAGTGTTAACAAATGTTAAAAGTGTTAAATTTCAATACGTTACCAATTTTAAGCCCTAATTTGGTATTAACTACTTGAAAAAAACTTTTACACTTTATCATGAGCTACAATAAGATCAACAACCTTTTGGCCTGGCTTTGTTTTACCCTTGCATCCGTAACTTACGTCTTTACTTTAGAGCCCTCCGTAAGTTTTTGGGACTGCGGCGAATTTATTTCCTGCGCCTATAAACTCCAGGTATCGCACCAACCGGGCTACCCTCTTTTTGCCATGATAGGTAAGGCCTTCTCGCTGCTTTCGATGGGCGACAGGACAAAAGTTGCCTACTTTACCAACCTGGGTTCGGCATTGGCCAGCGGGGCTACCATTATGTTTTTATTTTGGAGCATAACCGCCCTTGCTAAAAAACTCCTTGCTACAAAAAATACTACTGTTAATACAACCCAAACCTTACAAATAATGGGTGCCGGGCTAACCGGCGCCCTTGCATTTACCTTTACCGACACCTTTTGGTTTTCGGCAGTTGAAACCATTGTTTTTGCATGGTCGTCATTATGTACCGCAGTAGTATTTTGGGCTATTTTAAAGTGGGATGCCGTTGCCGATGAACCACGTGCCGACAGGTGGCTGGTTTTTATAGCTTATGTAATCGGCCTTTCTATCGGCATTCACCTGCTTAATTTATTAACCATACCTGCTTTGGTAATGGTTTATTATTTCCGCAGGCATAAAAACATCAGTGTTAAAAGCGGGCTTTTGGCATTCGCTATAAGCATCCTTATCCTGGCCTTTGTTCAGTTTGGCATCAGGGGATATACCATAGGCCTCGCCGCCCGGTTCGATCTATTTTTTGTAAACAGCCTTGGACTTGGTTTTGGCAGCGGCGTATTGTTCTTTTTCTTGCTGATCATCGGCTTGCTTATCGCCGGGATCCGGTACAGCATCCGCAAGCAGAAACATCTTTTAAATATAAGCCTGCTTTGCGTTGTGTTTGTTTATTTTGGTTACAGCTCTTTTGTTTACATCCCTATCAGGGCATCGGCGGGCACCAACCTTAACAACTCACACCCCAGCGATGCCTTTACGATGTATGAATATCTTAACCGTACCCAATATGGTGAAACACCATTGCTTAAGGGCCCTTACTTCGATGCCAAAATAACAGATGTTACCGACGGTACACCGCTTTATCGTAAAGGAAAGAGCAAATACGAGGTAGCTTACAATAAGCCTAATTATGTTTATGACCACACCAGCATTCTGCCCCGCATGTGGTCGACAGAGGAGAATACCACCTACGCCCAGGATGCCCAGTTTTACCGCAACTGGCTGCAATTGAGCGATAACGCTACGCCTACCTTTTCGGATAATTTAAGATGGATGTTCAGCTGGCAAATGTACCAGATGTACTGGCGTTATTTTATGTGGAATTTTGTTGGCCGCTATAATGATGATGATATGGAAGGCCAAACCAACATGAATGGCATCGGCGGCAACTGGACATCGGGCTTGTTCAACAATGCCTCCAATACGCCTAAGTTTGTATTGAATAATGTTACCTATACGCCCCTTTATGCGCTGCCATTAATGGTTGGCTTGTTAGGCATGCTCTACCATTTCAAGAAGCGAAAGAAAGACGCGCTGGTAATAACGTTGCTGTTCTTTTTCACCGGGTTGGCTATAGTATTATATGTTAACCAGCCGTCTGTACAGCCCCGTGAACGCGATTACTCGTACGTGGGCTCGTTTTATGCCTTTGCCATTTGGATTGGTTTAGGATTGATAGCGCTGATTGACATGGTGCCTAAAAAGATCAGCCCGAGGTTTGCCACTATTGGCGCTTTTATTATTTGTACAATTGCTGGCCCTGTTTTGCTGGCAAGTAAAGAATGGAAAAACCACGACCGCTCAACCAAAATGGCGGCGCATGACATGGCTTACAATTACCTCATGTCCTGCCCTAAAAATGCTATTTTATTTGACCTGGGTGATAACGACACCTACTCGCTATGGTATGACCAGGAGGTAGAAAACATTCGGCCTGATGTACGCATCGTAAACCTGAGCCTGTTAAGCGCCGACTGGTCGGTAAGGCAAATGCAACGCAAAATAAACCAGGCCGACGCACTGCCCATCACCATGAGCTTTGATAAATATAAACTGGGCACCCGTGATGTGATCAGGTATAATGATGCCAAAATACCGGGCTATGTTGATGTAAAAGAGATATTTGACTTTATTACTTCGGATGATAAACGTACGCATGTTGAATACACCAACGGCACAACCGAAAATTATTTGCCTACCAAAAACTTCAAGCTGGCAGTTAATGCTGATGGTGTAATGAAAAATAAGGTGATCACGCCCGAGCAAAAAGGCTTACTTACGGATACCATGAAATGGAAATTCCCTCCCAATTATATCACCAAAGAAAACCTTGCCATGATAGATATACTTGCCCATAACGACTGGAAACGGCCAATTTGTTTCACTACATCTATTGGGCAAACAAGCATGGTTGGCTTACAGCCATATTTGTACCAGGAAGGTTTTACCTATCGCCTATTGCCTTTCAAAACTGATTCATCGTTAAGAGATCAGCTTTCAAAGATCAACAGCCTGGTGATGTACAGCAACATGATGGATAAGTTTAAGTTCGGCAATTTCAAAACAGCCAAATACCTTGATCAGCAATCAACAACTATGTTTTTCCCTCAAATGGTTTCTGCTTTTTCTGATCTGTCGGCGACATTACTGAAAGAAGGCCATCGTAACCTGGCACTTAATACCCTGCACAAATATGAAGAGGTAATGCCCGACATCAACCCTAACTTTATGACGGCACAAGGCAAAATAACAATGGCCGATACCTCGTATAAGTTGGACTATGCCAAGCTGGGTAATAAATTGATCAAAAGTGTTAACAGCTACCTAACCGATCAGCTTGATTATAACTACCATCAGTTGCAAAAAGATACAGGCCGGTTAAGTCCGCGCGATGTGCAGATCAGTATGCAACTTCTCAATAATATGGCAGCCATTACTCAAAACGGCAACCAAAAAGAACTATGCGGTCAAATAATTACACAGCTTAATGATTATGCCGAAAAGTTTAAAAGTATTCTCCAGCTCTAAACAACCAACATATATATGCTATGGGGCAGGCTATTTGATTTAGCCTGCCCCTTTTTTATATTTTAATAATTCACATACTTTTCTTCAAAAGTACCATCGGCATACAGGTCTATCAAACCATAGCCGGGGGCTGTTTCCCGGCGGTTCCCCTCCCACCAGGCACCGGAAACGGCGCCGTTACACAGGTAAGTAACATTGTTATAAACCACCTTATCGCGCATGTGCAGGTGACCGCTCACACATAACTTTACGTTGGGGTGCTGGTAAAACAGGTTAATGATCTTAGCCGTATCGGTATGCATATCGCCGCCAAGCATTGTCCACTTGTTTACAATATCATCCTCTATCATCAGTAAAGCCGTCAATATCGGTATGTGCGACATAACCATTACCGGCATATTGGCGTCCGTAGCTTTCAGCTCATCGTTGAGCCAGTTAAGCTGTTCCTCGCCCAGCTTACCTATATACCAGGTATTATCAATATCTAAATGCACACTATCCAGCACAATAACCTTCCAGCCATTCTTAACCATACTGTAGTAGGGCTTTACAAGCTGTAACTTATCCAAAGCGTATTTTTTTCCGTAGATGGCCTGTCCCTTGTCGTCCTCGTACCACCAGATATCGTGGTTGCCCAAACAATAATGAACGGGCAAACTGCATTCATTTTTCATGATGTTTTGCACCAGCTTCCATTGATCATTGATGGTGCCGATGTTTTCCTTGTTCATATCAAAAACAATGTCGCCGCCATTCAATACCATGTCAACCTTTGGCGTTTGCTGCTGCAGGTGATGGAGGCACCTGGTAAACCTGGCAGGGGCATCAAACTTATCCTTAAGGTGCACATCGGTAATGTGGGCTATTCGTAATGATGGCTTTGCAGCTGGTGTTGTATTGCCAAGTGCTAATGAAGGCGCCAGAAGCAGGCCGCCTATATTTTTTAATGCTGATCTTCTTTCCATAATGTAAAAGCTACCTCCCGGGTTCAGGTAATTTTGGGGTTAAAAATACATTTATAATATTGGTAGGCCGCTGGAATTTCTGTTAAACTTTTATTAAGAAAATAATGACCGAAACATTTATATAAAACAAAAAGCCTTCCGCGTTAGCAGAAGGCTTAATAGATTTGTGTAGGGAAGGTTAAAATAGTATTTCAGGGTACTTAACCATTATTTATTGAAGATACGGCCTGCCTGTCATGTAATCATTTACAACCCCGCCAATATATTTATTGTTGTAATCCGTTTCTTTGTTTTGCAAAACTGATTTATAATAAAGCAGCAGAAAATCGTACACGCCCAGTTCGTGAGCCTGCTGCCTGGTTTTAAACAAGCGGTTCATACTCATTTGAATAAGGCTGATCACAAGCAGGTTCAAATCCTGCGGTACCGTTTCGGATGAAATAAGCTCGGCGAGCAATAAAGCTGCCGGTCTGTTGTTTAAACTCCGGTACCTGAGCAGGTCGTTGCCTGCAACCGCGGCACCTTCGGCAAAAAGGCCCTCAATCTTGTTGCGGTAATGCCTGTATTTAAAAGTCAGTTGCTTTGAAAGCAGGTTATCATAATTAACGTCCGGATATGATGAGGCTACAAGCAGCTCCATAAGCTCGTTTTTTTGTTCGATCTGAAAATCAAAATCATTCAACAGCCTGTCAATTGATAACAGCCCCCAGAGCCACCTCACCTCTTCAAAGTTTTCGGTCACATCCGCTCTTGATATGAGGCTGGCTATGGCAAGGCTATCGTTAAAAAACAACTGTTCAACAAGTTCAATCGACGCCTCCCCATAGCGTTCCAGTTCGCGCTCGTAGGTATCAAACTGCACCTTCCAGATCTGCTTTGATTTAATTAAGGCCGAAAAGCAATTGTTAATATTTTGAATGACCCTGCCCAATGCAAATACAGAAGCCAGATGGACCCTGAAACGAATATGAGGTTCAGGATCAGCATATCGTACATAAAACCATTGATCAATCAGGTCTTCGTGGTAAAGCTTTTTGCTTAGCTGTATCAGCTCATTGCCTATCACATGTTCGGCAGTGTTTATGCCGCAATACAGTTTTACATACAGCCATTCATCACCCGGGAAAAACTGGCGTTTGGCCACGTTTGTGCTAAGCGGCCCCATACTGGTATACTTGCCGGCTACTTTTTCGTCCCGCTTTAAAACAGCGACAAACTGGTTACCGATAAGCTTTTCATCCTTCTTTTTAAGCATGACATTATCGCGTTCGCCAATGTATTCCTTTAAAATAATTTCATTCTTTTTCTTGCATGACGAAAGCCATGCAGCAACCTCAAGCCTGCTGTTGGTATGTACAACCAATTCACTATCAATATCTGTAAAAACGAAAGCCTCGGGCAAATCCCAGTATCTAACAAACTTCGCCCATGCTTCGCTGTAATCAATAGCCAGTTCTTTTAACAGCTGCTGTAAATCAGCATTGTTTATGTACCAGGTTTTTAAGGCTAATATTACGCCTTCATAAACTACCCTTGGCGTTTTGGTTACCCCAAGTTTAGGTAATATGTCAAGATTAAACCCAAGCTCGTATTTTAAATCCTGGCATTGCAGATCGGCCAGGAACCGGTACACAGGTAAAGCTGTCATTCCGTAATTATATGCTGTATTTAAGCGGGGAATAATCCGTTTACCTAATTTGGCCGAACGCAGCACAACATTATTTCCTTTAACAGATACGAGCAGATCTGTTATATTAACTTCCTGGTCACCAGCGCTTACCGGTGTTTGAAACTGGTAGCCCCGGTACGGCGCAGAGGTAAAGCTTCCTAAGCAGTCATCAGGCGAGTGTACAATTTCGGCAACTATAGCCGGCTCATAAATACGGGCTTCTGTTTCGGCTATTTCATCAAGGATCTGGCCAAAATTCCGCTCGGCATTAGCCAAACGGCCAAACATGGAGGTACCGGCCGGCCACCCGCAATGTTCAAGGTACAGCAAGGGCTCATCATGGCCCGAAATTCGGAACATTACCGAAAAACTTGGGGGCAACTCATCATCGTAAGCCTTAACGTTTTCAAACTGTGACTTTTGCAAATGGATAATTTCCTGCCCGGGGTTATTAACAATTTGCCCGATAAGCCACTTCACGGCGCTGGTATATTGCAGATCTTCCTTATCAGCTGCAAAGCCAGATGGTTCTGTATAACAGTTTATGGCATAACCGATACCTTTTTCAGGATCAAGCGCTTCTGTTAGCAAAATCTCCCGCTCATGATACCGGTCGCGGAAGCGTTTTATAAACGTTTCCAGGTTTTTACTTTGATGCCTGGGTGTGATCCGGTTAAGCAGATCAATGGCATCGAGCAATTTATCAGCATAAGCTTTATCAAGCGTAGCCGAATCTGCCTGCCTAAAATAATCAACCTGCAGCAATGTCCCCTGTGAGGCATCACCTGGTAAATCTTTCAAAATCATAGCAACCTTATTATTTTTTGTAATTACATTATCGGTGCCTGTTAGCACCTGCTTAACGGTATTCAGTTTTGACAAATAGCTTTGTGCCTGTGCACTTTGGTATGCCAACCGGGTAAAAATGCCAATGGCCTGGTCAAGGTATTCCCCGCTGTCAATACACGGTTCAAGCTCACTCCACAAAACCTGGTTTTTAATCAATTGATCCAAAAAAGCAGCGGCACATTCCGGATTTTTGCCAAGTTTTTGCGTTATAAATAAGCCTATCGAATTGTATGTCCTGGCGTTTTCACAAAACCCGATAACCGCCTGCAGATCGTCAGATATCTTTACCGGCGATGCTTTGTATTTACCACGGTTTACAGTTTGACGGTCAATTTTACGGTAGGTCCCGTTTAAGGTATACATTGTTTTATTTACCTTGTAACTTAACAATGTCCGTATGAGGCGATTATTTAAAATCTGGCCGTTCAAATTAACCGCTACGGCAACATTAAGCCTTACATGCTGGTAAGCATTACCAAGCTGTAAATCGGTCGTATTCCCCAGGTAACAGGAGCGCAACCTGCAAATAACCCTGATGGATTGGTGCCGGTGGCGCTCCTGTTAATAAATTTGGCTAAGGTTATTTCAAGCTTCTCCAGTTTTTTCGCATCTGTAATATCATCTATATGCAAAACCGCTTCATACAAGTCTTTAGAGGTAAGCCAAAGCGCCTGCATAAACAATTCATCTTTTGTGAATGCCCTGATAGTTTCTTTATCAATTGCTTCCACGCAATCAAATGCAGGAAACCTGAACATCAGGCCTGATGAAAATTTATATTGCTCGGATAATTTTGTCGCTTTCATGACAGCTGGCTATTGATAATAACCTCATTGATGAAAAACACTCCGTTCATTTTTTCCTGATACCAGCATCCGGGGCGACTAAACTAAATAATGCCTGTTGCAGTAGCCGTTATAGTACCTGTTTCGGTAGTTGTTTGCATGAAACAGGCTTGATTGGCATATTTTGCTACGTTATTATTTAAAACCCTATTGAGTATCTGTACCTGTTTAATTTGGATTTTTGGCAAGGTTGCTTTGTCGTGATTTTTCATAATTTTAAACTTTTAAATGGCTGTAAATGGTTAATTATTTAACCCAGATAGTATAAATTTGGTTAACAGGCTTTTACCGAGAAAAAATTTAGTACCAATGCCCCTTTCCGAATGACCAAAACCGCTTTTAAGAGTGACGAAAAAAATGACAGAGGACTTTATCGTGAATAAGGAAAATCTAAAAGCAATATTTCAGCATCTACTTTTTTGGATTACTTATGTACTTTATGAAGAAGTGGTTGTTTATTTTGCCGGCGTGGAAGTTGAGTTTCTTAACACCATTGTTGCCTTCATGGTTAATGCCGGAGTATTTTATGGTATTTGGAACTTTTATAAATTCCTCAATAAAAAAACCAACAACAAATTGTTATTAGTAACAGCAACCCTTGTTGTTTCCGCAGCTATCATTGTAGTATCCGCTTACTTAAAAGCATTTTCGCTCATCATTTTCCAGCATAGTTCACTTAAGGTTTATGGAACCCCCGCCAGGATTCTGACATTTGTTATGCGCTCTATTTACTTTGCTGTAATGGGCGTAGCTTATGGTTTTGCCAAAGAGGTAATATTAAAAGAGCGCGAGGCTGCACAGCACAGATTGGAAAAGGCTCAAATGCTTGAGGAGCGGCAAAAATTAGAAAAGAAAGCCCTTCAAGCCGAACTAAATGTAATAAAATCACAGATCAATCCGCACTTTGTATTTAATACGCTCGGCTTTTTATATGCTGAAACTTATAAGAAACTCCCGGAAGTAGGGCAGTCAATCATTACACTTTCAAACATTATGCGGTATGCATTAACCAAAAATGAGGACGGGTTTAGCAGCCTGGAAAGTGAGCTTGCCTATATCAAAGACTTCATAAAAATTCATGAAGATCGCAGCAAAGCTTTTTTATGAAGATAAGTATCGAAAGCGGTGTTATTCCGTATCAGGTAGTATCATTGGTTTTAATTACCCTCATCGAAAACATGTTTAAGCACGGCATTTTCAATCAAAGTACAAAGGAGGCTGTGTTGAGCATTACTGTTGAAGATAGGAAGCTGCATTTTTATTCGCTTAATTATAAAAACAATAACAGCGTTAACAAAATACAGTCGAACGGGATAGGATTAAATTATATTCGCGACAGATTAACCGATGAATATGGCCGGGACGGATATGAATTATTGGTGGATGAAACGCACAACAGCTATGAATGCAAACTTACCATGCCTTTAAAGTATCATGAAAGTAATTAACTGTATTATAGTTGAGGACGAGCCTTATGCCATTGATATTTTAAGCGATTTTATATCAAAAGTGCCTTTTATTAACCTTACCGAAACGTTTACCAATCCTATTGAAGCACTATTATATTTAAAAGGATCAGCCACTGACCTCATTTTTCTTGATATAAACATGCCTGAGCTTTCGGGTATCGACCTGATTAAAATGCTACCGAAAAGCACGGAGATCATCATAACATCAGCCTTTAGTGAATTTGCGCTGGCGGGGTTTGAAAACAATGTGCTCGATTACCTGCTTAAGCCCTTCGCTTTCGACAGGTTTTTACAGGCTTCACAAAAAGCCCTTGACAAGCTAATACTGCTTTCATCTAATAAGCCAGCGCCGGTAATTGACCTGCAGCCAAAGCCCGACTCATTTTACCTGAAAACCGATCACGGTAAAATTGTACGTATCAACTTTGAGGATATCATTTATATAGAAGGACTTAAAAATTACTGTTCGGTTTTTACAGAAAATGAACGGCATATCTCATTGGTGAGCATGAAAACCTTGGTTGACACCCTGCCCCAGGAAAATTTTGCGCGGACCCATAAATCCTACATTATCGCTTTAAAACGCATTAAAGCTATTGATGGCAACATGGTGATCTTTGATAAGATCAAAGAAAAGATCCCCATAGGTGTTACTTACCGCGACAGCTTTTTCGCACTGCTCAATAACAAGATGTTTAAGTAAGCTATACTTTCCCGTTCCGGGCTTTTTCCGATTTAAGGAACTTTAAGAGCATCCCGTACAAGATGCATTCATGCAGGCGCTGCCGGCTGCTAAAATAGCGGTTAATTGCCATGTGGATCACGCTGCTCAAAAACTTCGCATTCCAATCAATAGTGTAGTTTTGCAGCAGTAATTCTACCTGCATTCTTTTTTGCCGAAGCAGGTCATCATATGCTAAAAGCAGGTTATTGAGGCTGCCATGATATTTTCTATATAACTGATCAATCTGTATTTTAACCGCCTTATCATCAAATTCGGCAAAAAAATAAGCCTGCTGCCTTTCAACAAATTGCAGTTGGTCGTTTAGGTTATTGCTCATCAGGTTTAGGTAATCTTTGATCAGCCAAAAAATCAGGAGCCAGTCTTCGGTATCATAGCGGTTGCTTTCAAGCAGCCTGAATACGCTGCAGCAAAACGAAGTTTCAATACAAAAAAGGCCCTCGGCTTGTTCAATTTGTTGCCCGTAACGTTCCAGTTCGCGCACGTAGGTATCAAGCTGTACAACATGAAGCTGCCCGCTTGTCAAAAATGGCGACAACACCTCGCGCACAGCCAGGTAAACATCCTGAAAATCACCGTCCTTAAGCAAATTAATCCTAACCCGAATGTGATTATCCGGGTCATGGTACCGGATAAAAAACCATTGTTTTATTTTAACAGTACCCGAATAATTTAACAGTTCATCCAATTTTAACAGCACCTCGTTGGCGATATTACTGCTGAGATATAGCTTGATAAATAACCACTCGCTGCCGGGAAAAAATTACGCTGAAGCGTATTTTCAATATATTGGAAATATGGGGGCTTCAAAGGCCTATCGAAATGGAAGGGTGCAACAAACTGGTGCATGTAAGGATCGCCATCCACATCTTGTACAATAGCCTCATGCTGAAGGTGAATACACTCAGATAAAATCAAAACCGGGTCCTGCCTTGCTATTTCCTTTGCAAGTACCTGTATACTAATCTCATTTTCAGTATCAATCAGTAATTCATTATCGCCCTTTATTATATAAAATTTATCGGGCAGTAACCACTCATTCCTAAAGCTGTTAAACAAATCGCCGAATTTATCCATGAATTTTTCAGCCTTGCAAAGTTCACCCAAAATAGCGGGCGTAAACTTCCAGGTGGCACGGTGCAGGATAACGCCAAAGCTGGTTTCAACGCGTGGAAAAAACACAAAATCTGTAGAGAGTGCCCCCCAGTTAAAACTTAAGCTGCCATTGCCCCGCTGATGCTGGATATCGCACAAAAAGGTGTAAATGGGGTGCTGCGACCTGTTATAATTATAAGCACTGCTTAAGCGCGGAACTACTTCCCGCTGATGTTTTTTGAAAACAATTTAAAAACGCCCTGCTCAAGCTTTATGTAGATATCGTCAAGCCTCAAAACTGAACTTCCCTTGGCATCATCAATATAAGCCAGTTCATGGGGCCAGAAAGGCGGGTGCATCATGACGTTTAAGATCCGTTCTTCGGGCATATGGATCACTTCGGCAAACATGGCATCCGGGCAGTTGGCGATCTCCTTTGCCGCTATCTCTAAACCTGTTTTATAAATTTCGGCATCCCCAACTGCAAACCGCGCTATCATGCTTAAAGCGCCGGGCCCGGTAACTCTCTCCAGGTATACCATATCGTTTTCAAAAAGCTGAAAAACCGCCGACATGGAAAATGGCAAATGATCCGGGCTGCGTTCCCTGGCAAAATTATCAGGTATAATAACTTTATACTGTTTTTCAATTTTGGCGCGGTTTAACAGATTAAGCATTTTAAAATCTATCTCTGTATAATCCACCCATGAAGGCCCCCTTCGCTTCCGGTATACAGCCCTTCTGTAAAAAGGGTTTCATGCTCATACCATTGCCCGTATTCAATTCCCGTATCGGTGTCAAATGCCTCCAGGAGCGGTACGCTCTGCTCCTCATACCTTTTCCCGAACCTGCCTTTAAACTGCTCAATCCTTTTATTGGGAGCCACAGCACTCACATTATTAAGCAATGCAATCGCCTTAGTTATTTTCCATTGCAATGATTGACCAAGCTCCCGGCTTTCCAGCTCGTTAAACCTGGTTACATGCACCTGGTCTTTAAGTTCCCTGCCGGTTATGTGATTAGTAATTTGTTCAATAGCAGTATATAACGAAAACCAGTTTGAGCTTTCAACATCTCCATTATTAATTTTATTAAGCAAATCGACCAATTCATTAATGGTATCCCTTAATCCCGGATCATCAGTCTTTTGCAAAAAGACTGGAAAATCATACCCTATTGCCGGCTCAAATGCCGGTTTTAGCAGTTGCCCTTCAATAAGGTCATTAATAAACACAATGAAATCATCAGGCTCAAAATCCGGGAATTTTTCGAGCAGTTGTTGTTTATTCCATATTTTATCACCAACAACGGTAATTATGTCATCAAGCACCTCATTGCAGGCAATGGCGCTCACCTGGTAAACCCTTTGGTTATCAATAATTTGATAAGTAATAAATCGTAAATCGCCCCCAACTTTATAAAGGGTATTATTTAGCTTATATCCTGCAGATATTTGATTGGCATTTTCAATTTGTTTGGCAAGCGAGAAACTCACCACAGCGTCGGGCACTGCATGTCTCCTGAACTTTGCCGTAAGTTTTACTTTATTTGCAGCCCCCCAGTAAACCGATGAACAACCCGCAAACAGCCCAAACGGCGTAGCCCGGTTTGACATACGGGCCATATATTTATAAAAACTTGATAGTAATTGAGCTTCTTTAGCTTTCGTTTGCTGCCCGTTTGCAAAAAAAGCATCCAGTTCATTATAAAGCGATTTACTTGCCAGGTAAATACTTTCTTTGATTAACCTGTCATTCCATAATGTAAGCAAGTTTTTTTATCAAGCTTTTGCCTGTACGACAAAGCAGCCGAGCGTAAAATTAAACCGTTAATAAAATTAACTTTCATTTGGATGTACAGGCAAGGTTCAGTATGTAAACAGCTAATTTAAGTAAAAGCTATTTTTATTAGCAGGTTTGTTATGAGTGTTGTCTATTTCTTTGTTTATAATATGATTAATTGAGTTAATATCGCCCTGCTTCATGCCTTTGTATTTAGCGCAAAAATTGATATACTGACAAGGCGATCAAAATAATTGCCATGCAAGTGCACTATCCAAAATAGGGCGGCAAAAACTCACAAAATATCATCCTTCGGTAATTAAGAACATTTGATTCCAGGCCTTCACTTATAGCCGAGGTTCAGGTTATCAATTTGCAAGCAATCCGCATGACACTGCATGATAACCACAAGCGGCGACGTTTGCGGTAGTATATGGACCGACTGAAACTACATTAATTACTCCAACAGCAACGCATCCTCATCATCGGTAAGGTTAAGCTGAATAGTATCACTCCCCGCAATCCCTTCAATACTGCCGCGGATGTGAGCGGCACTTAGCAGCACTTTATCCAATTGCTTTTCGCGGGCTTTCCAGAGTTTTTCCATGGCATCGCGTTCGCGCTGAATGGATTGGCGCATGCTCATATATCCTTCACGAATAGCCTTCCATTGCTCCGAAAACTCGCTGCTGGTAAGGTAATCATACAACAGGTGCATTTTATCACCTTTATTATCCTGTGATTTGGCCAGGTTTGATAATTTCATCACCCCATCTCTTAAAATGTAGGATACTGCCTTCACCTCATCAAAACTACAAATCCAAACCCCGTCACGCTCGCCAAAACAATCCATGCCTTTTGGGTAGCATTGGGTTACAATAACGGCTACATCAACCCCCATGCTGCGCATGTCTTTTTAAGCTTCTCGATCCAGTCTGCCGAAAAAGCATTGGTACGCTTGCTTTCATAAATAATGCGGCCGCACTCCTGGCCAAACTGGTTACGCACGGTTTGTACGCAGTCGGCACCGCGTACGCCCTTACCTACTTCGCTTATGATATCGAACGGGAAATAATTGCGTAATAACTCTTCCAGTATCAACTCTTGGGCTTCGCCCTGCAGCTGCATAGAACCCTGCTCGGCTTTGCGCTTCATTTCATCAGCCAGTTTCTTCTGGTCGTCAAGCTGTTTTTCAAGCTCTTTTACCTTTAGCTGGTATTCGGTATCTTTTATGCTGTGGCGTTCTGCTTCCTGCTTGCGGATCTGATCGGTAAGTTCGTTCCGCTGCTCCTGCAGCTTGCGCTGCACTGCAAGCTCCATTTCCTCTTCCTTTTGATGCAGTTGTTTCTCGCGCTGCAAAAATTCCAGCTCTTTCTGGCGTGATAGTTTTAGTTTTTCCTCTGTTTCAGCGGCTGAATTTTTGAGAAGTACAAGCTGGTTTTCAAAATCCTGGCTTATGGTTTTACGCAGGTTGTCTTCAAGCGTTTGCTGCAATTGCTTTTTTCGTTGTTAAGCCTTTGTTCAAAGGCTGCCTGCTGCTGGCGCTCCTTATTTAAAAACTCCTCATCCTTTTTGCGGTATTCTTCTTCTTTTTGACGGGTATAATCCATCATTTTAACCCTGAGCTCTTTTTTATACTCCTCGGCCATTACCTCCTCTATCGGAAAACCGAAACCACAACTTGGGCACTTAACTTCTGTAGCCATATTATTTATATAAAAGCTGAGAGCTGAATGCACAAAGCTTTAAGCTAATAACTTGATTATTGATATTATTCAATTACTTAATAAAAGGAAAATATTTCCTGTAAATCAAAGATAGGGATTTTACTGTTTAGCACATGATATGGTAACCCATAAGGGGTATTAACATTATTGTAACAAAATGAAACTACAATGATAACAATCTGTTGTAATTGCCGTTTAAAATACCGAAGTTTATAACATGCAGATATTGAGAATTGGAAAGGTAATGTGGAGTCACGATTATGACCTGGCCACATTAGGGTTGGCAAATGACGGAGGAGCATTATTTGCATTTACCCCGCCACCACACCATTACAACGGCGAAATTATACTTACCCCTAAAAGCCTTGTACTTGACGGCGATAGCTATGAACATATCCCGCTTGATAGTCTTGAACAGTTATATTTAGGTTTTGACGAGCTTTACAAACGTTCGATGGTACGGAACAATGGTTTATTCTGGCAGCCGTTAAGATTACGCTACAGGCTAAAAGAAGAGCTTATCACCTTATATCTTATTGTTGATCATACCCTTTTTGGAGCTAAAAATCAATTGTGGTTTAATACCCTAAAACAACTGCTTTCCCGCAAGGCCTAAGCGGACTTTCTTTTTCCCTCGTTTTACCGGCGCTTCTTTCAAAGCTAAGCAGTTACTCAGCAAATTACCAATTCAGGTTGTAAAAATACCGTGTAACGGGTATTTTATAAAAAGAAACATAGTGGCATATTTACAGCGCATTAGTTGCGCTAAATACCATTATCACTTTTATGAAAAAACTTGGTTTCCTGAGGCTATTCTCCTGCTTACCCCTCATCGCCATCATCATTCCTGACATAACCGAAACGCTTATCAATCCGGAGTTTAAAGTACCCTTTACACATGTCATAGCAAGCGCGGCCCTTATTTCAATAATTAGCATTTGCACCTTAATAATCCGCTATCAAAAAAAGCAGGGATTAAAAATGCAATATCTGCCTTCCCAAGCATAGATCTTCCACTGCCTGTATCATAAAACAAGAAAACGGCGCGGGTTATCCGCGCCGTTCCTGTTAATATATTTTTGCAATTATTTGGCTTTGCCAAACTCACCATTTGCTTTAATAGCAACTTCGTCGCTTACCATAGCGTTGCCAAATTTTGAACCGAAGTTAAAATCAGAACGTTTGATGGTGCCGGTTAACTGGAAACCTGCATCATCAGCTTTGCTCATTGGGTTTTGGATAGTACCACGGTACCATAAATCAAATGAAGCCGGTTTGGTTACACCGTGTAAAGTTAAGTTACCGGTAAGTTTGTAGTGCTTATCAGATGTTTTGGTGATACCGGTGCTGGTAAAAGTAATAGTTGGGTAAGTAGCAACATCAAAAAAATCAGGGCTTGTGATGTGTTTATCGCGCTGATCATTATCTGTAGTTACTGAGGCTGTTTGTATGCTGATCTGAAATTTAGCGTCGCTGAAATCAGGTTTAGCGGCAGTGATGGTTGCATCATAGTTTTTAAAAATACCATCAACATCAGATACCATTAAGTGGGTTACTGTAAATTTAACGTTTGAGTGAGCTTTGTCTACAGTCCAGGTAGTTTGTGCTGATGCCGCCGTGTAGGTGAATGCTGCTGCTAACAGGATAAAAATCTTTTTCATTGTTTTAATTTCTTTTTTTGTTTTTGATTTATGGCTCAAAAGTATGTAAATGATCCGGACTTCAAATAAAATAAATGTTTAAACATGTTTTTATTGAAATCAGATGACAATATACTACCATTTTAGTAGAACTTACAAGAAAAACAAACTATTTCCGGGGAGATTTATACTTAGGTTTTTAAGGTTTTTTGTTTGTTACGGAGCATGATCAATGCCTTATCGGCCCTTACTTTACGGGTAGCCTCCTGCTTAGCCGAACCTACCCAATCACAATAACCTTGTTTATATGATTTGGACAGGCTTTCAAAAAACGCACGGGCGTCTGCATCGTTGTCAAGCAGAGCCTGCAGTTCGGCAGGTGTATCTTCAATATGTTCACCGGGTTTAAGCATGTTTTTTTATCTGGGTTTACTTCCCAATAAAGATAATATTAATTGGAATAAACACCGGGCTGAAAAACCATAATAACGGCAAGTAAAACTATTAAAAGAAATGAGATGGTTAAAAGCGTGTCGATAAGCAGCCTTTGGTTTTTTGATTCCATATTACTTTACTTAAACAGTAAAAGCTGCAGGTTAGCTTACGGTTGAGTTATTGTGAAAACGGCATCAGGCCGTAATTAGTATAGTGAAATTGCCCCAAAAGCATATGTAACGCAAATTTTATAAAACCTAAGGCAAAAAAATTGTTACCCAAAGCAATTGAGATTTTACTAAATTAAAGTAATCATGTGAGATAGCCCGGCGTACCAACCGGGCCATCTTTTTAAATACCTTGTAACCAATTACATCCCCCTTTTTATATCCCTTAACGCCGGTGAAACGGTTGCTCAAAAAAATCATCCACTTTTTTATTAAACTCATCGGTATGTTCAACCAATGTGCCATGACCCGAGTTGGGCAGGATCCATAAATACGCGTTCGGAATATTTTCGGCTATCTGAACAGTGTGCGTTGTTACTATAAGGTCATGGTCGCCGGCAATAATCAGCGACGGGCATTTAATAGCTTTCAATGCCGAAAGTTTAATATGGGGTTCTTTATAATCAAGCATAAACACCTTCCTATCGTTCTTTTCTTTGGCGGTGATAAAATGATAATCCTTTTTGGCGGCATATTCTTTTTCCATATCCTTCCATAAGGAAGGTATAAGGGCTGTAGAATCGGGCCAGAGGTTGGCACCGGTCGAGGCCAGTTTTATTACTTTGTTGGGATGGCGCATAGCCATCACCAGCGCGTTAATGCCGCCGTCGCTCCATCCTATCACATAAGCCGAATCGATATGCATTACATCGAGCAGGGCAGCAAAATCATCGGCCATCATTTCAAAAGTAAGTGAATCGCGCGGATCGGTGGACTTGCCATGTGCACGGCTGTCAACAGCTATTACCTTGTACTTCTTTGCAAAATAGGGTATATTTTTTTAAAAGCATTGATGCTGCTACTGTTGCCATGTATCATCAGCAGGGGTTTGCCTTTACCATAAACTTCGGCATACAACTTTATTCCCCTAATATCATAATATTTACCGGCAACGGCATTATCGCCATAAACTACGCCTTTTTGCTGACTGCAGGCCAAAAATGCCTGACATACCAATACAATTAACAACAGCTTTTTTAACATCATGATCACACCTGTTTAAGTCATTAAATATACATACATAATGCAAAGTTTAAACTTCTGTTACGGACCCGGGCTATTATTTTTTAGATAGTGCTGTAAATCAAACATGTATTATATTTGCGCACTTTAACAAATGCGCTTTTTAAACCATACGGTTAAAACAATATCATACCTATAATTATTTGTTATAGAATGAATGTTTATAAACCTGTATACATATATGTTCATGCCTGCTTCCTTTCCCAAAAAATATAAAATATTTATTTCGCTTTTTCCCTTACTATGCGTGATGTTCACCGCCAGGTGTTTCGGGCAACAGTCTGCAACAGCAAGCCCCAATCGTTTCAAATTTAAAACGGTTATTATCGATGCCGGACACGGAGGCAAAGATCCGGGATCGCACGGGACTTATTCAAAGGAAAAAAACGTTTCTTTAAGTATCGCCAAAAAGTTAAGGGATGCTATAAATGATGAAATGAGCGGCATTAAAGTAGTAATGACCCGCAGTACCGATGTTTTTATTGAGTTGCACAAACGTACCGATATCGCTAACGACAATCACGGCAACCTGTTCATTTCCATTCATTGTAATTCATCGCCCCAGCGAAAAGGATCATCGAGGGGAACATTGTTGCTTGTATACGGCTTTCACCGCAGCCAGGAGCAGCGTGAAGCCTTGCGTGAAAATGCTTCGATATTTATAGAAAAGGATTACAAAGAAAAATACAATGGCTATGGTGATGATGCTGCGGTAAATACTATTGTACTTAACGCGTTTCAGCAAAAATACCGCAAGCAAAGTATACAGTTTGGTGATTTGGTTGACAATCAGTTCCGTAAAACCAATGGAAGGCATAGTTTGGGCGTAAAGGAACAGGGTGTTTTGGTATTGGCACAAAGCGGTATGCCTGCCGTACTGGTTGAAACCGGGTTTATCAATAATCCATCTGATGAAGCATATCTGAACTCGACCAGCGGCCAAAACGAAATTGTACGATCAATCCTAACAGCGCTAAAGCAATACCGTAATAATTTGGAGGGAATTAACAGTAACCCACCTTACATCATCACCCTAATTAAACATTTATGCTTCGTTCTGATATTTATTTTATTGAATATTAGCACAACTATAAAAAATCCGTTATAACGAGTTTTTATAACTTATATTATCTATTTCAGCTCAAATTAAATTTATTTTATAAATATTATTAAAAGCCTTTCTCGGGCAAAATATCTTTTGTGTTTTTCCGTTTCAATAGCTCAACACACCAAAACGTTAACACAAATGAAAAAAATCCTAATCTTAATCCCCGTATTTTTATTGGCTTTTCAAATATCAAAAGCCCAAACCGAAAAAGGTTCACAAACATTAGGTATCGATCTGCAATTTATGTATCAGAAATCGACGCAAAACGCTTTTCAGTCGGTCCCCAACCCTTACGAATCTGAAGTTAAAAATACAAATTTCAGCATCGGTCCTAACTATAGTTATTTTATAGCAGATAAACTTGATATTGGAGTAAGTCTTAATTACGCCCACACCTCACAAAACGGTAAAAACAGTAATTATCCCAACAACGTAACTTCACATCAATATGGGGCTGCACTATTTCTGAGAAAATATTTTATGTTCGGCGATAAATTAGGGCTTCGCGCAGGACCGTATATCGGATACAGTCGCTACGATTTCAGATCAGCTGATACAAGTACTCCAACTAAAACTGACAGTTATGTAGCAGGAGCAACAATGGGTCTTGTTTATTACCCTACAAAAAAACTTGGCGTAGCCGCCACATTGGCCAATTTCTCTTACAATCACAGCAAGATCAAAGACGATTATAACAGCCAGATTGGAAGTACCAATAACGTTAATTTCAATATAATTAACAATGGCGTATTGCTCTCTGTATTTTATATATTTGGCGGTAAATAAACGCTAAATCACGGCAGGATGAAAAGATATAAACTTATCGTCCTGCCCTTATTTTATTTTACCCTGTGAATGATAAAGCCGTTACGAACAGTTTCCATACCTACTTTAGGATAATACTCCATAGCTGTTGCGGCCGAAAGCAATAAAAGCATAGTTTCATCGCCAATAGCTTCTTTAGTTAGTTCAATCAGCTTTTTGCCTATTCCTTCTTTTTGATAAGCTTTAGTAACCGCCAGGTCTGAAAGATAGCAGCTGTAACAAAAATCGGTTAGCGCGCGAGATATGCCTACCAGTTTATCACCATCCCAAGCGCTTACCACAAGGTTTGAGTTTTGGTACATCCTGGCAATCCGCTGCTCGTCATGGGTTGGGCGTTTCAGCCCGGCTGTATCATAAAGTTCTATCACTTGCCGGGCGGATGGTATTGTACCGGTTTTATAAGTTATTTCCATATTGTTATTGAGTTGTTTACAAGCTATTAATCAAATGTAAACAGCATCTGCGTTATCCCAATAAGCCAGGATTAAGAAAGCAGGTAGTCCAGCAAATATGAAAACGGGAAGCGGGCGGTAAGTTTTACAGCGTATCATTCAGACCGCTTTACCTAAGTGTTAGTTAATTACCATTTTTTAAAAATAACAAATACCGCCAGCACAATTAGTCCGAAACCTACTAAATGGTTCCAGCCCAGTTTTTCATTTTTGAAAAGCAGGGTTGTGAAAATCATAAATACCGTGAGCGTAATCGCTTCCTGAATGGTTTTTAATTCAACCAGGGTAAAGGGGCCGCCGTTTTCCTTAAAGCCTCCTTCGTTAGCAGGTACCTGGAACAGGTATTCAAAAATGCCAAGCCCCAGCTTATAAGTATAATGGCTATTAAGCTTAGGTTTTTGCCCCATTCGTACTCTTTAAACTTAAGGTGTCCATACCAGGCAAATGTCATAAAGGTGTTGGATATAAACAGAAATGTAACAGTGCGCAAGCCTTTCATCAATACAATTTTTTGTGTAAATATCAATAAATTGAGATTGATAACACCGGCGGCTGTAAATTGTTATGCTATTATTTATAACAATTTAAAATTTAAAAACCAGCTCGGCCCCAAGCGAAAGAGAATTCCAGTTTTGTTTTGCCGAAACATCGCCCAAAGTTAGTTTCTGGGAAAAAAATTATATTTTGATTCGATGCTGACCCCTAACTTAGGAGTTATCGGAAATATCACCCCTACTTTAGGAGCATAATATAATGATTGCGACCATTTATCATAAACAAATGGATCTACGCCGTCAATTTCATAACCTACAGCAAAATCAGTAAAATATACCCCTAAGTTCACACCGCCATATACCCGGAAGTTATCGGCTATATCAATATTATAAGCAGCACCACCATACGCGGCAATTACGGGCATATCCGCATAATACGTATTAGCAGTTGAGCCGGTGCCTTCAACTTCCTCTGAAATTAAATATTCATCGGGCTTAAAGTTCATGTACCCTACGCTCAGATTTGCGGTAAAAGGGCCTAAGAACCTGTAAACGCTGGCATTAAAACTATTGGCAGGCTTAAAGGTATAATTAAAATTGCCCTGCGGAATATCAACACCTGTACCTGCGGCTATGCCCCAGCCATCGCTAAAATTAACGGCGCCACTGCCTCCGCCACCATACGTTAACGCCCGGCTTGAATGATGCTGGGCCATAGCAGTATTAAAACAACAAAACAGTATAAATATTAAAAATATCTTAAAACAGATAGCTGATTTTTTCATGAGGAGTAAGTGCGCCTTACGGGGAGAAGTTAGATAATGGTGTTTAGGGTTCATTTACCCGTAAAAATAAAAAAATAAAGTTAACCCCGAACACTAAATTAATTTCATAACATGTAAAGCCACAAAAAAGCCCGGCCTAAATAAACCGGGCAACAGGGCTTTAAGGGTACTAAACAATATATTGGGTTTATAATGATTAATGTTAAAAACTACTGTAACTGGCCGAGGCCAGTAATTTATTATTGCAACTGTGAACCTGGCCTGTCGCCAAGTTTCCGGATATAGGCTATGCCCAATGTACAAGCAATTATAAAAAGAAATAAAAAGCATTCAATGTATATATGAAACGGCGAAATATCTTGAAAACGGCCAACTATAAAAGTAGAAATATCAGGCAGTAATAAGCCGAACAATGGAAAGCCGGCAAACATTCTTAAAATTGCTAATTTTTCCATAATATTTTAAGGTATCAGTTAATACGTCTAATTTAACACTTTAGAGAGTAATTAAAATAATATTTATTAAAAAGCAATAAATATTTTCGATATGGTTAATGTGAGTTTTTATAGATTTAAACAGCATCAGAGTTTATAATATTCCTCAATTGAGCGGCCTATTTCCTGCAGAGGGATTAGATGATCTCCAAAACGATGCTCGATAATTTCCCAGTAACCTTTTGTTAACCTGGTTATGGTGTAAAAAGCCGAGTAGTTTAATACACTGAAAGTGGTTTCATTAACAACCGAAGGTATGATTTTATAAGTCCGCTTATTAACTCTTAGTTTAAAAGGCTCCATGGGCAATCCGTTTACCCAAAAATATTGTGTAGTATACAGATATACAAGCGTGACGCACCCCGTATTTTAACCCATTTTACACTACGTATTTTCACCCTGAAAAAAGGGTTAAAAAGGCATTGCTTTTACCAATTCAAGTACATTTTGTTTTATCGCGGGATCGTTTTCAATAATCTGCACAAGCTCATTATCATCTGAAAAAGAAACTATTACAAAGTTTCTATCCTGGTTCCAGAAACTACCGCTTATAACAACTTTGCCATTGCTTTTAAGATCATCGTAATAACCATTTCTATCAACTAAACATTGTTCGTTATCCGCAAGGCTGTCAATCTCTTGAAAAAAAGCATCACGTGATGCGGATCTTTATAGGCTGATGCATGTACCATAAGTTGATTATTTAATTTAATACTTAATTATTACACTCATTAAGCTAAACAGGTAACTTCCGTTAATATATTACCCGGAGCATTAAAATAAAACCCATAACCGCCACGCAAAGGCGCAGGGGCTTGCGTTACAGCTACTCCCCCTTTTACCAGCCGGTCATAAACTTCGGCAACCTGTTCATGACTGTCAACCAAAAAACCGATATGAAAAGCATCGGGGTAACTGTTATTGCCATTCCGGTTAAAGGTATCAGCCATAAGCACCAGGATAAAACCATCCTTGCCTTCCATTACGGCCAGCATATTATTACCTTTTACGCCAGTACATTTAAAATTAAAATATTGCTCAAAAAATTCAGAGCAGGCGGCAACATCGGTCACCGGCAAATTAACATGATTAAGTTTAATAGTGGTTGCTGACATACTGATCAAGGCTTTAATGCTTTTAATACCAGACCCAATGCTTGCTCCATCAGTTTATCATCCAATTTAAAACTGCTGTTCACATAGCTGTTGCCCTGGTTATGAAATTTGATAAGCTGATAAAGAGGCGCATATGCTACCGCCCAATAAACCTCAAAAGGCAGTGGTATCAGTTGCTGCTTTTTTCGGCATTACGCATAAATGCTCCCAGTACCTGCCCAAAATTAACGGTAAGCATGGCGGTTACCTTTTCATAAAAATGGGTATAGCGCATAATTTCAATAAACTCCATATCTAACGGACATTGCATGAAATACTCAAGACGGTTGCGCCATTGTACCCTCAGCCCATCTGCAAAATCCATATCAGGCGAAAAATTTTGAAGACTAAAAGTCATCATCTTTTCAGCTACGCCAACGCAAATACTGCTTATTAATTCTTCTTTATCTTTATAATAAATATAGATAGTAGCGGGTGATACCCCTGCCGACCGCGCAAGCTTGTTCACTCCAAAACCGTCAAGGCCTTCAGCCACTATCAATTCTATCGCCTTCTGGCGTATTTTGTATTCTTTATGTTCGTCGCGTGGCCTCATTTCAACGCAAAAATAAGTGAGCATTCGCTTATTTAAAAATTTATTTTTATTCATTTTGGATATGGGCTAAAAACCTATATCACCCTAAAAAAATCTATAAAAAAACACGGAAGTTAAAACAATAACCGCAATGTAATGTTCTATCAACACTTAATTAACTAAAAATTGCAGAGGCTTTTTGTAAACGATGCCTTCGAAATTGTTAGCCGGCTGATTTTGAGGGTTTCAATGGAATGAATGCAATTTTATTTAAATTACAAAGAAATAATACGTACCTTAGCATTGTCATACTAAATGTTAATAATTATGGAAAAATTAATAATATTAAGAATGTTCTTTTGCTTCCCCCTTGTTGGTCTATTGGTTCCGGATGCAGGTATTTTGTTGTCAAACTTCCCTGGCAAGGTTCCGGTAATTCACGTTGTAATTGAGGTAGCATTATTGGTGTGCATTGCGCTTTGTACAGCCGCGATAGCATATGGAAAAAAACGGAATCAGGACAGGACAAACGAAGCTTCTTTTTCCTGATCATTGATAAAAAAATAAAGGAATATTCCTGCCCGGTTGTAATTAAACTCTTTAAAATTGGGGCTTTTACGCCCCAATTTTATCCCCAATGCCCATTACCCCCCACTCTTTTCTTATCAGTTATAAGATATTTCATTATGGTATAAGTTTTGCCATAGTCAATAACAGTTTTTTATTGATATTTGATAAACCGCTGCCGTGTTCATGAAAAAAATTCTATTTCTGCTTTTTTTGCCGCTATGTTCACTTGCCCAAACAGCAAGTAAATATATCCAGGAGGGAAACTCAAAAGCCAATGTAAGGAATTACAAAGATGCCATACAAGATTTTACACGTGCTATAGAATTAAACGACAAAAACGCAGACGTTTTTTATTACAGGGCCAATGCATATGGCAACCTCAAAGACTATAAAGCAGCTATTAATGATTATGCTCAGGCCATTGTCCTAAAAGCCGATTTAACCAACGCCTACCTTTATAAAGCCAATGCAGAGGCTGCCATACAAGATTATCAGGCCGCCATTATTGATTTTGACCGCGCGATAGCGTTAGGACCTAAAACTGCAGACATGTTTCACTACAGGGGCAATGCCAAAAGTAATATGAGCGATTATACCGGCGCTATTGCCGATTTTACCACAGCACTTCAATTTACACCAAATAACGCCGATCTTTACAAGTACCGGGGCCTGGCCAAAAACAATAACAACGATTTTACCGGAGCCATTGCTGATTATAATATGGCTGTTAAACTAAGCCCTAACAGCGCCGAAATCTATCAATACATGGCAGGCAGCAAGGCCAGCATAAACGATTATAATGGCGCTATTGCTGATTATACCAAAACACTATCGCTTAATCCCGATAACGCTGAAGCTTATTTTTACCGGGCAAATACCAGGGCAAAACTAAATGATTTTAAAGGTGCGGTTGATGATTATAAAAAAGCGGCTGCTATCAACCCCAACCTTAAAAACCTTTTGCTTTACATGGCCAATGCCCAAAGCAGCCTGGGCGATTCAAATGGCGCTCTTGATTATTTCAACAAGGCAATTGCTCAATTCCCCCGGAATGCAAATCTGTACCTATATCGTGGAATTATTAAGAGCGACAAAAAAGATAATAATGCCGCGTTGGAAGATTTTAACAAAGCTATTGCCCTTGAACCCAAAAACGGCGATGCATACCAAAGCCGTTCATTTTCAAAGCTGGCATTAGGCAATTACGAAGGCGCCAGGGCTGATGCCGATTCGGCAATTAAAATAAACCCTAACAGCATAAGTGCTTACGTAACCTTAAGCAAAGCTAAAATGGCCATGAAGGATACCGCGGGAGTGATTACCGATTTAACAAAAGCAATCAACCTGAACAGTAAAAGCGATGAAGCTTACCTGTCGCGCGGCGATGCTTATCGCGATTTAGGAGTTCCCTTAGCTGCTATTAACGACTATACCAAGGCGATTGCTATAAACCCGGTTTATACTTATGCCTTTTTAAACCGGGCCATTGAAAAAACCAAACTGGGCGATTATGCCGCAGCTGTAACTGACCTCGAAAAACTGATCAGTATTGCCCCGCAACAACAAAATGGTTATTCACGATTGGGTAAAATCAATAATTTTTTTAAATACACTAACAATGGCGTACAAATATTTAACAAGGCTATAGCACTTAACCCTGCAAATGCTGATTTTTACCTTTATCGGGGTGAAGCAAAAGCCGCCACCGGCGATGCCAAAGGGGCCATGGCCGATTATAATACCGGTGTACTAAAAGCCCCTAAAAATATAACGCTATTATTGAAGCGGGGCCTGGCCAAAGCAGACGCTGAAGACAACAACGGAGCTATAGCCGATTTGAGCAACGCACTAAAAATTGACTCACTATCAGATTCAACCGCTTTAGTATGGCAAGCGCGGGGCTTTGTAAAAGCCAAACTTAAAAACTATAAAGGCGCCCTGGCTGATCTCGACCGTGCTGTGTCAATTTACTCAAACGACGAGAACCTTTTTAATCAGGGGCGATACTAAAATGGCTATGAAGGATTATGCCGGCGCTGCCGATGATTATCATAATGCCATTTATATGAACGATACCAATGTAAAAGCTTACTCGCATAGCGGTATTGCTAAAAGTAGTCTCGGGGACGCCCAGGGAGTGAAAGAAGATTTTGCAGCCGTGTTTAAACTTGCCCCTAACAATCCTGATCTATATATTGACAGGGCTGCCGCCAAAATAAATTTAAAAGATCTGAACGGAGCAATTTTAGACTGTAATACCGCTATAAGCCTTGACGCGAAAAATGGCCGTGCTTATCTACAAAGGGGGCTTGCAAAAATAGCACTTGATGATAAAACCGGCGGCTGCGCCGATATGAATAAAGCTTTAAGTATGGGCGCAAAAGAAGCATCTGATTTCATTATAAAATATTGCAAATAACAATAACTTTTTATTTACAATACTCGTATAATAAGTAACTATTAACTGATCTATAAATAACAACCAAGCCCCGAAAGGGGCTTTTACATTTACGCGGACTTGGAGTGGCTATACCGCCTTCTTATCTTCTATATGTAATTGCGCGCGTAGCTCTTTCAATTCCATTTCGTAGGCGCGCATACGGGCCTGTAAAATATCAACCTCGGTACGCATCATTTGTATTTCGGTAATAAGCTTGGCCGATTCGGGTTTGTTGATTATTTTTTCGCCTGTACCAAGAATAAGCCATTCGGGCGAGTATTTAAGCTGGAAACAGAGTTTGCGGATAAGATAATAGCTAATATCCTGCTTTTTGTTGATCACCTTGCTAATGAAACCCTGATCAACACCAATGGCCCCGGCAAGCCCCAGCTGGCCGCCGTGCTCTTTAACAACTACCTTTAACCGTTTTATAATCGCTTCGTCAGACATAAGTGACTGCAATAATAATCATTTTGTTTATCCATGCAATATATAATTGCTTTATTGAACAAGCACCCAAAACAAAAAAGGTCAAATGCCCCAACAGCAGATGACCTTAAAGTAAAACTAACCAACAAAAACTATATATGACAATAAAATAAACTCAGGTTAAACCATAAATTATTTATTTCCTAAATTTTCAAGCAGCTCGCCAAGCTTATCATTATAAACCGGCAAACTGATCTTTCCTGCATGGTACTCATCTGCTATCTGTTGCAGGTTTGCATCTATTTTTTGCTTCGCATCGTTACGAATATTCGTATGACAGGTATCAGCACTGAGCCCGGCATTAATTTTACTTATTTTTTGATCCATGCATCGTTTCATCAGTAACGGCTGCACATCATTCGCGTTTTTCAGCAATAAGTTAACCCTGCTGCGTTGTTGCTTATCAAACTGTAAAATAACAAATACCAGTCCGAGCCCCGCTATCATAAACAAATAAAAATAATCCATATAAAGCTCTGATATTAAACATTCATTATACATTTTAATACGAAGCCAATAAAATAAGGTTGCATAATATTTAAAACTTTTTTCGAATATTTTTCTAACACAAAAATCCCCGCGCACAAATTTTAAAATATGTATAAAAAGCCGACCTTTACATTCACAATCTCTTAACAAAAGAAATACATAAAATTGCGATCATTATGAAACCGGGCGATAAGGTAATTTGTATAAATGACAAAATAGATCCTGAAAAGATGGCTGAAATACGGCAGGACTTTGAGATTTGGATCACCAAAGATAAGGAATACACCATACGCGAAATACTTGATAACAATGGTATTGTAACCGGCCTGTTGTTGGAAGAAGTACACAATTTCCCCAAATTTTTTAAACTGATAAACCGCTTCCAGGAACCTGCTTTTGCCCAGTGGCGTTTCCGCAAACTAAACTACGCAAGTCCGGAAGCCGAAGCTGTTAGCGAAGATTTGGAGCTGGTTGAGCATATTGAAAAAGAACAACAGCTGGTAAAAGTAAAATAGCGTCGGGACCTGCATCCCGGCCCTCCTTCAGGCAACAATGATCGCTTTGTTAAAATAAGTTAAACATTTGCTGCAACCTATTCATAAACGGATATTTATATAGCGAACCTGCTGCATATAATTATCTGTCTGTATGAAAAAGTTACCCGCATTGTTTTCACTGGCAACCTCAATTGGATTGTGGTATGCCTGTACCCAGCACCCGCAAAACAAAAACGCTATTGATAAGTCTGCCGTAAAAATCAGCAACCATGGCGTTAACATTGCCTATACAGATACAGGCAAAGGTGATACCACATTGCTTTTTGTACATGGACGACGCATTAACAAAAGTTACTTTAACAATCAGGTAAAATACCTTGGTAATAAATACCGGGTTATTACGATTGATTTGCCTGGTTATGGCCAATCAGGTAAAAGCCACAACTAATAGACGGTGAATGATCTCAAGCCTGTAAAACGGTATTTAAAGCAATTTTAACAACACGGTCAATTATGAATTAAATGCCAAACAGCATATTTTATAGCTAATTTAATACGCATAATCACTTGCAGCACCCTCTTCTACAAGTTGTGTAAGCAAAGCTTTCAATACAGCTTCGCGGGTCCATTGCTGTTCGGGTGACGAGGCGTCCTCTTTATACCATTGCAAGGGGGTGTTAATTTCGATGCGGGCCTTGTAGGCAAAGTTTTTGGTTGGGTGTAATTTGGTACCCTCGTAACTATTCAGATTTTCGGCTTTAATGATCCGGGCAAGGTCACGGATCCGGATATCTACCTGAAGGCATTCATCAATTGAGTTTTTAAAATCCTGTTTATCCTCCAGCCACAAAGTAAGCACTTCATCGGTAATATCGTGTTCGGCAATAGTTATCCGGCTGTAATCATAGTCAACCGATATAATAAGCCACCAAAGCTGGCTTTTAAGTTTTTGAGAAATTTTTATCATGATAATTAGTGTATTGATTTCGTATTATTTTAATTGAGAATTTAAGGCCGTAATACCTGCAACCAGGTTATGACCGTTTAAAAGCGGGCATCCATCCCGGCATATACTTTTGGATAGCAGCAATTTCATCTCTATATTTTTCACATGCAGTTTTGTAACCCTCAAAGCGCTGCAAAGCCTCATGTTCATTCAAAGTATCTCGATTATGTTGATTGCTATTACTTCCTGTCAATTGCCGCAGGGCCGAAAATACTATATGCATGGTGGTATGATATTGATTATTTATTGATATTATTTCTTGATTTTAAATTACAGAATATCGTACTTAACAAAAGAATACTCTTTATAAAACGAAACGAACATTTTGATTTGTAAATAATTTGACTTACATTAGCATTTATCAACGAAACAAATATACAGAATAATCTTTATTATAATCAAGAAAAATATTTAAATTATTTTCATCATGGAAGACGACATAAAACCAAACAAAATAAAGATTGTACGGCCCGACACATTGGAGTTTATCATACTTTACAATCAGCTTAAGGGAAAAGCTTTTAATGGAAATGCTCAATTAGCTGAAGCGTTAGGCTTTAACTCGCCAAGCTCAATCACTGAAATAATAAAGAGCCGACAGAACATAGATCCAGAAAAACTCCGTATTTTTAAAGAAAAATACAAAGAATACATAATCGGAGACAAAAAACAGAATTTCTCTGAATCAAAGCCTGTATCCAAACACAGTGAGGGCATACCTATGTATGAAATTTCTGCAACCGCTTCAGGCGTAGAAGTATATAACGACATTAATGATTCACAG
Organism: Mucilaginibacter sp. P25; assembly: GCF_050859465.1. Classification (NCBI taxonomy): domain Bacteria; kingdom Pseudomonadati; phylum Bacteroidota; class Sphingobacteriia; order Sphingobacteriales; family Sphingobacteriaceae; genus Mucilaginibacter; species Mucilaginibacter sp. P25. The sequence goes on along the minus strand of NZ_CP193937.1, from coordinate 3,566,781 downwards.
CCGGTTGGTCATATGAATTTCCCGGGCATTGAGGATTGCGATTTCGCACTTCCGGTTTGGGGGCACAGTATGTACCCATATCTTGAAAACGGCTGCTGGGTTGCACTAAAAATAATTCATGACAAAAAGATCCTGCCCGGCGAGGTTTATTACATCGAGTGGGGAGATTACCGAATGTATAAACGCCTGCTTGCAGGGGATAGCCCTGATGAAGTAATTGCACATTCAGATAATACAACCGAAATGGTTGGCAACCGGCTCAAATATGCCCCATTTATTATAAAAGTAGTCGACATCAAAAAACTTTGCCTTGTTAAAGACATCCACAAAAAGCATAACCATTAACCAGCGTGGCGGTAGAATTTATTAAAAGAACAACAAATTCCACCGCCATTGTTGCCTGCCCGGTGAGCGGTTATCATACCTATAAATTAACATCCAAACAGTATTATAAAACGGCCCACAGCGAAATAAGCCGATTATTTATTACAAAAATCAAGCTATCATAGCTTAAAACTTCGTTATTTTTAATTACAATTTGCTTGACAGATAAAATGACAATCCGGCTGGCTACCCTCAATGATATACCCCAGATATTAGCTTTTGTAGCTGAAGTAATACCTGGCATGAAAGCAGCAGGTAATTTTCAATGGAATGACGACTATCCCAATAAACAAGTATTTACAGAGGACATTAACCTTAACCAACTTTGGGTCGCCGAAGTTACAGGAGCAATTGCGGGTGTGGCTGCCCTAACTACCGATCAGGATGCAGAATATGCGCAGGCCGGGCTTGATATCGGTGAAGCTGCTATAGTTACGCATCGGCTTGCTGTAAACATTAACTACCAGGGCCGGGGCGTCGCCACAGCACTTCTCAAGCAGGCCGAACATGAAGCTATACAGCGAGGAATAAATACATTACGAATTGACACCAATATTGCGAACATGGCAACGCAAAAGCTATTCCCAAAGCTGGGCTATGTTTTGGCCGGCGAAATTAGCCTGGATATAAGGCCGGGTTTAAGTTTTTTGTGCTACAAAAAGCGGCTCAATAGCAAACAATAACAAATTACAACAGCTATCCGGTATGGCTAACCTGTTTCCATCTATTTAAAGCTTCACATATTTACACAAAACTTACAACCATTTCTCAATAGTTATTCACAAATGGGCATTTTATCAACAATAGCTTTTTAGTTTATTTTTTATTCAATTATATTTATAGTAATTATAAACCGCAGGCCTCTGCCGGAGTGATAAAGTTGTAATAAAAAGAGAAGAAGATGGAACCTATCATGATACTGGTAATCGCGGCTATTATTGCTGCCATAATTTTAGTTGAATTTAACAAACGGCAAAACACAAAAGCTGGCGATAGTAGTCATATAACCGCCGATGTGCAACAACTATACCTGCTTAAAGCTGCAGAACATAAAATAGAAGTAATTGAAGATTTACAAAAGAATGCTACTAATACCAACAATGCCATTGTAACAAGTATTGAACAGGAGTTAACACGCTTAACAGGAGCTTTTGAAAAAGGCGATATCAAATTGAAAGAATTTAACCTCAAGCTTGACAGCTTACTTAGTAACCTCGATGTTAACAATTCACTGGCACAAGCATCATAAACAATAAGTTACTTAATTGCGCCGGCTCGCATATATCACTTTAAAAGTGTTACATACCCCGACAGCGGTTTCTTACCATCTTTAAGATCAACCACGTGATAATAAGTCCCGGCCGGCAGCACGTGCCCATTAAATTGCGCACGTAAACAGATCAATTTCAGGGCTATTGTTTGGAAAGCAACAAATTAGTTTAAGTGATTTAAATTATAAAATCCCGCATCACCAAAAACAAAAAAGCCGGACTAAGCCGGCTAATATTTTAAAAAAGAAGAATAATGTTTTAGTTGGTATTAATTACGTCTGAAGCCACCTTTTTGGCCACCGCCGTTAAAGCCAGGACCTTTATCTTCGGCTACGTTAACCGTGATCCTGCGGCCATAATAACTTGCTCCATTCATGCAACGTATCGCTTCTTTCGCTTCATCCTCGTTAACCATCTCCACAAAACCAAAACCCTTACTCTCTTTTGTTTCGCGATCCTTAATGATCCTGAGCGATTTAACCGGCCCAAAATCACCAAAAACAGCTGTTAATTCGGCCTCATCTACTTCTAAAGGAAGACCTGCAATAAATACTTTCATCAATGTTTTTAAAATTTGCGTAAAGGTACAAAAAAAGAGCCGGATTCCTGCCTCTCCGGGCACTAATGATGATTAGGTAATGGCTTTTTTACCTTCATATTACTGAATAAAACTTCCAAACCAAATGTTAAAAACAGAACCGGATTTTATTTGAGTTGTAGCTCGAAGCTTCCCTCAACGCGGTAAAAAGGAGAGTCAGACTTATCGTCTTTAGCTAAAAAGGTAAAGAAAGTACCTTTAGCAATCATATTTTCGTGATTATACTGATCCATATCAATCTTACCAAAATCCTGTTGTCCGGCATATTTGGTAAGGGTATATTGAAGTAATGGTTTTTTTCATCAACCTTAAATAAAAACTGGCTTCCGGCTACGTCGCTGCTGGTTTTCACCGACGCCAATCCTAACGAGCTGATGCCAAAACTCATGTTATGCGCCTTATTGATTGCTGTGATGCCAAAGTATTTGTTATCGCCATTATGCACGTTTATGAATGCAATTGAATCCTGGCTGGCATCGAAAGTGTAAGTAGAATCTTCGATGGTAACTTTTAAAGTACCTTTGCCTGCAAGAAAATTACCCGGAGTATTGATAATGTTTACTGATGATACGCTGTCCTTACTGCCAGATGTTTTAACCGCGCTGATATCTTTCACTTCCTCGTCTTTTTGACAGGAAGTTAAAGCCACCGAAATGGATAAACTTAGTAAAACAAACCATTTAGTAAAACTGGTACGTATCATAGGCTTACTGGCGAATAAACATAGCAATAAATAATTACAAATTTCATTAAATATGGTTAAACGAATTAATTTTTTAACTTTTTTTAACCTTTATATGAATATACGTCAATAGTCATGCTAAAGTTGCCGGTTTATGCGCGGTAATGCCCTTTTAATAAAAATGCAAAAAACGGGCAAGCTACGGCCTATTTTCAGGAATTTTCACCATCCAAAATGTAAAAATTAAAATACAAATTACAGACAATATACTGTTAATCAAACCAATATCGACCAATTAAAACACTTCGCCCACATTAATAAACAAGCCTTTTGACCCTTCGCGCCCGAAACCATAATCAATGGCTATGTTTGTTTTGGATACCTTATTCAGTTTAACCCTTAAACCGGCTCCAAAACCAGGCTGCACAGTTTGCAAAGCCGTACCCGGTGCCGCCGAAAACGACTCGCCGTTTACAAAAGCTACCCCTCCAAGTAAACCATTACGGGTTATTTTAAACCGGTATTCGCTTTCAAGGTAAACCATTTGCGCCCCTCTAAACCTACCCTGTATGTATCCGCGCCCGGTAGTAAAGCTCGGGTCATGCCCTGTAGCGGGCAGGTCGAGATATGCCGGCCGACCATTAATTACCAGCCAATTGTATGACCAAAAGGCCAGCACGTTATCCGAGCTTTCCGGAAACCTGAAGTATTTGCGCACATCAACAATTAAAGAGCGCCAAGCAGTTGTACTGCCTAAAAAAGTATAATTATCCCGGTACTGTAATGAGGTGTAGAATCCGCGCGATGCATTAATCGGGTTGTCGCGACTGTCATAGAGCCCGCTAAACGTTATCCCGGTTGATATAGCGCGGCTAACGGGGCCGTACCTTTCATAGTCGGACGTTTTTCCGTTTAACTGACCTTTCTCGTACATATCCCACCTGTCATCAAAAATATACCCCAAACCGGCGTAAAAATTTCCGGATACATTGCGCAAAACAGTTTCATGGAAACGAAAAAAACTGTAAACCAGGGGATTTTCATTATCCCTGTCAGAATTACTGCCTAAGCCAAAACTGCTTTGCGGATATTTGTAAAACCTGAAATCGCCTATAAAATCATATTTGTTATTTTTCGACCATATGTTTGATTGGATGGGGACGATCACCTGCTTATTTTGAGTGTAAGCAGGGTTTACCGTTATAGTGGAGATCCGGGTATCGGGTGCTAACCTGAAAATCACATTGCCCGATATAGTACCCGCCAGCCCTGTTTGTAAAGTGTAACCTATAGCCGGAATAATTGATATTACCGGTTTTGAAGTTACAGAATCAACTTTGCCGGGCTTCTTGCTTTCACCAAAAATGGATCCTATAACGTCAAATACATCTTTTTCAAAAGTAGTGTCGGGATGGGTAACCAGTATTGTATCTTTATATTTAGTGTGCCCTATCGGGATGTATCTTTTATCCTGGGCGTGTACTCTGATACTTATGAGCAGGCCTGCAAAAATTAAAATGCTTGTTTTATTAATACCCATTATAATTATTCGATGCAGGAAAAGTAAAGGTTTATCCGTGCAATTATAAAATAATTATTTAAGTTATTTGTTTGTACAAGATTTTATTGAGCTTTAAGCCGCGGATCAAAAGTGAACTTATTTACACTGCTGATAGTTATTTTGTTATAATCGGGATGGGCCGGATTAAGCAGGTAATTATACTCCAGGTCAATAATTGCCGATGGCACTTTTAATACGGCCGTTTCCATTTTACGAAGCCAGGTATCACCAAGCAATTGAGTAACCGGGTAGTTAATTACCTTGTGCCAGTTGGCATTAAGTTTTTGGAGTTTGTTTACAGTGATTTCAAAAACAGGCAGGTTATCCGGTATCTGAAATATAATAACTGAAAAATCACCGGCATATAAAGCAGTACCAGGCGAGTGCGCCAGTTTTTCAAGACATGAAAGAGCCAGTGAACCGCCTGTATAGATCATATATTGTCCCAATGAATTCCATCGGCCGTCAATTCCTGAGCCTTTGCGGTCATGGGCATACTTGGTTTGACTTATCCGGTAAACGTTCAAAAGATAGAAGGAAAGATTAATAACCTATTTAGTGATCATAAATTTGCGTTAAAAATGCAATCAATAATTCACTAAATCATTAATTCAATAATTATTTTTAGGCAAGCACACCGTAATCAATACGGATAAGCTGACTTATTACAATACCAATGCCTGTTATGGTATCGAGCAAATCAAATGGGATAGCATCAATACCCGGATTATAATGTTTTAGCCAGCCTTTAAACTCATCAAGGGAGCCAAAGGTATCCAGGCCTTTGTCAAAAAGCTCAAACAGTTGAATGATGTGCTCACTCAGCCCCTGGTTTAGCTCATGTGTGCTTTGCAAATGCTTACGCAAAGTAGGCTCGGTTATATGCAACCATTTGGCAATATCACTTTGAGTAGCACCGGTTACCTTTAATAAATCAGTGATGGAATTTGAACGCAACCCTTGTTTTATAGCCCCAAGCTTAGCCAAAGGCGATTTAAAATAGGTTTCATAAGGCATCAGCAGATCATTAAAAACCTGCATAGGCGCATCGGTAAATACATAAGGGCGGGATGCAGCCTGCCCTTGCCGGCCTTCAATAGCTGTATTACGTTTAATTGCTTTGCTCATACACAAATGTAAATTTTTTCTATTAAAAAAGAAAATATTTACATTTTATTCATTCCACCGCTATGCCCATCCGCCTACATCTGCTTAAATAAAAAATTACCAATAAAATTAGTAATTGTGAAAAATATTCCCGACATTTGATTATTCCCTTATGCCAATCGGCATTCAAAACATAATGAAGCCTGATATATCTTCCTTTAATAACGCCGCCCAGGTTGAGCGGCTTATTGACAAATATTTCGCCTATATAAAGGGGAAATATCATATTGAACAAAAACCGGTAAAAAACAGTAAAGACAATGCAGAAACTATTGAACAAAAGGTTTGGGACCGTGAACCCGAACCTGCAACATTATCAGGACTGGCCCTTGCCCTTGGCTTTAGCAGCCGGCAGGAGTTTTATACATATGTACAGCACGGCCCGTTTTCACAGGCAGTTAAACAGGGCGTTTTACGCGTAGAAGCCTGCTATGAAGCCCATCTGCACCAAAATGTAACCGGGGCAATGTTCGCGCTAAAAAATATGGGGTGGAACGAAAAACATGATCCATTACCAAATACAGAAGCAGGGAACATTTTAACAGTAAAGGTTTTTAGCTCCGGTCCTCCTCCTGCCGGTAGCGAAAAAGAGGTAAAACTATAACCCCGGTACCCGTTTGCAACCTCAGCTATCAGATTAAAATCAGTAACAATGACCGATGAAGAAGTAATCACCGACATTACATTTAAAGAGCCGGAAGGTTTTCACTGCTCTGTCCTGTTCAAACAAAATTATCTTTCAACCGCGCATGTGGTAATTAACCAGGGAGGTACCAGCAGCGGTAAAACATTTGCCATTGAGCAGGCGCTGTTTTGCCTTGCCTGCGAAAACCCCAAACAGGTGATCACCATAGTTGGACAGGATATCCCTAACCTTAAAGCAGGCGCCCTGCGCGATGCTCTAAATATATACAGCTCTTCGCCGGTATTACAGGCAAAAATTAAAAGCTATAATAAAAGCGACCGTATTTTCGAGTTTCTCAACGGTAGCATAATTGAGTTTAAAAGCTACGACAACGGACAGGACGCAAAATCCGGAAAGCGCGACTACCTGTTTATCAACGAAGCCAATGGCCTTACATGGGATGTATATACAGAATTGGCCCTGCGTACCAAAAAGCGCATTTTTATTGACTATAACCCCAATACCGGCTTTTGGGTACATGAGCACTTAATTGGTAAACCGGGGGTACAACTTATAGTGTCCGACCATCGGCATAACCCGTTTTTAGGTCAGGAAGTACGTGACAAAATAGAAGCGTTAAAAACTGTTGATATTGAACTATGGAAAGTATACGCCCGTGGTTTAACCGGCAAAATAAACGGGCTTATATTTGACAACTGGTATATCTGCGAATCTATCCCGGCCGATGCCCGTTTGATAGCCCTGGGCTTAGATTTTGGTTTTACCAATGATGAAACCGGATGCATTGAAGTATACCAGCAAAACGGCGAATTGTGGGTAAACGAGTTACTCTACAAAACAGGCCTCACCAACACAGATATTTCCTCAAAATTAAAAGAGGCCGGTGTAGGTTTTAACTGCGAAATTATTGCAGATAGTGCAGAACCCAAATCAATAGAAGAATTAAAACGCCTGGGGTGGCGCGTTACAGCTGCAAAAAAGGTGCCGATAGTGTTAAAAACTCTATTGATATCCTTAAACGCTACAAAATAAATATAACCCGCAATAGTACAAACCTGCGCAACGAGCTTAACCGTTATAAATGGCGCGTAGATGTAACAGGCAAAACCATCAATGAACCGGTTGACTCATGGAACCATTTGATAGACCCCTTAAGGTATATCGCCCTTAATAAATTAAAAATAAACGGCACCGGAAAACTTCAATCGCGCCTGCCGCACAGGCAAAGCATTCAACAGGTAGGGGTATTACACGGGCTGATCTAAACATCCATAATAAAAACTACAAAACCGACACAGGCTTAATAGATATGACAGAACAAATATTAAAAACAACCCAGGGCAAGTTGCGGGTCCGGATACCAACGCAATTAAATGAAGTAACCCTCGGCCAACTAATGGATTTGCAAGCCCGGCCCAATATAACAGATTTGGAGGCCATCAGCATACTTTCGGGCATACCGGTTACTGAGCTTCATAACATCAAAAACTATGATGATCTGCACCAGTTTGGCGATGCCGTGCTTTCTTTATCCCACCAGATTAAATACCTGTACAACAGTAACGAGATCCCCAAAGAGGTAATTTTTATGCTATCAGGGGGCAGCGGGGCACCACCCCAAAAAACAAAGGTAAAAGTAATGCAAAACCTTTCGGTTGAGCCTGCCGGCGCATTTATGGCAGCCCGCGATATCATAGCCGAAGAAATAAATACCCATATAAAAACCCATGGCGAAGATGATTGGCAGGAACATTTTAATCCTTCATTAAACGCTTGCTGCCAGATATTGGCGCAATACTTCTATTGCCGGGCAACAGGTAAAAAATATAACGAATATGAGGTAGAAAGCTTTATGGACGAAGTTAAAAAGCTACGGGTAACGGAGGCACTGCCCATCTCAAAGCATTTTTTTACCTGTTATCCCAGCTTATCGATGCCGAGAATAAGCTTTTGGCATCGGCTCCTACCGTATTGGAAAAAAGGGCAGGAATCCAGTCCTTCGAAAAATTTAAATATATCAACACTGTAAACTCATTAGCAGGCGGCGATATTACCAAATGGGACTTGATCATGAGTATGCCATATGAGCGCTTGCTTACCAAACTGCTGCTTAACAAAACCGAAGCTGAATATCAAAAACGATATAGCGAGCTATCTCAAACTACAACTTAAAGCGCCTTATCCCTGCAAGGCTATTAAATACCAAACCACCCCAACCCAGGGATCGGGGCCTGAATTATTATGCGTAACCAAATAGAAGCTATTGTACAAACACTTAATGGCAACCCGGCATTTGCCTATGGCACCCAGGCCGAACTGAATACCCTTGCAGATGATATCAGCTTTCCCTACGTATTTCTTTACCCCCTTCAGCCTATTGAGGTAAGTCCGCAGGTCAATGGCTCGGTTGATAATATGTTTACCGTTTATATGGAGTTTCTGTTCAAAACAGATTTTGGACAGTTCACGGCCGAAAATGAAACCTACGTATCGCAAGCGCTGCAAATGGCCAGTCAATTTGTGGTAAAAGCCTCAAAATACAGGGAAGGCGAAGGCCGGTACTTCAGGGTCAAAGCAGGGCAAAAAGCCAAATGTGTGCCGGTTTATAACAAGTTTGATGTTAACACCACCGGTATTGGTTTAACCATAACTTTATCGGCCATGTATTTTGATGTTTTTTAAACCCTCATTCTAACTAATAAAAAATGAATATAACAGCCACTATTAATGAAACCATCAGCTCAACAACCTACCCCGACCAAAACGGGGGGCAAATTGATCAGGGCGATGTATTCATCAGCATTATTGATGCTGATACCGGGCAGCCCACCAATGGCAATAACTGCGAAGTCACCTATCAGCGTAACGAAAACGGGTATACAAGCACCTTCAACGTTATTGTAGCCGGGCAATCATTCCCACTTTATTCAGGTATCATCAGGGATTACGAATATAGTCCCCAGGGCGATATGATCCGGAGCAACTATATATCGTTCAGCATAATTGCTGTCAAAGCCGGTGACAATCCTTCCCCCAATCCCTCTGTTTGTGATCTGAAGATAAATTATATAGCTATCAATAAGATCGAGTCGGCCCCGGGAGCTGCCGACGCTCAGATTACAGTTAACGCGACCTCAAGTTTTGCATCCATATTGTATAGTATCGATCTGGGTGCAAACTGGCAGGCGTCTCCTGTTTTTACAAACCAAAGCGGGGGTTAAAACACATACTTGTAAAAGACAGTAACCCCTTAGGCTGTACAGACACCGCGGAGGTTAGTATTTCAACATCCACCAATCTGTTAACCGGTGATCCTTCGGTAATGCTCCCCGATGGATATGTATCACGCTGGAGCGCGGCGTTCAATCCTATCGTGTTTACCTATCAAAGAAAAGATTTCACGATTAAAAGCATAACAGCCGACAGCGAAAAAGGACATGCCTGCATCAGTGTTAACGCCAATTTTAAAGACACCAATACAGGGTTGGTTAAAGTTAAGGAAGGGGATAAAATCTATCTGAAGTCGAACGCTTATAAAGGAGTTTATACCATTGAAAAAGTAACAGGCACCAATAGCATAGTGATTGATACTCCCTTTATAAACGGTGACACTACCGGTTTTATTAATATCAACAGCATGTACCCGTATTATGAGCTGCATACCCGCATTACCTATACCGATCCGCTTACCAATAACCTATCCACCATAAAATCAGTAAACCGGCCGGATAATACCGGCTTAGTAAAAGCAGACCTGTCAAACTTTTTACAGAGCTTGCTACGCCCGGCCGACAGCAACGATTATAACCAGGTTGATCATCGCGATACCAATCTCTGTGCCGCTTATACGGTTGAGTACGCCCAGCATTATGATGATGGCTCAAACGAAGGATTTACAAGCAGCTTCAGTCAAATTCAGTATCCGTACTATGTGGTTTATGCGGCCAAACAACTCGGAGATAAGTATGGCGGCAATCTTGCTGCTTATGTTCCCAATATCAACTCACCCGCACAATGGATAACGGACTTTAAAGAGTCTGCATATTCGGCCGGATACCCATTTGATATTGGGTTCATCTGCACCGATGAGATGGCCGGCCTCCAACCCTATTGCCTGCTTACTTTGCTTGATATTAACCGGAACCCGCTACCCGGTGGTTCACAACCCGATTATTTGCAAAATGAGGATGATTCGTGGATCCTGAATGAAGATGGCAGCAAGTTTAGCATCGGTAACCAAACATCTTTTATCATGCCGTTAACAGGTCCAGCCGGCTTGCACCGGCTTATGGTTAATGCAAACTTCCAGGCCGTGGCCTATTACTTTAATATCCAGATCAGGTATGATGATGAAAATGGTTCGCATTCGTTAACCAAAGCACAAACTGTACGGATAGATGATGCTGTTGATGATAATTCAGTATACCTGAGATGGATCGGGCTTAGTGGTTCCTGGAATTACTATCGTTTTGTATTTAACCAGGAAATAAGCCTGGATGTTCAAAATGCTGTTATCATTAAAAACTTTGTACAAAACTGGCAAACCCAGGAAGGAATTGAAGAAGTGATCAGCAAAAGTGCAGGGCAAAAAATGAAGGTTATGGCCGAAGATCTTTCTGTAAATGATATCCGCGGGCTGCAGTCAATTAAATATTCGCCAAAGGTACAGATGCTGGTAAATAAAAATCCCGTCAGGTGGCAAACCATTGTGATAAATACCGCTACCTACAGCGAATATGAAACCCGCAACGGGCAGGCCCCGTTTAGCATAACATTCAACATGCCGTCCATAAATATTCAAACCCAGTAACGGACTTATTCTTTCGTAAAACTAATGTTATCAATCCCATAGTAATAATCACCATCAACAGTTATACTACTTTCATAACTTACTTCAAGTGCCTTTTCGCTAAGTGTATTAACGGTATAAGTGCCTTCATAAAATGCTGGTGTTGTTTTACTTATGGTTAATACTTTATCCTTCAAAGTGTATTGATATTTAATAAGCGCCGTTTCGCCCGACGGAGTGCGGTTTGACGTATAACCTGAACCATCATTATTAAAAATTTCAAAATCAGCAGCCGAGTAATCTGTACGGGCAGTATCTCTCAACAGCACATTGTTTTTATAACTGCGGGTATGATATTTTTTCAGGTACCATTTACCTGTAATAGTAACTACAGGGTTAGCAGCCTTATCATCTTTTTTGCATGATACCAGGCAACATACCAATATGGCAATTATCAAAAGATACTTTACATGCATTGAATGCTGTTTCAGGTTAATTGGTCGGGATCATAAACTTAAATAAATTATTGATAATAAACCAATTGTTTTAAACAACGGTCAACAACTAACATTTGCTAATTTCATGAATCAGATACAACTTTATATTAATGACCAACTGGTTGATTTAACTGATGACAGCCCTATTGCGCTTACCTTCCAGATCAATAACCTGGCCGAAGTTAAAAACCAGCAGGGCAATACCAGCAACCAGTTTAAGATCCCGCTAACGCAACGTAACCGTCAAATTCTGGGTTTTCCGGATCAGGTAGCTTTTACTACAAACCTGCCCTATGATAATTATCAGGCTAAAATTATACAGGATGGGCTTGAAATCATCCCTTATGGGTTAGCTGTGCTTAACAGCATTGAACAGGATACGGCCAACATCACCATATTAAGTGGCAATGTTGATTTTTTTGACGCGTTGGAGGGAAAAATCTATGACATGGGCGATAGCAGCAGCACCACATCCAATTTGGGTAAAAACCTGCCGTGGCAGGCTTTTGACCATCCCTGGAATTTGGAAACCATTGTTGCATCACAAAAAAAGGAAGAGGGTTGGATATGGCCTGTTGTTGATTATGGATCAATAAATGAGGTTGATTTTGATAAACCTTTGGATGTGTATACCATGCGGCCAGGTTTTTTCATTAAAACTGCAATCGAACTAATGATCAAAAACACAGGTTATAAAGCAACAGGCTCCTTGCTTAAAAATGAGTTATACCCTAAACTTATTTGTCAGTTTGCCAATGACGAGTTTGAACATGGTACCGATTTTCAGAACTCAGTTGAAGGTTTGAGTAAATCAGCATCGATGTTGTACGTTACAAATAACGAACTTGTAATTGATGGCGGGCAGTTAGGTATGCATGCCAATGATAATACGGACAGAACTTTACCAATTGGATTTCAGGAATACCACGCAACAGAGCGGGTTAACGGCACAGCAAGCCTCATTCTCGACTTAGACATGCATGGCGTGGCCAATACCGGCGATAACGGGTATTTTGAACTCATCATAAACTATCGTGATGCAAACGGCCATTCAAGCGAAGTGGCAAAGCAAACCATCAACTTTACAGATAAGGCTTATCCGCCTAATACCCGTGAGCGCACAGAACCGGTTAAGAATTTAAAGCTCACATACGATTTCGAGCTTAATAAAGGATATTCGATTTTCATCACTTACCACCTGCACCGTTATAACACCACCGTATTTATTCATAAAGGCGCTGTGTTTAGGTTCGATGTTGATCAGAAACCGGTTTTATATGGCCAGCAGGTACAATGCGAACGCATTTTTCCGGATATAAGTCAGAAAGATTTATTGAAGGATACGCTGCAACGTTTCGGCATTGTATGCCAAACAGATAACAGTACCCACACCGTGTCCTTTAATTCATTTGCAGATATTGTTTCCAATATTCCAATCGCAAAAAACTGGACAAGCAAGTGTATTGATCAGGGTAAAACCATAAGTTTTCAACTCGGCGGATATGCACAGGTTAATTACATGAAATACAAGGATGACGATAACGTATTACCCAAAAAACTGGCCGATTCTGAAATTATAGTTAAAGATAAGACCCTGCCGGCAAGTGCCGACCTGTTCGAAAGCCAGTTTGCCCCTACCCTTAACCGGGCATTTACCGGTGGAACTATAGCGCAAATTAAAAAGCTCGATCCTGATAGCGATACCAACGATTTCAGCATCAGCACATCACCAAGAATATTGATTGATCAAAAGTTAAACCTGCTCAATCTTAAAGATTATCCTACGGTAAAATTTACCGACGGCGAAAAGACTGTTGAGGTAAATGACGTAGTATCGGTGCCTTATTTTTATAAACCCGATGGTGAATTTAACCTTTGCTTTAGCGATAAACCGGGAGTTAACGGCGCAAAGCAGCCAGGTTTAAGAACAAACTATTATCCGCAACTGCAAAAGATACTAACCCAAACCAAAAAGGTAGTGCGCTATTTTTTATTAACCCCGCGCGATATCATGGAACTTGATTTGCTTATTCCGGTTTATCTGGAGCAGGACAGCTGTTATTATTATATCAACAAAATCGATAGCTGGCGTAAAGGACAGCCGACAAAAGTAGAATTAGTAAAGCTTGGTTAACATTTTTTTATTTTTCAAATATTATTTGCAACCCAAAGTGTAAACGTTATATTTACCAATAATATTAGTAAAATCTAAATTATCACTTTGATGAAATCATATAACCTTCTGTTGTTATTATTAATTATAGCAAGTTGCACTCCTCCTGTTAAAATAGTAGATGACCGACCGACTGAGGAATTAACGTTAATAAATAAATTTCATGTAGCTGATTCTCTCTATTCCGGAGAAGAAAATGCGATAAAAAAATGAAATATATGATAAACAACATGCTCAGGTAGCTAAATTGATTGTGGATACTTTGCATGCGAAAGCTGTGCAATGGCAGGCTACTCTTTATCAAATTGAATTAAAAAGTTACCCCGTTGATTATATCGAGGCAACTTTACTTGTTACGCCAAAGATTTACTTAGATGACGACCAAAAATACCCAGATTTGAGTAATATAGTATTATCTGCCAGGGTACTACCAGACAATACCATCATAAAAGATAAGCTAAAAGATTTGTTAAAAGGTGATAGAGTATTAATAACCGGATCATTTGAGAAAAATAAAACGGGGGATATTGAGTTTACAAGTAATGGGGATGATAAGGATTATGCTTTCTCAAACCCTAAACTTGATTTCAAAATAGAAAGCATTACTAAAATAACTAAAAAGCTACAGTAATAAATATCGCCTGATTATTTAGTTAAGGCTGCACACAACTTTGTTGATAATCAGTTCCGCATCCTAATATCCTAAGCCATAGCTCGGACAGTTCGCTATAACCGCAGATTCTTCTAATCATTCTGAATTAAATCAATCTTTAAATTATGCCAAATGGAATTTTAAGCATTAAGCCATCAAATTAAAAAAGACTTTTTTGTTTAATATTAGCGGCTACTTTTTTACCTAAACATAATTAAAACTAATAATCAAAATGACAAATTCATCCAATGATGACCCGATATTTTCGGACATGAATAATTCCATTCAGCAGATCGAAAAATACAACCAGGCGTTTATCAATTTAAAGAACAGCATAAGTAACCTTGGTAAACCGATAAAAAATGTCTCAGACAATGTGCATGCCTTAGATAAAGACCTTAACAAATTAACAGACTCAATTAAAAAATTGAATGAACAAAATGAGGCAGCTGCAAAATCTGGCAATGCATTCAAGGAAACTTTATCAACACTTTCATCCACATTTTCTATATGGAAAAATATCATTGAAGGCGTAAGGGCAGGCTTTCTTACATTCACCAATATATTAAGCGCTGGTCTAACTATATTAACTATTTATGGCCCGGAAATAATGGAATGGGTTGCATCTCTCATACAAGGAAAAGATGCTATTAATGACGCTACACTTAAATTAAATGCACTAAATAAAGCTTTCAGCAGTAGCGACTATTCAAAAGCTATCCAGCAATTAGATGAGTTAAAAATAAATGTCGATTTAGCCCGAAATGGTTTTCTTAAGAAAAAAGATGTATTGAATCAATATAATGAAACGCTGGGAAAAACAATGGGCAAGGCATCATCATTGGCCGAAGTTGAGAACAAGTTAACAAAAGATGGGCCCGCCTATATAAAAATGACCTTATACAAAGCTGCAGCCCAGTTAGCACTTCAGGATGCTGCAAAAAAAGCTTATGAAGCAGAGCAAGCCAAATTAAAGTCAGACGATGATTCTCTTACATTTTGGGACAAAGTGATGGACGTACTAAACAGAAATCCGGGTGCCGCTGGCGAAGGGTCAAGAGGTATACCAAACACAAGTGAAACAGCCGATAGAGAAAAGAAAAAGCAAGCCGAAAATCGGCGGGCTCAAGCAGTAAAAGATGCCCAAAACGAGCAAAAGAAGTTGGAAGCAATAGCAGCCGGATTTCAAAAACAAGCTGCTGATATAGCGAAAGAAATGGACATGAGTTTTTGGGATAATTTTGACACTGACACAGCCCCACAAAAAAAGAAACAGAAAATAGATACCTCCCGCGCCGCCCAATTATTGCAAGCCAGGGCAATTACATTTGCCAAACAAATTGAGCTTGATAAGCAACACTACGACATTGAACTCGCCGCGTTGAATGATGCGCTGAGTAGAAAGCTGATCAGCCAGGAAGATTACGACAAAAAAAGTGAGCAGCTTCAACAAAAATTCCATCTTGGTATTGGTGATAAAATTCAGTTTTTTAATAAAAATGATTTTGATGAAGCAAAAAAGCAAATGCAGGCCGTAATAGATGCTAATCAACACGAGGACACTGTGGCAAAGGATGAGAAAAAGGTTGATAAAGCCCTGCTGCCCGGTCAGAAATTAGAAGCTGAAAAACAACTCATTGATGATAAATATAGTTACGAGATTAAACTGGCCGCCGGCAACGTCGACAAGATTAAAGAATTAGAAGATCAAAAGCAAAAGGATATTACAGCGTTAACTCAGCAATACGAGCAACAACGTAAAGAGTTTGCATTGCAAAGCGCACAACAAGTGGCCGATAAAGCTTTTTCTATCATTCAAAACAACATTAAAACTCAAAGCGGCGCCAGGATAAGAGGGTTGGAAAAAGACAAATCAGCCGAACTAAGCAATAAAAACCTGACAAACACCCAGAAAAAAGCGATTGAAGATAAGTATCAAAAAAGGAAGCTGCAGAAAAAGTCAAGGCCTTTAAGGCAGAACAGAAAGCATCGATATTACAAGCCGTTATTAACGGTGCATTGGCCATTACCAAAGCAACGTCACAAACGGGTATACTTGCTCCCTTTGTTATACCGGGCATCATCGCCTCTACAGCTATACAAGTAGCCACTATTGTAGCTCAAAAACCACCTCAATATGCTAAAGGCGGCTTACACTATCAGTCCGACGGTCGGGGGGCATTATTGCCCGGTTATAGCCGTACCGATAATACAAACGCATACCTCCGTTCGGGTGAAGCTATTGTTGTGTCTGAAGCAATGCGTAATCCCTGGGCCCGCAATTTGGTAAGTGCAATTAACGTGGCGCATGGTGGTCGTGACTTTTCGATACCCAATCCAGGCCGCGGTTATGCCATAGGAGGTATATTTACCGACGGAGGCAACGCTAACCGTTATTATAATCAACCAGTCAATGATGTGAAGGACCTGGCCAATACCCTCGCTTACCAAATGATCAATAACTTCCCTCCTGTTTATGTGGATGTTAAGGATATTAACAACCAGCAAAATATTCTGGCTCAAACTATAAACAGGGTAAATTTGTAGCAAACTATGCCAATTGTCATAATTAACATACCTCTAACCTCTAACCTCTAACCTCTAACCTCTAACCTCTAACCTCTAACCTCTAACCGCTAACCGCTAACCGCTAACCTCTAACCGCTAACCGCTAACCGCTAACCTCTATGGATATTCAAATCGCAAACACCCTGTTTGATGAAGGCATTTTCTCGGCCATGTATAAAGCAGGCTTTATAACCACTAAAGTATTTGTGTACCGCGAAATTTATTTATGGGTGAACGCCCAGCAGCAAACCCGTGGTATTAATAAAAATCAGGCTGTGCTTGAGGCAGAAATCAAGTTTAATAAGGACGAACGCACTATTTGGCGTGCACTCAACTGTTTTTCTGAAAAAGCAGCTTAAAAATTCTTCCACTGACAAAACACTGTCACCAGATTAAAAGAAATTTGTATCGACATTTGTTATATCAATCAGCTAAACAAAAAATAGCCCATAGCCAGAATCAGCCGAAGCAAATTCAATTCATTCAAAAAATTCGGGGTCAGATAAACAACTGACAAAACACTGTCACCATCCAAACAAAAAATAACAACGACCTTTGATACATGCCAGCCGGCATTATAAGACGTAAAAAAACGGCCGCTATTACAAGCTAATTAACAATCCCCAGTCCATCTTCAGGACTTTCTGACTTCCCGACTTTCAGACAAAAACAATACCAATATGAGCTACAAAATTTATTTATACGATACCGAAACCGACTGCATTGGTTCGGGTAATTTATCATCAGTTTACATACAAACCCAACTTGAGGCGGCAGCGGGCGATGACGTTGAAGTACACATCAGTTCGGTAGGCGGCAGTGCATTTGATGCCATCGCTATTTATGATCTGCTTAAAAAGTATCCCGGTAAAATTACTACCTATATCGACGCGCTGGCTGCCTCGGCAGCTTCAGTTGTTGCAATGGGCGGCAGAAAAGTGATCATGAGCAAATACGCATTGCTTATGATTCACAAACCTATGGTTGGCACAGGCGGCAACGCCGATGAACTCTTAAAAGATGTACAAATGTTAAATGTAGTTCAGGAGCGCCTGGCACAGATCTACATGGACAAATCCGGGTTAGACGGAGTTACCGTAAACAGCTTGATCAACTCCGTCACCTGGATGACTGCCGATCAGGCCCTTGATCTCGGCTTTATCGATCAAATAGAAGATTATCAAACAGAGATCACTAACAGCGCGCTTATTAAAAACTATACAAACGCTGCCCCAGCAGTTTACCAGCGATGCATCAACAAACTCTTAAACATAAATAACAACAGCATGAACATCGAAAACAAAGAACTCATTGAGAAAACCACGTCGGTATTAAACAAGATCATGAATTTTTTCAAAAAAGTGGTAAACAAGCAAACCATCACCGATAAGGGAACGCTGCACCACGCAGACCAAATTGAAGAAGGTGCCGAAGTTTACCAGGACGAAGACATGACTACGCCCGCCATAAGCGATACTTATACCTGCGCCGATGGCAAACAACTGGACGTTAAACACGGAAAGATTCAAACGGTAACACCTGCTGACCCTGAAACAGCACCGGAAGCAGAGGATGAAGACGACAACCTGCCGGAAAGTAAATTTAAATCGACAAAAAAACTGCTGATGTACAAAACCGTATGCAGCAGTTAAAAGCCCGCCTGCATGCACAAAACGCACTGTTGACAGAAGCTCGTAGCGCGCTTGAGGAAGCCAACAACCGCCTGCAAAAAACACGTACTGAAGTAAAGAACGAAATCAAATCAACCTTTATACCTGAAAGTTCAAAGCGCAGCAATAAAACCCATTCAGAGCCTGCTCCATTCTTTGCCCCACAAACCGAAATCGCGAAAAACGCTGTAAAAAAAGCTATCGCTTCCTAAACAAATCAACATACCATCTAAACCTTATCATATCTAATTAACTCTTTCTCACTATCCCTATACGTTAAAACAATCAAAAGCTCCCCCTTTAGGGGGCCGGGGAGCTAAACTTTATGGCTCAATTTACATTTACAAACAACACCTACGCCGGCGAAGCGCTGGCAGGATTTATGGCAAGCACATTACTGGAAGCTGATTCGGTTAAGCGTGGCCTGCTCACAGTAATCAACGACGTAAAAGCCCGCAAGGTGATCCTTGATGTTGATGACGACGTTGTATTGCAAAACCCATCGGGCATCTTTACCGATCAGGGCACAACCGCCCACCAAACGGAAAGCTATCTTGACCCTGTGGTTTACGAATTCATGAAACAGGAGCAATGGGATAAACTTGCGCAAAGCTGGGAAGCCCAGTCGCTTAAACCAGGTGCCTTTATGGATTACGAAGGTGTGGTTGACCTGTCGGACTTTATGGTACAGCGTTATTTAACAAAAATCCAGATTGCTAACGAACGCTTGTACTGGCTTGGCAAAAGCGCCACTAAGGAAGCTGCCTTTACAGCCGACTTCCCCGGCCTGCTCCTATCAATAGCTGCGGCTTCAGGCGTTTACAAAGTAGGGTTAAGCAAACCCGCCACCTCATTGGCAGCTACCGCAATTGATGCAAACGGCATTGTAACCGTGGCCGATACCTCAACCCTCTCGCTGATGGCGATGTTGTTACAATCACCGCGGTAACCGGCACCAGCAAGGATACTACCAATGGCGCGCCAGGCATAGCTGTTCAGGGCCAATCTTACTTTATTCAGGTAGCGAGCGCCACCTCGTTTAAGCTGGTGCGTAACTACAACGAAGTTAACAGCCGTAAGCCCGCAACTTTTAGCGGCACAGCTACCGCGGCTATAGTAAACTACATTAACGTAAGCAATGTATTGCAGGTGCTGGGCAGCGTTTACGCCCAGCTTGACCCTGCCGATAGGATACAGGAAGATTTTAACTTACAGATTCCTTTACATGTGGGTTATGCGTATGCCCAGGCGCAGGCAAACAAGGCATTAAACGTTATCAACGCTTTTACCGATATGAAAAAGATGGACTACCTGGGTATTCCGCTCCAGATCATGAACCACTGGCAGGCTAATACCATTTTAGGTGCAAGGTCGTCAAACCTGTTCCTTGGTGTCGACCTGTTAGGTGATGCTTCTGAGCTATCAACCGTTTACCTGAAGCCTTACACCAACGATAACGTGGTACGCATGAAAGCCCGTATGAAAGCGGCCGTAAATTTCAAATTTGCCAACGAACTGTTCTACCTCTCTGCTTAGTGAATTGTTGATTGGGTTGGTTAGGTGAGTGGTTATTGACTCTTTACCCTATCCTTAACTAACCCAATCAACTTAATCAACCATTAACTTAATCAACCAATAATAACATGTCAATTTATAATAAAATAAACGCAGGTTTTAGCCTGGGTACGGATGAACCTATTACCTCGGGTATTGAGGATGTGATCTATATCTTTAATGCGGATGATATTGTGCTCACTTACGACACCAGCAACCCGCTTATTGTTAAAGGATTAACCGCTGTGAGCAATGCCAAAGTTTACAAATTTGAAGGAACAAATAACAGTTTCAATACTACTTCTAAACAAACAAAAACACAGGTAGGCCCGCGTTATACCGAAGAGATAGATTTCAACATAGCAGGTTTATCTGTTGATATCAAAGGCCAGCTTATGGCCATGGGATATGGCCGCGTACGCGCCATAGCGGTTAATAACTATAAATCAAGCGATTCGGCTATTGAACTTTTTGGCGCGGTAAACGGATTGATCCTAACCGATGCCGAACGTAATGCCGCAGATGAATCACTTGACGGTGGTTACAAACTGAAGCTTACCAATCCTGATAAAATGAAAGAGCCCTACCCTCCCCGCGCGGTATCTATTGCTCCCGGCACTGGTAACGCCACTTATGCCAGCACTTTATCAGCTATCGAGGCGCTGGTTACAGCATAATCATTGTGTCATGAGGTCATTAGTCATTGTATAATGGCTAATGACCATTAAAAGATCCTTTTTCTATAACCTAAAACTAATGACCAAATGACTGATGACGCAATAACAAAGAAATACATGCTTAAACCCGGCTTTCATCAATTTGCACCTGGTTCGGCAGCAATACATTGCAATGAAAACCTGAGCGATGAAGAAGCAGAATGGTACTTACAACGATATCCACATATAGAAGCGCTGTTTGCTCCCCGTCACCCTGAAGGGGAGTTATAATCCAATCTAAGAATAGGCGCAAATCAATGGCTAATAAAGATTCAAACAAAGGAGGTTCAAAATGAAAACCTACCTTCCGCAAATTGAACGGCGAATACTGGTAAGGCCAAACCAAACCTATGGTATTCTTAATTATGACCTGGATAATGCTTATCCGCAGCGCATGCTCGAGTTGGTAGCCGGATCACCTACAGCAAAAGACTGCTGGAACAAACGAACAAAATTCATTGCCGGTAACGGGTTTGAACAAAGGGACCTCGGCAAACAGGTAATTAACTCTAAAGGCTTGACCCTTGCCAAACTATTAAAGGCATTGGCTACCGACAAAGCACTTTTCACTGGTTTCGGCATTCACCTAAATTACAATGCTGATTTTAAGATTGTATCAGTAAGCTATGTGAAGTTCGAAGATATCCGCATGGGTGATACTGATGCCCCGGAAACAGCCGATAAATACGCGCTATACTCGGATTGGGGCCGCAAAACCTGGAAAAACATCATGCGCAGCAAGATCACTTTTTTAGACAGGTATAATCCTGATCCGCAGGTGATCCGGGAACAGGTATCCCGGGCCGGCGGATGGGAACATTACAAAGGACAGTTGTTTTATTTTAATCCGGAAGTTGATGATTACCCGTTAATTGAAGCAGATTCGGTATGGGAGGATTTTGAAACCGAGGCCGGGATCAAGATTTTCAACAACAGGGAGGTAACCACCGGGTTTCTGCCATCAACCATGCTTTTTATGCAGTCGCGCCGCGAGGAGGCCGAAAACACCAGGCCTGATGCCGATGAGTACTCAGCGGCCAATATCCCATCGCAGCTTGAAAAAGACCTCGGCGCATTTCAGGGTGCGAAAAGCGCGCAAAAGATCATCGTAATTGAATATGAAGATGAAAACTCAAAACCGGAATTCAAAGCCTACCCTATTCAGAATAACGATAAGCTGTTTGAAACGACGGAACGATCTGTCGAAGCCCGCATCATTAAAGGCTTTTCGGTGCCAAAAGAATTGATTAACGCCGAAAAATCATCAGGGTTAAGCAACGGCAGCGAAAAGAAGCAGGCTATTCTTGAGTTCAATGACAATACCGCGGCCGACAGGCTTGACCTGTCAGAAACTTTAGCTGAAATTTTCAATCGTTTTTACAGAAATATAAATCCCGGTAATAACTGGAACATCGTACCCGTAACAGCGATAGCAGCCGATGATAGCCCGGGTATCAAGGCCGGAAACGCCATCAACGGGCTCCTGCAATCGGCCATTCCTCAAAAAGCAAAATAGCCGCTTTGATATACGCTTATGGTTTTAAACAAGCAGAAGCTGAAGCTATGTGTCCGTGATTTAAGTCATAAGTCTTTAATTGTAAGTTCTAAGTATAAAGAAATACTGACTCAAGGCCTTAGACTTAAGACTTTCGACTTCCAGGTCAATCAACACAATCGTAAATAACATTTTCAAATCCCTTAACAGGAGTTAGGAGGCCATGCCATGATCTATTTAATTAATCAAACCATATTTCAACAATATGAAGATATTAACGTAAACATTAAACCCGAACGGCTCAAAGTATTTATCAAAAAGGCCCAGGAGCTCGACCTAAAACCATTTTTAGGATATGCTTTGTACTACCAGCTAATAACCTATTGCAATGATGACGGCACTATAAAAGATGATGCGCCGCAGGCTTATAAAGATCTGTTAAACGGCAGCGAATATCTTGACGAGTATGGCCGCATCGTATTATACGAAGGCCTCGCTCCCGCCCTGGTTTATTTCACCTTTGCCCGCTTTATTGAAAACGACGCTATATACTACACTGCAACTGGACCAGTTATTAAACGCCACGATAACGGCGATGCCCTTTCATCGCCCGAGATTGTAAAACTGGTGCAGCAGCAGCGCAGTATAGCCAATGCTTATACCAATGATATAGAAAAATTTTTAAGAGATAACCAGGAAAACTTTCCGCTTTGGCGCTACAACGAAAAGAATAAAAGCAGCCGCCAGTCCGGTCCGCGGATCCGTGGTATCGACAAAAATGATTTCAACTATCCGGGCACAATTAACAATTACAATTTACCAATAACCGAATTTTTAAACTGATGGCGAACGATAAAAAAATAAGCGAGCTCCCGATAGCAGAAACTATAAATACCGAAGACAGATCAATCCTGATCAGCAACAATGCCGATTATCAATTCGATTTTGCCACCCTGCTTCAATTTATCAATTCAGGGCTAAACGCCGGAGCTAACCTAACCTTCGGCCCGGTGCTTCCGCAAAACACAAGCGGTAAAAACGGGGACGTATTTATAAACACTGCAGCAGGCTCCTTTGCGCAAAAAATAGCAGGTGTTTGGACAATTGTTTACACCATAGCCACCGGAAGCAGCGGCGATACCACCGTGCTATATGGCACAACCAGCCCCAGTACGTCAACCGGTAATAATGACGATACATTTATAAACACCGTAAGCGGTATATTTTACAAAAAGACCGCCGGAGCATGGAACCAGGTATTCTCTATGCAAACAGGTCCGCAGGGACCACAAGGGGCAAGCGGAACGGATGGTACCAATGGTACAAACGGCAAAACCATATTAAACGGGCTAACCAATCCGGCAAACAGCCTGGGTACCGACGGTGATTTTTATATCAACACCTCCTCTTATTATTTTTTCGGCCCCAAGACCGCCGGTATCTGGGGCAGCGGAATTTCATTGATAGTTTCGGGCGTACAATTTGAAGAAACTGCGAACAAAAACACCCCCAACGGCTATGCGGGTTTAGATGGCAGCGGAAAGATTTCGGCAGCCCAACTCCCCGGCTATGTTGATGATGTACTGGAGATTGCCAATTATGCATCCCTGCCGGCGATCGGAGAAACCGGAAAAATCTATATTACTACCGATACCAACAATGAATACAGGTGGGGCGGATCGGCATACATCCAAATTGTCGCGTCGCCCGGTACTACCGATGCTGTACCCGAAGGCGCGACAAACAAATATTTCACGGTATCGAGGGTTTTAAACGCTGTACTTACAGGTATCGGATTCGGGAGTGCCTCGGCAATATCAGCAATCGATAGCATTTTGCAGGCTTTAGGGAAGCTGCAAGCGCAAATTACCGGTTTATTTAAGATTCCTTCGGGAGGGGCAAGTGGGCAGATCCTGGCAAAAAACAGCAATACTGATGGTGATTTGCATTGGATTAATGCGCCTTCTGGTAGTGGCGGGGGCGGCTCGTCTGAACCATCCGGGCAGATTAAATCTTTCAGGGTTGATTATGGAGCTGTTGGGGATGGTGTGACGGATGATACGGCGGCGGTTGCAAATGCTTTAGCTGCCAATAAGAGAATATTTGACAATGGCGATTTCTCGGTTACTGCTTTTGATAATACAAAGGGGGTAACTATAGAGGGCGACGTTAAAATTTTAAAACAAACCACCTATCTAAAACAGCAAATAAATAGCTATGCTGATAAATACCAAAGAGTATTCGGTGAGGAGTATTTATCTTCATTTCACAAAAAGCTATTAGCTAAAACAGCTGTTAAGGTAATTCTTTCAGGAGATAGCACAACCGCGGGAACTGGTGCAAGCTCAAATACTTATCACCCGGATATACTTCTTAATCAAATTACTTTAAATAATCACATAGATAACGTTACATATATTAACAGCGGTGTAGGAGGGCAAAGTACTGCCTACTGGCTATCGACTGCTTTACCGGCAGATTTAGCCCAAAATCCTGACGTATACATTTTACGTTGGGGAATAAATGATTCGTGGGTTGGAGGTACTCCCGAAGCTAATGCTATTGCTTTTTTAGGGCGTTTGGATACTGGACTGTCTACCATCAGGAGTACAACGGGGTTTGATTATCAGCATTTAGCTATTATTCTTCAATCGCAAAATCCGACGACAGACGATGTTAATGGACATCAAGGGCAGATTTTTAATGAGCTTGTTAATAACGGTCTAAGAGCATTGGCGCGAAAGTACCAATGTATTTTTCAAGACATATACGGTACTTTTCAAGATAGTGTGCATGGGCAGGATTACCTAACAGCCATAAACATATCACTACCAAACGAATTAGTTCACCCGCAAGACCCGCTTTATGTAGCAATTGCTAATAAGACATTTGATGTTTTGTTCCCTGAATATTTTAGAGCCCCTGATGTTGTTGATGCCGGGCAATCAGGACGTTTATTTTCTGCGTTACCATCTGCGTATCGTAAGGGTATTACATACGAATATGTTGAATCGTCTAACGGGTGGCCTATTAGCGGATTTCTTATAACTCATCATCTTAGTAATGATATGTATAGGCAAGAATTAGCCTCGTTCGATGGAACTAACAACGGTAAGTTATACGTTCGTGTAGGATGGTCAATATCGGGCTGGCAGTCTTTTTACATTTTATCCCCGGTTCCAACTGCACTCGTTTATGACGGTACTCCAGGAGGGATAACACTTTCTAAATCGCCATCTGCGTTTCCGACGGGGATATGTACCGATTTTGTTTTATCCTCTGATGGGTGGCCGATTAATGGAATGGTGATAACTCATAGATCGAGTATTGGTACCGTTAAACAAACACTATCCTCTTATGATTCTGTAACGAATGAGTTTGTAAGGGTTGGATATGGTTCTTGGCAAGCGTGGAAGCAGGTTACGTTAGTTTAATGGGTATAGTTTCCCGCAATGCGCTTTATAAGCTACTCTCATGGCGAATCAACATGTTTAAAGAAGTAACACTAACTTAATTTATAATTATAAATTCGCATAAGAATTGTAGATAATTAATATTTAATAATAAGTTTAAAAAACGTTTGTTGATAGCTTCGTTATCACTCAATATTTTATTTGTATTGTTTTTTGTGGGTAAACGGCTGTATTATGGCAATTGGCTGTTTTTTCATCCCCAAAAGCCATCAGATACCGAACAGCGTTGGTCGAATTTTTTAAAATCAAAGCCCAATAAAAATGAAATTGTTTTTTAGGAACAAGCATTACGGAAGGATTTAATGTTGAAAGAGGATTTGATAATCCATTTGTTAAGAACATGGGTTTTGCTGGTAGTATATCAGAAAATGGTATAGAAGTAATTAACAGGCTGATTTATCGTAAACCGAAAAGGCTTTTTATTGAATTTGGGATAAATGATTTTAGATATGCGATACCTTCAGATACTGTTATCGCTCATCTTGTTACAATGATAAACTTAATAAAAACGAAATCACCGAGTACAGGCATATTTGTTGAATCGATTCTCCCTACGTCGTTAGACACTTTAAATACAAAAATTGTAAGGTATAATAAGGATGCCAAAAGTATTTGCGATAGTTCTAATGTAACGTTTATTAATTTGTATCCCGAGTTCTTAAAAGGAGATAAGATAGACCCTGATCTTACGATTGATGGTATCCACCTTAGTCAAGCAGGATATTTTAATTGGCGCAGGCTCATAAAAGGCTATGTTAATTGAATTTCTCTGAATCTTAAAGCCCGATTAAATCTTTTTTTGGAGTTTTATGATTTACCATACCTATCAAAATCGCATATAAAAAATATTACCAGGCGTTTTATTTTTTAATGGGGATTTTGAGATTTTGCTCACCATCATTATAGCGCAAGCAATTAAATACCCGCGCATTTCTCAACCAATTTATAATATCTACATCATGACAACATTTGAACACAGAGAGATCAGGGGCATTACCATAAAGAATATGATAGTCACCATAGCCAGCACCGTAAGCATTGTTGTTTCGGTAATGACAGGCTACTTCCAATTGAAAGGCGACATTAAAGATATCCGTTCATCGCAGGAAACACAAAGCAGGATCAATGAGATCAGGTTGAAAGTACTGGAAGGACAAGTTAATGTATTACAGCAGGAAGTCCGTGGATTAAAAGAGGGGAAGAGATCTTAAAAAAAAGTTTAAGAGGTGTGCCCAGAACGAGATTCGAACTCGTACATCCTTACGAATGCCACCCCCTCAAGATGGTGCGTCTACCAATTTCGCCACCTGGGCTTTTAAAAAATGTGAGAATCTTTCAATTCTCACATTCTAATTTTTCTTACTTTAAAAAAGGCGTGCCCGAAGAGAGACTCGAACTCTCAAGAGACAATTCTCAACGGCTTCTGAGACCGCAACGTTTACCAATTTCGCCATCCGGGCTTATCGTTTTATTAACAAGCGTGCAAATATAATCGTTTCCGGCAAATTGCAACTTAATAAATTAAAAAATCAATATTATGTTGTTTAACGGCCTTTGAAAATCTAACTTAGGTTTCATAAAACTCTTTATATCACACGTAATGAAACTAAACCGCATTTTTATTTCAAGTATCTTACTTTGTTCTTTGTGGTTCAATTCTGTCCTGAAAGCACAAACTATTACCGTTTTACAACAGGATAAACCAACAAGCATCCGTGGTTTATCTGTAGTTGATGATAATACGGCATGGATAAGCGGCAGCAAAGGATACATCGCCAAAACAAACGATGGCGGCAAAACCTGGGACTGGCAGCAAATAAAGGGCTATGAAAAATCCGACTTTCGGGATATTGAAGCTTTCAACGATAAAGAGGCCGTAATCATGAGTTCGGGCACGCCGTCCCTCATCTTGAAAACGGTTGATGGCGGACAAACCTGGCATGAAAAATATCGAAAAACGGATACCACCTATTTTTTAGACGCCATGGATTTTGCCGATAACCTTCATGGCTACATCTTGGGCGACCCGATCAACAATAAATTTTTATTACTGGAAACCAAAGACGGCGGTGAAACCTGGAACGAGTCGAATAATGCCCCAAATGCACTGCCTGGAGAGGCATCGTTTGCCGCAAGTGGCACATGCCTCAGAGTATCGGACAAAGAGGCGATATACATCGTTTCAGGGGTAGTAACGCCAGGCTTATTTCCTTACAGCCTCACAATAATCAATGGCAGTATTCAAACCTTCCACTTACACATGAAAAAAGCAGTGAAGGCGCTTTTTCAATATCGATAGGGCAAAATACCGGTATCATTGTTGGGGGTGATTATGCCAGTGATAAAAAAACAGATTCAGTGGCGACTATCCTGGCGGTTCACCCTGTCCTCACATTTACACCATCCCAAACAGGGCCGGCAGGGTTTCAATCAAGTGTTGAGCACATAAAATCCGGAATGTTTCTTTCTACAGGCACACCCGGGAGCAATATTACAACAAACGGCGGCCAAACATGGAAACAAATAGATAGCACAAGTTTTAACGTTTGCCGTAGGGCAAAACACGGTAAGCTTGTATTATTAGCCGGGAATAGTGGTAAAATAGCCGTTCTAAAATTGTAGTTTACTGGTTTTTAACGGCTTAAAAAACCTTAACATTAATTTAAAAAATAGCTTGCAGGTAATAATTAGGAACCCTATATTTGCACCACTTTAAACGGAAACGGTTAACCGAACCGAAAAAGTTTAAAGAATGATTCCGTAGCTCAGCCGGTAGAGCATAACACTTTTAATGTTGGGGTCCTGGGTTCGAGTCCCAGCGGGATCACAAAGCCTTTGAAAAGAGGCTTTTTCATTTAAAAACAAAAGCTGCCTTTAAACAGCCACGCCTTAGTAAGCGAAAAATTTAAAGAAAGATTCCGTAGCTCAGCCGGTAGAGCATAACACTTTTAATGTTGGGGTCCTGGGTTCGAGTCCCAGCGGGATCACGAAAGGCACAAGAAATTGTGCCTTTTCTCATTTAAACCGCACCCAATATTGTTTTAACATATAGAAGCCCTTCTTCCGTTCAGGTTGAGTCGTGTCGAAACTACTGAACATCTTTTTCGTTATATTGCTCCACAATTAAGCATAACCAATACTAAAAATGACCGGCGGTAATAAGAACGATAAGGTGAATATGAAAACGCTTGCGAAAGAGCTTAACCTTTCAACCGCAACTATATCCAAAGCGCTTCGCGATAGCTATGATATAAGTCCTGAAACCAAACTGAGGGTAATGGAAGCTGCCAGGCGTTTAAATTACGTACCTAACGCTTATGCCAGCAGTCTCCGCAAACAAAGCAGCAATACTATAGCCATCATTATACCCGAAATTGCCGACAGCTTTTTTAGCCAGGCCATTAACGGAATTGAAAGTATTGTCGCGCCAAAAAATACCATGCGCTGATCTACCTTTCCCATGACAGTTATGAACGGGAAGCATCCATGTTTAACGACCTGGCCAGCGGACGCGTTGATGGCCTCATTATGTCGGTAGCCAGCAGCACCCAGGATACCGGACATATTAAAACATTACAGGAAACAGGCATCCCCATAGTTTTTTTGACAGGGTTTGCGAGGATATTACTGCGGATAAAATAGTAACCGACGACTATAATAGCGCTTACAACGCAGCCACACACTTGTTGCAAGCCGGATGTAAAAACATCTCACTGGTTACCATCAGTGGATATCCTTCTATTTTAACCGCCCGGGAACAAGGATATCGCAACGCTTTAACTGAAAATGGGTTTGTAGTTAAAGATGCAGAAATAGTAACCTGCTCCAATAAATATACGGAGGAAAACGTAAATATGATCAAAGCGCATTTGACGACCGTTAAACCAGATGGTATCATAGCTACAGTTGAGCAGTTGGCTACCGCAACTTATCTGGCTTGCGATGAACTGAAACTACAGATCCCTCGTGATGTAAAAGTTATTTGCTTTACCAATCAAATTACCGCGGCCATACTTAATCCATCGCTTACTACAATTTTACAACCTGCGTATGATATGGGGAAGCAGGCAGCGGAAACCCTTTTCGGCCGTCTGTCCGGGCGGCTTAATGAAGCCAAGCAGGAACTGATAATGCCATCGCAATTAATAGCAAGAGCATCAACAGCCAGTTAGAGATTGTTAAATATCGTTCTTAAACGTAGGAGACACCACCAGCTTACTTTTTTCTGACGACACTATATTTTTGATATCATCAGCGGATAATGCGGCTTTGAATACTTTCACTCTGTCCATAAAGCCGTGAAACACGCGTTCCGATGGAAACTCTTCGTTTCGGCCTAACGTCCATTTGTTATTTACCGACAGATCAGCGGTTACCTCTAACAGCGTGGTTCCGGCCAAAACACTATCGATATAAACATACAGCGTTTTGCCGTTGCACACGCCGGCTATGTGGTGCCAGTGCTGCTTCCAATCGACAGGAAGGTTTACGGTACAGTCCCCCCTGCCCCATCCACCGGCAAAAAAAGTGAGGGTTTTGCTATCCGTCATTTGCAATACATGGTTATCGCCTTTGGTAATGATATCAACCAGACCTTTCTTATTGCCCATCGGGTAAACCCATCCCATCATAGTAATGGATTCATCCATATTGTCCAAAGCTGGTGAGTTTGGGACTTCCACATAAGTACTATCGCTAAATAACAATTTATCATTAGTAGTCGTTACTGAAGATGAAATAACATTTCCGTTGTTATGAAAGCCCGAACTATCAGCAACTATCTTACCACGGACTATCGATGCGAAATCAAGTAATAATGATTCTGTAGCATTTTCATAAACCTTGTAGATAGTTTTCGCCGTATCGACCCTCACATATTCAAATCCGTTTTTGGAAGCTTTTATATGATGACTAATGGTTTTAACTTCACCGGCATCAAGTTTAATATTATCGGTAAAAACAACCGAATCATTCTGGATTACAGGTATAATAAAGGTTTGCTTTAATCCGCCAGTATTTTTTATCCGGTATTTTATTTCCTGGCTTTCATTCAACCTGATCATCGGTTTTACCTCCAGCCCCGATATATTAAAAGCTTGTTCCTGCGGTTTTGCAGGCAGATTCACTTCGACAATCAACGGTAGTGTATTATCAAGCTTCAGTACCGTTTTTCCCACAGGGTAAAGGCGAAACTCAATAGAATCCTGAACAGTTTGTCCCGGCTCAACCAGCCAGTTTTTATAACTATATGGCTTTCCGTTAACCAACAGCTTTACGGTTTTAATGCCCTTGCTACCTGTATTTTTAAGTTTAAACCTTATCACAAGCGGCTCGTCAGGCACTGCATTTTTTTATCGACCGAATAACTCGCTATACTAAAGGCAGTATTTTTTTGTGTGGCCGATAGCTCAATCGGATCTTTATCGGTTGGCCAGTTACCTGGGGCTTTCCCCATATCAAAAGTCATTGCACCACCGTTAACCAACACCGAATGTGTCAGGGCCAATTGTTGCCAGGCTTTGCCATTCACATGCAGAGCCTGTACGTAATTATTTTTTGCAGATGAATTATTACTGTCGATGATGAACTTTTTGCCATTGGGTAAATGAAGCGTTACAGATTTGAACAAAGGCGCACCGATAGCGTAAAGCGGATTACCAGGACATACCGGATATATCCCGAGCGAGCTAAAGACATACCAGCTTGATGTTGAACCGAGGTCATCATTACCGGGCAAACCGCCAGGAGTAGCCTTGAACCTATTGAGCATGATATCTCTCACCCATTTTTGTGTTAACCGTGGCTTGCCGGCCTGGTTAAACAGATAAGGTAAGTGAAAAACAGTTTCGTTATCAAAGAGGATAACATTATTGCGAAGAGCTGAATTCAAACGGGCGGCAAACTGCTCATTGCCGCCGGTCATATTAATCAAGTCTTTACCATTTTGAGGCACAAAGTAGGAATATACCCATTTGTCGCCTTCTTTATAACCCGATGTGCCGGGCTGAAGCTTAAACTCATCTCCATTACGCGGAAGCATAAACAGTTCGTCCTTATTTAAAAGATTGCGGTAGTTAAAACCTCTGCTTGATAATAACTGATAAGTCGGCTTATCATTCATCACCTTATCTGCGAATTGCGACAGCGCCCAGTCATCATAGGCATACTCAACCGTGCGGGTAACTGACTCGGGCCGGGTAAAGGGGACATAGGCCATTTGGTGATAAACTTCCATGTCTGACTGAACAAATGGCCCGTCAACCAAATCTTTCTTCATAGCCTTATAAGCAAAATCTTTATCAAAGCCCACAATCCCTTTCAAATAGGAATCAACAATAATTGGAACAGCATGGTTGCCCGTCATACTTTCGGTAGGCAGGTGACCGCTTTGCTTGTATACATCCAACATAGACAAGATCACATCCTGTTGCTTTTGCGGATATAACAAAGTGAGCAAAGGATGTAACGACCGGAATGTATCCCATGGAGAAAAAGCTTCATACTGGTTTTGACCTGTTTTTTGATAGACCTTACCATCCGTACCGCGGTAACTGCCATCAGCGTCATCAGCAACCCACGGCAGCAATAATGAATGATAAAGTGCTGTGTAAAACACCCTTTTATTCTGCTCATTATCATCGGTTATATCAACGATTGATAATAGTTTAGCCCATTCCCTATTTATTTTGGCGCGTATCTCGTCAAAACTAAGGCTACCTGTTTCCTGATTGATATTATGCTGTGCCCCGGGGTAACCAACCGATGATTTGCTTAATTGTAAAGTGATAATTGTGGCACCTGCCTGAGCTTTGCTGAAAGTAAACAGCCAGCCGCCTTTAACTTCTTTTTTATCAGTGTACCCTTGGTTAAAGTTTATTACCGCGTTAGCATTTGAAGCATGAAGCACTTTATTTGATACCACCTGAATTTCGCCGGCATTACCGATAAAGATTTGCGGATTAGCGTTCCCATTAAATGTAAAACGGAACATGCCTGTTCTTGCCGTAGCGGTAGCTTCGGCGACAATCTGTTTACCGTCAAAACTTACCTTGTAATAGCCAGGAGCAGCCATTTCATTTCTGTGCGAAAAACGGAGATTTGATTTACCAGGCTCAAAAATATTGTTTCCATTAAATGGCATCACAAAGAAATGTCCGGACGAGACCTTCGGGGAAGCCACTCATGTGGCCAAAACAACTGAAATAATAAATTGAGCTATCGGTATAATTATATCCCCTTGCCCCCATTGTCCTTGTTTCTGGACTTAGCTGTACGCTACCCGATGGCGCAACGGCTCCAGGATAACAACCACCATTGTTGCCCCATTTAGTAAGCACATTGCTAAGTGATGTACCAATAAACGGATCAACATATTGTAGATGATTTATTTGCTGGGCATAGAGGTTGCTGCCCAATAATGTAATGATTGAAACTAAACAGATTATCTTCTTCAATTGCGCAATCAATAATTTAAAACACTAATGTAGAGGCGAATAATTGCGTCTCCCTCTTGCAGGGCATTTAACGTGTATACCCTCTCTGTATAGTTGGAGACGCAATTATGCGTCTCTACGTGGATGTTATATTTTTATATAGATCTTTTTCTTATCAAGCAGATATGCCACCAGCCAGCAAAGCATCATATAACAAAGCGCAAACACCAATGTACCAAACGCGCCGGGGAATATTTTTTGATAAAACGCCTGGTTTATCCAGTCGTAAAAACTTAGCTGTGGTTTTACCCAAATGGTTTGGAACACGGTTAACAGCAATTCTGACAGCAGATATATGGCCAGTGAATTGCGCCCGAATATGAGAAAGAAGTTTGTGCTACTCTTTACCTTTTTTATTTCGATGGCGAACACCATAAAACCTAACAGTAAAAGATCAATCCCGATAGTAAGAAGTGTGAATGAGCTTGTCCACAATTTTTTGGCTATAGGGAAAAATTGTGCCCAGAATAATGAAGCAGCTATCAGCAATACCCCACACATGAACAAGCGCGCAATCGACTCATAATTTTTACCCTTACGCTGTATAAACGCTCCGGCCAGGTACCCGCCAATCACATTAACAATAGCCGTCATGGTGCTGAGTAAACCCTCCGGGTCGAAAGCTATGGGGCCGCCTTTATCATGATATAAATGGTTGTTGCCCATCAATACAATATCCAACCGGGTACCTGCGTTGCCAAGCATGGTATACTCTTTACCCGGTTCACCACAAAATATCAGGAATGCCCAGTAGCCAATTAAAAGTAAAACAGATATGATAACGGCCGTTTTTTGCGAGCAGTAATGAACTATCAACGCGCCAAAAAAGTAACACAAAGCAATCCGTTGTAGCACCCCCATAATACGGGTATGGCTTAGCGGATTAAATACCCAGCTACCTGCTTCACGGTGAAAGAACGGGAACCAATACATCAGGTGCCCCAGCAGAAAAATGATCACAGTGCGCTTAAAAATCTTGCCTATAAAAGCGGCATCAGTTTCAAATTTCTTTTTAGAGAAACTAAGCGCGTTGCCTACTGCGAAAAGGAAAGAAGGAAAAACCAGATCGGTAGGTGTAAAACCAATCCAGGGTGCATGATCAAGCGGCGACCATACGTTTGCCCCCGAACCGGGGGCATTAACGATGATCATGAAGCAAATGGTCATACCACGGAAAACATCGAGCGCGGTAAATCTTTCGGTTGTTGCAGCCATTTTTGCAATTATATTAATTAAGGGGTATTGAAATTTCTTTGATTAACCGGCCTGCAGCTCCTTCTGCCACAATACGGGTTTTATTGATACTATTGCCGTCTTCGTCATAAACCACCACCTGGTTTACACCCGGTTTAAGCCAGCATTCGGGGATATAAAGGCTTTTCATATCCAGTTTTTCAGGGTACCTGCCTAAGTTGTGACCATTAACCCAAACGGAGCCATGTCCTAATCCATCGGGATCAAAACGCCAGATGAATGTACTTCCTGCTGATGATGGCAGACTGAAAATGGTGCGATAAAAGGCTGGTACGTTTTTTACTTGCTTAACTGCTTCAAGCTTCGTCCAGCCCTGAACAGCTTGCGCATCACCCGGACCACCTTTTAATTGCCAGTTGATTACCGCTGTGGCATCACCTATGGCATTGATTTTTACAGATTGATCGATGCCCCCTTCATTTGAGTAATTTTCAATAAAAAGGGTAAGATCAACCGGGTGTTTTAAGGTTTCTGCATCAGTAATGTTCACTTCAAATGGCTGGTTCCAGCCGTCATGATGGGCTACTTGTTTACCGTTAATAAATACGGTGGCGTTTTCGTCAACGCTTTTAAACAGCACTGCTAATTTTGAAGTCCCCGCCGGCTGCTGCGGAATAGTTATGTGAAACCAGGCATAACCCTCTTTCAGGTTGAAAACATCATTGCCTATTTTATACTTTTTGTATACCGATGTATCAAACGCCGGTGGTCCTTGTTTTACATCATACTTTTTATTGGCCCTGGTAAAATACCAATCGCTAAGCTCAGAAATAAACGGTCCGCCTTTTTTGATCAACGCGTTACCGAAAAGCCCTTTGCTATCAACCTCATCAATCGGCCCCAGATAGGCGGCCAGCTTATCCCTCCCGTCATGCGCTGCAAAAACAGCTAAGTTATGCTTGCCTTTGGTTAGATTAATCGTTAACTCATTATCGTTCAATTTCCATTTAGCAGCAGGTTTGCCATCAATAAACGCCTGTCCCCTGCCCCCTCCTTTAACCTGCAAGGTATATTTTCCGTTAGATGTTATGTTTAGCGAAGCCCGGTACCAGGCATCGGCAGTTATATCGTCATCCGCTCCCATTGGCTGCGGATCTTTTGATTTGAGCCAGCTGCTGGCATTAACATTTGGAGCAGCATTAACGGACGCGTCTTTATACTGCCAGTTAGTTAGACTGATAGTCCGCGGCTGATTCCCTTCTTGCGCGTCGACACTGAAAGCAATCCCTTTACCATCAGTGTATAACATTATCTTCTGGCCTGCATTTTGTATTAAAGGCGTTTCTGCCGTAACTTTTAATTGTCCATTTTTAACCGATAGATCACCAACATAGTTTAACCCTGTGATGATATAGCTTGTGCCTTCAATGCCAACTATCCACGTTTTATCGGTTAAAGTGTGGTTCATGGCCAAAACCCTTATAGTTTGCGAGCCTGAATTAAAAGTATATTCAACCGGCATTTCGGCAGTAGCAGGCATTTGCTCATCAATTAGCAAATTATTATTGCCGATTTTTACCGAAGCCGATGCTGACAGAGCTTTCTCTTTAGTATTGAAACGAAGCAACAACTGATCGCCTGCTTCAGCATCAACAATTATAGTCGTCGTATTAACCTGTTTAACAATAGCGAATACACGGGTAAGCGCCCAATCAAGCGTAACTTCATCATTAAGCTTGTAATTGTGCACCAAAGGATAGATCTCTTTAGGCTGCACGCTGATCTTTTTACCCGCAAGCAAACCTTCGTCACCCTTGATATTTAACAATGTACTTACCTTAGATGCTCCCGGATTATCAAGGAATATCAGATCACCAGCCGGGCTTGTACGGGCAGATATTTTAACTGCTGTATCAGCAGCAATGCCTTTGTATATTTCGGAAGCGTTTGTGCTGTTTTCCAATACATCCTGGAAACTGCGGGAGAACCATGAGGCGCGCTTGAAAGTGTAATAAATCGGTCGTAAATCGCCCGCCTGGCCTATACCCGTGCCATAATCGTACGAAGCTGCATCCTCGTCATTATTGGTATAGCCAAAGTTTGAACCACCATGGGCCATATAGTAGTTATAACCGTTACCGCCATGAGCAATGATTTTCCAGGTACGTCTGTCGTAAAGCTCAGCATCTCCCGGCTTGGCTCCATATTGTGAATACCAAACAGTCCAGAACTCTGTAGAGAACCATGGGTTCGGGCGTTTATCATCGTCAAGCTTTCCATCACCTGCAGGGTCACTGGCGTGGTGTAAACCGCTGAAGAAATATGGCACCTGCATACCCATATCCAAAGCTTTTGCCTGAAGATGTTTGAAATAACCATCGGGCATTACGGTTCCCCAACCGTTGGGATGCTCGTTTTCTAACTGAACCAGTATAACCGCTCCTCCTTTATTGATTTGCCTTTGGAACACCACAGGCAAAAGATGATCAAAAAAGCGGTCGACATATTGTTCAAATGGTTTATTGTCTTCACGTACCCGCAGACCTTTTTTAAATTTAAGCCATATCGGGTAGCCACCGTTATCCCATTCGGCGCAATAATACGGGCCAACACGCACAATGGCATATAAACCAAGTTGCTTTACTATGTCCAGAAATTTTCCAAGATCACGGTCCCCGCTGAAGTTAAATTTACCTTCCTGCTCTTCATGAAAATTCCAGATAGTGTAGATCTCGATACAATTAAAACCTGCCCGTTTGATTCTCATCAACCTGTCGTACCAAAGTTCATGCGGTATGCGAGAGTACTCCAATCCGGCTGATACTATAAACGTACGTTTACCCTGAACAATGAAACCTTTACTGTCAAAATCAATATAAGGCTTAGCAACTGCTGTAGTTGGGAAGATATAATCGTTTGAGCCCTGGCTGAGGGCTGATGTAAAAGCGGTTAACAATAGGATAAATGTTAATATGGTATAGCGTATTCTCATGATTTTTCAAAAATCCAGACTTACGCAGTTTTGAAAACTTCGTAAGTCTTTATCTGTATGTTTTTACTCCTGTCATTTCGACAGAACTTGTGATGGCCTAAGCGTAGCGTGAGGAGAAATCTTATACGCCATTCCATTAAACTATGCTGTGCCTTGTAGGGCGTATAGGATTTCTCTTTCGTCCCAGTTCTCGATTCCTCCCCTGCTCTATCGAAATGACATCGTTTTTATTAAACTTCTTATCGCGTCCCCAAAATTATCGCATTATACTTCGCAAACAATTGCTTTGATTTTTCAACGGCATCACCTTTTGCAGCATCGGTATAAGCATTATCATGTTTGTTCACCCATTGCCATTCCCAATCTTTCACCTGCTTATCAAAAGCTTCGGCATTAAAGTCAGTTTTGGTTGATAATGACTTATCCAGCAAACCGAAGTACATTACCCAGCGTGGTTTGTAATAGCCTTTGATTAAACCAGCCCATTGACGGTTTGAGTATTCGCGCAGGCCACTTTCTTTGTCACCCCAAAGGGTAACCAGGTCACGGGCGTTAAACTCATACAGGTTTTTCTCTTTATCGGTTACGCCGTTAGCTCTGGCTTCGTTGATCCATTTGCCTAACAGGAAATCTTTACGGGTGCTCAACAAAGCATCCATATCGTCCATCAGTTCCAAGAACTGGCTGCTGTATAATTTAAACTGTTGCTGATCTTTATTTTGATAAGCTTGAGCCATTTTTTGTTGCAGCGGACTTGCATAGTTGGCTAATACTTGCCGTGTTACATCAACCAAATCATACTGAAAGCCATCACTTTGTTTCAGGCTGTCGGCAGCGTTTATAAGTAATGTCCATGCTTTAGCCAGTTGCATGGGATCATAATCCAGTTTGGTAAGCACCCTATCGATATATTTTTTCAACGTTGGCCTTGCCACAATAATCGATTCTGGGCCGCCTTCGGTTAAGCCGCCTGAGTACACCGAATTTAACAGCATGTGCCACGCTTCACCGGCCTGGCTGTTTACCTGCCCGTAACGGCGTTGAGCGTAATTTGCAACCCATTTATCGGCATCAATCGGGTTATCGCGCCAAACGTTTTCCAGCATCAGGGCAAACAGCGCTGGGTTTTGTTCAATACCTTCGGGTGTAACACCAATACCACGCATATTTTTTGATTCGGGATCGTGCAGGGCTATGGCAGGATCGGCAGCTACATGGCGCATACGACCAAACAGGCTGATATTCCCGCCGAAGTTTTGGAGCATACTCCAGATCCACGGTTTGCCGTAATAAGCTTCGGTACGGTTCCAAACCGGGTGGGCATCGCTGTACAGGTCAAGCACTATCATTTGTTCATTAGGTACAGCGTTAAGCAAAGCTTTAATTTGTTGCGGCTGCCAAAATTTGTTATTATAATGGAACATCCAGCCCTGCATTACCCAGATTGCTTTAGGATCAGCAGCGGCCATGGAGTTGAATACCTTTTTACTCATGCCATCCAGGTAGGTTGAATCGTTTGTTGGCGGCACGTTTTCATTAAAAGTATCGGCCGAGTACAGGTGGTCGGTACCAAACTCTTTAGTTTGTGCTTCTATATATTTTTTACCGATGGTTTCAAACATCGGATCGTCGGGGTCAAGTATAAATACATCGGGAAAACCGGCATCCCAGTTGGTTCTTTTAATCTTGGCACCGGGGAATTTGTCTTTAAATGATGGCGGCACGTGGCCGGTGAATGACGACAGAACAGGTGTCATCCCAAATGAGCGTTCACGCTCCAAAATCTTTTTCTGTAATGCCTTGTGCGAGTCCATCCAATGCTGTGGCAGCGGGCCGCCCCAGGCGTCGATATTCCCCATCCAGAACCATGAAAAATAAGCGGGGCCACTAAAAAATTCATCCAGTTGTTTATCGGTAAAGCCCATTTCTTTATAAACAGTTTGCCAAATGGCTTCTTCACCTGTTATAGCCAGCGGCAGGTTAATACCGTTCAAAGCCATCCAATCAATTTCTTTTTGCCAGCGTTCCCAATCCCACCAGGCCATGGTGTAATTAAACGTGCAATAGTTTAAATAGTAGCGATATTGATAAGGCGTGGTTTTATGGATAATACCTTTAACCACAGGCAGGGTAGCAGGCAAATTAAGATTAGTGCCATTCCAGCCGATATCGCAAAAGCAATAATTTTTAAGATAGTAGTTTAATGCTGATGCTATTGAAAGTCCATTGTTACCCCTCAACACAATTTTACCGTTGCGGCTTTCCAACTCAAACGCATCTTTGCCGTTTTGTTGGGGGATAGCCTCAACAGCAAACAAATTACTTTTGCCGGCAATTACTCTTTCAATAAAATCGTACGAGGCTTTCTGATCAACCTGGGCATTGGCTTTAAAACCCAATGAAATAATAGCAACAACAAGTAAGCACTTTCTCATCAACAGATAGTTAAACGCTGGAAATAAATACCGGCAACAGAAGGCTCTCTCCTATTGCCGGTATGAGGATATCATTATTTAAAATTAGGGTTCTGCACCAACACACCTTTACTCTTATCAATCTCAACCTGCGGGATTGGGAAATAATAGTTTTTAGGGCGAACAAAGGTTACCGTTTTGTTTTGATCAAGCGGAGCTTTGGAAACAGCCAGATTATAAATAGCAGCTATATCCACAATTTTGGCTTTGTCCCAACGCATCAAATCCTGGTGACGTTGGTCTTCACCAGCCAGCTCAACACGGCGCTCATGGATCAGCTCTTTCATACCTGCTCCGGAAACCGGCTTTAACAACGGAGATGCACGATGCCTGATCTGATTGATCAAAGCGTCACCAGCTCCGGCACCTTGTGTACGGATCAAGGCTTCGGCAACTAATAAATAAATATCCGCAGAACGCATTAGAGGCACAGCATAACTGTGGTCAACTCCGCCGCCATCAGCTTCAGTATTAAATACAGCGTACTTTTTAAATGCATAACCAGTAGCAGAAAGATCGGCGGTAAACGTTGTCAAGCCCTTGCCATCACCCAGATCAACCTTGTCGCCAACGCTTAATAAAGTAGCCTGTTTACGTGGATCACCTGCCTCAAACTCATTGGCAAGTCCCTGTAATGGCTGACTAAAGCCATAACCATTCCATGATCTTGGAATGTAATAAACTGTAAAGTCATTTTGCACAACGGTTTGTACAGCCTGGATCGAAAAAAGCAACTCGGTGCTGGTTTCATTAGCGCGGGTAAAATTATCGGCGTAGTTAGCAGCCAACGCGTAATGTGAATTGGAAATCACTTTTTGACCGGTTGCAATTGCCTCAGGAAGTTTTTCCCAATACATGTAAAGCTTGGTTAATAAGCCCAATGCAGTTCCTTTGCTTACACGGCCGCGGTCGGCAGAGCCATAGCTTTCAGGCAAAAGATCCACCGCTTTCAACAAGTCCGACTCGATCTGTTTTCGTACTTCTTCAATTGGCGATTTTGGAACATTAAAAGTTTGTTTTGAGTAATCATCTTCGGTAATGATAGGTACATCGCCATGAATGATCATTAAACGCCAGTAGCCAAAGGCACGTAAAAAATAAGCTTCGCCCATACTCCGATTTTTAATATCGGTAGATATTGCGGTGATCTTTGGGATGTTAATGATGCAATTGGTTGCCCGGTTAATGGTTTCATACCTCCATTTCCATGGATACCTGATGGCAGCATTTGAAGCATCATAAGTTAAGTTCTCAATGCCCTCATCTTCGCTATGATCACCTGAACGCCAGTAATCGTCAGATGGAACATCAAATGTAGCCTCCGCGTGGCCAACATAATCCTCTTCTTCCAAAAGGCTATAAATACCGGAAACCGCATTTACAGCATCAACTTCGTTCCTGAAATAATTATCTGAGGTATAAACCCCTTGTTGTTTAAGGTCAAGTGCTTTTTTACAGGCGCTGTTGAGTAACGCCAGCCCTATAACCATATATATTGTAATTTTCGATTTCATGATTTTAAAGTTTAGCAGTTATACCGAATGTAATTGTACGTACCGTAGGATACTGGGCCACATCAACCCCACGCTGCAGGTTGCCGTTAGTATAACCAAGCTCAGGCGTGTATCCCTTATAATTGGTTATAAAAAATATGTTTTGACCTGATGCATATAACCTTACGCTTTTCAGTGTTGCTTTTTTAGCCCAGCTTGCAGGTAAAGTATAACCTAAAGTGGCGTTTTTGAGGGCAAAGTAATTCCCGCTTTCGACAAACAAGTCGGATGTGCGATAATTGTCGTTAGCACGATCTAATGACATACGCGGGATCGAGTTGCTTGTGCCCGCCCCTGTCCAGCGGTTCATGTCTTCGGCATAAAGATTAAACGGATAGGTTGGATCAATACCTTGCATCCTATCGGCATTATAAAGGCTTACACCAAATACGCCGGTAAAGTTTGCTGCAAAATCAAAACCTTTGTATGAAAGACTGCCTTGCAAACCAACTGTAGCATTAGGATTTGGATTGCCCAAATTGGTGCGGTCATTACCATCAATCTGGCCATCGCCATTTAAATCCAGAAAGCGCACATCGCCGGGTTTGATATTAGCCTTACGCGAATCATTTTTAAGCGCCGGATCGTTATCAATTTCTGCCTGGGTTTGGTAAAGGCCATTTGTTTTCCATCCGTAAAAAGAAGCTATCGGCTGACCCTGATATGTTCTTGAGATTTCCTGGCTTGAACGCCCGTAAACTGTCGAACCAATGAAAGTGCCTTCTCCATTAAGTTTAGTTACCTTATTTTTGATAAACGAAGCATTGGCACCGAATGAATATTTTAGTTTATCGCCGCCTTGATAGTTAATTTCAACTTCGACACCTTTGTTATTCATTGTACCGATGTTTTGATTTGGAATAGCTACCGAACCCGCTGAACCTACTACCGGCGGTGATATCAACATATCTTTAGTATTCTTATTGAAATACGTAAGTGTGGTATTTAACTGGTTATTCAGGAAACCAGCATCAAGGGTAATGTTGGTCATAGCAGTACGCTCCCAAGTAATATCCGGATTTGCAATACTTGTAACAGCTGCACCACTTACTCCCGTGCCACCAAAGGCATAACCACCATTTTCATAAGTACTGCCAATTTTGATCAAGCTTAGATACTGAAAAGGCAGTACATTTTGATTACCCAACTCACCATAACCACCCGTCAATTTCAAGTTATTAACCCAGGTGATATTTTTCATGAATTTTTCACTGGTAATTCTCCAGCCCAAGGAAAATGCAGGAAAGTACCCCCACTGTTTGCCGGGCGCAAATTTGGAAGAACCGTCTGCACGAAAAGTAACGGTTGCCAGGTACCTGCTGTCAAAATCATAAAATAACCTTGCAAAGCCCGACTGTAATGAAGATGGCTGAGGCAAGATATTTGAATTGAATTGGCCATTGCCCTGGTTAAGCACCCGTTGATCGGGATCGGTATCGTCATAACCAACCCTTTGAGCGTTAAAACCGTAATCTTTAAAGTTTTGATAAGAATAACCACCTGTAAAAGTTACGTGATTTTTGCCAAACACCTTATCATACGTAAGAAAAGATTCAAGCAACTGTGACGATACTTCCTCTTCAGATTGGGTTAAAGTAGAATTTGGATTTGGCCTTGTTTGATTATTATCTGCGATACTAAAATTATAATTGCGGATAAATGTACCGTCAAAGGCATAGTTAACTTTCAATTTCAGCTCCTTTAAAAAGGTAATTTCAGCAAACGCGTTGGCCAATGCCCTGTACTTTTTAGTGTACCTGTCGGCCATTTGGATAGTAGCATAGGGACTGTTGATATCACCCAACTGATTAGCAAAAGCCTTTGATGTACCGTAAGTACCATCAGGATTTACCAGTGGTATAGCCGGGTTAAAACGCAGAGCCGAAAATATCAAACCTGTTTGCGAATTATTGTTATCAAAGCCATTGTTATTACCGTAGGTCAGTTGAACGTTCTCTCCCAGCTTTAACCACGAAGTTATCTTATGCTCGGAATTGATACGTGTACTGTATCGTTTGAAGTTGGTTTTATCAA
Organism: Mucilaginibacter sp. P25; assembly: GCF_050859465.1. Taxonomy (NCBI): domain Bacteria; kingdom Pseudomonadati; phylum Bacteroidota; class Sphingobacteriia; order Sphingobacteriales; family Sphingobacteriaceae; genus Mucilaginibacter; species Mucilaginibacter sp. P25. Next base: position 3,523,145 of record NZ_CP193937.1, on the reverse strand, counting down.
TAATACCATCCTCATTATAAATAGAGCTTGAAAAGTAATAGTTTGAAGCATCGTTACCGCCTTGAATACTAACATCGCCATTGGTTACATGTCCGGTACCCATAATAGCCCTTTGCCAGTCGGTTCTTTGTGTAGCATAATAACTATCATCCCATGGCGCGTCAATAGCAACACCATCATTGGTATAACGCTCTCTTTTTAGCTGATAAAGCTGTGGAGCAGTTAACAGGCTAAGATATTTAGTTGTGTTAGAAAAACCACTGTAGAAATTAAATGCTGTTGCAAGCTTTTGATTATAGGTACCTCTTTTTGTGGTTACCAAAACTACACCGTTTGCAGCACGGGTACCGTAAATAGCGCTTGATGAAGCATCTTTCAAAATGTCAACGCTGGCAATATCATTAGGGTTAATGTCACTTAACGCGTCAGGGTTACTGGTAGGTACACCGTCAATTACAATTAACGGATTGGCATCATTCACTGTACCTGTTCCACGGATCCTGATGCTCGGCGCAGCGCCAGGTGAACCATCGTTACGAACAATACTTACACCACTTGCACGACCATCTAAAGCCTGAGCCGCTGTACTAACAGGCAAGTTTTGAATATCCGATCCTTTAACGCTTGCTACTGCACCCGTAACATCAACCTTTTTGCTGGTACCATAACCAACAACCACAACTTCGGTCAAGGCAGATGGCAAGGCAACCAGGGTGATATTTAAAGTTTGGCTTCCGGTTATTGTAACAACCTTCTTTTCATACCCGATATAAGAGATTTCCAACACACCGTTTACAGGGGCATCGATACTGAAATTACCATTTGCATCGGTAGTGGTGCCCTGGTTAGTCCCTTGAAGCCTAATGTTTACACCAATAAGCGGTTCGCCTTTGGCATCAACAACTTTTCCTTTTATAAGGGCAAGGCTTTTGGCATCCTCCTGGTTGGCGATGATCACTACATGATCATCATTCATTTTGTAGGAAAGCTTATCATCAATAATAACGGCAAGCAGCTCATCAATTGTTGCGTCTTTTACATCCACATCAACCCTGCCCAACTTTTTAATACTGGCATAGTTGTAAAAGAAACGGTAATCACTTTGTTTTTGAATTTTGGTAAGGACACTACTTACTTCGGCCTGCTTTAGGTTAAGTGTAAATTTCTGCTGTGAGTACACTTTTGCAGAAACTTGCACACAGGTAACCATGACCAATAAAAATACTGCTTTCATCAGCAAAATAACTTTGAGACACACGGGCGCGCCACGAAGCGGGAACACCCTTCTTGTTTTTTTCATTACATTTGTTTTGAAAATAAATGGATGGAGTAAGTGCTGTGTTACAATAGCTTACTCCGTTAATAAAATCCTATTTGTTTGCGGGGAGGAGTGGCAGCTCTTCCCTTGTTTATTTGAGGATGTTTCAGGAATCTGACAGGTAAGTTTTCAATATCATAAGCTGTTAATTAGTGGTTAGTTAGTTTATTTTGTTTTTATTTATCTTTCTTTGACAGATAAACCGTTTGTCCATCAACCCTGAAATTGAACGGTGTGGTCAATTCAATAATGCCCAAAGCCTCCTTCAACGTCTCTTTATCAAGTAACCCGCTTATCTGCTCGGTACGAAGCGCCCGATCTTCAAACACAACCTGCACGTTGTATTTGCGTTCAATTTGAGCAGCCACATCTTCAAACATTTCGTTGGTGAACAGGATGCGGTTATCAACCCAGGCTGTTTCTTTCACTTCGTTCGGCTTAACATCAGGCAGTTCGGTTACCTGGTATTCAATTTTTCCCTCTTTGGGTTTTACACTTTGTGGTTCCCGGTTATTAATAACAATCAGCTTTTCGTTAGGCAACAGGATGATCTTTTTCTCGGGATTGTTTTTTAATTCAACCTGTACTTTACCTTTTAGCAATGTTGTTTCTACAGTTTTATCGTTATTGTAGGCTTTTACGTTAAAAACGGTTCCCAATACCTTTACAACAAGTCTGGCAGTATGTACCAGAAAAGGTCTCTTAGAATTTTTAGTTACCTCAAAAAAACCTTCGCCGGTAAGGCTTACATCCCGGCTGTTTTTCTCAAAAGCCTCGGGGTACGAAAAAGTACTGCCCGCATTTAGCGTAACCTGTGTCCCATCGGGCAATTTGAGCTTTTCGGTTTTACCATAAGGCACATGAATTTCATGTAATATATTTTCGACGGTTAAAGTATCCTGCTGTGCCGCTCTGTTATAAAATAAAACTCCCGTAGTAACAAGCACCAGTACCGCTGCAGCAACCCATTGCCACCTGAACATTGGTTTTATCTTAGTATCATTCGCCGAATTTTCGTTCAAGTTTTTAATTCGGTTCCAGATTTCCTCCAGGTTTCCGTTAATCTCTTCTGGTTTTGTTTCTGTTGCTTCAGTGCCGTTTCCTTTTAAAGCATTGGTAACATTATACGTTTTTTTATAGTCGGGAAATTGTTCAAGAAACATGTCGAGTTCGGTCAATTCTTCAGCACTGGCAGTTTTGCCCATGCTTTTGGCCATTAACTCAATAAACCTGGATTTGCTCATAGTAATTGGTATTCTGCATTAAGGACACGGCAGTTCCCGGTTTTTCCTAAAAGAAATTAAAATATTTTTTTGAGGGGGATTAACCTATTTATTCCCCAGCGCCTCGTCAAGTTTTTTCAGGGCGATAGCCAGTTGCGCAAAAACCGTTTTGTTCGACAGGCCAAGGATATCGGCTACCTCATTGCAGGAGAGATCATCCTCTTTAACCATTTTAAAAATGAGCTTACAACGGGGCGGCAAACTGTTTACAGCGTTTAAAACTCCGGCCTGCAGCTCTTTGCTGATGAGCAATTGCGCGGGATCAACCGATAAATGAAAATAATAGGTTTCGGCAAGTTGAGCATCGCGGTTTCTTTTTGAGGTGTTGCTTCGGATATGGTTAAGACAGGCATTTTTTATAGCCACATAAAAGTATACTTTAGGGTTCGAGATCTTGTTAAGCTTGTGGCGGCCTGTCCAGATATTTACAAAAAGGTCATTGATGATCTCTTCGCAAGCTTCCTTATCGCCCAAAAAGGACCAGGCAAACTGATTAAGATTATTGATCAGCAGCTTATACAATTCATTAAAGGCAGATTCATCATTGTTGTAATGAATAGAATCTATAAGTTCTTTAATCTCCAATGTTGAGCGGCTTGCTTTTAACGGGAACAGTTAACTGAAATAATGTACAATTTTAAGTAAAAAATCTTGATCCAAACTATTTTAGGTTGATTTAGAAAACCTGTAAAAGAATTAATCTGTCTACGATATTCTTTTATTTGACATTGGTTTTTCATGTTTCCAAATGTCTGATTCAGGAAGGCAAATGCCCGGTTTAACTATAAATTTATAATTCAACAGCCCGGGTGATTATATCTTAGCCCTCAAAAACGTAAAATAATTAAAGTGTTTGGTCAAAACAGATTAACATTAGCTTCCCTTTCAGCATCATGAAGGTGGATTTGGCTCACAGGCCGTAATTAACTCTATATTTGCCCGGCAACTGTCCGTATTTCCGTAAACCCGTTTACAGTAAATGAAAAATAACACTACATTTAAAATTTCCCCCGGAATTATATGGAGCAGTTCAATTTTCCTTGGCCTGCTGGCCTCTGTTCCCCAAATAGCCGAACGCCATTTTAAACCCGCTGAAGCGGCAGTGAATTCGGCTGTTACCGCTTCTTTTTCACTGTTTGTATGGTACTATAATATCTATACGCTGCCAAAGCAATCGGGCAATAAACAACTGAATAAAAGCATCTCGTATTCCCGGCTTCTTACAACACTGCTGATAGGTATGGGGGTAATGCTGGCCTTAGCCTACATACAGCAACTGATATTAACGCATTTAAATTTCGGCCCGGTAATGCTGATGATTGAGGTAAGGGGTATACTTATTAACCTCGTATTTTATATGCTTATAAACCTGTTGTACCAAAACTACCAAAACCAGCAGGTTAACGTTGAGCTGGAACGCATCAAGGCCGATAACCTTGGCGCACAATATGAACTGTTGAAACAGCAGATCAACCCGCATTTCCTGTTTAACAGTCTCAATACCCTAAAGGCGATGGTTGAGACCAATGACCAACACTCGGTAGATTTCATCCTTAAACTTTCAAATTTTTATCGTTTTACGCTTGAAAGCCGCAGGTTAGACCTTATTCATTTATCCGAAGAACTGGAAATTGTAGAAGCTTACAATTTTTTACTTAAAGCCAGGTTTGAAGACGGTTTTATTTTCACTAATACTATACATGAACAATATCGCGGTACGCTAATCCCCCCATTCACGCTGCAGCTATTGATAGAAAACTGTATTAAACACAATGTGGTATCGCTGGATCATCCGTTGCATATTAAGCTTTATGCTGAAGGTGAAAACATCGTTATGGAAAACGAAATAAAACCAAAGCGTTTTGAAGAACCATCAACAGGTGTTGGACTTAAGAACATTAATCTACGCTACGATCACCTGCTTGATAAACACATAGAGATCATATCTGAAGATAAAATATTCAAAGTTAAACTACCTATTATACATGAACATTATCATAATTGAAGACGAACTAAAAGCGGCCCGCTCGCTTGAAGGTATCATATTAGAATTAAGGCCGCACTCAAAAATAATTGCGAAGCTTCAGAGCGTTGAAAGCTCGGTTGCCTATCTTTCAGAGAACAGGCAGCCCGATCTTATTTTTATGGATATCCAGCTTTCGGATGGGTTGTGTTTTGAGATCTTTAAATTGGTAAAGGTGTACTGCCCTATTATTTTCTGCACTGCGTTTGATGAATATTCGTTAGAGGCATTTAAGGCCAACAGCGTTGATTATGTGCTCAAGCCTTTCTCAAAAACAGATATTGCCGATGCTTTTAAAAAGGTAGATGAACTGCGAAATTTCTTTCAGCAAGGCTCGCAGCCGGATATCAGCAGCCTGTTATCGCAGATTACTCCTCCGGCAGGTAAAAAAGCTTCCTGGTATTTAAAAACAATAAGTACATCACGATAGCTACCAATGATATCGCTTTCTTTTACATCCGTAACGAATTGTCGACCATCATGACTTTTGATCAGCAGGAATATGTGGTTAACCAGTCGCTTGATCAGATCAGCGGTCAGCTCTCGCAGGAGCAGTTCTTCAGGCTCAACAGGCAATACATAGTTAACTTCAGTGCGATAAAAGAGGTGGAGCATTATTTTATGCGTAAGCTGTTTGTGAAACTAACCATTCCAACTCCCGAGAAATTACTCATCAATAAAGAAAAAGCGCCGGTATTTTTAAGCTGGCTCGAGAATAGATAGTTTTAAGTCCGATGTCTTGAGTCTTAAGTCCTAAGTAAAACGATTTCTGACTCAAGACTTTCGACTTAACAAATGCCCAACTGAACTGTAGATATGTCTGGTTGGGCTTTTTTATGCTGTTTCTGCGGCTATTTAGGGTATAATTTTGAAGTAAATAAAAAATCAAGAAATATGAAAACCTTAAAAATTTTTAGCTTTTGCGTTGGTACCGTGGCACTGGCACTCGCTACAGCAGCTTACGCTAATCGTAAAATAAATGCCCCTAAAACTGAAAACGCCGCTACTCCCGAAAAAGGTTTTGCTTTGGTAGAATTGTTTACTTCAGAGGGATGTTCAAGTTGTCCTCCTGCTGATGAATTGCTGGCGAGGATCCAAAAAGACTCAGAGGACAAACCCGTTTACATATTGGCTTACCATGTGGACTATTGGAATAACCTCGGCTGGAAAGATGCATTCAGCAATGCCATGTTTTCAAAACGCCAAAAAGAATATAGCTACCATTTAAATGCCCAGGTTTATACACCCCAAGTTATAGTTAATGGTAAAACTGAGATGGTTGGCTCGGATGAGCCGGCACTTCGTGAAGCGATTTCGAATGCACTAACAACCACACAAGCCGCTCAGGTTTCCTTAAAAGCACAACAAACCGGCGATAAGCTTGCTGTAAATTACGAACTATCGGGCAACACTGATAACCAACAATTGCTGATAGCCATTGTACAAAAAACAGCCATCAGCAAAGTTGCCCGCGGCGAAAACGAAGGCAGAACCTTATCACACGCCCAAATTGTACGCGACTTAAAAACAGTTGCCCTAAGCCAGGTAAAAACAAGCCAAACCATTATTAGCGTTCCTAAAGAATTTAACCAGCAAGAATGGGAAGTAGTAGGCTTTATACAAAACAAAGATAATGGTGAGGTTTTAACCGCAACAAAAGCAGTTTTAACCAATGAAGCTGTAGCCAAAATATAACAACTATAAATTCAAAAATCATGAGCAAGTTGAAACAAGGCCGGTTATTAATGGGATTCTTGTCACTGTTCTCTTTATCATTCCTGACAAGGGCACCGTTTGAACGTAACCCGCAGGATTGTGAATTGATCTGCGTTCCGGGAAAGAGAAAAAACCGGTGGAAAATAACTAAATCTAACATAAACAGGATCGGCCCTTCGCAGGGCCGATCCTGTTTTTAATAAATACTATCATGAAAACATTACTGCTAATTGCCATAGCAACATTTTTAAGCATTGGGGTTTATGCCCAGGCAAACGAACTAAATTGTACCGAGCGGGCATTTACTTTTAAAATAAACCTGCCAGCGAGTGGACGCAACTATTCATCTGAAATAGGCCGCTTTGATGCTTCACAATTATCGCCGGAATTCAGGTTGCCGGGTGCTAATACCAGTAAACAAAATCAAGCGGGAAGCACGCTTCTTACCGGCTTTAACAAAAAAACTGATTCGTACTCAGCTTATTCCCCGGCTGATACTATCATGTCAAAAAAGATGACATTTCTACATCCTAAAATAAACAATATAACAGGTAAATTTACCTACGCAGCCTACGATCATTTTAAGCTATTGCCAATGCCTGTCTTAAACGCCTTAACTCCGCTCTTAAACTAATCATCATTAACATAAAAAACAAACCAATGAAACTCAACTATTACGGTCACTCATGCTTCTCGGTAGTAGCCGGAGGTAAACACATTTTGTTTGATCCCTTTATTACAGGTAACGAATTGGCAAAAGAAATTAACATTGATGAAATTAAAGCTGATTACATTTTTGTATCGCACGGGCATTACGATCATATTTTGGATGTAGAAACTATAGCCAACCGTACAGGCGCTATGGTTGTGGGTATTTATGAGGTGTATGATTACTTCAGCAAAAAAGGCGTTAAAAATGTGCATCCTTTAAACCCTGGCGGCAAGGTGACTTTTGATTTCGGTACTGCAAAATCATTCATTGCCCAACACTCTGCCAGCTTTCCAGATGGTAGCTATGCCGGTGTAGCCTGTGGTTATGCATTAACGACTGATGATGGCAATCTGTATTACAGCGGCGATACCGGTCTCACCTTAGATATGGAACTGGTGGCCAAATGGGTTGATCTCGATTTCGCGGTTTTTCCTATCGGGGACATGTTAACGATGGGCGTTGAAGATGCCATTGAAGCGGCAAAGCTTGTTAAGGCCAATAAAGTTTTGGGAGTTCATTATGATACCTTTGGCTTTATTAAAATAGATAAAGACGAAGCTGTTAGTGAGTTTGAAAAAGCCGGATTAAAATTATTTTTACCGGGTATTGGCGAGAGTATAGAAATTTAAACTTTAGTTTTCTTGAATACAAAGATGCCTTCCTAATTAAATTGGGAAGGCATCTTTGTTGCTTTTAAAGTACCCCCTTTAGGGGGACGGAAGGGGGCGAATTATACTAAATTGATCTCAACATTGATATTACCGTAAGTCAATTTTGAATAAGGACATGTTTGGTGTGCTTCTTCAATCAATGCTTTGGCTACTTCAACATCCAAACCTGGCAAACTTACATTTAAACGGGCTTGCAGGAAGTATGCACCTGAGGTAATACCCAAATCCACTTCTGCATCAATAGCCAGTTCGGCAGGAAGGGCAATCCGTTTTTTAGCAGCAGCAATACCGATGGCACCTTCAAAACATGCTGACCAGCCTGCTGCAAATAATTGCTCGGGGTTAGTGCCTGGTTTAGGGGTTCCGGGAGTTGAATGTTTGATATCCAACTGGCCATCGGTACTAACAGATGAACCACCGTCGCGACCGCCAACGGTACGAACTTTACCTGTATATAATACTTTGTCGATTTTATTAGGTGAGATATCTTCGATAACCTTGATCTTGTTGATACCTGATTCTTCAATAGTTTCCATTGTGTTATTTATTTAATTAATTTTTGTTTTTTGTATGCTCAAAGATACCCTGATATCGCCCGGTGCCCTATCACTAACTATGTGAACCGGACAAGCCATGTCGTGAACAAGACATTCTTTAAGCCGAAAGTTCAACCAGTACGAGAGCTATTGAAACTTTTAATCACAACCGGTAAAGAATAAGAAAACCAGCTACACATTACGCGTAATTATTCTAAATAAATTTGGATACTGCGTTTATAAACAGCAATTTTAAGCCACTCATTATTCGTAAACCAATTGAAGAAGTTTATTGCCCTAATGCTGCTCGGTTTTCACCTGCTTAATATAGGCGGGCAACTGGCATTGCATCAGTTCATGGTTTACAAAAGCAATAAATACTTTGCCGAACAAACTGCCAAAGGCTTTTACAATGTGAAAGACCTTACCGAGGTAGTAATCCCGGTAAACATGCCTGGCATAACCGACTGGAAAAACTACGAAAATATTCATGGGCAGATCCGGTTTGGCAACAACAGCTACAATTATCAAAAAATGCGCGTAACCAGTCGCGCAATTTATTTGATGTGCATCCCAAACTACGAAACCACCCAGCTGGCCGATAAAAACATTATTAACGCAAAGGATATAAAAGAAAACCCGGTACCGCAAAAGGAGCATGTACCCTTTGGTAAAATAATTATGCAGGATAACCTCAATTTCACTTTTGTACATTTTGAGTTTGGCTGCCCTATAAAATATACTCAACAAATTGTTGCTCACATAGTTCAACAGTTAATTCCTGCTCACCAGGATATCCCCGAGCAACCGCCAAAGGCCGTTTGTTAATCTTCTCCTGTTTTAGTTCATTTCTTAGGGTAGCGGCTGTGCCACTCTACCGCTGTGTTATTATTTATTTCTGTCGATAGTTTATTCGTGGCTCAAGAGTTATGAAAATAACAACATATCGATAAGATTAGTAATCTCCAGACGATACATCCTCTCCCAACCTATAAACATTCAATTTATTAAAATGCCTTACATTACACTTGAAAGCCATTTGCCGGGCATTACCGGCCTGCTGGAGTATGCCAAAGAAGCGGCACAACCTATCCGTAACCTTACACAGTTTTTATTGCGCGGGCCATCAACCTTGTCTGAAGCCGATCGTGAGCTGATCGCCACAGTGGTATCACACAACAACCAATGCACCTTTTGCACTACCGCTCACACCGCCGCGGCCGACCTACTTGCAGGTGAAGCTGAAACAGCGCAAAAAGTAAAGGAAAACATTGAAACTGCCCCGGTTACCGAAAAAATGAAAGCTTTGCTTACCATTGCAAAGCTAACTGCCCAAAATGGCCGGAATGTAACTACCGAAGCCATCGACCGTGCCAAAGCTGCCGGAGCTACCGATATCGAGATCCATGATACCGTGCTCATAGCTGCCCTGTTTTGCTATTACAACCGCTATGTTGACGGATTGGCCACAGCCTTACCTGCTGATGCCGGCTATTACAACATACTGGCCGAGCGATTAGTAAACCATGGCTATACCCGCCTGCCACAAGGCTATGATCATTTAAAAAAATAACCCTAATCCTCATTTGAAGTAAAACCCAATCACAATGAAAAAACTTTTATTCATCATATTACTGCTCAGCTCAATAAACCTGTTTGCACAGGACATTAAAATAACGGGCAACATTACCGATGCAGCTACAGGCAAACCTGTATCCGGCGCAAGTATCGCTGTTAAAGGAAAACTTACAGGCACCACTACTGATTCAAAGGGTAACTATACTTTAAATGCCAATAAATTGAAGCTGCCCTTTACTATCATTATATCGGCAGTAGGCTTTGAAGTGCAGGAAAGCCAGATAACATCTGCCAATAACAATATCAGCGTCAAGCTAATACAAAAGGCAATTGTGCTTAATGAGGTGGTATCATCGGCTACCCGTATCAACCAAAGCATTTTACAATCGCCGGTAAGTATCGAAAAAATGAGCCTTAAGGCCATTAAGGAAAACCCTTCATTCACATTTTACGATGGATTACAGAGCCTGAAAGGCCTCGAAGCCGTTACCAGCAGTTTAACCTACAAACAGATCAACACACGCGGCTTTAACAGCACAGGTAACAGCCGTTTTTTACAACTGGTTGATGGTGTGGATAATCAAACCCCCGGTTTAAACTTTTCGGTAGGTAACCTTTTTGGCGCTTCGGATATTGATATCGAAAGTGTGGAAGTTATTCCGGGCGCGGCTTCGGCATTGTATGGTCCGGTAGCTTTTAACGGCTTACTTTCGCTTAAAACCAAAGATCCGTTTAAATACCAGGGATTAACCGTACAGGTAAAAAGCGGTCTCAACCACTTTGGCGAATCGGTTGTTAAGCCGCAGGGCTTATATGACTTTGCAGCCCGTTATGCCAAAGCATTCAATGATAAATTCGCGTTTAAAATCAACGCCTCATACCTTACCGGGCGCGACTGGTATGCCGATAACTATACCGACGTAAGCGCATCAACTCCAGCCGCTCAGCGCGGCCCCAATAACCCTGGCCGCGATGCACTTAACATTTATGGAGATGAGGTTACAAAAACCTTACCGGGAATTGGCCTTGTTTCCAGAACTGGTTATGAAGAAAAAGACCTAATGAACTACAACGTTTACAGCCTTAAACTTAACGGCGCATTACAATACCGCTTCAACAATAATCTGGAGGCAATCTACCAATACAACTACGGTCGCGGTACTGCAAGCTATACAGGCAGCAGCCGTTTCGACCTGAATAACTTTGTTTTGCAAACACACAGGATTGAGTTAAAAGGCAGCAACTTCTTCGTTCGCGGCTACTCGGTTGAAGAAAATTCACACGACTCATACAATACCCGCTCACTGGCTCAGTTCATTAACCGCGATTGGGTAAAAGACCTTAATGGCAACACCGTAACACCTGATAAAGCCGATGATACCTGGTTTACCCGCTATGCCGCAGCATTTAACGGTTCGGTAAGTGGCGTTACACCAAACAGCAATTCCGCCGCAAGGACTTTTGCCGACCAGGGTCGCTTTTTACCGGGTACAACAGAATTTAACAATGCTAAGAATGCATCAATTCATAATTATGGATTAAGTGGCGCAGGTGTTTTCAGTAACAGTAAATTTTACCATGCCGAAGGCCAGTATGATTTTACCAGCGCCATAAAAGTGTTTGAGCTTTTGGCAGGCGGCAGTTTCCGCGATTACAGGATGTTTACCAATGGCAGTTTGTTTGATGATAAGGTAAATCGTGTAACCATTAAAGAGTACGGCTCATTTTTACAAGCCGGCAAAAAACTGTTTGATGACAACCTGAAACTAACAGCTTCTATCCGTTATGATAAAAACGAAAACTTTAAAGGCAGCTTCACTCCTCGTGTTTCGGCAGTTTATACGGTTGATAAAACCTCAAACTTCAGGGCATCATATCAAACCGGTTTCAGGAACCCAACCCCGGTTGATCAGTTTATCCACCTTAACGTAGGCCCTATCACTATTTTGGGTGGCGCGCCTAATAACAGCAAGGGCTTAAACGTTTATGAAAACTCGTTCACTTCATCATCGGTAAGTGCCTTTGGTGCAGCGTTTGGCAAAGCGGTACAAAGTGGGACACCATTTCCGCAAGCTATTGAACAAAATAAGAGCCTCCTACAAAAAGCAAGTGTAGCGTATATCAAACCAGAGCAACAGAAAGCGTTTGAGCTGGGCTACAAAGGCTTGATGATGGATAAATTATTGATTGATGTAAACTACTATTACAGCAGCTACACCAACTTTATCCTGAATACCGTGGTTATCCAGCCGAGCAACCCAATTCTTGGTTCTGATGGCCAGGTTACAACCGCTTCAGCAACTGACATTCCCAATGGTAAAGTACACGCGTTTCAGTTGTATACTAACGCACCTGATAAAGTATCGGCACAAGGAGCAAGCGCGGGGTTGACCTATCTGCTTAATGGCGGTTACGCTTTAGGTGGTAACGCAACTTTATCGGTGTTTAACCTTCGCAACGCTAATCCTAACAATATTGCGGCTTTCAATACACCAAAATGGAGCACTAACGCTACGTTTGGCAACAGCAACGTAATCAATGATTTCGGTTTTAACGCGGCATGGCACTGGCAAACTGCTTACGACTGGTATGGTACATTCAACGGCACCCGTCCGGGCCGTGTAGATGCCTATTCAGTTGTTGATCTGCAGTTCAGCAAAAAACTGCCAAAACTTAAATCAACCGTTAAACTGGGAGGCAGCAATATCTTCAACAACCGCATTTACCAATCGTATGGTTCGCCGGCAATTGGCGCCATTTATTATGTTTCAATAGTATTTGATGACCTTTTAAAATAGAACAACATGAGCACTTTAGCAATTGAAGAACAGCAGCTTGTAAAACCTCAAACAAACCTCAGTGCCGCCTATAGGGTGGTGCTGTTTGTGATCTGTTTTTTTAGTACTGCCCTGGGCGGTTCGGTTTCCACGCTGATGTCGGTTTACCTGCCTGTTGTGGTAAAGGATCTACAGGGTGCCGTTCCGGCCAATGAAATCAACGCCATCAGCGGGTATATCAATGCCATTTTTATATTCGGCTGGGCCTTTGGTGGGTTTACCTGGGGGGTAATCAGCGATAAAATGGGTCGGAAAAAAGCCCTGCTGCTCGCCATTGGCAGCTATGGCGTATTTACCATTTTAACCGGGTTAATGCCAACCTGGTGGGGCGTGCTGTGTTGCCGCTTTTTCAGCGGTTTTGGCGTAGGCGGCGTTTTGGTAACATCCATAACGCTGGTGAGCGAAGTCTGGCCGGCCAAAAGCAAAGCAGTGATCATAGGCATTCTTTCCATAGCTTTCCCGATAGGTATTTTCTCTGCAGGGCTAATCAACTTTATTGTATCATCATGGCGGTCGGGCTTTTTTGTCGGGGCGATCCCTCTTGCACTGGCATTGATAGGCGCTCTGGTTTTGAATGAATCTGAAAACTGGCTCAACTACCGTAACGATATCGTCAACCGCGAAAATCCCTTGAACAAGCTCCTCTCTAAAAGCCATCGCCGCGAGCTTATTGTTGGCTCCTTAACCTTCGGTACAATGCTGATAGGTTTATGGGCCATATTTTCGTGGCTACCTACCTGGGTGCAAAGCCTGATTACCGACCATGATGCCGCAAAAGAACGCGGCCTGAGCATGATGTGTATGGGTATGGGTGGGTTAACCGGTGGTTTCTTTTCAGGATGGCTTGTTAACCTGTTATCTATAAGGCGCTCCATGGTGATCTGTTTCGCGGTTTGCGCGGGTATGTCATTTATCCTGTTTAAAACCAATACCACGTTCAGTGCAGCAGTTTACATCGAGATCATCATACTGGCGCTATTTTTCGGGGCGAGCCAGGGCGTATTATCAGCCTATATTCCACAATTATTTTCAACCGGCATCAAAGCAACTGCAACTGGCTTTTGCTTCAACATCGGGCGAATATTTACAGCTACTGCGGTTTTATTTGTAGGGGTACTGGTATCAACCCTGGGTGGCTACGGTAACGCTTTATTCATCTTTTCACTGGTATTTATAATTGGCTTACTGGTAGTATTATTTGTACGGGAGAAAGCCGAAGGCGAGGAAAAAGCAAAAAGCTGAAGGCTTAAAGCCGAAAGCTTAGAAGAAAATTAAAAAAATCACTAATTCAATAACTCACTAATTCACTAATTAAAAATATGGCACACATCAATGTACCCGAAGGCGTTCCGGGCATCCGTTCGCTGGTAATGTTCAGGCCCGAAACCGGTCAGTATTTGTATGAACTGGCCGAAGTGTTATTACGCGGAGAATCAACCTTAAGTCCGGCCGACCGTGAGTTGATAGCCACTTATGTATCATATCGTAACAACTGCACATTTTGCTACAGCAGTCATGCCGCTGCCGCCCGTTGCCTTTATGAAGATGACGCCCTTATTGTTGACGAAGTGCTGCGCGATATGACCGAAGCCCCCATCAGCAACAAACTAAAAGCTTTGCTGAATATTGCCGGTAAAGTGCAGATATTAGGAAAAGAAGTAAAACAGGAAGACGTTGACGCCGCACACGCAGAAGGAGCTACCGACCGTGAGATCCACGACGCGGTATTGATAGCAGCTGCGTTCAGTATGTTTAACCGCTATGTTGACGGGCTTGCCAGCCTTACCCCTACCGATCCAGAAGCTTACGTCGAAATGGGAAAACGTATGGCTAAAGGTTACGTATTACCACAACCACAGCATTAATTTAACCTGACAGATATGGCACATATAGAATTAAATAACGATCTGCCCGGCATTCGTGGGTTGATGTTTTATAGTCCGGAAACAGAGGCCCCGTTGAATGCCCTTGCCGAGCAATTACTTCGTGATGATAACAATTCATTATCGCGTGGCGAAAGGGAGCTGATTGCAACCTATGTATCCTACCTTAACGATTGTTTTTTTGCCAGAATGTGCACGGCGCTGTAGCCGGGCACTACCTTGGCTGCAATATTGACGAGATAGATGCTATCAAAGCTAATTTTTCTACGGCTGATCTTTCACCAAAGATCAAAGCACTATTAGCTATTGCCGGCAGCGTACAAAAAGGTGGGAAACACGTAACCACCGATCAGATTGAGGCCGCCCGTGCAGAAGGCGCCGATGATAAGGAGATCCACGATACGGTATTGATTGCGGCTGCATTTTGTATGTTCAACCGCTATGTTGATGGATTGGGAACCTGGGCACCGCGAGACCGTCAGATCTATATCGACCGGGCACCTGAACGTGCCGAAGTTGGTTATATATCAAGCATTTTTAAAAAAGCTTAATACCTACTGCTTTATCACGCCCACAGCTCGGAGTTTTTAACTTCGGGCTGTTTTTTTGTTATTAAACGCTGCTCTATCCTTTGAATCGAATATACTATGAAGCTGTACCGCAAATCAGGATTAGCCTCATTTTTTTCTTATTCAGTTAATAAGTGATATAGAGTTTGAGTTGGATTTACTAACAAAGGGGGTTAACAGGGTTAACAGAATTCAGGGCTAACACTTACATATATATTTAACAATCAGATAATTAATCGTTTTTTATACAAAAAAAGTGTTACCCCCCTTTTGTATAATATTATCAGCTAATTTTCAATTCATCTAACTGTTTTTTTCGCGTATCCCTTGTCATCGACCGCAGGGAGAAATCTTATACACCCTGCTAAGCGGACTTTGCAAAACCGCTCAGCCGGGCTCATAAGATTTCTCTTTTGCCCCTATACTCATTCCCCCAAGCTCTATCGAAACGACAAAAAGCTTAAAAAAACTTCTATTTAAACACCACCCTGCTCCCCTCACTATGCGCATTAAACTCCGGCGCATACATGCATTGGATACTGGTAATCCCCGTTGAAAAATTGCCAGGCTGTGCTACCCGCAATTCATATTCAAATACGTAGCTGCCTTTGTTTAAATAACTAATGAAAAAGTTGGTTGCTACATCTTTAGATACCTGATAATATGATAAACCATCCTGGTATTTATATTCCGATAAAGCCGTTACAGGCTCCGTACCTGCCGGGCGAAGATCCTTAAGCTGCACATATTCATAATCACGACCGGCTTTTAAATACACCACCACTTTGAGCAAATCTCCGGTTTTAGGCTGATGCGCTACATCAACCTCCTGCAATACGGGGCCTGCATCTGTTTGCTTTTTGATGAAGTACTTACGCTCCAAATGGATATCCGTTTGCGACGGGTTGATCTTATCCATTTGCTCCAGGTACTGCCAGTACATAGCACCATAGCAGATGGATTTTCCGTTATTTTTGACCTCCACCTTGCCCAATGCTGGTTTTACCTGCTCATCAATCCAGCTGGTTTTTATGTAGCCTGTACCGGCATCAGCTTTAACATCCGGCTTTAATTTGGCGAGCGGTTTATTATCCAGCTTAATTTCAGATGCAGCGCCACCTTGCAGCCAGTCTTCCTGTTTTAATAGCAGTGCATACACTGCAGCGGCAGTCGCTTTGGTGGTTTTCCAGTTATTGGTTTGCTTTTTGCGCATAAGCCATATTTTCATTTCCTCAACCGCTTTCGCGTTATTACCAGCCTCAGTGAACAACTCTATCATTAAACTTTGCGTTTCAATTGGCGACTGGTGCCAGTAATAACCCACCATGTTTTTTCCCCAGTACATACCCATTCTCGTCCGAAGTTTGTGCCGTTTCCATCAACGATTTAATGATGGCCTTTGTAACCAATGGTTTGCCGTTACGCACCATGGTAAGGGCTATCATCCCCTGCTCATAAATGCTTCGCGTTACCCATTGATCTTCGGCTCGTTTCAGATAATTATTGAAGATAGATTTTAACGCCGGTTCCATTTGCTTATCAGTGTAGTAACTCCGCACGTACCACGCATGGGCTTCATCGTAACCAATCTCTCTTTTTTGATAGTCCTTTTGTTTCTTCTCTTCTTTATCCTGTTTTATCAGCCCGGCATCCATATACCCAAGCGCTTTGCCGGCAATCTCTTTTAATATTTTATTATCAGCTGTGGCTATCTTCAGATGATAAAGCTGTCCTATTCCTTCCAAAACATGGCGGGTGATGTAATCATCGGCATAATTGCCCCCAAACCAGGGGAAAGCGCCGTTCGGTAATTGCTTTTGTTTCAGTTTATCCAAGTTAGCCTTCATTTCGTAGCTCATTTTATTGAGATCAAAAAGCTGGGCTATCCTTTTCTTTTGCTCCGACTCGCTAAGGGCATCCTGCAGCCATGGTGTTTCTTCGAGCAGTGTGGTTTTTAATTCCTGGTTCTTTTCGAGATTGGAGAGCAATTCTTTACTGTCGCCACTTTTCCACTGATCAAATACCTGCTTGATCAGCGGCATTTTACTGATCAAATCTGTCGACAAGCTATTGGCATAATAACGGCTAAACAATTGTTCCGAACACTCATACGGAAACTCCATCATATAAGGAATGGCCTGCACAGCATTCCAGGCTGGATTTTGACTGTATTCCAGCGTGAGGGTTTTACTTTTTAACGTAGTGCTGCTGTTATTGATCAGCTTATCAAAGTTGAACGTTTTGCTTTGACCAGCCCGCACCATCATCGGCATACTTTCGGTAACCAACATGCGGTTTGGCAATACCGGGATAGTATTTTCTTCACCGTCGGTGTATTTACCCACGTCAGCTGTTAAACGATAAGTAAGTGCATCAAGCCCGGGCGGGATTACCAGTTTAAAAGAAATTGATTTAGTTGCCGAAGCGCCGATCTCAAACTTTTGTTGTGCATCATCTTTATTTGTTAATAGTTCTACAGGTTGCATATTAATGCCATTGAAGAGCCGTAACTCCACTTGTCCCTTTAATGGTTCTCCTTCGAGATTAGCTAACCGAGCGGAAACGACCACCGTATCACCTTCACGTAAAAAGCGGGGCATATTGGCGGTTATGCTCAATTGCTTTTGTGTAACCACTTCTGCCTCGGTATAGCCAAGCTGTAGCTGTTTATCATGTGCAAAAGCCCTGAACTTCCATTTGGTGAGTGCCTCGGGCATGGTGAACTCAATCAATACCTCTCCTTTTTCATCTGTACGGAGTTGCGGGTAAAAGAAAGCTGTTTCATTAAAGTTTTTGCGGGTGGCGATTGGTTTTAGGGAGCCATAACCTACAGATAATAGTTCTTTATCAAATTTCGGAACATTAGCCTGTATTTCCCGCAATGGTACGTTAGAAAAATAACCCATAGAACGGTTAACAACCTGCATGCCGGGTACTTTTCCCCGTAGCCCCCCACAATATTATTATCGTTTTCTACAAACCCCTTCATATCGCTATTACCTACCGGCTCATCTATGTTAATGTACTGGTTAGGCTCTCCCATTTGAGATTTCACACCGGGATCAGCAATACGCATATAATCTTTTCCGTTAATTCTTATTTTGTCTAATTTTTCTAAACTCATTCGTAAATAGCCGTTTACCGGAGGTGTCATATATTTTTCAACCAGGTATTTACCGGTAAATATTAATGTAGCATTTCGCGGTACTTTGATTTTGTAGAATCCTAATGAGTTTGATTGTGTGCTGATACTTGTACCTTTAATAGCGATTTTAACACCCGTTATGGGCAAATTGAACACATTAACAACCCTACCGCTTACTATCACGCCGTTTTTTACAAGTGCCGAATTTTTAAGATACAATCCCTCGAGCCGCTTATCTTTAGCCGATACTGTTTTATGTTGCTTTACCGATTCGATGTAGGTAT
Organism: Mucilaginibacter sp. P25; assembly: GCF_050859465.1. Taxonomy (NCBI): domain Bacteria; kingdom Pseudomonadati; phylum Bacteroidota; class Sphingobacteriia; order Sphingobacteriales; family Sphingobacteriaceae; genus Mucilaginibacter; species Mucilaginibacter sp. P25. Next base: position 3,504,590 of record NZ_CP193937.1, on the reverse strand, counting down.
TATAACCATAATTATCGCCGCCGAAATAATTATAGTCAAACCAATTAAGGGTTTCATAATCAAAACTTACTATGCGTGGACGATAATATTGGAGATTATTAAAAACATAGGTATCAGTAGCCTTTACAAATTCGTCGTAAGCCTGCCAGCTAAAATATTGGGGATCATTGCCACCGTAGACCGATAATTGTTTATTCCAGGTTTGAGATGTTGCAACATCGTCAAGCGAGGCATCATACATGCCGGCCAGCAATTCGGCCTGTTCTTTTTCTTTACCGGGTGCCGATACCTGTAATTTCCATTGCTCTTTTTCACCAGGCTGCAGCTTATTTCTGAAAGTAAGTAATCGAATATTCAGGGCCGAGGCAGTATCTTTTATTTTGATCTGCTTGTAATAACTATACCGACGGTTATCGTTCAGCATTAAAAACTGTACCGCGAAATTATTTTTAGCGGTTGCAGGTACAGCTATTTTTAAGCTTTGCTGATAATCTGCACCAACAGTAAGCCATTTTGCCGAAAGCATCTTGGCGCCCTCATATTGTTCAACAAGTATATTGCTTTCCCTCGTCACGCCCAGCCAAAACTCAGCCGTATCGTCGGCTTTTCCTACTTCATCATTGATAGTCGTTACCCAGCTATCCATATCGGGTGCTTTGGCCGGATCAGTATGAACTTTTATGTAATAGGTTTGCGATGTGGTGTCGCCATTATTGCTCCTGGCATTAATAATCAGCTCATAAACACCGGTTGGCTGCTTTTTTAACGCTGCCAGATCAAGCTGGCTATTGGTAGTGTCCGTAACCTTTACATCGGTTTCTATAACTGTTTTATTTACTTGCCAATTATCCTGTTTATCTTCCTGTTTATAGGCATAACCTTCAAACAGCCTTTTGTATTCATCGGCGCCCATCAGGTATTGATCGGGAGCGTCCCACAAACGCTTCTTAAATACCCCTCGGGTTGGTTTAGTGAATAAACCCTTACATTTAAAACGCCGTTTTGCGGCTGCCCATTTATGTTGCTAAGCTTTACGGGGATAGTGGTTTTATCTTTTGTCGACAATTGTTCAGGTACTGACAGATCCAGGTCAAGCACATTATTGCTCACCTTAACAACCGTATTGGCCGATTGGGTTTCGCCGCTTCCGTCGGTAACATCGGCAGTTACGGTATAATTAAACATATCCTGAAGTTGTCCGTTACCGGCAGAAGCCTTAAAGGTAAATTGGAAGTCACCATTATCATTCGTTCTAATAGTATCTGATGTTACTTCCACATTGTCATCCCCCGTAAAATTATCGCCCCTTACTTTTGCATAATAGGGCCGAAACGCTGCAACCCGTTTTACGTGATAGGCTACCTTAGCGCCTGAAAGGCCATATCCCGAAAACGCAGTAACTTTTCCGTTGATGTGAACGGAATCGTTAAATCGGTAAGTTTCTTTAACCGGCGAAAACGCTACCTGGAAGGTAGGCCGCTTATATTCCTCAACCCGAATCAAGGCCGATCCATGATCGGTAGTTACAGACATCATGCCGCCCAGCGCTTGCTGAGGTACAATAAACGAGCCGGTTACTGTGCCATACTCATTAGTTTTAAGATTAAGACTGCTTTGTTTTTGCCGGTTGGCATCAAATAAGGTAATTATAACCTGCTCATTAGGCACAATACTGCTTTTGTTATTCAAAGTGCTTATCTGCAAGCCCTTAAAATAAACGGTTTGGCCCGGACGATAGATCTGCCTGTCGGTAAATAAAATAGTACGTTCAATAGGCTGGGCGGCAGGTTGTTTTGTTTCGAGATAGCCCGATACATAGCTATTCTGATCAGCAAATTTATCGTTAGCTGTTGACAGGTTTACATTATAATAATCTCCTTTGCAGGTAAAGGTAAACACACCTTCAGCGTCCGAAACGCCATTGCTAATAGCGTTTCGTAATATTTTCCCTTTATCATTATAGGTATTGTATACATCAACTTTTACACCTTTTAAAGGCTTTCCACTATCACGGTCCAGCACCCTGACCTCCTTTACCCCATCCGGCCTTTGCCTGGTAACATAAGCTAAACCGCTTACCCTAAATTTTGCCATAGCCGCTAAAGGAGATTTGTTTAACAATGTATCATCAATCACAAGGATGTAATTACCGGCCTTAAGCGGGTTTATCTTAAATTCAGTGCTATGGCTCCGGTAATCATGCGGACCGGGTAACGAAAATCCGCCGGTTTCCACAGGTTTTAATTTACTTACAAAATTGTACAGCCGTTTTGAGATCATTAAATCCTGATCTTCGCTCTGTTTGCCATCTTTTTTTAACTGTTCAATTTGGACATCGGTAATACTGTAGATAGCAAATTTTGCCTCTTTAACATTTTTATATTGCCAGCTGGCCAGCAAAGGTTTGCCAGGGGCGTATACTTCTTCTATTTGGGCAGATAAATTTTCATTTTCTAATTCCCTGATGTAAGTCACCGCGTTTTTACCGCCAACACTGTTGGGAAATAATTCTGCAGCTTTTTTATAATAATTATGGGCAGTTACCAAACTGTCTATCCCGCTGTAGTAACTACCGATAAGCACCAATGCCTCGGCGCTTATCGGCTTAGCGGCGTAGCTTGTGGCTATTTGTTTTAAGGCTGTAAAGTATAATGAGTCCGCATTACTTAATGCAGACTTTTCATGCAGGAACTTCAGGCGCTGCAATTCAAGATCAGCAAGGGCTTCATCATTATTTTTATGCAAATGAAAGGCCGTTATCTGCTGCAGTAATTTAATACCCTTGTACCATGTCGAAGCGGTATCGGTAGTATGGATCTTTATCTCGACAAATGAACGGGCATCACCAAAAAAGGCCGGATCATTTACCGAAAAAGCCATTTTAGGTTTGATGACTTCCGGCTCATCAGCTAAAAAATTCGAATGCCCGTTGTGCCAACAGGTCATAAAGCGTAGGCCGCAGATAGCGGATACTTTTATCACCGTCTAAAACCCCGTCAAGCACACCAATTGGCGTGGACTGCTCTTCTTTTGCATCCATAAGCGAAAGCTGGTATTGCCTGGCTGTTTCAGAAATAATAGTTTGCAGGTCCCACTTGGTATAGTCGTCACTATGCTTTTCGAGGTGGCTGCGCTGGCTGTATTCGTATTGGTTTTCCCGGTAATAATTCCAATACATTTCGGCCAGCATTGATTGCAGCACCGGCTTTACGGGGAATTTCGCCTTATCAATATCAGCTTTTAAGCGGGCGATAATAGACACCAATGCTTCTTCCTCAATGTATGATTGAAAAGTCATTCTATAAATTACCGCGTGTACCTGCTGAGGGGCATTTTTTTCATCATGGGCCAGTTTGTCGAGTTTATCAACTTCCTTCAATGCTGATTTGGGCAAACCTACGGCTGCCAGTGAATCGATCCGGAAATTGAGCACGTCATATTTAGTTTGTGCCGATACCGGGTTAATCGAAATAATTAAGCTTAAGATAAGCAAGCAGGCAAGGGTTTTGGCAGGTTGTGGTAACATGCTGGATAATGGTTTTGGTTGATGTTTAAACGACGTACCAAGATATAAAATATCCATAGGTTAAAATTTAACGTTTTTTAACGGTTGATCAATCACTCTACCCTTAAGATGCAATGACAAACCTTTTTCCATAAATAGTTTTCAGACCTCATATACTGCCAATTGAAACAGCAATATTACTTTGTAAATTAATTTAAAAAGTTAATTTTAGTTATGCTAACCACCAATCATAAACCAATTAAAACCCTGCTGCTCACTGCATTTATCGGCCTGCAAAGCTTGCAAAGCAATGCCCAAACCAAAGCGGGTACAACCGAAATAACTAAATGGCAATACGGCAAAACCGGAGCTGTTTCCCTTACTTATGATGACGGCTCCATGAACCAGTTCAGAAAAGCCCTCCCTGTGATGGAACGCCTAAAAATGCCGGCCACATTTTTCATCATTACAGGTTCCATTCCCGGATCCAAATACCATGGGAGATTTATTGGTCGCCCGGTAAAAGAGATCATCAAAGAATCGGCAATCGTACCAACCAACGATCAGAACTTTTTGAGCGATGCTCGGCCACAGGGTATTTGGGTTATATGGGTACCATCGCTTCGCATACGCAGGCCGGAAGTTTGTACGATAGCGGTAAAAAGGAAAAAGCTTTTAAAGTGCTGGATGACATCTATGCCAAGGTCCGCAATGGCGAGTTGAAACCAGGTTATGAACCTAACGATGAGTTTAAACAATCCATAGGTTCAACCTGGGATGATTTCAGAAAAGATGCGGCTAAAGGTTACGAGTTTGCCAGTCATTCTATCACCCACCCCAGTATGCCCGGACTTGATGAGCCAAACCTGCTTTGGGAACTGGAAAAAAGTAAGGCCGATATCCTGGCCCAGCTTGGCCCTAAACATACCTTTTCGGCCGAGTGCCCGTACGGTTTTGAAAACGACCGGGTGATGAGCTACGCGCTTAAAATTTACCCGGCACTGCGTAATCGCATGCCCGAACCATGGTTAAAGGAAATTGATCGCGCCAGCAAACAAACACCCGGCTCAACAGATAAAGATTATATTCAATGGCAGCGCGGCGCAACTACAAAAACACCGCTACCTATGATGAAGCTTTGGGTTGATACTACGCTTAATCATACCAATACCTGGCTGGTACTTGTTTTCCATGGGATTGACGGCATGGGTTACGAAGCCTTGCCAAGCACTCTGCTCGATGAATATTTCCAATACATCAAAAGCAAAAACGATAAACTTTGGGTAGCCACCTTTGGCGACGTAACCCGCTACATGCGCGAGCGAGAGCACGGTAAAGCTGTGGCTTCGGTAAATGGCAACAGTATTCAGGTTAAGGTGAGCCATAACCTCGATGGTAAATTGTATTATTTGCCGGTGACGCTCAAAACCTATGTATCACCCAATTGGACAAGCACAACAGTTATCCAGGGCAAAAAAAGCAAAAAGATTAGTACAGCTAAAGATGACCAGGGCACTTACGTGTTATACCAGGCTCAACCAAATGAAGCGGTAGTAACGCTGAAGAAAGGATAATAATGTTGGATGGTTATTTCGTGCTGAAATAGCCAATGTGAAAGACAGCTTATTTCAGCACGAATAACTATTACTTTTAGAGTTTGTTTACTGGTAGAGACGCATCACATGCGTCTCACATATGACAAGCCGCTTCGTAATCATTAACTTCAAGAATTTGCATGCGGGAGACGCATGTGATGCGTCTCTACATTTTAAAACGCTGCTTAATTCAGCTGCAAAGTTTGCGGGCCAAACTCCTCAAAATGGATCAGCTGTTTATCGATCCCTTTTTTAACGAGCTCGCGGTAATGCAGTTCAATAAAGCCAGCCGGACCGCAAATGTAATATTCTGTATTAGGCTCAAATATCTCATCACCCAGTTGGCTCAGGTCAACCCAGCCTTCATATAAATCATCAGTCACCCCTTCTTCAATCTGGTTATAAAAAATGTGCTTTTTAACCTCTTCGTTTTTACCTTCCCAATGTTCAATAACTTCTTTAAAGGCATGTACATTTTTGTCGCGGCAACCGTGGACCCAGGTTTTTGGTCGTTTACTGCCGCTTTTAATCAGGCTTTCCATCATGCTCATTAATGGGGTTTGGCCAACGCCGCCGCTAATGAAAACTATTGGGTGGTCACCATCACCATTTAGTACAAAGCCACCTGCCGGTGCAGATACCTCGATGATATCACCTTCATTAACAAAATTATGCAGGCGGTTGCTGATCATGCCATCGGCAAGCAATTCAGTTCCAGCTTCGCGTTTAACCGAAATCCGGTAATACTCACCATTAGGCGCACTTGAAATACTGTACTGACGGGGTTGTAACAGGTTAAGCTCGGGCAAAAACAAACGCACGCTTAAAAACTGACCGGGCGTAAAATCCGGTACCGCTCCACCGTTCGCGGGATAAAGGTAAAAGGAAATGATCTCTGCCGATTCTTTTACTTTCTGTTTTACCACAAATGGTCTCCAGCCTGTCCAGCCACCTTTTTTAGCCACTTGTTTACTGTAAAGGTTTTGTTCATGGCCAGTCATAATAGCCGCCAGCTGATTGTAAGCAACAGTCCATGCTTCGAGCAGCTCGGGTGTAGCGGCATCGCCCAATACTTCGCTGATTGAGGCAATCAGGTGACCGCCAACAATAGCATAATGCTCGGGCCTAATATCAAGACTTGTATGTTTTTGACCAATGCCATCAAGCACGGGCATTAACACGCCCGGATTTTCTATATGCTCGGCATAAGCCAGTACAGCCATGGCAAGAGCGGTTTGTTGTTTGCTGTTTTGCTGATTGCCCATGTTAAACACATTTTTAAGTTCGGGGTTATGAGTAAACATCCGGTTGTAAAAATGAGTTGTTAATAATACTCCATGCTCTTTCAATACAGGCACTGTGGCTTTAACCAGCTCTTTTTGTTCTTTAGTAATCATCATTTTAACAGTATATATTTATAATTAATTGCTGTGCCTGTTTAACCCTGTATCAAAAGGCAAATACTATCCTCAAGGGCCAGCAGACTGTGCAGCACATTTATTGGTATTTCGAAATCAGTATCGCGCTTCAACTCAACCGAGCGTTCATGTTCTTTATACAACACGCTTCCTTCGGTTACTATCAGCGTGGCGGGTACAGCGGTTTTATGCTCCTTTAAAACCGTTCCTTTTTTAAGGCCGATTGCTATCACTTTATAGTGACTGCCTTGTTTTAGTATTTTAACTATCGGCCCTGTAGCCAAGGGCATTTGCCCCCGCACTTGTTCTATAATCATATCAATTAATGTAAATGTTATCAGCTTCAAGGTATTTGATCTTCGCGCCATTAGCCAATACAATCCAGGCCTTAAAATCATTGATTATTTTAAGCATATGCTGCTCGTTGGCAGGGATCAGAAAAGTTTCGCCTTTGCCAAGTTCATAGGTTTCGCCAGCGTAGATGAGCAGGGCGTTCCCCTCCTCTACAATCAGGCAGGCATCTGAAGTAGCTATGTGCCTTTTCATATTTGCACCTGCGGTAAGCTCAACCTTAACCACCTGGAAGTGTTCGTTTACTTCAAGTTGTTTCATAACATTTGATTTTTATATCTGGAAATATCGGCTACATAATAACTCTTCCTGATCCACCCTTCATATTGGCCAGCTTACTCATGAACATTACCGCCATTAAGCCCGCCCTGTTCTTGGCATCATCGGCCATAGGACCGGCAAAATGAGCATCAACAGTTTCTTTAAACAGATCCAGCCAGCGATCAAAATGAGCATTACCGATAGGTAGCGGCGCATGCCTCGCAAAAGGATTACCTTTAAACCCCGGAACACCAAACAAAGCGGCATTCCAGAAGGCGTACATTTTATCAAGGTGCGGCTGCCAGTCGTTTTTTATAACTTCGGCAAAAATGGGGCCCAATAGTTCATCGAGACGCACCCTGGTGTAAAATTCATCAACCAGTATCTTAATTGATGTTAGGTCTTCTATATCGTTCATTAGTTGTTTATTTGTTGAAATACACGCTATTTAGCAGTAACCATCACAATTATTATTCCATTGAGCCTAACCACCTTGCCAGTGTAAACCGGTCTAAGAATAGCGCGTAAAAAGACCATTTAGTGTATTTCAACCGGCTATTCGCGACAAGTTGCAGAGCCCAGACTTATGAAGTTTTTGAAATTTCGTAAGTCTTCCTACTTTTCATATCACCTCAAAGCTCATCGGATTTCTTTGAGGTATTAATTTGGTTTTTATATAATATATTAATACCTTTTTATCCTTTAGTTAGTTATTTCAACACCAGATTTTATTTAATTTACTAAATTTGATGCTTTGACCGCGCCTTAAGTCTTTCGGGCGGGCGATTTATTTTTTAGTACTACAATTCCCAGGTTCAAATCTTCATTGAACTGGCTTATGGTGATAGATTCAAGCATGTTTTGTAAACGGTTCCTTACATCTAAAAAATCATGGTGTAAGGGACATGGATTTTTTGATGAACACTCTTTCAATCCTAAACCACAATCCCTGAATATGCCTCCGCCGTCAACTGCTTCTATTACATCTGATAGCGGGCGGGCCAGGCTTTGTGCATCAAGATAAAAACCGCCGTTGGGGCCTTTTACGGATTGAATGATACCTCTTCTGCTTAAATCCTGAAGTATTTTAGCCAGGAAATGCTCGGGCGAATCAATGTTTACGGCTATTTCCTTTATGCCAACCCTACTACCGTCGGCGGTGCGCTGGGCTATAAAAAATACCGCCCTTACCGCATACTCACATGTTTTTGAAAATATTCCCATTGCTTTATAAAGCAAAAGTAATTATTTAAATCAACAATAAAAGATATAAATATCTTTTATTGTTTCGTTTACTTAAACCTGACAGTTTATGCCATTAGTTTTATTGCTTCCTGGCTGGTGCTGTTAAATTTATTTTGCTGGTTAAGCGGCAAGCTAAAAGAAAATACAGCACCTCCATCCTTTCCGTTTTCGGCCTTCACTGTACCGCCATGTTTTTGGATAATGCTTTTCACAATATACAAACCCAGGCCTTTGCTGTTTTTTTGCCTCATCGATTTTTGATTGCACTGGTAAAACTTCTGGAACAGCGCCTGGCTGCTTTCCTCATTAATCCCTACCCCCTCATCATGCACCGATACTTCAACATCATTTTCGTTACAGTCTATATTAATGTTAATGTGTGAGCATGGCGGCGAAAATTTGGCAGCGTTGGTTAAATAATTGATCAGCACCTGGATAATCTTGTATTTATCTCCCCTAACCAAAATGCTATCGGCAGTGGGATATTTACAAAAGCGGTGCCCGGGATAAAGAATCCTCATTTCACCAAGCACTGTATCAACCAGGTCGTTAATATCAAACAGGCTATAATTGAGCTGTGCTGATCTGTCCTCGCCGGTTGATGGTGATAAATATTCATCAATCAACTTGGTCATCCCGTTAATATGCTGATCAACCATGTTCAGCAACCTCACTGGTTGTTTATTGATACTGAGTGCAAGATGGTTAATTAAAAACTGGGTATTGAGCTTTATAATAGTTAACGGCGCACGCAGTTCATGATTTAAAATAGCCATGCTCAGGCAGTCCTCGTTAACTTTCTGGGTAACATCTTCAATGGTACCAATCATTTGCTCGGCAGTACCCCACCGGCGTGAGTATAAAACACCTGTAAGCCGGATCCATTTTTCGGTACCGGATGGGGTTACAATTTGCACCTGCTTTTCAAATTTGGTTCCATTAAAGGAGGCAACCTTAAACTCATGGATAAGTCCGCTCAACTGCCCGGGTTTAACAAGCCCAAAAAGTTCTTCGATATTTTCATCATATCCCTTTGATAGCTCAAGCATCTTGCGCATTCGCGGGCAAAAGGATACCTTATTTGACCGGAGCTGGATTTTCCAATTGCCTATGTATGCTGCTCCTATGGGGTGTTCAGGCATTAGCCCCGTCCGGCTTTCCATATTTCTGATTTCCCTGTTCATTTGGATATGTTTTTCTTAAATTTTATTTTATTACTGATAGATTTAACCTGATTACATTATTAAATTTTGACCATAAGCTTAATGACATCCCTTTAATGTACACCCCGTAATCGCTCATTAATATGCCCTTCATGTCATGGTTAATTAACCGAATGGCATACACCAAACTGCAATCATTATTCTTTCCCGATGATTTGCAGTGATAGGTTTCCAGGATATCAAAATCATCGGGCGAAATCAGCTCGTTGTATTGTAAGCACCTGATATATTCTTTCTCAATTACAAAATCGTGATTAAAGCCCCGCTCCTGCAGATCAATAATGAGATTAATCAATTGTTCATCATAGTGATGCATATTGTCATTCATTAAATAGGTGATGCCATCAATTCATTTTCAATAGTATTTTCATTGACCTTATAAAGCCACAAACGACCTTGCAAAGCCATGTAAAAAAGCAGGAGTAATGCCTGTATTGCAATAAGCGGCACAGGCACGCTTATTGCAATACAGGTGACGTTGCCCGGTAGCACTAAAAACATATCGGCCGATATAAAACCGATGCTCATTTGCTTAAGCACAGGTTTGTCCGGCATAAGCATAATAACCAGCAAAGCAAATTTCAATGAACATATACTATAAAGCACGATTATGAAAAACCTGGCAGGCACCAGGGGTTCCATCAAACTTGTGCTAAGCTTAATAAATAAACCTGCTGCTATAAACATCAACACACTTGTAAAGAAGGCAACTGCCAAACAAACAAACTTTTTCATAGCATGAGGGCTTTACACGTTTATCGCACAATTAATTAATGCTTAATTATTAACTGTTATTTAACAATGTAAAGTTCGGGCCGGAGATACCCGAAATCAATGTACTAATTATGGTTTCAGTAGTACAAATTACATATGGCCCAATACAAATGAGACGTTAATACTATATAGGATAGTATTCATTTTCGATATTCCCGAAATTCTTTTCGGCACGGAAAACCAGGGTTATTGCCACGCCTTCGCTATTTTCCATTTTAAAATTCCCGCCAAGCTGCTTGCTCAGGGCCTTCATCATTTCCATACCCAATGACGACGCTTCTTTAATATCAAAACCCTGTGGCAGGCCAATACCATTATCGGCAATGCTCAACATGATATTATTATCATCAAGTGTACCAAGCGAGATGTTTATATAACCACGCTTGTGTGGAAAAGCATACTTAATAGCATTGGTAATAGCTTCATTGAGCATAAGGCCAACAGGTACGGCCTGGGCAACATCTATTTTAACACGTTCAATTTGCTGTTCAAACCTGATTCCCCGTTCATGAGCGTCGTAACAATCGGCAAGATAATTAACCAGTTCGCTGATGTAAACAGCAATATCAATAAAGGCTACGTTTGAACTGCTATATAATTTTTGATGGATGAGCGCTATAGCCTGTACGCGGTTCTGGCTTTCACGGATGGCGGCAAGCGCTGCGTTATTTTTTAAAAATGCCGATTGGGTATTAAGCAGGCTCATCACTATTTGCAGGTTATTTTTTACCCGGTGATGCACCTCTTTCAATAACCAGTCCTTTTCATCAAGCAGACGATTTTTATCCGCGGTTAAATGCTGCAGCATTTGATTTTGCTCGCTGATTTCTTTCTCCTTTAGCTGCAACCGTTTACCGTTTATTTGCTTTTGCCAATAACCAACACAAGCACCCCCCAAAACGAAAAGCAACGCAACAATGCCGACAATTATAAGATCCCACCTCATAAAAAACGAACTACTTTTTGCCCACAAAACACCCTGGGAGATATGATCGTAACGCTGCGCCGGCGAGTTTGTGGATATCAAAAGCAAAAAGCCTGTTAACGTCAGCTTGCAATAAAACCGGGATAAGCTTATATTGATATTCACTTGGTATTATTTTTATTACCGGCCTAAACCAAAAATCCTGTTCACAATGCATGCCTATACACAAATAGGCATGTCCTCAAATTCAACTTATAAAAATAATATGATGCCCAAACCTTATCAATGTATTAAATATGGATTTTGATGTATAAATTATGTATTGTATTACCACCTTGCAATAAAAGCAAATATTAATCTATATGATTAATAATCAAATACTAAGCATCAAACTTACCAGTTTCAAGCTCTTTTATTCGTGAATGTAGGATGACTGAAGCAGAACAAAAATATCGGCATCCCTTCTCCCGACTAATAAATGTTTTTTCAATAGATTTAGCTTGAGTATATCGGCGCGCCCGCTTTTGCCGGTGATAGAACACGGCTTAGGCGGTTAAGGATATATACGGACGATATTTCGCTTTCCCATCAGGAATATAATGATATTTCGTTAAGAAGCAGCGCTTATAAAAACAACAAATAACTGAATATCAATAAAGTAAACACAACGGCACGAAATTAGAGTTGCGGTACATGTATTACAAGCTTTAAACTAAGTAACCATGAAACAAGCTAACGATTTTGCTCCGCTACACTTTGACAAAGCATCCTGCTGCTTTCCTTTTAAGATCCATGCCATTGAGTGGATCAAAGAAAACGGCATTGACCTTCCTAACGATTATTTTATGCTGATTTGGATAACAGCCGGTAACGGTTACTACAGGCTCAATTTGCAAAAAGAAGCTGTTACCCCCAATCAATTACTATTGATCAAACCCGGCCGGCTGCATAATCTTAAATTTAGCAGCAGTTTGCAAGGGTATGTCATCTCATTTACCGATTCGTTTTTAGATATAGAAGATTACGGCAGGGAGCCTGTATACAGCCCCATTTATCAAATGTTTAACCAAACGCAGATCATCACCATAAGCAGTGAACTGGCCAAAGATATGATTGATATCAGCGAAATAATGCTTAAAGAATACAGTAGGCATAACCTTTACCGATCCGAGATATTGAAGCGTTATTTCAAGATTTTCCTAATTTATCTTTCACGCCAGCTGGACTCGGAGCAAGCGCCAAAGCAATCGCGAAATACTGCCATCCTGCAAAACTTCATGACCTTGCTTGATAAAAACTTCAGGGAGAATAAAATGGTTGCCGATTATGCCAGCAGGTTAGCGGTAACCCCCAATTACCTCAACGAGGTGGTCAAAAAGCTAACAGGCCAGCCGGCCGGTCATCACATCAGACAAAGGGTTGCCGCCGAGGCAAAACGGCAGGCCATACACCCTGATAGCTGCATGAAAAAAATTGCATACGATCTGGGCTTTTGTGACCTGGCCCATTTCAGTAAATTTTTTAAAAACACTACCGGTATAAGCTTTTCTGATTTTAAGAAAAAGGGCACAATATTACAACCTGTTTTTTAACAACGCATCAAAAACCTATTAATCAGCTTTATAACTAATTAAATTTATCACCATGTCAGAAACAGTACAACTAATCCCAGGCGACTCACTAATTACAGCAACACCACAGGAAGGCCGTGAACTTGCAATTAAAATGGCCCGGCTCATCATCAAGGTAACCCAGCCCGACGCCGAAATTCGTGGTAAGCTAAGAGGTGTTTACGCCGAAGACCCAGCGATGCTCATTGCCGTAGGACAAACAGTTGCAACCGAATTTGCCACCATAGCTGCAGCTAATAATTACTGGCGATAGTGCAATAATGCCTGCGCTTTGCCAATTAATTTCATATTTTTAAGCCCGGTAATACATCGTGCATACACAAGTAATTATTATCGGTGCCGGGCCAACCGGTTTAATGGCCGCCTGCCAGCTGGCCCGCTTTAACGTTGAGTTTATTATTATCGATACCAAGCCCGCACCTACTCATGAGTCGCGGGCTATGTTGGTTACAGCCCGCAGCATGGAAATTTATCAGCAAATGGGCTTGGCTGATACTGTTTTGCAACAGGGACAGGTGATTGGAAAATTCGCCATTTATATGAATGGCCGGGAAAAAGCAACACTCGAAACAACCAACGCAGGTAACGGACTCACCGATTTCCCCAACCTGCAGGCATTTGAACAGTTTAAAAACGAGGAACTGCTTTACGAGCAATTGAAAGCTACAGGCCGTGACGTTTTGTGGCGAACCAGTTTGGTTAGTTTTGAACAGCATGATGATCACGTAGTGGCCAGCCTTTACGATAAAAGTGATCCGTTCAGCAAAATAAGTATTAAAGCCTCCTACTTGCTGGCTTGCGATGGTTCATCGAGCCTGGTAAGGCAGCAACTGGAATTAAATTTTGAAGGAGGCACCTACCAAAATAAATTTTTTGTTGCCGATGTAAAGCTTAGCTGGCTGCAACCCGCAAACAAGCTCATCGCATCACTGTCGCGTGTTAATTTCTGCGCCTTTTTCCCAATGTATGGCAATGGTAATTACCGCATTTTAGGTACCCTGCCCAAAGGTTTTGAAGGCAAAGAAAATGTTAGTTTTGATGATCTTAAAGATGTGATCACGGCCAATATTAAGCTGCCGCTGAACGTAGAAAAATTAAACTGGTTTTCAGTTTATAAACTACATCACCGCTGTGTTAACAGGTTCAGGATAAACCGATGTTTTTTATTGGGCGATGCCGCACATATTCATAGTCCCGCAGGTGGACAGGGCATGAATACCGGCTTGCAGGATGCACATAACCTGGCCTGGAAACTGGCCCTGGTGCTGCAAGGTGTTGCTGACGATAAACTTATTAATACATATCATGACGAACGGTACCCTTTTGCCCAATGGCTCATGAAATTTACCGATAAAATATTTGCTTTCATGACAAGCTGTAACTGGTTCTTATATCAGTTACGCACCTACGTTATGCCCAATATTTTACGCCTCGTACTGTCAACCCAATGGATCTCAAAACGGATTTTCAGGATCTTGTCCCAAATTTGGTATTCGTACAGAAAAAGCCGGCTTTCCCTGCAGTTTATTAAACAGAAGCTAAAATTTAGTGCCGGCGACAGGTGCCCCTACGTTATGACCGCTATCGACGGCAAACTACAAAGCATCTATCATTTGCTCATGGAACCCAAATTTCACCTGTTATGTATTGGCAGCATTGGGTACGACAGCCTAATTCCTGTTCACTTAATAAATTACATCAAAGTAGTTAATTTACCCCTTAATGAAAGCTGGCAAAAATTAGGGGTACAATCGGGTTTATACCTGCTAATACGGCCCGACAATTATATAGGCCTGCTTAGCGATGAAATAAGCCCAGGTTTGATAAGCGGTTATTTTGATACCTTCAAAGGTAAATGAATACTAAAAAGCCTTAACATGCACTAAGCTTCATCATATATAAAATCAATGCTCCAGCGATAAGTAGCTATACTTGCCAGTAATAAACTACCCGCGCTATCGGCCCAAACCGAATAATTAAAAGGAGCCTTGATTCCTGAAAATATGGTCATGCAAAGGGCAAAAGTAAGCGTAAGAGCAAAACTTGCATAAGCTGCCGTACGAATCTTAAAACCTACAATAAACATGATGGCTATTGAAACCTCGGCCACTGTTGCTAAAAAACCCATGACACCTGCCATCCACCGGCTCAAATATGGCATCAACGTATTGGTATAAACCACAAAATTATCCCAACTACCCCAGCTTACTGAATTTTGCCCTGCCGGCCCCATGAAACCCAAGCGATCTGCCACGGGCAACAAAAAACCAATAGCTAAAGCAAAGCGCAAGTAAAGTTGTGCTATTTGAAGTGTATTTTTCATCTATCAACATTTATGCATCTAAAATACAGGTTTAAAATCCCGCTTAAAAACGCAAAATCCATGTTTACACAAATAAGATAAAAGTGTCATCTTTTTGTTGAGAGTTTGGCCGGTTAATATTTATCCAGAATTCCTACAGAATGTGAGGGTAGTATCGCAACTATCTTATGCCTGCAATAAGTATAGTAAAAAGAGCTGCTGCCTATGTCAAGTCGCTGATGGAAGAAAACCTACCATCAACCATGTACTTTCATAACCTTAAACATACATTGGGCGTTGTTAACGCAGCAACAGAAATTGCAGCACACTGCAAATTAAAAAAGCAGGAACTAACTATTTTAACAATAGCTGCCTGGTTTCATGATACAGGCTACCTCTATCATTATAACGGCCATGAAGACACAAGCATGATCATTGCCGGTACTTTTTTAATGCAGCACCACTATAATAATGATTTTATACAACAGGTATGGGATTGTATTGAAGCCACCAAATTACCGCAATCGCCCCAAAACCTTATCCAGCAAATTATTTGCGATGCCGATATGCACCACCTGGCATCTGTAAACTACCTGGATTTTGCCCATGATTTAAAACAGGAATGGGAAGTACATTTGGATAAGCAGTATAGCGACGAAGAATGGCATGCCCTCAATTTAAGCCTGTTACAACGGCACCAATATTTTACGGAATACGGTAAAACGGTATTGCAAGCCATGAAAAAGAAAAACATTGAACTGATGAAGTTTCAGGGTTAATGTTTCTTTACAGTTTCTTTTCGTACACGGCTTAAGGTTTCGGGTGTAATGCCTAAGTAAGATGCAATCATCGCCTGTGGCACCCTTAGCGACAGATCGGGATATTTCTGCACAAAATCAAGGTATTTTTGCTCGGCAGTAAAAGCAATAGCCGAGTGAATGCGGTTTTGACTGGTAATGAAACTTTTGTTAAGGATGGCATTAACCATATCGTTAAAAGCCGGTATATCATGGCAAAGCCTGTCGAAGTTTGTTTTGGTAATCAGTATCAGTTCTGTATCCTCAATAGCATCAATATTATTTTTAGAAGGCTCGCCGGTAAGCAGGCTGGCACGGTCGCCGGTCCACCAGTTTTCTTTGGCAAAGCTTACTATGTTTTCGCGGCCATTTTCATCAACGCTGTAAAATCGAACCAAGCCTTTGGTTATAAAAGCGTTATACTTCCAAACATCGCCTTCCTGCAATAAATACTGCTTTTTACGGAGTTTTTTAAAAATACAAACTGCTTCAATTTTAGCATAGTCAGCTTCGGTGAGTGTTGCTTTCTGGCCAATGTACTCTTTAAATTGCTCAAACATATAAAAGCAAATATCTCCTTTATCCGGGGATATTTGCTTTTGTTCGGGTCATATTTTTATAATTAGGTTATGCGGTGTATTTGCTTAACCATTTTGTTTTGATAGCGGCGCGGGCATCAATAAATTCCTGGTCGGTACCCTGCGCTACTGCATCAAGCGGATAGCGTAGAGGCCTTGTGCCCTTTTCCATTTCAACCAGTCTCAATATACCATCGGCAATAGTTTGCGGGTCCATGTTAAACTCGGCCATTTTGCTGAAAAGCGCGGTGCCCATAGCGTTAAATTGCTGTGCTGAGGCCTCGCCGTACTCGGCTATAACTTCCGGTTTATCGGCATGGATACCTGTTTTGCTGCCATTATTCATTTCGGTTGGATATACGCCCGGCTGGATACTAACGCTCTCGATGTTGAACTGTGCAAGCTCATCCTTTAAACCTTCGGTAATACTTTCTACCCCAAATTTTGATGCAAGATAAGGAATCATGAATGGCAGGGTATGACCACTTGCACCCGATGTAATGTTGATGATAAGGCCATTTTTAGCTTTACGCATCCCCGGCAAAACCGCAAAGATGGTGCGCAGGGTTCCATAAAAATTCACTTCAAACATCTGCCTGATCTGATCGAGCGAGTAAGCCTCCAGTACGCCAAAGCCTGAAACTGCGGCATTGTTCACCAACACATCAATATGGCCGTATTTGGTTAATGTATATTCAAAAGCAGCTTTAACTGAATTATCATCAGTAATATCTACCTCAACTACTTCAACATTTGGCAAGGCTGAAAGCTCTTTGGCTACAGTTTCATTTTTGCCATTTATTCCGCGCATACCTGCTATTACGGTATGGCCTGCATTTGCAAGGGTTATAGTGGTTAATTTACCAAATCCTGTGCTTGTTCCGGTTATAAAAATTGTTTTTGACATTTTGTATCGTTCTTTTGTTGATACAAATTTACCGCGACACTATAACCTGTACATTGACATTTGATAAGAAGGAAATTGACATTTGTCAAGAAGATGGAGCAGAGATTTAAATCAATGACATTTCTCCTCGTCCCTCGTCGAAATCTTATACGCCCTGCTACAAACTATACAGACAGCTTGTATAAGTTCTCCTTCGCTCCGGCACACATTCCGAGCCTTCTGCTCTATCGAAATCACGACGTCGGTTATTCCAGAATGCTATTTCGTTCCCGAAGGTACAACCAAAGGCTGTCCATCTTTCATTGGCATACCAAAATTTGGCGAACCATCTTTATTCCAGGTAAATTTTTGCGCACGCGGCGAACGTTTATTACCGCAGCCTTCGTTAGGGTTTGAGTTGGCATGGTACAGGATCCAGTCTTCCCTTCCATCTGGCGATTTAAAGAATGAGTTATGACCGGGCGCGTAAACGCTGTTTTCCGGCGATTGCTTAAATACCGGCTCCTCTGTTTTGATCCATGAGGCAGGGTTCAACAGATCACTATTTTTAGAAGCGGTAAGCATGCCCAATGCATAAAAGTCAGTCCAGCAGCCGCTGGCCGAATAGATCAGGAATAACTTATCTTTATGCTTCAAAATTTCCGGTCCTTCATTTACGCTTACATGTGCCGGGTTACCGGCATCATGCAGATCGCCATTGGTTTCCCATTGATAAGCCGGGCTCGATATTTTCACGCGTTCGCTGCCGATGGTCATAGCGTCTTTCATTTTAGCGATGTAAATATTCTGCTGCCCGTTATGGTCTCCTTCCCAGCCCGACCAGATCATATACCAACCACCGTTATTTTCAAATACCGAAGCGTCAATAGCCCATTTATCGGTGCTATCTGCTATTTTTCCTTTAAACTCCCAGGTACCTTCCATTGGATCGGCCGAGCTATTTTCCAGTACATATATGCGATGGTTATTGTTATCGCCATTATCCGCGGCAAAATATACATACCATTTGCCATTTATAAAATGGAGTTCGGGCGCCCATAGGTCTTTGGAATAAGCTGTACCAGGCGGCGGCGCCCAAACAGCTTTCTTAGGTGCAGTACTCAACTTGGTAATATCTTTTGTTTTCCAGATAACAATATTGCCCCCTGTTGAATTGGTATAATAGTAAAACCCATCTTTACAGATCACCCAGGGATCGGCGCCAGATGGCAACAACGGGTTGGTAAAAGTTTTATCGCCGGTATTTTGTGCAATTGCCGCGCTGTAAAATAAAAGCAGCAGCAAACAGGCAGTGAACATTTTTTTCATAGGGCTGAAAGGTTTTAGCGTGGTTTATAATGCGCTAAAAATCTGTAAAAGTTTTCACAAAAACAACAAATGTTAAGCATACATTTATTACCAATCAGGTGTTTAATATTAAGCTTTTACCGGTTGAGAGGAACTGCGGATAAAAACCCGGGTAGGCAATACGGTAGTTTCAAACTCTGTAACAGGCCGCTTGCTCTCGATAATGCTGATCAGCATTTCGGTTGCCTTTTTTCCCATTTCAAAACCGGGCTGATAAACAGCACTTAGCGGTGGGTTTAAAACTTCGGCCAGTTGGGTATTGGTGAAGCCGAGCAAAGCAATATCAGCAGGGATCCGGAAGCCTAATTTATGAAGAAGGGACAAGGTAGTAGTCGTGATCCTGTCGGAGGCTGTAAAGATAGCATCGGGTTTACTTTCAGAAAACAATTCACTTAGCGCGTTTTCGATCTCGGCAAGGTCTTTACCACCATGCGGGCAGTACTTGATCAGTTTTTCATCAGGTATTATACCATGTTGTTCAAGTGCATCCTTGTATCCCCTCAAGCGTTCGGCGGTAATGGACACGTTTACCGAACTGGTAATATGAGCTATTTTACGGTATCCTGCCTCAAGCAATTGTGTTGTGGCTTTATATGCCCCGGCAAAATTATCGGCCACTACTTTATGCGTATCAATTTCATCGCTTACCCTATCAAAGAAAACAATAGGCAAACCTTTTTCATGCAGGTTTTTCAGGTGATCAATATTTTGGGTTTCGGTTGAGAGGGAGATCAGCAAACCATCAATGGAGCGAAAAGTCAGGTGACGTACATTTTGCATTTCAAGCTCATACGATTCATGGGTTTGTGTAATAAACACATTATATCCCTTACTGTGTGCTACTGATTCGATGCCATTGATCACCTGCGAAAAAAACTGGTTCTCAATAGTTGAAACCACAATGCCGATAGATTTGCTGTTGCCCCGTTTAAGGCTTTGAGCGTTAAGATTGGGCTGATAGTTAAGCCTTTTAGCACACTCCAGTACAAGCGCCTTAGTTTTTTCGCCAATTTCATGACTGTCTTTAAGCGCCTTGGAAACCGCTGACGGTGAGATCCCTAACTCTTTAGCAATATCCTTTATGGTAACTCCGCCAAAATTCATTTCGCCCCCTTGCTTATGATCCTAAAATTAACAATCCAATTATATAAAGGAGAGTAAACATAAGAAAAATAAGTCCTGAACAGCATAAGGATGTGTTATGCCATGTAACATTATGCTGACATCCACGAATTTAAATTCATATATGTGCTATTTATCCCCCGGGCTCGGGCGTGTTGAGTCTCCTGCTTTAATCTCTTAAAAATCCATCTATCTTCATATTCCATTCCCGTTGGTAGTATTGGTTTGTACCGTGACTGGTTTCGTTATCATACTGATCTTGTAGCTGATTCATTTCACGGTACGAGTCAAGGTATTGTACGTTAATATAGCCATCATAGTTATCAACCGGGAGTTTCATGGTCATAAGGGCCCTCTTAAAATGCCGGGCTATTACTGCTACAATATCAAAATGCCGCTGCTCATGATTTAGAGCATAGTCTGTACGTCCTTCCGGTTTCACCCAGGCGGCACTTTTAGGCAAAAACACGCGCATGCTTATCTTCACTACCACTACCGACTTCACTACTTCTACCTGTTCTGTGTAACCGAAACTTGGCTGCACCTCGGCAACATACTTTTCGCCCCGGGCTTTATCCTGAAAGTCATTCCAGGTTAAAGGCCGTTTAGCCGAGTAGTAGATGGTATCGCCTTCCGGCTGTTCCGAATAATCGGTAAAAATTAACTTTACTCCCTTAGCCAGTTTGATGTTAGTGCCCGCTTCACGATTCATCCATCTGTTAAAATACACCAGTCCTGCTTCAAGGGCCCGGCTTATCAGCGCCCCGGTATCGTACTGTTGCCCCGCGCCGCGATAGTATGTTGTAGCTGCCGGGTAATCAATCAAATGCACATTGTCCTCAGCTTTTTTCAATTCAAACCACAATTGTATGTCAAGCTGGCCCTCTATCCTGCCATCGGCCATTGCCGTTTCGGTAAGCTTTAACTTCTTAATGCGGATGACCACCGGGCGTAACATCTTATTAACAGGGATAGCATTATCAGCAAATTGTTTAACAGCTGTTGCTGTGCCTCCCTGTAGATCAACTTCATGTTTTACTGCCGGCAAATTACCTGTGGCCGATAATAACCAGGCGACGGCACTCCGGTCGGGCCGTTCATCAGTAACATTTGCGATATAAAATTCGTTCGGTTTATCATTTAACTGCCTGTTTGTTAAAACAATTTCGGCATTTGTTTTTTGTGCTTTTGAATTTAACGGACAAAACACCAACATGTACAAAATAACCGGCAACCACAATCCCCCTCTGTTAAGAACGCTATTCATAATTGGTAAAAATAATGGATGGGGCACGCCGCCCCCAGGGTATTATAATGCTCAAAATACAAATAAATTGCACTGTTTAACGTGTAATTATTACTTTTGATTATCCATAGCCGGTACCACGGCAGTACTCAACAATTTTAAAGTTTTCCACATGGATATTATCTTAAGTATTACCTTCGTTAAAAGAAGTGTTATCCACAATTGTTAATTTCTAATGTGAAAAGCCTCTTTTTGGTTTAGCTATTTTCGCACTATCGTTAGTATGCGCTTTATGATCAAAACAAGATACATCACCCTGCTCATTCCCGTATTTTTAGTTACAACAGCACGAGCCCAGCAAAATCCTTCCACTCAAATTTACCGCACTTATCATGCGGCTATTGATTTGATGGACAAAGGAAAATTTGCTTCGGCGGCCGAACAATTTCGCCTGGTTGAGGCTTACAAAATTAAAACAAGCACCCAGCCACAGTTTGAAACCGAGCTATCGCTCACTAAAGAAAACTGCCAGTATTATGAAGCATTCTGCGCCCTTAACCTGGGTAATGATGATGCCGAAAGCATGTTTCTCCGTTTTATAAAAGAACACCCTGAAAATCCGCTTACCAAACAGGCTTTTTTCCAGATTGGTAAATCGTATTTTAAACAAGGTAAATATGAAGACGCTATCCGCTGGTTTAACAAGGTTGAGGCAGGCGAGCTTAACGGCCATGACAATACCGAGTATAAATTTCGCAAGGGTTATGCCTATTTTGAGCTAAAAGACTACAAAAATGCCCAATTGCTTTTTGGCGAGGTTAAAAACAAACGCACCGAGTTTACCGAAGATGCTACTTATTATTTTGCCTACATCGCTTACCTGAACAAGGATTATCATCTTGCCCTGGTAAACTTTGAAAAGCTTAAAAACTCAAAGAAATACGAAAACAGCTATCCTTACTATATCTCGGCAGTTTACTTTTTAGATAAGCGTTATGACGATGTGCTCAACTACGCCGTTCCTATTGTAAACAGCACACATCAGCAAAACGAAACTGAAATGCTGCGTATCATCGCCGCATCGTACTTTGCCAAGGCTGATTATGACAACGCGGTGAAGTATTATGGCCGTTTTGAAGACCGGGATCAGGGCCGTACGCAAAACACGCAGGACAGCTACCAGATGGGTTATACCTATTATAAAGTAGGCAACTATGCCAAAGCTGCCAGCGAACTGGAAAAACTGGTTGAACAACACGATGTTTACAGTCAAAGCGGTAACTATACCCTTGGCGATGTGTTCCTGAAAATGAACAACAAACAGAGCGCACGTAATGCGTTCCTCAACGCTTCCAAGCTTGATTATGATAAGCAATTGCAGGAAGATGCCCTTTATGAGTATGCCAAACTATCATACGAGCTCGATTTTAACCTGCAAGCTTTAGGTGCCACAAGGTTATACCTGGCTACATACCCACGTTCAAAACGTATTGACGAGGTTAAGGTATTATTGGGTGAAGAATTACTAAACTCACGCAGCTATAAAGAAGCTGTTGAGATCCTGGAGCCCATCCCTAATAAAAGCCAGAGTGCACGTTTAGCCTATCAAAAAGTTACTTACTACCGCGGTCTGGAGTTTTATAATGAGCGTGCTTTTGAAAATGCCATCGGTATTTTCCTTCGTTCATTAAAAGATCCGGTTGATAGCAAAACTGAAGCCTTAACTACTTACTGGATGGCCGAGGCCATGTTCGAGGTTCGTAAATACGGCGAATCGGTAGAGAATTTTGAGAAATTCCTGAGCATGCCTGAAGCTAAGGAAACTGATGTTTCTAACTACGCCAACTATGCTTTAGCTTATGCAGCTTTTGGCGATGAGCAGTATAAAAAAGCAGCCAACTACTTTGAGAAGTTTTTACAGGGTGATGTTAAAGACGTTAATACCCAAAATGATGCCATCACCCGCCTGGCCGATAGCTACTTTGTAATGAAAAGCTACGGCAATGCCATGAACTACTACAACCGCATTATAGCCATGCACAACCAGGGCGAAGATTACGCCTTATTTCAGCGTGGTATGATCCAGGGGTTACAAGGCTCGTTAGATACTAAGATCAGTACCCTTAATGATGTGCTGAACAAGTTCCCTAACTCAGATTATGCCGATGATGCATCTTTTGAGATTGCCTACACCTATTTCCTGAAAACAGACGGAGATAAAGCTAAAACCGATCTGAATGCCATGATCCAGAAATATCCGCGCAGCAGTTATGTACCGCGTGCGCTGGTTACCATTGGTTTGATAGATTATAACGCAGGCAATGATGACCTTGCTGTTGAATCATTTAAAAAAGTAGTACAGGATTACTCGTCAACAGATGAGGCAAAACAATCTTTAAAACAGATTGAAAAGATCTATACCGATAAAGGCGATGCCCAAACATTCATCAATTATGCTGGTACCACCCCTATTGGTAACTATACCACGTCTGACCAGGAAAGCATAATGATAACCGCAGCCAACAACCTTTATCTTAAAGGCGACTGGCAGGGTACTGTAAGCGCGGTAAACGCTTATTTCGATAAGTTCCCAGGCAAACAGATCTACGAAAAACAGGCACGCTTTATCCGCGCGCAAGGTTTAGCTGCATTGGGCCGCACAGACGAAGCCGTTGTTGACTACAATGTGATCCTTAATGACTGGACCAGCGCCTACAGCGAAAAAGCATTGATCAGCATGGCTAAATTATACATGCAGCAAAAGAAATATAACGAAGCTGTAGTGTTCCTGAAACGCCTGGAAACCAACTCCGAATATAAGGCCGACTATACTTTTGCCATCACCAACCTGATGTACTGCTACTCGGAAATGTTAATGACCGACGATGCTATTAAATACGCAGAGCTTGTTAAAACCAATGATAAAACATCGCAGGAAGATAAATTTAAAACCGGTCTTTACGAAGGTAAAGCTTACCTCGCAACCGGCGATACCGCCATTGCTGTTAAGCAGTTCACCTATACTGCAACCAACACCAAAACCGTTGCTGCTGCCGAAGCCCGTTACAACCTTGCCCTTATTGAGTATGAAAAAGGCCGTTATAAAACAGCGCAAAAAATGTGTTTTGACCTGGCCAAGGAAATGCCAAACTACGATTACTGGGTAGCCAAAACATACATTTTGTTATCTGACACCTATGTGGGCTTAAAAGATACCTTCCAGGCAAAAGCAACCCTGCAAAGTATCATTGATAACTATAAAGCCGATGACGACATATTACCTACTGCTAAAGAAAAGCTGGATAAACTGAGCGGCCGCAAAACCAAAGCCCCTGCCGCAGGCACCAAAGAAACTGCCCAGCCCGATACAACTAACAAACAGTAACAAAGAGTAATATAAAAAAAGACAAGCAATGAACTCAAGATACACATATACGCTGCTTACCTTAATAATAGCATTATACTTTGTTCCTGCCCAGGCACAAACAAAGAAATCTACCAAAAAAACAACAGTAAAAACTGCGACAAAAAAACTGTCGTTAAACCGGCACCTAAAAAGGCCGCGCCAAAACCTATAGCTAAAAAAGCTACAGACAGCAAAAGCTTGGGCGATGCTGCTGCAAAAACAGCGCAGGATACTACTAAAAAGGGAGGCGGCAATAATCCCAATAACGCTGCCAATGGCGGTAGCTTATCAGAAGAAATTGTAGTGACCACTGCCTACAAACCGGTGCTGGCCGATGCGGTAAAGATCCGTCGTAACCCTGATTTGGAAGATAAAGTGCCCTTTAAAGCACCTTTAACCTATGCCCCGCTTGATAAACGCCAGGAGCAAAACTCCGAGATCAGGCAGCTTGACCCAATGAAAAGGCCGGCAGAACAGGATTCTGTTTTAACCAACAACTTTGCTAAAGTTGGTTTTGGCAACCTGAAAACCATTTATGGCGAAGGCTATTTTGCCAACGGTCGGGATGAGGCTTTACAATTTGGCGGTTTCATAAAACATTTGTCGCAATCTGGCTCACTGCAAAAACAAACCCAAAGCCGCGATGACGTTGGTGTTTTCGGTAAAAGTATCATTGGCGATAACAATGTCTCAGGCCGCATCAATTACAATCGTTTAGGTACCTATTTTTACGGTTACAACCAGGATGCTCCCGACAACAATTTTGTGCCGACAAAACAGCACTTCAATACCATAAGCGGCGAGGTTGAACTGGCAAAGAATTACAAAGACGTTGAAAACGACTTTACCTATGCTGTAAAGTTAAAAGGATACGCATTTAGCAATGCTTACCAGGCACGTGAAAACAATGTAGTTATTTCAGGCTTTCTAAATCAAACTGTTAAGCAGTTTTATGCAGGCTTAAGCGCTTCGTTAGACCTGGCCAGTCAAAAAGACAGTCTATACAGTCTTGGTAATAACATTGCAAGGGTTAACCCCTACATCAAATTTCAGGGTACTAACTACAAGATAGACGCGGGAGTTAACATTGTGAAAGAGTTTGGCGACTTTGGCAAGTTTTACATTTTCCCGGCAGCAAAGCTTGAGGTACAGGTGGTACCTAAATATGTACGGCTGTTTGTGGAAGCCAAAGGTGATGTTAACCGCTCTTCACTGCACGATTTTGCCATGATCAATCCATTCCTTGGCCAAAACATCAACATCAAAAACTCGGTTGATCAGCTGGATATCAGTGCTGGTTTAAAAGGTACGCTTGCTCCGGGCTTAAGCTTCAAAGCTGCCGTGTACCGCAACAGCATTAAAAACATGCCTTTAATGGTGAGTAACTTCAACGCCGAGGGCAACAAATTCGCTGTTATTTATGATGATGGCAAAACACGCGTAAACGGTTTTAACGGCGAGCTGGATTTTAAAGCAACAGACGATTTTAACATTTTCGGTCGCGTTGAAATAAAAGACTATCAAATGGCTAAAGAAAGTGAGCCATGGAATTTGCCCAAATTTTTATTAACTGCTGGTACAGCTATACATATCGACAGCAAATTGACTGTTACAGGCTCATTACTTATCCGCGGCTCAACAACCGACAGGTTATTGGTATTGGCACCAACATCTACCCCGGGAAGCCCGGTTTACAACCAGATTAAACAGCCTATTAAGGGCTTTGGCGACCTGAGCGGCAGCGTAGAATACAGGATAAACAGCAAGTTTTCGGTATTTGCGCAGGCTAATAATATCCTGAGCAGTTCGTATCAAAATTGGTTATACTACCCTAACTACGGATTTAATATCTTTGGCGGGGTAGGGTACTCGTTTTAAGCCCTGTTTGATGTTTTAAAATTAACCGTATTTTTACCGGATGGATATAGCCAATTATTTAAGCGAACTACTCGGCCGGTACACCGAAATAAGTGTACCTGGCTTGGGCTGCTTTTCGCGCCTGCGCGTAAATGGCTATTATGATGATGTACAGGCAACTTTTTATCCGCCCGGTCATAAGCTGCATTTTGATCAGGAGGCTAAAGACGATGAGATCCTGACACGCCATATCGCCGAAAAGAAAAAATCTCGCTGGCATCATCCAAATATTTCACCGAAAAATACATCAACAGCCTTAAGCAGGAGCTGGTGCTGCATGAAGTACCTTTTGCCCAATTAGGCTGGTTTTATATGCAGGAAGGCAAAATTGCTTTCAGACCGCAGGAACAGGCATCGGGCAGCGATCCTTTGTTTTTTGGCCTTACTCCGGTAACCATTAACAAGGTTAACTACGTGCCCCCGCCGCCACCGCCGCCGCCTTTGCCTACGGCTATATCTCTACAGCAAACCTATACACCGCCGCCTGCAAACGCAACCCTTGTTGAGCAGCCTGAGTATATTGATGATGAACCCGAAGTTAAGCGGGGTATCAGCATTTGGGTTATAATAGCAATTGCAGTGGTTATACTTGCCGCAGCAGCTTTTGGCGTATATAAATATAACCCCGCACTATTACATCTTAACAATGACAGCCCTAAAGAACAACCAAAGGTTGAAAAGCCCAAAGCTGCTCCCATAATTAAGCCGGATAGGATCCAAAAGGATTCCACTCCAACTGTTGCTGATACGGCAAAGGCAATTTCTAAACCTGTTGAAGCGTTAAATAATCCGGCAGCTAAAACAGATACCGTAGCACAACCGGAGTTTGCGATATTTTTAGGATCGTTTAAAACGATAACCAAAAGCAATGAGGCGGTTAAAGATTATAAAAGCAGGGGGATTGATGCCCGCCTGCTGAAAGGCCCCGGAACCGGTCCGCGGATCAAGATCATAATTGGAGGGTTTTCCTCATCCGAGGAAGCAGAAGCCGTGAGAAAAAACTCATATCACAAGGAAAAATAACTAAAGACACATACTCAAAACAAATTACTGATTCCACGAAATGACTTTATTATTAATTCAGCAAATTACAGATACCGCCAAACACCTGGCAGATACCGCAAACCACGCCGTAACAACCGCAGCACTGCCAACTGAAGAACTTCGCTTTGGCGACCTGCTGATCAAGGGTGGCTGGGTAATGATCCCGATAGGTATTTTAGCTGTACTGGGGCTGGTAATATTTTTTGAACGTTACTTTACTATCCGTAAAGCATCTCGTGATGAATCAAACCTGATGGTACAGGTACGTTCAAGTATCCACTCGGGCAATTTGGAATCGGCCATTGCTATTTGCCGTAACAATAACACGCCGCTCGGGCGCATGCTGCAAAAAGGCTTATTGCGCATTGGTCGCCCTATAAAAGATATTGAAGGCGCCATTGAAAACGTTGGTAAGCTTGAGGTATCAAAACTGGAAAAAAACATTGGTATTTTAGGTATCGTAGCCGGTATAGCACCGATGTTTGGTTTCCTTGGTACTATTGCCGGTGTAATCAAGATTTTTTATGATATCTCAAAAACCGATAACATCAGCATGGGTGTAATCTCTGGCGGTTTATACGTAAAAATGGTAACATCAGCCGCAGGTTTGTTTGTAGGTATCGTAGCTTATGTGTGCTACCACGTTTTAAATATGATGGTTGATAAGGTGATCCTAAAGCTGGAAACCGATGCTATTGAATTTATTGACCTGTTAGAGGAGCCGAGCAAATGAATTTAAGAAAACGACACAGGGGCGCATCGGCAGAAGTACATACGTCGGCAATGAACGATATTATGTTTTTTCTGCTGCTGTTTTTCCTTATAGCATCAACAGTTACCAACCCTAACGTTATTAAGTTGGTGCTTCCTAAGTCATCAACAGGGCAGTCGGTATCTAAAAAAACCATAACTGTTTCCGTAACCAAAGACCTGAAATACTACGTGGATAAAAAGGAGATCCCGGTGGATGCCCTGCAAACTACACTGGCGGGTTACAAAACCCTGGCTACCGAACTTACCATAGTTTTATATGTTGATAAAACTGTAGCCATACAGGATGTGGTACAGGTAATGGACGTAGCACAAAAGTTGAACATTAAACTGGTTTTGGCGACAGAACCTAAGGGATAACCGTGGCAGTTGAGCTTAAAGTTTATAGTAGATTATTGCAGTAAGTTACCGTAATCTTTTAAACAAACTGCCACTCTTTTTAGTAGCAGTTGTTCTTTAAGTAGCAGTTGCAGTTTTTAGCAGCAGTTTTAACAGATTACTGATAAGAATAAAAAAGTGCTACTCGCTACTGTCACTGCAACTAAGAAAATACTGCTAACTAAAAAATTGCACTAATTATAAAAATGGAGTACAGGGAAGAAAATAACTATCCGAAAGCATTTATAGCAACAGGCATTATTATGGCTGTGCTGATAGCGGCATGTTATTTTATAGTATTCAAAAATCCGCCGGTTGAAGAGAACGGAACAGGCGGCATATTGGTAAACTACGGTACGGTTGATGAAGGTATGGGCGATGATTACATGAGCACCGAAGAACCTTCGGTAGCGGAAAAAGCCAATCATACTAAGCCGGATAAAGTTACCGAAAGTAAACCCACCGAAGAAAAACCAACGCCCGAAAGCAGCGAAAAAACGGTAGTTACCCAAAATAACGAGGATGCCCCAGAAGTGGCCGCGCCTACTAAAAAACCAAGTCAAAATGTTGCCCCTACTCCACCGGTAAAAACACCGCCGGCAAAACCTACCGTTAACCAAAATGCTTTGTACAGAGGCAAAGCATCAACCGGTACCGGTGAAGGCGATGGCACAGGCAAAACTCCGGGCAACCAGGGTAAAACTACGGGTACTACACTCACCAATAACTATAATGGAACAGGATCCGGCAATGGCGGTAGCCTGAATATGGCACAGCGTAACTTTGTGAGCCGACCCTCTGTAAGTGATGACAACCGTCAAAGCGGTAAAATTGTAGTTGATATCAGGGTTGATAAAGATGGCAACGTTACGTATGCCCGTGCTGGTGCCCGTGGTACCACCATATCAGATGCCGGCTTGCTTCAAAAATGCGAAGATGCTGTAAAAAATTCCAAACTCAACCCGCTTGATAATGCCCCCGATCAGCAACAGGGTACCGTTGTTTTTGTGTTTAAGGTAAATTGATTTCTTAGTTCATAGTCGATGGATGATAGACCATAGCATTTATCTGTTAACCTACGGTAAATTGGATCGACCATGATTATGCACTATGACGCATAAACCATAAGTTTGCGGTAAAATCCATTGACCATCAACTATGGACTATGGACCATGGACTATGGACTATAATCAAACCCTCCAATACCTCTATACCCAGCTTCCCATGTTTACACGGGACGGGGCTTCGGCATTTAAGAAAGACCTTACCAATACGCTCGGGCTTTGCAGGCGGTTGGATAATCCTCAGCATAAATTTAGAAGTGTGCACGTAGGCGGCACTAATGGCAAAGGATCAACATCGCACATGCTGGCCGCTATTTTACAAACTGCCGGTTACAAAACAGGGCTCTATACCTCACCCCATCTCAAAGATTTTCGCGAGCGGATCCGCATTAACGGACAAATGATCAGCGAGCAAACGGTAGTTGACTTTGTTGAAGATCACAGGGCCGATTTTGATGAAATAGTCCCCTCCTTTTTTGAGATGACCGTTGCTCTTGCCTTTGATGTTTTCGCCAAAGAAAAGGTGGATATCGCCGTTATAGAGGTAGGTTTGGGCGGTCGGCTGGATTCAACGAATGTGATCACTCCGCTGCTCTCGGTAATTACCAATATAGGTTGGGATCACATGAACATGCTTGGCGATACCCTGCAACTTATAGCCGGCGAAAAGGCAGGCATCATCAAACCGGGCATCCCGGTAATCATTGGTGAACAACAACCGGAGGTATCAAACGTGTTTATCGATAAAGCTGCGCAAACTAACAGCAACATTCGGTTTGCATCAGGAGAGTGGACGATTTCAAGTCCGGAAGCCGGGAAGTCCGAAAGTCGGAAAGAAAACGAAGGGCTACTTAAAATTAGTGCAAAACGAAACCCATTGGGCCATACCTCTTCCGGACTTTCGGACTTTCGGACTTTCGGACTCGACCTAACAGGTAGCTATCAGCTTAAAAATGTAAAAACCGTTTTATCCGCCGTTGATGAATTACGCGAGCAAGGCTTTGCAATTACCGATGAGCATCTCGACACAGCCTTAAAGCAAGTCAAAAATCTCACCGGCTTACATGGCCGCTGGGAAACCTTAAGTAAAAATCCCCTTACTATTTGCGACACCGGGCATAACCCAGATGGCATAGAGGAAGTATTGAAAAATATCGCATCTGTTAAATACAATCATCTGCACATGGTTATCGGGATGGTAAATGATAAAGACACCGGCAAAGTGTTATCGCTGCTGCCTAAAGATGCTACTTATTATTTCTGCAAACCAGACATTCCAAGAGGCCTGGACGCTGAAAGCATGAAAGCACAGGCGGGGGCTCATGGTTTAATTGGTGAAGCCTACCTTTCTGTAAAAGAGGCATTGTTATCGGCACAAAAAAATGCAGCTAATGATGATCTTGTTTTTGTAGGCGGCAGCACTTTTGTGGTGGCTGAAGTTGTCTGAATCAGAATTTACAGAATTTTAGGATTTGCAAAATTTTGATATAGGAATTGGCAAGGTTTTCTGCTAATTCAAATCCTGTAAAATCTGGGCTTGAAGTAAAACATGCTGTTAATTCTTAAATCCTGTAAATTCTGATTAAGACAGTTTCTTCCAAACCACCTCTCCCATTACCGCTCCTCCGGTAGTTGGCGCAGGTACAGTGTACTTAAAAATATCGCCCGAAATTGTAAAGGGGCGTTTTTGCTGTGTGCCCTCCCAGTTTGGGAACGATGCATGTTCGATATTGAAAATGATATTATTCCCTTCAACTTTATAGGTACCGTAATGAGCATTACATCCTTTTATCGCGGCTCTGTTCTCATCATCGGTACCCTTAGCTTTATCACCCGATGCAAATTTTAGCCGGCCTTCACTGTAGATCTGTAAAGCGTAATGCCCCATAGCGTCAACTATAAGGGTCCCCTTCGGCGAATCCCCGTAAAGATGGGTGCGGCTGCCGTCGGCGGCAATATTATCAACTGTTACCAATTCATAGGTTCCGGTCAAATTATGACCAGAGGGTTTGTTCTGTGCCAATGCTGCACACGTAGTGAACAATATTAGAATGAAAAGCAATTTATATTTCATGCAGCAAAGTTATATTTGCTATATTCCATTAACAATAAGGCACAAAAAAGTAGCCTGATTACTAAAAAGTTACCATGCTGTAAATCAGTTATATTATTTTTAATTGATGGATAAAAAATCAAAACACGAGGCTCCAAGATGCGGTATCGACTACGCTTTTCAGCGGATAGGCGGCAAATATAAAGGTCGCATCCTGTGGCGTTTACGCAATGGCACCATGCGTTATGGCGAGTTACGGCGCACTGTAACAGGAGTAACCTCTAAAATGCTTACCCAGGCCCTGCGTGAGCTGGAAGATGATTGCCTCATCGTTCGGCAGGTGCATGTTGAAGTACCTCCAAAGGTTGAATATACCCTTACCAATACAGGCCGGGAATTACTTCCTTTTTTACAGTTACTCCGCGATTGGGCCAAACATCAGATGCAGGTTAATGATATAGTAGCCATGCCATAATTTAATTTCAGTAAAGTCAAAAATACCTTTATTAATCTACCTAAAGTTCTATTTTTACGGCCCGATCCTCACCTAAAAATATGACATATATAGCATCTGCCGATAGGTATCAAACAATGCAATATCGCCGCTGCGGTAACAGTGGCATCAAGCTTCCGGCTATTTCATTAGGCCTTTGGCATAATTTCGGTCATGTTGACGTTGCCGATAATTACCGCAAAATATTACATCTCGCTTTCGACAGCGGCATCACCCATTTTGACCTGGCCAACAACTATGGGCCGCCTCCCGGCTCAGCCGAAGAGAATTTTGGAAAGATCCTGAAGGAAGATTTCCGCGATTACCGCGACGAACTTATTATATCAAGTAAAGCCGGTTACACCATGTGGTCGGGCCCGTATGGTGACTGGGGTTCAAAAAAATACCTGGTAGCCAGTCTTGATCAAAGCCTTAAACGCATGGGGCTTGATTATGTGGATATCTTTTACCACCATCGCCCCGATCCAAACACGCCGCTTGAGGAAACCATGGCTACGTTGGACCTCATTGTTCGCCAGGGAAAAGCTTTGTATGTTGGTGTTTCCAACTACCCTGCCGAACTGGCTTCGAAAGCTATCAAAATACTCAAAGAGCTTGGCACACCGTGCCTTATCCATCAGCCTAAATACTCCATGTTTGAGCGCTGGGTTGAAGGCGGTTTGCTGAATGTTTTAGGTAACGAAGGCGTAGGCTGTATCCCCTTTTCACCACTGGCGCAAGGTTTATTGACGGATAAATACCTTCATGGCATCCCCGAAGATTCAAGGGCTGCCCGACCGACCGGTTTCCTTCAAAAAAGTCACATCACCGACGAACGCCTGAACCAGATCAGGGATTTAAACAGTTTGGCAATACAACGGGGACAGTCGCTGGCCCAAATGGCACTGGCCTGGATCCTGAAAGATGAGCGCGTAACATCTGTATTGATAGGCGCAAGCAGGCCCGAACAATTATCCGATTCATTAAAAGCTTTGGATAACCTGCGGTTTTCGGCAGAGGAGTTAGCAAGGATAGAAGAAATTTTGGCTCCCTAACCCCCTAAAGGGGGAACTATGGTGGAGCGCCAATTTCTATTCTTTTCGACAAGTAATTTTAATATCTTTCCTTAAATAAAAATTAAAGTCTCCCCTTTAGGGGAGATTTAGAGGGGCTAACAATGATAAACTGGGGTATTATAGGTTGCGGCAACGTAACTGAAAAAAGAGCGGGCCTGCATTTAAAAAAGTGGCGGGAAGTAACCTTGTGGCAGTTATGCGCCGCGATGCAGAAAAAGCGGCCGATTATGCTGCACGCCATGGCGTAGGCAAATGGTACAGCGATGCCAGTGAATTACTGAACGACCAGGAATTAAACGCGATCTACATAGCCACCCCTCCCGCGTCCCATCTCGATTATGCACTTACCGCATTAAAAAAAGGGTTAAACGTTTATGTCGAGAAACCGGTCACCCGTAATTCGGCCGAAGCAAGGGCTATGGCGGAGGCGGTAAAGGAAAGCAGTTCAAAACTTACGGTTGCCCATTACCGCCGGGCTTTACCTATGTTTTTAAAGGTTAAAGAATTAATTGACACGCAGTTGATTGGCGAGATCCGTACCGTGCAGATCAGGATGTGGCAAAGCCGCAAACCAACTTTGATTGCCGACGTGGAAACCAACTGGCGTGTACAGCCCGAATTATCAGGCGGCGGCTACTTCCATGATCTTGCCCCGCATCAGCTCGATTTGATGCTGTATTATTTCGGCGAGCCTGAAATGTATCATGGTTTTTCGCTCAATCAATCAAACTCAACGCCTGCCGACGATCATGTTTGCGGGCAGATCCTATTTAAAAACAAGGTAGTGGTTAACGGTTCCTGGTGTTTTAATGTAGCCGAAAGTGAAACCACCGATACCTGCGAGATCATAGGCACAAAAGGAAAAATCATCTTCCCGTTTTTTGGCAATTACATCAATTGGAAAACTGATAGTGAAGAAGACACCATAACTTTCACTCATCCCGAGCATATCCAGCAGCCTTTCATATCCAAAATAGTAGCTTACTTTAATGGCGAAGGGCCCAACCCCTGCTCCATTGATGAAGCTGTGACGCTGATGGATATCATCGACGCGTTTACATTAAAAAAGTAAAAGGATCAGGCCAAAACCTGTCGAAGCATGATGTTTAAATTCATCAAACTTCGACAGGTGCCGAAATTTTTCCGGTTATAATCTATTAACTTTTCTTCTTCGGCACTTTGGCGCCTTCTTTTCGCGCTTCTGAAAGGCCTATAGCTACTGCCTGCTTTTTGCTGGTTACTTTTTTGCCGCTGCCGCTTTTCAGCTTGCCTTCCTTCATTTCGTGCATGGTTTTCTCAACCTTCTCTCCGGCTTTTTCTGAATACTTTGCCATAATGTTACTTTTTAAGTAAATGATAATATTACAATGCAAAATATTTGCCAAAACATAAAATCAGCAGTAGTTTTTTAATAGTAGCAGCGACAATTTTAGTAGCAGTTACTGAGTGGCAGTTGCTGTATAGGTAGAGTTAACGACTGTAATAGCAAGTACACCAAACTGTTCCTGTTGCTACTTAAAACTGCAACTGCTGCTCAATCCGGCATGATTTAAACCTTTCGCATTTTTCACCGGGTCTGTTCCCGATTATTACTTATCTTCAAACTTCTGAAATAATTACGTGTTAAACCTTCATAAATACCTCTACATTTGCCCCATATGCCAACAAAAAAACTCATCGCTCCATTTTACGAACGTCTTGCTTTAGTACTTATTGGTTTTATGGCCCTGGGTTACCTGATTATTATGGGTAAGGATCTGCTTGATCCCATGATCTTTGGTTTTATTTTCGCCATACTGTTGCTTCCCGTTTGTAATTTTCTGGAAAATAAGCTGAGATTACCCCGCAGCATGGCATCGCTGGTTTCTATATTATTATTGGTTGGTGTTGTTGGGGGGATCCTCTACCTGGTAGGGTCACAGATCTCAAACATGGCTAACGACTGGCCAATGCTTAAAAAACAGGTTACGCAATCCATACGGGACCTGCAGGAATGGATCCAACATGCGTTTCATGTTAACGCCGCCAAACAAATGGCCTATGTTGATGACACCGCCAAAAAACTCATGGAGTCGGGCACTGATGTACTAGGCACTACTTTTGGGGCCATCTCATCAATCATGCTGTTTTATGTGTTCATCATGATCTTCACCTTTTTTATACTGTTATACAGGCGTTTGCTCATTCGTTTTATAGTATGGGTTTTCAGGGACGAAAACGAGCATGTAGTAATGGATATCGTTGAAAATATTCAAAGCATTTTGAGGCAATACATTTTAGGCCTGCTGCTGGAGATGGTAATAGTTGCCGGCGTAGCCATTACTGTTTTTTGGATGATAGGTATAAAATATGCCGCTTTGCTGGGCATTATAGTCGGTCTTTTCAATATTATTCCATACATCGGGATCTTCACTGCCTTGCTTTTAAGTACTGTTATAACTTTTGCTACAGGCAGTATCAGCAACACTGTAGCGGTGGCTGTTAGTGTTATAGGCATTCACGCAGTTGATGCTAATTTTTTGCTGCCCACTATAGTTGGTTCAAAGGTTAGGCTCAATGCTCTCATCTCTTTTATAGGCATTATTTTAGGCGAAATGATCTGGGGCCTTTCGGGTATGTTCCTTTCTATTCCTGTTATTGCCATATTCAAGATCATATTTGACCGCATTGAAACACTTAAACCGTGGGGGTATCTGTTAGGTGGCGATTATGAATATAAAAAACCTGCTGCGAAGACCATGAAAACAGAATAAATTCTCAAAAAAGGCAAACCCAAACCTGTAACCTTTCGTTTAAATACACTGAACTTTAATTTTGCAGAAACTGTTGCTCCCCCTAACAATGGAAATTGTAAGATATACGCCACGCACTATTTACAGGTGTAAAAAATGTAATGAGCCTTTAAAAACCAGGCGTAAGCGCGGCCTGTTATTAAAAATCACCCTGTTTTGGCTTCCTGTTCGCAAATTTTTTTGTGAACGATGCCTTAAAACGCGTTATGTAATGTGACTGTTCATAAAAACAGGCGGCATTTTACTTTAATTATTTATGCATATCCTTAATTTAGTAGCGTAGCATACTAAAGCTAAATCTGCCTGAAATGAACCTCAAGTATAAATTACTGCCATTTTTATATATTTTCCTTTTTCCTGTAATTTTGGTTGCTCAAACTCCAAAGACCTCAACTTTCAGGCTGGTACCTTTAGGTGTGCTAGGGGGTATTGATGAAAGTAACTTATCGGCTTATATGCTTGCACCCAAAGGCAGTAATAATTACATCTGCCTTGATGCAGGCACAATCCATTATGGCATTGAAAAAGCTGTAACGTGTAAAAGCTTTAATGTACCCGGCAATGCTGTGCTCAGGCAGTATATTAAAGGCTATTTTATATCCCATCCACATCTTGACCATATTGCCGGGCTCATTATTAATTCGCCCGAGGACAGCACCAAAAACATCTATGCACTTAATGATTGTATTGAAACGATAAAGACGCACTATTTTACATGGAAAAGCTGGGCCAATTTTGCCGACCAGGGTGAAACACCGGCACTGAAAAAATATCACTATAAAGTACTGGAACCCGGTACCGAAACAGCTATCGAAAATACCGAGCTTAAGGTCCGGGCTTTCCCGCTCAGTCATTCCAATTTAACCAGTACTGCTTTTTTGGTTAATAGCAATAACAATTATTTGCTTTATTTAGGTGATACAGGCCCCGACGAGATAGAAAAAAGCAACAACATGCAAAACCTGTGGCAGGCCGCTGCTCCGCTGATAAAAAGCAAAAAATTAAAGGCTATTTTAATAGAGGTATCTTTCCCTAATGAGCAGCCGGATAAAACATTGTTTGGTCACCTTACGCCAAAATGGTTAATGGCCGAGATGGATAAACTGGCTTCGTTTACCGGCACAGATGCTATAAAAGGCTTAAACATTGTAATAACTCATTTAAAGCCGCCAATGACAAGTATCAGCAAAATCAAAACTCAGTTAAAAGCTGCCAATAAACTGAACCTAAACCTGGTATATCCTCAGCAGGGAAAGGCCCTTGATTTTTAAACCTGAAACATCCACACTATGAAAATACTTAAACCCGTTTTTTTATTCCTGCTACTGGTAAGCGGCTTCAATTTATTTGCACAGCAGGGCAAGGTGCTTGAAGAGCAAAACCTCAAAAGCAAAATTTTAAAGCGCAATGTAAACTACGCAGTTTATCTACCTCCGGATTATGAAACGGCCAACCGCACCTACCCTGTAGTTTACCTCCTGCACGGCTATACCGACGACCATACCGGCTGGCTGCAATTTGGCGAAGTTAACCGCTATGCCGATAAAGCTATTAGCGATGGCACTATCCCGCCGATGATCATTGTAATGCCAAATGCCGATTCGAGCTGGTACATCAACTCTTATGACAGTAAGGAAAAATATGAAGACTTTTTCATCAAAGAGTTTATGCCTCATATTGAAAAAGCGTTGCGCATCAAGGCCGAAAAAAATACCGGGGCATTGCAGGGCTTTCGATGGGCGGTTACGGAACACTGATCTATACACTTAAACATCCCGATCTGTTTGCAGCCGGTGCGGCCTTAAGTGCCGCTGTATTTCCTGACGATCAGCTCGTAAGCACTCCTGATGATACTTATGAAAGAATATTTGCACAGCTTTACGGCCGGGGCTTAAAGGGGAAAGACAGGGTTAACAATGCCTGGCAAAGTAATTCGGTTTTAAACCTGGTGCAAACCAAAACTACCGATGAGTTAAAATCTGTAAGATACTGGA
Source organism: Mucilaginibacter sp. P25 (assembly GCF_050859465.1). Classification (NCBI taxonomy): domain Bacteria; kingdom Pseudomonadati; phylum Bacteroidota; class Sphingobacteriia; order Sphingobacteriales; family Sphingobacteriaceae; genus Mucilaginibacter; species Mucilaginibacter sp. P25. The sequence goes on along the minus strand of NZ_CP193937.1, from coordinate 3,466,375 downwards.
TAGATTGCGGCGACGACGACTTTCTGAGCAAAGGCAACTGCCTGTTGCATATTGCCCTTACCGAAAAAAATGTACCGCATGAATTTCGCATGCGCGATGGCGCCCACACCTGGACCTACTGGCGTACAGGGATCACCAACGCACTGCAATTTATTGGTGATAGTTTCAGGCAAAAGTAGCAGATGCGCTGTTTTCAGATATGCGGATGTGTAAATGACGATTAATTGAATCAATTAGAATATGAGTATTATAAAAAGGATTTTGCTGGTTTGTTTATTGCTGATTTCGGCAAATGTATTTGCGCAAACTACCGGCAAGGTGATTGAAGAGCAATATATAAAAAGCGATATTTTAAATCATAATGTAAAATACACAGTATACCTCCCTGCTGATTATGAAACATCAAACCGGACCTACCCCGTAGTATACCTGTTGCATGGTTATGGGGATGACCATACCGGCTGGCTGCAATTTGGTGAAGTTAACCGCTATGCCGATAAAGCTATTGCCGATGGTACCATTCCACCGATGATCATTGTAATGCCCGACGGGGGCACAAGCTTCTTTATCAATGCATACAAGGAGAAACTAAACTATGAGGACTTCTTTTTCAAGGAGTTTATACCATCTATCGAAAAAGAATACCGTATAAAAGGTACTAAACAATACCGCGGCGTGGCGGGCTTATCCATGGGAGGATTTGGCACATTGGTATATAGCCTTAAACATCCCGATATGTTCTCGGCAGCAGCGGCTTTGAGTGCTGCGGTACGTGGCGATGATGATTTTATGGCGATACCCGACGAGCGCTGGAAGGATGTATATAGCAAGGTATTTGGCCCCGATCTTAAAGGAAAAGAACGCCTTAATGCTACCTGGCAGGCTAACTCCATAATGGGATTGGTACAAAGCAAAACAACCGATGATCTGAAAAATGTGCGCTACTGGATAGATTGCGGTGATGATGACGCGCTAAGCAAAGGGAACATCCTGCTGCATATAGCCCTTACAGAAAAGAAAGTGCCACATGAATTCCGCATCCGCGACGGAGCCCACAACTGGACCTACTGGCGCACCGGCATCACCGATGCATTAGCGTTTATTGGTGATAGCTTTAGGCAAAAGTAGGGTGCGCTAACCAAACCTTGTCATAGCAAGCGATAGCGTGGCAATCGCTTGCTATACAGATACTTCAAAACATAACACCTTTACAAGCGAAGAGATTTCCACGTCGCGCCTATGGCACTATCCCGGCAAGCTCCTCTCTATTGATATATATTGTATTAATCACCCAAAATATCCTCACACTTTCCTTTCAAAATCTTTAACCGGTTATTCAGTCCAGTCAACCCGGCATCATCACCTATGTTTTTATAAAGCGTTTTAATCAGGGCTAAAGTATTGTCGTCAGCATCGCAGGCCTGCGCCTTCTCCAATTGAGGCAGGGCTTTTTTACAGCCTTAACGTATTCGGCATCTGTAGATGGGCTATTTAAAGGTTTATCAGCATCGGAGATATTTTTGAGATACAAGTACCCCAAAGCCCGGTGGGCCACATAATAATCAGGTTCGGCAGCAACTACGCGCTCGTATAAGGGTATCGCATTTACACTTTGATTATCATCTTCATAAAGCCTGGCCAGTGAATTGAAAAAATTGATCTTTACTTTGACTGATAGCCTGGCCGTATCCTGCATAATTTGCCGGGAAAAGTCCATTGCCTTATCCTGCTCTCCCTGTAAACGTGCCAGGTTAAAGTCGAGGTATTTGTTGTAGGTATCTTCAACAGTTTGCGCCTGTGTTAAGGTAACAGCCATTAATAAGATTATTACCGTCAATATTTTCCTGGACATGATTGCGGGCTTGGTTCAAAGCTATAACGCTGAAACGGAGGGTTTAATATGAAACCCACGCCTATAAAACCTTAAACATCTTAACCAAAGGCAATATTACCCCATCGGGCATCGGCTGATCAATATTTTCTATGGCTTTGTACCCCATAGCTTCGTAAAGCGGCACACCGGGTAATGTGGCCCCTAATTGCAGGCTTTTAAAGCCGTTGTTTTGTGCAGCAGTTTCGCAAACCTTTATGATATAACTACCTATACCCCTCCGGGCATAATCCGGATGAACAAAGAAAGCCCTGATCCTGGCAGCATCATGATTGGGATCAAGCAATGGGTCTTCAATTTCTTTATGCTGATCGCCACCGTAAAGAGTATTGCGTTTGCTCCAGCCGCCACAGCCTACGGTAACGCCGTCTATTCCGGCTACATAATAAGTACCATCGGTAACCAATTGAGTATCCACTCCAAAAATGTACTTAATAGCACTTTCAATTTGCTGCTGATTATAATAATTAGTGCTTAATCCACGAACAGAAAGAGCGATCAGCCGCTGCAATTCGGGGATATCATTAAAAGTTGCCAGGCGTGCAGTAATGGTAAACATGGCGGTAAATGTAACGTTTTAGTAAATAGCACAACCTGCGCTATTAAAGAATGACCTTATTCTGAAAATTGAATAATTCTGTAATTCTGATTCGGACAATTACGCCTGGCACAAAACGCCTCTTTCCTCTCACTGCAATATCATTTTACAAAAACAGTACATACACACTGCTTGTTAGTACGCATATTTGCAAAAACAAAAAACATGTCTACACTATTCTCTCCCCTTAAAATAAAAAACATCGAACTAAAAAACCGCATCGTAGTATCGCCTATGTGCGAGTATTCAAGCCAGGATGGTTTTGCCAACGACTGGCACCTGGTACACCTTGGTAGCTTTGCTACAGGCGGTGCCGGGTTAATTATCACCGAAGCCGCCGCGGTATCACCCGAAGGCCGCATTACCTTCGCCGATCTGGGTTTATATAAAGACAGAACATGTTGAAAAACTAAAACAGATCACTGATTTTATAAAGGCTCAGGGCGCTGTTCCGGGCACACAGCTGGCCCATGCAGGGCGTAAGGCAAGTCACCAGGAACCATGGAACGGCGGTAAACAGGCCCCTGCCGATCAGCCAAACGGCTGGCAAAGTGTTTCGGCAAGTACCATTTCTTTTTTGAAAATGAAGAACCACCCATAGCTTTAGATAAAGCGGGCATTGAAAAAGTAAAAGCCGATTTCAAAGCCGCTGCTAAACGGGCCATTGACGCCGGTTTTCAAGTGATAGAATTGCATGGTGCACACGGATACCTGATCAATCAATTTCTTTCACCGTTCAGTAACCAACGTACAGATGAATATGGCGGAAGTTTTGAAAACCGCATTCGTTTACTCCTCGAAATAATTGAAAGTGTTAAGGAAGTTTGGCCTGAAGAGAACCTGCTGTTTGTACGGATTTCGGCAACCGAATGGGTAGAAGGCGGCTGGACGGCAGGTGATTCTGTTGCATTAGCCAATATTTTAAAAGGAAAAGGTGTTGATCTGATTGACTGCTCAACAGGCGGCAACATACCAAATGTTAAAATCCCGTTAACACCGGGTTATCAAGTTGAATTTGCCGAAAAAGTTAAAAAAGAAAGCGGTATACTTACAGGTACGGTAGGTTTGATCACCAAATCGGACCAGGCTAATGAAATTATAGAAAACGAACGCGCCGATCTTGTGTTTTTTGCAAGGGAAATGCTTCGTGATCCACATTTTGCCCTGCGCGCGGCACATGAGCTTGGCGAGGAAATAAAATGGCCTGTTCAGTATGAACGCGCTAAATGGCATTAATTGGTCAATAGTCTATGGTCGATAGTCCATAGAAGCTGCACTTATTAAGACTATAAATTATGGACCATTGACCATGCCTATGGATTAAATAATAATAAAACTATAGACTATGGTCTATGGACTAAATAACCAAAAAACAAAAACCACACGCTATGAAACGTACAGCAAACGCCCATTGGAACGGTACATTACAGGCAGGCCAGGGAGAGATCACTACCCAGAGCACTGTATTAAACAAAACCCAGTATTCATTTAAAACCCGCTTTGCCGATGGCATCGGTACTAACCCCGAAGAGTTATTAGCTGCTGCTCATGCAGGCTGCTTTACTATGGCCGTTGGCGCTGCTTTAACCCAGGCAGGCTTTACTCCTAATGATTTAACTACCGATGCAATTCTTGACCTTGATATGCAGGCTTTAGAAGTTACAGGCATCCATTTAGAAATAAAAGGATCGGCAATTGATGGTGTTTCTGAAGAACAATTCAAAGAAATTGCCGAAGGCGCCAAAGCTAACTGCATTATTTCAAAAGCACTGAGCGTACCAATTACTTTAAGTGTTACTTACGCTTAATTACATTTTACAAAATACAAAAAGGGGATTGTGCTGTGCACAATCCCTTTTTGTTGACTCATCCCCTATCCACTCCTTTTTAAAACAACAAAGCCGCCGGCAAACCGGCGACTTTTCAGCACATATTAAATCAGGGGGTCAATAAGCTATATTACAGCATAAATACAAGCAACATGGTAATATGGACCAGAACGCTGAACGCGAAAAAACCAAGCAGTGTACGGATACCGGAGCCGCCCATTCCGGCTATTATGTTGGCAAAGAATAACACAAGAGTTACTACCAGTACTATTATCGGAGCATTGTAATAATACAGCAGGAAAGCAGGTACAGGTAAAAAGAGCACACCTTGTGAAACAAGTGAAAACATGAACCAAACTGTTTTATTAGATGCCTGGCTATCGGCAAAGGCCATTAACTTATTCCATGTATTGTTGCCGGCTTTAGTATTAGCGGTGTTAACGGTACTGGTATTTGCAGCTGTCCATTCAGGAGCATTTATTTTTAAAGTTGCCATGGTTGTTATCTTTTAATGATACAAAGATGGCTGATACAGTTTACCTGTAACATGATCATGGTGCGTTAAAAAAATGACCGTAGTCACTTTCAAAAGCTGAAGGCTGAAAGCAAAAAGCAAAAGTGCACCCTAATAAAAACCTGATCAAGAAATTTGAACATTAACCAACTCACAATAACATTATCATAATCTGTTAATTATTAAATTAAAAAGCTTTATTTAAAGCAGACTGATTACCCGCCAAATCAACCGCTCTCACTGTTAACTTGCCTTTACCCCCCAAACTCCTGTCCACCACAAAATAATTTAACGGCGTAAAACCTATCCGTTTGCCTTTATTGTAAATATTATAGCCCAGCACCCGCTTATTATCCTTAGATGCCTGCCATTTTAAAGTACCGGTAGCTTTAACCAGTATTACCTGCTTTGGCGCGGTGGGTGGTATTTTATCCGGGTCAAGTTGCATCATACAGTTCATCAGCGCGCGGAAAGTATGGTAAGTTCCCTTCCAAACCTGGCCTTTGAGAGCTGTTTTATACTGTGGTTGTTTATCTATGCCGCCCTGGTACCAGTCGCCGTGTTCATGGTCAATGAGATAGGTTTGCGTGTATTGCCACAGGGTTTTAAACTTTTCAAAGTACTGGTGCTTATCCTGCGGATACCTGGCAGCCATAATGAGCAGCGTGTTGAGCCCTTCGGCCTGCGCCCACCAGTTCTTGGTATCCTCAGTAATGGTAAGTCCGGGCTTATCTTTAAAGTAATAGCCCTCATCGTAAAAACCGCCCACTTTATTATCCCAGCCATTATCCAACGCATCATCAACCATTTTTTTGCCCACCTGCAAGGTTTTGACATCCCCTTCAATACCTAAAGCATGTGAAGCTTCGAGCATCAGATAAGCCGTTTCTACATTATGTCCGTACGAAATATGGTCAAGGCTATGATGCTGCTTATAAACGGCAAGGGTAGAATCGTGGTAAGATACCGGTGTCCAATCGGGTTGAAAAAACAGGATAAGATTTCCCTTATCATTAGTGATCTTATCACGCACCAGCATTAACATTTCTTTCAGGCGGGTTTTAAGCAATTCATTCGGCCACACGCTGTATAATTCGGTAAACGCCTCCAGCAGATGGATGGATGAGTTTTGATCTTTATAACCCGTTTCGGCAGTAGATTTTATGGTTGCATCCCTTACAATTGGTGTTCCATCACGCTGCATATGCTGATAGTACCCCTTATAAACCGGATCGTGAGCGTGTTTTTCCAACCACCAAAAACATTGCTTAGCCAAATTTAATGCGCTGGTATCGCCCGAGGCCTGGTAATATGCTGCAAGCGCGTAAATTGCAAAAGAATTACCATAAGCTTCTTTAGGAGCAAAGCCACCCTGTTTGGGGTTGCCTTGTCTATCCGTAAAAATGTAAAAGCCCCCGTATTGCTTATCCCACAATTTATCCCGCAAAAACTCATAGCCATGGCGGGCCCCCTCTACATAATATTTTTTTGCGGGGAAAAGTTCAGCGGCTTTGCTGTTGCTCCAAACGTGGCGTGCCTGGGTCACTATTATTTTATCCTGGTAACCTGTTGGCTTGAAATCATAGGTGAAAGCACTTAAAAAGCCACCATCGGCAGTATCAATAGCGGCCGGGTACCAGGGCTTAAGCAGTTCATCAACCATGGATATTTGCATTTCATGGGCTATCTTTTGCTTTTCGCCCTGATTATTTTGGGCAAATACAATCGACACGGCGCTGGTTAAAGCCGATAGCAAAGTGATCTTCAATTTCATAAGCTTACTTTTTATTTAAAACATGATCGGCCGCTAAAACTAAAAACAGGTAGTCGGTTGTGCCACCGCCCAAAACGTATTCGCCCTGTTGCCATAGGTAAGGCCAGTTAAGCAGTTCGGGAAAATCAGGCCGGATAAGCGCCGTGCCGGAGGTAATACCACCGGGAATATATGAGCGGTCGGCCCGGTTAAAGCCGTAGGCTGTTGTCATTGATTTTGAACCTACGCCCGATACAAACGAAGCTGTATTATAACCTGGATGGCAGCCCAGCACAAAATCAATGGCGTGCAGCATATAGGTGTCGCTAAAAACAGACGGAAAACCGGAGTATAAAAAGTATTGTTTATAACCAAAATTCTGGATACCCCACCCCGCTCCCCAAATATTGGGTTCATACGGAACTCCATAAGGGGTTTTAGTTCCCTGCTGCTGAATTTGAGCATATAGTTTTTTTACTGCTTCGGTTATTTTATCATGATAATTTGCATCATTGATCAACCCCATGGTGCGGCCAACCAGCCAGCCGGTATTATCAATACTATTGGCTATCGCATCGGTATTGTTTACCAGGTAATCGGCATAGGTTTTATCTTTTGTGGCGATGAGTAATTCTACCGCCAAAGCAACCCGATGGCGCAAAGTCTGGTCAGGTGTGTTTTTCCAAACTTCCTGTGCTATTTGCAGGCATTGCGTAGCAAGTGTATCATTATATCCCTTCATTACACGGCTTGCAGCAGCCAAGGCGGCGGCTGTTTCTAACGAACGGCCAGGGTTTTCCTCCGTAAACACCCAGCGGTCATCAGCCGCCGCGGGAGTTTTCAATACAGGGTTAATATTTGAAGCATTGGTTACAAAAGGTGTGTTATCGGTGATATTGGCGGCATCACCCAAAATGGTGTACTGCCTGATAGTTGGCTCAATAACTCCACGGTAAAAACGTCCCAAGGCCTGGTAGCCTCCTGTAATGGCTAATAAACCGTGCTCAATCTGTTGCAGCATATCCGGCTTGCCATCGGGCTGGTGAATTTCAACGATGTGGTTCTTTTGGTCGATAGTTGTGTTATCATATCTTACGTCGAAAGCCTCATAAGCTAATGTAAGCCCATGTACCGTTTCTGCCTGCGATTCAACCCGCAGGTCAAAATCCCCGGCATCATGCCATGCACCGCGGTCGAGAAATGGCACGTTATCGCCCGGTTTATATTTATTGAGTGTACTATGCCCCTGAATATAGCCGTCGAAATGGTTGGAATCAACCGGCGCCATTCGGGCATCATCCATATGGCATAAGCCATGCCATACGCGGTATTTTTCGTTAACACGCATATGGCACATCTGTATAGGCAGGAAATATGAAAGCGTTGGCTGCCATACATCGTTTCTAAATACATCAGTGCTGATCTGGAATGGCTCCGTTTGATAATTGCCATATTTCACCAAGTACATACCCGGTGTGGTGATCTTTGTAAAATCAAATTGCAGGTAATGATACCTTAAAAAATCTCCCCAAATGGTGGGTGTAGCTTTCAAAGCGGTTATTAGTCCGCCGTTTTCATTTATCCTCATCAGCGAAACCGGCAATACTCTTTTATCATTTTTATCCAGTTCAATTACTGCAATTTTTTGCTGCGCGGGATGATAGCCTACCTGCGATACCTGCACTACCGGTTGCGATTGCCAGCCCTCTACAGCATTTGGAGTTATCAACCATTCTACAGCATCTTTTGACGCGCCTTTAGCCACTAACGAACGTACTACAAACCAGCCATTGTTATGCTTGGCCCGGCCATCTAACAATTGCAGGCTGCCGCCCAAAAGGTTTTCGATAGTCATGCGCTGCAAATCGGTTTCGGGCGTAATAGTGAGCTTTCTGCCTTCGGCCATGGGCATAACCTGGGTTTCACCTTCTTTGTCGATATAAGTTTGTCCGTCGGCCTGTTGAGGGAATATGCCAAATTGCTTATCCATGTAATAAGATTTGCCAAACAAAATCCCCGGGAATAACTCCAGGTTAAAACCTACTTTACCTATCCAATTATCGGGCAATGGCTTATCCAAATCAACAATGATCCTGAACGCCTTTCCTGCAGGGACCACCCGAATATTATAAGCAAAATTCAGATCCGGATAGATAATAGGGTTAAAACCATGGCGGTTCATATCAGGGTTGGGGAACTCCATACGTACGCTTACTTCGCCGGTAGCTTTATTAACCACACGCTTACCTACTTTGGGTATAGGCGACCATTGACCCGGCGTAGGCTCCAGCCTGATATCACCATTGGTAGCTACACGCTGTCCGTTTTGAATAATGCCTACCCCACCCTGGTGCCCCTCAGGGTAAAAATCATGGGCAAGCATTACGTTTATGCCATTATATTCAAGATATTCCTGTGCGTTAAGCTTCATTAAGTTTGCAGCAGGCTTAACCTGTGCATACAAAAAACAGGGCAGTAAACAACAGGCAGCAATAATCGCGGTGAAGGTAAATTTAGATCTCATCAGGATAATAGATTAACCGGTAATATGCAACAAGATATTTGCACGGCTAAAAATACCTCTGTGACAAGGGCTCAGTATAATGATATATTAACCTTTTGTTGCCGATTTTATACAATAGCGGGGATTTTACATTAAAAATCACTATTAATAAAAAGCAGCCAACAATACTGCAATTAACTTATTACCAATTAATTAAAAATAAAAATACCTGATATTAGGTATTCATTTTGTTCAGCAATTAATTTAAATTTGATTACCAGTAATACCTGTGTGCCGAAAAAGGGATCAAAGAGTAGGCAACAATTATTAAACCGATGGCCTTCCTGTTATGCTTAGCTGTAATAGCTTCACTGCTGTTACTAAACCCCTGTTTAAAAAAACAAGTTTTTAAACTATTTACAGCTGTTTTTTTATTCTTGCTTTCTCTGAAGCAGTTCATGCTCAGCCTGCAAACCCCGATAGTGTAAAAAATAACAGGGTTAAAAAAGATTCAGTAACTAAAGCCCTTCTTCCTGATTCTATATTAAATATTTACAACCTAAGCGGAAGAAAAGATTCGGCCAGGTTAAATGAGATCATCGCTATCAGGCTCAAAACCACACTCCCAATCGATTCGTTCAAAACCCTGTATGTTGACGATATCAAAGTAGGAGAAACTGCTTTTTGGAGTAATAACGACTACGAAAAGATCGTGTATTTCAAAATAGACGAGTCGGTACAGAACCTGGCCGTACAGTTTTTAGCCAGCAAATCCATCGATAAAGCCCGCATCCCGGTTTATTTTTCGGTGGGCTATTCAGGTGGCTACATAACCAAAGGATTAATAAAAACACAACTTGAGGTTAAACAGAAAATAAACCGGGTTTGGGTATGGATAATGGCCGCTATTATGGCCGGCTTCCTGGCTATGGGCTTAAAAAACAATATTTTAAAAGATGACAGCAATTTATACTACAGTCTGAGCCGCACACAACTTCTTTATTGGACGGTCATTTTTTCGGTCACCTACCTGTATATATGTAATGAAACGGGGGCACTTCCTGATATCCCAGGCTCACTGCTGGCTATCCTGGGCATTAGCGCTGCAACTATGGCTACGGGCAAGGTTATCGAAAATGACCAAAAAACCAAAACGGAGATTGATCCTAAAGCACATAGTGAAGGCTTTTTCACGATATCCTATCTGACAGGACCAGCATCAATATCCAGCGCCTTCAAAACGTGCTGTTCAATATCCTGTTCGGGCTAATTTTTATACAAAAAACCGTATCATCAAATCTACTTCCCGATTTTGATAACAATATATTGCTGATGATGGGTATCAGTGCTGGCACTTATGCCGGGTTAAAGGCTACCGAACCAACCAAAGACCAGCCAACAGAGCAACATGATTCAACTACCGTTGGAAATGAAAAACCAACCGACCAACCCGAGGGAGATGACAGTAAAGGAGGTAGTGGTAAAACCAAATAAAAAAGCTTTAAAGCCGTTTAATGGAAATCAGGCACAAGTCTGGTATCATTTGATGATAAACCGGGCTTGTGCCTGTTCTTTTAATTCGGGTTTAAGCTGGATTAGCTTTGTACGGTAACGGTTGGGTCCCAGTAATAGTAACCAAATAATACCGGATTATCAACGCCCCGCTGGCGCACATAAAGTGCAAACTGCACGTTGTATTGTTCGGTGCCTTTGCTAATTACAGTAGCCTGGTTAAACCAAAAATTTTGAGTAGAAAAGCCAACCGGAATAGCGGTACCATTAATTGGCAAAATGCCTGTGCGCGTATATACATTGAAAGTTTCACCATCAAATACTACATCCTGCGCATACCATGCTAACTTGTAAATAACTACAGCCGAATCAAAGTTACCGTACTCTGATACTGCATACCAGCGTATAACATCACCTACATCAGCTTTGATGTTAAGGTCGGCGCCGCCAGATCCGGTCATGGTATTACCGCGGGTAGCAACCATATACATATAGTTATGCGGCAAACCTGTTGGATTGTTAGGATCCTGACTTGGGTTTGGATAATCGGTAGTAATTGCATCGGTATCAATAACTACCTGGATGTTGATGATCTCCTGCGAGGTGGAGACAAATTCACTGTTAATTGCCATGACTAAAAAGGTTATTAGGATAAATAAATGTCCCTACTCTTTAAAGGATTTTCGGGTTAGCTCCTTTGATCAGAGCGAACAGAACCGAGGCGCTTCTTAACCGGTTTTTCTTATTCGCTTATCACAATACAAACCTCCGCTTATTTAAACAGGCTTATTAGAGAAAAAATACCGAATAAAAAAATAAGTATTTATACGTATACAAACCATAAAAACACCCTTTCACACTATTTCACACCTACTAACTTTGCGGTATAGGAAAATCAGCAGAAAACGAAGCGAACAATAAATAATTAGTGAGAAATTTTTTCACAGTAGTATAAATAATTTCTCACTTATATAATTTATTATTACCAACATAAAATACAAATAATACAACTATATTACCTGCATATTAAACCTATTATATCATGAAAAAACGACCTTTTAACTTATTCAGACCGATCGCTGCCGCGATTACTATTTGCTTGTTTTTTGCCATGACTTCATGCAGGCAGGCTAGCAAATTTGCCCAGGTAAAGTACACCGCTACACAGGTTAATCACTGGCTCGACTCGGCCAAAACTGACAATTTTGTTTTTCAGTTTTACAGCCCCCAAGTTGATGATGTTAAAAAGCCATATCAGCTCGTATCATATATTCTGGATACAGCCGGAGGCTATCTTAACCCCATGCATCCCGATACACTGGCTATTACAAAAGATACACTGGTTAACTTAACCGGCCCGGTGGTTTTAGGCAATACGTATCTAACCAAAAAAGCTATTATGGCAATTATCTCAACCGATAGCGGAAAAAAACGTGATTATGACTTCCTGGTTTTTACTCCTAAGATCATAGCTTCCAACCAGCACCTTGTATACGCCATCAGCCTTATAAAAAACGGTGTACCTATTGATTACCGCGACTCAGACACCGGGAATGTTGATTCAAATCCATCACCTCCGGCAAAAATGTAATAGCGTTACAAAACTGCTGCAAAGTGGAACAGCTAATGAAAGGTATATCTGACTGGTCGGAGGTTTGGGCGTTGCTCATTCCCCTGGCCATTCTTTGTTTGAAGAAAAAACAACCTGCTTTTAACAAACCTGTTGTTATATATTTATGGACAGCGCTGGCAATTAATGTAACTATTGACGCCATATGGAAGCTTAAAACCATTTTACCGCATCCATACAACACCAATAATTATCTGTATAATATACACTCCATAATCAGGGTGTTATTATTTAGCTCTTTTTTTATAAAGTTAAACCAGCAGTTTTTGTCCAAAACAAAAAGGATAGCGCCTTATATTTTTTTAGGGTTTGTACTTATCAATTTCAGCTTTTATCAAAATTTTTTTGATTACGGACAATTGAGCAGCAGATTACTATCATTTGAGGCGGTAATTATGATGTTTTATTGTATGCAGTATTACCTGTTTAAAATAACCGACGATGAAGAACCCGGTAAGAAACAGCCCGACTTTTGGATAGTAACCGGCCTGGGTATTTACTACACTGTAAATTTTTTTATTTTTTTGTTATACAATGAACTCACAATACGCCTGCACAATTTTGCCATAAACCTGTGGAACATCCACAATTTCACGTATACCATTTTATGTGTATTTATAGCGAAAGGGTTATATGAAACAAACGAATGATGATATCAGGCTCCTGCTCTTTATGGGCATTGCGGTTATGCTTTCCTTATTCGCAAGTATATTGCTCATTTTTATATTTTTTCAGCGTAAGAAATACCAGTATCAGCAAAAAATACAAAGGCTGCATCAAACCCAGCAAAACCAGTTGATAGAGGCAGCTGTGCGCAGTGAAGAAACTGAACGTCATCGTATTGCCGAAGAGCTGCATGATGAAGTGGGCGCCATTTTATCGGCATCAAAGCTGCATCTACAAGGAGTAAAGATCAACGTTATTGATAAAAACAATGAGCCGAGGTATGAAAAAGGACAGGAGCTGCTTGACATGGCCATTAAACAGGTGCGTGGTATTTCGCACAATTTGCACTCCAGTATTCTGAAAGAGTTCGGGCTAAATGAAGCAATCAGGCATTTTGTTGAGAAAATAACAAATAACGACCTCATATTTATTACCACCGATCTTGATGATTCATATACAACCCAGGCTAATGAAAATGATATTAGCATATACCGCATGGTGCAGGAGTTAATGAACAATATACTTAAACATGCCAGACCTAAAAAAATACATATCACATCAACTTATAACCACGATGCTTTAAACATTAGTATTTTTCATAATGGGAAGGGGCTTAGCCATGCACAATATGAAGAACTGAAGTTTAATAAACAGGGCCTTGGCCTCAAAGCTATCCAAACCCGCATCATTTTGCTGAAAGGCGAGGTATCATTCAATCACAAGCCCGAGGGATACTACATTAATATCAGCATCCCCCGAACGATTACTATTTAACCATTATAACAATCAAAAATAAGGCGATGAAACCTATTAAAATTGCCATAGCCGATGATTATACCATATACAGGGACGGCCTCAAAATTGGACTTACCCAGGATGAGAACCTGGAAGTAATGCTTGAGGCCGGCGATGGTGAAGACCTGATAAAAGGCATTGAAACCAATATGCCCGATGTAATTATCATGGACCTTAAAATGCCTGTTATGGATGGCATGGAAGCTACCAAACACATTAAAAAGAAGTATCCTGATATGAAAATTTTAGTGGTGACGATGTACGATGACAGAAAAGTTCGTAATTCATTTAATGGAGATTGGCGCCAACGGGTATCTGCTAAAGAACGCAGAAGCTGAAGAAATCAGGAAAGCGATATATTCGGTACACGAAACAGGCTATTACTTTAACAATATAGTAAGCAACGCACTTTTAAAGAAATTGGTGATAAAAGGTAATATCAAACCATCCTTTAAAGAAGGCGTTGAACTCACCGAACGGGAACAGGATGTACTGAAATTAATTTGTGCCGAAAAAACTGCCAATGAAATGGGCAAACAACTATTCCTTAGTCCGCGCTCGGTTGAAGGGATCAGGCAGCGCCTGATAGATAAGGTGGGCGTACGAAATACCGCAGGGCTGGTAATGTTTGCTGTAAAGAATGGGATAATATGAGGCTTTTTTAAAATTAGCCATCGCATTTTGCACATCCCCTTAAAACAAGATTCCGTTTATTAATAAACACACAAAATAAACGCTTAAAACAAACCTTAAAAAGCATAATTAATCTTTTCGCTTAACAAAAAACATGATTTATCATTGTTAAAATCATATAAACCAATAATTATAGAAAAATTCATCAATTAAAATTCATTGTTTTGATAAAAAATACAATTTTCATTGATATTTTTACAACAAAACGTTGACTGATTGATCAAGATTTGAATGAAAAGAAATATCCAGTGCGATAATCAAACCTGTCTTTTATGTAAGGGCTGTATAAAAGAGTGGCTGCCTGCAATTGCAGCCAACAAAAAAACTTTAATGTAAAAAAAGGACAGGTTATTTTCAGTGAAGGCGACCCGGTGAAAGGAATTTACTTTGTTTATGAAGGCAATGTAAAAGTTCATAAAAAATGGGGGCCGGATAAAGAACTTATTATTCGCTTTGCCAATAAGGGTGCCATTTTTGGTCACCGTGTGTTGGGTAAACATGCCACCCACTACCCTATTTCGGCAACAGCGTTGGAAGCAGGTATTATATGCTACATTGATATGGAGTTTTTTGAAGCTACTTTAAAAGTAAACCCTCAGTTTACCTACCAGCTAATGTTATTTTTTGCCGACGAACTGCAGGAGGCTGAACGCAAAATGCGTAATCTCGCGCATATGCCGGTAAAGGGCCGCGTTGCCCAGGCACTCATAAGCCTCAAAAATCAGTTTGGTACAAACCCGGAAGGCCATATTGATGTAGAACTTACCCGGCAGGACCTGGCCTCATACGCCGGCGCCACTTACGAAACCGTTTTCAGGGTAGTTAACGAGTTGTTACAGGAAAAACTGATTAGCACAAATGGCAAAAAGATCAGTATTATCAATCATGATAAACTTTTTCTTTTAACTCAGGATGATGAGTTGTAAATGGGATAATTACTTCGAAATATTATTATCCTTTTGCCTTAAATGGGTTTATTATTTTTAGCTTTTTTGGGATAAAAATCATGAGGCGTAAAGCAGAATATTTGTGTCGATTGCGATATTATTCATAATCATTAGCTTCACCCCTGTCAAACCTATACCCATTATTCAAGGTAAATTCATTTAATCTGTCGTTCAAATGATCAACGATTTTTTATATAGGCTCAGCTTCTCTTTAAATTAACGACAATCATTTTTCACATTTAGATAATTATCGGCAGCCAGCCCTCACCCAACCAAATTCCGTACTTCAACCGGCGATAACGATGTTTGCTTTTTAAAGAAGTTTGAAAAATGCGACAACTGCCCGAAGCCCAGGCTATAGGCTATTTCCGATATATTCCAGTCGGTTTGTTTGAGCAGGATGCGGGCCTCCTGGATGAGCCTGTTGGCTATATGTTCGGTGGTTGTTTTTCCGGTGCTTTCTTTTAATACCTTATTGAGATGGTTACTATGAACAGCGAGCCTGTCGGCATAGTCTTTAGCAGTACGCAGGATCACCTTTTGATCGGGTGACGCTATTGGAAATTGCCTTTCAAGCAGCTCAATAAACAGGGATGATACCCTTGCAGATGCATTATGACTGTTATTATAATTGGTAAAAGGCTGCAATTTTTGGCCATAGTGAATCAATTCCAGCACATAATTTCTGATCAGATCATACTTGTACAGATAGTCTGATGCTATTTCCTGCTGCATCTTCCTAAAAACAAGTGTGATCTCCTCTGCTTGTCCATCAGTAAGCATAAACACAGGGCACCCTCCGGGACTAAAAATAGGCAATGAATCCAATATTACCCCACTTTTTGATTGCACCAAAAATTCATCAGTAAAAATACAGAAATAGCCAGACTGTTCCATATCCTGTGGTTTCCAACTGTAAGGGATTTTTGGGGTACCAAATACCAGCGCATTTTTTTCAATATCGATCACCTTATCAGCATACTCAGCTATGTTTCGGCCCCTTACCAGGTTTATCTTGTAATATAGCCTGCGATTGTAAGGCACATGGGTAGGGTCTTTTTTTACTATAGCGATGATGTCGCTAAGGTTAAATACATTAAAATGCCCTATCTCCTTGTTGATATCAGCCGGAAGCAGGTCTCCCACCGTGCAGTTGGTACGCTCGGCGGCCTTTTTATAAAAATCTTCTACTGTTACCGTTTTCATTTTTTTGCTTTGATGAGCTACACAAACTTAATGATAACTACATCACTATTTGCTTCTGGTAAATCAGTTCTTACAAAACTCAAACAAAAGTTTGCAGTAGATCAACACTTTATATTTTCCGGAGGCAAAACAAACTTAATACATAACAGAAATGTTATTTGAATTTGATAAATACCTATTAACAGATGATAAAAGAAGCCGCCTCATAATTGACTTACGAGGCGGCTTCCTTCTATATAATACCAGTATTAATAACCCGGGTTTTGGTACATCTTAACAGGGTCAAGTTTGTACTCATCAAACGGAATCGGGTAATAACGATCTTTAGTGGTAAAGTTTGCCAATGAAGCCAAACCAAAATCAGTTTGTTTTTTTGCTTTGAAGTAAGCTACCAGATCTGCATCGTTAAAGGTACGCAACAAATCGTACCAGCGGTGATGCTCAAAAGCAAGCTCAACACGGCGCTCATGCAAAATAGCCAGCTTTAATGTTGGGTATTTGGTGGCATAATCACTGTTAGTCATTGATACAGCATAAGTTGGCATACCTGCACGTGTGCGTACCTGGTCAAGGAAGCCGATAGCAGCAGCCTGGTCGCCAAGGTAGTTATTAACTTCGGCCAGGGAAAGGATCACATCAGCATAGCGCATCAGGATCCAGTCGTTACCGCCGTAGCCATTTACGCCGGCGCTGGTGCTCACATCCCTGAATTTAGTAACAAACCAGTCTTTCACAATAGGATCATTGGCATATTTAACAGAGAAAGTCATGCGGGGATCGTTGGTTTCATACTCATTAATCAAATCATGAGTAACATTATAACCAGCACCTGATGATTTTTTTGCGAGTTGATAGTCTCACCCTTCGCCTGGAAATTAGCCGCAATTGAAGAGCTATAATTAACATCACCCTGAATATTTACTATCTGGAAGATTAACTCCGGACATGTTGTTTTTTTGCGACATCAAAAACATCAGTATAAGGGATGCTGTTTAGCGTGCCAAAAGTACGCATATTATAAGCATTCATTAGATATGTTTTGGCATTGGTAAGGTTAGTTGTACGGTTAGCCTGATCCTGGGTAGTTGCCATAGTAAGGTACACCTGACCCAACAGGAAATTAGCAGCCGCTTTTGAGGCTCTGCCGGTAGAAGCTTGCAGGTTAGGGAGCGGGCTGTTATTGATAACATCTGTCAGATCGGCCACTATCTGTTGATAAACAACAGCTTGCTTTTCGCGGAAAGTAGCTGCAGGCAATTCAGCATAAGATAATTGCTTAGTAACCAACGGTACATCCCCCCAAAGGCGCACCAATTCAAAATAAGTAAATGCACGTAAAAATTTGGCTTCGGCAATGTATTGCAACTTTACACTATTATCCGGAAACGGCACAGCATCAATATGCGACAACACCACGTTAGCGCGGGTAACAGTACCATAAAGCGATACCCAATGATTTTTAAGATAGGTATTGCTTGGCAGTATCGAAAAATTACCAAACTGAAAAGGTTCGCCTGCGTTTGACTGGTTATCCTGAGTACCGGTGTCATCCGAACGCTGATCTGTCCACAAATCACTGCTTTCGCCTACATTATTGCCACTGCGTAACGATTGATAAATACCGTTTACAGCCAGTAACACATCATTAGGGGTTTTATAGCTGGCATCAACCGTTATAGCGTTGGGGTCACTCTCATTTAAAAAGTCTTTTTTACAAGACGGGCTTATCGCCACTGCAACTGCAAGGCAGGCAATGGCTACAAATTTTTTATTCATCTCAATATCTCTTTAAAAAATTCATTAAAAAGTAACATTAACACCTAAGTTATAAGATCTAACCAGCGGGTAAGTACCATAATCGATACCTGGGGCCAGATTGGCAGGCTGAGTATTGTTTGAAGCAGCGCCTGAATAATTATAATCCACATCTGGGTTATAACCTTTATACTTGGTGATGGTAAATGCGTTCACAACGCTGGCAAAAACGCGTGCTTTGCTCAGGCCTAAAGTTTGCTGCAGGAAGGCAGGCAAGGTATAACCTAAAGTAAGGTTGGTACAACGCAGATATGAGCCGCTTTGCAGGTAAAAAGTTGATAAACGGGTACTGTTACTTTGCGTACCGGCACGTGAAGCACGGTAAAATGAACCGTCCCCTGGTTCAGCTTCGTTACGATAACGTTGTGCAACATTAGCATACTGGTTACCGGAACCTTCCCCATTGTACAAATAATAATCCTGCCCGTCAAGTATCTTATTACCATAAGAACCGTTGAATGAAGCACCGAAGTCAAAACGTTTGTAAGTGCTGTTAAGGGCGAAGCCGTAAGTAAATTTAGCATATGGTGAACCGATAATGGTTTTATCAGCATCATTCACAACACCGTCTTTATTGGTATCAACAAACCAAAGGTCGCCAATTTTGGCAGGGTTGGTTTGAGAAGCTGATGGAGCAGTTTTACCATAGTTAGAAGCGTTGATTATACCACCAACCTGGAAACCGTAGAACATACCGATAGGCTGGCCCTGGGTAGTTATACTGGTAAGGTATGAACGCTCGGCACCGTTGATGATGAGGGTATTTTGAGCAGGCAGTTTAACTACTTTGTTGCGGTTTAATGAAATATTACCGCTCGCGCCAAATGTAAAATCCTTTGTATTAATTATCTTACCATCTAACTGCAAGTCAAAACCGGTATTACGGATCCTTGAGTCGTGCAGATTAGTTAAGATAGTAGTACTGCCGGATATTGCCGAAATTGGCTGATTGTACAAAAGGTTATATGAATAACTTAAGTAATAGTTGGCGATAACCTGTAAACGGCCGTTAAATAAACCAATATCGGCACCAAAGTTATATTGTGAGGTTGTTTCCCAGCTTAGCTTAGGATCCTTTAAACCGCCGGCGTATGTAGCAGTAGCAATACCACCGTTTAACACTGCACCAACCGGGCTGGCCAGGGTTTGTGCGATAGCGTAGTTAGGGATATTGAAGTTACCACTTTTACCCCAGCTTGCACGAATCTTAACTGTTGACTGTTCGCCAAGGAAATTGTGATAGAAAGACTCGTCAGAAAGGTTCCAGCCTGTGGCCACAGAAGGGAAATAACCGTATTTATTTGCCGGTCCGAAACGAGAAGAACCATCGGCACGAAACGATGCGGTTAAGAAATATTTACCCGCACAGTTGTAGTTTGCACGACCAAGATATGACAATAACGTATAAGTACTTTTAGAAGCCGAGTTTAAACTAAAGAAGGCTGCATCGGCACCTTTACCTGAAAGTTCTGGTACATAATCACTCTGAAAACCGTTTGCTTTTACACTGATGTAATCGCTGGTTGTTTTTTGCGCAGTGTAACCGGCTAACGCATCAAAGTGGTGTTTACCAAATTGTTTGGTATAATTCAACGTAAACTCAGCCAGCCTGTCAACGTTAACAAGGTTTGATGCCTGTGCATTGGCCGCCAGTATTGACTGCTGAGATCCCGGAGGGAACGCACCACTGCTTATCGTGGTTGGGTAGTAGTAATCGTATTTTTCGGTATAGGTTTGTGTACCAAGGTTAGTTTTAAAATTAAAACCAGGCAAAATATTATAAGTAACGTTTGCATTATAAGTATTACGGTAACCCTTTCTATTAATTTTAATACGCTCGGCAAGTGCTACAGGATTTTCGATGCTCTGATAGCCGTATTGTGATGAACCGGCAGCTTCAACGTTTGTTTGTAAAGTACCATCAGCATTATAAGCAGGCAGGTAAGGCATATAAATCAAGGCGCCAAGGATTGGGCTATGATCAAAGCGGCCTTCTTGTGTTTCCTGGTTGGTGTTTTGAGTATAAGCTATGTTTGCACCAATATGAATACGTTTACTTACATCACCATCAATATTTGTACGAAAGTTAACACGTTGCTGACCTGTTGATTGAATAATACCTGGCTGGTTTTGATACGCACCGCTTACATAATAACGAATACCATTCGATGCTCCTGAAAAAGACAAGGTATGTTTCTGGAAAAACGTGTTGCGGTAAAGCTCGTCCTGCCAATCGGTATGTACTGTTTGTTTAATAGGGGTTTGTGAAGCAAAATCATATAAGCCGTTAGGAATGCTCACACTGCCCGAGTTACCAACGTTAGTAACGCGGGTTACGTTGTTATCCGAATACATGGCATCGTTCCAGGTATGGCCTGAATTAACCCAAAGGTCATGATAAGCGTTGTTACGTCCGT
Organism: Mucilaginibacter sp. P25; assembly: GCF_050859465.1. Classification (NCBI taxonomy): domain Bacteria; kingdom Pseudomonadati; phylum Bacteroidota; class Sphingobacteriia; order Sphingobacteriales; family Sphingobacteriaceae; genus Mucilaginibacter; species Mucilaginibacter sp. P25. The sequence continues at coordinate 3,445,606 of NZ_CP193937.1, read as the reverse complement.
CGATAACCAGCAGTGCTGCCTGATCGGCATCAAGCAATTTTACTTTGTGGGCAAGCTGATCAACGCCGGTCTGTACATCATATTCAAAACGGCCTTTACCTTCTTTACCTTTTTTGGTAGTGATCAATACTACACCGCCAGATGCGCGTGAACCGTAGATAGCGGCAGATGCAGCATCTTTCAAAATGTCGATGCTTTCGATGTCATCAGGGTTAATGAAGATATCATTACCGGCCGGATAACCGTCAATTACATATAGGGGATCAGAGCTGGCATTGAATGAGCCAACGCCCCTTACCCTGATTTTAGTGCTTGTATAAGGTGCACCGCTGGTTTGAGACACTTGTACACCTGATACCTTACCAGCAAGGGCCTGCCCCAATGAAGGAGCAGAAAGATTAAGATCACTGGCTTTAACGCTGGCAATAGAACCGGTAACATCACTTTTACGAATAGACTGGTAACCGATGGCCACCACCTCATTAAGCATGTTTGACTTTGGTTTCATCTTAACGTTAATGGTTGATGAACCGCCAACAGTTATTTCCTGCTGCTCATAACCAATAAAGTTAAAAACCAGCATGGCGCCTTCTTCGACCGAGATGGTATATTTACCGTTTGTGTTAGTTGCGGTACCCTTATCAGTCCCTTTGATCCGAACTGATACACCGGGTAACGGAAGATTAGTTCTCGTCGGTAACAATACCCGTGATTTGGGTTGCGTTATATACTATATTTTTTACCGAAGCATTTGAGATAAAAGGTTTTAGCAAAACCAGTAAAAACAATACAGGAATTAAAAAAACCTGCTCAAAAGATTTGGGTTAATCTTTTTATTCATATTTTTAAAATTGATTGTTGAAAGAAATGACTTAAAGCCTTGGACCGCTTTTGAGTTATTTGACAATTATCCCGGACCGGGTGAGTGTTAGCGCATTCACCGGTTCTTAGTTTTATCGCCGGGCCCGATGTTAAGTTGAAGTTATGTTACATAGGCGATATTTTTAAAGACATGAGCCAAAGATTAATAATTTAATAATTATTATTGCGTTATCATTAAATAATATTAATATAAAGTTATTAATATTGTAATAATGACAGCAAAGCTAAACCTGTTATCTTAACCAAAGGATACCTTAGTGTTAAATTTACATTAAACAAAAAATAGAAAAATACTTGCCTATTTGCAGATTTTTTTGCTTTAGCCCGTTTTTTAACACTACCATGAAGTAGTGGTAAAATTCACGTTATTTTTCCGTGAGGAGGTTACGGCTATCCCTTTCTCACCACCACCGAGCAGGGAAAAACCTTCCAACTCATCGCCTCTGTCAATACCATCAACCTGGCTTAGCACCACCTGTTTACCGGCCTCTATTGATTTTTTAAGATCAACATAAGTAAGCCGCCATTGCCTGCCCTCAAGCTTATTCTGGATCAATACTAAAACGCCTTTATCAGCCTTCCAAAACAGATTTTGTACCCAGGGTGTACACGTAAATTTTTTGTAAAGCACACCAGGTTCCTTCGTGCTTTTGGCTTTGGCCAGCTTTTCAGGGTCGTATAAACGCACTTCGTTGCCGTGATCACCATAATCTGCAGTGGCTACATACCACTTATTATTATACTTTACATATTCCGGACGGGTGCCCTGGATACAGGCATCATCCTCAATGGTATTAATTAAGTTACCATCAAGCGTACCGGTTTTAAGCAAGCCTTTCCAGTTTACATTATAAATAACCGCTCTCCACTGGCTACCCGCCGCATTCAATCGGATAGAGTTGCCTATAAAGGTTGGGCCTCTATCATTGTTATAGGCTATGCCGGTAGGGTGGTTAATAATATCCTGCCCGTTTTGGGTTAGCTTATATTCCTTATGCAGATATACCAGGCTATCATTTTCCAACTTAAACTCCCGGATCATTCCAACTTCCCTGTCGCCATATAAAAATATGCGACCATTTTGGTATGAAATACCCTGGCAGGCGCCCAACGAGTCGATAGTTATGGCCCGGTTAAGCTTATGATCAATGGTACCGGTGGTGATGCTGCCGATACCTAAAACAGCAGCTACCATAGTTAAAGTAAGTTTTTGCATTAGTTTAATAAAATATTACATGAATGATCAGACCACAGCTTTAAGCTTTGCTCATTCCGCTTTCGGCTTTCTTAACGAGGGTCAAGGGGTTCTGTCAGGATCAATTTGTTTGGCTTCTTCTACCGGGTAATATTCAACTTCGGTTTCGGAGTTACGCTTGGCCAGTTTATATGGCACATAGTTCAGTTCCTTTTGGCAGCGGGCATCCATATTCATTATAAAATCGGTTTGTGATTTATCGGTTACCACAATTCCGGGCTTATCGGCAGGGATACCATATTTATAAAGCAGTCTCGCGCTGTTACGCATATTTGTTGTGGTATGACGTGCATGAGGTTCAATGATGATCGCATTTTCAGGAATGTGAAGGGTTTTTACTAAATAAACTTTCATTTCCTCGGCTTCATTATACTTTGTTTTATATGGATGCACATTGCCGCCCGATACAATGATAAACGGCGCTTTGCCTGCCTTATATTCCTGTACCGCCAGTCTGCAGCGCAGCATCCCCTCACCGCTCAATGGCGATGTTAAATTATCCGGACCAGCGCCGGGTACAAGAATATTTGAATAAGGATAATCGGCCCATTTAATGGTTTTGATACGGGTTACGGCAGCCTTATTGCTACCTAACTCCATAGGCTCGTAATTGGCTGGATCCTGCCTTTCGTTGATCTGCAGATAAAGCAGGGCTGCCTGCGTAGCGGGTTCAAAAAACAGCTTTGTTCCTTTAATATCACCCAACAATGTAGCGGAAGCATCATACATCAGGGTATAATATGCCCTCGCTTTAACATTATAGCTAATAGAATCTATTTGCGGATAGTTAGGCTTTTTGCCTTCAGCATAAATGCCAATAGTGTAATTAATACTACCTGCGTCCTGCTCCCATGCTTTTATAAGCAATTGCTCTGGCGATAGTTTTTTATACAAGCTATAAAGGCCCGATGGGATCAGTTTCGATTTAACCATCCTGTCAAACGCGTTACCTGTTTTATATAGTGCTGCAAGCCGGTCGCTTACGGTTTTGATGTCCTCATCAGTTAGTTTTACCGCAGTTACTAAGCACGCCGCGTCTTTACAATCAGTAAGAGAAGTGCTAAGGGCGCTTAGCTTTTTCTGAGTGAGCTGTGCCAGTTCAGGATCGTTTTTAAGTAAATTGCTTACTTCGGCATCCTGCTCAAATAAAGTCAGCAGGCCGTAGTTTTTAATCTTTACATAATCTGTCGGGGCATTTTTAACAGGGGCCTGGGTTTGTGCAAAGGCGCTTAAACCACCTAATCCAAGCATAGTTAGTAGCAGGAGTTTTTTCATTGAGCTGTTTTTTAACAAGGCGCAAATAACGCCTAAGCAGATAAACTCAAAGTTAACTACCGGTAACTTTCCTCTTACAAAAAAGGCCTAATTTTAATTTTAATTAAGATATACCATCTTTAGGTGTAAAAAATCCATATCAAATTTGATATTTGCAAAAGCAGATAAATATCTCAAACCTCATCTATGGAAAATGCTGCCTTATTAAAAGCGATTATTGAAAATGCTATCGATGGCATTATTACTATCGATGAACGGGGGATTGTCGAATCTATTAACCCATCGGCCTGCAAGTTATTTCAATATGAACCTCATGAAGTTATCGGAAAAAATGTATCGATGCTGATGCCCCAGCCTTACAGGCAGGAGCATGATCATTACATCAATCGATATCAAACTACCGGTAAACCACATATCATTGGTATAGGTCGTGAAGTAACAGGCTTGCGTAAAGACGGCACCCAATTCCCGTTCAGACTTGGGGTTAGTGACGTAAATTTTTCGGGACGTAAAATATATGCCGGCTTTATACACGACCTTAGCCGTGAGAAGGAAGCTGAAGATAAGCTGAAGGAATACACATCACACCTGGAGGAGGTGGTAGAGGAACGCACCCTCTCCTTGAAACAATTTGTTGTTGAACTGCAAAAAACCAAGGAGGAAGTAAGCCAGTCTCTCGAGAAAGAGAAAGAACTGGGGCAATTGAAAAGCCGTTTTGTATCCATGGCATCGCATGAGTTTCGTACGCCGCTAAGCGCTGTTCAATTATCAGCCTCGCTCATTGATAAATATGCCGAGCCTTTGCACAGCCTGCAGATCAGCAAGCATGTTAATAAAATCAAAAACGCCGTTGGCAACCTCACTACCATTCTGAATGATTTTCTCTCGCTCGAAAAACTGGAAGCCGGGCGTATTGAACCATCATACACCAGGTTTGACCTGGTTAAGCTGGCCGAAGAGCTAACTGAAGAAATGCAGATTATGGCCAAGCAAAACCAAAATATCCTTTATCAGCATACAGGTACAGATAGTATGGTTTACCTCGATATTAATCTGCTCAAAAACTGCATCATCAACCTCATCACAAACGCCATCAAATATTCGGGCGAGGACAGTTTTATTGAATTTAGTACCGAAATAAATGCTTCCGGCTGTTCCATTACTGTAAAAGATAATGGCATAGGCATTCCCGAAAGCGACCAGAAGCATTTATTTGAGGCATTTTTCAGAGCGCACAATACAGGCAATATCGCGGGTACCGGTTTAGGCCTTAATATTGTGGCCCGGTACACTGCCCTTATGAACGGCAGGGTTGATTTTCAAAGTAACGTAAACGAGGGTACTTCATTCACCATTTCATTTCCCGCATCATGAACCAAAAAATCCTTATCATCGAAGATAACAACGATATCCGCGAAAACGTGGTAGAAATACTGGGGCTGGCCGGTTACACGGTATTTGAAGCCGATAATGGTAAAACCGGTATTGAACTGGCCGTTAACAACCTGCCCGATGTAATACTTTGCGATATCATGATGCCCGAACTTGATGGTTATGGCGTTTTATTTATGCTGAATAAAAATCCCGAAACTGCCGCCATACCTTTTATATTTTTAACCGCAAAGGCCGAACGGATTGACCAACGTAAAGGTATGGAAATGGGTGCCGATGATTACTTAACCAAGCCTTTTGATGATATTGAACTGCTGAACGCCATTGAAAGCAGGCTCAGGAAAAAAACTGCCCAGCAATGCTTTTATAGTCAATCGCTCGAAAACCTAAATTCAATTGTATCGAAGAACAGCGGTCTCGCTGAACTTAAACGTATTATTGGCGAACGCAAGGTACGCCTGTTTAAAAAAGACCAGGTAATTTATTATGATGGTGATAAGGGAAATGGCTTGTACCTGATATTGAAAGGCAGGGTTAAAACCGTTAAACTGGCAAACGATGGCCGTGAGTTGATGACCGCCATCCACTCTGCCGAGGAATACCTTGGCGTAAATGCTCTACTTTCGAACGAGGCTTATATCGACACAGCGACCGCCATGGAGGACAGCCATCTGTGCCTGATCCCTAAAGATCAATTAGACAACTTGCTCAATTTATACCCTGATATTGCGCGTGAGTTTATCAAACTGCTTTCTAATCATATCCGCGACCGGGAAGAGCAATTATTGCAGCTTGCGTATAACTCAGTACGGAAAAGGATGGCCGATACCCTGGTGCGACTGCATAAACAGCAGGGTGGGGATTTCAAAATTTCGCGGGAAGACCTTGCTGCTATGGCCGGTGTGGCAACTGAAACTGTGAGCCGTACCCTTACCGATTTTAAAGATGAAAACCTAATCGATAAAAAAGGAAGCCAGATCACCGTGCTTTCGCCCGAACGGCTGGCCAAAATGAAAAACTGACCGCTGCTATTTTTAGATGATCCTGCTCATTCCCTAAGTAATGATTTGATTACAACAAACCATTTGCACCCCTGTGCAACCTATTTTTGTATCAACACCAACAGCTCCTGTGGCGTTTCATAAGTTGTACCTTTGTAGCTGAGTGCTTTAGCGCCAACACATACGGTATCAACGGTTTTGGTAGTGTGTGTAATATAGATCTTCCCGCGCACGTCCGGTTCTGTACCGTCACTCACCATCTTCATACCGGTTAGCAATTGCATAACACTATCAATTCCCGGCTTTTTGTTAAAGTTTTTTTCTTTCCCTTCGGGGAAGTAATAATCAAACTTATCGCAGGTGATCCTGAACTGAGTTTCGCGGCCAAGCTCTGTGAACTTAAATTTGATGGACTGGACATCATCATTTGAGCTGGTTTTGCTTTTGCAGGCAACGAATGATGCTATCACAAGTAAAAGGATATTGAGTTTTTTCATTGGTTTATATGTTCTTCAACTTGTACTAATATCGGGGTTTTACATATACAACGTAAATATAATCCTGATAAGCCATCCATGACTGCACCTTTTCAGTATAACAAATATCAAGCGCATTCACATATGTCCAATATCGCGATTTATTGCCAAAATGAAAGCGTATGCCAAGCGTGGTATTCCTGGTTTTAAGCATGGTACGGATCTCCATACGGGCAAAGTCAAGCAATGACCTGTCACTCGCAGGATCTCCATTGAGGTTAACATCGATAAAACTTCTATCGGGCGGAAAACTAACCTTATGTTCTGAAGGTGTCAGTTTGGGCCACGAAGGATCAAACATTACCAAATCAATGCAGTTCCGTTGTGTAAACACTTTATGCTGGTGAAAGAAAAGCACGCAAAGCACAGGAAGTAAAACCAGGCTAATTAATCCAGGAGCGTAGGTAATAGGTTTGTGGGGAGCTAAGGTTAATATTTTCATGATGAGGTTTATAGTATTAAGTTCACTATATAACGTCAAATCATCAAAATTATTCCTGTAAACTCTTACTACTTCAATTCATCCAACACCCTGAACATTTTCTCCTTTATACCACGGCTCGGGCCGCTGAAATTATTAACCATGATAGAAAAACAAAGCTCTCGCCCGTTTTTGGTTTGATAACCGGCATAGCACAACACATTGTTGATGCTACCGCTTTTCATTTTCATATCATTATAAACCGGCAGACTTGTATAAAAATCAGCAAACCAGCTTTCCTTCTTTGCCGATTGCAGGATGCGGGCCAGCGTTAACGTAGTTACCCTGTCACCGGGCGAAAGGCCGCTGCCGTCGTAAATATTCATGCTGCGGGTATCTATACCTTTGGCCGCCCAAAACTTTTGTACCTCATCCACACCATTTGCCGTTGTAGGCTTGCGTCCCTGTTTCCAGGCTATGGTTTTGAGCAGTTGCTCAGCGTAAAGGTTAATACTTTTCTGATTAAGCCAGTAAACTATTTTGCTTAAAGTTGGTGATGATATAGTTGCCAGATTTTTAGCAATTACAGGCAATGGCAGGTTTTTAGCGCTCAACGTATTGGCTGATTCCGGCTCATTACCGATAATGATACCTAAACCCCTCAGCGTATCATTGAGCCGCAACGCAGCATCATAAGCAGCATCGGGTAAGGCCGCCGAAATACTTTTCTTATCCTGATCAATGGCATAAGTACCACGCAGATATATTACTTTACTGTCAACCGGTAAAAAAGCATAAGCATTATCGCCTGATCCGGCAGAACCATTTGTCAACTCGCTTTTAAATGCAAGGTATGGCATCAGCGGAATAGTACGCGATATGCCAACTTGGCTACCAACCGCACCCGTACGCAGCTTTATATCAAATTGATTTTCGCGCCAGCAAAGACCCGATGTACCGGCTCCGTAATAGTTACCGATGTCCTGCCAGATCCAGCCTTCGGGGATGGATTGTGTACCGAAGATGCTGTCATCGCCAATGATGCGGCCGTTAACTTTTTGATCCCGGCCTTTTGCAGGGCATCGGCCATAAGGGCTATTACACGCCCCTCTTTGGTTTGCTCATAACGCCAGCTGCCCAGGGTTGGATCGCCAGCACCTTTAATGATGATATCTCCGGTCAGGGTGCCATCGGCCCCAATCTCGCCGGTATAACCTAATTGCGTTTGATATTGAAAATCGGGACCTAAAATATTAAAAGCCGTAATACTGGTAATGGTTTTAAGCGTTGAAGCGGTAGCCAAACCCATGTTAGGGTTACCGCCAAACACCTGTTCCCCGGTTTTGGCATCAAGTACGGTTAATGATACTGAAGCATAATTGCACTGGCTATCCGCCTGCAACCTCCCAAAAGCATTTGATATTTTTTGCTGAAGCGTTTGCGCCGCAACAGACTCTCCTATAAATAAAAAACTAATTACCAGTAAGCGCCTCATCCTGTTTTTTAACGTTCCGTTGCGAAATATAATATATCGGTAAACCTATAAGCACAATTCCGAGCCCGATAAGTGTAAAGCTTTGTTTATAAACAAGCAACAAAATACAAAATGCAATCCCCATGACAATGTAAAGTGCAGGCAAAATGGGATAACCTATAGCTTTATAAGGACGTTCGGCATCAGGGAGTTTAGCACGTAAAATAAATATGCCCAATATAGTCAGTACATAAAATACCACTACCACAAATGAGATCATATCCAGCAAATCGCCATAACGACCACTCAGACAAAGTAACGAGGCAACTACGCACTGGATCCATAAACCAAACTGTGGCACACCAAATTTATTCAGGCTGCCTGTTTTCTTGAAAAACAGACCATCTTTGGCCATAGTGTAATAAACCCTCGCCCCCGAAAGGATCAAACCGTTATTACAGCCAAACGTTGACACCATGATCATAAGGGCAATTATGTAAGTGCCCACGTTACCAAAAATAACGTGTGAAGCAGCTACAGCCACCCTATCCTTATCGGCAACAGTAATTTCATGTAATGACAATACGCCAGTGTAGACCACATTGGCCATCACGTAAATAAAAGTCACAATGATAGTACCCCACATCATACTTAAAGCAACGTCGCGTTTCGGGTTCTTCATTTCGCCGGCAACAAAGGTCACACTATTCCAGGCATCGCTACTAAAGATAGAACCAACCATGGCTGCGGCAATAGCGCCAAGTGCTGTACCTGTGGTGAGAGTAGTAATGCTGCCGTCTTTATTTAGGTTATGCAAATCCCACGCGTTTGTCCAGTTGGCATGCCATATATCTGCTTTAAAAGCAAAAAGGCCAAAAATTATAAGACCAAAAAGACTGATAAGCTTGGTTAAAGTAAAAACGGTTTGAATAACCTTTCCGCCCTTTACCCCGCGGGTATTTACATAAGTAAGGATAATGATCAATATAATAGATACCACCTGGGCGGCACTTATAGCAAAAAACTTCGCATCACCCGTTGATGTTGCCCCGGTTTGCAACTTCCATAATATATTATCCTCGCTAAAAGCAGGTATTAAATAGGCGGTGAATTTACTGAAAGCCACCCCCACCGCCGCGATAGTGCCCGTTTGGATCACTGCAAAAAAGCTCCAACCATATAAAAAAGCGACGAGCTTGTTGTAAGCCTCCTTTAAATATACATATTGGCCACCAGCTTTGGGAAACATACCGCTCAATTCGCCATAACTTAGGGCCGCGGTAAGGGTCATGAAACCGGTGATAACCCAGATAGCTATCAGCCAGCCAGCCGAGCCAACGTTACGGGTAATATCTGCACTAACAATAAAAATACCTGAGCCTATCATGGATCCTGATACCAGCATGGTACCGTCCAGCAAGCTAAGCTCATGTTTCATTTTTGGTTGCGATGAGTTTTTCGCCATATATTGTTTTAGGGTTTAAATCTCTAAACTATTCAAAAAACTTTAATATTAACGATCACTATAGTAAATAAATAAAATTACTATTTTGCAATCACCAATTGTTATTACACACTGTTAAACCAAGCAGTACTACTTTATTAAACCAAATTTGTGATATGGATTTTCTGAACAATTATTTAATTTATTTAATTCCTGTTTTGGGGCTTATCGGGATCCTTGTTATGGCTATTAAAGCCGCCTGGGTTACCAAACAAAACGCCGGTGACGGCGACATGGCCATGCTTGCCGGTTACATTGCAGATGGCGCTATGGCCTTTTTACGTGCCGAATGGAAAATATTAGGCGGATTTGTTGTGGTTGCCGGTATTTTGCTGGCATGGTCGGGCACAACGGTTGCTACTTCAAGTCCTGTTATTGCCATATCATTTCTGATAGGCGCGTTTCTATCTGCCTTTGCAGGTTATCTGGGGATGCGTATTGCTACCAAAGCTAACGTACGAACCACACAGGCCGCACGGACCAGTTTGGCACAAGCTTTAAAAGTATCGTTTACCGGCGGAACCGTAATGGGCCTGGGTGTGGCCGGTTTGGCTATTATTGGTTTAGGATCGCTTTTTATTGTTTTTTATCAGTTTTATGTTGTTAAAGTAGCAGGCAGCAGTGTTAACGGCGAAGCCATGGCAAAAGCGCTTGACGTTTTAGCCGGTTTTTCATTAGGTGCAGAATCCATAGCGCTGTTTGCCCGTGTTGGCGGTGGCATTTACACCAAAGCGGCCGACGTAGGTGCTGACCTTGTTGGTAAAGTTGAAGCCGGTATCCCCGAGGATGACGTGCGCAACCCGGCCACCATTGCCGATAACGTAGGTGATAACGTAGGCGATGTTGCAGGTATGGGTGCCGACCTTTTTGGCTCATATGTAGCTACTATGCTGGCTACTATGGTGCTGGGCCGTGAAATCGTATCACACGATAAATTCGGTGGTATTGCCCCCGTATTGCTGCCAATGGTAATTGCCGGCCTTGGCTTGATATTTTCGATAGTGGGCGCGGCTATGGTGAAAATCAAATCAGAAACCGACAGTGTGCAAAAAGCATTGAACATAGGTAACTGGGCATCAATTATACTAACTGCTGTAGCTACTTATTTTGTTGTTCAATGGATGTTACCTTCGGACGAATTTCACATGGTACGTGATGAAGTTAACGGGGTAGTAAAAACTGACGTGATACCTTTTACAAAAAACGGTGTTTTTGGATCGATATTGGTTGGCCTCGTAGTAGGTACTTTAATGTCGATTATAACCGAGTACTACACCGCCATGGGTAAACGCCCGGTATTGAGCATTATCAGGCAGTCGTCAACCGGTCACGCTACCAATATCATCGGCGGTTTATCTGTAGGTATGGAATCAACTGTACTGCCTATCCTTGTTTTGGCATCGGGTATTTACGGGTCATATTACTTTGCCGGTTTATATGGTGTAGCTATCGCCGCCGCCGGTATGATGGCAACAACGGCCATGCAGCTGGCGATAGATGCTTTTGGGCCTATTGCGGATAATGCCGGCGGTATTGCCGAAATGAGCCGCCTGCCCGAAGAAGTACGCCACCGTACCGATAACCTGGACGCTGTTGGTAACACTACAGCCGCTACAGGTAAAGGTTTTGCCATTGCTTCAGCAGCATTAACTTCATTAGCCTTATTTGCGGCTTTTGTGGGCGTTGCAGGCATTGAACATATTGATATTTATAAAGCCAATGTATTGGCAGGTCTGTTTGTTGGCGGAATGATTCCATTCATTTTTTCTGCCTTGGCGATAGCAGCCGTGGGCAGGGCCGCCATGGCCATGGTAGAAGAAGTTAGGCGCCAGTTCCGCGAAATTCCGGGTATCATGACTTACGAGGGTAAACCAGAATACGAAAAATGCGTGGCCATATCTACCAAAGCATCTATCCGCGAAATGGTTGCCCCTGGTTTAATCGCGCTGATCACCCCTATCATCATCGGTTTTGCCTTTGGCCCCGAAGTGTTAGGCGGCTTGCTGGCAGGCGTTACCGTATCGGGCGTATTGATGGGGATTTTCCAAAGCAATGCAGGTGGTGCATGGGACAACGCCAAAAAATCATTTGAGAAAGGCTGCGATATCAATGGCGAGATCTTCTACAAAAAATCGGAACCGCACAAAGCATCAGTAACAGGTGATACTGTAGGTGATCCGTTTAAAGATACTTCAGGCCCATCCATGAACATCCTTATTAAGTTAATGTCGATAGTTTCACTGGTTATTGCCCCGCACCTGAACAGCCATTCGGCTGCAACCAGCGCCAGGATTCAAAAAGAAATGAACAAACACCCTATGAGCATTCATGTGGTTGTTAAAGCAGAGAAAAGCGTTTAATAGCTTTTATAGTTAATGAAGAGAGCCGCCTGTTGAGGGCGGCTTTTTTTGTTTGAACCAGAATTTATACGATTTGCCGGATTATCGGTTTATTAATAAGAACGGGCCGCGGAGAACATAGACGAGATTTGAGAACCTCTATTTAACATAATCCCTTTCACCTTTCACCTTTCACCTTTCACCTTTCACCTTTCACCTTTCACCTTTCACCTTTCACCTTTCACCTTTCACCTTTCACCTTTCACCTTTCACCTTTCACCTTTCACCTTTCACCTTTCACCTTTCACCTTTCACCTTTCACTTGTATTCCAGAATATCCCCCGGCTGGCAGTCAAGCGCCTTACATATGGCTTCGAGTGTTTCAAAACGGATGGCTTTCGCCTTGCCTGTTTTTAGGATAGAAAGGTTTGATATGGTGATCCCTACCCTGTCGCTCAGTTCATTTAATGACATTTTTCGTTTTGCCATCATCACATCAAGATTTACTATTATCGGCATGACTTAAATAGTTAAAGCTTGCTCCTCTTTAAGCCTCGCCCCTTGCTTAAATGCTTCGGCCAGGATAAATATCAAGATAGCAAATACCAGCGTGCCAAAATTAAATGCCGATGTATTGATGATTTTTAGCGGCACATGCAATTTAGCTATTAACACCTGATAGGATACTTGCTGCCCTATATAATCAGTCAATGTAAACAGCAATAACAGCATCCCTGTGCTTTTGATCAGCCTAATACATCGCTGCTCAAATAAAGTACCTTCTACAATATTTACAATAACCTTATTAATAAGATAGGCTATTCTTATTACTATCACAGTTGTAATAAGTATCAGCCCAGTTTCAACCGCGTTTAATGGCCAGCTTACAGATATATTATCATTATTAACTACTATATCACTGTTTATAATTATATTCTTTAAAGTATAGTTTTCACCTATCTTCAATTCGCCCCCATTTTTTTGCGAAATGAAGCTTCCGTCAATAGTGACTTGCAATGTTGGCCCGTATCTTTTAGCGCCATGTATTGTACCCATTCCATCATTGTATCCATCCTTAAACCCCTGCCAGAAATCGGCAGCCATATTCTGAAAAACAAACAAACCAAACACTATATAAACAAGTATTTGCAGGGCACGTACCTTTTTCATTACACTACGATATTAATTCAATTCAAATAAAAACAATATTTATTAAATAACAAAATAAATTTATTGTTTTACAATAAATTTTATGCGATATACATAAATTTAAAATTTTAAATATAAAATTTTACACTGGTATTGCTATTTCTGATTTATATGTTTTATTTTAGAAACAAAATATTAGCTTTGCACGTTCTATTCAGAATATAACGAATAGAGAGGTTTATTAAATAGATGAGACAACTCAAAATAACGCAGTCCATTACCAATCGCGAGTCGCAATCGCTTGATAAATATCTTCACGAGATTGGTAAGGTAGACCTAATAACCGCCGAAGAAGAAGTAATTTTAGCGCAAAAGATCCGCGAGGGCGACCAGGCGGCATTGGAGCGTTTAACCAAAACTAACCTTCGCTTTGTTGTATCTGTTGCTAAACAATACCAAAACCAGGGCCTCACACTGGGCGATTTAATTAACGAGGGCAACCTCGGCCTGATTAAAGCCGCCAAGCGTTTTGATGAAACCAAAGGCTTTAAATTTATATCATATGCTGTATGGTGGATCCGTCAGTCGATATTGCAGGCTATTGCCGAGCAATCGCGTATTGTGCGTTTACCACTTAACCAGGTAGGTTCGTTAAGTAAGATCAGCAAGGCTTTTTCAAAGCTTGAACAGGAGTACGAGCGCGAACCATCGCCCGAAGAACTTGCTGATATATTAGAGACCACTGTTGATAAGATCTCCGACACACTGAGTAACTCGGGCCGTCATGTATCAATGGATGCACCGTTTGTACAGGGTGAAGAGAATACATTGCTTGATGTACTGGAAAACCAGGAGCCAAACACCGATTCGATCCTGATCAATGAGTCATTATCTGAAGAGATCAAACGTTCACTATCAACCTTAACTGAGCGCGAGCGCGAGATCATTGTATTGTTCTTTGGTTTAGGAACTAACCACCCGCTTTCATTAGAGGAAATTGGTGAGAAATTTAATTTAACCCGCGAGCGCGTGCGTCAGATCAAGGACAAGGCACTGCAACGCTTGCGCCATACTTCAAGGAGCAAGATATTGAAATCATATTTAGGTTAATCACAATCTAAAAAGAGATATTAAAAGCCATTGGTTATATAACTGGTGGCTTTTTTCTTTGGTATGGTTAGCTGCGATGTAATGACTGCCCCTCAACGACTAATGACGATTTATCAAAATGACTTAATGGCTAAATAAGCCGCCTGTCAAAACTAAAAGGTTCTCTTTTTAAAAGTTTCACTCCAAAAGAATCGGGATGCAAGGGGTTAAGCAGATAGTTATATTCGGCAGGGACAATTGACGATGGTACTTTCATTAATAAATACTCCTGTTTTTTAAGAAAGGCATCGCCAAGTTGGCGCAAAATTACCGGACCGGATAAATCACGCCAGTCTTCAGGTAATTGCTCAGCCTCCACAGTGATTATTTTACTATCCGGCACTTCAATTTCGGTTATACAATAATTACCCGGAATTATCAACGGATCCAAATGCACTAACACCTCAAGCACCGCTAATGATCTGGAGGAAGCAAGGTAAAGCATCGGTTTACCTTCGCTATTCCAGCGACCGCCATATAATCGTGCTCCGGTGCCGCTCAGATCGGCAGCGTAATTGCATTTGGCAATGCGGTAAAGTATCATCAGGCAAAAACACCGTGCTCAATACGGCCAAGCTCCTTGAAAACCATATCAAAGCCGGCAGATGTATCCAGAATAGTAACCGGCGCCTCACCTCTGAAAACCAACGACGGCGTTTTGATCCAGATCTTGAATTTATCCATCGATTCAAAAACCTCCTCACCACGGGTATAAAGCCGTGCAAGCTCAATAGCCTTTTCGGCATATTCGGTTCTGATGATGGCATCATCCTCGTAACGCTGTAAGGTACGCTCGGAGATATGTAGTATATTGGCAAGCTCCTGGATATTAAGGGAGATTTTTTTGCCAGGGAAAGTAAGGCACTTTTAGGGAAGCCCTTACGCGCCAGACTGATGATATCAAAATCAGAGGATGCTTTTACCTGTTTTGAGCCATTCAATAAACTATAAAACGAAGGCATAGCTCCCTGAACAACATAAGCTGCCATGGGCTCGTTAACCTCATTTTTAGCATCCGGCTTTGATTTGTACGACATATGTACAAATATAATTACCATTTGTCGCATTTACAATACCAAAGACAATAAAAAAGCGATAAGTTTTAGCCTATCGCTTTTTATCACGGGGTCATTGTTCATTAAGTCATTGACCTGTAATTTTAAGACTTACGAAGTTTTGGAAACTTCGTAAGTCTGGTTAAGAGTTTATTCTGCTATTATCAAAAAATAGTTCTTCTTACCTTTTTGAGCTACGATGAATTTACCGCCAATCAAAGCATCTGCATTATAAACATCATCGGCAGTACCTATTTTAACTTTATTGATAGCAACACCACCACCTTGTATCATCTTTTTAGCCTCGCCTTTTGAGGCAAAAACAGCTGTTTTAGCAGCTAAAAGATCAGCAGCATTAATGCCCTGCTCCAGTTCACTCAACGCTATATTATAATTAGGTACACCGGCAAATAAGTCTAACACTTCCGCATCGCTAAGCTCATTCAAAAACTCAATCCCGATATTCCCAAATAAAAACTCTGATGATTTTATTGCCTTCTCGTATTCAGCCTCGCCATGCACACGGATGGTGATATCCTTAGCCAGTGCTTTCTGCAATACGCGGGTATGCGGCGCCGCATCATGCTCAACTTCCATGGCTTCAATAACCTCACGATCAAGCAAGGTAAAAATGCGGATGTATGATTTGGCGTCAACATCAGTAGTGTTTAACCAAAACTGGTAAAACTGGTATGGCGAGGTGCGTTCGGCATCAAGCCACACTGCCCCGCTTTCTGTTTTACCAAACTTGGTGCCGTCGGCTTTTTTGATCAGATTAGTAGTTAGGGCAAAAGCTTCGCCGCTGTCTTTGCGACGGATTAGCTCAGTACCGGTAACAATGTTTCCCCATTGATCGCTGCCACCCATTTGTAACGAGCAGTTATGGTGCTTCCACAGGTAGTAAAAATCATAACCTTGTACCAACTGGTAAGTAAACTCGGTAAACGACATACCTGTGTCGCCTTCCAAACGTTTCTTCACCGAATCTTTGGCCATCATATAGTTAACCGTAATGTGTTTGCCTACATCGCGGATAAAATCAAGAAAAGTAAAGTTTTTGAACCAATCGTAATTATTTACCATTTCGGCACTGTTGGCGCCGGTATTAAAATCAAGGAAACGGGTAAGCTGCTTTTTTACGGCTTCCAGGTTATGCTGCAGCACATCCTCTGATAATAAATTACGCTCGGCCGATTTGCCCGACGGATCGCCTACCATACCGGTAGCACCACCAACCAAAGCATAAGGTTTATGGCCCGCGCGCTGAAAGTGGATCAGGGTCATAATCTGGGTAAGGTGACCAACATGCAATGAATCGGCAGTTGGATCAAACCCGATATACCCCGAAGCCATACCTTTATTTAACATATCCTCGGTTCCGGGCATTTCGGTATGCAGCATGCCGCGCCAGCGTAATTCTTCAACAAAGTTCATATCAAGTTCTGTTTCAAAAAGGTGCAAATATAAATGAAATTGATACACTAATTTAGACACCCTCTGAAAAACTCGTGCAATTCGATCTAATTGTCTGCTACATGAAAAGATTGGTGCCTATAACAGGTTAACTACAGGTAAAATCTGTTTCAAATAATTACTTATATTTTGTATCTTGAGCAAAACCGGGTATTTTGCAAGGCAAGGCTTATGAATTTTTTATCGCATTTTTATTTCGACAGGGATACTACCAACTGTTACCACGTGCTGGGAACGGTGCTGCCCGACTTGTTGAAGAATGCCGATAAAAACATTATCCTTCATCCCGAAAAGCTGCACCATACTGATAACGAGGTCAATTCGATCATATCCGGATGGAACAAGCACCTTGATGTCGACCGGTATTTTCACTTATCTGCTTTTTTACCACCCGTTCGCATGAGCTCAAAAAACTGTTGGCCCCTGCCCTGATAAACTCGCCGGTAAAACCATTTTTTTAGGGCATATTGCACTTGAGCTGATTATCGATAACCTGCTGCTTACCACCGGCAAAATCAGCGTTACCGAATTTTACGATCATTTAGCCGGTTGCCGGGAAGATAAAATAAGAAGCTTTTTAACCTTTGCCGGGCTTGAGGATACTGCCGTTTTCTTTAAATTTTACGAAGGCTTTAAAAAAGTCAGTACCTGCATACCTATGCCGAAACCCATCAGATTGCCTACGCGTTAAAACGGATCTGTATGCGCGTTTGGAAAAACCCATTCACACCAGAGCAAGAGGTGATAATGGACGAAATATTGAGCAGTTACCGCGAAGAAATGCTGAATGATTTTATGCAGATTTTTGAAGAGATAGATGGTAAATTGAGTGATAAGGCGTAAAATTTTACTTGCTATAACTCATTAATTTATAGCGCAGATAACACACCAAACGATGTTATCAAATGGTTTACTCAACGTAAAATCCCTCCTTAAGTTAACTTTCACTTGCTCAACAATCCTAAAACCCTATAAAAACACCTAAAATATAAGCAATTAACATTAAAAAATTTCTTTTTTCAATAAAATATATCCGTACCTTTGCAGTCCCAATTAACAAATTGGGAAAAGGAGAAAAATTATTTAATGGCAAAAAAACAAGAAGCAGAAAAAGAATTAAAAGCGAAAGAAGCTGAACTGGGTACAGTGAACGCGTCTGGCGAAAAGGAAACTATTGAATCAGAAGCTGATTCAATCTCTATCGAAGAGATCAAATCAAAAATTGCAGCTACACCAAGCGAAGATTTCGACTGGGATGCTGACGACAAAAAATTTGGTAACTACAGCGATGACGACCGTGAGAAATTTGAGAAATTGTATGATGGAACTTTCAGCTCTATCACCAAAGGCGAAATCATCACCGGTACTGTTGTTAACGTTAACAACAAAGATGTTGTACTTAACGTAGGTTTCAAATCAGACGGTTTAGTATCAGTATCAGAATTCCGTGACACACCTGATCTGAAGATCGGTGACAAAGTTGACGTTTTTGTTGAATCGCAGGAAGATGCTAACGGTCAGTTAGTACTTTCACGCAAACGTGCAAAAACTCAAAAATCATGGGAGCGCATTAATTCAGCCCTTGATAACGATGAAATCATCACCGGTTTTGTTAAGAGCCGTACTAAAGGTGGTTTAATTGTTGACATTATGGGCGTTGAAGCCTTCTTACCTGGCTCACAGATCGATATCAAACCTATCAGGGATTACGATGTGTATGTAGGTAAAACTATGGAATTCAAAGTTGTTAAAATCAACCACGAATTCAAGAACGTTGTGGTATCGCACAAAGTGCTTATCGAAGACGATCTGGAAAACCAAAAAACTGAAATTGTTGCTCGCCTTGAAAAAGGTCAGGTATTGGAAGGTACCGTTAAAAACATTACCGACTTTGGTGTATTCATTGACCTTGGTGGTGTTGACGGCTTACTGCACATTACAGATATTTCATGGGGCCGTATTGAGCACCCACGCGAAATTTTATCATTGGATCAAAAAATCAACGTTGTTGTGCTTGACTTTGATGATGAGAAAAAACGTATTGCTCTGGGCTTGAAACAATTAACCCCTCACCCTTGGCAAAGCCTTTCTGAAGACATTCAGGTTGGTTCAAAAGTTAAAGGTAAAATCGTTACCGTTGCTGATTACGGTGCATTCCTTGAAATCATCCCTGGTGTTGAAGGTTTGATCCACGTATCAGAAATGTCATGGTCACAAAACCTGCGTAACCCTCAGGAATTCCTGAAAGTTGGTGACGAGATCGAAGCTCAAGTATTGACTTTAGACCGCGAAGAGCGTAAAATGTCATTAGGTGTTAAACAATTAACTCCTGATCCATGGCAAAACGCTGCTGAAAGGTACGCAGTTGGTACTCAGCACGTAGCTACAGTTAAAAACATGACCAACTTTGGTGTGTTTGTTGAACTGGAAGACGGCATCGACGGCTTAATCCACATCTCTGACCTTTCTTGGTCTAAAAAAGTTAACCACCCTAACGAATTCACTAAAGTTGGTGAAAAATTAAACGTGGTTGTACTTGAACTTGATGTTGAAAACCGCAAACTGAGCTTAGGCCACAAACAGCTTGAAGAAAACCCTTGGGATACATTTGAAACTATCTTCACTATCGACTCGATCCATGAAGGTACTGTTATCAAAGTAACCGACAAAGGTGCTATCGTAGCTTTACCTTACGGTGTTGAAGGCTTCGCGCCAACCAAACACCTGGTTAAAGAAGACGGTAAGAGCTTAAAAGCTGAAGAAGCTGCTGAATTCAAAATCATTGAATTTAACAAAGAAAACAAACGTATCGTTATTTCACACTCACGTATCTGGGAAGAAGCCCGCGCTGATGCCCGCGTACAGGAATTTGAAAACCGTAAAAAAGAAGCAAAAGCTGCTACTAACGCGGTGAAAAAAGTGAAAGACTCTGTTGAAAAATCAACTTTAGGCGATCTTAGCGTATTAGCTCAATTAAAAGAGCAAATGGAAGGTGCAGAAAACAAAGCCCGCAAGGCTGCACCTGCTGCTAACAGCTCTGAAGAAGAAGCATAATTTTAGCTTAAGCTTATATAAGCCCCTTCGGTTATCCGGAGGGGCTTTTTTTGCTCTATTAATTTTATATTTATAGGATGAAAACCTTTATCATAAATACATTTACGTTTAAAACCACCCGTATCTTACTTTTATTAACGTTACTTATTGTTTTTATCATGTTTGGTCTAAACTTCAATCGTATGATGATTCCTTTCGCTATTTATGTGAGTGTTATTTCATTTTCTCTTGTAATAGCCACCTTAGGCTACACAGGATTTATAGTAAGAATAATTTATTTAAGGGAATCATTTTCAAAATCGCCAAAGGACGATAGCTCTATGCATCTTACCGTACTAAGCCTATTATTTGGATTTTCTGTATTCATAGCTGTAGGAATGGTTTTGCCAGCTTTAAATTACCCACGATAATATAATAAATAATGGCCACCGGAGAAACCAACCTCAACACCCTGATAAAAAACATGACACCTGTGCTTAATGAAGGCGATTATGTTTATTGCACAACTACATCATTAAACAACATCAATACCGATGACATCATAGCCTTTTTTAAAGAACAGGAAGCGGTAACCCTCATCCTAAAAAAAGAAACAGCCGACACGCTAAATCTTGAATACATCTATATTGTCTCCTGGATCACCTTAACCATACATTCATCGCTGGAAGCCACCGGCCTTACAGCCGCTTTTGCGACCGCGTTGGCTAAAGAGAATATCAGTTGTAATGTAGTAGCAGCTTATTATCATGATCATATTTTTGTGGCAAAAAAAGATGCGGAAAGGGCGATGTTGGCGTTGGAGAAATTATCGAAATAATTTCTTTATTCAAAAAGCCACCTGTCATTCTGATTAAATTAAATCCGCGACCTTTGAAGGAAAGATAACATATGCCTACCGTCATGCCGAATTTATTTCGGCATCCCATAGGACAGGTGGCCGCTTTGCTTAACATGCCCGCTTAGCGAGTGGGGTGCTGAAACAAGTTCAGCATGACCTTGATTCTTATTATGTCATGGGTAGCGATAGCGAAGAATCTTCTGCAAGATACAGTGCGCCTATCCAGGGCGAAGAAGACCCTTCGTTCCTCAGGATGATAAATCTCAAACTCCCCACTTTCAAAACTCATCCTCCAAAACTGAAAACAAATTATTACTTTTGCCCAAATCCACCCATACGATGCAAAATCTAACACTGCTCGACGGACAAAAGTTTCAAATTACCATACAACGTTTATGTCGCCAGTTAATTGAAAATCATAACGACTTTTCAAATACAGTATTAATTGGCATTCAGCCACGTGGCATTTATTTGGCCAAACGCGTTGCCGAAGAATTAAGAAAGATCCTTCCTGATAAAAATATACTGCAAGGCGACCTCGATATCACTTTTTATCGCGACGATTTCCGCCGCCGCGAGTCACAACTCGTACCTAATCAAACCAAGATAGATTTTATTATTGAAGGTAAAAAAGTGATCATGATGGATGACGTACTGTGGACCGGCCGCACCATTCGCGCCGCAATGGATGCCATGCAGGCATTTGGCAGGCCTGAAAAGATAGAGCTACTGGCTTTAGTTGACCGCCGCTATTCGCGCCACATCCCAGTGTCTGCGGATTATGTTGGCATCGAGGTTGATTCTATCGCATCACAAAAAGTAGTGGTTAGCTGGAAGGATACTGATGGAGAGGATAAGATAGTGCTGGTATCGGAAGTACAGGAGTAATAGAATTAATAATATGTCATTGCGAGCGATAGCGCGGCAATCGCATACTATACAGAGCAACCTGCATAGTTCGCGATTGCTTCGTACCTCGCAATGACATAACTAATAATACAACAAGGAATAAAATATAACAGGAAAATAACTGAGATGGCAGGACTGAGCACACGACACTTATTGGGTATAAAAGATTTGAACCGGGCAGATATTGAGCTGATATTTGAAACTGCCGATACTTTTAAATCTGTTTTAAACCGGCCGATCAAGAAAGTGCCGTCGTTACGGGATGTTACCATCGCCAATATTTTCTTTGAAAACTCAACCCGTACCCGTTTATCATTTGAGCTGGCCGAAAAAAGGCTTTCGGCAGATGTGATCAACTTTGCGGCATCGTCATCATCTGTAAGCAAGGGCGAAACCTTGATCGATACAGTAAACAACATCCTGGCCATGAAGGTTGATATGGTTGTAATGCGTCATCCGTACGCAGGTGCCGGGATCTTCCTGTCAAAACACGTAAAAGCACAGATTGTAAACGCTGGAGACGGTGCACATGAGCATCCTACCCAGGCTTTGCTTGATGCTTTCTCTATCCGTGAAAAATACGGCGATGTAGCCGGAAAAAAGTGGTGATTGTGGGCGATATCCTTCACTCGCGCGTAGCACTTTCCAACATCCTTTGTCTTAAACAATTAGGCGCCGAGGTTATGGTTTGCGGGCCAACCACGCTTATTCCTAAATACATTGGCTCATTGGGTGTAAAAGTTGAGCACAACCTCATCAAAGCGCTTAACTGGTGCGATGTTGCCAATATGCTTCGTATTCAGCTGGAACGTCAGGATATTAAATATTTCCCGTCTCTGAGGGAATACACCATGCTTTTCGGTCTTAATAAAACCATTCTCGACTCATTAGATAAAGAAATCACTGTAATGCACCCCGGCCCTATCAACCGCGGCGTGGAGATCACCAGCGATGTAGCCGACAGCAAACAGTCTATCATTCTCGACCAGGTAGAAAACGGTGTTGCCGTACGTATGGCAGTGCTTTACCTGCTGGCCGGACAAACACCAACCATATAAGTGCATGTTTCAGATATGAAATTCAATTTTAAAACATATCTGAAACATACTTATAAAACCGAACTGGTTTATCTTGCCGTTATTGTTACGTTGTATTTTTACGACCATAGCAATCTCATTTTCCTTTTATTTTTCCCATTCTCGTTTGTACAGGGCTATTATCGCTATCAATACAAACTAACTCAGGCCGAAAAGCTCAAAGCCCGTGGTCTCACCGAAGAAGACATCGACAACATTAGCTTCGTAAAAAAGTGGGAGCATTCGCGCAAACGTGGCATGTGGAATTACTGCATTATCGACGGCGGATTTATTTTCGGGTTGGCTATATCCCTCATCACAAGTGTTGCCTGGTTAATTCTTAAAGGCAAGGACATGCACACATTGCTTGCCGAACCCGGCGATATGTTCGCTTTTATCGGTTATAATTATATCATCGGGGCCAGTATTGCCGTTATCATATTCCGCATGAAATGGAAACACAACGAGAAACGTTTTGTGCGCCTAACTGATCCTTTGGCTGATAATTACTTTGCCAAAGATTACCAGGACATTTAAGCCAGTAGTCGTAAGTCTATTTTTTCTTCAGACTAAAGACTAAACGACATTTAATTAAACACGAATTACTTTTCATGAAACTCAGGTTCTGTTTTATCTTACTTTTATTTACCCCGGGCGTAACATTTGCCCAAAGCCATCAGCAATTTAAAACTGATTCGGTATTTGTGTTGGTGAAAAAATTCTTCAACGCCAAACAGGCCGACTCCATCTATACCTTAACCGGACCAAACTTCAGGCATGCTGTAAGCGCGGGCCAGTTCCGCAGCCTCACCGAACAACAATTGTTCCCCTTAAATGAAATAAAAGGTTCAACTGTGATCAGCTTTGTTAACAACAAGGTAAGTACTTACAAACTGGTATTTCAATCGGCAACATTGCAGCTGCTTATGAGCCTCGATGCAGGGAATAAAATTGAGCTCTTCCTGTTTCAGCCCTATAAAGACATTAATGCCGATAAGACCACACAGGTACCTACATCCAACAAACTACTCAACACAATGGACAAACAGGTTGATGAAATTGCCCGCCCGTATATTCAAAAAGTAAATACAGTAGGCCTTAGTATAGGCGTATTAAAAGATGGCCAGATCAGCACCTACAATTACGGAGAAACCGCACGCGGCAACAACCAGCTACCAACTGCCAATACGCTGTTCGAAATTGGCTCTATTACCAAAACATTTACAGCTACCCTGCTGGCTTATTACGCCAACGAGGGCAAAGTAAAATTAACCGATCCAATTACCAAATACCTGCCCGATTCGGTAAAAACCAATGCGGCGTTGAATGATATAACCTTGCAAACGCTAAGCAATCATACATCCGGCCTGGCAAGGATCCCGGAGAACCTTCAGTTTGATTCGGCCAGCGCGGCAAATCCTTATAAAAGTTATAGTAAACGGCTACTGTTTAGTTATCTAAAAACCTGCAAACTCAATAGCAAGCCGGGAGAACAATATGCATATTCTAATTTAGGAGTGGGTTTATTAGGAACGATATTATCACAAATAAGTGGAAAAACATTTGATCAGATGGTGCAGGAAGTAATCTGCGGTCCTTTGGGGATGAAAAATACCGTACAGCATTTAAGCGCTTTACAAACCTCCCACTTTACTAAAGTATACAGTCAATACGGTGATGCAACGGTAGCCTGGGATTTTAACGCCCTTGCCGCTTGCGGAGCCCTGCATTCAACGGTAAATGACCTGCTGATATATGCAAAGGCTAACATGGCTAATGGCACTGATAAGCTATCAGAGGCTTTTGAACTAACACACCAGATCACCTACAGCAAAGATGCCAAAATAGCCCTTGGCTGGCATATCATCTTGGTTGATGGCGTAGAATACATTTTCCATAATGGCGGCACTTACGGCAGTAGCAGCTTCCTCGCTTTTAATGCCGATAAAAAGCTTGCTGTGATTGTATTATCAAACGCTGCTGAAAGTACGGATGCTGTGGGGACGGGCATTATTAAGAAGTTGCAAGCGGAGGTTAAATAATTTAAAACCATGTCACTGCTGAGCGAAGCGCGACAATCTTGTAACCAATGCGTTTCCGCTCTGTATAGCTACGGGATTGCCGCGTCGCACCCAGGCTCATTTCCCTTTCTGCTCCTCGCAATGACATAATTTTATATAAGAAGAGCCCGAAAACTTCTCAGTTTTCGGGCTCTTTTATCCCTTCGCACTATCCATCAGGCCGAATCTAATCGACCTTCAATTTATTAATATTTCAAGGTCGATCCGTTCCTTATCTCATCTGATGCTGCTTTTACCAGCTTATCATCAGGTTTCAGGTCGCCACCGAAGATTTCGATGCTATCGCCATTGCTCAGGCCTTTTTTAACATCAACCCAAACGGCTTTATGATCAACCACTTTTATCACAAAAACCTTTTCGGTTGAAGTTGCTACAGCTGTTTTAGGCACCACGTAAGTACTATCGCCGGCAGGCAATGGTACACTTACTTCGGCAAACATGTGGGGAAGCAGCTTTTTGTCTTTATTGTAAACGTCCATCTCCAGGCGCTCGGCACGCAATTTTTCATCAAGCGCGCCGGCTATGCGCTTTACCTGGGCGGTAAACTTTTGGCTTGGCAAGGCTCTAACAGTAAAGTTAACTTCACTTTTGCTGCTTAATGCACCTGTGTAAATTTCGGGCACTGATACAACTAAACGTAAACGACCCTGATCCTGAACGGTAAACAGCGGATCGGTACTTTTACCACCCGGACCAACATAAGCCCCCAGGTTAACATTACGACTGGTGATCACACCGTCAAACGGGGCGCGGATCTCAAGGTAAGCCAAATTAGCTGATACTTCTTTTAAGCCGGATTTAGCGGCGTCAATATTAGCCTCATCAGCATTCTTTTTAGCTTCAGCCTGCTCCAGGTCGTTTTGAGAAACGGTACCCGGGGTTTTGCTGGTGCTTACCAGCCTGTCATAAGTAGCTTTGCTGGCAAAGTAAACCGCTTCAAATTGTTTGATGCGAGATTGCGCCGCAGCCAATTGCGAGTTAATTTCCGGCGCTTCAAGCACAGCCAATAACTGGCCCTGCTTAACTTCTGAACCGATATCAACCAAAAGCTTTTTAACATAGCTGTTGGTTTTGGCATACAGGTCAACTTGTTGGTAAGGGATCAGCTCACCAGGTATGGTGATGTTGCTGCTTAACCTGCCTTTGGTTACCGGCACAATTTGTACAGTGGGCGTTTCAACAGCTTCCTGTTGCTCCTGCTCTTCCTGTTGTTCTTTCTTTTCTTTATCATCCGAGTGGCAGGCACTCAATGAGCCTATTGCCATTGCTAAAACGGCAAACAGCAATATCGATTTATTTTTTAGCTTATTCATGGTGGTGCAAAGGGACATAAAATTTACTTTCTTTATCTTCCGGGTCTAATGAAACAGATTGAGTTGTGGCATTACCTTGTACCCAGGCAAAAACCAATGGTAATATCAGGAGCGCTGCAAAAGTTGAAGCGATAAGTCCGCCAATAACAGCGCGACCTAATGGTGATGTTTGATCACCACCTTCACCTAAGCCGGAAGCCATCGGGATCATACCTACAATCATGGCCAAACTGGTCATCAGGATAGGACGAAGACGTAACGCTACAGCTTCACGGGCCGACTTCAGTGCATCGCCGTTGTGTTTACGCAACTCTTCGGCATTGGTAATCAGTAGCACTGCGTTGGAAATAGATACACCCACCGACATAATCATACCCATGTATGATTGAAGGTTAAGCGTAGCGCCGGTGATTTTTACCAGCAGCAATGAACCAAACAAAACAGCCGGCACAGTTGATAATACCACCATCGACATTTTGAACGACTGGAAGTTTGCAGCCAGCATCAAGAATATCACCAATACGGCTACCAATAAGCCCGATTGTAAGCTATTAAGCGTATCGGTAAGGGTTTGGCTCATGCCATGCATCTCAACTGTTAAACCGCGCGGTGGTTTGCCTAATTCGTCAATGGCTTTCTGCACATCATTGGTTGCAGTACCCAAATCCTTTTTGTTGATGTTTGCCGTTACCGATAATGTTGGCACTGCACCTACGTTATCGTTTTCACCGAAGGTTGTACCAGTTTTAACATCGGCCACATCTCCCAAAACAGGGCGTGCCTGATTTGCCAGTACCGGAATCTCCTTCACATCGTTTAGGCTGGCCATTTGATACTCCGGCACCTGTACCTGCACAAGGTAGCTCAAGTTTGATTTTTCATCAATCCAGTTGTTCTTTTCTGTAAATCTTGATGATGAAGTTGATGCCACAAGCGAACGAGAAATATCATTTAAACCTACCCCAAGCTGTGCGGCCCGTTGCCTGTCGATATTAATATCGATAGTTGGATAATTGAACGACTGGCCTATCTGCACATCGCGCAGGTATTTGATATCTTTCAGTTTATTGATAACCTTAAAGGCATACTCAACATTTTGCTTTTTGTTTTTACCGGTGATGGCTACTTCAATAGGAGTTGGCGAACCCTGGCTCAGGATCTTATCAGTCAATTCAATCGGCTCAAATGATAATTTAACGTTGGGTAGCTGTTTTGCCATCTCATGCCTGAACTTTTCCTTCAGGTCATCAAGATTAACCTTATAATCCTCCGTTAAACTCACCTGCATCACAGACTCCTGCGGACCAGCCATAAACAGATAGATAGGGTTGGTTGAGAATGATGAAGGGTGCGAACCAACAAATGTCGAAGTTATAGCTATGTGGTTTTTACCCACAATATCGCCCAATATGTGTTGCGCCTTAACAGCTATTAGTTCTGTACGCTCTAAACGGGTACCATCAGCAGCCCGCAAACGTACCTGGAAGGTACCTGAGTTTACCTTAGGCAATACGTCACGGCCTATGATATTGAATAACAGGAAAGCAAGGCCAAAGGCAACGATTACATAAACCGTTACCAGTATCTTGCGGTTAGGCAGCATGCGGTCCATCAGGCGCATAAAGCTATCCCTGAATTTGTCAAAGCGGGTTACCTCGTCGCCTGTATGTTCAAGGGCAGCCTTCATGGCTTTTTCTTTTTGTTCCCATGGCTCACCTTCATCCTCCAGTGCAAACCCATCTTTATGGCTGTGGTCTTCATGTTTGTTTACCATGATCCAGTTGGCCATGATTGGTACAAAGGTTTGCGCCAGGAAGTAAGATACGATCATCGAGAAACCGATAGCCAGCGCCAGCGGCAGGAACAATGCTCCCGGAATCCCGTTCATGGTAAATGCAGGTGCAAACACCGCCAGGATACAGAACAGGATCAGCAATTTAGGGAACGCGATCTCCTTACAGGCATCCCAGATAGCCAAAGCTTTCGGCTTGCCCATGTCAAAATGCTGGTGAATATTCTCAATTGTCACCGTCGACTCATCCACCAAAATACCTATTGCCAGCGAAAGCCCGCTAAGCGTCATGATATTGATGGTTTGGTGTGCCAGCGACAGGAAGAATATAGCCGAGATAATACAGGTGGGGATAGTAAGGATCACGATAAGCGCTCCGCGTTTATCACCTAAAAACAGCAATACCATAAGCCCGGTAAGTACCGCCCCTATCGCGCCCTCTTCGGCCAAACTTTTTACAGCGTTAATCACATAAACCGACTGGTCAAACACGAACGACAGCTTCACATCATCGGGTAGTAAGGCCTGGAATTTTGGCAATGCTTTTTTCAGGTTTTGCACTACTTCCCAGGTTGAGGCCGTGGCCGATTTGGTGATTGGCAAGTAAACCGAACGCTTACCATTAATAAGTGCATAGCCGTTGGTGATATCGGCGCCATCTTCTATAGTGGCAACATCCTTCATAAATACGGTTTGAATCCCATTTTTATAAAGCGGGATATCTCCAAAATCCGGGATTTTCTTTATGGTGGTGTTTGAAGGTGCAAGGTAGTTGTAATCGCCTACACGCACGTTACCTGCAGGGGTGTTCTGGTTATTCTCGCGCAGGGCAGCCACGATCTGGTCGGGTGTTAAATTGTGCGAGCGCAACAGGTTTGGATCGACTTTAATCAGGATAGTACGTTGGTTACCACCAAAAGGTGCAGGCGCAACAAGGCCCGGGATGGAGGTAAATGACGAACGCACGTAAACCAATGCATAATCCAGCAATTCGTTATTGCTACGAGTGGCGCTGCTCAACACCAACTGACCAACCGGCAGCGTTGAGGCATCAAAGCGCAAAATAAAGGGCGGCTGCGACCCCTGCGGGAAGCTGGCCTGGGCGCGGTTGGTGTAACTCGTGACCTCCGCCGCGGCCTGGGCCATATTAGTACCCTCGTAAAAAGTAACTTTTATTAACGTTAAGCCTTGTATGTTTTTTATTTCGATGCTTTTTACACCCGATACAAAAAGCAACAGGTTAACATATTGCTTACCAAAGTAAGCCTCCATTTGGTTTGGGGTGAAACCGCCGTATGGGTGCGATACATATATAACCGGCAGGTTCAGATCGGGAAATATATCGATCTTGATAGTCCGTACCGCATTTATACCGAAGAAGAACAGCCCGGCTACTATAACCAATATGGTAATTGGTTTTTGCAGCGCCCCTTTTATCATTCCCATTGTATATGTGTGTAACTGTTAAAAATTATTGATGAATATCCCGAAATCGCCTGTAGCTGCTGATTTGAACAGCAGTGCCTGCCATACGTTATTCAATGCTATATATTTGTCAACCTCGGCCCGGTTAAGGGTATAAAGCGCCTGTGTAAAATCAACTATGTTTGATAGTCCGTTTTTATACAGTGTATATTTTTGAATGTAAGCGTTATTAGCGGCCGAAACTTCAACCGGTACTTCGTTTACATTTTTAAGAGCGTTGCCTATGCGTGTTTCGGCAAGGCTGCGCTGTGCTTCCAGTTGCTTATCAACCAATTCGTAATCGTTTTTCAATTGCGCTGAGGTAAACTTTTGCGACTGTACCTGATAGTGGGTCCTGAAAACGCTGGTAAAATTCCATATCATACCTATTCCAAACAGGTAGTTGTAACGGGTTGGGTCAACACCTGCGCCGTAGCTGCCGGTGTAGCTATCCTGGTTAGTGCCGTAGTCCGGCTTAAAGCCTGAGCCCCTGCCCTGGTAAACACCAAAAAGGCTAAAGGTTGGCAAGGCGAAAGTGCGAAGGTATTTAGCCTGTTGATCGCTCACGTTTACCCTGTTTTGATAGAACTTCAAAGTTGGGTGATCGGTTGCGGCAACAGCGCTCAAAGTCTCCAGGTTATTGGGCTGTCTGGTAATGAAAGCACTATCCAATTGAAATTCCTGGGCGGGAATTCCTAAATAAATAGATAGCTGATTACTTTGATCCTGTACCGTTTGCTGCGAATTGGTAAGCGCGATCTTGGCGTTAGATACTTCGGCGTTGGCCAAGGATGAATCCACACCCGGATTTAAGCCGTTCTTTACGCGGGCTACGACTACTTTTTGCAATTCCATAGCACGGTTAAGGTTATCCTGCTGCGCCTTGGCAAGCTGTTGTGCAGCAAGTAGATTTAAATACGTGGCTGCAACGCGTACCTGGTGCTGAAATTGCTCCTGTGCAAGATCAGTTTCATCGCGCGATACGATGGTTTTTTGTACGCCGATCCTTTGTTTCGATCTGCCGAAGGCGAAAAAGTCCCAGCTAACGTTAGTTAAATACAGAGCGCCGAATGCAGCGTTCCAGTTCTGTTTGGCCAAAGCTGGCCCCGATGAGGACACCGACAGGCCACGATAACCATACGAGGGTCCGTTTTGGCCGTTCACTGTTCCGTAGTCCTGCTGCGCGGAGAAATTTACATCCGGCAGATACTCCGTTTTTGTTTCTTTGAGATATGCCTTAGAGGCGTTAAGCTGGTTTGCCTTCGACTTAATAGAAGCATAGTTAGCAAGGGCCATTTGTTCAGCATCCTTAATGGAAAGGACTTTTTGCTGAGCTTGTACGTGTAAGACATATGAAACACTCAAAAAAAACAGGAGTAATTTTTTTGAAGTTGTGTTTAACATGAGGTGTATTTTATACACAGCAAATGTATATCTATATGATTCATGAAAAAAATGAATTAATTTTGTGTAAATCATTAGCAAAACTAATAATGAATATTGCATTACATCATTTCAGGTTAGTTGATACCATTTCAAAAGAGGGTTCGCTGACCAAAGCAGCAAGTGCTTTACATCTAACCCAATCGGCCCTGAGCCACCAGTTAAAAGAACTGGAAAAAGAACTGGACATAGAGGTGTTCCATCGCCAGGGAAAGAAGCTTCAGCTAACCGAAGTGGGCTATCGTTTCCTACGAAGTTCGGAAAAAATATTGGCCGAAATACGCACCCTTGAAGAAGATATTAACAACTATAAAAATGGCAAAACCGGTAAGCTTAATATTAGTATGCAATGCTATACTGCATACCATTGGTTACCCGGCGTAATTAAAGATTTCAAAAGCCAATGGCCTGATATTAACATAAATATAGTTTCAGATGCTAGTCGCCGACCACTTGAATACCTCATGCGGGGCGACCTTGACCTGGGTATTGTGCGCACCCAAATGGTGAATACTCAGATAGTGTATGAACCCATTTTTGAAGACCGCCTGATATGTATTTTACCGGCCGATCATCCCCTGGCAAAAAAGGCCGTTATTGACATCTGCGACTTCCAGGATCAGGAGTTAATCCTGGCTCTTTATGACCCCTCATACCAGGAAACTCCGGTCATCGAAACACTCATCCAAGAACAGCATGTAAAGCCCAAAACATTGAGTCGCATCCACTACACAGATGCCACTATTGAGATGGTAAACGCGGGCCTCGGAATAAGCGTTATGGCCGACTGGATTGTGAAGCCGTACCTGCCCGGTAAACACATTGTTACAAAACCGTTGCACCACAGTATTGCAAAACGCACGTGGTATGCCGCTACCTGTAAGGATACACCGGCAATTCAGAACTTTTTGAGCTGCCTTAAGAACCATTTCTGCAAAACTGAGTTATTGTGCAATGATGTTGAAGAGGTTGCTGCTTACCCCGAACTACGTGCGATATAGCCTGCTGCTATTTTCGCTATTTATACTAAACGGCCTTCATGCACAGGTTGCATTAAGGCCGTTTCCGCAACATAGCCGGTATACTGCCGGTACAATAAAACCCAATCACATCAATCAGCAACAGCTTGATAGACAGGTAACCTCTTTTTACGATCAATGGAAACACAGGTACATTAAACCCGGCTGCGATAAAAATCAATTTTATGTTTGGTTTGAAAAGCCAGGTAAAGAATGCGTATCCGAAGGGCAAGGCTATGGCATGGTGATTACCGCACTGATGGCCGGGTACGATAAGCAGGCAAAAACCGTTTATGATGGTTTATATCAATATTATAAAACCCATCCAGCCAAAGCATCTCCTTATTTAATGGCCTGGGCCCAGCTAAAGAACTGTAAAAACCACGACCGGGATGCCGCCACCGACGGCGATATAGATATAGCATACTCCCTTCTGTTAGCTGATAAGCAATGGGGAAGCAGAGGCCATATCAACTACCTGCAGGAAGCCAGGAACGCTATGGCGGCAATTATGCACTACGAAATCAATCCTAAAACGTTTTCTGTTTTATTAAGCGATGGCAGCGACGGAGATAGCGAAGATTATTATGATATGCGCTCATCTGATTTTATGCCTGCCAATTTCAAAGCATTTGAAAGCGCCTCAAAAACCGGTAAATGGCAAAAAGCTATTGATAAAAACTATCGCTTATTTAACTATCTGCAAAAAAACTACAGCCCGGGCGCAGGCCTGGTGCCCGATTTTATCAGAGGAATAAAGACTAAAGCCCGGCCTGCTCAGCCCAACTACATGGAATCAAAGTATGATGGTTATTATAATTACAATGCATGTAGGGTACCGTGGCGCATAGCTACCGATTATTTATTATATGGCGATAAACGCGCTAAAGGCTTTGTTAGTCCAATAAATCAATGGATCACGCAAACTACTGATGGCAATCCGGATAATATTTCGGCAGGATATACGCTTGAAGGTAATGATATTAAAGGCAGATACTTCGAAGCTTTAAGTTTTATAGCGCCATTTACGGTATCGGCCATGGTTGACAAAAGTAATCAGCAGTGGCTTAATAAAGTCTGGGATTATCTAATAGCCTTTAAACTGAATGATTATGATTATTACGATAATACTATCAAAATGTTGGATATGATTATTGTGAGTGGAAATTACTGGAAGGGACAATAGCATCTACAATCATGTCATTGACATTTTTTTATTCATAGTCCAACAACATCTCCGCAGCCCTCAACCCACTCGTCAAAGCCGCCTCAACAGTTCCCATTGCCGTTCCTTCATACAGATACTCGCCTGCAAAAATAAGGTATCGCCAATAGGATGGCTCAGGATCTTTCGTGCTTCGGCTGTTTCTATGGTATCATAGCTATATGAACCTCTCGAAAACGGATCGACAGTCCAGTTGATTACATTCCAGGTAAGGAGTTTTTCTTTCAGTTTCGCGATATCTATCTTAAAAATATTGGAGATGGAGCCGAGTGCTTCTATCAAAACATCCTCGTCGCTGGTATTTATACGGGCGGCAGCAGGTGGTCCACCAAGCCAACCGGTAAGCAGCGGGCGATGTACCGGCATTTGGGTCCACCAAACGGGGATTGCTTTATTTGAAAACAGAAAGCCCATATCTTCGAGATCGGCACCGGTCATTTGCCGGGTTTCATCACTATACCAAAATGCTTCGTCAAACTCAAGTAACACCTTGATCACCGCTCCAAAGCCAAGCGATTTTAAGGCATTGATATAATAATCAACCGGGGGGTCAAAACTCAGTGTAGCCTTCAACCCGACCTCAGCCTGTAAAATTCCGAGCGGTACGGCAATCAATAGCTGCCGGGCCTGGTAGGTTATCCCAATATCAGTGCTTACTGTAACATGATGTTGGCCCCAGTCAATATCTTTTGCAACGGCATTAAGATAAATATGCCCACCTGCCTGTTTAAACTCATTTGCCAAATAGCTGATTAACGTACAGTAACCTCCTTCTACACGATACTGCGCATCCTCATGCTCATTTTGCCACTCTTTACGGATAGAAAAGGCACTGGCTTTTTTAGGATCGGCATTATCATATCCCGATACATAGCCCCGCACCGATTCCCGGAGCCCTCCATATCGTTCGCCCGAAAACTCCTGCTGCATGAACGCTTCAATGCTCATATCATGCTTCAGTTGCATGATGCTTTCCAGAAATTCGTCCCAATGCTCAATAACGTGCCCTTCGGCTATAAACTTTCCATCCTCATATTTCCACATAGAGGCGGAGGCATGGGTATATTTAATGTCAGCTTCATTAAGCAAGCTTTGGGTTATGGGCAAATCGCCATGAATAAACTCAGCACCCAGTTCAGCAGGCTCTAATGATGTGCCATGCTCTAGTGTGTGAATGCGACCGCCAAGCCGGTTTCGGCCTTCAAGCAGCACAACATTTTTACCTGCTTTGGCAAGCGTACGGGCGGCCATCAAACCCGCGGCTCCCCCTCCTATGATAATTACATCTGTATTTTCCATATGTAAAATGCGTTGAGCAAGATAAGCAGATTTTCAAAACAGAACCTGTATGGTAAGTCATTCTTAAACAAAATTTAACTTAAAAAAAGTTAAAAGCTGAATGCACAAAGCTTAAAGCTTACGGTTTTGTTATTAATATTATAGCAAAAAAGGCGCGAAGCCGCTAAGAAAAAACTTTGCGTCTTCGCGCCTTTGCGAACATATTAAGTTTTAAAAATTTCAGGGCAATGTTATCACCTGCTTATCCAGATTCCAGCCTTCGAGTAATACGGTTGATTTTGCCGCGCCTAATTTGGCTACCGGGGCGCTTACCGATACTATAATCCTTTCATGTGGTGCCAAGCTAAAGTAATTACCAGTCCAATAACTTGGCATAACCTCCTCGCCGTTTTTCATCAATTGCGGGCGGACAAAGAATGCCAGTTGATTGGAGTTATTGGTAAACTGCATAGTCCACTTATTTTCGCTTAATCCTTTTTCAGCTTTGATCACTTTTCCCTGTACCTGTGCATGTTTCATATCGTTCAATGACTTAAAGTCATCAGTGGCCGATAGCCAGTAAACATTATGTGATACGGTTTTACCTGCCGCATTAGTCAGGTTCAACACTACAAAACTTACGCCTTTGGTAGCGGCAAGTGCATCTTTGAGCTGAATCACTTCCTTAACACCAGTTTGCGCCAATCCTACATTGCCAACCTTTTCTGATTTAATCAGCTTACTGTTGATATCATAAATATCGGCCGTAGCAGTTAAGCTTCCGGTGGCATGGTGTGTACGGTTGATGATTGCTATTGATGAATTATCATAATTATACTGGATGTGGATAGGCTCGCAGGCATTTTGCATAGTATAGTAGCCGGCATTAGGTTCAAGGTACCAGTCGTAAATTTGCCATATTACACTTGGTAAAGCCGCATTTAACTTCCAGAGCATTACGCCGCCGGTTTCGTTCAGTTTATGGCCATCAGCTTCAAAAATACCCTGGTAACCTAAGGCGTTCATGAGCTGCATCTTGTCCGAAAAATTAACGATACTACTTGGCTTGCCATACCTTTTGGTCATTTCTTCATAATACTTATCATATTTACCGGCTCCGGTTGCCGCGTCATGGTAGCCCCATGAATTATTAAGCGGAAAAGGCAAGTTGGTATCCCAAACCAAATTAGGGATGATCTTCGGCAGAGTTGTATATGGTGGTTGTGACGGTAGGCCGGTTTCGTCTTTAAACACCCAGTCTTTAGCAGCATCGGCCAGTTTATAATAGTCTTTGGGGTCTTTCCATTCATAAGGGCCACCACTATAAACGCCCGACGGCATATCATCAGGCCACGAACCCTTCCAGCCTTCCGGCAGTTTGGCAAAGCCCGACAGAACTTGGAATGAAGGGACGTGTACCATCTAAAGTGATAATATCATTACGCATTATATCATATAGCTCTTTACGGGCATGGCCTTCGTTGCCACCTGTCCATACCAATAAGCTTGGATGGTTGCGGATGCGGTAGATGGTACTTTCTACGTTTTTGATGAATACGTTACCCTCCAGCGGCCAATCAGGCGAACCTTTAAATTCACCCTGGGTATCGCCGGTAATCCAAAAGTCTGACCATACCATCTGCCCGTATTTATCGGCAGCATTCCAGAAAGCATCCGGCTCGGTAACACCACCTCCCCAGATACGTACCAGGTTTACGTTGGCGTTACGGCACAGGTGCATCTCATAATCGTAACGGGCCGAATCGCGGTTCACCATCATATCCGGTACCCAGGCGCCACCTACCAAATGCACTTCCTTCCCATTAACATAAAACTTACGGCGCACAAAACCATTGGCTGTAGTTTCGGCTTTTGAAGCCACCTTGCGGATGCCAAAAACAAAAGTGGTATCGTCACTTACAGTATTCCCTTCAGCATACTGCATACGGATCCGGTACAGGTTTGCCTTACCGTAACCGTTTGGCCACCATAATTTAGGCTGATGGATTATCAGCTGGCTAATCTTATCAGCGTTTAACTCAACCGCTTTTTCGGCACCAGCAAGTACAACGACTGGCTGACTAAACTGAACCGGTGCGCCTGCAAAATTTTCGGGCTTTATGCTGACGGTTAGTTTACCGCCATGTGTTGCAGTTGTATTATTGGTTAATGTCAGGTTTAATGAAAGCTTGGCTGTACCGGTATCAGGCAGGCTTGGCAAATCCGTAATCAGCTTTGGCCTGCCGATAGTTACCGCGCCACTTGTGCGTAAAAACACTGGCTGCCAGATCCCCATATTACGGTCGCGCACGGGCGGGATCCAATCCCATCCTGATGAACAAAGCATAGTTACGTTTTTGCCGATATCACCCGTTGGGCCGCCATTTTCATAAAACGGGCCGAGGGCTTTCAACTGCTCCTTTGCAGGATATCCCGGATAATCAAGCGGGTAAATTTTCACGGCGAGGGCATTTTCAGCCCCAGCTTTAATTATATTGCTTACATCAAGGTTATGTTCAGCAAACATACCAGCCATCTGGGTACTGTCGGCAATTTGCTTGCCGTTAAGCCATACAGCTGCCCGGTAGTTAATACCTTTAAAGATCAATTGAAAACGACGGCCTTTATCTGCAGCCGGCACTTTAAAGGTAGTGCGGTACCAATAAGGCTTTTTCCATGGGTTAGGGTCATTAGGCAGATGACTATATTGTTCCAGGTTATATTCTTTATTAAACTGATCGGAGGCATCGGGGATCAGCATATTATTAAGACCCTGGTATGGATCTGGATAGATGTGATTGGCCACCAGTCCGGTAAGTACTGTTGATGGTACTTTTACGGGAAACCAATACACCGGCGAGTGGTATTGTGTATTGGAAAGTTCAGTGCCTGTTGCATTTACCAAGGCCGATGATTGCAAATCGAAATTGCTTAATTTAACTTGTTTTACAACTCCTGATTGTGCCAAAACAAAGGCAGGTAAAATACAGGCAGCTATAACACCTAAAGCTGAGCAGATACTTTTGTTCATTTAGTATATCAATAAATAAGTATGGTAAAACTACTTAACATACAACCAGATACAGCGGTACTTATTTATCAATTTGTTGTACAAATGATACGTTTTGGGGCTTTAGTAATCAATTTACCAGTTTCTTATCAAGACAACCTCTGTCCTTATTAAAACGGTTAATGAAACCCTACTTTTTAATCGTTTTATTCTGCAGTACAATAATCGGCTCGTACATGTCCCAATTAGGTTTATAATCCTTTTGGTTCATGAGGCCCTGGGCCCCTACCGAAAAATTGCCCAAAACCAGATCAGTATCGCCATCGCCATCAATATCACCGGCTTCCATCGAAATCCAACGACCTAATAAATTAACGGGAACCTCGTGTACTTCAAACTTGCCCGGGCTAACCTGCTCGTGATAGGTAAAACCTTCGGTAGGATGATATTTATAATCAGGAAAGAAAGCTATTACAGCAAGATCAAGATCTCCGTCCTTATCAAAATCGGCGGCTATTGCTTTGGAGCAGCCGTTGATATGGTAAAAGTAGGTTTGTATAAATTTCCAGTTGCCTTGATTGGTAAATATATAAACTCCATGATAGGGCTTAAATATAGGCGAGTAATCATTGTTATCTCCGCAGGTGTAAACTATATCAAGTTTACCATCGTGGTTAACATCCATCAACTGGAAACTGCTCGACCCGTAAACCGATGGAAAACGTATGATATTTTGGGTAGTAAATCCTCCCTTTTTATCGTTCAGAAACAGCCAGATCCCTTCATCGGCCTGGGCAAACAGGCAGGCAATATCAGGCCAGCCATCGCCGTTAAAATCGCCGGTACAAACTATTTCAGGACCAGGAACTGCACGGATGATCTTTCTTTTGAATGTATGATTAGTTTGTTGCTGTAATAGGAACAAACCACCCCGGTCGCGGCCAAAACCGCAACTAATATAATCCATCAGGCCATCTTTGTTAAAGTCGGCCGCCGCACTTTTAACCGGGCGTGGCAGACTATCGGCCATTAGGGTGGTATCTTTTGATTTTTTGTCGAGATTAATATGTGTTAAGGTTCCTTTGAGTTGATCATTAGGCGGAAGGATCCCGATGCAGGTAACTACGGCGCTGTTAGGTTCGGTTGCCGACTGATAAAAGGTAGCATCGGTTATTGGCGAATGGAATTTTTTGACCAGGGTAGCTGTAAGATCACTACTCCAGCGGTAAAGCTTATTGCCGGCATCTCCTGTATAAAAGTGCTTATCAACGTCATTAAACTTAATCATGGTGGTCATGGCCTCCCCAGATGTAGTATCAACATTAGCAGGCCTTTTCACCGAAAATATAGCCGAATCGAGCAGGGCATCCGGTTTAGGAATTTTTAGTTTTTTGGGCGAGGCGTACCTATAGTAAACAACAATCTTTGTCCAATCGGCAAGAGAGAGCTCGGCCCCTGGACCGGCTATATACTGGTCCATAAAAGGGCGCATGCCAAGTTTTGCTCCCATGGCTGGTAATATGTGCTTGTCCCAGGTGGCACTATCCAGTACAGAAGCATCGGGCGGTTCATGACAGCTGCCGCAATGTTTGAACGCCGTTTTTTTAGCGTCGGCCAAAAGCTCTTCGTCGCTCGGTTCATTATCGCCGCAACTATTCAATGCGGCAATAACAACAGCTGCGAATATTATAATCAGCAACAATACGTTTCGTTTTATTATGCTCACCCCTCCTGCTTTACTCATACAGTTCGGTATCGCTTTACTTTTTGGTGTGATTTTCAAGCATTATCAATGGCAGGTGCTGGTCCCAATTAGGTTTAAAACCATCCTGGAACATAAAACCATCTGCATAATTACCTAATACAATGTCGGGTTTGCCGTCCTTGTTCAGGTCGGTCATTTCCATACACATCCAATGGCCAAGGTTACTAATCGGCAAAGCATGAGGTTTAAAATCTAAAGGTTTAGCCTGTTCAAAGTAAACAAACTCTTCGGCAGGCGTATTTTTCATATCGGCAAAGAAAGCTATCGTAGCAATATCGATATCTCCATCACCGTCAAAATCGGTGGCAATGGCTTTAGTACAACCATTTATAGGGTAAAACCAGCGTTGTTTAAAGTTCCAGTCGCCCGTGTTGGTAAAAATGTATAAGCCGTGGTAAGGTTTCAGGATCCTCGAATCACGGTAGTTGTAGCCGCAGGTTAGTACCAGATCAAGTTTGCCGTCATGATCCATATCAACCAATTGAAAACTGCTTGAACCATAAACCGGCGGAAAATGCAGCAGGTTCCGGGTTGTAAATCCTCCTTTTTGATCATTCAACAACAACCAAAGGCCTTCATCGCCGCTTCCGGTTAACAGCATTACATCTGTCCAGCCATCGTTGTTAAAATCGCCGGCTAAAGCTTGTGCAGCGCCCGGCTTGTCATAAATGGTTTGTTGCTCATACGTATGATCCTTATTTTGCTTAAGCAGGTAAACACCTCCTTTAAACTTGCCCTGACCGCAAACTACAACATCCTGCAAACCGTCCTTGTTAAAATCGCCTGTTATTGTGCCAACAGGCCGGGGCAAATCAGATGCAATATAAGTTTGTTCGTTGTTAACGTGCTGCGCATCAAGGTTTACTTTAACTACTTTGCCATTCGGAAAATCAACTGGTGCCATACGCCCAATACAGGCGAAAAAGCCTATATTATTCCCGGCACTATCTTTGTCAAAACTAACCCCAACCGCGGCTGATGGAAATTTGGCGAGGGAGTCCATTTTTAAATTACCGTCCCAGGCATACAATTTTTCATCCACGGCGTCGGCACTGTACATACGCCCTGTAGTTACATTGGCAGCAAGCATAGTAGTAAAAGCGGTATAACCTACCCGTGCAGGCTTTCTAAGTGTAAAACCAGCCCAATCATTTATTAATGGGATTGGTTTTTTAGCCGGCATCAATGTATCGGGTGCAGCTTTTTTATAATATTCCAAAATGGCTGTCCATTCGGCAATAGTAGCGCCGGTAGTATCAAGCGGATCATTTTTATAGTACGATGAACCTCCATATGTTGAAATGTGCAGTAACGGCGCCATATTCACCAGTGTATGGTTAAGCCACACATCTTTCGGTAATGCATCAACAGGCACTAACGAGTGGCAGCGGGTACACTTTAATTGTACCAGTTTTTTACCATCAACTATCACATCGCCGGTAAACTTATAAGGTTGATATGCCGGTTTACGCTTGCAGCTATTAATGAGCGTTAAACCAGCTAATATTGCAGAAAATGAAAAAAGGTATGATATGGTTAATAAGCTTTTTTTAAAATTCATAAAATAGCTCAGCCCTTAATTTTTAAGTTTTAATTTTTTCCAAATGTATTCGCCTACCTGTTTTCCTTGTACAGCGCCCTGATTAACGCTGTTGAGGAAGTGGATACCGCCGTAAAACCTGCTTATTGAAGTTTCGTCGGCAGCTTTCAAAAATGAATCGAAATGGCGCTGCATACCTATATAACGCAGGTCGCTGGTATCCTGATAGGCAAAATTATCTCCAAATAAATGAGTAAGCACCACTGCAGATGCACCGCTGATATCGCTGTGGCCGCTCGGATACTCAGGAAATGGTGGTGTTTGCAGCATTGGCAGCCAGTCGTGGTCAATTTTATCATTGATAATGGTTACCGGTCTTATATAATTAGTTTCATATTTAACCTGCCAGCCGCAAATAAAAGCATCAAACAAAGCTATTGAGGTAAGCGCATAAGCCTGCGCAGTTTTTACAACATCGGCATGGGTTTGCTTGCAGGCAATTGCGGTTATGCCGATCCAGTGACCACCAGGGGTGATTTTTTTGTTGGCAAACATCATGTGGCCATTATGCTCAATAACAAAAGGATTATCGTCCCAAAACTTTGCAATAGTTTTTTGCTCTGGCGTAATGTTTTTGCTTTGGTTATACACCTCCATTGTTTGTCTAAAATACTCGCTGTTTTTATCCTCACTAAAAGCAGGTGGCGGCGGCAAAGGAAACATGGTTGAGGTGTCAACTGCGAAAGTATGCATAGTACCCCAGCAAAACTCAACACCATCCAGGTAATCGGGAGGAGTGGGATGCCAGTTACCCGGATTATCGTTCCCTAAAAACCTTGGCTTGCCACGGGTTTGCGGATAATTATCAACTGCTGCTCTTTTTAATATGTACTTGCCAATTTTTTCGCCAAATGCCATTGAGCGGGCATAGGTTGAATCATCCATGTTGTCTTTATACATGGCGTAAACCTTGGCCTCATATTTTTTGAGCGAATCGATAGAGAAGGTAACCTTATGAGCTACTGCAAAAAACGCTGATGTAGCCGCAAGCGTATAATTATACTTTACCCCTGCCTTTGGTTCGGGAGGTTTACCAAAGCCCCACAGCTGAGCTGTAATTGAATTGTATCCGGGATTAGAATAACGTATTGCCTCATAAGCAGCCAGCGAGGTATATCCATAAATACGGCTTGCTACGGGAGGGCTGAACACATCATAAATAATAACCTGCGTAAGCTGATCAATGTTGTTATGTATAACATCAGCATCTTTCATCATCGGTGTTTTTTTAGGCTTACTACCGCAACCTAAAACAAGGGCACAACCCGCAACGGCTATAAATATTTTAAAGCATCTCATTTATAATAGTTTATTTAATTGGTACATTACGTTGATGGCCATAACTATCGGTTACAGTTATCGATGCCATGTTATCATCAATATTAATGAATCTGCCCGATTGCGACAAGAAAGAATTACCATTATAAAACTCCTGTTTAGCAGTTTTACCATTTTTGTATTTTATGGTTGCAAATGCATCAAGCGGCTCCAGATTATAGGTTTTAACTGGCCGTTTCAGCTCAAACAATTTCATACTGTCACGATTTTGAGTAGCTGCCAACAGGTAGTTACCACGGGCTCCTTTAAGCTTCACCAAAGCCTTGCCATCGCCCGGAATATAAATACCGCTTTGCATAATGCTGAGCGGTTTAAAGCCTCCCTTGCCATCTCCCTTTAGTAATAAACCATTAAAAGCATCGTAACGGCCGGTTGCAACCTCAGTGCCGTAGTCATTGCCGTTAAGTGCAACATCAAGGTTGCCATCTCCATCAAAATCATCAATAGTAATGCCGCATAGTTCAGACATTTGCGCTTCAACCGGCAGCGGAATAGCCGTAAACTTCCCTCCCCCGTCATTGCGTAAGTATACCGATTGCAGGTAATTCACTTTTAAACGCAATGCCCCCTCACGCATTTTTGGGGTTATCACCGAATCCATTGTCGCTGTTGCAAATGACCTATAATTCTGGAATCTGATACGCATGCTGATCATTTGCTTCACAATATCGTCGCGCCCGAAAGCCGGAAATTCCTGCAATTGGCCCTGCTGATCTTTCAGAAAAACAGAAGGGAAAGCATCGTAGCTGCCATTCTTATCAAAATCTTTGGCAGTAATATAAATCGGGTATTGATCGGTTGCTTTATAAAAAGTATTGAGACCGGTATTGCCTACAATGTAATCTGTATCGCCGTCGTGGTCAAAATCGCCGGAGGCAATTGTATTCCACCAACCAAGCTTATTTTCAACTCCGGTGCTTTGCGTTACATTTTTGTATATGCCACGATCGTTTTTAAGGAATGTGATCGGCATCCATTCGCCGGTAAGAATCAGGTCGGGCCATCCGTCATTATTAAAATCGGTAAAGGTGGCGTCGCAAACCAGGCCTATATTATTCAGCTCTTTTGCCGATGATGAGGATACGTCGGTAAATTTGATAACGCCGTTCTTGCTATCGTTACGCAAAATAAAACTTGAAACCGGCTTAGGATAGTTCCAGGGATCCACACGGCCGGATATAAACAAGTCCATTTTGCCATCGCGGTTTACATCAGCTGCTTTTACACACAGTTTGCTGGTAAAGTTTTTAGGCAGGGCATCGGGTTGCAGTTTGAAGTTGCCTTTACCATCGTTAACATAAAGCCTGTCCTGGTAATTTGATGAACCGGGCTCGCTTTCATAACCGCCGCTGGCAACGTACAGATCAAGGTCGCCATCGCCGTCGGCATCAAAAAGCAGCATGCCTTCGTCCTTCACTCTTACAGGGGATATCATATGTGCCATATCGTTGGGATTTCCAACCGGGACTATAGTTTTAGGCTGAGGCACTAAATCGCGCTGAATAAATTTGCCATTGGCCTGCTGCAATAGTAATTGAGCGGGATACATTGTAGTACCCCCAACCACCATATCGTCCAAACCATTGCCATCTACATCGCCAACCGCTATGGCCGGCGTATATTCCGACAGTTTATGCGGAAGCAGTTTCTGAACATTAAAATCGATATAATCCTGATCATTATGTTTATAGGTTATTCCTGCCGATTGAGTGACCTCTTTGAACAATGCGGTATTATCAACAGAGGGCTGTTTATTGGTATAATCAAGCTTCGCATCGCTAATTTTAACCTGGAGTGTTTGATTAGTTTTAACATGGGTAAGCACCTGTTTTTTATCGTTATCCCAGCGGATAACTACCGAATCGAGCAGAGATATGTTACCCAGGCCAAAGTGGGCAATATCCTGTATAGTTGATAAATAACCACGGTAAGGTGTATTTTCATAATATTGATGTTTGCCGTGATCGTAATAAATATCGGCAAAAGCACCAAGACCGTTCAGGTTTTTGGGGCCGCCATGAAATTGTATGTGGAAGTAGTTACTACTGTTTATAGCGCTTTTACGGGAAGTATTTTTGTAGATGAATGCCTCATCATTAATATTGTTAATAACCATATCCATGGTGCCGTCGTTATCC
Organism: Mucilaginibacter sp. P25; assembly: GCF_050859465.1. Taxonomy (NCBI): domain Bacteria; kingdom Pseudomonadati; phylum Bacteroidota; class Sphingobacteriia; order Sphingobacteriales; family Sphingobacteriaceae; genus Mucilaginibacter; species Mucilaginibacter sp. P25. The sequence goes on along the minus strand of NZ_CP193937.1, from coordinate 3,401,358 downwards.
AGATCGGCATAGGCACATCCGTTTGAAAACGAAGGAGCACCAAGCCCCCAGCTTTGGGTTACATCTTCAAACTGCACACCATTGGTATTGCGGAAAGCATAGTTGGGTATTTTCACAATCGGGATTTGGTCAAGCACCTGTTGGGTTGACGCTACCGAATAGGCCATTTGCCTGAAAGTTATAAAATCATGATCGGTTACATCGCGCGGATAGCCATTGGTTATTACAATATCGCGATACCCGTCATTATCAAAATCGGTTATCATGGGTCCCCAGCTCCAGTCTGTTTGTCCAACACCACTTAAAAAAGCCACATCGCTAAATGAGGGGTCGCCAATAGAATCATTACCGCCAATTCGCGGGCCGTTGTTTAATTGTAAAGTATTACGGGTGTATTGATATTGATATTGATACCTGTCGAAATTTTGAAATATCTGGTAATTGTTGGGCGGCATGAACATCTTTTTACGGTAGTTATCCTCGGGGTTCATGTCGACCTCGAAAACATCGGCAAGACCATCGTTGTTTACATCCTCAATATCCTGCCCCATGGAGCTGAAGGCGGTGTGCTTAAAATACTCCTTCACTTTATCTGTAAAAGTGCCGTCGCCGTTATTGATGTATAAAATGTTATCGGTTAAAAAATCGTTGGTTACGTAAATGTCTTTCCAGCCATCTCGGTTAATATCTACAATGGTGGCAGCATGTCCATAGCCTTCGGTCCCAATGCCTGCCTGTTTGGATACGTTGGTATAAACCGGGTGTTTTAGCGCCGGATCCCAATCGCAGCGGTAAAGCTGCCCGGTACTCCGGTGACTTCCATTAGTTATTATCGGCCTGAAAGTACTTTGATTATCGCCGGCAACAGCCTCATTAACGGTAAGGTACATATCCAGGTCACCATCGTTATCATAATCAAAAAACGATGCCATAGTTGAGTGGAGCCTTACATTAAGACCATACTCCTTGGCCATTTCTTTAAAGTGCGGTATACCATCTTTACCCACTCCCTGGTTTACATAAAGCAGGTTAGTTCGCTTAACCGCATCATCAAGTAAAGTATAACATATATAAAGATCCATAAGGCCATCGTTGTTAATATCAACAACAGCCACTCCCCGGCCCCATCCGCCGCTGCCGCCAACCCCCGCAGTTGAAGTAACATCATCAAACTTCATATCACCTTTGTTAAGGTAAAGTTTGTTTGATGTGGTATTGGCAACAAAGTAGATATCCTGCAAGCCATCATTATTAAAATCGCCTATGCCCACACCGCCGCCATTGTACAGATTAAGTTTGGTAAGCGGGTTTATGGCATCATTTTCAACAATTTTATTATTGAAGGTAATACCCGAGTGCGAAGAAGGAACCTGTTCAAAAAGTGTAGCTTTTTTACAGGCACTAAGTAAAACGGCAACCAGGTATATAAGGGCAAGGGTATACTTCATTATTGGTTAGTAAACTATAAAAAAAGGTGGAGATAATTATCTCCACCTAAAGTTAAATATTTAAAATCAATGGTTAATTAATAACCAGGGTTTTGTTTAAGTTTTGAGGCCCCTTTTGAACCAGAAAGGTCGATCTCGCTTTGAGGTATAGCGTAATATTCGTTTTTACCTTTAGTAAAGTGAGCACCGTTCAGCTGTGAGTTAACGTTAATATCGTATGCGAAGAAAGCGTTGATTTCATCAGCCATGCTGCCTGTACCTTGATCCCAGCGTTGTAAATCGAAGAAACGCTGACCTTCCATCGCCAATTCAAGTTTACGCTCGAAATGGATAGCTGTACGGGCATAAGTTTTATTGGCAAATGCACCGGCAGGATATGGTTTAACCAAATAATTATCAGCAGGGGTTGTCTTTGTAGTATACTCCGATTTTGACGGATCGTATGCTGAATTTTTATATACCCACCAAACAGGATTTGCAGCACGGTTACGAACCATATTTACATATTCTAAAGCCTTATCAGTACTTCCAACTTCTACTTCAGCTTCTGCAGCCATCAGTAAGACATCGCTCCAACGCATTAAGTTAATGTTGTTTGAGGTAACCTCATTGGCTGCCCAGTAGTTTTCAGTACTTGAATTAGTACCTTTTTCGGCAGATGAATAAACGTTTTTACGTGGATTGAAAACACCATCTGTAGGGTCACGGATCCAACTTGCCGGAGGATTGCCCCAGTCAAGATAAGGAATGTTAGGACGCCCCATGGTGATATCAATACGAGGATCTAAAGTACCAGTGTAAGGATCAGTTTTACCGCTTACTTTTTTACCCGAATTGAAAGTGGTAAACAATGGTAAGCCGTCACCATCTGTTTTAAATGAGTTACCTAATGATTGCGATGGGTTGAAGAAACCGCAGCAAGCACCAGGCCCACTGTTGTAAGGGAAGTTCAACTCATCGCCGGTGTTACCGTTGTTACCGCCTGAGTTATCATTAACTGATGATTGTGCAGCAAATACCGATTCTACACTGTTTTTTTGACCAGCCTGAGGGCTAAAGTTCTTCTGCATGTTATCGTTCAATGCAAAGTGGTCGCCGCTTGGTTTGGTACCATTAGGTATAAGGTTATCATATAACGCTTTAGCTTCGGCAAATTTGTGTTGAAACATTTTTGCTTTGGCGAGATATGCCATAGCTATCCATTTGTTCGCGCGGCCTTTTTGCGATTGAAGGGCAGGAATATTATCTATACCTGCCTGTAAGTCAGCTTCTATATTCGGCCAGATATCCTTATCATTAGGCTGGTTGGCATCTGTTTGCGTTTCGTCAATGTAAGGGATCATGTTGTACATTTTCTTAAGTTCCATGTAGTAATATCCTCTTAAGAAACGAGCTTCACCGGTAATCCTTTTTACATCATCGGCACTGATATCTTTTGCTAACGGAAGTGTGCGCAAAACGTCATTAGCCCGGCTAACACCGTTAAAACAAAGTCGGTATTTGTCTCTGATGTACGGATTCGAGGTAGAATAAGTAAAATTACCTACCGGCAAGATATCGTTACCACCATCCGATGGCTCTGAACCTTTATAGGCATCACCAGCAGTAACACTACCAAATAACCAGTTTGAACCGGCTGCGTTTATACCGCCGCCATTACCACCTACACCGTCCAACAGTGAATAAGTACCAATTAGTAAGCTTTCAACACCAGTTTTGTTAGCAACGATGTTCGGGCTTAAGCTTTGCAGGATGGGCCTGTTTAGCATATCCTTACGGCACGCATACACCAGGCACACCAACAGCGACGCTATTGGTATGATCAGTTTTATTTGAATTTTTTCATAACTTTTATATTAAAAATTTCTCAATATTAGAAAGAGGCGTTAACACCAATGTTATATATCTTCTGCCCGGCAGGGTAGTTACCAAAGTCGATACCAAAACTGGTATTGTTATTTAGGTTTGATGGCTGTAACTCAGGATCTAAACCAGTGTACTTCGTAATAGTGAACAAGTTGTTAGCCAACAAATAAAACCTTAATCTCTTAATACCCAAAGCCTTGATTTGCGAATTTGGAACGGTATAACCTAATGTCAATGATTTCAACCTAACATAGGTACCGCTTTCAAGGTACCATGAATTTGGATCACCCGTGTTATCAGCGTTAGCTGTACGGGTTAATACAGGGATAGTTGCCTGGCTGTTATCAGCACCTGGTTTCCAAACTTTAGGGCCTAATATATCAGCACTTACGTTACCGGTAAATACTTGTGGGAAATAAGTCCAGTATTTAATGTAATTAAAGATCTTGCCACCAAATGAACCATAAAGAAAGGCATTCAGATCGAAGTTTTTGTAACTAACGTTGAATGTAAAGCCACCTGTAAATTTGGGGTTAGGGTTACCTATAAATGTTTTGTCATCAGAGGTGATCTTTCCATCACCGTTAACGTCGGCATATTTAAATAAACCCGGCCTTGCGTTAACATCGGTTGGCGAAGCAGCTATATCAGCAGCATCACGATATAAGCCGATAACTTTATATCCGTAAAATTCGCCCACAGGCTGCCCTGGCTGTAACCTTACAAAGTTTTGGATACGTGTTGAGCCATCGCTGTTACGATCCTGGTATTTAAGGCCATTCAAATCGGTAACAAGGTTTGAGTAATGGCTTGCATTCAGGCTCAGATCATATTTCCAGTCGCTGCCGACATTGCCATGATAGCTGGCAACAATTTCAAAACCTTTATTTTTAATGTTACCACCATTAACATAAGGTAAGTTTGCAACGGCAGCGGGAGCAAGTGCTATTGAAGGATCGCCTGATTGGAATAACAAACCTGTAACCGATTTCTGGAAATATTCAAATGTGAAATCGAATTTATTGTTAAACAAAGTAGCGTCAAAACCAATATTCTTGATCTTATCAGTTTCCCATGACGTAGCTAAGTTACCTTGTTGTATCCTGTACAAACCTGTAACAGTTGAGTTACCAGTTCCAGTGATGTCATAATTGGCATTACCGTTTGACTGGGCGTATAAGCTGTAAGCATTACTTAAGCGGGTTTCAACGCCGGCAAGTGAGCCAAGACTACCATAGCTTGCGCGGATCTTCATGTCATTAAGCCAGCTAACATCTTTCAGAAATGCCTCTTTGGAAATCCTCCAACCAGCGGTTACTGAAGGGAAAGTACCCCATTGATGACCTGGAGAAAAATATGAAGAACCGTCACGACGAGACTGTTGCACCTAAGATATACTTATCGTTAAACTGGTAGTCCAATTTTGCGAAATACGAAAGCAAACCTGAATCAAAAAGCTGATCAACACCGTTGCTCGGTGGGTTAGCACCGTTGGCTACGGTTACATAGTTAGGGTCAAATGAGATATTGTAGTTACCTCCACCTGCACGGATACCGCGTCTGTAAGTAGTTATAGCCTCAGAACCAGCTAATAGATTAACGCTATGTTTACCAAACTGCTGTTTATAGTTTAAGGTATTAGTCCAGGTGTACTGGCTGTTGTAGCCTGCTACTTCAGTAAAACCGTTGGTTGAAGTATTACCTTCTGAGTTTTCATATGCAGGTTTAGTAAAGTAGTAGTAGTAGTAATTATCGACCGTACCACCAAATTGGGTGCGGATGGTGAAATGTTTCAGAAAATCAGCTTCGGCATAAACGTTGCCTGTTATATCCCAGTTATTGTTCCTGTTATCTTTTGAACGCTCCTGAACTGCAACCGGGTTACTTGAGTTACCTAAACTGCCAGAACGAGTGCCCGCAAAGTTGCCCATAATATCATAAACCGGGATAATAGGTGGTTCACGATAGATGTATGAAATAGCGTTACCTTCGTTTTGGTTGTTGCTAAGGTTAGGGCTTCTTTTATAAAAAATATAAGCATTTTCACCTACACGGATATGAGGTCCAACAGCAAAATTTGTATTAATCCTGGCAGCATACCTTTTGAAGTAGGTATCAATTAAAGTACCTTGTTGATTAAGATAGCTTATTGACATCAGGTAAGTTGATTTATCGTTACCGCCGCTTGCTGTAATATTATGGCTCTGTATCGGAGCTGGCTTAAACACCTCATGAAACCAGTCGGTACCTTGTTTGTTGGCACGGGTGATCTGGTTATCTGTAGTAAACGGATTTAAGAGATAAGTTGATGGATCGGTTTTTGGGTCACCTACGTGAGCTCCGGCTGGTGTAATATAGTCTGGAATTGTCCAGGTACCTGTTTTTCCAGGATCATATTGTGGGTTACCTCCTGCCAGAGGGCTTGAACCGTCAGCGTTGGGGCTGTTTTTGTATGATTGATAAATGGCCTCTACATACGTTTTGGTATCGGCCAGTTTAAAACCATCTTTTAATGGCCTTTGCGTACCATAGTAAGCATCATAGCTAATAGTTGCAGCACCACTTTTTCCTTTTTTGGTTGTTACTACCACAACACCGTTTGAACCACGCACACCGTAAATTGATGCCTGACCGTCTTTCAATACCTGCATTGATTCGATATCGTTAGGGTTGATATCGTTCAATGAGCCCTGAACACCGTCAATTACAATAAGGGGCGCTGTACTGAAGATAGAGCCCACACCACGTACGTTAACTGTAGTATTAGCACCAGGGTTACCTGAGTTAACTACAGTAACACCTGCTGCAGTACCCTGAAGTAAGCTGGCTGTGTTTGATGCAGGTACTGTTTTCATGGTTGCAACGTTAACCACCGATACCGAACCGGTAATATCTTTTTTACGCTGAGCGGTATAACCGGTTACCACCACCTCATTCAGTGTACTGCTACCTGATTGTAGTGTAACCCGAAGGTTTACATCAGTACCTACCTTAACTTCGGTACTTTGATAGCCGATGTAAGATACTACCAGCGTATTGCCCGGGCTAAGGCTTAAGGTGAATTCACCATTAACATCAGTTACAGTACCAGTGCTTGTACCTTTGACGCGTATGGAAGCGCCAACAACAGGTAACTTATCGTCCGAGCCGATAACCTTACCTTTGTACTTTGTTTGGGCTGTAACTACCAATGAAGATACCAGGCAGCATAGCAGCAAACCCAAGTATCTTCCTTTTAGGAGTAAACTTTTAAACATGAGATTGAGATTTAGTTGATTAATATATTTGATTTAAGCTTTTAAGTCGATAATTGGTGTTGCTAAGTTTTAAAATAGAAAATTGCACACTTACAGGTAGCCTGTTTTAACCGAGCGACTGTGAGATAAGCTCTGTTAAACAGATTAATGGGAGATGAAGTGTTGGAAAGTAAAAAATGTAAAAGTTTTATCATATGAACTTCTCTCGTATATTTTTTTTAACTTTTTTATCCGTGTAATCACCTTTTTTATGCTCCTGCTAATGAAGCAACATTAAAGTTAAAATGTTATAATAATATTAGATTTTGAACGATTTCTGCCAAAACAGAAATTTATATTGGCTATGGAACTAATGTAATTAGTGTGTACTGTATACACAAGTAAAATAGGTAGATTTACAAATTAATTATTTATAGGTCGATTTATCCACTAAAATTACAAATTGAGAATCTTTCATTAATACATTGCTAACACATGTCATACTTTTTTAAAAATATCGTATTGTAAAAATGTTGCTATTATTCTGTAACCGGTGCAAAAAAGTTGTTAAAACAATAAATATTAACGCAACCGAGCTGTTATCTTAAATATTTTGCCCTTAGTTTAATGTGCGGGCCCTCCCTGCCATAATTTACCAAAGTGTTAAAATATCATTATACTTTGAAAATACTGTCAGGTCAACATTTATTATTAATTATGCAATAATAAATGTTAAATATACATTTACCAAAGCAGTACTTTCCAAACAATAAATGTTCAGATTACATTTATTACAATCGATTTCACGCCTTTATACAACATTTTACACATTTTTTCCAAAACAAAACGGCACCGGTGAATTTTACTTACCGGTGCCGTTCAGATATTTTCGTGCGTCAAAAAATACCTTTACCATTTTTAACAAAGTGCTAAAAATGTATTACACTTTAAATGGCACTATTTAGCCCACCAAACCGATGCATTATGCGTATCGGCCGAGTTGGTTCCTATTTCAACTACAAATTCGCCTGCTTCCCAGTCATACTTAAGCTGCGTATTATAAAACTTCAGTTGCTCTGGAGTAATAGTAAAACTAACCTGCTTTGATGCTCCCGGCTGAAGGCTTATTTTTTGATAACCTTTAAGTTCTTTTACCGAACGGCTGATGCTTGCCACAGGGTCACTTATATACAATTGTACTACTTCTTCGCCTGCATATTTACCGGTATTGGTAACCGTAACAGTAGCCTTTAAAGTTTCATTACCTTTTAATTTGGTTTTGCTTACGCTAACAGCGCTATAGTTAAAGGTGGTATAGCTTAAGCCGTAACCAAACGGATAAAGCGGATCGTTTGAAATATCAAGGTAATTGGACCTGAATTTTGAAGGACCGCCTTTGTATGGCCTACCCGTGTTTTTGTGGTTATAATAAATAGGTATTTGCCCTACGCTGCGCGGAAATGTAGCAGTCAATTTACCGGCCGGGTTATAGTCGCCAAATAATACATCGGCGATGGCGTTACCGGCCTCGGTGCCGGGCGCCCAAACGTCAAGTATCGCGTTAGCATGTTTATCTTCCCAGGTTAAGGTAAGCGGACGACCGTTAAACAGCACAATCACCATTGGTTTGCCCAATTTTGAAAGTTCCTTCAGCATGTTTTTCTGGCTTTCGGGAATATCAATATCCGAGCGGCTTGACGATTCACCCGACATACTTTGCGATTCGCCAACCACAGCCACAATCACATCCGATTTTTTGGCGGCATCAACTGCTTCCTTCAACAATTCGTCGGCCGGCTTAGCATCTAAAGAAACCATTCCGGGACCAAAGTTCAGCCTTTTAATAAACAAACTGTCTTCGGTTATATTGGCACCTTTGGCATAGTTAATGGCAACATTGTTACCTACCACATTTTTGATGCCTTCCATTACGCTTACCGATTTTTGCCATTCGCCGGCAATAACCCAGGTGCCCAGCATATCGCGGTGATTATCAGCCAACGGACCTACCAGGGCAATACTGCCGCCTTTTTTAAGCGGAAGTGTCTGATTATCGTTCTTTAGCAATACAAAGGAGTGTTTAGTGATCTCCCGTGCAGCAGCGCGGTTCGCAGTCGATAACTCTTCTTTAGCTTCTTTACCGGCATCCATTGATTTGTAAGGGTTATCAAACAAACCTAATTTGTACTTAGCTTCCAATACACGCCGGCAGGCCAGATCAATTTCCTGCTGGGTTATTTTCTTTTGTGTAAGCGAGTTTTTCAATGTTTTCAGGAACCCCTCTCCTACCATATCCATATCCAAACCGGCTTTCAGGGCAAGGGCAGATACCGTTTGCAAATCGCCAAGGCCGTGATCTGTCACTTCGTTTACTGCGGTATAATCAGATACCACGAAACCTTTAAAACCCCATTGTTTTCTTAACAAATCGGTTAACAACCATTGGTTAACCGTTGCAGGCACACCATCAACTGTATTAAATGAACTCATAAAGCTGCCCGCACCGGCATCAACCGCTGCTTTATATGGCGGCAGATAATCCTGGTACATTTTAATGCGGCTCATATCCACTGTGTTATACTCACGGCCGGCTTCTGCACCACCGTAAAGTGCAAAGTGTTTAACACAGGCCATCACGGCATCGGCATCTTTCATATTGGTACCCTGATAACCCTGCACCATAGCTTTTGCCACCTGTGAGCCATACCACGGGTCTTCGCCCGAACCTTCAGAAATACGGCCCCAGCGCGGGTCGCGGGCAATATCAACCATTGGCGAAAACACCCAGTTCAAACCTTCGCCGGTTGCTTCTTTAGCTGCAATTTGTGCCGATTGTTTGATCAAGCCCATATCCCACGTTGCCGACATGCCCAACGGGATAGGGAAAATAGTACGGTGACCGTGGATCACGTCCAAACCAAAAATAAGCGGAATGTGCAGCCTTGAGTTTTTAACGGCTATATCCTGGATCTGGCGGGTTTGCGTTGTACCCCAAACACCAAACACTCCACCAATTGATCCATTTTTAATATTTTCTTCAACCCCTTTATTTACTACCGATCCTGTTGTTGCTGCTCCGATGGTTACCAGGTTTAGCTGCCCTATTTTTTCATCAAGGGTCATTTTACTCATCAGGCCTTTTACATAGGCGTTCATTTTCGCATCTTCGGTTTTAGCCTGTGCCAGCACCTTGTTAAAGGGTGTCAATGCCACGCAAAATGGCATCACGGCTATGACAAGCCGGCTTGAAAAATACTTCTTCATTTTTTAAGTTATATGGGTAGTAAATAATTGGTTAACAAATATGACTAATAATCAGGGTATTTCATTGTACCCTTAAATATTTTTGATGATTTTTAAAGCGATATGCTATGGCATTCCGCATAGTGTATTAAGTACACAATTGTAAATATTATAATTAAAAAATCAAACTTTATTTGTACAATAGCACAAATGTTAAGCAAACAGCAACTTATTCAGTACAGCGAGGATGCCCGCAAAAACTATGTAAACCACATTTCTATTGATTGTGTTGTATTTGGATTTCACGAAGGGCAAATGAAAGTGCTGCTATTAAAAACCAATGACGAAGAGAAGTGGTACCTGCCCGGCGGTTTTGTACTTAAGGAAGAACCGATAGATAACGCCGCTGTAAGGATCTTGCAGGAACGTACCGGTTTAGATAAAATATTTCTACAGCAGTTTCGTGTATTTGGCGATCCCGACCGTTCAAAAGTTCATAACGATATGTATGCCGATATGCTGCCAAAAGAACAAAACTGGTTTTCAGGCCGGTTTATATCTATAGGCTATTATGCGCTGGTCGACTTTTTTGGCGTTATACCCCACCCCGATCAGTTTTCGGAGCTTTGTGCCTGGCGCGACCTGGATGACATGCCCGAAATGCAACTCGACCATGAAAATATTTATAAAAGTGCATTAGATGCCTTACGCCTGCAGCTTAACTATCAACCGATAGGTTACAACCTGATGCCGGGAGAATTCACCATGCCCGAGTTGCAAAAATTGTATGAAGCAATTTTAGGTAAAAAGTTAGACAGGCGTAACTTTCAACGCAGGATCTTAGCATTCGGCATCCTGAACCGATCTGAAGAGCCACGTAAAGGCGGCGCGCATAAGGCGCCGTACCTATACTCATTTGATATGAAAAATTACCAAAACGCCTTAACCGAAGGGTTTAAAGGCGGATGGTAATTATGTTAAAATGGCGATGGCTTACGCCGCAGCTATCGCCCGTTTTAATGTAAAATAAAATGTACTGCCCGAACCTATTTCGCTGTCCACGCTAATCTTTCCAGCCTGTGCCTCAATAAAATCCTTGGCTATGGCAAGGCCTAAACCCGTTCCGCTTTGCTCGGATGTAGCATTAGGCACCTTAAAATAACGCTCAAATAAACGGGGCAGATATTGCTCTTCTATCCCCTTACCATGATCGGTTACCGAAAACTCTATCTCATCGTTCTTACGTTTTTTAACCACCAGCTCAACTGTTGATTTTTCGTGGCTGTATTTTATGGCATTGGAGAGCAGGTTGATGAGTACCCAGGTAGTTTTATCCAGGTCGGCATGTACCTTTGGCAAACTTTCATCACATTTTACTTTAATTTCCACATGCTTTTGGTCGGCTATAAACTTAATGGCTTTTACGGCATAATCCACAATATTTTGAGGGTGCGTACTGCCGAAGTTAAGCTGTAGCTTGCCGGTTTCAACCTGTGCCATGTCAAGCAGTTCGCCTGTGATGAGCAACAGGCGACGAGTATCGTCGTCAATATTACCTATCAGCTGGCGTTGTTCGGCATTTACTTCGCCTATGCGCTCATCTTCCAATAACTTCAAGCTCATTTTTATAGATGAGATGGGGGTTTTCAACTCGTGCGATATGGTAGCAATGAAATTGGTTTTGGCCTCATCCAGTTGCTGATATTCGGTAATGTTTTTCAGAATAATCACTTTACCTATCACTTTATCCCTGCTGCTTACCGATAAGGATTCGCGCGAATAAAAACCTTCGCGCTCATCAGCAAAGATCCGAAGCTTTGCCTGGTCATTAACAAGCAATTTACGCATCAGATCATTTTCAATAGCAATATCTGGCGCATATTTACCATTAAGCTGGTCGGCTTTCATACCAATCAGGTTGCAGGCCACTTGGTTGGCGAAAATGATAACACCTTTTTCATCAAGGCCAATAATGGCATCATGCATGGAGTTGATAATAGTTTCAATTCGCTTTTTCTCAAACAGGATGCTGGCCAGGTTACTATTTTCAAATTCATCAAGCTTGCGCGTCATGTTATTAAAAGCCTGGCCCAGTTCGCCAAATTCATCGTCCGATTCAAAATGAATTTGCTGGTGATAATTTTTGTTTGATACCTCTTTAATGCGGGCAGTAAGCTCCTTAATTGGGTTGGCAATGTATCCCGGGAAATTAACTGCGAAACTGAATGCTACTAAAAACAAAAACGCGCCTAAAAATGCCACCAGCAACGACCCTCTTTTTGAAGTTGTGTTAGCTTTATCATTCTTCCGTGCGATAGCATCCATGTTGAGCTTCATTATTCCATACACCTGCTTGTGCAAGCGATTACGTAAGTCGCTTTCGGCTATTTTATTATCGCTCCCGTGCTTTAAACTCTCAAAAACAGCCCGCAAGGAATCTGTAAGTTGCAGCTCACCTGCCTCAGTGATATTGTGCTCCTGCAATACCAAATTGTCATTTATCGTTTTTTGTTGGTCGGCCGATAGTTTGTCGGTACGCGAATCAATAGCGGTAAGTATATTTTGCATATACTTTACTGTTTTATAGTTATCTTTCAATATGGCTCCTGCATCGGCAGATAACCGGTTTAGGAAATATATCGACATTCCGCAGCAAATTATTGCCAGTACAAACAGGAAACCTATCCCTGCCCGGAGTTTATTTTTTATTGTCATGGCTATGAAAGTATTACAAGGTCAATATCAGTTTTCGACATTTTATTTAGTAGCTGTGTAAACACCGCTGTTTTCATGATAAGCTGGTAAAATTTAAACCGCGGCTTGCCAATGCAAATCGTGGTGATATCATATTTTTCGGCCGTTTCCCAAATGGTACGGGCCACATTATCATCTTTTACCTTCAGCACTTCCCCTCCCAGTTGCGTGGCCAGCTTCATATTATTGATAAGGTGCCTTTGCGCGGCTAAGTTAATCTTATCGCTGCTCTCGCGCGAGGTTTGCACATATAGTAAATACCATTTGGAGCGATAGTATGATGATAGCCTTGCCGTTTTACGGATAATAACCTTAGCCGACTCATCATTGGTACTGATGCAAGCCAAAAAAAGCTCGGGCCTTAGCTTAATTGTCTTAGGCACCTCAATATCAATTTTCCGCTCTACCTGGTGGGCCACCTCACGCAGGGCCAACTCGCGCAGCTGCAAAATCCGCTCTGCCTGGAAAAAGTTACTTAACGCCGTCGGGATCTTTTTTCATCATAGATCTTACCTTCCTTCAAGCGCTCAATCAGTTCGTCGGCGGTAAGGTCGATGTTTACCACTTCATCGGCCAACTGCAAAACTTTATCGGGTACGCGTTCATTGATGGTAGCTCCGGTTATCCGCTGCACTTCTTCATTAAGGCTCTCCATGTGCTGTATATTCACCGCACTGATCACGTTAATGCCTGCATTCAGGATCTCCAGTACATCCTGCCATCGTTTTTCATTGCTGCTGCCCTCAATGTTGGTGTGGGCAAGCTCGTCAACTATAACCACCTCGGGGCGCAGGCTTATCACAGCTTTCAGGTCCATCTCCTCCAGCTCCTTCCCTTTGTAAAACAGTTTACGGCGGGGTATTACAGGCAAACCTTCCAGCAAGGCATGGGTTTCTTTACGGTTGTGGGTTTCGATGTAACCAATTTTCACGTCGATACCATTGCGCAGCAGGGTTTGGGCCTCCTGCAGCATCCGGTAGGTTTTCCCAACACCGGCGCTCATGCCTATATATACCTTGAACTTTCCCCGGCGCGATTTTTTGATCAGCTCCAGGAAGTGCTCTACAGATTGCTCTTTAGTGTCCTCATTCATAAGTCGCCTTTGAATTTTCCTTTAGTTTTTATGGTGTTCCATGCCGGTCAGGCTTTCCGCTCACTTTGCACATGCTTTAGCCACGATGCCTGGATCTGCTGTAATACCTAAGCATTTAATTGCTGCTAAAACCCATAAACAGCTGCCAGCACAAACTGTGATGCAGACCTTGTCAAATCACCATTGCGTGCTTTAAACTGCTCTACCGATCCGTGATCCAATCTCACCTCGGGTATTAATGTTAACGGGCCTGCTTTAACGTTAGCCGTAAGCGTTGCCGCTGTAACCGATTTACCATTTGCCGGCCCTGCAATTGCGGTATAAATACCTGTTTTATGCTTAAAATATTCGCCCCTTAAACCAAGTGTAACGTATTTTGAAACTGCCAGTTGCGGATACAAAGCTACGCCCGAAAAACCGCCGGTAACACCTTTGTTTGCCGAAAAGTCGGCCGCGTTCAGGCCCAGCTTAAACGCGTTTGTTATTTGATACGCAGTTGTTAAATCAAACTCGGTGCCTACAATCCCTCCGGTAATTACGTTTAAGTAGGCGGTCCAGCCCTTAACAGGGTTTAATATTAGCTGAGCGCCAAAACTGTTTACTTGATTTGACGACCGGTAATAATTCCAATTATCATTAAACACACCGGCCATCACGTTCACTTTATCCGAAAACGAATATGCGGCTTTAAAACCCGCGTTTTGAAACGGGCCATTGGTAAACAGGTAAGAGGTTGAGTAGTTAAAATTGCCAACCGGGCTCACAACTTCATAACCTATAAAAGTAGCCATATATCCGGCAGTAAGTACAAATTTATCTGTTACATCATAAGCCACATACAAGTTTTGAATATGATACGACTCGCCATCAGATCCGTTTGGTATCGACTGGCTTTGTCCTCTCGGACCAAATGATAACTCGCCTACAAAAGCGGCCCTGCCAACCTTTTTCTTTAAACCCAGATCTATCATCCCGATAGAAATTGAATTGTGATCCGTTGCAAAACTCGTCGGGATCTGCGATCCCCTGTTTGCGAAATCATATTTAAAATAGGTATCAACCGAGCCGTAAACCACCAAAGGTGCATCGGATGTGGTTTTGACCGTATCCTGAGCCTTAACTATAAAAGCACAGGTTAACATCGAAAATATCAATAGCAGGAAAAATTTCATTTAAGTAGGTATTAAAATTTCCGGGTTCCTTATTGGTAACCCAAATTGTGTTTGTATCCTCGCCGTTGCTAATTATTGCCAACCCCGGCGAGGATTTGAGCTCCGCTAAAACTGCGGTAGCCTGGTTTTTACTTCTTCACCCTATCCAAAGCCACATTCAACTTCAATACATTCACTTTAGCAGGGCCAAACAAACCTAACAAAGGTTGTTCAGTATGCTCATCAACCAGTTTGTTTACGGCATCAACTGATAAACCGCGAACTTTAGCTACACGGGCAACCTGAACTTTTGCGCCTGCTGGTGAAAGATCAGGATCCAAACCGCTACCTGAAGCCGTAACCAGTTCGGCAGGAATCTGTGAGCGTGTTACCCCTGGGTTGTGTTTCAGAAAATCATCTATTCTGCCTTCAACCTGTTTCAGGTAATCAGGATTTGACGGGCCTTTGTTTGAACCGCCTGAGCCGGCAGCATTGTAATCAACTGCTGATGGACGGCCCCAGAAATACTCGTCTTTAGTAAACTTTTGACCAATGTTGGCGTAGCCAACTACACGGCCTTTGTATGTAATGGTTTCACCATCACCTTTACCCGGGGTAAATTTACCCATACCGGCTATAGCTAAAGGATAGATGCCTGCTGTTAATACTATCAGTATTAAGGTAAGCTTGATGGATGGCAACAAATATGTTTTCATTTCTTTTTTAGATTTGAGATATGAGATTTGAGACATGAGATTTTGTTAAATACGAAATGCGTGACTTATAACTCAAAAAGTCTCAAATCTCATATCTAACATCTCACATCTATATAAAAATTGAAACAGCTAAATCAATTAATTTAATGCCTATAAAAGGTATAATAATACCGCCTAACCCATAAATGAGCAGGTTACGGCGTAACAACGCGCTTGCACCAATCGGCTTGTACTCAACACCACGTAAAGCCAGCGGAATCAGTAGCGGAATAATAATGGCGTTAAATATCACCGCCGAAAGTATAGCCGATTGCGGACTGTGCAGGTCCATGATATTTAAAGCTTTTAAAGCAGGCATTGATACCATGAATAAAGCCGGAACAATGGCAAAATATTTAGCCACATCATTTGCTATACTAAAGGTTGTCAATGTACCGCGGGTCATTAATAATTGCTTACCTATTTCAACTATCTCGATCAGTTTGGTTGGATCATTGTCCAGGTCAACCATATTGCCCGCTTCTTTGGCGGCTTGTGTACCGCTGTTCATGGCTACGCCAACATCGGCCTGGGCCAGTGCGGGGGCATCGTTTGTTCCATCGCCCATCATGGCTACCAGTTTACCGCCCCGCTGTTCCTTTTTAATGTAGTTCATTTTATCCTCAGGCTTCGCCTCGGCAATAAAATCATCTACACCGGCTTTTTCGGCAATAAATTTGGCAGTAAGCGGGTTATCGCCGGTAACCATCACTGTTTTAACCCCCATTTTACGCAAGCGCTCAAAACGTTCGGCAATACCGGTTTTGATGATATCTTGCAGCTCGATTACACCCATGATCTTTTCATTTTGTGATACAACCAATGGGGTACCACCGTTTGAGGAGATCTTTTTAACATTCTCTTCCACATCCGCAGGGAATTGGTTACCGGCTTTAATGGCCATGTTGCGGATAGAATCGAAAGCACCTTTGCGGATGCGTAGGCCATCGGGTGTATCCAAACCGCTTGAACGGGTTTCGGCAGTAAACTTAATAAACACCGAATCGGTAGGAGCGTAGATTTTTAATTTGTGCGGGCCCTGCTCTGCAAGTTCTACAATCGACTTACCTTCGGGAGTTTCATCGGCCAGTGAACTTAACACACATGCCATTACAAAATCCTGCTCGTTTACGCCTGCTGTTGGGTAAAAGCTGGTTGCTTTACGGTTACCAATGGTTATGGTACCAGTTTTATCCAGTAATAAAGTGTCTAAGTCGCCTGCTGTTTCAACAGCTTTACCGCTTTTGGTGATCACGTTGGCGCGTAAAGCCCTGTCCATCCCGGCAATACCGATGGCCGATAAAAGGCCACCGATAGTTGTAGGGATCAAACAAACAAACAACGATATAAAAGCGGCTATAGTGATGGGCGTATTTGAATAATCACCAAATGGCTTCAGGGTAACGCACACGATAACGAAGATCAGCGTAAAACCGGCCAGCAAAATAGTTAAGGCAATTTCGTTAGGGGTTTTCTGGCGGGATGCGCCTTCTACCAGCGCAATCATCTTATCCAAAAAGCTTTCGCCCGGCTGGGTGGTTACCAATACTTTGATCCTGTCGGATAATACTTTGGTACCACCGGTAACAGATGATTTATCACCACCGGCTTCACGGATTACCGGGGCAGATTCGCCGGTAATAGCCGATTCATCAATGGTAGCGATACCTTCAATGATTTCGCCATCGGTTGGGATATTATCACCGGCTTCGCAAATGAATACGTCGCCTTTTTTTAACTGTGATGACATCACCCTTTCTTCCTTGCCGTTAACCAGTAAGCGTGCAGGTGTTTCCTCACGGGTTTTACGGAGGCTCTCGGCCTGGGCCTTGCCGCGTGCTTCGGCTATAGCTTCGGCAAAATTGGCAAACAAAACGGTTAACAACAATATAACAAATACTGTAAAGTTGTAGGCAAAACTGCCCTGGCCTTTATTGGCCAGTGAAAATATGCTCACAATGAGCATCACAACCGTACCTATCTCCACGGTGAACATCACCGGGTTACGGAACAGGACGCGAGGGTTTAGTTTGATAAAAGATTGTTTTAAAGCATCCCTCATCTGATCGCCCTGGAACAATGTATTTTGAGTTGAGTTCATGATTATTTAAGTGAAAAGTATTCAGCGATAGGACCTAAAGCAAGTGCCGGGAAGAATGACAGGGCAGCGATAATTATGATCACCGCGAAAATCATCAACCCAAAAGTTGAGGTGTCGCTTTTTAAAGTACCAGCCGATTCAGGAATATTCTTTTTATTAGCCAATAAGCCTGCAATAGCCAGCGGACCAATAATTGGGAGGAACCTACCCAATATCATGACGATACCTGTTGTATAGTTCCAAAAATATTACCATCGCCCAAACCTTCAAAGCCCGAACCGTTGTTGGCTGCTGCCGATGAATATTCATACAGCATTTCGGAAAAACCGTGGTTGCCGGGATTATTTAACCAGGCCGATGGCTTGACAGCCCAGTCGGTACCGGGAACATGTACAATAAAGTAGGACGAAATTGCAAGGCCTACCAATATAATAAAAGGGTGCAGCAGTGCAATCAACGAAGCAATCTTCATTTCCCTCGCCTCTATCTTACGACCCAGAAACTCGGGTGTACGGCCTACCATTAAACCGGATATAAACACGGCTACTACCACAAATATGTAAAAGTTAAGGATACCAACCCCGCAACCACCGTAAAAGCAGTTGATCATCATACCTAAAAGCATTGACAATCCGGATACCGGCATAGCACTGTCATGCATGGAGTTTACTGAACCGGTAGAAGTTATGGTTGTCATGATACTCCAGTATGCAGAGTTAAGCGGCCCAAAACGTACCTCTTTACCCTCCATAGCTCCTGTTGGCTGGCTAATGCCCATATGAGCAATGGCAGGGTTACCATTAAGCTCGGCGTTGATGGTCGGGATCATCAGCAAAAGCATCCCCAGCGTCATTACGCCAAAAATTACATAGGCAAATCTCTTTTTGTTGAGATAAAAGCCCAATGCAAATACCAAACCGATAGGGATGATCAACTGGGCCACCAGCTCAACAGTATTAGTTAGGTAATTAGGATTTTCAATAGGGTGTGCAGAGTTTGCGCCAAACCAACCACCACCATTAGTGCCTAAGTGTTTAATGGCAACCATGGCAGCAACCGGTCCACGGGAGACGTGAACTGTGTCGCCTTGCATACTTATGAAAGTATCTTTACCTGCATAGCTTGTAGTCATGCCGTTAAAAGCGAAGATCACAGCTATCACAAATGAGATAGGTAATAATATGCGGGTGATTGATTTTACAAAATACTCCCAAAAGTTGCCCAGCTTATCGGTAACCTTATCTTTCATGGCCCTGAAAACAACCACCAGCGCAGCAATACCTGTAGCAGCCGATACAAAGTGCAGGAACATGAATACGAAGTGCTGTGTAAAGTAAGTAGCACCGCTTTCGCCCGAGTAATGCTGCAGGTTACAGTTTACCAAAAAACTGATGGCAGTATTGAAAGCTGTATCAGGCGACTGGCCCGGATTCGCATCGGGATTAAGCGGCAAATGGCCCTGGGCCATCAAACAAACAAAGGCATATATTAACCAAACGCTGTTAATGGTAAGCAGGGCCAGCAGGTGTTGTTTCCAGTTCATTTCGCGTTTGGTGTCGATGCCGCTGAAACGGAAAATAAAGCGATCAAGCGGGGCGAGGAAATCGAGCCAGGTTTTTTCGCCCTTAAATACCTTAGCTATGTAGCGGCCAAGGGGAATGGCGATGGCTAAGGTGAGCAGGTAGGTGAAAATCACACCCGTTAGTTCAGTGTTCATAGTTTAATTTTAAAATTTTTCGGGTTTGAGAAGTACGTATACCATGTAAATGAACACGGCTATTGCTACGATGAATAATGCTGCCATGATTTTAGATTTTTTCGAAGTACGTTACAGATTTAAAAAAGATCCAGAATACCACTACAAATGTGGCCAGGTAAGCGATTGTGAGTAAAGCATCCATTTTATGTGTTTTTGCAAAGGGCTTTGCCAAGCAGATGCCAAGAAAATTATTATCAATACAAATAACTGATTATTAATTATTTATATAACAACAGAAACATTATTTTATTTATTTAAGGAGAATTGGGCTATCATTTTGATAGCTGATTATCAAAGTGGGATTGAAGAAGGTCTTAGCTGCAGGAAGTAGCGATAACGTAACCTTTGGCAGATAGGCATGATCTCAAGAGTGGCAAATATCTCCAGGCCTCCGGCTTGTGTACGGCGGCCTGAGGCCGCTTGATAGTAGACACCCGGCTGGAGCCGGGCGTCAGCGTAGAAAGAACTTTTTATTCACTAAATCCGAAATCGAAATTCCGAAATCCGAAATCATTCCAAATTATACTCCTTCAGCTTTCTATACAGCGTAGCCACGCCAATATTAAGCAGGTGCGCTGCTTCTGCACGGTTACCGTGGGTATGGTTTAATACCCGTTGAATATGCAGTTTCTCTACAGATGAAAGATCAAATGCCGAAATAGGTGCACCGCTTTTCACCTGTTGCTGCTGAACTTCATAAGGCAGCAGGCTTTCATCAAGCACATTGCTATCGGTTAGAATAACAGCCCGTTCTACAATATTTTTCAACTCACGGATGTTCCCGGGCCAAGGGTAGGCTTCCAGTTTTTCTATGAACTCGTCGCTGAGGGTATTTACCTGCTTTTTTACTTTAAGGGCAAAATGCTGCATAAAGTATTCGGCCAGCAGTTTGATATCTTTTTTACGCTCGCGTAAGGCTGGCAGCGTGATCTGGAATACTGAAAGGCGATAATATAAATCAGACCGGAAATGGCCGTCATTGATTTCGTTGAGCAAATTACGGTTGGTAGCTGCCAGAATCCGTACATTAACCTGGGTGGGTTTGGTATCTCCTATTTTAATAAACTGCTGCGATTCAAGCACACGAAGCAGCTTGGCCTGTAGATCATGATCAAGCTCCCCTATCTCATCCAAAAATATGGTGCCACCGTTGGCTTCTTCAAACAGGCCTTTTTTATCTTTAACTGCTCCCGTGAACGAACCGGCTTTATGACCGAACAATTCGCTTTCCAATAATTCTTTTGTGAAAGCGCTGCAGTTTACAGCCACAAATGATTTAGCGCTGCGGTTACTGGCCTGGTGAATGGCTTCGGCAAAAATCTCCTTACCTGTGCCGGTTTCGCCCAATAATAATACAGTTGTATCGGTAAGGGCAACCTTTTGGGCAAGCTTAATTACATCGCTGATAGCCGTTGATTTACCGATGAGCCTGTCAAAACCAAACTTATCATTCAGCTTGCTTTCCAATTCGGCAACCTTTTGCTGCAGCAGGGCTTTATCCATGGCCTTGCTTACCAGCGGGATGATCTTTTCGTTATCATCGCCCTTGGTGATATAGTCAAACGCACCGGCTTTTATTGCCTTTACGCCATCATTGATAGTCCCGTAAGCCGTTAATACGATGATTTCGGTGCTGGGATAGTTTTTTTGATGGTTTCAGAAAGGGTGATGCCATCAATATCAGGTAGCTTTACATCGCTTAATACCACATGTATAGTATCCTGCTGTAATTTTTTAAGGCCCTCTTTGCCGGAACCTGCGGTTATTACCTCATGACCTTCCAACTGCAGAATGCGCGCCAGCAAGTTACGGAGGCGTTCTTCGTCGTCGATAATTAATAGCTTACCTTTTTGCATCGTGGCAAATATGGTAATTTATTTTGAACCTTGATTTTTAGGATTTAAGGATTTCTTGATAGAATAGTCCTAAATAATCTCATTCAAAACCTCAGGGAATCCCATAATCATGCGAATCAAGGCTACCAACGGTAACGCCTTGTCGCCCGCATCAGTTGCCTGTGGCGTTTAGCCTCATAATAATCGCTGGTTACCAGGATGGAATGGATCACCCCGGGATCCAGAAGAAAAGGGTTAAAAATATATTCAATATAAATGCACCTATTCTGCCAGTAGTAAGTATGGCAAGCGGTGGCAGTAAAAAGCACAGAAAATATCGCATCGCAGTAGTTTTAATGTTTAAACCATTTAGACGATACACCTGGAAATTTGTTACTGCTTTATTTCTTCACCAAGATTGGGTGGCAATTGATCCCCAAAAAACAAGGCTTTCAGTTCAGTAGCATCATTGGGGTTCATTTTTCCGCCTAATATTAACCTCAATTGGCGGCGGCGAAGCGCACCCTCATACAATGCGCGCTCTTTATCCGTTTCAGGTACCAGCTCGGGCACAGCTGTCTTTTGCCCATCTTTATCCAAAGCAACAAAGGTGTAATAGGCCTCATTACTTTTTACTTTAGTGCCTGATGGAATGTTTTGCGCCCATACATCCATCCTTACCTCAACCGACGTAGTGAATGCGCGGGTAACCTTTGCTTCAATGCTGATCACATCACCCAACTTTATCGGCGACTGGAACGATACGTTATCTACTGAAGCGGTCACCACTATCCTGTTACAGTGCTTTTGTGCCGAAATAGCAGCGGCAATATCCATCCAATGCAACAGACGACCACCCATCAGGTTGTTTAAAGTGTTGGTATCATTGGGCAATACCAGTTCGTTCATGATGGTGTATGATTCCTGCGGCGATTTTCCGGTCATATTCAGTCTGCTTTTGGGGCAAAGATAGGAAAAAACCTCAGCCAACCTCTCTTTTGGGGGGTTGGCTGAGGCTAATTGATTAGTACCTTGCAGCTACGAGGGTGGTGATATTAATAAAACAGAAAAAAGCTGGAAAATCTCCGGCCTGTTATCTTAAATCTTAACTTCCCGGATCTTGATTCTTGACTTCTTAAATCTTACTCCTTAATCACCAGGGCGTTTCGCCATAATCGCTCACATATTTACCTGTCGGGCCATCAGCACCTATCATGGCGTACGCTACAATTGGTGCTGCACCATCTTCAACGGGTTTGGGCCCGCGGTTACCATTAAATTCGGTGTTGGTGTAGCCGGGGTTCACCATGTTTACTTTAACCTGGTCTTTAAGGTCATAAGCCAGAGCAACTGTATAGGCGTTCAATGCTGATTTCGACGGACCGTAAGCACCTGTCTTAACCTGGTAATGCTCCCAGTTTGGATCGTTATGATAAGTTAATGAACCGAGGTCGGATGTTACGTTTACTATCCTTGGGTTTGGTGATTTTTTAACCAGATCGAGGAAAGTACGTGTTGTACGGACAACGCCGAAAAAGTTTACCTCAAACACCTCTTTCACGGCATCATCGCTCAAATTGGGAGCTGGTTGGGGAAACGGACCCGGGATACCGGCATTATTGATCAATACATCCAAATGGTCGATTTTGGCAGCCACCTCGTCATGAGCGGCTTGTACAGATGCCTGACTGGTTACGTCTATCAGCAATAGTTCTACATCGTTTAAGCCCTCAGCTTTAAGTTGCCCAACGGCTTTTTCGCCTCTCTCCTGATCACGGCTGCCAAGGTAAATATAGTAGCCAGCGGTAGCCAACTGGCGGGCGGTTTCCAGGCCAATACCCTTATTGGCCCCTGTTATTAAAACTGTTTGTTTTTCCATAATACAAAGCTACGGAGGTGCTATATTTTTGTCGCTGCACATAGCAGGGCATTAACTGTACATTTCCCGGATTTGCATTCTGAAAGCTATAGGCGTGGTATCGGCAAGGCGTTTAAAAAAGCGGTTAAAGTAAGCCGCATCTTCAAAGCCAAGCTCATCGGCAATTTGTTTTACCGATAGTTCGGTATGCAGCAGACGACGTTTGGCCTCAACAATCAATCGTTCATGGATGTGGGTGATAGCTGTTTTACCGCTTTGTTGTTTAATAACTTCCGTAAAATGCCCGGGTGTAAGATTCAGCTGTTCGGCATAGGCGGCAACGTCATGCTGGCTGGCATAATGCTCGCCAATAAGTGCCTGAAAACTTTTAAGAAGGCAATAGTTTAGTGTAACGCAGGTTTCATTGTACTGCTCGCTGTACAGCCTGCTCAGGTATATCACCAGCACCCGCAGCCACGAGGTAAGCATTTGGTTGCGCCAGGTACCATCGGCATTAAACTCAGTCAGCATTTTGCGCATGGTATCCTCTATAAAAGCCAGATCGACAGGGCTAAGTTTTATTTCATGCGCGGCGGCAGGGTTTTGAATAATGGGAAGTTGTTGAAGTATGCGATTATCTTCCAGCTGCAAAAATTCGTTGGTAAAGCTCATCATTAAGCCCTCCATTGGGGCCGAATGCTCTTTGAGGTGCACCTGCTGAGGAATAGTAAAGTAAAAGGTATCGGGCTTTACGGTATAGGGTACAAAATCTATCCAGTGGCGGTTAGCACCGCCTTTAACCAGTACAAAAAAGTAGTAATCCTTACGGTGAGGCTGCAGAAAAGCAGGGTCAAGCCTAAACTCGCCGCATTGCCCGCCGGCCTCGCGCACATCTATCATAGTATTACCCCGCTCGTTATTTTGCTGCAAGGTAAAAGTTGGGATAAGAGTTTTTTCGGCTACAGTTAAAACAGGCATAGGGCAAAGTACGCAATTAATTGATACTGTGTAAATAGCCTACCAACAGCGGATTGTAAATGTTTTGCCCCGCCAAAATCCCTCGCCTTGAAATAAAAATATGTCATTATAAGAAGAACGACGAAGCAATCGCACGCTATACAGCGTGACCGTACTTTCGTACGATTGCTTCGTACCTTACAATGACGTGTTTCTTGTTTACTACTCCGTCTTTAAGCTCTTTACAGGGTTCATCAGCGCTGCTTTCACGCTCAAAAACGAAACCGTTGCAAAGGCAACCAGCAATACCAGGAAGAATGGAACAACAAACAGGAAGGGGTTGATATCCATCCTGAAAGCATATGTTTGCAGCCATTGATGAATAGCGTACCAGCCTATTGGTGCCGAAATCACAAACGATACCGCTACAAGCAGGGCAAAGTCTTTATACAACAATCTTAAAATACTGTTTACCGAAGCTCCCAGTACCTTGCGGATGCCAATTTCCTTAGTGCGCTGTACAATGGTGTACGATACGAGGCCAAATAATCCCAAACAGGCCACAAAAATGGCGATGCCCGTAAATACGCCAAACACCTGCCCAAAGCGTTGATCGGTTTTGTATTGCTCGTTAAAATGCTGATCTAAAAAGAAATAATCAAACTGGTCGCCGGGGAAAAAGGCAGCCCAGGTTTTCTTTAATTCCGCAATGGTTTGCGGCAAATTGGTGGTGCTGATTTTCACAGATACCGGTCCCCGAACATCGGGGATACAACGGAAGATCATGGAATCGTAGGCATCATGTAAGGATTGCTGGTGAAAATTATCGGCCACTCCTATTATCTCATAAACCTGTCCCCAAAAATCGATGCGTTTGCCAAGGGCATCGGCAGGTTTGCTAAAGCCTAACTGTTCAACCCCTTTTTTGGTGAATATCACTTTATGTGGTTCATCGCCAAACTCTTTCGAAAACTTACGACCGGCTATCAGTTTGATATCGTAGGCGTTAAGGTAATCGTAATCGGCACCGATAATGCGGTATTGTTTGCTTGTACTTTGATCTGAGCCAACCAACTTAATACCGCCAGCATTCCATTGCACAGGTTCGCCGGGGATTGAGGTTGATACTGTTACGCTTTTAACGGCAGATTGTGCCAGGCATTCGTGTTTAAATGAGCTCATGCTACGGTAAAACGAATCTACCTTAACCAACGGAGCTTTAATGACCAGTGTTTGATCTATTTTTACTCCTAACTTTTGGCTTTGCATGTATTTAAGTTGCTTGAACACTGTAAGCGATCCTATCAGTAAAAATATCGAGGCAGCAAACTGGAATACCACCATTGCCTTACGTAATATCACTCCCCCTGGCGATGCTAAGATCTTGCCTTTCATCACCTCAACCGGCCTGAACGCCGATAATACAATGGCCGGATAAAAGCCGCTGAAGAATGAGCCCAATACAAAGATTCCCAAAACAGCCAGCCAAAAAGTTACTTTAGCAAATAAGGTAAAGCCCATCTGCATGCCGGAAACATTGGCGAATGCAGGCAAGCAAGCCATAATGATAAGCAATGCAAGGCCTATAGCCATGGCGTTAAGCATCATGGCCTCTAACATAAACTGGGTAATCAACTGTGCTTTTGCCGAGCCCAAAGTTTTACGTACCCCAACTTCCTTAGCCCGGCCAATACCACGGGCAGTAGCCAGGTTGATATAGTTGATCCATGCTATGATGATCACAAAGATGGCAATCCCCAAAAGCAGGTACACCGATTTACCATCTCCATTGGGCTGAAACTCCAGCATCCTGTTGGAATACAGATGGATATCCTTTACCGGCTGAAGTGTATAAATGCCGCCTTCGCCCGTACCAGGATATTTATCATAAGCTTTTTTCACTACAGGGATAAACTTAGCTTCCAAAGCACGCGGATCAACTCCAGGTTTAAGCAGGAGGTAAGTTGTGCAGCCGTCATTTAGCCAGGCATTATCGAGATTAAAATCTTTATTAGGCGGATTTTCTTTAAGCAGCGTAGCGTAGGATTGCATGATATCGAAATTCATATGCGTATTGGCAGGCATATTTTCCATTACGCCGGTAATTTTAAGCGGCTTATCTGTATTAATATACAAGGTTTGCCCAACGGGATTTACGCCATGAAAAAGCCTGTCAGCAATTTGCCGGGTAATTACCGCGGTGTTGGGTTCTTTAAGTGCAGTATTTCCGTCGCCGTTTATCAGCGGGAAAGAAAAGGTTTTAAAAAAAGCGTCGCTTACATAGTAAACATTCCGGATTACCATTTTCTGATCCTTGTAGTTGGCTATGGTTTGCCCTGCTCCTACAATCTTTACGTACTCTTCAATATCGGGCAGCGCATTTTTAAATGCTGTGCCGGGTGCAAAAGCCCCGCCGGCCCATTGAGTACTTAACTTGCCATTGTCATACCTGTCCTGATTAATCCGGAAAACGCGGTCTTTTTTAGCGTGGAAATCATCAAAACTAAGCTCAAAGCTAACATATTGCAAAATGAGCAGACATGCCGCCATGCCGATAGCCAGCCCTATTATATTAATGGCAGAGAAAGCTTTGTTTTTTGAAAGGTTTCTAAAAGCAACCAGCAGGTAATTTTTAAGCATAATTGTAATGGTTTATACCTGAATTTCAGCTAATTATATGCCCTGTTTTTAATTTACTGAATATCAATCAATTAAAGAAAAGCACAATCTACGAAACTGTTCGTTTTCGAACAGTGATTGTGCGGTTGCGGAGTGGTTTGGAAATTCGCGGTTGAAAATTAAAGGTGGGGGTTTATAAGTCGTTGGGACGTTTAATAATAGCTCCTGCAAGTGAAATTTCACTATTTTAGTGGCTCAAGGTTGGCAATAACCAACGATACATCACGCCCTACAAGATACTTATCTATGACTAAAAAAACATTTATGTTTATAATCCTAAGCTTATTAACCTGCAAAATAATTGCACAACAAAACGATAGGCAAATCAAGCCAACGCACCAGGATACTTTAAAAGGGTCGATAACGCCGGAAAGGGCTTGGTGGGATGTTCTGCGCTATGATCTGACCATAAAACCAGATTATATTAATCAAACGATCTGCGGTAGCAATATTATTCAATATAAGATTGTTAAAAATAAACACACCGCGCTCATGCAAATAGACCTCCAATCGCCTCTTAAAATAGATAGTATCAGAACGGGGAGCGCAAAGTTATCTTTTATACAAAACGGCGACGCTTGGTTTGTAAAGCCCCTACAGCGGTCAAAAAATAATATTCAAAACATTACGATTTACTATTCGGGCAAACCAAAACAATCAGTTAACCCTCCATGGGATGGTGGCTTGGTATGGCAAAAGGACTCTATAGGCAGACCATGGATGGCTGTAGCCTGTCAATTGCCGGGCGCGAGTGCATGGTTTCCATGTAAGGTTTATATTGGCGATAAACCAGATAAAGGAGCTTCGGTTACAATAATTACACCAGATACATTAGTCGCGGTATCAAATGGAAGGCTTCGGCGGCAACTTAAAAATACAGATGGCACCTCAAGCTACACCTGGGCAGTGGACAGTCCTATAAATAATTATGGGCTTACCTTTTATATAGGGAAATATGAACATGTAAGTGAAAAATTTAACGGCGAACGCGGTAACCTTGATCTGGATTTTTGGGTACTGGATTATAACCAGGAAAAGGTAAAAGATTACCTGGTTGCCAAAGTTCGAAAAACTTTAACATCATTTGAGCACTGGTTTGGCCCATACCCATTTTACAGCGACGGCTTTAAGATGGTTGAAGCATCGTATATAGGAATGGAACATCAAAGCGCTATCGGCTATGGAAACAAGTTTAGATTGGGTCGCTTTGGTCTTAATCCCAAACGGCTAACTTATTGGGATCAAAAAACCGACCGGATGGTGGTTCATGAAACAGCGCACGAATGGTTTGGCAACAATATAACGGCAAGTGATCCTGCCTACGGCTGGTTACAGGAAGGCTTTGCCGGCTATGCGGAGGAATTGGTTATTGCCGATCTTTACGGGCCAAAGGCGTCCCACGATTTCTTTTTGAGCAGGACTACCAATCGGATAGGCAACAAGGCTCCGGTAATTTCTCCCGACAATATTTTTAAAGACGGAGGTGAAGACGCCTATCTGAAGGGTTGGGTTTTAATCCACATGTTACAGGCTATTATCAATAATGACGATAAATTCAGGGAAGTGTTACGAGGACTTAACAGAAGCTTTTATCACCAATCAGTAAATTCGGCACAGATCGAAAACTATATCAGTAAGGTCAGCAAAAAAGATCTCAGCAAGATATTTGACCAATATTTAAGAACCACACAGATCCCTGTATTGGAATATAAAATTGATGAAAAAAGCTTCGAATACAGATTTACAAATTGTATAGCCGGTTTTACCATGCCCGTTAAAATCAAATTGATTGATCAACGTTGGATTGCCCCCTCAACGAACTGGCAGTCACTGAAATTAGAATATCTTCCTGCTGTCGACTCATTAGTTATTGACCCTGATTTTTATATTCAGGCAAAAATCGTTAAGTAAATTAATTATCAACCAGGTACCTGGTCCACCTCACAGGTTATTGGGCAAAATAAACAAAAGAGAGATTATTATGGGCAAAGCGTGGTAATTGCAGGAGGATAGAAACGCCTTCCAATATCTAAGTCTATCTCACATCAACTCATTATCCTTTTTAACATGATAAGCCTTGTACGATAAGTAAAACAAGGCCAAAGCTGGCAAAGCGCCAAGAATTACCCCAACTGTATTAGGCTTTGGATAGGTAGCCACAATTTGCACAATAAACAATATCGTGGCAACTATACCACCTATAAGATAAAGATATTTGAATTTTGGGTTCATAGGCTATTTACATACTAACAACAGGAGCATCCTTAACTTGTTTACTTGGTTTTGAAAGGCTTACGAAGTATTTGGAACTTCGTAAGTCTTTCAAAGCTGCTTACCGTTTCAATTCATATTTAGCAGGCACATCAGGTACCAGTTTAAATACCGCAGCCGCAAGCGGCGGTATAGTAATTTTGATCGACTGGCTTTTGCCATGCCAACTTACCTGGTCGCTATTTACAGGCTCATAATTGATGATGCCGCTGCCCCAGTATTTTTCATTATCCGAATTAAAGATCTCTTTCCACTTACCAGCAGCAGGTACGCCTATGCGATAATCACGGCGTACAACAGGGGTCATGTTCAGGATGACCATCAGATCGTTTTTAGTGTCATGCCCCATCCGACGGTAAACCAGTATGGAATCGTTGGCATTGCCGCCGTCAACCCATTCAAAGCCCTGGTGCGAAAAGGCTTTTTCATACAGCGCAGGCTCTGTACGATATAAATGGTTCAACGCCTTAACTGTTTCGCTAATACCCTGATGATTTGGATACTGCAACACATGCCACTGTAACGATTTGCCGAAATCCCATTCATCGCCCTGCCCAAATTCGCCGCCCATAAAGAGTAGTTTTGAGCCGGGGTGTGTGAACATGTATCCGTACATCAGTCTCAGGTTAGCAAACTGCCTCCACTCATCGCCGGGCATTTTGCGTAGCATACTGCCTTTGCCATAAACAACCTCGTCATGCGAGAAAGGCAGCATAAAGTTTTCGGTAAAGGCATATATAGTACTAAAAGTTATCTCGTTATGATGATATTTACGATGGATAGGATCCTCATGAAAATAATCGATAGTGTCATGCATCCAGCCCATCATCCATTTCATCCCAAAGCCCAGGCCGCCTAAATAAACCGGGCGACTAACGCCTGTAAATGACGTAGATTCTTCAGCTATGGTTTGTACCGATGGAAAATGGCTGTAAACAGCTTCGTTAAATTCTTTCAGAAATGATATAGCTTCGAGGTTTTCGTTACCACCATACCTGTTAGCTTCCCATTCGCCATGCTTGCGCGAATAATCAAGGTACAGCATTGAGGCCACCGCGTCAACGCGTAAACCATCGGCATGATACCTTTCCAGCCAAAACAAAGCGTTGCTGATCAGAAAAGCCCTTACCTCGTTTCGGCCGTAGTTAAAAATATATGATTTCCAGTCGGGGTGAAAACCTTTGCGGGCATCGGCATGCTCATAAAGGTGTGTACCGTCAAATTTATACAGTGCATGGATATCTCCCGGAAAGTGCGAAGGCACCCAATCCAGGATTACGCCAATACCGGCTTTGTGAAATTCTTCAATCAGGTACATCAGTTGTTGTGGTGTACCGTA
The DNA here is from genome assembly GCF_050859465.1 of Mucilaginibacter sp. P25. Lineage (NCBI taxonomy): Bacteria > Pseudomonadati > Bacteroidota > Sphingobacteriia > Sphingobacteriales > Sphingobacteriaceae > Mucilaginibacter > Mucilaginibacter sp. P25. The sequence goes on along the minus strand of NZ_CP193937.1, from coordinate 3,371,013 downwards.
GCGTGATGCCGCTGCAAAATAACCACTTACCTGGTAACCCCAGCTCGGATAATACGGGTGTTCCATAATGGGCATGAACTCCACATGGGTGAAGCCCATTTCCTTTACATAAGGCACCATTTTTTCGGCAAGCTGAGTGTAAGTTAAAAACTCGTCCGGACTTTCGGGATTACGCGCCCATGAACCCAAATGCACTTCGTAAACCGAATATGGCCTGTCGAGCGCGTTATGTTCATGACGGTTCTGCATCCAGTCCTGATCCTTCCACTCATAAAAAGTATCGGCAACTATAGAGGCTGTACGTGGAGGCAATTCCCAGCGTAGGGCGAAAGGATCGCTTTTTTCCAGGTCTTCGCCGGTTGATGATTTGATATAGTATTTATACGTTTCGCCATTGCCAACATTTGGAATAAAACCTTCCCAAATACCCGATGAATCCCAGCGGGCATTCAAGCTATGCGAACCGCGGTCCCAGCCGTTAAAGTTGCCTATTACCGCTACGTATTGTGCATTTGGAGCCCAAACGGCAAAATAAGTCCCAATGACACCCAGATATTCCACTACATGCGAGCCCAGTTTTTCATACAGCTTATAATGTTTGCCCGACTTAAATAAACTGATATCAAAATCCGTAAAACGGCTGTATGGTTCAACGGCTTTAAGCGTTACAGGTTGCGGGGTAATTTCTGTCAGGTTATTGGCATTCACCGCTTTCGATTTAGCCGATGCTGCTTTTTTAACGACTGAAGGCTTCTCATCAGCAGTCGATTTTGTTTTAACCGGTACAGCTTTCTCTGCAACGGCAGGCTTTTCGGCAGCCACTGTTTTTGTTTTAACTGTTTTTTTAGGTTCCGGGGCTCCTGTTTCAGGCGTTACTTTATCGGCTTTGACCTTAGTGACGGCTTTTTTTCCTTTACAGGCTTTGTATCCGGTAAGGGGTTCTCGGTTTTAGTTGTTTTTTTGGCCATGATATAGATAACCTGTTAGAGTGTTAGTAGATAACCCAAATCACAGGAATGAGTTTGGTTTATATGTAATCAAATATAACAGGATTAATATATTATGCAGGGTTTTGGAGATTTATTTTTAGAGGGAAGATGGAGACACTATCAGCACCACCGGAGCAATCAGTTAACTATATCATATCTGTTTTGGGATCAGTTATCGGACTGGATTCTTTAAAATACCAAAAAGTGATGACCGATTTCGAAAGCCATATAATTTTTCACTATTAAAAACAATCTGGTATTTGTTGGCTTAGGGTAAATTTCAGAAAGGATAAAATTGAAAATGCATTTGGATAAAATACAAAAAGGCGGGTCAAATGACCACGCCTTTAAAAATATTTTATGTATTATTCAAGATATCCCATAATACCGTCCAATGTCCATCCATTTTTAGGCCCAAGTTCATTTACATCTACAGAATAACAGTGTGCTCCTCTACTATTGCGATAACGATACAAGGGTTTTGACCCCGGTACTTGAGTAGGATTGATATATCCCTGCGTACCTTCTTGGTTAGCCTGAGAAGGGATCTCATTCACGTTACAAGTAAAAAAGTGATATCCTGCCTGGTATTGATACCATCTTAAAACAGGCACTAAACCTCCCTTAGTATTATCGGTATAAACATTCCCTAAAACGCCTTCAATCTTCCAGCTTGGTAAATTAGATACTTCGCTTGGATTTGTTAAAATCATGTAATCTTGATTGGCAGTACTAAAGCACCGGTAAAGAGGTGCTTTATCAAATACAGCCTGTACTTGATTACCTGGCAAGAATACATTATTAATATAATCCTTAACTGCTTTTGATTTTACCGGATCGGCAATTAAATCGTAAATACCAATTAAACCAGAACTCGGGATATCAATAAGCACTGCGTTTTGCGCATTGGTAGTACTTTGCCAGGCTCCAAAATCAATAGGTGGGGTATTTTGATCAAATACGATAGTATTTGGAGTTATTCCAACAGTGGGGTCTCCACCATGAGTTACATAGTGCACATATTGATTAAAGTTACTGCTACTTTGTGAATGCTGTGAGTTAATGCCAGCATTGATTGAAAACAAACTGCCTAAACTTTGATCTAAACCTGCGGATGCGGCTGTCTTTCTATCAGAACTTGATGTTTGCGAACGGTAGGTTATCTGTAGTTTAGCCCCCAACATAATATCCGTCAAAAAGAAGGCACCATATTGACGAACTAATTGTTCTGGAGTAAGAATACCTATATCGGTTTTAAAATTTGATGTTAAGTATTGTTGGAGTATAACAGTCGGCGCATTAAACTTTAGCTCACGCTGTTGTAATAAAAGATTATAGCTGCCATAAATATACTTTGAATTAAAAGAGGATACATCAGAATAAGCAGAAGTGATACTTGCTTTGAATAAAGAAAAGCCAACAGTTGCATTTAAATGTGCAGACAGGTCGCTTGAGTAATGCTGTACGTTATCCCCATATGAAAATGTCGAATTCCTACTTGTACTTACATTCTTAACTACCCTGATAGGATCTGCTGCATAAAGCTTCGCAACGTCAATAACTGGAAATGTTGTGGAAACCGAATTCCCATATTCACCTGTTACATCATAGCCAAAACCTAAAACATCCCATGCCTGGTCTCCAGCAGCATGTGCCGTCAACTTTCCAGAAGACGTTTTTGTTTGATCGGGAACTAATTGTGCATTTTTGCTGCAAGACCACAGCATCATCATCAAAGAGATAATGAATAGATTTTTTTTCATAAAACAATAAGGTATAAGTTTAATATTTTTATCAAAGGTAATACTTAGTAATAATAAATAATAGACTTATTTCTATAAAAAATCGTAATATACTTTTAATCAAGACATTTAGATTATAGATTTATATGACAGAAAATAAAGATTAGCACTACAACGATATGTTATTAAAGGGTATTTAGCACCCTCTGTTTATCATATCAGGCTATATATTAGTTAATTATATATCCTTAACAACAGAACACGCATCACAAAACTTAAAGGTATTAGTAAGGTCCAGCCTTTCGGACTGGCAAAACCGTGTCATGTAAAGTTAGTATCTTCATGACGGCAATTAGCTGTTACAGTAAGCTAAAAACAACTGATATTTTAAAATTGCACCAAAACAGGTATGGTATGACTAAAGCAAGGTTCAGCAGGATGAACAGATCCAAGGACTCGAAAATTCGATCCAAAATAAAAATTAAAAACCTAGCTAATGCTCAAAAACAACTTATTTAATTTATGAACAACTTACAGAAAAATCATCATAACGTCCGAAGCGCTTTATTGACATAACGCTTATGCAAACTCCCTTTAAAGTTAGCTTTTACTTCTTATCTTTCGATGGTGCGCGGAGGAAATAAACAATAAAGTTTGAAATAAAAAACGTCAATGCTTTAGTACTAAGCAATCCATCTATCTTAACAGGTTAGACCTGTATGGTTTGCGATTGCTTCATACCTCGCACTGGCGTTACGAAGAGGTAGTTTGGCTATATATAAATATTATTTGCTTATTTCAATATGTTTAAAGTTTTTACTGTATTTAAACTCTACCGTTTTATCATCATTTAGTTGAAATTCTTTTACCTCTTTGCCATCTACTTTTATTTTTGATGGCGTAAACGGCAAACCTATCAGGTTAAAATGATAGCCGTCATAGCGTGGGGTATACAAACCTTCCAGGCTCTGATCAATGGTTAAATTTTTGCTACTGCCATTTACCACAAACTTTTTCTCCAGGTAAATATCCTGCTCGTACGCAAATGTTTCGCCGTAATCTTCAAACAGGAATGAATTTACCTCATAATCGGTATAGTAAATATTCAGCTTTACTTCTTCAATCTCTTTGTGGCCAACGTATTGCATCACCGGATATTCAGGTATCACCGAACCGGCTTTTATAAATACTGGCATAGTCTCAAGCGGGGTATCTACTGATACTTCCTGGCCGCCGTCAACAACCTCGTAAGTCCAGAAGTTGTACCATTTTCCTTTAGGCAGATATACATTGCGTTTGATCTGCCCTGGCTCCATTACCGGGCAAACCAAAATTTTATCCCCATAAGTAAACTCATCCTGGCGGAAATGGTTTAGCTGTGTGTCCTGCTCGTGCATCACTATCGGCCTCAAAATAGGGAAGCCATAGCGGTGGTGCTCCCAAAAAGTTGAGTACAGGTAGGGGATCAAACGGTAACGCAGTTCGATAAACTTACGGTTGATTGCCGTGAATGGCTCGCCAAAACTCCACGGTTCACGCTCTTTGGTATCACCCGCCGAGTGCGCACGCATAAACGGCGAAAAGGTGCCCATCTGGATCCAGCGGGTAAACAGTTCGCCATCGGGCTCACCACTAAAACCGCCAATGTCGGTACCGCAAAATGGTATGCCCGATATCGACAAACGCTGACACTGGATATTACCCAGCTTAAGGTGTTCCCATGAGGCCACATTATCACCGGTCCACACCGATGAAAAGCGTTGCACGCCTGAATAACCTGCCCTTGTAATGGTAAAAGGGCGTTTGTTTTTCATGATCTTGCGCAAACCCTCGTAGGTTGAGCGTACCATCTGCATGCCATAAATATTATGCGCCTTGCGGTGTGATCCACGGTAACCATCGTACTGGTGACGCACATCATCAGGGAAGGTACCGGCACCAAATACAGCAGGCTCATTCATATCGTTCCAAACACCGGCAACGCCCATTTGTACCAGTTCGTCAAACAAACCGCCCCACCATTCGCGTACTTCAGGATTGGTAAAGTCAGGAAACTGGCAACGGCCTGGCCATACGTGGCCCTCCATAAAGTAATCATCGCTTCGACGGCAGAAATATCGCTTCTCCTTACCCTCCCTGAACACCTCGTAGTTGTCATCCACACGAATCCCAGGATCAATAATTACCACGGTTTTAAAGCCATCAGCAGCAAGCTCGCTGATCATTTTTTTAGGATCGGGGAAGTACTTACGGTTCCAGGTAAAGCAGCGGTAACCATCCATATAATCGATATCCAGGTAGATACCATCGCATGGGATCTGGTTTTCACGGAAACCTTTGGCTATCTTCCTAACCTTAGCTTCAGGATAATAGCTCCAGCGGCATTGATGGTAACCCAGCGCCCAAAGCGGTGGCATAGGGTGTGTACCGGTTAAGGTGTGATAGCTTTTTACCACGTCCATCATGTGCGGCCCGTGGATATAGTAATATTGCAGTTCGCCGCCATCAGCCCAAAAACTTGTTTTAGTCCTGTCTTCGGCGCCAAAGTCAAATTGCGCTTTAAATGTATTATCAAAAAAGATACCGTGTGCTATACCCTCGTTTACGCTGATATAAAAAGGGATACTGCGGTACAAAGGGTCCTGGTTCCACTGAAACGAGTAGGCATCAGTGTTCCAGTTTTTTAGCCTTTTGCCGCGCAGGTTAAATTCGGTCGGTTTATCGCCTAAGCCAAAGAAACTTTCGTCGGGTGCGCAGGTTTTGGTGCAAAACACATAATAACCGCCCGCCTGCACGTTCTCTTCCCAATGCATTGGCACAGCATCGATGCTGGTTACATGGTTGCTGCTATCTGAAAAAGAGATAAAGAAATCCTTTTTGCGGATATGGCAATTCACTTTATAAGTAGATACCCGAAATTCATTATCATCTTCATGCAAAGTAAAACCTGCCGCCTTGGTTGGCAGCTTAGGTACCCCGTATGAAAAATCATCTAAAAAAACGCTATGCGGCGCAAGCCTCACACGGATAATCTCGTCGGTAACAACTATTACTTCAACTTTAGCATCGCCATCAGTAAAGTAGAACTTATTCCCCACCTGATCAGCATGATTGGGTACACCGAGATACTTTTTTACAACCGGCTTAATACCATCGGCAGGGTTATTAAGATGGTGAAATTCCTCTTCTTCTTCAAGTAAGTTTTCTGCTTCAATTAACTTACTGGTTATCAACTCCGGATTTGGGGTATTACTTTCCATTCAAACAAATTAGTGGCTTCTGCAAAGATGTATAAAGTGTACTTACTACGCAATATACAATAATTGAATTAACGAAAAACCATTAACCGTGCCAAATCCTTAATTTTTATTCAATTTGCGGCTTCAATTATTTGAATTTTCTTACCATCCTGAACAAAAAGAACAGCTATCGCGCCCAGGAACATAAAAATACCGGCCATTACCAAAGCATAAATGGCATGCCCGCTGTATGCATACTTCACTATCGGACCACCAATAATGCCATTAACTATTTGCGGAAAAGTAATAAAGAAATTAAAAATGCCCATGTACACGCCTATCTTTTTGGCTGGTATTGAGCTTGATAGAATAGCATAAGGCATAGCAAGGATACTACCCCAAGCCAAACCGACACCAATCATTGACAAGATCAGCAAACGTGGATCAGGAATAAAAAATACGGAGATTAACCCTAAACCGCCCATAGTTAATGAAAACGCATGCGCTTTTTTCGGCTCAGTTTTTTGACTATGCGGGGCAATAACAAAGCATACACTGCCGATACTAAATTATATACACCAAACAATACATTTACCCAGTTGGCGGCATCATTATAGGCTGCCGAAGAAGTATCCCCTGCCGGGATATGGTAAACATGATCAACAACTGCCGGGGTTGTAAATACCCACATAGAGAAAAGTGCAAACCAGGAAAAGAACTGTACCAATCCCAGCTGCTTCATGGTTTTAGGCATGTTGACGAGGTCGGAGAAGATCTCCAACAAACCGCCCTTATGCCCAGATACCGTTCTCGTCCTTTTCATGAAAGGTTGCATAAACTTCGGGGGATATTCTTTAGTGCGGACTACAGTCCACAAAATAGCGCCTATTAAAACCGCGGCACCAATGTAAAATGAATATAGCACATTATTAGGCACAATGCCCTGATCGGCTGTTTTGGCTATTCCAAACCATTCGGCAAAAACATAAGGTAGCCATGAACCAATTACAGCGCCTACACCTATCAAACAGGTTTGCATGGAAAAACCGGTTGTATGCTGGCTATCGGGCAGGTTATCAGCCACCAAAGCTCTGAAAGGTTCCATAGCTACGTTGAATGAAGCATCCATAATCATGAGCATGCCAGCGCCTACTACTATCGGCGGGATCAGCGCTGCCAACATAGATGAGTTGGGCATAAAAAACAATGCCAAACCCGATAAAATAGCACCTGTTAAAAAGTAAGGGCGGCGCCGACCAAGACGGTTCCAGGTCCTGTCGCTGTAATGACCTATGATAGGTTGAACAACCATGCCTGTTATTGGCGCGGCCAGCCAAAACCACGACAGATGCTCCACATCGGCACCAAAGGTTTGGAGGATGCGGCTGGCGTTACCCGTTTGTAAGGCAAAACCAAACTGGATGCCTAAAAAGCCGAAGCTCATGTTAAAGATCTGCCAAAAGCTTAACCGTGGCTTTTGCGCGATGGTTGGTTTACTCATAATTGGTTTTATAATGTCAGAATCAGAATTCTCAGAATTTTAGGATTTTCAGAATATCAGGGTGTCATGCTGGGCCTGTCGAAGCATGGTGGGCAGGGCCTCTGCACGCGACCCGTCGACAAGCTCAGGGAGATAGGCCTCTGCACGGAACACCATGGTATTTTCACAACATGATAAGCATTCTGTCAATTTTAAAATTCAGTAAATTCTGATCAAAACTCCAGCAACAATCCGCCCATGGCGGGCAGGCTTACTTCAACACCACTACGTATATCATCGGTATTGAATTTATCGCCGCTCAGCAGGTCGGTGAATTGTTTATGGCCGCTTTGGTTTAATTTTGTTAACAGGTCTTCCGGAAGCTTTACGGTTAGTTTACGCTCACTCCGGTTAAAATTGGTTATTACTAATATACGTTGATTGTTGGTATAGCGGGCGTAGATATACAAACGGGTATCAAAGCCTGGCTGATGTTCATTAGCTATCATCAGCTCATAGAAAGCGCCCGATTTAAGAGCTTCACTATTGTGCACTGCAGTAAGCAGGTTGTGGTAAAAGCCACGAAGCTTTTGTTGATCTGCCGATAATTTCGCGCCATCGTACTTATGGTTATTAACCCATTTTTGATGCTGCGGAACACCCCAGTAATCAAATATGGAAGTGCGGCCATCGTTACCACTAAACCCTTCATTACCGATAGCCGGCTCCCCTACTTCCTGCCCAAAGTAAACCATTACAGGGCCGGTATTTAAAGTGGCTGTTACGATCATGCCAGGTACGGCTAACCATGGGTTACCTGCGAAATCATTTGAAGCGATGCGCTGCTCATCGTGGTTTTCCATAAACCGGAGCATGTGCTCGTCAATGCCTTTGCTATCGTGGTTCCAAACAGCGTTGATTTCCCAGGTTGATGAATTGTGCTCATCGCGGGTAAGGCGTTTGATAGCATCATACAGGCCTACCTTATCGTACAGATAATCAAACTTGCCTTTATTAATATAATCGCTGTATTTGCCTTTGTCGTAAGCTTCGCCAACGAAAATAATCCCAGGATGCCCAGCTTTAAGCTTAGGGATTACCCAACCCCAAAACTCAATCGGCACCATCTCAACCATGTCGCAACGGAAACCATCCACACCTTTTTCGCTCCAGTAATGCAGAATATCATAAACCTTGTTCCAAAGCGGCGGAATCGGATCAAAATGACCACGGCGATGATCCATATAGTCGACCCCGTAGTTTAGCTTCATAGTCTCGAACCAATCATTAATTGATGGTGCAGCGCTGAAAACATCGTTACCGGTTGCTTTGGCTGGGTTTTCATCAAAATGACCATCCTTCATCAGACTTTTGAATTCATCACCTCCGGGATTATAGCCCGACGGAACAACAAAAGGCTGGCCAGGCATATAGTAAAAATCGTTAGTTGGACTAAAAGCCTTGCTCTTATCATCATCCTCGCCAAAATCACGTACCCCGGCCGGTTTAACGTCCGAACCATAGGTACGGGCTACGTGGTTTGGAACCAAATCCATCAATACTTTTAAACCATTGTTGTGGCTGCGTTTGATAAGCGCTTCGTACTCGCCGATACGGTTTTTAACATCAACTGCCAGGTCGGGATCGATATCGTAATAATCTTTAATTGCATAAGGAGAACCGGCCCTGCCCTTCACTATATCCGGATCATCTGCTTTAATACCATATTGCGAATAATCAGTCATGGTAGCGTGCTCAATTACGCCCGTGTACCAAACATAGGTAAAGCCCATTTTCTTTATCTCCTGCAGGGCCTTATCGTTGATATCGTTCAGCTTGCCTACACCGTTTTCCTCAATAGATCCATTGGTTTTATTAAGTGTGTTGGTATTGCCAAACAGGCGGGGCAATAACTGGTATATGATGAGCTTATGGTTGGTAGTTTGTTCCATGCGTTTTTTTGTATGATGTGGTTTTACCTGTGCCAACGTAATAACGGGCAACATTGTTGCAGCAATAAAACAGGTAAAAATCTTATTGCCTTTCATTACGCTTCAACCAGTAGTTCATCATTGGCTTTCACCAGTTGCTCTTTACCATAAACCAGCACTGTTGTTTCCACATCCGAAGCGTTTTTGATCTGCACACCTTCTTTGCTCACTTTAATATTCAGCAAGGCACCGCGGAAACCTATATGGAACGAAAATGACGACCATTTTTTGGGAATGAACGGCTGAAATACCAGCTTGCCATCCCTTACACGCATCCCGCCAAAACCTTCAACAACAGCCATCCAGGTGCCAGCCATTGAGGTGATATGACAGCCATCATCAGTATCGTTGTTGTAATCATCCAGATCTAAGCGAGCCGTGCGCAGGTAAAACTCATAAGCACGGGCTTCATCGCCGAGTTTGGCAGCCAAAATAGCGTGCACGCATGGTGATAATGATGATTCATGTACAGTACGCGGCTCGTAAAAATCAAAGTTGCGACGAATAGTATCTATATTGTACTGATCTTCAAAAAGTAAATTCCCTGCAGTACGTCAGCCTGTTTAATGTAGCATGAACGCAAGATCCTGTCCCAGCTCCATTTTTGATTGATAGGACGCTCTGACGCGGGCAGATCTTTTACCAGGATCTGCTCTTTATCCAGGTAGCCGTCCTGTTGTAAAAACACCTGGCGTTTCTCGTCGTATGGGTAATACATCTTTTGGATGATATCGTTGAAACGGCCAAATTCGGTCTCCTCATTCAGGTTCAGCTTGCTTACCAACGCTGCATATTTTTCCGGATCAGCCACCTTTATTTTATCAGCAACATCAACAGTATATTGCATACACCAGGTTGCAATAGTGCTGGTATACCAGTTATTGTTTACGTTGTTCTCATACTCGTTTGGCCCGGTTACACCCAGCATTACGTACTGCTGCTTATCATCCGACCAGTTAACCCTTTGCGACCAGAACCTGGCTATACCTAACAATACCTCAAAACCGTAATCGCCTAAATAAGCTTCGTCACCGGTATAACGCACATAGTTGTAAATGGCAAAAGCGACAGCCCCATTACGATGGATCTCTTCAAAAGTGATTTCCCACTCGTTGTGGCATTCGGTGCCATCCATAGTAACCATAGGGTACAATGCGGCGCCATCTTTAAAACCTAATAGCTGGGCATTCTCGATAGCTTTGCCTAATTGCTTGTAGCGGTAAAGCAGCAAATTGCGGGTAACTTTTTGCGGAGCTGTAGAAAGGTAAAAAGGCACGCAATAAGCTTCGGTATCCCAATAGGTTGAGCCCCCGTATTTTTCGCCGGTAAAGCCTTTGGGGCCGATGTTCAAGCGATCATCCTCACCAGTATAGGTTTGGTTAAGTTGATATATATTAAAGCGGATAGCCTGTTGTGCAGATACATCGCCATCAATAATGATATCATTATGTTTCCATTTTTCGGCCCAGGCGGCAGCTTGTTCGGCCAGCATGGTATCAAAACCTTTAGCACTGATACGGGTTAAAGTAGCGTTTAACTGATCAACCAGCTCTTCGGGTTTATAGTTTTGTGATGACAGGTTAGCGGCATATTTAATCACGCTGATGCTTTCGCCCTGCTTTGCCTGCAGATCAATTTTAGAAGCTACATATTTTTCCTTTTTGATGGCTTCGGTAGCTAATTCAATAACTTCAGCATTTTGAAGGATACTAAACTTCATACCTGTAGCAACCTCAAAGCCTGTTTTTTTGGTGCGCATTACGATGTAACCGCCGTCGGTTTGTGTTGCCTTGCTTACTTCGTCCCAAAACTTTTCATCATAGTTGGAATCTTTGTTCACCACATCTCCATCAATTGAAGGCGTTAAGGTGATGGCCCCACTAAAATTTAACGGCGTAAGGGTATATTTAATAGCACCTGTTTCATCATCGGCCATGCTGCAAAAGCGAATAGCCTCCACTTTTACTTCTTTACCCGATGCTGTTTTAGCGCGAAAATCGCGCTTCAGGTAACCTTCTTTCATATTTAGTTCCCGGCGGAAACTGAATACTTCGCATTTAGCAAGGTCAAGTTGCTCGCCGTCAATTACCACATCAATACCAATCCAGTTGGCGGCGTTAAGCACTTTAGCAAAATATTCGGGATAACCATTCTTCCACCAGCCTACACGGGTTTTATCGGGATAGTAAACCCCGGCTACGTAGTTGCCCAGCAGGGTATCACCGCTGTAAGCTTCTTCAAAATTGGCGCGCTGGCCCATGCGGCCATTACCTAAGCTGAAGATACTTTCAGAAATTTTATTGTAATGAGGATCGAAGCCTTCTTCAATTATCTTCCACTCATCAGCTTTTATATAGTTTTTCATTTGCCCCCTCTAAATCTCTCCCTAAAGGGTGAGACTTGAATTTAATAGTTAATAGTTTAATTAATAACGCCCGTTTTAAAGCCCTCTCCCTTTAGGGGAGGGTTGGCCGGAGCTATAGTTTATACAATTTATCTAAAGTCATTTCGTCCAAACCTTTAATAACCAGGTTGGCGCCTTTAAGTACATCGGATGAGCCGATGCCTACCACTTTCATATCACCGGCAACGGCGGCCTCAACGCCCGCAATGGCATCTTCAAAAACCACGCATTCTTCAGGTAAAACGCCCAGGGCCTGTGCACCCGCCAAAAATACTTCGGGATCTGGTTTGGCTTTACTCACTTTGTTACCATCAATCACCGCATCAAACATATCGGTGATACCAATTTTCTCCAATATGGTCATTGAGTTTTTACTGGCGGAACCCAGCGCGGTTTTAAGACCTACCGCACGGCAGGTTGTTAAAAACTCTTTGGCCCCAGGCAGGATCTCTTCGGGTTTCATTTGGTTTACCATTTCCATATACCAGGTATTTTTCAGGGTAGCCAGTTGCTCCTGCTCGGCCTCTGTTTTGGTAACGCCGCCCCAGCCCAGGATCAATTGCAGCGAACGTACACGGCTTACGCCCTTCAGCTGTTCGTTCTGATGTTCGGTAAAATCAAAGCCAAGCGAATTGGCCAGCCTTTTCCAGGCTTTATAATGGTAAACGGCGGTATCGACTATTACACCGTCGAGGTCAAAAATACAGGCTTTTATTGTATTCATTTTTTTGGTAAAACACAGGGAATTAGTTCCCTAAGATATTATTTTAATGGGTAACACCGGGTATTAATTCTAACACTAAAGTTGTTTTGCCCGGTATAGTGACTTTATCCAGTCCAATCATTTCATCCGTTAGTATATTCCTTGCTGTTTTGGCATCGCCAATACGCTCAAAATACCGTGCTGTAGTAGTTTCCTGTTCCTTATCGCTGCTGTTGAACATGATCATTACCGTTTTTTGGGCATCATACCTAAAATAAACATAAATACCTTTTTCGGGCACAAACTGCATCATTTTACCTGTTTGCAGAGCAGTAGTGCTTTTGCGGTAATTAGCCAGCTTACTCACATAATTAAAAGCGTCATTTTCTTTTTTACTGCGGCCTTCGGCAGTAAATTTATTTTCCTTATCGCCGACCCAGCCGCCCGGGAAGTCCTCGCGTACCAAACCATCAGGGTTCGAGTAGTTTTTCATCAGAATCTCATCGCCATAATACATTTGCGGTACGCCCCTCATGGTCAGCAGCATAGCCATAGCCGATTTGTATTTGGTAATATCCTCCCCTACCATTGATAATAAACGGCTCATATCATGGTTATCCATAAATATGGTATTGCGGGTAGCATCCTGGTATAGAAAGTCCTGAGCTACTACCGAATACAAGCGACCAACGCCGTCTGTCCAGCCATCGTTACCATTAATAGCTTCATAAATGGCATCTTTTAAAACAGCATCGGTTACGCCCGGTAGCTGGGTATCAAAACCCCGGTTAACCGTATTGCCCTGCGTAAAAAATGCCTGGTTAGCGGCAGACCATACCAGCGTTTCGCCAAATATGGAAAGCTTAGGAAACTCGGCTTTTACATCTTTCGCCCATTTGGCCATATAAACAGGTTCATTATAAGGATAAGTATCCAGCCTGAAACCGTCGATACCCGCATACTCCACCCACCAGATGTGGTTTTGGGTAAGGTAGTTTTGTACGTAAACATTATTTTGGTTTAAATCGGCCATGCGGTGGTCAAACCAGCCGTCCTGCATCAGTTTGCGGTCCATTGGCGAGGCGTGCGGATCCATCACAGCCGCATCCCTGAAGTTTGATTTGGTGTACGCTGGCCATTGGTGTACCCAGCTTTTCATTGGCATATCCTGTATAAGGTAACCTTCGGTACCGGCGTGGTTATGTACAAGGTCTTTAATAACCTTAAGCCCCATGCTGTGGCATTTTTCCACAAATTTTTTGTAAAGGTTATTAGTGCCGTACCTTGGATCTATCTTATAATAATCGGTAACGGCATACCCGTGATACGAAGCGCTTGGCTCGTCATTCTCGATTTCGGGTGTAAGCCAGATTGCAGTTACTCCTAAATTTTTCAGGTAATCCAAATGGTTCATGATCCCCTGAAGGTCCCCCCCATGGCGGCTGAACATCGAATCGCGGTGGATGCCTCGCTCACGTAGGTTATCAAATGAGTCGTTGGCAACATCGCCATTGCTAAACCTGTCAGGCATAATGAGATAGATCAGATCTTTACTGGTAACGCCCTGCGCCCTGCCTGCAGATCTGTCGCGTTTGTTAAGTGTATAACTATACGTAAGGTCTTTTTCGCCTGCTTTCTTAAATTTTATCGGGAACGTTCCCGGAATAGCCGATGAAAAAATGTTCAGGTCAATGAATAAATAATTCGGATTTTCAACTTTATGAACTGCTTTAAGCTTTACACCGGGGTAAGTAAGCACTACATTACGGGCGGCAATATTGTTGCCATGCACAACCAGTTGGAGGTTGGGATTGCTCATGCCAACCCACCAGGACATGGGCTCAACACGCTCAAGTGCAGGCGTTTGTGCCTTTACACCCAAAGCAGCCAGCAAGCAGCATAAGGCGGATAGTAAGGTTTTTCTCATATAAAAAATGATAAAAGGATAATTGGTTCGATTTCGGATTAAGCCCGTAACCATGTTCCAAATTTATAATAAAATTAATTGCTTGTATGAAAAAAATAATTCACACTAATTTGTTTCGAATTACGCGAATTGGTTTTTACTACCCGATTGGTGTAATTCGAATAAATTTTGAGCCGCACGCTAATCATTCGCGTGAAAAATAATTTTCTATCTTTATTTGGATTGATTACAAATAATACCAATATTTGTATCCGTTATATGATTGCGACCACCGAACTAACTTTATGGACCGACGTTTTCAGCACCAAGACTGGTGCCGTTTACCAATGTGATACAGAGCGTTGCTGGTATGTCGATTTCGCCGGTAAGGTTGCCCGGTTTGATCATCGCAATTTCTTAAAATTACGCAAAGCGGTTTATTCTATCGACATTGAGCAAAAACTGCTGAACGCCACTACTGATCCCGACGTGGAGATTATTTTCATCTGCGCCTGCGATCATTGTTATGTACTTTCACTGGCTCAGATCATCAGCCTGAAAGATCTTTTAGAAGGTACTTTTGTAATGCTGGAACTCAACCACATTATCCATGACCGCCTTTACAGCAACTCACTGTAATTAGACTAATTATCAACACAATTTAGATTAATTTCATATTGTCTTTAAATTAAACTAATATGCCTTTACAGCATTATTATTGTACATAATATCCTGCGATAAGACATATAACATTAATTTATCAAGACCATGAAAGACCTACTCCGCATAAAAAGCCTGTTATCATCAGATATCGAAGCGATTTTAAATCAGCAAGTTAAAAAAGAAGCATTTTCTTCGTCAGCATATTTGGCCATGGCATCATGGTGCAATCGCAACGGTTATGATTTTTCGTCAGAATATTTTTTCAAACAAGCCGAAGAAGAACGTCAACACCAGCTAAAATTTTATAAATATATCCTTGATATGGGTGGCAATGCTGTATCACCTGAGGTAACCGGCATTAAACAGGAATATAATTCATTCCGCGAAGTGTTTGAAGACGCCCTCGACCAGGAAATCAGCGTTACCAACGCTATCAAAAACATATATGCGCGTTGTATGAAAGAACAGGATTTTGTTACTATGGAGTTCCTAAACTGGTTCCTGAAAGAACAACGCGAAGAAGAATATAAAGCCCGCCGCGCCCTCGAACTATTCGAAGTTATCGGCGAAGAGGGTACCGGCAGATGGCAGATTGACAAGCACGTTGGTCAGATAAAATATGATAGTGAGGCTTAAGCCCCACCCTGCCCTCCCCAGAGGGATAGGTTTCCACACGAAATGCCTTTCGATAAACGAAAGGCATTTGTTTTAACATCTTATTTTAAGGAGGCTGTATCGTAAATCAAATGATGCGGTCTTTTTTGTTTTGGTGGCTCTTTCCTTTTCATATGATACCTTCGGCATTACCCTGCAAACACCAAAAAACCGGCCATTACTGGCCGGCTTTTTATAAAAGGAAGTCAGAAAAAGCTTATTTTCTGAAATCGGTCGACTTGCTGATACTCTCGAAAGCAGCCAGGTCTTTCTGAACGGCTTCGATCTTGCTTTGCGCCATCCCGAATGAATCTGAACCCAGGAATAAGTGCAGCGGACGCTCTTGCATTTCAGCCACCTCGATGAAGGCTAAAGCCGCATTTTCAGGGTCACCGGGCTGGTTGCCGATGACTTGTTCGTTGTGGATCACTTCCAGGTCGCGGGCTTCTTTATAGTCATTGATCGGCTTTGCTGCGGTGCGCAATGAGCCTTGCAGCAGAAAATTGGTCTTGAAATAGCCGGGATAAACGATGGTGGCAGTTACACCCAGTGATTTTGCTTCAGCCGAAAGCGCTTCGGTAAAGCCGGCAACCGCAAATTTGGTGGCGTTGTATATACCCCATCCGGGGAAAGTGCCCAGGAAACCGGCTATTGAAGAGATATTAAAGAACGCACCTGATTTCCTGGCGCGGAATATCGGCATTACGTTACGAATTACATTCAGCGAACCGAATACGTTAACGTCGAAGTTTTTGCGGGCTTCGTCGTCGGTTAGTTCCTCCAATGTGCCGAGCTGCCCGTAACCGGCGTTATTCACAACTACGTCGATCGTGCCAAATTTGGCAACTATCGCGGTAATTGCTTCAGCTACGCTGGTATTGTCGGTCAGGTTCACCTGCAGCGGAAGAAAATCACCGCCCCTGTAGCCCACCTCGGTACGTAAGGCTTCTGCATCCCTTGAAGTAGCCGCTACCTTGTAGCCTTCAGTTAACAACCGTTTTACTAAACTTAAACCTAATCCTTTTGAGGCTCCTGTAACGAACCATACTTTCTGTGTTTTCATTTTCTTGATCATTAATTGTATGGTACAAAATTGCGCAGGGAGGCCCTGAAGGGACTTATTCGAATCACAGGAATATTTGTGAGTTTCAAATATGAGTGGAAACAGCCGCATTTCTGCGGAATTCTGAAGGGGAAACAAGGGCCTTTTTCTTGAATAAGGAGGTAAAGGCAGCCTGGCCGGAGAAGCCCAGCCCGTCGCTGATCTCATTGATACCCCAGTCGGTTTGCACGAGTAAGGATTTGGCCTCATGGATCAGACGATCCTGTATATGTTCCCGCAGGGTTTTTCCTGTCTGATTGCGAACAAGGGAATTCAGATAATTGGGGTGCACATGCAGTTGGTCTGCAAATTCAGCCGCCGTTTTAAGCTTAACGTAAGAGTCGCGTTCCTGTATCTGAAAGGATGATTCCAGTAAGGATAAGAAACGGTAGATATAGCTATAACCTTCCGAAGCCTTCGTGCGCATCAGGTTCTTGCCAGCGCGCCGGCTTTCGAGCAACAGCATCTGCAACTGTAATAAAATTGCCTGCTTTTTATCGTCGCTGTTACCGCGGTCTTCCCGATGCATGGTTTCGAAATAACCGTTGATCGTGGCCGACTGTTCGTCGGTCAGTTGGATCACCGCCTTATCAGTCTCAAAGTTCGGGAACTGCCGGAACAACTGAAGCACATGGTCAGCTTCGAGCCCGAAGTAGTTGGGATGAATCAGGCAGAAATGTCCGCCAGTCTCTGCTGAAGTGGTTTGCCAGGACATGATCTCGTCGGGGTGGAGAAAAGCGATCTCATTCCGCCCCATTTCGTAGCGGTGAAGGCCGATGGTCAAAACTCCGGTGCCCCGGGTCATATGGAAGATCTTGTAAAATTTACGACGGTGCGGCGATATATAATCCTTAATCGGGTAAGTGTCCCGGTTTTGAATGACAAAGTATTGCGAATCAACCGGGTAATGCTCTACATTGAGTAATGGCTGCTGGTAGTTGTCCGTTGCGAACGTTTCCAATGGCATACGGGGAATCGTTGAATTTTGCATGGGCCCGGTAATGTAATTTGATTCGGCGCAAAGTTAGTGAATTTTAATAGCGCTGTCCAGACCCTGCAAAGCCGGGGCTTATGATACGGCACCATTGGAAGACGTCACTCAATCAGATCCATCAACTTCAACACCTCTTTAGGGTGATATTCTTTCAACCAGGTGTTGCCGGGCTGGATACTGCACACAGGGGCATATTTACACCTGTCGGTACATTCGGTTTCAATTACCTCCAACTCTTCGGGCCCGTGATGATGTTTAATGTACGATTTTGCGATCTTGTACATGTCCTTACCACCTCGTTTTCCGCATTTGCTGCCTACGCATACGTACAACACTTTATCAGGTATGGTAAATTTGCTCATAATGGCAATTATTAAGACTATGTTAATAATCAGCAAAGTTAATGCTTTAATGTTCCAATTTTAGCTGAACCGGGATTTAATTGGATTTACAAGATTGAAAGGACTTTATTACAGTGCCCCCGTCGGATTCGATACACATACATCGACATGGTGCCGATGTTAATTTGTTTCAATTGTGTATTTTAAAAGATAAATTTGAAAATCAATGCAGGGCTAAGCCAACCCGTTAGCATCAAACAAAGCTAAATATATGAAAGCAATTGAAATTATCTCCATCCCCGTAACCGACCAGCAGGCAGCCAAAGCGTTCTACCTAAAAATTGGTTTTGAAATATTAGTTGAAGCTAACTTTGAAAAACAAACCTGGATCCAGATGGCATTTCCGGGCTCGCCTGTTTCCATCACCCTCGTAAACTGGTTCGCGGAAATGCCGGCGGGTAGTGTACGCGGCCTTGTAATTAAAACCGACGACCTGGATAAAGATATAGCAGACCTTAAAGCCAAAGGCCTTGAAGTAGGCAATGTTGACACAACCCCATGGGGCCGCTTTGCCACGGTTGAGGATCCCGACGGAAATGCGTTGAGCCTGCATGCGAAATAATTTCAGATGCGCAAATATGCAAATTTTGAATGCGCAGATTATCTGTTAGATAAGCTCATCAAATCTATCTGCACATCTGAAATCTGCACATCAATAAATTCATCTGCATATTTGCGCATTTGAAATCAGCACATCTATAAATTCATCCAAAATCCGCACATTAATATATGATATTTAAAAAGTACTCTGCCCTCCTCGTCCTTGCATTAATTATAATTGCCGGTTGTAATCCCAATAATACCAAACAACCAGATGCCAGTGTTTATAAAGTTGTGAAGATAAAAGATGGTGATACTTTGGGTTTGCTTACCGGCGATAACCAGCAGATTGCCGTAAGGCTTGCCGAAATTGACTGCCCTGAAAAATCGCAGGCGTTCGGGCAAGCAGCTAAAAAATTCACTTCCGATCTGTGTTTTGGTAAAGAGGTAAAATTAATTGGCAACGAGCATGATCGCTATGGCCGTACTGTTGCGCAGGTGGTACTTATCGATGGCACTAATGTAAATTATGCGCTGGTAAAAAACGGCTACGCCTGGCAGTATAAAGCCTATTCCAAAAACACCGAACTGGCTGCTCTGGAACAACAGGCCCGCGAAGATAAACTTGGTTTATGGCAGGATGCCAACCCTACCCCACCCTGGGATTTTCGCCGGGAAAAGAAACAACCTAAGACAGACTCACTTCAAACTCCCAAACCTAAAAAACATTACCGCAAGCGTAAGCCAAGACTTGAATATGCAGCCTAAATGGTTAACTTTAGGGGCATCATCATCCAAGCAATGAAATTTACCAAAGCATTCATATCTATCTTTTTCACATTACTGCTCATTTGGGCACTGCAAACTAAAATAAGCCTCGTTCCACCATTAGGAAAATTCCTGAGCCCGGCCGATGGCTTTTGGCAAAATGCCGAAAGCAAGCACATTTTGCCAGCACTCAACCTGAAACTGAATGGCTTACAGGATAAGGTTACCATTAAATTTGATGAGAATCATATCCCGCACATTTTCGCACAGAACGAGCACGACCTGTACTTTGCCCAGGGATACATGACCGCAACCGACCGCCTTTGGCAAATGGATATCCAAACCCGGCAGGCAGCAGGCAGGCTGGCTGAAGTTATTGGCCCCAAAGTGCTGGATATTGATCGCTATCACCGCCGCATGGGAATGATTTACGGCGCCGAAAAAACAATAAAGGCAATGATGGCCGATCCAGTAGAGCGCAACATGATCCTGGCGTATACCGATGGCATCAACAGTTATATCCATCAGCTAAGCCCGAGGAGTTACCCCATAGAGTTTAAACTGCTTAACTATGCCCCCGAAGACTGGAAACCTATCAACTGCGCCTTTTTGCTTAAGCTGATGTCGGAAACATTGGCCGGCGGCTCAAACGAATTTGCAATGACCAATATTCTGCGCAAATTTGGCCCGGCCTCTACAAATGATCTTTTTCCCGATTATCCTATGCACGAAGATCCTATCATACCTACAGGCACAAAATGGGATTATTTTAAAACATTGCCCATTCCCAAACCATCCGCTAATTTTTTAGCCGGCATGGCAGATAGTACAAATACTAAACCCCGTGTTGAAGGTATCGGCAGCAATAACTGGGCGGTAGCGGGCAGTAAAACAGCAAGCGGGTATCCTATTTTAGCTAATGACCCGCATCTTAACCTCACACTACCTTCTATCTGGTACCAGGTACAGCTTTCGGCGCCGGGTATGAATGTTTATGGTGTATCACTACCAGGTGCGCCCTGTGTTATTTTAGGTTTTAACAATAACATTAGCTGGGGTATTACCAATGTTGATGCCGACGTATTGGACTGGTACCAGGAAAAATTCAGGGATACCAAAATGGAGGAATACTGGTACAACAACAAATGGAATAAAACTACCCGCCGTGTTGAAAAAATTGAAGTACTTGGTCAAAAACCGGTTTATGATACAGTAGTTTATACGCACCATGGCCCGGTTGTGTATCAAAACAATGCTCAAAAAGCCGATGGCCCTGATTTTGTTCCGGTTGGACACTCTTTAAGGTGGATAGCACACGAACAATCCAATGAACTGATGGCTATGTACCTGCTTAATACAGGCAAAAACTATGACGATTACCGCAAGGCGCTTACCTTTTTCAGCGCCCCTGCTTCAAATTTTGTTTTTGCCAGTAAAGACGATATCGCCATAACCCCAAACGGTAAATACCCGCTTAAATACAAAGACCAGGGGAAATTTATTTTAGATGGAACCGACCCGGCTGACGACTGGCATGGCTGGGTACCATTTGGGCAGGACCCCACCATTAAAAATCCGGCTCGTGGGTTTGTAAGCTCGGCCAATCAATCATCAACAGATCCTTCTTATCCTTATTATATCAATTGGTCATTTGCGCCCTATGAACGCGGTAAACGCATTAATGACAGACTTGCCGTTATGACTAATGCCACCGTTGATAGTATGCGTAAACTCCAAACAGATGTATACAGTATCCGGGCACAGAACATTTTACCAACCATGCTTAAATATATCGACCCAACTAAACTTAATGCTACACAACTTAGCGCTTATGATCAAATCAATATGTGGGACAAAAATTTCGCACCGAATTCAATAGGTGCTACTGTGTTTACCAATTGGTGGTCGCAATTGTACAATGCTGTGTGGGGGATGATTTTGCAGATAAAACCCTGCAAAACAATTTCCCTTCTGTAGATCGCACAGAAAAGCTACTGCTTAATGAGCCAACTTCCAAATGGTTTGATGACATCCGCACACCAGCAAAGGAAACCGCAGCAGATATCGTTAATAAAGCTTTTGCAGCTGCGGTAAAGGAAATTACCGACAGATGTGGTAAACCCGGAGCAAACTGGCAATGGGGTAAATTTAAAAGAATGGAGATAGCGAGCCTTTCACGTCAACCGGCTTTTGGTTCGGGTAATTTTGAATCGGGTGGCACAGCATCAACAGTTAATGCCCTTCATGACGGGCATGGCCCATCATGGCGTATGGTGGTGCAAATGGGTCCCAAAGTAAAAGGTTACGGTATTTTTCCCGGCGGCGAATCAGGTAATCCCGGCAGTTTTTTCTATAATGATATGTTCAAAACCTGGAACGAGGGAAAGTTAAAAGAACTGCTCTTCATGCAATCGGTAAGTGAACAGTCACCACGCATTAAATCAACTTATACATTAACCGGTAAATAATAACACCATGTTGTTCTTCATCATACTTATACTTTCATTTGCCAGCGGATATTTTTTACCCTGGTGGATAGTCGCAGTCATATCATTTTTAACGGCCCTTTTTATTGGCACAACAGCAAAAAGTTCTTTTTGGCAAGCCTTTATAGCGGTTTTGATGGTATGGATAGTACTGGCTCTCTTTAAAAGCATACCCAATGATCATATCATGGCTACAAGGATAGCCCACTTATTTCATCTGCCTGGCTGGGGTTATATATTAGCTGTAACGGGCATTTTAGGAGGCTTAGTGGGTGGGATGTCGGCACTGTCCGGACTACTGCTTAAACGGGCATTTCAAAAGCATTAAAACAAAAATACCCGGAATTTAGCCGGGTATTTTTGTTTATCAGCGCATTGTTTTTAAAACGCGGCCAATGTTTCTTTTAATGTTTTAACCGCCTCGGTATTGCTGCTTGCCTGCGCAAAAATATCCTGCGAGGTGGCTTTGGCTCCATAATAAGCAGCGTTTGAATCCTTATCGATGCCCAGGTTTGAGCCATTGATGGTTATCCCGGCAAACAAACCACGGCTGCGTGAGTATGAGTAAACCTCGGCCTGCAGCTTATAATCGGTACTTGCAGTCGAACTGCGGCCAACAGGGCCGGCTGCTGCAGAAATATCGCCACCGATAGTAAAATCGCCATTCTTGACTTTGGTTAATACACCTTTATGGCGGAACACCAGCACCAGATCAACGGATTGTACGCCGATTTGTAAGCCAAAGCTACCGCCTGTTAAGGTAACAAATACCGGATCACTCCATTTGCCATTATCCAGTTTCACCATGGCTACGCCTTTACCACGTTTACCGCCAATGCCAAATCCGGCATTGATGAGTTTGGGAATGATAACAATGCCTTCGTATTCTTCCAATAGCTGATGCGGGATGCTTTCCTTCATCTTGGCAAACTCTTTCAACACATTTGACGAGATTATGGATGCGTTCTGTCTGCTTGCTGTCATCGGCCGGTTTTGCCGATATCATTACAAAAAAGAGACCTAACAAAACCGGGAGTCTCAAGAATTTTAATGTTTTCATGGGGATAGATGATTAATATTATTAATTATATATTCAATATTTAACTAACCCCCAAAACACGTACTTGTTTTTTAATTTTATGTAATAGGAACGTCAAACACGCTCAATTTTGCATATAAAACAACATGCCTGGGCATTTCTGGCATGCAAATATTCAACATTGTCATTTTCGGCAAATATTTCGCTGATCAGTTCATCAACATCGGCATCACCAACAAGCCGGGTTAAAACCATTTGCTGCGCTTTGCTGTAACCTATGAGCGACAACGGGAAACTCTTTTTATTAGCCTTAATCTCCGGCGGGAAACGATAAATATCGCTGTACTCCTCCACATCTTCAGCGTGAATAAAAATAGGTCCCGGCTGGTTATAGGCATTTTCGATTTCAAAAGGCGAGTGCTTTAGCAACAGGCGTTTATCAACATTACGGTCAAAGGGTTTAAGTGAAACCCGGCATGGCCCAAGCCCGGTAGCCAGTTGTTCAACCACTTCGCCTCCAAAATCGTCGGTCATGGTTGTCCTTATTTTTTTGGCGAATGATTTTGATAGCGGTACAATTTTAAATGTGTTCATGATTATTGTTTTTAGATAGATCAAAGTTCGCGCGATAAACAAAGCGTTTCAACCCGAAACTTGCGGAGTTTCTGAACCGGGATTTATAGGATTTAAGGATTACCCGGATGCCAATAAATAGTTTGAAAGCAAATCCGTTGATCCCAAAAATCGGGTTAATCCCGGTTCAGATAATCTGCACATCTGAAATCCGCACATCTGCACATTTCCTTATCTTTGCCCTCAATGGACAAACCAGGTAAACAGGAAATATTTTCTATCAGCACCGAAGAGCAATTTAACGACGCTGCCTTGCAGGTTTTCAACTACCAGGCACAGCATAACCCGGTTTACAGCCAGTTTATTGAAGGATTGAAAATTGATCCATCATCAATTACATCTTACAGCCAGATCCCATTTTTACCTATTGAGTTTTTTAAGTCACATACTATATTAAGTACCGATGCGCCCGTTGAGGTAACCTTTACGAGTTCAGGTACTACTGGGATGATCACCAGCAGTCACCGGGTTACCGATAAAACCTGGTATGAGGAAAGCTTTCGGCGTGCCTTCAATATTTTTTATGGTGATATCAGGGATTTTACTGTACTGGCTCTGCTCCCGTCCTACCTGGAGCGCGAAGGTTCATCCCTCATTTACATGGTTGATGATCTCATTAAACAATCAAATCATCCGGATAGCGGTTTCTTTTTGTACAATCATGACGAGCTGTTTCATCAACTTAAAAAACAGCAGGATGCCGCGAAACCTACGCTTTTAATTGGCGTAACTTTCGGCCTTCTCGATTTTATTGAAAACCACCAGGTCAACTTTCCCGAGCTTGTTGTAATGGAAACCGGCGGGATGAAAGGCCGCCGTAAGGAAATGATTCGCGAGGAGCTGCACGCCATTTTAGGCAAAGGCTTTGGTGTAAAGCAGATCCACTCGGAATATGGAATGACGGAGCTGCTGTCACAAGCTTACTCCAAAGGCGACGGCATTTTCAATTGCCCGCCATGGATGAAGATCATCATCCGGGATACTAACGATCCGCTCAGTACGTTACAAACTGGTAAAACAGGCGGCATCAGCGTTATTGACCTGGCCAATATCAATTCCTGCGCGTTTATTGCTACGCAGGATTTGGGCAGGATTTACCCTGATGGCTCTTTTGAAGTATTGGGCCGGTTTGACCAGTCAGACATCCGCGGATGTAATTTGTTGATTGCTTAATACCATTTGAGAATCAAGACGTCAGGAATAACGTTTCAGGAAAACTTGATTCTTAACATTTGATTCTTGACTCTTTAACAGGTATAATTGTTATTTTTGCGCGCATCATAAATGCTAAAAATATGATTGAGAAATTTTTAAACGAGGAACAGGACCCTAAAACAGTTGAAAAGGTTTATTCACGCCTTGTGGATCTGCTTTCTTCAGGCGAAGAGGTTATCTACATTGCCGTTCAGAAAAAGCCGCTGGTAAACCTTTTTCCTGATTGTATAGCTATTACCAACAAACGTGTATTGTTTTTTACCCCGGCCAACCTGGGGCTATCTATCAAGTTTGTTGATTTTGTTTGGAAAGATATCGTTGACGTATATACCAAGGAAGAAATTATCGGCTCCATTTTCAGCGTAAAAACCACCGGTGGCGCCGAAATGGCTGTTGATTACCTGCCTAAAGTTCAGGGCCGTAAATTATACCAGTATGCCCAGGAACGTAAGGAAGTTGAGCGTGAAGCCCGCCGTCAGCGCGACCTGGAACAAAAACGTGCCGAATCAGGTGCTATCCAGCTGGAAAATTCGCCTGCCCGCGCTTTTGTAGCACCGGCATCTCCGCAACCCTTTTCTCAACAAAATGGGTACACAGCACCTGCCGCACCTGCAACGCCGCCTGCACTAGTTGCTGTCCCTGCTCCTGTTGTACAGGAAACACCTCCGCCTGCATCACCAAAGCCTGATGAGCTTACCGAAAAACTAAAAAAACTAAAAACCCTGTTTGATAATGGCCTTATTTCGCAGGAAGAATATAACGCCAAAAAACTTGACCTCTTGAGTGACTTATAGTCTTTTAGGGGACATGGTACCCTTATAAAAAAAGGAGGCCGTATCAATGTGATATAGCCTCCTTTTTTATCTACAGGCTGGCAATTAATCTCTAATCATCAGCCTCTTATCTCTAAAAAGAATTAAAGCGCCAAAACTTCTTTAACACGATCGGCAGCTTCTTTCAGCAATATTGCCGAGTAAACTTTCAAACCTGAGTTATCGATCAGTTCTTTTGCTTCGGCAGCGTTTGTGCCCTGTAAACGAACAATAATTGGCACCGGGATATTACCGATCTCTTTGTAAGCATCAATTACACCTTGCGCAACACGGTCGCAGCGAACAATACCACCGAAGATGTTGATCAGAATGGCTTTTACGTTAGGATCTGAAAGGATGATATTGAAACCAGCTTTTACAGTTTGCGCGTTGGCCGTACCGCCTACGTCAAGGAAGTTGGCAGGCTCGCCCCCGGCAATTTTAATGATGTCCATAGTAGCCATAGCTAAGCCGGCGCCATTAACCATACAGCCTACGTTACCATCAAGCTTAACATAGTTAAGGTTTGATTTGCTGGCTTCAACCTCGGTTGGATCTTCCTCATCGGTATCACGCATTGCAGCGTAATCCGGATGACGGTAAAGCGCGTTATCGTCAAGGTTTACCTTAGCGTCAACAGCTAAAATTTTATTATCAGAGGTTTTTAAAACCGGGTTAATTTCAAATTGCGATGAGTCGGTACCTTCATAGGCTTTGTATAAAGCAGCAATGAATTTGGTCATGTCTTTAAATGCTTCGCCTTCAAGGCCAAGGTTAAAGGCTATTTTACGGGTCTGGAAGCCCTGTAAACCAACTTTAGGGTCAATCTCTTCTTTAAATATAAGCTCAGGGGTTGAGTGTGCAACTTCCTCAATATCCATACCGCCTTCGGTGCTGTACATAATAATGTTGCGGCCACGGGCGCGGTCAAGCAATACGCTCATGTAAAACTCTTTGGTTTCACTTTCGCCCGGATAGTAAACATCCTGTGCAACTAAAACTTTCTTAACTTTTTTACCTTCAGGACCAGTTTGCGGAGTTACCAATTGCATACCTAAAATATTGCCGGTATGTTCTTTTACCTGGTCGATGTTTTTGGCAAGCTTAACGCCGCCGCCTTTACCACGGCCACCTGCGTGGATCTGTGCTTTGATCACTACCCAGCTTGAGCCCAGGTCTTCTTTCAATTTTTGGGCAGCCTCAACAGCCTGCTCAACAGTATCGGCTACAATGCCTTCCTGAACTCTAACGCCATAGCTTTTTAATATAGCTTTACCCTGATATTCGTGAATATTCATGTTTTGAAGAATTTGCGGTAAAGCTACAATTTTGTTTGAAACGGTAAACACCTTGTTTCAGTTTATTTGCCCTTATCGGGGTAAATAACATTGTATTTACAAAGGATACAAAGTACAAGAAACATAGGGAATTGAATATTAAGCAAACTAAGGCGCAACGCCGCAAAGAAAAAATGGTACAATTTGTTTTCAGTTGAGAGCCTGCTTAAATCATCTCATACAGCTCTTTGCCAGAATCAGGATTTACAGGATTTTAAGATTAATAGAATGTTCGTCAAATCAGAAAAATCGGGTGTCAACATAATCAAGAATCATCAACGGTAAAAATCGGTGAAATCATAAATCAATCAGTGTAATCCCAACAAAATAAATCCAGCTAATCCGTTAACTTTGCCAAATGCTTAAAGCCAGATCTATCCATAAATCATACGGACAGTTACAAATATTAAAGGGCGTTGACCTTGAGGTACAAAAGGGTGAAATCGTAACCATCGTTGGTGCTTCAGGTGCCGGAAAAAGCTCGTTACTTAACATATTAGGTACCCTTGACCGGCCAGATTCGGGCACTTTAACCATTAATGATATTGAACTAAACAAACTAAACAATAAACAACTAAGCGATTTCCGGAACCGGCAGATTGGTTTTATATTCCAGTTTCATCATCTACTGGCCGAGTTCAGCGCTCTTGAAAACGTTTGCATCCCGGCCTTTATAGCAGGAAAATCAAAATCTGAAGCAGAAAAAAAGCGGCCGGGTTGCTTGACCTTTTGGGTTTGAAAGACAGGTTGCACCATAAACCTAACCAGCTATCTGGCGGCGAGCAACAACGGGTAGCTGTGGCACGTGCGTTAATCAACAATCCAGCACTTATTTTTGCCGATGAACCTTCAGGCAACCTTGATTCGGTCAACGCGCTCGAGCTTCATGAATTATTTATTAAGCTTAAAAATGATTTCAGGCAAACCTTTGTTATTGTTACTCATAATGAAGATCTTGCAAACCTGTCAGACCGCACAGTTACAATGAGGGATGGTTTAATTGTTAACGCCCATTAACATGAGCATTTTAATTACCGCCGCCACGTCGGCGCAAGCCTACCAGCTCAAAAACAAACTGGAAGGAAAAAATATTATTTTGGGTGATCATATGGACCTGCCTGATTTTATGATAAAAACCGGCAAAATGATATTGTTGCCCAATCCAGCTTCGGCAAGTTATACACATGAAATGCTAACGCTTTGCCTGGATAAAAGCATCGATTCGGTTTATTTATTAAGGCCTGATGAAACAATACTCTTGCTAAAGGCCGAAACCCTTTTTAATGAATACGATATAAACCTACACGTAATTGCTTAATGGACTATAAGGATATTGATAAACGTAAAACAGCTTTTATTTTTGAGTTAGATAATGTGCTTTATCCGGCAAAGGATTATTACTTTCAGGCTTATTACCTGTTTGCAAACATGCTTGAATATATTGAGCTGATAGATGCAAAGGCCGCAACCAAAGTATTAACTGATACGTATATAGCTGAAGGGAAGGATGCCGCATTTAACCGTTTGACGGAGCAGTTCCCGGTGGCCGAACAATACCGCGATAAATTTGAGAACCTGCTTTTAACTGCCAAATTACCGCTAAAACTGCTTTTATATCAAAATATACTTACCTTAATGCAGGATATTGTGGTCGACCGCAAAAAATTGTTTATTGTAACTAACGGCAATGTTCAGGAACAGGTAAATAAAATTAAACAAACCGAATGGCACGGGCTGGAAAAATATCTCCGCTGCTATTTTACCGAAGAAACCGTACCAAAACCCGAACCAGATGTAATTAACCTGCTTATTCAGGAACATGGCCTCCAGCGTAAAGAAATAGTGATGATTGAAAATTCGGAAACAGATAAGCTTTGTGCCGAAGCCAGCGGCATTGACTGTATCAGTGTTGAAGACTTTTTATAGTATTACCTATAACATACTTACTAACAAGGCGTTTTAATACTTAAACTCAAGTGTATGAGAAAAATATTTTACTTTTTAGCCCTTATTTCCGTTGCATCGATATCTGCCTGTAAAAAAATAAACCTATTAATAACGGCGATGATGGTACTACCGGCCCGCCAAGCACCGGTACCGCCCTTGATCGTATAAGAGATTCTGTTTTTTTATATCCACAGGAAACCTATTTGTGGTACAACCAGCTTCCAACCTATAAAAACTTTCAGCCCCGTAACTATGTCAGTACTGATACTATTACCGGGTTAAGCAGCGAGGTTGACCATTTATCACAATATGCCGTAAATCCGGCAAGCTCTCAACCGTACGAATATTACGATAATACCGGCACGGCTAAGTATTCGTTTATTGATGACGGCTCGGTATCGAACGAATTGAGCGGTAATGGCGGCGACTTCGGTTTTTCGGTATTCTACCCTACGCGTTCGGATCTGAGGATCAAATATGTATACCCTGGTTCACCTGCTGATAAAGTAGGTATTAAACGCGGGTATCAGATCACCAAAATAAATGGGCGTACCGACCTTGCTTACGATGACGGAGGTTCGACTACCCAGTTTGTAATACAAGCCTATGCATACAGCAAAACTATCAGCATGACAT
The DNA here is from genome assembly GCF_050859465.1 of Mucilaginibacter sp. P25. Taxonomy (NCBI): domain Bacteria; kingdom Pseudomonadati; phylum Bacteroidota; class Sphingobacteriia; order Sphingobacteriales; family Sphingobacteriaceae; genus Mucilaginibacter; species Mucilaginibacter sp. P25. Next base: position 3,341,332 of record NZ_CP193937.1, on the reverse strand, counting down.
TGGCCAGACCGGATAATACTACCGTTGATGTAACGCTTAATACTGCTAACTATACCATAAACCCTGTTATTACTTATAAAACACTGGACGCCGGCTCGGGCAAAAAAGCAGGCTACATGGTTTTTAATTCTTTTACTGATAAAACCAATGCCGGTCCTAAAATATTAGAGGCCTTAAACAGCTTCACTGGTATTTCCGATTTGATCGTTGATTTAAGGTATAACGGTGGCGGATCCGTAGAAACTGCAGAATACCTTGACAACCTTTTAGTACCATCGGCTAAGAACGGCACTAAGATGTATACAGCTTATTTTAATGATAAGCTTACAAACGATAACTATACCTTGTTTAAAAACCTTTACGAAATACCCAAAGGATTTTTTTCGGTAAGCAACCAAACTGTTAATTTCCAAAAACAAGGGTCACTTAATTTAAGCCGGATATTCTTTATAGTTGGTAGCGGTACTGCCTCAGCAAGTGAGTTAACCATTAATAACCTGATCCCTGAACTGGATGTTGAATTGATCGGCTCTGTCACCTATGGCAAGCCTGTTGGTTTTTATGGTATTGATATCAATAAATACCAATTGTATATGCCAATGTTCTCCACAAGAAATTCGGCAAACAATGGCGATTATTATACCGGTATGACACCAGGACAAGGCATTTATAAAGGTGTTAGCGCTGTCGACGATCTGACCAAAGATTTCGGCGACCCTACCGAAGGTTTATTAGCACAGGCTTTGAGCTATATCTCTACCGGCAAGTATAAAACCGGTTCAGTAACAACCCAAAGCCTGGCTACCTCTTCAAAAAACGTACTTTCGGCCGATCAGAAACGTGCGATGGAACAGAGATTCACCCGCAGCAAAGTAAAAGGTTTGATGCTTAAAACACCATCGGTGTTTAAAAAGAAGAAATAAAATTTTTCCGTATCATTTAAGGCGGAGGGCTAAAAAGCTTTTCGCCTTTTTTATTATGCTAAAGCTTGCCGTTGTTGGTGTTGTCACCAACAACTTTATGCTATGCGTATCGGCTTTAGTGGTTAATAAAATTATACAGGTATAACAAGTTGTTGGTGGCAACGGCGCGAGCTTTTAGCTTTCCGCCTTAGGCTTTAAGCTCTAATCAGCCAGCTCTCTTAAATCAACGGGAACAACGCGGGAAATCCCCTGCTCAACCATGGTTACGCCGTAAATAACATCTGTACTTGCAATAGTTCGTTTGTTGTGGGATACAATGATGAATTGAGAGTCTTTGGAGAAGGTACGGATAATGTTATTGAACTTATCAATATTGGTATCATCAAGCGGCGCGTCAACCTCATCAAAAATACAGAAAGGTGCAGGCTTAAGCAGGTACAGCGAAAAAAGTATAGCGGTTGCCGTAAGGGTTTTTCCCCTCCCGATAGTTGGTTGATGGATAATGGTCGTTTACCTTTTGGCTTCGCGATGATATCGATATCTGACTCGAGCGGATGATCAGGATCAGTCAGGATCAGATCGCATGAATCCTCTTCATTAAACAGCGAGCGGAATACTTTAATAAAGTTTTCGCGCACCATAATAAACGCGGTCATGAACTTATCTTTCGCGGTATCATCAATCTCCTGTATGGTAGCCAGCAATGATGCTTTGGCTTCACTCAGGTCTTTCTTTTGCGCCTGGATAAAAGTATAACGCTCGTTCATTTCGTTATAAGCCTCTACCGCCATCGGATTTATGGCGCCAAAATCATCCAGCTGTTTTTTTAGCTTTTCGGCTTTCTCGCGCAGGTCCTGCTCATTTTCACCTTCGGGTACTTCGCTTTCGGGCAGGTCTTCAATATCTATATTAAACTCAACCGAAAGACGTTCTTTCAGCGCGTTCAGGTCTATCTTTAAATTATTTCGTTCGTCGCGCAGCTCATTCTCAATAACTTCGCTGTTTTCTTTTTTGCGCCTCAATGAGCTTACCTGACTCTCATTTTCGGTGATGAGGCCGCGCCATTGATAGTACTCCTGTTCGGCTTGTTGTGTGGCCTTTTCCAGGTTTTCCTTCTGCTCATACATTTCAAGCAGGTTGTCGTCTGAGTTATCGGCCAGTTTCAGGTTTTCCTGTATAGCAACTTTTACTTTTTCAAGCTCGCTGCTATTTTGCCTTATACGCGTTTCAAGGCTTTCCTGCTGGGTATCACGATAGTCAAGGTCTTTCATCAATCCCGACACCTTGTTTTGCTGCTGATGGAAACGGATATTTTCCTGGTTATAAGCGTTGGATTGTACCGATACGTACTCATTAAGCTCGTTAAAAGCCATCTGCTTATCGGCCAGTAAATCGCTTTGGATCTGGCGTTGAGTTTTTAGCTCGGCCAATTGCGGTTGCAGGGCAGCCATTTCATCTTTGATCCCTGCAATTTTGCGGGCGATATCTTCTTTACGGTTAAGGCTATTTTCAATAAAAGTTTGATATTGCTCCTGGCGGGTTTTTACAGTGATCAACTCGTTATTTAAACGGTTCAGGATCTGTTGCTGTTCATTGATCTCAGCTGCCTTGGTTGACGAACGTAAAGCTGCAAGCTTGTTCTGTAATTCTTCAGACTTCGTACGAAATGAACCCACCTGGTTCTCTATTCCCCGGATCTCTTTAGCCAAATTCTCCAGGTTTTTAGCACGCCCGATCCTTTTACCTTCAAACAAACCCACAGACCCACCGGCCATGGTATGTTTTGATTTATTGAACTTACCGCTCTTGCCGATTAACACAACGCCCTGCGGTAAAGTTTCGCTATTGATCTGGCCTTCTTTATCGTCATCAACCAGGTAAACACCTTTAAGCAGGTAATTACAAAGCGGCAGGTAACGTTTTTCAACCTCAATAACACTCAGTGCCGGGATAGCCCCCTCCTTTTCGAAGCTGATTTGTGCAGGCGATTCATCAGCGTAGTTATTCAGCACAAAGAAATTTGCTCTGCCCTTTGCCGAATTGCTCAACAGGCTTATAGCCTTTACAGCATCGTCGTAGCTTTCAACCACGTAATAGTTCATGAGCGGTTCAAGGTAGTTTTCAATGGCTACACGAAACTCCTCCTTACAAAAAAGCACATCGCTAAACAAAGGTGCATTTTTAGCCCAATCGGCATTCTTTTTCAGGAACCTGATTGACTCCGGGAAGCCCTCCAAACTGTCAACCATACTTTTGGTAAGGTTGTATTCGTTTTGTTTGGCATCCAGCCTGCGGCTTTCTTTTATAATGGTATCCTTAACCGAGTTCAACTCAACATCGGTTTCGGCAATTTGTTCTTTTAATTTATTTTCAAACTCAACAGCCTGCTGAAATTCATCGTCGAGTGTTTCCTTGCGGTATTGCAGCTCGGCAACCACCTGGTTAAAGTGCGAAAGCTCCACCTCTTTATTGGTGGTATCTTCCATATTACGCTGGCTTTCCTGCTCCAAAGCCTGTTGCTGAATTTGTAATATATCCAGGTCCTTTTCAGCCTTGTAAGCCTGGTTTTGCAGGCGGGTATTGATATTATTAAGTTCGTTTAGCTCATTACGTGCTTCGGTTTGCTGGGCGCGCAATTCGTCAACAGCCTCCTTTAAATCAGTTACCCTGCTTTGAATAGCTTGCAGGGTTTCATCTTCAGTAGCCTTTTCCTCGTTTAGGCGTTTAATGTTGTATAATACGTGGTTCAGCTGGTTTTTGTCCCGTTCTAACTCTTCAGTCAGACGCGATTCCTTATCTTGTTGAAACTTCAACTGTTCATTCTTGATCTTCTTTTCGCTTTCGTAAGCGCGGATCTTGGAAACAAACTCGTTGGTTGTTTTTTGCTGAACAGAGAGGTTTTTTCTTTGGTGATGCTATCCAGCTTTTGTTGCTGTAAAGTCGCTTCCAAAGTATCAATCTGGGCTACGATATCGCCCTTCTCGGCCTTATGCTTTAGCTCCTGCTCCTCTATCTTTTTTAATGATTCGCTGAAAGCCACGATCCTGAACGAAGCCAGCATAATGCTCAATGTTTTATACTGCTCCTTGAGACGATAGTATCGTTCAGTTTTCTTCGCCTGGTTCTCCAGCGATTTCAGGTTCTTCTCAATCTCAAACAGCAGGTCATCAACACGGGCCAAATCGGCCTCTGTCTCTTTCAGCTTACTGAAAGTTTGCTTTTTGCGGAGCTTGTATTTAGAGATGCCCGATGCTTCCTCAAACAGGTTACGGCGTGAGCCCTCCTTATTGGTGATGATCTCGTCGATCATCCGGAGCTCGATGATAGAATAGGAGTCGGAGCCGATACCCGTATCCAAAAAAGATCGGTAATATCCTTTAAACGGCACTGTACATCGTTAAGTCGGTATTCGCTTTCGCCCGTGCGGTAAAGCTTACGAGTAAGCGTTACCTGCGAATAATCGGTTGGCAGTACGTTTTTTGTATTATCAAAAGTGAGGGAAACTTCGGCAAGGTTAGCCGATTTACGGCTTTTGGTACCGTTAAAAATAACGTTATCCATTTTCTCCGAACGGAGCATCCGGGTGCTTTGCTCACCCAAAACCCAACGGATACTGTCAACAACATTTGACTTACCGCAACCGTTAGGGCCTACAATAGCGGTAACACCCTCATTAAAATTGATGGTTATTTTATCGCCGAAACTCTTGAAGCCTTTGATTTCTAAACGGGTAAGCTGCATTTAATTTATTAAGTACCTTGCAAAGTCCAAACCTCCAAAGTAATTATAAATAATTGAGTTTTGAAAGTATATTTTGATTTGAGGTGAAAGGAAAAAGGCTAAAGGTGAAAGGTTGATGTAGTTAATCATTTCGAGCGCAGCGCGGCAATCGCTTGCTTTACAGAGCAGCTATGCTTCTGTGCAATTACTTCGTCGTTCCTCCCTGCAATAACATGAGGAAGAAATCAAACCCTGATCTCCCCCTTCAGATAAGTAACCGCTTTACCGCTCATCAATACCCTATCACCTTTAAGCTCGCACCAAAGCTCGCCGCGGCGGGCCGAAAGCTGATAGGCATGGAGGCTATCTTTACCAAGGCGTTTTGCCCAATACGGGATCAGGTTACAATGTGCCGATCCGGTAACCGGGTCTTCGGGGATGCCTGCGCCGGGGGCAAAAAAGCGTGAAACAAAATCAGAGTTATCGCCAGGAGCGGTGGCTATGATCCCTACCGTATCCATTTTTGACATGGCGAAGAAATCGGGCGTAAGCTCCCTGATATCCTGCTCGGTTTCATAAACAATGAAATAATCACGCGAGCGCAAAAATGCTACCGGCTGCTTTTCACCAAGCGCTTCGGCCAATCCGTTTGGAGCCTCAATTGGGATAGGTGGCCTCGACGGAAAATCCATAGTATATTTATCGCCATCGCGCTTTACAATTAGCGTTCCGGCCTTTACGGTTTCAAAATGAATTACATCTCCCTCATATCCCAGCTCCGAAAATAGGATATGAGCAGATGCCAGGGTAGCATGCCCGCAAAGATCTATCTCATACTCGGGCGTAAACCAGCGCAATTTGTAGCCATCCCCGTTTTTCACAAAAAAAGCGGTTTCGGCAAGGTTATTTTCAATGGCTATCATTTGCATGGTAACATCGGGCAACCATTCATTAAGCGGACAAATTGCCGCCGGGTTACCGCCAAAGAGCTTATCGGTAAATGCGTCGGCCTGGTATATGGGGATGGTCATAAAAATATTGTATTTTAGCTAATATAACGAGGTGAGAGTCAAAATGCAAGAATATAAGAATCAAGATTCAAGAATACCAGAATCATGATGCAAGACTGTGAGAATCAAGATACAATACTGCAAGAATCAAGATCTTTATTAATATTTTCCCGCTTCTTAATTCTTTTCTCTTGATCCTGATCTCTTGGTTCTTATCTCTCGATTCTTTTCTCACTCGATCCATAAAACGGAATTACCCGAATTATATTGGTTAGGTTCGTAAAGTTTATTGCCCGGGTCTATCATCCATTTATCATCCACAATAAACTTGTACAGTTGCTTGCCTGGTTTCAGGTAAACACTTACCGTCCACTCTTTACCGTTAAAAGCAAGTGTGTAACCAAAATCATCAAAGTTGTTAAAACTGCCCGCTAAATGAACCTTTTTTGCATTATTGAAACCGCTTAGCTTAAACGTATAATTTGGTTTCACCGAAATATATGAATTAACAACGCCGCCCTCCATCATATTACGAGGGTTTTTGGGGTCGGTGATCCAGTTATCATCCACAACAAACTTATAGCCATAATTGCCCGGCGGAATAATTAAGGACGATGCCCAGCCCGTTTTGGTTTTGGTAAGCGGGATCAGGCCATGTTCCCAATTATTGAAGCTTCCGCCAACGTACACTTTCTTTGCATTGGTATAACCATCAAGCTTAAATACAACCGTTTCGCCAAGGTTCAGCACTGAGTTGGTATATCCATCAGCGCCCTGGATCTTATTAGGATTAGCTGGATCGGTGATCCATTTGCCATCAACCAGGAAACGATACGCCTGTGTGCCTTCGTGCAGGTAAAGCTGTTTTTGCCAGCCTTTGGGACTTTTCTCGAGAACGATATTGTTAGCGTCCCAATCATTAAAACTCGCTGCCAGTGTTATTTTATGGGCATTGGCGTATCCGTTAAGCTTAAAAGTGTAGTTATAACGAAAGTATATTGAATTATCGTCATGATCGCTCACCAGGTTGTTATAACGGTCACTGGTCCAATGGCCATCCACAATAAATTTATATTCATACTTGCCGGGTTTCAGCTTTATGTCGGCAATCCAACCGCTGTCGGTTTTGGCCATGATACCTTTAAGGGTGCTCCAGTTATTAAAGTTACCTGATAACAGTACCCTTTTACTTTGGGCATAACCGGGCAAAAAGAAACGGGTTAATCCAGATGGTAGTTCATGAACGGTGATTTTAGCAAAGTTATTGATGCCGAAGCTAACATCAGCCGGATACCCCGGCGACTCATTATCATTGTTATCTATTTTAGTAGTTATCAGGTAAGGAGTAACTTGCGGGTTCAGGTTAAGGGCCTCAAGCGGCCTGTCGAACTCTATTATATTTCCCTGTTTTTCGGCCATTGTCCAGCCGTCTTTTTTCAGAGCGGTAAAATCTCCCTTCAAAATAGCAGCGGCATTTGCACCTTTTAACCCGGCTTTTTTGAGCAAGCTATCTACCTCCGTTTTAGTCGACCGCATATCAATAAGCAGCCTTAGGTTATCGCCGCCCATAACCAGCTTACCGCGTTTTTGCGCGCTTGCAGACAAAGCCATGCAAACCATCGCAAAAAAAACAATAACTATATAGGCCCCTCTTTTCATTACTGATTATTGTAAATGTACATTTCAAATTCTTTTTTAACAAAGTTGATGGTGAATATGCCCCTTACAAAGAAATCGTAACCCAATACACCATCTATTGTGTAACCATAAGCGTTCCCCATTTTTTCGAGATTGGTGATCAGGATCCGGTTTTTCATATACTTGCGGTCGCCCACAACCAGGTTATCAAAACGGGTATAGATCACCTCGATAGAAGTACCGCCAATCCCCATAATTTTTGAGCGGCTAACTACCTCCATATCGGGCATTAGCTTTTTTGATCTCTTGTAATCGAGCAAACTGGTTTCTGCTGCGCTGTCAAAAGCGAACCAAAGCGAATTATCATTAACAGTGCCCTTCATTAAAATAACATCATTAAGCATGCGGAAAGGGCTTACCATAAACCGGTCGTAAAATACTTTCTCAGCCGGAGGGATATTGCCGTTTTCGTCAAGCTTTTGAATATATAGTGTATTACGGAACAGATCGACTGTAATGGCAAAATCTGAAAATACCCGGGTACCCAGTAATCCCAATATTTTGATCCCTTTACTGTTTTCGATAGAGGACAGATCGGTAACATCGGCCCTGAGCCTTGGATAATGTAGGTCAAGGATGTTAAAATTACGGATATAAGTAGTAAAAGAACTGCCGGCAACGCCGTTGATTCCTGCAGATTCCTGCTCAGCTACGTGTGGCAGATCCCTAAAATAGGTTTCATTTAAAACCAGATACGGCGCGCCGGTATCCAGCACAAAATTACCTTCAAGGGTATCGATCTGGGCTTCAATAACAATCAGGTTACCAGCTCGTTTTATGGGGATGACCAAGGTTTTAAAATCGCCGGTTGGTGAAGGATCCGGGTCTGATTGTACGTTTTTAAAGGTGATGCCATTAATGGTCGTTTTCCCGCTTCCCGCTGCACCCAAACAGCAGAAAGTTAAAAAAGCGATCAATAAGTAAACCCTGAACATGGTATTAAGTATATACCTATCAGACCCTCGTTTTACACTTTAAGTTACACCTCCCGGCATTTAAATAATGTGATTAATATAGCCGTGCCTGATCAGATCATCAGGGCTGTTGATGGCTTTGGTGCTCCCGTCGGTAATTAGTACTATTCTATCGGCCACGTCAAGGATATTATAATACTGATGGTCGGTAACAATGATACCTTTTACCTTAGCGCATTTACGAATGATACCCTTAAACATTTCCGCCTGCACCGGCGAAACATGAGTAAATGGCTCATCGAGCAATATAAAATCTGCCCGGCTGTAAATACACATCAGGGTTTCCAATTGCCTGAGTTCTCCGCCGGATAGCTGGCCGGGCTTTTTGTGATGATGATCCTGGTAAATTGACAATGAGGTAAATTCATCAGTAAATTGAGGGTCGATAATGGTACCAGCAAGGCTTTGGATCTTTATACTTTGCGGCAGATAATTGTGCTGGGGCAAATAAGCTACCCGACCATCGTCATAACCTTTATAAATGTGTTCATCGTCGATGCTTACGTGCTTGTAAGTTGGCTTCAGGCTACCGAAAATAACCCGCAGCAGCGATGACTTGCCACAGCCGTTGCGGCCAAGCAAACCTACCACCTCGCCCTGGCGGCAATCGAGATAAATATCCTGTAAAATTTTGCGTCCATCAAACTCGAGGTGAACGCTGTCGGTTTTTAAAATATACTGACCCAATATTTTACCAGTTTTAAGAGTGATAGCAGTATTCCGTAGGCCAGGGCATCGCACGTAAGGGCGTACAGGTATAACTTGTCGATCCCGTAACCTGCATTACGGAAGTAGAAGAAGGTTTTAGTTGAGTTGTAATTATAATACCGGAAGCCGATAATTAAACCATAACTCATTATTTTAAAAATGTATGATTCTACAATATTAACCTCTCCGCGAAACAAATAGTAGATGCAGATCATGTTGATGGTCATGCACCATAACAACATCGACTTATAAAAATACCAGGTGATTTTTATGGTGTTACGCATTCAGCTAATCATGACAGGTGAGCTAAAATAACGCAGGTTGTGGCTTAAAATTTTCCTCGCAGGCAATTCTATTTTGTTCGCCCGCTGGCTCTCCTGGCGAACAGGTTCGGAGATGCGGTAACTGCAGACACAGTTTTTGATGAGCCCGGCACTTTACTCCACACTGAGGCGTTGTTCCAGTGATCTGTAAAACAGGACATACTCATTTTTATGTTTACGTCCACGCTTACTTTAGCGTTGCTATGTAAGCGCGGACGCTTGAGGGCAATTGCATATCCCCCTTGCTCACAAACCTTATTCAACCCGCTCCTTTAGCGCTGCTTCCCAGCCTATTATTGCGTTTTTACGGGTACTGCCCCAATGATACTGGCCGATTTCGCCGGTTGATTTGATTACCCGGTGGCAGGGGATCAGGAATGCTACGGGGTTACTACCCACCGCTGAGCCGACTGCTCGGTAAGCATTTTCGCTGCCTGCTTTTTTGGCAAGTGAGCCATAAGAGGTTAATCCGCCGGGAGGTACTTTCAATAACGTCTCCCACACTTTGATCTGGAAATCGGTCCCTTTTAAATGCAGCTTGATCTCGTCCAAACGGCTCCAATCCTGCGTAAAAATAAATAAAGCGTTCTGCTGGATCCTGTCAACTAACTGGTTGAATACCGCGTTAGGAAAACTTATCTTCAGTTGCTCCAATGCTTTCTCTTCGCCCTCATCAACAAACGCCATGTGGCAAATCCCTTTAGCAGTGGATGCTACGATCACCTTACCAAAAGGTGTATCTGCAAACGAATAGTTGATATGCAGCATGGCTCCGCCGTTACGGTATTCGCCGGGGGTCATACCTTCTACCTTAATAAAAAGGTCATGCAGCCGGCCACCTCCCGAAAGACCTGTTTGCAGCGCGGTATTAAAAACATTCGCGTCTTCATGTTTCAAGATTTCCTTGGCATGCTCCACACTCAAATACTGCAGGAATTGTTTTGGGGTTACCCCTGCCCAATCCTTAAACATCCGTTGAAAATGAAAGGGGCTTAAATTAACATGTTCCGCAACTTCGTCCAGTTTAGGCTGTGCCTTAAAATTCTCCCTGAAAAAGCCAATCGCGTCTGCTATGCGGGTATAATCTATCTCTTGTTGAGTTTTCATAAAGCCTTTTTTTAAATAAATTCAATTGTGTTTTTTGTATTTACAACACAAAGGTACCGGCCTCGTCTCTGCTCAACAATCCGATTCTTGCGGAGTTTTCAGGCGATATGCTCTTCGATTATCTTGCTTAAAACTACCGCATTATTTAATTTCAGCTCCTTTGAAGAAAACACCAGCGTCACTATTTTATGCTGCCTGATATAATCTACCAATTCATCCAAAGCCTTTGCACCCTCAGTTTCAGTGCGGTATTTTTGGTTAAAGGCTTCAAATTTCTCAGGATCATGGTTGTACCATTTTCTTAGTTCGTTAGATGGAGCTACATCTTTAAACCACTTGTCAATCCGTTGGTCTTCCTTTTTTATCCCCCGCGGCCAAAGGCGGTCCACCAAAACCCTAACGCCATCTGCCTCGGTATAAGGTTCATAAACCCGTTTAAGTTTAATCTTCATGATAATGTATTTTAATACTTTTTCTTCGATGGAACCGACAGTATAAATTCCGCAAGAATCGGATTGCCCACCAATCTTCCTAACGATAGTTTTGATACTATTCAAAATAACAAAAATGACACCGGAACAAACACTTAAAGATCGCATCAAAAATCTTGATTGGGATCAAATTAATAAAACATTACATGACAACGGTTTTGCAATTGTTAAACAGGTTTTAGGTGAACGCTACTGCGATACATTGATCAGCTATTATGACGCAGATGCTTACCGTAAAACCGTCATCATGGAGCGCTACAGATTTGGATACGGCGAATACAAATACTATAAATACCCGCTTCCTGCAATTATAACCGATTTAAGGGAGAGCGTTTATCCGTACATCGTACCTGTGGCCAATAAATGGATGAATGAACTTGGTTTTGACAAACAATTCCCCGGCACCCATGAAGAAATGAAACAGTTAAGCCATGAAGCCGGGCAAACCAAACCCACAGCCCTGATATTGCAATACACAGAAGGCGGATTTAACACCCTGCACCAGGACCTTTACGGCGAGGTATATTTCCCCATCCAAATGGTTTTCATGCTCGATCAACACAACAGAGATTATACCGGCGGCGAATTTGTAATCACCGAGAAAATTCCGCGGGCGCAATCAAAAGTTAATGTACTTACCCCTGGCATGGGTGATATGGTTTTATTTACCACTAACTTTAGGCCAGTAAAGGGAAGTAAAGGTTATTACAGGGTAAATATGAAGCACGGCGTAAGCCCGGTTCACAGCGGTAAGCGCCATAGCCTGGGCATTATATTTCATGACGCGCTGTCTTAAACAGATTGATGTGACTTTGATCCTGACCATTGAAAACAACGTATAACATGTTGCAGAACCGTGTAAATCCATTTGGACAACTTATTAAAACAACAGCGCGGGGTGCCTGGCTTGGTAACCGGGGCGTAATCCATAATGAGGACAAGGAAATTGTACGCGCTTTCAAAATTAAAGCCTGGATAACCTGCGCTTTGGAGTTCAGGGGCCGACACCGGGAAATCATGCAGCCCGACCGCTGGACTGAACTCTTCTTCCTTGATGAAGCCACGGCATTTTCAGCAGGGCACCGGCCTTGTTTTCAATGCAGGTATAGGGATCATCATCGGTTTAAAGAGTTTTGGCTAAAAGGCAACCCTCAATACGGTTTTGACATGAAAACAACGGTAGCCAAAATAGACGACATTTTGCAGGCAGAGCGCATTACAGCTGATAAGTCAAAAGTTACCTATCAAGAAAAACTAAAAGCCCTGCCCAACGGCACATTTGTAATTTATGATGGCAAATCACATTTACTCAAAGATAACCAGTTGTATTTATGGAGCCCTGCCGGATACCTAAAAGGAATAAGGCTGCCCAATGTGGATATAATCACAGTACTAACTCCCCGGTCAATTGTGAACATGTTCAGTGCGGGGTATGTGCCTCAAATAGGGATTTATTAAATATTTTTTAGCGGCCTGCCATAATCTCGGGGAGTAAATAATTTCCAATGCCCCTCAGAAATAACCTCAACGGCTACGTCAGTCACTTTAATTGCGGTTTGATCGTCAATAGCGTATGATGGTACTGGTATGGAAGCAACCAGTTTCTCAATATTGTCCAGCGAATTATTCGGGAACCACTCATGATCCAAATGCGGGTGGATAGCAAAGTCAACAAAACTTAATGACTTATCGCTATCAGCCGGCAGGATATGGTTGCCATAGGTAGTACCAAAGCAGGTCATGATCATACTACCGGCACTCAAGCCAACATATACCATCTTTTGTAAAAGCGAGGGCAGCAGATCCGCCAGCCCGGATTGCTGCATCCAATAGGTCAGGTACTGGCAGTCGCCGCCACCTACCAATAAAGCATCTATTTCCCGGAGCATGTCAACCCATAACTCTTTTTTGATACTGGGTAAGGCGGTAAGTTCCAATAAGCCCAGCGACTTCCAACCCAATTGGCAAAAGGGATCACCTAAGGACCCGCAAATAACCCTTCGTACTATGTCGCCGCCATTGGGTATGGCGTATATCGCGGTAGGGATAAAAAGGGCGTTCGCTTCGGCAACCGGTTTACCCAACAGCTCTACCAAAGCATTTTGAATACTCATGTTGCTAATTCCGGCAGACGTAAGAAGTAGTTTCATAATTTGTTGGATTATAATCAATGTTAATAAAAACGCTGAATTAAATTCATAAAATATCCAAAACTCCCCTCCATCCATTCAATTACCCCGTTCGTCGGTACAAAATTTCAGATTAAAAACTCAGGGCTACCTTTACAGCATCAAATAATAATTTGATCAGTGATAAGGTTTAGGTGACAGCCCCCAAGCAGCGAGTGCCAGGGGGCTTTCTTATATAATCTACGCATCCCTATTTTAGGTAAAACACGCCACTCCCCCGTCTCGTCTATACAATTTCCCGGTTCACCGACACATGGTTGTTAAAACTCCCGCTCATCTTCACCTTTGATTTATAATTCAGAAGCAGGGACACTGAATTATAGTTTTTTTCGTATAAGATGAAGCACCTGTGCAATGTACAGGTGCTTTTTTTAAATTAGATGCTAAAATATTTGCCAGCCAGTAGCTCCGGCATTGATGAATAAAAGAATCTTAAAATAAAATGATCCGCTCAAAAGCAACCACTTTTTTCATTCATGCTGCAGGCTGGCTTGTGTTTTTAGGGTTCCCGCTATTATTCATGAACCGCACACAGCAAAGCAGCGCCGGCACCTATGCCGTCCTGTTTTCGCCTTACTACTGGCTGTTTTGTCTCACCTATATATTTATGTTTTACCTGAACGCCTGGTACCTGGTGCCAAAGTTCGTGTTCCGTAAAAGATATCTCTGGTATGGGATTATTGTGCTATTACTTTCAGGCTGTGTTTACTTTTTGCAGCCTTTTGATAACCTGCTTCTTCACAATCTCATTAAAGGGAATAAACCAGTTGCAACAACAGCCCCCAATCCGCAGCCTATAGGACCACAAATTACGCCAACGGGAATTGACAGCTCAGCACCTGATCAGCAAAATATGCCTTTTGGCCCGTTGCCGCATGAGGATCTGCGGATGCAGGACCCCAGCCTTAAACCCACCAACCGAATTATCTTCATTCATCAATCCGGTAATATTGATATGGTAGGCTTATTTATTTTTATCATTGTGATGGGGCTGAGCGTTGCCATTGCCACGGTTCAAAAATGGCAGCTTACCGAGCAGATGGTTACCCGTGCCGAGGCCGAAAAAGCCCATGCCGAACTCTCTTTTCTTAAAGCCCAGATCAATCCTCATTTTTTATTCAACACGCTGAATAATATTTATGCCTTATCGGTTACCAATAGCGAGCATACTTCCGAGAGCATCATGAAACTCTCTAACATCATGCGCTATGTAACCGATGAGGTAACGGAGGATTTTGTTTTGCTGCAAAATGAAATTGATTGTATCAATGATTATATCGATCTGCAACGCCTGCGCCTCGGCAAAAAAACAAAGCTCGATTTTGAAGTTTCGGGCAAGATTGACAATCAAAAAATTCCGCCCCTGATACTGATGACCTTTATTGAAAACGTTTTTAAATATGGCGTAAGTAAACACCAGCCATCAGTTATTGATATTTGCTTAAGGGTAAACGGCAACCAAATGCTGTTCATCTGTAAAAATACCATTTTCGAAAAACGACCTGCCACCGAACGGAAAGGGATCGGCATTGCCAATAACCGCCAGCGCCTGCAACATATTTATCCTAACAAACACCGGCTTGACATTAGCGTGGCCGATGGTAATTACATTGTTGAACTGGAGATTAACGCTTAAACTGTTTATTATGCAATTAAAATGTGTAGCCATTGATGATGAGCCGCTGGCCCTCCAAATAATTGAAAAATATGTAGCCGAATATCCCGCGCTAACATTGGTTAATACTTTTGAGGATGCCATATCGGGCGGGGAATACCTGAAAATGAACAAGGTGGATGTGCTGTTCATAGATATTAACATGCCTGATATTACCGGTATCGACCTGGTAAAATCATTGACTGATAAGCCAATGATTATTTTTACCACTGCCTACAAAAATTATGCGTATGAAGGTTACGAACTGGAAGCGGTTGATTACCTGCTGAAACCGATCAATAACCTGCGCTTTGGCACAGCGGTTCAAAAGGCAATTGGCTATTACCAGTACAAACATACCGATACCCCAAATGAAAGCGATTTTCTGTATGTGCATTCAGAATACAGACTGATCAAGATCAACATTAAAGACATTGAATACATTGAAAGCATGCAGGATTACATCAAGATCCATATGCTGGGCGTAGCCAAACCCATACTGACACTGATGCCCCTGAAAAGTGCAATTGAAAAACTGCCTGCATCAAAATTTATCCGCATCCACCGCAGCTTCGTGGTAGCGCGTGAACAGATTAGGTCTATCCACAACCGCAAGGTAAAACTAACCAACGTAGAGCTTCCTGTAGGTACAAACTATACCGATTTTATCAAAGACTGGCACAAATAATCAATTCATCGGCACATTAAAGGCGTTGAACGACACATTATTTTACAGCCCCTTAAATAGCCTCAACTTTATATTATTAAAATTGATACTAATCCCTAAAGTCATGAAAACAGCAGGCGATAAAAAAACCATCTTAGTACTTGATAAAAACAGCCGGATGTTATCGGTAATTGATGACATTATGTACTATGGTGATTTTAATGTGCATTTAACTTTTGACCCTAATGCTATATATGATAAAGCTAAAATGATTAATCCGGATTTGATCATTTTGGATTATTTGTTGTTAGATAATGATTGTGAACTGGTTTGCCGGGACTTTAAGGACGATAAGCAGCTGTGCAATGTACCTATCATTATTGTAACCGCTTTTAAAACAAAAAAAGCACAGGCCGACTCCTATAAATGCGATGCCTTGTTTGTAAAACCGCTGGATATGGAAGTGCTTGCATCAAGGATAGAATACCTGATGGCATCCTGAAGCCGGTTTTGTAAACTCATATAAACCTGCTAAGTTTAGCTTTTATTAATTAAACAAACCTGTACTTATAAAATGAAACTCAAAAGCAACATAGCCACCAGCGAAAACGGGTTTATTTTTAACCCTGCCACCGGCGATTCATTTTCCGGCAACGGTATGGCGGCACAACTGCTTGAGGCTATGAAAAGCGGCAAAACCGAAGATGATATTAAGCAGGATATTCTGAGCAGATACGAGGTGAGCGAAAGCCAGCTTAACAGCGATTGGGATAATTGGATGCTGCAGCTAAAAGAAGCAAACCTGCTCGAAATTTAAGGATGATGGCAAACAAGTACGCTAATTTATGTATTGCTGTTACCGGGCTTAATGCAAACGACAATCCAGGGCCGGGGATGGCAGTCATCCGTTGTTTAAAAGAGTGTTTTAGAGATGGTTTGCGAATAATTGGCCTGTCGTACGAATCGCTGGAGCCCGGAATTTACCTGCGGGATCAGGTAAACAAAACTTACCAGCTCCCCTATCCAACCGAAGGTACGGCAGCCCTTGTTGAACGTTTGGCATATATAAACGGACAGGAAAAGCTTGATCTCATTATCCCCAACTTTGATTCCGAGCTGTTCAATTTTATAAAGATAGCGCCGCAATTGCAGCAAATGGGCATAGCAACTTATCTCCCAACACACCAGCAACTGGCGTTAAGAGATAAGGTGAACCTAAAAAATTTCGGCACAAAAAATGGCTTTTATGTGCCCGCCGATCATAAGCTTTACACAACCGATGATATTAAAAAAGCGGCTGATGAGTTCAACTTTCCTATGGTAATAAAAGGTAAGTTTTATGATGCTTATGTTGTGTACACGATGGATCAGGCATTGAAAGCCTTTCATCAATTGTATGCAGCCTGGGGCGTACCGATAATAGCGCAGCAATACATCAAGGGCAACGAAATCAACATCTCAGCCCTTGGGGATGGTAATGGCTACAATATCAGTTTGGTGGCTATGCGCAAGCTTTATATTACCGATAAAGGGAAAGCCTGGGCGGGTGTTACCATTAAAGATGACAAGCTTACCCAACTGGCCGACAACTTTGCCCGCGCAAGCAACTGGAAAGGGGGCTACGAAATAGAGGTCATGAGCGATGCAGAAGGGCATTTATACATATTGGAAATTAACCCCCGGTTTCCGGCATGGGTTTATTTAACTGCCGCCGCAGGCCAAAACCAGCCTGTGGCATTAGCTAAAATAGCGATGGGTGAAGGCGTTGAGCCTTATGCCGATTACCAGGCCGGCAAACTGTTTGTCCGGTATTCGTGGGACCATATCGCCGACATCGCCGATTTTCAGCAGATCTCGGCGTTTGGCGAATTATAATTTATAACGATGGAAAAGCTGCCATACGAGAAACCATATATAAAAAAACTACAGGCCGGTGCCCTTAACAAATTCGGCTCCCGCACTGGTTTGCAGCCCTTTAAAAGTATCGATGGCGTTTCGGTTAAAAGCCTGATCGAAAACTACGGTTCGCCGGTGTTCGTATTGTCCGAAAAACAGATCCGCAAAAACTACCGGGCTGCATACCGCGCTTTTAGCACCCGCTACCCAAAAGTACAATTTGCATGGAGCTACAAAACCAATTACCTCAACGCCGTTTGTCAGATTTTTCACCAGGAAGGCAGTTGGGCCGAGGTAGTTTCGGGCTTTGAATATCGTAAAGCTTTAGGTAATGGCGTACCTGGCAACAAGATCATTTTTAACGGACCGGGCAAGTCCATCAATGATTTACAGCTGGCCATCGAACATGATTCGCTGATCCATATTGATCATTTCGATGAGCTTAACCTACTGCTTACATTAAGTAAAAACCTGGTCAATAAACCGCGTGTGGCCATTCGTATAAATATGGATACCGGCGTTTACCCACTTTGGGACCGCTTTGGTTTTAACTATGAAAATGGAGAAGCCTGGTCGGCAGTTACAAAGATCACAGGCTCGGGAAGTCTGCAATTGGTGGGCTTGCATTGCCATATCGGTACCTATATGCTCTCTGCCGATGCTTATGGTATAGCGGCTAATAAACTGGCCGAACTGGCTGTTCGCTGCCAGACCGAGCTTAATCATAAAATAGAATATCTTGATCTGGGAGGCGGCTTCCCCTCAACCAATACATTGAAAGGTGCTTACCTGCCGGGAAATGATACCGTGCCGACGATTGATGACTTTGCTGAAGTCATAACTTCGGCTTTGCTCAATTTTGGCTTTGCCAATGATGATCTGCCGCTGCTGATATTGGAAAGTGGGCGTGTTTTGATAGATGATGCCGGTTACCTGCTGGGCACTGTTATCGCCAACAAACGTTTAGCCAATGGCAAAGGCGCCGCCATTGTTGATTTTGGGGTCAATATCCTGTTTACATCTTTTTGGTATGAACACCAGGTAAGCCCAGCCCAGGATTTTGCTGCACATACCGAAAACATGGTGATATACGGACCGCTTTGCATGAACATTGATGTGATCAGGGAAAGCATTAACCTGCCCCTACTAAATCCCGGCGACCAGGTAGTAGTGCACAAGGTTGGCGCTTACAACATGACCCAATGGATGCAATTCATCACTTTAAGGCCTGCTGTTGTGTTGATAGACGAGAAGTTGCGTACGCATCTCATCCGCAAAAACGAAACATTGGAATATACTGCCGAACCAGAGTTAGTACCCGCTCATTTAAATAACAACAAGTGAAGCAAATTCCAGCATTCATAAAAACCGTCATCAATTCCTATTCGGTTTTGTTTTTTTCTCAAAACCGGGTATTAGGGATTATTTTGCTGCTGGTATCATTTTTCAATCCGGTATCCGGCTTTGCAGGGTTGAGTTGTGTCATTTTCTCTTTGCTGATAACAAAATTGTTAAAACAGGATAACGAAGATTACCGGGTAGGAATTTACAGCTTTAACTGTTTATTATTAGGGATAGCATTTGGTGCTTTTTTCCAGGTTAATCTCATGTTTGTGACCTGGCTGGCGGTTGCCTGTTGCCTGGTAGTGCTTGCTACCATTATCATGTCAAAGCGCATGGGTAAACCGGGTTTACCTATACTTTCACTGCCGTTTATCCTGGTTTTCTGGCTTGTACTGCTGGCATCCAACAGCATCTTCAACACTGGATTATCACAAAAAAGCAGCTCCCTGCTCGAAGAAATTTACACCGGCCCGGGTAACCTGGCCGGCGCCGAAGGTTATCTTGCCACAACATTGCCAAAACTGATGAGCTTATTTTTCCGTTCATTGAGCGCAATTCTGTTTCAGCATAATATCATAGCCGGAATGCTTATTGCTATGGGGATACTTGTACATTCGCGCATTGCATTCAGCCTGCTTATCATTAGTTTTTTAACGGCCTGCGGGTTTAACAACATCACACATACCTACCCCGAGGGCATCAGCTATTACCACCTGGGTGCTAATTTAATGATGGCCTCAATGGCTATAAGCAGTTTTTTCACTATCCCATCGTTACGCTCTTACCTACTGGCAATTCTTTGCATCCCCTTGGGTTTCATACTCATTAATGCCCTTACCACACTCATGGCCTTGCATGCGCTGCCTGTTTTTTCGTTACCGTTTTGCGTGCTTAATATCAGCCTGCTCTATTTTTTAAAGTTAACCGGTCATCACCCCAAATTGCAGTTAACCATAGCACAGCATTACTCGCCCGAAAAAATCTTTACCATGTTTTAAACCTGCAAAACAGGCTGAACGATCTGAAATACATGAGGCTCAATTTGCCGTTTATGGGCTATTGGACGGTTTCGCAGGGTTATAATGGTAGCATTACCCACAAAGGCGAATGGGGCCAGGCGCTTGATTTTGTGATTACGGATGATGAACAAAAAACATTTCAGCATCCCGGTACCCTTCCTGAACATTTTTATTGTTTCAATAAGCCGGTACTGGCCTGCGGCGATGGCGTTGTAGAACTGGTTGTAAACCATGTAGAAGATAATGATATTGGCGAAGAAAACCTGAAAGAAAACTGGGGCAATACGGTAGTGGTCCGTCATGCCGCGGGGCTTTATTCCAAACTATCCCACCTCAAAAAAACTCGATAAAAGTTAAACCTGGCGATGTTGTAAAACAAGGCGACCTGCTGGGGTTTTGCGGTAATTCGGGTCGCTCGCCAGAGCCGCATTTGCATTTCCAGTTGCAGGCTACCCCTTATATCGGGTCTAAGACATTGTCTTATCCGCTCGCATATTACTTTACCAAAAAAGGTGGTCAAAGCAGCCTTTTAAGCTACGGTATCCCAAATGAAAACGAATTAATAAGCAACCCCGAAATCAATGCACCGCTCAAAAAAGCATTCGATCTGCAACCGGGCTTCCTATCTAAATTAGTTAACGAAAACGGCGCAACCGAAGAATGGGAAGTTTTTAAAGATGAATTAGGACAGTCATACATCTACAGCAAAACAACCGGTGCCGTTGCTTATTTTATTAATAACGGCACTATGTTTTACTTCACCAGCTTTTATGGCGATAAAACGTCGCTCCTCCATTATTTTTACCTTGCCGCATATAAAGTTATTTTTAACGATGCAGGATATATCCAGGCTAATGATGAGTTTCCGGTACCGCTTACCCATAACAAAACATTGCTTTGGCTGCAGGATTTTATTGCGCCTTTTTACCGGTTCATCAGCATAAAATATAAAAGCGGGATCCAGCTGAAAAAGACAGGGCTAAATATTGTATCCAAACAATACCAGGAAATTGCAGGTAAAACAATGCCGCTTACTGAATCAACAGTTTTGGTTGACCACGGCAGTTTGCAGGCTTTCGTCATAAATATAAACGGACAGCATATTGAAGCACAATGGAGTACAGAAAATTAACCATACTTTTTGCCTTGCTATTTGCTGCTCTTGTAACCCGTGCACAAGATAATAAACTTGCCACGGCCGATAGTACCGCCGAACAATTGTACAATGCCGGCAACTGGAAACAACTTATCAGGTTTGTAAATCAATCGGTTGCCGATAGTGTAGACTCGCCCGCTTTACGCTTTAAGGCAGGCTACGCTTATATGCTTACCAGCAATTACAAAGCTGCCATTTATCAGTTTAACCAGGTTTTACTTCAAGAACCGCAAAATGTAACTGCATATTTATATGCTTACTACTGCAACACCTACATCAACAACAATAACGCTGCGTTTTACAATGCATCGCATTTAGACACAGCAACCCTGCGTGCTATCAAGTTATCACTCTTTGGTTTAACTGATGCGGTTTTAGAAAGTGGCATAAAATTGCCTAATAGCAACGAACGCGACAACGGCTTTTTTGAACGCGCGGGTATCGGTTTAAGATTATCGTGGCGTTTGCAGTTGGACCAATCATTTATGTTTTTCAAACAGAATATATTCAGATCGGGCTATATTGATTACTTTAATCAAACAGGCAAAACCGACCGCCAGTTTGAATATTATGCTAAAACGAAATATTCTTTCACTAAAAACATCAGTTTACTTGGCGCGTACCATTATTTACATACCAGCTACCGGAGCAATATTTACCAAAGTAACCTTGGGCTGTTAGGAGTAAAATATGATACCCGTTACATTGATTTGCAGGGCGATATTAACTTTGGCAAACTCATTAATAAAACCCTAAAACAATATGATGCCAAAGTGGATTTTTATCCACTGGGAAACTTGAATCTATACACCACAAGCAGGGCATCGGTACTGAATTTAAGCGGAGTAATTCATTTCATTTATAGTCAGTCGGTAGGATTTAAAGTATTAAATAAAACGTGGCTGGAAACAGTCGCTACTTTTGGCAACCAGGATGATTACCTGGATGCGGACGGGCTTTATGTGTATAACGCTATCGATCCTACAAAATTTAAATGCGGTGAAAGCGTTTTTTATCAGTTAGGTAACCATGCCTTATTGAATTTAAATTACTTTTATGAAAAGAAAACAGACATTTACCGGGCTGTTAACTATAACCAAAACTCTGTTACGTTAGGTATAACATGGAAATTTTAAAGAAGACGTTTATTCCCATTTTTTTATTTGTATTTGCAGCACAATTGCAGGCACAGACAAATGTGGTGCTTCAAAAAGCTTTTCACAACAGTTATACCAATGAATTAAACAAAAACTACGTTGCTGCCATTGCCGATATTTATCCTTACTATTCGGAAAATAATTATGAGATAGCCATCAGGCTGGGTTGGCTCCATTACCTCAATAAAAACTACACTGCTTCGCAAACTTATTATCAAAAAGCAGTTAACCTGAAGCCTGGCGCTATTGAGGCTAAGTTTGGTTATATAAAGCCGCTCTCTTTTTTGCAAAACTGGGATAAAGTGCTGGAACAATATCTTGCTATCCTGAAAATAGACCCGCAAAACACGCAGGCTAATTATTGGGGAGGCGTAATTTATTATAACCGCAAACAATACGAACCCGCTATTAAGCTTTTCAGAGTAGTAGTAACGCTTTACCCTTTTGATTATGACGGCAACCACATGCTGGCCTGGTCGATGCTTATGGCTGGAAAAAAGCTGAAGCGAAACCTTTTTTTGAAAAAGCGCTGATCATTAAACCTGCAGATGCCTCGAGTACTGATGGCTTAGCCAGGTGTAACTAAAAAAACTACCAAAACATTTTATGTAGAGACACATTTGATGCATCTCTCGCGAGATAAAGCACACCTCACAGCGCTTAACATGAGGTAACTTGCATATAGCAGACGCATGTGAATGCGTCTCTACATTGTATCCTCATACATCGATTTAAATCCGCTGTTTGTCGACACTTTTCCCGACGACCCGATTTTACAAATTAATTTTAATTAAACCTGTCCGAAAAAAGGCAGCGCTAATTATCAATTTAAATTAATTCTATGAAAATGAAATCATTTTACGCCTCACTATTGATGGTCGGCACAATAATCGGCCTGGCATCATGTAAAAAGGAAAACGCTTCAAAATCAGCTTCGGCCGGCAGCGTTTCGTCATCAGCCGTCACATCAACCGGCGCCATCGCTATTAGCCTTGCATCGTCCGGAACTACTACCGACAGCGTTTATATGGTTGGCTGCTATGGCAAGCATGATACCAAAGACTCCGTTGCTTTTAGCACATTACCTACAGTTATTGGCACTTACCTTACAGCCAATTACAGCGGTTATACATTCAAAAAAGCATACTCCATTACTGATAGTACTAATACAGTTATCAACTACATTGTGGTTATCAAATACAACAGCGCTTTGGTTGGCCTCAAATTCACTGCTGCTGGTACGTTTGTAAGCATCCTTGAGCAACGCGAAGGTGTTGACCTTAAAGGACCAGGATGGCACTTAGGCGGATTCTTTGATAATCGTGACAGTAAACACCGCGATACCATTGCCATTTCGGCCCTTCCTTCTGCTGTGAGCAACTATTTTTCAACAACCTATCCAACAGATACTTTGTTGCATGCCTCTATCGCACCCGATAACGTATACATTTTGATAAGCCAGAACGGGGTACTTTACTCAACAACGGTAACCGCAGCAGGCAAACTTGTAAAACGTATTCAGATAGAAAAACACGATTTAAAACATGCCGTAGTAGCTGAAGCTAACTTACCGGCTGCTATTACCACTTATCTTACTGCTACTTATCCGGGCTACGTATTTGATAAAGCATTTTCTGAAAGCCCCGGCGGAACCCTGCAAGGTTACGTTGTATTGATTACATCAAACAATACCAAATACGCTTTAATTTTTAATGCGTCCGGTACATTTGTCAGAGTCCTGCCTATCCACTAAACAATCGAGATTATAGCGCTGTTGGTAAGCCATGTTTTTAATTAAACATGGCTTACTTGCTTAGTTTCAGAGCCCCAAACAGCGGATTACATATTTATTTCCTGCTGATGAGTTTAAAATTGGAGAATTTAACATACGAGCGGTGCGGCCCGTAGGTACTATGGTAAAGGCCGATTTGCAGATCAGCACCAATTAAATCAGGCCTAACAACCGGGCTTCCGGGCAGATCGG
This sequence comes from Mucilaginibacter sp. P25, assembly GCF_050859465.1. Taxonomy (NCBI): domain Bacteria; kingdom Pseudomonadati; phylum Bacteroidota; class Sphingobacteriia; order Sphingobacteriales; family Sphingobacteriaceae; genus Mucilaginibacter; species Mucilaginibacter sp. P25. The sequence continues at coordinate 3,317,312 of NZ_CP193937.1, read as the reverse complement.
TCCAATGTATGCCGTCGTTGCCGCTTCTGATGTAAAACACATCGTCCGACTTTTGGATCTGCAGGTAACGGTTGTAATTCCAGCCGGTTTGAGTATTGGTTTGCATGCGGTCGCCGGTTTTAAAATTGGTGAGCATATTGCCACAGTTCCAGGCCGGGAAAATACTGTTCTGGATCAGGTTTTCGCTTCCTTCAGTACCGGGTTGTTTGACTTTCCGTACCATTAATCCCATATCACTGTTGCCGGCCACCTTTTTTCCTTTAAACCGCTTACGTCGGCTACTTCTACTTCGGCCACAAAATCACCCGAAACATTCCTGTATAAAAATGGCCCATAAGGCAAATTCCCATCCCAGTTTGAACCTTTTGATTCCAACGTAAGCAAACTATCACTGATAGATACTTTATTCTCCGGCTTGTCCCCGCCTATCAAACCATTCCATATAGTGCCGGTTACGCCATTAGTCACAAAGTCTCTATTAATTGTAAACCCATCTGCAACGGCATTAAATAAGATCGAAGCTGTACTCACCGGCAATGCCGCAGTTTTTGAACTTACATTACCATAGTTGTCTTTAACTTTAAAAGAGTAGCTATAATTTTTATCAGCCGAAAGCCCATAACTGATATAATGCGGATCAGCCTGCCAGCCGCTTGATTTGCTGTTATCTGTCTCGTTAATAAAATCATATTGGAGGTTTGATTTTACAGAAGCATATGCAGGCGCTTCCATTTCAACCATGCCGGGTGTTACAGCCGTCGGAGCAGCTTTAAATGCAAACGAACCTGCTATAGGCGGATGATAGTTCTGTTTCCAACCCAGGCTCAATTGTTTAATTTCTGCTGATGATAAGCTATGTTTATAGACCACAAGATTAGATACCGCACCATTAAAACCATCGCCCAGTAAAAGCTTGCCGGTGAGCTTATCTGTATTTGATATTGTTGCTATTATAGCACCATCTACATATAATTTAGCGGCATTGCCACTAACAGTTTTTATGACATAGTGCCATTGGTCCGCACTCAGATATTTACCGGCATTGATGAAAGCCCCTTTCAACGATTGTGATTTCAGTATCGCGCCGCTTTGCGTTGATGCGTTTTGGTAAACACTTAAGACTACACTATAACCTTTTTTGTTATTAATATCAACAAAATTATTAAATACAAGCGGGCTGTTGCCATTAAAACTAACAGCAATTTTTCCTTTTATATCCGTTACTTCTGCTCCCTGCCCTTCAGCAGATAAGAAAGCCCCGCCTGCATCGCCGTTATTTGTCCATTTTTGAAGCCGGCCATAATTAAGTTTTGCGGCATCGAGGTAAAGGGCAATATCAGATTTTGTAGGATGCAGAGCCCATTGTTTTATGACACTATCGGCCATTGGCCTGTTATAAACTTTAAGCGACGAAATAGCGCCTGAAAAATATGCTGAACGATTTGTTTTTGCCCCGATAATAAATTTATCTGCAAGCTGTAGAAACAGCATCTTGTTTTCTGCATTGTTCTGCTCGCCATCGACAAATAGTTTTTCAACTGAGCCATCAAACGTAACAACCACCTGGTGCCATTTGCCGGCTGCAGGCATTGTTTTATATTGAAAGTCGGAAACGCCAAAATGTTGTACGGCACCGGCTGTTTTATTGCTTCCGAAACCAAAAGTAGCGCTGCGATGATCCGATTCGCCGTTTGTCCAGCTTAATACCGGGTTTTCGTCTTTGATCAGATCGGCATAAACCTCGTACCATACTGTATAACTGTTATTACCTGCAAGCGACCGGGGCACCGCCACCGTTGATTCAAGCGACTGCGTACCAATAAACACCACAGCTTTTTTACCTGCAATAATATCAATAACCGGAGGTTTACCAGTTGCAGTAAAACTACCGCCCAACGCGCCGTTGTTAGTCCATTGAGATAGAGCTTCGCCCGCCTGAAGATTATCGGTGTTTAGGTTTACCAATAAACCTTCTTTCTCGTCTGGAGCTACAGCTTTTGATATTTCTTTTTTATCGGCAGAAGTAAGATCTCCGGTTACTACCCGTTCGCCATAAACTTTCACGTTCCAAATCGCTTTATATAGCCCCGGATATTCCGTGCCGGTAATTGTTAAGCGGATAAAGCGGGCCTGGGCATTTCCTGAATCTACCATCGGCGAACCATGTTGTTTGTTCTCCCTCCTGTCAGCAAACAACTTCCAAGTTTTACCATCTACCGATGATTCTACCAGGTATTGATAGTACCATGTTGCATATTCAAATTGGGTCAAAACCTGTTGTACCGTTTTTACCGAACCTAAATCGATGGTGATCCAGGCAGGGCTACGACTGTTATCTGCTGGTTTCCATAAGGTGCCATTATTATTATCAACCGCAAATGAGGGTTTATAATTTTCGTTGTAAAAAGATGAGGCAGTGACCTTTTTTTGATAAGCTTCGTCGGGAGCATTAATGGTGCTTTTTCCTAATAGCCCAACGCCAAGATGGGTAGGAACAATCTTTTCAATATTGCCATCTGAGTCAAACACGATCTTATCCGCACAAACCTGCCGGTGATAACCTCCGTTTGAATGCGGGTTATTATGGCGGTGATATACCATATAAAAATCATCCCCAACCTGCACTACCGACTCATGCCCAGGCCCGTGAATAGTGCCATCACTGTTGGTACTCAGCACCGGGTTATTTTTGCCGAACTCAAACGACCCCATCGGCCCGGTTTTGCTGATGGCGTATTGTACCCGGTAGGTAGAATCTTCGCAAAAACCAGACGAGTAGGTGAAATAGTAGATGCCTTTACGTTTAAACATAAAAGGTGCTTCAAAAAAATCTTTGGCAATGGTATTCGGAATCTTTGCCGTTTTGGCAAAGGTGTGCATATCTGCATTTAGCAAACCCACGCCACAACCATGATCAGGATAGATGCCCCAGGTACCCCAAAACATATAGATCTTGCCGTCGTCATCTTTAAAGGTTTGTCCATCCAGCGTAATCACCCCTGGGATAAAATAATTGGGGATCATTGATTTTCCATCGGGCATTAGGGGTGTCCACGGCCCGGTAGGGCTTGCTGACGATGCTCCATAGATATCAACCGGCTGGCAGTAGTACATGTAAAACTTACCATCGTTACCATTGATAACATCGGGGGCCCAATAGTAATTGGAGGTTGGCCAGTTCATATCATGCATGGTCCAGTTCACAAAATCTTTGGATGTCCAAACCTGTGATGGGCCATGCCCCCGCCGTTGCCATCGGTGGTAGCATAAATGTAGTAGGTATCGCCAAACTTGCGTACAGTTGGGTCGGCAAAGTAGCCGGGAATAATGGGATTACCATTACCTGGCACTGTTGCTGATTGTTGCTGTGCAAAACTGTTTAATACAGCCAAACACATATACCAGAAAAGAAAAACCGTTAATTGAAGTTTATGCATTGTACCTTGTTACATAGGTAAAGCTAAAAGCTGAAGGCACAACGCCAAAAGCTAACTACCCTTTATCAAATATTAAAATACCTGTAGAGGATTTTATTTAATTATGTGCCAACTCATCCGTGTTTCTTGCAGGCGGCTCTGCGTTAAGCAGGTGCTTTACAAAAAAGTCGCGTTTCTTTTTACGACCGTAAGGACCGCCATCGCTATGGCCCATACCCGGCACCACCAGCAGGTCGAACATTTTATTGTTTTTGATCAACGCATCCGCAAAACGGAAGGTTGACTCAGGCGGAACATTGTTATCGGCCTCACCTACTATCAGCATCAAATCGCCCTGCAATTTACCGGCATTGGTAATGTTTGATTGCTGCTCATAATGCGGCCCAACAGGGTAGCCCATCCACTGCTCATTCCACCATTGTTTATCGATACGATTATCATGACAGCCGCAGGCAGATACCGCAGCTTTATAAAATTCAGGGTGGAATAACAAAGCACCAGCAGAATTTTGTCCGCCTGCAGATGTACCGTAAACACCTATCCTGCTGATATCAACCTGTGGATATTTGGCAGCAAGCGCCTGCATCCATAAAATACGATCGGCAAAACCGGCATCTGCAAGGTTATGCCAGCATACATCATGAAAAGCTTTTGAACGGTTGGCTGTGCCCATGCCATCCATCTGCACCACTATAAAACCCAGTTGGGCTATGCTTTGCATCTCATTCACAGCGGAAAAACTTTTAGGCACAAATGAATCCTGCGGACCGGCGTAAATATTTTCAATTACCGGGTAGCTCTTATTGGGATCCATATTGGCCGGGCGATATACCACGCCCCATATATCCGTCTTTCCATCCCTTGCCTTGGCAACAAACACCTCAGGCAGTTTGACGCCGGTAGCTAAAAGACCGGTCAAATCAGCATGTTCAAGTTCCGTAACCGTTTTCAGGCCGGCAGTGCTTTTGATTACAATACGGGGAGCAGTATTAACCTCTGAATATGTATCAATATAATATTTTCTATCCGGCGAAAAGCTTAGGCTATGATTACCTTTTTCGGGTGTAAGGTCAACCAGGTTTTTACCATCAAAACCAATGCGGTAATAGTGCATAAAGTAAGGGTCTTCACCAACATTTTTACCGCTTCCTTTAAACCAGATCTGTCTTTTCTTAACATCAACACCATCAATATCACGTACTACCCAATCGCCCTTGGTTACCAATTTTTCTTTGCCGCTCAATTCATCAACCAGGTAAATATGACGCCAGCCGTCTTTTTCGGTTACCCATACTATCTCATGCGTTTTTGAGGCATAATAAGTGTAGATCCTTTGCTCATAAATAAAAGTGTTTGTTTTTTCATCGATGATGTTACGGGTTTTACCATTGGTAACATCTACCTCGATAACCCTGAAACGCTGGTGACCGCGATCTGCCTTTTCATAGGTAAAATAGCGGCTGTCGCCATCGCGCCAATGCAATCGAGGCGCACCAAAAAAATCTATCTTTTCGGCATCGGTTTTTATCGCGCTTTTATCGGTGATATTGAATATATACTGCTGATACGAGGTAAACTCATCACCCGGCTGATCATATTCATGTGATTTCAGCACCGCTCTTGTGGTACCTGGTAGTGAACTGAGCAAGTAATAAACTTCTTTTGTTTTCTTAGAGTCAATGCGATAACCTACGATATGTTTACTATCCGGCGACCATGTAAGCTCACCGTAAGGCTTATCTAAATTACCATCCGTAGTTAACTTGATTTCGGTTGAGTTTTTTAACGATTTAACAATGATGTTTCCTCCTTTAACAAAGGCAGTCCATTGCTTATCGGGCGATACAGAATCGGCGCTAACACCTTCCCAACGGTAATGGCGTTCCTGTAGCGGCTTCTCGTTATCATAACTTTGATGTACCGTATCTGTAGTTTTAATGCATTGCAATGTGCCCAAATCGCACATAAGCCAGGTACCGCCTGTTTTAAATGTTGCCTGCTTTTTATCGGCACTAAAAAACATATCTTCAATACGGAAGCCGCCATCTTTCACAGGTTTGCCTGTTGCTTTGCTTACCTCAGTACTTAACTGACTGCTTTCAAAAATGGTTTTCTTAGTTCCTTTTTCAGGATCAACCAAAACATAAGCTGTTTGATTATTGGCAGTTTTTTTACCGTACCAGAATTCATTCCCCCCAGCCTGCCAGTTAGGCCTGATACCGGTAACAAGCGGAATCTTTTTTAAGGCAGAATCAAGGGCATCAGCTGCTTTATAGTTTTGCAGTACTTCTGCGTGGGTGGGGTAATATGGAGTAGCTTTAGTTTGCTGAGCCTTGGCTGATTGACCTGCAGCTGCTAAAAAAAGGTTAACAGTAAAAATTGGTGGTACCTTGTCATAAGTTAATAGTGTTGCGTAAAGTTACCTAACACCACCAGTTTATATTTACATAAATTAACACATCATAGCAGGCATTTAGCAAAAGGGCCCGCGCCTTTTGGATGCGGGCCCTTTTGTTTGGTTAATGTCTTATGAAATTTCACGCAGGTCCAAGCGTTCTTCGCTTGAATTATAAAATCAGGAAGTGTCTATGCCTGGGCCGACAAGGCAGTCGACGGGGTTAACAGGGTTAACAGAAATTCGATTTTCAATCTATAAACAACTAATAATCAATCTATTAAACAAAAGACAGGGTTACCTCTAAATCCAGAGCTCAGTTGAAGTTGAATGCTGTTAGCTCAAGAAACTAAACGAACAAAGGATTTAAAAAATCATCTCTTTAGAACAATAACCCATGATTGGACACGAGTAAAGAATTAAACGCCGTATCGACTCACCCCGACATCGCTGCGCTCGTCACCCCTCTCTACCCAAGCGTAAAGAGGGGATTTTACTCTTCTTTCCTTTACCCTCTTTCCGCCAAAGGCGAAGAGAGGGTGGTCCAGCATAGCGCAGACCGGGTGAGTCAACTATGCGCCATATCACTTTTATTTATCCGCTATCCTCTCAAAGCTTCAATCTCCTCCCGGGTTTTAGGCAAATATTTACCTAATAACTGGCTGCCGGTATCGGTTATTAAAAAGTTATCTTCAATACGGATCCCGCCGAAATCACGATAGGTATTCAACACATCGTAATTAATAAACTCAGCGAATTTCTTTTCGGCCTGCCAGCGGTCTATCAGTTCCGGAATAATATAGATACCCGGCTCAACAGTAAGCACATAACCAGCTTCCAGTTCGCGGCCTAACCTCAATGATTTTAGACCGAAGACAGCAGTTTCTTTTTTCAAGGCATCGGTATAGCCAACATATTGCTCACCTAAATCTTCCATATCATGGGTATCCATGCCCAGCATGTGGCCTAAGCCGCATTGAAAAAACATGGCGTGTGCTCCGGCTGCAACCGCCTCGGCCGGGTCACCTTTCATCAGGTTTACGGCTTTCAGGCCTTCGGCCAATTTCTGGCAGGCTTGCAGGTGCACATCTTTGTAGCGTACACCGGGTTTCAGCATACTAATGGCATGATCCATTGAATTTAAAACCACATCATACAACTCCCTTTGGCGGGTGGTAAACTGTTTGCCTACCGGGAAGGTACGGGTCAAATCGCCGCCGTAGTGCATGGCATTTTCGGCACCAATATCGCTCAGTACCATATCACCCTCTTCCAGGATATTACCGTAATAGTGCGTGTGCAGTGTTTGACCGTGTTTAGTGATGATAGCCGGGTAACCCAAGCGTGAATCATTGGCTATGGCCACTTCATGTGCTTTGGCAACCAGTTCATACTCCCTTGTACCCGGACGGGCATATTTCATTACCGCCAGTTCCATGTCAACGCTGATGGATACGGCTTTCTCTATCTCGGCAACCTCCAACGGAGTTTTGATAACCCTTTGGGCTATAACCGCTTTTACCAGTTGCAATGAAACGCGACCAGCCACATCTTCCAGACTGGTGTTTAACCAATCGGCCAGTTTGATTTTATTTTCGGGGCGATAAGGCGGCAGAATATGAACCTGGCGGCTACCGGTTACCGCCTTGTGGATATAATGCTTTACATCGGCATAAGGCCTTGTTTGCGAAACGCCAACCAGCGCGGCCATCTCACTTACAGATGGTAAGGTGCCTGTCCAAACGATATCATCAATGGTAAGGTCGTTTCCAAATATCACTTCCTCACCGGTATCGGTGTCAATGATAGCTGCTAAACCTGCTACATCAAGTCCGAAATAATATAAAAAACTGCTATCCTGCCTAAACAGGTAGGTATTGTCTTTATAGTTCATGCTGCTATCCTCGTTCCCTAACAAAACGATGATACCGTTGGCGCCCATACTCTGTTTTAAAACATTGCGGCGCTGTACGTAAACCTGCTGATCAAAAAGTTGAAGTTTCATAATGCAAAATTAAACATGCCGGCTCTGTTGAGGAACCGGCATGTGCAAGTATAATTTAAATTTGATTATCTGATGATGATTAACGGCTCACTATTTCTTCCATTCGCCATCAAACAAGCGCCAGATGTTGGTTGGGTTGGCCTGTTGTAAGGCTAAAGGCAATAATGAATCCGGGCAGTTTTGGTAACAAACCGGGCGCACCCACCTTTTAGCGGCATTAATGCCTACTGCTGTAAAACGACTATCGGTAGTGGCCGGGAACGGGCCGCCATGCACCATACTGGCACAAACTTCAACACCTGTTGGTACGCCGTTAAACAATACCCTGCCTGCTATGGTCGGCAATAATTGCAACAGGTTTGAATGGCCCGCAAAATCCTCGTCGGTACCCATTACTGTAGTAGTGAGTTGTCCCGATACCGATTTTAAAACGTTGATTAGTTCCTGCTCGTCTTTACAGCTTACCATTAATGAGTATGGGCCGAACACCTCCTCATGTAACAGGTGGTTTTCAAGGAAAGTTTCGGCATTTACCAGGGCGATGGTTGGTTGAGCTTCAATGTCAACAGCTTCGGTAGCTGATTTTACCACACTTGTTATACCTTCCTGTTCCAAAGCCGCATGGCTCTTTTTCTCATAAGCCGAATGGATGCCGGCATGCAACATTTTGGCTGGTTTAATAGCTTCAATACCATTACCCAAAAGTTTATAGAAATTATCAAGACCTTCACCTTCAATAGCAAGCATTAAGCCCGGATTGGTACAAAACTGACCAACACCTAAAGTAATGGAACCTGCATATTGTACGGCCAAATCAGCAGCGTTTTCATTTAAAGTATCCGGCAAAAATATAACCGGGTTTATGCTGCCCATTTCTGAAAATACAGGGATAGGCTTTTTACGCTCTGACGAATATTGCAGCAGGGCTAAACCGCCAACAGTTGAACCGGTGAAGCCAACTGCAGCGGTATCATCTGCCTGAACCAATGCTTTACCGCTTTCAAAGGATGTACCATGTACATGTTGAAAAACATGCTCAGGCATATTGCTGCTTACAATAGCTTTTTTGATAGCCTGATAAACCATTTCAGAAGTTTCGGCATGGGCAGGGTGTGCTTTTACTACTACCGAACAGCCTGCACCCAAAGCACTTGCAGTATCGCCACCTGCGGTTGAATACGCAAATGGGAAATTGCTTGCGCCAAAAACAACAACCGGTCCCAGCGGGACAAGCATTTTGCGGAGATCAGGACGCGGTAACGGTTTCCTGTCGGGCAAAGCGGTATCAATACTGGCCTCAACCCAGCTACCTTCGCGCAGCATCCCTGCAAACATACGCAGCTGACCGGTGGTACGGGCACGTTCTCCGCTTAAACGCGGTAACGGGAGGTTAGTTTCTTCAGCTGCTTTTTGCAGTAGGGCATCGCCTACTGCTTCTATTTCATCAGCAATAGCTTCTAAAAACAGGGCCTTTTGTTCGGCACTTGTTTTTTGGTAAGCCTCAAACGCGCTTTGCGATTGCTGCATAATGATATTTATTTCTTTGGTGCTTTCTTCTTTAAAGTTGTTAGCCATGGCAGATATTTTAGTAAAAAACGAGGGCTTACGCCATTATTTTGCGCAAGCAAATATATTTAACCTTTTATGATATGTACTGAAGATTTCTAACCAGTTATAGCAGGATTTTATCTTATTTACCCAACACATCCTCAAAATAGATTAAAAAACGGTCAAGACATCCCGTATTCAACAAGCAGGTAATAGTCTTGTTTACATCAATTTATAAAACCTTACCCCGTGTGGCGGGATATTACAGGAAACAGCAGCAACATTTTTTGCGATATCTTTTTGCTGCCAGATATCCCGCACTACTTTAACCCTGCCTACATGAATGCTGTTAAGATCAAGCGTATACTTCGTGTATTTTTTTCTAAGATTAAAAATACCTACAGCCTTACTCCCATCTGCCAGTTTCTTAACCCAAACCTGGATCTGCTTATCGTTAATCATGCGTACGGCTTGCTTGCCTGCCACATCCTGATCAATGGCAATTACCTCCCGATTTTTTAACAGGTTGAGGGTAAACTCATCAAGCTTATCCATATCACAGCCAATAAGCAGGGGTGCCGATAAAAGGCTCCATAAGCTCATGTGGGTATATTGCTCATAAGGCGTTAGATTAGTTTGGTGAAGATTTTCGCCCCAGCCTACCCTGCCCAAAATAAGCATATCCGGGTCGTTCCAGCCTCCCGGTCTGGCATAGGCTGCATTATTGGTTTGACTGAAGCCGATGCCGTACAAGCTTTCCCATGTATCGGTAATATCCTCGGTTGTACGCCATAGGTTGCCATTCATTTTTGCGCCCCACTTCCAAACATCTTTGATACCGTACTGGCAAATGCTGTAAATAATATCCCGTGGTTGCTTTGCCAATTCATCGCGCATGACCATATATGGCTTTTGCTGGGCGAATAATGTGGTATCACCTGCCGTTTGGTCTGAGTAGCTGCACAGGTCGTATTTTAAATAATCAACGCCCCAGTTAAAGTAAGTGGTAGCATCCTGCCCTTCATACCCTAACGAGCCCAGGTAACCACCACAGGTTTTAGCACCCGGCGATGAATAAATGCCAAATTTTAATCCCTGTTGATGCAGGTGTGCGCCAAGTACTTTCATATCCGGAAACTTTTCGTTCGCGGCTATTTCTCCGTTTTGTAGCCTTGCGGGTGCCTGCCAGCCATCATCCACATTAATAAAATTCCAACCATAATCAGTAAGACCTTTATCAACCATAGCTTTAGCCGAAAGCCTTACCTTTTCTGTCGCTCACATTTAATCCCCAGCAATTCCAGCTGTTCCAGCCCATGGGCGGGGTAAGCGCTAATAACTTACCCGATTTAATAGTTAGCGTTCGTTCGCTTTTTCCTAAAGTATTGCTTACGGAAACTGATACATTGTAATCACCTGCTTCAGGTGCAGTTCCTGTTATAATGCCTGTTTTATTATCAAGTACTAAACCTTGAGGCAAATTCTTAACCATATATTTCAAGGGCTGTTGTCCGCTTGCAGCAATTTTATAAAGTACCGGTGAGCCGGGATGAACGCCTAAAACTGAAGCGCCATTAATCATTGGCTTTAAAGATGCTTTAGGAGTAAGCAAATACGGCGCTATTTCGGCAAAGGTTTTGGTTTTGCCCGATGCCGCTTCGGTAAACTCGTAAAACAGTTTAATGCCTTCGCGGTGCGGAAAGGTAAGCGTATAAGTTTCTTTGCCCAGAGATGGAAGGTTAGCAGCTATTGTTTTTTCGGCGATTGTCTTTTCGGTCACTTCGTCAACTATCCTGTAATGAAACTTACCACTGATATTACTTTTAAAGCTATTGCCTACAGTTAATTTCCGGACAGACTGCGCGTTGGGTAGAAAGCTGATATCGGCTTGGGTAAAAACGATGCCATCAAATTTTTCCAGCATATCAATATAAGGAGCTCCCATAAAAATACCGCCCGAGCCGCCGCCATCATACACTTTTATGGCGATGATATTTTCTCCGTCCCATTTAATGGCCGGATCATTTGCTGCAACGCAATAATTGCGTACGGCAGGCCACTTGCTTATATAACCGCCTTTATCTTCAGGAAATGCACCCGTTTTACCAATCAGTTTGCCGTTAAAATAAGTTTCATCAACATCATTAACATGCGCAAGAAACACCCGCAAACTATCGCCCCAAACTGCTTGCTTTTTTAATGAAGATGGGATAACTACATGGATGCGGTACCAGGCAAAGCCATGATAATCCGGGTAGCCCTGCTCCTGCCATACATCGCCAACTTTGATACTTTTCCACTGCGTATCGTTGAAAGCAGCGTCTTTCCAGGCAGCATCATTCCCGGTAGAGAATTTTGCAGTGCCCAGCTTAATAAAATTTCCGTTTTGAGCGAAAGCTGCTATGGCGATAGTTAAAAGCCATAGCAGCGATAAGATCTTTTTCATGAATTGATATAATGAATGTCCCGGTCTACAAACTTTCAACCGGGAGTTCGGCGCTTTTGCGTTGCTTGCTGCCGCCTATCAGGTAGTAAACTGGGATGCCCGTTAAAGTAATGATTAAGCCAGGGTACGTATAAGCAGGTTTATATTTAATCAATAACAGGCAAAAAGCAATGCCCATAATGATATAAATAACCGGCAGTACCGGGTAGCCGAAAGCTTTGTAAGGCCGCTCGGCATTGGGCATTTTTTTCGGAGGATAAAGATCCCGATGATGGTAAGCACATAAAAAACTACTACCACAAAGGAAATCATATCCAGCAGATCGCCATATTTACCACTCAGGCTCCAAAGACACGCAAACACACATTGCAACCACAAACCAAAACCCGGTACCGAGTTTTTATTAAGCGTCCCCACTTTTTTGAAGAAAAGCCCGTCCTTAGCCATAGAGTAATAAACCCTTGCACCCGACATGATAAGCCCGTTATTACAGCCAAAGGTTGAGACCATGATGAGCAGCGCAATGATCACAGTACCCGAACTGCCAAAAATATGCTGTGATGCAACTACACCTACCCTGTCCTTATCGGCGCTGGCAATGTCATGCAGGGAAAGCACGCCGGTATACATCACATTGGTTAATATATAAATCACTGTCACAATCAGGGTACCCAGCGCCAAACTTAAACCGATATTCCTTTTAGGGTTTTTAATTTCACCGGCAATAAAAGTTACGTTATTCCAGGAATCGCTGCTGAATATGGAGCCCACCATAGCCGATGCTATTGCACCCAGGGCAGCAATGGTGGTGTACGAAGCGATAGAACCATTTGCGCTGAGGCTATGCATGCTCCAGGCATTTTTCCAGTTCTCGTTCCATACCGAAGCTTTCAATGAGAATAATCCAAACACAATTAAGCCCAGCAAACTCAGCAGCTTAGCCATGGTAAAAATGGTTTGTACTATTTTACCGCTGTTTACCCCGCGGGTATTGATATAAGTTAAAAATACAATCACCAGGATGGAAAGCAGTTGAGCCGGGGATATGGTGACAAAACCAAAATCAATAGCAACGATGCTTTCACTTAATTGCGGAATGAGGTAAGCTGTAAACTTGGCGAAGGCTACACCCACGGCCGCAATAGTAGCTGTTTGGATCACCGTAAAAAAGCTCCATCCGTATAAAAAGCCCACCAAAGGGCTGTAAGCTTCCTTCAGGTAAACATACTGCCCTCCTGCCCTTGGAAACATGGCGCTTAATTCGCCGTAACTTAGGGCAGCAGTGAGGGTCATAAAACCGGTAATAAGCCACACAAATAGCAGCCAGCCTGCGCTGCCCACATTGCGGGTAATATCCGCGCTCACAATAAAAATACCGGAGCCAATCATACTGCCCGCCACCAGCATGGTGGCATCCATCAACCGCAACGAAGGCTTAAAAGAAGTGCTGTTCTCCATAATTTTTTTAGCTAAAAGCTGAAAGCATAAAGCTTAAAGCTTACCATTAATGCTGTTTTATTAACTATTTGCCTCTGAAGTCGTAGAACTTCCAGCTTGTTGTAAAGTCTTTAGTTAATGCTTGATTGGTCAATGTTGCCCGAAGCATCTCAACAGGAATCAGATTTTCCTTAATGGCAGCATCGTGGAATTGCTTATAGGTCATTTTTCCACTGTCAACCAGTTCTTTTCTCAATTCTGTCAACTGCAAACCACCTAACAGGTATGCTACCTGGTAAAGCGGACTATAGCCGCCTTCAAACGAGCGCCTTACCTCGCCTTCGGCATTAGCGCGTTCATGACCAACACGGTCAACCAAAAAGTCGATGCATTGCTCAGGTGTCCAGTTGCCTAAATGGTAGTTGAGCGAAAAGATGATCCTTGCACAACGGTGCATACGCCAAAACAGCATGCCTACACGTTCTTCGGGGGTTTTGGCAAAGCCTTTGTCGTATAACAACAGCTCCCAGTATAAAGCCCAGCCTTCAATTGCAAACGGGGTACCGAAATCCTGGCGATAAGCTTTATACCGGCTGTTCATAAAATACTGCAGGTTATGACCGGGAATCAATTCGTGCTGCACCGTCCCCCTTGAAAAGTAAGGGTTGTTGCCCCGCATGCTCATCAGCCTGTCGTCATACTGCATGGTATTGGTTGGGTATGAGATACTAATCTCCTTGCCACCGGTAAAAAACGGGTTAACCAACTGCCTTTGCGGCGACATCATCACCATGCCCCAGGTCTCCTCGGCCAATGGCGGTATCGTGATCAAATCGCGCTCTTTTATGAAGCTTAGTGCATCATTATATAGTTTAACAATTAGTTCGGGCTGATGGCCTACCGGCACATAACTGTTTTTTACTTTTTCGAGGGCCTTTTTCCAATCGCTGCCAAAACCCATTTCCTGCGATGCTTTCAGCATTTCCTTATCGCACCAGGCAAACTCCTTGTTAGCCAGTTTAATAAGCTCTTCGGGCGTGTAAGGGATCATCTCGGCCTGTAACTGATTAATCAGCTCTTGCCTGCCAATAGGTACGCCTTTTATACCGCTGCTATCGCTTTTTTGGCTGGTGTTCAGCTTTCCTTTACTAATGGCTAACTCGCTGTACCTTTCCAGCGCATTGTCAACGGCTTTATAAGGTTCAGGTACCCACCAGGTAAACGAAGGATCGTATTTATTATAGAAACCAAAAAAGTCCTTTAAACGGCCTTTCAAACCCAATAAAGCAGCTTTGGTTACTTTAGCCACCGGCATATCCACCGATGGAAGTTTACGATACGCTGTGGTATCTGCTTTAAGTTCTTTCAAGATCTTGTTCAGATCCCCTGCAACCTTTTCGCCATCAACAAATGTTCCGCGGCGGCGTTTTTGTTCAAGCGCGTAAATCTCATCGGCAAACGAGATGTATTTGGCTGCCTGGCTGTAAAGGTCTTCTTCCTTTTTCAGATCTTTCAGATCAAAGTTAATGCGCTTTTTCAGCAGGATATAATCAACTTTGCCATATATGCTCAGGGCATTAAAATCTGTTTGCTCCAGTTGTTTCAGATAATCGTTATCAACTTCAATGAGCCTTTTGCGCTGCTCGGGTGAATTAATGACATCTTGTTTGTACTGTTCTTCAGCACGGTCATTAACATTATAGGGCGAATAAAAATCGTGGATGGCATTCATGTCCTGCCCGTACCTGATTATGGTACCGGCTACTTCGCTGCTTTGCTCATACAAATTGCTGGATGGAGCAGTTTGTGCATTTGCAGTCAGGACACCAAAAGTAAGGGCATAAAGGGCTAAACCTTTTATGGTTGTTTTAGTATTAATAAGCACGATATATTTGGTTTGAGGTAAAGAAAATTAAGTAGCAATTAGCTTGCAGCCCTGTTAAGGCTGATAAGATTGTTGTTGTATGAGTCGAGATAGCCTCGCGGCGAGTTGCCTATGACACATTTGAACACCCGGTTAAAGTTGGTGATACTTTTGAAGCCGCATTTATAGGCCACCGTGTTGATACTTTCAAATTTATGGGCGATCAATTTTTTGCAGGCCTCGTTGATCCTGATCTCGTTCAGGAATGAAATAAAAGTATGACCAGTATGCTTTTTGAAATATCTGCAAAACGACTCCGGCGTCATGTAGGCCACCTTAGCAACATCCTCAAGTGTAATGGGCTCACTATAGTGCTGCATGATGTAGTTGTAGATATTACCAATCCTGATCCCTTCGTTTTCGGTTATGCCCGGTAAATTGCCATAGGTTGACAAAGGATCCAATTTGCTTTTGATATTGGTGAGCCCCTTAAGCAGATGGAAAAACTGGATCAACTGATCGGGCCCCGATGCTTTCTGCAGCGCGATCATGATCTGCGATACTTTGTCAACAACAGAATGAGGCAATTTGAAGCCCTGCTGGTGCTGCTGCATAAATATGAGGCTTGGCTTTAACTCGGGTAAATTAAACAGCGGTGCCAGCGCACCTTCAGGGTTAAAGAATATGGTAAGCGCTTCTATTTGCTTGTTCGCATTGGGCGCAAAGTATTCGGGATTACTTTTAAACACATGCGGCAGGTTTGCACCAATTAAAAACAAATCGCCTGCAGAGTAATCATGCATGTTATTTCCTGCAATCAAAGTACCCTCACCCTGCTGGATCCACGTGAGCTGAATTTCTTTATGACGGTGCAGGTAGGGGTAATGATAAGGTAAGCTAACCTTTTCTGCTATCACACTTTTATCGTGCGGAACCGGGATAGTAAATTGTAAAACTTTCATCTGCTACTTGATTATCACTTGTTGAATTTACAATTACTTAACTTAATTTGCTAACAAATGAACTTAAAAGGATAAAATACGGGCAATATTTGATAATTTATGGTTGGTACAGGTGCCAAAATTGACCGAAAAACCCATTTTTATCCAACAAATAGAAAGTAAATTAAATGTTATATAAACAATTAAAATCGAAATTATAGCCACAACAGCCACCATTTGACCGAATAAAATATTTTTAATTGTACAGAATACAACTATTGTACATTTTACACTAACCATGCATTTTACGCAGAAAACCCGTTTTTTAATCTGTTTTTTATGATACAAGTAATAAAACAGACTCTTATTAACGCAAAAAACCGTTCATCAGGGGTAAATGAACGGTTCCGTTTTCCGGCATGCCAGAAGGGTTATCAATTGTTTAAATTAAGATCTTTCAGGGGCAAATTCTTTAATATCAATAGAGGTTGGTTTGCCAGATATGATTTCGTTTGCCAGTAAACCCGTTGCCGCGCCAAGGCTCAAGCCCATCATACCATGCCCGGTAGCCACAGTAAGGTTGTTATATTGTTTGCTCCTGCCGATGTATGGTAATCCATCTGCAGATGAAGGCCGGAAACCGAACCAGATATCCTTTTGTTCAGGGACAGCAGGTTTTAAACCCGGGAAGTATTTTGGCACTGATTCTACAATACCTTTTACACGGTTCATGTTGATACGATCGTTGATCTTGTCAAGTTCCATGGTACCACCATAACGTAAACCACCATTCATTGGGGTTATAGCAACCCTCGCTTCGGCTAACAATGCCGGGATATGCATAGTTTCACTATTATCTTTTACATTGAAAGAATAACCTTTACCCGGCATCAGCAAGATCTTTAAACCCAACAATCTGCCAATAGCCGGCGACCATGAACCACCCGCAATAATGTATTCATCAGCAGTAAACTCTTCATTGTCTGCCAATACCCTGCTCACTTTACCACCTTTGGTTTCAATTTTAGTAACCTCTTTATTGGTAAGCAATTGTACACCAACGGTTTTCAGGTGCCTGATCAAAGCCGCCATCAGCTTATTTGGCGAAAGGTGTGCATCGCAACGGTAATGTACCGCGCCCAACACATCAAGTTCAAGCTTGGGTTGCAGCTTTTTACAGTCATTAACACTAAGCACCGCCATATCCAGGCCCAATTCCCTGCCCTTTTCGGCCATATGTGCTTCTTCCTCGCCAGCCTTTTCGGTTTTATAAAACATCAGGATGCCTTTTTCAACCAGGTCAAAATCAAAACCGGGCTCTTTGCTCAGGTCCTCATAAAGCTTTTTGCTAAGCAGAGAAAGTTCCGTTAAAGGAACAGCCGATTTTTCAACGTGTGCTGCATTGGCTTTCTTTAAGAATTTCAATCCCCATGAAATTAGTTCGGGGTTTAAGGATGGTTTTACGTAGAACGGGCTTTTGCTGTTAAACATCCACTTAATACCCTGCGAAACCATACCCGGAGTTGCCAGCGGGATAAAATGGCTTGGCACTATCATACCAGCGTTGCCATATGAGCAGCTATCTGTCATATCGCCTTTATCCAGCACAGTAACCTCGTGCCCGGCTTTTTGTAAGTAATAAGCCGAACTAAGTCCTACTATTCCACCTCCTATTATCAGCACCTTTGCCATTTTTATTTTAAGCTGAAAGCTTAAGGCGGAAAGCCGAAAGCTTGTTAATAATTCTTTTTTAAACGTCCCATCAGGGTCTCTCGCAGAGGACCCTGATGTATACGCCATGCAGATTAGCCGTTCTGAGCATTTATTAGATGTTTAGAAAGCGTTGAACCTCAGGGTCCTCTGCGAGAGACCCTGAGGGAACGTGGATATTGTTATATCACCTGGAAACCGTGAGCATACGGATCGTCATCATCTATCTTAATGGTATTGTAGCCATATACTTTGGCCCAGCCTTCTACACTTGGTATAATGGCATCAATATCATTGATCTTAACCACGTCTTCAACCTTACCAATAAATTTACTGCCGATGATGCTTTCGTGAACAAAAGACTCACCCACTTTCAGTTTACCTTTAGCAAACCATTGCGCCATGCGGGCCGAAGTACCGGTTCCGCAAGGCGACCTGTCGATAGCTTTATCACCGTAAAATACCGCGTTACGTGCAGTTGCATCTTCAGATAAGGTAGCACCTGCCCAAAGGATGTGCGTACAGGTATTGATAGTAGGATCCTGCGGATGTACAAACTGGTACTTTTCGTTAATACGTTTGCGCAACACCTGGCTCCAGGCTATCAGCTGACCGGCTGTATAATGCTCGATACCTTTAAAGTTAGGCTGAGGATCAACAATGGCGTAATAGTTACCACCATACGAAACGTCGATAGTAAGTGTACCTAAGTCAGGGCATTCAACCTCTAAATCAGTTGCAGCCAAGTAGGCTGCAACATTCCTTAACTTTACAGAGGTTACTTTTTTGCCCTCCTGTTTATACTCAATCAATACAAGACCGGCAGGAGCTTCCATGCGCACAATACCCTGATTTTTAGGCTGGATCAGCCCTTCCTCAATAGCTATGGTGATTGTGCCGATAGTTCCGTGCCCGCACATTGGTAAACAACCGCTGGTTTCAATAAACAAAACAGCAACATCGTTTTCCGGATCATGAGGCGGATACAGGATACTGCCCGACATCATATCATGACCGCGGGGTTCAAACATCAGGCCCGTCCTGATCCAATCATACTCTTTTAAAAAGTGCTGACGTTTCTGGCTCATGTTGTCACCTTTAAGGGTAGGGCCGCCACCGGCCACCAGCCTTACTGGGTTACCGCAGGTATGTGCATCAACACAAAAAAAGTTTTACTTGCCATATGCAATTATAACGCTACTTCGGTTAATTTACCCCAGCTGCCTACAGGCAACTCAGGCCTTGCAGCAAGTGCATCATTTATGATTTTCTGAACCTTTTCGCGCTCTGCACCAATTAGTGGTAAACGTGGCGCACGTACATTTTCGGTACCAATGCCGGTTGCAACTTCGGCCAGTTTAATGTATTGTACCAATTTAGGGTGAATATCCAGCTCAAGCACAGGTAAAAACCAACGATAAATCGCCAAAGCCTCATCATAACGTTTTGCTTTAACCAAACGGTAAATAGCAACAGTTTCTTTAGGGAAGGCATCAACCAAACCGGCAACCCAACCATCGGCACCCATCACAAGGCTTTCCATAGCCAGGGGATCAACGCCGGTAAAAATCTTGAACCTTTCGCCAAAACGGTTGATCATGCGGGTAACGTTTGATATATCACGGGTTGATTCTTTTACCGCCTGGATATTATCGTAAGCAGCAAGCTCTTCAAACATATCTAAAGTAACCTCAACTTTGTAATCAACAGGATTGTTATAGATCATGATTGGCAATTCGGTACTTTTTGCAATAGTAGTAAGGTAAGCGACCGTTTCGCGGGCCTCACTATTATAACGCATCGGCGGCAACAGCATCAGGCCATCAGCACCTTTATCAAATGCTTTTTGGGCGTAAGCAACAGCCGCTTTGGTAGTTTGCTCGGCAATGTTCAGTATAACAGGTACTTTTCCTTTTACAAACTCAACAGTATGTGTAAGCAGCGCGAATTTTTCGTCATCGCTTAAAACGCTTGCTTCGCCTAATGAGCCGCCTAATATAAATCCGTCAACGCCGGCCTCAAGCTGGGCGTTCAGGTTTATATCAAAAGCATCAAAATCAAGTTCGTCATTATCTGTAAATTTTGTAGTTACTGCAGGGAGTACACCTTTCCAATCAAAAGTTATCATTGTATATTATTTTTCACAAAACTAAAAATAGTATTAAATAAGTTTATTTAACAATTTAGCAGACAATAACCGTATTTTAACCAATAATGTCAAAATCGCGCGTATTGCCTGCTAAATAACGCCTATTGCGCATCCCACCAAACCCTGTCGGTAAGCTTAGCGTTTTGCTGCGGCTGCGGGTTTGAAGTCATTTCTGACTGCGGATACAACACCCTGCGTGGGATATCCGACAAGGCGTTTTTCACCTTGGTTAAAGCCGGGAATCCCGTACGCCTCCAGTCAACATAATTCTCCATCGACAGGAAGTTAGCTACAACCTTTTCCTCAATAATGAGCTTCATGGCATTGGCACTGGTAAGCGTTCCCCTTGAAGTTAAGTAACTATCCGCAACATCATCGGCAATACCCAGTTTTGACATGTGCGATTTAACAGCCAGCGTGTAAACCGGTTGTGCGGCGGTAGCCCCGGATATTACAAATGTAGCTTCAGCTTTTAAAAATAATGCCTCCGAGTAAGTAACAATATAGTTATTTGAACTTGTACTTGCATAAAAAGAGCCACCTAATGAGTAGGCCTCCAAACTGCCAATATCGTCCGAGCCGATCACTCTTCCGGTATATAACCCTGTTTCAATTGCAGGCGCTACCATTTTTGATACCCTGGGATCTTTTCTGCTTGCAAAACCATCAACAAATGTTGAGGCCAATACCAGCGTTGAGCCCGGTAAAAAGTTTTGCTGCCATGGGTTTTCGGCTCCGGCCCCGCCAGCGAAAGGCATTTTCATATCATCATCGTTACTTGCCATACCATTTTGAAGGGCAGTGAGTGCCAACTGTGCCTGTGCTGCTGCAGTATGACCGGGTGCTTTAGTAAGGTGCATGTAATAACGTGCCTTTAGCGTATAAGCCGCCTTTTTCCATTTGCTCATATCACCGGCGTAGTAAAAATCATCGCCAGTTGGCACGGTAGCGCTGCTTTTGGCGATATCGGCAATAGCATTATCGAGCAGGGTTTGGATCTGCGCATAAACAGATTCCTGGCTGTCATAAGTTGGTGTAACGTTGGCAATACCCTGAAAACCTTTTGAAAAGGGAACATCGCCCCAAACATCAGTAGCCGAGCCAAGTGTATAAGCCAGCAAAATCTTTGATATGGCTGCGTAATTCGCATTACCATCGGCTTCCGCTTTTTTGTTTAACAGTACAAGGTTATTCATCACTTGCGTGTAAAAATTATACCAGTCACCGTCCATATCCTGATGATACATGAGATAAGTGCCAAAATTTGGCGGTACCTGGTTTAAGGCTATGACCTGCAGGTATTGCTGTATTACTATCGGAAGGTTACCGCCGGCGGTGATATTTTGTGATACGGCAGCTTCAACCGGGGCCAGGATCAGTGATTCTTTAACATCGATAGGTCTGTTGGGATCGTGGTTTACATCAATGTATTTTTTACAGCCCGTAAAGCTTACCAACGCGCATGTTATTAACGTGATATATTTATTTTTCATGACAATTTCTTATTAGTGATTTAAATTATAGGGTAACTTTCAAGCTAAAATCAACTGATTTTGAGGTTGGGGTTGAGAATGAATAGATCCCCTGTGAACCATTTGATGAACCAAATGAGCTAACTTCCGGGTCGCCGCCGGTAAAGTGCGGTGCATGGATCCAAAGGTTGCGGCCCGTTACACTAAATGTTGCCGATTTGAAAGGGCTTTTACTTAACCATGATGGTTTTAAAGTGTAACCTAAACTCACATTACGCAGTTTAACATAGCTGCCGTCCTGGATAACAGACTCCAGCACACCGTTTGCGCGCTGATAATACGCCTGACCGTTAACTGCTACTGTGTTTGGTTGCCCGGTAGTTGCATTTACACCATCAACTACTCTTAAACCACGGTTTTCAGTAACTTTTGGCGTGCCATAGAAATAGCCATAGCCATCAACATTATTTTGAATATCGCCGCCGCGTTTGATATCAAAAAAGAAACTGAAATTGAATTGTTTATACCTGAAGTTGTTGTTAATACCACCAAGCCAGTTTGGGTTAATATTACCTACTATACCCTGGTTATCATCGGCATATGGAAGCCCCGAATCGTCAATCAATAACTTACCTGCAGCGTTACGAGCATAACGGGTACCATATATCACGCCGTAAGGCTGCCCAATAACGACATTGGTAAAGCCAATGTTAATCAATGACAGGTCTTTATAAATAGATAATACCTTATTCCTGTTACGTGTAAAATTTAAAGTAAAGTCCCAGTTAAAGTCGCGGCTTTTTATCGGGTTTACATTTAATAATACTTCAATACCCTTGTTACGCATTACTGCAGAGTTTACACTTGTTGCAGAATACCCTGTTGAGGGCGGAAGCGCCACAGTAGGTATGATACCACCATTTGTTTTTTTATTGTAGAATGAAGCCTCAAGACTGATCCTGTTATTAAAGAAACCCGCCTCAAACCCTGCTTCAAACTCGTTGATACGCTCGTTTTTAAGATTAGGATTGCCCAGTACATCGTTGATTAAAAAACCAGCCTGCTGGTTATAAGGGAAAGAGAGGTTCCGGACAGTTGCTTTATTATATGGGGTTAACAAGCTATAGGCACCAATGCTGCCATCGTTACCAACGGTACCATATGAAACCCTTACCTTGCCCAGATTCATGACCTTTGAAAATTCGGGGCTAAAAAACTCCGAGAATATGAAGCTACCGGCAGCAGAACCATATGGATAAAAGCTGTGGTCTATCGAAAGTACAGAGTTACCATCGTACCGTCCGGTTAATGACAATAGCAGAAAACGTTTATATTCGATATTTGATTGCAGATAAAAACCAACTTTTCGCTGCAATGATGAGCCTTCACTATAATTAACTGTTGATGCGGAAGCCATATTATACAAACCGGGTACAGTTAAGCCAACACCATTTGCGTATGTACTTTCACCATAGGTAGAGATCAGGTTATTACCCAGCACAACATCCACATTGAAATTGCCAAACTGCTTGTTAGCACTGATTAATAAATCATTATTGTACTGGCGGTAAGTAAGGTTCTGATCAACCAGCCTGCCATTGGGGTTTGACACCGACTGGGTTGATTCATGATACCTGTCCATTTCGGCATAAACATCGGCACCAAACCTTTCGGTAATAGTTAACCACGACAGGGGTTTATAATCGGCAGTAAAAGTTGGCAAAAACCGGTTAACGCCCGAATGGTTTTTGATGTTATCTAAAACCCAATATGGGTTATTACGTGAAAAACGATACAAACGCTGGGTGCCATCGGCATTTAAATAGGGCTGCAGGTTGTATGATACCGGCGCTGTAAAAATTGTCCAAACCGGGCTTTCCAGCGCATAACCTTCCGGCAACCTGTCATTTTGCGAATTGGAGTAATTTAGCTGAAATGTAGTAGTCAGGTTTTTAAGCACTTGTGCACTATATTTAGCGAAGAATGTATTACGCAAAAATTTAGTTGTTGGCACCGTACCCTGCTGGTTAAAATTAGAGTACGAAACCAGGTAAGTAGAATTGTTACCGCCACCGCCGATGTTAACAGTATTATTATACGTGTGGCCGGTTTTAAAAAACAGATCAGACTGGTTATAAACTTTTGCGGGTTGCCCATTTATTTTCAGGGTGTCCATGCGCGCACCCCATGATGTACTTGTTTTTTGATTTACGCCATCATAATAAATACCGTTTGTACCTTGCGAATACTTATTTTGAATTTGAGGCAACAACGGGTTTTCAAAAGAAAAGTCGGAAGAAAAAGTGATAAGCGGCTTTTGATTCAAAGCGCCGTTTTTAGTGGTAATAATAACAACACCATTCGCACCCTTTGAACCATAAAGGGCCGTTGCTGCAGCACCTTTCAACACGTTCATACTGGCAATAATAGAGGGATCAATATCAGCCAGTCTATTTGTGCCCGGGCCGGAGTTAAGGTTACCTGTTTCAGCATTATCAACAGGAACCCCGTCAATAACCATTAGGGGGCCATTTTCGCCATAAAATGAAGTTGCGCCTCTGATCACGATCCTTGCGGAGCTACCCGGCGTACCCGATGAGCTTGTAACCTGCACGCCTGATACCTTACCGGCAAGAGCATTTACCAGATTGGGCTCTTTTGACTGCGCAATCGATTCGGCTTTTACCTCCTGGGAGCTGTAAGTTAAGATCCTTTTGTCGCGTTTTATACCCAGAGCGGTAACAACAACTTCGTTCAGCTGTTTATTATCCTCGGCTAAAGCTACATTAACCTGAGCTTGTCCTGTTAACTTAATTTCCTGGGTTGCAAAACCAATAGCGGTTACCATAAGTGTACCCTGTCCGGTATAGTTAAGGCTAAACATACCACTACCGTTGGTAACAGAGCCGGCGCTTGTATTTTTTATTTTAACGGAAGCGCCAACTATGGGCTCGCCCTTCTCGTCGGTTACCTTTCCTTTTAATGTTACTGTTTGCGCGTAGGTGCTGTAACAAAACACAAACACACTTAGTAAAGGCAAAATGAACCTCTTTAGTAATTGTTTAAACTTCATAAATTAAATTTTGGGGTTAAAAACTATATATTACATGCTGTATTTCAGACACGTAAAACTATCTGCGAGCCGCCCCTTGTTTTTTTATGAAATTTGCCAATACTGCCCGTATCTTAACATTACTGTTACAATAGCATTAATTTGATATTATATTTATATAAAAACCCGTTAAAACGTTAATATATTGATAGTTAATTCGCAGTATCGTTAATAAACTCACTGTAAATAACCTGCACGTTAAAAAAACGGATAAAATCCTGCTATCAACTGCAAAATATTATTCAAAATAATTGTGCAAAGCACACTAATTTAGTTGAAAGTTATTCTTACCGTTACACAAACATATCATGCTAATAAAAAAGTGGTTTAAATTGAACTTATGCCTCGTAGCCTGCTTAGCAGGGGCACAAACTATCCAGGCACAATCCTACGTACCCGAATTGAACGATACCCGGGTAAAGATAAAACCGGTAGTTCCGGTTAAAGCCTATTCTTTTAATTTAAAGGACGTTCAATTATTGGAAAGCCCTTTTAAAACGGCAATGGATGCTGATGTTAAATATCTGCTATCTATAGAGCCCGACAGATTGCTTTCAGCTTTTCGCTCGCATTCGGGCCTTACACCTAAAGGTAAAATGTACGAAGGCTGGGAGTCATCAGGTTTAGCAGGGCATACATTAGGACATTACCTGTCGGCCATTTCCATGCACTACGCATCAACCCGCGATCCTGAATTTTTGAAACGCGTAAACTATATAGTTAAAGAACTTGACGAATGCCAGGTAGCCCGCAAAACAGGTTACGTGGGTGCAATCCCCAAAGAAGACACTATCTGGGCCGAGGTTGCCAAAGGCGAGATCCGCTCCCGTGGCTTCGATTTGAACGGTGGCTGGTCGCCATGGTATACTGTGCATAAAATTATGGCCGGGTTACTTGATGCCTATTTATATTGCAATAATGCCGAAGCCTTAAAAGTATGCAAAGGTATGGCCAACTGGACAGGCGAAACCATCAAAAACCTTGATGACGAGAAACTGCAAAAAATGCTGCTGTGTGAATATGGAGGTATGGCAGAAACATTAACTAACCTTTATGCTATTAATGGGGATAAAAAATACCTGGAGCTATCCTATAAATTCTATGATAAAAAGATCCTCGATCCGCTATCTCAAAAGCAGGATATATTGCCGGGCAAGCATTCTAACACCCAGATCCCTAAGATAATAGCCAGTGCACGCAGATACGAGCTTACCGGCGATAAAAAAGACAAGGCTATAGCCGATTTCTTTTGGGAAACCATTGTTAACCACCATTCCTACGCAACAGGAGGTAACAGCAATTATGAATACCTGAGCGATGCAGACAAACTGAACGATAAGCTAACAGAAAACACTACCGAAACCTGCAATACCTACAACATGCTGAAATTAACCCGGCATTTGTTTGCGGTTGAGCCTTCGGCCATGCTGATGGATTACTACGAGAAAGCGCTGTATAACCATATCCTTGCATCGCAAAACCACACTGATGGGATGATGTGCTACTTTGTACCATTGCGTATGGGCGGCACCAAGCATTATAGTACGCCATTTGATGATTTTACCTGCTGCGTTGGTTCAGGCATGGAAAACCATGTTAAATACAACGAAAGTATTTATTTTAAAGGTACCGACGGCAGCTTATATGTAAACCTGTTCATCCCCTCAGTACTTAACTGGGCATCAAAAGGTTTGTCGGTGAAGCAGCAAAGCAGTTTCCCTAATGATGATCATATCACATTTACGGTGAACACCAAAAAGCCGCTTACCATGGCTATCCGCATCCGTAAACCAAAATGGACTGCCAACCCAACCATCAGCATTAACGGGAAAACTCAAAATGCTGCCACTGATGATCAGGGATATATTGTGCTAAACCGCAAATGGAGCAACAACGATAAAATTGAATTTACAACACCCGAAAAACTTTATACCGAAGCCATGCCCGACAATGCCAACAGGCGCGCGGTATTTTACGGCCCGGTATTATTGGCTGGTGTTTTAGGCAATACAGAGCCCGATCCGTTGAAAGGTGTTCCGGTTTTTGTGACCAGCGAAACTGACCCTAACCAATGGCTGCAAATGGTTGATAAAAAACAGCTAAGTTTCCGCACGGTGAATATCTCAAAACCCGAAGAAGTTACTTTGATCCCTTTTAATCAAACCCAAAATCAATACTATTCTGTTTACTGGGACGTATTTACACCACAGGCCTGGGTTGTGCAGCAAAAAGCGTATGATGAACAAAGGAAAAAACAACAGGAACTGGAAGCCCGCACCCTGGATATTTTGCGTGTAGGCGAAATGCAGCCCGAGCGCGATCATAATTTCAGCAGTGAAAACGCCACTACAGGCGAAGATCACCAAAAGAAATGGCGGTCGACAGAAAACGGAGGCTTTCTGCAATACGAAATGAAGGTTGATGCCAATGCACAAAACACGCTGATTAACAGCTACTGGGGCATGGATAACCGCGGCAGAAAATTTGATATCCTGATTGATGGCGTTAAATTGGCTTCTGAAGATTTGAACCAATATAAAGAGAGCCGTTTTTACGATATCAGCTACACCTTGCCTATTGAACTGACAAAAGGCAAACAAAAAGTAACCGTAAAACTGTTGCCGCAAAAAGAGAACAGCGCAGGCCCGGTTTACGGCAGCCGGATGGTTAAAAACTAATTTTAAAGTAAAAGAACTTGAATATCATGATCAATAAACAAAAAGTTGCCGGTGCGCTTGCCTTTTCACTGGCTGCACTTACAAGTCCGGTATTGGCACAGCAAAAAGATTACCCTATTCAACCTGTTGTCTTCACCAGCGTACATGTAAATGACAACTTCTGGCAGCCCAAAATGGAAGTAAATGCCACCGTTACCATTCCGTATGTACTGGCGCAATGTAAGGCAAACGGGCGTATGGATAACTTTTTACGTGCGGCAAAAAAACTGGATGGCGATAAGTTAAGTGAGTTTCCGTTTGATGATACAGACGTTTATAAGGCCATTGAAGGTGCATCCTATTCTATGCAGAATAAAAGGAACCCGCAGCTTGATAAATCCATTGATAGCCTCATCTCCATTATTGGCGCGGCCCAGGAGCCAGATGGCTATCTATACACATTCAGGACTGTTAACGCCAAAAAGCCGCATGAATGGATAGGTTCCAAACGCTGGGAAAAGGAAGAAGATCTAAGTCATGAGCTATATAACGCAGGCCACCTTTATGAAGCCGCTGTAGCACATTACCAGGCAACCGGTAAGCGCACACTGCTCAACATTGCCATAAAAAATGCTGACCTACTTGTTAAAACTTTCGGGCCGGGCAAAATTGAGGAATATCCAGGCCACCAGATTGTGGAGATCGGCTTATCAAAAATGTACCGGGTTACCGGCAACAAACAATACCTCGACCTTGCCAAATTCTTTTTAGATGTACGCGGCCCAAAAGGAGATGCTTACAACCAGGCCGATAAAAAGGTAGTTGACCAGCATGAAGCCGAAGGGCACGCGGTACGGGCTGCTTACATGTACACCGGCATGGCCGATATTGCTGCATTGACAGGTAATACCAAATATTTGGCAGCCATAGATGATATATGGAGCGATGTGGTAACCAAGAAATTATACATCACCGGCGGCATCGGTGCAACCGGGGCAGGTGAAGCTTTTGGCGAGGCATATCAATTACCTAATATGTCGGCCTATGCAGAAACCTGTGCGGCCATTGGCAACGTTTACTGGAACAACAGGATGTTCCTGCTGCACGGCGATTCGAAATATATTGATGTGCTTGAACGTACGCTTTATAATGGCCTGTTATCGGGCGTCTCGTTGAGTGGTAACAGATTTTTCTATCCAAATCCGCTGGCTTCCATGTTCCAGCACCAGCGCAGCGCTTGGATCAGTTGTGCCTGCTGTATCAGCAACATGACCCGCTTTTTACCTTCATTACCGGGTTATGTGTATGCCAAAAACAAAAACGACCTGTACGTTAACCTGTTCATGAGCAACTCAAGCAATATCAAACTTACTGAGGGTAACGTGAACATAGTACAGCAAACGGATTACCCATGGAAAGGTAGGGTGGATATCACTGTTAACCCGGATAAAGCGGGTGAATTTACATTGAGGGTACGTATCCCGGGCTGGGCAAAACAACAACCTGTCCCCGGCGATCTGTATACCTTCATGGATAAGAAGTCTTTCCCGCTTACATTGATGATCAACGGGCAGGCAAAATCATTTGAAACAGAAAAAGGCTATGCCGTATTAAAACGCACCTGGAAAAAAGGCGATAAGGTTTCACTTTTATTACCGATGGAAACCGAAAAGGTATTGGCCAATCAACAGGTTAAAGACGACCGTGGCAGATTTGCCTTTGAGCGCGGCCCTATTGTTTATTGCCTTGAAGGCCCTGATAACAAGGATAGCCTAGTACAAAACATATTAATTGATAAAAACGCCATTGCCGATGCCAACTATCATGCCGACCTGCTTAACGGTGTTGATGTAATCAGTGCAGAAGGAAAAAGCGCCAAACGCCAACTAAAAACCGACAGCATTTTACAAACCGAGCAAATGGTGAAGGCTATCCCCTACTATGCCTGGGCCAATCGCGGTCCAAGCGAAATGACCGTTTGGATCCCCTATGAAACTTCGGCAGTGCGGCCAAAACCGGCACCTACCATTGCCAGCACCAGCAAAGTAAGCGCGTCGTTAAAAAACGTAAGGATGTTTGCTGCCATAAAAGACCAGTATGAACCCGCCGATTCCAAAGATACCAACTACCCATACCTGCACTGGTGGCCCGCCAAAAACACCAATGAGTTTGTGCAATATGATTTTGATGCCGAACATACCGTAAGCGAATCGAAAGTTTACTGGTACGATGACGGCCCATGGGGTGGCTGCCGTATCCCGGTATCGTACAAGATCCTGTATAAAAAAGACGGGCAGTGGGTTCCTGTTAAAAATACTACACCCTACGCCATAAGTAAAGATAGCTTTAACGTAGTTACTTTTGAGCCAGTTGCTACTACAGCCTTACGGATGGAAATTCAGTTACCGGTTGATAATTCTTCCGGGATCCACGAATGGGCGGTTAAATAACCTCCTGTTATCCATAATAACAGTAAAGCCTTTCCGTTTATGCGAAAGGCTTTACTATTTTAATTACACCGCAACGGAATACTTTAAGTATGAAAAAGCCCATTTTACCTATAAACTTATATTCCCTACATTTGCGGCCTTAAAAAATAAAAAAATGATAAATTTCGAAAAAGTGAAAGAAGTAATCGCAGCAGCTGAAGCTGATGCGGCAAGCTTTTATGAAAAAGGCAACAAAGCTGCCGGTACAAGGTTGCGTAACGCTATGCAACAGTTAAAAGTATTAGCTACGGATATCCGTAAAGAAGTTACTGAAAAGAAAAACGCAGCAGCTTAATCACTGTTAAAAATGTTTTTAGATAAAGCGGGGCTGGTTTTCCATGTACCCGCTTTATTTTTTTCGATGCCACTGCCATTTCAATCACTCGCTTGGGTTTTTCCACGCCGGCGAACTGCCTAAAGCACAACAAGGCATAGCAAGTACAACCTACTGCCCGACACACAGGTTTAAAATGTAACGAACCAGAAAGTATTTGTAACAAACTCAAAAGTATTTTCACTCCCGTTGATCTTTCTTTGTAAACCTTCTGAAAAAACATTCATAATCAAAACAACCCGATATGAAACGGAATACATTTGTACGCGCTTTGATGGGCGCTGCCACATTTTTAGCTATTCCATTTGATGGAGTTGCCAATAACCTCTTCAAAACCAGGGAAAAGAAAGGCTTTAAAACCGATGCAGGAGCCGATCGCGCGCAAAATCCAATGCACTTATTTGATGGTGATACTTTCTATACCAAAGTTTCAACCAGGGACACTGATGGTGATATGTATGTTTATGAATCAACCCGGGTTAAAAAAGGCGGGCCTAACCTACATGTACATTATGAGCAGGACGAGATGGTGGTATATTTTAGAAGGTGAATTTCAAATAAAAGTAGGAGATCAGCTATTTCATACCAAACCCGGCGACAGTGTATTTGGACCGCGGGGCGTTCCGCATACTTTTACTAAAATAGGCGATGGCGCACCAGCTAAAATGCTGATTACCTTTCAGCCGGCCGGTAAAATGGAAGCTTGTTTCCAGGCACTGAGCGATGGTTTGATGAAAGGTAAATCCGAAGCCGAGCTTGACGCATTCAGAAAGGAACATGGCTTTGAACGTGTAGGCCCCCCGCTTGATTACTATAAAAAGTTTTAGCCGGCGCAACCATCATTTTTACCAAATAATTTATTTCTGATGTTAATTTATATACCTTCTTACTTATCATGAAGTGGCTTGCTTTTAAACAAAAACTGAGCCTGGTTTACTTATGCCTTATACCTTTAGCAGTTGTAGCTATAGGATTTGGGATAGGCCACGTGAGTTATAAAATTTATTTGCCAATTTGGGTTGTTAACGCCTGTTTAATGGTAGCAGCAACTTGGCATTTAGGTGGCTATCAACTCCGAAACAATAACCAGGAGATAAAGAAGCAGGTAATCACAGCTTTATTACTATTTGCACCCTGGCTATTATTTTCCATTTTCGCCGGAATGGGGCCACCACCTGCTACTTTACAGGGTTGGGTAAATGCTGCTGCAGAGCAGCAGATCCGGTATACTATACTCATTACAGGCGGTATTTTATTCGCGCAGGGTTCTGCATTGTTGAAAGTAAAATTACAGGCGGCAGGCGAAAATCTATATTCGGTAATGGCTTCAGCAGCGATTAATCTTGCATTGCCACTCTTTATCATCAACATGGCTTTTTGGGGATATTATCTAACCGATGCATTCGGGGTGTTTATACAATCAGGTGTTTCCAAACGCCCGGACCTGCATGGGCCAATAAAAAGTTTATTTTATGTGATCAGTATAGCCGAAGTATTACTGATGTACCTTGGCACCGTATTTTTTGCCGTTTCACTTAAAGTCACCGGGCGTTTTAATCCGGTTGCCTGCCGGTATTATATCATCTTCGGTTTAATAGGCATGATGCTGGTTGTATTACCATCCTACTGGCCCGAGCCATTCGGCACCGCCGGTTACCTTGTTGCTATACCTGCCATCCCTTTCATAATGCCATACCTTATTGGTGTACACCTGTTAAAGCATGCTAAAGCTGATTAGCTCAAAACTTGTAATATAATAAAGGAGGGCGCTGCTACTTTTTCTTTAAAGTAACAGCGCCCTCCTTTTAATTGGCTACCCTGACCCTATTTCCCTAAAACATCCAAAACAGGGTGATCAATCGCATTTAATGTATTTTCTGATGGTTTTATCAGTTCAAGTACGGTAATTTCATTATTACCTTTTTTGAGCCATTCAACCGGCACATACAAGGTTTGCTGAGGACCGCAATTCCAGTAGCGGCCTAAGTTGTGTCCGTTGAGCCAAACAATACCCTTACCCCATGTACTCATATCAAGATAGGTATCGGCCAATTTATCAACCTTGAAAACTGCTTTTTTCAATTGCGGTGCGTTGTTAGCTGCAACTTTTTTAATTGCCGGATTTGTTTTCACTTTATTGATATCATCAAAAGGCAGTGAATACATTTTCCAGTTTTTCAGCTCAGTACCGGCAAAAAGTACCTTTTCGGTAATACCCTTTTTGTTTTTAAGCAGATAAGGCCCAAAATTGATGCGGCCAAGGTTTTCAACCAAAATATCCAATGTTACCTTTCCTTTTGGTAAGCTGATCATCAAGCTATCCTGGTATTTGCGCCTGTCGACGATCCCCACACGCTTACCGTTTACGAAGATCATGCCATAATCGCGCAGGTCTTTCAATTTAAGCAGACCAGATTTGCCGCCGTTAATGGTTGTACGATACAACACAAAACCGTAAGCCTGGTTCAGGTCTTCAAAAGTAAGCGGAGTATTGTTGGTCTTTGCAAGCGGCAACACATTAAATAAACTGGTTGATTTGGTAAATTTAATTACAGGCAGCTCCATAGCAGGTTTAGCAGCCGGAACTTCGGGCAGGGTTACGCCTGCCGGAAGGTGTTTACTAATCACCTCTCTAAACTTCATGAACTTATCGGTAGCGTTACCTGCCTCATCAAGCGGGGCATCATAATCATAACTACTGATTTGTGGTTCATATGGATTTTGATCATTATAGTTTGCACCGTTCATGAAGCTGCGTGTTGTACCGCCATGAAACATATACATGTTAATGGAAATACCTGCTGCCAATACCGAATCAAGCTTTGGTATAAATTTAGCCGCCGGTACAGTATGATGCGCGGTTCCCCACCAGTCGAACCAGGCCGGGTACCATTCGGCAATAAAATAAGGGCCCTTGCCATTATAATTTTCGCCGATCAATTTTTTAACTTTTGCTACATCATCGACACCGTTTATAGCAGGCAGCAAGCCCGGTAAATGACCATCCTTTATAGCTGGTTCAGGGTCGCAGGTGTAAAGCTGGCCGTCAAAACCAGCATCAATAAACATTTTGCGGTTAAGGGCCAGGTAATCTTTATCGCTGCCGTACGAGCCGTATTCATTCTCTATCTGTACCATTAAAATATTACCGCCGTGGTTCACCAACAGTGGTGACAATTGCTTACCTACCTGGGTAAGATATCTTTTATAAGCTTCCAGGTATTTAGGCTCCTTGCTGCGCACCACTAAGCCCTGCTCTTTTTCAAGCCAGTATGGGTAACCGCCAAACTCCCATTCGGCGCAAACGTATGGGCTTGGGCGTAGTATCACCCAAAGGCCTTCCTCCTTTGCTATTTTAACAAACTCAGCAATATCATGATTGCCTGTAAAATCATAATGTCCTTTTTGTGGCTCGTGAACATTCCAGAAAACATAGGTACCAATAGTGTTCAAACCCATTGCTTTGGCCATTTTCATACGCTGGCGCCAGGCCTCACGCGGAACGCGGGTATAGTGCATTTCGCCTGAAATGATCTGCAGCGGTTTACCATCAAGCAGAAATGTAGTATCGCCAAGAGCAAAAGTATGTTTGGCATTTTGCGCCTGCAGCTTTGCTGATGCAAACAGGATAACAAAGAGGAACAGTAGTTTTATAAGTTTCATAAATTGAAAAAATGCAGGGTTTTAGTTTTTATTTGTATAAGGGGGTTGACTATTTTACGGTTAATGTTATAGTTGATGATTTAAGATTACCGGCACCAAACTGCACCTGTACCACGCCAGGTTTACCTGTAGTTTGTACATAGGCCAATAAGCGCCCATGCAATGCTTTACGTTTGTTTGATTGGTAGCTTTCATGGCTGCTGTTGCTGCCGCTTTCAAGACCCAATAGTTTAGCTGCGCCGTTAACTGTTACTATTATCTCATCGGTAGCAGTAAATACCGGGTTCCCGTTTTTATCGGTAATGTAAATCTCAATCTGGCTCAAGCCTTTTGTGTTATGGTTAAACAGGATATTATCAGCTACCGTTTTAAGTTGATAAGCATCGCCGGCTGTTTTGATATTGTTAGTGCATACTTCAATACCGTTGTTGTAACCTTTAACAACCAGCTCGCCAGGCTCATAGTCAACCTGCCATGATGGAACCTGCCCTCTTGCGGCGCCGCTTATTTGTTTACCAAGAGATTTGCCATTCAGGAACAATTCTGTTTCCTGGCAATTGGTAAAGCAATCAACTTTTACTTTACTGCCAGATTGCCAATTCCAAACAGGCTCGGCAGTACGGTGGCTCCAGATCCCTTTGTCATCGGTCCCGGTTATAGGACGTGCACCTATATAAGCCATGGGCTTGTCCGACCAAAGACTTTGCCTGAAGAAATATTCAGGCTTTTTAAAGCCGGCCAGATCAATAAGTCCTGCTCCGTTACTGCGCTGCGGCCATTTGCCGGCTTCACCCAGGTAATCTATACCAGTCCACAGGTATTGGGCCGAAATATATTCATTACTGTCTACAGCGTTCCAGGCTTGTTTTTGCATGCCGTTCTCACTGCCGTAAATGATCCGGTTGGGATATTTTTTATGATCTTCGGGGTACCGGTATTCCTGGTAATTATAGCCCACAACATCCAATACATCAGGGTAGCCAACTTCGTTCGACATCACCACACCGGCCAGCGCAGCAGTTACCGGGCGGGTTTGATCAACCGCTTTTACAGCTTTAACTAATTGTTTGGCTATCGGTGTTAAACCGCTTGCCGGGGGATGATCAGGCAGGTAGCCCTTACCATAGATCTGCGGGTTGCGGCCTGTGT
The DNA here is from genome assembly GCF_050859465.1 of Mucilaginibacter sp. P25. Lineage (NCBI taxonomy): Bacteria > Pseudomonadati > Bacteroidota > Sphingobacteriia > Sphingobacteriales > Sphingobacteriaceae > Mucilaginibacter > Mucilaginibacter sp. P25. The sequence goes on along the minus strand of NZ_CP193937.1, from coordinate 3,282,504 downwards.
TTAACACCTCATGGGTATATGGGTCGTTGGGGTAATCTATTTCGTTACCAATGCTCCACATAATGATAGATGGATGGTTACGCGCTCGCAGTACCATATCAGCTACATCCCGATCTGCCCATTCTTTAAAATATTCGTGGTATCCGTTTTTGGATGGCGTACCAACATTCCAGCCTGCTACCCATTTGTTTTTTCCTACCTCCCATCTCGTCAAAAGCTTCGTCCATTACTAAAAAGCCCATCTTATCGCACAAATCGTATAAATAATCGGCATGAGGGTTATGGCTTAACCTGAGCGAATTTACTCCTGCATCTTTCAATAATTTCAACCTGCGTACCCAAACTTCCTGCGGAACGGCTACACCCAGGGCGCCTGCATCATCATGGATACAAACGCCTTTAAGTTTGGTACTTTTACCATTTAAAAAGAAACCCTTATCCTTATCGAAACGGATACCGCGGATCCCTACAGATTGCGTTACCTCGTCAAATGCTTTACCATTGCGGCTAAGTGAAACCTGTAATTTATAGAGCTCGGGCTTTTCGGTGTCCCATAGTTTGGGGGACGATAATTCTTTCTCAAACTCAACCTCGTGTACTCCCGGTTTTGCTTTTATTTGTTTTTGGAGGGCAATAGCCGCTTTTCCTTTCTCATCAAGCAGGTTTACTTTCACTAATACAGAAGCATCAACCTTGTTGCTGTTGGTAACACTCACCTTAGCTTTTACGGTAGCTTTCTCTAACGAAATATCAGGCGTTGTAAATGCTACATCCCAGGGAGCAATGTGTACAGGATCTTTAACGATGAGGTATACATTACGATAAATACCCGAGCCGGTATACCACCTTGAATCAGCGAACTCGCTGTGATCTACTCTTACAGCTATCGTATTTTTTCCGGTTAAATTTAGATACCTGGTCAGCTCATACTGAAACGCAATAAAACCATTTGGACGTTTACCTAAATAATGCCCGTTGATCCATACCTCGCTGTTTTTATATACCCCATCAAAATAAATATATACCTGCTTCGCTTTCCAGGCTGCATTACCGGCGAAACTCTTTTTGTACCAGCCAATCCCCCGGGCAAATAACCGGTAGCACTTGCCCATTCATCGCTAAAAGGGCCTTCAATGCTCCAGTCATGCGGCAGATCAACAGTTCTCCATTGCGTTTCGGAAGCGATCCCGCTGATCCCCGTGCTGATATCGCCCTTGTGGAAAGACCATGCCGCATTAAATAAAACCGGCTTACCAATGCCCTGGGCCTTAAGTAAGCCAGGTAGCATTAACATGCCAAGTACAAAAAGTAGCAGATGTTTTTTATTTTTCATTTGATGATAGAGAGATAAAATGCTATTTAATGACACCTGTAAACGTGACAATGGAACGTGCCGGAACAACATTCTCATCGCCGGTTGCTTTACCGGCTTTAAGTTCATCAACCTGCGATGTTAAATAGGATGATGTAAACTGAACTTTAGCATTATCTATGTGAAATGCCGCTCTTACCTCATTGGCACCCTGGTTAATTATAACCACGGTTAAGTTTTTTCCATTTTTAAATGCCGATACCAGCAAGGGCTTTCCCTCAGCTACTGATGAAACTTCAGCATCAACCCTCACAGCTCCGGGTTTAACAAACCTGCTGTAGTTACCCATGGCCCAAAGCATTTTACTGCCGTAAAAATTGCCGTCGGTTTTATTTTTGTCGATGTAGATGAGGCCATCCTTATAATCATAGGCCGAAATGGCTGTCCACCATTGCCAGGCCGACGCGTTGGCGGCTGTAAGATCAGTGTGGATCACCGATGCTAAATATAGCGCGGCATCAATACCCAGATCACGCTTGTTACCGTCTATCTCACCCGCATTATCGCCTAAGATGCAATACTCCGATTGCCAGAAATCAAGACCATTAATAGTCGCAATACTATCGGCCAATGCCCTGCGAGCTTTTACTGACGATGCCATTGGCGACGTAGTGAAATAGCTGTGCGCCGCGATAGTTTTGGCTACCGAAGGCAGGTCGCCTATGTAATTGGCCGATCCCGGCTTAAAAAAATCGGTTATCAGGCTGCCTTTACCTGGCTTATCACCTTTAGTAAATAAATAGTTGATGCTCCCGGCCTCACCAACCAAAATCTTTGAGCTAATCTTATTATTGATAAATTCTTTATTGATGGCCCGTATCAATCCTGCTACCTCGGCATTATTATAGGGGGCACCTTCCTGACCGCCATCGCTCCAATCCCACTGAGGTTCGTTTACCGGGCTTATGTAATCAAATTTTACTTTGCTTACCTGCTCAACTCCCTTTACAACTTTAGCCAGGAACACGGCATAAGCATCATACTTATCGGGTGCTATATTAACTTTGCCACCGGTAGCGTAAGCCTTTCCATTAACAGTAAACTGCACTGGCGGACTGTTGTTAAAACCTAAAAATTGCTTAACCCCGCGCTTTTTGGCAGCCTCAAGAAACCACAACTGCCCGGCCTGGTTTCGCCAGTTATAGCTGCCATCGCCGTTTAAAAACGATTCAGCACGGCGCCACTCGTCCTTAATGCCACTTTCGTTTCCCTGCTGAGTACTGCCAGCACCAATGTTAAACCTCCATAATGATAAGCCTATACCCTTAGGCGATCCATCGGCATAGGTGTCCCGGCTAAAAAGCAGGTCGGCAATTTTATTGCGCTTATCATCAGGCCAGTTACCCACAAACTGGCAGGCCCACGCATCCGAAGCACCAAAATTGCTAATGATTTGGTGCGTTTTTGAAAAATTGATATCAATAGTTACTTCTTTGCCCTGGCCGCTTACAAAAGGAATATTAATCCCCAAAACGGCCGCAGCCAGCAGTATTTTTTTATAGTAGTTTTTATTATCATAGTGTTTAAATCAACAAATAAAACAGCACTGTTTAGCGCTGTTTTATTGCAATATTATTGTTGCACTATTTGCCATTGCTGGTTAGTAGCGCCGCCATAAGGCCACTGAATGATGCCTGCACCATTTGTGGTTGATGCGCCGTTAACATCAAGCGCAAGCCCGCTGTTACGGTTAAGTACTTTATAAACACCATCGCTGGTAGCAGTAAGCTGCCATTGCTGGTTGTTGCCGCCGTTCCAGGGCCATTGTATAATGGCCGCACCGTTGGCAGTTGAACTCATATTGACATCAAGCGACTGCGTGCTGTTGCGGTTAGTTATTTTGTAATAGCCACCACCGTTGGCAGCAATAACCCATTGCTGGTTATTGCCCCCGTTTTGAGGCCATTGTATGATACCTGCTCCATTGGCAGTTGAGCCACCATTAACATCAAGCGCCTGGCCGCTGTTAACATTTAAAAACCTGTAGTAAGCGCCTGTGTAAAAAGTGTCGGTACCGCCGGCCCCTACGCCCCAGGCATACTTAATGCGGCTTAAGCCCGATGCATTTGTTGTTGATACGGTAAGACTGGTACCTGTCCCGTTTAATTGTTGAATGGCATAGCTATCGCCGGTACGTACGCCCGGCCAGTAAACCGCGCCCATGCCGTAGGCACGTGCTTGGTTGGTTAATCCCTGCAGGTACGCAATTTCCTGATCACCGCCTATGGCGCCGGTATAATTTTTACCACCCGTCATCGGGATACCAAACTCGGTAAGCACCGCGCGGCTGCTATAAGCGCCAATATTACCTTTCAGGCGGTTTTCCCATTGCAAAGCAGTAGTAAGTGTACCATTACTGAAAAAGGTATAATCATGTATCGACAATAAACAGCCCGAAAAACGGCTATCGGCCCCTACCCCGGTAATATCCTGCGAATAGGACGTACCGCTGATCAAAATCCTTCCCTGCGGAACAGAAGGATAGTTACTTAACCACTGGGCACAGATGGTTGTCCAGTCGGTTAAAGTATAGCCATGTGGCTCGTTAAATATTTCAAAGTACACGTGGGCATTGCTGCCATATTTGGTAACAATGGTTTGCCACATCGACCAAAATTCGGTGGTATTATCTATCTTACCATCTTCGGATGATTTGGCTTCCCAGTAGCCCAGTATCACATTCATTCCCTTGCTCAATGCTTTATCGATAACGCCGGTGTATGAATTCCACCAGGTTTGCGATACGGTTGAATAGTTTACAGGCAGCCTTACCGTATTTGCCCCTGTATTAGCCTGTATGCCTGTTAAAACAGCATCTGCTTTAGCCGATACCGTGGCATAACTATCAGCAGATGTTAAACCGCTTAATACCAGTATCCCGTCGCTAAAATTATCACCATCAGCCGCCCAGTTCACGCCTTTCAGCGCGCTTGCCGGTGTTGAATCTGTAGTTACTGTTTTATCTCCTGTTTTTACTTCATCCGGAGTTGACGATTTTTTTACTGATACGATATCCTTTTTACACCCGGCCACCAAACAACACATCGCTATTAATGCAATACTTAAGTTTTTCATAATTTGCTATAGGTTATAATTGGAAGGAAAAAAGGGGGAAGAAAGAAACTCTTCCCCCGGAATATTGGTTATTAGTAACCAGGGTTTTGTTGTAACTGACCACCTGATGCCTGGATTTCAGTTCTTGGTATTGGCAACCAGTAATGTTTGGTTTCAAACTTTCTACCATCCAAAGCAATTTTTGGCGTATAAACAAACTTGCCATTGGAATCTTTGGTAATGATTACACCACCAGCTGGCTTATTTTCCGTAACCTCGGCAATTTTCCAGCGGCGTACATCATAAAAGCGGTGCTCTTCAAATGCCAGCTCAACGCGGCGTTCGTAGCGTACGGCATCACGCATCTGTGATTGCGACATACCTGCAGCCAAAGGAGGCATATTAACACTTGGACGTGAACGGATCAGGTTAATAGCGGTACGTGCGGATAAGGTTGAACCTGAAGGTACAACATCAGGGCCATAAGCCTCATTAGCTGCCTCAGCAAAATTCAACAGGATTTCGGCATAGCGGAAATAGATCCATGGCTGGAAGCCTGCGTTACCCCACGGGTTTTGCAGAGGGTAAGCATCGTTCATGTATTTTTTAAGATAGTAACCTGTTTTAGTGGTATTCCAGTTATCAGGTCCATCTTTACTATCCTTACCACCTGGAATATAAGAGTCAACCGTTTGACCACGGTAAAGAGCGCCATTGTATAAAACAGTAGCAGCAAACCTCGGGTCACGGTGGTCATACGGATGTGTTGGGTCATAACCAGATGTCGGATCTGTAATGGCTTTACCATTATCCATTTCATAATCATCAACCAGGTTTTGAAGCGGCGTGTTACCAGCCCAGCCGCCATAACCGTTGGGGCCGTTGGCTATCTCAAGGTGCGTATGGTTAGCGTTTTTAGTGTATAAACGTTCAAAAATGGTTTCGTTGGTTTCGTTAACTAAAAACAGGTTATTATAGCCACCGGTGTAGATACCATATTTATTCAAACTGATAACAGCTTGCGCAGCGGTAACAGCATCGGCCCAGGTACCTGCATTATATAAGGGGCTTGCAGCATATAATTTCAGCCTTGATTTTAAAGCCAACGCCGCGCCTTTAGTAGCACGGCCCAAAAGCCAGCTACCATCATTGTTTAGCGGCAATTTTGATGCGGCGTCGTCAAGCTGGGCACTCACGTAATCAATACACTCTTTGATAGAAGCACGTTTAGATAGTGACGGGTCCTGCAGGTTATCATTAAGGTTAGTTACTTTATCCCCCATCAACACAACTCCGCCATAATTGCGGATCAAGTCCTGATAACGGAAAGCCCTGATAAATTTAAGTTCGCCCTCTATGCGGGTTTTATGGGCGGCACTTAAAGCAACTGTCGGTAAAAGAGCAAGTGCTGAATTACATTCACGGATACTGCGATAGCTACGTGCCCAAAGCACACCTGCACCACCTAAATTTTCGGGAGCAAGCTGGCCCCTTTGAATCAGCCAGGTAGCATCATCATTATTATAAATAGACTCGTCAGTGAGTGAGCTCCACATGCTATATTCAAAACCACGGCCAAAACCAGGGTTTGAGCCATCACCCTCTTTATCCTGTAACCTGGCACCTATGTAACGATTCGTTACAAACGCTTCAAATACAGCTGTGTCTGAAGCAATCGCCGATGAAGCAATCCTATCGGTTGGTGTTACATCCAGTAAATTCTTTTTACATGCTGTAATACTCAGCATACCGCCCATCATCAAAAATAGTGGGGCTTTATATTGTAGTTTCATTATCGTTTGATTTAAAATTTCACGTTAGCACCTAAGTTTATAATTCGTTGCTGCGGATAAAACTGTCCGCTGCCACTGGTTCCCTCTGGGTCGTAATCCTTAACTTTGGTAATGGTAAACAAGTTGAATGCACTTGCATACACTCTTAAGCCACCGATTTTAAGTTTCGACAGGAACGGTGCGTTGAAATTGTAGCCTAACTGTACGTTTTTTAACCTCAGGAATGATGCGTCATTAAGCCAGAAATTATTGGGATATAATCCACCGCTAATGGCATTTGATGAACGGTCTGAAACCCTTGGATAAGTTCCATTGGTATTTGACGGACTAAAGCGGTTATCGGCCCAGCTACTGTAAAAATTACCTACGCTACCTGCTTCAGGCAACACATATTGACTAACCTGGGCCTGGCCTGCAAACAGAACTGACAGGTCAAACCCTTTATATGCTGCGTTTAAACTAAATCCGTAAGTGATTTGAGGGATGTTACCGTATTTTGTACGGGTTTGGTCGTCGGCTGTAATTTTGCCATCGTTGTTATAATCAAGGTATTTCAAGTCGCCAACTTTAGCACCCGGAACATGTGGATAAGCGTCGAGCTCGGCTTGGGTACGGAATATACCTATGGCATCGTAAAGTAACGATGTGCCTAATGGGCGTCCTGTTTGTCGCTGATAGGGCAAAGTCGCCACTGTGCTTGCTTCATCAATAAAAACAATTTTGCTTTTTGCATAAGTGAAGTTTCCGCTTACTCCCCATGTAAAGGCATGCCCTGTGCTATTGTAACCTAATGTTGCTTCAAAACCATCGCTGTTAACTTTGCCAATGTTTTCTAAAGGCACTAACGGGGTATAATTTGCCGAACCATCATTAAATGGGTTTACGATACCTGATGAGGCTGGCACAGAAGCATTCCTTGCAGCAAGGATATTATTTCTCCTTTGCTGGAAATAAATAGCCTCTACTGTAAAGTTATGCAGGAAAGTGGCATTAATGCCAATGTCAAGTTTTTTAGCGGTTTCCCAGGTGATGTTAGGATTTGCAAGTTTTGTAAGGGTAACATTTGGCTGGATAATGTTTGAACCGCTGCCCGGCGTACTGGCCACAAAGCCATTATTTACTAAAGTGTAGTTATTAAAATATTGGAAGGGTGTTATGTTATCATTACCTAACGAGCCATAAGAAACCCTTAGTTTCAGATCATCAAAAAAGCTCACGCTGTTTTTAAACCAGTCTTCTTTCGTGATTCTCCAACCAACTGAAGCCGAAGGGAAATAACCCCAACGGGTAGCCCCCGGGAACACAGAAGTTCCATCGGCACGTAACTGCCCTTCAAACAGATACTTTTCATCGTAGGCGTAAGTTAAGCGACTGATGTAGCTGGCGCGGTTGTAATTTGAACTTAAACCAGAGTTAAGATAATCGGTGGCAGCGCTTCCGCCTTGCGACAGGTCTGGTAGTTGTGAAGATAAGTAATTGTAACGCGTTGCATCAAAATATTCTTTATGGTTTTTACTTTGCTCATAACCTACAAACGCGCTTATATCATGCAAACCAAATTTGTGCGCATAGTTCAATTTGATGTTGGAAGTTAGCAAACTCTGATTTTCCTGCGACTCGAATAAAGTAGCAGCGTTATTATTACCGCCGACAGTAACTTTGTTATAAACCTGTGTGCTCGCAACATAGCTGTATAAAACGTACGGTTTGCTGAAATTTTTATCAAAATTGTATGATTTATCAACCGAGAAAAAACCGTCAACCGATAAACCTTCAATGCCAGGGATAGCATAGCTACCTTTTAAAATACCATTGAAAACCTGTTTGGGGTTATTATTGATACCGCCAATATCGGTTGCCTGTACAGCTGGGTTATTATTCTCAATACCTGTAGTTGGCAAACCATTTGGGTAATAAGCTGCAACAATAGGTTTGGCTCTGTAAACAGAACGGAAAAGATCGCCGGCACCTGTTACAGGGAACTGCCTGTCTTCCTCACGGCCAGATAACGATAAACCTACTTTTAAGCGTTTGGTAACGTTAGCATCAATATTTGAGCGGAAATTATATTGGTGATACTTAGTTGCTCCGTTTTTATAAATACCATCCTGATAAAGCGTACCCAATGAAACGAAGTATTTTATATCCTCGCCGCCGCCAGAAACCGAAAGGCTATGTTGGTTTTGCAATGCTGAACCTTTAAGCGTTTGCTTTTCCCAATCAGTGTTTGGATAATTTAACGGATCCGATCCGTCTTTAAATTTCTGAATCTGATCGGCTGTGTAAGATTGATTTAAGCCGCCCGCCGGGTTCGAGTCATAGTTGATCTCGTTCATGATTTGGGCATAAGTTGCCGCATCAGCCATTTTTGGTAAACGGGTTGGCGAACTAAAGCCCTGATTAAAGCTGTAATTGATGGTTGGCTTGCCTGATTTGCCACGTTTTGTAGTAATGAGGATAACACCGTTTGCGGCCCTGTTACCGTAAATAGCAGCAGACGCATCCTTTAATACCGACATGTTTTCGATATCGTTAGGATCGAGACGCTCTAAACCACCTATCTGGGCCGGCACCCCGTCAACAACGACGAGCACATCGTTATTGCCTGTAGTGGCCAAACCACGCACGGTAATACCTGAACCGTCATATCCTGGCTCACCACTGCGATTGTTAACAATTACACCTGAAAAACGACCGGCAATACCATTTGAAAGGTTGGGCTGCGGACTTTTTACCAGCTCGGAACCTTTTACCTGCGAAATGGAGCCTGTTAAGGTTGCCTTTTTCTGAGTACCGTAACCTACAACTACCACCTCATTCAATGATTTTGAGTCGGCTGTTAATTGTACATTGATTGTAGTTTGTCCGTTAAGAACAACCTCCTGAGATGTGTAGCCAATGTAGCTAAACACCAGTGTGCCCGATGAAGCGTTTGGAACATTAAGGCTAAAGTTACCTTTAATATCGGTCACCACGCCGGTTGAAGTCCCTTTTAAGGATACACTTACACCTGGTAATGTTTCACCTTTTTCGTCGGTTACTTTACCGCTAATTCTGGCATCAGGTAAGCGCTGCTCATTAATGGTACCCGCAAAAGCCATTACCGGCATTTGGACTGTAGCGAAACAAGCAACGGCCATGCTGGCCGCAACTACGAAAAAGCGGGGTGATCTTTTCCGATGGGGAGAATCCTTTTCGAGTAAATTTGGTTTCATATGGTTTTAAAAAATTGGTTTTTTAATCGGCTTAAACCTTGCAAAGCGAGGCGCATAAAAACAAGGAAGTGGATTCGGCATAGATAAATTACCGCCCCATTTTGACCTTATTATTTATACACAGTACAAAAGTTTGGTTTAAACCTTGGTTATTGGTAGGGCTAAATTGCGTTTTAAAGCAAAAATGAGTGAGGGGTAAATTCTGAATAAGACAGGGGGTATTTCATAAAAAAGCGCTTAAAAACAGCGTTTGGGGCACTTTTTAAAGAGGGGGTAAATCAATACTGGCAGGGGGACAAAAATAAGTTGTAGTATTTAGCTCCCAAACATTGCTGCGCTTGTCGTCACCTCGTTACTTTGTAAAGAAGGGCCACAAAAACCACTCTTAGCTATTTGCTGTGAAAATGAAGGCGAAGGGAAGTTGGTCCGACGAAGCATGAACCAGGTGAATCAACCAACCGATAAACAAGATTAATTCTCTTTAATCACATCCCGGTTCACGTTGTAATTGTTGTGAAATGGCTTACGATATTTCTTGATATAATCAGAAGGGTTTATCCCGAACAACTTATTAAACTGTTCCCTGAAGTATTTCAAATCATTCAAGCCCACCTTATAAGCTGTTTCGTACACGGTGCTATCGGTTGTAAGCAATATTTCGGCAGCCTTACGCAAGCGGATAAAACGGATAAAACTGTTTGCCGATTGCCCGGAAATAGATTTGATCCGCTTGTACAAATTAGAGTGACTCATGCCTATTTCGGCAGCCAGTGTTTTAATGCTGAAATCCGGGTCGGTTAAGTGCTGTTCAACTATCTGGAGGCATTTTTCCAAAAACTCCTTGTACTCCTGCGAGATCTTCAGATCGTTTGATTTGTTAAGGGTTATTTCATTATAGAAATACTTCTGCAGGTTGTTTCTGCTTTTCAGGATCCCGTTAACACGGGCCACCAGGATCTCTTTTTCAAAAGGCTTGCTAATATAATCATCCGCCCCTCCTTCAATACCTTTGAGCTTTATTTCGGGCGAGGAACTGGCGGTAAGCAATATCACAGGGATATGGTTCAGCACAGGATCTTCCTTAATACGGCTACATACCTCAATACCGCTTAACCCCTGCATCATTACGTCGCTTATCACAATATCGGGTACCAGGTGATAAACGAGGTCAAGCCCATCTGTACCATTATCAGCCTCAAAAATCTCAAACTCACCGCTAAAAATTTGTTTAAGGTAAGTACGGATCTGCTGGTTATCATCAATCAGCAGCATGGTTTTGGTGTCGGAGCTTAAAGCCTCAGAACTTTTGGCAGCGACGGCGTTTTCAGCTTCAACGGCGACTAATTCACCTTTATTCTCCATCAGCTCATCCAGGAACACCGAAGTTTCGGCAATGTCTTCAAACACAAATTGCTGCCCAAAATGCTCCCGGCCTTTTAACAGCGATACATGAAACGCCGTACCCTGCCCCTGCTGGCTGCTATAACCGATGCTGCCTTTATGATTTTCAATAAATGCTTTAACCAAATATAGCCCGATACCAAAACCGCCTGCCATTGGCGCCGAATTTTGCAACTGGTAAAACTTGCCGAATAACTGATCGCCGGTCCCCTCGGCTATTCCACAGCCGCTATCCTTGATCTCAATGGTAATTTTATCGTTAAAATCGGCTATTGTACAAGTTACTATGCCATACTCCGGTGTAAACTTCAACGCATTCGAGATGAGGTTAAACAGAGCTATTTCCATTTTTTCCCTGTCGGCATAAATCTCCATCGCATCCCTTTGACTTACAAAATCAAACTGAATATGCTTGGTACGTGCCTGGTGACTAAAACATAAAAACACCTCATGACAAAGGGATACGATATTGAGCCTTACTATTTTAAGCTTATCGGTGTCGCTTTCGGCTTTCCTGAACAGTAAAAGCTGATCAACCAAACTCAAAAGACGCCGTGCGTTGCGATAAATGATATGCAAATTGCCAGCGTCATCAGTAACCTCGCCCTTCCCGAACAACATATCCTTTACCGGGTTGATGATGAGTGTTAACGGGGTACGGAATTCATGCGAGATATTGGTAAAAAAGAAAGTTTACGCTCGTTAAGCTCCTTATCTTTTTCGGCCGAAAGCTGGGCTACTTTAACCTCGTATTTAAGCCTGGTTTGGCGGTTTCTGTAAAGTATATAGTAATAAGTTACAACCCCTGCTGCTGCTATATAAATTAAATAAGCCCACCATGTTTTATACCAGGGCGGCAGGATCTTAACCTGTAAGGTGGCATAATTATCAAACCACAAGCCATCCTGGTTGGATGCTTTTACCCTGAACGTATATTCTCCGGGTTCAAGGTAGCGGTAAGTTGCAAGCCGCTGATCGCCAACATAGTTCCAGGTTTTATCAAGGCCATCCAGTTTATAAGCAAACCCGCCTTTATCCGGATAGGTATAATTTAATGAGGCATACTGGATAGAAAATACCGACTGATCGGGCTGTAATGTGATCTGCCTTGCCTGGTTAATGGCTTCGGGCAATACTGTACGGTCCTTGTCAAGCCCGCCAACTTCAACCTGCTTACCAAAAATTTGTAATCCGGTTATAATAACTTTTGGTTTATAGTCGCTTTGATTTACTTTTCCCGGGTCAAAAAAGTTAAGCCCTTCTGTTCCCCCAAAATACATCAATCCATTAGCAGAATCAAACAAAACAGACCCCGCGTTAAACTGCCCGGCCTGTAACCCGTCCGACTGATCATAATTTAAGATCTTGTTATTCCGTACATCAAGATTTGATAAGCCTTTATTGGTACTTAGCCATAATGAACCATCAGATGATTCCTTAATGGCCGATACTGTATTGTTAGCGAGACCATTAGTTTCATTAAACTTTTTAAAAACCCGGTTTTGAAGATCGTATGAAATTAGTCCATCGCCTTCAGTTCCTATCCATAACCTGTGTTGTTTGTCGGGATGGAGTGAAAATATCACCTGACCTGGTAAATTGCTTTTTTCATCGGCGGGTTTAAAATACCTGCTGAATTTCTTTTGCCCGGCGTTATAAAAATCAAGTCCCCCGCCATAAGTACCAACCCATAAATTACCTTTATCGTCTTCGGCAATTGATCTTACATCGTATGAAGTAAGGCCGCTATTGGCAGGTGTATAGTTGGTGAAAGTTTTTGTAACGGCATTAAACAGGCACAAGCCACCGCCATTGGTGCCAATCCATAAATTTTTATACTTGTCCTGGTAGATAACCCGTACGTCGTTACCCCCCAGGCTTTTGTTATTTGCCTGGCTGTGTACGTAGTTGACAAACGAATCCGTTTTCTTGTTATACTGCAAAAGCCCCTTTGCATAAGTACCAAACCATAAATTACCATCTTGATCGGTATAGCCGAATAAAATGGCATTATCGGTAATACTGCCGGGTTGCCCATCTGCTTTGTATTGTTTTATCAGGGTGCCGTTGTGGCTGGTTTTGTAAATCCCCTCGCCATCAGTGCCCAGCCATAAAAAGCCGTCGCTATCCTGGCATAGGCCATAAAACCTTACCAAGCTTTCGCCACTGGCCCCATAACGCTTTTTAGCAATCTTTGAAAATTTCTCCTTGATGCTGCTTACCATATAAATGCCATCGCCATAGGTACCTACCCAAACATTTTTATCCTTATCTATATAAAGCGTTTGAACAGAGCGCTGTGTAAGGTAATATCCGTCATCGCCGGTTACCGGCTGAAGAAAAAGTTATTAATGTTGTAGTTGGGACTTGTGCCAATGTTAACTTTAAACAAACCGCCATCCTGCAGGCCTACAAGCAATTGCTTATCACTATCCTCAATAACTGATATGTATCGTTTACTTTTAATACCCTGCTGACTGGTTTGCAGTAAGGTAAATTTATTTGATTGCCTGTTGTAGTAGCCGAGCCCGCCTCCGGTTGCTATCCACATGTTGTGAAAATGATCTTCAAAAATGTCATTGATCCGGGTACCCGGCAGGTTGGCTATTGGAGGGCCTATGCCCGCAAGGTTGGCTATTACACCATCCTTATGACTAAAAACATTGATGCTGCCTTCCTGTGTACCCACCCATACCAGGCCCCTTGAATCTTCGTACAAACAGAGCACCCTGTTACTTGACAACCGGGATAAATTGGCTTGGGTGTAATTAACAACCTTTGCCGATTTGGTATTGAAATAAGAAAAGCCCTGCCCATAAGATGTGATCCATAAATTACCATCATGGCTTTGAATGATATTACTGATATCGTTTTTGACGGCCCTGTTAGAGGTGAATTTATAATGGATAAACTTTTCTGTACGGCTATCAAATTTGCTGAGGCCGTTTCTTGACGATACCCAGATGCTGCCATGAACATCGCACAAAACCTTTTGTACATAGTTACTGGCCAGCGCAGTTGAATCGCCCAGGCGCGACTTAAAAATCTTAAAAGTTGTACCGTCAAAACGATTGAGGCCATCATTGGTGGCAAACCACATAAAACCCTTATCATCCTGTGTAATGCTATTTACAATACCAAAAGAAAGACCATTTTTTAAAGAATAATTGAGGATCTTATTTTTGATGGGCGACTGGGCATAGGCCGAGGAAATGATCAAACAAAGAACAATGCAGCAGAAGGATCTCTTTTTCATTAACACGTTGCAGGCTGTGAATTACACAAATAATTGGAAGATTAAAGCTACCTAATTAATTGTAAAGTAAACAATAATATTGCAAAATGTAAAATACCCGTTACAATAAGAAGTAATGGCTCACCCCTATCATATAGAAAAATTGTAAGGACAGCATTATTTACAGCAACGATTACTGCATATCGGCGATCTGTAATTGCTGATAATGATCCATTACCTCGTCGAAACATATGGCGAGCCACCTGGTATAATCGCCCGGGTTTTCTTTCAGGTCGATTGCCAGCCGGGCCATGGTTATGTATTTAAATGAGGAGACCTCGCCATGGTCAGGGATCGGCAAAGCATCGGTGATGCCAAAAAACACATGATCGTATTCATTTTCAACCAGATCGTCCTGGATAGCTGCACAGTAAACAAAAGAAAATACAAAGTTAAGTTCGGCGGCCATTCCCATCTCCTCCTGTAACCTGCGATGGGCTGCTGTAAATGTGGGTTCGCCGGGCCTTGGATGGCTGCAGCAGGTGTTTGTCCATTTACCACCCGAGTGATATTTGCCTTCGGCGCGTCGCTGTAACAGGAGCTCTCCTTTTTTATTAAAAATAAAAACTGAAAACGCACGGTGTAGCTTCCCCTGAAGATGCGCCTCCATTTTTTCCATAGTGCCAATTTCCTGATCATCGCGATCAACCAAAATCACGGTTTCTTCTATCTTCACTCGCTATAATTTGTTGTAATCTTCCTGATGAGACACGCAGATCTCCGGAATTTCTTGTTATTTTTTGTTAATCCTAAAAACAGGGCCAAAGCCATACCGCAAATTTCAGCTTTATTTTCAAAAAAAACGGATTTCCTTTTGGAGAAACCCGTTTTATTTTACGAAGTGACACTTGTTTAGTTTACATCAAACCAAAGCTTGGTAGTAAGCGCATCGGCTCCCTGTGCTGCTACTGCCGACTGGTAATTAGTTTTGTTCAGCGATTGCTCTGTTCCCGGATATATAAACCTTACCGGTATTTTACCATTAAGTGTACCTGCAACTGCCGGCTGTAATTGCGGATAATCAAGCCTGCGCCATTCGGTCCAGCCTTCTAATCCCTGGCCAAACAGCGCTAACCACTTTTGCTCGCCAATTGATTTTTTATAATTAGAGGCATCATATTGCACTGCCGGCTGCGCTATATAAGTAGCGATATCAGCCGAAGCAATACTGTACTGAGCCAACGCAGCAGCAACCGCCTGACTGTATAATGAAGCGGCATCTTCGGTAGCAAAACTGCGAGCGGCAGCCTCTGCCCTGTCAAACAAGCTCTCTGCATAGCTTAATATTACAGCAGGGGCATGTGGTGCACGAAAATAAGTGCCTGGTTTAGAAGTTTTGGTGAAGCCGTAATTGCTGGCATCGCCCACCAACAAACCGTTTGGCAAGCCAACATAGGTTTGAGGCGTTACATCTTGTGTTTTAGCGGCATATATTGATAAGCGGGGATCATTAAGTGCAAACAGCTTATCCACTATAGTTTTGCTGATACGGTAATCGTCACGGGTATCAAACAGGTTGCTTACCGGATTTTGGTTAGGCGAATCTAAATAAACCAACTGCGCGGTTTCGACATTCGAACTGATGTATGAACCGCCTTCGGTCTTAATATCATCTAATACTTGCTTAGCTTTTGCAGGTTCCCTATCTGCAATGCGCAAGGCGATGCGAAGCCTTAACGAGTTGGCAAACTTTTTCCATGAAGCAATATTGTTGCTATAGATCACATCTCCTGCTATAGCTTTGCCTGATGGATCAAGCGCCGTTTGAGCTGCTTTAAGGTCATCCAGCAAAGCAAAATAAACATCCTTTTGGGTGTCATAAGCCGGGGTAAGGTACTGATCAATATTGGTGGCCTGCCTGTAAGGAATACCCCCATAAGCCTCTGTTAATAAGCTAAATACCCATGAACGAAGTACCAGTGCAACGCCTTTATAATTGGTATTACCCTGGGCATCGGCAAGTTTGATGATCTGGTTAAGGTTTACAATGCTTTTTGAATAGCCCGTGCTCCACAGCTCCTCAAACGCACTACTGGCGTAAATATACCTGTCGGGGTCGGTGTATTGAATTTTAGACCAATACTGCGCAAAAAGCAGACTGGCATCCATGTTATTGGCTACACCCCAATAGGTATCTGCCGTTGCTTTGGTGGCTGCAGTTAATAAATAGTCGGGCTGTGCTGTTTGTGAGCCGTTAGGGTTTTGATTGATCTTTAACAGATCCTTTTTGCACGATGTTACCGATAATAAAACCGCGGCAGATAATATGCTGATATATTTAAGTTTCATGATGTTTTAAAATTTAAGGTTTACGTTGAAACCGATGTTACGCACGGTAGGCAGGGTAAGATCTTCGAGGCCCTGTCCGTTTCCTGCATTAAAGGCTGTTTCCGGATCAATATTCGGTGCGTTTTTATGGATGATCCACAAGTTACGGCCAACTACCGAAAATGTAGCTCCCTGGAAACCAATCTTATTCACCCATTTAGCAGGTAAAGAGTATCCCAGTTTTACTTCGCGAAGCTTGATGTATGAGGCATCGTAAACAAATGCTTCGTCAATATTGGTAAAGCCTTTGTAATATGATTGCGCAGGGATAATAGTGGTATTTGGCGAACCATCGGCCTTAACGCCTTTAAATATCATACCATCATTATAAACGGTTACACCCGCAGGGGCGGCACCGGTAACCTGCACAGCAGCAGCCGAAGTATTGTTGCCCGGGTAATAGTAACTTAAGCCTCCGTTAGCAGCGCCACGGCCCGGTAAGGTAGAAGCCAACACGCCGGTATAAGTACCTGTACGGTTGGTGTTTGAATAAATGGATCCGCCAAAACGTGCATCAACCAAAAAGCTCAGGTTAATCCCTTTGTAGGAGAAGCTGTTATTGATGCTTCCCAACCAATTTGGAGTGAATTTACCTAAATAACGTTTGGTGGTATTAAATACAGGTGTACCATTAGCGTCGATAATAATCTGACCTGAAGCATTACGTGTGTATGCGGTACCATACAAAGCACCATAAGGCTGACCAAGCGATGCTAAAACCTGCACTGTACGATCAGTGCCTAATACCACACTCTGTAAGCGGCCATCGGCATCAAGCGAAGCTACCTTACTACGGTTTAACGAGTAATTTGTAGTTATGTCCCAGGTAAATCCATTTGATTTAATTGGCGTAACACCTAACTGAACCTCGATACCTTTGTTATTAAGACGGCCACCGTTTATTACTTTTTGGCTGAAACCGGTTGATGAACTTACCTGTACGGTTAGGATCTGGTTAATACTGTTGGTGTTATAAGCACTTACATCTAAATGTACGCGATCATGGAAAAAGCCTAATTCAAAACCGGCCTCTGCCGATGTAGTGGTTTCAGGCTTAAGATGATCGTTCAGATCAATATTGGATATACTCTGTTGCGGATTTGAGCCAAAGAGATTTGAAGATGTATAAACGTTAATTAATTGAAATGGATCTGTCGCCTTACCTACTTTTGACCATCCACCTCTTAATTTAGCATAACTAAGTACATCGCTTTTAATGCCTAATGCTTCAGATAATATTAAACTGCCATTTACGGAGGGATAGAAATATGACAAGGCATCTGCCGGTAAACTTGACGACCAATCATTACGGGTTGTGAAGTTGATGAACGCGTAATTTCTGAAACCAAGCTGTGCCGAACCAAAATAGCTATAGGTTTTAAGTTTCCCATAGTAATTTGTAGAGACCAATGGATCGCGGGAGTTGCTCAGCGTGTACAAGCCGGCAACTGCAAGTTTCGGAGCCAACTGATCATTATTTTCGGTTGTCCTCACAGCTATGTTACCACCACCAAATACATCAAGCGAAAAATCGTTATTCAGCTTTTTAGTGTATTGCAACCTGGCTTCGGTGTTATTTTCGTTTACGCTGTAAGCATCCTCTTCGTATGAGCCAAACGGTGTTCCATTGGTGCCGTAGGCTACTTTAATCTTACGCCGGTCATTATAATAATCGGTACCGGTACGGAAGTTTGCTGATAGACCGTCAATGATTTTGTAATTCAGCTCGATACTACCTATCAGGTGATTTTTGTGTTGGCCTACTGTGTTTTCATAAGCCAGCCAGTATGGGTTGCTATAGTAACTATTATTCCAGTTAAAGGTATTACCATTGGCATCCTTGTAATTTTTAAGCCTGTTGATATCAACCTGGCGGCCAAACCAGGTAAACTGCAGCATGGTGCTGGTTGCACGTTTTCCATATGCACCAGGCAGGTTATCAGCATCATCTTTACTGTAATCAACAATTGTATTAACGGTTAATTTATTGTTGACACGATAGCTTGAGTTTAAAGCAAAAGAGTTACGGCCTTGTGAGGTATTGGGTACAATACCGGTTTGGTGCAGGTTATTATAGGATAACCTGAAATCGCTTTTATCGCTACTGCTCGCAATAGCAATGCCATTATTGAGTGTTACACCGGTTTTAAAAAATCTTTTATGTTGTCGGGGTGTGCCACGAAAGGTACGGCCTGCCCATTTGAATAAAACTGTGGAATCAGTGAACCATCCAAAGCAGGGCCCCAGCTTTCGTCAACACCATCGTTAACGCCGCCGCCTTTACCATCTACATAGCTGAATTTCCCATTTGAGCCTTGACCATATTGATTTTGATATTCGGGCAATACCTGTACGTTTGAAAAGCTGGTATTGGAGTTTATAGTAACACCTAATCCTTTTGCCCCTTTGCCTGTTTTAGTGCGGATGAGGATAACGCCCGCGGCTGCACGTGAACCATAAAGCGCAGCTGCATTCGGGCCTTTCAATACACTTACCGATTCAATGTCTTCAGAATTTAAATCCGAAATAGCATTAGCAAAATCCCTTGAGCCGTTATTCCCTAAAAACTGGCTGTTATCAACTATAACACCATCAACCACAAATAAAGGTTGGTTATTGCCCGAGATAGAAGTTTCGCCACGGATAACGATCCGCGATGAACCCATATCGCCCTGGCTGTTGGTAACCTGCACACCGGCAATTTTACCCGCCAGCGCGTTTACAAAGTTGGTTTCTTTAGCTTCAGAGATATCTTTCGATTTAAGCCCTTGTACCGCGTAACCCAGCGATTTTTTATCCTTTGAGATATTGAGGGCCGTTATCACTACCTCATTCAGCGAATTTGGTGCTTCAACCAAAACTACGTTTAAGGTAGTTGTACCTTGCGTAACGGCGATTTCCTGGGTTGTAAAGCCAATGTAGCTAACCCTGATCACATCATTAACATTGGCGTTGATGATAAACTTACCATCAACATTGGTTTGTGCGCCCGTGGTTTTACCTTTAACAGATACGCTAACGCCCGGCAACGGTAGGCCGTCCGACTTGGCGGTTACCACTCCGCTAATTTTAACGGATTGCCCCGCAACCGTCTGGACGAGAATAAAAGGCAATATAATTGCCAGTAATAGCTTGTAAATTTTTAACATGATAATTAATAATTGAGATTAATTTTTGATGCTTTTACCGGTACAAAAGACATGGCTATCGCCCTAGCGGGCATAATTTGCCCGGCTCATAAGCCTATCGTAACTGTAAAGATTTGATTAGGGGATGGTAATTATTAAGCTAAGACAAGCTGCAGCAAGTCCGCATTTAAATACCATGCGTACTGTAAAGAACTAACAGCAGCAACGCATATTTTGCATACCTGAATAGATAGATTTACAGGTTAGCTGACGTATCGAAACGAAAGCATTTTTGTGTAAGAGGGTAGTTTTTGTTTTCATAAAAACGGGTATTAAATAAGTGCGGATAGATTCTTTGTTTATTGATGACAGCAAACAGGGCTGCCTTCAGTATTTTATTAATTGATAGATGCTGTTTTATTGTTAACCAAAGCGTCGACAGCTTTTACCATGGATGCAAATTCCTGTTTATCATATAAACGGGTGAGGTAAACCATTTTCCCATCACGGTCGATAACTACATTACGCGTTACGCCGCTCTTTTTGTTGGCAAACCGCCCGAAGATATCAGCCCCCGGATCAAGTGCCAGCGGATAATTAATGTTCATAACCTGGTGAAAGCCTTGTACTTTTTCAAGCGGTTCGTCACGGTCAACACCTATCAAAACCAGGCCTTTATCTTTGTAAGCCTGCCAGATCTCCTTTTCCAGATGCGGCATTTCCTCGCGGCAAACGCTGCACCAGCTTGCAGTAAACTGCAGGACAACTACTTTACCACGTAATTGCTTTAATGACGTTTTAGTACCGTCGTTTAATACAAGTTCAAAATCTGCAGGGGCGATATCGCCTGTTTTTACGATATAACCACGATCAATATTAGGATTAGCAACATTTGTTGTTTGCGCAGCGGCAAACAATGTTGTTATAGAAAGCAGGCTGGTAATAAGTAAATATTTAATATTCATTGCTATACACATTAAAATTGTGATATCAACCAGTGAAATTTATTAGCAAGAAAACAGACGAGAGAAAAGAAAGTATGTACTGCCTGCACTATGCAAGGCAATAGCTTATTACATTATCTTTTCCACCCTATTTGGGCAGACAGGAATTAGCACCTTTATAACAATGGGCTTACAGGTTGCTAAGACATCACAGGGCCTTTCCCTCAGTCTTTCTTGATAATAAAATATTCAAAGAACCTATTTGATGCCGCAAATATATACATATTCTATTAAAACTATAGACTTTGTATAATTATTGCAATAAAATGAATTAAGTTATTCAAATTGTGCAGGCTTGCTTCCAGCAATTTGTTTACTGATTGGATTAGCTGAAACTTTTTGAAGATAAATTCCATAACAACAAAAGTCCCTAACGTTCGCTGCCGGGACTTTAACCTAAACTTATTTTGCAGATTATTAAACTACCTTATAATAAGGTAAAACAAGGCAATTAGGTTTTTAATTATTTAGCACTTTTATTCGCCTGTTAACTGGCAGTCCCGTTAAAAAGGGCTGCAAAGCTATTTTCGGTTGTTATTTTTTCAATCAAATTTTCCAGTGACCGGTAGATGCTCATATTCAAAAATGGGCCTGCGCTAATCCTTTTAATGCCCGCATTTTGCAACGCTTTAAAATCCGGAAGGCCGGGCATACACATTACGCTAACCGGGAGGCGCGATAAGGCCGTTATTTTTTCAATATCTGCTATTTGGGTAATGCACGGAAAAAACAAACCATGCACACCTGCACCCTGGTAAAGTTTAGTACGGGTCAAAGCGTCTTCCAGTGCGTTTGGTAAACCAAGCAGAAAGGAATCGGTCCTTACATTTATAAATACCTCTACCCCTGTGGCGCTTAACAATGAAGTTATCTGTTTAAGTTTTGTGGCAAAGCCTACGGCATCAACAATACCTCGCTGGCCATTCACCACTATCGAATCCTCTATATTGATACCCACAACACCGATATTATATAGTTTGGTGATGTTACTGCAGATAGCCTCCGGTGTTTCGCCATAACCACCTTCAAGGTCGACTGTTAGCATGGCTGATGTTGTTGCAGCCATGCGTTTAACAACAAAAAGATAATCCTCAAAACTCATCTCTTCGCCATCTGCAAAGCCTAATGAGCTGGCAACAGCCGCGCTTGATGTGCCGATTGCTTTAAAATTTAATTTATCATAAACCAGGGCGCTTTGTGCATTCCATACATTGCCAATTTGCAAAGGTTCGGTTTGATGATGCAAGGCTAAAAATTCATTGAATCTATTTTTCATGTTCTTGTTTTTATTTTATGCTCAAAATTAGCTTGAGCTTTTTTCTAAAAATTGTATAAAACGGAAGAGATTAGTGAAAGGTGAAAGGTGAAAGGTGAAAGGTGAAAGGTGAAAGGTGAAAGGTGAAAGGTGAAAGGTGAAAGGTGAAAGGTGAAAGGTGAAAGGTGAAACAAAAAATGGCCGGATAAATCCGGCCATTTTTTGTTTCAGATAGAGAAAATCAGGCTACGAGATTAGCCTCAGCTCCGAATGCATGATCGATGACAATTTTCCAGCTGCCGTCGGATTGTTGTTTCATTAACTCTATCCCTTTTGCGGCAATCTGTGTTTTGCCATTGTCGGTAATGCTCCACTCCGATCGGCCGACCGCTACATCGCCTGATTGCAGACAGTAAACTGTTTTGATTTCCATTACTCCGGGCACAGCGCAAATGCTTTTAACAGCCTCTTCAAACTGGGCCCTGCCTGATACTTCTTTTCCCGGTTCCGGAAAAATAATACCGTTGGCATCATACACATTCATAACTACATTTACATCTTTGGTGTTAAAAGCGGCCGCAAGTACTGCGTGCACTTCCTGTGGTGTTTTTGCTGATTTCATTTTGTTGTTTTTTTTATATCAGCAAAACTATGTGGCTCGAATAGCCCAAAATTGTATAAAACGGAAGAGTATTAACTGCCCGCTAACGCCTGATTTATAGGCGAAGCCTGAGCGGCAAAGGAATTGGGCGTAAAACCCGTAAAAAGCTTAAACTCTTTTATAAAATGAGCCTGATCAAAATAACCGGCGCTGTAGGCTACGTTGGTCAGCTTTTCTTCATTAGCGCTAACCAGGTTAAGGCTATGCTGAAAGCGGTTTATTTTATAAAATAATTTTGGCGGTAAACCCGTATACTGCGAAAAAAGGGTGTTCAAGTGCCGTGAGGAAATGTTATAACGACTGGAAATGGACAGGATATTATCGTCGCTGTAATTCTTTTTAAGACTGCTGACAATATCCCCGATAAATTTGATCTTCGAATGCTTTTTTCGGTTGCCGATAAACGGCTCCGCAAATAATCTTCAATCATGGCTACCTTAGCGTTCAGGTCGGCAGTTTCCAATAACCTCAAATAAAGCGTTCTTAATTTAGGGCCGAATACATGCGTGGCATCAACAATTTCATTATTAAATTCTGATACCTTTTCATCAAAGAAATAAGCAGCCGAATGCGGATAAAACCGGAAACCCAGCATAATATTTCGCCCTACAGATTGTATTGCCAAAGGTTTTGTGATCTGTCCCCAAAGTTCAACCGGAGGAGTGGTGAAAAATGTATCGTCTTTTTTTGATTTCCAGTTTCCGGCACCGAGGTTAAAAATCACCTCCATGGTACCGCTCGGAAACACGATATCATCATAGCTTCTGTCCGAATCTGATTCATACAGATAGAAGCACTTAATGTAAGGCTGTAGCCTTGGCTCCGGAAGCAGCTCTTTGAAAACCATGATTACAAATATAGGATACAACGAAGTTCCCAAATTGTAAAAAACGGAACATATTTTTAGTAGCTTAAAGCGGAAGGCATAAAGCTTAAAGGCAATATCTGTTTAACTAATTTGCATAGATTTTATATAAAACAAAAGCTGCCATGTGAACCTTCAACTCGTTCACATGGCAGCCATATTATCATTCAATAACCCGCGTTTACTTTTTCACATGTACAGGTTTAATGCCTTCATGTGTAGGCGTAACCTGTTTAATCAACCCTTTATCGTCAAATTCCATTTTATCAATACAAACCTCGCGGTTGTAGCCTGCGGCATCGCCCATGGTAATGCCTTTAGGATAATTGAACCGGTGATAAACAATATACCATTCATCTGTACCCGGGATCTGGATAACTGAGTTATGGCCGGTTCCGTAAACGCCTTTAGCAGCATTTTTGGCAATAACCGTATTTTGCTGAGGAATCTCGATTGGCCCCAATGGAGATTTAGAAGTGCCATAATGCACGCTATAATTAGGGCTCCTGGTATCATTTTCAGACCACATGAAGTAGTACGTACCGTTGCGGTAAAACACATAGGTGCCTTCGTTATAATGAGCGTAAGGTGTAAGGATTTTGGTGGTGCCTGGCTTTAACGAAATCATATCATCGTTTAACTCGGCTACAGCCATATAACCATTTCCCCAGTACAAATAGTTTTTGCCTGTTTGCGGATCGGCAAAAACATCAGCATCAATCTGCTGTCCGCCTTTAACACCTTCAGGCAATTGTGCCACCAAAGGCTTGCCCGAATCGGTAAATGGCCCCGTCGGATCATTTGCTGTTGCCACCCCTATTTTTTGTGCAGCTGCGAAATAGTAGAAGTATTTATACTCGTTTCCCACCTTTTTTCGATGATACAAGGGGCCCAGGCATTCTTTTTAGCCCAGCTCACGTCCTGCGGTAAATCAAGAATCTTACCCTCGTCTTTCCAGCTAACCATATCATCCGAAGAAAAGGCCTTAAAATACTTGCCCGACCAACCATCAAAGCCGTCGCTGGTAGGATAAATATAGAATTTGCCTGTTTTTTCGGCGTAGAGGATCTCCGGATCGGCATAGTATCCAGCAATAGCCGGGTTATGGGTTTCCTGGGCAGTAACCTCAAAAACCTGCGTTTTTTTACCTGCAATGGTTACCGAATATTTAACCGGGCCTTTGGTAAAATCCTGCGGCCTTATAGGGCTGATAGTAACGCCGGGGAACAAGGTAAACCGGGGATCAAATGATTTTAAATTAGTACCCGGTATTACAGGCAGGTGAACTTTATGGTTCGCCGTATCTAAAACGATATTGATGGTTTTAATCTGCTTGTTTAACGGCGCAAGTATGACATCTTCAGGCGTTTCCCATTTCGCAGTTAATGCCGCCCCTTCCTTTGAAGTTATTGGCATCACTGTACCATGGCGCGGATGAAAATTCATGGATACCTCATCGTCAATCAGTTTAAAGTTTTCGAGATCGGTTGTCCTGGTAAACTGGTATTTACCCTGGGTATACATATCATACATCAAAATATAACCGCTACCATCGTTTAATTTAAAAGTACCTGCCCCTTCTACCGGGTCTTTGGTTTGCTGTACGTATTTATCACGCAATACATAGCCAGAAGTTAGCTCATCTGATACCGCTATTTTTATACCTGCACCCGATCCTTCTGTTTTGAAAAACAGGTAATATTTATTGTTCTTGTAAACAATATCGCCGTCTATGCAGGCACCGCCATCCGGCTTAAAGAAAAGCTGCTTAGGCTCGGTTTCAAGACCTGTAAAATCTTTATTGGCATAAGCATAATAGATCTTATCGGCCTCTTCGCCAAAACGCATCGACCAGTAGATCATATATTGTTTTTTCTGTGGATCATAAATGGTTTGCGGTGCCCATACCCTGTTCACGCCTGCAAACTTTTCATAAAGTTTGGTGATATCAATGGTTTTCGAGCTCCATTGTACCAGGTCGGTTGATTTGAGCAATACCATAGAATAATCCGGCCCCCAGCCGTATTTTTCGGTATTCATATCGGTTGCAACCATGTAAAATGTTTTACCGTCGGCAGCTCGCATAATATGCGGATCCCGAACACCGCCGGTAGCACTGATATCCGCTGAATTTAAAACGGGGTGATTGTTATTCAGCGCACGGAAATGATACCCATCGTTACTCAAAGCAAAACGAATTTCTTCGCCGCCTTTACTGCCTGTAAAATAAGTAAACAGGTAGGCGCTGAATTTTTGATGCGGCTGCGCTATAACCGCCGTATAAAAGCTAACTAAAACGCCCAGTAAAACTATTTTTTTCATGTATAATTGATTTGTTATTTTCGAATATTCGGGACAATTATTTGTGCTTTTCCATACTTCTGCTGCTAATTCTGACAACCGTCAATGAATAGGCAGGTACAGTGAAAGCCCACTTTTTTTGCAATTTTATTACTGATGATTGAGGGACGATAGCTTGCGGATTGTCGGTAGAATTCTTCACCTCCGGATTGCCTGTAATAACAGTAAGCGTTGCCGATTTGGGTAGTTGACCAATTTTTGACAGGTCTGCCTCTCCCGAAACGGGAACACTACCGGCATTAGCAATTTTCAGGATCAGATCCCCAGTCGCAGAGTCGCGCACGGTTGAAACACCTGCCGTGGTATCCAATACAGTTTTTTCGCCTTTCATTTTTATTACACCCGGCAAATACTCATTGCCCGAATTAACGGCAAACTGCTGCTGAACATAGTAGTTTACCGTTGGGAAAACCTGAGTGCCATTAAAATATATCAGGTTCGGGTTCCATGATGCATGGCCTATCCTGGCAATAAGCGGTGCGTATGACGCCATCCTAACCACGTCTCCATTGCGTTCTAAACTGATCATGTACACGGCTTCTGATAAGGCATTAAACAAGGTATTGCCCCACGAAGCATATTCTCCAATATAAACTTTTGACCTGAGCCTGTTGTATGCATCATAACGCTGGGTATTTTTTAAAAACCATTGCGGCTTTTCATAATAATGCTCATCAACAATACCAACCGAAAGCTGATCGGCCAACTTCCAGCCTTTATCAAAATCTTCGCCCTTCGGACTTGGCCCAACCGTACCAATAATTTTAATTTCGGGATGGGCCTTGTGTACGGCATCATAGATCATCCTAAACCGTTCCTCAAATACGCCAGTGATTTTATCCTCATTGCCGATGCCGAGGTACTCCAGGTTAAAAGGCGCAGGATGACCTGCAGCGGCACGCTTTGCGCCCCAGGTAGAAGTGACCGGCCCATTAGCATATTCTATCAAATCAAGTACATCCTGTACATAAGCTTTCATTTCTTCCACCGGGATACCCTTTTGTCCGGTGCCTCCTATTTTCCAGGTTCCACCCGAATTTTGACAACTTACGCCTGCCGCAAGCACCGGCACCGGTTTTGCCCCGATATCCTCACAAAACTGGAAATATTCAAAATATCCCAAACCTACCGACTGATGATAGTTCCAGATGTTACGTTGCTCTACCCTTTGCTCAACCGGGCCGATGGTATTTTTCCAGCGATAAATGTTGGCGACGCCATCCCCATGAGTAAGGCAGCCGCCGGGGAAACGCATAAACTTTGGTTTTATATCGGCAATAACCTGCGCCAAATCGGCACGCAATCCATTGTTATGATTTTTAAAAGTTTCCTCCGGGCACAATGACACCATATCTATCCCGATTTTCCCTTTCGCTTTAAACAGCAATACCAGTTTAGCACTATCGTTATCAAAATTCACATGAATCTGTTCGGCGTATTTTTTCCAGCCTTTATCAGATGTTGTAAATGAGGAAGAACCTAATTCTTTACCCTTCCGATCAACAAGAGCTACTTTTACAGGTAAAGACTGATCTGAAATTGCATTTAAAAAAACTGAAAAATTATAGTTTTTACCCGCCTTTACAGGGATCCCATCAAACCCTGAATTTTCAAGTCCCACTCCTTTTTGCCCTTCATCCTGGATATCAAGTAAAATATAATGCGGATTATTGGGATGTACCGGGGTAGCTGTTTCTACTGAAATGGTACCATAGCCAAAACCGTCCGTTTGATATTTCCAGGCGGTCATTGAATTCCAGTCGCGGTTATCGGCCGGGCTGTACTCAAATGAGCGGTTCTGGATAAGCTCGGCATAAAGGCCTCCATCTGCCGCATAACTTAAATCCTCAAAAAAATCCCGAAAAGGTCTGGACTGATCTTTCTTGGCTTTGCGGCATCGCCTTTTTGCTGTGCAGAGGCTCCAAGCCAGGTAAATGCCAGTGTTGATAACAGCGCTGTGCAGGCTATCTTTTTCATCATAACAGGTTATAAGGTTAATTGAACTTTTGTACTCCTTTAGTGCTTACCTTTTTAATATTGCCATCGGCATCAAAATTTAAACTGTCAAGGCACAGCTGCCGCAATACAAATGATTCCTTTTGCGGAAAAATGCGGTGATATAAAATATAACGCTGTCCTTTTTCAACAAAAGTGGTATTGTGGCCCGGGCCAATCACGGTACTATCCGCAGAAGTATTCAATATAACCCGGTGCTCATCCTCCTGAAAAGGCCCAAGCGGGCTATTTCCTTTCGCATACCCTACCTGGTAGGTTGCATCAATGGCTTTACCCTCCGAAAACATGAGGTAATAGGTTTGATTGCGTTTAACCATATGTGCGCCTTCAAAAAAATGCGGCGTGGTGATATTTTTTGGCGCTCCGTCAAACGAAACCATATCGTCCTTTAGCTTTACGGCCATACAATGCCCGTTGATCCATTTATACCCCGATCCCCAATACAAATAAGCGCTGCCGTCACTATCAATAAAGCAATCCGGATCGATATTATGCACCTGCGGATAATCTGTAGATTTTACCATAGGCGTATTGTCGCTCTTTAAATTTTTCCAGGGGCCAAGCGGTGTATTGCTTACGCCTCCCCAAACCTCACCGCCTACAGCTACATACATGTAAAATTTGTTGTCCTTTCCTTTTACTACAGATGGCGCCCAAACCATTTCGTTGAGCGAGGTTGGAGTGGTGCAGGCTTGTTTGGTAGGCCAGTTGATATGATGCCTCGTAAACTTAATAAAATCGGTAGTCTCCAATACGGCCAGCTCTTTATCGCCCCAGGGATCAATTGTGGCATAAATAAAATAGCGGCCTTTATCTTTCACAATAGTTGGATCGGCGAAGTATCCCCCGGTTATTGGATTTGGGATCATTTGCTTTTGTGCACGCGAAGCTGCGCCAATCAAAACAAGTGTAAAAAGAAAAGTATGCGCTTGGTCATAATAAAGGTAAAAACAATTCAATATTAAGTGTTATTTTAACAATTAACGAATTAAATACGATTTTATCTCAATTATTTTTTTCCAATCGCCTTACGATTAAAAGTGATTCCGAGTAACTGGATAATTTGGTTAAAATATTTTTATGTAGAGACGCATAATTGCGTCTCCCAAAGGACGGGCCACCTTGTAACGGAGTAAATCGCCCTAACTTGCATGCGGGAGACGCAATTATGCGTCTCTACATTCAAAAAACTACTTTATATTTATATTTTCAGGAAGATCTTATTACGATATAAAAAGTACAACAAAGCAAGCTGTACAACCACAATGAATATTGCTGCCCATACCGGTTGCCAGCTTTGTGCGAGATGGCTAACAATTCCCCCGAAGAAAAAATTGGCTGTATGCTGAAAATCAACCATCCCTTCTGATGCCAGATAGATCAGGATAGAGTTTACACCAATAAGCACAAAAGGAAATGCCCATTTTTTGTATCCGGCAACATCAATCACCAGGTAAAATACCGACAGGAAAACCAGGCTCCACCCACCTACAAACATCACGAATGAACTTGTCCATAAGCGTTTATTGATAGGGAAAGCAAGATTCCAAAGCATCCCTAAGCCAATAAATAAAACACCGACTGCAAATAAACAAATACCTTTTTTCCACATCGGCCATTTGGCAGATTCCAACTTCAGGAACTGGCCTGTAAAAATCCCCAGTATGGCGGTACCAATAGCCGGAATGGTAGATAATATACCCTCAGGGTCATGCACTTTATCATGCAGACGACCGGGAAGTAATAAACGATCAATATAAGATTCCAGGCTGCCATTCATGGTTAAAACCCCTGCCCCGTAACCCGGAACCGGAATTAGCTCCATTGCTGCCCAATAGCCAAACAGCAAAATACCAAACCATAAAATTTGTCCACGGGTACCGAAATTCAGATAAATTACACCCGCAAAAAACCATGCAAGACCGATCCGCCCCAGTACACTCGCAAAGCGGGTATTCTCCAACCCGTTAAACTTAAACAAGCCGTTAACAACCACCCCTAAAAACAGCAGGATAATGGTACGCCTTATCATGGAACGATAAATTTCGCCTTTGGACGAAGAGGGTAACAGATATGGGTAAGCTACCCCATGTTTGGCAACTTTATTGCCCATTGAATAAGGCATGGAAACCCCGGCAATAAACAAAAACAATGGAAAGATCATATCATAAAAGGTGATCCCATTCCATTCGGTATGATGCAATTGCCCCGACATCCACACCAGGAGCGGCCAGCCGGTGGCTTTCGCAAGGGCGTGCACTACCCCTTCCCCACTCATGATCCAAAACATATCAAACCCACGAAGGGCGTCCAACGATAATAACCTTGCCGGCTTTACAATGGTAGTTGCAGATTTAGCTGTTGATGTATCCATTACTTAAGATCGTTACCCATGTTTGTCCTGTATTTTTCATAAAGCTGTTTGGCAACAACAGCGCTGCTTCCGGCAGGAACAACGGGATAAGTTTTGGACGAATTAACCCATTGCCATTCCCAGTTGCTTATTGATTTATTAAATAGTTTAAAGTCAGGTTCTTTACCCGTTTTTATTGATCCTTTCAACAGATCGAAAAATTTTTGCCAACGCATCTTATAAAAATCATTAAGCAATCCACTCCATTGCCTGCATGAATATTCATGCAGCGGACTATCGGCATCGCCCCAAAGTGTTATCAGGTTACGGGCATTTTTTTCATAAAGCGCTTTTTCGTTCGAGTTAGTTCCCCAGCTACGGGCATCGGCTATCCATGGGCCCAGCATAAAATCCTTGCGGGTAGCAAGCAGCCTGTCCATATCGGTTATCAGGTTAAGGTATTCAGCAGTATATTTATCAAAAGCCTTTTCATCCTTATCTTGATATGCCTTGATCCATTTTAACTGGATCGGCCTGCCGTAATTAGCCAATACTTGCCGCGTAACATCAACCAGGTCGTAGTTAAAACCGCTGCTTTGTTTGCATGCAGGTATAGCTGCTATCATTTTATCCCAGGCCGGTAGCAGGTCTTTACGATTGTAGTTTAAACGTGTGCGTGTCCATATCGCGGCCGAATCAAGCGTTGGCCTGCCGGTAATGATCGATTCGGCCCCGTCACGGATATCCTTGCCATTAAAAACGGTACCCCGTAGCGTTTGCCAGGCATCAAGCGCATCCTTGCTTTTTACACCATAACGATTAAATAAGTACTCCGGCAGCCATTGATCGAGATCAACGGGTTTGTTTTGCCAGGTATGTTGCGTCATTAACTCATAAAGCACAGGAGTTTGTTCAATGGCTTCCATAGTTAAACCAATGCCCACCATTTTTCCCGATTTAGGGTCGTTAAGAGCCTGCGCGGGTTGGATTGCGACGGCCTCTATCCTGCCAAACAAGCTATTGTTACCGCCATAGTTATGCAGCATATTCCAGATCCAGGGTTTGCCGTAAAATGCTTCGGTGCGCTTCCATATCGGTTCATAATCGGTATTGAGGTCAAGCACTATCATATGATCATCGGGCACGGCATTCAGCAATGCCTTGATCTGCTCATTTTGCCAGAACTTGCGGTCGCTGAAAAATAACCAGCCCTGCATCACCCAAACAGCTTTTGGATCCGCCCCTTTCATGCCGTCATAAACCCTTGCGCTTAGTTCCGAAAGGAATTTAGGATCGTTTGATGGAGGCTCATTCTCATTAAAAGTATCGGCAGAGTATAAATGATCTGTGCCATAAACCTTGGTTTGTTCCTGTATAAATTTTTTACCGATCTCCGCAAATAGCGGGTCTTCCGAATCAAGGATATATGTATCGGCAAAGCCGTTGTTCCAGTTGGTTTGCTTTAGCTTAGCATTCGGGAAATGTTTTTTAAACGATGCCGGCACGTGACCTGTAAATGCCGGAAGTACTGGTTTTATCCCCAGTTCGCGTTCGCGCTGCAATATTTTGATCTGCAAATCCCGGTGACTGGTTATCCAGCTTGCGGGCAGCGGGCCGTCCCATTTATCTATATTGCCCATATAAAACCAGCCAAAATATGCGGGGCCGGTAAAAAAGTCCTGCATATCTTTATTGTTAAAGCCCACGCCTTTATAAACTTTATCCCATACGTATTCCTGCCCGGTTATGGCCAGCGGCATATTGATGCCGTGCAAGGCCATCCAGTCAATTTCCTTTTCCCACCGTTTCCAGTCCCACCAGCTCATACTGTAGCTATAGGTACAATAGTTAAGATAGTACCGGTATTGGTAAGGTGTAGTTTTATGAACCCTTTGAGCTGGTATAGGTAACTTTACGGGAAGGTTCAAATTTGTACCATTCCAGGTGATTTGGCAATGTGCATATTCGGTGAGATAATAGTATAAGGCCGACGCCACTGCGATACCATTATTGCCCCTGAGTACAATTTTGCCTTTAGCACCTTCTACTTCAAAAACATCTTTGGCTTCATTTTCAGAAAGCGGTTGAACAACAAAAT
This sequence comes from Mucilaginibacter sp. P25, assembly GCF_050859465.1. NCBI lineage: Bacteria > Pseudomonadati > Bacteroidota > Sphingobacteriia > Sphingobacteriales > Sphingobacteriaceae > Mucilaginibacter > Mucilaginibacter sp. P25. Next base: position 3,250,305 of record NZ_CP193937.1, on the reverse strand, counting down.
TTTGTGCATAACCGGGCACCACCCGTTTAATTAAAGCATAAGAAGCCGGCACTTGCAATTGTGCCTGAGCGCTGATCACCCCACCACATATGCCACACAGCAGCATACAAATGAAAACCTTTGTTTTATATATCATTTACTTTAGATATTTTTATGATTATTGAGTTTTAGGCACATCGCCCGATAAATTTTGAAATCATTATCGCACACTTTCACGTCCCCTTAGGGTCTCTCGCAGAGGACCCTGAGGTTCAGCCGCGTTCTATACTTCTTCGAGAGCATTCAGAACGGCGAATTTGCCCGGTGTATACATCAGGGTCCTCTGCGAGAGACCCTGATGGCACGTTATTATCGCACGCTTACATGATGTGCAGAAACTTAAGGCAATAAAAACAAAAAAAGCCATATTTCATTAAAAATAAATCAAAAAGGAAAAACAGCTTTAAAACTGATATTTCGCCCGATATTATAAATACCCAGGTGCCTGTTCGGCGACGACTGGTAATATTCAAAATACTTTAAACGGTTAAGGTTGGATTGATAGGCTTTATCAAACAAATTATCCACCTGTAAAAAAAGCTCGCAAACAGGCTTGTTCGATTTATTTTTGATAGTAGTGCCTGCTCCGATATTAAAGAGGGCGTAACAGGGCGTAGCTGTCTCCGTGTTATCCAAAGCATAAAAGCGATTTTGGGTAGTATAAGCATCCATCTCGGCCTTAAAGTAAATCTTAGAAAAAGCACCATACGCTTTCTGAAAACTCGCCTTAAATTCCGACCGGATATGCAGTGGCGGGATAAATGGCAGATATTTAGCTGCGCCGTTAGATTCATCAATAAGCTGTTTATTGCCGTTGATTCCCGTTACATAAGCCAGGCTGTTGTTAAAAGCCAGCCATTTAACATTTTGGGGATGCACATTTAGCGTAAACTCGGCCCCATACAACCTGGCGCTGCTTTGCTGGTATTGGTAGGTACTATTACCCGGCACAATCACTACAGGGTTGCCATTGGCATCGGTTAGCTTGGCCTGGTAAATGTAATTATTGATGTGATTATTAAACAGCTCGGCAATTAGGTCAACATCTTTCAGGTAGGCGATGAAGCCCAAGTCCTCCTGCAAACTAAATTCGGGATTGAAGCTACGGTTGCCTAAATATACGATATGTGCACCTGGGTCGAGCCCGTTCGAGCCTATTTCAGTGATATTTGGCGCACGATACCCCCGGGCAATATTAGTCTTAAACAATAAGCGTTCGCTAATATTATAAGTTATCCCCAAACTCCCTGAAACACCCTGGTAAACATGCTTAAAAGCCGGAAACTGTAAATGCGCACCTGCCGTATCCGGCAATTTCACATGCTGCTCAAACCCGTTTTTGGAGTTTGGCCCCACATAAAAATCATTCCAGCGGATGTGCCTGTTATCATACCTCAAGCCGCCCGAAATATCAACTTTTCCGATTTTTTTTGCGAAGAAAAAGTCCCCGCATCAAACAGGTTATAATCCGGGATGGGGAAGTCAGTTGCCGTTTTACTGCGATTAGTTTGGTACATGCCGTTTACACCAAGGGTGCTTTCAATACCTGCAATAGTTGGCAAATTGTATTTCAGATCATAATTAAGTGTATTAAGCACTACGTACAATCCCGGCTGATCTACCTGTGTGGGATGATTATATTCTCTGCGGACGCTTTGCTGCAGCCCGAACGAAGCATTGATACTGCTTCCTTCGCCCAACTTAAATTCATTATGCGAGTAAATTCGATAATGCTGAATGCGCTGATGTAGTGGCGTTATGCTGTATGATCTTAACTCATCGTTACTAACAATTGGCCGGTTCCTGATATTGTCTGTACTACTTTCGGCTATTTGTTTGGTAAACTGCCTCGTAAGCGAATCCCTGCTACCGTCAGGAATTTCCTGCCGATTATCATAAACTGTAGCGGCAATTTGCGAGTACCCCCAGTTTTTATCAACCCTCGCCATGCCCGATAGATTAAACTCGCGGAAACCTGTATTATATACATAACCATCAACGCTGTTATGATAATCATGTGCGGCTTTTGCGGTAGCCCGAAAGGCGTACCGCCAGTCGTTCTTCTTATAAGATAAACCCAATGAGGTACCGATCATTCCATTGTTGGTATGGTAATCGGCAGTATAGTCACCTTTCAAAACATTGTTTTCGCCAGCCGGCAGATAAGGGATTATGTTGATCACTCCCGCCAGTGCATCCGAGCCATAGGTTAAACTTGCCGGTCCTTTCACTACTTCTGCGCGACCAATACCGTACTGGTCTATCTCAATACCGTGTTCATCGCCCCATTGCTGTCCTTCCTGTCGCACACCATCATACAAAGTTAAAACTCGATTGTAGCCCAATCCCCTGATAAATGGCTTGGAGATATTAGGTCCGGTAGTAACCGCGTTAACCCCCGGCACCCCTTTTACTATAGCATCAATAATGTTGTTATTTACATTCTGATCCATCTCTTTCCGGGTCATTACCGCGATAGGTATGGGATTACTTCTTAATTCTGTTTTCCGGGATACTCCAGTCACAGTTACTTCATTCAATTTAGAACTGCTTTCCTGGAGATTACCATTCAATACGGTAGCTTCCTCCGGTTTTACGCTTACATTGTAACGCCCGGTTACATACCCGACATTAGAAAACACAACCGTGTATGTACCTGCCGGAACGTTTTTCAAATGGTAATAACCCTTATCATTTGTTGTACCCCCAATAGAAGTTCCGAAAAGGGCAACGGTAGCAAAAGAAAGCGGTTCGCTACCCGCGGTTAGCCTCCCCATGAGGGAACCATGCTGGGCAAAAACCGCTACCGGCATTAACAAAAGAGACAGTAAAAACAATATCTTCATTCGCTTTGACATATCGTAAACAATATACAAAACAAATAAAAAAATTAGTCTTACCTAATTTTTATATTAAAGCGAATAAAATAACTTCATTTATCAGCCCGATAATAACCAAACTGTAAACAGAAGCCCTTTGCTAACTAAATAACCTGTTTATGTTGGGTTATGGCTGACTGTTGCGAAGAAAAGGCCAGCATAAAATCTTCGGCCCGCTTAACCATATTTTCTGAACCGATAAAAATAGCCGAGCGCTGGTGAAGTTCATTAACATCCAAATCAAGGATCCGCTCATAACCTGTAGACGCTAAACCACCCGCCTGCTCAATAATAAAAGCCATTGGGTTGCATTCATAAACCAGTCTTAGTTTGCCATTTGGATATTGCGCGGTAGTTGGATATAAAAAGATTCCGCCTTTAATCAGGTTGCGATGGATATCCGCAATCATTGAACCTGTGTACCTTGAAGTGTACGGACGGTTGGTAGCGATATCTTCAACCTGGCAATATTTAATATATTTTTTTACGCCTAAAGGGAAATGGGTATAATACCCCTCATTAATAGAATAAATATAGCCATCCTTAGGCATTTTAATATCAGCGTGCGACAGGCAAAACTCGCCTATTGATGGATCAAGGGTAAAGCCGTTAACTCCTTTGCCAGTTGTATAAACCAGCATTGTTGATGAGCCGTAAATTACATAACCGGCCGCTACCTGCTCAGTACCTTTTTGCAATACATCTTCCAGTTTAGCTGCACCTTCGGTTGATTTACGGCGATAGATAGAAAATATGGTGCCCACACTTACATTCACATCAATATTTGATGAGCCATCAAGCGGGTCAATCGCCACAATATATTTGGCATGTTTTGAGATCTCTGATTCTATCAGGATATGTTCATCATTCTCTTCAGAAGCCACAACGCAGCATTCACCACCACTGCGCAATGCCGAAATGAATTGTTCATTGGCATAAACATCCATCTTTTTCTGACGTTCACCATGGGAGTTCACAGAATCGGTTTCGCCTATGATATCGATAAGTCCTGCTTTACTAATCTCGCGGTTAACAATTTTAGCGGCAATGCCTATATCCCGCAAAAGCCTTGACAGTTCGCCTTTGGCAAAAGGGAAATCTGCTTGTTTCTCTATAATAAATTGTCCTAACGTTTTTACTACTTTCATGGAGATATGTATTTAATTGGTTAACAGAAATATTAAAAAATACCGGAGTTTAGCCGGATGATTTATAATTAGGAGATGGCGGTTTGACCACCGATGAATAAAAGCATTAAAAGATAAACGACCTTTATAAACTTGGCCCTTTATCCTTATATTCAACTTTTTGCTAAGTTACCGGCCTTTAGTTGCCGAACTGTCATGCCCCGTCTCCTTATATTTTAGCGATTATTTACTACTCCAACTACCTGTTAAAGCAAATTACAGGCAGATCATATCATAATAACTTACCGGCAGATATTCCTTTTGATAATATCGTATAATAATTGGATAACGGTTGGATAAAAATGGGAGGCGGCATTATCCATCTTTGTTTTATATCAAAACCAATTAACCAGGGCCAGCTATTATTAATATATAAGTATATGCCGCAAACTGTACATCCTTATCGCGACATCACTATCCGGTTTCCGGGCCAGGTAATTGTTGGCAAAAACTCGCTTTTTAAATTAACCGGTGATGTTATCAGCGGCGGGTATAAATCAGCTTTAATTATTACCATCAGTCCGCTATTAAATAAACTTGAACCACTTTTGGCTCAATTTAAAGAAGCAGGGATTAACGCTCGTGTTGATACCTCCATAGTACGGGAGCCTTCGTTCAAGGATTTTGGAGATTTGCTTGCATCTGTAAAACATACTGAAGCCGATGTGATCATAGGTATTGGTGGTGGCAGTGTGCTTGATGTGGCTAAACTCATAGCTGCGCAGATTGATAATGACCAAACCCTGGCAGATATCACGGGAATTGGTTTGCTTAAAAAGCGATCTAAAAAACTGATCTGTGTGCCCACAACAGCAGGTACAGGCAGCGAAGCATCACCCAACGCTATATTGATAGATGATGCGGATAACCAGAAGAAAGGCATTATCAGCCCTTACCTGGTTCCGGATGTAGTGATCATTGATCCGACTTTGATGACCAGCCTGCCGGCAGAAGTTACTGCAGCTACAGGTCTTGATGCTTTAACTCATTGCCTTGAAGCATATACCAATCTATACGCACATCCTTTTATAGATATGTATGCACTTGAAGGGATCAGGCTTATAGCTGATAACCTGGTTAAAGCAGTAAATGACGGCACTGATGAAGATGCCCGTACACAATTGGCTATTGGCAGTTTAATGGGTGGTTTTTGTTTAGGCCCGGTTAACACTGCGGGCGTACATGCACTCTCCTATCCGTTGGGCAGCCTGTATCATATTGCCCACGGCTTATCCAATGCCTTATTGCTGCCGTTTGTAATGGAGTATAATATCCCTGCCGCACCTGAGCGATATGCTGCCGTTGCCCGTGCATTGGGTTGTAACAGTAGTATCAATGATTTTGAAACAGCTTATGCAGGAGTAGAAAAGATCAGGCAACTGATTAAGGATTGCGGGATCCCTGCAAGCTTAAAAGAAATAGACATAGATAAAAATACCATACCGCAAATGGCCGCCGATGCCATGAAAATTACGCGCTTGCTTAAAAACAACCCGCGACCGATAAACATAGATGATGCCGTTAACATTTACGAGGCTGCTTATTAAAACATACTAATGAAACTAAAAAAGAAATATAATGGCCTGGTAGTGCCATCAATTACGCCACTTACCGACAACTACAAACTTGACCACGAAGCAGTTGAAAAAATATTCGACAGCATCTTTAACTACGGAGGCGTACCTTTCATATTGGGAACTACCGGCGAGTCAGCGTCGCTATCAAACGAGCTCAAGCTCGATTTCATTAAATGTGCTGTTTCTATAAGGCAACCTGGCCGCTTGCTTTATGCAGGCATTTCATCCAATTGCCTGGCCGATTCAATTGACCTCGCCAAACGCTGTGCCGACGAAGGTATTGACGTTGCAGTAGCACACTTACCTGCCTATTTCACTTTAACTGAATACGAAATTAAAACATACTTTGAAACGCTGGCCAATGAGGTACCTATCCCCCTGATAGTTTACAACATCCCGGCCACAACAAACGTATCGATCAACCTAAACCTTCTCGACGAATTAAGTCACCATGAAAATATTGTTGGGACTAAAGATTCGGAGCGGAATCACGAGCGTTTAAAGGATTCGCTTAAATTATGGGCCGACAGGGCCGATTTCAGCCACTTTTTGGGTTGGGGCGCGCAATCTGCTCACGCGCTTTTTACCGGCAGCGACGGCCTGGTGCCAAGTACAGGAAACCTGTTCCCGGATATTTATTACAAAATGATAGTTGCTGCCGACAATAACGACGAAGCTGCCGCGCTGCAACTGCAAAGGCATTCCAATCTGATCGGGGACATTTATCAAGGCAAACGCCTGCTGGGCGAATCATTGGCAGCATTAAAATCACTAATGCAAAGCGCCGGGTTATGCCGTACTTACATGATGCCGCCTTTATTGCAGGTTAGTGAAGCCGAAGCAGCTGATTTACAAAAGAAATTACAGCGCATGCTTAATGTTGAAAACCTTAGCTTACCGATATACCAATGATAGCCGAGAGACCGATCATAGCCATAACGATGGGCGATCCGGCCAGTATTGGCCCTGAAATAGCCGTTAAAGCATTATTGACAGAAAGGCTGTATGAGATCTGTCGTCCCGTAATCATTGGTGATACCGGTGTTTTTTTGACATCGTAAAGCGGTTGGGCTTCGATGCACGCATCAATTCGATAAAAGATATCCGCAACGCAAACTTTGAGTTTGGCAAGCCTGATGTATTTGATCTGCAAAATGTGGATATGGAACAGTTGCGGTTTGGTGAGATATCGGCAATGGCAGGCAATGCCTCATTTGAAGCAGTAAAAAAAGCGATTGAACTGGCTCTTGACGGAGAGGTTGACGCAACGGTAACCGGGCCTATCAACAAAAAATCAATTAACGAAGCCGGGCATCATTTTGCCGGACATACCGAAATTTATGCCCATTATACCGGTACAAAAAAATATGCCATGCTACTAGTTGAGCATAACATGAAGGTGATCCATGTATCCACCCACGTATCACTAAGGCAGGCCTGTGACCTGGTTAAGAAAGACCGCATTATTGAAGTAATCGAACTTTTACAGGATGGCCTTATTTCCCTTGGAGAAAAAAACCTGAAGATTGGTGTAGCCGGGCTTAACCCGCATGCAGGTGACTCAGGTTTGTTTGGTACCGAAGATGATTTTGAGATCCTTCCCGCTGTACAGGAAGCTATAAAATTAGGTTACGATGTGGAAGGCCCTGTACCTGCCGACACCTTATTTTCAAAAGCATCAACTGGATATTATGGTGGTGTGGTAGCTATGTACCACGACCAGGGCCACATCCCCTTTAAGCTTACCGGTTTTAAATGGAATGCCGAAAAGCACCAAATGGATAGCGTAAAGGGCGTTAACATCACTATGGGACTGCCTATTATCCGCACCTCGGTTGACCATGGGACTGCCTTTGAAATTGCAGGCAAAGGCGTTGCCAGCAGCGATGCCATGTTACTGGCCATCGAATCGGCGGTGCAGTTGAGCAAAAACCGGATAAAAGTATAAGCTATGATCGCTGTAATTGCAGATGATTTAACAGGAGCCGCCGAATTGGCGGGTATAGGTCTCAATCACGGATTGAGAACCGAGGTGAGTACCTCTGTTGATGAACACTGCGATGCAGATCTGCTAATTATTGCTACCGACACCCGCTCACTCGCTGTAAATAAAGCGACGAATATAGTTTATAATCTTACCGTCCAATTACAGCGGTTAAAGCCCCGCTTTCTTTTCAAAAAGATAGATTCAGTTTTAAGAGGGCACATTATTGAGGAACTGCAAAGCCAATTGGCAGCATCAGGATTGAAAAGAGCGCTGATTGTACCCGGTAATCCTCACCATTCAAAAAAGCTCATAGGCGATACATTTCACTACAATGGCCAACCTATTCACCTGAGTGATTTCGCCAACGACCCAACCTTCCCCGCCTTAAGCTCAAATATTGTTGAATTATTGAGAGCTGATGAAAGTATCTCATTAATAAAAAAAGAAGACAAATTTCCATCTACGGGAATTATTATAGGAGCAGCCGAAAATGAGGACGATCTTAAATACTGGATCAGCCAAACAGATAACAACACGCTATTAGCGGGCTCAGCAAATTTATTTACTACGCTGCTTGAATCTTTAACAACTCCTCAAAAGGTTAAAACCACCGACCCGGAAACAACGGGCAGACGGTTATTTGTATTTGGCAGTACTTTTTACCAGGGCAAACTAAATCTTAACGATGGCAGGCACAACAATATCCCTGTGCATTATGTACCTGCGGCAACCATTTGTGCCGAAACCAGTGGCGATAATGTGCATGCCCTTTTTGCAAGTCATGTAGCATCAAGCATTGTAGCAGGCAACAATGCCATCATCGCCATAAACCCCGATTTTATCAAGGATATAAAGGTTGACCCTGTATTGCTAACCTACAAAATGGCGGCTATTGTAAAACAGGTTATTGACCACACCGATCTTCACGAATTGCTGATTGAAGGCGGCGCAACAGCCTGGGCTATACTTGAGCGTTTAAACATCGAAAAATTATATCCCTCAAAACTAATAGCTCCCGGAGTTATTCATATGCGCATAGCGGGCAATAACCAATTATGTTTAACTTTAAAACCCGGCAGCTACCCCTGGCCTGCCCCCGTTTGGGGAACCAATAACTATACCTGCATATGAAACATGAAACCCTGCACCTGGCAGATTATATTATCATAGCCCTGGCACTGGCCATTTCATTAACCATCGGTCTCAAGTTTTCAAAAGGACAAAATTCAACCAAAAAATATTTCGTATCACGCGGTTCTATCCCGGCATGGGCAATAGGCATGTCGTTAATGGCAACGCTCATTAGCAGCGTAACTTTTTTGGCCTACCCAGGCGAAGGATTTGCCTCTAACTGGATCTTGCTGGTTCAGGGCTTAATGGTACCTATCGTATTATTATTAATGGTTTGGTTCATAGTGCCCTTGTACCGCGAGGTGATAGGCGTAAGCACCTATGAATACTTTGAAAAGCGTTTTGGCCTGTTTGCCCGCTTTTACAGCTCTATCAGTTTCGTATTAACCCATTTTTCAAAAATGGGTACTGTGTTTTTCCTGTTGGCGCTGGCACTCTCCAACATGACCAATACCAACACATTCGCCATTATTTGGGTGATAGGCTTTGTGATTATCGTCATTACGCTTATCGGCGGTATTGAAGCCGTAATTTGGGCCGATGTTGTACAGGGCTTTTTGCTGATTGGCGGCGGCATAGCATCGTTCATTATCCTCATTTGTTCCATAAAAGGCGGCTTCCCTGAACTTTGGCATATTGCCAGCGTGAACCATAAAAACAATTTCGGGCCTTATTCCTGGAATTTCAAGAAACTCACTTTTATAGTAATGGCCATAAACGGCCTGTTTTATGCCATCCAGAAATACGGTACCGACCAAACCATGGTGCAACGTTACCTTACTGCCAAAACCGATAAAGCGGCTATCAGGGCATCTATATTGGGTGTAGCACTAACAGTTCCGCTATGGGCTTTGTTCATGTTTATCGGCACAGCGTTATTTGCTTACTATCAGCAAAACCCATTACCTGCGGGTATCAAGGCCGATGCTGTTTTCCCTTATTTTATTATGAGCAAACTCCCAACCGGCGTTGTGGGGTTGATATTGGCCGCACTAATCTCGGCGGCTATCTCCAGCTTGGGCGCTGACCTCAATTGCCTTTCGGCTATTGGCGTGGAAGACTATTATAAAAAATTCAAACCCAATAAATCGGACAAAGAATATTTAAAAGCAGGACGATGGATAGTAGTACTGGCCGGATTTGGAGCGATGGGCATAGCCACCCTCTACCTGCTTGCCGGCGACGAAGGTGCGCTGGGCATTGTTTTTACCCTTTACGCGATATTTTCAGGCGGTATTGCCGGGATATTTTTATTGGGCTTGTTCAGCAGCCGCGCCAATCGCCAAGGGGTGAACATTGGTATTATTGCCTGTATCCTGTTTACGGGCTATGCTTTTTTAACATCAACTAAAATTGGTTTGGGTACGGACAAACACATCTTGCTTGATTTAGGCAGGTACAATTTCAATCAGCATAAATACATGCTTGGGGTGTATAGTCACCTGGTGGTAATCATAGTAGGCTATGTTGCCAGCTTGTTTTTCCCTAAACCCGAGTTGAATAAAAACCTGCTTTTCAGCGGATGGCTTGAGGCCAAACGCGCCGGAAAGCTTACCAAATAATTTACAGCAATGAAAAGATTACTGGCATCAGGCCTGTGTTTGTTCCTGTTTATATCGTCGCAAGCGCAGGTAAAACTGGCATCCATTTTTACCGATAACGTTGTATTGCAGCAACAAAGCGAGGCACCAATCTGGGGCTGGGATAAGGCTGGTTCAACGGTTATGATCAACACCTCATGGAACAAAAAAAGCTATAAAGCCAAAGTAAATGCAAACGGTAAATGGCAGGTTAAAGTAAGCACCCCGGTTTACGGCGGGCCATACACCGTAACCATTAGCGATGGCAATGCCATCAAATTAAACAATGTGATGATTGGGGAGGTTTGGCTTTGCACCGGTCAATCAAACATGGAGATCCCGATGAAGGGTTATAAAAGTCAGCCCATAAGCGGTTCTGTTGATGCTATACTTAAATCATCTAACGCCAACATCCATATTTACACCGTTCCCCACTCATCAGTAACCGAAGTACAGGACAATAGCAAACCATCAGAATGGCATGTCGCCTCCCCCGAATTTGTCTCCAACTTTAGTGCTACAGGTTATTATTTCGGCAGATTATTAAATGAGGTACTTCATGTACCTATCGGTTTAATCAGCGATTGTTACGCGGGCTCGAACGCGGAAGCCTGGATGGATCCCGATGGGTTGAAAGATTTTCCGGAGATCAAAATCCCGGCCAAAACAGACTCCGTCAAAGCTGTATCACGCACGCCTACTACCCTGTTCAATGGCATGTTAAACCCGGTGATTGGTTACGGCATTAAAGGCTGCATCTGGTACCAGGGTGAATCGAACTACGACCGGCCTGATCAATACGAAAAACTTTTCCCCGCCCTCATAAAACGCTGGCGTGAGCTATGGCAGCAGGGTGATTTCCCTTTTTATTATGTGCAGATAGCCCCGTATGATTATGCACAGCTCCCGCCTTATAATAGCGGAGGCAAATACAATTCGGCCTATCTGCGCGATGCTCAACGAAAATCGCTCAAAACAATACCTAACAGCGATATGGCCGTTTCGCTTGACGTTGGCGAGCAGGCACTCATCCACCCTCCGCGCAAAGAACCTATCGGCACGCGGTTAGCCTACCTGGCCTTGGCGCAAACTTATGGTATTAAAGGTTTCGATTATGCGAGTCCGTTATATAAAGAAATGACCATTGATGGCAACCGGGCCACCATCAGGTTTGAGCACGCCGAAAACGGATTGACCTCGTTTAATAAACCCATCCAAAACTTTGAAATAGCCGGTAAAGACAAAATGTTTTACCCTGCGCAAGCAATGATATCGGGCAGCGTAATAATTGTATCTTCACCCTTGGTAAAAGAGCCTGTGGCCGTGCGTTACGCCTTCAAAGATTTTGTTGTGGGCGACCTGTTCGGCACAAACGGGCTCCCCGTTTCCTCATTCAGAACCGACGATTGGTAATATGAAAAAACTTCTGCTGCTCTGCTTCCTATATTGCAATATCGCGTTAGCTCAAAATAAAGGCATCGAACAATACAACGAAGTGTGGATCAGCCAGAGTCAAAACTCTGGCCAGTCCATGCCCTGCGGAGGCGGTGATATCGGCTTAAACGTATGGGTTGAAAAAGGCGAACTGCTTTTTTACATAGCCCGCAGCGGCACTTTTGACGAAAACAATGCCATGCTTAAACCGGGTCGGGTAAGGGTCAAATTATCGCCTAATCCATTTGAAGGCAATGATTTTAAACAGGAGCTCAAGCTTCAAGACGGCTCGGTACTCATCAACGGAAAAAACGGCGATTTAAAAGCCGAAATAAAGCTTTGGGTTGATGTTTATCGCCCGGTGATCCACCTTAAAATCAGCAGCAATAAAGCAATTAAAACCGAAGCCTCTTTTGAAAGCTGGCGTTATCGGGACAGGGAAGTGAAAGGCCTCGAAAAAAATGAAGGCTCATGGAAATTTGCCCCACGCAATGATGTAAAAACGTTAAAGGATAACATCAGCTTTAAAGGCAATGCTATCCAGTTCTATCATCATAATCTCGATTCAACCATATTTGATGTTACGGTAAAGCAACAGGGTATGGATGCGGTTAAGGACCAAATGTACAATCCACTTAAAAACTTAACCTTTGGCGGGCTGATGCAGGGTAAAAATCTAAAACCTGTAGGCAACACTAAAGGCCAATACCTCAACACCGATTTTGAAGGATTGAAATTGGAGAGCATTAAACCAGCCACCAATCAGGATCTTGAAATCTCTCTTTATACTCAACAAACCACCTCGGTAAATGAATGGCAGCAAGGCCTCAACAAAGTACTTAAAGAAGCTGAAAGCAACGCCAAAACCGCATGGCAAAAAACAGCCGACTGGTGGAAACAATATTGGAACAGGAGTTTCATCTACATCAATAATAAAAAGCCTGGCAATGATACCGCTGCCTGGCAAACAAGTAAAAACTATCAGCTTTTCAGGTATATGCTGGGCTGCAATGCTTATGGACAAGCGCCCACTAAATTTAACGGCGGCCTGTTTACCTACGATCCCGTTTTCGTCAATCCTCAATACGCTTTTACGCCTGATTTCCGCAACTGGGGCGGAGGCTTGATGACTGCCCAAAACCAGCGTTTGGTTTATTTCCCGATGCTCAAAAGCGGCGATATTGATATGATGAAGCCGGAGTTTGAGTTTTATCTGCGCTCGTTGAAAAACGCCGAATTACGCAGCAAGGTTTACTGGGGCCACAATGGCGCCTACTTTACTGAGCAAATAGAAAATTTCGGTCTACCGAATAGTGCCGAGTACACCTGGAAGCGCCCTGCCGATTTTGACAAAGGGTTAGAGTACAACGCCTGGTTGGAATATACCTGGGATACCGTTTTTGAGTTTTGCCTCATGATGATGGAAACAGAACGGTACAAAGGCGACGACATCCATCAATACATCCCCTTTATTGAAAGCTGCCTCACTTTTTTTGATGAACATTATCAATACCTTTCCCGCAAGCGTAGCACCAAAGCATTGGACGGCAACGGGCATCTTGTGCTCTATCCCGGCTCATCTGCCGAGACTTTCAAAATGGCCTATAACTCCAACTCAACCATAGCGGCCCTGCAAACTATCACCAAACGGATGCTGGCACTGCCTGATAGTTACCTGAGCAAAGAAGAGCGCGGCAAACTGGAAGGCTTTTTAAAACGCATTCCTCCTATTTCGTTTGGCGAAATTGACGGTCATAAAACCCTTACGCCTGCAAAATCATGGGAGCGGGTTAACAATGAAGAGAACACTCAATTTTACCCGGTATTTCCATGGGGCATTTATGGCTTAGGTAAACCGGAATTAGAGACAGCTTTAAATACATGGAGGCTGGATACCCTTGTAGCCAGATTCAGAAGCGGCATTGGCTGGAAACAGGATAATATTTTTGCGGCCCGCTTAGGTCTGACAGATGAGGCTGCCAAACTAACCACCTTCAAACTCAAAAACTCGGGCAGGCGTTTCCCGGCATTTTGGGGGCCGGGTTTCGACTGGACACCCGACCATAACTGGGGTGGCTCAGGCATGATCGGTCTGCAGGAAATGCTGATGCAGGTAGACGATAAAAAGATCCTGCTGTTCCCCGCCTGGCCAAAGGATTGGGATGTGCATTTTAAACTTCATGCGCCTTATAATACCACTGTTGAGGCCACACTAAAGGATGGAAAGATGGTTGATTTAAAAGTTCTCCCCGAAGATAGAAGGAAGGATATTACAATGATGTTAGCCCAATAATTCCCTCGTTCATTTGTAACAAAAAGGGTGTCCCAATTTTTTGATTCTCAAAAAAAAATTGAAAAAACTCCCGCTGCTCTTTTTTGTAAAAAGAGACTGTTCCATTTTTTGAGAGTGAAAACGCGGAACACCTTAAAAATAAAACACACTGACAATCAAATAGATAACAATTCACCCGAAACACCATTAAATACCTGATTACCAATGACTAAAACTTTAAAGAGTAAACTTTCCTTATTTCAAAGACAGGTAAAAAACCCTTTTTTATTTCTTGTTTTTTTAAAGGTTTTTAGGCTTTTTGGAATTGATCACCTCATTTATAAATAGCACTGACAAAATAATGCCACCAAAATTGCGGGGGTGAGTATCGATATTTCATGCCATCCGGCTGAAGCTCAGCTAACACATATTGGGACAAAAAACAACCGCCACCAATTACCGGCCGAAGTTTTAAGTGTAAGAACAAAAGGCTGCTTTAGTCCCGGCGGCCAGAGGCCGCCCTGATAGTTGCCACCCGGCTGGGAACCGAGCGGCGGCGTGGAGCTTTTTTACCTTTTGCCTTTCACCTTTAACCTTTGGCCTTTACCCTTTAACCTCAAATCACCTATCCAACGGCATCCACGTTTCCATATCCACATGTCCCCGGTTACCCCAGGCATAATACGGGATCAGCCTGATATCAACAGCGTTTTGTTTGGGTGCCGATATTTCTTTATAAAGCTGGTTACTCCAATTATTTTCATCGCGAAGATCAGCTTTACCTATTAGGCTCATGATCTCGCTGTTATCTATCCGGATCATTTCAGGTTTGAGTTGACTATTGGCAGATAAAGCCACATTGAAAACCTTTTGCCCTTTAGCCAAATCTGCCGATTCGAGGCAATAAACCACCGGGCCGCGTTTTACCGCTACCTGGTTGCGGGTTTCCTCAACCAGCGGGTTTGCTTCCATCATAGTAACCGGCATTGGCAGGTCGAGATCAATCGTCATTCCTTTGCGCCAAACAGCGTTAACTTGCATATAAGTTCCTGGCGTAGTATCTAACTGCGGCACCGGCTGACCTTCGAGTTTGATACTCGCTCCCTTACACCAGCCAGGAATCCTTAAAAATACCGAAAATGCTTTATTGCCAGGTACTTCGTCAAACTTAATGCTGATCTTGCCATCCCAGGGGTAATTAGTAGTTTGCGTTAGCTTTACAGGCGTACCATCTTTCAGTTTAGCGCTGATAGTATTGCTGCCATACAGATTAAACCACAAGCCTTTATCAGATGTACTGTACGCATAATCGCTTACCTCGGCAATGGTACGCACCACATTGGGCGGACAACAGTTAGAAAGTTTGATATACCCTATCCTATCCTTAGACCAACGTTGCTTAAACGGCAAACTATCCGAATAAGCCAACGGATTGGTATATAAAAAGTTACGACCGTTAAGACTAATCCCCGAAAGTACGCTATTGTACAACGCCAGTTCCATCACGTCGGCATATTTGGCATCGCCGGTTACCTGCAGCATGCGCCAGTTCCAGAGTACATTGCCTATGTTTGCGCAGGTTTCATTGTGGGCGGTGAAACTTGGCAATTGATAATCGCGCCCGTAAGCCTGATGTACCTTTTGCACTTCGTTGGGGTTGTAAGACGTGCCGTCGGGAGAAACACCATCATAAAGCGAGCCGCAGCCACCGGTGATATACATTTTGCGGTTCACCACATCGTTCCACATCAGGTTTAAGGTGTGCATGAGCGTGGTATCGCCGGTTTCGGCATAAACATCGGCAGCACCGGCAAAAAGATAATTGGCCCTCACCGCGTGCCCCATCGCCTGTGTTTGCTGCCGGAAAGGTGTCCTGTCCTGGTTGTCGTCTGTACCATCCTTCATCAAGCCACGGATGTCTATCAGGTTTTTAGCCAGTTCCAGGTATTTGGGGTCGCGGGTAGTGCGGTACATCTCCACTACGCCCATATAATGCGAAGGACAAATGGCATTTCGCGCCAGCTCGGGCGAGGCCGTTTTATAAAACTTATAGAGATAGTCGGTTGCCTTGACAGCTACTTTTAGTAAAGTTGTTTTACCTGTAACACGGTAGTGCACGCAGGCGGCAGTCATGAGGTGACCAAGGTTATAGGTTTCAAAATTAAGGCGATCATTAAAAGCCTTTTCCTTACCACTATTCTTACGCTCTTCAATAAGGGTTGGTGTGTGGATGTAGCCATCGGCCCGTTGGGCTTTAGCGATAACGGCTATGGTTTTATCCATCAATACATCCAATTTAGGATCATGAGTAGCCGCGTACATGCTGGCTACAGCTTCAAAAAGCTTATAAAAATCACCGTCATGAAATGGCGGACCTTCGTGCGATCCGGTGTCAATTCCCGCAGCTATCTCAAAATTGCGATAAGCGTGACTGATCTTTGGATCGGTATAAACACGCCACAGGTTGGGGATCATGGTATCACGACAAACCTTAAACCTGTCGGCCCAAAAGCCGCCTGTCCACTGTACTGCGCCCATATCAAGGCTGCTTAGTTTGGCGTAACTGCTTTTACTGGTGTTTACCAGGGCTTTGTTTTGTGCAGATAGTTTTAATGTGCAGCTTAACAACAATGCTATTCCAATATATTTACAAATCCATTTCATATCATTAAGGGATATAAGTAAGCAACTTCACGGGGCTTAACAAGCCGGCCGGCAACAATGAGCGCCCTTCCAAACGGTAAGGCGCGTTTGTCCATGTAATACGTTTATTTTCGGGCAGTGCATGATCACCCATCAGGCGGTTAGCCCAAGTGTTGGTTACTTTGATTACCAGTTTATTCTCGCCAAGTTTGATGGCCTTGCTAATATCTACCCGGTACGGAAATGTCCAGGCTGTACCGCAATTGATGCCGTTTAGATATACTTCGGCGAGATTGGATACATTGCCCAGATGTAGATAGGTTTTGGCTCCTGTTTTTGCGGTAAACTGAAATGTATGGTTGTAAACCGCAGTGCCCGAATAATACTTAATACTATCATTAGCATTCTGCGACCAGTCTTCAGGTTGATTAAACATAACCGGCTTTACAGGGCCTCCATATTGAGGATCGAACTGTACCCGCCAGTTTGTGAAAGTTTGTACCGTTTTAAAATGAGATGGCTTATTATCCTCGCTTTTGGCAGTAGAAGAACCATTTCTGAAAACGATAAAAGCAGAGCCATTGGCCGCCAACTCAAGCTTGATATTTGTACGGGATGATTTACCCGTATTATGCAATTGCCTGATCTCACCGGTTAGAGGATCCCATAGTTCAGGGGCACGCCCTGCTGTCCTCAATGATAAATTAATGGTGCGATTTAAAGCCTGCTGATTAGAAATGAAATAGATATCAAGATTAGCTGAACTACGATGTGCCCAGGCAAGATCCTTTGCCGGCTGATCAACCGAGTCTGTCGCTATCAGATCGCGGGTTACCCCTACTTCATCAAAGGTTCCTTTTTGATAAGGGCCAATGAGTAATTTGCCCGCAGGGCCTTTAGATAAAGTAGTTTTCATCCGCTGAACGTCCAACAAAACAGTAGCGCCTTCATTTACCAGTTGCTGAAGTTTTTTTACGACCTCTGCCGATAACTGCCATGGCTGCTGCGACATCTGGCTTACGCCGGGTATTACCAACATGGCATAACTTGCACCTCCGGGTAGAATGATACTGCCGTTTTTTACTGTAGCCAAACGTAGTAACGCGTCTTTGTTAAAAGAATCATAGGCATAGCCCCTCAGCGGGTCTATCCAGTTTTCGGGCAGCGCCATATTAGCCGAATGGCTCGCATCCTCAATCGAATTAATGATGGGTACGCCCTTATTTGCTAAACGTTCCTCTTCCAGTTTTACCCGTTCCGTGCCGAAAATTCCCGGTAGAGTACTAACCAACCTATCTGGCAAAATAGCGCGACGCGGCGTTTCCTCGCCGGTAAAAACAGCGATATCTGCAACCGGATGTCCCTGTTGCAACATGACCTGGCAGCGACTGATATAATCAAACCAAGCCTTACCAGACTGCCACCAGGTTTGGTCGCGCTGAAAAAACAGACCGATACCATCCAGCGTCATACCCGGCTTACGGTCAAGCCAGGGATTATGCACATTTACATGGAAAACATAACGATTGATGCCAAGGGCAAAGTTGCGGTCGGCAGCAGTTTTAAGCATACCGGGGTGTCTCGTCCCATAATAACCGTAATTCGGTAAAAGCCTCGGCCTGGATAATATTTTCACCGTAGATGTGCCCGCCCGAAATGGCATCCAGCATATCATTGGGCTTATCATGCGTAGGGCTCCTGAACCAAAATTCCCCCATCGGGATATCTGCCTTTTGGTAATGCAGCATGCCATCGCTCATCATGGTTGGGGCCACGCTTTCAGCTGTAAATGTGCAGCCTTTTTCGTGTGCCAGCTTAGCCATCGTACCGTAGAAATTATCTACCAATAATTCGGCTATCGTTTGCCTTACGTCGGCCAGTACTTTTTCAGATTTTTCAGCACTTTCCATTGGTATACCGGCCATTAATGGAAGATATGGTAGCAGGTCATATCCCCTCCGCTTCTGAAATTCAGCAGCAAAAACCGGCGACCAGTTCTGACTTCCGCACTCCCAACTATCCACATGAAAAATCTTTAAAACCCGTTTAGCCAGGTCCGGGCCAACCTGTTTTATCGCTTCGCCAAACCAGTTATCAAATTGTAGTTTAGCCGCTTCGGGATTGAACTTATCGCACTCCAAACCGATGCCGCCACCGCCTGTAGCATTAGTATGCCCGGTTGAAGTGTGACCGATCCGAATGATAGTCCATTTACCGGCAGGTGCCTGCCAGTTCAGTTTACCATCTACTCCTAATTTATCAGTAAGGTTGATAACCTTGCTTTTATCTACGCAAAGATCAGCCGGTAATTGAACATCTGTAGTTTGCTTGCTTAAACGCCAAACCTCGCCAGTTTTACTTTCATATTGATGGATGCGGGGCTCACCCAACAACTCAATGCGCGATAGTTTTAGCGTTGGCTTCCATTTTGCAAAATCAAGGTCTTCGGCTCCCGGTTCAGAACCTTCTTTATCATAAGTAAACCTGAAATATTTTGCTGTTGTAGGTGCGATGGCGTGGGTGATCTCCGCATCGCCATCCTGCCAGCCGTGGCGTGGAGATTCCAACCTACCTAATGAGCGAAAACTTTTACCATCATCGCTCACTTCAAGCAACAGCCGTTGCGACTGATAATTACTTGCCGAAGTATGTATAACAAGCGAGCGGCAGGTAAAGGGCTTTTCAAATTCAAGCTGCAGCCAGCACTGTTCGTTGCTTGTAAAGCTTTTGGGATTTCCTTTTTCAGCAAGATATTGTACGTCGGTATTAGGCAAGCTGGCAGTTACCTTCGGATGCTCGTCGTAACTGCTTATCCCTTCGCCCGGAAGCGATGGATAGGCCAATATTTCGATATCCTTATAATAGTTTTTATAGTGTTTGGGGATAGGCAAAGTATCATGGTAAACTTTGCCATCTTCAACCTCAATTTTTGACCATACCACCTTTTGCATGGAAAGCTCCGGTGTTATCCACGGCCCACCAGCCAGCGCAAAACCATCGCTGTCGTGCATAGCCAGTTTTAGGCCTATCCTGTCGGCTTCCTGCATGGTAAATTTTACCATTGCCCACCACTCCGGGCTTAACTGATTAATTGAGGGAGTGATAAACGGCGGATTAGCCGGGCCTTTAATGGGCATTAAATAAGCCCCTGCTATTCCGGCCTGCTTCATAGCCTGCAGATCAGCAGTGATGCCCTCTCGGCTTACTGCACCCTGCATCCAGTACCAAAAAACCCAGGGCTTTGCAGATTCGGGCGGATGCAGGAAGGCCTCCTTCAAATCATCATTTTTAAGAGATAGTTTACGCTGTTGGGCTATCCCCGGTAACAACAGGCAGCAAAAGCAAATTATAAAAACGTATTTCCTCATGGCTTCCTGTTAAATTTAATCTGGTATGCCGTATTACCTGCAGCGTCGGGTTTACCTTCGTAAGGTTTCAGGTAAAAACTATATTGATATTTTTTGGCCGGAATACGGTATTGTTCCAAAGGCTCAGCCACTTCCGACCAGCTATCGTTGCCGCCTACGCCCATCTGTATCAGGTCGATATTCAGCGTAATAAAACCTGCATCCTTTAGCTTGTTGGTATGCTTCGCCTTTTGAATATTCTCTTCGGTATAAGGCCAGGCACTCATGCTCAGCAGGCTATCGGCGGTGATCAGCAAACCACCTGTTGTATGGTGCAGCAGCATCCAGCGTACATCGGTACGGTTGCCGTTTTCCTGGGGAACTACGTAAGGTTCCATGAATTGGTTAATGCTTCGCGAATATACGCCCGCTTCCGAGCCTGTACGCCTGTCGATATAGTTTTCATAAGGACCGCGGCCATAATAACTGACATTGCTATCGGCCTGCGCAATACCCATTTGCATACCAACCTTTGGCAGGTTTGGCAAACCCGGTTTAGCATCAAACACATACGCAACTTTTAGCAAGCCATCGCCGCAAATGGTGTAGTTCACCTGTACCGAAGCACTATCATTAAGCATGGAATAAATACTTGTTATTACAACCGCACCATCTTCAGTTTTTTGGCTCGAGAGTTTTTTCAAAACAGGTGACGCTTTAAACCAGGCCGCCAGTTTCTTTTCCATCTTCCAGCCGCGATGATCATTATCGGTAACCGGTCGGGTGAAATGTGGCAATAAAGGCGCAAATATCTGCTGATTACCTTTGTACAGGTATGAGCTTAAAGCACCGTTACTTTTACTGATGCCAATCTCAAAATCTTTCCCGCTGATATGATAAGCTTTATCATCTTCAACCAGTTTTGTTTCCGGATAGTGCTTACGTTCAGCGTTTGCAGTGGATGTTTTAAGCGCCGTTAGTTGAAACTGATCACTTGCTATTCCGTAACCTTTGCTTGCCCAAGGCTTATCTTCGGCAAGGGTAAAGTGAATATCGGCAAGATATTCATGGTTGGGTTTTAAACCGGGCAGACATTGTTTAATGCTGATTGTGGTATCATGCCCGGCTGCAAGGCTGATACGGGGAATTTGTTTTTTAAGGATGATATTGCCGTCTTCCCTCAACTGCAGGCTAACATTATAATCGGCCAGTGAAGCTACACTATGCCAGTTTTTGATGTGGATAGTTGCTTTATCGGCATCAACCAATTCACAAACCGCCGGCTGAAAAACATGCTTGCATTCGTAAATAGCAGGTTTAGGGCGACCATCAGATGCTACAATGCCTTTGATGGTGAAATTGTCAAAATAACGTTCACCATAATCACCGCCATAGGCATAGTATGCCTTACCTGTCGAATCATGTTTTAATAGTCCCTGGTCTTTAAACTCCCAGATGGCACCGCCAATAACCCGTTTGGTTGAACGCCATTGATCCCAAAACTCCTTTAAGTTTCCATTGGAGTTACCCATCGCGTGCGAATACTCTACAAAAAATATCGGGCGGTTATCGCCATTCTGCTGATTGGCCAGCAAGGGCGCAGTATAAATGCCGGGATACATCCGGCTTACAATATCTACATAAGGCTGATCTATAGGGTTCTGTAATCTGTGCGAATGATCATTGGTTTTAGGATAGCGCGGATCGGTCGGGTCGATATATCCTTCGGCTTGTGGCGTACCTTGTGCAGGCTCATAATGTACCGGACGGGTAATATCAAAATCATGGATCCAGCCGGCCATTGCCGCATGGTTTGGCCCTCTGCCGGCCTCATTCCCCAAACTCCAAATAATAATGCTCGGATGATTTTTATCGCGCATTACCATACGGGTAGCCCTGTCGAGGTAAGCGCCGGTCCACATGGGGTCATTGCTTAGCTTTGAACCAAGACCATGGGTTTCCAGGTTGGCTTCGTCTATGACCAGTATCCCATACTCATCGCACAGATCATACAGGTACGGATCCATCGGGTAATGGCTGGTGCGGATACAGTTAAAATTGAAACGTTTGATGGTACGCACATCATTCAGGATATCTTCGCGGGATAGCGCCTTTCCTTTTACCGGGTCATGATCGGGACGATTTACGCCGTACAAATAGGTTACTTTGCCGTTGATGAGCAGCTTACTATCTTCCTTACTAAACTCAATGCTCCTGATGCCCACCTTGCAGCTTTTAACTTCCAGCGTTTGGCCAGTGCTGTCAACTAAAGATAAAGTGAGCGTATAGAGGTTTGGTTTTTCATCGCTCCATTTTTCGGGGTTTTTCAGTGTAGTTTCCAGTAAGCCGAATTTCACGTTATCCAACCTTGGATAAATCTCGTTGATGATACTTTCAACGCTTCTTTCCAAAGGCTTTTGCAATACCTCTTTATTATTGCTGTCGAAAAGCCTTGCTTCAATTTTATATCCGGGTACAGCCTTACCTGTCAGGTTTTCGATCCGTGGACGAGATACTGAAAATGGCGTCTTTATATTGCTTATCCAGTTTGGCCTGCCATTGAAAATCAGCAATCCGTAATTTCGGCTCGGCCAAAAGCATTACTTCGCGATGGATGCCACTCATGCGCCACTGATCCTGGTCTTCCAAAAAATAACCATCGCTCCATCGGATCAATTGCACCGATATCACGTTCTCGCCCGCTTGCAGGTATGGGGTAATATTAAACTCTGACGGCAAAAAACTATCCTCGCCATAACCTAAAAACTTACCATTGAGCCAAACCTTAAAGCCCGAACTTACCCCGCCGAAATGCAGGGTAATGTTCATATCTTTCCAACCGGCGGGCAATGTAAACGTACGCTGATAACTGCCAACGCCGTTATAATCCTTCGGCACATGAGGCGGGTTAACCGGGCGAAACGGGTAAACCGCACTTTTATAAATGGGTTTATCATAACCCTGCATTTCAATACTTGAGGGAACGATGATCTTTTTCCAACCGCTTACCCGGCTTTTATAAAAATCTTTCGGCGCATCGGCAGGTTTGGCGGCATAGCTAAAATCCCAGTAACCATTCAGGGATAACATCCTGCCTGATTTTTCCCTATCGCCAGCCAATGCATCTTTGATACTGCTGTATGAATATGCTGTAGCGCGTGCCGCATCCCGGTTTATGCCATCAACCAAAGGATTTTCCCAAGGTTCGGCATCATAAACCGTAGGCACGTTAGGGATGGGCGCGGGCGTTTTATCAACCAGTTGCGCGTAAAGCCCTGTTGATGAAAATGCTGTTAAAAGCAGGATAGATAAGAGCCGTTTCATCATTTTTTTGCGCTATAGTTTATGGTGTACTGTTTTTGTTTTTGGATGGTAAGTTCATAGGTTCCGTTTCCTTTAGCGGTTATTTCACCCTCCTTACAAACCGGTTTGGAGGTGCTGGTAAATCGCAACAGGCCAGTTCCGGTATTGCTGCTCACTTTAATTTGTTTGGTACTGCATGATACCTTGATATCCCCATCAACAGTTGGCACGCTGCCTTCCATCCATTGCAGACCACCCAATTTAGGTTCGATGACATATTGCTGATAACCCGGCGCAGTTGGTTTTACGCCGAGATAATATTTACCCAACAGGTATATCGGGCTGGCGCCCCAGGCATGGCAAAGGCTTTTACCAAATGGTCGCCCGTACATGGCGTAGCGGTCGGTGCCTGTTTTAGCCGGATTGTATTCTTCCCAAAAAGAGGTTGCGCCTAAATTGAGCATCCCGCCCCAATAATCCTTCATCTCTTTGAGTACATAGCTTTGCTCGCCCATGGCGCAAAGGGCTTCCAGTTCATAAAAGCGCATGTATGGGGTGGTTATCTTCTGTATATTATCGTTCAGCAGCACGTACTTTTTTATTTCCTGCTGCTGACCTGGGTTGAGGTAGTTGAAAAATATCGAGAACATATTGGTATAGCGGGTCACGTTATCGCTTTGCTTACCATCAACGAGGCTGTGCACAAAGGCATGTTTATCGCTATTCCAGTACAGGGAAAAGATCTTGGATTTCAGATCGGCGGACAGTTTTTGATATTGATCGTTGCCCTTTTTATCATCCATAATATTGGCGCATAAAGCCATGGTTTCCAGGCTGCGGCAGAGCAGTAACTGTTCAAAGCTTACTTCACCTTTTTTGCTGAGTTTATCGGCCCAGTCAATAAATACCCAGTCACCTGGCAAGCCTTCCATGAGGCCATTTTTATCACGGCGTTGCAGGCAATAGCTCATCAGGCTTTGCATGCGCGGGTACATTTGTTTAATGAAACTTTTATCGCCGGTATATTGGTAGTAATCATAAATACCCATAAACCAGTAAAAAGTATAATCCATAATGGTATTGATATGGCTGGTTACAGGGTCTTTACCGCGAAGGGCGTACAGGGTGCGGGTTACTGTTGGCGAATCAAAGTACAGGTAATAATTCATGAGGTAGCTTTGATAAGCATCGCCCGACCAGATCCACCTGTCCCTCTTAATGCCATCGATAAAAAATTCGCGGGTATTCAGGTGCAGGGTATAGGCCGAAACATCCCAGATCTTGTTGATCAACTCATCCGAACATTTGAAACTCCCCCGCTGCTCAACCGGCGAATATTCGTAAAGCATGGACACATCATCGGCACTCACATGATCATCAAACAATACATTAATGTATCGGAAAGCACGCGAACCATCCATAGTATAATCGGCTTTCTGAAGCTGATCGATATAAACACTATCCAACAGTTCGCAATTGGTTAGAGATAAAGCTTCTTCTTTTGATTCTCCGTAACAGAATTTAATATTGCCCTTGCCTTTTAGGCCGATAAGCTTGGCGTAGCCAAATGTTTCCTTGCCAAAATCAACCAAAATGGAATGTTCTTTTCGTTCGGCTTTTGCTGGCTTATGCTCCTCCGTAGGCAAACGAAATGCAGAAGGCAACTTATCCGCCGAATCAAAGTTCCAGTTACCGGCGTTCACATATTTGGTGGCCGATACATCCGAAGTTTTACCCGACTCATCAATCCATTCTTTGTCCTCATAAGTTACCAGCCACGAGGTATCTGACACCAGTTGCTGCCCCTTCACAAAAATGGCCGGAGCAGCAGCCTGGTTATAAACTTTGAGACTAAGCCTGTGCCTGCCAGCCGGCACATGTATATTTTTTGGATAACCTGCCAATGCCTTACCATCAAGCTTTACGTTGTATTGCCCCTCAACCGCCAGTTCAACGGTTTCGGAATTGGCAAGCGTAAAATCCTTGTGAAAATCAACCAATACGTAATGACTGTCCAGTTTCCAGAATGGCGGAAAGAATGCCCCGCGCTCGGTACGGCGGTTTTGCATCCGGTTACTTAACCATACCTCGTAATCGCCGGGGTACCAGATCCAGGTTGCTTGCTGTGCTTTGGCCATATCAGCACAAAACATAAAGCTTAGCAGCGCGATAAATACACGAGCCTTATTGAATCTTATATGAGTAGTGATTTTATTCATTTTTAATGTCCGTTGAAAATGAGGTATAAAGCAATCATGACTATCGAGAGCAGCAGCCAGGCTATTTTTACACGCCGGGTAGGTTTTGCAGTATTTTCTGTTTCCGATTCTTCGGCCACGTAAACAGCCGGTGTTTTATCAAGCAGCGAGATCAAAACAGCAGATACCGCCAGGAAAACAAATATGAAAAACGACAGCATCAGGTAATGCGGCCAAAAGCTATACTTATCGGGCGGTAATACCCACAGGTATACCACACCGGTACCCAAACTAAAAGCAGAACCCGCCGAAAGAATAATATTTACCGCTTTTCGGGTAGTACGTTTCCAATAAACAGTAAGCAAAAAAACTACGGCCAATGGCGGCGCAATAAAACCCAATACCGATTGAAATACATCGAACAAATTAAGGCCTTTGATACTATCGATAGCCAGGGCCATACCTATTGCAAACAGACAACCGCCAATTACGGTGTAACGCCCTACCCTGATGAGATCTTTATTAGTGGCGTTAGGGTTGATCTTTTCGGCATAGATATCCATGGTGAACACTGTGCTCAGCGAGTTTAAGGACGAGCCGACGGTACCTATCAAAACCGCTATCAATACCACAATAATTAACCCATTCATTCCCGGAGGGAAAAGATTGGTAACCATAGTCATGTAAGCTAATGCAGGATCACTCAGATGCGGGAACAGGATGAAACACAAAATACCCGTGAGGATAAATAAGGGCAGCGATAATATTTTAAGCCAGCCAATAAAGTTAACACCAAGCTGTCCCTGCTCCAGGTTTTTAGCACCTAATACCGATTGTACCATAGCCTGATCTGTACAGAAAAAGGCCACAGCCGATACCGGGTAGCCCAATAATATAGCATACCATGGGTATTTAACATCGCTTGCCGGATGGATGAGGTTCCAGTAATTTGCAGGCGTTTGATGGAATACCGCTGATAACCCGCCGACCCTGCTTACACCTAAAACGGTTAATGTGAGCGATACGCCGATGAGCAGCAACATCTGGAAAACATTTACTTTGGCGATAGCCTTTAAGCCACCTGTAAATGCGAATAAGCCAGCAAATGACACCAGCACAATAACAGATTGCCACATGGGGATGCCAAGGATCTGTCTTACTAAAAATCCACCGGCAAACAAACCTAACGACAACCACGAGATGAGCATTTTGATAAGCGCGTACCAGGCCAAAATATTACGGGTTGAATCGCCGTAACGGTTACCCATAAACTCGGGCATGGTTGATACCTTGGCCGCTATGTATTTAGGCGCAAAAACCATGGCAAGCAGCATCAGGAAAACAAAGGCATACCAGTCAAAATTGACCGCCACTATACCCGTACTATAGCCTATACTGGCAAAGGCCAGCAACATGGAAGGCCCCACATTGGTGCCCCACATATTGAAGCCAATACTGGCCCATCCTAAAGATTTATTGGCGAGGAAAAGGGTTTCGTCTGTTTTGTTTTTATTACTAAAGCTGGCCCGGAACCCAATTATCATTAAAATAACAAGGTACACGGCAACCACCGAGTAATCCAACAGTGTGAGGCGTGATACGATATTGCTCATGCTCAATATCATGCGCTTAACTCATTTACGGTTAAATTAAACTCGGTCAGGATCTCATCAACTTTTACGGGTTTACCGCTTTGTAATGACCGATCCATAGCCTGAAGCAAGGCGATAGTTCCAATACCTTCTTTAATATCGGGATAAGCGGTATAGCCTTCGGTGATGCTATCGGCAAAGTATTCGAGGTAATTTTGATACTCCCCGGCATGATGGCTTTTGCCCTCAAACCTGAAATAGTGTTTCAGTTTATGTTCCCAGGTAATGATGCGTTCTTCGCCGGTATTATCGGTAATTGCATAACGCAGGTCCATGTAATCGCCCTGGCTGCATCCTTCAGTACCGCGTAAAATACAGCTCATTTCGCTGTCGCGGGTAGCGGGTTGCACCGGACCAGTGTAACAACCACTTACCCGGGCAATGCGGCCGTCCTTAGCTTTGAAAATAAAGTGCATGGTATCCGGGTTCTTCAAACCGCCTTTGGCACCGTTAGCACTTAGCATGCCATAGCCCATCACCTCCTCGATCTCCGGCAAATACCAGCGAATAAAATCAACCGGGTGACTTAAGCCGCCGTATAGCCACTTAAAGGCTTGTTGTAGCGACCATGGTTTCTCTAAAAACCAGCGATGATCGGCATGGTAATAGGCCTCCACAGTAATCAAATCCCCTATTAAACCAGCCTCGTAATCTTTACGCTGCTTTTTCATCGGCTCAAAAAAGCGCGAGCTTTGACCTACAAATACTTTCTTACCGCTTTGCTCAACCAGTTCGAGCAGTTCGGCAGCTTTACTCAAATCATCGATAAAAGGCTTGGTACATACCACATGTTTGCCGTGCAATAAAGCCAGCTTAACGTGTTCAGCATGCAAGTGATCGGGCGTATAAATGGCAATGATATCTATTTCGGCATCATTGAGCATATCCTGGTAGCTGGTGGTATAGTTATGAAAGTTAAACTCCTCCGCGCGGTGTTTGCACATTTCAATATTCATATCGCATACCATTTTTAGTTCAAGCATATCGCTTTTCAATACTGCCGACATGGTGCTGCGCCCTTCGCCTAATCCTAATATTCCTATTTTCATTTTATAATGATCTTTTAATGTCGCTATTGTCCGTTACCTGTTTAAAAAATACCCATACCTCACCTTTCCGGGTACCGGGAACACCTTCCTGGTATTTCTTCATCAGCCTGTTCCAATCGTTTACCCGCGGATTATTTTCGATAGTTTTAGGATTGAGTTCCTCAAGCTTTTTCCTTTCGGGATACTGATCACCAGCATCAGGCGGCGCCCGTTTCTGAACACCAGTAATTGCTGAAAGCCGGCATTGCAGAAACCTTTAGAAACTTCGGGCCAGTTTTTAAACTGCGTGGCGTGATAATCGATATATTCCTGTTGCAGGTGCTCATCGGCAACAAGGTTTGCTGTTAGTATAATGTTGTCCCATTGTTTGGCAATGCTCTTACCACCACAACGAAGCCTGCGGTCGAAATCATAAAATGGATTACTATAAACCGTAATCTGGCACGAAGGGTATGCTGCCCGAGCGCTTTTTTGGATAGATGCTGAATTTAAATGCTTGCCATAAACAATGAGATGGTTACCCCAACCGTAAACCGCCGAAGCCGGTAATCCCTGCTTGCGGGCAATATGCAACAACGGGGCGTAGTCGAGTTGCTTACCCTGCGGACCAGTCACTTCAACAATAGTATAAGGATTTGAAGCTGCCTTTACATGAAATGCAGGCAATAATAAAATCACCGTAAACCAAACTATATATGCTTTATATATTTTCATTCTGTTTTATGATTGATGGGCCAGTTACCCCGGTTTACATGACGATATTGAAACAGATACTGATAAGGCCGTTCTATACCTGCTGATTGCTTTACGGCTGCATCAACCTGCGGACCGTTATTTTCCCAAACATTACCGGGACCGTTGGCATTTTTCAGGAATTTATCTGCCGGGCACCAGTTATTTTTGATGGTTATGTATGACGATCCCTCATCGGTATACAGGTAAAACCAATGCTGTGGGTCATGTGCGTAAGGTGCTTTGTAAATGCTATCCACGTAATTATTGCTGATAACCGAGCCGGGCTGTGCCGATAGCGTGTAGATGGCCGCCACATCATACATATTGCGGGCGTAATGGTGGATTTTATTGGCTATGATGCGGTTATCGCTCATGGCGTTAATAGTCTTAGTCCATCCCCAGCCCATACTGATGCCGGAGTAGTTTACTTCGCAAACCTCATTATGTGTTATGCTGATACCTTTAACATAGCCCGCGCCTATGCCAACACAACCCCAGTCTTCATTGGTTGCATCGGTAATTAAATTATTGGTGATGGTATCGTTGGTACAGATCTCCCGTTTATCAGTTGGATTGTAGGGCAGATGAACTTCCTGTGCCTCGTCGGAATAAACGCCGTCAAGTACAGCAGTCCCCCCAATGTCTTTAAAGAGGCTGCCTTTAACCACATCATGGTGTGTACTGCGCTGAAAATCCAAGCCAGTCGAAGCCATATGTTCAAAACCGCAACCATCGAAGGTAATATGCGACGCGTAAGCCACCTCAACCGCTGCCTTTGGTCTACCTACCCATGCCTGGTTTTCCAATCCCTTTTTATCCGGTGTGCCGGGAGTTTTCAATTTGTAGGCATCCACCATGTACATCCCGGCCTGATGCGGCACCAAACCTTCTTTTGACGGGTGAAGCCAGCTGCTGTGTTCAAAGCTGATATTTTTAAAGCTGAAGTAGCTAACCGTTGCATCGATAGAGCCCTGCATTTTAACCAGGGTTTCCAATTGCGGAACGGTTACCGTAGCTGTTTGCAGATCTTCGCCTTTGCGAGAGATGTAATAAATTTTATTAGCCTTCCGGTCGTGAAACCACTCGCCGGGCTTGTTCAAAAAGCTGATAGCATTGCTGAGATAAAACGCTGAGTTACCCTTTTTTTGGAGATCCAGGGCGCTGGCCAGGGGTGCTCTGACTGGATGCGGCTTTCGGGTTGATAAAATGATAAGCTCGCGCTGTCCCCCATTACCTTAACTGCTTTAACCCTCAAAATGGCTATAGCCCACCACTGGTGAATAAACATCTCCAAACCCTTAAGGTGAGCGGTATCGGCTGAAGCAGACCATGGGATTACACAGGTTTGGGTTTTATGATCCCAGGAAAGGATGCGGTTCATGAGCGGAGCTTCGGTATCCCGGGTGCGAACAGCCTTTTCATCATTCACCCATAGTTGTCTGAATTGTAATGGCTCATCGCCTATAATGGGCCCGTCGGCAACCCAAACATTGCCTTTAGCTTCTGCCGGCAAACCGGGGATGGCATAATTTACTTTACGCCATCCACTTACCTTAATGCCACCACTTAAAACAGTTTTACCAATGCCCTCACCCTCTATAATGGTTGGACTATCAGCAGTACCTGAATCTTCCGGGCGGATAAATAATGGTTCATCTAACCTGTAAAGTCCGGCCGCGACTTTGATATGAATACCGCTTTTTATTGATGGATCGTTTAACCGCCTCAGTTCACGGGCTTTCCTGATGGCCATCGCTAAGGTTGCCAGCGGTTGCTCGCGGGTGCCCGTGTTGGTATCGGAGCCTTTAGGTGCTACCCAGATTTCGGCCGCAAAGAGGCTACCTGTCAAAATAACATTTAACAGCAATATCAAAACAACTATGCGGCGGATATTCATTTACGTTAATTACTTAGCCTGAAAAATTGATTTTACGTATGAGGTATTGGCGCTGAAATTCCACTTAACGTTCCGTGGGTCTTTGGCATCGCGCGAGCGTTCAATCACTAACCAGCCTGTCCAACCCATTTTATCTAAAGTGGCTTTTACATGTTCCAAATTGATTTTAGGGTCATTTTGCAGCCAAACGCCATCATCATTTGTACAATGGATCTGAATGATGTATTTTTTACCCAATATTTGAAGCTCCTTATCCAGGTCGCGGCCGTTTCTGATGGCGTTTTCAAAATTGAAATAGCTTTTGATGGCCGGCGAGCCTATATCTTTCAATAGCTGCAATTCACTTTTGGCATCCAGCGCCGTTTCAATACCTATTATTACACCTGCCTTTTCGGCTATTTTAGCTACCTCTTTCAGGCGGGAAACAATAGCCGGGCGCAATTCAGGAAATTTCACGAGATCGCCTTTGATCCCCATCGGTAAAAAGCCAATTTTAACACCCATTTGTTTCATGGTGTTGATACAATCGGTAGCCGCTTTAATTGCGGTTGGCCGTTCGGCAAATGATTGGGCGAAAAAGCCGGTCATGCCCATGGACGGAATTTCCAGTCTTAGTTCTTTCGCCTTGCTTAAAAACACTTTTCTGATTGAATCATTAGCCAGCTGGTTATCAAAAGTTTCGCGATCACCAAGCCCCCCATATCTACTTCTACGCCATCTGCACCAATCTCCTTAGCCAGTTGAAATGCACCCAACTTTTGCCGTTTAAGGATCATCAAATCAACTACCGCTACTTTGTAGCGCTGCTTTGATGAGGTTTGAGCCATTGCAGGAATAAAGAGGGTGCATACCATTATCACTATCCATAAACTTAATATCAACCTATTTTTCATAACTTATTTTTTTGTGGCCTGCTCAAATACTTTCTCTAACTGATCAAAACCTTTTATGGCATTGGCAGGGAGTTTTTCGCCCTTATTGCCAAATACATACATGGCAGGTTCTTTTTCAATGGTGACTTTATTATCATCGAAATTGCCGCTGCTGTCTTTAATTTTATTAAGATCCAAGTGGAAATTTTTAGCTACGAAAGCATACAACGCAGCCCTTTTTGACGGACCGAAATCATGGCCTTCATTGGGCAAGTGTACATTCTCTACTTTGTTTGTAACCCCATAATAGCCATAGATCTTTTGTAGGTAAGGAAAATCATGCTCGGGCATATTAGCGGTCCAGTCCTGCCCGTCGGAGATCAGCAATTGCGGCCGCGGTGCAGCCATAGCGGCCAATTCTACATTATCTGTTCCGTTGCCGCATTGATGGATAGGCATTCCGCTTTCGCAAGGGCATCCTCCATAAAAATATGACGACACCGACACCACCGGAGCGCTAAGCTTGATCCGGTCATCCATGGCGGTCATTAAAACGGTATGGCTCCCTCCACCCGATCCGCCGCTGATCCCTACCCGCTCAGGGTCGGTTTCCTTAAGCGAAAGCACATAATCCAGGATCCGGATAGCGCCAAGTGCCTGGATAGTTTGCGCCAGGCTGCGGCGGTGATCCTCATCCTTAAATTGCAGCAAAGATTCGCCCCAGGCAAAAAGGTCGTAACTGTAAGCCATCGTCCCCATCCGCGCAAGCGATGCACAACGGATCTGGCAATCGGCACGGTAACGCTGGTGCTCCCAATGCCCATCCGGACTTAGTACCACCGGGATCTTACCTTTAATTTTCAGCGGTTTATACAACGAACCATTGATGTACAAACCGGGCAGTATTTCAATGGCGATATTTTCAACTGTATAACCGTCAAAAACCCTTTTGGGGGTGATGATTGGTTTTGAAGCTGGTTTAGCAGGCAGAGGCGATAATTCTAAAGCTTTATAAAGCTCAGGTTTTAACATGGCTTTGCGTTGTTCCCAGGTATCACGGTCGTGGTATTGGGAGGTTATCCTGTCAAGCTCCTTCCAGCCGTCGCTTACCGACCAGCGGAAGTATTCATATTCTTTGAGCTTATACCTGCCGGGAGCTTCTTTATTCACCTTCAGATCAAGCGGGGTAAGAACGTTGGCCAGGGTCGTATCCACATTGGGCCTGAAACGCCATTGGGCATAGTTAACCCATTTACCCTCAACCTGAGCAGCGGTGTATTTGATCTTTACATGATATTTGTCCTGCACTTCATCAAGCACCTCCTTCAGGGTTTTCCTGTACATGGCATCGGTAGTTTGCTGCGCATGGGCAGTGAAACTCATGGCGATGAGGCAGGTTACCAGTATATAGATCAGTTTTTTCATTGTTTTATTTATTTTGTAGAGACGCATAATTGCGTCTCCCGCATGCAAATCAAGCGTTCCCCCCTTTTAGCCGGCTTGTCCTACGAGAGACGCAATTATGCGTCTCTACATTGAAACAATTAACCAAATCATGGTCATGGGTAACTTGTTTCAGCACCCCACTCGCTAAGCGATCATGCTAAGCAAATCGACTACCTGTCCTGTGGGGTGCCGAAACAAGTTCGGCATGACGCTTTTTTTGCCCCTCAGAGTCTATTTCACTTACAAATCCTTAGTCTCCCCAACCGGTACCGGCGGCGTATAACCATCCACCTTTGGCCAAATACCATCCTTTATTTCCTCCATCTCTAATTTTGAAGGATCAATAACCACATGTTTTATCTTTTGCCTGCGCCAGGTATAAACCACATGCACCATCCCATCCGAAGTTTGGATGACCGATGGATAAGAATACTGGCTGATAGGTGAATCCTCCAGGATCGACGCTGCGTACCAGGTCACACCATCTTTAGAAACAGCTACGTTCAAAGGCGTACGGGCTCCTTTAGCCAGGTTTCCTGGCGGCAAAACGTGGTTATAAACCAATAACTGACGGCCATCTTTCAAAGTCACAGCATCGGTACCGGAATTGTTATTGGGCAGACTGGTCTTTTCCAAAGGCGACCAGGTTTGTCCGCCATCCTTAGACCATGTGCTTAATATCGCCCTGTTCTGACTGCGGCAAAGGGCCTGCAGCCGGCCATCTTTATAAGTTAAAATACTGGGTTGTATGGCTTTCAAATCTTTACCATCGCTGATTGGGCCTATCATTGTCCAGTTTTTGCCGAAATCTTTGGTGGCTTCAAAATGCACCTGCCAGGCTTTGCCTTCGGTACTTACCGGACTTAACAGCGTGCCGTTTTTAAGCAGTACCGGTTTGTTTTTGATCGGCCCTAAAAAGCCATCGGGCAAAGCCTTTTGCTCCGACCAGGTGATGCCGCCATCTTTAGATGTTTTTATAAAACCCTTCCATTTTGCCGGGCTTGGGCCTATTTTG
The DNA here is from genome assembly GCF_050859465.1 of Mucilaginibacter sp. P25. NCBI lineage: Bacteria > Pseudomonadati > Bacteroidota > Sphingobacteriia > Sphingobacteriales > Sphingobacteriaceae > Mucilaginibacter > Mucilaginibacter sp. P25. Next base: position 3,216,062 of record NZ_CP193937.1, on the reverse strand, counting down.
TAGTAAAGCTGTAATTCGCCTTTGGGCACCTGGTACAACACCGGGTTCCAGCAGGCATAGCGTAAAGTATCGTTCTGGATGCCGTTGGCTACGTTGATACCCTCTGTCCATTTGCCATTAACAAAACGGCTCACCCAGATACATACATCGGGATTGCGCTCTTTGGTGCCCCCAAACCATGAGGCAACAAGGCCGGTCGGGGTTTCGGCTATAGTTGCTGCATGGCATTCCGGGTATGGCGCTTTATCGTATATAAACTCATCCTTCACAATCCCCTTGCGCCATGGATTTTGGGCAAAGGCGTTGATTATAAATAAGCAGCTTACTGCACCGGCGAACAAGATCTTTCTTAGCATAGTACAATTATTTTTGAGTGGCAGCCTTATCCTTTGCTGCTTTATCAGCAGCTTTTTTTGCGATGATGGCTTTGGTATAATCGCCGTATAGCTTGTGCCAGTTACGGCCGTTACTGTTGAGGTATTGCTCGTTTTTGGTTTTGTAGATCTCAAAAATGGCCGATACCTGTTTGATATTTTTAAAGTCGACAGCCTGTTCACGGGCTTGCTTCAGATTAGCGAGGATTGTCGCTTCTTCAACAGGAGTCAGGTCGGGGATGATAGATTTATAACCCGCCAGCGTAAAGGCCACTTTGCCGATGGTGTATTTATCAAGTACGGCTTCAACCTGTTCTTCGGTGAGGTCTTTACGCAAACCGGTCATCAGGTTTTCGTGTACCGATTTTGGCAGCGAAGAGTTTATGATGACCTGCCTGTCCATGGTGCTCAAAGTTTTACCCGTAGCCGGATCAATACCTGCCGGTACTGACTCGTACGAATGACTGTTATTCCAGTCGCGGATGGCTTTGAGATGCGTTGCTATTACATTTTTTACGCGGGTAGCCTTTGCAGTATCAGTAAGCGATAATGAGGCAACCCAATCCGTAGCTTTTTTCCACTTCGGCATCGGCTTTGGCCTGTGCTTCGGGAGATGCAACTGCTTTAGCTGCCTGTTGTTCCTGGGCTTTCAATGTGCCCGACAGCGATAGTAAAGCTATCAGCATTGCACCCGTCCTATTTAATTTTTTCATATCAATGTTGCTTTAATATTTTACTTCAAAATCATAATCGCCAGAACCAATGCTGAGCACCACTTTCCCGTTTTCTATTTTAACCGGTTTAATATATTTTATAATGGATATTTTCTTCCCGCCCTCGGTTACTTCATCCATAGCTTTTGCAGGCACATAAACCAGTGCCGAACTGTTTGGCGGTATGGCAACATGCCAGTTAAAACTGCTCGTAGTATTGTTATAACTGCTTTTCACAAGACCATAAGCTGTTTGGTACGAGGCATTGACTCTATCCAGCCCTTTGATAACCGCCGGTTGCATCACCAGTTGCTTAAAACCGGCATTAACTGTTTTTATCCCCGCTATGTCCTGATAAAACCAGGCAATCAGATCGCCCAGAAGCATGATATGGTTACGGGAATTCATTGCCGGGTTAGCGGTGTCGCCGTTCCATAACTCCCAGATGGTAGTAGCGCCCCTTTCGGCCATGTAGCCCCAACTTGGGTAAGTGGTGTTAGATGCAATTTTCCAGGCCAGATCTGGGCGGCCAAATTCGGTAAGGCCACGCATAAGCCATTGTGTACCGATAACGCCGGTGCTGATATGGTCATGGGCCTCGTTGATCTTAGCTACTACATTTTTAAATACAGCTTGTTTATTGGCAGATAGCGTGATCCCGAAATACAATGGCAGCAGGTTGGCGGTGACTGTATTGTTGCCGTATTTTGATGTGGTTTTATCAAAGTACTTATCGTTAAATGCCTTGCCTACAGTCTGCTTAGCGGCAGCAAAAAACTGCGCATCAGCAGGTTTATGCAGCATTGTCGCGAACTTTTCCATCAACCCGCATAAATGATAATAATAGGCTGTGGCAATCAGTTGTCCATCAGTATTCAATGATGAATCTTTGGCGTGGATCAGCTCTAACGATTCGGGCGGTACACACCAGTCGCCATATTTATCTTTGGTGACGATGGTATTTTTCATGTATTTGACCCTCATGTAATCCATCCATTTTTTCATGGAGGCGTAATGCTTTTCAATCGGCGCTTTATCGGCAAACTGACGGTAAAGCATATCGGCCACCAGGATATAAGTACCGGGCCAGGTCATGTTATCGCTGTAATAATTCCAGTAAGCGGGCGCTACATCGGGGATGGCTCCATCCGGCCTTTGCGACTGTGCGATATCATCCAGCCATTTGACGTAGAAATTACTATTAGCAAATACAAAGCTTTCACCAAGCGAGCCCACCGCCCTGTCGCCAAGCCATGGCATCCGCTCGTTACGCTGCGGGCAATCAACCGGCATCCCTTTGTAATTGCTCAGGATCCCCCAATAAGCGTTATGATAAATCTTATTGACGATAGCGTTAGATGTTTCAAAATGGCCGATGGTTGGCAAGGCATCGTAAACCACCTGTCCTTCAAAATCAGCCAACTCGGGCTTACCTGGATAACCGCTGATCTCCACATATCTGAAACCATGATACACAAATACCGGGTGCCATAATTCTTCCGCCCCGCCTTTAAGCGTATACACATCGGTTACTTTGGCATCACGTAGGTTAGCTACATAAAGTTCATTATTGGGCTGCAGTGTCTCTGCATAACGAAGTGTTACTTTATCCCCCCGGTTTCCTTTTACCCGCATCTGCAACCAGCCTGCCATATTTTGGCCCAGATCCAATATCCATACATCTTTTTTAAGCTGACTGATACTGACAGGTTTAATGGTATCCATCACACTGATCGGTTCATTCATCTGCGCGTCAAGCTTGCCACCGGGAGCCGGCACCAGCTCGGCTATAAGCCATTGGCTGTCGTCAAAACCCGCACTGTTCCATCCCGGAAACTCTTTGGTGGCGTCATATTCCTCGCCATCGTACTCGTTATTGGTGCGGATGGGGCCATCGGCTGTAAAATGCCAGTTGTTATCGCTTATGATAGTTTGCTTTGATCCGTCGGTATACTCAACTTCCAGTTGTAGCAACATTTTGGGGAACCCAAATTCTTTGATCTTTTTAGGCTTATATTTTGGTCGCATGGTAAAATAGCGGCCGTTGCCCAATACCGTTCCAATGGCATTATCGCCCTGTTTCAGACGATCTGTAACATCAAAGGTGTTGTACTTAACTGACTGCGTATAGTCAGTAGGTGCTTCAGCCAAAACCTGATCGCCGATAGCATGTCCGTTAATATATAACTCATAATGACCCAAACCAACTATATAAGCAGTGCCGCGTTTGATCGTTTTATTTAAACTAAACCCACGGCGATAATACCTTGCCGAAAGCCGGGAAAATTTGGAAACACTATCCCAGGCAAACCCACGGTCATAACCTATCCATTTTGCTTTCCAATCTGCCGGGTTCAAAAGGCCCACGCTCCATTTAGCCGATTGGCTCCATATGCTTGTACCGTTATTTGTCCATACCCTAACCTTCCAATAACATTCGGCGCGACTGCTCAACGGTTTGCCCGCATAGTTGACCATGATGGTTTCAGTTGAATTCACTTTGTGCGAATCCCACAGGTCACCTTGGTTTGCTGTTAGTTTTTCGGGAGTTGAGGCTACTAAAATTTGATAGGCTACCTGGTTGGTATTCCGTGTATCGCTGGTAATCTGCCAGCTTAGCCGGGGTTTAGCGGTGCCAATCCCCAAAGGATTGTTCAGCATTTCGCATTTCAGGTTTTGTAAACCGATACGCGCGTCTGCATAGCAATTGCCCAGGCAAGTTAGAATAACCACCACAGCCAAACCGATATGTGTGACTAACCCTTTCATCAATTATTTACCCGAAAAGTCGAAATACAGGTTCAGCGAAAGCGCGTCTTCTATATTCCTGTCGTAATTAAAATATTGGTTCTTTTGTCCACCCGGACCCAGTTTTTCAGGCTTTTGTGATTTGGTGCCTATCGGCGTTATGCCATGCATAAACGAGATATCACCCGATGGGAAAGCCGGGGCCGTGTTGTATACATTTTTGGGATTAGCCGGAGTAAACAGGCGCATAAACACATCCCGGCTATTGCATACAATAGTTACCGGCTGCCCGGTAGTTTGCAGTTTCATCCAGTACAGGTTGGAGTAATAGCCCTTAAATTCCGGGTAAACAACTTTACCCTGCCCGGTTATAGTATTATTGTAGGTTTTATCCCATACGCCCAGTGATGTACCTTTCATGCGGTTTTTCCACACCCGGTAAGGGCCATCACCCATATAGGTAATGCCTTTAATATCTTTTTCGGGGAAGGAGAAATTAATGCCCATTAATGTAGCATCCTCCCCTATTGGCCAGTATTTAACATCAAGCTGCACCCAGCCCGATGGGTAGATAGTCCACTTCAATAACGGTTCAGATTTTTTGGGCGGGAATACTGCTTCAACCACCAGATTATCAAATTCATAATGATAGGTGAGCTTTTCAAAACCCGTTTGATCTTGCCCTTCAATCAAAACAGGCCCGTTGTTAAAACGAATATCACCTTTAGCATTTTTCACACTAACCAATATGCCCGAATTACGGTTAAACGCCAGCTCGATCCCGTTGCCGGTTTTTACTTTGTACAGCGAATCGGTCTCGGTAATTACAGCTTTACTTCCACCTGTTTTTGTAATAATTCGGTTTGTGATCTTATCATGGTTACTTACCGGAAAACTCCAGGTAAACAGCTCATGCTTATTTACGTCAAAAGCTGAAACATATAGCACATCATAATTTTGCCAGTCTTTAGGCAACTGTAACTGCAGGTTCCCATACTGTCCGGGCTCAACATCCGGCGAAGCTATAGTACCGGTTTTACTTGTTGAAGCAGTGCCATTGAGCGTTGTCAGCTTATAGCTGAATGTACATTGTTTAAGATTTGTATAGGAATATCTATTCTCTAAACGCAGTGTACCGTTGAACGCGGGCGTTATTTCGCGGGGTTCGAGGTAAACCGGGCTCCAGATTTCTTTAATAGCATAATAGCTGCCTTCCTTTTCGTGGTAAGGGCCTACAATGCCGTCGGGGCCATGGTCACCATCGCTGTCCAACTCGCCGTTTTTATCTGTGCGAACCACAGCTTCATCAGCAAAATCCCAGATAAAACCACCTGCCGAAATCGGGGTGTGCCACATCTGTTTCCAGAAATCATCCAGCCCAGCACCGCCGCCGCCATCGTACAAGCCGTGTAAAAACTCGGTCGGGAAAAATATATCGTGACCGTTGATACCTGTATTGGTGCCGTAGTCATAATTAATATAGTGTTGTGTATTTGTTCCGCGGAAGATGCCCCAGGGATGGATCAAGGGACGTTTTTGAATATCCAATTCATCAAACCAATGATCGAGGTTGAAATTAAAACCACCTTCGTTACCATTATCCCAGATCACAATGGATGGATGATTGATATCTTTTTCGATCATTTCTTTAGTTAATTTCGAACCAACCACGTCGTCATAGGCGTGGTGCCAGCCGGTAAGCTCGTCCAGTACAAAAAGACCTAATGAATCGCATACGTCCAGGAAATGATCATCGGGCGGGTAGTGCGACATCCGCACCGCGTTCATGTTCATATCTTTCATGAGTTGAACATCCCCGATACTTACTTTTTTATTTAAGGCCCTGCCCGTAGTTGGCCAAAACGAATGACGGTTTACGCCCTTAAATTTGATCTTAGCGTTATTTACATAAATGCCATCGTGTTCCCTCAGCTCAACCGTACGGAAGCCGATGCGTTGCTTTACGATATGAACGGGCTTACCATTTTCATTCAGCGTAAATACCACATTGTACAGGTTAGGAAACTCCGGCGACCATAATTTTGGTGAAACAATATTCGTGCTGATATTAGCAACGGTATCGCCTCCATTAACTTTTACGGAAAAAGGAACACCAAACTTTTGCCCTGCCATGGTATACACCTGCCCTGTTACCGTGCCGCTTTTTACAGATGCCAATCGCAATTGTGCTTTTAAATTACCGTTAGCTTTGGCATCAACAGCAAAATAGCTGATATGCGATTTAGGGGCAGCCTCCAAGAACACCGGCCTAAAAATGCCGCCGAAGATCCAGAAATCACCTTTACGTTCGGCTGCGTTTACTGATGCATTGGCAGAGTGTTTAGATACCGTTACTTCCAGCAGATTGGATTTGCCGTAGTTAAGCAAAGCGCTTACATCATATTTGAAACGGTAAAATGATCCCTGGTGAATTGCCCCGGCGGATTTGCCGTTCAGCTTCACCTCGGTGTCGGTCATGGAGCCATCAAAAACAATATTGACAGCCTTGCCCTGCCATGATGTCGGCATGTTAAACTCGTATTTATAAAGCCCTTGCTCCTTGCCTCTTAAACTATCCTTAGCAAGACCGTAATTGTACATACCAAAACCCTGAAACTCCCAGTTTGACGGCACCGGAATGGTTGTCCATTTGCCTGAATTGTTGCCCGCGGTGCAATAAAACTGCCAGTTTACAGTATGGTCGCTCCCTGTACCCGACAGGAATAGCTTTTGTGTTTCCTGGGCATGGCTTACCGACCAGTTGATGACAAACAGCAAAGCAATCCATATTTTAAAGCAGGCAGATCTCATTAGTATATTCAGTTAGCAGTTAAAGTAAATTTCAACGGGTTATCCGTGCGGAAGGGAACAGCAGGCAAACCATCTTTATTATAAAAATTAGGTTGAGCAGCCTCTGACCAGGCAAAACGTGCGGCTGCAGGTTTAGCAACCGATTCGGCCGATACTTCAACCGTATTCCCTTTTATTGCTGCATTTGCCGCGACAAAATTTCCGTCGGCACCGGCAATGGTGAAATCAGTAAGTGGTTTACCGTCATGGCTTACCAAGCCGGCACCTACGTGATCAAACTCAAGGATGATCTTGTCGCCATTTATTTTCATGTTTTTATACACGGGGCCCGAAAAAACTACCCGTTGTTTGTAGGTATTGGCAAGCGCCTGTAGTTCAAGCCTCCTGCCTACCTCCCATTTAAATGGCGGGTGAATATTTTTAAGGTCATCGTTCAGATCGGTAGTGATGATCATGCCTGTATGCGGGATCTGCAGGGCTGCAGCCTGGGCCTCGCGCAATTCGGGCTCTGTAAACTGAGTATAGGTTACAGGGCCTTTTCCATGGGTATAGTAATAGGGCGCTATCTGCACGTAATAAAACGGCAATGTTTTATCGCCCCAAAGCTTACGCCAGTTATTGATCAGCGCTTCCATTTTGTAAGTATAGCTGATGGTTTCGCCTAAAAAACAGGCACTTTCACCCTGGTACCATAAAAAACCTTTTAGCGCAAACGGAGCGACAGGCTCAATCATTTTGGCATAAAACTTACCTGGATCGCCATCAATCTTAATATTGTTGGCCTTGAAATATGGGATGGCATCAAAACCTTCCTGCGATACCCAGGGCTCAATCCTGCTGCCGCTTACTGCCGATGAAATAATACCTACCGGCACTTTCAGATCATGCTGCAGGTTTTTAGCGAAGAAATACCCCGCCGCCGAAAAAGCCCTCAAAGCCGAATCTTCGGCCACACTCCATCCCGAATGGGTAGAATCTGGCTTCAACATATTTTTCTGCGTAACCAGGAAGATCCTGATCTGTGGGTTATGCGCGCGGTCCAGCTCATCAACAGGCGAATTTGTCGTACTGGTATCCGGCTTTTTCACTTTGCTATTCTTGCGCATTTCATACTGCATGTTTGATTGGCCCGAACAAAGCCATACCTCGCCAACCAGTATATTTTGCAGTTGGATAGTGTTTTTTCCTGATATGGTCAGCGTTGCGGGTTTGGCTGATGCGGGCATCGCATCAAGCTTTACTATCCATTTGCCTGAGGCATCGACTATAGTTGTTTTTGTTTGGCTATTAAACTTTACAGTAACCTTTTCACCCGGCAATGCGGTACCCCAAACAGGCACAGGTGCATTACGCTGCAATACCATATTGTTGCCCAATATTTTAGGCAAAACAACCTGCGCGCCGGCAATCCCAGAACTAAGCAGGCAGATCGTCAACCAACAATATTTTATCAGGCGCAGTAGCATTAGTAATTACTTGTTTTAAATGATTTGATATAGAAAACAGCTTGTTTCGCGGCTTCCCCGGCGTTTGGCCGGTCGAAATCCTGATCGGTAGGCGTATCAGCATCCGGGAACCTTCTGATATCCCCGGTACGGAACACTATCCGGTTTACGCTTAGCACCGGGGCAAAAAACAGGCCTGTAAGCACATCTTTGCCGTTAACATTCACGGTGTAAAAGCGGGTATCAGTATTTAGCTTTATCACAATATGATATTGCGTACCGGCCTCATATTTCATGAAATTTTTGTTGCGATAGCCGGCCTTGGTCCTGAACTGACCGGCAGAATCAAGCGTAAGCCTGATAGCAGCAATACCTTTTTCATCCTGAAATTCAATATCCAGCATACCTGCATTGTTTTGCCCTGCAGTGATGGTGAAATCGGTCATTAATTTTTTAGAAACAGGCACAACACGTTCTGCTTTGGCAAAATCAAATGGGTCGCTGTCTTTTAGGGTTAGGGCTCGTTCGCCATCAGGTGACTTGTCGATAGCGGCAGGAGCCCATTGCGGGCTGTAAGTATTCCATTTTTCCAATTCCTTACCAACTGGCAGTTCGTTAAAGACCTCATTGGCATGCGCATCCGCTTTTTCGGTAACCGGCACCGGGATGGACGATACCCAGATATCCTCCTTGTTCATGCTGTAAGTAACCCAAAGCTTACCATCGGGCGGGGTGCCATTCCCCTCTTCAATGCCGCGTGTATATTGTGGCCCGTATGATTTATAAGCGCCGCCATAACGCATGGTGGTGATCTCGCCGTTAACTAACAACAGATTAGTATAATCCAATCCGTCTTTACTAACTGACAGAGCCAGCGGCCAGCGAAACTCCGAAGGATTATAAACCGTAGCGTATTTACCGTCGGATGTGCGCTGTCCCCAGATCTTGGCGTTGGCGGTTACAAAACGCGGCGCGCGGGCGGCATTTGCTGGCCAGGTTTTGCCGTTATCAGTACTGATAGCGGTAAGCGCGTATTTCCATAAGCCAACCACGCGGCCATCGGGTAAGTGATAAAAGTTAAATGCTTTATAATCTTTATGCAGCGGAATTAAGGGATCTTTCCTGTCGGTTTCCTCCACCCATTGCATCATCATCAGTGGGTTGGCCATCAGCTCATCGCAGGCCTGTACAAAACCTTTATCCTTACTGGTTTTGTAAAAAGGAAATGAGGTATTATTTTCGTTCCATTTTAGATTGTAATGGATAAAATAAATCGGCCCGAATTCGCCGTTTGGCAATACTTCACGCACTACACGGCCAATACCTAAGCCATCATTCGGATCATCACGGCCATCCAAACAAATCCCATAAAAGCCCAGTACCAGTAAGCGTTTTGATTTGGAAGTATAAAAACCCATACGCTGGTGCATTACCGAATACAGGTCCTTCGCCATACCTGGGTGTCCTTCTTTGGTAGTGCCATCAGGTATTTTATATTTAGGAAAAACTACTGTAGGTTTTGACCATGCGTCACCATCTTTCGAGGTCATGAGCAGGGTTTGGCCTGGCGGCAGGCTTTCGCCTACCTTATCGCTCAGGTATTCTACATAAAAAGTATTGTTCCAGTAGGCCAGCATAGGCGCATGGTTGTAGGTAAAACCAAACCCATCGGCAAGCTCCGGATGTTCACGGTTAGCCCTGAATATCTGCTTGCTGTGCACGCCTATCACCGGGCTTAACTGCCCGTGATGATAATCGACATTGACCACCGTATTGCCGCTGTAATGCACGGTATCCTGTGCACTGGCTATCCCGGCCATCGATATAAAAAACAATATGCTGATGAACTTATTCATGTTTAGCTGCTTTGGTTTGCCCGGCTGCCTGTAAAAGCTGCGCAAGCTGTTTTTTGGTAACCTTAAATATGGTGCCGTGCTTGTGCCCTACCGGTATGCTCACGCTATCGGCCAGGTCGGTAAAAGTTTTAAAGTCGGTTGTACGCATGGCGCCATATCTTTTTAAACGGTACGAATCATAATAAATCAGCCAGTTATCACCGGCTTTGGTCATGCTGGGGCCTTCACTGAAAGGTTCGGTAAATCGCGGAGTATAATTGCTATAAGGCCCCAGAGGATTATTACTAAAGGCCACGAGGATATTACGGTTAGGCCGGGTATTATCCTTCATCACCAGTGCATAATCATTTTTGGCCCGCTTTACGATCTCAGCATCAATTACGCTAAAACCCGGATCAAGGAAAAGCTGTGAGGGGCTGAAAGTTTTAAAATCTTTAGTTGTGGTGTAATACAGTCGGTGATTGTTATTTTCATCCTCGTGCCCTTTCGGGAAGCGGAATGGTACGGTTGAAGCCCAAACAATGATGAAATATTTGTTATCCTCGTCATAAAACAACTCCGGTGCCCAGGCATTCACCGCGGTGGGCTCATTAGCCATCACCTCAATGTGCTCTTCGGCCGACCAATGGATCAGATCGCTCGAGCTGGCATAGCCTATGCCTTTGTCGTTTTTCCAGCCGGTTGTCCACACCAAATGGTAAACCCCGTCGGGGCCCTGGACTATGGATGGGTCGCGCATGATCTTAGCATCGCCAACTTCCGGTTTAATGAAAATGTGGTCGATAGCATTCCAGTGGTAAGCATCATTACTGTACAAAAAGCGCAAACCTTCATTGGCCGGCTCGTGAAACGACGTAAAAAGGTACACGCTTTTACCGGCCTTGCATGAAAACACCAGCGCAATGGCAAATAGTAAAGTGATATGTTTAATTCCTTTGTTCACTGTTATATCGCGTCAATAATGAGCACCCAGTCGTTACCATTTGATACTTTGCCGGGTGGCTTAAATTTTATTGTTTTAGCTTTCGCGAAGGTTCCGATAGCCGTAGTTTGCCCGTTGCGCGGGTTAAACCATGATGCTTTCAGCTTCGTGCCCTCCAGTTTATCAGCGTTGATATTGATCTCGCGGCCGGAATAGGTATAAACAAAAGCATAGCTTTTTCCGCGGGTTGCGATCAGCCTGTTGTACTTTACGCCGTTGTTACCGGCGATCAATGATTGATCAGGTACACGATCAAGGTACGGGCGTGACAGCATCAGCTTTTTCAAATAAATCATCTGCTTTGCTCCCGGATCATTAATTGAATTATACCAATATCCTTTGGAACCATAAGCGCTGTCTTTATCGGTGGGCTTATGCATTTGCATCACGTCATTATCGCCATACGTATATCCGCAACCTCCAGCAAAAACCGACCAGTAGCCGTAACGCCTCACATCGGCAGCTGCCCAACAGGGTAGCTTGGTATCGTGTAATCCGTAAGGGATTTTTTCATACGATGGCTCCGCATCAAGCGTTGGTTTTATGGGTGATAGATTATAGTCTGTTTCTACATAACGCCAGTTATCTTCGCCGTATCTTAAATCTTTTTTAGAAGTATCCTGCGCATAAGTACGATGGCCGGATTGAAAGCAATTGAAGCTTAACCAGTTTTCATTATGAAACCATTTTGATGATTGTGTGCGGCCGCGCGGATGGTAAGTTATCAGATGTGTGCCATCAACATCATGTAAAGTATTACCAATAGCCTTCCAGGTATTCAACGAATCAGAACCTGCTATGTCGCCGCCATTCATCCAGATCACATTTGGACTGTCGCGGTATCTTTTGGCTAAAAACTCAGCGTAAATTTTTGCCTTTTCCGCACCGATATGACTCTCTTTTACAACAGATCCCCAAACCGGCACCAGGGCTACGTATAAACCTTTTTCGGCGGCTTTGGTGATGATCCAATCAATATGGTCCCAATAATCATATTCGTTTCCTTTGCCAAAGGTATTGCCGGGAGTTGTTTTTGGTAACGCGATATTTTTATTACTTAAGGCTGAATCGCCGTAGGCGTTGGTTTCTTTAATGCTGTGCACTACCATTACCTGAATCACATTAAAACCCTGTTTGCTGCGGACATCAAGGTATTGCTCGGCCTCTTCCCTTTTCAGCTTAGAGAACAGTAACCAGCCGGTATCACCCAGCCAAAAAAATGGCTTATGCCCGGCCATGAAATAGCGGTGGTTGGTAGATATGCTTAAACGCGGAATGGTTGTTTCATTGCTTTTAAATGCGAAGAACAAACAGGCTATGGCAATTAGTATGATAGATTTTTTAAGCATAATATAGTAAAAATCAAAAACCGGCTGTCATTTCGACAGACAATTGGGAATGTGCGGTTGCGTGAGGAGAAATCTTATACGCCCTACTTTACAACATCCATTACAAATCTGGATGCCGTATAAGATTTCTCTTTCGCCCCTGCGCTCAACCCCTCTGCTTTATCGAAATGACAATTTCTTTTAATTAAAATATCACCAGTTCAAGCGTCCTTCCCTTGAACTATAACCGAAGTAAGCGTCCACGCTTACATTCCATTCATTTTTCGTCCCCTCAGGGTCTCTCGGAGAGGGTCCTGAGGTTTCCAAAGCTCCCCTCTTGAGAGAGTAATAGCCCATCAAGAGGCAGTAGCCATTTTGTTAATTAAAAAGTTAAACACCTGGTTATTGCCTCTATTGTTATATTTAAATGTGAACTCATTCAGGTATGATTGCAAATGTCTGAGCGATACTTTATGGTATTGACCATATATCCCCCGTTTTAACAATGTCCAAAAGCCCTCAATCGTATTGGTGTGATACTCTCCCCGGGCATACTCTTCTTTTTCCTTGTTTAATACCTGATGTTCACGGAATATTTTATTTAAACCGGCATATCCACCAAAGCCGTCCGTTACAATAGTAGCATCTGTGCTCACTGATTGTTCAACAATGGGTTTGAGCGTTTTCCCATGTGCCTTATCTATGACCTGAAGCTTTAGACGGCCATCCCGCTCCAATAACCCAATCACGGGCTGTTTATCCTGCATGCCGGTGACCTGCAAATTATTATCGCGCCTTTCCTGCCGCTTTTTCTTTGAGTGATTGGCTTTTTTACCACCTAAATAAGTCTCATCTACCTCAACAATACCCTTAAACAAACCGCCATCCCCGCCGTCCCGCATGGCTTCCCGTATCCGCATCTGCAAATACCAGCCTGTCTTACGATTGCATCCCAGATCCCTGCTTAACTGACGTGCAGATAACCCCTTTTTCGCATTCAGCATTAATGAAATAGCCAAAAACCATTGCGGCAAAGGAAGTTTGGTGCCCTCGAAAACAGTGCCGACCAAAACGCTATAGCTGCGGTTACAGCTATTGCAAATATGCCGTTGGCTTTCCTGGCGCTTGCTGCTCCGTTTGCTGTTGCAATACGGGCATTCTGGCAATCCTTGCCATCTTAATCCTTCAAGATAGTCTATGCAACTGGACTGATCTGGAAAACGCTTAATCGTCTCTATGATATTCATTATCATAAATATACAAATTATTCCTGCCTTTTCATGGGCTATTACTCTCAAGAGGGGGCGCGTTGGGCTGAGCGTTGGCAGAGGTGTGTTTCGTCAATATTCATTGCCGCTTTGTAAACACACCCCTCCGCCCCTCTCAAGAGGGGAATCGCGCAAGCCCCCTTTTATTCCTTTATTTAATTACGGTTCAACCACAAAATGGCAGCCCCGTTCCCATGTCCTTTTATTTCTGTATTACCAGCACCTTTCACCGTTTCTTCACCCGGCAAAAGCTCACCAGTTTTAGGGTCGATCCATTGTGCTTTGTAATTGACACCAGCCGATAAATTAAGGTGAATATCACCGCCATTACTATAAACGATATATCCTTTTGATGAGACTAAGCCCCATTGATCTTTAGGCGAACCCGGCAGCTCGGCAGGTTTCATACCGCTTGCATCGGCTAAAAAAGCTTTATTGGTATTGGCAGGAAGGACCGGCAATGATCCGCCTGCAATAAATACCGCCCAACCAAAACGGTCGTAATCATCGGCAGAAAATAATACTGCTTTATCCGGGTATTTGGTACGATACTCATGTACCGCACGGTAAACCTGCTCAAATGATGCCGCCTTTGGTTTAAAGATCCGTGCTTGCTGGCGTGGGGCCAGGCTTTGACCTCCGATGGGTTCATAAGCCGTTCCATTAGCCTGGTAGTACCAGTAACGGATATCGATCACGTTAATAACCGTAGCCGTTGCCGGGTTGGCAAGGATAGCATCCTGCACATCTTTTGTAGCGCTTAAAGCGATAATCTGTTTCTTTTTATGCGTGGCTTCCCATTGCTTAATGGTTTCTACCCAAAACTTCATGAAATGCAGCGGACCGGTAAATTCCGATCCAATCTGTTGGATCACCCCGGTATTACCTGCAAAGTTGTCCATACATTTATTGATGTAGGCAATGTGAAGCTTACGCCTTGCCGGGTCGGTTTCGTCATAAAACTGCTCAGCCATAAACTGGCGTTTGTCGCCGGCATAAGGTACAGGCTCCGGGAAACCGGTGCCGTTAATATTATTTGCCGTGCGCCATGGAAAATCGGTATAGTGCGCCCCAGCCTCAATAATATTGTGCTGAAAATAATTTTGGTGAACCAATACCAAACCTTTCTCATCGGCCAAGTCAGCAAATTGTTTCAGGCGATTCCAGTACCAGGTATTGTATTTGGTCAGGTCGTATTTGCTTAAGCCGTCGTAGGCCAGTTCTTTTCCGCTCCGGGCAAAAGGCAGTTCATAAAACGGAGCCCAAACATCGCCGTCCATCCGGCGGATACGCTCGTGATCATCGCGGCGGCGATCATACCACAAGCCGTAGTTATGTTCAAAAACTACCATATTACCTTTCTGCATCCAGTCGGTTACCGCGTTCAGATCATCCGTTAAACCGGTGCCGGTTTGGCCGGGTACCCAACGGGAAATTGCTGGTTTGGCCACCGTTTCTGTATAATCGGGATGAACAGTACCGTTCCACCATGGGGTTTCAAAATGCCTGCCTGCTAATACCACATTACCACGGGTTAACCATCCGTTGGTAACCACCATTTTGGGTGCTAATACTGTAGGTGCAGCATTTTTATATCCTATTTCATCAATAGTCTTGGCACCAGCCGATTCTGTATTGATAACATTTCTTTTAGACGATTGATCTATCCAGTTACTGATTGTAACAGCAGGTTTGCGGGCGGCGGCCATTAATTCGGCTGCCTGTTCAACCGTTGGGCTGCTTGAAGGTTCGGTGGCAGGATACAGGATATCGGCTTGTTTGCTTACATCCTTATTCAACCTGTTAGCCAGCTGTGTATAATAAAAACTTCTTGGGCTGATAGTACTGTTGGAGGTGCTCCAGTAACCGTCGCCGGCGAATTGTGCCCAGGTACCAAAAGCCCAGTTTTGGGCAGTTGGCGGCTGATAGCAATCCACACGGGCTGCGGTACAATTCCAAAACAAACTGTTAGCCGCACTCCATCCGGCACCTTGTCCGTCCTGCCCCCGGTTCATATAACTTAAGGGCTGCCCATCGATATTGGCGATATCAAACAAAACGCCTGAGGCCCAACTGTCGATGCCACCGCTAAAGCCCAGCGAACCTACCGCCATACATTGAACAAAAGCGTTTGGCCCCGGCGCGCAATACCCGGTAGCAAAATCATGAAAGCCCTGTTCGGAATATAAACGCTGAAAAAGGTTTTGCCCGCCCATAGTCAGGAATGTGTTACGGCGCTGCCCCCTATTTCTGAAACAGGCGCGAGCGATTTACAATCCTCAACCGTTACCCGGTTTCCGGTAACACCAACAAATACTGCCGAACCTGCAAAATGCTCAAAGGTTACCTGGCGTACCCAGGCATCGCTAACATTTTCCATTGTGATAGCCATCCAGCGGTGGGCTTCATCTTTTGCGTTTGAAGCATCGTAAGCTGATTGCAGTTTTAAGTTTTCGATCCCCACTTGCACAATTCTGCCGGACCATTGGTAAGAGGCTATCAAACCACCGCCGTATGCAGTATCCAATGCTGTTGTTAAAGGTGCGTCAAGGGTTATGGCATTGCCATCTACTGCTGTTACCTTACGGTCCCAGTAAATATCCCGTTCGCCGGGTTTCCAGGCCAGGGCTGTTAAATCGCCACCAAAGTGATCGGTTTTGATGGTACTGATCCAGGCCTGTGTGCTCGGGCGGTGGATCAACACTAGGTCGCCGATTTTTAGGCCTGCACCTTCAGCAATGTGCAAAGTGTTGGCATTTACCGGTACATAGGCGTCGGTAATTTTAAGTTCTTTGGATGTTTGCCGGTCATTTTTACCGGTAACATGAATAAAGGTTTCCCTGTCGGTACCGGCTGCAAATAATGTGGTGCCGTTGGCGCCCATGCCGCTACCGCGCAAAACAACGCCGGATGCGTTAATTTTGAGACTACCATTAACCTGGTATGTACCCTTGTTAAGCAATACTGCGCCACGAAAACCATCTTTATCGGCAGGTAATCCGGCTACATAATCTAAAGCGGCCTGGATCCTTAATGTAGCATCGCCTACTTTTACGGGCACTACAACTTTAACAGGTATAAATGGAATTGGCTTTTCAGAAGCCATATATCCGCAGTACGAGTAATCAGGAATACGGTCGCCATTTGGCGCTGCAATGTAGTTTAGTTTGCCGTTTTTATCGGCTGCAACAGGTGGTTGTGGTTTAGGGGCTTTTTTCTTATCCTGTGCAAATAAGGGGTATGCAAAAGCATCCCCCCAGTCATTAAACCAACCCAAATATAAATCCTTGTAAACCTCAGTCCCCGCATTATACTGTCTTTATTATTTTAACGAAGCCAATTTCTTTTCGCCTTTAGCGGCTACTGTATTTAAATATACTTCGATATTGGTATAACCACCGCCATTTTTTGCAGGCAGGGCCGAGTCGTTACCATCTTTAGGGTTTAGGCCATGAGCTGTTTCCCAACTATCGGGCAAACCGTCATTGTCCGAATCTTTGTAAGGCGTGCCTTTATATTCAGGATAGCCACCAACCTGCCATGGAGCAGTGATGATGCCCAGTTTGTACGAGTCTTTAGGTAATTTACGCACTTTAAACTGGTAAGCAGTATCGGTGTTCATTTCTTTATAAGTTATTTTACCGGTACGTACCTGCTCGGTGATGCGCACATCAACCGGATCGCGTTTTGGCAATGTTGCCCCGGCATTAGCGATAACAAATTTAAAGGCATCCTTTGCCGATAGGATAGTCATCGGAGGCATAGGGAACGGAACATCCGATTTCATGTAATCCTTGTACTGACCGGCGTCAGGCAATTCTTTGCCACCAGGGCCTTCAACCTGGATGCCACCGTTCCACGCATCTTTGGTAACTTCGGGATAACCTTCCATAATGTTACCTGATGCATAAACGCGACCGAATACTTTTTCTTTCAGCTTGCTCCTGCCCGATTCCGGTTTCAGGATGCGGTGACCAACGGGCTCATCTTTTGGTGTAACAGGACCAGGTTTAAAGTAGTTATTGATCACATTGTAATTGGTAGTATAATCGCCGCCATCCATTGAGCGGTGGTGCCAGTTAAATACCACATTGTTTACAAAGTTGTATACGCCATTCCAGCCAACAGATGGGTTACGACCGGTATTATCTGCCCAAAGGTTACGCATTAATGAGCTGTTTTCGCCGCCTGTTGTTGAACCGAAAGCGTGGTTCCAGTAATCCAATGATTCTGAATAGATACAGTTTTGGATAGTGATGTTCACGGTACCCAGCTTCTCTTCTTTCGAGCCATCACCCGGATCAAACATATGGCGGTACATCGAAAAGTTTTCGTCCAGTCCCCAGCTTGCAGATACGTGATCGGCAATGATGTTACCCACCGGGTTGCCACCCAAAGCATCATCACGGCGGCCAACATTGGTTTCGCCGCGGCGGAAACGCATATAACGGATCACAACATCATGTGTATTAACCCAAAATGATTCGCCTGCAATACAAACGCCATCACCCGGAGCAGTTTGGCCTTCAATAGTAATATACGGAGCCCTCACGATAATTGGTGTTTTGATGCGGATAATGCCCGCAACATTAAATACCACGATACGCGCGCCGCCTTTTTCGCAAGCTTCACGCAAAGTACCAGGGCCATTATCTGCCAAACTGGTAACTACATACACCTTACCGCCACGGCCGCCAAAGGTAAACTTACCACCACCTTCGGCACCCGGAAAAGCCGGGATCTTGGCCTGCGGCAAATCGGTCGGGCGTGCAGCCCATGGTACGTATACTTTGCCACGGCGCTGATCGGCCTGGATAATGGGCAGGGCAACCGCCCATGCTGAATCTGAACGACGGGTAGCCTCTTTCATCAAAGCTTCACTCTCTGCTTTAACCTTCTCCGGCACTTCAGGGTATTGGGCAAAAGCCGGTTTAGCTAAACCCAATGCCGCTGCTACTAAAAATAAAGCTGTGTGTTTTTTCATATTTGTATTCGTAATATTCTTTTGTTAAATGGTTAGCAGGCACCCATCGTTCAATTAATTTATTATTGAAGCGGATCAAACGGCCCACCCCAGGTGTTATTTTGCTGTAAATTGATATTATTTAACAATGCCGCCGAAGGGATGCCGAAAAAGTAATCGCCCGACTGAACCACAATGTTATAAGAATCCATGGTTTTAGTTTTAACGGTGAAAGATGAGCTGTACAAGGCATCCAATGATGCAGCTGCTAAAGCATCTCTTGTACCGGTAAGATAATCTTTACCGCTTGCGTTGTTATTAAGGGTAACTGTCAAACCTGTTCTTTTTGAGCCATTCAATGTGCTTTCGAGCAGTTTACGGCGGCGAAGGTCCCAATAGCGTTTACCTTCAAACGCAAACTCAATTTTACGTTCATTCATGATAGCGTTGATCATCTGATCAGGGCTCATGCCTGCATCTAAACCGTAAAGGTTATCAGCACCAGCTTCAATACCCGCGCGTTTCCTGATGGCGGCAATATTGGTATAACCGGTAGTTACGTTGCCTAAGGCGGCAGCACATTCGGCCTGGTTCAATAAAACTTCGGCATAACGGATCTCCATCCAATCTGTACCAACATATGGTGTATTTGCCACACTGACATTAGGGTCAATAGCTTTGCGCAGGTAGAAACCTGAGCCTGTTGCTGATGCCGGTTCAGTGGTTTTAACACCGGAACCATCCGCTTTATTGTAATAAAAGTAAGTCCACAGACGATAAGAGCTATTGCCGTTTATAGGCCAGTTACAACCGTTGTAGGCAATAGTTTTGTTAAACCTTGGATCGCGGTTATCAAAAAACTTTGCATCATCATATGTATACTTTAAGGAGGTACCTGGTGCTTTTCCGTCAAGCATCGGGTATGATTTTACAATATCCCATGTAGGTTGATTGGAACCGCCTTTAGTACCTAAATAGGCCGGACGAGTCGCGTTATCATAGGTATTGTTATTCTGGTTTTGATCGGTTGATGATGTGTTAAAACCTGTTATCAAAATTGCTTCCGGATTGCTGCTGTTTTCGGTAAACCACATATTGTCATACGAAGGGTTTAAACCGTAGTTATTAGCGGACAATATCTGCATTGCCTTATCATTGGCATCAGCAGCTGTTTGCCAGCGGGCCGCATCATTGCTGGGGTTAAACTGAGGACTTGCATACGTTAGCAACACCCTTCCTTTAAACGCAGCAGCAGCAGCCGATGAAATACGACCGTAATCGCTGCCACTCCATTTGGCGGGCAGATATTTTATACAGCTGTCCAGATCGCTCACAATTTGTTTAAAACATTCTGAGGTTTTGTTACGAGGCAAAAGCGCCGCGTTTTTGGCGTCCTGACCAATAGCATCAAGCGGTTTTAATACCAATGGAACACCTCCATATAACCTTACCAGGTCAAAATACCTGAAAGCCCTCCAAAAATAAGCCTGTGCTTTATACCTGTTTTTGGTAGAGGCAGGCAAGGTGCTGGCGTCGAGGTCCTGCAGGGTTTGGTTAATGTTACGGATCCGGCCGTAGTTATTGCTGATATTCACCGAGGTACCGATGTCACCAACAGTTTCGATGGTAACCGTGCCTTTTACGTATGCGTTATCGCTGTAAAATTCGTCGCATTTGTCGCCCCCGCTGCCAATAGCGCCGCCGGTATCGCCAAACCAGCCAGGCTGGTTTGCTGTATACAGGTAATTGATGTTTAAAATAGCCACCGTTGAGTCATTAAAAATCTGACCGGGGGTGCTGTGTGTAAGATCTTCCTTATCAAGCACTTTTTTACAGTTTGTAAACAGGGCTGATACGATCAAAGCTGCAAATATGGTTTTAAATAATTTCATGTCTTTCAAAGTTTAGAAGCCTAAGTTTAAACCAAAAGATACTGTGCGTAAGTTGGGATATGCCCCAAATGGTGATGAAATATCACGATAATGTTCGGGGAACGGGTTTACAAAGTTGATTGGGTTTGTAGCTACCACATACGCCCTTATGCTTGACATTCCAAGCCTTTTTGTGATGGAAGCGGGCAGGGTATAGCTTAAGTTAGCACTGGAGATATTCCAGGTGAAGGGGCTAACAAACCAAAAATCACTTGTAGCACTCACATCGTCCGAGTAATAAGGGTCGGGATATTTGGCATTTGGATTAGATGGGGTCCAGTGATCGGCCCAGAATACAGGCCTGTTCTGGTTGGCAGTAGCTTGTTTAATGGCCGCGCTCTCAATTGATTGGTTACCACCCCAGCTCATTCCCATAACCACATTTAAGCTTAATGTTTTATATGCACCGCCAAAGTTCAGACCAAGATTGTAGTGGTTTGATGATTTCTTACCTAAATAAAACTGGTCGTTGAGATCGTTTTGTTTGATAATACCGTCGCCGTTTTTGTCAACGTAATTGATCATACCAGGTGAAGGTACGTAACCAAAAATCTTAACGTTTTGCGCGCCACCGGCTGCTGCGGCCCTTTCTGCAATGATCGCGTCGGCATCGGCTTGTGTACGGATAATACCGAGTGATTTGTATCCCAGTGTTCCCTGATCGCTTGATTTACCGGTCAAATCCTGAATGGTACCCACCTGCGCTGCAGCGATATCGTATTTAATGTATTTATTATCACTCCAGGAAAAGAACGGGCTAAAATTATAGCTAAAATTAGAACCGATTTTGTCTTTCCAGCTTACAGAGATCTCGTATCCGAAAGTATTGACAATACCATAATTTTCGGCAGATGGCGCTGCGCCTATAGTTACAGGAACTGAAGTGTTCAGCGATGCAAGCATATCATAGCGGTGCTCCCAGAAATAATCGGCCGAAACTGATAAGCGGTTACCCAGGAAAGCGGCATCTAAACCGTAGTTTGTTTTCAGGTCATGGTCCCAGGTTAAATTAGCGTTCGGGATAGCGATATTTAGCAGTGCGCCGAGGCCCCTGTCGCTATTGCCGCCGAAAACAGCACCGCCTTTGTTGCCGGTACCAAACTGGTAGTTAACCGCGTATAAGAATGAAGGTGTATTATCAGAACCCAACAAACCTACCGAACCTCTGAATTTCAAAAGATCAACAAAGCTTACTGATTTAAAGAAGTTTTCTTTTGAAACCACCCAGCCTGCTGAAGCCGAAGGGAAATATCCCCACTGGTGGCCCGGTGCAAAGTTGGTATTGGCATCCGCCCTCATGGCCAATTCAACCAGGTATTTATCGGCGTAGGCATAATTTACCCTACCTGCCACAGCTTTACGGCCATATTCTTTTACCAATGTAGCCTGGTTTGACGATTGATCGCCGATGGTGAACGTTTGGTTATCTTTTCCGCCTACAATTACACCGTCGGCTTCGGCAGCTACACCTTCACTATATGACTCATATTGCTCATACAAAGCCAGTGCAGTAATTTCATGCGCCCCAAAACGTTTATGGTAAGTAAGGTTGGCGTTGAACTGGTAATTATCTGCCATTGTAGGGGTAAGGCGCACCCTATCGCCATTTTTAATAGCTTTTACGCCTACCACAGTTCCTCCCGGAATATGGTTATTGTCGCCTTCGCCCGAATATTGGTTGTAATAAAACGTTGAGCCATATTGCTTGTTAAAGGCATTATTAAGATTACGGTTGTAGCTAACATTGGCAGTTAAGCCGCTAATACCCGGAATTTCGTAACTCAAATTGGCTAAACCATTAAATACAGTGTTATTGTTACCTGTGTAGTTGTTAGAATTTTGAACAGCAAAAAAGTTAAGGTTATCGTTATTGCTAGTTCCTAAATATACAGGATGCCCGTCGATAAAATATTTTTGCCATGGTGGTGCCTGGTTAAGCGACAGAAAGTCGTTATCCGGGCTTTCGCTGGTACTTGATAGTTTATACCAGTAAATTTTGCTTTTGGCAAGATCTTCGCTCAATGACAATGACAGTTTTAAACCTTTCGCCACTTTTGCGTCGACACTGGCCCTGAAGCCAAAGCGGTTAGTGTTTACGCCTTTAAAGTTGGAGTTTTGGTTTACATAATTTGCGCCTGCGAAATAAGTAACCTTATCGTTGCCACCGGTTATGCTCAACGCGTTCCTGCTGGTTACTGCCGGTTTAAATGCCTGCTCCAGGAAATTTTGGTTATTATTTTTAAAGTACTCAAGCTCATCCGGCGTATAATATTTTAAGTCTTTATTGCTTAAATCGCCGTTGATATAACCTTCGGGTGTTATGGTGTGGTTATACCTGGTTTGCTCAATATCATTCAAATAAGTAGCCATCTGAAAGCCCGACATCATTTTAGGAAGCTGAATTGCATCGGCAATACCTACTGATGAACTGAAGCTTACCTTTGGCCCGCCGGCCTGGCCGCGTTTGGTTGTTACAACGATAACGCCATTCGCGCCTAAAATACCGTATATGGCAGCGGCAGCATCTTTCAATATCGAAATGTTCTCCACCTCACTTTGATCAAGCAAGTTGAAATCTGCTTCACTACGTTGTACACCATCAATAATGTACAATGGTGTTGTACTTCCACCATTCTTTGCCAGAAAGACTGGGTTACGGATAGTGATGGTTCCGCTTTGGCCCGGTCTTGCAATACCACCGGTAACACTTACCGCGGCATTGGTACCGCGAAGTGCGGCGGCAAGGTTAGTGGTAGGGATATCCTGGATGGTTTTCATATCCACCGCGGCAACAGCACCTGTTAAGTGGACCTTCTTTTGAGTACCGTAACCTACTACCACAACCTCATCGAGGGCATTTTGTGATGGTACCATTTTAAAGTCGGCATTCATTTCGCCAATCTTCAGTGTTTTTTCCTGGTAGTTGTATCCAAGAAATTTAGCCCCAACCACAATGGCCTGTAGGTTAGTAGCCTTAATTGAATATTTACCATCGGCATTGGTGATAGTACCTGTTGTACTGCCCTTTACCTGGATGGCAACCCCTGGCAGGGGAGCACCTTTTTCGTCCGTAACCGTACCTGTTATATTACGGTCCTGGGCTTTTAGCGCGCTGCCTAAGCACAGCAACACCGAAAGTAAGAGGAAAAGTTTTCTCATAAACTTGATAATTTAATTTTCATGATCAGGTTAATTAATTAGTATAATTGGTTTGCCCGGCTAAAGCTTATTTCATGATACCGGGATATTTAGGTTAGTTCAAAAATTATTGTTTTGCTGCCTGCCGCTCTTTGATCCGTTTTTGCCACTCTTCACCCTCCTTTTTCATATCGTAGCCCTGTGCGGATAGGTAATTATTAATGCGGCCCTTAAACTTCCCAAACCAGGCATGTTTTTTCTCTGCCGATTCGGCATCTATAGCATTCTCCCTCGCTTCCAGCAGCCATCCTTTAATTTTGTCTTTTTGCTCCCCGGTAAGGGTAGGTATTTCATCCTGGTAAGCGGTATAAGTGATGGGATAAATGCGGTAGGTCATGCCGTCTTTTATTTTATCAACCTCATCAGCGCTTAATTCCTTATTCAGCTTATTGATATATAAGGTATGTAAAACCTTAACCTGCTTAGCCACATTACTATCTACAAGGGCGATTTTGGCATTGGCACCTGCTTTATCATCGGGCATCTGGGTTTTAATATCATTTACTTTTGCTTTACGCGCATCATAAATGGTGTTCAAATCACTGTACTGGGCAACTACAATATCACGCACTTTCTTAAATTTTACCGAGTCGGTGATGCCTGCTCCTGTAACAATTTTGTTTGAACGTTCGGTTATAACTTTTATGTAGTTGTTATCCACTGGTGCCTGCGCGAAAGCCTCACTGACTGCAACTGATAATAACAATATCACTATGTATTTAAAGTGCTTCATGGTTGTTTCAATTGGTTAAATTCTTTACAGTTTTTATAAAGCCCTTAAAAAAAGTATATAGTACCCTGCCGTTTTTTACGCAATTAATTGTTCATATCACAATTAATTAACTGTTAAAATCTTGTCAGTTCTAAAAGCCTGATAAAAAGTATAATTAATTTTATTGGTTTATATTTCCTGGTATCCTGCAGCCTGATTTACAAGTTGCTTTAACAAATATCAATGGTTAGCCTTTGCCTTTCCTATTTGTATTTATCTATTTATTATACAATCTTATCATAACCCGCTTTTCGTGTTAACGTAATTTTTTGTCAAAAGAAAATTACATTCGTGCAAATTGGGTTTGATTAAAAATTACTACTTTTAAAATATAAACCAGCGCGACGCATACTTAATTGTCCGCTCACCTGCTAATCTTTATTGATTTTTACAAAATGAAGCCCCATTTTCTCAAGGTTGCGGTTAAACCGCAAAATTCATTCAGTATCAGGCATGATATTTTGCCCACCTTCCGGGGTATCTGGCACTACCATCCCGAGCTTGAATTACACTACGTAATAAAGGGCGAAGGGGTTAGGTTTATTGGTGATAATATCAGCAATTTTTCGCCAGGCGAAATCACATTGCTGGGAGAGGCCCTACCACACTGCTGGCGCTGCAAGGACGAGATATTTTTTGCCCGAATCCGGATTGAATGTTGAGGTGATCGTGATCCACTTTTTGCCCGACTGCCTTGGTCGTTATTTGTTAAACTTACCTGAAGCGTTCATGTTGCCCAAGCTTTTTGAAAAGGCCAAAAGTGGTATGGTAATTAAGGGTGAAGCAAGAACCGAGCTGGCCAAACTGATGCGGCAGGCGGCTGAAGCTACCAACCTCGACAGGATCATTATCCTGCTATCGATACTTAAAGTGCTGGCCGAAAACGAGGACTTTGAACCGATAACGCTATCGCACAGTGACTTTCATCAATCCAACGAATCGGATACTATCCGCCTCAATAAAGTATGCTCCTATACATTGGCCAACTATAAACAGGAGATCAGCCTGGAAAAAATAGCAGCCATCGGCAACCTCAGTGTCACCTCCTTTTGCCGGTATTTTAAACTGATGACCAAGAAAACGTATTTTGATTTTTTAACCGAGATCAGGATCAGTCATGCCTGCCGTTTTTTGATTGAGGACAAATTACCCACCGAGGTTTTGTGCTTTGAATGCGGTTACAACAACATCTCTAATTTTTACCGACACTTTAAACGGGTTACCGGCATGACCCCGCTTGAGTATAAACGCCGTTATATTAAAGGACAAAAGCAGGCAATTTCTGCTTAGTTTGGTTAAGTATTAAGTCGTTAGCCAAAAGTTCCAACAGGCTGTTTTAAAATGTAGAGACGCATCACATGCGTCTCACGCATGCAAATCCAGGGTTTAATGAATTACAAAACGGCTTGTCCTATGGAAGACGTATGTGATGCGTCTCTACGTAAAAACTTCACAACAGAATTAAACAGGACTTTCGACTTAAGACTAATAGATACCGATCTCACTTTGAAGTGTAGTGTAGTTAGCGTAAAGATCTTCTATTTTATTGCGGATGGCCGGCGAGAAATAACCAACATCGCGCCGGGTGGTGGTTGTAATTTTAAGCCCACGTTTAGTAAGATAATATTTAGCAATAACAGGGTAAACATTGTGCATCACATCCATATTTTCGGTTAGAAATTCCTGTACCATGGCAACCTCATGCTGGCACGATGCATCGGCATAATGATTGCATAACCATACAATAAGCTCAGGGAAGAAATTCCCCTGAATACATGACAATCCCGCCGAACCTGCTTTAAGCGATTCAACCGCGTGAACCATGTAAGCGTCATACAGCCCAAACGCCGGATTAACTTTGCTTGCCTCCAATTTCTGTTTTACCACGTCAATTTTAAGGCAGGTATCTTTATGATATATTACCCTGCCTGTTGCTGCAAAATGATGAAGCTGTTCTGCCGATAATAACCTTTTGTATGGCACCGGGCATTCGTAAAAGCCTAAAGGGATATTTTCAGTATGATTGAACAGTTCAAAAACACGGTCATTAAGTACAGCATCCGGTTCATCGGCATCAGCCAGCAAACTGGTAATGGCAATCACCGCCGAAGTACCTGTATCATATACCTTTTTTATAAAATCGGCTTGTTTTTCAATTGGCCCGCCAAAGGTACCGGTGGCCACGACAGGAACAGCGCCGTCAACAGTTTCAACCACGTGTTTGATAATTGCTAACCGCTCCTCACCACTCAATTCAAACATTTCGCTCGACAGGCAATTGGCAAACACACCAGCCGCACCCGCGCGCAGGTACATTTCGGTTAAGCGGGTCAGCGCTGCATAATCAATAGCACCGTTATCTTTAAAAGGCGTTAACATTACCGGGATAAAACCCTTTTTTGATTGTTCCATTTGATGATTATTAAACTGTTAACTGCCTTGTTTTGGTTAAAAATATTCCCGTTAAAAATATAGCGAGGGTACCCGCAACAATGATCATGTTGGTATTGAGCGTACTGCGAAGAACGGCGTATTGCTCGGGAATGAGTGACGGAAAAGTAAGCCAAAGGATCACCAAAACACCTATGATACTGGCAATGATGGCCTCATGGTTACGGGTTTGCCTGCTGATAATGCCCAGCAAAAACAAACCGAGCATACCTGCTGCAAAAATCCCCGAAAGCTGCCACCATAAATCAAGAATGCTTTTTACCCCTATCATGGCTATCCCGGCGGCCATACCCGCAAACCCAAAAAGCACAGTACCGATATGCAATGCATTCAATGTATTTTTATCATTAAGTTGTGGTTTAAAATATCTTTTGTAGATATCGATGGTAAAAACCGTGGCCGATGAGTTCATACCCGAACTGATGGTGCTCATGGCAGCTGATAAAATAGCAGCTACAATAATACCAACCAATCCTGCCGGGATTTTGGTAACCATAAAATGCGGCATGATCTTATCACCGTAATCGGCAGGGGTTAATTTGTTCATAAATACCGAAACATCTGTTGCCGAAGCCGTTGCAGGCAGGCGCTCAATAGCTACCTGGTGCTTAAGGCTTAAGATCAGATCGGGATGCTGCCTATAGTAAGCGTATAAGCATGAGCCTATTACAAAAAACAGGAAAGAAGCGGGCACATAAATACCAACACAAAGCCAAACTGATTTGGCAGCCTGCTTAGTAGATGTAGCCGCATGATAACGCTGGATATAATTTTGATCCATCCCAAAATTATTTAGATTGATGAAGAAACCGTAGAACAGGATCACCCAAAAAGTTGGTTCGGTAAGGTTCAATGAAAAACTGCCCAGGCTGAATTTGTGATCAGCTTTACCAATTTCTACGATCTTATCAAAGCCGCCGGGGATGCTGTTTACCACCAAATAAATGATCAGTAGGGCTCCTAAAGTTTTGATGATAGCCTGCACAACTTCTGTCCAGATCACAGCTTTGATCCCTCCTGATACTGTGTACAGGATAATAGAGATTCCCATTACCACCATAATGGACTTCATAGACAGACCGGTAAGCGCCTGCAGACTTAACGCTATGCCAAAAAATACAGATCCCATGCGGGCTATCTGCGTAAGCAAAAAGCAAATAACCGCATAAACCCTTGCCCAGGGACCAAAGCGTTTTTCGAAATGCGTATAAGCCGAGATGTTACCGGTATTACGATAAAATGGTATAAAATATTTAACCGCTATCCAGGCTGCAAATGGCATCGATAAGCTAAACACAAAAGCGTTCCAGTTGCCGCCGTAGGCCTTGCCGGGCACTCCTAAAAATGTATTACTGCTTAAAAAAGTAGCATAAATGGATAACCCGATAGCCCAGCCTGGTATTAAACCAGATGCAACGGTGAACTGCTCGGCATTTTTATTTTTACGCGAAAAATAAAAACCCACCAGCACCATAGCTATAAGGTAAATACCTATAATGGTAAAATCTAACACGGGCAACACTTTCATGCGTTAATCGGGTAGTACAGTAAAAATTAGTATTGTGGTTTAAAATTGTATAACAAATTTAACGTCCTGCAGTTAACCTTTACTGTAATATTTTCGCCTGCTATTGTATGATATTATCACCAACAAATAAATATACAAACAAAAAACGCCGCCGCTTGGCTCCAGCCGAGTGGCAACTGATTCTCCGGCCTCCGGCCGGTATACACCACACTTGTTTACGGCGGCCAGAGGCCGCTTGATAGCTGCCACTCGGCTGGAGCCAAGCGGCGGCTGGAAACAGCTTCTCAACGTGCGCTTTCAATAATTAGCCGGGCCGCCTGCAACCCATCAGCCGTAGCAGTAATGGTAATTTTCCCGGCAACAGCTTTAGATTGGATAATAGCCAATCCCAAACCATTAAACAGGTGATGCTGATCAGATACAAAAGGTTCCAGATCTGTTTGTGAGCCATTATCCACCCCTTTCAATATGCCTTGTCCGGTTACTTTAAATTTCACCAATTGATTAGCATCGGGCACCGGAACATTGTTTTTATCCAAAACAGATACGGTAATGTAAGAAAGATCTTTACTATCGGCTTTAATTTTATCCCGATCGGCCTTAAGCTGTATTTTGTAAGGTTCGCCTGCTGTGACTACCTGCGTAGTCAACACTACTTTTCCATTACGGCGCGATATGGCTTTTAATACTCCCGGTTCATATTTCACACGCCACATCACATGCAGGTCATCGCCGGTTTTCTTCTTTACGCCTATCGATTTACCGTTCAGAAATGCTTCAACCTCATCGGCATTGTTGTAATAAGCCCACACATCAATCAACTGGCCGGGCTTCCAGTTCCAATGCGGTAACAGGTGTAAAACGGGCCTGCTTGTCCACTCGCTTTGGTACATGTAATAAACATCTTTGGGAAAACCGGCCAGATCAACAATGCCAAAGTACGAACTGCGGGCAGGCCATAGGTACGGGGTTGGTTCGCCGATGTAATCAAAGCCTGTCCACACGAAAAGTCCAG
Organism: Mucilaginibacter sp. P25; assembly: GCF_050859465.1. Taxonomy (NCBI): domain Bacteria; kingdom Pseudomonadati; phylum Bacteroidota; class Sphingobacteriia; order Sphingobacteriales; family Sphingobacteriaceae; genus Mucilaginibacter; species Mucilaginibacter sp. P25. Next base: position 3,186,679 of record NZ_CP193937.1, on the reverse strand, counting down.
AAAGGAAATCATGCTTTTTAATGATCTTCCAGGTCTCTTCGTGCGTTGAGCCCCAATAGGCCGACACATTATCATACGATGATACGGTGAAGTCGGCGTTACCATCCTTCAACGGGGTTTTACCGTCCTTTGGCCAGCGCCTGATACTATCCGACGGCATATCATAATGCCCCCGTGTTGCCAGGGCCGACATATTTTCGGTGCCGATAAACTTTTGACCGGGATAGTTTTTCTGAAAATCGGCATATACTTCCTGGTGGTAATTTAAACCAACCAGGTCAAGCGCACCCGACTGGTAAATAAAGTTCTTTTTAGGATCAGCATCGCTCAAAGCCGATGTAACCGGCCTGGTGTTATCCAGTTGCTTTACAATTTTTACCAGCTCGCGACCAATACTTACACCTGTACTATCAAACTGTTCCCTTATTTCGTTACCAATACTCCATGCAAAAACAGATGGATGGTTACGATCGCGTAAAACCTGGTCTTGCAGGTCTTTCACATGCCATTTATCCCAATCTTCGTGGTAATCATGCTTGCTTTTTTCTTCTTCCACATATCAAAAGCCTCGTCCATCACCAGGAAACCCATTTTATCACATAGGTCGAGTAATTCGGGCGCGGGAGGATTATGAGATGTACGGATAGCATTGCAACCCATATCCTTTAAGATCTGCAATTGCCGCTCAATAGCGCGGGTATTAACAGCCGTACCCAAAGCCCCCTGATCGTGGTGCAGGCATACGCCAAGAATCTTCATCGACTCACCATTTAGGCTAAATCCTTTATCTGCATCAAAGTTGAAATAACGTATACCTGTGGTAGTTGTGTAATCATCGATAACCTTATCAGCAGCAAACAACTGCAGTTTTACTTTATACAGATAGGGGTGATTTATCGACCATAATTGAGGATTGTTTACCTGAACGTTTTGTTGAATTACAGTGTCCTTTACGGTAGTAGTGACAGATCCAACAATCTTGCCATTATCATCCAAAACAGAAGCTTTGAGCTTAAACTTTGAATTAACGAAAACCGGTAAAACTGTGCGAATATGGATTTCTGTTTTTTGCCGATCGACCTGCGGCGTAGTTATAAATGAAGACCATTGCGGCAGATGCGTTTTATTAACGGTTGTTAGCCACACATTACGGTAAATACCTGAACCGGTATACCAGCGAGAATTAGGCTGATCGCTGTTATCAGCCCTCACGGCTATCACATTTTCCTGTGTACCGAATTTAAGGTAAGGCGTTAAATCATACCTGAACGAAATATAGCCGTTAGGCCGTTTACCTAAATAATGGCCATTTATCCAAACCTCGCTGTTATGAAAAACACCATCAAAATCAATCAAAATAGTTTTTGTTTTTGACGATGCAGAGATCAGGAAACTTTTGCGATACCAACCAATGCCGGCTGGCAATCCACCTTCGGCCTGTGTAGTAGGATTTTTACTGTCGAATTTACCTTCGATGCTCCAATCATGCGGAAGATCGAGTTTCCGCCAGCGGCGATCGTCATACTTTATGGCGTTTGCTGCGGCATCATCGCCCAGAAAAAACTTCCAGCCGGCGTTAAAACTCTCGGTTTTGCGCACCTTTTGGGCAGATACAAAACCAGCCGCGAAAAACACTAAACACAGTGTATATAGACAACGTAGCCTCATTATTTGGATTTGCTTTTTTTAACAGGCGGCGCAACAAAGTTGAGCTCGCTTTTACCCAGATCTTTCGACACAGCTACCGCTATACCGCGCTGATCGGCTTTGTTTACAGCGCAATAAAAATGATAAACCAAGCCTTTATGCTTCACCACACACGATTTATGGGCAAACATATTATCATAAGGTTCAGACGATTGAATGAGTTTCTCCCCTGTCCAATCTGTCCAGTGTACCAGGTCGTATGAGCAGGCAAAGCGATTAAACACGCCTGAGTCGCCGGTTTTCCAGAAAGCACCAAAATAGAACATTACATATACGTTGCCTATCTGTTGAATATATGGATCACCTGTTATCCCGTCGCCGTGATTCAATACCGGGTCTTTACCAAAACGCCTCCAGTGTAGCATATCATCCGATACGGCCATGCCAATCCGCTCGGCACCACGCTTTTTGTTTACGCTATCGCCATTCGCATTATAGTACATAATGAAAGGGTGACCGGTAAGCTTCTTTTTATCCCAGATTACGGTTTGCTTATATTGGGTATGGTTATCCCACCAGCTTACATCTTTATCAATACTTGACAATACCGGATGATCTAATCCCTGCCACTCGTGAACCGTACCCGGATCTTTATCGGTAGAAGCCACACTTACGGATAGCAAACCTTTCTCATAGCCTTTGCTTTGCCCGCCGAAGTACGATAACCAATATTTGCCATTATACTGCTGCAATTTGTACGAACCTCCCCATTTATAATCCTGCAAACCTACATAACCAGCTTTTTGATTATTGTCCCATTTGGTAGTATCATCCGAAAATGACAGGATGCGGCCACGGGTTTTCCAGTGCAGCAGGTCCTTACTATCAGCCAGCCAGGTTTCATAACCGCGTCCATTGAAAATGATGTAGCTCATATACCAGCCGTCACCCTGGCGAAAAACCGTAGGGCAATCAGCTTTCTGACTGTTGTCTTCGGGCGCTATCACCAGGCCATATTTGTAAGGCGTTTTAACCTGCTCGTAAATATCTTTCATCACCTTTTCGGGTACCTCCTGGGCATGTACCTTCAGTATTAAAAAAGTACAAACGAAGAATGCAGATGATTTGAAAATGTGTTTCATAGTTTGTTTAGTATTTATTTGGCGATGAATGTATAGTTGCCTGAACCTGCCTCGATTTCAGCCTTCCCATTGTGATAACCGATAAATTTGATATCGTGGCGAGTTTTAATATTTTGCCCATCGACCATAATAGCTGCATTATTTTTCACGGGCAGAAAGATACTCGCGGTAGTATTTGCCGGGATGTTCACCTCCAGTTTAAACTGCCCCTGCCCCTTCGCCCAACTGCTTGAAATATTGCCATAAGGCGATTTATAATTAGCCTTAGCCCAGGTTACATTACCCACAGTTTCGGGCCTGATCTCGATTTTATTAAATGCGATGGCATCATCTGCCGGACGGATCCCGGCCAGGCCGCTGTAAAACCACTCCATCAGGTGCCCCAACATAAAATGGTTGTTGGATACCGAAGGCAATGCCGCCCACGATTCGGTTAAGGCAGTGGCACCGTGAGCCAGTTGATAACCATAGCCCGGCACATCGGCACGACTGTTCATATCATAGATCACATCCGAAAGGCCTTCATCATCCAAAACCCGTAACAGGTAGCGATAACCGATGTCCCCTGCGGTAAGGGCATTCCCTCTGCCGCGGATATCTTTTACGATATTATTCACTACAGCTGCTTTATATTGTGGCTCAACCAAACCGGCATAAACCGACATAGCGTTGGCCGCCTGACTGCCTGTGCCGTATTGTTTAGTGTCAGTATTAAAAAACGTTTTGTTATAGGCCTGTTTTACTTCATCAGCCAGTTTCTTGTAAGATGCGGCATCATCGTTTTTGCCAAGCAGCGTAGCTATTTTTCCGGCTATATCAAGGTCATAATAATACAGCGAAGTTGCCGTAATTCCTTGTGGTGTTAACTGCGAAACGCCGGGAGGATTTGGACCAAGATCATACCAATCGCCCAACCCCTGATACAGCAAATGATTTTTTGATTTTTTATCGAGATAGGCCAGGTAACGCTTGATCATATCATAGTTTTGAGCAAGCACTTCCTTATCACCATACCACTGGTATACATACCACGTCAAAATCACCGCGTTGCTCCCCCACTCAGGCGAATCGCGAAAAGGCTCGTCAAACTTTACATATTCAGGCGAAATTTCGGGGATCAATCCATCCTCTGTTTGGGAAATGCGCATATCATTAATACACTTGCGTGCCAGGCCCACGATATCATAATTGTAATGCAGGGAACTGCCCACCAGGTGCGCTTCTTCCAGCCAGCCCAATTTTTCGCGGTGAGGACAATCGGTAAATACGCTGGCCATGTTGCTTTTCATGGCCCAGTCAATCAGCTTAAACGTTTTGTTAAACAGTTCATTTGAGCAGGCAAAACTGCCCACGGTTTCTGCTGAGTTGCGCATGTGCAATCCTTTAATATCAACAATCACGGGGCGCTTCGATACATTGGTTTCCCCTTGAGGCGCGGCACCCTGCACCTGCAAATACCTGAAACCGTAATAAGTAAACAGGGGATGCCAGGTTTCAATACCATCACCCTTCAACACATAATCATAATAATGCGGACTGCCCGAGGCTTTTTGATTGGCGCTGCCATCCTCATTTACCAGTTCGGCGGGGATAATGCGCACAGTATCCCCTTTTTACCCAGAAGACTAATCTGTGGGATTCCTGAAAAATTTTGACCCAAATCATAGATCCATGCGCCATTAGCCAGTTGCTTTTTACTTCGAGGCTTCAACACCTGCATGATCTTCAAAGGCTCCGCCATTTGCGCGCTCAATTCGGGTATGCCATCTACTTTAACAACATTTCGCCATTTTAAGTCGTCAAAATTGTTTGTATTCCAACCCGATTGCTCAAAGTTGGCGTTATAATCCTCGCCACCATAAATGCTGCTGAAAGTAACCGGCGAAGGTGCCGTTTTCCATGAGCCATCACTAACAACATTTTCTACCTTGCCGTTATCATATTCCAGCATCAAACGGCAAATCATTTTAGGATAACCAAAGGCACCGGTGAGCTTGCGATAACGTTTATCCCGCGGAATGTAATAAAATCCATTGCCAAGCATTACGCCAATAGTATTTTTTCCCGAAAGAAGTTGACTGGTTACATCAAAAGGCACATATAGTGCCTGCTTATCATATTTTGTCCACCCGGGATCAAGGAAATGATCGCTAACTTTTTTACCATTCAGGCTTAGCTCAAAATGACCTAACCCGCATATATAAAGCGTGGCTTTTTTAAGCTTGCCATCAACATTAAAATTCTTGCGTATTAAAGGCAAAACATCATTGGCTGCACCCAGCTTTTTAGGCCCTTTACCATGATAAAAGGGAACAATGACCGATGAATCATGTAATTTATCATAAGCTATCCAATCGGCACCATGCCAGTCTTTTTTGTAAGCAGGCCCATTTGCCAGCTGGCAGTATTACTCCATGCCGATGCTTTGCCATGGTTGTCCCAAACCATTACCTTCCAGTAATATGTTTTTGCGGCTTGCATAGGCTTACCATTACATGAAACCTGCAGCGATGCACCGGATGATACCTTTCCCGAATCCCATATATCGGCAATATTACTTTTGAGTTTAGCAGCGTCACCGGCAACCAAAACCCGGTAAGCGGTTTGCAGGGTGCTGTGGGCATCGCTTTGCATTTGCCAGCTCAGCTTTGGCTTAAGCGATTCGATACCCAACGGATTGGTTTTGTACTCGCATTGCAGGTTTAACACCTTCAGGCTTTGCGCAAAAAGGCCGAGGGGCAGTAACAAAAACAACAGGCTGATCCTTTTTTTCATGTTAATAATTTATTGCATTTCGATACCCGAAACAGCCAAACCATCAGCTTTTATGCCCGTGATTACCAGCTTATAATTCCCCGCGTTGATACTTGTGCCCGTATTGGTTGCAACCGTGCCCGATTTATTTTTGGCAACCGGTTTAAAACCCAGTTCTTCCTCCTTCATCACCGTACCATCGGCGGCCAGTAATTGCATTTTTGCCGTAAAAGTTTGATTGCTCTGATTATAATATTTTATGCGCAAGGCATACAGATCGGCAACACCCGGCGTTAACGCGAATGCCACACTGCCGCCCGCACCGCTGTTAAATTTAATTACTTTTTTCCGTTCAGGGTGTCGGCTTTTAAACCATCGCCTTTTATCTCAGCCGTCTCCGCCTTATAACTTATGGTTTTACGAAGATCGGTAGCAGGTTGCAGCGAAGTAACAGGCAGCACCACCACAGTGTACATGAACCTGCTTTTATTTTCACCTAACTTAACTACATCAGCCCTTTTAAAACGCTTCCTGTAAACAGCCAGTCGACTCCCTCCATTGGCATCATTTTTTACAAATAAACCGGTGTTTTCATAATCGGCAACCCAATCTGTCCTTTGAGATGCCTGTACATCCATAGCAACATATACATCGGCATCAGCATTCAGAGTAAATGAACCAAAAGCCCCCTCTAAATCGCCCCCGGAAGGGGAGACTTTTAAAACCCTCCCTTCCGGGGAGGGTTGGAAGAGGCAACTTATCCAATCCGCACCATAAAATATTGGAGGCAGATCATTAAAAGTTACCCCGGCATCAGTATATTGTTTTTGGCCGATATCCATCCAGCTTTTTATTACCCATTTATTGTTGCCCTGTAATTGGTAGATTATTCCTTTGCTTCCTTGTTGTGGCTTTACCGTCTTATTTGAAGTACTGATGGCGATGGCGGATATGATCGCCTCGCCTGCTGCTGCGTTTGGAAAAGATATGCTTAGCATCCCGCCTGTAACATGCGCAGTGATACTTTTTTAAGTGCCTTGTCATACCCACCTTCTTTCCAGATATCCAGATTACGGATCATGGTTTTGCCGTTCACAGCTATATCAAATAAACGCCAACCTGAACAATCCATCCCGCCGCCTGTGCCATACCAGGGTTCGGTAAAATATAGTTCGATATGATAATCACCGTCCGGCACCGGGAAGTTGAATTTCAATTTATTCAAACCATACCTGAATGTTTGGAACAAGGCATCATCAGCCGTATTACCAATTCTATCGAAAGTGCGTTGCTGACTGGCAAAAAACTGGGGCATACCCGGATAATCATCCGTCCATGATGTGGAGCCGGGTTGGTGTTTATTATCCTGGTGTTTGTCGGCCATCCAGGTATTGCCGTAGGTATCGTTGTAATCCGGTCCTCCGCAATTGAGGCGATACAAATAGTTATAACCTGCTTCGGGCTTCAGGATAGCGGGATCCTCTTTTGGCAAATGGGGTGCTTGTGGCAGATGGTTCAGCATGATCTCATCATGCGCTACCTGCTTACCATTAATATATCCCACAGCATACAGCACATTATATTTAATATCCGCGCCATCCCATTGAAAATGTGTGCCGATCCCCTGTCGTTTTCGTATGCCTAATGATTCATGGTTGAGATCATTAAAAAGCTCAACCTCATCGCAATTGGAGTAAACAATTATACTATCCTTTTTCCCCGGAGTAAGCCAGCGGTTGGGCCAGGTGTGCGATACAATGTAAACCATCGGCTCGCTACCTTTAGGCGCATAATTGGCCCTGTACATGTAAAACGCATCGGTTGGCTGCCCCCAAGGTGTAAACAAACCTTTATAGTTAACAGGGCCAACCCTATCCAGTTCCCGCTGCCCTTCGCCGCCTTGTGTGCGACCAGGGTTTTCATGCGAATAGAGCAGCCATTGAAAATGCCCCGCAACCTGATCTTTTACAGACTCGGCCAGGCGGACTTTGGTTTCCATCAATTGGGTCATGCGGTCTTCACTCAGCGGCCCATTTGCATTGAAAGGGCCTTCGGTATGTAAACCAAGGCTTCGCCATGCGCCGTACTCACCTACTAAAATTTGTTTTTTCAAGTCATCGCCGTAGGTGAGCGGATTACCTCCGTAAGTGCCTGTCCAGTTTTGGGGCACGTCCCAATCGGTGCCTTCTCCGCCGTTGCAGGTTGTTATTTTGCGTTGCGATGAGGCTGTGGGGTCAAGCTTACGGATGAGATCGCTGCATTCGCGGGCAAAATCAGTCGGTAACTTGCTTTCGTTCTGTAATCCCCATAATATCACCGAAGGACTGTTGCGCCGTTCCTTTACCCAATCAACCAGTAAAGCTTTGTAATTGGCCCTGAACTCCGGCGAATCATACCAGATATGTGCCGAATACTGTGGCCACCATAAAATGCCCAGCTTATCCCAATACTGCTGATAGGCGAGGTTATGAGGCTGATGAGCATCCCGAAAAGCATTAAAACCAGCTGCTTTTACCTGCATTACCCTGGCTTTGATTTCCTGCGCTTCAAAAGCCTGGCTTTTACCCATCAGGTGTTCGTACTCGGCAATGCCATTGATAAAAACAGGTTTGCCATTGAGATAAAAACGATTGTCGTTATTATTTCTGCCGATGGGCCAGCTAATCCACCGGATACCGTAAGAGGTTTGAGTTCTGTCAATCAATTTTCCATCGGCCCAAATTTCCGTTACTACATGATACAGGTAAGGTTTCTCTAATGTCCATAGTTGCACGTTTTTAACATCGGAAAATTGTTGACTTACCGTATTAACCTCACCGGCTTTTAATATTTTTTTTGCTTTTGCTTGCGCGATAGTTTTGCCAGCGGCATCAACCAGGTTGTTTGTCACGGTTATTGCAGATGGCTTACCACTGTAGTTTTTAACTTCAGTTTCGAGATAAAGCGTAGCCGATTTTTCACGGACGGTGGTATCGTTCCAGATGTGTACGCCAAAAGGTTCCACCCTGACAGCATTGGTAACCATCAAATGCACCGGTCTGAAAATACCCATCGGCTGCGAACCTTCCGAAAAACCGGGGTCATCCGAACAGGCCCCACAAACCCATGGCAAATCTTTGATAAACGAAGGGTGATCAGCCTTAACGCATAACAGATTTTGTTTGCCTGCTTTGATAGCATCCGTTACATCAATGGTAAATGACGTGCGCCCGCCCGTATGATAGCCAACCTGTTTACCGTTGAGCCAGACTGTAGCATAAGAACTAACGCCCTCAAAACAAAGGAAATAACGTTTATCGTTTTGTTTACTTTCAAGCGGGAATATTTTGCGGTACCATGCGGTGCCATGCCTGTTGCCATGTTTCAGTCGGCGATAGCCACCGTAGGTATCCCAGTTATGAGGAACATTTACCGTTTCCCATTTAGCATCATTAAAACCGGTTTGCTCAAAACCGGCATTAGCTTTTGGGTTATTATCATCGGCAATGCTTTTCCAGTTGGTGTTTAGCGCGATATCCCTGCGGATATTTTGTTGGGCGATAACCTTCAGATTAACCAGACAAAGCAATAATAGAAAAGCGACCCGGCAGATCAGCCTATAATTTTGCGTATGATAGATTTTCGTCGCCGCCATCTTTTATAATTGTTTCAGATCGGCATTAAAGCGATAGTTTTTACCTTTTTGAGTTTCAATATTGATGATCTTTCCGGCGTAGTTTAACCGGCAAGTTTTACCCAGCTTGGAGATTACCTGCAGGCTTTTCAACCGACCATTTTGCCATTCAAAATCAAGTACAAAACCACCTCTTGCGCAAATACCTTTAATGCTGCCCTGCGGTAAGGCAGTTGGTAAAGCCGGGAGCAGTTCAATAACATCACCCTGACTTTGTAAAAGCATTTCGGCCAAACCTGCGGCGCCGCCAAAATTGCCATCAATCTGAAACGGTGGGTGCGCATCGAACAGGTTATGGTAAACGCCGCCTTTCTCCTTACCCGAGGTTACATCCGCGGGCGACAGTAGTTTAGTTAACATCAAATAAGCGTGATCTCCCTCGTGCATCCGCGCCCAGATGTTTACTTTCCAGGCGATACTCCAGCCAGTGCCTTCATCGCCACGGTATTTCATAGATTGTTCGGCGGCCTTTAACAGTTCGGGAGTTTTAAGCGAGATCTCAGTGCCGGGATAGACACCCCACATATGCGAAACATGCCGGTGGGTATCCGTGGTATCGTCCTTATCTTCAAGCCATTCCTGTAACTGGCCGTATCTGCCAATTTTATTCGGTGCTATCCGGCTGTATTTGAGTTTTAATGTATCGGCAAAAGCCTTATCGATATTCAACACTTTGGCAGCTTCCATGCAGTTTTTGAACAGGTCGCGGATGATCTGGTGATCCATCGTTGGCCCCGCAACCAAACCCCTATGCTCCGGCGAGTTAGATGGCGTGCTGATGAGATAGCCGGTTTTAGGATCTTTCACTAAAAAGTGGGCGAAAAACTCCGCGGCACCTTTCATTTCGGGATAAGCCCGCTTTTGCAAAAAATCCTGATCACCTGTGTATAAATAATGCTCCCATAACTGATGGCAAAGCCAGGCAGCGCCGCTAACCCAAATGCCATGATTGGATGCGTTAACAGGTGCAGTGCCGCGCCATAAATCCGTATTATGGTGCAATACCCAGCCCGGTGCACCATAGTGTTCAACCGCCGTTTCATGCCCGGTTTTGGAAAGGTCATCAACGATACTAAAAAACGGCTGACTGCAAGCCGATAAGTTAAGTCCTTCGGCAGGCCAATAATTCATTTCGAGGTTAATATTGGTGGTGAACTTACTACCCCATGGTGGTGTAAGCAGGTTATTCCACAAACCCTGCAAATTCGCCGGGCCACCGCCCGGTCGGGATGAGGAGATCAGTAAATACCTGCCATATTGCGCGTACAGACTAATAAACGAAGGATCGGGCGACTGGCTAAACTTCAGGATCCGCTCATCCGTCGGTAGTTCGGCGTTTTCTCCTTTACCTAAATCAATGGAAAAAGTATTGAAATACTGTTGATAATTCCTGATGTGAGCAGCTTTGATACTTGCATAACTCTTAGTGGCTATCGCTGTAATTTGTTTTCTGCAGATAGCCTCCGGGTTACCCGATACATCATGATAGTTTTTAAAATTGGTTGCCGCTGTAAGGTAAAATGTAGCCTCATTAGCTCCGGTAACCGATATATTTTTTGAATCGACTACAACCTTTCCACCTGCTGCCTGTATATGCAGATAGCTTACACCACGTAAAACGCCGTCTTTTACTTTTAAAGACAACGCAAGCGTGTGATCATCGATTTTACGGGTAATGTAGTTTTTATGCAGAGTGCTTAATAAAACCTTCAGTGTAACTTTGCCGGGTTTATCAGCAGTAAGATGTACGGCCATTACTTGATCAGGCGCACTACTGAAATATTCGCGGGTGTAGGTAACGCCATCGGCTTTGTAGCTTACATGAGCCGTGGCGTTTGTAAGGTCCATATCGCGTTTATAATCAGTTACATCCTGTTTGCGAAATTGCAGGTACAAATCAGCAAAGGGCTGGTAATCGGCATTGTAACGGGGGCAAGCCGGAGGGTTATCATCCTGCACCTGATACCGCCAGGCACCCGCAAGACTAACCATATTTTTCTCTTCCCCTTCAGGATAAACAGATAAAGTTTTAGCGTTGCTTGTAAGTCCACCTTTATCGTAAAAATTAACTACCTGTACAGCGATCCTGTTTTCGCCGATATGTACCTTATCAGAAGGGATAATGTATTTCCTGTAAGCGTTACCCGATGTTGTGCCGATGTAATTTCCGTTAAGCCAGGTCCGGTCTATATCACGTATCCTGCCTAAACTAATCAAGATATTTTTCCCTTTCCAACCGGAAGGAATATTAAAATGCTTAATAAACCAAACTGCTCCATCCAAACCTTCAAAACCGGGTGTTATTTCCCAGCCCTGTTCAATTGGCAAATTGATAGTTCTAAGGTTATTATCATGAAATAGCACGTCCTGCGGTAAATGGTATGAGCTCATCATATTGAACCATTTCGCCGAATCAACCGCATAAGTGGCTTCATTGCTCTTCATCCCCATAAAATGCTGCTGGGCCATGGCTTCTGCTTCGGCCTGCTTACCTTCGGCGAGGAGTTTGCGTATAGGCTCCAGATATTTCACGGCACCTTTACGGTTATAATCGCGGGGGCCGCCTGTCCATAGACTTTGTTCGTTGTATTGGATATGGTCTTCATTAACGCCGCCGTAAATCATCCCTCCTATCCTGCCGTTGCCAATGGGCAAGGCATCAGTCCATTTTTCGGCGGGTTGCTTATACCAAAGTTTCAGGGGCTGCTGGGCAAAAACCTGTACAACTCCAAACAATAAAATCGCAATACAAAAACCCTTCCTGCTATTCATAAATATCAGTTAAAAAGCCAGCGTAAATCCTTAATATTACCTTCGTTGCTCAAGCCGGCGTCATATACAGGTACATTTGCATCTGCATCAACAATACCTAAAATCAAGGCGACGCCTTTACCTAAAGTAAGCTTATTTGACCCCGCTTTGAAGGTATAGGTATGAATATTTACAGGCGGCAAGCCATCAATTTGAATGGCATTGGCAATCTTAATATCGGCCTGGCCAAAATCATTGGCGCTGGCATCCGTTTCCAATTGCGGCTCGGGCAGGTATTGAGGCATTTTGCTATTGAAAAAGCCAACCAGCACCTTTACCGGTCTATCATTTTTAAAACTGATTGTTGTACCGTTCTTCTGCTGATCTCCTTTAGATAGCTTTATCCCTTTTAAAGCCGCCAGTTCTTTTGCGATATTTTTGATGGCTGCTGCTGTATCGGAAAATACCACTTCGCCAGCTTTGACCTGATAACTGCTACTTCCACTATTTTCAAACCTCACAAGCGCATCTTTCAAAACTACAACCTCCTTTTGCTTTTGCTGTGTTTGAGGCGATTTCAGCGAATCAATATTGCGTTTAAAATTGTCCAGTTCCTTTTGGTAAACCGGCAAAAGCTCGGCCCAGGTTTTCATTTTGGCATCGTTACCTCCAACTGGAATTTTGCGTTGCTTGGTTTGCATGCTATTAGCATACAGGTAGGTATTTTCAGTCAGCTTTACCAGCTGTTTATAGTAATCCAGACTGGTTTGCAACTCGGGTAAAGCCTTTTCCAGATCGGCAACATTATCTGAATATTTATAGCGCAACACCCATAAAGCCGCTTTTGCCTTGTAAGCATAATTATTGGCCATTGCGTTATAGCAATACATATCATTTTTTAAGCGGGCAAACTCGACTTTATCTTTAGTTACTTGTGCAGATGCTTCGTCGATAGCCTCAACAGCTTTTTCCCCTTGCACTATTACACTATCGATAACTTTAACCGGTGTTTCGCCAATATGTGATTGTTGTTTCCACTCCTTCTCGGCGTACTCGCTCATCATTTCACCAACCGGACCTTCGGAGTTATAGAGCAAAGAAAACAAACCGTACTTTTCAGGATTAACCAGCTGGCTCATCAGCATCCCCAAAGTCATGGTTTGGCGGTTACCATCGGTGATCCCGAAACGACGCAACAACTCGGGTGAGATATTGCCTGATTGTTCATAAGCTTTTAAGATGGCTTCGCCATGAGCCTGGTCGCATCCATATTTATCGGCCAGTTGTTTTGACCAATAGTTTATTTCGCTAGCCCTGTCCCTCTTGCTATCCCAGGCATAGCGCGACCATGCCTTGTACCAGATCCAATCCCTGTCCAACTGCAGCAGACGCTTACCATCAGTTTTATCTGCTGTATAAGGCCAATCCCAGTAGGATGCCTGCGGATACAGGTGCAGGGCATTTGCCCCATAAACGGTATGCATGGCCTGCACACATTTCTGAATAAAATCGGCCGATCCATAGCGGAAAGGCTCCAGGTTGGCAAGGATATGGACGTTTTCTATTTGTACGGTACCGATATTACTCAAAGTGCGATGAAGATCAGCCCAGGGACCATGTGGTTCATACGTAGTAAGTGCCTCACCATTGTATTTGGCCATGGTGTACAGGTTGTGATATAAAGGTTTGGCGTATTTCATCACCGCAGGTGCGTCGGTATCATGCGCACGGAGCACAATCGGCGGCTCATCTGTGCGCCCCAGGGCTTTTAATCCGTCTTTTACGCCCGGAATAATGGTTTGCGTAAACCAGTCGATATCATCCTGACCTACACCTTCCATGGCTTCGCCCAGCGTAATCAACAATCCAACATGAGGGTATTTTTCAACAAAAGCAGCTATTGATTTACGGGTATAATCGGCGATGACGGGTACAATGTGCCGGTTCCTATCCTGCGTTTTTAGGTTATTTTTTTCGGCGAAGGGCTTGGAGACGATGATATTGTAAAAACCCTGGATAAGCCAAATCCCACGCTTATCAGCCTCTTCGGCTAAAAAACTATAGATCTCTTCGTTTTTCTTAAAAGTAGCATCATCAACCTCAACAGCATAAGGATATTCTTTAACTCTTACCAGCGAAGCAAAAGGGTGCCCGTTCCACAAATACAGTGAGTTCATGCGGTTATGCGCCAGCGAATCCAGGTAACGGATCCATAAAACCTTATCATAAAACCATGGGAAATTTTGCGGCGTGTAAGAGTACTCATAAGTGCCGCGAGCGGGAAGTAACGCAGGCTTTTGCACACCGATGCAAGTCCCCCGCAAAACCATTTCGGGCTGATCATGCAGGTTTATATTTACAGGGAGTTTTTTATTTAAGTCGATCCTATCTGCCAGTTCAAGACAGCCATAAAGCGCACCGGAATTATCGGCACCTGCTATCAGCAATTTATTTTTAAGACCGTTATCACTGATGATAAAACCCTCTTTTCCAGGTTGATTATTTGGACTACCCGCCAATTTCTTAATCGAAGCATCGGTAAGCAGACCAACAATTATGGTGTTACCGGAAGGAAGCGCCCCTTTGTAGGGTCGTTCAGTAACCAAATAACCTGCGTTTTTTAAAGCAAACGTTAACTTTTGCACACCATAACTTATCCTTGCATGGTGCTTGGGTAAAGTAACAATGGTTATTTTTTTGATTGAACTTGTGCTTGTAAGGGAGAATGAAAACAAGAGATCAATATGAGCAACAGTAGCAGGCAACGATTAAACAGCTTCATTTTCATTGGTATTTAGACAGGCATACGCAGAGCCGGTTTTCAACGCTTGAAGCGAATTAGCTTCTGAAACCAGCTCTCGGGTTTTGAACTTAATTGGTTGTATAGTATTCAAAAATATCAGTACACTGCTGCAATTTCATCTGATATTTTCTCTATCTACTATACGATATTATCATCATTAAAGTCCGCAAGCTTATAAAAAGAGAGAAAATGAGTCAGGATTTACACCGGGAGTTTCACCAGCACATGTTTCAGTTGCGTACTCCGGGATATCATCTTTCCATCGGCATAAATGATAAAACCTTTGCCTTTGTGATATTTAGTGCCGTTTTTATCCCATACCACGCTGATAGTATGCCCGTGATAAAGCACGTTGTCTAACGCAAACCATTTCCATTGATTTTTAGGGATAAGCGGGAAGATTTCGAGTAGATTATCTTCACGAGGTTTCAGGCCAACGAGATCGCTGATGATCAAATCGCAAAAACCGGAGTGGTTGTAATAGCTGCTTCTTGGGTTATCCCCTTTAAGCCAGTAACCTGTTTTTTCGTCCTGGTACTCGCCAAGGTAAGGCTGTCCCCGTTTAATGTGCGAAAGGGCGTATTTATGCAGTTCATTATAAAAAATACCGGGTGTCATTGTCCCTTTGCTTTGATAGCCGGTAAGCAGGGTAGCCAATCCTTTCAATGTTTGCGTAGTGGCGAAAGGCCATACAGCGCCGTCCCACTCGCAGCCATGCCCGGTACCATGAGTACGGAATAGCGGATGCCTGCGCTCGGCAGTAGTAATTCCCCATGGGGCGTTAAAACCTTTGGTGTCGGTTAGCTGATCCCATTGTTTGGCATAAGCTGGTTTATCATCGGGTAGCTTAAAATACCAGGGGATAAAACCCAATTCTTCGCGGGCATTGGCAAAATGCCCGTCGGGTTTACGTACTTCAAAAAGGACGCGCTATCGTTCCACAAGCTGTCCTGCACCAGTTTTTTAAGGTCGATAGCTTTTTGAGTGTATTTTGTTTTCAGTGAATCATTGCCGGTTAGGGCCGCCATTTTTGATAACGCCACAGCATTGCCGTACATGTAACTGTTAATAGTAGGACGGATGTTTTTGACTTTACGGCCGCCGCTAATGCTTTCTTCCATCGCGTCGCGCACGTCAAACTGCCAGAATAACTTGGATGGCAGTTGTTTCTCCGTTTCCCAAACGTGATAATCAGTATTGAGTAAAGGCAAAGCCTGTTGAACAAATTTTTTATCAGGGTTTACGAGGTAGTAATTATAAACCGCATCATCAATCCAACTGCTGAATGCGTGCAAATGCGGTTTCTTTTGTTTGGGATCAACATAAAGCCAAAAATTGATGTACTGGTTGAGGTATTGCGGATCATGCAGCCAGCGCCCCTCATAAATTTGGTGACCAAGGGCACTGCTTGAACTATTATAAACGCCGGTAAAGCTAACCGGCGTTATAAATTCGGTGAAAATGAAGCCATCGGGTGTTTGTTTCAGGTGTTTCCTGAATGTCCACCAGCGGTAATAATAGATTTTTTGAATAGCCGAGTCCGGGCAATCAAATAAAGGTACATTTTTGGTCAGCCATTCGTAAGCATGGTCATTGGTGACGTAGTTCTTTACCGTTTCGGTATCGGTTTTATTAAAGCTGTTCACATAGGTTTTCAGTTTATCAAAACCCAACACATGCTTTTGTTGCGCAAAAGCACTTCCTATCACGCAAAAAAAGAACCCGGTAAAAAACGTCTTCTTTATCATCATTTAATTTTCTTCTGTAGAGACGCATAATTGCGTCTCCCGGAGGACGACCCGATTGCAAAAGCGTCTCCAACAAAGCCGCTTGTCCCGCGGGAGACGCAATTATGCGTCTCTACATTTATTTAAACAACTTCCTATACTTCCACAATTGCTTTTATAACACCTTTCGCCGGGTTAAGCCAACTTTCAAACTGATCTTTTACTTCATCAAAAGTTACCCGGTGGGTGATATAGGTCTGCGGGTTTACCAAACCATTTTTCATGGAACGGATTACGTGTTCAAAATCCTCGCGGGTGGCGTTGCGACTGCTCATCAAGGTGCTTTCACGTTTATGAAACTCGGGATGACTTACAATAAGTTCGTCTCGTTGTAAACCAACCAACACATACCTGCCGCCATGCGCCAGGTACAAAAACGCGCCGTTTATAGCCTTTTGATTGCCGGTAGCATCAATCACCACGGTAGGCATATCACCGTTGGTGATCTCTTTCAGGCGCTCACTCACATCTTCGTTTTTTACGTTGATGGTATAATCAACCTTCAAATTTTCTCTGCAAAAATTAAGACGCTGTTCGTTCACATCGGCAGCAATGACTTTTGCTCCGGCAATGCGGGCAAATTCCATAATACCTAAACCTATAGGGCCGGCGCCAATAACCAGTACAAATTCATCCGGTTTTACATCCGCCCGCCGCACCCCATGTGCACCTATGGCCAATGGTTCAACCAATGCCAGTTCATCAAAACTTAAGCCCTCGCCATGAACCAATAGGTGTGATGGGACCTGCAGGTATTCGGCCATACCGCCATCAGTATGTACACCGCAAACCTGGATATTTACACAACAGTTTGGTTTGCCCGAGCGACAAGCGATACAATGCCCGCAATTGAAATATGGGATAAAAGTAACAGCCTCACCTTTTTCAAAACCTTTGGCATCGCCGGCTTCAATCAGTTCGGCCGCAAGTTCGTGGCCTAAAATTCGTGGATAGCTAAAAAAGGGTTGAGTACCTTCAAAGGCATGCAGATCGGTACCGCAAATCCCTATTCGTTTTATTTTAAGCAGTGCATTACCCGGTTTTAATTGGGGTACATCAGCAGTGCCATAATCCAATTGACCGGGTGTTGTACAGGTTAGTATTTTCATTAGTGTTAAGTTAGTAGTACTAAGTCTGAACTCAAATTCAGGCTTTTCTCTTTTTTATGCTTAGAATCTGTTTAAAATGCAAAATATTCATTGCCGTTGGTTTTAACCAACAGTAAAAAAAACTAAAATATTCTTGCTTTAGCCCAACTCTATAAGCGAATTTGGGCTGAAGCCCTCTTTTCGCGGCTCATTATTCCGTTGGTTAAAACCAACGGCAATGAAGTTTTATTTATGCTCATCTACCGGGTGTTCGTGTCTCCACGAACACGGAGAAATAAATATCAAATTAAAGTGAAACTCCTCTTTTCCATGGGATAAAATCATCCTGACCGTGGCGTACAGCGTGAACTTCAATTTCGCCGCTGGCTACTTTTACCACATAATCCAGGATGCGTTCGCCCGCCTGCTCAATGGTTTCGTCACCTTCTACAATAGTACCGGTATTGATATCAATAATATCGCTCATTCGGTTAAATAATGCAGTATTAGTGGCGATTTTTACAACCGGAGCTATTGGATTGCCGGTTGGCGTACCCAAACCGGTAGTAAACAATACGATATTAGCGCCCGACCCAACCTCGGCCGTGGTCGATTCCACGTCGTTACCCGGGGTACACAACAGGTTTAGCCCCGGCTGTGTTACTTTTTCGGGATAATCCAATACATCAGCTACCGGTGATGTACCTCCTTTTTGGCTGCCCCGGCAGATTTGATGGCGTCAGTGATCAGGCCATCCTTAATATTACCCGGCGACGGGTTCATGTAAAAACCAGAACCGGCCTCTTCGGCCCGTTGGCTGTAGGTACGTACCAGATCGGCAAAGCGCTCGGCTTTAGTTTTCTCCAAACAACGATCAATCAGGTTTTGTTCAACCCCGCAAAGCTCAGGGAACTCGGCTAAAATAACCGAACCGCCCATGGCCACCAACAAATCAGAAGTATAACCAATAGCCGGGTTTGCCGAAATACCGGAGAAGCCATCCGACCCCCGCACTCCAAACCGATGGTCAGTTTACTTAAAGGAGCCGGTTTACGGGTATATTGGTTAGCCTGCATCAAACCGGCAAGTGTTTGCCTGATAGCCAGCTCCATTAAATCGGCTTCTTTACCTGTTTTCTGCTGATCTAAAATGTAAAGTGGTTTGTTAAACTCCGGCGAGCGTTTATTGATCTCCTCCTGTAGTGTTTTTACTTCGGCATTCTGACAGCCAAGACTTAACACTGTTGCACCTGCAACGTTAGGGTGCGTAATATACCCGGCCAGCAAACCGCAAAGCGCAGTTGAATCCTGTCGGGTACCCCCGCAACCGCCTGTATGCGTTAGAAATTTAATCCCATCAACATTAGGGAAAACTTTATTACCGGCGTTTTGAGCGGTGTCGCTACCTATTTCGGTGTATAAAACCTCATCTATCTCGGCGCCTGCTTTGATCTTACCGATCAACTCCTGCGCTTTGATCTCATATGTTTTTTTGCGGCCATAACCCAAAGGTTTTACCAGGGCCTCCTGCAATACTTCAATGTTACGGTTTTCGCAAAAAACCATCGGTACAACCAGCCAATAATTCGCTGTGCCCACGCTGCCATCTCCGCGGTGATAGCCGTTGAATGTTTTGCCTTCCCATTTACTGATATCAGGCCTGTGCCAATCAGTATGGCTTTGGCCTGTTAAAAAGCTGTTTGCCGCATGTTTTGCATTGGCGGTACTAAGCAGCCCGCCTACCGGGATCAGGCTTTGCGCTTTGCCTACCAATACGCCATACATGATGATTTCGCCACCTTCGGGAATCTCGACCATAGCGAATTTATGCTTTGCCGGGATCAACTCTTTTACTATATAAGTTTCACCTTTGTAAGTAACCTGCTCGTTAGCCTGCAAATCGGTTAGTGCTACAAGCACATTATCGGCAGGGTGCACTTTTAATATATTCTGTTTCATCTGTCCTCCTATTTAAATATCGCTTATTTCCAGTTTTCCCTGTTCGTTAATAAGCTTAAACTGTGCTGTCACTGCTTCTGTAAAGCCTGGTAACGTTGTCAGATCGGTATCCCAAAGGCTTTTATTTTTAAGGATAGCTGCAATCGCTGTTTCTGCATCAGCGCCGTTCCATGCTTTGCTTAAATTAGGTGCCTGGTCGTCGGTTACCGCGTAATTATCCGAATGTGCTGTTCCGGTATATTTACCATCAGCCGTCTCGGTAATCTGCATAAAGCGGATAAAAGCTGCAAAACCAAGAGCCATCATTTGAGGCGCCTTATTATTTTGTTTGTAATAGTTCAATAATAACGGAATAACCCGCATTTTAATTTTAGTAGCGTACTGCACCGAAATGCTCAGCCACTCGTGCCTGATGTTGGGGTTGCGGAACCTGTCGAGCACCTTGTTACCAAAATCACGGGCTACATCTTCATCAATCTGGTATGGGATAGATGGCATGATTTCAGTAAACATCAGTTGGGTGATGAATTTTGTGAAATGCGCATCGTCCATGGCTTCCTTAACTGTTTTAAAGCCTGAAAGATAAGCTACGGCGCAACTCAAGGTGTGCGTACCATTAAGCAGGCGGAGTTTCAATTCCCTGAACAGTTCAATATCAGGCGTAATTACAACACCGTTATCAGCCTGGGCAAAAGATAGCACTTCGGCTATTTTCTCATCGCACTGGATAGCCCAAAGACTATAGGTTTCGGACATGATGCTGAGGTTATCGGTATAACCGCGCTCGGTTTCCATGGCGTCACTTAATTGCTGATCCGGCCTGCCGGGCACAATCCTGTCCACCAGCGAATTGCAGAAACTATTGCTGCTCTCCAGCCAGTCCATAAAAGCTGGCTCCAGTTTATTTAAATGGGCAAGCTCTAAAACAATGGCTTCCAGTTTTTTACCGTTATCAATAATCAGTTCCGTTGGGATAATCACCAAACCGGTATCCGCTCTGCCGTTGAAAGCCCTGTAACGCTCATATAAAATAGCCAGCAGTTTGCCTGGGAATGATGCCGGCGGATGTTTACGTACATCTTCCTTTACCAACTGGATCCCAACTTCTGTGGTGTTTGAAATCACCACCTGTAAATTTTTGCTTCGTGCTATCTCCAGGATCTCTTCCCACTCGCTTGAGGCCGAAAGCACCCGGCTGATCGCCGAACAGATTACCTGCTCATTAACTTCTTCGCCGTTTTCAATGCCTTTTGAATAAATGGTGTACAAACCATCCTGCATATCGAAATCCGTTGTCGAACCTTTGTCGGTGGATTTAACAACCGCAACCCTGCCGTTGAAGATTCCGGCACGGTTAGCCTTGTCGATAAAGTAATCGGGCAAGCCACGCAACAGTACGCCGGTACCAAATTGCAGCACCTTTTCGGGCAGGTCAAATACATTGACAGGAGGTAATTCTGCTGCCGGCACTGTTGTTTTGTTCAGGTTATATCTTGATAATATCATGTTCTTTTGAATTGTAATAAGTTACTATTTTTTTGTTTGAGGAATTTGCTTCACCAACCAGCCTACCAAATCGTTGGCTGCTTTAAAGTTGTCATAGTCGGCCGGCAGCTTTCGGCCATCTGTATATTCGTTATAAAACCAGGGGTCGCCAACGGCAAACACAGTGCCTTTACCATATTTGGCGGTAGCTACGATGATGTCTTTGCCGTTAGTTAACCGCGGTACAGCGGGCTTGATTAGCTGCAGGGTACTCAACTCTTTGATATAAATCTTACGCGCTGTTTTAAAGATGGAATTATCCGAAGGGATGTTTATAGCTCCCTGCTCAAAATTGCGGCCGACCACCCTGTTAACACTATTTAGGTTAAAGCTGATACCAAACTTGGCCATTAGCTTGTTCAGATGTACAAATTCGGCATTACCGGTATCGTTATTTAAAACCACCAGTACGCCGCCATTTTTCACCCAATTACTGATGGCTTTAATATGTGGTTCTTCGATATATTTAGCGTCCAGGTTTTCTTTAGGAATATCAGGATCAACAATAATATAAGCTGCCGCTTTTTTCAGATTGACATCATCAGGCGCCTCACTTAAAGTTTTGGTATGTAATCCGTAATTATTAAAGATCCGTCCAAAAAGCGAAAATCCGTTATTATCCTGTTCCTCCCACTTGTAGTGGAACGGGATACTTTTACCGGTAATATCCTTATGGTATTCGTTATTAAAATAACTATCTAAAAGTACGGTTTTGCCTTTACCTGCATTCAGATTGGCTAAACGTTCCATCTCTACACTGGCCAGCATAAATGAACCAACACCTTTGGTTTCGTTGGAGACAGTCTTTACACCGGTATAGTATTCGTAACTGCCATCGCGATAAGGTTCGCCGCCTACGCCTACAGCACCTGCCGTGCCTTTCAGGTTTACATGTCCATCGGCATCGGTTTCAATAAAGTTTTTGATGATGCCATCATAAGCTTTTCGGGCAGCAGGCAAATATTTTTGAGGCAGATAGCCTTCCCTTACACCTTTAGCCAACGTATACACAAACATGCACGAAGCCGATGCTTCCAGGTAATTACCCTTCTTGCTGCCTTTATCAAGCACCTGGTACCACAAACCAGAGCCTTCATCCTGACTGCCTTGTATAGCTACAGCACGGCGTTTTAAAATGGCAACGAGCGCTGCACGTTTAGGATGATTGGCCGGGAAATAGGGTAACACATCAACCAGTGCCATAGCATACCAACCATCGGCACGGGCCCATAAACTGGCCGAAAGACCGGTTTGCGGGTTAGCCCAGCGTTCTTTTTTGCTCTGATCCCAGGCATGATACAACAAACCTGTTTTAGCATCGCGCGCATGCTGCTCCATCCAAATAAACTGATCGGCTATCTGGTCAAAATCCGCATCCTCATGGTAAAGGGAAGCATATTCGGCATAAAAAGGCTCGGCCATGTATAAGCCATCGAGCCACATTTGGTTAGTGTATCTTTTTTTATGCCAGAAACCGCCTTCAGGAGTTTTTGGCTGTCTCGTCCAGCTGTCTGCGAAGTAATGAAGCAGCTTTGTAGTATTTTTCAGTACCTAATACCTGGTGTAGAAATAACAGGCTCCGGCCTGATAAAATATTATCCAACGTATAATCTTTGGCTTTATAGGTACGGATGGATCCATCTGCCCCCACATACCTGTCCATCGATTTCTGGATGTAAGTAAAATATTCACTCCGGGCCGATTGCTGCCAAACGCTTTGCAGCCCTTGTAACACAATCCCCTGGTCGTACGACCAGTTAGTGCCCGGCAGCGAATCTGCCCAGATATGCATAACCGTGTTAGCCATCCGCTGTGACCATGGCAGCGTTTGCGCCCTGAGCCCCAGGCCCGCGAACAGGGAAGCACATAACAATAATATTTTCTTCATTATACAGCTCATTTTATTGACATTACATCCCAGTTATCACTCCCGGCAAGAACATTATTCAATGTATATTTTTTCATTTCGGCCTCAGTTAATTGGTGCGACCATGGCGCACGTTTGCTGATATTGGTGCCGCTGCTTTTATATTCGGCAAAAAAGGCGGTCTTTTCATTTTCCGGGTTACGCCAGTTATCCCAGCCCTGGGCGCAGATGTAGCTTCCCATTGTTGTATTGATAAAAACAGATCTGGCGTATGGCCGCCAGGGCCTGCCCAGGTAAACCTTTGTTACAGAGGTATCAGCTGCTTCAAGCCGGCAGTTTAAAAACACAAAACCAAATCGCTGTCGCGGTGTAGTTGCGGGAGCTGTAATAAAAGAGTTTCGGAGACTTTTGATCACACAGTTTTGGAAAACCGCAGTGGCTTCGCCGAAAATAAAATCGGTTGTACCTTCCATATAACAGTCTTTATAAAACTGGCGGCTGTTTTCGGTACCGGCATAAAGCGTATCCTGGTTGCCAAGCAGCCGGCAATTGATTATGGCACACCTGTCGCCCTCAACATGTAAAGCCACGGCCTGTCCTACGGGGCCTGCGGCATTTGCTATGGTTAAATTCCGGGAGATAAAATCGTTACCCTGCACCAAAACCGTGTACGAAGTATAGGTTGTAAACTCGGCTTTTCCGAAGGCATCCTTACCCTGCGGGTTTGCTTTGCCCGAGAAATCGCTGTTGGTGATGATGGTTTTATTTTGATCGTCACCTATCAGTTCTATATTACATTTCCAGGAGGGGATTACCAGTTTTTCGTGGTATACTCCGGCTTTTATGTAAATGCTAACCCTTTGCTGCGACAGGTCACGAACAGCGTTTACGGCCTGCTGAATGGTTTTGAAATCGCCACTACCATCCAGTGCTACGGTAAAACGCTTTGGATATACAACCGCCTGCGCCAGCAATAGTGCCGGAGCAAAAACAATCCATATCAATAGCGCCGCTCTCTTCATTAATTTGAACCGGTTATTGCATTTTTGGTTGCTCCTGAAGCAAACTCAGCTTTGTTCTTAGCCTTGGCGGCATCGGTATTCAGTAATTTTATTTGCTGCGACTTTTTACCGCTGACCTTAAACAACAACTCTGTATTGCCATAGGTAATATGATCAAACGTAAGGCTGCTGCTGTTTTGAACATTGATAAGTGGGTTGGTTTCTTTACTTTCGAGATGGATATTTTTCAGGAAGATGTTCTGTGCTTCTATTACATCTGCTCCTTTAACAGTTTTGAAAGTACTGTTTTCTATATGGATGTCCTTAATCCCCATCTCGGGTAGCCCCCGGATCATGAGCGCTTTTTCGGCGCCGTTACACACTACATTGTTTACATAAAACTTGCGAAATGAAGGTGTGGCTTCGGTTACCGGCACAACAGCCCGGTCATTTATATCATCCGCTTCGCCGGGCGATTTGCCTCCGTAGTACATATCAAAAAGAATAGCCTCATGAAGGATATCTTTCATGGCAATATCCTTAATAAAGATATTTTCAACTACGCCGCCCCTGCCGCGTGTAGTTTTAAAACGCAAACCAATATCCGTACCGATGAATGTACAGTTTGATACGAAAATATTACGCGCCCCTCCCGACATTTCACTTCCTATCACAAAACCGCCATGGGCACGGTAAACCACGTTATTCCGTACAATTACATTTTCAGTGGGCTTACCGCGTTTGCGGCCTTCTTCATCCCGGCCCGATTTAATACAGATGCCATCATCGCCGGCGTCAAAAGTGCTGCCTTCAATTAACACATTCCGGCATGATTCTACGTCGATTCCGTCACCGTTCTGGGCATTCCAGGGATTCCTGACCCTTGCGTTCTGTACGGTAAGGTCTTCGCATAGTAAAGTATGAATATTCCATGCGGGCGAATTTTGAAGGGTAACGCCCTGTAGCAATACTTTTTTACAATTGGTAAGTACCAGCATATTTGGCCTGAAAAAGTCCTTAAAAGGTTCGTTATCCTTTATGGTTTTTCCATTGCCAACAACACCTGCCCCAGCTGCTTTAAGTCCGTTAACATAACTTTCAGAAGGGTACCATGACCTGCCATTTTCGCTCACTACGCCTCCCGATGCTACCAGTTTTTTCCATTCAGCTTCAGTAAGCCTGTCTTTGCTGATGGCCCGCCAAACCTCGCCGTGCCCATCAATGATCCCTTCGCCGGTGATGGCGATATTGGTAAGGTTGGTGCCGGATATCGGCGATTCATTACGCACAGCGGCATGGCCTTCATAATTACCTTCAACCAGTTTATATTGCGTTTTATCATCAGTAAACTGGAGCAGCGCCGCCCGGCTTACATGGAGGTTTACATTACTCTTCATCACCAGCGGCCCGGTTAGCCACAAGCCTTGTGGAATAAGCACTACCCCGCCCCCTTTGGCGCTGCAGGCGCTTATTGCTTTATTGATACTTGTTGTATTTAACGTAATGCCATCAGCTTTGGCGCCATATTTTAAAATGTTGATGGTATCCTTTTTAAATACAGGTTTATTTACCTGCGGCAAATGTTGCCAGGAATACTGCTGACACTGTACCCGCGATGTGAAGCAACCCGCCAAAAGCAAAACCGCTATCCCTATCCTTGTTTTTACTACCGACATGTTTTTATTTTAAAACAGCTATTTATCGCCCTATAATTGGTGAGGGAACATTAAATCCTAAACAAGATTAAAGGCTGACGGCAATAAAAAAAGGATTTGCCCAACAAAAACCGCGCAAACGTTCCCAGAAACGTTTGCGTAAGTTTTAGCGGCTAAAAAGAGAGACCGGATTTCGTCAGTTAAACTCAAAGCAACGCCGGTTTATGGTGATTTTATTTGATACCGCGCAATTACGAAGCCGACCAGTGCACCATATCATAAGGATAATTCGGATGGTTAGCGTAACCGCTATCATCAAGTCCCATTATCTTAGTTACCGCTCCCGCCTCCCAGCTCCAGTAACCTTTATATGAGCTTTCTTTTTTGTGGTTTTCATACCATGAATCGTCTTTATGCAACCTGTACCATTTGTCGAGGTAAAGTTTCATTTCGCGCTCCGCATCGGCTTTAGGCATTTTTGTTAAATCATAAATATCCCTGTAAGCTTCGGTGATAAGCGTATCCGGCTGCGGGCCGCTCCCCGGCTTTTTGGTGTTAATGATATACCATAATAAGGCATCCGGTGTCCAGGTTGGGTAACTGGAACCACTATCCGACTGGCGGATATAATTAATAACCGGCTCGTATACCTCATCAGGTACATTCAGTAAGCTGCCTAAGGCTACCATATCAATCATATCGGCATAAAACGCGTCGGCATCCCAGCCTTCGCCATAGTATCCGGCAGCTGCTATATATTCATTATAACACAGGCTGATATCATTCCCGAAAGAATAGTTTAAATAAACCAGGTCAAGATGTTCCATAGCAAGCACCCAGTTGTTTATCGGGCGAAACTTTTCCTGTTGTTTTAAGGTGACATTTTGTTCCTGGTACATTTTTATTATCGACTGCTTCTTATCAAACATTTTTTTAAAGAAAGCAACGTCTTTATATTCTGCTCTTAACTGCGTTTCGGGTGTTGCCGTGGTTCCACCTCCGCCAAATAATTTATCAAAAAAACCCATTTTATAAGCTGTTTAAATTTATGAGAACCATCCTGCAATTGATTTACCAATGCCGCTTCCGGCCAGGCCTCCTATAACCCCGCCAACAATACCACCAACTACCGTACCAACCCCGGGGCATATAGCAGTACCTATCATTGCACCTATTTCGGCACCTGCTATACCTCCGGCAAGGCCACCGGCAGCACCGCCTACCGCTTCTTTTGTTTTTTTGCCAAAACCGCCCTCTTCTTCATACGCCGAATAGATACTTACTGCATCAAGGGCGATACCAACAACTATAAGCCCCCGGCCGGCAACTTTGCCAGCCACACTTAAAGCAGGAGAACGTGCAATTGCCTGGCTTGCCTTAAACAGGCCGTCATTTGCGCCAGTGGCAATTCTGCTATTACGTACCGCCTGCGAAAAATTAGATTCGGACAAGGCTGTAAGAGGTTTTGAATTGAGCATGGACGACCTTACACCATTCATAAAATTGCCGGCCCTGCTGGTTTTTATCTCCAGGGCCTCACTTTGCCCGCGGGTAGCTTTAAAGCCGTTGGAGTTTATAGTTTCTGACTGCATGGATCCGTCGGGCTTAACTCTGATCACCTCGCGGTTCAGGCTGCCATCTGTATTTGCCAGTCTAACCCCTGCTTCTGTCTGCCGGGTTTATCGCCCCGTTATTGTCGATGTGATTTCGCGTCCATCGCTCACTTAACTCGCGGCCGGTTGTCGTATTTTGTATCGATGCTGTATTGTATTTACCGTCTGTAATTTTATACCCATTATCTTTGGCGTAAGCCCCATCAATACCCGAAGCCGTAGGTTTATCAATGTCAATTACAGGGTGCTCACTTCTTACATCTCGAAAACCTTCCTGCCGATGATAAACGTTGTCCTTCATCTCCCCGTAATTACCATGCCTGCGGTAATCACTTTCGCTGTTGCTCCGTACCAGGCTTATCTTGCCGTTTTCAACATCATAAATGGTACCGCGCTGTAATATATCAAGGGTGTTGGTGTACGAACCATAGTTGAACGTTCCGGCGCCAGCACCCGTAACAAGCGCCCCGGCTGTGCTCATACCGCCTGGCGCATTAAAGTCAACACTTATTTTGCCGCCTTGTTTGCATAACAGGTTCGCATCTTCAAATAATAATTTGTAGCCGTTAACCTTAACACCTTTATTGGTCTTGTCCCAGTAAATAGGATCAAATTTGCAGCTGCCACCCGTTACCGAACACCTGCCCATGGGCAAAATATTTTCACCCGGCACCATGTCGGCCTCACTGGCCAGGAACTCACCATAAATTTTCGTGTTGTTATGATGCGTTACCTTTAACCGCACAGGAGCCGACCCTTTATCGCACTTAAGGCAGCTATTGTTTGGAATATATTTTTTTGACATCGGATATTACTTTTTGTGAGTACTAAACCTTCAGCCTTATACATGCAGTACACTGTTGCTCAACTCGTTCTTATCAACGCGTTCCTTCGGAAGCTCATGCTGTTCAATCCGCCTGCATTGATGTGCCGTTACAACAGTATAAAATGAGGGCACATGTAATTGCAAAAACAAATCGGCCTCCTGTAGTATGTTGTTTTCAAATTTGTAAATCTCTTCCATCTCGGTCTGCAGGTCAACCTTCAGGTTATAGGTATTTGTAAGGTCCTTTAGCATCCTCACTAAAACAGGTCTTTCAAACCTTTCTTCGTCAACCTCGGCTTCGTTAGTTATGGTTACGGTGTTGCCATGTTGTTCGGTAAAACTGTAGATGACGAGCGGCAGGTCAATTGTGCCGAAAAAACCTTTCAGTATCAGGGAAGAGCTTTCATTGGCTTGCCATTCCCTGTAAAAAGGTTGAAAAAAGCACCGGTAATGGCTGTATCCCATAAATGATTGCAGAAAGCGTTTAGGATCCTGCAGCAATTTATCTGTTTCGGACAGCATTACATCGATACCATCCTGCTGACGATATTTTTTGGCAATTTTTGACCGGAAGCCCTGCTGCCAGCAATTAGCGATACTATTAAAATTATTGATGCCGATAAATTTCCCTTCCAGATCTGTTATGATCTGTACCGGCGACTGGAACCATTCCATATCTGCTGCCCATTCATGGATCAGCGCCGAACCATCCATATTTTGATCAAGCAGGGTATATTCATAAACCCGTTGCTTATCGTCATGGCTAATGAGTTTTATTTCAATCCACCTGTCCTGCACAAACTCAAGTACTTTTGTGCCAATTATGGTACGGTTGGATGAGCTAAGCTGGTACCATGAACTTTGAGCTGTATTTACCGGTAATATATTCATGATCATGATTGGTTAATTTCAACATCGCCTGCTATAATATGCGCCAGACTGCCGCCGTTGAGATGCATTTTGTCGGTCGAGCTGATCTCGGCCGATTTGCTACTTGATGAAAGTTTGCCGGCCGCAGCATCAAAAGTGATGTCTTTGGCTGATGCAGAGAGTTTGATGCTTTCGGTTTCGCTGGTAAAGGCGATATCTTTTTTCGCATTTGTAGTGATACCTTCATCCTGTGCCGCTACCGCTATCGATTTTTTGGCTGTAACATTGATAACACCATCCCCCCGCCTTCTTTAGCCGGTGATGATGTTATATTAATGCTATTGCCCGCATTAATGTTTATATCTTTTGATACCAGCGTTAAGGTGTTTGGCGCATAAATGGTTACCGTACCGTCGCCATTAAGGGTTACCACGTTACCGCTGGGATCTTTAACGTTAATGCTGCCATTGCTATCGTCCAGTATCACGGTGTTGCCGCTTCGGGTAGTAAGCGCTTTGGTTTTATTGGTTTGACTGCCGCCTGTGCCTGTTTTACCACTAAACATGCTGCCAATAATAACCGGGCGGGCAATATTACCCTCCTCAAATGCCACCAGCACCTGGTCGCCAACTTCGGGGATAAAAACAAAGCCTCGGTTCTTGCTTACTTTATCCGAGCTGCCGGCATCAGGAGAAACTACCCTGAGCCACTCGGTAACATCATTCGCGGTACATTGCCATTTAAATTTTACTTTAACGCGGCCATGCCCATCCGGGTCGGCATTGTCGGTAACATCGGCCAGCTGCATATCCGGGTTTGGCTTTTCGGCTTCAGCAACCGGGATACGCTCCGTATCGGCAGTAACGCCTTCAAACGTATTTTGGTAATGGCCAATACCGTCGATCTGGTGATAAACCGCCGTAACCAGGAACTTGCCAAAATCCTGCAATTCAAAAGCCCCTGTACCCCTTACACTCATGCTTACATTAAGTATTTTGCCCAGGCCCACCATGGGGTTGTCGCAATTGCCTACTATGGTAACCAATTCGGATATCAGCGCTTTTTGCTGGTTATTAACAAAATCATCTATTTCTTTTTTGTTATTTACCCTAACAGCCAATGGTTCATTATAAACTTTGCTGAAAACTTTGTTTGACGCGCTGATGGCATGCGAAAGGTCCGGCGTGCTGCCCGAAGAGCCTTGCGGCTCTGACGAAAGCAGTTCATCCTGCCTGGGGTTGTAAGCAAATTTATTATGCTTTAAAGGCGCTATCTGCATTGCATATTGCAGGCTGTGCAGATCACGACCGTAAATTAGAGCAACCTCCTCCAGTTTATCGGGCTTGCCAAAATTCAGTTTAGCACCATCGTAATAAAACCATTCATAATACTCGGCCGAAAGACGGTTGATAAACTCAAAATCGCTTTCACGATATTGAATGATATAATCAATAGGCGAAGTATTGGTTGGCTTGATATTGAGGTTCAGATCGTTTGCTGGTGCATCCTGGGTAGCTAACTGAATAATGCTGCTCAGGCTTTTGTTAAGATACGAGCCGAGGTCGGGACCCCGGTCAATCAGGATGGTCGGACTAAAGCCGCTCACCAGGATATCGCCATGAAACCCATGGCTTTGCGAAAGCTCTACCTTGGTAACAATACCGCTAAATTTATTTTCGCCGCTATCGGCTGTGCCAAATTGCACGGTAATGTTTTTGCCAATAAAGTCCTTTGAGTTTTCGAGCGTAACAGCGTTGTACTCTTCAACCATATCATGGTTAAACCTGAGCTGAAAAGTATGATGCTCATTAAAACGCTGGTCAAGGTTAAAGGTAGAGAAATGGGTGATCTGGGTACCTTCAATATTGATATCTACTTTTAGTTTCTTTTCCATAATTCGGCTATAAAATCCATTAACCTTTAACAGGCCATGGGCTGTAGTAACTTATAATTTTATATTGCCCGTTAACTTTTCCAAAAACAAACCCGTACGATGTTTCCCTGCCATTTTTTTGCTCATATTGTTGCTGCAACTCGTAAAGCTTACTGCCTTTATCTGTAACTTTTGCAATAACTTTATAATAATTTTCGTCGGTAGCGGCGTCAATTTCCGACAGATCGTCTTCGGTACTTTTGGGTATAAGACGAAGCACGTCAGCACTCAATATAGCAGGCTCATACTGTGGATATTCTGCCCCGCTCACCAGTCCCTCAGCAGGGTTAATCGTAGCAGATCGTAAATCTTCGTTCGACCATTGGGGTGTTGTTTGCAACGGAAAGTAAAACATGGCGGCCAGCTGCTTTTTATTTTTTTGCAGGGCAGCAGCTTTAAACTGTTTCAGGCAGGCCCTGAACAACTGCTCATCCGTAAGGGCCGACTTATGCACAGTTCGGGAGGCCGACTTAGCTATGGTCTTGACAGTATCAGCAACCGGAGCTTTAGGGCTACCGCTGCAGCCAACAGCCGAACCTGCCAACCCGGTAGCAAGCAGTAATAATACCATATGTTTATTAATCCTGTTCATTGGTTAATTTCTGGGAATACTGATCAGTGCCCTGTCTTCCATCCGTTTAAGGATAACTGCCGCGCCCATTTGCTGGGATACCGCCTCGGCATCAAAAACACCGTCTTTGACATATTTGCCCTTAACATACTGGTTCGAAAAACTCCAGAGGTAAGGTGTGTGAATGCCCTTTTTATTATAACCGAAACCGTTATATCCCTCCAGCTTTTGCAAAATAAACGGCAGGCTCCAATTGGTTACCTTATCATACTTCATCAGTTTAATAGCATCAACAGCACTCTCCTCAAAAGTAAACGGAGGGCCGTGACCTACCTTTGGGCGATTGGCCGGCACCTGTACCGTGTAACCGGTAAGCGGATCGCCGTTGTGCAGGTGTTTTTTGAAACTGAACGAGCACTCCATATAATGTACACAAGCTATAAAATACCAGGGGATAGCTCCGCCGCCGCCAAAAAGGTTCATAAACGAAAACGGATCATTTGGGGTAAACCTCCCGGTGTCAAAAAAATTAGCTCCCAAAAGGCCGGTTGTCATCTGCGGTTTGGTCATGATATCCAAAACGCTTTCGGGTTTGGCATTGGCCGCGGTTGGGTTTAATGATAGCGGTGTGGTGTTATAACGATCAAAAAAGGGGTATACACCGATGCGAAAAGATTTTTATTTCCGGCAGCCGACGGCGCATTAGTACCAAGGCGTACCAGGTTTGAAATACTTTCGTAACGGGGGCGGTTTACGGTTACCTTTTCATCGATGATCTTATCGACAGCAGCGATTTTTTCCTTTTTAATAACACAGTTATTAAAAAGCTGCACGTATTCCATGGGGGTTGGAACCGACGATTTTTTCACCTTTTTCTTTGTAGTGGGTAAGGCTGGGTTTATTATTCTCTTCTTTCTTTTCATAAGGTTTATAACTGAACCTAAACAAAAGCTGTAAAAAGATACGGAGGAAAATATGTTACTATCTCCTCCGTATCTTTTTAAAAAGACAGTACAAATCAATTGTACTGAGATATTATTTAGGCCAGTCGTTTTCGTGCTCGGCGTTGCCTATTTTCAGCTTACGCGCCGATATCACAAAGCTTAACGACATTGGGTTGTTACCGATAATCGATATCCCCTCGTTATATTGAATTATATAACCATCCTCAAAATTAAGCTCCTTCATTTTGGCATCTTCTTCAGATTTTTTGAAGGTGATAGTGCCGTGAATTGGTTTGTACTGGCTGTTCACCATCGATTCGATAACCGAAGTATCTTCGGTTGATTCAACCTCAACCTGGATAGTACCACCATATACACCTGATGACGGACGGCCTTTTGAGTCAACGTCCCTGTTTAATGAATAGCTGCATTGCAGCACGTCGAATTCTTTCGATCCTAAACTAATTCTTGCTTTGAAAGCCATGATCAATAAAGTTTTAAGTAGATAAATAAATTAAGTGCCCCTTCGGCACAAACTGATAACAAAATCGGCCGGGCTTAGTTTCTACCTGGCCAATCGTTCACGTGCTCGGCGCTTCCCAGTTTCAACTTGCGGGCCGAGATCACAAACTTCAAACTCATGGGAGTTGCGCCTGTAATGTCGATACCTTCAGAATACTTTACGATGTAGCCATCTTCAAAAGACAGCTCTTTCATTTTAGCGTCTTCCTCAGATTTTTTGATCAGCAAAGTGCCGGCAATCGGTTTGTACTGGTTGTTAACCATTGATTCGATAATGGAGGTGTCTTCAGTCGACTCGATCTCGATATCGATAGTACCGCCGTAAATACCTGAGGACGGGCGTCCTTTTGAGTCTACATCGCGGTTTAATGCATAGGAGCAAGTGAGCACATCGTAGTCCTTGCCCGAAAAATTTAATCTTGCTTTGAAAGCCATAATGATAAATTTTAAGAGGTTAATAATTTAAAGTAGATGCTTTGCGCATTACTTTAATAACTACAATGTAATTAATTTATTGTTTGGAGAAAATATTAAATATTTATTTAAATAAGTTTTAACCCAAAAGAATATAATTTTTGGATCCACTTTTTGCTGTACTCATTATCGAGGTTGTAGAGATGCCCGATGGTACTGGTGTGTACGGGCTTGATGCCGCGCTTTTCGAGGGTTAGTTTTTTTACTGCCAGGTAGGTTGGCTTCATATCAACCTGCCAGTCCTGCCAGGCAGCTTCATCCAATATAGAAACCACACGTCCTGACCGGCCATTGAAATTAACCGACGAGCAGCTGATAAAAACCTGGTCGGGCATGAAAACGCGATCAAAAAAACCTTTAATTTTCGAGTTGATCGAATCTTTATAAACCGGGCAAAATATCACCACGTGCGATGCCCATTTTATTGCGTTTACGGCCTGCACAAGGTCGGGTTCGGGCTCGTTATTGCTTAGCGTGAACTGCTTATTGGGATTAAATTTAAGGTCGGCGATGGCTATCTCCTTTACTACAGCTTCGGCGGCCTGGGCCCCGTCTTTATAGGCGTTGATCAATGCCGCTGTGGTTGGTGTTTTGTCAATATCTGCATTAATGATCAATAGCTGCCTCATCAATGCAAACATAAACCATATTTAACAATAAATAAAGTTAGGCCTCCGGTTAAATTAACCTAAAATGCACACAGCGCTGGTTTAACGGTTGAATCTCGCTTTTAAAACCCGCGTCCTAACAGGAGGCACCTACGGAGCCAATATATTGTTTTGCACATATCCGATATCACTCCTGTAGGTGCTTCCTTATTTTAAAAGGGATTCATTACCACTTCACAACGTTGTGTACCGCGATATTACTGCTGTTTATATTCGCTGTTCCAGGTTGGGCTTGCATCCTCACCTTTTTGTCCGTCAAGCTTCACCACAAAGCTTTTAGCCGGGAAATATGGCGTGATATTAATATCAAGGTGAATGCGGTCCTTTTGCTGTTCATCGCGCTCAAACCTGATTATTTTAAAGCGTTCGATAAGCCTGTCGGGCCCCTGGATGTTATCCAAAAACTTCACAATTTGCGAGCGCAAATCCTGCTCTGTTTTTGATGTCCAGTTTTCAAAAGCCCGGCGGTTCAAAAAGTCGAATAATACTTTGGTGATATAATCAAATACCCTCACTACCGAATAGGTTTGCAAACCGATATTATCGCCGTTAAACAAAGTTTTGGCCGAGAATGCCATTACCTTGCCATACTCATTCACCATAGGTACCAGGCCAATGCGCTCCAGGTGCGAGATCTCGCTCTTTTTAAGGTCAAAGCGTACACCATCCACCTCGTTAACCGCGCCATGTTTTTTACCGGCGGTAACCTGCGACATCAGCGTGTAATACATTTTACCGGCCAATGCTGCCGAGCCCGGGATATACAGGTCATCCTCTTCACCCGCTTCGGCAACTTTGCCGCGGCCTACCAGCCAGTTACAGGTCATGATGGTGTTCGATTTAAAGGCATCGCCGCCGGTTAAATTGGCTGATGTAAACAGGTCTATCACATCATCCGGTTGTTCAAGATCCGCAAAATCGGTCACCAGCATTACTTTATTATCATAAGCTATTTTTGACCAGCGTTCAACTACCTTGTTTGAGCCAAGGTAGCCGGGTACAACCAGGATTGAATAATTTTGACGAAGATCCAGCCTGTCATAATTTTGCTTAAGTTCATTTGCAGCATATTCAATAAAGCGTGGGTTATCAAGCTCTTTCAACTGATCGATCGTGGCATTCATTAATACCACATTCTTCAGCTTATCCTGTTCGGTGTTTTTATAAAACAAATGCACTGTGCGGTAAGCCTGTTCCAGCTCGCAGGTGCTTTCCAATACATTGAGTAAATTTTTGTTCAGGTTTTCTTCAACGCTTTGCAGTTTTTCGGCGCTTTTCTGAATAGTATCGCTAACCGATTCGCCGCTTTCCAAAGCTTCTATCCATTGATTAAGCTTCAGCTTAAGCTCTTCGCGCTCCCCTTTCTTCTCATCATCAGTTAAAAAGATCTGTTTACGGGCTTTGCGTTCGGGGTTCAGGTTTTGAAGGCCATCAATAGTAGCTTCCAGCAAATCAAAACCACCAACTTTTGATAGTTTATCTAAACTGGTTGATAAGGATGCCGCGCCGCTTCTTTCTTTTATTTTAAGAGCCTGGTCTGTTGAATTTTCATTCAGGATCTGCTCGTTTGGTGTTGCCATGATCGTGTTGTTAAATGTTTAGGATTAGCTAATTATTGGTCAAGCTCGGTTACTATATTTTTTAACGCCTCAATAAAGGCCTGTTTGGTTTCGGCGTTATCAAGGGTTGACTTCAGCGTTTTGTTGGTTTTCAGCTGCTTCATGATATTGAGGTACATCTCGCGCTGAATATTAAGCTTATGCAGGTATTTGCTTTGTTGTACCAGGTTTTTTGGTGCAAAATCGCCAAGATTATTAAAGTACAGGGTTTCGGTAACATTTGACCCGTTTTCTCTTTCAAGCTCAACACTTACTTTTGGCTTGTAATGAGCAAAAACCTCTTCAACATTTTTAAGTCCTTCAACCTTCTCCGGTCTCAGCGGCTCATTATCAGTTAATTTTTGAATAAACAAAGTTTTATTGGGAGCTATCTCACCAAATGCTTCTGAGGAATCAACTTTTGTTTCGTTTCCCCCTATTTCGTAATTAAACATAGCTTTATTTAATAAATGATAAGTATGAAAGTGTTTATGTTATAATGCAATAACTATAAAATTGTTTTTAACAGTATGTATTTCAGTTAAATTACTTAACTAATGCTCCATAATAATTCAGTATCATCACTTTTTTTATCTATGGCGATAGTATTTCCTTTTTTCAGTTCGCCCGAAATAATATACCGTGATATTGGCCTGCGCAATTGGTTACGGATCACCGCCGATAGCTGCCGGGCACCATATTTGGGTGTAAAACCGCTTAAGGCCAGCATATTTTTTGCTTCGGCACTTAACTGCATGTTTATGCCCATTTTATCGAGCGCCTGCGTAAGGCTTTTGAGCTGGATCTCAAAGATGCGTACTACATTTTCTTCATGTATAGGTGCAAAGGGTACAATT
This sequence comes from Mucilaginibacter sp. P25, assembly GCF_050859465.1. Taxonomy (NCBI): domain Bacteria; kingdom Pseudomonadati; phylum Bacteroidota; class Sphingobacteriia; order Sphingobacteriales; family Sphingobacteriaceae; genus Mucilaginibacter; species Mucilaginibacter sp. P25. The sequence continues at coordinate 3,150,132 of NZ_CP193937.1, read as the reverse complement.
TCTGATAACCGCGCCAAAAACTCCGGCCTGAATTTATTAGCCATCACCTCCATCAATTGGTTTGATGCAGGCATATACCCCCGGCTAATTTGCTCAGATACCCACTCGCTGCCAATGTTTGAGGTAAATAGCACCAGCGCGTTTGAAAAATCGCCTTGCTTGCCCAGCCTGTCGTGCATATGCCCTTCATCCAGGATCTGTAAAAAGATATCAAATACCGATGGGTGTGCCTTTTCAATTTCATCAAACAGCACAACCGAGTAAGGTTGCTGCCTTATTTTGTTTACGAGCAAGCCGCCCTCTTCATACCCTACATAGCCCGGCGGCGCGCCATACAGCAATGCGGCCGAATGTTCCTCCTTAAACTCCGACATATCAAAGCGGATCATCGCTTTTTCGTCATTAAATAAAAACTCGGCTATTGATTTGGCCAGCTCCGTTTTACCGGTGCCTGTTGGGCCAAGCAAAAAGAATGAGCCGATGGGCTGCCCTTTTTTGTTCAGTCCGCTCCGCGATTCGAGTATGGCATCAGATACGGCTTTCAACGCCTGGTCCTGCCCAACAACCCGTTTTTTTAGGAAACTTTCCATGCCCAAAAGCCTTTCTTTCTCCTGCGCCTGGATCTTGCCTAAGGGGATGCCTGTTTTGTAGGAAATAATAGCAGCAATATCATGGTTATTCACCACCTCGGTTTTATTTTGAGCCAATTCCTCAAGCCGGCTCAAATTGCGTTCAAAGTAAGCGATGTATTCATCGGGCGTTTCAAAAGTATCAACCTGGGTTTCATCTTCCAGCTGCCCTAACAATACCGCGCTTATTTTATTGCGATACAGGGTGTAAAGCCATTTGTATGCTCCGATCAAATCGCCTGCATCATCCTGAGCTTTTAATTCGTTCAGTTCGGTGCGGAGTTCGGAAAGGGCTGTATCGGTGGTATCGTTCATTAAACGGATAGCAGCCATGGTACGGTCGAGCAGATCAAAAGCAGAGTCGGGCAGGCGACGGTCTTTCATGTAGCGTTGTGCCAGTCTTACGCATTCTTCGGCAGTATTATCATCTATCTTTAAGTTGTGGTGCTCCTCATATTGGGGCACCAGTTTTTTAAGCATTTTAATAGCTGTAGGCGTATCGGGCTCATTTACCTGCAGCACCTCAAACCGGCGGCTAAATGCCTGTTCGGGCTCAATCACTTTGCGGTATTCGTCGATGGTAGTGGCACCAATCACCGTTATTTCGCCGCGGGCAAGTTCCGGTTTCAGCAGGTTGCCAACACCGCCGCCTATCGGCCCTTTATTATCAAGCAGTGTATGGATCTCATCAATAAACAGTATAGCTTTTTCAAACTGCTTTATCTCGCGCAGGATGTTTTTTAACCGGTCTTCAATTTCTCCTTTGTAAGATGCCCCTGCGATCAATGAACCCAGATCAAGTTCAAAAAGCTGTACATTTTTAAGCGACGCCGGTACCTGTCCGTTTACAATGCTAAGCGCGAACCCGTCAACCAGGGCTGTTTTGCCAACGCCCGCATCGCCGGTGATCATTACATTGGGCTTGGTGCGCCGGCTCAGGATCTCCATCACCATCCGTGTTTCGCGCTCCCGGCCTATGATAGGATCTACCTTACCCTGTTTGGCCAGGCTTGTGCGGTCTACACAGTATTTGAGTAATGCCGTTGTTTGTTTGGGTGCATCGCTGCCGTTTGTGGCCTGCGCAGAGGGATTTACCGCATGGTTAACATCCTCATTACTCAAATAAATATCCAGTAACTCGCGTTCTTTTACCGGGAAGGATTTTAGCTGGTTAGCATCAAAACCCACATTGGGCTTTATTAACGCAATCAACACACAAACGGGCGTAATCAAATCCTGGCCTAATTTTATGCGCACATTATCGGCTTCTTCAAATACCTGCTTTACCTGGTCGTTACCTAACATTTCGTCGGGCACGGTTAACGCGGCCGAATAATCTTCAATGCGCACTTCGGCCCAATCGCTTATGTAAGCCGTGTCCTTCCCGATGGATTGAAGCAGGTTCTTCAACCCCACTTCCTGGTGCATCAAGCCTTTTAAAAGGTGCGCCGGACCGAATTCCTTATGGTGATATTCTTTGGCTAATGACTGCGCTACCCGCACCGCCGTTTTCACCGACTCGCTTAAATTAACTATGTTCATATGCTATTGCAGGTTAGCCTGGGTTATATAATAATAGGTTTTGCCGTTTGACGTAAAGTGTTGGTTGGTAATAGCAGCCTGTTTAATAACATCACTGATATGGATCAAATATTGGATATATGCCTCAAATTGTGCCTGCGGCATATCATCGTTATGTTTAAGATCATTCACCTTTTTATTATAGAAATCTTTTTTGCCGGGTAAGGGTAAACTGGTAACCCGCAGAAAATAATCGGCCAGGGTCATGTCTTTAATATCACCGCCAGATAAGTTAAGCCCTAAATGCTTGGCAGCGATGTCAACATAGTTATCAACCAGCTTTGAGCGGTAATCGGACGCGTCCCGCTGCAGGTTTTCGCCTATCATGAGCGACAGCAGATCTGTCAGCTGCTTATAATCCTGCTCGTTCAATATCAGCAGGTATTGCAGCTGCCCCTTGCTTTCATTTACCAGGTTTCTGGGCGCTTCGGCGCTGAGGTAATATTTGAAAGCGTTATGTGGCATATTGTTTCCCAAATCGGTTGACGGCTGGCCCTGCTGCTGCATAACCAGCGGCTGTACATAACGTTTTTCGCGCCCGGTAAGCCTGAATGCGCTGTCGAGCGTATGGATCTGGTTACGGATATCATAGTCTGTTTCGCGCATCAGGCGTTCAACTGCCAAACTCATGGCCTGGTTTGATTTTACCACTCTCTTGGGCGGAAACACCACAGCGCCCTGGATCAGGCTCTTTTTGGGGTAATCGAGGTAAAAAGAAACCGAATCGGACAGTGATGTATTGAATTGCTGCACGTTGGTAAGGCCTTCTCCATTCACCATGCGCTGTTTTTTATAATCGGCCAGCTTTACCGCAGATTGTGATACAATTTGTCTTGCCTGGATTACAAAATCATTGTAGATAGGGTTGTAATCGCTAAATACCTGGATAGCCAACAAGCGGGCGTTGGCGGCCGCTATCTGACTGGCCACCGTATTAACCCCTACCGAATTACGATCTAAAGCGCCGGTGGCACCAATCAGGATGACCAGGTTGGTTTCGTCCGGATGATTGCCAAACAGGCTTAACCCCGTGCGGATACCGTCAAAAACTGGTTGGGAACTTATCACCGGGGCACAGTTACCTGTTACTGTTGACTGCGATTCGAGGTATTTTACCAGGTTACGATAATCGGCACTAAGCGGGGTTGACTGGATGCCCCCTGTTTGACAGCCGGACGCGTTACGGTAAACTACAGCCCCGTATCTAACCTGGTTACTCCTGGCATGCGCATCAAAAATATCTTCAAATGATTGAATAGTACTGGTAATACCCGAAAAATAATTGCGCATAGGGCTACCGCCATCAACCACAAACACAATGTTAACGTGGTGAACATTGTTGCGGATCTTGAGATAATCCTTATATGCTAAATGCCCGCCTTTGATATTGAGCACACTGTTATGGCTTTTATCATAAACATCGGTTGCGAAGCCGAGGCTAAGATTACCCGAAGCAGATGAGCTTACCGGCATGCTCAATAACAAGGGAGCATTATCGGCCAGTAAGGGGTCAAAAGCAAAATAGCCCGTACCTCCCTTGCTATTATTGGTTTTGAGGGAACTGTTGATATATCTTGCAATAGAATCATTGATCAATGGCTGGTTTTCCCTTGCCGACCCGATATATAGCCTATCGCCCCAGCTATGAACGGCGTCGGCGGCTATCCAGCCATAAACACTGCCAGCTGCATTATCGGCAATTAACTGCGGATCGGACCCTACCAATACTTTTTTCCCGTCGTCAGATTTTTTGTATACATAAACCACGTTGTGCAGTGCCACTTTGGTTTTTTCTGGCTTTGATCGGGCCCGGCAAAAATGTATGCCGAATCAGTTTTGTCATAATAATAATCGGGCATAGTGAGCGGACCGGCACCACTTATAATGGTGATATATTTTTCGGGATAACCATTTGTGCTGGTAAAAGCAGACTGCCAGGGCAACACCTTTGAAATGCTGATCCATCCGTAACTTTGCGAGCCTTTTTTATTGGTAAGCTTTTTACCTTGTACCATGCCTGCCTGGTACTTAATCAGTTTTATAAACCCGTTTTTTTGTTCACTTACATAAAAAGGTTCCATGAAACTTATTTTTTTCATTACCAGCGTTCCGCCCGGCGAGGTATATGTATAATTTTCGGCCCTGTCCGAAAATACGATCCATGGCAGAGAAGTACGGTCGTCGGTATTGTAAATGCTGGTACGCTCATCAGGTTTTTCAAAAGCTTTGGGCAGTGTTACCACTGTTTTGCCAAGCGATACCGGCGATTGCGCCCGGGCCGCAATTACTATACAGGTTAAAAAAACGAAGCTTAATATATTTTTCATGTTGGTTGATGCAAATAGGTTTTAAAATGGATTATCTGGGCCTCCTTTCGGGAGCGGCAGTGGTTGCATGCTGCCTTACCGAAAGCATGCTTGAACAGTTTGATTTTGGCTTTAGGGTAACCTGTGCTTCGTCAACACTGATGCCTCCTCCAAAAGTTAACCGCATACAGTAGGAGTAAAAATCAGTCCGTTTGCTTTCGCCGTTATCTTCAAGGTTTACGGTAACTTTCTCGTCTCCGCAGAAATATCTCCTAACGAGGTAATAATAATGGCGGTTAAAATCACCGCCGTTGGCTATGGCCTGCAGGTGTGCCCTGATATCATCGATTACACGGCGCTCACTTTCACCAGGGTTTACGATCTGGTTGGCAAATGTTGAATCGGGATTGGTAATACGCATGCGGTGATAGACCGGGCGCCTGCTTTTATCCGTGCTAAGTTTGATAAAATAGGTACCGGGATTGTGAAAGGTGTAGAGTGCAGTTGGTCCTTTAACATCCACCCGGCCGGTTTCCCCAAACGACCATTCAAAAATCCGGGCATTACCCTGCGCCTCAAGCCTTACCTGTTCATTTACAATCCCCTGTGTGGGGCCGTTAATTGTAATCAGGGTATCGGCAGCTATGGTTGGGGTACTATCTTTTACGCTAACCGGGAATTGCTGCGTTAAATTGCCGTCAACGGTAAGCCGTATGATATAGTCGCCTGTTTTTTTAAAGTGGTAGCTCCCGTTTTGTTGAGTTGATTTATCGCCATTGCCAAACTCCCAAAGCCAGCTTTTTGCATTAGCCGTATTATCCGAGTAAACCAGGTGCTCGTTCAGGGCTATCTCATCCTTCAGGATACGGGCGTTGATCACTCTCTTTTCAAACAATGAACTACGCAGCAGGAAAATGATACCAGCAATAACAACTACGCCTGTAAAAATGTATAAAAAGGTGTAGGTGTTCCGGTTAGTATCGACGGGCCTCCCGTCGTTGTAATCGTTTTTCATTTTGCTTAGGTTATATATTGTAGATGTATGATGATGCTTACCGGGCCATGCTCATGTTTTGCTGCAATTGCCGCTGCGCAATGTGGCAGTCATCAACCGATCCTTTTATGTTCCTGATATCGTTATAATTGCCCGTTAGTTCGCGCTTATCATAAAAAAGTGCCTGCAACAGTTTTGAAGCGTGGATAAAGCATTTATACCGCGCATCATATGGGCGGCGGTTGTAATATGACTTTATGGCACCTATTGAACCGCTGATATCATTCTCCAAAAAAACGGCCTGCACGTTGGGGTTAAACTTTACTATTTTATGATACGTTGTATCAACGGTTGGTAACGCTTCGGTAACAAGGCTTTCAAACTGCTCTTCTTCGTTTACCTTTTTAGCAAACTCGCTTTTTGATACTAACCCTTCGTTGCCATAATTATAAAATATAGCCACGCACAATATCACCGACGTCACTAAAAACATCCCCATGAAAAACAAGAATTTTTCTCTCCGTTCTTTTAAACTAAATTTTAACATATGGCTTATTAATGCGGATAGTGATGGTTTAACTGGTTAATTGCCGATTTATTTACCCGGCTACACGACTCTAACTGTGAGCGAAGGCTTTCAATCTGGAAACGAGTGGTAAAAAGCGAATCTTTGATGCTGGCAATGGTTTCAATATCGTTGCTAAGCTTTTTATACAACTCAAAACTTTTAAGCGGGTAAGGGTTACTTTGCAGCCGCTCCCGGATATGCTGATTACTCTCCTGGATATCATTAAGCAGTACCGTTTGGTTATTAAGCTCCTGCGAGTTCATTTTTGCATACTGCGAGAGTTGCTGCATGCGCAGCAGGATCAATTCAAAGCTGTTATTGATATCGGTACGGAGCGCTATCAGCTGATCTGTTTTTTTAACGCGGGCATTTAATAATTCAAGCTCACGGCCCGAGGTTGCAAAAAGAAGTAAACGATAATGATGGCAAAACCCAGTAATGTAATAAGGTACATCATGAATTTGCGATAAGCCCGGTTTAGGTCGCTATTGTTTACAGGTTTCATCTAATATTATAGTATCGGTTCGGTTTATTTACAGCTAAAAAAGCTGCATTTATAATATTTAGCTCATATTTATTAATTAACCAATAGTGTAATAATTATCAAAAAATCAATACTTTATCAACTATTTGTAACCAATAAAACATATCTACAACTATTTTTGAAAATAAATGTTTATAAAAAGTTAAAATTTAACACAGACGCAATCCAATAATATCATTTATGCTAAACCCGCTTTATTCAAAACCGCTCCGCTTTAGCCATATCAATAATGGCCAGGACCTTGATAAACAAGACCTTGGCGCGTCTATATCGCAATACATCGAACTCATTATTTTTACCCGTTTTGGCGAGCACCGTTACAACCCCGAATTTGGCTGCGAGATCTGGGATATGGATTTTGAACTCATTATGAGTGAGACTATTTGGGAAGAAAAGCTGAGGCAATCGTTGTTGCGTTCTATCAGCAAATTTGAAAACAGGATCTATGATATTGATATCAGCGTGAACATTACCGAGATCAACAAATTTTACCCCTTGCGCAACGTGAGCGAGATAAAAAAGAAAGTAGATATAACCATTAAAGGCAAACTGAACAAAACCGGCGAAACATATTTGTTCAAAACTGCTTTATTCCTAAGCCCGCTATCAGCATAAACCTATGAGCGCTATATTTTATAATTCAAAAGAAGAGATCAGGAACCGCATGCTGAAGAACGCTACCGAGTTTTGGGGCGTTCAAAACGTAAATGATGTTGATCCGCTGGTAAAGCTTTTGATTGAAGCCCTGAGCACCGAGTTGTTCAACTTAAACAACGATGTTAAAAACCTGGAGCATCGCATCCTGAACAAAATATCCAGGATCCTGGCTTCCGACTATTTAACGGCTCCCCTGCCCGCCTATGCCATATTAAAAGGTAAACCCATCGAGGCTTCAGAAATATTGAACATCGGCAATCATTTTTATTTCCGAAAACAATTGGCAGCAGAGGTTGGCAAAACCAGCCCGGAACAACTGGACATTTACTTTACACCGGCAGGCTCTAACTCTGTATTTAATGCAGAAATAAAATACAGCTTCAACGGGGGCAGGCTGCAGGAACATATTGAAAATGGGCAGAAGAATACGTTGCTAAGCGTCCGCACTGGTGCTTTTGGCGAACCTAACACCCTTTGGATAGGCATTGAAACAGCAGTAGCATTGAATACTTTTAAAAATGCAGGAATCTATTTCGACTGGCCTGTTTACATCAGCAATACCGATTTTTACAGCCTGCTGCAGGTAACTAAATTTTATCTGGATGGTTCACAGCTTGATACTGAACCTGGCCTCATTTACGCTGATGAACAAGCCGACGATCAGAAACCTGTTTTTTATGATCAGCATATCATTAACCTTATAACCCGCGACGTCAGGACCTATTACAACAATCATTTTATTTCGCTTACCGATGAGCGGCTAAGCAATATTACCGCCTTCAAAGCAAATTATCCGGTTGAGTTGCTGTCGTTTTTTAACGAGCAGGATTTGAAATCACTTAAGCCCTGCCTGTGGTTCAAGATCGTATTCCCAGCGGCAATCCCGGCAAATGCCATTGATGAACTACAGTTACATTTAAACTGTTTCCCGGTAATGAGCAGGCGGCTTCACCAACAAAAATTCAGGATCAAGGAGATCAGCGATATCATCCCTATAAAACCAGGCGCTTATGATCATTTTTTATCGATCCATGAGCTGCATGACGACAATAACGTTCGGTATAACGAGATCCCGTATAGCCAGGCCGGTATTAATTATGAGGGCAGTTACTCCATCAGGAATGGCGGCGCCGAGCGTTTTGATGCACGTAACGCCAGGCAAACTATCGAATATTTGTTTGAGTTGCTTCGCGACGAAAAAGCGGCCTTTGCTGCATACGGAAGCGACTTTTTAACAACGGCCTTAAAAACACTGGAGCAAAATATCTCCATTATCGAAAAAAGTCCAAAAGTTCAAAAGATCATCATGAACTGGTAAATTACCTGGTACTAAAACCGGCAAACAAAGCAGCCATGTTATACCTCAGTTTTTGGACAACCCTCGCCGATAATGCCAACAATATCCGCAAAGGGTCAAAGCTGCAACAGGCGGAAACCATTAAACTTAAGCCGGATAGTTTAAGGCTCCTTACCACGACCACTGGCGGCCGAAACAGCCTTGGAGCTTCCGAGCGGATCCAGGCCTATAAATACGGCCTCACCACTAAAGACCGCATAGTTACCCTTGCCGATCTAACAAGTTTCTGCAGATATGAGCTTGGAGCAAAAATAAAAAACATCCGCGTAAGCAAAGGGGTAAGTATCTCAGCCAATCCCAAAGAAGGTTTTATTAAAACAACCGATATTTATATAACCCCGGCCGATCATGAACTTTCGGCACCGGAATGGGCCACGCTGCTTGAGCTGCTAAAATCAAAGCTGCAAAGCCGGAGCGTAATGGATGTTAATTATAGGGTGTTTGCGGAGTAAGATATACATATTGTTACCGTCATCGCCCTTGTGTTCTTTTGTTATTAAGCGACGGGCCCTGCAAATAGGGCAGAATCACGGGCTGCATTATTTTGTCCCGCTTGCCCACCCTGCTCTATCGCGACATCGTAAATAACCAATAAAGCGGGATGATTTTTAAATAACCCGCTTTTTGCGTTTTATAGAAAATCTTACAACGCCTTCTCTTTCGGCACAAAATCATTCATCACCGCCTCGCGGATTAATGCCGGCGGCAGGATCCCTTGCGACAGGATGAAATCATGGAAATGCAAAGCGTTGAATTTGTTGCCTAACGCAGCCTCGGTATCTTTGCGCAGGGCAATCATTTTGGTAAAACCATAAAAATAGCTATTGGCCTGGCCGGGAGCGTTAATGGTATAACGCTCAACTTCCTGGCGGGCAAAGGCACGCGATTGTACTACATCGTTCATCAATACATCAAGCGCCTGTTGCTGGGTTATCTTACCAGCCTGCAATTCAGGATCAAGGAAGGCGCGCGCGGCCCTGAGCAAGCGATAATCTAACGATACCAACTGTCCTTCTAAAGGCATGTAAGGGCGGGTAATATATTCGGAATATAAGCCCCAGCCTTCCACATTAGTTGAGTTAAATGCGTACAGGGCGCGTGCCTGTGATACCCCTTCTTCTACCATTTTATCAAACTGTAATTCGTGGCCGGGTCTTGCTTCGTGGGCTATGATGGTCCACGAGGCGGCATCAAAAGTAAAGTCATCGTACTTGTCTGTAGCTTTTTCGCCGGGTGATGCGGGCATGTTTAATGGCAGCACAAAAACACCTCGCTGGCCAGTATTGTTCAGGAACGGCGGTGGCACCATATGCGGGGCGGGGCTCTGCGCGGTTTCGGCGGCTGTAGCTAAACGGATAATAGCCGGGCGGTTTGGCAGCGTTACCAGTTGATGATCGCGAATGATGCCTTCAATATCTTTTAAATGCTGCTCGTACAGCGGAATAATAGAATCTCCGTGGATTTGCTCTTTTTTAAGTTCACGAATTACAGCCCGATAGTCATCTGATGGCAGGCCACGTTTTTTGGCTATCTGCCCGGCAATAGGCTTCATCTCGTCCTGGATCTGGTTGAACAGGGCATGTGCCATTTCAGCTACTTTCGCAGGGGGAATATCTATACCATAAGCTTCGAGGTTCATAGCATACTCTTCGGGTGGGAGCCTGAAGTCTGTACGGGCTTTTACCAGTACATTTGCTTTTACCCATTTGTCATAATCTTCCAGTTGTTTTTTCAGGGTTGCATAGGGTTGTTCCCATCCGGTCACCTTGTATTTGGTACAAAGCTCGGCGATGCCGCTTACGATACTCGCATTGCGCGATAGATCGGTTTCCATGCGTTGCTTTGACGGATAGATCATGTTTTTGCCGTCCATCTGGTGCTGCAGACGTTCCCTGTAAATGGTTGTCAATGGTTTATAACCTTTTTCCAGTCCTGCATATTTACGGATACGCATTACCGCTGCCTGGCGACGGGCTTCGGGGGTTTGATCGTCAAGCAGTGTTTCCAGTCCGCTATAAATGGTTGAGGACGCATTTAAAAAAGGGACCTGGCGGCTCAACTCAAAGTCCTGCTGGCGAAAACCCAGTTTGAGGTGGGTTATAATGATATTGATATCCTGTTGAATAAAAGTATTTTTTTCAGTCTTAAGGGCTTCGGTAAGTTTAGCGACAACGGCCTCTTCATCCTTGCGTTCGGCCATGATGTTTTGGAGGGTTGGTACAGCGATGTCGCTGTCATACTCGGCCAGGCCTTGTGATGATCCGTATTCGGGCGAGTATTTTTTATCCAGATCGATGATGGTTTTGGTATACTCATTTGACTTGGTCACCCAGGCTTTTGTTTCGGCCGATTGCTGCGCCCGGGCATTAATGCCGATACCAGTCAATAGCACTAACAAACCGGTGCTTTTAAGTAGATTTTTGTTCATGGTCAATTTAAATTATGAATGGCAAGTTACTTAATTTGACCGTTGATATTTTTGATTACGTTGATTTCGCTGATAATAGCACATTTTGACTTTTTCGGCATTGTTGGCGACGACATCAACAACGGCACAACGATATACGTTAAATGAAACAGCCTGTCTTTTCGTAGCGAAAAGACAGGCTGTACAACAGATCAACGCAATAAGCGTAATCAATCAAAAAAATCAACGGTTAAAAGCGGTACCCTAAAGTAAGGAATGCATTGTTGTTAGTTTTTTCAAATCGGCGAAAGGACTGGTTGCACCTACTTCATAAGGGAAAATGGTTTGTTTGCCGGTTACCCTGGCGTAAGTAGCGTCAACAAAATAAGCACCAAAATGAAAGCCTATACCGCCGCTAACTGTTTTAATATCACTGCCAAGGTCTTTCATCGGGTTACCCTGCTGGCTGTAACCGCCGCGCAGATAAACGAGGCTGTTCACGTTTACTTCGGCGCCCACATGAAGGTTCACTGTTGAGCGGTAAAGTGATTTGATATCACTGTTGTCACCATCGGCAGTATAACTGTCGTTACTGCTTAAATGGGTAGTGGTATAATCGATATATTCAACATCGCCGCTTATGAAACCATATTTGCCTATGAAAACAGACGCGCCACCTGCTAATTTTAACGGCGTACGCAGATTGTAGCTTAGCTGATATGGTTCGGATTCGTTTTGATGACTCTTGCCACCTGTGTATTGCGTGGCAACCCCTTCGGAATATGAATCATCAATATTATAAAACGTTGGTGAGGTAAATACAAAGCCCAGGCGTAAAGCTTGTATAGGTTTATAAATAATACCTAATTTGGCGTTAAAGCCCGAGCCTTTGGTGCTTTGGTCTTGCGCGAAAGTGGATGAAAAGTCGGTAGGGTTGCCGCCATTGGTTATAATGGCGTTGCCATTTTCGGTAAACCTGGCATGCGAATTATACCTGATATCAGTAATAGCCAATCCCAAACCTATATAAAGCTTATTGCTGTAATTGGCGCCAAACGAAAGGTTAAACTCCGACTGGCCGCCGGTACGGGTAATCCCCGCCAATTGCCTTACCGGAACATTCACTGTGCTTGCATACGAATTTGGGTCAGTTGCAGGGCCAAAATTATCGATCAGGACATGATCATATGCCCAGCCATCGAGCCCACTAGGGTTAACACTGCCATATTGAGACACTTCGCGCTTGGCGATACCGGCATAGTAATCAGAAATAGAACTGGTTTGGTTTGTACCGCCGTAAGCAACGTTTTCATAAAAGTTATTGGTACGGCTGTAGCCCGCGCCATAATTGATACTTAGCCAGCCTTTGCTTTTGTCGCGCCCACGGGTAGTTAGCTGCTGATAAAATACGATGGCAGCGTTGCTCATATTCACATCATTACGGTTGGCGCTTCCTGCCTGCCCAAAAAAGCTGGAGCTTATTTTGGAGTTATCATACTCAGGGGTAATACTAACCTCCGAGTGTGTAAAAAAGCCTAAGCCGGCAGGATTGCCGCTAACGGAGCTTAAATCGCCGCCTACGGCTGTGCCGGCGTTGCCAATAGCTTTGATACGTGAGGTTGACCCGGTTTGAAAGGTTGAAAACCTGATGGCATCCTGTGAGTATTGTGCAAAACTATCTTTAGTAATTGCTACTATAGCAATTATGCTTAGTAAATACTTGATTTTCATAAAATTCAGGTAAATAAAATATAAGATTTAGGTTTATGGTCTTGATGGTCTGCCGCCACCGCCGCCACTGCTGCTGCCTGTGCTGCGTGAACTGCCGCCGCTTGAGCTTGGTGATGGCGTATAGGATGGTTGCTGCGATGTACGTTCAACCTGTGGCTGTCTGTAAACCGGCTGTGCATCACGGGTAGGCGCCGCGTCCGTACGGGCCGGGCGTGCATAGCGGGTGCCATTGTTATTATTATAACTGTTATTTCCGCTATTGCTGCTGCCGTTACTGTAAGTGTTCGTTCTGCTGCCCAATGGTCTGTTACGACCTCCGGGAATGTAGCCTATACCGGAAGTGGCACTGCTGACAGGGCGACGCCCGCTGCCTGCAAAAGGATTGCCATTACCACGATAAGGACGCGCTGTACCTGACGAGGCATAGCCTCCACCATAGTAACCGCCATATCCGCCGTATCCGTAACCGCCGCCGTAATAACCGCCGTATCCACCATATCCGTAGCCTAAGCCCCAGCCACCATAATAACCGCCGTATCCATAACCTAATCCTAAGCCAAGGCCGCCGTAGTAGCCTCCATAACCCAATCCCCAGCCGTTGTAATAACCAGCACCGCCATAATATCCTAAACCACCATAGCTCAATCCATAGTTGTAGTAAGGATAGTTATTGTACGCCGAATAAAAGTCGTCATAATAGCCGAAAGGAGAAAAGTAACTGAAACGGTTTATACGTGCCGAATAATCATCGTAGTAAAAGTAATCATCGTCGTCATCGCTATATCCATCCTCTGCAACCGGGGTTTGGTTGTAAGCCGGCTGTTGTGCATAAACAGGTTCATCGCCCGCTCGTGCATCAGAAAAATAAACGTTGTCATTACTTTGGTTTGATGCAAGCTTGGTTGTAGAGCAGGAACTCAATGCCATGGCACCGATAATAAACATTCCTATCGCGATGTTCCGTTTCATATACAGGTAAGTAAAAAGTGCAAGGTCAAATAAGTTTTAAATTTATAAATTTGGCAGCAATATACAACAATTACACAAGTCCAAATTCTATCCAATCAATATGAGCAAAGGTGTTATTAGTAAAGACGAAGATTATTCGCAATGGTTTAACGACTTAGTAATTAAATCTGACATGGCCGAGTATTCGCCGGTTAGAGGCTGTATGATCATTAAACCGTACGGTTATTCGATATGGGAAAAGATCCAGGCAGTGCTTGACGAGATGTTTAAAGACACCGGCCACAGTAATGCTTATTTCCCGCTTTTAATACCTAAGTCATTCTTTAGTAAAGAAGCCAGCCATGTTGACGGTTTTGCCAAAGAATGTGCTGTTGTAACCCATTACCGCCTCAAAAATGATGGCGAAGGAAATATTATTGTTGACGAGGAAGCCAAGCTTGAAGAGGAGCTCATCATCCGTCCGACATCAGAGACTATTATCTGGAACACTTACAAGGGTTGGATCCAATCATACCGCGACCTGCCTATCCTGGTTAACCAGTGGGCCAACGTAATGCGCTGGGAAATGCGTACCCGTTTGTTTTTACGCACCAGCGAATTTTTATGGCAGGAAGGCCACACCGCGCATGCAACAGCGGAAGAAGCGGTGGCTGAAACAGAGCAAATGCTTAATGTATACGCCGATTTTGCCGAAAACTGGATGGCTTTGCCGGTAGTAAAAGGCCGTAAAACCGCTAATGAGCGTTTTGCCGGTGCTTTGGATACTTATTGCATTGAGGCGCTGATGCAAGATGGTAAAGCTTTACAAGCCGGTACATCGCACTTTTTAGGGCAGAACTTTGCCAAAGCTTTTGATGTAAAGTTCACCAACAAAGAGAATAAAATTGAACACGTTTGGGCCACTTCATGGGGCGTTTCAACCCGTTTAATTGGGGCATTGATCATGGCTCACAGCGATGACGCAGGCCTTGTATTGCCTCCGAAACTTGCACCAATTCAGGTTGTAGTTGTGCCTATCTATAAACACCAGGAAGAGCTGGATAATATCAGCGCCTATGTTAACTCGTTAAAAAAGGAACTTAAGGCTAAAGGTATTTCGGTTAAGTTTGATAACCGCGATACTCATCGCCCGGGAGCTAAATTTGCTGAATACGAACTGAAAGGTGTTCCATTACGCGTAGCCATAGGCAGCCGTGATATGCAGAACGGAACAGTTGAACTGGCCCGCCGTGATACCAAAACAAAAGAAACAACCACACAGGAAGGCCTTTCCGGTAAAATAGAAAGCCTGCTCGAGGAGATCCAAAATAACATCTACAAAAAAGCGTTCGATTTCCGGGCTGAAAATACCACCGAAGTTGATACCTGGGATGAATTTAAACGTATGCTCGATGAACAACCCGGCTTTATCAGTGCACACTGGGACGGCACATCCGAAACCGAACAAAAAATAAAAGAGGAAACTAAGGCGACAATCCGTTGCATACCTTTGGATAATAAACAGGAAGAAGGTAAATGTATTTTGACAGGTAAGCCATCGACGCAGCGGGTGTTATTTGCGAGGGCGTATTAATTTTGTAAAGTCCATAGTTCGTGGTCGATAGTCCATAGCTATGAATAATTGTTTTTTTACTACTATGGTCCATGAACTATCGGCTATGGACCGTGCTTACAGCACCACTCATGAAATTCGCAACTAAAGCAATACACGCAGGGCAGGAGCCCGATCCAACTACCGGCGCTATCATGACGCCGATATATCAAACATCAACCTACTGGCAAAAATCGCCGGGAGATAATAAGGGTTATGAGTACTCGCGTGGTACCAACCCTACCCGTAAAGCGCTGGAAGATTGTTTGGCTGCTTTGGAAAACGCAAAGTTTGGCCTGGCGTTTTCGAGCGGTATGGGCGCTACTGATGCGGTGATGAAACTGCTTGCGCCCGGCGATGAGGTTATTACCGGTAATGACCTTTACGGAGGTTCGTACCGGATATTCACTAAGATCTTTGCCAATTACGGTATCAAGTTCCATTTTTTGGATCTGTCTGATCCGGAGCTTGTACGTACCCATGTAAATGATAAAACCAAATTAGTTTGGATTGAAACGCCTACCAATCCTACTATGCGGATTGTAGATGTGGAAGCAATTGGCAAGATCACTAAAGAGAAGAATTTACTTTTTGTGGTAGATAACACATTTGCATCACCATACCTGCAAAACCCAATTGATTTGTGTGCTGATATTGTAATGCATTCGGTAACCAAATACATAGGTGGCCACAGCGATGTGGTGATGGGTGCACTGATGCTGAACGATGAAGAACTTTATAAAAAGCTATGGTTCATCTACAATGCCTGCGGTGCTACACCAGGACCTATGGATAGCTTTTTAGTTTTGCGTGGTATCAAAACCCTGCACCTGCGCATGAAAGCCCATTGCGAAAATGGAAGGCAGATAGCCGAATTTTTGAAAGATCATCCTAAAGTTGAAAAGATCTACTGGCCGGGCTTTACCGATCATCCTAACCATGATATCGCTAAAAAACAAATGCGCGATTTTGGTGGCATGATCAGCATTGTATTGAAAGACGCCGATTTGCAGGAGACTTTCCGCATTGCATCGTCATTTAAAGTATTTTCATTGGCCGAGTCATTAGGAGGAGTTGAATCATTGATCAATCACCCGGTAAGCATGACCCACGGCTCAATTCCTAAAGCCGAACGTGAAAAAGCAGGCGTAGTTGATAACCTGCTGCGCCTGAGCGTAGGTGTAGAAGATATCGAAGATTTGCTGGAGGATATTAAGCAAGCTTTAAGTTAAGCTTTATATTAAAAAATACGCGTCATTGCGAGGTACGAAGCAATCCCCGACAGGCAGAGCCGCTCTGTATAGTTTGGGATTGCTTCGTACCTCGCAATGGCGTTTTTGTAAATACTCATGACAGAAAATCTCAAAGCGTTCCTCGACGCGAAAGTTGCCCAATACAACCGCCCCGAATTTATTGAGAATGATCCGGTAACCATCCCGCACATGTTTAGCCAAAAGCAGGATATCGAGATCATGGGTTTCTGGGCTGCCACACTGGCCTGGGGACAGCGGGTTACCATTATCAAAAAATGCAAAGAACTTATTACGTTGATGGATGGCGCGCCTTACGATTTCATCATCAATCATGAAGAGCCTGATCTGAAAAAGCTGTTAAAGTTCAAGCACCGCACTTTTAATGATGTGGATACTTTATATTTCATCGCTTTTTTTCGGCAGCATTATGAACGGTTTGAATCGTTGGAGGATGCGTTTATACCCCCACCCCCTGAAGGGGGAGGGAAAGGTTCAAGCGATTGAGGGTGCTTTAAATCATTTTCGCTCATACTTTTTTCTTTGCCCGATTTTCCACATCGTACTAAAAAACATGTATCATCACCATCGCAAAAATCAACCTGCAAACGGCTGAATATGTTTTTACGCTGGATGGTGCGGAAGGACGATAACGGCGTTGATTTTGGCATCTGGAACCGCATCAAACCGACCGATCTGATCTGCCCGCTTGATTTGCATGTTGACAGGGTATCGCGCAAACTCAATCTTATCACCCGAAAACAAACCGATTGGCAAACGGCCGTTGAACTGACCGAAAGACTCCGCGGGTTCGATCCTAACGATCCGGTTAAATATGATTTTGCCTTGTTTGGTTTGGGGATAGAAGAACGCTGGGGCGTACAGTTTTAAAATATTAGCATTCTACTTACCCAAAACTACAATACCTGGTTTAGGGGCATCAACAAGTTCTGTGCGCACCAATGTACCGTTATTGAAATAATAATAATGATATGATAGTGGTTTTGATTGTGCATCTGCAGAAGCTATTCGCCTGTAAACTGCATGCTGTGAGGTTTCTTCAACTAACTCCAGGTTATACTTTTCTGAATTTTTAAATTCGCTTTCACTCATCCCTATGGTATAGTGTTTTACACTACAACTGGAGAATACCAGTAGAATTGACAGAATAATGAGCGTGTTTTTTAGAGCAGACATGTGACTTAGTTTATTTTTCTTGTGTTACAGGTATGACTCACACGAGAAACAAAGGTTTATTCACTATCTGTTGTTTTTTGCCATTAAGCCTCTTCTTTAAAATAAACCTTATAATAGTTCATCGCCCGGCCGTCGTCAAAACCTTTTTCAATCAGTTCTTTATCGCCATGAATATAAATATGGAAGTTTTTATCAAGTTTTAACACGCTTTTATAAACACGTGCCTGCTTCTTTACGGCATTTTCTGATATTACAAAATTATCGGCAATTGGGCTGTCAAACTCCTGCTCGTACTGGTTTTTGAAGTTTTTGAATGATTCGATGGCCTGTTCATTACCGATCACTTCGTTCGAAAACTCCTCCATATCAAAGGTTTCCTTTTCTTTAAAATACTTCATGGAGCGGTTTAGCAGGTCGATCTTGTCGGCCTTGCTCATCTCAAATTCTTCATCGATTTTTTCGGTGATGAAGTTTTTGTAAATGCCCAGGGTATTGTTGGTTTGATTGAAGCTGTCGTTGCGGATCTTTAATTGCAGGAAATCATCCTTCCAAAATCGCGCCGCTTCCTGTCCGCCGTTGGTTTTATCAACCACAACAACCTTGTAGCCGTTCTCTTTTTCGATATTGAAGATTAGTACACCTTTATCCAGTTTATTAATATTGATGGCATCCTGCTCATAATCAACCTGGAAACCGCCTTTGTCCGGGTAAACTTTAAGGTAAGTTTCCTTGTTTTCCGACTTGAAGATACCGATGGCATCCAGTGGGTTGCCTTCAATTTGCACTTTATTAAAGTAAACCACATAAAGCTCGCCGCCTTTAATGTTAGGGTGATTGGTAACCTTGTACAAATGCTTCGCTATTTTCTCAGATGCCTCATGAAACTTAGTGTTGTCATCAAATACCTGTGTGGCAAAGTGGTGCAGCTCGTTTAGTTCCAGGTCGCCACTGCTGTGCATCAGGTGATAAACCTCGTTAGCCTTTTCAAAAGGTTTCAGAAAATACTGCATAAGCAGGTTGGGAATAATCTCATCCTTCAATTCTAACGGCTGTTCGGAAAGGGCATACATCTCTTCCTGCGACTGATTACCAACATGATGTACCGAAATAGTATCGAGCGAAGCTTCAAAAAAAGTTACCATAATTGCCTGCGAAGGTAAAGATTTTAGTTAATGGTTCATGGATCATAGTTCATGGTGTGCCCGCGTTTTTCATGTTCAAGTCATATGGAGATGGATTAGAAGGAGCAGGTGAGAAAAATCACCACGAAATAACGACCTTTGCACTTTGGTAAATTAGGCGGGCTTAGGCTATGATCTATGAACCATTAACTATCAACTAAAAAATGACAGATAATACCGATACCATAGTTGCCCTTGCCACACCAAACGGTGTGGGCGCCATTGCTGTGATTCGCCTTTCGGGCCCTGATGCCATAAACATAGCCAACAGTGTTTTTAAAGGCAAAGACCTGAGCAAACAGGCATCGCATACTATTCATTTCGGCAGTATTGCCGATGGTGATTTGATTTTGGACGAGGTGCTGGTATCGTTGTTTGTTGGTCCGCGGTCATACACCCGCGAAAATGTTGTTGAGATTTCATGTCATGCTTCGGGTTATATTATTGAAAGTATCATTAAGCTGTTCATCAAAAAAGGTGCACGGTCGGCCAAACCCGGCGAATTTACCCTAAGGGCATTCCTCAATGGTCAGCTCGACCTGAGCCAGGCCGAAGCTGTGGCCGACCTGATCGCCTCCAACTCTAAAGCATCGCAGCAGGTGGCCTTGCAACAACTTCGCGGAGGCTTCAGCACTCAGTTACAGGCCCTACGCGAGCAACTGGTAAACTTTGCTTCGCTCATTGAATTGGAACTCGATTTTGCTGAGGAAGATGTAGAGTTTGCCAACCGAGACCAACTGAAACAGTTGATCCACGAGATTACCAAAATTGTTGGCCGGCTAATTAATTCATTTGAGTTGGGTAATGCCATTAAAAATGGTGTAAACACGGTAATAGCAGGCAGGCCAAATGCGGGCAAATCAACCCTGCTGAACGCCCTGCTTAATGAAGAGCGTGCCATAGTGAGCCATATCCCCGGTACTACAAGAGATACGATTGAGGAGGTGCTGAATATCCAGGGCATTAATTTCAGGCTGATTGATACCGCCGGGATCCGGGAAGCTACCGACGCCATTGAACAGATAGGCGTACAGCGCACCATGGAAAAGATCAGCCAGTCGGCCCTGTTGGTTTATGTTTTTGATGCTGCGGAGATTACTATTGAAGAACTGAACAATGATATTGCCAGCCTGCAAAAACCCGGGGTTACCATGTTAGTGGTAGCCAATAAAGCAGATCTGCTGAATAAGTCCGACAGTCAGGAAGCCGGGATGTCCGAAAGAAGCTTCGCTGATTTATTCGCTAATGCTTACAGTTTCGGGGAACGAGGTTTATTCACTTCTCCATCCACTGACTTTCGGACTTTCGGATTTCCGGACATTATTTTTATCTCCGCCAAAGAAAAACATCATATTGACGAATTGAAACACAAGATCTACTCGTCTGCCGTAAAAGACCAGCTCAGTGGCGATGAAACGCTGGTAACCAATATCCGCCACCTCGAAGCCTTACAAAAAACTGAAGAGGCGCTTGTAAGGGTATTGGGCGGTATTGATGGCAGCATAACTTCCGATTTTTTGTCGATGGATATTAAACAGGCGCTTCACTACCTCGGTGAGATCACTGGTGTTGTTACTACGGATGATTTGCTGGAGAATATTTTTAGTAAGTTTTGTATCGGAAAGTAATTACACAAGTTAACAAACGCTTACTAATTAAACATTTAATTCATAAATAAGGTATTATTCCTTTTTGCTAATATTCATGGCGTTCACCTGCTCTTGTACCTTACGTTAACCAGCCCTGCCAATAAATTGGTCAAGATCCTAATTTAAGTTTTTGTTTAAGCCTGTACCTGGCCATGCGGATACTTTTTGGCTCAACGCCAAGGCGGTTAGCTATTTCCCTGGTATCAAGCCCCATTAAAATATATGAGCAATATTTTAATGGGGCGGGCAAGGCTGTTTTCGGCCTGTTGCTGCAGGGTATTGAAAAAACCGGGACGACTTTGGCTTATGATCTGCTGCTCATCAATACTTTTATCCATCCGCAGGTTTTGGTTAATGATGCGGCCTACCCAGTGAGCGCGGTTATACCGAAATATTGGAACAACTGTTAATGGCGGGTGCCGAAAGCGGGTAATAAAACAATACTGGTTTATGATGAGTGCCTGCCGCAATATATGGAAACGGCAGGCATTTGTTTTATTGGAACCTTTTAACCGTACTTAATCAAGCAATGTCCAGGTACGTTTAGTTTGTATGGTTTGTATGGCTTGCTGCTCGGCAACTACAATGTTCTCTTTACGCTGCCCTATGTATTCTAATGTACTAAGCTTATTCCACAGGGCAACAATTACCCGCATAAATTCATCAATCGCTGTCATTGACGAGTTTATCTCATGATGATTATAAACTATTTCGATTAAACGGGCTAAAAGCTCTTCAAAGTTACCGGGTGTTACATCCTTCCATTCATAGAAATATTTAAGCAATTCTTCCCGTTCTGCTCCCGGCATGCTTTTAACGGTACTGAAAAACAGGTGTGCCATTTCTGAAAAGCAGGAAACCAGTTGGATAGGCGGCTGAAGATAGATCAGGTTTCGGTATGAAAAATAAATCCTCGCGATATAATCAAGCATTTTATCGCACAGCATCTTTACATTTTTACCAATAGTAGATACCGAATCTTTTGAGGTGATCTTGTCAATAATACGGAACGAAAGCAGCTGAAGGTTGTTGATCTGTGCCCCAAAGTTTTCATAATAGGTCATCAGGCCGGCATGGCTTATCAGCGCAGTACATGGCGGGATATAGCTTACATTGGCCTGAAAGGAGCTTCCGCTTCGTACAAATTTACCAACCTCCATAAAATGCGCCCCGATGCTGTTGAGTTGTGACGCCGGCAAAACAGTGATACTGTAATGTTTGCTGATATCAGGATAGCGGATAGGCTGTTCTTGCGGGTCGGGTGTGCCTGAGGGTACACGTTCAAAGGGGTTTACGGTAAGCAGCACATAATAGGTTTCTGATGCTTCATTGATAGTTTCCTGGCCAAAGTAATGACTAAATGTTAGCGGTTGTTCGGCACGGGTAATATCAATCCTGAAACCTTCGGCGGTGATGGCGTTACACTGGTTTAAAGTTACCTGCACCTGGCCTGATGCCCGTTCGGTGATCTGGATATCCAGCGATGAGCTTTGCCCTTGTGCGGGTGGAAGCAGCCCGAAATTATTATTGTTGAGCGGCAGCGAATTGGCATCGCGTACTATATCATGAATAAAATTATCAGTATTAACAAGATGTGCGCTGGAAATTTTCATTCCATCTATCCAGTTCACAGGTTTATGTTTTAATGGGCTGATCATGTTTTTGTTTTAATATAGTTTACAGGTAAATGGCCTGGTCGCCGGTGCGGGCGGGTTCACTTACCACTTCCGATACACGTTTGGCAAATATGGTTACCGATTCGGTTATCCGATTTTCTGTAATATTAAGGTCCGGGTCGATAAAGTGGCGTTGCTTAAAAAACGACGGCTTAATATAAAAGATCCACTTATAGCTTTCATTATTATTAAGCTTATACTGCACCGTTGATTTTGGAAATTTAAGATTATAATCATCAATAAACTTTTGAAACCACTGGCCAAAGTTCATATTTGGCGGTGCTTTGGCCTTTACTTTAAGCGGTTCAGGATCGTCGGTGTTTTTATACAGATCAAGTTCGAGCACCATCAGCCTGTCAAAATCCAGGTGTTCCATACTGATCTCTTCAGGCGTACGGGGATATTGCCAAACCTTGTAAATTTCGAGCGGGATGCTTAAAAAGGCGATGTACCCCCACCAAAAAACCGGCGGTAATAAAAATATCAGGATACTGGTTGAGGCCCACAGGCCATATTGCATATCATTAAGCCAGTTAAATGCCAACTTGAAAAGAAACATCCCCAGCAAGCATGATATTAAAGAAGCCACGAGGAAAAACCATTTTTTATCGAGAAACTGATCTTCATGGTATTTGCCTGCAAGCCAGGTGTAAAATACACCCATACCTAAATATATCAGTTGGCAAAATAAGTACCCCCACGGCATAAACTGCATACCTAAAAAGCCCAAAAAACCCGGAACTCCCAATATAACAGCCGTTAAAAGTAAAGTGATGATAAGGCGCCTGTTACTTAGATATTTGTTTTTCTTGTTCACCACCGACATGATCAGCGCGGCAATGAAGAACAGGACAGGAGCTATCAGATAACTTATAAAAAACGATTTAAGGTTCATGAGTATTAAATATGTAGGCCGGGCAGCTATCTTATATTAATTTCAATTTAGTATAATCAATTACCGATAATATTGGTTATTGTTTTGGATAGCATCAATTATTTAAATCACAATGAGAATAAAAAAGCCTAATCAAATTGATACCGACTTTAAAGCGGCAGCTATAGCGGCAGAAATTATTGAAAATGAAATGGTTAGTGCCGGTGATGTAATAATACTGCCCAAAGGCCCTAAAAAGCGTGCCTATGATAAGGAGATAGCAGGCATAACGGCTGATAAAAAAACTGAAAGTAAAAAACCGGTAACCACCATTTGGGTTAACCGCGATGGGTTTTATGATATGCTGCCCGAGGGATTGTTTCACCGGCCGCCGGCTTCGAGTGTGATGATCACCGAGGAGGATATGATCAAAGATATTAAAGCCCGCCGCGAAGAAGAAAAACAAACCCGTCGCTTTTTTGCCCCATTTGAGGCCGAGCTTAACTATTTCAGAACACTGGTCGAGCTTTATGAAAACCGGCTCGACAAAAAAAATGAATACGATGAGCTGATCAATATATTTTTAAAGGAATGGCAGGAGTTTGAGTGTTTTACAAAAAAGCAGATGCTTATTTTGATACATGTTTTACCTGTAATACATGAGCAGCGCAATAATATAAATTTTGTGAGCAGTATTATTAATATGATGTTCAATGTACCCTTATCATTGCATTACAAAACGGTATACCCGAAGCAAAAAAACAATACCATTATAAAAGGCGGAACAGCCCTTGGCGCCGGTACTTTAGGCGTAAACTTTATTGCCGGGCAGGTTATTGAGGCCGAGCGAAAATTAATCATGAACATAGGCCCCGTGAGCGCCACCAGGATGCTGGAGTTTTTACCCGGCACATCTGCTGCAAAAGCTATTGACGTATTGTTATCCTACTTTATACCGTTAGGCACCGGCATACAATTTAACCTCCTTGCCGATCCTGCCTCGCAAAAATTGGTTATCGGCGGAGCAGGGGCCAATGCTACCCTTGGTTATACTACTTATTTGGGGTGATGATGATACCAATCTCCAATTTTACACCCCAGAGTATGTACGCGTCTTTTTCACAAAATAAAAATCGTCATTTAGATATAGCAGCGAAGGAACAAGCATAAGGTGAAAGAGAAATCTTCTACACCCCACAATGCAGACGCACAACACATTTCTCACTCGTTCTTCGTTTTGAAATGACTTTAATATATAGTTACTTCTTCGCTTGCTTCAACAGCCAGTGAGCAACATCATTCACTGCCTTGTCATTCTGATACCCGGCAGGTAGCCTGCCGTTCACATATTCATTGTAAAGCCATGGATCGCCAACAGCTATTACCGTGCCCTTACCATATTTGGCAGATGCTATAATCGTAGCACCATCTTTGTTTTTAAGCACAGATACGGCAGTCCCCGTTGAACCTATTGAACAGGCATCTTTCATAAAAACCTTAGTAGCTGTTTTCAATACCGGATTGTTTTTTACGTAGACAGCACCATCCTCAAAATGAGCATCATCAATTACATGGTTTTGCAGATCGTTATTGAAATGCATCCCGAATTTTGCAGCAAGGTTATTGAAATGAGGCAGCTCCACATTAACGCTGTCGTTAGCCATCAGCAGCAGCACACCACCTTTTTTACCCAGGCAGCAATTTGCTCAATATCATCTTCCTGGATATAGTTTGGGTTCGGGCTCTCCTTTTTAGTATCAGGGTCAACAATTATATAAACAGATGAACCTTTCAGGTTTTCCAAAGTCGGTGCCATACCAAGCGTATCCAGCTTAGCGCCGCGGCTTGTAAAAGCCTCGCCAAAGATCTTGAAACCGTTATTATCCGCTTCATCCCACAGATAATGAAAGCGCTCCGACTGCCCGTTGGCTCCTTTATGTACCTCATGGTTAAAATAATAATCGAGCGTTACAGTTTGACCGCTTGCGGCAAAGCCGACAAGGGAGAACAGGGTTATAAGGGATAATTTTAGTTTCATAGTAGGTTTATTATTTGGTTAGCCTGCGGTAGGTGTTATCACCATACATTTAACTTTTTTATCTATTTTCCAGGTGTTCAATTTTTTTAGGTGTAAACACTTTCACTTGTTTTCAAAAAAACAATACTGATAATCAACATGTTAACTTTAGCAAAAAGCACCTTTTTAGCAAAAATGAACACATGTCCATTGATAATCAACAAGTTAATATTTTACAAGATCAAAAATTGAACACCTTGTTTTTAAAAAATTGAACACTTGTGTTTGTGCCCAGCTTTACGGCCATATATCTCAGCGGTCATGCTGAGTGTTTAAATCCGGGGCCTCTAAAGGTTAGATGACAAAGAGGGCCTGTCAGTCTGAGCCTGTCGAAGACTCGTGCGCAGAGACCCTGCCCGCCATACTTCGACAGGCTCAGTATGACACTCCTTTTTTAAGTTGTCATGGGTAACTTGTTTCAGCACCCCACTCGCCAAGTAACTGTCATGTATGAAGCTGACCTTAACAATGCGATCCCGAAATAAATACGGGATGACCTTAGTTATCTTATTCCCCTAAACTCCACCAAAAATCGAGAACCCGCCGTCAACGCAGATCATCGAACCGGTTACAAATACCGAGGCATCGCTCAGTAACCATACCAGTGCTCCTTTAAGTTCATCGGCATGGCCAAAGCGTTTAAACGGCGTTTGTTTGATCACCAGTTCGCCCCTTTGGGTATAACCGCCTTCGGGTTTGGTGAGCAGGTAACGGTTTTGTTCGGTAAGGAAAAAACCCGGTGCCAACGCGTTCATCCTTATTGCATCACCATAACGGTTAGCCAGCTCAACCGCAAACCATTGGTTATAGCAATCAACAGCGGCCTTGCCTATATTATAGCCTAATACCTTGGTTATGGCGCGTTTTGAGTTCATTGACGATATATTAACAATGCTGCCTTTACCCGTTTTGGCAATGGCTTCGCCGAAAACCTGTGTAGGGATCAGTGTACCCCAAAGGTTCAGCTCCATTACTTTTTTCATGCCATCGATGTTCATTTTAAAAATATCCTCATCGGGCTGTAAAACCCCTCGGGCATGTTACCGCCCGCACCGTTCACCAGGCCATCTATCCTGCCAAAAGCTGCCAGCAATTTATCTTTGGCGGCTACCAGTTCAGCCTCGTTCATTACATCGGCTACCAGTGCTATGGCTTTGCCCCCGGCTGCATTTATGGCGTTGGCACGTTCTTCTGCTACCTGGGCATTACGACCAAGAATGCCTACCGCGCCCCCCGCCTCAACAATACCATCTATAAATGCTTTGCCTAATATGCCTGTTCCGCCGGTTACTACAATTACTTTACCGGCTAATGAAAATTGATTCTCCACTTAAACTATATTTTTAAGGTTGATGTATAATTATTTCAGATCTGTTATAGCAATGGCGTCCATATCGGTGTAATCGAGGTTTTCGCCTGCCATACCCCAAATAAAGCTATAGTTTGACGTACCACTGCCCGAGTGGATGCTCCATGGCGGCGATACTACGGCATCGTAATTATCCATGGTGATGTGCCTTGTTTCCTGTCCTTCGCCCATGTAATGGAAGATCTTTTGGCCGGCAGGTACGTCGAAATAAAAATATGCCTCCATACGCCTGTCGTGCACGTGGGCCGGCATGGTGTTCCAAACACTGCCTTCATGTAATATGGTAAGCCCCATTACCAGCTGGCAGCTCCGTACACCTTCCAGGTGGATATATTTATTGATGGTGCGTTTATTTGCCGTTGCTACCGAACCCAGCTCAACCTTAATCGCATCGGCGTGGGTAAGCAGGGTTGTTGGGTATACCGCGTGTGCCGGTGATGACAGCAGGTAAAATACAGCCGGCACTGAGGGATCGGCACTTTCAAAGGTTACGCTTTTTGTACCTTTGCCAATGTACAGGCAATCAAGCTTATTCATTTCAAAGACTTCTCCGTCGGCTTTTACTACACCGGCACCGGCTACATTAATAATGCCGATCTCGCGTCGCTCTAAAAAATATTCGGCACGCAGGTTTGGATAATTTGGCAGCCCAAGTGTTTTACCTACCGGGTTAGCCATACCTACAATCATCCTGTCGTAATGGGTATAGGTACAATTGATCTGGTCGGGCTGAACCTGTTTATCTATCAAAAATCTTTCGCGTATGGTAGTGGTATCGTAGCTTTTAAAATCCGTTGGGTGGACACTGTGTATTGTTTTCAAAGCAAATGTTGTTTTAGAAAATCTTTTGTTAATAAATACAATTCTACAATCTTATAAACGATTTCAAAAGCCATTTAAGCCTTATTTTCACTCCAACGTTATAGTGATAACACGATTACTAAACCATTTAAAAGCTAAACTATAACGTTAAAGTAAATATTTAACAGATCATATATCATTTTAATTAATTAAGCTTGTATTATTGGTACTTAATGAGCTGCCGAACCAGGGCAACGCCAATTCAATAACCGGTAAACTAATAAACTATGAAACAATTAGCAGCCTATAAAAACATCGCACTACTAACCGTCTTGTTGCTTGTTGCAGGCATTGTTAATGCCCAGCAGCAGGAGCTTACAACTAAAAGTGCAAAAACATGGGTAAAAAGCCGCATCTGGGCTAATGGGTTAAAGCTTAAATTAAACTCCTCAACCAATAACCTCGAATTTGCAAAACAATATGCCGCCAATAAAGCGGTATGGGATAAGGCTTTTGAATTTCTGCGCGAACGCAATCTTGATCAGATAGCTCCCGGTAAATATCCTATAGATGGCGATAACGTTTATGCATCCGTTACTGAAGGCCCTTCCAAAGAGTTTGAACAATCGGCCTGGGAATCGCACCAAAACTATATCGACCTGCAATATGTAATCAAAGGCAAGGAAAAGATCGGTGTCGCCCCTATTGAAAGCCTTACTGTTACTAAACCCTATGACCCGGCTAAAGACGGTGCCAACTACAGCGGCGAGGGTAAATGCTACACCGCCACTCCCGACGAATTTTTCCTGTTTTTCCCCAGTGATGGCCACCGGCCTAATATCAAGGTTGATGGTTATGATAAGGTGAAGAAATTGGTTATTAAGATAAAAGTGGTGAAGCAAATTTTTTCATGTCATTGCGAGGAGGAACGACAGAAGCAATCGCATGCTATACAGAGCGGCCCTGCTTCCGTGCGATTGCCGCGCTACGCTCGCAATGACATTTTTTCACCTACCTACACCTGCACCGTTTTCACCAGCTTTCGCACATCAAATCCCTGATTGGCAGCCTGTACCACCAACTGATTATAGATCTGTTCATCAAGTGTTGAACGGCGGCTCAGGATCCATAAGTAATTTCTATTCGGATGCCCTACCATGGCATAGCTGTAATCATCAGCCAAAGCAATGATCCAGTATTTACCTTTAAATGGCCACTGAAATTGTACTTCCAACTTTGCGTTACTTGTTTTATCAGCAACAACAGCACTGCCCTCGGCAATTTTTATCTTATTATCTTTTATACAACGGTTTTTAACAATGATACTACCATCTTTTGCTAAACCATAGGCTGCCGAAGTAAAAGTGCAATCCGACTCAAACCATTGCGGGAAAGCGGCAATTTCAAACCAGGAACCAACATATTTTTTCAAATCCACATAAGGAACAGTTTCAAGCGGTTTGCAGCGGGTTGCTTGTAAGGCTAAAGCAGTTAAACCTAATGCTACAGAGGTTGCAATGATCTCTTTCTTCATAAACCAATAACGCCTGTTATGCCCAAAAAGTTTAAAACAAAAGCATATTAACGGCAGCCAAACGCCTTATCATTATTTAATTACCTTTGCGCCAAAGCATTATTTTTATAACATGCCCGGTAAAACAAAGATCAGTATTTTAGGCTGCGGCTGGTACGGCAGCGCATTGGCTAAAGCGTTAATTGCCGATGGCATGCAGGTAAAAGGCTCAACCACTTCTACCGCAAAAATGGATAACCTGGCTGCTTTGGGCATCCGGCCCTATGTAGTTAACTTTTCGCCGGACGAGGAAATATATGATGCCGATTTTTTTGATTGCGATGTTTTGTGGATAGCCATTCCGCCCAAAAGCCGCAGCGGTGAGGGTGATATTTTTTTACAGAAGGTTAAAGGCATTGTCCATGCCATAAAAAGGTTTGCTATACAGCAAGTGATTTTCGTCAGCTCCACAGGGGTTTATGCCGATAACAACAGGCACGTGAATGAAGAAACCGATCCACAGCCCAATACAGAAGCCGGCAGGATATTATTTGAAGCTGAGAACCTTTTCCGTGCCGAGGATGGCTTTAAAACAACCATTATCCGTTTTGCAGGATTGATTGGACCCGGACGCAATCCCGGCAGGTTTTTTGCCGGTAAAAAGGAGATCCCTAACGGTGACGCGCCAGTAAACCTCATCCATCTTGATGATTGTATCGGCATTAGCAAAGCGATATTGGCTAAAGAGGCATTCGGTTATCTTTTTAATGGATGCTCGCCGGTTCACCCTGCTAAGGCTGATTTTTATACACAGGCTGCTCTTGATTCGGGCTTTGAAAAGCCGGAGTTTATAAGGGAGTTGAAGGAATGGAAAGTTGTGGAGAGTATAAACGTTGGACCGGTATTAGCTTATCAATACCAGGTCTTGATTTAATGACGCAGGTTTAAGCGTCTACGCTTGAACCATCTTAAAGCGTGAGCGTCCACGCTTGAACCATCTTAAAGCGTGAGCGTCCACGCTCACATCTAACAAATAGTAAGCGTGGACGCTTGAACTCAAAAGCCTTAAAACACCGGCGCTTTCGCCTTATCACCCATCACAAATACCAGCTTCCCCCTTTCATAATATCCTTATGTGTAATATATTCTTTGGGGTAAGGTTTACCATTTAAGCTGATGTTTTGCACATATTTATTCTCTTCGGATAGCCCCTTTGCTTCTATCACAAAACTTTTGCCGCCAGGTAAAGCAATGCTAACCCTATCTAATAGCGGCGCACCAAAAACATAACGGCCATCTGCCGGATTAACGGGATAAAAACCCATAGCAGTAAAGATATACCAGGCCGACATTTGTCCGCAGTCATCATTGCCAGAGAGGCCATTGGGTTTGTTTATATAAAACTGGTCGGCAATTTGCCTTACCAGTTCCTGTGTTTTGGCAGGGTTCCCGGCAAGCGTGTACAAATAAGCCACATGATGGTTAGGTTCGTTGCCATGTGCATACTGGCCTATTAACCCGGTAACATCAAGCGTTGAGCCTTTTCCAAACACTTTTGAATCCATAGTAAACAATGAATCCAGCTTGCCCGAAAATGCTTTTTTGCCGCCCGTGAGTTTAATCAAACCCGGAATATCATGCTGAACCTGCCAGGTATATTGCCAGGCATTGCCTTCGGTATAGTCACCACCAATAGCCAGTTGGCCACTATCTAAATTGGCAAAAGGCTGTACCCATTCGCCGTTTGATTTTCGGCCACGCATCAAGCGCGTGCTTTTATCAAACAGGCTATTATAAAACAGAGATCGTTTGATGAAATAATTGTAGTCACTTTGTTTGTTCAGCGCCTTGGCTAATTGAGCGGCGCACCAATCGTCGTAAGCGGCCTCCAGTGTACGGGAAACAGCTTCGCGTTTTACAGTATCTGATGGCAGGTAGCCATAACGCAGATATAGGCTCCAATCGTATTTTGGATTTTTATTATGTGTAAGCGTGTTCTTAATGGCAGCAAATGCCTTTTGCCGATCAAAACCTTTAATCCCTTTCAGCGCGGCATCTACAATTACCGGTACGGCATGGTTACCGATCATGGCGTAGCTTTCCTTACCCCACAGCGTCCAGATTGGCAGCATACCTGCCACGTCGTTGTGTTGTAACATGCTCTCTACCATTTGCCCGTCTTTTTCAGGACAAATAATAGTATACAGTGGATGGGCGGCCCTGTAAGTATCCCATAATGAAAGCGTAGAATAGAAAACTTTATCAGCGGATCGGTGCACCAGGCTGTCGGCTCCGCGATATTGACCGTCAACATCCGCAATGTTGTTAGGCTGGATCAAGGCGTGGTACAGGCTGGTATAAAATGCTATTTTCTCTTTTTTGCTGCCTTCGGCTTTAAGTTTACCAAGATTATTTTCCCATGTACGGGCTGCTTCCGTTTTTACCTGTTCAAATGTTTTGTGCTGTGTTTCGGCCAGCAGGTTTTTACGCGCACCGGCAATACTTACGCCCGATACCCCAACTTTAGCTTCAATAGTTTCACCGGGTTTCAGATCGAAATCCAATATTAAGCGGCGTTTATTATCGCCATCAATAAAATGCTGTCCGGTAAACGGGCGGTTAAAAACAGCCGTGAAATATACTTTTTTATCTACCCATTGGCTGGTGAAGGCATAACCATTGATAGTTATTTTGCTATCGATAGTGATCTCCCCGTCAGAAACATGCTCAGCCAATTGCTCCGGGCTATCAACCAGTCCGCTTTGCATATCAACAAGCAAATGTGCTTTACCGGCTTTTGTAAAAGTATACCGGTGCAAACCAGTATGGGCAGAAGCAGTTAGTTGAGCCTTAATATTGTTATCGCCCAAAATCACTTCATAATAACCGGGCGATGCTTTTTCTTCCTGATGAGAAAATTTGCTTTGAAACTTTTGAGGTTGATCGCCCTGAAAGGGAAAAACAGCACATCTCCTAAATCAACACCACCTGTACCGCTTAAATGGGTATGCGCGAAACCGGTGATCACGTTATCTTCATAACGATATCCCGAGCAGTAGTCCCAACCAAAATTCCCGGTCTCAGGACTAAGCTGAACCATACCAAAAGGCACCGTAGCGCCCGGAAAGGTATGCCCGGTTGCGGAAGTGCCAATGAAGGTGTTTACGTATTTATTATACGATTGCGCATTAACCTCAACAGCCAAAGTCAACACTAATAAAACGGCAATCAGCTTTTTCATGACCTTTTACTATTTATATTCAATTGTCTTTTTTAACACAACATCTTCGGCCGAGCGTGCTATCATCACATCAAATGTACCGGGTTCGGTTACCTGTTTCATTTGATTATTCCAGATAGCGATATCTTCGGGCTTTACCGTAAATTTAACTGTTTTGGTTTCGCCGGGTTTAAGGTTGATCTTGTCAAAACCCTTGAGGGCCATTACAGGCGTAGTTACCGAATTTACCTTATTGCCCAGGTACATTTGTACCACTTCCTTACCGGCCATGCCACCGCTGTTGGTTACATCTACCGAAACCGTTATAGTCTCATTTTTTCCGAACGACGCTGCCGATACCTGCAGATTACTGTATTTAAATGAAGTATAGCTCAATCCATAACCAAAGGGGAACAGCGCATCCGGCGATGAAAAAACATAGTCTTGTCCCGGTTTTTCGGTTGAACCCGGATTATGATAAAAACCTTTGTTGGATGCCACATGATTATAAAAAACCGGGATATGCCCGGTTGACTGCGGGATAGATACCGTAAGCCTGCCTGATGGGTTTACCTTGCCGAACAGGATGTTGGCAATGGCATTGCCTCCCCTTTCGCCGGGATACCAGGCCTCCACAACAGCCGGGATATTCTCTTTTTCCCAGCTGATGCTTTGCGGCCGACCGTGTACCAGTACCAAAATTACAGGTTTACCTGTTTTATAAACAGCCTGCAACAGTTCACGTTGTACCCCATCGGGATCAATGTCGGTTACATCATAACCTTCGCCGCAGGTGAATGGGTCTTTAGGCTCGCTTTCGGGTGCATGCCCGTCCCAGCCTACGCCGGAGAATACCACGCTGGTGGTGCCCAAAACCACTATCACGGCATCACTGTTTTTTGCTGCTTTGACGGCTTCGGGAAAGCCGCTTTTGTCCGGGCCCGACAGGGCACAGCCTTTAGCATAATTGATTTTTATTTTATTGCCGGCCAACTGTTTTATGCCATCAAGCACTGTTGTGCCCGAGCGGCTGTCGCGGGTTGAACTGTAATCGCCATACTGAACCTCGTTGGCATTGGGGCCGATAACCGCCAGCGATTTCAGGCTGTTCATATTGAGCGGTAAAAGCTGTTTATCGTTTTTAAGCAGGATGATCGATTCCTCGGCTATCTGTTGGGATAAGGCGATATGATCAGCGGTGTGTACCCGTTTCTTTAGCGCTGATGTATCGGGCAATGCCTTTTCAAACAAACCTGCTTTAAATTTTATAGTAAGGATGCGGGCAACGGCGCTATCAATCAGGGCTTCATTTACTTTTCCGCTTTTCACCAGGCCAATCAGTTTATCATATACATCGGGGCTAGGCGCTTCCAGGTCAACCCCGGCGTTCAGGCCAATTGGAGCAGCGCCTTCGGCGTCCTTAGCAATATGATGAAAAGTGTATAAATGCTTTAAACCTTCATAGTCCGAAAAAACATAGCCTTTAAAACCCCACTCCTCCCGCAATATGGTTTGCAGCAGGAAATGGTTAGCATGTGCAGGCACGCCGTCAATTTCGTTGTAAGCAGGCATTACAGCGTAAATATTTGCCTTTTGCACGGCATCTTTAAAAGGCGGCAAAAACATCGACCGTAGCTCCCTTTCCCCTACTGATGCCGGGGCTAAATTGATACCTGCCACAGGGATGCTGTAGGCCGCGAAATGCTTGGCCGTGCACATTACTTTGTCTTTACCAATACCGTTTATTGTTTGTGAAGGATCACCCTGCATCCCAATTACAAACGATGTACCCATCCTGCTCACGAGATATGGATCTTCGGCATAACATTCCTCATTACGGCCATAACGCGGGTCGCGGATGAGATCGAACAAAGGCGAAAGCGCCTGGTCAACTCCTGACGAGGACGCTTCATAAGCGATCATCGAACCCATTTTTTCAATCAGCGCCGGGTTCCAGGTGCTGCCTTGCGCTATAGCCTGTGGAAAGATGGTAGCGCCTGCCGCCAGTTGCCCATGCAGGCATTCGCCTATTTGTATAGGCGGGATACCAAGTCTTGTTTTTTCTTTAGCATATTTCTTTGCGGCTACAGATAGCGTGGCGATATCATTGATATTGGTAAAAGGGCTTTCACAAACGCCATAAGCAATTGGGTTTTGCATGGAGCCTTTTAACGAGTTCATGCTCATCTGGCCCACCTTTTCTTCCAGCGTCATACGGTTTAACAGGTCTTTCACGCGTACAGGCACAGGTGCCTTGGGGTCTTTATAAACCTGTGCGGCTCCGATGTTAATTACAAAAGCAAACGCGGTAAACAGGCATAATTTCTTTTGCATAGTATCCAGATATTTAATTTTCAAATGTAGAGACGCATCACATGCGTCTCCCACATGCAAAGCATCGTTGCTTGTCCTCCTCGCCGTTGTTGGTGTTGTCACCAACAACTTTTCATGCGGCATTTCAGAAAATAAAAATCATAGGAGTTGTTGGTGACAACACCAACAACGGCATATTTTCATCATGTTCCCTCAGGGTCTCTCGCAGAGGACCCTGAGGTTCTTTGCGTTCTAAACATTTACCAGGATAAAGAACAGCGAACCGGCGTGGCGTCGACATCAGGGTCCTCTGCGAGAGACCCTGATAGGACGTTAAAGAGCGTGTCATCGTGAGCGTAGCGCGGCAATCTCGTAGCCAATGCATGTCCGCTCTGTATAACTACGAGATTGCTTCGTCGTTCCTCCTCGCAATAACATGGTTTTTTAAACCAATAATTTCAACTGATCTGCATCTTCCGTACACCTATGGTGTTGTCACCAACAACGGCATAGAAACCGATTTTATCCCTTCAATGCATCAAATAAAACTTAGAATAAAGCTTTTCCCCTCCGGCTACCTTCAATTCTGTCAGGGTTTGATTCTCATTAGCTTTATCAGCCATGTAATGT
This sequence comes from Mucilaginibacter sp. P25, assembly GCF_050859465.1. NCBI lineage: Bacteria > Pseudomonadati > Bacteroidota > Sphingobacteriia > Sphingobacteriales > Sphingobacteriaceae > Mucilaginibacter > Mucilaginibacter sp. P25. The sequence goes on along the minus strand of NZ_CP193937.1, from coordinate 3,115,048 downwards.
CCGCTTAAAGCATAGATGCCTTTTTTCAAATGTAATAGAGCTTTTTGCGGTTCTACATAAGTGTTCAGCCCGGGTTTAATTACCGGTACTTCATCCAAAAACAAAGCAGGACTAACCTCAAAACCGGTAGTTAATTCATAATCCGCTTCCTTGTCTATTTTGATAAAACCTTTAATTTTAACCCAGTTAATAAAACCTTCGGTTGCAATTTTAACGGGTACAATCAGGCTTGTTTCGCCGGTTTCCGTTGGCTTTTCATTTTCCAGCTTATCTATATCGCGTTCCCTCGTTTTAAAAACCTCGTAAGCCATTCCGGGTTTGAGGTTAGCAACTTTTTCATGTGCAGACTTGATATTCACCCGCCTGATGCTGGCCATTTGGCGAATGTGTTGATCATTCAATGTCCAGGTGGTGAAGGTTCTTAAACCGATGCTGTCTTTTAAGGGTACATTGATATTTACCGGGAAAGGTACAGCCACGCTATTGGCATCCGGCATTTTACCGTTTAACGCATAACGTACTTTAGCTCCTTTCAGCGGGTAGCTCAGCGTTAGTTTAAACCGGCTTTTATTGGTAATTACGTTGTCTACGCCGTCAATATCAGGCAGGCGGGCGTTGAAATCCCACAACTTAAACAGGCCGTACTGGTTTTTCATTTTCCAGCCGAAGCGCTCCAGGTCTTTTTCATTTTTCGGACTCCAGGTGAGTTCGGCTACGGCGAGGGCACGGGGGTAAACCATGTATTGCAGGTGCTGCGCGTTGGGCACCTTTTCGTTCCAGATATTGCCCTGGGCACCTAAGATATACTCCGCTTCTGCATTGGTTAGTTCTTTCGACTGCGGCTCATAATTATAAACCATTTGCCAGGTAACCGGCGGATTCCAGCCTATCGGTTCCAGATCCTCATTGGCTTGCGGGGCATCAAAGTACATGTATGGCAGCGGCGTCATTACTACGTGATGATGCATCCTGGCGGCAGCTATCCCTCCTGCTTCGCCCTGCCAGCTCATTACTGTCGCTGACTCGGCAAGGCCACCCTCCAAAATCTCGTCCCAACCAACTAACTTCTTATTTTTTGACAGCAGGAACCTTTCTATCCGTTTAATAAAATAACTCTGTACTTCTTTTTCGTCTTTCAGGTGCTCACGTTTCATGAGTGCAACTGCTGTAGGGCTTTTGAGCCAATCGGCCATCTCAGCTTCATCACCGCCGATATGAATGTATTGGTTCGGGAACAGTGCTATCACTTCTGTCAGCACATCTTCCATAAATTTGAAAGTATATTCACTCGGGTCAAGCATCCGCACGCGGTGTTTAGCCCCTGTCGAATCCTGGCAGCCCAGTTGCGGGTAAGCAAAAATAGCAGCCTCGCTATGGCCCGGCATTTCAATTTCGGGCAGGATCGTCACAAATCTGTCCTGCGCATATTTAATCACATCCCTAATTTCATCCTTGGTATAAAACCCGTCGCGACCGTCATCTATCAGATTGTCCAGCTTACGGAATTCGCCCCGTTTAGCATAGTAGCTGATCCTGGCACCAACTTCGGTAAGGCGCGGATATTTATCAATCTGGATGCGCCAGCCTTCATCGTCGGTTAAGTGCCAATGAAACACATTCAGTTTGTAATGTGCCATTACGTCGATGTATTTTTTTACTTCATCAACCGTAAAAAAATGGCGGCTTACATCAAGGCTTAGGCCACGCCAGCCAAAACGTGGCTGATCGGCTATGGTACAGGTAGTTACTTTTAGGGGTGCTGCTTTATCTGTCGGCAACAATTGAATTAGTGATTGTACCCCGTAAAAAACACCAGCCCCACTGCCGCTGATACTTACCGATGCAGGGTTTACATTCATCGTGTAGGCACTCTCAGCATTAGACCAAACATTGTTTAACCTGATGGCTGTTTTGGCAGGGATCTTTTCAAAAACTTTTACCGTTGTTTGCAGGCCGTAGTTTTGATTAAGGTAATCCTGCAGGTATTTGCCTATTGGTTCTGTCTCTTTATTAACCCCGATCACGGCAGACTTACTTAAAATAAAGCTGCCCTTCCCTTCCTTTAAACTTAACGGCTGCGGGATGATATGAAACTGTGCTTTTACCGTTATTGCCAATAAAAGCAGTGAGGTGAACAGTAAAATATGTTTAAAAAATGGTGTTTTCTTCATTTCGGTAGATGATGAATAAAGATTATACCTTAATGGTAATATTCCTTTTGTAGAGGATCCAAACCGGGATAAAAATGATCAGCACAGTCAGGATAGCTCCGGCCAGTGAAGCGTTTTCGGGCGAGAGATATGGCACAAATAACTGATTATAAGTGAACGACCATAAATTGGTTTTACCTACCGGGATGGCAGCTATTAAAGCCGGGATAATATCGGCCAAAACATAGGCAGCAATGGCATTACGCCCGAACGCTAAAAATGGCGGCAGCAGGGCTTTATTCCCTTTGATATCAATAAACCAGTATGACAATGCAAGAATATTAATAGCCAGCCCGGCAGTAAGCAACACGAATGAGCTTGTCCACAATTGTTTGTTAACTGGAAAAAATGGATTCCAGATCAAAGCCAGTATGATCAATACGATGCCGGCTCCCATTATTTTAAGCAGATCAGCACTGGTTTTAAGTTTGCCCATTTTGAGCCAGGTACCGGTGAATACACCTAACAAACAGGTAGCAACAGATGGGATTGTCCCAAGCAAACCCTCCGGGTCCCAGGTTTTGGATGAGCTCCAGAGGTGGTTTTCGGTAAATACCGATCTGTCAATCCAGGCGCCCAAATTGGTTGCCGGTTCAAGGTTAGGTGTACCAAAACCCGGTACAGGTACCAGCGTCATCAATAAAAAATAACCTATTAAACAGCTTACAGCGATAATTACCTGTGTACGGATGCCGGTTTTAACGTACAGCAAGGCAGTTATGCCAAAAACAAGCCCGATGCGCTGCAACACACCGGGAAAACGCAGATGCGCGAATTGAAAATCGTTGATCAGTGGTAAACAAACGCCAAGGGCTATGATAATCAGCGTACGGCGCAGGATGGATAACAGCAATTTGTTATGATTAGCTATATCCGCTTTTTTACTTTCCATGGCATATACGATAGATACGCCTACCATAAACAGGAAGAAGGGAAACACCAGGTCTGTTGGGGTACAGCCGTTCCATTTGGAGTGTTCAAGCGGCCAGTAAATATGCCCCCAATCGCCGGGGTCATTTACCAGGATCATAGCAGCTACGGTAAATCCCCTGAAAAAATCAAGCGACAAAAGTCTTGGGCGGCTTGCCTTTGTTGTGCCTGTGTTTTTAAGCGCTTCCTGCTGATTGATTACCATAGTTGCCATGTATTATAGTACCATTAGGTATTTTTTTATGGGTTTTTAAAATGTATTTGAACTGGTAAGTACCCGAGCCCACATCCATCTGCATATCGCCGCCGGCCGGTTTGATGTTGGCGATATCTTTATTGGTATTAATGTCGATATTACTTTCTGTCACCGGGCCATCAACCGCCGGCAAAGTGACCGTAGCAGTAGTATTTGGCGGCACAATTACATCAAGGGTAAAAATGCCGTTATCAATACTCCAGGCCGATTTTACCTTTCCGTATAATGTTTCCAGCTCGGCATTGGCATTGGTCAATTTACCGCCGGGATGCGGGAAGATATTTATTTTATGAAAGCCAGGGCTACTCTCGTCGGTATTGATCCCTGCAATAACCCGGTACATCCAATCGCCAATGGCGCCATAAGCATAGTGGTTAAAGGAGTTCATCTCCGGGTCTTCAAAAGTACCATTGGGTTTTATGCCATCCCAGCGCTCCCAAATGGTAGTAGCCCCGTTTTTTACGGGATAAAGCCATGAAGGGTATGATTCTTTCATCAACAGGTCATAGGCAATATCGGTGTGACCGAAACGACTTAACACATGACAGATATACGGCGTGCCTAAAAAGCCTGTTGTAATGTGTTCATCATAATCTTCAATATTGTTTACCAGCCTTTTTGCTGCAGATTCGCGCAGGTTTTCGGGCAGCAGGTCGAAGTTCAGGGCAAGTACATATGATGTTTGCGTACCCGAAATCATACGTCCGTTAGGTGTAACATATTCTGCCTGGAAAGCCTTTTTGATATCAGCTAACAGCGCGGTATATTTTTTAACATCATCTTCCTTACCCAATATAGTAGCGGCATTAATAACCAGCTGAGTTGAATAAGCATAAAAAGCCTGCGCTATCAGGTTTTTATCGGTTAGGGCGGCGCCATCCTCGTAGTCGGTGCCGGCGTAAAACAGCCAGTCGCCAAAGTGGTTACCGGTGTCCCAAAGGCCGTTTCGGGTATGCCGGGTAATGTAGCCCACCCAGGCGGTCATGCTTGGGTACTGGTTTTCCAATACCTTTTTGTCGCCGTAAGCCAGGTAAATATTCCAGGGGACAATGGTTGCCACATCGCTCCATCCTGAGGCTGCTGCCGAAGCGCTATCCAGCATGTTAGGGATCACATAAGGTACCGCGCCGTTTTTATGCTGGTCGGCCGAAAGATCTTTTAGCCATTTGGTAAAAAATCCGGCCACATCCATATTGAAGGTAGCGGTGCGGGAAAAAGCCTGAGCATCGCCCGTCCAGCCCATACGCTCATCGCGCTGGGGGCAGTCGGTAGGTACATCGATAAAATTGCCCTTTTGCCCCCATTGAATATTATGCTGCAACTGGTTAATGAGTGGATTAGAGGTAGAGAACATACCCGTTTGCGCCATATCCGAGTACAAGGCAAAGGCAACCACATTGGTCGAATCCAACTGGCCTTCATATCCTTCAACCTTCAGGTACCTGAAGCCCTGGAAGGTAAAATGAGGTTCGAATGTTTCAATACTATCGCCCTTAAAAACATAAACGTTTTCCTGTTTGGCTGTACGCAGGTTTTTTGTGTAGAAGTTCCCTTTCTGATCCAAAACCTCGGCATGGAACAGCTTTACCGTATCGCCTGCTTTTGCCTTTAATTTAAACTGCACCCAGCCAACCAGGTTTTGCCCAAAATCAACCACATGCTCGCCCGCAGGAGTGGTAAATACTTTGAGCGGCTTAAACATTTCGTGCTTGCGCACCGGCGGACCAAATGTGGCCACTAAATTTTCTTTAACGGTATCAACGGTGCGTACCGAATCCCAGTTTAAATCTTTGTAAGCAATGGTCGACCAGCCTTTCTTCTCCTTGCGGGCATCATAAACTTCGCCATCAAAAAATGATGATGAACGGATCGGCCCATAAGCTACCTTCCAGGTTTTATCCGAATTAATGAGTATCCGTTTACCGTTAGTGTACACCACCTCTAACTGAAAAAGCAAACCAAGTTTGGTGCCATACACATTCTTTTTTCGATTATAGGTATAACCACGGTACCAGCCGTCGCCAAGGGTTACGCCAACAGCGTTATCGCCTTTTAGCAGGTCGGCAGTTACATCATAAACCTGGTATTGCAGGCGTTTATTGTAACTCGTCCAGCCGGGGGCAAAATAGTCGCTGCTAATTCGTTTACCATTAAATTGCGCCTCATATAAACCGTGGGCAGTAATGTATAAATGCGCCGCACGTACCTTATGATCAAGCTTAAATGTTTTCCTGAACATGGGGCATGGGCCACCGGTAGTATCCGACAGGTAATTATTTTCTATCCATTTGGCGCTCCAGTCGGCGGGTTTAAGCAGGCCCATTTTCCATGAGTTAACCATGCTCCATGGGGTAACCTGCTGCCGGTTATTCCAAACGCGTACCTGCCAGTAAACTTTCTGACGTGAAGCGAGCGCAGGGCCGCCATAGTAAACATGCAGCGATTCATTGGAGTTAACTTTTCCCGAGGTCCAGAGCAGGTCTTTACCTTTCAGTAAGGATACGGCATTACTGCCTACCCTTATTTCATAGGCAATTTGCTGAATGTTGCGATCCCGGGTTATTAGTTTCCAACCAAGACGGGGAACGGCATCGTCGACAGAGATGGGGTTTATTTTGTATTCACAAACCAGGTTATCAACCCGGAACGGCGGAGGAACAGGCGGCACTTTTTGTGCTTGTACAATTATTGGCAGAAAAGAAAAAAACAATATAATAACGCGTGTGCATACCTTTTTACACATACCTTTTTTGGGGTTTTAATAGTTCATGCTATTAAATAAACTTTAACAGCAATATTGTTTTGATATGCACCTGAAATTTTTCATCGAGCCTGCCCACAAAATGTGCGTTCATCGCAATATACACCTATAAACGTAATATAGCCGGGTAAAAGTTTCACCCTGGCCATGTAACATTATTAATGTTCGAGGTTTGCTTCATTTAAAGGATACTGGAACAGCAGGCGGATATTGCTATAGGCAGCAGAATTAATTTGCCATGAGCTATTTTTATACGCCCGTTCGCTGATAGCATGTGCTTTCATTACCTCAACGGCCTTGCCGGTGCGCAAAAGGTCAAACCAACGGTGGTTTTCAAACGCAAGCTCAACCTGGCGCTCGTGTGCTATGGCAGCACGGAACTCCTCCTGGCTGGTAACGTTCAAGTCGGGATTGGCATTACCCATTGATTTAGGTTCAAGCCCCGCGCGCTGCCTAACCAGGTTCAGATATTTGAAAGCATCGCCACCTGCTGCAAAGCCTTGTTCGTTTAAACACTCGGCAAGCATCAGGTAAACATCTGCATAACGATAAACCGGGAAGTTGTTGCCGGTAATGCCTTGTACCGATCCGATGCTCTGATACTTCTTTATGAAAGGCAGATCGATGCCGTACTCATCTGATGTAAAGTTTATCAGTGAAGCATCTTTCCTTTTATCGCCTTCTTCATAGGCATTGACAAGGTCCTGAGTAGGGATATTCCAGCCGTTTTGAGCATTGTTACCGATGTAAAAGCCGGTAACATCATTATCATAGTAATCCCATGGGATGAAAGTATCTATAAAATCAGCCCCCAGGCCGTTAGGGCCTTCAATATACTGAATTTGAAAAATTGACTCGGGGCCGTTTTCCTTAGCAATATCAAAATTATCCGCATAATTAGCGTTAAGGTTATAGGCCCCTGACGATATAACACTGCGTAACAGTGGTATGGCTAAATCAAATTTCTTTTGGGTCATATAAACTTCGGCCAGCATGGTTTCGACAGTACCTTTGGTTACCCTGCCTTTATTAGCGGTGGTTTGGTATTTTACAGGTAGTTTAGCTATCGCGGCCTGGGCGTCCGCGATGATCTGGGTATAAACAGCAGCTTCCGGTGACTTAGTGGACAGGTCATAAGCATCACCTACCGATTTTGGCTCGACAAGCACCAGCGGTACATCACCAAACATACGTACCAGGTTAAAATAATTGAACGCCCGTAAAAATAAAGCTTGCCCTCCTATGGTATCGGTAGTGGCGGCATCAAGCTTGGCAGCCGGCAAGCGATTGATGATAACATTGCAGCGGCCGATACCGGTGAAACAGGAGCTGAAGTACGCCTGCACAATATCATTATTATTCAATTCGCGAAACTCATCCAACTCCTCCTTATTGTTGCCTGAACGATCGTAAGGATCATATTCATATGAAGTATTATCAGACCGCATTTCGCCCATTGCCCAAAATGACCCGTTATATAAACCCTGAAGAGGGGCATAGGCACCATTAATAGCCTGAACAAACTGGGCCTTTGTTTTAAAAAAGTTGGCACTGTTTTGAGTATCTGTGGGTTGCAGGTTAAGATAATCCTTTTTACAGCCGTAAAAACCAATAGCTGCGAGGCTAAGAAAAAGGTATATGTTTTTTTTCATGTCTTCTGATTCTTAATGTTGCTCAATTGTGTTTTCAAAAATCGCTGTATCCACTAAAATGTCACGTTACAACCTAATGTGTAAATTGCCGAAACAGGATAGCCTGTAAAATTCACATTGGGTGATAACGAACGGTTACCCTGTTGCCCCTCAATGCCGACCTCGGGGCTGCCTCCTTTATAACCTGTAATCAGGATGGCATTTTGAGCGCTGAAGTATACCCTGAAGTTTTTGCTGAATTTTGTTTTGAAATTGTAACCGAGATCAATATTCTTCACCATTAAATACGAGTTGCTCTCTACCCAATATGAGGGATAAAAATCGCGGGCAAGGCCAGTGTTTGAAGTAGTAGTAGGCAATATGCCGGCCCCCGGCTGCTCCGGTGATCTCCAGCGGTTTATAACACTTTGCTCAACATTAAAAATACCATCCAAATTGGTTGTAAACTGTTTGTACATATCAAACACATGCCCCCTACCGAGCCGGCCGAGATAATGTTCAGGTCAAATTGTTTGTAACTGAAGTGGTTGTTAAAACCAAATGTAAATTTAGGCCAGGGGTTGCCAATAGGTACCTGGTCTTTACCATCAATAACACCGTCATTATTAACATCCTTATACCTGATATTGCCAACATTTTCACCTTCAAAATGCGGGTATTTGTCAAGTTCGGCCTGGCTTTGGAATATACCTTCAAAAATATATCCGTAAAACTGCCCAAGCGGCAACCCTACCAGTGTAATACTGGTTGGGTTGTCATTCCGGGGCGCGTCATAGATTTGAGGTGTAGGGCCAAGGCTTATAACCTTATTACGATTTAACGATATATTAAAATCTGTACTCCAGTTAAAAGCTTTGCTAACTATGTTTTTGGTGGTTACCGTAAACTCAAAGCCGCGGTTACGCACGTTGCCAACATTTGATAACGCGTATCCGTAGCCCGAGGCTATCGGCACGGGTATATATTGCAGTAACCGTTCGGTAAAGCGGTTATAATACTCGGCAATTAAGTAAACCCGGCCTTTAAATAACGAAAGGTCCATGCCTACATCAAACTGTTTGGTTGTTTCCCAGCCAACTTCAGCATTACCGAGATCCGTAATTGACTTTCCGGGAGCCAGTGCTCCGCCAAAAGTATAATTGGTTTCGTCTACAGCGGCTACATAGTCGTAGTTACCCACGCTGTTATTACCCGCGTGACCGTAGCTGGCTGTGAATTTCAGCTGATCGATCACATTTGTTTTTGGGAAGAATGATTCGTCAGAGATCCGCCAGCCGCCCGATACTGAAGGGAAAGTTCCCCACCGGTGCCCCGGTGCAAACCTTGACGATCCGTCGCGGCGTATGGAGGCGCTTAATAAATACTTATCCTTATATGCATAGTTCACCCTGCCAATCAGCGATAATAGCCTCCATTCCTCGTCACCGGCATTAGCTGTGATAATGGTAGCGGCCCTTACCGAACGGACTACATCGTCGGGAAAACCGGTGCCATAGGTTAAACGATAGTGGCTGGTTTCCTGCTGTATTGAATAGTCGCCCAAAACAGTTAATGTATGACTGCCCCACGTTTTTTTGTAGGTTACGGAGTTTTCGCTAAGCCAGTTGAAGGAATTAGACGAATTAAATGATCCTATAGCTTTAACCTGGTTTCCGTCCTTATTGGGAATGCGGAAGCTTCCTAAAAACGACGGGCGAAAGTAATCGCCATTGCTATTCTGATAATCAATACCAAAAGTAGATTTTACATCTAAGCCTTTAATTATTTCCCAGTTAACGTATGTATTAGCCAACGTACGGAATTGTGAATACTTATTAGTGGTATTAACCAGCTCACTTACCGGATTGGCGTTAAGTGCTGTGCCTGCGATATTCCCGTTTCCCTCCGAACCTACCACATTGGTATATGAACCGTCGGGCTGTTTCACCGGCGTAAGCGGGCTTTCAAGATAGGCCTGGCTTAATACAGCCTGGTCAAAATGCCCGTCTGTTTGTTGTAATTTACGCTGGCTGTAAGTTGGAGCGATGCTAAGACCGGCCGTAACATTTTTAAACAGATCGGCATCCATATTGACTTTTACCGAATATCTCCTGAATCCGGTGTTAAGCACCGTACCTTGCTGATCAAAATATCCCAATGAAAACAAAGAGCGTACTTTATCGGTACCATTTGAAACAGTAACATCATAATTTTGCATAGGCGCATTACGGGTAACTGCATCATACCAATCAGTACCTTTGCCAAGTGCTTTTGGATTCCTGAACGCCTCAGGCACCTGATTCATGCTGAATGGCACTCCGTTCACTTTATCCAGATCCTGCAAAGCTTCAATACGCCACTGCGCGTATTGTTCGGCGGTCATCATTTTTAATTTGCTTTTGGGCAATATGGTTTGAACACCTGTTGAAGTATTTACCGTTACTGACGACTCGCCTTTTTTCGCCCTCCTGGTAGTGACCAAAATAACACCGTTTGACCCTCGCGAACCGTAAATAGCTGTAGAAGCAGCGTCTTTCAATACACTGATATTTTCTATATCGTCGGGATTGATGGTACTTAAAGGATTTTGATATTGATCAAACCCCGGAGAAATGGGGAATCCATCAATTACATATAAAGGATCATCACCGGCACCTACTGAACCGGCGCCGCGTATATTTACAGAAACACCACCACCCGGAGTACCGGTTACCTGGTTTACGGTTACGCCCGCAAGCTGGCCGGCCAGTTTCAAATCAAGACTCGCTGTTTTGATCTCTTTGATATTGCCCATTTTTACCGAACCAACAGCACCCGTTACATCCTTACGCTCCTGGTTGCCGTAACCTACAACAACTACCTCCTTTAATTCCTTGTTATCTTCACTTAAAACAACGTTGATAGTTGTTCTTTTATTAACCGGTTCTTCTTTGGTTTGAAAACCGATAAATGTAAATACCAAAACTGCATTATCTTCGGCATTTAGGGAATACTTACCGTCCACCCCGGTTATGGCACCAACATTGGTGCCTTTTACTTTAACATTAACACCCGGTAACGGCTGATTTTTATCATCTACCACAATACCGCTTATGGTTATGGGTACCTGGGCAGTGCTTACATCGGGCGTTTTCTTTTTATTTACAATAATATTTTTATCATCAATAACATACGTTAAAGGCTCATCCTTAAAGCATTGCTGCAGCGCTTCCTGTAATGAAGCATTAGTTAGTGAAAGATTAACCGGTTTGGTTTTTGAAATATCTTTATACCTGTAAAAGAAATAATAGCCGCTTTGTTTTTCAATTGCTTTAAAAGCTTTATCAAGTGCTATCCCCTCGCATTCAGGGTTATGGATTGTGAAAAACTTTTAGCACTTAGCTGGAGGCAGCCGAGAGTTAGTAATAAGACGGTTAATCTCATCGTCAAAAACAGTTTTGAATGTGTACCAAAGGCACTAAATACTTTACCAGTAAAGTTTAAATGCATAACTTCGTGATGTTTGGGTTAAAAAAATCTGTTATTGAAAACTCAGGAAAGCTTGATCCAATTCATTATGCCGGAAGCGTTGCAGCGCTTCCGGCTTTTCTTTGATTTAGATAAGGGGAGCTTAGGTTGGAATATTTTGAGATTATATCGTCAGTGTTTCTTCATAGTTTGGGTTTAGCAGTTAAAAATCAGCTGCCGGTATTTAAGGCGTAACAATTATTTTTTTGTTCTCAATCCTAAAACGCACGTGGCTTAATTCAAGGATGTGCAATACCTGCGATAGTTTTACATCCCTGCTGATCTTACCTACAAACTCATCATCAGGTATTTTACCTTCGTATATTACTTCGGTACCATACCACCTCGAAAGCTGCTTCATAATATCTTGTATGTTTGCCCGCTCAAAGTCAAAGAAGCCATTTTTCCAGGCCACCGCCTCGTCGGTATCAACATCAATAATTTTAATGTTTTTATCATTTATAATGCCCTGCTGACCGGGCTTTAGTAAATTACTTATATTACCCTGTGTTAATTTCACTGATCCTTCAAGAAGGGTGGTTTTAACAGCGGCCTCATCATTATAGGCCATAATATTAAAATGCGTACCAAGTACGGCTACTTTAATGTCTTTAACCCTTACATTAAAAGGCTTCGCTTTATTTTTGGCCACTTCAAAATATCCTTCACCGGTGAGTTCAACATCCCGTTCATTGCCAGTGAATGCCGTAGGGAATTTTAAAGATGAGGCCGAATTAAGCCAAACCTTTGAACCATCAGGAAGCACTACCCGGTACTGACCGCCCCTGGGGGTGCTAATGATGTTATAGGCAACCGGTCCATTTTGCTGTTGGTCCTTATCTGCGGTGTAAACCACCTGCCCATCCTGCGTTTTATTAATGCTGATGTTACCCGATTGATTCAGCAAGCCGATCTTAGCCGAGTCCAGTATCAGTTTGAAGCCGTTGGCAAGGGTTAAAACAGCCCTGTTATCGCCAGGCTCAACGTCATGTTTTTCAATTGCTTTGCTTTGAGCCACCAGTTTTTGCTGTTCATGTTTAATACACCAATGATAAACAGCAGTACCCGATAGCAGCAATATGATAGCTGCGGCGGCCACATTTCTGAAAAAGTGCAGCTTTATAACCCGGGGCTGCGCGTTAAATGCCGGCTCGGCTATCGCCTGCCTGATATTAGTTAACATGCGGTCTTCCAGTTCCTGCTTTACACCAAGCACTATTTCGTCCCATTCGTCGGTATCACCCTGAAAGCTTTCAAAAAAATTCAACAACTGTTCCTTGTCCGCAGCAGTTGCCTGCCCGGCCAGGTATTTATCTATCAGTTGTAAAAATTCTTCCTTTTGCACAAATGTGGTTTTGATAAGGAGAGTAAAAAAACGGGGGTATCCCCTACGTCGAAATGAAAAAAATTAAAATATTTTATGAATAAGCTTTAACAAACGAATGTTAGCCGAAAAATCAATTATTCCCCCAAAAAAATCCAGCAAAAAGCTGTTTAAAAACAATCAGAATATCTAATCACTCAATAGAATTTTCATTGCCGTTGGTTTTAACCAACGGAATATTAAATAGCGATAAAGAGGGCTTTAGCCTAAACCCACCTGCATAATTGGGCTAAAGCCAGACTTTTAGAATTATTTCACCGTTGGTTAAAACCAACGGCAATAAATATCTTACATTTTTAAATAGATAAGATTTCATTTGATGCTATTTATCTAAAAAAACATCAACGCTTCCAGGATAAAAGCGGAGCCTAACGAGCCGCGCAACTGGCGAAGCGCTTTGGTTAAATGATTTTCGACGGTTTTAGTGGATATATTTAGCTGCAGGGCTATTTCCTTATGACTAAGGCATTCTTCGCGGCTCAGTTTGTAAACTTCCCGGCATTTTTCGGGCAGGGTATCAATCACCTGGTTTATTTGCAGTAGCAGTTCTTTGTGCTCAATGGTGTTGTGGGTAGCTGGGGTGTGCAGGCGCTCAATCAGATCGTCAAAAATCTCGCTTCTTACGGGCGTACCTGTGCGGATTTGCCTGTAAACCCCGTAACGTACCGATGCATACAGATAGGCTTTAAGCGATATATTGATCTCCACTTCGGCCCGGCAATCCCAAAGCTTAATAAACAGTTCCTGGATAATATCCTCGCATGCCTGCCTGTCTTTTAAGATATTATAAGCCGCTTTAAAAAGTGAAGCCCAATATCTCCTGTAAATCATGGTAAGCGCCGCTTCATCATCAGCCTTTAACCGGCTAATGAGCTGCATATCGCTCATCACAATTTTGTCGGGCATAGTTTACTAATTAAGTTCGTCCGGGAAACAAAGGCTAAAATTACTTAAATATTAATTTAATATATTTAAAAAGTAAAAATAAGCTTATACGCTAATTATGAATCACTTAACCATCATTTCAAACTATCGGTTATTAATATAAAATAACCCAAAGGTTATCAAAAGCATAGGCATAACTTATTTATTATACAGGTTGGTCAATGCTATCCGGCAAAAAAGAGAGCCGCCCCTCCGGGCAGCTCTCCACTCTTAAACACTCAACTTTGAAAACAATCAATTCTTCAGTATTTCGTTTGCCAACACAATTTCTTCATGGGAAATAGTATGCTGGCGGCCTTTATATATTTTGAGGGTTACATCTGCATTTAATTCTTTTAATATTTCAACACTGTCATTAACCCTGCTAACCGGTACATGCGGGTCGGGGTCGCCAGTGGTGACCAGTACCGGGGTATTGTTAAAATCGCCTTTATAGTTTCCCTTAACCAATTCCTCTCCTATCAATCCGCCGGTGAAAGCGATAATCCCGCCGTACCTGCCGGCATTTCGGCCGGTATATTCAAGCGTTAAACATGCGCCCTGCGAAAAACCAAGGAAATAGATATTTTCCTTTGCTATTCCTTTTTGCCTGAGGTCCTCAACCAGTTCGTCAATCACTTCAAGGGCCGAATCAAGTGCCGGTTGATTATTTTGCACCGGGGCCATAAAACTGTAGGGATACCAGCTATGTTGATTGGCCTGTGGCGCATAGATAGCGTAACCATCTAATTCGAGATGATCTTTAAGCGAGATAATGCTGCTTGCCGATGCGCCGCGGCCATGCAGCATAATGATGGCTTTTTGGCCTGTTCGGCGGGAACTCCCGCCGAAACAACCTGTTTTGTGTGCCTGTACATCTGTTTGATTAAACTAATGATGGTAATGTTTTTTCCAACTCGCCGCGCAGGTTTTCATACTGTGCAGGTAATTTTAAACCTGTGCCCAATAATTCGGCTGGTTCATCAACCGCGAAGCCTGGGTTGTCGGTTGCTATCTCAAACAAAACACCACCTGGTTCGCGGAAGTATAATGAGTAGAAATAATTTCTGTCTATTTTGTCGGTGATATGCAAGCCAAGGTTGGCTATCTTTTCACGGTATTCCATCAATACTTTTTCGTTTGGTACACGGAATGCTACGTGGTGAACAGAACCACCTGCTACATGACCGGCAACTTCTCCCGGAACTTCCACCAAATCAACTATAGCTGCATTGTCGACAGCATCGGTAATAAACCTGTAGCGGTTAACATGTTGTTCCAGTAAGCGATAGCCTAATACACCGGTTAATATTTTGGCTGTAGCCTCAATTTTATTTGATGTAATGGTAATGCTGTGAAAACCTTTGGTTGCATTGGCAGCGGTTACTTCGGCAGTTTCCCATGGTGTGCGGTTATCGGCTTTTTTAGGAACGATAAGCTCAAATTTCAAACCATCAGGATCAAGGAAAGTAAGATACTGCTCACCAAATTTTTCGGCCGGTTTGTTGTAGATCACATTGTTGTCTTCAAACCTTTTCAACCAGAAATCTAAACTACCTTCAGGTACCGAATAACCAATTTCAGTTACCTGCCTTGCGCCCCGGCGACCTGCTGTGATACCTTCCCATGGGAAGAAAGTAAGGATGGAGCCGGGAGTACCATTGCCATCGCCATAATATAAGTGATAGGTACCGGGATCATCAAAGTTTACAGTTTTTTTAACTAACCTTAAGCCCAATACACGGGTATAAAAATCATAGTTTTTTTGGCATTGCCTGCAATTGCAGTGATGTGATGAATGCCGTTTATAGTGTTTTCCATTGTTTTCCTTGTTTTAAATATTTTAATATTTGCTGTGTTATTATGACTCAAAATTACGGTCAAAATCACCGGCGGCACTTGATGTAGGATAAGAAAAACGGGGGAGTGTTTTTTTATTATTAAACGATTTCATTATCCGCCTTTCGGCAAAAAAAGTATATTCGGTTTTACATTTACATTGATGATCAACCTGTTTACATTCCGCAAATTTCTCAGTTGTATTCCGTTATGCGTGCTTTTTGCAGCGGTAACCAACGCTCAGGTAAAGGAAGAAGGCATAATCCCTAAGCCCGTTATAATGGTAAAGACAAATGCAAACCAGGTTTTTACTTTTAATCAATCAACAGCAATAGGTACCACACCTAACATCGGCCGGGATAACCTTACATTTTTCAATACCTATTTTAAATCTGTTTCAGGTTTCGGCCTCCGAACAAATCATAGGTCGAATGCTCCTGTTCAGTTAAATATAGATGATAAATATGTTACCCAACCAGAGGGATATAAGCTATCGGTTACAGCTAAACGTATAAAAATTACCGGTCATGATGAAGCAGGTGTGTTTTATGGATTGCAATCACTTATCCAGTTACTAAAAGTATCCAATGGAAAAGTAACTGCGCGAAGCTGCGTCATTATGGATTATCCCCGTTTTGCATACCGCGGGATGCATTTAGACGTAAGCCGTCATTTTTTCAAGCCCGAAGCTATCAAAAAATGGATAGACTTGTTGGCATTATACAAAATCAACACCTTCCACTGGCACTTAACTGATGACCAGGGCTGGCGCATCGAAATAAAAAATATCCTTTACTGCAAAGCATTTCGGCTTACCGCGATGAAACCATCATTGGCCACAAAAAGGATAGTCCGCACAGGTTTGATGGTAAACGCTATGGCGGTTATTATACCCAGGATGAGGTTAAGGAAATTGTAAAGTATGCCACTCAAAGGCATATCACGGTAATCCCGGAAATTGAAATGCCGGGCCATGCAATGGCGGCGCTGGCTGCTTACCCGCAATTGGGTTGTACCGGCGGCCCGTATAAAACCGCTACCTATTGGGGTATTTTTGATGATGTGTATTGCGCCGGCAATGACAGAAACGTTTACCTTTTTACAAAATGTGATGGATGAGGTACTGCCGTTGTTCCCTTCAAAATATATTCACATCGGCGGTGATGAGTGCCCTAAAACCAAATGGAAGGTCTGCCCCAAATGCCAGCAGCGCATTAAGGACGAACACCTGAAAGATGAGAAGGAACTGCAAAGTTATTTCATCGGCCGCATGGAAAAATACCTGAACAGTAAAGGCCGGCAGATCATAGGCTGGGACGAGATCCTGGAAGGTGGGCTTACCCCTGGTGCAACCGTAATGAGCTGGACTGGCGAAGAGGGCGGCATAGCCGCTGCCAAACAGCATCACGATGCCATCATGACGCCCGAAAAATATGTATACCTGGATTACTACCAGTCCCTTTACCCGGCCGAGCCACTAGCCGGCGGCGGTTACACGCCATTAAGCAAGGTCTATAATTACGAACCAATAACTAATGAATTAAGCGGCGAGGAAGCAAAATATATCAAAGGCGTACAAGCCAATGCTTGGAGCGAATACATGGCCAGCCCCGCACAGGCCGAGCGGCAATTGTTCCCGCGAATGCTGGCTTTGGCCGAAGTTGCCTGGAGTTCGAAGAAAAATAAAAGCTATCCTGACTTTTTGAAACGACTGAGGTACCAGCAGCCTTTACTTAAAAAGCTAAACATAAACGCGGCTGATGTATTTGATGAGATCACCGATTCTGTAATCGAAACAGCTAATCATCAGGTAGCGTTAAATATCCAAACAACTTTACCCGGCGCTAAAATATTTTATACAACAGATGGTACTGAGCCGGGCTTAAACAGCCAAGGTTACACAGGTGCAATTACAATAGCATCATCAAGCATTATTAAAGCAGCTGTTTTTAATAATGGCAGGCAGCAGGGCCGAACCTATGAAAAATCATTTAGCATTCATAAAGCCATTGGCAAAACGGTAACGCTTAAAAACCAGCCGCAGGGAGGGTTTAATCCGGGCAATACCTTTGGTTTAGTGAACGGCATCTTCGGCAGCAAGCTTTATAATGACGGGCAATGGTATGGCTTTAGCGGAGATGACCTTGAAGCAGTAGTTGACCTTGGAAACGTGCAAAACGTATCAAAGCTTGGCATTAACATATTAAAATACCATTGGCAAAAAATGTGGGAGCCAACGCTGCTTACCTTTGAGGTATCAACAGATGGAAGCAATTATACCGAAGTTTACCGCCAGACTGATTTCCCGGATAACGGCATCAACGCTGTAAGGGCAAACATCAAAACACAGCAGGCAAGATATATCAGGGTAAAAGCAACCAACAAAGGGATGATTCCGCCGGGTGAGTATATTGCCGGGGCAAAGGCATGGTTAATGGTGGATGAGATAATTGTGAATTAATGAACTATGGTCGTCTGAACTCGAATTTATTGAATTAAGGGAATTTATTGAATTTGCTGAGCATTCTGTCCATTCTTTTAATTCAATAAATTCGGGTTCAGACAGAATTGTTAATCAGCGCAATCAACGAAATCACCCAAATCAGCGGTTATTTTTTTATATTTTTATACCAAACACTAATGCCTGCGTTATGTTGAGTAAAAAGTTTTTAATATTTGTCACGAATACTCATTCCCCAAGTATAACTCAATGAGCAAAGTATTTACTATTACCGAAGGTTTGGAAAACATGGGGGCTTTACGAACGGGCGGTCAGGGCTCTGTTTATAAAGGTCGCCGCTATGGGCCTATTATCACAGCGGTAAAGCTCCTGCCCACTCCTATTCACACCGAAAGCACCGACGATAAAAATTTTCGCAATTTCCAAAACGAGGTCGAAAAACTAAAAAAGGTAAACGAAGAGCCTAACCCAAATGTGGTTAAGATCCTTAATTCGGGCATTACCGAAAGTGGTTCGTTCCCGTTTATCGAAATGGAATATATTGATGGCCCCGATCTGGAGGACCTGCTGAAACCACCCCATGAGGCTATCTTCAGCATTAAAGAGATCATCAAACTGGCCGATCAGCTGGCAAACGCGTTATCGCACTGTCACAAAGTTTCGGTAAAGCACGGCGACATCAAAAGCAATAATGTAAAGTTCAACGTACATACCGGAAACTACGTGCTGCTTGACTTTGGTCTTTCGGCCATGTCTGATGATCAGCGCCGTACCAGTATCCGTCATGCGGGCGCCATTGAATTTATGGCACCCGAGCAAAATGAAGGCCTGATGTATTTCCAAACAGATGTGTACAGCTACGGCATCATCCTGTATGAATTGATTGGCGGGCAGGTGCCTTTCCCGCTAAAAGATAATGGCGAAACAGCACGCAACGCCGTGATGCTGGCCCACATGGAGTCGGAGATGCCTGATGTAATGGAGCTGCGCCGCAAAAACCTGCCCGAAAGCTGGTCTGACGAGAAAAAGAAATGCAGATGCAGGTTCCGGCCTGGTTATTACAGATTGTGGCTAAATGCCTGCAAAAAGACATCAATAACCGGTATGCCAACGGCATTGAATTGCAGGAAGCTTTGATGCAGGGTAGCATAGGAGCCATTAGTAAAACTAATCCTGATGAATCGTGGAACACCGAAGTTTTATTAAAGGAAAATGAACGCCTGCAAGGCCTCGTTTTATATTACCAGGAAAACGAGAACAAGCAACCGGCACAGGTAATCAGCGATGCACCTGCTGATAACAAAGTCGTACGCATGTCAAAGCCAATTTTTGTTTTGTTCATGATATTGCTTTGCGGTTTCACAGTGTTTTCGGCAGTGGTGATGGATAAGTTTGGCGGGCGTATTTATAATGGGGTGGTTAGCAGGCTGTTTAAGCCTTCAAAAAAAGCAACCGACTCGGCCGCAAGTAATAAAATTATCCTACCCCAAAAAAAGACTCCGTACAGCAGCTTAAGACCAGTGATTACAAAGATGAGAGCAATATTCCACCTGAAGTTGATTCAACCGCCGATTCGATATTGCGTAACATACAACGGGCAAAACAACAAAAGGAAGATACGCAGTTTTATCGCGATAGTGTGAAAAAAGCGGATACCTCTAACTTAAACTTTTAATGATTTAGCATATACAGAATGGAACCTAAATCAACATTTTGGAAACGGATAGGCCTTCAGGACTGGTTTTTACCAAACGGCAAACCAGTAAACGAAGAGGCTGTAAAAATAAAAGCGCTAACGCCCGATGACGTGTATTTATACATCATCGAAAAATTCAAGGAATCGATCAAGCAGCTTTCTTTTGCCGACAGGATAGTTTTTTACCATGAATTTATCATCAGCTTTAACGAGGAAGATTACCAGGATTTTGTAAATAACCGCTCTGGCTTGTTCGGCATTATCGTTAATGAATCGGTAAAGAAGTTTTATGAATTGCTGCGCGAACACCAGGAAGTAGGCAAAAAGGTGGAGCCTTCAAGCTCAAAATGGGTATTCAGGCTGGTATCGCACCCGGACTATAAACGCGGCGATAAGGGTTTTATAGGTAAACTGCTGCCCGGCACAAGCGCTAAAAAAGAGGAGAACCTGCGGGTTACCTTCATTCCACGCCAAACGGGTGTTGCCCAAACGCTGGATATTAGCAACGAGGTTTTAAAGGGCTTTACTTATTACAGCGAAGGTTATTATGAATTGCCTTATGCCAATGATCTGCATTATAACGAAAAGGACGTAGCAAAACCCGGTACAAAAGTACTGGCCCGGCTGGAAACCATTATGCCAGATAAACAGTTTGTTGGCCGCAAGGTGGAGTACCTGATCAAGGATGATGATATTGTTGTATCGGGCAGTGATGAGGAAAGGGACGAGCAGGCCGTGTTTAAGGTACCGTCTGAATGGGTGAACACCCCGCACCTGCGCATCAGGCTAAATAAAGCCGATGGTAAGTTTTACATGGCTTCTTTTGGCGAGCGCACCCTGATCAATGAGCTGGAAGTGGCCGGGAGCGACGTGAACTCGCCGCAATGGGTTGAGCTGCCGTTCAACTCCAGGATCCTGCTCAATGGCATAGTAGGTATTAACATATTCAAACCCGAACCATAATGTCACAGGTATTATCAATAGGGCTGCTGGCAATATGTGTGCTGTTATTGGTAGCTCATTTTATCGACATAAAAAAATCCAGTTAAAACCATGGCAAATAATTTTTTCGGGATAACAGATACCGGTAGGCAAAGGCAAAACAACGAAGACGTTTTTATTGCCGAAAAATCTGGTGATGGCAATTTTATCATTGCCTGTGTGGTTGATGGGGTTGGCGGTTATGCCGGGGGCGAAATAGCTGCCGAAATTGCCCGCGCCACCATCCTGGAGCAATTGCAATATATAGCCGGCGATATTGTACCGCTATTGGTAAATACGTTTACTATTGCCAACCAGCGGATCTACGACGAAAAAGTACAGAACAAAGATCTTGAAAACATGGCCTGTGTGCTTACCTTGGCCGTGGTTGATGTGATCAACAATAAATTTTATTACGCCCACGTTGGGGACACCCGCCTGTACCTGCTGCGCGATTATTCGCTGATCAAGATCTCGAAAGATCACTCTTTTGTGGGCTTCCTGGAAGATTCGGGCCGGCTGACCGAGGAAGCGGCCATGGACCATCCCAAGCGCAATGAAATTAATAAAGCCCTTGGCTTTGCCGGGCAGATAGGCCAGGATCCCGACTTTGTAGAGACTGGTAACTCGCCCTTTTTGCCGGGCGATATCCTGCTCATTTGCAGCGACGGCTTAACCGACCTGGTTGATAAAAGCAAGATCACCAATATCCTTACCAGCAGCGATAACCTGCCCGAAAAAGGTAAAAAACTGATTGATGCAGCCAATAACCGTGGGGGTAAAGATAATGTCACCGTGGTGCTGGTACATAACGATAAGGAGCGCAAGCAACACAGCGCCACGAAACCGGTGGTGGCTGCTGTAAAAGCTGCCGAACAGCCGGAAGCAATTGCGCCCGCCCCGGTAAAAAGGCCGGAAGAGCCTGATCCTGTGGTGAAAACCAAAGGCAATGGCGGCACAGTGGCTGTACTTACCCTGCTTTGCTTTATTTTTTGGGTGGGTTTATCTGGCAGTTTAAAAAGAATGCCGATCAGGCTGCTATTCCTAAAAAAACAGATACGTTGGTTGCCCAGCATATTAAAAATTCGGTGGAGCTCAAGCTTCAGGATACTATTAACAAATTAAAAGGCCATACGCTGTTACTTTCGGCAGCTGATTTTCAGCAGCCTATTGTGCTGAGCGATACGCTGCATATCAATAAGGATAGCCTGTATATTAAAACAAAGGGTGCCGTCGTATTTAAAAAAGATTCTACCTATTCGGGCCCGGCTATCGCGCTGGCTGCTAATTGTAAATATGTAGTATTGGATAGCGTTGCTTTTGACGGCTTCCGCACGGCCATTATTACACACAACGATGCCCTGGTGCTAAAAAATGTGCAGTTTAATAACTGCTTAACGCCGGTCCAGGCATTGTACATGTTCCCTAATAAAAAATACATCTCGGGCAGGTTGTTTGGCAGCATGTTCAAAACTGATTCTGTTCCAACTAAAGCTACCCACTAATAAATGGCCCAGGAAAATCCCAAGGTACCCGGCAGGAGAATGGAACGGCTGTTCCTGTTGCTTACAGGCATATTGCTGGCCGTTTTATTTGTGAAGCTTTTCGGCGTATTGCAACTTAAGTTCACTGATGTTGATAAGCGCCTGAAGGACGGTACCATCGTAAACCTTAACTCGCCCAATACCGCTCAAAACGTAAAGGCGTTGCTTAAAAAGGGTTATTATTTCGATGATCCCAGGGATGTTGATTACATTGAATCGGTAATAGCATCGCGTAAAACAACCGGCGACCTGGTAGATAATACCGGCGAGCTTAACAAACGCAAATACTACGTAAATGCCGACGAGGCCTTTGAAAAGGGCGGTGAAACTTTCAAGAAACGCGTACTTACCTCCCGCACACTTTTAGGCTATACCGGCGATGATTCCATCCGCTTTGAGCAGGAATTGAAAAATCCTCCTGCTTTGGGCGCTCAAACCGATCTCAACCTTGGCGAATACAGCATTAAAGGTATAATAGCTCACAAAGGCGAACCAGTGCCCGGTGTACTGGTAAAGCTCACCATGATTTTGCCCCGCGACAGTATCTTCAGTGATGAAGAAACGGGAGCAAAAACATCTTTTTCAGAAAATGCCTCATCATACAAAAAACTGTATGTACTTAACGATCAGAAAAAGAAGGTACTGCAGTCACTAACAGCTTTTGCCCGTACCGATGAGCAAGGGCGCTTTGTATTTGCCAAATTGCCAACCGGTAAAGCATTTTCGGTATTGCCCATGCAGCCCGGCTTTGAGTTTGGCCGCTCGCAGGGCGTTGACGAGCTGGACAAAGATGTAAGTTTTAAATTTAGCCAGGCACCCCATAGCATCAAGCTGCTCTCTACCCGCGACTTTAACATCCTGAAAAAAGAGGGTGCCTTTATCGTGCGCTACCAGGAGGAGTTTAATATGTGGTACTGGATCATAGCTGGCAGTTTTTTTGCCGGTTTTATCATTGTACACCTGTTACTAAGCGCCCGGTACCCCGATGCCGATCAGATCATTTTACCCCTGATCATGATGCTTACCGGTATCTCGTTCCTTACGCTTTTAAGCCTGCAAGACCCGCTGCGCGATAGGTTCCTGGCTAAAGATACGCTTGTTTATTTGGGCATCGGCATGGCCGGGATCTGCATCATTCAGCTATTTAACCTTCGCCGTCTTAACCCCGACTCGGGCTTTTACCGGTTGCTTGTTTTTAAATGGAGCAGGAGCGCTGCCAACGGCTGGCCCTGGGCTATTGTTGCCATGGGCATCCTGTTTTCCACCATCTTGTTTGGTACCGGCCCCGAGGGTAGCGGTGTAAAAGTTAACCTGCTGGGTTTTCAGCCAAGCGAAATTGTAAAATACCTCATTGTTATTTTTCTTGCCGGATTTTTTGCCACCAACGAAAAATTCATCAGTCAATACGCCAGCTGGAGCAAGCGTTGGTCGTTCTTTTCTTTTGCACTTATCGCCACAATAATAACCCTGCTGCTGTTTTTGGTTTTAGGCGATCTGGGCCCGGCCATGGTGATCTGTTTTACATTCATTATCCTGTTCTCTTTTTCACGGGGCGATTTCCTGTATATGGCGGGCTTTGTGGTGCTATTTGTGCTCACTACCTGGTTTTTTGATAATATATGGCTTAGCGCAGGCATCACATTTTTTTCGCTTGGGAGCGTAGTATTTTTCAGGCGGAGGAGATTGAGTGAATCGGCCATTATGGCGCTCGTGGTGATCACTGCTTTTTTAACCATCGATAAAATTCCGGGGCTCGATAAAATTATCCCCGGTCCGGTGGAACGACTGGTTGAGCGTAAGGCTATTTGGCAGGACGCCTGGAATAATGAAGTTTACGGCGGCGACCAGGTAGCTAACGGACTTTGGGCCATGGCCAGTGGAGGGGTAAGCGGACAAGGTGTTGGGCAGGGCTTTGCCAAAACTATCCCCGAAGCACATACCGATATGATATTGCCATCAATCGGCGAAGAGTTTGGCTGGGCCGGCATGGCCGCGGTGTTCATCTTGTTTTTGTTGTACCTGCACCGCTCCATCATCATAGGCAGGCAAACCGGGATGCCCCTGCTGTTTTACCTAAGTGCAGGTATCGGGGTATGTACCTTTGTGCAGTTTTTGCTGATTGCGGGCGGCTCTATCGGGGCATTGCCATTATCCGGCGTTTCCCTTCCTTTTGAAAGTTATGGCGGCTCATCATTGGTAATAAATCTGCTGGCTGCGGGCTTCCTGCTGTCGGTCTCATCAGTAAGGGGCACAGCAGTGCAAATGGACTATATCACCAAACAGCAGGATAAAAACCTGGTACCTGCATTGGCAGCCGCGCTTGCCGGGGTGGTATTATTGGTGGTGAATGTATCGCGCTATACAACAGATAATAAGCAATGGGTTGTAAAGCCTGCTTTGGTTGCCGATAAAAGCGGTCTGCGGATGTTTAGTTATAACCCGCGTATCGCTATATTGATGAACAGGTTGCAGGCCGGTACTATATATGACCGTAACGGCCTTATCCTGGCTACCAGCAAACCCGAACTTATCGAAAAACAAAAGAACAAATTAAGCGCTTCGGGCATGCTGCATTATGACCTGGATTCGGCTATGCATAAGCGCCTGGATAGGTTTTATCCTTTTGAAGAGCAAACGTTTTTTGGACGGGCGATCAAAACACCGGGGTATTTAATGGCAGCACCAACGGTTATTTTGCCGAGTATGAGCATGCCGCCGAACTTCGCGGGTTTCATATGCCTATCACCAATTATAATGTGAAGGCATCACGTTACCAGGAAGACCGGTTCCTGCCCCGCGGAATGAAAGAAATGACCGTAGCTAAAAAAGACTACAGCGCTTTAGCCAATCTCCTTGTAAGTGATATCAACGGCCCGGAGGTAGAAGCTTTCAAAAACAAAAACCGCGATGTAAAGCTTACGATGGATGCCGATCTGCAAACCAGTATTCAGCAATCTATCGCTTCCGATACTTCACTGTATGATAACAGGGTTTCGGTAGTTATCATGGAATCCAACACCGGCGATGTGCTTACATCGGCACAATACCCGCTGCCTCCTGTGCATAACTGGGACCAGCTGACTATGCCACTGGCCGATCAGAATAAACTGGCTACCTGGTTAACCACTACCGATCTGGGTTTTACCTATGCCAGTCAGCCCGGTTCAACGGCTAAAGTTTTAACGGCGATGTCAGCATTTAATAAATTAGGCATCGCTGCATCTGCAATACAATATCATGTAAGCACCCAGGAGCGGATCCGTACCAAGGGCATCGAGCCCGACGAGAACCGGGATGATCACCATGGAGCGCGCCATTGCCAAATCAAACAACGTATATTTTATTAAACTGGCCAACCAGGAACACCTGGAAGAGTACATGGCAACGCTTTACCTTAAAACAGGGATGTTTTTGCATGGCGTAGGCGGTTACTATTATAATAAACCGGTATTGAATGCCACCCAGGAAGATAAATGGCGCACCTTATGGCGTAAAACCGAATTTAATACCAAACCACGGTACGATCCTAACAATATCCATAAAACAAGGGCTAAAGGTATTTCGGGTATGGCCTGGGGGCAGGGCGAGCTGATTGCTACCCCTGCGGCGGTAGCGAGGCTGGTATCAGGTGTGGCTAATGACGGTATGTTACTGCCCAACAGGTACGCGCTAAAAATTGCCGATTCAACAGTGGCTGTAAAAAGCGGTATCAAGCTGGCCGAAGATCCGCGTTATGCTGCTTTGTTAAAACAATATATGATTGAGCAAAGTGCGCCTAAAACGCCTATATTAGGCATCAAGGTAGCGGGCAAAACCGGTACGCCGGAACGTATTGTAAGGAACCAGAGCGTTAACGATGGCTGGTATGTTTTCTTTGCACCAAAAGAAAAAGGCAGTGGCTATATGGTGGTTTGTATCCGGATAGAATCAACCCGCGGATCATCAGACGCGGTACACCTGGCCGGCAATCATGTGATCCCTTTCCTGCTGAAAAAAGGTTATATAAAAAGCATGGAAACGGAAACCACTACCGAAGAATAGTGTTTAAGCAGAAAGGAAGAGCAAATGGCATTTAGTTTATTTAAAAGAAGCGGCGAAAAACAACCCTGGGATGTAAAAAGCTTACGTGAAGCTATATTACGTTTCATTAAAGAATCGTTACAAAAGATAGAAGGTGGAGAAGGCGGCCATATTAAAGAGCTGAAGCTTTTTATAGTTGCCGATGCTGAGGACAAGCCTATTTATGAGGGTGCGGTTTATGTACATGATAAAGCGCTGTTCAAAAACGAGGTTCAAAAAATAGCCGACGATTTTGACATCAATTTACCTTCTGACTGGACGCTGGATGTTGAGTTCACCGATGAGCTCCCGGCGGAAGCGAAAAGGATTCCCGACCTGGATGCAGCCTTTATCATGAATACCCGCAAGCAGGTTGCACACAATGCAGCTTCCTTTACAGCCTATTTACGCATCCTGAGTGGTGAGGCCGAAAAAGAAGAATACCTGATTAAAGCAACAGACCCCAAACTTTACATTGGGAGGGATAAAAAGTCTGTTACCGAAAATGGATCGTTCAGGCTAAATCAATTTGTTTTTCCGGGAGAGAGCAGGGACGGAAGTAATAAATACATCAGCAGGCAGCATGCCCATATTGAATGGGACGGCGAAAGCGAGCGCTTCATGATCTTTGCTGATGAAGGCGGCGTACCTCCGCGCAATAAAACCAAGATCCATATTGCGGCTGATGGTAAGATGATCAAACTCAATTCCACTCAAATTGGCCATCCCCTAAGTGAAGGCGACCAGGTAATATTGGGAGAATCGGCGGTATTTTTATATACTACGATAGCAAACCGATAGAGCTAAGAAAAGGACGAGCGTTAGGAAGCGAAAGAAAATCCCTAACCATGCTCTGTCAAAATGACCTTCCTACCGGCATATGGTTAAAGGGAACTTATTTCCTGTACTTTAATCGCTTCCAAAATCCCATCCCAAAGTGCAATGCGCGCCTGTAATGCTTCTTTAACAGCAACAGTCGCGTCGGCCCATTTGCTGTCATCATCGCCGCAAAGTTCGGCAGTCATTTGATAGGCCAGTTGGGAATGATGGTCGCCGTCAACTTCTATATGGCGCTCAAGATAGTATAACAATATATCAACCTTACCCGGCAATTGTTGGCTCAGCTCTTTTACTATGCTTACAAACATATCCGGAATCAAATCTTCGCGGCCAAAAGTGAATACTGCAGCTTGCAGATGATCTTTATTGGTATCGATAACGTCAAATGTGTGCTGCACAAAATTGCGGGCGGCAACAGGAATATTGGCAATGATCAGCGCTTCATCAATATGCTTACCGAAGTTTAATTCATTAAACAGATTGTTGATCCCTTCAGCTTGGCTGCCGGCCTGCTGCATGGCACGCAGATAAAGTTCGAAATGGCTTGCACGGTTTCCCTGCTCATCGATATCGCTTTCCTCGCCGGCAACAATTTCATTGATGAGGTAACGGGTATTGGCGTTCCCGGTTGGCATCCATGGCGTTACCGTACAGGTAAGCTTTTGCTGCAAAGCTTTTAACAACGACATAAAATCCCAAACAGCAAACACATGATGCTCCATAAAAACGGTAAGCTCATCAAGCGATGTAATATTTTTATAAAGCTCGTGACTGATAAGCTGATCGCGTAAAGGATGGATCTCGATTTTTAACTGTGCAATGCGGTTGTTGTAATTTGCCATGTATCAAAAATTGTATGGGTGGCAAAAATAGCAAACAACGTGATTATTAATGAACTGATTATTTTTTTGACGACAGGGTGATGGGGGATTCTTTAATTATAGTTGCTTTAATAAGGATTTAAAGCACTGCTAACTCGGAACGGATCAGATTACTGCTACAAGCGATATCATTAACTTAAATTTAAGAAATTGAAAGGCTGCCCCAGAGGGGCAGATCATTATGCTTAATAATTCACTTCCATAAGTTTACCATAAAGACTCGAAGCATCACTCCTTTTCACATAACTCTTTACTTCCCCACCACTATCTTCTCCCCCATTCGCACCACGATATCCGACCCGACCGCATAAAAAGCAGAAACCGGCTCTTTTTCCAAAAACGGCCTAACTGCTTCACCATAGAGTGCGGCAACATCAGCATCAAAAACATACTCGCGCACCAAACCCGTTTGCCATGAAACATGCTCAACCTGGTACTCCATGGTTTTTATGGGGCTTAAGCTATTATATCCCCAGTAATGTTCCAAAATGAATTCTTCTGCGCTACCGGCTTTAATATTTACTAACTCATTACTCGCGGTGGCACCAAGTTTATTCCAGCGGCCGTTTAGCTTCCACTCATATAAAAATTGGGTGTGATTATCTGCAGCTGAAGTGATAGAACTACGCATAAGCAGGGCACGGTAATGCTCTTTGTAAAGATTGTTGGCAATAAGCACTATCATGCTTTTCGGTACTATTTCGCTTATAAAAACAGCGCCGCGCTTCCATTCGGTACCATTAAAGTATCGCACGTAAAATCGCAGGTTAACTTCTTCAAAGTTTACATGCCAGGGCCATTTAATACCCAGTACCCGGGTATCCGAAAACATGAAACCAACCATACTTACCAGCGCTTTTCCTTCCCACAGGTCAAGCACCGTGCCTGCCGGCTTATAAGGTTTTAATATTGCCGCATCAACCTCGTAATTGAGCATTACAAGGTTTTTCCACTGGGCTTTTAAAAATTCGCTTTTAGCCATAAAAGAAAAATCCCGCCTTTTTTACGAGCGGGATATACTAAAATGATTAATATTTTTTATAATATTTCATAGCCTCGGGTATGAGGTTCTGGATATCGGCAATACGCGTAGCATCGGCAGGGTGAGTGCTTAAAAATTCAGGCGGTGCCCCACCTTTGTTTTGGGCTGCCATACGTTGCCAAAAGGCAATGGCATTGTGCGGATCATAACCGGCCATAGCCATAAAAGTTAAACCTAAACGGTCGGCTTCTGATTCCTGTTTACGGGAATACGCCAACAATTTCAGCTGGCTTCCAACACCATATAAAGTACTTATGGCAGTTTGTGTAGCCTGCGACTGCTGGCTTGTCGCCGCTCCTACCAGTTGTCCGCCCCCTTGTACCAACATCTCCTGCGAGATCCGTTCGGCCGAGTGGCGGGCAATGGCATGCCCAATTTCATGGCCCATAACTACAGCAAGATAGGCATCGGTATTGGCTACAGGTAATAACCCGCTGTAAACCGCAACTTTACCACCAGGCATACACCAGGCGTTAACCTCGCTACTCTGGATCAGGTTAAACTCCCAATTAAAGCTATACTGATCGCCATAACCGTTTTCTTTGAGGTATTTTTCAATGGCTACAGCCAGTCTGTTACCAATGGTTTTAACACGTTGCGCATCGGCACCGCTGGCCACCACTTTAGTTTTAGGGTCGGAAAGCAGTTGCTTATAGCTTGCCGCTGCCGACTGGTTCACTTCGGCATCGCCAACCAGGCTTAATTGTTTACGGCCGGTTAGCGGCACAGTTGAACAGGAAAAGACAGCCATGATGGCTATCAGGACTAATAAAGGTTTAAACTTTTTCATGGTGATTAGGCAGCTGTTGTTTTCTTCTTAAAAAAATTAACTTTCGATTCTTTGCCTCTTATTAAACGTTCAATGTTTTTTTGGTGGGTTACCAGCACAAGTACGCAAATACACATGCCATAAATTACTATAGACCGTATAGGTGTCGGAAAAACAAATGTAACGCCTATAGGGTAAGTAAAGGCAGCTGCAATTGAGCTAAGCGACACATATTTTGAGATCAGTAACACCGTTATAAAAACCACTATACATAATAAAGCAGCATGAAAATGTATAGCCAAAATCATTCCAAACAAAGTTGCTACGCCCTTGCCGCCCCTGAAACCTGCAAAAATAGGGAACAGGTGGCCCATAACTGCCGCTATGCCTAAGGCCAGTTCATAATTAGTGTATGCTGTTGAATTGATGGCACCTGTAGCAGATGCACCAATGAAATAAGCGAAGTTTGTTGCTGCCCAGCCTTTAAATATATCAAGCAGCATCACGGGGATGCCCGCCTTTTTACCAAGCACACGAAAAGTATTTGTAGCACCTGCATTACCGCTTCCGTACTCGCGTACATCCACATTGTAAAAAGCCATACCAATCCAAACAGCCGTAGGTATTGAGCCGCACAGATAAGCCATTATAAGTGCTGTAACAGAGTAAACGGTTATCATTCTCCTGCAATATTACAAAATTGAAGCGGTAAAAGCGTTTTAATCACAGCGCTTTTACCACTAAACTTTGTTTAACAATGTGTTATTTGATGTTTTAATTACCCCTATTTTACGGCTTTCAGGCTAAGGTCAAGGCTTTTAACCGAATGAGTAAGCGCCCCGACAGAAATATAATCGACCCCACAATCGGCATATTCACGTATATTATCAATGGTGATACCGCCCGAAGCTTCGGTAATATAACGCCCTTGTATTATACCAACAGCCTGCCGCAGGTCATCAAAATTGAAATTATCAAGCAGTATGCGGTTAACCCGGCCGGTTTGTAAAACCTGCTCCAGTTCATCAAGATTACGTACCTCAATTTCAATGGCAAGTTTTTTTCCACTGTCGGTTAAATATTGATTAGCGCTTTCAATAGCTTGTCTTATTCCGCCGGCATAGTCTACATGGTTATCCTTAATCAGGATCATATCGTACAAACCAAACCTGTGGTTTACGCCTCCGCCTATGCGTACCGCCCATTTTTCGAGATAACGAAGCCCCGGTGTGGTTTTACGGGTATCTAAAACTTTAGTATTAGTCCCTTTCAGCAAATCAACTATCTGCCTGGTTTTTGTAGCAATTCCCGACATACGTTGCATACAATTTAGTACCAAACGCTCGGCGGTCAAAATACTGCGCGAATTGCCCTCAACCTCAAAAGCTATGTCGTTATATTTAACCGGGGCTCCGTCCTGCAAAAACACGTTAAGTTTAAGGTTTGGATCAACCACATGAAATATTTCGGCAGCCAGCTCTACACCGGCCAGTATTCCTTCGTCCTTAACTAAAAGTTTTGCTTTGCCGGTAGCGTCAGCCGGGATGGTTGATAGCGAGGTATGATCGCCATCGCCCACATCCTCACTTAAAGCATTATTTATAAACTGGTGTATTAGTTCTTTATCCAATTGTGTACTTTTTGAGTGTCAAAAGTAACAACAATTTTTAAATGGGGGGATTGATTACGGTAAAGATAATGGTTCATTGTTCATGGTTCATGGCAAATCTCTGACTATGAAAACGGTTCAGCTCCAAACAGGTGCTATGAACCATTAACTATGATCCATGAACTACGTCATTTCACCTTTTCATCCTCAATCTTCAGCTCAACAACGTTAGTACCTTTACCCGCGTCTTTAAGGGTGATTGCAACCCGAAATTCGCCCTTATCTGTATTCAAAATATAAACACCAAAATGATAATTACCCCCGAATTTATTTTATGTAACAGCTTAATACTTTTAGGCTTATTCCGGGCGAAGAACTTATCCAGTATAACTGTAGCCTGGTTTTGCGAGTAAACATTCTCGTCTTCCATAATGGTGATCTCAACATTATTGGCAAATAGCTTGGAAAGCTCTTTGGTATTACCTGTTTTTAAAAGATTGGCCACGTTATCTATAGCATCTGCCGATGAGACATATGGGAGCAGCAGTAAAAAAATAAACGACGGCAGGTATATTAATTTCATACAATAATAACGTACTAATGGGTGCTAAAGTTACAAAGAGCGGTTAAGTGTTTACTCGTTTTTTAATAAACTAAAAAGCTGTGTTCATTAAAACTGTATAATAAACACTAACAGTATAATTTAAGTTTTATTTCAGGCTGCTAACCTAAATTAAAAAATTATATATAAAGTACCCAGTTGCCTTTATATTTGCATTGTGGAAAACAAAAAGAAACTCGCACTAATAATACTTGATGGCTGGGGTTATGGCCGCAACGATCAATCAAACGCTATACTGGCTGCCAATACTCCTTTTGTTGATGGCCTGCTTAAGCAATATCCAAATTCAAAGCTTGAAGCTTCAGGAACAGCAGTAGGCTTACCTGCCGGGCAAATGGGCAATTCGGAAGTTGGTCACATGAACCTTGGTGCAGGCCGCGTGGTTTACCAGGAACTTGGCCGCATTCATAAGGCAGTTGATGACAATGAGCTGCCAACTATCCCCGTATTGAAAGATGCGTTTGAATACGCTAAACAAAACAATAAAGATGTACACTTTATCGGTTTAGTATCTGACGGTGGTGTACATTCGCATATTCGTCACGTGAAAGGCCTTTGCGACACCGCAAAACAGCTGGACGTTAACAATGTATATATCCATGCCTTTTTAGATGGCCGCGATACCGATCCTAAATCGGGTTTGGGCTTTGTTACCGAACTTGAAGAGCATATTGCAGGTACCGGCGCTAAGATAGCTTCGGCGATAGGCCGTTACTATGCCATGGACCGTGATAACCGCTGGGAGCGTGTTAAACTGGCTTACGACCTGATGGTTAATGGCATTGGCACATCAACCCAAAACGTTACCGAGCTCATCAAACACTCCTACCTTGAAGGTGTTACCGATGAGTTTGTAAAACCGATAGTTGCTGTTGATGACGCAGGTAAACCTTTAGCCGTTATTAAAGATGGCGACGTAGTGATCTGCTTTAACTTCCGGACCGACAGGGGCCGCGAGATCAGTATCGCGTTAACTCAAAAGTCGTTCCCCGAATACAACATGCACCCGCTGGCTATCCGTTACATCA
The DNA here is from genome assembly GCF_050859465.1 of Mucilaginibacter sp. P25. NCBI lineage: Bacteria > Pseudomonadati > Bacteroidota > Sphingobacteriia > Sphingobacteriales > Sphingobacteriaceae > Mucilaginibacter > Mucilaginibacter sp. P25. The sequence goes on along the minus strand of NZ_CP193937.1, from coordinate 3,082,074 downwards.
CCATGACACCATATGATGAAACGTTTAAGAATGTTCAGGTTGTTTTCAATAAAGAAGATCTGACCAAAACTTTGGGCGAGATCCTGCAAAATGCAGGTAAATCACAAATCAGGATTGCCGAAACCGAAAAATACCCGCACGTAACCTTCTTCTTTTCGGGCGGCAGGGAAAAAGAGTTTGCCAACGAAAAAAGGTTATTAGTACCATCACCAAAGGTTGCCACCTACGATTTGCAGCCTGAGATGAGTGCTGCCGGTATCCGTGATGCCATTATCCCGGAACTGGAAACCGGCTGGCCTGATTTTGTTTGCCTTAACTTTGCCAATACCGATATGGTTGGCCATACCGGTGTTTTTAGCGCGGTGGTTAAAGCAGCCGAAACTGCCGACAGCTGCACCAAAGCTGTTGTTGAAGCAGGTTTGGCCAACGGCTATTCGTTTATTATCCTGGCCGACCATGGCAATGCCGATTACATGATCAACGAAGATGGGTCGCCCAATACGGCACATACCACCAACCTGGTACCATGTATCGTGATTGACAAGGATGTTAAAGAGGTAAAAGACGGAAAACTGGGCGATGTGGCGCCAACCATATTAAGTATATTAGGTGTTGCCATCCCTCCCGAAATGACTGGTAATGTATTGGTGTAATCCAAAAAACATAAGCAAAGCCGCCCTGATGGGCGGCTTTTTATTGTTAATAGCAAATTTATATTCCTGCCGGCCCGATAACAGGCAAAGCGGTGCCAAACTGGTTTACTTTGACCTGAAAGAATTTTTCAGGGCCGATTCGGCACGGCTTACCAGGCTAAACCCCGCAGTAAACAAAACGGTTACCCACAATGGCGTTACCGAAACCAAAATAGTACACATTGGCAACTGGAACCAGGAGCTTAATTTGTTTATCCAGTCGGACATTAACCGCCCGGCCTGGAAAAACAGTTATGCAGTTAGTACAAGCGATAGCGCTATTATTTATAAGGCCCGTACCCCCGAGCTTAAAACCCGTCGCATCATCATCAAAAAAGCCGGCGATAAAGTGGCGTGGATCCTGATCTATAACCACACCAAAAACCTACTGTACGAAACCAACGAAAAATTGAGTTATTTTCCCGATTCACTTTACCTGATCCAAAAAACGCAACATGTGAAATTGATGGGCCGGAACGATTACAAGGTGCAGGGAACCCTGCCTAAAAGGTAAAAGAGAAAGTTTAACCGGATTTTAGTGCTGCTTCACTAAAGTATTAACCCCTGTAGTAGCCTGGATGAGTTTCTCTTTTGACTGATCGATCAGTGCGGAAATGTCCATGCGGCCCGGATTATCTGCCAGTACTTTTTCCAGATCGGCAACTGAAGCCTTTAACGAGTTTATTCCCCTTGCTTTGTCATAAAAACGAGATGTCGCCTGCAATTTAAACATACCGTAGTCGCGGTAAGCTATGCCCCTGTTTTGGTAGTATTTGTTATCCCTGAGATCGCTGTTAATAGAGATGGCCTTTGTAAGATCCACAATAGCGCCTAACAGGTATAGTTCCTTATCCGCCGCCGAAGCCTGGCTGTCTCTCCCCAGGTAGCTTTTTGCCCTTGCCCTGTAATAATAAGCAGTAGCATCTGCCGGCTTTACGGCAATTACCTTGGTATATGCCAGTATCGATTTTTTGTAGTTATCGCTGTGGTAGTATGAGTAGCCCAGCATCCACATAGCGTTTGCATTTGTTGAATCAGTTATGCACGCCTTTTCCAGGTGTGACACCGCCGAACGGAAATCGCCATCCATGAGCGCCTGCTGGCCGAGCCGTACATAAGCGTTTTGTGCTATAGCCGACTCGAGCGAAGACATGATCAGAAGGGGCAGGATAACTGATAACTTCATTAAACGGATTACTGGTAAAACAAAAATGGTATAATATTAACTATTAATATCCTAAATTATTATGCCATATTGTGGTTTTATATAAAATTTTTCACACGTACAAATAATTTAAGCAAAGCGATACTATGACTTTTTTCATCTTTACCAATAAAATCTTATTTATTTACAATTCGTTTTACAAATTTGTAACAAACATGTAACCAGTACGTTAAATCACCAGATTAATTGTTGCTATTTATTATCGTAACTTGGCACAGCTCTTGAACCATAGTTATGTGCGATTGATAATCGCAATTTAACCTGTAATTGAAGTGGAAACTATCTTACAGGCTGACAACATGACGTTTTATTCTACTAAAATATAATAATGAATTTCGATCCGTTTGATTTTAAAAATGCTTTACCGGTTATAAACGAGGATTCAGAATTTTTCCCGCTAATGTCATCGGAAGATGAGGAGGAGATGAATAATGAGGAACTGCCCGATGTAATGCCTATTTTACCCTTGCGCAATACTGTACTTTTCCCGGGTGTTGTGATCCCAATTACAGTTGGCAGGGATAAATCAATAAAACTAATCCGCGATGCTAATAAAGGCAGCCGCATGATTGGGGTGGTTTCGCAACAGGATGTGGGGATTGAAGACCCTACTTTTAACCAGCTTAACAAAGTTGGCACTATAGCACTCATTATAAAAATGCTGCAAATGCCTGATGGAAACACCACCGTTATCATCCAGGGCAAAAAACGTTTTTATTTAAAAGAAGAAGTACAGAGCGAACCCTATATAAAAGCCACAGTTGAGCCCTTTCATGAGATAAAAATCAAGGAAGATAAAGAGTTTAAAGCCATGGTATCATCCATTAAGGATATGGCCATGAATATTATCCAGCTTTCGCCAAATATCCCGAGTGAAGCAGGGATCGCAATCCGCAATATCGAAAGCACATCGTTCCTGATCAACTTCATATCATCAAATATGAACGCTGATATGACCGCTAAGCAACACCTGCTTGAAATTGCCAACCTGCGCGAACGTGCCAACCTTGTGCTTGAGCATTTAACGCTCGACCTGCAAATGCTGGAATTAAAAAACCAGATCCAGACCAAAGTACGCGTTGACCTTGACAAACAGCAAAGGGATTATTTCCTTAACCAGCAGCTAAAAACTATACAGGAAGAACTGGGCGGCAATACGCCCGACCTGGAAATTGAGAGCCTGCGCCAGCGTGGCATCAAAAAGAAATGGGCAAAGGAAGTTAAAGATCATTTTAACAAAGAGCTTGAAAAACTGAGCCGTACCAATCCCGCAGCAGCCGATTACTCGGTTCAGATCAATTATCTTGAACTGCTGCTTGATTTACCATGGAACGAGTTTACCAAAGATAACTTTGACCTTAAGCGTGCGCAAAGAATCCTTGATAAAGATCACTTTGGCTTGGATAAGGTAAAACAACGTATTATTGAATACCTGGCTGTGCTTAAGTTGAAGCATGACATGAAAGCGCCTATTCTTTGTTTGGTTGGCCCTCCGGGAGTTGGTAAAACATCGCTGGGTAAATCAATAGCCAAGGCTTTAGGCCGTAAATATGTACGCATGGCATTAGGCGGTATCCGTGATGAAGCCGAGATCCGCGGTCACCGTAAAACATATATTGGTGCTATGCCGGGCCGCATTATCCAGTCGATAAAAAAGGCGGGCGCTTCAAACCCGGTATTTATTTTGGATGAGATAGATAAAGTAGGCAACGATTTCAGGGGCGATCCATCGTCGGCCCTGCTTGAAGTACTTGACCCCGAGCAAAACGGCACCTTCTCTGATCACTATGTTGAAATGGACTACGACCTTTCAAACGTAATGTTTATAGCTACTGCCAACTCACTGAGCACTATCCAACCTGCCTTGTTAGACAGGATGGAGATCATTGAAGTGAACGGCTATACCATTGAAGAAAAAATTGAGATAGCAAAGCAACACCTTGTACCTAAACAGCGCGAAGCACATGGCTTAAAAATAAAAGATGTAAGTCTTAAAGCAGATGTTATCGAAAAGGTGATAGTTGATTACACCCGCGAATCGGGGGTACGTTCACTGGAGAAAAAGATAGGTTCGGTTGTGCGCGGCGTGGCTAAGAACATAGCCATGGAAGAGCCTTACAACAGTGTTGTAAGTAAAAAAGATATCGAAAAGATACTGGGCGCACCTATTTTTGATAAAGACCTTTATGAAGGCAATGACGTAGCAGGCGTTGTAACAGGCCTGGCCTGGACTTCTGTAGGCGGCGACATCCTGTTCATTGAAGCCAGTTTAAGCCCCGGAAAAGGCCGCTTAACACTTACAGGCAGCCTTGGCGATGTAATGAAAGAGTCGGTAACTATAGCCCTCGCTTACCTGCGCGCTCATGCTGCCGATTTTGACATCAACCCTAAACTGTTTGATCAGTGGGATGTGCATGTACACGTACCGGCAGGCGCTACCCCTAAAGATGGCCCGTCGGCAGGTGTTACCATGCTTACAGCACTGGTTTCGGCATTTACACAGCGTAAAGTAAAGCCCAATTTGGCCATGACGGGCGAGATCACCCTCCGGGGTCGGGTTTTGCCTGTGGGCGGTATCAAAGAAAAGATCCTGGCTGCAAAACGTGCCAACATAAAAGAGATCATCCTGTGCAAATCGAACCAAAAAGATATTCTGGAAATTAAGGAAGATTACATCAAAGACCTTAGCTTTCATTACGTTACCGATATTAGGGACGTGATAACGCTGGCCCTGCTTAATGAAAAGGTTAAAAATCCAATAAATCTTACCGTTAAAGAAGACGAGAAAGCAGCAATTAACTAAAGCAGGACTATTTTCTGGCATAAAACAAAAGTTTTACAGTTATGCGCTGTAAAACTTTTTTGTTTTAGAAGTTCTTCATGACAAGGTATCGAAACATAATGCCCAACTTAAAATAGTGTTCGCGGCTCGAAGTTTAATTTTCATTTGTAATCTCAACCCCATCCCTTATTGCCACTTCAAGTATATCAATGTTTATATCTTTTAAATTATTGAACTTAATACAATACCCTGTCACGCTGGCCTTGCCTATCTCTTTTCCATATGTTTGGGGTAAATATTTTTTATCCTTAATACCCAGGATATAGATAGAAATCCCCGTAGTGTTGGCGCTCATACCAACCTGAAAAAACTCCCTGGTTGTTCCGTTAGCGTATTTTATGGTGTAAGATCCATATCCTACGTTAGGGTTGCTAACAATCCGGCCTTCAGCGTTTCTACCATCCTCAAACCATAATTTACATCCCGGTAATATTTGAAGTATATGTCTATGTAAAATTTGCATATCACCACGTTTGGGTTCAGGTTGGCTGGCAATATACTCTTCGGTTTGTTGCTGCACGTTCATATAAATATGGGATTATGGGTTGTTTGCATGTCTTTTTAAATTTCGTTTTATTTTTAGTAAAACCCTAATTCATTCTTTTTACCTTTTATCGTTATACTTTTCTCTTTGTGTTGACTCATCAATCAAATTTCAAACCGTAATACCCCTAAATTTATAACTGCTTTATTTGCATCGGGTTTTTTATATATTAGCGCACATATATACTATTATCCTATATAAACCCCAATGCCTAATAAACTATTTTTAACACTGGTATGCCTGCTAAGCGCTACCTGCTTATTTGCACAAACCCGCGGTCATGAATTTGGTATTCAAACTGACAATGATTCGTTCCTTGGTCAGGGATCTGACAGGTATTACACCAATGGTATTTTCTTTTACTACCGAAAGGCGTTAACCGTAAAACCGTCCGAAAATTCACTCCAAAACAAAGTTTTAGGATTTGAGTTAGGGCAAAAAATGTTCAACCCCCAATCGGGCTTTGTACGCGGACCATTTGATATTGACAGGCCGTTTGCTGCTTATACTTATATAGGCTCAACACTTAACTTGCTGTACAAAAACGAAAGTAACCTGAAGCTTGGCGCCCAGATAGGCCTGGTAGGCCCGGCCGCGGGAGGCGAACCTGTGCAGAAACTTATTCACAATACTTTCGGTTTTTACAAACTTAACGGCTGGCAATACCAGGTCAAAAATGATTTAGAGCTCAATCTTTCGGCCGAGTATAATAAGCTGCTGGCCCGTGCCTCATGGATTGACCTGAGCTTTAGCTCATATGCCAACCTGGGTAACGGCTTTACCGGCGCTGGCGCCGGGGGATGGTACGCCTGGGAAATTTCAACCAGCTATTCAATTCCATCAGTACCCAAAGTACGGTATCAACCGGCGGTGAGGAAAAATTACTGCACAAGCACGAGATCTTTTTTTACTACAAGCCCTTAGCCAATTTGGTTGGTTATGATGCAACCATCCAGGGCAGCCTGTTCCGCAAACATGACGACCCAAACAGCCTGGAAGTTGTTTCAGAAAAGAAACCGTTTATATTTAGCCAACAGGTAGGTGTAGCTTTTACAACCAGCCGTTTCGCTTTTGATATAGCGGCAATATTCCATACCAAAGACACTAAGGAAATGCTCCGCTCGCACCAATGGGGTTCAATTACCGGGCTTTACAGATTTAAGTAAAGAGATTAGAGGTTGGAGGTTAGTGATTAGAAGAACCGCTACCTGAACCATCATGTCATTGCGAGGAACGAAGCAATCGCACGGAAGCATTGCCACTCTGTAGAGTATGCGATTGCCACGCTGCGCAATGACATAGCTTTAGAGAGTTCGCTTAACTACTCACCAAAATCATTTTTCCTATTCTCCTTCTTTACCGATTGCCTTTTCTTGCTGTCCAATCTTGCCGCTTTTGCGGCTTTACTCACTTTAGTGGGTTTACGCACTTTGGGCTTTTGAAGGGCTTTTGTTAGCAGCGTTGTTAACCTTTCAATTGCTTTTTCTTTATTGAGATACTGGCTTCGCTCTTCATCACATATTACCTGCACGTAACCATCTTTGTTAAGCCTGTTCTGCAGTTTTTCGGTTAGCAGCAGCTTTTCCTCATCGTTAAACAAAGCGGACGAGACCTATTGAAAATAACAGTTCAACCTTGCTCGAAACCTTATTTACGTTTTGGCCGCCCTTTCCCCCGCTTCTTGATGTTTTGTAGCTCGTTTCCTTTTGGAGATCGGCTTTGTTAAAATTCATCTTCAAAAATAAGCCTTATTGAGTTACCGCTATCGGGCCATTTGCTAATAATTTGCTATTTTAGCAGCTCTATGAACAACAATATCGTAGTAGCCATTGATGGTTATTCTTCGTGCGGGAAAAGCACCCTGGCAAAAGCTTTAGCAAAAGAGCTTCATTTTATCTATGTTGATAGCGGCGCTATGTATCGTGCCGTAACCTTATACTTTTTAAGGCATAATATTGATCTTGAAGATCATGCCCAGATAGCGGACGCGTTGCATAATATCCATCTTAATTTTCATACGCAAAACCATAAAACCTTTATTACCTTAAATGAAGAGGACGTGTCTGAAGAGATTCGCCAGATGCACGTTGCTGATAAAGTTAGCTCGGTAGCAGCTATAAAAGAAGTGCGCGCAGCCATGGTAAGGCAACAGCAGCGTTTAGGCCGCTCTAAAAATATTATTATGGATGGCCGCGATATCGGTACGGTAGTATTCCCTGATGCCCAGGTGAAACTGTTCATGACTGCCGATCCAAAGATTCGCGCCGAACGCCGTTATAAAGAGTTATTACCAACCAACCCTAACATTACTTTAGAAGAGGTTTTTGATAACCTGGCACACCGCGACTACCAGGATACCACGCGCGAGGAAAGCCCCCTTACCCGCGCCGAAGATGCCATTATATTAGACAACACCGACCTAAGCCAGGATGAGCAATTGATGTTTGCCATAAGCCATATTGAACCGTTTATTGCGGAGTAATGAACCATGATTTTTAGGATTTAAGGATTTCTTGATATTTAAAGCCTATCAAGAAATCCCTTAATCAAGTGAATCATGGTTCTGCTTAAACTTCTCCGCCTTAACCCCAAACCTGTTTAAAAAATCCACCCCTTCATCGCTTGCCAGGCCTTTGTATTCGGCATAAGATTTATCGTAATACACATGGGTTATACCCGCCGAATAGATGAGCCTTGCGCAAGGCAAACATGGCGACAGCGTGGTATACAACGTAGCGCCTTCAAGTCGTGCCCCGTTTTTTACCGCATAAAGTATCGCGTTTTCTTCGGCATGCAGGGCAAGTGAACAGCTGCCTTTTGAATCGCGCGCACAACCTGTTTCGGGCCATTCCACATCACAATTATGTGTTCCAGCCGGCGGACCGTTATAGCCTATGGAAATAATCCGCGTATCACGCGTTAAAACCGCCCCAACATGTGCTTTAACACAATGCGACCGCTCGGCCAGATCAGTGGCCAGGTTCATAAAAATCTGATCAAAGCTGGGTTTCATAGTTTAAAATCATTATGTCATTAAATATCATTGGGTCATTACTTCATTTAAAAATGACTTAATGACCCAATAATGATTAGTGACTGGTTAAATATTAATGTCCGCCTTTAACTTCAACAGTATCAAAGTCGATACCTTGCTGCTTTAATACACTTTTAGCTTTAATTGCATAAAATGCAAGGTAGGCAAAACAAGCAACACCAACTAAATATGACCATTGGATGCCGATTAGGTCCGGACCACCCAAATAACCTTGTAATAAGCTTATGAAACCGCCACCCATAATCATCATGATAAGGAAACTTGAACCTTCGTTGGTATGGTTACCCAAACCAGTTACAGCAAGCGTATAGATACATGGCCATAATGTTGAGCAAAATAAGCCAACACTAATAAACGCGAAAACGCTAACCATGCCGCTTGATAACATACCTATGAACAAAGCGGTAATTGCACAGCCCGAGAATATTAATAATTGACGGGCGGGGTTGCCGCGGCTCAACAAATCGGCAACGATCAATACAACAATGACAAACGCATATATATAAAAAGGAGTAACATCATGCTGCGCAAGCTTATTAACGGCGAGGAATACTGCAAAAGCAATATAAGGCATTACAACTCTTAATATCTTTTTAGCACCACCTGCAAGATTAAACGCGCCTATTGAGGCTGTCCACCTGCCTATCATTAAACTTGCCCAATAAAGAGATATAAAAGGAGCAATATTGCCCGTTTCAGTATGGAGCTTTTCTTTCATAAATTCCGGCAGGTTACTTGCCGTCGATACTTCAACCCCAACATAAACAAATATTGCTATCATACCCAATGATAATTGCAGATAGCTTAGCGCGCTTTTTTACCGACAGGTTTTACACCTTTTGAAATATCTGTTGGGGAGCTGATCACATCCTCATCCGTTACTGAAGCTATTTTATTAGGAACAGATGAGAATTTGAAGATAACAGCAACTACTAAAAATAAAGCACCCAAAATAAGGTATGGAAATTTAACAGCGCTGATGCTTGCTACGTGCGTAGCACCGCCAACCTGGCCAAATATTGCCAAACTAACCAACAGCGGCCCAATAGTAGTACCAAAATTATTTACCCCACCGGTTAAGCTCAAGCGTTGTGCACCTGTTTTAGGATCACCAAGTGCTACCACTAACGCATTGGCAGCAATTTGTTGAAGCGAAAAACCTAAGCCAACAATGAACAAACCCGTAATCATCAAATAAAATGAAGCTGTTTCGGCAGCCGGGTAAAATAATAATGTACCCAAAGCGGATAAAATAAGACCGGCAGCAATTCCATTCTTATAACCATACTTATTTAAGATATCGCCGCCACTTGCCTTTGAAACAAAGAAGTATATAATTGAACCAACAGTATAAGCTAAATAAAAGGCAAATGAAATCATTTGTGATTGCCATTGTGCTAAGCTTAGTTTTTCTTTAAATACGGGTATTAAAATGTCATTACTTGCGGCCACGAAGCCCCAGAAGAAAAATACGGTAATTAACGTGAGCAACGCCGACCCGTAATTTTTTTTGTCGTTTTGTTCCATTTGTAAAATAGGTTGTACTAATTTGATTTTTGAATCTCTAAACATAATTCAATTTTGGTAAAAGTCTCACCTCTTTTTTAAATAAATTAAATCACAATTTTAACTTTCGTTGTTTATGAGATAAAATTGCATATTCGCAATGTTCAAAAAAGAACAAAGCTTAACTTAATGATAAAAGCCATTGTTTCGGGTATCGGGTTTGGATTAGTACTTACATTTATTACCGGCCCGGTTTTTTTGCGCTCATTAAAACCAGTATCGAAAAAGGGTTTCATGCCGGTGTTTCGCTTGCCCTTGGTGTGGTTTGCAGCGATGTGGTTTTTGTGGGCGCAATCCTGTTTGGTTCGCAATATATCGATGTATCTGACCATACCAAAGTTATAGCAGGCGTTGTAGGCAGCGCCATATTATTCGCGCTTGGCCTATATTACATGTTCAAGAAAAGCGAGATCAATTATGAAAATAAAGTACCATCAGGCGCCGACCGCTTTGGTTACATACTTAAAGGTTTCCTGATGTGCATTTTTAACCCTACCCTCCTCTTCCACTGGACGGTGGTGATCGGTGCAGCCAGTACTACATTCCTGGTAGGTACACCGCACAGATCCTTTCATATAGCTGTCATGTTCCTTACCATACTCATCATACAGTTTGGTATGGATACCCTCAAAGCTTTTTATGCCAATAAGCTCCGGGCACGTATTTCGGTTAAGTTTATTCACCGTTTAAATGAGGTTGCCGGTATTGCTCTTATTATCGCCTCATTGGTGCTGATTGATAAGCTGGTTACACATTTTGTATTTGCAGCGCCGGCGGGATCGTAGGTTATCAATCAATCACAGTTATGCGGAACTTGTTTCGGCACCCCACACGCTTAGTCTCCTCTATGTTAAGCAACCGACGGCTTGTCTTATGGGATCCCGAAACAAGTTCGGGATGACGGAAGATGAGCATAACATCACACATCTAATAAAAAATCCTAAAACACAAAAAAGGCGATGAAAAACTCATCGCCTCGTATATCATTCCCCCTTTAGGGGGTAAGGGGGCATTACATATAAGCTCTTTGGTTTTTACCTTCCATCCAGTTAACAAAGGCGCGGTTAACAACCTTGTTACCACCCGGGGTTGGGTAATCACCACTGAAATACCAATCACCCAGGTTATCAGGGCAGGCTATGTGCAGGTTATCTAAGGTTTGATAAATTACCTGTACCTCACAATTCACATTTTTAGGTGTGATGATCTGCGCAATACGGTCAGAGATCTGCTGATCGGTAAACAAGGCATAAATCTCTTTCACATAGTTTTCAACTTCTTCCTTAGGCAGTTTCTGGCTGTCTTTACATTTTTGATAAACATCCAGGATCACATCTTCCCTGCCCATCTCTTTTAACAAACTGATTGCAGCTTCAAATGCAACAAATTCACCCATACGTGACATGTCAATCCCATAGCAATCGGGGTAACGGATCTGCGGAGCAGATGAAACCACAACTACTTTTTTAGGGCCAAGCCTGTCAAGAATTTTCAGGATACTTTGTTTCAGTGTAGTACCACGAACTATAGAGTCATCCAATACCACTAAGGTATCGGTGCCTTTTCTGATCAATCCGTAAGTAGTATCGTATACGTGGGCCACCATTTCGCTGCGATCCGCGTCCTGGGTGATGAAAGTACGCAGTTTAACATCCTTAATGGCTATTTTTTCAACCCTTGGGGCTACCTGTAATATTTCGGTAAGCTTTTCTTCGGTAATGTCGCTTCCAAGCTCAAGCAGTTTTTCGTACTGATATTTCTTTACATACTTATGCATACCCTCAACCATACCATAAAAGGCAACTTCGGCGGTGTTGGGTATGTAAGAGAATACCGTATTTTTAATGTCATGATTAACAAAATCCAATATCTGCGGGCAAAGCAGGCGACCTAATTGCTTACGCTCACGGTAAATGGCCGAGTCGCTGCCGCGCGAAAAGTAGATCCGCTCAAAAGAACAGGCTTTCTTTTCTTTTGGCTCACTGAACATATCCTCGGTTATCTTACCATTCTTTTTAACGATCAACGCATGGCCGGGGCGAATTTCCCTGATCTCCTCCATCGGCACGTTAAATGCCGTTTGGATAGCAGGGCGTTCAGATGCTGCAACAACGATCTCATCATTATAATAATAAAATGCCGGACGGATACCCACCGGATCGCGCATTACAAAGGCATCTCCGTGGCCAAGGATCCCGGCAATAGTATAACCGCCATCCCAGTTCTTGGCCGATTTACGGAGGATCTTGGCAACATCCATATCATTAGCTATAAGCTTACTGATCTCCATGTTATCATCTAATCCCTCACGTTTGTACTGATCGAACAAGCCCTGGTTTTCAGTATCGATGAAGTGGCCTATTTTTTCGAGCACAGTAACCGTATCGGCCTTTTCCTTTGGATGCTGACCTAATGCATACAGTTGTTGCAGTAATTCATCAACATTGGTCATGTTAAAATTACCGGCAATAACCAGGTTACGGGTCATCCAGTTGTTTTGCCTCAAAAACGGGTGGCAGCTTTCAATGCTGTTTTTGCCGTGGGTACCATAACGCAGGTGCCCTAACAAAACCTCGCCGGTAAAGCTCACATGTTCTTTAAGCCACTCAGCGTCCGCCATTTTTTCGGGGGTCTCTTTCTGAATGTCCGCAAATTTCTTTTGGATATATTCAAAAATGTCGGCAACGGCATTTGAGGCCATTGAGCGGTGACGGCTAATGTATCTTTTGCCCGGTTCAATATCCAGTTTAATGGTAGCAACACCTGCGCCATCCTGGCCGCGGTTGTGTTGTTTTTCCATTAAGAGATAAAGTTTGTTCAGGCCGTACAGTGCAGTTCCGTACTTTTTCTGATAATAAGATAGTGGCTTTAGTAAGCGGATAAATGCCACACCGCATTCATGTTTAATCTGATCGCTCATGATTCGGAATGAGGCTGCAAAGGTATCATTTTAAAATGAAGTATCGGTAAAATCTATTGTCATAAATTAGTAGTTTATTGATTGCCTGGTTGACTTGGTGAATGATTGATTTAATGAGTAGCTATCGCACTGAAAACCAGACATTAACATAATCAACCCAATAAACCACACACCTATTTCTTAAACCCAACCATCTGATGCAGCTTAACCGGGTCATAGATCCGGCCTTCTTTTATTACTACCGATACTTTCCTGATCTCCCTGATATTACGCAGCGGATCACCATCGATAATAACAAGGTCGGCTTGCTTTCCCGCTTCAACCGAACCTGTTGTTTTATCAAGCCCCATCACCATTGCCGGTGTTATCGTTGCTGTTTTGATAGCCTGCGCCGGGGTAAGACCGGCTTCAACATATAATTCAAGTTCGCGGTCAAGACTATAGCCGGGGAACCCCATATCTGTGCCTGCAACAATAGTAACTCCGGCATCATGCAATACCTTAACGGTTTTCTTCATGCTTTCATACAAAGGTTTCAGCTTAGCGGCCTTTTCCGGTTCTTCGCCCATGTTTTTAAACAATGCCTGGAGCGGCAGCGGCAGGGTATAATAGTTGGGCTCCAGTTTGGTTATATCATCCTTAACATTACGGAAGGCGAGCTCGAAAACACCTATGGTGGGATCAATTACCACATGATGGTCTTTTATAAACTTAATAGCCGCAATACTTACCGAATCATCGAAAATAACCGACCTGTCCTTATCCCGTTTCATGATTGAATACACATACTGTACGTGGTTAACCATATTCATCCCCGAATCAACGCCTTGCTGAAGGGTCATGCCCTGCGGGATATGGCCTGTTACGGTTAAACCCAATCGGTGTGCCTCATCACAAATAACTTTAACTATAGCCGGTTTAACCGAACTATAGATCTTGATCTGCTGAAAGCCATTTTCTTTATAACGGTCTACTGCCTTTATAGCATCTTCCTTAGTATCCGCTTGGATAATCCCCAATGCATAAGGCCCTTTGCCGTCAATAATTCCAGCTTTAATGATGTTGGGGCCCACGCCTTTGCCGCCATCAATAGCGGTTTTTATAGCGTTGATATAACCAAATTCGTTACCACAATCGCGCACAGTAGTTACACCTGCTGCAAGATAGGCCGGCCCCCACTCTGCCTGTTCAAAGTGCGAGTGCATATCCCACAAGCCTGGTAAAATGGTTTTCCCTTTGGCGTCAATAAGCTTAGCCCCTGCCGGTATTTTAACCTCACCAACCTTGCCCGTTTGTTTAATAATGCCGTTTTCTATCAAAACAATGGCATTGGGGATGCTTACACCGGTGTTTACATCAATTAGGTTGCCACCGGTAATAGCTATTATCTTATCTGCTTTACCTGTTGGTGCGGCCGCTTCCGCAAATAGCTCCATACCATAAGTAGCCGCCTTACTGATGAGCTGCGGTAACAGTTCTTCGTAAGGTACCCGCATCATTTCCAGTTTGTCACCCTCCGCGTCATTAGTTATCAGGCATATGAGTTTACCTTCATTATCAGTCCAAACCAGTTCGTTACCCCAAACCAGTCCGCTTATGGTGAGCCGGTTAAGCGTGAGCGGTTTACCGTTAAACTTAAGCTGATCAATACCTGCTTTTTTGATCTGTACCGCGCCAAATGGCAGTGTATGGATGCTTGCAGGTTGTTTATGTTTATTCCAATACTGGATGAGCACCTGCTGCACAGTGCCCGGCGAATAGCCCGCTACCGGGAAGCTGGGCGACAGTACTTTTTGTGTATAAGATGAATCGTTAACCCTGATTGCAGCTTCGCCTCCGCGAATAGTTATTTTATCATCAATGGTCGAAAATCTTGAAGTATTGCCTTTTATAGTCAATTCCAGTGGATCGGCTACGGGGTTCACCTTCAACTCGGCAGTAAGCGGCACCGGCGAACCGCGGTCAACAAACTTAAAATCGATATTATAATGAACAGCATCTTTATACTTGTGCACGTAATAGGTTTCCTTACCAATGTGTTGCTCAAACTTATGCAGAAAAAAGGTACCGCTATCGGTTGGCAAATCGGTTTGTGCATTGGCGTTTGTTATTAAGGCCGAAAAGGCGGCAAATAATAATAAAGATGTTTTCATAAGGTCAGTAATGTTAATGTAAGATAACGGTTTGTTTGGGATGTTACAAAACAGTTTTTTTGTGCAGGGACGCATAATTGCGCCTTCTGACCAACCACATCATCAAAGCAAAAAATCTTCACCCAATACTTCTAAACGTTATATTAATCCTTGCCCCCAGCATCCTGCTTGTTTTGGGTACCTGGTGAAGCCAGTGATGCTGCGTTTGCCCCTGCATGATCAGCAGATCGCCGTTGTTAAGTACGACAGATACTTTAGCATTCTTTTGCCGCTTATGCTTAAACTGAAAAACCCGCGAAGCGCCAAATGATACCGAAGCGATTACAGGGTTACCGCCAAGCTCGCTTTCATCATCACTATGCCAGCCCATACTGTTGCTGCCGTCACGGTAATAATTAAGCAGCGCTGTATTAAACCGGTGACCGCATTGCTGCTCCGCCGCCTGCTTAATGCTATTAAGCAGCGGGCTAAACTTAACCGGCACATTTACCACACCTGAATATACATATACTTCATCGCGCTCTCCGTACCAGGCCGTAAGCCGTGGGAAGTTCACTTCCCTGCCGTAGATCTTCATTTTATCCTGCTTCCATGGTGTTTCCTCAACCAGCCGCGTAAATACATCTTCCTTATAAAAATGGGGATAAAGCAATACCTCTCCATCAAAAGGCAATAAGTTTTTTGGCGCACCAAACAGGTTCAGCTGGTCATTATTGAATAGATCCATGTTCAAATATCTGTATTACATACCATAAAACACGATGGGCCACTCTGCTATCAGAATGATAAAACCTATCATTTTGATAGCTTTTCCTCATATTGAGAAAATCTTTCTCATTTTGATAAACTCCTATAACACAAGCCTGTAAATAAAGCAAAAAACGTTGTGGCATGTTTATTGGCCATGCGGCCTCACAATACAAAATAAATTTACGATGGCATTGTTTATCGCTGCTACAGCAAAATTTACAAAACGGACAATAAGTTCCTTCATTGCAGCTGGTATCATCTCCTCTTTTTCCCCTAACAATTTATACATTTCATGAATTCGCACGTTAAGCAACTCACTTTCGCGGGTATGATCGTTACCCTCGGCATTATTTTTGGCGATATCGGTACCTCTCCCCTTTATGTTTTTCAAACCCTGTTGGTTGAAGGCGGTAAGGTGAACCCCGCGCTGGTATTAGGCTCTATCTCCTGTATCTTCTGGACACTCACACTGCAAACCACTTTCAAGTATATCGTTATTACGCTGCAGGCTGATAACAAAGGCGAGGGCGGTATTTTTTCATTATACGCACTGGTAAGACGTTACGGTAAATGGCTGGCTATTCCTGCTATAATTGGCGCAGGTACTTTGCTTGCCGATGGTATCATTACCCCACCCATCTCTGTAACCTCGGCCATTGAAGGTTTAAATTTAGTACCGGCATTTTCAACCGTTATTGTCCCCGGCAACAACCTGATCCTCATTATTGTAATTAGCATCATTTTATTGCTGTTCTTTTTTCAGCAGTTTGGCACCAAGGTGGTCGGTTCGGCATTCGGGCCGGTTATGCTGCTGTGGTTTATTATGCTGGGCGTATTAGGCACTATACAGATAACACATTTCCCATCTATCTTTAAAGCTCTCAATCCTTATTATGGCGCCCATTTACTGATGGACCATCCTAAAGGCTTCTGGTTGTTAGGCGCGGTATTTTTATGTACCACTGGCGCCGAAGCCCTATACTCCGACCTGGGCCATTGCGGCAGGCGCAATATCCAGGTAAGCTGGATCTTTGTGAAAACAACCCTGATATTAAACTACCTGGGGCAGGGCGCCTGGGTGCTGTCACAAGCACCGGGTAAGAACTTTACCGGCGTTAACCCTTTCTTTGAAATCGTTCCCCATTTCTTCCTGCTACCTGCGATAGCTTTGGCTACACTGGCAACCATTATTGCCAGCCAGGCTTTAATCAGTGGTTCATTTACGCTAATCAGTGAGGCGGTAAGCATGAATTTTTGGCCAAGGATCACCATCAAATACCCGTCAAATATCCGCGGGCAGATCTATATTCCAAGCATCAACTGGATACTGTGTATCGGCTGCATCCTGGTATCGCTCTATTTCCGTACCTCAAGCGCAATGACGGCTGCTTACGGATTCAGCATCACCATTGCTATGCTTAGCACTACCATTTTAATGTATTACTTTATGCGCTATGTAAAGCACTGGCCTGTATGGCTGGTTACCATTATCCTGTGCTTATTTGTAACCGTCGAATTCTCCTTTTTGTAGCGAACGCGGTTAAAATACTAAAACGTTTGTTTTTTGTGGGATTTGAAGTTGGTCTGATCTTTACGATGTACACCTGGTTTAAAGCCCGTAAAATCAATAACCGCTTCCTTCATTTTACCGACATCAAGGAGAAACTGCCTTTACTAAACGCACTGAGCAATGATACTACCATAAACAAATACGCTACGCACCTGATCTATCTTACCAAAGCCAATAATGGCAAACAAATTGAAGAAAAGATCATCTACTCCATCATGAGCCGCCGTCCTAAACGTGCCGACACCTATTGGTTTGTGCACATTGAACGTACCGACGAGCCATACACGATGGAGTACAGTGTTGACCAAATTGAGCCGGGCAAAGTCATCCGCGTAGAATTCCGTTTGGGCTTCAGGATCCAGCCGCGGGTAAACGTATTGTTCCGTAAAGTAGTTGAAGATATGGTTGAACGTGGCGAGATTGATATCTCCAGCAATTACCCATCATTAAAACAATACAATATGGCTGCCGATTTCAGGTTTGTGATCATGGAGAAATTCCTGTCGTACAATAACGTGTTCAACGTATCGGAGAGCTTTATCCTCAACAGCTATTTTGCCATTAAAAAACTGGCCCAGTCAGAAGCTAAAGCTTTTGGACTTGATACCAGTGAAACACGAATTGAAAAGATTCCGCTGGTGGTAAAACCGGTTAATAATATCCACATAAAAAGGGTTGACCCGGTTACGCATAAAGCGGTTGAAGGTATGGGTAAGAAAGTTTTTGCGTAGCGCTAACCGCTATGTATTAACTCCCCTACATCGCTGTACGTGTTGCCCCTTTTTGCTTCGCAAAGAGGGGCTTTATTTTTCTCCCTTTTGCGCTCATGACATCCTTGTTTATGGAGGAGATTCGTTTGTATCATCTTTAATTCAACATGATTTGGTTGATGAGTTTTATTTGCTTGTAAACCCTGCTGAGATTGGTAACGGACAACAAACCTTTAACCCTTTAAAAAATGATTTAGAGTTAAAATTGGTGAATTGTGAACCATTTGCCTGTGGTGCGGCTTTGCTTTATTATACCAGGGCGTAAAAAAGGCTCCCTCCTCCGCGCCCGTTCTCGAGAGGAGGTTTTTAAGTTTTTCTCCCTAATGGCGTCACGCCTACCATAATATCAGGGAGCGTGTAAGCTCCTGTTAAAAAGCCATTCAATAATGGGCGCTTGAACCCGCGTTAATATTTTTCACTACCCTTTAAAACAAAAAAAACCCGGCCTTGCGGCCGGGAATTTCATTAGATTTATTGGATTGGTTGGAAATACGTGATTATAATTTTTCGCCGTGCTGGCTGATATCAAGACCTTGTTCTTCTTCTTCGGCCGATACCCTTAACGGCGAGATCATGTCGGTGATCTTTAACAATAATAATGAACCAAAGAATGCGAATATCGATACGCACACTAATGCTACCAACTGTACAAGGAACAGGTGTGTCTCGCCAAAAAACAAACCGTTACCTGTTGTATTATTAGCATTTACATGCTGATTGGCAAATACGCCGGTTAACAGCATCCCCACCATACCGCCAACGCCGTGACAAGGGAATACATCAAGCGTGTCATCAATAGAAGTACGGGTACGCCATTCCACAACCAGGTTACTCACCACAGCCGATATGATACCGATAGCCAGCGAGTGCGGCACCGATACAAAGCCGGCGGCAGGTGTAATAGCCACCAAACCTACAACAGCGCCAATACAGGTACCCATTGCAGATGGTTTGCGGCCAAGCAGCATATCAAAAAAGATCCAGGTAACACCTGCAGCTGCCGAAGCAGTGGTACTGGTTGCCAAAGCGGTAACCGCCAAAGCGTTTGCGCCAAAAGCCGAACCGGCATTGAAACCAAACCAACCGAACCACAACAAGCCCGTACCTATCATTACGTAGGTAATCCGTGCCGGAGAATGATTAGCCTCGTTACGGCGTTTTAAATATAAGGCCGATGCCAGGGCAGCCCATCCGGCCGACATATGCACTACCGTACCACCTGCAAAGTCAAGCACACCAAATTTGGCCAATATGCCATCAGGGTGCCAGGTGCAATGCGCCAGCGGCGAGAATATGAAAATAGAAAACAGTACCAGGAAAATAATATACGAGTTAAAACGGATGCGCTCGGCAAATGCACCAGTAATAAGCGCCGGGGTAATAATGGCGAATTTTAACTGGTACATGGCAAATAATAACAACGGAATGGTTGGAGCGGCTTTCCAGGTGGCGTTACCTAACATGCCCTTCATCATGAAATAAGTTCCGGGGTTACCGATAAGGCCATAAAAGCTATCGCCGAAGGCCAGGCTGAAACCAAAGATCCCCCACATTACCGTAATGATCACCATACAAATAATACTTTGCAGCATGGTGGAGATCACATTCTTCTTATTAACCATTCCCCCGTAAAAAAACGCAAGACCGGGTGTCATGATCAAAACCAGCGCCGTCGACATCAGCATCCAGGCTATATCGCCCGTATTAAAATTGGGATGACCGGAATCCTTAAAATCAACCGACGGAAAAATGAAAGTAAGGGAAAGTATAATTAAGATCAGGAAAAAGGGAAATACCTCTTCATTTATTCAGAAAAAATATGTTTTAAATCGGCATGAAAGTTAGTGTTTTTTCTAAAAACAAAAGAAAATAATTGACTTTTGTTAAAAAAAACAACTACTACAGATATTTCAGGATAGAATTCGGGAAAATCCCCAATAAAACGAGCAGAAAACTAATAATAATAGCTAAAACAAGTAAATTATAAGATCTTTCACTGGCAACTTCAGCATTTTCTGTTCTTTTCAGAAATAAATACAAAGGAATTTTAAGGTAATAAAACAACGATACCACCGTGGTTATAGCGCCCGTTATCATCAGCGACAACAGCCAGATACTGTGTGTTTGCTCATAGGCGCTGTAAGCCGCCGAAAACACAAATAGTTTACCCGTAAACCCAGCAGTAACCGGGATCCCTGTTAAAGAAATGAGGATAATAACAAAACAAACCGAGGCTACAGGGTATTTTAAGCCCAGGCCCTTATAAGCCTCCACCTCTTCAGCGTCCACAATATTGCTGAAGTATGATGCCAGTGCCAGCGCCCCGATATTGGCCAGCGCGTAAACGGCCAGGTAATAGGTTAATGATGATAAGCCCTGTAAATTAAAGGTAACTACCGCCATTAAAGCAAAGCCGGTATGGCCGATGCTTGAATAGGCCAGCATCCTTTTCACGTTGCTTTGCAAAACGGCCGCAAAATTTCCGGCTATCATGGTAACGATACCAATGGCTGATAAAACAATACTAAAATCAATCCCCTTCCAGTCGGCCGAAAAAAGGAACAAAGGCATCACATTTACCAGCAATGCAAAAGCTGCTATCTTGGGTACGGTTGACAGGTATGCAGTAACCGGCGTGGGCGCTCCCTGGTAAACATCGGGTACCCAAAAATGCATCGGCATAAATGATAATTTAAACCCTATGCCAATCAGCACCAGTACTAAAGCAAATGAAGCACTCACCGGATTTACATTAGGCAACCGGGCTACAATACCCAGCAGATCGAGCGAGCCGCTGAAGCCGTACAGTAACGAGATCCCGTATAGCATGACAGCCGATGATGCCGCGCCGAAAAGTACGTACTTTAAACCAGCTTCGGTACTCAAAGCAGTTTCAGACCGGTAAGCCACCATCAGGTATGACGCTATGGATACCATCTCGATGGCAAGATAAACAGAAAGCAGGTTAATAGCCATGGCCATTAAATGCAGACCTAAAATAGATGCTATGGAAATGGTATACAGGTCTGATAAGCCTTTTGGATGCGCCTTCAGCTTATCATCCCAGGTAAAATTCAATAGCAGGATAAACGATAGCAGATCGATAATGATCTTGAAAAATACCGCCGACCTACGCAGCAGTAACATACTGCCGAAAATAACATGATCGCCGTCAAGGATCAGGGCTACCTGCTGCAGGTCTTTAAACAGCACCAGTAACAAGCCCGTACAGGCTATAATTTTACAAAGCTTTACAGATCTGCGCCCAAATATCAGGTCGGTTATCAGCACTACCAAAAACAGCCCGGTTAAATAAATTTCGGGCATGAAATAGGGTATACTGCCAAAAACATTGGTTAACTGAGCTGATATATGGGGGAGCAGATCGTGCATTTATATTTTATTGTACTATTACTGATTGATTTTTGGGGTATTTAACCTGATATTTTAGTTTCACCTTCTTTTCATCGAGCGAATTTAACATGAAATTCCATGAAACCCTACCTGTTGTTGCATCAGGTTTTGCGCCAGATGTTTCCTGCGCCTCTACTTCGATATCTTTATTTTGCGAAACCGGTACCTGGTCTTCCACCAATAAATTAACCGATTGGCTTTTCCTGTTTTTTACGTCGATAAGCCAATTGCGGGTTTCCTTTTGGTTGGAGCCTGATGACTGGCGCATAGCCAAACCTTTCTCCAGTGTACGGGTAACTACAATATTTTTATCTGTTCCTAACGATAGGTTCAGCGTATCGGTGGTAGCATCGGTATTAATCAGCGACTTGCCAATGTATGTTCCTTCAAAAAACAAGTTGGCCTCGCCAGATAGGAAACTGTATTTATTCCAGTTGGTAAGCTGCGCTGTCAGATACACATCAGTACTCAGTTTAGGCGCTACATAATACTGATAAGTAGCATCAATATTATATTGGCTAATTTCAACGGCATATTGTTTGCCATCGCTTGGCACCGTATAAGGGTTGGCGATATTAAACTCAATATTGGTTTGGTTTTCTTCTTTTTTTACTTCGATAGGAACCGTGTTAATTATATTTTTATCTTGTATTTTCGCAACAGCACCAGTCAAATCCCTTTTATGTTCAACTTCACCATAACCAACTACAACAACTTCATTCAATTGGTTTGAAGCTGACTTTAGCGACACGTTGATCATTGGCGCATTGGCCTGCCTTTCTAATGTCTCATATCCAATAAAACTGTAAGTAAGCACAGCATTGGCGTTAGGTATCTGGATGCTGTAATTTCCACCGGCATCACTTACGGCCCCTATTGATGTACCTTTTACCCGGACGCTTACACCAGGGATGGGGCTGTTATCATCCCTACTCACTACTCTACCCATTACTTTAGTTATTGAAACACCAGTACCTGAATAGTACATACCAAAGTTAAGATAGGTAGGCGTAAGCTCGGGCTTCGCCCCATTTACGCTTGGGTTACCGGTTGATAAGGTAAGCTTTGCGCTTTTCCAGTCCTCACCCGTTTTTTGCGACACGTTGGCTTTGTAAACGATAGTTATTGGACTGTTCACATTTTTAGCACGGATATCGTAGGTAGGGAACCAGCTGGCGTTTCGCACCAGATAACTTAAAGTAAAATTTGCCTGTAACGGAACTTTTGACGATACTGTCACCAAAACATTGCTGGTAGTTTTAACACTTACTTTGTTAATCTCTGCAATTTGTTTGTTATAATCTTCCAGCTGGTCGTTAAACAAATCTATCTGATCATTTACGGCTTGCTGATTCTTTTTGATCTCATTTAAGCGAGCTGTCTGAAAGTCGAGTGTCTGTTTCAGTCTAATCGGATCCAGCGCAACATTAGTACCATTGCTCACCGGGTTTTTAGCCAGCGTGTTAGCTTCTTCCTGGTAAATAGAGAGCATGTTATTTTGCAAGGCTATTTTGTTTCTTACCAGTTTTACATTCGCCTCGATAGTCTGTATATTTTTCTGCCTGATGTCATTATCGGCAAAATCAAGTTCGTGATTAACCGAAAGAATGGTAAAATCGCCGCCTGCATTTACCTGGATACTCTGCACATCAATTCCAGGCGACAGGTTTTCAAACACCAGCGTTGATGTGCCGGGGCTGATATTGACCAATGCGGTGCGACTTACCTGTGCTCCGTTCAAAAACACGGTTACTTTTTGAACTTTGGAGGCTACTTTCTGGCCTTCATCGGCCCTGGTTGCCGCAGTGATAAAAAGTAATGCTGCGGCAATGGATAATTTTTTAAACATAATTCCTTCGGTTAAATACATACCATCTGTTATTTCGCTTATGCCCGGGTTGCCGGGGACAACGTAAATAAAAGATGCAGGTGTATGCACTTTTCCATAAATGAATTTATGTTGAAACACTATTTTTTTATTTAGCCTGTAAAAACTGTATCAATGCCAGTACCGAATCATTGATTTTTCCAAATACCAACGATGGCATCAAACCTAAAGCAAGCGCAGCAACAGCCATTGGTATCAATGCCAGCTTTTCGCGGATGCTTACATCGGTAAGTGCTATTTTCCAAACCTCGCCGCCTTTAAGTGATACTTTTCCGAAGAACATGCGCTGCAGTGTCCACAGAAAATAAGCTGCTCCCAACAGGATACCAACCGAACCGCAAACAGCCATCCAGTATGGCAGCAAACCGTTAACCGTTGGCGATTTAAATGTACCCGCCAGTGTAAATGCTTCGGCCACAAATGCCGAAAAGCCCGGCAAGCCTAAGGAAGCAAAGAATGCTACCATAACAAAGGCCGTATATTGAGGCATCTGGGTGCCCAATCCGCGGAAATGATAAATATCCCTGTCGTGCACACGGTTGTAAACCACGCCCACCAAAAAGAACAGCATCGACGATAAAAAGCCATGGCTTACCATCTGCATTACCGCACCGCTTACACCTTCGGCAGTTTGCGAGGCAATGCCCAGTAACACAAAACCCATGTGCGATACCGATGAGTAAGCGATCATCCTTTTCAGATCGCGCTGGGCCAGCGCATTGCAGGCGCCATATAATATCGAAACAACCCCAATCAACCCAAGCCAAAAAGCGCCGGAAGAAGCTATCTCCGGGAAAATCCCGAGGCAGATACGGATAATGCCGTAACCACCAATTTTAAGCAATACCCCAGCAAGAATGATAGATACCGGTGTAGGCGCTTCAACGTGCGCATCGGGCAGCCAGGTATGCAGCGGTACAACGGGTACCTTGATAGCAAAGGCAATAAACAGCACTACAAAGCCAACCGTGCGTGCGGGCATCCCCAATATGGTTTGATGCGCGGCAGCCGAGAATACCGAACCCTGGGCATAATTAGCCGGATTCATCATCTGGATAATATTAAAAGTATGACTTCCTGTTGCCGGATCGCTTACAGAAAGGTATAAACCAACCATCACCAGCAGCATAAACACCGAACCAAACAGGGTATACAAGAAAAACTTGATGGCCGCATACTCCCGGCGTACACCGCCCCACATCCCGATCAGGAAATAGAGCGGCAGTAACATGAGCTCATAAAACAGGTAAAACAGGAAGAAATCCAAAGCGCAGAATACACCCATCACGGCCATATCCAACAGCAAAAACAAAAGGAAGAAACCTTTGAGATTGCTCTTGATTTCCCAGGAGGCCAGCGTAGCAACCACCATCACCAGTGCCGACATTACCAATAGGGTTACCGAAATGCCATCTATCCCTACAAAATAATCTATCTGCATTTTGCCCATGCTGCCCAGGTTAAGGGCAATCCATGGCAGTTTCTGTACAAACTGAAACTGGTCTTCATGGTTAATACCTGCTGTTGCCGCACCTGTTTTAAAGTTAAGGTAGATTGCGATGCTGATACCCAGCTGCAAAAGCGTAGCCAGCAGGGTAATATATTTAAAACTCCCCCGAACCGACGATGGCAGCAATACGATCACCAACGCAAACAGTACAGGTATAAATATGAGTAGGGTTAGTAGGTTCATTAAATTCAGATCAGTATTTTTAAAATAAAGAGTACCAACACAATGAGCAGCATACTGTACAGGTAGTACTGCACTTTTCCATTTTGAAATTTACGTGCAAAATTGCCAATACTTTGCACTAATGCAGCCATTGAATGCAAAAATCCGTCGACAATATATTTATCACACCAGGCGGTAAGGTCTGCCACCGCCCTGCTCAGCCGTTCAATTGAATGGATGAGTCCGTTAATAATATTCCTGTCGAACCAGAAGCAGGTTTTACCCAGGCCAAGTATAGGTTTTACGATTACTTTTTTATAGATCTTATCCAAATACCATTGATTATAGGATAAGCGGTAAAAGAAGCCGGTTTGCGGAAACGAGAACGTATTTCTTTTTACGTAGATAGCATAGGCCGCGTACATTACAAAAACGCTTAAGATATTCACCCCTATCGGAATAATGGTATGGTAGATATTTTCGCGGGCCATGAATTCGGCAGGTTTTAAGCTTTCGAATAGCCAGGCTTTTTCATAAAAGAAAGGATTAAGCGAAAATAAGGGGAACAAACTGCAAACCGCCAGCAGGATCAATGGCACACGATATTGCCAACCACCATCGCTGATATGTAGTTTAATGTCAGGGTGATGTTTCAACAAGCGAAACTCTCCGAAAAATATTTTCACTATTAACCTTGATACGTAAAAGGCAGTAAGCCAACTGGTAAATAATGCACCTGCCGGGATCAGTTTAAGCCATGCGCTTCTACCCTCGCTCCATTCAAACGCCTGGATCAGGATGCCATCTTTTGACAGATAGCCAGAAGTAAGCGGAATACCTATAAGCGCCAGTGAACCAACAATTGCCACAATAAAAGTTAATGGCAGCTTTTTACGCAAGCCACCCATGTACTGAATATTTTGCGGGTCGATATCCAGGTTATTTTCCTCCTTGATATGTTGCATTTCGTGAATCACAACCCCGGCCACCAAAAACAATAAACATTTAAAGAAAGCGTGCGTAGCCAAATGGAATAGCGAAGAGCCATAAGCTCCAACCCCCATCGCAAGGATCATGTAACCCAGTTGCGATATGGTTGAGTAAGCAAGCACCCGTTTTAAATCGTTTTGCGTAAGCGCGATTGTGGCGGCCATAAAAGCGGTAAAGCAACCTATTACAGCAAGAACCGTTAACTCCGTATCGGTAAACAAAGGATAAACCCTGCCCAGCAGAAATACACCGGCAGCCACCATAGTAGCCGCGTGGATCAGCGCCGAAACTGACGTCGGCCCTTCCATGGCATCAGGTAGCCAGGTATGCAAAGGGAATTGTGCCGATTTTGCGGCCACAGCAAGGAAGATCCCGGCGCAGGCTATATACTGCCATATCGCGGGTAATGTAGTCATTGCCCCCCGTGTCCAAACAGAGCCATAATTAGAAGGCATCCTATCAGGAGCAAAAGCCCATTGCCCGTTATCAGGCCCCATAAACTTAACAAGTCCATGTTGTCCAAATAAGGCATCAATATCAAACGTATGAAACTGGGCAAAAATGATAATGATAGCACTTAGCAAACCGATATCGCCGATACGGTTCATGATAAAGGCTTTTTTATTGGCCTGTACGGCTTTATCCTTAGTGAACCAGAAACCGATAAGCAGGTATGATGAAAAGCCCACTAGCTCCCAGAAAGCATAGAACAGCACCATGCTATCCGCCACCACCAAAGCCAGCATGCTGAAACAAAAGAAACTTAAGTAGGTAAAATAACGACTGTACCTATCGTCATGCTTCATGTAAGCAGTGGAATAGATGTGAACAGGCAAGGCAATCAGCGATACCAACAGCAGCAGCAGCGCCGACAGATTATTAAGCAGGATGCCTGCGAAGACTTTGGTGTTGCCAATGGTAAACCATAGTTTTTGGGTGTGCAGCGGTTGCTGGTTCCACACCCTTGCAAACACAATGGCTGATAATACGCAACCCACCAAAATGGCCAGTGTTGAAATCCAGCCCGCTGCTTTACTTTTTACCGGCAGGCAAAAGTTGATGATCGAGGCCGCCAACGGTAAAGCCACAGCTGCAATGGTGTAGCTGATGATGGTTTGATCGGTATGTAAAAGCGCGGTGCCCAATTAGTTTTTTTATCTTCTCTGTAGAGACGCATAATTGCGTCTCCGAATGTACATTTCCGCTTGTCCTGCGGGAGACGCAATTATGCGTCTCTACAATATTTTAATCCCTCAAATTTTTAATCTCATCCGGGTCAATGGTTTTATATCGCCGGTAAACATTCAGGACGATGGCCAGCGCAACCGCTGTTGTTGCCGCGGCCAGCACAATAGCAAACAAGGCGAACACCTGTCCGCCGTTATTTAGCTTATCATATTTACCAAAAGCTACCAGGTTTAAAATGGCGGCGTTCAGCATTAGTTCAATTCCTATCAATACTTGTATCGAGTTACGTTTGGATACAATCATGTACATGCCTGTGCAAAACAATAACGCGCCTACCAGTAAAAAATCGGTTAACGTGATCATGCCCTGCCCTCCTTACGTGATAAATGTGCCGCACCTACCAAAGCCATCAGCAATAAAACAGAAATGGCTTCAAAAGGCAGCAGGTAGGTGGTCATGAGGTTAACGCCTATATTATCTATAGTTGAAGAGGTTGGCGTTATCTCATTTTTTTGTGCGATGGCCTGTTTTACCCATGGCAGCTTATCAGCATCGGCTTTAAGGATAATGTTTACAATCACCGCTAAAAACAGCGCAGCCAGTATAACAGCCGGTACTTTAGCCATGTTAATGAATTTTCCTTTGTGTTGCTCTATCACATTTAGCGTTTCACGACCAGAAAGCATAAATGCAAAAAGGATTAACACCAAAATGCCTCCCACATAAATTACCACTTGCGTTACGGCAACAAAATCGGCAAGGGCAATTACATACAAGCCAGCTAATGCAAACAAGGTCACAAAAAATATAAAAATACTCCTGACCAGGTTTTTACTTAAAGCAGCATATAGCGCCGAGCCAATAGCAATAAAACTCATTGTATAAAACAGTAAGCGGACCAAGGTCATGCCCCACCCTCCTTTTGTTTCATGGCGGCTAATTTGGCAGCCTGTTTTTCGGCCTGTTGTTTGTCAAAAAGGGCACGCTTTTCGGCGGCATCTTCGGGCGTCATATCCGAAAACTGGTAAACCAGATCGCTTAGCTGAAAAACTGTTTTATCGTACTGGTTGGTCATGGTAATGCATTCAGTTGGGCACACAATAGTACACAAACCACAATACATACACTTGGCCATATCAATATCAAACTTGGCTGCATACAAACGTTTGGTAGTACCGTCGGATGTTTGGCCGATAGCTTCCGTAGCCTTGATCGATTCAATATCGATACAATTAACGGGGCAAACCTTGGCGCACAGATCACATACGATACAGTCATCCATTTCCACATCCAACTGGTAGCGGCCCACTTCAGGTACCGGCAGTTGCTGCTTAGGATATTGAATAGTGTTGGTGCCATGCTCCAGTTGCTTAAAATAATTGCTATCGCTCACGGTTACAATCTCCCTTTTGCCGTTACCCGCAAAGAGATGCCGGATGGTAAGGCTT
Source organism: Mucilaginibacter sp. P25 (assembly GCF_050859465.1). Lineage (NCBI taxonomy): Bacteria > Pseudomonadati > Bacteroidota > Sphingobacteriia > Sphingobacteriales > Sphingobacteriaceae > Mucilaginibacter > Mucilaginibacter sp. P25. The sequence continues at coordinate 3,053,387 of NZ_CP193937.1, read as the reverse complement.
AAACCTTTCCATGCCGTTGTAAACGCGTTAATTACTTTCTGAACCATGATTTTTAGGATTTTAGGATGCTCAGGATATTTCCTTTACTACTGCTAATCCTTGTTTCTTATTATTCAATTAATTACAAATCTTAATTCTTTTAATTCCGAAATCGAATATCCGACATCCGAAATTAAAAATCACATCAGCCACAACCTCCATACACCCGATATCAGCATACAAGCGAAAGCCACCGGGGTCAATACTTTCCAGCAAAGGTTCATGAGCTGGTCAACCCGCAAGCGGGGCAATGTCCACCTGATCCACATCTGAACACCCACCAGGCCCAATGTTTTTATTACCACCCATAATATCCCCCAAGCCACCCCGGTTGTCCAGGTTGCCAGTTTAACACCGCCGATATTAGGCAACGGTGTATTCCAGGCCCCTAAAAACAAGATCACTGCTATCATGGATACCAGGAACATCATCGAGTACTCAGCCAAAAACACAAGCGCAAAGCGGATGCCCGTAAACTCGGTATGAAAACCGGCTACCAGTTCCGATTCTGCTTCTGGAATGTCAAAAGGAGCACGGTTACTTTCGGCCAGTGAAGCTATAAAATAGATCACAAATGCGATGAGTAAATGTGGCGCTCGGAATACATTCCAGCTAAATAAACCACCTATCTGAGATACATCCCAAAAACCGGCAAATTTTATCTTTTCAGCAGCCAAAATACCCTGCTGAGCAGAGATCACCTGCAAGTCGAGCGTTTGAGCAATCATTACAACAGATATGATGGCAAAGCCCGCGGGGATTTCGTACGAAATGATCTGAGCCGCCGAACGCATAGCACCAAGGATAGAATACTTATTGTTTGATCCCCATCCTGCCATCAAAATTCCTAACGTTTCGATAGAAATAATGGCAAAAATATAGTAGAGACCGATATTAGTCTTTGAAGGGATAAGCCCGGGGGCCCAGGGTAGCGCGGCGAAACCGAGGTATACAGCAATGAATATTACCGCCGGCGCCAACATAAACAACCACTTATCTGCCGCTGCCGGGACGATCAGCTCTTTCTGAAGCATTTTTAAAATATCGGCCAGCGTTTGCAGCGAACCATATTTTCCTGTTTCCGTTGGGCCAAGCCTGTCTTGTATAAACGCTGATATTTTACGCTCGGCATATACACCGAATAAAGCGAAGAAGGCCGAAAAACTGAACAACCCAATTGCTGCAATAAAATATGTAAAATAATAGTTCAACAGGAATTTTTGCTTAAGGGTGCAAACTTACTAAATGTTGAGTTATTTAGAATGATTAAATTATATATTAAGTTGATAGGAGAACCATGATTTACCTGATTTAAGGATTGCCAGATATATCAACGCCTAAAGCTCTGTATCATGATCATCCTATAATCATAAAAATCAAGGTTCAACACTTCACCAAATCATTTGCCGATATAAACGTTGATTTTACCGGGGCCGAGAAAAACAGCGAGGCATGATGGTCAAAATCGGCAGTATCATCGGTAGTGGTATAAAACTTATTTTCGCCGTTCCGGCTAAGCTTTTGTTCAATTTCGGGGTGGCGGTTTAAATAACTAACAAGGCTTTTAGCCACGATATCGCCCTGCCCTATAACATTAATGCGTTCGGGCAAATGTGCTTTTATTTTGTCCTGGATAATAGGATAATGCGTGCAAGCCAGTAAAATGGTGTCGATGTTGGGCGATTGCGCCATGATTTGATCCAGGTACAACTGCACAAAAAAATCTGCACCGGGTTTATCATATTCCCCGTTTTCAATTAACGGCACCCAAAGCGGACAGGCCTGCTGGTAAACTTTTATATCGGGGAAAAAATTCTGGATCTCGAGCAGGTATGAGCCAGATTGTACCGTGCCCTTTGTACCAAGCACCCCAATCTCTTTGGTTTTAGTATAATCGCCAATAACCTCGGCAGTAGGGCGGATAACGCCCAATACCCTTTTCCACGGGTCATCTATCTGTTTAAGGTCCTGCTGCTGAATGGTACGTAACGCCTTGGCCGATGCCGTATTACACGCCAGGATCACTAAGGGGCATCCCTGGTCAAACATCCACTGCACGCATTCCCAGGTATACTGGTGTATGGTGCTGAATGAGCGGTTACCATAGGGAGCACGGGCATTATCGCCCATATAAATATAATCATAGCCGGGCAATTGTTCAATGATAGAACGGAACACAGTTAGCCCGCCATAACCCGAATCAAAAATACCAATTGGTTGATTTGACATATACAAACATAAAAAAAGCGCCCCGTAATTACGGGGCGCTTTTGTATAATTTACTTAAAGGTGATTTTATTTTAAACCCAATTTCAATTTCACGGCAGCCATCAGATCGTCGCCTGCAGGCGATACGATCATACTAACCTGTGATGAATCCAATACATAAGCGTAACCTTTTTCTTTAGCTACCGCTTGTACAGCCTGGCTAACTTTATCAATAATGGGTTTGCCTAATTCTTGTTTTTTAGCATCAACTTGTTGCTGAGCATTGTTTTGGTAATCGTTCATGCGTTTCTGAATATCCTGCAATTCAGAAGTTTTTGCTGAACGGGCAGCATCTGTCAAAGTTGAACCGTTTTTTTCCAAATCGGCACCCTTGGTTTGTAACTCATTGTTCATAGTGGTTAACTGATCAATGAATGTTTTTTGATAGGCCTGTAATGTTGTAGAAACAGTTTTAGTTTCAGGCATCTGGTCAATAACCTGGCTAAAATTAACATAACCTATTTTTGTTTGCGCTTTAGCAAAACTACCCACGAACAACATACCTGCTGCAACTAAGGCGACTTTAAATAGTTTTTTCATTTTGTTTTGTGTCCTGTGTTTAATAATGGATAATAATTATCTGTTTGTTTTTATAACGTGTATCAGCAAATTGCTCATGAACTAACCTCGGGAGAGCTTACAATGAACAGGAACATTTGACAGCTATCCTTACCCGGCTAAAATAACAATGGGGTAATTTAAATGGCAAACATAAAAAAAGCGTCCCGTTTAATCAGGGCGCTTTTTTAATGTCTTTTGTATTCTTATTTCAAACCTAATTTTAATTTTACAGCTGCCATCAGGTCATCAGCATCAGGAGATACCAATAAGGTGATCTGTGATGAATCTAATACATAAGCATAGCCTTTTTCTTTAGCTACAGCCTGTACTGCCTGGGTAGCTTTATCAATAAGCGGTTTACCTAATTCCTGCCTTTTTGCATCAACCTGTTGCTGGGCATTGTTTTGGTAATCATTCATACGTTTTTGAATATCGGTAAGCTCGTTTTCTTTAGCAGTACGTACAGCATCGGTCATACTTGCCCTTTTTGACTGGTAGTCCTGGCCTTTTGTCTGGTACTCATTATTCATTGTAGTAAGCTGATCAATAAATGTTTTTTGATAAGCCTGGATCGAAGCAGTTACAGTTTTAGTTTCGGGCATCATATCAATCAATTGATTGAAGTTGATGTGGCCGATCTTAGTCTGAGCATTTGCAAAGCTGCCCGCAAATAACAAACCTACTGCAACTAAGGCAACTTTAAATAGTTTTTTCATTTTCCTTTTTCTGTGTTTAAATAATAGTTCGATTTATTTTAATTCAAATTATTTAGCAAATACACCGGGTTTTAGTCCTAATCTGGTTATAACATCCGCGCTTTTATCATACCGCGGGTTAGCATATAACATAATAACCTCGCTGTTTTTATCAAAAATCATATCCAGGTTATCGCCTTCGGCAATTGCTTGTACAGCTTTAGACACCCTATCCTGAATTGGTTTAATCAGCGCTGTGCTTCTTTGTGAAAGCTCACCATCCGGACCAAACTTCTGGCGTTGAAAATCTTTCGCGGCCTTTTCTTTGTCAACAATTTCGGCCTCACGGCGTTTTTTCATATCAGGGGTCATCAGCACCTGATCGGCCTGATAAGCTTTATACAGGCGGTCGATTTCCTGAAAACGGCCGTCAACTTCCTTCTGCCACTGATCAGATAATGCAGCTAATTGCTTTTGAGATGAGGCATACTCGGGCATGTGCTTTAATATATACTCCGAATCAACATAAGCAAAACGTTGCGCGTAAGCGCCTGCAAAAGCAGTTAACGTTAAAAAGGCTACTAAAATTATCTTCTTCATATATTCGGTACGCAAATTAATTAAATCCGCCGGATAAACTCTGAGAAATTGTAAAATGGAACTGGCCTTTATTTGCATCCGGTTGCCCCGGTATTTTATCAAAGCCATAACCATAATCTAACCCCAGTAAGCCAAATATAGGCAAAAATATCCTTGCGCCCACACCTACCGAACGCCTTACATTAAACGGATTAAACTGGCTAAACTGGTTCCACGCGTTACCGCCTTCGGCAAAGGCCAGCAAGAAAATTGTTGCCGACTGGCTTGCAATAACCGGGTGGCGAAGCTCCAGCGTGTATTTATTATAAATAGCGCTACCGGTGTTTGTATTTTGAGTTTCGTTTGAGCCCTCGGGTACAATCGAGAAGTTTTGGTAACCACGTAAGCCGATGATCTCACTACCCTGTAAAAACTGGTAGCTCTGCATACCGTCGCCACCTAATTTAAAGCGTTCAAACGGTGATGGGCCAACCTGGTGATTGTACTGGCCAAGGAAACCAAACCTAACCTGCGACATCAATACAAATTTGCCTACCAGTTTCGAGAACCACTGTGCATCGTATTTAAACTTATAGTACTCAACAAAATGGTAACGATCTTCGGGGGTGGCTATTTTATAATTGATGTTATTAAATAATGAGTAAGGCGGTGTAGCCTGTATCGTAAATTTAATATTTGAACCCTGGGTTGGGAAAATAGGCGCATCTATTGAGTTACGTGTCAACTCCTGGGTTAACTTAATGTTATAAGAGGTACCGTTGGTAAACAGGTAACCGGTATAGTTGTCAAGGCTGTAATGATCAAAGTTAAGTGAGTAGTTTAACTGGAAATAGTTATCAGGCCATTTTAAACGTTTACCCAATGTAACGCCCAAACCGTTAATACGCAATTTGTTATAGTATGGGCTTGTTTTTGGATAATACTGCCCTGTTGAACTTCCCTGTGTATAAGCAGACAATGCAAAGTAAATTGGTTTTTTTCCACCTAACCATGGCTCGGAGAATGTGAACGAGAAGTTTTGATAGGTACGGCCGCTCGACTGCCCCCTTAAGCTCAGTTTCTGACCATCGCCTTTTGGCAGTGGCTTGTAAGCTTTAAGGTGGAAGATATTACGGATAGAGAAGTTATTAAAGGTTAAACCCAATGTGCCTACCAACTGGCCACCACCAAAACCACCTGAAAGCTCGATCTGGTCTGAAGGTTTTTCAACTACGTTATAAACCAAGTCAACCGTACCATCCTGCGGATTGATGTTGGTTGGTTTAGGTTCGGTTTTTTGCTCGTCGAAGTTGCCCAGCTGGCCAATTTCACGCGCACTGCGGATCAGCAGGTCTTTATTGAATTTTTGACCCGGTTTTGTCTGGATCTCACGCATTACCACTTTATCGTTGGTAACGTCGTTACCTTTTAACATAACGCGGTTAATCGTATACTGAGGGCCTTCATAAATCCTCACATCAACATCTACAGTATCGTTATAAACCCTTGTTTGTACCGGATCGGCATTAAAGGTTAAATAGCCATCATTAAGGTAAAGCGATGAAATATCATCGTTACCCGGAGTCGGGCCGCTTAAACGCTTGTTCAGCTCATCTTCGCTAAATACGTCACCTTTTTTAACGTGAAGGATCCTGTTTAACAAATCGGTGGTATACTTGGCATTACCCGAAAACTTAACATTACCGAAGTAATATTTAGGGCCTTCATATACTTTCAGCTTTACGTTTACGGTTTCATCGTCATGTTTCCATACAGAATCGCTCAGGATCTCGGCATCACGGTATCCCCTGGCCTGCATTTTTTCAACCAGGTTTTGTTTATCCTCTTCGTATTTGTCCTGTTTAAATTTCTTTGAGCCAAACAGGTTATACCATTTACGTTTACGGGTTTTACTTAGAAAACCACGCAGGGTTCCGGTGCTAAATGCCTTGTTGCCCTCAAAAATAACATCGTTGATTTTAACCTTGGTCTTTTTATCAATGGCAACATCCAGTATAACGCTGTTAACATCACCCTGGTCTTTACGCTGGGTAATGGTAACGGTAGTGTTTAAGAAACCTTTCTCGTTAAAATGCTTTTTTATGATAGCAGTTGTTGTGCTGATGAGGTTTTCATTTACGATCTTGCCTACACGGTCGTTCAATTTTTTCTGAACATCTTCAATTTCGCCTTTGCGAATACCGGTTAAGTGCATGCGTGATAAACGCGGACGCTCCAACACGGCAATCTCCAGGTAAATGGTATCCATATTAATTTTGGTGATGTTTAATTGCACATCATCAAATAAGCCTTGTTGATATAAGGTTTTAATTACCTCGGCATTACGTTCGCCCGGCAGGTTGATACGATCGCCTTTGGTTAATTTGGATAGCTGGATCAGGATGTCTTTATCAAGATATTTTGCGCCACTAACAGAAATACCACCAATAATATAATCTTTAGGATTAAGATAACTTAAACTATCAGCAGGTATCGATTTTGTAAGCGAAGGCCTCGGCCCATTGGATATCTGGGCGAAAGCCGTAGTAGCCAAAACCGAGAAAAGAATAGCAAAAAGAAATTTATACATTCGAATATTTTAGTGGGCTAAAAATAATTTATACAGTTGTTAAAATTTGTTAAAAGTAAAAATTTAGTTCACCTGCTCACTTGTTAAGCCAAAACGGCGCTCACGTTTCTGAAAATCAATCACTGCTTCATACAGGTCTTCTTTCCTGAAATCGGGCCATAATTTGGTTGTAAAATACAACTCGGCGTAAGCAATTTGCCATAATAAATAATTACTTATACGGTATTCACCGCTGGTTCTGATCAGCAGTTCGGGGTTTGGCATATCGCCTGTAAAAAGGTTTTGTTCAAAAACCTCTTCATTAATATCTTCCGCATTCAACTCGCCGTTTTTTACCTTTATGGCTATATTTTTTGCAGCCCGTACAATTTCGCGGCGCGAGCTATAGCTTAAAGCCAGCGTAAGCACAACACCGGTATTGCCTGCTGTTGTTTCAATAGCATTATTAAGTTCACGAAGGCATTTTTCGGGCAGTGTGTCCAGATCGCCAATGGCATTTAGCCTGATGTTGTTTTTCATAAAGCCGGGAACCTCTTTATGAATAGTGGTTACCATTAACTCCATAATAGCCATAACCTCCAGCTTGGGGCGGTTCCAGTTTTCGGACGAAAATGTATATAAGGTGATATATTTAATACCCAATTTATCGGCCCCCTCAACAACATCCCTAACAGATGTTACACCGTTGTGATGGCCAAATATCCTTAATTTGCCTTTCCCTTTCGCCCAGCGCCCGTTGCCATCCATAATAATAGCTACGTGCTGTGGTAGTCTCGACAAATCAATCTGATCCAAATAATCCATATTACTCCTTATCAAAAGCCACCCTGTACAAACACACTTGTGTAAAATTTTTCATCAATACTATGGTCTGCGATATTCGGTTGTTAGATTAATCAATTATTAATTACCTGCATCCGCCGTTTTGCCACGCAAATTGACGGATTTTTCAGGGTACAAAGGTAAAACTTACTTTGTATTTTTTTAGTATCCCTCGCTAAAAGAAAATGTTATTGCGAATAATATATTAAAACTGCCTAAACAGCTATCAAAACCATGATTTTTCATAATTTTTGGTTTAAAGCTCAAAAAAATAAAAAAGCCGGCAGCCATTATCTGCCTGATAATGAAAGCTGCCGACCTCAAAAAACCACCTGTAAATTTGCTTACAATTGCGTTACACTTTTATATTCCTTTTTGTTTAAGCGCGTCAACATCGGCGGGCATAATATCAACTATAGCGTATTGCTGAATGCCGGTAATAGCCAGCTCATCAAGCGTACTCACCAAATTGCTGTATTGCGATTTATCGCTTGGTTTTACCAATACTATCATGCTTTTGCCCGAGCCGTCGTGTACTTTTTTATTGGCTTCGATGATAGCCCTGCGAATGCCATTGGCTGAAAAATCGGTTACCGAAGGTGCAATGATCGGATTTTTAAGCTCGCCCAGAAAATACATGGCCTTATTATTTTTGCCCAAAACAACAGTCAGTGTTCGGCTTGCCGGAACCGGCATTCCGTCGCCGCCGTCATCTGGCATAGCCAAATCCATAGCTTTTGGTTTAGCCAGCGTGGTGGTCATGATAAAAAAGGTAATAAGCAGGAATGCAAGATCGACCATTGCAGTAAGATCAACGCGGGCGTTTATTTTTTTGCGTTTGTGCTTTCCGCCGCCATTTTGGGGAGATGAGTTTAATTCGGCCATGACTTTAAAGATTTTAGGTTAATAATCAGTACAATACTAAATTACAAAATTCAATATAAAAACAGAATTAAATATTATATTTTAAATTTAAAAAGAATTAAATATTGAATTATTATCTAAAGAGACGCAATAAATCCACAACACTTGTTAGGCCTGATGTAATTAGAAGTAGCAGTTTGCTGTTACAAAAGTAAATGAGATTGTAAAGTTAAGGAAGAAGTAGGTATCATGCGATTTAAAGTCGCCGCGCTGAGAACCAACGGTGCCAATATAATTGCCGGTTTTTTCGCCCGAACGATCAGAAAGTAAAGCGCCGGTCGTGGTCATTTTGCTTTTATCGGCATATACACCGCTTACATCATCCAGGTAATCTGTAAATGCATAGCGGTAACCCATATCGGCCATAACTGTAAACTTACCGGATAAATTATACTTGATACCTAAACCATACGGGATTACGACGGTGTTATTGCCATAAGGCTTAGCCTGGCCTTCGGTTTTTAGCTGCCTTAAGCCAACCTCGTGCCCGTTAAAATCCTGTGCACGCGGCGCGTAAGATGTAATACCTATACCTGTAAATATATAAGGGGTGTATTTGTTCTCGTCCGGCATCGGGGATATAGTTCATAAAGTTAAACTCGCCGATAACACTTACCTCCCGCAATTGATCTTTAAAATTGAGGTTACGATCACGAAACTGTTGATAGCCGGACCGATTGTCATAAGCCGATATATTACCAACACCAATATTCAGTTTAGCTGAAAAATAGCCATTAAAATTTCTTTTACCAAAGATACCCGCCGAAACGCCGCTTATTTTAACAGGGTTATTGGGGTTAAGATCACCTATGTACCCCGCACCGCCTATCGATCCGCCTATTTCCCAGGTTTGGGCCTGCAGCTGATAAGTTAAAAACAAGAATATGGCAAAAAGTAAAAATTTAGGCATTAATCAAATTTAGTAATTACGGGCATCAAGGCCCCAAAGCAGTTTATTCCTTAACGTAGTTAAATAGCTTTCATTACTAAGGCGAATTAAATTTAACTGAAAACTGGCTTTTTGAACATGAAACTTAACTGTTTGATCTAAAACTTCCGTCCGCGAATCGCAGGAGATGATATAATTGGCACTGCGGCTTTCCACCTCAAAACAAAGTTTGCTGGTATCAGGGAGCACTATAGGCCGCACGTTGAGATTATGGGGAGATACCGGGGTTACTACTATGCTATTTGATTGCGGAAAAATAATAGGCCCTCCGCAGCTTAATGAATAAGCTGTTGAGCCGGTTGATGTTGAGATGATAATACCATCACCCCAATATGAATTTAAAAACTCATCGTTCAAAAATACATGGGTTATGATCATGGCGGCATCATCACGCTTATGGATGGTTACATCATTAAGGGCAAAATTATTGCTGCCAAAAACATTAGGGTCCGAGTCGACGGTAAGCAATTCACGGCAATCGCAGGTAAATTGTCTGTTCACCACGGCATGAATGGCTGCCGTAATATCACTTTTATTAACACTGGCCAAAAAGCCCAGGCGGCCAAAGTTTATACCGATAACAGGGATCCCCGAATCGCGAATCAAGGTAACCGTATCAAGCAGGGTACCATCGCCTCCAAGCGTTATAAAAATATCAATAAAGCCTTTTAAGGTTTCGGCGGGGCGCAACACTTTATATTGCACTGTGGTTAGTTTATCCTGCAAATATTCGTGGAGTTGCTGGTGTACATAAATATCGACACCATGCTGTGCAAGGTTATCAAAAACCTGCTGTATAAAAGGTAAAACAGATGGCTCATTAAACGGCCTGCCGTAAACTGCTATTTTCATTTTTTAAAAAAGCGAATATCGAACTTTGAAAGTACATTAATGCAGCAAGGCGTAAATAATTAATACCGCATAAATTAAACACTACAATCCACCCATCATACATTTTTCTTATAATGGTAAATTTTGCACTATTGTTTGCTTATATTTCCTAATAAAGCCATTTTAATTGCTTTAACAGATAAATAACTTCAAGGTAAAATAATTAAGTTTAACTATTTTGGCCTACCTTACCAATATTTAAACAACGGTTATTTTATTGATGGATAAAACTTTTACCCAAAAACTATCGGATATACAGTCAATAGCTGATGACCTTCCTTCTGCATTAATAATTCATGAGGTTGAAACGCTGCAGATAGTGTATATGAACAGCGTAGGTCTCGATATACTGGGTACCACACTTGATGAACTGCAGGCCATGGGCCCTGAAACATATCACGTTAAATATTTTAACACCGAAGACAGCAACGAATACGTACCCAAAATTTTGCACCTGATAAAAAGCAAAACACAGGAGCAGGTATCCTATTTTCAGCAGGTACGTGTACCTGATAACCCCGAATGGCAATTATTTGTGAGCAATACCAAAGTTTTTGCACGCAATGAAGCAGGCGATGCTGCATATTTGTTAACTATTGCCAGCAGGCTTGATCCTGTGCATCATATTACCACCAAGGTAAACAGGCTTATGCATGAGATCGCTTTTTTACGCCATAATAACCTGTTATTTTTAACGCTCACGCGGCGCGAAAAAGAGATTCTGAAATATATTGCCATGGGTATGAGCTCGGCCGAGATCAGCGCGAAGCTGTTCATTGCCCCGGCTACTGCCGAAACGCACCGTAAAAACATCAAAAACAAACTGCACCTGAAAAATAATTATGATGCAGTGATGTTTGCGCAGGCTTATAATTTGGTCTGAAATCATAATAAGTCGGAAGTTCCGGGTCTTAAGTCAGTAGTTTAAATTGTCCGAAAGTCATACATAGCGGACTCAATACTTCGGACTAATGATTTAAGACTTCGGACTTAATACTACAAATTAAGGTAATTCATGAGCGAATCATACCTGTCGCGGGTGGTATCGTTGATATCGGTATGATTAAAGGTAGCTTTGATATCATACTCATACCGAAGGAAGCTGGCAGTTATGGCCGAAATATCCTGCTTGTTAACCTTAAGGGTAACTTCCATCCGGGTTGAATCGGGAAAGGACTGAACATAGGAGCTCAGGACCTGCGCGTTGTCTGACTCAACTATCTGCGCCATGTGCGCAAGCGAATTATTTTTATTATTGATCTCCAGCACAATAATGCCTCCCGGTTGCGATACTGAAGTTATTTTTGCGAAATATTCTGTAATGGCGTTAATAGATATCAACCCAAGATAGTTGCTTTTTGCATCAAGCACCGGTACAATGGTAAGCTGCTGCTCATAAAACAGGCGGATAACATCATAAATATGCTGATCCTCCAGCACGTAGGGATTAACCAACGAAAGGGCCAGCGCACCTATGGGTGTTTGATAATCACTTTCGGCTATCAGGTCATCCTCGGCAAGCAAACCTAAAAACTGCTCTTCATTTACAATAGGCAAATGCCTGAGGCGAAACTCAATCATACGGTCAAGCACTTTCTGAATGGTATCAGAAGTGTGTACCGGCGGTATCGAGTCAGCTATCAGGTCAAGTGCTATCATCTATGCATTTACTTTGGTCTCTAATTTAGCTAAAAACTGTTTAAGTAAAGTATTAAATTCTTCCGGGTGTTCCATCATAGGTGCATGGCCGCATTTATCAATCCAATGAAGTTCCGAATCGGGCAGCAGCTCATGAAATTCAACAGCTACCTCGGGCGGGGTGATCTTATCATTACGGCCCCATATCAAAGATACCGGGATAGTAATCTTATGCAGATCTTTTTTCATATTATGCCTGATGGCAGATTTTGCCATGGCCAGCAAGCGGATCACCTTATGCCTGTCGTTAATGGTCTGAAAAACATCAAGCACCAACTCATCGGTGGCAATAGCCGGATCGTAAAATGTAAATTGCACTTTTTCGCGTACAAAATCAATACTCTCCCTGCGCGGAAAAGAGCCGCCGAAAGCATTTTCATATAAGCCCGAGCTACCAGTTAAAACAAGAGCCTTGATGTTTTCGGGATGCGTGGTTAAATAAACTAATGCCACATGCCCACCAAGCGAGTTACCCAATAAGGTAATATTGCTAAGCTTTTTAAACTTTATAAACTTATGTACAAATTTCGATAAACTTTTTACCCCGGTACTAATCAGCGGCATGTCATAAACAGGCAGCATGGGGATAATAACCCTGTACTTTGATTTAAACTCATTAATAACACCATCCCAATTGCTCAACGCCCCCATTAAACCATGCAGCAGTAACAGCACCTCTCCTTCGCCCTCATCGATGTAACTAAAACCGTGTTCCTCTTTAAGCACGAACTCCATATAAAATATTAAAAATTAATTTTTCAAACTTATCTTATACCAAAATCGCTTTCAGCACAAATTCCTGTTATTCCGCTGTAAAATTAGTTTATTACGAACGACATTTAGCAAGTATAGTAATTATTTACCAATGTAGTAATGTTAAGCTTCTATTAATAAGATTAACATTAACACAACATTGCACAAAAAAACGCTGTACTATTAAATGGTAAAAACTTAACCTAATAACTGTTTAACCACCTCTGATATAGTTTTACCATCGGCCTTGCCTGCAAGCTCTTTACTGGCCATACCCATTACGCGGCCCATATCTTTTACGGATGTAGCGCCTATCCTGCCAATAAGCTCTTCAAGGTAGCCTTCAATTTCAAACTTGCTCATTTGTTGCGGAAGGTATTCTTCAATAACCAGCATTTCGGCTATTTCCACCTGGTACAGGTCGTCGCGGTTTTGCTCCTTATAAATATCGGCCGATTCCTTACGCTGTTTTACCAGCTTTTGCAATACTTTAATTTCAGCATCCTCGGTTAGTTCATCTGCAGCACCTTTTTCGGTTTTCGCCAAAAGCAATGCCGATTTGATGGCACGCAACCCCTGTAAACGATCTGCCTGCTTGGCAAGCATGGCCAGTTTAATGTCCTGGTCTATTTGTGTAATTAATGACATATCTTTAATTAGTGAATTAATGAATTTTGATGTGCAAATTTCAGATATGCAAATATGCAGATTATTGAGTTTCCCATTTTCAAATCCCCAAATTGGCAAATTATCAAATTAAAAATCTGCACATCTGAAATTTGCACATCTGCACATCCACTACCCTCTGAATATCGTACCTGCGTTGGCTTGTGCTGTAGGCATGATAACCAGGTCGTTAATGTTAACATGTGCCGGTCGTGATGCAATGAACCAGATGGTTTCGGCCACATCTTCGGCCACCAATGGTTTAAAACCATCATAAACTTTTTTGGCCCTTTCCTTATCACCCTTAAAGCGCACCTCCGAAAACTCGGTTTCCACAGCTCCCGGGTGTATCGCCGTTACCTTAATACCGTGGGGTAAAAGGTCAATCCGCATACCTTTATTTAAAGCATCAACTGCATGTTTGGTAGCGCAATATACATTTCCGTTGGCATAAACTTCCTTACCGGCAATCGAGCCAAGATTTATAATGTGCCCCTTACCATTTTCTATCATCCAGTTTGATACCACCCGGCTTACATACAGCAGGCCCTTGATATTGGTATCAATCATGGTTTCCCAATCATCAATACTGCCTTTTTGAATAGGATCAAGCCCCTGGCTTAAACCGGCGTTGTTAACCAATACCGTCACTTTCCTCCATTGGGCCGGCAAAGCTTCCAGGTTGTTAATGGTATCTTCGCGGTTACGCACATCAAATGACGAAACCGCAACTTCTACGTTATACTTATCATTCAGGTGTTTGGCCAGTTTCTCTAACCTATCTAACCGGCGACCGGTTAATACCAGGTCATAGCCTTCGCGGGCAAAAACGTGTGCACATGCCTCGCCAATGCCGGCGGTAGCTCCTGTAATTAAGGCAATCTTACTCATAGATATTGATAACTATAAACAGCGAAAATATGTTTTTTACTTTAAAATATTGTCGGTTGGGAGTAAGGATGTTTTTTGAAAGGGAGGATTTTACCCACCCCAATATCGGGTTGAAAACGCAAGTCTATTTTAAGCTCTCATTATAAATGAGAGCGAGATTTAGGAAAATTACATTCTACTCAAAAATCAAACTAAACATAATGGTATGTAAGCCCAACCTGCTGAGGGGCGCCGAATAAGGGTTATACTCGCGCATCAGTACGTTGCCTAATGAATTGGAAATCTTAATCTCGGGCGAAAGCTTAAAAAATTCAAAATAAATATCACAACCCACGCCCGCCTCATACGAGGCAAAGCCACCTACGTTTTTAACCAGCTTCTCTGAAAGGTCAAGATTGGCATCCGCGTTTTTCTTAGAGCCTATGGCCTGGGTATATTTCAGGCCGCCTACAACATAAGCCCTGAAATCGCCCAACCTGTCTGATTTTAATTTCAATTGCAGGGGAATGTCAACCGAAGTGGTTTGTATTTTTTTATCCACATCTTCCGACGGATCGACATAAGAATAATGCAAAGCCCTGTCGGCAAAAATCAATGACGGTGTGGTGCGTACCTCAAGGTGCTCAGTGATCCTGTACCGGGTCAAAAACCTACTCCGAAAGCCGGTGAACTTTTTGAGCTGATGCTGTTAAGCGGCCCTTTAACCTGCACACCGTTCTCATCTAAAAACGCGTTGCGAAAATTGGGCTGGTTAACAATTTTAAAATCGGTGCTTACGTAAGTAAAACTGAAACCAAAGCTCAGATCCTGCTGATCGGCGCCGCCACCCCATGCCGGTACATGCTGCGCAAACAATAAATTGCTGCTAAAAATAAGTACAACTACAAGCAGGTAACGGTTTATAATCATTTAATACCGGTGTATATTGAACAGATACCAAACGTTAAAGGCCTGCATTTGGTATTCTTAAAGCCTACTTTATCCATCAAACCCACAAAAGCCTGACCATCCGAAAAAGCAGCTACCGACTCCGGTAAATAGCTGTATGCTCTTGCATCTTTGCTGAACAATTTACCAATACCCGGGGTAATATAGCTGAAGTAAAAATTATATAACTGCTTTACCGGAAATACTTTAGGCTTTGAAAACTCAAGCACCACCACCTTTCCTCCGGGTTTTAGCACCCGAATTATATCAGCAAGGCCTTTTTCCAGGTTTTCAAAATTACGTACACCGTAGGCAACCGTAACAGCGTCAAACTCCGCGCCCTCAAACGGCAGTTTTTCCGAATCGCCCAGTTTTACAGCAAATTTATCGCTCAAACCCCGTTTCGCTATTTTTTGCTCCGCGATGTCAAGCATCCCCCTTGAAATATCAACACCAATAATTTTTTCAGGTTTCAGGATAGATAAAGCCTCAAAAGCAAAATCGCCGGTGCCGGTAGCAACGTCCAGTATCAGCTTTGGTTTATCCTTTTTTAATTCGTTGATGGCTTTTTTACGCCAAATGATGTCAATACCAAGTGACAGGAAATGGTTAAGGAAATCATAGGTTTTTGATATATTGTTGAACATATCTGCTACCTGTTCTTTTTTGGTAGCCTGCTCGTCATGGTACGGTGTTATGGTTTTGCTCATCGCAGCAAAGATAATGATTGTATAGTGAATGCTTTAATATTAAGAAAGCTGAAAGTGAATACTGAAACAGGGCTGACAAGTTAACTCATCCCTACTTCGCTGCGCCCGTCACTCCTCTCTGCTTCGCAAAGCGGGGTTTTCGTTCTTCAGCTAAGTGTAGACCAGCTTAGTTGCCTATGCTCCTCGCTGTTACTAAATCGATATTAAGTTGCGCTAATTATGTAAATGTTAAGTCAATTCACTATTTTTAGAAACCAATTTCGGCCGGTAGTCCCGGCAAATCACATTTAAAATTTGTTTCCTTATCCTTATGAAAGACGAACAAGAACCCTCGCGCCGCAGTTTTATTAAAAAACTAACCACAGCAACCGCGGCCGTAGCTGCCGGATCGGGCCTTTTAGCCAGCCAAAGCCAGGCCAAATCTTTTTCCATCCAAAAACGCCTCATCGGCAACAGCCCTAACGACCAGGTAAACATCGCCCTCATTGGCGCCGGTGGTATGGGTACCCAGGACACCATCACCGCCCTGCAGGTGCCCGGTGTTAAACTGGTAGCCGTATGCGATTTGTATGACGGTCGCTTAAAAGATGCCAAGACCCGCTGGGGAGCCGACATTTTTACTACCCGGGTTTACAAAGAGATCCTGAACCGTAAAGACATTGACGCCGTAATCATTGCTACACCCGATCACTGGCACCAGCAAATTTCTGTTGATGCGATGCACGCCGGTAAACATGTGTATTGCGAAAAACCGATGGTTCATGCCATTACCGAAGGGCCGGCGGTGATCAAATCGCAAAAAGAAACAGGAATGATATTCCAGGTAGGCAGCCAGGGGGTATCATCATTAGGCAACGAAAAGGCACATGAGCTATTAAAAAGCGGAGCTATTGGCGAATTAAACTACGCCGAAGGTTTCTGGGCCCGCCGCGCGCCGCTTGAGGTTTGGCAATACCCGATCCCTGAAGATGCCTCACCTCAAACTGTTGATTGGGAAACTTATATCAGCAATACCAAAAAGCGTCCGTTTGATGAAAAACGCTTTTTCCGCTGGAGAAATTATACCGACTATGGTACAGGCATGGCGGGCGACCTTTTTGTTCACCTTTTTCAAGCCTGCATTTTATAACCGATTCAGTTGGCCCTAATAAAATTTATGCATCCGGCGGCTTACGTTTCTGGAATGATGGCCGCGAAGTACCTGATGTACTTTTAGGCACTTTTGATTATGGTAAAACACAGGCACACCCGGCCTTTAACCTTTCGTTACGGTGTAACTTTGTGGATGGCACCAGCGGCACAACTTACCTTAAACTGGTGGGCAGCGAAGGCTCAATGGATATAACATGGGATAAAGTGACGCTTAAACGCAATAAAGTGATGGATTCTGATGATCCATTCTATCTTGATAAACTCAAAAAAGCAGGCAGCGGTTATGCCGAACGCAAAAAAATGCTACCGCCCGAAGAAATCACATATGATGCCGAAAAAGGATACAAAGGTGGGCCGTATGATCATATGGTGAACTTTTTTACCGCTATCCGCAATAAAGGCAAGGTAACCGAAGACGCAATTTTTGGCTATCGCGCGGCAGCCCCTGCCCTGTTATGTAACGATAGCTATTATAACAATACGCCCATGTTCTGGGATCCGGAAAAAATGCAGGTTATCAAGAAATAATAGTTCACCGCAAATACCTTATTATGAAACAACAGTTTAAAAAATTGGGTTTGGTACTGGCTGCCGCAGGCTTGGTTTGTGTGCACACTTCAGGCATCCCTGTTAATAATCACAAACCTGCTAAACAAGGCACTCCGGTAAAAGGTGGCTGGGTAAATCTCTTCGATGGCAAAACCCTGAAGGGCTGGCATGGGTTCAACAAAAAGGGTCCGGTAAAAAACTGGACTATTATTGATGGTGCCCTAGTTTGTCTTGGTGCAGCGCAGGGCGATACCGGCGGTGATATAGTAACCGATAAAGCTTACACCAATTTTGAGCTTTCATGGGAATGGAAGATAGAAAAAGGCAGTAACAGCGGTGTAATATACCATGTGGTTGAAGATCCGAAATACCATGGCCCCTATGAAACCGGCCCCGAATACCAGATCATTGACGATACAGGCTGGCCCGAAAAACTGGAAGACTGGCAAAAAACTGGCTGTGATTATGCCATGTACCTGCCAAACGCTTCAAAAAGGTAGCCCCGGTTGGCACCTGGAACACCAGTAAAATTATTTTCAATAACGGACATGTTGAACACTGGCTAAACGGCAAAAAGATTTTAGCTTTTGAAGCCTGGACCAGCGACTGGAAAAGGAAAAAAGCCGAAGGTAAATGGAAAGATTACCCCGACTATGGCAACGCCAAAACCGGGTTGATCGCACTACAGGACCATGGGCATAAAGCTTATTTCAGGAGCATTAAAATAAAGGAATTATAATATTTATAATTTTTTGCTTCGTACCTTCGCGCAACAGTTTTATCTTTATCAAAAAACTCATTGGGGGTACGAAGCAATCCTTAACAGCAGGCAACCATGCAATATCGCCGGCAGAGGACTGCTTCGCCGTTCCGCCTCCCAATGACCGGGAAAGATGAATTATCTTTTTAATCCCCCGTTGAATATATAACCCACAATGAGTTTTTTTGTTTGCTTCTTATCTGTTAATTAGCCAGTTGCAGTAAATTTTCTATATCCAGCCTGCGGGTAAACATGGTCAAATTCCCTTCCTGATCTACAGGCCATTGTTCTTTGGGGCGATCCCAGTAGAGCTCAACCCCGTTTTGATCGGGATCGTTAAGATAGATGGCTTCAGATACACCATGATCAGATGCTCCTGTAATATTGTAACGGGCATCAATCAGCCTTTTAAGTATAATGGCCAGGTCTTTTCTTTCGGGATATAAGATGGCAGTATGGTATAAGCCCGGTGCGTATTCCGGGGCTGGTGAAGCGCCTTTGCTATGCCAGGTATTTAAGCCAATATGATGGTGATAACCACCTGCAGATATAAATGCAGCCTGATCGCCGTACATCACCATTTTTTCAAAGCCTAACAAACCACAGTAAAAATCAAGAGATTTTTGCAGGTCGCTTACTTTTAAGTGTACGTGACCAATGCGGGTTTGGGCGGGTATTTTATAATCGTTCATATAATTACATGTTTAAACATCAAATTTAATTATTATTGCACTACTTTTTGTTTTCCTATTGTAAAACAAGCTTATAAATAAGCAATGGCTATTTACTCCATACTATTACCACAATGAACGCATTAAGTAAAAATACTACCTTTGCAGAATGATCGTAAAATCGGCCGAATTTATTTGCAGCAACAGCCAGGTAAGCAAGTTACCTCCACCAGCTAAAGCGGAGTACGCTTTCATCGGGCGCTCAAATGTGGGCAAATCATCCCTTATTAATACACTAACTGGTAAAAAGGGTCTTGCTAAAACGTCGCAAACTCCCGGCAAAACGCAGCTGATCAATCATTTCCTGATCAACGAAAGCTGGTACATTGTTGATTTACCCGGTTATGGCTATGCCCGCGCATCAAAAACGGAAAAAGCCAAATGGGATAAGTTCATCCATACTTACCTGGACAAGCGCGAAAGCCTGCAATGTGTAATGGTGTTGATAGACAGTCGTCTCGAGCCACAAAAGATCGACATTGAATTTTGCAACTGGCTTGGCGAAAAAGGTCTTTCATTTGTGCTGGTATTCACCAAGGCCGATAAACAATCGAGCATTAAAACCGATCAAACTATTGCCCGGTTTAAAAAAGCCCTGTTGGCTACATTTGATGAAATGCCACAGTTTTTTATCACATCGTCAGAAACACAGCAAGGCCGCGAAGAGATACTTGAGTTTATTGATGCAGTAAATCAAAATTTTGAAGTGCCGCATTATCAGCTACCGCAGGATCGGGATTAATATAACGTTATGGGTTTGGATCTATCACATATTGTGCCCACAGATGCCGGTGAAACGTTTGAATACTTCACTGTGGAAGAATTAAATTCGAACCCGGAATTTGTTAGGCGGTATATTCAAATGTTTAAAGAATATGAAGGAGAAGTCGTTTTATTTTTTAACGAAATAGGCTATCAAAGGAGCGGCATGAATAAAGAGTTTTACAGCGCCTTTGAAAATTGCAAACCATATTTTGATAAAAAATCAGTAGAAAAAGCCATGCTCTATTTAAAACCTAACGATCCATTTGGATTAAATTTCAAAAAAGATTTTGTTGACAATTTTGTAGATGGAGAAAGCGTATTTTATGCCTCTTGGTAATTAAGCTTCCTCATCGAAGTTAGATATTTTTATAAAGTAAAATGAAAAAATACTTATCCTTAGTAACCTTCGCCCATACCATTTTTGCCATGCCGTTTGCATTTATCGGCTTCTTTTTGGCAGTAACTACAACCCAGTATCATTTCGACTGGCTAAAGCTGGTTTTGATGGTTTTATGTATGGTATTTGCCCGTAATTCGGCAATGGCCTTTAACCGCTACCTTGACAGGGATATCGACATTCAAAACCCACGTACCAAACAGCGCGATATCCCAGCCGGCCGGATCAGCCCAAAAGCTGCTTTAACATTTGTTATTATCAACTGCCTGCTGTTTATTACAGCTACCTGGTTCATCAACAGGCTTTGTTTCTTTTTATCGCCGGTAGCTTTATTTGTGGTAATGGGCTACAGCGCAACCAAACGTTTTACCGCGCTCTGCCATTTGGTATTGGGATTGGGCTTATCGCTTGCTCCTATCGGCGCTTACTTAGTGGTTACCGGTCAGTTTGCCCTTACACCTATATTCTTTTCACTATCCGTACTTTGCTGGGTAAGCGGCTTTGATATTATTTACGCCCTGCAGGATGAAGATTTTGACCGAAGCCAAAACCTGCACTCTATGCCGGCGTACTTAGGTAAAGTGAACGCCTTAAGACTATCTACCTTTTTACATGTGCTTTCGGCCGTTTTCATTATGATGCCGGCATTTGAAACTCAGGTAGGCTTCCTGTACTACATTGGTATCGCGTTTTTTTGCGCCATGCTTGTTTACCAGCACCTGCTTGTAAAACCAAACGACCTGAGCCGCGTTAACTTTGCTTTTATGACTACCAATGGCATTGCCAGCGTAGTATTTGCTGTATTGTTTTTGCTCGACAGGATATGGATTCACTAACCGCCCTCCAAAAGTTTCGGCAGTATTTTGAAAGATATGTTCCGCTTACTGATGAAGAGTGGCAGGCTTTATCGCAATACCTAACGGTAGATGCCTTAAAAAAGAAAAGGTTTTATGTAGAGGCCGGTAAAGTATGCGATCATATCGGCCTGGTGGTAAAAGGATCCGTACGCTATTATCATGTTAAAGACGGCGAGGAAATAACAGGCTATTTCAGCTTTGAAGATGAGATGTTAAGCTCATACAAAAGTTTCCTCACCCGCACCCCGGCTGCAAACTATATCCAGGCACTTGAAGATTCGGTAATCGTAAATTTAAGCCACAAAAACTTACAACAAGCGTGCATGAATGAGCTTCTTGGTTTTAAGATGGAACGTTTTGGGAGATTAACAGCCGAACACTATCTCATCTGTTACGAAAAACGTATTACTTCCTTTATCATTCAATCGCCCGAAGAACGTTATGCCGATCTTTTACAAACAGGTGGCGAAACCTTGTACCGCATCCCCCAGCATTATATTGCCAACTATTTAGGGATCACTCCGGTTTCGCTCTCGCGGATCAGGAGAAGGATCATGAAGATAAGCGCTTAAACCTCACCCCAACCCTCTCCAAAGGAGAGGGAGAAAAAGCATACATTTTAAAGTCCTCTCCTTTGGAGAGGATTTAGGAGAGGTGAAATTCCTTATCTTTTGTTAACGTTTTGATTTACAAAGGCGGCCTACCTTTGTAATACACAAAACGAAAAAAGATCATGCATACTATATTAGGAGCCGGCGGTCCGGTAGCAAACATCCTCACCAAAGAATTAATCAACCATAACGAAACCATCCGTTTAGTTAGCCGCAAACCGGTTAACACAAATAATAATGATAAAGTAACCTGGCAAAAAGCCGACCTGCTCAATTACGATGAAGTACTGTCGGCAGCAAAAGGATCGACAGTAATTTATCTCGTTGCCGGCCTGGTTTATGATAAAGACATCTGGCGGGCGCAATGGCCGGTGATCATGCAAAATGTGATCAATGTTACCAAAGCCACCGGTGCCCGTTTAATATTTTTTGATAACGTTTACATGTACGGACTGGTTAACGGCTCCATGACCGAAGATACCCCGTATAAACCCAGCAGCGTTAAAGGCGAAATAAGAGCGGGCATCGCCGAAATGCTCATGAATGAAGTTAAAGCCGGCAATATCAACGCAACCATAGCCCGCGCACCTGATTTTTATGGCGCCCCGGTCAACAGCTTTATTGATATGATGGTGCTGAGCAATTACGCCAAAAAACAAAACGCGCAATGGATAGGCAATCCGGATTGTAAACACAATTTTATTTACGTGCCCGATGCAGGTAAAGCTATGTTTATGCTTGGTCAAAATCCCAATAGCGGCAATCAGATCTGGCACCTCCCTACTCCGCCGGCCATCACCGGTAAACAGTTTTTGGATATTGCCGCCAAGATTTATAAAGTTGAACCAAAATATACACGCGTTAATAAAGTAATGCTGTGGCTGTTCGGTTTATTTAAAAAGGTGGTAATGGGTACAGTGGAGATGTATTACCAGTACGATCACGATTATATTTTCGACAGCAGCAAATTTGAGAAAGCGTTCAACTTTAAACCAACAAGCTACGAGGATGCGATAACTGAGATATCGAAAACGCTTCATAAGTCTTAAGTCAAAAGCCTTTAGTCTTAAGTTTTTTAATTTATTAAAGTCCGCAAGTTGCTGTTGCTCCTTGCGGACTTTTTACTTTTCTTTTATCAAATAAAACACATTTAAACGTGTATTATTTGCACTTCTCCAACCATAATCTGCACATTTGCACATACGCATATCTGCACATCTAAAAATCATGATCCACAAAAAAACAAGAACATATATCCCGGCTTCCCTTGATATTAAATGGGAAACCCTTGAGCCTTTTTATAAAGAATTATTAGATCGTCCAATCCACTCAGTTGAAGAACTGGAGAAATGGCTGCGCGATAAAAGTGAGCTGGAAGCAGCTTTGGAAGAAGATTTCGCATGGCGCTATATCCGCATGACCTGCGACACCACCAGCGAAGACCTGCTTCAAAAGTTCCAGTACTTTGCTACCGAAATTGAGCCCAAAATTGCTCCATATAGTAACGAACTGAACAAAAAGCTGGTTGCCAGCGCGTTTGTTGATAAACTGGACGGCGAAAAATATTTTATTTTTTTACGGGCCGTAAAAAAAGCATTGGAACTTTTCCGCGAAGAAAATATCCCGGTACAAACCGAAATCCAGGTGGAACAGCAGAAGTACCAATCCATAACCGGTTCCATGTCTGTTCATGTTGATGATAAGGAATTTACGTTAGAACAAGCTTCCGTATTTTTAAAAGGCACTGATCGTGCTAAACGCCAGGAAGTTTGGGAAAAGATCACCAGCCGCCGTTTACAGGATAAAGACAAACTCGATGAACTTTTCGACCATTTGCGTAAGCTTCGTCACACAGTAGCAACAAACGCCAATTTTGAAAACTTCCGCGATTATATGTTCCAGGCTTTAGGCCGTTTCGATTATACCCCGCAGGATTGTTATGCTTTTCATGCAGCTATCGAAACCGAAATAGTGCCTATTCTAAAAACCCAGGCCGAAAAGCGCCGCGAGGCTTTGGGCTTACCTACGCTTAAGCCATGGGATATGGATGTGGATATTTCTGGCAAACCAGCCCTTAAACCATTCCAAAATGGCGAAGACCTGATCGAGAAATCTATCCAGTGCTTCAGCAACATCAATCGTTATTTAGGCGAACGTTTGGAGATCATGAAAGATAACGGCCTGTTTGATGTGGAAAGCCGTAAAGGCAAAGCTCCGGGTGGTTACAACTATCCGCTGGCCGAAACCGGCGCACCTTTCATCTTCATGAATTCGGCCAATACCTTCCGCGATTTAACCACCATGGTACATGAGGGTGGTCACGCGGTACACACTTTCCTTACTGCCGATCTGGAACTGAATGATTTTAAACATTGCCCATCCGAAGTTGCCGAATTAGCCTCCATGTCGATGGAGCTGATCTCGATGGATAACTGGAATGTGTATTTTGATAACGAGGAAGATCTTAAACGCGCCAAACGTGATCAGTTAGTTGATGTTTTGAAAACCCTGCCCTGGGTAGCCGTTGTCGATCAGTTTCAGCATTGGATCTATACCAACCCCGACCATACCGATGCCGACCGTACAACCGCCTGGATCGAGATCTTTGAACCATTCGGCGCGGGTTTTGCCGATTGGAGCGAACATCGCGAAGCATTAGCAAATCTTTGGCAAAAACAGCTGCACATCTTCGAGGTGCCATTTTACTATATCGAATATGGCATGGCCCAGTTAGGAGCTATAGCTGTGTGGAAAAACTACAAAGAAAATCCGGAAAAGGGTTTGCAACAATATTTAGACGCCCTTAAACTCGGTTACACTAAAACTATTAAAGAGATTTACGAAACCGCAGGGATCAAGTTTGACTTTAGCGCGGCCTATGTAAAAGAACTGGCTGAGTTTGTTAAATCAGAGTTGGATAAATTAAATTAAAATTTTCTCTCATAAACAACAAAAGCGCTACTGGCGCTTTTGTTGTTTATACCTGTCTGCCGCGGCAGTTTTTGCTTTTAATTCAATACCCTATTATACAACTCCCAATAATCCTTCACCATTTTATCACTCGAAAACTGCGAATTTGCCCAGTCATAACAATCAGCCCTGCTAATCTGACGGAGCCAGCCAACTGCTTCGGCGGCTTCATCAACCGTATTAACCAAAAAGCCGGTCTGTGCGTTTTTGATTAATTCTGGCATCGAGCCGCGGTTAAAAGCTATGACCGGCGTACCACACAGCATTGCTTCAGCCACACTCAGGCCAAAAGGTTCGTCAAAGCTGATGGGATGCAACAGTGCACAAGCTCTGCCTAAAAGCTCCCGGCGCTTATCAGGCCCGGCATGGCCTATATACTCCACATCGGCACAAAGCAATGGCTCTATCTTTTCCTTAAAGTAGTTGGTATCCTGAACTATACCGCCTATCAGTAATTTCCGTTTACTTTTTTTGGCGATATCGATAGCTTCGGCAGTTCCTTTATCGGGATGGATGCGGCCGAAGTACAACAGGTAACCATCCGGCTGTTCATAAAACTGAAAATCACGGGTATCGAGGCCGTTGTATACCGTGGCTAAATAATCAAGCTCAGGGCTGCGATCAGCATTGCTGATAGAAACGTAATGCCCCTGGCTATTATATTTTTTATAAACAGGGATGATCTTTGATGATGAAAAGCCGTGAATGGTAGTAAGTAGCGGCGTTTTAATCAAGCCTGAATATGTAAGCGGCAAAAAGTCAAAGTTATTATGAATAATGTCGAACTGTCCGGCCTTTTCCATCAGGTTACTGATATGCAGGCATTCCAGCACTTTGGCATCCTGTGTTCTGTCTTCCTCGTAACCCGTCTCGCAAATGGCATCAAGTTTACCCGCGGTTATCGAATCGCCCGTGGCGAAGAGTGTTACCTCCGCCCCCATTTTGATGATCCCTTCGGTTATGTTTGATGCTATTTGCTCCCAGGGCCCGTAGTGCCTGGGCGGCGTACGCCAGGCAACAGGAGATAATACAGCTACCTTCATTTAACAGATCTGCATTTTTTGGCCGTATTTATTGTACTCATATTCCAGCTCAAAGGCTTTCAACACCGTAAGGTGCGATATCAGATAAGCCAGCGTACTTTCAGCTCCCTGGTTACGGTTAATGCCGCCGGGCAGCAAACCATCGCAGCAGCCTTTGGTTTCATGGTCATACAACGGTGCCCGCAAAGTATTTTCGCCCAGGAACCACTTATAGCTCAGGAACATTTTTTCAATGTATTGCGGTATCCTGAAGATTTGGTATGCCTGGAAATGCATCAGCACCATAGCCATGGTTTCAATAGCCTGCTGATCAAATGTAGGGAATGTGCCGCCACGGTAATACCAGCCATCATTACCAACAGGACTTAAATATCCGTTTGATAAAGTAAGCTGATCAAGGAAAGCCATAGTTGCCAAAGCTATTTTCCTGGCCTCTTCATTGCCAGTGATCTCGCATGAGTGCAGTAAGGCCAGCGGCAGGATGGCGTTATCGTAAGTCATCTTTTCCTCAAACCATTGCCAATCATCAGCCTGGGTGTTGTTATAGGCATCAATTAACGGCTGGGTAAGGTTGGCCAATATTTTAACCATACCCTCGTCTGTAGGGTAAACCTGCAGGTAAAGACTGATACCAATTATAGTATTGGCCACCCCCTTAAATGTTTCAGCGCTGAAAAATGCGGCACCGATTTATGGAAGATCTCCAGGGCGAATTCACGGTATGAATTGCTGGCCGCACAGCCAATCAAATGACCAAGAGCCCAAATGGTACGGCCAAATGAATCTTCCGACCCAACCTCGTCCAGGTAGCGCCTGTCAAAACTCAGGAAGTTGCGGAAGTTGCCATCATCAGTTTGCATGTAGTGGATATAGCTCAGGTAAATAGGCAGCAGCTCAAATGCTTCCCGGCTCCCGTTACGCTGATAAGCCATTAGTGCCATAATGAGCGCACGGGCGTTATCATCCAAACAATAACCTTCTTTTAAATTCGGGATCCCATACTTGGCATGTTGTACAATCCCTGTATCATCGGTTAGCCGCAATACGTGGGTCAAGCTAAACTTTGGCAGGATCTCCGGATCAACAATGCTATTACGCAGAATCTTGTCACTAAAGTCATAGCGAACCATTGATTCCTGCGCCACCCTAATAAATTCGGCACCAATAACCGGCCAGCGTAAATGCAGACCATATTGGTAAGCGTTTTCTTTCAGCTCGTTCAGCACACGGTCCTGATCAAGCAATTCAATAACGGTATCGGCCAGCGCTTCCGAATTTTTAAAATCAAATAACCTGCCGCGCTTTTCGGCCAGCAATTCTGTAGCATGCCAGTACGGAGTTGAAACTACTGCTGCACCTGCACCAACAGCGTATGATAGCGTACCGCTGGTAATCTGTGCTTCGTTTAAATATGGTGTTACGTAAATTTCGCAGGCAGTTAAGTAGTTTACCAATTCCTCTTCGGAAACAAACTTGGCGATAAATGCCAGGTTCTTCGAAACGCCTAACTGCGCCGCAAGCGATTTCAAGTGATCGCGATACTCCTCGCCCGAACTTTTGATAACCCCGGGATGTGTATTACCCAATACCACGTACATCACATCAGGATGCTTCGCTACTATTTTAGGCAATGCTTTTATTACGGTTTCCAAACCTTTGTTACGGCTTAGCAAACCGAAGGTTAACATCACCCTTTTGTTTTTAAAAGCCGACAAGCTTTTCACCGGGTTTTCGTCAGGGGCTTCCACATCAGGTACGCCATGCTCTATAATCTGGATCTTATCGGCAGGGATCTCATAAATATTGGTCAGGAAATCTACAGCACGTTTGCTCATCACCACAACCTTTGATGATTGCTCGGCAATTTCGCGGATAATGATGCGCTGCACATAACTCGGGTCTTTCAATACCGTATGCAAAATTGAGATCAGCGGTTTTTCGAGACGATTGATCAGCGGTAAAATATAAATGCCGCTTTCGCCGCCGTAAATGCCAAACTCATGCTCCATAATACATACATCGGCATTACTGGTATTGATATAATTGGCCGCACGGATATAATCTTTCTGGTGATTTTGGCGAATGATATATTTAACTTCCTCCGGGTATTCATATTCCTGCAGGTTTTCCGAATCATTAAGTGCCACGACAAAGCCATTTTGTGCTAAGGTGTGCCTTTCAGGAAAATTTGAACTGATGGCACGCATCAAATTATTATTAAATGTTGCAAGACCGCATTCGCGGGGGATAGGTTGATATATATGCTATTTTCATATGTTGATTGTGTATAGATGCTTTGATAGTCGTTTTACAACATTTAATTAATTGTAAAAGCAGGGTGACCTTAAAAAGATGCATCAGTGACCTTACTTATTGCCTTTAGGACACCTAAAGCATTGTTTTTATAGGCATTGCTATAAATACACAAACCATACCAATTTAACTCAAACTATAATCCTTATGAATTATGAAGGGGTTGTAACAGGCAATTTACAAGGAAGAACAAGTTGTTATAAAAGTTGTCATTTCGATAGAGCGGCGATGGGCTTGCGAGTCTGGGCGAAAGAGAAATCTTATACGACATGCAAAACGACTCTGTATATCCGCAGACAGCTCGTATAAGATTTCTCCTCGTTCCTCGTTCGAAATGACAAAGAGGCGGTGAATTTTTTATTTATTGGTGTAGAAATCAATCGCTTTTATAATCACATCGCAAGCTTTCCTGATCTCGTCATGTGTTATGATCAAAGGAGGCGCCAAACGCATGGAGTTGCTGCAATGTAAAAACCAGTCGGTTATTACACCGTTTTCGATACAGCGATCAATTATTTTTTTATTAAGGTCGAAGTTTTCCAGTTCGATAGCCATCATAAGGCCTTTGCCGCGTACCTGTTGTATGGCGGGGTGTACAAGCAAATCCCGAAACAAAGCTTCCTTTTCGGCCACGGTAGCTGCCAAATTGTTATCCAGCAGAAACTCCAGCGCAGCCAAGCCCGCCGCGCAGCATACAGGGTGCCCGCCAAAGGTAGTGATATGACCAAGGATCGGATTTTCCTTTAACGCATCCATGATCTGGTTTGATGAAATGAACGCCCCTATCGGCATTCCACCGCCTAAAGCTTTTGCCAGTAACAGGATATCTGGTACGATATCAAAATGCTCAAACGCGAAAAGCTTGCCTGTGCGCCCGAATGCGGCCTGAATCTCATCCAGGATCAGCAGCGTACCAGTTTCGGTACAACGGGCACGTAAAGCCTGTATATAGGTAAGATCCGGCACACGGATGCCAGCCTCACCCTGGATGGTTTCGATAATCACACAGGCGGTTTCTTCAGTTATCAGCATAAGATCTTCCGGGTTGTTAAAACGGATGAAATTTACGCCCGGTAATAAAGGACGATAAGCCTGTTTAAACTCCTCATTGCCCATAACACTCAATGCACCATGTGTGCTGCCATGATATGAGTTAAGACAAGCCACAATCTGCTGCCTACCTGTAAAACGCTTGGCAAGCTTTAATGCCCCCTCAACGGCTTCAGCGCCTGAGTTGGTAAAATATACCGACTGCAGGTTATCTGGCAGCACAGAAACCAGCTTTTCGGCAAAGCATACCTGCGGCGTTTGCACATATTCGCCGTAAACCATCAGGTGCATGTATTTATCAACCTGCTCCTTTATTGCATTAATAACATAAGGGTTGCTGTGGCCTAAGCTACTTACACCGATGCCTGAGATCAGATCGATATAGGGTTTACCCTCCGCATTGTACATATAAATACCTTCGGCCCGCTCAAATTCAAGCAATAAAGGAAAATTAGTGGTTTGCGCGTTATTGGCTAAAAAAAGCTGGCGAAGAGTAGACATAGCAATTAGTGAATTAATGAGTTAGTGAATTAGTGATTGCCTAATCGTCGCAAAATTCAACATTTCGTTCAATAAGCCACAAATAAAAAAGCGAACTTAAAATTCGCTAATTCAATAATTCACTAAATCACTAATTAATTCCCCGCTCTCTCGCTGCGTTCGCTGAGTTGTTTGATGAGCTCATCGTTAAATTCCTGTTCGCTTTTGTACAAGACACTCACCTTTTCGGGCGGAAGGATCTTGGCAAAGGAATCGCGGTAGCGTTTACGAATCCCAACCAGCTGGCTTTCGTAATAGATCTCCTTATCTATTTGCTCGGTGCCGTTGGTTGATGAAGTGGAGTTATTTAAACGCTTCAGAATGCGTACAGCAGTAAGCTCCTGCTGGTACTGATTATAAAGCGGCCAAAATTTGTTAGCCTCTTCATCAGTAAGATCAAGCTGGCGGCTGATATACCTGTTACGGGCAGCCTCAAGTCTTTTACCCATAGCGCCCTTTTTGTTGCCATTAGGGCGTACCGGGTTAAGTTGGGGCCTTGAGGGCGTTTGAGCCGGAACAAAGCGGTTAACCTGCCCCACAGCTTCATAGCCTATTGCCATAACAAATAACACAATACAAATATGCCTGATCAATTTACTCATTAAATTTTTTCCTCTGTTTAATTATCTATATAATCCGACAGATCTTCGTCTGCATTACTTGTGTTGCTTTTTTGGTTTGCATCTATCAGTGTACGGGTATCGCTTGCATCCATATGTAACTGAAGATAGCTTTTTATTTCATCAACCGGTACCGATGATACCTGCTCATGCAAGTAAGAATGGTTATGATCCGGCGCCTGGATATCTCCCCTGAAAATAACACCCACACCTAATATCAGAGCAAAGCAGGCCGCTGTAGCATACCTGATGGTTGGCGACAACCAAAGCCTCCTCACCATTCCTTTTTTCTGTACAGGTTTAGTTTTGTTAATGCTTATAACATTATCAAACTCCTGCTCTTCTACAACTTCAGCATTAACTGTTTTATCCAGGATTCGCTGGTTAAGCTTATTAAAGTAATCTATCGGTACAACAAAGCCTTCGTGCTCGGCATTCACTACTTCCTCAACTGCTATGCGGCTTTGAATATTGACGCTTAGCTCCTCAAAATAATTTTCAGGAACAGTAAACCCTTCATCGCCCATGGCTTCCTCAATCGCTATACGGCTTTGGATGTTGCTGCTCAGTTCATCAAAGTAATTTTCGGGTACTGTGAAGCCTTCATCAGCCAGGTTCATGACCTCCTCCACCGCTACACGGCTTTGGATATTGCTGCTTAACTCGTCAAAATAGTTTTCGGGCACCGTGAAGCCCTCTCCCGCATTCATGGCTTCATCCACCACAATACGGCTTTGAATATTGCTGCTCAGCTCATCAAAATAATTTTCGGGAACGGTAAACCCCGAATCACCGGCGCTAAAAGCACGCTCAATATTTATACGGCTTCGGATGTTGCTGCTTAGCTCGTCAAAGTAATTTTCGGGTATGGTATACCCTGCAGATGGATAGTTTTTTAATCCCTCAAGCCTTATACGTGTTGTAATGTGCTGCGCTAACTCATGGAAATAGCCTTCAGGCACTGTAAACGGGTTAGTTTTGCTAACCTGTTTCAGTGCGATGAAATCATCCAGCCATTCCCTATTGTCCATATCGCTTTTCATACACAACTATAGATTGGTATAGTGCTAAAAGGTTTAACGTAAATTAAAAAATTAATCCCTGCCAAGCAAATGAGCTTCTATCTTCTTGACTGCCAGGTGAAACGAAGCCTTTAAAGCCCCCACACTGGTACCCAAAACCTGCGACATTTCTTCATACTTCATGTCTTCATAATATTTCATATTGAAAACAAGCCGTTGTTTTTCGGGCAGGGTAAGCAGTGCTTCCTGTAGCTTCCGCTGCGCTGCATCGCCGTTAAAATAGGTTGAGTCGGCCAGCGTATCGGCCAGCTCATAAGCAACATCATCCAACGAAACATTATTTTTTTGTTTTTTCTTATTCAAAAAAGTAATGCACTCGTTGGATGCTATCCTGTACATCCAGGTGTACAGTTGCGCGTCGTTTCTGAAACCAGCCAGGTTTTTCCAAACCTTTACAAAAACATCCTGAACCAGATCATCAGCATCGTCATGATCAACAACCATGCGCCTGATGTGCCAGTATATTTTTTGCTGGTACTTTTTCAACAACAGGTTAAATGCCTCATTCCGGGTTTTTTCGTCCTGAAACTTGCTTAATATCTCTGAATCTTCAACCTGTACCGACATTTTTAGAATTTTATTAATGTTAAAGGTTTAATTAACCTTTTTTGTTTTTTCTTTCTATCACCTTTTTCACCGCTGCCACAATATGATCTGCATCCAGGCCGTACTTGGTCATCAGCTGTTCAGGTGTACCGCTTTCGCCAAAGCTGTCATTTACAGCTACGTACTCCTGTGGTGATGGATTGTGCACTGCAAGCACCTGGGCAACGCTATCGCCTAAGCCACCCAAACGGTTATGCTCTTCGGCAGTAACTACGCAGCCTGTTTTGGCAACCGATTTCAAAATAGCCTCTTCATCCAACGGTTTAATGGTGTGGATGTTGATGATCTCGGCATCGATACCCTGCTCAGCTAAAATTTCGCCTGCAAGGATAGCCTGCCATACCAGGTGACCTGTAGCAAAGATACTTACATCGGCGCCTTCGTTCACCATCCACGCTTTACCAATTTCAAATTTCTGATCGGGATCGGTAAAGATCGGAACAACCGGGCGGCCGAAACGTAAGTAAACCGGGCCATCATACTCAGCAATAGCAACAGTAGCGGCTTTGGTTTGGTTGTAATCGCAGGTGTTGATAACAGTCATGCCTGGTAACATTTTCATCAGGCCTATATCTTCCAAAATCTGGTGGGTAGCACCGTCTTCGCCCAAAGTTAAACCGGCGTGTGAAGCGCAAATTTTAACGTTTTTGTTTGAATAAGCTACCGACTGGCGGATCTGATCATAAACCCTGCCAGTTGAAAAGTTGGCAAAAGTACCGGTAAAAGGGATTTTACCGCCGATGGTCATACCCGCAGCAATACCGATCATGTTAGCTTCGGCAATACCTACCTGTACAAAACGCTCAGGGAATGCTTTAATAAAATCGTTCATTTTTAACGAACCAATAAGGTCGGCGCAAAGTGCAACAACCTGGTCATTTTTCTGGCCTGCTTCCAGCAACCCGGCGCCAAAGCCCGAGCGGGTATCTTTTTTATCTGTGTAAGTGTATTTTTTCATTGTTCAAATTCCCCCTGCAATCGAGAGGGATTGGCATTAAATCGTAATAATAAAATTGATGTCTTTAACTCTCCCCCTTTGGGGAAGCCGGAGGAGGTGAATTAATAATCGCCCAGTGTTTCCTCTAACTGATCTAACGCCAGTTTAAGCTGCTCATCATTTGGCGCAACACCGTGCCATTTGTGGCTGCCTACCATAAAATCGACACCGTAGCCCATTTCGGTATGCATCAGGATCATGATCGGTTTACCCTGACCTGTGCGGCTTTTTGCTTCTTCAAGCACCCTAACCACATCCGCCATATCGTTACCTTTCATATCCAATACATCCCAGCCAAAAGCTTCCCATTTCGCTCGAAGATCGCCTAATGAAAGTACCTGTTTGGTTGGACCATCAATTTGCTGACCGTTAACATCGATAGTTGAGATCAGGTTATCAACATGATTGTGCGGGGCAAACATCGCAGCTTCCCAAATCTGGCCTTCCTGGATTTCGCCATCGCCATGCAGGGTAAACACCAATGATTTATCACCGTTTAATTTTTTTGCCAATGCAGCGCCGATAGCTACCGATAAACCCTGTCCCAATGAACCCGAAGCAATACGGATACCCGGAAGATGCTCATGTGTGGTTGGGTGACCTTGTAAACGCGCATTCAGTTTACGGAAAGTTGCCAGTTCGGCTTTATCAAAATAACCGGCATGTGCCAATGTGCTGTAAAACACGGGGGAAATATGGCCGTTTGACAGGAAGAAAATATCTTCGCCAACTGCATCCATATTAAATTTAGGATCGTGGTTCATTACCGAAAAATACAATGCGGTAAAGAAATCGGTACAGCCCAATGAGCCGCCCGGGTGGCCTGATTGACAGCCATGTACCATGCGTACAATGTCGCGCCTGATTTGTGACGCGGTTTTTTCTAATGTTTGTAAGTCTGCTTTCATTAATGGAATTTAGGAACTGCTAAAGTAGCTATTTTGATTGTGTTTTTAACACTTATTTTATAAGATCGAGCACCTGTTGTGACGAGGCCTTAGTATCAACCTTACTGATCACATGCGTAATAACCCCTTCTGCATCAATTATAAATGTGGTACGGGCTGTACCCATATATTTTTTGCCGTACATGTTTTTTTCAACCCATACGCCGTAAGCTTCTACAATTTTAAGCTCATTATCGGCTATCAGGGTAAATGGCAGGCTATATTTGGTTTCAAATTTTTTGTGCGATTTTTCGTCGTCGGTGCTTACCCCTATCACCTCAAAACCTTTGCTTAAAAGTGATTGATAGTTATCCCTGAAATCGCATGATTCGGCAGTACAGCCGGGGGTATCATCTTTAGGATAAAAGTAAAGGATCACATTTTTCCCTTTGTAATCGGCAAGGGATACTTCTTTGCCGTTTTGATCTTTAGCGGTAAAAGCAGGAGCTTTATCGCCTTCTTTTAATGTTGTCATGGCTTATTTAGGTACTTATCTGGAAAAATCGGCGGAAAATTCCGAAAAATTATTCTTGTTATCAACTAAAGTCAACTTAAACACGTGTTTACCGGGTGCAATATCGCTATTAAAGGTGTAACTTAATATTTTACTTTTATAATCGTGCTCCATCAGCACCCATTTGCCATCAATGGTACCGGTATAACTCTTAATTCCTGATAAATTATCACTCATCCTGAAGTTAATACTGCGCGCAGCCCTCATATTACTGCCATTTTTAATATTAAGCGGATGGATAACGGGCGGCACAGTGTCTACTTTGATACAATAGTCGCCAAAGGCGCTCACCTGCGATATCACATAGCCATCTTTAAAGTAACCACCCTGGCAGCCGCCCCAAGAACTTACAATAACCGCCTTATCAGTGTACTTACCCAGGTCAACATCGGGCTTAATCCAGATCTCATAGCTATCATGAATGGGTGTAAGCCGGTTATGGATATGGTGCATGGCCGAATAAGCCCCCACGGGTTTGGCTGATGCTGAATATTGGAAATCAAGGTCATCATAAAGGTTACCTGGCATAATGACCACTTTCACTTTGTCGTTGCTAAACTCACTCCGCTTGTCATAGTAAAACATAGTACCGATAGGTTTCACAGGCTGTGGGTTTGTAAACGGCGATGATTTAACCTTCAGGTTAAGCGATGCTGTATTGCCAGCCACATCCTTTACAATATACTCCACATCATGCGTCGCGTTATCATCAAACGTAATGATGCCGTTATTTACCGATTGCGGATACAATGAAATCCGGCTGCCGGGCAGAATGAAACATTTCTGCATCCACCTGCGGAATGATTCAAATGCAGGGTAATCTATATATGCATTGATAGCATGGGTCTGATCAAACGCGAAACGTTCAACCGCAAAGGTATACACGGTTTTGCCATCCAGTTTTAGCTCTATTGAATAAACGCCGTTATGATTAAACGACGTGCTGTTCATATCGCTGGTATTAATCCCGAATCCGATATTACCGCTTAGTTCCAGCGTTTGTGGTTTAAGGAGATGATAATTACCTGCTGAGCCCGTAACGCCTAAAAACTCTTTAGGTGTTTTTTCGCTGAACGGTTTTCCGTTGAGGTGATAGATACCAATAGCGGTAATTGTAGGCGGCACTTTATCAGGAATGGTTAAACCAAATAGCTGTGCATTGATAGTTTCCTCTGTTTTACTGTCCCTGATCTCAAAGTGCACATGCGGCCCGGCCGATGCACCGGCATTTCCTGAAATAGCTACAACCTCATCCTTTTTTACCGGCACCTGTGTTGGTGTAAGATTAAAATCAGCCTCAAAGGTTTGGTGCTCGTACTGGTATTTCTTTACCAGATCAATAACCGCCGGGCTAAAGCTTTGCAAATGGCCGTAAACCGTAGTATACCCATTGGGATGGGTAATATAAATAGCCCTCCCAAACCCACCAAACTGTACACGTACCCTTGATATGTAACCTTCGGCAGCGGCATGTACAGGGTAGCCTGTCCGCTGGTTGGTTTTAAAATCGAGCCCGGAGTGGAAATGTGACGGCCTTAACTCGCCAAATGAACCGGCTGTAGTGGGCGGCGTAAGATCAAGCGGATACCTGAAATAGTTTTGCGGGTAAGCCCTGCTTTGTATAATATTTTGAGCAAATGCGTTTGAATAAAGCGCTAAACACATTGCCCCTGTAACCAATATTTTTTTATCATGCTTACTTAACGTAAAAATCGAGCATTTTCTCATCTTCGAGGTATCCCTCAAGTCTGTCGCCGATTTTTACTTTTGATACACCTGGTGGGGTGCCGGTAAATATTAGGTCGCCCTTTTTTAGGGTGATGTATTTTGAAACAAAGGCAATGATGCTCTCAAACGAAAAAAGCAAATCGCGGGTGTTGCCCTGCTGACGGGTTTCACCGTTAATATCCAGCTTAAAGTTGATATCATAAACAGATTCAAACTTGGTTTTAGGCACAAAAGTGCTGACGGGCGCCGAGCCATCAAAGGCTTTAGCCAGTTCCCAGGGAAGGCCTTTTTCTTTGTGGCGTGCCTGAACATCGCGTGCAGTAAAGTCAATACCTAAGCCAATTTCTTCATAGTAATTAGCGGCAAACTTTTCGCTGATGTGCTTGCCCTCTTTGCTGATCTTCAAAACCAATTCAATTTCATGGTGTACATCTTCCGAAAAATCGGGATGATAAAAAGGCTTGTTCTCTTTTAATAAGGCCGTATCGGGCTTCATGAAGATAACCGGCGTTGTGGGTACCGGGTTATTGAGTTCTTTGGCGTGTTCGGCGTAGTTGCGGCCAATGGCAATAATTTTCATAAATGAACGCTATAATCGCCAAAGCTAAAAAATTTGATGGGTTTGAGGAGAAGGTTTATAATGTTGTATTAATAATTTGACGTTCCCCTCAAGTAAAACTTACGCAGGCAAGTACCTCTGGCACACCCAAATAGGGTTCATTCAATTGCTACAAACCTTTTGCCCCGCTGGGGCAGTCAAAAGTGAAAAAATTAATTTTAATCGAATTTAATTAATAACCGAAATCCTTTTGATAACGGATTCGGTACCGGCAACAACGCGGACAAAGTAAAAACCACGGACCAGCTTATTGCTGATCGGGTAATTCAGATTATGATCGCCGGATTCAACCCTTTGAGAAAACAGGGTAGAAATATCGTTGCCCAGCACATCCATTATTTTAATGGTTACGTTGGCATTGCGCGAAATGGAATATTTAAGATTGATCTGGTCGGTTACCGGGTTAGGGTACAATTGCACATCGCTTAGTAGTTTATCATCGGGCCGGGATACATTCAATTTTACACTTGAAGTAACAGCGGGTTTTAATGGAGGAAGCGAGAGGTGCAAGCCATTCTTCAAATAAGAGGTTTTGGCAGCTTTAGTTTTACCCCTAAGATACACGGTATCAGACTTTAGCGAATGACCATCGGCAACAAAGGCGAAGTTCACGAAAATTGCCATCGCAATTATCACGACCCATGTGTAGGTATAAACATAAGAATATGTAAAATTTCGCCTCATTATTTAGTATGATTCTACAAAAGTATAAATAATGCCTTCATCCCATTAAATATTAGTGTTTTTGTAAAACTTTTTAACAAATTTTAACAAAATGCACAGCCTTATTGTATAATAGACACATAATTTCCTTATACGTTTAATCATTGTAATGGTTTAACCAAAAAAATTAATATTTTTGCCATCTCTAAATCATAAAAGTGTCAAATCATAAAGATCTGCATAAACTGTCAGCCGCGGGCTTTCTAATCAGTTTAGGAATAATTTACGGTGATATTGGTACCTCCCCATTATACGTATTCAAGGCTATAGTTGGCCAGCGTCAAATTTCAGAAACATTAATTCTTGGAGGTGTTTCGCTCATTTTTTGGACATTAACCCTGCAAACCACTTTAAAGTATGTGGTGATAACCCTAAGGGCGGATAACAAGGGCGAAGGCGGCATTTTCTCGCTGTTTTCATTAGTACGGCGTAAAGCAAAATGGCTTATTGTACCGGCGGTTGTAGGAGGCTGCGCCCTTTTGGCCGATGGCATTATTACCCCGCCAATTACCATATCATCGGCTATTGAAGGTTTGCAAACCTATTACCCTAACTTGCCTACTGTATATGTGGTAATGGCCATTATTACCGCTTTATTTATCATACAGCAATTCGGTACGTCACTGGTAGGTAAGGCATTCGGGCCTATCATGTTCGTCTGGTTTACGATGATGGGCTTTTTAGGTGTTACCTATATCGTACATGATCCATGGATCATCCGCTCGTTAAACCCGTACTATGCCATTAAATTGCTTACGTCGAGTTCAAGCGATGGCGCCTTCATTATATTGGGTGCCGTGTTTCTGTGTACCACAGGTGCCGAAGCATTGTACTCCGATCTTGGCCACTGCGGTAAAGCCAATATCCGCGTAAGCTGGGTGTATGTAAAAATTTGTCTTATCCTAAACTATTTAGGCCAGGCAGTTTGGTTGCTACAGCGTAACGGCCACGTTATG
This sequence comes from Mucilaginibacter sp. P25, assembly GCF_050859465.1. Taxonomy (NCBI): domain Bacteria; kingdom Pseudomonadati; phylum Bacteroidota; class Sphingobacteriia; order Sphingobacteriales; family Sphingobacteriaceae; genus Mucilaginibacter; species Mucilaginibacter sp. P25. Next base: position 3,014,894 of record NZ_CP193937.1, on the reverse strand, counting down.
GACCTTAATGCTCAAAACCCCTTTTACCAAATCATGCCAACATGGTTCCTGATATATGGCATCGGCATAGCTACAGTAGCGGCTATCATTGCCAGCCAGGCGCTGATATCAGGTTCGTTTACGCTCATTGCCGAAGCTGTAAGGCTTAATCTTTGGCCAAAAGTTAGGATCAACTATCCATCAGAGCAAAAAGGACAGTTATATGTACCCAGTGTTAACTGGCTCCTTTGGGCCGGTTGTTTAGGTGTGGTGCTAATATTCAAACACTCGGATAAAATGGAGGCTGCTTACGGTTTAAGTATCACCGTAGCCATGCTCATGACCACCATACTGGTATCCAAATTCCTGAAACGCAAAAAAGTACCTAACTATATCATCAATACGTTTTTGGCGGTTTACCTGCTTATTGAAGGAACCTTCCTTACCGGTAACCTGCACAAGTTTTTAGATGGTGGTTGGTTTACCCTCTCCATCGGTTTTGTGCTGTTCACCGTAATGTGGACATGGCATACCGCCCGCAAGATCAGGAACCGCTATGTGAAGTTTGTTGAGATAGAAGACTATTTTGATATAATAAAGGAGCTAAGCTCTGATGAAAGTGTGCCTAAATATGCTTCGCAGTTGGTTTATTTAACCAGCGCCAACTTCAATTCAGAAATTGAATCAAAAATTGTTTATTCCATACTGCAAAAACAGCCTAAACGTGCAGATGTTTATTGGCTTGTACACGTTGACGTAGTGGACGAGACCTTACAAACGCGAATACGAAGTTGACCATTTAGTGCCAAACAAACTCATCCGGATTGACTTTAAGCTCGGTTTCCGCGTTGAACAGCAAATAAACCTGCTATTCAGGAAAGTGGTAGAAGATCTTGTTAAAAAAGGCGAGGTTGATATTACCAGTACCTACAAGTCACTGAACAGGCATAAAATTGTCGGCGATTTCCGTTTTGTGGTGATCGAAAAGATCTTCTCACGCTCACACAACCTGTCATTCATCGAAAGATTTATAATGGATTACTACAAGCAGCTTAAAAAAGTGAGCTTATCCGAAGAGCGCGGTTTTGGCCTCGACCTGAGCTTTGTAACGGTAGAGAAAGTGCCGCTGGTGCTTGCTATACCTGAGGCGATTGAAATTCACCGGGTTAATTAAATTCCCCCTTTAATATTGAAAGCCTTCCGGAAACGGGAGGCTTTTGTTTTTCAATCTACTACGGGCTTTCAGCTCAAGTGTGTAAGCTGAAAGCTTACACTATGCCACCCACAGTCTGAAAGCCTGCGGTAGTTATATAGTCACTTGCTTTTCTCCCAGGCCATCCGCATATATTTCCGCACCTCATCATTAATATCTTCCTTAAAATACATCCTGAAGTAGTGATTATACTGATCGGTGCCGGGCACTTGTTTTATTTTACTGAAGCACAGGTTATCGTCATAAACCTGTTTAAACGGAAATACCACATCAATAAAGTTTTTACCTAATTGGGCAACATAAGCAAAGTTTATCCTTGCTCCCAATGCGATCATGCTTTTGGTAGGATAAACTTTAATTTCGGCAATTTGCAGGTACTCGTCAACCAAATGATCAAACAGCGCTATGGTATGGGCCGTTTTGCCGCTTAGCGCTTCCGATAGCTCCCTGTCGCAGCATGAATGCACCTGGTTGGTAGCGGTAAATTCACGTTCGCATAAGGGGCAGTTCCACATAGGTTTTAAGCGGTTTTGGGTTCTTTCCCCAGTACGCTGTTTTTATAACTGTAGGTGGCATAAATCACTAAGCCAATCACCAGCCATATCAAAAACCTGAGCCAGTTGGTATAGCCAAGCTCGGTCATGAGGTAAAAGCAGCTCATCAGCCCCAAAACAGGGATGAGCGAGAAGTTTTTAATAAAGCTATAAACCGCTATAATAATGATTAGTATAAAGAAAAGATAGTTAGGGAAATTATACAGGAAGCCGTCAAAACCTAAATAATACTTCTTAGCATCGCTGATATCGTTCGTTTGCCTTAGTGCGGTATTGAATTTATCCTCTTCTATATCCTTAAAATATTTTTTAGCCGAGTCGGGCTGGACAGTTACATTAGCGTTATAAAGCTGATTGGTAGTTTTAAGCAGGCTCAGCTTGTCATTGTTGTCCATGTTATCAATGATATCGCTACGGTCTTTTAGCTTCTTAAACTGCATCATTTCAACCTGCGCGGCCGGTTTAAACCAGGCAACCGAGCCTAAAATCACCAGTGTGATAATTGGTATAATAAATTTACCATTCACATATGGTAAATGGAATTTGCCTTTAACAGCCTCTTCACGCGGCAGCAACAGCACACCGCCGCAAACCAGTACAAATGCAAACAGGGTACCTATACTGGTCAAATCGGTCACCTCGGTAAGATTCATGAACAGAGCCGGTATAGCCACCACAAAACCGGTTACTACCGTGGCAAAAGCAGGTGTTTGATATTTTGGGTGGATACGTGAAAATGCTTTAGGCAATAAACCATCGCGGCTCATGCTCATCCAGATCCTGGGCTGGCCTAACTGGAATATCAGCAATACACTCGCTGTAGCAACAACTGCACTGATGGAGATCACATAGCTAATCTTATTTAAGCCCACCTTTGCAAAAACAAAGGCCAGTGGGTCACCAACCTGCAGGTCTTTATAACTTACCATGCCGGTAAGCACCAATGCTATCAGGATATACAATACTGTACAAATCACCAGCGAATAGATCATGCCGCGGGGCAGGTCGCGCTGGGGCCTTTCACATTCTTCGGCTGTGGTTGAGATGGCGTCAAAGCCGATATAAGCAAAAAACACCCCTGATACCCCTTTCATAACACCACTGAAACCGTTAGGCATAAACGGGTGCCAGTTGGCAGGTGTTACGTAAAAAAACCCACCACTATAACCGCTATAACAATCACTATCTTTAAAACCACCATGGCATTGGTGGCCTTTTTTGTTTCGCGGATACCAATATAAACAAGGTAGGTGATGATGATAACAATTAAAAGGGCCGGTAAATTGGCAATGAGCTTAAAACCGCCTATGCCCGGCGCCTGATCCCAGGCCAGTGCTTCTGCTTTTACTTTATCACTGATATCAGCCAGGTTTGTACCTGCTGCCTGAACCTGCTCATGCCCACGCAGGGCCGAAACATAGTCCATAGTCAGAAACTTGGGCATATGGATATGAAAGCCCTCCAGCAGGTTTACAAAGTATTCGCTCCAGGAAATGGCTACTGCGATGTTGCCAATGGCGTATTCCATTAACAAGTCCCAGCCAATGATCCATGCTATCAATTCACCAAAAGAGGCATAAGCGTAGGTATACGCACTGCCCGCAACCGGGATACGCGAGGCAAACTCGGCATAACAAAGAGCCGAAAAGCCGCAGGTAACAGCGGTTAAAATAAACAGGATGGAAACCGCAGGGCCGCCGTGGAAAGAGGCTTCGCCAATTGTCGAAAATATACCTGCCCCCACAACGGCGGCTATGCCCATGAGGGTGAGGTCTTTTACGTTAAGTTCTTTTTTGAGTTGGGATGACGTTGTACCGGGATGCTCACTATCACTAAAACCACATTCAACATCATTTAAAATTTTTGCTACCGACTTTTTACGAAAGATACTTTTCGACATGTAGTTTAATTAATAAGTGCTAACCAATCTCAAAATTAATCATTTTTTTGCATTGAATAAGTATATGCTTACTTTGCAACATGAAGATAGGAATAAAAGACGTGTTGCACAGGATCCGCCCTTTTTTTATCCTTTACCTTATCCTTTTAGCCACCTGCCTGACTATCAAACTGCTATTTACCCGTGAAGCTATTTTTTTACGGTTAATGGTTGGCACCACCCCTGGCTTGATACCATTGAGCCTTATGTTACAGATATCGGCGACGGCACCACAGCCGTGATAGTATCACTTGCTATGCTTTTATTCAGTTACCGCAGCTGGCTGTTAATGGCCTCCAGCTATGCCATAACATCCGTCGCGGCACAAATCCTTAAATACATTTATATCGCCCCCCGGCCAAAGCTATACTTTGCCAGCCAGTGGAGCAGGGTACATACCGTAGAAGGTGTTTATATATTGGAGAAATACAGTTTTCCGTCCGGACATACGGTGAGTGCTTTTTCTGCCGCGCTGGTCATAACGTACCTCTGTAAAAACAAAGGCTGGGGAATCCCAGCCTTGTTTGTTGCCATAATGGTTGGCTATTCAAGAATTTATTTAACCGAGCACTTTTATGAAGACGTGCTTGCCGGCTCGGCTATTGGTGTGTTTGTTACTATATTTTGGCTAACATGGCTTGATGGTAAGCAGTTCATCAATTCGGCCAAATGGAACCGGGGCCTGCTCGATAACGTATTCAAAAAAGCCCCTGTCGCTAATTAAACTCCAGCTTCCAACTGACTGTTTTTACGTTTGATCACGGTTAATACGATAATCAATATTATAACGGCGCCGCCGCCATAAATACCTATTTTGGCCGGGGCGGACATGCCTTTTGCGTCAGACAAATACTGATCGCGGCGATCCAAAGTAGGTGCGATTTTGATAGAACTGGAAAATTGTTTCAGTTCGGCCTTTGCCAGATCAAGTCTCTGCTCCGGATAGTTATATTCAAAAGTATAGGTTACGTCCTGGGTATACAGCAGGATAAAATTTCTTAACTCCGGAGATTCGCCGGTTGAACCGCTGTTATCAATCCTGAGGGTGAATACCTTTCCTTCCAGTTTACCGATAGTGGTATCACGCGGATACATTACACTGCCATTAACAGATTGTTTTTGAATACCTTTGATGTAGGTTTTAAATACATCTTTCAAGTCGCTCTCCTTGTTTAAAGGTTTTGTATTAGCGTTTGGCACGCGTAAAACAAGAATATTACCTAATGATGCACTACCCTGGTATATCTGCTGGCCTAATGTATCCTTTTTAGTAAAGCCTTCGGGTAATGAAACCGTGACAAGGCTATCTATCTTTACAGGTTTAAGTGCCTGGCTAAAACCTGTAAGCGAAAACAGTATTATGCTTAAGCTTAAAATTATCTTTTTCATATTTATTTAACTTGAAAAAGAAGAATAAGTTTTAACTAATAATACATTATGAGATTTATATGAAAGTTAAATGACTTATAATCAACAATATAAATACAAGCTAAAAGCTGAAAGCTTAAGGCTGAAAGCTTTTCAAACACAAAGCTTTTCGCTTTCAGCCTTCGGCTTTGCGCTTAAATAAAGGCTTTAAGTTTATTCAAAAGCTCATCCAGGCATACTTCGGCAAAGGCAGTTGATGAGTCTGAAACACCGTATGGAATAATGAGTTTATTGTTGTGTACAATTACCCCGCATGAATAAAGCACGTTAGGTACATAGCCTTCCCGCTCATCACTGTTGGGGATCAGCAAAGGCTCGCGCAGGCGGCCAATTTCAACCGTTGGGTCATCCAGTTTAAGCAGACTTGCACCCAGCACATAACGGCGCATGGGACCAACGCCATGGGTTATCATGATCCATCCATCGGGTGTTTCAATGGGCGAGCCGCAATTACCTATCTGCACAAACTCCCAGCTAAATTTAGGCTGTTGCAGCATCACCGGCTTTTCCCAAATATTGATCTTATCCGAATACATGATATAGTTATTGCAGCCGTCTATCCGCGATATCATCACATACTTGCCGTTCACTTTGCGTGGAAACAAGGCCAGGTTTTTATTCTGTGCACCCGCACCGTACAAAGGCATGATCTTAAAATTATAAAAGTCGGTTGTTTGCAGCAGCTTAGGCATAATCAGGGAGCCATCGTAGGCGGTATAAGTAGCATAGTACAGTTTGCTGCCGTCATCGTTGGTAAACTGTACAAAACGGGCATCCTCAATACCCTTACGTTCATATTCGGATATCGGGAAGATCACCCTGTCGGAAATATCGGTATCCAGTGAAAAAACAATTTCATAATAGGAATCTGCAAGCCAAAGTACCTTGTCATACTCCAGCCGCTTCATATCGTCTTCCTGCAGTTTTTGCGAATCCATAATGATCCGGCGCAGGTTGGCGTACTCAAAATGATGATCGAGTTTTGATTCCAGCTCACTTATAACATCAATATTAATTTGGGTGATGGCAGCTTTTTCAAAAAAAGCTTTTTATTATAAACGGCATTTCTCACAATTTCGGCCTCATCAATGTAACTGCCCGCAGGTTGTATGCTGATGTTGTTATCCTTATCTATCAAGGCCCGGCGAAAAGTTATGGAAGAGATATGCCCTTCGCCTACCGCCCGGAAACTGATGATCACCCTGCGCTGGCCGTCTTCAAGCTCAGTTTGGTCGGGATCTTCAACTATCGAGGGATTAAAGAAGGCGGCCGATTCAATAGAATACTCATGCGTAAAATAAGACCCAATGAGCAGCTTGCGGTAAACGGTAAGCGTATCAAAATCAATATTGAGCTCTAAAAACAAAGGCTTAAGCTTGCTGCAATGCCTGTTGAGCACCCGGGTAATATTACGGTGCCTTTTGGAATATTCCTGCAGCAAGGGCGATACAATGCCAAAAGCATCATCTTCGCTGATTAACATTACACGCTCAATAACCTCTTTGGCGCGATCGTTCCCATTAAAAAAAATCTTGCTATTACACGTTTCGGATCTGGATTTACCCGGATGGGTTTGCGTTCGATAGAAAGTCTCATACAATGAAGTGGTAGCTTTTAGTTTGTAACACCAATCGGCGCAAATTGATTTGAGCTTTTTTAATTTAAACGCAAGATTTAAAAAAATGGCACTTTACAGGACGCTATAAAAGCCTATCTTCATACTTTATTAATCTTCGGTACGGTATTTTGCCCGCCGTGAATAATCTTGATCCTGTAACCCTTATTGATAGTTCCTGTAAATGCACAATTATGAACGTACTAATTGTTGAAGACGAAAAAGGCCTTGCGCTTGAGGTTGATGAATTTTTAAGCCACGAAGGTTTTACGGTTGAACATGCCCGCACTAAAAAATCGGCATCGGAAAAAATCTTCGTAAACAATTATGACTTTATCCTGCTTGACCTGGGATTGCCCGACGGTGACGGCTTTGACCTGCTTAAAATGCTGAAAGGCATGAACGAGCGCGAAGATGCTGTAATTATCCTCACCGCACGCGGCGCTGTTGACGACCGGGTATCGGGCCTTGAACAGGGTGCCGACGATTACCTGGCAAAGCCGTTTTCATTAAACGAGCTATTAGCCCGCATGCACGCCATCACCCGACGCAAACACCGCCTGGAGAGTAATGATATCAATGTTAAAGGCTTAAAGATCAACATACAAAACCGTACCGTTACTTACAACGATGAGCGCATAACCCTCACCAAAAAAGAGTTCGAGATCTTCAACTACCTGGTGCTTAACAAAAACAGGGTAATATCGCGCACCAACCTCACCGAACATGTTTGGGGCGATGTATTGGAAATAAATTCCGACTCTAACTTTGTGGATGTGCACGTTAAAAACCTGCGTAAAAAGCTATCGGCATATATTCCTATAGATTGGTTTGAAACCGTAAGGAGCATCGGCTACCGTATCAACATCTGAAATTGACAGCCTCATGAAATTACAGGTAAAACTGGCCCTTTATAATACATTAACCAAATTAGCCATTATACTTTTCACTGGCCTGCTTATCCTGCTTTCTATCGAAAAAATTTCTTATGACCATGTTGAGCTTAGATTGGAGGATGATGAAAAGGAAATACTCAAAAACCTAAGTTCAAAAGAGATCAATGGCTATCTATCAACTCAAAGAACGTATAAGGACTACAATATTTTAAAAGAGGAATTTATTATTATAAAACCGGTTAAGTTTGAACCCACAGTTACCGAAGATGCAAAGTTTACTACAGAAATCCGAACTAATGAAAGTGTAACGCAAACTTATCGCATACTTACTCATCAGTTTAATTTTAATAACCATACCTATTTACTTGAAATTGGCGTAGCGGTTACCTCTGTTGAGGAATTAAAATCCATCATTAAAAGGTTTACCCTTTTGACATTGATAATAGCACTCGCCCTCACGCTGGTAAGCGACCTGGTGTTTACCAAATTTTTGCTTGCGCCCTTTTATAAGATCATCGACCGCAAGCTGATCAAAGTAAATGATCCTATGAACTTTGATTATGAAAAGATCCAGACCACCACACAGGATTTCGAACTGCTTGATGACAGTATCAGCACACTCATGAAAAAGATCAGTAACCTGTTTGCTCTGGAAAAACAGTTTATTGCCAATGTATCGCATGAGTTACTTACGCCCATATCAATTATCAGCTCGCGGTTGGAGAATATTTTATTGCAGGAAGAACTCAGCGAAGCCAGCGAAAACAAAATGCACGCCTCGCTGAAAACATTAAACCGGCTTAAATCTATCATCAATAGCCTGCTGCTAATATCAAAAGTTGAAAATAACCAGTATGCCAAGACCGATGTGGTGATGATAGCAGGCGTAATTATGGAGATACAGGAAGAACTGGAAGACCGTTTGGAAGAAAAGCATCTCACCTTCAACAATAACATTAAATACATCTACTCCATTATGGGTAACCGCCCCCTAATGCATACCCTATTGTTCAATTTGATAAACAATGCAATTAAATACAATAAACCCAAAGGCAGTATTACCGTTGCCGATGAATTGAAGGAAGATGTTTATATACTGGAAATTACAGACACAGGTGCGGGGATGAACCAACAACAAATAGAAAACGCTTTTAACCGTTTTGAAAAATTTGAGACTGAAGAAAAAGAAAGCTACGGCCTTGGTTTAGCTATTGTGAAAAGTATTACCGCTTTTCATGGCATCCGGGTAAAAATAGATTCGGTAAAAGACAGGGGTACCAGTATCTATCTCATATTTAACCGCGAGCTTGACTTCACTTAATCTTCACATTGTATCAATACATTTACAAAGTTTATTTTGTAAGTAGATCCCCTATTTAACTATAGAGGCCGTTTTCCAGATGGGAATGGCCTTTTTTTGTTTTCAAGAAAACCCAATCAAAAAACTACCGTCGTTGCGAGGTACGAAGCAATGACGCCTTTTTTACAAAATAATCTCTTATATCATCTTATTCCGCTTAACCAGGTAAGTGTTCAGGATATGATGATAGCCTTCATGGATATCGGCATCAACCAGATCAATATGATACTGTGCGCATTTTAACTCCAGCTGATGGCGATACTCCTTTAACGATGCCTTGTAGGCGTCGCGGATGCGGGCCGGGTTCACTTTCAGTTCGTCACCGTTTTCGATATCAATAAAATGATGAGGGCGGTTATCAAAATTAAACTCAAGCTCTTTTTGCTTATCGGTAACGTTGAAAATCACCACTTCATGTTTATTGAATTTCAAATGTTGGATAGCAGCAAACAAAGCCTGCTGTTTTTCGGCATCCAGATTATTTTCCAGCATATCGCTAAAAATGATCACCAACGAACGCTGATGGATTTCCTGGGCTATATGATGCAGCACATTGGTAATATTGGTTTGCGTATTTACTTTTGGACTGGCGTACATTTTTTCCAGCTCGGCATATAAATAAAACAGGTGTGTAGTGGTTGATTTCGCCGCGCTGATCCAGTCTATTTTATCCGAAAAAAGACAAAGTCCAAAAGCGTCGCGTTGTTTTTTAAACAGGTACATGAGCGATGCTATGGCATAAACAGAAAACTGGAGTTTATTGGTACCCGTTTCAGGAAAGTTCATGGATGATGAAGTATCCAGCAGCAAAAAACAGCGAAGATTGGTTTCTTCCTCAAACTGCTTTACAAACAATTTATCGGTACGGGCCAGCAGCTTCCAGTCGATATTTTTTACCGATTCGCCGTTGTTATACAATCGGTGTTCGGCAAACTCAACCGAAAAGCCATGAAAGGGACTTTGGTGCAAACCAGTAATAAAACCTTCAACCACCTGCCGGGCCAGCAATTCAAGATTCGCCAGCTGCCTTATTTGCTGATCATCGTTTAATTTGGTCATAGGCTAATATAGGCATAAAAAAAGCGCTGCAAAATTGCAACGCTCTTTCAAAAAGTATGTTGTGTTAATGCTACAATGTGTAGCATTAAATAAGCTTAAGGGTTATGCTAACTGTTTTACCAGTTTATCAGTTAATACTGATTTTGGCACAGCACCGATTTGTTTATCCACAATTTCGCCATTTTTGAAGAACAATAAGGCAGGGATGTTACGGATACCATATTTTACAGATATACCTGGGTTGTTGTCAACGTCTACTTTACCAACAACAGCTTTGCCTTCATATTCTTTAGCAATATCTTCAACTACCGGACCTACCATCCTACACGGACCGCACCATTCTGCCCAAAAGTCAATTAATACCGGTTTGTCTGATTTCAGGACAAGCTCGTCAAAGTTTGCATCAGTTATTTCTAAAGCCATGATTTCTATTTTTTAAATTTTGTACTTACAAATATATGCTATTCAAATTGCTTGCCACAAGTGTACTACTGACAATGTGACAATTATATTATTATAATACGCAGCCTTAACGCAGGCATGACCATTTGTCGCATTTACACCCTTAAATACCTCCTTGCGACATGACGTATTAACACAAATTACCTATTTCCAAAGCATATTTACAACTATAGCGGCGGGTTACTTTTTAACATTGGGGGTATTAATTAACACATAGCTATAGAATTATGTTTACGATTATTATCCCGCTGTTACTTAACTTCTTTACGCCGATACTCCAGTTTAAGCTATCATCACGCAGGATAAACGGTCAAATCAAATTGCCTTTATCCATAATTATATTTTTGTCGCTTTTGCTGGCAGCAGGCTTAGCCACCCTTTCTTTTATGATTTCGCTATATAGCGTACCTGCCGATATCAAATGTGCTATAGGATGCACTATATTTATATCAATAGGTATCTTAAATGTAGGCTTTATAGTTCCGGTTATTGGAGTTTGTAGTTTTATAACGTACTATAAATTAATGTAAGAAAAGGCAGCAATATAATTATATCGAAATGCTTATCTTTTTAATTTGGCTTATTGCCCCGGTTGTACAAATGATCCTTTCATCATTAAGGATAAAGGGTCGGATCATATTACCTATAATAGGCAGTACCGTATTGTCATGGGGATTGGGCATAGCGTTAACAGTTGCAGCCCTTCCGTATCTTGTTCCGCCACCACCACCCTCATCCTCTCACCCGGCCGGGCGATGTGGTATGCCCGAGATGGCCGTACTTTTCGGCGGCATTTTCATTGATGGGGTAGTCGCCTTATCTATTGGTATCTTCAGTTATATTATTTACCTCATCAAAACAAAAAATGACCGGAAGCCACAGCCGCCGGTCATCAGTTAATAAATTTATCATGCCTCCATGAATTATATCTTGATCAAATTTTCACGGAAGATAGGTTTTTAAAAGTCTCCCCTTCAGGGGAGATTTAGAGGGGTTTATGCACCTTTCAAAGTAGCCATACCGCCGTCAGCAATCAATTCGGCACCGGTTATAAATGTTGAATCGTCAGAAGCGAAGAAGGTAACTGTTTTGGCAATTTCTTCGGCCAAACCAAAACGGCCCATTGGGATCTGTTTGATCAGTTCGGAACCCATGCCTTCCAATTGTTCCTGGGTTAAGCCTAATTTATCGGCAGTGTGTAAAGGTGTTACAACCGGACCAGGGCTTACAGAGTTAACCCTGATGCGACGTGGCAACAACTCGGCCGAAATGTTTTTAGCTAATGAAAGCAATGCTGCTTTACTTGCTGCATAAACAGTTGCTCCGGCCATACCAATATGTGCGTTAATTGATGTATTCAGGATGATAGAGCCGCCATCATTAATTAAAGGCAACAATTGCTGAATACTGAAGTAGGCACCTTTAAAGTTGATGTTCATGATATCATCAAACATCTGCTCGCTCATTTGCTCAGTTGAATTGAACTGGCCAATACCTGCATTAGCAAATACGATGTCAATTTTTTCGGCAATAGCTTTTACCTTTTCACCCAATTGCTTAACCTGGTTGATGTCGCCGCTATCTGCAATTACACCTTGAGCATCAGCACCAAGTGTTTCAATTGCTTCGTTGATTGATTTTTGGTTCCTGCCGGTGATGATCACTTTTGCACCTTGTGCGATGAATTCTTGTGCTGTGGCCAGGCCTATACCACTGTTGCCGCCTGTTATTACTGCTGTTTTTCCTTGTAACTTTTTCATTATCTTTGTTATTGATACATCAAAGGTACAGTGAGTTATAGCTACCCACAAGAATGCACCATTTTGTGTGCAACATACTTTTTGGTAGGTTATGGACCGGTTTGATGCAATCGACATATCGCCTTTTTCATTATGACAAAAAACAGACATTCCGATCACTCCTGCGCTATGGCAGCAGCCCTAAGCGTGATTAGTGGTAAGTGGAAACTGAGTATAATAAACCAATTATTAAGCGGTCAGAAGCGTTACAGCGAGATAAACCGGGCCATCCCCGGCATGACCGAAAAGATGCTTTCGCAACAGATCCGCGAACTGGAAGAAGACGGCATAGTATCCCGCCATATTTTTCCCGAAGTACCGCCAAGGGTTGAATATTCCCTCACCCCTATCGGCGAAGAACTATCATCTATATTTTACACCCTCGAAAGATGGGGAAGCCATTACATGACTGTAACTAATGCTAATGGCGAAGTAATTAAGCCTGATTATACTTGTTATACTTTAGTGAAACAGGATGATGAGGTGGTGAAAGTGGAAGTGTAAAATGTAGATGTTGTAAAACGATATCTCTACAGGCTTTTCTTGTATTTTTTACCAGGACGGCGACTGGTATGGAATATTGAATAAACAAAGATGAGACCCTTTTCAGAGTAAACTCTAAAAATGATCAAAAAAGGGAAGTCATCCACTTTACATTCCCGTATTTTCCCGCTTTTATTAGGATAAAAAAGAGGATTATTACTTATACTATTTAATTTTCGCTCAACAGAGGTTTCAAAACGATCTCCCAATCCGGTTAATTGCTCCTCATACCACCTGTATGCTTTCTGATATTCTATTTCGGCTTTCGGAAGTAATTAAATGTTATATCTCATCAGAACTACCGTGCTCTTGCATTTTTCTTAACCTGCTCCCAGGGAATTCCAACAACTCTGCCACTTTCATAATCATCTACGCGGCTTTTCATTTCATTTAAAAAATCCTGATCCTCCCATAAATCAAGCTCATCTTGTATCTCACTCTCAACCATGGTATATATCGCGGCTACTTTTTTATCGTCAGCAAAACGGATATACTCTTGCAGTCTTTCCCTAATAACTTCTGTTTCCATAATAACGATCACTTGTTAAACAAATTTAACCTATAAATTTAACTATATCAAGCTTCATAACTACCTTAACTCAGCACCGGCTCCTCATTAGTCAAACTATGTATCCCCGCCATAAAATCATCGCTTGGATTTACCTTGAATGATTTAGATGACAGTTCAACAAGCATAACCTCTTCCCTATCCTTGATTTGGAAACGGAGCTTACAATTTTTAACTGGATACTTTTGATTGTTATCATCTATCATGTGCTGGATATCATCCAGCAGTTTACTGTTGAGCATTTGTACATCAATGCAAACAGTTAATGATTTGGTAAGTTTATCCCGCATTTCTGATAGCAGGTCCATCACCATGATGCGCAAATCCCAGTTATCTTTCTGGCGGAACTTTTCTTCAATGTTTCCTTTAATATGCAGGAAGTAGCCTTCCATCATCATATTACGGAATTTTACATAATCATCACCAAACAACGCAAACTCATACGATTCATTGTAATCCTCAAACACAAATGTGCCGAATGGCTTACCCGTTTTAGTCATTTTATGCTGAACGCTTGATACCAGGCCACCTATCCTTAACTCACCGCGACGGCGTAGTTCATTGAACGCCGCAGTTACATCTTCGCCGCCTTCACCTGACCGGGCTTTTTGCATCAGTTTCAAATCGCTGATGTTTGCGTTACAAAAACGTTTAAGTTCAACCTTATAATTATCCAAGGGGTGACCGGTCAAATAAATTCCGATAACCATTTTTTCGTACTTCAGCTTTTCTATCAGCGGCCATTCTTCAACATCAGGCATAGCAGGCTCTGGTACATAAGATGCCACCGAACCGCCAAATAATGACGATTGCGAACTGCTTTGTACATTCTGATAATCGTTAGCATATTTGATCAGGCGTTCAACACCTGTTAATGTACCCAACTCGGTTTTGGCAAAAAACTGTGCACGCGGAATTCCAAAGCCATCAAACGCACCACCATAAACAAGGTTCTCGTAAGATTTACGGTTGACACTACGGGTATTGGAACGCCTTGCAAAATCATATACTGTTTCAAACGGGCCGTTGGCATTACGTTCTTCAATGATACTTTCCACCGCTTTATCACCCACACCTTTTACGCCGGTTAACCCGAAACGTACCTGGCCACGCTTGTTCACCGCAAACGCCATGTCCGACTCGTTGATATCCGGCCCTAATACCTCAACGCCCATACGGCGGCACTCCTCCATGAAGAAGGTAATTTTTTCAATATTGTTCTGGTTATTCAAAACCGCCGCCATGTACTCTGACGGATAGTGTGCTTTTAAGTAAGCTGTTTGGTATGCCACGAAAGCATAACATGTAGAGTGCGATTTGTTGAACGCGTACTGGGCAAATGCTTTCCAGTCGGTCCAGATTTTGGTAAGCTTATCTTTTGGATGGCCTTTAGCTATCGCCCCGTCCATGAACTGGGCTTCCATCTTGTTCAGTACCTCAATCTGCTTTTTACCCATCGCCTTACGCAAAACGTCGGCATCACCTTTACTAAAGCCTGCTAACTTTTGCGACAGAAGCATCACCTGTTCCTGGTACACAGTAATACCATAGGTCTCACCCAGGTATTCCTCCATGTCAGGTAAATCGAACACTATCGGTTCGCGGCCATGCTTACGGGCAATAAAGTTTGGGATATACTCTATCGGGCCCGGACGGTAAAGGGCGTTCATGGCAATTAAATCCTCAAACTTATCGGGCTTAAGCTCGCGCAGGTACATTTGCATACCATCACTTTCAAACTGGAAAGTACCGTTGGTATCGCCGCGCTGATAAAGCTCATAAGTTTTAATATCATCAAGCGGGATGTAGTCGATATCGATCACCACACCATGATTTTGCCTGATCATGCGCAGGGCATCCTTAATAATGGTAAGGGTTTTTAAACCCAAAAAATCCATCTTAATTACACCCGCATCCTCAATTACGCGGCCATCATATTGGGTAACCAGTAAGTCCGAATCTTTTGCTGTCGCTACCGGTACAATCTCGGTAAGGTCATAAGGGGCAATGATGATACCTGCGGCGTGTACACCGGTATTACGTACCGATCCTTCCAGTTTTTCGGCTTCACGCAATACCTGTGCTTTTAGGTCGTTACCGTTCAGGATCTCTTTTAGTTCCGGCACCTGTTCAATGGCATCTTTGAGGGTGATACCCAGGGTTTCAGGCACCAGTTTCTTCATGGCACTTACATCGGCCAGTGGCATATCCAATACACGGCCCACGTCCTGGATACTGGTGCGGGCAGCCATCGAGCCATAGGTAATGATCTGCGCTACCTGGTTTTTGCCATATTTATCAACCACATAGTCAATAACCCGCTGGCGACCGGCATCATCAAAGTCCGTATCAATATCGGGCATCGATTTACGGTCGGGGTTTAGGAACCTCTCAAACAGGAGGTTGTACTTCATCGGATCAATATTCGTGATCCCGGTACAGTAAGCCACTACCGATCCCGCCGCCGAACCACGTCCCGGGCCAATGAACACGCCCATATCGCGGCCAGCCTTTATAAAGTCTGCCACGATGAGGAAGTACCCTGCAAAACCCATAGTACGAATGGTGAACAACTCAAAATTGATGCGTTCTTCGGTTTCCGGACTAATATCACGATAACGCTCCTTGGCGCCCATAAAGGTAAGGTGCTTCAGGTATTCCCATTGATTTAAAGTATCGGCATCGGGTGTTTTGTGGATCTTAAACTCTTCAGGAATTACATAATTAGGCAGCAGGATATCGCGTTTTAGCTTTAACACCTCCACCTTGTCAACAATTTCATTGGTATTATCCAGTGACTCGGGCAGGTCATGGAACAGCTTGCCCATTTCCTCCTGTGTTTTAAAGTAAAACTGATCGTTAGGGAAACCGAAACGATAGCCTTTACCACCTTCCTCGTCGGTAGCTATTGGGGTGCTTTGCATATCGCCTGTGTTTACGCAAAGCAAAATATCGTGCGCGTTTGAGTCTTGCTGATCCACGTAATGCGAATCGTTTGAACAAATCACTTTTACGTTATACTTTTTAGCATAAGTGAGCAGCACATTATTGATAATTTGCTGCTCCGGGATTTCGTGACGCTGTAACTCGATATAAAAGTCCTCACCAAACAAATCCAGCCACCATTTAAACTCCTTTTCGGCATTTTCGGGCGTATCCCTTAAAATGGCTTGTGGTACCGAAGCCCCAATACAACAGGTAGTAGCAATGATACCTTCGTGGTATTTTAAGATCAGTTCCTTATCAATACGAGGCCATTTGCTATACAGCCCTTCCATATATCCCAATGAGCATAGCTTAACCAGGTTTTTGTAGCCCGTAGGGTTTTTAGCCAGCATCAGTTGATGGCGGCGAACATCCTTATTTTCTTTGGTAAATTGCTTTTTATGCCTGTCTTCAACCACGTAAAACTCGCAACCTACAATGGGTTTTACATTGTGTTTACCGGCTTCGGCTACAAACTTAAATACGCCGAACATGTTGCCGTGGTCGGTAATAGCAAGGGCCTTCATCCCATCCTTAGCGGCTTTTTTATACAGCTTGGAAATATCGGCTGCCCCATCAAGCAGGGAGAATTGGGTATGTACGTGGAGGTGTGAAAAATCAGGCATAGTAAATCCGTTTCAACAAAATCTTTATGAGGTACAAAGTTAAAACAAGTTAGGGATGTAGACTGTTAAAAAGTAGCGCTGTGGAAATTTAATTAAAGCCGCCCCATTTTGTAAATTATACAACAACACACAGCAAACTGCTATACTTAGCATGTTATTTGTTTATATTGATCAACAGCATCTTCACCTTTGAAATACAAATACAATTGAAAAAAATACTACGAATAACCCTTAAAACGATACTTTGGATACTGGTAAGTGTAGTTCTGCTGGTTATCCTTGTAGTAATTTTGATACAGGTTCCTGCTGTTCAAAACTTCGCGAAAGACAAAGCCGTAACTTTTTTACAGAATAAAATCCACACCAAAGTTAAGATTGGCCATATCAGCCTTGGCCTGCCTAAACTGTTAGTTTTGGAGGACGTGTATTTTGAAGATCAGAAAAAAGACACCCTCATAGCCGGCGAAAGATTAAAGGTTGATATCAGCATGCTCAAGCTGCTGCACAGCCAGGTTGAAGTAAACGAAGTAAACCTGCAGGGCATTACGGCCAATGTAAACCGTGGGGCCGACAGTGTGTTTAACTTCGATTACATTATCAAGGCTTTTGTTGGCGAACAAAAAAAGAAGTAGAACCTACCGATACTACATCAACCATGAAGTTTTCTGTTGATAAGATCGTTCTCGATAAGATCAACATAAAATACAAGGATGCCATTACAGGCAACGATGTAAAGTTTTTGCTTGGCCATTTTGACACCCGCGTTAAGGATTTTGATATGGATAAGATGAAGTTCACCATACCGAAAATTACCCTGAGCGATGTAAATGCTAAGATCATCCAATCGCCGACCAACGCCATCCCACCACCTGATACCGCTACCACACCTTTGAATATGGATTTGAATTTAGGGGTGATCGATATCTCTAAAATTAAGGTTGATTATCGAAGTGCCGAAATGGGTGCCAAGGTGGACCTAAGCAAGTTTTTGGTGGAGATGGACAAGATAGACTTAAAGAATCAAAAGGTAGGCATCAAAAGCATCGAACTGAGTGATACCAAAGCAGGCCTTAGTTTAGCCAAGCCTAAAACTGTGGTTAAAGAAGTTGTTAAAACCATTAAAAAACTGGATACGCTGGTATCCTCTCCTACCAAATCTGCCTGGCGGGCAACAATTAGAAAAGTAACTTTTACTAACGATAATATTAAGTTCGATAATGAAGCGCAGAAGGCTATCCTTAAAGGTCTCGATTTTGGCCATATGGACATCCGAAGTCTTAATGCCGAAGCTGAAAATATTTCCTATAGCCCTGATACCATTTCGGGCAAAATTAACTCCTTTACCTTTGCCGAAAAAAGCGGTTTAAAGATCAATAAGTTTCATACGGCATTCCTGTACGGGCCAACTAATGCTTATATGAATGACCTGTTGCTGGAAACGCCGAATACCACACTACAAAAGTCGGTACAGGTACGTTACCCTTCTATTGATGCCATCACCAAAAACATTGGCGCGCTGGGTATCAATGCCAATTTAGATGGCATCCGTTTGGGTCTAAAGGATGTTTTACTGCTGATGCCAAGCATGGCCAGCATAGAACCCTTTAAATCGTCACCGGGTACGGTATTCAAAATCAACGGCCGGGTGAGTGGGCAGGTAAACAACCTCGAGATCCCTAACCTGGAAGTAACCGGCTTAAGCAGTACGCATATCAAGGCCTCGGCAAAAATGAAAGGCCTGCCCGATGTAAACAAAGCTACATTTGATATTAGTATTGCCGATTTCAGTACCAGTCACAGTGATATAGCCAAGCTTGCTCCAGCAGGTAGTATTCCGCCAAATGTGAGCATCCCCGAAAAAATGAGCTTGAAAGGTAATTTTAAAGGAAGCATGTACAGCTTTAATACCAAAATGAGCCTGCGCTCGAGCTATGGCGCTGTTGATCTGATTGCGACTTTGAAGAATGGGCAAAACAAAAACACGGCAACTTATACAGCCAATATTAAAGTTAACGAGCTTAACCTTGGCGCGCTTACCAAACAACCACAAATGGTTGGCCGCATTACCATGAATGCTAATTTAAAAGGTGCCAGCCTCGATCCTAAAAAGGCAAGCATAGCTTTTAACGGCAATATTGCAAAAGCTTATGTTAAAGGCTACACTTACCAAAACCTGGTAATGAAAGGTACATCAAGCAATGGGGCCTATACAGCAGTTGCTACCATGAAAGATCCTAACATTAATTTCAGCCTGGATGCTAAAGCCAATCTCAACAAAAAATACCCGGCAGTTAAGGCCACGTTAAGTGTGGATAGCATCAACCTCAAAAACCTGAATTTTGTCAAGGACGATATGCGTTTTCATGGCAAGATTGTGGCTGATGTACCAACTGCCGATCCCGATTACCTGAACGCCGATATTAAAGCAACCGACCTGTTGGTAGTAAACAAAGGCCAGCGCATCCGGATGGACACTATCAGCCTCATCTCGACAGCCAGCGCCGATAGCAGTACATTACGCTTGAAAACTCCTGTCATGTCTGCCCACATGGCCGGCAAGTATAAACTTACCCAGATAGCCCCGGCCCTGCAGGATGTGATCAATAAATATTTCAACACCGCTATTGCAGGCGGGCAGCAGGTAGCTGTTAAAACTAAAGGCGGCAAAACGATAAAAGCCAAACCCGCACCTGTGGTTAAATATTCTCCGCAGCAGTTTACGTTTGAAGCCAAACTGGTTAAAACGCCATTGCTTACCCAGTTTGCCCCCGACCTGAAACAGCTTGACCCGGTTTTGCTGAACGGCAGCTTTAATAGTCAAACCGGCGAACTTGTTGTTAAAGGCTCCATACCAAAAGTTGTTTACGGCACCAACACAGTTAACAAAGCATCGCTTAACATTAACACTGCTAATAATGCGCTCAATTATAA
Source organism: Mucilaginibacter sp. P25 (assembly GCF_050859465.1). Lineage (NCBI taxonomy): Bacteria > Pseudomonadati > Bacteroidota > Sphingobacteriia > Sphingobacteriales > Sphingobacteriaceae > Mucilaginibacter > Mucilaginibacter sp. P25. The sequence goes on along the minus strand of NZ_CP193937.1, from coordinate 2,994,937 downwards.
TTTTTCTGTTGATGAAGTGAAGGTGGGAAGTTCTGTCGATCTGTTGTATACCAGCATCTCAGGTGCCGCACAGGATAACAAAGCAGGCTTGAGCGTTCAAATCCGCGACGCAGCAAAAAAAGAACGTTTCCGTATAGCGGGTACTTTCAGTCTGTTGCCAAATGAATACCAGTTTAGCTTTAATAAAGATGGCTTATTGCTGGATTATTTGCCATGGGCGGTTAGTGATGATAACTTTTTACAATACGGGCCAAAAGGAATCCTGGCGCATAACTTCACTATTAGCAACAACAACCAGATCCTTAGCGTTAACAGCAGCACACAAGAGTTTAACAGCCCGCTGAATATCAAGTTCAATAATTTCCATATTGAGGCGCTTACTAAAATGGCCAAACAGGACTCGTTACAGGTGGGTGGTATCATTAATGGTGATGCTACCGTAAGCAACTTCCAAACCAGTCCTGTATTTACCGCTGCCATAAACGTTGATAATTTTAATTTTAAAGGAGATACGGTGGGCAATATAGCCCTCAAAGTAAATAACCAAACGCAGAATGCCTACGCCGCTCAAATGAGCATTACCGGCAAAGGCAATCAGGTTGATTTGAATGGAACGTATTACACCACGCCCGAAAGCCGTTTTGATCTCGACCTGAATATCGTGAACCTGAGCATGAAGAGCATCGAGGGATTTAGCTTTGGTAGCCTGCGTAATGCCACAGGTAATATTACCGGAGCACTTAAAATATCAGGCACTACAGATGCGCCTTCTGTACGGGGAGATATCAACTTTAACAAAGTAGGCTTTAACGTGGCTATGCTTAACTCCTATTTCAGGATGCCGCAGGAAAGCATTACTTTCAACAACGAAGGGATCCGCTTTAATGATTTTACGTTGGTTGATTCAACTGGCAACAAGGCCATAGTAAGCGGCAGTATCTACACCAAAACTTACACCGATTTTGCCTTCGGCATGGATATTAATGCCAATAACTTCAGAGTTACTAACTCAACCCAGGCCGATAACAAACTTTACTACGGCAAACTGTATGTGGATACCCGCATCAAGGTCCGCGGCAATATGACTAAGCCGGTGGTTGATGCCAACCTTACTGTTAACGACAAAACCGATATGACTTTTGTGCTGCCTACCAATGACCCGGCGCTGGAAGACCGGAAGGGAGTGGTTGACTTTATTGATAAAAATGCCCCTAAAATGGATTCCATCCTGCTGGCCAGGCAACTGGATTCGCTCAAAAAATCGGATGTTACAGGGTTGGATGTTTCTGCAACTATCAACGTAAATAAAAATGCTGCGTTTACTATTGTAGTTGATGAGCGAAACGGCGATATCGTACACCTTAAAGGCGAGGCCAGCCTGAATGGCGGCATTGACCCAAGCGGCAAAATAAACCTTACCGGTACTTATGTGGTTAACTCAGGCTCGTACAACCTGGCCTATGCAACTGTTAAGCGCACTTTTAACTTTAAAAAAGGCAGTACTATTGTTTGGACTGGAGACCCAACCAGTGCCAATATTGATCTTACCGCTATTTACGTAGCCAATGTACCACCAATTGACCTGGTTTCAAACCAGCTTTCGGATGCGCAAAATAGTACGATGTATAAGCAAAAGCTACCTTTCAATGTTAACCTTAACCTGAAAGATCAGCTGCTCACACCAACTATCAGCTTTGACATTGTACTGCCAGACAGTTCTTATTCTGTGTCATCCGAAGTGGTAAGTACGGTTAATACCCGCCTTACCCAGATACGCCAGGACCCTAACGAACTAAACAAGCAGGTATTAGGTGTACTTGTACTGGGGCACTTTATTGGCGATAATCCGCTGCAAAGCCAGGGTGCGGGTACTACCGTAGAGGGCACCATCCGTAACAGCGTAAGCAGCCTGTTATCTGACCAGTTAAACAGGCTTGCAGGAAGTTTAATATCAGGAGTTGATCTGAATTTCGGTTTAACCTCAGGTGAGGATTACTCATCGGGCACGGCCACCAATCGTACCGACCTCAACGTTGGCCTGTCCAAGCGCTTCCTGAATGACAGGCTTACCGTAAGTGTTGGCAATAATTTTAACCTGGAAGGTAATCAACCCGGTCAAAAAGCATCGAACATCGCGGGCGACGTATCCATAGCCTATAAACTAAGTAAAGACGGCCGCTACACCCTGCGTGCTTACCGCCGCGACGAATTTATTGTGATACAGGGACAGATCATTGAAACTGGCGTAGGCTTTACCCTAACTGTTGATTATAACCGTTTCCGCGAGATCTTCCGCAAGCGTACCCCTGAAGAACGCAGGTTACGCCGCCAATATCAGCAGGAACAAAAAGAGAAAAAAGAAAAACAGGACGAGGCGGATAAAGCGTTGGAGCAAAAGAATATGCAGCAGCAACAGGAAAACAAACCGCAAACTACTTCAAACTAAGCCCATGACCAAACATTTAAAATATATACTGCTTTCATCATGTGTTTTACTGAGTGCCTGCAGTACCACCAAGTTTTTGGCGCCGGGCCAAAAGTTATACACCGGCGGCGAGGTAGTAATCAAAGACTCGGTTTTGAAAAAAGCGAAAAAAAGCCTTGAGTGAGGAACTTGGCGCTTTATTAAGACCTATACCCAACAGTACCATATTAGGTATGCGTTTTAAATTGTGGCTGTACTTTAAAACAAAAACCAATAAAAGCAAAGGCCTTGCCCACTGGCTTAATAAAAAGGGTGAGCCTCCTGTGCTTATTAGTTCTGTTAACCTTGAGCAAAACAGCAAGATCCTGCAAAACAGGCTGCAAAACGAAAGCTATTTTCAGGCGCAGGTAAGCGGCGATACGGTGAGCAAAAAGCCAACATCAAAAGTTGCCAAGGCGGTTTATACAGCAGTAACCGGGCCTGGCTATAAGATCAGGAAGGTGGTATTTCCGCGGGGTACCCGCACTATCGATACCGCAGTAGCCGGAACATCGGCAAAAACGCTGCTAAAAGTCGGCAATAAATATAACCTTGATGTTATTAAAACCGAACGCCTGCGTATTGATGCCCGGTTGAAAGAAGAAGGCTTTTATTATTTCTCACCCGAACATTTGATCATGCACGTAGATAGCACTATAGCCGGGCATCAGGTTGATATTTTTGTGGCTGTTAAAAATGAAACACCTGGCCGCGCCCAAAACATTTATACCATCAACAATATTTATGTGTATCCGAGTTACTCGTTAAGGGACACCTCGCTGATGAAGGATAAAGCTGTTTTTTATAAATGGTATAATATTGTTGAGCGTCGTAACACCGTACATACCTATACTTTTGCCAATACGGTGCTGATGCGCCCGGGCCAGGTTTACAACCGTACTGCACATAACAACTCGCTTAACCGCTTCATTAATCTGGGTCCGTATAAATTTGTTAAAAACAGGTTTGAAGATGTATCTGCCGATTCATCGAAGCTGGATGTTTATTATTTTTTAACCCAATACAAAAAGAAATCGCTGTCGCTTGATATTTTAGGCCGCACCACATCGGCTAACTACACTGGTACACAGGTAAATTTAAACTGGCTTAATCGTAACGCCTTTAAAGGTGCCGAGGCTTTAAAGGTAACACTTTTTGGGAGTACCGATGTTCAGGTGGGGGGCCAAAATGCAGGCTATAATGTGTATCAGGCCGGTATCCAGACAACGCTTTCATGGCCGCGCTTTATCGGACCTATCTACCCAAAAGCGGCCGATGCCTATATCCCACATACTAATCTGAGCTTGGGATATTCAATAGTAAACCGTCAAAAACTCTATAACTTAAATTCATATAACTTATCATTCGGTTATCAGTGGCGCGAAACAGAACACCGGTCACATGAGCTTAACCTCATCAATTTTCAGTTTGTAAATCCGCTGAGCGTGTCGCAGAAATATAAAGACAGTATCGACAGGAAAGACGTTCCGGTAAACCCAGCCTTAAAGCATGTTATCGATAAACAGTTCATCCTGGGCCCAAGCTATAGCTTCACTTATACCAATACCAACGAGGATTATCGTACCAATACGCTTTATTATAATGGAAAGATCAGCCTTTCAAACAATATTTACGGCTTAGTTACCGGTGCAGATAGTGCCGGTGGAAAACCTAAAAAATTGTTCGGCGCCATATTTAACCAGTTTGTGAAACTCGAAAACGAGATCAGGTATTTTCATAAAACAGGGCAAAACAGCACTATAGCCAGCAGGCTTATTGTGGGTGTAGGTTTACCCTATGGCAACTCAACACAGTTACCTTATAGCCAGCAATTCTTTATTGGTGGCCCTAACAGCTTACGGGGTTTCAGGGCAAGGGCCATAGGGCCGGGTTCATTTGACCCAAGCAGCGGTGTAGGCACAGGCGGCTTCCTTGCCGATGAATCTGGTGATATCAAGATAGAAGCTAACATTGAGTACAGGCCAAAGCTATTCAGCATAGTACGCGGAGCTTTATTTGTTGATGCGGGTAACATCTGGCTACTGCACTCCAACGGATCACAGCCGGGCGCCGTGTTTACCAAAAGCTTCTTAAATGATTTTGCCGTTGATGCCGGCTTTGGTTTAAGGTTTGATTTAACCGTACTGGTATTACGTACAGATTTAGGTATCCCTCTTCGTACACCATATGTACGTGTTAATGAGCCACGCTGGGATTTCAACTTTAACCGGAGTGTGTTTAACCTGGCAATCGGGTATCCGTTTTAATTTTACAGTCTAAATATAACGAAAGTTAAGCTTAGCATATAGCATAGCGTCAAACAGCACAATTAGCCAAAAGCTATTGTGCTGTTTGCTTTAATAGACAATCAATCATACATATACGCGTCTGTTTTACACTGGATCGGCTCCCTCGCCGTTTTCAAACTGTATTTAAATACAAATCATTTCTTTTTAAATTTATCGGTGATACAACAAAACAAAGCCATACACCGTATCATTGCATATTGATAAAAGCAGCGATGTATACAAATTATAGAATGCCGCTAAAAAGCCTTTTTTTAAACTTTTAATAATAGCACTGTTTCTATTCCCGGGCCGGGGATATGCCGACATTCCATATCAGTTAGTTTACCTGAAAAATTATAGCTCGCCTGATGGCTTGCCCAGTTCAAGGGTTAACTATTTAATGCAGGACAGCAAGGGTTTTATCTGGCTGGCCACCGATAAAGGCGTGAGCAGGTTTGACGGCCAGCACTTTAAAAACTTCACATCGGCCGACGGGCTGGAAAACAACGAGTGTTTCCGGATTGCCGAGGATAATTATCACCGGATTTTTTTTACTGTAATAACTACAGGGTCTGTTATTATGAAAACGGGCTTATACATAAGCTTAATTCATCTCAAAAAGTAATCGTTTTACCCTTCGCCAATTTCTTTTTTAACCGCTATAATGAGCTCTGTGTAAATTACAGGCTTAGTACCAAAGTATACCATTTTGAAGAGTTAAAATCGAAAAGACATGCCATCCGGCATTTGAACGGGTACATTTATGGTTCTGACGGAGAAGAAATCATCCTATCTGAAAACGACCTTGACATCCTCGAAGAAGAGCTTAAGGCCGGCCAGTTAAACTTTCAAACCGCCAATACCAATATCAAACCCTACCGGTTGGCTTTACATCAAAATTATTTACTATTGATAACTAAAGACTGGGTACATGTTTATCGGTATCAAAAAAGCGGGATCATCCCGCTCAGTAAAATCTTTTTACCGGGAATGTAACTTCAGTGTATCTTACCGGCAAAAATACGTTTGCCGTTACAACGGTAAAACAGGGCACCTACATTATTAACTATCTTACCGGCGAACGGAAAAATTACCTTAATAATAACATCACTACCGCTACGGTTATTGACCGGGAAAATAATTTATGGTTTGGCAGCTATGACAAAGGCTTCTTTTTAAGTACTAACCCCGAAATAAAAATCATTAACAAAGAAAGCGGGCTGGCCAATGAAGATGTTTTAAAACTGGCCATTGCGGGAGGCTACCTTTTTACGGGGCATGTTTTAAGCACCCTCAGCTATATGAAACTTGGCGCAAATCAAACGCCGTCGATAGGCACTATAACTATAAATCAAGACAGGTCTGACTTTAACCGGATAACCAATCTGCTTACAATCCCGGGCAACACTCTCGTCATAGGTACCGATAATGGCATATTCAGATTAGATATTTCCAATAAGAACCCGTTATCATGGCATCCAGAAAGTTATTTTGATGGCCCTGTAAAATTTGATGGCCCTATAAAAGGGATCACCCATCAACATGGTACAGTGTATTTTATTTCACAAAATGCCGTTGTTGTAATATCAAATCAGTTCAAACGTCTAAAAGGTTATAGATTCAAGCCTATACGCATGACATCTCTTACCTGGTATAAAAACAGGCTGCTGATAGGTTCACTTTATGGGTTATACCAGTTAATGCCCACTACTGATGATATTACCTATGTGCGGATATTGGCCGATAAAGGAATAAATGTTGTTAAGAGCCTGGCATCAAATAATGATGTATGCGCCATAGGTACCGAAGCTCAGGGGATGTTTTTGCTGGCCGGCGAAAAAATTGTTCAGTTTAGATCTCCTGCTATTTTTTCAGGCGATATCCGTAAACTGGTATGGACAGATGACAATACTTTATGGGTCTGTACCGCAAACGGTGTAAGCATTATCAGCTTCCATAATCATTATCAAAATTACCGCATAAGTTTGCTCAATACCAGTAACGGGCTCCCCTCTGATAACGTTGCCGATGTAGTGCAGAACGGGCATGATTATTACATAGCCACCGATCAGGGCATAGCCGTTACTCAAAATTTAGGAAATACGAGCCTGCCTAAACCGGTGTTGATTAACGACGGGATACCCGGAACTCAAAGCAGCTTTACTTACGGCAGGCCTGTTATATTTAACTGCGTTGCCCTATCCTACAAAAGCATGGGTAAAATACAATACCGCTTCAGGCTTAAGGGGGTTGATAAAAATTGGAGCGTCGCGCCTTCCGGCGAAAAACGGTTCGACCTGCTGCCCCCGGAAACTATGAGTTAGAAGCCGTGGCTGCCGACCGTTTTAACCAGTTAAGCCAGCCGCTCATTTTTAAATTTGACGTTATGCCTTTATGGTATCAACAGTTATGGCTGCAGGTGGTGGCTGTATTAAGTGCCATAATCATCGCTTTCCTGCTGGTACGGAAATATTATCAATCCATCATCGGCTTACAAAAAAAGGACTATGAAAATGCACTTGCCCTGCAGCGCGAACGACAGCGGATCAGCAGTGAGGTGCATGATGATTTAGGGGCAAGCATCTCCGGCATTAAGCTCAGGACCGAATTGCTCAGCCGCAAAACGGCCGATCAGCCCGCTTTTAAGGAGATAGACGCTATTCATGAAGCCATCACCGATATATCTACCCAGGTAAGGTTAATTATCTGGAGTCTTGATGCCGAAAACGACGAAGTAAGCAACCTGGCAGGCTTTATTCATAAACAAGCCATTAAAATATTTGAATACAGCAATATTGACCTTCATGTAAATACCTCCGTTAGCGAAACCCCGGTTACCATCAGCGGCGAAAAAAGGCGCCAGATATACCTCCTTGTTAAGGAAGTATTAAACAATATTGTCAAACATTCGGAGGCACAAAATGCGTTTCTGGAAATCAACCTTTACAAAAACCGGCTGCAGATCAACATCCGTGATGACGGGCGCGGATTTGACCCTGATGTGCGCAAACACGAAACCATGGGCATCCGGAATATTTACGCCCGGGCAAAAAGATTGAACGCCGAACTCAAAATTGATACCGCCCACGGTAAAGGCACCTCCATCAGCCTTAAACTAAACCTTTAGCGTATACCCCATAATAGGTATTAAGAAACCCGGGATAATTTAGGAAATTAGCATTTTATATTTACTGCAAAGCATGCTCCAGATAATTTTGTTAGAGGATAATTTACACTACCGGCGTGGGCTGGAACAGATTATTCATGATATGAGCGGCGTAACTTTAATTGGTTCTTATCCCAATGCCGAAGCCGTATTAAAAAAATTGATCTGCTTAAACCGGATATCTTTATAGTGGATATAAACCTCGAAGGCATGTCGGGCATTGAATTTATACGGCGGGCCAAGCCCTTTGTCCCGGATGCCGAATTTTTGATGTGCACCATCAACGACGACAACACCAATATTTTTGAATCCTTAAAGAGCGGCGCAACCGGCTATATGCTCAAAGAATCTTCGGCCGATGAGATCAGGAATGCCATTATCGAAATCGCGGCCGGCGGTTCGCCCATGAGCGCCTATATCTCGAGAAGGGTCATAGCATCATTCAATGCCGACGCCGATAAACCGCCTGCCCCTGCTGCCGAAAGCCTTACGGACCGCGAGGTTGAAGTACTTAACCACCTAGCCCGCGGCCTCCAGTACAAGGAAATCGCCGACCGCCTTGATATCTCTACCGGAACCGTTAAAAAACACATCCGCAATACCTACATCAAACTGCAGGTACAAAATAAAGTAGAAGCTATTAATAAATTTCGCGCAATCTGATATACCACTTTTTCAGTATTGCAGGGCTTAATGGTTAATGCTAATTTAGCGCTATAAAGAAACTAAAAGGCCTTGTTAAAATTAACTTCCCTGTTGGTGATCTTTAAAGCCTAAACCTTATCACAATTGAAAGATCACACCGTGAAAGATGTCATCTAATTAAATCCTAAAACTACTGCCGGATTTTTTTCTAACAGGACCAATAATTATCACTGCTTTAATCTGCACATTTGCACATCTGTAATTGGCATACCTGCAATGATTATATCTGTCCCGCTCCGTATTATCGACCTGCATGACGACGGTTTCCACCCACTGGTTGAAGTCGTATTGTTTGAAAAAACTTTTATCATGGTGCTGGACACCGGCGCGTCAAAAACTGCTTTTGATCAAACGGTGCTTTCCGAAGCCAATGAAACCATGAACATCTTAGCCAGCGATAAACTCTCCACGGGCCTCGGCACCAATACCATGGAATCTTTTACCGCAACAGTAAGTGACCTCCACATCGGCGACTTGCCTATAGCCGAATTTGAAGTAGCTGTACTTGATCTTTCCACTATTAATGCCGCATACGGCCAAATGGGGCACCCGCAGGTACTGGGTGTTTTGGGCGGAGATATTTTAATGAAATATAAAGCCGTTATTGATTATGGGAAACGGGTGCTAAAACTAAAAAAATCTGTCAAGCAAACGCGGTACCTTATCTATCCGAAGGTAAATTTTAATTGATCAACAGGGTTTGTTCCCAAAACACCCGCTCGGTTAAAACAAAGCTATAATTGCCATAATAGTCAAAATGACAATTATAATTTCGATATTAATCAAATAAAAAGATAATAATTCCTAAAAAGAATATTTTTTTGTTATTTTCTATTATTAAATCCATAACATTTTATTTATATATTGCGTATAAGTTAAAAGCGCTGGCCGGCTGCTGAAATTAATTCTTCTTTTACATCTAAAACGTAACGAAAACAATGAAAAGAAAACTATTATTAGGGATCGGACTAAGCGTGCTTGTCGGAATCTCTGTACTATTCTCCTGTTCAAAAGACAAGGCTGCAAAAACTACAACTACCAGCCCAACCGCTATCCCGGATGATGTACTGAAAAGCATTACAAACTTAGGGTTCAGCACAGATGAAGTGCGCAGGCAGGGCGATGGCTATCTTGTTGAAGGTGATATCCTGCTCACTAAAGCCAATTTAGCCGAAGCAAGCACCAGCCCTACTTTAAGAATTGCCGATGTTGAGCAGTACCGTACCACAAACCTGGTTAAAAATCTGCCCAGAACAGTAACCGTCTCAGTTACAAACCTGCCTACTGTTTACCTTAACGCGGCTACCGCGGCAGTTGCACGTTACAATGCTTTAAACCTCACGCTTAAATTTCAAATGGTTAGCAGCGGCGGCACAATCGACATCATCGGCTTTAACGAGGGGCCAAGCGGTGGTTATATCACCTTAGGTTCATCAGGCTTCCCGACTTCATCGGGCGACCCGTATAACCAGATCCAGATGAACACCAACGAACAAGCTTATGGCACAAACCCTGATCTGGGTTATGTAACATCAGTTATTCAACACGAGTTGGGCCATTGTATCGGTTTCCGTCATACCGACTATATGAACCGCGCGTTCAGCTGCGGCGGCCGACATGTAAACGAAGGTTCGGCAGGCATAGGCGCTATCAACATTCCGGGCACACCAACCAAGGCGGATGCCGGCTCTTGGATGTTAGCCTGCTCAAGCGGTACCGACCGTACGTTTAATGCCAACGATCAGATAGCTTTAAATTATTTATACTAATAACGCCTATAGTTGTTTTTACATTTCAACTAAATAGCTTTATCAATAAAGGGGATGCTGCAGCTCCCCTTTATTGGTTTGATCACATTACCGCCTATGACAAAAAGAATACCTGTTACCGTATTACTCCTTTTTTTATGCTTTAAAGTGTCATGGTCACAAAAACACATGAGCGACGAGGCAATTGTTTCACTTTATAATGCAACATCTTTATCTCCGCAAAAAAATTCCAACCAGTATTACCTTGTAAAATTTAAAGATCCAGCACATATCGATAACCGGAAATACAATATCATCAAACGGGTTTCCTATAACTATTATGTAGTATCATCAGCCTCGGCTATCAAAAGCGATGCTAATATTATAAATAACAGCGCCGCTTCCCCCATCTGGAAAGCTTCGGATAACCTTGCGAAGAACTGGAAGCAGCATCCGGCACGCACACAAGCCGTTGAGGTTGCCGTTACCGCTGTCAATGACACGGTTATCAACCACATCCAACAATCCGGAGCCATTACAGGTCAAACCGGCAACCTAATACGTCTTAACATCAAATTAGAAAACCTGCCTGCCTTACTTCAGCAGGACTATATATTATTTGCCAATGAGGTGCGCCAACCTCATGCAGAACTTGCCATTAGCGATATTGATCTTGGTTTAAATACCATGTCGGCCATAGTGGCTAATTTTCCGGGCATAACCGGCTCCGGCATTAACATTTCGGTAAAAGAAGACCGCTATGATAATGATCTCGACCTGTTAGGCCGTAGCTTTACATCCTTTAAAGCCTCTGATATCACATCGGGCCATGCTACCACCATGGCAACACTCATAGGCGGCAACGGCAACTCATATATCAAAGGCCTGGGAGTTGCTCCTAAGGTAAATTTCACCTCATCATCTTTTGCGCAATTAATGCCCGACAGCACTACCATTTTTAAATCATTCAGAATTTCGGTACAAAACCACTCGTACGGTACCGGCATTGAAAATTATTATGGGGCCGAAAGTGCCGCTTACGATCAGCAGATTTTTGAAAATGATTCGCTGGTGCATGTATTTTCATCGGGCAATATCGGCAATTCGGCACCTGAAAGCGGAGTTTACAGCGGTATAAGCGGGGTAGCCAATCTCTCCGGCGACTTTAAGCAGGCTAAAAATGTATTGGTGGTTGGCGGTACCGGCAGGACGGGTGTCCCCGAATCCTTAAGCTCGGCCGGCCCAGCATACGATGGCCGCATCAAACCCGAATTGATCGCGGATGGTGAAGATGGCACGTCTGGCGCGGCAGCCCTGGTATCAGGCACGGTAGCTTTGCTGCAACAAGCTTATAGAACGCAATACAAACAGATGCCATCTGCCGCGCTTATAAAAAGTGTACTCATCAACTCGGCCGATGAAACAGGCTCATCCGGCCCCAACCATAAAACAGGCTATGGTTCGTTGAATGCATTGGAAGCATTACGCACCATCAATGAAAAACGCATTTTTACCGGTTCGGTTAGCAATGCTACACAAACAGACTATTCCATAACTGTCCCAGTAAATTGCAGGGAGCTTAAAGTTTCGTTAGCCTGGAATGACCCCGCAGCAGCCGTTAATGCACCATGGGCATTGGTAAATGATCTCGATCTTACTGTCACCACACCATCCGGGCAGCAAATTTTACCATGGGTGCTCAGCAGCTTCCCCTCTGCCGATTCGTTATCTGCCCCGGCAAAAAGACGAACAGATACCTTAAACAATGCAGAACAGGTAATTTTACAAAACCCGGCAGCCGGCACATACATAGTGCATGTTAAAGGCAGAAGGATTACTAACAGTGCTCAAAAATTTCATATTGCTCATCAGGAGACCATATCAAACCTGTTCGAATGGATCTACCCCTCGGTTGGCGACCAGCTTTTTGCCGGCGAGGATAATTACCTGAGATGGCAAAGCTCTTTCAATACCACATCGGGCACAATAAGCGTTAGCTACGATCATGGCCAAACCTGGCAGGCCATTAATAATGCCACCCTTGAAAACCGCTATTATACCTGGACAACGCCCGATGTTTTTACCAAAACCATGCTTAAAATGGATATCGGGGGGCAAACTTTTACCAGCGCGGAGTTCAGCATTTCAAAGCCTTTAACACTTGATATAGGGTATAATTGCGTCAGTGGCACACTCCTGCAATGGAAACCCCAGCCAGGAAGCATAGGCTACAACATTTATACAATTAAAGATAACCTGCTTCAAAAACTTGTATCAACAGCCGATACCAGCATCATTATACCCGCGCAACAACAAACTTCAACTTATTTTGCGGTGAGCGCCACAGGTAATAGCTTTGAAGGCCTAAAAAGTTATACCATTAATGCTACCACGCAGGGAGTTGGCTGCTATGTAAAAACACTACTTGCAAACGTGGTTAACAATACCATTGTGCTCAACCTGCAGTTGGGCAGCGTTTATAATCTTAAATCCATCACCTGGGAAAAAACAACAGCTGCGGGCCAATACGTTACTTTAAATACAATCCCGCTTAGTACAGCGGTGGATTACATATACGCCGACAATAATCCCCGACGGGGCAAACAATATTACCGGGCAAAACTCACCACAATTAACGGCGATATCATTTACTCCAACATAGCCGATGCTGTTTATTTACAGCCCAACCAATTTGTTATATACCCCAACCCTGTTGCCGGCCAAATCAATATCATCAGCGGCGATATCAATAATTACGAATTTAAACTATACAGCATCGACGGTAAGTTAACCCTGGTTAAAAGCATCAATGAATTACAAAACACCATCCCCGTAAATCTCGTGGCAGGCGTGTATGTTTATACCATCGAACTAAATGGCAAAGTAGTTTATAACGGTAAGCTGATAAGTAAAAAGCCCTCCGGTTAACCGGAGGGCTTTATATACTTGTTTATTGAAAATTATTGATTAACAAACCTTTTAGCGTTTACTTTACGCTCGTTTTCGGTTAAGTAGATTTTACGTAAACGCATGCTTTGCGGCGTAACTTCGATGTATTCGTCAGCCTGGATATACTCCATCGATTCTTCTAACGAGAATTTGATAGCCGGTGCAATACGAACGTTGTCATCACTACCTGATGCACGCATGTTGGTTAACTGTTTACCTTTAACAACGTTGATCACCAAATCGTTATCGCGGATGTGCTCACCAAGGATCTGACCTTCGTAAATATCAACACCCGGATCAACGAAGAAACGGCCACGGTCCTGCAGTTTGTCAATTGCATAAGCAGTTGTGTTGCCTTTTTCCATCGAGATCAATACACCGTTTGAACGGCCAGGGATTGGCCCTTTCCATGGCTCGTAAGCTTTAAAGCGGTGCGCCATGATAGCTTCACCGGCAGTAGCAGTTAATACGTTGTTACGTAAACCGATGATACCGCGTGAAGGAATTTCAAACTCTAAGTGTTGTAAATCACCTTTTGGCTCCATGATCAACAGGTCACCTTTACGTTGTGTTACCAGTTCAATTACTTTACCGGCAACTTCGCCAGGTACGTCAACTATCAGGGTTTCAACCGGCTCACATTTAACGCCGTCAATGTGTTTAACGATAACCTGCGGCTGACCTACCTGTAACTCGTAACCTTCACGGCGCATAGTTTCGATCAATACCGACAAGTGAAGGATGCCACGGCCATAAACCAGGTATGAATCAGGCGATTCAGTTTCAACAACCTTAAGTGCCAGGTTTTTCTCCATCTCTTTGTACAGACGGTCGCGTACGTGGCGTGAGGTAACAAATTTACCTTCTTTACCAAAGAAAGGTGAGTTATTGATGGTGAACAACATGTTCATGGTTGGCTCATCAATTTTGATCACCTCTAATTGCTCAGGGTTTTCAAAATCAGCAATGGTATCACCGATATCAAAACCGTCAATACCAACTACAGCACAGATATCGCCCGATTTTACTTCGGTAGCTTTTACTTTACCCAAACCTTCGAAAGTGTAAAGTTCTTTGATCCTTGATTTCTGGATAGTGCCATCACGTTTTACCAACGACACCGGCATGTTTTCTTTGATAGTACCGCGGGCAACACGGCCGATAGCAATACGACCTACGAAAGATGAATAATCTAACGAAGTGATCTGCATTTGCAGTGTTCCTTCAGCGATAGGTGCAGGCGGAATGTTTTCCAGGATAGCATCCATCAACGGGAATATATCTTCCGTTGGTTTTTTCCAATCTGTGCTCATCCAGCCTTGTTTTGATGAACCGTAGATAACCGGGAAATCCAGCTGCTCTTCGGTAGCTTCAAGGTTGAAGAATAATTCAAAAATCTGTTCGTAAACTTCTTCAGGGCGGCAGTTCTCTTTATCAACTTTGTTTACAACCACAATTGGCTTAAGGCCTAAAGCCAAAGCTTTTTGAGTTACGAAACGAGTTTGAGGCATGGCACCTTCAAAAGCGTCGCAAAGTAATAATACACCATCGGCCATTTTCAATACACGCTCAACCTCGCCACCAAAATCGGCGTGACCAGGGGTATCAATAATGTTGATCTTAACATCTTTATACCTTACAGATACGTTTTTTGAAACGATGGTAATACCACGCTCACGTTCAAGGTCATTGTTGTCAAGGATTAACTCTCCGGTTTGCTCATTGTCCCTGAAAATGGCACAGCTGTGCAGGATTTTATCAACCAAAGTAGTTTTACCGTGGTCAACGTGCGCGATGATCGCAATATTTCTGATTTTTTGCATGAAAATGCCTCTCTAAATTTGGCGCAAAGGTAAGGTTAAATTATGAGATTATAAAGCATTTAGCGGTTATTGTTTACAATTAACATTGAGTTTACCAAAGTAAGCTTGCAGGGCAGGCTTTGAAGGGTTGATCAGCGGAAATGATCGTAAGATTTTCAGAGATAGCCTGCGAGATAACAAGGCGGTCAAAAGGATCTCCGTGATGATGAGGCAGAGATATTAATTTACTTAAATGATAAGATGCTATATCAAGAACCTCAAATTGCTTCCCTATCAAATAGCTATAAAAATTCCCATAACCAATTTCGATATTAAGCTTTTTTAAAGCAACATTGATAGCCATCTCCCATAGTGATGCCATGCTTATATATCATTGGTTATCGGGGTTTTCAATTGATTGCTTGACTGTATTAGATAGTCTGTCATCAGAAGCTTGACACCAAAGAATTGCTTGTGTATCTATAAGCAATTGCATTACATATAATCTTTAAAATCCTCAAGCGGTTCGTCAAAGTCTTCCGACACCCAAATTTTCCCTTTTAAACTTCCATATCCTCTTATAGTTTGATCGCTGTTTACCAATTCAGCATTAGTAATTTTTTTCAAAAGCCTATCCACATCTTTCTCTATCTGAGTTTGTAAATCAGGGGGCAATTGATCAAGCTTTTTTATAGGTGCAACACTAACCATGTTCTTAAACTTAATTAAGCTGATTTACAAAAACTATACGTTATCTTCCAAAAGCCCAAACCAAAAACTTAGCCATCGCTTTTCGCCAGGTAGCTGTATCATGGGTACCTCCTACTACTTCAACATATCGAATTTCTTCAGGACGTTTAAAGCCTTTAATCTCCATTTCTTTAATCAGGTCGATGGTATCGTCAATGGCATCAATAATGCCGTTTTTATTTCGATCACTGGTTTCATCTTTAGTGCCGGTTTGCAGCCAGGCATTGATAGCCGGCTTGGTTTTGGTTTCCCTGATCACCTGGTGCATCAGCCTGTCGGCATCGGTATAGCCTTTGGCCAGGTCTTTTCCCCGCCACCAAAACGAACCTGAAAAAACGCCCGCTTTATCAAATAACACCGGGTTATTCCAAACAATATCAAAAGCAGATAAACCACCAAGCGAAAAACCAGCAAAAGCTGTTATATCAAACTCATTAAAGCCTGTCAAAGCTTGTAATTGCGGCAGCAATTCTTCTTTTATAAATTGAGTATATAAACCAGCCTTAGCACCCCGGCCTTTAAAATCGGGTTTACCGGCAATGCCATATTCATCCAGGCGGCTATCTCCGGCATGGATAGCTACGATCAGCACCGGCTTAAGGCGATTGGTGTTATATAATGTTTCGAGCGTGGTTTTTAATCCGAGGTTTTCAAGCTCCTGTCCGTCATTAAGCAGCAGCAGGTTTAGCGGTTCGGCGATATCACTGTCTTCCGGCTTTAGGATGGTTAAGGTCACTTCCCGCTCAATCAGCGCAGAGGTTATATTTATTTCATGTTCGGTTATCGTCATTTCAGTATCAAGCCAGCCCGGGTACATCTCTTTCTAAATTAAAATTAAGGGCGCAAAAATAAGTTATACTTTTTACTTTTTGACAGCTAAGGATTAATATTATCAGGCTGTTGCCTATTTCAAACAAACCTCCTAACTTACAGTCATTATAAAAACCACACTGCTTTGACCGAAAAATTTCACCGCTGGCACTCCCCCAACACCAATACCGACCTTGAAATGCTGGTATTCGGCGACCGCGGTTATCCTGTGATCGTTTTCCCTACTACCAAAGGCCGCTACTATCAAAACAAAGATTTTGGCCTGATCGGGAGTGTAAAATGGTTTGTTGATAATGGCCTGGTGAAGATCTATTGCCCCGATACCATCGACGACCGCAGTTGGTACAACAAAAGCATTCACCCGGCCGACAGGGCCAAAACTTATGCAGGGTACGATCGCATGTTGGTAAACGAGCTCATCCCCTGGGCCATGCACGAAACAGGCGTTGGCAACGTAGCTCTTGCCGGCTGTAGTTTTGGGGGCTATCATGCCGCCAATTTCGCATTCAAACATCCTGAAAAGGTTAGGCATTTGTTTACCATGGGCGGCGCTTTTGATATCAAAATGTTTACTGATGGTTATTATGATGATAACATTTTTTATAACAACCCGGTCGATTTTTTGCCGGGCAGCAACCATCATGACCTTTGGCAAATGAATATTGTTCTCGGCACATCCGAGTATGACATATGCAAAGGATATAACATCCAGCTCTCAAACATTTTAAAACAAAAAGACATTAAACACTGGCTGGATATCCGCCCCTTTGCCAATCACGACTGGCCCATCTGGCGCGAAATGTTCCCGCATTATTTATCAACGATTAAATAGAAACAAGAGATCAGGATTCAAGAAACAAGAAAATAAAAGGCAAGAGTTTAAGAGACAGGAAAAAAATGAAAAAATAAAGAGCAAGACTTACATCAACCTGAAACCCAAAGAAAAACAAACATATAAACACCTACTATCATGAAAAAAATCGGTATCTTATTCGGACAGGAAGATTCGTTTCCGCAGGCATTTGTTGACCGTGTAAACCAAAAAGCAGAAAAAGGCATCAGTGCCGAGTTTGTACGGCTCGATAAAGTAATGCAGGCCGAACCGCTTGACTATGCTGTGATCATCGACCGGATTTCGCAGGATGTGCCTTACTATCGCGCAGCCCTAAAAAATGCGGCTATTTGCGGTACAGCGGTAATCAACAACCCTTTTTGGTGGAGTGCCGACGAAAAGTTTTTTAACAACGCCCTTGCTGTAAAAATTGGAGTGCCTGTACCTAAAACCGTAATTCTGCCATCAAAGGAACTTCCTGATGATACCACCAATAAATCATTCCGCAACCTGGCCTACCCGTTAGATTGGAATGGCATTTTCAACTATGTAGGTTTCCCAGCCTATATGAAACCTTTTGACGGCGGCGGTTGGAAAGAAGTTTATAAACTGGAAAATGAGAAAGATTTTTTCAGCAAATACGATAAAACCAAACAGTATGTAATGATGCTGCAGGAAGAGGTTGTTTTTGACGATTACTTTCGCTGCTATTGCATTGGCGGCAAGCATGTGCGCATTATGCAGTATGAGCCGCGCAACCCTCACCACCTGCGCTATGAGCATGGTAAAGCACCTGCATCTAAAAAGCTATTGGACACCATTAAAGATTATGTCATAAAACTAAACCAATATTTAGGTTACGATTTTAATACAGTGGAGTTTGCTGTACGCGATGGCATACCTTACGCTATTGATTTTTGTAACCCCGCCCCCGACGCCGAAGTTACCAGCGTAGGCCAGGAAAACTTTGAATGGGTGGTTGAAACAGCCGCCGATTATGCCATTGAACGCGCAAAAAAACAAAAAGACGGCTTTGACAACCTTACCTGGGGCGAATTTGTAAAAACTTCGGCAGCAAAAATGCCGTTGGTAGCAGTTGCAAAAAAAGCGGCCGTTAAAGCAGATGTTTCCGTGGCTATGGTTGACCATGCTATTGAAGACGAGGGCAAACCGAAGAAAACCAAAACAACCAAAGCACCCGCAGCAAAAGCAGCTATGGCAAAAGAACCGGCGGTAAAAGCTGCCGCAGTGAAAGAAACGGCAGTAAAAACCGCTGTGGTAAAAGAGCCTGTTGCCAAAGCTACAGCCGTAAAAGAAAAAGCAGCGCCTAAGCCTAAAAAGGCAGCTAAGAAATAAATAAAAGGTTGTCATTTCGAACGAGGAACGAGGAGAAATCTCGTACGCGCGATAAGCTATTCGTATAAGATTTCTCCCTACGGTCGAAATGACAACCGTTTTTTTAAGTAATAACCCTAACCAATTATGAACGAATTTACCTTAGGTGTTGAAGAAGAATTTATGGTGATTGACCCGGTATCGCGGGAGCTAAAATCGCATGAGCAAAAAATTGTGGATGCAGCCCAAAAAATCCATGAAGACCAGGTAAAAGCCGAAATGCACCAGGCCGTGGTTGAGGTGGGTACCCATATTTGCCGCAATACCCAGGAAGCCCGCAAGGAGGTAAGTAAGCTTCGTACCACGGTAGCGCAACTGGCGGGTGATATTGGTCTGCGAATTGGCGCCGCGGGTACACACCCGTTTTCGCACTGGCAGCATCAATTGATTACCGATAACCCCAGGTATTTTGAAATTGTGGATGAGATGCAGGAGGCGGCCCGCTCCAACCTCATTTTTGGTTTGCATGTGCATGTTGGCATCCAGTCGCGCGATATGGCTATTCACATTGCCAATCAGGTGCGCTATTTTTTGCCGCATGTGTATGCCCTTTCAACCAATTCGCCATTTTGGGAAGGGCGGAACACGGGCTTCAAATCATTCCGTACCAAGGTTTTTGATAAGTTTCCGCGCACCGGTATCCCCGATTATTTTAGCAGTATAGAGGAGTATGACCGCTACATAAAGCTGCTCGTAAAAACCAATTGCATTGATAACGCCAAAAAAATCTGGTGGGATATCCGGGTACATCCTTTCTTTGAAACTATTGAGTTCCGCATTTGCGACTGCCCTATGCTGGTTGATGAAACCATTGCGTTTACCGCTTTATTCCAGGCTTTATGTGCCAAATTGTACAAGCTCAGGGCGCAAAACATGAAGTTTATTAACTATTCGCGCGCGCTCATTAACGAAAATAAATGGCGTGCAGCCCGGTACGGTATCGACGGCAAAATGATAGATTTTGGTAAGGAAATGGAGGTAAACACCCGTTCGCTGATTTTGGAGCTACTTGATTTTGTAGATGACGTAGTTGATGAGCTTGGCTCACGCGATGACCTTCAATATGTACACAATATCCTGGAGCATGGCACCGGAGCCGACAGGCAGCTGGCTATTTATCAGCAAAACAATAACTTTGCTGACGTGGTGGATTATATCACCTCACAAACATTGAAGGGGTTGTAAGCCCCCTCAGCGACTATATAACAACGTCATTTCGATAAAGCAACCGTGGCTGAGCCGATGGGGCAAAAGAGAAATCTTATACACCATACAAATACATAATTGCTCAGCGCATATTGTATAAGATTTCTCCTCACAACCAACGCTTAATCCCAACTGGTTCTGTCGAAATGACAATTATTTTAAATTGGTAAATACGGAATCCTAAAGCAAGGATAATATTAGAAAGATGCAGCAGATGACTGAGAAACCGGAAATAAAAGTAGCCATACTTGACTTGTATGATGGGATAGCGAACGAGGGAATGCGTGGTTTCCAGGATATTTTAAAACGTTACAGGGCTGAACACAATTTAAATTTAAGTTACCAGATCTTTGATGTACGCCGTAAATGCGAGATGCCGGGCACCGGTTTTGATATTTATATTTCAAGCGGAGGCCCGGGTAACCCATTGGAAACAGAAGGTACCGAATGGGAGAAGAAATACTTTAACCTGGTTGATAAGCTGGAAGATCATAACCTGTCCAACAACAGCAACAAAAAACATGTGTTCTTTGTGTGCCACTCGTTTCAGTTAATGTGCCGTCATTACAAGCTGGGCGATATCAATATGCGGCGCTCCCCGTCATTTGGCGTACTGCCGGTAAATAAAACCGGGCTTGGATTAAACGAGCAATTATTTAAAGGTTTAGGCGAACCATTTTATGCGGTTGATTCCCGCAGTTGGCAGGTAATCAACCCGGATGAAAAACGCTTTAAAGAGCTGGGTATGCAACTGGTGGCTATAGAAAAAGAACGGCCGCATGTTGATTTGCCAAGAGCGATGATGGCCATCAGGTATAATGATTATTTCTTTGCTACACAATTTCACCCCGAAGCCGATGCCGGAGGGATGAAGGGGATGTTGCTTCGCGAAGAAAAAAGGACGAAGTGATCAGCGAGCACGGAGAGGTTAAATATCATGAGATGCTTGAACGCCTCGACGATCCGGATAAAATAACGTATACTCAGCGTACACTGATCCCTAATTTTTTGGATATGGCGGTTAGCCCCACCCAACCCTCCCCTAAAAGCAGAGGGCTTTTAGAGGTTAAAGAAGAATAAATAGTTTATTATAAATTATAATAAGAAAATCTCCCATGAAAGGGAGATTTAGAGGGGCTAATCATGAATCCATCAATCAGAAAAGTATTCAACGAAAAGTTTAGCACAGGAAAGTACAGCCAGTTTCTTGATAAACTCAATAGTGACTTAAAAGAACCCGTTCCTTTCCGTGTTGCGGAAACCCCCGTTTTTTTAACTGCTGATTTCCGTGATAAGCTTATCTCCGCCGGCAATGATATTGTTGATACTATCCTCAAGCCCAATTTCAAAGAACTTACAGAGCGGGCCATACCTGATTTTTGGCGGGTATCCAATGAAAATGATCATCCTCATTTTATCGCACTTGATTTTGGGATCTGTAAAGATGAGCAGGGTAATATCGTGCCAAAACTTATTGAATTGCAGGGATTTCCTTCACTTTACAGTTTCCAGGTGCATCTGGGAGATATTTATCAGGAGGTTTATGATATCCCCGCGGATGAAACCATCTTTTTTGGGGGACTGAAGGAGGAAAGTTACCTCGATCTGCTCAAAAAAACTATTCTTGGCCCTTACCAGTCCGATGAAGTTGTATTAATGGACGTAAACGCCCCAGAACAAAAAACAGCAGTTGATTTTTATCTCACACAAAAATACATTGGTACGCCGGTGATATCGTTGAGCGACCTGATCCAGGATGGCAAAAAGCTTTATTACATGGCAGGCGATCAAAAGAAGCTAATTAAGCGCATCTACAATCGCCTTATTTTTGATGAAATAGCCGGTGATCCGGATATTTTTACCAAAGTGGCAGATATCAGGCAGCCCCTTGAGGTTGAATGGATTACACACCCCAACTGGTTTTATCGGGTCAGTAAATTCACCATGCCTTTTTTAACAGGCAATTACATTCCCAAAACTCAGTTTTTGCACCAATTAAAGCAAATCCCTGCTAATTTGGAAAACTATGTGCTTAAACCATTGTTCTCCTTTGCAGGTCAGGGTGTGATTATCGATATTAGTAAGAAAGACATAGAAACCATTACAGATCCTGAAAACTGGATCTTACAGGAAAAGGTGAATTACGAGCCTGTTGTGCAATCGCCGGAAGGCGGTGTAAAGGCCGAGATCAGGTTGCTTTATCTCTGGCCCGATGGGGATAAAAAACCCACACTTGCAATAAACCTTGCACGGTTAAGCCGTGGAAAAATGATAGGCGTACGTTATAATAAAGATTACAACTGGGTTGGCGGCACGGTTGCTTTTATGCCCCGTTAAACTTTGTACTAATTACCCTGTCTGTACGTATATATTAAATAATGCTTAATTTTGTCTTTATGAATATGCAGATCATCATTATCGCGATACTTTTTGCAGGCGCTGTTTTTTACATTGGCCGTATGATGTACAGGGCGCTTACTACTAAAAAAAGCTGCGGCGGCAATTGCAAATGCGGTGTTGATTTTTCAGGTATCGAACCCGGAAAAACCACCAAATAATGGCCAATTCTTATTTCATACAATCTTCATAAGTAACCTATACTTTTAATAAAGTAATTTTTCTTAATGTCATCAAGCAAGCAAGTTTTTCAGGCTGATAATCCCGGTAGGTGGAACCGTTTTAAATGGTTGAGCCGTGTACTACTGGCTGCATTGATTATTGGTATAATAGCCGTTATTGTTACCATCCGCTCAACCTATTACCCCGAGCTTCCCAACCTTAACCCTGCGCCCAAAAAAATGACCAGGGAGGAGCTCGAGCAATTAAAAAAGTCAACGAAGTTCAAATCGTTCAAAATTCAAAAATCTGAAATAGAAGCACTTGAGAGGGCTAAAAAATTACACCAGCTTAAACAACCTAATAATAAAGACCGTATAAACGCCGCTTTTTATCGTGCGTGGGAACCTCAGGCTTATAACTCGCTGGTGGTGAATATTGGCCACCTGGATATGGTAGTGAGCGAAGGCTTTTCTATATTACCTAAAACTGATACCGTTGTAACCAAGCTCGATACCGGGCTGATGAACCTCAATAAAAAATACAACAAGCCGATTATTGTATCACTGTCAAACTACGTAAACTACAACAACACACATGGCGGCTATGATACTAAAGATGTAGACCGTATTGTTAACAATAAAACGCTTCGTAGTAATTTTATTAACAGCATAGCTAACTCGCTTACCAAAAACAAGTTGAAGGGTGTCAATGTTGATTTTGATGAGCTAAGGGACCGAAACAGTAAAAATTACATAGCCTTTCAAAATGAGCTTTATACAACCTTGCATGCCAAAGGTTTCCTGGTTACTCAAAACGTAGTGCCGGAGGATGAAAGTTTTGATATCACAAAGCTCCAGCATGTAAACGATTTCCTGTTCATCATGGCTATTGATGAACATTATGAAGCAACCAATGCCGGCGATCTTTCAAATCAGCGCTGGGTTGAGCAAATCCTCGATGATGTATGTTCGAAAGTTCCGTCAGAAAAAATAATTTTAACATTCGCAGGCGGCGCCTATGACTGGCCCGAAGGCAGTGTAGGTAAAACTATAGGTTATCAGCAGGCTATCAGTACGGCCGAAGAGCAAAAAAGCAAAATCACCTTTGATCCAAATTCGGCAAATTTACACTTCACTTATATGGACAAGGACAGCCTTGACCATACCATTTACTTTACAGACGCGGCAACAAACTTTAACGTAATCCGCATGGCCGACGACTGGGCTACCGGTGGCGTGGCTTTATGGCGTTTAGGTGCCGAAGATCCGCGTTTGTGGACATTTTTCCAGAAAAACCTGTCGATAGACTCATTGAAAAAAACAGGTGTGGATATGCGGAAACTTACATCTGTAGGTTTAAACAACCGTGTAAATGTTGACTACGATGGTGATGGCGAGGTGCTTGACCTCATTACCACGCCTACCACCGGGGTAATTAATGTAAAAATGGATACATCTACGTTTACCATTCTCGATCAGCATTATATAAAACTTCCCACTAAATATGTGATCCGCAGGTATGGTTATGCTCCCAAGAAAGTAGTTTTAACTTTTGATGATGGCCCCGACCCCGATTTTACCCCACGTATTTTAGATATCCTTAAAGCCGAAAAGGTACCGGCAGCATTCTTTGTTGTGGGTTCCATGGCCGAAAAAACATACAGTTGCTGCGGCGCGAATACGAAGAAGGCTATGAAATAGGCAATCACACGTTTTTCCACCCCGATATTTCAACCATCAGCTTAAAAAGGGTGATCCTGGAGCTTAACTCCACGCGCAAACTTATTGAATCGGTAACCGGCCGAAGCACCATCCTGTTCCGCCCGCCATTTAATGCCGATGCCGAGCCGCAAACCCTTGCCGAGGTTATTCCGGTTGCAGAAAGCCGCCGTCAAAGCTATATTACCATCGGCGAATCTATCGATCCCTGGGATTGGCAGCCCGGCGTTACTGCCGATAGCATTATTGCCCGCACCATAAGGCAAAAAGATAACGGATCAATGATATTACTGCATGACGCAGGAGGTGATACCCGTGAAGAGACTGTTAAAGCCCTTCCTGCAATCATTCATTACTTTAAATCGCAAGGATACCAGTTTACCACTATTGCCGATGTGCTGGGTAAAACTAAGGATGATCTGATGCCGCCGATTAAACCGGATCCTAGCACAGGCATTTTCGGGCCCGCCTATGATGTTTTTATTCATGGTTATTACTATGTAAACTGGGCGCTGATCTATATATTCCTGTCGGCCATATTCCTGGCTATTGGCCGCATTGTGCTTATTGGTATTTTGGCTGTAAGGCAGCGAAGCGTGGATAAAAACTCCAAAAAGCTTAATCGCAATACCGATGTGATGCCTGCCGTGAGCATTATTGTGCCGGCCTATAACGAGGAGGTGAATGCAGTTGCAACAATACAAAGCTTGCTTAAAACTGATTATCCATCATTCGAGATTATTTTTGTTGATGACGGATCAAAAGATAAAACATTTGAGGTTGTAGAATCCGCCTATAAAGGTAATCCGTTCATCAAGATCCTAACCAAACCAAACGGAGGTAAGGCATCAGCGTTAAACTTTGGTATCACCCATGCCCAAAATGATTTTGTGGTTTGTATTGATGCCGATACCCAACTCAAAACAGATGCGGTTTACCAGCTCATGACCTACTTTACCGATGAGGAAATTGGCGCGGTTGCCGGAACCGTTAAAGTTGGAAACGAAACAAATATCATTACGCGCTGGCAGTCGATAGAGTATATCACTGCGCAAAATATGGACCGCCGCGCGTTCGACCTCATTAACAGTATTACCGTTGTTCCCGGGGCCATTGGGGCATTCCGTAAATCGGCCATTTTCCGTGCGGGCGGCTTCACTTACGATACCCTTGCCGAAGATTGCGACCTTACCATGCGCATACTTAAACAAGGCTACGTGGTGCGTAATTGTGCCGAAGCCATTGCATATACCGAAGCGCCCGAAACAATAAATATGCTACTGAAACAGCGTTTCCGCTGGAGTTTTGGCGTAATGCAAAGCTTCTGGAAAAACCGGGATGCATTGTTTAACAAAAAGTACAAGTTTTTTGGAATGGTGGGGATGCCTAACATCCTGATTTTCCAAATCATATTACCGCTGTTCTCCCCTCTGGCAGACTTGATGATGCTATTCGCCCTGTTCGGTGAGAAACCCGAAAAGATGCTGCTTTATTACGTAGCATTTGTGGTGGTTGATTTTATAGTGGGTATCATCGCTTTCCGGATGGAAAAGGAAGACTACAAGAAACTCATCTATATCATTCCGCAGCGTTTTATGTGGCGGCAGTTAATGTATTACGTGCTGTTTAAATCGCTACGAAAAGCATTGAAAGGCGAATTGAGCGGATGGGGAGTGCTTAAGCGCACCGGTAATGTGAAAGTTGATGGCTCGGGAAGCAAAAAAGCACAGCCGATATATATGGTAATTGGCGTAGCGATAATTGCGGCAATTGTGTATTTATTGTATAAGCATTACAGTTAAACAAACAGCCTTTGGCTTACAAATACATAGACTGAGTTTGCTGCGTGCAAACTCATCAAAATTGGTGACCAACTAAAAACTTTAGTTCGCTACCAGTTGTTTATATCTCTGAGAAAAGACGTTATAACACAGTTAAAACCTTATACCGATTTTACCGATCTGATTTTTGATTGCCTCGGACAATCAAAAATCAGACATTGTTAATCTGAATAAAGTCAATGAGTTGAAATTTTTTTTGAAGAGCTAAAACACAATATAGTAGTAAAAAAAGCCATAATAAAGGTATAGCCATGGAGAACAGCTTCATTAATGCCTTATTTAAGTGCCGTACTCCTTTTCAATCAAACAAACCGCATAAGCCACAACACCTTCTTCACGGCCTATAAAACCCATTTGCTCGTTTGTGGTAGCTTTAATGGAAATATCTTCTTCGCTAATAGCCGCAGCTTCGGCTATGTAAGTTTTCATTGCAGGGATATGCGGGTTGATCTTCGGAGCCTCAAGGCATACCATAGCATCGATATTGCCAATAACAAACCCTTTTTCTTTGATCAGGGCAACAACATGCTGTAAAAGGACCAGGCTGCTAATACCTTTCCATCTGTCATCCTTATTTGAAAAGTGAAAGCCTATATCGCGCAGGTTTGCCGCCCCCAGCAGGGCATCGCAAATGGCGTGTAACAATACATCGGCGTCTGAGTGTCCATAAGCACCGGCATGGTGCTCAAGTTTAACTCCGCCCAAAACGAAGGGGTGATTTTCTTTTAACTGGTGTACATCAAACCCAAAACCTACCTTAATTTTACCCATTATCTTTTAGAAGCATTTGTTGTACCGCCAAAATTTGCCGACAAAGTGAAGCGCAAAGTATTGGCCAGGGCACTATTTTGCTGGCTGGCTGCCAGGTACGAAAAATCAAAATCAAAAACACTGTACTTAAACCCAATACCCATGGTAACATAATGCCTGTCGCCTTTGTTGGGGTTTTCATAAAAATAGCCTGCCCGTACAGCAAACTGTTTGTTGTACCAATATTCAACACCCGGCGAAAAGCTGATCTCTTTCAGCTCTTCACTGAAACCACCCGGTGCATCGCCAAACGATTGAAAAAGACCCGCCGGCACCGATACATTATCATCCTTGCCTTTGATGATCTTACCATCCTGATCGCGCAGCGGCGGGGTTGGTACCAGCAGTTTGTTGATGTCAAAGGTTGCTGTAAACTCATTAACATCATCTAACTGCCAGGTGTTAGCCACACCTAATTTCAAGTTGGCCGGCAAAAAATACTTGTTGCCCACATCGCTGTAGCTGATTTTTGTACCAATATTTGAAATGTGTGTTCCAAATGCAAAAGTATTGCCATCACCATAAGGCGCTGTATAGTACAATGAAACATCTGCAGCAAAGGCATTCCCCGCCTTTGCTGCCTGGCTTGAGCCAGTAGCGAATGAGATACTTGATATATTAGAATGAATGTATCTCGCAGTAAGGCCTAACGAAAAATTATCCCCAAACTTACGGGCAAATGAAACATCGAACGAATACTCGTTTGGTGTGTAAGTACCCTGGTCGTTTGTATTATCGTCGGTAAGCTGAATGGAACCATAATTAAAATACCTGAGCGAAGCGCCTATTGTATTCCGCTCATCAATTTTATGGGCATAACTCAGGTATGATAAGCTGATATCAGGAACAAGGTGCCTTAACCAGGGGCTGTATGATACAGACAACGCATCATTACTTTCTAAAAATGCAAGCTTTGACGGATTCCAAAAATTTGCATTTACATCCGGCGACAAAGCCACGCCTGCATCCCCCATAGCCCCCGAACGCGAATCAGGTGAAATATTTAAAAAAGGCACTTCGGTAGGAATTGCATTGATATTACTTCCGTTAGGATTTGTTTGCGCAGTTGCAGCAAGTGGCAATAAAAATGGGGTAATAATAGCAAGGCCTCGAAATGTAAAAAACTTCATTTGTAGGAGTTAGGTTTTAACAATTTGTATTTTATAAATATAGGACCATGACTTGCTTCACATTTTCAAGTCTGCACTTTTGCTGAAAGTTAAATCAAAAATTTAAATCAACGCAACTAATTTCATTAATTTTTCGTTAAAACCCCCGATAATTGTAGTATTTATTTCTAAATAATGGTTCATTAGCATAAGCACTGTATCCATTTTTTTATAAATTTACCACTTAATATAACTGTAAAAATATGAAAATACTTTTTACTAAAACTGCTCTGGGATTGTTGGCTTTAGGTGCCGTGATGAGTAGCTGCAGTAAACGTGAGCAATCACAAAAAACGGGTATAACTTATAACGATAAAAACAACGGCGGTTATGAGCGTTTCAGGCAAAGCCATCCATCTCCGGGCCCAGGACTGGTGCCTATTGAGGGTGGTACTTTTGTTATGGGAGGCAGTGCCGACCAGGACATAACTTACGATTATAATAATGTACGCCGCAGGGTTACCGTACCCTCTTTTTACATGGACGAAACCGAAGTATCAAATCAGGATTGGCTTGATTACCTGCATTGGATAAACATTACTTTCCCGCAGGATCGCGAGTTATATTACAATGCGGTGCCTGATACATTGGTTTGGCGCCATCCCTTATCTTATAATGAGCCATATGTAGATAACTACCTGCGTCACCCTGCTTTTCAGGATTATCCTGTTGTAGGCGTAACCTGGGACCAGGCACAGGATTATTGCTCATGGCGCACCGACCGTACCAACGAAAATATTTTACGCGAAACCGGAAAAATGGTAGCGTGGAAAGATATGGGCAAAAAAGGTGGTGGCGGTGACGCCGGCATTGCAGCGAACGGACAACCTTTTAATACTGATATTTACCTGAACGGCCAGATGACCGGGGCAGGCATTGATGGTAAAAAAATGATGCCTAACCTGAGTCCTAATGCCCAGGCAGGTACAGGTAAGGGCGGCAAAGCCGTTAGGCCTGTACGTATGGAGGATGGGATCCTTAAGCAAGCATATCGCTTACCATCAGAGGCCGAATGGGAATATGCAGCATTGGCCCTTGCAGGAAACACCCAGTTTGAAAACATCGATGATGGCAAAATATATACATGGAACGGTATGGGTGTACGTTCGGCAAAAAAGAAAACACGCGGCCTGATCATGGCAAACTTTAAACGCGGCAACGGTGACAATGCCGGTGTTGGCGGTTACCTGAACGATAAGGCAGACATTACCGCCCCTGTACGTTCATATGCACCTAATGATTTTGGCTTATATAACATGGCGGGTAATGTTAACGAATGGGTTGCTGATACTTACCGCCAAACATCATTTGAGGAGTTTGAAGATTTTAACCCTTTCCGCGGTAATGAGTTTTCAAACAAACGCCTTGCAGATCCAAGCAAAGGACTTTATGCAAAAGATAAATACGGCAAGCCAATTAAAGATCCGGCACATGCTAATAAGAAGCTAAAATACAGCGAACTTTTAGCTTTACAGCAACAGAATAATACCGTCGCGCAAAGCGCCAATCCAAACGCGCCCGTTGCAACTACTCCTCAAACAGGTTCATTGCCGGCTGATTCATTGCTTCCTAAAAACTCGGGTAAAGCTTACAATCCGGATGCGAGGGGCGAAAAAGACGAAGTTAATAAAGCTCTTTACGGTGCAACCACGCTGGTTAACGACCATTCTAAAGTATACAAAGGTGGATCATGGAACGATATGGCGTTTTGGCTAAATCCAGCTACCCGTCGTTTTATGGATCAGGACGAAGCGAGTGCAGAGGTTGGTTTCCGCTGTGCAATGACCTTGGTTGGCGCTCCTGAAATTAACCCTAATGGCAAACCACATTACCCGGTTAAAAAAGCTAAGCCGTTTAAAACACGATAGTTTTTATAACAGATATTTGAAACAAATAAGGCCTTTCAGTAATGAGAGGCCTTATTTGTTTAACCAAAAATGCATTATCACCAATCAGTATAGATCTTGCTCAACAATGGGCTATCCGTCAATCGGCTCAACCCATTGACTTCGCCAGGCCGGGGCTTCGAAGGGATCGGCAAAGTACTGTGTTTCATGTATTATCTTGTCCTCACGAAACTCCATAATGCTTACCGTGTAGACCGGCTTTTCCTGGTAGTTGATCATATACTCCGTGATCCAGGTATCACCTTTTCCCAGAATCCTCTTGACACGGAAACCTGATGGTTTACCGGGATGATGCCCGCGCAAGGCCTGGTAAATTAATGCGCCCAAAAATTCGCTCGCCTGATTGAGGATAATCACAAATAACATCATCATGGTAGATCTCATGTTCTGCGTTGATATCACCAGCGGCCGAGGCCTGCCAATGAGCATTCAGGGCTGCAAGTATTTGTTGTTCGTCCATGGTATTGGATTTTGGATATCTTGATTAACAAAAAATCCCGGTGATTGATAGTCACCGGGATATAAATATCTAAAAGAATACAATTGTTATTGATACCCTTCGTTTTGTGTTAAGTTGGGGTTAGCATCACGCTCACGTTTTGGAATCGGGAAGACCAGTTTTGGCGAGTTCCACTCAAAAGTATCTGCCACATTTCCGTCTTCATCTGTAGTAACTGTGCTCCCTTTGTAGCGTTTTAAATCAAACAACCTGAAACCTTCAAAAGGGAGTTCCACACGGCGTTCATTCTCTACTGCATCACGTAACGCCTGCTTACCGCTTGCAACAGTTGTATTGGCTAATCCGGCCCGGTTCCTTACAACATTCAAATCAGATTTAGCACCTGTAAAATCGGGGGTAGTTTTTTGCGACCTGGCTTCTGATCTGATCAAATACATTTCGGCAAGCCTCATCACAATCACGTTGCCAAATTTATTGTTAAATTTAGCGGTGTAATTATCCCCATCATTATAAAACTCATCAGCCCTTGCGTCCCCCGGTTCATATCGGGCGAAGTGCTGGTCGTTGATTACGGTTTCACCCCTGCCTGCAAAATCAGCACTTGCAAATACCTCGTTTAATGCATTGAAACCTGATTGAGGTGATATCTGGATAGCAAACACATCTTCGCTTGAGTTGAATACGCGTGTCGCCTGTTCATAATTTTGGAACTCGTCCTTAAAAACAGGTACCAAAGAGTATAAACCTGAACTTATTACCTTAGTAGCTTCCTGTTCGGCAAGTTCAAATTTTTCCTGTGTGAGATATATCCGCGCGAGCACCGCTGAAGCATCGGGTGAGTTAGCGAATGATGTTTTATACGTATCCAGTTTTGCTTCGGCGTCTGTAAGATCTTTTATGGCTTGTGCATAAACTTCAGCAACTGTGTTGCGTGAAGGCTTCTGAATACCAGGGATTGAAGTTGTTGGAGTTAATATTATTGGTACAGCCGGATTTGAAGCCGGCGTTCCATCATTCCATGCTTTAGCAAACACCCTTGCCAAATCAAAATAGATCATCCCCCGCAAAAACTTGGCTTCACCCTCCACTCTGTCCTTATTGGCAGCATCAACCAGATTTAAGTTGGCCAAAACGTTGTTGCACACGTTAATAGCATTATACCCGCTATCCCAAACACCTTCAACAAAAATATTATTAACGGTTATCGCTTTATTTGCCAGTTCGGTATATTCTGAAAAAGTTCCGAAATATGAAAAGTCGCCATCGTCAGCTAAAAAGTCGGTGGTTGATTGAAACCGGCCTCCATATAGGCCCCTTAAGCCGGCGGCCGTATAAGCACCAACAAGTACGCCCTGAACATCTTTTGAAGTTTTAATTGCAAGGTCCTGCTCAACAGAATCCTGGGGTTTTATATCCAGTTGCTTTTGGCAGCCGGAACTATATAGCATTGCTAATGTACTCAATGCTATAATTGTATATTTAGTTTTTTTCATTGTTCTTCAGCTTAAATTAAAATCCCACGTTTATACCAAAAGTTATAGTTTTAGCCTGAGGTGCTGCATAAAAATCATACCCTTGGGTAATATTTCCCGAAAATGCATCCGAATTCAGCTCCGGGTCCCAGCCTTTGTATTTTGTCCAGGTGGCCAGGTTAGTAGCTTGAGCGTAAACTCTTAAGCTCGATAATTTAATCTTGCTTATCCAAGCTTTCGGGAAGTTATACCCTAACACAACATTTTTCAAACGCACATATGAACCGTCGTCCAGGAACCTTGAGCTCGGATTAACACCATTTCCACCAAACAAACGAGCTTGGGGTACATTGGTAATTTGTCCGGGCTTAGTCCAGGCCTGCAGCTGATCACGGGTTTGGTTATCAAAACCATTATTAAAACCAACTGACATGTACTGGCCACCGCCGTTATAAATTTGGTTCCCATTAACTGATTGTATCAGAAAACTAAAATCTATACCCATGTAACTGATACTGTTATTTAAGCCTGCGATATATTTAGGATTCGGATTACCAACTACAACAGGAACCGCCTGGTTATAATCATTAGTTTTGGTACGGTCTCGTTTACCGTTGCCTAAATCGGCATTTTTGTAATATAAGGCATCACCATTTGCAGGATCAGCACCGGCAAACTCCGGCGCTACAAATATGCCCAAAGGCTGACCCTCCATAGCGCGGTTAACAGCATCACCACTACCGGTTATTATCTGTCCTTTAAGGTCTGTAATTTTATTGCGGTTGAATGAGATATTAAAGCTTGTATTCCAGGTTACTTTACCCACAAGATTTTTTGAATCTATTTGGATTTCTAACCCCTTGTTCTGCAATTTGCCAAGGTTTTGTGTAATGGTAGTAAATCCGGAAGTTGCCGGTACCTGTACATTCAACAGCAGATCTTTTGTTTTCTTCAGATAAACATCAAACTGCCCTGCTAAACGACCTCCGAGGAAAGCTATATCCAAACCTATATCCGTTTGAGCAGTAGTTTCCCACTTTAAATCGGGGTTTGGTAATTGTGTAGGCCTTGCACCGGCAACACCAGCGTAGCCAAACTCTGTATACAGCCCCCGTGCAGGGAAATTGCCTATTTCGGAATTACCTGTTAAACCATAGCTACCCCTTAATTTTAAATCGGATATCAGCCTCTGCTTTTTCATGAAACCTTCTTCAGAAACTATCCACCCAACAGAACCTGCAGGAAAGAAACCATATCGGTGATCAGCGCCAAACCTCGAAGATCCGTCGATACGACCACTTACTGATAACAGGTACCTATCATGGTATTTATAATTAGCCCTTGCAAAATAAGATAGCAATGAATAAGCTGTTGAAGAAGACAAAGCGCTGGTGATACTTGCCGAACTGGTTAATTTCTTGTAAGCATCACTTGGAAATTGTTCACCATTTAACGAATTCAGATCGTTTTGCTGTCTTTGGTAAGTCATACCGCCAACCGCGTCAATAGTGCTCTTTCCAAAATCTTTTAAGAAATGCAAAAAGTTATTGGTATTGAAATTAATAGAAGTTATGGATGAGTTAAAGCCTACTCCATTATTAGTACCTGAATTACGCGCTGTCAAGCTACCTGAATAATTATCCTCAGTTGAATTTAAAATATCAACTCCAACTTCACTCCTGAAAGTCAAAGACGGTAATATTTTAATCTCTCCAAAAACATTACCGAGATTTCTGTAGTCAGTAGTAATGAAATAGCTATTCTCGGAATTTAACAGCGGATTAAAATATACCGGAAAATTACTATTAGGTAATCCCGTAGCCGGGTCAAGTTGACCACTTAATAAACCGGTACGCGGATCAATTACTGGCGTTATAGGCGACAAGGCTACGATTTGCTCAGGAGTAGAAAAAGCATTGTCATTATCCAAACGATGGTTTTGCGTACGCGAAACACTCAAATTAGCCCCAATTGTCAACCAGTTGTTAGCCTGGTTCTCGATATTTGTACGTAGGCTGTATTGATTGATCTGGTTTTTCAGTATCCAGCCTTTTTGATCATTATACGTGCCAGATATGTAAAACTTTGTTTTTTCAGTTCCTCCCGAAAACACGAGGTTATAGTTTTGAACGGGAGCATGTTGGGTAATCTGATCCTGCCAATTGGTATTTACACTTGTATTTGCATAATCTGTATTTCCTGCTGCATACCTGATTAAGCGGGTCTTCGCATAACTTTCCAAACCACCCGCAACAGCAGCTGATTGAACAAGATTTAGATATTCTTTTGAGTTTAAAAATTCACGCTCACGGGTCGGCTTACTAAAACCATAATATTGGTTATAAGTAATTTTTGTTGAACCTGCTTTACCCTTTTTTGTGGTAACCAAAACAACACCGTTTGATGCTCTGGAACCATATATAGCTGCAGCAGAAGCATCTTTTAAGATATCAATAGACTCAATATCATTTTGGTTCAAATCCACAAGTGGATTGGTGGATGCTCCGTTACTTGAAAAATCATCTACGGTGATCGGTAACCCATCAACAACGTATAATGGCTGGCTGCCCGCTGATACAGAAGATGCACCACGTACCCTGACTTGGATGCCCTGCCCTAATTTACCATTTTGGGCCTGGATATACACACCAGGGCTCCGGCCTTGTATAGCCGATTCAAGGCTTGGTACAGGAATATTCTCTATATCGCCGCCCTTAATTTTTGAAACAGAGCCTGTTAACGAACGCTTGCTTTGTGTACCATATCCTACAACTACAACTTCGTTAAGCACTTTTGAATCGGTGGTTAACTGCACATTTACGTTGGCTCCATTTATTGAAACTTCATGAGGGAGGTATCCCAAAAAGTTAAAAGCCAAAACTTTGGCGGTAGCA
This sequence comes from Mucilaginibacter sp. P25, assembly GCF_050859465.1. Lineage (NCBI taxonomy): Bacteria > Pseudomonadati > Bacteroidota > Sphingobacteriia > Sphingobacteriales > Sphingobacteriaceae > Mucilaginibacter > Mucilaginibacter sp. P25. Next base: position 2,959,971 of record NZ_CP193937.1, on the reverse strand, counting down.
GGTACACTTAATTTGTAACTTCCATTAATGTCGGTTTGGGTGCCCACTCCTGTTACGCCTTTTACGGTTACGCTTACTCCCGGTAAGGGCGAGCCGTCTTTCTGGTCGGTTACTTTACCTGTAATAACCCGGTTTTGAGCAAAAACCATAGCCATACAAGAAAACAGTAACATGACTGTTAGTAGATGTTTCTTCATAAAAGTTAATATTGTTAATTAAGAAAGTAAGTTCGTAAAAAAATGTGCAGAAACAACAAAAGCCTTAAAATTACGTTCAGTTCATTGCAAAAATGTTATTATCGCATATTTAAGCGATAACACTTAGTTAAAACGACATTAAGATTTGCCCTTTTTCAACTTTATCTCCTGATTTTATTAATATCTTTTCTACAACAACATCGGCCGGCGATTTAATAATATTTTCCATTTTCATGGCTTCAAGCACAAAGAGATTATCACCTTTTTTTACGATATCTCCTTTATTTACAAATACTTTTAAAACCAAACCTGGCATGGGGGCTTTTATTTCACTAATCCTGGCACTGTTTAAATCACTAAATCCAAGCTTATCAAGTAATATATCAAACTGATCTTTAGCGGTAATATGATAAATATGATTATTAACCTTTACTTCAGCAGTTTTTTCGTCACCGTTAAAATTAACTATCTCGACATTGTATGAGCGGTTGCTTTCAATAACATGATAGATTCCCGGCCTTAACTGTTTAATATCGGCTTCACTTTTAAACCCGTTAATAAGTAAGCCTGCAGCAACGGTTCTTTCAGCTTCAATACTGTAGCGTTCATTAATACTCAATTTATACATAGGATTTGGATTTGAGGATAAGCGGTTTATTTATTATTTGTTTAGGGGATTGGTATAAAGCTAAACATATTATATATAAGCTGAAAGCAAAATGCAAAAAGCTTATTATTATTCAATTGCTTTATATAAAACCTTTAATAAATCCCGTATAATTTCACTTGCAATACAGCAACGAGTAAATTAAACCCTAAACTGATAGTGCTAAAAAGAATCACCGTATGAAAGCTTCAGGTAAGAGCAGCTACTATTGAGTAAAAATATACTGAATTAAATTTGCGCCCATTTTAAGAGCTTTTTGGCGGGCTTCCTGGGTATCGCCGGCATAGGTACCATAATCCTCCCAGCCATTGCCTAAATCGCACTCATAGGTATAAAAGCAAACCAGTCTGCCCTTGTATATCAAACCAAAACCCTGGGCGCGCTTGCCGTCATGTTCATGAATTTTGGGCAGGCCGTTCGGGAAGGCATATTTTTGATGGTAAATGGGGTGATTTACCGGCAACTCAACAAAATCGAGCTCAGGAAACACCTTTTTCATTTGCGGCCGAATATATTGGTCGAGCCCGTAATTATCATCGATATGCAAAAAGCCGCCGCCGGTGAGGTATTTACGCAGGTTACGGGCTTCCTGATCGGAAAAGATCACGTTACCATGCCCTGTCATAAAAGTGAAAGGATAATTAAATAAAGAAGCACTGCCTACTTCAACCACCTCATCATCATCATCAAAATTGGTTTTGAGGTTTTCGTTACAGAATTTGATCAGGTTAGGTAACGCTGTACGGTCGCCATACCAATCACCGCCACCGCTGTATTTGAGGCGTGCAATTTTATAGGCAGGGGCATTAAAGCTGCTCATTGCTATAGCTGCAAATAAAACAACCAATGCTAACCTTATTTTTTTCATCACCTGTTTAAAAAATTCACCTCAAAGCAAGCCTCCAGCGCAGCCGTTTCCGTACGCAGGCGACTTGTACCTAAAGATATCGGTTTAAAATCGTTTTGTAAAGCCTTATCAATCTCAGCCGGAGCAAAATCCCCTTCCGGGCCTATCAATATTAAATAACGCCCCTGCGGGGTTATTTCGTCTTTCAGATTAAATTTCTCTCCGGGCTCGCAATGAGCAATAAATTTTTGCCCCTTAAAAGGTTTATCAAGTAGTTGATTTAGCGTTACAGGCTCATTTAATATGGGGTGATAGGCCTTAAGGGATTGCTTGATAGCCGCCGTAATAATTTTATTTAAACGCTCTGTTTTGGCTTCCTTACGTTCCGACCGCTGGGTGATAATTAATGACACCTCATCAATACCTATTTCTGTAGCTTTCTCTAAAAACCACTCCAGGCGTTCGATATTTTTTGTTGGTGCTACCGCAAGATGCAGGTAATGGTTACGTTTTTCAAACTCGGTGTTTACCGATGTTATTTTTAGAATGGTACGCTTAGGGTGTGCATCATGGATCTGAGCTGTATATAAGCCTCCTCTTCCGTCAATCAATTGTACCTCGCTGCCTGTTTCAAGGCGCAGTACACGTATGGCGTGTTTGCTTTCCTCTTCGCTCAGAAAATATTGGGGATGCGAGGCATCAATATCAGGTGTATAAAAAAGTTGCATTATGAATAAGCAGATTAATGTAAATCTACTGCATCTTCTTCATTTATCAGTAATTCGAGTTTAACTGATTCTATATTCTGGTCAGATTTTTTCAACACGGTGATATTGTACCCGTTGGATTCTTTTTGCTCACCAACATCGGGGATCTTTCCGAAGATATCACCAAGCCAGCCCGATACGGTATCAAAGTCGCCATCTTCAGGTAAATCATGCGGTAAATGCTCATTTACATCATAAATAGATGCAAGTGCATTTACTATAAACTCACGTTCGTTTACCTTTTCAACAATTGGCTTTTCTTCATCATACTCATCCTGGATCTCTCCCACCAGTTCTTCAACAATATCTTCCAATGTAACCATGCCTGCCGTGCCGCCAAACTCGTCAAGTACAATAGCTATCTGGATACGCTTTTGCTGCAATTCGGCCATCAGATCGTTGATCTTTTTGGTTTCGGGGATGAAATACGGTTTGCGGATAATATCTTTCAGTACGATCTCTTCATTACGGGCCAGTAGTGGCAAAATATCTTTGGCGTGTACAATACCGATGATCTTATCTATCACATCGTCATAAACCGGCATCCGCGAATAACCTTCGTTGATGATCATATCCAGCAGCTCTTCTTTGGTTGAAGCGATATCGACTCCCGAGATTTTGGTACGCGGTACCATGATGTTTTTTACCACACGCTCGTTAAAATCAAACACGTTCTGGATCAGTTCGTGCTCATTTGAGTCAAGTGCGCCGGTCTCTTTACCTTGCTCCAACAAGTATTGCAGTTCTTCCGAACTATGATGGGTTTCACTGCCTTCAACGGTGCTTATACCCAATAATTTCAGAATGAAATTTGCAAAATTATTAAGTACCCATATAAATGGCCTGAAAACTACAAAGAAGAACCTGAGTGGCAATGAAACAGCCATCACTGTACGTACCGATTTTTGGATAGCTAACGATTTAGGCGCAAGCTCACCAAAAACAATGTGCATGATGGTAATAACGCTAAAAGCCAGGATATGACTGGCCGTGATATAACCGGGAGAAAGGGTTATGCCGACGCTCAGGAAAGCGCGGATAACGATGTTAGTGGCAACCTCCTCACCTACAACACCGAGCGCCAGCGAAGCAATGGTAATACCCAGCTGTGTGGCAGCCAGGTAACCATCTAAATTATGCAATATGCCCCGGGCAACTTTGGCTACGCCACTGCCGCCTTTGGCCCTAATTTCAATTTGCGAACCCCGAACCCTTACCATGGCAAACTCCGCGGCTACAAAAAAGCCATTGAGTAAAACCAAAAACATGGTAGCGAAAATGTAAAATAAACTAATCTCGTAATGTGCGGGGTCCATTTATTTATGATTGATACACAGGGAACGTAGACTTGTACAGCTCCAAACTCTCGGTTATCACTTTATGCGCATAACGTACACCTAACAAATGTTCGATGGTTACGTTTTTGCCTTCCAATTTTTTGTAGTCTTTAAAAAAGCGAACAATTTCGGTCATGGCATGTGGAGGCAATTCGTTTAAGTCGTTAATATAATTTACCGACATGTCATTTTTAGCCACTGCAATGATCTTATCATCCTGCTCACCATTATCAACCATGTGCATTACACCTACTACCTTAGCCTCAATGATAGACATAGGGAAAACGTCAATTGAGCAAAGTACAAGGATATCCAAAGGATCTTTATCATCGCAATAGGTTTGAGGGATAAAGCCGTAGTTAGCCGGGTACATTACAGATGAAAATAATACACGATCGAGCTTCAGTAAGCCTGACTCTTTATCAATTTCATATTTCGCTTTTGATCCTTTTGGAATTTCAATAATAGCGTTTACTATTTCAGGGATATTATCACCTGGTGAAACCTGGTGCCATGGATGCAGAGTACTCATTTATCTTTATTATATAGTATATAAAATTATTAACTAATCTATTTTTTCGTTTTTTTCACGAAGTTTCTTTTTAACATAAGCAATAACCAGCGGAATTGTTGTAATTACAATCAGTCCCAGTACAATGTATTGCAGATAATCCTTCAGTTGAGGGAACCTTCGCCCTAAAAAAACCGCCCAGCGTAAATACACATACCCAGGCTACGCTGCCAATAAGGTTATAAACTGAAAATCTTTTTACATCAACCTTAACAACACCTGCAAATATAGGAGCAAATGTTCTAACAATAGGGAAAAATCTCCCTAAAATAAGCGCCATCCCTCCATGTTTGTTGTAAAACTCACTGGCCAGTACTACGTAGCGCCGCTTAAAAAATAGTGAGTCGTTTTTATTGAATAATACCGGCCCCGTTCGGTAACCAAACCAATAGCCTGTAAAATTGCCTAATACTCCGGCGCCTATCAATGACAATACCAGCGTAGTTATAGAAACATCAACTTTACCAGCGGCACACAATAAACCAGCCATAAACAGCAGGTAATCGCCGGGCAGAAAGAAACCAAAGAATAAACCGGTTTCAGCAAAAACAACAATAAGCAAGAGATAAAAACCACCCCTGCTTATTATGGATTGTGCGTCAGTTAAATTTTGAAGGTATTCCCAGAAACTTTCCATTCACTATATCTGTAAAACTACAAATATTATATCAATTTGCAGTTATCAATACCGATTATATGAAACGGGCTATAAGATCGGGATAAACACCAATAAGGATTGTGGCGAGAGCTGAAAGCGCGAATACTACTTTATAATAAACCGGCACAGTAAGCTCTGCGCGTTCTGTCGGTACGGAAGTACATGGCGATGATGACCCTGAAATAGTAAAAGATACTAATGATAGCGTTAATCACAGCTATAATAACTAAACCGATATGATAACGGCTTACCGCTCCCGAAAACATGAAGAATTTACCGATGAAGCCCGCAGTAAGCGGAATCCCCGCCAATGAAAGCATGGCTACAGTTAACACAAAGGCAAGGAACGGGTTCTTCTTACCCAAACCATTAAAGCTTTCAAAGTTATCACTTCCACCTTGTTGCTGTACTAATATTAAACCGCCAAACGCAATGATTGAAGCTATCGAGTATGCTGTCGCATATACAAATACCGAATTACCTGAGGCAGCGCCTAATGACACGATTGCAAATAATAGGTAGCCGGCGTGAGAGATACTTGAAAATGCAAGCATCCTCTTAAAGCTTTGCTGATACAACGCGGTGATATTGCCTATAAATAAGGTAATGATAGTAATTACAAGTATTATTGGTGTCCAGAAGTCAGATAATGGCTGGAAACAGGCAGAGAACAAACGCAGGAAGGCTGCGAATCCCGCTGTTTTAACTACTGTAGACATGAAAGCCGTGATCAGCGTAGGCGCACCTTCGTATACATCCGGTGTCCAGAAATGAAAGGGGGCTGCACCTACTTTAAAACATAAACCTACAATGATCAGGGCTATGCCTGTATAAAACATAGGGTCGATATGTGGATGGTTAATTACATACTCCCTGATAGTATCGATATTGAATGAACCCGACGATCCGTACAACAGCGCCATACCAAACAGCAGGAAACCGGTTGAAAAAGCACCCATCAAAAAGTATTTCAAAGCTGCTTCATTTGAAGCGAAATCGCTCTTTTTAATACCCGCCAGGATGTATAAGCTCACCGACATGATCTCGATGCCGATAAACAGCATCACAAGGTTATTAAACGATACCATTACGATTATGCCTGTCAGTGAAAACAGGATAATAGCATAATATTCCGCCGTGTGCCTGCTGATACGCTCAAAGTAACCTTTTGACAGCAACAGGATCAGGATAGTAGATATAATGGTAACGCTTGAAAATACAACCGAGAAATTATTGAACAACAGCATGCCGGTATAAAGCGGCTCAGCTGTATCTTTTGAAGTCCATTGGCAAATTGCAAAACCCAAAGCAGCCAGCAATCCTATAACAGTAACGGGCAGCAAAGCCTTTTGCGCTTTATATAACCCTAAATACAGCAGCACTATAGGTAAAACAGATATGATGATTATAGTATTCATTCTTTTCTTTAAAATCTTAAACCTACATTGTAAACTTTGAACCTATCTGATTTACCAGTTGCGTTACCGCAGCTTCAGAGATATGCAGAATAGGCTGAGGATAAATTCCCAATACAATAACCAGGGCACAAATGATGCACAACGTCAACTTTTCAGTACCGCTAACATCAGCAAAAGTCGCTGTAAGCGGGTTGGTTTCGCCCTGCATTACGTTTTTATAAAGGCGTAACATGTAAACCGCACCAAAAATGATGGTAAGGCCCGCAACGGCAGCCAGTACCAGGTTTACATAGTGCAGTACGCTAAAATCAAATACACCTTTCAGCAACAGGAACTCGCCGATAAAACCATTGGTAAGCGGTAATCCCACTGTACCTAATAATATGATCAGGAAACCTATTGCAAATTTAGGGGCTACCTTCGCGATACCGCCAAGCTGATCTATCTCACGGGTGTTCAGCCTGCGGCTGATGATGTCCCAGATAAAGAACATACCAACAACGTTAATACCGTGGTTAAGCATCTGAATCATGGCGCCCTGAACACCGGCAATATTCCAGGCAAAAATACCCGCAGCAATCAAGCCAACGTGTGCTATTGATGAATAAGCCACCAAACGTTTTCCGTCTTTTTGTTTAAAGGCGATAATAGAAGCATAAACTACACCTATAACCCCAAGGATCATGGCCAACGCCTGGAAATGATAAAAGCCAAGCGGGGCATTAGGGATCATCCAGCGGATAGCACCGTAAATACCCATTTTAAGCATGATACCTGATAACATCATGGTACCGCCAGATGGAGCTTCGGTATAAGTATCAGGCTGCCAGGTATGGAAAGGGAACAAAGGCATCTTGATGGCAAAGGCCAGAAAAAATGCCCAGAAGATCCAGCTCTGATGTTTAACATCCAAAGTCATTTTATAAAAATTGTGGATGTCGAAAGTTTTGTCTGGAGATTGGAGGTACAGGTAGATAATGCCTACCAGCATGAACAACGAACCGGCAAAGGTGTAGATGAAAAATTTAATGGTAATACGGATGCGGTTTTCACCTCCCCAAAGGGCACAAATGAAGTAGATCGGGATCAATGCCGCTTCCCATCCAACGTAAAACAAAAATCCGTCGAGGGCGGTAAATACAACCAGCATACCAGCCTGCATAAACAGGATGAGACCATAAAAGGCACCTTCATTTTTGTATTGATGCTGATAGGTTGTTAAAATAATTAATGGTACAAGCACCGTGGTTAACAAAACCAGGATCATACTGATCCCGTCGATACCGGCACTGAAGTAAATTCCAAAACTGCTGATCCATGGCACATCAATTACAAACTGGGTTGATGCATCCGGAACAAACTTGCTTAAAAATATAAGCGCTATTACCAGTTGGGCAACAGAGAAAAATAATGCAGCATGTTTAGCTATCCCGTTTTTAAGTAGGGCAGTTATAACAGCGGCAACTATTGGCAAAAAAGTAATATACTAACGGTCATTTTTATGTTGCTAAACGCTTATCGTTTATATTTTAGTTAATCCAAATACGCTATATACTAATACCGCGATAATTCCCAGTACCATTACAAATATGTAGAACCCTACGTTACCGGTTTGCAGCAGGCGCAGGCCTTTACTGGTTTCAATTGTTCCTCTGCCAATCCCGTTCACCAAACCATCGATACCTAAACGCTCTATGATGTTATAGAAGAAGGTTGAAAGCCAGTCGAGTGGTTTGCGAACAATCAGGTCATAAAGTTCATCAAGGTAAAACTTGTGGTATGATAAGCTGGTCAACGCCGGACGCTCTTCAGTATCGGCAACAGGCACACTACCATTTTTAGCATATTTAACATAAGCATATGCCATAGCAGCTAAAGCCAATACTACCGAAGTACCCATTAAAGCATACTCAAGTGATTCGGACAAATGATGCTCGCCCAAAATTTCGTTTGATTTATGGAAAACAGGCTCAAGGAAATGTGCCAGTTCATGATGTCCGTGTAATACTTCCGGCACACCTATAAAGCCTCCTAAAATTGAAAGGATAGCTAATACGATAAGCGGAATAGTCATTGTTGGAGGCGATTCATGTAAATGATGCTCCTGCTCATGAGTACCACGGAACTTTCCGTAAAATGTAAGGTACATCATCCTGAACATATAGAATGAAGTTAACATAGCGGTTAATACACCTACGGCCCAAAATATAGGGCTATGCGCGTAAGCATGTGCTAATATTTCATCTTTTGAAAAGAAGCCTGCCAACGGAGGAATACCGGCAATAGCTACAGTACCAATCATCATGGTGGTAAATGTAGTTTTAATCTTGCCTTTTAAGCCGCCCATTTTGCGCATATCCTGTTCGCCGCTCATAGCGTGGATCACAGAGCCTGCACCAAGGAATAATAAAGCCTTAAAGAAAGCATGTGTTAACACGTGGAAGAAAGCACCTGTATAAGCACCAACCCCCAAACCTAAAAACATATACCCTAATTGAGATACAGTTGAATAAGCCAATACCTTTTTAATATCTGTTTGCGTTAATGCAATAAGAGCCGCGATAAGCGCCGTGGCCAAACCTACATAAGCAATGATCTCCATTGTATCCGGAGATAAAGTGTAGAATATGTTTGAGCGGGCAATCATATAGATACCGGCTGTAACCATGGTAGCAGCGTGGATCAAAGCCGAAACCGGAGTTGGGCCGGCCATCGCATCAGGCAACCAGGTAAATAACGGCAACTGCGCAGATTTACCGCAGGCACCAATGAATAGTAAAATGGTAATTATAAACAGTGGACCAGCGCCTGATTTCATAACAGCTGCCTTCGGGAAGATCTCTGCAAACTGGATGCTACCGAAAACATAAATAATGGTGAAGATGCCTAATAAGAAACCAAGGTCACCGATACGGTTCATTACAAACGCTTTCTTCGCTGCATCTGCATAATCAGGGTTGGTAAACCAGAAACCGATCAGCAGGTATGAGCACAAGCCTACGCCCTCCCATCCAATAAACATGATGAGGTAGTTTGAACCTAAAACCAGCAGCAGCATGAAAAAAACGAACAGGTTGAGATAAGCGAAAAATTTCCCGAAACCTTCGTCGTCATGCATGTAGCCAATAGAATACAGGTGGATCAGGAAGCCAACACCTGTAATAATCAGCAGCATGATAGCGCTCAACTGATCTATAAGGAATGCAAAAGGAAATTTTAATGCCCCAACCGCAAACCAGGTAAAGTAGTTGACATTAATAGGAACTCCGGTTGATTTTACCTGGAAAAAAGCTGCAATGCTTAAACCAAATGATACCAGTACAAGCAAACTGCCAATAAAGCCAATTACACTTTTTGATAATGAATTACGGCCAAGTCCGTTTATAACAAAACCGGCTAACGGTAGTATTGGAATAAGCCAGATATATTTATCCATGTTCGATGTTGTACGTTTTACGCGTTACGTTATACGTTTTTAATTATCTAATCGCTATTGCGGGAAAGAGGCAACAACGTTTGTTTTATTACTAATCAGCTATTACAATTCCGAAATTGAAACTCCGAAATCCGAAATAACTGTTACCATTTTAACCTGTTCAGTACGTTGATATCAATTGAGTTTGTATTACGATAGATCATCACGATAATAGCCAAACCAACTGCAACTTCAGCAGCGGCCAGCGCCATGATAAAAAACACGAATACCTGCCCGGTTGCATCACCCCTGTATACCGAAAACGCGGTAAGCAAAAGGTTAACCGAATTAAGCATCAACTCAACCGACATGAAGATCACGATGGCATTACGGCGGATCAATACGCCCATTACGCCTATAGCAAAAATGATTGTGCTTAACAATATGTAATGATTAAGCGGCACGGCGTGCATAGTATTTGTTAAACTTTCCATTATGCTGCTTTAGGTTCTTTTTCTTTAGTAGCCAATAATACCGCACCTACCATAGCTGATAAAAGCAATACAGATGATATTTCAAATGGCAATAAAAATTCGTTGAACAATACTTTACCTAAGTTTTTTACAAGGCCCAGATCAGGGTTCTGTAACAATACCGGGTTTGATGCGCCCATCAGTTTAAGTGAAGATGCAACAGCTACAGCCAAGATGCCGCCGCCAAAAACACCAGCTATTTTAACCATGAAAGGCTTTACAGGCTCCGACTCCTTGTTAAGGTTGATGAGCATCAGCGTATACAGGAACAATACCAATATAGCGCCCATGTACACGATGAAGTTTACAATCGCCAAAAATTGAGCGTTAAGCAAAATGTAGTGAATGGTGAAAGTAAAAAAGGTAAGGATCAGATAAAGGATACTATGTACCGGATTTTTGGCCGAGATTACCAATATCGAAAAGAATATGGACAAAAATGCGATGAAGTAAAATGTACTCATGTTTTTATTTACAAAATACCTTTACCCTTTTAGGCAGGGCAAAGGTATAAAACTTCTTTATTGATTTAAGGGTGCTTCTACTAATTTGTCTTTACCGTAAATAAAATCCTTCCTTAAGTAGTCGGCAGGTACGATATCACCGTCAAGATAAATAGCTTCCTTAGGGCAGGCCTCTTCACATAAACCGCAAAAAATGCAGCGCAGCATGTTGATTTCATAAACAGCAGCGTATTTCTCTTCGCGGTACAGGTGCTCCTCGCCTTTCTGGCGTTCGGCAGCTGTCATGGTAATAGCTTCTGCCGGGCACGATAATGCGCAAAGGCCGCAGGCTGTACAACGCTCCCTGCCATCCTCATCGCGTTTAAGCGAGTGCATGCCGCGGAAATTCTCTGAAAATTCACGCTTTTCTTCAGGATAGCTGATGGTTACCGGCTTTTTGAAAAAGTGTTTCATTGTAGTGGATAAACCGCCCACAATGGCCGGCAGGTAAGCACGCTCTAAAAAATTGAGTGGCTTAACTTCCAGTACTTTTCGTTTATTGCTTAATGATTCCATTTTTTAAAAACTCCAATCTATTTAAGTAATGTACTAATCACGCCTGTCAGCACGATGTTGGTGATGGCCAATGGAATTAATATTTTCCAGCCAAGGTCCATCAACTGGTCATAACGGAAACGCGGGATAGTCCAACGCACCCACATGAAAAAGAAGATAGAGAAGAATATCTTACCAAATAATACAACAACGCCAATAAGCGGTGCAATGGTTGGTCCGGCCTGAGCCGCAACCCAATCCATACCAGGGTAATTGTAACCACCCCAGTACAGGGTAGCCATTACTGCCGATGAAATGAACATGTTGATATACTCGGCAAACAGGTAAAAACCTAATTTCATTGATGAGTATTCGGTGTGATAGCCACCTACAAGCTCGGTTTCGCACTCAGGTAAGTCAAACGGTGAGCGGTTGGTTTCGGCAAAAGCACACACCAGGAACAGCAGGAAGCCAAGTGGCTGTCTCCAAACATTCCAGGCAAAACCATGTTGTTGCTCTGCAATTTCCTTAAGACTTAAAGTACCGGTAAGCATCAGCAATGCGATGATGGATAAACCCATCGAAATTTCATAGCTGATATTTTGTGATGCAGCGCGGATAGCGCCTAATAATGAGTATTTATTATTGGAAGCCCAGCCGCCAATCATAATACCATAAACGCCCAATGATACCACACCAAAAATGTAGAGTACACCTACGTTAATATCGGTAACCTGCAGATCAAACGTACGACCGCCAATTTGGATAGCCGATCCCCATGGAATAACAGCCGAACCGATGCAAGCAGTTAAAATAGCCAGTGAAGGGCCTACAATGAACAGGAAGCCGGTTGCATTGGTAGGGATGATCTCTTCTTTCAAAAACATCTTGCCACCATCGGCAAGGGGTTGTAAAATCCCCCAGGGACCGGCACGGTTCGGGCCTATCCTATCCTGGAAAAATGCAGCAACTTTACGTTCGGCATAGGTTGAATACATAGCCACAACCAGGCTGATAGCGAAAATCACAACGATCAGTACGATCCTGAATATTAAATCGGTAGTTTCCATTATAAGCGGGTCTCCCTTTCAAATTGTTCTTTATTAGCTTCCATCAGTACTGGGTTGGTTTTAACAACCGGCAGCGGTGTAAACTCGTAATGGTTAGCGCTGATCACAGAGTGATGAGATACTTTACGTGGGCCTTCAATAACCCAATCGGCAGTTTTCTTTTTATCGAATCGGCAGGTATTGCAGATAAATTCCTCAACTTCACCATAAACATCTTTACGGCCAGTTACCCTGATCACATCTTCGCCTTTATACCAAAGTGTTACTTTACCGCAGCATTTATCGCAATCGCGGTGTGCTTCAACAGGCTTGGTAAACCAAACACGGTTTTTAAAGCGGAAAGTTTTATCAGTTAAAGCACCTACCGGGCATACGTCAATCATGTTACCCGAAAAATCGTTATCAACAGCTTTGCTGATGTAAGTGGAAATTTCAGAATGATCGCCCCTGTTCAGGATGCCATGTAAACGGGTATTGGTAATTTGATCGGCAGTAAACACACAACGGTAGCAAAGGATGCAGCGGGTCATGTGCAGCTGAATTTTGTCACCTATGTCGATCTTTTCAAATGTACGGCGGTCAAATTCATAGCGAGTTTTAGCTGCTCCATGCTCAAAGCCCAGATCCTGCAAGTGGCATTCGCCGGCCTGGTCGCAAACAGGGCAATCAAGCGGGTGATTGATCAGCAGCATTTCTACCACGCCTTTACGGGCTTCAATAACTTCTGGCGAAGTAATATTTTGTACCTCCATCCCATCCATAACACCGGTACGGCATGAAGCCACCAGTTTAGGCATAGGGCGCGGATCTTTTTCTGATCCTTTGGTAACCTTAACCAAACAGGTACGGCATTTACCGCCGCTACCCTGCAGCTTAGAGTAATAGCACATTGCAGGCGGAACAATATCACCTCCTATTTGCCTTGCAGCGTTCAGGATACTTGTTCCGGGTTCTACATCAACGGTTATTCCGTCTATTGTTACTTTCATTGACATTTAATAATAACGTCGTTTGTTAATTTCTAAAATTCTTCGCCTCTAAATCAATTTTAAAAGCTAAACCACTATGTCATTGCGAGGCACGAAGCAATCTCGTAGCTATTCTTTTCATGCGACGAGATTGCCACGCTCCGCTCACAATGACATATAGTTATATATTTACGCCGTCTCCACAACCTTCAACGGATCAGCATAATGTGCTAAACCATAGTTTCTTGAAGTTGCTTCACTTGCGTTAGTTACATGCCATTCAAACTCATCCCTGAAATGCCGGATAGCACTGGCCACAGGCCATGCTGCCGCGTCACCCAGCGGACAAATGGTATTTCCCTCTATTTTCTTAGATACATCTACCAGCAAGTCCATGTCGCTCATTTTGCCATGGCCATATTCCAAGCGATGTAATACTTTCTCCATCCAGCCAGTACCCTCACGGCAAGGCGAACATTGTCCGCAACTCTCGTGGTGATAAAAACGGGCGAAATTCCATGTATTACGTACAATACAGGCATCTTCATCATAAGCGATGAAACCACCCGAACCCAACATGGTACCGCTTACGAAACCGCCATCTGACAATGACTCGTAGCTCATCAAGCGGGCTTCGTTATTGATAGTTTTCAGGATGAGGTTAGCCGGTAAAATTGGCACTGATGAACCACCGGCAACAACAGCTTTCAGGCGTTTGCCATTGGCGATACCACCGCAATACTCATCAGAATAAATAAATTCTTCAACAGGTACACCGAGTTCAATTTCATAAACCCCAGGTTTTTTCAGGTTACCACCTGCAGAGATCAATTTGGTACCTGTACTTCGACCGATACCTATTTTAGCATATTCGTCGCCACCCTCGTTAATGATAGGTACAACCGCTGCTATAGATTCAACATTGTTTACCACTGTAGGGCAACCATATAAACCGGCAATAGCCGGAAACGGTGGTTTAATACGAGGGTTACCGCGTTTACCTTCCAATGATTCCAATAAAGCAGTTTCTTCACCGCAGATATAAGCACCACCGCCTGGCTGAACGTAAAGCTCAAGATCGTAACCGGTACCTAATATATTTTTACCTAAAAAGCCTTTTGCTTTTGCTTCAGCGATAGCTCTTTCCAGGATCCTTACCTGTGGCATCATTTCGCCGCGCAGGTAGATGTATGATGTATTAGCACCAAGCGCAAAACTTGATACAATCATGCCCTCAATCAGCAAGTGAGGGATATAAGTCATCAGGTAGCGGTCTTTAAAAGTACCAGGTTCCGATTCTGTCACCATTACAAACCAGGTAACGCGCAACGCCTTCGGGCTTAGCCAAAAAGCTCCATTTCATACCGGTAGGGAAACCCGCACCGCCACGACCGCGTAAGCCCGATTTTTTAACCTCCTCAACAATCGCCTCAGGCGACATGGTTTTCAATGCTTTCTCCACAGAAGCATAGCCACCTTTTGAACGGTAAACATCAAATGTGTTAATGCCGGGTACGTTTATATGTTCTAAAAGTAATTTCCGTCCCATAACTTAATTCTTAGCTTTCGCTTTTAAATCACTGATCAATTTATCTACCGACTCGTTGGTCAGGTTTTCATAAAAAGTATACTCAGGGCCAATTTGCAATACAGGGCCAAAACCACAGGCAGCAAGGCACTCCACCCCTCTCCAGCTAAATAAGCCGTCGGGAGTAACTTCACCTTCTTTTACACCAAGGGTTTCCTCTATATGATCCATGATCTTTTCGGCACCTACCAGGCAGCAACCGCTTGTGCGGCAAACTTCCAGCACATACTTGCCCTGCGGGCGTAAAAAGTACATGGTATAAAATGTAGCAACCTCGTATACCTCAATAGGCAGGATGCTTAAATATTCGGCAACCTTATCCATCGCGGGCGCGCTTACCCAACCAAATTCGGCCTGTACCAGGTGAAGGATCGGCAGTAAGCCCGATTTTTGCTTCCCCTGCGGATAACGGCTAACTATTTCATCAAATTTGCTGATCAGTACCGGCGAAAATTCAACCGGTTCCTGAGCTTCGTCAACTCTAAGCATCTAACTCTCCGGCTATAACGTTTAAACTACTCATGTTAATAATAGCATCTGATAATAACATACCGCGGCTCATTGGTGCATACATCTGGTAATTGATGAAGCTTGGCCTGCGGAAATGTAAACGGTACGGTGAGCGGCCACCATCATTAACCAGGTAAAAGCCCAGCTCGCCGTTAGCACCCTCAACCGAATGATAAACTTCGGTAGTTGGGGTTGGAATTTCGCCCATCACAATTTTAAAGTGATAGATCAAAGCTTCCATGTTATTATATACTTCCTCTTTTGGAGGCAGGTAAAATTCAGGTACATCAGCGTGGAAAATATCGCTTGGTTCTTTATCAAGTTTGGCTAAAGCCTGTTCAATGATCCTTAAGCTTTGCCACATTTCTTCGTTGCGAACCAAAAAACGGCTGTAAACATCACCATTGTCGCCTACCGGCACTTCAAATTCAAAGTCTTCGTATGATGAATATGGGTTCATAGCCCTTACGTCGTAATCAACACCGGCAGCACGTAAAAGCGGCCCGGTCCAGCTGTAGCTCAAAGCGGTTTCAGCGCTAACAGCAGCTACGTCCCTGGTACGGTCAACAAAGATCCTGTTACGGTTAAACAGGCTTTCAAACTCTTTAAGGGTTTTAGGAAAGTTCTTTAAAAATGCTCGCAGCTTATCAAAGGCACGGCTGTTGAAGTTACGCTCAAAACCACCGATACGGCCAATGTTGGTTGTAAGGCGCGATCCGCAAACTTCTTCATATATTTCATAAATAGCCTCACGGTGCTCCATCATGTACAGGAAGCCTGTAAACGCGCCGGTATCCACACCTAATACACCGTTACAAATGATATGATCGGCTATACGGGCAAGCTCCATCACAATTACGCGCAGGTAATCAACGCGCTTTGGAGTTTGGATATTTAACAACTTTTCAACTGTCATATGCCAGCCCATGTTATTGATGGGTGATGAGCAATAGTTTAAACGGTCGGTAAGCGGGGTTATCTGGTAAAAAGGCCTGTGCTCGGCAATTTTTTCAAATGCGCGGTGTATATAACCAATGGTTGATACACCGCTAACGATGCGTTCGCCATCAAGCTGAAGCACATTTTGAAACACCCCGTGGGTAGCAGGGTGAGTTGGCCCCAGGTTAAGGGTTGATAGCTCGCTTTGCGGATCGTTATCTGTATATACAGGATGATTTTGCATCAGTATTATTAATTAGAGTCAGGAATTTTTAGAGTCAAGAATCAAGAAATAAAGAGTCAAGACGGGAAACTTCTCCCCCTTCTTACTTTCCTATTTCTTGTTTCTTATGTCTCAATTTCTTGTTTCTATCTATGTATTATCTTCCGAAATAGAAATCCTTCTTGTCAACACGGTTAGGATCTTCCAGCGGAAACTCCTTACGCATTGGGAAAGCGGTCATATCATCTACGTTCAAAATCCTGCGCAAATCCGGGTGACCGTCAAATAGTACACCAAAAAGGTCATAAGTTTCGCGTTCCATCCAGTTTGCACCATCCCAAAGCACCGTAGCAGTTGGGATATGCACATCAGCATCGGCCAAAAATACCTTGATCCTAATGCGGGTATTGGTAGTGAGGCTATGCAGGTGATAAATAACGCCTATCGGCTTTTCCTGTTCAGGGTAATGAATACCTGTAATATCTGTCAGGAAAATGAATTTAAGGGCCGGATCCGTTTTCAGAAAAGTAAGCAGATCAATGATTGTTTCACGACCAGTTTCAACTGTAAGCAGTTCATAAGGTTCACCAACAACCGTTACTGAAGTATCAAATTTATCGGCTATAGCTTTAATAAGCTCTTCGTTAGGTATTTTAGCCATTATTGAATTCCGTATTTAGCTAATAACTCCTGGTACTTAGGCTCATTTCTGCGGCGCAGTGATTCCGTTTTAACCAGTTCCTGAATATTCATAAAACCATCGATAATAGCTTCTGGCCTTGGCGGGCAACCTGGTACATAAACATCTACCGGGATCACCTCGTCAATACCCTGTAAAACCGAGTAAGTATCAAATATACCACCGCTTGAAGCACATGCCCCAACAGCCATTACCCAACGGGGTTCGGCCATTTGCAGGTATACCTGACGCAGTACAGGAGCCATTTTCTTGGCTATGGTACCCATAACCATTAATAAATCGGCCTGTCGTGGTGAAAAACTCAAACGCTCGGCACCAAAACGTGAAAGATCATAGTGAGATGCCATGGTGGCCATAAACTCAATACCGCAGCACGAAGTAGCAAATGGTAAAGGCCATAATGAATTTGAGCGTGCTATGCCTATTACTTTATCAAGCGAGGTAGCAAAAAACCCGGCGCCTTCAACTCCGGCAGGGGCATCAACTAATTGAATATCACTCATTGAACTAAATTGATAGAAAAACCATCACCACTAAATGTGGATAATAGCAGCAAATTTACAATAATAACGATGTAAAAAGTACACTACAGGTATAGAGCGGGTATATTTAGAATCAATCTAAACTTAATCCCAATCTAAAGCTCCCTTTTTTATTACGTAGATAAAACCCAGCAGAAGTGTCGCCATGAAAATAAACATTTCAATAAGACCGGTAGTACCTAAAGCCTTGAAATTTACCGCCCAGGGGTACATAAAAATAACCTCCACATCAAACAGCACAAACAAAATGGCTACCAGGAAATATTTAATGGAAATTGGTGTACGGGCATTACCCACCACCTCAATACCCGACTCAAAAGGGGTCAGCTTATCTTTTGTTTTTCTTTTGGGCCCTATTTTGTGCGTTACAAACATTGTTGTTACCACAAACCCTAAAGCAACCACCATTTGAAATATGATGGGTAAATAATTAACCGGTAAACTTTGTGCTTCCATGCTGCAAATATACTAATGCCTTAATAATAAAAAAGTGTGATTTATAAGGTTGTTAATCATTTCTGCAATTCAGTACTAATCTTGATAACAAATTATTGTTCCAGGTCAATTTTTTAAATTGGGCAAACAAAAAAGGCCTCTTTTAAAAGAGGCCTTTCATATCAATTAAAGTTTATTTATTTGCTTTTACCGGCTCCACCTTTGCGTTGGAAGAAAGCTACCGCCTGTTTGTTGGTCGGATCATTTTCTCTGGCTTTGGTAAAGTTTTCGGTCGCTTTAGCATCGTCTTTTTCTTTGTACTCATAGTAAGTACCTAAGTAAGCATAAGCATTGGCAAGGCTCTTTTTAGCTTTTTCGTCCGGGGCACCTTTAGCAGTTACCAGCTCAATGTATTTTTCATAGAAAGGTTTAGCGTATCCGTTAATGTTATTACGATCTTTTTCTTTCATATCGTTGACATAAGCACGGTACAAGTAGCCATCAGCTGTAGTTGGGCTTTTTTGGTTTACGTAGCTGAACGCTGAATCTGCCCTTACAAGCAGTGAATCGGCATTTGGTTTCTTTTCGTCATAACCAAAGTAGTAGCTGATACCTTCGTAAAAATAATCAGTCAATTTTACGTTACGGCCGGCTTTCAAAGTAACCTGGCGATACGCATCACCTGCCTGCTCATATTTTTTCTGATGATATAATGCTTTGGCAATTTCACCGTAAACATCAGTTTGAGTGCTGTCAAGCTCTAAAGCTTTTTTCAAAGTATTGATACCAACCGAATCCTGCCCTGTAGCCATTTGCAAACGACCCTGATATAAATAGTCACGCGGGATGATACGTTTTGGATCAGCTTTCTGAAACCAGGTATTGATTGCAGTTAAACCGTTTTGATAATCTTTGTTTTCGTAAGCAGCGTAAGCCAAATAACGATAAACCCTTGCATTGGTGCTCGCTGATTTTGACAAATCAGTAGCCACCTGCTGTAAAGTTTTATAATCACCTGCAAGGATCAGGAAGTCGGCATAACGCATTTGAGATTCTACCGACTGATCTGTTAAGCTCAGGTATTGTTTGTAGTGATCAACAGCTTCCTTAATTTTAGCAGAAGCCATTTTAGGGTCAGTTAATGACCAGCGCAGGTCGGTTTCAGCCCACTCGCGGTAAGCAGGGCCATAGTTGGCGTTGATAGCCAATGCGTCTTTAAATTGCTGCTCAGAGCCATCAAAGTTATTAGCAAATTTATACAATACACCGGTTGCAACCTTAGCAGCCGGGTTTTTAGGATCAAGCGTAGAAGCGTCAGAATAGTTTGAGTACGCTTCGTTACTTTTTAACACAGAGCGGTAAGCATCACCTAAAGCGATAAGCAAATCAACATCTTTCGCATTAATAGCTTTTCCTTTAGTCAGTACTGCAATAGCAGCATCTGCATCAGCGGGCGCAACTTTTTTATCGGTGGTAGTAGGCAGCAAATATGATAAACCTACATACGTGTAAGGTTTTGCGTCCTTACCTGCCAAAGCTACAGCCTGATTAAAGTTGGTTGTTGCTCCGGAATTATCCTTATCCAAACGGGCAACAGCACCTAAACCGGCATAATTTAATGCTGATTTTGGATTTGCAGCAATACCTTTATTGAAAACGACTTTCGCCGAATCAGCATAGTCCTGTTTAATGTACACCCAACCCAGATAAAAAAGTTTTCGTCTTTAGTTGGCTGAGTAGTAGTAAGCGTTTTGAGCATCGACTCTGCTTTCTGATATTGTTCGGCGTCAATAGCTTTTTTGGCGTCGGCAAGACTTTGCGCAAAAACTGATGATGAACCTAAAAATACCAGTCCTAATGAAGCCTTAGCTATTTTACTGATCATTTTCATCTTTATTTAGTTATAGTTTACTTTTTTAAAATTATCTCTCTCGGGGGAATTGAATCAGGCAGTAAACCCGATTTCAGTATTATCCGTTGCCCCACATCACTGGCCAGGAACGTAACAAATCCCGCTGCCAAACCATTCTTACTTGAGCAATTGATCAAATATAAACTCCTGCTCAAGGGATACTGTTTTAAGACAAGTGATTCTTGCGAAGGTTTAAAATATTCATTAGGATACTGTTTGTTTCCTTCATCTCTAACCCCTACAACTTTCACTTTTTCAACATAATCCGCATACTCTTTTTCCGGGTTATTAATCCAGCTAAAGCCTATAATGCCTAATGCGTCAGGATGTTCGCTTACATACTTAATAACTTCGATATTTGATTTAAGCGCGTATATATTCTTTTGCTTAAACTCCTTATTACCAGAGAAGTCCTTCAAATACCTTACCAAACTTGAGTTCGGATTATCAAAAACTATAGTTTTATTTCCGTTCCCCTGGCCTTTAAGCTCCTTTTTTAATTGAGCGACAGTAATAGCGGTATCATTTGATGACTTATTAACTATTAATGTAATTGCATCAACCGCAAAAGGTACTACCTCAACACTCAACGTACGGCGCGTTATTATATTACGCTCCGCGGTATCAAGCGTGCGCGATAATACCGCAAGCCTAACACTGTCGTTTAACAACATATTTACAGCCTGGTTTTCTGTTTTATAAATAAATACCGGGTCGGCGTTGGGGTACCGGCTTCTGTAAACATATTCTTCCTGTGCTACTATAGGCGAAAAAGATTCATCGGCTACGAAAGTTGCTCTTCCGGCGTTGAAGCTGTCGGTTGGTACGGATTTTACTTGTTTTTGCTTACAAGCCTGTAAAGCGGCTATTAAAACAATTAAAACCAATACATATACAACCCCTAATTTAATCTTCATACTGATCCTTCTTAAACAATCTCGAAAACCTCAAAATCGCGTATCCTATAATAAACGCACCGAAAAGTAAACGTTGATAATGTTCCAGTTGCAGCGGGAGCGCGTCCCAAAACATGATCATGAGACCTAAAACCACAAAGCAAATAAATGCAGCAGTTCCTAAAATAAGCAAAAACCGCCTTTTGGGCGATTTTTGCTCTTTATTGTAATTAAATGGCATTACTTATTCTTCAGATGCTAAAGTAAAGCTGATTGGAACACTGTATTGTACACGAACCGGACGACCGTTTTGTATACCCGGTTTCCATTTTGGTGAATTTTTCAATACACGAACCGCTTCTTCGTCGCAACCGCTGCCGATGCCTCTTACAACCTTAATATCGGTTAAAGAACCATCCTTTTCCACAACGAATGTACAAATTACACGTCCTTGTGTATTGTTTTCGCGGGCTACGGCCGGATACCTGATGTTTTTGCTCAAATACTGACCAAATTTCTCCAAACCGCCAGCAAATTCAGGAACTTGCTCAACGGAAGTAAAGATCTGGTTAGGATCGGCTTCCACAACCTGCTTAACGTCTGAGTTACCTACCGGCTCATCAATTCTAATGTCTGCGTTAGGATCACCTTTTTGGTCTTTTTGACCCGGATCGGCAACAGCAAGTTCTTTTACTGTTGGTGGATCTTTCTCCTTAACCTCGTTATCTGGTTTTACAACCGGAGGAGGGAAACGTACCTGGTCTACCTTTGGTTTTGGTGGTTCAGGTGGCGGCGGAGGTGGTTTTTTGGTTTGGTCAACCGGTGGCGGAGGTAACAGAACCACGTCTGTTATCTTCACTTTTTCGTCTTTCGCTGGGATAAGACCTTTGATCTTGTTGATGATAGTTGGCAAAGAAACTATAAATACAAAAACCACAATAGCAATGATCAACGACTTGCTGGTGTTTTTTGAATTCTCTTTCCTTAGCTCGTAAGCGCCATAGGCTTTATTACGATTACTAAAAACAACGTCGATCCATTCCTGCTTTAGTATGTCTAATTTTGATCCTAACATCTGTTAAGGCTTTAATGGAAGTTTATAACGTTATTTAATATTATTTATTATCGTTGTACAAGCCGTCTTTTTTAAGCAACTCAATCTCCGGCGCTGTTATATCAACGATACCATAGCTTTGGATATTGGCTATATTGATCTCATCAAGCGTGCTAACCATATTTTTATATTTTGATTTATCGCTTGGTTTAATCACAACAAACATGTATTTGCCTGTTTTTTGCTGTACTTCTTTGCTTTTTTCAATTAACGTTTTACGTAACCCGTTAGGGCCAAAATTGTCAATTGTGGGCGCTGATTTTCCCGGCTCGCCGATGTACCACTCCAATTTATCGTCGCTTCCCAATAAAATGGTCATCGAACGTGAAGCGGCAATATCCATCTGATCTTTTGTTTTCTCATCCTTATCAGGCATGGCCAAGTCCATCGCTTTTGGTTTAGCGAGTGTAGTGGTCATGATGAAGAAGGTGATCAACAAGAAAGCCAGGTCAACCATCGCGGTTAAATCTACACGGGTTGATTGCTTCTTACTGCGAACCTTACCGCCTTTATGTTTGCCTCCCCGGAGGTATCTAATTCTGCCATGGTCTTTTATTTTTTGGAGCACCACCGGCGCTGCCCAAATCCGTAATTAAACTAAACTTGTTAACTTTTTGCTTTTGCAAAATACCGATAACATCCTTTATAACCGGATATTCCTCTTTGCTATCACCTTTAATAGCTAAACGAAGTTCCTTGTTATGTAAGGCTTTGGTAGCTATACGGGCCTGGCGAATCCAGTTGGTAAGTTCTGCCGAAACAGAGTCTCTCGGGATACCCGGCTGTGCATATTTCTTTTGCTGATCAGCAGATAAAGCAATAAACTGTTTCAACTGGTTCATTGGCACGCCAAATGAATTGATAGAAGAAAACCTTGTTTGCTCTTCAGGGGTAAAGGTCATATGATATATCGAACCCATCTGGTTCAACATTTCCTTGCGGATATCAACACCTTCAACACCAAAGAAAGCTTTTTGATCACCTACAGATACTGTAGCAAAATCAGACTCAGGCACTGGCTGCTGGATTGAAGACTTTGGTATATCAATAGGTACCGGATCCTCGGTTTTTACTTTTGCGGTCATGATGAAGAAAGTAAGCAGCAGAAACGCCACGTCGCACATAGCGGTCATGTCAATTGCGGTGCTCTTTCTTGGAACTTTTATCCTTGCCATGTTAAATTTCTTAAAAATATATAGTGTTTCAGTATTAACTATCTTGCCCCTAACTTATTGTGCATGAGGCATAGCACTAATATATTCTTACTTGTTTTTGTGAGATGAAGCAAATGTTTGTACAATGCTAAATCCTGTTTCTGTCAATAGCATAAGTCAACTTATCAATTTTTGACGTAAATACGTTGTACATAACAATTGAAATAGCTGAAGTACTGATACCAAATGCAGTGTTGATCAAGGCTTCAGAAATGTGAGCTGATAATTCAACCTGGTTAGGTACACCGGCAGTTGCTAATGAAGAGAACGCTTTGATCATACCCACAACCGTACCTAACAGACCGGTTAACGTACCGATAGATACCAAAGTAGCGATGATAGTTAAGTTTTGCTCAAGCATTGGCATTTCTAAAGCAGTAGCTTCTTCGATATCTTTTTGGATAGCTAAAGTTTTTTGATCAACGTCAAGGTTTGGTTCAGCTTCCATTTCGCCGTATTTTTTCAGTGCTGATTTGATAACGTTAGCAACAGAACCTTTTTGTTTGTCGCACTCTGCAGAAGCACCTGCAATGTTACCGGCATTTAAAAGAGATTGGATTTTCCTTACGAAGCTATCAACACTACCAGTACCTGAAGCTTTGCTGATAACGATGAAACGCTCGATAGAGAAAACGATAACCATTAATAAGAAACCCATGATCACCGGTACGATAACACCACCACTGTGAACTGTGCCGAAAATGTCTGTTGGGTAAGCGTTAACATCACCACCTTTAAAGTGGCTTGGATCACCTAAAATGAATATAAAGATACAAGTTGTAACAATAAGACAGATTGGAATGGTTAAAGAAGCAAACATGCCAGATGCACTTGAGCTTTCTTTCTTAACAGGAGTAGTTGGTTTTGTTGGTGCGTTTGCCATTACTTTTGAATTTTTAGTTTTTGTTTTTGTTTATTTTATAAGTTAGTTAAAATGCGCTGTTTGTTGGGAATAACAAAAATAGAATTTTATTGAATTAAAAAAACCATTTATGTTATTCTTTACAATTTTTTAATACAGAATATCATTCTGTGTATTGTTGGTGAATATAAACGCAACATTACAATTTTATTGTGTGTTACCAACACAATTATATGCAATGAAAACCATTTTTTTTAAAAATAGCAAGTGATAACACATAAAATTTGTGTTACCAAGCTAAAATAGCCCGTTTTTTTAAGTTTATAAAAGGTATCTGTACCTTTTAACTATGATGCAAGCTTTGTAACAGATAGTTGTGCACTTTGTTTAAAAATGCTTCTTTCAAATAAGTTTGTTAAACTACCGGTTTATAATTGTTTATTTTTTCTCAGATCACCCGCCGGCTTTTTTAGCTTTATAACCGTCGGTTTGTAATAATAGCAGTATTTTATCCCTGAAATCGCCCTGGATCAGTATTTCGCCATCTTTGACAGAGCCACCAACCCCGCATTTCGATTTCAATTTTTTCCCCAACGCTTCCAGGTCAGCATCGGCGCCAATAAACCCCGCAATGCGCGTAACCAGTTTGCTGCCTCCTTTACGGTCAAGATATATTTTAACATTTTGCTGCTGTGGCGGCAATGTTTCGGCCCCTCCCCCACCGGTTTCCTGGTATTGAAAATCGGGGTCGGTTGAGTAAACTACGCCTGTAAAATTTTTCTTAGCCATATTGATCAATTTTTAAATGACGGGCCAACTATAACCTTTAATGATTTTGGCAATATATTAATATCTATGCCCGTACCCGCCACCTGGGGTTCGCCATCCAGGTGAATAGGGCCGGCGTGCTCCCTTTTTATCAGGATCTGCTTACCGCGGATAATTTCTACGTATTTTGAGCTTTCGGTTGCTTTAATCAGCATGCGCATGCTCATCTCCGGAAACCTCCACAGCGGAAAAGGCTTTATCACGCACACATCCAGCAAACCATCCTGCAGGCTTGCTTTGGGCGATATATGCACATTATTGCCGTATTGCGAAGAATTGGCTATACTGAGCATAAATGCCTTATAATCATATTTCTTTCCGTCGATATCCAAGTGATAGTTTTGCGGCTGGTAGCCAACCACCTCTTTTATCGACGATTTTATATAACTGATAAAACCGCGCTTTTTACCATGCGAAAAGATCTCGCTGATGTGAGCGTCAAACCCCATGCCTGCCATATTAAAAAACGGCTGCCCGTTAATCCTGGCCGAATCAATAATTTCGGTACGGCCCGAGGCAAGATTTTTAATGGCATCCCTTGTATCCATAGGGATCCCTAAAAACCTCGAAAGCCCGTTACCTGAGCCAAATGGTACTATACCAAGCGATGTATCTGTATCCACAATGGCCGAAGCCACTTCATTAACTGTACCATCCCCCCAACTGCAACCACTATATCAAATTTGCCAATGGCTTCGGATGCGATAACCCTTGCATGTGCCACGCCGTCACTAAAAGCGATAACCGGCTCAATTATACCGGCATCAATAGTATCTTTAATCAGTTCAGGCACCCCGTCCTTCTTCTTCCCGCCCGAAATTGGGTTTATTATAAATAACGCTTTCCGTTTCAACTATATATATTATTTCAATCTTCAAAAGTAAATGTATTTTCGGCTTTGTGAAATTTGTTTTATTTTTACCGCCCGAATGTGGACTGATTTAATGCTCCCCTTTACACCGGAGCCGGATTGCAACCACGTAAAAAAGTGCTAAAACCATGCTTCTTTTTACTGCCCGATCCGCCTTAAAACCCTCCCAGTCGATTTTTACTTTACTTATTTAAATTTTATGTCATATTTATTTACTTCAGAGTCTGTATCAGAGGGTCACCCGGATAAAGTGGCCGATCAGATCTCGGACGCGCTGATTGATCATTTTTTAGCATTTGATGCCGAATCGAAAGTTGCCTGCGAAACGCTGGTAACCACAGGCCAGGTTTTTTTAGCCGGCGAAGTAAAATCAAAAGCCTATCTCGACGTACAAAAGATTGCCCGCGAGGTGATCAACAGGATCGGGTATACCAAAGGCGAATATATGTTTGACGGCAGTTCATGCGGTGTGCTATCGGCCATCCACGAACAATCGCCCGATATTAACCAGGGGGTCGATCGCACCGCCAAAGAAGAGCAGGGTGCCGGCGACCAGGGCATGATGTTTGGTTACGCCACCGTTGAAACCGACAACTACATGCCGCTTGCCCTTGATATAGCCCACGCTTTATTAATTGAGCTCGCAGCCATCCGCCGCGAAAACAATGAGATCAAATACCTTCGCCCGGATGCAAAATCGCAAGTTACGCTTGAGTACAGCGACGACAACAAGCCGCAGCGTATTGATGCCATCGTTATATCAACTCAACACGATGATTTTGACGACGAACCGGCCATGCTTGCCAAAATCAGCGCCGATATCATCAGTATCCTGATTCCGCGTGTTAAAGCTAAATATCCTAAATACGCCCATTTCTTTAACGACGATATTAAGTACCACATTAACCCAACCGGTAAATTTGTTATCGGCGGGCCGCATGGCGATACCGGCTTAACCGGTCGCAAAATTATTGTGGATACCTACGGTGGTAAAGGTGCACATGGTGGTGGTGCTTTCTCGGGTAAAGATCCTTCAAAGGTCGACCGCTCGGCTGCTTACGCTACCCGCCACATCGCTAAAAACCTGGTTGCCGCCGGTTTGTGCGATGAAGTGCTTGTACAGGTATCCTACGCAATCGGCGTAGCGCAACCAATGGGTATTTACGTAAATACTTACGGCACCGCCAAGGTAGACCTGCACGACGGCGACATTGCCAAAAAAGTAGAAGGCATTTTTAACATGACCCCATACGCCATTGAAACCCGCTTTAAACTGCGCAACCCTATTTACAGCGAAACCGCAGCTTACGGGCACTTCGGCAGGCCAAACGAAATAGTTACCAAAACTTTTGTTGGCCACGACGGCAGCAAGCTCGAACGCGAAGTTGAGCTGTTTACCTGGGAAAAGCTTGATCATGTTGATAAGGTTAAAGCAGCCTTCGGGTTGTAATTAATTACACCTATATAATATACGCAATAGCGACGGGCTTACCTGTCGCTATTGTTGTTTAAGCCCCTCTATATCTCCCCCGGGTTGGGGAGAATTGAAGTCCCTCTCCGCCGGAGAGGGATTTAGGGTGAGGCTCCTTCCTAATTAAATTATAAATACATACATTTATCACCCAAAATCCCCCGAGCCAATTAATGCCCGCTAACACCCGAAACGCCATAACCGCCATCATAAACTTTGCTGCATCAGTCATGATAACTGCATGGTTCATTGAACAAAAGTTTGGTTATGTGGTTACACCCGAGGCTATATTGTTATCCAACGTTGTTGCATGCAGTAAATGGGTGATCATGGTTATAGCGGCTATCATCCTGCTCGAAACCAATAAATGGGTCTTCATCAAGCGTATGAGCTTTGCCAGCCTGACGGGAAGCTGCGCCATGTTTTCTGTTTATGCGTTCAGATATATACCCGTAAGCAGCTGGCAGCAATTCACCTACGCCATGGCTTTTGCCCTGCTGGTAATGACCATATTCTTTTTTAAGGCAGTTATAAATACCCAGCTATCGCTTAAATGGTTTGCGGCATGGTTGGTTTGCCTTGTTATAAGTATTGTATTACAAGTTAAAGTGGTGTTTAGCCTGCACCCCGGAATTGTAACAAATGAGGTGTCCCATTTTTTTGATTCCCGAAAAAAAGTGAAATTTCCTAACCCCTTCTTTTTTTAAAAAACCGGGTGTCCCATTTTTTGAAAGCCGAAACGCGAAACAGGCTTTTCATGAAACACCTTAAAAATCAACTATTTAGCATTTTTGGTGAAACATAGTTAAATATTTGATTATCAACAATTAAAGCTTTTTACCAGTAAATTTAACCGCTCATTAAAGCAGTAGTTCAACCGCGTTTTCATCTTTTATTTTTCACGTTTTTTTGCTGTTTTTTGGGCATTTTTATTTGAACCCTCCATTTTACCGGCAGGTACTGACAAAACAGCGCCACCAATATTGCAAAAACCTAAAGCTAAATTTGGGCCTCGCACAACCCTCTCCTTTGGAGAGGCCTATGAAATTTCCCCGGGGGCATTAAGTCAATAGTTCTGAGTCGGAAGCCATAAGTCGGGGTTATGCCGTAAGTGTTCGGAAGGTTTTTAATTCCCTCCGCTGGGAGCATAGCCGTTAACTTAAGAGGTTAATTCAGCTTAACGCATCAAACTCCCCTCTCGAGAGTAATAGCCCATGAAAAGGCAGGAATAATTTGTATATTTATGATAATGAATATCATAGAGACGATTAAGCGTTTTCCAGATCAGTCCAGTTGCATAGACTATCTTGAAGGATTAAGATGGCAAGGATTGCCAGAATGCCCGTATTGCAACAGCAAACGGAGCAGCAAGCGCCAGGAAAGCCAACGGCATATTTGCAATAGCTGTAACCGCAGCTATAGCGTTTTGGTCGGCACTGTTTTCGAGGGCACCAAACTTCCTTTGCCGCAATGGTTTTTGGCTATTTCATTAATGCTGAATGCGAAAAAGGGGTTATCTGCACGTCAGTTAAGCAGGGATCTGGGATGCAATCGTAAGACAGGCTGGTATTTGCAGATGCGGATACGGGAAGCCATGCGGGACGGCGGGGATGGCGGTTTGTTTAAGGGTATTGTTGAGGTAGATGAGACTTATTTAGGTGGTAAAAAAGCCAATCACTCAAAGAAAAAGCGGCAGGAAAGGCGCGATAATAATTTGCAGGTCACCGGCATGCAGGATAAACAGCCCGTGATTGGGTTATTGGAGCGGGATGGCCGTCTAAAGCTTCAGGTCATAGATAAGGCACATGGGAAAACGCTCAAACCCATTGTTGAACAATCAGTGAGCACAGATGCTACTATTGTAACGGACGGCTTTGGTGGATATGCCGGTTTAAATAAAATATTCCGTGAACATCAGGTATTAAACAAGGAAAAAGAAGAGTATGCCCGGGGAGAGTATCACACCAATACGATTGAGGGCTTTTGGACATTGTTAAAACGGGGGATATATGGTCAATACCATAAAGTATCGCTCAGACATTTGCAATCATACCTGAATGAGTTCACATTTAAATATAACAATAGAGGCAATAACCAGGTGTTTAACTTTTTAATTAACAAAATGGCTACTGCCTCTTGATGGGCTATTACTCTCAAGAGGGGAATCGCGCAATCCTTCGCTTTTTTATTTCTTCTGAACACTTATGCCGCTTTACCCGGGAACTACGACTTTGCCCTAAACACCAAGCTTTAATTTATCAACGACATAACGCTATGATTGAAAAAAATGGACGACCACTGGTTGTGGAAATGATCCGCGCCGATGTGCGCGAGGCGGCGCGAAGAGACGCTAAAAGAGGGATCCGCCCGAGAGTTTATGACCCTGACGCTATCCCTCCCGATGCTTTTATTATTCACCAGGCCAGTACATGGATGGAGATGGAACGCGAACGCCAAACGCCCCGGATGCTGTTCGGCGAATTTTGGCTTGAAGGTGAGCTGTGTATCCTGTTTGCCGATACCAACATGGGCAAAAGTTTACTGGCCGTACAACTGGGCGACAGCATTACCCGCGGCAAAGCCATCACACCTTTTAAAATGGATGCCGAACCCTGCCCGGTCCTCTACATTGATTTTGAACTAACCGGCAAACAATTTGAACAGCGCTATACCGACGGCAGCACCACCCACACCTTTCACGAAAATTTTTACCGGGGTGAGTTTAACCAGATGACCGGCCTGCCGCAAGATTTTAAAACTTTTGATGAGTTTATAACCCACGCGCTTAGTCGCGCTATTAAACGTACCGATGCCAGGGTGCTCATTATTGATAATATTACCTGCCTGCGCAACGGTACCGAACGCAGCAGCCAGGCCCTCTCGCTCATGAAACAGCTCAAACTGCTTAAAACCCGGCATGGCCTCAGCATCCTGGTGCTGGCCCACACCCCTAAACGCAACCCTTCACTGCCCATTACCCGTAACGACCTCCAGGGCAGCAAAATGCTCATCAACTTTGCCGACAGCGCCTTTGCCATGGCCGAAAGCCAAACCCTGCCCTGCTACCGCTACCTCAAGCAGGTGAAACAACGCAGCACCGCTGAAATGTACGGCAGCCATAACGTATGCCTCGGCCGGCTGGAAAGGCTAAACGGCTTTTTGCAGTTTGTATTCTCCCATACCGATAACGAGGTTAAACACCTGCGCCGTTACAGCCAGGTAGAACGCCAACGCCGCGCCGCCGATGTGCTGGCGCTTCATAAACAGGGCCTGAGTCAAAGGCAGATTGCCGGCAGGCTGGAGATGAGTTTATCGGCGGTTAATAGGGTGTTGGGGGTGGCGGAGGGATGATGAATTTTTCTAATTACGCTCCCGCAAGCTTTCCTATGCTATCGCAAGCATCCTCGCTTGTGGGCTTTATGCCATTCTCTGCAATGTGAGCACAGACGTGACGCTTGCTGTAACGGGGTTACTTACACTATATTGCGGTCAAAGATTGACCCTTGACCGGACGATGGAAATTCACTCAGGCATATCCCAGCACATTGATCTGGGCGGGCGTAAAGAAGATCACCGGATGGTCATTCTCCTGCTGCAGCAACAACTGAGAAAAGATGATCTCTTTTTTGAATACCGCCAGCAATAAATGGAAATCGAAGAGTAGGTAGGGATCATTGATGTGCAACAGAATCTCTGGCTGCAATACCTTCGGTGCGTTGTCAGAAAGGATATCGAACAGATCGGCCCGGATAGCGGAAAGGATCACGGAAGGTGAAACCTGGCATCTGCTGATATTGCCGTATTCGTTGGTCATCTCCAGTTGGAGCAACTTTTCACCTGAAAATGAAAACACCCTGCCTGTAAGCTCCTCGGTGACACCCGCGACGATGACTTGGCTGATAATCTGGATGATCTCCGCGTCCGAGAAGGGTAGATTGCGCATGCCTTCCCAAGCCCGACTACAGCACAATTCAATCTTTTTCAGGAAATTACCAACAATTCCTATTATCGGATCGAGATTGAATTTTACCGGCTTCGTCCGGTCGACCTTCCTTTTTTGGAATAGGTCGGCAAGCTGTTGCCCGATGCTTTCCTGCTGTGCCGCAGCCTGTAGTCCATTATCATAGCTCAGTCGCAACCGGACCCCTTTACCGGGATTCCAGCGTTCCACCAGCGGAAGGTCCCAGCTTTTGAATTCCGCCGAACGCCAGCTTTTATGCTTTTGCTTCCTTTTGAAATAGTGATCGAATTCCAGCCCGCCAATATGACTGATCGGCATATTGATTTCTTCGGCGAACTTTCTCATCCGCTTGCCGCCCTTGATGAGTTCCTCCATATTAAAGTAATGATCTAATAGTTGCTCCAGTTCGCTTTTGCGCTGCGGATAGATATGACCGTTGCGGATAGCGGCGTAAGGTTCACTATAAGGGAATAGGATCCGGTCGAAGTCGTAAAAGAATTCGACATGGCTGTACGGCGTGAACATAAAACAACCCTGCTGCGCTTGGAGGCGCCACAGATTGTCGACATCGATTCGGGCGATATAAGGGGTGATCACCTTCTCCTCCTCAAAATATCCCTTCATACCCGACATGAATAACGTCCAGTCCGCTTCATTCAGGCAGATGAGCACGGCATCTTTACCCGGAATATTGTCTTTGGAATTCGTTGCAAAATAGGCGGCCACTTCCGGGCTATCGGTGAAGTCGATATAGTTCGTCTTGAGGCCGTAGTGTTGTGCCACCGCCCAGAACCAATCAATATCAGCCTTGTATTTCCTGAGCGCGGGGCTTGAATCAAAGAACAGGAACAACCGCTCCAATTGCTTTTGGATCTCCGGATCGGGGTCTGGCAACAGCCTGCTCAGCGAAGACATGACCGGCCAGTTCTGGGCCTGCCCGCGGAAAAGATCATAGGTTCCGGCAACTTTAAATGCTTGTGCCATTTGCAGGGCCTCCGTTAAAGAAGCCGCTTGATATATCTCACTCATATAAAATTCAGGTGAGTCGAAGATACAAGCTTTCGCTTATATTCTTTGTGAATAACTGTATTAACAGCAATCATTTATCCATTCCCTAAAATACCCCACATGCTAAGTAACAAGCAATTCCTCGTCGTTATGTCCTTAATACTTAGCAACACCTCTTATCTCACTAAGCTTTATACTTTTCCATTAAGAGTAGCGTATTAATATAACATGCCTAAAGCATTAAAATAAAAACACTTGTAACCTTGTAAATGTTAAATTTTATAATGAGATTTAGTGCATAAACCTTAAAGCCATGAAGATTACCTCAACTTTGCCACTTCCTTTGTCAGGCAACATTTCTATGCTGTCAATAACGGAAAATACCTTTCCTCCACGCCCTCCCCATTTCCGATCGAGAAGTAGTATTTAGTTACTTTTTAATTAATTAACCGGCCAACAATTCACGGGCATACATGTTACTAAAGTGTTGACTAAGAGTAAACAAATAGTATATAGTTACTTTGAAAGACCAAATATTTATTAGATTTGCACACATTAACTGATCAAGACTTTAATGCAATTATTATTAGAAGGTGGTAATCCTTTGTCAAATTTACCATCTTGGGATACAATTTATAAGCAGTATGGGCCGTTCTTAGGATTATCTGTTTTTTTTAATTATAGTACTCTTTTTACAATGGTGGTGGTATAAAAGCAATGTAAAAGATAAAAAAGAGGAAATTGACAGACTTGTTAAAAGGACAACCGAATTAGAAGCAATAAATTTAAAATTGATTGCACAATTAAGATCGAAAGGAAAATAAAGTTATGACAACAGTTACTATTTACGCTATTTTTCTAACCCTAATAGCAGGTTACATAAATTTCAGGCTAAAAAACAAGTATTACATAGATAAATCGATCTATCAATTTCGTCAAAGTAAACACGAACTTACAATGTATATGTTCGAAAATGCTGAAACTATAGATAAGACTCTATACCAGGAATTGAAAGACTTATTACACGTTCATAATCAATCAATTGATCATTTCTCCAAAATACATAAGAAGTTTTTTCCAATTGCTAAGGTAGTAATAACAAATACAATTTATTCCGAAGCAAAATTCGAAAAGAAGATAACCAATTCTAAAACAGAGGAATTTAAAAAGAGTTATGCTAAAGGCGTTTATTATTCACTTGAAACTGTTCCTTTTTTTAAAATGCGACTTCTCTACCTTTTAATAAAAGGTATATTAAAACTATTAGTATTTATCGGGTTATACAGAGTTAAAAATTGGATAAAAAAACTTGATCTGTTCAAGCAAGCAGAGAGCAAATTCGATTCGAGTTGTATGGCTTAAATACTTTTTTCTATCCATGTAAATCATAGGGTAAGTACCATATTCCTTGATATGCACTTCATTAATAAGATGATTGCATATCAAGGAAATATTCATTAAAATATCCAGCCAGGTTCCCTGCTGCCGAAGCCAAATTCGAGACATAGCATATTTACCACAAGGCACAGCCATGCGGTAGCAAAAAAATCGGGAACGCTGCCGCAAGGTTGTGCCTTGTAGCCCGCATGCAAGGTATAAAACAACGCATCTGCAATAAAGTATCAGCCATGCCTCCCCGCCACCGCAAGCAAATCCTAACATAAGCAATAAATATACGTCGCTAAACCGGCGGTTGGTAAACTGCCCAAAAGGTATATTGTCCCGGGCAGGCCCTTTAGCAACATATCAAAATCAGCAGGCTTTATTCCATTCGCATCTGCAGAGAGATTTAACTGTTGCCTACCGAAGATGGCGTAACGCCAAAACGTTGCTTAAATGATCTGCTGAAGTGGGCTGTGGTTTCAAATCCGCTTTCAAAAGCCACGTCGCTTATCGTTTTTTCACTGTACATGCTCAGCAGGCTCCTGGCGTATTGCAGACGCTTTTCTAATAACCACTTGCCGGGCGTACTGTTAAAGGTTGCCTGAAAATCTCTTTTAAATGCCGAAAGACTGCGGTTGGTTAATTGAGCAAATTGCTCCAGTTTTAAATTGTAACGGTAATTGTCTGTCATTACCCTTTCCAGGCTTATTGCGCGGGGCTCGTTCACCAGTGAGCAAAAGTAGGAGAGCAATTCGCTGTTAACGGGATTATCCGCTATAGTTAGGATCAGTTCCTTAAATTTTAATTCTAACAGGGATTGCGCGGGTTCCCTGGCTTCGGCGAAGTAGGAAGCCATGGAATGAAAGAAACCCGCCAGGGTTTCGCTGGAATTCAAAGTGATCACCTGCCTGTGCCCGGCGCTTTTCACAGGCGC
Organism: Mucilaginibacter sp. P25; assembly: GCF_050859465.1. Classification (NCBI taxonomy): domain Bacteria; kingdom Pseudomonadati; phylum Bacteroidota; class Sphingobacteriia; order Sphingobacteriales; family Sphingobacteriaceae; genus Mucilaginibacter; species Mucilaginibacter sp. P25. Next base: position 2,925,134 of record NZ_CP193937.1, on the reverse strand, counting down.
GCTAAATTTTTGGCCGAGGGTTTGGCAAATAAACTCGTCGGGAATAAAGAAGAGTACCAGGCAAAATCCTTCGTCAAAAAATTGTTCAAGTACGAATGCCCCTTTCCTGATAAACACGCAGCTACCTGCACCAATATCGTACGATCCTTCGGCGGTATGCCAAATCTTCCGACCCTCCACTACGTAAAACAGGTAATTGTGTTGGGTCCAGAGCGGCGAAAATTTGTTCTTCATCAGGCGTGCTTCGGCGGGGCAGCTGAATATAGTGATCAGCGACTCGTTGCAATTAAACTGACGATAATAGTTGGGGTGTTGCAGCACCCTGTCGTACAAATTATTCATAACGCAATACTATAAGCTAATTTAATTATTTTGAACTTTTAGGTCATTATTCTGGGCTTTTCAGACAAAAATATTCTTATCGCTCTCATTAACTTTGTTTCAATATCATAAACATAACACAATACAAATCAAAAACTTAAACCCATGAAAAATATGAATCCAAACAAAGCACTATGGGAAAAGGGTGATTTCACCCAGGTAGCAGCTACCATGCGCGAAAGCGGCGAGGAACTGGTTAATAAACTGGGAATAACCAAAGGGATGAAGGTACTTGACCTGGGTTGCGGTGATGGTACAACTGCTATACCGGAAGCCAGGCTGGGCGCAGATGTTACCGGCGTTGATATAGCCGCTAACCTTGTTGCAGCAGGTAACGCAAGGGCAAAGGCCGAAGGACTGGGTCAATGCAGGTTTTATGAGGGAGACGCGACCGACCTTCACGAATTAAAAGATGGTTCGTTTGACACTGTGGTTAGCATTTTCGGAGCAATGTTTGCTCCAAAGCCTTTTGACGTAGCTAAAGAAATGGTGCGCGTAACCCGGCCCGGCGGCAGGATAATCATGGGTAACTGGATACCCGGCGACCCTACCCTGGTAGCACAGATCCTTAAGATAAGTTCGGCCTATACGCCGCCACCGCCCGAAGGTTTTGTAAGCCCGATGTTATGGGGTATTGAAGCAAACGTTACAGAACGTTTTAAAAGTGCCGGTATAAATGAAGAAAATATTTCTTTTACCAAAGAATCCTTTACGTTTAAGGCTCCTTACGCTCCGGCCAACTTTGTTCAGGTTTTCAAAAACTATTATGGCCCAACCATGAACGCGTTTGAAGCTGCCGAAAAAAACAACAAAAGTGACGAACTGCAACATGAACTGGAAGCTTTGTTCAATGACCAAAACACGGGCGGGGAGCAAAATACTAATATAAAGGCTACCTTTTTGAAAGTTACGGTAGTTAAGTAGCACGGCTAAGCTTAATTTAAAGGCATCACATTTTTGTGTTGCCTTTTTTGCTGGTGAGAAGCAGAAATGATTTTACGACACTCAGCACATTCCCCACAGCCTTTCGCTGGCGCACGCGTGTCGCGTGTGTCCCGCATGCTAAGTAACACGTCATGCTTGCCTATATATGTGCCTGCATGCTCGATAATCCATTATCCCTCGTCATCTGCATATCTTTATAAGCAAATTAGATACACGCGACACGCGTGCACCAGCCATAAACATGCTTTCAGCAAAATCAATTATGTGTATTAATATTTGAACCTTATTATTGTAGCTTTATACACCTAAAACATCCATGAGTCGCAAATACAAGTTTTTGAACAAAGAAGGATTATACTTTGTAAGTTTTGCCACAGTTTATTGGATTGATGTATTTATCCGATCTATATACAATCAAATTATTATTGAAAGCCTTACCTATTGTCAAAAGAATTTAGGCATGGAACTATACTGCTGGTGTATTATGCCAAGTCATATCCATTTAATTTACAGCGCAAAGAACAACAATCCTGAAATTATTTTAGGTCGGTTTAAAGAATACACGGCTAAACAACTTATAGCAACAATTACATCAAACATCCAGGAATCACGAAGAGACTGGATGTTGTGGATGTTTAAACGCGCTGCTTCAAAAAGTAGTAATGTTAAACAGAATCAATTTTGGCAACATCATAATAAGCCGATCGAACTTTGGACTGCAGCGGTAATTGAACAAAAGGCCGATTATATTCATAATAACCCTGTGGAAGCCGGTTTTGTTACCGAACCTTCATATTGGCGATATTCAAGCGCGATAGATTATGTAGATGGCAAGGGTTTAATCGATATTGAGTTTTTATAAATAGTACATACTTGCAGTCAGGATACACGCGGCACGCGTGCACCAGCGTTCAAAGGTTATTTCTTCAACAAAAAGGCTAATCATCTCTGATCAGCCTTTTCACATAATTACCCCGTTTAGTCTATTACATTTAACATTCATTTTCCTTTGTACTGTGCGCAACAAAAAAACCGCATAATGCACTTGCGCTTAATGCCAATAATAACGTAATCATAGTGTTTAATTTTAGGTGAATAATTAATTAATACTATAATTAGTACGTATAAAACGGGCTATGGTTTTATTAAAAAGCTTGTTTTTAGTACATTCAAAGCACTTTTATAAATCTCATCGCTTGAAGGGATAAACATTATTAATTTATTATTATTACCAGCAAATTTTCGCTACAATTAAAAACATATTTCACTATCAATACACTATTTAGCCGTTAATTGTTATTCATCAACATTTTTTGCCTCTCCCTTCTTCTTGTTTTTCTCTTCACTTTTCTTCTCTGCCTCCTCTTTAGCTATTTGGGCGTTCCGTTCAAAATAATATTCTGTCAAGAATGTCCTCCATATCGCCTTTGCGGTAATCTTTGTTCTTGATTTTTTCCACCAGTCTCGGCTTATCGCTCACTATATCGCTCATAACTTCAATAAAATGTTGGCGGTCGAGCTCAGTAACGTTGTCGGGATCCGGGCCATAGTAATAAGTTCTGTCAAGATTGGAGTAAAACATGGTGGCTCCGCTACCAAAGCCTCCCACAGCAGTTTGATTATAACGCAGGCGTACATATAGTTTGGTTGGCCTATCAATAAGCACCAGCAAAATAGGAAAAAGCTCAAGGTCTTTATTATGCGATACTACGAAGCTATCTATCCCTATTACAAAAGCCCGAAACTGCGCAGTTTTAATCTTTTGTTTATCGCCATCAACAGTAACACGATACAGAAAATCATCACCTACGCCTTTGAAAAGACTACGATTAGGGACATTCCATCTAATAAAGCCGGTTATTTTGTTGTTTTGCAGGTCGTAATAGCTTCCGGGGTTCCATCGGCTAAGTACGCTTTTTTGCTGGGCACCTGCATCCATAAAGGCAGCACACAGTAACAGGAGGGAAAAAATTTGCGCATAAAGCTCAGGTGTTGTTGGTATACAATGCTGTGAAAATACACAAATTACCAATAGCACCCAATAACGATATTACCTGATTTTTCGACCAACAAAAATCATATCTTTAAAATAATTAATTTACCTGGACTTATCTTCCTGCTATGGAACCTATTGCACCAGCCCAAACTATTAACCAGATTATTGAACAGTTAGAGGCCATTATTGCCGATGCTATAAAAACCGACAGCCGCGCCGGATATTTTGCAGCCCTGTACCATAAGGTTACCTGCAAGGTAAGGGAAGGCATCCAGAACGGTGAGTTTGAAAACCCTGCCCGTATGGAACAACTGGACGTGATCTTCGCCAACAGGTACATTATGGCTTATCATTGCTGGCAGCAAAAACAGCCCTGCTCACAGTCGTGGGAGTTGGCTTTTAGCATTTTTGATAAACCGTCGAGACTGGTACTGCAGCACCTGCTCATTGGCATGAACGCGCATATCAACCTTGATTTGGGTGTTGCTGTTGTAGAAGTGGCGCGAAATCTCAACCAACCGCTAACCGAGGTCCATAATGATTTTAATTCCATCAATACTATACTTTCGGCGCTTACTTACGAGGTGATAAGCGAGCTGAACCGGATCTCGCCGCTGCTGTCACTGGCGGGCCTGCATGCGCAAAATAATTCTATCCTCATCCAGTTTGCCCTTGGCAATGCCCGCGATGGCGCCTGGTGCTTTGCCGAAGACCTGTTTACCCGTAACGGGGATGCTTACCCTAAGCAGATTGCCAGCAGGGATAGTGATATCAATAAACTGGGACTTGGCATTGTTAACCCGGTTGGGATGCTGCGTATTACCGTATGGATCATTCACCTGTTTGAAAAACGGGACCCATCCAAAATAACTGAGATTTTGAGTACTTATAAAAAGACTTATTTGAAGGTGAACCCAACTCCCTCAACCTGACAAAGTCAAAATCTATCTCACGTTATTATCTTACCATTCTCTCCACTCGCTGGCTAACCCCTCACCTCCGCCAAAATCTTTAGGATTGAGGCCGCAGGCTATAGTAATTTGATCGACCAGTGCACAAAGATCCTCCCGCTCGCCGGTTTCAATCAGGCTATCGTCTTCAGCGCTTAAATTATTTAATGTCAACACCGCCTTTTTAAAAGCGTTCACCTTCTCAGCACTTTGCGAATGTTCGCCAAGCCTTATTAAATCGCTGATCAAATTATCAAAAATAAGTTTAAACCTATTGCAATTTTCTTCAGTGTATTGTTCAAATCCTTCATTAAATGCTTCGCGCCATCGCACAAACGGGTAATCTGCCTTGCAACTTTTTAATTTTTCCTGATAAGTCATGCTGGCAGAATTATATCGAACCTTGTGTACAGATCCCATATCTGTTTTACTTTTAGTATTTGAATTGCAATTACACAACAGCTGAGCTATAATTAGCAGGAAGAAAACTTTCATTGTTTTGATAAGGCTTTAGATAATACATAATTAAGTAAATTTAAGATGCAACGCAAACTTGCAAATATAATTAAGACACTAATTGGTATTTTTTGTGACCTGCAGGCGCAAACAGACTAACTTTTTGACTCGTCCAAAATTCACTATCTTTGCCGCTCAACCGGTGATAATCACAACAATCGGTGACATCATCAAAAGGAAAGCAAAGTGGAACAGCAAACAATAACAACCTGGGAAAAAGGCTATAACAATTACGGGCCATGGCTTAAGGAAAAATACAAAGGCCATCGCGTGTTTAAAGTAATTGTTGATGGTGGTTTTACCTGCCCCAACCGGGATGGGTCGAAGGGTTACGGCGGTTGTACTTATTGTAATGTTGATTCATTTACGCCTTCCGTAAGCCGTAACGCCCCCACAGTACGCCAACAGGTTGAGGAAGGTATGGAACGTGCCCGTAAAGGCAACAAGGCTGATAAGTTTATTATTTACTTTCAGCCCAATACCAACACCTACGCGCCCGCTCATTACCTCAAAATGCTTTACGACGAAGCCCTGAGCTACGGCACCAAAGATATCGTAGGCCTTTCGGTAGGTACCCGGCCCGATTGTATCGATGCGGAAAAGATTGCTTTATTGGAAAGCTATACCGATCGTTTTGATGTTGACCTGGAAATGGGGATGGAAAGTATCTATAACGATACCCTGAACCAGATTAACCGCGGCTGCAGCCATGAAGAACTGGTAAAAGCCCTGAGTTTGGTCGAAAATTCAAAACTGGACATTTGCGTGCATACCATTTTCGGTTTCCCTGGGAAACTAAAGAAATGATGCTGAAATATGCCGACGAGATCAACCGTTTTAAACAGATCAAGTTTGTAAAATTCCACCACCTTCATATTGTTGAAGGCTCGGTAATGGGCGTAAAATACAAACGCGAACCCTTCCACCTGTTTGGTATTGACGAATATGCCGATTTTCTGTGTGAGCTGTTACCGCTTGTTCGCCCTGATATCGTGATCCAGCGCCTCTTCGGTCTCAGCGACCGCGAACTGCTCATCGCTCCCAACTGGGGTTTGAAAAAATCAGAGATCCAGTATTATATTGATCAAAGAATTTTGAGCAGAGGTGTGGTGCAGGGAAGTGGTCTGAACCTTGATTTATAGGATTTGAGGATTGTCAGGATTTTTTATGCCGTGGTAGTTTTTCAGAAAAAACGAGGTTTGTGCGATTCCCTCTCTGCCGTTGTTGGTGTTGTCACCAACAACATTTAGAATATGATGTATTGAACAAATAGAAGTTGTTGGTGACAACACCAACAACGGCGAGAGATTACTCGGATTTTCAGGTAAAATCCATCAATCCGGCAAATTCCCCAAATCCCGGTTCTGGTTTAACGAATAAGCAAATCAATGCTCTTCCCCCTGCAACTAAAAACTGCCACTGCAACTTAAAATATCACCACTTGTCAGCTGTTACTTTCTAAACATTGGTATCCCTTTTGCAAACATTTACGTATAATTAAATTCATCTGAAAGTTAAATACGTCTATTTTGTCACAAAGAGCACAATCCAATTATATCCCGGCGTTAACCGGTGTAAGGGCCATGGCGGCTTACCTAGTTTTCATATCGCATTTTGCCTATGTGTTTGATGAGAAATTTCCCCACTCTGTGCAACGTTTCTTTAACGAGTTCCATATCGGGGTTACTATTTTCTTTGTGCTTTCGGGCTTTTTGATCGCATTTCGTTATTTTGATAGTTTTAAATTAACAAAAGCCTGGTTTCTGCAATACCTTAAAAACCGGGTGGCGCGCATCTATCCCATGTATGCCTTGCTTACCATTGGCGCGTTCATAGCTTATCATTTTACCCAAAACCAAACAGTAACAGCAGGACAAAACCCGGTGGTTATGTTTTTTATGAATATCGTTTTTGTGCGCGGCTTTTTTGACCAGTTTAAGTTTACGGGCATTGCCCAGGGCTGGTCGCTCACGGTTGAAGAATGTTTTTACTTTTCGGCGCCATTTATTTTCCTTATCGCCACTAAATACAAAAAGTTTTATATCCAGCCTATCGCGGTTACCGGTTTAGGGGCTCTGCTTGTACTCATCTTTAGTCATGTAAACTGGTTCGGCTTCTTCGGCAACTTTACGTTCATGATGCTGTACACCTTTTTAGGCCGATGCTTTGAGTTTTATGCGGGCATTCAGCTGGCGCTCATAGTACGCAAACAAAAGCTGGATGGTACAAGCAAAAGAAGTTCACTTACCTGGGCTTTTTCCTGATCTTTTTTGCGTGTGGATCATGTCTACGTTAACTATCCCGAAAGGATATGAAGCCGGTTTGCATAATCCCTGGGGCATTATAACCAATAACTATCTACTGGCTACCTCGATTGCAATCTTCTTTTATGGCTTGCTTACCGAAACTACCCTCCTTAAAAAGTTTTTAGCACACCCTTTTATTGAACTGCTGGGCAAAAGCTCCTACATATTTTACCTGATCCACTTAGGCTTTATGTACAATTTTATCCATCAGGGCATGAACAGTCTTAACGATTATGTTTTTGAGCTTTATGATAAATGGGGTGTCGACTGGCATTCGCCTTTTGAGTATGATAGTTTAAACCTTTTGTACGCCTTTATCGTTTTAAATATGGTTTCCATAACGCTGTTTAAATTAATTGAAGAACCGCTTAATCACTATATCCGCAAGTCTGATTTCCTGATTAAAAACCAAGCACGCAATCCCGAAAATGAATCAGCTAAGATCAAAGCCTAATTACAACATGCTAAAAAACGCTAACAAACTACTGATCATTACTTTCGCTTTACTGACCTGGTGCGCCGCCCTACCGGCCATGGCCCAGGAAACTGAAAAAGACCCAGCGGAGAATACCGACAAAAGCAGTGGTGATGATGAAGTATCAACGGTATTAACTATCAATAATAAGGATGGTATATTCAGTTCAACCGCCTCGTTCAGCTTTGAAATTAAAAACACTTATGATACTAACCAGGAAGGTAGCATATCATACAATATCACCACCGAAAATGGGCAAATTGTTAAAACCCTGTCAAAGCCGGTAAACCTTAGCAAAAAAAGCACTTCCAAATATGATTTTGAGGTGCCTAACCTAAAAACAGGTTTTTACAAGGTTAACATGATGATCAATGTGAGCGATTATGACGATACCACCCGTCGCGCTTTTGGGATCAGGCCGGATGAAATCCGGTCGCAATATGCCCGGCCGGCCGATTTTGACCAGTTTTGGCAAACCGCCAAAGATGAACTGGCCAAAGTGAAACCCAATTACAAAATTACCGAAGCACCATCCATGAACACCGAAAACCGCAAGGTTTACGAAATAGAAATGAAATCGCTGGATAACCTTACCATCCGCGGTTACATGACGGTACCCATCAGCAAAAATAAAAACAAAAAGTTTTCGGTATTGCTTGGCTTACCTGGCTACCAGGTAAAACTATACCCTATAGTAGGGTCAGACCCCGACCTGGTAATCATCACGCTTAATACCCGTGGGCAAGGTACCAGCCGCGATGTGATCCACACCGAGCGGGATGCCTTTATCTCCTACCATATTGAGGATAAAAACAAATACGTAATGCGCGGTGTAATTATGGATTGCGTACGCGCTGTTGATTTTATTTACGCGCAGCCCAATTTAAGACACGATCAGATCCTGGCAACCGGCGGTAGTATGGGCGGTTATTTATCCCTTGCGCTTTCAGGCGTCGATCATCGTATAAACCTTTGCTCGGCACAAAACCCCATCATGAGCGATATCCGCAATTTGGTGGGCGCTGTTGAATGGCCCATTAACGATATTAAAAAATATGTTTTAAGCAAACCCGGCGTAACCTTTAACCAGGTATTAAACAATCTTGATTATTACGATGCAAAAAACTTTGCAACAACTATAAAATGTCCAACAATTTTAGGCTTGGGCCTTTTAGACCCCTACGTACCGCCCGCCAATGGTTACGCGGTATTTAACTCAATGAATACTGATAAACACGTAATGGTATTTAAAAACCTTGCACATGAGGTGAGCCAGGTATACAAAGATTATGAGGGCCGTTGGATGCGCGATACCTTCGGTTTGTTTTAAAACTTTTAAAATCTTAAACACATGACCTTGAAAAATACTTTATCAAAATATTTGCTTATTGGGATAGTAATATTCGCCATTGCTACGGGTAAAAGTTATGCCGGAGGGTTCCCGGTAAGGCCGGGCAGGATCTCACTATCGCCATCGGCAACTTACTTTTTGCCAATAAAGCCTGGGATGCCGACAGCCATAAAGGTGCCTTTGCCAATAACGGTAAGTTCAGTTCATGGAGCTATTCTTTATATTCGGAAGTTGGTTTAAGTCGCAGGTTTACCCTGTCGGTACTGGCACCTTATGTAATGAATACCTTTAGTACAGATCTGGGCACCAGCAAAAGTTCAGGTTTCCAGGATCTGGAAGTGGGTATCAGGTACTACCTGGCCAATATCAATTATAAATATTACTTCAGCTTACAGGGTACGGCTATTTTACCCATGTACACCAACACCGCGCTGGGCTATAACCAAAAAGGGGCCGAACTTAAACTGGCCTTTGCAGGCAGCGGGCATTTGTTTGGTAAAAACTCATTCTTCATTCTCGAAAACGGTGTACGCGAATATTTTGGTTACGAAAGCGTTTTCCAGGACAGGTACAATGCCACTTATGGCTTAACGCTTGATAAAAAATTCCGCGAGCAAATTTCCTTAAGTGTAGGCGGCTTTTATGCTACCAGTATCAATAAGGATTTTAACGTAAACCCAAGCGCCAGTAAAAATTTTGCCTTTAACCAGGTATCGCTAAGCTACGGCCATGCATTTGCCAAAAGCCTGTCGCTGTTTTTAACCGGCGGCACCTTTATTACCGGGCGCAATACCGGCGCGGGCACCAGCTTTTCGGCATCACTTAATTACCGGATAGATACGAAATAGCCCCTATAAAAGCGGAAGGCAAAAGCTTAAAGCGATAGTTGTCATTATCAAAAAACCTCTGCAAATTATGCTATGCTAAATCTGCAGAGGTTTTTTCCATTTCAAACAGGTTTAATATTTCATCCCAATTGTGAACCCGCACATGTTGGCGTTCGTGTTTATTGTGCTGCGCATTAAACATGATGGCCTTGCCGTTGCAATAGTCAAGGTTTTTACAATGGTCATCTATCATGTAATCGGTATGAATGATGCTTTTATCGCCACACAGCACAATATTACGCCAGCTGATAAACGGGAAATGCTCCTGAAGCCATTCCAACTTTTCGAATAACGACAGCGGAAATTCCGTAGCGGCCGATACGATGTATATCTCGTAATCTTCCATCAGCTTTTTAATTGCCTCAATAGCGCCCGGCATAACGGGCAGTGTGCGGAAAAATCCGGGTAAATTCAACGAAGCCTTCGTTGTAGCATCCAATGGAAAAGCCTCGGCATGTGATAAGCCATCAATAGCCTCAAGGGTTGTAGTGATGCCGTACAACTGTTCATAATATTTGATCAGCTGCGGCTCGACATCGGCCATAACGCCGTCCATATCGATGGCGATAGTTTTTCTTGTTTGCAATTTCATGCAGCAAAACAAAACATTATTGCAATATTTTGCAAATAAATTATAACTTTGCATTATATTGCAAACATGGTAAGAGAAGAAAGACTCCAGATTATTTTAGATCACGTATCAAAAGATAACAAAGTTATGCTTGCCGAACTGAGCGAAAAACTCAATGTTTCGGAAGATACTGTACGCCGCGACATTAAAGTATTGGCCGATCAGAAGTTATTAACAGCAGTAAGGGGCGGCGCGGTCGCCCACTCTCCCATTCCGCACCATTACCGCGCGAGGGAAAAGCATGACATTGCCTCTAAGAAAGTCATCGCATCAAAAGTGTTGAGCTTTTTAAAAGACGGACAGGTTGTACTTTTTGACGGCGGTACATCAACCTTAGCTGTGGCTGAAAGCCTGCCAGATGACTTGAGGATCACCGTAGTTACCAACAGCTTTCCGGTTGCAAGCGCGCTTGAAGATCATCCAACGGTTGAGGTGATATTTGCCGGTGGGCGTCTGTATAAATCGTCCTTTACTACCATCGGCCATGAAACCATCAATGCCTTCCGGAATATCCGGGCCGATCTTTGCATTTTCGGGATTTGCAGTGTGCACCCTGCCATCGGCATCACCACCAGGGATTATGAAGAGGCCGAGATCAAGAAAACCATGATAGAAGTATCTAAAGAAACTATCGCTTTATCCACCTTAGAAAAAATAAATAAAGCCGATTCTTATTACATAGGCCCGGTAACAGAACTGGATACCATCATTACCGATGTATCTCCAGACAATGAAGAACTTTCGGCATACAAGGAAGCAGGCATTAATATCATCTAATATAAAACAACAACGTGAAAAAGAGTTTACTACCGCTAACTTTAGGCGGCCTCGGCATAGGCACTACCGAATTTGTAATGATGGGGATGCTGCCTGATATTGCCAATGATTTTCACACCAGCATTCCGGTTGCAGGACACCTTATTTCGGCCTATGCATTAGGCGTAGTCATCGGAGCACCGCTACTGGTTGCCTTTACCAGCAGTTATCCGCCTAAAAAGATTTTAACAGTATTGATGATCATTTTTACGGTATTCAACGCATGTTCGGCATTTGCCCCTAATCATTACGTTTTGCTGTTTTCGAGGCTATTGGCCGGATTGCCCCACGGGGCGTTTTTTGGTGTGGGCTCGGTAGTGGCCACCCGCCTTGCCGAAAAAGGAAAACAAGCCCAGGCCATATCCATTATGTTTGCCGGGCTTACCATAGCCAATCTGCTCACCGTTCCGCTGGGTACTTATATTGGTCACCATTATTCATGGCGTTATACTTTTGGGATGATTGCAGCGATAGGCTTATTAACGTTAACATTTATCCAACTTTGGTTGCCGCAGCTGGCTCCAAATAATGCTGGAAACATCCGCTCGGAGCTTTCATTTTTCAGAAAAAAACAGGCATGGCTTATCATCGGTCTTACTGCTATTGGTACCGGTGGGCTTTTTGCATGGATAAGCTACATAGCCCCGCTCATGACCGAAGTTTCCAAATTTTCGGCAAGTAGCGTGCCTTATGTTTTGATTTTGGCAGGCCTTGGGATGGTTGTAGGGAATTTCGTTGGCGGTAAACTGGCGGATAAAGCTTCCCCTGTAAAAGCCTGCTTAATACTGATGATCACTATGGCCATATCGCTGGTTGTAATCTTCTTTGTTTCGCAAAATCAAATCCTGTCGCTCGTTATGACATTCATAACAGGTGGTCTTTCAATGGCAGTTGGTTCACCGATACAAACACTAATGATCAATACCGCCAAAGGCGCCGAAATGCTTGGCGCAGCTGCTACACAAGCTGCTTTTAATATCGGTAATGCATTAGGAGCTTTCCTTGGCGGCTTACCCATAGCCTGGGGACTGGGATTTACCTCGCCCGAAATTGTTGGCGTGATCATGGCTACAACCGGTGCATTCTTTGCGTTAACACTCAGCAGGCAAAAGGTTGAGCTTGCTGAAGAGGAAGCTGTGTTGGTTGGTGATTAATTGAGGATTAAATTATAAATCTACCGCGGGCTTTCAGCCCGTGGTTACCATGATTCCGGCTTTGAGCCGGAGAGTGGTAAGCTGAAAGCTTACACCATGCTATACCACGGGTTACGCTGCGCTAAACCCGCGGCAGTTACTTATAATTTCCCAAACATCTCCTCAATCACCTTGGTACGATAATCAAATATCTGCTCCACCTTCCCTTTAACAAAAACAGTGTTTGCAAATCTTCCTATTGCGCCATAAGGAATAGCATAATGTAAAAGATCAGTCATGTGTACACCGCCATCTATTGCTTTAAAATGATGCTGATGATGCCATAATGCATAAGGGCCAAAACGCTGTTCATCAACAAAATATTTTTTCATCAACATGCGTGATCTCTGTCATCCAGTCCATTTTAATACCTAATAACGGCGAGATCTTATAAGTAATGATCATTCCGGGGTACATTTTCGTCTCAGCGGTATAATCAGATGTTACTACGAAGCTCATATCACTGGGTGTGATTTTAGCTAAATTTAATGGCGACGAAAAAAATCCCAGGCTTGATCAAGGCTGATCGGAATGGATTGTTCTTTTTTAAAACGTATGTTCTCACTATGGGATAAAAAATAGTTATAAGTTGAGTTTTGATTTAAAGCTGCTATGTTTCTGTGCGATCACGTCGTTCCTAACAGCAATCGCATTTTATTTTAATTTACCTTTCTTCCTTCCCTATCGGCAAATCCCTTCTTGACCATTCGCTCCATGAGCCCACGTAAAGCTTTGGGCCGCTGATGCCCGCGTAATCCATGCCCAGCAGGGTATGGCAGGCTGTAACACCCGATCCGCAGTGAACTATAACTTCGCTGTGCGCTACATCGCCAATTGCGGCATCGTAGGCCTTACGCAGCTCATCGGCGGGTAAATACTTACCGTCGGCACCGAGGTTGTTGATATAAGGCAGATTTAAAGCACCGGGGATATGGCCGGCTATCAAATCCAAAGGTTCTGTCTGGCCCAGGTAGCGTGGTGTTTCGCGTACGTCAATTACCAGTCGTGAGGGATCCTGTGCAGCTTCTCCAGCCTCCGCTATCTCAACAGTATTTGCATATTCGTGTGTCACCGGGTACGGATCAACGGCAACCGGGGCATAAACTTCAGTGCTCAATGCTATACTTGCATCTTTAGCAGCCTGTAAGCCGCCATTTACTACCTGTACGTTTTCATGACCAATTGCCCGCAGCATCCACCACAAACGCGATGCGCTAAACGCTCCCGACTTGTCGTCATAAACCACTACGTGGCTCTTAGGTGTGATGCCCCAGTTGCCCAGCAATACAGCAAACTCCTGTATATTAGGCAACGGATGCCTGCCGCCAAAGGCCGGGTCATCGGGTTTAGTGGTAAGGTGCTGATCAAGGTCGGCGTAGATGGCGTGGTTTAAATGGCCTGCCAGGTAACGCTGGTAAGAGTCCTGCCCTCCGCGGGCATCAATAAGAATAGTATCCTGTGCGGCTAAAGCCGGGTCGTTGATTTCAATAAGTGGCGACATAGGTATATCTGATATGTTTTAATATCAAATATAGATACACGCTTTGGGTTTCGGCAAATTTACTGCACTATTTTATTGGCGCAGTATGAGCTTGCAAAAGCCTCGGGCTTGGCCTTAAACACAAAACCCATGCTCAGGATGTAACCCATAGCCTCGTGCAGGGCCGCGTTACTTTTAAACATCGGGTTGGTGTTAATGTCGGCATGTACCTCAAGCTCCACATCATACAGGTCGAGCAAATCACAAAGCTTGTAAGCAATGTCGATAGACTTTTGCACTTCGCTCAGCATCCTTTCTTTAATGCTCATTTTTTGCGAAGTGCGTTCCTGGTGTATGAACATAAAAGCGCCGCGTTTTTCGCGCAGAAACACGATCACCGTCGCAAAATCCGTTATGGATCCTTTAACTTGTGAGTCGGTGCCGATACATACTTTAAGCTTGTTACCGAGGAGGGCTTCGCGTTCAATTGCCTTTTCAACCTCTTCCATAATGGGCGATTGGATTACTTCGCCGCTGAATTTTCTCCAGGTCATAAAAATTATTTTAGGTAAATTTTAGGCGACCTCTTTTATGGGTCTATAAAAATAAGCGATAACGTTTCATATTAACGTAAATAACATGTGATTTATTTGTTAACATTTAGCTGATTATTAACAGATTAATTGCATTTCGGATGTCGGATTTTGGATTTGGGAATCTTGGAGGATGAATTTCCCCTATTCATTTGTGTCCGCTTTTACTAGTCGAGTTTAGCGATAGCATAACTTCGTCCCAAAACAGGGCAAGCATTCTGCTTACGGAAGCGGAAAAGTAAATTGATAGTATAGTTAGGCTGAAAGCTTAAGACATTTTTCGTCCCCTCAGGGTCTCTCGCAGAGGACCCTGAGGTTGGCAATCATATTTAGATTCATAAATATATTTAACTATGGCTACCCGAACTTTACACAATGATCCCGGCGAGACCTGGTTTATAACTTTTACCTGTTATAATTGGATTCCTTTATTCGAAATCACACAATCGTATAAAATGCTATATGATTGGCTTCGATTTATAGCAGAGAATTACAAGGTGCAAACTCATGTTTTTGTATTGATGCTTAATCATGTTCATCTGATTATTAAAATGCCCGATACAGAAGTAGGGCTTAACAAAATAATTAGTAATGGCAAAAGATTTATGGCTTATGAACTTGTAAAAAAGCTAACAGCATCAGGCAAAATCGACCTTCTTAATCAACTTTCGGCGGCATGTACCGAAAAAGAAAAAAACAAAGGACAAAAGCATAAAGTTTTTGAACAGTCATTTGATGCCAAGCCCATATACTCTACGGCCTTTCTCTATCAAAAAATAGATTATATTCATCATAATCCGGTATCCGGAAAATGGTTATTATGCGATGATTTTATTAAATACCCACATAGCAGTGCAGCCTTTTATCATTCTGCAAAGCCTCATGAATTTTTAACCATAATAGATTATCGGGATTTTTGGACAGACATAAACCATGTGAGACCGGTGAGGCTACTTTAAACATAGCAGCTGGCATGGCGTAGATCATCAGGGTCCTCTGCGAGAGACCCTGATGGGACGGAAAACTTCGTCCAGGCGAGGGAAAAGAAACTGTTGGTGACAACACCAACAGCGGCATTCAATATCAATTAGGGTAAATAAAAAACCCGAAATCGAAACTCCGAATTCCGAAATCAGGACAGCGCAGCCTTGATCCTGTTCTCGGCTTCCAATACCAGGTCGCCAATCGGGGTTTTACCGGGCTCAATGGGTTCAAGTACCGTCCAGGTCATGGATATAAAAGTATTAAGCGGATAAAAGCCGTATTGTACAACTTTCCAGCTATTTTTTATGGCGATAGGCACCAGCAATGCCTCAGGGCATTTTTTCAGCAGCATGGCAACACCTCCCGGCTGAAAAGACCGTACTACGCCATCTTTGGAGCGGGTGCCTTCCGGAAAGATCACTGCCGACCAGTTATTGGCTTTCATCCGCTCACCTAAACTTGTCATTTCGGTCATGGACTGGCGGGAGTCTTTCCTGTCGATATTAGCACCGCCGCCGTGTTTCAAATTATAACTTATGGAGGGGATCCCTTTGGTAAGCTCTATTTTAGAAACAAACTTGGCGTGATACTTACGCAGGTAATAAATAAGCGGGGGGATATCGAGCAGGCTTTGATGATTGGCTACAAATATAATTGGCCTGCCCATCGGCAAATTTTGTTTATTGATGAAAGTCACCGTATCGCCAATGATATAAAAAGTGCGAAACAGGCATAAGTTCAGGATATCAACCGAACGTTTGTGCGCGGCATAGCCAAAAAAACGAAAGCAGATCCACTGGATGGGCTGAAAAATAACCAGGGCTAAAAAAAGGCAATTATGGCAATAGGCGACAGGATATATCCTAATAACTTTTTCATCAGTAGGCGAAGTTATATTTTTTTCGGCAAAGCGGTAACTTACAAACGGTTTTCTGTTAGTAACAACTGTACTTTAAGCACTGCGGCAACAGTCATGGCATCAGTAATTTCGCCATTACAAACCATGCGGTACATTTCAGCAAAAGGCACTTTTTTGATAATCAACTGCTCGGTTTCTTCAGGCTCGGCTTCAAACTGTTCAAGACCGCGGGCCAGGTACAATATACTGAGTTCATCGCTTACCGAATTACTGAGGTGCAAGCGCTGGATCTCTGTCCACCGTGAAGCTTTCAAACCGGTTTCCTCCAGTAATTCACGTTTGGCTGACTCAAGCGGGTCTGTTCCCTCAGGACCGCCGCCTTCGGGCATTTCCCAGCTGTACAGGTTTAACGTGAAACGGTATTGGCCCACGAGGTAGGTATTTAGTTCTTCATCTAAAGGTAAAATACCTATGGCCAGGTTTTTATAGTGTACTCTGCCATAAATACCGGGATTACCAGCAGGGTTAATCACCTGGTATTCGGTAACGTTGATCCAGGGGTTATCGTAAATGTCTTTTTGAGATGTTATTTTCCAGGGATTATCTTCAGGATGATGCATGGCCTAAAAATAGACATCTTTTTATTAAAAAAATATCATTTCGACAGAGCAGCGCAGGTTGTGAGTAATGGCGCGAAACAGAAATCTTCTACATCAGGCTTTACAACTAAACCTGTAAAAGCCGGGCGCAGAAGATTTCTGCTCACTCATGACACACAAAACCCATCCCTGGTTTGTTCGATTTTTTATCTACTCCGTTACATACTCCAGTTTCACCTGCACGTTCAGGTCTTCATGCATCCGGGCAAACTGGCGCGGGTTGCGGGTAAAGTCAGGATCAGTGTCCATATAAATGTTGGTGATCTTAACCATTTCGGGGTGTTTATCAGTACCTATATTATAGGTAAGCCCCTCGCCGCTTTCTAAACTTTGTTTAAGCTCAAGGTATTGCTTACCGGTTACAATGATCATTTTTTCGGCAGTCATGGATACTATTTATATAAATGGATAAATTACTCAAACCGTGAGTTGATTTGCCCTGTAACATACCGGCGATACAAAATTATCGCTTACCGGGTTCTGTAACGGTTTATTATATTTACCTCAAATATAACTCATATATATCCGCATAAATGATCAGTATTAAAAAATTATTGCCTTTTGCTTTATTATTAAGCGGTACTGCAGCATTGGCGCAGCAAAGCCTACCCATAGCTGTAAACCTGCAAAAAACCTACACCAAAGGAACACGCACCACAACCGGAGCACCCGGCAAAAACTACTGGCAAAACACGGCCGACTATAAGATCAAAATAAATTTCGACCCCAAAACCCGCTTGTTGAGCGGAACAGTTGGTATTGATTATGTTAACAACAGTCCCGATACGTTAAAAAGGGTGCAATTTAAGCTCTATCCCAACTTGTATAAAAAAGGCGTGGCACGTCAAATGCAGGTTTCGGCAGGTGACCTTACCGATGGGGTGCAGATCAAAAGCCTTAGCATAGATAATAAAACACCCGACAGCGCTAAAACCCGCCGTATCAACGGCACAAACATGACGCAGCGTGTTCCCCCTATTGCTCCAAAGCAAAAAGTACATTTTGATATCAGCTATGCATATACATTAAACAAGGGCTCACATATCCGTACTGGTCAAGTTGATACCGGTGCATTCTTCATTGCCTATTTCTTCCCGCGCGTAGCAGTTTATGACGATATTGATGGATGGAACGATTATCCATACGTTGGCTCACAGGAATTTTATAACGATTTTTGCCATTTCAGCGCGGAGATCACCATACCCGGCGACTATAAAGTTTGGGCAACAGGCGATCTGAAAAACGCCGACGACGTTTACGACAGCAGGATCATTAAACGCATCGCCAATGCCGGCGCAAGTGATAAGGTAACGGATATCATTACCGAAGATGATATCAAATCGGGCAACATCACCAAAAATAATCCAACTAACACCTGGAAGTTTGAGGCCGATAGCGTTACCGATTTTGTTTTTGCTGCCAGCAACCATTATTTATGGAAAGCATCGAGCCTGGTGGTTGATCCGAAAACCGGCAGGCGTACCCGTGTTGATGCAGTGTTTAACGAAAAGCATAAAGACTATTATGCGGTAGTTGATTACGCCCGCAAAACGGTTGAGGTGATGAGCTACAAATTTCCGAAATGGCCGTATCCATACCAGCATGAAACCGTTTTTGATGGGTTAGACCAAATGGAGTACCCGATGATGGTGAATGATAATCCGCTGGAAGATAAGGCCGATGCCATTGAGCTTACCGATCATGAGATCTTCCATACCATGTTTCCGTTTTACATGGGTATTAACGAAACCAAATACGGTTGGATGGATGAAGGCTGGGCAACCATCGGCGAATGGCTGGTAAGTCCGGAGATTGATCCTTCCATAGTGGATCCATATGGTGTTGCCGCTGTTGAACAAAGCGCCGGCCACGAGGTTGATGTGCCGGTAATGACACTTACACCAATGCTCACAGGCCCTGCCGGTTTTACCGACAGCTATCCCAAACCAGGCCTGGGCTATTTATATGTAAAAGATATGCTTGGCGATGAACTGTTTACCAAAGCCCTGCATTACTATATTACACAATGGCATGGCAAACACCCTATGCCTTACGATTTTTTTAATTGTATGAACACCGGTTCGGGCGTAAACCTTAACTGGTTTTGGAAAGCCTGGTTTTTTGATAATGGCGTAACGGATCTGGCCATCAGCAAAGTGACTAACGCCGGGTTAAAATATGCTGCCACAATTACTAAAGTTGGCAGTAAGCCCATCCCCGTTAACCTAACCATTAGTTATACCGATGGTACTACCGAACTTATACACAAAAGTATTGCTGTTTGGTGTACCGGTAACAAAACAACCACAGTTAATTTCACTGCAAAAAAAGCGGTTAAAAAGATTGTACTTGGTACTACCTATGATCCAGACAGCAATAAAAAGGATAATGTGTGGGTAAGTGCTAAATAATTGAAAGCTAAAAGCGGAATGCACAAAGCCGAAAGCTAATAATGTGATAAACAAAAAAAGCGTCATTGCGAGGTACGAAGCAATCCCCAATAAGCAGAGCAGCTATGCAGATTTGCCCTGTAAAGTCGGCGATTGCTTCGTACCTCGCAATGGCGATCTTCTTACCGTCCCATCAGGGTCTCTCGCAGAGGACCCTGATGTATGCGCCATGCAGATTTACTATATCCCCTGCTTTTGATACGCCCTCAGCAGTTCATCCACATCAATCCCATTAATTTTCATACCGTTCAAATCGCAATCGGTAATATCAACACCACTTAAGTTGCAATCGGTTATTGTGCTGCCCTGCAGGTCGCAGTTCTCAAATTTAAGGGGGCGTTGTTTCGCAGCAGGATCATAAGCCGGATGACCTTCGGGCGGCATACCTATATCATGGATATAAGCTCCTCCAAGTTGGGCATATTTTATTTCCAGATCGCTTAGGTTGGCATCTTCAATTTTAAGCCCAGTTATACAAACATCCTTAAAGCTTGCATTGTTCATCATCATTTGCTCAAAGCTTGAACCATTAAGCAGAGCGCATTTAACATCAAGTACCTTTTGAGTTTCTTTTATAACAATGATTTCGGGGTTGTTATTTGCTGAGTTTTCCATGATTCATTATTGATTTATTCAAAGATGCTGAAAATGAACGCCAAAGCAAGGTTATACACGCGACAAATGACGGGTGTATTTGCGACAAATGAATACTCACTATCTCGTTTAAAATTTAGGCTAAAGCCAGCTCGGTTCACTAAATACCCGTTGGTTAAAACCAACGGCAATGAATCAAAAACAGACATAAAATATCATTACAACTTCATTGCCGTCACTTTTAAGTGACGGAGAATTAAATGAAGCTTCGGCTTTAGCCGAACCCGTCACTCAGGCTTTGGATTTCCTCCTTTCAATTTGTAACTTCAATTACTTATTTACCACTCATGACCCTGCTCCACCAATTCAAATTGCAGTTACTTATTGTATTATGCATTACTTCTGCTCATAGCATTTTTGGCCAGCAAAAAAACCAGCCTATCACGCATGCTAAATGGTTGATCGGCAGCTGGAAAAATCAATCGGCAAAAACAGTGGATATTGAAACATGGAAAAAGCTTAACGACAGCACCTTTATCGGCAGAAGCTATTCGTTGACTGGTGCAGATACGGTATCATCCGAACATATCCGTATGGAGCAACATAAAGGCCAGCTTTACTATATCCCAACGATAAAAAATCAAAACGATGGAAAAGCGGTAATTTTTACACTTACTTCATCAGATAATAACCATCTGGTATTTGAAAACCCGGAACATGATTTCCCGCAAAAAATAACCTATACCCAAATCACTAACGACTCGTTGGTGGCCGAAATATCGGGGACAAAGAAAGGCAGACAAAAGGCAATACAATTCCCGATGAAAAGGGTCAAATAAGAGAGGAGCAGCTTTATATCTATTGCAAAAATTCGGCTATATCACGACCATAAAATTCTTTGAACAGTTTCCGGAAATAGGCCGGTGTTTCAAACCCTGCTATATAAGATATTTCGGCCACGGTGCGGTATTTACCACTATTGATTGCCTCCATCGACATCAGTAAACGGATTCGCCGGATATAATTATTGGGAGTAATACCCGTGGTGTTTTTTATGCGCCGGTGCAGTTGCCTTTCACTTAAACCCATTTCGTTACTTAACAATACAATGATCAAATCAACTTTTCCAATATATTTTCTTACCAGCGTTTCAAGCTCATAAAGCCAAAGCTGATCGGCAATAGAAAGTTCACTGATTGGCTTTAGATTATGTGTACTTAACTCCGCCCCTCTTTCAATTTCGTTATTTTTTACCGATACGAGTGATACTTTGCTAAATTCTTCCAGTTTCTTTTTGTCGGTAATATTCCTGGCAATAGCAAAAACCAGCTGCTGTTTTTGTACTGGCATCGAGATCCATGAAAGCCATACTATTTCTCCGCTTTTGGTTACATACCTGTTTTCAAAATTATACAGCGGATTGTTTTTCTTTATACTCTCACGTTTACTGGCGGTGATACTTCTGTCTTCGGGATAAACAAATGAATCGATAGGCCTTGCAAACAGTTCGCTTTCGGTATAACCTAAAGTTTTTGAAACAGCCGGGTTAATTTTTTTAAAGTAACCATCAAACCCGGCAACACATAACCAATCGGGCGACAAGCGAAAGAAGTATTCCAGATCAAAAATCTCATTGAAGTTTTCCATATAAATTTCAGTTCCCCTTGTACGGGAACGCAACACATTTGGTAATTAAAAGCAATATAGCCACAGGTTGTGAAAAGGCAAATTCAAAAGAAACCATTTTTTATGATACCCATAAATATTAACATAAACTGGCAGGATTCTTTAGCAAAATGTCAGTAATGTTAACTTTTCCAAACCGGATTTCACATGTTTAAAGCGAAACAGCCGCTATATCCCATTATGCAAAACCTTTGTTATTCATAAACCGGTAGCAATAGTACAACTGAGTGTTTTTTCATATTATTACGGGTAATATGAAAACCCTATACCAAAACACAATTAAACTCATCCCCTTTACTTTACTGGCCTTATCATTACAAAGCTGCATCAAACAGCCGGGAGCATGGCGAAACGACCAGATTCCCGGCGGTAAACGCGACGATTTCCACAAACTTAACGAACAACTGCTCCATGATCTCCGCACCGGCAACAGTGATGATATCAGCAATATGGAATCGCGGGAAATGCTGGACGACAAGTCAAATCTCAGACAAATAGAGTTGGTAGGCAACGCCGTTAAAACTGCCGACTATGATATTTACGACGAATATTACATTGTAAATAAGCACCGCAGTACAGATACAATAGGCAATGCGTCGGCAGGCATCAACAGCTATAAAATGATCTATAATGGTATTACCCATGAAATGTACATGGCGCTTTTTTTGCCAAAGGATAAAAACCTGCCAAACCAGGAAATGATTACCGCCCTGTATGCCAAATACGATTATGGCTGGAAACTAACCTCGGTAAATGTAAATACTTATAAAATTAACGGTAAAACAGCCCCCGAGCTTTATGAGCTGGGAAAAAGAAATACAATAAACAGCATTTTGCCGATGCCCGTTTAACCCTTGAACTTGCTTTACAATGTACCGCCCCTAACGACTACTGGCATTACGAACACGATACCGATGCAGGCAAATTATTCCAGGATGCTGCCGAGGCAACAGTAAAACAATACCGTTTCCCGGTAGTAATTGATGGCGTTGCAGGCGAACCGCGGGTATTCCGGATTGGCAATCAAAAAAACAGCCATGGCTGGTTCCCGGTAATTTATTATACAACCAAAGTAAACATTGCCGATACCAACGCAGTAAAAAGCGAGAATGTGCAGATCGGGAAAGTTATTGACAAACTACTACCGGGTATTACTGAGGATAAGGATTATATTTTCTACTCTGCCTGCAGCAAACTACCGCTGGGTGCCGCAACACGTGTTGAACATTTTGATATGACAGATAAGCTGCGGTAATAATACAAAAGCGTCATTGCGAGGAACGAAGCAATCTCAAACTATGCAGGGCCGACCTGCTAATCGGGGATTGCTTCGTTCCTCGCAATGACGCTTCTTTTAACTAATAACATTACTGGTCGAAGTTACGCTACCGCTAAACTTCGACCTAAAACAATGGAAGCATCCTGCTTCCGAAACTGCGACTATTAATTACTTATTAAGTTAAGCTGAAAGCTTAACCCATTTTAGGTCGAAGTTACGCTACCGCTAACCTTCAACCAGTTCATAAAACGAGAAAGGGAACGACAAGCCGTTCCCTTTCTCGTTTTTATAAGTATCTTATCAAATCGCTTCCAACTGCAGCACCACACTGGTGTGATAAGCGTTGTTTCCGGGATTAATACCCACATTCATCAGGAAATCACCGGTAAAAGTTAAATCCTCTTTGCCTAAAACCGAACCCGCGCCCGGATAAAGGTTAATCTCTTTTACACGGTATTTTTTATTAGGGTCGAGGCCTTTCAGGCGTACAGGTACTTTGCTGCCTGATCCGTAACGGTTATTCACCAAATAGTTGAACATTACTGCCTTTGATTTATCGTCGCTTACATACATGATAGATGCCGCGTCGTTATCCCATGGCGAAGCTAAGCGGTACTGGTCGCCGTGCCAGATCACATCTTTTAATGCATCATAGTTTTTCAACGCCGACTGACAGAAACTCAGCTCGCTTTCACTTAATTTGCCTATCACAATATCAAAACCCATTTTACCCATCATGGCCACATCCACACGGAATTTGATGGGTTGTTTGCCCCAATCGGTAACGTGGTTTGAGCTGGTGATAGCCGGATAGAAGAATGAATACTCCCACTGGATAAATACACGCTCCAGCGGATCGGTGTTATCGCTTGGCCAAAACTCTGTAAAGTATTGCAGTGCACCATAGTCAACCCTGCCGCCGCCGCCCGAGCAAAGCATCAGAGGCACTTTAGGATATTTGGCACGAACGCGTTTCAATACATTGTATAAACCATTCACATAATCAACATAAATGTGCGACTGGTCTTTTTTCAAATAAGCTGAATAAGCGTTATAAATAACCGCATTACAATCCCATTTGATATAAGCCAGGTCGGGATTTTTGGCGAACAGGTTATCAACCACGCCAAATACAAAATCCTGTACTTTAGGGTTGGCCAGATCAAGCACCAACTGGTTCCTGAAATACTTTTCAGGACGGTTCGGCTGTTTAATTACCCAATCGGGATGGGCTTTGTAAAGGTCGCTGGCAGGGTTAACCATTTCCGGTTCAATCCAGATGCCGAATTTTACGCCATTGGCCTGCGCTTCTTTTACCAACGAACTGATGCCATTTGGAAGCTTTTGCTTGTTTTCCTGCCAATCGCCCAAACCTGCATTATCGCCGTTACGCGGGTGGCTGTTGCCAAACCAACCGTCATCCAACAAAAACAGGTCGACACCCAGCTTTTTTGTATCTTTTAACAAGCCTGCAAGCTTGCTCTCATTAAAGTCAAAGTAAGTCGACTCCCAGTTGTTCAACAATGTCAGCCTTGAACCATTACCATCAACAATTTTGTATTGGCGTGCCCAGCTTTGCAGCTTACGGCTGGCATCACCCTTACCGTGGTCGGAGTAAGTGTAAAGGAAAGCTGGCGTAGTAAATTCAACACCTGGTTTCAAATGATACTCGGAAGCAGCATTGTTAATACCTGCAATAATTTTCAGGTTATTGGCCACATCCAGTTCAAAATCAATCCTGAAATTTCCCGACCATTCCATAGCCCCGTAAAGCACTTTGCCTTCGTCTTCGGTAGCAGGTTTATCCATTGAGATGGCGAACATCGAATGTTCATACAGGTTGGCACGGGTACCCAGTTTGCTGTCGATTGTTTTAATACCGTGGGTTAAACGGGCTTCTTCGGGCTGCATTTCCATAGCCCAGTTGCCGTGGTATTGCTTCAGCCAGAAACCGCCGGTAGTATTACCCTTCAGGTTTAAATTGGCCGACGCATATTTATCAAGCGTTACTATCCCCTTTTCGTTATGTTTTATCACCGACCATTGCTCAGTTACATCTTCTTTAAAATAGGTTTTGTAGTACAGCTTTACCTCAAAATCATAAACAGGATCTTTCATGGTTACTACCAGTAATGAAATATCATCATCAACCTTGCTTACCGCATGGCTTACGTAGGTTAGGTTTAATGATTTATTACCATCCGCATGAGTAACTGTAATAGCCGGCTCACCAAGACTGGCTGAGCCTGATGGTGTGTAAGCATCGTTTTGTACGCCCGAATCATCGGCTTGTTTGTACATTTTTGAGATGCCTGCATACTCGGCTGTATTGGCAAGCTTTGCCCCCAGGTATACCATGTTCAGGTGCTTTTCGGCATCGGTTTGTAATACAATAGCGTTGTGCTGTGTTTCAACAGGAATGATTACTTGCTGCGCTGCTGCCCTGCCGGCAAACAGCATTGAGCCTGCGAAAAGCAGGCCCAGTGGTAAAGTTTTTGTTTGAGTAGTTCTCACGTGTGATTTTTGGGTTTAACCGGCTGCTTCGGTAATTTGGTTTATCATGTTTTGATGTATCCTCGCCCCAAAATGCCCGGCATCCAGTTTCAGAACCTCGGTAAAGGCCTTTTGTGCCTGCTCAAAATCACGTAAACCGAGGTATCCCAGTCCCTGTAAAAAATAGCAGTGCACGCGGTTCCTTACCTGCAGATCATCTTCAAAAATGAGCAAATTTGGCAGCGAGACGGCAAAGTAATCAATTTTTACGTTATCATCCATGTGCCCGATACCATAATTAAGCAGTTTTTTGAAGATTCGTTCGGCCGATGTACTGTCACCCAGACATTTTTTTGCCAAACCCTGATAAAAGATCTTATCCGGCTGCTGATCGTTATAAAAAACAGCCGCTGTCGGATCTTCCAAACCTATGGCTGCCTGCTCAAAATAGGCCTTTGCCTGTTCCGTTTGCTGCAGGCCTTCATGGGCCTGGCCCAGCCAGTAAAAGATGTCATTTTCCTGTGTGCCGAATAGTTTGCCCTCGCCTAAATTATGTGGGTAGGTTTGTGCCTGGGTCAGCTGTTCAACAGCTTTTTGATATTTACCATCGCGGATGTTTTGCTTGGCCATTTCAACCAAAGCTGCAACATACTGGCCGGATGCTTTGCCTTCGCCGCCCTCCCATGGGTGGAATGTTCTTTGCATCACCTGTTCAAACGCGGTTTGGTGCTCGCCTAAAAAGTTATACAGCGTTGCACGCTCTAAATAAACATCATCACGAAGTTTGGCAGTCTCCAGGTTAGCTTCAACAAATTTCAGTCGTGCTTCTGTAGAATAGTTCAGCTTTTTGTAAAGCTGGTCGAGTTCCATCAGTACACGGGCATCGGCGGGATCCAACGCAAAGGCTTTTTCAAAACAAATTAAAGCTTTTGCCGGGTCATTACGTTTATTATAATAGGCTATACCCAGATTCCTGAATACGGTTGGGAACGTATCGTCCAGTTTTGCTGATGTTTCCCAGGCCGCGATGGCATCATCATATTGCAGTTTATCATAAAACAGGTTACCTAAATAATAAGGTGCTTTGGCATCGGTGGGCACAAGCTCAGCGGCCAGTTTCAGTATGCTGATCTCTTCCAGCCTATCGGGGAAGCACAGGTACGAATCGGCAGCTGAGGCCTGTTTAAAACATGCAGAAGCCTGTTCATTATTGCCAAACCTGTACGCAAAGTAGCCCAGGTAATAATACACCATCGGACTGGTAGCATCACCGTTCACCGCATAATTCAACAAATCTGCAGCTTCCTGGTACAGGCCGGCATTGGCGTAATCAAGTGCGTATTCAATGTAATTTTGGTAATAACCGCGCGATAGTTTAATGAGTTCATTAAGGGTGGCAGTGCCTTTTTCTTCATCACCAAAAGCTTTGTAAGCATAAACCAGCTCAAACAGAGCGCCCAGGTTAAACGCATCCCTTTTTATTGCCGCTGTAGCTACCTCGACAGCATCTTCAAAACGCCCGAGCTTACGGAAAGCCGCCGAGCGCAAAACATAGGCTTTACTGTTATTGGCATTTCTATCTAATGACGACAGCGAGTGATCAAGCGCCAGTTCGTAATCGCCGTTTTCCAGGTCGATCTGTGCTACCGAAAAATAGCCGCTATCTTTCCAGGCATTGCTCCAGGTAGCTTTATAAAACGCTTTGTACGCATCCTCTTTTTTGCCGAGGAATTTCAACGCCAAACCTAAATTGTAATAACACTCGCTATCGTAAGGATTAGGGTTACGCTGGGTGATGGTTTCAACCGCCTTGCGGAAATAAGGCTCGCTTTTAGCAAACTGTCCGCGACGCAAATACCATAAACCTAAAGCATTATTATTGCGGATATCTTTTGGATCACGGCGTAAAGCTTCCTCATAATAAGGCACCGGGCTATAAGTAGCATGGCGGTACTGCTCCAGGTGCTGGCCCGTTAAAAACAACTGCTCGTTATTTTCTACATCGGCAGGCAGCAGGGCCGGACTGGCAGCTTCAGGGATATTGTTAAGCTTATTGCTTGCCGCATCATATTTAATGAGTTCTTTGCCCGCTGCCGAATGTACGGTAAGCAGCAAAAGGTTCTCGTTAATATCCTTAACGGCTATCTCGCGGGTATAAACTTGTTCTGGTACAATGCAAACTTTTTCGCTCAATAATACTTTGCCATCATGCTGCAGTTTGATGTTCAGGTTGTTTTGCTCGCCGGTTACGTAAACTTTCAATAGTAGTTTGCCCTCTTTATAATCAAGTGCCAGCAGGATATCTTTGGTAGCATTTTTTACTACGCCAAGCTCGCGGTATGGCATAAAGTATTGGGTAAAATGTTTTTCCTCGTGCGGCATCAACCAGGTAAAATCGGGTTGGTTATCGGTAAACATACCTGTCATGAGCTCAATGTACGGGCCATC
The DNA here is from genome assembly GCF_050859465.1 of Mucilaginibacter sp. P25. Lineage (NCBI taxonomy): Bacteria > Pseudomonadati > Bacteroidota > Sphingobacteriia > Sphingobacteriales > Sphingobacteriaceae > Mucilaginibacter > Mucilaginibacter sp. P25. The sequence goes on along the minus strand of NZ_CP193937.1, from coordinate 2,897,162 downwards.
CTCGTCGGTTAGGTTCCTGTCCCAGGCCAGGCCGAAATCGCTGTGGCCCCAGGTCCACTGTTTTTTGCCAGGCGATACATGATGATTGGCTACGTGCAGCAAACCAGCCTGACTGTCATGCTCATATCCGCCCACAAAATCGTAATTGGAGTTGATAGCCATGTACGACGTTGGCACCGGGATATTTTTATACCTTGAGATATCTGTACCCGGCGAATAATCAACTTTATAGTAAGTACCCGTAGCTATCGGGAATGTTGATACGTCGCGCTTACCATGGTCAAACACCGCGTTCAGATCCGGCGGAAAAACCGACTGGTAATCGTCATTAACTTTCACCGCCGGGTTTGCCCACCATAAAAAGTTTGCGGCAGGGCCGAGCGGTTATAGAGCTTCGCTTTTATTTCGATGTAAGCCTTATCCGGGTGCAGCGTAAAACCGGCCATACCTTTGGTATGGAACATGCGCTCCACTTCATTAACCCAAACGGTTTTGCTGCCATCGGCATTTTCTTCAATTTTATAATCAACCGGTTCAAAAGTGCTTGGGCGATGGTGCTGTGGCCAGTTAAATTCAATACCGCCCGAAATCCAGGGGCCGGTTAACCCTACCAGTGCCGGCTTAATCACCTGGTTATAATAAATGAAATGACGGCCCCTGATTTTGTCATAAGCCATCTGGATACGGCCGCCAAGCTCGGGCAGGATGAGTACTTTGAGGTATTTATTTTCGAGGTAAAGGCCTGCGTATTCTTTATCTTCTTTTTCGTCGTAAATTTTTTCGATAACCGGGTTAGGGTACACCTTGCCGCTGCTACCCTGGTAAACGCGCTTTTCAAAAAACATGGGGTTTTTATCGGGCTTCCCTATACCGTAGGTTGGGATAACTACCTTCTCTTCCCAAACATTTACATACAAATTATTCATGTGGCTTATGATTATTAATGTCTTACTAAATTTTCTTCTAACTCTTCAAGGGTTTGGCCTTTGGTTTCTTTCACTTTTTTAAGTACAAACAAAAAGCCTAAAAAGCAGATCACCGCGTACATATAAAATGGCCCGTAAGTGCCCAGCACCTTAGCCAGTATAGGGAAGGTGAACACCAATATAAAATAGGCAGCCCATAACGATACAATGGCCACTGTTGATGCAGCGCCACGGATCTTATTAGGGAAGATCTCTGAAATAAGTACCCAGGTTATAGGTGCAAGTGAAAGCGCGTAAGTGCTGATGGCCAGCAACACAAATATGGATACCAGCCCGGCCGCCAGGTGATTTTGCAGCAGGTAAGCCAATACAATATAAAATATGGATAAGCCCAATGAACCAATGAGCATCAACGGCTTACGGCCGAGCTTATCAACCTGCCACATAGCCAGCAAGGTAAAAACCAGGTTAACTATACCAATGGATACAGTTTCAAACAATTGCTGGTTTAAGCTTGAACCCACCGAGGCAAAAATGGTTGAAGTATAGTTAAACACCACATTGATGCCACAAAACTGTTGAAACACAGCCAGCGTAATACCTATCAATACGGCAGGGCGTACGCTTTTTTCAAATACGGCGCGGTACGATTGCTTTTTTGCGCCGGTAAGCGATTTTTCAATAGCCTGCTGTGTTGAAGTCACAAACTCTTCGGAGCCTATTTTGTAAAGTACCTTTTCGGCATCAGCGTGCCGACCGGCCTTGATCAGCCACCGGGGGCTTTCGGGCAGGGCTATAACCCCTAATAAAAATACCGCGGCAGGTACCGTGCCCAAACCAAACATCCAGCGCCAGGCATTATCGCCGCTGTCGGCTAAAAAATAGTTGCACAGGTTGGTGATCAGGATGCCCAATACCACGGTAAGCTGGTTGATAGCTACATTACGCCCGCGCACCTGTGCCGGGGAAATTTCGGCAATGTACATGGGGCAAAGCATTGATGCCATCCCTACCCCTATGCCCGCTGCAAAACGCAGAATGATAAAATAAGTGAACCCGGTTGAAAAGGCAATACCCAGTGACGATACCGCGAAAATAAACGCCGCAACCATGAGACCGGGTTTACGGCCGTATTTTTCGGCAATGCGGCCGGCTATGATACAGCCCACGATACAGCCCAGCGCCAGGGAACCGGTAAGGAAGCCCTCCCAAACAGGGTCAAGCGCAAACTCCTTGCGGAGGAACGGCAGCGCACCCGATATTACGGCAAAATCAAAGCCGAACAGGTAACCGCCCAGTGCCGATATAAAGGAGATCCCTATAATATAGCCGCTGTTAAATTTTACTTCTTTTTTAAAATCGATGGTCATTTGATATTGGTTAGTTTCTTCTCTCTGTATAAATTTACTTTAATTAAAGTCCGTTATTAAACAAGCTTTGGGCTTTGGGCCTTCTGCCTTTTGCTTTTAGCTTCATATGGTGCCAAACTTGTATAAAATACTTTGATTGTATACATCGCCTGCCCGCAATACAGCCTGCGGAAAATCAGGATGATTGATGCTATCCGGATAATGCTGACACTCCAGGCACAACGCATCAAAAGGTTTCGCCCCCTGGCCAGTATGTATAGGCGTAGTGCTGCTTAAATAATCACCGGTGTACAGGAACACGCCGGGATAATCCGTATAAACTCTAAGAGCACGGCCCGATGCTCTCGTCGGTTAAAAGAGCGGCATAAATTAAGCCGTTCTCCCCGGCTCCCCTGTTGATAATGTAAAACAGGTTAAGGCCTTCAACATGGTTTTCATCTATATTAAATTTATCGCCCAGCTTGTTATTATTGAAAGCCTTTTGCCCGGCTGGTATAATTGCCCCGCTCGGCGTATAGTCTTCGTGCAAATCCACAATACTATCCGATAGCAGGGTAAGCTTGTGGTTATAGATCTTACTTTTAAATGCCGATAAATTAAAGTAAGCGTGATTGGTAAAATTTGCTATCGTAGCTTTGTCGGTAGTAGCTTTATAATTGATCAGCAACTCATTATCATTGCTCCAGGTATAGATAACCATAAGCTCTAACTTACCGGGATAACCCCCATCGCCATCAGGGCTGGTCAGGGTCATCATTACACCATTATCAAAAGCTTCGGCAGTAAACACCCTATAGTTAAAACCGCTTTTACCGGCATGGTTGGAATTTTTACCTTCATTGGCATCCAGGTGAAAAGTTTCGCCTTCGAGCTGAAATTTTACCCTGCTGATACGGTTGGCGTACCGGCCTATGGTTGAGCCGATGTAGCAGCTATCGGTTAAATACCCGTTCAGGTCAGGAAAACCAACCACCACGTTTTCAAAGTGCTGCAGCCTGTCGGGCACCACAACTGATACAATGGCCGCGCCGTAATTGGTAAGTTCAACATAGGCCCCGCTCTCGTTTTCAATTTTGAAAAGATAAACGTTATGACCGTTATGCTGCCCCCATAAACGGGTTGTGGTGTTAACAGCCATGTACGTTCAGATATTTAAATTGTTTGTTCATAAGTTATCCGCTTCATTAAACAGCCAGGTAATTTGCCTGACTTGTTTTAGCCCTAATTGGTTTTGGTAAACCTACTATGAAACAGGTGTTAAAAAAATGGATATTCTTTAAAAAGTGATGGATAATACTATCATTTACTGACAGCTATTAAAATCTTGCCGGGATAAAAAAATAAATACCTTTAATCGCCAGTTATACAGCAGCGTTATGAATGCGATAGCCGAACCAAAAAAACGGATCAAAGAAGGTTTTATCGGTCAAAAAATGATCGTATTGCCACCAAACATAAAAAAAGCCATCACCAGCAATGCTTTGATCAAAGGCTTTTACCTTACCGCTATCGGCTATTATCCCAAGGCGGCCTTTCATGACCGTGAACGCCGTACAGGCAGTAACGAATATATTTTTCTTTATTGTGTTGATGGAGAAGGCTATGTTTATTTGGGGGGCCAGGGCCACACCCTTAAACCCAATACTTTTTTCATTATCCCCCGTAATGTGGCACACCGTTATAAAAGCTCGGAAATCAATCCCTGGAGCATTTACTGGGTACACTTCAGCGGGCTAAATTCGCACCTGATCTATGAGCGCTCGCTCGAAAACGGGCAGCCTGCGGTACAATCCGTTCCCTACGACAACAGCCGGATTAAGCTGTACGAACAGGTCTACGCCGTGCTTGAACACAGCTATCATGAAAAAGAAATGGAGATTGTTAACATCAACCTGCTCAATTTTATCTCCTCGATGGTGTATTATAAGCAAACCAACCCGGTTGATTATGATAACGATTTTGTGAGCAACTCTATCGCTTATATGAAAAAACACATTAGTCAAAAGTTTGAAGTGATGCATTTGGCGAAACAACAGGGAATTTCAGCATCACATTATTTGCGGCTGTTTAAACAAAAAACAGGCTCATCACCTATTAACTATTTTAACCTGCTCAAGATTCAAACCTCCTGCCAGTACCTGTACTTTACCGACAGGAGCATTAAGGAAATTTGCTCAGAGCTGGGCTTTGACGACCCTTATTATTTTTCAAGGCTGTTTACCAAACTGATTGGCATGTCGCCGTCAAAGTACAGGAAAACACATAAGCGATAGGCCAGCGCGGATTTTGGTTAAAGCCGGTGGCGAGAAATGCCAGGGAATGAAACAGATGACTTAGTTACTCCTCATCCTTTCACTCTCCTCTTTTGAACCGCTTTCCGGTTTCCCCGGCCGGCCGGTCTTGTACTACCAAACGACTTTGAATAAGTAAGTTTAATTACCGGGAAACGTCTGGTTTCGGTATTGACAAGTACATTGCTCTTTATGTCAAAAGCCTCCCGTGTAAGTGTGCCGTACCGCACATGGATCTGCGTAGCACTGAACACATCGGCCACTGATAACTGCAGGCTGCCACCGTTATTTTTCAGCTCTTTTTTGATCCCGGCATTGATCAGCCCAAAACCATCAACCCTCGTTGTGCCATTATACGACAGGGAATTGTACTGCCCCGATACCTCTGCCGAAAAGCTGCCGGGCAGCTTAAACAACTGGTTAAAATTAAAGGAATATCCGAAGTACGATTTGGTTAACGGATGTAAAGTATAATCCTCCTTAAACTGCCTTAGGCCGCCAACAAAGCTATAGGTCATCTCCCACCAGTTACTTACTTTAAACGGCGCATTGGCCTGCAAGGTAAAGTAGTTTTGATACGGCAGATTTTGTGGCGAAATGAACAAAATATCGTGCGCTGGGCTTTCGCTGAGCTGATAGCGGGCTATGGCATTATCATCCCGGCTGTAAAGCAGGGAAAAGCTATAGTCGCCATAGTTATAGCCCAGTTTTATATTATTGGTGATGGTTGGTTTAAGAAAAGGATTGCCGGTGTAAACCGCCGTAGGGTCGCTGTATGCAAAGTATGAGGCCAGGTCGTCATATGATGGACGGCTGATCCTTTTGGTGTAAGACAGCTGCAGTTCGGATCGGTCACCCAACTTTTTGGTGAACAGCACTGTGGGGAACAGCTTTCCCAGTTTACGGTCTACAATGTTGCTGCCGGTTTGTGGGTTATCCATATTGGTATAGGAATATTCATAACGTACTCCTGTATTAAGGCTTATGCTTTTACCAAGCTGCCAATTAAGGGACAGATACGCCGCGCCAATATCTTCCTTCATGTATATGTTCGCAGCGGTCTGCATATTACGCTCCCAGGCCCCATTATTAAAACTTTCGATACCCGATGAGCTTGAACTGCCGGTATGCGCTCCTTTAATACCTGTTTCCAGTTTTAGTAAGGGTGATAGCTGGTTGGCATAATCGGCTTTAAACACGCCTACGTTGATGGCCGTATTGGCAAATCCGCGTTGCCTTTGCGCGCTTACACTGTTGTTGGCGTACACCTGCTCGCCATATTTGTTTACAAAGGACGTATTAACTTCGCTTGGACTGTTATTTCCATAATGGATATAATCGGCTTCCATGCTTATCTTCTCCCCTTCCTTCAGCACATGTTCAATATTGAGCGAGCTGGTGAGGTTATCCCAGTGCGCGTTCCCGTTAATATGCCCAATATACCTGAGCAGTGAATCGGGCAGGATCTTATACCCCGCGTTACTGTATGTATAAGTGGGCGAATGGCTGTTGTTATAGCTCAGGTTACCGCTTATGGTAGTTTTAGGATCCAGCTTAATATCAGTACCCAGGGTGGCATTGTGATTATTGCTGATCCTTTTGGTTTTTGTGTAAAATTCTACCTCGGCATTACCTCCGATAAAAGGCATGTACTGACTTCCGGTAATAAAAAGATCGGTATAGGTCCGGTCGTGCTGAAACGTGTAGGAGCCGTACAGATTGATATTTTTAGTATTATGACTGAGGTTGATGCCGGCAGTGCCTTTTTCGCCCATGCCGTAACCGCCAGTTAAGGAATAGGAGCCGTTTGTTCCCTGCTTTTTGCTTTTCTTCATTACAATATTGATGATGCCGGCACTGCCTTCAGCATCGTATCCGGCGGGCGGGGTGCTCAGCAGCTCTATTTTTTCAATATTATCGGCACTGGTACCATTAAGCAAATTCATGACCTGGGCAAGCGGCATACGCACCAGTTTGCCGTTGATCATTACTGTAGCCCCGCTTTTACCGTTCAGGGCAATACCATTATCCCGGTGATCGATAGTTACCCCCGGCAATCGTTCCAGCACCTGCAGGGCCGTACTGCCTTTGGTAAGCACACTGCTCTCAACATTTACCACTAAGCCATCGCTGCGCTGCTGGTACAATGGCTTATTTGCCCGCACTACCACCTCGCCCAATTGCCGGGTGTCCTCCTTCATCACAATAACAGCAAGATATTTTGCATCCTTGTTCCCGCTGATTTCAAAAGGCGATGAAAACCAGGTTTGATAGCCGATACTGCTTAACCGCAACCGGTAATTACCGGAAGGGGCATCCGCAATATTATAGCCTCCCTGTTCATTGGTAAGCATACTTTTAACTGAAGATGAATCTGCAGTTCTGACAAGCGATACAGTGACATATGGCAAGGGCTGGCTGCCGGCTGTGGTAACCCTGCCCGACACCTGGGCATTTACTATTTGTGCCAGGCAAATAAGTAACAGGCTGATGCATAAAGTTTTCATATGGCGTGTGTAACCTTTCTGGAGGTTATGCCGGCAAATAAAAACAGTGCTTTAAACTTTAAAAAACATGAATGATGAGTGACATGAGATAATTGATGAGATACGCAGAAGCGGGTTAATCGGTTTAAAACCAAAACTATACTGCCTTTTTTACGGCTTATAAGTTAAAGCCTGCATTTGGTCAATTATTTGTGCAGGTTGATATAATAACGAAATATAAATCAGTGCAATTGCTGTATCTTTAGGTAGGATATTGAAAATTTCTACAAACCTGTTCCCCCTCTGGGAGATTTTAGAATTTAATAAACATGTATTAATTGAAGGACAGATGCACCAGAGGTGCAAAAGGTTTGTAGCTCGTAAAGTTATAGAATACCCTTTGCCCCAGAGGGGCAAAACACGACGATTTGCTGGTTAAACGACAAGCAATTTGTGGGTAAACTTAAACTCGCAGAGGACCCTGATGCCTACGCCACGCAGGTTCGCTTTTTTCAATTCGGGTAGGGCGGCGGCCCTCAGGGTCCTCTGCGAGAGACCCTGAGGGGACGGGGAAAATATATTGGGTATTGAGAGGTGTCATCCTGAACCTGTCGATGGACATGCGCAGAGGCCCTGCTCGTCATGCTTCGAGGATCTACCCATGACACCTGTTTTTTATTATTATGATATTTAACATGAACAGTTTATCCGTTGATACATTAAACCAAAACTGGCTGTTTAAATACAAGCTGTACCACATCCCATTTTGGTGTGTGTACCATTATTTTTGGTTTACCATAGCGGTGGCTAACCCTGTGGCAGCGGCCAAATCCATGTTTTTTTCGGCTTATAGTGTCAAGATCCTGGCTTATGTAGTTTTCCAGGCGCTGGCGGTATATTTTAACCTTTACCTCTTAATGCCGCGGTTTATGAAAAAAGAGCGGCTTACCCAATATGTAATTTATCTTTCGCTAACCATCATCGGCACATCATCGCTTATTAACGGCGGCTATTATTTAAGTGCTTTTTTTGCAGGCTGCTCAGTAAAAAAATGTTTGGCGTTGATCCGGGCAATTTTATGAGTTTCTATAATACTTCCTTCCCCTCTACCGTAGCCAGTATGACTTTGGGTATGAGTATCAAACTCACCAAAAACTGGCTGCAAACCCAGCACCGCCAGCAGCTGCTCGAAAAAGAGAAACTGGAAACCGAACTTAAATTCCTGAAATACCAGTTTAACCCGCATTTTTTGTTCAACAGCATCAACTCCATATTTTTCCTGATCCATAAAAACCCCGGTATGGCATCGGCATCATTGGCCAAATTTTCTGAATTACTGCGGTACCAGTTGTACGAGTGCAACGACCAGCAAATCTCTTTAGGAAAAGAGCTTAGCTATCTCGAAAACTTTATCGAGCTGGAAAAGCTTCGGCAAAACAATAATGTGCATGTTGCCTTTGAAGCAGATGAGCCGATGCCCGGTCATTTAGGCATAGCCCCCTTTATATTAATGACCTTTGTAGAAAACGCGTTTAAGCATGTATCCAAAGAGGCGGAACACCCTAACTGGATTGCGATTAGATTGGGATTGAAAAACGATCAGCTCGATTTTCATGTTGCCAACAGCGCATCAAACGACCCGGGAACCGGGCTTGTGAACTTTGGGGGTATCGGCCTGAAAAATGTAAAGCGCCGGCTTGACCTGATTTACCCCGACCTTCATAAGCTGGAGATCCAAAATACCGGAGACCGCTTTGAGGTACACCTGCAATTAACTTTAACCGAACTGGAACAATCATCCGCAACCTTTCAAATGGCCTCACTATGATGAACTGTGTAATAATAGATGATGAGCCCTTAGCCCGCGAAGGATTAGCCAGCTATGTACGCGAGGTTGATTTTTTGAATTTAACCGGCACCTGCGAAAACCCGCTCGAACTGATCAAGCTACTTGACCACCAGGCTATCGACCTAATATTCCTGGATATCCAGATGCCGAAAATGAACGGTATTGATTTTTTAAAGATCATGCAGAAACCGCCGATGGTGATCATCACTACAGCCTACCCCAGCTATGCGCTTGAAGGCTTCCAGCTCAATGTGCTCGATTACCTGCTGAAACCCATCACGTTCGACCGCTTTTTTAAATCGGCCAATAAGGCTAAAGATTATCACCGCCTGCTTAACAATTGGGCCCAGCCCGGCGCACCAAAAACGGAAGCTGATGAAGGTTACTTCTTTATCAAATGTGGTAATAAATACGAAAAGATTTACTTTGATGAGATCCTGTACGTTGAGGGGATGCAAAACTACGTTACCATATTTACCGCCAAAGGCAAATATATCACGCTGCTTAACCTCAAAAGCCTTGAACAAAATTTAGATAACAAACTCTTTATCCGCGTACATAAATCATACATCGTATCAACCGGTAAAATTGATGGTATTGAGGGAAATGATATTTTTATCGGTCAGCACCGCATCCCTATAAGCCGCAATTACCGCGAGCAGGTGATCCGACAGGTTGTTGCTAATAAACTGTGGGATAAAATAAAATTTTCGTGATATATTTATATATCGTTTTTAACCTTTATCCTGCTTAAGCCATGGCCAAAAACACCAATAAAACCACGGAAACCGCAGCAAGCGTAAGCGATTTCATCAATACCATTGCCGATGAAGCCAAACGGGCCGACAGCTTTAAGCTGACCGCGCTAATGGAAGAAGCAAGCGGTCACAAAGCAAAAATGTGGGGGCCGGCCATTGTAGGCTTTGGCAGTTATCATTACAAATATGAAAGCGGCCGTGAGGGTGATGCCCCGCTTATAGCCTTCTCGCCCCGTAAAAATTCTTTAACACTCTATCTTCCAGGCTTTGAGAGCAAGGAACAATTGCTGCAAAAATTAGGTAAGCACAAGCAAAGTGGCTGCTGTACGCATATTGTTAAACTGACCGATGTAGATAATACTGTACTCAGGCAATTACTCAACGAATCATTTAAACACGCGGAAACAACGCGCTGCAAATAGAGATCATTATAAGAAATTGCTTTCTACCTCGCTATGGTGCCTTACTTTCTCAATTTTAAATTCAACACTGATAGTAACGCCCGCCTTATTTTGAACTTTAAAAGTGCCACCCAGTTGTTTACTTAAGGCCTTCATCATTTCCATACCCAATGAGGTTACTGTTTTAAGATCAAAGCCTGCCGGCAGCCCTTTTCCGTTGTCGGCAATGGTTAATATCACTCCGTCTTCGCCTACGCGGTTCAACGCGACGACGATCTGCCCGCCTTCACTGCTAAAGGCGTACTTGATAGCGTTGGTTATGGCTTCATTAAGTATCAGGCCGAACGGAACAGCCTGGGTCAGATCGAGATAAATGGGTTCAACCACCTGCTCAAACCTGATACGACGGGTTACCGAATCAAAACAATCGGTGAGGTTGCGGATCAGATCGGTTACGTATGATGGCATATAAATGCTGGCCACATTATCAGCACTATACAATTTATGGTGTATAAGCGCTATGGCCTGCACCCGGTTTTGGCTTTCAGTGATGGCTTCAATGGCCGCGTTGTTTTCCAGGTATGCCGATTGCGTGCTTAACAGGCTCATCACAATTTGCAGGTTATTTTTAACCCTGTGATGTACCTCTTTTAGCAACCATTCTTTTTCATTAAGTAATTTTTCCTGTTTACTGTTCAACAGCTGCAATGATTGGTTTTGCTTGTTAATTTCGTTTTGCTGAGCCTGTAACCGTACATTGCTGCGCTGCTTTAAACGATAACGATTATAACCAACCCCCAGCGAAAGCAACAACATTACCGAGCCTCCAATAAGCAAATTACGATCGGCCTGTGCTGCTAAAAACCGGCTGCGCTGCAACTGCTCATTGTTTTTAAGCAGTTGGATATCCTTAGCCTGCAGTTGCAGGTCTTTATTCTTCTTATCCGTATCAAACTCAATTTGCAAAAAGGAGGTGTGCTTGGCATTGTTAACCAGGTAAACCGAATCGGTAAGCATTTTGTAGCGCTGATAATGCTTAATAGCACTTTGGTACCTGCCCATCCCCGAGTCGGCCTTAAACCAGTTGAGCTGGTTCTGTGCCAAAAAAGGCAGCACCTTTGTTTTTTGATAAAAACTTTCATTTTCCTGCAAGTAGGGATACGCTTTATTATACTGCCCTATGGCGATATAATAATTAATATATGACCTTAACATCTCGGTATAATTTGCCCCTGCATCTTTTTTTAGCGCCTCCATTTTGTCGATGTACACTTTGGCCATTTTATACTGTTTAAGCTTCAAATAAACCAGGCAAAAATCATAGTAGTTTTCAAATCTTTCCTGCGTTGTTGTAAACAGGTTCATATTTTTGAGCAATTGCAGCCGTGCAAGCGCTTTTTCGGGCTGTTCCATTTTATAGTAGCTCATGGCCAGGTTACCGTTTATTACAACTATTGAAGCTGTGTCATTATATTTTTGGGCAATTTTTACAGCCTTATCAAAATAAATTATGGCATCGCCAAATTTATGCAGCGTATAATACGAAAGGGCAAACCGATTGTATATTGTACACATTTGCAAACTGGTATCACCGCGACCTTCGGCAAGCCTCACCGCTTTCAACTGATACTTCAGGGCGTTATCAGCATCTCCCTGGAAGGTAAGGCAGCCGCCAAGCAGGTTGTACAAACCATCCAGGTCTTTTTCCCTATCGATTGGTATATTGCCAATGCCGTGCGCAGGTTTTTAACAGCAATATCATACGATCCTTTTATGCTTTGCAGATCGGCCATATCTACGATAGCTGTAGCTTCCCTGTCCTTTAAACCCGCTTGCCGAAAAATATCAATGGCTTTTTGATAATAGGCTATTTTTTTATCCAGGTCCTGGCCTTCATTTCCATAATGCTGCCCAATAATGACATAAGCTTCGGCCATACCCGGCAAATCATCTATCGACTTAAAAAATCAAACCCCTCTGGGCCAATGCAGCACCGCCTTTATGATCGCCTTTTTTATTGCTGATCATTGCTGCCATCAACGCAGCGTTCCCCTGCCCTTTAACATCATTAAGCTGAATGCTTAATTGTTCGGCTTGTTTCATAAACCGGTAAGAGCTATCTGTTTCCTTTGCTCCCGCGCCCGATTTGAGCAGGATAACACGGCTTAAAGCAAGCAACAGCTTCACTTTGCCGGTATCAGCTTTGCTTTTTTGAATTTGCGATTGCAACGAGGCTGAAGATTGCGCACACAGCTGTCCTGTCACGCAAACAACAGCAACACATAGCAGTAAAAATTTAAATTTCATGATAAAGGGGATAACCATTAAAACGTGCTGCCGTCTTTTAAAAACAGAACTTAAAATACAATAAAAAATTCAATAAATGCCTTATAGATAACTATTTGGCATAACCATAAATAAAATACTAATTTATTACTAATCAGCCATTCAGAAAAAATTAAGTTTATTTGGTGATGTTGTAGTTCAGGATATAAGGCCATTCACTAATTTCCCCAACACCTTAAAACTATCTTCAACCACCCCGTCAAAAGCTAACCCAAAACTAATGCGGATAAAATTGGTAAACCGCCCGTCTACACTAAAGATCTGGCCGGGAGCTATGCTGATGCTTTGCTCTATTGCCAATTGGTACAGTTCAAAGGCATTTACCTTTTTATCCAGTTCGACCCAAAGCGCATAGCCGCCTTGTGGCCTGCTAATCTTTGTACCTGCCGGGAAGTGTGTTGCGATAGCCTGCGTATACCGCAGGCACTGGGTATATAACGCCTTCCGCAAATGCCTCATGTGCAGGTCATATCGCCCGGTTTCAAAAAAATGACCAATAGCTGCCTGTGTAGGTGTGGCCGAGGCTATGGAATGCATCATTTTAATATTCAGCACCTGTTCTTTAAACCTGCCCGGAACGCACCAGCCTACCCGGTAACCAGGCGCTATTGATTTGGATACCGATGAACAAAGGATCACCCAGCCATCCTTATCATAACTTTTGCAGGTGCGCGGACGGCTTTTTCCAAAATAGATCTCACCATAAATATCATCCTCAATTAAGGGAACTTGCTTTTCAGCAAGCAGGCGCACCAGTTGCTGCTTACGCTCATCGGGCATGCAAACCCCTATCGGGTTACTAAAATTGGTAACAAACAGGCATACTTTTACTGGCACTTCATTCATAGCCCGTTCCAGGTATTCCAGGTCGAGGCCGGTATCGGGGTTCACCGGAATTTCCAATACTTTCAGGTCCAGGCTGAGCATCACATTGAAAATCCCGAAATAAGTAGGGCTTTCAATAGCAATGGTATCGCCGGGCTTGGTAAGCGCCCTTAAGCAAAATATTAAAGCTTCCAGGCAGCCCTGCGTTGTGATCACATCATCTTCGGTAATATTACCACCCCAGTTAAAGGCGTTTTTAGCCGCCTGTTTGCGCAAAGCAATATTACCCTGCGGGTTTTCATAAGTGATATTACCCGATGGACTATTACGTATAGATTCCATCATGGATTTACTGAGCTTTGCCAGCGGAATCAGGCTGAGCGGCGGCGATGAGCGCGAGAGCTGCAAAACGCTGTCTTCCGACATGTTGCGGTAAACCATCGCAATCATTTCGGCAACGCTGGCCTGTTTAACCTTTTTAAGCGGTGGTTTGGTTTCGGGCACGCTGGTAAAACGGGCGGGCAGGTATTTTACATAGTAGCCCGATTTGGTACGTGCCTCTATCAAACCCAGGTTTTCCAGCTCAACATAGGCCTTATAAGCTGTACTCATGCTAATACCCTGCTCCTGGCTCAGCATCCTTACCGACGGCAGCTTGTCGCCGAGCTTAAGCAGATTTTGCTTAATCTGCTTTTCAATCCGGGCAGCAATTTGTGCGTATAAAAAATCGTAATCCTCAGTATGAGCAATGCTTTCCATGCAAAATCTGTTATGCTCAAAATTAACAAAACTACATCTGTTTTTCTATTTCCGAATGTTTTTATTTTGTAATGATCAAATAATTAAGCACATGGAACTACAGGTTATCGATTATCAGCCACAACATGCCCCCTATTTTGAAAAGTTTAACAAAGCATGGCTTGAAGAGTATTTTAGCGTTGAACCTTTTGATAAATGGGTACTGGAAAACCCCGACGAGGCCATCATTAAAACAGGCGGCAGCATTTACTTTATCACTTCGAAACAAAAAATTATTGGCACCGTAGCGCTGCGATATATAGAAGACGGTGTTTACGAGCTTACCAAAATGGCGGTGGATAAAGACAGTCGCGGAGCTGGCGCCGGTCAGTTTCTATGTCAAACCGGTATTGATAAAGCGCGTGAACTGGGTGTAAAAAAGCTGGTACTATTTTCAAACAGAGTGCTTGAAAATGCCATCCACATTTACCGTAAGCTGGGCTTTACCGAAATCCCAGTTGAGCCCGGCACCTACAAACGAGCGGATATCATGATGGAAATAAATTTCACAAATAACTAAACCTGATGGAAAATATACTAAGCGAACAGGAAGTACAGCAACTAAGGGCCGAAACCCGGGGCACAACAAAAACCATCCACTTCAATAATGCAGGCTCGTCCCTGCACCCCGATGTGGTGGTTGATACCGTGATAGATTACCTGTACGAAGAAGCGCAAAACGGCGGCTACGAAACCGAGTACACATACCGCGAAGAGCTTGAAAACACCTACAACCTCATAGCCCGACTCATCAACGCCCGCAAGGATGAAATTGCCATTGTTGAAAACGCCAGTATTGGCTGGTGGCTTGCCTTTAACGGCATTGATTTTAAACCCGGCGATGAGATCATTACCTGCGAAATGGAATATGTAACCAACCTGATAGGTTTGCTGCACGCTAAAAAAACCCTGGGTGTTGAGTTTAAAGTAATCCCCAATGATGAGCGGGGTAATTTCCGGCTGCAGGCTTTGGAAGATGCCATTTCTGACCGGACAAAACTGATAGCCGTAACCCACATCCCCTCAACCGCAGGGAGCATGATCCCGGTAGCAGAGATAGGCAGGATAGCGCGCAAACACAATATTTTGTACCTGCTTGATGCCTGCCAAAGCGTGGGCCATGTGCCGCTGGATGTGCAGGAAATAGGCTGCGATATGCTGGCCGTAACCGGCAGGAAGTATTTGCGGGCGCCGAGGGGTACCGGCTTTCTGTATGTCCGCAAAGAAATTCAGGATAAGCTGAAGCTGTTTTTCATGGACGGCTTCACTACCCAATGGGTAACCGAAACTGATTTTAAACCGCGCAATGATGCCCGCCGTTTTGAGGTGTATGAAAAAAGCCGCGCCTTAACTCTTGGCCTTGGCAAGGCGGTTGAATATGCACTCAACATAGGTGTTGAGCGTACCTGGCAGCGGGTGCAATATTTAGCCAGCTTATTACGCGAAAAACTAAAAAATATTAACGGCGTAACCGTTCATGATTTTGGCGATGAGTTATGCGGCATCGTAACTTTTTCGGTAGATGGCATGGAGGCCGCAACGGTAAAAAACAAGCTGGCCGAAAAGCACATCAATGTATCAGTTGGCAAGGCGGTTTCAACCCTCATTTATATGAACAAAAACAAACTGGGCAATATCGTAAGAGCTTCAGTACATTATTATAATACCGGGGAAGAGATTGATATCTTATGCGAAGTTTTAGAGGAGTTGGTTAGAGTGAGTGTTTAACATTCGCACGATTAAGCGCCCCCGCTATTGTTCGTGTTGTCACCAACAATAGCGGGTTATAGTTCAAGCGAAAAACGCTTAAACTCGCTTGATAAAAGCTGTCAACAAACGGCAGCATCTATTGATGTTTTGTAATTTTTGAGCGCAAACTCGGCCTCATAAAAGTCGTTGTCGCTATAAAAAGCAGAGTATATTTATATTAGTGCCATAAATCATTGGCCATTGAAAGCAATCCGCGATAAAGCAGGTGAATTTTTACTTGGGTTACAGGATGTACGGGAAGATATTCTATGTACGCCTGCCCAGTTTTCTGAATATACCGTTTACCTCGTTCCTGAGGGGTCGGGTATCTTTCATGCAGATTTTGGGGCATTCCCTTTTACAGGCCCGGTGTTGTTGTTTTCAACCCCGTTGCAGATTATTTATGTAGACGAGTGCCGCGCAATAAAAAGCAATATCTTACAATTTCACAGTGATTTTTATTGTATCGAGTACCACCGTGAAGAAGTAGCCTGCAATGGGTTACTATTTAACAACATCTATATTGATCCAATAGTTGCGCTTACTCCGCAGGATGTAAAAGTGTTTGAGCTGTTACTGATGCAGATGAACGACAGATTTATGCAGCCGCAACCATCCGAAATTGTATTGCGGGCCTACCTGCAGCTTTTTTTGGCCAAGGCCAGCAGCATAAAAATAAATGGCATCAGTACCGGTGAGGATAAACCTCAAAAAGATGAAATAATGGAAAAGTTCCGGACGTTGCTTAACCAGCATTATCTTGACCTGCATAAACCATCAGATTATGCCTCGTTACTCGCCATATCTTCTGATAATTTAACCCGGCGTTGTACCAAATACTTTCGCAAATCACCATCACAGCTTATCCAGGAACGGCTTATCCTCGAAGCAAAGAAACAGCTCCATTTAACCCGGCAAAGCATCAAAGAAATTGCCTATAACCTTAAATTCCAGGATGAGTTTTATTTTAGCCGGGTATTTAAAAAGTTCACCAAGGTATCGCCCCAAACTTTTCGCGATAAAACAGGCATCTCCATCGTCGCGGATTTGTACAAATAAAACCCCGTTCTCGTCCATGTTTGCGGGGCTCATAGCGTTGTAGTTTTGCTTTATCAAAAAACAACAACATGAAAACTTCAATCATAAATACCATAGCCGGCCTTGATCAGCTTGGCAAAAAAGCAGTCCGTTTCGGCATCGTAGTCGTATTCCTTTGGATAGGCGGCCTTAAATTTTTCACTTACGAAGCCGATGGCGTTGTGCCCTTTGTGGCCAACAGTCCGGTGATGTCATTCTTTTACAACCATCCAACAGAATACAAAAAACACATCAATAAAGAAGGCGAACTGATTGCTTCCAACCACCAATGGCATATCGAAAATAATACTTATGGCTTTTCTATTGGTCTGGGTATTTTCCTGGTAACACTGGGCATACTGGTTGCACTTTATAAAGTTGTACCAATACCAAGTATGATTGCCAGTATCCTGGTATTTATCATGACTTTGGGCACGCTTTCCTTCCTGGTCACTACGCCCGAAAGCTGGGTACCACATTTAACCGATAACCAATGGGGCTTCCCATACCTGTCAGGCCGCGGTCGTTTGGTTATTAAAGATGTCGTGATCCTTGGCGGTGCCATCATCACTATGAGCGAAACCGCGCAACTTTATCTTAAACGTAAAACAACAAGTAAATAATATTAAACCATAATATAATCATGAAAACTATAAATGTTCCCACCCGCGAACAGGTAAGTGCCGAAGCGCAGGTAATGTTTGATACCTTCACAAAACGCGTTGGTAAAGTACCTAACCTTTATGCCACCATGGGCTATTCGGCACCTGCACTTAAAATGTTTATGGATATGGAAGATGACATGAGCAAAAGCGTGTTTACCCCCAAAGAAAGGGAAGCCATTGCCCTCATTGTTTCTGAGTTAAACGGTTGTGCCTATTGCTTAGCCGGTCATAGTATGCTGGCCATGAAACGCGGCTTTACTAAAGAACAAACCCTTGATATCAGGAGAGGCCATACAGCTGATGACAGATTGAATGCCATTATCGGTTTAGCCAAGTCAATTGTTGAAAATAAAGGTAAAGGCGATGAAACCATAGTAAATAACTTTTACGAAGCCGGTTTTGATGAAGCCGCTTTGATGGACCTTATAGCCTTTATTACCATACGTGTGTACACTAACTACGTATTTGCCAACACCGAAGTTCCGGTAGATTTTCCTGCCGCTGAGCCTCTTAACTAATATCTAAAACATTTCATCATGAAAACCACAGAAGAAGTAAAAGGACAGTTAGCCAATAAGTTTTTAACAGGACTAAAAAATCGTGATTGGGAGCTCATGCGCTCGGCCCTTGCCAATGATGTTACCTGGACCCTGCCGGGAACAAGTTTGCTTTCGGGTCCTGCTGTTGGTGCCGATGCCGTGATTAAACGTGCCGGTCAGCTGCGTGATTTTGGGGTAATGGTTCAATTTAACCATATTTTATACGGATTGGATAGTGTAGCCCTGTCGCTTCACAATACTGCCAGCCGTGGCGATTTGATCCTGGATGAGCAGGTTGCCATAGTTTGCGATATTACTGACAATAAGATTAGCCGGATAACTACCCATTTGAGTGATGTTGAAGGGATCAATGAGTTTTTTATTGAAGGGGTGATTTAACGTCATACAGCATATCATAAACTCATTTGTGTTCCATCAGGATCTCTCGCAGATTTAAGTTTACCCATAAAATCAATAATCAAATTGGGTAATCCTGATAAGTTGAACCACTCTCGGGTTCGGGTAAGGGCTGTGACGTTTTGTACAAACCTGTTCTCCTTCTGGGGGATTTTACAATTTAATAAACATGTATTAATTGCCCAAGGACAGATGCGCCAGAGGAGCAAAAGGTTTTTAGCTCGTAAAGTTACGTTCCATCAGGGTCTCTCGTAGAGGACCCTGATGTCTTCGCCAAGCAAGTACGCCTGTTTGGCGCATTGGGGTGTGATGGTTTATCCGGACAGTTGATCTGTCATGATTTATAAAAGTAAAAATAAATAACTTGTTGTTTGTTTGTGGTGTTGAAATGTGGGAAACTCGGAGAGTTTTCCATATTTCAACACGTTTTTCTTTTTTTGCTTCTTTTTTCTTTTTATCGGGCCTCCGCTTTTTGTGGATAACTTGCCTTTCGCTCAAACGCCATCGGGCTGATATAGCCTAAGGCTGAATGTCTTCGGATAGGGTTATAGTACATTTCAATATATTCAAATATCTCGCTGCGGGCATTTTCTATATTTTCAAAAGAGCCGTCCTGCAATAGCTCGGCTTTAAACCGGGAGAAGTACGATTCCATAAAAGCATTGTCATACGGATTGTCCGTATCGCTCATGCTTTGTAGTACATGACACCTGGCAAGCCATCGGCGGAATATATTCCCTGCATATTGTCCGCCACGATCTGAATGAACGATCAACCCCTTATCAGCTTTACGATTGCTATAGGCCTTCTGAAACGCCTCCAGTACAAGGGCCTCTTTCATGTGGTGCAACAACTGCCACCCGATCACTCTGCGGGAAAACAGATCCATCCATACCGCCAGATAGCACCAGGATCCTTCTCTTAGCGGGATATAGGTGATATCGCCAACCCATATCTGGTCTATCCCTGATGGCGGTAACCTGTCTTTCAACCGGTTGGGGCTGATTGGATATGGATGTCGGCTATCTGTTGTCCGGGGCACAAATGATCTGGGTTGAATCGCTTTCAATCCATTTTGATGTAAGATACGCCGTACCCGGTAATGACCTATCTTTAATCCCTGGTCTGACAACTCCGGGACTAACCTACGGATACCATAACGGTGTTTATGTAACCGGAAGGCTTCAACTACCTGCGCTTCGATCTTCTTTTGAACTGAGCATTCAGCCTGCTCATCCTGCTTACGATAGGCATAGTAACAGCTCCTGCTCACCGATAATACATCACACATCCTTATCACCGGAAAAAACAGCTCCTGTGATAAAATAAAAGCGTACACCTGCTTTAAGTTGTCCGGCTGAAAATGCCCAATGCTTTTTTAAGATATCCCTTTCCTGCTCCACTTCTCGCAGACGTACCTTCATTCGTTCATATTCTTCTACCGATACAATCGGCGTTTCTGACCCTGGCGATTTCAGCGCCGATGATCCCGTTGTTTCTTTATAACGGCTTTTCCATTTGTGGATCAAATTCTCCCTGATCCCCAACGAAGCGGCCACGTCCACAACCGAACGACCACTAAAAACCATCTTCAATACATCCGACCTAAAATCCGCATCGTAAACACGGCGGCTTGACTTTTTCTTGTCCATTGATTTGCTAAGTTAAGCATCTCGACTGTCCGGCTTTACCGATGCATCTCACATGTTATGTTATTGTCTCCCGTCACAGTCTGTCCCATCAGGGTCCTCTGCGAGAGACCCTGATGGGACAGAAGCCTGAATTGCTTCGTGCTTCGCAAATGACGCTTTTTTTGAATTGTATCTAAGTTATCTTTGAGCCTAATCCCTGCACCACACATGAAATATTTCATTGTCCTTTTATTTATCTTTTTCATTGGCCAACACAGTTTTGCACAAACTCATAAAGAGCAAATTGCTGCCTTCAGGCAAAATTATAAGGATGATTTTTTAAAAGACCCGCGATCTCCGCTTAAACAGGATGACCTGCAATTTTTAAGGTTTTATGATGCCGATAGTATCTACCGCGTAACTGCTAAAGCTGAATTATTGACTAATCAATCAACTTTTATTATACCTACCTTCAGCGGTGCAGGTAGCCAATATGTACGTTATGCACAACTTTCGTTTAAGCTTAAGGGTAAACCAATGCAGTTAACCATTTATAAAAGCATCGCCCTGTCGCAAAACCCTGCTTTCAGCAATTACCTGTTCCTGCCTTTTACCAATGCTACAAACGGCTCTGAAACCTATGGCGGAGGCCGCTATATCGACCTTACCACCAAAGACATTAAAAACGGATCGATTGTTATAGATTTCAATAAAGCCTACAACCCATACTGCGCTTTCAGCAGCGGCTACTCATGCCCTAAACCGCCTGACGAAAACCGGATTGATATGGCTGTTGAAGCGGGTGAAAAAACTTTGGGAAAGGGCATTGATCCAAATCTGCATTAAATAAGCACATTAATTGTTTTTACCTTATAAAGATACCTGCATCGATGTGCGCTCCCGGTGATGAAGATGAAAGGTTCAGGTAATCTTTTGGTATGCCTCTGGTTTGTACTTCGCTCAGGGCAACTTTTCCAACTTTTTGGATATTTTGTTCTATAGGTTTATTTAGCCGGTCGGGCTTTCCAGATCGCCAATATAAACAGTGCCGTTAGTGCCGTTCTGCATTTATAATACGATAATTTCTTTCTTTTCTTCAGGCGTCCCGTAGCGGGTAAACATTTCGGCCATAACGGTGGTTGGCCTGGCAATCAACACAAAAAACATTACCGGTAACGAGACTGTTACACCCT
The DNA here is from genome assembly GCF_050859465.1 of Mucilaginibacter sp. P25. Taxonomy (NCBI): domain Bacteria; kingdom Pseudomonadati; phylum Bacteroidota; class Sphingobacteriia; order Sphingobacteriales; family Sphingobacteriaceae; genus Mucilaginibacter; species Mucilaginibacter sp. P25. Next base: position 2,875,841 of record NZ_CP193937.1, on the reverse strand, counting down.
AAACAAAACCTAACCGGTAAATTTGAACAAAGCCTCCGGAAATATGAACCAAATCAGCAAAGAAGATATCAAACAGGAAGTGTTCGACCTGTATGATGATTACGCACATAGCCGCCTCGACAGGCGCTCCTTTGTGCAAAAGCTCTCCATGTATGCAGTGGGCGGCCTGACCGTAACCGCATTAATGAGTTTCCTGATGCCCGATTATCAGGGTGCCATACAGGTAAAATCCGACGATCCACGTTTAAAATCGGGCTATATTAATTACCCTTCGCCCAAAGGCGGCGGTACAATTAAAGGCCTGTTATCAGAGCCCGCAGATGCAAAGAAGAAACTGGGTGGCATAGTGGTAGTTCACGAAAACCGGGGCTTAAACCCTTATATTGAAGATGTGGCGAGAAGAGCTGCCCTTGCAGGGTTTATTACCCTTGCACCCGACGCCCTAACACCGCTTGGCGGCTATCCCGGCAATGATGACGAAGGGCGTACCATGCAGGCCAAACGAAATAAAGGCGAAATGGAGGAAGATTTTATAGCTGCCTATGAATACCTGAAAAACCATAAAGATTGCAATGGTAAGGTAGGTGTTGTAGGCTTTTGTTTTGGCGGAGGAATTGCCAATATGATGGCTGTACGTGTTCCCGATTTGGCTGCCGCCGTTCCATTTTATGGAAGTCAGCCGGCTGTTGAGGATGTCCCTAAAATTAAAGCGCCGCTATTGCTGCATTACGCGGCCCTGGATACCCGGATTACAGATGGCTGGCCGGTATACGAAAAAGCGCTTAAAGAGAATGGCAAAAAATACCAGGCTTATATCTATGAAAACGCAAACCACGGCTTTCATAATAATACAACTCCACGTTATGACAAAGCCGCGGCAGAACTGGCCTGGAAAAGGACTATAGATTTTTTTAATGAGAATTTAAACTAAAGACCTGAAGTTTCAGGTCTTTAGTTTCGCAGGATCATATTGTGAAGATACCTTATTCTTTGGGGGTATCTTCTTTGTCTTCCTCTTCCCGTTCTACCGTTATAGTACATTCTGTAACCAGTGCGGCCAGGGTACCTACGGCAGCAAAAACCGGTGCCAGGATCATCCCGAAAAGGCCAACACTTAACGGAAAAGTCATTAGCTCTTTACCGTGCTTGTCTGAAATGGTGATCCTGCTGGCTTTACCTTCGTTAATTATCTCTTTTATCTTTCCCAATAACGCTTCACCGTTAATTGAAAATGTTTCTTTGGTGCTCATGTTTTTTCTAAGTTTTTATATTTAGATGAGCATACCAGCGGCTTGTTACAGGTTTGGCTAAATATGCCAATAGCAGGTGGAATATTAATTTCCTTACTGCAAAGGCTTCTCAATTGGTTACAAAAAAGCAAACCCGTCATGTCGAATTTATTTCGGCACCCCATTTCCAAAGTAAGCGACGGACAGGTCTGCAAGAATTAATTGTGAAACCTGGCAAGCGTGAATATCCAGTGAGGTATCGAAATAAATTCGGCACCTACGTATGTTTTTACCTTTAAATGTTATTAAACACTTACCTCCACCTTCTTCCCGGTTTTAACAGCAAGGTAAATGGCATCAATAATTTTAAGGTCTTTCACTCCTTCTTCGCCGTTTACCGGTACAACGGGCTTTTTATTATTAAATATAATCTCGCACATTTCATCCATCTGTACGGTTTGGTGTGTGGTAACAGGCTGGTTAAGTTCGCCCAAATGGGTGCGGCCTTTAATTGGCCCGTAGCCGGTAGAAGGCTGCATTTCGGCAAAGCCTTTTTCTCCATCAAGAAAAAATCGGTCGAGATTGTTCATATTGTAGGTTGACAGACAGGACGCAACGGCCCCGCTTGGGAAGCCGAACTGGAACTGGATGGTTTCATCAACCCCCTCTTTAAATTTCACTGTATCGGTTTTAGTTTCCTGGGCGGTAACCCATATCGGTTCTTCACCGGTCATATAGCGGGATCCGTTGATGGCATAGATCCCAATATCCATCATAGAGCCGCCACCGGCAAGCTTTTTATTCAACCGCCATTGTGTGGGATCGCCGATGGTAAACCCGCATTGCCCCTGAAAAAACCTGATCTTCCCAAACTCGCCGTTTTGCCTCATCCTGATCACTTCAAGTGTTTTTGGTTCAAAATGCATCCGGTAGCCAACCAACAGCTTTACATTGGCCTTTTTACAGGCATCAACCATCTCCTGCCCCTCTTTGGCATTCACGGCCATTGGCTTTTCGCATATAGCGTGTTTACCGGCTGCAGCTACCCTGATCACAAAATCGTGGTGCAAGCCATTGGGTGTAATAACGTATACCGCGTCGATATCGGAGTTATTTTTGATGTTGTCGAAATTCTCATAGTTGTAGCAATTTTTTCGGGGATGCCATATTTGCTTTGCCATGCTTTAACTTTTGATGGGGTTCCGCTAATTACCCCAACCAGTTTAGCTTTGGTACATTTCCGCATAGCTTCTGCAACTATGGTTCCATAGCCTCCAAGTCCCATAATAGCCACGCGCAATACCGGGCCGTCATAAACCTGTTCGGTTTTATCTGTTCCTGCCGCCCATCCTGAGTATGGCACAAGTTGCAGGGCCAGGGCCGATAAGCCCAACTTTTGTAAAAAATCACGACGAGAATTCATAGGTATGTTTTTTGGTTTATGACAATTTACATATTTCCGGGTAAACTGCACCTACGTCATCTGATTTTTACTTAATCTGCCCAATGAACATTTCTGGGTTAAGGAATAAAAAACGCGGGATTGCGCATTTATCACATCCCCTTAGGTTGATTTAATGGTTTAACTGCCCAGTTATTTCCCGGTTGATCGTTCAGATATATTTCGAGCTTACCGCCTTTGCTGATATCGTTGTAACGGATAAAATTATTAGGCATTATTTTACCATTCAATTTTACCGAGCGGATATACATTGATCTGGGGCCCGGTTTATGACAGATGATCTCGAACTTTTTGCCATTTTGAAGCGTGATAGCAATTCTATCAAACAAAGGTGAACACAACAGGTACTCACCCGAAACCGGGTTTACCGGGTAAAAACCCATCGCAGCGAACAGATACCAGGCCGACATTTGGCCGGCATCATCATTCCCTCCCAAACCACCCGGACCATCACTGTATTCTGTCGCCAGGATCTTGCGTACGGCGGCTTGCGTTTTCCATGGCGATGATGTGTAATTATACATAAAAGGGATCTGGTGTCCCGGCTCATTGCCATGCCAGTATTCGCCTTTTTCAAACAGGCTATCTAACGACTGTTCCAGTTTCTTCGCACCACCCATCAACTTTGCCAAACCGGGTACATCCTGCGGTACATAAAAGGTGTATTGACGTGCGGTACCTTCTGTAATATAAGTCGCCTTTTTATCAGGATCAAAGGGGATATCCATGTACCATCAGCATGCTTGCCGCGAACAAAGCCACTTGTAGCATCAAATACATTGGCATAATATTTTGCCCGTTTGGTGAGCGTGATATAGTCAGCAGATTTTTTTAAAGCTTTTGCAAATTGCGCCAGCGCGTAATCATCATAAGCATACTCCATTGTGCGGCTTACCTGTTCCATTTTATGAAAGGCATCGCGTACGCTATCTTCCAAGGGGATGTATCGGTATTTTAAATAACTACCCAATGCCCTGCGGCCCTTGCCTTCTACATAGTCGACCCGGTTGGCAGGTAGTTCAAACGCGTTATGCCTTAAAATTTGGTAAGCTTCTTTAGCGTCAAGATCAGTGATCCCCTTTAAATATGCCGAACTGATTACAGAAGCCGTATGATCGCCGATCATTTCGGATGTATAGCTATTCCAGCAGGGGAAAACAGGCATCCACCCGCCTTGTTTACCTTTCAAAATCAGTGATTTTGCCAGGTTATTGATTAAAGATGGGTTCAGGATCTCAAACAGCGGCAACTGTGCCCGGTAAATATCCCACATCGAAAAATCATCATAATAATTGCCGCCTGATAATTGTTCAATTTGATAATCGCCGGCAAAACGGGGGTATCTGCCATCAACATCATTAAAAAGACGCGGATGCTGCATGGCATGGTAAAATGACGTATAAAAGATCCGTTTATCCTGCTCATTTTTAGTTGAAATGTTGATTTGCCCTAAGGCCTTTTCCCATTTTACCCTGCTGCTTTCTACCATCTTATGAAAATCAAACCCCGGCATCTCGGCCTGCAGGTTTTTGCGGGCGCCTTCCAAACTGGCAAACGAAGTGCCTATCCTGATCGTTAGCTTTTCGCCTTTATTGAGCTTAAATCCGGCATAAACCCCTGTACCAGCATCGTTTTTGATACTATCTGCAATAAATATTTTATCGCCATCAAAAGTGCCCGTTTTACCTAAACTCCGTTCAAACCTGATCACAAAGAAACCGCTGAAACCTGCGCTTTTCCCCCATCCCTGGTAAATACGGTGAGCAGGATTATAACCCGATATTTCGCCTTTTTGTTGATCCACTTTTACAAAGCCTTCATGATAATCGCTATTAGCTTTGATCAATAAATAAAGGCTGTCGGCCTGCTGCATGGTAAACTGCATCATGCCGCAACGCTCTGTGGAGGTTACCGCAGCATTCACTTTATACTGATTAAGATTTATGCTATAAAGGTACGGCGACGATAGTTCATCAACATGTTTAAATGCAGCACTATAATTAGCTGTTGTTAGCTTGCCTGTGATGGGCATAATGGTAAAGCTGCCATAGTCCTGCGTACATGAACCGCTTAACCAGTGCGAACCACGGAGGCCGTTGAACAGGCTGTCTTTATAATAATATGGAGGTACGCACTTGGTTTCGCCGCTCTCGGTTTCGGGTGTCCATTGTGTCATGGCAAAGGGGGCAGTAACCGCGGGAATAGTGTTGGCAAACCGCGTATCAGCCGCCTGTCCATGTTTTAGTGCGGAAGCTGTAGTGGCAATAGCTGTACCGGCCATGGGCTGTACATATCTAACCAGGTTTTGGGCAAAAACCGGCCACGGAAACAACAAGAAAATTATATAAATAAACCGGTTTGCAATTTTGGAGATGAACTTCATTTTCAGACAGCGTATTAACAAGAAAATTTCAGCAAAATACAGCAATCATTGCTAATTGTTACACGCACGAGCAAAATAATGAGGTATAAACAACCTGGCCATACTGTAAACCGTAAGGATTAGTCGTTACTGCGCTCCAACCAGCACTGCCACTTCCAACTAATTTCAGATAATGGCAAATCTGGCGGGGAATATGTCCAACTGAAGTCACCATTTGCCCGGTTCATGCATCAACCACTTCCATAATCCTGGTACTGGTGTACTTTTGTTATGCCCGACGATGAGGAAAGCATCTAAAGGCGAAATATTAATCAAACCAATCCGAAAAACATGAACAACGAAACAACATTCAGCCGTCGCCGCTTTCTGGGTATCTCCGCATTAACAGTTGCAGCAGCAGAGTTAGGCGGTCTCGGTATACTTAAAGCCGAAACCAAACAGGCAGATTCACCGGCACGGCAAAACAATACTCTTTTTTCTACAGCTTCTTTCGACTCGATCAAACAGATAAATGCAGGCCTGCTTAATATTGGCTACGCAGAAAGCGGCCCGGCAAACGGACAGCCTGTTATCCTGCTTCATGGGTGGCCATATGATATACATAGCTATACTGAAGTATCAGCCATACTTGCCAAAGCCGGCTACAGGGTTATTGTGCCTCATTTGCGCGGCCATGGCACAACACAATTCCTTTCGGCACAAACTTTCAGGAATGGGCAACAGGCAGCAATAGCTACCGATGTTATCACGCTGATGGACGCCCTGAAAATAGACCGTGCAATTATTGGCGGGTTTGACTGGGGCGCGCGTACAGCAAATATCGTGGCAGCATTATGGCCCGAGCGCTGCAAAGCAATGGTTTCGGTAAGCGGTTACCTGATAGGCAGCCAGGAAGCAAATAAAAAACCATTGCCGCCCAAAGCAGAACTATCATGGTGGTACCAGTTTTATTTTAGTACCGAGCGCGGCCAATTGGGCTACGAGGCAAACAGGCGTGACTTTAACCGGCTCATCTGGGAAACAGCATCACCTAAGTGGAAATTTGACGACGCTACTTTCGCGCAAACCGCCCCGTCTTTTGACAACCCCGACCATGTTGCTATCGTGATCCATAATTATCGCTGGCGCCTGGGCCTTGCCCAAGGTGAGGCAAAATATGATGACATGGAAAGAAAATTAGCAACCGCGCCTCCTATAACTGTACCTTCCGTAACCCTTGAAGGCGATGCCAACGGTGCTCCTCATCCTAAGCCTGCTGATTATGCTGCCCGCTTTAAAGGTAAATATGCACATCACACTATTACCGGGGGAGTAGGCCACAACCTACCGCAGGAAGCCCCTAAAGCTTTTGCTGACGCCATTATAGAAGCCGAAAGTTTTGCCAGATAAATAATCCCTCTTTTGAAATAACACGGTAACCAGGATAGGAAATGTTAAAAACGCATTTCCTATCCTGGTTTTTTGTTTACTTAAAAGCAGGTGCTCACACCTTTCTGCCTTTCTAAAACCCTTTTGCACCTCTGGTGCAAACATCGTTGAGCTCAAGTGCTTTAACCCGACAAAGAAGTGCCTGAACCGGACATTTCAAACATTGAAAAATTAGGCCCGGGCATTGCATGTTAATCCATTTAACTGCAGGATAAAACCCGTCTTTCCGCCCCCGTCGTGTTTGGTTTATACGCCTATCACCAGGATCGCTACAACCATTATCGACAGGACAAAAAGCTTTATGTCAGGCTTCAATTAGCATATTGAAGCAGTTTGTATCAATGACATATGCAAGTTGGGGCCCGGATTGTCCGGCCGGCAGCTCGGTTTGTCTGCTTCATCCCGAAAGTGGTTAGATCTCCGTTGATTTTGCCACAATTTTGAGCCATCAAACAACTCAAAACTACATATCATGACAACAAAAACAGTAAAAACAATCTATTGGATAGGAACAGCAATGACTTCATTATGGTTTGCAGCAAGCGGATTTGGCGAGCTGACCAAAAACCAGTTTGTGTGGGATATCACCTTAAAACTGGGCTATCCTCCACACTTTATTTATATTCTTGGTGTCGCTAAACTATCGGGAGTAGCAGTTCTTTTAACACCTAACATATTGCTTAGATTAAAAGAATGGGTATTTGCAGGTATTTTCTTCGATATTATATTTGCTTTTTTGTCTAAAATCGCTGTGCTCGGTTTTCCTGCCACCATAGATGCCATCGTTGCATTTATCATGGTAACGGTTACCTACCTGATGTTCCGTAAACTTTATCCGGCTACATACACAGCTCCTGCCGCTGCATAAAATGCTAAGTTGCAGCAGGCCGATTCATAATACATCGGTTATTTCAGGCTTTAAGCAATCTCAAAAGAGGCTATCCCCATAGATAGCCTCTTTTGCATACACATTACCCTGCCGCATGATTATCCGGCAAGGGCCGGCGCTCTGCCGGTCGCTTAATCTTCAAGAACAGGGGCATCCTTTATTTTTTCCAATACCGAGGCCGGTAAATACGGTCTGCCGCCTGTTGCCGGCACACAGGTGCCCGTAAATACAGCTTTAGTCATTACCTTATTGTTGCATATTATCGATTGTTTAAAGTGCAACTTGGGTAAGCCCCTTTATCAGTATACAAGGTGCAGGTAACTTTAAATTCATCACCCTTTTTAAGTGATCTGAGAAAGCTGATGCTATAATTTGAAAGTACCATGTAAATGCCGTTTTTAGCTTCGGCTTCAAAATCAAACCCCAATATTTCCCTGATATAATCATGCCTGCAATATTCCATATAAAACGGATAATATAAACCATCCATGATCTCCTGTACATCTATATGCTCATCTTTGGCAATATATGTTTTTGAGTATTCCATAATAATTAACCTTTTTGTTGGATTGCAAAGCTATTGAACCTTTTGGTTTCAGGAAACGGGAGATCTGAATTTTAATAGATCAATCCGGGCTTTTTCAATGTAAACTGGGGCGCTCAATTCCTTGTTCGAAAGTAAAAATAATAATGATTATCAATGCTTTTATATAATATTTTGTCAGAGTACTTTGATATTTAAACATATATTACCCATTACATCTTCATGGTAAGACTGTATTGTATTATTGATACAGTTTAGCCACTTCAGATAAGGCATCTTGTATATCATTTGATTGCGACTGAGCCAAATAGAAGTTAAACTCCATTCGCTCAATCATTGGATGAAGAAAATTAACGTTCTTAATTTGTCCGTCGTTATTCTTAATGAAATCTTCAAGCGCAGTTTTTACTTTGGACAGGTTTTCCTCAGAAGTTAATCCAAGGTTATATAAAGTGTCAGAAACGATACTATCAAAACGATTAAAGTCATCCTGCTTAAATTCTTCCTGATTGGCTTTTTTAAGTAATTCCAATAAGATAGGGAGAAATTCAATGTCCTTGATTTGACGCATTATCTGCGATTGATGATAAAAATCAAAATTTGGACTGGCAGTTTCAAGAAGATAGTTTAAATAGGAAGCTGTACCCTCCTTATCGCCTTTCTCTGTTAAGTAAGTGGCGGCACGAAACTTTTCTTGTGGCTGAAGATAACCATTAGTTAACTTTTCACTTAAAAACTTCCGCAAATCGGCATCGATAGCTGTGTAGTCTTTGATTTCACGCACAATGTCCCACAACATATCGCTGTTGGGCGTCATTTTTAATCCAACCAATAACAGTTCCGGGTTGCCACCCTGTTGCAAAAATATTTTTAATACCGCTCGTCGAGAATATTCAGATTTGCGATTATCAAACAAACTGTTAATAATACTTCCGATCGTATTTGGAATGTTATTTTCGAGCGCATATATCGCGTTATTTCGCCAAGACTGATCGTATTCAATCCCTGCTAATAAATTATCATGTACCCGGGCTTGTACCGCATCTTTACCCAACTGATTTTCAATTGCACTAAATTCTAACCCTTGATATTCGTTGTTTCTAACTTCATCGAACAAAGTAAAGTCAAGTAGCTTCTCTGCGACTACAGGGATTTTATAATTTTTTATAAACGCCCATAGTACCATCGCTAACTTACTGTAAGTAGTACGGTTACTACTTTCAACTCTGATCGCGTTAGCAATATCTGTATTCACAATTACGTGTTGTACCCAAGCTGTAATTGTCTCTATCTGTTCTTCGCTAACTAAAATATCTGGCCGGCTGTTAATCTTGTCTTTAATTTTTGAAAATCTATAATTAGCAAAACGTTCTTCATCGTTCACAAATTTCAATACCGATGCTAAATCAGCACTTTGTTTATCACGGGTAAACTCTATTAATAATTCATGAATAGCTTCGGGAACGTGATAATTTCTATCATTACGATTATATTGAAATTGCCATAAGGTATCCCAATCCAAGTCAGTAATTTCATTTGTCTGAAAAAATTGAACAAGTTCATTGGTGAAAGCGTCTACATTAAAATATAAGTCAAAGCTCTTTTGCTCATTTTCTAACCGAATCTTAGCATAATCAATATCATTAAAATTGTTGAGTACCTGCGTTTCTTCATTCAATTTCTCAGTAAGATATTCCAATTCAGCGTTCTTATCCGTTCGGTATATATTCCACCGAAGATTATTATAGAATTTTAACAAATCTTCATTAGTGGCGTTGTGTGTGTTATATTGGTCAATGACATAATCGATATTTTCTTGATTAACTAAATGCCTCAGTAGTAAACCTTTTTCGTAATCCTCGATTTTCTTATCGCTAAAGATCCGCTGAAAAACAGCATTAGTTTGCCCGGTTTTTTGAAAATATACTGATATGGCTTGCGCGGTAAATTCTTCTGAATGCCGGCCATAAGCTAGATAAGTTCTGTAGACATCTTCAGAGAGTTCAGGGTGGGCTTTATAGATGCTTGCAGCCCTCCCGATTAAATTTTCAAGTATTTTGTTTTTCTCAAAAAAGTTTATGATGCGACGGTCATAAGGGTTCTCAAACAACTCAAGTAATTTTTTAATGTTCGCAGCATCTTTAATGTTAGTTAAACCCTCTCTTAACAGTATATCTTCGTCCATCAAACTTACTTGTCCACGATCGTTTGGGTCTAATTCATCCACAAAACCACTTATAAAGTATTCTACATAATCATCGACCATACCAGTTTCAATGATAACCCGGTATAAGGCTGAACGAATATATTGATTACTGCGTTTGCCGAACAGTTTCATCAATTCGGCAATCATTTCTGCATTTACTACCCCCAAGGAATCTAACGCATAAATACCGCTGTGTACGATATGTTGATCGTCTGTATTTTCAATAATATGTTGCCATATCGCATCCTTTGTTTTGTTGAGATAATCGCCGCTCAGCTTAAAATACTTAAGAATATTCATCGCGTTGAAGCGGGTTGTATGTGCATTTTCGTTGTTATTAAGTTCAGCAACCAAAAAATCAACCGCGTCGTCACTTTCGCCAAATGTTGCTAACTCTAGATCGGAAAATTTATTAGAGCGCAACCACACACGTTGCGCTTTGTAGTGATTGAAAATCGTTTTAAAAATCTCGAACCTTGTAGCTGAACTTACTTTGTCAGGTTCTACACGTACTAACACTTCAGGTTCAATGGTCAATATCCAGTCGATCAAATCATTCCGCTTGGCGTCTGGTAATAAACTTATTAGAAAAAATAATGTATTTAACCAACTTGGTTTGATACGCTCGTTTTTGAAGGATAGAAAAGTCTTTATACGCTCCAAATCGAAAGCTAGCAGCGCTTTCGCCGCAAGGAACTCTTGAATATTATTATGTTCAAAACCCCAATTATTCGTGCCATCCTCCATGCTACGGAATGCTGTTGAAAATTTTACCAATTGCAGATCTTCAGGGGTTGGCAGCACTTTCAATAGTTCATTAAATGAAAGAAAATTACGCCCTAAATATTCCATACAAAGCGCAATCTTTTGAAGTAGCTGTAAGATATGTTCCTTATGGTCTTTCAGGTTGGTGGTTAATTCAAAATGTTGTTGATCCAGCGTAATACGTTCGTCTAATAGTATATTAAGCAAATCAACACGATTAAGAGCCAAATCGCCCCGTTTCTTAAATTGCTCTAATAATATTCTTAAGAAGAACGGTTGGCTCGTGAACTCCTGGAACCCACGATCATAAGCTCCCTTTCTAAACGCTTGATAGTCCAGTTGATATTGTTCTTCCGCAAACCCTTTTGTTTGCGCGTCACTAACTTGTGCCAGAAAATAGATGCCAAAATCAGGCAAAGTACCACCCGAATGCTTATCCGGTAAATGATAAAAATTGGTTCTGCAAGACACTACGATATGTGCATTTGGAAAGTCTTCTATAAAACTTAAAATTTTCCTGACTGCCGTGTTAAAATGCTTAGGCTGAACTTCATCCAATCCATCCAAGATTATCAGTGCGGTATTTTCTGGAATATCAGCCCAACCAGTTGGAAGAAAATCCCGGATATCTTCTTCTACATAAGTATTCATCCGACTGTAGACAGGTATAAATGGAGTTTTTTCGGTAGCATAAAAGTGAGCCAATTTTGCTAATTCGGTTGATTTTCCTGAACCAGCATTACCTAATAGAACGACTAGTTTTTTTCCTTGACCAACTTAATTAATTCCAGGTCACCAGTTCGTTCTATGTAAGCTGTTACAGGATCTTTCTGTCCCTCAAACGATAATAATATCCGGGGTATAGTCGTGTCTATTTTGGGTGCCTTAGTGATAAACTCTGCAGGATTTCGTAGAGTAGCCGGCATAGCTTCAGATGAGTGTGTACTTAGAAATGCGGCTTTTTCATTGATAAGCTCTTGCTGATCTACTTGTTCCGCGCGGTTCATTAAAATCGTAGAGATCTTATTATAAAAATCATGCGTCGGTGTAATCGGGAATTTCATAACCCACCCCAAATTGCAAACCTCTTCATAAAACTCCTGAACCTGCAAAAGTTGTCTGGTTTCTGAAGCCCCGCCTTTAATAGCGCTCGGCGCTTTGAATAAAAGGTAAACATTTATGTTTTCGCCTGCCTGCTTACGTTGATAAGCAAAGCGAAATTCTTCTTCAGTACCGCTTAAATAGGCTTTACCTGTTAGTGGATCATCTGCTCCACTTGGAGTACCAAAACGCATCCATAACAGACCAATATAAATATCATAGTCCGAGAAAATCATATTGATTTGTTCTTGGGGTCGGCCATCCATATCGGCAACAATATCCCTGAAATCTAACACCCGAAACCTGACCTTCCGTTTGTTATTCATATTGAAGTTATTCAGGTTCTCACAAATCGCTTTAATAGTATCTTTCTCCGGTGTAACATCACTAGGACAAGAGACAAAAACTTTTATTTCGAGGGTATCGACCATGACAGGTTTACATTTCTGGTAAAGATAGCTGTTTTGGGATGTTTCTAACTATCTCCTAAAGTTCAGTATACATCCACACATTGTTATTAATCTATGAATGGTTAATTTTAGGTTTTCGCGCGTAAAAACGTAATTAGCGATCATTTACGGAAAAAAGAAGGGCAAGCGACCGTTTTTCGTGCTTGCCCATTAAGGCTCCTGAGGCTGGGCTCGAACCAGCGACCCTCTGATTAACAGTCTATGGGAGGTGCTTTTCGATGCTTTGTTTTATATTTAAAAAACTATATATCAATTATTTACAAAAAAACCATTTTGCGCTATTTTGCTGTTTTTTGCCGTTTTTTGCTCATTTGTGTGAGAAATGTGTGAGAAAAAAAACGCCATTTTATGGGAAATTTCGCTAAATTCGCATGTTTCAAAAAAAGTGTGTGAGAAAAAAGGGCATTTTACCTAACTTTGATAGAAATGGCAGTAAAAGTTAACTTATATTTAGATGAACGGAAGGTTGAAACCGGGAAAAAAGCACCGGTAAAAATCAGGTTATATATCTCCCGTACCGATATTAGGCACTACCATACCGACATACACCTGACGGCTCAACAGTTCCAACAATCCTATCTAACCGAAAAACCTAAGAAAGCATTTCAGGAGATTAAAATAACTTTAGATGCCATAGAAGCAAAGGCGAATAGAATTATTACTAAAATGGATGGCTTGTTTATCCTTGATAAATTTGAACGGGAAATGTTTCGCTCTCAAGCCGCCACTACAGACGTGTGCGCCTACTATCAGGACTATATAGATGAACTGATGAGAAATGGCCGTGCAGGTACGGCCTCGAATTACCGATTAAGCCTAAAGTCTCTATTGGAGTTTGCGGGTAAGGATAATAGGCCAGCCTCTACCCTTTCATTTTCCCGGGTTACAGTTGATTTTTTGAACAGGTATGAGAACTGGATGGTAGCCGCCGACAAATCCAAAACTACTGTAGGTATATACTTACGGCCATTACGAGCTATCTTCAATAAAGCTATGGAAGAAGGCAACATAGCGGCTGAACTTTATCCTTTCAAAAAATACAAGATCCCTACAGGCCAAAACATAAAGAAGGCATTAAGTAAAGAGGAATTAAAAAAATTATATACTGCTCCAGTTGAGCCAGGCAGCCCGAAAGAAAAAGCAAGGGACTTTTGGTTCTTCAGCTATCAATGTAATGGCATGAATTTCCGGGATATTGCAGAATTGAGGTATAAAAACATTAACAAAAAGTCTATTTCCTTTTTGCGACACAAAACGCTTCATACCACAAAAGACAAGCCGAAGCCCATTATTATTCCTTTAACAGAAACGATTAAAGAAGTAATAGAACGCTACGGTACCCGTCCTTTTTTACCCGACAATTATGTATTTCCAATTTTAACTAAAAAAATGGATGAGGCGGAGAAGTTAAGGGTAAACCAAAACTTTATTCGGTTTGTCAACCAGCATATTCAAAAACTGGCGAAGGACTTGGAATTGGATGCCGATATATCTACCTATTACGCACGGCATTCTTTTACAACGGCTGCTATTCGTAATGGTGCTAAAATGGAGTTGATACAGGAAAGTTTAGGCCATCGCAGCTTGAATACCACGCAAAACTACTGGGCTGGTTTTGAGGATAATGTAAAGCAGGAAATCGCTGATAAGCTGATGGATTTTAGATAGCCCCCGCGCAGTGCGGTTTTTATTTTTCATCCGCATAAGTCCCTTAGTCGGGGAATGAACCCACCATGCTATATTTAACGCTTAAACAACCAACAGCGCGAGCCGGGTAAATAGTCAAGGCCGGGCCACCGCTGAAAAGAAAAACACATTGGCCCGCTTCCATGGCCTTTACTTTTCATCCCGGCGGTGGGCTATATTCGCGGATGTGGTGAATATGGAATTTGCTATGCAACAGCCCTGCCACCATTTGCTGCCTGCACAAACAAATGATTAAATACATTTTTGCACTTAAGATCGTAAACCATTTTATCGTAGCTATCGGGCAGGTTTTTATCCAGTATATCTTGAATCACAGACTTTACTTGTAGCTGTGTTTGATAATCCTTGTGCCAATCCTGTAAGAGTACTGTTGGCTTCTCGTCATATAGCCTGGTTAGAAGGTGCTTGGCGGCAAGTTTCACCTTCTGCTCTTCATCCTTAGTCAAGTTTTCCTTTTTCAAGAGATCAAAAATTTCAAGCTCACTTTCTGATAAGCCTTCTTTAGTTGCCCTTAACTCTTCAGCTTTAAGCTGCTCAACAAAGTCCATCAAATCATTAAAGTAGTCTTCCGTTAAGGCGCCTCCTGAATTATACCGGTCAATAATTTGTTGGAGTTTTTGGGCAAAGCCTATTCGGGTAATGTTCATCGACATCATCATTTCTAGCTTTTTCGAAATAAAGTCACGGAGGTCGGCAATCTCGATGTGCTTATAGACAGCATCTTTAAACTGTTCTTTAAGTTTATTTATATCTAATTTACTTAAGTCAATCTGTTTCCAAGCTTTGATTCCGTAGGTAGATTCAGGCTCAGCTACCGCATTTTTAATATTTTTGAATTCTTCATTAGCAACAATGCTCTCATCAAGTAATTGTCCAATCCTTCTTTTTGCATTATCTAAATTACCACGTTCGACTTTTCCATCTACTACAAGACGTAAATAGGTTACGACAGCAACTAATGGGAAGTCCTTTCTTTTGCCTAATATCTCTGGACGACAAGCATCATACAATGCCTCAATGGTATTATTGTAGACGACAAATTGCTTTTTACGATCATCATTAGCTACAATAATATCTGCATACTCATCAAACTTAGCTAACTGACCAAACACTTGATTAGAGTCTACTATATCTTTTAAATCGACTCCAATGCTTAAACAAAACTGGGTACACTGATCAATGGCATCCTGTAGTAATACGTACAATTGATCTTTTTCTTGCACCGGGGCATCCTCTTCAGGTTTGTCGTCATTAAAGCCGCCTCCATAAGAAGCAAATGCTTTTCTAAGATTTTTAAATACATTATAGTAATCAACGATTAGTCCGTTCTTTTTAGGCTTGTCGTTTATTAAATAGTCTGTAACGCGGTTAGCCCTGGCAATTGTTTGCATCAAGGCATGATCCTTCATAGGCTTATCAATGTACAAGGTAGAAACAGTTGGCGCGTCAAAACCGGTAAGCCACATACTACATACAAACACAAGTTGCAGTGAGCTTTCAGGTTGTTTGAAATTCCATTCCAAATCAAAACCATTGTCATCAACCGCGTTCATGCGCTTACGATGTGCTGTAATGTCTAAGCCGTTTCTCTCAAACTTCTCTTCTTCGCCCGCTTCCTCGCTCACAATAACGGCCATATCTGTTTTGCGCATCCAATCGAGAATTCGCCTTAGCGCTGCTTTCTCATTTTGATCAGTGGCGGAGGAGTTGATCTGTGTAAGCAGCGAGCGCTTTTCTTCTTCCCATAACCGTTTTACTTTGTCATACATCTTCACCGCGGTAAACTTATCGAGTGTAATCACCATACCTTTACCAAGATAGCCTCGACGTGGAAAGTGATATACGATATCTTTAGCTATTGTTTCTAGCCTGTCATCACTCTTTAATATGGACAATTCTTGTCCAAACTCTTGTTCAAGTCGCAGTTGTTCGGCATCAGTTAAATTTTCCTCGCTCACAATGTCTGCCAAATCCTGATCTAAGTCGTCGTTTTGTAGTAGTACTTCGGGCACACGTTTGTGGTAAAATAATGGAACAGTTGATCCATCGTCTACGCTTTGTTTAAAGTTGTACTCAGAAACGGTGTCTCCGAACCAATTGTTAGTAAGCGTTTTACTACCTAATAAAGGCGTACCTGTAAACGCCATATATTGAGCGTTAGGTAAGCCGGTACGCATATTTTCGGCCAGATCTTTATACTGGGTGCGATGTGCTTCGTCTACGATAACTATAATATCATTACGAGTGCTTAAAATGGGATAAACCTTCCCCTTAGCATACCTAAATTTTTGAATGAGCGTGAATATATAACGGCGGTTGGTTTGCAATAATTCCCTTAATTCTTCACTATTTTTAGGACGACATTTATCCGTTTTCTTTATTGCTCCAGCGTCTAAAAAGTTCTTGTATATCTGACCGTCCAGATCGTCACGGTCCGTTACTATCAGAAATGTGTAATTGCCTGTAAACTTTCTGAAGACTTTGCGGGTAAAGAATATCATACTGAAACTTTTGCCGCTGCCCTGGGTGTGCCAGAAAACACCCAGCTTGCCCTTATTTTCTACATCAGTATTATTCTGATCATGTTGCAAACGGGTAGCAAAATTATTAGTGGCATTGTTTACGCCTAAAAACTGGTGGTTTTTAGCGGCAATTTTATAGCTGTCTTTATAGTAAATCAAAAAGTTTTCAAAGTAGTCCAGCAGACGCTTTTTGTGGCATAAGCCCAATACAGCATAATCCAGGCTGACGCCGTAACGTTCAATTCTTTCTTTGTCTGGGGTGTCCTTTTCGTCATTAACCCGTAGCCAGTTAAAGAAATGGCCGTAGCCAGATGTAGCACTACCGACTTTGGTTTCCAGTCCGTTGCTTAAAATGCAAAGCGCGTTATAATTAAACATTAGTGGAATATCCTTGCGGTAATTAGTTAAATTATCTTCATAGGCGTTGCGTACGGCCACTATGCTGTTTTTTAACTCAATAAATATAAGTGGAAGGCCGTTCACAAAAAGTATTAGATCAGGGCGTCGTCGTATATATTGCCCCTGTAGCCAAAGCTGCGAAACGATCAGATAATCATTTTGCGTTTCATCAACCAAGTCGATAACTTTAATGGTAATAGGTTCTTCACGGCCCTGATCATTTTTAACGTTCAGCCGAATGCCATCGCGCATCAGGTAGTAAAGTTCCTGATTCGCTTGGAAAGGACTGAGGTCAGCCCGTGTTTTGGTTAATTGTTCAACGGCAAAATCAATGGCGTGCGCAGGTGCATCAGAATTACATTTTATGAGCTGTTGCTTTAGGATTGATTCAATAACAACTTCTGTTTCCATTGAACGACCCGTTATATCTTCAATGAAGCAGTTTAGATGCCTGTACCCAAGCTGATTAACGAACACATCAATAATGGCCTTTTCTATTTGATCTTCAGAAATAAAATTAGTGATGTAAGTTTTTGCCATTGATTGAGGTTGCTTATTGTTCAGTAATTAAGGCCGTAAACAAGTAGTTTGCGCAACGATTGTGTCGATCCACTGCTGTTGTTTCGCTTCGCTGAAAAAACGAGCAGGGGTTTCCAGTTTACAAAATCTGATGCTTCTTTCACGGCAATAGTTGGCAATCAAAGTAATTTGCGCCCGCATATTAGGTATGCCATTAAAGGTTTTTCGGGTAAAATAAATAGCCTTTAAGTTGGGCAGACCGTTTATCAGCCGAATGATATCTTTCCACTCGCTTACACGACCATCAATAAAATCATCATCCACGTTACCTTGCATGCCTTCGGGAATGTCAAGGCTATGAACAATGTCTGCAAAGTCTATTTTATAAGTTTCCATGAACTGCTTTTTGCTTAACAACGGTTCATCCTTAAGTGATGGCAAATTCCAGCACATAGGCAATAAGCGCCATAAGAAATTGCGCTGACGGCCATAAAAGAAATCTGGACCGGCAGCGATATCTGGGTTAAAGGTACCTAACATCAAGATTTCGGTTCTCGGGCTGGCCTGATGATCTCTAAACTTATGTAATATTATAGGCATTGTACCTCCTCGGCTATTTTAAGTTTTAATTTGCCGCTAATTAGACGAGGCAATAACCGGTCACGAATCTCGTTGAGTTGAGTGTTTTTTTGCAGTAGGTTTTCAATCTGTTTGAATATTGGGTTTACAATAATGTGAAATCGATTAAGGATATCTTTTTTAGGCAATAGAATATTTATTTTTTTAAATGTCCCCTTAGTAATTTCGAGAAATGTTGACCCACTGGCAAGTAATTCAAACGTCTCTTTATTTGAAACAATCCAGTGGTATAAAAAAGTATAAGGTATCCTATCATTGGGTAAACAGGTAATAAAACCTTGATTTGTACATCCCGCAGACGAGTTAATCCCAACAGCACCTATTGTTGCCCTGCTCGTCATCATTATAGAGTATGGGGGAAACAGCTTTGCTGAACTTCCTTTCAATCCCTTTTCTGAAATAGTGCTTTTAGATCTTTCTAAAAAAATGCCGTTAGAACTGGTAATATCTGTTGGGGTAAACCAGTTGACAGTTCCGTTCCAATACTCTTCTTTATCCGTTGAAGGAGTGCCTCCACCGACAACGTCAAAAGCTTGAGAAACCTTTTTTATCTCCCAGCCATCAGGTATACCTTTCTCGAACTTTGTTGATTTATAACCAGGAAATCGCATTCTCACAAACCATTCTTTGTAAAGTTCCCGTGCTGTTTTTTCAAGGGATTGTATGCGTTGGTTGTTGACTTCGATTAAGTTATCATAAAAACGTAAAATAGATGCTATACTTTCCTGTGCTGTTTTATCTGGATAATTGAGCGGAATTGACCGAATCATTTCTAAACTTAAAAAACCTTGTGCAGAGCCTCCTTTTATTGCGTCCACATAATTTTGTACTGCATCAGTTTTCAGATAATAGTATAAAAAATGTGAATCAACTTCTTCGTCAGGTCTTATAATAGCTACGCTACTTGAAATTCCGAATTTGTCATTTTCAGTAACTAAGTAAGGAGCGCCAATTGAACCTATAATACTTAATATTAAATCTCCTGGCATTGGTTTAGTCAATGCTTTCGAAGATGCCTTAAAGTACTTCTGATAGTCAAATTCTGATATATAATTTACCGACGTTAAATCTATTCCTTCTTGCTTGAAATTTTTTGAGGACAAGTATGGAATACCTTCAGTGACTCTTTTAATGCTAATATGTGCACCATCACCGACTAAGCATTTGTTACCGAGCTTTTCTTGTGACTGCATACCTAAATAAATAACGATAGAATGTTAATATCAATCAAACTTTCTAAATCTTTAGCCTGGTGATTCAAAGCTTCCAATGTCTTATGTCTTTTTTTAATTTCAGCCATAAATTCTTCTTCGGTCAGTCCGTCCTCCTCAATTACCACCCCAACGTAACGCCCTGGGTTTAAACTGTAATCCTGCTCTGCAATTTCTTCCAAGCTAGCAGATTTACAGAGACCAATTACATCTTCATACACACCGTTTGGAAAACGTTCATTTAACCAGATGATATGGCTTTGATAATACCCGGCTTTGTCTGTCAATTCTTTATAGGCCTTTTCTTTTTCTTCTTTTTCCCGTTGCGCTTTAGTGAGTATAGTGCCTGCTTTACCTAAATCCGCTTTTAACCGTTTAGCATCACCTACACCTGCCGATATCTGTTCCTGTAGGTCATTCCACACTTGTTTAGCTTCCTCGTATACCTCTACAGCATCTGCTACTAATGGTGCTAAGTCATCCGCTTGTGCACCGAAATCTTCTACCTGCTTTTGGTATTTGGCCAGCAGTTCCGTTAATCGCTCCGTTTCACCTCGGTGAAGCCTTACAATTGTAGCGATGTTTTGTACTTGCTCTTCAGTAAATTCCCGCAATGCCCTGGTAACCTGCCTGAATATGTTTCGGGCGTCAATAAACAACACTTTTGCTTCAGCACCTTGCTTAGACTTGTCGAAAAACCAAAGCGTTGCCGGCAAGGTAACGGTGTAAAACATATTTTTAGGCAGCGTTAGCATACAGTCAATCACGCCGTCTTCTATCAAATTTCGCCGTATGTCAGCCTCACTATTACGCGCGTCGCTGGCACTATTGGCCATAACCAACGCAGCTCTTCCCTGTGATTTTAATGAAGATGCAAATAAGCTAATCCATAAGTAATTTGCGTTGGGTACTGTATCTACTTCTTTTTCTTTTTGCTTACTGCTGCTTTTAGTTTTGTTTTGAGGTATGCCATAGGTGTTAAAACGCCGCTGATCTTTTACCCGGTTCAGATTTACATCATTCACGTTGAAAGGCGGATTGGCCATCACAAAATCAAAGTTCTCAAAACTATCATGTGGGTCGTCATAATAACTATTAGCAGGGCTTATTACTCCACGTAAACCGTTTACCGCAAGGTTCATCCGGGCAAGCTTTACCGTTTCCGGCGTGCGCTCAACACCATAAACTACCAGATCTTTACTATCGGTATCATGCAACTCTTCACGCCGACGGTCAACAAAGTAGGAGCTTTGCACAAACATACCGCCACTACCACAGGCAGGGTCGAGTATCCGTCCACGGTAAGGTTCTATGATCTCCACCATCAGCTTTACTACACTGACAGGTGTAAAGAATTCGCCGCCACCTTGCCCTTCAGCTAATGCAAATTCAGCCAAGAAATACTCGTACACCTTACCGAATACATCGCCAGTAGCATCTTCTGGTATATCCTTAAAATACTTCAAAAGCGTTTTAGGTAGGGTTTTATCCTTGTCGTTAACCAGCTTAAAGTATTCGTCTTTAGGTAAGCTATCCTTTAGTTCAGGCTTGTAAAGCTCAATTTTCTCCATTGCCGTTTTAATGGCTTTGGCTATATCTTCTTTCTCCGGCAGGTTAAGTAAGTAATCATACTCGGCCTCGGGTGGTAAATAAAAGCCACACTTCTCAATAGCTATCTCCGGCTTTTCTCTCTGTCTCCGACTATTTTGCTGCGCTAGCAATTCCTGCTCAATAGCAGGTTTTACCTTATTGTATTTAATTGAGGCAAAGCGAAGAAAAATTAAACCCAAAATGGGTGTAGCGTACTCACTTGCCTTCAATCCGCTGTCTACACGTAGTTTATCGGCTGCTTGCCAAAGGCTGTCTTCCAGTTGTTTAAGTTGCTCTGCTGTCATAAATATTTAGGATACCAAGTTAAACAAAAAGATTACTTGTTTAGAAGGGCGGAATGCAATGAAAAATATTGAATTAAATATTAGATATTGTACATTTATAAACCTTATCACTCGAATGTACAATCTAATCACCCCCAAAATTCAATCAAGGAATATTTCGATTGGAATTTTATCGCTGATTTTTATTGAATGTATTACGAGTTAAGCAAACAACCGATTTAATTTACAATCATTCAATTTAACAATGGGACTAAAACCTTATGACAGAAAAATCAGTCAGATATTTAATAACATCCAATATGATGTTGATTTTTATCAACGAGAATATAAATGGAACGATGATTTAGAATATAAACCAGTTTCATCCTTATTAAAGGATATTTTTTACCGGTTTGATCTTGAAAAGTATAATCCATCTCAGGAAATTAATCAAGAAAGTACGGATAAACTAGAATGGTATTATTTAAATACCTTCATGACCAACTTAATTAAAGGTAAAAAATACATAGTTGATGGCCAACAACGCCTCACCACTTTAACACTAATATCTATAGGCCTTTATCATCTGAGCTTAAAACATGACTTGGCAGATCATCTGGTGGATGCCCTAAAGAACTCTATTGTAGGCAACACGGAGTTTGGAAAAACATTTTGGATGGGCTTTAAGGACCGCCATAATGCGCTAAATGATGTACTCTTTAATAGTGTTGATTTTAAGCATTCTCCAGAAAATGTTTCAGAACGAAATATTCATAAAAACTATGCAGTTATACTTGAACAGCTAGATGCCAGATTACCAACTCCACATAAGCTACAGACTTTTATTTCATATTTCCGACATAGAATTTACCTTATTGAGGTAGAGATTGATAAGGACAAGGACGTTGCTATGGTATTTGAAGTTATAAATGACAGGGGTATTCCTTTGAAACCCTATGAAATATTAAAGGGTAAAATTCTTAGCCAGATTGATATAGCAGATAGGGAAAAGTATATAAATATATGGGAAGCTCAAATTGAAAAAATTCAAGCCTATGGCGAAAATGAGATTGATGAGTTTTTCGGGTTTTATTTTAGGAGTAAATACGCGGACACTGCCGAACACTATACCAAGCTAGATAAGAATCGCTATCATAAAACAATATTTTTAGAAGAGTATAATGCCAGGATAGAATTGAAAGATAACGAGCAAAATGCAAGATTTTTTGTTGAACAAACATTGCCGTATTTTACCGATGTATATGTTGAAATGCTTGATTATTATAACAATTACCGAGAGGATTTTGAATCAATATATTTCAATCAATTAAATAACATGGATGGTCAATTTGTATTGACACTATCGTCTATAAAATTAAATGATCCGAATCGCATTGAAAAAATGAAAAAAATTCCGCAATTTTTTGATGCTTTATTTTCTCTAGTAAATCTTACAAGCAGTTATAAGTCTAATGAGTTTAACGTGAATGTGATGACGTTAACACCTATTGTAAGGCATATTGAGATAGGTGATGCCCAGGATGCTTTTAACAAGCAGTTGTTAAGCATATTAAAAAAGAAGTATGACAGAGACACTCTTGATGAGGCATTTAAATATGAGTTTTTTAAAAATGTTGGCTATAACAATTTGGGAAATAGCTTTTTACGATACTTTTTCGCTCGTATAGATCACTATATAAGTGACTCTTCTGATCTAAGTGAGTATGCAAATTATTATCAACTTGTTGTACAGTCAAGAGGCGGCGATGTATACCACATAGAGCATATAATTACAAATAACGAAAAGAACTTAAAAATTTTTGAGGATGAAGAGGATTTCAATTTTCAACGCAATCGATTAGGTGGTTTATTATTGCTTAAAGGGCGGGATAATCAATCCTCCGGTATGGAGTTGTATTCACAGAAGCTAAAAACATATAACGTTACTGGAACATATTTCGCCCGAACATTACTACCTGATATGTATCATAAAAAGGTGGCATTTTCAAGATTTATAGAAAAAGAGGGATTAAATTTTAAAGCTTATAAAACCTTCGGGAAGGAAGAAATTGAAGAAAGACACTTTCTATTATACGAAATGGCAAAAAAAATATGGCCATCATAATTCTGATAAATTATCCCTTTTAAATATTCTAACATGCCATTAAGTACTAATTCGGTATTCCATTTTACAAGAAGTATAGAATCTATTAAGAGCATATTGGCTTCGAGTTTTCGGATTAAATACTGCATCGAAAAAATTGAATCTAAAAGTGGCGTAATACAATATGCTGTTCCAATGGTGTCATTTTGCGATATACCTTTATCCCAAGTTACAAGTCATATAGATAAATATGGTGGATATGGAATTGGTTTGCATAAGCGTTGGGCCAAAAGAAGGGGGTTAAATCCTGTTTTATATTTGGAAAAGCATTCAACAATTTTAAACGACGTATTGATAAAAGCCAAATTTGATGGTAGCAATAATCCTGTCGTACAGGAATTTTTACGTTACACAAAGAACTACGAGGGGCAATTAATAAGGGAAAATCATGTTACGCAAAAGAAATATAGATTTCATGATGAGAGAGAATGGCGCTTTTGCCCTAAAAGAACAGATTTGCGAGAAAATGAATTGATTATTCATAATACTCATTACTACAGGGATAATAAGCAATTAGTTAATGAGCGACTTCTTTTTTTAGGACTAAAGTTTTCAATTAAAGACATTTCTTACATAATAGTAAAAGACGATGATGAGATTTTAGAAATTATAGAATATTTTGAAAGTAATTACTTATCCGATAACCAAAATGATGTCAAAATATTGACATCTCGTATTATCACCTCGAAGCAGATAAAGTCAGATTTTTAGATAGTATAACGATGTTTCTCAAAAAAGGTATGATGTGAGCGATAGCGAATTTCATTCCTGCAAGGGCGGCGAGGCTGGCGGCGGAATGGAACCCGGCGCGGTAGCGCGTGGTGCAATGAAGCCACCTGCCGCAGCCACTTGGCTTCAATTGATATTAAATATTCTTTTAAACAGCAATGATAACTCTTCTTTCACCTGATTGTATGGCGGCAATTGTTCATGTGGTATTTGATGAGCAAGGCTATTTTTCCAGGCTCCTGTAAGTTTTTTATCTACATCATCATTTAAAAATTGGTCTATGCCGGTAAATTCCAAATTTTTAAATTTCATCTTCTCATGAAATGCACCAACTATTACTGGCCATTCAACAGCTGTAAGCTTATGGGATAGATACCATATATCAAAATAATCTCGGGGTGCAGAATAGGAACGTTGTATTAACGCTCTCAATTTTTCTGACATTACTTCTTGCAAATCATAACAGGGAATGGGTTGATCCGCCAAAGCCAATTTATCAGAATACGTATGTGTTATAGGCCGAAAGCTAACCGGAAATAGCATTTTTTCATATAGAATGATCTCTATTTTTACACTGGTTGCCCATCTTTCCGGGGGAGGTGGTGCCTGGTTCTTTAAATGATCTGCACCCCAAAACTTAATGATCGCTGCATATCCGGTAGGCATGTCCTTATGTTTCAATTCTTTTATATAATCAATAAATAAAGGAATTTCTGTCCTTTGTGTTATCAGTTCGGTTATTTCCCGTAATAATTCCCGGTCTAATACAAAGTCAGGGTTTACAGACGTAAAGTCGAGGTCTTCTGAAAATCGATAATCAGGTATATAACACTTTTTCAAACAAGTGCCGCCTTTAAATACGAGACTATCCCGGCATAATGGGATAGAGAATATGGCATCAATGAAATGACCTAATACCCAATCCTTATCCACCGTACTACGGGATACATTCTCATGCAGCGCAATTTTCTCTATTTCCTTCTTTAGTATCATTAATATTGTTTGTCTATTAGATTAAGTAATTCATCTTTGCTGATATTTAATCTCAGCCTCCAACTTGCTACAAATTCGCCTTTTTCTGTTCCCTGCGGATCAAAAAGGTTATACTTATCATTGATTTGTTCTTTTGCGAAATCAATAAATTTATCCATCAACGGCTTTTCAAATAGCTCTACCAAAAAACCTATTCTTTTAGTAGCAGCATTATTGCCAACTTGTCGGCAATAATTGATCATCTTATCAGCAGTAATTTCTGCCTGAGATAAAGCCCTTATTAGTTCAGCATAACCACCGGAATATTGTGGTTGATCGAAACAGTCTATGATGGTCTTTTCAATATCCGTTATAGGATATTTTGTATTGCCATAGCCGTTGTACATAATGCCAGTACGCTTACCAGGATTTATTGTGACAAATTTATAAGAGGTTCCTAAAAGGGCCTTATCGGTTTTCCTCTGCGTGGTCTGGATAAATATTGTGTTAGAAAATTGCTCGGTTAACCCGTGTAGATTTAAAGCCGACCAATAAGCAACTGCACTGTTTTTTACCACAAACGTGCCGATCACATTTTCATCCCGGAAATTAGCCTTGCAAAACTTCCCCCGTTCTATTCGGGAAAGCAGTTCTTTATGAACTAAATTTTCAAGAACCTCATTGAGGTTAGCAAATTTTCTATTGATTTGACCCTCAATTTCATCAAATTGAAATAGCTCAATTTCATAGTCATCCAGCAACTTCATAAATTCAAGTTGTTGCTGCGTAAGGTTGGATGATATGTAAACGCTATGTGCCATATTACTTCTAGTGTCATTATAAGACCTAAAAAATGGGTCTTATCGTTACATTAAAAGTAAATATACAAAGTTCTTTTAAATACCAAACATTATTTAGAGAAGTCATTGATAATAAGCTGCCGCTTTTGTGACTGCTTGTTACTCAGGCAATATATTACACCTTCTATAGGGGCAAAAGAAACCTCATAGGGGTGATAGGGCAATTGCCACATAGCCAGCGAGTATAGTTACAAAACAACCATGACTGAAAAGTCCGATTTTAGTTTTTTTAGCATCTGACCCCAGACATCCCTATTATTTGACCTAGCTTTTTAAATAACTTATTTATATCGGTTTTAAATTGGAGTGATATTAAAATAAATTGACACAAAATTTACCATTACAATAATTTTACTGAAATTTATTAGTAACCTATTATTATATTTGCAATATAATTTGCAGCCCGCAAGATAGCAAACTTTGTAAAGTTTGTTTTGGGCCTTACAGAAAGACTGGCTGTGATAATGCCATAATCTTGCCTTCTGTATTGTTTCGATGACCCAACTCCGAAGCAATTTTTTCAATATTTGCCTCAATTAACCCCTTTATTTTGGTTTAAAATCACGATTTTTACCCTTAAAGTCAACCAACTGACCCCACCATTCCTTATTTACCACGTATAAGCAACCAACAGCGCGAGCCGGGTAAAAAGTTAAGGCAAGCCAGTAAAATACAAAACATAATTGTCCGCTTATATAGCTTTACTTTTTATCAGGCGGTGGCTATCGCTGTTCCAGTGAATGAAGAATGTCCAAAAAGAAAGTGGATTTGCATAGCCGTTTTATTCCTGGCGATTTAAATATTGGGAATATTCAAATAGATCATCTATTAGATGAGTTATAAAATCATAAAACAACAGCATATCCTTTATATCGTCCTGCTGTACCCACTCGGCGGAATTGTAAACCCATCCCCGATACAATTGCCATATTATTTCTTTAAGCTTCTCGGGTGGGTAATTGATAAAAATGTACCTTATCCCCAAAAGCATTTCCCTAATCTCTCCCGGTGATAATTCTTTAAATTCGATATCAACGTTTTCCATAGATACTTCATTTAACTATTTCATTGGAAATCGTTTCAAAATTGTAAGGGACAGCCTTTTGAGATTTAGGATCGACAAATAGTACCGGGTAAAATGAACTAACCTTAGCAAGAAAGGTGTCATGAAACTGTTTAAAATGCGTTTTAAGCACTGTTAACCTTTTGTTATTGGATAATACCCACATCAGCAAATCATCGTCCTGAACCGATGGCATAAGGTAACAAAGCCCGGTTTTGTTGTCAAATACAAAAAAATGCGGCTTATAGTCAAATTGCAGGGTGCTACCGTTTACGGAAACTACTGCAACAAATGAAAAATGATCCTGGTGAAATTTTAAGAGGAAACTTAAAACGGGACTTTCCAAACTGTATTTACAATCCCTCATGTCTGCTTTACGTGGTTTATCCTTTAGATATTTAAGCCAATAGGTATAATAACGATAACTGTATTTTTCGTTCAAAAGTAAAGGAATTGCCTGCTGCCATAAGGCAAACGTAGCTTGCTTTGCATCCGGTAATCCAGTCTTTTTTCCTCACAGGGCAGATCATCATACCTTTTAGCAATAGCGTATTGATTAAAACTGATTTCATTGAGTTGCTGCTGGTTGGAAGTATAAACGATTTGGTTTACCGGCTTATCTTTTCTGCTAAATTGCTGAAAGCTTAGCACAAACCTGTCGTCCTTACTCGTTAGTCCTAAACAGGGTATCAGTGTAGGTAGATGAGCACTGAAATAACCGCCAAAGCTATAAGCTAAACAATAGGCTATGACCTGCCGGCTACCTGTAAGTTCCTTTTCGGGCGACATCGGCCTTTCCTGTATGGTCAGGTGTTTGTTATCGGTAAACCCGATGTCGGGCCGGAAAATATTGCCATACCTTAATTTCGGTTCAACAAATATCCGCTCATTGCTAACGTCTACTTTGAGAAATTTTTTCCTGATGTTTTCATCGGATTCATAACCCGGCCAGTAGTACATCTGAAAATCCAAATAATCCCGCCACATGATTCTGTTTAGCCCCATATAAGCATGATAACAAAGCTTTTCATCCGGCATTCCGCATGTACAGGCTATATGCAATTCGTTTAACCCAGTATGCATGTAAAGCATATTTTCGGAACCATCGTTTAGATTTAGCTTGACTGATACCATACCATTTGCATAGCTTTTAAATTCATAGTGATTCCCCATAAAAGCTTTTCTGCCCTTTGGTACAGGATAGTATTTATCCAATATCTCCCTTGTTAAACGCTGGCTGCCTCGTTCAAATGGAATGGTATAAAAGAAAGTGCCGGGAGATAAGATCGTACCCAACTTTGTTTTTTTAGCTGCCATGATTTGAGATTTAAGTTTAAAATTCAATCCTATTCAGGGACATTGATAACCGCCGTCCGTAAGTCATTTATCCGGTCAATGCAGAGTTCCTCGGTAAGTTCTATCAGTGCCCTTACCTGTGTACAAAGCATATCCGCATCCAGACTGGTCACTTTGTATTCATCCCGGTATCGGGCATCTGTGTAGCTTTTAAGTAACAGTTGGAACAAACGCTGGTCTTCCGTAGTCTTGCGTGGAAATAAGGCGGCGGGTTCGCCTGAAAAACAATGGCATAGATTCAGCAGGCGGGCAAGATTGTGTATATCTGACCGATAAGCCATAAATACCCGGATCATGGCGATACAAGCCTGTTCCACGGCCTGATGCAGCATAAAAATGGTATTGTTGTAATATTCCTTTTCAAAACATTCACCTGCCGCTTCCATGAAGCCTAAAGCCATACAATACCGGTGATAATAATGCTTTTCCGCTTTTGCCAGCGTGGTGGCAGGATTTAAATGCGGGTAATCAAGGTTTAACCGCAGGCCACTGGCGGTATATAATTGCATCCCGTCACGGCAAACAGCGGTAAAAAAACGGCTGCCCTGGCTTATCGCATTTGTTATCGTTTCGAGGCCATGCACGATGATGGTAATACCTGCCTTATCAAAATGGCTGTTTACATAGTCCTGTACTTCGTGCTCTATACGGGTGACCGCTGTCGTAATCATGAGCAAAAAGTAATGCGTATTACTTTGCTTTACATCTTCAATAAAACAGCTGGTTGTCGCCTTAGTATCATTCAGGTAGCCAAAGCAAATGATATATCCTGTTTTATATTGGCTTACCAATGGTTTAATGAGCCCTTGCAGTTCCCTCCACTGTAAAGGAGAGAGATTGACATGCTTTCTTTCCATAGCATTTATTGGTTTTTTGCGCTATACTTTTCCAGAAATTCTTTTACTTCTTGTTCACTTTGGGTAAGGCGTTCCTTTAGGCGTTCAAGAAATGCGCTATCATCGGTTACAACGCCATCGTTTACGACGATATGAGGGGAGAAATCCTGTAGGTCCGGTACAGTTGTTCTTTCGGCACCTATATTAATAGTGCTTTTATACCCGGTGTTAAAGTAGATATTGATGTTATTAATAATGACTTTCATGGTGAATTTGCTTTACGTTATATTCAAATTTCGGCACGTGTAAAGCGGTACCGAACCCATAGCGCGTGTATTTTACTTATACGACCGTGTTGTTTACCGCCAATGCTCGGCCGCGTTCAGGTGAGCCGAAAGAGGTGATGAACACGCAGGCCATACTCAACTGTTAAGCAACCAGCAGCGCGTAGCCGGGTAAAAAGTCAAGGCCAGGCAAGCCGCTAAAGAACAAAACACTGCTGCCTGCTCCGTATAGCCTTTACTTTTATCCCAGCGTGGGCTATCTTCGCTGTACAGGTGAATATGGAATGTGTCCCGTAAAAGGGCGGTGGCCGGGCGCAAATCTGTTATGAGGAACGAATTTCAGTTTTGCGGTGCGGCGGAGAGGCGGACGGCGGAATGGAACCCGGCACATAGTGCGTGGTGCAATGAAGCCGTCTGCCGAAACGCATGGTATTCTACTTGGTGCCGATATATACAGTGCCCCTATTATTATCAAAAAGAAAACTTTGTATATTTGAAACTATGGAAACATCTACCAAACCAACCAATACCCATATCGGAAGAAAAATAAGCCGCATCCGTGAACTGCGGGGTATAAAGCAGGAAACACTCGCCTCTGAATTGGGTGTGAGCCAGCAAACTGTGTCCCGCATGGAGCAAAGCGAAACTATCGAGGATGATGTTTTAGCTAAAGTGGCCGGGGTACTAGGGGTTTCAGCCGAAGCTATAAAAAATTACAGCGACGAAGCGGTGATCTACAATATTCAGAATAATTATGAAGGCTCGCATAATCAAGGTGCTAATGTGGGTCATCAATTTAATTTCAATCCAATAGAAAAATTGGTTGAACTCTTTGAAGAAAATAAGAAGCTTTACGAGCGTTTGTTACAAGCTGAAAAGGAAAAGAACGAAATCTTAAAGGGGAAATAATCATCTTCCAGTTCAACTTTTATACCTCAAAAAGCACTTTTTTAAGTAAAGTCTAAGGTCTTTCTAATTACTTCTGTTTACCAAAAACGCCTCATAATTGATAGTGCTGGGCTTAAACACATGCCAAGCATCATCTTTTAATCCATACACATCAAAATCCTTACTAGTTTCCTCCCACAAACCGCTATCCCCATTTGATATACTCTGGTATGTGCAGTTGTACTGCCCTTTGCATAAATATAATGGTTACCATAGTGGTTACAAAACTCGACAATAGTGTTTGCCACGGTAGCCAGAACTATATCCCTGTCTTCGTTATTATTAACCACAACATCATCTGTTTTTCCTGAGTTTGGGTCTTGATCGTCAAACCCTAAATTATAAATTGGCGGTACCGAATTGGGAATTTTTGTAAACATGACAATTTTTTCAATCCATCCTTTGGGCCCGTCACTATAAAATCCATAGTCTTGAAAGTCATTATTGTTAACATATGGATAGCGTTCTAAATCATGGTATTACATTCAGCGAATGACCAGTTTTCAAAAATAGTAATTTGTATTAGTCGTGTAGCTGATAAACTATTTAGTATGTTTTTTGCTTCCTTTTCATTTCATTTTAATCTTTCAAGTTTATCATTTCAGGGTTCCCGCCTCAACGCTTTCAAGCTGTCGGCCTCCCTTTCCAACTGCTTAATCCTTAATTCCGTTGCCTGTATTTCGAGGTAACGTTCTATACTGTCAGTTCGGTATTGATTGATCGCTGATATATTCAGACTGTCCAGCTGGCTTTGTAATTTCTGCCTTTTAGCGCTGTCTGCAATCAAATAGTTCCAGTACCATGCTTTACGATAGCGGCTGTTCTGGCTGTCCTTATACAAATTGTGAAAGCCGAACCAACTAAGCAAGCCAATGATCATTGCTAAAGCAGTTAAGTACATACTACGCTTAGCCATCGTCTTTAAAAAGCCTTTCCCGGCATCCTCCGGCAATACCAAAATTCTGTTTTTGGAAAACAGCTCAAGCAATACCTGTAAGACGGCTGTTCTAGTGGCGGTCAAACCGTCACTGGCAATTTTGGAAATGGCTAAAGTACTTGGTGGGGGTACGGTGACCTCGATCTTCTGATATTTCTTTTCAAAGCTGCTGATCAGCTTTTGTGTATGATTATCCATTTCTGCAATAAGCGCATTCTTTTGATCGATCTGCTGTTGTTGCTCTTTTATAAAATTTTTGATCTCCTTTAAGTCTGTGGCATGCTCGTTCAACACGGATGTTAAGGTGATCTCATCAATTGGGGTTTCTTCATTTGGTTTCATGATGTCATCATTAAATGGTTCATAATTCTGTTCATTGTAGATTAAGCATAGTTTATCGGCCTATACTTGGGGTATGCTGATGTACTTGTTGTTGCTGTTGTTCCTTTTCCTGCTGTTGCTGTTTCTTTAATTCCTCCTGCTGTTGTCTTAGTAGCTGCGCCTGCCTGTTTTGCTCCTGTTGCTGTCGTAAAAGCTGTTCCTGCTTCAGTTTCTTCTCAATATCCATCAGGGCGTAGCCGACCTGGCTGCCTTTAAAGCGTACATGCTGTGCATCCGTAAAAGCGATACCCCGGCCTAATTCTACTTCGTAGCCGCGCTGCTCCATATACTTTTTGACCTGCTGCACATCTTTACTTTGTTTGATCGCCGTTTGCAGATGCTTCCTCAGGGTTTCCTTACGGTTGTCAACACGCTGGCTTTGTACAACCCTTTGCTCCGGCTTTAAAAACTTGTTCGGACTTAACACCTGCTCTAATTTGTATTCCAGTTCCATCTTCCGGGCGAACTCGGCAACATGCTTATAGCTGTTGCTGTCACTGGCTGTCTTGCCGTCAAAGCCGATGCGGTTAGCGACGATATGCAGATGCTCATGATCGGTATCTTTGTGCGCCACCACCACATACTGGTGATCTTTAAAATCAAATTTTTCTGCCAGCATCTCCACCATGTCGATTTTATCCTGTAAGCCTAACTTCCCGACATCGCTGTGGGCGAAGCTTAATGAAAAGTGAAACACCGGCTTTGATTGGTCAGGGTTTAACTTGGCTACTTCGATCATTTCCCGCACCAGTTCAAGCCGGGTGCCAAAGCATTGGTTATAGGCGATGACCTCGACCTGCTTCTTTTCAAGTTCCTGCATTTGTAGTTCTTTGCTTTCTTGCCGCCTGCCCTCAAAGAGGTAATGCAATACGCCCCGGAAACTTTTACCTGTACCTACTTTTCCGATCATGATACATAAGCGTTAATGTTCTTCACCAATGCCCGCAAGCTTCGTACATCCTGGTTGAGCATAGCTCTTTCCAATGTGTTCAGGTCGTCGCTCCGGTTGCGCCTCCTGGCAATTTGATTGAGGTTGGCGGCAATGTGATTGAGCGTACCGCGCATTTCTAAAACGGGCTTGGGCAGGGTTTTGACCCTGATTTCTATCCGCGTATTCAAGCCCAGGTTCCGCAGGAAGACCGATGGGTTTATGCCCACCCGTTTAGCATTTGCTTCAATAATTCTTTTCTCGATGAGCGTACACATTACGCTCACGGCAGTGCGCCGCTTATGCGGTACTTTCGGCCTGCCGCCTTTATTAACCCGTCCCGTAAGGGCCAGTGCTTTGGTGTTTGTTATTTTTTTAACCGTACTTTCCATAAGCTTTAATTCGTTAAAAAATCCTTAAAAAAATCCCCCCGAATGCGATAGCATGAGCGGGAGCCAGCAAGTTTCGGCATGGCCGAAACATAGCTGGCTCCGCTTACAGGCCAAAGGCCTGTTGCGCTGCCCGGCTGTATCGCTGTAGCGACACGCCGGGGTTGTTGATGCAGCACCCAAAGGTGCTGTCCCGCCAAAAGCGGCCTACCGCTTTCGCTGTTCTTTGATAATCGCTGTTGCGATTATCGGGCTGTTAAAACGCTGGCACCAAAGGTGCCGATCGTTTTCTCCGGCGACTTGTCGCCGGTCTGTTTGTATACCCGCTTGTGGATGCTGATTGACCGATTGTTTTTTGCCAATGACACCGTTGGTGCCTCGACAGTACGCAGCCCATCAGGGCGGGTGTATCGGTCTGCGTTCCAAAAGACGTTCCCTTTTTGATGGGCTTTTTATCGCTTGTGATGCCGTCAATTCAATGGCATAGCCATTGATGACCAGGCGGTTTTAATGCGCTACATCGGCCTTAAAATGCTTTAGCTTTTTTATTGCTGATTGCCAGATGCTGTACCGCCTCTTCCCTGATTTCTTCTGCTGTTTTTTTACGGCCTGACTTGATCCATTCGGTTAATTCTGAACGATAGAAATACAGACGCTTTCCTCGCTTATTCACTGGGATTTCTTTGCGGCATACTTTGCTATAAACGGTCGGGACGGCCAAGTCTAAAAATGCTGCTGCCTGTGTTATGGGCATAAGCTCTTCCTGCTCCGGCGACTGTTCTTGTCGCTGAAGTAAAAGCTGTTCGATGTTGTCAAGCTTTTCCTGAATCTGTGTTACCGCCTTGGGTAACTGGTCAAAGGTGAGGGTATCTTTCATTGCGCATTAATTTTGTTTAATGCTGCAATTGTAGGGGCTTGTTTTGCAGGGTTACA
Source organism: Mucilaginibacter sp. P25 (assembly GCF_050859465.1). Taxonomy (NCBI): domain Bacteria; kingdom Pseudomonadati; phylum Bacteroidota; class Sphingobacteriia; order Sphingobacteriales; family Sphingobacteriaceae; genus Mucilaginibacter; species Mucilaginibacter sp. P25. The sequence goes on along the minus strand of NZ_CP193937.1, from coordinate 2,841,713 downwards.
AGGGGGTTACTGGTAACCCCACTGCTACCCCCTCGTTTTTTTGTTATTTTTTGTTCCGGGGAACCGGTAGGATGAGAAATTTATCTTCTTTCTGCTCGATTTTTAGAATTGGAGATTTGCAAGGCCGCATGTTGGTCGAGATCAGGTCATTCAAATAGCCCTCTGTAAATTCACTGGTTTTACCCTTCGGGGACAAGTATAGGAATTTGGGGGCTAACCATTTTTCGAGGTCGGCTTGCTGGCATCCTACGATTAAATTGGCATCATAAAGTTGTTTAAAGGCATCTGCCAGCTGATTTCCATTGCCACGGAATATAAGGGGAGATTCTGACGTTTGATCGTTAAGTAACAGTTTTTTTAACTTGACATGATCTTCTGTAACAAAGTAGTCTTTAAGTACCTCATAAAATTGGCTTGACATACCGGCAGCAAAAGTTGGATAACGTATGGCACTTTTATTTGGTTCTGCGTTTGCCTGATCTTCATCAGAAAGGCGGTCATTTACATTTCCCTCTACAGGAAAGCCATTGGCCTTGCGAAACTCTTCATAGGTTATTTGAGGCTTAGGGGGATTCAATCGCAATTCGATATCACGGATCAGTTCTCTTAAAAACGTTTCACGTAGCTTGATCGAATCAGCCAGGTCTTCGACAAACGCGCCGGTTATTCCAATGTCAGAGCTACTGCTTTGAAGATTGTGGACAATAAACAATTTGTCAAGGTCAATGGAAAAAATATAGTCGTCTTTATAATCTTGCAGCCATTCACTATGATGGTTGTGCCAATTCTTCCAAAGGAGTTTAATACGCTCCAAAACTTTCTGTAATTGTTCCAGTTGCAAGCCCATTAGACCCTCTTCCAATGTCAACAGGTCGATTAGCGCCATGTCTTTGAGTACCCTTAATTCGCTTTTATAAGAGAAAGAATCATAATAATTCGTTTCACGGGTAATATCATAAGCATTCCCTTGCTGTCTTTTGATTTTATTAAAATCACTTGCGTCAACAACCTCCTGCTGGGTTACTCTAAGATTAAAAGTTTGTATGCGGGTTAGAAATTCCTTTAGATGCTTCATATCATTGCACTTTCAAATATAAATTTACAATTTAAATTTTCTATTGATTATGGTGCGTTAGACTTTTCTAATAAGATACTCTTATACAATAATTTTTCAAAAGAACTTTTGCAGATTCTATTTAATAACTGGTGAGATTAATTTACTTTCAATTCTTTTTAGTGAAAAGTCTACATCTCTTGTAGCTTCTTCGAACGCTTCATCAGAATTCTCAAACGATGCAAAAACTAAGATTTGCTGGTCTTTATACTTTGAAAGCTCCTGCAAAAATGTCCTGAAATTTTCAATAGACATATCCTGTTGTTTCGGTTCGTCCAGTATTAATAACATTGGATGATTGGTTTTGAATTCAGTAGCAACCTTCAGTATGGAAGTAAAATAAGCCCATAAACATCTGATAAAATCACTGGCAGACGAATCAAATTTGATGTTATAGTACAATTGCTCCCCAGCAATTTTTTGCGCTACAGGAAGATAACTATCATGTGAAATCCGAATTGCCTCGAAAGGTTTGCTCTGATAGTTAAATTTTTTCAATAAGGCTATGAAGTGATCTTTTAATGAATTAAGTTTTCGCTTATCTTCTGTAGAGAAAAATCTTGTGGTAAATCAGTTTCATTTGATAAAATCCTTTCGTAGGCTTTTGATAATACCTTTAAATCTTCTATTAGTGCATTAAATTCCTCAATTACTTTACCTAAAAATTCAACACGTTTTCTAAGGTTTAAACGCTTCTCTATTTCTACAATTGATGGTAATCTCTCATCCTGGGTAAGTTCCTGTTTCAAGGTTCTTATAGACTGCCTAACGTCAGCAATTTGTGATTGATATTCAGAAAGTTTTTTTGTTTTTCTTGGATATTTCTCTTTTGTCCGTCCACATAGACTTCAATCATTTTCTGCTGAGCCTCAATGTATGCAATATTGTCTTCCAATCGCATTGCAGTTTGGTGGATTTCAATCGGGAGAAGTGAATCCCTTATTTCCTGGTGACAGGTTGGACAAATATCGGAAGCCGTTTCCGCTGGAAGATCAAAGCCGAGCTTTTTAACTTTTAAGGCACCTTTATTTTTTCTCAAATCCTCCTGAACGGCTTCTAACTGCTTACCATACTGTTTTAGCTTGTCATTGTCATAATTTAGTTCCGGAGACAGCATTTCGTAGTTCAGCGAAAGTTGATTTAATTGGTTACCCAAGTTGCTGAGTGCAACCTGATTTTCATTAACTTTACTACCTACGGTCGATATTTCTATCTTATTCAACCCCTCAAGCTCTCTTTTCAATCGCTCATTATAATCAACAAGGGTTACCTGCTTGTCTTCTGCATCGTTAATTCCGATGAAAATTTCACCGGCGAAGTTTATAATTCGTGGGGTAGATTCCAAGCCCCTTAAACTCCCTCCGCTCTTTTCGGCAAGCTTAGAGAATTGTAAATAGAGGTTCTGCCACCGATTAGTCACATTTTGCTTCTCAAAGTTGAGTACTCGTTTCTTTTTTCGTTTTCAAATACATCAAGAGCCAGAAGAAATTCCACTACCCTGCTCTCCGTATTACGCATTGAATAATAGGGCATAGTCGCAAAAAAATCAGACCATCCCGATTTTTGTTCTAAAATGAAAGCAGGGGCAATTTGCTGTATGTACATTTTGGCAAATTCACCTTGTGTGTTTACCGTTTCAGGTAAGCTCCATTTAAGGAATTCTGCCAGATATAAATGAAATCCATAAATGTCATCTGTTGCACCACCCTTATCGTGAATAAACATTGGGCGGCTGTTTAGCGCTTTGTTTTCACCTGTTATCAGTGCGCCATCGTAAACATCCACCAGTTGTGACTTACGTCCAGGGGTTGTAACTCCTCTTCGAATCGTGATAATACTTTCATTTTCAATTTCCAGATATACATAGGATTGGACAATTTGATGGAATTTATCCTTTGGAAATTCAACCTGATCTTTTAATGCAGATTGCATTGTCTTTTCGTTCTTGCCACCAAGAAGTTCCTCAAAACCAAGCGCGTAGATAATGCTCTGAAACAAACTGGACTTACCAGAACTGTTATCACCTCTAATAATGTTCAGGCCATTGTCAAACTGAAACTGAGCGCCGTACAACCCACTTGTTGTATTTACTTCTAATTTAACTGCTTTAATTTTCAACATAAAAAAGGGACCACTGTTTAGTCATTGTATTAATTCTACTGTCAGTAATGGTATTTTTGCCTAGAGATTTTAAAAAAGCTTTCTCATCAACCAAAATCTCATTATCACTCATTATCATATTGAAAAATTGCAACCCCTTTTCAGCTGACAACTGATAATTTTTTCCGTCTACGATATCACATATTTTCTCAGCTGTTGCCAGTTGCAAGGCCCTATTCAGAGCCGGTTCAATTCCCCAAACGGAAAATTCACCTACAAAATTTTTACTTATGTAATCCGCAAGCAGAGCCGTATGCTTTTTTGAAGCCAACGCCCAAGAAAACAAGTGTAATTTTAGCAAACTTGCTTTGTCGCTCCTACAACATAATTTAAGTATCAGCACTATTATAGCGATCTTATACATTGGCCGATAATCAGCTGGAATAGGTATCGGCCGCTTAGTAAACGAAAGTTTTTTTATAAATAGCTCTTCCATTATTCAAAACTTATGGGGCAACGCAATATCCAGTCAGACATCACATAATCTGTTAACCGATCTATCATAATATCATCTAAGTAGGAAAACGTCTCCTTTAATTTATTCTTTAGTTCGGTTTCAATATCATCATAAAGTTTATTGTTATCTCCGCTGAAAACCGCGCACTTATCCTCAACACGTTTTTCAAACTGGGAAATAACCTTTACAAATTTTTCGTACTGATCCTGAAAACTTTCTTTCCATTTTCGGACCATCAAATCGCCATTTAGAAAATTGGCAACCGTGTTTTGGGTTAGTTTATTGACTTTATTGTCAAATGTCTGCGAAGTGGACGGAACTCGTTGTTCATGCTTTTTAACTGCGGTATCCACCAGGCTTATTTCTTTAGTTTTCCAATCCGCAATATCTTCAGATGTCGACTTAGCGGGATCGATATCAAGTTTCTTTTTCCTTGATTCTAACACAATTGGTATTTGTTCAATAAAAAAATCGATGTCATGTACCAATACATCAAAATCATCAGCCAACAAATCATCTTTCATTTGCCTGTATTCTTCTGCCTTAGTTTGACAATGCTTAACCAAATCTTTTTTCTTATATTCGGGAGTTACAAATATCCATTTCGATATCTTAACACCGTTAAAGTACCCCTGTAGTTGGCTTTTATAGGTAATTAGTTTTCCCAAATCAGCGGTAATCTTATCTCGCTGTACTTCGTAAAGTTTGTCAGGATTGTAATCCATATCAGGGCAATAACACTGGAAAACAACGCCAGATCTGGTAAAGCCTTCTATTCCTAAATCACCTTGCCAGGCAGGCATTTCCTGATAGCCGTCGCTTTCATATTTGTGCTTAAAGCATAGTTGGCAGAAATCTTCCCAGCTGTCGCCATTAAAAGTGCCGTAAATGGTTTTATACATTATAGTGAAGAGGTTTATACTTAGTATTTGGAAAATTAGTATAATATTAAATGCTATCCTAATAATCGGTAAATTTTCATTCATACCAACTTGATGTACGCAACCTCACAAAACGCGCTATGTCTGATCATTCCGCAATGGGTTGACGATTATTGATACCAAATATCCGTTTATCAGCGTACTTAAATCGCCAATAAATCAAGCGCCATTAATTCTGTTCAATGCAAAAACTTCAAAATTGTGTGAGAAATGTGTGAGAATAAAAAAACCCAACTCGCCAGAGTTGGGTTAAATCATTGATTTTCAGGCTCCTGAGGCTGGGCTCGAACCAGCGACCCTCTGATTAACAGTCAGATGCTCTAACCGGCTGAGCTACTCAGGAATCTAATCCGGTTTGGAGTGGGGCAAAGGTAAAAACTCAACGGATATTTCACAATTTTTATTAAAAAAAAATTAAAATATTTTTCACGGGCTTTTTTAGCCCCTGATTATGTGCTACTTAAAACCCAAAGACACACTGCGGCATTTTTTAGCGATGGCAATTCTTTCTGCAGAGCCCCTTTTTTCTGCCGCCAGGTTTCTGAAACTGCTTAAATTATATTTTCTCCAATGAAAATTGGCATCGCAAACTGGCATCAATGAATGATTATCCCTTAATTTTCACAATATTTGCGGCAAAAAAATATAAATATCTTTACATGAGTTTGTTAGTTATTGGCACTGTGGCGTTTGATGCCATTGAAACCCCTTTTGGTAAAACCGATAAAATTGTAGGCGGCTCTGCAACCTTTGCAAGTTTGGGCGCTTCTTACTTTTATGATAAAATAAAAATTGTAGCGGTTGTTGGCGATGATTTTCCGCAGCACGAGATTGAGGACCTACAAAAGCACAACGTTAATACCGAAGGCCTGCAGGTAAAACAGGGCGAAAAATCATTTTTCTGGAGCGGGCGTTACCATAACGACATGAACAGCCGCGATACCCTGGTAACCGAGCTTAATGTATTGGAAGCTTTCGATCCAATTATCCCTGATAGTTACCAGGATTGCGAATACCTGATGCTGGGCAACCTTTCTCCACAAGTGCAGCAAACTGTCATAGCGCGCCTTAAAAACCGCCCTAAGCTTATTGTAATGGACACCATGAACTTTTGGATGGATATTGCCCTTGATGAGCTTTTAAAAACCATCCAGCTGGTGGATGTGCTAACCATTAACGATGCCGAAGCCCGCCAGTTATCAGGCGAATTCTCATTGGTTAAAGCCGCCCGCAAAATATTAACCATGGGCCCTAAATACATCATCATTAAAAAAGGCGAGCACGGTGCATTGCTGTTCCATGAAGATAAGATCTTTAGTGCCCCCGCCCTTCCATTGGCCGAAGTATTTGACCCCACAGGCGCGGGCGATACTTTTGCAGGCGGCTTTATTGGCTACATGGCCAAAGTAGGTACCATTAATTTCAACAACATGAAAAACGCCATCATTTTTGGCTCGGCCCTGGCTTCATTCTGTGTTGAAAAATTTGGTTCAGAAAGATTAAGAAACCTTAGCGAAGAGGAAATAGCCGCCCGGATCCAGGAGTTTGTAGGCTTATCTAAATTTGAATTGTAAGATAGCTGCTTAAAAACATCAATTTTCAATGTAGAGACGCATCACACGCATCTCCCGTTTGCAATTCAAGATGGATAGTAACGCTCTTAAAAGCAGCTTGCCCTATGAGAAACGCATGTGATGCGTCTCTACAAAAAAGAACTTTTATAAAGCATTTTAGGGTATGTTCAGAAGAATCTCTAAAATACAAAAAATAAACCCTCTATATGTTTTACATACAGAGGGTTTACAAATAATATAATTGTAAATCAATAACTACAGGCAGAATAACCGGGTTCCCTATCCTTTCAACACTTCCCTGCTAATCACTATCTTCTGGATCTCACTCGTGCCTTCGCCTATGGTACAAAGTTTGGCATCGCGATAAAACTTCTCAACAGGGAAATCCTTGGTATAACCGTACCCACCGAAGATCTGAACAGCCTCGGTGGCCGTACGCACTGCCGTTTCTGAGGCAAAATATTTGGCCATGGCCGATTGTTTTGTGACCGGCAGGTGGCGGTTTTTCAGATCGGCAGCCTGCATGATCAGCAGTTCGGCTGCTTCAATTTCGGTAGCCATATTGGCCAGCTTAAATGCTATCCCCTGGAAATTACCAATGGGCTGTCCAAACTGGCGGCGTTCTTTGGCGTAAGCAACCGCCGCTTCAAAAGCACCTTTTGCAATCCCTAACGAAAGCGCCGCTATCGAAATCCTGCCGCCGTCTAACACGTTCATAGCCTGTTTAAAGCCTTCTCCTTCAACACCCAGCAAATTTTCCTTTGGCACACGGCAGTTATCAAAAATAAGCTCCGTGGTTTCTGAGGCACGCATACCCAGCTTATTTTCTTTTTTGCCATGAGTAAAACCCGGCGTACCTTTTTCAATCACCAGCGCCGAAATCCCATGCGAATCGCCTTTGTTGCCTGTACGTACCATCACTACCGCCACATCGCCCGATTTACCATGGGTTATCCAGTTTTTTGAGCCATTCACTACATAATGGTCACCATCCAAAACGGCGGTGGTGTTCATACCCAGCGCGTCCGAACCGGTGTTGGCCTCGGTTAATCCCCAGGCACCAAGCCATTCGGCAGTGGCCAGTTTAGGCAGCCACTTCAACTTTTGCTCTTCATTGCCAAAGGCAAGGATATGTCCCGTACAAAGCGAATTATGGGCGGCAACCGATAAACCTATAGCACCGCAAACTTTGGCTATTTCACTGATCACGGTTACATATTCAAAATAGCCGAAACCCGAGCCGCCATATTGTTCAGGCACAAAAACGCCCATCATGCCAAGCTCGCCCAATTGTTTAAATAAGTCGACAGGGAAAACCTGGGCTTCGTCCCATTCCATTACATGAGGTTTGATATAACGTTCGGCAAAGTCTTTGGCCATCTGGCCAACCATTTGCTGATTTTCGTTCATGGCAAAATCATACCCATCTGTTGAGGGGGTATCGGTTAACAAAGTATCCATACATTTATAATTGGTTACTACAAAATAACGCATAAAAAACGAGATTGGTTTGCCCGTAAAAGCCTGCAAATCAAGAACAATTTGGTATTGGGTATGAATTATAGGTTTAGTTAAAATAGAGTGGTTTCGGGAAGAGGAAACTGATGAAAAATATTTTTCAGGAATTGTTGGAGCAGGGATTAACCTGGCAGTCCCATAGGGGCTTTTGAAGCTTTAAGTCAGCCGATAGGCCAGGTGGTACATCACTTTGCAGGTGAAATACCGTCAATTTTTATGAGCTAACCTAATCTCCAAACCTCTGATGAGGCGGGAAGCCTGATAAAAATGACTGGACAATTTTTTCATTCATCCTTATCAGGCTTTTCTTATGTTAATCATCATCGTCTGCTTTTTGAACGGCCTTTACAAAGGCTGCCCGTACCGGCGTGGGCACAATTGTATTTTCTCCTTTAATCGCTTTCCATATCATGTTGTTCATGATCTCGTCGGGTACCCGGTCAACTGCCGAAAAATCAAGCCCCTGGCCATTGCTGCAAGCTTTGTGCCCTTAGGATTAAGTTCATTAAGGTTAATATTTGAACGCAGGCTGTTAAATGGTTTGGTATCGGGCGTTCTATTAAAACAACGCCACATGGCTGTAGCCGATGCATCATATTGCGTCATAGGCGGCAGCCCGAGAATCAGCTCGATAGTACGCAGCACCGACGAAGTGGAATACATGGTGTGGTCAACAAAATTACGTTTTACAAATCCCCCGCCATATAGGCAGGTGAACGATGGGCGTCAACGTGATCAGGGCCATTCTGTGCATCATCTTCAAGTATAAAAATCACGCTGTTTTCCCATATCGGGCTTTTACTGATATGCTCCACCAGCCGGCCAACAGCAAGATCATTATCCGCCACATGGGCAAAGGGTGTCGGCCTGCCCGGGGTGGTGCCCTCCGTATGATCTGACAGCATCCGGATGGTATTTAGCCGCGGCAAGGCATTGTTGCGCATCAGCGAGTCAAAATCATGTTCCCAGGCCTGGTACCGCAAGGTGTCAGGGTCACGCAGGTCGCGGGTGGGATAGGCTTTTGTAAAATGGTCTTTCAGGATAGGTATCTGCGGCGTATTATCTGCATTGATAAACTCGCCGTAAGTACGGAAAGTTACGTTGAACCGGTTGGCCTGGTCCCAGATGTAGAGCTTATTTTTTGCAGTGAGGCCTACAGCACCCGGGCCGCGGCCGCCATAACTGGTAGGCCAGTTTTTTTCCATATAATCAGTAGCGTACGCGCCCAGGCTCCAGTTATGCCCGTCGGCGCTAACCTCACCGTCTACATAAAAATTATCCAGCAGCACAAAGTTTTCGGCCAAAGCGTGATGATTGGGCGTAATCCGTTTGCCAAACAGCAGCAGGCTGGTATCGCCATTGCCTTTCGGCATATCTGACAGTACCTGGTCATACGTCCGGTTTTCCTGGATAACATAAAAAACATATTTGATTGGCGATGCAGCTCCTACTTTAGCCGGAATGGGATTGCCCTCTTCGCTATAAGCCCCTGTTTCCTGTTCCCGGTGATAAGGTGTATTACGAACTACTGCCTGCGAATAAACCGCCAGCTGCTTATCTGTTGGCGTGGGGATGATGCTCAAAGTACCCATTAATAAGCCGCCGCCGATATATTCTGTACGTGCGGGCCTGAACGGATCGCCTCCATGCAGTACAACGGTTTGACTTTTGGCTGCCGGGTTAGGCCCATGCGGATTAGGCAGCGACGAAAAGCCTTTAGCATTGGCTACGTACAATTTATCATCAATAACACGCACAACGCTGGGATACCAGCCCGTGGGCACAAAACCAAGCGACTGACTGGCACCTGGCTTTGTTACATTAAACACGGCCAGGCAGTTATTATCGGCATTGGCAATGTATAATGTTTTGCCATCCTTACTCAGGGCTACCGAGTTACTGGTGGTACCGCTAAGCGGCGTAGGTGATACTGCCGTGTTCAGGGTTTCAAGTACTTTACTTTTGCGCACGTCAATTACCGATACTGTATTATCGTTGGCGTTGGCTACATACAGGTATTTTCCATTCCGGGAAATGCACAGGTCATTGGGGTTATCCCCTACCGCAATTGCATCTGTGAGTTTATTTTCTTTTGTATCAAATACAGCTACCTTATCGCCACCCCAAAGACTGATGTACAATTTTGACATATCCGGCGATAACAGGCAGGTATAAGCCTCTGTGCCCAATTTAACCTGCTGAATGACTGTTTTTGTTTTGAGATCGATAAGGTACAGGCTGTTATCCAGTTTGGTAACTACATATAAAACACCGCGCTTATCATCAAGGGCCAGCCCGGTAGGTGAAATGGATACCGAATTGGGCTTTTTGCTCCATGCTTCGCCCAGTTTTATGGTATCAGTCGCCAGCAGCTTATCATTATTGATGGCGTAACGAATAATCCAGTTATTGTCACCTCCTGAGGCGTAGAGTGATTGCTCGTCTGCACTAAAAACCAGGCCTCCCCAGGCTTTGCTGATCAATACTTTGTCCAGTTCACGATCTGTACGTGCGTCTAAAAGCTGAATGGTTTGAACACTCTGCCCATTATTGGTAACCGCGGCATAATGATGGCTTTTGCTCACAACGATATTCAGGGGCAGATCGCCCAGGGGAAGGCTCTTGCCAACAGGTGTTAATGACCACCCATTGGGCAATTTTACCCGTTTATTTTCAATAGCGGCAAGCTCTTGCGCCCGAACGAACCTGCTGCAGATAAGCAGCAAAACGATTAGGCAGAGCATTTTTTTAGTGACATAAGATAATGATATGCCGGTAAAAGTAGACCACCAATATTAATACATTATTAAATCATGGGCGAAGATCACCAGCTTGATTGTAACAAAATGAATGGAAATCAGCGGGCGCTAACCGGTACCAACTTTACCGGTCAAAAAACGGCGCAGCTCAGGCACGTGCCGGGCCGGTAAAAACGAAAAAGGGGCACCCCTGCCCCTTAATCTATTAACTAACCTTATGAAGAATGAATTGTATAAAAATGCTGATTAATTTGCAGTGCCGTTTTTCACGTCGATCTTAAACGGAGCGGGCTCAGGAAGCCAAAGCTTACCATCCCCGATCTGAACAGGCATCCATAAATACCGGGAATTCCATTGTTCTTTCGGCTTCCAAATATCCCCCAGGAACAATACTGTCGTATCCTTCTTCCCGCTAACTTTGAGTAATAAGGTAGATTGCGAACCATATGTGTTTTTTCCTTCGGCGCTATGTCTTTAAACTCCGACCACGGGCCTTTCAGGGTTTTTGCTGTTGCATACCGGTTAGGATTGGGCTTCCAGCCGGTAAGCGCGGAGCCTATTGCGTAATAAAGGCCATTATAATGCACTATAGCCCCACCTTCCATATGCTCGGCTATCAGGCACATCTCCCGGTCAATGCTGAGGCAATCCTCCGAAAGCCGGACGATATGAAACCCGAGCGGACGGTCTTCGAAAACAAGATATGGCGTACCATCATCATCTATAAACTGGCCAATATCCCGGCTTTCATGCTCCAGGGGTCTGAAGCTTTTCAGGTATTTAAAATTACCATCAGGGCGGTCGCTTACGGCGATGCCAACCCGAGCAAACTTATAAGTTGCATTGTCAAGATGGAAATACATGACATATTGCCGGCTCTTTTTGCTGTAGAAAACTTTGGGCCTTTCCAGAACCCAGCGCTGCCCCAGGTTTTCGGGATCGGTCATCTGAACAACATCACCTTTGAATGTCCAGTTCGTCAGGTCTTTTGACGCATAACAGCTAACATAACGTTTATTTGAATCCAGTCCCCGACGTCTTTCTTCTCCATACCAGTAGTATGTGTTCTTTATTTTTATAATCCCTCCGCCATGCGCCTGGATATGTTCTCCCCGGTTATCGGGCCAAACTTCTCCGGGGTTTATGATTTTTTGATGCTGTGCATATACCTGGCCTGTAATCAGCAAAGTCATGACAGCCATGGTTATTCTTTTTAAAAGTATTTTTTTAATCATTCGGTGTTTTTTGAAAGTCAGGAAATCTTATATAATGTTTTTATGAAAGCACCAGTTCGGTTGTGGCTATCTTACTGCCTTCAGAAAGTTTAATACGCAGTTGATTGATGCCCCGGTGTACATGATTAACTACCGACTGATATTGTAACCCCGTTACTTCAGCAATCTGATCGTAATTCCAATTATCAAAATATCTTAAAAAGATCATCTCCTTCTGGCGCCTTGGCAAGGTATTCAAGGCAAGCGCAAGCATGTGCTCCACTTCTCTCCCGGTTTCTTCCAAAACAAGCACATCTTCCCTCGAAAAAACAATATCGATATCATGGCTTGCGGATAAGCCTACAAACTCGGGCCGCGAGGCCTTTAAAAAGTTAATGGCAAGTGACCGTGCCGATTTAAAGAAATAGTATTTAACATTTTTAATAGGTCCAAATGTTATCCTCCGCTCCCACATTTTTATAAACAGTTCCTGTAAAACATCCTGGGCTGCATCCTCATCTTTAATAATTTTATAGAGGTAGAAATACAAACCGGAATACAGTTCGTCATGTATCCTGCCAAAAGATTTGACATTTCCGTGGAGGGCTTCTTCCCACCATGTAGTTAGCTGGTTACAATTGTTCATATTGGCTTTAAAAACTGGTTTCTCTTTAAATTGGTCGTTGCCGACTTTAGGAACCTAAGCTGAAAACCGATTTACATAATCGATTAAGTAAGTTTGCCTATGGTTCTAATAACTGGTTTATATAAGCTAATATGAATAGATTTTATTCGGCAGATGGGACTCAAATTGGTCATTTATGCGGTATAAATTCGGCAATTTATCAATTTACTCAATTGATTAAGCAATGGAGAGAATACACATAAATAACTCAATATCAGTTAATTGTGTTTTTATTTTTCTTAAATACAGGTCTTTTTTGCTTAAGAAAGTCTGATGGGTTAGCGCCGAACAGTTTAAAAAACTGATCGCGGAAGTATTTAATGCTGTTAAAGCCTGTTTCAATGGCCACTTCATTAACATTCATATCCGACTGGATCAGCAGCTCAGCCGCCTTTCTGAGGCGTATGTAGCGGATGAAGCTATTAACGGTATGACCCGACAGCGATTTAATTTTGCGGTAAAGATTTGAATGGCTCATGCCGATCTCTGAAGCCAGTATTTTGATATTGAAGTTTTCGTCGGTAATATGCTGCTCAACTATTTCGATACATTTTTCCAGGAAGTTTTTATACTCATCCGAAATAGTGACGTTAACCGATTTCAGGGTAATGGTATTATAAAAATAGCTTTGAAGGTTACTCCTGTTTTGCAGCAGATTGGCAATACGCGCAACCAGTACATCTTTATCAAAAGGTTTGGAAATATAGTCATCGGCGCCGCTTTCCAGTCCTTTGATCTTATTTTCGGCAGATGAACTGGCTGTTAGTAAAATCATCGGGATATAGCTCAATTGCTGGTCCTGCTTAATGGTTGAGCAAAGTTCAATGCCATTTAAACCAGGCATCATTACATCGCAGATAATAAGATCGGGTTGCTTTTCTTTCGCTTTCTGTAAACCGGTCAAACCATTATCTGCCTCGTAAACCCTGTAACGGCTTTCAAGAATGGAACAAATGTAAGCCCGGATCTCGCTGTCATCATCAATAACCAGGATCCTTTGCTTGTCGGTAAAAATCTTATCAGCTTCAAAATCAATATCATTAATTTGGCTGGCTTCAGCTATCGCCGGCTGGTCTTCCACCATTTCACGAAGCAAAGGCGATAAATCAGCGGCATCGGCTGCCGCTGCCACATCCGGCGAATAATGAGCTTTACCCTTTAACAGGGTTAAACAAAAATCAGAGCCCTTACCCGGCCCACTTTCAAACGTTAATGAGCCGCCGTGATCTATGGTAAACTGGCGGGCCAGGAATAAGCCGATCCCAAAGCCTCCTTTTGCCGCCTGTCCATGCGTATTTGACCTGTAAAACTTTTCGAAGATATGCTTCCCCGCTTCCAGAGATATTCCGGGTCCATTGTCAATCACATTGATCACCACCTCATCCGGTCCCGATTGCAGGCCAACACACACGGCTTTCCCGGCCGGCGTATATTTAATAGCATTGGATATGAGGTTAAACAGGATAATCTCGATCTTTTCCCTGTCTCCGTAAATCAGTACCGGCTCTTCCGGCACGTTTAATTCAAAACTGATACCCGAAAGCCTGGCCTGCTGCACAAAACATAAAAATACCTCCCGGCAAACAAGGGTAATGTCCATTGGCGCAATTTGCAGGATCCCAGCGCCCGAATCGGCCTTACGAAACAGCAACAGCTGATCAACAAGGCTTAACAGGCGCCTTGAATTACGATAAACAATATTAAGTTCCGCACGGTTCTCAGGGCCAATTTTCGCAAGCAAATCCCTTAAGGGGTTGATGATGAGCGAAAGGGGCGTACGAAACTCATGAGAAACACCCGTGAAAAACTCTACGCGCCTGTCATTCAATTCGCGTTCCTTTTCCTGCAGGTCGCGCTGGTGTGCAGCGGCGGCATTGGCCAGTTGTACTTCATATTTAAGCCGTGTTTCCCTAAACCTATAACGCAGGTACCAGTAAACAACTGCCGCAAGCAACATCGCATAAATCAGGTAGGCCCAGACGGTACGATACCAGGGCGGCAAAATAATGATATGAAGATGGATTTCCCGGCTAATCCATTGCCCTTCGGCATTAGTACAGTTAATTTTTAATGTATACGTACCGGGCTCTAAACGGGTATAAAGCGCATTACGTTGCCTCCCTGCGTAAATCCATCCCCTGTCCCAGCCCTGGAGCATATAACGGTAACCGATCCTATCCTGCGCGGTAAATTCGATAGCTGCGAAACTAACGGCTATTGATGCCTGATCGTAAGGAACCTCTAACGACCGGATAACATTCCCAGCATCCGTCTTCACATAGTCCGGATAAGTACTTATGGGCTTATTGTTAATTTTAATATCAGTTATAACAATGTTGGGGATATCATGCAGGGGCAGGATTGCCTGCGGATGAAATATCGTGACACCATTGATCCCCCCAAACGCAAGCTGACCATTGTTTAGCCTTAAGCCCGCGTTAAAGTTAAACTCATTGCTCGCCAGGCCATCGCTTTCAAAAAAATTGGTAAAACTAACGGCTTTGGGATCAAATCGGCAAAGCCCGTTGTAAGTGCTTAGCCACAAACGCTTTTGCGCGTCTTCCAAAATGGCCAGTACCGTATTATTACTAAGTCCGTTACTGGTGGTATAGTGGTGAATGATTTTTTCCTTAGACGTTGAAAAATACAACAAGCCGGCTTCTGTACCCAACCACATGTCGCCGTTGCCTGCTTTCTGCATTGATCTTACCGCTTTACCTACCGGATAAAACTTACGTGAGTTGCTTTTTTGATCAATCTTATAAACCCCTTCGAAATTTCCAGCCCAAAGGTTTCCAAAATGATCTTCGCCCATTGAAAGGATATTGGTCAGTGCCGCGTCATACAACCTGAATTGGTTATTATGCTTATCATATAGAAACAGCCCGTCCTGTAAGCCGCTGGCCCAAAGATTTCCAGCATGGTCCAGGTACAGGCACCAGAACACTACCCGGCTGGCAGCTCCCTGCCTGTCTACACCCCGAAATATAGTGAATGTATTGGAACCCGGCTGGTACAGGTTAATGCCGCCCCCATAAGTGGCAACCCAGATCCTGCCTTCCCTATCCCCGGCAATACTGGTTACAAAGTTTGAGCTTAGGGTGCCGGGGTGTGAGGCATCATGGCGAAAATTAGTAAAGCGATGGGCCTGCCGGTCCCAAATGCTCAATCCGCCGCCATCGGTACCTATCCACAGCCTGCCATCGGGTGCTTCATATAACGATTTAACAAAGTTACTGATAAGGCTGTTGGCGTTCAGGTCATTATGCCTGATATTTATAAAACGTTCTTTTACCTCATCAATAACATTTACTCCGCCCCGTAATGTACCTATCCACTTTCTGCCTTCGCGGTCTAAAAATAAAGCATAAACAGCATCACTTGAAAGTGAGTGCTCGTCACTCCCCGCAGGCAGATAGGTAATCTTGTCGCGCCCTTTATCCATGATCTGGATCCCGCCGCCATCGGTACTCACCCAAAGTGTACTATCGGGCATGACTTGCAGGCTCGTTATCCTGCCCGATTTGAAAGGCCCGTTAAACTCATCAAAAAGACGGTCATATTGCCCAGTTTTGAAATCATAATGGTGCAGGCCCTGGGTTGTGCCTACCCATAAACCATTGCCTTCGGGATAAATACAGGTAGCGCCGGTAACCGAAGTGTTCAGTAACTTCAAAGTACCGTGTACCGCATCATACGTAAAAAGGCCCGCGCCGCTGATCAGCGCAAAGATTTGGTCGCCTGGCCCTACATACAACGCGCTAACGTTATAACTCTGTACAGCTTTTCCGTTATCATAGTATGGTATAACATGGCCGGTTCGTTTGCCCTTATCAATAACGATAAGGCCGTTGGAAAGGGTGGCAATGAAAATACGCCCGGAGCGGTCCGTTTTAATGTCCCTTACAAAAGATGTCACGGGTGTTTCTTTGCCGCCCAAAATTGCATACGCCGGAGAAAACTCTTCAGTTACCGGGTTTAAGATACTTATGCCCTGGCGCGTACCTACCCATAAATTATTGGCCGCATCCTCTGCAATACAATTAATAAAATTATGAATAATTGAATGTTGCTTTTCGGGCTGATTGCGGTAAATACGGAAGTCATATCCGTCAAAACGGTTCAGGCCGTCGTAAGTGCCAAACCACATATAGCCTGAATGATCCTGGAAAATGCACCGTACTTCGCTGTTGGAAAGCCCGTCTTTGAGGCCAAGCCGCTGTATATTGGGTAAAGCAAGCGCCGCGGCATTGCTATTTAAAATCAGTGTTCCTAAAATAATTACACAACACCAACGTGCGGCTGCTTTAAAAGGCCGCATACAGGAGGATGCCGGTTGTTGAATACTGCTCAATTTGAATATAAGTGCCGCGAAACATTTGGTTCGTGTTTCAAAAACTGTCCCGCCAGGTTAAACATTACTCCTGGCGCTTCTTTTTAGGTTCCTGATTTATTTTCTGAACAATTGAATTCCAGCTTTTTTTGATCGTTTGTTCGTCTGCTTTCGGATTCTTTATCTGAAATAGCTCTAAGGGTTCCGCTTCGTTTCGCTTTTTTTCATAAATCGATACACTATCATGTCTGCACCCTGTAACATTTTACTCAAAACAAAAATATAATTATCTGACAAATAAAGAACAAGGATTATATCCGTGCCCCAACCGATCATTTTTCTCAATATTCCCTGCTGTTTATCATTAACAAAAAGGGCTTCCTTTCAGAAGCCTTATTATAACCAACTTTGCTAAACCGGACGGTTTATTAGGGGAGAGTTATAACAAAGACAATCCCAAACAGGTTTGATACTCATTTTTTTTAATTTTTTTCGGATAAATTAAACCGGTAACCTTACGGATGAATCCCTTATGATCAGTTTGGTTTTCAATAAAATATTTTGCGAATCGATTATGTGGTTATCCTGAAGCTCTTCCAATAAAATTTTGGTAACCCTGAGCCCGATCTCTTTAATTGGCTGGGCAACAGCAGTTATGGCCGGGTTAAAAAGGGCAAAATTGTTAATATCATCAAATACAGCAACACCGATGTCCCTGGTAATTATCAGTCCTGATTCTTTCAGGGCCTGCAGGCCGCTTAAGGCGAGATAGTTGGTCGCAAAAAAATGGCATCTATATCCTTTTTACTTTTCAGGAGGCTTTTAAGGTTCTGGATGGTTTTGTGTGGATCTTCATTATATATAATTTCTTTTAGGATAGGCGGCAGCCCGTGTTTTTGGAGGGCCGCGTGATAACCGTTAACACGTTCGTTCATTTGATCCTGCCCGGCCGCAAGCGTAACCATGGCAATGTTACGGAAGCCGTTATCTATCAAATGTAAAACCGCAGTCTCGCTGCCGCGAAAGTTATCGACAAGTACTTTGGAACATTGCAGATCAGGCGAGGCGCGGTCGAACACCACTACCGGGTAACCTTCCTTTACAAGCTGGTTGATATCATCTTCCAAACCTGCAGTAGGCGCCAGGATGTACCCATCTACCTGGTAATTTTTAAAAGTTTGCAGCAGGTCGCGGGCAATAACGGTCGAATTTTCAGAACTGCCATAAATAACGCGGTAACCTTCTTTATAAATATGCTCTTCCACAACCCTCGCAATGGCCGAAAAAAAGGATCGCTGATATCTTCCACAATCATGCCCACCGTTTTACTTTTTCCCGTCCGCAGGCTGGCTGCCAGCCGGTTTGGCCGGTAACCTACCTTTTCAACAAACCTCAGTATTTTATTTTCCAGCGCCACGCTGATGCCATATTGCCTCGCCTTGCCATTAAGAACATAGGAAACAGATGCTTCTGACACTTTTAACGCGGCAGCAATATCTTTCAAAGCCAATTTTTTCTTCATTTCGCCCAAAGCCGGGTCCTCCTTAAGTCAAACTAACACAATCATTAATAATGCCGCACAACAACATCTCCGCCCCCTACTTTATTTGAGGTCTTATGATAACGGCCTGGCCCCCTTTTGCATCCAGGTCAACAACAAAAGCATCATTGTGCCTGAGCTCAACCTTTTTTACCTGTATGCCGCCCTGTCCGTCATCGCCATAAACAGTAGCGGTGTATACCTGATTTTTTTCCAGGAAATCGAGCTTGAAGCTTCCTCCCCATTTCTGAAGACCTGCAGCGCTGCCCAGGTACCAGGTACGGCCCTTACGACGTGCTACGGTAATGCCTTCGCCTATCTCTCCCTGCACATATTTACTTTCATCCCATACGGTGGGCACATATTTAAAAAATTCAATATCCGCCTCATCCCGGTAATCCTGCGACCGCCCGTACCAGAAAATCGCCTGGAGCGGGTCAAAGTATACAATGGTCAGGGCCATTTGCTGAGCTTTGCTTACCCGGATATTTTTACTGTAATCATTCACCCTGTTGGGGTAGCAAAAGGTAAAATCGGCAGGGCCGGCCAGGTAACGCGTAAACGGCAATACGGTATTATGGAAAGCATCGGGACTGTTTTCGTCGCCCCTGATCCCTTCCTGGCTCAGCACATACGGGTACCGGCGACTCAAACCTGTGGGTTTATAATGATCATGTACGTTAAGTACCATGCCATAATCATTTACTTTTTTACGGCCGAATCAAGCCAGGCAAGGCCTTTCTGCGTGCCGCCATCTACAAACCCAAACTTTAGCCCGCTAACTCCCCACTTTTTATAAAGCGGCAATATGGTATCTATCTTAGCTTTGAGCCCCACATAATTTACGTATAAAATAACACCGATGCCTTTTTGCCGGGCATGGGCAATGATATCCGGCAAGTGGAAATCAGGCAGGTATCTGGTAGGATCAGAAGTAGTTCGAAATTCGGCACCGTACCAGCCTGCATCAACTAAAATGTATTGAAAGTTCATTTTTTGAGCAAAATCAATTCCATCAAGAGCGCCCTGCGTATTGATAGGTACCCTGAAAACCTTTCCGGGTTTTACATAATCGGGTACCTCATTACTAAGCGGTTTAACCAGTTTAAGATTAAGCTGACTAAACGCGTGCAAACCTATGGCAGTACTACTGCAACTGATGGTTCGCCAGGGAGTAATGAGACTATCGGTGAACCGGATTAATGAATCCTTCCGAACCGATTGAACGCGATGGTCGCGGTAAATGGTATCCGTATAAAATTGTAACGACAGGCTATTGGGGCGGCTGCCGTGAACCAATACGCATTTGGTGTAATTGCGGTTATCGGCTTCGCCGATACTTATATATGACTGTGCGGCTGTAAGCGTTGAAGGAAGGTCACTGGTACCCGGCAATGAATCGACCATAACCGGCCGGAAAACAGATTCTTCGTGATACTGGTAAATGCGATAGCTTGTTGCAAGGTTAAACTCCGTTAGCTCCGATTTAAGTTGTACAATACTATCACCAAGCTGCTTACAGACATACCTAAACGCCAGGCTTCCATCATATACCCTTACGATTATATCATAATTACCTATGCCAGAGGTGCAATGAAGCGTGAGCTCGTTACAATGGTTTACCAGGCTGGCATCCTCCCCCAGCGGCCACAAAAACTTTTCATTGATTTCTTTTTTGGCCGATCCCTTTAACGTGATACCCTGAACTAATGAAGAACCGGTAGTTTCGATCCCCAAACGCGACCAGTTAACAATTAACCGTGTATTGAAAATTAACCGATAATACAGCTGCCCTTGCTCATCCAGTGAAAATTGCGCCCGCGTACGGTTATCTGGTGAATAAAGCAGTGCAACAACCTTTTGCTTTGCGGACACAGCATTATTGCAAAAGGGAGAAAGGGCTATAAAAAAGGCAAAAAAAGGTATTTATTCTTCATTGTTCAGGATACAGGGCAACAACAGTAATAAGGACAAGCAATGCTATTAAATATACTCAAAGAGATTAGTGATTTAGTTCAAATTGTTCCTAGGTATCTCATTAGGGCACATTATCTCCGGCAAATGCAGTTATTTTTTCGATATAGTTTTTTTATTGAGTATGAGAATCCGCCTTTATTGTCTTCCTCTATACACTATAAAAACTTCTATGAACAAATTCCTGGCACTGGCATGTGCAGTCGTATTTTTATTAAAAACAGTCAAGGCAGAAATCATAACTTATAAAGCACCCGAAAGTAACTTAGTTAATCATACAATTAAAGTAGATGTGCGGCAGGGTACAGGCAACTGGCAGCCCTTAGATGTATATAACGCCGATGTTGCGGCTCGTTTTGACACGCAGCGCATTATTAAAAAAACCGCTTTTACTTATTTTGATTGTTCCGGTTCAGTAAAGCTCCGGGTTAAGCTAAACCTGGGGAATATCAAAGAAGTAAGGATCAGACCTACCGCATACGGCATCAAGCCCGAGGTTAAAGGCAACGTTGTAGAATTTGAATTAAGCGCTTCGCAATATGTTTCGTTAGAGGTAAACGGCAACATTTTTGAAAACCTGCAGATTTTTGCCAATCCTATAGAAAGCAGCCGTCCCACAAAAGCCGATGCGCAAACACTTTATTTTGGCCCGGGCATCCATAAAATCGGCCGGATGGTGATCCCCTCGGGTAAAACCGTGTATGTGGCCGGCGGCGCTATTGTTGAAGGCTCATTTGTTATAGATCATGCAGAGAACGTCAGGATCTGCGGCCGCGGAATCCTTACACAACACCCGGTACAGGACGACAGCGTTAAACCACAAAATACTACAGGAACACCCTCAAAATTAAGGAACGATCATTTGATCATCCAGTACAGCAATACCATCAGTATCGACGGGATCATTGAACTCCCAACGGGTTATTCTATTTTGATGGGCGAATCAAAGCATGTGAAAATAAGCAATTTCAAAGCTTTTAGTTCTACCGGTAATGCCGATGGCATAGACATTTTCTGTAGTCAGGATATTAAGCTCGATCATATATACATGCGAAACTCTGACGATTGTATCGCTATTTACGGTCACCGTTGGAATTATTATGGCAATACCTCCGATATTACAGTTAACAACGCCATTTTATGGGCAGATGTAGCCCACCCGCTACTGATAGGCACCCACGGCGATACTGACCACCCGGACACATTACAGAATATCCGGGTTCAAAATATGACCGTACTTGACCATAACGAAAACCAGCTTGATTACCAGGGCTGCATATCACTTAATGCCGGCGACAGCAACCTGATCAGGAACGCCAGTTTTGAAAACGTGGAGATTGAGGATATCCGCAAGGGGCAACTGTTTAATTTAAGAGTGATGTACAACCGAAAATATAACACCTCTCCCGGGCTGGGGATCGAGAACATACTGTTCAGGAATGTTAATTATAACGGGACGCGGGCTAATATGTCTGTTATAGCCGGCTATGATGACAAACGCGGCATCAGGAAAGTTATATTTGAAAACCTGAAGATAAACAGCACCCTGATATTCGATAAGATGCCGGGCAAACCCGGCTTTTATAAAACAAGCGATATGGCTAACATATTTGTGGGTGAACATGTGGACGGGGTCCAGTTTCCGCGCAAGGATTGAGGGTAAGATTGACTACCTGTCCTTGTGTGCAATCTTTTATATCTCCACTAATATTTTTAAGGTATTAAATTGTGCGATTCCCTTCTTGGGAAACTACTGTTGTGTACACTTCTTTTCAACTAAAAGAAAATGTCATTTCAATAGAGCTGTGGAGGCCTGAGCGAGCGAGCAAAGGAGATCTTATACGATATGCCAAGTAACGTGAAAAGCTCGCGGACATGGTGTAGAAGATTTCTCCTCCCCCAACACACTTTCCCGACGCTACGTTCGTCGAAATGACACCGTTTTTCAATTGATAATAAATCATTGAAGGAGTGTACAGACAATAGCTCAAGAAAGGAATTGAAAGAATCTTTAATTACTTCTACAATACTTACCCATACACAAAGCAGCTTATTCCAAGCGCTTTAACGTCATAAAAATTTCAAAAAACACCAGTTTGCTGTGAGTATCATTTACAGCAGTCATTGTCTTTGGTGTGTCCGATTATAAAACTGTTTTGTTCCACGCTCTTACACGACTTCCAAACATACCGGAACGGCAGTAAATATGTTTACCTAAACAATTAAACCATGAAAAAACTTTTTACGCTTTGTAATTATTTGACAGGTACGCACCGGCAGATAAGGCTGCTGTTGTTTTCGCTGTCGATGTTTGTCACGATGGGTGTATGCGCCCAACCTTTTGTCCATCCTGGCGTGGCCTTTAACCGGGCCGATTTGGATCAATTGAAAGCCAACATTAGCCGCGAACCATGGCTATCCGGTTATAATGCATTTAAAAACGGCTCGCATTCACAATTGGGCTATGGGCAAAAGGGGCCTTTTGCAACTGTTACAAGGGCGCCAAACCTAAACAACAGTGCCTGGATTGAAGACATGCAGGCTGTTCACAACCTGGCCTGGATGTGGTGGTTTACAGGCGACTCAACTTATGCCCGCAAAGCTACTAATATATTGGATGCCTGGGCAGTAACCAATACTACATGGGGCGGCGGAGAATCAATGCTGGATATTGGCGACTATGCGCAGTATTGGGGCGTAGGTGCTGAAATCCTTCGTTGTACTTTTCCCGGTTGGACCGCAGCCAACACACAGCACGTAAAAAATTATTTTGCTAATGTTTTATTCCCTACTTCCTGGGTACCAAGCCCCTTGCGCGACGCGAATAAAGGAGCCCTCCAGTTAAAAATAGCTCTTGCCGCATCCGTTTTTTGTGATGATGTAACCCGGTTTAACCAGGCGGTGGAAGTGTACCGGATGGATGCCGGAGGAGGTATGCGCAATTCGTTGCCCGGTGGCGAAGTTGGGGATTCGGGCCGCGACGACCATTGGCGTGTGCAGGCAGCCGCACTGGCCTGGGGTGCAGAAGTTGCCTACAAGCAAGGTGCAGATATGTTTGCCGAATTGGATAACCGGGTATTGGCTATCGGTGAACTGTATCATAAATACGCTTTTGACGGAGCAACAATGACCTTTATCCCGCTGGGAGGGTATGCAAGTTATTGGACTAACTGGGGTATTCAGCCCGGAGCGAGGGTTGGCGACATGACTAATCTTATTTACAGCGCTTATGCTGTACGCAAGGGAATACCTACCCCTAATACCGACAGGATGAGAGCCGCATTAATGCAGCCCGGTGCCACCAATTATTCTCCTGCCGGCGGCAATTTCTTATACCTGAAATCATCAGATACATCTACCGCGGTTAAGTTGCCCCAGGTATATTATCCTGCTGATCATGTGCAGCCGGTGAGCAACCTTACCAATATTGATATCGGTAATACCGGGTTGGCGGGCAGCGCTGCCTACAATAACGGGGTTTGGACACTTCAAGGCGCCGGAACTTCTACCAGTAATGCTTTTAGCTTTAATTTTAAGAAAATTAGCGGCGATGCCGGACTGGTAGTAAAAGTTGAGAATATGTCGTTAAATACCGGTGGTTGCGGGGTCATGCTACGCCAATCGCTGGCGCCCGGTTCGGCTTTTTATGATATTTTCCTTAAAGCGACAGGCGGTGCCGGAAACCACTACCAACCCAAAGCCCCCTGGTGGTTAAAAATTGAGCGTGTAGGCACCCGCATATTTACATACCATTCGCAGGATGGCATTAGTTGGACCGGTCTCGGTTGCTGGTATTCTGCAACAGGTTTCCCCACGGATTTGTATGCCGGATTTTATGCCCTTTCCAGTAATAACTCGGCGCTAAATATAGCCACGTTCAGTAATGTAGCCTATAGTCAATCTGCACCTGCCGGGTCTCCGGAGATTAGCAGTGCTACCACAGCCACAGCTACCAGTGGTGGGCCTTTCAGTTATAACATCGTAGCCAGTGCTAATCCATCTTCTTATAGTGCCAGCGGCTTGCCGGCAGGGCTTAGCATTGATGCGGCCACCGGTATCATCTCGGGTACACCTACCGCGTTAGGGCAAAGCGAAATTACCATAGCCGCCACTAATGCCAGCGGCACCGGCACGGCAACCCTCATGCTGAATGTGGTCAATAACCAGGCGCCGGCAGCGCCCGCTTCAGCTGCGGCGGCGGTTGTTAACGCTACACAAATTAATATTTCCTGGGTAGCTTCAGCCAATGCTACCAGCTATTCGGTAAAACGGTCGTCATCATCCACCGGGCCGTTTACCACTATACAATCAGGTATAACCAACACATCATATATTGATGCCAGCCCTGTACCCGAGGTAAACAATTATTATGTAGTGACCGCGCTTGCCGGAACATTGGAAAGCGGAAACTCAAATGTTATTTTTTCATCAGTACCACCGGCTGCCCCGGCGCAGCCTGCAGCTGTTAATAAAAACAAGGAAGTTGACTTGAGCTGGAATGCAGCAGCAGGTGCGGCTACTTATAATGTAAAACGCGCTACGATAAGCGGCGGTCCTTATACTACTGTAGCCAATGTTTCAACTACGGCATACGCGGATCTGAATGTAAGCAACGGAAGCCCATACTACTATGTTGTTTCATCTGTGGGCCAAACCAAAGAAAGCTCCAATTCGGCCGAAACATTTGGCGTACCCGGCTCAAGCACTTCAACATGGAGCCAGCAGCCCGAGTCCGACTCGCTTACCCTGGCCAGCAACTGGCAGGAAAACGCGACACCGGTTAATCCAGCCATTATTACTTTTCAAAATAGTGCAGATACCGTACTGACCAACGACATCCCAAACCTCGTAGCCTCGAGAATCCAGTTTAATGCAAACGCCAGCAACTATACCATTGACGGCGCAGCAATTCATTTGCGAAATGACCTGGTTAATAACAGCTCTGGGTATCAAACCCTGAAGATGCCTGTAACGCTCGATACGTTACTCAATGTAAACACCCCCAATGTAAGCGGCACCGTATCATTAATCGGGCAAATAACAGGCACAGGCAGCCTGCTCAAGAACGGTATCGGGTTCCTGTACGCAGGAGGCAATAACACCTACTCCGGCGGTACTATCCTCAACGGGAACGGGCAAAGCTGGCCGCCAGTTTATGGGATGGAAATATCCGGAACAAGTACAGGAGCGCCCTCCGCCCCTACATCAGGCCCGCTCGGTACCGGAAAAATAACCATGAACGGCGGCGCGCTTTTTTCGGCGAACGGTGATGCTACCTTATACAACGATATTGAAATCGCTGCCGGAAAAACCAGTTATTTTTACCAAACCAGCAACGCATTGAACCTTTACGGGCGGCTTACCGGCAGCGGAACAATTATTCAGGATGGTAACGTATATGCCGGTTTACATTTGTTTGCCGATAACAGCAGCTTTACCGGGTACTTTGTATCCAAATTACGCAGCGGCAACTCACGTACCCGTTTTGAAGTGCCGCAATCAGGCAGCGCGAATGCATCATGGAACCTCGACGCCAACGGCAATGATTGCCAGGGCATCATGTTCCCTACCGGCACCATCAGCTTTGGCTCATTGAGCGGCAGGGGCGCCATCCGTACAGATGGTGGCGGCAGCCCAACCATCAGCATCGGTGCACTGAATATAACTACCAGCTACGGCGGAACGATGACCGGCAGTATGAACGTAGAGAAAGTTGGAACAGCTATTCTGACATTTACCGGTAACCAGGCTTATTCCGGAACAACGACGATAAAAAACGGCACTTATTTGCTCAATAACGATCCTAACAGCGGCACATTCACCAGTCCGGTGGTTGCAACGGCCGGCACGTTTGGCGGCAGTGGTAAAAGCACATCATCGGCTACTATCGGTACCGGTTCGGGTACAGGAGCGGCATTGGCACCTGGTAACCAGTCCATTGGCACCATAAAAGTGGGCACCCTCACCATGAATGCCGATGCCACCTATAGAGTAGAATTAAGCACCAGTTCGGCCACCAGTGATAAGGTAAGTACAGCCATTGTTAATTTAGTGAACCAGCCTAAACTACAGATCACGGCTATCGACTCGACCAGCCTGGCCCAGGGAAGTTCGTTCACTATCATTGATAACACCGGAAGTGCGGCAATATCCGGTACATTTAAAGGTTTGCCCGAACTTGCCCCGATAACTGTTGGTAATTTCACGCTTCGCATCAGCTATAAAGGCGGTACGGGCAATGATGTGGTGCTCCTGGACGACCGGCCATTACCGGTAATTATCACCAGCGCGCCAACGGATACCACGCTGATAGGAAAACCTATGACTTATACGGTAACAGGAATTAAGTCGCCCAACCATTTTTCGGCCAGCGGATTGCCGGCTGGGTTACAAATTGATTCTTTATCAGGCAAAATTTCAGGAAAACCAACAGAATCAGGCACCTTTAATGTAAGCCTGTCGGCAGGCAACGGCAGTACAACAGGTACTTCCACATTGGTACTCACGGTACTTAGCAGTGCTGTAAACTCTTTGACAGTTGCCGCGGGCGATGCCAAAAACATCCTTGAATGGCAATCACTTCCAGGCTACAGTTATAACGTTAAACGTTCAACAACTTCCGGCGGGCCATATACCGCACTTGGCTCGGTTAGTAACCTTACCTTCACCGACAGCAATGTAAGCAATGGCACAACCTATTTTTATGTTATAGCCCCTGCAGACAGCACCGGCGAAGGTACCCAAAGCACAGAAGCGGTTGCTAAACCCAATGCCGGGCAACGCGACTTTTATCAATTTGATGAGGAAAGCAGTAGTAAAGGCATTGATGCCTGGGGCGCCAATCATGCTGCACTCGCGGCAACAGCAAGCCGTGCTGCGGGTAAATATGGAAAATCTTTGCTGCTTGATGGTTCTGCGAACGCTTATGCAACATTGCCTGCCGGTATTTTCAGTACCCTGAACGATTTTACCATATCTGCCTGGGTGCGGATGGACGCCATAAGTACCTGGATGCGTGTTTTTGACTTTGGCTCAAGCACTACCCAATACATGTTCCTTACTGTACAGGCCGGTGTTACCAACGGGCAGTCAACCATTCGTTACGCTACTAAAAACGGCTCGGCTGCAGAACAGAATATCAATTACAATTACACCTTCCCATTAAATACCTGGACCTACCTGGCGGTAACGCGGGCGGGCACTACTACCACACTTTATGTAAATGGTACATCGGTTACCTCCTCAACAAACATTACCATCAAACCATCGGCGCTCGGCAGCACCACACAAAATTATCTGGGCAAATCGCAGTTTGCCGATCCGATGTTCAAAGGCTCCATTGATAATTTCAAGATCTACGGCAGGGCATTAAGCAGCACCGAAATTGCTGCCGATGTATTGGGTGATCAAACAATTACCTTCGCGTCCCTCAGCGGAAAAACATTTGGCGATGCCGATTTTGTGCCCGTTGCAACAGCTTCATCAGGTTTAGCGGTTTCCTACAGCAGTTCAGATACTACTGTTGCCAGTGTGATCAATGGCGCCATCCACATTAAAGCGGCCGGAACAACAACCATCATTGCATCCCAGGCCGGAAACAGCAGTTTTAAAGCAGCTACTTCTATTAATCAAAGCCTCACCGTTAGCCAAAAAGCACAAACCATTACGTTTAATGCGATCCCTGGAAAAACAGTTGCCGACAGCGATTTTATGGCCGGTGCTGTAGCCAGTTCTGGCCTTGCGGTAAGTTATAGCAGTTCGGACAGTACGGTAGTTCAGGTAGCGGGCACAAAGTTGCACATCACCGGTGCGGGTACGGCCGTGATCACCGCCTCGCAGGGTGGGAATGCTAATTACCTTGCGGCATCACCGGTTACACAAACCTTAACTGTTAACAAACTGAGCCAAAGCATAAGTTTTGCCGCGTTGCCTTTAAGCAGGCCTGGCGATGCAGATATCAGCCTGAATGCGACAGCTACTTCCGGGCTTACAGTTGTTTACACCAGCTCAAACTTAAACGTAGCTACGGTAATCAATAACAAGCTGCATATTGTAGGTGCGGGCAGCAGTACTATCATAGCGCAGCAAGGTGGCAACGCTCGTTTTGACACGACAGCCTCAAGCAAAGCCTTCACCGTATTGCCATACAATGTCCAGGTACAATACTCCGACGGGGATAACAACCAGCCTGTAAACAATCTCATTAAGCCATTTCTGAAAATTGTTAACCAGGATTCTGTCGCCATTAATTTAAACGAGCTGACCATGAGGTATTGGTTTACCGCGGAAAATTATGCCGGGATCAATTCATGGATTGATTATGCCCAAATGGGGAACAGTAACGTTACCATGAAATATGTTCAGTTACCCAACCCGCGCACAGGCGCCCTGGGTTATATTGAATATGGTTTCCTGAATAACGGCCAGCTCAGCGCAGGCGGCAATTCCGGGGTTATTCAGTCGAGGTTTGCAAACCAGGACTGGTCAAACTTTTCGGAGGCCGATGATTATTCATACCTGCCATACACCGGGAGCTATGCCGCAAACAGCCATATCACCCTTTACCGCAACGGGCAGTTAATTTACGGTACCGAGCCGGCTGCAGTTACAGCTACCACGGCTTTTACTGTATCTTATCAAAACCAAAATCAAAGCACATCCGGAAATACGATCAGTACCTACCTGGTGCTTAACAATACAGGAAACGTGCCTGTCAATTACAGCGATCTTTCCATTCGTTATTGGTTTAGCCGCGAAGGCACAGCAGGATTGAATTTCTCGGTAAGCTATGCCAAACTGGGCAACAGCAAAATCAACAACCGGTTTGTTACTTTAAGTCCCCCTTTAACCGGGGCAGACACCTATCTTGAATTAACCATCGATCCATCGGCCGGTTCGCTTTACCCCTTAAGCAATACCGGTAACATTCAATACCAGGTTAATAAAACAGACTGGTCGGCATTTAACGAGGCCAATGATTATTCGTTTGCTGCCAAAGCTGCTATGGCGCTTAACAGCCATATTACTGTTTATTATAAAGATCAGCTGATTTATGGAACGGAACCTACATTGCTCAGCAGCAATTCGCTGGCTTCAACCTTAGGTCAAAAAACCGGCATTGTACAAGATAACAGCGCACCTATCGGTACTGTTCAAAACAATGTGATCTACCCAAACCCGGTGGCTGCACGCAGCTTCAACATTAAACTAACGCCCGACCTGGAGCAGAAAGAGATCAACCTGGTTATCCGGGATAATTTTGGCAAGGTTATGCAAAGCGGCAGGTATCGTGGTTTTGGCGGTAACCTTGGGGTTCAGTTAACCCGCTCGTATATGACCGGTGTTTACTTTGTTCAGATCAACAATCTGGCACCATTGCGCATGATAGTAAGCCCATGATTTTAGCTAAAAGCAGAATACACAAAGCTTAAAGCTAAAAATGTCATGTCCTGAAAAAAGAGACCAAACTTTAAAACGCAAAAAGGGATGGCAGTGTTGCCGTCCCTTTTGCTTTTACAGGAATTCCCTTTACCCCAGACAGAAACGCCTGATGTATTGCATATTAATACTCTGTAGCCCCAATATCAAAAGCCGTACCCGATGGGCGTACAGCATTATAAAAATCAAATTTTATGCCGTATGATAAAACGTTTGCCCCCTGATCGATAAGCGGCGATGACGGTTGTAAATGAAAATCATCTCCGTTATAATTTACAAACCCGCAAACGCTTACATCTGTATTTACATAATTATTTGATTCGGTAAGTTTAACGCTGGTGCTTTTTAAAATTATCGGCTGTACCGATGCCGATTGTATGATAGCATTATTAATAACGGTATTCATGGGGATAGTTTCAGAGTTTAACTTTATACCGCCTAAAACAGAGCCCACAATGGTATTATTGATAAACTGAAAATTCGGGCCTGGCGTATACCGTGAATCAGCAAAAATACCGTAAGCCTTTGAGTCAATAATATAATTATTGAATACCTGGTTATCCCCAAGACCAAGAACAATGATACCATTGCCTGGTGCATTCTTAACCAGGTTGTTATAACATTGACCGCCGGTACCTTCTCCTATCTGTATGCCATTATTTTGATAAGAAGCAAACGGACTTATCCCCGGGTTTTTAACGGTGTTACTATAGATCATGCATCCCGACGTAGCACTGCCAACCTGGATCCCTTCGGCACCGGTAGAGTCAACAAGGTTTTTGTAGATCCTGGCATTCACGACATCATGAGGTAAAACCGTACCGCAGGAAGTTGAAACGCCATTCTGATAAAAAGAATTTCCTATATAAAGGCCTTCCCCTCCTGTTTTGTGAACGTAATTATCATGAATTATTACATTACTCATGGTAAAATTGCCTCGCCAGGTTGCAGCGTCGCATGTTGGATCGGTTTTTGCCATGATCCCGGCAAACCCGCTGTTACGCACCTCAACATTCGCGATCTCAAAATCCGAGCTCAGATAGTCCATCGTCATACCGATATTGCCGCCGTTCATATCAAACCCGTACTTAATTGAGGAAACGCCATTTCCCATTACCTTAAAGTACTGGCAGTTTTGTGTCTTAAATGCATACGAGGCGGTAGTTTCTGTAGTGAATGACACCCTTCCGCCCTGGTTAACAATTAAGATTGGAGCGGCGGCTGTTCCTTTAAAGTTTTTAAGCAGCAAAGCCCCACGTTCACCGGCGGGGATATATATTATAGCCCCCGCCGGGATATTTGTCCCGTCAACCATCCACTCGGTAGTTTTAACGGTGTAAGTATAGGTAGTTACCGGCTTGGTTTTCAAACTTTGCAGTTTTCCATTCTGCTCCGGAATTGAACTTGCCGGTGTCTCAATTTTGTTTATACTTTTTGAACACGCGAAGCATGATATTACCAGCATACCAGCTATCATGCTTAGTAAGTAATTGTTATTTCCCATTTATTAATCTGAAAGAGTTTTGATAATCAACCATTCCCTGTTGTGCGGAACCGGCAGTTCTACGTTATTTTTTTACATATTGTTGCCCGCACAATTAAATCACCCGCTTGCAGCGTTCTGGGGCTTCGGTAATAAACAAGAATTGTAAAAAAGAGGGTTGCTTTAATAGCACATGATTGCATGGGGCCATCGCCGATGCAAAAGGCTTGCAGCTTATAACTGAGTGGAATTACCCTCCCGGACGCCCGTATGATTATATAAAGACCATTGCCGCTGACTTAGCCTGATAGTCCATCCTGGTAAGATTAAACCTGTTTTACTTTACTGCGCTTAGTCTGCTGATATTCAGTGGGTGTTGTACCGAATTGCTTCAGGAAATTACGGCCCAGGTGTGATTGAGAACTGTAACCTACCATGTTGGCTACTTCGTAGATCTTATAATCACCTTCTTCCAGTAATTGCGCGGCAGCCTTGAGGCGGGTGATATTGATAAGCTCGTTAATAGTAAGGTTGGATATAGCTTTAACCTTGCGGTACAGCGTTGGCTTACTCATGTTCATGAGGTTAGCTATCTGCTCAACATCAAGCTCGGCGTTTTGGATGTTTTTGTAGATAACACCGTTTAGCTTATCCAAAAAGCTTTCATCAGGTTTTGAGTAGGCCATCGACTTGATATGTGCCAGCGGCGAGCTCGCAAAATGCTCCTTAATTTTATTACGGTTAATAAGCAGGTTAGCTATCTGCACCTGCAAATGTTCGGGCGAAAACGGTTTTTCGATATAAGCATCTGCGCCAACCTCCAGGCCTTCAATTTTACTTTGCAGGGTATTTTTTGCAGTAAGCAGTATAATGGGTATGTGGCTGTAATCGAAATTGGTTTTAATGGTTTTGCATAGTTCAAACCCGTCTATTCCCGGCATCATTACGTCGCTTATAATAAGCTGGATGTTCTCGATGGCGATCATATCCAACGCTTCCTGTCCGTTAAGGGCTTTAATAACCGAATATTTGTCGCTCAGATCATCCGAAATAAAATCAAGTATTTCCGGGTTATCATCCACTAAAAGTATAACTGGTTTCATAAAGTCAATATTCTCCTCTCTGTTACTTAGGTCAGCCTGCTCATATTCATCGGGGGTAATATACAGGTCGAATTCTTTTTCCTGGTGAACAGGCAAAGTAAGGTTAAATATATTAAAATCGTTAATAGATTTATTCAACACTAATAAACCTTTATGCAATTCGGCCAGCGAGCGGGACAGGGAAAGCCCTATTCCTGTGCCAATTTGCTTTTCAGATTCTTTCATCCTAAAGAAAGGTTCAAAGATCTTTTCACGCATTTCATAAGGGATCAGGTGCCCGCTGTTCCTTATTTCGATGGTAAAGGTGGGGTCGTTTTCCGCATGATCGAGCAGTTCGATCTCTACAACCGATGTACTGTATTTAATAGCGTTGTTGATGAGGTTACTTATAATTTTGGTGAATGCCTCAATATCAACATAAGCATACACCGTTTTAACCGGATGTATAAAGGTATAGCTGAGGTTCTTTTGTTCGGCCATAGGTTTAAACCGCAAAAAGGTATCGGCAAGCAGATCCATAATATCGGTTTTAACAAAGCTTAGGCTGAAGCCATTGGTTTCGGTTTTTCTGAAGTCGAGCAATTGGTTAGTAAGATCAAGCAGCCGGTTGGTATTCTTTTCCATGATCTTCAGGTTGTTCTGAATATCCGGGACTTGCTCCGCACGCCTGATCACTTTTTCCATTGGCCCTTTAATAAGCGTTAAAGGTGTACGGATTTCATGGGCCACATTAGTGAAAAATTCGATCTTGGCATTATAGATCTGCTTCTCCTTGTCGTTTTCAAGGGTTTCGATAATACGTTTGTTTTTCTCGCGGGTTTTACGGTGATAGCTTCTGAGCAGGTAGTAACCTGTTAGTAAAAACAACAGGCAGTAAGCAATGTATGCCCAAACGCTTTCCCAAAAAGGTGGCGCTATATCAATTTCAATACTTGTTTCTTTTTGGGTCCAGGTGCCGTTATTGTTTGCCGCTTTTACTACAAAGGTATAATGACCGGGCTGCAGTTGCGTAAAGTAAACTTTTCGGTTGCGTTTAAGCTCGGTCCAGCCTTTATCCAAACCTTTCATCGTGTATTTATATTGGGTCATTTCGGGCGATGGAAAGCTCAGCGCAGCGAAATCAATACTAAATGAGGATTGGTTATAATTAAGGTTGATCTTTTTTGTGGTTATGATAGATTGTTTTAATAGTGAATCGGCACCATTAACAGAGATCTCTTTATTGTGCACCTGGAACCCGGTTATATAAACCGGGGCTACAAAGTAATTTTGCTTAAAACTGGCAGGGTTAAAGCTAACCATACCACGTACACAACCAAAATACATGGTACCGTCGGCATCTTTAAAAGACGAGTTGTAGTTAAACTGGTCACTCAACAAACCGTTGGCTTTTGTATAAATTTTGATGCTTCCGGTATTATCATTAAAGCAAACCAGCCCCCGGGTAGTGCTGATCCATAGATTTTTATGGCTGTCTTCTTCAAGCCTGAAAATGTAATTACTCGGAAAGCCGTTATTGGTGTCATAAAACTTATAGCTATCGGTGTCGGGATCGTATCTCCATAAACCCAAACCTTCGGTAGCAAACCATAATTTATGGTTGCTGTCCTCAAAAACACCGTTAACCGTGGTGGTGTTAAGCACGTTTTTAACGGGGTACCGATAGTTTAGTTTAGTGCTTGTGTTGTTTGCCGGATTGTAACAGTAAATACCATCCCTTACCGTGCCAACCCATATTTTACCCATATGGTCTTCGGTTATGGCGTAAATGAAATCATATGGGGGCAATTTATCTATCAGGGTAAAATCCTTGCTTGCCAGGTTATACCTGTAAATGCCACGGGTAGTACCAACAAAAATGAGCCCGCCGCGGGTTTTGCAAAAGCAAATTATAAAGTTGCTTTTGAGATCATTATTTCGGTTACCGGCCAGGTAAACGCGTTCAACCTTGCCGGTTTTAATGTTCATGATATCCAGTCCCCGTTCAAAAGTGCCTATAAACAGTTCATTGCCTAAGGCTAATATACCGTGGATGTTGGTATTGGAGATGCTGGCGCTTCCGCCGGGGGTATAATGCGTCCAGGTATTATCCGGAGCCAATTTGTTTAATCCGTTGTCTTCGGTCCCCATCCACAGGTTGCCGTATATGTCTTTAGTAATTTCACGCACCACGTTTCCTTTAAGGGAATTTGGCTCAGTGTCAGGGTAAAATTTGTTAAAGGTTGAATACTGTTTAGGGTAATAATTGAGGCCGCCAAAGTAAGTACCAGCCCAAACACCGCCTTCCGAATCTTTCCAGAGGCAATAAACGGCATTATCCGATATAGAGTAAGGATCATTGAAATGCTTTCTGAGATTAAGGAATGTGCCCTTTACCGAGTCATAAATAAATACGCCCGATTCAGTGGCTATCCAGTATTCAGTGTCGCTGTATTTTAAAAAATCGCGTACATAAACAGCCGTTTTATCGGGATTGTAGTTAAGCAGGTCTTTATAGGTATAGGTTTCAACATCAAACTCCTTAAAACCATGGCTATTGGTACCTACAAATATTTTGTTGTTACCGGCATAATAAATCTTCTCAATAAACTTTGAAGTCACTTTATCAGTTGGCTTAAATACGTTGTAAGCGGTAAAAGTGCGGCTCGCCTGGTCCAGTTTCTCCACTGCGCCCGTTGACGAAGATGCCCACACTGTACCATTAATGATAACTACAGACGTAGCCTCAAAATGCTGCGAAGGCCAGTAATCTATTCTTTCGCCGGTTTTAGTGTTATATCTTATTAATGAAGCTCCGGCCACAAACCAGCAATTATCATGTTCATCAAAGGTGATACTGCGCACACCGTTAATGTTTGCTGTATTGATATGTGTAAATGTTTCGGACAGGGGATCATACTTATCAAGGCCCTCGTCGGTACCTATCCAAAGTGTACCTTCTTTATCAAGGCACAGGGTATGCACCATATTGTTGGAGATGGTGCTTTTATTCGCGGGGTTATGTCTGAACGTTTTAAAGGTGTAACCATCAAAACGGTTAAGGCCGTCTTTAGTGCCAAACCACAAAAAGCCGCGCCTATCCTGCATGCTGCAGTAGACAGTATTATGCGATAACCCATGCTCAACCTGGTAATGCTTGAAGTAGTAGGTCTGCGCATTGCAAATACCGAATGATACTGTAAAAAATAATAGAAATATGTATAGTGGTTTCAAAATAATCAGCTTAACGCAAATATAACCAATCTGTTGCAGCGTTTCCCTTCTCCCGAAAATTGATACTTTTTGACTAAGTATTGATATGATTTGGTTAAGCGCCGGGCCCAAAATCCTTTTTCTTTACAACATGATTTTAGATATGTCAATTGTACATTTTTAAAATCAAAACTTAACCAATTAATAGATCATTTATGAGAAAATTTTTACTACTCAGGCATGGGGGGAACCCTCATGTGCAGTGGCCGCCCAGTAAATGGAGCCCCAAAGTAATGCTAATCGCTTTTTTCATCATGACCGGTTTCCTTTTTTCATTTAGTGCATCCGCACAAAATAAAATTAAGGTTACAGGTAACGTGACAGACACCACCGGCCTGGCCCTGACAGGCGTAGCGGTAAGGGTGCAAGGCACGCAGGGTGGAACAACGACAGATGCGCAGGGTAACTTTTCAATCAATGTACCTAATGCAAACAGTACATTAACGTTTACTTACATCGGGTTCGTCAAACAGGAGATTGCCCTGCAAGGCAGAACAACATTGAAAGTTCGGCTTCGCGAAACAAATTCTTCCTTACAGGAAGTTGTTGTTACCGGCTATGGATCGCAGAAAAAAGCCTCTATTACAGGTGCTATCTCCAGTGTAACCAGTAAGGATATTGATCGTGTGCACGCGGGTTCAACGGTTAGTACCACGCTTGCCGGTAAAATTCCGGGTGTAACCTTCAGGCAGTCAGAAGGCAGGCCGGGTGCCAGCGCCGCCATCCAGATCCGTAATATGGGCGCGCCTCTATTCGTAATTGATGGTATCCAGCAGGACGAGGGTCAATTTAACAACCTTGCCCCTAACGACGTAGAAAGCATCGCGGTACTAAAAGACGCATCTGCTGCAATTTACGGTGTACGTGCGGCAAACGGTGTTGTTGTGGTAACAACCAAAAAAGGTTCGGGCGAATCAAGGATCAACATCGATGCCTATACCGGTTACCAAAATTTTTATCGTTTCCCTAACGTATTGACCAATTCGTATGATTACATGCGTTATTTAGCTGATGCACAGGTTAACAGCAACGGTTCAACTACTATTACCCAGGCCGATCTTGACAAATATAAAGCCGGTACCGAAAAAGGTTACCAAAGCTTTAACTGGCGCGATTATGTTTTGAAAGCCAATAATAATGCCCCTCAAAACTCAGCCAATATTAACTTTACCGGTGGTACCGATAAATTAAACTACTATGTATCGGCAACTAACCTGCATCAAAACTCTCAGTTAGGTAAAGAATACCTTTTTAATCGTTCAAATATTCAATCTAACATATCGCTGAAAGTAGCCAACGGTTTAAAGGTAAGCATGGACGTTAACGGCCGTATCGAAACCCGCGAAAATCCTGGCGTACCGGGAGGTGATGATTACTTCCTTGCCCGCTTTGCCGTTTTAAGAAATACGCCGCTTGAGCGCCCTTATGCTAACGATAATCCGGCTTACTTGAATGATATCGGTCACACCGAGTCAAACTATGCTTTCCTTAACAAAAAGCTATCGGGTTTATATCACAGTGATTGGCGCGTTTTACAAACCAATTTTGGTGCGGAATACCAGGTGCCTGGTGTTAAAGGCTTATTGGTAAAAGGTTTGTACTCATATTATATTGCTGATTATTTGTTAAATAACCAGGAATATACTTATAACGCGTATACTTACCGCCCTGCAACTGATACTTATGATGTAACCGGTGGTAGTACCAACCCTTGGCGCGAACGTGAACAGAAAAAAGAATTTGCTAAAACTTACCAATGGCAAATTAACTACAACAATACTTTTGGTAAACACACCATAGGTGCTACGTTTGTTTCTGAACGTATTGAGCTACAGCACCTGCGTAACTGGATCCACGCTTCACCGGTATCAAACAACCTGCCGCTTATTTACTTCCCAACCGCAGATCAGTACCAGGACAGCGACAACAAAGAAGCCCGTACAGGTTATATCGGCCGAATTGATTATAACTACGATAACAAATATTATCTGCAATTATCTGGCAGAAGGGATGCTTCGTACCTGTTTGCTCCTGATAAACGCGTAGGTTACTTCCCCGGTGGATCTATCGGTTGGCGTATTACCCAGGAAGGTTTCATGAAGAAGCTTCTTGGTGAAAACAGCTTCCTGAACGATTTGAAAATCCGTGCATCGTATGGTGTATTGGGTGATGACCGCGATCCTAATAACGCTAATAACCCGATCGTAACCCCGTATGCTTACCTGCCGGGTTACAACTATAACGCAGGTACCGCTATTATTGACGGTAATGCTATCGTTACTTCAACTGATAAAGGTTTGGTAACAACCAATATTTCATGGTCAAAAAGTAAAATGACCGATGTGGGTATGGATTTCACCATGCTTAACAACAGGTTGAGTGGTGTTGTTGATTATTTCTACCGTAAACGTACTGGCTTGGCTGGCCCGCCATCTAAATTGGTGTTGCCGCTGGAAGTAGGTTATACATTACCTGCAGAAAACTCAAGCAGTGATTCACAATCAGGTGGTGAGTTTTCGTTGAACTGGAACGACAGGATTGGAAAAGTAAGCTATAACATCGGTGGCAACATTTCTTACTCCCGTCAGAAATCAATATTCAGGAACGAATATTTTGGTAACTCATTAGAGCAATATTTTGGCTCGGCGATAAACCGTTACGCTAATATCGATTGGGGTTATACAGTTGTTGGTCAGTTCTCATCAATCGAACAGATTAACAATTACAAAATCAATAACGATGGTCAGGGTAACAGGACAATGCTTCCGGGAGATTTAATGTATAAAGACTGGAACGGCGACGGTAAAATTGACGGTTATGATACACGTCCTATTGGTTACGGTTATGGTAAACAGCCAAATATCAACTTTGGTTTAACATTGGGCGCTGCCTATCATGGCTTTGATTTTCATGCAGATTTTTCAGGCGGTGCAGGCTATACCTGGTTCCAGAACTGGGAAACAAGGTGGGCTTTCCAAAACAATGGAAACCTGAATACCATATTTGAAGACAGGTACCACCGTACAGATCCGTTTGATATAAACAGTGCGTGGGTGCCGGGTAAATATCCTGCCAACAGGGTTAACCCGGGTACTACCAACAGTGACTATGATCGTAACTCAACTTTTTGGCTGCACAGTGTAAAATACCTGAGGGTGCGTACATTGGAGTTAGGTTATTCATTACCTACCCAACTGCTGGCAAAAGTGAAGATCAAGAGAGCGCGTTTTTATGTTAACGCCTACAACATGTTCTCGTTTGATAACCTGAAACAGTTTGGCGTTGACCCTGAAACAACGGATGATAACGGGTTACAATTCCCACAGAGCAAGGTGCTCAACTTTGGTGTTAATTTAACCTTTTAATTGATTCCTCAAGTTTAAACCAAATGAAAAAAACAACCATTATATCAACATTTGCACTCCTGTTAGTTACAGGTGCCTGCAAAAAAGACAGTGCCTTTTTGGATGTACCGCCCAAGCAGGTGGTAACTTCAGATGTCGCATTCTCCGACCCTAACCTTGTACTTTCCATTCTTGCTGACCTATATAACCGTGTTTATGATTTTTCTGGCCTGGATAACGGCTGGGCATCATTTGCTGATTTCAGCGAATCGTTCCCTTCAGAAAATGGCAGCTATTATATAGTACAGCGTACAGGCTGGGATTTTGGCTCATGGGGTACATGGGATTATAAATATGTTCGTGATCTGAACTTATTTATTGAGCGCGCTACTGCCGCTACCAAGTTAACAGATGCACAGAAAAACCAGTTTATTGCCGAAGGCCGTTTTTTACGCGCTCAGTATTACTTTGAGCTGGTAAAAAGAATGGGCGGGGTTCCATTGATCACCAAATCGCTTAACTACGATTTCTCTGGCAACGTTGAAGCTTTACAGATCCCACGTGCAAAAGAGTCGGAAGTTTATGACTTTATCATCAGCGAGGCAGAAGCAATAAAAGGTTTATTACCGGTTAACGTTTCTGAAAAATCAAGGGCTACCCCTGCTGCTGTATTGGCTATGGAATCAAGGGCTGCTTTATATGCTGCTTCAATAGCTAAGTATGGTGCCACAACACCTCAGGTTTCATTGCCTGGCGGAGAAGTAGGTATCCCGGCCAGTGCTGCTACCGGTTATTACACTAAAGCGCTTGCTGCTGCTAAAGAGATTATATCTGGCACAGCTGGTAATTATTCGCTTTACAAACAATTACCTGATTTAAGCGATAACTTTGCCAACTTGTTCCTTGATAAAAGCAGCTCGGAGTCCATCTGGGTTGAGGATTTCAAGGCCAACGGTGGTAAAACACACGGCTTCACCACCAACGACCAACCTTTCTCAATTTCAGACGAAGGTTTGGACGCAGGCAGGTTAAACCCGTCATTAAACCTGGTTGAGGCATTTGAAAAGCTTGACAATACTTATGCCCCAATGGCAACTAAAGACGGATCAGGTAACCCTATTTACTATACCGATCAGTTAGATATGTTTGCTGGCAGGGATGCAAGGCTTGCCGGTACTGTATTATTGCCTAATGGATTGTTTAAAGGTAAACGTACCGAGGTATATGCAGGTTATCAATTAGGTAACGGTACT
Source organism: Mucilaginibacter sp. P25 (assembly GCF_050859465.1). NCBI lineage: Bacteria > Pseudomonadati > Bacteroidota > Sphingobacteriia > Sphingobacteriales > Sphingobacteriaceae > Mucilaginibacter > Mucilaginibacter sp. P25. The sequence continues at coordinate 2,801,571 of NZ_CP193937.1, read as the reverse complement.
GTTATATCAAGCAGCGATGCTACTATTACACAGGATGTTCCGGGCTTGGGTAAAGTACAGGTTGTAGGTAAAGATGGCCCGGTTAACGGCGCAGAATTCCGTACTCAAACCGGTTTTTATATCCGCAAATACCTTGATCCAACTGTAGGTTCTGGTCGCCGTGGCCGTGGTAGTGATGTTAACTTTATCCGTTACCGCTACGCCGAAGTATTGCTGAACGCTGCCGAAGCAGATGCCGAATTAGGTAATTATGCAGAGGCTTCAGGCTACTTAAACCAAGTGCGTGTAAGGGCTGGCCTTACTACTCCATTGGTGCTTACCGCAGCTAATTATTTTGACCGTATTGTTCATGAGCGCCGTGTTGAACTTGCTTTTGAAGGTCATACTTTATTTGATATGAAACGCTGGAGAATTGCTGATGCCGTTTGGGATGGTAACTCAATGTCAGTTGCTGACTTGGTTACTAATATTGGTAAGGCAACTAAACGTAGTACGCAACCATTTGGCTTGTGGCCATATAAATATTATAATCCTGGTGATGTTAACAACGGAAAGTGGATATTTAAGGAAACAAAACCATCGCCGGTTACAGGTTCAAACAGGTTCCTGTTGGGTAACTACTATTCACGCATTGGTGACGATGTTATAGCAGCAAACCCGAAAATTGTTAAACAACCAAATCAATAAGAGTTAAAGAAAAGTGTTTATGAAAATCAAGTTTCATCATATTTTAATCGGGCTTTTTCTTGCTGCCTCGGGCTGTAAGAAAGACAATTACGATGCGCCCACATCAAGACTGAGCGGCAGGTTGGTTTACAAAGGAGAAGCTATAAACGTTGAGTATAACGCTGTCCCTTACCAAATATATCAACCAGGTTTTGCAACAAAATCGGCCATACAGGGAACCTTTGATCCCGATGGTAACTATGCGCAGTTATTGTTTGATGGTACCTACAAATTCACTATCCCTGCAAACCAGGGCCCCTTTATGTGGAAAGAGTTACCGGCCGGCACCCGCGATAGTTTAACCGTAAACCTAAAAGGCAGCCAAACAGTTGATATTGAGGTAACCCCTTATTACCTGGTACAAAATGCCAAGTTTACAGCAACCGGCAGAAAAGTAACAGCTACTTTTGATATACAGAAAATAATCACTGATGCTAATGCAAAAAACATCGATCGTGTTTATTTATATGTTAACAAAACACAGTTTGTGTCAGGTGGTTACCGTATAGGTGATGGCGATCCGCCATCAATTGCAGGTTCTGCCATTACAAGTATGACCAACCTGAGTTTGAGCTTTGACGTGCCTACTATAACTCCTACTCAGAATTATGTATTTGCACGTATTGGTTTAAAAATTGCCGGTGTTGAAGATCTTGTTTTCTCACCAGTGTCAAAAATAACCATACAATAAATTACCGGCCCCTGCCGTTGCGGTGGGGGCCATTTTTATATCCCTGCATAATTTAAATTAACATAATATCCTTACACACCATTTAACTGATGAAGAAACTATCGCTTTGCCTGTCTCTTTTTATTTCTACCTATTTATCTGCCAATGCACAGCAAGGCGAATGGCATTTGATAAAAGACAGGATCACAACCCCCTGGGCCGAAAAGGTTGACCCTAAGGCACCCCTACCCGAATATCCGCGCCCGCAATTGGTACGCGGCAACTGGCAAAACCTCAATGGTTTATGGAACTATGTCATAGTGCCTAAAGCAACCACAGGGCCTGCAAAATATGAAGGAAAGATCCTGGTGCCTTTCGCGGTCGAGTCGGCGCTATCTGGTGTAGGTAAAACGGTTGGTAAGGATAGCATGTTGTGGTATAAAACCACCATCAACTTAAACAAAACATTAAAAGGTAAAGACGTACTGCTGCATTTTGGTGCGGTTGACTGGCGTACCGAAGTATTTGTAAACGGAAAAAGCGCCGGTATCCATGAAGGCGGCTTTGATCCTTTTACATTTAATATTACCCCTTTGTTAAAAGGCGGTTCAAAGCAAGAAATTACCGTAAGCGTATGGGACCCAACAGACGATGGTCCGCAGCCGCGTGGTAAACAAGTTAAAAAGCCCGAAGGGATCTGGTACACTCCTGTTACCGGTATCTGGCAAACCGTTTGGTTGGAAGGTGTAGCTAAAACACACATTGAAGCCACCAAACAAACCCCTAACATTGACGATCACACACTATCGGTATCTGCCGAAGTTTCAAATAGCCAGCCGGGCGATAAACTGAAGATCAGCGCCTGGAGCGGCAAAACCCTTGTATCCGAAAAAACGATTGATGCCAGCGAAACCGCCGTGCTGGATATCAAAGATCAGCACTTATGGTCAACTACCGATCCGTTTTTGTATGACCTGAAAGTTGCCCTTATCCGCAATAACAAAGCGGTTGACGAGAATAGGCAGCTACTTTGCTATGCGTAAAATTTCGCTTGGTGCCGATGCTAATGGTATCCAGCGTATGTTGCTGAACAACAAATTTGTATTTCAATATGGCCCGCTTGATCAGGGTTGGTGGCCTGATGGTTTATACACCCCGCCAACATATGAGGCCATGAGCTTTGATATTGATAAGCTTAAGGAAATGGGCTTTAACATGATCCGTAAGCACATTAAAGTTGAACCTGCACGTTACTATGCTTACTGCGATAAAACAGGTATGCTGCTTTGGCAGGATATGCCGAGCGGCGATTTAGGTAACCATTGGGAAAATCGCCCGGGTGTGCTTGACGGCGCTACCGATCAGCAGCGTACTCCGGAATCTGAAGGCTACTACCGTAAAGAGTGGAATGCAATCATGAACTCATTATACAACTACCCATGCATTGTGGTATGGACACCGTTCAACGAAGCATGGGGCCAGTTTAAAACCGTGGAGATCACCGAATGGACGATGAAAAAAGACCCATCACGTTTGGTGAACAGTGCCAGCGGTGGCAACTTCTACGATACCGGTAACATTGTCGATTTGCATAACTATCCGCACCCTGCTATGCCACGTCCCGAGATTTTCGGTAAAACCAAAGCCGTGGTACTTGGCGAGTTTGGTGGTTTGGGCTGGCCGGTTGACGGCCATACCTGGCAGGCTAACAAAAACTGGGGGTATCAAAACTTCAAAAACGGCGACGACCTGTTTAAAAGATATTCAACCTTTACCGACAGGTTACAGGAGTTGATTAAGGTTGGTCTTTCGGCAGCAGTATATACACAAACAACAGATGTGGAGGGCGAAGTGAACGGCTTCATGACTTATGACCGTAAGGTTATTAAAATGCCTGTTGAATTGTTACAAAAAGCCAATAGCAAATTGTATGATCCTGCCCTGGTGAAATAATATCTTTACGTAATGACTATAAAAAACAGTATAAAATTAATACGCAGGGAAGTTTGTCTTTCTGTGGCCATGATCTGTGCGGGCTTTGCAACTGTGAATGCCCAGGGCGTGAAAGCAACCACAGTAACAACGGTTGATAACAAAGGCGCGAATGCTTTTTATATAAACAACCGCGCCCCCTTGCAAAGACAATATTTTACCAAATTGCCTACAGGTAGCATTGAAGCCGGCGGCTGGCTAAAAAAATGATGGAGCTGCAGCGCGACGGCTTAACAGGTAACCTGGGCGAGATCAGCGTATGGCTTTCAAAAACCAACAATGCCTGGCTTAACAAAGAGGGCAAAGGTGAATATGGTTGGGAAGAACTTCCCTACTGGCTAAAAGGTTATGCCGATATAGCTTACACGCTGAAGGATAAAAAGATGATTGCCGAAACCAAATTTTGGATTGATGCAGTATTGAATAATCAGCGTGACAACGGTGATTTTGGTCCAGCGGTTGAACATAACGGTAATCGCGACCTTTGGACTAACATGCCGATGCTTTGGTGCCTGCAATCATATTACGAATACACCAAAGATCCCCGCGTTATCCCTTTCATGACAAAATACTTTAAGTATGAGTTAGCTACGCCTGATAATAAATTTTTGGAAGATTACTGGGAAAACAGCCGCGGCGGCGATAACATGCTAAGCGTTTACTGGCTGTATAACCGCACCGGCGATAAGTTTTTGCTTGACTTAGCTACCAAACTTGACAAAAATACAGCCGACTGGCGCCAGGCTAATAACCTGCCCAACTGGCATAATGTTAACGTAGCTCAGTGTTTCCGTGAGCCGGCAACTTATTACCTGCAAAGTCATGATAAAAAAGATCTGGATGCTACCTATAACGATTTCAAACTGATTCGTGATATCTATGGCCAGGTTCCGGGCGGTATGTTCGGTGCCGATGAAAATGCCCGTAAAGGTTATGATGATCCGCGTCAGGCAGTAGAAACCTGTGGTTTGGTAGAGCAAATGACATCCGACCAGATGTTATTGGGCAATACCGGCGACCGTTTCTGGGCAGAGAATTGCGAGGACGTAGCTTTCAATACCTTCCCGGCTGCCTTTATGCCCGATTATCGTGCTTTACGTTATCTAACTGCACCTAACATGGTGGTGAGTGATGGTAAAAACCACCACCCGGGCATTGCCAATGAAGGTCCGTTTTTAATGATGAATCCTTTTGGTAGCCGCTGTTGCCAGCATAACCATGCCGCAGGCTGGGTATATTATGCCGAAAACAGCTGGATGGCTACTCCTGATAATGGCGTTGCCGCCTTGCTTTATACCGAAGGTAAGGTGAACGCAAAAGTTGGTAATGGCACTGCGGTAAGCATCGCAGAAACAAGCCACTATCCTTTCCAAGATCAGATCAACTTTACGGTTACTACACCTAAAGCAGTTGATTTTCCGCTTTACCTGCGCATACCTGAATGGTGCAAAGGCGCATCGGTAAAAGTTAATGGCGTCGCTGTAGATGTAAATACCTCAACAGGCTATTATATCCGCTTAGCTAAAAACTGGAAAAATGGCGATAAAGTAACGCTTCAGTTGCCAATGCAGCTTAAGGTGAAGGAATGGGCTAAAAACAAAAATAGCGTAAGTGTTAGCTATGGCCCGCTTACCTATTCTTTGAAAATAGAAGAGCAATATACCAAAGGAGATAACCTGAAAGATGCTCAGGGCGATTCGCACTGGCAGCCGGGCGCCGATCCTCAAAAATGGCCTTCTTACAATATCTACGCTGCATCGCCATGGAACTATGGTTTGCTGATAGATGAGCAACACCCTGAAAAATCAATAGAGGTTATTCACCGCGCATGGCCAAAGGATAATAACCCTTTTACCAACGCTAATGCGCCTATTGAATTAAAAGCTAAGGGAAAACAGCTACCCGATTGGAAAATTGATGAAACGGGCTTATGCGGTGTATTGCCGCAAAGTCCGGTGAAAACAGCAGAACCTTCTAAAGAGCTTACGCTGGTGCCGATGGGTGGTGCAAGGTTAAGGATCTCGGCTTTTCCGGTTGCTGAATAATGAAAAATGCATCCATGATAAAAGGAATACTATGCGGTTTAATGATGATGGCTGGTTTTGCCGCCCTGGCACAGGATGCTGAGGTTAAAAATCAGCCCCCATCACCGCTGTACCGCGACCCGATTTACGATGGCGCTGCCGATCCTGTTTTGGTTTATAACAAAGCCGAAAAAGAGTGGGCAATGTTATATACCCAGCGCCGGGCCAACGTACAATCGCCGGGAGTAGCATTTTGTTACGGTACCGCTATTGGTGTTGCCACTTCGAAGGATCACGGGCATACCTGGGTTTATCGTGGTGCGCTGAACCTGGAGCATGAGCGAGGTCAAAACACTTTTTGGGCACCCGATGTGGTTTTTGATAAAGGCGTATACCACATGTTTGTAGTATATATCCCCGGAGTGTACAGCCAGTGGGGCGGCGATTCGCACCTGGTACATTACACCAGTAAAAACCTTTGGGACTGGAAATACGCGGGCCCGCTGAATTTGCCGGATCATAATATCATCGACCCAACACTAATGAAACTGCCCGATGGCAAATGGCACATGTGGTACAAGGATCAAAAGCTGGGCAGCATCACCATGACTGCCGAAAGTAATGATCTGGTAAACTGGAAAGCTGATGATAAACCTGCTATTGAAGGCCGCGCACATGAAGGGCCAAAGATCTTCCGGTTTAAAGATTATTACTGGATGATTACCGATGAGTGGCAAGGTCAGCGTGTCTACAGATCAAAAGATGCCAAAACCTGGGAGCATCAGGGCTTGGTGCTGGATAAGCCTGGTCATCGGCCGGAAGATACACCAACAGGAGCTCACGCCGATGTGATAGTAAGTGAAGGCCATGCTTATATCATTTACTTTACCCACCCCGGTCGTAAAAAGCATTTTGAAGATGGTGGGCTTGATGCCGATGGTGCCTACAGCTATACAACCAAGCGCACATCCATCCATGCTGCCGAATTGGAGTTTAACGGCGAAACATTGATTTGCGACAGGGATAAGCCATTCGGTTTTTGGTTGGCCGATGTCAAATAACTATCGACAAAAATATAGAAAATATAATTGGTTATGCGGCAGATATTCATTTGGTTAATGGGTGTGTTTGCCCCGGTGATGGTTCTGGGGCAACACTATGCCGTTAACAATAAAACCATTGCCTGGGATCAAACCACCTTAAAACAGGTGGGGAGCAAAAACGGCAATTACGCCCGCATGATCCAGTTGAGTAATGGCAACCTGTTTTGTGTTTATGAAAGTGCCGGAGGTATTGAATGCATTACAAGTACTGATTTAGGTAAAAGCTGGAAGCCTCCTGTAATAATTGCCCGGCCAGTGCCGGGCGTAAACATGGCAGTGCCCGAGATACTGGAGTTGAAAGATCATTCATTCCTGGCATCATACAACCCTCGCCCACACAAAGTAAACGGTGCTTGGGATACAACCAAACACTTTGCCATCTGCACAAAAAAGAGCTACGATAAAGGCAAAACCTGGACGGATGAACGCCTGATTTATCAGGCTCGTTATAATTTTGATGATGGCTGCTGGGAGCCATCGCAGATTCAATTGCCATCGGGCGAGATCCAGTTGTTCTTTTCAAACGAGGGTGTCTACACCAAATCAAACGAGCAAAATATTTCCATATTCCGGTCGAAGGATAACGGCTTAAGCTGGACAAAACAGCCTCAAATTGTATCTTTCAGACCGGGCCATAGGGATGGTATGCCGGTACCAGTCATCCTGAAAGGAAAAAATGAAATTGCTTTTTCGATAGAGGATAATGCCGGTGCAACTTTTAAACCGTCTATCATCCGCAACAGCATCGGCCAAAATTGGAAAAAAACGGTTGGCCCCGATGATACCGAACGCACATACGCGCTCACACCCAAATTGCAGGATACAGTTTACGCCGGAGCGCCTTATTTAAGGCAACTGCTCAGCGGCGAAACAGTACTATCCTATCAAAGTACGCAAAACCGCAACCATAACTGGGAGCAGGCTTGTATGCAGGTAGCTTTAGGTAATAATGATGCTAAGGATTTTGTAAGCGTACCAACGCCGTTTGATATTCCGCTTAACAAACACGGATTGTGGAATGCGTTGTGTGTGCTTAATGATGACACCATCATTGCACTTACATCAACCAATGCCTTTGGGAAAGGGACGGAGATATGGATGATAAAGGGAAGAGTGATAAAGAATAAATAAGCAAATCTTAGCCGCCGGTCGGCTCCAGCCGAGCGGCAGTTATTAAGCGGCCTCTGGCCGCCGAATTTGGAGCAGCAGGCCAGTTGGGATAATTGCCACTCGGCTGGAGCCGAGCGGCGGCGTGTGTAATAAAAAGTAAAAGGCAAGGGAATGTGCGATTCCCCTCTTGAGAGGGGCGGAGGGGTGTGTTTAACAAAGCGACGAATAAACGCTGAAGAAACACACCCCTGTCATCACACTATCCTATGCGCCCCCTCTCAAGAGGGGAATTAAAAAAAGGAAAGAATTAAACTATTAAACATTTATAAATGCAAACAAAATTAAAAGTATTGGCGCTTGCTTTAGCAATGCCATTGGGGATGAGGGTAATGGCGCAGCAAAAAGCGCCGGCGCAGGTATGGTCGCAGGAGAAGGCAAAAACATGGTATGCGCAGCAGCAATGGCTGGTTGGTGCCGATTTTATTCCAAGTACGGCCATCAATCAGTTGGAAATGTGGCAGGCCGATACTTTCGATCCAAAAACGATAGATAGGGAATTAGGCTATGCACAGGGCATCGGCATGAATGTGATGCGCGTATTCCTGCACCATTTAGCCTGGAAACAGGATCCGGAAGGTTTCAAAAAACGCATGGACGAGATACCTGGCTATTTCAAGTAAACACGGCGTAAAAACCATGTTTGTATTTTTTGATGACTGCTGGAATAAAGTACCTAAAATAGGTAAACAACCAGAGCCAAAACCGGGTATTCACAATTCGGGATGGATGCAGGATCCGGGACAGCCTGCATCTGATAACGCAGCCAACTCTCCTGTGCTTGAAAAATATGTAAAGGATGTATTGAAGCGCTTCGCTAATGATAAACGCATTTTGCTTTGGGACCTGTACAACGAACCGGGCAACTCGGATAAAGGGAACAAAACCTTACCTTTACTTAAAAGTGTGTTTAAATGGGCAAGACAGGTAAATCCGAGTCAACCAATTAGTGCCGGTGTTTGGCGTTGGGACCTGGAGGATTTGAACAAGTTTCAGATAGCTAATTCGGATGTTGTAACCTATCATGATTATACGCCTGAAGGTGATCATCTGAAAACAGTACAATTTTTGAAAATGAACGGTCGCCCTTTAATTTGTACCGAATATATGGCCCGTCCGCGCAATAGTCTGTTTGGCACAGTATTACCAATGCTAAAAAAAGAAAATGTGGGTGCTATAAACTGGGGGTTTGTAAGCGGCAAAACCAATACTATTTACGCCTGGGATACCCCAATGCCTGATGGCAAAGAACCTAAACTCTGGTTCCATGATATTTTCCGTAAGGATGGTACTGCCTACATCCCGGAGGAAACAAACCTAATCAAGAAATTGACCGAAAGATAGTTTCAGATGTGCGGATTTCACATGTGCGGATGTACAGATGATTTCCGAATGCTGAAACCACCGTTTTAAATAGAGACGCATCCATTCCTGTTCGTCTCCCGCGTTAACCTATCACACAAATCTGCTTATCACCTGAAATGCAGGTTTATTACAGACTTACGAAGTTTTAAAAACTTCGTAAGTCTTGTTCCGAGTTATAAACCAATGACACCTATGAAAAAGTTTTTTAATTATCTGATGCTGGGCCTGCTCGGCACTATGACCGCCTGCCGCAGCCATGCGCAGCAAGTTGAGCCAGCTAAGCAGTCAGCACCCTATAGCGGCCTTATCCACGTTGTGCTTGACAGGGATTTCCCCGATCCTACAGTGATCAGTTATAATGGCAAGTATTATGCCTACGCAACCCAATCGCCGGGTGGTGAGGGAAAGATGATCAATATCCAGGTGGCCTGGTCAACCGATCATGAACACTGGACATATGCGGGTGACGCTTTGCCTCAAAAACCTTCATGGGCTTCTAATACCCAAAACTTTTGGGCACCGGATGTTTTCTTCGATGCCAAACTCAACAAATTCGTCATGTTCTTTTCCGCCGATCCCAATGAGTTGACCGGCAAATGGATGGGGATAGCCTATGCTGATAACCCGCTTGGGCCTTTTATCGATAGAGGCACGCCATTTATGAAAGGCCCAAGTTTTCACTGTATAGATCCTAAAGCTTTTGTTGACCCTAAAACCGGGAAACATTTTCTTTACTGGGGATCGGACTTCCAGCCTTTGAGAGTACAGGAAATGAAAGATGACTGGTCGGACTTTAAAGAAGGTTCACAGCCAACAGTTGTGGTTGAGCCGGGCAAGGATAAAAGTTACAGCAATTTGGTTGAAGGATCATGGCTTGATTATGATAACGGAACCTATTACCTGTATTATTCGGGCGATAATTGTTGTGGTGCCGGTGCCAATTACGCGGTTATGATAGCGAAGGCCGATAATCCGCTTGGCCCGTTTTTAAGGTTGGGTGAAAGTGATAAAACCCTCAATAGCGCTATATTGGTTAAAGATGCTGTTTACACGGCTCCTGGTCATAATTCTATTTTTACCGACGAAAAGGGAAACAAATTTATAGCTTATCATGCAATTGAAATAGCCCATAAGGAAAAGGGAAGGGTAATGTGTACCAGCCCTATCAAATATCAAAACGGCTGGCCGGTAGTAACTAAATAAATACAACATGGTTCATCAATTAAAACATCTTGCACTTTGCGGATTACTGTCGCTGGCTTTTTTTAAAGTTCAGGCGCAGGTATCAGGTAATAAAAACTTTAAACCGGCAGCCGGCGTAAGTGTAATGGCAAATACCGCAAACGTAACGGTAACCTGGCCGGCAGGGATTAACAGCAAGGCTAAACTTGTTTTAAATTTAAAAAATGGCGAACCGCTATTTACCAGCGTACAGTTAAGTAAAAGAGGTATTTACAAGCCGATAATTGAAAATATCGATCCGCAGTTTATCCTTACAGAAGGTAAGCGTGACCTCATCTCTCAAAACGGCTGGAACATCTTTTTTGATAAAGTACCGCTGAAACCTCACCATTCATACAAAATAGATTTTCATAAAAAGGGCATCAGCGTAAGCAACAAAGGCTCGCGCACTATAATTACACTGCCCGGATTAGAAGCTCCCAATTTTAAAGGCGACCTGGAGATAACCCTCTATAACGGCGAGCCCATGTTTAATGTGGCCGCGATTGTATCTACACAAATTGACTCGACAGCTATTTTGTATGATGCCGGTTTGGTAGCGAAAACCAACCCGGTTAAAGCTGTCAATTACAGTGATGTTTATGAACACCTGCAAACAGAAGATGTCAGTAAGCCTGATACTGCTAAAAATCTTGCTGTAAAATACCGTACTATCATCGGGAGCAACGATAAGGGCAGCATAGCCGTGTTTCCCGCGCCGCACCAGTATTTTTATCCTTTGGATGAAGCCTTTAATCTCAAATTTGTATGGTATGGCAGTAATTATCGCAACCTGCTTCCGGGCTATGGCCTTGGCATCCGGCAGGAATTGCAGGGCGATAAACGGTACGTTCCCTGGTTTAACGCGCCTCCGGGAACTAAACAACGACTCAACTTTTTTGCCTGCTGGGTAATGATGGTGCCGATAACCTGCTGAATAAAGTAAAGCAATTCACCCATGATGACAGTTACAAGCCGCTACCGGGTTATAAAACCATGGCAAGTCATTTTCATAATGAGTTTATCATGAGCGTGGTGCTGGCGGGTAAGCCGGTCCCGGACAGCCCGTCGTTTGTGAAAGTGCTGAAAAGGCAGGGCATCAACATCATTCATTTGGCTGAGTTTCATTACACAGCGCACCCTAAAGGACCGGACGAGCAGCGCCTTAAAGAATTAAAAGCGCTGTTTGATCAGTGTAGCCACTTGTCTGATTCTAATTTTTTACTGCTGCCCGGCGAAGAGCCTAATGAATTTTTTGGCGGCCATTGGCTGGCATTTTTTCCTAAGCCGGTTTACTGGGTCATGTCGCGCAAGGCGGGTACGCCTTTTGAAAGTACCGATGCCGAACATGGCAAAGTTTACCACATTGGTGACAAAGCCGATATGCTGAACCTGCTTAAAGCGGAAAATGGTTTGGCTTGGACAGCGCATGCCCGTACAAAGGGATCAACCGGTTTCCCGGATGCTTATAAGAAGGAAGATTTTTACCTGTCCGACAGATTTTTAGGAGCTGCCTGGAAAGCTTTACCGGCCGATCTGTCCGAACCGCGTTTGGGTAAACGGGTATTTGACCTGATGGATGATATGAATAATTGGGGGCTGAAAAAGAAAATACTCTCTGAAGCCGACCTCTTCAGTATCGAGCCAGAAAACGAAATGTATGCCCATCTCAACGTAAACTACCTGAAACTTGCCAAACAGCCGCAATATAAAAATGGCTGGCAGCCGGTGCTTGATGTTTTGGAGCAAGGCAAATTTTTCTCTACCACCGGCGAAGTTTTAATCGAAGATTTTACAGTAAATGGCCATTCATCAGGAGAAACTATTGCCCTCCCGGCTGACGGCAAATGCACGGTGAACTTTAAAACCAGCTGGACATTCCCGCTCAACTTTGCTGAAATCATTTCAGGAGATGGGAAGCGGGTTTATCGTGAGCGCATCGATCTTACATCAACGCAGGCCTTCGGCACAAAAACATTTAATAAAGTGCTCAATATGAAAGGCCGCAAATGGGCACGATTGGAAGTTTGGGATGCCGCCGTTGATGGTGCTTATACGCAAACGGTTTGGTTGAAGTAAAAACCTCAAACCAATGCCGCCGCTCGGCTCCAGCCGAGTGGCAACTATCAAAACGGCCTCTGGCCGGCGTGAATCCACATGGCTGACATAGGCCAGAGACCTGGAAATAACTGCCACTCGGCAGGAGCCGAGCGGCGGCGGGTGATTTTTCCTCCGCCGTTGTTGGTGGTGACAACACCGGCAACGGCATAGCTACAAGATTGCCGCGTCGCGCCAGATGCTCTCACCCATGCGGCTCCTCGCAATGACATAATTTTATTTTACAGGGACTTTAACCAACGCCCGTTCTGTAAAGAAACTTTTAAGGGCTGCTATTTTCCCGGTGCGGATGAGATAGCTAATGAATAAGGCAATTAACATAAATTTTTACTTAACAATACTTGCAAAACGTTGATAAAAGGCGGTAGGGCTGTCGGCATGCTTTGGCTCATATTTGCCTGCAATAAGGGGGATATAGATTACCCTGCGGCGGCTTGCTTCACCAACTACGGTTGACTGGGCTACGCGGTGCCACAAGCGGCCATCATGTATGGTCAGGTCGCCCGCAGTGGGGATAATAGCTACCTCATTTTCGTCGGTATCATGGTCAAGGAAATACTTTTTACGGAAAAGCATCTGGTAAAGGTTTTGCTTATGTGTGCCGGGCAGGATGCGTAAACCGCCATTCTCCGGTTTTAAAGTGCTCAGGTGAATCCCAACATTCAGCATCGGGTTTAACTTTTGGCCATGAAAAATATCGCGCAAACCGTCGGTATGCCAGCCCATTTTAGTAAAACTGCTTTCGGGGCCATTTACATAGTGGTTAAATACCATGCCGTCTTTTTCGTCGGTGCCCAGGCGCGAACCTTCACCTATGAGGTTAAGCAGTACCTCGAAACGCGGATCTTTGGTAAATTCATTTAACAGGTTATGGTGCTGATTGATAAAAGCAAAACGCTGCACAATAGGTGACCCGTCAAGATCTTTACCGTATTTGATGGGTACGCCGTTTACCTTTTCGGTGTTATTATTTATCCAGGTGTTTTCAACCTGTTTTGATGCATTGATGATGTCGGTAACAGTTTCGGGCTTGATGAAATTTTTGAAATGGATAAAGCCGTGCTGATTAAAAAAGCCTGTTGTTCGGGCGTAATTGTTGAGCCTAAGGTGAATTTTTGATATGACGCTGCCATGTGGTGGAAAGATATTATTGTAACCTAAAAATGGATTTGTAAACGCTGTTACCGCTTAAGCGGCAGGGTAAGAAAGGAGCAGGTCCTTTTAAGGGAAATTAACAACAACAGCTGCACATGACCCTTGTTATGAAGGGCATTCGCATTGGGCATGCAAATAATATGTTGCGCGTATTGTTCAATGTATATTAAATCTATCTTTTTAATAGATTAATACAAATGTAAACAAATTGTTAATCACTCCAAATATTTATGAAAATATTTTTTAATGCTTGTAAAGCCCTGCTGTTACACGTTCAATCAGATTTTTAGGGCCATGTGTTGCCGCTACGGCCGAAAGCTTGTTTAAAAATCCGGGTACTATTTCGGCCTTTTTGTTGAACATTCCATTTATCCCTATCGCCGCAACTTTATCGGGATTCATATTAAACTTGGCTGCCAGTTCGGCCAGGGCATCCATCCCTGCGCTGTGGGCAAAGCCTGTGTCTGTAGGGCCAGGGCAAAGGCAGCTTACTGATACCGGCGTGTCCTTAAGCTCGTATCTTAAAGCCCGACTAAATGATAAAACAAACGCTTTGGTGGCTGCATATACAGCCAGCGTTGGTACAGCCTGGTAAGCCGCGGTGCTGGATATATTGAGGATAAAAGCCCGCTGCTGCAATTTTAAAAGCGGGATAAAATGATAGGAGAGCTCGGTAAGGGCATTCATATTGACCTGCATCATCCGGGTTTGTGCGCTCAGATCCAGCTCATCGAAATTTCCCCACGCACCATGCCCCGCGTTATTTATTAATATCGATACAGGTACATCTAAGTTTTTAGCCCAGTCAAAGACCCGGAGGGCCGCACCTGCACCGGAAAGATCAATCGCGAGATAATCAGTCTGAACATAAAAGTCGGCTTTTATTTGGGCAGATAAAGCAATGAGGTCATTTTCTGACCGGGAAACCAGCAGTAGGTTATATCCTTTTTGAGCCAGCAATATAGCCATTGACCGCCCAATGCCTTTACCTGCTCCCGTAACTAAAGCGTACTGATCCATTATTTTTATGAGTTATATCTGCGATGCAAGTTTAAATAAAATAGTCTACTAAACTTGTAGACTATTTAAAATATTGTTACGTTTGTATTGATATGAAAACTATACTGCCCCGTTTTCGTTTTTTAAGCTATAACCAGCAAGGTTATTGTTGTTGCTGGTAAATCGTAACCGCTCCCCTACCCGTTATTATATCTGTAACACAACAATTATCACAAGCTTAAAATTGATCATGACCGCTTATCGTACAAAATATTTATTCAGCGCCCTTGTAGTCATTAGTTATATGTTATCTGTACTTCCGGCATCCGCCCAGCTCTTGGCTTCGGTGCGATACAAGCTTAACCTGTTGCCCGACACATCCGCCCATAGTATAATTGATGATAGCTATTCGTCCAAACTGCTTGCGGGGGTATCAAACAAACCTGTTATTGATAAAGCCAATGCGGTTTTTGAAACTGATCTGGAAAGTGAGCTGGATACCCATGCCGGTCGCAAAAAGGTTTTGAGCTATTTAAAAGAGCTATCGGCCAACAATACCGGCGAAAGTAATTATAACCAGGCCAAAGTTAAATCATATTATAAGCTTGCCAATGTATTTGCCAAGCTGCATTTGTATCCTTTGGCCATGAAGTGCTTTTTTAAAGCGATGGTATCTAAAAAGGTGGGGAGTGATCTTATACCCGCTGCGCCGGATTCTGTTATTGCTGATACAACCGGCCGGCAGTTACATTTAAACAGTGGCCTGTTGGCCATTAACGCGAATGACGATTCGGTATTTGTAAACACCCCGGTTCAATTAAAAGATAAAAAAGAAAAAAGAGCAAGTCTATCACTTATAACCGCATCCTGAACACATTTAATGATGGTAAAAAAGCGGCTGCTTACGCATTGTTATTTCATGTAAAACAACCAAAACCGGGTAAACCGACTGTATTTGTACGGGCCAACACCGGTCATACTTTTATCACCCTCATCAAGTACAACGCCGATTCAAGCTCGGTTTCTGTTTCCTTCGGATTTTATCCTAAAAAGGACAATATATTTTCAGCCACTCCATGGGAGCCGGAAACCTCGGGCACTTTCAAAAATGATGAGGCGCACAAGTGGGATGAAGTAATGGGCAAGTTTATAACCGAACGCCGGTTTAAAAGAATCCTGAAGCTCACCCGTTTATACGATGGGTTGGAGTATCACCTGTCAAAAAATAACTGTACCGATTTTGCTTTACAGGCAGCTTCCTATGCCGGATTTGGGGTTACCAACTCAAAAGGCTCATGGCCGCTGGGCCAGGGAAACAATCCCGGAACAACCGGGCAAAGCATTATAGCAGGTGGTATTTATGATAATGATAAAGCCGATCTTTTTATTGATTTTGATGAAAATCTGAAATAAAGGTTAAACAGATTTAAGCACACTTCCTTCCGTTCCAACCTCAAGTATGTGCCATAACCCGCATGTAAGGGCGAAATTGTTTCTTTGATGACCCACCGGAAAATCAAAGCAAACTGGATAGTCATAGTCTTTTACTTTTTCGGTAACGATATCATAAATGCTGTGGCCAAATTCTTCGCCTTCAATATCGGGCGTTAGTTGAAAGCCTCCTATAATTAGCCCGGCCAGGTGCGAAAGTTTACCGCATTGCTTTAGGTTCCAGAACATGCGGTCGATATTGTAAAGGCGTTCATGGGTATCTTCAACAAATAAGATTTTTCCATTCGTATCAAGGTCAGACGGCGTACCCGAAAGCGTCGCGATCAGGCTCAGGTTACCGCCAACCAATAGGGCTTCGGTTTTTCCGGAGCGGTTTTGGGGGCAAGCAGGTGACGAGATAATTAAGGCTTTCGCCGGTAAGCGCCTGCCTTATGGATTGAATAGTGGCTATCTGCATAGCATCGGCCTTTGCCCAGTCATCAGGAAAACTGTTGCACATTTTTGAATGCAGTGTTGCAATACCAAAATTCCGGTTGATATGGCAATGCAGGGCGGTAATGTCGCTGAAGCCGATAATCCATTTAGGATTTTTCTTAAACTGTTTGAAATTGAGTCGGTCAATGATCCTCACCAATCCGTAACCCCCTCTTGCACACATAATGGCTTTAATCTCGGGGTTATCCAGCATCTGCTGCAGGTCTGCCACGCGTTCTTCATCTGTTCCCCCGTATATAAAATCCTTTTTGCCGGTGTTATCGCCAATCTGCACCTTAAAGCCCCAGTTTTGTATAAGTTGTACAGCCGGCATAAGGTCGGCCAGGCTCATATATCCCGATGGACTAATAATGCCTATGGTATCTCCGGGTTGCAAATAAGGAGGGATTTTGTGACGGGCTTTAGTATAGGGATTTGTTGGAGTAACCGACCATGCCCCTGAGGTTGATAAAGCGGCGCCGGCCGTGACTAAGGAGGATATGAAGCGTTTTCGGTTCATTTTATACCTGCTGCATTTTGATGCAACAGCGTTTATAAAAGTATGAAAAAACGGGAGTATAAGTAATGAATACCTCGCAGGTAAAATTCATTATCCTATAATCTTTACATAACCCCTCACCTGCTTTTACCTAAAGATAAGTAAATTTGAATTTGATGAAGATAAAGCATATCCCATTTACCGGACTTAAATTATTTATAGGGTTAACCCTAATGCTATTGTCTCTCGTTTTCCAGGCTTGCCACACCTCCGGCCGTAAAAATGAAACTGACACCACAAACCCAAGGCTTGTTAATGCATCATCTGCCGGATTTAAAGTTAAAGCGGCCATTTCCTGTACCAAAAACGGGATGATCAGGGAAGACAGCATTTTATACATGCAGCAAGGCGGGGAGGCATTTAAACCCACAATAGTTAACTTGAATGGTACATCTGCCAATAAAGCTGATCAGGATATGGCATGGATTCCTGGTGGTACCTTTAGCATGGGTGGGGTTAATCCAAGGGGTATGACCGATGGCGGTATGGAAGCCATGGACGATGCCAGGCCTGTTCACCGGGTATTTGTTGATGGTTTTTACATGGATAAAACCGAGGTAACCAATAACCAGTTTGCCAAATTTGTAAAAGCTACCGGCTACATAACCGTGGCTGAACAAAAACCCACCGAGGCAGAATTTGCCGGTGTTCCGGCCGAAAAACTGGTTGCCGGATCGGTTGTTTTTACGCCTCCGCATCAAAAAGTGCAATTAGATGATATTTCGCAATGGTGGTCGTACCAAAACGGGGCCGACTGGAAACACCCGCTTGGACCGGGTTCTGACTTGATAGGTAAAGAAGATTACCCGGTAGTACAGGTAGCCTGGGAAGATGCTGCTGCCTATGCCAAATGGGCCGGAAAACGCCTGCCCACAGAGGCCGAATGGGAGTTTGCAGCAAGAGGAGGTAAAGCCGGTGAACTATATCCCTGGGGCAACCAGTTAAAACAGAACGGACGCTGGATGGCCAACACATTCCAGGGATCTTTTCCTGATCATGATGATGCCGAAGATGGTGAAACCGGCCTGGGGCCGGTAAAAAAATACCCGGCGAATGCTTACGGTTTGTATGATATGGCCGGCAACGCATGGGAATGGTGTGCTGACTGGTACCGAAATGATTATTACAATAGCTTTAATCCTAATATGGTTGCGCGCAATCCTAAAGGGCCTTCTGATTCTTCAGATCCGCAGGAGCCGGGGCAAAAAAGAAGGTTCAAAGAGGCGGCTCATTTTTATGTACCGACCAGTACTGCACCCGCTATATGGTAGGCTCGAGAGGTAAAGGCGAATATCGCTCGGCAACAAACCACGTTGGCTTTAGATGTGTAAAGGATGTTAAGCATGGTAATAATACGACACAGGACACCCAAAAAGCACTTTAATATTTTTCGTGATATTTATATATAAGAATTTATCGGGAACAATGGGTAACAAGTTCAAAAGCTTTCTGCTTTAAGTATTCCGCCTTCCGCTTCAAAAAGGGCATAAAAAAGAAGCACTCCTGATGGGCAGGAATGCGTTCTAACCAATTATAAACCTAAATTATGAGAAGAGATGTAAACCCGGAGTCGAACCGGTGGCGCTGCCTGTCAGCCATTCACATGATGTTACAAATATACGTGTAATCTTTACATTTATTGTCATCTTAATATGAAAATTTTATTTTCATTGGTATATTTTTATAGATAACGATTGGTTTATAGATAATTGGCAATGAATTGCAATAATTAAAAAACTGCCGGTTTTTTTGCAAAATATAGTATAGCTCTAACGTCTCTTCCGCTTAGTCAGTAAGACAATGCTGCTAAATTTAAGTGACAGGTGGCTGTACCCCTCCTGGCTATTGAGTTCGTCTAATAAAAACAATTGTCATTTCGAAACGAGGAACGAGTGAGAAATCTTATACGAGCTATAAACTTTGCATGGCAGCTTAGCACAATGTAGAAGATTTCTCCTCACTCTTGCGCGCTGCCCCACCAGTGTTCGCTCGAAACGACATCTTCTTCGATTCTCAATTAATATTTAAAAGATATACATACATCAACTGATTCTAAAGAGGGTTTCCTGGTTCTATGTCACTGCCAATAAGTATTCAGGATCAGGTCCTGCGGCTTTCAACAGTGTATACGAAGCTTTCGGCCTTGTAATAGCCAAGGTTATACTCCATGGGGCGCTCGCCCTGATCGTAAACAAATCTTTTTCTGAATAATACGGGGCTGCCGGTTTCAATTTCAAGCTTGCCGGCTATGAACTTATTAGCTTCCAGCGCACTGATTTCTTCTTTTGACAGGTTTGCTATCGTAGAATATTCTTCCTCCAGCATTTCATAAAGCGGGCGTTTAAAATCCTCTTCGCCTGTAAGGCCTATGCGCGGGTGAAAATAAGATATGAAATAAACAAAAGGGTTGTCGCTGCTGCCCCGTAGCCGCTCCATTTTCACAATTTTTTCTCTGTACTGATATCGAAAAAGCTGGCGGTGCTTTCATCAGGAAATACCCAGCTTACATGCAGCTCATAATTTTTTACGGTAATACCTCTCGCTTTCATTTCCTGCGAAAAACTGAGCCAGTTCATTGATTTTGAACTGATCCTGGAGTTGGCAACTTTAGTACCAAAACCCTTTTTGCGGATCAACAGTTCTTCGTAAACCAGTTTATTAATAGCCTGCCGCAGTGTTGTGCGGGATATAGCCAACTTTTTTGCCAGCTCTACCTCGTTAGGTAATAATTTACCCGCCTGGTAAACCGGATCTTTGATCAGTTCGCGAAGCAATTGCTCGGCCTGTATATGGAGTGGAATAGGGCTTTTATGGTCGATGGCTAATTTCATAATGGTTTTTACTAACCTTAATGAGGAAATATATGGCTAAAGATAGTAAAAAGGTTAATTATGTATTTACATGGTTTAAGGATGTGTTTTAATTTGCCAAACAGGATATCTATATATTGTATGGAACGTTAATAATTCAATGACTTTATTCTATTTCTATCAACCTAACTACGCAGCAATTATTGGTATCGATTATTTACTTTCAAGCTCCATAACTTAAATGTTCATACAAATGGTTATTTCATTGTTTAATATTATAAATTGTTCCATAATTACCCCTCGACTAAAGGTTCAACTGATGGAAAATAACCTTTTAATTACTTATAAATTCGCCTTGATTATGCCTTTATGAATTTGCTAAAAAAGTTACTTCCCATACTTCCGGCTACTTCTTAGTATGCAGTTTAGTTAATGCAAATTGCCCTATCCTATCGCCCTCATCTACACCGTTAGTTATGGATGGCATATAATGGATACCACCATAAAACCTGCTGATAGCGGCCTCCTCGGCCGCGGCTTTAAAGGATTTAAAATTGCGCGCGGGGATAGCAAATTCCATTTCTGTAGAGTCAATGAACGAAAATTCATCGCCAAATAATTTGCCTAACACGGCTGCTGATGCGGTAGATACAACACTGTGCCCGCTGGTATACTCGGGGAAAGGCGGCGTTTGCAGCAATGGCATCCAGCTTTGATCAATATACTGGTTAATGTAAGTTTCGGGCCTGATCACCTTGCTCCGGTATTTTTCGTCCCAGCAGTTTATAAAACTATCTGCAATAACTACAGCTATACAAGCATAAGCTTCAGCACTTTTCACATAACCGGCCTTAGCCTTACGACAAGCCAGCGCCGTGATATTGATCCAATGCCCTCCCGGCGAGATTTTTTTGTGGCAAACATAGTGTGCCCGTTGATATTCACCTTAAAGGGGTTATCATCCCAAAAAGTAGCAATGGTAGCCTCATCATCGGTGAGGTGCTTGCCTGTATCATATACTTCCATAGCCAGCTTGTAAAAATTACTACCGGGAATGTTGCTGAAGGTAAACGGATGAGCTGGTTTAAATTGCTGTGCCGAATCAAGCAAAAATGGGCGGATCTCGTTCCAGTGCGGTTCAATACCTTTCATGTAGGCCGGTGGGGTGGGCTTCCAGCTTGCGTCATCTGTTTGCACATCATATTTTGATAATGAGCGGGTATGTTTATAGTTATCCTTACCCGCCCATTTTATGATCCTGTCGGCAATAAGTTTACCGTACGCTATCGAGTTATCATACACACTATCGGGCATGCCGGTATTTTTAAACTCCTGCATCAGTTTGTCATGAAAACCCTCTATCCTGCCCTCACTCATCACCAGGATCTTACCAACGGTTAAAATAGCGTGCGATGCCGATAACGTGAAGCAATATTTTTTACCAGCTATAGGCTTAGGTACCGAGTCGAGCCCTTTCAGTTGCCCTTCAAGCGATTGGTAATGATCATCGCCATTTCGCGCAGCCTCGTATGCAGCCACACTGATATAAGCATAAATACGACTGGCAACCGGCGGCGAATAAATATCATGCCTTACCACATCAGTAACATCTTTTATAGACCGGTGGATAAAATCCGGGTTTTCGGCTGGTTTTTCCCAGCTTTTTTTGCCGCATGATGAGCAAGTTATAATAACAATAAGGGCAAAATATAGTCTCTTCATCATGATGAAACAGCAAAGGCTTGATCAGTTTAATTGGTCTGCCCCTCAAATCAGGGGTTCAGATCAAAGCTAACAGTTAATCAATATTTAAGTATGGCCCGATAGTAATTAACTAACTTTTGATACAATTTGCAGAAACAGGAATTGTAAAATCCGTTTTCTTTACACTGGCTTATTGCATTATAACCAATAAGTTAAAGCTTAACCAAAGCATAAACCATCAATCAATTATTAACCATATCTGCATGATAAAAAGTTTACCCCAGGCGTTTAAACTATCTACCTTATTGTTACTTTTTTTGGTGCCGGATGTTCAAAAAAGTCATCAGGCCCAACGCTCTTTAAGCTGCTCGATGCTTCACAAACCGGTATCGATTTTAAAAATACCATTACCGAAAGTGACAGCATCAACATCCTTAACCACCCCTACCTGTACAATGGCGCCGGTGTTGGTATCGGCGATTTTAATCATGATGGCCTGCCCGATGTTTACTTTGCCGGCAACATGGTTGCCAATAAATTATACATTAACAAAGGCTCACTTACTTTTAAAGATGTTACCGATGCAGCGGGTGTAGCCGGTAATGGCGACTGGTACGCAGGTGTATCAGTAGTTGATATCAATAACGATGGCTGGCCGGACATATACGTCTGCTCATCATTTAAAAGCGATCCCAACCATCGTAAAAACCTGCTTTTCATCAACCAGGCAACCAATAAAGATGGCGTGCCAACCTTTAAAGAATCGGCAGCAGCCTATGGCCTGCAGGACACCGGCTACAGTACACAAGCCGTATTTTTTGATTACGACCATGACGGCGACCTCGACATGTACCTGCTCACCAACTTTTTAGGCAAAGAAACGCCGGTGGCCTATCGCCCTAAATTAACCGATGGCAGCGCACAGAATAATGACCGCCTTTACCGTAACAATGGTAATGGTACCTTCACCAATGTAACCAAAGAAGCCGGGATATTGATAGAAGGTTTTGGCAACTCCGTTTCCATATGCGATGTGAATAACGATGGCTGGCCGGATGTTTATGTTGGTAACGACTTTATATCGAACGATGTATTATGGGTGAACAATAAAAACGGCACCTTCAGCAACCGCGCGGGCGAATATTTTAAACACACGGGCTGGTCGGTAATGGGATCGGATATGGTTGATATCAACAATGATGGCAAGGCCGACCTGGTATCATTAGAGATGCTGCCCGAAGAAAACGTACGTAAAAAAACCATGCTTGTAGGCGATAATTACATTACCTATATCAACAATAACAAATTTAAATACGAGCACCAGTACATCCGCAATGTGCTGCAGCTTAATCAGGGGCAAACACCCGCCGGCCATCCGCAATACAGCGAAATAGCTTACCAGGCCGGTGTTTATCAAACCGACTGGAGCTGGACACCTCTTGTGGCCGATTTTGATAACGACGGTTATCGTGACATGATGATCACCAACGGCTATCCCCGCGACGTTACGGACCTTGATCACGCCCTGTACAGTAACGATCAGGGCCGTACAGTTAAAGAGAATACTACTTTAGCTGCTGCCGATTCATTCCCCGTTGTAAAAACATCAAGCTACGCTTTCAGAAATGCGGGCGGGTACTTGTTTAAAGATCAGTCGAAAGATTGGGGAATTGTGAAACCTACCTTTTCAACCGGCGGTGTTTACGCCGATCTGGATAATGACGGCGATCTTGACCTCGTGATCAATAATATTGATGACGATGCTTTTATTTATGAAAACACCGCTAACAGCAAAACGCAGGTAGCCAAAGATCACAACTACCTAACTGTTGCACTACAGGGCGACAGCAAAAATATTGGCGGTATGGGTGCTACCGTCCGTATCTATTACAAAGGCAAGCAGCAGTTTTATGACCAGCAACCCTGTCGCGGCTATATGAGTACGGATGATGCCCGCGGGCATTTCGGTATAGGGGCCACTACATCTGTCGACTCATTGCGGGTACGCTGGCCCGATGGTAAAACCCAGTTGCTTACCAATGTTAAGGCAAACCAAACACTTACATTGCGGTACAAAAATGCCTCTGGTTATTTCCCGCCGGATGCTTTCGGCAAAATCATCCCGGTGTTTCAGGAGGCGAATAACCAAACAGGCATAAAATACGTGCACCAGGAAAAAGACGCTATCGATTATAATATACAGCCTACCCTGCCGCACAAGCTAAGCCAGTATGGGCCCGCTATTGCTGTTGGCGATGTGGATGGAAATGGTTACGATGACCTTTTTATAGGAGGCTCCGCCGGTAACAAAGGGGTATTTTTCATGCAGGATGCAAACGGTCATTTCGCTATGGATAACAACCGTTTTATGCACGAAGATTTTAAAGAAGAGGAAGACATGGGTGCATTATTGTTTGATGCCAATGGCGATGGCTTCCCTGATCTGTATATCGCAAGTGGTAGTTACGAATTCCAGAAAGGGCATACCACGGCTCAGGACAGGCTTTACATCAACGATAAAAAAGGTCATTTCACCCGCGACCTTGCCGCCGTGCCCGTGGAATATGATAACGGTTCATGTGTACGTGCTGCTGATTTTGATGGAGATGGCGATTTGGACCTTTTTGTAGGTTCAAGATCGGTTTCAGGCGCTTATCCTTCATCACCCGTTAGCCATTTACTCAGGAACGATGGCGGTAAATTTACCGATGTTACCAGCCAGTTTTGCCCCGACCTGATACATGGCGGCATGATCACCGACGCGCTTTGGTCGGATTTTGACAAGGATGGTAAGGCGGACCTGGTGGTGGTTGGCGAATGGATGCCGGTTACCTTTTACAAAAACACCGGCCATGGCCTTAGCAAGATCAAATCGGGCATTGATGATCATGTGGGCTGGTGGAACAGCATAGTTGCAGGTGACTTTAACAACGATGGCAACATTGATTACGTAGCCGGCAACCTGGGCCAAAACTCAAACTACAAAGCATCATTTGAACAGCCCATGACCATTATGGGTAAAGACCTGGATGGTAACGGCTCCTTCGATGCCATGATATTTTGCTTTATGAAGGATGAGGACGGCTCACAGAAACCCTTCCCCATGCATACCCGCGATGACCTCATCAGCCAGGTGATCTCCATCCGCAAAAAATATCCAAGCTATCGCGGCTTTGGCCATGCGACAATGAATGATCTTTGGAGCGAAAAAGACAAAGCAGGTGCTGTGGTACTTAAAGCTACAGATATGAACACCAGCCTTATCACCGGCAAAGGCACTGGTACTTTTAGTATCAGTGCATTACCGCAAGATGCACAAATGGCCCCGGTGTACGGCATAATAGCTGAAGATGTTGACCACGATGGCAACCTCGACCTGGTAATGACTGGTAACGACTTTGGTATGGAACCTTTTACCGGGAGGCACGATGCTTTTATGGGTTTATATATGAAAGGCAATGGAAAAGGCAGCTTTGCTCCGCTATCAGTAGCTAATAGCGGTATTTATATCGCGGGCGACGGTAAAGGGCTGGCAAGTGTACAATCGGCTAAAGGAGGCAGGGTTTTAGTAGCTACCCAAAATCAAGATAGCATTAAAGTATTCCGGAAAACGGGCGCTAATTCTGCCAGGCGATATATTAAATTAAAGCCCGATGATTTTTATGCTGATATTACGCTCAAGAACGGAGGCAAAAAGCATATTGAATTTTATTATGGATCAACCTATCTATCGCAATCGTCAAGGATATTGGAATTGGATGCTAATACAGCAGAGGTAACCATAACAAATTATAATGGTAGGAAAAGGAAGGGGAGCTGATAGTTATAAATCCATGCATATCCGTCATGTCTTACTGAGTGTTAAATCCGGTGGCCTGTGAAGGAAAAATGACAAAGGGGCCTGTCAGTCCGAGTGTTTAAATCCGGAGGCCTCTGAAGGTGAAATGGCAAAAGAGGGCCTGTCAGTCTGAGCCTGTCGAAGACTCGTGCGCAGAGGCCCAGCCCGCCATGCTTCGAGGGCCTACCCATGACACCCCTTTTATATTTCATGGGAAAGTTTTGGATCCGATGAATGCTAAAAAAGCAGTTGAAGACTTACGAAGCTTTGAACTTCATAAGTCGGGACGTCTATTATATTAAACTTACTGACACTTTCATTTAATAGAAACTGTGATACATAATAGCCAAAAGGAGGGGGATATTGGTAACTTAAACTCCAATCTTCCTCCTTTAACCAACCAACTCACTCACAATTTTTGCCGACAGCAAACACAACGGGATCCCTCCTCCCGGGTGTACGCTTCCCCCGCAAAAATATAAACCTTTATTTTTGAGGATTTATTGGCATGCCGTAAAAATGCTGCAAACCGGCTGTTGGAGCTGGTACCATAAAGGGAGCCCTGGTACGAAGACGTGCGGCTTTCGATACTCCGCGGATCAAGGATGCTTTCATTAGCAATAAGTTTGCGGATGTCTTTATTTAGCAAACGGCTTAACTTATTTAATACATTTTCCCTCGCCCCGGCTATCAGTGCATCCCAATCCTGCCCGGTGTTAGCAGGTACGTTGATCATCACAAACCAATTTTCGCAACTCTCGGGAGCATCGTTTGGTTTATATTTGGAGCTGATGTTAAGGTAAACGGTAGGGTCATGATAAATCTCCTTTTCCCGCCAAATGTGATTAAACTCGGCCTCGTAATCAGCACTGAAAAAAATGTTATGCAGGTCAAGCTCCCTGAACTGATACCGGATCCCCCAATAAAATATCAGGGCCGAACTGCTTCGCTCCTGGTTTAATATTTTTTGAGGATAAAGTTTGGGATAATTGCTTAGCAGCTTGTGATAGGTGAACCAGATATCCATATTGGATACCACAAGATCCCCTTCAATTACTCCATCATTCGTCTTGATCCCCCTTACTGTGTGACCTTGCAATGCAATTTCTGCTACCGGGTTATTGTAGTGAAATTTAATACCTAATGATTCGGCCAGCGCCACTAAGCAAGAAGTTATGTTATACATCCCACCCTCCGGAAAATAAGCGCCGAAATGCTGCTCCAGGTGCGGGATTACGTTCAGCGTGGCCGGTGCGCTATAAGGATTTGAACCATTATAGGTTGCATACCTGTCGAAAAATTGCACTATCCTTTTATCCTTGAAAAAGACCTCATTGGCCTTGTGCATAGTGCGAAAGGCATCTATCTTACCAAACTGAAATATTGATTTGACGGTATCCCAGCGCAGATAGGTTTTAAGCCGATGCAGGGAGCGCTCTAAAAAACGTGGTTGGTAACGTTATAAACCATACTGCTGTTATCAAGGTAATGCTTTACAGCTGCAGCAGGTTCTCCTGTCTTTTCCTGTATCTCATCACTAAACTTGCCTGCATTAGCGTAAGCGGTTAAACGCGTACCATCTTCATAAAAATATCTGCAAACAACATCGAGCTTTTGATACCTGAAATAATCAGACGGATTTCTTCCCGCCAGCTTAAAAAGCTCGTTAACATATTGCGGCATGGTAAACAGGCTCGGCCCGGCGTCAAAGCGGTAACTATCCTGCTCAAACTGGCTTAACTTACCACCGGGGTAACTATTAGCTTCATAAACTTCAACCTGATATCCTTTTACCGCCAGGCGGATAGCTGTCGCAATGCCCGCTATACCGGCACCAATAATTAAAGCTTTTTTGGGGAGAGGCATGGGGTAAAGATAACCGGGATTCGGGGGATTTTTAGGATTAACAGGATTTTTTCTGACCTGATTAGAAAAATCCAACTAATGTCAAATGTTATAAACTGCAATCACATTGATCGGATCTCTTTAAACCAGAGAAAAATCCTGTACTCCCAAAAATCCTATAAAAATCCCGGCGCAAAAACTACACATGATGAACGCCTTCGCCAATCTCTTCAATAGCTTTGCGGTTAAATGCTTCCAAATCATCAGGGCGGCGACTTGTTACCAGGCCCTTATCAACCACCACCTCTTCATCAACCCAATCAGCACCGGCGTTTTTAAGATCGGTTTGTAAAGATGGATATGACGTTAACCTTCTGCTGTTGATCATGCCTGTTTCTATCAGCAATTGCGGGCCGTGGCATATTGCCGCTACCGGCTTGCCCTCATCCAAAAACGCAGATGCAAAGGCAACGGCATCTTTATTTTGTCTCAACTTATCGGGATTAAGCACACCGCCAGGTAAAACCAGCGCATCGTAATCATCAGGGCTTACTTCATTAAGCTCTTTATCAACATTGATTTCGATACCCCAGTTAGTTTTATCCCAGGCTTTGATTTTTCCGCTTTTGGGTGATATCACATGTACTGTTGCACCTGCCTGCTCAAGGGCTTGTTTTGGGCTTGTTAATTCAACCTGCTCAAATCCTTCTTCGGTAAGGATTGCCACCTTACGACCGTTTAAACTTGCCATAATTTATAATTTATTAATTAATGATTATAAAATTTAAATACAATATAAATACAGGCAAAAATAAGGATGGTTTTAGGAATTTTAAAAGAGAAGATAGAATCTTGCTAATCAAGCTTAGAGCATATGAATTTCATTTAACTCAAGCATTAAAAAGTTGTCTGTTTGTAGGATTTTGAATGTTGCAGAAAGATCGCTCCATTCACCATTTATAGGCAAATCATAAATAACGTATCCTATTATTGTCATGTCATGTCGCTCATCAATCTTTCTAATAGTATAATCAAAAAAGTCTATATCTTTATTTGGATCGATGTTACCATTGATTATTGCGGATTCCGGAGACGTAACCTTATACTTTTCCTCTAACTGTCTCGTCAGGCAATCCATATCCGTTTATTATGTCTTTAATATTTGACGGGCTCCATTGATAATAAGGATCATGAAGAGTTAACTGATAAGCTTCATCGTATCTTCCGTTAGCTAACAATTCAATCCAACTAAGGACTGCCTTTTCTATTTCAATACGATCAATTGAATATATCTTAAGCGGCATGGTTAAATTCGAAATAGTTTAGCCTTGATTTTCCGTATGCTGCAACGCGTAGTTTATAAAGTTACTTGTCAGCCCATAATCCTCTGTCCCCTTACGGCGGATAAAAAAGAAATCACGCTTAATTTTCAATCCTTCAATAGGTACTTCAACCAAATCACCTTCGGCCAATTGACGGATAATTGATGGGCGCGGCATAAAGCCAAGGCATTGATCGGCCAGGAGGAAGTTTTTCAAAGCCTCGGTACCACCAAGGCGGATCTTTACCGACAGATCGGCCGGTTTAATATGCAAAGCAGACAAGGCTTTTAATACGGCATTCAACGTGCCCGAACCACGCTCTCTCACGGCGAGGGGTGTTTTTACAAACTGCTTTAGTGTTAATGACTTGCCTGCCAGCGGACTTTTAGCCGAGCAAACCGGGATCACCTCATCACTCATAAATGGTTTGTATGATACGGTAGTGAGTTTATTATCAACCTCAATTATACCAATATCAACCTCATGATTTAACAAAGCGTTCAGGATGTACTCGCTGTTACGGTTTACAAGCTGTACATCCACATTGGCGTACTCGCGCTGAAAACCAGAAAGTATCGAAGGTAAAATATACAGGGCAATAGTTGTACTTGCGCCCAAACGCAAATGCCCGGCAGCCTGCGAAAGATTACTTAACACCGAAAGATCATACTCTACCTTCCGCTCTATCTCTGTTGCCTGCTGTAAATACTCATTTAGCTTATTTCCGGCTTCAGTTAATAAGATACTGTTGCCTTTACGCTCAAACAGGGGCACTTTATATTGATCTTCAAGCGCCTTCACATGCTTGCTGATGGCCGGCTGTGTAATAAACAGTACCTGGGCTGCCTTACTGAAACTCAGGTTGGCGGCAACTTCCATAAATACACGGTGGGCAAAAGAGATCATGGGGCAAAGTTAATTTTTTACCCGTTCAAAGTACTTACCTGTAAATTTATATACGATATAGTCGCGGGTAACCTCTCGGTTTGCATTAACTAACGGACTATGGATGCTTTGTGTTTTAGCGTCATAATAAATAGTCGGGATCACTTTCATATTAACTACCGAAAGAAAGCTATAATCAAAATATAACTTACTATGCATGCCGGTTTGGGTTTTAACCAGTAACACGGTACCGTTTAACTTCCCGCTTTCGATAGTAAAAAACTGGATGCCCTGGGTAGCATCAACACTTGAACGTACCGAATTATATGCTGCCAGATAATAAACTTTGTTATTGGCCTTAAGCGTATAAATTTTGGAGTACCAGTAAACCGGGTTATGCTTTTTGCCAACGGAATCCATTTTAAGCGATGACGATACTTTGCCGCTAACCTTGTATTGCAAAACATTATCAAAATCATAGCCGGTGCTGCCCAACCTGGTATCCCAGGAATAAGTACGGAACAAACCATCAGCAGATGTGGCTATCACAACCCGCTCTTTCACCAGTTCGGTAAAGGGATAGTTTATTGTTCCGGGATATTTGGAGGTATAGTACTTCAGCTTAAAGCCAAAGATCTTGTTCATTTTTTCTAATGAATCAATTGCTTTCCACTCTTTTTTGTGGGAGCCGTAATAGTTTACCCTTTTAAAAATCCGTAACAGATCGGCCTCAATAGCCTGCGGACTTTGAGCAAACAAATTTGCTGAGTAAAAGCAGCAGCAGAAAACAATTATTAACTTAAAGGTTTTCATCGGTAAACAAGATACACAAAAAAGCAAATCCGGCAGACATTCTGTTACGATGATTGCCAGTTAGCTGTTTTTTAGCTTTTTATTTTTTCAAAATACCGTCCGTTGAATTTGTATTTGATAAATTTTGAAGTAACCTGTGCTTTGGCATTTACCAACGGTACATGTATAGTTTGCGTTGTTTGATCAAAAGTGATAGTCGGCCGTTTTTCAAACGGCAGATCAACCACTGATCCAAAATCATATTCATAAAAAATTTCATTATGAAAACCCGATTGCGTTTTAATGATCTTTACATCATTATTCAAAACACCGTTTTGAATGGCAAATAACCTGATCCCGGTACCGGCATATCTTGATGATTCAATAACTCCATAAATGCCAAAATAGTAAGTTTTATCGCCGGCTTTGAAAGTATATAAGTTTGAATAAAAAGGAGCGCCGCCGTCCCCTGGGTTGTTCATCAAAGATGACTTTGTTTTATCGCCGGCTTTGTATTGTAACACGTTGGCACAAATGTGCATAGTGCCTCCAGTCCATGTATCCCATGAGTAAATCCTGAACAATCCATCCGCCGAAGTGAAAATATCAAGTTGCGCTTTTTTTAGCGAGTTAAAAGGTAAGTTTATAGTATAAGGATAGGTTTCTGTATAACGTTTTAATTTATTACTAAAAGCATCATTGGCTTTAATAAGGGAATCGCCCGCATTTTCATTCCATTTGCCTTGCTGCTCGTCCCAATATTCAATCTTTTTAAATGATTTGAGTAAGTCGGCTTCAATAGCTTGCGGTGTTTGCGCGAAGAGTTTAACCGATGTGATAAAACAGAAAATAACAATCAGGTTCAAGGCTTTCATACCCCAATATTACAGCATAAAAATAGGGATAATCAAATGACTATCCCTATCCTATAATTTATTGATAATATCTTCTTTATTAATTTTCAGCTGTTCCGCAACGTCATTGATGATCGCCATAAGTGTTCCTAACTTTATAGGATCGTGATTTGGGATGGTAATATTCTTTACGCCATCATTAAGCGTAATCGATAACCTGATATGGCTTCCGGTTTGTCTTATAACCTCGTAACCATATTTCAATAAAACTTTGATCAGATCTTTTCCTGAAACATCACGGGGAGCTCTTGGAGACATAGGTATTTTCAGAAAAATTAAACGGTTATCACTTCCTCCTTAACCAAATGGAGCCGAATGATTTTAGGAAGCTTATCTTCATCAAAATGACAATGGACAGCATCGCGAATATTGGCTTTTAGCTCATCAAGCGTATCTCCTTCTGTAAAAATCGACTCGCCGATTGCCCTCGCGTTATAACCGCCCTCTATCGCTTCTTCAACAAGGAAAAATATTTCGTTCATATTCAAATTTAAGAAATATTCTTCACAAAAAAACCCCATAGCATGTGTGCTATGGGGCCTATATTTTCTCATTTACTTATGCCTCAACCGGCTGGCCAATCAAGTGCTGAGCAGCAAGGTACTCGGCAATTTGCACGGCATTAGTAGCTGCACCTTTACGCAGGTTATCAGATACTATCCAGCAGTTAAGTGTATTGTCCTGGGTTTCGTCACGACGGATGCGGCCTACAAATACCTCATCTTTATCATGCGCGTCGAGCGGCATAGGGTATTTCAGGTTAGCAGTATCGTCAACCACAACAATGCCGGGAGCGTTAGCTAACAGTTCACGAACTTCTGCCAGGTCAAAATCATTTGCAAACTCAATGTTAACCGACTCCGAGTGGCCACCCATAACCGGGATCCGCACGGTGGTAGCAGTTACTTTAATGCTATCATCGCCCATGATCTTTTTGGTTTCGAGGATCATTTTCATTTCCTCTTTAGTATAACCGTTTTCGGTAAATACATCAATCTGCGGGATCACGTTTAAATCGATAGTGTAAGGGTAAACTTTAGGGCCGTCGATACCTTTACGCTCGTTAAATAACTGGTCAACAGCTTTAACACCGGTACCGGTAACCGACTGGTAGGTTGAAACTACCACCCTTTTAATTTTATATTTATCGTGCAGTGGTTTTAAAGCCACTACCATTTGTATGGTTGAGCAATTTGGATTGGCGATGATCTTATCTTCGGCTGTAAGTACATCAGCATTTACTTCGGGTACAACCAGTTTTTTGGTTGGGTCCATACGCCATGCCGATGAGTTATCAATAACAGTTGTACCAGCAGCTGCAAATAAAGGAGCCTGCTGTAATGAAGTGCTTCCGCCGGCCGAGAAAATTGCTACGTCCGGCTTCATCTTAATCGCATCCTCAACAGAAACCACCTTAAACTGCTTACCCTTAAAAGTAATTTCTTTACCAATACTTTTTTCTGAAGCTACGGGAATTAATTCTGTAACGGGGAAGTTGCGTTCTGCAAGAACCTGCAACATTTTGGTGCCTACTAATCCTGTAGCACCTACTACTGCGACTTTCATTTTTTAAATTGTTTTTGAAATGTATCAGGCTGCTTCACAGCGCCTGTTTTTAATTAATTATGTGTTTTAAAAGTTAAACCCTCAAATATGCACATTTTTTTGCTATCCTGAAAATATAAAGTCTATGGTTTTTGTGGACATTGGGTGACTGGTTGATTAAGTTGATTAGGTGAGTGGTTTGTTTGTCTGAATCAAAATTTTCCCTTACTGGCGCAAGTCTTGAGCGAAGGCCTAATGGGTGGCTGACTTGTGACTTCTAAAAAACGATTAATTTGTCTGAACCGGAATTTTTAGAATTAAGTGAATACCATGCAAAATTTCAGAAATTCAAACAATTCGTTTAATTCGAGTTTCAGACAACATCCTGACAATCCTTAAATCGTAAAAATCCAGGTTCAGAATAATGGCGTTGCCTGCGGCCCGCGCTATACGCTTATACTGCACAGGCATTAGCCACAGGCCGGTATCGCTACTATCGCTAACGCAGCATCCGTAAGCATTAAACCAACAGGCAACACAAACAAAAAAATCTACGTAATCAATCCCCTAATCGGCGTAATCTCAAAAAACAAAACAACCACTCACTTAATCAACTTAATTAACCACTCACCTAAAAACCCTACCTTTGCGCGGTAAACTCAATATTGCATGAGCGAAAAGATCTTAGTGATAGGCGCCAACGGCCAGATCGGTACCGAACTGGTAATGGCTTTGAGAAATATACACGGGGCCGAAACGGTTATAGCTTCGGATATTAACAGCCCAACATATGCTATGCGTGGCAGCAGCGGGCCATTTGAATTAATCAATGTACTTGATAAAGACAACCTGCACCACATATTTGATAAGCACCGCCCAACACAAGTTTACCTGTTAGCTGCCATTCTTTCGGCAGTAGGCGAGCAAAAACCCAAAATGGCCTGGGACCTGAATATGACCGGTTTGCTGCATGTGCTTGATTTTGCAGTTGAGTTTAAAGTAAGTAAAGTTTTTTGGCCAAGCTCAATAGCGGTTTTCGGTCCGCATTCGCCGCAGCATAATACGCCGCAGTATTGTGTAATGGATCCTAACACGGTTTATGGTTTTAGTAAATTGGCCGGCGAGCGCTGGTGCGAATATTATTTTAATAAATACGGTCTTGATGTACGCAGTATCCGTTACCCGGGCCTGATCGGCTGGAAAGCCAATCCGGGCGGCGGCACTACCGATTATGCCGTACATATATTTCACCAGGCATTAAAAACGGGCAGCTATGAAAGCTTTCTGGCCGAAGGGACTGCCCTGCCCATGATGTATATGGATGATGCCATCAGGGCTACCATCAGTTTGATGGATGCACCTGCCGAACAGATCAGCATCCGCTCATCATATAACCTGGCTGGCATTAGCTTTACGCCCGAACAACTGGCGGCTGAAATCAAAAAACTGATCCCTAAATTTGAAATCAGTTACAGTAATAACGACCCGCGACAAGCCATCGCCGATAGCTGGCCAAAGTCAATAGATGACAGTTACGCGCAAAACGACTGGGGCTGGAAACTGGAATATGACTTACCAAAAATGGTGGCCGACATGTTGACCAATTTGAAAACGATAATTTAAGGTTAAAGGCGAAAGGATAAAGGTTTTTATCCGTCATTATATAAACAAATATTATATTTACCGCCTTGTCTTTATAAGGCAAAGCTTTGTAATACAACAAGGTTGATCTATCACTATCAACCATGAACAATGAACTAAAAAACATGGGAAGAGCATTTGAATTCCGCAAAGAAAGAAAGTTTAAGCGCTGGGCCAAAATGGCAGTGCAGTTTACCCGTTTAGGTAAGGAAATTGTAATGGCTGTAAAAGCCGGCGGCGGCGATGTTAACACCAATTCGCGCTTACGTACCGCGGTGCAAAACGCCAAGGCCGTAAACATGCCTAAAGACCGTGTTGAAGCCGCCATTAAACGCGCCAGCAGCCGCGACGAAAAAGATTACGAAGAGCTTGTTTACGAAGGTTACGCGCCTTACGGGGTTGCCGTGTTGGTTGAAACCGCTACCGATAATACTAACCGTACTGTTGCCAACGTACGCAGCTACTTTACCAAATACGGTGGCTCATTAGGCAAAACCGGCTCGCTTGATTTTATCTTTACCCGTAAATCAGTTTTCACTTTTGAGCCGGGCGACCGCGACCTGGAAGAGCTTGAACTTGAATTGATAGACGCAGGTTTGGAAGAAATATTTGTTGAAGCCGATGAAAATGGCAACGATATTGCGGTAATCCATACAGCTTTTGAAGATTTTGGTAAAATGCAGAAAGCGTTGGAAGAAATGGGTATCGAAGTAAAATCGGCCAAGCTGGAGCGTATCCCGCAGTCATTCCATGCTGTAAGCGAAGAGCAGGTGCCTGAAATTATGAAACTGATTGACCGTTTGGAAGAAGACGACGACGTGCAGGCTGTTTACCATAATATGGCGGAGTAATCCTGGTATCGGATTCCGGAATTTCGATTTCGATTTAGTTCCACTCAAACAATAAACACCATGTCATTGCGAGCGATAGCGTAGCAATCGCACAGAAGCATCATCGCTCTGTACAGCATGCGATTGCTCTCGTCGTTCCTCCTCGCAATGACATAAAGAAGAAACATCATGCCACTATTCAACACACGTAAAGGAGAAAAAAGTAAAGGTTACCTTTGCCAACGGCCTTCTTTTTGTAGAAACTGATGGTGGCAAGCCGCAGGCTTTCCCGTTGGAATGGTTTCCACAGTTATTAAACGCTACCGATGAGGAACGTGAAGACTGGAGCCAAACCGAAAAAGGCATCCGTTTTAACAAGCTGGCTGTGGATGTAACACTATAAGATTTGAGATATGAGACGTGAGATATGAGACAAGGCTCTAAACCTTCAATTATCTCAAATCTCATATCTAACATCTCATATCTAAACAAAAATGGTTTTTGAAGAATTTTTAAAGAAGAAAAGAATTGACCTTGTAGCGCTTGAACAGGGCGAACCGGCATTGTTTTCTGAATTTAAAGACCATTTTGAACAAATGGGCGAAAAAAGTTTTGACCATACCAAAAAATACTGGTTTAATAAACTAAGGCGGCGGTTCCCGGTTCCGCTTGAAGTTAAAACCGAAAAAGCACATATCAAAAACCCGCTTGCCGAACAAACCATAACCGAAAGTTTAACAGAACCCGCTACGCCGGGCAAAGTTGGCTTTACGCCGAAGTTCCGTCCGGCTGCACCAAAACCTGCAGCTCCAGCCGAAGAATCTATACAACGGGCAGTTGAACCCCCAACGTCAGAAGCTTCATCCCCTGAAACTGCCCCCAAACCAACGTTCAAGCCTCGCTTTAACCCGGCTATGGCAAAAGCTAAACCAGCAGTAAGCGAAGCATCACCTGAAAACGAAAAGGAACAACAAGCTGGGGCTCCTGCAACAGAAACACCTGCACCAACTGCCAAACCGGGCTTTAAACCACGTTTCAACGCTGCCATGGTAAAACCCAAACCAGCTGAAACAGAAACACAGGCAGAAGACAAAAAGGAAGACACTCCGACAACTCCACCTGCGGATGCACCAGCAGCTAAAATGGAATTTAAACCACGCTTTAATGCCAGTATGGTAAAACCCAAACCGGTAGAAAATGAAGCGCCTGCTGAAGAGAAAAAGAGGATGCTCCGTCTGAAGAGCTTCAAACGCCGGTAACCGAAGCACCTGCCCCTAAAGTGGGATTCAAGCCACGCTTCAACGCCGCTATGATGAACCCTAAACCGGCTGAATCGGAACAACCAGTTGAAGAGGCAAAACCATCAGCCGAGATTCCGCAACCAACGATTGAAGAAGTAAAACCGGGTTCTGAACCTCCCGCACCAAAGCTTGGCTTTAAACCACGCTTTAATGCAGCTGCAATGAAGCCGACAGTTCCTGAAGCCGAAGCATCCGCAGAAGATAAAAAAGAGGATACGCCAACTGAAGAACCTCAGTCGCCGGCTAAAGAAGCTCCCGCACCTAAATTGGGATTCAAGCCACGTTTTAACGCCAAAAATCTTCCCAAGAAATCAGAAGGGGACGAATAGGTCGATAACTTTCAACAAATTTATTGTCATTTCGAGCGAGGAGCGAGTGAGAAATCTTATACTCCCTGCTGAGCAAACATGCTTATCGGACTTGCGTGGTATATAAGATTTCTCTTTCGCCCCAGCGCTATTGCCCACCTCTGCTCAATCGAAAGGACATTTTTTTTAAAGCAATTTTCATTTTGTTTAGCGTGACCGCCCTGTATAGCATGCGATTGCTTCGTCTTCCCTCCTCAATGATATGATTTTTGTGTTACCCGCCTCTACTTACTATGCGAAAACAACCAATGCAACAGATCAGGCTCGTTGAACGCGTTGTCCCAACTATTGTGCCCTACACCTGGATAAAGCGTAAACCGCGGCTTGCCTCCCGCCTCTTTAATAGCATCAACCATTACCTGCGAATGATCGGCAGGTACTACCGGGTCATTATTACCGTGAAAGATCCAGAGCGGAACTTTTTTAGCGTATTTCTTTGCGTTCAGCGTATTATCGCCGCCGCAAATGGCAAAGGCTGCTGCAAATACTTTAGGTTCACGGCCAATGATTTCAAATGTCCCCATACCACCCATGCTCAGGCCCCCCACATAAACTTTATGCTTATCAACAAATGGTTTCTCCAAAAACTGGTCTACAAGCCCCATGAGCATGATCATAGCCATTGTTGGCGGTGCATCTTCCTGAAAAATGAATTTGCGCTTATTGGTTGCCGAATCCGTAACCTGCTTTACATTGCTCCAATAACTTTTTGCCGGGCATTGCGGAAAAACAACGATGGACTCGTATAACTCCCTGCAGCTGTCCTGCAAAAACCGTTGTGCCCCATAAGCCAGTTGCGACTCATTATTGTTTCCCCGTTCGCCCGAACCGTGTAATACAAACAATAAAGGGTACTTTTGACCCGGATTAAAATGCTTTGGAAATAAAATTCGGTATGGTAGTGTGTCTACTTTAAAAATAAAGCTGCCCCTGTCAAACGAGGTCAAATTTTGGGATCTGGCTAAAAAAGAGAATGCTAAGAGCAAGCTTAGCATTCCTGTAATTCGTATTACTTTAATCATGGGTTAAATACTTCTTTGTTTTACAACCGGCGTGATTGCCACCCGGGCTTCAAAACAAATTTAACCTCTTTAACGGCCTTTTGTTTATTTTTTATGCCGAATTAATTTTTCACGATAGCGGGGCTTTCAAAACCCAGTTTTTTCAAACCACCCTGAACCTCGGGGCAGCTCATGAAAAGTTTCCAGAGCAAACCGGTCCGGTAGTTTTCAATCATCACAATGATCGGGCCCTGGTCGATGGCCAAATAGGAGTTGGCGTACCAGTTATGCGATTCGCTGAAGGCATCGGTAAAGCCATACTCGCCCCAGATCTTATCGCCCAGGTCATAATAAAAATGGCGCAACGCTTTCATCGAATATTCCGGGGTGTATGGGAATGCGGATAGCGCGGCCGTAGGCGTAATTACGCCGAGGTCGTTAGTTGGCGAATGTGCATTGTACCCCTCAAAGTTATCGCTGGCAGTTAATCCCCAGCAATTTTCACCGTAGCCCTTAAATTTTTTAGGATTATCAACACAGTAAGCGTGATTGATCAGGGTGTGATTTTTGTTTTGTTCCCAGTAGTCGGCATATTCTGTCCTTTAATCCCTTAGGATTAAGGCCCAGGAAAGAATATTGCGAGAAGAATAGCGGACCGCCATAATCAAAACCAAGCGGCAGTTTAAAACCATAAAAAGTTCTGCCGTTTTTAAAGAAATCGCTTTGCGCCCAACCATTATGGTAAACATTGGCACTAACGGGGTAACGTTCGGCAGATGCGGCAAGCACGTAAGTGATCAAACATTCGTTAAAACCGTGGATCGGGAAGTTCATGGCCCAGCCATTGTTCGGGCTCCAGTGCCAGTAAAGGTAGTCGCGGCCATCGCGGGTAAACCAGCTCCATTCCATTTCGCCCCACATCCAGTTAATCACATCGCGGATTCGGCGTTCCTTAGGATCATCGGCAGTAAAATATTGTCTTGCACACAATAAACCCTGAAAAAGATAAGCCGATTCCACAATGTCAGCCCCATCATCTTTACGGCCAAAGCGGATCACTTTACCGGTTTCGCCGTTTAACCAATGTGGGAAAGCACCATGAAAAGCATCGGCCTTGTATAAAAAGTTAACGATCTTCACCATACGGTCAACCGCCTGCTCATGGGTGATCCATTTGCGGCTATCAGCCACAATGAGCGACATGATACCAAATCCCGAACCACCGGTAGTTACCACCTCGTTACCGTAATCAAAAGAAGTGTTGCTGCGCTCCCTGGCCAGACCGCTCACCGGGTGACCAAAGTCCCAGAAATAACGGAACGTTTGGCGCTGCACCACATCAAGCAAAGCACTATCCGTAAGGTTTTTGATAATACCTACAGGCTTAATGCCGTCTTCTGTTTTTTTTGTTTGCTTTTGGGCAAAAGCGCTCAGTACAAGCATCATTAACAAGGAGGATAATATTAGTTTTTTCATTTAATATATCATTAATCACATTATAAGTTTGGTCCTCTAAAGCCTAAATTCTTCATTCCCGTTTTTATTTCCGGCGCGCTCATGAAAAGTCTCCAGAGTAACCCGCTTCTGTAGTTTTCGGTCATAACCACGATAGGACCCTGGTCAATAGCCAGGTACGAATTGGCAAACCAGGGGTTGGTTAAGTTAAAAGCATCATAAAAGCCATATTGGCCCCATAACTTATCACCAAGGGTATAATAAAAAAGTGTAAGGCAGCCATCGATTGGGTTGGTGTATAAGGCAATGACGCAATTGCGGCAGTTGGCGCTATAACCCCTACATCATTAGTTGGTGAGCTTGCCGTATACCCTCCGTCAATATCGCTCGCTGTTAATCCCCAGCAGTTGGCGCTATAACCGCCATTACCCAGGGATTAGCCACACAATAGTTGTAATTGATCATGGCGTGAGCTTTGGTTTGCGTTTCGTAGTTGGCATAAGCATCTGTTAAACCTGTTGGGTTAATACCCAAAAATGAGTAATGCTCAAAAAACAATGGTCCTCCCCTGTCAGGCCCAAGCGGAAGGGTTACGCCATAAAAGGTTTTACCATTTTTAATACCGCCGCTACCTGCCCATCCCTGGTCATAAACTGTCTTTGGGATGTTGTGTGTTGTTGACGACGCTCCGAGTACATAAACAATAAGAGCCTCATTCCAACCGGTTATTTTCATGTTGATAGCCCAGCCCTGATCTGGGCTCCAATGCCAGTACAGCGCATTCTGATCATTTTGCCTAAACCAATCCCACTCCACACCATTCCATAAAGTATTGATGTCTGCACGCAATTGAGTTTCGGCTGCATTGGCCGAGCTGAAATATTGTCGGGCAGTGATTAATCCCTGCATCAGGTATGATGTTTCAACCAGGTCGGCCCCGTTATCCTGCGTGCTGAATGGCACTATCGCACCTGTAGCGCCGTTTAGCCAATGCGGAAACGCGCCATGAAACTTTTGAGCTTTGGTATTTAAAAAGCTCACTATTTTCTGCATCCGGGCCAGGCCGTCGGCGTAAGAGATATAGCCGCGGCTTATACCTGCAACAATAGCCATAATGCCAAAACCCGACCCTCCCGAAGTAACTACATCGCCCGATGAGTTACGTTCGCGGGCAAGGCCGCTGGTGGGATGGCCAAAATCATAAAAATATTTAAGTGTTTGCCTTTCAACCAGATCAAGCAATTGTTCATCGGTTATGGTCGGAAACTTTGCAGTACTGTCTATTGCGGTAGTAAGCTGTACCTCAAGTGCCGATTGCAGATTACTGCCTTTTGCAGATTTTAAAGCCGTTGAAACTTTAAGTGAGTATTGCGTAATGGGCAAAAGCCCCGTAGGCGTTATCACAACGGTACTATCATGATGCTGAAAAGCCACACTATAAGCTGCAGCTGCTCCGGCTTTAGTAGCAAGACTAACACTCCCCGTTACTGAAGCCTGGCCAAGCGGGGTTGAAAATGAAATAGCTATAGCCGGCTTTGCATTTACGTTTGTATAACTGAAACCGCTGGCCTGTCCATTAACTTTAAGTGTGCTGAAAGTAAATGACGATGACACAGGGATAACCGGATCGGGGTTGCTTTTTGAGCTTTTACCGCAGGCAAAAAACAAAACGATGGCTCCAAATACCAAATTGCTTTTAGTATTCATCATTGTAGAGAGGGTGTAAAAAGGTTGCCTGCCCCCAGGCAGGACAACCCAAATCAATCAACTGTGTGTTATCTTCCGGCAGCTTCGAGGTTGTACAGGGCCGAAACCTGCGATGCTGTAAGCGCTTTATTATAAAACCTGATATTATCTAAAGTGCCTGTAACATAGCCTGCCCAACCCTGTGCACCTGTATTTGCGGTAAGCGAAGGCGTGGTTTGAAACTGTAAAGTACCGAATACCATTTTCGCAGCCTTGCTCCAATCCATCGGTGCAAAACCGGTAACTGTGTTTTTACCAGCCTGCGCGCCGTTGTAATAAACATAAATGGTTGAGCTTGCCGCATCAAACGAAACGGTTACGTTGATCCATTTATTCCATGGATCATCTACGCTGTAGCCACCCTCCCAGCCATCAACACCGGCCGAGCTGCCTGCTACGTTAAAGGCATGCACCTTAAGTACACCTTTTGATGCCGAGCCGCCATTATCGAAAAATATGGCGAGGCTGCCCCAAAAACCGGCACCGCCGGGCTGATCATTTTGAATATCCATTAAACCTATGGCGGCGTTGTTCTGAGGCATATTCACCCAGATACTGGCAGTAAAACTTTTCAACGCTTTAATACCGGCAGGGGTATCATAAAGCGCGTAAGCGCTGGCTGCTCCTTTTAAGCCGTTACCGTTTAAACCTTTGGCAAAACTGGTTCCGGTGGCAACACCGGTACCACCTGCAATGCTATCGGCCAGGTTGGTTGTGAATGGGTAATATGCCACAAGGCTGGCCGGCTCGATATCTTTACTGCTGCTGTAACCGCCATAAGTTGGCAACGGTTTTGACGGCGCGTACGATTTAGCGTCGAAGCTTTTTTGGCACGATGTAATCCCGGCACACGCTACAGCACCGGCCAGCAGAGTTGCTTTTATTTTATTGTTAAGTAGTAATTTCATTGTTGCTGAATTTTTGATGATCAATAACCCGGATTTTGTGTTAAGGTGCCGCCACTAATGTCAATTTCATTTTGCGGCACAGGCCATACCTCATTTTTGCCAGCCTTCCAGCCTCGTGAACCAAATACGGCAGCGCCTCGTCCCTGGCGGATCACGTCAAAATAGCGGTCAAACTCCATAGCAAATTCAACACGGCGCTCTTTGTATATAGCGGCGCGTAAATCGGCCTGTCCTGTAACTGTTACCTTAGGCAATATAGCCGCGTTGCCGGCCCTTGCGCGGGCGCGAACCAACTCAAGCGATGCTAAGGCAGGTGCTGAGTTACCTAACTCATTATTGGCTTCGGCATTCATCAGCAACACATCAGCATAGCGCAAAACAATTTTATTTTGCTGACAGCCTTCGTTAAAACCAGATACATACAGGCCAAATGGCACGTACGATTTCTGATTGTACATCGGGTTATCGCCATCGGCCGGGATCTTATCACCTTCGGGCGTAGTTTCACCGCGGAAGATGATGGTAGCATCACGGCGTGGATCGCCTGTTTCATAGGCAGCCGCCAGATCGGCAGTTGGTACATTAAAGCCCCAGCCGCCGCCTGTTGAGCCACGTACGCCTTGTACCTGCGAATACTGAGAATTAGAAGCATCCGGGTTATTAGGTACCAGCATGCACTGTACCTCGAAAATGGATTCCTGGTTATTCTTGTGCGTAGTGCGGAACAACTGCTCATAAT
This sequence comes from Mucilaginibacter sp. P25, assembly GCF_050859465.1. Classification (NCBI taxonomy): domain Bacteria; kingdom Pseudomonadati; phylum Bacteroidota; class Sphingobacteriia; order Sphingobacteriales; family Sphingobacteriaceae; genus Mucilaginibacter; species Mucilaginibacter sp. P25. The sequence continues at coordinate 2,758,902 of NZ_CP193937.1, read as the reverse complement.
CAGGATACAGCGAATAACCCAATCCCATTACCTGGGTAGTATAGGTAACCACATCGGTCCATTTTTTTGATACAGGGCTGCTTTTGCATGTAAAGCAAGCGCGGCGCCTTTGGTAGCATGTCCTATATCGGCCGAAGCGTATGATTGCGGTAAAACCGATGCCGCATCATTCAAATCGCTTTCAATAGCTGCCCAAACCTGCGCCTTTGCAGTACGTGGAAGGTTGTAATCAGATGCATTTTTGGGTAACGATAAACGCAGCGGCACATCACCGAAAGCGCGTACCAGCCTGAAATAAGCATAAGCGCGGATAAATTTGGCTTCGGCAAGGTATCTTGCTTTCAGGCCCTGATCCATAGTTATGCCGGGCACGTTGCCCAGTATTTGGTTGGCGAAGTTGATGGTTTGATACTGACCTGCCCAAAAATCGGAAACCTGGCCTTCGCCTGCTGTAACCGTAAAATTGTGAAAGTTGTTCATAAAGGTAGCATCGGTAGGGCTGCTGCCTTTTTCTGCATCGTCCGATCCCATGCTTTCAACAGCTATCGGGGCAAAGGCGATGTTTTTCCACTCGCGCAGGTTTGCGTACATGGCATTTACGGCCTTGGTAGCATCATCCTGTGTTTTCCAAAACTGTGTGGCAGATTGATTACCCGCCGGGGCCACATTTAAGAAGCTTTTTTACAAGCCTGAAATGATATTGCGGATGCAACGAGGCCTAAAATAACAGCCTTTTGCAATAAAGTTTTTTTACTGTTTTTCATCTTTATATTGATTAAAAAGTAACGTTAACACCAAAATTGTAGGTTGCGTATAATGGATACACATTAGCATCGATACCCATATTGCCTATAGAGCCGCCAACTTCGGGGCTAAAGCCTTTGTAGCCGAAAAAGTTAAGGGCGTTTTGAGCGTTGGCAAACAGCCTGACTTTTTGAATTTTCCATTTGCTTAAGATGCTGCCCGGCAAGGTATAACCCAACTGCGCATTTCTGAGCCTGAAGTAGGCACCGCTTTCTACATAAAATGAGTTAGGTTTTGCATTGTCTGTCGAGCCCACGTTTACTGATGGATAGGTATTTGAAGTACCCGGGCCATGCCAGCGATGATCAAAAAAATCTTTAGTGAAGTTTTCGTTACCAAAACGGTAAGCAATATTGGCGTTATAAACACTTACATCGGCAGTACCCTGAAAATCCAGAGCCAGGTCAAAGTTTCGGTAAGTGAACGAGGTATTGATACCGTAGTTATATTTTGGCAGCGGGCTACCTAAAACTACGCGGTCTTTGCTATCAATTACACCATCATTATTGGTGTCCTGGTATTTAAAGTCGCCAGGTTTGGCGCTGGTTTGTTTTGATGCCGCAACTTCCTGTGGCGTTTGGAAAATACCGGTTACCTGGTAACCATAAAACTCGCCGATGGGCTGACCAACCACAGTACGGGTAGCCAACTGACCATTGGCAATGCCGTTACCGCCCTGGTAAATAGGAATATTTCCTGATAATACATTTAACACTTTATTGGTGTTAATGCCAAGGTTAGCGCTGATGCTGTAATAAAAATCCTTGGTAGCCTGGTCTTTCCAACTTAATAAGAACTCGACGCCGCGGTTTTGGATGGTAGCCTGGTTGCCAAGCACTACGCCGCCATTTGTACCCAACGATCCAAGTATTGGAAGAGGATAGATGGCATCTTTGGTTTTACGATCATAATAATCAGCCTCAAACGATAATTTGCTATTAAGAATCGCACCCTCTATACCAAAATCGGTCGATTGGGTTTTTTCCCAAAATATAGTTGGCGGTACTACTGTGTTAACGCTTGCACCAGGGAACGTTGTTTGAGGTGTGCCAAATATCGCTGTTAAGTAAGGATCGGCAGATACGGTTAGGATGCTCGGGTTAATAGGTACACCTGAGTTACCTACTTTACCCCAGCTGGCACGTAATTTTAAAGTGTTAAACACCTTCTGATCTTTCATAAAATCCTCGTTGGTGATAACCCAGCCACCGCCTACCGACGGAAAGTACCCGTAGGTATGGTCGCCGTAAAACTGCGATGCACCATCGCGGCGTATAGAGGCGTTTAAGAGATATTTATCTTTAAACGAATAGTTAACACGCGCAAATTGCGACAAAGCGCGGGTATATACCTGCGAGCCCGGAGTAGCGTAATAAGTTACCTTAGCCGTATCAGGGAACGAACCGCGCTGGCTGCCGCTACCAACGTAAGGTACATTTTGCGCATGCGCATCTAACTGTTTGGTACGATAATTTTGCGCGCTGTAACCTAATAAAGCGGTTATTTTATGATCCTTGATTTTCACATCGTAGGTAAGTGTGTTTTCCCAGATCCAGTTACGGGTTTCGCTGTGGTTAACATCCAGGTTTGATACAAGGCTTTTTTGTGCAAATGTGGCGGCATAAACCGGAGTGTATCCTCTAACTTCGGCCTGACCTATATCGCCGCCAAAGCTTGTTTTAAATTTAAAGTTTTTGAGAAAAGATACTTCACCATACCCATTGTAAGTAAAGCGCATGTTTCTTGATTTCTGATTGAAAAAATCAAGTGTAGCCTGCGGGTTATAGTTATTACCATCACCTGTATGGTAATCGTTAGGATCGCCATAAGCACCATCTTTATAATAAACAGGTAAGGTTGGAGCCACACCAAACAACTGATGGAAAATTCCGCCGTTTACATCGGCCGATTTCCCGGATAAACCACTTAATGTATATCCCAATTTAAGCCCTTTTACAGGTTTAAAATCGTTTGATAAGTGAAGTGTGTAACGCCTGTAATTGTTTGTTTTAGCCAAACCATCCTGGTCAAGGTAACCGAATGAAAGGTGGTATGTTACCTTTTCGGTGCCTCCGCTTACTGAAAGTTCATGATTTGTTACGAAAGCATTGCGTAAGATTTGCCCATACCAATCAGTACCTTTTCCGTAGCTTGCCGGATCGCTGAATAATACCGGGCTTACGTTATTAGAAGTATAAAGCTCATTAATAGCCGTTGCGTACTCGGTAGCATTAGCCATTTTTACCTGGTTGGTAACCGACTGCCAGCCTGCATAACCGTTATAATTAATAACAGGTTTGCCTTTGACCCCGCGCTTGGTTGTAACCAGTACAACACCGTTGGCTGCACGGATACCATAAATAGCAGTACTTGAGGCATCTTTTAAAATAGAGATATTCTCGATATCCTGCGGGTTAAGAAAACTGATATCATCATACCAAACCCCGTCAACCACAAACAATGGGCTTACATTACCAAATACAGTACCTAAACCGCGAATACTTACCGCAGGTGAAGCGCCCGGAGAACCGCTGTTGGTGATCTGCACACCGGCAACCTTACCCTGTAAACCGCTTATTGGGTTTACCGAAGCCTGTTTTGAAATTTCGGTACCTTTTACCGATGCTACCGAACCGGTAACATCAAGCTTACGCTGAGTGCCGTAACCAACCACAACAACCTGTGCCAATTCGTTTGCTTGTGCCTGCAGCGTTACATTCAATGTGGTTTGTTCGTTTACCGGTACAGACTTGGTTGCATAACCGATATAAGTAATGGTTAAGATTCCATTTTTTGATGCCTTAATTGAGTAAAGGCCGTTAACATCTGTTTGGGTCCCGTTAGTTGTTCCTTTTTCTTGTACCGATACGCCTATCAAGGCTTCGCCGGTAGCAGCGTCGGTTATTTTTCCTTTTACTGTAACGTTTTGTGCAAACGCAGCGTCAAAAGAAAAAAGAAGCAATAACATCAACCCTGAAATAGTAAAAATTCTTTTCATAGTGGTTAATTAAATAAAAAGCGGATTAGAAATAATTGGTTTATTATTCTACAAAGCTGAACAGATAATGTTTTCTTAACAAATATTGATACTCAACATTAATACATCATCATAAAAATACTTTCTCAAGAGCAATTTTATTAATCTGCAATGAACTGACAATTAAATATATACATACAAAAAGCATATACCATACATACTACACAACCGGCTACACCGGATTGATGTATTAAAGACACGATGAGAGGTAATGATGTAGTATTAAAGCTCAATGAGAAACTCGGTTAGGTTTTTATCATGCTCCAGATTGAGCTTTTTGCGCAGCCGGTAACGACGAGATTTCGACACCCCGCAAAGAGATGTTGAGCAGTGACGCTATCTCCTTACTATTCATATTCATGCGCAGGTACGCGCATAGCTTAAGGTCATTTGGCACCAGGTCGGGGTGACCGGCTTTTAATTTTTTAAAGAAATTTTCGTGCGCTTCGTTAAAACTGGTTTCAAAAATGTTCCAGTCACGCTCATCGCTCATGCCTTCATCAATCACTTTTTGGATACGGCGCAATTGCTCGTCGGCAAGCTTCTTACCGTCGCCCCCTTGAGGTGGGTTAACTCGTCGCTTATTTTTTGCAGCAATTCATTTTTATAAACTATGTTCATGGCCGAATTTGCGAGTTCACGGCTTTTACTGGCCAGGTCGGCTTGCAGCTGCTCGTTCTTTATATTGATGATGTGCTGCTCATTTGCAATAGCTTCCTGCTTCAAAAATTCTTCCTTCTCTTTCTGCAGCTTTTGTTGAATCTGCTGCTGATGTTTTTTCAATTTAAGCCCGTAGTAATACCTGATCACATAAAATAGCAATACAGCCAGCAATACATAAAACACCAGCGCTATTTTGCCGGCATACCATGGCGGCAATACCGTAAAAGTTATTGTTGAAACAGCAGATTGATACTGGTCATTGATCTTAGCCCTCACCTTGAAATTATAGGTACCCTGGTTAAGATTCGTAAACTCCTTTTGGCTTTGCGGCATCCACTCACTCCATTGATGCGAATAGCCTTCCAGATAATACTGAAACCTGATTTTAGCCTGGGTATAATAAGGCAGAGAATAACTTATACGGATGTTATTTTCGGCGTAAGGTATTTCAATGTTATTGTTCTGTTCTGCTGCTTCAGTTATCAACGATACCTTATCGGTAACATTCTCTATCCTCCTGATCAAAACATCAGGTATTTTGATCCTATTGGGCAGTTGAGCATCTGCATCGTTTAATATCACAAACCCGTCATCAACACTTATCAAATAGGTTGAGTTGTTGATACGGTTAATGGTTTCATAATGCTGTACCATCTGTCCGTTCAGGATTGAAAACCTGTTGGTATCGATGGTTAGCTTCCCGGTAACAGACATATCGGCCAAACCAACCCTGCCCTGGTTAATGAACCAGTATTTTTTGCCTATAGCCTTAATGATTTTGCTTGAGGTGGCAAATGTGCCCAGTTTGCTATTAAGCTGCTGATATTTATAAAATCTGTCGGTAATATCATCATACACATAAAAACCCAAATCTGACGAGAAAACCGTGCGGTTGTCGAGATCAAATACATTAATGTTGTAACTACCCGGCAAACCATGTTTTTGGTCGTAATAAACGTGCGATACCACAGTGCGCTGATCGGCGCTTAAAGTGAGCTTATAAATACCCTTATAAGCGTGGCTTACCCAAATTTGACCTTTGGCATCACGTTCAACATAGCGTGAAGGTTCACTGAAACCCGCTAATTTATGGCTGAATTGCCAGTTGCCAGCGGCATCTTTCCGGTAGATCACCAGGCCGGTATAAGTGCCCTGCATGAGCATATCGGGGGCCATTTTCTTAATGGTCCAACCGCCTGTTACATCCGAGATCTTTTTTAACGAAGCTCCGTTTACCTGGTAGGTTCCGTCGTTATGGCCGCACAGCAACCTGTTATCCTGTAAGGACAAATCCCACACCTGCCCCTGCGAACCGGGGATCAGTTTAAAGTCGAATGTTTGAAAGGGGCTGTTATGATTATCGGGCAGCCAATCGCTATAAAATAGTCCCTGATTAGTGCCGAGATAGATCTTCTTATCAAAAATGATACTTGAATAAACCGTACCGAATTTGCCGGTTTTGTCGAAATAAAAATACAAAGGCGAGTTAACCTCAATTCTATCGATACCATTATCCAGTCCGGCCCAAAGGTTTTGGCTGGCATCGGTATAAAGGCTTAACACCGTATTGTTTTGCATACCGCTGGCTTTATTGATATGCTGCACTACACGACCGGCAGTATCAACGATCACAATACCATTAAGAATGGTACCATAGGCGAAATACTTATCGGCGATGGCCGCGCCATTATTCAGCTGGTAGGTTTTTAAAAAATCATTTGCCTGGCTCACCCATGGCTTAACTGTTTTACCATCGTAGATAAATAAACCATTTTTTGCCGTACCGATGAGATATTTACCCTGTTGAAATGGCAAAATAGATAACACACCACTTGCACCTAAAATATTGCTGCCTTCAATATATTCAAGCTTTAAACCTTTAAGCTCAAAAAGCCCTTTTGTTAATTGCTCCACAAAAAAGCGGCTACCACATTTAAAAAGGAACAAATACGGCTCATGCGCTTTTACAACTTCAATTTTACCAGCCGAATAAATATAGATAGCCCCGAATGATTGGAAAAGCACCCTGTTGTTATCGCAATATATTTTCCAGATCTCTTCGGTTACCGGTAAAAAGTTTTTCGGTACCAGGTTAACGAGTGAGGTATATTTTAAAATGCCCTTACCATCGTTATGCCAATAGCCAAATTCACCGTATCCACCGGCATACACCCTGCCCTTGCCATCAGCACTAACTGAGCGTACAATTAAGCCATTGGGCATGTGGTACTGCTGCCAGTATTTACCATCAAAGGTGAGCAGGCCTTCGGCATTACCAAAGTACATGATATCGTGCTCATCGCGCGTTACCGACCAGTTTTGGTTACCAAACTGGTAAAGGGCCTTTGTATAATTTTGCACATACGGCACACCTACGCTCTTAATATCTACCGACCACGCGGGCCAAACCGATATAAAAGCAAGAACTATAATAATACACAGGGTTTTACGCATAGGATGTAGCGGCTCAATTTGCTAAAGTAGTGTTTGTACCCGACAAAATAAAAAAGCCTACCCTTGAGGGTAAGCCTTATATAATTAATTGTGCCACAGCTGTTATACTATTGGCTGCAGTTTATTTTTACTCACATTTACCGGTTGAGGTACTTTTACATAATACCCGGTACCATCATAAACCCGTTTACGCGGATGCTCTTTACAAGCATCGCTGCAGCAGCCGTCCATAGCGGTTCCGCATTCATCGCACTGGGTAAAATGCTCGTTGCACTCGGGATTGGCGCAATTGATCATTTTTGGTGTGGTTTTGCCGCAATTTAAACAGGTTGAAATAACAACCGGGTTCACGCTGTTTACATCAACCGAAAGGCGGTTATCAAATACATAGCATTTGCCCTCAAAATCCTCGCCGCCGGCTTCCTTACCATATTTAATGATACCACCATGCAACTGGTACACTTCCGGGAAACCCTCGTGCAACAATAAGGCCGATGCTTTTTCGCATTTGATGCCACCGGTGCAATATGTCAGGATCTTTTTATCCTTGTATTGTGCAAGCTGATTGATCATATCCGGAAAATCACGGAAGTTATCGATATCGAGCGTTACGGCATTTTTGAACTTGCCTAACGAGTGTTCATAGTTTGAGCGCACATCCAAAACAACAACATCGTCCCTGTCTTTCATAGCCAAAAACTCTTTTGGCTCCAGGTGTTTGCCGGTTTTTTGTTTAGGGTCGATGACATTAGGGTCACGGAGACCTGAGTGTACAATTTCTGACTTATAACGCACATGCATTTTTACAAAGGAAGGCGTATCTACTTCATCAATTTTAAAGTCGATACCGGCAAAACGCTCGTCGGCGTGTACGGTATCCATATAGGTTTTACATGCCTCAACAGTACCAGAAACAGTACCGTTAAGCCCTTCATCGGCCACAATAATGCGCCCGGTTAAACCTAAACTTTTACAAAATTTTAAATGATCGGCAGCAAATTGCTCCGCATTAGCTATTGTTGAATAACAATAGTATAGTAGGGTATTATACATTTTCATAAAATCATTGATACTGCTGCAAACAGTGTTAAATGAGCGGCGCAAATGTAAGATTTTTAGGTGAAAGCTCAAAATGAGGTAAAAGGCAAAAGGTAAAAGGCGAAAGGTAGCTGCAATATTTTAGGCGAAAGGTAGCTAGGACTTTCTGCCTTAGGCAAAAAACCTCTTACCTTTCGCCTTTAACCTTTTACCTTCAAAACCTTATCTTATCCCATAAAAGATCCTGAAGCCCTGGATGTATTTTTTATCGCCGGCGTAGGAGATACCGTAGTCAACACGGAAAATTAAGCGCTGTATGCCTACGTAAAACTCGCGATAATTGCGGTTATTTTTCGTGGTGAGGTAGTTGGCACCGATAATTTCTTCAAGCTTCCACTTTCTTAACAACGGGATATGATTAAATAGTGAACCTGCAAAATTATGTTGGTAATGCGCCTCTAAAAACGCACCGTTGGTACTGTAGGTATAAAAAGGCAGGAAGTGGAAACTACCTACATAGGTAGGATCAAAAGTGGTACCCTGGTTACCTAAAAAGTGGTTATAATCCATGTAGTACAGGTTGTTGTTATTGAAAAAGCCTCCGCCCGATACTTTAAATGATGAATAACCCGAAAGGCCGACACGGATATGGTCCTGCGAGAGATCGACAGAAGCAAAATCGTAATCTACATCCGAGCCAATAATATTTTTAAATCCCTTGCGGTAGTTTACCGTTAAGGTTGGATATTTTGAAGGCAGATTAAACTTGCCGGTGGGCCGTGTTTCATACCGCTGATCAAAAGTAAAAGTAGCCGACGCGTTAAATACAAGCGCCTGATTATCCGGAAACAAAAAAGAATGGTCATCAGCCGGAGTACCCGGCGGAGCTAATGGATTATTTGATGTAAACTGGCGATCTTTAATATCCTTTATCTTGCTAAAAGACGTATTGTAAAGCTGCGAGCGACTTGAATACGACAAACCTCCTTTTAAAAACACGCCGTTTAACACTTCGCGCTGATAGCCGAAATCGCCATAATGGCTTCGGTAATATTTAACATAGTTATTTTCGCTCAGAAGCGTACTCAGCGTGTTGAAATATAACGAACGCGTGCCTACATTGTTAAGATCAAGCACATCGCTGCCAAAATCAGCATAAAACTTAGCGTTATGGAAAGGATCGTTCTTATACTCAAAACCCATGTTGGCGCTAAAGGTCTTATTGGAGAAGCCGTAGCGAACAGCCGGCGTAACGGTTAATGAATGAAAATCATCAATTGTACGGATATAGCTTACCTTTGCGTTAATGCCAAAGCCCTCAACCGTGTTGTAGTAAAAGGTTTGTATAAATGGGAAGATATATAATGAATCCCTGTTGCTTTTATTGCTGGCCGCATAGCCAAAAATCAGGTAACCCGGGTAATTAATATGATTTTTATGATGCTGAAGCGAATCCAGGTAGGCATCCGTCTTTTTATATTCTTCAAAGGCATCCTTTTTTTGTAATCACGATCCTCAAAAGCGGTTAAAGGTATGGGCCTTGCATCGGCCCAGTAGCCCGGCTTTTTACTATTAGCTACCGTATCAATTTTCAGAATCTCACCGGTAAAAAAGTTATCAGGAAATGTCGGGTTGATTTTGTAGTTATTATAAACAGCGGCGTAATATCCGCCAAATTTAAATCCGAAAACGGCCCCTTTAAAACTGTATTGGGTTGATGCAGGCATCCATACGCTATCGGTTATGGCTACGTATTGCTGCCTGATCTTTAAAGTATCAACCAGGTTGAGGTTACTTGTTTTATTTTCAATAAACAGGTCAACGCTATAAATACGCCAGTCGCCGTCAACAATATAAATATCGCCCTGAAAATACTGACCATGCCCGCGTTTCGGAATCACCTGGATTTTGTGGATGGTATGGCCATTTTCAACAGAAGTTCCCAGCAATTTGTAATTATAAAACCTGGGACCATATGAAGCAACCGGAGAAACAAAGCCACGGGTAGCCAACCCGTTTATAGTAAATACATTCTGGTAAAAATTAGCCTGCAGGTCGGACGCTTTTTTGTAGCCAAATGCTGTGTTCTGGCCAGCCATCCGGTTGGCAATGGTAATCTCCCGTACCTTGTTGGGCTTTTGAAAATTATATTCAGATAGTGATTCGGACTGGTAGAGTATCCCCCTACCGTTTGTATCCAGATCGAGCGTTTTCCTTACCTCCTGCCCCAACAATGATTTAGGTACGCTCAGTAATTTTTGCACTCCTTTGATGTAAACCGCGCAGGAGTACGAAGTAGCTTCCTCAATATAGTACTTGCGTTTTTTTAGCACCTGCTTCATGATGGTATCGGCAGCATCCCGGTTTTTACGATAGGTTTCGGCTACCCTGTTGGTGGCAAATACTTCATCGGCCATTTGTACATTATGCTCCTGGTCATGATCAGCTATGGTAACCTCTTCAATCTTTTCAGTATAACCAACATAGCGATATATGACGTTATAGGTACCGGGGGCAAGTTTAAACTGGTAAATTCCGTTTTCGTTGGCCGTTGTACCATAGGTGGAATTGCGGATATAAATAGAAACAAATGGAATAACCTGTCCATTTTTATCGGTTATCTTCCCTGTTAAAAGTGATTGCTGTGCGGAGGCCCTTATTACGCAAAAAGCAGTGATTAATAGTAGTATATATTTTCTCATATGTTACTTATGGGTAATGTGTTATGGCTTAAAAATGTTTTATTATTCAGTTAATAATTATTTAAGGTTTAATAAACCCTATCAAATGCCCGCGAATGCTTAATTTTGCCCTCTTTAAAACACGCATGCTATGTACAACACACTAAAGCCGGTTTTACAACAGGAGTTAACCGAAATTGAAAACGCCGGGTTATACAAAAAGGAACGGATCATTACTTCGCCCCAGGGCGCCGATATTACTGTTCAGGGCGGTGCCGAAGTAATTAACTTTTGCGCCAATAACTACCTCGGCCTATCGGGTAATGCCAAAGTAGTACAGGCCGCCAAAGATGCCATGGATACGCATGGTTACGGTTTATCGTCTGTACGGTTTATATGTGGTACACAGGACATACACAAAGAGCTTGAAAAAAGATAGCTGAATTTTTGGGCACTGAAGATACCATACTTTACGCTGCGGCTTTTGATGCCAACGGCGGCGTGTTTGAACCTTTATTTAACGATCAGGACGCTATTATATCTGACGAACTGAACCATGCTTCGATCATTGACGGCGTGCGCCTTTGCAAGGCCCAACGCTACCGTTACAAGCACGATGATATGGCCGACCTGGAAGAAAAATTAAAAGCTACACAGGAGTTACGCCACCGCATTATCGTAACCGACGGTGCTTTCAGCATGGACGGCACCATTGCCCAGTTAGATAAAATCTGCGACCTGGCCGATAAATACAACGCGCTGGTAATGATAGATGAGAGCCATTGCTCAGGTTTTATGGGCAAGAATGGTCGTGGTACGCATGAACATCATAATGTGATGGGCAGGATTGATATCATCACCGGTACATTAGGTAAAGCTTTGGGTGGCGCATCGGGTGGTTTTACATCTGGTCGTAAAGAAATTATTGATATGCTACGCCAGCGCTCGCGCCCGTATTTGTTCTCAAATACTTTGGCACCAGCAATTACCGGTGCTTCAATTGCGGTACTGGATATGTTAAGCGAAACCACAGAGCTTCGCGACAAACTGGAAAGCAATACGCAATACTTCCGTCAAAAAATGACCGAAGCTGGTTTTGACATTAAACCCGGCGTGCATCCGATAGTCCCGGTTATGTTATATGATGCCAAGCTGGCCCAGGAATTTGCAGCCAAAATGCTTGACGAAGGTATTTATGTAATAGGCTTTTACTATCCGGTTGTACCGCAGGGTAAAGCAAGGATCAGGGTACAGATCTCGGCAGCGCATGATATGCACCACCTTGATAAAGCTATCGCAGCGTTTACTAAGGTGGGGAAGGAACTGGGAGTGCTTAAATAACACGCTTAGTTTTTTTATATTTGTAGATATAATTCCTTTTTATGGAAAGTACAAAGTTAACTTTGAGTGTCAAGGCCGATTCGCTGTCTCTTGTTAAGGAGTATGCAAAACGGCAACACACCAGTGTATCCAAACTGGTGCAGGAGTTTCTTGATGGCATAGCAGAGCAGGAAAAAAGGACGATCCGATAAAAGAGAAGTATAAAAATGTGGAAATACCTGAATGGATCAAACAACTTACAGGTATAGTGAAGGATCCTAATCCGGATATGAGCTACGATGATATGAAACACGAATATTTCAAAGAGAAATATGGCATATAAACGCCCCTTTCTGGATAGCGATGTTTTACTGGACATGTTTTTAAAAAGGGATCCCTTTTTCTTCCACACTCAGATACTGCTAATTGAGTGCATAAAAAGAAACATCGAATTGCGAACCTCCTCATTGGTAATAGCAAACATAGTTTACGTGTTGAGGAAACAGGTTGGGATATTGAAAGCCAAGGAGAATTTAAAGAATCTGTTTAATTCTGCAAAAGTGTTGCCTTTCGAATTCGATGCAATAGAAACAGCAATATTAAGTGATATCACAGATTTTGAAGATGCCATCCAATTTCACATTGCCCAAAAACATAATTGCGACGCCATCATCACCCGAAATATAAAAGACTATAAAAACTCAACCATACCGGTTTTAACGGCCGAACAATTTTTAAACACATTATAATGCAAGCTCAGATAGACCAATATACCGCCGAGATCAATGCTTTTTCGCCAGCTAATGCTGATGAACTGGAGGCGTTCCGTATTAAATTTTTAGGCACCAAGGGTATTATTAAAGACCTTTTTGAGCAGTTTAAAAGCGTTAGTCCGGAAGAAAAACGCACTTTCGGCAAGGTACTTAACGAGTTTAAACAACTGGCCGAGGCTAAGTATAACGAACTGAAGGAAAATTTAACATCCGACGTCCAAAATTCGAAATCCGAAATCGATCTTACTTTACCCGGCGATGGCTTTACTGTTGGCTCACGCCATCCGTTATCATTGGTGCGTAACGAGATCATCGATATCTTTAAGCGCTTAGGTTTCGTTGTTGCCGAAGGCCCTGAAATTGAAGACGACTGGCATAACTTCTCGGCCCTGAACTTCCCGGAAGAGCACCCGGCACGTGACATGCAGGATACCTTCTTTATTAAAAAGAATAACGGTAAAGATGATATTGCGCTGCGTACCCACACCTCATCGGTACAGGTACGGATGATGGAAGCCGGCAAACCACCGTTCCGTGCAATTATGCCGGGCAGGGTTTACCGTAACGAGGCAATTTCAGCTCGTGCACATTGCTTTTTCCACCAGGTTGAAGGTTTGTATGTTGATGAGAATGTATCTTTCTCTGATCTGAAACAAACGCTTTATCACTTTGTACAGGAGCTTTATGGCGAAGGTACAAGGGTACGCTTCCGTCCGTCATACTTCCCGTTCACCGAGCCATCTGCCGAAATGGATATTTCGTGTACCATTTGCGGTGGTGCCGGTTGTAACATGTGTAAACACAGCGGTTGGGTAGAGATTTTAGGCTGCGGCATGGTTGATCCTAACGTTTTGGAAAACTGCGGTATCGACAGTAAAAAATATACAGGTTTTGCCTTTGGTATGGGTATGGAGCGTATTGCCAACCTAAAATACGTGATCCGCGACCTGCGCCTGTTTTCAGAAAACGACGTACGTTTCCTTAAACAGTTCCAAACTGAAATTTTATGAGGAAACTCACTATAATATTATTGGTAGTTATCGGTTGCTTTTCGTGCGGAAAAGCAACCGATAATGTACCGAGCGTACCTGTTAATTTCCAGGCCGCGTTGGGCACACCGGCATTGAGCCCCCTTAACGTTGCGGGCGGCGCGGTGGCCATTAATGGTTATGGTGTGTCCGGATTGATCATTTACCGTAAAGTGAACGGCACTTATGCGGCCTACGACCGGTGTAGCAGCTATCAGCCCGAAAAAAATGCGCCGTAACAATTGACAATACAGGCTTTACGGTAACCGATCCCTGCAGCGGTTCAAAGTTTAGCCTGGAAGATGGCACTCCGGTAAAAGCCCCGGCAACAAAGGCATTAAGAACCTATAGGGTAGCTGTTACCCAGTTTGAAATTCAAGTAACTAATTAATGGAAGCCGACAAAATAAAAGATAGTATTAAGCGGGCGGCACAGGAACTTTTCCGCAAATTCGGGTACCATAAAACCAGTGTTAACGAGATTGCCAAAAAGGCAAAAATTGCCAAGGCAACCATCTATAAATACTTCGATAGCAAAGAGGCCGTATTGCACGTACTGCTGATGGACTACATCAAAGCCAGTGTTGACGACCTGGTACAAAGCAATTGGAATGATATTGATGAAGAGGTTTATCTCAACAACCTCATCATGAAAACCTGCCGCCTCTCCTACACCGTTTGTAACGAGTTTATTGGCTGGGACTTTATCCGCGAGTCAACCAATTCGCAGGATTTTTTAAAAATCTCTCTAATGAGCTGGAAGAATTGCTTATGGCATCGTTTATCCAATTGCCAGGTATCCGCAAGCACGAAACTTATCAGCAGCGCTTACGCTTCCTGATCAAGTGCAGCAAAAGCATCGTGTTTAGCTTTGCCTTTACTTCGGTAAGTGATTCGGACGTGCGCAAGAATTTTGTTTCTTTTCAGAAAGAGATCCTACCTTATCTGGTTAAGGCTGCGGTTTCGGTTTAAGAATACCTTTCAATTAAAAACTACCTAAAGAACGACCTACTTATTGCCGTTGACTAAAGTCAACGGATTAAAGGAGTAAATAGCCGGGCTTCAGCCCAAATCCAAGGTGTATTTCGGCTAAAGCCTTCTGTCTTTCGCAATAATTCCGTCGACTAAAGTCAACGGCAATGAATTTATTTGATAGCTATCTGACCGGCCTTTAAACAGTTTTTGACTATTTGAGTAAAAATTTCTATTTTTTACTTTGAAATACAAAGTACTTTACGCTATATTTGTCTTGGGTTTAACAACGAGCCCCTTCTTTTTAATTATACACTTTGAAATACAAAGTACTTTATATCTAAACAATCATGATAGAGGAACAATCACCAAAACAAACAACATTGGGCTGGCTCAGGGAGTCGGCAACATTTAAATTGATCTTTATCGGGCTATTGGCGCTTTTACTCTTAATTCCATCAGCCTTCGTCCAAAACCTGGTAACCGAACGTGCAGCCAGACAGGGTGAAACGGCCAAAGAGGTATCAGATAGCTGGTCGGCCAGTCAGATCATTAAAGGTCCAATATTGGTTATCCCTTATAAAAAAGGAATAAATATGCCCGACACCGCTAAGCAGGCGCCTATAGAAAACCTGTACATTTTGCCCGACAACCTTCACATTAAGGCAGGCCTTACAACACAGCTTAGGCACCGGGGCATTTTTGACGTGGCGGTATACAATACGCAGGTAAAAGTAAGCGGTAATTTTGCCAGGCTTGATCTCTCCTCACTCGGTATAAATATAAACCAGCTCCTTTTAAACAAAGCAAGATTTGAATTTAGTGTGAGCGACCTGAAAGGTTTGAAAAGCAACCCGGTTATAAAAACAACTCAACCCATACTTGGCGCCGAACCGTCATTTGAATCCGTATTTGGCAATGGTTTGCAAGCCGGTGTTGATCTTTCAGCAATAAACAATAACGAAATTCCATTTGATTTCACGCTTGATTTGAAAGGCAGTGAAGGATTGAGCTTTTTACAAATGGGTAAAACTACCGATGTGCGGGTAAATAGCAACTGGAGCAGCCCGAGCTTTGATGGCAATTTCCTCCCCGATGACGCTAAAGTTGATACCAGCGGCTTTAGCGCCAGCTGGCGTATGATGTATTATAACCGGCCATTCCCACAACAGTGGACCGGTCAGGAAAAAACGTTGGATAACGACAAAAAACTTAAAGATGCCACCTTTGGGGTAAAACTCCGTCTCCCGGTTGACCAGTATCAGAAAACCATGCGTACCAGTAAGTATGCGATATTCATTATCCTGCTCACCTTTATCTCCTTGTTTTTAACCGAGGTTATCCGCAAGCAACCGATACATATGTTCAATTACATACTGATTGGTGCGGCTATGGTTATTTATTATACGTTGCTATTATCGTTTTCAGAGCAGGTTGGCTACAACATGGCTTATCTAATTGCTTCTGTGTCAACCATAGCACTTATATCCGTATTTATATCATCCCTGCTCAAAAACGGCAAGGCGGCGTTACTGTTCGCCTTTATTTTGGCTGTCTTTTATGCCTTCATCTTTGTGATCATTCAACTGGAAGATCTTGCCTTAATGGTTGGTAGTATCGCGCTGTTTATCATTATAGCGGTGTTGATGTACTTTTCGCGCAAGATAAACTGGGATAAAAATTAAGCATTGCATATACCAATCAACAAAGATTTATGAAATCTTTGTTGATTATAAATTAAACCCTATACCGATTTGGTTTTTAGTTTAAAAATTACTATGTTAGCATAGTAATTTTTTATTTTATGAGCCGCGAACTAACAGAACTTTCAGACCTGATTGATGAGCAATTTGAGATAGAAGATATTACCGTTGACGATAATATGGTTAACTATCTGCTAAGTTTATTTGCTTAGAAATCCTGCTTAAGATCGTAACGTCTTTTAAAGGCGACCGGCTTTCTTTTGTCCCTCTCCTCCCATTTTCAGGATTAAATAAATAGGGTTAACTTTGCAGCCTGATGAGTAAAGCTAACAAACCAAAGTTTTTTGAAAACGTACAGATCATTGATATTGCCGAAGAAGGCAAAGGTGTAGGCAAGGCAGATGATTTTGTTCTTTTCGTAGATAAAGCCGTACCCGGCGACATTGCCGATGTACAAGTGTACCGGAGTAAGAAAAACTTCGGCGAAGGCAAGATCACCGAATTAAAACAAGCTTCTGAATACCGCACTACTCCTTTCTGTGAGCACTTTGGCACCTGTGGTGGCTGCAAATGGCAGCACATGACCTATGAGGCTCAGCTTAAATTCAAACAAAAATCGGTTGGCGATGCTTTAAGTCGCCTGGCCAAGATCAACGTTGATGGCATAATGCCTATCGTCCCATCTCCTGCCGACAGGTATTACCGCAACAAACTTGAATTTACATTCTCCAACAAACGCTGGCTTTACGACGGCGAAAACAAAGAAGATGGCACACTGAATATGAATGCCCTCGGTTTCCACATTCCAGGCAGATTTGATAAAATATTAGATGTAAACCATTGCTATCTGCAGGCCGAGCCCTCCAACAGTCTGCGTAACGAGATCCGTGATTTTACCATTCAACAGGGTTATACGTATTACGATCTGCGTAATCACAGCGGTATGCTCCGCAATTTGGTTGTACGCACCTCATCAACCGGTGAGATCATGGTTATTGTGGTTTTCGCTTACGCGGAACAAAGCGAGATCGATAACCTGATGAGCCATATTGACGCTCGTTTCCCGGAAATAACTTCATTGTTATATATCGTAAATCAGAAAAAGAACGATACTATTTTTGACCAGGATGTTGTAGCCTTTAAAGGCCCCGAATATATCCACGAGGAAATGAATGGCATCAAGTTCCGTATAGGGCCTAAGTCATTTTACCAGACCAACTCTGTACAGGCACTCCGTCTGTATGAAATAACCCGCGATTTTGCGGGTTTTAAAGGCGATGAACTGGTTTATGACCTTTACACGGGCGCCGGCACCATTGCCAACTTTGTTGCCGGTCACGTGCGTGAAGTTGTTGGTGTTGAGTATGTACCAACTGCTATTGAAGATGCTAAGGTAAATTCGGCCATTAACAATATCACCAACACCAAGTTTTATGCGGGTGATATGAAAGATGTATTGGTGGCCGATTTCGTAGCTGAGCATGGCAAACCGGATGTGATCATTACCGACCCACCACGTGCAGGCATGCACCCTGATGTAGTAGCCCGCTTAATGGAAATTGAAGCCCCTAAAATTGTTTATGTAAGCTGCAATGCCGCCACCCAGGCCCGTGACTTGCTGGTGCTAAAAGAAAAATATGATACGGTTAAAATTCAGCCGGTAGATATGTTTCCGCATACCCAGCACGTAGAGAACGTGGTGTTGCTTGTTTTGAGAAGCATATAGTTCATGGTTGAGGTTCATAGTTATCGGCTTGCGGATAATTGAATCTTAATCAAAAAACCGGTGTAATCCCCTAAAAAAATCAACGAAATCAGCGTAATCAGCGTAATCAAAAAAATCAACGGTCATGAACCCTGAAGAACTGCTTAACGAAGGAAATGAACGCAACAAACCGGCGGCCGATAGTCCACTGATAAGTTTGGAGCGCGACCTAAAATATTTTAACGAGTCAATTAAAGAGGTATCTGAGGAGATCATGAACGAAGGTCTTTCTTCCTACCCTATTTTTATAGCTCATCAGCACGAACTTAGTTTAGGCGAATTAATCCTTGATCGTCATGATTTAAACTCGGAATGGAGCATTCATGCTTCTACATTGGAAGAATTTGTAGAACGAGACGTTATAAAGCCTGTACTGAAAGAACGCTTTATTAACAGCTACAAAGATCCGTACCAATTTATGTGCGTATTTGTAGTGGTTCCCGAAGGCGCAAACTTTGTGTTTTTCCCTTACGCTAAGTAAGTTTTATTTATATAAATTTGAGACGTGCGGCCCCTTCTCCCGAAGACGCAATATGGAATGGACTATTTTAGTTAAATCCTGCTTCCGCATAAAAGCTCCTTTAAAAAGAGCAATAAATAATGCTGATAAAAATGCCTGAAAAAAAGCTTCTCATACTAAATAAGCAACAGATCCAGCAAAAGCTCGACAGGATGGCCTACCAGATACTGGAGGATAATTTTGACGAGAATGAAATACTGATAGCCGGTATTCTGCCACGCGGTAACCACATTGCCGAACGCCTGAAAACCATACTTGACGGTATTGCGCCTTTCAAAAGCCGTATCATCACCATCGAGCTCGAAAAACAAAGCAGCAGCCTGAGCGCTAATATTGATTTTGAGGTTGAGGAATGCAGCAATAAAGTAGTGATACTGGTTGATGATGTACTAAACAGCGGTAAAACCCTTGCTTATGGCTTTGGTGTGTTTTTAGATGTTCCGCTCAAGAAACTTCGTACCGCGGTATTGGTTGACCGTAATCATAAAAGCTTCCCTATCACTACGGATTTTGCCGGTGTGGCCCTTTCAACCGTTATTAAAGAACATGTTGATGTAGTGCTTGATGAAGAAGATGGCGAAGAGGATGCGGTTTATTTGAGGTAAGATTATTAAATTTGTTTATAATCTAAAAACATGTCAATAGCTGAAATAAAACAAACCAAATCAAACCTGATTGCATGGATTGAGCAGCTTTCTGACTCAAATCTGCTTGCCTTTTTGGATAGTATAAGGAGTTCAAAATCTGAGGGGGATTGGTGGGAAAATTTGTCTGAGGCACAAAGAACGCATATAAATGAAGGTGTTGATGATGCTGAACAGGGAAGAACTATTTCCTCCGCAGAGTTTTGGAATAGATTAAAAAATGGGTAAAGACCAGTTAGTCCGTATCAACTATACGAATCGCTCAATATCAGATGCAGAGGCCATCAAAAATTACCTATTATATAAATTCACTCAACGGGAAGTTGACAAATTTTTTCATCTCCTTGAGATTTTTGAAAGCGTAATTCTAACTTTTCCAGAATTATATCCTAAAAGTTCAATTAATAAAAAGGTGCACAGAGCTGTTTTAAGTAAACAGCTCTCTGTTTTCTATACCACAAGCAAGTACAAAATTTCTATTGTGGCAATATTGGATAATAGGATTAGTACTTCTAAGTGGCCGTAACCCCCAACGCCTCTTCCAGCTTCTCAACCGACATATCAATCCCTTCAACAATATTTGTTGCCTGCAGATAAAAGCCTTCGCGTTCGGCCAGTTTGCCTGTTATAAATTCAATCAGTTCATCACCTTTTTTCCCTTGCAATACCGGACGTATTGTTTTGCTGTTCTCCAGCCTGTCGGCCAAGGTTTTGGGAGATAGTTTTATGTAGAGGGTTTTACCGTTGGCATTCATCCAATCCATGTTATCAAAAAAACAGGGCAATCCTCCACCGGTTGATACCACCGTATTTTCGGCATATTCAGTTTCTTTCAATACCTGCGATTCCAGCTTACGGAATGCATCTTCACCAAATGAGGAAAAATATTCGGCTATGCTCATGCCTGCTTTGGCTTCGAGCACATGGTCAAGATCAATAAATTCATAGCCCCATTTGGCGGCCAGTTTGCGGCTCCAGGTTGTTTTGCCACACCCCATAAAGCCCACAATAAAATATTTCATAAAAATTTCTTCAGCTTAATTTTACCCGAGGGTCAATCCAAACATAGATAACATCCACCAGGATACTGATCACTACAAATATAAACGCGATAAACAATATAGAGCCCATCACCACCGGAAAATCCGACATTTCCAAAGCATCAACAGTAGCTTTACCTAATCCGTTATAACCAAAAATGTATTCCACAAAAAACGAACCTGCCAAAAGCGACGCAAACCAGTTGGCAATGGCGGTAATTACCGGGTTCATGGCATTTTTAAGTGCATGACGGTAAATAATCGTCCGGTTACTTAATCCTTTCGCTTTGGCAGTTCGGATGTAATCCTGCCCCAAAACATCAAGCATCGCATTACGGGTAAGCTGCACAATAATAGCCAATGGGCGCAAACCCAAAGTAATTACCGGCAGTACCAGATTTTTCAGCGTAATCACCTCCCCTTTAAAAGGATCATAGCTATATAAACTGCCCGACATATTTAAATGCGTGTAATTACTTAGCACAAAACCAAAGATCCAGGCAATGATAATCCCGGCAAAAAAGAAGGGGCAGAAATGCCCAGTGTTGAAAAACTAATAGCCAGTTTATCAATCCAGGTATCTTTATTAACCGCGCTTGCCACGCCCAAAAAAACACCGATAATGATAGCGAAGATCATAGCAGCCGCGGCAAGCACCAGTGTATTCGGGATTACTTCCATCAATAATGAAGCTACATCTTTACGGGTTTGGTATGAACGCCTTAAATAAGGCCATTTCAACGCCAGCACTTTGCTTTTGCTCACCGGGAATAGTTTTACATAGCCGTAGCGCTGTTGCTCGTCAGCCGTATTAAGATGGATCCCTAATGGGGAAAGATCATTCAGATAATAGGCGAATTGCACCGGGACTGGTTTATCCAGCCCAAACTCTTTGCGTACGGCCTGAAGCGATTGTACGTCGGCACGCTGCCCCTGGGTCATACGGGCAGGGTCTACAGGTAAAATATTGAACAGGAAAAAAACAACAAACACTACCCCCAGCATTACTGCCAGCCCGTACATTAATTTGCGGAGCAGGTAGGGGATCATTTTGTTATTTCTGCAAGTATTCCTTTACTATGTCTTCGTATTTAGGCACCGAATGATAATGCCACTTATTAATAACGGTGCCATTCTTAATTAACAAAACGCCCGGATTGGAACGCACCATTGATTTCAGCGGAACACCGTCTGCATAAAAGATTTCGCTGATCAGTTTATGCTCTTTGGCAAACGCTTTGGCATCGGCTGCGGAATTTGAGGTGAGCAGTACGGTACGGATATTATAATTATCAGTCAAATTAATGGCCAATGCGTTTAAGCGATTGATCGCATCTTTATCTGTTTCGCTCAAATCATAGGCTACAATGAACAGGCTATAAAAAGGGCTCGAAAGTAATTCTTTGGTATAATCGTTCCGCTGTTCATCCTGGATAGCAAGGTCACGAATTTTAGGCTCATATCCCTTTTTTACCAGGCGGTTTTCCGGGTCACCAACAACTTCCCAACTGGCGTCCTTCCAGATATTACTTTTAAGGTATTCCTTATCGTTCATCACCCTGGTAGCGCCAGTCTTTTTGTTTTTGAGGTGATAGGTAAGTTCAAACTCGTCAAGAGGTGCACCAGGCGGAATCTTCATTTCATCGGGCAGGTTAGCACCTATTTTGTATGGCAAAAAATCAATGACCGGCGAAAAGTTGTAGGTGTATACGCCGAAGCCAACCGAAACTACGGCAGCGCAGATCAGCCACTTATCGCCAACCTTCGCGCTAAATAATGGCTTAATTTCTTTGCGCTTTACAAACAATACCAGCACCAAAGCCAGCAAAACCATATCCTTACTGAAGGACTGCCATGGTGTTAAGGGAATAGCATCGCCAAAGCAGCCGCAGGTTTGCACCACTTTAAAAAAGGCCGAGTAAAAAGTTAAAAAGCCAAAAAAGATGATCAGTAATAACAATCCCCAGGCAACCTTAACAGCGCGGGCACCAATGAGCAAGGCGAAACCCAGCAACATTTCAAGCGCGCATAACACAATAGCCATCGTAAGCGCAAGCCCATTGAGGAAAGTTATATGAAAAACCTCAAAATACTCAACCAGCTTATACGAAAAGCCCAGCGGATCATTGGCTTTAATCGCTCCCGAAAATATAAACAACAAGCCCACCAATAAGCGTGGGATCCATATTACAGCGCTATTTGATGATGTATTTTTCATAAGCTTTATTTGCCCAGATGTATATTAAGCTTGATCAGCGCGAAAACGGCATAGTTCAGCATATCCTGGTAGTTGGCTTTTACACCTTCTGAAGCTTCTGTAAGGCCTTGATTATCTTCTATCTGTTTTACGCGGAGCAGTTTCATCAGTATCAGATCTGTCAATGAACTGATGCGCATATCGCGCCATGCTTCGCCGTAATCATGATTTTTGGCAAACATCAGTTCTTTGGTTTCATTCACCTTCTCGTCAAACATCTGGCTCACATGATCAGGGTTAAGCTCGGTCGACATTTCGGGGCCGCATTCCAGCTGCATCATGGCTATCACACAATAGTTAACAATGCCGATGTATTCGCCGGTGATATCATCGCCCACTTTTGAAATTTTCTTCTCTTCTAAAGTGCGGATGCGCTGGGCCTTGATAAAAATCTGATCGGTAATGGATTGCGGACGGAGGATACGCCATGCGGTGCCGTAGTCGCGGGTCTTTTTCATGAAAAGGCCTTTACATATATTAATTACGCCTTCGTATTCTGCTGCTGTATTAGTCAAAAGATGATGTGTTTTGTTTGTTGTAATGTTGTAAAGCTTAAATGTTGGGAGGTTTTGAAGCCTGCGCCTGTAAAGTTAGTTAACTTTGCCGTATTATAACTTTGCAACACTTAACTAACCGTGACTAAAAATACATTTTTCCGTAAAAAAGTTACACTTAATGCCGGGGGCCGATTGATTGATCTTTCATCGCCAAAAGTGATGGGCATTATCAATATCACACCCGACTCCTTTTTTGCCGATAGCCGCAAACCCGGCGTTGATGAAGCCCTATTTCAGGCGCAAAAAATGCTCGCTGATGGTGCAACGTTTTTAGACATTGGCGCGTATTCATCACGCCCCGGAGCGGTTGATATTTCGGTTCAGGAAGAAACGGACAGGTTATTGCCTGTTGTTGAAGCTATTGCTGCCCAATTCCCGGAGGCTATTATGTCGATAGATACCTTCCGGGCAAAGGTTGCCGAAGCGGCTGTAAAAGGCGGCGCACATATTATCAATGATATATCAGGCGGCATGCTTGATGGTGATATGTTTGCTACTGTTGCCCGCCTGCAGGTGCCTTATATCTTGATGCATATGAAAGGCACTCCGCAAACCATGAACCAACTGGCCGAATATGACGATGTATTTGGTGAGGTGTTTGATTATTTTATCTCGAAATACAGCGAATTAAAACGCCTTGGGGTACATGATGTGATCCTTGACCCAGGTTTCGGCTTTGCTAAAAAAGCGGAGCATAGTTATGAACTGATGAGCCGGATGAATGAGTTTAATATGTTGGGTTTACCTGTGCTTACTGGTATCTCCCGTAAAAGGATGATCTACGGTTTATTGGGGAATACGGCGAAAGAGGCGTTGAATGGTACTACAGCTTTAAATACTATTGCATTGACGAAAGGTACCAATATTTTGAGGGTACATGATGTGAAAGAGGCCGTGGAGGCGGTGAAGATTTGGGAGGCTTGTAAAAGTTAAAATTCGGCGGCCGGGAGGCCGCTTGATAGTTTGGCACTCGGCGAGAGCCGAGCGCCGGCCTTTTTATTTTAATTTTTTATCAACTTAACGCTGACGCTCGGCTCCTGCCGAGTGTCGACTATTTCGCGGCCTCCCGGCCGCCGCAGCCCAAACAATTAACTGCTACTCGTCAACCTTAAACACAGAATCAGGGTTAGCGCTACTATACACATAAGCTACAGGATCGTTCACAATCATAGCTTCAACAGGATTATTGTGAATATAATCTGCCTTCTGATCAAACACTTTTACTGTTATCAGCTCGGTAGGATGCGTTGTCTTTTGCCAAAACTGATATTCACTATTTTGCTGAGTAGCATTTGCATAATATCTGAACATATAATGCAGCCATTCTTTTCTGCTTTCCGTATGGCTATCAGTTATCAATGCTATAATACGCTTAGCTGTATAACTTTTGAGGTCTCTTATAATTTGCGGAAGTTTTGCTTCCTCAGATTCAACTATGAGATGAATATGGCTAACCATTATACAATAAGCATACACCTTTAAGCCCTTGTTTTTTCTGCAAAATTCCAGGTTATTTAAAAACTCTTCGCAATATTCAGACCGGGTGAAAACATCTATCCAGCCAACTACCGTGAGGGTTACAAAAAACGGGCGATCTGTATTGGCTTTTCTGAATTCTGACATGATTTAGGCTTATTTGCGCTACGGCGGCCGGGAGGCCGCTTGATAGTCGACACTCGGCTGGAGCCGAGCGTCAGCGTGTTTGTTTATTTATTTTATTTCTATTTTCCCGCCACCGCTCGGCTCCAGCCGAGTGGTAACTATTCCCAGGCCTCCGGCCTGCGTTAACCTTTTTCTTTTTGCTTCTTAATTCTTAAAGTCCTGATTCTGAAAAGCCCCTTCCATCGTTTTCAAAATAGCATCAACATATTCCCGGTCATTAGCCAGGCGTGGTACCTTATGCTGGCCGCCTAATTTTCCTTTTTCCCTCATCCAGTTAAAGAAAGTACCATCAGGTGCGCGACGAGACTATCGGGCGGCGAAGGGCAAGGTCTTTAAAACGTTTGGCGTCATAGTCGGAGTTGATGCGGCGCAGGGTTTCATCCAACAGGTCAACAAAACGCTCAAACTCGGCCGGTTTCTTTTCAAATTCAATAATCCACTCATGGGCACCGCATTCATTGCCGTTAAAATATACGGGAGCTGCGGTGTATTCCCTGATAATGGCGCCTGTTTGCGAGCAGGCTTCGTCCAATGCACGTTCGGCATTGTCAATGATTACCTCCTCGCCAAAGGCATTGATAAAATGTTTGGTACGACCCGTGATCTGGATCCTGAATGGCGAAAGCGACGAAAACTTAATGGTATCCCCTATCATGTAGCGCCACAGGCCCGCATTGGTTGATATGATGAGCGCGTAGTTTTTGTTTAGTTCCACCTCATCAAGAGTAAGTGTTTCAGGGTTTTCATCGTGAAGGTTTTCGATGGGTAAAAACTCGTAAAAAACACCGTAATCAAGCATCAGCAGCATATCGCCGGGCTCTTTGGTATCTTGTATGCCAAAGAAGCCTTCGGAAGCGTTATAATTTTCGAGGTAATACATATCCTCATGAGGGATAAGCTTTTTAAACTGCTCGCGGTAAGGTGTAAAATTCACCGCGCCATGGAAATACATTTCCAGGTTGGGCCAAATTTCAAGCAGGTTATTTTTGCCGGTGATCTCCAGGATGCGTTTAAACAACACCAGGTTCCAGGTGGGTACGCCGCTGATACTGGTAACATTAACATCCTTAGTAGCATGGGCTATCTTCTCAATCTTTTCCTCAAAATTTTCGAGCAGGGCAATGTCTAAATGCGGTGTACGGTGAAACTCGGCCCACATGGGCAGGTTTTTCATGATCACCGCCGAAAGATCTCCAAAGGAAGTATCCGGACTTAGCTGACTGATCTGGTGACTGCCCCCGAGCGTCAGGATTTTCCCCGTAAACATACGGGCGTTAGGCTGATTATTGAAATAAATGGTGAGCAGGTCCTTGCCACCTTTAAAGTGGCATTCTTCCAACGCTTCTTCACTTACCGGGATAAATTTGCTCCTGTCGCTGGTAGTACCCGATGATTTCGCAAACCAGCGGATCTCTGAAGGCCACAGCACATTTTTTTCGCCTTTAAGCATCCGCTCAATGTAAGGCTTTAACGTATCGTAATTTTGTATGAGGACGCGCTCCTTAAACTGGCCCAGATTTTCGATACTTTTATAATGGTGTTTTTTGCCCCACTCCGTGTTTTCAGCAACCGATACAAGTTGCTCAAACCATTCTTCCTGCACTTCATTAGGGTACTTCATAAAAAGCTCTATCTGGTGGATACGCTTTTTCATGAACCAGGTAAATACGGAGTTAAAGAGGGTCATAGGGTTATTATTGAGGAAAAACCTTTCTTTTAAGCACAAAGTTTGCCCCAAGATACACTTTCCTCACCATTTCATTCTCAGCCAATACCTCGGGCACGCCTGATTCTAATATTTTACCTTCAAAAAGCAGGTATGCGCGGTCGGTGATCGATAGCGTTTCCTGCACGTTGTGGTCGGTTATTAATATACCGATGTTGCGGGTACGCAGTTTGGCCACCATCGCCTGGATCTCCTCTACCGCAATCGGGTCAACCCCTGCAAAAGGCTCATCCAACAGGATAAAGTTTGGCTCGGCAGCAAGCGCGCGGGCAATTTCTGTGCGACGGCGCTCACCGCCCGATAACAGGTCGCCCCGGTTTTTACGCACTTTGTGCAAGCTAAACTCATCGATCAGCTCTTCCAGCTTATCTTTTTGCTTTTCTTTAGACATATCGCCCATTTCAAGCACCGCCTTAATATTATCCTCAACCGAAAGCTTCCTGAATACCGAGGCTTCCTGCGCCAGGTAGCCTATCCCTTTTTGGGCACGGCGGTACATCGGATCTTGCGTTATGTCCTGATTATCCAGGTGAATAGTACCTTCATTAGGTTTTATCAAACCTACTATCATATAAAATGATGTGGTTTTACCTGCGCCATTAGGCCCAAGTAAGCCAACAATTTCACCTTGTGCCACATCAAAAGACACGTCGTTAACAACGGTACGCTGCTTGTATTTCTTAACTAAATTATCTGCTCTTAGTATCATTTTTTGTCTGAACCATGATTTCCGGGATTCATGGATTACCCTGATTACCTCACCCAACCCTCTCCTAAGGAGAGGGCTTTAATTTAAAAGTCTCCCCCTTTGGGGGAGATTTAGAGGGGTTAAACCTTATCCCCTTCACATTCAACTGTATCGTTCTTCTTTCGCGCCAAACATTTTCTTCTATCGAATAGCACATTTCGAACGGAACACCCGGCCTTAATTGTTCCAGGTACTGGCCGTGGTTAAAGGCTATGCAATCAAATACTGCCGATCCTTCCTGCATTACGCTCATTTTAATGTGCGAGCCGCCAACCAAACCGGCGTTACCACTAACATACACATTTTTACTTATGAAAACCGGCGCCATATTTTCGGGCCCGAAAGGAGCAAATTGGCTCAGGATCCTGAAAAATTTTGGTTCTATCTGGCTTAAACGTAATTCGGCGTCAATTTGTATTTGCTGGATCAATTGTTCGGGTTTTATGGTAGAGCTTACCACCTCCTCAAACCTTTCAATAAAAGCTTCAAGGTTTTCGGGGGCCATGGTAAGGCCGGCCGCATACTTATGCCCTCCAAACTGGATCAGCAGATCTTTGCAGCCACAAAGCGCTTCGTACAGATCATATCCTAAAACCGAACGTGCCGACCCGGCTACATGCCCATTTGAACGGGTAAGCACAATGGTTGGTCGGTAGTATTTTTCAGTAAGTCGCGACGCCACAATACCTATTACCCCTTTATGCCAATCTTCATTAAAAACCACCGTCGATTTACGGGCAATCAACACCTCGTCATTTTCTATCATGCCAAGCGCTTCGTCGGTAATGGTAAGATCATGCCCCTTGCGTTCGGTATTGCGCACATTGATCATGGCGCTTTTTTCTTTGGCAACCTCTTTATCCGTTGCTATCAGTAATTCAACGGCATGTTTGGCGTCATCTATCCTGCCCGCCGCATTAATCCGCGGGCCCAGCGAAAATACTACATCTGATATAGTATATGTCCCTGTCTTGCCCGCTATCTCCATCAAGGCTTTAACGCCTATACATGGGTCAGTATTTATTTTTTGCAGGCCGAAATGAGCCAGCACCCTATTCTCTCCGGTGATATGAACAATATCACAGGAGATGCTGATCACCACCAGGTCGAGATAGCAGTTTACTTCTTCAATTGGGATATTATTTTTTCGGCATAGGCCTGGATCAGCTTGAAGCCAATGCCGCAGCCGGATAATTCTTTATATGGATATTCACAATCTTCGCGTTTGGGATCAAGCACCGCTACCGCTGCCGGAATAGATGTGCCTGGCAAATGGTGATCACAGATGATAAAATCAATGCCTTTTTCATTGGCATAGTCAATTTTATCAACTGATTTAATGCCGCAGTCGAGCGCTATGATTAACGTAATACCATGCTCGGCAGCGTAGTCAATTCCCTGGGTAGAGATCCCATAACCTTCTTTGTAGCGGTCGGGGATATAATATTCAATATTGGTATACAGCTTTTTGAAAAAACTGTAGGTTAGCGCTACAGCTGTGGTGCCATCCACATCGTAATCACCGTAGATCATGATCTTTTCGCCTGCTGCCATGGCTTGCTCAATACGGAGGATGGCCTTTTCCATATCCTTCATCAGGAATGGATCGTGCAGGTGCCGGTGATCGGGCCTGAAAAAATAGCGGGCATCTTCAAAGGTGGTAATACCACGCTGCACAAGCATAGCGCTTAATACGGTATCGATATTGAGTTGGGCGGCTAATTTTATTACATCATCATGGTTTGTATTATCCTTTAGCGCCCAACGTTTATTCATATCTTTGCAGCTTGAAACAGTAAATATACTTATGCTCTGTTAAAGAGCCAAAGGTACATTCAAAATCTGATACTACGTTTACTATGGAATTTTTTGCTTTAGGTGAGGGCTCATATTCGGTTGATGCAACCAAGAAATTTATCCCGTTTAACCCGGAAACTGATAACCCCAAAGACCGCCCGGCTTCGTTGTTCATTCACGTTAACCCCTTCCTCATCAAAACAAAAACCGATCTGATTGTATTGGATACCGGCCTTGGCTTTAAAGATACCCGCGACGAGCTCATGCTGCACCAAAACATCCGTAATGCGGGTTTCGATCCGGATGATGTAACCCTGGTGATGATGTCTCACCTGCATTATGACCACTCAGGCGGTTTGGTAGTTGAACGGAATGGTAAATTAGTACCCAGCTTTCCGCAGGCCGAGCACGTGATCAATAAACAGGAATGGGAGTTTGGGATCAGCGGCAAAGGCTCATCGTACCATGTTGAAATATTTGAAGCGTTACAGGCCGAAGGAGCTAAGATAACTTTAGTTGAAGGCAGCGGTGAGTTTAAACCGGGCATCAGGTATGAACATTCGGGTGGTCATTGCCCGGCGCATCAGGTATTTTGGTTTGATATAGAAGGCGAAAAAGTATTTTTTGGCGGTGATGAGCTTCCCGAACCAGAGCAACTGTTGAGGAAATTCATAGCCAAATACGATATGGACGGCCGCAAGGCTATGATGCTGCGCGAAGAATATGGTAAAAAGGCTGCCGCCGAAGGATGGAAATGCCTGTTTTACCATGCTAAATCGTTCACTATCGGAACCGTTGAAACAGAAGGAGACCATTTTAAGGTTAAACCGGTTTAATTTTCGGCAGCTACCTCAAAAAGTTCTTTTATCTTTTCAACGTTGAGCGGCTTGGAGATAAAATCTTTAACCAACGGATATGAACGCGCTTTGTTAATATCGTTGCTAAAAACGGATGATGAAATAATATAGATCTTGCTTTTGCCCAGGGGATCGAGGTTGAGGCGCTTATACTCATCCAAAAATTCCCAGCCATTCATAATGGGCATATTAATATCAAGCAAAATATAATCGGGCAGTTTATTAGGGTCTTTTCTCTGGATATCAGAAAGTTGCTCAATCGCATATTTTCCGTTCAGACAGGCCATAATTTCTGTATTAAGTAAAGCTTTCTTTATCAGTTTTATGGAGATAAAGTTATTTATCTCATCATCATCAACCAGTAATACACTTATGGCTTTATTGTTAATATTCATATCTAAAATTTAAGCGCGTTGTTTTATACGAGACCACGATTCAAAAAGTTATATTCCTTATAGTTGTAAATTATAAAAAACAATACATTTAAACGGCTCCGCAGCGTGAATATTTCATTTGATCTGGCCACTTAAATAAAGTTCAAAAAAATACAGGACAGAAATTAGCCATTGAATTTAAAAGGCGTAGTCATGCTCCACCCGGCAAATGCGTACTTTATAATTCAGGTACCATTTATCGCGCCCCTGCTGCTGGGCAAACAGGTGCCGGGCATTAGCTTTCCAATTCTTAATAGCTTCAACCGACTGCCAATAAGACACCGTAATTCCAACATTGTTACGCGCCGATTCAACGCCCAGAAAACCTTCCTGCTGCCGCGCCAGTTCAACCATTTCATTAGCCATATCGCCATAGCCTTCCTCTACACCGGTACGTACCGATGTGAATATTACCGCATAATAAGGGGGCTGTGGTGTTTGGGCGATAAGGCCCTCTAAATCTCCCCTAAAGGGGGAGACTTTTGAATTACCTTCGGGATTAGCTGAACTCATAATATATATTTCTGCGAAAAATAAAAACCCTCCTTGTTTAGGGGAGGGTTGATTTAAAATCTATTCAATCACGCTTTCTTCAAACTCATACTCTTCCAGCGGAGGGCATGAGCAGATCAGCGTTCTGTCGCCATAAGTGTCATTAACCCTGCCCACCGAAGGCCAGAATTTGTTGGCAGCCACGTAAGGCAGCGGGAATGCTGCTTTTTGACGGGTATAAGGATGCTCCCACTCGTTGCCGGTAATTACAGCTACGGTATGAGGTGCATTTTTTAACGGATTGTTTGTTTTATCAGATAAACCATCAACCACATCGGCAATTTCATGGCGGATGGAGATCATGGCATCGCAAAAACGGTCGAGCTCATGCTTAGGCTCTGATTCGGTTGGCTCAACCATTACCGTACCCGCAACCGGGAACGAAACAGTTGGCGCATGGAAACCATAATCCATTAAACGTTTGGCAATATCCGTAACCTCAATACCTGCCGATTTAAATGAGCGGCAATCCAGGATCATTTCATGCGCACAACGGCCATTAGCACCAGCATATAGTACAGGGTAATGCTCCTGTAACCTGGCTTTAATGTAGTTGGCATTCAGGATAGCATAACGGGTAGCGTTAGTCAAGCCTTCGGCACCCATCATGGCAATGTAAGCATGTGATATGATGAGTATAGATGCAGAGCCCCATGGCGCTGCAGATACTGCATGGATTGATTTCCCCCTGTCGATATCAACTACAGCATGACCAGGCAAGTAAGGAACCAAATGTTTAGCAACACCAATTGGGCCCATGCCTGGGCCACCGCCACCGTGAGGGATACAGAATGTTTTATGCAGGTTAAGGTGACAAACGTCGGCACCGATATTGGCCGGACTGGTTAAACCTACCTGCGCGTTCATGTTAGCACCGTCCATATAAACCTGGCCGCCGTTTTCATGAATAATTTCGCAAATTTCAATGATGCTTTCTTCAAATACGCCGTGAGTTGATGGGTAAGTAACCATCAGGCATGAAAGCTCGTTTTTGTATTGCTCAGCTTTGGCGCGCATGTCGGCAACATCAATGTTTCCGTTATCATCGCACTTAACCACCACTATCTTCATGCCGGCCATAGCTGCAGATGCAGGGTTGGTACCGTGTGCCGATGAAGGGATCAGAGCAATATTACGGTGGCTATCGCCCCTGTCATTGTGATAAGCGCGGATTACCATTAAACCGGCATATTCGCCTTGCGCACCGGCATTTGGTTGCAGGCTCATGGCTGCAAAACCGGTGATTTCGCTTAGCCAATTGTTGATCTCATCAAACAGCTGCATATAACCGCCAACCTGGTCGGTTGGGGCAAATGGATGGATTTTACTGAACTCGGCCCAGGTAACAGGTACCATTTCGGTGGTAGCGTTCAGTTTCATGGTACAAGAGCCTAAAGCTATCATAGAGTGGCAAAGCGAAAGATCTTTCGCTTCCAGTGATTTGATATAACGCAGCATTTCATGTTCAGACCGGTGGGTATTGAACAGGCTGTGCGTTAAATATGCAGAGGTACGCTGAAGTTCTGTAGGAATAACCGTTTCAAGGCTTGCATTAACGCCATCGAAATCAACATCGTTAAATGTTTTACCTTTAACTTTGGCAAAGAACCTTACTATGGTTTTGATATCCTCAACCGAAGTTGTTTCATCGATAGAGATAGTAACTATTGAACCTTCATAGTTTAGGTTCATTTCGTTATTCAACGCTTCAGAATGAATAGGGCCTGCAAGATGTGCTACATCAAACTTGACAGTATCAAAGTACGCTTCGTTAAGCTGCTCATAACCAAGCTGTCCTAAAGTTTTAGCTGTTAATACGGCTAAACCGTGGATCCTTTCGGCAATCGCTTTAATCCCATCCGGACCATGATATACGGCGTACATACCAGCCATAATAGCTAACAGTGCCTGTGCGGTGCAGATATTTGAGGTAGCTTTATCGCGGCGAATGTGCTGCTCGCGGGTTTGCAGGGCCATGCGCAGGGCATAATTATTGGCGCTGTCGATAGTAACACCGATGATGCGGCCCGGGATAGAACGTTTATACTCTTCTTTAGTAGCGAAGAAAGCGGCATGAGGGCCGCCAAAGCCCATCGGTACACCAAAACGTTGCGACGAACCAACAACGATATCGGCACCCCATTCGCCCGGAGGGGTTAATAGCGCAAGGCTCATGATATCGGCAACAACGGTAAGCTTAATACCTTTTTCATGACCTTTTGCAGCAAAATCGGCGTAGTTATAAACCGCGCCATTGCCGGCAGGATATTGTACAATAGCGCCAAACATATCGTCGGTTAACTCAACGGTACGGTGGTCGCCTATTCTCAGCTCAATGCCATAAGGCTCTGAACGGGTTTTTAAGATATCAATAGTTTGCGGGAACACTTCTTCAGAAACGAAGAAAACGTTGGCGTTGTTATTTTTACGCAAGGTATATTGCATAAACATAGCCTCGGCAGCGGCAGTACCTTCATCAAGCAAAGAAGCATTGGCAATTTCCATACCGGTAAGGTCAATAACCATGGTTTGGAAATTTAGCAAAGCCTGCAGGCGGCCTTGTGCAATTTCGGCCTGGTATGGGGTGTACTGCGTGTACCATCCGGGGTTTTCAAGAATATTGCGCTGAATAACGCCCGGTACAATTACATCATAGTAACCTTTGCCGATGAATGACTTGAAAACTTTGTTTTTTGAAGCCGTTTGCTTTAAGGTGTTCAGGTAATCGAACTCGCTTTTTGCCGCGGGCAGGTTAAGCGGTTTGGCAAGCCTGATCTTTTGCGGTATGGTTTGCTCTATTAATTCATCAAGCGTACTTACACCGATGGTTTTTAACATTTTGGCCGTGTCGGCCGCGCTTGGAGCAATGTGCCTCGACTGAAACTGCTCCTGATAGGTTGTATTCAACTTCATGAATTAATCGTCCCTCTTAAATTTACCGCAAAGGTACGATTTTGCAACATGAGTAACAATTAGCTAATATGATATTGACAATGCATTTACAGGAAAAAAATGTAATTTGGCTCTTGAATACCTAAACATGACGGGCAGGCGAGTTTTACTCTTTATCACTATTTTTCTTTTCATCAGCTTTAAAAGCTTTTCAGCTGTTTTTACGGTAACCAGCAATGCCGATTCGGGGCCGGGTACCTTGCGCGAAGCATTAACCTTAGCCGCGGCTAATGGCAGTGCGGAAAAAGATTACATTTATTTTAATTTACCCAACCTGACCGTTGCCGACAGAACCATTTCTATTAAAACAGATCTGCCCGAGATTACTTCAGATATTGTGATCGACGGCTCGACGCAGCCTGGCCCCCCTTTATCCATAAACGGCGCAAAAGTTGTTATTAACGGTTTTAATGAACAGGCGAGGATTCGGTTTTGCTTTATTGTTGGTACCGTGAACACATTTGAGCTTTATGGCATTGTTGCTAAAAACTTTTTCGTTGCCGACGGTCCGCAGGGAGGATATGGGGGTATCTTTGTATCACTGCAAGGGAAAATAGGGCATGTAATTATCGGCGCGCCCGGAAAAGGTAATGATATATACAATGTTGGCTGGGCCGTTGAAGGCATGGGCGAAGACAACTCATTAAACCTGCCTACCTGCCGGGTCCAAACATTTGAAATGAAAAACAACCTGATTGGTATTGGTGAAGACGGTATTAAGATAGGCGCCTATAAACAATCCATAATAGGCTTGCCGTTTACTTTCAATGTAATTATAGGTGGTGACAACAAAAATGAAGGCAATACTATTTTCGATTTGGTAAGTTTAGTGCCCGCCGCGGCACATCAGGACCTGGAACAGGATTTTAATTTCAAGATCAAAAACAACATTTTTTCGGCCAATTCCCAACAGCAACGAACCAATGATCCTTATATCGATATCGATAGAAACGACCAGGCCTTTGTAATGGGTGTTGAGCCATTGTTACACTACTCCAAAAATCAACTGGTGAGGTCTTAGATAACGTTTTCGGGTACACACTATTCGTATCCGGATTAACCAACCTCAATCTTAATATCCAGCATAATTTTTTTGGCACTTCAACCGATCAAAAAAATAAAATTCCGGTTGGCGGCGAGGCCATAACGTTTTACTATACCGAAGGGAATATTTTAGTGGGAGGGCCAGATAACAGCAAAGGCAATGTATTTACCAACTGTGTTCAGGATCAGCGCGCTATAGATTATGAAGAAGCGGTGGTAAACACCGCCGTATCCGGCCCCGATTTTAATTATCTAAACCATGTTGAGCTGTCGCACAACTCATTTTACTGCAATAACAATCCGGCCTACACCATACAAACCGTACTTGAAAAGAAGCCCATTAGCGTCTCTGTTGATCAATTATCTGCAACAAATGTAAATGGCATCACCAAACCAAATGCCCGGGTGGAATTATTTTATACCGATAAAGAATGTGATCAATGCCAACCTAAAACCTATGTAGCAACAACTTATGCCGATGCCGCCGGTAAATGGACCTACAACGGAAGTTTACTGCCAGGTTACGGCGTTATGGCCGGGGCTACGTTGAACAATATATCGTCGGAATTTACTGATACGCGGATCCTTTTTTCAAATACTGTAGTGATCACCCACCAGGAATGTGATATGGGCGGCTCTATCAAAAACGCGTTAGTGGTAACCAACGCTAAAAAACTGGAATGGTTAAATGAAAACGGCGATGTGGTTGGCACCAAAATAGATTTAGAAAACGTACCGGCCGGGAAATACCGCTTACGGGCCGAGCAATTTGGTTGCGTTAAATATTCGCCCTATTTTCTTGTTGAAGATCATACACCGAAATTTTTCGATTTCGAGAAAAAAGTGATTCAGCCATCCTGCGGCAACGGAGGGGCGATTACCAACTTGTACACTTCATTTGCGGATAAAACCGAATGGTTTAATGGTAAAAACGAGGTGATATCCAATCAACAAGATCTGTACAACCTTGCCGAAGGTAGCTATACGCTGCGCATTACCGGGCCGCGGGGCTGTGTAAAAACTTATGGGCCTGTCGTTTTAAAAAACACAACCGGCCCAACAATTGATCAATTACATCCCAATAAACAATCAACCTCCTGCGGCCAATCTACAGGTTCCATAAAAAACATTATTGTCACAGGTACCGGCAATATAAAATACAGCTGGCTAAACTCACAACACCAGGAAGTTGCCACCACTAATGACCTTACCGGGCAGCCGGCAGGTATGTACACATTAAAAGTTACAGACGACAGCCAATGCGGCCCTGTATATTCTTCAGAGATCGAGATACCTGAAATTAACGTCATAACGCTTGATGAAAACAACGTTACAAAAGGGCAGGCAACCTGCAATCAAAATAACGGCTTTATCAAAGGGATAACAGCTCCGGGGGCAACACATTATCAGTGGGTTAATTTGGCCGATAACAGTACGGCAGGCTCAACTATCAATTTACCAAGCGCCGCTGCCGGCAGTTACCGGCTTACTGTAAGCAATGATTTTGGATGCAGCAAAATAAGCGGGATTTACACTATTGATGCCACTCCTCCTACTGTTTATCCAAACTATAATGCTAATATCATCAATAGCTGCGCAGGTCAAAACAACGGCACAATCACCATAATAACGGATAACCCTGTTAAAACTATGCGATGGGTGGATGCTAACGACCAGCCCGTAGGCACAGATGCAAACCCGCACGGCCTTAAACCCGGCACATATAAGGTTTACTTTACTGATGCCAACGGTTGCGAAACGCTGTACCCGCATGATTTTACGGTTAACGAAATTGCTCCTTTGCAAATAGTACCCAACTCCGAAAGCCAAACAAACGACCAATGCGGGTTAAACACCGCCAGTATAAAAAACATTCAAATTACCGGAGGCACACAGCCTTACACCTATCTATGGCTTAATGAAGCCGGAGATCATATAAAAACATCACAAGATCTTAGTGGCATCGGGGCAGGAGCTTATACCTTACAGGTTCAGGACGCCAGCGGTTGCGGCGTTATGGCAAGTCGCATTTATACTGTTTTAAATGAAAACAGCAGCATTGATGCGCCGATAATTGCCCCCTTGCAATTATGCGCTCCGGGCGAAGCTTTGCTATCCGTCAGTTCTCCATCTGCCGGGAATACCTATCGTCTTTATGATTCGCAAACAAGCACTCAATACCAGGATGAACAAACCAATGGCATCTTCAAAATCAAAGCAAACCCCAATAGCACTTATTATATAAGCAAGGTTAGCGGCCAGTGCGAAAGTGAACGAACCCAGGCGCAAATAACCATCAGCTTATCTGCTATTGATATCCCAAACGCGTTCACACCTAATGGCGACGGCAAAAATGACTACTGGAAAATAAACAATGCTCAAAATTATCCGCAGGCAATAGTCCAGATATTTACCAGGTACGGGCAAAAAGTATTTGAATCAAAAGGGTATAGCGTACCATTTGACGGAACTTATAATGGCACCAAACTTCCTTCGGGAGTGTACTATTATATTTTAAATCTCGGTAAAAGCTGCAATTTGCTCTCAGGCAGTTTGTCAATCATCAGGTAACTATACAGCATTTCACCATTTTGATGTTATTTATTGTATAATAACCATCTGATCAATATAATATTCACAGTGTACTTACAGCAAAAAAGTGTATTTTGCAGCTGATTACCTAAATCAATGTTTATCAAAAAATTATCACTCTTAGTACTACTCATATCGATCTTGTGTTGCAATGTGGCCCTCGGTGCTACATTTATAGTAACCAGCAATATAGATGCCGGTCCCGGAACACTTCGCGAAGCCTTAACAAATGCAGCAGCTAACGGTACCGCAACACAGGACATCATCCAGTTTAAATTACCGGGAACACTCGTATCTGATAGAACCATCAGGCTAAGAAGCCAGTTGCCTGCCATTACATCTAACGTTGTTATTGATGGCACAAGTCAAGCTGGCATAGCTTTTGGCGTATCTGATGCACGGGTTATCATTGAGCCTGAAACAACGCCTGTAAATTTCAGCGGTCTTTTTATTAACGGCGATCCAAACTCGGGAGGGGCGGTAGCAAAAAGCATTGAGATCTACGGCCTGTATATCCGCAACTTTGCCAAAATCACCAATTTCTCCAATCCCGATTTTAACCAGGGTTCGGGTATTTATATTTTAGGTGATGCCTCAAATATCATAATAGGCGCGCCGGGCAAAGGCAACGTTATATGCGGAAACCTTAATGGTATTGTTAATTATTCAAACTACTATAACGTTAACGGCCTTGCCGATGCAAGCATTCAAAGCAATATAATCGGCTTACTTGACGACGGCTATACAGCCGCCAGCAATTTTGACGGATTGAACCTTTTTATCAGCAAAACTGTTAACATAGGTGGTGCAAATGCCAATATGGGCAACATCATATCGGCCAACGCTGTAAACATCGGTATCGGCAACACGTCCAATTTTACTGTGATGCCAGGGACTATCAATATTCAAAATAACAAAATAGGCACTGATTATACCGGCAAAAAGGATTTTAAAAACATCCCGATATTTCAGCAGAACGCGTTTATGAAGGCTTATGGCATCAGTATCAATGCTACTAATACTACGGCGAATATCAGCGCCAATATTATTTCGGGGCAACGTTTTGCAGGGATCGCTATTGAGCAGGCTACATTTAATATTACAGGTAATAAGATAGGTACTGATATAACCGGCACGGCCGATCTGGGAAACGGCGAAGGCATCAGGGTTGGCGAAAGTTCGTCGGGCACCATTGGAGGGCCGAATGCAGCAAATAAAAACTACATTGGTTATAATCAGTATGGCATTGAATCCCTTAACAGCAGGCATACACTCATAACCCGGAACAGCATTTTTTGTAATAAAGATTATGGCATAAGCGTCATGAGTAATTATTACACCGTTCCTTTTGTGCAGGTGCTCAATTTTGGCAGTACAGCGGTATCGGGAGTAGCTACACCAAACTCGGCTATCGAACTTTTCTTCTCAGACGATTGCGGAACTATATGTCAGGGCAAAACCTACATTACCACTGTTCAGTCGGATGCAAGCGGCAAATGGACATATTCAGGCAGTATCGCCAAAGCAGTAATAGCCACTGCTACCGATGGTAGTAACAACACTTCTCCGTTTTCATCGTTGGTAATACGTGATGATGATATAGTTGTTAAACATTATACCTGTACCCCCGGCAGCATCACTATAAAGCAAGACAGAAGCGGGTTATTATTTCACTGGGATAAAAAGGAGCAGAACGGCAGCCTTACAGCAATAAAAGATGGTCAGAATGTTTCGGGCCTTTTACCTGGCACCTATCAGCTCACGGTTCAATACCCGGGTGGCTGCCAGAAGGTAACACAACTTTTTGAAATAAAAGATCTTCGGATCAAGATCCAAAACGTAATTGTTCCGGTTCCGGAATGCCGCCAAAAACTGTTCCCTTTTAACGTAAACTTTACCGGCGGTGCAGGCAATCTCACTTTTACATGGAAGGACAAGAACGGCAACGTAGTGGCCAATACCCAGGCCCCCTACCTGCCCGAAGGCTCATTTACTGTAACTATTCAGGACGAGGCCGGCTGTTCGGCAACATCAACCCTTACGCCACCTATAAAAGCCAAACCGGGCCCCGATTATGACTTATCTACAATGGTTGTGACCCCTGCCCGTTGCGGTATAGCCGACGGCAGCATAAAAAATATTACAACCAAAGTTGGTATTGGTACGCTTACCTACAAATGGCTTGATGCTGCAGGCAACACCGTCGGTACTTCGAAAGACCTGGTAGGTGTAAAAGGCGGTTTGTATACCCTGGTGCTGATGGATCAAAGTGAATGTAGCCCCTATGCCACTTCACCATTATTTATCTCAGAAACAAATTCGGTAATCATTTACGATGGCTTTATTACCCCTGCCAAATGTGGTGAAAATAATGGTTCGATAACCGGTGTTGGATATCAAAATGCCAATCAACTACAATGGTACGATCCGCAGGGTAATCCCATCCCTACCAATCCTGCAAACCTCGACATTTTTAATCTTGCTGATGGCTTATACCGGCTAAGTGCGATAAATTCTATTACGCATTGTAGTAATGATAAATATTTTCCGGTTGGCCGTTTGGCTCCGGAAGTATTTACAATCAAGAACCTTATTAACGTTCCCACAACCTGCGGGCTCAACAATGGCAGCCTCCATATTGATTTTGAGGGAACTATAAAGCCAAGTTCTTATCAATGGATTAATGAAGCGGGTACAACAGTAAGTTATGGCACCGATATACCTAATGCCCCCCGGTTCATATACGCTTCATGTAACCGATAAAAATGGATGTGCTTCTGTATTGGGTACCTGGGTAATACAGGCAACCCCTTTGCTACAATTTTCGGCGAATAATGCCCCGATAGCCAAGCCCGATGAGTGCGACCAGCTATTGGGCAGCATTACGGGCATTGATGTTTCCGGCGGTGTGCCTCCATATAAATTTATCTGGACCGACGCCACCGGCAATACCGTAGGAAACGAAAAAGATTTAATAAACGTGGGTAAAGGCACTTACTCGTTAATAGTTACTGATGCTACCACCTGTGCAATACCACTACCATACAGCGGCAGCGTGGATAATCAGGAGTATAGTCCCGATGCTCCTGTATTAAACGACCAAAGGATCTGCCTGCCCGGAAAAGTGGGCCTGTCTGTTTTAAACAAAACTACAGGCATGTATAATTTATATGCCGATGCTACATCAACAACGCCGCTTCAAACCAGTAATACCGGCAATTTTGAAGTATTAATAACCGAAACCAGTGATTATTATATCTCATACAGCATAGGGTCATGCGAAAGCCCGCGCACCAAAACACATATTGAAGTTGTATTGGTCGACGTAAAATTCTCCAATACCATAACCCCCAACGGCGATGGTATAAATGATTACTGGAAGATAGAAGGCCTTGAAAAATTCCCCGGCACTTTAGTTCAGATCTTTAACCGTTACGGAAAAAGGGTATTCGAATCAAAAGAATACGCCACGCCATTTTCCGGGCAGTTTAATGGCTGGCTGCTGCCTTCGGGGGTGTATTATTACATCATTAACCTCAATACTCCTTGTAAACTGCTATCTGGCAACCTTACCTTGATCAGGTAATTTTTTAACAACATCATGACTAACCTGCCGCTTCTTTTGCGGCGGGTATATTATATTATAAAAGATATTAAACAAAAACCGTAACTTACTGGCAGGCAATATCAACCAATACTAACAAACCAGTTTATTGCCCAAATCAATTTATAAACTAACATTCAGATTAGGTTGCAGCCATGAAACACAAGTTGTTTCTGTTTATGCTATTTTTATTGCTGACCTGTTTAAATGCAGAGGCCTCGGTATTTACCGTTACGAGTAATGCCGATGCAGGAACGGGCACACTGCGCGAGGCCCTTACTAAGGCAGCCGCCAATGGCACAATTCAGCAGGATGTTATTAATTTTAACCTGCCGGGCAGCGTGACCATCACACTTTTTACGCAGCTCCCCGAGGTTACCTCTAATTTAATTATCGACGGCAGCACACAGCCAACACCCAAACTCGGCAGGAGTGACGCCAGGGTTTATATCATACCCGATGTTAGCTATACTTTTCCGGGTACTAAAGCAGCAGCCCTGTTGATGACCGAAGTTACCAATGTGGAAATATATGGCTTATGCATAAAAGGTTACAGCAGCAAACTCACAAACTTTAACGGCAACCTGCTTTTCACCGCTATATCCGCTTACGATTGTACCAATATTACCATAGGCGCACCGGATAAAGGAAATGTTTTTTGCGATAACATCTACGGTGTGTATTGCGGCACCAACTCACTAACCGACTCAAAGAATAATGATAATATCAATATCCAATCAAATTTTATTGGTTATGATGAATCGGGAACAAATGTTGTTGAATTAGGGTATGCACTTGATATAACCGCCGATAACTCATTAGTGGGTGGCCCTACCTCAAAAGAAAGAAACTATTTTGCTACCGCGATAGCCCTGAACGGAATTGATAATAAGTTTATCAATAACTCGCTTTCACTTGATGTGAACGGGCAGGACAACCGCGTAAACGGGGCATCCATACTTGTACGGTTTCAGGGAAGCAATACGCAGGTAGCCGACAATGATTTTTGTTCTACACAATTTCAGTTTATATCTGTAAACAGCTTCACTTTTATGCGTAATAAGCAAAGCAGTATACCGGGTAATTCGGGTATGTACTTATTTAAATGCAATAATGCTTTTATTGGCGATGATAATGATAACGATATCAATATCTTTAGTAATGACGGCGGCGCTTTCTATGCGGTCGAATCAAACAATATTACTATAGCCAAAAACAGTATTTCCTGCAATACAACACCATACCTGATATCAAGTGGCACAGCCATTCCCAACATTAATATAGTTGTAAACAGTGCCGCCGAATTTTCAGGAACGGCATCGCCGGGAGCTGCTATTTACATTTATAATGACAATACAGATTGCTCTGTTTGTAACCCGGTACAATACCTGGTTACGGTTGTTGCAGACGCAGCGGGTAATTGGAAGTTTACTGGCGATTTTCACAATAAAAAGCTGGTGGCAAATGCTACACTTAACAATAGCTCATCTGAATTTACCCAACCGGTCATTTCGACGTCGGCCGCCGATTATGTGAAGGTTAATCCTACTTGTTTTAAAAACAACGGATCAATCACCCTGCAAAACTTAAAGAACGTTATCGGGGTTGACTGGTATAATGACCAGGATCAATTAGTACAATCCGGTGGCCCTAAACTGGAGAGTGTTGGCGTTGGCACCTATTACGCCAAATGCTATAACGGAAATTGTTTTGCCAAATCTATCCCCATAACCTTAACCAGTTCAAATCCCGGCATTGATGATTCAGGGCTTCAAAAAGTGAATGCTTCCTGCGATGCAGCAAATGGCAGCATCAGTAATTTAAAGCTTATCAATACAAACGGCGGTACACCACCATTAAGGTGGACAAATGAAGCCGGAGATGTAATACGCAACACACTGGATATCGACGGGCTTCCCGGCGGAACATATACACTAACCATCGATCCGGACGGTTGCGCTGTGCCCTATCACATTACCCTGCTTAACCAGGAGCTTGTTATCGATCCGCCTGTGATAAGCAGCTTTCAATTGTGCGGTCCTGGCGAAACCGTTATACCTGTTAGCAATCCGGTAACAACGTCAACCTACAGGCTTTATGATAGTGAAACCAGTACTACTCCACTTGATGAGGAACCCAATGGCAAATTTAAAGTAAACGTTACCGCCAACCGGAGTTATTATATAAGCCGTTTTAGCAACGCTTGTGAAAGCACCCGCACAAAGGTTGATGTAAGTGTAGGCCTTTCAAACCTTAATATTGCCAATGTAATTACCCCCAATAATGATGGTATCAATGATTACTGGCAGATAGCAGGAATGGAAAACTATCCATCGGCCACCGTAAAAATATTTAACCGTTATGGCAAAAATATTTTTAACTCCATAGGATACAGCCACCCGTTTAACGGCACCTATAATGGCAAACCATTACCTACGGGCAGCTATTATTATATCATTAACCTCAGCTCGGGCTGTGGCTTATTATCGGGCAGTTTAAGCATTATCCGTTAGCGATAATTGCCTCAAGTACATTTGGATAGTGTTTTCCAAACCATAATACAAGGCATCGCTTACCAGGGCGTGCCCAATGCTTACCTCAAGCAGGCCGGGTATATTTTCTGCAAAATATTTCAGGTTATGTAAATCCAGATCGTGACCGGCGTTAAGACCCAGACCAGCCTGCTGAGCCGCTTTTGCTGCCTCGATATAAGGAGCAATAGCAAGTTCTTTCCCCTGCGGAAAATGAGTAGCATAGCCTTCGGTATAAAGTTCTACACGGTCGGTACCGGTTTTGGCTGCGCCCTCAACCATTGCAGGTATTGGATCAACAAAAATAGATACACGGATCCCGGCTTCTTTAAATACCGCTATCATATCTTTTAAATAATGATAATTGGTGATGGTATCCCAGCCATGATTAGAGGTGATCTGCCCTAAAACATCAGGTACCAGGGTAACCTGCTCGGGTTTATTGGCAAGCACCAGGTCGATAAATTTTTGTTCCTGGCAATTGCCTTCAATATTAAATTCTGTAGTAACAATTTTCTTAAGCTCAAACACATCGTTATAACGAATGTGGCGCTCATCGGGCCGGGGGTGCACCGTTATTCCCTGCGCGCCAAAACGTTCACAGTCTTTAGCAACCTGGATCAGGTCGGGATTATTGCCCCCCGCGAATTACGAAGGGTGGCTATTTTGTTGATGTTGACAGATAGACGGGTCATACTTCAAAGTTATAGATCATTTAGATAAATTGGCGGATATATTTAACTTTAAACCATGAAGCCTAAACAATTTATCACCGAGCTGATCGTATTGATAATACTGTATTTATTTATTGCATTTGGTATACGCTTTTTGCTGGGTATTTTTTGGGGAAATTCAAGTTTCGACATAGCGCTGCATGACACCTATTTCACACTTCCATTCAACTGGATAGATTTTACTTTATTTCCGTTTCTATTGCTTACAGCTATCGTTTATTTGATCCGGTCATTAACCAGTCGTTTTAA
Organism: Mucilaginibacter sp. P25; assembly: GCF_050859465.1. NCBI lineage: Bacteria > Pseudomonadati > Bacteroidota > Sphingobacteriia > Sphingobacteriales > Sphingobacteriaceae > Mucilaginibacter > Mucilaginibacter sp. P25. The sequence continues at coordinate 2,714,165 of NZ_CP193937.1, read as the reverse complement.
AAAGCAACACATAAATATCATCCTGATAATAAGCAATTTGTCTTTAATACTTTCAACTTTTAATATTTACAAAACAGTTCTGTTTTTTGAACAGCATACAACTCATGCGGGGGATGGATGGACAGTTTATCCTCCCCTTTCTGCGCTTGACCGACAACAACCGGGGCCACTGCCTTCAGAACGCCTGCTTTTCGATCATTATGTACTGACTTTTATTATCATTTTTATGCTGATATTAGTTGTCAGTACCTTTGTTGCCGGCAAAAACTGGGATGCAAAACCTCATGAACAAAACATTCACTAATTTAATATTCGCGCTATTTTGCACTTCTACCATTTTTATTGAGCAAACATCAGCGCAAACCGTTTACCGCAAAATCGGGAACTACAAGGTTTACTATGGCTGGGCGCATAATTATCCGCAAGACTGGATGATCCTTCGCCGCTTTGATAATGAAGGGCGCAATTACCTGTTGATGGTGAACCCGCAAACCCTCGAAACCAAAATAAACGAAAGCAGCTTTTATCAGATCAAACCCATGACGATGGAGCAGGCGCGTGAGTTTTTTAAAAGTACACCTTATCAAAAGGCGCTCAGTAAAGCCGAAAAACAATCTGTCAACATCCAGGACGCAGGCATCGAAAGCGGAATCCCCAAACAAACCGGCATCAGCCTTACCGCCGACCTTTGCCCATCGCACCGCCCGTTGGATAAACGCATCTTCACCGACATTTTCACCGAATTTAAAAAAGTAGAGCGCCCTGTACCAATAGCGCTTTCCATAACCGGCATCTGGATGCGCCAGCACCCGCAGGACCTGGCCTGGCTAAAACAAATGCAGGCTAACCGTGAGATCTACATCACCTGGATCAATCATTCCTTCAATCACCGGGTTAGCCTGAAAGCTCCGCTTAAAGAAAACTTTTTACTTGAACCAGGAACAGATATTAGTTATGAAGTACTGGAAACAGAACAGGCCATGCTGCGTAATGGGCTATTACCATCTGTATTTTTCCGCTTCCCGGGCCTGGTATCTGATCAGCAACTGGTATACCGAATTACCGGTTTCGGCTTGATCCCGGTTGGTACCGATGCATGGCTGGCTAAAGGCCAACAACCCCAAAATGGCAGTATTGTGCTCATACACGGAAACGGCAATGAACCTGTAGGCGTTAACGATTTCATTAAACTACTGCAGTCAAAAACACGATCAATTGCCGGTAAGCAATGGTTACTGTATGATTTACGCGAAAGTGTGGATGAAGAGTTTAGTGAAACGCCGTGAGGAAAAGCCGGCCGTGCACAGTGGCAATTAGCAGTGCAAATGCGCAGACTTACGAAGTTTAGTTTTTAAGTTTTTTGAGTATGACCTAAAATAAAAGCCCCATAGCACTCGCTGCATGGGGCTTTAAACCTAAACCTTATCACAAATCCGGGTTTGGATACCCGTAATTGAATTGTAAATATAAACATGATTTTAATAATTTCATGGGCTTTGTTACAATTTAATTCTTTTGCACCATATAACATCCATTTATATAAATCTCATATTTTTTTCACCTTAATTTAACAGTATATTCAGAATGGTGTCTGCATCGTTTTATCCGGGTGCTAAAAACAGATGTCTCATGACTTTCTCTCAAGACTTTACGCTACGAGAAGCAGCAATGCCTTTTAATTATTTACTCATTCAACATAAACTTCTCAACTCCGTGTGCTGGTTGCCATTTATCTCCAGGTTCAAAATAATGCCAAAGCAGGGCCGATACTTTTTTGATCAGCAATCCAGCCTCATTGTCGGGTGTCCAACTGGTATCTTTGTTATGATTAGTAATGATCGAAAACACATAATCTCCATGCGGGGCATTCACCAGCACGGTTTCTGACCTTGATTCATCAACCGCTCCCTGTTTGGAAATGGTATGTATATAAGGCGGAATTTGCGACAACGCGTGCTCATCCCAGTAAATGCGGCCCATGTTACGGTACATCCGCTCGCTGGCTGCCGGGCTTACCGCCTTACCTTCGCGTATCATGGCAAACAGGCGGCACATTTCGCGGGGGTGCTTACTCCCCAACCATAGATCTTGCGGATAGCTTCCCTGCCCGGCACACGTGAATTTACCCGCATTACCTTAAAGTCATTTTGATTGAGCCAGTTGTTGATATATTCGCCGCCCACCAGCTTTTGCAGCCACAAACTTGCGGTGTTATCGCTCATGGTGATCATGAGCATAGCCACTTTACTCAATTGTACAGTGTCTTTATCTTTGAACGAGCCCAGCAAATCTTCACCTGCATAAAGCAATGAATCTCGGTAAACTAATTTTTGATTATACTTCAGCTCACCTTTTTCTATCTTATCCATCACCCCGCATTGAATGCTCACTTTGATCATGCTGGCCGTAGGGAATAAGGTATCGGCATTGATTTCGGCTGTTTTACCGGTTTTTAGGTTATGTACATAAATGCCAACCTGGCCCTGAAAATCTTTGACAGCTTCATTCAATTTAGCGGTGAGTTTACTGTCGGTTTGTGCAAATGCCGGTGCTGCTAACAATGTCAACAACAGTAAGGTAAGTTTATGTTTCATGTGATGGCAATTTAAAAAATGAAAATACAAATTTTAATATAACAGGCAATCACTCGTTTATATTTGCTAAAACATCCGTTAGCCCATGAACCATTTTGTTGATATTACCAACCGCAAAGTGCTGTACCGCTTAATGCTCAACCTGCGGCCCGAAGCAGCGCCACTTTGGGGCAAAATGAAACCGCAGCAAATGATCGAGCACCTTATTGACCAGGTTCAGTATACCAACGGTGTAAAAATACCAGCCTGGGATGGCCCGGATGACAATACAGCTGCACGTAAACACGCCGCCGTTTATACCGATGCAGAAATACCCCGTAATATTTTTTGGAAGAATTGGCTGATACCTTAATCTACCCCAATTTGGAAACAGCTATTAATCAGCTCATGAAAGAACTTGACACTTTCGACAGGTATTTCAATACCCCCGATGTTAAAGTGATCCACGGTGCTTTTGGCCCTATGGATTATTACGAGTGGACCATATGGCACGGAAAGCATTTTACACATCATTTGAAGCAGTTTGGCGTGATAGACTGATAGTAAATCGGCATCAAATATTAACTTTGTTGCTCTTCAGAAATTTAAAAGAAGAAAGGACGTCATTGCGAGGTACGAAGCAATCCCAAACTATACAGAGGGGCTTGCACTGCCGACCTGCACATCGGGGATTGCTTCATACCTCGCAATGACGGCCCGCAAAATCATTTATGAAATTCCTTCGCTGGCTTTTAATCCCGTTTTCGCTGATCTATGCCCTGGTTACGGCTATTCGCAACTGGTGTTATGACCGGGGAATTTTCAAAAGCACTGGTTTTGACATGCCGCTGATCGTAGTCGGCAACCTGGATGTTGGCGGTGCCGGCAAAAGCCCTATGACCGAATATCTGATCAGGCTGTTGAAGGGTAATTATAAAATTGCCACGCTTAGCCGGGGCTACGGTCGTATTACCAAAGGTTTTTTGCTGGCATCTGGCGAAAGTAAAGCCTCGGATATCGGTGACGAGACCTGCGCAGTTCAAACATAAATTCCCGGATCTTGATGTTGCCGTTTGCGAAAAGCGGGTTGATGGCGTTGAGCAGTTAAAAGACGATCATGATGTTATTATTTTAGATGATGCCTACCAGCACCGTGCGCTTGAACCGGGCATGAGCATTTTGCTTTTTGATTACAGCCGTGTTAACGAACCCCATTTTCTGCTCCCGGCGGGTAACCTGCGCGAGCCATTCGGCGGGCGCAAAAGGGCGGATGTCATCATCATCAGTAAATGTCCGGCTTCGCTTACCGATCTGGAACAAGGCCGCGTGATTAAACGGATCAAACCGTATCCGCACCAGTCGCTATTTTTTACCACCATAAACTATCTGCCGGCCCAAACTCTCTATGGCGCCCCGGTTACAAATGCCATCGACGATCAAACCACGGTTTTCCTGCTTACGGGAATAGCTAATCCAAAACCGTTATTGTCGCATCTGAAAAAGCAAACACCCCTGGTTGTTCATCATAATTATCCCGACCATCACAGTTTTAGCTTAAAAAATATCAGTAAACTTGCCGATGAATTTTCGGCCTGTGCATCACAAAAAAAGTGATCATCACAACAGAAAAGGATGCACAGCGTTTAGGGGAACAGGACCTGCTTGCGATGGTTAAAAAACTGCCCATTTTGGTGCTGCCCATAGGCATTAGTTTTTTAAATAACGGGCAACAACAATTTGACGAATTAGTACAAACATATGTTAGACAATATTGAAGGCACCGCCCGGTACATCAAAAACCGGATAGGCGATTTTGAACCCGAAGTGGGTATAATTTTAGGTACCGGCCTTGGCGGCCTAGTAAAAGAAATTGAAGTTGAAAAACAACTCATGTATTCCAACATTCCTGATTTCCCTATCTCAACATTGGAGTTCCACTCGGGGAAGCTGATTTTTGGTACCCTTGCAGGCGTTAAAGTTGTGGCCATGCAGGGCCGTTTGCATTATTACGAAGGCTACAATATGCAGCAGATCACCTTCCCGGTTAGGGTGATGAAATACCTGGGCATTAAAACGCTATATGTTTCAAACGCCAGCGGCTCGCTTAACCCCGATTTTAAAAAGGGCGACCTGATGATCATTGAAGATCATATTAACCTGCAGCCTCAAAACCCGCTGGTTGGCCGCAATTATGAAGAGCTTGGCCCGCGGTTCCCTGATATGAGCGAACCTTACCGTCATGATATGATCGAAAAGGGTTTAGCCATCGCTCAAAAAAATAACATCACCTGCCATAAAGGGGTATACGTAGCCGTAACCGGCCCTAACCTGGAAACCCGTGCCGAATACAAATACCTGCGTATCATTGGCGGCGATGCAGTTGGCATGAGCACCGTGCCCGAGGTTATTGTTGCTAACCACATGGGGATCCCGACGTTTGCTATTTCGGTATTAACAGATGAAGGCTTCCCGGAAGTGCTTAAGCCCATAACATTGGAAGAGATTATTGCTATTGCGCAGGAAGCCGAACCCAAAATGACCCTGATACTTAAAGAACTGATAGCCGGTAATTAATGCGCCAAAAGCTCAAATATATTTTTTATTGCTGATGTGCTTATCGGTACAAGCCGCTTTTGCGCAGTATGGTACCCGTACAAATCCGCGTAACCTGCCTACCCGTGATACTGCACGCCGACAGGAAAAACAGCTGACCGACGACCAACTGCTGGACAGTTTAAGACGAAAAGAAGAAAACAAAAAGGATTCGGTAGTTTTTAGCTCCAAATTTATCCGCGTTACCAACGAGCGTTTGCTGAATGATAGTACGCAGCTGTTTCCGATTGATACCGGTATCACCAACTTTGAGATCTATAGTCCGCTTATTGATCCACGCAGTCCCCGTATTCATTTGGGTAATATTGGTTTGTCACAACGGCCTTTGCTTTTTGAACCCAGCAGAACCATAGGCTTTGACCTGGGCTTGCATGCGCTTGATATTTACGCATTAAAGCCCCAGGATATCAATTACTATAACACACGCGTACCCTACACCAAGCTTACCTTGTACAACGCCTTTGGTGGTTCGGCCATTCAACTGTTCAATATCATCCATACCCAAAATATAAAGCCTAACTGGAACATTGGTTTTAACCTTAATTTCAACGGATCAAGAGGTTTCTACAATTTTAACAACGTGCTTGGCCAAAACGTGAGCGATTTGAATGCTTCTATTTTTACCTGGTACGAATCAAAAAGCAAACGATATAACCTGTTGGCCAACCTTTTGTTTAACAACCTTAAAGCCCCCGAAACGGGCAGCATTCTCAACGATTCGGTGTTTACGAGTACCAATGTAAATAACGCCTTTTCAAAAGACAGGGCAGCGGTACGTTTACCGTATAGTTATGAAAACTGGAACGATAAGGGCCTTTACATTAAACAGTTTTATTATTTAGGCCGGATAGATAGTTTGAATAAGGGGAAAGACAATTCAAAGATCCTCCCTACCCAACGTGTATCGCATACCCTTCATGTATCAAACAGCAGGTACCTGTATAAGCAAAGCGGTGTTGATACCTATAATGTGTTCCCCGATTATTATTACAGCAATAACCGGTCAAGGGATTCAACAGTCGTCACGCATATTCAAAATGAGTTTTTGTATAGCTTTTATCTGCGAAGTAAATCGGTAAAATTTGTAAAGAACGAGCTTAAGCTTGACTTAGGGCTTGTACACGATTTTTATTCGTATAACCAATATGTTAGCGATACCACCCTAAACGAGTATGGTGTAAAATACGTTCACCAGGACAAGGTACAGCACAACACTTTCCAGGATATTACGCTGAAAGCCAAACTGGGTTATCGCTTTAGCGACCGCATTGCGCTCGACGCCGATTTCAGGCAGATTGCCCAGGGCCGTGATTTTGGTAATTACTTATATGATGCCAAACTTACCCTGGCAGGCGGCAAAAAAACCGGCAAGATCGTTTTAGAAGCCTATTCACAAAACAGCTCGCCGCCGCTGGTTTATAATAACTGGATCTCTAATCATTATATTTTTCATAATGATTTCAGTAATCAAAAAACAACCAGCGCTTCGTTCAACTACATTAACAATGCCCTGCAAATTGATTTAAAAGCCGAATACTTTTTGATCAGCAATTACCTGTATTTTACAGCCCAGGATGGCGGTACCGATGCGCGCCCGGCTCAGCTTAACAACTCTATCAACCTGTTAAAAGTAAGTTTGGGTAAAAACTTCACTTACCGGAGCCTGCACTTTGATAATTACGTGGTATACCAAAAAACCGATTATCAAAACACGCTTCGTACCCCGGAAGTATATGCTTACAGCAGCTTATATGTTAACAGGGTTTTGCTTAATGTACTGCATGCCAGTATGGGTATAAATGGAAGGTATAATACAGAATATGTTGCCCCTTCATACGCCCCGGGATTGGGCCAGTTTTATAACGGCGCAAACGTAACGTTTTCATCCTATCCGATATTTGGTGTATTTTTCAAAGCAACCCTGCAGCGTACCAACCTGTTTGTTGCTTATGATTACATCAACCAGCGGGCCTGGAGTAAAGGCTATTACACAGTTAACCGTTACCCACAACAGGATGCCATCCTGAAGTTCGGCGTTTCATGGACGTTTTATAATTAATAAAGATCCTCATTTTCTGGCGCAAGTCTTGTGTGGCTGGCATGGGGGTGGATGACTTGTGCCTTCTGGAACTAATAATATCAATGTGCTACTTCAACTTCCCCCAAAATGCCGCCCTTTTCTTCCTTTTCTGGCGCAAGTCTTGTGTGGCTGGCATGAGGGTAGATGACTTGTGCCTTCTGCAAGCTGTGTCTCCCATTTCTGGCGCAAGTCTTGTGTGGCTGACATGAGGGTGGATGACTTGTGCCTTTGGGCTTTAGACAGCAAGACATATTGTCGAAGCACAAAGTCTCCAACTACGCATCTCCGGGGGCTCAAGACTTGCGCTAAAACTCAAAAAAAATCTAAATTAATATGCTACCTCAACTTCCAACAAAACCCCTCCTTTTTCTTCATAATTAGCGGCGCTACTATAAACATATGCTGAAGGTTCGTTAACCCATCCTGCTTTAACATTTTCTGGCGCAAGTCTTGTGTGGCTGGCATGAGGGTGGATGACTTGTGCCTTCTGGAACTAATAATATCAATGTGCTACTTCAACTTCCCCCAAAATGCCGCCCTTTTCTTCATAATTAGCGGCGCTACTATAAACATATGCTGAAGGTTCGTTAACCCATCCTGCTTTAACAGGGTTTTGGTGAATATAATTCAACTTTTGATCAAACATATTTGAGTGTGGTTCAATTTCAATCGGATGATTTTGTTGTTGCCATAACTGATAGTGGGTATTATTTGTATTTGCTTTTCCTGTGTCAGCAAAGAGTTTAAGCATCCAGAGTTTTCGGCTTTCTGCCGGGTTTTCTATAATTTCCCTGATGATTTTAACAGATGAAAACTTTTTCATATCCCGCATAATGGCCGATAGACTTTGATCCCCTTTTTTGCCTATGACCAAATGAACATGATTGCTCATAATAACAAACCCATAAATAATTAAACCCTTTTCCTTTATACAATAACGAAAACTATCAAGTAAGATATCACGATAAATGTTTCTTGTAAAAACATCGGCCCAATGAACAACGGCGAAAGTCACGAAGTATATCCCCTCCGGATTGGCGAATTTATATTTAGTACTCACGCACTGAAAATAGTTAAATACAATTATAAAAGTATAAAGAAAGCACAAGTGAGCACCCCCTCCAGCCAACCACACAACACTTGCGCTAAAACGGGCATTTACAGCCATAGTTGTAGAGTCTGATGCAAAAGATTTCTCTTTCGCCACACTACTCAGTCCGCCCCTGCTCTATCGAAATGACATTTTTTTTAAAGATGTGAAGAGATCGACAGGCTTATCCCTTCAACTCCTCACTAAAAGTTAACCGGTTACCAAACGGATCATGAACAGTCATCATGATAGCCTTGTCATTCCATTCGGGTACTTCCAAACCTGGGCGGTTATATTTGTATTTTTTTGCGATGAGGTGGGCGTGGTAATCCCTTAGCTCACTAAAGTCATCGATCGCTATATGGCTGCCCGGGCTCGCATCGCCATGATGTTCGGAGAGGTAAAGCACTAAATCGCGCAGGGAAATTTGGATGTATACCGGTACACCTTCGGGTTTGTGCTCCCAATCGGTTTTAAAGCCAAGCCAGTTGATATAAAATTCAATGGCTTTGTCATAATCAAAAATTCGGAGGATAGGTTTGGTTATTGACATAGGTAATTAGTTGTTAAACAAATTTAACGGAAAATGCCACCGTTTTATACAGCGAAACCGCTTGTTTTCAATTAGCCGCCTTTAAATGTTAATAGATGTTAAATATGCCTTGTGCAGCACCTGAAATTAGGGTTCCATACAACAGATACCGTACTTTCGTCGGCACATTTTGCCCCATCGTCTATTACATTGAGTGCGGGTTTAAAATGAGGCTACCTTAGCATGATATGTTTAAACGGATAAAGCCGGCGCTGATTATCGAAATTTGTATCCACCTGTTATTTTGGGCGTTGATCATTTTTACGCCCATCATTTCCAGGCCGGATATGCGCGGCTTTCCGCAGCCTGCTTTTTCATCGGGGCACATTATCAGTTTTAACCTGGTGCTTGCCGCCGAATTTTACCTGAATGCGTTTTTCCTTATTCCCAGGATCTTAAAAAATAATATCTGGCTTTACTTTTTTGCCTTGCTTGCCTCCTTTGTGGTGTTCAATGTAATACTAATGGAAGTACGACATTATTTCCCTGTGCCTCATTTTCCCTGGATGGGGCATCATCGTCGCCCTCCGGGGCCGTTCCTGGTTATTTTCCCCTTATTATCTGTCACCGCCGGCAGCTTTGCTTATCACTACCTGGCCGATCAGTTTAAAGCCATCAATAAAAAAAGGACATTGATAATGCTTCGCTGATCTCTGAACTGGCATTTTTACGTTCGCAGATCAGTCCGCATTTTATTTTCAATGTGATTAACAGTGCGGTGGCGCTTTCACGTTTAAACCCTTCGGCAGTTGAGCCTACACTCATCCAGCTTTCTAAATTACTCCGTTATATGCTTTATGTAACCGATGCCGAAAAAGTTATGCTGTGCCAAAAAGAAGACTACCTCCGCAGCTATATCGAGCTGCAACAACTCCGTTTTCGCGACCAGGTAAAGATCAGCTTTAGCTCCGATATTAAAGCTCCTGAAAAAAGTATTGAACCCATGCTGCTGATCCCCTTTGTAGAAAATGCCTTTAAGCATGGCACGGGCGATATTGATGCGCCGGCTATAACCATCACACTTTTTACCGACGAAAAGAACCTGCGTTTCAGCGTACAAAACGTGTACAACCCAACCGAATACAGTAAGGATAACGCCTCGGGTATTGGTCTGGCTAATGTTAAACGCCGGCTTGAGCTGTTATACCCCGGCAAACACAATCTATATATCAACAAAAACGAGCAGGCTTATATAGTTATGCTGCAACTGGAACTTAAATGATGCGATGTTTAATAATTGACGATGAGCCGCTTGCGCTCGACTTGCTGGAATACAACCTGAAGCATGTAAATACCATACAGGTAGTGGCGCGTTGCCGCAACGCGGGCGAGGCTATCATAGCCATGCAAAAGGAGCAGATAGACCTTATTTTCAGTGATATATACATGCCCGGCATCAATGGTTTACAACTCATCAGGAGCTTGACACAGAAGCCCATGGTGATATTTGTAACCGCTTATGAAAAATTTGCGGTTGAAGGTTTTGAACTTGATGTGGTTGACTACCTGGTTAAGCCTGTACCCTTAGACCGCTTTTTGAAGGCCTGCCACAAAGCGCTCGACTTATATGAGCTTCGCCGCAGTTATGTGCCGCAGCCAACCACAAAAAACTATTTCTTTTTGCATGCTGATTATAACCTCGTTAAGATCAGTTTTGATCAGGTTGAATACATTGAAGGGCTTAAAGATTATATAAAAGTTCACCTCATCAATCAGCAAAAACCGGTATTGTCCCGCATCAGCCTCAAAGCAATTGAACTACAATTACCGCCCGACCAGTTTTTCCGGGTACATAAATCATACCTCGTTAACCTCGATCACGTATCCCAAATGCGCCGTGCCCGTATCAAACTCATCAACACCGAGATACCATTAAGTGATGGATATCGTGATGTGATAAACAGGATGATAGGGAAGGTGTAGGCTTCACAAAATATGTCATTGAGCGTAGCGCGGCAATCTCTTAGCTAATGCACGTCCGATCTGCATAGCTACGAGATTGCTCCGTCGTTCCTCCCCATAGCGATAACGCTGCTTTTCTTACAGCTTCCGAAATTCCCTCTTGAGAGGGGGCGCGGCAGGAAAGAGTGGTAGTAGGGGTGTGTTTCTGCCGTAAGCTTGTCAGCGCGGAAACACACCCCTCCGCCCCTCTCAAGAGGGGAATCGCACGAGGCCACGCTTTTCATAGTAAAATAATAGGCTACTCTACCAATACCCCTGCCACACATCCGGGCATCTGGTCTACAGAAAACCTCCCATGGTCGATTTTATTTGAGGCGCTTCAAAACATGGTGCATTTTCGGCATCGAAGAAAATATACCCCTACATGAAGAAATTTTCCCTAATGTTAATAAGCTCCCTGATTTTGTGCGGTACGGTGGCCCATGGTCAGCAAACCCAACAAAAGCTAAAAAAGATTGTAGTTAACCATTTTTTTCGTGTCCGCTTGATGAGCTCTTTGATACATTGGCCATGAACTATAAAGTCCGCATAGTATTTGAACGGGAGCCTTTACATGAAATGGACGTTGTGGAGCACTTTTTTGAAGAACCGCTTAAAAATGTAATTGCCAAGGTTTGCAATGAAAACAACCTGCATTACTGGATAGAATCAACCGGCACTATCTACATCCTCCAAAACACCGACGATCTGGCGCGGCTGCAAAAACTCAACAAGTTGTCATTGCAGGCATCTAACGCGGTAAAGGCTAAAGAGATTGAGGCGCCCAAAGCCAAACCCAAACATTTTTTGGTGAGTATTAACGGGCGGGTAATTGATCAGCAAACAGGCGAGTCGCTGCCATCGGCTACGGTGAAGATCAGGGGGACCGACCTCAACGTTATGACCAATGCTGATGGTTATTTTACGATGTTCAGGGTACCTTCAGATACATCGGTAGTGGAGGTCTCCTATACAGGTTACCAAACGGACTATTTTAGGCTGAGTAGCGAAAAGCTGAATTCGCCGCTGATCTGTGGGTTATATTCATCGCTCAACAGCTTAAACGAGGTTACTATTACGGGTAAAAAAAGCGGCGTTATGAATACCGATAGCAGGCAGGTTGGCGTGTTACAGCTTTCGCCGGCCAATTTAGATAAGCTGCCAACCATGGGCGATAAGGATGTGCTGCGGGCTTTCCAGCTGATGCCCGGCGTAAGCGGTACCAACGAGTCATCATCAGGTGCATATGTACGCGGCGGCACGCCCGACCAGAATTTGGTTGTACTGGATGGTTTTACCATTTACCAGGTTGATCACCTGTATGGCTTTTTCAGTGCTTTCAATGCCAGTGCCATTAAGGATGTGCAATTATATAAAGGCGGCTTTACGGCCAAATATGGCGGCAGGCTTTCGAGCGTTACCGAACTCAACGGCAAAGAGGGTAACAAGAACGAAACCAACATCGGTACCGATTTGAGTTTGCTGAGCGCAAGCGGTTACCTGGAAACGCCGCTTTCTGATAAATCGACCTTGCTGTTAGCAGTAAGGCGCTCATACCAGGGGCCGTTTTATAACAAGATCTTTAACCAGTTTAATCAAACATCAACCACGCAGGGCGGCGGTCCGGGTGGCGGCGGCCGGGGAGGCTTTGGCGGTGGCGGTTTTGCTAACCAGATTACCCCAAGCTCCTACTTTTATGATTTTGATGCCAAGTACACGTACAGCATCAGTCAAAAAGATAAAGTATCATGGACTTTGTACACAGGTACCGATAAAACAGATAACAGCAGGGAACTGGGCCTGCCATCGTTCCTGTCGTCGGGCAGCAGCGGTATCAACATAACCGATTATACCAAATATGGTAACCTGGGCAGCAGTATCAAATGGTTCAGGCAATGGAATAAGAAACTATACTCCAACAACTACATCACCTACTCATCCTATTTCAACGACAGGAACCGCAGTACTTCGGGCTTTTCACAAATCGATACCAACGGCATCTCACATACGCTGAGCAATGGCACGCTTGAAACCAACAACCTGAAGGATGTAAGCTATAAATCTGAGTGGGAATGGACAGTTAGCAACAAGTATAAGCTGCTCTTCGGGGGTTTTGCGTCCTATAAAAAAATAGATTATGAGTATACCCAAAACGATACAAGCAAACTCATCAATCAGCATAACAATGCCATGTTAGCGGGTTTCTACACCGAGCTGGCTATCGACCCAAACAATAAATTTCATATTCAGCCTGGTTTACGGGCCAGTTATTTCGGCCCTACATCCAAACCGTACTTTGAGCCCCGGCTGTCGGCAAGTTATAGCCTTACCGATAAATTTACCATAAAAGGCGCTACCGGGCAGTTTTACCAGTTTGAAAACCAGGTGATCCGCGAGGATATACTGGCGGGGAACCGTAATTTCTGGGTACTATCAAACAACAGCAATATCCCCGTTGGGATGTCAAGACATTTCATATTGGGCACCAGCTACGAAACAGACGAGCTTTTATTCAGCGTTGAAGGATACTACAAAACATTGAGCGGCCTTACCCAATACACAGTAAGGCAAACTCAGCCTGCCGGCGGCGGTTTCAGGATGGAAGCGAACCAAAATCAAACACAAACCGTTACCGAAAACTTTTATGAGGGAACCGGTCGTGCCAAAGGCGTTGAATTTTTGGTGCAGAAAAAATGGGGCGTTATACCGGGTGGATCAGCTATACCCTTGCCCAGGCCCAGAATAAATTCTCAGCTTTTGGCACTGATTATTACGCCGCCGACCAGGATGTGCGCCATGAATTTAAATCCATCAACATGTACCATTACGAGCGCTGGAATTTTGCTGCCACTTTCCTGTTCAGTACCGGACATCCTTACACTGCCCCCTATCCAGCTATACCATTAAAACCGTTGACGGCAACAGCATCACTTACCTCAACATCAGCGATAAAAATGCCGAACGTTTGCCGGCTTATCACCGGCTGGACATGTCAGTGTCATATGATCTGTTGAAGATAGACGGGCATAAAATAGGCTCTATAGGCTTGTCGCTGTTTAACGTTTACAATCATACCAACACCTGGTACCGCGAATACCAGATGCAAAATAACCAGGTTATCACTACCGATGTTAACTACCTCGGCTTTACCCCTAACGTTACATTAAGCTTAAGATGGAAATAAAAACATACATACGATATACATTTTTTGCACTGATAGCCGGCTGCCTGATGATGGCATCGGCCTGCAAAAAAACTCTTCTGATACTGATGCGGTAAACAAACCTGTTGTTGAAGCATACCTGGTTGCAGGGCAACCGCTTTCAGTAAAAGTTTATCAGCAAAAAGACCTGACGGATACTGCTACTTATGGATCGGCCATTACCGGGCTGACAATTAATGTAAGCAATGGTACACAGACTGTAAAACTCACCGAAGGAACAAACGGAACTTACACTTACAGCGATGCCTCGTTCGTAACTGCCGGTAAAACTTACTCCTTGCAGTTTACCTATAACAATTTGGTTGTGAGCGCGTCAACAGTGATGCCGGGCAAATCAGTTGGATTTAAACTAACCGACAGTGTATTCCATGAGCCTAATACGCTTGATCAGGCTTATAACGATAAGGTGCGTGATACCATTACCTGGACCAACCCCGATTCGTTACAGCATATGTTGCTTTTCAAAAACACCGACAGTAATCCTTTTGAGATCATAGCGGTAAGGAACAACAGGAACCCAAGTTTCGAAATCAATACCGAACGTGCCTCTACATACAGCATAACGCAAACCACTTTCAAATACTACGGGGTTTATAAAGTAATATTGCTAAGGGTAAACGACGAATACATTAATATATTAACCAGCAATACCCGCGGCAGCTCACAAAACCTGGTAAATACCCCAACCAATGTTGTTAACGGCCTCGGTATTTTTACCGCTATGCAAGCCGACACCTTGAATTTGAGGGTAACGACAGAGTAAAATCTGATAATTGGTATTGAATCATCTGCTGGCACAAGTTGCCCCGGTCCGGGCTTACTTGTGCCTTTCCTAAAAAACGGTGTTGAATCCAGATTTACGAAGTTTCAAAACTTCGTAAATCTTCCCTAAGTTTTATCACTCCTAATTGACATGGTTTTTATATCGTTGTCACTTCATTGCAAATCCCTCTTTTTAATCCCCCATTGTAAAATCCCCGGTTACATCATAATAGTGTAACTTATACATTACAAATGCACTATTTGTAAAAAAATAAAAATTCAGCATGTAACATTTAAAGTATTTTCGCCTCCAATTACCAAAATAATACTAAATGAAACGTTTTTACATACTTATTGCATTATTCTGCTTCGCGTTATCGGCTCAGGCCCAGTTTGGTGTGGGCGGCGGCGGACCTACAACAACAGGCAGAATATCAGGCACTATCATTGATTCGCTAACCAAAAAACCAATGGACTACGCCTCGGTTGGTTTATATCGCAGCGGAGGCAAATCGCCAATTACCGGTGTTGTAACCGATGAAAAAGGTAACTTTAAATTGGACAATATAAAGCCGGGCGTATATAAGCTGGCTATCTCTTTTATAGGTTACCCAACTAAATATATTGACCAGGTAACCACTACCCCATCAAAACCAGATGCTAAGCTTGGCCAGGTACTGTTGGCCCCAAGCTCACACGCGCTTAAAGAAGTTTCGGTAGTTGGCCAGGCCGCATTAATCGAAAATAAGATCGATAAGATAGTTTATAACGCGGAGAAAGATCTTACTGCCGCTGGCGGTAACGCTACCGATGTGTTACAGAAAGTGCCTTTGGTTGCTGTCGACCTTAACGGTAACGTATCCATCCGCGGCGACCAGAACGTACGTGTATTGATCAATGGCAAGCCATCCGGTGCTACATCTGCCAGCCTATCGGATGTGTTGAAAACCATCCCTGCCGACCAGATCAAGAGTATCGAGGTGGTAACTTCGCCATCGGCAAAATATGATGCAGAAGGTTCGGCCGGTATCCTGAACATCATTACCAAGCAAAAAAATGTTTCAGGTATCAGCGGTTCAATCAGCGGTGGTGTTGGTACACGTCAAAACAACGGCAACGCCAATATCAACTATAACCACAACAGGTTTAGTTTATCGGCAAACGCCGGTGGTAACGCAACATGGCCTCAAACCTCGCTTACCTCAAGCGATCAGAATTTTAATTACAGTGACCCTACCAAACACTATGAGCAAACATCTACAGGAACCAGCCGCGTTAAACGTCACGGCGTAATAGGTTCTGTTTCGGCTGGCTATGATTTTAACGCGTACAACAACTTACGTACTTCTATCCGTTTAAATCAGGGTGGTTTTGATCCGCATTCGCTGTCAACCACAAATCAAACTTATTATTTTGATCACACCAAAGATCAGTCTTACACTTCTGATGGTCGCGGGCATAATAGTTTTGGTGGCTTTGACTGGAACATTGATTACACGCACAAATTTAAAAAGAAGGTCATGAATTGGACCTGTCTGCACAATGGAGCCATAGCAAAATTGTTACCGATTATACTAACTTGTATTCGGCGGTGTTTGATTCCCTTGAAAACAATATTAATGGTAAAAACAACGAGTATACTATACAAGCCGACTATACTTTACCTGTAAGCAAACTGCTTAAGCTGGAAGCCGGTGGTAAAAACATCATCAGGAGGATAAAAAGTATTTCGGATTATTTTGTACCGGACGGAAACGGCGGTTTTGTATTCAGCGATCCAAACTCAAACAGGTATAATTATAATCAAACAGTTTGGGCCGGTTACACCGTATTAACTTTCTCTCTGCCTAAAGGCTACTCCATTATGACAGGTGCAAGGCTTGAAAATACGGATATTCACGGCGAGCCAATCAATAGCGCTCAAAATCTTAGCCCTTTTGATCAAAACTATAATACGTTTATACCGAGCTTAACTTTTCAAAAGGCGCTTACACCTACTCAAACTATCAAATTATCATATAGCAAGCGTATAACTCGCCCAAGCTTACAGTTTTTGAACCCGTTTGTTAACAGGAGCAATATTACAGCACAAACAGTGGGTAACCCCGACTTAGCGCCCGAAATATCGCAAACAGTTGAATTGGGTTACAACACATTCATAAAATCGTCTGTGATCAACCTGTCTGCTTATTATAAGCATACATCAGGCTTAATTGAAGGTATAGTTGAAAACCTGCCACCTAATGGTGATCAGAACGCTACTTTAACTACCTATCAAAACATTGGCGTAAATAACTCATATGGCGCAAGCTTTTTTGGTTCGGTAACCCCGTTCAAGATCCTGACCATACGCGGTCAAATCAACGCTTACACCTATAAGCCAACCGCTATTGACCAGTTTACGCACCAGCAAACACAAACCAATACTTATGTGCAGTACAACGCATTTTTAAGTGCTCAGCTTACACTGCCAAACAACTTTATAGCGGAGGCATTTGCTGTTGAAAATTCGGCACGCCGCACCATTCAGGGCTCAAACCCATCGTTCAGCATTATGGGCTTTGGCTTTAAAAAACAGTTTATGCAAAAGAAACTTGCATTGGGTATTAATGCCATTGAGCCATTCAATACTTACAAAAACTTTAATACCGACATAAAAACGCCAACATTTACACAAAGCAGCAAATTTGCGTTCCCATTCCGTTCGTTTGGTGTAACGTTTAGCTACAGCTTCGGTAAATTAAGCTTCAGCAACCCGCAACAGCAGAAAAAAGGCATCAACAATGATGACATGAAACAAGGCGACCAGGGTGCCGGCGGTTCACCTACGGGAGGCCGATAATATTTAAGAGTCAAGACTGTTAGAGTCAGGATATAAGAAAAAACTAAAGAGCCGGGAGCGTAAATGCTTCCGGCTCTTTTTCTGAACCAGGATTGTCTGAACTCGAATTTGTTGAATTCATTGAATTGACAGAATTTTAAAATTCGATAAATTCTTAAAATTCGTTTAATTCGAGTTCAGACAAAATCCCGGTTCTATTCCGCGTCCACCTCAATCCCTATCTGTTTAAGCAATAGCGAGGCATTGAAAGTTTTGCACTCGCCGTGCTTGATCTTGTAATCAAACAGCATTTCGCCGTTCACGACCTGGATATCAAAATAAAAATTACGTACGTAATCAGGATATTTGGTTTCGAGATGGGCTATCTGCAAATCATGAGTGGCTACCATACCCACCGCATTTTTGCGGATGAGTTGCTCGATAACCGCCTTTGAGCCGAGGTACTTATCAACCGAATTGGTACCGCGCAGCATTTCATCTATCAGGAAAAACACCTTAGGCTCATTTTCGACCGCGGCCAGCAGCATTTGCAGACGGTCGAGCTCGGCCTTAAAAGTCGAAGTACTTTCATTGAGCGAATCTTTGATGCGCATATAACTGATCATGGTGATCACCGAAACCTGCATGCTTTTGGCACAAACCGGTGCACCGCTTAAGGCCAACACGGTATTAATGCCCACGGTACGCAAAAAGGTACTCTTGCCGGCCATATTTGATCCGGTTATGATGTCAACTTTAAAGGTATTATCCAGTTCGTAATCATTTTCGATGCGTTTGGTGACATCAATAAGCGGGTGGGCAATGGCTTTAGCTGTAAGGGTATAGCCCTGCCTGTCGTCAATAACAGGAAAGCACCAGTCCGGATAGTTTACTACTAAACCGGCCAGGCTCAGGAGTGATTCAAATTCGGCAATGACATCAAAAGCGGCTTCAAGGCTGTCCTGGTTTTGCCGTTTCCAGTTTTCAATGGCGATGATCTGGCGGATATCCCACAAAAAAACAGGTTGAGTACAAAGCCAATTAATAGGTTAAGGTGATAATTAAGCTTATTGATCAGCTCTCCCAGCTCTTTTATTTTAGCCGATGTTTTATCTGTTTTAAGCTGTTGTGCTAATATATTGTTATAGGGAGCTTGCCATTGCTGGTCTTCAATGCACTTAAATACATTTGCATAGTTGGATAAAGTATCACCTATTTTACCGGCAATAAGATCGGCTTTGCTGATGTAGGCTGCTTTTGAAAACACCACCCCCATATTAAACAAGCCAACCACGATGGCCGCAAGCTTCGCCGGCGAATAAAAATAAGCAACTACCAACAACGCCGTAAACAAGTATGGCGCTATTTTTGTATAAGCGGCAAGCCATTTTTCGCCTGGCATATCGAGCGGAATGTGCAGGTATTTAAACAGGTTTTTAAGTTGGTTTACATCCTGCTTTATGGCGAAAATGAGCCGTGTTTGCAGATCGAGCTTCCAGCTGTTCTTAGCGGCTATTTCTTTAACGGCTTCCTGTCGTTGTGATACGGTTTGCTTGCTTGCCGGGGCATTGAGCCAACCCGCCAGTTTATTATTTCCCGGGGTAGTAGCTGCACGGTTGATGAGCTGGTATAACGATGCATTACCGTAAATATCCAGGTCGGAAGTGTAAAAGTGTTTGTCGTTAGCGTAGCGTGCGCCATCGTTGTAGATATTGCCATGGGTTTGGATACTGGCTATCTCGTTTTCATTTACCTGCTGCAGATCGTCATAATACTGTTTCTGCTTTTCAAAAGCGCTTTGGCGCGCTACCAGCCAGGCAAAGGCAAAAACCAGCAGTACAAAGGCTATGGCGATGATACTAAAATTGTCGAAGTGAATGGCAAAGGCTATAGTTAAGGCCACCATAGCAAATATGCCGAGCCTCAGCAGCGAATAGGTATTGGCAAGCTTTTTATATTTGGCCGCTTCTGCAGCGGCGAGGCTTGCCCTTTGCGTATAATCGTTTATAATTGTTTGTTCCATGTGCAGATAAATTCAACCAAAATAAACACATATATTTTAAATAAACGTTTATTTGTTTCAGATATGAAGATCACGTTCCTTACCGTTGGAAAAACAGAGGATGCCTATTTAAAGGAAGGCATTGATAAATATGTAAAACGGCTAAAACATTACACCAAACTGGAGCTTGTAGAAATCCCCGAGCTTAAGAACACCAAAGCCCTGAGCCCTGAGCAGCAAAAGGCTAAAGAGGCCGAGTTGATCCTCAAGAAAATCACCCCGCTTGATTTTGTGATCCTGATGGATGAGAAAGGTTCTGAATTTACCTCAACCCAGTTTGCGGCTTATATCAATAAAAAGAAGTTACCACATCTGCCAATTTAATATTCATCATCGGCGGGCCTTATGGCTTTGATACCTCCGTTTACCAGCGGGCTAACGACAAGATCTCTCTTTCGCGCATGACATTTTCACACCAGATGGTACGCCTGTTTTTTGTGGAGCAACTGTACAGGGCTTATACCATTATGAAGGGTGAGCCTTATCATCATGAGTAGGACTGAACCATGATTTATAGGATTTTAGGATTTCATGAATTGGCCTGATAATTTATATTCATAGCCCAATTCATGAAATCCTAAAATCAAGTTAATCAAGGTTCAAAAATGAACAACACATGAATCTGCACATCCATAATCTGCACATCTGCACATTTTCCCCTACCTTTGCTAAATGTCAGCAGGTCACGATCATTCACACTCACATTCGCACGGGCACCATCATCATGACCATGCCCCTAAGCTTGATCATTTAAATTCGGCTTTTATTTGGGGCATAGTGCTTAACTCGGTGTTTGTAGTGGTTGAGGCTATCACAGGTTTTGTTACCCACTCTTTGTCCCTGTTAACCGACGCCGGCCATAACCTGAGCGATGTGGCCTCGCTCGCGTTAGCCTTGCTTGCTTTTAAACTCACCAAAGTAAGCGCTAACAGTAAGTATACCTACGGCTATAAGCGGTCGACTATCATCGTATCTTTTTTTAACGCGGTAATATTATTTGCAGCCGTTGGTTTTATTATTTATGAAGCGGTTACGCGCTTCATGAACCCCGAAACAGTATCGGGCGGCACCATGGCCTGGGTTGCTTTTATAGGCATTGGCATTAACGCTTTTACAGCCTGGCTGTTTGTTAAAGATAAAGATACCGACCTCAATATTAAAGGCGCTTACCTGCACATGGCTGTTGATGCCATAGTATCCTTTGGTGTGGTGATATCTGGTATTGTCATATACTTTACCAAACTATACTGGATTGACAGCGCAGTGAGCCTGATAATAGGTTTTGTGATATTACGCGGCACCTGGAGCCTGCTTACAGCCAGCCTGCGTTTGGAAATGGACGGCGTGCCTGCCGAAATGGACCTTGATAAGATCAAAGCCGAACTTAAAAAAGCCAAAGGGGTGGTTGATGTTCACCACATGCACGTTTGGGCGCTCAGCACCACCGAAAACGCACTTACTGCCCACCTGGTCATCAAGCCTGAAGCCATGGCCGATTTTGATAATATCAAGCATGACCTTCGTCACCGTTTGGAACATCTGGATATCAGCCACAGTACTTTTGAACCCGAATTTTCGGAAGAAGGGTGTAAGCAGCCGGAGTGTTTGTAGGTTAGTTTTTCCTATTTCATAAAATTCCTCATTTTCTTATTTTTAAGGTAAACAATTACCTTAAAATGAGCAAAGCCCAAACCTTAAAAATACTATCCGTTATCACCTTTCTTGAAATCGTCGGGATGGTAATATGGCCAATTATATTGGGCTGGGGCCAGCTTATGGGTTCTGCTGGGCTGCTGCTTTCCGTAATATTCGTTTTTCCGCTTATTTATTATGTGGTTTTTATCATATTCCTGTCCCGTTATGCGCAAAGAGATGTGCAGGATCAGAACATCGGGCTTGTAATATTTTTAAATGTGCTGCCTATTATTGCGCTGCTTTATGTTTTGGATGTGTTTTGATTGAAACAACTTATAAACGTTTTAAATAATTCTTACTACCTTGAAAGCGATTATTTAACCTGTCATGAAATCAACCCGAAGAAAATTCATTACCACAACAGCGGCACTGGCTGCAGGTACAGTTACAGCATCGGCAATATCGCTGAAAGAGCAAAAAGAAGAATGGCCAATAGTACACCACGTATTTTTCTGGCTTAAAAACCCGGGATCAACAGAAGATCGCGATAAACTGGTAGCGGGTGTTAAAACCCTTGCCAAAATTGAAACCGTGCGCAAACTTCGTGTAGGTATTGTGGCCAGTACCGAAAAACGCGACGTAGTAGATAACTCCTGGGCGGTATCCGAGCTGATGTTTTTCAGCGACCTGGCCGGACAGGCAACCTATCAAACTCACCCTATCCACCTGGAGTTTATTAAAAACTGCAGCCACCTTTGGGAAAAGGTTATTGTTTATGATGCGATGGATGTTTAATTTCAAAAACCTATTTACCGCGAAACAAGTCTGCGCCGACATTATTACTCCGGAGGAAACACCACTTTTAAAAAGAAGGCCAGCACCCGGCGCAATAAAAGAAGCATTGAATCATGCTAACGGTTGGGTGTATGAAATAGACGCCACATTTGAGCATGATGTAAACGTGCCGCCGCAAGCTATCAAAGGCGCCTGGAAAGTGGATTCAAGTGGAATAATTGAAGGAGATTTTATCCCCAATCCTAATTATTTAGCTAAGAAGTAAAATATATCTTAAACTAAAAAAAGCCGATTATTCGGCTTTTTTGTGGCTTTTTAGCTTTTGCTTTTGGAGCTGCTGGTTCAGCTTCCGGTTCAGCTGTTACAGCTTCGGCAACGGGTTCTTCTGCAACCGGGGCAGGTGCTTGGGTTGGATCGGCCTCTTCAAAAATTGGAAGCGGCTTTAATATCTGGAACCAGGCTATTACCTTTTTAATATCCGATGAGTAAACTTTCTCTTCGTCATGATCAGGCGCTACTTCATAAAAGAAGGTACGCAATGCTTTTCCATCGGCTTTAACATCAGGTATGTTTGATGCTGTTTTCATGCGCTCAAGCACATCAGTTAACCTGATATCATCCTCAACACCAAAAATGGTGATCTCACTTAAAGCAGCTAATTTGGCTGTAGAAAGGTTGGCTATCAGCTTTGTTTTCTGTGCATCTAAACTTTCCAGCACATAGCCGGTTTTGTTTTGTGCCAAAGCTTTCCATAAACCCGGTTTTCCTGATACCGATACAATTCCCTGTAAATTCATATATTTTTTGTTGGGGCTGATTGGATGAGTAGTTTATTATGTTTAACCAATAAACTACTCACCTCATCAACTACTCACTTAATCTTCAATAACTTCGATTCCTAAAATTTTATCTCCCTGGCGAATAGCGTCAACAACGTCAACATTTTCAATCACTTTACCAAAAACGGTGTGGTTACGGTCAAGGTGGGCAGTGTTTGTGCGGTTGTGGCAAATGAAAAACTGTGAGCCACCAGTGTTGCGGCCTGCATGTGCCATTGAAAGCACACCACGGTCATGGTATTGGTTGTTGCCGGTAAGCTCGCAATCAATTTTGTAGCCTGGGCCACCAGCACCGGTACCGGTTGGATCGCCGCCCTGAATCATAAAATTAGGGATAACACGGTGAAATATCACGTTATCATAAAAGTTTGATTTTGCTAATTTTTTAAAGTTAGCAACGGTATTAGGGGCATCCTGATCGTAAAACTCTACGGTCATGTCGCCTTTTTCGGTTTTGATTATTGCTTTGCTCATGTTTTTGTTTTTTTGAAAACAGTTGGCAAAGGTAATAAAATAGAAGGTTAAAGGCGAAAGGTAAAAAGCGAAAGGTTTGCAATATTTATTGGTTACCAGGGTGTAAAAGTCATGGTAAGTACTTTTTCTTTTGGCGAATAACTAATCTCGCCTTTGCTTTTTGAATCAAACATTTTAATTTCCAAAAGCGGCTTTTTATAATCTTTACCCAATTCGGCCAATTGGGCAAAAAACCAGTCGAGTCCTTCCTGATCACCTAAAGTATTAGCAAACCAGGCCAGTTTTTGCAGTTCGGCAAGGTTCACTTTTTCGTCGGCCGTAAAAACGTAAGTCCACTTAACTATTGCCAGCTCATCGGGCTTGCCAATTAGTTGGGCCCGGCTTCCATTGGCATCTGTTGCGACAAAATTTGGTAGCAGGCTGATATCTGTGTCCTGCTTAAAAACAAGACTACTATCGGCTTCTGTAAGCTTTTTAATCAACACATTACGATTGAGGCGCATACCCTTACTTCCATTCTGCGCGTACGCGGCCAAACAGGATATTGATAAAATACCGACAAGGAAAATATTTCTGATAGTAACAGATAAACTCATTTAAGGACCGGATTTAACAACGCCATAAAATTAAAACAACATGCATAAAGCCAGAAGCCCTTATGTGTTAAAAATGGTTAAAATACATTAGCCCTTTATTCGTTACATTTGATAACCCGGCAGTAAACAAATCAACAAGGATCGTGAATAATTCATCAGGCAATAACTTTTCACCTCTTACATTTCGTCTTTTACTTATAAAGCTAAAGTTCCTTTTACCTTTCGCCTTTTACCTTTTACCTTTTACGTCGAGGGCTGCATCTATATTAATTCCTATGGATGATGAGCAAAAGGACCATCTCAAATCGTACGGGATAGCTTTCTGGGTGCTCAAAAACGGCGAAGAAGTCGACTGGCTGCTCAACTATCGTGGTGGCAGTTTCATGATGAAGTACGGCCAAAAAGTTGAGGAAGAGTGCAAGATCCGCGGGGTGAGCTACGAAGTTATTGCCGACGCCAAAGCAAACGAAATTATTACCGAAGTAAGCGATCCATCGGTAAATATGGACCTGGTTAAACTGGAGAAAGCCCCCGCATGGCGGTTTACTCCCCCAAAAACAAGCTGCCCTGGGATGATGCAGTTACCCTGGTTTTAAAATATGCCGAAATTCCGTACGACGTAGTTTACGATGAAGAGGTGATCCACGGCGAACTGCCTAAGTATGATTGGCTGCACCTGCACCACGAGGATTTTACAGGGCAATACAGCAAGTTTTATGGCGCCTTCCGTTACGCGCAATGGTATACCGATGATATCAAAATCCAGGAGACCATGGCCCATAAACTGGGCTTTAGCAAGGTATCAAAAATGAAGCTGGCCGTAGCCCAAAACATCCGAGATTTTTGCGCAGGCGGCGGCTTCCTGTTTGCCATGTGCTCAGGTACCGATACTTTTGACATTGCACTATCGGCTGCTAATACAGATATCTGCGAACGTATGTTCGACGGTGATGCTGCCGACCAGGACGCGCAATCCAAACTCGATTTTAGTCAAACGTTCGCCTTTCAGAATTTTACGCTGGATATGAACCCCATTTCGCATTCCTTCAGCAATATCGACGTTACCACCACCCGCCAGGTTGATCGTACCCGGGATTTCTTTACGTTGTTTGATTTTTCGGCCAAATGGGATGTAGTGCCGAGCATGCTTACGCAGGATCATGACAAAGTAATAAAAGGTTTTATGGGCTTAACCACGGCCTACAACAAAAGCATGCTCAAACCCGGCGTTACCATTATGGGCGAAATGAAAACCGCCAACGAAGCCCGTTACATTCACGGCGAATACGGCAAAGGCCAATGGACATTTTACGGCGGCCACGACCCTGAAGATTATCAGCATGCTGTAAATGATCCGCCGACAGATTTGAAACTACACCCCAATTCTCCCGGCTACAGACTGATCCTAAACAATGTGCTGTTCCCAGCTGCTAAGAAGAAAAAGCAGAAAACGTGATTGCTTTTGCTTAAAGCAAAATGCTCAAAGCCGAAGGCAACTTGGTAAACCAGTGTAACTATGCAACCCGCCCGCATTTACAACGAGCTTAAATTTAAACGACCGAATTAAGTACAAGCTATTGCACAATGTCGAAATGAAACTCTTGTACCAATGATGGGTTTTCGGGTGTAAGTGTAAAACTCACTTTGATATTTCCAGTTTCACATTTGATAATAAAATAGCCACGTAATTGATTTTCGGGCACCACATTGCCTGCGCTTATTATTCTGCCTGTTTTTGCAAAAGCTTCAGTTGCGGCTGCTTGAAGTTTATCGGGGAAATAATCCATAAAAAAGTTATCAGCAAAAATGCCGCTTTCTTTAGCCTTGCTCCAATCAGCGATGGCCTTAAGCAGATCATTTTTACGTTGCTCCAATATGGCTGATGCAGGCAATTGCCGTGGTTTTATACCCGAAAGAGCCAGTAACGTATCCAGAGCCTGGTTATTGGGATAACCAGCACGGGCATAAGTCAGGTTGGCAAATGAAACAACGCCCACACCGTACTCCGGCAAGATATTCCACTGACTGCCGAAACCCGGTAAGCCCCCTGTATGACCAATGTACACGCGGTTATCACAATCCTTTGCCCAACGTAAACCGTAGGCATAGGCACTGACATTGGGGCATGGTCTGCCCGTGGTTGTTTTGGCATTTACAGTTAAATAATTCACATCCCAGGGGTACTGCATTTCCCGGATAGAACTACGTTTTACAGGCAGGGCTTCGGCATCATCGCGCGGAGGCCAGGCATCCATATGTACAGCCATGTATTTGCTAAAATCCTCAATAGTGGTGATCAGGCCGCCCATCGCACCGTAAGCCCCGTCATGCAACAAAGGTTGTTCAACCCATTTACCATCAAGCCAGCGGTAACCATGCGCCAGTTTATCTTTGGGCACTTTGGTATATTCCCAATAGGTATGTGTCATACCTAACGGTTTAAGGATATTATCTGTGATGTATTGCTCGTAAGTTTTGCCCGATACTTTTTTGATGATATATCCCAGCGTAGCAAACCCAAGGTTGCTGTACTCATAGCCCTGCCCAGGATTATTGGAAAATGAAATGCCTTTTTTGTATAGCGCCAGAAGTTCTTCATCGCTAACTGCAAGTTGCCTGTCGCCCCATGGGTTATCTTCCGGGTAACCTGCTGTATGCGTAAGCAGATGCCTTACGGTTACAGGGACAGCATCTTTGGTCAAATATTTCAACCTCTTCATCTCGGGGATATAAATATAAGCCGGATCATCCAGTTTTAGCTTGCCCTCATCCCTGAGTTTTAGGATAGCCATAGCGGTAAGGCTTTTGGTCATGGAGGCGATCCGAAAATCCGACGATGAATCAGCCTTGATCCTGGCATCAATATCGGTATACCCTAAACCACCGCTGTGCACCAGTTTACCATCAACCACAATGCCATACACCAATCCCGGCCAGTGATTATCTTCAGCATATTTTTTATAAAGCTGATCGATGACAGGGAAAGTAGCCTGGATCTTTTTTAACCTGTCGGGATCAGTAAACATTGCGGGCTTGTAGGGTTGGGCCATAGATGAGTAGCTTACCGCAGCTAACGAAATGAATAAGACTAACTTAAGTAGATTTTTGACCATATACATAGATACGGAAAAATTGTCTGAATCTGAATTGCAGAATCCTATCGCTTTGAGCTATTTTATCCATTTGAATACTGTTAATAAAATATGTCATTGCAAACGCAGCGTGGCTAGGCATAACCGCCCTGTATAGCATGCGATTGCTCTCGTCGTTCCTCCTCGCAATGACATGTTTTTTGAGATTTAAGAAGTAATCATCTTAAACTAAAAAATCCCGGCCAAATCATGACCGGGATCTTCAATATTAAAAAGCTTTTCGCTTTCGGCTTTGCGCCTTAAGCATTAAGCTAACTTAGCCAATTCTTCTGCCATGGCAGCGCCAATTTCAGCTGGCGACTCAACCACTCGGATACCGCACTCGGCCATGATCTTCATTTTAGCAGCAGCAGTATCATCGGCACCACCTACGATAGCACCTGCGTGGCCCATACGGCGGCCCGGAGGCGCTGTTTGACCAGCAATGAAACCAACAACCGGTTTAGTACCGTTTGCTTTGATCCAGCGGGCAGCATCAGCTTCCATATTTCCGCCAATTTCACCAATCATGATGATACCATGAGTTTCCGGATCGTTCATTAATAATTCAACAGCTTCTTTGGTTGGTGTACCAATGATCGGGTCGCCACCAATACCGATAGCTGTAGTGATACCCAAACCGGCTTTAACCACCTGGTCAACCGCTTCATAAGTTAAAGTACCTGATTTTGAAACCACGCCAACGTTACCTTTTTTGAAAATAAAGCCAGGCATGATACCAATTTTGCTCTCATCAGCAGTGATGATACCGGGGCAGTTAGGACCAATCAGGCGTGCATCCTTATCTGTAAGATATTCTTTTACTGCGATCATATCCTTTGTAGGGATCCCTTCGGTAATACAAACAATAACCTTAATGCCGGCTTCAGCAGCTTCCATAATGGCATCTGCACCAAAAGCAGGAGGTACAAAAATGATGGATACATCGGCACCGGTTGCAACAACGGCATCTTTAACCGTGTTAAAAACCGGCCTGTCTAAATGGGTCTGACCACCTTTACCTGGTGTAACACCACCAACTAACTGAGTGCCATAAGCAATCATTTGCTCGGCATGGTATGACCCTTCTTTACCGGTGAAACCTTGTACAATAACTTTTGAATCTTTATTTACGAGTACACTCATTGGTTTTTTCGTTTTAGTACGGCAAAGCTAAAGTTTTTGCCCGAATGTCAAACCCTATTGTAATCTAAATTTATATGTTAACATAAAAGTGACTTTTAAGGGGATTGGATGTGGTTATAGGGTGTTTATGTGTTTTAAATTTTTTATGATTATAAAGTTCCCGTTGAATAAAACTGTCAACTGAAAACTATCTACTGCCAACTAAATTAGGGCGTTGCCTGCGGCCCAGGCTATTTGTCTGAACTCGAATTAAACGAATTTTAGCAATTTATTGAATTTGCTTTTCATTCTGGTAGATTCGGGTCCAGACAAAAAACCGTAAATCAAAAAATCCTATAAATCCCGGTTCAGACAAAATCCGAAATCATTACACTACCATCCATAACGTGGCCAATTACTAATTGAATGCAATTGCAAATTCAACCGCTGTAATTAAAACGAACACCAAAAACGTAGCAAGAAATATAATCCCGGCTTTTTTAAGTTTCACTTTATCGCCAGAAATACCCGGGATAAAATTGATCGCAGTAAATGTCAAACCAGTTAACAAAACCAGTGCTTTGAAAATTGTTAATAATATATATATATCCGATTTATTCATTAACTCCCCTTTCAGCGGGCTGGGCAACAAACTCCCCTTCACTCTTCGCAATCACAATTGTCGCCACACCATTGCCAATCACATTGGTAATGGCCCGCGCTTCCGACATAAACCTGTCGACCCCTATTAATATCGCCAGCCCTTCAACCGGGATTATTTTGATGGCTGTGAGCGTGCTGGTGAGCACAATAAAACCGCTTCCGGTTACACCTGCTGCTCCTTTGGAAGTGATCATCAGGATCCCGATAATCGTTAACTCCTGCCCTAATGAAAGCGGGATATTAAACACCTGCGCCAGGAATATCACGCACATGGACAAGTAAATCGTAGTGCCATCCAAATTAAAAGAATACCCCGTGGGGATCACCAGACCCACCACCGATTTGGAACAGCCAAACTTTTCCATTTTCTCCATCATGGCCGGTAATGCCGATTCGGATGAGGATGTACCAAGCACAATCAGGATCTCTTGCCTGATGTATTTCAGATATTCCCAAAGGCTGAACTTAAACAGCCGGCAAATAATATTCAATACTACAAATATGAACAGGAACATGGTCAGATAAACCGAGCCCATCAACAAAGCCAGCGGTTTAAGGGTTTGGATACCATATTTGCTCACCGTAAAGGCCATCCCTGCAAAAGCCCCTATCGGCGCCACCTTCATCACTATCTTCATGATATTAAAAAACACTTTCGAAAGCTTATCAAATAGCTGAATAACCGCTTCGCCACTTTTACCCATCCTGCTTAACCCAAAACCAAACAGTATCGCAAAAAACAGGATCTGCAAAATATCGCCTTCAGCAAAAGCTTTAAACATATTTGAGGGGACTATATGGGCAATAAAATCGCCCCAATGCATTTCGGCGGCAGCTTTTTCGTAAACGGCTAATTTGCCGGTATCCATTTTTGCTGCATGGTTTTCAAAACCGGCACCGGGTTTAATAATATTGGCTACGGTAACACCGATGACAAGTGCGAACGTGGTTACGATCTCGAAATACAACAAAGCTTTACCGCCTACCCTGCCCACTTTTTTCATATCGCTCATGCCGGCAATGCCCAGCACAATGGTTAAAAATATGATAGGCGCAATCAGCATGGTGATGAGACTGATGAACGTTTTGCTGATGAGTTCGGCAGTCGGGGCAAAACCTTTAACATATAAGCCGGCCACTACCCCAAGGGCAATGGCAATGAGTACCTGGAAAGTTAGGTTTGATAAGAGGCGTTTCATGATTGATCCCCCGGCGCCCTAAAGGGGGAGCAACAGGATGGGACGGCAATATAATAAGTTATTGTTTCAGGCACAAAAAAGCCCCGTACCGGAAACCGGCACAGGGCATAATTGATTGATTGAAAGATTGTGATTATGCAGGTGTTGATTTACCGGTTAGTAAATCAATTAAGAAAATTTTATTAAGGAAAGTTAGCTTTGCCTTGTGGTTGCCCAGGAAAACAATGGTGCCGCTATAATCCCAGCCGCCGCCGTTTGTTTTTCCTTCCGAACGGAAAGTAGCTGTGCCGCTGCTGATATCAAACTTATCGTTGCCATGTACATACAGGTTAGTGAACACGTAGGTATTATGCACCCTGCTAAACGTTTTGTATTTAGTGTATTCGTTATCAACATAGGCTTTCATCGGACCATCAAGCGAGAAGTTTGAGTTATTGGTGTTAAGGCCCCTAACCTTATATTTCTGCACAATATTGTAAACGAATGAATAACCCGGGCCACTGCCTTCGGTATTTAATGAATCAACCGAATCGTAACCAACAGTTTTGTTGCCGTCACAAATAAAATAATATTTAGTACCGCCTGTTTTGGTTGCTTTTAAAGTATCACCCTGGTTAAATACACGGTTCAGGCTGGTATCAATATAAAAACCGCAACTATAAGTACTCTGTACTTTAAGCTTTGATGAGGCATTGGTTGAGGGGGTAACACCGTCGTTAAGGCTGGCCCCTCCAAATGAGCCGGCCAACGATTTTGCCAGGTTATCTGCAATGGCCGAACTGGCTACATTATCGCTTGCTTTTACAGTTGATGGATCAGGTTTTACATTAATTCCTGTTTTTGTACAGGCCGAATAAAGAACAGCCACACCTGCTAATAAAGGTAATACACTCCGTAGATTTAGTTTCATAAACGTATAAGATAAAGTTTAGATCTCTTTGCCTCATTTCGCAATAAGCATACCACCAGGTAAAAAATTCGCAAAAAAAACGGCCGGGATATGTGTTTTTAGGCTCATTTTCCTTTTTTATAAAACAGTTAAAGATTTATACTGCTGATAGCAACGGAACACAAAACACACCCACTACCTACTTTCCCCGCTTCGGGGAAAAATACGTGGAAAATATTCCCCGTTTTTTTTATCAAATACAAGGTGATAAAAAGCATGCCGTTTTGAAAAACCATAGCATACAAAAAGCCCTGCCTCCTATTAGGGAGCAGGGCTCTACATATATTTAAAAACGAATTTAATTAACTTCGCCTGTCATCAGATCGGCGGTGTAAACAGTACCATCGATAGTGATCTTAGCTTTGTGACCACCTAAAAACGTTATTGTCCCTTTATAGTTCCAGACATTTTTTCCAATACTTCCTTTACTCGAAAAGGTAGCACTTCCGCTTAAAATAAAATCTGGGTCTTTTGTTGGATCAACAACAATTGATTTAAAATTGTAGTTAAACGTGCCTTCAACATTTGGCTGGTCTGTTGTAGGTTTGGTGTAGTTAACCCTGGCATAATAATTCACAGGGCCATCAAAAGAGTATTGCGCGTGTTCAACACCCGGATTAAGGCTTCTGAGTACCAGGTTTTCACCCATTTTTAAAACCATCGTAAAACCGCTGCCTGTCATAGTCATATTTAAACTATCATTAGCGGTAACACCTGAAGGCACTCCATTGGTACAGGTAAGCTCATATTTAACCTTAGCCCAGATATCAATTTTTGAGGTATCGCTTTGATCTAAATTAAATGCTATCGTGGTATCCATTTTGGCGCCGCACTGTGGCCGAGGGTCAACAGATTGTACTTTGATCTTACCTTTTTTGTTCAGGGATAGATCGGTTGGCATACTTAAACCGCTCTTAAAATCAAACCCGCCGTTTTCGGGGTTAAAAATGCCAACAAGGCTTTGCGCAATTTGCACACTCGCTTCTTTTTTACTTACTGTACTTTGATTATTAGGCGCCATGTTAAGCTTATGGCACGAAGTGTAAATGGCAGTAATACCGGCAAGCAGCAATACTATAATTTTGTACTTGTGTTTCATGTTTAGGATTTTAATTCCGCGCAAATTTAACTTATTATCAATTAATTAAAGAAATTTTGAAAATATTTAGGAGCAGAATGCTATAATATTGTTCATACCCATTTTGAACGATGAGTAAAGGCAAAAGGTTAGCCAATGTTTCGTCCACAATTAGGAGGCTCCGCTGGATCCCGCCATTCTTTAAATTTTCCATAATCATCATACCTCTCTGAGGCCGAATGGCAGGCCAGCCTGTTTTGGGCACCTGAGCCCCCTCCCGCCGCGTATTACAAACCATGAGACTGGTTCGATCACTACTCAAAGAAATGAAACAACAATTATAATTTCACTTCAATCTCTCCGCTTTTATTCTCTATTATTTCTTCCTGCAGCTTAACCCCATCAAAACCATGCAAAACAAATCTCAACTGCATAAACCTCGATTTAAATGAGCCTTCAACTGATGATAAATTAATTGTTTTTTCGATTGGATTAAAAGCGATAGTCCGTTTATAATAAATGTCCTGCTCATAATCATATGATACCCCGTCATCTTCATAATACACAAAGCTATTTGCTTCCCTGCCGTTCCATACGTGTACCTGCAATATACCGTCACCTTTTTCATTGGTGCTTTGTACAACACTTTGCATGGGGATAATACCGCCGGCCCTAACAAATACCGGCAGATCGGTTAATGGCGCCTGAACATTAACAATCTGTTCTCCCTCATAAAACCTATCGCTGCTTAACCTATACCACGAGCCTCGGGGCAGGTAAACATCTTCGGTTAGTTTAGTGCTTTCAACAGGAGC
Organism: Mucilaginibacter sp. P25; assembly: GCF_050859465.1. NCBI lineage: Bacteria > Pseudomonadati > Bacteroidota > Sphingobacteriia > Sphingobacteriales > Sphingobacteriaceae > Mucilaginibacter > Mucilaginibacter sp. P25. Next base: position 2,681,109 of record NZ_CP193937.1, on the reverse strand, counting down.
AACCAGCATCGCGTCGCCAAACATAAATTCATTTTGAAAACGCTCATCAAAAACATTCCCGTCAAAACTGTGCTCAATAGCTAATGTGCGGCTTACCGGCAGGCCGGTTTGGGTTGATTGATAAAAGCTGCTGTACAGGTAGGGCAGGATTTTGTACCGTTGTTCAATGTCCTTCTTAATGATTTGTTCATTACCCTTACCCCATTCCCATGGTTCGCGCATTTTACTGCCTTGTATAGCATGATTGCGAAACATTGGGGTATATACACCAAGGGAGTTCCAGCGTACCATGAGCTCAGACGTAGGGTTGCCGCTGAAGCCGCCGATATCCACCCCGATAAAACTCATACCTGTAATACCCAAACTATTTACCAGCCGTTGTCCTAAAAGCATATGGGCATCGGTGCCGGTATTATCGCCCGTCCACACGGCCGAATAGCGTTGTGTGCCCGAATAAGCCGCGCGGGTAAGTACAAACGGCCGTTTGTTTCCCATGATCTTTCTTGTGCCATCATAAGTGGCGCGGGCCATTTGCATGCCATAGGCATTACGCACTTCCGGCATAAACTTATCTCCAAACTTTACTATCCATGGGATATTTTGCCCCCAGGCGGCAGGCTCGTTCATATCATTCCAGAAACCTTCAACGCCGGGTTGGGTAAGAGCGGTAAAGGCTGCTCCCCACCATTCGCGTACCTCTTCCCTGAAAAAATCTGGAAAGTGACAGCGGCCCGGCCACACATAGCCGGTATAATTTTCGCCGTCGGGATATTTGGCAAAATAATCCTGCTCAATACCCTCATCGTATTCCTTATAACCTTCTTCTACCTTAATTCCCGGATCAACAATGGTAACCAGCCTAAAGTCCATCTCCTTTAGTTTATCGAGCATTTGCTTGGGTTTAGGGAAAGTTTTTTTGTTCCAGGTGAAGATCTTGAAATCGTCCATATAGTCGATATCGCAGTACATTACATCGGCAGGGATCTGTTTTTTGCGAAAGGTTTGGGCGATGTTCAACACTTCATCGGCACTCATATAACTCCATCGGCATTGCTGATAGCCCAGGCTCCAGAGCGGCGGCATTTCCATCCTGCCGGTAAGCCAGGTATAATCTTCAATTATTTTGGCAACACCCTGTGCCCCGAAAAAGTAGTAATTCAAATCGCCGCCATCGGCACCGAACCAGCTTGTTTCTTCATCTGTGGATGCACCAAAGTCGAAGTAGCTTTTATGGGTATTGTCAAGAAACAAACCGTAAGTTAACCCGCTGTGTAATCCTATAAAAAACGGAAAGGTTTTATACAGCGGATCGGATTCGGGCGTGTGGTTTGGCGCATCGGTATTCCAGTTTACATACGCCGCGCCACGCCTGTCGAGGTTACCTGTTTTTTCGCCCAGGCCAATAAACCGTTCACCCTCAAACAACCGGCGATAACAGATCACCCGTTCGCCCTGCCAGTTTGTACCAAAGCGGGCGTCATCTTCACTCAGCGAGATACCACCTGCAGTAAAAAAGTTGAAACGTAGTGGCGATTTCTGAATACTGAGCCTTAAGGCGGGTGTAGTAATATCAATATTGACCGATGACTCATCAAAATCGAAATCGGCCAGTGGCTGCCTGATTACCGCAAAGGAAGGATCATCCGGGTTGAAATTTTTACTGATGCTTACCCTGATAATTGTAGGGCTATAGATATAAACCCTTGCTTCGGCTTCGGCGGTTTTAATTGTTAAAATACCATCTTGTTGTTTAAAGCCCTGTACGTTACCTGCAATTTCTAAATTCATGCCTGTGGGGTACCCGGAATAGATAAAGGTACTTAAAGGCAACGTTGTTTGGTTAGGTTGGTTTTGTTAAATGTAGATTTTGAGATAAACGTCAACGGATTTTCCTCTTTTCATTTAACTCTCGCTCGTTTGTAACCATAGGTATTGGGAAGGGGAAAGTTGCTTTGGAAAACAAATAGAAACCATGTCATTATAAGCGCAGCGCGGCAATCTCGTAGCCAATGCAAGTCCGATCTATATAGCTACGAGATTGCCACGTCGCTCCAGGGGCTTCTTCCCCTGCGGCTCCTCGCAACGACATGGTTGTTAATTGAGCTTAAAAAACGTTGCATGGGTTTTTCTATTTCATCCCCAAAAACGACCAACCCGCTTTCCTGCCCGATAAACGCCCTTTAATTTTCGACCAACTTGTAAAACACTGATAATTAGCATGTTTTTGGTGTTTGCCGAATACTTCCGGGTATTGGTCTATATCTTTTCGGTGCTGGTATAACACTTTTTAGCACTTAAAATTAATGTTGTTCATTTGATCATTGAAATAACAAACACAAAATATTTAACATACTTAAAAGCTCAAAATCATGAAAACTTCAATAAAATTATCAGCATTATTCTTATTATTAAGCGCAGGTGTATTTGCTACTACAGCAGCTAAAGCCGTCGATGTAACTCCTAAAGCTAAAGAGGTTGTTACCTTTAAAGCCCTTGACCACGACCGCGGTGTTAAGTTAATACTCGCAAAATCAGAAAACGGCCGTTCATTTATACGCGTTTATAGCAAACAAAATGAACTTTTGCTGAAAGATGTTGTATCAACCAAAACCGATGTTGAAAGGGGTTATGTTTTAACCAATCTTGAAGATGGTGATTACATTATGGAAGTTAAAACCAATAACCAGGTGGTTAAGAAAACCCTGCACGTTTATGAAGACGGTGATCAAAAAACATTCTTTATTTACCAGGACTAATTTAGGAAGCCATATCAAACAAAAAGCTCCCGTTCGGTTGGAACGGGAGCTTTTTGTTTGAAGGAGCAAATATTAATTAGTCCCAAAGTTTTTCGGGATAAACACCGTTAGCTACCAGGTCAGATATGCTTTTTTGAACGATAGGTTTGTCTTCTTTATACGTAACACCAAACCATTTTGAACCGGTTGGGATCACTTTAAACGCAGCAGTACCATCTTTAATCAGCTTATCAGCAGCAAGCGGGATAAAGAATTCCGCTTTAGGGTTATTTTCGTTAGCCGCAACAAAATCTACGAACATTTGCTCACTTTGTTTGAAGATAGCCGGTGTAAAGCCCCAGAAATTCATTGATACACGGGTATCGTTAGGAAGCGCATGCTCGCCGGTGGCATCCTTGTAAGCTACGGTACTATCTTCCTTAAAATAAACCTCGGTACGCTCGTTAATTTCAACCATGTTGCCCGCGTCATCAACTTTACATACACCACGGGATACCGAACCATAATCAGAAAGGGTGCGGTCAATCTGATAACCTACCAGTGAATACAGATTGTCCTTCACTTCAGTAGTTAAAAATTTAGCCATTTTTTCAAACGCGTCATAGCCGTAATAATCATCGGCATTGATTACGCAAAAAGGTTCTTTTACCTGATTGCGCGCGGCAAGCACTGCATGGGCTGTACCCCATGGTTTGGCGCGTTCGATTTCTTTGTTGATACCAAATGGCTTAAGGTCAAAGCTTTGGAAAACGTAATCTGTTTCAACACGACCAGCCAATTTAGGCTCAAAAATGGCCTTAAAGCTGTCAACAAACTCTTCGCGGATGATAAAAGTAACTTTGCCGAAGCCTGCTTTTATAGCATCATATATTGAATAATCAATAATTGTTTCGCCATTGGGGCCAAAGCCGTCAACTTGTTTCATACTGCCATAACGGCTAGCCATCCCTGCGGCCAATATCAGTAAGGTTGGTTTCATAGATAGTATCGGGGGTATTTGTTAAAAGCTATTTTATGATTAATTATTATAGGTGAATGGATTTTTGCCCGGATTGTTTTATATGCAATATAAACTTTTTGTTATTTAAAGTACCTGAAATCCTGACCGGCCTGAATATTTAGCAGAGACTCGTATATCAAACGGATCACGTTATCAACATCCTCTTTGTGGATCATCTCGACAGTGGTATGCATATAACGTAAAGGTAATGAGATTAATGCCGATGGCACGCCATCATTTGAGTAAGCAAAGGCATCGGTATCGGTCCCTGTTGACCGTGATGATGCCTGACGCTGGAACGGTATGCCCGCTTTTTGAGCACTTTCAATAAGCAGCTTATTCAGGTTGTTTTGTACTGCCGGAGCATATGATACAACAGGGCCTTTACCGCAGGCTAAGTCGCCCTGGGTAATTTTGTTAATCATTGGCGTTTGGGTGTCATGCGTAACATCGGTAACAATAGCCACATTGGGTTTAATTTTATGCGCTATCATTTCGGCACCGCGTAAACCTATCTCCTCCTGCACCGCGTTAACTATATATAAACCAAAAGGAAGTTTTACATTGTTTTCTTTAAGTAAACGGGCAACCTCGGCAATCATGAAGCCGCCTGCACGATTATCAAGCGCACGGCCAACATAATAGCGGTCGTTAAGCACCATAAATTCATCTTCGTAAGTGATAACACAACCTACGTGGATACCCAGTTTTTCAACTTCTTCTTTTGAGGTGCAACCGCAATCTAAAAAGATATTTTTAAGGGTAGGCGCTTCTTCTTTATCACCGCCCAGGCGGGTGTGGATAGCAGGCCAGCCGAAAACAGCTTTAACCACGCCATTATCGGTATGGATATTTACACGTTTTGAAGGCGCTATCTGATGATCGGAGCCGCCGTTGCGGATAACATATATTAAGCCATCGTTAGTGATGTAATTCACAAACCATGAAATTTCATCGGCATGAGCTTCAATAACTACTTTGTAATCGGCTTTAGGATTGATGATGCCAACCGCGGTGCCATAATTATCAACATAATGGGTGTCAATATAGGGCTTCAGGTATTCGAGCCAAAGCTCCTGGCCTTTCCATTCAAAACCTGTAGGTGAGGGGTTGTTGATATATTTTTCAAAAAACGCGAGTGAAGTTTCGTTTACAACGGACGTATGCTGTGGGGCGTCAGATTTCTTTTTGGCCATATTGAATTAATGTTTTCAATCTAAATGTAGTAATACAGCAAATATAATAAAGCTCATGACATTGCACTAAAATTAAGCCGGATATAAGCAGTAAATCAATTATATAAAATCATTATTAAACGTTTTTGAAAATATTTAGTCACAATGAAGGCGCTGGTTTGTTTTGATACAAAAATGACCGGTTATTTCATAAAGCTTTCATGCTTATGTTATACCTTTCCACGATATTTAATTTTTAATAAGGTGAAACTATTCAGGCTAACTTGTATCCTATTTGCGGCATGTTTTTTAGCGGCATGCAGCGTTCCTCAATATGTAAATGTTCCGGTTGATTACGCGCCGAAGCTGAATTTTAACAGGGCAAAAACAACCATCGTGGTCATTAACCACTACATGCCCGATTCGACCCGTAACCGCAATAAACGCGTATTAACTACATTTAAAGCCGCCGCTTATACCGCTATAAACCATGCAGCGGTACAGCTGCATGCGCTGCCCGGTGTAAAAGTTGTACAACTGGTTGACTCGGTTAACTTTACCGCCAATACCGATTCGGTGAAATTTCTGGCAAAAAAATACAACGCTTCTTATGTGCTCGCGTTTGAGGATTTTAAAGGCGAAACCAAATTGGAGCAGGATTATTATAACGGCGTACCGTCGGTTTACCGGGTATCGGTGGTTAAAACCAGCTTTACTCTTTACGAAGCCAATGGCATCTACTTTAAAAAGCTAAACGGTGAGGCTGAAATAAATGATAATAATCCTTATGGTAATGCATCCAGCTTACTTGCCCATGGCGGGCCGTTATTTGATGCTATCCGTAATTCGGCATTGGATGCCCTAAAGGATTACCTGCCGTACACCGATTATCATGACAGGCCCCTGTATACCAATGGCGACCAGCTAAGCAGCTCGGTAGAACTGATCAAAGCCGGTAAATTTGATAAGGCTTTCCAGCTATTAAACCCGCTTATTGACGGGCCCGACCTGAAGCTTGCCAGCCGCGCAGCTTACAACCTTGCCGTAGTATATGAGGCGCAGGGCGATATCGAGGCCGCACTTGAGGTGGCCAAGATCTCGAACCAGAAACAGCCCAATGATTTTGCCAAAGCTATTATTGTTGATTTGATGAAAGAGTAAAGTCCTCAAAACCTAAACCAACCTTATTACAAATACCTTGAAAAACTTATTTGCCATTTGTGTGCTCGTTGCCATGGGTTTGGCAGCCTGCAGTGTAAATTATGAAATTACAGTACCGGTTAATTACGCCCCTAAACTGGAATTGGGGCATAACGAAACCAAAGTTGTAGTAGTAAACAGGTTTACTGTTGACTCGGTAGCTAATAAAAATAAACGCAAACGAGCTGTACTTAAGGGCGGCGCTTACAGCGCTATTGCAATGGCAGCCAAACAGCTTGATATGCTGCCCCGCATCCAAACAACAGTACTTGCCGACTCTGTTAATTTGATTGCAGATACCACGCCAATAAAAACACTTGCCGAAAAATGCAATGCCAACTATGTTTTAACGCTTGACTCGCTTAGTGCCGATATCCCCGTAGAGCTTGTTGATACCATGGAAGTATATACCACGGTGGTTAATACAAGGTTTACTTTATACGAAAGCAACGGCAAGTATTTTAAAATTCTTAGAGGGAAAGCGAAGGATTTTCATTCGGAGAGCCGTTATTACGGTATAATTGCTGCCTTGCTGGTACATCCTACGGTAAAAGGCAATGGTGCGGCCATAAGCCAGTCGGCAGGTAATGCGGCTATTGATGCGATAAAGGATTATCTGCCATCTACATTAACTAACCAGCGGCAATTATATGCTGATAACGACAGCTTGAAGGTTGCTATTAACCACATGATAGCAAAGCGATATAATGAGGCCTTTAAAATACTGAATCCAATTATTGATGGGCCCGATCTTAAACTGGCCAGCCATGCGGCTTACAATTTGGCGGTGTTATATGAAGCACAGGGCGACATTGAAGAAGCTTTAAAGGCAGCAAAATTATCGAACGAAAAACAACAAAACGTTAAGGCGACTGCAATTATTCCTGATTTAGAGAAGGAGTAAGTTCTTTTTCGAGAATCTCATAATCGAAACCATTTTTTGAAAAGAAATTACCTGTGTGAATAAAACCAGCTTTGAGGTAAAATGGAATGGCCGATAACCTTGCGTTACACCACAGGCGGGTCCCCCCGCTTACAAGGACAAAATCGGTAATATGCTGCAATACCGCACGGCCTATTCCCATGTTTTGCATGGTTTCATCAACAGCAAATTTGCGAAACTGCCAATCGTTCCCTTTATTAAAGAGTGATACTACCGCTATGATATGATTATCTTTAAATGCAGCAAAGTGATACCCGTGGTTATCCTCCTCCATCTCCATTTCGTACAGCTTGCTTTCGGGGTATAATATACGTTGCCTTAACCGCCAGGTAAGCTCGGGACGGATTTGTTCGATAGAGATATTTTTCATTGCGGATTTCGGATGTTCGATTTCGGAATTAGAAACGCAAAGGTAAACAAATCTGATTTTCTATTGCCGAAGGCACAAATAATCACGGCGCTGGCGGCCGCACATACTTGCGCCAGCAAACAGCCAGAAAGGCAATTACGGCATCTACAATAAAAAAGAAATAAATCCGAAATCGAACATCCGAATTCCCAAATCTACAGTGGAATATTCCCGTGTTTCTTCCTTGGGTTGTTCACTACTTTATTTTCCAGCATTTTAAAAGCCTGGATCAATTTAATGCGCGTTTCGGCAGGTTCAATAACTTCGTCGATAAATCCGCGTTCGGCAGCACGGTAGGGATTGGCAAAGGTATCTGAATATAATTGTTCCATCTCCAGCCATTTGGCTTCATGGTCTTCGGCCTTCGTGATCTCGCGTTTAAAAATGATTTCGGCGGCACCTTTGGCTCCCATTACCGCAATCTCGGCCGATGGCCAGGCAAAGTTCATATCGGCACCAATATGTTTGGAGTTCATTACATCATAAGCGCCTCCATAAGCCTTGCGCGTAATTACAGTAACACGCGGAACGGTGGCTTCACAAAAAGCATATAACAGTTTAGCGCCATTGGTGATAATAGCATTCCATTCCTGGTCGGTACCGGGCAAAAAGCCGGGAACATCTTCAAACACCAGCAGCGGAATGTTGAAGGAATCGCAAAAGCGCACAAAACGTGCAGCCTTGGTTGATGAATGGATATCCAATACCCCGGCCAAAAAAGCGGGCTGATTAGCCACTATGCCAATACTGCGGCCTGCCAGGCGCGCGAAGCCCACCACAATGTTTTCAGCAAAATCTTTATGCACTTCCAAAAACGAAGCTTTATCGATGATATGATCAATAACCTCGCGGATATCATAGGGTTGTGAGGCTATTGATGGCAGGATGGTGTTTAACTCGGGCCTAAGCTCGTCGCCGTTTTCGTAGGGAGCGGCGGGAGCTTTATCCTCACAATTTTGAGGCATATAGCTCAGCAGGCTTTTGATATGCTGAATGGCGGCTATTTCATTGGCACAGGCAAAATGAGTAACGCCCGATTTGCTGGCGTGGGTATTGGCACCGCCCAGTTCTTCGGAGGTTACCACTTCATGCGTAACCGTTTTTACTACATTAGGCCCGGTAACAAACATGTATGAGGTATGCTCAACCATCAAAATAAAATCGGTAATAGCAGGCGAGTAAACAGCACCACCTGCGCATGGCCCCATAATAGCCGAGATTTGCGGGATAACGCCCGATGCCATGGTATTGCGGTAAAAAATATCGGCATAACCGCCAAGGGATACCACACCTTCCTGGATGCGCGCACCGCCCGAGTCATTAAGACCGATAAGGGGAGCGCCATTCTTTAGGGCGAGATCCATGATCTTGCAGATCTTTTCGGCATGGGTTTCGGAAAGCGAGCCGCCAAACACTGTAAAATCCTGGGAAAATACGTAGGTGAGCCGTCCGTTTATGGTGCCATAACCTGTAACAACACCGTCGCCGGGATATTTTTCTTTCTCCATGCCAAAATCAATGGAGCGGTGGGTAACCAGCATCCCTATCTCCTGGAACGAGCCTTCATCCAATAAAAAATGTAAACGTTCACGTGCCGTTAATTTTCCTTTTTTATGCTGACTTTCAATACGTACCGGGCCTCCGCCCTGCATGGCTTCATGACGTTTTAGCCTTAACAGATCAAGCTTTTTATCCACAATTCAGGTTGTTAGTAATTGTCTAAAAATAGTAATTATATTGTAAGAATAGCTTTTGCTTACTTATTCTGGTGGTTTAATAACGGATTTTTATATATTTGTGTTGATGAAGATCAGGAATAATAAAATATGGGTAGTGGCGCTGTTCATGACCGTCTTTGTAATAAAGATGGGCATTTCGCTTGCACCTGTTTTTTTATATCTTGATAATAAAACGGTAAGTGCGGTGATCCTTCAGTTGGAGCAGGAAAGCAAAACTGAAAAAGACAGCCCCGAAAAAGACCTTGTGAAAGAGAAAAAATCTTCGATGAGTATGACCTTCATACCATAAACTTCATCACATTTATTGCCGAAACCAAAGTTCTCCACAACCAGGAAAACGCATTATATAAACAGGTTTATCACCCTGTAGTTCCTACACCCCCTCCAAACGCATAAGGTGAATTTAACCGGATACTTCCCTATCCGGATAGCAATGCTTTTTAATTCATTTTAACAATCTTACTCAATTTTCATTCTTATGCAAATCAAGCAAGGTGAGGCTGCTATGGGCAATCTCAACCTAAAAAAATATTTTCTGCCCAAAAATTTAAAAAGGGATATTCCTTCAAGTGTCGTTGTATTCCTGGTGGCTTTGCCGCTGTGTTTAGGTATAGCGCTGGCATCGGGAGCGCCGCTCTTCGCAGGCGTATTAACAGGCATTATTGGCGGTATAGTAGTAGGTACGCTTAGCGGCTCGCAACTGAGTGTGGCCGGTCCTGCGGCTGGTTTAACAGTAATTGTACTTAATGCCATTACTACGCTTGGCGCTTACGAAACCTTTTTAATGGCCCTGGTACTGGCGGGTGTTTTCCAGATCATACTTGGAATTGTTAAAGCCGGCACCATTGCCAATTACTTCCCGTCATCGGTTATTGAGGGGATGCTGGCAGCGATAGGTATTATTTTGATCATGAAGCAGTTTCCGCACGCGGTTGGCTATGATGCCGATTTTGAAGGCGATGAGGGCTTTCGCCAAATTGATGAACACAATACTTTTTCGGGTATAACACGGGCTTTCGCCAGGATAAACTATGGCGCAGTGATCATCAGCGTGGTGTCCCTGGCATTTATGATTTACTGGCCCAGGTTTAAAAAGCTGGCTATAGTTCCGGCTCCTTTATTGGTGGTACTGGCCGGTATCGGGCTAAGCCTCGCGTTTTCCGGAACAGGCCTTGCCTTGCTTGATAAGCAGTTTGTACGCATACCGCTGGTGAACAGCAGTGCCGAATTTTTTGCGCTGTTTAAATCGGCTGATTTTAGCCAGATAGGCAACAAGCAGGTTTGGATAACGGCTTTCACCATTGCGGTGGTTGCCAGTTTGGAAACACTGCTGAGCCTGGAGGCTGTAGATAAAATAGATCCTATCAAACGTATCTCGCCCACCAACCGCGAACTGCTTGCACAGGGAACGGCCAATATCGTTAGCGGTATGCTTGGCGGCTTACCCATGACGGCAGTAATTGTTCGTCTCGTCGGCAAACGTAAATGCCGGTGCCCGCACTAAAGTGAGCGCCATACTGCATGGTATATTGTTATTGGTTGCTTTACTGGCGATACCGTCTTTAATTAACCATATCCCGCTGTCGTGTTTGGCAGCGATCCTGCTTATGACTGGGTATAAACTGGCTCGTATAAGCCTTTTCAAGCACATGTGGCACCAGGGCTTGAGCCAGTTTATCCCTTTCGTAGTTACCATTGTGGCCGTTGTTATGACCGATTTGCTTATTGGTGTGGGCATAGGCATGCTGGTGGGGATCTTTTATATTCTGCGTACCAACCTGCGTAACCCTTATTTCTATCACATTGAAAAAAATGGCAGCAAAAAAGTTATTAAGATTAAGCTGGCCGAGGAAGTATCCTTCCTGAACAAGGCTGCCATACAGGTAACGCTTACCAGCTTGCCACAAGGCGCCGAAGTGGTGATCGACGGAGCGAACTCAAGGTACATCGATCCGGATGTGCTGGAGATCATCCACAATTACAAGCACAATGCCTATACCAAGGGCATTATTGTGCAACTGAACGAAGTAAAGGACAAGTACGATGTACCTCCTTTAAAAGAACTGGTTTATAACCCTAACTAAAAAATCGAAAAACAATGTCAACACAAGAAAAAACAAACGGTAAAGCCGTAATAGATACAAACAATATTAAACTGGCCCAGTCAAGCAGTTACAGTGCTTTAATTAAAAACAACGCCGCCTGGGTTGAGCGTAAACTTGCCGAGGATGGTGAGTATTTTAAGAACCTGGCCAAAGGTCAGAGTCCTGAAGTGCTGTGGATAGGCTGCTCAGATAGTCGTGTTCCGGCTAATGAAGTAACCGGTACCAAACCCGGCGAAGTGTTTGTGCACCGCAATATTGCCAACGTATGCGTACACTCGGACATGAACATGCTGAGTGTGCTTGACTATGCCGTTAACGTACTAAAAGTAAAACATGTTATTGTTGCCGGGCACTATGGTTGCGGCGGTGTTGCCGCTGCTATGAGCAGCAAACAATTTGGCTTAATTGATAACTGGCTGCGCCATATTAAGGATGTGTACCGTTTGCATAGCCATGAACTTGACCGTATAACCGACGAGACCGCCAAAGTTAACCGCCTGGTTGAGCTTAACGTTACCGAGCAGGTATATAACCTGTGTAAAACCACCATTATCCAAAACGCGTGGAAAGAACGTCATGACCTTGAAGTACACGGTTGGGTAATTGACCTGGGCAGCGGCCTGGTTAAAGATCTGAAAGTTAGCAGCAGCAGCCCTCATAATTTAGGCTACGTATACGAGCTTGACGTTGAAGCTGTAGCAGCACACTAAAATATAATTTGATCAGTGCTTCCGACGCCGTAAGGGGCGTAGGGAGGTTTGATTGTTAAGTTGATCCCGGCTCTTAGGAAGTGGCCGGGATTTTTTTAGCACCCCACCCAAACCCTCCCCGGAAGGGAGGGCTTAAAAATCTTTAATAAAAAATGTCATTTCGATAGAGCAGCGTGGGGATAGAGCGCAGGTGCGAAAGAGAAATCTTCTACGCCCTGTAAAGTGGATGCGCATAGTTCACGTATAAGATTTCTCCTCACTCCCCTCGCTTTTCACCGCATACTGATCGTCGAAATGACAATTTTTATATTTATTCCCAATTCGTTTAAAATATTATCCCTTGCATCAAACAAGCTTATATAAACGCGGTTAAGTTTTTTGTAATTTTAACAGAAACCCCTGCCGTGAAATATCTATGCTTAAAGCTGTAAAAGAACAACGTACCCTTAAAGAAAACCTGATGCTGGCTTCATCAACGGCATTTGTAGCAGGCGTTACCAATGTGGCGGGCATGCTGGCTTTTTTGGCTTTTACCTCAAATATTACCGGGCATGTGGCTAACCTCGCCAAACACATTATTGAACAAAACTACCGCCAGATGATCATATTTTTAGTTTGGCTGCTGATGTTCTTTGCCGGGGCTTTTGTATCCAGTTTTATTGTACGCTCATTTGATGATAAAAGCAGGTGGCGGGCAAACTCCACCCCAATGGTAATTGAAGCTGTTATTTTACTGGGAGTAGCCATTTACGGGCATAATTTTTACCGGGAAACACAGATGGAGCGCGAAATTGTGATCAGCGCTATTTTGTTTTCGATGGGATTGCAGAATAGCCTGGTTTCCAATATCTCGGGTGGCCTGATCAAATCGAGTCATTTAACCGGTTTATTTACCGACCTGGGCAGTGAGGTGGCCGAATGGTTCCATCCGCGTACCAAAAATACGGAAGCCGCCGGTAATAAAATACTGATCAGGTTTACGGTGCTTGGCTTTTACCTGTTCGGCGCACTGGCAGGCGGATACTTCTTTAACCTGTATGAGTTTGCCATATTTTATTTTATCCCTGTTATTTTGCTTACCATTATGTATTATGATGTTTCGCCACTTGCTTTGCATAAACTTAGCCGTATGTTTGCATCAGGCAGAAAACGTCAAACCGCATCTTAAAACATCAATTTTTTAAATATATGTGTGCTCAAATTCATGATACCAGTCATATCACCTATGAAGGCTTACTGGAAGGAAACAAAAAATTTATTGAAGGTGCTTTAGCCGAAGATCCTCTATATTTTGATAAACTGGCTAACGGGCAAAAGCCCCCTATACTTTGGATAGGCTGCGCCGACAGTCGCGTGCCTGCCAACCAAATCACCAATACCGCCCCGGGCGAGATCTTTGTACACCGTAACATTGCCAACATGGTTATCCACTCGGACATGAATATGCTGAGTGTGCTTGATTACGCGGTGAACGTATTAAAAGTGAAGCATGTAATTGTTACCGGTCACTACGGCTGCGGTGGTGTTAATGCGGCCATGGGCAATACCCAGTTTGGCCTGATTGATAACTGGCTGCGCCACATCAAAGATGTTTACCGCTTACATGCCGATGAGCTTGACGCCATTGAAAACGAAACCGAGCGCAGTAACCGCCTGGTTGAACTGAACGTGATAGAAAATGTGAACAACCTTTGCAAAACATCTATCGTGCAAAATGCCTGGAAAAATGGGCAGGAACTTTCGGTACACGGCTGGGTTTACAGCCTCAGCACCGGCCTTATCAACGATATGAAAGTAAGCACATCCAGCAATGAGAAAATGGATGCTGTGTTTAAATTTAAATAGTCGCTCCCCGGCCCCCTAAAGGGGAGGAATAGAGGATAAATAGAAAAGCGATGAGTCTGTCGACTCATCGCTTTTCTATTTAAAAAATGTCATTTCCTTTAAACCAAAGGAAATGACAAGTTGTTTTTGAGTTTTTTGCACAAAAAAAGCGATGAATTAATAAACTCATCGCTTTTTTATATCGTTGTCTATTGCTCCCCCTTTAGGGGGCCGGGGGCTACACCTCCTTAGCCAAAAACGGGTACCTGTAATCCTTTGGTGGATCAAAGGTTTCTTTGATGGTGCGTGGCGATACCCAGCGAAGCAAGTTAATCATTGATCCGGCTTTATCGTTAGTGCCTGATCCCCTTGCGCCGCCAAATGGCTGCTGACCAACTACCGCTCCTGTAGGTTTATCATTAATGTAGAAGTTACCTGCCGCGTTGCGTAAACGGGTGGTAGCTTTTTCAATAGCATACCTGTCCTGCGAGATGATTGAGCCTGTAAGCGCGTAGATAGATGTTTTATCTACAACTTCAAGGATTTCATCAAATTTATCATCTTCGTAAACATATACTGTTAGTACCGGGCCGAAAAGTTCCTCGCACATGGTTACGTAGTACGGATCTTCGACTTTTAATACAGTTGGCTCTATGAACCATCCTTTGCTTTTGTCATAGCTGCCACCGGCAACAATTTCAACACCTTCGTCGGCTTTAGCAGCGTCGATGTATTTGGCCAGTTTATCAAACGATACTTCGGTGATCACGGCATTGATGAAGTTTTCAAAATCTTCTACCGGGCCAATTTTAAACGAAGTAATGTCACGCTGCATGTTTGCTTTTACCGCAGGCCACAATGAAGCCGGGATATAAGCCCTTGAAGCAGCCGAACATTTTTGTCCCTGGTATTCAAAAGCGCCGCGAACAAGGGCAGTGCTTACCACATCGGCGTTGGCACTCGGATGGGCAAGTACAAAATCTTTACCACCGGTCTCGCCTACAATACGTGGATATGTTTTGTATTTGTGGATATTGGTACCAATTGTTTGCCAGATGTTCTGGAACACTTTGGTTGAACCTGTAAAGTGTATGCCAGCAAAATCAGGGTGGTTAAAGATCACCTCGCCTGCAACAGGGCCATCAACATAAATCAGGTTGATAACGCCATCGGGTACGCCGGCTTCTTTAAAAATCTTCATGATCACGTTAGCAGCGTAGATTTGCGTATAAGCAGGTTTCCAAACCACTACATTGCCCATCATGGCTGCAGATGCAGGCAGGTTCCCGGCAATAGCCGTAAAGTTGAATGGCGTAAGCGCGAACACAAACCCTTCAAGCGGGCGTTGTTCTACACGGTTCCAAACACCTTTGCCCGATACCGGCGGCTGTTGTTTGTAAATCTCGGTCATGTACTCCACATTGAAACGCAGGAAGTCGATCAGCTCGCAAGCCGAATCAATCTCGGCCTGGTAAGCGTTCTTTGACTGACCAAGCATAGTGGCTGCATTGATTTCGGCACGGTATGGACCGGCTATCAGTTCGGCGGCTTTCAGGAATATAGCAGCACGCTGTTCCCAGGCCAGGCTTTCCCAGTCGGCTTTGGCTGCAAGGGCTACATCAATAGCGGCTGTGACGTGACTTGCATCACCTTCGCTGAAGGTAGCCAGCAAATGTTTATGATCATGCGGCGGACGAATTTCCAACTTGGTGTTGGTACGTACTTCCTTGCCGCCAATGTACATAGGTATATCTAATTGTTGGGCACGACCGGCTTCTAAAGCTGCCTTAAGCGCCACACGCTCCAAACTCCGCGGACCGTAATTTAAAACGGGCTCATTTATCGGTGCCGGAACATTAAAAAATCCTTTAAGCATAGATGATAATTTATGTTGCCGCAAAGATAGGGATTTTGCAGGGGAAGGTTGGGTAGGCTATTTAGGAAATTACGGGAAGCTGATATTTAGTTAAAATACATTAGCACAACTTAATTGTATATTTTTATGTTATGAAGGACTATACTATTTTAGAAAAGCTTGATGCAATATTGAACTTTATAATTAATGAAAGGGATGAAATAGGACTTTCGGAATATCTCAATAACAACTACAACGAAGCAGTCGAATTATTAGAAAAGCTATCAAAAGATGGCTATATAAAGCGCGAACAGAAAACCAAGAACGATCCATTTAATAGCATTCCTACTACTGAAGGGCGAGTATTCAGCATCTCCGGAGGTTATGTTGGACATAAAGCAGCAAATGATTTGAAAGAAAAATTATCAAATGATAAGGTAATTATAGATCTTAAAAATGCAAAGAGAATTTATAAGACATATTGGATCACCTTTGCATTGGCTTGTTTAGGTGCTCTGTTAGGTATTTATACATTCGTTAACAATCTATTAAGCTCACATCAGAGTACTTCACTTAAAAATGAAACTGTACAAAAAAAGTCTATCAAAGCGATCAAATGAAATCATTCGTTGTTAAAACACTGGCATAGATTGTATCACCGCCGAATGGAAATATAACATGCCCTTCGTTTGTTGTAAACGGTTGTAATTAACAAAATACTGATTTATCGATTGAGCGAAGTAAGATTGCGCGTGAGGTTGAAACAGAAATCTTGTACGCCATGCAAATCCGGTAAGCATGATGGTTGATCATATTTATTTAATTTAAAGAGACCGGAAACCATCCCATTCCCTTTAACCTTTTACATTTGCCCCCATGCAATCCCTCCTCTACGAAGATCAAACTTTTACCAAAATAACCGCCGGCCAGCTCAACGGCGCCACTTACGAAAACTGTAAATTCATCAACTGTGACCTCGCCCATGCCCATCTCACGGGCATTACTTTCGTCGACTGCCAGTTTGATACCTGCAACCTGCTCCTTGCCGAATTAGGCAATACCGGCTTGCAGAACATTCGTTTTAAGCACTGCAAAATAAGCGGCGTAAACTTTGGCAAGGCTAACGACTTTTTGTTCGAGGTACATTTTGAGGATTGTATTTTAGACAATGCCGTGTTTTATAAAAAGAAGAACAAGAAAGCAACCTACACCGATTGTTCCATGATGGAAACCGACTTGACCGAGGCCGACCTGAGCGATTGTAAATTCATTAACTGTAATCTTAAAAACGCTTTCTTCAGTCGTACCATCCTTAAAAACGCCGACCTGAGCACATCCTATAACTTCATCATCGATCCGGATGATAACATCATCAAAAAAGCAAAGTTCTCGCTTCATGGTTTACCGGGATTGCTTAACAAATATGATATCCGGATAGGATAACAATATTTCACCCGCTTATTAGTTAATGTTATTGATTATAAACCTTATGCAAAAACTTGTCCTGTTTTTTCTTTTCTGTTGATAAGCACCGGGGCTTTAGCTCAGCGTGATACTTCTGCGTTTACCAAATTCAATGATTTTAACAACCTGGTTTTAAATGGTGGTGTCAAAAAACCGGAAGCTCAAAAGCAATTTGAAACCCTGTTAAAACGAATTAACATTCTGGAAATGATCCGTGCTGAGCGGATCATTCCAAAAACGCAATGGGTATTCCCCTTAAAGGGCTATAAAAGCAGCGCCATTGGCGGTACTCATGGTAATGGTTATTTTGATAAAGGATACCGTTACCTTGACGGCAACAAGCATGGCGCCCATCCTGCACACGATATTTTTATCAACGACCGCAATCAGGATTGCATTGACGACCATACTCAAAAAGCGGTTGATGTTATTGCAGTTGATGACGGCTGGGTAATAGCCTGTACCAATCAATGGGAGCCCAACAGCAATATGCGGGGAGGCAAATTTATCTGGATCTATCATCCGGCAACCCATATTTTCACGTACTATGCGCACAATAACCAGATTTTTGTAAAACCGGGCGGCTATGTTACGCAGGGACAAAAAATAGCCGAGGTTGGCAGAACAGGGTACAACGCTTATAAAAAACGCTCCCCTACTCACCTGCATTTTTCGGCATTTAAACTGGTAGATGGTATCCCCGTTCCTTATAACCCTTATGAACAGCTAAAAAAGCCAAAACGTTATGAAAATCCTGATCACCTGCCTGCTTTTATTTTTGAATATTAACATTGCTCCTCCGGATAACGTGATTAAAAGATTCGCGGTACCGGCAGGCTATCAGCGTATAGCAGCGTCACCCGGCAGTTTCGGGGCATGGCTGCAGGCTTTACCTTTAAAGCCGGCGGGCACACCAACCAAAACTTATAGAGGCGATATTGCCCGTACCGATGTTTACACTGCTGCGGTTATTGACATGAGCATAGGCAACCAGGACCTGCAGCAATGTGCCGACGCGGTGATGCGCTTACGCGGCGAATACCTTTATCAGCAAAAAAATTCAACGAAATTTCTTTCAACTTTACCAGCGGTTTTAAATGCGATTATGAACATTATGCTAAAGGCTATCGCTACAAAAACGACCATTGGGTATTAAAAGCCAAACCCGATTATTCGTACCCGGCATTTTTAAATTACATGAATTTGGTATTCAGTTATGCGGGCACCCTGTCCCTGCAAAAAGAATTAAAAACTGTAACTAACCCCAAGGATGTAAAACCAGGTGATGTGTTCATCCGAGGGGGCTCGCCCGGGCATTGTTTTATTGTGCTTGAGGTAGTAGAAAATGCCGCTCATCAAAAGCAATTTTTACTGGCGCAGAGTTTTATGCCGGCCCAAAATATCCAGGTATTAAAATATGATTCACCGTGGTTTGCTATGGACCAGCACAGCGGGATCATGTATGGCGAGCTGATCAGTAAAAATTATCTGAAGCGGTTTGATTAAAGTACCCTGTCCGGGATACATGTTGATGTGCCCAAAAAGGAACCGGGAGCACTTACCTATTTTTACTGCTTATCACCGGGTTCTAATATGGCCTTATCTATTACTATATTAAAATGCGGCATCATATTCCCGGCCACCGATATTGATTTTAACACCCCGCCTATCCTGAATAATTTACCATCATAACTTTTAAACTCGTCTATAGTAATGGGATGGGCGGGCACTATACTTTCAGAAGTATATAAATCTGTTCCCTTCCTGTTGGTGCAGGATGAGGCGAGTGTATCCGTTTTATTATCAGAACTTACAATGCGGTTAAGCCCATATTTCAGCGAAGTATATCGGGATGGGGAAAAAATAGTATGACCGATATAACCCGAAACATTTTTCAATGCCTCAGTTTTGGTTAATTTACCCATGTACATTAAACCGGCCTCGGATATAATATGCATGTACCTGATAACAGCCGGTGCATCATCGTCTTGCTTGTTTCCGGGAATTTTCTTTAAAATAGCTTCGGATAGTTTGGCGGCCTCAGGCCAGTTCTCCTCATTTAAAAAGCCTATGAGTGTTGAGAATTGAGCATCGGGAACCAACTCCTGGGCATGTGATCTTGTAAAAGCTACCGATAAGATAAATAGCAGAATGAGGAATTTTTTCATAAAGTTTAGGCGGGCTCTTTCTTATTGTTCCCGCCTAAATTTACATCAAAAAATATATAAATGAAATGAGCGCTACCTTTTTTCAACCCTATCATAAAACCCGCCGAAGCTGTTCATTTTTACAGCATCCTCATTGAAAAAATCGCCGGGGAAACCTAATTCAATAGCGCTTACTTCATTCAGCTTTTTGAAATGTTCGGGGGTTAATTTGGTGTCGATGGCTTTGAGGTTATCATTTAACTGGTCAATTTTGGTAGCGCCCACAATGGGGATACAGCTAAAATCCCTGTCCATCATCCATTGCAGGGCAACATGACTTTCGGATACCCCTAATTCAGCGGCGATGCCAACAACCACTTCAGTAATAGTTTTAGCCCTGTCGTTACGGCGGTTACTTTCCGGTTTTACACGTCCCTGTTCGCCGCGCAGGTATTTGCCGGTTAATGCACCACCTGCCAGCGGGGCCCATGGGGTAACCGTCATGCCATAGTGTTTTGCCATCGGTATCAGCTCCCGCTCGGCAGTCCGGGCCAGCAGGCTGTACTCAACCTGTAAGGCAATGAACTGGCTCCAACCCATCAGCTCGGCAAGGGTATTCCCTTTTGATACCACCCACGCGGGCGTATCACTGATAGCCGCGTAGTTTACTTTGCCCTGTTTTATCAGATCGTCCAACCCGCGCAGCACCTCATCAATAGGGGTAATATTATCCCAGATGTGCAGGTACAGCACATCAATAAAATCAGTTTTGAGGCGTTTAAGGCTTTCTTCCACGCTACGCATCATGTTTTTGCGGTTATTGCCCGATGCATTAGGATTGGTAGTATTATCCTTTAGCGTGTATTTGGTAGCCAGCACAAAATAATCGCGGTCATGATTACCCAGGTATTCGCCAATAATCTTCTCGCTGGTACCCAGTTTATAAACATTGGCGGTATCAATAAAATTGCCGCCTGCGTTGGCATAGGCATCCATAATGGCAAAGCTGGTATCTTTTTCGGCGCCCCAGCCGCCTTCGGTACCGAAGCCCATAGTGCCCAGGCATAATTCAGAAACTTTAAGGCCCGAGCGGCCTAATAATTTATAGTTCATATATGGTGATGTTTTGTGTAACGTTTTTAAAATATGTTATTGGCGAAGCGCGGCAATCTTGCAGCCAATGCATTGTGGCTATGCAGATCAATCATACCAGTCTACACTTAAATCTCCCCACGATGGATTAGTTGCCACTATCAAATCAATTTTCTTTTGTCTTGATCCTGCTTTCAATTGTTTTTCTCTGGCTATGGCATCGTCTATCCATTGAAATTGTTCAAAGTATACCAATTTATCGCACGCATATTTTGCCGTATAACCTTTATAGATCTTTTTCTTATGCTCTAATATCCTGTTATGTAAATCACTCGATACTCCTACGTACAACACTGTGTTAGCTTTGTTTGTTAAAATATAAACGAAGTATTGGTGTATTTTCATTAGATAAGGTTTGGCGCTAATCTAAAAGAATTAATATTAAACTACATCATTTTTAAACATCCATCTCATTGCGGGGAGGTAGATTGGCACATGCATAATCCAACCATTAAAAGTTATGTCATTGAGGAGCAGCACGGGCAAAAGAGCGTCCGGGCGACGTGGCAATCTCGTCGTTATGCCTCTACGATATGCAAAGACGTCGAGCATAGCTACGAGATTGCCGCGCTTCGCTACCCATGACATATTGGATTGGCACATATATAATCCTACCATTAAAAGTTATGTCATTGCGAGGAGCAGCACGGGCAAAAGAGCGTCCGGGCGACGTGGCAATCTCGTCGTTATGCCTCGATGATTTGCAAAGCCGCTGAGCATAGCTACGAGATTGCCGCGCTCCGCTCGCAATGACATATTGTTTTTTTATAATTAGAGGAAAGTCGGTTCCAAACAATCCCTCCTTCAACTTTGTACTATTTAATACATCGCTAATATACCAAATTATGAAAATCATCACCCTTCATACCAATACCGACATTAACCAGTTATACCAGTTACTGCACGAAAAACTTAACCCGCTGTTTCATGAGCAACGAAAAAGCGAATTAAATTTCACCGTTGAGCGCAAAGGCGGGGCGGTTGAAATATCGTTGCCTGCTGTTTATGAAAGCGCACTGTTCAGCATCGCGATTAACGGTAACGAACTTTGGATTACCCGGAATGAGCATTATGTTGATGACGTAAATTCGCTCACCGTCGAATCGATCCTGAACGATCTG
Organism: Mucilaginibacter sp. P25; assembly: GCF_050859465.1. Classification (NCBI taxonomy): domain Bacteria; kingdom Pseudomonadati; phylum Bacteroidota; class Sphingobacteriia; order Sphingobacteriales; family Sphingobacteriaceae; genus Mucilaginibacter; species Mucilaginibacter sp. P25. The sequence goes on along the minus strand of NZ_CP193937.1, from coordinate 2,659,509 downwards.
TTCAGCAAAATTGCCGGTAATTTGGGGACGGATCTGGTACAGGAGGGGTAAAAAGTTTTGATTTACCAAAGAATAATACGTTAAAAAGAGAGACGACGAAGTATCTCTTGTTATACAATGCGCTATTCATGTGCGGTTACTTCGTTCGCGAAAACATGGTGTCTGTTCCATTTGTTAAATAGGATGATAGTCCTAAGCATTACGCAGTTTAAAAATGCAAAATATTCATTGCCGTTGGTTAAAACCAACGGCAAAAAAGCTAAAAGTCCTGGCTTTAGCCCCAATTAGGCAAGCGGATTTAGGCTGAAGCCCTTTTATCGCTATTCATTATTCCGTTGGTTAAAACCAACGGTAATGAAGTTTTATCTACCGGTAAATGATATTCAACCACTTTAAACAGCTTCTTATTTCCGCTAAATAATTTTTAGCTTTAACAGAAAAACATCCCTATGCCTAAAATTTATAGCCTGCTCATCCTTTTTCTGTTTGCTGCATTTACCACACGGGCACAAAAACTCCCTGAAAAAAACGGCGAACCTGTGATCATTAACCGGGATACCCTGTTTAAATTTTATGCCCCGCAGGGATTGTTTGATCCTAAAGAGCGCGCCGGGATTGTTACCCAACGCATTAAGGCCCTGATGAGCCGGATAGATTTTAACCCGGATTCGTTAACGCTTAAAAACGATACGTCCATATCGGTAATAACTTACAACGGCCAGATGATCATGGGGGTTAATAATACCGATGCCTCTTACTCCGAACTGAACCGGCCGCAGCTGGCAGCAAGCTATCTGTCTATACTAAAAAACAAACTGGGCAATGTTTTTGAAAGCAACAGCCCCAAACAATTAATCACCAACGTGCTCGAAGCCGTGGCGGTTGTTATTTTACTGATTTTACTGATCTGGAGTGTTAACAAGGGCTTCAGGTGGATAAAATTAAAGATTATACTGGGTTGGGAACGCCGTGTTGAAAAGCTGGCAGCCAAAGGGGCGCCCGTGGCTTACGCCTCACGCCTGCTTCCTTTTATCAGCGGACTTGTAAATATTGGCCGGCTGCTCATTATCCTGCTGCTGGTTTACCTGGCTTTACCCGTATTGTTTTATATCTTCCCTTCGTCGCAGCCTATTGCCACACAGTTAATCGGCTTTGTGGTTAACCCCTTGAAAAGTATAATGCTGGCCATTGTTCACTTTATACCCAACCTGCTTACCATAACGGTTATTTACCTGGTTACCCGGTATATTGTAAAACTGGTAAAATTTATAGCTACCGAAATAGCAAACGGGGCCATCGCTTTAAAAGGCTTTTACCCTGAATGGGCTATCCCAACTTACAATATCATCCGGGTACTCATGTATGCGTTTATGTTTGTGGTGATATTTCCATATTTGCCGGGGTCGCAGTCTAAAGTTTTCCAGGGAGTTACGGTGTTTATAGGCGTACTGTTTTCGTTAGGTTCCTCGTCGGCTATTGCCAATATGGTATCGGGTATTGTGCTTACCTATATGCGCCCCTTTAAAATTGGCGACCGCATAAAAGTTGGCGAAATTATGGGCGATGTAATTGAGAAAAACCTGCTGGTTACCCGTGTGCGCACCATTAAAAACGAAGATGTAACCGTGCCCAACGCCACCATTTTAAGCGGTGCTACGGTTAATTATACTTCATCGTCAAAAACTTTGGGTTTGATACTGAATACCAGTGTTACTATAGGCTACGATGCCCCCTGGGAAACCATCCACAATCTGCTCATAAGTGCGGCCGAAGCAACAGAGGGGATCCTTGCCAATCCAAAACCGTTTGTACTGCAAACCGCTTTGAATGATTTTAATGTGAGTTACCAGATAAACGCCTATACAGATCAGCCCGGCAAAATGGCCATGATCTATTCGGTATTGTATCAAAACATACAGGATAAATTTAATGAAGCCGGCATGGAGATCATGTCACCGCATTTTACGGCTGTGCGCGATGGAAGCCACATCCAGATCCCCGAAAACTATGTTGCCGATGGGTATAAAAAGCCGGGGTATAAAATAGAACGGGATAGCTAAAAGCCATTAATAAGCAGAAAGCTATAGGAAAGAAGCTTAAAGCAAAAAGCTCTGAAAAAGAAGCATTAACCTAAAACCCGGTTGCAAGGAAAGCTTTAAGCCTTCGGCCTTTAGCTTTAAGCTTAAAAAACTACCCGTTAATCCAGGTAAACTTATACTCGAGCATTGGGTTTTTCATGCGCTCGGCTACACGCAGTAAGCGGGCGGGAAGGTTTACAACGTAATCCCGGGCTTTTTCGCCGGCTTCTGTCCAAACCTGTGATACTTTCGATATGCCAGTCGGTCAAAAGCTCTTTCAGGATATCCACATAGTCGATAGCGGTATAAATACCCAAACGCTGTGCGGCATCGGTAAAGTGGCCAAAGGTTTGACCAACCTTTAAACCAACCTCACGCAGAAAGTGGGCAGGCATTACAATCTTTTTACGCATCATATCCTCAAAAGCTACCATAGCCTCGCTTGGATCTACCTCAAATATTTTTTCGATAAAGTATTTGTAAGCTTTGGCATGGCGGGCTTCATCAGATGCGATAACACCGCACATTTTTGAAAGCAGCGGATCGCCATATTTTTTAGCCTGTGATGCTACACGGCGGTGCGAAACATTGGTTGCCAACTCCTGGAAAGAGGTATAGATAAAGTTACGGTAAGGATCATGACCGGTACCGATGTCAAAACCATCAGAGATGAGGTATTGGGTGGAAATCTCCATCATGCGCATATCCACACGACCAGACAGGTACAAGTATTTGTTAAGCAGGTCGCCATGGCGGTTTTCTTCACCGGTCCAGTGGCGGGTCCATTTCATCCAGCCGCCTTCTTCATTGTCAGATACCCCTTCAACCATGGTAAGCCATGATTCGTAAGTAGGCAACGCTTCTTCGGTAATGGTATCGCCAATTAAAACGGCGATCAGATCATATGAAAGACCTGCGGCGCTTTCCTGCAATTCCTTAATTTCAGTAAAGAACGAGTCCCTTGAAGAATCGGGCAAAAAATCAGACGGCTGCCAGATGGTATCAATCGGTTTCAGGTATTCATGTATCTTTTCTAACATGAACTTTTCGATATGCACCATTACTTCTCTGCGCTTTTCTTCAAAAAATCTCATAATTGTATATTAGTGAGCAAAGGTAATAAAATTGTAACATTAATGTTTAAAATTTCACTGTACGGCGCTAATTGTGTCCTTCATACACAAGGATAATTTTATAGTAACCGGCCTGCCGTTAAACATTGAAAAACTACTGTTATAACCCCAAAGCATGCCAGGAATATCAAGCTCATTTAAAGCCCTGCGTACAGACTTAATATGAGGGCAGCGGCTATGTGCATCGGCATATTTGTTATAGACGCTTTACGCACCACAATAATGGGCACATCATATTTCAGGGGCCGTTTTTTTACAATTTGCCGCTTATCATTTATGGATTGTTTGTTACCATCTCGCGGATACGTCTGGTAATTGCTTTCGCCGGGGGTGTTTTTTGCTTTTTGATTAAGTGCAGGAAAATTTTCCGCATTGTATGGAAATGATACCCCGGTAGTTGCAACCTGGTCGCTTACCCGGCTTGTGCTCTGGTGAATAAAAAGAAAGGCTCGTAAAAGTGAAAAGTGCAGATGATATGGTCATCGGCCAGCCTTGCCAACCTGCTTAGCTCATAGATGCTGTTATAGTTTGATGCACTTACAATCAGGGTTCTTTGTTTATCAAACCTACGGATAAGCGTAACAATATTATACGCGGCAACTTTCCACAGTTTGGGGTTAATATGGGGCAGTTCATTATAATCCTCAATAAACAAGTTATTATAATCTGCTTTTTTATACCTTTTAGTTAATTTTAACCACAAATCAATTACCAGGGGTGTTTCTGTAAGGTAATTATTATCATTTAAGCGGCCGTAATGATAATCTATAACTAACCTAAATCCGTAAGTATTGCATTGCTCAACAACTTTATCTATATAGGTAAATAGCTGCGCAGTTGTCGCCGGGCCAAAAGGAAGTAAAAGCCACAGGTAGCCTTATGCTTTTGAAGCCCAGTTTTTTGAACAGCATAAAATCGTTTTTTTAATGGCGTTTGGGCCGCTGAGCTTTCGTTCCGGATTTGTGCAAGCCATAAAATACTGATGTCCTTGCTTAAACTTTAGCATGGTTTAAAAGCAACTTCCCGAACTTGCCGGGGAATTGGACGGCTTTTTGCAACGGCGATTATTACTGTAGGCAACAGTAACAACAAACCTGTTTAAATTATCGTATAACGAATATTTTTCGTCTATCAATATTAAACGGATTTAATTTAAACAGCGGCCTTAATTTTTAATTACAATTCAAGATAACAAATAATGTTTGTTCAAATTACCAACGAAGAATTAATTAGAGAGACCTCCAAAAAAGCATGGTACCAAACCAATAATATAATCTGGACAATTATATTCCTGTACCCTCTTTTTAGTATTGTTGATTTTATTTACGCTACAAACTACTGGCTGCAGTTTTTTATTATCCGCATTATAACTATCCTTATTATATACGGCCTGTTCAGCTATTTTCAGCATAAACAATTTAGTTACCGCATATTATTGCACATCAGTTTCTTTATGCTTTCGGTAACGGCAGCTATATTATGTAACCTGGTAAACATTCAGTTCCTGACCATTTATTTTATGCTGTTTGCTACCACCCTGCTGTTTTTTAACCTGCAGGTTTTTTGGGAGCCCTTAAACTCCATCATCCAAACCTTAATGGCGCTATTGTTACTGGCTATTTTCTTTAACCTGTTAAGCGAATACAACCTCGACCTGGTTTTAAGTAACGGCGGGCAGATCTTTTTTATCATCTCGGGCATCTCCTGCTTAATACCCGGGGCGCGCTATAAGGTAATCCAGCGTGAAGTACGCGCGCAGATCATGATCGAAAAATCAAACGAACAGCTTAAACAGCAAAACAAGGATATCAACGAAAAAAACAACCTCATCGACCATCAGTATGAGCAGCTCCGCAAGCTCGACAGCCAGAAGAACAGCTTTATCAATATTGCCGGGCACGACCTTAAAAACCTCATCGGCTCTATTATAATGAGCAACAACATGATCAGGGAGGAGGATTTCAGGCTGAGCACCGACCAGAAAGAATTTGTAGGCTACATCGCCGAATCGGCTGATAAGATGCAGTATATGCTTAACAAGCTCATGGATGTTAAGGAGATCGAATCGCCGGATATGAAATTCAACATGGAGATCTTTGATATCAACGTTGAAGTAATGCATATTTTTAAAGGCCTGTATGAAACGGCCCTCATGAAAAACATCCACCTGGTTGATAATATCCTGAAGCTGCCCCTCAACGTGCGGCTCGACAAAGTATTTGCCGGCCAGGTGTTTCAAAACCTGCTATCAAACGCCATCAAATTTTCGCAAACCAATAACAGCATTAAGGTAGTAACCAGCCTGCAGCGCCAGCGTTTTGTTTTCGAGATTATTGACGAAGGTATAGCCATAGGCCAGCAGGAGCTGGACATGATGTTCAACAAGCTTAAAACCCTTAACGATACATCGGGCGTTACCGAAAGCCGCCTGGGTTTGGGCTTATCAATTGCCAAGCTGATGACCCAGGAAATGGGCGGCGAGCTCAGCTACCGCAGTGATGACAACGGTAATTATTTCAGAGTAGAATTTTACGTAATAAATTAATATTGATATCAATGAATAAGTTTTTTACCTTATTAGCCTTTATCCTATTATTCAACACGGCTTCGCAGGCCCAGGGCAACAGCATTGCATCCTTTAAAGCCTACGGCCATGACGATGACGTGGTATACGGCATGAGCGGCGCTATTTCATTTTATTTCAAGGTCACCCCTTTGATTGAAATGAATGGCAGTAAACTGGTTTTATTTTTTGAACCGTCGCAGGCATTGATAAAATCGCATTCGTATATCAACCTGGTTATTAATAACAAACCGGCATACAGCAGCCACCTGGGCCCCGATTCTATCCAGAAAATCATCATTAACCTGAGCCGTGCCGATCTGAGCCCCGATAAGTTCCTCAAGATCCAGATCAAAACACTGCTCACCATTACCGATGATCAGTGTAAAGACCTGGATAACCCGGCGATGTGGTTAAAAATCAAAAACTACTCATACCTATCGCTGGTTAAAAGCAATAAAAACTTTTTTGATAACGTAAATATCAGCAACTGCTTCGACTCTAAAAAAGCTATCGTTTACCCGTCAAACCCAAGCCTGCATGACCTTAAGGCCGTAGCATGGGCCTATTCAAGGTTAAAAAAGACCCAAACACGTGAAATTGCCGTTTACGAAGAAAGCAAACTGCCCGATAGCGTTCGTAACTACATCAGGGTAGGCGCCATTGATAAATTACCTGCCGATGCGCGCGCATTGGTAAAAGTTACCCCGCAAAATACGCAGGGTTTATTCTACCTGCATAAATCAGTAAGTCTGCTTACTGATACCATTGTGCACATGGTTGATGTAAAAGGCCGGTTGGTGCCGGTTAAAACCGTAACGCAGGAGCAGGCCCCTAAAGAGGTACTGTTTGTTACCGGCGGCGATGATACAGGTTATGAAAAGGCTATCACCGCCCTGGGCAACATGAACATCCTGAACTCAACCTATGGCGATTACCTGCTGATCAACAAGGCCGAAAACACCTTCTTTAAAACTATCGACGAAAACCGTTCAAAGCTATCCTTAAAGCAAATTGGCGGCGTGAGCGACTTCCTGTCGGGCATTGGCTCGTTGAAGAGCGCTTACAGCTTTAAAAACAGTGATTTCAGCTTCACCCCTAAAGAAGTGGAGATCCGGTTTGTTGCCAATTACAGCGGCCTTGCCCCCGGCGACCGTGGTTTCTTCAATATATACCTTAACGGTTTGCTCATCAGCAGCGAAAAACTGGATGCATCGGGCAAGCTGAACAGCTCTATCACCATTAACCGTTATCAGCATCATAAATACAACACGCTGGAGGCCGAATTCAGGTTTTACCCAACCAACGGCAACTGTAAAAACAGCTTCACCAACTTTTTTGCCGAAGTTGACGTTGACAAATCATACCTCGAATCAAAAAACCCCTTCATCACCAGCGACCTGAGCTTTTACCAGTATCCCGAGGCCTTTAACAACGGCACCACCAAAATTGTAGTAAGCGAGGAATACGCCAAATATGCCGCCGGTGCTATGGGCGAGATCATTTACGAGCTTAACAATAACATCAACGCCAATAACTTCCCCGAGTTTGTTTACTCGAAAGATTTGAAGCCAACTGATCTGAAGCAATACAATATCATAGCCCTGCTATCGAAAGATGATAAAGTACTTAAGGAGTTTCGCGATGCCCCTATCCAGTTCGACAGGAACTTCAGGCTGTACAACACCGATAATAATAGCCCGGTTTACTCGCTGTCGGATACGGTATCAAACGGCCTGGCGCAAATATTTTACGGCGTAAGCAACAATGCTACCCTGGTGCTTACCGCTACCGGCACGCATGTTTCCGAAGCTTTCCTGGCAGTATCCAAATCCATTACCGAGCAGCTTTCAACCCTGTCAAGCAATGTTTGTATCTCGGATGTTAACTCCAACAAATACCTGTTCAACATCAACAAATCCAGCGAAAACCTGGAGTACATCGATACCAAGAGCGGCCTTACCCGTTTCTGGGACAGCTATAACCTGTACATTTTGCTGGGCATCCTGATCCTGATCCTGCTTTCGTTCCTGTATGTGCGGTCAAAAGTTCAAAAATCGCAGGATCTGTTTAACGATTAATGCCTCACCCTGCCCTCTCCAAAGGAGAGGGTGTTAAGAAAATGACGCTAAGGCGTCATCATAAATACAGTAACAAACCGCCTGCCCTCTCCAAAGGAGAAGGCTTAAAAAAGAGCTCCCTCTCCTTTGGAGAGGGCGGGAGTGAGGTTATAAAACACCTAATATGGATACATTGAGTATTTCTGTTCCTGAAATTTTGGTTGCCCACGGATTTATTTCGCCGGCCGACCAGGAAAAGATCCATGCTTTTTCGGAAAGATCGGGTATGTCATACCTCAAAATAGCCCTTAACTTCGGCTATGTTTCCCGCAAAAACTATGAACGCGCCCTGGGCAACGCAGGCTACCACTTTGCCGAAATCCGCCAGGAAGCCTTCGACCAAAAGATCCTCGACCAGGTTGACCTTAAATTTGCCAACGACCAGCTGGGCCTCCCCCTCCGCATCGAAAACAATAAGGTGGTTACCGTTATGGCCGACCCCGGCAATGAACTTTTCCTTGATTTTGTAAGGTTTACCTATGACATGGAACCCGAAATCATCGTAGCATCCGATTTGGAGATCACCTGGCTAAGCCACAAGCTTACCGGGCAAAAATATGTGAAGGCATCTGTTTTTGAGCTCCTTAAACGCGACCCTAAAAGCTCGGCCTCAACAACGTTCACCACAGCACAGTTGGTTTTCATTTTTGCCTTGTGGGGCATTACCGCCATCGGCCTGTTCCTCAACTTTAAAAACGTATCCATCACCATTAACTTAATCATCAGTTCGTTTTTCCTGATAGCTATCATCTTCAAACTGTTTTTGGCGCTGGTAGGCTCCCGGTTTGAGCTGCACCAGGCCGTCACCAAAAATGACCTGCGCACTATCGTAAACGAGGAGCTGCCCGTATATACCATCCTGCTGCCCGTTTACAAGGAAGATAAGCTGATCAAAAAACTCATCTGGAACCTGCAAAGCCTCGACTATCCGCGCGAGCAGCTGGATATCAAACTGCTTATTGAAGAAGATGATGATAAAACATTAAACGCCGTAAAAAACCTCGATTTCCCCTCTGTTTTTGAAGTTATTGTGGTGCCTTTCCACATGCCTAAAACCAAGCCCAAGGCCTGCAACTATGGCCTGCACTTTTCGAGGGGCCAGTACCTCACCATTTATGATGCCGAGGATATCCCCGATACCGATCAGCTTAAAAAAGTGGTAGCCCTGTTTAACAAGCTGCCCGAAAACTATATCTGCATTCAAAGCGCCTTAAACTACTTTAACCGCAACGAAAACTTCCTTACCCGGATGTTCACCCTCGAATATTCGTACTGGTTTGATTATATGCTGCCCGGTTTGGATACGCTGGATATCCCCATCCCGCTCGGCGGCACCAGCAATCACTTTAAAATGGACGCGCTGATTGAGCTTGGCGCCTGGGACCCCTTTAACGTAACCGAAGATGCCGACCTTGGCGTGCGCGCCTATGCCAAAGGCTATAAGGTGGCCATTGTAAACTCCACCACGTATGAAGAAGCTAATAACAACTTCTGGAACTGGATCCGCCAGCGCTCGCGCTGGATCAAGGGCTACATGCAAACCTACCTGGTGCACATGCGCAACCCGCCGGCCCTCATCCGTAAAATAGGCTTTCGCGGTTTCCTGGGTTTTAACTTTTTCATCGGCGCCACATCAGCCACCTTTTTAATTTACCCGGTGCTGCTTATCATCTTTATCTGTTACCTCATATTTGATTTTTCAACCATCCGCAATTTGTTTCCGGACTGGGTGCTGTTCATGTCGATATTTAACCTCATGGTGGGCAATATCCTCATGATCTATATCAACATGATGGCCGTGTTTAAACGCCGTTATTTCGAGCTCATTTTGTTTGCCATAGCCAACCCGGTTTACTGGCTCATGCACTCGGTAGCAGCCTATATGGGCCTGTACCAGCTCATCACCAATCCGTTTTACTGGGAAAAAACCAACCACGGTTTAAGTAAGGTTAATAACCCCACAAACGTTATTAAATGAAAATTGCCAAAAGTACATACCTGTTTATATTTACCCTGGTGCTGGCAGCCTGGTACCTGGTTATTGGCGTATACCTTAACCACTTAGGCTATTATAACCAGGAAAGCCTTTTTTATGTCGAAAAAACAAAGATCGTGTTTGAGGGGCTTGGCAACCGCCTTAAAGTAATGGGCCTAACCGCCCCGCTGCTGCCCTTTTACTCCTCGCTTATATTTTCGTCAATAAACAGTTACCTCGCCCCGGTCATCGCATCGGCGTTGGGTACGGCGGGCTTCTTTTATCTTATTTCGCGCTCGTTTGTTATCAGGGTGAAGGACGATTTTTACCTCATCATGGTAGCCCTGCTATTTTTGCTGCATCCCGGTATCATTTACATGGCCTGCTCGGGCAAAGCCATTTACCTGGTAGTGATCTTCGTGTACCTGTTTTTCCTTAACCTGCTTAAGTTTTACCGCTCAAACACCACGTTCCACGTATCCATAGCCAGCATGTGTTTGGTATTGCTCATTTTTTGCGATTACCGATTCATCTGGCTTACGCTGTTCTTTATCCCGCTGGTGCTGTCCATCACGCTGGCCAGCCTTAACCTGGGCGAAAAGGAATCCATTTTCAGGCTGTTCATGAGCTTTAACAGTCCGTCGTTAAGGCGTAAGCTTATTAATAAAACCTTTGCCATTTATGTCATCTTGTTTATCCTGCCTGTGGTATCGCTGGTTTGCTACAAGCTGCTTAACCAAACCCACGCCAGCGACTATAACTACTTTATGGAGAGCCCCCTGGCCACCTGGAATGTACTGGTCGATAAGTTGAATTACGATACCGCCGCCACTGCCGTAAACTACCAGCTGCCCGAGCTCAGCATCCTGGTATCATTAAGGGTGATTTATTTTTGTCCGCTGATACTGTTTGGCCTGTACCTGCTGCGCGAAAGCACTTATCATGTGCTCACCGTGCTCACCCTGTTTGCCTTTGTAGAGTTTTTGCACATTAAGTACGATAAGCTGTTCCTCACCTACCAGTACTATCTTATATTTTTGTTTGTGGCGCTGCTGTGTATCATATTTAAGGTACATACTATCAAAAATAAACTGGCCGTTAAACTGGGCCTGGCCTTTGTAATTGTACTGCAGCTGTATACCGGCTACACCTTTTTAACCAACTCGCTCATTACCGACGAGCGCCGCTTCATCACAACCCTTAGCCGGCTGGAACCTAATACCGATCAAAACGAAAGCAAAGAAATAGCAGCCTACATCAATAGCCTGCCCGATGGTACGCACATCCTCATGGACGATGCCGTATCATACCCCATTGTGGCTTTTACCAACAATATCAAAAAACTAACCCTGCCCTACCAGCTCAACTCGTTCCTGTCGGCCATTGAAACCCCTTACAAATACGACGACTATATCCTGATAGCCACCCCCAAAAACCCCTTCACCGGCTACACCCAGCTCAGCGACCGGTACATCCCCGAAATCCGCCGCCTCAACAGCGGTGTAAACTATAAACGCGCCTACGAAACCGATGGGTGGATTTTGTACAAGGTGGTGACGTTGCAATAATCAGTTGGCAGTTTTTGGTGGGCAGTTTGCAGTTAGTTTTTTAGTTGCAGTAGCAGCAGTTGCAGTGATAGCGGCCTGTCAGCCTGAGCCTGTCGAAGGGTCGCGCGCAGAGGCCTGCCCGCCATACTTCGACGAGCTACCCATGACCAAGAAAAAAATGTGGTTTTTCGCAGCAGATCAGCTTCGGGTGAAAACGAGCAGAACGATGCTGGGCGGTGCGGCTGAAGGGGCATAGCAAGTTTTTGCAGAAGCGGAGGCATTGCGTGCGAATCGGGGCAAAATAATTGCAGCCCGTGGTTCTGTTCGTTTTGCAGGGTGAAGGCCGCGCCGAGGGCTATGGGGCCAGGCTGTGCGCAAAGAAGCCTTTCTGCTGCAAGCCTTTTTGGTTACTTTTGTGGCGACAAAAGTAACTGGCCCCGCGCGGCCAAGAGCGCGACGATGTAAGTCAAATACTAATGAAGCCCGTTTCCAACCTGTCGGGGATTGCTTTATTCCTTACAGCAATGACGTAGATGTCATTTTACTACCCATGACAAGATAAAAAATGTAGTTTTTCGCAGCAGATCAGCTTCGGGTGAAAACGAGCAGAACGATGCTGGGCGGTGCGGCTGCAGGGGCATAGCAAGTTTTTGCAGAAGCGGAGGCATTGCGTGCGAATCGGGGCAAAATAATTGCAGCCCGTGGTTCTGTTCGTTTTGCAGGGTAAAGGCCGCGCCGAGGGCTATGGGGCCAGGTTGTGCGCAAAGAAGCCTTCTGCTGCAAGCCTTTTTGGTTACTTTTGTGGCGGCAAACGGCGGAGCCTTCTTGAGCACCTTAAAAAATGAACAATAGCGAAAAACGTAACTGGCCCCGCGCGGCCAGGAGCGCGACGATGCAAGTCAAATACTAATAAACCCCGTTACCAGCCTGTCGGGGATTGCTTCACTCCTTATAGCAATGACGTGGTGGATTTGTCATTTCACCTTCAGACGCCCCGGATTTAAACACTCAGCATAACAGCCGTTTCTCCATGCCTTAAATCCGAAATTGAAAATCCCAATTCCGAAATGAAACAATGGCGTTGCCTGCGGCCGGGCTTTACGCTGCAAATCCTCGCCTTAGCCTCTGCGCGAAGGCCTGCGCAAGGCTGTGGGTTTTCCGCTGCAATCCCTAACGCGGCTGCGGCGCGGGGGCCCGAAGGGGAGGATAAAAAATGGTTTGTCCGTCCGTTTTGAGGAAGGGGTAGTTGCCGGACGGGTTTCGGACAGGACCTTGAATTTTTATTTATTGCTTAGCCTTGTGGCCAGTTTGCTAAGTATTGGATTTGCTTGCGGTAGCAGGGAGCATATATTATTAAAAAATAACTATTTATATATAATGAAGAATATTTATATTTATTCCCCAATTTAAACTTAGAACCATAAACTTAGATGGGACAAAAATCCTCCAATCCGCAATCTTTATCCACCCGCTTAAACATTTCTAATCACGAATTTGAAAGTAAAATAGATCAAAGGATTAAATTAGGTACAGATTTAGTTCTCCGCAATATTATAAGTCAAGACGAACTGGCTTTACTTCAGACCGACTACACCTCTTGGAACGGTTATAATAATGAATATTTAAAACAAAGTTTTGATAATCCGCAAAACGAGTATAGAAAATCATACGCTGACGCTGGCTATACTTTTATTGGACAAATGGGAGATGTTCCGGGTAACCCTATTTTGACATTAAAGAATTTAATTAATTATAAACTGACGAGATCTTAAAGATCTAAAAGATAAATCCGAACTCATAAAATCAGAAATTAATACAACTTCATCCCAACAAATAAATGCTCTCTCAAAAACACATGTTTTCATAGTACACGGTCGCGATGAAATCGCAAAGCTACAAGCAGCACGGCTTATAGAAAAACTCGGTTTTACGCCAATTATTTTGCATGAACAAAGCAGTGCTGGAAAAACTATAATTGAAAAAATCGAAAGTTATTCAAATGTCGGGTTTGGCATTGTGCTTTACACTGCATGTGATATGGGTGCCGTACAAGGGGAGGAAGCCAATTTGAAATCACGAGCGCGGCAAAACGTGGTATTTGAACACGGTTTTTTGATCGGGAAGATTGGTCGTAAAAATGTATGCGCACTGGTAAAAGGTGACATAGAAACTCCTAACGATATTTCCGGCGTTGTTTATATTGATATGAATAATGCGAGGTGGGAAGTCGATGTTGCTAAGGAATTAAAGGAATCGGGATATAATGTAGATATGAACAAATTGTTTTAACTCAACAGCACTTCCACAAAACACTTATTATCAGTAAAATAAAAGCAGAAAATTATTAATCAATATATAACTAATCATGGAATACCTTCAAGGAACGGTCGAAGCGGCTTACAATAGACCGTTTGATAATGAAAATGACGAAGTCGAAGTTCGGAGCATTATCAATACTGAATTTAGGAATCGCATAACATCGAACCTGGATTATATAGAAATTGCGAGAGCTAAGATTATAGAATATTTCAAAAAAAATGATATAATTTTAATTAATCATGCTAAAAGGGATTTAAAAACAGAAGACTTTGTTGAAATCGTTTACTTAGAAGTGGAGTTAACCGGGACTGAAACTTTTGGGAATATTACCGAACCTCATTATAGTGGTAGTCTTAAATATTACGCAAAAACTGAAGTTCTTAGAGTTGTAAATATTTTCCAGGATAAAAGTATCGCTTATTATTCATATGACCATCCAACGTTAAGATTTTTAAACTTATCGGCTAACGTTGAGTTTATTGTTGATGACAACGAGATAGATGAATCCGATGATTAATTAAGTTTTATCCTCCCCTCTGGCCCCACCCGGCGCGAGTATGCAGCGTCGGCAAAAGCACGGCGTACTCGTGACTTTATACTTCATCCTATATAAGTTTACAATACAAATTCAAAAAAGTCACGAGTACTCACCCCACAACCTCCCGCTGCATACTCGCGCCAGCTAAGAAATATTATCATTAAAAATGGAATTTGGAGATTTAAATAAGATAAAGGTTTTCGTACAGGTAGCGAGTACTCTCCCCTTAAACTTAAACCCGCCCTGCATAGTCACGCCGGTTATGAATTTATACTAAGAAACTAAAAATGTTTTTTTCATATTCTCTAAAACAACCTGATCATCAATCGAAAGATCATTATTAGTTGACAAAGTTAAATACTTTCGCACTAAAGCAAGTTCATAAGCTTTCTTGATTTCCTTGAAATCTTGACTATCGACGTAAATTTGAAAAAAGCTATCATTTATTGAAAACCTATTTCCTTCAAAAACGATTTTAATATTGTAAGGATCTGAGAAATAGATTCGAGTATCTTGTTGTTTTTCGTCGATGTCAGAAATATCAATTGAAAACTCCGCATAACTCAAATATTCAGTCTGTAGTTTTGCTCGTTTATTACCGTCAACATCTGTTAACTCCATTGTTTTTTTATAACTAATTCACTTTCGGTTTCATTAACTCTTACAACTTTAGGTTTTAAGATTGACTGTGCTTTTTTATTAATCGTTGGTAATTCTCTGACCTTGAATTTAAAGTCTTGATCGGATATAGAAATTTTATAATCAGATTTACTTTCTAATGAATTAATAATAGTAGAATAGATTTTAGTTCGTTCTTCATCATCGAATCTTTCAGCAATCTGTTGATGAAATTTTTCAGAATTAAGATCTGCAAATAAAACGTCGTTTTTAAATCCATCGAAAAGAGTTTTTTAAAGCTGACAAACTTTTCGCTCATGTCATATTTATAGTTCATAATTTCAGTGTCAGCAACCAAACCAATACCAAAACTTTGATAATTCAAATTGACCATTAGAAGATTAGAATCTTTTCGAAACGAAGTCAATGCATTTTCATAATTCGGGTATTCGTCTTCCCCAAAGTTCTTTCTGAATAATATCTCAGCAAAATTTTTGTAAGATGTCTGTATGTTTTTCAAAAAGTCTACAATGTAATCTACGACCACAGCTTTTGAGTATTTATCCGTCTTAGGTTCGATTTTTAGATTAACTGCATTCTCCTTTATAACATTTATATAACTATATTCTACAATATCATTCGCTGATAATTCCCTGACAAGCGAATCCTCTATTTTTTCCTTTAAGCCAATTAATTCAGCTTTTATTTCTGCGTAAGGAGATCCAGATAGCGCCTGATAAATGAGCTTCTCGGCTCTTCCATGTTCTCCTAAATTATAAGCTAAGTTTGCAGCACTTCTAAATAAGACCGATCTCGTGGGTTCGCTATCAAAATCTGCGAATAATTCAAAAGCTGCTTCTTCCTCCAATTCCAAGGCGGCCTTTGTATTTTCATAATAGGCTTCTTTATTTCGATCAATGAGGTTTTGATTTGCAATACGCATCAACTCCATTGCACGGCCATGAATGTTTTTGATGTCTTTCATTTTTTGCTAAAATGTGCTTTTGGAGTAGAATGTTCAACAATAGAAATATATGCAGGTAAAGCAGTATCATCCGATGGCACTGTTTGCATCATCTTTACTTTTACACGTTTTTCAAGGCTATTCGAGAGTGTTTCAATGTTAATTCCAGAAATTTCCAGACGAGCAGTTAAAAAATTTTTCGGATTATATTTTTGGTGCTTGTCATCGTATCCCAACCAGTAATCAACCCCAGTCCCTATACATGCTTCTTCGATGACATTGAATTCAGTAAAATGTCTGGTTAAAAAAAGGATATGGCCTCTGCACTTTTTTCAATAAATTTCTTTTCTTCCTTGTAACCATTTTTCACTACTGTTTTTGTCCATTTCAATCCAATCTCGTCAACCTGATCACCGTATACCTTTAAAATACAACCTGATTGATGATTATTATGCTCTAAAGCGACAATGCTATTCTCGCTCCAAAAATCAGCTTCAGTTGCACTAAACAATGTAATTGTATCTTTTAGCTCTTCTAATGTAAAGATTGTCATACGGTTGAGGTTATTGGTATTAACATGTAATATTATACAAATAAAATCAAATTATAAATACCTCTGTTATCCAACCTACATGAGTATGTAGCCCTGCGCTGGCGCACGCGTGTCGCGTGTGCCTCAATTGCTAAGTCTGCATCGTCGCCTCGCCTACTAAGCCTACATCCTTCGCTGGCGCACGCGTGTTGTGGCCGTTGCACAACGCGCCAGTTATTTTATAATAATTTATGTTAAGATACTGGTTTTTAGTATCTTAATGACATGCAAGGAAAGAAGCACTATCAAGAGAAACTCTTTACCAATTTCCAATTATCCGACCGTGTTCCGGCAGACAACATATACCGAAAGCTGAAAGAAACACTAGATCTTCAGTTTTTATATGCTTCTACTGCTAAGTATTACGGAAAAGACGGACAAAAAAGTATTGACCCGGTTGTTTTCTTTAAGTTATTACTCGTAGGCTATTTGGAGAATCAGCCAAGTGATAGGCGCATCATTAACATATCATCCATGCGCCTTGATATTCTTTATTTTATTGGTTACGATATCGACGAAGAATTGCCTTGGCATTCTACTTTAAGTCGTACCCGTCAGCTTTATGATGAAGACATATTTAACCAATTATTTAAACAAGTATTAAAGCAGTGCATAGACAAAGGAATGTTAACCGGCAAAAGACAGGCAGTTGATAGTGTGTTTGTAAAAGCGAATGCATCAATGAGTAGTGTTGAGGATATTTTAGAGGATGGACAGGTGTTCACAGACCAGTTAAAAGAAGGTCAGGCAACTGAAGGAGATGATCACTTATCCGATAAATCAGAAAGGCAAAAAACACAAAAGCGCAGTAATGCTAACCGGGCAAGTGCTACTGATCCGGATGCGAGAATGTCTGTAAAACCGGGCAAGGTAACTAAGTTAAATTATCTCAGTCAGCTTAGCGTAGATACATCCAGCTATGTGATTACAAGCATTGGAGCCTGCCATGCAGACAAAAAGGACAACCAATGTCTTGATACAGTGCTTGATAAAGTTTGTGCCAATCTCGGAGATCATGGTTTGGAGGTAAAGGAAGTAATTGCGGATGCTAATTATAGCAGTTCAACTGTATTGCAAAGCCTTGTTTCAAGAGGAATTACCGGATATATCCCCAACACAGGCACTTACAAGTCAGAACGGCAGGGTTTTACATATAATGCTGAAAATGATACATACCAATGTAGTCAGGGTAATAGCTTAAAATTTATTGGTTATAAGGATCATCACGGCGTTTCTAAAGAATATATGAGTAAACGATCCGATTGTGCGGTATGTTCTGTTCGCAAACAGTGCCTCAAAAAATCAACCTATAAAACAATTACAAATTCGCTTTCTAAGCCGCTGTTTGACGACATGCACAAACGATTAAACGAGGCCTATGGCAAACAAATGATGGTCATAAGAAAAAGCACAGTGGAGCCTGTCATTGGAACGCTGGTTGAGTACCTGGGAATGAGAAAAGTAAATACAATTGGAATAGAATTAGCCAATAAATGCATGTTGATGGCAGGAATCGCTTACAATCTTAAAAAGTTAATTAAATATGAAGGAAAGTCGTTCTTGCAGGTAATAATGAGCCTTTTAGAAGCATTTAAAAGCTCCCGTTTTTACTACACCTAATCAGGTTTTTCAGGAAAGTGATTAGATAACGAATACTTATTTGTTGTCTAAGTATTCGTTGTGCAACGGCCACGTGTTGCGTGTGCTTCGCATGCTATATCTAATCATCACAAAACTTATAATCTTTTATTCGGATAATCATTCAGCCATAAAGAGCAGGCAACTCCAATAAGACACACGCGACACGCGTGCGCCAGCCGAAAGTTATTTACAGCGCCGATTTACAACTGGCTATTCAACATCCTGTTCACACTCCCCACGCTCAGGCCAAGCCGCTCCGCCACCTGCCGCTGGCTTAAACCTTCATCGCTTAATTTATTAGCCTCGCGGTGCATCCGTTCGCGTTCTTGCCTGGAGGCGTCGCGCAGGTGGTTTTTCTCGCAGTCATTGCCCGTAAAAACAAACTTTAAAAAGCCGTGATGCCGTTCCAGTTGGGCAAGGCATATATTGTCGGCACCATAAGTTTCGGCGGTGCTGCGCTGCTTAATCTGCTTTAAATAGCGCTGGCCGAGTACAGAGTGGCTTTCGCCCATGGCAAAAGCACTGTCGCAAAAATTGATGAGCATCTTACTGCCCTGCAAATCATTGCGGCTCAGCGGCAGCCGCGGGTTACGCTTAGGCGTATGGGCCAATACCAGGATACTCACGCCATGGCGGGTTTTAAGCTTTTTCAGTTCCTTCATCAGCAACAGGGCAGCCCCGGCGCTCTCGGTTCCGTTGCGCAGGCAGGTAATATTATCAATGATGAGCACTCGGGCGTCGGTACGCTTAATGCCCCGAGTTAAAGCTTCAATCACATACCTGTCCAGCTTTTGATAATGCGAGCTTGCGCGGTTAAACTGGTTGTATTCGCCGCGGTAAAATTCGGTGGCAAACTGATAACGGTTTTGGCCGTCGGTATAGCGTTGTTCAAACTGCTTGCCGGTAAGTTCAAAATCAATATACAACACCGGCGAGGCCTCGGCCCCAAGCGTAAAGGGAGCAATGGGTTCGCCCCGGGTAATGCTGTCGGCCAGTTGCACGGCCAGCAGGCTTTTGCCCATATTGGTATCGGCAAACAGGATGCACAGCTCGCCCTCCAGCCAGAAGTTGCCAAACAGCATTTGGGGCGTTTCGTGTTCAGTTTCCATAGCCATCCACTCATTGGCCGGGTAAATATCAAACAACTCAACCACGGCATCCGGGTCGGAGATCACCACCTCCCCCTTGCGCCCAAGCTTAGCCGCCGCTTCCCGCACCTCATTTTGAATCATTTGAATAACCAGGGGTTTTTCTGCAGTATGGTCCATAATTTGTCGCGCCCCTGT
This sequence comes from Mucilaginibacter sp. P25, assembly GCF_050859465.1. Taxonomy (NCBI): domain Bacteria; kingdom Pseudomonadati; phylum Bacteroidota; class Sphingobacteriia; order Sphingobacteriales; family Sphingobacteriaceae; genus Mucilaginibacter; species Mucilaginibacter sp. P25. The sequence continues at coordinate 2,640,135 of NZ_CP193937.1, read as the reverse complement.
CCGGCCGCTCAAAAGCCCGAAACATCCATCGTTATTTGCCGCCAACCTGCCGGCAATCATGAAAGGCACTCAAATTTACCCACTAAAAAGCCCCCCAATGGTGGCAGCATTTTGTCAGTGTTCAATTTTTAAAAACCGGGTGTTCAACGTTCAAAAACCAATTTACATAACCAACTGATTATCAAATACAAGTTGTTCAAATCGCGATTTTGAACAGATTTACTAATCTATAAAACACTGATTATCAGGCGTTCAATTTTACAATAAAACACCAGGTGTTTACACTTTCAAAAATTGAACAGTACAATACAGGTAAGCGCCAATGCTCCGAAACCATCATTGCCCCCCACACAACCAGACACCCCAACAAACAAAAAGGCCCGCCAAACCCTGGCAGACCTTTTAAATTCTTCTACAAAATCAATCCCTTATTCCCTGCTCTTCTTCTTAGCAGGTTCAACATACTTTTCGCCAAGGGCTTCGAGGGCGGCGATGAGTTTTTTGCGTTCTACGGCATTATCAGGCACGGTAGCCAGCTTCTCGCGGCGGGCTTCCTCCACCTTGCGGATCTTCTCGTCAAAAGCCCTGTTGATTTTATCAAGCTCGGGCGTGGTATCCAGTTTTGCTATTTCTGCTTTAATTTGGGCTGCTAATTTTTCAAATTCCATGGGGCTATTTTTGGAAGCGCAAACATAAAAAAATCATCGTAAGTTATTGTTACCGCAATAAAAAGTATGCGTGTTAACTTGTAATTTTTTGTTGCCGCTGAAGCGCGCTATGGAGAGTATGACAGGCCTATGAAACGGCCAATAACGCAAAAAGCCTTAGTTATTAGCTAAGGCTTTTGCGATATTGCACCATTGAAAGTGATAAAGGGTGGCACCGACCTACTCTCCCACGTTTTACCGCAGTACCATCGGCTCTGGCGGGCTTGACTTCTCTGTTCGGAATGGGAAGAGGTAGACACCGCCGATATAGGCACCTGAATTTCTTTTGTTGAGGTGAAAGCTGAAAGGTAAAAGGTCAAAGGTTTTCTTACCTTTTGCCTCTATCCTTTGGCCTTTCGCCTGAACAATGACATATTATTGAAAGAAGTGATTGAATGTAAGAGAAAACAACAGCATTGTTGTTTTTGTTGTCACCGGCTCACTTATTCCTCATTCTACGATATTGCTACCAATGAACTACTGAACAAATGAACCAGTGAACGTTTTTCTATCTGAAGAAAGCTTCGGGCAATTAGTATTACTCGGCTATGATGTCACCACCTTTATACCTGTAACCTATCAACGTAGTAGTCTCCTACGACCCTCAATGGAAGTCTCATCTTGTGGCTAGTTTCGCACTTAGATGCTTTCAGCGCTTATCTATTCCCAACGTAGCTACTCTGCAGTACACCTGGCGGCATAACAGATTCACCAGAGGTTAGTCCAACCCGGTCCTCTCGTACTAAGGTCAGCCCCACTCAAACTTCCTACGCCCACAACAGATAGGGACCGAACTGTCTCGCGACGTTCTGAACCCAGCTCGCGTGCCACTTTAATGAGCGAACAGCTCAACCCTTGGGACCTTCTCCAGCCCCAGGATGTGACGAGCCGACATCGAGGTGCCAAACCTCCCCGTCGATATGAGCTCTTGGGGGAGATCAGCCTGTTATCCCCAGCGTACCTTTTATCCTTTGAGCGATGGCCCTTCCATGCAGAACCACCGGATCACTATATCCGTCTTTCGACCCAGCTCGACTTGTCTGTCTCACTGTCAAGCAAGCTTTTGCTATTGCACTCCACGTACGGTTACCAAGCGTACTGAGCTTACCTTTGAAAGCCTCCGTTACCTTTTTGGAGGCGACCACCCCAGTCAAACTACCCGCCAAACAATGTTCTCCACTTTGTAGAGTTAGACACCAAATACAGAAAGGGTGGTATTTCAACGTTGACTAACCAACTCCTAGCGAAGCTGGATCACAGTCTCCCACCTATCCTACACATCCTGTATCCGATATCAATGTTAAGCTATAGTGAAGGTGCATGGGGTCTTTCCGTCCCGTTGCGGGTAACCGGCGTCTTCACCGATACCACAATTTCACCGAGCTCATGGCTGAGACAGCGCCCAGATCGTTACACCATTCGTGCAGGTCGGAACTTACCCGACAAGGAATTTCGCTACCTTAGGACCGTTATAGTTACGGCCGCCGTTTACTGGGGCTTCGATTCAATGCTTCGCCTTGCGACTAACATCCCCTCTTAACCTTCCAGCACCGGGCAGGTGTCAGGCCTTATACGTCATCTTGCGATTTTGCAAAGCCATGTGTTTTTGTTAAACAGTCGCCTGGGCCTTTTCACTGCGGCTGACATTGCTACCAGCGCCCCTTCTCCCGAAGTTACAGGGCCATTTTGCCGAGTTCCTTAGCCATGATTCACTCGAGCACCTTAGGATTCTCTCCTCGACTACCTGTGTCGGTTTACGGTACGGGTTTTTATTACCTGAAGCTTAGCGGGTTTTCTTGGAAGTCTGATTACCTGAACTATCACCTTGTCCGAAGATTTGGTGTACTATCAGCTTTCAGCAAAGTCTGCGTACTTAACTACAAACTCTATACCTACAGCCTTTAACGAACTATTCCGTCAGTTCGCGTCAGTGTCACTACTCCGTCACCGCATCGCAGTAATAAAAAGTACTGGAATATTAACCAGTTGTCCATCGGCTACGCCTGTCGGCTTCACCTTAGGCCCCGACTAACCCTGATCCGATTAGCGTTGATCAGGAAACCTTAGTCTTTCGGTGGGCGGGTTTCTCTCCCGCCTTATCGTTACTTATGCCTACATTTGCTTTTCTATTCCCTCCACAGTCAGTTACCTTCCTGCTTCGCCGGATAATAGAATGCTCCCCTACCAGTCATATTAATATGAATCCATAGCTTCGGTATACTGCTTGATGCCCGTTTATTATCCATGCCCGATCGCTCGACTAGTGAGCTGTTACGCACTCTTTAAATGAATGGCTGCTTCCAAGCCAACATCCTAGCTGTCTGTGCAATCGGACCTCGTTAGTTCAACTTAGCAATAATTTAGGGACCTTAGCTGATGGTCTGGGTTCTTTCCCTCTCGGCCATGGACCTTAGCACCCATAGCCTCACTCCAGCGTATATTATAAAGCATTCGGAGTTTATCTGGATTTGGTAGGATTTGACTCCCCCGCACCCAATTAGTAGCTCTACCTCTTTATAACTCAACCGCCAGGCTGTTCCTAAAAACATTTCGGGGAGTACGAGCTATTTCCCAGTTTGATTAGCCTTTCACCCCTACCCACAAGTCATCCGGAAACTTTTCAACGTTTATCGGTTCGGTCCTCCAGTACCTGTTACGGCACCTTCAACCTGCCCATGGGTAGATCACAAGGTTTCGCGTCTACCTCCCCTGACTATACGCCCTTTTCAGACTCGCTTTCGCTTCGGATCCGTGTCTTAAACACTTAACCTTGCCAGGGAAGAGTAACTCGTAGGCTCATTATGCAAAAGGCACGCCGTCACCCGTTGCCAGGCTCCGACCGCTTGTAAGTACACGGTTTCAGGTTCTATTTCACTCCCCTGTTCGGGGTTCTTTTCACCTTTCCCTCACGGTACTGGTTCACTATCGGTCTCTCAGGAGTATTTAGCCTTACCGGATGGTGCCGGCAAATTCCCACAAGGCGTCTCCGACCTCGCGGTACTCAGGATACCACTATCCTATTATCTATTACCCGTACGCAGCTCTCATGCTCTATGGCCGGGTTTCCCACCCCGTTCCGGTTCTATTTAATATTCATGTTGTGGTCCTACAACCCCTGCTATGCCGTAACATAACAGGTTTGGGCTTCTTCCATTTCGCTCGCCACTACTCTGGAAATCACTATTGTTTTCTCTTCCTCTGCTTACTTAGATGTTTCAGTTCGGCAGGTTAGCGCATTTATGCAGTTATTCTTCAAATAACTAGGTTTCCCCATTCGGAAATCTGCGGATTAATTCATATTTGCTAATCCCCGCAGCTTATCGCAGCTTATCACGTCCTTCTTCGCCTCTGAGAGCCAAGGCATCCCCCGTGTACCCTTTCTTACTTTCTTCTACTCTTGCGCCTTTTGCGCCGCAAGGTATGTCTTTATTTTAGATCAGTCATTAAGTCATTATTTCATTGAGTCATTGCATTGCTGCTTTGTCTCTTTGTAGTATTGAACCTAACAACGTCTCTATCTGTTGTTTTCTCTTGTTTTCAATTACTTCTTCCAATATGTCAAAGAACGTTAGTTTTCATCTGTAGCGTAACCTATATTATAGTTACTGTAGAATACTTGGTGGAGAATAACGGATTCGAACCGTTGACCCCCTGCGTGCAAGGCAGGTGCTCTAGCCAGCTGAGCTAATCCCCCGTTAGATGAGGTGAAAACTGAAAGGTTAAAGCTGAAAGGTTTTCTTACCTTTTGCCTTTATCCTTTTCCCTTTCTTCCTTTTTTGTAGTCCCGAGCAGATTTGAACTGCTGACCCCTACATTATCAGTGTAGTGCTCTAACCAAGCTGAGCTACAGGACTATTTGTTTTTAGTTGCAGTTATCAGTTGCAGTTTGCAGGACTTTTCTGCCTACTGCTGCTGCCACTGCTTACTGCCACTTGTCCTGTACTTACTTGCGTTTGCACATTCCACAGATGGCTTCATCTTCTGGGTTTCCTTTTGTCTTTTTGTTTGTGTTTTAAGAAATATCATGTAGGTAACAGTTCCGAATTACTCAGAGATCCTGCTCCAGAAAGGAGGTATTCCAGCCACACCTTCCGGTACGGCTACCTTGTTACGACTTAGCCCCAGTTACCGACTTTACCCTAGGACGCTCCTTGCGGTTACGCACTTCAGGCACTTCCAGCTTCCATGGCTTGACGGGCGGTGTGTACAAGGCCCGGGAACGTATTCACCGCGTCATTGCTGATACGCGATTACTAGCGAATCCAACTTCACGGGGTCGAGTTGCAGACCCCGATCCGAACTGTGAATGGCTTTAAGAGATTGGCATCCTGTTGCCAGGTAGCTGCCCTCTGTACCATCCATTGTAGCACGTGTGTAGCCCCGGACGTAAGGGCCATGATGACTTGACGTCGTCCCCTCCTTCCTCTCTATTTGCATAGGCAGTCTGTTTAGAGTCCCCACCTTAAATGCTGGCAACTAAACATAGGGGTTGCGCTCGTTGCGGGACTTAACCCAACACCTCACGGCACGAGCTGACGACAGCCATGCAGCACCTAGTTTCGTGTTCCGAAGAACTGTGACGTCTCTGTCACATTCACTAACTTTCAAGCCCGGGTAAGGTTCCTCGCGTATCATCGAATTAAACCACATGCTCCTCCGCTTGTGCGGGCCCCCGTCAATTCCTTTGAGTTTCACCCTTGCGGGCGTACTCCCCAGGTGGAACACTTAACGCTTTCGCTTAGACGCTGACCGTATATCGCCAACATCGAGTGTTCATCGTTTAGGGCGTGGACTACCAGGGTATCTAATCCTGTTTGATCCCCACGCTTTCGTGCCTCAGCGTCAATCATACTTTAGTAAGCTGCCTTCGCAATTGGTGTTCTGTGACATATCTATGCATTTCACCGCTACTTGTCACATTCCGCCTACCTCAAGTACATTCAAGCTCTTCAGTATCAAGGGCACTGCGATAGTTGAGCTACCGTCTTTCACCCCTGACTTAAAAAGCCGCCTACGCACCCTTTAAACCCAATAAATCCGGATAACGCTTGGATCCTCCGTATTACCGCGGCTGCTGGCACGGAGTTAGCCGATCCTTATTCTCAAGGTACATTCAACTCGATACACGTATCGAGGTTTATTCCCCTGCAAAAGCAGTTTACAACCCGTAGGGCCGTCTTCCTGCACGCGGCATGGCTGGTTCAGACTTCCGTCCATTGACCAATATTCCTTACTGCTGCCTCCCGTAGGAGTCTGGTCCGTGTCTCAGTACCAGTGTGGGGGGTCATCCTCTCAGATCCCCTAAACATCGTCGCCTTGGTATGCCGTTACCACACCAACTAGCTAATGTTGCGCATGCCCATCTTGATCCTATAAATATTTGATTATAATACGATGCCATATCATAATGTTATGCGGTCTTAATCTCTCTTTCGAGAGGCTATCCCCCTGATCAAGGTAGGTTACATACGTGTTACGCACCCGTGCGCCACTCTCAAGGAAAGCAAGCTCTCCTATCCCGTCCGACTTGCATGTATTAGGCCTGCCGCTAGCGTTCATCCTGAGCCAGGATCAAACTCTCCATTGTAAAATGTTTTGTTTAACCACTGACCCTATTATTAATTAATAGAATCTGTATTATTATATCTTTATACAGCCTCTCTTCTTTTTGTAACTCTTCAATCTTCCTCAGCCTTAGCCTTGGTTAATCTCCCGTTACGCTACATGATTTCCATTTCTTAAAAGAACTTGCTCGCTTCATCATCCGAATCAGCTATTATGTCGTCGCAATTTTCATCGCTTAACTTGTCAGTTTGTTTCCCCGAAAATCGCTTTCGGCTCTTTTGTTTTACTCATTAACTATTGTTAACTTTCTTCCTTCTCTTATTGACTGAACTCGCTCAGCCTCAACTTCTTTCGCTCTTTCAAGCTCCCTTCCGTTTGGGTCTGCAAAGGTAGAAAACCTTTTCTTATTTCCAAAACTTTTTTATTTTTTATTTTTCAAAGTTTCAGACCCGCTTCGCTCTCTCCTTTTCCTCTTTTGCGGGCTGCAAAGGTGTGGATTTTTTTTCATTCCCACAAAAAGATTTTAATCTTTTTTTCCTTTACTTTTCTATCCTTTTAATGTACTAACCCGGCTAACTCACTTCCTCGTTTGCGGGCTGCAAAGGTAGCCACTTTTACGCCTTCTCCAAATTATTCTTTACTATTTTTCTTAATGTTCCCTTAACTAACTATACATCAACGAGAAAAAGTTTATACTCTCGTTTAAAAACTTTACTACGCTCTTTATTTCTACTCCCAGCCGCTTCCAAACTATCGTTTACCATTTGTTTATACTATATATAATAAGCCACTCCGAGCCAAAAACAACTCTAATACGTATACCCTATCTTTCTATTATTACATAGTGCAACGCTTTTATACTAATAATACACGCTCAAACTATGGATACACTGACATTGGAGCTCCATTACTATATATACATTATTAGTTTGGGTTAGAGGGGAAGTAAATATTAACGAAAGCGCGTTACTAATGTAGTATCCACGTTATGGATTGAAGCGGATACCGGCCAATGAGCGTAATGCCCGCAGGTGTATGAGCCCGGCCAAAGGCAACGCCCAAATCTTATTTAATAGTAAAGCTGAAATCAAGCAACATTCACTACCACCAGCATGATGCTTAACCAAACTGCAGTTGTATGCCGCCGGCGCACCAAAATATTTTTTCCGCTGCAACCCTTTTGCACCTCTGGTGCAGCCGGCCGATTCTTTAATTTATATACTTTTATTTTCTGTTATTTACTAAATCTGGCCATATCATCATCCAATGTCATTATCAAATTACTTAGAGAGATTTATAAGTAAAACCTTTTGTTCTGTATATGGCCCGCTGTCGCCATTTAACATTATTGAAACACGAAGCACTCGCAATCAATCTCACTGAATACATCATTAACATCGCCCACACCGTATGGCTTTCCACTTTAATGAACTTTCAAAAAACCGACCTTCATCATATAAGAAACAACCATTTTAATCCTATTAGTTTAGCAAGCATACCACATCAAAACCCGCAATAGTTAAAAGATGTTAAATACGCTTTATATATAGGCATTGAGCCAAAGCGTCGTTATATATTAGCAGCTAAATAAAAATTGATTGATTTATATTATTAACTATCTTTGCAGAATGTTTAAAAAGCAACTAACGTTATTAGCCAGTGTTTTAGCTATCGTAATTATTACGTTTGGCAGTTGTAAAAGCAAATACGAAAAGTTAAAAGCCAGTAACGATTACGCTAAAAAATACCAGGAAGCTATTAAGTATTATAATAAAAAGGATTACAACAAAGCTTTAGGTTTATTTGAGGTACTGGTGGAGCGATACCGTGGCCGTGAAGGTGCAGAAGATCTTTTTTATTACTACGCATTTACGTATTACAAACAAAAAGACTATACATCGGCAAGATATCATTTTAAAACATTCGCCGATACTTATCCTTCAAGCCCAAGAGCTGAGGAATGCCGCTTTTTCTCTGCTTATTGCTACTACCTTGATTCGCCGATATATTCGCTTGACCAGGATAATACGTTAAAAGCTATCGACGCTTTGCAGTTGTTTATTAACCTTTATCCAAAAAGCGACCGTGTGGCCGAGGCCAGCAAGCTGATACAAAATCTGCGCGATAAATTAGAAACCAAAGCTTACGCCAACGCCAAACTTTATTTAACCATCAGCGATTATCAATCGGCAGTGATTGCGTTCAACAATGCACTGCGCGACTATCCTGATACCAAATACGGCGAGGAAATGGAATACCTTATTGTTAAAGCGCAATATCAGTATGCTTACCATAGCTTTGAAACCAAACAGGAAGATCGTTTTAACCAGGCTATAGCTTATGCCGATCAATTTGCCGAAAAATATCCGAACAGCAAATACCTGCATGAAACTCAGGCATATGTAAAAGACAGCCAGCAGGGCATAAAACAGGCGCAGCGTTTAATTGCCGAAGCAATGAGCAATGAAAAAACCGCAAAGAAACTTTTAAAGAAAGATACCGTAACAACAACATCGCCATCTGAAAAAAATCAGCCGCAAAAAATACCATATTAATTAAGATATATTAAAGAGTTTAAATTAAGATATGACAGCTAACAACAGTAATAAACCAGCAGCAGCCAGCAGCACTGTAACCCGCGATTTACGCGAGCTGGATACCAAAACAGAGAACATCTATGAGTCGCTTGTGATTATGTCAAAAAGGGCAAACCAGATCTCGAACAACATTAAAGAAGAGCTTCACCAGAAACTTTCTGAATTTGCATCATCAAATGATAACCTGGAAGAAGTATTTGAAAACCGTGAGCAAATTGAAATTTCAAAATACTACGAAAAATTACCTAAACCGTCATTAGTTGCCGTTCAGGAATTTTTAGATGGTAAAGTATACTACCGTAACCCAACTAAAGAAGTTTAGTCTCCCGGCTCCTAAAAAAGCAGCTTCGGAAATTTATTTATATCGTGAAAAACTCCCCTATCGGGAGTTTTTTCTATTTTAGCCTATATTTATCCTTTCGCCTATTGGCGGATCTGAGCTTATGCTTAAAGACAAAAACATTATTTTAGGAGTTTGCGGCAGTATTGCAGCCTACAAATCGGCACTGTTGGTTAGGCTGCTGGTTAAAGCCGGCGCTAACGTTAAAGTAGTGATGACTGCCGATGCCACTAACTTTATTACACCGCTTACACTATCAACGCTTTCAAAAAACCCGGCGCTGGTTGATTATTTTAAGGTCGATACCGGCGAATGGAACAACCATGTTGAACTTGGGCTTTGGGCCGATATGATGGTTATTGCCCCCGCCACGGCCAACACCCTTGCTAAAATGGCTAACGGCCTTTGCGATAACCTGCTTAGCGCGGTATATCTTTCGGCCAAGTGCCCTGTTTATTTTGCTCCGGCTATGGACCTGGATATGTGGCTGCACCCGGCTACCCGCCAAAACGTAAGCAGGCTGCAATCATTTGATAACATCATGATTCCGCCCGGTAACGGCGAACTTGCCAGCGGTTTGCATGGTGAAGGCCGGATGGCCGAACCTGAAGAAATTGTTGCTTTCCTGGAAGCTGAATCAAAAAAACTCCGTTTAGCCGGTCATAAAATACTGGTAACCGCCGGGCCAACTTATGAAGCTATAGACCCTGTACGGTTTATCGGCAACCATTCGTCGGGCAAAATGGGTTTTGCTATCGCGGATGAACTGGCTTTGATGGGGGCCGATGTTACTTTAGTGACCGGGCCTACTGCACAGATCAGCAAGCAGCAAAATATAAAACGGGTTAATGTTATTTCGGCGGCACAAATGTTAGAGGCGTGCTTAACCGCTTATGGCGATGCGAAGGCTTGCATTATGAGCGCTGCCGTTGCCGATTATACCCCGGCTGATGTAGCAACTCAAAAGATCAAGAAAAAAGACGACGATCTCAGTATCGAACTGAAGAAAACCACTGATATATTAAAAACGCTCGGCGAGGCCAAACGGGAAGGACAAATTTTGGTTGGTTTTGCTTTAGAGACCAACGACGAGGAAATGAACGCGATAACCAAGCTGCAAAAGAAAAACCTTGACTTTATTGTACTAAATTCGCTTAATGACGCGGGTGCCGGTTTTGCAGGCGATACCAATAAGATAACCATTATTGATCGTGAGCTTAAGAAAACTACCTTCGAGCTGAAAAGCAAGGAAGCAGTAGCCCGCGATATTTGCAATAAAGTTGCCCAACTGATAAACGGATGAAAAGACTGCTGCTTTATACTTTGCTGATGTTTCTTTGCTGCCGAACTGTAGCCCAGGACCTGAATGCACGTATACAAGTGTTATCGCCCAAGATACAGGTTGCGAATAAGCGCGTTTTTCAAACGTTGGAAACTGCCATGAAGGATTTCCTGAACGGCCGCAAATGGAGTGCTGATCCAATTTTGCCGCAGGAGAGAATAGATTGCAATTTTGTGCTGAACATTACCAACTGGGATGGCAGCAGTAATTTTACCGGCGAACTGCAGGTACAATCATCCCGGCCGGTTTATGGCACATCATACACCTCCACCCTATTAAATCTTAATGATAAAGATATTAGCTTTAGTTATACCGAGGGCCAGACTATTGATTATACCGATCAAAATTTTCAGGGAAATTTAAGTTCGATCATGGCTTTTTATGCCAACATTATTATCGGTCTTGATTATGACACGTTTTCAAAATTTGGCGGCACGCCATATTTTTTAGCTGCACAGACCATCGTAACCAATGCGCAAACATCATCATATGGTGGCTGGAAAGCGTTTGATGGTAATGTAAACCGTTACTGGTTATCCGAAAACCTGAATAATAAACTATATAATCCGCTGCGCAGCTTTTTGTATGATTATCACCGCAACGGCCTCGATCTGATGGCCGATAATGTGAGCAAAGGCCGCAAAGCTATTGATGCCCTGCTACCTTTACTACAGCAAATAGACCGGCAACGTGTGGGCGCGATGCTTCCGCTTATATTTTACACAGCAAAAAGTGATGAACTGGTTTCCATTTACAGCAAAGCCGATAACCAGGAACGGTTAACCGCCATGAACCTGTTTTTAAAGCTCGATCCTGCGAATGGGAATAAATATCAAACGTTGCAGAAATAATCCTTACTGTTAGTTTGAAAACAAATAAAGAAGTTGAGGAACGGCAAAGTAATCCCTACTTACAAGAGCAGGCTTTTTAGTTTGGCTTATTGATAATTACAATTTGTAAGTTAAAGATTATTTCCATTTCGATCAGCTTTATAATATGGGCGTTGCCTGCGGCCCGGACTGTACGTTACAAGTCCTCGCGTTCCCCATTGCAAAGTCATTCGCACGCTGCGGGCTTTACACTTCCATCCCTAACGCGGCCCCGCACAGGCCCGCAATTACCAACCAAACTGTAAGCAGGACAAGCGTTGTCCATACCCTCCGACAAAAAAATCAACAAAATGGATAGCCCATTTTGTTACGGGCTTAATAATCCGCCAGTATTATCAGCTTATCACAAATAGGCATAATCCTTTCTTTACCATTCAAAAAACCAAGCCCGACTACAAAGGAAAAACCGGCAACTATACCGCCCATTTCCTTAATAAGTTCGCTGGCTGCAGTCACCGTACCACCGGTAGCCAGCAAGTCGTCATGTAATAATATATGCTGGCCGGGTTCAAAGGCATCTGTGTGTAATTCAATAGTAGCGGTACCGTACTCCAGCTTATAAGCTTTTTGTTTTATAGTGAAAGGCAGCTTACCCGCTTTACGCACGGGTACAAACGGCACCCCTAATTTGGTTGCCAGTGTGAGCCCAAACAGGAAGCCCCTGCTTTCGATACCGGCCACCGCGTCAATACGGGTTCCCTGCAATTGCTCAACAAAAGCATCGATGATGCTTTCGCATAATCCGGGGTCTTTCAATATGGGCGTGATATCTTTAAAAACAATTCCAGGTTTCGGAAAATCGGGAATATCCCTTATGGCTGCTTTAATTTGCTGGGCTATCATTTGAAAACTAAATAAGGTCCAATTTTACGCAAAATTCCGTCATTAAGTATGGCAATATTTTTCAGCTCGGTCAAATCATTGTAGTTACCATGCTCATCGCGGTAAGCTACAATGGCATCCATTTGTTTGTAGCTGAGATAGGGGAAGCGCTTAAGTTCATTAAAGGTAGCCGTATTGATGTTCACCTTAATGATATGTTTGCCATCAACCGCAATACCGGTTTCAATCTGGCCGTACTTTTCCTTATCAATGCCATAAACCTCTTTCAACTGTTCTTTATTGTAAAACCCGCCTATCCGCTCCCGGTAACGGACAATACGCCGGGCAAATGCGGGGCCTATTCCCCTGATCATGGTAAGCCTCGCCGAATCCGCCGTGTTGATCTCTATCACTTCGCCTGGTTTGGCTTTATTTGTGTAATAAGCAGGACCATCCGGCAGATTAATATATGGCTCAAGGCGTTTGTACGTTGCCGGGCTAACGCTGTACATTTTTTGCACATCGCCTTTGGTAAAAAACCGACCACCTTTTTCTTCGTAATGTTTAATTACGTGCGCCTGATGGTCGGTAAGGCCAAGTTTTAGCCAGTCTGCAACCGGCAAATTGTTGGGATTAAATTTAAAGAGATTGACGGGCAAAGTCGTTTCATTAGCCGTAGAAGTATTATCATCAGCTATAATGCTGCCTGTTTTATCGGTTTCGGTTATCGCTTTATCAAAAGCCTTAAAATTTATTATATTATCTTTGTGGTTTGCCTGAAACATATGGGGGGCCAGCAAAACTATTGCAATTAAAATAATCAACACTACCATTCCGTTCCACTCTTTTTTTGTGACAGACAGGTAGTTTTTAATTTGCGGCCTCATTTATGATATGTTCCAGGCGTTAAATTAAATAAAAATTTAGGATATTTATTTGTTAAAACATACTGCTATTAAAAACAATGAAAGTTATAACCACCGAAGAGTTTGCCAAAGCCACCAAACTGGATAAGTTGAAAATGCCGGGCCTGGCCGCTTTATTGATGGAACTAATGAAAATAAACCAGGTTAACGACCTGTTTGCCCAGGCACAGCCCAAGCAAGGCCCCGACTTTGTTGATGCCATATTAGAAGGTTGTGGTATTGATGTTGAGTTTGATGAACGTGAGTTGCGCAACATCCCTAAAGACGGGGCATTTATCGCTATAGCCAATCACCCATACGGTGGTATTGAGGGTATGGTGTTATTAAAAATCCTGTGCATGGCCCGCCCCGATTCAAAACTGATGGCCAACTTCCTGCTTAAAAAAATCCCCAACCTTGCCGACTATTTTATAGCGGTAAACCCTTTTGAAAATGTTGAACATTCATCAAGCATAAGCGGCCTAAAAAACACCCTTGAGCTATTGAAACAGGGCACCCCAATAGGTATTTTCCCCGCTGGCGAGGTATCAACCTTTAAAGTTGAGCAAAAACAGGTGACCGACCGTATGTGGCACCCGGTTGTAGGTAAGATCATTGCTAAAGCCAAAGTGCCGGTGGTTCCTATTTATTTTCATGGTAACAACGGCCTGTTGTTTAATCTGCTCAGCTTATTGCACCCTGCCCTACGCACAGCCAAGCTACCGTCAGAGTTGTTTAATAAACACGGGCATACCATTAAACTACGGATAGGTAAGCCCATTAACGTAACGGAGATTCCGGAGTATACCAATACCACTAAGCTCCTTAACTTTTTGCGCGCACGTACCTATGCTTTAGGTACCGGCCTGGAAGAGGAAAAAAATCTTCAGCCCTCGAAACCTGTTTAAGATCAAACGCGAGGCCGAAGAGGTTTCTCCTGAAATAGATAGTGCCATTCTTGAAAAAGAAATTGAGCCGCTTCGCGAAACCTATAAGGTTTGGACTGAGAAGAACTACGAGGTATTCATCGTTCCGACGGCAACCATCCCTAATGTGATACGGGAAATAGGCAGGCTGCGCGAGATCACTTTCCGCGAAGTTGGTGAAGGTACAAACAAAGCTATCGACCTTGATGAGTACGATATTTATTATCATCACCTTTTTATTTGGGATTTTGAGGCTAAACGCATAGTTGGAGCTTATCGAATTGGCCTGGGCGACGAGATATTTTACAGTGTCGGCAAAAAAGGTTTCTACGTAAACGAGCTGTTTAAGCTTAAAACCCAGTTTATACCTGTACTACGCCGCAGCCTTGAACTTGGCCGTTCATGGATCCGCAAAGAATACCAGACCAAACCACTCCCCCTTTTCCTGCTCTGGAAAGGGATCCTGAAATTCCTGATCGATAATCCACGCTACCGCTACCTGATAGGCCCGGTAAGCATCAGTAACTCCTTTTCTAAGTTTTCCAAATCGCTTATTGTCGATTATATTAACCGCAATCACTTTGATCATGAAATGGCGCAGTATGTTAAACCGCGCAAAAAGTTTAAGGTTGATTTTGCTAAAATTGATACCGACCTGCTCATGGCCGGTGAAGACAGCTTTAAAGGTCTCGACAACCTGATATCAGAGGTGGAAACCCGGAACATGAAAGTACCGGTATTGCTCCGTCAGTACATTGCCCTAAACGCTAAGATCATCAGCTTCAACATCGACCCTAAATTTGCCGACTGCCTGGACGGTTTCCTGGTACTCGATCTTGAAAAAGTACCGCAGGATATACTGGATAAGCTTGGTAAAAACTTGTAGTAAATCTTCAATCCATAGAAACAAAGAGACACCGGCTGGCCGGCTCTTTTTTATAGCGATATTAAATCATTACCCAAAGCAAAACGCCCCCAATATTTATCGGGGGCGTTTTTATTAACTATATGTTGTTTTACAATTACCAGCTGTAGCGTACACCAAACTGCATTTGCCAGCGTGAAGCGAACAAATCAACAGAATATGGTATACCAGGGTTAGTGAAGTTGTAAGTTGGGTATGATGCAACATTACCGTTTTTAACAAAAGCAGGGCCGCCGGATGCTCCAGGCAGTTTGCTTACTGGTGTTAAACCAACACTTGCTGAAGAGTTGAATGTGTTTGCTGAGAAGTAATATTGTCCCCAGCTCTTATTCAATAAATTGGTAAGATTGATGATGTCATAAGTAAATGTGATCATCTGCTTGTGTTTACCATTACCAAATTTAAAGTCTTGAGTAAAGCGGAAGTCTAATTGATTATTCCAAGGTGTAAAAGCAGCATTACGTTCAGTAAACTGACCACGACGTGAACTTAAATATTTGTCAGCATCAACATACGCATTAAACGCAGCTAACTGTTGTGCAGCAGTTTGTACTACCACACCATTTTTCACCTGATCAACAATCATCTTAGCTGCCTCATCTCTGGTTGGAATATAAGCCAAGCTTAATTGCTGACCTGTTCCGTCGATAGCGTTTGGATAGGTATCCCAGGTATATGGGTTACCACTTTGCGCGCTAAAGAAGAAAGTAAAGTTAGCTGTATAGTTGTGCCCGGCATCCCAATCATGTTTAAAGTTCACGTTTGATACGATACGGTGACGGATATCAAAGTTTGAATTGGCTAAACCCGGATTATTAGGGTTCAAAGCCTGGTTCAATTGCCAGTTAGACTCCATTGAGTTACGGATACCATTGGTAACATCTTTTGAATGACCATAGGTATAGGCAACTGAGAAGTTTAATGCACTCTGCTGATCAAACTGGGTGAATTTTGCTACCTGTACAGTGGCGCTGTAACGGTAACCTTCGCTTGTGTTTGATAACAAATAAGCATTGGTATATTTTGAGTTGATTCCCTTGTTAATAAATATAGGCTGCTGGTGCTGGGTATCATAAGGATAATAAGTTACGCTATCCTTAGTATTTACCTGCTGAAATTTCAAGTCATGAATAACTTTGGTATAAATACCTTCGGCAGTAAATTTCCACTGGTTGTCCGTTGTATAATCAACAGCTAAACTGCTTCTCCATACCTGTGGCATTTTGAAGTTGTTATCAATCATATCCACCTGGGTAGAACCGGTAGAACCAGTATTAAAGTTACCTTGTTGATTAACAAAGTTTAAACCACCATTAGATGGCGCTTGCACGGGGTTAGTACCGGCTGTAAACGGACCTGCAGATGATTTTTTATCATAAGCACCGTAAGTAGCACCGTTGTTATAAAACGCATAACCAAACCATGCAAACGGAACACGACCAGTAAAGAAGCCGCTACCACCGCGCAAAATAACACTTTGATCACCGTTTGCATCATAGTTAAATGATACGCGTGGGTTCCACTCTATATTACCCAGGTAATTTTGTTTGATATCTTTAGGTTTGGTATAGGTGTAGGTAGTGCCGTAGTTTGGATCAACCGGAGCGTTGGTTGTTTTATCACTCAATGGCTGTTTGTTTGGTACACCAGCATAATCAGCACGTAAAGCTACTGTCAATTTGAAATTATCAGTTAACTGAATATCATCCTGACCATATAAGCTCAACAGGTTAACTTTAAACTGAGCTGAAGGGTGCGCTAAGATATAATCGCGTGTGTTATCAGTATAGTTAAAGTTGGCACGTACACGTGCTGGAGCATTATTAATAAAATCTTCAATACTGTTATAAGCAATACGACCATTCCACGAATTCACAAAGTTATAAGTGATGTTGTAAAACTCATTGTGCGTACCAAATGTAAACGTGTGCTTTCCTTTTGTCCAGGTTAAGTTATCAGTAAACTCAGCTGTTTTCTGGTGCATATCAAATATAGCAGCCTCGCGGTCGGTACCCATGAATATAGTTGTACCAGGAGTACGGCCGGTGATTTCGATTTGCGGTAAAGCAGGGTTTGAGTTAGGATCACGGTAATCGTGAACAGCTGAATAGCCAAGAACCAGGCTATTGCTCAGGTTACCGTTAAATCTTGATTTTAACTCGGCAACGGTTGAAGTTGAGTTATTATGTGAAGTGTAATCAATACCACTGAAACGGAAGTTTTGCTGATCGCGCTCTAAGTTAGTAGCCTTTGAGCTGATGGTATTGTTACGGATAGTTAACTGGTTATGATCATCGATATTCCAATCCAAACGGTTAAAGAATTTGTTTGAGTTTGAGAAAATCGTGGTATTGTTATATGTACCCGGATCCAAACCGCCTGTAAATGTTTTAAAAGCAGTAACTAATTTATCACCATCGGCCTGACTTAGTATATTAGACGCGCCGTTGTGATCAAGACCACGGATAACAGGATCCTGCCTGCGGGCAATTTCTTCGTTGGTAAAGAAGAATAATTTATTTTTAATAATAGGGAAGCCTAAACGGATACCGCCCTGATAATCATGAAAATCGTTCAGTTTTGAACCATCGCCACCTAAAGCAGCTTTGGCATTGTTAGCGCCAACCATGAATGAGCCACGACCGTAACCATAAACAGCGCCACTAAAATCGTTTGTACCGCTACGGGTTACAGCGTTTATACTACCACCTAATACGTTACCGATTTTGATATCGTAAGGGGCAACATAAACCTGGATATCCTGGATAGCATCAAGAGAGATAGGGCTCGTACGGGTACTGCTGCCTACCTGGCCTGAAGCATTGTTCTGACCACCTAATGAAGGGCTAAAACCAATCGCGTCGTTATTGATAGCACCGTCAAGCGTTACGTTGTTATAACGGTAGTTGGTACCCTGAAACGAGTTATTGTTACTTTGAGGGGTGTTTCTTGTTAAATCCTGTAAGCTGCGGTTAATTGACGGAGCAGTACGGATCTGGTTTTGACCTATACGGGTACTTGCACCTGTTTTAGCTGGACCAGCAGATGCTTTTACTTTAACTTCCTGCAAGGTTGTCGTTTCATCCTGCAGTATAAAGTTTAAAGTAGCATTACCCAACTGGAGAGTAAGGTCGCTTTTTTCGTCTTTTTTGTAACCGATAAAAGTAGCAGTTACGGTGTAAGGACCACCCGGGTTAATGTTATTAACCGAGAAACGGCCCTCGCCGTTGGTTTGTGCACCATACCTGGTACCTGTGCTGGTATTAAGTACAGTAATGGTTACACCCGGAAGAGTGGTACCTTTTTGATCTGTAACTTTACCGGTAAGTACCGAGGTGGTGATCTGAGCGTTTGCAACGCCCCCAACCCCAATAATTATTAGTGTTAAAATAATAAAGTAGAGCTTTTTCATTTGTGAATTTTTATTGCACAAAATTGCCCTACCAATGTTAATTCTACATTAACATCAGATTATTATATTAACAACTACTTAATGATTTCTTCTTTACCTGATACAGGCCCCTGAAAACCAATAAAAAAATACTGATTATCAATAAAATACAAAATAAATACCCCAAAGTATTAAGCTTTTATATATCGCCTATAGGAGATAAATTACACAATTATGTTCGTCACAGCTAAAAAATGCCCCTATTATATAGTATTTAAAGGGCAACGGTAACGAGCATTTTAACAAATACTTAATACGCAAATAATTAAAATCAATTTTTGATTCTCAACTTATTGAGCAATTGATTCAGCAAGTATACGGGCGCTACGGCTAATGATTTAATGTTGAGTCCGTTTGCTGCAAACTGCGGCTCACGGCTATTGCCGATAAGTAACGCGCTTGCAGAGGGAATAAACGCAGAAACACATAATAGCCACATAACGGGCCCTCCCGTTTGCTGCCAGGTTACAAGCTCCATTATACCGTAACTAAATCCTAATAAAATAAACAGGATAAAGTAAGATATAATTGGCGACAGCTTTAAATAGTAATAAATAGCAATAGCTATAACAAATGAAGCCCAATTAAAATAGCCATTGTAGGCTCCTAAAAAGCCCAAATGAGGAAAAGGAATAGCCCAGATCAATCCAAAGAGACTAAATGCCAAAGTTGGGATACAGATATAGTGTATAATTTTGTTAACCCTATCCTGGTGAGCATCTTCATATTCCCTGAAATAACGATCCACGGGGCGTTCATCAATATTTGCAGTAGTTTTAACTGCTGCCTTCTGTTTGGTATTTGCTTTTGCTGCCACGCTGTAAAAATAAAAAACCCCTTCGGTTTTGTGCCGAAAGGGTTTCGTTTAATTTTATAATGATTACTTGGCAAATGCTACCGAACGGGTTTCCCTGATAACGGTAACTTTAATTTGACCAGGATAAGTCATTTCTGTCTGGATCCGGTTTGAAATATCAGCAGCCAAAACTTCTGATTGCGCGTCGCTGATCTTTTCACTTTCAACAACCACACGTAACTCCCGGCCCGCCTGTATCGCAAATGTTTTCTCAACACCAGGATATGACAATGCCAGTTCTTCAAGTTCTTTCAAACGTTTAATGTAGCTTTCAACAACCTCGCGGCGTGCACCCGGACGTGCACCTGATATAGCATCACAAGCCTGGATTATCGGCGATAACATTGAGGTCATCTCAATTTCATCATGGTGGGCACCGATAGCGTTGCAAACTTCAGGATGTTCCTTGTATTTTTCGGCCAGTTGCATACCCAAAATAGCGTGAGGCAGTTCAGGATTATCATCAGGTACTTTACCAATATCATGAAGTAAGCCGGCACGTTTTGCCATTTTAACATTCAAGCCAAGTTCGGCAGCCATGGTGGCACAGAAATTGGCAACCTCACGTGAGTGCTGCAACAGGTTTTGCCCATATGATGACCGGTAACGCATACGGCCAACCATCCGGATCAGTTCGGGGTGTAAACCATGAATACCCAAATCAATTACAGTACGCTCACCTATCTCAACAATTTCTTCTTCTATCTGCTTTTTGGTTTTGGCAACTACCTCTTCAATACGTGCCGGGTGGATACGTCCGTCGGTAACCAAACGGTGCATTGCCAAACGGGCTATCTCGCGCCTTACCGGGTCAAAACCCGAAAGGATGATAGCCTCGGGGGTATCGTCAACAATGATTTCGATACCTGTTGCGGCTTCAAGTGCACGGATATTACGCCCTTCACGGCCAATGATCCGTCCTTTGATCTCGTCGTTTTCAATATTGAAAATAGACACTGTGTTTTCGATAGCGCTTTCGGTAGCAGTACGCTGAATAGTTTGAATAACTATTTTCTTAGCCTCTTTAGTAGCAGTAAGCTTAGCCTCGTCAACAATATCCTTGATCTGGATCATCGCTTTGGTACGGGCTTCCTCGCGCAGGGTATCAACCAATTGGTTTTTGGCATCATCGGCCGATAGGCCGGCAATAGTTTCCAACTGTTGAATGTGCTGATTTTTAAGATGCTCTACCTCGTCTTGCTTTTTAACAACTATCTCGGTTTGTTTTTCAAGATTTTTACGGGTGTTATCAAGTTCGCTCTCCTTGCGGTTAACATTTTCCAGGCGCTGATTTAATGATTGCTCTTTTTGTTTAACACTATTTTCGCGCTGGTTAACAGCATTGTTTTTATTGTTTACTTCCTGTTCATGTTCAGCTTTCATTTGTAAAAACTTCTCTTTGGCTTCAAGCAGTTTGTTTTTCTTAAGGATCTCGGCATTATTTTCAGCGTCTTTTAAGATCTTTTTCACTTTATTCTGAGCCGATGTTTCCTGGTCTTTAAAAAGCTTTAATAATAGGAAGCGACCTATGAGCACGCCAATGATGGCGCCTGCCAGCAGGCCGATGATGACGTATAGTAATATGTCCATTTTAGGTTTGGTGGTGTTATATATGTATGTAAATAAAAAAACCGCAACTAATTTTTAAGTATCATGTATTTAAAACCTCATTTCGGATATTGGGGACCATGGGTTGGTTAACGTTAATCGCAACTAACGCATGCCTCTTGATCCGCTTAATATTGAAGCGTTAAGTTTTTAATAGTGAAACCTAAAATTTAACTGCGGTTAAATCTTAATGTGCTCTTGTATATTTATGTAAAGAACGTTTATTACTTCGAAAAAAATTCGGTCAACAAATGATCTAAATGATAAACTTTTTCAGTCACCTCTGTATCCTCAACGGTAACTTTCTTTTCCGCCTTCAATGATGATGTTGCGTAATGCAGCACACACATTGAAAGTAAATCCTGCTTATCCCTAACCGCATAATTTTCCTGATACTCTTTTATCCGGTCGTTGATCAGCTTAGCCGCCCTGCGTATTATTTCTTCTTCCTCCATGTTAACCTTTAAGGGGTAAACACGGTCAGCAATATTTATTTTTATTGAGATTTCTCCCATTTGAGCTTTTCACTTTTTGTACTATTTTTTCAATAATACAATACACTTATCTATTTCCTGCACAAAGTCGTTAATTTTTTGCTTAATGTCAACACTTTTTTCATTTGTTTCAGAAAAAGACTTGGCAACTTTAACAACTTTTAATTTTTCTTCCAGTTCTTTTGTCTTGGCCTTACTGGCGTTAAGAGCTACCGTAAGTGCCTCACTTTCCAGTTTTAAAAGGTCATTTTCTTCCTGCAAAGCAGCGCACAGTTCAATCAGGCGCTCGGTTTTATCTACAATTTTATTTAACTGCTCTGCTAATGAAGGCATCTTCAATTACTGAATTATTGATTTATTGAATTACTGAATTTTAATTTCTAAATCCGAAATCGAAATTCCGAAATCCGAAATTACTTCCTGATCTCCGCTCCGGCTTCTTTTCCTAAATTATAAATTAATTTCTGCATAATAGAATCAATTGCCTTATCTGTTAACGTTTTTTCCAGATCCTGGATGATAAAGCTTAAAGCATATGACTTTTTACCGGCAGGCAGCTTATCGCCCTGGTAAACATCAAACACATCAACTTCCTTCAGCAATTTACGCTCGGTGCGCAGTGCAATTTGCTTTAACTGACCGAATGATACGCTTTGATCTATCAGCATAGAAAGATCGCGCCTAACAGCCGGGAATTTTGAAACCTCCTGGTAAACAATCTTATTTTTACGGATAGCTGCCAGCACAAGGTCGAAATTAAAATCAGCATAAAATACCTCTTTGTCAACATCTGCCTTTTTTAAAGAAGCTGAAGCTACCGACCCAAATTTCACCAATTGCTTACCATTCAACATGTATTGAATGCCAAACGACATTTTTTTGCAGGTTGCATCCTCAACTGTAAAGTTACTGATGTTCAGGCGCTGCAAAATACCATCAACCACAGCCTTGATATTATAGAATGATACAGGTTTTGATTTCTGGTTCCATTGTTCGGCAGTATTAGCCCCGGTGATGAAAATACTGAAACGTTGTGTTTCGATGTACTTATCATTTTCCAGCTTGTATACCTTACCAAACTCGTAAAATTTCAAATCCGGGCTACGGCGGTTCTGATTATAGGTTATGGCTTCCAAACCAGAGTACAGCAACGTTTGGCGCATTACATCCAGATCGCTGCTCAGTGGGTTCAGAATCTTAACAGCAGTATCCAGGTTATCCGAATAGGCGGATTTGGTAAGCGAGTTGGCCAGGATCTCGTTAAACCCATTTGCGCTCAGCAAATCAGATAACTGATTTTGAACAGTATCTTTCTCCGGACGAGATGGAGTTATTTAGGGATGCCCTAATCTGTGTAGGGATTTCGATGTTGTTATAACCATAGATCCTCAGGATCTCTTCAACCACATCCACATCGCGGGTAACATCCACACGATATGGAGGCACTTGTAATGATAATGAATCCGCAGTTTCATTCACTATCTTAATATCAAGCGCCGTGATAATACCTTTGATCTCATCATGGCCAATCTTTTTACCAATCAGCTTATCAATGGTATTATAAGTGATTTCCACAGCAAACGGCGCAACCGGGGCTGGGTAATGATCAGAAATCTCTGACGACACCTCGCCACCCGCAACCTGCTGAATCAATAATGCCGCACGTTTCAAAGCAAAAACGGTCATGTCCGGATCGGTACCACGCTCAAACCTGAATGAAGCATCAGTTTTCAAACCATGCCTTTTTGAAGTTTTACGAACAGATACGGAATTGAAATAAGCACTCTCCAGAAAAATATTTTTAGTTGATTCTTTAACACCTGATTTAGCACCGCCAAATACACCTGCTATGCACATTGGCTCTTCGGCATTGCCAATCATCAGGTCATCGGCAGATAGTTTCCTGTCAACATCATCCAAAGTTTTAAATATAGTGCCTTCAGCATAGTTTTTCACCAACACTTTACCACCGGCTATTTCATCGGCATCAAAAGCATGTAAGGGCTGACCAAGCTCATGCAGTACATAATTGGTAACGTCCACAATGTTATTGATAGCCCGCACGCCAATAACAGCCAAACGCTCCTTTAACCATTGCGGCGATTCCTTAACTTCAACACCGCTGATGGTTAAGCCCGAGTAACGCGGCGATGCCTGCTCATTCTCTACAATAACCTTAATAGTACGACTGGTGTTATTAACTTTAAATGCGCTTACATCCGGCTTATTGATGCCCATTTTCAGGAAAGCGGCAATATCCCTTGCTGTACCCAAATGCGAGGCCGCATCGGCACGGTTAGGGGTTAAGCCTATCTCGTACATGTAATCGTCGTTCAGTTTAAAGTATTCTTTAGCAGGAGTACCCACAGGCGCATCCTCCGGCAATACCATAATACCAGCATGGCTGGTTCCTAAACCTATCTCGTCCTCAGCACAGATCATTCCATGAGATTCTTCGCCCCTGATCTTTGATTTTTTGATAGCAAAAGGCTCGCCGCCGGTTGGGTAAACAGTAGTACCTACTACAGCAACTACCACTTTTTGCCCGGCAGCTACGTTAGCAGCGCCGCAAACAATCTGCAGGTCTTCCGCTCCACCAACATTAACTTTGGTAACGTGAAGATGATCAGAATTGGCATGGTCAGTACATTCCTTTACATAGCCAATCACCAGGCCTTCCAGTCCGCCGGGAACAGCCTGCACCTTTTCCAGACTTTCAACTTCCAAACCGGTACCGGTAAGGATGATGGAAATCTCCTGGGGCGTTTTATCAGTATCAATAAATTCTTTAAGCCAGTTATAAGATATTTTCATTATTCCGAAATGATAATCGGCAAAGATATAAAGATTTCGGATGTTGGGATTGGTTGATTTCGGATTTCGAATGTTCGATTTCGGATTTATTTGAATTTCAATTTCAGAATTTTGAATTGGGATTGTTTTAATCAAATCCG
Source organism: Mucilaginibacter sp. P25 (assembly GCF_050859465.1). Lineage (NCBI taxonomy): Bacteria > Pseudomonadati > Bacteroidota > Sphingobacteriia > Sphingobacteriales > Sphingobacteriaceae > Mucilaginibacter > Mucilaginibacter sp. P25. Next base: position 2,615,753 of record NZ_CP193937.1, on the reverse strand, counting down.
ATCAGGCACTTCACTCAGCTTTAACAAGTCCGAAATAGCAAATTCATATAATTCCTAAAATCCGAAATCGAACATTCGAAATCCCAAATTAAAAACTACATCAACCCTTCATCGGCCAAACTTAAGTAGCCGGCATCGGTAATGATTAAATGATCAAACACACCCATGTCCAGCATCCGGCCGGCGGCGCTTATTTTTTTGGTGAGCTGGATGTCTTCGTTACTGGGTTTCAGATTACCCGATGGGTGGTTATGCACCAGTATGAGGCCGCTGGCCTGGTATTGCAGGGCTGAGTAAAAAATGATCTTCGGGTCGCATACCGTAGCCGACAAACCTCCTTTACTGATCAGCTCCTTCCCTAATACTTTGTTGGAACGGCCTAATAGTATGATCCAGAATTCCTCGTGGTTCAGGTCCATCAAATGACGGCGCATAATATTGTAACCATCCCTGCTTGACGTGATCACCTCAATGGCACCCGATTCAAATTCATTACGGCGGCGACCGATTTCCAGCGCGGCAATAATAGATATAGCTTTGGCTTCTCCTATCCCTTTAAACTTGGATAATTCGGCTATGGAAGCCTTACCAAGCTTGTTCAGGTCGTTATCATAATGGCGCAGGATGCGTTTACTCAGTTCAACCGCACTTTCGGTGCGGCTGCCCGAGCCGATAAGGATGGCGATCAGCTCGGCGTCGGTAAGGGCGCGGCGCCCTTGTCCGCTAAGTTTTTCACGCGGGCGGTCTTCCTCAGCCCATGATTTAATACTGATCTTGCTTTCGTAGTTTTCCACGGCATTAAAGTATGAAAAAGCGCCAAACAAAAAAGGGACAGCGTTGGTACACTATCCCCTTTGGTATATTTTAAAAGCTGAGATTAGCTTAAGCCGTTAACAAATTTAGTAAGCTTTGATTTATTGTTCGAAGCTTTGTTTTTGTGAATAACGTTCTTTTTAGCTAAACGGTCAAGCATTGAAATCACTTTACCCAACAGTGCAGAAGCATCAGCTTTGGTAGTAGTGTTTCTTAATTTCTTAATAGCGTTCCTGGTTGTTTTAGCCTGGTACCTGTTGCGCAGACGCTTCGCAGCGTTTGCCCTGATTCTTTTTAATGATGATTTATGATTTGCCATCTCGTATAGCTTGTTATTCTTTTCTACTTATTTTAAGGACTGCAAATATAGAGTGATTAAATTTAATATGCAAGTGGTTTTTTGATTTATATTTCCGGATGATTAGATTGATAATGTGATTGATTACCTGAACCCTTAAGACGTGAAGACCTCTCAAATTAACAAGCTGTTAACCCCGCATTCACGAAGTGTTCATACAACACAATGATTTTTGCTGCGTTACTATTAATTAAAACTATTGCGTTTATGGTCACCAACAGCACCACCAGGTTCAGCAACCGGGTTGAAGATTATGTAAAATACCGTCCCGGCTACCCCGACGAACTTGTTAAGTTTTTACATGACGCTTACGGCTTAACACAGGATAAGCTCATTGCCGATATTGGTGCAGGTACAGGGATCTCCACCGCATTGTTCCTGAAAAAAGGCTACCGGGTAATTGCCATTGAACCAAATTTGGAGATGCGCGAAAAAGCTATCGAGTTACTCGGTTCATATAACGGCTTTATCCCCCGAAACGGCACTTTCGTATCGGTGAAACAATTGCACCCTGGTATTATCTAAAAAGCAAACACCATGACTTAATTAATACTACTTAAACATGATATACTGGATCATTATTATAATACTGCTGCCTTTTATATTTATTTTAATAAGCCATTTAAAAAGCAAAGCCCAACAAAAAAAGAAACTTACCGAAATAAAAGAACGCTGGGGCAAACCCATAATTGCAAGCAGAAATTTCAAACCGGTCAGCACCTACCTTACAGCTTATGGTAGCGTAAGCGAGATCTCTGCCGATACGGCCACCGACCTTGACATCGACAGCGTATTTGAATTTATTGACCGTACCAATTCAAAACCCGGGCAACAATACCTATATAAGCAATTACACTCCCCGCAAATTTCAGAAGAGTATTTTGAAACGCTTGAACAGCGGATCGGCAATGTCAACGCCGATAAAGAATTGAGAGAGGCAGCCGAGCTTAAATTATCTGAGTTAGGGAACAATGATGCCTACTACTTACCAGAGCTTTTTAAGAAACCGCATCATTCCATGTTTCCGGCAATTGGCAATTTTTATATCAGCATAGCGCCGTTTTTGATCATTGGAGTGGCATTTAGCCTTTTTATTGTTCCCAACCAGTTTATGCTTTTGCTATTGCTGGTATTAATGATAGCCAATGTAGTTATTCATTACAGTAATAAAACCCAGATGCTGAACTACACACATTCGCTACCGCAGTTGTTGGTTTTATTTAAGGTATCAAATTGGCTTAAGAACCACACTCTGCTCAGGGATGATGAAAGTACCCGCCTCAGTATGGCTAATATGGACAAACTCAAAAAGTCGTTAAATTATATCACCCTGCAAAATAAAGCCGCTATTGACCCTACCGATATTTACTACCTGGTTACCGAATGGTTAAAAATGTTCCTGCTTATTGAGCCGCTGGTATTTATAAAATCCATCACCAAGGTAAACAAATACCTTAGTGACATTAAAGTTGTTTATGAAGCGGTGGCTGAGGTTGATGTTGCCATTTCCATCCAATCGGTACGTGATGGCGCAGCTCATTATTGCAAACCTCAACTTACAACCGGCGATACCCATATCATTATTAAAGATCTTTATCACCCGCTTATTGAAAACTGCGTGTCAAATTCTATCGCTATAGATAATACACAAGGCATTTTGGTAACAGGTTCCAACATGTCGGGTAAAACCACTTTTATCAGGGCTATTGCTATAAATGCTTTGCTATCGCAAACCATTAACACCAGTTTTGCTACAGTATACCAGGCTCCTCCGCTCAAAATATTTACCAGCATTGATATGACCGACGATTTGGGCGATAATAAAAGCTATTTCCAGGCCGAAGCTTTTGCCGTTAAAAATATAGTAGCACAAACCATAGCCAGCAAACCCATAAACAGCCTTGTAATCATTGATGAAATTTTCAGGGGTACAAATACCATTGAACGGATAGCCGCCGCGAAAGCCGTACTAAGCTACTTTATTCACAATCAAAGCTTCGTTTTTGTATCTACACACGATCTGGAACTGGCCGAATTATTAGGCAGCGATTACAAAGTTTTCTCTTTTGAGGAAGTGATTGGCGATGACCGCTTGGTATTTGATTATAAAATTAAAGAGGGATTGCTCAAAAACCGAAATGGCATCGCGGTTTTAAAAGGCGTCGGTTTCCCGGAGAGTATTATTGATGAAGCCAATAAGGTAAGCAGCCAATTAAGGGAGAAGTATAATTTAAAACTCCCCTTTAATTGCATCTTTGCCTCATGAACCGCCGCATAATTTTAAGCATAACTGGTACCTGTTTAATCATGTTATGCTCATCATGGGGATTCTTTGCACATTATCGTATTAACCGGCTGGCAGTTTTCACATTACCGAAGGCCATGTCTGGTTTTTACAGGTCCAATATCGATTATATAACCGAACATGCCGTAAGTGCCGACAAACGCCGCTATGTTGACTCATCAGAAGCGCCGCGCCATTTCTTTGATGCTGACCGTTATGGCAAAAAACCCTTTGAGGCTATGCCTAAAAAATGGAAGGATGCCGTTGCCAAATACTCAAAAGATACCATCATTAAATACGGCACTGTTCCCTGGACCATTCAGTACCAGTATTACAGGCTGGTACGCGCTTTCAAAGCCCATGATACAACGTCTATCCTCAATGCATCTGCCTATTTAGGGCATTATATTGCCGATGCGCACGTACCGCTGCACCTAACCCAAAACTACAACGGCCAGCTTACGGGGCAAACCGGCATCCATGCCCTTTGGGAAAGCCGCCTGCCTGAGTTATTTGCCGATCATTATAATTACTACGTTGGCAAGGCCCGGTATATTGAAAACCCATTGAATGAAGCATTCCGTATATGCAAGGCTACTTACAAAACCGTTGATACAGTTTTACGTTTTGAGCGCATCCTGAACAAAACCTACCCGCAGGACAAAAAGTACGCGTTGGTACAGCATGGCAAAAAGCAAATTACCGATTACTCCGTGGCCTATAGCCTGACTTATCACAAAATGCTGAAGGGGATGGTGGCAAGGCAAATGCGGGCATCTATTCTTTCCGTGGGTAGTTTCTGGTACTCGGCCTGGGTTGATGCAGGGCAGCCGGACCTGAGCAAGCTTATCGCACAGCCTTTAAGCATCGAACAAAAGGCAAAGCTTCGGCAAGAAGAAATGCTTTACCGATCAGGCAAAGCATTAATAATAAAATAGTTAACAATCAAACCCGGCAGCCTTCCCCTGCCTTCTTTATATTCTCCGCATCAGCTCCACGAAAACAGCGAAAGGGATAACGCCGGCTATCACCTTTCTTATCTGAAACAATTGTAACATGGCAGCATAATCAATCATTAAAAATATTCCTGCCTCATCTGCTTCATTTCCCGTTATCATGGTATTTATACGCAATTTTTCCATTAGGTATTTATACGCTATTACCCGGTTTACAACCCTCCTAACTTAGTTAAATCAATCAGGAAGTTGATTTGACCTCCCCTTTTAGCCACAAGCCCTAAACCTAATAGAGAATTAAATAAATAGGAGGCCATATCGAGTGACTGGCGTTTTATATCACTGAATATTTACATCTATAAACTATCATCTTATGGCAAATTTAACTTTAGCACCACGATGGGCATCAAGTGTGCTGCAACTCGGAAACACCGCTTATGTAGATTGCGGTACACCAACCGTACTAAACAATTTAACCTCCTTTACCCTGGAGGCCTGGGTAAACGTGTCGAGCCTTAACGGATTTCAATCCGTAGTTGGCAATGTTGATAATGCGGTTGGCGGACAATACCAATTATTTCTTGAATCCGGTTATGTTTACGCCTATGTAGGCATCGCACCGTATCTGATCAAATCGACTTTACCCATCACTGTCGACGAATGGCACCACCTGGCCTCTGTATTTGATGGTACAACTTCCAGTTTATCGCTTTATGTTGATGGCGTGGCTGTTGCGCAAAGCACCTTTTCGGGAACGCTGCCTGCAAGCGGTACCAATATGCTGCTGGGCGCTGTAATGCAGCAGAGTAGCCCGATCTGGTACCTACAGGGCCAACTTGGAAGGATTATGATCTGGAATAGCGTGCGCGACGCTGAAGATATCCTTAATGATTCGGTACAAGTAAATAATTATAGCGCTGTCCAAAATCCCAACCTTATATTTTACAGCGACTTTTCGGAAATGCCGGGGGTAGACAGTTCCGGAAATAATATAGCCCTTAATTTCAAAAACAATGTACAATACGCGTTCAATGTTCCATCTGTTGTACTGGGAGCGGATGGTTATGTTGATTGCGGCTCCTTTCCCGAATACAGCATTCCCGGAAACGCCCCTTATACCATTGAAGGCTGGTTCTTCCCGGGCAGCAGCAGCAACGGTATCCTGTTAAGTTATGGTTTGAACGGCGCATGGGAATACAAAGTAAGCTATCAAAACAACCAGGTTATAGGCCAGCGTAACAGCGACAGTATTTCTTTAGCATCAACAGCCTCGGTTTTGCCGCTAAGCTATTATCATTTTGCACTAAGTTATGATAGCGATGTTAAAGCCCTTAGCTTGTACGTAAACGGCAACCTTCAGGCTATCGATTATTTTCCTTCGCCGGTTACCGCGGTTCCAAACGGGCATGTACTCGTAGGCGCCCAATATGATTCGAACGGCAATATCATCGACAACTTCGGCGGTTCTATCCAAAACCTGCGCATCTGGAATGTATGTTTGGAACAATCAGAAATTGTTCAATGGATGTACAATGACGTAATAACCGATAACCGTTTAATTTCAAATTTTGATTTCACCGTTAACCCGCCGATAGATACAACCGACAAATCAACCCTTGAACTGGATAATGGTGCCGTGCAGCAGCTCCAAACCGTAAACGTTTTAACTACCGAGCAGATTGCGCTTTTGGGCATCCCACAATCCATCAACGCTATTTATCTCAATCAAAACGTGGAAACGCCTGTACCGCCACCTACAGACATACTATTTGCCAGCCAGCCCAAAGTTTTTACCGAAGATCATAAAGAGGAAAGCTGGTCACAATTTAAAGATTGGTTCGGCAGTAAAAACGGAGGCCCGGCAACAGAAGGCTTTCGCCAGCAGTTTGATAACGCTTATGAAAAAGCCCGGCAAATGTTCGACGAAAATGCCAATCTGTCCCGTGTTTTTACCCGCACGGATACCAATGGCATAACCCGTATTATTTACCATGGTGTAAAAGCAGACATGCTCGTTTACGAAGGGGCTATAGGCGCCGAATCAGACTGTACGCTCTGGTGGATCCAATTCATCTTTGCGCTTACTGTAGGTTTCCTTCAGGCTGTGGGGCTGGCACCTACCACCGGCAATATCGCCACGCGTATTTATAACCTGCTCCGTGCAAATCAAACGGTAATGAATGCCATGAGCTCAATGGCCGGAAAAGCAATCAGCGCCACAGCCGCTATTGGTTTTGTAGGTGTAATATATCAGCAGGGACTGATGTGGACCATTATCAAGTTTGTGCTGACATCCGCAGGATGGTATGCCTTATTCTGGATCCTTCGTAAAGTAATAGCCATAGTAACAGGCCTGGAAGCAGCCGCCATACTTGCCGGCTTTATTGTATGGGCTACTCAGCTTACTATACTTTCACTTAAATACAATACCGCATGCGGTCAGCTTCTCCAATCAACCAATGTTTCACCTTCTTTTAATTCATAAAGCCATGCCAACTTCAACACCTGTTGTAGCTATACCTGTGGTAGACACTTCATATAGCATGACATCTTCAAATTATGTCGCAATCACAGTCATCGATACCAAAGCTTTCCTGAACAATGCGCTCCCTGGCGATTATATTGGCGTGGCATCCTACGACACCAACGGAAGAGTAACCTATAACCTGACACAGGTTGATCAAAACCTTACCGTACCGGTTACAGCAGCTGCAGCTGTACAAAACCTAAGTTTCACCGGAAGCTGCACCAATATGGGAGGAGGGCTTCAAACCGCTGTAAATATGCTTTCAAGTGCTCCTGCCGGTGTAAATAAAGGCCTTGTGCTGCTTTCTGACGGTTATCAAAACTGCGGCACCAATCCCCTGCCATTACCAGCCGGCACCCCTCCCGTATATTCATGTGCAATGGGGCCGGCGTCTGACCAAAACTTAATGCAGCAAATTGCAACCCAGAGCGGCGGCCAGTATTATTATGCCCCCTATGTTTTCAACATGATGCAAATTTACAACCAGATCAGGGCACAAACTCCTGCTGCACAATTACTTGCAAACGGATACAAAGTAGCCCAGGCCTATGATTACCTGTTGATTCCGGCCACCGTATCAGCAGGCAACGACCTTGGACAGTTTTCGGTTGTATGGAGTGATCCTAATTATACGTTCACAAATGGCCAGCCCGGACTTAATCAATTAAGTGTAACACTTGTAACGCCGGCCGGCGTGGTAATTACACCAATGCCTACCTTACAGGGAGGGGCCTATGTAGTATTTAACATTCCTAACCCGGCGGTAGGCCTATGGTATATCCAGATCATGTATGGTGGTACAACCCCGCAGGGCCTGACAGGCGGTGCCTTTGAATATGCACCTTCAGGCAATGCCGCTCCGCTTCAGCTTACAGTTGATGCAACCTCTGTTGTGCGCAAAGGACAGCCTATTACTTATCACGCACATTTAACGGATGATGGAAAGCCGATAACCGGACAACAAATACGTGCTTTGGTTACCCGTCCCAAACTAAGTCAGCATAGTGCAATTAAAGCTTATGCATCAGACCTTAAAAACATAAAGCTGCCTGAAGAAACAATGGACACTATACAACATCCCGATTTGGCAAAGCTCGATCTGCTTTACAGGCAGCGGTTGACGGAGGAGGACCTTTTGCCGCACATAAAGGGCGGGAGTATCCTGTCAGCGGCAAAGCAAGGTGGGTACGCCGGTACTATACATGAAACGCACGAGGCCGGAAGTTATACCGTAGAGCTGGAAGTAACCGGATTTTCAGATAAATCTAAAACGCCGTTTTCCAGAAGTCGTCGCTTTAATGTAGTGGTTACCGATGGCGATTGAATAAACCACCATCCTGTTTAATAAACAAAAAGCCTGTGCTGGGAATTATATCCTGCACAGGCTTTTGATATTTGAAATGTTGAAAAAGCTTTTTATTGCCCCTCAGAAACCTTGGCGCTACGGCCTTTTATAGCGGCAAAGATGGGCGGCAATATCGAGATGAGGATGATGATTACCCCTACCAGCGAAAAGTTTTTAGCTATCACCGGTACCTGCCCTAATTTGTAACCCGCAAACAGGAACACAATGATCCATGATGCACCGCCGACGATGTTATAAAGGCTATACTTTAAAAAAGGCATCCTGCCAACACCGGCCACAAAAGGTGCGATAGTGCGGATAATAGGCATAAAACGGCTAAAAATCACCGCCTTACCGCCATGTTTATCAAAAAAGCTTTGGTTTTAAGATAGTATTCGAGCTTGAGGATCTTATTTTCCTCTTTAAAAACTTTAGGGCCTAAATAGTTGCCTAAAAGATAATTCACCGTATTACCGATAAAGGCAGCGGCAATTAATATGATGCCCAGCAGCCAGATATCCAAACCCGAACTACCACCGGCTATTAACGCGCCAGCTGCAAACAGCAGTGAATCGCCGGGTAAAAAGGAGTTACTACAAAACCTGTTTCGGCAAATATGATCAGGAAAAGGATCAGATAAGTCCATCCCTGGTAAGCGCTGGTTATTTGTACCAGGTGCTTGTCAATATGCAGTATAAAGTCGATTATGCTTTTTATTACTTCCACAGGCTAAAATTTTGCCCAAAAATATAAATATTAAACAAAACGCAGCTACTGAAGTGTCTTACTAAGCAGATTATTAGTAAGTACCCCCGCTCCAAAGGCCAATGAGTCGGCGCTGCCAACAATACCTTTGGTATAAATGGTGTAGGCGCGGCCGTCCTGTATAGTTACATTTTGCAGGGTTGTTTCTATTGTCGTGGGCGTTCGGGTCGTGGTAATGGTAAAGTTATAATTACCGGCAGTAAGTTCAACGTATTTAGATACCTTGTTAAAGGTAGTACCTCTAACCACAAGGGTGTCATTAGCCCGCAGATCTAGGGCTGAGGTATTGGGTGAAGTATGCACAAACCTTACTTTTCCTTTACCTATGGCTGGCAAACCGGTACTATCAGATAGTATAAATGAACTAACAAACGAACTATCCTTTCTGAAGCCGGTTATAAACATAGTGTATTTCCTGTTGGCTTTAAGCGTAGTATCAAATTGCAGCAAAATAACCGGCGCCGCGGTGGCTGTACGTAACTGTAACGGCGGTTCAAGTGTTGAAAGGTAAAAATATCCCGAACTGTTTGGATAAGTATAGGTAGTGGTATTATACCTGATAAAATGCTGATAAAGGTATACCGGCTGGATATCGGGACTTAAATTAACGATTTGAAACTGGGTATTGAGGCCTACTGATGATGCATTGCCCCCTTACCGCACGAAGAAACAGCACAGATGAAAAGTCCGCATAGCACAACTATAAAAAACGAAACCAGTACCTTGCTTTTATTTTTATTAGCCATTAATGTAATTATTGATTGATGAACAGGCCGGTTGCCAGGCCTGTGCTTTTATTACCAAAACCGTAGTAGGTATACACCTTTCCTCCTACAAGCTGCACTGTATCCCTTACAATAGTGCCCGAAAACGCCGCCGAATGCAGCGCCATATTGTGCTCTCCGGGCGTTACCAAATAAAACGTCGAGGTACCTTTAAAAGCAAGGTCCTTTACCTTTTCGGTATCTAAGGCAGCAGTTGTACCTTCAAAATGCACGCTTATATTCCCGGCATCCGGCGAAGCATTTACAAACCTTATTTTAGCAGAGGGTACCTTATTTGTATCTGCAGCTATGATGTCGGTAGTTTTAAAAACCTGATCTGTTGAATTGCCGGCTATGTAAAATGAATACACCGAATCCTTACTTAAGGTTAGGGGTAGGCTAAACAGCGGATTGGGATTATTAGGCCCATCCAACTTAACCGAATAGTTTTGTGTACCCGCTTTAACAGTAATATATCCAAGCGTACCTCCCGGATAAAAAGTTGTTGTATTGTTTACCCTTGTGCCATTAAGATAAACGTTAACATTGTTGAAAGTAGCATTAATAACATTTAACGATGATGTTGACGAATCAACCACATCGGGTTTATCGTTGTTTTTTTGCACGTTGCAAAGCAACCTGCCGCGGCTATCAACAATAAAACTTTAACCTTTATATTCATATACAATTATAAGCTATAACTGCTTACTGTAATTTTTGGTATTGGGTGTTGAACAAAAAAAGTCCGGTTTTATGTTACCGGACTTAGTTTTGGATTTATAATTTAAGTTTACACTTAAGCATAGCTATTGAGCATCACCGGCATAACCAGCATCAGCACATCTTCATTCTCATCTCCGCCTTGTGGCAGCAATAAGCCGGCACGGTTTGGAGTCGACATTTCCAAAGATACTTCTTCGCAACTTAAATTCTTCAACATTTCTATTAAAAATCTTGCATTGAAGCCAATTTCCATGTCTTCGCCCTCATATTGGCAGCTTAAACGCTCGTGGGCCTCGTTAGCAAAGTCAATATCTTCTGACGAAATATTTAACTCGCTGCCATTTATTTTAAGCCTTACCTGGTGCGTGGTTTTGTTAGCATAAATAGCCACACGGTTTAACGAACCCAGGAAAGTAAGCCTGTCGATATTTAATTTATTAGGATTATTTTGAGGAATAACCGCCTCGTAATCAGGGTAACGCTCGTCAATTAAACGACACACCAGGTTAATATTGCCAAACTTGAAGAAAGCACTGGTGGAATTATACTCAACAGATACATTTACATCATCGCTTGGTAATGATGATTTAAGCAGGGTTAAAGCTTTTTTAGGCAGTATGAATGATGTAGTGCTTGCAGCCTTTGCATCTTTACGTCGGTAACGAACCAGCTTGTGCGCATCGGTAGCAACAAATGTAAGTGCCGATGTTGTAAGCTGACAGTAAACACCTGTCATAGCCGGGCGCAATCTCGTCATTACTTACCGCGAAAATGGTTTTGTTGATAGCTTCGGCCAAAACTGAAGCAGGCAGGTTTACTGATGAAGCGTTTTCAACAACAGGGATCTTTGGAAAATCCTCGCCGTTTTCGCCGCTCAGTTTGTATTTACCATCGCCGGCATTAATTTCAATGGCGAAGGTTTTATCATCAACCGAAAAAGCTACAGGCTGCTCGGGTAATGACTTCAGGGTCTCTAACAATATACGCGACGGGATAGCAATCCTGCCGTTCTCTTTAGCCTCAACTGGCAAAGAGGTGGTCATGCTGGTTTGCAGGTCGGTAGCAGAAATGGTCAAGTTCCCATCCTTTATCTCGAACAAAAAGTTTTCCAGTATCGGCAGCACAGTACTGCTGCTTAACGCACCACTTACCGATTGCAGTTGTTTGAGTAATGTTGAGGTAGAAACAATAAATCTCATATGGTTGTAATTAATCTATCAAAAATAGAAAATTTAACGGGCATACTTTTGCCTGCGTAAATAATGTTGAAAAATAGCACATATTAACACTAAAACCAGCGGCGCAATGGTATTAACCAGTTGCCAATACATTTTTTCGTTTATAGCAATTCTAATATTGAATTTATCATATTGGAAAAGCACCTTCTCGCCCCTTATTCTTGCCCTATCCAGCAGGCGGATCTTAATTTCCTTGGTACGCAGGGCTATCAGTCCCGAATCATCGGTCATGTAATCGGCTATGTTAAGCAGCAGGTTTTTATTTCCGTATGTTTGGTGCGTATAATGATCGTAACCTAATGGGTAAGGTGAGCCATCGCTGCCTACCTGATTCTTTAAAACATCACCATCGCTAATCACTATCATTTTGGTAGGCTCGCTTTGTTGCTTTATGGCAACCTGCTCTTTAAGCCCTTCGGGCAGCGGGCGATTTTGCCAGTCGCTTACAAAACTGCCTTCCAATAATACACCAGTTATTTTAGATGTGCTTTGAAACTCCTTAGGGTTTGGCTCCTGCTCCAAAGCCTGCAACGATAATATGTGCGGGGCGGTGAGCTTTTTGTTATAAGGCGATGAGGTTAGCAGCACCGTTTTGTTTACATTTTTGGTATCGAGGATATCGATAGTACTTGCAAACTCGCTGCTGATACCATCCAAATTTTTCACCACCGGGTGTTTGCTTAGCGGGATAAATACCGGGTAATACAGCCATGGCAGCATCTGGATCTGCGCCTGCCCGCCAACATTGCCGGTACTGATGGGAATTTGCGAGCAGTTCATATCAGCAATCAGATCATAATTGATACGGATCCCATAACGGAAAAGCTGATCATCGAGATTAAGCTGCTTGGGGAAAGCCAGCTGCTCGCCGCCATGCCCTCGAAGGCTATCGAGTTCGGCGCTTACCTGGTCTATTGTCCATAGCACCTGGCCTCCGTGCATGATGTACTGGTCGAGTTTGAATTTCTCTACCTCGCTGAATTTCTGATCGGGCTTGGCTATCACCAGCAATTTGATCTTTTGCAGATCGGCAAAGGAGATGGCATTCAAATCAACCCGGCCTACCTGGAAACCATCGGCAAGGGTTTTCATGGCATCGTTCAGTTGTAAATCGGTTAGCTCATGATGGCCTTCGGTAAAGCCGATTTGCGGCCTGCCCCCGTTGACCGCCTTTTTTATGGCCGATGAAAAGGCATATTCCAGGTTTTGGATAGAGTTGTTCAATACTTCATCGGGCGAGAGGCCTATCCTGCTCAGCAATAACTTTACCGGGATATCCTTACCATCTGCCGATACCAGCGCCGACGGAAAAATGAGCTTTTGCGTTACACCGTTATCTGTTTTAACGCTCAGGTTGGTTGGTTCAACACCTTCGGCAGCCATGTTTTGGATCACCTCGTTTTGCTGATCGTTGTTTAAACCCTTCAGCGGGTCGCGAAACTCAAACTGGATTTTGCCGTGACTGTAAGCCTGTAAATCGCTCAGCATATCACGCGTGGCACTTTGCAGGCGTTTAAAACCGCCGGGGAGGTTATCGCCCTGTAAATAAACTACCACTTTTACCTTTTTCGGAAGCTTATCCATAATCTGCCTGCTAATGGGCGATATGGTATAGCGCTTTTCGGCAGTAAAATCAAAACGGGTAAAAGTGAATGAGGATAGTATCCCCAGAAAAACCAGAACTCCTAACACACTGATCATCAAAATATCGCCCAACCCTTTTTGACGTTGCTTTGCAAGCACAAACAGCGTAAGCCATATAAAAATGCCTGTGGTGATGATGAAGTAAGTCAGATCGCGGGTATCCAGCACACCGCGGCTTACCGATTGATAATGCTGGGTTATGCCTAAACTCTGCAATCCCAGGTCCTGCAGGGATAACAGCTGACTGATAGAATCGAATCCGCTGTAAAAAAAGAAACACAGGAAAACGGATATAGTAAAGGCAATGATCTGATTTCTGGTAATGGATGAGGTAAACAAACCTATACCCACAAATACAGCACCTAATAAAAACAACCCGATGTATGAGCCTATTACAGCCCCCGTATCAATATTGCCTTGCGGCATGCCCAATGCACTTACCGAATAGTAATAAACCAGCGTGGGCAGCAAGGCAAAAAGCACGATGAGCAAACAGGCAAAGTATTTGCCCATTACTATCTCCCAATCTTTTAATGGTCGGGTGAACAGCAGCTCAAAAGTGCCTTCCTTACGTTCTTCGGCAAGGGAACGCATCGTAATTGCCGGGATGAGGAACATGAACAGGTAGGGCGCAGTGCTAAAAAGGCTTTCGAGCCCGGCATAACCATATTCCAGGATACTTGAATCGGGAAATACCCATAAAAATAAGCCAAGCACCAGTAAAAACACACCGATAGTAACATAGGCTACCAGCGAACTGAGGTAGGATATTATTTCTTTTTTAAGGATGCTCAGCACGTTATAAAATATTGTATTGAGCGCCGAAATTACAACAATATTGCGCTAAAGCAAAGAAGCAGTTTGATATCGAATTTCGGAATTTCGATTTCGGATTTAGTTATATGGCAAATTTAAGTGTCCTCCGCTTGAACCTTAAATAAGGCAAGCGTCCACACCTACGTTAAACCGGAAAGCGTGGACGTTCCTGTTAAAGCGTAGTTTAAGCGAGGGACGCTTGAACTTGTGGGGAGTAATCTCAGGCTTTTATAGAGCAACACTACTGCAACTGCCACTAAATATCTGCTACTAAAGCCTCTGTCCGTCCGTTTCCAGAACCGGCCATCTGTGGCCAGAAGCCGGACAACTACAAAATCCTAAAACCTATACTTATATGCAACATTTAAACCCAGCTGACTGACAGGGCGATCGTGATCAACATTTTTATAACCTCTTTCAAACTGCAACCCAAAGTCAAGTCCATGATGTGGGCCAATTGGCACAACAGCCCCTGCCCCTCCTGCATAAATAAACGAGGTACGTGCGCTGTTATTGATGCTGAAAGCGCTGCCGGCTTCGGCATTTACATAAAAGTATTTTGCCCAGTAATATTTAAATCCGGCAGTTAATGGCAAATAAGCGTAAAGGCTATGAAAGCTGTCGTCGTAAAAAGCGTTTGAGCTGTTGCTTGAATAACCCTGATTAACATTAAAATATAAATAACGCGGGTCTGATTCGGTAAACACCAAACCCGTACTTACTGTAAAATGAAGGGCAGAAGTTATCGGCTTTTCCAGCTTTAAATTTATGCCTAAACCTGTTTGAGGACAAAAGTCAGACCCCACATAACTGTCGCGTATCGGTATAATAGCTTCGGTGCCTACGCTTAACGATGTTTGTTTGCCCTGCTGTGCTTTGGCGGCAAATGAAAGTACAATAAATAATATAATTAATGTGATGCAGATAGGTTTATTAGTCATGTGATAAAAAGTTTAGCAGTGCTATATAACGATAATACGCCCTTTAGTAATATATCGCTGCATAAAATATATTATCTCCCAAACCGATACGCAAACCTGATAGCTGTTTGCTGCAAGGTATGGGCCGACCAGCTTTCATACCTCAAGCCCAATTCAAAATTACGGTTATCGGTACCGGTAGGGATCATGATTGCCGGGCCAAGGGAAAAAGCAAACAGCTTGCGCTCATCATAATTAAGTTCGATAGCGCTGCCTGCTTCAGCTTCCAAAAACACGCCTGAGCCAACATTATACCTTACCCCGGCTTTTAAGGGTACAAAGATATCGCCGCCCGAATGGCCATTATTAAAAGGCGAATCCTTACGAAAAAAACTGCTGAACCCCGCTGTGAGCGTAAGGCTTGCCGGGTTTACTACCGGCTGCTCTAGCTTAAGCGAAGCACCAACACCTACATTGTACAAACTGCGCGAGGGAATACCAAACTCCACCCCGGCACTAAAAGCAGTTGAGGGTTTCGGTGTGTCCTGGGCAAAGGTTTTAAAAGCAGGGAAGATAAGGAGCAGCAATAACAGTTTTTTCATATCGGGCCGAAAATACAATATTGCCCGGCTAATAATTATGAAGAAAATATAAAATAAGCAATAGGTTAATATTGATTTCTGTCGAAATAAACTCTGATAGTATCTACGCTTTGGCTATTGCATTTTTTAGCTTCAAGAAACGCTATTAATTGTTTAATGAATGAAGTACGTTGACTATAAGAGAGATAATATATTTTATGGCCCACCAATATTGCATTACTTATGTTATTGAGACTGGCCTTGGATTTGTAAGCAATAGAACTGTATTGTTTGATAAAATCAATACTCATTTCAAAAGTTCTGCTATCTATAATCAATGATTTCCAAAAACCGTTTGATAATTTCCATGAATCCGGCTCCTGCGACTGGCGAGGCTGTTTTTTACCATTTATTTTTACAATGTTCATTGCCGATTCGGCGGTAATCTTTTTATCACTTATAAAAACAGTTTTAACAGGCTTGTCCTCCCACCCTATATGTACAATTTCAATAAAATCTACCTCGTTGTTTTTGTGATCGTAAAAACTATTTGCCAGCAAAATAGAGATAATTAAAGCAAACTTAATTCTCATAACCTGCCTTCTGCCACAACCTTAATTGTTGGTAAGACTGATAAACACCTCCTCTAGCGATTTGCCGCCGTTGTTTTTCCGGAGTTGCTGGAGGGTATCATTGGCTACGATAGTTCCTTTATTAATGATAATCACCTGGCTGCACACGGCCTCTACTTCCTGCATAATGTGGGTTGAAAGTACGATGGTTTTGGTTTTACCAAGGTCGAGGATTAACTGGCGGATCCCTATCAGTTGGTTTGGATCGAGGCCGGAAGTTGGCTCATCCAGTATCAGCACTTCAGGGTTATGCAGCATAGCCTGTGCCAAGCCTACCCTTTGGCGGTAACCTTTTGAAAGCTGCCCTATCTTTTTATGCTGCTCGGGGCCGAGGCCTGTTTGCTCAATAATATCAGCAATACGTTTGGCAGGCTCATGAATTTTATGGATGCCGGCAACAAAGCCCAACGACTCCTTCACATACATATCCGTATACAGCGGGTTGCTTTCGGGCAGGTAGCCGATGCGGCGCTTAACCTCAAGCGGCTGTTTGGCTACATCAAACCCACATACCGATGCCGTACCCGATGTTTGCGGAATAAAGCCGGTAAGGATTTTCATGGTTGTTGATTTACCTGCGCCATTAGGGCCTAAAAAGCCCAGTACACCGGGCTGGGCAGTAAAGCTAATGCCATCAACAGCTTTTTGTACGCCGTAAACCTTTGTTAATGCCTCGACACTGATACTCATGGCTGTAAAAATATGCTTTAGATATGAGATTTGAGACGGGAGATTTGAGAATTTGGTGTACGTCCGTCCGTTTAGGTGTAACACAATGTTGATGGACGAGAAGGTGGACAGGAAATGCTATTAATTTAGTTTTTCATTAAACTCAGCGATGAATTTTTTAAAGCAGCTGCAGTTTCTCTCTACTTTATCAATACTTAATTGCTTGAAGATATCGGGGCAGTGAGACTCTTTAAATTGCTTTCTATTTTTGGATGTTATATCTATTAGCACCTTTTTTGGATCTCTTACAAACATAGGATTACCTGGTTTATGACTAACATTATACATTTTATTAAACGTTTCAATATCGCCAAGTATTAACGCTTCAAGTTCCCAGATATTGAGCATAAGAATACCATCGCTGTTGACATGATCATTTAAATCTTTGAACCATTTAATCCTTTCGGAGAGTTTTTCTTTATGCGATTCTAACTCATCCAAATCTCTTACATAAACTATAAATGAACAATTAGAATCGTCAAACTTCTTTTTAAGTACCCTTTTAAATTTACCTAACGAATCCAAATTGGCTCCGGTAGAGTTTTTAGTCAACTCTTTAAACTGAACCTTGCCATTATAGCGTTGCTCTAACAGATTTTTTATAGATGAGGTGTCATTCGGATCTTCCCCAACAAGCCCCACTTTTATCATTCTTCTAAATCTGAATACATCCAGTAATCGCTTACATAACCAACTTCTTTGGCATATTCCTGAGCCTTAGCTTGCTCATCATCGGTAAGATGCCTTAGCTGCGTACCATTCTTTTGATCATAATTAACAAGAACGATACTATTTAGCTCATCAAGATTAAGATGATCTAAAGCTTTTGGCGCATGCGTAGATATGATTATTTGTTTATGTTCTGATTGCTCTTTCAGGAAATTCATCAACAGATGGAATTGGTGAGGGTGTACACCAAGTTCGGGCTCTTCGAGTAATACTAAGGCTTGAGTATTAGTTATTTCTGAAACTATGTAAAACAAACGCCTTGTACCATCTGATAATTGTGACCAAGGAAGCCAATTTCCATTTATTTTAAAATCAAGCTTAACATTTTCGACTACTACTGTACTCTCCAGATGATATATATTGATGTTATTATTCACCCTAACATCTTCAATTGGAGTAAAAAGCTTTAAGTTATAAATTATATTATCGTTGATTTTTAATTTTTCAGTAATGTCCAATGAAGTAATTTCCCTTAGTGAAGTATTATCTGTTCCGTATTGCAACTCAAAAGCAAAAAAAACATCATCTAAGAATCTTAACGTTTTAGGAAACTCCCACTCCCAATAATCTTTATCTACTTCCACAATATTGATCACACCTGGAGATTCGATACACCCAAGTTCCGTCGGCAAATCAAATTTAAGATACAGGTTATTGTAGAAACTATATCCTAATTGATATAATAAGTGTGGGACGTTTCTGTAATAGATTCGCTTTCCGCCATAATAAAATCGTATAGATTCATTTTTTGAATTATCGAATAGGATGTCATTATCGAAACTGAAAGTTTCTAAAACACCCGTTCCATCAACCAAATATCCTTCTTCTGTTTTGGCTGGAACCTCACGTTCAAGTTCAACAGCGAAATTATGATCATCAATGGATTTATATTCCAACCTTGAAGATCTAAACGGAAGTTTTACATTTCGTTTAAAACCAATAGCTAAGTTAATCATCTCCAAAAAATTCGATTTCCCCGCTCCATTCTTCCCAATCAGTATATTCAACCCCTTTTGAAAATCGATGGTTACATCCTCAATAGATTTATATCCTTTAAGATGTACCTTATTTAAATAAACTCTCGGGCGCTCCTCGTTATTTGTTGGCATAATTTAATTACCAGTGTGTTTTATACAAATGTATTTGTTTTTGCAAACATATTTGAAAAGGGTATAATTAAACGCCTTATTGAAGGAAACATCCGGATGTGTCCGTCCGTCTGGGTGAACAGAGTTAGCAGCAAACAGGCAGGATAGCAATTTATAGCACAACCTTAGGAGATTGTTAGTACCACGAGCTCAATAAAATTCATATGAATGTCATTCTGACAATTTTTTGCCGCGATTGGGCAACATGTAGTTTGTAAAAAACGTATTACATTCCGTAGCTGATAAAATCTGTCTGCTTTCGTCCGCCGAAGTGTGATTCCCCTTGACGGAAGGACGACTTTACAGCTTTACAATGCTGCTTAATAAAAGGTGTTTTGCAGAGGCGCACCACATGTGTCTGTAATATGCAGGGATAACATGCAAGACAAAGCATAGAAGACCGCACGTGATGCGTCTCCGCATAAACTACCTTTCAAATACCACGGAGTCACTATTGGCTCCGAGTTGCCCTAATATGTCACTGAGCTCAGTAACCATCGCGTCAGGGCCACATATATAAAAATGCTTTGAGAAATCTTTTATTTCAGCTTTCAGAAATTCGGCATCTATGCGCCGCTGATCATACATACTGTCCTTTTGGCCGGTAATAGTAAAGTGCGCATTTGCACCAAGGATGCTTTTCAGTTCATCCCTCAAAATGATATCCTTATCAGTTTTATTGGAAAAGAAAAGCTTATTACCGGCTATTGAACCATCTTTATTTAATTGCCTTAGTATAGCCAAAAAAGGGGTAATACCCGCACCACCTGCAATAAAGTAACCGGCACCTTTATATTCAATAGCGCCCCAAACATCACGAATGATAAGCTCATCACCTTCATTGACCTTGCTTAGCCTGTTGGTAACACCATCATGGTCGGTATAGGTTTTTATAGTAAACTCAAGGTAATCATCGTCGTTAAGGCAGGTAAAGGTGAAAGGGCGTGTTTCATCCCGCCAACCTTCAATATTGATAGATAATTCAGTAGCCTGACCCGGTATAAAGCTGTAACCGGCAGGTTTTTCAAGCCTGAATTGCCTCACATTGTGGGTAACATATTTTGCGGAAAGTATTTTTACGATTTGTTCCATTTGTGATCGGTATCGTAGGCTTAACACAATAATAATGCAAAACAGCCAATAGTTTATAACTATTGACAATAATTGTAGATGGTTTACAAATTATGAGAAATGGCTGACTGAATATGCGGAATACATGGAGGTAAGGGTTCTCAAAATTAACAACCCTTAACGCATCGTTTGATAACAAACAATGAATGCAATCCGGTTTACTGGACTGGTTTGTATAGTTATGAATGCTTTCTCAACACAGGTTCAGGAAAGAAAGTACGGCCAAATAAGGTTTTATTAGCAGCAGCTTTTAAGAAAACGACGTTTTTAGGTAACACCTGTCTCAAAGTAAATCCGAAATCGAAATTCCCAAATCCGAAATCAAAAATTATCTTTGCAGCTATTATGAGCAAATCAACCGACGAACTTTTTAAAAATGTTATATCGCACGCCAAGGAATATGGCTTTGTTTTCCCTTCCAGCGAGATTTATGATGGCTTAAGCGCAGTTTATGATTATGGCCAAAATGGCGCCGAACTCAAAAACAACATCAAAACCTACTGGTGGAAAGCCATGGTACAAATGAATGATAACATTGTAGGCATTGATTCGGCCATATTTATGCACCCTAAGATCTGGAAAGCAAGCGGTCACGTTGATGGCTTCAGCGACCCAATGATCGACAACAAAGACTCCAAAAAACGCTACCGCGCCGACCAATTGCTGGAAGACAAGATAGCTAAATACGACAGCGAAGGCAAAACCGATAAAGCTGAACAACTACAGCATGACATGGATGAGGCCCTGAAAGCCGAAGACCTGACCCGGCTGCGCGATCTGATCATTGAGCATGAAATTGCCTGCCCGGTAAGCGGTACCCGCAACTGGACAGATGTACGCCAATTTAACCTGATGTTCAGCACCCAGATGGGGGCTGTTGCTGACGATGCTGATACCATTTACCTTCGCCCGGAAACCGCGCAGGGCATCTTTGTAAACTACCTTAACGTACAAAAATCGGGCAGGATGAAAATACCTTTCGGTATTGCGCAAATTGGTAAGGCTTTCCGTAATGAAGTGATTGCCCGTCAGTTCATTATCCGCATGCGCGAGTTTGAACAAATGGAAATGCAGTTTTTTGTTCGCCCCGGCACACAAAAAGAATGGTTCGACCAGTGGAAGGCAGCCCGCCTAAAATGGCACCTTGCTTTGGGGACCGATGCTGCCAAATACCGTTACCATGAGCACACCAAGCTGGCCCACTACGCTGATGCTGCTTATGACATTGAGTTTGAGTTTCCGTTTGGATTTAAAGAGGTTGAAGGGATCCACAGCCGTACCAATTTCGATTTAAGTCAGCACGAGAAATTCTCCGGCAAAAAGCTTCAATACTTTGACCCTGAAGTTGATCCTAAAACAGGAAAGCCGTATGGTAATTACGTGCCTTATGTAATTGAAACTTCTATCGGTTTAGACAGGATGTTCCTACTTACCATGATCAACGCTTACGAAGAGGAAGACCTAAGCACCGAAGATAAGCAGGACAGTCGCACGGTGTTACACCTGCCCCCTTGCCTGGCACCGGTTAAAGCCGCTATTTTCCCGCTTACCAAAAAAGATGGCCTGCCCGAAAAAGCACGCGAAATCATGGATAAACTAAAACTCGACTTCAATATCCAGTACGAAGAGAAAGATGCTATCGGTAAACGTTACCGCAGGCAGGATGCTATCGGCACGCCATTCTGCATTACGGTAGATCATCAAACCTTAGAAGATAACACCGTAACTATCCGCCACCGCGACAGCATGGCCCAGGAACGCGTTCCTGCCGATCAGTTGGACAAGATCATCGGCGATTTGGTTAGCTGGCGGAATGTATTGAGTTAGTAGGGTTAATAGATTAACAAGTCATTATAATATGTCCAAAGCCTGCATTAACCGTGCAGGCTTTTTTGCAATTCCCGACAGGCTATTTCGTTCACAAAACGGACGCACACTACACCAACCCGATCAGCATCCCCCGGCTAATTATCGGCGAAGCAAACAATTGTTTGTCTTGTTCCTTTCAGTGTAAAATCCTGCGTCTATGCCTGCTGTTAAAGAATACCCCTTTTACCTTAAAAGTACTGTTATACTTTTTGGATTGATATTATTGGTTTACGTGTTTGCCCAACTGGCAGATGTGATGATCCCGCTTGCCTTTTCGGCTTTTATTGCCATTTTGCTTAACCCTGTTAGCAACTGGCTGCAGGAACATAAAGCGCCCAAAATTTTGTCTATATGCCTGGCTATGCTGCTTGGCGCTATTTTACTGACAGGGTTGTTCTATTTTCTTTCTACCCAGATCATTCAGTTTGGAGATTCGCTGCCCACGCTTAAAAAGAAGTTTGGTGAAATGTTCGTCACCTTTAAAGACTGGGTAGCCGCCACTTTCAACTACTCTGTTCAAAAGCAGGATAAGCTTATCAAAGACGCTATGGATAACAGCCAGGCGCTGGTAGGCCGCACACTTGGCAATGTGTTAAGCACGTTTGGGTTGATATTTGTGGTACCCGTATATGTTTTCCTGGTATTGTTTTACAAAACCCTGCTCCTCAATTTTATTTACGAAGTATTTTCTGAAGAAAACTCCAAACAGGTTGCCGATGTTTTGAAAGAAACCAAATCGGCCATCCAAAGCTATATCCAGGGTTTATTGATTGAGATGGTAATAGTTGCTGCCATGAATTCGCTGGCCCTGATATTACTCGGTGTTAAGTATGGCATCCTGATAGGTGTAATAGGCGCTATCCTTAACCTGCTGCCCTACCTGGGCGGCATTATAGCCATCTCTCTTCCTGTACTGATGGCTACGGTTACCAAAGATGGTTACACAACGCAGTTAGGGGTGATCATAGCTTATCTTGTTATCCAGTTTATTGATAATAATATCCTGGTACCGCGCATTGTATCATCAAAAGTGCAGATCAACGCGCTTATCTCCATTGTGGTTGTGTTGTTAGGCAATTTACTTTGGGGCTTATCGGGCATGTTCCTTTCCATTCCATTTGTAGCAGTCCTCAAAATCATCTTCGACAGGATTGACACCCTCAAACCATGGGGCAAACTCCTGGGCGATACCATACCCACCAGACCTAAAGGGGCCGGCTGGACTAAAACCAGGAAAAAAGCGGTGCTGCCGGAGGATGAGGTGAAAGGTAAAAGCTGAAAGGCGAAAGGCCAAAAACAAAAAAGGCGAAAGGTTAAAGATGAGCACAGATGCAGCTACCTTTAACCTTTCGCCTTTAACCTTTTACCTAAATTAGTGCATCACCGGATTATCTCCTTTATGCAGTGTACCGTTAATGTACAGCAATTGGTTTACTTTTTTAGGATCGCCCTGGTATACCCATACAATATTGTTGATATACTTACGGAATGCGTTGCTCACATCATCGGGAGTGAGTTTCTTTACATCATCAACCAGGGTTAATGAACGTTTCCAGTTATCATGTAATACTTCATTTGCTGCTATTGATGATGCCTGGGCGCTGTTGGTTTCGTTTTTATAGTAAAAACCGGTAAGGTAAGTAACCTTCATATCGGCTACATCTTCGGGTTTAAAACCTTCGCGTTTAATTTTATCAACCAGCTTATCAAACACAGCTATGTATTTATCAGGCTCGGTTGTTGAAACAGAGAACTTGGCAGTTGAGGTTTGACCCGCGCTAAACCAGGCCTGTGGGGCATATGACAAACCGTTATTGGTACGTACCTCTAAAAAGTGCATGTTCGAGAAGATGCGCATGGCTACATTAAAAGCGTTAAAATCGGGCGTACCGGCGGCAGGACCACTGGCGATACCTTCCACATAATTGGTAGCCAAATCACGTTTTTCAACATTGATGCTGTTTTTGTCGGCTCTGAAAGTTGATTTTTTAAACGCGAAAGCCGGCCCTTGTTTAATACCGCTCAGCATACCCTTTACTTTAGCTTCAATAGCAGCCTGGTCAAGATCGGCAACCACAACAATTACCATGCGGGATTTGGTCAGTATGGACTGATAATAAGCCTTTGTTTCGGCAGGGGTTAGGGCTGTAACAATAGCTACGGTTCCACTCGGGTCTTTGGCATAGTTGGTGCCGGCAAAGGCAACCTTATCGGCATATTTATCAATGGCATTATCAGGCTGTGAATCTTCCTGTTTAATATTATTGATGGCATCCTGTTTAATGCGGGCAAACTCTTTTTCGTCAAACTTAGGCTGGGTTATAGCCTCAACGTATAAAGGCCAAACCACGTCAAAGTCGCCCTTAATACAGTTCATGCGCACTACCGAGTAGTTTTTGTTGCTGCTGCCGTAAACAGTGGCGCTTACCTTATCAAGTTCATCTTTAAAGCTGTTTTTATCGTGCTTTAAAGTACCGCACTCGGTAAGGGCGCTCATCGCCAGTGATTCGATACCTGCCTTTGTAGCCGGGTAGTTTTGCACACCGCCTTTTATAATGGTTTGCACTTCAACAATATCGTTGCCGCTTGGCTGTACTATAACCTTTACGCCATCTACCGTGGTTTCATAGGCCTGTTTTTGCGCCTTAGCGGTATTTCCTATAGCCGCTGCTACCAGCAGGGCAATTATATATTTTTTCATCATAATGAGGTAGTTTTAAATTACTTGGCTGCAAAAAATGAAGCCGCGTTTACTGTTTTATTTAACTCAGGCGCTATGATCAACCCGGCAGCGTAGGGCTTGCCAATTACGTAAGTATCCAGGTATTTTTTAATATCGGCACGGGTAACCTTTTGGTAGTTGGCATCCAGGTCGGTATAAAAGTTAAACGAGGTGCTGCACCACTGGTAGCTGATCTGACTTGGCAATGATGACGGCTTTTCTTTAGCATGAATATCGTTCCGGTGCAGGATAGCTTTAGCAGTGGCCATTTGTTCGTCGGTAAAATAGTCGTCCTTATTCCACATGCTTACCTGGTTCATTAACTCGGTATAGCATTCTTTAAGCTTGTTAGGGTTAGGCACCACGAAAATATCAATAGGGCCTACATAACGGCTGGTAGTATAATTTACGTAAACACCGCTGGCCAAACCTTTATCAACCAATGCCTGCTGCAATTTTGATGAGTTTAAGCCCACAATGGTCGAAAACACATCGGCAGCAACAGTTGAAGCTGAATCCGTTGGATATGAAGGCCCCTGCCAGGTAAACTCCATATAAGGTGTTTGTGCAATGGTTGCTTCCTTAACAAAATACTCAGGTTTGGTTAAAGGCTTAAATGCGGGGATAGGAAATTTGGTTTGCGGATCGAAACCGCTGTTGGCCCAGTCGCCAAAAATGCTTTCGGCCAGGGCAAAGGCATTATCATGCTTAACATCGCCGCAAATAGTCAGCAAGCTATTATTAGGGAAATAATATTTATCCTTAATGATCATCATTTTTTCGGGCGTAGCCGTGTTGATCACTTCATGCACTCCGATAGGGTTTTTGCGGGTAATGAGATCACCCCAAAGCTTTTGCTGCATGCCATACCAAAGCTGGAAACCCGGATCACTTTCGGCACGCTGAAATTCACCGTCAACCACCGGGCGCTCTTTTTTCATATCCTCCTCGCGGTAAATTGGGAAACGGATAGCCGCGTTCATGAACTTTAAACCCGCTTTAAGGCTGTCCCTGTCAAAAGTGAAGTAGTAATTTACGCGCTCGGTATTGGTGGTGCCATTCCAGATAGCGCCGAGCTCCTGCGTACGTTTCAAAAACTTCTCCTGGGTTGGATAATCTTTATTGGCTTTGAAAAACATGTGCTCAAACAGGTGCGACAAACCGCTGAACTCCGGGCCTTCGGTATAAGCGCCGTTTTTAACAGCTATTTCAATGGTGGTTAAAGGTACTTTGCTGTTTTCAATCACCAGCACATCCAGGCCGTTTGGCAATGTTTTAAGGAAGTAGCCTTCCGGCAACCTCACCTGGGCATTAGCAATGCCGGCGCTAAAAACCGCGGCCACGCCTAATGCAAAAATTTTGATAAAATTTCGGTTCATATATTTACAATATTTTTAACACTATAAATATATCGGTATAATCTTAAACAAGTGAATGATTTAACCGCTTATCCCTGATTTTTCAAGACGAAATTAAGCCTGTGGTGATTTTGGCATATTTACAAACCAGCAATTAAATACCGGCTTTAATACTATTATAAGGCAAACCCATGTCATGAGCGGCGTATTGGGTAAGCACACTGTCTTTTATGGTAATATAGTCGCCAGCCTGGCTAACATGCAGCTTTTCAACACCATCCCGGTTATCCATGAGGGGAATGGTACGGGATACTACTGTGCCCGTGGTATCAAGCTCAATAATATAAGTTTCTTTTTTACCGCCTGCCATATCAGTAAACGGAATAATAACAGTATGGTTATTATCATCAATAAACCTGCCTATGATATTTTTCCCGTCAAGGTCGGCGGGGCTTAAACCAAGCAGGTATTTTGCTTTTTCGGGCGACAGGCCAAGTATGTTTAGCCTAACGGTATTGCCATCAGCATCTTTAGTGGTATCCTGCATGGTAACTTTATCTCCTTGCGGATAGCGGGCTACGGCGTAAAAGGTATTAGCACCGGTACTTTTATCATTATGACCAGGAAGCAAAAAGTTAAGCTGCAGGTTGCTCAGCTTAGCACTGTCGGCTTTAATTTGTGAGGTGATACTCAGCAGTTCGCCCCATTTAAGCCTGCCATCTATTTTAACGGTTAACTGGGTGGCTGTATCTGATTTGGTAACCCTTGATATGGTGTAATGCGGCACATTTTTTTAGTACAGCCAAAAGCCACAAGCATGATTATTAAGCAAGCGAAGATATTCTTGATCATGTGGCAAAGTTAAACCGTTGGTTTGAATTTGATGACGTTGATTTCGCTGATTTTTTTGCCCCGGTTATAATATCCATTTACAGCAACACTGATCATGGAAAAACAGGCTAAGCCGGTCATTTAGCTCGCCTATTGTAAACAAACACATTTAAGCTACCTCAGCAAGGTTACATACCCTTTTTTAACCTCAACCTGTCCATCGCCCATGGTATAGTTGCACAACCAGTAGTAAACACCTGTAGGCACAGGTTTCCCGTTATAATTGCCATTCCAACCATCATATATACTTTCCGACTCAAATAACCGCTGGCCCAGGCGGTTAAAAACCTTGAGTTTATACGCTATGGGATTACTGCTTTGATTAGGCCTGAATAAGTCGTTTACGCCATCGCCGTTGGGTGTAAAAGTGTTAAAAAACGTAACCGGCTCACATGAATCCTGCGTTATCATAATATCCAATTCCGTAATGATGCAACCCTGCTTATCCAGCAGGACAAAGTGGTTGGTGCCGGCGCTGAGGCCCCTTATTGTTTCATCGGGTGTATAACTTTGGCCGCCATGCTTGATAGCGCCGATAGCTACCCCTTCTACATAGGTGTTAAACTTTATCTGCCCCGCTAACGTACAAATCGCGTTTTTAGCGGTATATGATACATAGGGTTTGGTCAAAGTAAAATCGGGTACGGTAACTTGTTTTTCAGCCTGGGATCCGCCAGATGAAATGATTACTAATTGATAGGTACCCGGTAGCATCCTGTTAAAAACGCCGGTAGTGTTGCTTATACCGTTTAAGCTATATGTATAATTATCCGGATGAGCTGCTGTGAGCACGGTAACATTTGCTTCGCCGTAAAAGTCGCATTCGGGTTTGATGACAATATCATTTACAACAATTGGCGGACATACTTCCTGTACGAGGGTACAATCTTTTTCGTAAAGCAAACAGCCGTTTGGTGTTATAATTGAAAAGTGATAAACACCCGGGATTAAATCTGCGAAAACATGGTCAATGGGGTAAACCGCGTTGTTATATTTTATCCGGTACAACGCTTTATCGGCGTTTATTTCCAATTTAATCGACCCCGCGATATCACAAATCGGATCCGTTTTATTAAAAGTTACAACGGGGTCTTGTAGTGAAAAATCAGGAATAGTGAATGGAGATGTTTTAGGCTCCTCACCACCATTTGAGGTAATAGTAACCTGGTAATTACCAGGAAGCAGGTTATCAAAAAAACCCGTTGTGTTACTTTCTCCGGTATTAAGTTTGTAAGTGTATTGATTTCCGTGCGGGGCACAAATAATTTCGGCCCGCCCTTTATTCACCACATTGCACTCCCGGGTTACGTCGATGCGTTGAAGCGTAATTACCGGTATTTCACCTGTTTCAACAGTACTGCCAGCATCATAAACGGAATAAGGCAGCGAACCAGCCGTACCTTTTAATAGCATATTTTTCAGGTCGAGTTCGATAAGCTCCGACCTTCCCCCTTGATCGTCAATAGCGTATACCCTTACAGCCCCATTGGAAACTACCGATGTTAAACCCAATATATACCGGTCTGTAATAGGTATTACTAATTTACTTTGAGACGGATCATCGAGGGAGACTTCAACAATGCCACTATAGCTTGCCATGTATAGCTTGTCGTCATAAAACACGAGGTCGCCTGAAGCCCCGTACGGCATAATTCCCAGGTTAACAAGCACAGGATTTTTAGGATCGAGTTTGTACAGCGAGTTCCCACCAGCCATGTACAGGATCCCGTTCTTATCAACTGTCATTGAATTTACAGGGGGTATCGACGCCAAATACTGGCAATTAGTTACCTGGGGTGTATTACCTCCGGTTATATCGGCTACATTCAATCCAGCGAAAAATTGGGTAATATAGATATAATAGATCTTATTACCCCACAGCGCAATTGAAAAATAACCCGACCCGCAACCGTTAACATTTTTTGAAACCGGGCCATTAGGGGTAATGGTTACCTGTTGTAAAATTCCCTGGTCGGTAGCGGCATAAAACTGCTGTGCGTACCCTTTAACAAAAGTTAAAAGTATAACACTAAACAGCAATGCAGCTCTTTTTAGTAAAAGGTTTAAGTTAATGATATGTTCAGGCACAATAGTATGACCCAAATATACAGTATTACTAATATCTACACCGTATTAAGTGCAATTAATAATTAGCATATTACAAGCTTATCCCAAGCCTTATTGCCGATTTTGCCTCAGTACCTCCATTGTATGATACGCCATACATCAAACGGATATTAAGATATTGTAAACCAAAACCCAGTTCGGTATAGTTTTTAAGCGTGGGCGTATAAAAGTAATTTACATCGACAATTTCCTGTAGTTTAAACTTGCGAATCAGCGGGATCTTATTGGTGATGAAACCCGAAAAGTTGTGTTCAAAATGCCCTTCAAGATATTTATCAGGCGTACTGAAATCGTAGTAATCCAGCAAGAGAAATCGGTTTAACCTCGGCTTGTATGAAAGCACCTCGTTGCCTGCAAAGTGGAAATAATCGGGGAAGAATACGCTCTTAGCATTCAGGAATTTACCGGCTCCTATAAAAAATGAGCTGCTGCCATAAAAACCCATACTAATATCTGCCTTTGAAATCTCGGCGCTGATTTTATCATAATTAACATCCGAACCTAATACATTGCTGATACCTTTAGTGTAGTTTAAACTGATGGTTGGATATTTGGATGGCAGATAGCGCCTGCCCGAAGGATAGGTTTCGTATTTATTGCTGAAATCATAACTGGCCTGCAGGTTTACGGTGAGCGACTGATTTTCGGCGAACAACAGCGTATTATGATCAGGATCCAACGGGTTATTGGATGTAAACTGATGCGAGTGTGGATCAAATACACTAAATGAAGCTGTATTTAACAGTGCCTTACGGTTAGCCCATTCAACGGAGGCGCTGCCGCGCAGCCCTCCTGTTATCCTGCCCGAAAGTGAAGCCAAAGCAAACTGCTTTTGATATAGTTTTTTAAAGTTTTGTTGCGAAAGCAGACTGTGAACCGTATTCACAAAGGTTGACATAGGCGCCTGGCTATTTAGATCGACTACATCCGAACCTCCGCTTAAACTCAATGTAAAACGCTGCATTACTGGTAAGGCAACACCTCCCGAGCCATTTAACAGGTGATTGGAAAAGCCATACCGCACTTTGCCATTCAGCATAAAATAGCGGTTGTTTACGGTATCAATCAACTTGCTGTATGATGCGCCGTAATCAAAAGCCAAACCTTCTACTGTGTTATAAAGCAGGGAGCCGATGATTGGATCGTAATGAAAATATTCTTTTTTGTATCGATTGCGGGTATTGATGCCGGTGAAAAGCAGGTTTACCGGTTTAAATTTATTGTTGGCTTTATCCAGGGAGTCGAGGTACTCTTTTGATTCCCGTTTTTTGGCGAGTTTATCTTTATTGGTATAATCGGTAACCTCTTCGGCGGTAAGCGGGATTGGCCGGGCCTGGTTCCAATAAGTTGAGTCTTTGCTGATGCCTTTGGTGATCCGGAGCACTTCGTTAAAATCGGCTTTGTTCAGCGCAGGGTCGAGGTTGTAGTTTTTATAGATCGAAATAAAGTAACCTCCTAATTTAAATCCGAACAAACCTCCTGTAAATTCAAATTTAACAGAGGATGTCATCCAAATCTTTTCGCTAACAGGGAAAAACTGCTGGTTAATTTTAAGGGTATCAACAAAATTAATATTAGCCCTTTTGGTAATGTAAAGCTGCAGCCCGTAAATGCGCCAGCTATCATCCAAAATATAAATATATCCCTCAAAACATGGGTCGTGCAGCCGTTTAGGGCTTACCTGGATCTTGTTAATAGTTTCGCCATTTTCAACCGAAGTACCTATGTACCTGTAGTTATAATAAAACATGGCGTTATCAGCTACCGGCGATACCAGCGGGCGGTTGCTCAAGCCCCGCCAGGTTTCATAGTTCTGGTAAAAATTAACCGCCATATCCGATGCCCGGTTAAAGCTAAACGCCCGGTTACGGCCCGACACTTTTGACGACACCTGTTCCTCATGCACCTTATCGGGCCTTATAAAGCTATATTTTGACTCTGACTCAGAAAGGTAAACTATCCCGCGGCGATTTGAATCAAGGCCGGCTTCACTGGTAGCTTTTTGCACATCAAAACCCATAAAAGTTTTTGGGGCGGCCAATAGTTTTTGTAAGCCTTTGATGTAGATATCGCAGGTATAGGCTTTAACTTCGTTAAGATAGGTTTTCCGTTTTTTAATAGCCTTACGCATAATTGCATAAGCTGGATCTTCAGCCCCTGCATGCACAGTAACATCCTTAAGCTGGTAAGTTTCTGTTTGCAGGCTGATGTTGATAACCTGGTTAGCCGCAAGGTCAACAATTTTGCTTTGCTGGGCATAGCCAACTGCTTTATATTGAATTTCCCGCATGCCGGCATTTAAACGCAGCAAGTAAGTTCCTTCGCTGTTGGCAGATACTCCTATAGTAGTATTTTTTATAAAAACGGATGCAAAGGGGACGGGCTTACCTTCCTGGTTGGTTATTTTACCGCTAATGCTGAATTGCTGGGCATATGAAGAAAAATTGAATATTAAAAATAACGCAACTAAGGCTGGCTTCATTAAGCAGATGTTTATGCTAAGATGAAACTTATTAATTGATTGTTACAGCACTAAATTGTTAAATAATGTGAAAAGACACTCGGTTAGGATGCCTTTTTCTTTGATGTATCTTTGCTGCCAAGAGGCGGGTGTGGCTTATTTTTGATGTTCCAATCCTTAATATCAACCAGGCCTGGCTTTGTTTGATAATGCGATTTGCTTTTAGGGCACCTCACAATAAATTTACCTTTAA
The DNA here is from genome assembly GCF_050859465.1 of Mucilaginibacter sp. P25. Taxonomy (NCBI): domain Bacteria; kingdom Pseudomonadati; phylum Bacteroidota; class Sphingobacteriia; order Sphingobacteriales; family Sphingobacteriaceae; genus Mucilaginibacter; species Mucilaginibacter sp. P25. Next base: position 2,583,969 of record NZ_CP193937.1, on the reverse strand, counting down.
CCTGTTCTATAACCGGCCTTTCGCCGCATTCCTTACAGAGTTCACAAAAGATATTTTCTTGTATAGGTATAAATTTTTCCATAGTAAATTACTCGAACATTAGTACGTTTAATTAATTATGGGGCCCTTTCGGTAATACAAATAACGTAATTTCTGAGCTCAAAAAATAAAATTCCTCACTAATAAACAAAAATAAACAACACAGGAATGCTTATTTTATCAGTGCAAGTAAATCTTCATCGCTGATAATAGGTATATTAAGTTTATTAGCTTTTTCTAACTTGGCAGGGCCCATATTTTCACCTGCGACCAGGTAATTAAGTTTAGCCGATATACTGCTCAATATCTTGCCACCGTTTTGTTCAATGATATCTTTCAGCTCATCACGCGAAAAGTTGCCAAATGTTCCCGATATAATAAAGTTCATTCCGGCAAGCTTTTCACTGGCCAGTACAACTTCTTTTTCTTCGGCAATAAATTGCAGGCCCTGCTCCCTTAGTTTTTGTATTTCCTGCCGATGGATTTCACCTGCAAAATATTCGATTATGCTTTGAGCTATCCGTTCGCCTATCTCTTCGGCAGCCGTAAGTTCTTCAACCGAAGCTTCCATTAATTTATCTATCGATTTAAAATGAAAAGCCAGCTTGCGGGCCACTGTTTCGCCTACATAACGGATGCCCAAACCAAACAGCACTTTTTCGAAAGGCATTTTTTTGGATGTTTCAATACCATCAAGCATATTATTGATCGATTTTTCGCCAAAACGGCCCAACTGTTTCAATTCGGCAGCATGGGTATGCAGCTCATAGATGTCGCTGATGTGGTTTATGAAGCCTCTGCTATATAAGGTTTCGATAGTTTCATCACCCAGCCCATCAATATTCATCGCTTTACGGCCAATGAAATGCTGCATCTTTCCAACAATCTGCGGCGGGCAGCCTTCATCATTGGGGCAATAAAACGCAGCTTCGCCTTCCTTGCGCTCAAGCGGAGTATCGCAGGCCGGACAGGTAACACGGTAAACAACAGGCACGGCGTCGGCCTTACGTTTTTCTGGGTTTACGCTAATGATCTTGGGGATAATTTCGCCGCCCTTTTCAACAAAAACTGTATCACCCTCATGCAGATCAAGTCGGATGATCTCATTGGCGTTGTGCAGCGTCGCGCGTTTTACCGTAGTACCTGCAAGCAGTACAGGCTTTAAATTGGCCACCGGGGTTACAGCACCGGTACGGCCTACCTGGTAAGTCACTTCAAGAAGCTCAGTCTCTACCCTTTCGGCCTTAAACTTGTAAGATATGGCCCAGCGCGGCGATTTGGCGGTAAAGCCAAGCTCCTGCTGCTGTGAGTAATTATTTACTTTAATAACAATGCCGTCAATATCATAGCTCAGGTTAAAACGTTCCTTATCCCATTTATTAATAAATTCCAAAACGCAATTAATATCCCCGCAAAGCTCACTATGCTCATTGGTATGGAAACCCCAGGTTTTAACAGCCTGCAGGCTTTCCCAATGGGTTTTAAATACAGTTTTTTCGGTATACAAAAAGTACAGGAAGCAATCAAGCGGGCGTTTGGCCACCTCTGCCGAATCCTGCATTTTTACTGTGCCTGAGGCAAAGTTACGGGGATTAGCATAAGGAACCTCCCCGCTTTCGATACGTTCATTATTCAACCTGTCAAAAGCTTTGCGGTGCATGAACACTTCACCGCGGATGTCAAAATAACCGGGGTAGCCTTCGCCGTGTAAACGTTTAGGTATGGTATGAATGGTTTTAATATTGGTGGTAACCTCGTCACCCTGTACACCATCGCCGCGGGTAACGGCCCGTACCAGTTTGCCGTCTTCATAAGTGAGGCTCATGCTCAAACCATCAAACTTAAGCTCACATACGTACTCAAAGTTATCACCAATGGCTTTGCGTATCCGCTGATCAAAATCAAATAGTTCCTGTTCATTATAGGTATTGCCCAACGATAACATCGGCCAGCGGTGCCTAACGGTTACAAATTCCTTGGTTATATCACCGCCTACTTTTTGTGTTGGCGAATCAGGGTCAGCAAACTCCGGGTATTCTTTTTCGAGTTTATTAAGCAACTCCAGTTTTTTATCAAAATCAAAATCAGAAATGGTTGGCATGGCCAGCACATAGTAGTTGTAATTGTGCTGTTTAAGTTCGGCGGTTAATACCTCTATTTGTTTTTTTGTTTCAGCTGATGACATAGGTACGAAGGTAATAATTTAGTTTATTTCATCCTTTTTACCGCGGTAAATACCAGCTTTAGGTAATAAAGTTTTTGTTGCCGGTAATAACAATAATTAGTATATGATATTTCATATAATACCTATAAAATAAATATGATAATTCTCTTTCATAAACGCGGCGCACATAGTAGATTTATCAAACAAAAACTACATCGAATGAAAACACTAAAAATCCTGATCCTGTCCGTATGGTTGATGCCTTTTTTGGCAACCGCGCAAACAAAACCACTAAAACATGCCCACAACCCTGCTGCAAACCATCACAAACTGCCGGTACGGGGTATTACTTATGATGACTTTAAAAGCTCGGTTGCTGATTTTGCCGACACCAGCAGTAAAAAAGCCCTTGCCGATTCGGCCTGGCTGCTATGGAAAACCGAGAAATGGGACGCCCTCGAAAAATTCTTTACCGCCAACAACCTTAACGGCGGCTGGCCTCCAAACCGTGGAGCGGTAAACCTGGTTATAATCACTCTAAAAAAGGGTGTGTTGATTGACCGCTATGGCGGTTATAGCGATTCTACCGGCACTTTTCAGGATAAAGGCACTTTTGTATCGCCAAAAGGTGTACCTTTCCCTATGCGTGCTTTGCCGGATAATACCCTTAGCAAACCATACAAAATTTATAAGGTTTTAAAAGCAATAGCCAAAGTTAGGCAAGGCAAGATTATTCCATGGTTTGGCAAACCAGGCTTGGGTATCCAGTATGAAGTACCAGCCACTGTTAACGACCTGAAAGCAGGCGGTTACATTGAAGAAGTAAAACAATAAAAAACGCGATATATTAAAATATGATCACAAAATATGAAGTAACAAAATCATTGTTGTTTGATGGAGACAGAAGCCGAGGTCATACATAAAACCTTTAAACTGCCTGCCGGTGATATAAAATTCGGTGATTTTGCCAATAACAATTTTGAAGATCTGCATAAGGTAATTACACCCGACGACTTTAAAACCATTGTAAAAACAGGCGGCTTTAATGCCGATTTTCTTAATTTATACAAGGGCAGCGAAAAGCTCAGGCTATATTATGCTAAAAAGGGGAACTCTATTGCTGTTTTTGCATATGGCGAGTTTCAGCCCACACGGTATAAGCTTTATTTTGAAGGCTTGTGGATGTTGTAATACCAGCTGTTTATACAACAAAAAAACCTGCTATAACTGGCAGGTTTTTTTGATTATTATCTTCTTTAATTAATGGTCAGTACTTGATGTTTCGCTGGTAACACTCATAGGGAATGTTAAACCGCCCGGAACCTGCGGGTTATCTTTTATTTCGACAGTACCGTCAATGTTTTGCTTTAATTTTGAACTGGAGATCCAGCCGGTAGCCTTGTCAACAACAACATCAGCCACCATAGTGCCTTTCATATTGTATTTCATGGGCATATTACTAACGGTTTTATAACCGGCAGTATTATCTGTTTCAAGTGTGGCATTTCCGTGTATCACGTAGCTCTGTGGAGTGATATCAACCAGTTGATAAACAGATATGACCTTCGCGCTCATAGCACCTTCCAGGTTATTTTTAATTGTCCATTTATCATTTTTTGCCACAACCGTTTCGGGCAGCACCGACATAGCCATTTCCAGGTTGCTTTTAAGCGCTCCTGATCCAAACGATTGGGTTAACTGCGTTTTCAACTGCTCTTTCTTTTCGGCCGGTACCTCCTTAAAGCCATCTATCATAGATGTGATCATATTCTCGGCGTTCTCTATCGACCTGATCCGGCCACTTCTGGTTAGCGTTGCGGTAAACGGTTTATTGGTTATGCCCGACATGATCCTGGCCATAATATTTGTGGTATCCTTATTATCAGAATCAAAGGCTACATTACCCGTGGGCAGCTGCATTTTCATACCCACTTTGGTATAATTAACCTCCATATAATAAAGAGAATCATTAACATTTAATACTTTGAATGACATTTTGCCGTCAATCGCCATATCGATATTATTAACCTGACCGTTTATAGTTTGCTTTACAACAGAGTGCGCCGTGGTAGACAAGTAATAACTATTGCCTTTAATTAGTTTTAAAGCCGGTTTTACCTTCTGCCCATAACCTGTTACCGCTCCTATAGCCAGTAAACTGGCCATCAAAATTTTCTTCATGATTGGTAATATGTAAGCGCTAAATATATTATAATATCTCTTACAAAAAACTCAAAATTCCTAACAATTAATTAAAAACAAATTCGTTAACTTTATACTGCGCTCGGCTCTTTAATTTTTCACACACCTAATTTAGCGGAAAGAGAGGTTTTTATGTTACAGCAGATAGCATTTATACCACAGCACCAGTTTCATGTGCTGATCAATTTTTCGGGAGAAGATGAACGTATTTTGGCAATTTTACCCAACGACGCAGGGAATTTCCGTGTGATTTACCAGGGTAAGACAATTGCCGAACTTAACCTGAATAAGGACGGCTGTACCTGCTATAAGGGTAAGCTAAAGAAAAACGTCATGGCCCAGCTCGAGCATCAGATAAAAAATCATTACGCGTAAGCTGTTAATAAAAAAGAATTTGATAGTTCATGGGAGATAAACCCATGGTTCATAGTCCATGAGTTTATACCCGTGGACTATCAATTAATTTCCGCTGTTTTTAGCCAGCATGGCTTCTCTGATAAATTTAACCGGTGCACTGCCGTAACTCAAGAACTTTTCGTTAAACTCTTTCAGTTTATATTTATCCCCCATTTTTTGTTTATAGGCATCCCTCAAATCTATAATTTCTTTATAGCCGGTATAATAACTTGTAAGCTGAACACTGGTTACGCTAACGCGTTTCCATTTGCCATCAGCTTCGGCCTGTTGTTGGAAAGCTTCGCGGGTTAATAGCTTAATTGCTTCATCTTTGGTCATACTGCCGCTGTGAACACTATAATCCAAAATGGTGTTACATACCGAACGCAGGTTCCATTTATACCACATCAGCATCATTTCCGGCTCGTTATTGCCAAAGCCGTTCTCCAGCATCATTTGCTCGGTGTATACGGCCCAGCCTTCGGCCATGGCACCGTTACCAAACACAGCTTTGATGATACTTGGGGCTTTATTGGAGTATACACCCTGAACATAGTGCCCGGGCACAGCTTCGTGAATGCTCAGGATCTGTAAAATATAATTATTGTATTCACGCAGGTAGCTTTCGGCCTTTTCCTTGCTCCAGCCTGCCAGGCTGCCTACGTTATAGTACGAATTACCATTTTTATCGTACGGGCCAGGGCCGCTCATAGATGCTCCTGCCACACCCGCCATATAACCAGGCTCTTTACGAATGATCAATGGTTTTGACGGATCGAGCGTTAACAGGTCTTTAGCTTTAACAAAGGCATTAAGCTTTGGTATGATTTGTTCAATTGATGACTGAAAATCTTCAGGCTTTACATGCTTTGATGATAGGGTATCTATCAGCTGGCTTATCATCAGCAGACTATCGGCAGGTGCAGCCTGTTTACCAAAGTATTTTGGCCAAAGCTGCTTGCTGATCTTAGTCATCTCACGGTGAATGTATTTTTTACGTTCAACGGCAGCATTGTAGATTTTCTCGGCAGTGTTGGTAGCTACAATTTCGTATTTAAACTTATCCTCATATAAATCCTTACCCAGCCTGAAACTTCTTGGGCGATCATTTTTAAGCGCTTTAAGCCAATCGGCATAGGCTTTAATGGCAACAACGCTCTGCGCAGCCCTGTCGGTCATTAGCTTTTGCTCAGCTTTGGGGATATTTGTTTTCTTAAGCGAATCGGCAAAGTCTTTTCCTATTACATCAAGCCCACCCAGATTTTGCTCAATAGCCAAACTGGTAAGTTCAGCTACCGGGTTTTTAATCTGCTTTTGGGCGTCTTTATAATACTGCGGAATAAACGACATACGCTGATAAAAATGACGCAGACGTTTAGGCAAAGGCTCATAGTGCTCGTTCAGGATGTAAGCGAACGTGCCGATAACGTTATATGACGATGGGTCCCACTCATATTGTTTTAACTGGCGCACCTGCCATTGCAGGTATTCAAGCTGATTTTGCAGAATCTTGTAATCTATTTTATTAGCTTCAGACAGGGTATTTACCTCAAAGCGACTCAATGAATCAACCTGGTATTTGGCAAAGGTCACCAGCTTATCGCGGCTTTGCTCATTTGGAAGCACCATCAGGCTGTCGTATTTATGATACCCTGCAGAGGTAGCCCAATCGGGGTTCAACTTCCAGAAGTTATCCAGAAACGTGTTCTCGTATTTAATAAAAGCTTCATCATCCTTCCCTAACAATGGGCCGGTGCCGCTGCCCCCATCTTTTTTACAGCCGATAAAGGCAACCATGAATAAAACAACGGCGAGTGCTAATTTTAAGAATATGTTTCTGACCACAACTGATGAGTTTTACAATGAAGCATAAACTTAAAACTTTTAAGCCAAATAAATCAAACCGGCGACGAGATTTGTTACTTTAACAAACATTTGGCCCCAGGCTCTCTAAAGGGGATGCGTAACTAACTATTATAATTTTGATTTACCTATGAATAACGAACACCAGGTTTTATTTGATGAGATCACTCATTTACTACGGGGCGGCAACGCACATGCTGATCTGAAAAAAGCGCTCGATGGTTTACCGCCCAATCTTCGTGGGGTTAAAGTTGATAAACTTCCTTATACTATATGGCAACTGGTTGAACATATCCGGATAGCCCAGTGGGATATGCTTGAATTTAGCAAAGACGGCAGCCACGAATCACCAAACTGGCCCGATGATTACTGGCCAAAAGAGCTTGCACCCAAAGATGATGCAGCATGGGATAATAGCCTTGAACAGATTGACAGTGATTTGGAAGAGCTAATAGAAATGGTGAAAAGCGAGGATATTTATAAAAAAATTCCGCATGGCGATGGGCAAACTATACTCCGGGAAGCGTTACAAGCAGCCGATCATAACGCTTACCACATTGCCGAGATCATCATGATCAGAAGGTTATTAGCGGCCTGGTAATTATTTTCATGTCATTGCAAGCGTAGCGCAATGACATGAATTTAGTGTTATTACCTTGTCGTCTTCAGCACAAAATTAGTTATAGCCGTTACAAACTCCGGTTTAAGCGGTAAATCAGGCTCATTATAAGTTGCCTTGTTCTTTTCCTTATCTGCCGGGGCTTCTTTCAGCACATGGTTCATGTTAGGGATAATATCAAGTATAGCATCCGACTTTGCTTTTTTCAGCTTTTCGGCGTCACCAACAGTTACCTGTAAATCGGTGGTTCCCTGGATGATCAATACCGGGGCTTTTACCTTCCTGATCTCGCGCTGAGGGTTATACCTGAACCACGACATCAGGTATTTTTGAATACTTGGCCTGGCTATAAAGTATAATGCAGGGTCGATATTATCGGTTGTTTTTCCCCGCTTCAGGCTATCCAGCATACGATTAAATCCATCTGATATAAAAGCAGGCTGCGATTTCATTTGCTCGGTAAGGATCTTATCGGCCGAATCGCCGGCACCGGCTACAGATATAAAGCCCTTTATCGGCTCATCAAGCGAAGCCATCATGCCAACTAACGAACCTTCGCTGTGTCCAAGAATAATTATACGTGAAAAACGCTCATCTGACAGAAAGCATGTTAAGCAAGGCGGCGGCATCTTCTACATAATCCTCAAACCTGATCTCGTTTTCCTTAATGGAAGTTGTGCTTTGCCCAACCAGGCGTTTATCGTAACGAAGTGATGCTATGCCTTTTTTCCCAGTTCATTAGCTATCATTTTATAAACATTGGCGTGAAGCCCCAATTTAGGACTGTTACCGTCCCTGTCGGTAGGGCCAGAGCCTGCAATGATCAATACCAACGGCACCTTTCCGTTAGCATCCTTAGGCATGGCCAATGTTCCGGATATTGAACCCAATAAAGTTTTAACAGTTACAGGCGACTCAACCAAAGAAGGATCGGTAGATATGCTTGTAGCCGCCGCCGTACTTGGCGCAGCAGTTGCAGCCGGCGCTTTGTACGGTGTCAATGACAGGCCTGTAAATTTATTATCGGCATTTAATGATATATTTAATAAAAAAACACTTTTCTGAAATGTAGCTTTATAATGCGCTATCGGGGTTTCATAGCTTTCAAAATCAGCCTGTAACAATGAGCCCAATTGTGTTTTTAACTGCACAGTTGTACTTTTGAAATCGGCTTGTGAAAGTGCCTTCTTCATTTCTGGCCCAAACAAGCTGTACACGCTATCCGGCTGGTTATTGTTATATAGTTGCTTAAACTTATTTAAAGCCACAGCATAGTTGGCCGGTGGCATTTGGGCAAACAATTTCCCTGCAAAACAGGTAATTAATATAAACAGATACAGTTTTTTCATGTTATAATGGTCAATATACAGTGCGATGATGTATTGAGGCCGAAAATAAAGAAAAAATCATGTTGTTTTGTTTATTTATGCCATTGCGCGCGTTTTGGCAAACAATATTTAGTTGTAATAATGTAAACCCTTTTACCCGGCATAATCCATACTAATGTTGCAACATTGTTTGATATTATATCGTTAAAATACCAATACAATACATATAGTTTTATATATATTGTATTATATTGCGATACATTTTATAATTTTTTAAACTATAGCAAACTTCTACATCTACTAATTAATGAGGGTTTTAACAGCAGGCTTTTTTTTGCATTCCTGACAGGAATGTATTGTAATTCGTTTGCTCAAACAAAACCTTCAACAATACAGGGTAAAGTTTTAATCGAAAATAACCAACCGGCCGATGCAGCCACCGCAGTATTGCTTGCTGCTGCCGATTCATCTGTATTAAAATCAAACATGGTAAATAAAAATGGCCAGTTTGAATTTCAGGGACTACAGCCTGATAGCTACCTCGTGCTTATCAGCAAAATAGGTTACGTAAAAGTTTATGCCGGCCCTTATAAAGTTACCGCAGGCCAAAAAATAACAGCCAACGATATTGTTTTAAAACTTTCGGATAACCAGCTAAAAGAAGTTAAGGTAGTTGCCCGAAAGCCATATATTGAGGTAAAACCCGGTAAAATTGTATTAAGTGTACAAAACAGCATCCTGGCCGAAGGAAATTCGGCCTTTGATATCTTGCGGCAATCGCCTGGGGTAAGGGTTAACAGCAACGAAACTTTAAGTATTAACGGCAGACAAGCAGCATTAATAACCATCGACGGTAAACCTACCAACCTTACCGGCGATGATCTTACCAGTTTGCTCCGCAGTATGCAAAGCAGCACTATTGACCAGGTTGAAATGATCAGTAGCCCGTCGGCCAAATACGATGCATCAGGCGGGGGCATCATCAACATCATTTTAAAAAGGGTAAAAACCTAGGCACCAACGGTACGGTTACTGCCATGGCGGGTTATGGAAAGTATTACAAAAGTACAGCAGGCATTGTTTTCAACAACCGCACCAGTAAACTCAATATTTTTGGAAATTACACTTACGATAATAATAAAGGCACACGCACTATTACAACCAACCGTAATATTACTTATAACGAAACCCTGAGTAATTACGATGTTGATTATAACAATATTCAAAAAACCACTAACCACAACTTTAAAATAGGGGCCGATTATACCATCAACCCAAAGCAAACTATAGGCTTTTTAGTAAGCGGAATTATCAGGAGTGATGATTTTACAAAGCACAACGACCTCTACATCAGCAATCAGCATCAGCTCGATTCAGTAATCAGGGCCCGTTCAAACCTCGACAGGGGCAGCAACTATTTAAACTACAATATCAATTATAACGCGGTGTTGGATAAAAGCGGCCGCAGTATCTCGGTAGATGGTAACTATTCAACCTACACCCGCCACTCTAATGAATTTATTACCAATAGCTTTTTTACCCCGGCGGGCAATACTTACCGCGATGATCTTGAGTTGGAAAACCTTTCGCCGTCAGATATTCACATCTGGACATCAAAAGTTGATTTTGTTAACCCATTAAATAAAACCTCACGATTGGAGACAGGCATTAAATATAACAACACCCGCAGCAATAATAATCTCATTTTTGGCCCCAAAATAAACAACATATATGAGGCCGACCCCAATTTCAGCAACAGGTTCCTTTACACCGAAGCAGTGAGCGCGGGGTATATCAATTATGTAAATAAAATAGGTAAGTGGGATATTACCGCAGGTGTACGTGCCGAAAACACTCATGCAACCGGCAAATCATGGGGATTAAATGAGCGGGTACCGATGATAAATACCAATAATTATTTTAACCTCTTTCCGCAGTTACAGATAAGCTATGAGGCCGATAAAAAAACATCATCGGTATTGGTTATAACCGTGGTATTCACAGACCGCTTTATGAAGATATCAATCCATTTTTGTACTATACCGACCTGTATGATTATCGTGCAGGCAACCCTCAGCTAAAGCCGGAATACACCAACACTATACAGATTTCCCATACTTATAATCAAACTTTTTCAACTGAGCTATATTATACGGTTACTAATAATGCTTATGATTTTCCAGTATATCAGCAAAATGATTCGACTAAGGTTAACATAACTCTCCGTAAAAACTTCGGGCAGATCTTTGTTTACGGGGCTTCATTCTATGCGCCTGTGCAATTTACCAGATGGTGGTCGGCCAGTTTTAATCTTGATGCTATTTATGTGCGTTACAAAGCGTACGCGCAAAACGGGGATTTTGACAGGGGTAAGCAGGACATTATTTTTGGCAGCACACAAAATTTCACCATCACCGGTACATTACTTGGTGAAATATCGGGCAGGTATGAAACCCCAACTATTTACGGCATCAATGAATTAAAAGCAAGCTATTCGGTAAACGCGGGTATCAGCAAGCAAATATTGGATAAGCGGGCCACTGTTAAATTAGCACTAAACGATGTATTTAATACCGACAGAGGGCGCAACCATGCCAGCTATCAAAACATTGATCTTTCGGAGGTAAACAAACGCGATACGCGCATTGTAAGGCTCAATTTTACCTATCGTTTTGGCAAAAGCACCATTAAATCGGCTAACAAACGCAATACGGGTAATGATGATGAGCGCCGCCGCACCGGAAATTAATAATGCGCATACCTAACCTTTAATTCAGGGTATTTGCCTTTTATATGGGTAACAAAGAAATGCCCAAGCGAATCGGAGTTAATAAACTTGTTATAGGCAGATAAAGGAAAACCAAAGTACTGCCACACACCGCCATTTTCCCGAAATTCGAGTTCAAGAATGCGGGCCTCAGGGTCATAGCCAACGCTGCTTAAAGCCGATGATTGTACTGTAAGTCGTTGCATTTATTATATATACTATATTAAATACAAAAAAGTTTTTAAAATATCAGCCCGCGTGACCGCTTATCATACTGGTTAAAATGATAAGCAGCACAAGTACAGTAATGGCTGTGTACAGGTAATCTTTTTCCATAACAAAGCCAATAGCCGAAAACACCACCCTGATAACCGGCGTAGCTATCAGCAAAATTATCCCGGCCTGAATAATGGCCCTGCCGCGTAAGGTAAATATCCCCTGTATAATACCACCCGGATTACTCACAAAATCGGGCACACCAACAAATTTGCTATAATCAACGTGGGTTTGTCCATGTCTGTACAGGTAAATAACCCCACCAATAAAAATAACGCTCATTGATACCAGCACTCCCGTGCGCAGTATCCAGCCTATTACGGCTTGCATATCGGTATCTTTGAATTTGTTCATTAGCTCAATTGTTCATTAGTTCATTGGTGGCTTAGTTCAAAAAGCATTCATTAAATCTGTCATTCTATACTTCAGAAAAGACCAATGAACGATTGAACTAATGAACCAGTGAACTATATAGTTCCTGTAATTCCTTTATATATCATTTGCGATGCCAAAAAAGTAACCACCACGGCAAAAACCACGCGTAGCCATCCCGATGAAGAGGTATGTACCAATATTTTTGATCCGCTTAAGGCACCTAATAAAACCCCTATAGCTACCGGCATCGAAAGCCCCGGATCAATGTACCCCCGTTGCAGGTAAACTACTGCACTTGCGGCTGCCGTAACCCCTATCATAAAGTTACTGGTAGTAGTTGATACCTTAAAAGGGATGCGCATAATGCCATCCATCGCCAAAACCTTCAGCGCTCCCGAACCTATGCCCAGCAAGCCTGATATTACGCCTGCAAAAAGCATCATGAAAAATCCACCGCCTACGTTCCTTACCGAATAGGTTACCTCCCCTGTTGGGCCGGGGAAACTGCCGTTTAATTTTAGCTTTTCGGCTAGTACACTTTTTTGCTGATGGATTTGCTGCGATTTTTTCCGTAACGACATTACTGCCGAAAGGATCAGGATCACTCCGAATAAAACTGCTATAAAATTAGTCGGGATATAAACCGCTATCAGTGCGCCAACCATGGCGCCAGCCGTTGTGGCAATCTCCAGAAACATCCCCAGCCTGATATTGGTGATTCCTTCTTTAACGTACGCTGCGGCAGAACCTGATGATGTAGCAATAACCGAGATCAGCGAAGCCCCGATGGCGTATTGAATATCCACCCCAAGTAAAATAGTGAGCAGCGGAATAATAACAACCCCGCCACCCAACCCGGTTAACGAGCCCAGCAAGCCCGCCAAATATGACCCAACAAGTATAATAAGTGTTAGTACTGTTACCGACATAGGGTAATTGATATTTACTGGCTAAAGTAAGGATTTTATCATTAGGTAAGGGAGCCGACAAATCATTGCTTATGTTAATGGTAGTTTTGTAATACAACTATTGAAAATATCCTGATGACAATGAAATGAATCCTCCCAATGAACTAATTTCTTAATTTCGCCCTATGGGTTACTCAAGTTTACAAGCCTGCATTACCGATCTCGAAAAAAATGGTCACTTGGTTCGTATCAAAGAACAGGTTGATCCCTATCTGCAAATGGCTGCAATACATTTACGTGTATTTGAAAATGAGGGGCCCGCTATATTATTTGAGAATGTAAAAGGCAGTAAATTCCCCGCAGTATCTAACCTGTTTGGTACACTCGACAGGTCGAAATTCATATTCAGGGACACGCTCGAAAAGATCAAGGTTCTGGTCGATATTAAAAACGATCCCATAAAGGCTATAAAAAATCCTTTTAAATATGCAGGTGTTGGCTTAACGGCGCTCTCGGCATTGCCTATGAAAAGCGGTGCAGGCGCGCCTATTAAATTTGGCAAATGCAACATCAGCGATATCCCGCAAATTGTAAACTGGCCTATGGATGGTGGCCCGTTTGTTACCATGCCCCAGGTATATACTGAGGATGCCGACAAACCGGGCATTATGAACGCCAACCTGGGCATGTACCGCATCCAGCTTGCCGGTAATGACTATGTACAAAACCAGGAGATTGGTTTACATTACCAGATACACCGGGGTATTGGTGTGCATCAAACCAAAGCCAATGCCAAAGGGCAACCCTTAAAAGTTAGCATTTTTGTAGGCGGACCGCCGGCACATCCGGTAGCTGCCGTAATGCCCCTGCCCGAAGGCTTATCAGAAATGACTTTTGCAGGCGCATTAGGGAACCGTCGCTTCCGATACTTTTATGATGCCGAAGGTTTCTGTATTTCGGCTGATGCTGATTTTGTGATCACTGGCACAGTTATGCCGCACGAAAATAAACCTGAAGGGCCCTTTGGCGATCATTTGGGCTATTACAGTTTGGTACATCCTTTCCCGCTGATGAAAGTACATAACGTTTATCACCGTAAAGATGCTGTATGGTCGTTTACTGTGGTTGGTCGCCCGCCGCAGGAGGATACCAGTTTTGGGGCACTAATCCACGAAATTACCGGTTCGGCTATTCCTAAAGAAATTCCGGGCTTGCATGCAGTTAATGCTGTTGATGCCGCCGGTGTGCATCCACTGCTCTTCGCTACCGGCAGCGAGCGCTATACCCCCTATCTTAAAGAGCGTAAGCCGCAGGAGATAGTTACTATCGCCAATCACATATTGGGCAAAGGCCAGCTAAGTCTTGCTAAATACCTATTCATTGCCGCGCAGGAAGATGACCCAAAACTTAATGTAAACGATATTGGTGGTTTCCTGAAGCATATTCTGCAAAGGATAGATCTTACCCGCGACCTGCATTTTTATACCAATACAACCATCGATACACTTGACTATAGCGGCGAAGGCTTAAACTCGGGTAGTAAATTAGCTGTTACCGTAGCCGGCGAAATCAAGCGTGAACTGTGGGCTGAGCTGCCCGATTGGTTTAGTCTCCCCCGCCCCATCAGCGCTTACAAAATGGCCATGCCTGGTGTGCTCATGGTTGAAGTGCCCAAACATGTAAATCACAAGGACATAGATAATATTATCAGCATTATAGAATACAGCCTGCAGGATGAAGACCTTACCGGCTTGCCCTTAATGGTACTTTGCGATGATGCCGGTTTCGCCGCACAAACCGTCAACAATTTCGTCTGGGTAACCTTTACCCGCAGCAACCCATCGCATGATATTTACGGTGTGGGCAGCTTTACCGAACACAAACACTGGGGTTGTAAAGGCCCACTGATTATTGATGCCAGGATAAAACCCCATCACGCCCCTGTGCTTGAACGGGTACCTGAGGTTGAAAAAACAGTGGACAAATTGGGCGAAAAAGGCGGATCGTTGTTTGGGGTTATTTGAGTCTGAACCGGGATTAAACAGATTCGGGGATTTATAGGATTTCCAATTCTGTTAATTCTTAAATCCTGCAAATTCTTATTCAGACAGCGTTAAGGATTGCAGCGGATACCGGCCATGTGGCTAAGGCCCGCGCAGTATGCGCGGAAAGCCTGGGCCGCAGGCAACGCCATTATTGATTTCGGATCTGGCATGTTCGATTTCGGATTTGAAAATATTATTGTCTTAAAAAGTCACAAGTGAGCCACGCACAATCAAGCGCGCAACACTTGCGCCAAAAGAAGAAAATACATATATCCTCGTTGCCGTGTCCCCACGGCAACTTTTGCCTTAGCCGAGTATTTAAAGAGAGGCTCCAATCTATTCAAATTAGATACTTCAATTACTCAAAATCTAACTTTAAACGCAACCAAGGCACTTTTTCAAAAAATAAACCTCTAATAAACTCTTAATCTACAATCACTAATCACTATATTAGCATCCTTTTAATTTTAATCATGGATATATTTTACGGAACAGGGGTAGCTATGGTAACCCCTTTTCATGCGGATGGTCAAATTGACTACAACGGGTTGAGAAACCTGATTGAACATTTGATTGATGGCGGGGTGGAATACCTGGTGTCGTTAGGTACAACCGGCGAAAGTGCCACATTGAGCGAGGCTGAACGAAAGCAGGTTTGGGCTTTCACAGCCGAAGTGGTAAATAAGCGCGTTGGCCTGGTGGCGGGTATTGGCGGTAATAATACTCATGAAGTTGTTGAGCAGATAAAATCGTTTGATACAGAAGGCTATGATGCTATACTTTCAGCAAGCCCGCATTATAACAAACCTACCCAGGAGGGCATTTATCAGCACTACAGGGCTATAGCACAAAATACTAAACTACCTATAATCCTGTATAACGTACCAAGCCGTACAGGCAGTACCATCAGCGCCGAAACAACTGTACGCCTGGCAAAGGAGTTTAAAAACATAATCGGCATCAAAGAAGCATCGGGCAATTTCGACCTGTTTAACCAGTTGATGCGCGACAAACCCGAGGATTTCCTGTTTATATCAGGCGATGATCCGGTTACTTTGTCCATGATGGCTTTAGGCGGGGTTGGTGCGATATCTGTTATTGGTAATGCTTTGCCGCGTCAATTATCTGACATGGTTAGGCTTTTGCTGAATAATGATTATAAAGGCGCGCACGAAGCACATTTTAACCTGATTGAGTTTACCCGATTAATGTTTGCCGAAGGCAGCCCTGCAGGTGTTAAAACTGCCCTAAAACAATTAGGCATCTGCGGCGATACAGTACGGCTACCATTGGTACAGGTAAGCGAAAAAACTGCAGATGCTATTGCCGTTGAGCTTAAAAAGCTGGCTCCGGTAGCAGTAAAAGCATAAAATACAAGAATCATCTACAAGCGTCATTGCTATGTACGAAGCAATCCCCTATTAGCAGGTATGCCCTGTAAAGTTTGCGATTGCTTCGTACCTAACAATGACGTTTTTTATATTCCCTGGAGGGCTTTTTTAGCCACATGTCGAAGCTTTCCATAAAATAAAAAACCCGGTCAATGGACCGGGTTTTTTATTGGAATAAGATGATAAAAATCTTACTAAGCCTCTTTATTCTTCGCCTCCTGAACTTCAAGGCGGATTGCCTGTGCCAGGTTTTTTAGATCCTGCATACCTTTACGTACACGTGTACCGGCAGCGCTGTTTCCTTTATTGTAGAATTTGTCGGCGTCGGCCTCTAAAGCTGCTACAAGCTCTTTTACTTCAGTAAATTTTTTCATTTAATTACTCCTTTTAAATTTTGAGGTTTATTGTTTTAATTAAAGCTAAGCTAAAATGTTTTTTGTTAATTAAAAACTTTTAAAGCCAAAAAATACGGCCTTGACAATGGTTTTTTTCCACATTTTTACCGTTTTTACTTTATTAGCTTTTGCTTATTTTTCATTAAAAAGTTCAAATCAAACTTATACTTTAAAATAAGTTTGATTAATAATCAAAATACAGAACATAAATTACTATAAATAATATTTACGGCAATCTATACACCCTAAACACAGTATTTAAATACTATTAAGTATTAATATATCCAGCGGGTTTAAAAAGTCTGCTGCAGTATATCAGGATAGTGCTGATGCACTTTTAGTATCAATTCGCCAAATAAAGTGTTAGCCCAGGCAAACCATTTGCGGGTAAAGTCCTTTGCATCGTCTTTATTAAAGGATTCGTGCATGAAACCGGTGCCTGCATGTGTGCTTTTCAGCCATTTGATACACTGTACAATCTCTGCTTTATCGGTTGATGTAATACCGCGCATAATGATTGCCATTGGCCAAATATAACCTATACCCACGTGCGGACCACCAATGCCTTCGGCAGCTGTGCCTTTAAAATAGTAAGGATTACTATCGCTCAACACAAACTTACGGGTGCTTTGGTACAGCGGGTCATCAACTTTTACAGAATCAAGATAAGGCAGGGCCAACAGACTCGGAACGTTCGAGTCATCCATGAAAAGTTGATTTCCATAACCATCAACTTCAAACGGAATAACCTGGCCAAATTGCGGGTGATTACCCACAGCGTATTGCTTAAGCGCTGCCTGAACCTCATTTGCTAATGCTTTGCAGGCATCAGCGGTGGCACTATCATGGCCTATAGTGCTGTACATTTCGGCCATCTGATTTAAGCTTGCTACCGCGAAATAGTTTGACGGGATCAGGAATGGATAAATGGTTGCATCATCCGACGGACGGAAGATGGAGCAGATCAAACCAACTGGTTTAACGGGATTCCCATAGCCTCTATTTGGTGCGGTATCACTTTGTGTTTCGGTTTTGCGCTGGAAAAAGTATGGGCCTTTACCATCCTTACGTTGCTGTTCTTTGAAAGTAGCCAGGATGATCTTACCTGCTTTTTGCCAGCTCTCGTCGAAAAAGCTACTGTCGCCACTTATTTTCCAATAATTGTAAGCCAGCCTTACAGGGTAGCAAAGTGAATCTATTTCCCATTTGCGCTCGTGCAATTCGGGTTTCATGGTAGTGCGATCGCTGTCCCATTCGCTGCCGGTTGGGCCCTCGTTAAAGGCATTTGCATACGGGTCAATGATCACGCACTTAGCCTGGCGGCTCAATACACCCTGGATTAATTTTTTTAATGCCGGGTCATTTTTAATGAGTGGTAGATACGGCCAAACCTGTGCCGATGAATCACGCATCCACATAGCGTTGATATCGCCCGTGATTACGAAGGTATCAGGCTTACCATCTTTTTCAGAATAGTTTACGGTAGTATCTAAAGTGTTTGGATAGCAGTTTTCAAAAAGCCAGGCAACTTCAGGGTCTTTGATGTCGGCCTTAACCTTTTTAATGATGGCTTCAACAGCCTTGCTGGTGAACTTACGGTCGGCCAGTTTTGGGCGCTGGCTTTCAAAGGCAGGAGCCACAGCCGAAGCAAATACAGGAGTTACACCTAAACCGATACCGGCAGCTGCAACGCTGTTAATTTTTATAAAATGTCGTCTGGTTAATTTCATGGTTTTGATATGGTAGGCGTAAAAATAGAAAAGGGTTTTTGTTAAACAAAAAAGCTTGCTAAAATAATTTAGAAACGTTTTATCAAGGATTTTTAAGGGGTGGTAATCTTCAACGTAGAGATGCATCACATACGTCTGCCCAAGGGGCAAAAGCTCCTCCCCATTTATTCACCATAGCGGCATTTCAAACGGGAGATGCATGTGATGCCTCTACATCAAATGCAAAAAAACAAAAAAAGCCCCGGATCTCTCCGAGGCTTCTAAGTATTATCAAATGCGTTTAAGCAATTTCCAGTTTATTCTCTTTGTAATAACCGGCCTTTAATTTTTCACCGATAGCGCTGTACGCATCAAGAGTACGTTGTACATCCTCCAAACTATGAGCCGCTGTTGGGATCAGCCTTAGTACAATTAAGCCTTTAGGGATAACCGGGTACACTACTATTGAGCAAAAGATACCATAATTCTCGCGCAAGTCTCGGGTTAAGGCTGTGGCCTCAAAAAGATCACCCTTTAGAAATACCGGGGTAACCATAGTGTTTGAAGCACCCAGATCAAAGCCACGCTCTTTTAAACCTGCTTGCAAGGTATTTGCAATCAACCATAATTTCTCGCGAAGTTCTGGTTGAGTCTTTAACATTTCAAAGCGTTTTTTCAAACCTAATACCATAGGCATTGGCAACGCCTTGGCAAAAGTTTGCGAACGCATGTTGTAGCGCAGGTAGTGGATAATATCCTGATCGGCAGCTACAAAAGCGCCAATACCCGCCATTGATTTGGCAAAGGTGGCAAAGTACACATCCACCTCGTCCATACAATCCTGCTCTTCATGTGTACCCGCACCGGTTTTACCCATGGTACCAAAACCGTGTGCGTCATCAACCAGTAAACGGAAGTTAAATTTCTTTTTAAGGTCGGCAACTGCTTTAAGTTTGCCTTGCGCACCCGACATACCAAAAACACCTTCGGTAATTAACAGGATACCGCCGCCGGTTTGTTCGGTTAGGCGAGTTGCACGTTCAAGCTGTTTTTCGCAGCTTTCAATATCGTTGTGCTGGTAAACAAAGCGTTTACCCATATGTAAACGTACACCATCAATAATACAGGCGTGCGATTCGGCATCGTAAACAATAACGTCATTCCGGTCAACCAGCGCATCAATTATAGATACCATTCCCTGGTAACCGTAATTTAGCAAAAAGGCCGATTGCTTGCCAACAAAGGCAGCCAGGTTGTTCTCCAGCTCTTCGTGATGAATTGAGTTCCCCGACATCATTCTTGCGCCCATAGGGTAAGCCATACCGTAATCAGCAGCAGCTTGCGCGTCGGCCTGCCTTACTTCGGGATGATTAGCCAAGCCAAGGTAGTTATTCAGGCTCCAAACTAAATGCTCTTTTCCCTTAAACTCCATGTGCGGGCCTATCTCACCTTCCAGCTTAGGAAAAGAAAAATAACCATGCGACCACTTTTGATGCTGACCTATCGGCCCACCCAAGCTTTTTGTTATTTTATCAAATAAATCCAAAATGAATTGTTTTTATAAATTTAGTTGCAAATATAGCCGTTAAAACACCTTTAAACAATAGCTATAACTTTTTAGAATAGCTTATAACCAACGGAAGAGAAACAAGAAACCAAGAGGTAAGAATCAAGAGAAGAAATATTCTTTGGCCTAAATATAAAACGGCTGTCATTTCGACGAACAGAGTGATGGCCTGTGTGATCAGGTGAGGAGAAATCTTATACGCCCTGCAATTACTACATACCACGCGCCACTGCATAGCATACAAGATTTCTCTTTCGCCCCAACGCCCTCTGCCCCCCTTGCTCTATCGAAATGACATTTTTTATTTACTATAATAACAAAAAGGGAGATCAACGCTCAGATTTAATTCTTTTGTTGATCTCCCATTCAATTATTGTGGTTTTTATTCTTTCTTGCCTCTTGACTCTAAAAATCCTGACTCTTAGTCCGCGTTTCCGTGCAGGTATGAATTGTTATTCCTTATCTCTACGTTACCTTCGCTATCCTGCATCAGGGAAAAACGTGAGATCTGGCTTTCGTCAGATGCAGGCGTATCCTGCAATGCTATCTCTTTACGTTTGTAAGCAGGTACATTTTCCAATTCCTGGATATTACCTGTACGCAGTTTCATGCTCAGGTCTTTCAGTCTCATAATGCGCTCGCGCGATTTTTTTAACTGCTCTTCTATCGATTCGTTGGTTTTGTTATCATCAGCCCCAACAGGTTGCGGTGCAGGAGTTGGCTCTGGTTCAGGCTCGGGCATACGTGGCTGTTCCCTTACAGGCTGCTCGTAGCTAACCGGTTCACTCATTTTAAAAGTAAACCCGGCAGTATCTGGCTCGTTATCAACCTCTGGCTCTTCATTCATTAGGCTATGCCTTACAACAGCAGGTTCTTCCTGGCGACTGCCGGCAAACATATCAAACAACCCAGCTTGCTTTGCATCTTCTTTAGGTGCTTTAGCATAAGGCTCGGCAGGAGCATCAACCTTAACTGGTTTAATAAATTCGTTAACCGGCCTTGCCTGCTGAGGCTCTTCAGGAACCAGCATAGAAACTATTTTCTTGTTGCTATTTTCCTTTTCGCGCTCATCTTTGGTTTGGAAACCGGTAGCAATGATAGTTACTGATAATTGCTCGCCCAGGTTTTCGTCGATACAGTTACCCCAGATGAGGTCGGCAGCTAAGCCGGCTTCTTCCTGGATATAATCAGTAATTACGCTGATCTCATCCATGGTAACCTCTTTAAGGCCCGAGCTGATGTTCAGCAAAATATATCTTGCGCCTTCAATTTCATTATCTTTCAACAACGGCGATGCCAACGCGCCTTCAACGGCTTTAAGAGCACGGTTTTCCCCATCGGCGCTAAAGCTGCCCATGATTGATACACCGCTATCCTTCATTACCGTGCGCACATCCTTAAAGTCCACGTTTATATAACCCGGCAAGGTAATGATCTCTGCAATGCCTTTAGCAGCCGTAGTCAATATATTATCAGCCTGTGCAAATGCAGAGCTCATGGTAAGGTTACCAAAGATCTGACGAAGCCTGTCGTTCGAGATCACCAGGAACGAATCGACATACTTGCGCAGTTCTTCCAAACCTGCATCGGCCTGCATTTTACGGCGTTTACCTTCAAAAGAGAAAGGTGTGGTTATGATACCCACCGTTAATATATCCATTTCGCGCGCAGCCTTGGCAATGATAGGGCTTGCGCCTGTACCTGTGCCACCGCCCATACCAGCTGTGATAAACAGCATTTTGGTATTAACGCCCAACATTTGTTTAATATCGTCGATATTTTCAATAGCCGAATTTTTACCAACTTCGGGTATTGAGCCTGCACCCATGCCCTCGGTTAAACTGGCACCCAATTGCACCTTGTTAGGTATAGGGCTCAGCTCCAATGCCTGGGCATCAGTGTTGCATATTATAAAATCAACACCGGTAATTCCTTGCCTGTACATATGGTTTACCGCGTTACCACCACCACCGCCAACACCAATTACCTTGATGATTGACGATTTTTCTTTTAACATTTCAAAATGCATAATCTTCGTTTTCAGCTATATGTAATTCAACCCAACATTAGATTTTACCATCGTAATAATAACACTTTTTCAACAAGGTTTATCCACATTTGTGAGCAATGTGAATAAGTTTAACCCTTGTGAATAAATATTATTTCAGAAAGTCCTCATCCTTAATGTCATCCTTAATAAATGTTATACTTTTTTCAGCAGCCTGTCTAACAAACCACCTTCTTTACTTTTTGTATCAAATTTTGGCTTAGCCGTTTTTACCTCAGCAGGGATTGCTTCATTCATGTATTCCATTTTCTGGATACCTTTTATTAACAAACCAATACCAGTAGCAAAAGTTGGGCTTTGCAATTCTTCGTATGTACCTTTTGGCAGCACTTCGTTTTTGGCCAGATGCTCGGTAGGGTAACCTACGCGGCAATCCAAACCGGTTACAAACTCAACCAGTTGACGCAAGTGTTTCAACTGTGCACCGCCGCCTGTTATCACGATACCAGCAATCAGCTTTTTCTCGTAGCCTGATGATTTGATTTCGTAGTAAACATGCTCCACGATCTCTTCCATACGGGCTTGAATTACATAAGCCAGGTTTTTCACCGAAATTTCTTTTGGCTCACGGCCACGCAAACCCGGTACACATACAATCTCATTTTCCTTGTTCTCATCGGCCAGGGCAGATCCAAACCTTACTTTCAGTTGCTCGGCAATGTTGCGCATTACTGAACAGCCTTCGCGGATATCCTCAGTTACACTATTGCCGCCGAAAGGGATAACAGCTGTATGGCGAATGATACCTTCATGGAAAATAGCTACGTCGGTAGTACCGCCACCGATATCAACCAAAACCACGCCGGCTTCTTTTTCCTCTTCGCTCAAAACAGATTCTGAAGATGCCAGCGGCTCAAGGATCAGTTCCTGGCTCTCCAAGCTGGCCTTGTTAACACATTTTACAATGTTTTTAATGGCCGTAACCTGACCAGATATGATATGGAAGTTAGCCTCAAGCCGAACGCCAGCCATACCTATCGGATCTTTAATACCGGGCTCATTATCCACAGTAAACTCCTGCGGTAATACGTGGATGATCTCCTCGCCAGGAGGCATCACCAGGTTATACATATCCTCTATCAGCTTATCAATATCCTTACGACCGATCTCTGATTGCAGATCGCGACGGGTTATTAAACCACGGTGCTGTAAACTTTTAATGTGCTGACCGGCAATACCCACGTTCACTACCCTGATTTCTACATTTGATTGCGAGCCCGCCACCTCCACCGCCTGATGAATGCCTTGTACTGTTTTATCTATATTTGAAACCACGCCGCGCGTCACACCCGCAGATTCGGCCTTGCCAATCCCTAAAACCTCAATCTTCCCATTCTTGCTCCTGCGCCCAACAATGGCACATATCTTGGTAGTCCCGATATCCAATCCTACTACAATTGGCGAACTTTTTCCTGAGTTGAGCTTTTGTCCATATTACAATTTAATTTGAGATGTATCCCTTTTCGTCCTAAGCGAATCCTGTTTGGCAGTTTTAGCTGCCTTAATTGAATCTGCTTTTATATTTTCATTTTTTATACCAATAACCTGGTTGGTATATTTTACATTGATCACTTTATAAGTATCCCAGCCCACCTTTGGCAGCACCTGCTTGTAAAAAGCCTGCAGGTTGTTCAACTTTACGTTAAGCGAATCCGCGTTGCCGATCAGTATCCTTTGGTTACCTACCCTCGGAATCAGCTCAATCTCACGCTCGTTGTTTACATACATCTGCGCTATCTGTGCATCCCAAAGCGAATCCTTACGGATATAATCAGCCGTTTTAAACAAATCTTTAGCCAGGCGCGTATGTAACGAATCAACCCGGTTGGTAAACAGCTCTTCGATAAAACCATTAGCTACCAATACCCTCGCGGTAAAGTTTGATGATAACGGAATCTTTAAGCCGTTTTGATCTACATAAAAATCCATATCATAATGGTTCATGATCCGCAATATCGGTTGGCGCTGGCTTACCTCAACCCTCAATACACCGTCCATTTCAGTATAAACTTTGGCAAACTCAATAAACGGGTTCGCTTTCAATTTATCCTCCAGTTCCTGGATGTTAATGTTCTCGATAGGCCTGCCTACCAATGAGTGACTGGTAACTTCAATAATATGATCAACCTCCTGCTTGTCAATAAAATATTGCCCGCCGGGGATGCTCACGTTTACCGCGGTACACTTTACACCCGCTTTTTTTGCTTCAATAAAACTCATGAGCACCACAAGGCCACCCAGGCTTATTACCCAGGCACAACCTATTAACAGGCGCTTCCAAATGAGTTTTTTATTCATTACTTAATACTTGTTTTAATGGTTGTACCAGCGTGTCAATATCACCGGCACCTACCGTTAACAATAGTTCGGGCTTTTCGGCAGCTATAGCGGCCACCGCGGCCTCTTTACTTAATATCCTCTTGTTTTGCAATTGCATGCGGTTAAGCAGCATTTGCGAGTTAACACCTTCTATCGGCAATTCGCGCGCCGGATAAATTTCCAGCAATATCAGCTCGTCTACCATATCCAGCACCTCGGCAAAACCATCGGCAAAATCGCGGGTGCGGGTAAATAAATGAGGCTGAAATATGGCCGTTAATTTCTTAGCCGGGTATAATCTTTTTATTGATGATATACAAGCCCTCAATTCTTCGGGATGATGCGCATAATCATCAATGTAGATATGCTCTGGCGTTTTAACTATGTATTCAAACCTGCGTTTAACCCCTCTGAAAGATGCTAATGCTGCTTTAATGTTTTCCGGTGATATATCCAGTTTCAGTACCGCTTCAATGGCAGCTACGGCGTTCTCCACATTGTGGGTGCCGGCTATGCCCATTTTTATATCCGTGATATTTACCGCGGCGCTGTTATAATCAAAGTAAAAATCACCGTCAATTATCCTCACGTTTGAAGCATGTGCATCAGCAGTTTCATCTTCGAAAGCATAGGTATAACCACCATCCAATGGCAAACCATTTTTGTGCACCAGCGTACCACCCGGTTTTATCTGCGAAGCGAACAGCTTAAACGATTCGGTTAGATGCGCGTGATCACCATAGATATCCAAATGATCCGCATCCATTGAGGTGATGATAGCCACATCCGGATATAGGGTAAGGAACGAGCGATCATACTCATCGGCCTCAACCACCATTACGTTGTTTTTGCCATACAGCACATTGGTTTGGTAATTTGATGAAATACCACCCAAAAATGCAGAGCAATCATTACCCGATGCTTTAAGCAAGTGCGCTACCATGGTTGAGGTGGTAGTTTTGCCATGTGTACCGGCCACAGCAATAGTAAATGAGCTCTTGCTAATCAAGCCTAAAACCTGCGAGCGCTTGAACAACTCAAAGCCCTGATTTTTAAAATAGTTTAATATGTGCGAATCCTTTGGTACAGCAGGCGTATAAATAATAAGCGTATCGCTGCATGGTTTCTGGAAACTCATGGGAATGTAATCCGCATGATCTTCAAAAACAACCTGGATCCCCTCATTGTGCAACTGGTTGGTTAAATCAGTCGACGTTTTATCATATCCGCAAACAATACAACCCAAATGATGGAAATAGCGTGCCAGGCCGCTCATACCGATGCCGCCTATGCCTATGAGATAAACTCTTTTTATGTCGTGCAGTTCCATTTTTAAATTTGTTTAAAAAAGGCCCTCCTCCCTTTGGAAGAGGAGGACCATAATTTTAATTGTTACTTATTATTTGGATAAGTTCCTTTGCTATAACTTCATCGGCATTTGGCATGGCCATTTTACCAATGTTATTGCTCAATTTCTTTTGCAGATCGCGGTCTTCCAATAATTCAAGCGCCCTGTCAACCAGTTTTGCTTCAGCATCACGGTCGGCCACAAAAACAGCTGCGTTTTCATGCACCAGGGCCAAAGCGTTTTTAGTTTGATGATCTTCGGCCACATTTGGCGAAGGCACAAGGATCACCGGTTTTTTAATGGCACACAGCTCGGCAATAGTACCTGCACCCGCCCTTGATATGATAATATCAGCAGCGGCATAAGCCAAATCCATCCGGGTTAAAAACTCCCTGATCTGCAAATCGGGGTGATAACTTTCGCCCAGCTTTTCGATGATACTTTTATAGTAAAACTTTCCGGTTTGCCATATCACCTGTACATCAGCAGCCAGCAGTTTATCAATACCGTTCATGATACTGTTGTTCAGCGTACGTGCCCCAAGGCTACCGCCGGTTATCAGTATCGTTTTTTTAAAGGCCGAAAGATGGTACAACTCCAAAGCCTGCATGTGCTTGCCGGCAATGTTTACCGCATCCTTACGGATAGGATTACCGGTTTTGATGATCTTATCGGCAGGAAAAAACTTCTCCATACCATCAAAGGCCACGCAGATTTTCTTGGCATGCTTGCCTAACCATTTATTGGTAATACCTGCATACGAGTTTTGTTCCTGTATGAGGTACGGTATCCCTTTTAACGATGCGGCATACAGCAATGGGCCTGAAGCATAGCCGCCAACACCTACTGCAGCGTCTGGCTTGAAATCTTTTATGATCTTGATAGCCTTCCGTACGCTATTGGCGAGCTTAACAGGGAACATCAGGTTTTTAACTATCGAACCACGCTGAATCCCCTGGATGTCCAACCCGATGATCTTATAACCCGCCGCCGGAACCTTATCCATTTCCATGCGGCCGTTAGCGCCCACAAACAGGATTTCGGTATTGGGATCAATATTTTTTAAAGCATTGGCAATAGAGATAGCCGGGAAGATATGTCCTCCTGTTCCGCCACCGCTTATGATGATACGAGCCCCCCGCCCCCTGAAGGGGGTGCTTTTGAGTTGCGTCTTTCATATTGCTTTTATCTTTCATTTGTTAGTTACTCTTTTTCAGTCACCTCTATTCCTCCCCCTTTAGGGGGTCGGGGGTGCCTATGCCGTCCTGATCTCTCCCACTATGATCTTATTCGGCCCGGCATTATCCTCTTTGATAGTCTTATCTTTTTTAGGCTCTTCAATATCCTTACTTACCGATAGTATAATACCGAAGGCAATGCTTGTAAACAATATCGAGGTACCACCCATACTTACCAACGGCAGCGGCACACCGGTTACCGGCCCTAAGCCTACAGCTACAGCCATATTGGCAAAAGCCTGTATAGTTAAACTAAAACTTAAACCACACGCCAGCAATGCCCCAAAGGCTTTTGGCGCTTTAGTTATGATCTTGATACATCGATACAACAGGAATACATAGATCCCTACTACTATCACTCCGCCTACCAAACCATACTCCTCAACTATAATGGCGTAGATCTCATCAGAGTATGACTCGGGCAGGTAATTCCTTTCGGTGCTGTTCCCGGGACCTTTGCCAAATAAACCACCTGTTGCGATGGCAATTTTTGCGTGATCGCTTTGGAAAGATTTATCGGCCTTTGCCAGTTCGGGGTGCATAAACACCTTCATACGGGATACGTAAGTATGCCTCCTCGGCCCTAAGAATATTACGCCCAGCAACAATATAAAACCTGCAGCACAGGTAATAGCTATTTGCCTGATACTGATCCGGCCGATGATCAACAACAATATGCTAACCCCAAACAGCATTAAAGCTGTTGAAAGGTTGGCTAATGCAATCAGGATAAATACCACACAAACCGAACCCATGATAGGCAAAAAGGATTCTTTAACATTCTTAATGTTTTCCTGCTTGCGCGATAATGTACGGGCCAGGTAAGTAATCAATGCCAGCTTGGCCAAATCCGAAGTCTGAAAGCTCAACCCTGTTCCCGGGATAGCTATCCAGCGGCTTGCGTTATTAATATGACTACCAAAAACCAATGTATACAGCAACAGCGGAATGGTAACGATCATCATTACCTTAGAGATACCGGCATAATAGCGGTAATCAAGCTTGTGCGAAAAATACATCAGCGCAATCCCTCCTACTATCATTAACACGTGTTTCATGAGGATGATCTCGACTCCCTTACCCTGCTTAAATGCCAGCGTACCTACCGAGCTGTATACCGCCAACAAGGATATAACAGAAAGCAGTATGACTATAAGCCATATCCAGCGATCTCCTTTTGTATTGTTTAATATCCTATGCATTCCGAACCTTGATTTTTAGGATTTTGGGATTAACCTGATCCTATATTTTGTTTTACTTACTAATTTGCAATCTGCACATCCGAAATCTGCACATTTACAATTCCTTCACAGCATCCTTAAACTGCCTGCCGCGGTCTTCGTAGTTTTTAAACAGATCGAAGCTTGCGCAGGCCGGTGATAATAGCACCGTATCGCCTTTAGTTGCCAGGTGATAAGCTACGGTTGCCGCTTCCTGGGCTGATGACGTGTTTACTATAATTTCAACCATATCATCAAAGGCTTCGTGGATGCGTTTGTTATCCTTGCCTAAACACACAATAGCTTTTACTTTTTGCTTAACCAAATCATTAAGCATACTGTAATCATTTCCTTTGTCAACACCACCTAAAATCAACACTACATCGCTGGTCATACTTTCCAGGGCGTACCATGTTGAGTTAACATTGGTAGCTTTTGAATCGTTGATGAAGCGAATGCCCGATATATTGGCAACAAACTCCAGGCGGTGCTCAATGCTTTTAAAGTTGCCCATGCTCTCCCTCATCGTTTCGTTGCGTAGCTCCAACACTTTTGCTACAATACCCGATGCCATGGAGTTGTAAATGTTGTGTTTGCCTTGCAGGGCCAGATCTTGAATTGACATTGTAAAATGTTCTTGTGTTGTGTTAATGACAATATTGTCGTTGTTATCCAGGTATGCGCCCGGTTCAAATTTTTGCTGTATGGAAAACGGCAACAGCTGTGCCCCAAACGTTCGCTCTTTCATTCCCTTTATTGTTTCCGGGTCATCGGCACAATAAATAAAATAATCTGCTGCAGTCTGGTTCTGCGTTATCCTGAATTTGGATGCCGCATAATTTTCCAGTTTATAATCATACCTGTCCAAATGATCAGGTGTGATGTTTAGTAGTACCGCTATGTCAACTTTAAACCTGAACATATCGTCAAGCATAAAACTGCTTAGCTCCAGCACATACCAGTCAAACTTTTCGGTAGCAACCTGGTAGGCAAAGCTTTTGCCGATGTTGCCCGCCAACCCAACATTCATTCCCGCATCTTTTAAAATGTGGTAGGTTAAGCTGGTGGTGGTCGTTTTACCGTTTGAACCTGTTATACCAATGATCTTTGCATCAGTGTACCTCCCGGCAAACTCAATCTCCGATATTACAGGTGTCCCATTTTCATGCAGTTTTTTAATGATCGGGGCCTTATCCGGAATACCGGGGCTTTTGATCACTTCTACCGCATTCAGGATCAGTTCATCTGTATGCTGTTTCTCTTCAAAAGGAATATTCCAATCTTCGAGTTGCTTTTTATAGTTATCGGCAATGCCGCCAAAATCCGACACAAAAACATCAAAGCCCTGTTGCTGCGCCAAGTAGGCTGCACCGGCACCGCTCTCTCCCGCACCAAGGATTACTATCCTCACTTTAGGAGTTGACTGCGTTGATATGTTATTGTCCTGCCTCATTTCTTTTTTCTTTTGGGATTACACCGATTTTTGGTGATTCCACTGATTTCTTTTCTTTCCTAACCTCTTTCTTGTCTCCTGACTCTTGACTTCTTGCTTCTTTTCTTAACGAAGTTTCAGCGTTATCACCGTCACTATCGCCAGTATGATACAGATGATCCAGAAGCGTGTGACAATCTTAGCTTCATGGAAACCCTTTTTCTGATAATGATGATGCAGGGGGGCCATTAAAAACACACGCCTACCTTCGCCAAATTTCTTTTTGGTGTATTTAAACCATGACACCTGGATAATCACCGAAAAATTCTCTACCAGGAAAATACCACACAGCAATGGCAGCATCAGTTCCTTACGGATCATGATGGCAAACACCGCTATGATACCACCTATAGCCAAACTACCAGTATCACCCATAAACACCTGTGCCGGGTACGAGTTGTACCATAAAAAGCCTACGCAAGCCCCGACAAAGGCACCGGCGAAAATTACCAGCTCACCCGAATTAGGAATGTACATGATGTTCAGGTAATCGGCAATAACCGTGTTACCCGATACATAGGCCAGTATAGCCAGCGTAATACCTATAATGGCAGATGTGCCCGTCGCCAGACCATCAATCCCGTCGGTAATATTGGCACCGTTTGATATGAACGTAATGATGATGATCACAAAAAACAGGAACACCACCAACGCATATTGCTCATAACCTTTACCCAAAAACTTCAGCACTTTGCCGTAATCAAACTCATTGTTTTTGTAGAATGGCATTGTTGTTTTGGTAGAGTGTACGTCCTGAGTGTAAACAGGAGTATTGCGCTTCATGTGAAACTCAACAGGAGCATCGTCTTTCACCGGAAGCACAACTTCCTGGCGGATGATGATATTACTGTTGAAATACATTGTCCAGCCAACAATAAGTGATAAACCCACCTGACCAATGATCTTAAACCTGCCCGCTAAGCCCTCTTTGTTCTTTTTAAATACTTTAATGTAATCATCCAGAAAACCGATAGCACCCAGCCAAACGGTAGTAATGATCATCAGGATCACATACACATTCTCCAGCTTGGCAAACAGCAGTGTTGGTATTAAAATACCCAGCAAAATAATGATACCACCCATAGTTGGCGTACCTGATTTTTGCATCTGGCCTTCCAAACCCAAATTCCTTACGGTTTCGCCCACCTGTTTAAAGCGTAGATAATCTATTAGCCGCCTGCCATAAACAGTAGTGATCAGCAATGAAGTAATTACAGCCATCGCCATCCTGAACGTGATGTATTGAAATACACCTACCCCGGGGATACTGTAATTTTTGCTTAAATAGTTAAACAGGTAATACAACATTGCTTTTTCAATTTGCAGATGTGCAGATTTCAGATGTGCAGATGATTGACATGCTCATCTTAGTTCTTGCAGATTTGCGTTTTTAATTCCTTTTACTCTCTATCAATTAGTTGATGGTTATACTAAGTCCTGGAATTGCCTTTCCAGTTCTTCCATATCATCGAAGTGGTTTTTCACCCCGTTTATTTCCTGGTATTTTTCGTGCCCTTTGCCCGCTACCAGGATAATATCACCGGGGTTAGCCAGCATACAGGCTGTTTTAATGGCCTCATGCCTGTCGATAATGCTTACCGTATGGCGCTTAAATGCCGGGTCGACACCTTCTTCCATTTCCTTGATGATCTGCGCCGGATCTTCGGTACGCGGATTATCGGATGTCAGGATCACCTTATCGCTCCACTCACATGCAGTTTTGGCCATGATGGGGCGTTTAGTTTTGTCCCTGTCACCACCGCAGCCAATTACAGTGATCACCTTTTCATTACCCTTGCGGATATCATGAATGGTACTCAATACGTTTTGTACAGCATCAGGTGTATGAGCATAATCAACAATACCTACAACTTTATTTGGCGCTGTGATATATTCAAAGCGGCCTTCGGCACCTGTAAGTTTGCTCAGGCTTGTAAGCACTTTCGCTTTATCCTGCTCAAGCAGCATCGCGGTAGCGTAAACACCTAACAGGTTGTAAGCATTGAATGTGCCCACCATTTTAAACCATACTTCCTCGCCGTCAATTTGCAGTAATAAGCCACTGAACTGATTTTCGAGGATTCGGGCTTTATAATCGGCCATGGTTTTAAGGCCATAGCTTTTTTATGTGCTGCTGTATTTTGCAGCATTACATTACCATTTTTATCATCGCTGTTGGTAAGTGCAAATGCATCTTTAGGTAAACCATCAAAAAATTCCTTTTTGGCATTCAAATACCTCAGGAAGGTTTTATGGTAATCCAAATGATCATGCGTTAAGTTGGTAAACACACCTCCCGCAAAAACCAAACTCTCGATACGCTTTTGCGAAATAGCATGTGAACTAACCTCCATAAAGCAATAGTCACAGCCGCTGTCTACCATTTCGGCAAGCAAACTGTTCAACTCAACCGGATCAGGCGTGGTATGAGTTGATGGGATCACTT
Source organism: Mucilaginibacter sp. P25 (assembly GCF_050859465.1). NCBI lineage: Bacteria > Pseudomonadati > Bacteroidota > Sphingobacteriia > Sphingobacteriales > Sphingobacteriaceae > Mucilaginibacter > Mucilaginibacter sp. P25. The sequence continues at coordinate 2,551,794 of NZ_CP193937.1, read as the reverse complement.
TACCATTGATCTGATTTTCGACAGTTGAAAGCAGGCCACATTTATATCCCAGATCGCGGAACAGTTGATATAACAATGTTGCGATAGTTGTTTTACCATTAGTACCCGTTACCCCAACCAGTTTCAATTTGGCGGATGGATTATCATAAAAGTTAGCAGCTACAATACCAAGTGCCACCGCCGAATCGGCCACCATCAAAAAGTCAACTTCGCCGGTAGTATGGGCAGGCAGGTCTTCGCAAACCACTGCTACAGCACCTTTTTTATTGCCTGGTCAATATAATCGTGCCCGTCAACAACGGTGCCTTTTACAGCAACAAACATTGCTCCGGGTATCACTGCCCTCGAATCAAAAGCTATCGCCGTGATCTCCACATCAGCACTTCCCTGCAACTCAGTGAAGGCCAGTCCATCAATTACATCGCTTAAATACCTCATTGCAGTTCTATTAAAATTCGTGATCCTTTTGGTATTGCACTTCCTCCGGTAACCGATTGATTGGTTACTATACCGCTTCCGCGTACAGTAACCTTATAGCCGGCGTTACCCATTACATATAACGCATCGCTAAGCCCCATGCCTGTTACCGCAGGCACGGTCCCGTTTTTATATTTTACCTCTTCAAACGGGATACCATTGCTTGTATCAACAGTGCTGTTAGCCGAAGCATACAACGGTTTAACACCCAATTTTGAATAAACCTTTTTCAGGGCCTTCATATTTCCCTGTTTTACCTGCGGCATTACTGTATTGCCTACATAATGGGCCTGCGAGGTTTGGTTAATGTCCAGATCGTTAGCATAAACCCTGTCGGCTACCTCCCTGAATACAGGACCGGCAACCTTTGCAGCCAGGTAATCGCCTTGGGTTGGGTTATTGATCACCACAATCATCGAATATTTAGGATGATCGGCCGGGAAATAACCGCAAAAAGAGGCCTGGTATTTTTTATCCTTATAACCTTTTGTTCCGTTAGCCACCTGTGCTGTACCGGTTTTACCCGCCACACTGTAAAGCTTATTTTTAATAACGTTTTTACCGGTTCCGTTCATTACAACTCCTTCAAGCATTCCGCGTACTTTACCTAAAGTTGCTTCAGAACATACCTGCTCGGTAATTACCCTTGCCTGAAACTGCTCGATAGGGTTACCCAATCTTCTGATCTCGCGGACCAACAGTGGAGCTATCATTTTACCATTGTTGGCAACTGAATTATAATAAGCCAGCATTTGCAGCGGTGTAATATTCATTTCATAACCGTAAGCCATCTCCGGTAAGCTGTAATTTTTGTTCCAGCTGCGGTTTGACGGATTTTTAATTACCGGCCTGCCTTCACCCTGAATTTGCAAACCAAGCTTTTCGTTCAGGTGGTAGCTGTACAATTTATTAATGTACTCCCAAGGGTTATTGTGGTAAAACCTATCAACCAATTTCGCAGCCGCCACATTTGATGACTCTTCAAAAGCACGCTTTACCGACATTTCATAATTGTCATGCTCGGTATCAGTAATTGTCGGCCCTTTCGGGAATTTATATTTACCACCCTCAGCATTAACTATGGTGCTGGTATCAATCTTATGCTGATCGAGCATAGTCATGTACGATGCCAGTTTAAAGGTTGATCCCGGATCGATAGCGTTACTGATAGCATAGTTCATTTGCTCTTTGTAATCGCCGTCTTTAGTACGGGTGTAGTTAGCAATAGCCCTGATCTCGCCGGTAGATACCTCCATAAGCACAACGCAGCCATGATCAGCCGCACTTTTAACCAGTTGTTTTTTCAATGCATCCTGCGCCACATCCTGAAAGTTTACGTTGATGGTTGAAATAATATCAGCACCATCTTTGGGTGCAATTTCATCATCATCGTCAACAGGCATCCAGATACCACCCGGAATGCGCTGCATTAAACGCCTGCCGCTTTCGCCGTTTATATAAGCCGAATAAGCACCTTCCAAACCCACCGGGTTCTTTACGTTTTCGTTTTTATAACCGATAGTACGTGCAGCCAGTGATTGAAATGGCAGGATCCTCCTGTTTTTTTGAATAACAATTAACCCTCCTTTATATTTACCCATGTTAAACACAGGGAACTGCCGGATCTTTTTCAAGTCCTGGTAAGATACCTTACGCCTGATCAACACATAACGGGAGCTATCCCTGCGTGCTTCACGCAATACGCGTGAGTATTCTCTTGCCGATCTGTCACCAAACATACCCGATAGCTTTGCAGCTAACAGGTCGATATTGTTATTAAACGCCGTATCCGAGGCAATACCACCAGCCAGCATATCCATATGCAACTCATATTCAGGCACCGAAGTAGCCAGTAAACTTCCATCCACAGAAAAAATATTGCCCCTTGCCGCCTCAACAGTTTGATATTGTGCCGAAAGATCGGCAGCCATAGCCTTCCACTTATCACCCTGCACGTATTGCAGGCGGCAAAGCTGAACCACAACAGCAATGGCCAAAAGCAAAACAAGACCAAAGGCTAAATAAACCCTGGCCAGTATGTTAGTCCTAATTCCCATCTGCAACCTCCTTCACTGTTATTTTTCCCGGCGGATCTACGGATTGACTTAAGCCTAAAGTATCTGCACGCTTGGCCACTTCGGTAAGCGTACTTTTAAAAGCCATATCGGCCTTTGTCGATTTATAATCCCAGCCCAGTTCCTTAACCTCTTTGGTAAGCGCATCAATTTCACGCACCGATTTTTCGGCATAATGCATATTTCCTATATACACCATCCCCAAAAAGGCTAAAAACAAAATAAAGGGCAAAGCATTGGTGGCCTTCTCGGTTGTAAGAAAGCCTTTGGTAAAAAGTTGCGTAAAAAAGTTATCAGGTAGCTCCCTCGCAGGCCTCTCCTCAATTACCTCTTCAACTTCTTCCTCCTCCTGAATTTCTGTACGTAAACGATTGGTCATTTTTTTACAGCTATCCTTAATTTAGCGCTCCGTGCCCTGTTATTATTGGTTATCTCATCTGCCGATGCTGTTATAGCTCCACGACTTACAGCATCAAGCGGTTTATTATCATTCCCATAAAGGTCCTTCTCCACCTCGCCGCTGAACTTGCCTTTGGCTATGAAGTTTTTTACCAGCCTGTCTTCAAGCGAGTGGTATGACATTACTACCAGTCTGCCCCCAACGCCCAAAACCTCAGCCGACTGCATTAAAAAATCTTTTAACGCCTCTAACTCCTGGTTAACCTCTATCCTTAACGCCTGGAACACTTGTGCCAGGTATTTATTTTCCTTTCCTTTCGGAATGCGGTTACTGATCACATTTTTCAGATCAGCAATAGTAACTATCGGCATATTCAACCTTGCAGTAGCAATAGTTTCGGCCAATGATTTTGCATTTTGAATTTCTCCGTAAATGCCAAAAATCCGATGCAGGTCGGCAACCGAATAATTATTTATCACATCCTTCGCAGTCAGCTCGCCCAACTGGTTCATACGCATATCCAACTCGGCATCAAACCGGATGGAAAATCCGCGGTCGGCCTCATCAAACTGGTGCGATGACACACCCAAATCGGCCAGAATACCATTTACGGGAATAGCCCCATGTAAACGACAAAAGTTTTTGAGATACCTGAAATTCTGATCTACAAAAACAAAACGTTCATCATCAATAATATTCCGCTGCGCATCGGCATCCTGATCAAAAGCAATCAACCTGCCTTTTGGCCCCAAATGCTTCAAAATCTCGCGCGAATGCCCGCCACCTCCAAAAGTCACATCCACATAAGTACCGTCCGGATCAATATTCAGCCCATCAATACACTCCTTCAGCATTACCGGCACATGGTACTCACTCATTCCTGCTCCTTACTTTTATTACCCATCACCTTTTTTGCCAACGCACCAAAACTTTTTGGCTCATCATCCATCAGTTTACGGTGAGCTTCGGCATCCCAAACCTCTATTTTATTCAACTGGCAAGCCAGCACTACATCACCTTTTATACCCGCATATTCCAACAGGAATTTCGGCAACAATACCCTGCCGGCAGCATCAGGCATAAGCTCGGTGGCCCCACGGGTAAAATATCGTATAAAGGCTATATTATCCTCTTCATATTCATTAAGTTTGCTCAGTTCTTCAAGTCGTTTATCCCATTCCTTTTTAGTATATATGACAAGGTATTTTTCAAACCCGCGATTGATCACCAGGCCTTCAGATTCCAGTTCAGGAAGCTTTTTTTAAGGCCAGCCGGTATCATCATCCTAAATTTAGGATCAAGCTTACACTCAAATTCACCGGTTAGAAACGACATTGTATGACTTGGGCAATTTTGTAACGTAAAAGTAAATACTTTTACCACTTTCTACCACTTTCCCCCACTAAAAGTTTTCAACAATTTTTAGGTGGCTCTGTTTTAAATTTTTTAAAGATTATTCAAAACCCCATCACCAACAAAAACTGCTAATAAACAGCCAGTTACAACACATCTCCGCTATAAATTCTGAACCACTAAAAGTGGGAGAAAAAACGATTTATTGCCGAATCATCGCTTTGATAAACTACAATTGCTTAACCAATAGCAGGGTACTAATATTTTGTATATTAAGCCGTTGAACTTAACAAAAACATGTACACCTATAAATATAAAGACCTGGCTTTAGCGTTATACGAAGCCCTCATCTCCGACCCTTTTTACATAGAATTGTTGCGGGAGATCTCCGGAGGCGAGCCCGAAAAGCGGGAAATACTAATGAGATATATGGATTATTCCATGACAGAAGGCGAAAAGTACGGTCAATTAACCCTTGCCGGTGATCCACCCTACGGCGCAGCCATCTGGAGTCGCCCCTTAGAACCAGCTATAGATAACGAAAAGAGCTTAACAAAGAAAGATTTTATAAAAACATACATGGGCGAACCGGCACTAAAAGCCTATTCAACTATAGTTTCTTTCATGAGCGAGCAACTTGACACGTTGCTGCAGGACGCCTGGTATCTATCAATTGCAGGCATCAAACCAACTCGCCAGGGGCAAGGATTGGGGGCTAATCTTCTGATGAAAGTACTTAACGAAACAGATAAAAACGGGATATCAACCTATCTTGAAACGTTCACTCCGCGCAACATCAGGTTTTATAAACGGATGGGATATAAAATAACAAAGGAAGTAAGCGAGCCGGTTACAGGCCGCCCTTACTGGATCATGGTCAGGGAACCTTTAAGGCAAGTAAGACATAAAAGTCTCATCAGGGGTCTCTACGAGAGGCCCTGATGAGAAAAAGATAATCTTTTTCATTTTAGACAGCCTCTGCCGGAACAACCGTTTTACCTCTGCCACGAACCGGTTTCTTGTTCTTTTTACCGGTGCGGTTAAGCCACATCATTACCCCTGTTACCGGGAATATGAGCGAAACCAACGTAATAAGAAAAGCTAAAACCTGGGTAGGCCAGCCATAAATGGAACCGGTATGGATTGGTTTAATTACCCCCTGATACGCTGGCCAAGGCTTTTATCAGCATATAAAGCAGAGCCGGCAAGCTTGCCGCTGTATTGATCTATATAATAAGTATCGGTAGCCAATTCAACAGAACCTTTTTTGAGCACATTAAAAGTATAAACCGCTGCTGTATCGCGCGGATAACGGATGGTATAATTTTCGACATCGGTTATTTTATCACCCAATGCGACAACAGCCGCGTCAGGTGAAATGGCGGTAACGCCGGGTTGATGAACGGAAAGCGGAGCTTTGATATCCTCTTTGGCAACAACTTTTGAACCTGTAAGGAAAAACAAGGTACTATTTGCCCATTTAAATGTCATTACCAAACCCGAGGCAGAAATGACGATCAAAAATATTGATGTATAAAAACCGGTAACAATATGCAGGTCATGTGTAAGACGTTTGCCGCTGCCGCTCCATTTTATTTTAAGGCACTGCTTCATGATGACCTTGGTTTTGGGCCACCAAAGTACCACACCTGTAATCAGTATTATCAGGAAAAACAGGGTTGAAATACTGATCACCCAATCGCCGATACTATTCTTCCCGCCTAACAAAAAACGGTGAAACATTTCTACCGAGTACAGGAACGTTTGCCTGCGGTTAAACTGGTCGACCAATTGCCCGGTATAAGGATTCACAAAAGCTGTAAGATTCGAGCGCTCAGCATCTTTTGCTTTGGCCCCTTTTTTTCATGGTTTTCTGTATGCTTTTGTGCTTTTGGGGTGCCGGCAGGTTTCCGATCTTTTTTTCGGGCACAATAAGCCCAACCTCTACCGCACGCCCAGGATCATCATAAATCATAACCGTTGCCAGCTTTGATTTAGGGATTTGCTTTAATACCCCTGCTGTCAACTCAGATATTGGCAGCCTTTTTTCAAGTGGTTTTACGAAGTACCGCTGAGGATGAAGCGCTTGCTGAATTTCTTTTTCAAAAACCAGCATTGTACCTGTTAAGCATGAACAGAAAATAATCACCCCGGCTGCCAGGCTTAAATAAAGGTGTATGGTGCGGAAAAATGCTTTCATCGGTTGTAATAAGCATAAAAACCGGGTATGGAAACATACCCGGTTAGTTTAATCAATTAAAATTTATAACTCAATGTGGTCAGGAACTGCCTTGGCGGTATGGGGTTTATGCTATAGTTTTCGTGCACATTGTAATTAAGCACATTACCAATGTTAGAGATCTTACCAATGATGGACATCTTTTTATAGGTATAACCTACCGAAGCATCAATCGTTGTAAAGCCTGGCACATTAACCAACCTTGATATAGTTTGGGTTTGACCAACTGTATTGGCATTACCCGCAACACGATCGCCCAGGTAATAAACAGACGCACCTACTTTGAATCCCTTTAAATCGCCATTGTAAAAGGTATAAAATATGCTGGTGTTAGCCGTATGCTTTGGTGTATTCAACAATGGCTGGCCTGCTATATTGCTGCCAATTGCAGTTCCTGTTTTAGTGTATTTGGCGTTGGTATAGCTGTAGCCTGCCAATACATCCAATCCTTTTACCGGGTGACCGGCAATATCAAGTTCCACACCATCGCTTCTTGTTTCGCCGCCCAGCACTTTGATATTGGTATTGATGTTTGGCGTAACACCGTCGGCCTGAAATGGTGCTGTTTGGGCCAGGTTATTATTTTTAATGCGATAAGCGGTTACGTTTACCGACAGGTTACCGTTCAGGAAATCATTTTTAACACCGACTTCATACTGGTCAACAATAGAAGGATCAAGCGGGCTGCCGTTAATATCGGACCCCGTATTCGTGATGAAAGAATTGGAATAGCTTGCAAACAAGGCAGTATTGGCTATTGGCTTATAAACTACACCCACACGAGGTGAAAACGCTTTATCTTCTTTCCCGGCTGCCTGGGTTGCGGTAGCAAGTGTATTATAATTGCTAACCGATGTTGGTGATACATATTGATATGACCAGCGGATCCCGGCAAGTACTTTAACTTTTTCAGACAAACTAATAAGGTCATTAGCATAAGCGCCAAATCGATTGGTAGGCGTCAAGATGCTATAAAACGGGGTCATCTGCGGTTTATCAGTACGGAGCGTGTATTTATCCAGGTCGAAAATATTGATCTTATCATAAATAGCATTTTGCGCGGCGCCGTTTTGGTCAAGATAGCTTGATACTTTATTTACGGTAGCAACGTAGGTATAGGCATTATTACGATACCAATCTGCATCAACGCCGGCCAAAATATTATGCTTAATGACGCCGGTATTAAATTGGCCTGTAATATTAAATTGCCCTGTGTAATAATCTTCAAGCGTCCTGGCTCTGTTCAGGGTACGGCCCCAGTCGCCATTGGCATCTGGTAATACACGCTCGGTAGTTTGGTATGAGCGGTTAAAATGTTGGTATGAAAAACCGCCGCTTAACTTCCAAAGGCTATTGAGCTGATGATTGATAGTTGCTGTGGCTGTAGTTTGTTTGGTATTACCTGTTGACCATGACGCACCCAAATACCGGTTACGAGGAACGTTGGCAATAACGTTATTGATTTGCCCGGTTCCGAAATCGGGGGTAAAATCATAGTTAAGATAATCACCTTCAACAATTAAGGTTGTTTTATCACTTATTTTATATAGGAACGACGGGTTAATATACTCCCTTTCTGATTTTACATTATCGCGGTAACTTTTAGCATTTTCATAGGTACCATTTACGCGATAAGCTAATTTGGAAGATATAGGGCCGTAAACATCAAACGACGGGCGGTAAAGATCATAGCTGCCATAGGTCATTGATACCTGGCCACCCTGCGTAAATAAAGGCTTTTTAGTTACCATATTCAGGATGCCTCCGGGCGCAACGTTTCCGTATAACAACGCGGCACTGCCTTTCAATATTTCAACACGTTCCAGTGAACTGATCTCCGGCACAACGCCCGAGTTAACCCTGAATCCGTTTTTAAAAATGTTATTGCTTCCAAAATTATAACCACGGGCGCCAAATGTTTCCTGGGTATTGCCACGGCCGCTATAAAGGTACACGCCGTTCACATTTTTGATAACATCACTTAAACGTAATGATTGTTGCTGATCAAGCACATCGCGGCCTATTACAGTAACGCTTTGTGGCAGGTCCATTGGCGATACGTTCATTTTGCCGATGGTTAACTTTTTACGGTTGATGGTTTTGGTTGAAGAAACTACAACCTCGTCTAACTGGGCCGAGCTTTCATTAAGCTTAAAGGATACAACCGTTGTTTTATTTGCGGAAACTGTCACGGTTTGCTCTTCGGTTTTTGTACCAACGTATGAAGTAACCAGGGTGTAGGTACCCGGTTTAACATTATGAAAAGCAAATGATCCGTTATCGGTAGTGGTAGTACTTTTGTTTAACCCTTTAATGGCAACATTTACAAAAGACGCCGGTTTATCATCGCTGGTTTTAACAACACCGGTTATTTTACCATTGTTGCCTTCATCATCAGCTTTCAGGATTAATGTATTTGCAAACAGGAATAAAATTAAAAATGGGATGGTGCGCAGGTAATAGTATAGGTTGCTTGTCATTCTATTTAGATTAAGTCTAATTAAGCGCAAAAGTATAAAAAGACTTTTTATCTGCAAGCTTTATTTATAATTAGTTTAAATAAGCGCAAGCGTAAAGGCCGCAATTTCCACTTGCAGTCTTTTATCGTAGGAAAAAAATGTATTAGTTAAACACTATAGTACCCGGACCAGATACTTTAGCTATATGGCAATTACATCCACCCGAAATTTTAAACAGCGCGGTTTGAGTGCCACCTGTTTGGATATTGGTTACAGTAAGCTCCACATCATCGCCTTCGGTCGAGAACTCATTTTTATTATTATCTGTAGCGATGGTGTACAAATGCGGGCCTACAGTTGTTGAAGGAGGGCCCGGGTTTCCTTTAGCTATTATGGTTTGTTTGGTACGTAAGTTTACAACCTTTACATCTTTTCCAAATGCCATTTGACCATCCTTATCAACAAAATTCACATATAGCGATGCGAAATTCAGCGTGCAGGCCTGGCTTGGACAGCCGGTTTGCTGATTATGTTTTTTACAGCCCAATAATACTGAAGCTATCATAAAAAGGATGATGTATTTATACATGGTTATAGGTTTAATTACTAACCGTTACGACATCATGATATAAAATGCGACAGCCCCATGTAAATACATGAGGCTGCCGTGCTTAGATTGCATGTATTTTATTCAACAACCCTAACCTTTAAATAACTTGGATTAGCTTTTGAGGTATAAACCTTATGTGTGGCTTTTTTAAAGTCGGTATCTTTAGCTTTCATGATATCCTGAAACTGCTGTGTATTTCTGTCGATAAGCGGGAACCATGTGCTTTGTACCTGAACCATCATACGGTGCCCTTTTTTGAAGGTGTGCAGCACATCCTGCAGTTCAAAATTAACCGGGGTTACTTTACCAGGCACAAAAGACTCTGGCTTATCAAAACCATTACGAAATTTACCCCGCATAGCCTCGCTGCGTATCATTTGCTGATAACCGCTCAGGTATACGTCTTTACCTGCCCATTTGGTGTTTTTGGTAGAATCAGGATAAACATCAATCACTTTAACCACCCAATCGGCATCGGTGCCGGTAGTTGATACTTTAAGATTGGCCCAGATATTACCGGCAATAGTTACATCATTATCTAAAATATCAGTTTCATAAGTAAGCACGTCCGGGCGTTGCGATGCAAAACGCTGATCAGCGGTCATGTATTCGCGTTTCATGTCCATATCAATGCTGTTGATAAACGGCACCGGCTTATTCGGGTCAGATATAAATTCGTCATGGCTATCGGCTACGCCTGTTGGAGCGGTAAATGATAGTTTTCCGCCCGGTAGCAGGTACAGGTTTTTTCTGCCGATTCTTTCGGAGGCCAGGTATTATAGGTTTTCCACTCGTTAACACCGGTTTCGAAGGTAGATACCGGCTTCAGGTCGAAATCAGCAGTACCCTTTAAATAATGACTAAAAAACGCAAACTCAATTTTTTCGCGATAAAACGGGCCTGTAGAACCGCCGAAGCCAACATCACCTAAATGATCTCCTTCACCACGTGCCCAACCGCCGTGTACCCATGGCCCCATGGCAAAGTAAACCGGGGTTTTAGGATTTTCTTTTACCAGGGTTTTATAGGTATTGATAGCCCCGTATAAATCTTCAGCATCGTACCAGCCACCGGTTACCAGTACCGCTGTTTTTATATCATGCAGATGATAAAGCACATTACGATCCTTCCAATGCTGGTCATAATTAGGGTGATCAAGCATTTCGTTCCATAAACGGATAGTATCCTTATAGTATTTAGTGTTTGAGTTTTTTACCGAACCCATCTTCAGGAAAAAATTATACCCATCCTCTGTGCCGGCATCAAATCTTCCACCGCGGCGCTGGGTTGGTTTATCATCCTGCCTGTTGGTAAAGCCTGGGTAAAAACCAAAGTTGGCAACCAGCATGAACGCGCCATTATGAAAAGCATCATCGCGGTACAAGTCGGCAATTGGCGCCTGCGGCGATGCAGCTACCAGGGCCGGGTGACGGCTTAACAAGGCTGTTGTGGTATAAAAGCCCGGATAGGAAATGCCCCATACCCCAACCTTGCCATTGTTATTGGGGATGTTTTTCAGTAACCAGTCGATAGTATCGTAAGTATCCGTGCCTTCATCAACATCTTTATTGGTTTTATGATTTTCCTTTTCGGGGGTCATTTCTTCGTAAATACCTTCACTCATCCAACGGCCACGTACATCCTGGTAAACAAAGATGTACCCGTCGTGAGCGAATAATGAGGATGGACCAAGGCTGCCTTTATACAGTTCCGTACCATAGGGCGCCACGCTATAAGGGGTCCTGTCCATCATGAAAGGATATTTTTTTGACTGGTCCTTAGGTACATATACCGAGGTAAACAGCTTTTTACCATCCCTCATTGGGATCTGGTATTCATATTTCTGGTAATTGGCTTTAATATAATCAGCATCGGGCGCTTTGGGCTGCGCATACAGGCCTGATGCCGAAAGCAAAAGGCAGAAAATGAAAAGTAAATTTTTCTTCATAAAATTTTTGTCAGTCAATCAAATGTAACCGAATAAAATAAAAAGGGCAACTAACGATATGGCTATTTACAAAAAGCCTCTTTTTTGTTACAGAACAAAGGTTTTTATTATAATTAAAATCAAGCACAATAAGCACCTTTATTAACCATAATAATATTTTTATAAAATAATAATTAAAACCTGTAGGCAATTATACTCGTTTAATGGTCTATTACTTTGAACCAAATAATACCGGAGTGAGGACCTAAGCGCCCGGCAACCTAAAATATTTAAACAGTTTTTTAAGAGATAGTGACTATCCCCTGGCTATGCCATGGGCCGGCTTTACGCAAACCAGTTATGCTAAAACAATTTATCTTTTTATAAACAATTTAACAAACACACCAATTATGAGAACAAACCTTAATCTGCCACTTACAAAAACACTAACCGCCTTATTCGGCGCAGTTGTACTGCTCACATCCGCCTGTAAAAAGGAAAAAGCTGCACTGCCTACCGATACCGGCAACACTCCGTCAAAGTTAAGCACCAACGCCATAGGCGTGGCCGGGCCTAAGGGTGTTTGCTATGTGGAGGTAAATAATAATGATATCCGCAATGTGGGTAACTACACCCTATCAACCGGGGAGCAGCTTTTTGATATTGCTATTATATTTGCGGCCAACATCAACTATGACACCGGCGCGCAAAAAGCAGTGTTGTACTTTAACCCGCAGGTAACCAACGTACTCAACAATAAAGCTACTTACATTCAAAGCCTGCAGGCTAAAGGTATTAAGGTATTGTTATCTATTTTGGGCAATCACCAGGGCGCGGGGATCTCTAATTTTCCTTCTCAGGCTGCCGCAAATGATTTTGCTCAGCAATTAAGCAACGCCGTTACCACTTACGGACTGGATGGTATTGACTTTGACGATGAATATGCCGATTATGGCACCAATGGTACCGGCCAGCCAAATGACAGCTCATTTGTTTACCTCGTTACTGCCCTGCGTAACCTGATGCCTACCAAAATAATTTCATTTTATTTTTATGGCCCGGCAGCGTCACGGCTGAGTTACAATGGAGTAACGGTAGGCTCAAAAGTTAACTATAGCTGGAACGCTATTTATGGCACTTATTCTGTTCCAAACGTTCCGGGACTCACCGCCGCCAACCTTGGCCCGGCCGCTATTGATATTCAAAGCACCAGTTCATCAACCGCTGCGTCGCTGGCAACCCAAACCGTAAATAATAATTATGGTATTTATCTGTATTACAATTTGCCTAATAGCGACGTTCATACTTACCTTTCGAGTGTATCAAACGCGTTATACGGCAAATCTACAGTATATACGGGAACCAGTACTACGGGGGTAACTTTTTACCAGGACATCAATTACGGAGGCACAGTTACCAGCGCCATACCTAAGGGCACTTATACCCTGGCACAACTGCAGGCTTATGGCTTTGTAGATAACTGGGCTTCATCGGTAAAAATCCCAACCGGCTGGACAGTGACCATGTATGCAAACGATAACTCTACGGGCACATCATGGACACGGACATCGAACACATCTAATTTTACCACCCTATCACCAAATGCAAACGACGTGGTGACTTCGGTTAAAATTCAATAAAACAAACGGGGCGGGATATTTTGATGTCCCGCCCGCTCTTATTCATTCTTCATTAAAAAATAATCACCTAAAGCATCACTGCCTTCTTCCATAATTTCCCAACCCAATGCTTGATAAAACTGAAACGCCGCTTCATTTTTAACAAGACACTTTAACCTAAGCGGAGAGGGATAATTTTGAGCAGCCAAAGCCAACAGGGCTTTTCCGATACCTTTTCCTCTGTATGCAACGTGCACATATAAATGATGAACAAAAGCATCAGGAGGCCATACAGCCATAAACCCAACTGTCTCATTATCGCAGGTTGCTACCCATATATCCTCATCGTGCGTATGAGCATCAAAATCATTTAATGTAAACAAATTGCTGTCCATCCAATGAAATGCCTGTATGCGACAAAGCAGGTAGATTTCCCTAAGCTTATCACGATCTGCTTTATTAATTGGATGGATAAGTACGTTAGTTGATTTCAATGCAGTTACGATACGATTCATTAATCGTTTGACTTTGCGGTTGCAAACAGTTCCTTTAAATTATCATTTTCGAAAACAATCGAAGCAAAATTATATATTGTTTTTCCGCAATTCATCTGCCGCGTAATTTGCCGCCCTTGCAGTTAGGGCCATGAAAGTTAAAGATGGGTTTTGAGTACCGGTAGATGTCATACAAGCACCATCGGTTACAAATACATTGGGGCATGCATGCAATTGGTTCCATTTATTTAGCAATGAGTTTTTAGGATCGGTTCCCATCCTCACTCCTCCCACCTCGTGGATATCTAAACCAGGCGCCTGCTTGCTATCGTTAGGGACGATGTTTTTACATCCCGCCTTATTAAGCATCTCGGCACCCTGCTGCAAAAAATCGTTCAGGGATTTTACATCGTTATCATCATAATCTACAGAAACGGATAATAATGGTATTCCCCATTCATCTGTTCGGTCTTTACTCAGGCTCACCTTGTTTTCGGCCTTGGGGATGGTTTCGCCCTGCATCATCATATATACATTCCAGTTGCCCGGTTCAGAGATATTTTCCTTATAGTTAGCCCCAATCTGATCGCCATCAACAGCATGCCCCCAATTGCTCCTTGTAGCACTATAAAACGTCATATACCCTCTTAAAAAGTCGGTTTCTTGTTTATAAACGTTTCTAAAATTTGGCATCATCACCGCAGCCGGTCTTCGGCCATAGTAATAGGTATCCAGGTAGCCATCAATGGTTGCCGTTAACGATCCGCGATAATTATGAAATGCAATATACCTGCCAAGCAAATCATTATCGTTTCCTAAACCGTTTGGAAACCTGCCTGATTTTGAATTGAGTAAAATAAGGTTAGAGTTTAACGTAGCTGCGTTTACAAAAATAATGCGGGCATAATATTCGGTAACCGATTTATTGTGTGCATCTATTACCCTAACGCCTGTCGCCTTCCCTTTTTGTTCGTCGTAAATAATTGAATGTACTACGGCATCGGGCCGGAGGGTAAGATTCCCCGTTTTGGCCGCCCACGGCAAGGTTGATGAATTAGAGCTAAAGTACCCCCCAAACGGACAGCCGCGTTCACATAAGCTCCTGGCCTGGCATTGCCCCCGGCCCTGTTGTAAATGAATTGGTTGAGGTTGGGTTAAATGTGCGCACCTGCCGATAACAACATGCCTGTCCTTATAAGCATCCATGATACCTTTTTGAATGTGTTTTTCAACTACATTCATTTCCCATGGCGGTAAAAACTCGCCATCCGGCAGCGTTTCCAATCCATCCTTGTTACCGGCTATGCCAGCAAATAACTCTACATGACTATACCATGGTGCAATATCGTTGTAACTTATAGGCCATGCTGTAGCAAAGCCATCTCTTGCCGGGCCTTCAAAATCAAAACTGCTCCAGCGCTGGGTTTGCCTGGCCCATAACAACGACTTACCTCCCACCTGGTACCCGCGGATCCAATCGAACGGCTTTTCCTGAACATACGGGTGTTCTTTATCTTTAACAAAAAAATGAGTTGTAGCCTCGCTAAATGCGTAACATTTTTCGGCAATCGGATTTTCGCTTTTTATACTATTAGGTAAATGTCCCCGATGGGGAAATCCCAAGGATTTTTAGTTGCGGTTGGATAATCTTTTAAATGAGTAACATTCCGGCCACGTTCCAGCACCAACGTTTTCAGCCCTTTTTCGCACAGCTCTTTGGCAGCCCATCCGCCGCTGATGCCCGATCCAATCACAATGGCGTCAAACGTGTGTTGAGCCTCTCCTCCGGAATTAATGTTAATCATATTTAATAATTGGCTTAAATGCAAAAATCGATTTGAAGTTAAGATAATTATCAGGGAATAAATTGATCGGCAATGGCTTTAAACAAAAAAAGCTCCGTCACCGGGGCTTTTCTTGTTTGTTTTAGTTCTTATTAGTCGTTGATTGCTTTTACACCTGGCAATTCTTTACCTTCCATGTATTCAAGCAAGGCGCCACCACCGGTTGATACGTAGCTTACTTCGTCGGTCATGCCAAATTTGGCTACCGCAGCGGCAGAATCACCACCACCTATAAGCGAGAAGGCACCGTTTTCAGTAGCTTTGGCCACAGCTTCAGCAATGGCTTTGGTTCCGCCTAAAAATTTCTCCATTTCAAAAACCCCCATCGGTCCGTTCCATAAAATGGTTTTTGATTCTTCAACTACCTTGCTAAATAAAGCAACCGTTTCCGGGCCGATATCAAGCCCCATCCAGTTATCTTTTATTTCGCCGGTTTTGGCAACATCCGTGTTAGCATCATTTGAAAATGCATCGGCAATGATGTTATCTAAAGGCAATAACAGGTTTACACCTTTTTCTTTAGCTTTTTGCCTTAGGCTGATTGCCAGATCAAGCTTGTCCATCTCAACCAGTGAGGTACCAATGTTACCACCATCAGCTTTAGCAAATGTATAAGCCATACCACCACCAATAATCAGGTTATCTACTTTTTCCAGCAGTTTTTCGATAAGCTCAATTTTATCCGATACTTTTGAACCGCCCATAATAGCTGTGAAAGGCTTTGGTGCGTTGTTCAGGATTTTTTCGGCGTTGTTTAATTCGGCTGCCATCAGGTAACCAAAATATTTGGCATCAGGAAAAAACTGAGCGATGATAGCAGTTGAAGCATGCGCGCGATGAGCGGTACCAAAAGCATCGTTCACGTATACATCACCTAATTTCGAAAGCTTTTCTGCAAAGGCAACTTCACCTTTTTCCTCTTCTTTATAAAAACGCAGGTTCTCTAATAATAAAACCTCGCCGTTACCAAGCGCTTTTGCTTTTTCAACAGCTTGCTCACCAATGCAATCATCAGCAAACTGAACCTGCTGACCAAGCAGATCAGACAAATGAGATACGATATGTTTTAATGAATATTTTTCTGTAGGACCATCTTTCGGTCTGCCAAGGTGCGACATCAGGATAACTTTGCCGCCATCTTTCAATATTTTTTTATGGTTGGCAAAGCTGCCGTCATGCGGTTATCGTCGGTAATATTGTAATTCTCGTCAAGAGGCACGTTAAAATCAACCCTGATGAGGGCTTTTTTACCTGCAAAACTAATTTGATCTACTGTTTTCATATCTATTAAAGGGTCATTTGTTATGAACGGGCGCAAATTGAGCATTTTAATTCAAAATACTTAACGAAAAACGAAAAAAGCTGTTTCAATCCGCCAAAATTTCATCTTATTTTAACATACATTACATGGTGGGGACCAATGCCCGGAACCTCAAATTCAGGCGAAACTATTTCGAAACCAAGGCCGCTGTAAAAGCGCACCGCTTTTATACGGGCGTTGCACCACAGGTAATCTGCCATTTGACCGCGCAGGTAAACTAGGGCAAAGTTAACTAACTGGTTGCCGAAACCTTGGCCCCGGTATTTCTCGGTTGTTGCCATGCCCCGTAGCCGGTATCCGATACCGCTAAATTCGCCATAGTTTTGCGGGTGAAACGAAGCTATACAGGCCAGTTCATCATCAACAAAATAACCAAGGTGAAAATTCCCTTCATTATTATCTGACGGAAAACGACATTCATCCGGGCTGAGCCTGCCTTCGCGCAGCACTTCATTACGCACATTCAGCAACTCATCAACTTTTATAAACCTGATCATGCTGCAAAATTGGAAAAATTCCCGGAATGGGGAATTTTAATCCCATCAAATTAATAACCACAAGTTAATGTTTCGTTCTGTTACAAGCCAATCCCAACTATCAATTAAATACGTTTTCGTATTACTCACTATTAAACAAATAAGGAGTAAGGCACAGTTGTTGCCAAAAGAGAAGAAAATACTGAATACACAATGAAAAAATATTTTACCTGCATACTTATCGCAACTGCACTTTTAGGCTGTAAAAAAACAGATATTGTTTCTGAAGTAATTAAAGGATCAACCGGAACAAACACGGGCACCAATACAGATATAAGCACCGGCACAACAACAGCTTCAATAAAGCTTGACATTGCCGACCAGGTTGTAAACACGAAAGTGAGTAATGACACGCTTTATTTAAATTATACCGAAACTGCCAATTTGGTATTAAACCCTGATGATTATCAAAAATCATCTGCGGTACATTTTAAAGAAGACTTTTCAAAATCAAACCTCGCTAATTTCAATTTTACCGCCGTCAATAAGGATAATCAAACAGCAACAAATTATCTTGATGATAACCTGAACAACGTTGCCATTAAATCAGCCTCTACATTAACTATCGATGGCAAACAGTACACTAAACTGGTATTGGAACGAGCTATAGTATTTTCAAAGGCATATAAACAGCATGATCTTGCTGTTGAAGCTCAGAATGATATTTTAAAGCAAACAAAAGATGTGATTAGCTTTGCCACATATTATTATACTAACGGCAAAAATTCAGATACCATATCAACAACAGCAACTGTAGTATATAGAAAATAATTGGTACAGCCGGCTTAGGCCGGCTGTTTTTTAAGTTCGGCTATTCGTACTACCAAATCGGCCAGCCGGCTGCTGTATCCCATTTCATTATCATACCAGCCAACAACTTTTACAAGGCCACCCACTATTGATGTTAGTTGGGCGTCAAAAATGCAGCTGTGCGGATTATCCAATATGTCGGTTGATACAATAGGGTCTTCCGTATATTCCAGTACATTTTTCATTGGCCCGTTTGCAGCTTGTTTAAATGCTTCGTTAATTTGAACTATGGTTGGTTGCTTTTTGAGACTGCAGGTAAAATCAGTTAATGAACCGTTAAGTACCGGTACACGAATTCCTGCTCCGCCCAAACGGCCGTCCAAATGAGGGAATATAGCTGTTATTGCTTTAGCAGCACCCGTAGTGGTGGGTATAATAGAAGCCGATGCGGCCCTTGCCCGCCTAAGATCTTTATGAGGTGCATCATGCAGGTTTTGATCGCCGGTCATGGAGTGAACGGTGGTTATGTAACCATCAATGATGCCCCAGTTTTCATCTAATATTTTTACCATAGCGGCAACATTATTAGTTGTACATGATGCGTTTGACAGCACAGGAGATTGCAGGTCAACCTCCCGGTCGTTTACGCCAAGCACTACAGTTGGTACATTTTTATCGGTTGATGGTGCAGATATGATAACCTGCCGTGCCCCGGCGGTTAAATGCGCCTCAGCACCGCCCCTGGAAGTGAATTTACCTGTAGATTCTACTACGACATCAATATCCAGAGCCTTCCAGGGCAGGTTAAAAGGATCGCGTTCGGCAAATACCCGTATACGCTTACCGTTAATAACTAGACTGTTATCATCAAAACTCACCGTACCCTTAAACCCCCGATGAACAGAGTCATACTTAAATAAATGCGCGAGGGTTTGCGTGTCGGTAAGATCATTTATAGCTACCACCTCTATATCGGGATGCAATAAAATATTCCTTAAAAATACGCGACCAATCCGTCCAAACCCGTTTATAGCTATCTTCATGGTGTGCTGATAAATAAAGCATCAAAGTTAATGAAGATGAATGGTTAATTTGTTTATTTACGGTATTACTACTTGCAGGTTACAATTGGTTATTAGTCGCTAAAATTCCGGACTACCAGGGCTTCGCCTTTTTTTGAACGGATAAAATAAGTGATCATCCCGTTAAAAGATATCGACAATAAAAATATAAAGGCAATAAGCCAGGAGTTATTTAAATTATTAAACACCAGTACCATTACTATCGAAACAAGGTTCAGGCATCCTAAAACAAAAGTAGTTTGCAGATGCGTTAAACCCATTTTTAACATACGGTGGTGGATATGGTTGCGGTCTGCATCGAAAGGGGATTTTTTGTTTAAGATCCGGATAGTAAAAACCCTGAGCGTATCAAAAACAGGACCTATAAGTACCGCTACAATTAAAGCCGGAGCAGTATATATAAAAGGCAATTTAACAGTCGAAACCTTGCTCAATTCAATAAATCGAATGGCCATTACTGCAGATACCAGGCCAATAAGGAGGGCACCGGTATCGCCCATAAATATTTTGGCGGGGGTTATGTTAAAACGCAAAAAACCAGCCACCGCTCCAACTATAGCAAGCGAAATTGCCGCAAGCTCATATTCGTTCATATAAATAAAAAGTGCCGCAAAAGTGCTATTAGCAATAATACCCGTGGTTGCAGCCAGGCCATCTATACCATCAATAAGATTAAAAGAATTGATGATGAGCATAATAACCAGTATTGACAACATTACGCTGGGTATATATGGCAAGGCCGTAATATTAAAAACGCCATACATACTGCTGATCCTGATATCTCCGGGGATAACAAGTATGGCAGCAACCACAAACTGGATCATGAACTTAGTGCTTGAATTAACCCCCGAAAGATCATCCTTTAACCCCATGGCAAACAAAATTATACATGCGGTAAGCAGGTAACTAACGGGCAACGACTTATCGATAAACAGCAAAACTGTAATAGTAAAGCTTACAAAAATAGCAACGCCTCCCAAGCGGGGAATACCATGATCATGCTGTTTTCTGAAATGTCCAACATCGTCATATAAATGGCGGGCACGTGCAACATGTAATATTGAAGGGATACACAATAATGTTATAAGGGTTGAAAATACAACTATTAGCACATTATAAACAAAATGATAAGAGCGTAGAAATTCAAGCATATGCTATAAATATGTTAGTGACCGGCTTATTCATTTATAAGTACTTGTACGAAGTGCAATGCAAAAAGTTAACTAAAAATTAAAGAAATTGAAAAATCTTTCTTACGGGTTTCAGCACAATTGCCAAAACGGGTAAAAACACATTATTTTTACGCATTGCTTTCAAATCAAATGACCACGCCTTAAACCTGTTCATTAAATTGCTGTTGCTTATACCCCCTACCTGCATTTTAACCATAACTTTGTTAAGATAAAAGCTCCTTACCTGCCACTTATGCAGAAACCTCGCCATTAATTCATAATCGCCTGCAGAACCGTATTCAAGGCTGTAAAAACCGTATTTATCAAACAAGATGCGCTTACAGTAAAAGGTAGGATGTGGGGGCATAAAACCACGGTTAAAGGAATTTTTTCCACATTTGTGACTTTTCCATTTACGGGTGATTTTACCTACAGAATTTATATAATCAAGGTTTCCGTAAACGATCCCGGCTGCGCTGTCTGAAAAAGCCTGCGCTACTGCTGATATAACTTCCTGATTAGCAAAAAAATCGTCGGCGTTAAGCGTACCAACTATTTCGCCTGTTGCTAAACGGATCCCCTTATTGACTGCATCATAAATGCCCTGGTCAGGCTCAGATATCAAAACTTTGATGTGCGATTTATATTGGTTAATTATTTGCAGGGAACTATCTGTTGAGCCGCCATCAATTATAATATACTCAATGTTGTTGTAATTCTGGCCGATAACAGATTCGATACATCTTTTAATAGTATCCTGAGCATTGTAAACAACAGTAATAACCGAGATCTTCAACCTTGCAACTTTGGGAAAAACACAACGTATTAATACCCCGAAATTATGTAATTTTGACTTTGAAGCCTAATTATCTTAAATATAACTTGGAACTTTATAGCTGAATATGCGCAACTATACATCTATCTGCCTGATAATTGGGATACTTTTTTTGTTAACCTCCTGCTCAAGCAAACAATATCAATATCTTTTTGACCAAAAGTATAATGTTACTGATACCGCATCAAAAGGAAGCGATGCAGCAGTAGGCCCATACCATATTAAAGCACAGGATATACTGCAGATCAGGAACCTGCAAAGCATAAAGTATATAGTTGACGAAGCGCCTGCTACCAATGCAGGGGGCAGCGGAGGTGGCGGTACTGCCGGGCAAACGTTTCAGGTTGAAGACGACGGCACTGTTGCGCTGCCTGTTATCGGCCATGTAAAAGTTGCTGGTCTTACCAGGCCGGAAGCAGCAAAACAAATTGAGGAGCTTTACCGTACAAACCTGCTGAAAGACCCCATAATTGAGTTGAAGATCGTTAACCTTAAGGTAACCATACTTGGCGAAATAAAGGGGCAGGGGAACTATACGTTAACAAAAGACAGGACAACTTTGGTTGAAATGATTGGAGAAGCAGGAGGCCTGACAGATAAGGCTAATGAAGCAAATGTAAAAATAATAAGAGGCGATCAAAAAAACCCGCAGGTTACTGAAATTAACCTTCGGGATATCCAATCAATAAATGATCCCCGTGCTATTCTTCAAAGCGGAGATGTTATTTATATAGCACAAAACAAACGTGCCGTTCGCAATGATAAATTGCAAAACCTTTCGGTAATAACGCAGCCGGTTTTACTGCTGCTTAATACCGCCTTGATTATTTTTACGCTTTCTCATCGGTAAATGGAAGAGTTAGAAAAAGTACAAAGAAAGCTGCCCAACCAGGAAATTGACTATTTTAAGATCGGCAAAATACTCCTCAGCCGCTGGTACTGGATATTGGCATCCGTCGTTATTACATCAGCTATTTCATACACTTATTTATGGTATACACCCAAAACATATGCCACCGGGGGAACACTTAAGGTAGAAGAAAAAAATCAGAAATTTCTGACATTATCAGTGTAATGACCACGCCCGAACGCGGCCCGTCAAAAATTCAAAGTATAACTTCGGTATTAACCAGCCGTACCCTCATCCTAACAGCAATAAAAGACCTCGACTATCGTATCAGCTTTTATATCTCGGGCAGGGTACGTACCTCCGAAACCTATCCGCAAAAACCTCTCGGTATTACTCTGGTAAAGTTTGATAGCCTTAATTTTTTCCATAGCCTGATAACTTTTAAGCCGGTCAGTGCTCAAAACTTCAATCTTACCTATAGCATAAACGGTAAGGAGATCCAAAACAACTACAAATACGGCGATATTGTAACCATTGGCAATACCAGTTTCCGAATTAAATACCCGGGGTCAATTCCATCCAAAACAATTTATTTATTTAAGTTCAATATCCCCGAAGATTTTATCGGCCGGGTACAGGGTAATTTATATGCTGGCGAAACAGCAAAAAACTCAAATATAATTGCCATCCAGCAAACAGATTCCAATCCGCAGTTTGCAGCAGATATACTTAATGCGATTATGAACAATTATGTGATTTTTGACCGAAACCAAAAGGCGCAGTCAGCTTCACAAATGATCGATTTTATTGACAGTCAGCTGGATTATCTGTCAACTGAAGTAAAAGGCTCTGAAAACTCGATAGAAAAATACAGGAAAAAATCCAAGATCCTTGACGTTACATCCGCATCAACTACTTCAGTAACCAAGGCAACCGAGCTTGAATCAAACAAATCGTTATTAAAAATACAATTAATAGCGCTCGACCAGCTTAGCAGCGAAATAGCCAAGGAAAAAAACAATGTAACCTTAAACTTTAATGTCGGCAGCGCTAATCTACCGTCGTTAGAAGTTATGGTAAGCCGCCTGGACAACCTGATTACAGAACGGGCAAGTTTATTAACTACCTATAATGCCGATTCGCAGCCTATTCAAAACATTAACCAAAGCATTATCCAAATTAAAACCACCGCTTTAAACAATATAAAACAGATCCGGGCTGGCATCGAAAAAAATATTCAATATGTTGATAATCAACTTGGCCAAGTTAACTCAACTATAGCGGCATTGCCTGCCGCCCAGCGTGATATGGTGAGCCTGCAGCGTGATTTTGATATTAATGATAAGGTATACTCTTTTCTGTCCGAAAAAAACTGGAAGCGCAGATCAGCCGTGCCGGGATTTTGCCTGGTGCAACTATTATTGAGCTGGCTCAACCAAACTATAATCCAGTTTCGCCCAATGAACATAATATCCACCGTACTGCTACTATATTAGGCTTGGCTATAGGCCTGGGGCTTATCATTCTCATCAGGATATTAAACCCCTATATTTATGATAAGGAAACCATTGAAAGTCTAACCAGCATACCTATCCTGGGCGTTATCCGAAAATTCCCGTATGCCCTTGACGAAAGCAGCGAACAAATCCTTGCTATCAGCAAACCCAAATCAATTTTTGCAGAATCGGTCCGTTCTGTACGTACTAATCTTAGTTTCCTTTCGTCAGAAAAAGCAAGCAAAGTTATTTGTATAACCTCGGAAGTAGCCGGCGAAGGCAAATCATTTGTTGCCGTAAATTTGTCAAGCACGCTTTCACTTATTGATAAAAAAGTAATATTAATAGGAGCCGATTTACGTCGTTCAAGGCTACATAAAACTTTTCATGTGGCCAATGATATTGGCTTGACCAATTACCTTGCACACCAAACTGAAATTGACGATATCATTCATCACTCTGAACAGGAAAACCTCGATTTTATAGTGTCGGGGCCCGTACCGCCTAACCCATCAGAGCTACTACACAGCAAAAGGATGAACGCTTTAATTGAAACACTTAAAACAATGTATGATATAGTGATGATTGATACCGCTCCCATCGGACTGGTATCAGATGCTATACCGCTTATCAGGATAAGTGACATCAATGTTTTTGTGATCCGGTCTGGCAAATCAAAATATTATGCCGCAACTGTGCCACAGCGCATAGCGCAGGAATATCACCTCGATAATACCGTGATAATTTTAAATGCATTCGAAGAAGATTTGCTGCATTCAAGATATTACACTACCAAATTTACCGGCGAAAATGCAGGCACACGATATTACTATTATTCAGATTACAGCGGCTACGAAGGTTCGGGCTATTATCTTGATGATGAAAAGAAAAAATGGTGGAATTTAAAACGATGGTTTAAATAAGCTTGTTTATTTAAAAAGATTGTTACTAAAATCAATATGGCAGTAAACAAATGGTACCCGGTTTACACCAACCCACGAGCCGAAAAAAGGCATATGAAGCATTAGTGAGCAAAGGCATTAATGTTTACCTGCCCCTGCACCGTCAGCTTAAACAATGGAGCGACCGCAGAAAATGGGTTGAGGAACCATTGTTAAAATCATACCTGTTTGTAAATATTGCCGAACAAGAGCAGGCCGAAGTGTTAATGACCAAAGGCATTGCGCGGTTCCTTTATTTTTCGGGCAAGCCTGCAGTTATGCCTGATAAGCAGATCCATGAACTTAAATTACTCATGGCAAGTCCATATGAACTGGAGGTAACAGAGGAAGACCTGCAGCCGGGCGAGAAGATTATCATCAGAGCAGGTGTACTAAAGGGCATGACAGGCGAAGTTGTATCACGCAGATCGCAAAAACAACTGATATTACGCCTGGAAAGTATTGGTTACTCTATTATCGTTAATGTTGCTGCATCGCTAATTGAGCGGTTTTAAAATAAAAGGAATTGTTTTGGACAACAGATAATATTTCATTATTTGCGCCGAAAATTCAATAAATAGACAGCTTGTGCCCTGCAACACAAGTGATTAATAGCTAATTAGTTACAAGACATCAATGTAACTTACGGGGCGAAGCTATGAAATTTAATGAACAATGTGCCGTATAGCAGGAATCGTTTCTGAAAAAATATCCCAGAACGAGATCAGGAATAGCGTAAAATTAATGTGCCACGCGTTACAGCATGGCGGGCCGGATGATGAGGGCATATTTGAAGATAAAAAAGCCTGCCTTGTTTTCGGTCACCGCAGGTTATCAATTATTGACCTCAGCAGCAACGGGCATCAGCCCATGACAGATGTGGGCCAAAATGCATGGATCACCTTCAATGGCGAAATTTACAACTACCCTGAATTAAAACAGGAATTGCTAAGATCAGGAGCACAATTTAAGTCAGGCACTGATACCGAAGTTATACTCCAGGCCTATCTTAATTGGGGCACTGCAGCTTTTTCAAGGTTCAGAGGTATGTTTGCTTTTGCCTTGTATGATGTTGGCAAAGCCCTTACTTACCTTGTACGTGATACTACCGGTATAAAACCGCTATATTATTCGGCTGTAAACAACGAGCTTTGTTTTGCATCTGAAGTGCGGGCATTTAAACAGTCGGGACTGAATATCGAAAAAGATCCGGACTGGCCGGTAAGACTACTGGCATTTGGCCATATTCCTGAACCCTATACCACATTAAAAAATGTATTCAGCTTGCCCAAAGGACATTTTTTATGCTGGGACCACAGGAGTGCAGGGTATACTTTAAGCAAATATCACATTGATGGTTTGCAAAATGTAATAACCGATAAAAACGAAGCCCATCGGATAATCTACAATGCACTTAGCCTGGGCGTAAAAAGGCAATTAATTGCCGATGCACCCATAGGTGTATTTTTAAGCGGGGGATTGATTCAAGCCTGCTCACAATGCTGGCCAATCGGCAAAAAAAGAGCAACTTAAAACCATTTCTATATTTTTTGATGAAAAAAGTTATGATGAACGCAGCTATCAAAACATCATTAACAATAAAATAAATGGCCAAAACTTTTCACACCTGGTAAAACAATCAGATTTTGAAGCGTTTTTTTCGCAAATCATGGATGCTATGGATATGCCTACCACCGATGGCATTAACGGCTGGTTTATAAGTAAATATGCCCATGACGATGGTTTGAAGGCGGTATTATCAGGTGTGGGCGCCGATGAACTTTTTGGAGGTTATCCCTCATTTAACCGCATAAAATATCTTGGCTATCTGCGTAAACTGCCATCATGGATGTTAAAGATATCCAGTCATTTTTTGCCTGATCATTATAAGAGATTGGCATTCCTCGCTGTTAACCATCCCGTAGCTGATTACCTGGCTTTGCGTGGATTGTTTTCATTGGCTGATGTTTCTGCTCTACTGGATACGAGCATTGATCATATTAATGATGTATTGTTCGGCACAGCTTTGTCGCCCGCACCACACGGGTATAATAACGAACATGCAGAATGGTTTGAAACGCATTTCTACATGCAAAACCAATTACTTAGGGATACCGATATAATGAGCATGAATCATGGCCTTGAAGTCAGGGTTCCGTTTTTGGATGAAGATTTTAACCGTGCAGCCCGGAATATCGCACCAGCCATCAGATTTAATAAACGCCAGCCGAAAAAACTTCTTATTGAAAGTTTCAACAACCTTATTCCGCCTGAAGTTTGGAACAGGCCCAAAATGGGTTTCACATTCCCCTTACAAAAATGGATGAAGGAGCACCGGCTAATTAGCGATACTGATAATTACAAAGGAAAAGCGGCACAAAATGTTATAAAACAGTTTAAAAACGACAGCATTCATTGGTCAAAGGCTTTTGCCTTGTATCAGGTTCAAAATGATGGCTAAAAATGTAATTCTTTTTACTTTACAAACATTTAGCACTACCGGCGGCATCCAGAAAATGACACGCACACTTGGTCATTCCTTGCATCGTGCTGCCTTAAAAAACAATTGGAATTTTGAGCTTTGGTCGGCTTATGATAAGCAGGATGACCTGATGGCGCAATATTTACCTTCTGCAAATTTCAAAGGGTTTGGCATAAACCGGGCAGGTTTTGTTTTGGAAACCATCGGCCATTCGGCAAAGCCCCATGTTGCTATATTAAGTCATATTAACCTGGCCATCATTGGCCTGTTAATTAAACTGATTAACCCTAAATGCCGGTTATGGCTTGTAGCACACGGCATTGAGGTTTGGCGTCCGCTTTCGTTTTTAAAGCGGCTGACGCTTAAACACTGCGACTGCGTAATTTGTGTAAGCAATTATACCAAACAGCAAATGATAAAAAGGCATAACCTGAATGCAGATAAATGCATTGTGCTGAATAATGCAATTGACCCATTTATGCGTTTGCCCGATATCTTCGCGAAGCCACAAAAACTGTTGCGCCGTTATGGTTTAAACCACGATGATTTTATCATATTTTCGTTAACACGCATGGCATCTACCGAGCTATACAAAGGGTATGACCAGGTAATTAGTGCCTTGGGCAGCCTTAAGTCACAATTTCCGCAAATAAAATATATACTTTCGGGCAAATATGATGAGCAGGAACACATCCGTATAAAAGAATTAATAGCGGCGCATGATGTAACGGAACAGGTAATTTTAACCGGCTTTATTGATGAAGCCGAACTCACCGACCATTTCCTGCTGGCCGACCTGTTTGTTTTACCAAGCAAAAAGGAGGGATTTGGCATTGTATTTATTGAAGCTCTTGCCTGCGGCTTACCCGTTATTTGTGGCAATGCCGATGGTAGTATTGACGCCATCCGGAACGGCGAACTGGGAGAAGCCATTGACCCGGACAACCTTACCGAACTTAACAAAGCAATAACAAAGCATTTGCAAAAACACTTAGCTGCTGATACCCGCAAAAGCTTACAGGAAAAATGTTTAAGCCATTTTAACGAGCACGATTATATGACCAAACTTGAGCAGCTGATAAATGACTGATTTGCATCCGGAAAAGTGGGACATCGAAATAAATGCGAAAGGCAGCCTGCTCGACCTTAAGCTTAAAGAGGTGTGGCATTACCGCGACCTGCTTGTGCTACTCGTTAGGCGCGATTTTATTTCCTTTTATAAGCAAACCATTTTGGGTCCGGTGTGGTTTTTTATTCAGCCGGTTATTACTATCCTGTTTTATACCCTGATATTTGGCAATTTGGCCGGCATCCCGGTTGATGGCCTGCCAAAGCCACTTTTTACCTGGCCGGCACCATCATTTGGAACTATTTTGCCGATTGCCTGAACAAAACGTCAACTGTTTTTAAAGATAATGCCGGTATACTTGGCAAGGTATATTTTCCAAGACTTATTATGCCCCTAAGTATTGTACTTTCAAACTTGATCCGTTTCGCGGTTCAGTTTCTACTTTTCATAATCCTGTACATCATATTTATCTTAAAGGGCGAACATATTATTCCCAATATAGCAGCCTTGCTGCTGCCATTACTCATTATCATGATAGCATCACTGGGTTTAGGCTTAGGTATGATCATATCGGCTGTTACCACAAAATACAGGGATATAGCGTTTATAGTAGCCTTTGGCGTACCACTTTTAATGTATGCAACAACGGTTATATACCCTTTATCGGTGGCACAGGCTAAATATCCTAAATACAGCTGGCTTATTAAGTTTAACCCCATTACGGCCATAATTGAAACGTTCAGGTATGGCTGTTTAGGCAAAGGAAGCTTTAACTGGGAGCTGTTAGCTTACAGTATCGTTAGCACTATTGTAATACTGCTTACAGGCATAGTAATATTTAATAAGGTTGAAAAAACTTTTGTTGATACTGTATAAATGAGCAAGGCAATAAAAGTTGAAAACTTATCAAAAGCCTACCAACTAGGCGATTTTGGTACGGGCACTATCTCCCGCGACCTGGAGCGTTTTTGGGCACATCTGCGGGGTAAGGAAGATCCTTTTTTAAAAATAGGCGAAGTGAATGATCGTACCATCAAAGGCGAAAGTGATGTGGTATGGAGCTTGAACAATATTAATTTTGAAGTTGAACAGGGCGATGCTGTTGGCATTATAGGCCGCAACGGAGCAGGTAAAAGTACCCTGCTTAAAATTTTAAGCCGTGTTACCTCTCCTACTACCGGCTCGGTAAAACTAAAGGGCCGGATAGCCAGTTTACTTGAAGTAGGCACAGGTTTCCACCCGGAACTGAGCGGGAGGGAAAATATTTATCTCAATGGTGCCATACTGGGGATGCGCAAGGCCGAGATCAGACAAAAGTTTGATGAGATCGTGAGTTTTTCGGGGGTTGAAAGGTATATCGACACGCCGGTTAAGCGTTACTCATCGGGAATGTATGTACGGTTAGCCTTTGCGGTGGCTGCGCACCTTGAAAGCGAAATTTTGATAGTAGATGAAGTACTGGCAGTTGGCGATGCCGAGTTTCAGAAAAAATGCCTCGGTAAAATGGGACAGGTAAGCATGAACGAAGGGCGCACGGTTTTGTTTGTAAGCCACAACATGGCCGCGGTGAAAACATTATGTAACCGGGGCATTGTGCTTGCAAACGGGCAGTTGATATATGAAAACAAACAGCTCGAAGCAGTAGGCTTTTATCAAACCAATAACAATACCCGGTCAACATTTGAACACCAGGGCGATCTAACCTCAGCACCTGGGAATGAAAATATAAAAGTGCTTAAATTCGTCATCCGGCCGCTTACCGGCGACAGTATCTCCATTTCGACAGGCATTAGCTTAGAGATGATCTTTTTTAATCAAAAAACGGGCATTAACCTAGATGCAACCTTTGAATTAAAAAATAGTGATGAAATCCCCGTATTTCATAACGGCGTGCTTATATCAACCAATAATGATTCAAAAACCGGGTTTTACACGGTTAAGTGTACTATTCCGCCTAACCTGTTGAACGCCGGCAATTATTCATTCAAGTTGATTTTTGGCGAAAATCAACGTTACCAATTATTTGGTGCTGATGATTTTATCGGGTTTGAGGTTGAAAACGAAAGTAAAGGAAGTAACAGCGCTTTAGCTCCGGGTGTAATTCACCCTAAACTTGATTTTGATATTAGTTACCAGGCATAACAGCATATGGAAGCCCCGCGCATCATACAATTGCCCAAGTTTTTAGACGACCGGGGAAACCTTTCTTTCATTGAAGAAAACAACCATATCCCCTTTAAAATTGAGCGTACCTATTGGATTTATGACGTACCCGGCGGCGAACGGCGTGGCGGCCACGCTTATTTAAACCTGCAGGAATTTATTGTCGCTATTAGTGGCAGCTTCGACGTTGTGCTTCATGATGGTGTAAAGGAAATGCGGTATAGCCTTAACCGTTCATATTATGGGCTGTATGTTCCGAAAATGATGTGGCGGGAGATTGAGAACTTCTCGACCAATTCACTTGCCCTGATCCTGACCAACGGCAAGTATGATGTAAATGAATATATCAGGGGTTTTGATCAATTTGTGAGTTGCAAACATGGAAGGTAAAATATCAACTGTTTTTGATTGTAACATCATCCACCTTAACCGTATTCATAACCGGGCCGGTAACATCACTCCTGTTGAAAACAATATCCATATCCCCTTTGCTGTTAAACGGGTATATTATTTGTATGATATCCCGGGAGGAGAATCACGCGCGGCGCACGGACATAAGCAGCTTGAACAATTTATCGTAGCAGCCAGTGGCAGCTTTGATATCACTATTGACGATGGTATCAACAAAAAAACAGTACAGTTAAACCGCCCGTACATAGGGTTGCATATCCAGCCCGGCATCTGGCGCGATATTTCAAATTTTTCGTCGGGTGCTATTTGCCTTGTATTAGCTTCTATGTTGTATACAGAAGCCGATTATCTAAGAGAGTACAAACAGTTCAAAGATTACAAATCATTATAAGTGGAGTTCCCTTTTTGTAAATTTGACTTAATATTTAGATTGGTTGAGGAAAGCGATGCCGAATTTATTTTAAGTTTAAGAACCGACCCGGTACACGCCCGGTACCTGACACATACCGACAATAATTTGCAAAAGCAAATTGAATGGATTAGAGCATATAAAAAGCGGGAAAAAAACGGCAGGAATATTACTTTTTATTTTCTGACCATGACTATCAGCCGCTCGGAGTTATAAGATTGTATGATATAACGGCTGATACCTACACCAGTGGCAGCTGGATCATAAAACCCGGATGCGATGAATTTGTAAGCATAAAATCAGATCTGTTTATTTCTGAATTTGCAGCCAGCGAATTAAAAAATAAAAGATGTGTGTTTGATGTAAGGAAAGACAATAAAAAAGTGTTACGGTTTCATAAAATGTTTGCAACAATAACAGGTGAAGACGAACTCAACTATTATTTTACAATAGATGAGGAGAGCGTTAAACGCAAGGTTAGTTTTTTAATAAGTATAATACAACCTAAAACTTAACTATGAATATTGAAAAATTTATAAGCGAATTTGCTGATCAGTTTGACGACTTGGATACAAGTTCTTTTACTGCCGAAACATTATTCAAAGAAAACGACGAGTGGAGCTCCATGACAGCACTTTCAGTGATTGCCATGGTAGATGACGTTTACGCAGTCAGACTAACAGGCGATGATATCCGCAACTCAAAAGTTATTCAGGACATCTACGATATTGTATTGAAAAAATCAAATTCGTAAACCCAGGCACTTACGTTAATATCCTATGAATAACCCATTCTGTTTAAAAGGTAAAAAAATTTTGGTTACCGGCGCCTCATCAGGCATAGGCAGGCAAATTGCTATAAGCGTTTCAGGAATGGGAGCCGAAACTTTTATTACCGGCAGAAACGAGCAACGACTGTCAGACGTTTTTAACTTGCTGGAAGTACCCGGCACCCAATATGTTGCCGATCTTGATATTGAGCAGGAACAGGACAACCTGATTGAGTTAATGCCGAATTTAGATGGCGTCGTATTATCTGCCGGGATTGTAAAAACTTTGCCTTTTAAATTTATAAACAGGAAAGACCTGGATTCGATCTTCGAAACAAATTTTTTCTCACCCGCTATTTTGATCAATAAGCTGTTAAAAACTAAAAAGCTAAACAAAAATGGATCGGTCGTATTTATATCATCCATTGCCGGCAACTATGTTGGAACTGTTGGCAACGCGATGTACAGCGCTTCAAAAGGCGCCATAAATGCTATGCAAAAGGTATTAGCTATTGAACTTTCTGCCCAAAGGATCAGGGTCAATAATATCTCTCCGGGCATGATAAAAACCGAACTCATCTACGACCCTATATTTACAGAGGAGCAGCTGAAAGACGATGAAAAAAATACCCCTTGGGATTTGGCGAACCAATTGATGTTGCCAACGCAGCTATTTACCTGTTATCTGACGCCAGTAAGTGGGTAACCGGAAGCACCCTGATAATAGACGGGGGATTCACCATACAGTAAATGCAGGCCTTTATAAAAGCTATTTCATACCACTTGCCTCAAAATCAGCTTACCAATGCTGATCTGTCGGCCCTGTTTCCCGAATGGGGAGTAGAGAAGATAGCCAACAAAATAGGTATCAGCACCCGTCACATTGCTGCCGAGGATGAGTTTGCGTCAGATATGGCGATAGCCGCGGCACAAAAACTGTTTGCCGCGCATAACATCAATCCAACTGAAATTGATTTTATATTATATTGTACCCAAAGCCCAGACTATTTTTTGCCTTCAACAGCTTGTATTATACAGGATAAGCTGAGTATTCCGGTTAAAGCGGGCGCACTCGATTTTAACCTGGGCTGTTCGGGCTACGTGTACGGCCTTGCTTTAGCCAAGGGTCTTATAGCGGCAGGTATAGCCACCAATATCTTGCTGCTCACGGCCGAAACCTATTCAAAATTCATACATCCTAAAGATAAGGGAAACCGTACCATTTTTGGTGATGCCGCCGCCGCTACCCTCATCAGCACCGAAGGCTTTGCGGCTATAGGCAACTTTGAATTGGGTACGGATGGTAAGGGTGCTGAAAATCTGATGGTAAAGCAGGGAGCCATCCGTTACCCTGAAAAAAGTGCCGACACCGTACATGATGACTATGGGAATGAGCAATCATTAGGAAGTTTATATATGAACGGGCCCGAAATATTTGCTTTTACCTCTAAAGAGATTCCTGCTTTAATAACAGATACCCTTAAAAAAAACGGTGTGCGCAAAGACGAGAATCGGGCAGTTTATCCTGCACCAGGCCAACCGGTACATGCTGGAGCACCTGCGTAAAAAGATGGATATAGCTTCCGAAAACTTTTATATCTATATGGCCGCTATTGGTAACACGGTATCATCATCGGTACCCGTTGCACTTGATGAAGCCATGAAAGAAAAACAGGTTACTCCGCAAACAAAATGGCTTTTGGCCGGCTTTGGTGTTGGCTACTCATGGGCCGGAACCGTAATAACATTTATATAAAAGCAAAAAGCCTACGGCTCAAAGTTGAACCCGATGAATATTCCGTTTCTATCTTTAACCAGTCAGAATAATTTAGTTGAAGCAGAGATTCGCGCGGCGTTTGAGCGCGTTTTTCAAAATAAATGGTACATACTTGGTAAGGAAGTAAGTGATTTCGAAAATGCTTACGCTGCCTTCAATAACGTACAATACTGCATTGGGGTAGGCAACGGACTTGATGCCCTGTGCATTGCGCTACGGGTGCTTGAAGTTGGTGAAGGCGATGAAGTCATCGTACCTTCAAATACGTTTATAGCCACCTGGCTCGCCGTGTCGCAGGTAAGGGCTACCATTGTACCGGTTGAGCCCGATAAGGATACTTATAATTTAGACCCACGTTTGATTGAGGCAGCCATCACCCCAAAAACAAAAGTGATCATACCCGTACACCTTTACGGGCAAGCCTGCCAAATGGACGCTATTATCCAGATAGCCCATAAGCATAATCTTTTTGTGATTGAAGATAACGCACAGGCGCAGGGCAGCACATACAACAACAAGCTTACCGGCAGCTTCGGCCACATTAACGCTACCAGTTTTTATCCAATAAAAAACCTGGGCGCGTATGGCGATGCAGGGGCTTTAACCACCAACGATACCGGCCTCGCACAAAAAGCAAGCCTGCTGCGTAATTATGGCTCCGAAAAAAATATTACAATGAGGTTATCGGTGTAAACTCAAGGCTTGATGAACTGCAGGCTGCTTTTCTTTCGGTAAAATTGAAATATCTGAATGGATGGACAACTGAGCGGCAGACCATAGCTTCTGCCTATACCCGTCAACTTAACGGAATCGACGGCCTTATCTTACCAGCCACCGCCTCAGGATCATCACATGTATACCATTTATATGTAATCCGTACTGCAAAACGAAATGAGCTGGAGAAACATTTAAACAACAATGGAATAGGCACCGGGATCCATTATCCTGTACCTGCCCATTTACAAAAAGCGTATGAGCACCTCGGTTACCAAAAAGGTGACTTCCCGATAGCTGAGGAATTGGCAGAAACCTGCCTGAGCCTTCCGCTGAATCCGGGCATGAGCAATGAAGAAATTGAGTACGTAACTAAAACTATCAAAAAGTTTTATGCGTAAAATTTTGATAGTGAATGGTGGCCTGGTAATTGGAGGTGCTGAGAAACTTGTTCATGAACTTGCTGTTTTTGCCCAGCAAAACAAAATTGCCCCAACTATACTGATCCTTGATAATTACAACCAGGAATATTACGACCTGATTTTTAAACAGAAGAAAATAAGAGTAGTAAGAACCCGGCTCAACGTAATAAAGAACTTCAGAGCCCCTTTAAAAATGTTGAGGTCGATATACTGGAGGTTAAAATTAAAATTTCTTGCCAATAGCATATATGAAAGTGTCCATGTGATCGGCTTGTATAATATTTACAGGGTAAAAGACACAGTTAATCATGATCATCGGTTTTATTGGCATGTAACCAATGCGGCGCAAGGTACCTATAACTTTCCGGAAACATACTTTGACAACCCCGATGACACTCTGGTTTGCATTAATCAATACCAGTTAAACGAGCTCGATACCCATTACGGGAACGCCGTATTTAAATGTAAAAGAGGCTTATTTCCACTTTTTTTGAATGATTAATTTAAACGTCATATCAAGAATCGCTGAAGACAAGAATTACTTCCCTGATCTGATAAAAATACTACACTTGTTAAAAAACAAGGGGATCACCGATGTCCAGATACTATTCATAGGCACGGTATATAGCCCGAAAGTTTATCAAAACATTATGGATATGGCCAGCCGGCTTAATGTTTCCTCAAACATCGCATTTACTGAAAAATCGATTCCTATGAGTGAACTAAGCGATGAAATAAAAAACGGATATTTTATCAACTTCACCATCGGTGAATTTACCGGCTTCTCAGGTTTGGAAAGTATCAAAAACGGATTTAAAACAATTTTTTATAACATTGATAAATCGCTTAAAAACGAGTGCGATAATGTAATTGCTTACTGTCACACACGTGATAAATTGATGGATCTGATAATAAATATAAGTCAAAATCAAGCCTTGACAAGCGAAGAAATTACAGCTTGTAACCAGAAAATGCTTAACAGGTTTATATTAAATAGTGCTATGAAGCGGGAATTGCTTGCTATGATGCTGCCAAAATCAAATCATTCTGATAAACTGGCTTGATCGATCGTCTTGTAGTTTTATGTTATCCAATTCCTCAATAACTTGAGTACCGGCATATCGGTTATTCTTTGCTGTTATAACAGCAGCGCGCGGCTTCCCCTAACCATTAAACACCTGGCCTTACAAAAGGTACCGGGAAGTGTTGGATGGGAGGTTATTATTGTTGACAATGCATCAACAGATGGCACAGCGGACACAGCCAGGGCCGAATGGGGAAAACACAATTTAACCGATGTTCCGTTCAGCGTTGTGAGCCAACCTATTGCAGGGCTAAGTCATGCGCGGGATATGGGTTTAAATCACGCTCGATATGAATACCTTCTTTTTTGCGATGATGACAACTGGCTTTTCGACGATTACATTGAGCGTGCCTTTAAAATCATGAACAGTGATAGCCAAATAGGTGTATTGGGGGATGTGGATTAATAGAAGCGGAACAACCTGCCCTACTTTCCGAAAGCCTGCTGAAATTTACTACCGTTTGGGGTCCTCAAACTTGGGCAGTCGGTAGCCATTGGGTTTATGGTGCCGGATCTGTTTACCGGAAAAGTATACTGCTTGAACTGAAGAACGCAAATTGGCGCCAGGTAACAACCGGCCGCATAGGCAAAAAGCTGGTTTCGGGCGAAGATGTTGAAATATGTTTGATGAGCCATTTAATGAGCTACAAAATAATAGCTGATGATAATCTGAAATTTAAACACTTTGTTCCGCTTAAAAGGCAAAATATCAATTATATATTAAAAGCAGCGTTTTGGCTAAACTACAGCAGCGCTTTGCTCAATGGCTATTTCGCACTGGTTAATAATAAACCATCTATCGAACAAATCATAAATCAAGATCTGCTTTCCACCGCAAAATCCTTAACCAAGTTAACGGTTAACTTGGTTTATCAGAAGACTATTAAATTCCGGACTGTTAGTATCGAACAAAAAATTTTATACTATCAAAAATGTGGCCAGCTCAAATCGCTGCTAACTAACAGGCAACTAATAAAAAACCAGTACCAGCATATAAAACAATTATTAAAAACTGTAAAAACAGCCCAGGCTTTCACAAGCCATTGAGGTTATGGGATATTCCGTACCGATACTTTTTTTAATATTTAACCGCCCGGCTTTTACAGAAATGGTTTTTGAAGCCATAGCTAAAATTAAACCTAAATACCTGTATATAGCTGCCGACGGACCACGGCCTGATAAACCCGATGATATCGACCTGTGCGCCAAAACACGTTCGGTAATTGAGCGCATAAACTGGGATTGTGAAGTTAAAACATTATTAAGGGATAAAAACCTCGGCTGCAAATCGGCAGTTAGCGAAGCCATCAACTGGTTTTTTGAAAATGTTAACGAAGGAGTCATTTTAGAAGATGACTGCCTGCCCGATAGAACATTTTTCCCCTTTTGCGAGGATCTGTTGACAAAATACCGTTTTGACGACAGGGTAATGTCAATATCAGGTTCAAATTTACTAACCGATGGCTGGAAAAAAGATGCCCAATCATATCATTGGGGGCATGGCGGTATCTGGGGTTGGGCCACCTGGAAACGTGCATGGAACCTTTATGACATAGAAATGAAAGACTGGGCCAAGCAGCAAACAAAGGATAAGGTTAAAATGCAGCTTGGCACTACCGACTGGTACCATAGTTATTACGGCATGTTTGAATCATCCTTTAACAAATCATTAAATACCTGGGATATTCAATGGTTCTATAGCATTCTGATCAACGGTGGCATGGCAGTTAATCCTTGCATAAATCTTGTAAAAAATATAGGCTATGGAAATGGGACACATATGCATTCGGCAGATGATGCTATTGCCGATCTACCATTAGGCACAATGATATTCCCACTAAAACATCCTAAAAAATGCTTTTGGATACCGCTTATTTAAAACAGGTTTACGCGCGGCTTAACAAAAAATACAAAATTTCTGTTATACACAGGGCGCTTAAATTTTTTAAGATAGCATAATGAAACAATTCATAAAACGGTTATTGCTTGGCTTTTTTGAAAAAATAAACCTTGTCCATTTAATTTACCTGCTTAATGAAAAACAGGCAAAACGCAACATTCAATTAAGCATTACCGATCTCGGGGCCACTTTTTATCCGGAGGCGGTAGTTTCGAACTCGCTCGACAAATCGAGAATAGTAGTTGGCAAAGGAACCCATATCCGGGGGATGCTCAATATATTTAAGTACGGCGGTAAAATTGTGATTGGCGAAAACTGCTACATTGGCGATCACACCAGGATCTGGTCAGGCGAAAGCATAACCATTGGCAATTTTGTGCAAATCTCACATAATGTAAATATTATGGACACAAATGCGCATGAGCTTGAAGCCATTGAAAGGGCCGAACGGTGGATGGACCTGGTACACAACGGGCACTGGGCCGATAAAGGCAACGTACACACTGCACCGATAATAATTGATGACTACGCCTGGATCAGCCTGAACGCTGTAATTTTAAAAGGAGTTACCATTGGCAAAGGCGCTATCGTAGCAGCAGGAGCAGTGGTTACTAAAAATGTTGAACCATTTACCATGGTTGCCGGTAACCCGGCAAGTTTTATAAAAACATTACCACAGCAATGAAAATACTTGTCATAGGCTCCAAAGGATTTATCGGTTCGGCCTGTTACAGCTATTTTAAAAGTCAACCAGATTATGAAGTATATGGCGCTGATGTAATGGTAGAATATGACGATCCCAACTACTTTTTAATTGATGCCACCAACGCAGATTTTAAGAAGGTATTTCATGAGCAACAGTTTAATTGGTGTATTAACTGTGCAGGGGCTGCGTCAGTGCCCGAATCATTCAATAATCCTGAGCGTGATTACTTGCTAAACGTTCATCACCTTGTGAACATCCTCAATGCCATAAAAGAAGGTAATGGCAATTGCAGGCTCATCCAGCTATCGAGCGCGGCAGTTTACGGCAATCCGCAAATGCTACCTATTACAGAGTCCCATACGCTTAATCCGCTTTCACCCTATGGTGTGCATAAAAAACAAGCCGAAGAGCTCTGCCAGCTATATCACGATCATTTTAGCTTAAATGTTCATATATTCCGTGTGTTTTCGGCATATGGAGCCGGTTTGAAAAAACAGCTGTTTTGGGACCTTTACAAAAAATCGCAGACTCAAACAAATATCACATTGTTCGGTACCGGTAACGAAACACGCGAATTTATTCATGTTATCGATATTGTAAACGCCATTAACCTGTTTATCAATGCCGACAAGTCCGGGTTCAGCATTACAAACATTGCTAATAATAATACCATCACTATAACAACAGCAGCCGAAACTTTTTTGAAATATATAGGCTTTAGCGGCGGCTTGTCATTTACAGGCACCAACCGCATTGGCGATCCGTTATACTGGCAAGCCGATAACAGGCAACTAATTAGCCTGGGCTACCAACAAAAAGTAAATTTTGAGGATGGTATTAATACCTATTGTAAATGGCTAAAAGGAAAAGAATAGGACTAAGCTACACCTACAACGAAAACTGGATCGGCGGCACTTACTATATCGAAAACCTGGTAAATGCGTTAAACGTCCTTAATGATGAGGAAAAGCCGCATATTATTTTGCTTACTGATAGTTACGAAAGTTTCAGGACGGCGCAGCAAAAATTCAACTATCCTTATATCAGCTTTCAGCTTGGTTCGGGCGAAGCAAACAAAGGTTTCCAATTACTAAACAGGGTAACAAACCGGCTGTTTAAAATCCGTCTGTTTAGCCAGAAAATTAAAGCCCTTGATGCTGTTTTTCCTTATTATAAAAGTGAGCAACAATCGGCTGCTAAAAAGAAAATATATTGGGTAGCTGATTTCCAGGAACATTTTGCCCCTGAATTTTTCAGTAAAGATGATATTGCCTCGCGCCTGCAAAACCAGCAGGAAATTCAAGCCTCGGCCGGGCATTTAATTGTGAGCAGCAATACCGCGCTCGGACATTTCAAATCTATTTTCCCTAAGCATACAGTTAAGGTAATCGTTCTGCCTTTCGCGGTAGCGCATCCTCCGTATCAGGATATCAACATCAAGTTACTGCTTGAAAAATATCAGTTGCCCGCAAGGTATTTTATCTGCCCTAACCAGTTCTGGAAACATAAAAATCAGATGGTAGTTCTAAAAGCAGTTAAAGAGCTAAAAGCGGAAGGCATTGAAATTACCGTAGCTTTTACCGGTAATACCAACGACTACCGAAACCCACATTATTTTACAGAGATGAAAGCGTTTGTTGAAGACAATAACATCGGCAACAACGTTAAGTTCCTGGGTTTTATCGACCGGCGTGATCAGCTTCAATTGATGAATAATGCCATTGCCATTATACAGCCATCATTGTTTGAAGGCTGGAGCACTGTTGTGGAGGATGCTAAGCTAATGAATAAATTTTTACTGGTTTCAGATATTGAGATTCACAGGGAGCAGTTGGTTAACAGTTCGGCACGCTTTTTTGATCCATATAATGTTAACCAGTTAGCGCAACTGCTTCAGCAGTTCAGTGAACATCGAAGCCCTCCCCTGCTCTTTGAAAATAACACTTATCATGAAAGCGTTGAAAAATTTGGCCGAACATTTCTACAGATAATTGACTGAACAAAAACATGAATCTTCCGGATCTTCAGTCTTACCGTTCAAACTTTATCAATAAAGGCGTTCAATTGCCCCTGCCCATAGTAGCCGGTACCGAAAACGGACTATTGCACCAGTTACCCCCACCTCCGTGCGGCAAAACCGGCTGGCCCTGGGATGAGCAGGCTGCACCAACTATTTATGATAATAGAATAAACTGGCCTAAGCTTACCATCGTAACCCCGTCATATAACCAGGCCGGTTTTCTGGAGCAAACCATCAGGGCTGTGCTTCTGCAAAACTATCCCAACCTGGAGTATATCATCATCGACGGCGGCAGTACCGATCAATCCAAACAGATTATTGAAAAGTATGCCCCATGGCTTAGCTATTATCAAAGCGAAAAAGATAATGGCCAGAGCAATGCCATTAATCAGGGGTTCAGCCTTTCATCCGGCCGGTACCATGCCTGGATCAATAGTGATGATTACTATCTTAAAGGCGTTTTCCATAAGGTGTTAAATAAATTTATGAGCACCAATGCAGATTTTATATACGGTTACGGGAACGACTACAATGTGGTGTCCGGCAAAACAACCACAACGCGGGTATTGCCTTTTATTGATTATTTTATCAAGATTCCGAGCCTTGTGCAGCCCTCCACTTTTTGGAGCGCCGCCATTCATGAACCCGTTTGGGAGGAGCTTCATTGCTCCCTTGATTTTGAATTATGGCTCAGGCTGGTAAAAGGACACAGCAGGGCATTAATCAAAGAGCCTCTTTCCGTTGCCAACGTGCATGAACAAGCCAAAACTCATTCGCCAAAAATGAAGGCGCAATGGGAGGCCGATCATCAGAAAATATGGGCGGCAGATGCTCACGGCACTGTTTATGAATGGAAGAAAATTGTTTTTTTAAACAGGATCAGGATCAGATTATATAAGGTATTTGGATATTACTCATGATGTTACTAAAAAGAAGTACAAACAAGATCCTGAGGATCTTATTCCATTTCTTTAACCAAACGTCGCTTCCTTTTAAAAGTAACCGGATTCTAATTGTAAGACTTGATGCTCTTGGCGATTACATTCTTTTCAGAAACTATATAAAATGTATCAAACACGCACCAAAATTTAAAAGCTATAAACTGACGCTCCTTGGGAATATAGCATTTAAAGATATAGCCGAGGCATATGATAAAGATGTCATCGATGAATTTATCTGGATAGCGCCATCAATAATTTATGATATAAACAAAAAAATAAGATTATCATTTGCCATTAAAAAAAGGCATTTGATATCTTAATCAATCCGGTTCATTCAAGAGTATTGCACACTGATGAGTTTATATCCCAACTTGGAGCCAAACAAAAGATTTGCAGCAGCGGGGATGATACTAATATGGAATCATTAGAAGAATTAAAACGCTCTTATAAATTTTATGACAGCATTGTAGATGTTCCCGGAACTGATTATTTTGAATACCTGAGAAATCACAAATTTATTGAAATCCTTACTGGTCAGAGAATTGGTACCTCATTAAATTTGCCAACCGAAAGTAAGTCAACCGAAAAAAGGGCTTTGCAATTGGTAATATTTCCCGGTGCGGGCCAGGAGTATAGAAGGTGGGGGACAAACTTATTTGCAACAGCAATTGATTCCATAATGGCAAATTCAACATTTAAAATTACTGTTACAATTGCGGGCTCATCTACAGATTCATGCCTGGCTACTGAAATAATATCACAATCAAAAAACAAAGAAAAAATTGAAGATAAAACCGGTAAAACTAACCTTGTTGAATTAATTGAACTGATTAACAATGCAGATTTATTAATTTCAAATGATACCAGTGCTATACATATTGCTACAGGTACAAAAACCACCGCAATTTGTATCTCCAATGGCAACCATTTCGGTCGTTTTGTTCCCTATCCCTTAACCATTGCAAACAATATATACACGTTTTATCCTTCTGAAGAGTTTAACAATAAAGATAATTATGCGTTACTCAACGATTTATACAAGCGCGGCTCCAACCTGAATATCAACAATGTCGATCCTATAGTTATCAGTAATAAGGCAATATCAATTCTTAATAATGCAAGCTAAACCAGGCGCTGACGTCAAATTATTGTAAACTAAATTATATATCTGCTTTTTTAAATGCTTTTTAACTCCCTGTTGTTCCTTGTATTTTTTGTAATTGTAACCATTACATATTACCTGCTGCCACATAAATTAAGATGGATGTGGCTTTTAGCCGCAAGCAGCTATTTTTACATGTACTTTAAGCCGGTATACATCCTCATCATTCTGTTTACCATTATTGTTGATTATTGTGCTGGTATCCTGATAGAAAAAGCTACAGGCAAAACCCGCAGGTTTTATCTCATTTTTAGCCTGATCACCAATATTGGTGTACTGGCCTTTTATAAATATTTCAACTTTTTGGCCGCTAACGTGAATTTGCTATCTGACACATTCCATGGCCCGCAATTGCCATTGCTTGATTTTATATTGCCCATTGGCTTATCGTTCCATACATTCCAGGCTATGAGTTATACCATTGAGGTTTACCGGGGCAATCAGCCCGCCGAGCGTCATTTTGGCCTTTATGCCTTGTATGTAATGTTTTACCCGCAAATGGTAGCAGGCCCAATTGAACGGCCCCAGCATATTTTACCCCAATTACACCGGGTCAACAATTTCCGAAGCAGCAACTTGATAACTGGTTTATTTTTTATGGCGATGGGCCTATTTAAAAAAGTGGTGATTGCCGATAGACTGGGCCTTTACGTCGACCCTGTTTTCAATAATCCGCATGGTCATTCGGCACTTGAACTGCTCGTAGCTACCTATTTTTTTGCATTCCAGATCTATTGCGACTTTAGCGGGTATTCGGATATCGCGGTTGGCACGGCCCTCGTTTTGGGTATCGAGCTAATGCAGAATTTTAACTTGCCCTATCTCGCCTCCAATGTTTCTGATTTTTGGAAACGCTGGCATATCTCCCTTTCCACCTGGTTTCGTGATTATTTGTATATCCCGTTGGGGGGCAGCAAGATTAATTTCCGGGTAACCTGCATTAACCTGCTTATTGTATTTATGATAAGCGGCCTGTGGCATGGCGCCAACTGGAAATATCTTGTTTGGGGCCTGATTCATGGTTTGCTACTCGTTGCTTACCAGTTATTCAACAAGTACGGTATCGGGATCAAAGGCTTTACCTTCCTGAAATGGCTTTTCACTTTTAACCTGGTTTCTCTTGCCTGGGTGTTTTTCAGGGCAGCTACAGTATCCGATGCTTTTTATATTTTGAGTAAAATATTGACCGGTAAAGGATTTACCTATTCGGCCGGTAACTTGATGTCTGTCCCTGAACTTTGGTATTGTGCCTTTATTATCATTATGCTGCTTTTAGGCGAACGTTATTTGCGAAAAGCGAAAGATTATTCAAACACAACAAAGGCGGTCATCATAGGCGGGCTTATCCTTGCCTGTTACTTTTTAGGGATCTTTAACGAAGCTCAGTTTATTTATTTCCAGTTTTAATGCGTAAGGTTACCAGTTTATTCATATTGCTCATTAGTGTTGGGTTGCTGCTTAGTTCCATGAACCGGTCATTCATCAATAAATTATATTTTGACAAATATTTCAGCCACATTTATTCCAAAACAACAAAGGAAACCAACTGGTACAAAGCCTTTTTTCCTATTCGGACAAGTGGCGCTATGGCGATCTTTACGGCATGTCAAATCTGCCTCAATACAAATTTGAACTCGAACTTTTTAAACACTACAACCCCAAACCCGGCAGGCAAAACACCAATAGGGTATTATATATTATAGGCGACAGCTTTTTGGCAGATAAAATACTTTACGGCGCTTTTGATGCATTTGATAATG
Organism: Mucilaginibacter sp. P25; assembly: GCF_050859465.1. Classification (NCBI taxonomy): domain Bacteria; kingdom Pseudomonadati; phylum Bacteroidota; class Sphingobacteriia; order Sphingobacteriales; family Sphingobacteriaceae; genus Mucilaginibacter; species Mucilaginibacter sp. P25. The sequence continues at coordinate 2,507,525 of NZ_CP193937.1, read as the reverse complement.
TAATTTTCCTTGATCGTCGTTTTGCCTTCGGTCCAATTAAACTGGATAGTACCAAACAAAACTATCTCATAATGGAATTTGCCGAGCGTAACCTGGTCACCTATGATATCAGCAAAACAGATGAAACAAGGTGGACAAGTAATGAAATTAAAAATGGCCTGAATTTTAGTAATGCCCCCGGTTGGGTAACCAACCGCCGGCAGCATCTATTTTTGAACGGGTAGGCAATATCATCTTTAATAAGGCACTAAGCCGCAATCTTGAACTAATTCTTTTTGATAATAAACTGGCAACCTCTTTCAAAGAGGTCAAAGCATCACTCAACTATAAACTTTTTAATCGCGTAGCCAAAGAGGTAACGGAGAGTACTGATAAAAAAGGCTTTTTTATAATACTACCGTCGATACCGCCAGTTTACAGTCAGCATTTAGGCCTAAAACTAGGGCCGCTTTAGATTCTATAGTCCGCAAACTGGATATTGCACGCGATTATTATCGGGCTATTGGCTTTAAAAAGGTTTTCCTTTCAGTGATCCCAAATGCGGTTTCAATCTATGACGATAAACGGATGCCCTATAATCATCTGTTAGAAAGAGTTGAGCAAAAAACTGATCTTCCTGTAATACCACTATACAAAACTTTCAAAGCCGAGAAGCGCAATCTATTCTACCGCAGTGACACACACTGGAACCCGCAGGGCTTGGATACCTGGGTAAATGAAGCGGACAAGGTGTTAACATCAAACCTCAATTGAAGCCATTTTTTTCCATCGTCATGCCGTTGTATAACTGTGAGGGCACCTTACAGCAGACATTAGATAGCATCAATTGCCAGGCTTTTAAAAACTACGAACTGGTTTTGGTTGATGGTGGTTCAAATGATGATACACAGTATATCATCAGTAATTTTAAAAAACAGGTAAGGTTAGTATCCAGTTCATTTCTGAACCCGACAAGGGCATTTATGATGCCATGAACAAAGGAATTGATATGGCGAGCGGTCAATGGCTTTACTTTATGGGGGGCGATGATACTTTCAACAGCTCCGCAGTCTTGGATCAGGTTTATCAGGCCATCCAAAATGAACCAGCCGATCTTATATATGGTAATGTAACAGGTGCAACATCAAAAACAAAATATGCGGATGATACTATTAATAAAGTATTATCACGCGGCATCCATCACCAGGGCATTTTTTATAAACGCGGGATATTTAATTACACCGGGAAATACAACATAAAGTTTAAGGTGGCTGCTGACTACCATTTAACATTGAAAGCTTTTTGCAACCCAGTATTTAAAACCCGATACATCAATCTGGATATCGCGCGTTTTGGCGAGGCGGGTTTAAGCTCATCAAGTTATGATTATCGTTTTTTCAGTTATCATTATAAGTTTCTGTCAACACATAAAGCCCTCGGCAATATCAATGATACAGCCACATGTTTGCAGCAATCAATTTACTGCTGCCTGTGGCTGGTGAAGGAAAAACAAAGTATAACTTTTGCCTGGCTCAACATTTTATACTACATAACTGGTTTAAACGGGCTGAGCATTCCATTCAGGTTTAAAACCTTTTTAAGAATGATGTACTGGAGCCTGAAAAAGTGAGATGATAATAAACCGAATTAAAACTATAAAATCAACCTTACTTTACTTTTATAAATACGGTATACCATCCTATATCATTGCTTTTGGCGAATCACTGGGCGATAACCTGCTGCTCACTGTATTAAGCCGGGAGCTCTACGGGCGCAGACATAAAAATATCTGGGTAAAAAGTAACCAACAACAACTCTTTGAGCATAATCCGGATATCAAACTTATTTTACCTTTTGGGGCATTATTATCGGGTATGCTTCTTAAAGCCTTCAACGTAAAAACTGTTTTTCCCAAATACACAGTTTATCACCCCGAAACCGACGGCGACGAAATACCCGAAAAGCATATCATTTTAAAAATGGCCGACGATTTACAGCTTAAAGGTAAAATAGATCTTAAGCCTGTTTTAGTTTTAACGGCTAATGAACGGGAAGCCGCGCAGTGGGCAAAAAACCATATCGTAGTAACAACATCCGGCTCAGCAGCATTGTTCCCAATGGGTAACAAAGAATGGGACGTTAAAAAATATCAACAAGTTGTTGATCTGCTTTGTCAAACCCATAAATTCATCCAGTTAGGCTCTCAAACAGATGCACCTTTAAAAAACGTTATCGATCTACGCGGGAAAACTACGATCCGGCAAACAGCCGCTATATTAAGTAATGCCGCCCTTTTGGTATCGCATGTAGGGTTTATGATGCATTTGGCACGCTCAGTCGACTGCCGGTCGGTAATCATATATGGTGGGCGCGAAAGGCCAGACCAATCGGGGTATATCAGTTTTAAAAATGTATATTCTGCGGTTGAATGCTCACCATGCTGGTTACATAATACCTGCCATTACGATAAAAAGTGCATGCAAATGATTTTACCTTGCACTGTTGAGGCGGCTGTAATAGAACAATTGGCTTTAATTAACGAACCTTTACCTGCCGATATCTTATATAATGGCTAAATTAAGCGTAATCATCCCTACTTATAACCCGGATACAGCAAGATTACAGCAAACGCTTTCGGCCTTAAAAAGCCAATCACTGCCTGCCAACCAATGGGAGTTAATCATTATCGACAATAATTCATCTAACAATTTCCGGCAGCAGCTTAATTTAAGCTGGCACCCTGCCGTTCAAATTATAGATGAAACAAAGCAAGGTTTAACCTATGCCCGGCTTAAGGGTTTCAATGAATCAACGGGCGATATTATAGTAATGGTTGATGATGATAATATGATTGAAGGCGGCTATCTTGAAAAAGCCCTTAGTATATTTGGCCAAAATCCCAAAATGGGCGCTATAGGTGGTAGATCAATCCCATTGTTTGAAACTAACCCTCCCGAATGGCTGTGGGAGTTTTACGGAAGCCTGGCCCTGCGCGACCTTGGCGATACCCCCTTAACAGCGGCATGGAATAATCAATATCCAATAGCTGCACCCATAGGCGCAGGGATGGCTATAAAACGCGAAGCGCTATCATCCTATTTGGAAAAAATAACACAGGGCAAAAACAACATCAGCGACAGGTTGGGTAACTCCTTAAGCTCCGGCGGCGATAACGATATTGTGCTCGAGATCCTTAAAGGCGGCTGGCAGGTTGGTTATTTCCCTCAGCTCATACTACAACATATTATTCCTGCTCAACGTATGCACGCAGGTTACCTTGCACGTTTGCTTAACAATACCAATAAATCATGGGTGCAGCTACTGCAAAGCCACGATATAAACCCATGGCAACAAATCACAAAATCGGGGGCTGCATTACGGAAAGCTAAAGCCTGGTTTACCTACAAAGCATGGAAAAATGCTGCGGCATATATAAAATGGCAGGGCGCATGCGGTATGTATGACGGCCTTATAAAGAACAACCATGCTCAATAAAATAAGCAATTCGCTGGCTTATCGTTTACCTTTACTTTACAGGAGCTTACTTAAATATAAGCCCCTTGCTATAAGGCAGCCCAAAGCATCATCGGCTTACACTGTACTTATGATGACCGGCAAAAGCATCATAGATATGACGTGCCTGGCCGTTTATTCTATTGCAAAACACTGGGAAGAGATTCCTAAACTGATCATCGCATCCGACGGATCGTTATCTCCGGAAGAAATCAAAAGTAAATTTAAGTTTTGGCCGGGTGAGCTTATTGTTAACCACTGGCAACAAAGCGCGGTATATCATCAGGGCAAAAACAGGATCAATCTTTTAAACTATTCCGAGAGCCATGTGCTTGGCAAAAAATTGGCTGTGATACTTCACCAGGCCGAGATCCAACCTGTAATATGGATAGACAGTGACATACTTTTTTACGAGGATTTTAAAAAACATATTCCCCAACATAACGGGTTTGTTTGCGGCGGAAGCCAGGAGGGACACTCAACTTATGATGACCGCGTTTTGAATTTCTACGGTAATAACCTCTATGATACTTATACCTTCAGTTCGGGCTTATTAATTATTTATGGGCCCAGAATTTGCGAAGACTTTCGGCTGGAGGAATTATTGTTTCACGTAAGTAACTATGTGCATTATTTTACCGAACAAACTATTTTTGCTCATATAGCAAGTTCATCAATTGGAATACCCTGGACAACAAAGATTATAAAAAACGATCACCAGGATAGCCAACAGATTAAGCCTATGAAAAAAAGGCATCGTGGGCAGGCATTATACTGCAAACGTCCGACATTTATTCTGGCGCGACTCTTTGTTTAATTTATAGCTTTCCTTGTTACAACAAGTCATTAATTTTTTATACCGCAATCCGCGTTCACAATTACAAAAATTCAGGCGTTTTGGTGGCTATTTCAATTACCGAAACATAATGAACGGGCGTAGGGAGATGGAACAGCGTTCGCTTGAGTTGCCCCCGGTAGTTTCACATACTAATGGGTTGCCGATTTACTTTTTAACAGGTAAAAACTACCTGTACCAAACGCTTTACTGCATCCAATCGTTAATTAAGTCAACTGCTGCGCAATTTAAATTCATATTGGTTGATGACGGCAGCTTTAATGCTGCACTGATGGAGAGGGTAGCAAAACAGCTGCCCGGCGCACAGGTAATTACAGTGGAGCAAATCAGTGAAAACCTGCAAAACACGTTGCCCGAAGCACGTTATCCGTACCTGCATAAAAAAGAGCAGTATATCCTCACATTAAAAAACTAACCGATGTGCACACCATCCCAGGCGATGACTGGAAACTGGTACTGGATTCGGACATGCTTTTTGGCACGACCCCAGAGAGATAATTACCTGGCTTTACGCCCCGCAACAACCTTTGCACATGATTGATTGTACAGAAGCTTATGGATATTCTCGGCAATTAATGGAACAACTGGCCGGAGCACCTGTAAAACCGTTGCTTAATGTGGGGGCTATCGGTTTAAAAAGTGAAGCTATTGATTGGGACAAGCTGGAAAACTGGGTTAAAACACTGGAGGAGCAGGAAGGAACTTCTTATTATTTAGAGCAGGCGTTATCGGCCATGATGATAGCCGACACTGATGCTGCTGTTTTAAAAGCCGGAGATTATATTGTTAACCCCGGCCCGGATCAGATAAAAAACAAAACAGGCATTCTTCATCACTATGTCGACCTTTCAAAAGAAGGTTATTTTAAACAAGCCTGGAAACATTTTTTATAGCCTGTGTCATTAGGTAAAATAGCATACAAGTATTTTTTTAAACCAACCTTTTCTATAAGGTATCATATCGGTCATTTTGGGCTAAAGGGTTGGCTGAACATGCGGCGGGGCGAGCAGCAAATGAAAAAAGCTGCCTTAAAGTTACCGCCGCTTAATCTGTCAAAACACAAAATCCTGAATGTAAGCTTCCTTACCGGGGCAAAATACTGGCACCAAACCATTTTTTGTGCTTATACACTTGCCCACTTTTCGGATGGCGAGATAGGGATCAGGTTATACTCAGACGGAACACTTACCGACGAGCAAATCGGTTTTATAAACCAGGTATTGCCAGGTATTGAAACCATATCCGAGCAACAGGTATTACAACATCTCAACCTTGTTTTACCACAACATACATTTCCAACGTTACGGCATTTGCGTAACTGGCACCCCTTTTTCCGCCGGTTGATTGATATTCATACCTCACCATCCTGGGCAATTCACATGGATAGCGATATGATCTTTTTTGGTAAACCCAATCAAATTATTGAAGCATATCAACGCAAAACAGCAGTTTATATGAAAGAGCAGCTGGCAAGCTCATATTTTGTGGACAGTGAGGATACACTTAGGGATAAATACGGTATCAATTGTATAAAAAGTGTTAACGGCGGCATTGTTGCTTATAATAATGACAAGGTTGACTATGCCGATCTTGAAGAAAAAGCTAAACTGTTGTTACAGCATTACCCCCAGGCGGGCCCGGCACAGGTTGAGCAAACGCTGATGAGCTATATGCTACATCATCAAAACGCTGCAGCACTTGATGAAAAATCATACAGCATTTTTTACGATGACAAGCCCGATTTAAGCAGGCCCGATATTGTCCGTCATTATATTTTTAAGGCCAAACTGCCTTATCTTACTTCAGAGTGGAAAAAAGTAATCCTTTAGTTTCTGTTTGCATGCCGGCATATAACGCGGGCAAATATATTGCAGAAGCCATTCGGTCCATAGCCGAGCAAACCTACGCCAATTGGGAGCTCATTATTGTTAACGATGGTTCTACAGATGATACATCCATTGTACTTAGGCAACTTACAGATCCCCGCATCGGCATTTACCACCAGGAAAACAGCGGGCAGTGTGCGGCTGCAAATAAAGCCTTCAGTTTTTCAAAAGGCAGGTTTATCAAGTTTATGGATGCCGATGATGTTATCTCGCCCGGTTATATTGCAGAACAGGTTAAACGGATTGGAGATAACGATGATGTAGTAGCCTCAGCAGCCTGGGGCCGTTTTTACAACGATGACATTAGCACCTTTAAAGTAAATGAAGATCTCATCAGGGAGGATTGTAAACCCATTGACTGGTTGGTATCGTCCATGGATGGCAAACAAGCTATGATGCAATGCGCCTTATGGCTAATCCCAAGGGCCGTGCTTGAAAAATCGGGCTTATGGGACGAGCGGTTAAGCCTTGTAAATGATTTCGAATTTATTACACGCGCGCTATTGCACGCAAACGAAATTCGCTTTGCTCAAAACGCGGTGTTGTACTACCGGAGCGGTATCAGCAATTCGTTGTCAGCGTTAACTTCCAGGCGAGGAATTAAGTCGGCTTTTACCTCTATTTATGAAGGTACAACATACATGCTTCAGCATGAAAATAGCCCAAGAGTAAGAACCGCCGTTGCCGATTGCCTGCAAAACTTTGTTTATGCATATTATCCCTACTATCCTGATATTATAAACAAAGCCCAACAACGCATTAATGAGTTAGGCGGTTCAAAAGCTAAATATCCGGCAGGTGGTTACACAAAGATGCTAAACCGGCTTATCGGCTGGAAATTAACACAAAAATTTAAAGCCTTATTTGGCTAATAGTTTATCCATGCGCATACTGCTTTCATTTTTACAGGATAAAGTAAGCAGACCACATCCTGTACCTTCATATCGTTTTTGGCAGCATTATATTAAAAATGGTATTATTGAGGCGGAGATGAGCTATATTGAAGTACCGGAGGTTGACTGGGCGGAAGGATTAGTGTATGACGAAGGTTCGGTTGCGTTGCAAAACTGGCAGGAACGGAGCTGGCAGGCAACCCTCAATTACATCAAAGCCAACCGGCAAAATATCGACATTTTTTTAAGCTACTTGTATCCCAAACAAATACTTGCAAAAGCAATAGAACAAATCAGGAAAATGGGCATTCCGTGTGTTAATTTTTATTGCGATAGCGTGCGGGAATTTAAAACAGTACCGGCAAAGTTCAGGATCTTTGATCTGATCTGGGTACCCGAGTATGAGGCTTTACCTCTCTACAGGAAGGCAAGGGTCAAACATATCAACTTACCGATGCCGATGTGGGTTGAACCCCAATTAAGGTGTCGCACCCCGCTTCATGAAATACCGGGGGTATCATTTATCGGTTCAAAAGACATCCTGAGGGAAAACCTGTTGGGCCAGGTCATTCAAAAAGGTCTGCCGGTAAGCGTTCGTGGAGCCGGCTGGTTAGCACAGAGTGCAGGTCCGGTATTTGTTCCTGGTTCTGCTTATCAAAAACTTATTAATCAGGTTAACTTCGTAAAACAGCAGGGCTTTTCCGGCTTAGCAATCAAAGGGCTTCAGCAACTGACCAAATTTACTGTAGTCCCGGTTGGCGACGATCATATATTTCCAAGACCAGATTTTGACGAGTATATCAACATCACTCAAAGCAGCATGGTTACTTTGGGGATTAACCGGGTGCCAACTTTTAAACGTACACATAATAAACCACTAACCTACTCACGCTTGCGGGATATAGAAGCGCCAATGCTTGGCGCCTGCTACCTTACCGAATATTGCGAAGGCATTGAGCAGCTTTATGATACCGATAACGAAATTAACGTTTACCGCACGGTTGATGAATTGGTACAAAAAACTACTGAACTGCTCAACAATAAAGAAAAAAGGAATAAATTAAGAATCAACGGGCAGCAAAGGGTCTTGAACGACCACGCCATTCCGTCATCGCTAAAAAAATAAAGAAGGCCCTTTTTGGCACCTAAGCTTACCGATAAGCTGTTGTACCCAACAAATTGAAAATAGCCATTATAGTAAATCCGCTGATCCCGGTGCCTCCCGAGCAATACGGCGGCATCGAACGCATTGCTTTTATGCTGATCCAGGAACTTAAAAAAAGGCCACGATATTACCCTGTATGCCAATGAACATTCGCAGCCGGGCTGTAAACTCATCGGTTACCGTGAATCGGCTCATTATGGCGTTAAAGATCTGCTGAAAATTAACCGGCTTACGTCAAAAATTGCTTTTCAGCATTTTGATATTGTACATACCTTCGGTCGCATGAGCAATATTGCGTTGCTAATGTTAAGCCGAATCCCAAAAATCGTATCCTATCAGTTGCCCCCTACCGTATCGCAGGTAAAAAAGGCGGTAAGTATCGCTCATAAAAACACATTGAAATTTACCGCTTGCAGCAATTACATAGCCAATCAAATCAATGCGTTTGCTGATGTAACTACCATTTATAACGGGGTGGATTTAAACGACTACGATTTTAATGCAGGTGTTCCCGATGATGCCCCGCTCGCTTTTTTAGGCCGGATCCAACATGAAAAAGGGACAGCTATTGCCATACACACGGCAAAAAAACAAATCAAAAACTGGTAATAGCAGGCAATGTACCCAATGAGCCAATACACCAGCAATATTTTAATGAACAGGTAAAACCCCATATTGATGGCGAGCAGATCAAGTACATAGGCCCGGTCAATAACCGTCAGAAAAATGACTTGCTTCGTAACTCAAAAGCTTTCCTGATGCCGGTAACCTGGGATGAGCCCTTTGGTATTGTAATGGCCGAAGCACTGGCCTGCGGTACACCCGTTATCGGTTTTAATCGCGGCGCAATACCGGAGATAGTAACTAACGGATTAAACGGTTTTGTGTGCGATATGGAGGCCGACATGATAACGGCGATTAACAGCATTGACTCAATCAGCAGGGCCAGCTGCCGGAAGATAGCGGAACAAAAATTTAGTGCCGGTGTACTGGCCAAACAATACGAAGAATTATACCAACTGGCACGGGACAAAGATTGAAGAACGTTACTTTTATAACTACCGGCCAGCCAACTACTAACCCTCGCCTCGTGAAGGAAGCCGAAACTTTGCACAAGCTTGGTTATAGTGTTAAAGTGATCTGCTGTTTTTACCAGCAATGGGCCCAAAAAACCGATGAAGCTTTAACAGGCAAATATCCCGGTATGTACATTTATTGCGGTGGTGATCCGGTGATACAAAAAGCAACTTACCTTAAAACCCGCATTCGCCAAAAGTTAAGTACGCTGCTGTTTAAATATACCCGGCATTTCGATATACCTGAGAACGCTATCAGCCGCACACATACCGAAGCATTGTCTAAAGCTAAAAAAATAAAAACAGATCTTTATATCGCCCATAACCTCGGCGCCTTGCCCGCAGCCATACAGGCAGCAAAACATTACAACGTAAAAGTTGGTTACGATGCGGAAGATTTGCATTCGGGACAGTTTGCATCAACTCATAATGAAGGTTACAAACTCAATAAATACATTGAAGAAAAATACTTTCCCTATGTTGATTATTTTACTGCCGCCAGTCCGCTCATTGCAGAATTTTATCAACGCCAATACCGCTATTTAAAGCCTGTTGTAATAAACAACGTGTTTCCTAAAACAGCGCTGCAAATCAGCCCTAATTATAAAGCTCACGAACCATTAAAACTGTTTTGGTTTTCGCAAACAGTAGGCCCCGAACGAGGATTGGAAGATGTAATTAAAGCAATAGCTGCTACAAATGGGCATGTTCGGTTACACTTGTTAGGCAGCAGCAATGAAACTTACAGATATGCATTGTTGAACCTTGCCAAAGAACTTAAATTAAATGCAGACCAGTTGTGGTTTCATGAGCCCATTGGAGCGGGCGAGATTTTCGATTTCGCGAACCAGTTTGATATTGGCATAGCCACCGAAACAGGCATTCCTTTAAACAGGGATATCTGCCTTACCAATAAAATTTTTACCTACATACAATGTGGACTGGCAATGATAGTGAGCGATACGCAGGCGCAAGCCTTATTTATGGAGCAATATCCGGGTACAGGAAAACTATACCAAAAAAGCAACCTGCAATCACTAACGGATTGTATCAGCTTTTACCTCCAAAACCCGGATATTTTATACCAAACCCGTTTACAAAACTACCAGCTTGGCCAAACAGCATTAAACTGGGAAACCGAAAGCCGTACTTTTTTAAGTCTTGTTCAAAAAGTATAACAATTGAATAAAAAGCTGCTCATTATTTCGCCATACTTCCCGCCGGTAAACGCGGCAGATATGCAGCGCGTGAGGATGAGCCTTCCTTATTTTGCAGCCTGCGGCTGGGATGCCGAAGTGGTGACCATTGATGCCCAGTATGCCGACCTGGCAAAAGACGAATTGTTGTTGCAAAGTCTCCCTCCGGGCATTAAAGTTCACAAAGTGAAAGCATTCCGCAAGGCACTCACTTCAAAAGTTGGGTTGGGCAGTATTGCCATCCGCTCGTTATGGTATTACCGCAAAACGGTTAACTGCCTGCTGAAGGACAACAAATTTGATCTTATTTATTTCTCAACCACACAGTTCCCGGTTTGTACGTTGGGTGCTTACTGGAAAAAGCGATTCGGGGTTCCCTACGTCATTGATATGCAGGACCCCTGGCATTCCGATTATTATATCAACAAACCTAAAAGCGATAGGCCGCCAAAATATTGGTTCGCTTACCGTTTAAATAAATACCTGGAACCCATCGCCATAAAAAATGCGTCCGGGATTATCAGTGTATCTGCCGGTTACATTGATCAGCTCAAATTACGTTACCCGGTAATTCAAAAAGTTCCGACCGCTACCATAACCTTCGGGGCATTTGAGCCCGATCTGCAAATAGCTAAAACTAACCAAAAAAATTTTGCAGGGTTGCTTAATGACGGCTTTATCAATGTGGTATATATCGGCCGCGGAGGGAAGGACCTTCACAAGGCCATTAGCCCGGTGTTCGACGCATTAAGAACCGGATTGAATACCAATAAAGAGCGGTTTGACAAAATCAAACTCCACTTCATCGGTACCAGTTATGCCCCCGCCGGGCAAGGGATCGCTACTATCCTTCCCCTGGCAAAACAATATGATATGGAAGAACATCTTGTTGAAATTATCGACCGCATCAGCTACTATCAAGCTTTGCTCACATTGCAGCAGGCCGACGCTCTTTTTATACCTGGGTCAGATGATCCTAAATACACAGCATCAAAAATATTCCCATACCTGCTCACAAAAAGGCCGGTTTTGGCCGTATTTAATGCCGCAAGCTCTGCTATACCTATTATGCAGCAGTACGGTGTAGAACATGTTTACAACTATGATGACGTTACCTCCGAAAACTTATTTATATTTTTTGAGCAATTAATTAAGGGTAATTTCCAGACTGTTGAATATAATGCTGATGCCATCGAAAAATATTCGGCACTTGAAATGACGTTGGCGCAGTGCCGGTTATTTGATAGAATTATTTATGAACGCCATTAAACGAACTGTCGGCTTTATTTTAAAACATCCTTTGGGAAAAAACATCCGGCAAAAGCCTTATGGCGGTTTGCCTGGTGGCAGGTACAGTCAAGGCTTTCAAGGTCGAAGTTCATTATAAAACCTTTTGTTGGTGATGTTAAGTTTTATGCAACCAAGGGGCTGAGGGGTATTACCGGTAATATATACACCGGTTTACATGAATTTAATGATATGGCCTTTCTGCTTCATTTTTTAAAGCCGGAAGATATCTTTTTTGACATTGGCGCGAATGTGGGTTCATATACGCTGTTGGCTTCCGGCATAGCCAAAGCTAATAGTGTTACACTTGAACCTGTTAAAGCAACTTTTGATATTTTAAACAGCAATATCGGGCTTAATTATTTGCAGAGCAAAGTAAAGCTTATTAATGCCGGCGCCGGCGCAACAGCGGGCGAGATCAGATTTTCGGCCGATGAAGATACCGGAAACCATGTTATTACTAAAGATGAGAAAGGCAAAAACACTGTTATCGTACCTATAATCACTATTGATTCATTATTGGAAACATACAAACCCGCTCTTATCAAGATAGACGTGGAAGGTTTTGAGACCGAAGTGCTTAAAGGAATGGGATCTACCCTTGATTCGCCTCTGCTAAAGGCAATCATCATTGAGCTTAACGGTAGCGGCGGCCGGTACGGTTTTAGCGATCAGGATATTCACAAGTTGTTACTATCAAAAGGTTTTAGGGCGGTTGCCTATGCCCCTTTTAAACGCGTTTTAACCGGGTTAGATACATTTGGTGCATACAATACTATTTACTGCAGAGACATTGAACTGATAAACCATCGCCTTCAAAATGCAAAAAGTTTTAATATAATGGGCGAGACCATCTGAATGAAAAATTTGGCTGTAGTTATCACTCACCCCATACAGTATTATGCACCGGTATTTAAGCTCCTGTATGAACGGCAAAAAATAAACGTCATGGTATTTTATACCTGGGGCGAAGGCGGTTTGCAAAAATTTGATCCAGGCTTTGGTAAAACTATCACTTGGAACCTTCCGCTCCTTGAGGGTTATCCTTATGAGTGGGTAAAAAACATTTCGACCGATCCCGGCTCGCATCATTCAAAAGGAATTGATAATCCCGATCTTATCAGTCAAATAAATAACTGGCAGCCCGATGTTATTATGGTGTACGGCTGGTTTTACAAAAGCCATCTCAAAATCCTCAAATATTTTAAAGGCAGGGTACCTGTTATTTTCCGGGGCGATTCAACTTTACTTGATGATAAAGGCGGTATCAAATCCGTATTGCGAAGCCTGTTTTTAAAGCGGATTTACCGCCATATTGATTGTGCACTATATGCAGGGTCAAACAATAAGGCTTATTTTAAAAAATGCGGTTTAAAAGAAACGCAGTTATTTTTTGCACCGCATGCTGTAGATAATGATCGCTTTGCCGAAGACAGGACCAATGAAGCCCTTACCCTTCGCAAACAGTTAGGAATAGCTGATGATGAAAAACTCCTGCTTTTTGCAGGCAAGTTTGAGTATAAGAAAAACCCGCTGTCGCTGCTTGAAGCATTTATCGACGTAACACAGCCGGGCACCCATCTGCTATTTGCAGGAAATGGTATTTTGGAGATAGAACTGAAAAATAAAGCAAGCCGGCATAAAAACATCCACTTTATTGATTTCCAAAACCAGCTTTATATGCCGGTGGTTTATCAGGCATGTGACATTTTTTGCCTCCCTTCAAAAGGCCCCGGTGAAACCTGGGGGCTGGCCATAAACGAAGCTATGGCCTGTAGCAAGGCCATACTTATATCAAGCAAAGTGGGCGCGGGCACCGATCTGGTAAAGGATTATGAAAACGGACTGATCTTTAAAGCGAACGACGGGGTTGATCTAAAAAGCAAGCTAAAAACATTGCTACTCTATGATAAAACCGCTTTATTTACAATGGGGCAACAGTCCAGGGAAATTATTGAAGGTTGGGGCTTTGTCAAACAGGTTGAAGCGATAGAACAATTGGTATTAAGTCAATAGCACCTGTCGGAAGTCATGAGTGAGGTTTCTTTCTCCATTTATTGAGAACTGACAAAAAACTAAGGCCAATTTATAAATAACACAACATTAGTTAGTAAATGCAGAACAGCAAATCGATAGAACGGTATATTGTGTTGTTTATACCATGGCTGCTGGCGCTGGCATGTAAAAGTGATAGTGTGTTATCCTATTTTATTTCATGGGGTGGTTCATTTTTTATATTCCTGATTACGCTTACCGGTTGGGTACGTCCAATCCCAAACGACCGCCCCATGGCCGAACAATTGATGAGGCCCTTATTTATTATCCAGATAATTTTTGCGGGGTACATGTGCAGCACATCCATCTTTTATTTTATGAATACCCTCGGCTATGAAAATTTCAAGCACGTGTTTATTCACACGTTAAAGGATAAAGACACTCTGGGCTTAATTGCCCAATGCCAGCGCTATTACTGCCTTGGGCATGCTTCATTTGTGATGGGCATACTTATTTTCATGAATTATCCGGTAACTAAAAAATACTACGTCGAAACCGAAAGGCTGGCAAATCTGCTCATGACGTCGGCAATTATCAGTTTTCCGCTTTCGCTGTTATTTCTTAAGATACCAGGCCTTTCCCAATTTTATTACCAGTTTAGCTCATTGAGCTTTATTGCCGGTACATTGGCGCTGGCCTTTGCCATACCACTAAAAAAAGGGGCCAATACGCTCATCTGCCTTTTACTATATGCCTTTAATTTTTACCAGGCGCTTACATCGGGGTTTAAAGAACCCATTATTATCAGCGTACTGGTTTTAGGGATCTTCCTATATCCTACCTATAAAAAATTAGTAACCATCACTTTTGTCCCTATCATTGTTTTATTATTTACGGTTTTACCAACATATAACCATATTTTCCGGGCCAATGCATGGAATGGAGATGCAGATAGCGACGAAGCCTCACAACTGGCCCTTGACGCAGCATTAAATAGTGATAACAGCGATGTTGACGAAACTAACTGGGATTTTTTAGTATATCGCTTAAGCGAGATCGATATGTTTACCCGCTTTGTGCAGTCGACACCTAAAAATGTGGATTTTTATGGATTGGATATTGTTAAACAATCGGCTATTGCGTTGGTGCCGCGGATTTTCTGGCCCTCCAAGCCAATTACCGAAGCCATGATCATGCAGCGCGTTTATGATGCCGGGGTGGTTAACCGTAACTCTTCCGTATCAGCCAAACCCGCCTACATCGTTGATGCGTATCTTTCAGGAGGTGATTGGGGGATCTTTATTTTCCTTTTCGCTTACGGCGCCCTCGCACAGCTAATAGCTGTTAAAGCCGAAAAACTTTTTGGGGGATATATATTAGGCACAGCACTTATATTTTCGGGCCTGTTTCAGATCATGTGGCGCGGCATCAGTTTTGAGTTCCTGTTCAATACCATCTTCTGGAGCTATATCAGCATGCTGCTCATTCATAAGGCATTGTTAAATTCTAAAATTTTAAAAGAGATTTGAATTACGCAACCGATCGATATGATTTTGAAAGAACTGTCTTAATGAAAAAATATAAAAATGTGGATCCGCAAATAACCATCGCATGAGCGCTTATAAAGATTACGATTATCCCGATGCAAGCCCTTGCCATGTATTTAAGGAGCTCGAGAAACCGCTTATGTCGTTATTAAATAAGGATAACAACACCAGCATTCTCGACCTTGGCTGCGGCAATGGTCACCTGGTAAATTATTTATTGGCAAGGGGATTTAATGCTTATGGTATCGATGCATCCAAACCAGGCATTGCTATTGCCGATAAAATAAATCCCGGCAGGTTTTTCGTTCATGATCTTTCGGTTGAAGGGGTACCGGAGCCATTAAGAGCTATACAGTTTAATACCATTATATCAACTGAGGTTATTGAGCATTTGTACGACCCCTACGCGTTTATACGCCTTTGCCGGGATGTTTTAAGCGAATCAAAAGGTGAGCTCATCATCTCAACGCCTTATCATGGTTATTTAAAAAACCTGTTTTTGAGTATTTTAAATAAATGGGATAATCATATCAGCCCTTTGTGGCAGGGCGGACATATCAAATTTTGGTCGGTTAAAACGCTGACACAAATCCTCAATGAACATGGATTTGAGGTAACAGCATTCAGGGGCTGCGGCAGGTTCCCTTATTTTTGGATGAGCATGATCATTAAAGCCAAACTCAAGTGAGCGAGAGCCTGGATATTATTATCTTAACTTTTAATGAGGAAAAGAACATTGGCGACTGCCTGCAAAGCGCGGCGGCGCTAAAAGCCAATATCTATATTGTTGATTCAGGTTCAACGGATACCACACTGGCCATTTGCCAAAGGTATACACAAAACGTCTTCAGCCATCCATTTGAAAATTATGCAGCCCAGCGTAACTGGGCTTTGAATAACCTGCCTTTAACAGGTACCTGGGTACTTAACCTGGATGCTGATCACCGGGTAACACCAGAGCTTGCCGCCCAGCTTAACGATATTTTCTCCAAGCCCATAGATGCTGAAACAAATGGTTTCCTGATCAGCAGGCGTACCCTATTTATGGGCAAATGGATCAAACATGGCGGCCACTATCCAACATACCACGCCAACCTGTTCAGGCGCGGCTTCGGGCATTGCGAAGAAAAATTGTATGATCAGCATTTTAAAGTTACCGGTAAAACGCAGGTACTTAAAACTGATATCATCGATGTAATAACCGATTCGCTTACCAGTTTCATTGCCCGGCATAATCATTGGGCAACGCTGGAGGCACAATACCTTGTTGAACAGCAAAACACCAAGGTTGTTGATGATAACGGCAAGCTGGTACATCCACGTTTATTTGGCAACCCTATGGAGCGGCGCCGGTATATGAAAAACCGATATGAGTCGTTTCCTTTATTTGTAAGGCCTGTAATTTATTTTACCATAAGATACTTTATAAAATTGGGTTTTTTAGATGGAAAAACCGGGCTGGTATTCCATTTTTTACAAGGATTTTGGTTCAGGTTTTTGATTGATGCAAAAATTTATGAGTTACAAAAGGAGAGCAAAAAACAATGAAACAACGTGCTTTTTTAAATAACCCGGCGATACGGTTCGTGCTGTTGTTTGTATTGCTGTTTGCCATTTTTTATAGCTTTAATATTTTCTTTTTCGGCATTACTAATCCCGGCGGAAATTATAACGCCTTTTTAGCCGAACACCTGAATTATATTGCGGCTTTGAGACAGGTTTTATTGGATTGCAGTGTCATGATCCTGAAGTGGCTTGGTTACGCTGCTATTGATAATAATTCCGAGTTACTGGTTGCGGGTAAAGGGACACTGGCTATTGTATACAGTTGTCTCGGCTTAGGGTTGGTCAGCTTCTTTTCGGCATTTGTGCTGGCCTATCCGTCTCCGTTGCGGTCAAAATTGGTATTTCTCATTTCAGGCATTTTAGTTATCGAATTTTTAAACGTGATTCGTTTTGTTTTACTGGCCATCTTCTGGTCGAAAAAGGCAAACCGGATAGTTGATCACCATACCATTTTTAATATACTTCTTTACATTATTATAGCGTTTAGCCTGTATATTTGGATCAAACGTAATGATAAGCTTACCGGCGCTGATGTTCAGAACTGACCTTTCAACTTATAATAATTATCCTTATCATCCGGGCGGCAACGTTTTAAAACGCATTTTGTGGTACTACTGTAACGCCATATTCTTTAAAACAAGCATTATACCCTCAAGTGCGTTCAAAGCATTTTTGCTGAAGCTGTTTAGTGCCAAGGTGGGTAAAAATGTAACTATTAAGCCTTGCGTAAACATCAAATATCCATGGAACCTGCATATCGGCGATGAAAGTTGGATAGGTGAAAATGTATGGATAGATAGTTTAGTGCTCATCCATATCGGCGCGCATGTTTGCCTGTCGCAGGGGGCTGTGCTGTTAACGGGCAGCCACAATTACCAAAAAACATCCTTTGATTTGATAACCAAAGGCATAATTTTGGAAGACGGCGTGTGGATCTGCGCCGGGGCTATGGTAAATCCGGGCGTGACGGTAGCATCGCACGCGGTATTAACCAGCGGTTCTATCGCTACAAAAAACATGGAGGCGTACGGCATCTACCAGGGCAACCCGGCGGTAAAGATCAGGGAACGGGAAATCAGTTAAAACTTAAACATCATCTGCTTAAAATAATTATATGCTGAAACAAAAACTACAAACCCACCAAATCATTTTATTGGTTATCAGCGGGATTGTTTTCATTATGGGCATTATGCTGATCATAGCTCCAGCAGCCATTTACCCCGACCCCAGCAAGGGCTTCCAGGTAATGCGCTCAATGGAACTGGGTTCGGCATTTAATGTCATGGTTAAACCCGATCAGAACGATATCAGCAAAAACACTTCAGAATTCCTCGCCTGGTGGTCGCCGGGGCAATACCTGGTGCCCTATTTCTTTAAACTTATTTTTGGCGTCAACACAGGTCGCGCTTCTTCAATAGTAACCCTGCTATTTTCGTTATCCGGCATTTTCGGCTTTTACTATTTCTTTAAAAAAGCAGGGTTTACACCAATGATCTCGGCTTTAAGCGTACTATTCATCGTAATTCAGTTATCTTTTTTTACACCTTATGTATTTTACAATGGTGGCGAGGTACTACTTTTTGGTTACACCGGCTGGTTTTTATACGGATGCATAGCCATTGAAAAAATAACCTGGAAACTGGTCGTATTCCTCTTTATAGGTGGAATATTAGGCTTCATTTGCAAATCGTCATTTTTATGGATGTATGCTGCCACTTGCCTTTTTTTATGGCTTAGGTTTTCAATGGGAACCAAAGACATCATTCGCTGGATAAAAAATGGCATATGGATAGGAGTCCCTGCGGTATTATCCTTATTTATGGTCTATCATTTTTATCTTTCAAAAGGTGCTAACCCCTCGTCGATAACCGGAAGTATGAAGCTGGTTTGGGAAACTTTTGGCTTTCCTTTTGCCTCGCCAATATTAACCGCTTTTTCGGTAGATGACCTTACAAACGGCCTTTTGTTTCATGATGACCCTCCCATGTTTACTTACTTTTGGGGGTGATAATTGTGCTGATCTGTGCTGTATTAAGCATTTTATTAATTTGGTTTATTGTAAAAAAGGCGCCTCACAAAAATTATGCGCTGCTACTGGTGGTTTTTTATGTGGTATCGGTGTTGTTTTTCGGACAATCATTTTTGAGACAAGCCAATATTTCATATGAAGCAAGGCATTTGAGGCTCATCGGGCTTATCGCTGCACCAGGCATCATTTACCTGGTAAGCAGATTGCAAACTGGTTATAAATACCTGTTTTATTTTATATGTTTTGTAATAGCTTACTCCAGCTACAAATACTTTGTGCCAAGCTACTTTCAAAATAAAAATATCGGCGCAAGGGGATATTCGGGGATAGCACAGTTATTTATCGATCAGCCATCGCTAAACTATATCCGCAACCTGGATAAGCAAAACAACAACGCCATTTTTGTATTTAACAGCCCTGATCTGAGCCTGGAAATTGAACGCAACCGCACTATAACCGTTGAAACCATTGGCGCTGAAGTGGCAATCGATTATGATGAATATGTATATAATGGGCACGCCGGACCACTGTACATAGTTTTGCCCGCCGATTACATCGGTCCAAAATCAACTATTATGCGCAAATGTTTTCCTGGCTATACCGGCTTTAAAATGACGATGCTTAGTAATGACTACATTTTGTGGGAGGCTAAATAACGCTGGCGTTGATCTCTTTCCAAAGCAGGTCTTTTAGCTGATCGATATTTTTCTGGGCCACAGATGATATAAATATAGAGGGGATTCCATCAGGGATCTCCTTTTTCATTTCAGCCTGCAGCTCATCGTCGAGCATGTCGGTCTTGGTTATGGCTAACACACGAGGCTTGTGCATCAGTTCGGGATTATATTCTTCCAGTTCATGCAGCAGGATGCTGTATTCTTCTTTTATACTGCGCGATGTATCGGCAGGCACCATAAACAGCAATACCGAGTTGCGTTCAATATGTCTCAAAAACCTAAACCCTAAACCTTTGCCCTGTGATGCTCCTTCAATAATGCCCGGAATATCGGCCATTACAAATGAACGGCCGCCACGGTATGATACGATACCTAAATTGGGCACCAGTGTGGTAAAAGCGTAATCGGCAATTTCGGGCTTGGCAGCCGATACCACCGAAAGCAGGGTGGATTTACCTGCGTTAGGGAAACCTACCAAACCAACATCAGCCAACACTTTTAGTTCGAGGATATTCCAGTCCTCACGGCCATCTTCGCCGGGTTGGGCAAAGCGGGGGGTTTGTTGGGTTGATGTTTTAAAATGCCAGTTGCCCAAGCCACCGCGGCCACCGGGAGTAAGGATCTTGGTTTCACCATCTTTGGTTATTTCAAAAAGTACTTCACCGGTTTCAGCATTTTTCACGGTAGTACCAAGGGGCACTTCCAATATTCTCGTCGCGGCCGGTTTTGCCCGTACGCAATGAGCTGCCGCCCGAATCGCCATCACCGGCAATTACGTGTTTACGGTATTTAAGGTGCAGCATAGTCCACAGTTGGGCGTTACCTTTTACAATAACATGGCCTCCCCTGCCGCCGTCGCCACCATCGGGACCGCCTTTTGAAGTTAATATATCACGATGCAAATGGGCAGAACCAGCACCTCCGTGGCCTGAACGGCAACAGATCTTCACATAATCAACAAAATTTGAACCCTGCGACATAATTTTTGATTTAGACGGAAAGTCCGAAAGTCAGTAAAGTCCGAAAGTTAAGAATTTTAATCTTCCTAACCTGCGGACTTTACTGACTTCCGGACTAAAGACTTTCGGACGGACTATTAGTTATATGATTCGTTTACACCAACAATAGCGTCGAAGATCTCATCAACCGAGCCCACACCGTTAATGCTTGTAAACTTATCCTGCTGCTGATAAAAACCCGCTACAGGAGCAGTTTTATCATTGTATTCTTTAATTCGTTTGCGGATCACCTCAGGGTTGGCATCATCCGGTCTTCCAGATTCTTTACCTCGCTCTAATAAACGGCGCTCCAGCTCTTCATCGCCAACTTCAAGGGCGATCATGCCTGAAATTGCCGATTGTTTTGATTCGAGTAACTGATCCAAAGCTTCGGCTTGTGCAACTGTACGTGGAAAACCATCGAAAATAAAACCTTTGGCTTTCTTGTTGGCATCAAGTTTATTACTGATCATGCCGATAACTACTTCATCAGGAACCAGTTTACCATCATCCATCAGCTTTTTAGCTTCCAAACCGAGGGCTGTACCTTGTGAAATTTCACCACGTAACAAATCTCCGGTTGAAAGGTGGATCAAATCGTATTTCTCAATAAGTTTTTTCGACTGAGTACCTTTCCCGGCTCCGGGAGGGCCAAACAAAACCAGATTTAGCATGCTCTTGATAAATTAAAAGCCTTTCGGTAATACAACAGAAAGGCTTACAGTTAATTTGCACCAGCGGTGGAAAAATTCCGGACTGCAGTGCTTTGTTGTGCACTCGAAGGGAGTCGAACCCCTAACCTTCTGATCCGTAGTCAGATGCTCTATCCAATTGAGCTACGAGTGCTTTCCGAAATGGAATGCAAAGATAGATTTTTAAACTTTCGCTGCAAACTTTTATTCAAATTATTTTACAATTTCGGCAATAGCCTCAAAATTTGGCAGTTGACCGGCATCTTCAAGCACCTCCGCATAAATGATATTCTGCTCTTCGTCAATTACAAAGGCGGCACGCTTTGAAACACCCTTAAGCCCCATCACAAACTGATCATAAATAGCACCATAAGCCGTAGATACTTCTTTGTTAAAATCAGAAAGCAGATCGAACTGATAATTGTTCTCTTCTTTAAACTTAGCTAAAGTAAAAGGCGAATCAACAGAAATGCCCAATATAGTAGCGTTTAAACCATCATAGTATCCAAAGCTATCGCGCATGGTGCAAAGCTGCGTGGTACAAACGCCTGTAAACGCTAAAGGGAAAAAGTGGATCACGACCTTACGGCCTTTAAAATCGGCTAATGAAACGGTTTTTAAGGCCGATGATATTAAAATGAACTGAGGGGCGGGCTGGCCAATCTGTAATGACATACGTATTTGTTTTAGGCAAAAAAACAAAAATAAAACGAGTAAAAGTACTCCTCTTCCTTTTTTAACATTGAGATGTTCAAGATACTATTCAACAAACGTCAAACTAAAAAATTAGTTAAAACCCCTAAATAACTAAAAATTTAGTTTTAACTTTATAGCATAAACCTTTTATGCTATGATCAGGAACTACTTTAAAACCGCCTTGCGAAGTCTATTAAAAAACAAAGGCTTTACATTCATTAATATTTTAGGACTGGCATTAGGGCTGGCCATTTGCCTGCTCATTACATTTTATGTGGTTGATGAGCTGAGCTACGACAGGTATAATATCAAACACGACAGGATCTACCGGGTAAACACCGCCCTGAAATATAGCGGCACACTTACTGAATATGCCACTGCTGCCATTCCGGTTGCTAACGTTTTAAAAACGGAGTTTCCTGAAGTTGAAACGGCAGTTCGTATAAGCCCGGCCCTAAACATCCGCTTTAAAAAAGGAGATGAAATTGTGCGCGAAGACGGCACAACTTTTTACAGTGAACCCAATATTTTCGATGTATTCACCCTCCCCCTCCTTTCGGGCGATGCAAAAACGGCTTTAAAAGAACCCAATACCGCGGTTATTTCTGAATCAATGGCAAAAAAATATTTTAACCGCATCAGTGTGGTTGGCCAAACTTTATTTTTAGTAACGAGCGGCACATCGCTTAAGATAACAGGAGTAATGAAGGACATGCCCGCTCAATCACATTTTAGAGCTAACTTTTTACTGGCAAGAGACCATCCAATCAATAATGACGCCGCATGGAACCAGTTAACCCCTTTGCCACCTATGCGCTGCTTAAAACTAACGCAAATATCAGCCGGCTCGAAACTAAACTCAATGCCGATATGCAAAACGGCCTTAAAAGCTCAAGGACAATGAATTATAGCAAATTCGTAGCAGGTGGCAATTATTTCAAGCTAAGCCTGATGCAGGTAACTGATGTCCACCTCAAATCAAACCGGGTTATGGAACTGGGTGCCAACGCCAATGGCCAGTATGTTTACATTTTTACAGCAGCGGCAATTTTCATCCTGCTGCTGGCTTGCATTAATTTCATGAACCTGTCTACAGCCCGTTCAGCCAACCGCGCCCGTGAAGTCGGTGTGCGTAAGGTATTAGGCTCATCCCGCAGTCACCTCATTTTTCAGTTTCTTGCCGAATCCCTGATCGTAACTTTCGTAGCAGCCATTATAGCAGTACTGTCAGCCTGGGCTTTGCTGCCTTTATTTAATCACCTATCAAACAAACAACTGGCAATTAATGCGCAAACCATAACCTGGCTATTACCCGCCTTGTTAAGCATTGTCATTATTGTGGGCCTTTTAGCCGGCTCCTACCCTGCCTTCTTCTTATCGGCATTTCAACCAATTAATGTATTAAACGGAAAAGTTTCAACCGGCTTTAAAGGCGGGGCTTTCCGGAGCACCCTGGTCGTTTTCCAGTTTTCTATTTCGATATTTTT
Organism: Mucilaginibacter sp. P25; assembly: GCF_050859465.1. Taxonomy (NCBI): domain Bacteria; kingdom Pseudomonadati; phylum Bacteroidota; class Sphingobacteriia; order Sphingobacteriales; family Sphingobacteriaceae; genus Mucilaginibacter; species Mucilaginibacter sp. P25. The sequence goes on along the minus strand of NZ_CP193937.1, from coordinate 2,483,987 downwards.
AGTGATAGACACCCTGGTTATTTACAATCAGCTTAATTATATCCAAAATAAGGATCTGGGCTTTAACCGCAACCAGGTTCTCATCCTCAATAATGTAAACACACTTGAGCATCCCGAACTACTGAAACAGGAGATTAAAAAGTTACCCGGCGTTGTTAATGCCACTCTTACCAGCTTTTTGCCTACCGCCAATAACAAAGTTTTAAACTACGTGTCACCCGGTGGCAAAGAAGGCCAGTCAACCCAGTTCTGGAAAATAGATGAAGATTACATTAACACGATGGGGATGCAAATGAAGACCGGCCGGGGATTTTCCGGGGAGTTTAGAACCGATTCGACAGCTATGGTTATTAATGAAACAGCCGCAAATGTATTCGGTTATGGTAATGATGCCATTGGCAAAACAATAACCACAGGTACCGCAACCAACCTAAAAAAATATCGTGTAATAGGAGTGGTAAAAGATTTCAACTTCAGTTCGCTGCGCGATAATGTAACCCCACTGGTCATGACTTTAGACAACGACTGGCTGGCGCGTTTAAGTATCCGGGTAAATACGCATAATCTGCCATCTCTAATGACCCGGATAGAAAAGACATGGAAAACCATCGGTCCAAATGAACACTTTGATTATTCGTTTATGGATACCGATTTCGACGCATTGTACCGCACCGAACAGCGAATGGGGCAGCTTTTTATTCTGTTTACAGGCCTCGCTATAGCCATTGCCTGCCTGGGCTTGCTTGGTCTTGCCGCTTACGCCGCCGAACAGCGCAACCGGGAAATTGGTATTAGAAAAGTGCTTGGCGCAAGTATCACAGCCATTGTAACCATGTTGTCGAAAGATTTTGTTAAACTGGTAATCATATCATTTGCCATAGCCGCTCCATTAGCCTGGCTTACCATGAATAAGTGGCTTCAGGGATTTGCCTATCGCCAAAATATACAATGGTGGGTGGTGATATTAGCGGGCTCGGGGGCTGTATTTATTGCATTAGCTACTATTAGCTTACAATCATTCAGGGCCGCGGCGGCCAACCCGGTTAAAAGTTTGCGTTCTGGTGATTAGAGGTTAGGTATAAGTAAACATCGCGCCGGCAACCGCATACTACTTGCGCCGGTTTAAGAGAAGAAGCAAAACTTTCCGGACAAACATTTTAGCACTAACTTAGCTTTCAACTACACAATCCATGAAAGCAATAGTGATCACCCAACCCGGCGGGCCCGAAGTTTTGCAGCTTGCCGAAAGGCCCAAGCCGGTTATTGCCGATGACGAAGTATTGATAAAGGTAATGGCGGCGGGCATCAACCGTCCCGATATTTTTCAGCGCAAGGGCAATTATCCGCCGCCGGCAGGTGCGCCGGCGGATATCCCCGGCCTGGAAGTGGCCGGTATCATTACTGAAGTCGGTAAAAAAGTTACCCGTTGGAAACCCGGCGACAGAGTTTGCGCATTGGTTGCCGGCGGCGGTTATGCTGAATATTGTAAAGCGCCCAAGGGCCAATGCCTGCCCATTCCCACTAATCTAAGCTTCCCTAAAGCTGCATCACTGCCTGAAACCTTTTTTACCGTTTGGAGCAATGTATTTGACCGAGGCAATTTACAACCCGGCCAATCATTGCTGGTACATGGCGGATCGAGCGGCATTGGTGTTACGGCTATTCAAATGGCCAAAGCTTTAGGCAGTACCGTTTATGTAACAGCCGGATCTGATGAAAAATGCAGTTTCTGTGAGCAGCTTGGCGCGGATAAAGCCATCAACTATAAAACGACTGATTTTAAAGACGCGATCAAATCGCTTACCGATGGTACAGGCGTTAATGTGATCCTGGATATGATTGGCGGCAACTATATGCCTGGCAATATCGATTCGCTGGCTGTTGAGGGACGGCTGGTCATGATCAACGCAATGAATGGCCGCGAAGTACAGCTTGATTTGGGCAAAGTAATGGCAAAAAGACTGATCATTACCGGATCGATGCTACGCAGCAGGGAAACAGCTTTCAAAGCAGCTATAGCCCAAAACCTCGAACAAAAAATATGGCCATTGTTATCATCAGGAAAAATCACACCCATAGTGTACAAAACTTTTGATGCAGGCGAGGCCGCCGAGGCTCATAAACTAATGGAGAGCAGCACTCATACAGGCAAAATTGTTTTGACTTTTGCGCAATAAATGCAAACAATTATCAATGTTGAAATTATCCTTCAAAAATCTTAAAACACTATGTAAATAATTGGATAGAAATCTTAACTTTGCGCCTCTGAAATAGCATCTTATACATTCCTGTTACAAATGATGTATGTTGCTGTTCAGTAAAAGCATTTTTTAAAAAACACCAGGTTATATATGCCAAACATTGGAAAAATTTCAAGGATCATTGGTCCGGTAGTCGACGTAAGTTTCGCTGATGACGCTCATCTTCCTAAAATTTATGACGCATTAGAGATCACGAAAGACAATGGCCAAAAAGTTATTTTAGAGGTTCAGCAGCACTTAGGCGAAGACCGTGTACGTGCTATCGCGATGGACTCGACCGACGGCTTGTTACGCGGTATGAAGGTATTGGATACCGAAGCTGCTATCAAAATGCCGGTAGGCGATAATATCAAAGGTCGTGTATTTAACGTGGTAGGTGATGCTATCGACGGTATCCCGAATCTTGACAAAGTAAATGGTCGTCCTATTCACGCAACCCCTCCAAGGTTTGAAGACCTATCTACCGAAACTGAGGTACTTTTTACAGGTATTAAAGTTATCGACCTTTTAGAGCCTTATGCAAAAGGTGGTAAAATTGGTTTGTTTGGTGGTGCCGGTGTAGGTAAAACTGTATTAATCCAGGAACTGATCAACAACATCGCAAAAGCTTATGCAGGTTTATCTGTATTTGCCGGTGTTGGTGAGCGTACACGTGAAGGTAATGACCTTTTACGTGAGATGCTTGAATCAGGCATTATAAAATATGGCGACGCTTTCATGCATTCAATGGAAGAAGGCGGTTGGGACTTAACTAAAGTTGATACCGAAGCCATGAAAGATTCAAAAGCAACATTCGTATTCGGTCAAATGAACGAGCCGCCGGGTGCACGTGCACGTGTGGCCCTTTCAGGCTTAACAATTGCCGAGTACTTCCGTGACGGTGATGAAGATGGTAAAGGCCGTGATATCCTTTTCTTTATCGATAACATCTTCCGTTTTACACAGGCAGGTTCAGAAGTATCAGCGCTTTTAGGTCGCATGCCATCAGCAGTAGGTTACCAGCCAACGCTGGCAACTGAGATGGGTACCATGCAGGAGCGTATCACTTCAACCAAACGTGGTTCGATCACTTCAGTACAGGCCGTTTACGTACCTGCGGATGACTTGACCGACCCTGCGCCGGCTACAACCTTCGCCCACTTGGATGCTACTACCGTACTTTCACGTAAAATTGCCGAGCTTGGTATTTATCCTGCAGTGGATCCATTGGATTCAACCTCACGTATCCTTAGCCCAGCTGTTTTAGGTGACGAGCACTACAATACAGCTCAACGCGTTAAAGAGACTTTACAACGCTACAAAGAGCTTCAGGATATCATCGCCATCCTTGGTATGGACGAGCTTTCTGAAGAAGATAAGTTAGTTGTATCACGCGCTCGTCGTGTTCAGCGTTTCTTGTCACAACCATTCCACGTTGCTGAGCAGTTCACCGGCTTAAAAGGTGTACTGGTTGACATTAAAGATACCATCAAAGGTTTCAACATGATCATGGACGGTGAAGTTGACGAGTATCCTGAAGCAGCTTTCAACTTAGTTGGCAGCATTGAAGATGCTATTGAAAAAGGCAAAAAGCTGTTGGCTGAAGCTAACTCTTAATAAGAAGCAAGAAAATAAGACTCAAGAATCAAGAACAGGAAAAGCCTGGCTCTTGATTCTTAAATCTTGAATCTCAAAAAGCATGACATTAGAAATTCTTACTCCCGATAAAAAAGTTTACGAAGGCGAGGCCACCTCAGTAACCTTACCTGGTGCTTTGGGATTATTTGAAATACTGAACAACCACGCCCCAATCATTTCCACCCTTCAGGATGGCAAACTTACCGTACGCGGTGGTGCAGCTAAAGAAGAAGTGTTTTTTATTAAAGGCGGTGTTGTTGAAGCATTAAACAATAAAGTAACTGTTTTAGCTGAAGGTATTCAGCACAAATAGGCGCTACTTTATAAATTTATAAAGCCCGGATAAGCTTTTATCCGGGCTTTTTTGTACCCTTTTTTGGGGAGGATACGTAAACGCCATTTTTGTAAAGTACGAAGCAATCTCCTATTAGCAGAGCGGCCCATGCAAACAAACTACCCTGTAATTGCCCTGGGGATTGCTTCATACCTTACAATCAATAATGACCTATATTTTTATCAATCATAACCTTTCTGGTTAATGCGCTTGTTTCAAAGCCTTGTCAAGCTCTGCTGTAAGTGTATACCCGGATGATGGCCTTTCGCTGTTATTATTTACAATCTTGCCATCGGTTCCGATTGTAATATAATGAGGGATACCTGTTACGTTATATTTTTGACATACCGGGTTTCTTGTCCAGCCCTCTGCAATGAGGTTGACACCACTTATATTTAATGAGGCCAAACTACTTTTCCACGCTTTCTCGTCCGAATCAACACAGATGTTGAGGAACACTACATTCTTATCTTTATACCGCTCGTGCAAAGCTGCAGTCGTGTTCTTTATTTCGTAAACGCAAGGGCCGCATCCTACGCCCCAAAAATCGATATACACTACTTTTCCCCGGAAGCTTTTCAAGGACACCACCTCACCCTTATCATTCTTCAAACTAAATTCAGGCGCCAGATTACCGGGTTTTAATTGCCGTACTGTTGCATAAAATTGCGCAAGAGTATCTGCATATCTTGGCGTTTTAACCTTAGTTTTAAAATCCTTGTAGATGTTCTCAGCATCGTCAAACGAATAGTAACCAAAATCCATCTCTATGGCTTTCGTTATAAACCAGTCACGGAACTCAATTAAATGGAGATTGGCTAGCCCCAGATAATATTCATCCCACGCAGGAGTAAAGGGCGTTAATTTCTTATCCCAATCCGATCCTATTATAGTTGTATTATTCAGTCCCTTATAAAATCGGACGTAGTTAAAAATAAATTCTTTGTAGCTATTGCTGTTTTTAAAAGAAAACTCTGATTGGGCGTGATATGCTCCGGCAGGAAATTGCTGATTGAGCGCTTTTCCTGTAGCAGAGGTGTCGTTTATATGCAACTCATATTTAGATAACAAGTGATGGCTATTCAAAAAACCAACGTACTGATAATAAACATCAGTAATTAACTTCTGACTTTCGGGATAATCAAGATGCACCGCGGCTGTCATCATCACTTTATTATATAACTTATTGATCTTCTCAAACTTTGCGGAATCGGTGAGTTTATTATCATATAAGGACTGTCCCAAATCCATCGACTCTTTACGGTAGAGATTATACATCAGCATCATGGTTTGCAACCGCTCGTTTGTATGCTGGAAAGGAGAGGTGATGCGGAATGTGTTTTTAAAGTCCTTATTATCCCAACTAAGTACCAGGGTATCGTTCCTTTGGGCGCAAACGGTGATAGCATCGTCATTGAGGTACAGATAGATATCTTCGGTATCTCCGTCAATATTTATAGCTGTATTGAAATTGCCGTCCTTATCAACAGGTATCGTTAATGAGTAATTAGTTAAATCGCCGGTTACAGCCATCTCCCAATATTTATCAGTAAAGTTTTTGACGTTCCCTTTAATTACAGCCGTGGCTTTTGGAGTTGAGACAATTAGCGGCTTATTTTCAGCAACAGCTTTAACAGGTTTCTTTTTTATCTGGGCATTTGCCGTTGCTACTAAGAGCAGTAGAATTATACAGGTTAGGTTTTTCATTCAGGGTGACAGGGTTAGATTATGTCAAATATAAAGAAATAAACTATTCGAATAAATCAACTTTTATTTTTAATTCTACAACTTAGGATTCATACTTACCATTTTACGGGGTGCAAATGTGCAGAATAATGGGTACTGAACTATTTAAAGAGATTGAGGCAACATCAGCAAAAAAGGCAGAGCCGCAGAATAATCCAGCAACTCATATTCCAGTCCCAGCAGCCTGATGTTATTGATGGTCATAGTGATATTTTTCCGCTTGCAGGAACCAGGCTTTAAGACCGAGCTTTCGGATATGAACCATTTTTCAAACAGGCGTGCAGTACGTCCATTGCCATCTTCAAAAGGATTGATCTTCACAAACATCAAGTGGATCATTGAGGCAGAAAAGAATGCTTCCGGAACGGCCAACTTAGCTTGCAATAACAGCTCGATATCATTAAAAAGCAACTCCAGTTTTTGTTCGACCAAATCAGACGAAGCCTCGCTAAAGCAAATCACAGATTTCTTTGTAACCGTTGCTTTTAGCAGCATTGCAAATACTCACCCCATCCTTATTAATAAAGGTTTTATCGGCATGATGCTGTAGCAATAATTTAACTATTTCGGCCCGGCCCTGTTTAGCAGCTAAAAACAAAGCCGTTTCGCTATCCCGATTTACCGGGTTTGGATCGGCACCTTTTTCAAGCAGTAACTTTATCACATCATTGTGCCCCTTATAAGAGGCTATTAATAACGGGGTAGATTTATCTGCCGCTTTACAATTTACATCAACTCCTTTGGTTAACAGCAAGGCAACCGTTGCTGCCTGTCCGTTTCTTGATGCTATAATGATGGGGTTCCAATTGTGCTCGTCTTTAGCATTAATATCTGCACCTTTTTCAATCAGGTAGGCGGCCATTTCGGTACTGCCGCTTTGGCAAGCCACCATCAGGGGTGTCCAATTTGATTTTGGAACAAGGCTTAAATCAGCTCCCGCTTCCACCAACATCTTTACAGCTTTAAGATCGTTTTGCCCTACTGCTTTAAGCAAGGGTGTCATATCATTTTTACCTCTTATGTTTATATTCTTTGGTGATTTCAATAATTCGGAAAGCTGATCGTAATTTTTGTTTTCGATGGCGGTAAATGCATCTTGCGAGAAACTTTTTGTTACGCTAAATAGCAGTAATGTCAGGATTAGGATTTTGTTCATTGTAAGTATATGATATTAATGCCTGAAACTAATCATTTATCAACTTCCATTAGCACAGCCGGATACTTTTTTTAAAGTTAAATTATCTTTCCTCCCATTTCAGGCAGAAAATCGACAACTTGCTATGCATGCATAAAAAACATACCGAATACCGTTTTAAACTTTGGTCTATTTTGTAAAATATTTTATATCTTTATAAACAAATTTTACAAAATTAAATTCTAAAAATTTTAAATAATTAAAATTAAATACTTATTTTAAAAAATCAGAAATGACTATTGCTATTGCATGATGCTATGGCTACCTTACATATATTGATTTTCGATACCAAGTAAACCAGTATCATCAACAAAAATTAAATACTAAAACTGTCTACATATCTAATAAAATGAGTTCATCATCAGATACCACCAACGCTATAGAATTGAACAAGTATAGCAAAACATTTACCCAGGACCCAACACAGCCTGCCGCACAGGCCATGCTTTACGGGATCGGCTTAACAGACGATGATATGCGCAAAGCACAGGTCGGCGTGGCCAGTATGGGTTACGATGGTAACACTTGCAACATGCACCTCAATGACCTGGCTAAGCTGGTTAAACAAGGTATCTGGGATGAAGACATGGTAGGCCTGATATTCCATACTATTGGCGTAAGCGATGGCATGAGCAACGGTACTGAAGGTATGCGTTACTCATTGGTGAGCCGCGATATCATTGCCGACTCAATTGAGGCTGTTACCGGCGCTCAGTACTATGATGGCTTAATTACCCTGCCGGGTTGTGATAAAAACATGCCAGGTTCCATCATGGCTATGGGCCGTTTAAATCGTCCTTCAATCATGGTTTACGGTGGAACTATTAAACCGGGTCATTGGAAAGGCGAAGATTTGAATATTGTATCGGCATTTGAGGCTTTGGGTAAAAAGATTGCCGGCCAGATTGATGATGTTGATTTTATGGGCGTTATTAAAAACGCCTGTCCAAGCGCAGGTGCCTGCGGTGGTATCTATACAGCTAACACGATGGCTGCAGCTATTGAGGCATTGGGTATGAGTTTACCGTATTCATCATCAAACCCTGCTCTAAGCGCTGAGAAAAAAGCAGAATGCCTTGCCGCCGGTAAAGCTATCAAGGTGTTGTTAGAAAAGGATATTAAACCATCAGATATCATGACCCGTGAGGCATTTGAAAATGCTATCGTTGTGATCATGGTACTGGGCGGTTCAACCAACGCGGTATTGCACCTGATTGCAATGGCAAAAAGCGTTGACGTTAAATTAACCCAGGATGATTTCCAGGCTGTAAGTAACCGGATCCCAGTACTGGCCGATATGAAACCAAGCGGAAAATACATGATGGAAGACCTGCACAACATTGGCGGTGTTCCGGCTGTAATGAAATACTGTTTAGAGCAGGGCTGGTTACATGGTGATTGCCTAACTGTTACCGGTAAAACCATTGCCGAAAACCTTACTGAAATCCCGGCCCTGGAGTTTGAGACTCAAAAGATCATCAAACCGAAAGAAAACCCGATTAAAGCTACCGGTCACCTGCAAATTTTGTACGGAAACCTTGCCGAAGGTGGCAGCGTTGCCAAAATTACAGGTAAAGAAGGCGAACGTTTCACCGGTCCTGCCCGTGTATTTGACGGCGAGTTTGAACTGATTGCCGGTATCCAGAGCGGCCGTGTTAAAAAAGGTGACGTTGTGGTGATCCGCAACGTGGGCCCTAAAGGCGCGCCGGGTATGCCGGAAATGCTAAAACCAACCTCAGCCATATTCGGTGCCGGTTTGGGTAGTTCAGTTGCATTAATTACAGATGGACGCTTTAGCGGCGGTACGCATGGTTCTCGTCGTCGGTCACATCACACCCGAGGCTTACGATGGCGGGTTTATAGCGATGGTAAAAGACGATGATATCATTAATATTGATGCTGTTGCCAATACTATAAACGTTTCGCTACCGCAAGAAGAAATAGCCGCACGCCGTGCCGCATGGCAAAAACCGGCGCTGAAGGTTACCAAGGGTGTGTTATACCGTTACGCTAAAAACGTGACTACCGCTGCCGAAGGCTGCGTTACCGACGAATAATTAATAAACAAAATGGCTTATTATAAAAGCCATGAATGAATAAAGTGAACACAAATTAAGCCCGTTCATTTTAGCAAATTAGAGACAGATAGAATAAATCAGTTTAGCACCAAAAAGTGCTATGAATATAAAAAATACAGGTATGGAAACTGCACAAGAAACCTTAACCGCGCCAGCCGCCACCGAAACCGTAAACGTTTCTGGATCGGTAGCATTATTGGAAGCATTGATAGCCGAAGGTACCGATACCATTTTTGGTTACCCAGGAGGCGCTATCATGCCCATTTATGATGCTTTGTTTGATTATAATGATAAACTGAACCATATACTGGTACGCCACGAACAGGGCGGCATTCACGCCGGCCAGGGTTATGCACGTACATCGGGCAAAGTGGGTGTGGTATTTGCCACCAGCGGCCCGGGCGCTACCAACCTGGTAACAGGCTTGGCCGATGCCCAGATCGACAGCACCCCGTTGGTTTGTATTACCGGTCAGGTTTTCGCGCACCTTTTAGGTACCGATGCCTTCCAGGAAACTGATGTGATCAACATTACCACTCCGGTTACCAAATGGAACTACCAGGTAACTGATGCCACCGAAATCCCGGAAGTTATTGCCAAGGCATTTTATATTGCCCGCAGCGGCAGGCCAGGTCCGGTATTGATTGACATTACTAAAAACGCGCAGATCCAGCTGTTTGACTTTGCAGGCTACAAACCTTGCGATCATATCCGCAGCTACAGGCCGAAACCAATTGTTCGTCCGCAATATATTGAGCAGGCTGCTGAGTTGATCAACAGTGCTAAAAAACCATTCATCCTGTTTGGTCAGGGTGTTATTTTGGGCGGTGCTGAGCAGGAGTTTAAAGCCTTTGTTGAAAAAAGTGGTATCCCTGCTGCCTGGACAGTACTTGGTGCAGGCGCTATCCCTTCAGACCATCCGTTAAATGTAGGTATGCTGGGCATGCATGGCAACTACGGCCCTAACGTTTTAACTAACGAGTGCGATGTATTGATCGCGATAGGTATGCGTTTTGACGACCGTGTAACCGGTCGCCTGGATAAATATGCTAAACAAGCAAAAGTTGTTCACTTAGATATTGACCCTGCCGAGATCGACAAAAACGTAAAATCAACCGTACCGGTTTGGGGCGATTGCAAGGAAACACTTCCATTGCTGACCAAGGCCATCGAAAAGAAAGAACATACAGAATGGTTAGCTAAATTCAATGATTACACCCGCCAGGAAGTTGAGGCCGTTATCCATAACGAACTTAATCCAACTACGCCTGAAATGACTATGGGCGAGGTAATCAAACAGCTTAACGAGATTACCAAAGGCGAGGCAGTTATCGTTACCGACGTAGGTCAGCACCAAATGGTAGCATGTCGCTACGCTAAGTTTAACAATACCCGCAGCAACGTAACCAGCGGTGGTTTAGGAACCATGGGTTTTGCATTGCCTGCTGCTATAGGCGCTAAATTTGGCGCTCAGGATCGTACTGTAGTAGCTATTATTGGCGATGGAGGTTTCCAGATGACCTGCCAGGAATTGGGTACTATTATGCAAAGCGGTATCGATGTAAAAATTATCATCCTTAATAACCGCTTTCTGGGCATGGTAAGACAATGGCAGGAATTATTTAATCAGCGCCGTTACTCATTTGTTGATATTCAAAGTCCGGATTTTGTGGCGTTAGCCGCAGCATACCGCATACCGGGCAAATTAGTTGATGACCGTGCAGATTTGACTGCAGCATTAAATGAAATGCTAACCGCACCGGGATCATTCCTTTTAGAAATAATGGTTACCAAAGAGAATAACGTATTCCCGATGGTACCACAAGGATGCAGCGTAAGCGAGATCAGGTTAAAGTAAGCCCTCTAAAAAAACAGAATCATGAGCGAAGCAGAAAAAAACAGGAATTTAACATCACCATATATACCGAAAACCAAATTGGTTTATTAAGCAGGATAGCTATTATATTTACACGCCGTAAAATCAATATCGACAGCCTGAATACTTCTCCGTCGGAGATTGAAAGTATTCACCGTTTCAATATTGTAATTAACGAATATGAAGAGGTAGTACGTAAGCTTACCCGCCAGATAGAAAAACAGGTTGAGGTGTTAAAAGCATATTATCACACCAACGAAGATGTGATTTGGCAGGAATTAGCGTTATATAAGGTATCAACCGATGTAATTGCCGAAAAGGTTAGCGTTGAGCGTTTACTACGCGAAAACGGTGCTCGCGCGGTAGTGATCCGTAAGGACTACACCGTGTTTGAAACCACCGGTCACCGCGAGGAAACCGATAACCTGATCAACATACTACAACCTTACGGCCTGATTGAGTTTGTACGCAGCGCCCGTGTTGCTATCATTAAAGATAGCGAAGGCTTTAACAGCAAACTGCGCGAATTTGAAAGGCTTGAACCAGGTGAAGAGGTAATCGAAAATGAATACCTTAACCAGGGCGAGAAGGTGTTTACGATGTAGAGCACAAAGCTTAAGGCTGAAAGCCGAAAGCTAAAAAAACGTCATTGCGAGGTACAAAGCAATCCCAAACTATACAGGGGATTACTTTGTACCTCGCAATGACGGGATTAATAAGAGAACAAAAACTTAAATTACTCAATACAAATAAAATCGGTGAGATCACCACTGTTCGGTGAAATCACAAAAATCAAAAAACAATGGCAAAACTAAATTTCGGCGGCACTGAAGAAAACGTAGTAACCCGCGAAGAGTTCCCTTTATCAAAAGCTCAGGAAGTATTAAAAGATGAAGTAGTAGCGGTAATTGGCTACGGTGTACAAGGTCCGGGCCAGGCCCTGAACCAAAAAGACAATGGTATCAACGTAATTGTTGGTCAGCGTAAAGGCACTAAAACTTGGGATAAAGCTATCAGCGATGGTTTTGTACCCGGCGAAACACTTTTTGAAATTGAAGAAGCCTTGCAAAGGGGAACTGTGATTTGCTACTTATTGAGCGATGCAGCCCAGATTGCGTTATGGCCAACTGTTAAAAAACACTTAACCCCAGGCAAAGCTTTATATTTCTCTCATGGCTTTGGTATCACTTTCAACGAGCAAACTGGCATCGTACCTCCTGCTGATGTTGACGTGTTCCTGGTTGCTCCTAAAGGTTCAGGTACTTCATTACGCCGTATGTTCCTGCAAGGCCGTGGCTTAAACTCAAGCTATGCCATCTTCCAGGATGCTACCGGTAAAGCTTTTGATCGTGTTATCGCTTTAGGTATCGCTGTAGGTAGCGGTTACTTATTCGAAACTAACTTCAAAAAGAAGTATACAGCGATTTAACCGGCGAGCGTGGTACTTTGATGGGTTGCGTTCAGGGTATCTTTGCTGCTCAGTACGATGTATTGCGTAGCCATGGTCACTCTCCATCTGAAGCATTTAACGAAACTGTTGAAGAGCTTACCCAATCATTAATGCCGCTTGTTGCTGAAAACGGTATGGACTGGATGTACGCCAACTGTTCAACTACTGCTCAACGTGGTGCGCTTGACTGGTGGAAAAAATTCCGTGACGCTACTAAACCAGTATTTGAAGAGCTTTACGAAAGCGTTGCTACAGGCAAAGAGTCACAACGTTCTATCGATTCAAACAGCCAGCCAGATTACCGCGAAAAACTGGATGCCGAACTGAAAGAATTACGCGAAAGCGAATTATGGCAAGCAGGCAAAACCGTACGCAGCTTACGCCCTGAAAACCAGGTTGTAGAAGCGTAATAAATTAGGTGAAAGCCGAAAGGTAAAAGGCGAAAGGCCTTAAAACAAACTCACCAACACGTCATTGCGAGGCACGAAGACAACCGACCGTAGGGAGCTCATTAATACCTATAAAAAACAAATTATAATTATTAATAATCCCAAACTTAACAGATCGGATCTGCTAATCGGGGATTGCTTCGTTCCTCGCAATGACGTTACTAAAGAAAAATAATAAAAATGGGACAAACATTATTTGATAAGATCTGGGATGCACACGTCGTCAGCAGCAGCGAGGGGTTCCCGGATATTTTGTATATCGATACACATTTCATTCACGAGGTAACCAGTCCGCAGGCATTTGATGGCTTGCGTCAGAGAGGCTTGCCCGTTTTCAGGCCAAAACAAACTGTGGCCACAGCCGATCACAACGTTCCAACCATTGATCAGCACTTACCCATTAAAGAAGAACTTTCACGCTACCAGGTAGATATGCTCACCAAAAACTGTAAAGAGTTTGGTGTTGAGCTATATGGCTTAGGCCACCCGTACCAGGGCATCGTTCACGTTATAGGCCCCGAGCTGGGCATCACCCGTCCGGGTGGTACTTATGTTTGCGGCGATAGTCACACTTCAACTCACGGCGCTTTTGGTGCTATTGCCTTTGGTATAGGTACTTCGCAGGTTGAGCAGGTGTTGGCTACCCAATGTTTACTCCAGTCGCGCCCAAAACGCATGAAAATTGAAGTGAACGGAAAACTACAAAAAGGCGTTGGCGCCAAAGATATTATCCTTTACATCATTGCGCAGATCTCGGCTGCCGGCGGTACCGGTTATGCTGTTGAATATGCAGGCGATACCATCCGCTCGTTGAGCATGGAAGGCCGCATGACCATCTGCAACATGAGTATTGAGATGGGTGCACGTTGCGGACTGATTGCTCCCGACGAAACCACCATCAACTACGTAAAAGGCCGTGAATTTGCTCCTAAAGGTGAAGAATGGGACAAAGCAGTTGCCTACTGGAAAACTTTATACTCTGATGCTGATGCATCTTTTGATGAGGTATTATCCTTTAAAGCTGAAGATATTGAGCCGATGATCACTTACGGAACAAATCCGGGTATGGGCATCGGTGTTACACAACATGTTCCTGAAACTGCTTCATTTGAAGCCAAAGAGCAGGGATCATATAAAAAAGCCCTTGATTACATGGGTCTGCACGATGATGAAACGCTATTGGGCAAACCAATTGATTACGTCTTCATCGGCAGCTGCACCAACTCGCGCATTGAAGACCTACGCCAGGTTGCCGAGTTTGTAAAAGGCAAACACAAAGCCGATAATGTTACTGTATGGGTAGTTCCCGGCTCAAAACAAGTACAGCAGCAGGCTATTGCCGAAGGACTGGACAAAATATTTGATGCCGCAGGCTTCCCGCTTCGCGAACCAGGCTGCAGCGCATGCCTTGGTATGAACGAGGATAAAATCCCGGCAGGTAAATATTGCGTCTCAACCTCAAATCGCAACTTTGAAGGAAGACAAGGGCCAAACAGCCGTACATTCCTTGCAAGCCCGCTTACCGCGGCTGCGAGTGCAATTACGGGTGTGGTTACGGATATAAGGGAATTTCTGAAGGAAGAGGAATTGGTCTGAACTCGAATTTTATAGGAATTGAATGAATTAACAGAATGGAGATTAATAAAAAACGGACACCTGAAGAGTTTAAAGATTGTACGAGCAAAATAATTGGCTGTGCCATGCGTGTGCATTCTACTTTAGGGAACGGTTTCCAGGAAGTAATTTATCAACGAGCCTTAGAAATAGAAATGGGTTTGGAAGGTCTGAGATTCGTCCGGGAAATGGAGATGCCTATCTTTTATCGTAACGAACAAATCGGAACAAGGAGAGTGGATTTCTTTGTCGAAGGCGAAATAATGGTTGAACTGAAGGCTATTGCACAGTTAGAAAACGTTCATTTAGCTCAGGCCATAAATTACCTCGAAGCTTATAACATCCAAACAGGTTTACTCATAAACTTCGGAAGCTTAAGCATGGAGTTTAAAAGATTATTGAATAAAAAATATATCCCAAATCTGAATTAATGATTTTTTTCGATTCGAAAAATTCCCTTAATTCAAAAAATTCGAGTTCAGACAATTATGGCAACTAAAATATTTAAACACATTCAAACCAGCGTGGTGCCTTTGCCTATCGAGAACATCGATACCGATCAGATCATTCCTGCAAGGTTTTTGAAGGCGACTACCCGCGATGGTTTTGGCAATAACTTATTCCGCGATTGGCGTTTTGATGAGAACGATAACCCTAAAGCTGATTTCGTACTTAATCATCCGACCTTTAGCGGTAAGGTATTGGTAGCAGGCAAAAACTTTGGTTGCGGCAGTAGCCGTGAGCATGCTGCCTGGGCTATATCTGACTATGGTTTCGACGCCGTAGTGAGCAGCTTTTTTGCTGATATTTTTAAAGGCAACGCCCTTAATAATGGCTTGTTACCGGTACAGGTAAGCGATGATTTTCTGAAAAAATCTTCGATGCCGTTTATGCCGATCACAAAGCTGAAGTAGAGATCGACCTGGAAAGCCAGACTATCACCATCTCATCAACCGGCGAAAAAGAAAGCTTCGAGATCAATCCTTACAAAAAAGCTTGCCTTATAAACGGCTACGATGATATCGACTATATCTTAAGCCAAAAAGGAAAAATTGAGGAGTTTGAGTTAGCAAGATAGACCATAGTTTATAGTCCATGGACCATAGATTAAAACTAAGTGGGCTATGGACTATGGACCATCGGCTATGGACAAACAAATGAACTAATGAACCAACAAAAACATATTCAGCGAGAAGGTAAAGGTACCGCCAAATTATTCGACGAACGGAGTTTAGCGAACGATTATGCAACCCTTGCCCCCTGCTCAGGCCGGGCCTGAAGGTGCTGGATGTGGGTTGTGGTACCGGCGCTATCTCTAAGGATATTGCCGCATTGGTTGGTGAAAGCGGTCATGTTACGGGCATTGATAATACCGAGTATTTTATCCAGAGCGGTATGGAAACTTACGCTTCGGTTCAAAATATGGAGCTCATTTATACCGATCTGTTCAGCTTTGAGCCGGAAGAACAGTACGATCTTATTGTATCGGCCCGCGTTTTACAATGGCTGAGCAATCCAGTTGAGGCTTTGAAAAAAATGTATTCGTTGTTAAAACCTGGTGGTACGGTATCCATTTTGGATTATAACCACGAGGCTTTACAATGGCAACCGCAGCCACCGGCAAGCATGCAACGCTTTTATGCTACCTTTTTAAGGTGGAGAGGCGATGCCGGCATGAATAACCATATTGCCGAAGACTTGCCCGAATATTTGCAGGAAGCAGGTTTTATCAATATCGAGGTATTTAACGCCGACGAGGTTTACCAAAAAGGCGAGTACAACTTTGAAAACAAAGCAGGCATCTGGGCAAAAGTGGCACAATCAAAGCAAATGGTTGAGGAAGGCTATATTGATGATGAATCGCGCCTGCTGGCTATTGATGAGTACACCAACTGGGTAGAAAATGAAGCCGAGCAAATGGCGATGAAACTAAAAGAAGTACGCGGCGTAAAACCCGAATAAAATAAAACATCTATAAAAACAAAAAACCGCTGCCTCAGGCAGAGATTAGGGTTATGGGAATTAAAAAACACATATTAGTAATACCCGGCGACGGGATAGGCCCGGAGGTTACCACCTGGGGTAAAGCAGTTTTAGAAAAAATCGGTCAGGATTTTGGCCACGAATTTACGTTCGACGAAGCCCTGATGGGTCATGCGGGTATCGAGGCAACCGGTAATCCACTGCCTGATGAAACACTGGCTAAAGCTAAAGCAAGCGATGCTATCCTGTTTGGTGCTATCGGTCACATCAAATATGATAATGATCCGTCGGCCAAAGTGCGTCCGGAGCAGGGATTATTAAAAATCCGTAAGGAGCTTGGTTTATACGCTAACCTGCGCCCTATTATGCTGTTTGATGAGCTTTTGGATGCATCGAGCCTGAAACCTGAAATATTGAAAGGTACTGATATCCTTTTCTTCCGCGAGCTGACCGGCGACGTTTATTTTGGTGAGAAAAAACGCAGTGAAGACCGTAACACGGCTTCTGACCTGATGATCTATTCACGCTACGAAGTTGAGCGTATCGCTATTAAAGCATACGAGGCAGCCCGTGTACGTGGTAAAAGGTTATGCTCCGTTGATAAAGCAAATGTACTGGAGGCTTCACGCCTATGGCGCGAGGTGGTACAGGAAATTGCCAAACAATACCCTGACGTTGAAACCGAGCACATGTTCATTGACAACGCGGCTATGCAATTAGTTAAAAACCCTAAAAAGTTTGATGTGGTATTAACCGCCAACTTATTCGGTGATATCCTTACTGACGAAGCATCGCAAATTGCAGGTTCGATGGGTATGCTGGCTTCAGCTTCTGTAGGTGATGGTACGGGATTTTTTGAGCCTATCCACGGTTCGGCACATGATATTGCCGGTCAGGATAAAGCAAACCCACTGGCATCGATATTATCAGTAGCTTTAATGCTTGAAATTAGTTTCGGCTTAAAAGATGAAGCTAAAAAGATAACAGACGCAATTGATAAAACTCTGAAAGACGGTTACCGCACCGGCGATATTGCTGATGCCAATACTGATAAAGTGAAAATTTTAGGCACTACGGCAATGGGCCAAAAAGTGCTGGAATATTTGTAGGTAGAGATTAGAGACCGGAGCTTGGAGATTAGGCAATGTATTGATAGAATCACCATTCCCCTTGTAATCTCGGCAAAAAAACAAAATCTGTGAAATCACCTTAATCAGTGAAATCACAAAAAAGGAATAACATGAAATGGAACGCTGATTTATACGACCAAAAGCATGCCTTCGTATTTAAATACGGAGAAGATGTGCTTGAGTTTTTGGATGTGAAACCTGGTGAACGCATCCTTGACCTGGGTTGCGGCACAGGCCATTTAACTAAACTAATACAGGATAAAGGTGCCATCGTAAAAGGCACCGATTATTCGCCCGAAATGATAGCCCAGGCTAAACAGCTTTATCCTGATGTTGATTTCGCGGTAGAGAATGCAGCTGATTTTCACACCACGGAAAAATATGACGCCATATTTTCGAACGCCGCCCTGCATTGGGTGCTTGATGCCAACGGTGCTATTCACAGCGTAGCCAACAGCCTTAAAAAAGGAGGCCGGTTTGTTGCTGAAATGGGCGGACAGGGCAATGTTGAACGTTTGATTGAGGCTACCAAACTGGTACTGCATAATCATGGTTACAATGAAAAAGCTGATACCAAAGTATGGTATTTCCCTTCGGTTGGCGAATATGCTACCAAACTGGAAGAGCATGGTTTCAGGGTTACCTACATGATTCATTATGATCGTAAAACCCCGCTGCAGGATGGCGATCAGGGCGTAGCCAAATGGATTACCATGTTTGGCGCACAGTTTTTAGAAGGCATTCCCGAGGATGAGAAAGAACAAATCCTGGCTGAGATCATTAAAAAGCTTGAACCCTTTTATAACGATAACGGCCAATGGTATGCCGATTATAAAAGGTTAAGATTTATTGCCATTAAAAAATAGATATGAGACGTGAGATTTGAGATATGAGATTTTTTTCTCTAACTTGAATACTCGCTTCTTCAAAGAGATATGAGACGTGAGATATGAGATTTCTTTATATCTCAAATTATACCTCTAACAAAAAATAAAAGAAACAAAAAATAACAATATAGATGATTAGGCATGAGTCTCAAATCTCATATCTAACATCTCAAATCTAAAAAAGATATGTTACACGATCCCAACCGCGTTTATGTTTTTGATACCACGCTCCGCGATGGCGAGCAGGTACCGGGTTGCCAGTTAACAACCCCCGAAAAGATTGAGATAGCTAAGGAACTGGAACTACTGGGCGTGGATATTATTGAAGCAGGTTTCCCGGTTTCAAGCCCGGGCGACTTCCAAAGCGTTGTTGAAATTTCAAAAGCTGTTAAAGAACCTACCGTTTGTGCGCTTACGCGTGCCAACAAAGGTGATATTGACGCTGCTGTAGCATCTCTGCAATATGCCAAACGTCCGCGCATCCATACCGGTATCGGTTCGTCTGACATGCATATCAAACATAAATTCAACAGCACCCGCGAAGAGATTTTGGAGCGCGCTGTTGAAGCCGTTAAATATGCCAAAAAATCTGTCGAGGACATTGAGTTTTACGCCGAAGATGCCGGCAGGGCCGATGTGGTTTACCTGGCCCAAATGGTTGAAGCTGTTATCGCCGCCGGTGCTACAGTAGTAAATATTCCAGATACAAATGGTTACTGCCTGCCAGATCAATACGGCAGCAAAATCAAGTTTTTGAAAGAGAACGTTAAAAACATTGATAAAGCTATCATCTCTGTACATTGCCATAACGACCTTGGTTTGGCTACAGCCAACTCAATAGCTGGTTTGCAAAATGGCGCGCGCCAAATTGAGGGTACCATCAACGGTATCGGCGAACGTGCCGGTAATACTTCTATCGAAGAAGTGGTGATGATCCTCAAAACGCATCACACCCTGGGCCTACATACCAATATTGACTCTAAACGATTCTATGAATTGAGCCAGATGATCCGCACACAAATGCGGATGCCGGTACAGCCTAATAAAGCTATTGTAGGTGCAAATGCCTTTGCGCACAGCTCGGGTATTCACCAGGACGGCTTCCTGAAAATGCGCGAAAACTATGAAATCATTCGCCCTGAAGATGTAGGCTTTCCGAGCGCCACAATAGTGCTAACCGCGCGCAGCGGCAGGCATGCTCTGAAATTCCATCTGGAGCGTTTAGGATATACGCTGGATAAGGAAGAACTTGCTTTTGTTTACAATAACTTTTTAACGCTTGCCGATAGCAAGCTTGACATAAATGACCAGGATTTGCAAAGCCTTATGGCGCACCGACTGGTAAAAAATTAACAATGGAAACTGATACAAAAAGCCAGCTTAATTTCGAAGCGGCATACCAGCGGATAAAAGACGTTGTGAAACGTACCCCGCTGCAATATAACGCCGGTCTTTCGGCAAAATACGAGTGTGAGGTTTATTTAAAACGCGAAGACCTGCAGGTTGTTCGCTCATATAAGTTGCGCGGCGCATACAACATGATCAGTCAGTTAAATGATGATGAGTTGATCCGCGGTGTGGTTTGCGCCAGCGCGGGCAACCATGCCCAAGGCGTAGCCTTTTCGTGCAATAAAAGGAATATCAAAGGCGTAATTTTTATGCCCGAAATTACCCCCAAACAAAAAGTTAAACAAACCGCCATGTTTGGGAACGGCAATATAGAGATTGTTCTTACCGGTGATACGTTTGACGATTGCTTGGCTGAGGCCCTCGCCTACACCGAAAAAAACCAGATGACCTTCATCCCTCCTTTCGATGACTACCGCGTTATTGAAGGCCAGGGAACCGTAGGCGTTGAAATACTACAGGACCTTCCGGATATTGAAGTAGCGATTATGCCTATCGGCGGTGGTGGCTTTGCATCTGGAACAGGTACTTATCTTAAAAACAATGTTCCAAACATCCATCTGATAGGCGTTGAGCCTGAAGGTGCCCCATCAATGCTGGGCGCCATAAACCATGGTAAACCCATTACATTAGATGAAATAGACCGCTTTGTTGATGGCGCCGCTGTTAAACGCGTTGGCGCATTAACTTATGATATCTGCAAAGATATCCTGGATGATATGCTGCTGGTACCTGAAGGTAAAATTTGTACCACCATACTGAAACTTTACAACGAAGATGCTATTGTGGTTGAACCCGCAGGAGCGTTATCAGTAGCCGCACTTGATGCCTGTAAAGAGCAGATCAAAGGCAAAAAGGTAGTTTGTATCATCAGCGGTGGTAATAACGATATTGCCCGTATGCAGGAGATCAAAGAAAAATCATTACTGTACGAAGGCCTGAAACATTACTTCATTGTTCGTTTCCCGCAGCGTCCGGGGGCATTGAAACTGTTTGTGAACAGTGTATTAGGTCCCGGTGATGATATTACCCGTTTCGAATTCATTAAAAAGAATGAAAAAGAAAACGGCCCTGCACTGGTTGGTATCGAGCTAAAAAATGCAGAAGACTATCCGGCTTTGCTGCAACGCATGCATGCGCACCGTTTCAATGTTATTGAACTTAATAAAGATCAAACTCTGTTTGAGTATTTGGTGTGATACACTATAAATACTCAAAAAAAGCGTCATTGCCTTTAACAAGGCAATGACGCTTTTTTTGTATATCCAATGAAGCTAATTTAGTTAGCTTCTTATTATCTTTATCTAATAATCACCTCCACCATTCCTATCGCTAACATGAAAAAACCATTCTTCATCCTGATTGCTGCCTGCTTTTGCGCATGCAATAATCCGTCAAAACCAGCGGCAGATACCGCAACTGAATCATCAAACACTCCTTACGCAATAAAAACCGGCGGGAATAAGCTCATTAAAGTTGCCGGTAAATATAACGTATGGACAGAAAAAGTTGGCGACGGTAAAATAAAAGTGTTACTGCTGCATGGCGGTCCGGGTTTTTCACATGACTATATGGAATGCTTTGAGGATTTTTTGCCGAAGGAGGGCATTGAGTTTTATTATTATGATCAGCTTGGCTGTGGTAATTCGGATGCGCCTGCCGATACCTCATTATGGAACATTCCACGTTATGTTGAAGAGGTTGAAGAAGTGCGCAAGGGCTTAGGGCTTGATAATTTTTACATACTCGGACATTCATGGGGCGGTATGCTGGCTATGGAATACCTGCACAAATACCAGTCGCACGTTAAAGGGGCGGTATTATCAAACATGACAGCCGGCATTAAAGGCTATGTTGCCTATGCCGCTGAGTTGAAGAAGAAGTTTTTTACGCCGCGTGATATCACTGTATTTGATTCATTAGACAGGCTTAAACAATACGACTCGCCTCAATACAACGACTTGCTGATGAATAAGCTATATACCCAGGTGATCTGCAGGCTTCCATTAGAGAATTGGCCCGAACCTTTATGGCGTGCCTTCAAAAAAGCGAATCATACCATATACATACAAATGCAGGGTGTTGACGAGTTTCACGTAACCGGCAATTTTAAAGGATGGGAATTTTGGGACAAACTGCAGAATATAAAAACGCCTACCCTTGTTTTAGGCGGCGTACACGATGAAATGAACCCCGAAGACATGAAAAAGGAAGGCCGTTTATTACCCAACAGCCGCACCTATTTATGCCCCAACGGCAGCCACATGAGCATGTATGATGATCAGCAAAATTATTTCAAAAACCTCATCACTTTTTTAAAGGACGTTGACGCGGGTACATTTACCGCAGATAAAAAGTAGCACACCAATTCTAACACAGCGTTTTATATTCCACCACCATTAAAACCGTAAATCATGAAAAAGTTATTTACCTGTATCATCACCACGATGATCTTCACTGCGGTAAATGTTTATGCGCAGTTAACGCCGCAACCCAGTTCAACGCAAAGTATTGTGCAGGATTTTGGCCTCGGAAAAATCAGTCTTGTTTACTCCCGTCCGGATGTAAGAGGCCGTAAAATATTTGGAGGTATGGAACCTTACGGAAAAGTTTGGCGCACGGGGGCCAATTCGGCCACGGTAATTAAATTTACCGATGAGGTAAGCATGGAAGGCAACAATATCCCGGCGGGCGAGTATGGGCTGTTCAGCATCCCCGGCGAAAACGAGTGGACCATCATCCTCAGCAAACAACCAAAGCAATGGGGCGCCTATAACTATAAGGAAGCTGATGATTTTTTGCGTTTCAAAGTAAAAACAGAACACCTTAAGGCTTTAACAGAAACCATGACCCTCGCATTCAGCAATGTTGCAGCAACCACCTGCGATTTACAGATGATGTGGGAGCACAGTGGCTTCACAATTCACATGACCACCGATATCGATGTCAAGGTAATGGCCAAGATCGACTCGGCCATGAATACAGATAAAAAGCCATACTATGAAGCTTTGATCTATTACTATAACAATAATAAAGATATGGACAAGGCCTTAGCCTGGGCAACCGAACTGGAAAAAGACAAAAACTTTCCGCCATTTGTGCCTAAACTATGGAAAGCTCGGATCTTATTGAAAAAAGGTGATAAAGCCGCAGCAATAGCTACAGCCCAGGAAGGTGCAAAAATGGCTGCCGATATGAAAACAGATGAGTACGTACGGTTAAATAATGAGCTAATAGCACAGGCGAAGAAGTAATCATTTTAACTCGATATAATCTCCAAACAAAAAACCCTTGCCAGTGATATTGGCAAGGGTTTTTGTTTGGAAGTAAGATTCTAAAAAGCTGGGGATTGCGCGATTCCCCTCTTGAGAGAGTAATAGCCCATCAAGAGGCAGTAGCCATTTTGTTAATTAAAAAGTTAAACACCTGGTTATTGCCTCTATTGTTATATTTAAATGTGAACTCATTCAGGTATGATTGCAAATGTCTGAGCGATACTTTATGGTATTGACCATATATCCCCCGTTTTAACAATGTCCAAAAGCCCTCAATCGTATTGGTGTGATACTCTCCCCGGGCATACTCTTCTTTTTCCTTGTTTAATACCTGATGTTCACGGAATATTTTATTTAAACCGGCATATCCACCAAAGCCGTCCGTTACAATAGTAGCATCTGTGCTCACTGATTGTTCAACAATGGGTTTGAGCGTTTTCCCATGTGCCTTATCTATGACCTGAAGCTTTAGACGGCCATCCCGCTCCAATAACCCAATCACGGGCTGTTTATCCTGCATGCCGGTGACCTGCAAATTATTATCGCGCCTTTCCTGCCGCTTTTTCTTTGAGTGATTGGCTTTTTTACCACCTAAATAAGTCTCATCTACCTCAACAATACCCTTAAACAAACCGCCATCCCCGCCGTCCCGCATGGCTTCCCGTATCCGCATCTGCAAATACCAGCCTGTCTTACGATTGCATCCCAGATCCCTGCTTAACTGACGTGCAGATAACCCCTTTTTCGCATTCAGCATTAATGAAATAGCCAAAAACCATTGCGGCAAAGGAAGTTTGGTGCCCTCGAAAACAGTGCCGACCAAAACGCTATAGCTGCGGTTACAGCTATTGCAAATATGCCGTTGGCTTTCCTGGCGCTTGCTGCTCCGTTTGCTGTTGCAATACGGGCATTCTGGCAATCCTTGCCATCTTAATCCTTCAAGATAGTCTATGCAACTGGACTGATCTGGAAAACGCTTAATCGTCTCTATGATATTCATTATCATAAATATACAAATTATTCCTGCCTTTTCATGGGCTATTACTCTTGAGAGGGGCGAAGGGGTGTGTTTCTGCTTTGATAAGTCTACAGCAGCCCCCCTGCTACCGCTCATTCCTCCGCACCCCCTCTCAAGAGAGTAATAGCCCATCAAGAGGCAGTAGCCATTTTGTTAATTAAAAAGTTAAACACCTGGTTATTGCCTCTATTGTTATATTTAAATGTGAACTCATTCAGGTATGATTGCAAATGTCTGAGCGATACTTTATGGTATTGACCATATATCCCCCGTTTTAACAATGTCCAAAAGCCCTCAATCGTATTGGTGTGATACTCTCCCCGGGCATACTCTTCTTTTTCCTTGTTTAATACCTGATGTTCACGGAATATTTTATTTAAACCGGCATATCCACCAAAGCCGTCCGTTACAATAGTAGCATCTGTGCTCACTGATTGTTCAACAATGGGTTTGAGCGTTTTCCCATGTGCCTTATCTATGACCTGAAGCTTTAGACGGCCATCCCGCTCCAATAACCCAATCACGGGCTGTTTATCCTGCATGCCGGTGACCTGCAAATTATTATCGCGCCTTTCCTGCCGCTTTTTCTTTGAGTGATTGGCTTTTTTACCACCTAAATAAGTCTCATCTACCTCAACAATACCCTTAAACAAACCGCCATCCCCGCCGTCCCGCATGGCTTCCCGTATCCGCATCTGCAAATACCAGCCTGTCTTACGATTGCATCCCAGATCCCTGCTTAACTGACGTGCAGATAACCCCTTTTTCGCATTCAGCATTAATGAAATAGCCAAAAACCATTGCGGCAAAGGAAGTTTGGTGCCCTCGAAAACAGTGCCGACCAAAACGCTATAGCTGCGGTTACAGCTATTGCAAATATGCCGTTGGCTTTCCTGGCGCTTGCTGCTCCGTTTGCTGTTGCAATACGGGCATTCTGGCAATCCTTGCCATCTTAATCCTTCAAGATAGTCTATGCAACTGGACTGATCTGGAAAACGCTTAATCGTCTCTATGATATTCATTATCATAAATATACAAATTATTCCTGCCTTTTCATGGGCTATTACTCTTAAGAGGGGAGCCTTAGAAATCGCTTAGTTATTAAAACCTTGTATAAAAAGCCAGCTGTGCTACATGGTTTACCACATAGGCATCGGCTTGTTTAATGTATTGATTAAGATAACCAGCTTCGGCGTCAAATGATTTGCTAAAGCGGTAGCCAACCGCTACGTAAGCACGGTTTTGATCAAAAAAGTGTTTATTAACTTTATTCTTATTTTGAACGTTTACAAAGGCCTCGTTTTGCAGGGCGAGGAAAGTACCTTCTGTAAATACATCCGAATCCGGTTTCATCGGGATCACTGCACGGGCAAAATACCTGAAACGCTGGGCAAAATACCGATCGTTTTTATTATCGGCAGTGTTCCCTAAAAAGCGCTGCTCTAACCTAAAACGATGTGCCAATTGCACATGTTTGGTAAGCTTATGGGTATATGTGTACTGCTGCCAAATGCGGTGCTCCGGGCGAAATGTTGTTTCGTTACTTGGAGTTCGGCCATAGGTAGCTATGTAGGCATAACCCAAGGCCCCTACCTTGTTTTTGGCAAAATAATAATTAGCCGAAGGACGGAGCAGGATATGCTTTAGGTAACTTACTTCATCATGCGAGCGCAATTGTCCGTCGAACGAATAACCCCAATGTTCGGATAATTTTTGGCTGTGAAAAATAGCCGCCCAGCCCGAAAACTGGTTGTCTTGCGCAAGCAGCCTTGCAGGTGCCGCGAGCAGTAGTACTGCGAAAATTAATAGTTGTTTTTTTAATTGCATGGATGATATATGTGTGTTATAAAGGTTAACATTTATTGTAGAGACGCATTACATGCGTCTCTTTTTGCGACAGAAATTTGCAGGATCTGTCGTTTTATTAAAGTAGAGACGCATGTGCTGCGTCTCTACGCATAGCTTTACTAATCCTTAAACCTTACCAGGGTTTGGCGGCCCAGATCAACCGTTACCCTGAAGGCTTCCTGGTTGCTGCTGTATCCCGGTGTTTGGTGCAGGCTTAATATAAACTGTCCCTTTACACGCTTGTATAAAAACGGCGTGTAAATAATATCTAAACGGTTATAAGTTTTCTTTTCAAAAAACGCGTCGCCGTAAATAATATGGCTGCCCTGGCCTTTGTAAAATCTCGTCAAATAGGGCAAAACGTTTCCAGCTTAAATAAGCATTAGCTACAAAGCCGGCGGGTTTATGAAAACCATCAACACCCCTAACCCGCTCAAACGACATCATGCCGCCTGCTTCAATAGATAACGAATCTAAAATGGTTTTATGACTTAAGTCGAGCCCTAATCTTATTTGTCCGCCGCCATTATCCTGGATGTGGTCGTTTGGTAAAAGCACCTCAGCCCCTGCATCATGCATCAGCAAAAAATAGTGCGAAACATAAAAGGGCCCGGTTAAGCTTGGTCGGTATTTACCCGAAAAACCGAACAGGAACTGCTCACGATCGGTAACGGTTTGGCGGCTTACCCAGTCAATCCAGGCAGTTTCGGTAAAGTGGGCATTATGAAAACGAGTAAGCAAACCCTCAACATTGGGGCGATAGTAGCGCAAAGTATCGTTCAGTAGAGCCCGTGGATAATCATCCAGCAAACCCTCGCGCGGGAAAGCACCGGCATTGAACAGCCAGTTTTTACCGGTAAAGCTGTAATAAGCAACTGGATTAACTTTCAAAAAATATGGTTTTGCACCAAACTCATGAATGCCGTTAACCCCTACAATAAAGTGGTTCACACTATCGATATTCAAGCCCAGGTCAAGCGCGGTACGCACACCCGAATAGGTGCGTGAGCGGGCAACAAAATCTTTGTACTCCCGGTTATCCATAAAACCCAAGCCATTAAAATGGATATCAAGGCTACCCTGTGCAAGGGCTGCAGTGGTGGTTATGATCGAAAAAAAGACAAAAAGGTATATCCGTTTAAACATAGTCGATTTATTATTTTACTGTAATGTTGATGCTCTTGCTGTTACGGCCGCCAAAAAATGGTTCGGTACGCAATGAAAAAATGAGTTGATATCTGCCAGGCTGCTCCGGTGCTGTTACGTTAAATTTAAAATGAGTGCTTTCGCCCGGCTTTAGGGCAATGTTATGGAATGAATCATCTGCCTTTTGATTAGTGATCTGATCAGTCTTTTTAAAGAAACAGGCTTCAAAAAATACAGGGTGCTTTTGATTTTTATTACTGAAATCAATGGCGAATGGATAAGGATTTTTAACCGTAAGGTCGAAATCTATTTTTTGCCCCGGACTAACGGCTTCTTTGGGAGCAAGTGTTTCAAATTCAACCCGCTGATAAGTGCGCGTATCGTCGACCCAACCGCCATACCATTTACCGGCAAATACGTTAATGGAATCGGTTGTTACACCGGGCAACCAAACATCCAGTACATAATAAGTTTTTTTATGCTGAATGCTGTCTTCTATAGGCCAGATATCATACTGGGTACGGCGATAATGGCGTGAATCATAGGCAAGCCCACGGGTGGTGTTATTATAAAAATTGTATTTGGACGGATCCTGAAAACCGTCATAAAATATCACATAATTATTGCCTGCCTTTTTCTGGATCTGATGAGCCCAATCCTTAAAGCCGAAAAAGCTTTTCATGGCATCGATCTTTAGCAACAACGGAGGCCCCCAGATAATACAGATACGAACAAGCAAAATCAGGCTGAGGTTTATAACAGCCAAACGGTTAAACCAGGTAGGTTTGCCTCCCGGCCTGGCAAAACTGATGAGCACCAGCATGCTCAACGGCACATAAGCAATCAGTGTCCAATGGAGCTGTACTTCACCTTTAAAGGAGGTGAGAAAAAGAATGCTAAAATGCCCGCGCTGTTTACGAGCAGGGTGCGGGTGAAAACATCTTGTATTTTGGTTGTAAATCCTTTATAAAAAAGGAACCAGCCAATCAGCGGCCCGGCCATTATCAACTGCCCCAATGGATATAAATAGGTATTATCCAACTGGTAGTCATCGGCCGAACGCTCGCTAAGGTGATAGCTTATTGAAGGATAATCGTGGTTTACCTGCCACAGGATATGCGGTGCATACAAAGCAAGCGCCAGCAGCACAATTCCGTAAAAAGACCCTCGCTTAAGCAATTTTATATTAGATACAAGCGTGAAAGCAACCAACAAAATGCCATGGTACTTACTATATAGCAGGCAGGCTATCACCACGCCCAATATAATGGCAAGTTTTAAGCTGTCCTCTTCAATATATTGCTGATAAAAATACAGGAACAGCACCGTGAAAAACAGCAAAGGGGCATCAGGTGTGGTGGTAAAACCATAAATATGGAATACAAAGATGCCCGAAACCACCAGTATAAAGTTGATGGCATCAACCCTATAGCGCTTTAGCATCAGCCACATCAGGTATAAAGATGCGGTGGTGCTCATCACTGTAAAGAGCCTCACCCCAAATTCATTATGTATGAGACTGTAACCTGCTTTAATGAAAACGGCCACCATAGGCGGATGGTCATAATATCCCCAGTCTAAAAAACGCGAGTAAACCCAGTAGTAGGCCTCATCCGCATGGATCTCCAGGGTAAATGCCTGTACGGCATTTAGCAAAGCCCACAACAGTAAAAAATAAATTATTGGCTTGTTATATTTTACCGGCGCGCTATTTAAAGAGGTATCCTGCATTAAAATGGATGAGTAAATGAATGGGCAAAGGTATGATAAAAGATATAAGCCATAAAACGTTGGCAGCGGCGATGTGATAATTTGACGAAAAACATACCACAATCTTCATAATTTAGCGCAGCTGGAAAGCCTTAACCCATCCAATATAAAATGAAACAAGAATTTGAGGTTATCAAAAAACCGCGCCTGATGCTGTTAAACGTTGTTAAAGATCTTAGCCCCGAACAACTTAACCACATCCCCGCAGGGTTTAATAACAACCTGATCTGGAACCTGGCGCATATGATTTCCGGACAACAAGGTATTTGCTATACACGTGCAGGCGTACCTATTGTGGTTGATGACAAGTACTATACCCCCTACCGTCCCGAAACAAAGCCGCAAAGTTTTATTAATGCCGATGATATTGCTGAGGTTAAAGAGCTGCTTATTTCAACTATTGATAAAATGGAGGAAGATTACCAGACAGGTATTTTCTCAAACTATCAACCGATGACCACCCGTTATGGTGTTACCTTGAGCAATATAGAAGAAGCAATCCGTTTTTTGCCATTTCATGATGGTTTGCATACCGGTTATATCATGGCTTTGAAAAGAGCGGTTTTGGAGGAGATGAGTAAGCTTGTTTAGTATACAATCTTACTAAACGGGATCCCTACCGTTAGCCCGATTGCTGTTTTATTGTAAGGCAGTCGGGTATTCTTTAAGGAATTATTGATGTCCTGAAGCAAAAGTTGTGCTTCAAAATTTATGGCTGTGACTCCCTTTTTATCAATAAGAACAATTGGGATGCCGATGATAGAGTTGAGCGCTTTATAAGTCCCCAAATTTTTTTCAATCCGGAAACTAATGCCAACATGCGAGGTTCCGGGGATATACACTAACTTACCTGCCGCAACGGGTGTTATAAAGTTTTTATATTGGCCTATGTACCGGTCACCTTTATTTATGGTGACGGTGTTGATCCCATCTGTTCCCTGTGCTCCCGTTACATCAGCACTAAATAAGGAACCGCTTTGTACCGTATTATTCACAAAGCCTTTACCGGCAAAGGTTAAAAAGAACCGGCCCAATTTAGGGCTTTCCCAGAAACGAGTATGACTTACAAATAATTCGAGCGGGTAGTTATAATGTTTGTTAACCTGTGCATTCACATCATTGCTTACCATAAATTTTTGTGGGATAACCGGGATATAAACGCCCAGACTTGTCCAGTTATCGGTTACCAGGTCATAATTACCTGTATTTACCAGTAGTTCTGATTGCTGTTCGGAAAACCGTTGCAAATAATCTCCCCGGAGCGAAGCATAAAAGGTTTCCCGAAGTTTGCTTTTCACCTCATTGAGATTTTGTCCCGGCGCCTCCTCCTGTTTCAAAGCGTTAAGAGATTGCTCAAACTCTTCGGCCTTTTTGTTGATACTTTGAGCGATTGTATTTACCATCAATGCCCGGGCTGCATCCATCTCCTTTTTAAAATCACCATTGGCTGCGTAATAAGTTTTCGGCTTTCCCATCCAAGTTTTTTGAATGGTAAAACCCAATTGATTATCATAATACCTGTTAGCACTTTTTGCCGAATACGCGTTTGCTATATTTACCCTCGCCCCTGCTACTACAAATGACCTTACCCAATCATCACTATCAACCGGTTGGTGAAAATTATGATTGATGCTGATCATCCCTTCCGCAGCGTTGATATTAACATAATTTTTATACAACGAAAGGTCTTCATTACCGGAGAGGTAGGAGCTCACCTTATTGGACAGGAAGATATTCATGCTTTTATTAGAGATCAGCATCCCATGGCCTGTGCTGTTAGAATAGTTAGTCACTTTGCTGTTTATCGCCTTTATCTCATTGATGATCTGTGTAGTGGTTTGAGCTTTAGATTGCAAGAAGCCTGAACAGAAAAAGAGCAGACCACTTACTATGATTTTAAGCCACGCTGTATAGTTTCTCCGGTTAATATATTTCAGGCCAGCCCCCATTGCTGCGTAATTTGATTGGTAAAAACTTTCTGGCAGTCGGCATTGAGCAGGGTTTTCCGGGCGTTGACCCACCGGGTAGCTGCATCGCCGTACATTCTTTGGATGCGTTGTGGGGTAATTTCGTTGGCCTTGCCCCAATGAAATGTAAAGGGGATATTTTCATGCTCAAGCATCAGCCATACCTGGGTATAAAAGTTATAAGCTTTGTCTGATAGTGGTGCATCCAACTCCATAATGCAGGTATGTTCAAACCGGGTAAAGCCCAATGTGGCTTTGGTTTGCTTAACAAACCTAAATGAAAATACACCGCTGAAAGGGCCGATATCTTTATTGATCTTCAACATCAAATCGGCAACCCTTGGCGAAAGTTCTGCCGGGAAACCGATGGCAGAGCTCAATAGTTTTCCTCTTAACGTAGTATTGCTAAAAATTTCGCCCAGCGTACCAAAATGAGGATCAGTATTAGTTGTCATGCTGATATTTAACACCTTGGTAACTACAACCGGAACTAAAGCGGGCACAGCATCAGTAATAGTACCTATAAAACTGGCAGCATCATCTCCCGGGCCGATCCCCGCCGCGTTATCAACCGGGGGCTGATAGTTGGTACGATACGGGCGCTTATACATAGTGGTTACAAATGCCCCTTTATCCAGATCGTACGGATTAAGCAGTACCGAAAAATGGAAAGGGCGCTCGTTACCGCATGGCAGCTTATCGGTATCGCTAAAATCAAGTGTTGCCATCATACCCTGCAGTTCGGCATCATAAGGTAACCGTTGCACATAAGTTTCTAACAAAAACAGGGGTTCTGTTTCCATTAGTACGCCGTGGATAATACCGAAGCTCCCAAAACTTACCAATGCGGCATTGAAAAGTTCATCATCCTGTACCAGCTCGGTTTGCAGCAGATCCATAAACCGTTGCGCTACAATGGGAGCGGAGGCTCTTTCCAACCAAATGTGCCTGTCGGGACTTACCACAATATGGAGCCCTACTACAAAATCTGGTGTGGCACCAAAATCAAACGCCGAGCCATGAGTTCCTGTACTCACTGCACCAGCTATAGTTTGCCCGTTGCTGGCACCGGAAGTTTTGAGTGACAGGCCCCTGTTTTTCAAAAATGCGCCGAGTTCCCAAATACCGTTGCCACTTTGTGCAAAAAGCAGGTGGTCTTTGTTGCCAGTGTAAGCAGGGTTTACGGCTGTATCGGCAATAGTAAACCTGGTGTTAAGGGGTTTTGTATCCAGCATTACACCATCTTTAACCGTTGCTATTTTTGTCCACGACCAGCCAGCGCCCAATGATCGTAATGGGGTACCGGTCTCAATAGCTTCTTTAATCAGGTTTTGAAGCCCTTTGGTAGCGTCATTATAACCTTCAAGGGCATCAAGATTGTCTTCGTTGCCTAATTCATACAGATCTTTAATTTGCTCGGTAAAAGTTTCGTGCCGGTTTTCCCAACTGCTGACTCCTGTTTTAATAACTTTCATAGCCGCTTATTTGATTACGCCATCTTTGGCGCAAGGTTTACCGCATTTCCACTCTACCCTTGCAGGGCTCCAGATACCTAAGGTTACAACAGTAAGCAAGGAATAACCGAAATTATTCTTCACCGTAACTTCGGCCATACCATTGGAGCCAAGGGAATCACATATAGGAGTAACGATTCGCTTGGGGCTTTGGATAGCTCCCCAAAAAAGAAGTTTACATTCTGGTGCGATACCTCTGACCCAGCCTGCGCCTTTGTTTCGACACGGGCCGTGTAACAACTGCACAGCATTAATGAGATTA
Source organism: Mucilaginibacter sp. P25 (assembly GCF_050859465.1). Classification (NCBI taxonomy): domain Bacteria; kingdom Pseudomonadati; phylum Bacteroidota; class Sphingobacteriia; order Sphingobacteriales; family Sphingobacteriaceae; genus Mucilaginibacter; species Mucilaginibacter sp. P25. Next base: position 2,451,160 of record NZ_CP193937.1, on the reverse strand, counting down.
AAACAGCAGGGATAAGCTTCCTATAAAAATACAGGGGCCTGTTCAAACGTGATGGCAACATATTGTAAGTATTTGGGAAATTCCTAAAATACAATAAAGTAAATCCAAATACTTGATTTTCAATTAAGTAAAAACACGTTTATTGAATACGTACTTTTACGTCATTTATTTGATTAATGAAAAGAAGGGGCTTATCTTATTGATTTGTACAATCCCAGATGCTTTGGTTTGGTTAAAACAATATGCCATAAATGGTTTTTTCTTGAGCGGAAGGATGCAGCGCTGGCACTAAGATAGTAGCGCCACATGCGGTAAAAGGTATCACCATATTTAACGTTAAGCTGCGGCCAGCTTTGCTCAAATTTTTTACGCCACTCCATACAGGTTCGGTCGTAATATACGCCGAAGTTATGCCAATCTTCCAAAATAAATAAGCCCTGCCATGCTGTTGAGAGTTGTGCTGCAGATGGCAGCATACCATTCGGAAATATGTATTTTGCAATCCAGGGATCGGTAACTTTAGTTGAGTAATTACCGCCTATGGTATGAAGAAGGCAAATACCGTCATCTGCTAAATTTTCGTTCACCCTTTCCATAAAGATGCGATAATTACGGTAGCCAACATGTTCAAGCATCCCCACAGAAACTATCCTGTCGAATTTTTCATGTACATCGCGATAATCCTGCACCCTGATCTCCACAGGCAAACCTTTGTTAATCTCCTTTGCAATAATGGCCTGCTCTTCTGAAAGGGTTACGCCTATCCCTTTTACGCCATACTTTTCGGCCGCATATTGAAGGAGGCCGCCCCATCCGCAGCCTATATCAAGTAAGCTCATGCCTGGTTCCAATTTTAACTTACGACAAATCAGATCAAGCTTAGCTTCCTGGGCCTCATCCAATGTTTGTGCAGTTTCCCAATAGGCACAGGAGTATATCATCCGCTTATCAAGCATCAACTCAAACAGGTCGTTGCCAATATCATAATGCTTGTGTGCAACTTCTTTTGCCTTTGATTTGGTTTGCTGATTACTAAATTTTGCCTTGAGAAAGTATTTAAGCGTATTTAAGTCGCGCGGGATCATTTTATCAACCCGGTGATACTGGACGCGAAAAAAATTCGTCAAGCGCTTCACAATCCCACCAACCTTCCATGTAGGCTTCCCCAAAACCTAAAGACCCTCCTGCCAGCACACGATCATACAATTTAGGATTGCGTACCTGTAAATCCCATGGGTTATTGCCATTCACGGTAATACCACCTGAAGCAAACATATTTGTAACAATCTCTTTTGATGATCCCATAGCTTTTTCCGGTTTATGCGGTGATAAAGATATTCTTTTTGCGGAAAAACAGGAACAATTGCTAACATAGTACTGCCGCGGGTTACACTACGCCAAACCCGCGGCAATTTTACAAAAAAGCCCCCTTACAGGAGGCCTTCTTATATATTCATTAAATCACTTTAAAGATCAGTATAATCCCAATTATACTTCTTCCATGCTTTCGCCGGTTACTGTTTCTTTGATCTTATTTTCCAATTCTTCCTGTAGCTCAGGGTTATCAAGGATCAGTTGTTTAACAGCATCACGCCCCTGGCCTAAACGGGTTTCGCCATAGCTAAACCATGACCCTGCTTTTTTAATAATGTTGTATTCAACACCCAGGTCAATGATCTCACCGGCCTTTGAAATACCTTCGCCAAACATGATATCAAACTCGGCTACACGGAACGGAGGGGCAACTTTATTCTTAACGATCTTAACCTTTACGCGGTTACCGGAAACCTCATCAGTGTCTTTAATTTGGGAAATACGGCGTACATCCAAACGTACCGAAGCATAAAATTTCAATGCATTACCACCAGTAGTGGTTTCAGGGTTGCCAAACATAACACCGATCTTATCGCGCAGCTGGTTAATAAAGATACAGCAGCATCCTGTTTTGCTGATAGTGCCGGTTAGCTTACGTAATGCCTGGGACATTAAACGTGCATGCAGGCCCATTTTTGAATCGCCCATTTCGCCTTCTATCTCGGCTTTAGGAACCAACGCTGCAACAGAGTCGATAACCAAAATATCAATAGCGCCCGAACGGATTAGGTTATCGGCAATTTCCAGTGCCTGTTCACCATTATCAGGCTGGGAGATCAGCAGGTTTTCAACATCCACGCCTAATTTCTTGGCATAAAAACGATCGAAAGCGTGCTCCGCATCAATAAAGGCTGCAATTCCACCGTTCTTTTGCGATTCGGCAATGGCATGGATAGCCAAAGTTGTTTTACCTGACGATTCAGGCCCGTAGATCTCAATGATCCTTCCTTTAGGCAAACCGTTAACTCCCAAAGCAATATCAAGCCCTAATGAGCCGGTTGATATAACTTCAGTTTGTTCAACTACGGATTCGCCCAATTTCATGATGGTACCTTTACCGTATGATTTTTCCAGCTTATCTAATGTAAGCTGTAATGCCTTCAATTTATCAGCGCTATTTTTATCTATGTTAGCCATCGTATTAATTTCTTCAACAAATATAATTACATTTTTTAAAATTACTAATTTTTTTAGTAATTTATTTTTTTGCGACTGGTTGATTGGAATGTATTAAGTAAATATAATAACTACTCACTAAGTCATCTATCCACTTACTCAACTAATTATCCACACTTCTCTTCCTCAACTCCTTATCTATAATATTAAGGGCCTTTTTCTTTTTAGCTTCTTTGGCCTTCTTAAGTTTTGCAGCTTCAAGCCTTTGCAGCGCGGCTTCTGTATTATTGCGCTCATAATAGCGACAAAACCACGTAAGCGGACAAATATCGCATTTAGGGCTGCGCGCCAAACAAATATACCGGCCATGCAATATAAGCCAGTGATGTGCAACACCTATATATTCTTTAGGAATATTTTGGACCAACTGTTTTTCAACCGCCAACGGGGTACGGGCATTATTAGTTAAGCCAATGCGGTTGGCCACCCTAAAAACATGTGTATCAACAGCCATGGCCGGTTCTTCAAAAATAACCGAAGCGATCACATTGGCAGTTTTACGGCCTACACCTGGTAATTTTTGCAGATTTTCGATCCCCGAAGGTATTTCGCCATTAAAAACTTCCATCAGCATTTTGCCCATGCCTACCAAATGTTTGGCTTTATTATTAGGATAACTTACTGACCGGATGTATGCAAAAACTTCGTCGGATGTTGCGGCAGCCAGATCTTGCGGAGTAGGAAAACGCTCAAACAGTGCCGGCGTTACCTGGTTAATCCGTTTATCAGTACACTGTGCCGAAAGTATAACGGCCACCAATAATTGGAATGGGTTATTATAGTGCAGCTCAGTAACCGGGTTAGGCTGGTTTTTAGAAAAATAATCAACAAAATGGCGATAGCGTTCGGCTTTTAACATTAGTTCACTGGTTCATTCGTTCATTAGTTTATTGGTGCTTTGCTTATGGCAAATACATCCTTATAAACCACTTTCCAAAACTATCAAACTTTTCACCAATGAACGAATAAACCAGTGAACTACTGAACCATCTTAAAATAGAAAGGTTCATAAATCACTTATTGGGTTTTGGTTTTCGATTCGCATCGGTAACCTTTTCAACAATTATGATCTATGAACCAGTGGGGGAATCCGCAATAAATACTAACGTAAGCTTTTTGAATAATCCAGGATCTGGTGTATAGTTTGCACTTTGGGTTTCCTGATCAGCAGGTCCAAATCAGCACGAATTGAATTGTAAAAAATCACTTCGTCGGCGTCCAGATTTTCTTGTACATTCCTGTTCATTTCAGCTTCGTTAGCTAATGCATTTAACGTTTTTGTAAAGGTTTCATCCATAAGCTTATTTTACTATAATTTTTATATGGTTTATAACGGTGGCTTAAAGATAATATTTTGTTAAATGAAAATTAAATGAAATTTTTATTTAACAAAATTAGCTACCGGAAGCTATGAATTACGTTATTGCAACAGTAAATAACTTTATATCAGCAACTAATGAAACAATAACAGAATTTTAGACAAAAAATAAGGTTAGAATATTATTATCCGGTTTAACCTAAACAATAATATCCTAACCTTTATATCTAATCTCTTATACCGAAAAACTAATTTTTCAGGCTGAGCTCTTTGCTCTGCATCATTTTGCGGAGGTTATTAAGGGCATAGCGCATACGGCCAAGGGCGGTATTGATGCTAACATCGGTAATATCGGCAATCTCTTTAAAACTCATATCCCCAAAGTGGCGCATAATGAGCACCTCCTTTTGTTCGGATGGAAGCAGTTGGATCAGTGCTTTAAGATCTTTATGGGTTTGATCCCTAACCATCTTGTCCTCGGTACTTTCGTCATAATTACCAAGCACTTCAAAAATGTCGAAATCATCGCCATTGCTGATCATAGGCGCACGTTTTTCACGGCGAAAATGGTCAATCACCAGGTTATGTGCAATACGTGTTACCCACGGCAAAAATTTACCCTCTTCGTTATATTTACCGGCTTTAAGGGTGTTAATCACCTTTATAAATGCATCCTGAAAAATATCTTCGGCAAGGTATTCGTCTTTTACCAGCAAGTAAATAGAAGTATATATTTTTGATTGGTAACGCCTTATCAATTCTACTAAACCGGCTTCGTCGCCGGCTACATATAGATGGATTAGATCCTGATCACTCTTCAATTGAAAATCCATAGAAAGTACTACTTAAAACTTAATTCTTAGTTAAAACCTTTTAAAGTAAAGTATATTCTATAGCGTGCTCCTTAGGGGTTAAAGATTTGTTTGCTCAAATAAAATAAATTATTGGTAAAATAACAAATAAAATTTTTTTTTCGCGCCCTACTTTACTATTAATCGGTATAATTACCTATAAAACCATCATTTATTTGGCACACTTCCGTTAGACTTATTTTTAATACCGAAGGTTTAATCATTCGCCAAAATAAATTTTTTAAAAAGTAGTTGTTAAAACAACATTAAGTTTTAAAAAGTCAGCAAACTGTAAACTCCAATATTTCACGTAGTTTAATCCAATAAACAATCAAAACTCATTTGGATTCTGCTAAATTTTTTAGGATTTTTGCATTCGCAAAATAAAGTCCATAGCCGATAGCCCATAGACCATGGCACTGATTTAGCTATGGTCTATAGGCCATGGACTATCGACCAAAAAACAGCATGAGTAAAGAAGCAGAAAAAGATCCGCAAAAGCATATTATTATAAAAGGCGCAAGGGTGCACAACCTTAAAAACCTTGATGTGGCTATTCCCAAAAATAAACTGGTGGTAGTTACCGGCATGTCGGGTTCGGGCAAATCATCGCTCGCTTTCGATACTTTGTACGCCGAAGGTCAGCGCCGCTATGTGGAAAGCCTTTCATCATACGCTCGCCAGTTTTTGGGCCGTATGAACAAGCCCGATGTTGATTATATTAAAGGCATTGCACCGGCTATAGCTATTGAGCAAAAGGTAATTACCTCAAACCCACGTTCAACCGTTGGTACATCAACCGAGATCTACGATTATTTAAAACTGCTTTTTTCACGTATCGGTAAAACGATATCGCCCATATCAGGCAATATCGTAAAAAAAGACTCGGTGACCGATGTGGTTAACTTTGTGCTTTCATTGCCTAACGAAACCCAGGTAACCATTCTTGCTCCATTGCACCCGCACAATAACCGGAGCCTTAAAGAGGAACTTGCAGTATTGATGCAAAAAGGTTTTGTTCGTGTTGAATACAATGGCAAACTTTCGCGTATCGAATCTTTATTAGAGGATGAAACAGTAGAGAACGTTCCTTTGATGGCGGCTGAACCAACAGTCGAGATCAAAAAAACAAAGACAAAAAAGCCGCTGCAGAAACTACCGAAATTGATCAGCAAATTGTAGTACGCATAGTTGTTGACCGCGTTACCAAGAATGAGGAAGACGAAACTATTAGCCGCTTAGGCGACTCCATACAGACTGCCTTTTTTGAAGGCAAAGGCGATTGTTTTGTTCGCTTCCAGCAACCTGACAACGATACCGAGCATGAGCGCTTTTTTTGCGACCGTTTTGAGTTAGACGGATTGAAGTTTGAAGAGCCTACGCCAAACTTCTTCAGCTTTAATAATCCGTATGGCGCATGTAAAAAATGCGAAGGTTACGGCAAGGTGATCGGTATTGATGAAGACCTGGTTATCCCGGATAAAAGCAAATCCATTTATGAGGGGGCCATTGCCCCCTGGCGCGGCGAAAAAATGCGCGAATGGAACGATGCACTGGTAAGACATGCCTTAAAGTTCGACTTCCCTATCCACCGCCAATACAATCAACTAACCGAAAAAGAGCAGCGCCTGCTCTGGACCGGCAATAAGTTTTTCCGTGGCCTTGACGAGTTTTTCAAAGAAATGGAAGAACAAACGTATAAGATCCAGTACCGTGTTTTGCTATCGCGATACAGGGGTAAAACTACTTGCCCGGAGTGTAAGGGCAGCCGTTTACGGATAGACGCTTCTTACGTAAAAATCAGCGAAAAATCAATCACTGATGTGGTGTTAATGCCGTTGGATAAAGCGTTCGAGTTTTTCAAATCGCTTGAACTGAGCGAGACCGACGCTAAAATCGGCAAACGCTTACTAATGGAGATCACCAACCGCCTTGGCTTTTTGAATGATGTAGGGTTAAGCTACTTAACACTTAACCGTTTATCAAACACCCTATCCGGCGGTGAGTCACAACGTATTAACCTGGCTACCTCTTTAGGCAGCAGTCTTGTAGGTTCGGTTTACGTGTTAGATGAGCCGAGCATTGGTTTGCATCCGCGTGATACCCAAAGGCTGATTAGCGTACTAAAATCCCTCCGCGATGTGGGCAACACCGTATTGGTTGTTGAGCATGAGGAAGAGATCATGAAAGCTGCCGATCACATTATTGATATTGGCCCGGAGGCTGGCACCCATGGCGGCGAGCTGATTTTTACCGGTACTTATAACGAAATTATAAAAGACGATAAAAGCCTCACCGGCAAATACCTGAGCGGCAGGGAAGAAATAGCTATCCCCGCAAGCCGCCGCAAATGGCACGATTTTATCGAAATAAAAGGCGCGCGCGAAAACAACCTGAAACATGTCACCGCAAAATTTCCGTTAGGCGTGCTTACTGTTGTTACGGGCGTATCCGGCTCAGGTAAAACCAGTTTGGTAAAACGCATCCTTGCCCCGGCCGTTCAAAAGGCATTGGGCAATTATTCGGGCGAACAAACGGGCTCATACGATGCTATTGATGGTGATTATGGCAAAATTGAACAGGTTGAACTGGTTGACCAAAACCCAATAGGCCGTTCATCGCGCTCAAACCCGGTTACTTATGTTAAAGCCTGGGACGAGATCCGCAACCTGTACGCCGCTCAGCCGGCAGCAAAAGCCGCCGGGCTAAAACCCTCTGCATTTTCTTTTAATGTTGAAGGCGGCCGTTGCGATGTTTGCCAGGGCGAAGGTGAAGTTAAGATAGAGATGCAATTTATGGCAGATATCTTTCTTACCTGCGAAACCTGCGGGGGCCATCGTTTCAAGCAGCATATTTTAGATATCCAGTACAAAGAAAAAAATGTATCGGAGATCCTGAACATGACTATCGATGAAGCCGTTGAGTTTTTTGCCAAAGAGCCAAAGATCATCGCCAAAATAAAACCTTTGGTTGATGTTGGTTTAGGGTATGTGCATTTAGGTCAATCGTCAAATACGTTATCTGGAGGCGAAGCACAGCGCATCAAACTGGCATCATTCCTGGTAAAGGGGAACAATACTAGTAAAACTCTTTTCATTTTTGACGAACCCACTACCGGCCTACATTTTGCCGATATTAAAAAACTGCTGAAATCATTTGATGCCCTCCTTGATCATGGCAACACCATTATTGTTATTGAACACAACATGGATGTGATCAAATGTGCGGACTGGGTTATCGATATTGGCCCGGAAGGTGGAGACCGGGGCGGTAAAGTTGTATTTGAGGGCGTTCCTGAGGACCTTCTAAAACAAAAAGACAGCTATACGGGCAAGTTTTTGAAAGAGCGGTTTTAATTGATCAATGTTTAAGCAGGCTTATCCCTTGCTATATTATATTTTAGTTAAGTTTTCATAAAATAAACTTACAGATATAAGAGCAAAGCGTATAATGCACCCTTATACGCTTTGCTTATGTAACATGTACCCACGTTTTTACGTATCAGAATAACAATTAACTATTTGTATTTAATAGTTACGGCAATCTTCCCAAAGCTTGCCAACCTAACCTTATTAATTATCGAAATATCACAAATATGAATTTATCTCTACAAACCTGTTTCAAGGCTTCATGCTTTTGGCTTTTACTTATTGTATTAGGCGTATCCTGTTCCAAATACAAAAAGCCCAAAGATGATATAGAAACAAAACCTACGGCTGCTTTTACTGCAAAAATTGATGGTGCCGATTATGCAATTGAAGCGACTGATTTTTCATCAACCTATTACACAACAAGCGGCGACGATATTAAGGCCTTGCTTACTACGGCTACATTAAACACCAATGGAAGCAAGATCACCTTTTTTGTGAATGATTTTAAACCCGGCACTGCTGTTATTAACAAAAAAACGGGAACCTCATCAAATCCCGGTAACCCTCGTTTAAAAGTGGATGCCGTTACTAACTCCGTAGTACAAAGCTATGTGCAATATATCAGCGGGGGCAATACTTATTATGCTGTTTCGGGGAGCATTACTGTTTCTTTGAGTGGTAACACAGCTACAATAAAATTCAATATTACTTTTACCGATGCTGCAGGTAAATCATTTACAGCTACGGGTTCATACACAATAAACGACTTCACAACCAATACAAAACCAAAATCACAAATCACCGATCCAACACCTATTGTAAGCAAGCCAACTATTGAAAATATAAGTCCGCTAAGCGGGTTTATTGCGGATACTGTATCCATTACCGGCACTAATTACAGCGCCACCTTAACCGAAAATATTGTGAAATTTAATGGTACCGATGCCAAAGTGGTATCGGCTATAAGCACCACCATTAAAGTAACAGTACCGGCCAGTGCCACAACTGGTGTGGTAACCTTAAAAGTAAAAGACAATGACGTAATAACCGGCCCCATGTTTACAATTTCATCGCCGGCAACTATAACTTCAATCAGCCCAACCAGCGGCAGGGCCGGAGATACCGTTACCATTAACGGCACCAATTTCAACAGCTCAATTGACGGTAACAGAGTTCGCTTTAACAATGCAGGAGCTGTTATAATTTCGGCAACCCCAACCAAAATTAAGGTTAAAGCTGCGTTGGATGGCTCAACAGGCAACGTAACGGTAACCGTTGGTCTCGTCTGCAACTGTTACAGGTCCGGTATTTACTTACCTTAACCTTCCGCAGGTGCAATTTCTTTCACCTTACCAGGGCAGGGCCGGCGACACTATCGTTATTCAAGGTTATTATTTTGGAGGCACACCAGCCGCAAACATTGTAAAGTTTAATGGGATACAGGCAAATGTACTTACTGCAGCAGGAACAGCACTTAAGGTAATTGCACCTCAAGGCGTTACTTCGGGCAGGGTTACAGTCACCGTTAATGGCAAAACGTCGACTGATAGTGCCCCATTTACGGTTAACCCGCCATACCCTAATATTAAATGGCAGGAAATTTTTTATTCATCGGGTCTGGAAAACATCAATCAAATGGCCTCTTTAAGAAATGGCTTATTGGTAACCGGCGCAGCAGTTACGAGCAGTCTTTTCTTTAGTGCCGACGACAAAACATTCACCAATGTTTATAACAATCTGCCATTCAATAAAAACAGCAAAGTGATTATTCATCTGCTAAGCCAGGATGGAAAAGCATTTTATGTAACCAGTAACCTTGGCGTAGCTAAATCAACCGACGGTGTAAACTGGACAAAGCTTACACCAGATAAAAACAATCCGGACAAAGGATTCACCGGTATTGTGAGCACCAGTGAAAGACTTATGTTAGTTTCCGGCTCAACTACCTATACATCATTAGATGCAGGAACAACCTGGACAACGGCAGGCAATTCGCAGCCTGCTCAATTAGATTACTTCACCAGTTTCCCAAACAGCAAATACATTTTTGCCATTGATACCGCTAAAAACACTGCATCGCACAATGCCACTAAGCTTTATTCATCAATAGATAAAGGCACCACGTGGAATCAATCATACAGCTCTGTTACGGGAATTTATCATTTTAATGAAGGCTGCAGAGATTTTCTTAAAACAACCAACTACAGTCTTTATTGTGCATTCAGCCCGGTATCAAACCCCGGGCTTGCTGATCAAAAGCTCTATCGGTCAGTTAACCAGGGCTACCAGTGGGATCTGGTGGGCAATGAAACCTGTTTTGTAGTAAAAACCTTCGGTGTTAATGTAGCTTATGGTAGCCAAACCTTCAATTTATCAACAAATGATGGCACTACTTTCAAAAGCTTCGCACTACCACAGGGCTACAGCTACCTGGTGGAATTGAACTGGGATCCTATATATACATAACTGTAACTAACTTATCCGGCACACACATATTCCGGTCAAGCTGGTAACTCTTCTTCTTTCTTGAAAAAATAAAAAGCCTTTTATATACTAAAGGGCTTTTTATTTTTCATTACGAGCAGCTTAGCTCTTTGATATTCCAAAATCGAATATCTATCTTTACTATTCTTCCGCACCTATTTAATCTAAAACGCTCGTTTACAGCAATTAACTTATATTACTAATACCTAAATTTTATTACCATGCCAGGTACAAAAGAATTTTATGACACCATTCGTGACACAGTTTTTAAAGGTCACATTTCACAAAGCCAGGTTGATGGTATCGAAGCCATTTTAAAGGCCGCAGCAGATGCCGGCGTTACCGATCAGCGTAAAGTAGCCTACATGTTAGGCACCGTTTACCATGAATGCGCAGGTACTATGCAGCCGATAACTGAATTTGGCAAAGGCAAAGGTCATCCCTATGGCGAAAAATTTAAAATGGGCGGGGGCCAGGTCACCGTATCCCTTATACAACGCCCGATCAGCTTTATTATGGCCGCGGTTTTGTACAATTAACATGGTACGAGAACTATGACGCCATGAGCAAGCATTTACATCTCGACCTGCTTAACCATCCCGAATTGGCGCTTCAACCTGATATAGCTGCCAATATTATGATTGAAGGTATGACAAAAGGCATGTTTACCGGCGTTGGCTTAGGCAAATATTTTGACGCCACCCATGCCGACTGGATCAACGCCCGCCGTATTATTAACGGGAATGATCACGATGTGCTGATAGCAGGTTATGCCAAACATTTTTATAAGGGATTGACCGGTATTGATGCGTAAATTGAGTATGCGACTGTTTAACCTTTAATCTCGAACAGTCGCACAACTTTTACTTTCGGCAATCAATCATCCCTGCGCAATAATCAACTAACCCCCACTCTGATATCATGATATTTGATATATTAGCTTAAATGAATAAGCTGATCACTTACCTTTTTGTACTATTCTCCATTCAGCTTTGTTCCTGCCATACTGATACTTCTCCCGATCAGCACAAAACCGTTTTTAATATCAATCTGGAAGAAGGCCTTACCTCACTTGATCCTGCCTTTTGCCGCAATCATTATACCATTTGGATGGATAACCAGCTTTATAACGGCCTGGTACAGATCAACGATAGTTTAAAAACCATTCCCTGTATAGCCAAAAGCTGGGAAACATCAGCTGATGGTTTATTATATACCTTCCATCTGCGTAATGATGTATATTTTCATGACGACCCTCATTTTGCAAATGGTACAGGTCGAAGGGCAGTGGCCTCAGATTTTGCTTATAGCTTCGGTCGTTTGATCGATCCCAAAGTCGCTTCATCCGGCTCATGGATCTTCAGTGATAAGGTAAAGGATAAAAGCGCCTTCATGGCACCTAATGACAGTACTTTCCAAATAAGGCTTAAACAGCCTTTCGCTCCCTTTCTAAGCTTACTCACGGCACAATATTGTTCTGTAGTCCCAAAAGAAGTGGTTGAGTTTTATGGCAAGGACTTCAGGAGCCATCCGGTAGGCACCGGCCCTTTCAGGTTTAAATACTGGAAAGAGGGTGAAGTACTGGTATTTTTAAAGAATGAGCATTATTGGGAAAAAGATGAAAAAGGTAAGCACCTCCCCTATTTGGATGCCATCCGCTCCACCTTTATTGCTGATAAGCAAACCTCATTCCTGGAGTTTGTAAAAAAGAACATCGATTTTTTAAATGATATCGATGGCAGCTATCGCGATGATATCCTCACCAAAGCAGGCAAGGTAACGCAAAAATATAAGGGTAAATTTATACTCAATACCGCTCCTTACCTGAATACCATTTACCTGGGCATGCTGGTTGATACCACTTTGCCCATTGTAAAAAAATCGCCCTTAAAAATACTTAAGATCAGGCAGGCCATCAACTACGCCATCGACCGCGAAAAGATGATCAAATACCTCCGCAACAGTATGGGTACACCGGGCTACGGAGGTTTTGTGCCCGAAGGCATGCCAGGCTTTAACGGCACCGGGGTAAAAGGTTATCTATACGACCCGGAAAAAGCTCGCTGCCTGCTCCGCGATGCCGGTTATCCCAATGGTAAAAACATGCCCGAAATTACCCTGGCTACCACTATTGGTTACCGCAGTTTAATTGAGTATGTACAAGGCCAATTGGAACGCATTGGTATAAAAACAAATGTAGAGATAACCCAGGGTGCCAGCCTGCGCGAACTAATCTCAAAAAACGGCATCAACTTTTTTACGGCTCCTGGATAGCCGATTATCCAGATGCCGAAAACTACCTTTCAGTTTTTTACTCCAAAAATAAAATTCCCTTCGGCCCCAATTATACCGGGTTCAACAATAAAAGGTTCGATGAACTTTTTGAGCAAACCTACCAGGTAAAAGATGATGAAAAACGTTTCGCCCTCTACCGCCAGATGGATAATCTGATGATGGAGCAATCGCCCATTGTAGTATTATACTACGATAAACTGGTAAACCTTTATCAAAACAACATTAGTGGCTATAGCCTTAATGGTCAAAATTTGTTAGTGCTTAAAAGGGTGGTGAAGCGGCTTTAGTGATTAGAGGTTGGAGGTCAGAGATTAGTTGTACTTGGTCTCGTCGCTACTTCTAATCACCTGACAAATTTCAAAACCTTGCGAAACCTATTACACAAAAAAATCCCGGAGGGAAAACCTACCGGGATCTCTTTTATAAAGTTTTTGCAGGGTTATACACCTAACAACAACCTTGCAGGATCTTCAAGCAATTGTTTAACCCTTACCAGGAAGCTTACCGATTCACGACCGTCAATGATGCGGTGATCATATGACAGGGCAAGGTACATCATCGGGCGGATCACAACCTGTCCGTTTACTGCTACCGGGCGCTCAATGATATTATGCATACCTAAAATGGCCGATTGCGGTGCATTAATGATCGGCGTCGATAACATCGAACCAAATACACCACCATTGGTAATGGTAAATGTGCCGCCGGTCATTTCAGGGATGGTCAGTTTGTTTTCGCGGGCTTTACCGGCAAGTACCACAATGGCTTTCTCAATTTCGGCAAGGCTCATGCTATCAGCATTGCGGATAACCGGAACAACCAAACCTTTAGGGGCAGAAACAGCGATAGAGATATCAGCAAAATTGCTGTATACGATCTCTTCGCCCTCAATACGTGCACCAACAGCCGGCCAGTCTTTCAAAGCCTCGGTAACCGCTTTGGTAAAGAACGACATGAAGCCTAAGCCAACGCCATGTTTCTCTTTGAATTTATCTTTGTATTTACCGCGTAATTCCATGATCGGCTGCATATCAACCTCGTTAAAGGTGGTAAGCATTGCCGTTTCATTTTTAACCGATACTAAACGCTTAGCAACGGTTTTACGCAACGAAGTCATTTTCTCGCGTTTCTCGTCCCTGGCACCGCTTGCTACAACAGGAGCAGCAGTTTGGGCAGCTGGAGCAGGAGCGGCAGGTTTAGCTGCCGGAGCTTGCGCGCCAAGGGCATCACCTTTAGTGATCCGGCCATCAACACCTGAACCTGATACTGATTTTGGATCAACACCTTTTTCGGCTAATATTTTGGCGGCAGCCGGTGATGGCGTACCTGAGGCATAAGTTTTAGCACTTTCGGCAGCTGCACCACCACGTGGCGATTCATCGGTAGCGCTAACTACAGCCGGGGTTACTGTAGGCTGTGAAGCACCTGCACCTTCAATAATACAAACTACGGTACCAATCGCTAATACATCGCCTTCTTTAGCGATTGTTTTTAACGTACCTGCTTTTTCGGCAGTAAGTTCAAACGTAGCTTTATCTGATTCCAGCTCGGCAATAGCTTCATCCATAGCAACAGCGTCGCCGTCTTTCTTAATCCACCGAGATAATGTAACCTCCGTGATAGATTCACCTACCGGTGGTACTTTAATTTCGACAGATGCTGATGCGGCAGCCGGAGCGGCAGCAACAGGGGCCGGAGCAGGAGCGTTTGCAACAACTTCTGGCTGTGGCTGTGCTGCAGGAGCAGCAACTTCAGCGCCTCCGTCTTCAATATTGGCAACAACAGCGCCAATTGGTAGTACATCGCCTTCATTGGCAACGATTTTTAAAGTACCGGCTTTTTCGGCAGTAAGCTCAAAAGTAGCCTTGTCTGACTCAAGTTCGGCAATAACCTCGTCCATTTCAACGTGGTCGCCGTCTTTCTTTTTCCAGCTCGAAAGGGTCACTTCTGTAATTGATTCGCCTACGGTAGGCACCTTAATCGCTAAGCTCATATTGTAGTATTGTAGATTTTATATTTTTTTCTGGATGATGTCAGGATGCTTAACTTATTGATCAATCAGCCCCGGCATCAGCCATTTTCTTTGTTGTTTTTTTAACAGCTTCTTTAACCACTTTACCGGCTGGGGCCTCAAAAGCTTTTGAAACTATGTATAACTGCTGGGCGGCATGCTGTTTAGCAAAGCCTGTTGCGGTACTGCTGCCTTCAATCCTTGAAATAACGCTCAGGTTAATCACCTTATCATTATGGAATTTACGGCAAATGTATGGCCATGCGCCCATGTTTTCAGGCTCTTCCTGTACCCAGATAAATTCGGCCTTTTCGTATTTAGCTTTGATCTTCAAAATTTGGGTAACCGGAGTGGGGTAAAGCTGCTCTACACGTACAATAGCCACATCCTTACGGTTATCGGCCTGTTGTTTGTCAAGCAGATCGTAATAAACCTTACCGGTACACAACAACACGCGTTTTACCTTTTTAGGATCAACATAAGTATCATCTATCAACTCGTGGAATTTACCGTTGGTAAAATCTTCAATTGGCGATACACATTTAGGACTGCGCAATAAGCTTTTTGGTGTAAAAATGATCAAAGGCTTACGGAAATCACGGTGCATTTGCCTGCGTAAAATATGGAAGAAGTTGGCAGGGGTTGTGCAGTTGGCAATTTGAATGTTATCATCGGCACAAAGCTCTAAAAAGCGTTCAACCCGTGCAGATGAGTGCTCAGGGCCCTGGCCTTCATAACCGTGAGGCAACAACATAACCAAACCATTACCACGCTGCCATTTAGTTTCGGCACTGGCAATGTACTGGTCAACAATGATCTGGGCACCGTTAAAGAAATCACCAAACTGGGCCTCCCAAATGGTTAAAGCAGTTGGGTTTGCAAGTGCATAGCCGTATTCAAAACCTAAAACGCCATACTCAGATAATAAAGAGTTATAGATGCTTAATTTAGCTTCGGGGTTAATGGATGCAAGCGGTGTAAATTCGTCTTCCGAATCAACCAGCGTCAATACCGCATGGCGATGCGAGAAAGTACCACGTTTTACGTCTTCACCACTTAACCTGATAGGGTAACCTTCTTTTAACAAAGTTCCGTAAGCAAGCAGTTCGCCCATGGCCCAGTCAAACACTTTGGTTTTGTTCACCATGGCACTGCGGTCTTCAAACAGTTTCTCAATTTTCTTGAAGAACTCTTTATTTGGTGGTAACACAGTGATCTTATTACCAATCTCTAATATGGTTTCTTCGGCTACAGAAGTATCAATAGCTTTTACCAGTTCTTTATGGCTTGCCAGGTGCAATCCGCTCCAAGCACCTTCAAACATGGCAATAGTATCAGTAAACCTTTCTTCTGATTTTACTTCATCTAGCTTTTGCTGTAACTCATCTTTGAAGGTTTTTTCGATAGATTTCAGGAATTCAGCATCTATACTGCCTTCATCTATCAGTTTTTGATTGTAAATCTTTAAAGGGTTAGGGTGCGCGTCGATAGCCTTGTATAACAGCGGCTGGGTGAATTTAGGCTCATCAGCTTCGTTATGGCCATAACGGCGGTAGCAAAGGATATCGATAAATACGTCCTCATTAAATACCTGCCTGTATTCCATAGCCAGGTTTACTACATAAGCCAAAGCTTCAACATCATCACCGTTTACGTGAAAAACCGGCGAAAGCACAGTTTTGGCAACATCGGTACAATAAGTACTTGAACGGGCGTCTTTATAGTTGGTGGTAAACCCTATCTGGTTGTTGATAACCAGGTGAATGGTGCCGCCTGTGCGGTAACCATCCAGTTTTTCCATTTGTAAAACTTCATATACTATACCCTGTCCGGCAATTGAAGCATCGCCATGAATCAGGATTGGAGCGATCTTTGAATGATCGCCGCCATATTTAAAGTCGATTTTTGAACGGGTAATCCCTTCTACAACCGGGTCAACAGCTTCCAGGTGCGATGGGTTAGGGCAAAGGCTCAGGTGAACTTTTTTACCGCTTTTGGTAAGCACGTCGGTTGAAAAACCTAAGTGGTATTTCACGTCACCACCAAAAGGCGATTCAGAATCGTAGTTTTTACCTTCAAACTCAGAGAATACCTCTTTATAGGTTTTCTCCATGATGTTGGTCAACACGTTCAAACGCCCGCGGTGCGCCATACCGATGATAAACTCCTCGATACCCAGATCGGCGCCTTTTTTAATTACCGAATCCATTGAAGGGATCAGCGCTTCGGCACCTTCCAGTGAAAAACGTTTTTGACCAAGGAATTTGGTGCCCAAAAAGTTTTCGAAAGTTACTGCTTCGTTCAGCTTGTTAAGCATTTCCTTCTTTTCATCAAGGGTAAAAGAAGGTGTATTACGACGGCTTTCCATCCGCTCTTCAAACCATTTTATTTTAATGGGATTACGGATGTATTTATATTCCGTACCTATTGAACGGCAGTAAGTATCCTCAAGCAACTGTCGGATATCGCGCAATTTGGCGGCACCTAAACCAACTTCAACACCGGCATTAAAAACGGTATCAAGGTCGGCTTCGCTCAAGCCAAAAGTTTCAAGCTCCTTGCCTGGGTAATAATGGCGGCGTTCGCGAACGGGGTTTGTTTTTGCAAACAAATGCCCGCGCGAGCGGTAACCATCTATCATGTTTAATACGTTGATTTCCTTTAAAAAATGTTCAGGAGTAGCTTCACCAACTACGGCAGGTGCAATTGCTCCGGCAGCATCGGTATCTTTACCAAAATCAAATCCTTCAAAGAATTTTTGCCATCCAAAATCAACCGATTCCGGTTCCTGTTTGTACTGTTCGTATAGGGAAGATATGTAGGCAGCGTTTCCGCTATTTATATAATTGAGACGATCCATGTGAAACTGATCTTTAAAACGGTACAAAAGTAATGATATACCGCTATATACTTCATAATTAATTGTAAAGAAATTTAGCCATTATTAGGCTTATTTTACCCATTGGGGTGAAAACTCAAATTATGGCGTGTTGTTTTGAAACAGATATAAAATATTTCGGTGCAGATAATATTTTTAAGCGCTAACCAAATCCCCGGCTTCATCAATGGATGATGGCTGCCAGGTATTCACAAAATCGGTTTTGGCTTCAAGCTCTTTGGGCAGCTTGGTAACTATAGCGTATTTGCTTTCCTTAGCATCGTTAACACCGGCAATAAAGGCCCAGTTGCCCCAATTGCTGGCCGGTGAGTAATCAATAAGCTTTTCTTCAAAATAAGCAGCACCCTGTACCCAGTCGGCTTTGAGGGTGTTTACTAAATAGCCCGCTACTACCTGCCGGTTTTGATTACTGATATAGCCTGTAGCATTAAGTTCATGCATTGCTGCATCAATAAGGGGCACTCCTGTTTCGCCGTTTTTCCATTTTTGGAGCGACAGCTCGGCGTCCGGCGCAAGGTCGGTGCCCTGAGCTTCGTCTTTAGCTTTGATAAATTTTTGGCCGTGTTTTTTAAACATGAACCTGAAGTAATCGCGCCAAAGCAATTCAAGCTTTAACAGGTTACCATTACTGCCATATTTCTGAATTTCCCAGTAAACCTGCCTCGGCGAAATACACCCTATCGAGATCCAGGGAGAAAGTTTTGAAGAGCAATCAGAGCCGTTACGCCCATTTTTTTGTTTCAGCAGCTGGTCTGCATTGGCAAAACACTTATGCATTTGCACCAAAGCCGCTGTTTCGCCCCCTGAAAATATTCAGTAGCACGCATATCGTCAACAGGCTCGTTTAAACCTAATTGTTGCAAGGTTGGTAATTCGCCGGCATCGGTAATTTCCGGAACGCTGATATGATCGGGTTTTGGTACGCACGGACGAACATTACTGTCACGTTCCACCTTCTTTTTAAAAACCGCGAAACTATCCGGGATATCCTTAATCGGGAAAGGAAGATCTTCCTTATGATACATGGTATGACCGATGAAATGCTTGAGGTTAAGCCTCATTTTCCATAGCGCAGTTTCAACCTGCTCGGAGATATTGGTTTCCTCGTAGGCTACCTCACGGTGATGATAAACTTCATTTACCTGGTATTCCTGTGCAAGCTGCGGGATCACATCGGCAGGGTTACCAATGCGGATGATCAATTCGGCACCAAAACCCTGTAAATTTTTGCGGAGATCGGCAACGGCCTCTAAAAGGAACCTCGCCCTGAAATTCCCTGTTTTTGAAGCCCCCGTTTCGGTATGTTGAAAATAATAAGGATCGAAACAATAAACCGGCAGTATTTTATCAGCCTTGCGTACAGCTTCTAACAAAATTTCGTTATCATTTATGCGCAAGTCATTTCTAAACCAAACCAGAATAGTTCTATCACTCATAGTTAAACAGGGGTTAACTGAATAATAATAATGCAGTATGCAAATTTGCAATTTATTTGCGCTTCATGCACATTTTACCGCAAGATTATGACATCACCCAAACATTCAATTATTTTATTAAACTAAGTAAAATGCTTTAGCTATATAAAATAATTACACCTATAGGGGGATCAGCGTGTAAATATACGTAAATACAGGCAATTAAGTTATATACCTGCCCGGGCGGCTATCCCTCGTCAACAGTTAAAGATCAGTAGTTTTACTGATCGGCTTTGATCTTCGCCCTGATCACCGAATCTTTTTGGGCAGGGCTAAGCTTATAATTAAACCGGAAAAGTGCCCCCTCAAAATCACCATATGAAGGATTGGGAATAACAATATACCTTTTGCCAAATTCCGCTTGCAGCTTTTGTGTGGTAGCCGTCCTGCTTTCTTCGGGCGGGTGACTATCATACAGCAGGTCAAAATCGGGCAGGTTATCGCCGCAAAGCAGCAGGATGTTATGTGTTTTTAAAACGTTAAGACGGCGCGCTTCCTTGCTCGATGAAGTAGTTTTCAACTGCAGGTGTTCATCATCGGCATTAGGCAATCCATACAATTGCAGATTTTTAAGCGTACTTGCCCGCTCATTTTCATTACGGTTGGTAATGTAAAATATCGTGATCCCTTTTGATGCGGCGTACTTAAAAAAGCAGGTGCGCCCGGCACGGTATCAGCAAGGGCTTTGTCTGTCCATTGTTTCCAGGTGGCATCGCTGTAATCTAAGTTCTGTAAGGCGCGATGGGCATCATAGGGGCTATTATCCAGCACCGTTTCGTCAATATCGGTAACAATGGCCAGTGGCTTATCACCGGGGTTCTTAATCCCTTCATCAACCCTGAGTTTAGCTACGTTATAGGCCTGAAAGCATAATGCTTTGTACTCCGCTGCCCGCTGCTGCCATAATGAAGCCCAGATCTTACCATCGTTGGTAATGCTGGTATTAGGATTGGCAGTTTTTTTAACAGATGAGCAGGCGCTGAATAACAACAGGCCTGATAGTAGATAGCTATAGCTTTTTTTCATATGGGTTGATTAAAAGAGTGACGGTCGAGACCTTGTCGAAGACTAATGCGAAAAAAGTACGCCGGCATGCTTTAACGAACTACCGTTTAACTAAACGGGTGTCATGCTGAAGCCCTCGAATCATGGTGAGCAAGGCCTCTGCGCACGACCCTTCGACGGGCTCAGGGTGACAGGCCCTTTTGCTTAATATTACTTCATCTTCAGAGCCGCTCGATTTAAACACTCCGTATGATAGGCATCTTATAACAGCTCCGGCTTTATTTTATCCTTAAACTCCTTGGCAAATTTATTGAGTTTTGGCTGGATAACAAACGCGCAGTACGACTTATTAGGATTATCGTTGAAATAATTCTGGTGGTAATCTTCGGCGCTGTAAAATGTACTTGCCGGGGTGATTTCGGTTACGATAGGATCGTCAAAAACCTGCTCATCGGTAAGCGTTTTGATCATCGCTTCCGAAGCCTGCTTTTGTTCATCTGTATAATAAAATATAGCCGAGCGGTATTGTGTGCCCACGTCGTTACCCTGGCGGTTAAGTGTTGTTGGGTTATGGGTTTTAAAGAAAACCAATAGCAATTCATCAAACGAGATCACGTCGGCGTCATACTCCAGGTGAATCACTTCGGCATGACCGGTAGCGCCTGTACAAACCTGCTCATAGGTTGGGTTTAAAACTTTGCCGCCCATATAACCCGAGGTTACTGATGTTACACCTTTAAGAGATTGGAAAACGGCTTCGGTGCACCAAAAGCAACCGTTGCCGAAAGTTATTTTTTGAATGTTCATATGTCCTGTTTTATCAAAAGTAATGCCTGTTTAAATAGTTAGCTATGAGGCTGATTTGAATATGTCAATTAAATTACTAAACTTAGTGTTTAACCTTATATTAAACCTATTAATTATGAAAATTGCAGTATTAATTGCCCGCGTTTTGCTGGGCCTGGTCTTCGTGGTGTTTGGGTTAAACTTCTTTTTCCAGTTTCTGCATATGGCCCAACCGCCCATGAGCGATAAGGCACAGGCTTTTAGCGGCGGGTTATTTGGTTCAGGTTATTTTTTTCAATACATGAAAGTAATTGAAATAACCAGCGGCCTGTTTTTAATTATCAACCGGTATACGGCACTGTTTGTGTTATTGCTGCTACCTATTTCGCTAAATATATTCCTGTTCCATGCCATTTTGGCACCGGCCGGTTTGCCAATTGGACTGGCGGTTATAGTTTTAGAGGTATTTTTGCTGTTTGCCTATCGCAAGTATTATGCGAGTATTTTTACGGCCACGCCAACGGTATAAGCACCCGGTGATTCTACAGGCTTTATTGGACAATATCCAATGTAACAAACAAGGTGTCCCAATTTTTTGATTCTCCATAAAAAAATTAAAAATTGCCGGCGTTTCTTTTTTTGCAAATAACAAATGTTCCATTTTTTGAGAGCGAAACGCCGGAACGCGTTAAAAATGAAACACATTGATAATCAGAAATTTAACACCCTACCCGAAACACTATTAAATATTTGATTATCAGCAAACAAGCCTTTTAGGAATATAAATTCAGCGTTTCAGATCCGGGCAAAATGCCCGGATTTTTTGTTTGTTTTTTTTCGTTTTTTTGGAGTTTTTTGAAAATACACGCTACTATGATCATTGTACTGACAGTACATTGTCAGCATTATTTTAATCTGGAATTAGTAGTAAAAGCAGCAAAATAAAAGCATAAATTGGCCTGTAAACCTTATCTTATGAACAGATACGCCGCCTTAATTATTTCCTTGGTTTTTATACTTTATTTCGATCATTCATCTGCACAAGATTGGTTAAAAACGGCTGAGGCAAAAGCAGCCAAAAGAGACACCAAAATATATCATCTTACATCCATCGATGGTAAAAATCAAACGGTGAAGATCGTTCCTGACTATGCAAACCATGTGCTTAAAATGATTTGCCTCAAAGATATTATTACAATAGATGATTTTTGGGGAGAAACTCCTGACATTAGGTTATTGAATAAAAACTTTATTGAGATTAACTATGCAGTAAGAGGCGGATCGGGAGTTGGGTTAGGAAATACTCTGATCATCTGCGTGGAGGGCCAACATCTATACAAGGCCATGCATGTTTTAAGATATCTTACCGGGGAATCCGGCGAACAACAGGAAGAATACCGCATTAAATTACATTTGGTTGGCAACAGTATTAACAACTGCAAATTAAAAGTCAGTGTACATGATTTTGTTGATTCAAAACCTCGCCCTAAAGAAAACTATGCCTATGACACTAACACAGTTTTAGCCTTCGACATGCAGCAAAATGTCTTTTACAGCGTTAAGCAAGACATATTCGATCACTTTATCACAACAAGAAACAAGACCAAACAAAAAATTGCAGGTAATTTCCCTATGATCATTTTAGGTAAGGAAACTTATTACTTTATAAATGACAGATGGTATTCCGGCAATCTTAACAAAGAAATGTTTGAGTTTCGATAAATCACATGGTCTTCTTTTGCCACGGCGGCCAGAGGCCGCCTTAATAGTTGCCACTCGCCGGAGGCGAGCGGCGGCGATTAGAGGCTTACACCATCTCCCGCTCAAAAATTTCCTGGATCATTCCTACCTGCTCTGCGTAAATGGATTTTTTGCGGGTGCCGAAGTACAAGGTGTTCTCAATTAAATTATATCCTTCCCAAAGCAGTTTGATATTGCCGCTGTCCCGCTCCTTTCTTGAAAGGAAATCAGGGATCACGGCTATGCCTTTACCATTACTCAAACAACGGATAATAGAGCCCATGTTAGGGACGATGAAATTAGGCTTAAAATCAGGTCGTTTGCCAAAGTTAATATGCCAGAAGCGCCGCAGGTGTTCCATATCGCCCGATGAGCCGTACCAGGTTTGGGCTTTAAGCCAGGTTTGAATCTGGTTTAGGTCTTTAGTTTTCAATAGTTCATTAAATTCGTCGGTTGGCGTTTGCGCCCCGGCAAGCACCACTATCCGTTCTTTAAAAAAAGGTTTATACTCAAGACCTTTATAATCGCCTTTATGAGGCGTAACAATCATATCGAGGATGCCATTGTCCAGGTCGGCAAGCATTTCGGGGTATTCGCCAAATTTGATGATCACATTAAAAGGCAATGTGGGCAGGTAGGATTCGAGCGTAAACTGAAAAGTTTCAAAGCACATGCCTATACTTATGGTAGGCACGTCCTTTTCGGTGCTTTTATGAAAATGCCGTTCGGCATCCTCCAGTTTACAAATTGCCTCCAGGATATAGTTGTATAAGATCTTACCCCGCTCTGTGGATACCATTTTACGCGAGGTACGGTCGAACAATTTGTAGCCTACATAACTTTCCAATGAGCTTAGATGCAGGCTTACTCCCGGCTGCGAAATAAACAGCGCTTCGGCCGCGCCGGTTAACGAACCTGTTTCATATATCGCCTTAAAGGTGCGGAACCATTCAAAATTAACCATAGCCTATCTATTATAATTATGATACAAATGTATAAATTAAACTATTTTAATAATGAATTAAGCCGCTGTAATTTTGATGAAAATTAAAACAGAAAATAAATGACAAACATATTTGTAATAAACGGAGGGCAGATCTTCGGTCACTCCGGCGGAAGATTTAACAAAACATTATTGGATACGACCGTGCAGTATTTTACCGGTCACCCTGATTTTGAAGTTCGTTCAACCGATGTAAACCATGAGTACGACCCCATGCAAGAGGCTGAAAACTATAAATGGGCCGATGTGATTATTTACCACACCCCGGTTTGGTGGTTCCAGGTACCGCATGCCTTTAAAAAATATATCGACGAAGTTTTTACCGCCGGATATCAAAACGGCATTTACCGCAGCGATGGCCGCACCGCCGAAAACCCCGGCATTAATTACGGCACAGGGGGCTTAATGCAGGGCAAAAAATACATGCTTACCACATCATGGAATGCACCGGTTACCGCTTTCACCTTACCCGGCGAGTTTTTTAATGAACGCAGTGTTGACGAAGGCCCCCTGTTTGGCTTTCACCGCATGAACGCTTTTACCGGTATGCAGGCTTTAGAAAGTATTCACTTTTATGATGTAATGAAAAACGCTAATATTGAGGAGAACCTGCAACGCTACCAGGAACATTTAAACAAGCTATTTACCCAAAACAACCCAAGCCATGAAAATTTACTTAACAGCCTTAGTGAAGTGTAAGGCCGGCACCACTGCCCAAATGAAAGATTTTTTGGATAAGCTGGTAGCAGCATCCCGCCAGGAAGAAGCCTGCCTGCAATACGAGCTATACCAATCAACAACAGACGAAACCCAGTTTATTTTTCATGAAACCTGGGCCAGCCGGGAAGGGCTTGATCAGCATGTTAAGCAGGAGCATTTTCAGTTATTCAGTAAGCAGATTGCTGATATTATAGACGGCCCGCTTGGGATATATAAAACCGACAGGGTGCATTAAAATAGATAGTTAACAAAACGGCCCCCGGTTTCCACCGGGGGCCGTTTTGTTATTTGCCACAGGTTTTATTGCGATCGCCCGAGGCTTTGCATGATTTGCTGCAGTTGTCTAAACACGTTGGCATGGTGCATGACTTTGCGCATTTGGTGCAATGGTTCATTTTGTTATTGCAGCAAGGCGTATTAGCAAACGAAATATTAAATATGGTAAACAGCATCACAGTGGTGATGAAAAGAAACTTCTTCATGATTTTTTAAATTGAATGTTTAATAAAAAGATATACTATTGAAAACAGGCAGATGTCTTTTTATCAAGCTTTCGGAGGGTTCCAGCAGGTGTTGGCGTAATCGGATAAATTGCCTGCAAGGTCAAGCAAAGGAGCATTGCTACTAATAATAGCGGCAACAGGTCCGGCCTTGATAGGTTCAACTTTTAAAAAGCAGCAATTGTTACACGATAGCATGGTCATGCACATACCACCGTCACATCCTTTTTGACCGCCATGCTGTTTCTGCGGCATATGATCCATGTGATGACAGCAATTTTTGGTCATGTTATATATAGGCTCCGCTTTTCCCGGTATTGTGGAAATGAGCACCATAAAAATTAACATGATAAAGGCGATTGCTTTCATTGAATCTTGAAACGGAATGTTAGAGGAAATAGTATAAGATGATTTAAGTTTGATGTTGTTATAATACATAAATCCAATCGGCTACTATTCATCCTTCAACACATCAATAGGCTGCTTAGAGCTAACCAGCCATACAATCAGTTAACTGATTATCAATTTTATGTTAACCCTGCTAACCTCCAACTGCTGGCCTAAGTTAATAGCTATGGTGTTACCACCATAGGTTTAAATCTCCTATTTCAAGATTGATTTTTTTAGCGTGTGGTCGATGTTATCATCATAGCACTGTCTTTTGTAAGAAATATAAGTGGTACAATGAAAACGCCGACCATAAGCACAATGAACGCCTGTTGAATTTTTTATATTTACAAACCTTATGTCTAAAAAAATGATTCCATTAATATTTATAATCATCGGCAGCATTGTTACCGTTACTGCGGCTTTTTTTGACTATAGACAAAAACTCAACGATAAACAGGAGGAATTGGATAACGAAATAAAAAGAAATTTAGAATATCAAAATTTGCTTAGTAAAAGTAACGATATTATTCAAAAGAGCAACAAAATCATTGAGAGCCAACAAACCGTTATTGACTCTTCTAACAAAATAATTGATTTACAAAATCAATTAAGCGAGAGGAATGATAAAATCCAAGATTTACAAAGCAGTACATTAAACGAAATAACCGGAGGAAAGAGCATTCCCAAACTATTTATACTGCCTACACCAATCAATATTTTCATTAAGGTTGCTAATGATACCGATGTCCCGATTAGAAATATATCAATTCAAGTTACAAGAATTATCGACGATTATTTTACAACTGATTCTGCAGGAGTTTCAAATTCTAATAATACCGATGCTTGGAAAGACTGGATATTTGATGTTAGAGATCTTTCAGCACAGTCAGAAAGAATAGTATTTCAGCATGAGAACGAAAAGAAATATAACGATGTATCATACATATATAAGGTAAGTTGGTTGACAGGTTTCTATGAAGGCAGTTTTTCGATTAAAAGCGCGCAAAATTCAATGAGGCTATCTGATTCACACATTAATCATTTCACGAAGGGTTTGGATCTCAAGAAAACTGTTTACGTGGGTGGCGTAAATCCAGATATATACATCAATGGGATTAAGCCTTAATTGGTACATTTATTTCCCAAGAGCCCAATTTAGCCCGTGGTTGATGTTATTACCGTACCATGTCTTTTGTAAGAAATATAGAAGTGGCGCGATGAAAACACCGACCGCAAGCACTATATATAAATATTCAGGGGTGGGAGAGTTTTTTCCTTTATCGCTCAACTTAATTATGATTTAAAGGCAACTCCATACTTATTTACGGCATTCCTTCTCTTTTAACCTATTATTTATAATTTAGTGTCCAAAACACATTTAATCCCAAACGATATTATGTCATCAATGAAAACCCACCGCGCCGGGGCTTATAAGTTTGCATGCATCCTTGCCGTCCTGACGCTGGCCGCATTAAAACCTTTTGCCCAAAACCGGCAGAAACTTGATTTTGATAAAAGCTGGCGCTTTAACCTCGGCGCTGTTGAAAACGGCGAAAAAACAACGCTGAACGACAGCAAATGGCGCGTGCTCAATTTGCCGCATGACTGGAGTATTGAAGGTAAATTTTCAAAAGATAACCCGGCCACACCTGAAGGCGGCGCCCTGCCCGGCGGCATTGGCTGGTACCGCAAAACTTTTACTGTTCCGGCTACATCAAAAGGCAAGCTGGTTTATATTGATTTTGATGGCGTATATCAAAAAAGCGATGTTTGGATTAACGGCCATCACCTTGGCTTCAGGCCAAACGGGTATATCTCTTTCAGGTATGAACTTACTCCTTACTTAAATTTCGGCGGTAATAACGTTATCGCTGTTAAAGTTGATAACTCGGTGCAGCCAAATTCGCGCTGGTATTCGGGTTCGGGTATTTACCGCCATGTTTGGCTGGTTACCACCAACAAAACCGCCATTGATCATTGGGGCACCTATGTAACCACGAGCGATATCACCGGTGCCTCTGCCAAAGTAAATGTACAGGTACAACTGCATAATGACCAGGCATCGCCGCAGGTGCTCATCAGCACCAAACTTTATGACGCGGCCGGTAAACAGGTAGCCGCCGCGGGCGAAGCTACATCGGCAGCGCAAAATAAAAATGAGCCTTTAACGATAACCAATACCCTTACGGTAAAAAACCCGGTGCTTTGGTCGGTAGAGAACCCATACTTATATAAAGCCGTTACCCAGCTTATTGAAGGCAAAAAAGTAGTTGATGAATATACAACCACCGTTGGCATTCGCTATTTTAATTTTGATGCAGATAAAGGTTTCAGCCTGAACGGGAAGCCGATGAAGATTTTAGGTGTTTGTAATCACCATGACCTTGGCAGCCTTGGCGCAGCTATTAACAACCGTGCATTGGAGCGCCAGTTGCAGATGCTCAAAGCGATGGGCTGTAATGGCATCCGCACCTCGCACAACCCTCCGGCACCCGAACTGCTGGACCTTTGCGATAAAATGGGTTTTATTGTGATGGATGAAGCCTTTGATTGCTGGGAATGGAAAAAGGCTACTTACGATTATCACCTGTACTTTAAAGAATGGCATAAACGCGATCTGGAAGACCAAATCAAACGCGACCGCAATCATCCAAGCATCATGATCTGGAGTATCGGCAACGAAATCCCGCAACAGGCGGATACCAGCGCGTTACGCATTGCGCCTGAGTTGGCGGCTATTGTTCACAGCCTCGATAAAACCCGCCCGCTCACTACGGCTAATGACCGTCCGGATAGCACCAACAAAATTATAAAATCGGGTGCTATTGATTTGGTTGGTTATAACTATCACCAGTTTGATTACGCTAAGTTTCATGACCGTTACCCGGGTAAAAAGTTTATTGCTACTGAAACTACTTCGGGTTTGGAAACGCGTGGTTATTATGAAATGCCTTCGGATAGCATCAGGGTTTGGCCGCCAAGCTATGATAAACCTTTTGTAAGGGAAGGCAACAATGTTTCGGCATATGACAACACCCGACCACCCTGGGGCTCAACCCATGAAATGACCTGGAAGGTGATGAAAAAGTACGACTTCCTTTCGGGCATGTTCATCTGGACGGGCTTTGACTATCTGGGCGAACCAACTCCATATTCATGGCCATCGCGCAGCTCCTACTTCGGTATTATTGACCTGGCCGGCTTCCCTAAAGACGTATATTATATGTACCAAAGTGAGTGGACCAATAAAAATGTGCTCCACATTTTCCCGCACTGGAACTGGCAGCCTGGTAAAATGATCGACATCTGGGCATACTATAACAACGCCGATGAGGTTGAGCTTTACCTCAATGGCAAATCATTAGGCATCCAAAAGAAAACCGGCGACGACCTGCACGTAATGTGGCGGGTAAAATATGAGCCCGGCACGCTGAAAGCCATATCGCGCAAAAACGGCAAAACCGTGTTAACCCGCGAGATCCATACCGCCGGAGTTCCTGCAAAAATCGAGCTGACTGCCGACCGCTCGCAGATCAAAGCCGATGGCAAAGACCTGTCATTTATCACCGTAAAAATATTGGATAAAGACGGCAACGTTGTACCTGATGCTGATAACAAGGTAAACTTTAAGATTGCCGGCGAGGGCTCCATTGCCAGCGTTGACAACGGCGATCCGGTTAGCCATGATCCGTTTAAAGCTGATTACCGAAAATCATTTCATGGCCTTGCGCTGGCCATAGTACAGGCCAAAGAAAAAGCCGGCACGATCACTTTAACCGCTTCGGCTGATGGTTTGAAAAGTGCTACACTGGTACTGAAAAGTAAATAACATCACCCCCGCCCTCTCCTTTGGAGAGGGAGTTTGAACCTATAAAAAAACGCACCCCGTCTCCCTGTAGATGGGGTGCGTTTTTTTATAAGCCGAAGAGCCTTTAAAACGGAGGAAAAGTTTTTTGTAGAGACGCATAATTGCGTCTCCCGGCGGACAAGCCAATTCAAAAGGCTTCTGATTTCGTTCGAAATTGCATGCGGGAGACGCAATTATGCGTCTCTACATTTAAAACAATCAAAGTCAAACGGTTTCTAAGTTTCTGCCGACATTTACGCCTAATGACACTTTGATTACCAATTACAAGCCCCCGCGTAAAAATGTATCATTGTTCCCTACTTCTGTATAAATTGCCCTGTGTTTGCCCTGTTAATTTTGTGCTATCATTTAAAAACAACAAAAATGGCAAAGACAATTTTCATTACCGGCGCATCACGTGGTTTCGGTAAATTATGGGCCGAGGCATTACTGCAAAGAGGCGATAAAGTAGTAGCAACCGCTCGTAACCTGAGCGCTTTGGATGACCTGGTAAATAAATATGGCGACAATATTTTACCGCTGCAACTGGATGTTAATGATCGCGCTGCAGATTTCGCAGCCATCAACAAGGCAAAAGAACACTTCGGCAGTATTGATGTGCTGATCAACAATGCAGGTTACGGTTTATTCGGCAGCGTTGAAGAAACTACCGAGCAGGAAGCCCGCGAGCAGATGGAAACCAATTTTTTGGACTGCTATGGTTATCACAGGCAGTGTTACCTGTAATGCGTGAACAAGGCTACGGCCATATTATCCAGCTTTCGAGCGTACTTGGCCTCGTTACTTTACCTGTGCTGGGTTTATATAACGCCTCTAAATTTGCGGTAGAAGGTTTAAGTGAAACCCTGGCCGCCGAAGTAAAAGGCTTTGGAATAAACGTTTCCCTGATTGAACCTAACGGCTTTGCAACTGATTGGGCTGGCGCTTCTGCCGCGCAAACCGTGGCAATGCCCGAATATGATGCTGTACGGGCGGCTTTCCAGGCTGGTTTAAATGACACCGATATTTTCGGTGTACCGGAAGCTACTACAGATGCTGTGCTGAAGCTGATTGACACCGAAAACCCTCCGTTGCGTTTATTCCTGGGTAAACACGCACACCCGTGGGTTAAACAAACTTATGAAGGCCGTGCTGCTGAGTGGGAAAGCTGGAGCGAGGTATCTGCCGCTGCGCACGGTAAATAATATCCTACAGTATATTAATTAATCAGACCATGCTTTAGGCTTTAAGCATTCAGCCTCTGATATAAATGGTATTATTTGATATAATCTACGCCGCAATTCGGCGTAGATTTGTTTATCTTTATTCATCATGCAGCATTTTAAAAATTTGGCCGATATGCACCGCTCCAATGGTTTCCCGATGCCGGAGAACCCACTCTTCAGCCTGTACAGGTGCACCCACACCTGTGGGTTTGGCGAAAGAGAGTTTACATCTGATTTTTACATGATCGGGTTTAAAAAACTTAAAGCAGGTCAGATCATGTATGGCCGTACAAAATATGATCACGATAACGGCAGCATGATGTTCATCAAACCCCGGCAGGTGATCCAGTTTAACAGTGTGGAGTATGATGAGGATGCGTTTATCATGTTCATTCACGAGGATTTTCTGAACGGCCACTTTCTGCATAACGAAATAAGCAAATATGCTTTTTTTGACTATGAGGCAAACGAAGCCCTGCACCTTTCGCCATCGGAAGAGCAGATTATGTGGGACCTTTATTACAAGATAGAAGCCGAATATCACAATAACACCGATGAATATAGCCGCGATATTATACTTACGCATATTGATTCTATCCTGAAATACTCGCAACGGTTTTACAAACGCCAGTTTATTAACCGTACAGAGCTTTCGGGTAAAACAGTATCAAAGTTTAATGAAGTGTTAGCGGCTTATTTTACCAACGGCTTATTGCTAAGCCAGGGACTGCCCTCTGTTAACGCGTTGGCCTCACAACTTAATTTATCACCTCGTTACCTAAGCGATATGCTTAAGCAGGAAACAGGAAAAACTGCTATTGAACTGATCCACATTTACCTTATAAACGAGGCAAAAAACCGTCTTAAAAGTGATTACCAAAACGTTTCTGAAATAGCATACGAACTTGGCTTTGAGAACCTTCCATATTTTTCACGATTGTTTAAAAAAGAAACGGGTATCAGCCCTAACCAGTTTAAAAAACAGTTGGTAAATTGATACACTAAGGCACTTACGCGGAAAAGTCCAATTTATTTATATTAAGTTTCTGTTAACAAGCCTTTCGGAATAAAACGATTTTGTAATTTTGATTACAATCGTTTTCTTATGAAACTAAAACTCATCGCCGGCATTATTCTTTTATGTGCGGCATTACAATCCTTCGCTCAAACTCCGGGAAAAATTGAACAAACAGGACAGGTACTATTGCCCAACGGCTGGAAGCTTAGTCCCGCGGGCAGGTCTTTACCGCTTGGCGATCTGCCGCTGAACATGCAGCTTTCCGTATCCGGTAAATTATTAGCTGTTACCAACAACGGCCAAAGCACCCAGTCGGTACAGCTCATCGACCCTAAAAATGAAAAACTGCTTGATGAGGTAGTAGTTAAAAAATCATGGTACGGGCTCGCTTTCAGCCGTGATGAAAAAAACTATATGCATCAGGCGGTAATGACAACTGGATCCTGGTATTTAATATAGCCGGTAACAAATTGGGCACCCCGGATACCATCAAATTAGCACCGAATGCCTGGCCCAAAAATAAGGTTTGCCCTACCGGCATGGTAACTAACAAAAGTAACAGCCGCCTGTATTCGGTGACAAAGGAAGACAGCACTCTTTATATTATCGATCCTGATAAAAAAGACATCCTTAAACAGGTAAAACTCCCTGCTGAAGCTTACAGCTGTATTTTATCGCTCGATGAAAAAACGCTGTATATTTCGTTATGGGGCAGCGATATGCTTGGCTTTTACAACATAGCTACGCAAACACTCAGCACCATTAAAACCAGCAGCCATCCTAACGAACTGCTTTTAGATAAGAAAGGGAAATTCCTGTATGTGGCCGATGCGAACGACAATGCGGTATCCGTAGTAAATACTTCAACTCATAAAATAATAGAAACCATTTCTACAGCGCTTTATCCTACCCGCCTCACCGGTTCAACCAGCAACGGCCTGGCCTTATCGCAAAACGGGAAAACGCTTTATATAGCCAACGCGGATAATAACTGTCTTGCTGTATTTGATGTTACTATGCCGGGCAGCAGCAAAAGCAAGGGCTTTATCCCGGTAGGCTGGTACCCAACAAACGTAAAGGTATTGGGTAATAAAATCCTGGTATCAAACGGCAAAGGGTTTTCATCAATGGCCAATCCTAAAGGGCCGCAGCCTGTTAAAAAAACAGATAACAGCGGTTACAAGCAAGGGGCTATCAACAGCCGGGAGCAATACATAGGCGGTTTGTTTAAAGGCACGCTATCATTTATCAACAGCCCGTCGGATGCCGAACTGAAAACTTACACCAGGCAGGTTTATGCCAACACGCCGTTTACTGCTAAAATTGCAAAAACAGCCAAAGGCGAAGAAGGCAACCCCATTCCACGCCGCCTGGGCGAAAAGTCGCCCATTAAATATGTGTTCTATATTATTAAAGAAAACCGCACTTACGACCAGGTTTTAGGCGATATGCCGCAAGGGAACGGCGATACTTCGTTGTGCATCTTCGGTAAAAAAGTAACGCCTAACCATCACGCTATTGCCAATGAATTTGTATTGCTTGATAACTTTTACGTTGATGCGGAGGTAAGCGCCGACGGCCACAACTGGAGCATGGCTGCCTATGCTACCGATTTTGTAGAAAAAACATGGCCAACCAGTTACGGTAGCCGCGGTGGCAATTATGATTTTGAAGGAACCCGCAAAGCCGCCTATCCGCGCGATGGCTTTATATGGGATTATTGCAAACGCGCCGGTGTAAGCTATCGTACTTACGGCGAGTTTGTGAGCGATGGTAACCCCGGCAAAGCAAACTTAAAATCGCTTGAAGGGCATTTTTGTATCAAGTCGCCGGGCTTTGACCTGAATGTGAAAGATGTTAAAAGGACTGAGATCTGGGCCCATGACTTTGATTCGTTACTCACTATAAACGCGGTGCCGCATTTTAACACCGTGCGCATTTCAAACGACCATACCAGCGGGCAGCGCAAAGGCGCCATATCGCCCATCGCCGCCGTGGCCGATAATGATCTTGCCATTGGCCAGTTCATTGAGCATTTATCACATAGTTCGATCTGGAAAGAGTCGGTGGTTTTTATTTTGGAGGATGATGCCCAAAACGGCCCCGACCATATTGATGCCCACCGTTCACCGGTGTTTGTAGCCGGTCCATATGTAAAACGCAACGCTGTGATCCACGGTATGTATTCAACCTCGGGTGTTTTGCGTACTATCGAGCTTATTTTAGGATTGCCGCCGATGAGCCAGTATGATGCCGCAGCTATGCCGCTGTATGATTGCTTTACCAGCAAGCCCGACCTTACACCATATACTGCTAAGCCGGCACAGGTTGATTTGGAACAGCGCAACATAGCAGTAAACGAGAGCAGCAAACGTTCTGAGTTGTTTAATTTTGCCAAAGAGGATGCTGTGCCGGATATCGACCTGAATGAAGTGGTTTGGAAGTACGTAAAAGGAGAGGCATCTGTCATGCCTGCGCCAAAAAGGAGTGCCTTTGTAATTTTAGAACCTAAAAAAGAACAGGATGATGATTGATTTGTTAACTTCGTTGAACCGGAAGTTATCCAATTAACGAATCCTTAATATATTGGTTTAAAGCCCGGCCGTTGTTTATAAAAGCCGGGCTTTCACATTAATAATACTCCTATGATCACTCATTTAGAAAACGAGCACATTAAAGTAGCTATCGACACCAAAGGCGCTCAGCTAAGTTCATTTATTAACAAAGCAACAGGTATCGAACATATGTGGCAGGCCGATGAAAAGATTTGGCCATGGCATGCTCCCAACCTTTTCCCGATAGTAGGTGGCCTCATCAATAATGAGCTTTTGGTTAATGGCGAAAAGTATGCGATGTCGCGCCACGGCTTTGCACGTCAGTCGGAGTTTTTTTATTGGAGTCGGATGAAACATCGGCAAGCTATTCGTTACCTAATTGCGAGAATACGCTTAAAGTTTATCCTTTTAAATTTGATTTCCAGATCCTGTATCACCTTATTGATAACGCGCTTCGGATTACCTATAAAGTGATCAACCTCGATAAAAAATCAATATATTTTTCTGTTGGCGGGCACCCGGCTTTTAACGTTCCCTTCAATAAAGGCGAGAACTATGAGGATTATTACCTGGAGTTTGAAACAGAAGAACATTTTGACACCCATCTTTTATCAAAAGATGGCTTTTTTAACGGCGTAACACATCCGGTACCAACTCCGAATAAAAAGCTTTATTTAACCCGCGATCTGTTTAATGACGATGCACTGGTTTTTAAAGATCTGAAATCGCGCATGGTAACTATTAAAAGCGATAAACATGATCAAACCTTGGCGCTTGAATTTCCTCATTTTAATTATCTTGGTTTATGGGCCAAACCGGGGGCTAATTTTGTTTGCATAGAACCATGGCTTGGCTGCGCCGATACCGAAGGCAAGCACGTTGATATTAAGGATAAAGAAGCTATCCAAAAATTAAGCGTGGGACATGTTTTTGAATCGGCCTATTTTGTTTGCTTATAACATTTGGGTTACAATAATTTTATACTTCGGTAAAACATTTTTCGCACTTTTTCTCTTTCATAGAAAGAATCACTTAAATATTAAAACTATGAAAACTAAAGTTTATTTATTAGCCCTCACCATGCTGCTGTCATTTACGGCGTTGAACACCTTTGCTGCTGATAGCCACGCGCTTACCCCGCTAAGCAAGGAAGAAATAGCAACCATGACAACCGAGCAAAAACAAGCCCGTGTTGAGGAGATCAAGGCCCGTGTAAATGAGATCAAAGCGATGGATAAATCGGAGCTTACCAAAGCTGAACGTAAGGAATTGCGTACCGAATTAAAATCAATGAAAAAAGAAGCCAATGCCCTTGGCGGCGGTGGTATTTACCTTTCAGTAGGTGCTATCATCATCATTATTTTGGTATTGATCCTGATATTATAATTTTAATCGTCTTGTATAAAAAACGCCTCCGACGAAAATCGGGGGCGTTTTCTTTATGTCCGTTCAGGACCTTTCAGAGATTTAAGTTACCCTATAAAATTAATGCTCATTTGGCTAGTACCAATTGAGTAATTAACTGAGTTGAACCCCTCTGGGGTTCAGATAAAGTAGGATGCTATTTCTACAAACATTTTCTCCCTCCGGGAAGA
Source organism: Mucilaginibacter sp. P25 (assembly GCF_050859465.1). NCBI lineage: Bacteria > Pseudomonadati > Bacteroidota > Sphingobacteriia > Sphingobacteriales > Sphingobacteriaceae > Mucilaginibacter > Mucilaginibacter sp. P25. The sequence continues at coordinate 2,415,521 of NZ_CP193937.1, read as the reverse complement.
CTTTTACGATTTAATAAACATATATTAATTGCTTATAGACAGGTGCACCAGAGGTGCAAAAGGTTTGTAGCATGAAAAATAGAAGTATCCTTTGCCCCAGAGGGGCAAAACAACACGCCTTGCTGATTAATTTTGTGAATTAACTTAAATCTCTGAAAGACCCGGATGGGACAGAAATTCCTGGAAAAAGAAAAAGCCCCTGAATATATCCAGAGGCCTTCAATATATCTTAATTGATTATTTACTATTTTTTGCTGCTGTCGGCTTTAGGAGCTGCCGGTGTAGCAGATGGCGTTAATGCCGGAGTTGATGAAGGAAGCGCGTTGCTTGGTTTTGAAGCTTTTTCAATTTGCTCACGCAGTGCAGGGTTATCATTGCTGCTTGATGAGCCGCCTTTTACAGCAACGTTAATAGCCAATGATAACACCATAAGGGTGATAGCTAACGCCCAGGTACCTTTTTCTAAAAAGTCGCCGGTTTTTTGTACACCCATTAATTGTGATGAGCTTGAAAAATTTGATGCCAAACCACCGCCTTTAGGGTTTTGGATAAGTACGATAAGCCCTAACAGAGCGCATACAATTACGGTAACAATGATTAAAACGATATACATTTCTTTATATTAATTAGTTTTCTTCTCTAACTCCTCAATTTGGCTTGCAAAGTAACGGCTTTTTTCCGGGAATTTCAACATCAATTTTTTGTAAGTTGCAATAGCTTTGTGATATAACATCTGGTCGATGTAAATTTGGGCTAATGTTTCACTTACCAGGTCATTTCTGTCTTCCGAGCTCTTCTTTGCTTTGTTCTCATTATCGAGCTTATCAATTGATGGCGGCCTGATCTGGGGCTCCTCTTTAATAAATTTCTCAATGATGATGTCTTCCTTTCTTTTTATCTCCGGCACATCGGGCTGAGGGGTTTTCTCCAGCTCCTCCAGAGATTGCGAATGGAAGATATTTTCATAATACTGATGCTGTAATGCATCGGCAGTCTGGCTATCAGATGCTACAGGTTTTTTTGGCTGTGCAACCGTTTCAATATTATAAGGCTGATAAGTTGATGCATATTCCTTACGGGTTTTATCTAACCACCACATAAAGGTATAAGGCATTTTCTCGTCGTTGTACTTTGATAAAACCTCCTGCTGTTCAGTAGCTTCAATTTCTGCCGGCTGCGGAGCCGACTCCTGCGATATCGCCTTATCATCATTCCTTGTGTCAACAACCGAGTTATCAAACAAAAAATAATCCGTGGATGCGATATTACCGATTATCCATTTTTCAGTTACATCGTCCCTTACGTCTTTAGCTTCGTCAACGGCAACCGGCGCCTCATCGGCCACCTCTGTTTTATCGTTTATCGCTGCATCGGTATTAACATTAGTAGCAACAGGTTCATTCACATTAGCCTGGCCTATACTTATATTCTCAATCCCAACAATTTCATCGTAAACCTCATCATCTATATCGTGGGTAGATGAAACTGATTCCCCGTTGGGCTCAGTTGCAACTGCTCCCGGATCAGCAACTTCCGTTATCGGTTCTGCATCTGCAATTTCAGGCTCAGGATCATCGATATTGATAAAATTGAAACTGCTTTTATCCTGATCTGTGTCTGCGGCTAAATCTTCGGGCAGTGTATCAGCCAGGTCATCAACAGCGGGACCGATATTAAAATAGTTTTCGGAGGCCGGTGTATTATTTACCGGAACACTATCAAGCAGGTTAATTACCTGTGATGAATTTACCGGAGAAAGGCCTTCGGGCTCCTGAATTAATTTATGCAGTAAAACAGGCTTGTAATAAACGGCCGCGCGCTGTATATCCTTATTGGTACCGGCATGGGCAAGCAAAGCATGCAAAATACCGCTTTGCGGGTAGGCATCAACCAGTTGCTGCAGGTTATAACCATAAAAAGAACCCGTTTCGGCCGGGTTGGCCAACAGTTCATCTAATATTTCGTATTGCCTGCTATTCAAATATTGATCCACGTGGTTGAAAATACAAATTGCCTACCAATTAGAAAAGGCTGCGTTAAAAATATCATCAATTAATTGCTTGTTAATTTGCTGTATAAGCCCCTGTTCCTGCGAAGAAATATCTCCCTTGTAATTGGCAAACTTAGTAAAACTTTGCTCAAAACTAAGCTTTTTATCCGCCGGAGTTTTCGCGGCATCAAATGAAAATTTAACACGCACGGTAATAGTAAGCCTGTTGGCATTAGCAATTGGCGCAACATTGCTCGCCGTTGCCTCGATAGAAACCGGGGCGATAGAATAACCGGTAATAGCGCCCGACATAGTTGCATCAGCCTCGCCGCGGACTAAGCTTAGGCTGGTTTGTGTACGGATCCTGTCTTTTAACGCTTCGGTAAAAGTTTGGCTTAGATTATTTACCACCAGCGGGGCATTGTTTTCAAAAAACTGCACATTGATGGTCTTCAAACCGGGCGGGATTGATTGGTTTTTGAGCGTGTAACATGATTGACATATAAGTATCAGCACACACACCGAAATAATCCCCAAAAGTTTTTTCATCAATTTTATAAGTTTAGTTCTTTTATTTTCCTGTATAACGTACGCTCAGAAATCCCCAGTTCATTAGCGGCAAGTTTGCGTTTACCCTTATGTTTTTTCAACGCCTTACGGATCAGGTCTGATTCTTTTTCAATCAGCGATAATGATTCCTCTACCTCTTCGGCATCATGTGTTATATTAAAACCGTCGATAGTGTTGCTATTACTGCTGGTGTTTGTAACGGTATTAACGGGTTGTTGTAAAGTAAATTGTGTTTCATTATTACCATGCAGCTCAATATCGCGGTAAAGTTGATTTAAGGTTTGCGGATTATTGGCATAATGCGGCGAAACCCCGCCATGCTCAATAATATCCGCCACCAGTTTTTTCAACTCTACCATATCCCGCTTCATATCAAACAATACTTTATACAGTATGTCGCGTTCAGAAAAATCCTCTTTAGGCTGATTGTCCAAACGCATCGGCAGGTTACGCGCGCCGGCCTCGTGCGGGATATAGGTAAGCAGGGTTTGGGCAGTGATGATCCTGTCGCGCTCAAGTACAGCCAATTGTTCGGCCATGTTTTTCAACTGCCTTACATTACCCGGCCACGAATAGTTGGTTAATACCTGCTGCGCTTCTTCATCAAGCTGGATGGGCGGCGTACGGTATTTGTCGGTAAAATCAGCAGTAAACTTGCGGAACAGCAGAAACACGTCTTCTTTCCTGTCGCGCAATGGCGGAATCTTCAGCGGTACCGTGTTTAAACGATAGTAAAGGTCCTCACGGAATTTGCCGTTCTTCACCGCGTCATACACATCAACATTGGTAGCCGCGATAACGCGTACGTTGGTTTTTTCTACTTTCGACGAACCTACTTTGATATATTGTCCCGATTCGAGCACCCGCAGCAAACGGGCCTGGGTACCCAGGGGCATTTCAGCAATCTCATCTAAAAATATGGTACCACCGTTTACGGTTTCAAAATAACCTTTACGCTCACCAACGGCGCCCGTGTAAGCTCCTTTTTCGTGACCAAAAAGTTCCGAATCGATTGTACCTTCAGGTATGGCGCCGCAGTTAACGGCAATAAAAGGCCCATGCTTGCGTGGGCTCATCTGATGTATGATGTGCGAAAAAACCTCTTTACCACTACCACTCTCGCCGGTAATCAATACCGAGATATCAGTAGGTGCAACCTGGTTTGCTATAGTTATAGCCCGGTTAAGCAATGGCGAATTGCCAATGATCCCGAAGCGTTGTTTTATTTCCTGTACTTCCATACCCCCGGCCCCCTAAAGGGGGAGTTATTGTAAATGTTTATAATTCTTGTTTATCATAATCCCAACATTTTTTGTTACACCCCAAACCATCAGGATGTAACTCCCCTTTAGGGGGTTTGGGGGATAACTTTACCTATCAACGTAGCAGTTGTGCTGCGTTCAATCAATACGTTTACATATTGCCCCGGCTTGTAATTTTCACCAACCGGGAAAATCACCATCGCGTTTTGATCGCTGCGGCCACAATAGTCTTTGTCTGATTTTTTGGAGAAACCTTCTATCAGTACACGTTCTACCCGGCCAATGCGGGCCTGCATTCTGTAAAAAGAATATTCCTGTTGCTTGGCTACAATTTCGGTTAAGCGTTTTTGTTTTACCTCTTCCGGTATGTCATCGGCATAGCGTTTTGCCGCTAAGGTACCCGGCCTTTCGCTGTATTTAAACATGTAGGCAAAATCATACTTTACGTAATCCATCATGCTTACAGTATCCTTGTGCTCCTCATCTGTTTCGCTGCAAAAACCGGTGATCACATCGGTTGAAATTGCACAATCCGGAATGATACGACGGATAGCGTCGATCCTGTTGATGTACCATTCACGGTCATAAGTGCGGTTCATCAGGTCAAGAATACGGCTGTTGCCCGATTGTACCGGCAGGTGGATATAATTACAGATGTTATCGTATTTATTGATGGCATACAGCACCTCATCGGTGATATCCTTTGGATGTGAGGTTGAAAACCTAACCCTCAAATCAGGATCGATCAGTGCCACCATTTCTAACAGGTTAGCGAAGTTTACCCCTCCAACCTCCCCCAAGCGGAGGCTTTTGTCATTTTCAACGCCTGCTTCAATTTGCCCTTCTAAAGCCCTCTCCTTTGGAGAGGGTTGGAGAGAGGTCCATTTATATGAATCTACATTCTGCCCTAATAAAGTAACCTCACGATAACCTCTGTCAAACAGGTCGCGGCATTCGGCAACTATCGATAAGGGGTCGCGGCTGCGCTCGCGGCCACGGGTAAAGGGTACCACGCAAAATGAGCACATGTTGTCGCACCCGCGCATAATGGATACAAATGCATTGATACCATTGCTGTTTAAACGCACCGGGCTGATATCGGCATAAGTTTCCTCACGGGAGAGCAGCACGTTAACTGCCTTTTGACCATCATCTACCTGGTTAATGAGGTTCGGCAGATCGCGGTACGCATCCGGACCAACCACAACATCAACTAATTTTTCTTCTTCCAGGAATTTTGATTTGAGGCGTTCGGCCATACAGCCCAATACACCTACTACCAGGCCCGGATTTTTTACCTTAGCAACGGTAAACTCTTTTAAACGGTTGCGTACGCGTTGTTCGGCATTTTCGCGGATAGAACAGGTATTGATGAAAATAACATCGGCTACGCTATAGTCGGCAGTGGTTTCAAAACCGCTTTCGGCCAATATCGATGCAACTATCTCACTGTCAGAAAAATTCATGGCGCAGCCGTAGCTTTCAATATAAAGCTTGCGGCCATTATTTTTAGCTGTTTCGGCTTTTAACATTAACGCCTCACCCTGCCTGCTCTCATCATGTGTTTTATCCGGAATAAGCAAATCCATCATTTATATAAAAAATTAGTTTGCAAAAATAAACAAAATTTAAATACCTAAATGACATATTGTCAGTATTAAATAAAATCTCATTTATTTCAAAAAAAACGGGTGACACTTTCGCGTTACCCGTTTATCCTATTCAAATAAGCCGTTACTTATTGCGTTAAAGCTACAGTGGTGGTATTATTGATTTGCCAGATAGCTGCACCGGGCGTAGGGAAGCTTACACCCTTGGTGCTACCTTTAACACCATTGTCCTGGCCAAAATAGTAAAGTGGATGCCCTTTGTACACCAGTTGTGTTTGTCCGAATACGGTTATCACATCAAAGTCGGCTTTATTTAAAATAGAAGGAACACTTTGAACCGCCGTTACCGCATCGATTGGCCAATTAGCGTCATGCGCCACCACACCGGTGCTGAATTTATTTGTCTTAAACGTATCCTTGGTAAACAGGTACAAAGTACGGCCATTGGCATCTGTGATATATTGTGAATTTTCAGTACCGGCGATACTTTTGCTTGTGTATTGGTTACCATCATGCCCTATCAGTTGCGCGTAGGAAACCATAACGGTGTAATCCGGCTTGGCTATAAACCATGATTTGTCAACGCCATCACCGTTAACATCGGTAACTGCCACGTCTTTTGCATAATAATATAAAGGCCAGCCTTTATAGGTAGTTTGCTTGTTGCCGTCGGCATTGGTGATAACGCCGAAGTCGGCAGCTGCCAGGCCGGTACCTATAGATGGGTTTTCTTTATAAAAGGCAGGCCAGGCTACAGCGCATCCACCGGTACAAGTTGAAACGTTTGCGGCATCATCAGAGAACAGGTACAACGCACGGCCGTTATTATCCGTTATGATACTACCAAAAGTTGCGTTTGAGGTAAGCTGTACGCCGGTAACAGCTTTAGGTGTGGTTGGATTGTTGTCGTGATTTTTTTGCACGATGCCGCTAATAAAGTTAGGGCGATTGAGCCTGTCAGGGCTAAGTACATTTTTGTTTTCATCGGGGGTCTTTTGATGTTAGTTATGGATATTTATAAACATAACGCCCTGAAATTCCCGAGGGTTGCTTTGCAGTTAAACAAAACCTTTATTTGAGTTAAACGCCGGCATATAATTCCGCATTAACAATGATGAATTAAGTATGAGTTTTAACAAAAAATAACTTATCCATCCGCTATGCTATAACAAAAGTTGCTACCTTGCTGTTAAGCATTAAAACACAAGTAAAAGTAACACCGGTAAATGGCACTCAATTTTTTAAAGCACCAGTGGCAAAAAAACGTTCAAATTTGTGCTGATACCGGTTATAGTGATATTGCTGCTGGCCGTAGTAGTAAACAGGTATTGGTCGCCCATTTTGGCCGACAAAGTAAAGGATGTAGTATTAAGCAGCAGCGACAGCCTTTACAAAGCCGATTTTTCGGACGCCGAGCTGCATATCCTGCAGGGCAAAATTATTATTTACAATATAACCCTTAAGCCCGACACAACAGTTTATAATCAAAAAAAGCGTTTACGCCTGGCCCCCAATACCCTGGTTGAGCTTAAGGTAAAACGGCTGGTGCTTAATCATGTGCATCCATTTAGCCTCTATTTTCAAAAAAAGCTTAATATTGGCCAAATCATCCTGAATGAGCCACGCCTGAATGTAAGCTACCAGCTAAACCATACCAGGGATACTGTTGTTAAAGATCGCCGTACAGCCTGGCAACGCATCTCCAAAAGCCTTAGATCGATCCATATCGGCAGCATATTGCTTAATGATGTTAACCTGAACTATGAGGATTACTCGGGCAACAAGGTGGCCATTTCCAAACTTAAAGAGCTAAACTTAAGTGCAAACGACCTGCTCATTGATTCGGCTACACAATATGATAAATCGCGCCTGCTTTATTGCAAAGATATCGTCACCGAATTAAACAATTACACCGGAGAAACACCAAGCGGCTTGTACGCTTATAAGATCAGGCATCTTAAACTCTCCACCCTTACATCACGCCTAAATATCGAAGGACTTGCTATGCAGCCTACTAAATCGGACGTTTTTTTGATAAAAGCAAGAAAGACAGGCTGGGCTTACTGGCCGATTCTGTGCAGCTAAACAATTTTGACTACCTAAATTATCACAAATACCGCACAGTTTCTGCTTCAAGCCTAACCATGACAAATGGCAAGATAACTGCTTTCACCAATCCGGGTAAGAAACCAGATCCTATAACCGACAAGGTTAAAACGTTCCCCAATATGATGATCAGGAAATTAAACCTTGATTTAAGGATCGACACCATGAAAATCCGGCACGTTGATGTGGTTTATAACGAGTTCAATAAAAAATCTCAAAAAACAGGCACCGTTACCTTTAATAATACCAGCGGGGCTATTTATAATATTACTAACAATCCATCGGCCATAGCCAAAAACAACATTACCCTTGTTGATCTGACAACCTATTTTATGAACCGCGGCCGGCTCGATGTGCAATTGAAATTTAATTTAAGTGATGAAGATGCCGCCTTCAGTTATAAGGGCACATTAGGACCAATGGAATTTGGAAGGCTAAATCCAGCTACCATGCCTTTGGCTATGGTAAAAATGACATCGGGCAGTGTAAAAAAATTCAGCTTTGATATCCAGGCCAACAGCAAGGTATTTAAAGGCAAGGTTGATTTTTTATATAACGATTTAAAGGTGGTATTATTAAAACCAGATACTGCTAACGACCGCTTTAAAAGGAAATCGATCATGTCGATATTTGCTAACCTGTTTGTGATCAGGCGTAGTAATCCTGATGATAAGGGAAAGCTCACTTCGTCATTAGTAATATATAAGCGACCTAAAGATTCGCCTTTTTTTAAAACGGTTTGGAAAACCTTACTCACCGGAATCAAACCATGCATCGGCCTTGATGAAGAAAGCCAAAAAGCCACTAAAGACCGCATCGACGAGCACCTCAAAAACAAGGAAGAACGGTTAAAGAATAAGGCACAACGCCAAAAAGAAAAGCAGAGCGAAAAAAGCTGATGGACCAGGGGAAGTTTTGATTTGAAAATTATTCAATTTGAAGATTTGAAAATGGAGCCCCTCGAGTTTTCTTCCGCCGCTGTTGGTGTTCGGAAGATAAAATTTGGGCGAAAATGTTCATTTAAAAAAGAGACAACTTTATCTTCGAACACCTGTGATGAACACCCACAACGGCGGGGTATTGATTGGGGAACTTGTTATAAAAACAACTGATCCCGACGATTGTCCCAAAAGTATAAGAGATGAACAGATGTTTCTGTAACCCGGTAAAATAGAGAAGTGTGTTTACTGATAATTGCAATTCTTACATTGACATCTATAGATGTAGCTTTATACATAAGTGGATATTCTGCTATTAGAGCTACGATGTTTTCAGTCTTTTCTAAAAATTTATCAGCAACTTTTTTCCGAAACGGATTTCAATAAAGTCGTAAACTGCTATAAATGTTTCGTCCGCATTTTGCGTAGATAGGATTTCTAAACTCATCTTCTGTTTAGAACATTCCTAAATCCGGTGTATGGAGTTAATTTTCCCTCATCAGCTTGTTTTAGTGATTCTTTAACTCCCTTAACCACGTAATCCGGGTAAACTTCGCTTTTTTGTTCAAAAGATATTTTCATGGCTTTCATCACTGCTTTTAAAGCTGCCATCTGCTCCTTATTCTCAGGGTAAACAATTAATGCATCCATATAACAAATATACTAATTCCTTAAAGCTATTTAAAATCCCGGGTGCCGTTCGTGTCCCCTCAGGATCTCTTTTTGAGGATCATGAATTATCCGCAAATTTTTCCTGGATAGAGTAAAGCTTCGTTCATATAGTATTCGACTAAGGCTAACCGTAAGATAATTATCAGCCTTAGGGTCCTCTCCCGAGAGACCCAGAGGGGACGGAAGTTAATTTAAATTGTGAGCGACCCGAGGGAACGGGGTCTTTCATTTTCAAATCTGCAAATTAACCCATCTTCAAATCAGCCTTATTGCAGCAACAACTTCAAATTAATCCCAAAATTGGTAAATGAAGTATTAAACGTTTGCGAAGTATAGGGTTTGGTAAGGTTTGAATCATAAAACAAATTCAGATTAAAACGCTGGTTGATCACATAATCAACAGAGGGCCTTACGGTAATATTTTGTGCACCCGATGAGATCTCAGCCGATTCAACGTCGGCACGGTAAATGAGCGTTTTATTATCGCGCAATGAAAAATCGAGCTTAAAGTTCACGTCCTTATGCTGAATGCCTTCAAACCAGCCAAACGGAAAATGGAAATCTTTGGTGTGGTAACCAAAACCAAAAACAATGATCTTTTCATTTTGCTGCGCCAACTGGCTGTTAAGCATACTTAAGCTGAGCGAGCGGCTCTGGCGATATTCGGCATTGGCGGTCATGCTGTTTTTGAAACGTACGCTTGCACCCAGCAAAGGCACAAACTGCTCAAAAATGGTAACCTGCGAAAACTGGTACAACGGCAGGAAATCATTATTTAAATCGCGCGAAGTGGCAGCGCCGTTAGCTTCGCGATATTGCAGCAGCGAGATAAAGCCGCTTACATTATATGATGAACGGTAACCATGGCTCAGGTCAAACGAATCAAAAATATCCTGGAACCAGGAGATCTTACCTAAGCCATTGTACGTTACCTGCCAGTTAGGAATAGGAATTTTTGGGAATTGCGACAGGTTACTGCCCGAAGCATTTTTACCTGCATATGCTGCCAGAAACGCAGGCACCAGCACATTTTGCGAATTTGGCCCGTAACCATCGGCATAGCCATCAGCACCCCCTGCCGAATTTGGGTTGGTACGCCCTAATCTTTGCGATATCACAGCGCGGGCATCCAAAAATTTCTGAAATGTAGATGAAACATTGTTTATCCCCTTTGCCGATTCAAAGGCGGTACCAATGGTAAGGAACGATACACTGTAGTTACCCGATGTAACCGGGCTTAATGTTTCGATACTATTGCTCGATGCCAGGTATTTAAAATTGGCCTGATAATTATGATCCTGGGTTTTAAATGCACTAAGCTCAATCCGCAGATCTTTAAATGGTTCAATAATCCCCCTGAAGTGCATGTCCTCGTTTAACGATGTGGTATACAACTGATTTTGCAGGGTATCGGTGGTGATCCAGCCGTTAGCGACAGCCCTGCCCCGGATATCTGCCTGGCTGCCCAGTAAAAAGCCAAACCCGGGGGCATTACCATCTGCACCAAAAAAGCCCGACTGCGGTAAGTATCCCGGTAAAAACGTTCCCTGGGTACGGGTATAGGTTGCGCTCAGGTTTTTAATACTGGTTAGCAGGCCTATCAGGATATTGCTCTTTTTATTGGGATTATTGGCCTTACGGATAAAAGGGAACTTGTTATACAGCGACACCATATTCAGGGTTGGGTTAAGCTGGATTGCCCTTGAGTTTTGAATACTGTTACCAACATCATAAGCGGTACTATTGATAGCAAACAGCGGCTGTGTTTGCCAGTTAAAGTGTGTACTGTAACGAGCTACTGCCGATATCCAATCCAATCCCGGAATTTTGTTAATAGGTACCGTATAATTAAAGTTGATAGTGTGGTTATAATTGGTTGTACGGCCCAGTTTTTTCAGGTTATCCCAAAGGGTATCGCGCTTTAAACCATTGATCCGACCGGCGGGTTCATCCACAACCGAAAGATTGGTAGCGTCAATATCCATCTGTAATGATTTTGACAGGTTCCAGCCTATGCCGTATACACGGGTTATGTTGAAATACTTGTTGAATGTAGTTGTCGGGATAGGAATATAGTTATTAGGATCATTATCGCGCAGGGTATTCTCCGAATAAAAGCGGTTAAAATTGATGCTAAAATTCAATCGCGACGGCAGCAGGCTAAAGTTCAAATCCCGGAACAGGGCCAGCATATTGCTTTTGATGATCCTGGCAAATGGGCTGTAGTATTTGGGCTGATTGGTATAATTATAAGCAAGTGTGAGATTATAGGTTTTCTCCACATCATTCTGCGTCACAAAATCATTGTGATTGTATTCGGTGTAGGCATAAGTGGCATTAAAGTTTTCAATATCCCAAATATGGTTAAGGGCATTTTGGTTTGTACGTGCCTTATGTACGTTGGTAAAGTTGATGCTTTTGCGGGTGGTAATGTCAATAGCCGCATTCCGGATAGAGTCACGCTCTTTGGTGCTCGTTGCCGCCGCCAGCGATGCCTTCAGCTCAACATCCGGCGCTCCGGGATCATATTGCGGCATGCTCCTTTGTGATGACAAATTGATGTATGCCGGGATATGGATGCCGCTTTTATCCGGAAAAAACTTGCCGAGCTCAACATTGGCCGATACGTCATAGGTTTGATCATCACTCTGGCTCCGGTCATTCAGCCTTGAATCAAGGGTACCGAAACCAATAGTTGTTTTACTGCCCGATACGGTAATATCGGCAAAGTCGGCAAGCTTGGCATCAATCCTCGCGGTTGCGGCCCATCCCCCGCGCTGATCAAAATCGGTAAGGCGCAGCTCATCATACCAAACAGTTCCTGATTTATCCAACCCATCATCGGGCAAAACATTTGTGCCTTTATATGGATTGCGCACGCCAAGCATAATGGTACGCAGCTTGCTTAAATCGGGCTGGCCCTTGATATAAACTACCTTATCACCCTCGGTGTATTTAAAAAGCTGGTTGTAGGCCACGTTGGAGTGATTACGTGCAAGCTTCGCCCGGATCAGCAAATCAAGCTCCAGGTCCATTTCATTAACATCCGGCCATATTGCTCCTGCATCGCTGGTACCCGGCTGGGTTATTTTTAAAGGCAATTCGTATTCATAATAGTTATCCTGGTAATCAACCCCGAGGCGGATAAACGCGTTCAGGTCATTATCCTTCAAATAATCACCCTCGGCATGGATAAACATCTGCATGCGTTTGTATTTGCGCAGGTCATTATAAAAAGTACGGAAGGCGGCCCTTGAATATCCATCGCGCAGGCTTTTTATATTAAGGGACAGTGATTGCTCGTTGAGCTTGGTATTGGTTTGCAGGTTATTGTAATTACGCTGGCGGTTAATACCGGGCGGCACCACATAAGGTATAGGCGTGCGGTTACCGTTCTCTTCAATATTTACGGCCTGCACGTCGACGGTCGAATTATCTATCGGTGGGTTTTGGATAGCAGGATCGGCAATAACATTCAACGGATTTTTTCGGTATTGAAAGCACGCCACTCGCCGCGCACCAGTTCCAGGGTCGCAAAACGCAGTACTGCAGTATCGGCAAAGTTGGTCATGAACATCCTCATAAAACGGATTGCCTTAAAATCCTGGATGTTGCCCACTTTTGATTGATAATCAGTAATCGGAATGCGGAACTGGTACCAGTTAACCGCCTGTGTTGTTCCGTTGGGCAGTTTTACCTGTGCGGTAACTTTATCGCTGATGTAATTTTGCCCTACAACCATATCTGCCGGGCGCATGGATACTTTATATTGAAAATATGAATCTTCCTGGCTCATGTTGTTGTCCCGGTTAATATCCTCGCCATCGGGCAGGGATGTTGAAGCCGAGTTTTGCAAGCCAAGCTCTGCCTGCGATTGCTGTGCCGTTTTCGAGTTACCGTCGGTGCCGTTGTATTTGCTATAACGGTCGAGGATGCCGGCACGGGCCTGGTCGAGCGCTGCGCCCTGGTAATACTGATAATCATCTGACGAAGGGTCTGCAGCGATGGTAGTAGCGGCCTGCGCGTTCAGTTGTCCTTTTATCTGCTGAACAACCGGGGCAAATTTGGTTTGCTCATCCTGGTCGTTCATGCCGTCCAAACCAACGTCCTGCAGTTTACGGGCATCGGGGTTGTTATCAAAAGCATTAATAACCGGCTGTAGTTTAGACACCCGCCCCCAGCTGGTTTCATCCACCTTGGTCAGGTCGCCGTCAACAGGCAAACCATTTTCCAGGCTTTTACGTCCATCTTTTAAAATATCTTCTGATATCGAACCTAAGTTAAAGTACAAGTCGCCACCAGCCGAGTTTGGTTTGTATATGAACGGATCAAGCATCCAAAACTCGATGTAGGATACGTTCAACGATTCAAAATCATTTGTTTCCAGCTTCCTGAACATACCACCCCAGCGTGTTTTAGGGTTTTGTAAGGTACCATCGGGATTAATGCCGGTGGTAGCATAGTTGTACGGCCCACGGATACTTGGATAAAAAGCCATGTTGAGCGTAGCCAGGCTAATCGGTTGCCCGGTAGCCGACTGCTTGTAAGGGAAAACTTCCTGCTCAATTACCTGCCTTACATAATGGTTGGAAAGCTCGCTTCTTGATATGGGGATGGAACCTGTATTGGTATAAAATATCGGGTCGATATTATAAAATGCCAGGCGGGCACGGTTATAGCCATAGCTCAGGTTATCAAACAAAGCCGATTCTCCAAACAATTGCGGCGTTCCTGAAATTTGCCAGCTGTTAGCTCCTTTAATATCTATTACCGATTGACTGTTTTCAAAATCGTCAAGATAAGATGTGCCGTGTTTGGAGCCTGCAAAATTCAATGCACCGGGACTGCCAGGCATCAGTTTGGCAAACTCGCCGTAAAAATTAATGGACGATGGCACTTTGGTATGGATGCCGGGGATCTTATCAACCAACCTGGTTAAAAACCTGGAGTTTGAACTGTAATTGGCATCAAACCCCCAAATGGTATTGGAGATGGATTCTTCGCCGGCAATTTCATTTTGGGTGATAGGCTGTTCGGTGAGGTGCATCAAAGTAGCACCTAACTGAAGTTTATCGCTGGCATGATAATCAAGCCTGGTGCCGTACAATGACTTTTGCTGCACGCCGAACAATTCATTATTCTCCAGCTTTACGGTAATAGGCTGGCCGGAAGATAACAGTGCCTGGTTCAGGATCCTGATCCGCCCGGAATTGTAATCAACCGTGTAATCGTTGCCCTCCTGCAATTTTACCGTACCAGCGGTTACGTTTACCGATCCCTGCGGAATGTTAACTGCATTTAGTTGGTACTCCGAACCTCCTGTTGAGGTATAAGTCCCCTTAATTACATACCTGTTTAATGCCGGGAAATATTGCTGCGCGATAGTTTTGGTTGAGTCATACAATGGTTGATAAACATATCGTTTAACCAGGTCGGTCTCGCCCGGGGTAAATTTGGATGCCAGGTCCGAACCAAAAGGCTCCACCACAGGGAACGAAATCCGCCCGTTTTGCGAATCGATGGTGATTCCTTCTAAAAAGTCAAAGTAGCCATCCGGTTTTTTATCGCTTTGCTGGTTGAGGTTATCAAGCCCTGCTACCTGGAGCCAAAGTTTACCTTTTAGGTTTTGCCCCTCTTCCATTACCGTTTTTTCGATCCCCGTTTTATCATCAAGACGGGTTACCGTTAATTTAAAATTGGTAGGGGCTATTTGAAAAGCACCGAGGGAGTAAATGTTTTTCATCATCAAATCCCAGGTAGGCAGATTGGTTTTCAATAACTCGCCTTTCAGCAATTTCACAAAAAGCACATTAGGCGTATTTGGGTTAACCGCAACATCGCTGCTAAATTCACCCACCTGGTATTGCACACCGTTAACGGTATACTGATAAGCTACCGCCAGCACCTCGTCATTATTCAAGGGATAATTTAGGGAGATGTAACCTAACTGCGGGTGCAGGGTATATTCCTTATCAGTAAGCTTGCGGGCGTAAGTTAGTTTTGAATAGTTATCCGTATTGCCCGATCCCTGGAAAAAGCTGGCGACATCATTGGAGTTGGTGAGCCTTGCATTTTGCGGCAAAACAGATAACAGGTTGTTTGATTGCTGGGCGAAACCTGGCCCTTTAAAACCCGCAGGCAGAGCGCTGCCGCCGCCTACTATCCTGGTTTTATTGTATGGGTTATTTTCACCAAGGTCCATGAAAGCCAATATATCGCGCGAATCGGTAGTTACATTGGTACGGTTGGTTGTCCAAACCTCAATTTTAGTAATGTTTACATTGGAGCTGATTATTGGGATATTGGCAAGCGCCCTGTTATAATTATTCCTGAAATATTGCGACAGGAAGAAGTGCTTGTTGGCCTCATAATCGGCAGGGGTCAACCTAAATTCACCCTGTTGCGAACCATTGGTAATAGTTATCGTTTTTGACTGTGAGCGTTGCTGCGAAAAGATACTGGTAACATCCAGCCGTCCAAATTTCAGCTTGGTTTTAACGCCAAAAAGCGCCTGACTACCGGTGATCAGCGTGGTATTAAGCGGCATACTAACCGTACCGGCTTCAATTTTCTGAATGATCTCGTCGGGCGAGCCTGTATAATCCAGCTTTATCTGGTTTTCAAACTGGAACTGCGCGTCGGTATTGTAATTGGTGGTGATCTTTAACTTATCGCCTATATTACCGGTTACGTTGAGTTGAATGCGCTGATCAAAATTAAAGTTAAACTGGCTGCGCTGGCGGGTGTTAAAAAGCGGGTTTTGGTTTTTATTTATCTGCCCGGCCATGATCATCTCTGCTGATCCTTGCGGACGGATATCAATCACCGAGCTGCCAAAGATCTGCTCAAACGTCCGGCTCCTGACCTTTATAGGCGGTATAAACCCTGGCTGCTGCGAATCATAGGCATAATTATCTGCCAGTTGCTGAAAATAGCCCCGCTGGGTCGATCGTTCTTTAAGTTTTAAATATTGCTCAAACGTAAGATACTGCGGGGGCGGTAAAGTAAATTACCTACCCTTTCGTATAAAATATAACGGTTTGTGGCCGGATCATATTCAATGGTACGTACCAGGCCTGCCGGGTCGGTATTGAAAATACCTTCCCTCATCCGCTGGCTTCGTGGCGCGGTCAGGTTTATTGGTGCATTTGATTTGGTTGTATCATTTTTAGCCGCAGGCGAGGGCTTTTGTTGTGCATAAACATTTCCCAGCCCCCGAACACCACAATGAACAACACACTTATAAGTGTCTTATAAGTAAATACTTTGATCAAAAGTTAGTAGATATTTATCCGTAATTATAGCGTTTTTAACGCGAACTTAATTAGTTCTTCAACCGTTAATTCGCCATTATTTTTCTTGATCTCCTGGTCTAATACCTTTTCGGCAACGTTACGCGCAAAGCCCAGCATTACTAATGCAGATAGTGCTTCATCCTTAACCGTCTGGCTCACCGGCACAACAGTTAGAGTATCGGGGCCTTCCTTACGCAGCTTATCCTGCAGCTCCAAAATAATCCGCTGAGCCGATTTTGGCCCAATTCCTTTTATCCGCTGGATCAATGAAACATTACCGCTCACAATAGCCGCCTGGATCTCGGCCGGGCTTATGGACGATAACATCATCCTTGCCGTATTTGGCCCGATACCCGAAATAGAGATCAAATGTAAGAACAACCTGCGTTCACCTTCCGTAGCAAAGCCGTAAAGTGTGTGCGCGTCCTCCTTTACATGTAACCATGCAAAGAGTTTACATTTTTCGTCGTCACTAATGCCCGAATAGGTATTTACCGAAATATTAATATGATACCCTACCCCTCCCGCATCTATAACCACATACGACGGGCTTTTGAACATTAGTTTTCCACTAATATAATCATACATATATTATTACTTTATTAATTTTTAAACAATGATGTTAATGGCAGATAGCTTTTACAGTGATTATCCAAAGATAAAATTCCGGCGTCATTATGTTCATATAATGACAAACAAAAAGCTGCGTTATACTCACCTTAAAAAATAAAGACGCTAAGTATTTAAATACCAGCGTCTTTATCAAAGATGTATTACTAACCCTACTCAAACCCTCCCTTCCGGGGGAACTTTAGAGGGAGTTCTATTTAACTGTTGGCGGCAGCTTTTGCCTGTGCATCAACCACTGCAATAGTAACCATATTTACAATTTCACGTACCGAACTGCCTAACTGCAACACATGCACGGGTTTTTTAAGCCAACCAATATCGGCCCAACTGCTTCGGCGCCGCCTATTTCCTGCAAAAGTTTATAGGCAATATTACCCGACTCCAGGTTAGGGAAAATCAGTGTATTGGCCGGTTTACCATTGAGTGTTGAGAACGGGAAGTTATCATCAAGCAAATCAGCGTTAAGCGCAAAGTTGGCCTGCATATCGCCGTCGACAACCATGTCGGGGTATTTTTCGTGCAGTATCGCTACTGTTTCCCTGGTTTTTTCCGGTATCTCCCCTTCGTTCGAACCAAAGTTGGAGTATGATAATACAGCTATCCTCGGGCTGATATTAAATTGCTTTACCGAGCGTTCTATCAGCACGGTAATATCAACCAAATCATTCACACATGGGTTTACGTTCACCGTTGTATCGCCAAAAAACACAGGGCCTTTAGCGGTGATCATCATATACATGCCCGCAACACGGTTCACACCTTCTTCAGTACCGATAATTTGCAGGGCAGGTTTCACTGTGGTTACATAGTTTTTGGTTAAACCTGAGATCAGCGCATCGGCACGGCCAAACTGCACCATACAAGCGCCGTAGTAGTTGCGGTCTACCAATTGCTTTTTAGCCTCGTACAGGGTAATCCCCCGGCGCTGGCGTTTGTTATACAGAAACTCGGTATACTCATCCATATGCTCACATCCTTCCCGTGGATCAATAATATGAACATCGCCCAAATCAAGGTCATTATCATGGATGATCTTTTTGATCCTGTCGATATTGCCCAGTAAAATAGGAGTGGCAATACCTTCCTCTTTCACTATCTGTGCCGATCTTAAGATCTTATAATTATCGGCCTCGGCAAATACAACGCGCTTAGGGTTCTGTTTTGCTTTAGCGGTAAGGTTACGCAGCAGCTTATCATTAGTACCCAGGCGCACCCTCAGCTCCTCTGCATATGCATCCCAATCGGTGATCACCTTACGGGCTACACCTGAAGCTATGGCCGCTTTTGCCACCGCCATGGATACCTCGGTGATCAGCCTTTGATCCATTGGTTTCGGGATGATATAATCCTTGCCAAATTTCAGGTTAGTAAGGTTATAAGCGAGGTTAACGGCTTCGGGAACCGGCTTTTTAGCCATTTCGGCAATGGCGTGTGTAGCGGCAATCTTCATTTCCTCGTTAATGGCAGTAGCCCTTACATCCAGCGCACCGCGGAAAATGTAAGGGAAACCAAGCACGTTATTTACCTGGTTAGGAAAATCGGAACGGCCGGTTGCCATAATAATATCATCGCGTGTGCCGGCTGCAAGGTCATAATCAATTTCGGGTACCGGGTTGGCCATAGCAAAAACAACGGGCTTTTTAGCCATGGTTTTCAGCATGTCGGGGGTTACCACATTACCTGCCGAAAGACCGACAAATACGTCGGCATTTTTCATGGCATCGGCCAGTGTTTTAACATCTTTGCGGTCAGTAGCAAACTCCATCCTGATCTCGTCAAGATCGGTGCGTTCCTGGTTTAGCACACCATTGATATCAAACATCACCAGGTTCTCTTTTTTAACCCCTAATGACAGGTACATTTTTGAACACGATACCGCGGCGGCGCCCGCACCGTTAACTACCATTTTTATTTTGTCGAGTTTTTTCCCTGGATTTCGCAGGCATTCATTAAAGCTGCCCCCGATATAATGGCGGTACCATGCTGATCATCATGCATTACGGGAATATTCATTTCGGCTTTTAGCCTGCGCTCAATTTCAAAGCAGGTTGGGGCCGAAATGTCTTCTAAATTTACACCGCCGAAAGTGGGCTCAAGCGCTTTTACAATGTTTACAAAGTCATCTACACTTTTGGCGTTCAATTCAAGATCAAACACGTCAATATCAGCATAGATCTTGAACAGGAGACCCTTACCCTCCATTACAGGTTTGCTGGCCTCAGGGCCGATGTTGCCCAGGCCAAGTACGGCAGTACCGTTGCTGATCACGGCTACAAGATTACCTTTGGCGGTATATTTATAAACATCTTCGGTATTGTCAGCAATCTTTAAACATGGTTCAGCCACACCGGGCGAGTAGGCCATGGTTAAGTCGCGCTGCGAATTTGTTGGTTTGGTAGGTACAACTTGTATCTTTCCGGGACGGCCTTGCGAGTGGTAATTCAGCGCGTCCTGTTTTCGGTTAGTTTTATTCATTTTTTTCAAATTGAAGCGCCCAAAATTACAATTCTTTTTATGGAACAAACATAAAAAAGCCCCTTTTTGCGATTATGTTAAAAAGAGGATAAAATACGGTTAAAGTTTTGATAAGATGTGTTTAAAAGATTGCATTTAGCAAAATTCTACTTTTTCTTCTTCCCTTTCTCCAGGTTCTTTTGCACCCTGAACTTTACAATTTTGGTGATCAGCTCAAGAGGCATAGGCTCATCAAGCGGAAACTGAACCGAGCCTTTGGCTCCCTTATAACCTGACAATTCTTCTTTAAATTCTTCCAATCCCTGCGGGGCCGGGTAAAAACCAATGTGATTTTTGAAGCCACCAAAGTGCACCAGGTTGCCATTGAGCACAAAGGTTGGAATAGCGTATTTGATAGCCTCCTCGGCATCTGGCGCAGCGGCTTTGATCGTTTCACGTACCAATTGCAGTTTTTGTTGAACATCTGCCGGGAAACCGGCAATATATTCGTCAATATTTTCCTTTGGCTTTTCCATGCTGATGAGTGATTGGTTGAAATAAATCTACGAAGCTTTTTTCGCTTTTGGAATCATCTCTTGCGCTCGTTTACAAACCTACCGTGTACCCATATCTTTTAATTATTATTATGAATTAAAAGAAGATGTCATTTCGACGAGACCTGTTGGGGAATGTGCGGATGTGGTGAGGAGAAATCTTATACATCCAGCTCTAAACTATGTAAAGCGGCTCTACAGGGCGTATAAGATTTCTCTTTCGCTCCTATACTTAGGCCTGCCCAGCTTTGTCGAAATGACATTTTTTTAAAGATATGGGTACACGGTAGGTTTGTAAACGAGCGTAAGTTTAAAAACTCCGGGTATAGCGGTCTAAGCTGCTTTTGCTCCGGCGGCCGGAGGCTGCTTGATAGTTGCCACCCGTCAGGAGGCGAGCGGCGGCGAGGGGGTTAACAGGGTTAACAGAAATTGGGGTTATCTATACTCAAAACACTGAAAATCAACAAAATAATCAAAAAACAGTGTTAACCCCAAAAGCCATGGTTCGGCTGGGGCCAAGCGGTGGAAAAATGACTTTAATAACCTTATAAAAATAAAAATCCGAAAGCTGGATCTCAACTTTCGGACTTGCAGACATCGGAATCTCCGAAAAAAAATTAATTCTTTGAATACTGCCCGTCATCCTGCACATTGGCAGCAACTTCGCCGGCAGATACTTTTAACATGGCCCCTACTGTTGCCCGGTTAGTTTTAAGATGGTTCCAAACTTTAAGGTCTGATACTTCACAGCCAAACATATCAGCGATAGAAGCAAGCGTTTCGCCTCTTTTTACTTTATGGTGGGTTGGCATTCGGCGTTCGGATTTTGCCGGGGTATATTGAACAGCGGCATAAGTAGCGGGCCTTGCAGGTGTTGGTTGCACAGGCGCATTAACGCCATTTAATACATTATATAATGCAGCATAATGATCTTTTGCAGTTTGAGGAATAATAAGCCTGCGTGGTGTTTTAGGACTTCCGTTAACTACCGCCATCCTGTACGATGGGTTAAGGATCGTAATCTCTCTTAAACTCACATCAAGCGCCTGGGCAACATTACTTAACGGCACTACCCTTTTTACCATCACCGTATCGGTACGGGTAGAGAAATTGCAGGCTTGTGCAACAATGTTATGTTTATTAAAATAATGCATCACATAATTCATGGCAATGAAAGCAGGCACATAGCCACGGGTTTCAACAGGCAGATACTGGCGGATGCTCCAAAAATCGGTTACACCACCGGCCTTTTCAACAGCGCGTTCCACATTGCTTTTACCGCAATTATATGAGGCAATGGCCAGTAGCCAGTCGCCAAATTCCTGGTAGGCATCCTTCAGATAGGCAGCCGCGGCATAGCTCGATTGGATAGGGTCACGGCGTTCATCAACATAGTTATCCATGTTTAAGCCATAAGTTTTTGCCGTGGTGCCCATAAACTGCCAAAGACCTGTGGCCCCTACCCTTGATACCGCGTTCGGATCAAGCTTTGATTCAACAATCGACAGAAATTTTATTTCTTCGGGGATCCCGGCTTCGCGGAAAGCCTTTTCATATATGGGGAAGTAATATTTGGTTAAGCCTGCAACCTGGCCCATTTCATCGCGGTTGTGCATATACAGATCGATATAACCCTGTACATATTCATTATAATCAAGCTGGATATCTTTACGAATGGAATCTAACCGGCGCTTGTACAAACCTCCGTATGTACTTACCGGCAACGACTGGTTAAGCACCGGTAAAATAGTAGTGTCGGCGTTTACAATATCGGGGTTAAATTTGGTTGCCCGGCTTATTTGCTTAATTGACTTTGCCGAATTGGTTGTGTTTGTTTCGGCTTGTAAAACCTGGAGTGATAAGAGGCAAATGGTCAGCGTAAATAATCTCTTCATTTATTCAGGGATTTGATTAATTTATAATGCCCAAAGCATCAGCATTTTACTAAAATATCATTTTTTATTACAGATCGAGAAAATATTTGGCAAAATCTAACAGTTGCTGTTCGCCAAAGTGCTTTGTTAATAACTGTAAACCTAACGGCAAACCGTTGCTGTTATTGCCCGTAGGTATTGATATGGCCGGTACACCGGTTAATGAGGCTTGTACGGTAAATATGTCAGAAAGATACATTACCACTGGATCTTTCTCTTCCTTACCTATTTCAAAAGCCGGTTCGGGCGCCGACGGTACCAATATAAAATCATACTCTTCCAGTATTTCATTAGTTTTTTCCTGGATCAGCCTGCGTACCTTTTGTGCTTTAGCGTAGTAAGCATCGTAATACCCCGCGCTCAAAACAAAAGTACCCAGCATAATACGGCGCTTTACTTCCTTACCAAAACCCTCAGAACGGGAACGTTTATAAGTAGACTGTAAATCTGTAGCCAGCGGACTGCGATAACCGTAATGCACACCATCGTACCTTGCCAGGTTTGATGATGCTTCGGCCATGGCCAGGATATAATAAGTTGGCACCAGATAATCCAACAATTCAAAAGCTATCGGGGTAACTGTATGCCCATCGGCACGCAGCTTATCGATGTATTGTACAAGGTTGTCTTTTACTTCGGTGTCAACACCAGGGCTTGATATTGCTTCCTGCAGGTAAGCTATCTTCTTTTTCCCGGCTTTTGAAGATTAGTATATGATGCAGGCGGCGGAGTTTGTGATAACGTACTGTCATATTCATCCGGACCTGCGAGTACTTCCAGCAATAATGCAGCATCTTCTACCGATTTAGTGATAGGACCAACCTGGTCAAACGATGAAGCATAGGCGATAATACCGTGCCTTGAAATTGTGCCGTATGTTGGTTTTAAACCAACAACGCCGCAAAATGAAGCTGGTTGCCTTACCGAACCACCCGTATCCGTACCTAAAGCGGCATGGCACATCCCTGCTTGTACGGCCACAGCCGAACCACCCGACAGAACCGCCTGCAACTTTAGTTTCATCGGCATGGTTTTTTACCGGGCCAAAGTATGATGATTCGTTGGTGGCACCCATAGCAAATTCATCGCAGTTGCAGCGCCCAATGATCACCGCATCTTCGGCCAGCAGGCGTTCAACCACAGTTGATGAAAAGATGGAAGTGAAACCGGTTAAGATTTTTGAGGAGGCACTAACCTGGTGCCCTTTATAGCAGATATTATCTTTAATGCCGATAACCATACCGGCTAATTTGCCGGCGGTGCCATTCTTTATTTTGTTGTCAACGTTTTTTGCAGCAATCAGCGCTTCATCAGCAAACACTTCATTAAAAGCATTTAAATGAGCATTTTTTTCAATTTCAAGCAAATAGCCTTTTACAAGACCTTCAACAGTAATTTCTGCACGTTGCAACCCGCTCTTTATTTCGGTTAAAGAGGAATAAATATTAGCCATGGGGCTAAAATAAAAAACTTATCCGTTGAAATAAGAAATAAATCAACAGATAAGTTCATATACTCAATAAAAATGGCATTAAAACCTAATCCCTGTTA
Source organism: Mucilaginibacter sp. P25 (assembly GCF_050859465.1). NCBI lineage: Bacteria > Pseudomonadati > Bacteroidota > Sphingobacteriia > Sphingobacteriales > Sphingobacteriaceae > Mucilaginibacter > Mucilaginibacter sp. P25. Next base: position 2,391,955 of record NZ_CP193937.1, on the reverse strand, counting down.
GGGTATTAAGCTTTTTTCTTCAGATGAAGAAGATGAGCCGTCGCTGTTTTGCGCGTCTTTAAATTCCTTAACGCCTTTCCCTAAGCCTCTCATTAATTCAGGTATTTTTTTACCGCCGAATAATAAAAGTATCGCAATGATGATCAGAATAATTTCTGGTGCGCCTAATCCACCCATGATTTTAAGTTTTATGTATGATTAATATTATATTATGATTTGTATTCTTCTTCTTTTTCGGTATCCAGATGACTACCGGTAACAGTCTTATCTAAATTGATATGACTTTGGTGTTCCGGCTCGGCCGGGGTATTTACGTGATAATCGCTAATAGCGATTGTATTTGGAACAGTATTTTCAACAACGGGCTTTTCGTGCTCAGCTGCAGCTTCCGGAGCTTCGGAGGCTTTTTCATCTAAAAGCGGTTTTTCTTCTTCTACTTTAGGTGCAGGTTTTTTTCCTCGTAATTATTGATCTGGTTATTGATCTCACGTTTAACATCTTCAGAGGCATCTTTAAAGTCGCGGATACCTTTACCCAGGCTCCTCGCCAGGCCGGGCAGCTTTTCGCCGCCAAATAGCATCAATGCTGCAAAAAGTATCAGTACCATCTCGCCCGTACCAATATTTAAAAATAACAAAACTGAACTTAACATAGCATTCTGTTTAAGGATACAAATATATACAATTAAAATTTCTTATAGTTCATAACTAATTAGTTAGGCGCCAGCCAGAATCTTGGGGTTAACGGGTGTTGTTCCTTTATAAATTTCAAAGTGCGCCTCCGTTTCTCCTGTCGATGGATCAGTTGCCACCGTGCCGATAGCTTGTTTGGTGCTCACTTTTTGCCCACGCGCAACAGTTACCGACCGTAAATTACTATAAGCTGTAAAATACTCCCCATGCAATATAATTACCAAATAGGTCCCGCTCACATCACCCACTTTTACAACCGTACCATCAAATACAGCCCTAACAGTACTGCCCTGGTTAGTACGGATATCAACACCTGTACTTTCACTCCTGATACCCTCAGGCGTGGTATAGGTACCAAATCCCTGGGTAATTATTCCGTTGGATACCGGCCATGGTAAACCACCGCGATTACCCAAAAAGTCGTTCGACAGCTTAGCGGCCTCAGGCGTGGCGTTCAATACACTTGATGTACTGCGCGCCGCAGCCGGCTTAGCCGGAGCCGGTGCAACAGGCGCTGGCTTATTTTCGGCCTTTGCTTTGGCTGCGGCCAGTCTTGCGGCTTCTTCAGCCCTGCGTCTTTCTTCTTCAGCAGCCCTGCGCCTGGCTTCCTCAATTTCCCTGCGGATAGCCTCATTAATGGCACGGGTTGTTTTAACGATCTTGGCCTGCAGGTCCCTCTGTTGTTTTTTCAGGATCCCTTCATGCTGCGACAGATCGCTTACCACCTTAACCTGGTTATTACGTTCATTACCCAGTGTTTCTTTTTCCTTTTGCTGATCTTTCAAGAGATCATTTTTTTCATTCTTGGTACGGTCAAGCTCATTAATTTTAACATGCAGCTCTTTTTGTGTACCCTGGATATAGTTTGCCTGCCGCTCACGGTAGGTACCAAACTGCTGTAAATATTTTAAACGTTTATAGGCCTGGTTAAAGTCTTTTGATGCAAAAAGGAACATCATCTTATTATAGGCGCTCTGGTTGCGGTATGCAAACAGGATCATAGCTGCGTATTCCTTTTTAAGCTGATCCAACTGCGACTGTAAGCTACGTACGTTATTATTGCTCTCAGAGATTTGATTATCCAATAATCTTACTTCAGAGTTGATATTTTCAATTTTTTCCTGCCGCAGGTTTATCTGTGCCTTCAGTATGCTTAGCTGCTTTAATGAAGCCTTTTTATTATTTAAAGTTTCATTGTAATCTTCATTTAATTGTTCAAGCTCTTTATTCAGCTGTGCTTTACGACGTTTCAGTTCGTCACTGCTTTGTGCGTGTACATTAACTGCTGCCAGTACCAATAGTAAAAAGAAAACTGCTTTTATAAACTTCATCAAATAAACATATTAATTATTTACCAGGCTCGTACCCATCAGGAATGCTGAACGGATAGTTTTGCTGTACTTCAAAATCGGCCTTAGTATAATGCAAATTAACTTGTATTTTTTTATCTTTTACTACTGATGCGATATCTATTTGCGCCGGCAATACCCGGTTTGTTGCTTCGATAAAGGCATTGTTGGTAACCTGTAATGATTGCGCCTGGCGCTGGTTATCTAAATTGGTTTGCGTAACCTTATTATCCGGACCAAGTATCAGCTTGTAAACCAGATCGTTCAGGGAACCGCTTAAGGTTGTATTGCCATCGGCATGGTCAAAGGTCGACTGCTCGTTCAGCAATTCGGGCACCGCGTTGCCAATCAGCAATGACTCGAGCGTTTTATAATTAACCTCTTTGCTGGCGTAAGTATATATATAACTGAATGGCTTTTTAATGTAAACGTTTTGCAAGCGGTTAATGATCATAATACTGTCGGGTGTTATAACGGCGCGGGCCGCTTCAATGCCTAATACTGCTGTGATGGAAACCCAAATCCTTTTATCTTTTGCTATCCTGATATTCAGGGTAACATCATTGCTGTTATTATTGATGCTAAGCTTGGTTTTTGCCTTGCCCGCAAATGTTGTAAAATTGACCTGGTTTGCCCTTATGGCAGCCAGTTTGCCGGCAATATCACTCGTCCTTGCTGTCGAATCTGCCTTACGGTTAACCAAAACTTGTTTACGTGCTTTACAGCTTAGCATTACCAGCAGGCAGCAAGCTATAAGTAAACTATTCGCTATATTTTTTTCATTTATCTTACGATCTAAAACAGGTGACTGCTCACCAAAGCCTTTCGCCTTTTTCCAGTTAGTTACGGCAGCATCAGTATTCCCGAGGAAAAACAATATATCACCATAATGTTCATACTTAACCCCGCTATTGTCTTTATCATGCGTGAGGGCCTTCTCCATCCATTCTTTTGCCTGGGCATATTTTTTTTGTTTAAACAGTATCCAGGCATAAGTATCTTCAAACGATGCCGTATTAGGCTGCAACTCGTTGGAATGTGCCGACATTGCTGCCGCCTTTTCCAGCTGCTCATTCCTTAACGATAAATAATAAGCATAATTGTTTAAAGTGAATGCATTATCCGGATTGTAGGTTAAAGCTTTCTCATAACTTTCGTCAGAGCTTTTAATATTCTTCAACTCATGATAGCAATCGCCCAATAATGAAAAACTTAACGAAAGTAGCTCCTTATCCTGAAGTTCTAATGAAGTAGCATTTTTAAGATAACCAACTGCCTTATTGTTATCCTTTTTTTGTGCCCAGGCCACACCAACAAGATAGTTCATCCAGGCCTGGTTCGGAAATAATGACAATGCGTTTTCACCATCTTTAATAGCGGCATCAAGGTCGTTGTCGCCTAAATCCAGGCGCACCAGCTGTTCCTGAACATTGTACACCTGGTTATTAAGCTGGGCCGATTTTTTAAGTACTGGCTTTGCCTCTTTATATTTGGTATTCTGGATCAGCATATCGCCGTAAATAGCATAAGCCCTGGCATCGTTAGGATGGGCAACGGTCAGGATCCGGCTTAATTCAAGCGCGCTGGCTTTAGCATTGGCCTCCGGAAACTTAGGAAAGTATCCCGATATAATATTAATTTTTTGATCGATGCCGATATCCGGAATGGCAAATCCCTGGGTAAGCTCATTAAAGCTAGCTTCGTTATTCTTTTTATCGCGATAGATATCGGCCAGCGCGAAGTGCACCAAACCATTTCGCGGATCAAGCTTTTCGGCTTGCTGCAATACTTTAAGCGCCTTATCGGCAAACCCGTTCGAGTTGTAAACTTCGCCAAGGGCCAGGTAGTAACGGATCTCCCCGGGATTAGCGGCTATCTGCTTTTCCAGTTCGGAAGTGGCCTGGTCAATTTTGCCCTGCTTTAAATAGATTTTTTGACGATTGGCTAAAAGATCATCACTCGGGCCGTTCAATTTTTCAATCTCATCATATACCTTAAGGGCATCATCGTACCTTTTCAGGATGGTAAAAGCATTGGCCTTGTCAAAATAATACGCCGATTTATCCGGGTTAAGCCTGATCAGCTGGTTAAAAACATTTTCAAGCTTATCAATGGTATTGGTTTTTTCGTAGCTATCGGCCAATGCCGCCCAATACCATTCGTTATCCTTATTTATTGCTACAGCCTGCTCTAAAAGAGGCTCAGAAGCTGCAAAATCATTTTGCTGCCTTTTAAGGTTTGCCAGTTCATATAAAGAAGCATCATTTGCAGGGTCGGCCTGTAAAACGCGCTCAAACATTTCGGTGGCAAGCTTATAGTTCTCAACCGTTTTTTCGCGCAGGGCCGAAAAGAAAAGCTGCTTAACCATAGCGCTGTCCTGATAACTCATCACCTTACCTGCCGATGCCAGTGTTTTATAATCGCCGTTCTTTTTATGCTGAGCCTGAGAATTTAGAGGCAAGATGGCAAGAGGCAAGAATAAAGACGCAAGAAAAGGCGCAGAAAACAGGTGTGTTTTCCGTGTACTTTCTAATTTAATATTGCTTTTACCAATCTTCATTCTTCTTGTTTCCTGACTCTAATGGTCTTGACTATATTTCTTTCTTGCTTCCTGACTCTTATAGTCCTGACTCTAATTACTTCCCTGTGTGTCCGTAGCCGCCTTCGCCCCTTTGGGTTTCGTTCAGTACTTCTACCTGCTCCCAGTTAACACGCTCGTGTTTGGCAACTACCATCTGGGCTATCCTGTCGCCGGTATTGACCTCAAAATCTTCTGTCGAGAAATTGATGAGTAATACCTTGATCTCTCCGCGATAATCGGCATCAATAGTGCCCGGCGAATTAACAATACCGATACCATGTTTAAATGCCAGGCCGCTTCGCGGGCGGATTTGCGCTTCGAAACCCTCGGGCAATTCAATATATAAACCTGTTGGAATGAGTTTACGTTCCATTGGTTTAAGCACTACCGCAGTTTCTACATCAGCACGCAGGTCCATGCCTGCTGCATGAGCAGTTTCATAAGCCGGTAAACTATTTTTTGATTTGTTAATTATGCGGATGATCATCGTTTAAATATAGCTTTTAACTCTTTGCGTTCAAAGTAATACGCTCCAGCCGCAAATAAAAGTAAAAGCCCGTTACCAACAAAAATATTACGTTTAAATACTGAAAACGACAGAAAAACAAACAATACCGAGACAATTATATACGCAAGGTTCTTTTTTAAGTTATACGGGATGGGATAATTTTTTTGCCCCCACAGGTACGAGAGCACCATCATGGTAGCATAGGCCGCGAACGAGATCCACGCCGAAGCCATATAGCTGTATTTAGGAATAAGCAGCCAGTTTAAAATAACGGTTAATACCGCCCCTACACCAGATATATATAAGCCATAGCGGGTTTGGTCAGACAATTTATACCACACCGAAAGATTCATATAAATACCAAGGCTCAGGTAACCGAACAACAAGGGCGGTACAACGCCAAGGCCCTGCCAAAACGGATTGTAAACTATATGATGTTTCACCTCATGCGTTTCCTTTCCTACTATAAGAGTAGCCAGTATATCAACATTGGCAATAAGTGCTACACATATAATGGCCACCATAATTACAAAGTACGTCATGATGCGGGCATAAGTTTCGCCCGAATTTTTGTTTTTTGCATGGCTGAAGAAAAACGGTTCGGCACCTAACCTGAAGGCCTGCACAAAAATACTCAGAAATAATGCAATCTTGGCGCAGGTGCCATAAATGCCCACATGCGTATCGGCGATACTTTGGGGCAGCATTTGCTTCAGCATCACCTTATCTAATGACTCATTAATGATGAACGATATATTGGCTATCAATATAGGCCAACTGTATGCAAACATTTCGCTTAACATGGCACCGTCAAACTTCAGCTTCATTTGCAATATCTCGGGCAATAGCAATAATATGGTAAGCCCGCTTGCTATTGCGTTAGCTAAAAATACATATCCTACCCAATTGGGCCTGTACCAACCTGCCATCCACGCTCCGGATGGCAAATGGTGATTTATTATAAACGGAACGCCGAACAGAAAAAACAAATTGAGCATCATTACAAGGCCGATGTTTGAGCATTTGATAATGGCGTATTTTATGGGGCGGCCTTCTGCCCTGATACGGGCAAAAGGAATTACGCAAAAAGCATCAAGCACTAAAATTACGAGGAAGCACTTTACGTAAAAAATATAGTCGGCATGATCTTTAGCGACGCCGGCCTGCATGTAATTGACAATAGGATTTAGAAATAGTACACAAAAAACCAGGAATATTACTGATACCATTATAACAACACCAAACGCATTATTATAAACCTGCTGTTTGTTATCTGAACGTTTTTGCAGGTACCTGAAATAGGTAGTTTCCATACCAAAAGCCAAAATGGCGTTAATGATAGAAGCACTTCCATATACCGATGTAAAAACGCCGTTAGCATTTACCGGCAGGGTACGGGTATAAATTGGCGTTAAAACAAAGTAGATCATCCGGGAAATGATAGTACTTAAACCATATATAGCAGTTTGCCCGGCGAATTTTTTTATAGTAGACAATGGAGATATTCGATTTAATGGGTTTGTATTTAGTTACAAACGCCTTTTAACAACCTCAAAATTACGATAGTTTTTCAATTCGCCTTCATGGCTTTCAACAGCGGTCACTTCGGCGTCCTGAGGCCCTTCGTTACACCATTCCAAAAACATTTCGAGTGTAGAATTATCAGCTTCGGCTTCCATGTATACATCACCATTGGGCTCGTTGAGCACAAAACCGCGAACACCAAGCTGATCGGCAACTGCTTTTGTTGATTTACGGTAAAAAACGCCGTGTACTTTGCCTTTAACTGTAATATTAATATGTTTGATCATCAGTATTATCGTATATTGATATTGCAAAGTTAACTTTTTCCTGCTAAGCAACCTTTTAACTTTACAAGCGTAATCACTACAAAACGCATTACATTTTATTTTGATTGATATAACTCTAAAATTCTATTTTATGAAAAAAATTATTTTTTCTGCCCTGATCATTGCTCTTACAACCTTTTCGGCTTTCGCTATTTTGGGCAACTGGAAAGTGAAAGACGATGAAGCCCAGGTAACTTTTGAAGGCCACAGGGTAAGCGGTTCATTCAGCGGCTTAAAAGCCGATATAACATTTGATAAAGACCATCCCGAACAAGCTAAAATTTCGGCAACTATCGATGTTACAACCGCAGCAACCGGTTTCTTTATTAAAACCAGTCACGTAAAATCGGCCCTGGGTGCCGACGATTATCCAACCATTAAATTTGAATCAACCTCGGTATCAAAAAGCGGTAACGGCTACGTTGCCAGCGGCAAGCTAACCATGAAAGGCAAAACCAATCCCGAAGCCATCCATTTTACGTTTGACGAAAAAGGCAGCGAGGCCGTGTTTAAAGGCGATTTTAAAGTACTGCCTCCTAAGTATGGCATCGACAGAAGCGGCACACCGCCCGAGGTTACTATCCATTTAGTTGTGCCGGTGAGTAAAGGATGATATCTGCACGAATCCTTGTATAGATTGCTTATAATTTAATCGAATTACACGAATGTTTCCTTGACGTTATTCGTGTAATTCGATCTAATTTGTGAAAATTAGTGTCAATTATATCAGTTTCTTTACTTTGGTTTCGGGTGTGATCTTAAACCCATCAAGGCCGCTGATCAGGTTCAGGCCCGGGGTTTTGCCTGCTTCAAGCGTGCCTTTTTCATCGTCGATACCCAGGTATTCGGCTCCATTACGGGTACCCCATTCAACCAGGCGCGGTAAGCTTATGGAAGGGAACTTTTGTTGAATAGCTCGCATCTCGCTCAGTAAACATAATTTGCTGTTTGATGCAAGGCTATCAGTACCAAGGGTAATATTAAAACCCTGGTCAACAAAAAGATCAATTTTAGGTAAACGCCCCTCAATATAAAGATTGGCATTAGGGCAAAAACACCAGTTTATCTTCCTGTCAAATCGTTTTATGAAATAAATATCTTTTAGGTTGGTACAGGTATTATGTACCAGCAAAACCTTTTGTTTGTTAGAGAGCAGCGGGATAATAGATTGTACAGAGTTACGGGCCTGTGGCTTGAAATAGGATATATCCATACCAAAATGCTCGTACAACTCTAAAAAAGCACCAAGCTTATACCGGTAAAATTTGTTCTCATCCTCACACTCCTGGTTATGGATACTGAGCAGGTTTTCATCGTTGGTATCGCTGTGCTTTTTAATCAGCTTAAATAACTCCTTTGATACCGAATACGGTGCATGCGGGGTTATAGAACATGAGCCGGGCTTAAATTCATTGAGCAGAGCCAGCGCTTTTTCAAAAACTTCAGCAGCCTTTTCGGGCAAAAAACCAAAAGTTTCAACAAAGGTATGATAGTATAATTTGCTTTGTTTTTTCATCGCAACACTGTTATTAGTGTTGGAGATATCACCAACGGCTACAATGCCGTTATCATACATTTCCTGATCGGCTTTAGCTATGGCATCAAGAACCTCCTGCTGATCGGTACTGCGTAAAGATTGAACGTCTTTTATAAAATTTACCAGGCCGCCTTTGGGCTTTACTTTATCTTTTAAATGAGAAAGTTCGGTATGGCAATGCGTATTAATAAATCCGGGGCAAATAACTCCGCTTACTTGTTGCACATGCCCGCTGGGAGGCTTGTTACTATCGGTAACAGCGATGATCTTACCTTGATCATCAACAGTGACTATACCATTTTTAATCGGATCGGCATAAACAGGAAAAACGTAATCGGCTCTAAAACTTTTCATTAAAATTTAAACTTGGTATCGTAACACATAACGTTTTTCAAAACAATCTGTCCTGCAAAATAAGTACAATTAACTTTTAGTTATTGTTTTTTATTAGCCAAAAAAGAATGACTTTAAAAAAAGATAGATTTTTTTAAATTTAAGTACTTTTGCACTGTGAACAATACAAAAGATAAAATCGACATCCGCAGCCTGAGCCTGAATGCTTTACAGGAGCATTTTATCCGTATGGATGAAAAAGGCTTCAGGGCAAAACAGGTGTATGAATGGCTTTGGAAAAAATCTTGCTTTTCTTTCAACGAGATGAGCAATATTTCAAAAGAACTCCGTGCTAAACTGGATGCAAATTTTGTAATTAATAATGTAAAAATTAATTCTTCACAGGTTAGTGCTGATAAAACTATAAAAAATTCTTTTATTTTACACGATAACCACTTAATTGAGGGCGTTTTAATTCCAACTCCCGGCCGTATGACGGCCTGTGTATCATCGCAGGTGGGTTGTAGTCTTACCTGTAAATTTTGTGCCACCGGCTATATGGAGCGCAAAAGGAACCTCAACCCTGATGAAATTTACGACCAGGTAGTTTTAATTGATCAGCAGGCCCGCGAAAACTACAATCAGCCTTTATCAAATATTGTTTACATGGGCATGGGCGAGCCGTTGCTCAACTATGCCAATATGATGAAGTCGATAGAGCGCATCACCTCCGAGGATGGGCTTAACATGGCTGCCAAACGCATTACCGTATCAACAGCCGGCATTGCCAAAATGATCAAAAAACTGGGCGACGACCAGGTAAAATTTAACCTTGCCCTTTCCCTGCATGCGGCAAACGACGAAAAACGGAATACTATTATGCCCATTAACGAGCAAAACTCGTTAAAGGCCCTGGCCGAGGCATTGAAATATTACTACGCCAAAACCAAAAACCCGGTGACCTACGAGTACATTATTTTTGATGGTGTGAACGATGGCATCCAGGACGCTATGGAGCTGGCTAAATTTTGCAAACACCTGCCTTGCAAAGTTAACATCATTGAATACAATCCTATCGCTTTTGCCAGCTACATCAATGCCGGCGAAGATAAAGTTGAAGCATTTGCTGATTACCTCACCAAACAAGGTATTAACACGCACCTCCGGCGGAGCCGCGGCAAGGATATTGACGCCGCCTGCGGACAGCTCGCCATCAAAGAAAAAGATAAACTGGCCGAAGTTTAAAAAATCCGTATTAAATTGAGGGCATGAAATTACTGCGTGCCTACCTTTCAGATTTTGCCGCCCTGCTGTTCCCGGAGCTTTGCCCGGCTTGCCAGGCCAGCTTGGTAGCAGGTGAGCATATCATTTGCAGCGATTGCCGCTTTAATTTACCCTTTACCAATTTTCATCAGCAGCCTGCTAATATTGTAGCCCAGCAATTTTGGGGTAAAATTAATGTTGAAGCCGCCTACGCACTCTATTATTTTCATAAAGGAGGAAAAATCCAAAACCTGATGCACCATTTTAAATACAAAGGCATGCACCAGATCGGCAATCTGCTTGGCGTCATAGCAGGGGCACAGCTGGCCGCAAATGATATTTTTAATACGGCAGATGTAATTATTCCGGTGCCGCTCCATCAGCGCCGCCTGCGCGAACGTGGCTACAACCAAAGCGCCTGCTTTGCCCATGGCCTTGCCGAAAAGTTAAAGGGGGTGGTTGATGAGCACAGCCTCGTACGTACAGTGGCCACTAAAACTCAAACTCAACGATCACGCTTTGCCCGGTTTGAAAATATGCATCATGTATTTGCTGTTAAAGATGCGGCTGCACTTGAAGGCAAACATGTATTACTGGTCGACGATATAGTAACTACCGGCTCAACGCTTGAAGCCTGCGGGGCGGAGTTATTGAAAGTTCCTGGTTTGAAGTTGAGTATAGCTACCATAGCTTATGCGGTGTAGGATCATAATCGAATAAGATTATACTAATCATGCCATTGCGAGGAGCAACATAGGGATAAGTCAGGGATGCGACATGGCAATCGCATACTACACAGGGCGGTCATGCTTCCATGCGATGGCCGCGCTATCGCAATGACACCTGTTTTAGTACCGGGATTTAAACAAACTAACCTCTAATCTTCAGTCTCTAATCAATAACAGCCTACTGCTGCTGGTACCTGCTTAATTTATCGTATAGCACCCTCGGGTCAAAGGGTTTAAGGATGTAGTCATTCATTCCGGCATTGTTAATCTCGCCCATTTGGTTGCTGAGCATAGAGGCCGTAAGGGCAATGATTGGTAACTGCTGGAAATAAGCTTCTGTTTTAGCGCGGATAATGCCTGTCGCTTCCAAACCGCCCATTTCGGGCATGTGGATATCCATCAGCACTACGTTGTAGTTGCGGTTGGTTTCAACCTTTTCAATAGCTTCAATGCCGTTTTCGGCAAAATCAGCGCTGGCACCCCATTTCTTTAATATCTTATTAATGAGCAGGCGGTTAATCTGATTGTCATCTACTACTAAAACATTTATTTTAAGTCCTTCTTCCACGTTATTACTATTTCTGTTCGACTGGTAGTCTCCTTTTTTAAAGCCTATGGTAAACCAAAATGTTGATCCCTGTCCTGGTACGCTGTCAACATTTATGCGCGAGTCGTGCAGTTCAATTAACCGCTTGCTGATAGCGAGGCCAAGGCCGGTACCTCCAAACTTGCGTGTAGTATCCAGTTCGGCCTGCTTAAACTGCTCAAATATAGTACCCAGTTTATTTGCTGCAATGCCTATGCCGGTATCAATTACTGCAAACCTGATGCGCACATCCTGTTCTGATTGCTGTATCACTTTCAGATCGATGGTAACTCCACCTTTCTCGGTAAATTTAATCGCATTACCAACAAGGTTTAGTAATATCTGGATCAGCCGGGTGCGGTCGCCCAAAATCACTTTGGGTATAGCCTCATCAATGCTTTTGCTAATATATATATTTTTTCGGCGGCTTTATACTGCATGGAGCTTGTTATGCTTTGAACAAGCTCGGTCAAATCAACCCGCTCCTTCTCCAGCTCAACATTCCCGGTTTCGATCTTGGCAAAATCAAGCACATCATTGATCAGTGTCATCAGGTTTTCGGCCGAGAATTTCAGGATGTTAAGGTTTTCCTTTTGCCCATCAAGCGGATCATCCTCCAGTAACAAATGCGACATACCAATTACGGCATTCAGCGGCGTACGGATCTCGTGGCTCATTACTGATATGAACATATCTTTGGCGCGACTCAGCTGTACAGCTTCCTCCCGGGCATTAATGAGTTCAATTTCAGCCTTCTTTTTAGCAGTTATGTCAATGATAACCTCTATGTATTTATCAACTTCGCCCTTACTGTTAATAATCACCGAGTTGATCACCGAAATCCACAAAGGCTGCCTGTCTTTCCGGTAAACCAGCAGGTCAACCTCAAATGATTGTTTATTGCGGGACAACTCCCGTGCCTTTTGGATAATAGATACGTCGGTAAGCTCCCCTTTTAGCACATCGCCAAGATGGTTGTCTTTCACATCAAGCAAAGTATAGCCGGTTATTTGCTCAAACGCTTTATTGACCCACTCAACCTTACCATCGCTGTTATTAATTACCACGCCACTGGCAGTACTGCTGGCCACCAACGAAAGCATGTTTACCTGCTCTTCAGTTTTCTTACGTTCGGTGATGTCAACCATTACAGCTATCTGTCTTTCAACACTGCCTGTTTCATTAAATAAAGGGCTATTTGACAGAAAGATCCAGATCGGGGTTTTGTCCTTTTTATAAACTTTTATTTCAACTTCATATCCCCGTTTTTCCTCTACAGCTTTTACTGCCGCCTTAAACACATTAAGGTCGGTATCTTCACCAACCAGCATGGTACCAAACATTTTACCACGCATTTCGTCAAACGTATAACCTGTTATATTCTCCAGGGCTTCATTCATCCAGATCACCTCACCCGTATTACTGCGGATCAGGATACCGCTTGGCGATTTACGGGCCGCGAAGGACAGTATCTCCAGTTCCTGTTCTATTTTTTTACGCTGGGTTATATCAATAATAACCCTGATAAATTTATCTGTTTGGCCGGCACTGTCGCGGATCACCGAGTTAAATACCGAGATCCAAACCGGTTCACCACCTTTTTTATCTATCAACAAGTCTACTTCGTAAGATACCTGGTTGCGGATGGCTTCATCAAGCCGTTTTACAGCTTCGGCATCCAACGGTACACCTTTAAGCACATCGCGCAGGCGCCGGTTTTCTACATCGGCCTGGTTATAGCCGGTTATTTGCTCAAAAGCTTCATTGGTCCATATCACCTCATCTGCCGCATTGCTGATAACCACACCACTGGTAACCCTACTTGCCACCAATGATAATAATGCCAATTCATTGGCCACCTTTTTTGATAACTGATATCGCGCCCGCTGGCAAACCATTTATCACTTTTAAAAGTTACCGACCAGCTGATGCATTTAATATCGCCCGACGGTGTTATAATATTTGCTTCTATTTCGAAATGGCGTTGCTGCCTGCCTAATCCTTTTTTCAGGGCCGACAGCGATTTAGCCCGCTCTTCTTCCTGGAAAAAGCTCCAGATAGGTTTACCTATAACCTCAACGGGCGAATAGCCTAAAACAGATTTGGCAGAACGATTGATTTGCTCAATGATAAAATCCCGGTCCATAATGCAATGGATATCAGGAGAACTGTCAAAAAGATTATGAAACTCCTGATGGCTTTTCAAATTTTTCTCCAATTCAAGCTTCTGTTTCCGGAGCAGCAGGTGCGACATAACCTCATCGGCCAGCGTGCGTAGCGCGTCACGCTGTTCGGCTGTGAGCTTACGCGGCTTTGTATCAATCACACACAATGAGCCAAGCCTGTGCCCATCCGGGTCAATCAACGGCGCGCCGGCATAAAAACGTACGCCCATTTCATTGGCTGCGGGATTATCCTTAAACTCCTCATCTTCTTTGGAGTCGGCTATTTCAAGAAGTGCATCAGATTGGATGGTGCGGTTGCAAAAAGCGTCGGCGCGGGGTGTTTCCCCACGTCGACGCCGTATGCTGATTTAAACCATTGTCTTTCGGCATCAAGCAGCGTTATCAGCGCTACCGGTACCTGGCATATGTAGGAGGCTAAACGCGTAATAGCGTCGTACTCCTTTTCAGGCATGGTATCCAAAACATTGTATGATTTAAGCGCTGCTAAGCGCTTATCTTCTATGTTTGATGGATCTTCCTGCCTTAGTGTCATTTTTTACTCTGAGTCCTTATCTCTGTACAACGGGAAGTCGTACATTAACTTGTGAACCCTTTTACGGATTTTCTTGATAGAATGTTCATTTTCAGGATCAGAAATTACAGCATCTATCAATTCAACAATATGCTCCATATGTTTTTCCTTCATCCCGCGGGTGGTGATAGCCGCAGTACCTACACGGATGCCTGAGGTTACAAATGGCGATTTATCATCATATGGCACCATATTTTTATTCACGGTGATATCGGCAGTTACCAAAGCATTTTCGGCAGCTTTGCCTGTAATATTTTTATTACGAAGATCGATCAGCATTAAATGATTATCGGTACCGCCAGATATGATCTGATAGCCCAGCTTCACAAATGCTTCGGCCATAGCATCGGCATTCTTTTTAACCTGCACAATGTATTTCATGTAGCTATCGCTCAAAGCCTCACCAAAAGCTACTGCTTTAGCAGCTATGATGTGCTCCAACGGGCCTCCCTGTGTACCTGGGAACACGGCCATATCCAATAATGACGACATCATCCTGATTTCGCCTTTTGGAGTTTTGATGCCGAATGGGTTTTCGAAATCCTTACCCATCATTATTAAGCCGCCACGAGGGCCGCGTAAAGTTTTGTGGGTAGTAGTAGTAACGATGTGGCAATGTGGCAGCGGATCAGTTAACAAGCCACGGGCAATTAAACCTGCCGGGTGCGAAATATCGGCCAGTACCAAAGCACCAACCTCATCAGCCACCTTACGGATAAACTCATAGTCCCAATCGCGCGAGTAAGCCGAAGCGCCTGCAATGATCAGTTTCGGTTTTTCGCGCAGGGCCACCTCTTTTAACTGAGCATAGTCAACCAAACCGGTTTCTTTACTTACACCATAAAAATGAGGTTCATACAATTTACCCGAAAAGTTAACAGGCGAACCATGCGTTAAGTGACCACCATGTGAAAGGTCAAAACCTAATATTTTATCGCCCGGCTGCAATACAGCAAGCATAACTGCCGCGTTTGCCTGTGCACCAGAATGAGGTTGTACGTTAACCCACTCGGCATTAAACAATTGCTTAGCGCGCTCGATAGCTATGGTTTCAATTTCGTCAACCACCTGGCAGCCGCCGTAATAGCGTTTGCCCGGTAAACCTTCGGCATATTTGTTGGTTGCAACAGAACCTGCAGCTTCCATAACCTGCCTGCTTACAAAATTCTCAGATGCTATAAGTTCAATGCCCTCTTCCTGGCGTTGCTGCTCTTCATCCAATAGCTTAAATATCAGTTTGTCTCTTTTCATTGTGTGTTTTTAACGGCGCTAAGTTACACAATTGATATAGATTTGAGATGTGAGATATGAGATTTGAGATACCGCAATGTTAAATTTTACTTAATAAAAAGTAAACATAATATTATTTGCTATTCAGGCTTTTACAGCGAATAAATTAATAGAATTTCATACAGCTACAATGACTATAGATTACTCATGCATTGCAGGTTTAGAATTTAAGTTTATCCGGATCAAGCCGATTATCCCAAAACATTAAAAGCTCGATAATATTATTAGCTTTTACACGATAAAACAAGCTTACCTGTTTTACAACGACACATTTATGTGTATCACTTTGTTTAGAATAGGGATAAAGTAACGGGTTATTGGATATGTGACCGATCACTTCATTGGTACGTTTAACAAAGGCTATCACCTCTTTAACAGTCCAGTTCTCATCGAGATATTCCAATATCTCATAATAGGTAAGTTCTGCAACAGGCGACCAAATGACAATCTCGCGTTGCATCATTTATTCAGAAAACGAGATTGTATTTTAGCCATTACCTCTTTGTGGGGAGTACCTTTACCTTGATCAAGCTGATTTTTTGCTTTATCAATAGCTTGCTGAACCGGTGTTGGAAGATCTGACCAAAAATCATTTTCGGATAAGCCCAACAATGAGTTTATTTCATTAAGTATATTATCATCGTTACTCTGAATTATCTTTTCTACTATTTTATACTTTAATGCAATATCCATAATTTGAAACTTTATTATAAAGTTAATAATTTTGATTTTAACTTTCCACTTTCGGTGAAATCCAAAAGTTATTATAACCCAATCCAATCTGGATATCTATCAGCTCCTGTTGCAACATTTCAAGCACCGCCAAAAAGTTATATACAAAATGAACTTTGTTTTCAGATTCTTTTGCGATTGCTTTAAAATCGAGCATTTTATTGATCTTAAGCAGATCAGCAACTGCCTTCTTTTGTTTTTCAATGGTGTAGGGATACTGTACTACCGTGTGTTTAACCTCCTCGCTGCGCCTGGTGAAATTGCGGATCATCCGTTCGTAAACAACCATGAGGCGGTAAAGCGTTAGCTCAGATAATTCTTCGCCGGGCACGGCTACTTTTTCAACCTGTTCGAGGTCATGTTTGATATTGCCGCGCTTTTCCTGTTTAAATCGCTCATCTTCCATGGGCCTGATCTCTTCACACACCTCTTTAAACTTTTTATACTCGATGAGTTTCCTGATCAGGTTTTCTTTGGTGTCCGGGTCATCGCCGGCCTCTTCGGTGCCGTAACGCGGCAACAGCATTTTGGCCTTAATGCGCATAAGTGTTGCTGCCACGAAAATAAATTCACTGGCAATTTCCATATTGAGGCTGCTCATCTGGTGCAGGTAGTGCAAAAAATCATCGGCAATTTTTGCTATTGGGATATCGTGAATATCCAGCTCATCGCGCTCAATGAAAAACAGCAGCAGGTCAAACGGGCCTTCAAACTGGGGTAACCTAATGGCAAAACTATCGTCGGTCATAAAATCCGGTCAAAAATAAACATTTCGGCCGGATTCATCGCAGCAAGAATTAAGCTGCAAAGCACAGACTTTCAGGTTTAAAAACAAACAATCCACTGCTTCTGTTGACCATCATAATATGCCTTAACCAAACTGTTTTCTTTGGCATATCCTGTTTGTTAAGTAATTTAATATCTTTATATACCCTGAATGTAACAATAATTAGTTTATTTTGCAGGTTAAATATCCTTACGAATGTCAATGCAGGTACCGGCCGGGAATTTATTACAAAAAATAAATTATCCATCTGATTTAAAGCTACTTAATGAAACAGAGCTTGAACAGGTATGCAAGGAACTACGCCAGTATATTATTGACGTAGTATCAGTTAATGGCGGGCACTTTGCCGCCAGCCTGGGTGTGGTTGAACTTACCGTAGCGCTACAATACGTACTTAATACGCCATACGATCAGTTAGTTTGGGATGTTGGGCACCAGGCTTACGGCCATAAAATACTTACCGGCCGCCGTGATGAGTTTCACACCAATCGCATTCATGGTGGCATCAGCGGCTTCCCAAAACGTTCGGAAAGCATATACGATACTTTTGGTGTAGGCCATTCATCAACTTCTATATCTGCCGCATTGGGTATGGCTGTTGCCTCTCATTATAAAGGCGAAACAGACAGGCAGCATGTAGCCGTAATTGGCGACGGCTCGATGACCGCAGGCATGGCCTTTGAAGCACTTAACCATGCCGGCATTGAAAACTCCAATCTGCTGGTGATTTTGAATGACAATAACATGGCCATCGACCCTAATGTTGGCGCATTGAAAGAATACCTGACTGACATAACCACGTCAAAGCCATACAACCGCTTCAGGGACGATATTGCCCACGTACTGGCCAAACTATCATCCATTGGCCCGGATGCCTTTAAAGTAGCCCAAAAACTCGAAAAAAGCATTAAAGGTACCCTGCTTAAACGCAGCAACTTTTTTGAAGCACTTAAGTTCCGTTATTTTGGCCCTATTGACGGGCATGATGTTAATCATCTGATAAAAGTTTTAAAGGACCTGCGCGATATTCCGGGACCTAAATTACTGCACTGTATCACGGTGAAAGGTAAAGGCTATGCCCTTGCCGAAAAAGACCAGACCAAGTGGCATGCTCCAGGCTTGTTTGACAAGATCACCGGCGAAATCAAAAAAACTAAATACGACAAGCCTCAGCCTCCTAAATACCAGGATGTGTTTGGACATAGTATCATTGAACTGGCCGAGCAAAACCCTAAGATCATGGGTATTACGCCGGCGATGCCATCAGGTTGTTCATTAAACCTGATGATGAAGGCCATGCCTAACCGTGCGTTTGACGTAGGTATTGCCGAGCAGCATGCGGTAACTTTCTCCGCCGGTTTAGCTACCCAGGGGCTCATTCCGTTCTGCAACATTTACTCCAGCTTTATGCAGCGGGCTTATGACCAGGTGATCCATGACGTGGCCATACAAAAGCTTAATGTAGTGTTTTGCCTTGACCGCGCAGGATTTGCCGGGGCAGATGGTGCTACTCACCATGGCGCTTATGACATGGCCTACATGCGCTGTATCCCCAATATGGTGGTATCTGCCCCCATGAACGAGGAAGAACTGCGCAACCTGATGTTTACTGCCCAGCAGGAAAACATGGGGCCATTCGTGATCAGGTATCCACGTGGTAATGGAGTTATGGTTGACTGGCAGCGTCCGTTCAAAGCCATCCCCGTAGGCAAAGGCCGTAAGGTTTGTGATGGCGATGATGTGGCTATCCTGTCTATTGGCGCTATCGGCAACGAGGTGATTAAAGCCACTGCCGAACTCAATGCCGAAGGTTATAACCCGGCCCATTACGATCTCCGCTTTGTAAAACCGCTTGATGAGGCTTTATTACATGACGTATTCAAAAACTTTAATAAAGTAATTACCGTTGAAGACGGCTGCATTGAAGGCGGCATGGGTAGCGCGGTACTTGAATTTATGGCCGATAATGGCTATACCAATATCCAGGTTAAACGCCTGGGTATCCCTGACAAGTTTATTGAACATGGCGACCAGCCCGAACTATGGGCCGACTGTGGCTTTGATGCCAACGGTATAGCTAGGCAAGTACGTAACATGGCTGAGAAACGCAATGTGAATACGATAGCGTCGTAATGCAAAATTGTTATTACGTACAAAACATAAAAAGCGACCATCAGTCGCTTTTTATGTTTTGTTAAAATTCTTTAATCACGCAGAGCCCCAACTAATTCGCTTTATACCTCGCCAAATCATTGTATATAGCACGGAATGAACTACGGATACCAAAGGTTAACATTGATGTTTTATCATTAAACTGGCTGTTCTTTTCACGGCGTACCAGGCCGCCAAGCTCAAACCTTAAGTTATATTTAGGGTTAATTAAATAGGCCACTTTTCCCTCCAGGTACACCATATTGGTGGTTAAGCCCTGCCCGGTGTAGTTGCCATATAACCTTGCCGGGTCACGATAGCCTTGAAAAGGGTCTTTACCATAGTTCAGGCCATTGACATCAAGCCCGTAATGCCCATAGTCGAGCTCTCCTGAAAAATCAAACCTTTTATATGAATAGTTAAGCAGTCCAACTACTTCGCGGAAATTGGCGCCCCAGGGATGTCCTATCGGCTCGCCATTTTCAGTGTAATTGATTACCGAAGAACGCTCTGAATAGGTATATGGTTTAACATTATTTGTCTCGAGCAAATAGTTTAAGCCTTTAACATTAAACAGGTTAGCCCCCTTACACCCAATTGAAATCCGTATTTATTGCGTGAGCTACCTTTACTTGAAAAAAGCTTGAAGACTCAAACTCGTCAAGCGAAAACTGACCATAAGCGGTGATGCCATCAGTTAGCTTATATTTAGCTGTAAATCCTATCAAAGCGTTATCGGGTGAGCCATTTGAAGCTTCAACAGGCCTTAAAAATATCACCGGGTTGATGTAAGTAAAATCAAACCCGCGTTTATGCCCTAAATCATCCTTAGCAGCCCATATCACCGCGTCAAAGAAACCGAGTGATAACCGATTAGATACGTTCCAGTCTAAATAGTGAAATACACCAAATTTTTTCCTGTCCCCATTATCTACTTTTACCGAAAGCGGGTCATTAAAATAAGTCCACATGGCCATATAACGCACATTGCCCAGCGTAGCCGTTAGCTTGAAAAATGGATATGGTGACGCATAATCAGATAATAATAATGACCGGTAGCCATCGCCAACAAAGGTTTTATCGCGCCCCGCGCTGATGTTCAAAAACTTTATCGGTGTATACGAAACGTTAGCCGTGATATATGACCAGCGGTATTCATTGCCGTAAATACCGGCGTACGCCTGCCCGGGGGCTATACCAACCTGGTTAACGTAGGTTTGTAAATAATTAGGTAATACCGCACGGTTTTCATATCCGGCCACATTATACGAAAAGTTTTTTCCGAAGGTACCGCCCAACTGGATCCCAAGCGTACCAAAATTGGTATTCTTTTTCCCTGAGAAATCACGGCTTAGATTAAAGTCGGGTAATAGATCGGCATAGAACGTGGAGTTGCTGCTTTTAACATCAATCTGATGTTCATTAAAAAAACGCCCTTTAAGATCGTTTAAGTTCATCAATGAGTCATAGTGAACTTTCAAAAGTGAGTCATCAACCATAAATGGTTTTAATGAACTATGTACCCTTGTTTTGGTTGAATAAATATCCTCATTTAGTTTCTGATAAAACTGGTAGTTATAAGGTTGATATATTGACTGGGCCTTCGCAAACCCGCTTATCAAAAGCAGTAAAATAATGCTTGTAAATATTCTCTTCATATAATGGTTTATATGGTTTTATACTTGGTTATTCAAAATAATTAGGCGTGTTAAACCCACCTTTTTTCAGATATTCATCTTTTTTTACCAGTTGCAGATCTGCCAGTACCATATCCGTCACCAATGCCTGCAGGTCATATTTTGGTTTCCAGCCGAGCTTATTATAAGCTTTGGCAGCATCTCCAATTAACAGATCAACCTCTGTCGGCCTGAAATACCTGGGGTCAACTTTTACAACAGTTTGCCCAAACCTCAAAGCCTCCAGGTTCAATCCAAGCGCGATAGCCCTTTCCTCATCAATATCAATAATCACCCCACGCTCGTTCTCATCCTTTCCGCTAAATTCAACTTCGATACCCAACTCCATGAAAGCCATCCTGATAAAATCGCGGACGGTGGTTGTTACGCCGGTTGCTATTACAAAGTCTTCGGCCCTTTCCTGCTGCAGCATCAGCCACATCGCCTCTATATAATCTTTGGCATGCCCCCAATCGCGCTGCGCCGAAAGGTTGCCTACATACAAACAGTTTTGCGAGCCAAGGGCTATTTTTGATGCTGCCCGGGTAATTTTCCGGGTAACGAAAGTTTCGCCCCTTACCGGGCTTTCATGGTTAAACAAAATCCCGTTGCAGGCATACATACCATAGGCTTCGCGATAATTAACTACAATCCAGTAGCCATATAGTTTTGCCACCGCGTAAGGTGAGCGTGGATAAAAGGGAGTGGTTTCACTTTGGGGCACAGCCTGCACCAAACCATACAGCTCGGATGTGGAAGCCTGATAGATGCGTGTTTTTTTGGTGAGATCAAGAAGCCTTACTGCTTCAAGAATACGTAGTACACCAACACCATCGGCATTGGCGGTATATTCGGGGGTTTCAAAGCTCACTTTTACATGGCTTTGTGCTGCAAGGTTATAAATTTCATCGGGCTGAACTTCCTGGATTAGCCTGATCAGATTTGTTGAATCGGTGAGGTCGCCATAATGCAGGCTGAATTTAACACCAGACTCATGCGGGTCATGGTATAAATGATCTATCCTGTCGGTATTTAATAAGGATGAGCGGCGTTTAACCCCGTGTACCTCATAGCCCTTCTTCAGCAAAAATTCTGCTAAATAAGCGCCATCCTGACCCGTTATGCCTGTTATTAAAGCCTTTTTCATTAATTATGACCGTAGATATATTAGGTAGTACAATAATATCCAATTTTATTGTAATTACCCCTATGACGTTCAATATATAGGTTTGGGCAGGCGTTATAGTACAGTTTAAAGAAAAAAATATCCGGCTTAAAAAATTTTACAAAAGATTAAATCCCGGCAACGGTATCTTCCAGTTCCCGGTACCAATCTGCTCCGTATTTACGGATGAGCGGATCTTTCAAAAATTCGTGAACGCGTACTTTCAACTCATCCCCAAATGAACATGCAGGGCTGCAGATATTCCAACGGTCATAGTTTAAAACATCAAACTCGGGATAAGATGTTATGCGGATAGGATATAAATGGCACGATATGGGTTTTTTCCAATTAACGGCACCTTCTTCATACGCTTTTTCAATACCGCATTTAGTAATGCCGTTTTCCCATATTACATAGGCGCATTCTTTGTTGGTATCAACACAGGGCGTAGTATAATCCCCTTCAAAATCGGTAACGTAAACCCCTTCCTTTTCAATGGTTTTGATCCCTTTGGCGGTAAGGTAAGGCTTTACTTTGGGATAGATCTCTTTCAGGATATCGAGTTCATCGGCATTAAGTGGCGCGCCCGAATCTCCTTCAAGGCAGCAGGCACCCTTGCATTTATTTAAATTACATACAAAATTCTCTTTTACCACATCCTCGTGCAGTAATACATTGCCAACCTCAATCATTATCTTTTTTTAAATCAATCTTTTATAGGGTTCAAAGGATATTTAAGTCCTGTAGCCGATTTCAGGTCCATTGTTACGCTGCCTATCAGCACTTCAACGTGGGCCTTTACCGGGATCCTGTTCTTATCGTTGGTAACCCAAAGGTACAACTTGCTGTTTTTCCGAAAAATGCGCCCCGGAATAATTGCCGGGCTAAATTTAAGACAATTAAACTTACCAAGCGAACACTCAACCGTTTCAGTGCCAACATAGGTTATTTGCATACTGTGAAACCCGTCTTCCAGGAAATATTGCAGATCAAAAGTATCGCCCTGTTGCAGCTTTGAAACATCAATGGCCCGCGCAAAATAATAAGCCGATACAAAATCAAAAGATTCGCCCTTATACCCGAATGTTCCTTTATTTGCCGTTACCTTCTTGTCTTTCTGATCGAACGTAACATTGTCGGTATGCCTGTACTTACCTTCGCGCCTGTTTTCAGTATAAAAATAGGGCATCAACGTTGTTTGATCTACATATGATTCATAACGGTTGCGTACCTTGTAAAAAAGGTCGAAAGAGCCGGCGGTTTTGCCTTCGGCCACGAGATGAAATGTAGGGCGGTCATTATATTTCTTATCGCTGGCCTCTACCTTTATGGTAGCTTCGGCAGCAGTAAAAAAACCGTATTTCATCTTGTAGTCCAGTTGTTCACCTGCTTTAAAGATCGACTCATTGATCTTTTTCAGTTCCTGGGCAAATCCGCCCTTGCAGCAGGCTATAAAAAGCAGTACAGTAAAAAAATATTTATTTATCAGCAGTTTCTTCATTGATTAATAGCCCTTTTTAGCCGGGGCTTGTGATATGACAACTGCTATTATAAATGGTTTAAACTTGTTTTTATTGCGCACTGCCGCTTAAATACTTAATCCTTACGCTTATAGATAGGTACTGTTGAGCAAGGCTCACCAAACATGAGGCTTTTAACCACAGCACTCAGCTTTTTAGTCAGCTCAACATAAGCAGATACCGGCACTTCGGTATCGCCGCAACCTTTCAACACAATCCGCTGCCCACGGTATTGCTCAAAATCTGCTTTGGCTATTTCCTTTTCAAAAAGTACAGTTTCCAATACCTCTTTATCCCCAAAAACAATTTCGCGGGCGTAAGGGGCCATCCGGTTGGCCAGCAGCATATATGCCCAGGCTGGTACAATAGCATCGGCAGTGCAGGTGATACCTACATTTTTACCCTCATATTGCGCCCAGTCATGTTCTTTTATAAAGTCCCTGAAATCTTTCTCGCGAAGGATTAGGCCATGGAACAGGTTATCTTTAATATCATAAATGACGCGATCGCCGGCAGGATAAAAAGAAGCCGGGTCTAAGGTAACGAGGCCGCTCTGAGCTACCTTGTTTATTATGTTTTCCTGGATATCCATATCTTTTATATGAAAGCTAAAAGCTGAAGGCACAAAGCCTAAAGCCGCTTAGCTTGATTATCAATATTTATATAAGCTGAAAGCAGAACGCACAAAGTTTAAAGCTAATACTACTTAACTGCCCTATATAAAAGCCCGTATATAAACAAAAAATCCGGGAACGGCTTAACGCTGATCCCGGATGCAAATTTACTTTAAATTTTGTTTAGAAGAATTTAGCCCTGTTATCTTTTACAATTGCATTATCTTTTAATGCATCGAGCACCTGACCTTGTGAACGTTGTAAAAGCGCCTGGTTAATTTGTTCTTTTTGTTTAATAGCATTGGTTAGTGCCGGCGGGTTAGTGAAACCATTAACCACATATACATATACACCCTGTGCACCATCAACAGGTTTTGAAATTTTGTTGATTGCCGAACCAAAGATTGAACCGATAACTTTATACTCTGCCGATTGACCTGGGATAATAGGATTGGCAAATACAATGTTTTCAACCGGAACTACCTTGCTGCCTACTTTTTGGGCAACCTGGTCAATTGAAGTACCGCCGCTAAGGGCTGTGTCAAATTTCTCTTTCAATTGTTTAGCTTTAACCTCATTACGTACCATTGGCTCAATTTGCTTTTTAACAGCCTCAAGAGATAATGTACCTTTAGGTTTAATTTCGGTAAGGCGGCTTACTATATACTGGTCGCCTACGGTAAATACTTTATCGGTAATATCGCCTTTTTCCGCTTTGTAAGCCCATCTAACCACGTCACGCGCGTTGTCCAGGCCAGGAAGACCAGAAGCTATCGCAGTAACATCTTCGGCGGTACGGGGTTTCAAACCTTCTTTTTTAGCTTCCGCCTCAAAATTATCAGGTGTTAATGAGGCTAAGAATGCCTGGGCTTTGCTGTAAGCTACAGTTTGGGTTTTGCTGCTTGCAGTTAACGGCTTATCAACTACACCAACTTTAACCAGTTTAACAGAACCTTTCTGATCTTCAACCTGAATAACGTGGTAGCCAAATTGTGATTTCACAACAAGGATATCGCCTTTATTTGCTTTATAAGCAGCATTGTAATATTCAGGAACTAAATTGCCCTGACCGCCCATTGAGCCATTTGCGTCAAATGAAGGAATTTCACCGCCCTTTACTGCGCTGCCTTTATCGGCAGAGAAAGCTGTTGCAAGTTCGGCAAATGATTTACCGCCCTGGATTAATTTTTTAATTGAATCGGCTTTAGCTTTAGCTTTTTCTTCACCGCCTGCAGATGCAAGGTCGATCAGGATATGCCTGGTTTTAACCGAATCGAAAGTGGTTTTGGTATCAACCAGCTTAGCTACTTTATAGCTGCCGTTTTCAAGGTAAGGGCCATAAACAAATCCCTTAGCCGCACTAAACATGGTAGTATCCAGTTTAGGGTCAAGGCTGCCCTTACGCTGATAAGCCAAAGGCGCTTTGGTTTCGGCATTGATCTGCACAAAAAGCGAATCGTTAGGAGTAGTTTTGAATTCATTGGCTAATTTATCAGCTTGTTGTTTAACTGCCGCTGAGTCTTCTTTTGAAGGAGCTGCGTTAAAACTAACGTATTCAAAATTCCTTAACTCCTGCGGAGTTTTAAATGAAGCTTTGTGTGCATCATAATATGCGCTGTAATCAGCATCGGTTAAAGTAACTTTAGCATCAGGGATTGAAGCATAATCAAGCGATACATATTTAAAGTTAGCCAGCTTGTTTTTTGCTTCGTAATCATCTGTAGCTTCAAGCGAGTTTACATAAAGGCCGTTGGTAACTAAAGTCATGTATTTAGTAGCTTTTTTAGCTTCTATCAGGTCGATCACAAAATCGCTCCATGCTTTTTTCTGAGCAGGGTCGGCTTTGCCTGATTGCAGGTAGGCTTTGAACTGATCATACCTGCTGCGATCAAACTGACCGGTTTGCTGATCGGCAAACTGGCGGGCTATCTGCGGGTCGGGATTGTTATCACCGATCATTACGTTCATTTCATCATCACCAACAGTAAGGCCAAGTTTTTCAATCTCTTTACCTATCAGCAACTGGCTTAAATACTGGTTCCAGGTAGTTTCCTGCAGATAGCTTGCTATTTGCGGAGAGATACTTTGTCCCTGTTGTTTAAACTGTGCAGAGTTTTGCTCCAGCTTTTCGTTGAATTTGTCATAGGGCACTTTTTCGCCGTTTACAACGGCAAGCTCGTTACTATCGTCCCTGAAAAAGGAACCGCCCGATCTTACAACTTCGCTCACAATAAATGCAAGCAGCGCGAAACCAATAAAGAATGCGAGAATCTTCCCCATCCTTTCGCGCAAAAAACCCATTATACCCATATTATATTTATAATTATTCTATTCTTTTTAAGAGGGCGCAAGATACAATTTTTAACAAAATTCTATAACACAAAATTTTCGTTAAAAAAAGTCATTATTGTGTCGCTTTTTCATCAACATGAAACAGCCCGGTGCTGCTTTTAAAGGTAGGGTTTAAAAGCTTATCATCACTTTCAAAGGTATTGCCGTTCATAACATTACCGCCGCTAAGTGTGGCCTGAACAGGTTTATTAGAGTAAACCCGCTTGGTTACCTGGTCCCAAAATAATTCGTTTGATTTAAAGGTTTCGCCTTTGGCGTTGGTGGCAACTACGTTGCCATGAAACTCAATCAGCTTTTCCTGCTCACGCTGAATGCCGGTATCTGCAATGATATCGCCTGCAAACTGACCAGTTCCCCGATCATAGTAGTCGATCTTTACGCCTTTAGGCATAATTTTATAAGGTTTCTTGATCTGGTATTCGACCATCAACGGTGCAGTAAGATGGATCTCCACTTTTGCCGAATCGCTCATGATCAGATCAAGCCCTGTAGTGCGCTGGGCTACAGTATCAACCTCATTAGCTGAAATTTCCCTAACCTTTTTCAGGTCATTTTCGCACGAAGACAGGAAAGCCGCCATTGGCAACAGTAACAGGCATAATGCCGGTATGTTAACAGCTGGGCGGCTCATGACAACAAATTAGTCGAATTTATACTTGGTAAACCACTTATCGTTAAGAGTAAAGCCAAGGTGAATATTAACGTAGTTTTCTTTAACCAAACCGTTAACCAACGAACCGCGCTGACCTATTTCTGCCGCGATATTAATTTTATAGTAACTGCCGTTATTTGAGCGCAAAGGCAAGCCAACACCTACGGTACCAGCATAACGTTTAATAGTAGTACCGTTAATGTGCATATAGGTTTGATCGTATATAGCTCCTATGCGGTAATCAACAGTGGCAAGGTAGTTTCTGATGGTTGATATGTTTGGGGTATATGAACCACCGATATTGAAAGTTTTACTGTCCTGTAAACCCTGGTTTACGCCTGCAATGGATAAGTCGGACCATTTGCCCATGGAGTAATCGGCACCAACCAAAAATTTACCATCACTTTGGAAAGAGATCCCGAACCTGTTGATCTGCGGTAATTTTAATTTTGATTTAGGCCCGGTTGTGCTAACCACGCTATCGGCAGCTATGTCCTGATTTCCGTTTGCATCGTTAAAGTACTGGCTAACAATAAAGCTGCTTTGCGTGTGCAGTTTTGTACCTGCCGATGCCGAATAGCCAAATACAAGGTGCTTGGTTTCAGACAAATCAAATGAATACTGCAAGCCGTAATCATAGTTGATACCACCAATGGCATTGCTCGATTCAATTTTTGAGTTGATGGCACCTGCCAGACCAGGAATTTCGGTAGTAGCGATATCTTTAATATTACCAAATATGTACGATACGTTTGCACCTAATAACAAATGCTTACCGATGCCAAAACCATATCCCAAATATGCTTTTGATAAACTACCATCGCCGCTGTAACTGTAATTTGTCACGTTGGTATCGGCAGGAGAACCCGAGGTTCCTAATTTATTCACCGTTTTTTTAAAATTATAGCCGCGCTCACTGTATGGCAATAAACCAAAACTCAATGCCGAACGTTTTGAAGTAGGGATGGCGAACGCGATGTGGTTAAGCCTGAAATTGCTGTTTTTTTGGCTTGCCGAACCGGTTTGCGACAGATTTAAAAAATTTGCATATAAGCCAACATCAATGGTTGTAAGATTAATGGCACCGTATGAAGCCGGATTTATTACGTTGATATTGTTAAAAAGGCTTATCCTGTTTGTAGCTACAGCTATACCGCCCATACCTATGTTTTGGCCCATCAGTTGAGGATCAATATCACCAATACCGTAACGTGAATATGGAGAGCTTGAAGTTGCCGTTGATTGCGCATGTGCTGAAAAAGCGGCAACAGCCAATAAAAGTGTTATAAAAAACCGGGTATATTTAATCATTATGCTTTTGTATAGCTGCGTTTAATCCTTTTAAAACCAAATATGGTTCAATTTTTATGTAGCGGGCAAAGATGCTATTTTTCAATAGAGTATCAAAAAAATGCTGTCGCCCCCGCTTAGTATAATGTTCAGTTGTCCGTCGCCGGTTTTATAACTTTCAATAAAACCGGTAAGCTCATATTTTATTCCGTTTTGTACTCCCGAACGGATGGCTGTGGTTGTATTGTTTCCGTATGGCGTATCAAAACCGGCATCGGGTTCAATAAGCGGCAAACCTGCCGTATAATTGTTTAAAGCCTTATAACGCATATTTAAGCCCGGCGATATGCTGCCGCCAAAATAATTTCCTGCGGTGTCAACACCATCATAAGTAATGGCTGTACCCCCGGTTATTACCAGGCTATTTTGCCCCGGGAACATATGATATGCTCCAATAACAGCTGCCAGCCTGTCGGGCCCGAGGGTTTCAGGGGTTAAATAATGGTTATTTATTCCGCTTGTCATTAAAGTATTAAAATGCGTCAGCGAAATTTTTTGCCCCAGCCCGGTCTGCCATGCTTCTGTATTTTTTTACCGACGACATGATTGCCTTAACAGGATGGTATTTGTTAAGCAAAGCATCCAGTACCGGCATATCAATGGTTTCATATTGGCTAACCTCAAGTATTTCATCCAGTTTAAAAACCGCGATTTTGATGAGCGTATTACCAATATCGATAACCAGGCTGGTCATCAGGCCCTAACTATTGATAATATTGATTCAAAAATAGCTAAACCATCTTCATTGGCTAACAAGGCGTCGGCAGCACGCTCCGGGTGTGGCATTAAACCAAATACATTCCTACCTAAGTTTGTAACACCTGCAATATTTTCCAATGATCCGTTAGGATTTGCATCAGCAGTGATATTGCCTGCCTCATCGCAGTACCTGAACATTACCTGGTCGTTATCGTTAAGGGCTTTGATCACATCTGCATCAGCGAAATAATTGCCTTCACCATGTGCAATCGGGATCCTTAGGGGTTGCTGCGGATCAAGCTGAGCGGTAAGTAATGATTTTGTTGTTTGCGGTTTTAAGTAAATGTTGCGGCAAATAAATTTGCGATTGGTGTTGTGCAATAGCGCACCCGGCAACAAACCGGCCTCGGTCAATATCTGGAAGCCATTGCAAATACCCATTACATAACCACCTTTGGCAGCAAACTGGATAACCTCCTGCATAATTGGCGAAAAACGGGAAATAGCGCCCGAACGCAGGTAATCGCCAAATGAAAAACCACCGGGTAAAACAACAAAGTCAACACCCTGCAGGTCATGATCTTTATGCCATAACCTTACCACTTGCTGACCCATCACTTTCTCTAATACATATATGATATCCTCATCACAATTAGAACCGGGAAATATAACTACTCCAAACTTCATCAGAATTATTTTTTAAATTGAGGTTGAACCTAAATAGCTTATTATATAGTTTCAGGCTACAAAACTAACATAACCGCCGAAATAAGGACAGAATGTAAAAGTTAAAATTTGTTAAACTGAAAGTAAATGGTGCTGATAAACAACAACAAATACAGTATTTCATAAAACCAACGCCTGGTTGCATACAAAAAATAATAGGCAAAAAACACCGTTACCGGCACTGCACAAAGCAAAAAATGGCTCAGGCGAAATTCTGAATTGAGATAAAATGAAAGTGCTGTGATCAGAAAAATAAAAAACAACAGCTGGAATGTTTTACGAATCTGCACGTAACTTTTAAAGAAATTTTGCTGCAGCTTAAAAAAACATAGCACTAATATTACAATTACCGGCACCAGCAGCAGGTAGTTATAGGAGTTAATGCTGATATGATCGGGAAATTTTTTGCCTAAGGGCGACCAGATATGGCTAAACCGGGGCAGCATATCATTCATAAAATAAATAACCGCAAGGAAAAAGAACACGGTTACATACCCTAATATCGAAATAACCCATTCGCGCCAGTTAAAAGGCCTGAATATCATAAGCGCTATCCATATAACCAGAAACAAATAAATAAACGGAAAATAAACAAGCGAACCCACCGCCACGATCAAACCCAGGTCATAAGTTGTTGACTTAACATCCTCTCCCTTATACAGGTTGAATAATTTAAACAACATCCAGATGAGTAAGAAATTACATAAAAGCGGGGCACTTAAAGTTAAAAAGGGTGTAAACAAGCCCGAAAGCGTGATATACATCAGTGCCGGCAAAAAGGTTGGCTTGCCTAATAAATTATGATGATTAATTAACGAATTAAGCAATAAAGCTTGGATAAATACAAGCCCGCCGGCCAGTATCAAATTAAGCAACGGCGAAAACGCGTATTCATATTTTACGGGTACCAGCAGCCGTGCAAAGGGTTCTACAAAAATAAACTCAACCTTTTCGGGAACCTGCACCATGAAACCTATCCGGAGCACGAACAGCAAAATAGCCAGCCATATAATATTAAGGGGATTATAGTTCCTGAAAAGATTGATCATATGTGCGGCCGTGTTTGCGGTTGCAAAATTAGCAGAAAAACCGCTTAAGTTGCAATGCTTTACTACCTTGTATACTGCTTTACCAGTTTATCAACAATAGCGGCGGTTTCATCCGGAAAATCAACTACAATCTTTTTACTATCGTTGATCCAGTGGTTTAAATGGCCGTTAAACTTATCATTTATTTCGCTCACCACCGGAACACCTAACCTGGAGGCCGAAAGCGCGTTACACTGCTGTTCGTATTGCCCTTTCATGGGTATCATCATTACCTTTTTCTGTAAAAACAGGGCCTCGGCGGGGCCTTCAAAACCGCCCCCGGTAAGCAAACCTGTACAGCTTGCCAGGCTTTTGTTAAAAGCTTCATTATTTACGGGGAAGATCTCCACGTTTCCTGATTTGTAGGCCTGCTTTTGCCGTTTTGAAAACACCTGCCATTTAACCTCTTTTTCGGCACTTAAATATTTCAGCAGGGTTTTGTCATCATAAGCCGGCAGGTAAACTGTATAATGGCCCAGGTCGGAGGTTTCCATCTGCCTGATCTCGCTCCGGATTACAGGGGTATTGATAAAAGTATCATAGCGCTCAAAATGGAAACCTACATGATAGGTAGTAGGCGAATAGTTTTTTAAAAGCCATTGCGCAAAAGGATCTTTTTTTCGGGGCGCGGTGTTTTTGGTGATACAAACGAACACTGGTGACTTAAGGATACCGACGGTACACCCCGTAATTTACAAGCCCATGCACTTACAGGTTCAAAATCATTGATGATAAGATCATATTGTTTCAGGGGAAGGCTCCGCAGATCGCGCTGAAACTGGCGCAGGTTCATGATTTTCCAGGTAGCCCAGTTATCTACGCCGCCATTGGTACCAAATACAAAGCTTACACCATGAAAGCGATATTTCAGGGGTTGTGATAATGATACTTCTGCTTCGGTGCCGCTCACCAGCAGGTCAAGCTCGCCGTATTGTTGCAGCAAGGGCACAATTTCCCTTGCCCGGCTTATATGTCCGTTACCTGTTCCCTGTATACCAAACAGTATCTTCATTAAAATAAATTATTTTCAAATAGGATGATGATTATGCTGCGCAGATGCAACGGATGCACTGATTTATCCGCAACAATATTCAGGGGCTTAATTTAGTAAAGAAAAATGTTTTCGGTAAGTAATTTAATCGTGTTCGTGTTTAAAGCGCTCCAACAAGTTTTTAACATCGAGCATAGCGTTCAGATCTTCCGAATCAGTTTTGTCTTCTTCATCAGCATCTGTATTGAAATCATCCGGCTTGTATTTAAACACTTCCCATTTGCCATTGTGATATTCAAGAGCGCTTAAACTTTCTACCCAATCGCCCGAGTTAAGGTAAAGTACCGAGCCTGTATTTTGTGTAGACGTAATTTCCCTGATTTCGGCATGGTGAATGTGACCGCAGATCACGTAGCCATATTGTTTATCGACAGCCAGATCGGCCGCGGTTTGCTCAAATTGGTTAATGAATTTTACTGCTTCTTTAAAACTGGCTTTCACCTTTTGCGAAAAGCTCATTTTTTGCCTGCCAATAGCGGTAAGGAACCAGTTTACAAAACTGTTGATCAAAATCAATGTGTCATAACCAACCGCCCCGAGTTTAGCCAGCCATTTGGAGTGCTGCATGGTAACGTCAAACACGTCGCCATGAAAGATCCAGGCTTTTTTACCATCGATATTTAACACGAGCTTATCAAGCAGCTGAAAAGTGCCCATGTTAAAATCGGTAAACTTGCGCAGCATTTCGTCATGGTTGCCGGTTAAATAATAAACCGGGATGCCATCGGTAACAAACTTCAGGATGCGGCGCACTACTTTCATATGTGCCTCGGGCCAGTATGATTTACTAAATTGCCAAATATCAATAATATCGCCGTTAAGGATAAGGATTTTGGGCTTGATGCTTTTTAAATATTTAAGCAACTCTTTTGCGTGACAGCCGTAAGTACCAAGGTGCACATCAGATATTACTACAATATCAACTTCGCGTTTTGCCATTAAATTAAGGGGCTATTTTACAGGCCGGCAAGATATGCCGGAAAACAACATTTTCATTAATAAAGCAACGATTACTCGTCGTCCTCATCTTCGTTAACAGTCAATTCATATGGACTTGCATAGAAGCAGCCGACCAGGATCAGCAACCCTATAACTACCAAATAAGCATACTCAAAATTCATCACAAAGATTTTTACAAATGTCTGAAATTTAACATTATCCTACTGTTAAGACTACATTAAATATAAAAGGTTACTTTGCTGCATTAAATTTATTTTTGATCCTGTTAAGTTGTTTCAAGTGGTGCTCTAAATGAATGCGGATAAATTTAAACCATTGCCTGGCATTAAGCATTCCCATACGCGGGTGCTTGTATCTGTTAGCCGGCGATGATTCGGCAATGAGGGGCATAGTCGTTTCAACCCGCTTGCGGCATTTGATGATCAGGTTTTTGGCATCTTCCTTACTGATCTTATTGGCAGCCATTTTATCGCTTACCGCATTGGGGACTGTTGTTTTAACCGGCGGAAATTTACCTAACAACAGCAGGATCCGGCCTTCCCAATTAATGCCTTTTTTAGTTGGCTCGCAATTGCCGTGGGTACAACGTTCAAGCGCGATTGATGAACCCAGCGTAGCCTGCATAATATGGCTGTAAACCTCGGCAAACGACCAGCCGCCATCTTCCGGGGTAACATCAAACAACTCATCGGGGATAACATCCAGTTGTTTGCGGTATTCATCAAGGGCTGCATCAATAGCTTTACGTTCTTTGGAGATACTCATAAAAGTAAAGTTAACTCTTTTAAATGAGCTATCTGCACGGGGATATCCTGAGGCTTTTCCGCATTAAAAGGATTAAAATAAATGGCATCTATCCCAAAACCAAGCGCCCCGCGGATATCAGCTTCAATGCTGTCGCCGATCATTACACTTTCTTGTTTCGATGCCCCGGCCAGGTCAAGCGCGTGTTGAAATATGGCTTTGTCCGGCTTGTTAACGCCAACATCTTCGGAGATGATAATGTTCTGAAAATATTTGGCCAGATCGGTCCCCGCGATTTTTATCCGTGTTGAATCTTTAAACCCATTCGAGATCAGGTGCAGGGTATATTTTGATTGCAGATATTGTAATGTTTCGTGCGCATGCGGAAACAGGTTGGTTTTGGTAGGGCAAAGCTTTACGTAAGCATCCTCAAAATCAAGCGGCATCAGGTCGGGATGCAAACCAAGATCAGTAAAAGTTGATTTGAAACGAGCCTCCCGCAGTTCATCTTTGGTGATCTCGCCGATATGATACTGTGCCCAAAGGCGGTGATTGTTCCGGGTATAAGTTTCGATGAACAATTCGGCAGATTGCAGCCCAATTTCGCCAAGCCGGTGAATAACATATAACTCATGCAGGGCCTCTTCGGCATTTTTATCGAAATCCCAGATGGTATGATCGAGATCAAAGAAGATGTGTTTGTATTGTTTCATGTCGGATTTCGGATATTCGATTTCGAAATTTTTTTCCCTGCTTAAAAATTCAAAATTAAGAATTTCAATATTACTAAATCCGAAATCCCAATTCCGAAATTCGAAATCAAAATAAATCCCAAATCAAACTAAATCCGAAATCGAACATCCGAAATTCGAAATCAAACTACACTTTTTCCCCAAATGCCAGGTCGCCCGCATCACCCAGACCAGGTACAATATAAGATTTGCTGGTCATTTCATCGTCGACAGCGCAGAGCCACAATTTGGCTTTTGGTAGGTTTGCCTTTACATGCGCCACACCTTCGGTACTGGCAATTACAGCGGCAATGTGCAGCTCCTTTATTTTATACTGAGCCATTAACTCCTTACAAACCGATACAATACTTTGCCCGGTAGCCAGCATGGTATCGCACAAAATAAAGATCTTATCATCAAGGTTAGGGGTTGAGATATGATCAACCTGGATCAAAAAGCTGCCATTACGCTTCACCTTGCGATAAGCTGTGATAAATGCAGAGGGCGACCGGTCAAAAAACTGCATAAAACCCTGGTGAAAAGGCAGACCGGCGCGCAATATAATACCCAGCACCGGTTCATCGGCCGGCATATTAACACTGGCTGTACCCAAAGGGGTTTGAATTTCTTTGGTTTCGTAATGTAATGCTTTGCTCAGCTCATAAGCCAATATAACTCCTAACCTTTCCTGGTTCCGCCTAAAACGTGCCTTATCCTGCTGAATAACGGCATCCCGTAATTCAGCCAGAAACTGGTTGGCAATGGTATTGGTTTTATTGAGGATGAAAATCATGCTTAAATTTAAGCGTTTTTGAGCAATAGTATCACTATTTGTTTATTAAATGTCATACCGCACCATAGGAAGGATAATAAATTTTGAATTTACGTAGTTAACTACGTAGATTTGTACATAAATATTAAAGTCATGGATACTACACCTGTTATTAGCTCACTCAACAATACTTATTGCCAGCAGATCATTGATATCATTTTACCAATTCAGCAAATTGAATTTAATGTGCCAATCACGCTTGAAGCCCAGCCCGACCTGTTTGATATTGAAACCAATTACCACCAAACCGGCGGAGATTTTTGGGGAGCGATATATAACAAACAACTTGTTGGCACCATAGCACTTATTGCTTTTGATAATAATTCGGCGGCCATACGCAAAATGTTTGTACTTAAAGAATACCGGGGAAAGGAGCTGGGTATTGCGCAGTTACTGCTCAATAATCTTATTGATTATTGCAAACAAAACAACATTGCCCACATTTATTTAGGTACTGTTGAGATGCTGAAAGCGGCCCATCGCTTTTATGAAAAAAATGGCTTTACACACCTTGCCAAACAGGATTTGCCTGAATCATTCCCGCTTATGGCTGCAGATACCATTTTTTATGAGTTACATTTGAACAATTAACAGCGATATAATGAATGTTATTGACGAATCGGGAATTTTAGCAATTTCAACAAGGTTGCAGCGCCTGGCCGAGCAGCTGCGCAAAGACGGTGTACTTGTATACAAAGCCAGTAATATTGATTTTGAACCCAAATGGTTCCCTGTTATTTATACTTTGCATTTTAAGCCTGTTTTAAGCGTGGTGGAAATCGCAACAGAAATTGGCTACACCCATCCTTCAACCATCAGTCTGTTAAAAGAATTGGAAAAAGAGAAATTGATCCGATCAAAAAAGGACAAGGCCGATGAAAGGAAGCGTCTTATCATGTTAACAACAAAAGGCCAGGAACTTATTGTGCGCATGAAACCCGTTTGGGAAATTATGAAAGCGGCCGCCGCGGAAATTGCCGATACTCAAAACAACCTGATGAAGGCTATTATTGAAGCCGAAGAGAAAATAAAGCAGCAGAGTTTTTTGGATAGGGCGTTACGTTTAAAGGCGGAAATGTAATTTATTACCCCCGGCACAACAATGTTGACATACGGTTGTCATTACCATGTACTTATTTTGATTTGCAAACCCTGTTTCTGGATTATTTGTATTTTTACATAACAACATGGATTTTCAATTAACATCTCAATATAAACCAACCGGCGACCAGCCTGAAGCTATAAGGCAGCTGGTTGAAGGTATCAATAACGGCGACCCCTATCAAACCCTTTTGGGGGTTACCGGATCGGGCAAAACCTTTACGGTTGCCAATATTATAGCACAAACGCAAAAACCTACGCTGATCCTGAGCCACAACAAAACATTAGCGGCACAGCTTTATGGCGAGTTTAAGCAGTTCTTTCCCGAAAACGCGGTGAACTACTTTGTGTCGTACTACGACTATTATCAGCCGGAGGCATTTATTCCTACCACCAACACCTACATTGAAAAGGACCTGCAGATAAACGAGGAAATAGAAAAGCTTCGTTTACGTACTACTTCGGCTTTAATGTCGGGCAGGCGCGATGTGATCGTGGTATCGTCTATATCCTGCATTTACGGCATGGGCAACCCCGATGATTTTGCCGATTCGGTTTTCAAATTTGCCGTAGGCACGCGCATCAGCAGGAATGCTTTCTTACATCGCTTAGTTGAAATTTTATACGCCCGCACCACTGCCGATTTTAAACGAGGGACATTCAGGGTTAAGGGTGATACAGTGGATATTTTTCCGGCTTACCTGGATTATGCCTACCGCATCTCCTTTTTGGTGATGATATTGAAGAGTTAAGCGCCTTTGATATTGGCACAGGTAAAACCATCGAAAAAATGACACACATGGTGGTTTATCCGGCCAACCTGTACGTTGCCCCCCGAGAGCGTTTCCTGCAGTCCATCTGGGCTATACAGGAAGAGTTGGAAACCCGCAAAAAACAGTTTATCGATGACGGCCGTTTCCTGGAAGCCAAACGGCTTGAAGAAAGGGTTAATTACGATTTGGAGATGATCCGCGAGTTGGGTTACTGCTCGGGCATCGAGAACTACTCCCGCTTTTTTGATGGGCGCAAGCCCGGTGCAAGGCCGTTCTGCTTGCTCGATTATTTCCCGGAAGATTACCTGATGGTGATTGACGAAAGTCACGTAACGGTTCCGCAGATCAGGGCCATGTATGGAGGTGACCGTTCGCGCAAGATCTCCCTGGTTGATTATGGCTTCCGCCTGCCGGCGGCTTTGGACAATCGCCCACTTAATTTCCAGGAGTTTGAAAATCTTGCTCCGCAAACCGTTTATGTAAGCGCCACGCCAGGCGATTTTGAACTTGAAAAATCAGGCGGTGTGGTGGTTGAACAGGTGATCCGTCCGACAGGATTGCTTGATCCGGTGATTGACGTTCGCCCGGTGATAAACCAGGTGGATGACCTGCTTGACGAAGTAGATAAAACAATTAAAAAAGGCGACCGCGTACTGGTAACCACCCTTACCAAACGTATGGCCGAAGAACTGGCCAAATACATGGACAGGCTGGGTATAAAATGCCGTTATATTCACTCAGAAGTAAAAACACTGCAGCGCGTGGAAATTTTACGTGGCCTGCGCCTTGGCGAATTTGACGTATTGATAGGTATCAACTTACTGCGTGAAGGATTGGATTTGCCCGAAGTATCCTTAGTGGCTATTTTGGATGCTGATAAAGAAGGGTTCCTTCGGTCAGAACGCTCATTGATCCAAACCATAGGCCGTGCAGCACGTAATGACCGTGGCCGTGTAATCATGTATGCTGATACCATAACCGATTCGATGCAGATCACGATGGATGAAACCAACCGCCGCCGCGAAATTCAGATTGCGTATAACACGCAACATGGCATTACACCGCTAACGGTTGGCAAAACGCGCGAGGAAATTATGGAGCAAACCTCGGTGGTCGACTTTAAAGGCGGTGTACAGCAGGCTTATGTAGAAACCGATACGCTGACTCTTGCCGCCGATCCGATAGTTCAATATATGACCAAAGCCGACCTGAAAAAATCAATCGACAACACCAAAAAAGATATGCTTGCTGCAGCCAAGAACATGGATTTCCTTTTGGCCGCCAAGCTCCGCGACGAGATGTTTGCTTTGGAAAAGATGATGGAAGAGAAGTTTTAATTTGAAAATTTATTGATTTGAAGATTTGAAAACTACAGTCCCCACATTTTCAAATCTTCAAATTGCTTTATTTTCAAATTAAAACAGCGTCAGCTATCCCCAAATCATAATAAAACAATTTTACCGTTATATACCTTATATTTGTAAGCTCAAAATTAACAGTATGATTCTTATTCGTTTCCTGATCATATCTATCTGTATATTATACATTATTCGCAGCCTGGCTCGTTACCTGCTGCCTTTTCTTTTTGAAAGTGTTGTGAATAAAGCCCAGCAGCAATATCAACAGCAACAACGTAATTACAATGAAGGCCCAAAACCTGATGGAAAAATCAGGATCGACCATATCCCGCAGCCTAAAAAAGGCAGTGTACCCGACAGTGAAGGTGAATTTGTTGATTACGAAGAAGTAAAATAAACCTAACCAAAAAATCATGGACACCAACCCTGTATTTAGAAGGCGTCAAAATCATAACAACACGCCCGAGTCAATTACGCTGATTATCACCAATGTCATCGTATTTATAGTGGCCACTCAAATTTTTGCCAATTGCACTAAGATTAGCACTTTTTACTGGGTGATCATGGGTGCGCTGGGCGTTTACAACTTTTTCAACATCCGTAAATACCGCGAAGATTACGGCAAAGTGCAGGTTATTGCTTATGTAATATCTATCATTGTGCTGATTGCCATGTTTTTCCTGCTGCGCAGCCGTGCGCAAACCTGTTAAGTTATTCCTTAACAAAACTTATAATTCCTATTCTCATTGTAATTTCTATTTTTGAGGAATATAATATCCATTTCAAAAAACTTAAATGAATAACTGGTTTAAGCGTAACGGCATTCATTTTGCCATAGCTGCAATTTTTTTAATGATCTGCTTTATATTTTTAACCCCGGCTTTCCAGGGAAAAACATTAGGCGGCAATGACGTTACAAGGGCTCTATCAACCCAAAAAGAAATCAACGATTACAAAGCTAAAGACACTACGATACTCTGGACCAACCAGATCTATGGCGGTATGCCCACCTACCAGGTGTGGGCACCTTATAAAGCCAATTTAACTACATGGGTGGTTACTGCCATAAATTACACTTTCCCAACCCCTGTTGGTACAGTATTGTTATTCTTATTAGGTACATACTTCCTGTTTATTGTGTTAAAGGTTAATCCATGGCTTGCAGCGGCAGGTGCAATAGCGTTTACCTTTTCATCATATAATATCATTTTGCTGGTTGCCGGGCATGCTAATCAGGCTTTCGCCATAGCATTTTTCGGGCCGATACTTGCGGGTATCATCCTTACGCTTCGCGGCAAGCATTTACTTGGTTTCGCGGTTACAGCCTTGTTTCTTGCGTTAGAGATCAGGGCCAACCACATACAAATGACGTACTATTTGATGCTGGCCTTATTGATCATGGTGGGTATTGAGCTTTACCATGCTATCAAAAATAAAACCCTTAACAGCTTTCTAAAATCGCTGGGATATATAGCGGCGGCTACTCTTCTTGCGGTTTCTGTAAATGCATCCATATTATGGAGTACTGCCGACTATGGCAATGAAACCATCCGTGGCAAATCAAATCTCACAAGGCAAGCTGCAGAGCCCAATAACGGTTTGGCACGCGATTACGCCTTTGAATGGAGCCAGGGTGTTGGTGAATGTATTACTTTCCTTATTCCTAACGCTTATGGCGGCGGCGAACAAGGCTCTACCGATCCGGACTCACACGTAATCAAAGCGCTTAATGCAAGTGGAGCCGACCCTAATCAGGTTACCGGCATTTCGGCCAATTATCTACCCTTATATTGGGGTAATAAACCATTCACTGCCGGCCCATTCTATTTTGGTGCAGTAATTTGTTTACTGTTTGTATGGGGTTTAATGATTGTTAAAAACCGTATTAAATGGTGGTTGCTTGGTGCTGTGGTTTTAACTACGCTATTATCATTTGGCAGAAATTGGCCTTTTCTGTCTGATCTGTTCTTTAACTATTTCCCGCTTTACAATAAATTCCGTGCAGTTGACTCAATATTGGCAATTGTAGGTTTCTGCTTCCCAATCCTTGCTGTATTAGCAGTAAACGAAGCTATTATAAATGAAGATAAAGAAAGCCTGTTTAAAAAACTAAAAATTGCTTTTTACATTACCGGTGGCATTGTCCTAATTGTGGCCGTGGTACCTTCATTGCTGTTATCTTTCAGTGTTAGCGAACAACAAGCCGGCGTTATTGCACAAATTGGTCAGGCCCTTAAAACTGATAGTTCAGCCCTTACCCGCGCTTTAATTGCCGACAGGGAATCCATAGCACAAGCAGATGCTATCCGGTCACTTATATTCATTGCTATAGCATTTGGTATTGCATGGGCATTCCTTAAAAAGAAGATCAATCCAACTGTTGCATCGCTTGCTTTCCTGGCGCTGATCCTTGTTGACCTTTGGGGTATCGACAAACGCTATTTAAATCACGATAGCTTTGCGCCAAAACAAGACAATGAAACACCACAGCCACGCGAGGTTGACCAGTTTATCATGAAAGATAAAGATCCTGATTTTAGGGTGTTTGACGCCACACAATCAATCAAAGGCGATGGTCTTACACCATTTTTCTATAAATCGTTAGGCGGATACTCTGCTGCAAGGTTAAAACGCTGGGAGGAGCTTGTTGACAATCAATTAAGCAAAAGCATTAACCAGGATGTTTTGGATATGATGAACGTGAAGTACATTATTAATTCTGATCCAAAAACACAAAACGTAGGTATGCAGGTAAATCAAACTGCCTGCGGCCATGCGTGGTTTGTAAAAAGCATTAAATATGCCGACAATGCCGACCAGGAAATGGTAGCCATCAGCAGTTTTACACCAAAAGATGAAGCTATTGTTGATAAACAATACAAAAGCATTATCGACGAAAAAACTTTGGGAGCAGGTGCCGGCGAAGGCAAAATTGAGCTTACCAGCTACTCACCCGACCATATGGTTTACACAAGCGGTTCTACCGCCTCACAAATTGCGGTTTTCTCCGAAGTATACTATAACAAAGGCTGGAAAATGTATATCGACGGTGTTGAAAAACCTTATTTCCGTGCCGATTATCTATTACGTGCAGCTCAGATCCCAATCGGTAACCACAAAATTGAATTTATTTTCCACCCGGCTTCATACTACATAGGTGAAAACATTTCATTAGCAGGTTCAATCCTACTGGTGCTTGCCTTAGGTGGTGCCGCTTATACCGAAAACAAAAAGAAAGCTCCGGCTCTCAAACCGGCTGATAAGAAAAAAGCTTAATCAAAGCTTACATTAAAGAAAAGCGATGGGTTGATACTCATCGCTTTTTTTGTGGTACATTATTTATGGGTACATTCATGATAAGAATAATAATCGGTTCACAATCTGAAAAGATTGTAACTTTGAAAAAACCTTATCACAAATAGAATGAAAGAATTAATACAGCAAAACAAATTTGATGAGCTCAAATTTGCCCTCCAAAATTCAAATAGCCAGTTAAAAATACATCAGGTTCTTGCGCGGGCTTTAAACGGCAACCATTTTGAAGAGACTGACTATGGCTTTGAGGCGAATATGTACCAGGAAGAATTTTTAGAAGGTTTTGATTTGTATAAGGTATTAAACAAATCAGAAATTCCCCAAAACCAGCTTCAGGAGTATAAAATTGCATTAACGTTCCTGGTATTTAAAATGGGGGATTCATAAAACTTTTAGCTGATAAAACCATGCAACAAGGGTTATATCTTTCACAAGTTGAAAACGTATATAAAGTTGATCCCTCCTTAAGAAAAGAATTACAGGCGTTTATTGATTT
Source organism: Mucilaginibacter sp. P25 (assembly GCF_050859465.1). Taxonomy (NCBI): domain Bacteria; kingdom Pseudomonadati; phylum Bacteroidota; class Sphingobacteriia; order Sphingobacteriales; family Sphingobacteriaceae; genus Mucilaginibacter; species Mucilaginibacter sp. P25. The sequence goes on along the minus strand of NZ_CP193937.1, from coordinate 2,349,608 downwards.
ATTAAAAGAAACAAATGACGTGCAGGCCATTGCAAATGCCTCCGCTGCAAAAGCGCAAATAAGCCTATCGGTGGCCGATCTGCTCGAAAAGTACGAAATTGGGCAAGATATGCTGCAATTTGCCAGGGGATACGAAGATGCGGGCTTAAAAGACGAGGCTACCCGGATCTACATAAATATACTATCGGATTTTGAATGTGAATCTGCAAAAACATCAAGTAATTTATTCCCTGAGATCACTCACGTTGATACACGTAGTAATGAGGAGATAGAAATTTTTGAAAAAGCTAAAAGTCGCTTTGAAACAATTACAGGCGCCAATCTTCCCACAATAAAAAGAGTTAGACCGGATGATGATGCTAATGCAGAAAAATTAGTTGAAGCGGTAGATAAACATGAAATATCCTTAGAAGTAGAAGAAAATTACCCAATCAGCTTTTGGGACCGGGTTAAACGATTTTTCAGCTAAGGTAAGGCTCAAGTGGCCTAATCATTAGTACGCCTATTCTTCAACCAATACCAGCCTAAATTAAAGGCGATAACAAAATGGTTAAAAATAGTGGGGATCAAGCCATAATTTTGCTTCATGATCTCAAAACGCTCCATCAAACTTTGGCGATGCTTTTTCTTTGACATGCCCCCTACCAGGTATTTGGCCACGTAACGGTTAACGTTCACAATCTTTTTAGCCTTTTTTGCCGCGCGGATTATCCAGTCGATATCCGAACTCAATTGATATCTTGGGTCATAGGGTTCTGCCAGCGAACGCCTGATATAGATAGCCTGGTGACTAATGCTCATGCCATATTTAAAACCGCGCCAGGTAAACTTAGCTGGTGCTTTGTGACGGCGCTGCCCTAAACTACTCCCGTCATCGGCTATCATTTCTGTTTCACCATAATAAATGTCGGCATCCTCTGCAGCGGCAAAAACAGCGGCAACGGTTTCGTTATCATAAAACTCATCGCCCGAATTCATGAAGATCACATAATCGCCGGTAGCTAAAGCAAGCCCTTTGTTCATGGCATCATAAATGCCCCCATCTTTTTCGCTGATGAATTTGGTTATTTGACTTTTGTATTGATCAATTACTTGTAAGGTGCCATCGTTAGATAAACCATCGACAATAACGTATTCGATATTGCTATAAGTTTGGTTGATTACCGACTGTATGGTACGTTCAATATCGCGCACATTGTTATAAACAATAGTAACAACGCTTAACCGGGGACTAAACATCGGCACCTCCCCTGTTTAAAAGTTGATTATAAACTTCGATATGCTTTTTAGCGATCACTTCTTCCGAAAAACTATCCATGATAGTTTGCCGGGCCTGTTGGTTAAGCTTGTCCCTTTCCGGATGCTTAATGATCCATTCCATCCCATCGGTAAAACTTTCGGACGAACGATAGGTTGCGAGGTAACCACTATGCTGATGCTGCACCATATCCGGGATGCCACCTGTAGTAAAAGCGATTACGGGTGTACCACAGCTCAGGCTTTCCATTACAGTGTAAGGTAAATTATCCTCAAGGGATGGGATCAAAAAAGCATCAGCGGCTGCATAATGTAGGGCCAGCTTTTCATCATTATTAATAGTTCCTAAGAAACTGGTTTTAAAAGGAAAGTCGGGCAGGTTTTCTGTGCCCCGGTTTCCAAAAACCACCAGTTCTACCTGATCGGTTTCAGCGCCTAAACGCTGCCTGAGCAGTTCCATGCCCTCTAATAGATATTGAGTACCTTTATGCAGATCTTTACGCGATGGCATAAATCCGCTTAAAAAGATAAATTTATCCGTCGACAGGCCCGCTTTGGATTTTGCTTTCTTTTTGTCTATCGGTTTAAAAACATCGGTTTCCAGCGTATTTGGAATATTGCTTGCGGCTTTGCCCTGCATCAAACTGCTTTTCTTTACAGAATCTTGCATCCATAAACTTGGGGCGATAATGTTGAAGTCGAGTTGCTGATAAGCCCTATTTTTTTGCTGCCAGATGCGGTGCGAAATATCATCATCGGCAGATTTGATCAGTAGCGGGCAGTTACCGCATTGTTGCTGGTAATGATTGCAGGTATAGCGCACATGACAACCACCGGTAAAGGCATTGCTGTCATGAAAGGTCCACACCACAGGCTTGCCCAGCTTTCTAATTTCGGCTATATGTTTGGGATCCAGAAAGCCATGATTAATCCAATGCAGGTGAATGATATCGGCATTTTTAACATCGGGATGTTTGATTACCGAACGGCCAAACCAGGTAAAGGAAAAAGGTGTACGGCTATCGGGTTTTAGAAAACGTTTAGCCAATATCCGTTCCAGAATAATAGTTGCGGCCGTATATGATTTTTGGATAATATTACGGTTAAAAGTCTTGATATCAGGATTATTTCCAAATTTATAATGTACTATAATTTTAGAATCGATATTTTGGCTAAGTAATGCCCGGTTAAGGCGCATGCAGGCCCTGCCCGCGCCGCCATTACCGTCATACGTATTGAGGTGCACCACTTTTAACATGGCTCAAAAATACATTTATTCATAAAACTTAAACCATATGAAGAAACTATACATCTTATTGTTTTTGGCAGCACTGTGCCAAACCAGCCTTAAAGCCCAAACAACCGGAAGCTATTTTACATCTAACCCAACCCTAACACCCGATGGCAAAACTGTAATTTTCAGTTACGAAGGCGATCTTTGGAAAGCCGATATCAACAGCCCAGCCGCCACGCGATTGACCGCCATGCAGGGAGAAGAAACCAGTCCGCGGGTATCGCCCAACGGGCAATGGCTGGCCTTTTCATCAAACCAGTTTGGCAACAACGATGTGTACGTGATGCCCCTCGCCGGCGGCGATATCAAGCAACTTACCTATAATGATGCCGGCGATAATGTGGATTCCTGGACCTGGGATTCGAAATCCATTTACTTTAACTCAAGCCGTTACAATGGTTTCAGTGAATACAAAGTAGCTGCTACCGGCGGAACACCGGTGCGGTTGTTCGGTCATTATTTTAATACCATTCACGGCGTTGTTGAACATCCGCAAACAGGCGAGCTATTTTTCAGCAATACCTGGGAGAGTATTTATTTCCCAAACCGCAAGCATTATAAAGGCGCTTACAATCCCGATATTCAATCGTACAATCCTAAAAGCAAAGCCTATAAGAAATATACCGACTGGCAGGGCAAGGATTTCTGGGCCACCCTTGACCAGAAAGGAAACATCTATTTTGTATCCGATGAGGGCAACGAAGAATATAACCTGTACACTTTTATTGATGGTAAAAAAACTGCGTTAACCCAGTTCCCGACATCCATTAAACGCCCGCAGGTAAGTGCCGATGGCAGCAAGGTTGTTTTTGAAAAAGATTACCAGATTTTTATGTACGATGTGGCATCCAAACAAACTCAGAAGCTAAGCTTAAACCTGTTCCGCAATAATGTACTGCCCAAAGACCAATCGTTTGAAACAGGCGGTAAAATTGAAGGAGCAGCATTATCACCCGATGGCAAAAAGCTGGCTTTTGTATCCCGCGGCGAATTATTTGTAAGCGATGCCGAAGGTAAATTCGGTAAAAAACTGGAGCGTAATACCAGCGAACGCGTTACCGAAGTAAGCTGGATGAGCGATAACAAAACCCTCATTTTGGGTCAAACCCTGGGTGGCTATCCTAACTGGTACACCATGGCAGCCGACGGCAGCGGTGCCGAAAAACAACTTACCACAGATAAAGGCAGCAATCGCCTGTTGAGTATGAATAAAGACCGCACACAGGCCATTTATCTGAGCGGCCGTAATGAACTGAAACTTTTGGATCTGAAAACACTCACTTCAAAAACAATTGTTACCGATGAGTTTTGGGGATTCTACAACCCTCCTCCACGCTTTTCGCCAAATGGTGAGTACGTGGTATACAACGCTTACCGCAATTTTGAGATGGACGTTTTTGTTTATGAGATAAAAACCGGGAAAATACTGAACCTTACCAATAGCGGTGTTACAGAATCGGCGCCATTCTGGTCGCCGGATGGTAAGTATATTTATTTTTCATCATCCCGTACACAGCCCGAGTATCCTTACGGCTCAAAAGATGCCCACGTTTACCGGATGCCTTTGCAAAAGTATGATGATCCTTTTAAGATGGATAAGTTTACGGCCCTGTTTAAAGAGGAGAAAAAAGACGACGATAAAAACAAAAAGGATAAGGACAAAAAAGCGTCTAACAAAAAGAAACCTTTATCTGAGCAGCCAACGCCTAAACCGCCTGCCGATATTGTGATAGACACCGAAGAACCGATGAAAAGACTGGAACGCATCAGCCCGGAGTTTGGCCAGGCCCAGGGACCTTATGTGATTCAAAAAGGGGATAAAACATTGGTATACTATGCCTCAAACCATAGCGAAGGTAAGGGGGCGCTTTACCGTACCACCCTTGAAGCTTTTGAAAACCCTAAAACTGAAAAAGTTGGCAACGGCGACTTCGGCAATTACAACATTTTTGGCAATGGTGATAAATATTTTGTACTGGCCGGAGGCAATATCTATACCCTAAACATCGATGCTAACAAAGTGGATAAGTTAGATATCAATTACAGTTTTACCCGTAACATGGCCGGGGAATTTACACAGATGTTTGATGAAACCTGGGCCGGACTGGATGAAAACTATTACGACGGCAATTTCCACGGGGCCGACTGGAAAAAGGTTCATGACAGCTATAAAACATTTGTCCCTTATATTAATAACCGGGCCGACCTGCGCCTGTTGCTGAATGATATGCTTGGCGAGCTCAATTCATCGCACCAGGGCTTTTACTCAAACGGCAGCGAGGAAAAGAAAACCCTCAGCTACCGCACCATGGAAACCGGAATTATTTTTAACAATGATTCACCATACAAAGTTAGCGGTATAGCTACCCGCAGTAATGCCGATAGAGCCGGCATTGATGTAAAACCGGGCGATATCCTGAAAGCAGTGAACGGCGTTACGGTTGATGAAAAGCAGGACCGTAATTATTACTTCAGCAAACCGTCGCTTGATAAGGAAATTGAGCTAACCTTTAGCCGCGGCGGCAAAGATATTAAAGTAAAGCTTCACCCAGAGTCAACCGGTGACCTGTCGGGCAATCTTTACGACGACTGGATCAAGACCAATGCTAAAACAGTTGCAGAAAGAAGTAAAAACCGCATTGCCTATTCATATATGAAAAACATGGGCGATGGCGCCCTGGAAGATTTCCTGGAAGATATGGTTGATGATGCTTATAACAAGGACGCGCTTATCCTCGACCTGAGGTATAATACCGGCGGTAACGTACATGATAATGTTTTAAAATTCTTGTCTCAAAAACCCTATTTGCAATGGGCTTACCGCGATGGTAAAAAAGCACAGCAATCAAACTTTGCACCTGCGGCCAAACCGATCATCCTGCTCATGAATGAGCAAACCCTTAGCGACGGCGAGATGACCTCACAAGGCTTTAAACAACTGGGCCTGGGCAAAATTATCGGCACCGAAACTTACCGCTGGATCATTTTTACCAGTGGCAAAGGTTTGGTTGACGGATCATTCTACCGTATCCCGGCCTGGGGCTGTTATACGCTTGATGGCAAGGACATTGAGAAAACAGGTGTGACACCGGATATTTATGTAAAAACAGATTTTGCAGACAGGATGGAAAATAAAGATCCGCAGTTGGACAGGGCTATTGAGGAGATTTTGAAGCAGTTGCCTCCTGCTATATCAAAAGGAGAAAAATAATCTGTTGATATTTTATCGAACTATTTTTTAATTTTAAATTGGCTGGTCGTTTATCATGACCGGCCAATTTTTTCCTAAACAATCGCAAAATGTCTGAAGTAACAAACATTGAAACAAGTGCCAAAGGGCCTGAAAACATTACTCATATTCCGAAAATAGCCTACCCTAATATAAAATCTGTTGTAAGACTATTTTTCATGTACCTTGTTTTTCTGATCATCGTTATAATAACCGCAGGCATTGTATTTATGAATACTCCAAAAGAATTTCCGGCGGTGAGATCGATATTCAAAGTATTGACGAATGCTGCTCCTATACTAATGGCAATACAGTATACTTTAAAAAGGAGTGAAAAACAACAAGGTTATCCGTCAACCATAAATTACAATAAAATTGAAGGGTGGCTTATCCCGGTGCTGATTATAGCGGCAACAGCATTCTCAATCATTTTAGAACGAATTTCGGTATTGCTACCAATGCCTTTGAAGGTTCGGGAGATATTTGAGAGGGTGTTCACCAAAGATCTGTTCTCGTTCATGAGTGTTGTTATTATAGCTCCAATCGTAGAGGAAATATTATGCAGGGGCATTATTTTAAAAGGATTATTAAAAAATTATGCACCTAACAAAGCCATAATCATTTCTGCGATCCTTTTTAGCGTACTGCACTTAAATCCCTGGCAGGCTATTCCAGCATTTTTCGGGGGCTTATTTTTAGGTTGGATCTATTATAAAACGCAATCCGTAATTCCGGGAATGATTTTTCATGCTGCCATAAATACTACAGGATTTGCATTTTTGTTTTTAGGGAACTCCAAACAAGACCTACCTGATATTTTTGGAAAGATGTATTATCCGGTTCTGTTGGTGTCTGCATTAGTTTTCACTGTATCATGCATCTTCATCAACAAAAAGTGAAGGTTGCCGTAACCAACCAACCTCTAACCACTAATCTCCAATAACTTATTTAGAACTTATCCAAATAACATTTGTATAAAGCACTGAGGGCTTTCAAATGTTATTTTTTGTAAATTCGCCGCTCTAAGGCCAGTTAATGGGCTTAACGTCAATTTCTTTTACTTTTCACCTAAAAATCAAATACAAATGGCTTTTGATTTAGATATGATCAAAAAGGTTTACGACCGCTACAGCACACGTGTTGATGCTGCCCGTAAAGCGACCGGTAAACCCCTAACTTTAACCGAAAAGATTTTATATGCCCACCTTAGCGAAGGCGATGCTCAAAAAGCATTTGGTCGCGGGGTTGACTATGTTGATTTTGCACCAGACCGTGTAGCTATGCAGGATGCTACTGCTCAGATGGCCCTTTTGCAGTTTATGCAAGCCGGTCGCCCGCAGGTTGCCGTTCCATCTACCGTACATTGCGATCACCTTATACAGGCTAAAATTGGCGCTGTTGAAGATTTAAGCACCGCTGTTGACGTTAACCGCGAAGTTTATGACTTCCTGGCTTCAGTATCTGATAAATATGGTATCGGTTTCTGGAAAGCCGGTGCAGGTATCATTCACCAGGTAGTGTTAGAAAACTACGCTTTCCCGGGTGGTATGATGATCGGTACCGACTCACATACTCCTAATGCAGGTGGTTTGGGTATGATTGCTATTGGTGTTGGTGGTGCCGATGCGTGCGACGTAATGGCCGGCTTACCATGGGAGCTTAAATTCCCTAAACTGATTGGTGTAAAATTAACCGGTAAACTTTCTGGCTGGACTTCAGCTAAAGACGTTATCCTGCGTGTTGCTGGTATCCTTACTGTAAAAGGTGGTACCGGTGCTATTGTTGAATACTTTGGCGAAGGCGCACGTTCAATGTCGGCAACCGGTAAAGGTACTATCTGTAACATGGGTGCAGAAATTGGTGCTACTACCTCTATCTTCGGTTACGACGAAAAAGCTGCTGCTTACCTGAAAGGTACAAAACGTGCCGATATAGCTGAACTTGCTGACGCTATCGCAGAACACCTAACCGGCGACGAAGAAGTTTACGCTAACCCAGAGCAATATTTCGACCAGGTTATCGAAATCAACCTGAGCGAGCTTGAACCACATGTAAACGGTCCGTTCACTCCGGATTTGGCATGGCCTATCTCTAAATTTGCTACCGCTGTTAAAGAAAACGGCTGGCCTACCAAATTAGAAGTTGGTTTGATTGGTTCATGTACCAACTCATCTTACGAAGACATCACCCGTTCGGCTTCTATCGCTAAACAGGCTATCGATAAAAAATTAAAAACTCAGGCCGAGTTCACCATCACTCCGGGTTCTGAGCAGGTACGTTACACTGTTGACCGCGACGGTTACCTTGATACTTTTGCTCAAATGGGCGGTGTGGTATTGGCTAACGCCTGCGGACCATGTATCGGCCAGTGGGCCCGTCATACTGACGATCCTACCCGTAAAAACTCTATCATCACTTCGTTTAACCGTAACTTCGCTAAACGTCAGGATGGTAACCCTAATACCCATGCTTTCGTAGCGTCTCCTGAAATTGTTACCGCTTTCGCTATCGCAGGCGATTTAACTTTTAACCCGCTTACCGATACGTTAACTAACGAAGCTGGTGAGCAAGTTAAATTTGATGAGCCTCAAGGCATCGAACTACCTGTAAAAGGTTTCGCTGTTGAAGATGCAGGCTACCAGGCACCAGCCGAGGACGGCAGCAAAGTTGAAGTTATCGTTTCTCCAACTTCATCACGTTTGCAATTGCTTGAGCCATTCAAAGCATGGGAAGGTACCGACATTACAGGCCTGAAATTGCTGATCAAAGCTAAAGGTAAATGTACTACCGACCATATTTCAATGGCCGGTCCATGGTTGAAATTCCGCGGTCACCTGGATAACATTTCAAACAATATGCTGATCGGCGCTATCAACTACTTTAACCTTACTGCCGATAGCGTTAAAAACGAATTAACCGGCGAGTACGGTCCGGTTCCGGCTACTCAGCGTGCGTATAAAGCCGCAGGTATCGGTTCGATAGTAGTGGGCGACGAAAACTATGGCGAAGGTTCATCACGTGAGCACGCGGCTATGGAACCACGTCACTTAGGTGTACGTGCCATATTGGTAAAATCATTTGCCCGTATCCACGAAACCAACCTTAAAAAACAAGGTATGCTGGGTATCACTTTCGCTGATCCTAACGATTACGAAAAGATCCAGGAAGATGATAACATCGATATCACCGGCTTAACTACTTTTGCCCCAGGCAAACAGTTAACCGTTGTATTACACCATAAAGATGGTTCAAGCGAATCATTCCCTGTAAACCACACTTATAATGCCCAGCAAATTGAGTGGTTTAAAGCAGGCGGTGCGTTGAATATCATCCGCAAGCAAATGGCATCTTAAGGCTGAAAGCCGAAAGGTAAAAGCTGAAAGCTATAAATTTGAAGGCCTTTCCATTTGGGAAGGCTTTTTTGCTGGGTATAAATGCGACCAACTTTATCGTAAAAAAGTCGTCCCAATTACGCATATTTTGAATTTCTACAATATTACCTCTATTGAGAAACATATAATCTTCGTTGGAATCCAAAGATTAGTCCCAAAACTATAAAGATTACACCAAGTAAAATTAAGACTAATATGACTATTCTATCCGATTGCCGGTTTGTCTTTGCTTCTTCTGCTACTGCTTTTTCAACAGCAGCTTTTTTCAGATCTATTGATTTAACTTTTGTTAACCTTGCCCTCATTATTTATAAATGTATTAATTTCCTAAAAAAACGACCGTACGGTAAACCGTATGGTCGTTACAAAATAAGGACTTCTTGATAGTCTTTAAGATTTACGAAGTTTTAAAAACTTCGTAAATCTAACTCCACGTTAAGATCTGTAATTTTAGAATTTATATCTCACAAATGCTTCCATAGCTTCGTATTCAGCCAAACCAAGGCGGTCATAACGTTGAGCAGTGTCACGGGTACGGTCTTCTGCTCTTACCCAGAATTCCCTTGCATCATCACCTGGGAATACCGGAGTATCCTTCTGTGACTGGTGTTTGAAGATGGCGTTACGCTTGCGGATCACTTCCTGTGGCGACAATGGTACTGCCATCTCTATCTCATAAGTTTCAAACTCATGCCATGCACCACGGTACATCCACAGCCAGCAATCTTCTACCCAGGCTTCTTTACCTTTTAACCTGTCCAGTGCAGCTAAGATGATCTTGAAGCATACCAGGTGCGTACCGTTAGGATCTGCAAAGTCACCTGCCGCGAAGATCTGCTGTGGTTTTACTTGTTGAAGCAGGTCGATGGTTAATTGAATATCTTCCTCACCTACCGAGTTCTTCTTCGTTTTACCGGTTTCGTAAAACGGTAGTGCCATGAAGTGGATATGATCATCCTGTAAGCCTGCGTATCTTGCGCCTGAAATCGCTTCCGTTTTCCGGATGAAGCCTTTTACGTTTCTGATTTCCTGGGTATCAATTTCGTTTGGTTGTTTGGTTGGGAAGAAGGCACGCATATCTTCATATGACTTTTGAAGATGAGCGGTGTCTTCGCCGATGCTCTTTGTGAAATCGATAGCAAACTCCATGTACCTTAGCACGTCATCATCCCAAACGGCGGTATTGCCTGATGTTTGGTAAGCTACGTGTACATCATGCCCCTGGTCTACCAAACGGATAAATGTACCGCCCATCGAAATCACGTCATCATCCGGGTGTGGTGAAAAAATGATACTTCTCTTTTTAGCAGGCAGTGCCCTTTCCGGCCTTTGTGAATCATCCGCATTCGGTTTGCCACCCGGCCAGCCGGTGATGGTATGCTGAATCTGGTTAAAGATATCAATGTTGATATTGTATACTGGCCCCTGCTCTACTGCAAGTTGCGCCATGCCGTGGTTATTGTAATCTTCTTCCGTTAGTTTCAGTACCGGTTTGTTAACCTCATTCGCTAGCCAGATCACAGCCTTTTTCTTTAACTGGTTATCCCACACGCAATCTTTTACCAGCCACGGGGTATCAAACCTGGTCAGTTCTGATGCAGCATCTGCATCCAATACAAATTCCACATGTTGTGATAATTGCAGGTAAGTGGCAGGTACTTCGCCCGAGATCTCTCCTTCTACCGCTTTCTTGATGATCGGCGCTTTCTTCTTGTTCCAGGCCATCAGGATGATTTCCCTGGCTTTGAAGATGGTACCGATCCCCATGGTAATGGCTTTGGTTGGCACGTCGGCTTTACCACCGAAATCGCGGGCAGCATCACGCCTGGTCAGGTCGTCAAGCGTTACCATCCTGGTACCTGAGTTGGGTGCAGAACCCGGCTCGTTGAAACCGATGTGGCCTGTACGACCGATACCCAGGATCTGAAGGTCTAAGCCGCCCAATTCTTCTATTTGCTTTTCATAGGCTAAACAGAACGCAACAACTTCGTCTTTATCCAAAGTGCCATCAGGGATGTGCACATTGGCTTTATCTATATCAATATGGCTGAACAGGTTTTCGTACATAAAAGTCACATAGCTTTGAACTGCTGTGGGCTTCATCGGGTAGTACTCATCCAGGTTGAAAGTGATCACATTCTTAAAGCTCAAGCCTGCTTCTTTGTGCTGTCTTACCAGTTCGGCATATACCCCTATTGGGGTTACACCGGTGGCAAGCCCTAATACCGCTTTTTCACCTTTGGCTTGTTTTGCGCGGATCAGATCTGCTATCCGGTTCGCTACCGCCACTGAGGCTTCCTGCTGGTTGTTGTAAACGCTTACCGGTAACTTCTCGTAACGTGTCTCTTCCAATAAATTTAATCGTGCCATAATTTTCTCAGAACCTATATGTTATATGTTAAAGTTTAAAAAGTCGCTATACAAAAAACCCCGCCAAGGGCGAGGATTTTTATCAAACCAATTAACAAAAATGTTTATCCTCACCGACATGAGGGTAAAGTAAAGTGCGTATAATAATATGCTGTGCATTATCAATACAAACTTACTAAAACAAAATTTGAATTAAAAGAACTTTTTAAATTTTTTTAATAAGTATTTTATCCTGGAAAATGGGAAATTAGACTTGTTTTGGTTAAAATTTGCCGCCCTGCACATTTTTCATACCGAATTAAAAAGCGGTGTCATTTCGATAGAGCCCAAAGGCTTGAGCGTTGGGGCGAAAGAGAAATCTTATACGGCTTGTTAATCCAACCTGAATAGTTTGCCTGACATGTAGTACAAGATTTCTCCTCGTACCTCGTCGAAATGACAATTTGTTTTGCTCCCCAAAAAGGCAAAAGAGTTCCTGATGGGCAGGAATACTCTTTTTGCTAACCAATTATAAAACATAAATCATGAGAGGAGAAGAGGTGCAGGGGTGGAATCGAACCATCCGTTTGCTGCCGGCCAGCACCTGCCATTTAGTTTAAAAATGAACCCCATTTGTAAACTAATCTGTTGCAAATATATAAATATTCTATTAAATCTATATATTTAGTAGAATTTATTCATAAAACATTCATTTCCCTTAAAGAGGGCATTAATGGCAACTTTTTAAGCTTATGATCAACGTTGATCAGACTTATTGGAGCAGATTTTTTCGAAAGGAACAGGGTATTCTTCTCCTAATGATTTCTCGTATTCGACGCTAAACTCCTCATAAATTTTCCGGGCATGTTCAATACCTTTGGTACGGCGCAGGGCTTTGAGCTTAAACTTAATGCCGATATCATTAAAAGGATCGATATTCAACACAATACGTGAGATCTCCAGTGCTTTTTTATAATCAAAAGCATCATAAGCCTTTTTTATTACCGGCAAAATAACCGGCATCAGCGCTTCTTCGTACTCCTGTTTAAAATCATCAAGCCAAATTTCAGGAATATGCTGCAACAGCCCGCCACGGGCAACTAAGTCGAGATAATTGAACGCAGATGGTTCACCAATATTAGTTTGTTTAAGTGCCTCTCTCACCACAAAATAATCGCAATAAAAATCTTCGGTGCTAATAAAACTATAGGTATCATTTAAAAAGGCAAGTTCCAGGCCATCTATATCCGAAAGTATGTTGCGAAGGTGATTGATGGTCACACCACGGATATTCTTAGTTTTGACCACATCCTTATCCGGCCATAGCGTAGTGGAAATTTTTTTGATACCACACCATTCTTTTCGCGGCTGTTTAACAAAATAAGAATAAACAGCTGCTTGATCTTGGGACTGAACAGGTAAGTAATATCCCGTTTATTTTTATCATAAACAGTAAACTCGCCCAGGAGGTAAACAGCGTTGGCTTTGTTACCTGTTTCAGTTTCAATTTTTTGTTCGGCAATACGCTCTTCGTTAACAGTAACGGGTTCATCGTTATCCTTTCTCCGCCTTAAGAAAAACACGACAATCCCGCATAACAATACAAATGCAGACGCGCCACCCAATATCCTGTATAAAGTAAAAGATTTGCTTTTGGGCTGGTGGGCGGCCACAAATGCCTCCTGGCTCACGGGCGGCGCGGTAAGTGCAAAGATTTTTATGGTAGACCGGGATGGTGTTTCAAACTCCTGGGTAGTGCAATAAAATACATCCTGCTTAGCATTGTAAAACAGGTTATGGTCTGTTTCTATCCGTTCGGACACAACCGGGATGGTACCGCTTACTACCTGGTACGACCCATCTTTTATTGAAAATTTGTACAGACGTAAACTCGTTTTAGGCCGTTCGTGCGGATAACATAGCACATAAAAAAACTGCTTATCTTTTGATACAATGAGATTATTGGCTGGTACAAACGCTTCTTCATCCGGCTTGATCTCCCAGAGTTTTTTAATGCTATGCTTATCCAGGTTAACCCGGTAGAGGTCATAATAGTGCATCCCGCCTACTACCTGGTTGCCTGACTGGTTGCCGTAGCCGCCAAAAATGTAAACTTCGTTGTTTTGGTTGGCGGTACTTGCAGCCGAAAAGAACCGGGGATTGATCACATCGCCGGTGAAGATTTGCTTTTGCCAGGTATCTGAAGCTTTATCGTATTTAAAAAAGTTATCATAGTATTTAAACGACCCGTACCCGCCAAACAGGTAAAAGTTATTAAAGTATTTATCGTAAAAAATATTATGATGATGCCTTTGCTCCATTATGGTCGATTTACCATAAAAATCCCAGTTAAGGCTGTCGAGGTTGAAGGAAGCTATACTTGGAGCGGGCTGCGGGGCTCTGAGCACTTCATATATGTAACATTTATTTTCTTTAAGGTTTACAATACTTTTGCCCAGGTGTAAGGGTACTGCCAGTTTATTTTTGAATGGTTTTGTTCCTACTGCATCCCGCCCGGCATCATAAAACATCAGGGAATCGCTTTTGAAGATAAAGAACTGCTCATTTTTTTCATTAAAGTTGATCCCCGCAACCTCATTAAAAGTGTGTATGAATTTTTGTTTCCAAAAGTATGACTCGTTGATAAGCCATGCAGGGTTATCAACATGCCCCAGGTTATCTCCGTCAATCGTAAAAACATCATTCCCGGTCCATTCGCTAAGCCGGAAGGTATAGGATTTATCATCATTGCTGACAACCAGGTTTTTAATGGCCATATTCGGCACATCCGAATAATGTTCGTTTTTGCCAAAGGTGATCTTCGCGGTTATTTTACCGTTAAAACCCAATCCCACAGCCCGGTACCATTTTCCGTTTATGGATATGCCTACTTTATCGCCTTTGAGATCAAGATCAACTATCACCTTAAACCATTTACGCCGTTTCAGCATAGTATCGGCAAGGGGGATGCTGAGTTTATTACTCCGGCTATCAATATTGAAATTGAGGAACGAACCATGATTGTAAATCGCACTCAGGCTGTAGGAGTTTCCCTTATCATCGGTTAAGTTTAAAATATAGCCAAGGTGCTGATTATCCCACAATGAAAGGTCGAAACCAATCACCAGCTGATCATGAAAAGTTGGCAGATCATCCTTAAAAACCTGGTAAGACGTGCGCTTGCTCATCAGGCTGTCATTTGAACCAAACTGCAATCCCTGCCCCCTGCTCTCAGTTGCAGACAGCAGTATAATAAAAAGCAATACAAGCTTACATGCCCTTTTTGAAAGCATTAAAACCTTACTTTTTCCCACCATTTATAATACATGTTTAAACTTGCTGATCAGAACAGCGCTACAGGTTAGAATAATGTGCTAAATTATACATTTTTTGAGTACCTCAGGTGGGGGATTTTCATCATTTCGGCCGTCTGTTTGCCGATCAATGTGCAATTAGACCAAACCCGCAATAATTTTATTGGAGTCCATCCCGATCAGTATCACCAGCGCCATTATTGGTGTACGAGTCCACGCCCGTGCACAGCCTCCCATATTTAACACATCCATCCGCGACAAAATGTTAAATTTTGGCGATGAAATGTTAAATCTACAGTATAAAATGTTAAATCGCTTGCACAACTAACTATTTAGTTATATTTTGGCTTTCATAATCGACCTTATGAAAATCACAATTATTGGAGTACTGCTATTTCTTGTGGGCACAGTAAGCTTATCAGCCCAAACCAATTACAGCATTAAAGGAATTATAGCCGATACCGTTTCTAATTCTAAATTAGCCAACGCAAGCATCAGCGTTATAACTGCTAAAGATTCTATCCTTCAAAAATTTACCCGTGTTAAACAGGATGGTACATTTGCCATTAACAATTTAAGTAAGGGCAAGTTCATTGTACTGGCCACTTACCCCGGTTATGCAGATTTTGTAGAGCATTTCACCTTAGATTCCGCACACACCACACACGATTTCGGCCGCATCAGCATGCTGCTTAAAGAGCGTCTTTTACAGGAAGTAATTGTAAAAGGAAAAGCGGCAGCCATTAAAATTAAGGGCGATACCACCGAGTTTAATCCTGCAGCCTACAATATCCAGCCTAACTCAAAAGTTGAAGACCTCCTGAAACAGCTGCCAGGTATCGAGGTGGATAAAGACGGCAAGATCACGGCACAAGGCCAAACGGTAAAAAAAGTGTTGGTTGATGGCGAAGAGTTTTTTGGAGATGACCCTACCCTGGTTACCAAAAACCTGCGCGCCGATATGGTAGATAAAGTACAGCTTTATGACAAGAAGAGCGATCAGGCTGCCTTTACAGGTATTGATGATGGCGTGAAAGACAAAACCATCAACATTAAACTTAAGGAAGATAAAAAGAACGGTTACTTTGGTAAGCTTGACGGCGGTATAGGTACCGATGGCTATTACCAGGGGCAGGCCTTATTTAACCGCTTTAAGGGAAAGCAGAAGTTTTCAGTTTATGGTACGCTGGGCAATAACGGTAAAACAGGTTTAGGCTGGGAAGATAATAACAAATATGGCGGCGGTAGCGGCATGGAAATGAGCGACGATGGTGGTTTTTACTTCTATAGCGGCGGAGGTGATGATCTTGATAGTTTTAGTGGCCGATATGATGGCGAAGGTAAACCGATAGCGCGTACTGGTGGCGTACATTATGATACCAAATGGAACGGCGATAAGGAATCTTTAAATACCAATTATAAAATAGGGTCACTTACGGTTGATGGGACAAAGAACACTCAAACACTAAATAACTTTCCTGGTAATATTACAACTGTTAACACCGATCAAACAAATCACAATTACCTGTTTCGCCAAAAACTCGACCTGAATTACCAGTTAAAGATCGATTCGATGCAGAACCTAAAAGTTACGGCCGACGGAACTTTAAGACAAAGCGATACCAAAAGCTCGTTCCAAACACAAAACCGCCTTCTAAACGGCAACCTTACCAACACCAACGATCAGGATAATAGCGCCAATGTTGACGGCAAGGTATTTAATGCCAGTGCCTTCTATACCAAAAAATTCAAAAAGAAAAGCCGCACATTATCGGTAAACTTCAGATCAAGCCTTAATGAAAGTGACTCGAAAGGCTTCCTGAAATCAACTCTGGGTTACTACAATTCGGCAAACGGTGAACATTTAAGGGATACAGTTACCGATCAGTATAAAGCTAATAAAACCCAAAGCACAAATATCAGCACTAATATAACTTATACCGAACCTCTCGCTAAAGATTTTACGCTGGCTTTGAGTTATATGATAGCAGTAAATAATGCTAACAACGATAGGCGCAGCTTCAATAAACCATCTGCCACAGCTGGTATTTATTCGGTTTTAGATAGCATTTATAGCAGCGATTATAAACTAAACCAATTATCAAACCAGGGAGGCGCGGTATTTAACATTCAGAAACAAAAATTCACATTTAACTTTGGTACCAAAATAGCCGGAGTTAAGTTCAAGCAGGTTGATGAATTTGGTCGTACACCTGATTTAACACGTAATTTCACCAACTGGTACCCGCAAGCCAGCTTCCAGTACAAATTTACCAAGCAATCAAGCATTCGTTTAAGCTACAATGGCAATACTTCGCAACCCAACATTGATCAGATCCAACCGGTTAGAATAAATAACGACCAATTGAACATACAAACAGGTAATGCAGACCTGAAACCGTCATTCACCAACCGTTACAACATCAGCTATAACTCGTATAAAGTTATCAGCAATCAATATATCTGGATCAGCGGTTCGTACTCAACAACCAGTAACCCCATTGTAACCAATGCTGTACGCGATACTTCTGGTGTTATTACCTATAAGCCATCAAATTTAAAAAACCACTCAACCAGCACTTTTTGGGCAAATAGCTATTTTGAAAGAAAAATACCGGGAATAAATATTAACGCTGGTTTCGAGCTATCAGCTAACGGTAGTAGCTACTATAACTTCCAGAATGATACGCTAAACAAAACCAAATCATATAACTATTCGGGAAGTATCCGGCTTTCTAAATATAAAGAGAAAAAGTACGATGCCTGGATTTCGGCGGGCCCTACCTACACGATCAACTCATCATCGTTAAATTCCGCGCTAAATAATAACGGACGCGGATTTAACGCCAACGGGGGCTTCAACATTTACCTTCCAGGAAAATTCCAGATCGGATCGGATGGAAACTACACCTATAACGCTCCGACAAAATCTTTCCCTGATCAAGATTTCAGGCGCTTCCTGTTAAATGCCAATATAGCGCGCACATTTTTTAAAGACGCGCTGAAAGCAACCATTTCGGGCAATGATTTGTTAAATCAAAATACCGGTTATAACCGTACCGGTGCATCAAACATCATTACGCAAGAACGTTACACCACAATAAGGAGGTACTTCATGTTCACCCTCACCTGGGATTTTAACAAAGTTGGAGGCGGTGCACCTAAAAAATAACCTATCATGAAAAAGATTTTAACCTTAACAACCATATTGCTATTAAGTGCGAACTTTTTGCTTGCGCAAGGCAATAAGCATTTTACTTTTCACGGTACCATTGAGTATAACAAAACCTCAAATGTATGGGCTATGCTGCAAAAAGCCATTAATAAAGATAACGAAATGTGGTACCAGCCCAGGTATGAACAATATAAAAAAACAAACCCCAGTTTAAGGTATTAAAAAGCACCCTGAAATTTGGCAATTACCAAACGCTGTTTACACCTATTGAACCGGAAACACCAACAGCCGGTTACTGGAGTGAGCCAATGATGACAGCTCAAAACAGCACCGTATTTTCTGACTTTAATACAGGACTGAGCATCAGCCAAAAAAGTGTATTTGAAGAAACCTTTTTGGTGAAAGACACCACCCGTCATATCAAATGGAAACTTACCGGCGAAACCCGTGAAATTGCCGGCTATCCATGTCGTCGGGCTAACGGCCTGATTCTTGATTCGATTTATGTAGTAGCTTTTTATACCGAAGAGATTCCTGTTTCTGGCGGTCCCGAATCATTTAATGGCTTGCCAGGGATGATATTAGGCGTAGCCCTCCCGCACGAAAACGTAACCTGGTTTGCCACTAAAGTTACCGAACAGCCTATCGACGAAAAATCATTAACAGCACCCAAAAAAGGCAAAGCAGCCACTAACAAGAGCTTCATGACTATATTGCAAAACGCCATGAAAGATTGGGGTACGGAGGGAAAAGAGTATTTGAAGGGGTTTTCGTTGTAGATAAATTCATACTAACTACCAACAAATAAAAAACGTCATTACCTTTCTGGCAATGACGTTTTTTATTGTATCAAAAATCTTGGCGACTTAGCGCCTTGCGTGCTTAATAAAACTTACGCATTGGCCAAAGCCCTATCCAAATGCACATAACCACCATCAACATAAATTAGCTGACCGGTAGTATGGCTTGATACCGGCGACAATAAAAACGCTACGGTATTGGCAATTTCCTCAGCAGTAGTCATCCGGTTACCCAGCGGAATTTTTGACTCAATTTCTTTCAGTTTTGCCTGAGGATCGGGCAGGGTCTTGATCCAATTAGCGTAAAGCGGTGTCCAGCATTCGGCTACTACCAGTGCGTTTACGCGGATGCCGTATTTCAAAAGCTCAACCGCCCATTCGCGGGTAAGCGCGTTACGGCCACCGTTTGATGCCGCATAACCCGAAGTATTACCCTGACCTGTATCAGCAGTTTTTGAGGTAATGTTAAGGATAGCCCCTTTTGATTTTTTTAGTTCGGGCAAGGCGTGATGCGCCATCAGATAATAATGCACCACGTTTTTATGTAACGATGCCATGAAACCTTCGTAGTCGCCGCTTTCCAGGCCGACTCCATCATTTACCCCGGCATTGTTTACCAATCCGTCAATACGGCCAAATTTAACTATAACTTTATTCACTGCGTTTTCGCATGCTTTGGGATCAGTAAGTTCGGCTACTACCTGATACGCCTTATGTCCTGCTGCTTCTACAGCTTCAACCGTTTTCAGGTTATCAGCCTCACCGCGGCCTATTATAACCGGGATAGCCCCTTCAGCAGCTAACACTTTCACTATGCCTTCGCCTATGCCCTTGGCCCCCCGGTAACAATAATTACCTTATCTGTAAGTTGTAAATTCATTTTTTTATAATAGATAGATCAAATATTAATGCGAACCTGATAAGGTTAGCTTTTTAACTTTATGGTTGTTGATAGCAAAGATCAGGATGCCAAAAAAGCAAATACCCGGAACAACATAAGCCCACTGAATGCTATGAGTGGCATCAGATACCCTACCCATGATTACCGGGAAAATAGCGCCACCTACAATACCCATAATTACCAGCGACGAACCTAATTTGGTTTTAGCACCAAGTCCACGGATACTTAACGAGAAAATAGTTGGGAACATGATCGACATAAAGAACCAGGTACACATTAACGCGTAAACCGCTACTTCGCCTTTTAGTGTTACGGCCATAGCTATCAGGAAAATGTTAATAATCGCATAAGTGATAAGCAGTTTAACCGGGTTAAAATAACGCATGAGCAATGTACCAATAAACCTGCCTGCCATGAAACCCGCAGAAGCGATAGTGAGATAAAAAGAAGCCGGTTTTTCGGCAAATCCGGCTACTTTTTCTGAATAGCGGATAAAGAAACTACTTATACCAGCCTGTGCCCCTACATATAAAAACTCAGCAAAGATACCGGCCCTTAAACTTTTCACGTGCAGTAGCTCGCTTATCCTTACACCAAGCGAACGATTGTCGTTAACTGCCTCTTCACTGGTTTCTTCAACAATTGGCGGGAAGTGCGTACGATAAATTAAGAATGCAACTACAAGCACCACTGCGCCGATTACCACAAAAGGAATTTGTACAGACGATGCTTCATGATTAAGATATTCATTCAGCTGCTCGGGCGACATTTTGCTTGATTCCGCATCTGTTAACACTTTGCCCGATAAAATATAATTGCCACCTACAAGCGGAGCTAAGGTAGCAGCCAATCCGTTAAATGATTGTGAAAAGTTGATCCTTCTTTCAGCACCAGCCGGATCACCTAATACCGTTATGTAAGGATTAGCGGCTGTTTCCAAAAAGGCCGCTCCCGAAAATACGATGAATAACGCTGCTAAAAAGAACGCGTAGTTACGCACCGCAGCAGCAGGGAAAAACAGGAATGCTCCTGTTGAAAAAAGTATCAAACCTAAAATGATCCCACCCTTGTAGCCATATTTTTTCATGAATTGCGCGGCCGGAATGGGTAATATAAAATAGGCAATATAGGATGCCGAATCGATCAGTGAGGATTGCAGGTCATTAAGCTGACAGGCTTTTTTTAAGTGTGGAATTAGTATCGGATTAAGATTGAGCGCGAACCCCCAGATAAAGAACAGGGAGGTAATTAATGCTACTGCGAACAGGGCGTTGTTTTTTGACATTGAGTATTTATTGGTTGGTTGTATATTGATCTGTTATTTAAATGCGGTCGCGATCTCATCTAACGAAATCCCCAGCGTTTTTAATGCTATTTTATTTAATGCGGCTTTATTACCGGTGAAATGGAATACACTATGTTTATGTGTAAGCTTTTCGCCCGGCTTCAGGAACGCGGCGGGTGATACACTTTCTATCTCATAAAAGGGCCCCATTTGTTTACCATCTGCCAGTGGGCCATCGTTATAAGCATTTACCGCGTCGCCGCTGTAAGGCGCAGTATCTGTTTTCCATTCCTGGTTTAGGTAGGATGCTGTGCTATCCACATCAAACGTCGTGATGGTTAAAACATCGCTCTCCGCATCATAGCTACCAGCCATATTTTTTGCACGATGAGGTGGAATACCCAGCTTGCCACGGCTTTTTCCATCAGCCTTAAACAGCAGGATGCCGTTTTTATAAGTGATTCTGTCTTTCGGGATCTCGCCAAAATAATTGGTGGTAGCTATTTTACCGGTAGCACTTTCATTATATGGCACTACGATCACCACTTTTGGCGAAGGGGTAAACATATCTAAATTCCAAAGGCATGGCGCACCGGTTATTTTATCCCAGGCCTTATCACCTGTATTTATGATAGTATTCAGCGTATTGAAGCCTACTGCCTTTACCGATGTGTCGGCATCAATACCAAGTACCTGCTGTATAGCTTTTGGCTCCATGATCTCCACATCCCGCTCCAGCTTTATTGATAATTCGGTACCGGCATAATTTTGCAGATGCGTGCTTTTGCTCATCGATACCTTTTTATCCGAAGCTGAAATGAGTTCCCAGCTTTCATTATCAACGGCAGCCGGCGTATGCCAATTGGCAAACTCCATTTTAGTGCCGGGCTTAAAGAAAAGCGAAAATTGCCCGCCTTCCGGCCCGAGCCATAAACGGTCTTCCCCGCCAAAGGCATTCATATGCGGGTCGGGCTGTTTCTGGTCGAAAGTTTCGTATTTGATCCAACCGAAACTTTTACCGAAAGAGCCTTCTGCTGTTGATGTAAATACCTTGCCTTGATATTTTGGAGATACCATAACCATTCCTAAGCCACCGTCACTTAAAACTATCAGACTATCGTCCCTCTTCCGCAGAAACTCCTCGTCATATTTAAAACTTCCTCTTTTCACAGGTGGTTTATACATAGTGCATGCAGCCAAACTGGCAATCAGCAAAACTAATGATGACTTTTTTAAAAGCTGCATGATACCGGTTATTTATGTTTTGGGTTTAAGCCAATCACGTTCACCATTGTGCCAATATGATCAATGCTGATTTCCACCACATCACCGGCTTGCAAAGTAAAGCCTGGCGGCGGCACCAGGCAGGTACCCGTCATTAAAAAGCATCCGTTAGGGAAATCACATTCACTATATAAATAGCCGGTAAGTTCGGTAAAAGAACGTTTAATGCGCGATACGGTAGTTTCATCTTCAAAAACCAGCTTTCCGTCGCGTTTGATATTCATACTGATCATCGTTTCGCCGGGAATTGCCGATGAAGTAACATATAAGCATGGCCCAAGCGCGGCGCTTTTTTCATAAACTTTAGCCTGCGGCAGATATAAAGCATTTTCGCCCTCAATACTCCTCGAACTCATGTCATTGCCAATGGTATATCCCTGGATATTACCATCGCTGTTCACAAATAGTGTAAGCTCAGGCTCCGGCACGTCCCAATCCGAGTCTTTGCGGATGTAAACCTCGCCGTTGTGCCCGGATACCCGATGTGCAAGCGCTTTGAAAAAAGCTCAGGGCGGGCTGCGTCATAAACCTTGTCATACAAACTTGCGCCTGTTTCTGACTCCTCCATACGGGCATCACGGCTACGTAAATAAGTTACGCCGGCGGCCCATACTTCCTGGCTGCCAATAGGCGGCAGAATATTGCCGTTCAGATATTCATTCTCCACCTCGGCGCTTAAAGCCGTAGTATCGGCAGTGATCGATTCCAGGTAAGCCGCTAAACCATCCCGGTTGATCAGTTTATCCCATTCATCATCAATAATATATGATGAACCGTTATGTTGCAATAGGCTGCCTTTGGCAAGTTTATATAGTTTCATTAGTTTACTTCCAGTTCGTCTTTTGAGGGGAATTTAGGGAAAGGGCCATGTTCGCCGGTTTGATACCAGAACACGGTTGAAGCGATATCGTCCTGCAGGGGCATGTAACGGCCATCATGCCGCCAGCCCAATGCCTGTATAGTAACCTTAAGGCTTTTTTCAAAGCGAATGGGATCTACAATATGCCAGCGGTACATGCCGAAACGTTGCGCAATATTGTAATGCCCGTCACCGCGGATCACCTGCGGTAAGCCGCTGTAGGGGCTGCAAAATTCGGTGTATTCTGTTCCGGGTTTCTCTTTACCCTCGGCATCCTTGTGACGGGTATCAAAATCATATGATCCGCAGAAATAATCCTCCGTACCAGTACCGTTTATGGTAGGGAATTTGGTATCGCCATCCATAAAAAACTTGATCTCGCCTTCGCCCCACCAGCCATTTTTGTTTGAGCCATAAGCGATGTAAGTACCTACGTATTGCCCTTTGCCTTTAATGCTATCCACCAAAACAAAATCTTTTTTATACGGCAGCGGGTTTACCCTGCGAAATTGCGCATGGAAATACCCGGCATCTTCAGGCACATCTGTCAGGGTATAATCAACCTGGTAATAGAGCACCATATCCGCATCGTCGATATTTTCCATAGTGATGCGGCATTTTTTGCGGAACGGCATTGGCCAGTAGCAATTAAATGCACTGCCAGGATTAACCGCCACTGCGAGGGAACTTACCGGTGCATATTTACCCCATCCCATACAAAAAAGTCGCCCACCGGCACCTCCACGGATGGGGTAGTTTCATCGTCCCAATAAAAACGGATTATGGAATAGCGCCAGTTACCGGTAGGTGTCATCCAGATATGCTGAATAGCGCCCGATCCGTTAATTTCGGCAACGGTAAAAGTTGTATGCTTTTTGATAACAACGCTCGGGCTTACTTTCCAGGTCTGGCCTAAGTCGCGGGATGCGTTGGCGCCGGTGCCGTTTGTGGCCATGCCACCTTTACCTTTCTCGCCGGTAAAATTTTCGGGACTAATAGACCGTGTTTTAGCATCAGAAGTACGGTAAAGGTTGCCGAGCCCAACATCAAGACCGTTAAATTTCTGCTGCGCATCAACAAACGAAGCAACAATAACACACAGGCAGATCGTTAAAAAATAATTTTTCACCATAAAACTTATCTTTAAAATCAATTAACGCAGTAATTGGTAATGCGCTCCAGGTTTATTTGTTTATGCTTCAGGCCTTGGTTAAAAAGCCATTCACAATCATATTGATAATTTTTTGCTATCCATACCGCTTTATAAGCATAACATGCGCATATTTTGGCATGGCTTACCTGCGGTTGATAAAGCTAATTTAAAAATTATTAAATAATGCCCTGTACCTGTAAAAAACAGGATAGATTAATTGCCCATTCTTCGATAAATAAGCTAAATAAACCACATTTTTGCATATGCCGTTTGATCTGATACTTAACAATCTCGAAAAACACATCCACTTAACCCGCGAAGAACAGGAAATTTTTACGGCTTATTTACAGCCTAAAAAAATAAAACGCAAACAGTTTTTGCTTACTTATGGTGAAGTATGCAAGTATTCGGCTTTTGTAACGGCCGGTTGTTTGCGAGGCTATACCGTAGATAAAAGTGGTATCGAACACGTGTTAAACTTTGCCCCTGCCGACTGGTGGATTGCCGATATGTATAGTCTAATTTCGCAAAAACCCGGTATCCAGAATATCGAAGCATTGGAAGATACAGATGTACTGCTGCTCTCAAAAGCAAATCAGGAAAAACTATACACACAAATCCCAAAGTTTGAACATTTTTTCCGGATCCTTACCGAAAATTCTTTGGTAGCCAGCCAGCAGAGGTTGATCGATAGTTTAAGCTTAACTGCCGAAGAACGTTATAATAATTTTTGCAAGCGTTACCCCACATTGATCGATCACTTGCCCCAAAAACAAATAGCATCTTATATTGGTGTAACCCCCGAATTTTTTAGCCGGATGAAGGGCGAGATGGTGAGGAAAAGATAGGCACGAATTACACTAATTCAACCGAATTGACACGAATTGAGAACAATTAAAATTCGTGCCAATTCAATTCGCATAATTAGTGCCTGTTAATTTCTTAACCTACATCAAGTGCCGCCAGCCCACCTCCCTTTAACTTTGTATTACAATTTAAAGGAAACACACAATGGCACAAACCGTTTTACATAAAGCTAACACTCGCGGACATGCAGACCATGGATGGCTGCACAGCTTTCAATCATTCAGTTTTGCAGGATATTACAACCCACAGCGTATGAACTTTGGTGCATTGAGGGTATTAAACGATGATACAGTTGATCCAGGTATGGGTTTCGGCAAACATCCGCATGATAATATGGAAATTATTTCCATTCCGCTGGAAGGAGATCTGGAACACAAGGATAGCATGAACAATGTGGCTGTTATCAAAAACGGCGATATCCAGGCCATGAGTGCAGGTACCGGAATTTTCCACAGCGAATATAATTTTGACCGTACCAGCGAAGTGAAATTTTTGCAGATCTGGATCTACCCTAATAAAAGAAACGTAGAACCACGTTATGATCAGATCTCACTAAATCTTGAAGACCGTCATAATAAATTGCAACAGGTATTATCACCCAATCCTGATGACGCGGGTGTATGGATCCACCAGGATGCCTGGTTCCATTTGGGCAAATTTGATCAAGGAATAAGTACTGAATATGCTATTAAAAAAGAAGGCAACGGCGTTTATGCGTTTGTGTTAAGCGGCGAAGTGATTATTAATGGCGAAACTTTAAATAGTCGCGATGCTTTGGGTATTTGGGATGCCGACAAATTTACCGTTGAAGCAGGTACAGATTCTGAGTTTTTGTTGATTGATGTACCGATGAAATTTTAAGATCATGGAAAAGAAACAGATACTGGTAATTGGCCGGCATCCAGAAATATTAGCCACAGTAGTGAGATTAGTAAACAATAATCCTGACTGGAACGCAACTGGCTGCCTCACCGATGAGGAAGCCATTGCGGCGTTCCCTACCCAAGACTTTAAAGTGGTGTTATTAGGTGGAGGGGTTGATGAGATATCGGAAGTTAAACTGAACGAATATTTCTGTAATGAAAAACCAGAAATTAAGATCGTACAACATTTTGGAGGTGGAAGCGGATTGCTCTCGGCTGAGATTTTTGAGGCATTAGGTAGCTGACTAACTTAATGGCTGCTGCAACCACTACATCCTGAAGCAGAGCACCCTGAGCAACCGCTTCCACATCCACTGCCCCCACCGCTATGGCACCCATGACCAGAATGTCCGTGATGGCCCGAATCGAAACCACCATCAGCTCCGCAGCCGACGGTACTACAACCAGTCCCACCACCATTACCGTCACGGTCCCGTTTATCATCATTGCGCCCTTCACTATGATAACTTAATATGGTAACACCAACAAACAGTACCAGGAAAATTAATATAAAAATATCATTATCTGAGGCCTGTATGCATATCCATGAAACAAGGATCAACAACCCCATCAGCAACAATACTTTAATTCGTCGAGGTTTACGGATAAGCCAGTATTTATCCAGGTTCACTCGTTGAAAATTAATCTCTTTAAAGCGGACTTCGTTTCCAGGCCAGATATCAGTAGGCGACTGTTCGTTAAAACAGTTAAAATATAATTGGCCGGTATCAGTATAAAACGTGTCATACTTTACTGCTTCGCTATTTCCACCTTTAGTAGGATTATGATGGATCTCCCTTCCGAGTGTGCCACGGCAAAGATCTATCCAATATGAGCGGGTAAAAGTTAAATGCAGGTGCCAGGCCTGATCAATAGCATCGGAAGGTGTTACACCATGTTCGGAGATACAACAAAGAAAAATAAAACGTTTGTATTCAGCAATCACCCTACGGGTATAAACTAAGTCCCACCCATTCTCGCGCGCCAGGCGTTCGGAAAATTTGAAAGCAGCTTCAGGATCATCCAATTGAAAATCCAGGATCTTTTGCCAAAGCGCGGCTTGTTCTGCTGTAAGCATATGTTTAGGTATATACTTTAAAAATAGCAAAATAATATGGTAATGAAATGTTTATTGGTGATGGTGTTCGTTATCTTGCTATCGCTCGGACTTTGTTCATTTTGTTAAGAAAAAGAACAAAGCCAACCCGCGGCAACTGAGCGGGCCAATGTAAAGTTAAATACAACAATGATTTCTTTGGGCGTTGCCTGCGGCCGGGCTATGCGCTCATACTGCACGGGCATTAGCCACAAGGCCGATATTCGCTCCTATCCCCAACGCGGGTTTGGGGTGAGTGGTTGATTGGGGAATGATGAGTGGTTTCTGATTGAAATGAAGGACTCTTCAAAGCCCTAATAACGCAAAAAGCCTTAGTTATTAGCTAAGGCTTTTGCGATTATTGCACTATTGAAAGTGATAAAGGGTGGCACCGACCTACTCTCCCACGTTTTACCGCAGTACCATCGGCTCTGGCGGGCTTGACTTCTCTGTTCGGAATGGGAAGAGGTAGACACCGCCGATATAGGCACCTGAATTTCTTTTGTTGAGGTGAAAGCTGAAAGGTAAAAGGTCAAAGGTTTTCTTACCTTTTGCCTCTATCCTTTGGCCTTTCGCCTGAACAATGACATATTATTGAAAGAAGTGATTGAATGTAAGAGAAAACAACAGCATTGTTGTTTGTTTTTGGTTGATAGTTCATGGTTCATCGCTTTATATTACTATGAACTATGATCCAATTACTATCAACCCTTTTTTCTATCTGAAGAAAGCTTCGGGCAATTAGTATTACTCGGCTATGATGTCACCACCTTTATACCTGTAACCTATCAACGTAGTAGTCTCCTACGACCCTCAATGGAAGTCTCATCTTGTGGCTAGTTTCGCACTTAGATGCTTTCAGCGCTTATCTATTCCCAACGTAGCTACTCTGCAGTACACCTGGCGGCATAACAGATTCACCAGAGGTTAGTCCAACCCGGTCCTCTCGTACTAAGGTCAGCCCCACTCAAACTTCCTACGCCCACAACAGATAGGGACCGAACTGTCTCGCGACGTTCTGAACCCAGCTCGCGTGCCACTTTAATGAGCGAACAGCTCAACCCTTGGGACCTTCTCCAGCCCCAGGATGTGACGAGCCGACATCGAGGTGCCAAACCTCCCCGTCGATATGAGCTCTTGGGGGAGATCAGCCTGTTATCCCCAGCGTACCTTTTATCCTTTGAGCGATGGCCCTTCCATGCAGAACCACCGGATCACTATATCCGTCTTTCGACCCAGCTCGACTTGTCTGTCTCACTGTCAAGCAAGCTTTTGCTATTGCACTCCACGTACGGTTACCAAGCGTACTGAGCTTACCTTTGAAAGCCTCCGTTACCTTTTTGGAGGCGACCACCCCAGTCAAACTACCCGCCAAACAATGTTCTCCACTTTGTAGAGTTAGACACCAAATACAGAAAGGGTGGTATTTCAACGTTGACTAACCAACTCCTAGCGAAGCTGGATCACAGTCTCCCACCTATCCTACACATCCTGTATCCGATATCAATGTTAAGCTATAGTGAAGGTGCATGGGGTCTTTCCGTCCCGTTGCGGGTAACCGGCGTCTTCACCGATACCACAATTTCACCGAGCTCATGGCTGAGACAGCGCCCAGATCGTTACACCATTCGTGCAGGTCGGAACTTACCCGACAAGGAATTTCGCTACCTTAGGACCGTTATAGTTACGGCCGCCGTTTACTGGGGCTTCGATTCAATGCTTCGCCTTGCGACTAACATCCCCTCTTAACCTTCCAGCACCGGGCAGGTGTCAGGCCTTATACGTCATCTTGCGATTTTGCAAAGCCATGTGTTTTTGTTAAACAGTCGCCTGGGCCTTTTCACTGCGGCTGACATTGCTGCCAGCGCCCCTTCTCCCGAAGTTACAGGGCCATTTTGCCGAGTTCCTTAGCCATGATTCACTCGAGCACCTTAGGATTCTCTCCTCGACTACCTGTGTCGGTTTACGGTACGGGTTTTTATTACCTGAAGCTTAGCGGGTTTTCTTGGAAGTCTGATTACCTGAACTATCACCTTGTCCGAAGATTTGGTGTACTATCAGCTTTCAGCAAAGTCTGCGTACTTAACTACAAACTCTATACCTACAGCCTTTAACGAACTATTCCGTCAGTTCGCGTCAGTGTCACTACTCCGTCACCGCATCGCAGTAATAAAAAGTACTGGAATATTAACCAGTTGTCCATCGGCTACGCCTGTCGGCTTCACCTTAGGCCCCGACTAACCCTGATCCGATTAGCGTTGATCAGGAAACCTTAGTCTTTCGGTGGGCGGGTTTCTCTCCCGCCTTATCGTTACTTATGCCTACATTTGCTTTTCTATTCCCTCCACAGTCAGTTACCTTCCTGCTTCGCCGGATAATAGAATGCTCCCCTACCAGTCATATTAATATGAATCCATAGCTTCGGTATACTGCTTGATGCCCGTTTATTATCCATGCCCGATCGCTCGACTAGTGAGCTGTTACGCACTCTTTAAATGAATGGCTGCTTCCAAGCCAACATCCTAGCTGTCTGTGCAATCGGACCTCGTTAGTTCAACTTAGCAATAATTTAGGGACCTTAGCTGATGGTCTGGGTTCTTTCCCTCTCGGCCATGGACCTTAGCACCCATAGCCTCACTCCAGCGTATATTATAAAGCATTCGGAGTTTATCTGGATTTGGTAGGATTTGACTCCCCCGCACCCAATTAGTAGCTCTACCTCTTTATAACTCAACCGCCAGGCTGTTCCTAAAAACATTTCGGGGAGTACGAGCTATTTCCCAGTTTGATTAGCCTTTCACCCCTACCCACAAGTCATCCGGAAACTTTTCAACGTTTATCGGTTCGGTCCTCCAGTACCTGTTACGGCACCTTCAACCTGCCCATGGGTAGATCACAAGGTTTCGCGTCTACCTCCCCTGACTATACGCCCTTTTCAGACTCGCTTTCGCTTCGGATCCGTGTCTTAAACACTTAACCTTGCCAGGGAAGAGTAACTCGTAGGCTCATTATGCAAAAGGCACGCCGTCACCCGTTGCCAGGCTCCGACCGCTTGTAAGTACACGGTTTCAGGTTCTATTTCACTCCCCTGTTCGGGGTTCTTTTCACCTTTCCCTCACGGTACTGGTTCACTATCGGTCTCTCAGGAGTATTTAGCCTTACCGGATGGTGCCGGCAAATTCCCACAAGGCGTCTCCGACCTCGCGGTACTCAGGATACCACTATCCTATTATCTATTACCCGTACGCAGCTCTCATGCTCTATGGCCGGGTTTCCCACCCCGTTCCGGTTCTATTTAATATTCATGTTGTGGTCCTACAACCCCTGCTATGCCGTAACATAACAGGTTTGGGCTTCTTCCATTTCGCTCGCCACTACTCTGGAAATCACTATTGTTTTCTCTTCCTCTGCTTACTTAGATGTTTCAGTTCGGCAGGTTAGCGCATTTATGCAGTTATTCTTCAAATAACTAGGTTTCCCCATTCGGAAATCTGCGGATTAATTCATATTTGCTAATCCCCGCAGCTTATCGCAGCTTATCACGTCCTTCTTCGCCTCTGAGAGCCAAGGCATCCCCCGTGTACCCTTTCTTACTTTCTTCTACTCTTGCGCCTTTTGCGCCGCAAGGTATGTCTTTATTTTAGATCAGTCATTAAGTCATTATTTCATTGAGTCATTGCATTGCTGCTTTGTCTCTTTGTAGTATTGAACCTAACAACGTCTCTATCTGTTGTTTTCTCTTGTTTTCAATTACTTCTTCCAATATGTCAAAGAACGTTAGTTTTCATCTGTAGCGTAACCTATATTATAGTTACTGTAGAATACTTGGTGGAGAATAACGGATTCGAACCGTTGACCCCCTGCGTGCAAGGCAGGTGCTCTAGCCAGCTGAGCTAATCCCCCGTTAGATGAGGTGAAAACTGAAAGGTTAAAGCTGAAAGGTTTTCTTACCTTTTGCCTTTATCCTTTTCCCTTTCTTCCTTTTTTGTAGTCCCGAGCAGATTTGAACTGCTGACCCCTACATTATCAGTGTAGTGCTCTAACCAAGCTGAGCTACAGGACTATTTGTTTTTAGTTGCAGTTATCAGTTGCAGTTTGCAGGACTTTTCTGCCTACTGCTGCTGCCACTGCTTACTGCCACTTGTCCTGTACTTACTTGCGTTTGCACATTCCACAGATGGCTTCATCTTCTGGGTTTCCTTTTGTCTTTTTGTTTGTGTTTTAAGAAATATCATGTAGGTAACAGTTCCGAATTACTCAGAGATCCTGCTCCAGAAAGGAGGTATTCCAGCCACACCTTCCGGTACGGCTACCTTGTTACGACTTAGCCCCAGTTACCGACTTTACCCTAGGACGCTCCTTGCGGTTACGCACTTCAGGCACTTCCAGCTTCCATGGCTTGACGGGCGGTGTGTACAAGGCCCGGGAACGTATTCACCGCGTCATTGCTGATACGCGATTACTAGCGAATCCAACTTCACGGGGTCGAGTTGCAGACCCCGATCCGAACTGTGAATGGCTTTAAGAGATTGGCATCCTGTTGCCAGGTAGCTGCCCTCTGTACCATCCATTGTAGCACGTGTGTAGCCCCGGACGTAAGGGCCATGATGACTTGACGTCGTCCCCTCCTTCCTCTCTATTTGCATAGGCAGTCTGTTTAGAGTCCCCACCTTAAATGCTGGCAACTAAACATAGGGGTTGCGCTCGTTGCGGGACTTAACCCAACACCTCACGGCACGAGCTGACGACAGCCATGCAGCACCTAGTTTCGTGTTCCGAAGAACTGTGACGTCTCTGTCACATTCACTAACTTTCAAGCCCGGGTAAGGTTCCTCGCGTATCATCGAATTAAACCACATGCTCCTCCGCTTGTGCGGGCCCCCGTCAATTCCTTTGAGTTTCACCCTTGCGGGCGTACTCCCCAGGTGGAACACTTAACGCTTTCGCTTAGACGCTGACCGTATATCGCCAACATCGAGTGTTCATCGTTTAGGGCGTGGACTACCAGGGTATCTAATCCTGTTTGATCCCCACGCTTTCGTGCCTCAGCGTCAATCATACTTTAGTAAGCTGCCTTCGCAATTGGTGTTCTGTGACATATCTATGCATTTCACCGCTACTTGTCACATTCCGCCTACCTCAAGTACATTCAAGCTCTTCAGTATCAAGGGCACTGCGATAGTTGAGCTACCGTCTTTCACCCCTGACTTAAAAAGCCGCCTACGCACCCTTTAAACCCAATAAATCCGGATAACGCTTGGATCCTCCGTATTACCGCGGCTGCTGGCACGGAGTTAGCCGATCCTTATTCTCAAGGTACATTCAACTCGATACACGTATCGAGGTTTATTCCCCTGCAAAAGCAGTTTACAACCCGTAGGGCCGTCTTCCTGCACGCGGCATGGCTGGTTCAGACTTCCGTCCATTGACCAATATTCCTTACTGCTGCCTCCCGTAGGAGTCTGGTCCGTGTCTCAGTACCAGTGTGGGGGGTCATCCTCTCAGATCCCCTAAACATCGTCGCCTTGGTATGCCGTTACCACACCAACTAGCTAATGTTGCGCATGCCCATCTTGATCCTATAAATATTTGATTATAATACGATGCCATATCATAATGTTATGCGGTCTTAATCTCTCTTTCGAGAGGCTATCCCCCTGATCAAGGTAGGTTACATACGTGTTACGCACCCGTGCGCCACTCTCAAGGAAAGCAAGCTCTCCTATCCCGTCCGACTTGCATGTATTAGGCCTGCCGCTAGCGTTCATCCTGAGCCAGGATCAAACTCTCCATTGTAAAATGTTTTGTTTAACCACTGACCCTATTATTAATTAATAGAATCTGTATTATTATATCTTTATACAGCCTCTCTTCTTTTTGTAACTCTTCAATCTTCCTCAGCCTTAGCCTTGGTTAATCTCCCGTTACGCTACATGATTTCCATTTCTTAAAAGAACTTGCTCGCTTCATCATCCGAATCAGCTATTATGTCGTCGCAATTTTCATCGCTTAACTTGTCAGTTTGTTTCCCCGAAAATCGCTTTCGGCTCTTTTGTTTTACTCATTAACTATTGTTAACTTTCTTCCTTCTCTTATTGACTGAACTCGCTCAGCCTCAACTTCTTTCGCTCTTTCAAGCTCCCTTCCGTTTGGGTCTGCAAAGGTAGAAAACCTTTTCTTATTTCCAAAACTTTTTTATTTTTTATTTTTCAAAGTTTCAGACCCGCTTCGCTCTCTCCTTTTCCTCTTTTGCGGGCTGCAAAGGTGTGGATTTCATTTTGATTTAGCAAGTGAAAATTTCACTTTTTTAATCTTTTTATTCGCTTTTAATTTTCAAAAAACAACGCCTCTTTTTCTAAAGCGGTCACAAATGTACACAGAAAACCAGCTACCAACCAAGATATATTTTCAAATAATTAAACCTATTTTACAACTACCTGTAAATTAAGGCAAAATACATCCCCAAACACCTTCATAATTAAGTAAAGACGGGCATTTAGCTAATGTGTATATTTGAAATGTATATGAACGAGCATAATTTCCCTCCGCATTTCATCGCATCATTGAGCGCGGAAAACGGCTTCGATGAAGAAAATTTTGTAAAAGCGCACCGGTTTGAGGAGGCTCCAACCTCTATAAGGGTTAATCCTTTTAAACCATCTGCCTTAAAAATTACACAAAATGTACCCTGGTGCGCCAACGGATATTATCTTGAAAGCCGCCCGTCGTTCACATTCGATCCTCTTTTTCATGCCGGCTGCTATTATGTACAGGAAGCATCATCAATGTTTATTGATCATATTTTTAAAACCATCAACCAAAATAATGATGATACGGTAAAAGTACTTGACCTTTGCGCGGCACCCGGAGGTAAAAGCACCTTGCTTAATTCGGCCCTGCAACCTGCCGATTTATTAGTGGCAAACGAAATCATTAAAACGCGTGTACCTATATTAACAGATAATTTGAACCGGTGGGGTACAGCCAATACCATTGTCACCAATAATGACCCTAAAGATTTCGGGAGGTTGAAAAGCTTTTTTGATATCATACTCGTTGATGCCCCCTGCTCGGGCTCGGGCATGTTCCGAAAAGATCCGGACGCGATGAGCGAATGGTCGGAAGGGAACGTGAACCTTTGCCATCAGCGACAGGAACGCATACTAGCTGATATTTACCCAGCCTTAAAAGAAGATGGTTACCTTATATATAGTACTTGCTCCTACTCACATCAGGAAAATGAAGATATCCTGGACTGGCTTTGCACCGAGTTTGAGCTGGAAAGCATCCGCATACCTATTAATAAGGAGTGGGGCATTGTTGAAACCCAGTCGCCGGAGAAAAAAGCCTGGGGCTACCGTTTTTACCCGGGTAAGATAAAAGGCGAAGGCTTATTTGCCGCCTGCCTGCAAAAAAAGAAAACAGCGGCGATCTGGCCTCCTTTAAAAATAACACCCAGCAAAAATTGCCAGGCAAGGAACTTGACCAGGTTCGCTCATATATTAATAACCCCGACGAGTTTTATTATTTTAAAGTAAATGACGACTGGATGGCTATTAACCGCTCCCATAAAGAAAGCCTCAATATACTACAGCGACACCTCTATATTAAAAAATCGGGAGTAATTATTGGTAAACTTGCCGGTAAGGACCTGATCCCTGATCATGAACTGGCGCTAAGCCTTATAATTAATAAAGATGCAGTTTTGGAAACGCCCCTTAATAAAGATCAGGCTATCCAATACCTGCGGCGGGATAATATCGAACTATCCACAACAGATAAGGGCTGGACGCTCATGACCTTTGAGGGGCATCCGCTTGGCTGGGCCAAATTATTGCCAAACCGGATCAATAATTATTATCCTAAAGAAATAAGGATTCTCTCGGCACATCCCCCGAGAGAATGGTAATATTATGCCTTTGTGTTAGATTGAAGCGGGTACCGGCCAATGTGGCTAAGGCCCTGCGCAGTATGAGCGGAAAGCCCGGCCGAAGGCAACGCCTAAATAAATAAAGATCGAACTTAAACTCACAAAAAAAGCTAAGCCGTAAAGTTTTGGAATCTCTTCCCCTTTGCGGCTTAGCATATTTGCATAAAAGTAAATGCTACATTAAAGTAGCTGTGATCAATTACCGTACTCCATTATTTATTATTGAAATTTAAACCCTAAACCAATTTGCCAAACCTGGTTACGGTAATCGGGCAGGTTTTGATCAGCATAAGGACGATTTTCGCCAAGGTCGATATTATAACGGCCGCGGATCTCCACATTGCGGTTAATATCAAAGCTTACACCAACTACGCCGGCTACGTAGCTATGACTGGCATCGTTATCAATATGATCGACACTGGTGCCCAAAGCGCTTTCGTAAGTATTTTTGGTTGAAGTTAAAAAGGTAAGCTGTGGACCAATCAGCAGGTTAAAGCCCCGTACCACCCTAAATTTAGCCAGCAAAGGCACATCAATATAATTGGTGCGCTGTGTAAATTTCCCGTCCCGGTCATTCACCTCATATCCTTTTTGCGAAAACAATACTTCGGGAGCAAATGACAGCGGGTAGATAATAGGCACATCAAAGGTTAAACCTGCGTGCCAGCCCGCAAGTGAACTCGAACTATAATTGCTGTTATAAGCATCAACCGTGTTTGAAACGTTTAAACCAACCGCCAAACCAACTTTGGGGGTGTAAAAATCATCATAACGGTGTTGGGGCTGAGACCTTTCAACGACCCGGCGGGGCGGGCGGCGATGACGCGGTCCATAGTAATACCCCTGCGCACTAACTGTCCCTACGGTAAAGAGGCACATTGCCAAGAAAAGTAATTTTTTCATCGTATTTGTCTGTTTTAAATAAGTGGCGGAAAAGTCGTTAGCCCGTTAGTTACCGGTTACCGCCGGCTTTTCCTCGTATGTATGTTAATAACGTGATAGATTAATAAAAAACACAAAGGTTTATTAGCGGTTTGATTTTTATAATAGTTATAACATCATTTTCATCAAAAATTCAGAATAACGCTACATTTGGCCTATGCAAGCTTCTAAAAACCGCATTTTCTACCCGCTGATTATCATCTTCACATTTTTCACCGCCGATGTTTTTGCACAAAAAGAAAGTTATATCCAATTGTTAGGCAAACAAAACCGCTGGGTAGATTCGGTGTATCATAAAATGAGCCGCAAGCAGCGGGTTGCACAATTATTATTTGTACGGGCGCATACCAATAAAGGAAAAGCCTATGAAGATTCGGTTGGGCAGGTGATTAAAGAGCAGCAATTGGGGGGCGTTGTGTTTTTTCAGGGCGGACCGGTGCGCCAGGCCAACCTAATCAATAAATACCAGAAACTGGCCAAAGTACCTTTAATTATAACTATGGACGGCGAATGGGGCCTGGGTATGCGCCTGGATTCTACGATATCATACCCATACCAAATGACCCTCGGTGCCATACAGGATGATAACCTGATTTATAAAATGGGCCAACAGGTAGCTTATGATTTTAAACGCCTGGGCATGCAAATGAACCTTGGCCCCGATATGGATGTGAACAACAATCCTAATAACCCGGTTATCAATTACCGCTCTTTTGGCGATAATATGTATAACGTGGCCAAAAAAGGTATTGTTTATTTTAAAGGCATGCAGGATGCAGGCTTGCTTACTTCGGCCAAGCATTTTCCGGGGCATGGGGATACCAATGTCGATTCGCATTTTGATTTACCGCTGCTGCCTTATAGTCGTAGTCGATTAGATTCTTTAGAGATGTATCCCTTCCGGGAAGCCATCAATGCGGGTATCAGCGGGGTAATGATCGCTCATATGGGGATCCCTTCTTTAGATAATACGCCAAAACTACCCTCAACCCTTTCGCGCCCTATTATTACCGGAATCCTGAAAGATTCGTTAAACTTTAAAGGCCTGGTGATATCCGATGCGATGGAAATGAAAGGGGTAACCAAATATTTCCCCAACGGTGAAGCCGATGTAAAGGCATTTATTGCCGGCAATGATATCATTGAACTATCTGAAAACTCAGACCGGGCTATACTCTTGATCCGTAAAGCTGTGAGGCATGGCAGCGTTAGTGCTGTTGAGTTTGAAGCGCGGATCAAAAAGATCTTAGTTGCCAAATACTGGGCAGGGCTTAATCAATACAAGCCAACTACTTTAACCAATTTAAGCCAGGACATTAACAGCGATGCCGCCAAAGCACTGGTACAACAACTAAGCGATGCCGCGGTAACCCAATTGAAGAACAATAATGTAAAGCTTAATCCATTTTTAAAAACAGCCATCGTGAGTATAGGCGTAAGCTCGCCAACGCTTTTCCAGATGGAGGTTGTAAAAAGTTTCCCGAACAGTCGCATTTTTATAATTAATAAAGATGCACCGGCGATTGCAGTTACCAATATCCTGAACTGGCTTAAACAGTACCAGCAGATTATTGTAGGCATACATGATACCCGCCTCCGCCCGCAGAGCAAGCTTGATTACAGCAGCGATGTAAAACTGATGATTGCCGACCTGGCATCACGCAAAAACACAGCATTCAGTGTGTTTGCCAATGCTTATACCATAGCGGGTTTGCCGGGACTTGAAAACGCTGGCAGTTTATTGGTTTGTTACCAGATGTCGCCCGAACTGCAACAGTCGGCAGCCAAAGTACTTGCGGGACGCTTAAAACCTACGGGTAAGTTACCTGTAAGCGTGAATGCTTTTTTTATTACAGGGATGGGGTTGTAGTCGCCCCCGGCCCCCTAAAGGGGGAGTTCAAGTATAATATTAACGGGAGGCAATCAATTTCCATTTTAAGTCCTAATTTTGATATCGGTGGTTTTGGGGTTCAGATAAGTATCCTAAGAACGCCCGACTATCAAGCATCAGAATACTAAGAATTTTAATAACCAAATTAGAAGTCTTCCCCTTCAGGGGAGATTTAGAGGGGCTTATGCAATCTACATTCAATAAATATAACGCTAAATTCCAGGAAGCCTTAGCCGGTTTAAACCCCGAGCAATTGGCCGCGGTTAACAAAATGGATGGCCCTGTACTTGTAGTAGCGGGCCCCGGTACAGGCAAAACGCAGATCCTGGCAGCGCGGATAGGTAAAATCCTGACTGATACAGACGCTTTACCCAGCGAAATCCTGTGCTTAACGTATACCGATGCCGGTGCAGTGGCCATGCGTAAACGTCTGTTCGAATTTATCGGCCCCGATGCTTACCGTATTAATATATATACGTTCCATGCGTTTTGTAATGAGATCATCCAGGAAAACCTGGAATATTTCGGCAAGCTGAATTTGGAGTCGCTTTCAGACCTGGAATCGGCTATGCTATTCCGGGAACTGGTTGATGAGTTCCCGAACGATCACCTGCTGAAGCGTTTTACGGGCGATATTTATTATGATGTTCCCCGGCTTAAAAGCCTGTTCAGCACTATGAAGCGGGAAAACTGGAACGCCGAAATGATTGAGCAGGCGGTAAATGACTATCTTGAAGACTTGCCTAACCGCGAGGAGTTTATTTATAAACGGGCTAATGCCAAAGCGGGCATCAAGATTGGTGATCCGAAACAAAAAGATATTGACGCCGCGCATGATGTGATGAAAAAACTGCTGGCGGCTGTTGGAGAGTATCAAAACTATACAGAAAAAATGAAAACGCGCGGCCGCTATGATTATGACGACATGATTATTTGGGTGTTGCGCGCTTTCCGCGATAATGAAGAAATACTTCGTAAATACCAGGAACGTTATCAGTATATTCTGGTAGATGAGTTCCAGGATACCAGCGGATCGCAAAACGAGTTGCTGCGCTTTTTGCTTAATTATTGGGATACCCCGAATGTTTTTGTGGTAGGCGATGATGATCAGTCGATCTTTAAATTTCAGGGAGCCAACATGAAAAACATCCTTGATTTTGCCAATGACTATGTAGATACACTATACACCGTAGTGCTAAAACATAACTATCGCTCCAGTCAGCAGATCCTCGATATTTCAAAAGCGCTTATCGACAACAATTTTGAGCGATTAACAAGTCAGCTCAATTTAGATAAAGCTTTAAAATCATCTCATCCGCGTTTTAATAACCTGTTGGTTGAGCCGGTGATCCGGGAGTACGAGAACCCTGATAAAGAACTGGTTGATGTATCGCTGCAGATAAAACAACTGGTTACTGACGGTGTACCTCCGGGCGAGATAGCGGTAATTTACCGCAACCACAACCAGGTTGAGGAGATGATCAAATTTTTGGATGTGCAAAAGATCCAGGTAAACACCAAACGCAAGATAGACGTGCTTACCCAACCCTTTGGTGAAAAGATCATTAATATCTTGCGTTACCTTGCCATGGAGCTCGATTCGCCATACAGCGGGGATGAATTGTTGTTTGAGATCATGCACTATGATTTCTTTAACATCCCCCTATTGAAATTGCCAAGGCAAGCGTTGCAGTGTTTAAAGAAAACTTTGGTACCCTGGCTTACAATCAGCCTAAAACTTCTATCCGCCGTTACGTAAGCGAGATGAGGCCACCCAAACAAGCAGACCTTTTTCACCCCGACCAGCAGCAAGAGATGCGCTACCTCATCAGCAATATTGATTACCTGCTCAAAGAGGCGGTAAGTGTTACACTGCAGCAGCTTTTTCAAAGTGTGATAGCCAAAATGGGCATCCTGAAATATATTATGCAGCAACAGGATAAGGGCAGCTACATGCAAATGCTTACCAGTTTTTTCGACTTCCTGAAAGATGAAAGCCGCAAAAGGCCCGACATCAGCCTGGATGATTTGATCTCGACCATCGAAATGATGAAGAAACATCAGATCCGCCTGGAGCTTAACCAAAGCATCTTTTCGGAGAATGGTGTCAACTTCCTCACGGCACACGGCTCAAAAGGCCTTGAGTTTGAATATGTGTATTTTATTGGCTGCGACAAACGTACCTGGGACAGCAAAGGCCGTAACAGCGGTTTCAGCTATCCCGACACACTTACCCGTTCCGCCGCTGATGAAATTGCACAGAAAGAGGAAGCGCGCCGCCTGTTTTATGTGGCAGTAACACGTGCCAAGCAGCACCTTATGATCTCATACGCCGCTAAGGACAGGAAGGACAAAGACCAGGAGGCAAGCCAATTTATAGGCGAGATATTAGCCAGCACCAATATGCAGGTACAATACCCTAAAGTGGATGCCATGGATATGATCGAGTTCCAGGCAACCCAATTCAGCGAAGCCGAAAAACCAAAGGTTGAGTTGCTGGATAAAAACTACATCAACCAGCTGCTGCAAAATTACACGCTATCGGTAACCCACCTGAGCAGTTACCTGGACTGCCCGCTGCGGTTTTATTTTCAGTGTTTGATCAGGGTGCCATCGGGTAAAAGTCCGGCGGCTACTTTTGGACAGGCGGTACACTGGGCACTCAACAAAACTTACAGGCAGTTGAAGGATAATGACAACGAGTTTTTGAGTACGGAAAATTTCATGCGCGAGTTTAGATGGTATATGGCCCGCAATCGCGATTCATTTACTAAAGATGAGTTTAAGCTGCGCTCAGCCTACGGCGAAAAGATCCTGCCGCCATATTATGAACAAAACGTACCGCATTGGAACAAGATAGCTGTTACCGAACGATCTATAAAAAACATTGAAGTAGCAGGTGTTCCTATTAAAGGTAACCTGGATAAAATAGAGTTTGACGGCAAGCAGGCTACCGTTGTTGATTACAAAACTGGTAAGCCTAAAAATGCAAAAGATAAACTACTGCGCCCAACCAATGATTTGCCCAACGGCGGCGATTACTGGCGACAGGCTGTTTTCTATAAAATACTGATAGATCATGACCGCACTACCGACTGGCAGGTGATCAGCACCATTTTCGATTTTGTTGAACCCATAAGCGATGGTGAATATTACCGCGAAAAATTTGTGATAACACCGGAAGACGTAGAGACAGTAACCGGGCAGATCACCGAAACTTACGCCAAAATCATGGCGCACGATTTCAGCACAGGCTGCGGCAAAAAAGAATGCGATTGGTGCCATTTTGTAAAAAGCAATTTTAAACAAGCTGATGAGATTTTAGGGATTGTTGCGGAGGAGGAAGGAGAATAAAAGATGCTGATGTAGAGACGCATAATTGCGTCTCTCGCAGGACAGAAACAATTGCATTATAATCCTCACAATATAAATGGAAGAAAAATATCAAAATAAATATCGCACGTCATCACCTCGTTTAGCTGGATGGGATTATGGGGCTCATGGTTTATATTTTGTAACCATCTGTACCCTTAACCGTGTACCATATTTTGGAGATATCCTCCCAAATGAAAATAATGAAGCTCTATTTCTACAATCCTCAATTATGGGTGAATTCGCTCATATCAACTGGTTAAAAATTCCAGAAATTAATCCATTTGTCGAATTGGATGAATTTGTGGTAATGCCAGACCATTTGCATGGGATATTGTTTTTTAACAAGCCTGATAAAAATCAATTGGGAAGCAAATAAATTCGGTGTTCAAAAAGATAACGTGGCTTCTGTATTGCGTGGCTATAAATCATCCGTTAAGAAATATGCGAATGACAACAACATCGATTTTGCTTGGCAGCCTCGTTATTATGATCGGGTAATTAGAAATGATCGTGAGTACAATAACATAAAGCAATACATTCATAACAATCCCAACAACTGGTTTACTGAAAGAGATAGGTTTGAAAATTTATATATCTGACCCAAATCATCAAGGTTGACCTGTATGGTCGGAGACGCAATTATGCGTCTCTACGGGAAAAAACATCATCATCATATGAAACACATCTTCTTATTCCTCCTCCTTATCCTTACCCTCCCGGCCTCCGCTCAAACCATCGTAAAGCAGGACACGGGCATTAAGCAAATGGTTGATGAGGTATCAGCCAAAAACATTGAGGCTACCATCCGCAAACTGGTTAGCTTTAAAAGCAGGCACACGCTGAGCGATACCACCAGCAAAACCACCGGCAGCGGTGCAGCACGCAACTGGATCAAGGCCGAAATGGAAAAATATGCGACTGAGTCAAACGGGAAGATGACCGTGCAGTTTGATACGTTCACACAGCCTAAAGGTACACGTATCGATAAACCCATCAAACTCAAAAATGTACTGGCTATATTAAAAGGTACCGATCCGAATGATACCCGGGTGTATCTGGTATCGGGACATTATGATTCACGCATCAATGATGTGATGGACGCCAACGGGGTTGAACCCGGTGCCAATGATGATGCTTCAGGCACTGCACTTTCGATGGAACTGGCCAGGGTGATGGCTAAAAGATCGTTCCCTGCCACTATTATTTTCATGACAGTGGTTGGTGAAGAGCAGGGTTTGTATGGATCTGCCAACGTAGCCAAACGGGCCAAAGCCGAAAACTGGAATGTGGATGCCATGCTGAATAATGATATCGTTGGCAATACTTACGGCATAGAAACCGACCTGAAAGATAACCGTAGCGTACGTGTTTTTAGCGATGGTGTACCTACCGCAGCTACCGATAAACAAGTGGCAGCTTTGAAATCATTAGGAGGGGAAAATGATAGTCCGTCGAGGCAGTTGGCAAGGTATACCAAAGAAATTGGAGAGCGTTATGTTGATCAATTAGACGTAAAGCTTATTTACCGGCGAGATCGCTATTTGCGCGGCGGCGATCACCTGCCATTTTTAGAACAGGGCTTTACGGCTGTAAGGTTTACCGAAATGAACGAGAATTTTAACCGTCAGCATCAGAATATCTGCGCCGAAAACGGTGTTGAGTACGGCGACCTGCCTGACTTTGTTGATTTTAATTATGTGCAAAAAGTAGCCCGCATGAACCTTGCAGTATTGGCTAATCTCGCTTCAGCCCCGGCCGGGCCTCAGAATGTAGGCGTGATCACCAGCGACTTAACCAATAAAACTAAACTGAAATGGGAAGTACCTTCCACGGGTAAAAAGCCCGCCGGCTATTATGTACTGATGCGCGAAACCATCAGCCCCTATTGGGAAAAGAAATTCTATGTAACCGATACTATAGCTACGTTGAATTACTCAAAGGATAATTATTTCTTCGCGGTACAGTCTGTTGATGCTGAAGGGCACGAAAGTTTACCGGTGTTTCCGAAGCCTGTTAGATAGTCTGATAAACATGTCAAATATTTCGTCATTCATCGATGCAATTTTCATGGGCTTAGGGCTTTTTATTCCTTTGCTTTTCCTGTTGAAATTCACAAGCCTTTTTCACAAGAAAATAGATATTAAAACGCTGATCATCTCAACAAACTTATTGCTGCCTATAGCTGCAACAATCAATCTGATATTCTTTGTTTCGGAAATATTTGCAACGTATTATTCACAAACAACTATGAACAGATTAGGGTAAATAACCGCATACTTGGCCCGTATTGGTTTGCATTTGCTATGCAAGCTTTTATTTATTTCTTGCTTCCGCAAATGATGTGGATTAAAAAGGTGCGGACATCGATCATTGCAACTATAGTTTGGGGATTGTTTGCATACGCTTTAGCAGCTTTTATTTTTTACGCCGAACATTATTCCGATTATATCACAAGCTTCAAATCTTCAATAAATTTTTAGCTGATTTAAAATCG
Organism: Mucilaginibacter sp. P25; assembly: GCF_050859465.1. NCBI lineage: Bacteria > Pseudomonadati > Bacteroidota > Sphingobacteriia > Sphingobacteriales > Sphingobacteriaceae > Mucilaginibacter > Mucilaginibacter sp. P25. Next base: position 2,305,798 of record NZ_CP193937.1, on the reverse strand, counting down.
CTGATGATTTTCATGCTGCTGCTTGTAACCATTTATTTTGGGGAATCTAAAAAGGGCTCGTAATCCGATCAAAACAACAGGCTCAACCTAACTAATCCGATCATTGATATGCGACAATGTTTTTTTGACTAATAAGAGATTTATTGTCATCTTTATAGCTAAAAAAGTCCTAACCTTATGGCATTTAGCTTTACCCCTTCATTTAAGAAACAAATTGATACAAACAACGCCGACCCAAAACATATCCTGGTAATTGCACTCGAAACCGCCCGGCAACTGGATTGGAGAATAATTTATACCGGAAAAAATGGGCTTATAACAATTATAGGCGGAGGCCTTTTTTCACCCATGCAGGAGTTCAGGCTTGTTATTAATCAGTCTGATATTTTGCTGATAAGTAAAAACGCCGACGGAAAAATTACTGATTGGTCGGAAATGAACGAAGAGAATGTAAATACTTTCATCGAAAAATATGATCAGCTTAAAACATCTCTGAACAGCGAATTTATCGAGGAAAAATTGGTCGAACTCACTCCCATATTTGAATCTGAAGAAGAAGATATCTTAAACGCCCCTCCACCAACCCCAAAAGAAAAGTTACTGGGATTCCTTAGTTTCTTTATACCACGGCCTGAATACTTCATAACACCAATAATTATAAATGTTAACATCGCGATTTTTATTATTATGGTTATTCGTGGTGTATCGACGTTCGAACCTACAGTAAGCGACCTCATTAGCTGGGGAGCAAACTTTGGGCCACTCACTTTAGATAATCAATATTGGAGACTAATAACGGCAATTTTTCTTCATATCGGCATCATGCACTTGCTTTTAAACATGTATGCCCTGATGTATATAGGTATGCTACTTGAACCCTGGCTTGGCAAACTAAAATTTGCAGCTGCCTATTTATTGACAGGTTTATCTGCCAGCATAGTTAGTGTTACAACGCATGGGTTTATTGTTAGTGCAGGTGCATCCGGGGCTATATTTGGCATGTATGGTGTATTTCTTTCCATGCTCACAACAAATATTATCGAAAAAAACGTACGAAAGCAACTTTTGGTCAGCATAGGCTTTTTTGTCGCTTTTAATTTATTATATGGTACTAAAGAAGGGATTGACAACGCGGCTCACGTTGGTGGACTGGTAAGCGGATTCATTATAGGATACCTTTACTATCCAAGTCTTAGCAAACCGGATAATACAGGATTAGAAGTTCTCTCTGTAATGTCCATTGCCGTTTTAACACTACTATGCTGTACCGTTACCTACTATCAAACACCTAATCCATTTGCGATGTACCAGAAAAAGATGAAGGATTTTGCCGTTAAGGAGTCAATGGCATTAGAGGTAATGCAAATGCCAAAAAATACGGCTAAAGATGTTTTAATGTCCGAACTGAAGGATAGGGGTATATACTATTGGAATGAAAATATCCAGGTTATCAACTCTGCTGATTCACTCGACCTTCCCGAACCTTATAAGGTTCGCGACAATATGCTTAAAAAGTACTGCCAGCTACGCATCAATAGTTATAATTTATTATATAAGAGGTTACAGGACAGCACGACAGTTAGGCTTCCGTCCATAGATTCGGTTAATCGCGAAATTGCTGAGATCATTGATGACTTGAGTAAACATAACAAATAATCTACTTCACGCTCTTACGCTGCACAATAAAATATCCTGCCACAAATACAACAACTGCTATAGCCATACTTACAAATACATCTTTAGTAAAAACATCTATTTGTAACCGGTTGGATGGATCGCCATGATTGTTTTTCAGCATGCTACTGATAGCTGCCATTGGGTGTGCATATGGAAACAGGTAGCTATACTCCCAGCCTTTTGAAGCCGCCACAACGCCGGCTATAGTACATATAAAACCAATCCCCATCGGCTTTAAAAAATCTGCCCAAAATAAACTGAGTAAAAACTGAATGGAAAGGATACCTAATGATGATAAAAACAGTTTGAAATAGATCTGTGCCAGTTCTTTCTCCATGTGGAAATCGTCGAACCGTAACTCTGGTTTTACTATGCTTAACAAATTGCCGAAACCAATGGTAAACAGCACAAACAACGCAAGGCAAACAAATACAAGGAAAACCGCATAAAAAAATTTAGCCGCATAAACCGACCAGCGGGGATTGGCAGATTAAACAAGGTTTTCCAGGTATCGGCCCGGTGTTCGATACTGTTTACGGAGTATGCTATAAATATGATATACATTGGCAGCACCAATGAGCCCATGATACCCAAAATAGCACCAGCAAACTGTAGCCAAAGCATCATCGGCGGCATTGACACCAACTTTTCACTTTTGGTATAAAACCCTACGAACAACAAAACACCTATAAATAAAGGAAGCATTACCGAAGCCCAAAAGCCAAGTGTTTTACGGCTTTTGTAAAACTCCGAACGGAATGACAGTATAAATCCTTTCATGGCTTAGGCTCTTTGGGTGATATCTAAAAATAGTTTTTCCAGGTCTTTTTGCTGTTTACTGATGCTGTAAACCATTTGCCCGTTTTTATTAAGCAGGGCGTTGATCTCGCCCATTTGTTGTTTGGAGATGTAGGGTACCAGTAAATGCTCGTCGGTTACTTCGGTAACGTTAATATGGTGGCGGGTTAACAGGTTGGCGGCGTCAACGGTATTTTCGGCATCAACGCGCACCAGTGGTTTGCTGATGGCCTGCAGGTCGGCAATACTGCCCTGAAAAAGCATTACGCCATTATTTATAATCCCCACATGCGTGGCCATCCGTTCAATCTCGCCAAGCAAATGGCTTGATATAAAAACAGTTTTACCATGTTTGGACACAAGCTTTTTCAACAGCTCGCGGATCTCGATGATACCGTTTGGGTCGAGGCCGTTGGTAGGCTCATCTAAAATCAACAATTTAGGATCGGCCAGCAGGGCCAGCGCAATACCCAGGCGCTGCTTCATCCCTAATGAATATTGCCCCGCTTTTTTATTGGCGGCGGCAGTTAGCTGTACCAGGTCGAGCATATCTTCTACGCGCTGAGCAGGCGCCTGCAATAATAAGGCCCTGTTCAATAAATTTTCCCTCCCGGTTAAGTGCTGGTATAAAGCAGGCTGCTCAATAAGCGAACCTATTTGCGAAAGTATGCTGATGCGGCTTGTTTTGATATCCTGCTCAAAAATGTGAATGTTACCTGCATCGGGTTTTAGCAGGTTAAGCAGGAGTTTGATAGTAGTGGTTTTCCCGGCACCGTTGGGACCGAGAAAACCATATATACTTCCTTCTGGAACTTGCAGCGCGAGTGATTTAACTACCTGCTGCTTACCAAAGGTGAAGGAAAGGCCTTCGGTAGTAATTACCATATGTTATTGTTTTTTGCTATTGAGCAAACAGTTTTAACCATTACAAAACCTTTGTGAAACAATGAGGTAGCATGTACTGCTGTGCGGCCAATTATTGCTGTTTCCTTTTTTTGCTCGAACTGGTAACTTACACCCAAAATAAGGGCAAACATTACCGGGATCAATAACATGATAAAAGGATTTGAATTTTTGATAAGCGTTTTCATTGTGAGTGTTGATTTTATACAACAAAGGAATATTAAAAAAATAACCTGCTAAAATGATTTAGACCAACACACTTTGTTTATAGATGAACGCTTTTCTGCACCTTTTAACCAGTTCATCGATAATAAAAGCCAGTTCATCGAAAAAATGAGCGGCTATATATAAATAACAGGCCGATATCATTATCAAAATATTAAATTAGATGCCACACCCGTAAACATAAAAGGGATTTAAAAACAGCGAATGGAGGCTTCATTACCATTACCGAAATCCAGAACCGGAATAAAAACCGCCTGGATAATTTTTTGGCACCTGTTTTTTTGGACGGGCATTATATCCTTTTTTGTTTTTTTGGCAAGGCTAAACGACGCGCAGCTCAGTACCAAAGAGCTACTGGTGATCTTTTTGCTTTATCCTACTATTAATATCAGCTTATTTTATCTTAACTACCTGGTTTTTATACCTAATTTCCTTAATAAAAAACGGTATTGGCAATATGCCACAGCTGTACTGGTAAGCATAATAATATATGGCATAGGTAAATATGGAGTAGGGTTAATATTTAAGGATATTGTGTTAGTACATCAAAAAGGGCATGTAACCAGTTTTGCCACCTATTTTTACAGCAGTATTTTTACCAGTCTGATATTTGTTTTCCTGAGCACAGCGCTAAAGTTCAGTACAGACTGGTTCCTGAACGAACGCATTCAGCGCGACCTTGAAAATCAGCGCCTTATTGCCGAGCTGGCTTTTCTAAAATCGCAGATCAACCCGCATTTTTTATTCAACTCCTTAAACAGTATTTATTCACTGGCCTATCAGCGTTCGGAAACTACGCCCGAAGCTATCTTAAAGCTGTCGGAAATTATGCGTTACATGCTCTATGAATGTAACGAAAACAAAGTTGACCTGAGTAAAGAACTCCAGTACCTGCAAAACTACATCGATCTGCAAAAGATCCGCTTTGGCAGCAAGGCATTTATTGATTTTAAGGTAGATGGCAATATCACCGATCAAAAAATAGAACCTCTGTTACTGATCGCTTTTATCGAAAACGCTTTTAAGCATGGCGTTGCAAATGATATCAACTCCCCTATAAAGCTACTTATTAACGTAGCGGATGGTAAACTGCATTTTTACATCCAAAACAAAAAACATAACAATAACCGTGATGCTGTAGGTGGAATTGGTTTGATAAACGTGCAGCGCCGGCTCAACCTGCTTTACCCCAACAGGTACTCTTTAAAAATAAGGGATGAAGAATATACCTACACCTGCGAATTATCAATAGATTTATAGTTATAACCTATTATAACCATGACCTGTTTGAAAAAATTGCTCCTAGCCCTGTTTCTTGCAGCATCGGCCATTACCGCATGTGCACAAACCGACCCTAAGGCAACCGAAGTTTGGGACCCTGAGCCTGAAGTAGTTTTACCGGGCGCCGGTAACAAGCCGCCATCCGATGCTATCATTTTGTTTGATGGCAAAAATTTGGACAAATGGACAGATCAGAAAGGCAACAAACCGGGCTGGATAGTAAAAGATGGTATTGTAACCGTTAAGCCGGGCAGCGGCTCTATCATCACCAAACAAAACTTTGCCGATTGCCAGCTGCATATCGAGTGGCGCACCCCTGCCATTGTTAAAGGCAACGGCCAGGAACGTGGCAACAGCGGCGTAATTATGCAAAGCCGCTACGAACTGCAGATCCTCGACAGTTATAAAAACCGTACCTACTCAAACGGGCAGGCCGGTTCTGTTTATAAACAATACCTGCCGCTGGTAAATGCCTCGCTTAAACCGGGCCAGTGGCAAAAGTATGATATCATTTATACTGCCCCGCGCTTCAATATCGACAGCTCGGTTAAATCACCGGCTTACATTACCGTATTACACAATGGCATACTGATACAAAACCATGTAGCTATAAAAGGAACAGTGGCGCATGTTGGTCAGCCCAAATATCAAAAACACGCCTTCGCCTTACCCCTGTTGCTGCAGGAGCATGAGTTTCCGGTATCGTTCCGCAATATCTGGATCAGGGAGATTGGGGTTCAAAAATTGTTAAACGGCAAGGATAAAAAGGATTGGTATACCTACCTGGATACTTTAGGCAAGGATAATGATGTACATAACAACTTTGCCATTGAAAATGGTATGGTGCATGTAATGGGCAAGTATTTCGGTTATATGGCCACCAAAAAATCGTACGATAATTATTACCTGAAAGTAGTATTTAAATGGGGGAGCAAACAATATCACCCGCGCGAAAAGGGCGTACGCGATGCAGGTGTTTTATATCATTTTGGGGAGGGTGATAAAGATATTGTATGGCCAAGATCGATAGAATGCCAGATTCAGGAGGGTGATTGCGGCGATATTTGGTGCGTACAACATACTAATGTGGTTACGCCCAATAAATCGGCCATTGAGTGGGACCAGCAGCGTGTTTACCGCACCGCCAATTTTGAAAATCCGCGCGGCGAATGGAACATCATCGAAATCATTTGCAATGGCAACCAGATTGAACATTATGTTAACGGACATTTGGTAAACTGGGGAATAGCCTCATTATCGCACGGTCGCATCCTTTTGCAATCTGAAGGGGCCGAAATCTGGTATAAATCTGTTGAATTGACGCCGTTATAACAAAACAGCATATTAAAAAATTTAGAATAACCATTATTACATTATTTTTACGCTATGATCAGATGTTTGGTAGTTGACGATGAGCCTTTGGCGCTGCATATTTTGGAAGACTATATTTCCAAGATGCCTTTTTTGCAATTGGTTAAAGCCACAACTAACCCCATCGAGGCGCTTACCATGGTACAGGCCGCCGAAGCCGATCTTGTATTTTTAGATGTTCAGATGCCCGAGCTTACCGGCATCCAGTTTTTGAAAATTGCTAACGGTAAAGCCAAGGTTATTTTAACTACAGCCTACCCGCAGTACGCGCTTGAAGGTTACGAACTTGATGTGGTTGATTACCTGTTAAAGCCAATCGCATTTGATCGCTTTTTTAAATCGGTACAAAAAGCACAAAGCATTATCCAGCCTGTTGCAGCCAAACCACAGGTAGTGATGCAGGCCGAACCCGTGCAGCAGGATGATTTTTCAACCGATTTTATCTTTGTAAAAACCGAACATAAGATTCAAAAGGTATACCTGCATGATATTATGTTTATTGAGGGTTTAAAGGATTATATAAGCATTTTTACCTCTGCCGAGCGGATTATTACCCTGCAGGGCATGAAAAAAATGGAAGATGCCTTGCCCGAAAAACATTTTGTACGTGTACATAAATCATACATTGTAGCTCTCAATAAAATAGACAGTATTGAACGGAGCCGCATCCAGATCGGCGACAAGATCATCCCTGTAGGCGACACCTATCGCGATGAGTTTTTCAGGATGATTGAGAATAAAAATATTTAGGGGTATGTTTTATTTATTCGGAAAGTACCTTCTCCCCACATTTGCTCGTGGTCGGTATTTCCATCGCACCACTTCCCTAATTAACACGGTACTGTGATAATACCAGGCATGGGCTTAATGATATAGTTTTATTAACAATCACCTTTCCTCTCAATCCTTACAACTTACCTATTTAAAAAATATATTTCATAAAAGTGTATTTTTTGTATTTTACGCGGTCATTCATCCTATCAAAAAACTATGAGCTACCAGGTAGACCTGACCAATTGCGACAGAGAACCAATACATATCCCGGGAAAGATCCAATCGCACGGTTTCTTGATCGCTGTAAACAGCAAATCTTACAATATTTCCTACATCAGTCAAAACGTTGAAAGCTATACCGGTATCAACGCAATCGGACTCTTAGGCAAAAATATTAGCGAACTGGAAGAACAATTAGCCATAGCAAATGATACCGCGTCATTGCAGCAGTTGTTAAAGTTGGCTAAGGGTGCAAAAAGTTCAGACACCATCAATCCGCTGGCTATTGATGTAAAGGGAACTAATTACAATCTTATCATCAGTCACTCGGTAAATGATCTGGTACTGGAGTTTGAGCCAACCGAATCAGATCTGGGTGGTGACATTCAAAAAACTATAGGCCGTTCGGTAGCCGAGATCCTGAGTGGTAAAAGCTTATCCCTTCTACTGCAAAAGGCTGCTTCTGAAATAAAAAAGATCATCAATTATGACCGGGTAATGATCTATAAATTTAACGAGGATGGTCACGGCGAAGTAACCGCCGAAGTGAAGAACGATGACCTGGAGCCGTTTTTAGGCCTGCATTACCCGGCTTCGGATATTCCTAAGCAAGCCCGCGAGCTTTATAAGATCAATCTTACCCGTATTATAGCCGATGTAAATTCAGAAAGCTCGGCTATTATTACCTATGAGGAGGGAGCCGCACCGCTTGACCTTACCCATTCGGTATTGAGGGCTGTGTCGCCTATCCATATCCAATATTTAAAAAATATGGGCGTCGACTCTAGCTTCAGTATCTCGCTTATTGCCCATGGCGAACTTTGGGGACTTATCGCCTGCCATAATTATTCGCCAAGGTTTATCGACTATAAATCGCGTGATGCATCGAAACTGATCGGTCAGATCCTTTCATCAGCATTAGAGTACCGCCAGGATGAGGAAGAATTGGCAAAACTTCATGAACTGGGCGAAGCTGCCAATACCATTGCCGATTATATCAAAAAGGACACTGATTTTACTTTCGCCTTAACCCGCAATAAAGTTACTATCAAAGATGTTACCACGGCTACGGGTGTGGCGCTGGTGTACGATGGAGAGATAACTACCATTGGCCAGACACCCACCGAAGAACAAATAGCCGAGATAGTTGATTGGCTTAAGGTAAATATGGTTGATACCATTTACAGCACTTACCGTTTCCCGGAAATATATCTGGCGGCCAAAAATTACAGCGATGTTGCCAGCGGTATTTTATCTTGCAGCCTATCGCGCGAGCTTGGGGAGATGATCATTTGGTTTAAACCCGAGCAGGTAAAAGCTATCAACTGGGCGGGCAATCCGGAAAAGCCTGTTGAAGAAACTGCCGACGGCCTGTTGCAGCTCTCGCCACGAAAATCGTTTGACAGCTGGACACAAATTGTTAAAAACACATCCGAAAAGTGGAAGCATGATGAGATCGCCGCGGTTTTAAAGGTTCGTGAAGATGTTATTTATGCCATCAACCGCAAAGCCAACGAAATCAGGATCCTGAACGAACGTTTGCAATTGGCCTATGATGAGCTGGATACCTTCAGCTATACCATATCGCATGATCTGCGCACCCCGCTATCATCAATAAAAAATTACTCGGAGCTATTGCTGGCCAGTAATAAAAGCCTGGATGATTCGGCAAAAAAAATGCTCGAAAGGATCGTCAAGGGCACCGATAAAATGCACATGCTCATTAAAGAGATCCTGCATTATTCGCGCGTGGGCCGTACTGACATAGAGGCCGCCCCAATTGATATGGGCCTGTTACTAAATGAAATTAAAAGGGAAGTACTATCGGCCCTTAAGCCCGAAAGCATTGAATTTACCATTGGAGATACCCCAGGTATTGACGGCGACAGTGTAATGATAACGCAGGTTTTCACCAACCTGATTAACAATGCTGTTAAATACTCTTCAAAATCAACGCCATCAAAAGTTAAAGTTGAGGGGATAGTTAGAAACAACGAGATCGTTTATTCGGTATCCGACAATGGTGTTGGTATCGACGTAAATTATTATAACCGCGTGTTTGAACTATTTAAACGCATGGATAACGCGCTCGAATTTGAGGGCACAGGCGTTGGCCTGGCCATTGTAAAACGCATTGTTGAAAAACACAAAGCGCGAATTTGGTTTGAGAGCAAATTAGGATTTGGCACAGTTTTTTATATATCTTTTAAAATTAGTTAGTTGTGAGTTCGCCTGATATTTTTTATGTTGAAGATGACGAAGATTTTGCATTTATAATGCAGCATGCCGTACGCGAAGTGAAAGACGGGCTTACGGTAAAGATCATTGATAATGGGAAGGATGCGCTTGAGCAGTTAAAACAGCTTACCGAAGCAAGAGTAAAACCGAAACTTATACTGCTCGACCTTAACCTGCCCGGGCTTTCGGGGCTCGACCTGGTAAAACGCATTCGTGAAATATCGTTTTTAAAATATGTTCCGGTGATATTCTTTTCAACGTCCGACAATCCAAAAGACGTTAAAGCATCACTTGAATTTGGCGCTAATGCTTATTTAACCAAGCCTGCGGGCTATTTAAACCTGGTAAATTGCGTTGAATCACTTTATAATTTTTGGTTCACTAAAAATCTGAATGTCAATTAAAACGCTGAAAAAAATATTAGTCATCGAGGATGATGGGGATATAGCCGATATTATGGGCATCGCATTATGCGATAAATATGAGGTTGAAGTAAAACGCGACGGCTACGAGGTTGTAGCGCAAATTGAACGCTTCTCTCCTGATTTGATCATACTCGATAACTATATTGGCCAGCGCCAGGCCCGTGAAATAATCAAAGAGATCCATGAGGTTGATGACCACAGAACTATACCTTTTGTATTATTTTCAGGCCATGACAACATTATGCAGCTTGCTGAAAATCTTAATGCTACATCTTACCTCGCAAAACCATTTGCACTTGACGAACTTTATAAGTGTATTGACGGTATTTTAGCGGCGTAGAAAAACGCATACTTTATGCTTCATGAAAAAATAAAACAAGCTACTGCATATCTGCATGATCAGCTTGAGCAAAAAATGTTTGTAGGGCAAATTATGGATGGCTCGCTTACGTTTGAGCAGTATCATAATATATTAATGGTTAACTACACTACTCACGCGGCGGTAGAAGATTTTTTATTTACCCATCTTAGTGATGAACTACGTAGAAAACTGGATATTGAAAACAGGGTAAAACTGCCAGCTCTATTACGCGATTTTGAAGAGATTAATTCGACAGTAAGCAACAATTCTGCGGAGGCTCCTGAATATATTGACTTAAGCAGTGATGCAGCAATCCTCGGGGCAATGTATGTACTGGAAGGCTCAACGCTTGGCGGCAATGTGATAGCGAAACGCCTGAAAACTAATGAACAGCTATTGCCTTACAATTTAAACTACCACTATTACCAGGTTTACGGTGATCAGCTTGGTTTAAAATGGAAACAGTTTTTAGAGGTGCTTAACGCGATACCGGAGAATGAACATGAAGCAGCCATAAAAAATGCGGTGAACTTGTTTGAACACATGGCAACTACTGAAGTAGCAAGTACTACAGTAATACTTGTACCGCCGGAAGTATAGTTAAAACATGTCATTGCGAGGAGAGACGACGAAGCAATCGCATGGAAGCAAGGTCGCCCTGTATAGCAAGCGATTGCCGCGCTTCGCTCGCAATGACATAAAATATTCGAATATCTTAATCCAGCGCATCTGCTGTATCCTTCTCTCCAATCTGCTGACGCCACATGGCGTAATACAAACCTTTTTGGGCTATCAGATCGGCATGTTTACCGCCTTCAATAATGCGGCCTTTTTCCAGCACATAAATACTATCAGCATGCATAATGGTTGATAGACGGTGAGCGATCAGGATGGTAATATGGTTTTCCTTTTCGGATACATTACGGATGGTTTCTGTAATCTCCTCTTCGGTGATAGAATCGAGGGATGATGTTGCTTCGTCAAATACCAGGATATCCGGTCTGCGTAATAGAGCTCGCGCTATAGAAAGACGCTGTTTTTCACCACCCGATACTTTTACACCGCCCTCACCAATTACAGTGCTCAAACCTTTATCGGCCCGGGCCAGTAAGGTTTGGCAGGCTGCACGCTGTAACACATCCATACATTCTTCATCAGTAGCTCCGGGGCGAACGAACTGCAGGTTCTCGCGGATGGTACCTGAAAACAGTTGTGTATCCTGGGTTACAAAACCAATTTTCTCACGGAGCTGATCAAGGTCTATTTCTTTACTTAATGTGCCGTTGTATAAAATATCTCCCTGCAAAGGCTGATATAAACCAACCAATAATTTAACCAGTGTAGTTTTACCCGAACCTGACGGACCAACAAACGCTATCGTTTCGCCCGAATTAGTTTCGAAGCTGATATGGTTAAGGGCATTACGATTGGCTGTTAAATGCTTAAAGGTAACATCGTTAAAAGTGAGGGTTTCTACCTTTTCAAGCAGCACCGGTTTTTCTGGCTTTTTATCGATAGGAATGCTTAATATCCTGTTGAAGTTACCAAGGGAAACCTCAGCTTCACGCCAGGAAAGGATTACGTTGCCTAACTCCTGCAAAGGATTAAATAAAAAGAATGAGTAAAATAAAAAGCTGAAATATTGGCCCGGAGAGATAGTGCTTTTAAAAATGAGCATCAGCAGAACCACCACCATCACACTGCGCACAAAGTTTACTGTAGTGCCCTGTACAAAGCTCATGCTGCGTACATACTTCACTTTTTTCAGTTCCAGATCGAGGATTTTGTAAGTGGTATTATTCAACCTTGCTATTTCCTGTTTTGCCAAACCCAAACTTTTTACAAGCTCGATATTCCTTAACGACTCGGTTGTTGAACCTGCCAGCGCCGTTGTTTCGGCCACAATTGTCTTTTGGATTTTCTTAATTCTCCGGCTCATGGCCATACTCACAAAAGTGATGATGGGTATCGCGGCGAAATATACCAGGGTAACTTTATAGCTTACGCTCACTGAGTAAACGATAACAAATACCATCCCGATGAGCGACACAAAAAGGATCCCGATAAAGGAGGTAATAAACTTTTCGCAATCTAAACGCACCTTTTGCAATATGCCTAAAGTTTCGCCGCTCCGCTGGTCTTCAAATACCTGGTAAGGCAACTCAAGCGAGTGCTTTAAACCATCGGCATACATCTCTGCACCTACCTTTTGGGTAATGATATTGGTAAAATAATCCTGGAAGTTTTTAGCTATACGCGATACCATGGCAACACCAATAGCAGCGCCAACCAGCATCAGCACCTGATTAAGGTATGCGTCATATTGTAGCTTACTGCGTTGTTCGATAACACGGTCAACAATACGCCCGGTTATCCATGGGTCGAGCAGGGAGAAGCCTATATTCATCGCCGCCAGGAAAAGTGCAAATACAACTATCCAGCGGTGTTTTTTAAGTAAGAGATTAATACATTCATGTTTCGACAGCAAACATAAAAAAGGGAATGGCTAAGTAGCTCATTCCCTTTTAATTTGACACAAGGTTAATATTAAACCGTCATGATATCTTTTTCTTTAGCTTCTGAAAGCTGATCAACTTTAGCAATGTAAGCATCAGTAAGTTTTTGAACTTCAGCTTCGCCTGTCTTTATTTCGTCTTCAGAAACACCTTCTGATTTTAATTTTTTGATCTTTTCGTTGGCATCTTTACGGATGTTACGAACAGCCACCTTACCGGTCTCAGCCTCGGCTTTAGCTTTTTTAACCAAATCACGACGGCGCTCTTCGGTAAGCGGAGGTACATTGATACGGATGATGATACCGTCGTTTTGAGGGTTAACACCTAAATTAGCTTCTTTAATAGCTTTTTCAATAGGGTTTAACAATGATTTTTCCCAGGGCTGAACAACAATGGTACGGGCATCAGGGGTGTTAACACTACCTATCTGGCTTAATGGTGTTGGGGTGCCATAGTAATCAACCCTGATATCGTCAAGTAATGAAGGGCTTGCCTTACCTGCACGTATTTTATTTAATTCGCTATCTGCATGGTCAATGGCCTTTTCCATCAAGGCCTTTGCATCGTTCACTTGTTTTTTAATGAGTTCGCTCATCGGTTTTTAAATTTTCCACAAAAGTAATAAAATCTATCAGTTTATGGCTTTGGTATTTGGGTTCAATTCAAAAGCATTTAACATTTAATAACATTATTTAACATTTAAATATTATTAATTGATAGGTATATTAGTATAAAATAGTATCGCCATGAAAAAAACCTTAATCCTTGCTGCTATCATAGCCTGTGCAGGCCAGCTTAAAGCACAAAACCTCAATAAGACACCTAAAAACAATGACGCTGTCGATAAACTTTTTAATTTGAAACCATTAAAGGTTGACAGCAACTTGTCTAAACTAATGCCGGTACTTCCGAAAAACGGACTTTTAAATGATAACAGGACATTGCTAAATACCCGTGAACTTGTTGATAATGTGACCGTTTACAGCCGGATGCCTGTTGTTAAAAATTACCCGAACGACAATATGCCCGTTGTTAAAACTGACGAACCCGGGATAAAATACCATATGCTCATTAAAAGAATAGATGTTGTTAATCCGGATACTGCCGGGGTAAAAAAGGAAAAAGTTACTCCGTAGCCAGTTCGTCTGACAATAGTCCCGGGTCTCCTTTACACTTCACTTTTTCGCGCTTTTCAACCACCTGTTCAAAGCTCTTTTCATAATCGGGGTGATTAGTGCCCATCAGCCTGTCCCATATGTTGAAATATAAACCATAATTGCATTTAATTAATCGGTGGTGCATATTATGATGCGTTGAAGTATTGTGCCATTTAAACAGTTTATGCGTAGTAAACCCCTGGGGAAAAAGTTCATAGCCCAGATGACCGGTCACGTTTAATAGCAACGAATACAAAGAAAATATAGTGAGCGCAGTGCCGTGATAGGGAATAGTAAAGGCGATGAGTGGTACAATACCAATCTCCACTACGGCCTCCAGCGGATGGAAAGCATAAGCGGCAAATGGTGTCGGATTAGTTGACAAATGATGCGTTTTGTGCATCAGCTTAAACAAAGGCTTCCAGTGCATAACCCTGTGTGTCCAGTAAAAGTAGGTGTCGTGCATCAGGATCATCAGCCCTATACTCAAAAAATAATAAGGATATCCTTTATCGCTGATGTTTGGATAGATCCCTGTTAAATGCTGCTTACTGGCGTAGATCACCAACAGGATCACCGCACCAAATATCAGTATAGTAAAAAACGAATAAACGATTTCGCGAAGGATATGTTTGCTTTCGGGATAGCGTTGCTGAATTTTTGAATACCAATATGTTCGTCTTCTCCACACGTAAAAAAACAAGTATAATGCGCCGGCAAATACCAGATAACGCCCTGCTATCGAAAGCAGGACCCGGGAGATTTCTGTTATTTTATCGATGGAGGGTTGCAGTGGCATTGTTAATTTAACACTGATTATTTTGATTCACAATATAGCAATCCTTTATTAGCTTAGAGGGCACAAGTACGCCCCGCTCTTGCAACCACACAATACTTGCGCCAGTTAAAGGCGCATCCTGTCTTATTTTTATCCGATTAAAAATCCTTATTTAAAACTTTTTCCAGCTCTGCGAAGCTGATATTCATTTTAATCCGGCCTTGTTTGGCATACGAGATCTCACCGGTTTCTTCAGATACAATGATCGCCGTGGCCTCATTTGCCTCTGTAACACCAATCCCTGCCCTGTGGCGCAGGCCGAACTGCGCCGGCAGATCAGTTTTTTCGGTAAGCGGCAAAATACAACTTGCCGATTTAATCTTATTCTCCGAAATCACCACCGCACCATCATGCAGCGGACTGGTTTTCTGAAAAATACTTTCCAACAATCGCTTTGAAATTTTGGCCTCCACCACCTCGCAACTGTTTTGATAAAACTGTCTCGTCATAATACTTGGCGAAAACAATGAGCGCCCCTGTGCGGGTTTGCTTCAGGCTTTTGCAGGCATCAATTATTGGCTTGATCCTGGCGTAATTATTTTTCTCCACTTCTGATTTTCCGAAGAAATATTGCCACCAGGCTTTATTGCGTTGGAGTGAAGCATTTTTACCTACCAATAATAGAAATCGCCTTACTTCCTGTTGAAAAACCACGATAATGGCAATGATCCCCACATCAACAAATTTGCCCAGGATAATGGTAAGCAGCTTCATATCCAAAGCCTTCACCACAAAATTGAGGGCAAAGATCACTGCAAACCCAATAAAGATATTAGCTGCAATGGTTCCCCTGATAAGATTATACAACTGGTAAATGATCAAAGCCACCAGCAATACATCAAGAATAGAGAAGAAACCTATTTTGGGGAAGAGGGATTGTATGGACTGCATTTACGAAGTTAATAAGTTTACCCGAACATAAACGCCAAAAGAGCAGTAATTATGATGTGCTGCCCTTGAACACCGGTCATTTTACATACGTGTTTTATTATTTCAGGGAATGTATGGTCCCCCGGCACGCCCCAGCCCCATTTCGGCATAGGCGTATCCGGGCTTTCTGTAGTATTATCTGTTTGGGAGTTCAGCACTGCTATCCGCGTACCCCACTCAAGGTAAGCCATAAAAGCTGAGCGAAATTCCGGATCATCGGGCAGTGAAAGTTCATCAGCAGTTTGCAGCAACAGTTCAATCCAGCGCTTGCGGTGCGCTTCGGTTAAATGCTTTTGCAAATGTTTATTGATCATGGCATAATGGCTGCCTTCAGTTTCGCTATAGGTTTTTGGGCCGCCAAAAACTTCACTTACAAAATGCGCCACATGCATCCGGTGCAGGGGCGACATATGCTTAAATACGGGTTCCAGCAGCTCATCGGCCAAAACCTTATCATAAAACTTGTTGAAAAGCAGTTCAAAAGCAGGTGTACCACCCGCCCATTCAAACAGTGTAGGAATTGTTGCTGTCATAAGTGTAAAAACCGGCTGTGATAAAGATAGGGAGTGCATCTTTAAAAAACCAGTTATTTATACGCAGCAATAAAATTGATTATTTGTCCCGTTCGGTAGTAAACCTAACCAGTTGCTCCAGCCCGCGGTGCGAATCACTGTCGGGGAAAGTGTTCAGGATTTCGAAAGCCTCCTCCTGGTACTTTTTCATCTGGGTTTCGGCGTATTGTAAGCCACCGATATCCTTCACAAATTTGATGATCTCAGCAATTTTTTTAGGGTCTTCATTATGGTTCTTCACCAGGTTGATCACCCTCTTTTTTCTGAACTGCTGCAATTGGCCAGGGCGTAAATAAGCGGCAAGGTGACTTTTTTCTTTGATATCGATACCTAACGGCTTACCCACATCATCAGTGCCGAAATCAAACATATCATCCTTGATCTGGAACGCGATGCCTATCTTCTCGCCAAAGAGGCGCATTTTTTCAATCACCTCGTCACTGGCCCCTGCCGACGCAGCACCGCAGGCACAGCAGGATGCAATAAGCGAAGCGGTTTTCTGCCTGATCACTTCATAATAAACAGGTTCACCAATATCCATGCGGCGCACCTTTTCAATTTGCATCAGTTCGCCCTCGCTCATTTGCTTAACAGCATCTGAAACAATACGCAATAATTGAAAATCGTTGTTATCGATAGAAAGCAGCAAGCCTTTTGAAAGCAGGTAATCACCCACCAAAACGGCTATCTTATTTTTCCATAAAGCATTGATAGAGAAAAACCCGCGGCGCTGATAAGAGTTATCAACCACATCATCGTGCACAAGAGATGCTGTATGCAACAGCTCAACCAGTGCCGCCCCGCGGTGCGTAGCCTCATTGATGCCCCCGCAAATACTGGCCGAAAAGAATACGAACATAGGACGGATCTGCTTGCCTTTACGCTTTACAATATAATGCGTGATGCGATCAAGCAGCGGAACGGAACTTTTCATTGAGTTCCTGAATTTCTCCTCAAACGCATCAATATCAGCAGCAATAGGTTTTTTAATGTCGTTGATGCTCAGCATTGCAACCAAAACAGTATTTTATGTTAACCACCGCCATGTGACAGTGCGGAGCAAACATAAGCTAAAATTATGTATCTGCATTGCAGCCTAATATTTTTTACTCAAATTAAACCAAAGCACGCCATAACTGTCATACTTGTGCGAGTGCAATTTTTATAAGTAGAGTTAAGTTTTTGTGAAAGCGAAGCCGGTTAAAACGGGCTTCGCTTTTTTATTGATAGTAAGGGCAAATATTTTACCTTTGCAATCCGCATTTACTCGGAGAGGTGTCTGAGTGGTCGAAAGAGCACGCCTGGAAAGTGTGTATACTCCAAAAGGGTATCGAGGGTTCGAATCCCTCCCTCTCCGCTGATTTTGATATTAAATTATTCAAAAGCCTGAAAATCAAACGATTGAAGGCTTTTGCTTTTATTTAAAATACTCCAAATTGCCATCAATTCGCATCAAAAGCAGAGCGATAAGGTGAGTAAATCTGATATTTTTATTCACTCACCAGATAAAATACATCATATTGAATATCAAAACATTAAATAATTAACCTCTTTGTGATTAGTTGCAAACTTAGTTTTGTTTCACTTTTTAATGTTATCTAACATGAAAACTAATTTCAGCTTGCTCTTCTATTTGAAGAAACCAAAGAACTACAAAGAAGGCCCAGGACCAATTTACCTGCGCGTTACAGTGAACTGAAAACGGGCGGAAACCACATCATCAAGAACCTCTGAACTCTCGCAATGGAACAGTAAAGCAGGTCGCTTAAAAGGCATAAAAGAATCTGTCCGGGTATTCAACGCATATCTGGACACATTGCAGGCAAATGGTTTATGCAGCTCACGAAAGCCTGACAGCCCAGAAAGCAGCGATCACTGCCGAACGCTTAAAAAATGGGTTAAATGGTAAGCCAGAAAAACTCTACACCTTAGGCAACAGAATGAATAGACGCTATTTTATGCATGATATGTATTAATAAGTGAACCTGTGATCCGAATATGGAAATTCAAAATTCCGATAGCTGGGGTGATTCACGCTGCCTTAAAGCTATCACGTTCTGTCTTTTCGCTCGGATTAAACCGGCAGAAAGTTTTTAAGTTAGGCGCCAGTTTTCCTTGTGCTGATCTTGAAGGGGTAATACAATGGACAAAAACTGACAAACCCTGTTAAAATGAAGATAGCGGCAAGGGCCAGCAGAATAATTGCAAGCGTCCCTGACAGAACACCCTTATAGTATAAGATCGCTATTGCAAGCGCCGCAAGGATCCGTAAAGAACGGTCAAGCGTACCCATGTTCTTTTTCATTGCATTAATTTTTTAATAAAATTAACCTATATAAAAGTATTGGTTGGTGACAAATGTTACATAGAAAGATGATCCTGGTCTTATTTAAATAAAATGTCGGGATCTTTATTAAGAACAATGTTGGGCTGGAATAATTAAGCGTCGAAATTATTTAATAACTTGATCTCGTTGCGATATAGTAAAATCTTCCCGTTATTTTCAAGGATTTTTAGGAGGCGTGAAATAACTACCCTGGAAGTGGCCAGCTCATCGGCAATCTGGTAGTGGGAGGCTTTAATCAGATTGGAACCTGATAATCTCTTCTTTTCTTTCAAATAAGCGATCAGTCTGTCGTCCAGCTTATGAAACGCGATACTTTCTATAGATTTTAACAATTCTGAAAAACGCTCATTAAAGCTCCGCATGATATAATTTTTCCAGCTGGGGTATTTGCATAGCCATTCATCCAACTTGTTATGCGGAATGGCTATGATCTGAAGGTCCCCTTCAGCGATGGCTTTAACTTCGCTCTTTTTTTCTTCCAGGCAACAACTGTATGCCATAGAGCAGGTTTCGCTGCTGGATAGATAATATAGCAATATCTCGTTGCCATTATCATCCTTTTTCAATACCTTTAATGTACCTTTTACTACGAGGGGCATCATACGGATGTATTTTCCGTAATCCATAATGATATCACCGTCTTTGAATGAGCGTAATTCACCAAACGTCTCAATTTCTTCTATCAGCGCGGGTTCAAACTGAAAAGCAAAATTGGCAGATTCATCCATGTAGCTAAGTTAACAGTATTGCGCTACATTATTCCAGTTTCCGCCATTGATGACATTGGTTATCCCGTTTTTTTCCAGTATTCCTTTTGCCTGCCCGCTCCTGCCTCCGCTTTGACAGCAAACAATGATGCTTTTCTTATTCCTTAACCTGGAAAGTTGTTGCGGTAACTGGTCTAAAGGAATATTGACAGACCCTTTAGCGTGGCCACCTGCAAACTCACCGGGAGTGCGTACATCAACTAAAAATGCGCCATCTTTGATTAGACTTTCCAGGTCAACAGACGGCGAGCCGCCAAATAACTGCTTAAATAAATTCATATTAATTTTCTATTTGTTTGGTGCCATTGTCGTCGGTTGGAGTTTCTATTATTTTAAGAGAAAACGAACACAAGCCGGTTGAACACAGCGTTTTGTTAAATACCCCTATCCCGGTATAAATCAAGCCTCCGATAAAGCTTACTAAATCTTTTTTGAAAATCCCTTCCGTAATGATCACTAAGCCGATAATGACCCAAAGCCTGCGGCCCAAGGTCCAATTGTACAGTATCGTATTTTTCATAACCTCATATTAATGACCGGCACTTAAATCCGGATGATAATGGAGGCCTGGAGTCAACCAATGGAGCAGGATAACCCTTGAGTATCTCATGTTGAAAGGGGCAAGCAGGCCAACAACACCCAATAAAACGATAATGTACAACCAGGGGTTATCGCTTCCTGTTATGATGGATGTACCAATGGCCAGGGCTACCAGTTCGGCCACGATAAAAGCGTAACTTACATACATAGCACCATAGAAATATCCCGGTTCCCGTTCATAGGTCATCCCGCAATGCGGGCAATTGATGTGCATTTTCTGGCCGCTTAAACTATATAAAGGGCTGGTATAAATATCTCCGATCCGACATTTAGGGCATTTGGCTTTGACAATGGCCGGCCACATCGCCAGCGCCTTTTCTTGCTTCTCTTCCATTTTAATGATGGTTAAGTATCTAATGATCACACAAAGATCCCTCGAATCAGCTTTAGCAACGGTAACAAATGTTACATTCGATTTTCAACGACTGCCTTTTTAATATCTACTTCATAGTTAAAGGCATTATTATATCTTTATAGAACAGTATGATCCCCAATCATTTCACTTAATGCCAGCCCCCATTGCGGAATTTTCCCGCCCAGGGTATAATACATTTGCTTAAAGCCCATTTTCAGGGCGTAAGGTGTAATGCCCATCTCCAGGTGGCTTTCCTTACCGCCCCACCATTCATTGGTACGCATGTAAAAACCTTTTATGCCACCCATATCACCCATGCACAGCAGTTCAAATTCCATAGGTTCAATATCTCCCTTAATGGCGCCTAATTCTTTCGCTATAGCGTTAGCCAATACCTCGGCTTCCATGTGGCCCAGTGACCCGATCTTAGGAACGGTAATTGCAGCGGCGTCACCAACCGCGAAAATATTCTGATAATCGGGATTGCGCATATACAGATCGGTGACGACAAAACCCATATCATCGGTAAAAGGCAATTCCTTTAAAAAGGAATGTGCCTGCCAGTCGGGGAAAATGATAGATACCTCTGCTTCCTGTGACGAGACCATCGTTAAACTCGATACCGCCGTTATAAACCTTTTTGATACCATTTGTATTTGCTTGGTAATGGTAGCCCATTTTTGCCATCATGGGTAATAGCTGATGCAATATCGTTTCTCCTGCATCTTCCGCAATTACTTTTGCAGGAGTTGATAGATAAATTGTTTCGGCATTGCCTTTTTGATTTTTTTCCAACCAGTGTGCCAATGAAAATGCAAGTTCAACAGGCGGGCCTTCGCATGCAGTCATGGCTATAGGCAAGCCGGATGGCAGCTTCCAGCTCTTACCCTGGTGAAAAATATCAGAGGTGAGCGCTATAGGCCCCCCTTTGTATTCCTTATGCAGGTAATTTCTCAGCCGGTTACCCAAAAAAGCGTCCGTAACGCTATGTCCGTTCTCATTAAAACCGTCCACCGCATCGTAAGCCAGGCGGTTACCCAGCGCAACAACCAGGTAATCATACTTTATTTTTCTTACTGGGTGACCGGGCCGCTCGTTCGGCTGGTAAAATACGGTGTTGGTATCGGCATCAATAGTAGTAACCTCCGCCTGGATAAATTCACTTCCGTCATGTTCCAGGTACGACATGAATTTATATTGCAGGTCGATTGCCGGGTTGATATTGGCCAAAACCTGCATAGGGATATTGGGAACAAAGGTGAGCAATGCTTTACGATCAATGATGGTAATGTTCGCCTTGTCCTTTACAGCAGCATGAATATATCTGGCTGTTGTAAGCCCGGCAAAATTGCAGCCGAGGATAATGATATGAGGTTTTGACATACAAATTAATTTAAATGTTGAGAACTTTGATTAATGGGGTCATGATGATCTTTGACCTGACTGAATTGGAGATGAGACAGGCCGTTTCTGATTTTTGCAACACCCTTTCGGCTCTTTCCCTGTCTTTTTCATCAGCGATGGTTACCGTGGGCTCAAGAATAACCTCGGTCATCATGAATTTCCCGTCCACCTGTTCGAGTTTCCCTTTCGAATTGCAGCTGAAGCTCACAAATGAGAGTTTCGAATTTTCTGCAATGGCTAAGAAGGTGGTCATTAAACAGCTACTCACGGCGGCCGTGAACAAATGCTCGGGCGACCAGATCCCGGGAACCCCTTTCGGAAACTCGGGGGTGTCGCAACTTCAATGCAACTGCCGGCATCCCGGTTTAACTCGGGGGAACACATCATGCCTTTGCGTTCTGTATTCCAGTTAACTTCTACGTTATAATAATGTGCTTCCATCGGTTGTTTCCATTTTGTATTGATCAGAAAGCCAATTTACCTTTGTTATAATAAACAAATAATGACCGTCAATAGCCTCATTCATGATGTTCATCACTTATCGGATGATTAGCACTAACAGGGGACAGATTTGAACGATCCATTACAAACCATCCCGTTATCAATCTTTGACGCCTACTGCCTTTAAGATCAATTCCAAAGGACAAAACCTCGTAAAAGCGGACTGGACTAAATTAAGTCCGACAAAAACACCCAGCCATAACCACTGGATATTTATTGTGTAGGCCAATATGATACTGGTTAACACCATAGTGCCGGCAACGGCACGTACAATTCTTTCTTTCATGTTCTTTTAGGTTATAGAAATTTCTCTACCGGCATGATGAATGTCCTGATGGGGGAATTATTATCATGCGTTTTGTTATAAATTTTAATGAGTTCCATCCCCTGTTTCGCATTTGCCGACGGCGTAAACGTGAAGATCATCATTGACTCAACTTTTTCATCGCCGCTGGCAAACCAATCTTCCAAAAAATTAGTCCCTTTACCTTGCTTCTGTCCTATGATTTCGCTGGTACTAAAAACATCAATGTTTGCCTCTTTAAATATTTTTGAAATGTCGCCCAGACATTCTTTTAGACAGGTTACGACCAATAGTTTCATGACGCAGATTTTTTAGGATTAAGATGAGTTTTACGCATCATTTTGAAATATAATAAGGGCACCACGATCAGGGTTAGGAAGGTGGAAGTGATCGTACCGCCCATCAGCGAGATAGCAAGCCCCTGAAAGATCGGGTCGAACAGAATGATCACTGCGCCTAAGGCCACTGCGCCGGCTGTTAGTAATATAGGCGTAGTCCGTACCGCACCAGCTTCGATAATGGCTTGTTTGAGCGGGATGCCCTCATCCAGCCTGATATTGATAAAGTCGATCAGTAAGATAGAGTTACGCACCATCACACCGGCGAGGGCTATAAAACCAATCATGGAGGTTGCGGTAAAATAAGCGTGCAGCATCCAGTGGCCTAACACGATACCTATCAATGAAAGCGGTATCGCAGCAAGCATCACCAGCGGCACCGTAAAATTCTGAAACCAACCTACGATCAGGATATAGATCATGATGATTACTACGGCGAAAGCGATACCCAGGTCGCGAAATACTTCAAAAGTGATCTGCCATTCTCCATCCCATTTCAGGCTGTAATTATCCTCCAGTTCCGGCTGATGAGTGTATTCCTCTTTTAGCGAAAAGCCTTTGGGAACGGTCACCGACTTCAGGTGGTCAGAAATATCCGAAATAGCATAAGATGGACTTTCCAGGTCACCGGCCATATCACCCAGTACATAAACTACTTCTTTTTGATTTTTACGGTATATGCTTTTCGGTTTGGTCTGCCGCGTTACGGTAACCAGGTCCTTTACGGGTACTGCGTTCCCCTGCATCCCAATCACCTTTAGGTTCAGCACATCATCTATATTGCTCTTATCGGCGTCGCTCAACTGTAGCTTAATTGCGGTTTGGTTATAAGCAGCGGGCTGGGCTGTATTGCCAACCGGCATACCCGACAGCCCGGCGTTAACCGTTGCAGCTATTTGTGCCGTAGCGATACCATAACGCATTGCTTTTTCCTTATTCACTTCAATATGATATTCCGGCTGGTCGTCTTCGACCATCCAGTCCACGTCTACCACATTGGAGGTTTTATTCATTAAAGTTGTTACCTGCCTGGCCACTTTGATCTGCTCCTTATAATCAGGCCCGTAAATTTCAGCCACCAAGGTTGACAACACCGGCGGACCCGGGGAACTTCCACGATCTTCACATTGGCATTATATTTTTTGGCAATTTCCTGTATTGGACCACGCATTTCTTTGGCGATGTCGTGACTTTGGATGCTGCGGTCATTTTTATCAACCAGGTTAACCTGTATATCGGCAACATTGTCTCCCCGGCGCAGATCATAATGGCGCACCAACCCGTTGAAGCTGATCGGGGCAGAAGTGCCGATGTAGGTTTCATAATTCCTGACAAGTACTTGTCTGGATACATAGGATCCTATATCTTTTGCTACGGCCTGTGTCTTTTCGAGAGTGGTTCCTTCCGGCATATCAACCACTACCTGAAATTCATTCTTATTATCAAATGGCAGCATTTTAACGGCCACCGCCTTGGTGTAGAACATCGATAACGATGCGAACAGGATCACCACGATGCTTAGTATAAATGCCCAGCGTTTCCAGCGGGTTTCGAGTAAAGGCCGTATAAATGAGCGGTATATTTTATAGATGCGGGTTTCTTCCAGTAATTTTGGTTTGCTTTCTTCGTCAGCGATACCATGCTTCTCTTTCTCGCGTAAAAAGATGTAACCCAGGTAGGGGGTTAATGTCAAAGCAACTATCAGCGATAAGATCATAGCGATTGAGGCTCCTATAGGCATTGGGCTCATATAAGGCCCCATCATACCGGATACAAAAGCCATTGGCAATACAGCTGCAATTACAGTGAAGGTTGCCAGTATGGTAGGATTACCCACCTCGTTAATGGCATAGATGGCGGCCTGCAATGGCGGCAATTTTTTCATTTTAAAGTGCCGGTGCATATTTTCGGCGACGATAATAGAATCATCTACAACGATACCCGTAATAAACACCAAAGCGAACAAGGTAATTCGGTTAAGCGTGTAATGCATAAGGTAGTAGGCAAACAACGTAAGCGCGAAGGTTACCGGCACAGAAAGAAATACAACTAATCCACCTCGCCAGCCCATCGCCAGCATTACAAATACGGTTACCACCACGATGGCGATAAACAGGTGAAGCAGTAATTCCCCCACCTTGTCTGACGCGCTTTCGCCATAATTACGGGTGACGGTTAGATGCACATCATCAGGCAATAAACTTGCTTTTAAATGCTCCACCTTACCAAGGATCTGTTCAGACAATTTCATGGCATCCGCGCCTTTCTTTTTGGCGACAGATAGGGTGACAGCCGGGTAATTCGATTTAAAGGCTTGAACATTTTTAGTATCCGCTTTCCCATAACCAAACAGCACATACTGATTCGGCGTTTCCGCACCCTCATCAACTTTGGCTATCTGTTTCAGATAAACCGGCTGCTGCTGGTTAATACCTACCACCAAATTGCCAACATCATCTGATGAAGTGAGAAAATTCCCGGTTTCGACGGAAAAGGCAGTATCTTTTTGCAGCAGTGTGCCACCTGGTAATTGCATATTACTACCCTGAATTTGTTTGCTCAACGACAAAAAGTCCACATGGCTTTCGGCCATCTTACTTTTATCCAGCAATACTTTTACCTCGCGGTTACGGCCGCCGATGATATTGACATCAGATACATCGTTGATTTTCTTGATCTCGTTAGCCAACTCCTGTCCCATCTGTTTCAGCTGGTAATCGTCATATTTATCACTCCATAACGTTAACCCTAATACCGGCACATCATCAATGGCCCTGGTCTTGATCAATGGCAGCGTAACGCCTTGCGGCATTTTATCCATATTCTTCAATAGCTCGCTGTAAAGCTTTACTAATGAACGCTCCACATCTTCGCCCACGTTAAACTGCACGATCACCATGGCTTGTCCCTGCATAGAAGTTGAATAAACGTATTCTACGCCTTTGATATTCGAGATCATTTTTTCAATTGGTGCCGCAACTTTGGTTTCCACATCTTTGGGGGAGGCACCGGGGTACCCGATAAAAATATCGGCCATCGGTACCTGTATCTGTGGCTCTTCCTCGCGCGGAATTAAGAAGGTGCTGTAACCACCAATGAGTAAAAAGGCGATCATCAACAGTATGGTCAATTTCGACTGTATAAATGCCTTAGCAATATTTCCTGCAAATCCGTCTTTCATGTTCTTATTTTATTTTAACAGCTACACCGTTATACAATCTGCCTTCTGCGCTGACAATAAATTGCTCATTTGAAGCCATTCCGCTTAATACTTCTACCTGGTTACCCTGCGCTTTGCCCAGCCTTACCCAGCGAAGCAAGGCGGTATGGTTACTGCCAATGGTGTATAAGCCAGTTAATTGGTCCCTATATTCGATAGCCGATACCGGAACCATCAACTGACTACCAGTATTGTCGGTTTTTATTGGCGATGGTAACGGGATGGCCACATTGGCGTACATGCCGGCAAACAAGCCTTGCTTTTCGTTATCTGGGATATTTACTTTGATCATATACTGGCCGCCGCTGTTTTCAGAAGACTGGTTGATTTGCGTTATTTTGCCATTAATCACTTTATGAATCGCATCGACATTTATCGTTACCTGCGCATCTTTTTTTATTAGGCTGATCTCGCTTTCAGGCACAGTTGCGCTCACCTGGTAGCTCCCGCTTTGTTCAATGGTCAATAGTGGCATTCCGGGGGTGGCCATGCTACCGGCATCCATCATTTTCTGAGTTACGGTTCCTGAAAAAGGAGCGGTCAGGCTGGTGTAACTGAGCGTGGCGTTTACCTCATTACGTTGTTGTTTTGCTGCTTCCAATCGTGCTTTTGCCGAACTGTATTGCAGTGTAATATTGTCGAGTTCCTTAGCTGAAGCACTTTGCTGTTTATACAATGCGTTAAAGCGGTCATAGTCCTTTTGTGCGTTCTTAAAACCAGCTTCAGCTTCTGTTATCATCGCATCGGCCTGGGCCCGTTTCGCCAGGATATCGTCATTGCTGATAGTCGCCAGCGTTTGCCCTTTATTCACCCGGTCGCCCACTTTAACATTGATCTTCGTGATATAGCCCATGACCCTGGTGCTGATATTGGCTGTTTGACTGGCTTCTACTTGTCCGCTTACCGTCAATCCCTGGTTGGCATCGGCCGAAGGTTGGCTTACCGTAACAAAAATGGCGGTATCTGCACCGGCGTATGTGTCTTTTTTTCGTTGGAAGAACAGGAGCTAATAAGCAGCAAACCTATCGTTGCAAATAGCTGTAAAGTCCTGTTTTTATGGATCGGCAAGTTCATATCTGATGGTTTATTTGGTGGTCGTTGTTGTTAATAATGTGATATAGGCGTTAGTCACATCTGCAGTAAACCGCGCCTGTGCAAGCGAAAATTTCAATTGGGACAACTGCGTATCTGAAGTCAATATATCTGTGGTATTGACCAGCCCTTGCTGGTAACGGTTCTGTAAGATTCTCAGGGCCTCGGCTGCCTGTTCTATCGCGGCCTGGTCCTGGCCCATTTCAAATTGTGCATCGGACAGGTCGCGGTAAGCTTTGTCAAGCTCCAATTGGCTCTGGTCTTTTTGCTGAGCTAACTGCATGGTAAGTTTGTCACGCTCCAGTTTTTGTGCGGCAATAACATGTTTGGTCTTATTCCCGTTAAAAACGTTCCACGATAACTGTATACCGACCAGGTAAGCTTTAGCACCGAACCCGGTTAAACGGCTGTCGTTATACTGGTAATTGCCAAAGGCATTCAGCTTTGGCAGGTAACTCATCTGGCTCGATTTGATCATCAGGCCGGATGCATCAATTGCTTTCTGCATGGCCATAAAGTCTGACCGGTTAGCGAATATCTTTTGCGTGCTGTCGATAACTGACAAGTTTGTTTGCGGCTCATCAGCGATGCTGTAAATTTTCCCGGTCGGCTGCCCCATTAACAGGCTGAGGTAATCAGAAGCGTTAAGGATACTGCTTCTTGCTTTTGCCAGGTTACTTTCAACCGAGGTTACATGCACTTGGGCATTCAATAAGTCCGACTTTTGGATCAACCCTTGTTTAAAGTGATTTTCGGTGAAGGTATATACAGACTTTGCTGTTTGTCTTGCTTCCGTCAAAACTTTCTCCGCCTGGTAGGCCAGTTGCAGCTGCAAAAACGCTTTCGTGATTTCGAAAGTAGTGTACTCCTGGGTGCGCTGTGTCTTATACCGGTAAATTTCGGTTTGTTTTTCAGCACCTTTACGCATGTATAGCATATCAATGTTGAGCAGGGGTTGTTTGACCTCCACTTGTGCCATATAATCTGGTGTTGCAGAAGGATGGTTTAAAAAAGCAGGATTAAAATCGTTTTGAGTAATGCTGCGCTGCTGCAGTTTAAAACCAAAAGCGCTGAGCGGATTGTTTGTGCTCATAGCTGTATAAGAGAGATCAACCTGCGGCAGAAAGATCGCCTGGGTCTGGTTGAAATTTGACTCCGCAATACGCTCGTCCAGACCAGCCACTCGAATAGCTTTGTTATTGGCTAAAGCTGCCAAAATGGCTTCATTCAGGCTTAGCTTTTGGTGGATGTCCTGCGCTTGCGCTATTGCGAGGAAGCCTGGTATTCCTATATAGAGCATCAGTGCCCATTTGATCAATTGCTTTATTTTGTTCATCAATTTAGTTTTTAACAAAAGTAGTTTCAGCAAAAAAGTTAAACGGTAACATTTGTTACCTACGCTGCCAGGTACAAGTATTTACGTCCCAGCGGACTCTCATCTCGTTTTGACCGGTAATGCTAAATCAAAAAATAGGATTGGAAATAGCATTCACCCTGGTGTACTCATTCTCTCCAGCATCTGGCAAAAACCAATGATTTAGTTAATCTGATTATAAAGTTCAGGGAGATTAACTATTAAATAAATGCTCATTATCAGGAATTAAGATGATTTTTGTCTTTAGTTGAACTATGGACGTTAGGATTGAGGCAGGGTGGTATAAAGCTGTGTAGCGCTCATCTGCCATCCGATTGCTGTCAAAACGAGGCAATATACCCTGCATGCTGGCTGTGATCATACTGAGCTACTGATCGGGATGATTATAATACAGCAGGATGACCGTTTTTTACAACAAGTTATACAGGTTATGGGCATCGGTTTTATCCCGTTGAAATTCATGTTCACTAATTTGAGTGTTAGGAACAACAAAACCATTCACCCTATCCACAACGAATTCCGGAAACCAGCCATCAGGAATCGAAACATTAATACATCCGTTCTTTGCCACCGACATCCCGCTCGTACCTGAAACTTCATGGGTCAGCCGCGGCCTATTGAGCCAGACATCTGCCCCTTGTTTAAGCAGTCGTGATAAACGCAATTCATAACCGGCTAAAATCGCGCAGTTTGGGTAATACTTACCTAAGTTTACGATCTTATCAAAACTGGCTATTGCCTCATAATCGAAGGGATAGGGTTTTCCTGCCCATATCATTTGAATCGGTATTTTGTTGTCGGTCAGCGGTTGCCATCAATTCGTATCAAAAGGAAAGCGATGGGGG
Organism: Mucilaginibacter sp. P25; assembly: GCF_050859465.1. NCBI lineage: Bacteria > Pseudomonadati > Bacteroidota > Sphingobacteriia > Sphingobacteriales > Sphingobacteriaceae > Mucilaginibacter > Mucilaginibacter sp. P25. The sequence goes on along the minus strand of NZ_CP193937.1, from coordinate 2,276,365 downwards.
AGTAAATTAAAGTTTTATCTTACCCACCGAATAGCCGCCTTAAGAACCAATGCGGGCTATTCACATCGCTCCACAATTCTGAAAGTCAGATAGAGTGTTTATTGATGATTACTATCCGGGCGGGGCACATGATTTGCTTTTGCACGTATCGCGCATAGAAAAAAATATTTATACATAAAAAAAGCCGCCCACAAACGCGGGCGGCTCCTCAATCAACTATTATCTGGCATCTCATTTCACATCCCAGAAGATCTTTGTTGTACGGGTATCTTTTGCCTTTACATCATTATAATGACTGTTAAAGCCAGTTTCGATACTTGGATATACTAACCGGGTTGGCGGCGTAGTATAGTTAGAAAGTTTACCTGTAGTTGGGAAATTCAATACCGGATATTTTGTACGCCTGTATTCGCTCCAGGCCTGGGTGCCTTGCATAAAGCCGAAATGCGCCCATTTCTGTGTCCATATTTTTGCCAGTTTTTGGGTTTGTGTACCTGTATAAGATACTGAAGCCGAACTTAATAAAGTGGAAATATCAGCTGCGTTTAAAGTTGGTTTACTACCGGTGCCCAAGCTGTTCAAATAAAAATAATAGTAAACAGACTGGCTAACCGCAGTTTCGTATGCTGCTTTAGCATCACCACCACCCCAACGCTCAAAAGCCTCAGCTTTCAGGAAGTTAACCTCAGGTGCGGTTATTACGATACCCGGAAGTTTGTTATTGGTTAAGAAAGTGGTTGAATCAACTACCGAATATTTTGCAGCTTCAGAAGATGCCTGTTCGCTTGTAAAAGTTACCGGCATAGCCTGGTAGGTTTTATTACCGTTTTTATCGTACAATACTGGGATCCTTGGATCATTAGCCGGTAACAATACGGTATTTAACAGGTAATCTGGCGCATAGTTACTGCCACCTTCGGTAAGCGCATTTTGCAACGATCCAGTGTAAGTAGTTAACGGTGTTAGTAAAACGTCGGTAGCTGCCGGGCTGTAAGCCGCAGTATTACCTCCATCAATCAATGGATATGATGTTGGATCAGCCAGCATTTTGGCTACCTCAGCTTTTGAACCAGCTCTCGTCATAAAAAGACATACGCATCAGCATACGCAAACGGATGGAGTTAGCATACCTCCTCCATTTATCAACACTGCCACCTAACAAGATATCCTGTTGTGTAAATGCTTTGCTTGACTGGCCAGATAAAGTAGCAGTTTTAAAATATGTTGAAGCAGCTTCCAAACCAGCGATGAAGCTTTTGTAAAGCGCTATCTGGTCATCAAATTTAGGGTTTTTCACAGCAGCGCTTGTTTCAAGGCTTCCTGCCTCGCTGAATGGGATATCACCCCAGCAATCAACCATTTCTGATGCCTGATCATATAAAACCACCCGGGCAGCATTCATGATCACATCATTATTTGCCTTATCTGTAGCCGACATTTGGTTGTAGGTAACTTCCATGGTGCGGTATAAAGCCATTACACCATTGGCCGAACCATTTGGATGATAAAAATCCTCCCAGCGGTTACCCATATAGCCATCATTAGGCTGATAAACGGTATTGGTATTAGGCAGGAAACAGGTTTGTGAAAAATCAGCTGTAGCAGTTAGTACAAACGTTCTGTAGTGCCAGTATTCGGCCCTTACCCTGGTATTATTTAACATCCCGGTAAACATGTACGGGATAGTTACAACAGCCGTTTTTTCCGGGTTGTTAAATTTTTCGTCGATGCTTTTTTTGCAGCTTCCCAATGATAAAGCAAGCAAAAACGCGTATCCTATATGTTTAAAATTCTTTTTCATAATTTAATGACTTGTGCTATTAAAAGTTCGCGTTTAATGAGAATCCAAAGCTTCTTGTAGCTGGTGATGAACCTTCATCAACACCTTGCCTGTACCACTTGTCGCCAATCGGAGCTTCAGGATCAAGGTTTTTAAGCGTGCGGTATACATACAATAAGTTTCTTCCTACTAAAGAGAACCTTAAATTATTAAGGTGCAGTGCTTTGTTCACGCTTGCAGGCAATCTGTATCCCAACACAACTTCGCGCAATTTCACATAGTTGTTTTTAAATACTGCATTCTCGTTTACAGAGTTTTCACCCCAGTCATAAGTATTCAGGTAGTATGAAGCAGCGTCAACAATCGTAGTGTTTTTCTCTCCGTTTTCATTTACACCCGGTAATATAACACCGTCGTTATAGGTTTTGCCACCGTTTGGAGCAGTTCCTAAATGTTTACCGCCATTGCCATCAATGTAATAAGCTAAACCGCCATGAGCAGCATCACGATACTGTAAAGTACTTTCGTACATACCTGCAGCAGTACCATATTTTAATGGGTTTGACACCATTTTACCGCCAAAACGGTAATCAACCAATACATCAAGAGAGAAACCTTTGTAATTGAAAGTGTTGGCAATACCACCTACAATTTTAGGCTGTATATTACCTACGTTCACATATTTCGATTTATCAATAGTGTATAAACCATCACTGTTTACAATCTTGTTACCATTAGCGTCTTTGGCTATCGGGTAAACCAATATATTACCTATAGGTTGGTTTGGCTGGGCAACAACCAATAATGCAGATTGATCGCCTGTGTAGAAGGTAAGCCTATCAAAACCTGGTGCGAGGTTATTTACTTTAGAGTGGTTAATAGCAAAGTTTAAACGCACATCCCAGTTAAATTTCCCGGTTATCGGTTTACCGCTGAAACCAACTTCCAAACCATCGCTGTGTAAGGTTGCAGCATTGGCTAATAAGCTCGAAGCACCTGTTGTTGGCGCAACGTTAAGCGCCATAATTACATTTTTAACCTGGTTGTTGTAGTAAGTGAAATCCAAACCTAAGCGGTCTTTCAGGAAACGAGCCTCCAGGCCATATTCCTGTTCGTATTTCATCTCTGGTTTTAACTGCAGGTTACCATAAGTAGCATCAAAAGTAAGCTGCGTTACTGAACCATTTTGTGTTTGTAATGATGATTGGTTATACAACACGTTAGGAACATATCTTGGTGCTTTGTTACCAACCACACCATATGAAGCCCTTAATTTTCCATAGCTGATAAACTCAGGCATTTTAAATGCGTCTGTAAATATGAAGCCCGCATTTACCGATGGATAAAAATAGGTATTGTTTTGTGTTGGAAGTGTTGAAGCCGACTCATTACGTGCGGTACCTTCTAAAAACAAATAGTTTTTGTAATTAAAGTTCAAGATTCCGAAAAATGCCTGGCTTTTCAGGTAACCACGGGTTGCACTTGTATTTGGCACACCGTATGAGTTAGAGATAGAAAAGAAATTTTCGGTAACCAAACCACCATTAGTACCAGAAGATTGGTCACGGTAAGTTTCGCTGCGTGAAGTATAACCACCACTAACAGACATGCTCAGGTCTTTGGTCAATTTTGGCGAATAGGTTAACAATAAGTCACCGTAAGTAACAGAATACTGACCCTTGGTAACACCGTAATAACCTGTGCTTGATGAACCGTTAAATGCAGTAGGATACTCATTATATTGTTGTGACTCAGTATTGCGGCCGGTATAATCACTGCCGATACGGCCTCTGAACTTCACATTTTTAAGCACATCCCAGTTTAAAGTAGCGCTGGTGATTAAACGGTTTTCGGTTTCATCCTCACTGTTCTTTAACTGTGTCCAGAAAAAGTCCATAATATCCGCACCGCTCATATTGTATTTAAAAGCCTCAGCCGGGTTTCTGGCAGCGTTACCAAGCGTTACGTATTTATAACCTAATGATGTCTGATAGTTATCCAGCAACACATCTGCTTTTTCCGAACGGTTTAAGAAGCCACCAAAGTTGGCTAAAACACGGCCTAACTGATACGGACGGTTATGAGTTAAGGTATTTACATAGCTCGCAACGATATCCGCGCTAATTTTATTACTTAACTTAACAGTAGTGTTTAAGTTAAATGAGTTTTTTTGTTGTTTTTGACCACGCTGTATACCGGTATAATCCAAACGGGTTGCCGACAAACGGTAATTAACGTTGTCTGTTTGGTTTGATATAGCGATGTTGGCGTTTGAGCTATAGCCTGTTTGAAATAGATCTTTGTAGTTATTTGGCTGCGGAGTGTAATCCCTGATCTCGCCATCCCACCACCTGATCTTCTGGCCTTCCATTTTAGGGCCAAATTGCGCGTATGAGCTAAAACGTGGTCTGTATCCTGATGGTGAATTAGCATCGGCTAACCAGCCATCTTCGGTAAAACCACCTGCAAGGTTGGTAGCACGGTCATAACCAGGACCGTAAACGTTTTGAAAATTTGGAGTGAAAGCCACTTGCTCTGCAGTACCTACATAGTTGAAATCAACACCAAGGCCTCTTGATTTTGAACCTTTTTTAGTGGTGATCACGATAGCACCGCTCATAGCATCAGATCCGTAAAGCGCTGTAGCACTCGCGCCTTTTAATACGGTAAGCGTTTCGATATCCTGTGGGTTGATATCCAGGATACCGTTACCCCTGATCCGCTGATCAGACCAGTATCCGTCATTATTTGAACCACCGGCACCTGCCTCGCTGTTATTGCGGATAATAACACCGTCTACAACATACAGGGGTTGAGTGTTGTAGTTAAGTGAGTTGATACCGCGGATCTGCACGTTTACAGCGCTGCTTGAACCACCTGGAGCAGTAGTGATCTTAACACCAGGAGCTTTGCCGTACAATGCCGAAGCAAAGTTAGTATTACCGGCCTCTGTTAATTGCTTCGCTGTAATGGTGGTAGTAGCATAACCCAAGGATTTTTCCTGGCGTTTGATACCAAATGAGGTAACTACCACTTCATTTAATTCGCCTTTACCTGCAGCCAGAGTTACGTTGATCACAGCATTGTCGCCCACGGTAACTTCTTTTGGTGTATAGCCTACAGATGAAAATTTAAGCACTGCACCCTTAGCCACTTTAATGCTGTACGCACCGTTTATGTTGGTTTGTACACCGGTTGTTGTACCCACAACTAACACGGTTACACCCGGTAAAGGCCCGGCGTCATCGCGCACCACTCCCGTAACATTGGTTTGGGCAAATAAATTTGCCGAGATAAAAAGGGGCAGTAGCAGGACCACCCACCTTTTCAAGTTTAGATAAAATTGTTGCATGAAAATTGATTAATTGAGTTAAAAAAAGACCTTGAATATGTTTATGTAGGCTCGGAAATATTGGCCTGCGGATTAAGTTTATATAGATTTTCAATCACCGTGGTTACGCCTCCTAACAGTTGCGCGTTATTGCCCAGGTTTGAAACCGCCAATTGGGTGTAGGTGGTTAAGTGGGGAATGCAGTGCTCGTTCATGGCCTGCTGAATGGGGCTGAGCCATAATTTACCGATAACGCTCCCCTTTCCGCTTAAAATGATACTTTCGGGATTCATTAAATGCAGCAATATGGCCAAGCCCTGACCAATAAAATAAGCTGCCTCGGCAATGATTTTTATTGCAAAGGCATCACCTTTAAGTGCTTCATCAATGATATTATCTGCCGATACGGTATCGTATTTTAGGAGGCTGCTAACCTGCCCCTGTTTCAGGCCTTCAGCAGCTTTAGCTTCAATAGCCAGCAAAGAAGCTTCTGTTTCCAGGCAGCCCTGCTTACCGCATGAGCATAGCTTTCCGTTTTTATGAAGCGGCAAATGGCTAAACTCTCCCGCAAAACCGCTGTGTCCTTTAAATATCTCTTTATTGATAATCATCCCCAAACCAACACCCCAGCCCAGGTTAATGATCATGGAGTTATTACGGGCAATGGGAAGTCCAAATTTTTGCTCAGCCAAAGCTATGGCTGTCGAGTCATTTTCAATAAATACAGGTAGTCCGGCGTGTTTGGCAATGTAGGTTACCAATGTTTCGTCCGGGACTTTAAGAAAGCTCAGGTTATTACCCAAAAACGCGTCAATAAATCCAGGCATGGTAATCCCTATAGCTAAAAACTTATCTTGGGCTAATCCTGAATTAACAACTACAGCCTTGATACAGGCTATCAATGAATGGATAGCATCCTTGTTATCGCCCAGTTTTAATTCAAACTCCTGCACCTCTCCCACAAACTCATTATTCATATTGACAATTACAATTCTTGTCAAAAACTGGTTCATAGCTACCGAAATGATAAAACCGGTATCAGCTATCAATGAATAAGTTGCGGGCTTTCTGCCTCCGCTTGAGGCCCTTATACCTACTTCCTTTACAATATCTAACTTCATCAAGTCGGCTATCCCTTTGGTCACATAAGGAATGCTTCGGCCAGTATAAATACTCAGGTCGTTAAGGGAAGCTGTTTTACTGTAATAAAGTCCTTTAATAAGGTCAATATGCTTAAGAAACATGTAGCAGGGGTTTATATCTGCATATTTAAATAAATTAATTTAATAACAAAAGAAAACTTTTTATTTTTTTAAAAAGTATGATATAGATTTATAAAATCAATAATTACTTTTGAAAATGAGAAGAAATCTATCACACCTTTTCATGGTATTTTATACCATGCTATACACCGGTTACGCACAAGCGCAACACCGTGTAAATCCTGATGAGATCAAAGAAAAAATGCAATGGTTTGCCAATGGTAAGCTGGGCATATTTATTCATTATGGCATTTATTCTGTAAAGGGGATAGATGAAAGCTGGAGTTTTCATAACAAAAAGATCAGCTACCCGGATTATATGAACCAGCTAAAAGGCTTTACGGCAAATCAATACAAACCGGATGAGCTGGCAGAGCTGATTAAAGAAAGCGGTGCCCGCTATGCGGTAATGACTACTAAGCACCATGATGGTGTAGCTTTATGGAACAGCAAATATGGCTCGCTGAATGTGGTGAAAAAGACACCTGCCAAAAAAGATTTGTTAAAACCATTATATGATGCCCTGCGTGCGCGTGGTATAAAAGCAGGAGCATACTTTTCACTTATTGATTGGAGCCATGCAGACTATCCCGGCTTTTTGAAAGACAGCAGCCGGTACAAGGTTGATGCGCAGCCGGCAAAATGGGCCAAATATTTAACCTTTATGAACGGTCAGCTGGATGAACTGGCCAAACAATACAACCCCGATCTTTGGTGGTTTGATGGTGATTGGGAACACAGCGCCGATGAATGGAAAGCATCAGCCATCAGACAAAAACTGTTAAGCTACAATCCCAACGCGATCATAAACGGGCGCCTGCAGGGATTCGGTGATTATGATACCCCTGAGCAAAACTTCCCGGTATCACGGCCTAATTACAAATGGTGGGAACTTTGCATGACTATCAATGACAACTGGGGCTATCAACCACAGGACACGAATTTTAAAACCCCTTATGAGATCATCAGCATTTTTACTGATGCCGTAAGCTACGGTGGAAATTTACTACTGGATATTGGCCCTAAGGGCGATGGCAGTATCCCTTCGCAAGAAGTGAACATGCTTAAAGAACTGGGTGCATGGAACAAGAAAAACGGCGAAGGTGTTTTTAATACGGTAGCCGGTATGCCACAAGGGCATTACTATGGTGCAAGTACCCTGTCAAAAGACTCAACAACTGTATACTTGTTTGTTCCGGCTAAAACAAGCGCACCGGTATTGGTGAAAGGTTTAAAAAACAGCATCAAAAAAATAACCGTTCTCGGCAGCGAAACACCGTTAAACTATAAAATCGTCGGCAAAATTTCATGGAGTGCGGTACCGGGCTTATTGTATATCCCAATTCCCGAAAGCCAGCAGGATAAATACATGTCGGTAATAAAAATTGAGCTTAACGGCAAGCTTGACCTTTATCGTGGCAAAGGAGGATTTCTCACCAATGAATAACGGGAAAGCTAAAGGCTGGAGGCCGATAGCTATACTGCCAGCACAACTCCTACTTTCATGATATCAGTTTACCAAAGCCTGCAATCAATTGCAGGCTTTGGTTTTTATGTTGATCTCTACTCTTAATCGGGCTCCAACCCGCCATTTATTATGCGGATAAACCGTATCAGGGAAAAAAATTTAATTTTTTTCCCATTAAAACAGCTCCCCCAATCACGAAGTACTATTGCGAATCAAGCGTATCGAAATAATTACATCTTGCTTTTAATCAATACTTTACAATAATTTTGTTTCATCAAACCAATTATCTGGCATCTTCTTAAAACAACGGTATAACCTAATTCAAGGCAATAGCGCGCCTCGGTAACGTTAAGCTCTTTGTTTTATAAGCTATGCCGGTGAAACCAATTGCAAACTAAAAACCAATTTATGAACAACAAACCAAAAACTACCTTTGCAACTCTATTGGGCCTGGCCCTTTTTGTGGCGTTATTTTTTACTTATTGCACTAAAAAACAAGTCTCGCCGGCGGCGGCAAGCAATGATGCTACCGCACGGGCATTAAAAACCCAGGCTACCGGCTTTACCCATCCCGGCATCCTCAACACGAAGCAAACGCTTGATTATGTGGGGCAGCAAGCCAATTCAAATGATGCCAACCGGCTTGCGGCTTACCAGTTTGTACTAAACTATTGCAACAACCACAGCCCCAGCGGCGCCTACAAAGCCACTGTACAGGTTGCCGGCGGAGTTACCACACCCGATGAAATTGCTTTTAAAGGCGATGCCCTGCTGAGCTATGCCCTGGCGCTGCGCTGGGCTAAAACCGGTAACGCGGCATATGCTACTACTGTAAAACAAATACTCGATGGCTGGGCCAATAGTTTTCAGAATTTCAGCGTAACCGGCTCACAACCAAACCAGGCTTCGCTTGAGGCTTCGTGGGCTGCGCCTACCTTCGCCGCGGCTGCCGAAATTATCAAATACTATATTCCGGCCGGTGGTGTTGGCGGCGGCTGGACCACGGCCGAAAACACCCAGTTTGTAAACTTTCTGAACAACATGAAAGATAATTACATCAATAACGTGCCCAACTTTAACAACAACTGGAACGTATCTGCCGGATATGCAAAAATGGCTATCGGTGTGTTTGAAGATAGCCAAACTGTATACCAAAACGGCATTACTGTTGTAAAAACTGTATTGCCCAATGTAATTGCATCAGATGGCTCGATGGACGGCGAGATCTGCGGCTCGCACAATGATTATGTGCATTACCAGTACTCTCTTACCGGTTTAAGCTATGCGGCAAACATCGCAGGTATACAGGGGGATTTGTCAATTTACTCGGCCAGCAGCAGTCGCCTGTTAACCGGGTTTAATTACCAATACAAGCTGATGCACGGCACCGTGTCGCCGCCATGCTCACCTAACGGTAATGTAAACAACCCTATCTGGCCGGGAATTGAAGTGGCTAATCGTCATTACGGCACTACCGAAACCAGTTACATCGCCAGCAATTATGTATGCGACAGTAACGGCCTGCCCAATGGCGATATCGGTTTTCTATGCTGGACAAACTATACGCATAACAACGTGCCAACTACTTTTTAACAAAGTATTCGCTTAATAAAAATTCTATCCCGGCTGCTCCGTTTATGACTGACCTCATTTAACGGAGCGGCTTTTTAGCGACGAATTCAAAAAGAGCTTACAAGAATATCAAGGCATTATAAAAATGAATAATGACAATTTGAAACATATTTGGCCTTGTACCTATTATCCATTAGATGCAACAGAACAGCATAACACTTATATTCCCACATCAGTTATTCAAACACAATCCCCAGATAACCCAATTAAGACCGGCTTATTTGGTGGAGGAAATACTGTTTTTCAATCAATATAGTTTTAATAAAAAAAGCTGGTACTTCACCGGGCGTCGATGAAGTTTTATGCGCATCATCTTGCCAGCCAAAATATTGCGGTTAACTATATTGGTGCTCAGGATCCACTTGCCGATGTTCGCCGGCTGATTACTTCATTAGCCAAAAAGGGCATCAAAAACATTTATTACACCGATACCGCCGATAACTGGCTCGAAAGCAGATTAAACAAGGCCTGTGTTGAGAATGAGATCCAGCTCATCAAACATCGAAGTCCCAATTTTCTTAATAGTCCTCACGAGGTTGCCGATTTCTTTGACAAAAAGAAAACCTACTTCCAAACCGATTTTTACATAAGCCAGCGCCGACAGCGAAATATTTTGCTCGAACCAGATGGAACACCCATTGGTGGTAAATGGACCTATGATAGTGAAAACCGGCTCAGGTTTCCGAAGAATGAGGTAGTGCCTCTGCTGAACATATCGCCGGAAAACGATTATCTGAAAGAAGCCCGGCTGTATGTAGATACCCATTTCGCCGATAATTATGGTAACACCACATCGCCGTTTGGCAACCTGGGCGGTTTTTATCCAACTACCCATGAGGAAGCAGAGCACTGGCTGGATGATTTCTTGCAACAACGCTTTCGGGATTTTGGTATTTACGAAGATGCTATGGTGGCAAACGAAAGTTTTTTATATCATTCGGTGCTAAGCCCTACGCTCAACATTGGCCTGCTTAATCCGCAACAGGTTATTGATAAAGCCCTTGATGTGGCCGCAGATATGGATATTCCGCTAAACTCTTTAGAAGGATTTGTAAGGCAGATAATGGGCTGGCGCGAATTTATCCATATTGTATATGAGCGCGAAGGAACCAGGCAGCGCACTAAAAACTACTGGGGATTTAAACGCCGCATTCCTCATTCGTTTTGGAAAGGCAATACAGGCATTCACCCCGTCGACGTTGTGATAAAAAAGGTGCTGGCTACCGGGTATACCCATCACATTGAGCGCCTGATGGTGATGGGTAATTTTTTTGCTGTGCGAATTTCATCCCGACGATGTGTATCAGTGGTTTATGGAAATGTATATAGATGCCTATGATTGGGTTATGGTGCCCAATACCTACGGTATGACCCAATTTGCCGATGGCGGTCTTATGATGACCAAGCCCTACATCAGCGGCAGCAACTATTTGCTAAAAATGGGCGACTGGAAAAAGGCGATTGGCAAGATACCTGGGATGGCCTGTTTTGGCGTTTCATTCATGTACACCGCAATTTCTTTTCACAAAACCCGCGTTTGGGCATGCTGGTGAAAACTTTTGATAAAATGCCCGCCGAAAAACGAAGAATACATTTAAATAATGCGGAACAATTTCTCGAAAACCTTGACAAACATGCAGTCCGGATATAATTGAACCTCTCATTTTTTAGATCCCTACATTCGTTAATACTATCGAAAGACCGGGCGATACTGGCGCTTACGGAAGAAGTTACGTTAATCAGTAACCAACTAAAAGATGAAACATATCAACAGGCGGCCAAAGTACTGGAAGAAAAATATCTGGCACAGGTTATCTTAGCTATTATAACCATTAACGCCTGGAACAGGATCGGCATTACAACCAATTTGATGCCCGCATAACATTAGTTGAGTGCTTAAAGGCTCTAAACCGCGGAAGGTGCTTAAAAAACATTTTCCTCGGTTTTTAACCTCTGATCATTTATAATTATAAAGCTTAATACGCTGTATCCCGTATTCCCCTACGGGGATTCTCAAATGTCTTCCCTGGTGATCCTCATCCCCGTTTAAACGACGCCCGGGTTGCCATTTGCCGTTTACAAATACCCCTTCATCCACCTGCAAAATACCAGCACGCTCCCCATCTTTAACAGATTTAAAGCTGATCACCAACCCTGTCCCCCCTACATAAAACTCATCATTACCTAAAGCAATGATAATTCCTCCGGTTAATGGCCAGCTTGCATCTTTAGCTTTTGGCGACCAGCCCAGGGTTAAATCATGCGAAACTATCAGGATATAATCACCCATTTGCAACCGAACCGTATCTGCATCCTTGCTTAACAGTACGCCATCTATAGTCCCCTTATGTTTGGCTTTACTGATTTCACCGGCTAACTGCTGAATGATACTGTAAGATTGGCCAAGCGGCTCACCTGCCGTTTTGTTATCTGTTTCGATAGAAAAGGGTGAAAAACCCAGCGCCTTGTAATGCCCAATGGCATAAAAAGCTTTCGCATCTACCCCATCTTCAAAACGATGTTCGGGGATAAACAACGCGTTATCAGGCCGCGTATAACGGTCATTCCAATACTTAAAATTTGGATTGTAAAAATCAGGCGATAGAAAGTCAATATCCGGTGCTGCCGCTTTCCAGATATCAATTAAATGCGGCAAGGGGCCTGCGGAAGGGTATTGTCCCGGCTTTTTACCTGGAGCGTTAAGGGCTGCGTTCACATACATCGGCAGCGGGTAAACGGCCTTACCTGCTTTAGCCACAGCGTTAGCGTATCCGGCAAAGTACCAGACCATAAACAGCTCGTCGGTAGCCGGGCTTTTGCCAAAAACTGATTCCCAGTTACCTGAAGTTTTATTCCCTCCATCCTGCCATATTTTTTGCATCTCGGGTACAAGCTTGTCTTTGTGCGAATTTAACCAGGAGATTAGCTTTGTCGGGACTGGCCGGTTAAAAGCTTCATCGGCCAGTTTCGAATGATCGCGGGCATCCGGCAGCATGCCTATTTCGTTTTCAACCTGTACCATTATCACAGTGTGAAACTTACTATCAGTTTCTTTAATATGCCTCATCAGCGAACTGAATGCTTTGCTATCGGCAAGTAAAGCCTCTTTGGAAAACGGCGTAATAATCTCTTCGGGGCCGCCGGTACTATTTGCCACACGCGGAAAATGTTTTTGATTGGTTTTAACCCAGCCCGGCGAATAACAACTCATACTGTTTTTCCAGGTACCAAACCAAAGCAACACCAGTTTCATATGATGTTGCCGGGCACTTTTTATCAGGTAATCAACCAGCGTAAAATTAAATTTACCCTCCTGTGGTTCCAATAACTCCCAATAAACCGGTGCAATCACGGTATTGAGGTGCATTTTTTGCAGTTTAGGCCAAATCGGGTTCATGTAGGGCGTGCTTGAGGCACTTGAGTTTCCTAACTCCCCACCTGTCATTAAATAGGGCGCTCCATCTACCAATAATTCTGTATTACTACCATAATATTTTACTTGTGGTATGCCCTGCGACAGGCTTTGCGATTTAACCTTAAACAATATCAAACAACAAAAAACAAATATTAATACCGGTGACTTCATAGCTATTTATTTTGATGTAAATAGAACCCTGTTATTTGCTCGCATATGCCCATGCCAAAGCCTTGAGCATAGTAACAGGTTTGCCTGATAAATGGGTAACATCCTCAATAATGATATGCTTAAAAACAAGGTTTTCATAATGACGGCTATCCAATAACGCCACCAGCTGTTTGTTAGGCACAACCTGTCCATGTGTTTCCAGTCCGCCTACTTCAATAAAAACATTTACAGGCAGGCTTTTATGTTTGGCAGCATATTGCTTTTCAGTTTCAAATACAGCTCCATTACCATAACCCAATGCAGGGCTGCCTATCAGGATATTTTTAAACAGCGTTGGCTTTTCAAACAAGGTATAAGTGGCAAACAGGCCCCCCATCGAATATCCGTACAGAGTACGGTTTGCAGGATCGGCCTTTAAACCGGCATCTATCGCTGGGATCAATTCCTTCTCAATAAAAGCAAGGAATGCCGGCGCACCACCGCTTTCGGCCACATTGGGAAATGCAACCGGTGTGAAATCACGGTTACGTTTGTTGCCGGGCGTACCAATCAGGCCGCCATCGCCAATAGCCACCAATATAGGTTCGGGAATATGATATTCGGCCATCAATAGTCCCAAATACTCCAGCGACGGTGAAAAGTCGTTATCACCATCAACCACATACAATACCGGAAATTTTTGTTTGGCGGTATCATAACCGGCCGGGTAATGAATATAAATATCATAATCATTACCGGCCAGTTTAGAGTGCATTTGTCGGTGTTCGGAGTTAGGGATAATAACTGGCTTAACCTGCTGCGCAAAACCACGCGCCCCCAGCAAATCAAGCAATAGCAATAACAGAGTTAAAGCTTTAAGGATTTTCATATCGATGAGATTACAAAAACGGATCGATCAGCTTGATAGAACCATCGGCATTATGCTGCAGTTCGGTTACCTTCACGTTGCGCAGGTGTGTTTTGCCCGATAGCTGGGTATCGTGGTAAAATATGTACCATTTGCCTTTTATTTCGATGATGGAATGGTGGGTTGTCCAGCCCTCTACTGGTTTCATAAATACGCCCTTATAAGTAAATGGCCCAAGCGGACTATCACCTATCGCATAGCAAAGCAAATGCGTATCGCCGGTTGAATAGGTAAAGTAATATTTACCGTTGTACTTATGCATCCATGAGCCCTCAAAAAAGCGGCGGTCATGATCTTTGGTCAACAGAGGTTTGCCAAGGCTGTCTAAAATAACAGCATCTTTTACAGCACCGTCAAAAGTTTTCATATCTGATTTAAGCAAAGCTACCTTACAGCTTATGGCTGGGGCATCTTCCTGTTTCGAATCGGTCTTTGATCCATCTGCCTCGTATTTACCGGAGATCCAGCGCTGAAGCTGACCACCCCAGATTCCACCGAAATACATGTAGGTTTTACCATCGGTATCCGTAAAAACGGCAGGGTCAATACTGTAACTTCCTGCTATTGGTTCAGGTTCGGCTTTGAACGGGCCTGCCGGGTTGGCAGAAGTTGCCACGCCGATATGGAACACATCTTTTTTATCTTTTACCGGGAAGTACAGGTAATAAGTACCGCTTTTAAAAGCTGCATCAGGCGCCCACAGCTGCCGACCAGCCCAGGGGATATCCTTGATATCAAGTGCCACACCATTATCTGTAACCTTGCCGCCAATGCTATCCATCGACAGGATGTGATAATCTTTCATGGCAAAATGGTCGCCGTTATCATTTTCGGGGATGCCCGCATCGATATCATGCGATGGATAGATATAAATTTTGCCGTTAAATACATGGGCCGATGGGTCCGCTGTGTAAATGGAACTGATGAGCGGCTCGGAAAGATATTTTACTTTTTTGCCGATATCTGTTTTTGTACTATCGCCTGCATTAGCTGTCTTTTTTGTTGATGAGTCACATGCACTCAAAATGCATAAGGATGCAAAAAGTGCGGGAACTAATTTTGCTGTGGTAAATTGCTTGCTCATTGACGTTTGGTTTATGGTGGTGATTAATTGGTCATGTAGTTATTGCCTCCTATGCCCGGCACATAATAAAACTTCATTTTTTTATAATAATCCAGCTGGTGCTGCGGCTTGGGGTAGATAGCCGGGACAGGCATTTTTGAAAATGTTTGGAAATATAAAACACAGGCATCGCGCCAGGTTGTAGCCTCATTTAACTGAACCTGCATTAATTGTTTTACCTCTGTAAAGCGTTCGGCATCTATCCTGCCCTGCATTTTATCCCAGGTAAGCCCCATTTGCTTAACAGAATCAGCCCCTACATAGTAATGATGAACGAGCTCATCCCACAATGACCTGCCCGAGCGCATTTTATAAGTCCAGCTTAAATGATGAAACCACAACAGGTATTCATCAGGGCAGGTTTGCAGGTTTTCCCACTGTGCCTTAACTTCAGGTGCATATTGCAAGAGTGCATCGCTGCCCGTACCTGTACGGTTAAAGCCTATCCCCGCCGAATCGGCTTTATGGTAATAAGTGGCATTCCAATCAGGACGACCGGCATTATCAACCCAGGGACCGGGGCCATAATGAGTTGATACCCCCATAATATGGTGCAGCCCGAGCGGCGTCATGTAATTAACTGTATTTTCCCTCGATTGCAGCATGAAGTTTTTTACCGGCGACACAAAGCTATCGTCATTACTAAAAGTCATTTTGAGCCAGTCGGCGGCAATTACACCTGGAGACTGGTCAGGGTTCCAGGCCATGCGACCGAAGGCATACCAGTTAGCCTGAGCAAAGGGATGACCGCACCAGTTTAAATCAGTGCCAATATTAGCCACGCCCGCCATGCCGGTTATCAGTTTTTTGTTAAAATCACCCTTGATCACCCGCGCAACGGTTGAACCTATGCCATGTGTATAAGTATCTGATTGCAGGCATTCGGCAAACAAAGGCGCTTCATAAACCAAATGGGTTGAAAAGCCAAGATATTCCTGGGTAAGCTGGAACTCCATCATCAGCGGGGTATTGGGCATAGCCCCAAACAATGGGTGAAATGGCTCTCTTGGCTGAAAATCTATCGGACCATTTTTTACCTGGATGATCACATTATCCCTAAACTTTCCATCAAAAGGTTTAAATTCATTATAGGCCTGCTTAAAGCGATCGTCGGGTACCTTATTATCATAAACAAAGGCACGCCACATCACTATGCCATGATGAGGAGCTAAAGCATCGGCCAGCATATTTGCTCCATCGGCATGGGTACGGCCATAGCTTTGCGGACCGGGCTGTCCCTCCGAATTAGCCTTCACTAAAAATCCGCCGAAATCTGGAATGTAGCGATAAATTTCATCAGCCTTATCGGCCCACCATTTTTTTACCGCGGGATCAAGCGGATCAGCAGTTTTTAGGCTTCCAAGCTCAACCGGGCTGCTGAATTTTACCGACAGGTAAATCCTGATACCATATGTTCTGAATACATTGGCCAAAGCCTGCACTTTTAACAAATATTGGGGCGAAAGGATCAGGGCATCTGCATTTACATTGTTTACAACTGAGCCATTGATCCCTACCGAAGCATTGGCCCGCGCATAATCAATATAACGTTGGTCAACCACACCTGGCAGCTTGTGCCAGTTCCAGATGGATGAGCCCGCGTAGCCCCGCTCCACGGTACGGTTCAGGTTATCCCAGTGATCCAGTACCCGGTACATCATCCTTGGGTGATCTGAAAGATCCAGTTTATTAATAGATTGATTGGTTTGGATCAGCTTTAAAAAATTAAAAACACCGTACATAACCCCTGCATCGGTGTTGGCCGTTATGATGATACATTTCTTTTGATTGACAAGGGCAGTTTTGATAAGATACCCTTCGCTGCCGATGCTATCGGGGGCAGTTATCGAAAAAGCCTTTAGTGATCGCGGCGTACCTATTATAATAGTTTGCCCATTGGTTGTCCTTTTAGTATCTCGTGGCTTTAGGGCCAACATTCCATCAAGGCCAGTTAAGAGCTCGGTCCTTGCAGCTTTAAGCTGGTCAGACTGTGCCGGGAAGATCATGTTTTGCAACTGTTGCCTGTAAATGTTTGCCAGTTGCTTGTTGCTCACCTTATTATATTCAAGCCATAATTTATAGCCGTCGTCTGCATATGCTTTATTTATCGCTGCCATGAAAAGCAGTACCAGTAAACACCTGTTTGTTAATGAATATTTGGCCATGACGTTATTAATTCCAGCTTTATAAACCCATCGGCGGTCTATAAAAAAACACAATTAATCTGTTGAAAAACTTATGAATGAAATGGGTTAAGCTCCCGCTTCATTTAGTATGGTTTATAAAGTTTTAGTTTTATGCAATCGATTGCAAGATAAAAACTTTTATGACTTTTAACAATAGGAATTTAATTATTGATTCCTTATTTAAGCTACCTTATTTATTGCAGCTCTTGCTGGTCGTACAGTATGCGTTTAAGCCCCATCTCCAACCCACGTAACTCGGCCAGGCCCTTTAACCTGCCAATTACTGAATAGCCGGGATAGGTATCATAATTAAAGTCATCAAGTAGTTTATGCCCGTGATCAGGTCGCATGGGGATAGCCATATCACTCCGGCCTGCATTTTTACGGGCTATCTGTTCATTGATAATGGCTTTCATCACGGCATACATATCAACACTGCCTGTTAAATGATCGGCCTCATAAAAGCTGCCATCCGACTGCCGGGCCACGTTGCGCAGGTGTAAAAAGTGGATCTTATCACCCAGGCGGCTTATAATTTCAGGAAGATCATTTTTGCCCGATGCACCTAACGAGCCGGTACAAAGCGTGATACCATTGGCAACTGAAGGATAACTATTTACAATATCAGTAAGATCATTTAAGGACGATGCTACACGGGGCAGCCCCAGGATAGGAAACGGGGGATCATCAGGGTGGATACACATTTTAATGCCCAGTTTTTCGGCATATGGGATTATAGCCCGTAAAAAATAAAACAGATTTCCCTTTAATGCTTGCGCGTCTACCTCACTGTATTTGTTAAGGTGTTCTTTAAACTCCGCAATGGTAAAAACCTCATCCGTACCGGGTAAGCCGGCCAATATTGTATTGGTTAACAGCGTTCTGTCTTCGTCACTCAGCCCATCGAGGTAATGCTTTGCGGCTGCCTGTTGTTCCGTGGTAAATTCGTTAAAGGCATTCTCCCGTTCTAAAATATACAAGTCAAAGGCTGCTAAAGCCGGAGCGTTGTAAAGCAAGGCCGAAGCACCGTTTGCTAATCGATAATCAAGATGCGTGCGGGTCCAATCCAATACGGGCATAAAATTGTAACACACCGTAAAGACTCCCTCCGACGCTAAATTTTGCAGTGTTTGGATATAATTATCAATGTAGCGGTCACGTTCCGCACTACCCATTTTGATACTTTCATGAATATTCACACTTTCTACAGCAGTCCAGTTAAAGCCTGCGCTTTCAATTACCGCTTTCCGCTGCCTGATTTCTTCACGATCCCAAACGTCCCCGCAAGGTATATGATGAAGCGCGGTAACTATCCCGCCTGCTCCCGTTTGTTTTATTGCGCTTAAAGTTACCGGGTCGCCGGGGCCAAACCACCTGAAAGTTTGTTTTAAATCTGGTACCATATTATTTAAAAACGAATTGCTATCAACGCGATAAATTTATGCAATCGATTGCATAAATTTTAAATAATCTGTAATAATTTTATACTTTTATCCCTGAACAATCTGGCTGCGGTTATTATCGAACCTGCAACATTGTTTATATATTTTAGATTGACTATATGTCGGACAGCGGAAAAGAGATAACCATATATGACATTGCCGAAAAATTAAAGGTTTCGGCAGCTACGGTTAGCCGTGCGCTCAAAGATCACCCGCGGGTTAATAAAAATACCAAAAAGAAGATTATCAAGGCAGCCGAAGAAATGGGTTACCGCTCCAATTCGTTCGCCAGCAATTTACGCCGTAAAAACAGCAACATCATCGGCGTTATTGTGCCACGGCTCAACAGCAGTTTCATGTCGGATGTTATTGCAGGCATCGAAAAAGTGGTGAACGACAATAACTACAACCTCATCATCAGTCAGTCGTTAGAAACGATGAAGAAAGAGATCAGCAACGCCAGGGCCATGCTGAATAACCGGGTTGACGGCCTGTTGGTTTCATTAGCTTATGATACCACCAGCATTGAGCATTTTGAACCTTTTATCAAACGCAATATCCCGGTGCTTTTCTTCGACAGGATTTTTGAGCACGAGCAGTATCCGCAAATCTATATCGATAACTTCAAAGCCGCTTATGAGGTAACTAAGCACCTGCTTGAACAGGGCTGCAAACGGATAGTACATATTACCGGAAATCAATTGCGCAATGTTTACGCCGAACGCCTGCGCGGGTATAAAAAAGCTCTTGAAGAACACCAAATTGATTTTGATGGGCAATTGGTGATCATCAACGACCTGAGCGCTAAAGAAGCTGCGGTAGCGGCAGAAACCATTTTACAAATGGATCCTCTGCCCGATGGCATATTTACAGTTAATGATGTCAGTGCCGTTAGCTGTATCCAGGTACTGAAAAAGGCAGGCATCAAAATTCCCGAACAGATAGCAGTTGCGGGCTTCAATAATGACCCGGCAGCCTGTGTGATTGAGCCCAATCTCACTACAGTAAATTATAAAGGCTATGAAATGGGTGAGGTTGCCGCCAATATGCTTATCAATCATTTGGCAAACAGGCAGGATCTGCAACAAACGCATAGCCTCATCCTCAGATCGGAATTGATAGTACGTGAATCCTCCAAAAGAAAATAACTTAAAAAATCCATGAACTCAAAGACCAAACTTGCTATCGTAACCGGCGGTGCCTCGGGCCTTGGCCTTGCTACCACCAAAAAATTCACAGAGGAGGGTATCAAAACCATTATCATAGGCCGCGACGAGGCAAAACTTATTGCGGCAGTAACACAGCTTGGCGATCTTTGCAGTTACAGGCAATATGATCTGAGTGATACCACCGGTATACCGCAACTGATAGCAGAAATTGAAGATGAATTTGGCGCACCTGATATTTTGGTTAATAATGCCGGCATTAACCATAAAAAAGCTTTCGCCGAGGTAACCGATGAAGAGTTCGCCAGAGTGATCCAAACCAATCTTACTTCGGTATTTGCGATAAGCCGTGAGGTAGTAAAAATCATGTTGAAAGCTGGCAGTGGGAGCATAATTAACATCAGTTCGATGGCTGCACAATACGGCATACCGTATGTTATTGCCTATACCGCATCTAAAACCGCCATCGAAGGCATGACAAAAGCCATGGCTACCGAGCTTTCGCCGCAAGGCATCAGGGTTAACTGCGTTGCTCCGGGCTTTATAGCCACAGATATGTCGGCAAAGGCGCTGGATAATGATCCTGCCCGCAAGCAAAAAGTGATGGGCCGTACCCCAATGGGCAAATTAGGTGAACCTGCCGATGTGGCCGAAGCCGTTTATTATTTGGCGACAGATGCTGCCAAATACGTAACCGGGGTTGTTTTACAGGTTGATGGGGGTAATTCGATTGGGTTTTAATAAATTCGGCATGACTTGAAGGAGACCTCATTTCCCGCTTCCTTCTTTACCATAATGCATCAACTTATTGGCCCAGGCAATAAAGTATTTTACGTTTGGCGCGTCGGTATGCCCACCATCATGCTGACGCCAGGCAAGTTCGCCATCAAGCGGCCCTGTATTAACGGGTGGCATTTTTTCGGTTTTGTAATCGTTTGAAACGCCGAGGTCCTTTGCGCCGAGCAGTTTAAATACAGAACCCGCAGCTACAGTTGCCATATAGCTTCCCTGCTGATCAAGCCATTTGGCATCGCCCTGTTCCGGCACGCCATAGCTTATAAAAGTAAACCGCGGGGCACACAAGGCAATCAGCTCATGTGCATCTACTGGAAGGTCTTTCGCGGTTTTAGCACCGAATACGGCATCCGATGCACCATATTTCATAAAGTTACCGGCCATCCAATAATATTCGCCACCGGTAAGACTTTCAACCGCTTCTCCAAAGTTCCGGCGATGCAACTTGGCCCCTCCCTCACCCGACGAACCTATCAACCCCATGGCAAACCTTTGTTCAAAAGCAAGTGTTACCAGTGCTGCCTTTCCATAGCGGGAAACACCTTCAATACCTACATGTCTGGAGTCAACAGCCCGCTCAGTTTCCAGGTAATCCAACGCGCGTGCCGCTCCCCATGACCAGGCACGTAAAGCGCCCCAATCCTCCGGCTTACGGGGCTGGCCTTTATTCACCAAACCGATGATTCCTTTGGTTAAACCTTCGCCATTATCTGCCTGAATAGACGACGGATCTATAAGTACATACCCCCATCCATTGGCAATTAGTTGCGTGGCAGTCGGAGGGTCGCCTTTCATCACTGGAAAACCACCGGGACCAAAGGGAGATTGTTCGGCAATAGGATTATAAGCGGGATATTGCTCAAAAGTAGTTTTAAACTCGGGATGTTCTTTTAAAAGAAGTTCTTTCAATGCAGCATTGATTTTTTCCACATCAGCAGCCGGGGCTGCGCCGGCGCCGGTAGCGCGCTCCGACCAAACATCATCAGTACAGGTACAGGTCCTTTGGCATTTGCGGGGAGTGTTAAGGTCATTTCGATATTGACGTTGATAAGCGGATAAGCCGTATTATCAACATGGCCTATCAGTTGTTTGGCAATCACCGGATAAAAGCCAACCCGCTCTTTATCGGTTATTTTAACCGTCCAGGTTACTTTGGGTACATTAGCAGGGATGCGGCCATAAACCTCACGCTCCATATCCTCCACAATTTCGGGGCGGCGCTGTTTCCACCACATTTCGGCTGTAGTTACCTTTTTACCATTCTTTAGCGTAAGGGCGTCAGGCAAATCAGGATAAGGGTTAGCCAGCGCTTCATCATAATTAGCATGATTAGGGGCCGATTCATCGCCGCTTGGCCCGTTACGCAAGGTTTTAATTCCTAATTGCGTCATCATATACTTATGGTCCTGGTCAGCAGTGAAATTTACCGGGGCCGGGGTTTGCGCTTTCGCAGCAATGGCCCATGTGAGTAAGAAAAAGAAGGCAGTACTTTTCATCGCTCCTGGTTGTAAGATGGTTTATGGTTATTGCAGTTTCCCGGTTTGAAACGGTGATGCCGGCAAGCCTTCTTTATTATACAGATTCGCGCCATCCGGGTTATCGGCCCAGGCATACCTTACGTAAAGCGGTGCAGGGATTTTATCACTCCAAACCAGTATCTTATCTCCTTTAATAAGGGCCTTTGCCCAAACAAACTTTTTGTCGGCCCCGGCTATCGCAAATTGTGATAGTTCTTCGCCATCCTCAGCAATAAGCCCCGCACCTGTATTTTTAAAAGCAATCTCAATCTTATTCCCCTCAATTTTAGCCGATTGGTAAATCGGCCCTGATGGTACTACGTTTACCTTGCCATAAACCACATTTTCGGCTACCCTGGCAAGCCTTTCTCCTACCTTTTTTTATTAAGGGGATGAATATCGTTCCATTCGCCGGCATCAATGGTTACCGCCATACCAGTATTGGGCACTTCAAGGGCCTCAAGCTGACCGGCGCGTAATTGCGCCCAGTCGCTTTCTGTTGGCGAATATTGTACCTCGTTAAAGTTAGGAAGCTGTGCATATATAAAGGGAAGATTACCTTGTTGCCAGCGATTCCGCCAGTCGGCAATAAGAGCCTTTAACAAGGTTCCATATTCGGATGCGCGGCTGGAATTACTTTCGCCCTGGTACCAAACCATACCTTTAATGGTATAATTAATAACGGGCGCTACCATGGTGTTGTAAAGACCGGTAGGTTCATTCTGGGCCGAAAATTCCGGTTTCATCCTAACGGGTTCAAACACCTGCCCAACTTTGTATTGCCAATCGCCGCGAAGGTCGATGGTATCACCGGCTATCGCCAGATAGTATCGTTTATCAGGCACAAAACCGCCTTTGCCCGATGTATTGGTAATGCGTACCACAACAGTATTTTTACCCGGCTTTAATAATCCGGCAGGCAATGTATAGCGCCTTGGAGGGTATTGATAAGTAATGTTTCCTACCAACTTCCCATTGAAATAGGTTTGATCGGCATCCACTATCCTGCCTAAATACAACTTAGCAGTCTTGCCCTGTACCGATGCGGGCAGTGTGATTTCTTTCCTGAACCATACCACGCCATTCAATCCTTTTACTCCCTGATCGGCCCAGTAGCCCGGCAGCCAGAAACGGTGCCAGTTATGCGGCTGATAGGTGGTATCATACCATGGTTTAGGCTCATTTAAGCCTTTATCTGCGTCAAGCTGTTCTATTGGTTCCGGGTGCTTTTTCAATACACTATCCATAAATGCCGTATTGCTGAACCGGGCAATCCTGTTATGATATGATTGAATGTTCTTTAAGCCCTCGCTGCTGATCCAGGCCTCAATAGGCGTACCGCCCACACTTGAGTTGATGATACCTATAGGCACATGATATTTTTGATAAAGCTGTTTGGCAAAAAACCATGATGTGGCACCAAAACCTAAAACAGTTACAGAATCGGCTTTAACCCATTTACCAGGTAACAGATCTGAGTGTTGCCTGGTTACGTCAGACTCCGTTTTAACGAAAAAATTCCTGATCTGCGGATAATTGGCTTTTGCTATTTCATCAGGATATTTTTCCTTAACCCGCTCCATAGGCAAAACCATATTCGATTGCCCCGAACAAAACCATACATCGCCAATTAAAATGTCCCGGATAGTAATACGATTATTACCGGTGATTTCCATAGTATACGGCCCCCGGCTTTCATTGGCTGAAGGGCAATTTTCCAGGAACCGCTTTCGTCAGTAACGGTGCGGTATGTTTTATGCTGAAAATTAACGGTGATCTTTTCGCTTGCATCGGCCCATCCCCAGATCTTTACTTTGGCATCGCGCTGTAATACCATGCCATCGGCAACCAGTTGCGGCAGGCGCACTATTCCATAACACGGTAATATTAAACAAGCGAACAGCGCGACAAGTAATAGCTTCACCGACCTCATAACTCCGAAATATTTATTGATGGTTTATTTGACTAAGTAACAAATAAAAAAAGATTTGTGCAATCGATTGCACAAATCTTTTTTCATTTTAATTTCTGATTAGTCAGTAAACGATCATAAATGTGTTCATAGTCCTGCAACGCAGTAGCAATGAACATTTTTTTGTTTAAAATCGCATTTATCAAAACCGGAAGATGGCTAAAACAAGAAATATCAAACCAGAACAAAAGATTTCGTTCAGAGAGCGTTTGTCGGCATTGAGCAATCTCCCGGATTTTTTCAGGCTGGTATGGCAAAGCAGTCCGGGTAAAACAACAGCAAGCTTTTTGTTACGTATTATACGTTCGGCCATGCCGGTTGCCTTGTTGTACGTAGGTAAGCTGATCATTGATCAGGTAGTATTGCTCAACCGCCACGGCGGAAGCCAGCATGAATTATGGAAACTGGTTATCATTGAATTTTTGCTGGCTGTGGCAACCGACGGCCTAAACCGGATGATCAGCCTGATGGACAATCTGTTGGGAGACCTTTTTGCCAACTATACCTCCATGCGCATCATGCGGCATGCGGCCACGCTGGACCTGGAGCAGTTTGAAGATTCTGTTTTTTATGATAAACTGGAGCGTGCCCGGCAGCAAACCGTTGGGCGTACCATACTTTTATCACAGGTAATGAGCCAGATCCAGGATTTTATATCAATTGCTTTCCTGCTTACCGGTTTGCTGACTTTGAACCCCTGGCTGATCCTGTTACTACTCATTTCAATCATCCCTTCGTTTCTGGGCGAAAGCTATTTCAACAGCCAGAATTACGCGCTCACCAGGAGCCAGACACCTGAACGACGAGAGCTGGATTATGTGCGCTACCTTGGCGCGAGCGATGAAACGGCAAAGGAAGTCAAGATCTTTGGCCTGTCTGATTTTATTATTAACCGCTTTAAAACCTTATCAGATAAATTTTATGCCGATAACAGCAAACTGGCCGTGAGGCGTTCGGCCTGGGGTACCTTCTTTTCTGTCTTAGGCAGTGTTGGCTACTATGCCGCGTATGGTTTTATTATTTATCAAACGGTTACGGGCAAGTCTTCTGTAGGTACGCTTACTTTCCTGGCGGGCTCATTCCGGCAGTTGAGCAGCCTGATGGAAAATTCGCTGAACCGGTTTACATCAGTTTCGCAGGGGGCTATATATCTCAATGATTTCCATGAGTTTTTTGAGATCAAACCAAAGATCAAAGTTGCCGATTCTCCTTTACCATTTCCAAACCCAATAAAGCAAGGGTTCACATTTGAGGACGTCGGTTTTAAATACAATAATGCCGAATCATGGGCCAACAGGCACCTGAACTTCACCCTGCACCCCGGCGAAAAAATTGCCCTTGTTGGCGAAAACGGTGCCGGCAAAACTACGCTTGTAAAGCTACTGGCCCGCTTATATGACCCAACAGAAGGGCGTATCCTGCTGGATGGCGCGGATTTGAGAGACTATGACATTGCCGATCTCCGGTTAAACCTGGGCATTATTTTCCAGGATTATATCCGTTACCAGATGAGCTTTTCGCAGAATATTGCGGTAGGAAACATTGATGAACAGGGCAATACCGAACTAATCCGTAAAGCTGCCCGGGAAAGCCTTGCGGACGCGCTTGAAGCCAAACTTCCGCTGGGATACGAGCAATGGCTGGGCAGGCGGTTTAACGAAGGTGTTGAATTATCGGGCGGCGAATGGCAGAAAGTTGCACTGGCAAGAGCCTATATGAAAGATGCACAGGTGCTCATCCTTGACGAGCCAACTGCAGCGCTCGATGCCCGGGCCGAGTACGAGGTATTTCAGCGTTTTTCGTCCTTAACCCAAGGTAAATCGGCGGTTCTTATCTCACACCGCTTTTCAACGGCAAGGCTCGCCGACCGGATCATCGTATTGGAAAAAGGCAAGATCCTTGAAGCCGGCACACACCAGGAACTTATGACTAACAACGGCCGTTACGCCGAATTATTTAGTTTGCAGGCGGCGGGGTATCAGTAAGGGATGATATTTAAGCAAACATCCTTTGGGCTTTGAAGAAGAAATGACAAAAGAGGCCTGTCAGTCTCAGCTTGTCGAAGACTCGCGCGCAGAGGCCCGCCCACGATGCTTCGAGTGCCTACCCATGACATAATAATTTAAGCAGGTACAAGTTCCCTATTTAATTCAAAGGCGAGTTTTTCTAATCGCCTTTGTTTCTGTTCCTTAATGATATTTTCATAGGCTTGCAGCCCCTTTTCGGCAAAGTCGGCTCCTTTTACAATTAAACGCCAGTATTGAGCGGCCAGTTTTCTGGCCGTTGCTTTAATAGCTATTGCCGGACCTTTTCTGCTCCTTAATCTTCTTGCAAATGAACCCCAGCCGATATACTTGCTGTTCAATAATCCATGGGCCATTTGTTTGAATATTTGCCCGACGGCCGGTTTACCCTTACTTTTACTTTTGTTCTTTTTCCCTGAACGATCCTGGCCGGGAGATAAACCAAGCCAGCTTGTGAAATGTTTTTCACTTGGCCATCGGCTAAGATCCGAACCCACCTCTGTGTATAACTGTAACCAGTTGTAATCTGTAATACCCGGAAGTTTAGTTGCATCCTTACCATCAAATATTTTTAACAGATGATCTCCCAGGTTGTTGATATGAGGTTTGTTGTGACGGATCGCCTTGCGTTTTCCTTCGCTTATTCCCGGCGGCAGGTTCTTATCCCTGTTGATCCGTTGTAAAACACTATCAATCTGGCTGTCGCATTCCATTATCTGACCTTGATAAAAACCATAAGCCTTATAGGCCTGACCTAATGCAAAAAGCCCTTGCGCTGTATAATGACCTTGCAGGGCTTTCAATAGCTCTTCCCCTTTATTCTCCCTGATCTTTTTATGGCAAAGTGAAAACAACTTATCAGGATCTCGCTCGCCTTGCAGTATCGCATCGATTAACGCCATCCCGCTTACTCCATGGACCTGGCTTAATACCTCCGGCAAACGGATATTCATTTCTATCAGGGCCTTCTGCATGTGTTGCACATGCATGGCCGCACTCCGAAGATGATCTTCACGAAGGCGCTGATAACTACGCAATTCTTTGATATGACCTTCGGATACATAGCAGCGGTTCAGCAAGCCATAACTATGCAATTGCTGTATCCACTGACAATCTTTTACATCTGTTTTCCTGCCTGGTAACTGGCGTGTCTGTCTTCCGTCAACAAGCCACACATCCAATCCCCCATCTAAAAGAATATCGTAAAGTACATACCAGTATACTCCTGTGGCTTCCATTGCCACTGTACTTACCTTATGCTCCAATAAATAGTTCTTAAGTGATACCAGATCACTGGTGAAAGTCTCAAACGAACGAACCGGCTGGCCTTCAAGACCCACAAATACCTTGCGGGCTCCAATATCTATACCTGCCGCATGAAAATGCATCTTTTCCATACTTATAACGCTTTTTAAACCGTGCCCGAAGAAGTTTAAAGAAAAGACAGGCTACCCATCGGACAAATCACCTACACAAGGGATCGTACCATACCTTCAGACTCTTGCTTCGGAACCATACTCAGCAACAGGCAATAAGCACTATAACTCGGTCGGCCACACTGCACGGTTCAGCAAATCTATGTAATTTCACCTTCAGAGGCCACGGATTTAAACACTCAGCATGACAGGCCCTCTCTTGTTATTTCCCCTTCAGAGCCTACAGCTTTAAATCACTCAGCATGACACCCTTTTTAAGTTGTCATGAGAGATGAAAGCACCATCTTCGCCCTGTATAGCAACTCCACTTATCGAAAAACCCTTTCGCCACCGCTCATAACAACCATGCTTATATCTACGATTTCTTTTGCCCGCTCATTTTAGCAACAACGAGGTTGCCCACTTTATTTCCCTGAATAATACCATTATCAATAGCATCCATAAAATGGATACCGCCCCAAAACCTGGAAATAGCGGCTTCTTTAGCAGCCTGGGTAAACGAACTGAAATGCCTTGGCGGGATGCCATAACTTACTTCCACATCATCGGTATATTTAAAGTTATCGCCGAAATAATGCGTGAGGATAACAGCAGCTGTTGACGAGAACTACCGAATGCCCGCTGATATACTCCGGAAACGGCGGAGTTTGCAACAGGGGTTTCCAATGCGGGTCTATATACCTGCGGATGGCCGTTTCGGGCCTGATGCGGTTGGTGCGGTATTTGTCTTCCCAGCAGCAAATGAAACCATCCAGCAGGCCTATGGCTACAGCGGTATTGATTTGCACCGTTTTAGAGAAGTTTACTTTAGCCTGCTTACATGCAATGGCCGTTATCCCCATCCAGTGTGCCCCCGGCGAGATCTTTTTTAGGCCGATGAGCATGTGCCCGTCATTTTGAACAGCAAAAGGGTTACAATCCCAAAAGTTGGCAATATCTTTTTCTTCCTGCTTTAAGCCGTTACCGCTTTTGGCATAGCTCATTTGCAGGTATTTATAGAAAGTTGAGTTTTTATCCGTTGAAAATGGAATAGGCGCATCAGGAACAAATTGTGCGGCCGAATCAAGCGTCATAGGCCGGATAGTGTTAAAATATGGTTCAACCGGCAACATGTAAGCAGGCGGGGTCAGGTCCCAGCTACCGGGTGTTTGCTTAAGCTTATAGCGTGGATAGTTATTTATTTTCCGGTAACCATCGGCCTTGGCATAAGCCAGGATCTGTTTACTGATTGTTTTGGCATAGCTTTTTGAACTGTCGATCACTTCGCTGCTGAAGCCAATATTTTTGCACGAGTCAATAAAGGAAGACTCGTAGCCCAGCATCAACGTACCCGATGGTAACAGCCTGGCAGATGTTTCAAACATGGCCAGTACCGCACTTAGCTGATAATTATAACCTGTATTTTGTTTGGGGTGTTTGATATCGGGATATTGATTTAATACACCGCGCATACTGTTGGTCTGTTTGTCGTTTTCGGCAACTACCTCATACCCGGCAAGGCAGGTATAAGCAAAAAAACGGGCGGCCAATGGTGGATTGATAACATCATGGATCATTACGCTGGTCATATGGCCAACAACTTTGCTCACGTCCTGGTTGGTTAGTTCGGGTTGCTTTTTCGGGCTGCAGCTTATCATCGCAAATAAGCCGCAGGCAGGTATTAGCATTAACAGTTTTTTCATTGCCTTTGTATTATTGCTTGTATGCCTTTAGTTTGCCTTTATCAAGGGCAAATAGTAAAACGTTATTTAATGGAAGCACGCTCCTGACATCGCCCCGGATGTTGAAGCCCGATTGCTGCTGGTTTATGTATTGATAATTACCCTTGCCATCACCCTTAAGCAATACGCCGTAATTAGCATCATATTTACCGAAACGGATGCGGGCCTTGTTGATGTTGCCGCAAAGCAAAAGATCCTCCTTGCCATCATGATCGTAATCAAATGAAGTAATGGTAAAAACCGGCGAATACTGAGCCTGTAAAGGCAACGTCGCCTGTTTTAATTTTCCTTGTGCATTACTGATAAAACATGCTGTAGCCAGTTCATTGGCTGTCAGTTTTTTTACATCTTTCATCTCTTCGGCAGTAAAAATCTTGTCCATGGTAGCATCGGCATAGCTTTTATAATCGGGGAACCGGCCGCGCATTACACTCATCTGGTCAAGCAATTCATCGCGGCTTACAAAGGGGTAACTTTTATGCTGGATGTAAAAACAAAGCATCGGGTCAATGGAGCCGTTATCATCAAAATCTTTATAAAACATTTCCGCAGGCTCGGCATCGCTTGCTTTACATTGCGTATTTAAACCGATGTTTCCGGCTATAATATCCGGATGGCCGTCATGGTTGATGTCGCTTACCTGTAAACAGTTCCACCAGCCGGCATATTTTTTATCAAAGTATTTTGTTGTGGCATCGGTTAGCTTAGCACCGCTATTTTCAAAAACCGTGATCGGCATCCATTCGCCGGCCAGCACCAGGTCGGGCTTTTTATCACCGTTCATATCAACCCAGGCAGCATCGGTCACCATCCCTATATTTTTCAATGCCGGGTTATATTTTGCAGTTTCATTGGTAAAATGCCCCTTGCCATCATTGATCAAAATATAGCTTTCGGGTGCTTCGGGATACTGCCCGGGTATTACCCTTCCGCCAACAAACAGATCAGGAAAACCATCTCCATTGATATCGGCCGCTTTTACACAGCTTTTACTGCTGATCATTTTGGGCAAGGCACCTTTAGCTTTGCTAAAGTTTCCTCTACCATCGTTAAGGTATAACCTGTCCTGCAGCAGCGCGTCATCCGGTTTATAATCGGCATAGCCACCAGAGGCTACATACAGATCGGGCTTGCCATCGCCATTGGCATCAAAAAATAAAGCTGCGGCATCGGTACTGTTTTTATCGGCTTCAAAGGCGGCAAGAGCCTTGCTGATAAATCTCCCATCTTTTTGCTGCAGGTATAAAACACCGGCTTTGCCATCATGCGCACCGGCATAAATGTCCTCGAGCCCATCGCCATTTACATCACCTTTAGTAAGGACGGAACCCGAAAATGATATCGAGTTAACCATTAACGGCTGCCGTTTAAAATCATTGGTAGTGTTATCGATTTCGCTGCCTGCGATAGGGGCCGGCACCTCTTTAAATATCGGATTAATTTGTTTTTGTGCAGGACTGGTGCCTAACGCATCCTTTTCATTTAAGACAATTTGTTTATCAGCTTTTACTTTTTGAAGTAACTGTGTTTTGCCGCTTTGCCAGGTAATCCTTAATGAATCAACCTGCTTATCTTTCCCCAGGCCAAAATGCAGTATCGTTGACACGGTTGACTGATAACCACGGTTTGGCATTTGCTCCAGGTATTGCGTTTTATTGCCCGAATAAATGCTCACCTTAGCGCCTACCCCCTGCGTGTTTGCACCGCTGCCGTTTAATTTTAAAGCTAAATAATGATTATCATTCTGTTTAGCGGCCTGGTTTTCATAAACAAAAGCCGGTTGATTGATATTATTGACCACCAGGTCAAGGTCACCGTCATTATCCAGATCGGCATAAGCGGCGCCGTTACTGTTTGATGTCATCGTTATGCCCCATTGC
The DNA here is from genome assembly GCF_050859465.1 of Mucilaginibacter sp. P25. NCBI lineage: Bacteria > Pseudomonadati > Bacteroidota > Sphingobacteriia > Sphingobacteriales > Sphingobacteriaceae > Mucilaginibacter > Mucilaginibacter sp. P25. Next base: position 2,245,137 of record NZ_CP193937.1, on the reverse strand, counting down.
TCACTTTTATTGGTAAACGTTGTATTACCGTTGTTTTTAAACAGGTAACTTTTCATTTGCGATGATGGCATCTGGTTAACAATATCCAGGAGGTCCTGCCGCATTACGCGTCTGTCTTTGATGTTATCGCCCATAAACTTTAAAAAGTCCATGTTGGTATAGTCGCGGGTATATCCGTTACTTACAAACAGGTCTTTCCAGCCATCGTTATCGTAATCGGCAAAAAGGGGCGACCAGCTCCAATCTGTATTAGAGATCCCTGCCAGTTGTCCTATCTCGCTGAACGAGTTATTGCCGTTATTGACCTGCAGCATATTACGCATGTACTGGTAATAAAAGCCCACCCTCAGGTTCAGGTCAAAGGCCTCGTAATTATCAATACCGAACAGCAGTTTTTGCCGCTTGTTATCCTCGGGAAGCATATCCAGGGTGTAGATATCGGGTTTGCCGTCGTTATTAATATCGGCGACATCATTCCCCATAGAGTAAAACGAGCTGTGACCAATCTGTTTCTGGAGCTCATCGGCAAAACTGCCCTTCCCATTATTAATGTACAACCTGTCGGGAATGCTGTAATCATTGGATACGTAGATATCCGGCCATCCATCGCCGTTAATATCGGCGATACCGGCTGCAAGGCCATATGATAGTGGCGTATTGATAATGCCTGCACCGGCGGTAACGTCAGTAAAATGATTATTGTCATTCCGCAGCAGCCTGATCCCCGATTCGTTATCCCTTTTGGCCGACATCTCCTTAACAAAGGCATCATCCATAATACTGATCCGGCCTGGGTTGTGGTTAATTAACAACAGGTCGAGGTCACCGTCCCGGTCATAATCAAAAAGTATGCCTGTGTACTGAATGATGGGAAATCGAGGCCAAAATCAGCGGTCTGGTCTTTAAACATGGGCACACCTGCGGCATTGTTTCCCTGGTTTATAAACAGTTGGTTAACCCGCTTCCCGGCCCGTACTTTACCCGAATAACATATGTAGATATCCACCTTACCGTCACCGTTAACATCGGCCATGGTAACCCCCGTTTTCCAGGGACCGGGCCTGCCTGCTACTCCGGCATCAGCAGTGATATCCTTAAACTGCATATTGCCCTGGTTCAGGTACAATTTGTTATCGGTCATGTTGCCGGTAAAATAAAGGTCCTGCAAGCCATCGCCGTTTAAGTCGCCAACAGCCACGCCACCACCGTTATAAAAATACTCGTACATCAGCACGTTGGTGTTTAATCCTTCGGTTAAGGTATTGGCGAAATCAACATGGGTTTGTTCCGGCTGCAACAGTTTAAACAAGGGTTGTTGTGAGTTGGCAGAGGGCTCATGATTGCACCCTACAAATAACATCAGCGTACTTACAACAGGAAACATCAAAAACGATCGTTCTTTTCGCGTTTTAAGCGGGAGGGGGAACCGGAATATCTTCATTGTGGTTTATTGTGGCTGCGATAAATAGGCATCGCAAATTTGATGTCAATATAACAATTATTCTACATGCAAAGCATTTTTAGAAAAATCGCCTTAAGAAGCTACATATAGTGACTCTGCAAATTGGAATTGCCTGTACTTATCCTATGATAAAGCCAAAGCGTATCATGATCCTCCTATTCAAGGGACAGCCGAATATGGTATTGTTTACTAATGCTGTCATAAGTAGCCATATGCGCATTAATATTTCCCTGTTTATCAACAAAGGTTTCGCCCCAGCTAAAGGGCTCCCAAATAAAAGTGCCTTTAACTTTATTACCAGGTAGTGAAAAAGCTATATCATTTACCTCGCGTTTGCGCCGCGAATATTCCACCACTATCACATCCTGTGTATAACGGGCGGCGAGGTCGGTAAGGTTGTTGCGTAAACTATCCGGTGTGCCATGCCACTCGGGATAATATGATTGGCCAATGATATCGAAATTAACTCCGCGTTTGAGCATGTTATCTACAAAGTATCTTGATTCTGCATTTTGCCCGCCGCAGGCAATATGCAGCATTACCCTGATGTTGCTGCTCACGCTTTTGACACTGTTAATGCCAGCCTTTAAAAAGCCAGCCAGGGTATCCAGGTTTTTGACACGGCCGTCGGGCCATAAAATGCCGTGGTTAATTTCGTTACCTACCTGCACCATATCGGGCAGCGTGCCCTGCTTTTTTAGGGCCAGCAAGGTAAGCCGGGTAAATGCCTTTATAGAATCCTGCAGTTGCTGGTTGTTGAGCTTTTTCCAGGCGGCGGGTTTGTATTGCTTACCGGGATCGGCCCAGTTATCACTGTAATGAAAATCGAGTAAGAAGCCCATTCCGGCTTCTTTAATACGCAGAGCCATCTTCTTGGTATCTTCCAAACCACAATAGCCTTTTGCCGAGTACCCGCTATCGGCCTTAGGATTATTGAATATGCGAAGCCGTACATAGTTAAAGCCATGATCTTTCAAAATGGTGAAAGGGTCCTTGTTTACGCCGTTATCATAAAACTTATGCCCCTCAGCTTCCAACTGAGGGATAAATGAAATATCGGCGCCCATGATCTGCTTAAACTTAACCGGAACATTTTTGGCCGGCGAATATTTGTAGGCAGATAAAGCGCCGGTGCACACCAGGCTAATTGCTGTTAATAGCAGTTTGTTTATTTTAATTTTCATGTACCCCGCTTTGATAATCAAAAATACATAGTATATTAATCATAGCCCGGTAAAGGTTATCGAAATTAATCTACATCAACAAAATTCACACGCACATTATTTAATTTCATATCGTAAAAGGAAGTGCCATAAATGGCGCCAAATGCAATTATTATGGATTTCACAGCATATCAGCAGCTATTTTTCGATATTTTGAACAGCCCTAATCCGCGTGCTCCGTACGATAACCCGGATTATTTAAATTATACAAAGCTTAATTGGTCGCGCCAGCAGCGCTGGCTAAAGGTTGGCGTACTGAACCCGGATTTGACAAATGCCATCGAAAAGATCAGCAAACCACAATTATGGACGGTTATTACCGAGGCCTGGTGCGGCGATGCTTCGCATACTATACCGTTCCTGCATCGCCTTTCGGAACTAAACCCGCTTATTAAAGTTGATTATCAGCTAAGGGATTCGCCGCCATTCTTGATTGAAAGTTACCTTACCAATGGCACCCGGTCAATACCCAAGATCGTTATTGCAGATGAAAATAATCAAGACCTTGCGACATGGGGGCCGCGACCGGCCGAATGCCAGCGATTATACCTGCAAATGGTGAAAGACCATATTGAAATGAGCGAAAAAAAGATAGCATTGCAGAAATGGTATAACGAGGATAAAGGTGAAAGTTTTCAGCTGGAGTTTTTAGATATTATAAATAAGCTATTATGATTCTGGTAAAAACAACTTTCGCCCCAACCCTATCTGAAGGCTACTGTGTGTGTACATATTTAAAAAATGTCATTTCGATAGAGCCGGACGGGCATGAACGATGGGGCTAAAGAGAAATCTTCTACATTAAGCTTTGCAACTGTGCTTGTAAAAGCAGGGCGTAGAAGATTTCTCCTCGCCTCCAACGCACAAATACCACCCAGAGCTCGTCGAAATGACATTTTTTTTAATAGTAAAATAAAAAAGATATGGCCACACGAGAGTTTTTTGTGCTACTATTTTACCTTAAGTTCTTTGCCCGCTATGTCTTCTCAGCGGTAATAGTGAAAAGTTTTATCGGTACTCATTACCACAAAAATGCCATGTTTAAAGGTACCATTTAAAGGAGTGGCGGTTACGTCACTGCCATCACTTTGTCTGGCGGCAACGTTGGCTATTTTCAAAAGTGTATGTTCAAAAGGGTTTGCTTTTGTGCCTTCCCTGCTGAAAATCTGGAAGCGGTTGGCGCCCTGACCGGATACCAGAATGTAACCCGTTGTATCATTCAACTTATAAATCGAGATCCCTTCATGGTCGGCATTAAGCCTGCGGTGCCGAATATAGCCAGCTCCTGGTCGCCTTTTTCGGGGTCGGCATAATACTGGCGTACACCTACCTGCTCTTCGCACAATCCTCGCTTCTATTTCTTTCACAAATGAATTCGCCAGTCTGCTCAACCCGCTTTTATTCTTCTTCCTGCGTTTCTTTCAGCTCATCTTCTTTTTTGCCATTGCCCAAATGGATAATAGGTTTATCCTGGGTACCGGTGATAGTCATCGGGATGCCGAAGATACCGAAGGGCGGCAGCCCCAGCCTGAATTTCAGGTTCAGTTTGCCATCCAAACCCACCTGTCCTTCAAATCTTGGCCTGAAACCTGCAATCCGCATTTTGGTTCGTTCTATAGTCATGATGTTGTTAGCTATAGTACTTTTGATATCAACCTTTTTCACATCACCGTGGCCAACACTGTCATGACCGGTTTGCTTGCCAACCGCGCTTAATAATTTCAATCCGTATACTTTTACTTGTTTTACAGAAAGTACGCCACCGCCTTTTAATGATGGATAAACCGGTTTCATATCGCTGTTTAGCTTACCCGCAAGCTTATAGTCTAAAGATACAATACCTTGTACATGCTCGGCCGAAGTTGCCATATCATGAAACAACTTGATTTCGCGGTAGGCCCTCTGAATATCAAACTCTTTCGCATTGATGTGATAATCAAAAAATGCTTTTTGCGGATTGATGCTGCCATAAGTGGCGTCCATCACTACAGGGGCACCTATCAGGCTGAAACCAGTTTGCTTAAGTACGATCTGCCCGTTGGTAACATTCATTGCGCCTTTGGCGTCACTGATATCCAAACCGCTGTATTTTACTTTTTTAACGTCAGCAGCAAAATTAAGATCAAGGTTTGCAGGCACCAGGATCACACCAGATGATTTGGTTGGTTTGGCAGACGCAGGCACACCGGCAAAGGCCATGAAGTCATCGGCAATAATCAAATCACTCTTTAGATTAAACTCGCCTTTCAATGGCGAATTTGGCTGCATGGCATAGCCTATCACATTAGATAAAGCACCGTCAAGCACCACTATCGATTTACCGTAGTTAGCCTTAAACTGATCAAACTTCATTTTGTCCTGGTTAAAGCTGAATACGCCGTTGGTGATAAAAAATGGTTTAGGGAACAGCTCGGTAGTAAGCTTGATGTTCTTCACTTTCATGCTGCCCGAATTGTCCAGCTTATCATAGTGGCCGGTGGTTGCATCACTTTGCTTACCTTTCAGTTTAAAGTTGGTGCTTACAAACCCGTTCACATCATATCCTTTTACGGCAAACACTTTGTAAATCTTACCCAGGTCCAGGCTACCTCGAGAAGTTACGTTATAGTCAAGGTCATCAAAATTGCGGAGATTGGCCCTCAGTAAAAATGGCTGGCCTTCAAAATTGAAGGATACCGTTTTAATATCCACCTTAAGCCCTTTTAACGAGCCTGTGTTGTTAAAAATATTTACGCTAACCTGTACACTTTGCATTGGGTGCGGATAGTATTTGGTTTGGATGTATCCGTTTTTTAGATTGATCTCAGCATTCGTAACCGGGAAGATGCGGCGGGCCGGAATATACCTGCCTTTACTTTGCAGGTTAGCATCAAAATCACCACGGAAATCAATGCTATCAACCGGATAAAACTGCTTGATATCGTCTAAATGGAATTTAGCATTCAACCCGGCATCAATCAATGCACCAGCCTTATTGCTTAATTTCAGATAGCCTTTGATGTAATTATTAAGTGCATTAATGTTCAGGTTGCGCACATTCACAGTGGCATTGGCAATGTTATGATCCGGACAAGCGACATCCAGGTCAAAACTGATATTGTTGATGGACTGCGGCAATTTACTATACTTAAAATACCCGTTCCTGAATGTCGACTTGAGTTTAAATTGGGGAATACTGGTTATCACGGTATCAATCTTTTGCCTTAGTCCCGTTTTCCTGATGCCGGTGGTGTACTTGCCTTCGGCCAGTAAATGCAAACCATACCTTCCTTTTACCTGGAATGGTTTAATGCCAAAAACCTTGTACCATTGCTCCAGGTCAATTTCGGTATTCACTTTAGCATAAATATATGGCGATTTGATTCCCTTTAATTTCAGCACCGAACCAAAGTAGTCCTTACCAATATTAAAATAAACCGAATCAATATTAACTTTTAAACTGTCGGGGTTGAGGCCAGGCAAACTGGCATCCATATTCAGGTACAGGTTTTTAACCGGCGCAGGAGTACTTTTGTTAACGATGGAACCGTCGCGCACTTTCATGCTGATACCCAGGTTGGGCATAATATTTTTTGAGGCGATGTACTTTCCGCTAAGATCAAGCTGGATGATGCCATTACCGCTGATATCCATGTTATCAACATATTTGGCGTATTCATCCGGAATGGCGGTAAAAACGTCACCAAGGTCATTCTGATCGCTCCTGATCTTGAAATCCATATCATAACCATCTTTCAGGAATTCAAACCGGCCTTTAAATTTAACCGGCAGCTTGTTAATAAGCAGGTCGTTTTTTTGAAATGCGAAGGCCAATGATTTGGTATTGATACTGGTAACCAGATCGGCATTTACTTTTTCCTGAGCACGTAGGCCTTATTGCCGTAATAAAAATCTACCGAAGCGGCATCTACGTGGCTATAAAGGTCAAAGATGTCTTTGCTTAAATCACCGCTTCCTTTGTAGTTCAGTTCCCGTGCGTTGATCTTCATGGGCAGCGAGCGGTCGTCATAAACCAGGTGGCTTTTGTCTATCAGGATCTGTTCAATGCCTAACGATGCACTGGCGGTATCAGCTTTATTATCCTGTTTGGGAGGAGATGATTTGTAAACATTATAATTGGCTTTACCGGCACTGTCAACCTGGATATTGATCAGTGCATGGTCGAGATAGATCTTGTTTACATTGATCTTGCTTTTAAAAACCGAAGAAAGATCGATAGCCAATGAAATTTCTTTAGCAGAAACCAGCGTATCATTTTGAAAAGGTATGCTGCCATTCAGCACAAAATCATTAAGCGTAAGGGTTAGCGACGGGAACTTTTTAAAAAATGATAAGCGCGTACTCGAAAACGAAAGCTTGCTGTTTACGCTGCCGGCGGCCCATTGCTTTATTTTCTGAGTCACTGTTTCGGGAAAAAGATAAGGTAACAGGAACATCAACAGCAATAAACTAACAACGGTGATGGCGCTTATTTTAAGCGTTTTAACCAATATTTTTTTCAAGGGGAGCGGCATAGAAATTATTATAGCTAACGAGCCATGAAAATAGTCATAAAACCTAATTATTGGATATCAAATTATGATGATTGTAATGTTAGGGAAAGATGAGGGAGGGGGTAAAAAACCGATTAACAAGCTTGATTTATCTGTGATTGTCAATATATGGTTTGACAGCAACCCCTTCTTTTTCTTTTAATTTAACTAAGAAGCCAGTTTCAAAATCAGATACCATTTGTCTAACTCCGATGCCCTCTATTCCATACCCCCTAATTTGTAATTATTTTTATCGTGGATCCCAATTAGTTTGACTATTGTACTTCGTATGCCTTCGTTGTCTTTTTCTCCACATTTTAAATTGTATTCTATGTCTGAGTTCGAATTTCTTATCTCAAGATTCATATAAATTCCATAGCCGTTTTGCTTATTTCCAGTCGTATCTGTTATTTTAAAGAGTATTTCCGAATCAGCCGCCGCATATTTTTGCATTCCCAATAAAAAGCTATTGACATTACCAAAGAATACATACTTTTTTATCGGTGGGATGGTAGAGCTTACACCAGCAACGAAATAAATACAAGTGCCGATAAAACCCATTAGGGCTAATCCTAATATAACAATTATTACTCTCCGCATTAAAATTGATTTAGTCGTTTATCTTTTGTAGTGAAGTCAGATCTAAATGTATAAAAATATACCAGAACAAAAAAAGGAGCCTGCTATGCAGACTCCCTTTCCAATTATTAAAGTTGGTGGCTTTACTTAGCCGCCAACTTATCCCTTAAAGTTTTCATATAATAGCCGCCAATTACGCTACGCGCCTGGAAGCCTACCATTTTACCGTTGGTAGTTTCGTGCCAGTCGCTTAGTGGTACGCGTGATGAAGTTTCGGTAGCAAATTTGTAAACCGGAGCAACTAAAGCGTTGAAATCAGCTCTGTTATCGGCCATAGATGCAGTCCAAAGGATCCAATCGCTTTTTGTGTAGGTTTTACGGCTATCAAGCGGCAAACCAAACTCTTTTTGGTGTGCTAAATAGTATTTAAGCTCGGTATCGTACACTTTTTGAGGGAATAATTTCAAGCCCAACACTTTATCCCAAACCATGTTGTATTTCTGGCTCCAGGTATCTTTGCTGTCAAACACCAGGCCGTAGTGATCGCCCGCGTTGGCTTTGTATTCCCATTTTTTAGCCATGTCTTTAGCCATAGCTTTGTACTTTTTAGCGGTTGCGGCATCACCTAACATACCGGCTAATTCGCCGTAGGCGTCAATGGCTACAATAGCTTTTACTGATAAGTTGGCATTGTGTGCCAGGTGACCGGCAAAATCATCAGTACACAATTGGCTACCCGGATCAAAACCTGATTTAGCAAGATACTCAGTCCAAATAGTTAATGTTTTCCAGTGTTTTTTAGCATAGTTGGCATTGCCTTCAACTTTTGCTAAAGCAGCGTTAAGGATAATCATGTTACCACTTTCTTCAACCGGCATGTCCTCGCCATAAGTTTGGCCGTTGGCCAATGGATAAGTACCTAAATCGTGCGATGAGTAAGGTTTATTCCATTTACCGCTTTCGCTGAAATAGAAGATGCCGTTCATCATACCTTTCAACAAATCAGGATTGTATAGCAGGTACATTGGAGCCGAAGGGTAAGTAATGTCAACCGTGTTGATTGAGCCATTGCTAAAGTTCTCTTTGGATAGGAACAGCAATTCGCCCTCCGGGCTTTTAACCAATTGGTGCGCGGCAATACTTTGACGATAAGCCATTACACATAACTTAGCATATTTTTCACCACCGGCTTTAACCGCATCGGCCCAGATCTTAGCATCTGTTTTTACACAAGTGCCAATCACTTTAGCATAAGCTTTGGTAGCATCGCTCAGTACGCCTTCAATAGTAGCACCCGGAGCATTCCTCCACCATGGCCTTAAATTGGTTTTAAAGTATTGAATAGCATAAATATCATCATACCCAACCGAAATAAATTTAGATACCGGCGCAGCAGTCACTTTATCAAATGGTAATACCGTGCTTAACATGAATTGTTTACCAGTAGCCGTAGTTTCACCTTTTTGGGCGCCCAGGAATGATGATACCGCCTCACCTTCGGGAGTGATGTATTGTTTAGCTCCGGCGGTTGACGAAGCAACATAAACATAGCCCCAGTCAATACGCAGGTTATCACCTTTTTTCTGTAATACGGGTTGTTCCACGGTGCCCGCTTTTAACAGCTTAAGGCCGTTCTGACTGTATTTTGACGCAGTAACTTCCTGTGATGGTGTATTTACAGCCAGATTACTTGATACCCCCTGATAGATCTGAACATCATGAGCTTTCCCATCGGTTGATTTCAATTGGTAAGTGATGTATGATACCGGGGTGGTAAGTAATTTCAAATCGCCCATAACCAATGGCGAAGTAAACGTAAGTTTCAGGTTTACCTCCCCTGCTTTAAAGTTATATACGGTTTGGGTAGCTGTAACTTTAACGCTGGTTTGCTCAGCCAGTTTAACGGCTTCGTCATCCTTGCTCAACACTTCTTCAGCAAGACCGGCATCAATAAACGAGCCGCCACCGGTGTTTTTACAATGGATAGCCAAAACGTTTTCGCCTGCTTTCAGATTCGATTTTGCACTGGCAGGCAATGCAACAGTTTCAAAATCGCCGTTAGCACCACCTTCGGCAGCAATCTGCTGGCCGTTCAGGTATACTTCGGCTTCATCATCATGATAAATTTTCAACATTAAACGGCCTTTCGGTAATTCGGCAATATTAAATTTACGACGAACCCAAATGTCTTTACCTCTCCATTCAGTGCCTTTGCCTGCACGTTCATCGCCAAATGGCGCAGCGCTGCTTTTCCAGCCCTGATCATTAAAGCCCGGTTTTTCCCAGCCTTCTGCCGGGGCAGTTTCGGCCAGGTATTGACTGTTGTACGATTTTTCGTCGGTAGCTGCTAAAATGGTTTTATAATTAACGGCCGATGCGCCCATAAAACGGTAGTAATTGCCATCAACCTTAATGAGGCCCAGTAACGATTGATCTTTCCCGGTCCAGTGCTTGGTGGTTGATTCATTTAACTTATCGGTGTTTGACCAGATGCTGAAATAAGTGTTGTGCGTGATCAGCGGATAAGACGGCATCTTATCTTGTGCCAGCGCTGTTTGTGCAACAAACGATGCTGCCAGTCCGGAAACAAGCAAGTACGTTTTTTTAAAAATGCGGTTCATAAACTACGTTTTACTTTTGGTTTTAATTTATTGTTGGTTTTTTTATTATTTACTCTTATTTCCCGGCTTTGGAAAAACCTGGTGCGTATTTGCCCAGATATGCCAAAGGCTATCCAATTGGTGCACTTTTTCCGGGTATTTCGATTTCAGATCGGTGGTTTCGGTTTTATCCTGCGACAGATCGTACAAATGCCAGGTAGTATCATTACTCAGCGATACCAGCTTCCAGTTTCCTGAACGCGCATACCTCGCGCCAAAGTGCTCGTTAAACAAATCCTCATGACCGGGAGTTTGTTTGCCTTTAAAACCTGGCACCAGGCTGATACCTGTAGTCGGTGGAATGTTGTGCCCCTTATATGTTTTAGGATATTTGGCCCCAGCCAGCTCAACAAAGGTACCCATGAAGTCCATCACATGGCCCACATGGTCATTAAAGCCACCTCTATTAGCAATAATTCCCTTTGGCCAAAAGGCAATCATCGGTGTATGGATACCTCCTTCATATGATTCGGCTTTCCAATATTCATACGGCGTGTTGGCTACGTTTGCCCAACGCGGCCCGATTGACGAATAAGTAGTCTCCGGGCCTGGCAAAGCTTCTTTCTTTGTGGCATAAACAATTTTCCGTCCGTCGCGGGTTTCATTAGGGCGATCAAAACCCGGACCATAAGCAGCGCAGTTTTCAGCACTTGCCCCATTATCCGACAGGAAAACGATAAGCGTGTTATCCAGCTGCCCCGTTTCTTTCAGCGTTTTAACAATGCGGCCAATGCCCTGGTCCATCCTGTCGATCATGGCGGCATGAACAGCCATGGCCATGGCATCCCACTCTTTATCAGGATTGTTTTCCCATTGCAGATCACCTTTCCAGCGATCGGATAGCTTTGTTTTCGCAGGATCAATAAGCCCAAGCTTCAGCATCTTTTTGTATCTCGCTTCGCGGATTTCCTGCCAGCCCGCTTTGTAGGTGTCTTTATATTTGGCAATATCCTCTGGCTTTGCCATCAGCGGCCAGTGCGGTGCATTTTCGGCAACGTACAAAAAGAACGGCTTTAACGATTTAGCGTAGCCTTTGATATAAGCTACCGCAGTATCGTTAATAGCATCTGTATGATAGTAGTTTTTGGGGACGGTTTTAATGGGCTTAGTACCGCTAACCAAACTAAAAGGATCATAAAAATCAACCACGCCCCAAATGGTCCCAAAAAATTTCTCGAACCCGCGGCTGGTTGGGTACTGGCCAATGGGCGAAAAATCGCCAAAATCTTTATGATGATTTAACCAGGCCATCTGGTCCTGCGCGTTAGGCTGCCCATTGGTGTTGGACACATGCCACTTTCCCGACATGGCGGTATGGTAACCTGCGGATTTCAAAACTTCGGCAAGGGTTACCGCGTTGTCTGTTATATGACCGAGATATCCGGGTTCGTCTTCGGCGTCGGTCATTTTGCCTATGCCTGCCTGTTGATTGTATAAACCGGTAAGTAAAGATGCTCTTGTTGGGCAGCAACGCGATGTGTTATAGAATTGCCTGTAGCGAATACCATTTTGAGCAAGGTAATTGATGTTGGGGGTATTCACCTCACCGCCATAACAGCCCAGATCAGAAAAACCCATATCATCGGCCATGATCACGATAATATTCGGGCGTTTCCTTGCCGGCTCAGGTTGCTTCATAGCTTTAGTTTGCCACGCAACTGAAACAAGCGCTATTGCACCGGCACAAAATAAGCCGGCATATAGTTTATATTTATTCATAGGTGATCAAAATACCTGCGCCAGTTCGGTTAAATTTACGTTTTCAATAAAGCAGGAAAGTTAAAAAATGACCGGGGCTTTTATGCCTGAACATATAGCACTACGGACAGTTTTACACATTCCAAATTAAAGCAATCATTTTACACAAAACGGCTCAATACTTGGTGAAATCGTATCATTTTTGGGATGTACATCAAAACCTATTGTTTAAGGATAAACTGAAAGTTGCTATAGATCTATCGAACGTTGTACCTATATACCTGCCGCCCAAGGTTACCATTTTCATCTATACCTTCAATAACAACCCTATACCTCCCCTGCCCATCGGCATTGAAATAACTGAATGAAGCGTTACCGTCATTGCCGGTAATTAATTCGGGCTGCCAGTAAATGGTGCTTCGGAGGTCGGGGCGGTTACCGGCTTGTTCAAGATTTTCATATTTGGGCGAATAAAATATACGGGCTTTATAAAAGCCGGGAACAGAGATTGGCAATATCCCGGTTGATGTGATCTCATTTTCGGTAAGGCCGCCTCTGGCTTTAGAAGTTATTACGATTACCCCATGCCCTGCCCGCACACCGTAAATTGCCGCGTCCGAACCATAAAATAATTCAACGGTTTCAACATCTGATGCATTTATAAAATCGAGGCGGCTCCCACCAGGTACAGAGGTTCCTGAAATGGCTTTATCTATTGGCACCCCATCTAAGATCACTAACCCATCAAAATCTCCTCTTAACATTGCGTACGCTCGTGCACCATGTACCCTGCTCTCCACCATTTGAGTTAATGAACCTGTAACAGGGAGCTGCCCAAGGTGTATAACCTGATCGGCACTCCCCGCCCCTCCTAATGCCGATGAGCGGTAATCATTTCTTTTAACAGCTTTGACCTTTACCTCTTTCAACATCTTCACTTTGTTATACTTCAGATAATCTTCTTGCCGTAACTTATTATTTTCAAGGTAATTGGTCATTGATAAATTAACATTATCAGGTGCGTGATCCTGGACCTGTGATATAACAATCAGCGGCTGATTATCTTCATTATAAGTCAATTTCGTTGAATTATCGCCATTAGCTGTTACAGCTTGTAATATAAACCTCTCGGTATCTGTAAAGAAAAGGTTACGAAACACAAAACTACCATTCTCGTTAATTGGCTCACTCAATACGGTTGTTGGATTTGAAGATATTAAAGAAACCGTCCCTTCGTGCATGGCGCTTCCTCCGGATATTTTGGCCGTTCCCCTTATCTCCAAAGCCGTTTCCGGCTGAAATGCTGTCGCAGAATAATTATTATCCAATACCGGCCTCCATTCAAAACCCCGGTATCCGTTGATAAGCATTACAAGGTCGAGATTTTTCACAGACTCTTTAGTTATATTGGTAAAGTAATAGTTTGGCTGTTCTACATTTCCTTTTAAATCTGAGGTTAACAGTAAATCGGTTAATATGGTATGCTCCGAATTTTCATCTACCGGAACTTTGTTTTCATCTATAACTGATACCGAAAAATGGCCAACTGACGGGTCGCCCGCCCTGTTCTTTACATTCAGACTTATATCAACCCGTTCCCTTTTTTTATAACCTGTTTTGGGACTATTAACAGCCAGGCTCATCTGATCGTAGTTTTGCACAAAGATCAGGCGTTCGCAAAGGGGCTCATTAGCGGCAGAAAATAATGTAATGGTAGCTATTCCTGTTTTTAAACGCCGCTTTAAAATATTACGTGTTATTGACTGACTATCTAACCTACAGGCGATTGTTGAAGCTGTGCCGCCGGAATAAATGAGTAATGTAAAATCCTTTCCTTTGTTTTGCTTGTAAAAAGCATCAGCAGCATTTATTTTAACAATAGCACGGGGAATTTCACTATTATCAACAGATAAGCTAACTCCATTTTCTATAGGTATTGGAAGATTGACAGTATTTTTTGTTCCGTCGGCATAATTAAATTCGGCTTTATACCTTTTACCCGGTTGGGCTTTCAGGTAAAAACAACCCATCCCCAGGTGCGACGAAGCAAATGTGGCTATCTGATTATTTTCATCATCGGTAATAATCCCGCTAACATTAACACCTGTTCCGTCGGTACCAATAGCCTTGAAAGCTATTTTAGACTGAATACTGGTTATTATATTGCCACCTTCGGCAAAAAACTGCACATCTATTTTATTACTGGCAACAGGCAATGGTCCTTTAGTAGCGCTTTCAGCTATTTTATTACTGATCGACCCAATCTTAATTTCCCGGTCAAAATAGTTGTTACTGCCCCGATTTTGCATCCATTTAGTATATGCACGGATGTGATAATTGCCCTTAGGTAAAGTATCTGGCAGGGCGAAATCCCCCAGGCCACACCATCCGTTATCTGTAGTTTAACTGACCGATCAACCCTGTTTGTTGCATTGACCAGTTCGACGTGCAATACACCGCTTATATCTGATAGTTCGTGCCTGTCGCCTGCGGTTATGTAAGCTTTAAAGTAAACAGTATCACCGGCTGCGTAATAGGGTTTATCAAAATGTAAATAAACTTTTTCGGCGATATATGAAACTTTATACTCCTTAAGCTTATTTATGACATTGGATAGCCCCGGCTCTTTAATTGCAACCTGATCGATCGAAGGCTCATACTTACCGCTTATGTTATTAACCCGGTCCGTTATTTTAGTTTGAGCCAGGCACAAAAGCGGCGAAACCAGTAAATAATACAGAAACAGTTTTTTTAACATAAGGCAGACGATTTAGGTATATATGCTAAAGTAAAAAATGGCGCTTATACTTTTAGGAGGTTTATAGTAATCATAAAATTATTAAATATTATTACTAAAACCAATAAGGCCTTTTATGCGAACTTTCCATAACCTGTTCTCCATTTTTTAATTAGTTAACGACACCGAATAATTTTGCGCAACAAAAAAAGGCAGCCCAATGTGAACTGCCTTTTACATTTATTAAAAGTTTTTATTTACTGTGCCAGCTTAACCTCAACACGACGGTTAAGTACACGGCCATCTTCGGTAGTGTTATCAGCTATCGGTTTGCTTTCGCCCCAGCCTTTTACAGTAAGGTTGTCGCCATTAACACCGCTGTTTACCAGGTACAATTTTACAGAGTTTGCCCTATCTACAGATAATGACATGTTATGCTCGGCAGTACCTTCGGCAGAAGCATTGCCATTTAAAACAAATTTCGCCGACGGGTCTTTTTTCAGTTCTTTAACAATATGATCTAAAGTTTGGTACGAAGCAGTTTTTAACACCGCCGAATTAAACTCAAACTGGATATTGCTGAAATTATAATCCGGTTTCTCCGGTGCAGGAGCAGGTGCCGGCGGAGGGGTTGGCGCCGGTTTTGGTGCGGGCGGAGGTGTTGCAGCTTGTTGTGTTGGCTGGGCCGGCGGCGGTGTTTGCACAACCGCTTTTTTGGTTTTACAGGCTTGGGTAGTGATAGCTAAAACAGCTATTGCAAGAGCTAATAAAGGTGTTTTTAGAGTTTTCATATCTAATGATTTGCGTAAACATAAAAAACGTTGGCATAATGTTTATAGTGCCTAACCATAATTTTATGGCTGAATAACGCTTTTTACATACTGATGTAGATTATTTAATCAATAGTTATGCCATTTGCCTGGAGAACCTAATGAAGAATAAACGTGCTAAGCGTTTTTTACTTCAACGTTGTCGTGAAAAAATGCTTCCGTCGATGCCCTACACACCAAAAACAGTTATACACTATCGTTATCTTGTCGGTGCCATTATAAACCATCGCCATGAAAAAAATATTTACCGCAATTTTAATTGCTGTTACAACTTTAACGCAATTTGCTTTTACGTCCGGACAATCAAAACCAGATAAATCACCTGTAGAAAAAACTGCCGAACAAATCCTTAAAAAGCAAATAATGACCGAGGCCGCCTGGGCCATGCAGCAACAGCCGGTTACAGTTACAGCGACATCTTCACCCAGAAGTGCGGGCGGTAAACACGACTTTTTTCAGAAGCCGATTATTTCTGGCCGGATCCTAAAAACCCCGATGGCCCTTACATCAACCGCGATGGCATGACCAACCCGGATAACTTTGTAGAACACCGCAAAGCCATGATCCGCTTTAGCAAGATCATCGGCGCCCTGGCATCGGCCTATAAAATAACCGGAAATGTAAAATATGTTAACCAGGCTGTAATCCACCTTAAAGCCTGGTTTATTGATCCCGAAACGTTAATGAATCCAAGTCTTTGGTTCGCCCAGGCAGTTAAAGGGCAGTTCACCGGCCGTAATTATGGCATTATCGACACCATTCACCTGATGGAAGTTGCGCAAGGCATTATCGTTATGGAAAAAGTTATGGACGCCGAAACTACAGCCGCTGTTAAAAAATGGTTTACCGATTATACCAACTGGCTCATGACCAGTAAACCCGGCATCCAGGAAAGGGATGTTAAAAACAACCACGCCACCTGCTGGGCTATGCAGGTAGCCTCCTTTGCCAAACTTTGTAAAAATGAAGTAGTACTCGATTCGATTCGCGTGCGATACAAAACGATATTGCTCCCCCGCCAAATGGGCACCGACGGCAGCTTCCCCTTAGAGATGGCACGTACCAAACCCTATGGCTACTCTATTTTTAACCTCGATGCCATGACCATGCTGTGCCAGATCCTTTCAAGCCCGCAGGATAACTTATGGAACTTTGAAACACCGGATGGCAAATCCATCAAAAAAGGAATAAGTTATTTATATCCTTTCGTGGCAGATAAAAGTAAATGGACTTTAAAACCCGACGTAATGTATTGGGACAACTGGCCTATTGCGCAGCCTTTCCTGCTATTTGGCGCTAATGCCTACCATGAAAAAGCATGTTTAACAACCTGGCAAAAACTGGATCATAACCCTCAGGTTGAAGAAGTTATCCGAAATTTACCCATCAGGCACCCGCTTATCTGGTTTTAAATCGGTAAGCGATTTCCCCACTGAACGCTTTTTCCCGTCTATAATAATATATAAACTGTGAGTTAAGCGTATCATCAAAATATTTTTTTGTCGGGAAGGCGGGTTTTCTCCGTATATCATCACACTACAAAAGCACTACCACGCTTGTGATCGAATCGTATTGAGGTTATTATAAGGTATTTATAATAAGATGTTTATATAATTTTACCAATACAAAAACATCTATTACACCTATTAACGCGCCTTTCCTGGTATTAGTATATGATATTCATAAGTATCATGAATTTGGTTAACAGGTTTGTGTTTTATTGCCCGGCTTATTTATAAACCAAATAATACATCTAAAACCACTTAACAAATTTAACTTATGAGATCGAAACTTAACCCTTACCTCCTTGGCCTTTTTCTGGTCGCAATCGCAGCACTATCATCCTGTAAAAAGGATAACATGAACCAGTTTAAAACCGGCAGCGATTCAAACACCGATAACAGCAGCAAGCCGGTTACTGTTAACAATGCCGTACCTATTACCTCCTTTAAAGTAATAGGTTACCTGCCCAGCTGGCAGGGCGATGTGAATACAGTACAATACAGCAAACTAACCCATATTAATTATGCTTTTCTTACCCCCAACAACACCGGGGGCTGAACCCGCTTGATAACCTTTCAAAATTCACCAGCCTGGTATCAAACGCACACAGCCATAATGTTAAAGTAATGATATCTGTCGGTGGCGGTGGTGGCGGCGATGCCTTCCATCCTATTGTAGCCAATGCCGGTTACCGTACCACTTTTGTTAATAATATGGTCAACTTTTGTAACCAGTACAATGTTGATGGTGTGGATATCGACTGGGAGTTCCCATCGGCAGGTACCGAAACCAATAACTTTTATTTATTACTGCAGGAACTATCAACTGCCATGCATAACAGCGGCAGGTTATGTACCATCGCCTCCATCTCGGTTGGGGCTACTTACGTTACCAACAATATGTTCTCTATCCTTGATTGGATCAACATCATGGATTATGACGACAACAACTTCCAGCACTCTACCTACCAATCGGCTGTTGATTGTTTAAGCTATTGGGCAAACCGTGGTTTACCTGCAGCCAAAACTATTCTGGGGATTCCGTTTTATGCCAGGGATAACCGGTACGATTATTCGACCATGAACTATGTTGATGTTTTAGCGATAGGCGGTAGCCCTAACTCGGATACCTTTCAAACTTTTGGCTATAACGGTATCCCAACTATTAAAAGCAAAACCACCCTGGCACTTAACCAGGCAGGCGGCATGATGATCTGGGATTTGGGCGGCGACGCTTCAGGTGCCAACTCCCTGCTTTCGGCCATGAACACTATTATTACCGGCGGAACTACCAATCCTCCGCCAGCTCCTCCAATAGGCACTGTAATATCGCTTAAAGGCTTTAATGGTAAATATGTAAGCGGCGAAAACGGCACGCAGGCTATGACCTGCACCCGCACCGTCGCCGGCGACTGGGAACATTTCACCGTTCTTGACGCAGGCAACGGCAAAATCTACCTGCGCAGCATGGGTAAATATGTTTCGTCCGAAAACGGCACACAAGCCATCACCTGTAACCGCACCACGCCAAGCGACTGGGAAACATTTGACTGGATAGTTACCACCGACGGAAAAATAACGTTGCGCGGCAACAACGGCAAATTCATTTCCAGTGAAAACGGTACGCAAGCCATGACCTGTAACCGGGCTACCGCATCGGGATGGGAAGCATTTGGGTTGAATCAGTAAACTATTAACTGCTTATACCAAAGGCCGGGGCTATGATTTTAGTATCATAGCCCCGGCTGTTTTTCAAGAGGATTGGTATATTCTTTTAATTTATTTTACTTCGCAAACCTCGGCAGCAGGTTAGTCGCGGCACCCATCATTTTTATTTTGTAGCGATAACCCCCTCCAAAAGAATCCTCCTCTTTTAAAAACTCATGATTCTTTTTACTGATCCAGTAGGTTTCGGTAAAATGGCGGCCATTGTAATCGCTTTCGTTATATAGCTTCCAGCAATCAACTTTGTTACCATCCAATGTAGTAATTAACTCGCTGCCGGTTACTTTGTATAAAACATAAAGCGGTGCAGGGATCCCGGCCTCATAAAAGGGGATAGCAAAACTTTTGCCTTCGGCAAGCGGTAACATCTCGAAGGTTTCAATGTCTAAATTCCAATTAAAGTTGGCGAAGGTAAAATCAAGCTTAAAATTCTTAGCCTCATTATTGGCAACGGTGTCGGCACTTATCACTTTATCGGCAGCCCAGTTAAAGGCTTTTGTTTTTTTGCCGATGGTTTCTGAATGATAAATCGGCGCGAAATCAGGTACTTTATTAACGGAATAAATGGAACGGTATGATAAGCTATCGCTGCCATACCAGTGCTGGGTGATAGTAAATACCTTTTCACCGTTACGGGTTTCGAGGTTTATATCGCGCAGCCAAAGCCAAAATTTCAGGCTTCGGTTGTCCTTTGTATTTTGAAAATACACAAGGTATTGCTTTAGCCCGGGTTTAAGCGCCGATGTAATCAGGCGTTTGTCCTTTACACGGATGGTATCAGTTTGAGCAAATACTTTAGGCGTATGCGATAGCAGCAGCAACAAGCTAAGGCTTACAGCTACTATTTTTTCGGCTAATTGTTCGGTTTTCATAATAATTTGATGGTTTGATAAGGATACATTTCTGTTAACAATTCAAAACTGCCTTTTATTAACCATCCTATCAAACCGGTTAAACCACTGCCGCGTTCTTTTTAGCCTACTACTGTATTTATTCAATAATATACCTGCAGACCAACTTATTGAACATTTAGTGCCATTTATTGAATAAATGCCGGCAATTATTTAAAACCGGCATCCACAAACAAAAAGCTTAGTAATTTTAAAAATGCAACTATTTAAGACCCGCCCTTCCATTACACAACTCCAGCTCTTGATATGGTTAGCGGTGTCGCTGTTGCTATTTTTTCTTATCTGCCGATGGATGGAGCAGGCCAATCGGCTGTTTATACCATTGTTAACACTACGTTTTACGCGGCTATCATATATGGTAACATCCTCTTCCTGTATCCTGTATTTTACCAAAAGGAAAAATATGTTTGGTATGTATTACTTGTCATCATTTTTTTAGTGGCAACGGGTGTGCTCCGGGGTTATTCAACCCTGCTTATTTATAATACCTTTTTTGCAAAAACACCAGAGCATATCAGTCAAAAAGCCATCATTAATTATGTTTCGGGCGGAGTGCTCATTTTCATTATGAGCCTGATCTTTCGTATAGCAATAGCTTATTTTAAGCTAAAGCAGCAAACGGAAGAGATTATGATTCAAAAAAGCCAGGCCGAACTGAACCTGCTTAAATCACAAGTGCAACCGCACTTTTTGTTCAATACACTTAATAATATTTATTACGAAGCTTACCGTGAGGCCCCCGTACCGCAGCATTAATTGAGCGGCTTTCGGACATTATGCGCTATTTTGTTGATGAAAGCCCCAAGGATGATGTAGCCATCGGTACCGAAGTACAGTTCATTGAAAACTACATCGCATTAGAAAAAATCAGGATCAGGCATGAGATGGTTGTTTTTTTTGAAAAAAACTTCAATTCAGATCTCCGCATCCCGCCTATGCTGCTCATGACCTTTGTAGAGAATATTTTTAAGCACGGCATCGACAAATCGAGCGAACAAAACCTTATTGGTATATCTTTGGTTCAGCAGGGTGATTATCTTTTTTAAAACCAACAATGCTATCCATGCCGAAGTAGCAAGCAAACGCGCTGCCGGTTTCGGCATTGTCAACTTAACCAAAAGGCTAACCATGCTGTACGGTTCAAATTTTGACCTGAAAATTGATAAAAGTAACAACACCTTTGCCGCGTTTTTAAAGATCCCGATAGCATGAATTTAAGCTGTATCATAATTGATGACGAACCTAACGCGGTTAACCTGCTGGAGATCCTGGTGCAGCAAAGTACGCAGTGGCAGCTTAAAGCCAAATGTTATAACGCGCTTGAGGCACTGGCCTTTTTAAAAACCAATAAGGTTGATTTTATTTTCCTGGATATCAACATGCCGCAATTAACGGGTATGGAGTTGGCAGGCTTGCTTCCACCGCAAACCAAAATTGTGTTTACCACTGCTTATTCGGAGTATGCTGCCGAAAGCTATACCTATCAAACTATTGATTATCTGCTGAAACCAATCACACTGAAACGTTTCCTGGCAGCCATGCAAAAAATTGAAGGGTATTTTGGCAAGTCCGAACCTATGATGCAACAAACCCCGGTTAATGATGAGGGCTATTTCTTTATAAAATCGGGCAAGGTATTACGCAGGATCCTACTGGACGAGATTTTATACTTTGAAGGCGAAAAGGAATATGTACGGCTTGTTACCAGTCAGGAACAGTTATTAATTTACCGCAGGCTCAAGGATATTGAAGAGCAGCTTTCGGCCCCCTTTGTGCGGGTGCACAACTCCTATATTGTAAATACCAAACAACTGGTAAAAATTCAGGACAACCATATTTATATCGCCGATAAACACATACCCGTAAGCGAAAAATTTAAAGATAGTTTTATGAAGCTTATTAATAGAAGGATATTTTAAATCTTACATGAACATCTCCGCTTATTAACCAATCCAGACTTACGAAGTTTTTGAAACTTCGTAAGTCTTCGAAAGCCTCGCGTTAAAAATCTGTCAAATTTTCATATTCAATACAACAGTAATCGATGAATTTACGATACCGTAATCTCGCCTCTCAAATCCGTTTCCAGCCATTCTTTTACCTGCAAGGGATCATCGCTTTGGCCCAGCAGGTACATCATTTTGGTAACAGCTGATTCAAAGGTCATGTCATAGCCGTTGGCTACACCGATATCTTTGAGGTGTTTGCTGGTTTCGTAACGGCCGAGTTCAACCGTACCTACCTTACATTGCGAAATATCAAGGATCACCTTACCGCTGTCGATAGCGTTTTTAAGCAAATCGATAAACCAACTGTCGGTTGTGGTATTACCGGCCCCGAAGGTTTCCATTACTATACCCCGCACGTCGGCGCTTAAAATGTTCTCAACCACTTTAGGGCTTATGCCCGGGTATAACTTCAATACGCCAACATCATTCACCAGGTTGTTGTGTACAATTAACGAGCTTTCGTCTTCTGGCAGTCTGATATCGTTCGCGCTAAAGCGTAAATGAACGCCCGATTCGGCCAATATAGGATAGTTTGGCGAGCGGAAGGCTTCAAACTTTGATGAATTATATTTAAAAGCCCTGTTACCACGGAACAGTTTATAATCAAAATAGATACAAACCTCGGGCACGCGGGCGCGGTCATTCTTTTTAGCTTTAGCTATTTCAATAGCCGTCATCAGGTTTTCCTTTGCATCAGTACGGATGGCGCTTATCGGCAATTGCGAGCCTGTGAAAATAATGGGCTTGCCTAAGTTTTCTAACATAAAACTTAATGCAGATGCGGTATATGCCATCGTATCCGAGCCGTGCAAAATCACAAAACCATCATTATCATGATAGTTTGACTGGATCAAACCGGCCAGCTCGCTCCAGATTTCAGGGTTCATGTTTGATGAATCAATGATCTCATCAAACGAATGTACTTTGATACGGCAGTTAAGCTTTTCAAGCTCGGGCACGTTATCCATTATTTGCTCAAAGTTGATAGGCTTGAGCACCTTTGTAACCGGATCACTCATCATACCTATTGTCCCTCCGGTATAGATGATCAAAATTTGGCTCATTAATTAAGTTTATGCTGTATATAAATATTAAACAATTTTAAATTCCGAATACAAGCCTGGAATTTTCGGTAGTGACCTCTGCCACTTTTTCAATGCTTGTTTGGTGAAGCTCCGCCACCTTTTGGGCTATATATACCAGGTACGAGCTTTCGTTAGGTTTACCCCTGAACGGAACAGGCGTAAGGTACGGAGAATCTGTTTCTAAAACGATATGTTTAAGGTCAATTTCCGGTATTACTTTATCAAGCCCAGAGTTTTTGTAGGTAACTACCCCACCTATGCCCAGGTAAAAATTAAGGTCGATCACTTTTTGGGCTTGCTCAACAGTACCTCCAAAACAATGAAAAATACCCCGTAACTTTTCATCCGCTTCCTGCTTCAGCACCTCATATACCTCATCAAATGCATCGCGACAGTGGATCACAATAGCCAGATCAAGGCTTTTGGCCCAGTTGATCTGTTTCACAAACGCATCTGCCTGTTCCTTTAAATGCGTTTTATCCCAATACAGGTCAATACCTATCTCGCCTATGGCATAGATCTTGTTTTGCTGATGGGCATTCATGATGGCCGAAAGTTCTTCTTCCCAATTCTCCTTTACATCACAGGGGTGTAAGCCCAGCATCGGGTAGCAATATTGAGGATACTCATTCGCCAAACCATAAACCAGCGGAACGGAAGCCGCATCAACATTGGGTAAAAACAAACGGGTAATGTTATTATCGATACAACGCTGCATTAACGCCGCGCGTTTTTCAGGAATGGTTTCGTAGTATTGATGGGTGTGCGTGTCGGTTAAAACCATGCTGCAAAAATAAACCTTGAATACTTAATAACGAATTTATAGCGGTAAAGTATCGATACTTTCAATTAATTACCTGACGACTACCAACAAAAAACCTCCCGCATTTGGCGGGAGGTTTCTACTATCAGTTCTTTTTAGCGGCCGGTTTCTTTGTGCCGGCTTTTTTTAGTGGAGCTTTACCAGCAGCCGGTTTCGGGGTAACCGCGACATGTTTGCCTGGTTTTACTTTTACCAGTTCGATATCGAACACCAATGTGCTGTATCCGGGGATTTCCGATCCGTAAGGACGTTCGCCGTAGGCAAGGTTTGAAGGGATGATAAATGTTGCTTTTGAACCTTCATTTAATAAAAGCAAACCTTCATCCCAACCTGATATTACCCTATGCTCGCCCAAAACAACGCTTATAGGCTCATACGGACGGCCAGGCTGTTGTATGCCTGCCGCTTTGGCGTTAGCTTCAATACTGGTATCAAACAGTTTCCCGTTAAGCAACTTTCCGGTATAATTTACCAGCACTGTATCGCCGTTAAGCGGCTTTCTTTTGGTTGTTGGGCTGGTTATCACGTATTTTAAGCCTGATGCTGTAGTAACAGGTTTAAGACCATGTGCCGTAATATAGCTTTCTCTGTCGGCTGTTTCAGCTTGTTTTAGTTTTTCAAGGCCCGCATTCCTTTCGGCAATGGCATCATTTAACGATTGAACCTTCTCTATCTTTAAAATAAAAGTAAGAAAGCTGCCTTTAGGTAAAAATGGCGGACGGGCTTCTTCATGACCAACAAATACCGAATCAGTTGGAATTTTAACCAAGGCACTGTCTTTTGCTGCAAGCAGCGGGAATATTTCCATCAAGTCGCCTACATTTTGCGAGGCCTGCACCTGGGCTTGTACGGGATGTCCTGCCTTATAACTACTGAACAGTACTGAATCTTTATCGGTTTTCTGGATAAAGTTAAAAGTAAGCACATCGTTGATCTTAGCTTTGTTGCCCGGGTTAGCAGTATAGATTTGGTAAAGCGCGCCTTTAGCGGTTTTCTGCAAACCAGCCGTTTGCGCACCTGCGTTTAAAGCAAGCGCAGAAAGCGCCGGCAATAAAAAAGAAAAAATATGTTTTTTCATAAGTTATAAATAAAAAAGCCTTTCCTGCTTTGAGCAGGAAAGGCCTTGTAAAACATAATAATTATTTCGTTGTCGGAGTTGGCATTTGCATTTGCGGCATAACCGGTTTTGGTGCATTTGGATTTGGGTGGACAATATTTACCAGCTCAACTTCAAACACAAGCGGCGTATAAGGTTGCATTTGCTGACTTCCCTGATCGCCATAACCTAATGATGATGGAATAACCAACATCGCTTTAGTCCCTTTATTAAATAATTGAAAAGCTTCGTCCCAGCCTTTGATCACCTTACCTTCACCCACCGGAATACGGATTGGCTGATAAGGGTTCATCGGGTTGATCTGCATCTTTTCTTTTACAGCTACAGCTTTAACACTTGTTTCCAAAACTTTGCCAGTAACAAGCCTTAAAGTATAATTAATTACAGCTGTATCACCTACTGCTACGTTAGCACCACTGCCAGGTGTAGTAACTGCATAATTTAAGCCTGATGCAGTTTTTACAAATTTCAGGTCTTTATGTGCATCCAGGTAACCCTGGATCTTAGCAGGCTCTTTACCTTTAAGGGCGTCGGTTTGACCTTTCATGTATTGGGTAACGCGATCACGGAAAACTTGCTCGGTAAGTGCGCCTTTAGCAACTACCTTTTCAATTTTAATAGTATAAACCAGGTATTTACCTTTGAAGCCCGGCGGGCGTTGCTGACCGCCTTTAAATACCGAATCGGCAGCTATTTTAAATGTGGCGCTATCACCTTCGCCCAATAATGCTAAGCCAGAAACAATATCACCTTTGGTTTGAGGTTTAGGCATCAGCGTTGGTATAGGCTGGCCGTTATCATAAGAATTATTGATAATTGAATCCTTATCGGTTTTGAGGATCATGTTCAGTGTCAAAAAGTCACCTTCCTTAACTTTAGGATTGCCTTTTGAGGTGTGGATATTATAAAGCAAGCCGCCTTCGCCCTGCTTAAACCCACCGTTACAACTTGCAAATCCAATAGCCGCAAGTGACAGAAACATCAGTTTTCTTTTCATCATTACTTTTTTACTGTATTAATAGTTTTTTATATTCGGGTAAAATTTGTTTAAATTGTTGTATAACCTGTTCAAGGCTACCCTCGGAATGGCCGCCGGCTGCATTGCGGTGACCGCCGCCATTGAAGTATTTTTTGCAAATCTCGTTGGCCGGGAACTCGCCTTTTGAGCGTAATGAAAGTTTCACCCTGTCGCTTCGTTCAACTATGAAAGCAGCCAAACGGATGCTTGCCATCGATAATGCATAATTTACCACACCTTCCGTGTCGCCTGTTTCAACATCAAAGCGTTCCAGGTCATGTTTGTTAACTGCAATTATAGCTGTATTAAACTCAGGCAATACCTCCAGGCAATTAGCCAGGCAATGACCTAAAAAGCGCAGCCTGTTTTCAGATGCGCTATTATACACCAGCTCATGAATGCGCCAGTTAACCGCACCGGCATCTATCAAATCGGCAACTATGCGGTGAACTCCGGATGTAGTGTTGGGAAGCCTGAATGAAGCCGAATCGGTCATGATGCCTGTATAAAGACAGGTTGCCACATTTTTATTTACAAGTTCTTTGTGGTGAAGCTGGTTTACTATAAAATCATACACTAACTGCGCGGTAGCACAGGCATTGATATCCCAGTGCCTGTAATCGTCAAAATCGGCAGGCTCCAGGTGATGATCGATCATGATCTTATAGGCATTACTCTCGCCAACCAGCTCGCCCATATCATTGATACGGCTCAGCGCATTAAAGTCGAGGCAAAATATAAGTTTCGCATCTGCTATCAGGGCGGCAGCTTCTTCGCGGTGCTCGGTATAAATAATAACATTCTCGTTACCCGGCAGCCAGCTTAAAAAGTCAGGATAATCTGTAGGGGCAATAACCCTGGCATGATGGCCCTGCTGTATCAAATAATTATATAAGCCTAATGACGACCCCATAGCATCACCATCGGGTTTATGATGGGTAGTGATCACTATTTTTTGAGGTTTCGTTAAAAGGTCAGTAAGCGAAGCTAAATCTAACATCAATTCTTAAAAAAGAGTTGCAAAGCTAAATAAATAAATGAAATACAAACCATCTAATTTAATTCAAAAAGCTTTATCTTACAGTTACAAAAGCCTATTTTTGCCGCAAATTTTAAATGTTATCATAAGCATCAGTAAGCTTATGTTTTAAAACCAACGTAACAAAGGCATTTAATCTATTAATAACCCAAAAAAGAAACAATTATTTCAATGAAAAACAACAGAACATTTACCATGATAAAGCCTGATGCCGTTGCAGACGGGCATATCGGTGCTATTTTAGACATTATAACCAAAAACGGCTTTAAAATTGTGGCGCTTAAATACACTAAATTATCTGCCGAAAAAGCGGGCCAGTTTTATGAAGTGCACAAAGAACGCCCTTTTTATAACGGATTAGTTGAGTTTATGTCATCGGGCCCTATTGTAGCAGCTATTCTTGAAAAAGACAACGCTATTGCCGAATTCCGTAAACTGATCGGGGCCACTAACCCGGCCGATGCCGCCGAAGGTACCATCCGTAACCTGTATGCAAGATCAATTGGTGAAAATGCCGTTCATGGCTCAGACTCTGACGAGAATGCCGACATTGAAGGAAACTTCTTTTTCTCGGCTTTTGAAAGGTTTTAAGTAACCTATTTCGGGTGTAATTATATAAACCAAAAGTTACACCCGAATTTTTTACGTTTTTTTTGTAATTATGGTTACGTTTTTTGTAACTTTACATTATCCACCTAAACAATATTACATAATTTAATCAACCAATAATATCACAAAACATGAAACCATTATTCAAATACATCTTTTACGTACTTATACTGGTGATGTTGGTTATTGGATCGCTAATGCTTTACAGAACACACCCCGAAGCCCAGCTTGCGCTTACCATTCCCGGCCTGTTCATTCTTGCTTATTCAAAGCTTACGGATGATATCAAATTAAAGCATAACAGCTTACGTATGCTTAGAGGAAGATAATTTCCTCAACAAGCACACTTTTAGCTTCGTTATTAATCTTTTCAATTATCTGGCTGCGCATCAGCATCAATTCATTTTTTATTACTGATGATTCTATCCGCAGAAATAATTTCTTATCGCGCACAAATAACTCTTTGGTGCGATTGGCTACTGATTTGCCTACCAGGTCGGGCCAGGCAGTAATAACACCGGTTTCTGTCAAAACGCCGCTTAATCTTATATACATTAAGCATTTGCTCAATAGCTTCTTTCAGTGTTTTGTCGTTGGTTTTACGCATCAATCGCTCCTCCTTTTACTTTAAATAGTTTAACAGGTATCCCTATTTTATTAAAAACGGTTTCAACCCGCTCAACCCCGGTATCGGTTATAAAAACCTGGCCAAAATCATTGTTCGATACCATCTGCATTAATTTGGTAATCCGGCCGTCATCAAGCTTGTCAAAAATATCATCAAGCAAAAGCAAGGGTTTAAATCCTTTTTGCTGATATAAAAAAGTATATTGTGCAAGCTTGAGTGCAATTAAAAATGACTTTTGTTGCCCCTGCGATCCAAACTTTTTCATGGCCATACCATGGATATTGAATTGCAGATCATCTTTATGAATACCCGCTGTGGTACGCTCCAACGCCCTGTCACGGTCAAAACTCTTTTTTAATAAACTATCGAAATCATCGGCAAGCAGTTGCGATTCATACACGAGGTCAACATGCTCGACATTATCGCTCAAAAAACTGTAATGCTTATTAAATATAGTAACAAAACCCTCCATAAAGGCCCGGCGCCTTTCAAAAATACGATTGCCCGAAGCGTTCAATTGCTCATCAATCACTTCAAATAAGCCGGCATCATATCGCCCTGTATCCGCTACCTGTTTTAAAAGCGCGTTACGATTGGTAAGGATTTTATTATAGGTGATCAACTCATCTAAATAATGGTTATCTGTTTGCGATATCACATTATCAATAAACTTGCGGCGTTCTTCGCTCCCTTCGGTTATGATACTGGTATCATTTGGTGATATCATTACAAGCGGTAACAATCCGATATGATCGGCCAGGCGCTGGTAATCTTTTTTATTGCGCTTAAACTGTTTCTTTTGATTGCGCTTTACAGAGCAGGCAACAGCTTCGGGCTGATTGTTTTTATTAAAGACGCCGGTGATGATAAAAAAATCGGCACCCTGCTTAATCTGCTGGCTGTCTATCGGGTTAAAATAGCTTTTGCATAAGGACAGGTAATGAATAGCATCAAGCAAATTGGTTTTGCCGGCGCCATTATTACCTGTAAAAGCGTTAACCCCCTCGCTGAAAACCAGTTCGGCCTCATCGTAATTTTTAAAGTTAATAACTGACAGCTGTTGCAGGTGCATGAGATGGCAAAGTTAATGTTTTTTGGTGAGTGGTTGATGGTTCATGGTTGATAGGCCATAGTCATTTATAAACAAAATTGCTCTTCCCTAAATCCTGAAAACTACAAACCCAAGACCATGAACCATAAACTATCAACTATGAACTACCCCTCGTTAAAGATTTAATACAAAAGGTATTGCCAGTAAATTTGAAAACCGTATTTTTGCAAACTTAATTTTAGAACAACAATGTCAAAAACCCAGGCGAACACCAAAGTTGCAGCACCAGAAAACAATTTTGGTCAGAGTGGCAAATTTGTACGCGAGAACCAGAAAAGCTTACTATTTATTGTAGGGGCCATTATTGCCCTTATTGCTATCTATTTCATTTACATTAAATTATACTTAGGTCCACGTGAAGTTACTGCCGCTAACCAAATGTACAAAGCGCAGGATTTTTGGCAGCAAAAAAACTGGGACAAAGCCATTAAAGGCGATGCCGGCTTCCCTGGTTTTGAAAAGATCATCAGCGATTACAGCAATACCAAAGCTGCTAACCTTGCTTATTTTTACCTGGGCACTGCTTATTTAAATAAAGGTGACTACCGTAAAGCTATTGATAACCTAACCAATTACCGCGGTGACGACAACATGGTAGCAGCCGAAGCTTTTGGTAGCACAGGCGACGCATATGTTGAACTGAAAGATTACGAAAAAGCAGAAACTTACTTCAGCAAAGCTGCTGATAAAGCAAAGAATAAATTTTTATCGCCGCTTTATCTTAAAAAGTTAGGTTTAACTTATGAAGCTCAAAAAAACAGTAAAGAAGCTGCTGAAGCTTATAAAAGAATAAAAACTGAATATCCTGAAAGCGCTGAAGCTCAAAATATCGACGAGTATATAGCCCGCGCCGAAGCGAAACAATAATTTTAATTTCGGATTTGAGGATTTCGATTTCGGATTTATCTGGTTTTAAATACCTTTAAATTCGGAATCGATTTTTTTATAGGCAGATTTTGATCGCTGATCACAACACTTAACAAAATCCGAAATCGAACCTCCGAAATTCGAAATAAAAACATCCGAAATCAAATGGCGACCCATCTTAAAAACCTTTCCGATTTTTCAAATACCGAAATACCATCAGCAGCACCGTACCGCTTCGGTATAGTTGTAGCCGAGTGGAATGCCGAAATTACCAATGCGCTTTACCAGGGTGCATACCAAAGCCTGATAAGCAATGGCGCACTGGCCGAAAACATTTTTTCATACCAGGTACCGGGCAGCTTTGAGCTTACATCGGGAGCAGATCTGTTATTAAAAAAAGGCAACCTTGACGCGGCAATTTGCCTGGGATGTGTAATACAGGGCGAAACAAGGCATTTTGATTTTATTTGCGACGCGGTAGCAAACGGAGTAAGTAATGTTGCCATAAAGTACTCAAAACCTGTTATATTTGGTGTATTAACTACTGATAATCAGCAACAGGCTATTGACAGGGCCGGCGGTAAGCATGGTAATAAAGGCGACGAAGCAGCTATCACAGCCATTAAAATGGCAGCCCTTGCTGAAACATTAAACAGTTAAAACCCGTTAAAGCAATTAATTTTAGCTCAACATGAAAAAATTAGTTTACATAGCACTTATAGCCGCGGCAGTTGCAACAGCATCATCCTGCTCAAATAAATTATGCCCGGCTTATGGTTCATATCCTAAAACAGGCCGTTAACAGTTAATTGTCATTTTTAAACCTGTTTAAACACACTACACAGTTTTTGTGTTATAATTACGTTATAGCATTTTAACTATTAATAATATGAACTGGATTTCGTTGGAGACGGCCGATCAGCTAATGGCGATCAAACAACAAGAAGGATATAGCCTTATATTTAAACATAGCACGCGCTGCTCCATCAGCATGATGGCCAAAAGGCGTTTTGAGCTTGACTGGGATAATCTTCCCGAAAATATGCCCCTTTACTTTCTAGACCTGATCAAATACCGTGACCTGTCAAACCAGGTAGCGCAATTGTTCGAGGTACACCACGAATCGCCCCAACTGTTACTCATTAAAAATGGCGAATGCATTCTTGACCAATCTCACAGCGGCATCTCCGTTGATGAAACTTTAGAGGTGCTGAATTAGATTTGATGACGATAGTCCATAGACCATGGTCGATGATTTCATCCTGGCGTATAGATATTCATCTTTTTTATCAAGAATATATCATATCTTCTATAGGCTATGGACCATCGTCCATGGACTAACAACTATAATCAGTTTTTAACTACATTTGTACCATGATTGAATTGCCGGTAGTTCCTGCTGTTAGCCAACCTGTACGTAAGCCTGATTGGCTTAGGGTTAAGCTTCCTACAGGAAAAGAATATGCTCACGTACGCAGCCTTGTTGATACCCATAAACTGCATACCATATGCGAAAGCGGTAACTGCCCTAATATGGGCGAGTGCTGGGGTGCCGGCACGGCCACTTTCATGATCCTTGGTAATATTTGCACCCGTTCGTGTTCATTTTGTGCAGTTGCAACCGGCAGGCCTTTAGCTGTTGATGTTGATGAGCCCAACCGCGTAGCAACTTCTGTAAAACTAATGCAGGTAAAACATTGCGTTATTACCTCTGTCGATCGTGATGATTTGAAAGACGGCGGTTCCATTATCTGGGCCGAAACCATCAATGCCATTCGCCGTGAAAGCCCCGATACTACATTAGAAACCCTGCTGCCCGATTTTAAAGGCAACTGGGATAACCTTGCCCGCGTTTTGGAAACCAGGCCCGAAGTTGTATCACACAACCTGGAAACTGTAAGGCGTCTTACCAAAGAAGTACGGATCCAGGCAAAATATGACCGCAGTCTTGAAGCCCTGAAACATATTTCGGAAGCGGGTTTGCGTACAAAATCAGGCATTATGCTTGGCTTGGGCGAAACCGAGGAGGACGTTTTAGAAGCAATGGATGATTTGCTGGCTGCAGGTGTTCATATACTTACACTGGGGCAGTATTTACAGCCTACACGTAACCATCATCCGGTGATTGACTGGATCCATCCCGATCAGTTTGCACGTTATAAGGAATTGGGTCTTCAAAAGGGTTCAGGTATGTTGAAAGTGGGCCGCTGGTACGCTCATCTTACCATGCAGAAAAACACTTGTTTGAAATGTGATAATTCCTTTATATCTTCATCGGGTTGAGTAAGAAACGAAAAATATCGATGTCAGAAGAAGAACTGGTGTTGTCATTACGGCACCGGGAAAAAATTGCCGTCGAAGCTTTATATGATATGTATTCGGCCTCGTTATTCGGGGTTATATCACGCATTATAAATGACACCGCTATAGCCGAAGATGTTTTACAGGAAACTTTTGTAAAAATCTGGCATTCCTTTTCAAGCTACAGTACGGAAAAAGGCCGTTTATTTACCTGGATGGTTAATATCGCGCGCAACCTTGCAATTGATAAGACCAGATCGAAAGATTTTAAGAATCAGAATAAAAACCAGGATATTGAAAATAACGTAACTTTCATTGACGAGCAACGAAACACGGTTTACAAACCTGAGTTAATGGGGGTTAAAAATTTAGTGCAAACACTAAAACCTGAGCAAAGACTGATCATCGAGCTGGTTTATTTTAAAGGCTATACCCATGTGGAAGCTGCCGAAGAATTGGGCATTCCGTTGGGTACCATTAAAACCCGGTTAAGAATGGCTATCCAGGAACTCAGAAAACATTTTAATTGAAGTGGAAGATTTAAAAGCATATATTGAAACAGGGATACTGGAGCTTTACGTATTAGGGGATGTTACCCCTGCCGAAAAGCTACAGGTTGAAGAACTGGCTTCAAAGCACCCTGCTATTAAGGCAGAGCTTGCCGAAATTGAACGCTCAATGGAATTGTATGCCGGAGAAAACGCGATTGAACCATCTGAATATTTACGTAGCCGCGTATTGGGAAGTTTACTAACTAATTTTGGCGACGATAATGACTTTCCTACACAAACCCATACAGAACGGGAAAGCGTTGTGGTTACACGGCCCTATAAAGAAAAAGAAATTAATTTTTATAAATACGCATTTGCCGCATGCCTTGTTTTATTGTTAGCAAGCGCAGCGGCTTTGTATAACCTTTACAACCGCCTTAATGATACCAATACCCGGCTAAATGCCATGCAGTTGCAAAACCAGCATTTTAGCACCACGGTTAGCGCCAAGGATAGCGAGCTGAACCTTTTAAGGGATACGTCATTTAAACTGATCCGTCTGAAAGGGACAGAAAAATCGTCTGAGTCGGTGATGACCGTAGCCTTTAGCCCATCCAAACAAAAAGTGGTGATTGACATGGAAGGCCTTAAATTGCCTGCAAATGACCAAGCGCATCAATACCAGCTTTGGGCACTGGTGGCCGGCAAACCTGTTGATTTGGGTGTATTTGACGCCACAGCAGATTCAAGCGGATTCAAAAACATGAAAGCGATAGCCTCGGCAGATGCCTTCGCGGTAACGCTTGAGCCAAGAGGCGGTAGTGAAAGTCCAACACTATCACAAATGGTGGTAATGGGTAAATATTAAAGCGAAAACGATCTCCCAGGGCTTAATAATGATTAAAAGCTTACATTTTTTCGGATTTATTCCGAAATGATGTAAGCTTTTCGATTTTTATACGTTAATTACTTGTATTTTGTGTAAACCTAAACTACACTGGGTTAATAATTTAACATTTTTTTAACGAAAACCAAAACCAATTATTAGTTTTTTTGTAACTAATAGGAACGTGTAAACGTCTTATGATTAGTTAGGACATAAACGAGAAACAGTGAACCTGATAACCCTAACCCCCAGATTTGAGTATTTAGTTCTTTATAAGATCAGTTAATAGTTAATTAAAACGGCTGTATGATACTTGCAGCCGTTTTTTTATGCCCTTAACTTTGCCATGGTAACGGGCAATTGCGCAATGAGCTTACCGGGCAAAACTACATGCATCCGGTTTGGCAATGCAAGTTCATCGCCGGCCTTACCGTGAATATAGGCACCAATGATGCAGGCTTGATCCGGCGGATGCTTTTGCCCAAGCAAAGCAGCTATTACGCCGGTAAGTACATCGCCCATACCTCCGCTTGCCATAGCAGCATTTCCTGATGAGTTAAAATATACTTTGCCATTGGGTGCTGCGATAATGGTATAATCATTTTTCAACAGGATACACAGGTTTAACTCCTTTGCCTTTTTTATAGCGGTTTGCAGCCGTTGCCACCAACTGGTATGTTCACCAAAAAGCCTGTCAAACTCTTTCATGTGCGGGGTTAAGATGCTCCCCGCAGGTAGCTGGGTTAATAATGCCTTATTTTCTGCAAGCAGGTTCAATGCGTCGGCATCAATAACCAGCGGTTGTTTATAGTTTTTGATGATTGCTTTTAATAATGTTAAGGCCTCGGCATCCTTGCCTAAACCAGGCCCCACAGCTATCGAACTAAATTTATCCCAATCAATATAAGGTTGCTCATCACCATTCCTGACTATGGCCATAATTTCGGGCTGATAACTGTTTAGTGCGGTTAAGCCACTTTCGGGGATACAGGCAGTCGTCAGGCCGGCACCTGCGTGTGCTGCAGCTGATGAGCTTAATAGCGCCGCTCCCATGGTTTTTGCCTGCCCTGCAATAATCAGCACATGACCAAATGTGCCTTTATTGCTGAAACGACGACGTGGTTTTAGTATTTGTCTCACATCTTTTTCTTCAACAAGCTGATACGGTGAACTTAACGACTGGATAAACTTTTCATCTATGCCAATATTCACAGCTTCCCAGCAATTGATATAAGGTGCCGATTCCGGTAACAGGAAATTGATTTTAGGCTGCTGAAAAGTAATTACAAGGTCGGCTTCTATAGCAATAGTATCCCTGACTACTTCCCCTTCCGAAAAAAACCTGTGGGTACATCGACTGCAACAACTGTTCGGCCCAAATCATTAATGAACTTAACAAGCCGTTCATAATCGCCGGTGAGCGGTTTGTTCAAGCCGCTGCCGAGCAGGGCGTCAATAATTACCGGGCTGCTATCCGCCGGGATCTCTTCATCCTTGGCAAGTTCTTTTATAGATACGCAAGTTTGTTTTAGCCTTTCAAAATTGATGTTAAAATCCACCGATGCCTTATCAGAAAATCGGGCTATTACAACGTTGAGCCTATTATAATGATGGTCACATAAAATACGCGCAATGGCAAGCCCGTCGCCGCCGTTATTCCCTGTACCACAGTAAAAAGTTATCGGCTCGTTTTTATCGGGGAAACGGTTAACGAACCAACCCACAAAAGCTTTTGAGGCGCGTTCCATCAAATCAATAGAAGCAACAGGTTCATTAGCGATAGTATAAGCATCGCCCTCGCGAATTTGTTCGGCAATTAATAAAGGAAGCATATATCCTAAAGTAAGGATTTAATGGTTTTGTTTTAAGAGAAATTATTGGCAGATCAACCGAACTGCACAACAAATAATAATATCCAAAAATCCGGCAGAAAAATTTATTTTAACAGACGGACAGGCAAGCTGTTTTACAATATTTAAGCGGTCGTTTCACGGGACTTTAGTTTGTTAGAAATACCGGTATTTAACCTTCTTCTTTGTTTTCATATTAGTTGCTTTTATAATCCAGCCCTTGCGAAATATTTGAATAGATAAAATCAATATTTATTACCTTTACATAGCATTTATCTATATTACATGACTATCACACAACTGGAGTATATTGTGGCTGTTGATACCTATCGCAGCTTTGTTTTGGCAGCCGAGAAATGTTTTGTTACCCAACCAACATTAAGCATGCAGGTACAAAAACTGGAGGACACGCTTGGCGTTAAGATCTTCGACCGCAGCAAACAGCCCGTTGTGCCTACCGAAATAGGGATTGAAATAATTACCCAGGCACGTGTAATGCTGTCTGAGAGCGAAAAGATCAAAGAAATTATATCCGACAGGCAAAAGGAACTTTCGGGCGAATTACGGGTAGGCATCATCCCTACCGTTTCGCCCTATATATTACCTAAAATCATCCATGGCTTTATTGAAAAATATCCACAGGTAAAATTGATTGTATGGGAACAAACTACCGAAGAGATCATTCAACAGCTAAAACTCGGTATGCTTGACTGCGGCATCCTTTCTACCCCGCTTCATGAAAACAACCTTACCGAAATCCCTGTATTTTATGAAAATTTTGTAGCCTATGTATCCAAAAACAGCAAACTTTCTAAAAAGAAGAATATTGTGCCGGATGATATAGATATGGAGGAGATCTGGATCCTGAACGAAGGCCATTGTATGCGCGAGCAGGTTTTGAATATTTGCCAGCGACGGAAATCAACCCGTGGCTTTCAGCATTTTGAATACAATACCGGCAGCGTTGAAACCCTAAAACGCATGGTCGACCAAAATAACGGGGCTACCATCCTCCCCGAGTTGGCCCTGTCTGAGCTTAGCGAAAAACAGCTGGATAAGGTGCGGTATTTTAAATCGCCCGAACCCGCCCGTGAGGTAAGCATTGTGATACAACGTAACTTTTTAAAACGCCGCATGATTGAAGCGCTGAAAGCTGAAATCCTGGAATTTGTGCCAAAGCGGATGAAAAGCAAAAAGAAAAAGGAAGTGATGGATATTTAGTAATTGCTTATCTATCTACCAGACTCACGAAGTTTGGGGGACTTCGCAAGGCTTCATTAGATGATGACAGCCTTCAGGATTATGGAAGGAACCCGTTTACATGATTCTTAAATTTAACTACTCTTTTTCTGAATAATTTCGGTGGTATTGCTTTGACAATCCCTTACCGGATTAGCAATTTTCCATTCTTATATCCACAAGCATCTGAACAACAGTACATTAAGTGTACTATTTAGATTTATTATAAATAATTTGCATTATAACACCCGCCTGACTACTTTTGCGCTATTATTTATATTTAGTCTAAATAAAATGGATCAACCCAAACCATCTTTCTCAAAAATCTTTTCACTTTCATTTATAGTGCTACTTATAGGCACCATCCCGGCCCTTGCCCAGCAAGCCAGAGGCATTCTTAAAGGTAAAATTATCACCATAAAAAATGGGCCTGCCGAAAACGTTTCGGCAGTACTTAAAGGCACCAGGTACGGTACCATAACCAATGAAAACGGCTTATTTGAAATTAAAGCCCCGCAAGGAGATTATATACTTGTAGTATCTGAAGTTGGCACAAAAGGACAGGAAAAACCAGTAACCGTAACAGCCGGGCAAACAACTGTGTTGCCTGTTATTACTGTTGATCATACTATTCATGGTTTGCAGGAAGTAAATATAAATGCTAATAAAACCAATAAATTTAAACGTTCACGAAGCGAGGATGTTGCCAAAATGCCTTTAAGCAACCTCGAAAACCCACAAGTTTATAATACCATAAGCAGCCAGTTGATGCAGGAACAATTGATATTTTCTGTTGATGATGCTATAAAAAATGCCCCTGGGATCCAAAAAATGTGGGAAGCTACCGGTCGTGGCGGCGATGGCGGCGCTTATTATAATAGCAGGGGCTTTATTGTACAAAGCACCATGCGTAACGGCATTGCAGGGATTATAACTAATGGCATTGACGCGGCTAACATCGACAGGATTGAGATTATTAAAGGCCCCTCTGCTACTTTATTCGGAAGTTCTTTAACCTCATATGGCGGCCTGATCAACCGTGTTACCAAGAAACCTTATGATACATTTGGCGGAGAAGTGAGCTTATCTGGCGGCAATTTTGGTTTTTACCGGGGCAGCGCCGATATTAACACTCCGCTCGATAAAGATAAAAAGATACTCTTCCGTTTAAATACTGCTTTTAATCATGACGGTAGTTTCCAAAACAACGGCTTTTCGCGGAATGTGGTTATTGACCCAAGCATTGTTTATAAGGCTTCCGACAGGTTAACCATTAGTGCCGATGCTGAACTGTCATATGGTACCAATATCGGAAAATCTATTTTCTTTTTCCCTTACGGACAAACCATCGATGCCCTGGGTTACAGTCGTGCCGATCAGCTCAAGCTCGACTACAAACAAAGCTATCATGGAAATGACCTGACTCAAACGTCACAAAACAGGAATTTTTATGGCGAAGTAAAATACAAGATCTCCAACGCCTGGACAACACGTACCAACCTGAGCCTCACCCATAGCTATTCGGACGGTTTTGGCCCTTACTACTACCTGTTGCCAGGCGATTCTATTTCCCGTAACGATCAGTCAACCCGCAAAAGTAAAGATGACATGATGGAGATCCAGCAGAACTTTAACGGCGACTTCAAAATAGGTAAATTCCGTAACCGGTTTGTAGGCGGCCTGGATTTCTTCAGGGAAAACTCGCAACAATATTTTTTTGGCAGTACGCTCGATACTGTATCTGTAACCGGCAATCAAAACTATAGCAATTTCAACAAAGCGGCGATGGGTGCCCTTTATGCTACCGGCATTTATGGTTTTACCTACCCTTCCATGTTTAAACGGAATACCTACAGCGCTTATATCTCTGATGTGTTTAATATTACGGATCAACTGATAGCATCGGCAGGTTTACGCGTAGACAGGTTTGACAACAAAGGCAACTACGACCCAACAACTCAAACCACTTCAGGGGCATATAAACAAACCGCCTTTTCGCCAAAATTTGGTTTGGTTTACCAACCCGTTAAAGACCACATATCGCTGTTTGCCAATTATCAAAACAGCTTTAACAACAAAACCGGTACTACCGAAAACAACCGACCGCTTAAGCCCGAGCAAGCCAATCAAATCGAAGGTGGCGTAAAACTTGATCTCTTCGATGGTAAATTGAGCGGTACGGTAAGTTACTATGATATCAAAGTGAAAAATATCGTACGTCCTTCCACCATAAATCCCATTCTTTCGGTACAGGACGGAACCCAATACAGCAAAGGTTTTGAAGCCGAAATAATAGCCAACCCAATAATCGGCCTTAACATCGTAGCAGGTTTTTCATATAATGATTCAAAGCTTACCAAAAGCGCCGATGCCGGCGTTGAAGGTCTTCGGCCAGCAACCGCCTCATCGCCATATCTGGCAAATTTTTGGATAAGCTACAAATTTCATCAAGGTGCAGTGAAAGGTTTTGGTCTGGGTTTCGGCGGCAACTATGCCAGCGATAATAAGATCGTAAACAGCCGGGCCATTGGGGTATTTACCCTGCCGGCTTACACCGTATTAGGAGCATCAGCATTTTATGATACTAATAAATACCGGTTTGGCGCTATGCTTGACAACCTTACCAATGAAAAATACTGGATAGGTTACACCACCATTAACCCTCAAAAACTAAGAAGTTTTGCATTAAGCGCAACCTATAAATTTTAAAACAGCCATTAAATAAAAAGCAGGAGTGTATTACAGTTCCTGCTTTAAGTTAACAACCCTATCATTCCTGTTAATCCTGAATAAAATGTCCAAATCCATACACTCTTTCTGTAAGCTTCCTCCTCTTTTATTATGTGCAGTTTTGCTGCTCTTCAACATACCCGCGCTGGCCGAGGTAAAACCCGGCACCATAACCGGCACAATCACGACTGCCGATGGCCAAACCGTTCCCGGTGTAACCGTAAGCCTTAAAGGTAATGGCATATCCGCAGGCACGGTTACCAGCGAAAGCGGAAGGTTTACCTTTAACAAGGTAAAACCGGGCAGCTACACCATTAAAGTAACGTTTGTGGGCCTGGCTTCTGAAGAAAAAGCAGTTGAACTGGCCGATGGACAACGCGTTACCGTAAACTTTATGCTGCGCGAAAACGCCAACCAAATTGGTGAGGTCTTAATTTCGGGCAGGAAACAAAAATATAAGATCGACGACCCCTCACCCAGCCTGAGGTTAAACGAGCCTTTACTTGAAGTGGCACAAAATATCCAGGTGGTATCTTCCGACCAGATCAAGGACCAGCAGATCTTTAACATGCTCGAAGGCGTATCGCGCAATGTGAGCGGCTTAACCATGCAGGAGCATTGGGGCAATTATGCCCGTGTAAATGCCCGTGGCGACAGGCTTGCACCTTTCCGCAACGGTATGAACATCGAAGCTACCTGGGGCCCGCTAACCGAGGATATGTCATTTGTTGACAGGATTGAATTTGTAAAAGGCCCTGCTGCATTCATGCTGGCCAACGGCAACCCCTCGGGTTTTTATAACGTAGTTACCAAAAAGCCTACCGGCACTACCAGCCAGGTATTCAGTTTTACTGCAGGCAGTTTTAACAGCTACCGTGCCACTGCCGATTTTGACGGCGTACTTACTAAAAACGGTAAACTGCAATACCGCCTCAACCTGATGGGCCAGCTTTCAAAATCATGGCGCCCGTATGATTTTACCAACCGTACGGCTATCGCTCCCGTATTACGCTACAAATTCGACAGCAAAAATACCCTCACTGCCGAGTATACCTACCAGTACCAGCGCATGAATGCCTTTGGTACCGCCTACCTGTTCTCCACTGATGGCTATGCAACACTGCCGCGCAACTTTACTAACGCGCCTTCAAATTCGCCATCATCGGGCATCCGGGACCAAAGTGCGTTTTTAACTTATGAGCATACCTTTAACAGCAAGTGGAAAGTTACCGCGCAGGGTGCTTATTTTTATTATAAGCAAACGGCATATAGCTATTGGATAAACAGCATCAGCAGCAACGGCGATGTTGACCGTAACCTTGGTTTATGGGATGCTGTTAACAAAAACAAATTTGCCCAGGCTTTTTTAAACGGCGAATTTAATACAGGCAAAGTTGTTCACCGCCTGTTAAGCGGCCTTGATATTGGCGACAAGTACTATATTCCGGATTATTTTCAATCAGGCTCACTTGATCCTGATCCCGCAAACCCTTTCAATATCCACAATCCAAATAATGGCCCTGTTACTTTACCTGTGTTTGATAGATCGGTGCCACTTAGCGAACGTGGTAAAAACGCTGTAAATACCGAAAAATATCAATCAATTTATGTACAGGATGAGTTGGGCTTTTTTGATCAGAAATTGCGTTTAACTGTAGCTGGTCGTTACACCCATGCCACTACAACCGATCCTTATGCCGGCGATACCAAAGGGCATAAATTTACGCCCCGTTTTGGGTTAAGTGTTAACATTGATCCTACTACAACTGCTTATGCGGTATATGATCAATCATTTGTGCCGCAAACAGGTAAAATATACGGCGGCCAAAAAGTTAAGCCTATTACAGGCAACAACATGGAGCTTGGTTTAAAACGCGACTGGTTTGATGGAAAGTGGAATACTACCTTATCTGCTTACCAGATCCTTAAAAACAACCAGTTGGTAACCGACCCCGACAAACATGGTGAATCTGCAGCAAATTACGTTTTGCAATTAGGTCAAACTAAAACAAAAGGTGTTGAATTTGATGCCCGCGGCGAAATCATAACCGGCCTCAGCCTGATGGTTAACTATGCTTATACCGATTCGAAGATTTCTAAAGATACCGACCCTGCAAATGTTGGCAATCCTGTTCCCGGCTTTGCAAAACATGTTACCAATGCCTGGTTAACATACCGTTTACAGCACGGCAGCTTAAAAGGTTTGGGCTTTTCAACCGGATATCAGTGGCAGCTTGACCGCCTGCCATGGAGCCTCGGCACAGGCACTTCTGATCTGCCAAACTACTTCCGTTTAGATGCAGGCGCATCCTACCAGATCAAGAAGATGAGTTTTGCGTTAAATGTAAATAACGTGCTTAACAAATACCTTTATTCAGGCGGTCATGAGGGGTTGAGCACCGACGGCAAAACTGTTTACAGCTGGCAGGCAGAAGCACCAACAAACGTACGTTTAAGTATCGGTTACAAATTTTAATGAATGACACCTTTTAAAAAAACACTGTTGTTTATACATCGCTGGCTTGGATTTATATCCGGGCTGGTGGTATTTATAGTAAGTATAACCGGCTGTATCTTTTGCTTTCAGGACGAGATCCAGGATGCGATACACAGTTACCGTAAGGTTGAGGTACAAGCTAAACCCTACATAGCACCATCAATACTTAAAGCCGAAGCACTGAAAGGCCGTAAAGGCGCTACGGCCAGTTATGTTTACTATTACGGTATCGGTCGCCCTGCGGGGGTGTTGGTAACGGACAAGAAAGAGGGCCTCCTTTTTGTATATCTGAATCCTTATACAGGTAAGATCACCCATACCGAAAGCCCCGCTTCAAACTTTTTTATTATTGTTGAATATATTCACCTATACCTGTTGCTCCCGGCTAATATCGGCACCCTGGTAGTAGGCATATCGGTGATAATTTTTGTGGTGCTGATGATCACCGGCATAATACTCTGGTGGCCCAAACGTAAAAGCGACCGTAAACGCAGCTTCACTATTAAGTGGGGTGGCCGCTGGCGCCGTGTTAATTACGACTTGCATAACGTTTTGGGCTTTTATGCCACCAGCGTGGCCATCATATTGGCCATAACAGGTCTGTCAATATCATTTGACTGGATGCGTGAAGCTATTTACACAGCCGCTAATTTGGGCAAAGCGCATCCCGAAGAAAAGGTAGTTTTCAAGTCCGATTCGTTGTTGAATGGTAAAATGGATACCACCCAGGTTATCAACAAAGCATATTTATCAGCCAAAGCCGCCTCGCCAAATGCCGAAATGTTTTTAATTTATGACGATGCTGCTAAAGCCGGTGCCATAGGCGTAACCGCATACGCACAGGCCCTGCACTACTATAAAAGTGATAGCTATTCTTTCGATAAATACACCGGCAAATTATTGAACCGTACCGCGCATGAACAAAAAAGTGCCGGCATGAAAATGAATAACATGAACTATGATGTTCACGTAGGGCAAATCTTAGGCCTTCCCGGTAAGACCATTGCTTTTTTGGCCAGTTTGATTTGTGCAAGCTTGCCAATCACCGGCTTTATCATCTGGCTCGGCAAACGCAAAAAATCCAAATCAAAAAAGGTAAAAACGGTGGTGCACAGAAGGACGGTAAGGCAGCATTTGCCAACCGACCGTTGATTTTTGATACACTGATTACGTTGATTATTCTTTCGCTTCCTGGTATAACTCCCCCTTTTAGGGGGCTGGGGGCCAATAACCACCTCATCATCCAAGGGATGCCCGGTGCAGGTCAAGATCCATCCTTGTGCAAGATCCGCTTCAGTAAGTACATCATTTTTCACCATTTCAACTTTACCGCCGGTGCATTTAACCATGCAGGTAGAGCATATTCCTCCCCGGCAGCTATAAGGTAATGGGATATTGTTTTGCAGGGCGGCCTGCAGTATGGATTGGTTTTCGCCTACTACAATATCGTGCAGCTCGCCCCGGTATTTTATTTTGATGTTTTTAGGTGGAAAGTTAGTAAAGCTGCTTGTTACGGCAACTGTTTCGAGCACAAAATTTTCGCGGCGAATCTTTACCTGATCAATCCCCATATACACCAGGTCGAACCGGATCATTCGCATAAAAGCAAACGGGCCGCAAAGGTAAAACTCAGCATTTGCCAGGTTGAAGCTGGCGTATTGCTTCACCAGCTTTTCTACCTTATCGGGGTTGAGTCGGTTACCTTC
Organism: Mucilaginibacter sp. P25; assembly: GCF_050859465.1. Lineage (NCBI taxonomy): Bacteria > Pseudomonadati > Bacteroidota > Sphingobacteriia > Sphingobacteriales > Sphingobacteriaceae > Mucilaginibacter > Mucilaginibacter sp. P25. The sequence goes on along the minus strand of NZ_CP193937.1, from coordinate 2,201,272 downwards.
GCTGCTAAGCAGGTAAATGATTGTCAACCTTTCGGGGTGTTTGGCTGCCAGTTTATCCAGCTCGTTTTTGAATAAAATGGAAGCGGCATTTTGATTACTATAAATGAGGGTTAGCCTGCTTTTACCCTCCCGGTTCAAAATATATTTCAGTTGCGAAAATATAGGGGTAATGCCGCTGCCGCCCGCAAATAAAAACAGATCCTTTTCCTGCTGATGGTCACTGATGATAAAACGGCCGGCAGGGGCTAATGCTGTTAACTCATCGCCTTCCTTTATTTTAGTGAGCATAAACCTGGATATTTCACCGTTGGTAATGCGCTTAATAGTTATTGCAGGGTATGGTTCATCGGGCGACGAGCTTAACGAATACGAGCGCCTGATCTCTTCCTGCCTGTGGTTAAATATCAGTGTGATGAACTGCCCTGCGGTATAAGGGATAAGATTACTATCAATACTGCTCAAATAAAATGTAGCCGTATCTGGAGTTTCCCATTTTATGCGTTCAACTTTTAGTTTTAAAATCTCTTCGGTCATCAATTGATGGCGTTATTGTTTATCTGCAAGCATTTTGCGGATAACGCTGTTCTTTTTGCCGTAAGTATAATAGATAACCAAACCAATTGCAAGCCAAATGACCAAACGCAACCAGGTATCGCCGGGTAGAAACGTCATCATGGCAAAACAGGTCAGGATACCCAGCACCGGCACCAATGGCACAAGGGGTGTTTTAAACGGCCGGTGAATATCAGGCTGCTGCTTCCGTAAAATAAGTACACCGGCGCAAACCATAACAAATGCAAGCAAGGTACCAATGCTGGTCATTTCACCAACCACGCGTATCGGAACAAATGCGGCAAAGAGGGCTATAAAAGCGCAAAGCATAATATTCGATTTCCAGGGGTGCGAAATTTGGGATGCACTTCTGAAAAAACCTTAGGCAGCAAACCATCTTTCGACATAGAGAAAAACACACGCGATTGGCCTAACAGGTCGACCAAAATCACCGAGGTATAACCTATTAAAATAGCCAGCACAATAGCTTTGCTCAACCACTGGTAATGCGTTTTTTCAATGGCGATGGCAACCGGTGCGCCCGAACCTATAAATTCCTTATAGTTGGCCATTCCGGTCATTACGTGCGCAAATACAATAAAGAGTACCGTACAGATCAGCAGCGAGCCGATGATCCCGATAGGCATATTGCGCTGCGGGTTTTTGGCCTCCTGCGCCGCAGTTGATACAGCATCAAACCCAATAAATACAAAAAACACTAATCCCGCCCCTCTCAATATGCCCGACCAGCCATAATCGCCCCAAACACCGGTATTTTGCGGGATATAGGGATGATAGTTTTGCGGGTTAATAAATGACCATCCAACCGCAATAAACACCAGCACCACGCCCACTTTCAAGGTTACAATAATGGCATTAACCAATGCCGAACCTTTTGTACCCCGGATAATGATACTGGTAACCAAAATCACAATGAGCGCAGCTGGCAAATTGATGATTCCGTTAATAATATTGCCATTGGCAGCCTTAGCAGTTTCAAAAGGCGAAAGCGTAAGCTGTGGAGGCAAATACAGGTCAAACCAGGATAAAAATTTAGTAAGGTATTGCGACCAGCTGATGGCCACTGTTGCTGCGCCCACGGCATATTCAAGCGCGAGGTCCCAGCCTATGATCCAGGCAAAGAGCTCGCCCATGGTAGCATACGAATAGGTGTAAGCGCTCCCCGCAACAGGTATCATGGCCGAAAACTCGGCATAACAAAGGGCAGCGAAAGCACAGCCAATAGCAGCAATTAAAAAAGAAATGGTTACCGCAGGCCCCGAATGCTGGCCCGCCGCTATACCGGTTAACGAAAATAAACCGGCCCCTATGATGATGCCTATCCCAATTAAAATAAGGTTAACGGGCCCAAGCGAGCGTTTTAATGAATGTTCCCCCTCCTCCTTCGATTCGCGGAGCAGGGTTTCTATGGGCTTTTTGATCATGATATAAAAAAGTCCACAAAGTTAGTAGATTATTGCAGGGATTAAGCGTGGGTGTATAATTGGAAGGTAAATAAACAAACTTCTCGGGCTCGTTACAAACGAGCGCAAGAGTTATGAAGTAAAACAAAAGCGGCAGGACCATCAGATCCTGCCGCTTTTGTTTATGAGCTTAAATAATATTAAGCGGTTGCTTTTGCGTAAAGCTCGGCAACGTGGTTCCAGTTGATCACATTCCAGATAGCTGCTAAGTAATCCGGACGACGGTTTTGATATTTCAGGTAGTAAGCATGCTCCCAAACGTCGATACCTAAAATTGGGGTACCTTTAACTTCAGCGATGTCCATTAATGGGTTGTCCTGGTTAGGAGTGGAAGTTACAGCTAATTTTTTATCAGCAGTAACAATTAACCATGCCCAGCCAGAACCAAAACGGGTTGCACCTGCTTCAGATACTTTAGTTTTGAAATCGGCAAATGAACCGAAAGTGCTTTTGATAGCATCAGCTAAAGCGCCTGTAGGCTCGCCGCCACCGTTTGGTGATAACAAGGTCCAGAACAAGGTATGGTTGTAGTGGCCACCGCCATTGTTACGCACAGCAGCGGGGAATTTAGAGATATTTTTAATGATATCGTCGATATTGCTTTCAGCCTCAGGCTTACCTTCCAAAGCTTTGTTTAAGTTGGTAACATAAGCCTGGTGGTGTTTGCCATGGTGAATTTCCATGGTCAGTTTATCAATGTGCGGTTCCAGAGCATCAGTAGCGTAGGATAACGCCGGTAGGGTAAATGCCATAATTTTAGTTGTTTATTTTAAAGTTTACTGTTTGTTGTGACGTAACAAATATAAGCGTTGATTGAAGTTTTTGTTCTAAATAATTGTCATGTTTTCTTTTAGTTCATAGTTGATGGTTAATGGTTCATAGCTATTTTTATTACTATGAACCATCAACCCTACTTCCGCTTACTTTTAAAAAAATCTTTCACCAGCTGGCTGCATTCAGCTTCGCGGATACCGCCGGTGATCACTGTTTTGGGATGGGTTATTTTTTGGTTGATGCGGCCGAACCCGAGTTTGTTATCATAGGCCCCAAAAACGATCTTACTTACCTGGAACCAGTATGAAGCCCCGGCACACATTACACAGGGCTCCATAGTAACGTACAGCGTACAGCCTTGCAGGTATTTGCCTCCAATTAAATTAGCGGCCGCAGTAAGGGCCTGCATTTCGGCATGGGCCGATACATCGTTAAGCCGTTCGGTAAGATTGTGCCCTTTTCCTATAATGCGGCCATTGTAAACCACAATTGCCCCTATCGGGATTTCATCTTCCTCTAATGCATAGCGGGCTTCTTTTAACGCCTCGCCCATAAAATATTCATCGGGCGATATAGAGGCCTCATCCTCAAAACTGATATATCTCATTTAAATAAGTTTGCTGCCGTTTGGCACAGGCTTTTCAACAGCGGTTAACACAATGTCTCCGTTCTCGTCGGCGAAACCGGTAACCAGGAACTCCGACATGAAATTGGCGATCTGCTTTTTAGGAAAATTAACCACGCCTACAATTTGCCTGCCCACCAGCTCTTCTTTGGTATAATGCTTCGTGATCTGTGCGCTCGACCACCTGACACCAAACTCACCGAAATCGACCCTTACCTTGAAGGCAGGTTTACGGGCTTCCGGGAAATCAATTGCTTCCAATACAGTGCCTACACGTAGTTCTACTTTTTCAAAATCATGCCAGGTGATGGTTTCCATAGGGGCAAAGGTAAAAAAATATGTCTCTCTCTTCTTCAAAAGCTACCCTTGCCTCAATTTTAAGTAAAGGGTTTGATATGGACATTAGTAAACAAAATCAATGCGTCATGTATCATGAACTAATGAGTTATAACAATAAAACCAACAACTCTGCCCTTGAGGCCGGATGTAAAAGCGTTGTTCCAAACCGCTTAGCCATTGCCTCTAACTGCGTCAATTAATATCTCGTCCCTTCCTTCACCTCATCGCTGGCATTTTTAAGAATGATATCGTTGGCCTTCAGGTTCCCAAATACTTCGGTTGAGTCATGTCTGGATAATCCTTCCTTTATATCAATTAATGCTGCCTTGCCGTCTTTTACAGCTATTACATATTCCCTCTCGGTTGACCGGATGATGGCATTGTTGGGCACTAACAACGATTTGGCGCCCGAAAGCATCGGGATCTTTACTTCGGCATACATTCCCGGTTTTAGTATTCCATTTTGGTTTTGTACGTCTATTTCGATAGCTTCAGAACGCATACTCCCTAAAGCATTGGCCGAGCGACTGATTTTGGCTGTTTGTTCCTGCCCCGGCATAGCATTAAAAGTGAATTTTACCTGCTGCTTTAAGTCAACTTTGTCTACGAAATCTTCGGGGATGTAAACCTCTAAACGCAGCTTGCGGATATCCTGCAAAATAAGCATCGGCAGGTCTGTACCTTTACCCGGGGCTACCAAAGCTCCCGGGGATACATTACGCTGAATGATCATGCCATCAAACGGTGCACGAATGTTCAGGTAATCCTGCATGGTGCGTACAGATGCCACGATCGAGCTTTCTGAACGGGCCATTGCGTCATCAGCTTTCATTTTTGCTAAAGCGTTATCCAATTCAAGCGGAGAAACTGATCCAGGTTCTTTTGCAGCCTCTTTTAAACGCTGATACTTTTCCTTACTGGCAACTGCGTTCTCTTTGGCCTGCATGTAGCGGGAATCGGCAGCCTGCAATTGCGATTCCATTTCCGGCGCTTCTAAGGTTACCAGTAATTGTCCTTTTTTACCAAGGTACCACGGTCAACAAAAACGGTTTTTACAAACCCGTTTACTTTCGGGAACAAGTTTACCTCGTTATAGGGTTTTAACTGGCCGGGAAGGCGGGCTTCGCTTGATAGTGCTTTTTCCGACACTTTGCCGGTTTCATATCCGCTTGCTTTTTGGTTGGTTTTTTGGGTTTCTGTGAGGTCCACCGGCTTTTGATTGCCTGCACATGCGGCCATCAGGCTGATACTGCTTAACAGTACAATATATTTTAGTTTCATAATATTAGCTATTGGAGGTTTCAAGTTGTTGAGGTTCATTAACATTTACGTCCTTCATTAAGGACGGTGAATCATAAGTGGTTTTTTGCTGTACCCAGGCAAATACCTGCGGTAGTATAAACAGCGCGGCTAATGTTGAGGCAAATAAGCCGCCTATCACCGCGCGGCCCAATGGCGCGGTTTGCTCGCCGGCTTCACCCATCCCTGATGCCATCGGGATCATACCTGCCATCATGGCCAAACTGGTCATGAGGATTGGTCTTAACCTGATGGACGCACTGGTAATGGCTGCCCTTGTAGAGTCTTTATAATCCAGTCTCAGGGTTTCAGCATTGGTTACGATCAGGATGGCGTTTGCCACCGATACTCCTGTAGACATGATCATGCCCATGTAACTTTGCAGGTTAAGTGTTGAACCGGTAAGCAGTAATGCTGTTAGCGATCCCAATATTACTGCCGGTACGGTAGATAGTACTGTAAGGGATAATTTAAACGACTGGTAATTGGCGGCCAGCAATAAAAAGATCACCAAAATGGCAAACATCAAACCGTTCTGTAAGCTGTCGAGCGTTTCTGTCAACAAGCTCGACATACCTTTAACTTCAGCAATCAGGCCTTTAGGCGGTGCCCCGACAGTTTTGATCACCTGCTGCACCGCGGCAGTAGCAGTGCCCAAATCCTTCTTGTAAATATTGGCGCTCACGGTTAAGAAGCGGCGCGGACCGGTACGGTCATATTCACCAGGAACGTAATTAACCTTAAAGCTGGCGATATCACCCAGTACAGGTGTACTTTGGCCTTTCACCAGTGGGATCTCTTTCAACTCATCCATTGTATTCATCACATACTCTGGAATTTGCACCTGTACCTGGTAGGTATAGGCCGATTTATCATCCAACCAAAGGTTTTTCTCGGTAAAACGGCTTGATGATGTACTTGCTGTAACCGAGCGGGCAACATCTTTAATATCCAGGCCTAATTGGGCGGCTTTCAACCTGTCGAGCGTTATTGCCACCACAGGAAACTTTAAAGGCTGACTGATTTGCACATCCCTCAGGTAGCTGATCTTTTTAAGTCCGGCCAAAACTTTGTTCGAGTAGCCTTCTATCTGCGCCATATCCTTACCCGCTACCCTTATTTCGATAGGTGTAGATGCACCCTGGCTCATGATCTTTTCGGTCATGTCGATAGGTTCAAAAGTGATGCGGAGATCGGGCATGCGCGATGCTATGTTTTTACGGAGCGCATCTTTAAGCTCATCCATATTGATGTGGTAATCTTCATCAAGGTTAACCTGTAATACCGCTTCATGTGTACCAGTATTAAATACATAAAGATTGCTGGTACCATAGCTGCTTGGCACAATGCCCACATAAGCCGATGTGATAGCTACATGATGGTTCACCGTACTGTCGATGATTTGCAAAACCTGTTTCAGCCCGTCTTCCGTACGTTCAAGTCTTGTGCCATCCGGCTCTTTGATCCTGATCTGAAACTGGCCGTTGTTGAGCTTCGGCATCATATCTTTTCCAATAGTGACAAAACACACACCGGCCAATCCCAAAACAACCACGAGATAAACAGGCACAATTAGTTTTTTGTTATGCATCCAGCGTTCAATGATGTGTATAAAACGGATCTTTATCCGTTCAAACAGGTCATTCTTTTCGGGATGGTTTTGCTCCTGCTGCAGGTGATGGTTTACCTGCCCTTCTTCGGGCCGGTCTAAAGCTTCGCCGGCATGGGCATGCAATTTCCCATGTTCATAATGCTGATAGGTTTCGGCTTTGATAAGCCAGTTTGATAAAATAGGCACCAGTGTTTGCGCTATGATGTACGATACGATCATCGTTAAGCCAATAGATAGCGACAGGGGTAAAAACATCGCTTTAGGCACGCCGTTCATCATAAACGATGGCGCGAATACCGCAAGGATACACAGCAGGATGAGCAATAGGGGGAACGAGATTTCCTGGCAAGCATCATAAATAGCCTGTGCTTTGCTTTTGCCCATCTCCAGGTGCTGGTGAATATTTTCGATAGTTACTGTCGCCTGGTCAACCAAAATGCCTATGGCGAGGGCAAGCCCGCTCAGTGTCATGATATTGATGGTTTGGCCGAATAAGCCTAAAAGTAATACACCTAACAAAATGGATACCGGGATAGTAATCACCACGATCAAACTGCTTCGCCAGTCGCGCAAAAACAATAATACCATCAGGCCGGTGAGCAATGCGCCCAGACCGCCTTCTGTCATAAGGCTCTTTACCGCGTTTATCACAAATATGGATTGATCAAACTCATATGAGATTTTAACGTCGTCGGGTAAAAGGCCCTGAATTTCCGGAATCTTCTTTTTCAAAGCCTGTACCACACTCCAGGTACTGGCATCGGCGGTTTTTACTACCGGCAAATAAACAGAGCGCTTGCCATTAATCAGCGCATAATCAACCGTAACGTCGGTAGCATCGGCAACACGGGCTACATCTTTTACCAAAATGGGAACGCCGTTTTTGGTAACTACAGGGATATTGCCAAATTCATCTGTTTGGTTAATCAACGTATTAACCGTAGTTACAAACATAGTGTTGCCTAACCTTAAATTACCCGAAGGCGACATCACATTGAACTTAGCCAACGCACTTACTACCTCATCGGGCGTCAAGCCGTAACTTCTTAATTTATTTGGATCAACGTTTAAGGTGATGGACCTGGCGTTTGAACCAAACGGCGGCGGGGCCGATAAGCCGGGAACAGTAGCAAACATCGGCCTTACTTTAGTAGCAGCCATATCATAAATATCCTTCAGGCTGCGATTGGGGGCGGATAGTACCAATTGCCCAACGGGCAACGATGAAGCATCAAACCTTACAACCTGCGGCGGCAGTGCTCCCGGCGGGAAAAAGCTCATTACGCGGCTTACCTGCAAAGCCACCTGGGCCTGTGCTTCGGCCATGTCTGTGCTCTCGTAAAAACTCAGCTTAACCATAGTTAAACCCTGAATGTTTTTACTGGTAATACTTTTGATGCCGTTTACATACAGAAACTGGTCTTGCAAACGGGTTGAAAAAAACCCTCCATTTGCTGCGGCGACATACCGCCATATGATTCAATAACATAAATGGTGGGCAGGTTTAGTTTTGGGAAAATATCTATCGGTATTTTTATAGCACTAAGCACTGCAAAGATGAGCAGGCTCAAGGTAACCACCACCGTTGTGATGGGCCGTTTAAGTGCGGATGTGACCATTGACATAGCTAAATTATTTTAAAAGGTTTAATACAGTATTTACCTGGTTGCCGGTAACGGCCTGCTGGAACAGGGCATTTGAATAGGCATATTTGGCCTGTACATAGTCAGTTTCGGCGCGGTAAAGGATATTGAGTGCGGCGTTAAGCTCAATGATATCGGTTAGCCCATTTTTGTATAATGACAGCTTTTGCCGGTACCCGTCAGAAGCCGCTTTAAGCTGATTGGGGATCTCAACCAGGCGTTCGCGGGCGGTTTGCAGCTCCACGCCCGACCGGTTGGCATTGACCGCCAGCAATTGCTTTTGCTCATCCAGCTTTTTCCGGGAGTAATCGGTATTGGCACGTTGTGTCCGTAATTTTAACTGGCGGCGACGGATATCAAACAGGTTATAGGAAACACCTATACCTACCAGGTAATTATTCCTGTCGAACCCCCATCCGCTGCTGAGGCTGTTAAAATGGTCGTTAGCATCAACACTTGATCCCCTGCCCCAAACGGCGCCTTCCAGTAATATTTTAGGATTGTAGCTTTTTTTGACGAGTGTTTCCCGCTGCAAACTATTTTGATATACCGATTTATAATAATTGATCAAGGGATGATTGGTGGTGTCGATCACCAAAGGGTCCAGGCCGGTTGCGGTATTGATAAGATTTGTTTCGGCAGCGGTATCGGGTACTATTGTCTGATAGGGTAAGCCGCTGACAGCCGAAAGCTGTAACTGTACCTGCTTCACCTGGTTGTTAAGTTCGATATAGTTCAAACGGGCTTTTGACAGTTCGGCCTCGGCAATGCTGGTATCAACGCCTGCCCTTACCCCACTTTTGGCGAGCGACTGTACCGACCGGCGGATCTCCTGATTGCGTTTTATGTTCCGCGCCTGGATGGTGAGGAAGTTTTCCAGTTCCGTCAGGAGCAGGTAATTGCCAATGGCATAAGCCTGCAACTGATATTTGGAATCAGCAAACTGGTTTTGCTGTACCTGAATATCAGAGTTGGCTACTTTATTTTGAGCACCATAGGCCCCAAAATTATAGATCTCCCAGTCGAGCGCGGCTACCCCAACGTTGGCTGAAACGGTGGTGGTATTGCTTTCGGGCCGTACCCCCTGGAGTTGGAAGGAATGATACCAAAGCCAAAATACGGGCCGGCAACATTGTTGTTAGTGCCATAATCTGCCTGGTAATTTAGTTTCAGGTTAGGGAGCCAGCTGCTCCTGGTTTCAGCGGCCTGGGCTTGCCTAACCGCTATAGCTGCCGAATCGGTTAGCAATGTGGGTGCGTTTCGGTTCACGCTGTTGAGCAGCGTTTTTAAACTAACCGGTGTGTTACCTTGTTGCTGCGCATAAGTATAGGCTGTTATTAGCAAGCCTATAAACAGGCAGCAGGACTTCTTTGAAATTCGCATATCTTGATGTACGGAATATGCTTACCGGGAAATGCCCGCACACTGATCGCTACAGATCAGTAAGTACTGCAAAAAATGCCGGTAAACGATGGATAATTAATTGAAAAAATGATCGATGATGTATCTAAAGGCAGAGCGCCTTTAATCATTCAAATCAAATGCGAAAAGTGCAAAGGGAAAGATAGGAGTATCGATACTCGGGTATAATCCTGAAGTTTCGGATTAATTGCTTCGGATTTAATTTCCATAGCTGCAATGCAAAAAAAGCAGAATAAAACTGCCTACAACAGCGCTGATCAAATCGGTAACAGACTTTTTCTCCTCAAGGGTTGATTTGTCTGGTCTTTGAACGTAGCTTGATTCGCTGAAGCTGCTGTGCAGGTTCTCCATCTTTCGTTTAAAAACCGAATTGAATCCTGTTGAACGCGTACGGCCCGACTGCGTTAAGCGGGGAAGAAAAAAACATGACTGCTCGCGATGACCAAATAAAAGGCCATTACCGATAATATCCGCAACGATCTCAAAAATTCAGTATTTCGCTTATTCAACATATTGCTTATGCTGTACAAAAATGAAAAAAATAACCTAATTGTTTTGCAAAAGTATTGTTGCATTTATATTCTGCATACCGGGATGAGGAAACTTCACTACTATTAAGTTTAGGCAGGCCCCCCGCCAGGTCATTATCCTACCCTTGATGGCGAACCAAGCCTCAAACTTATTGCAGGAATGCGGTTGCATCAACCCTGACGAATTGCGGCTTTATTAACTACAGTGTGCCATTTCGAAAGCTTATTCATCAGTTCATCAAGCTTTACAGGCTTACTCAGGTAATCATTCATACCGGCCTGCAAGCAATCCTGTTCATCGCCGGCCATGGCGTTGGCTGTTAATGCAATGATAACAGGCTGCTTAATGTTTTCTTTACGGATTACACGGGTAGCCTCAAGCCCATCCATAACAGGCATCTGCATGTCCATTAAAATAAGCTCGTAATCGTTTTGGTACAGGGCCTCTATTGCTTCGAGCCCGTTTTGGGCCATACCCGGCTTATAGCCCATTTTGTTTAAAATGTGTTTAATAACGTGCCGGTTAACCTCATTATCTTCGGCAATGAGGATATTGAAGGGATATTTATCACTAAAATCAACCGAAAGCTTGCTCTTAATTTGTTTATCATCGTTTTGGACCGATTTATTCCTGAGTGCCATAAAAATCTGTTTGCCCAGCACCTGTTGTTTTATCGGCTTGCTCATAACAGAGGTAAACAGCATTCGCTGATCTTTTATAAATTCTTCACCAACCGAGCTTAGCAGTATAATAGGAATGTGGCTGTACCCTTCCCTGATGATGCGGGCCAGCATAACCCCATCCATTACGGGCATATTCATGTCGGTAATAACCACGTCAATGTCTTTGTTTCTCTGCAGGATCACTAAAGCCTCGGCGGCAGACTCTGCCGGTACCGATTTAAGGTTCCAGTTTTCAAACTGGCGGTTTAAAATAGACAGGTTGGTATGGTTATCATCAACTATAAGAATCTTTTTGCCGCGCAGTTCCTCAAGATCAAAACTGGCAGGCTGCCGGTGGGAAATCTCGCCGGGATAGGCGTTTATGGTAAAGAAAAACCTGGTACCGGCACCAGGCTCGCTTTCAACGCCTATACTGCCCCCCATTAGCGCTACAAGCTTTTGGCAAATGGCCAAACCTAAACCGGTACCTCCGTATTTGCGTGTAGTAGATGAATCGACCTGCGAAAATGCCTTGAACAGCCGGTGCAGCTTATTATGCGGAATGCCTATACCTGTATCCCAAACATCAAATCTTAATTTCAGCAAGCCATCAGATTGTTTGTCAACACAGCTAACCTTAATACCAACCTCACCTTTCTCCGTAAATTTTATGGCGTTGCTTACCAGGTTTATAAGCACCTGTTTAAGCCGCAGCGGATCGCCGATGATACCCGGCGATATATCTTCGGCAATTTCATAAACCAGGTCGAGCCCCATTTGTCCGCCTTTAATGGCAAACATATCCATCACATCTTCAATACATTGCCGCAGCTTAAAATCATCCTGTTCAAGATCAAGGCTACCTGCTTCTATCTTTGAAAAATCAAGAATGTTATTGATCACATGGATGAGCGTTTCGCCGCAGCTGATGATGGTTTCGTTAAACATACGCTGCTCATCATTAAGCTCAGTTTCATTCAATAAAGCCGACATCCCGATAACCCCGTTCATAGGCGTACGGATTTCGTGGCTCATGGTGGCCAGGAAAATGCTTTTTTCCTGGTTAGCCTGATCGGCCGCGAGGCGTGCCTTTTGAAGTTCCTGGTTTGAATAGTTTAGTTCCTGGTTTGCAGCTGCCAAAACCTCTTCATTATGTTTACGCTCGAGCGATAACTGAGCTTCCCGCTGCAGATCGGCCATTTGCAGGGTTTGTACTATTCTTAGTTCGTTATACTTGCGCAACTGATAGGCCCAAAGTCCGCATATGAACATGATAACCCCGGTAAGCAACACATGTATGGTAAACGTTTGAAGATCAAAGTAATTGAGCTGGGTAAAAAATATGCCGCCATAGCCAATATCCTGCATATAGCTGAAAACAGCATGGTGTACAATAACAACTAAAAGCAATGGCAATTGTAGCCTCCAGTTTTGGTAGGTGATCAGCAGCGCACTCGAAATAAAAGCAAAAAAGTGCATCTCAAACAAGCCGTGCATCTGGTAAATATACTGGGCCATAAAAATACCTAATACAGCTGCCAGCACATATTGGTATAAGGAAGAATTAGGCAGGGCTATTTTAGCAGTATAGTACGCCAACAGGCACAGGCCGCCAACGCCAAAGGCAATAAGCCATGTATCATAAAAATAGGCCAATGCTAAACCAACTACAAAATGCACAGGCAGGAAATAATCCATCAACCTGTCTGAGCGGTCTTTGATCTCGGTTTGAAAATTAATGTTTTGAACTATGTCTGCGGTCACAATGATTGATATTTAGGGGTAATATTAATTATGACAGTCGGGCAGTCGACAGCCGTATGAGGTTAATGCAAGTTTATTAAATGTTAGGCGTGTATTGTCGTTCAGTAAACCGTTGATCGCTACTTTGGCGAAGCTTGTTTTTTCATCGGTACAGTAACGGCTTATGTTATAATTGCCGCGGTAATACAGCTTGCTGCCTGTATCAATAAGGGCAGCCTGGGGTGTTGAGTAAACCCCGCAGGCCTCAGCAACCGAGGGATCAAATATAACGGGGAGTTTCATCCCAAACTTGTCCTGGATTTCGCTTTCGGTGAAGTGTTTACTGCTCATGATCACGATGGCAAAATTCACCTGTCTGTGATATTGCTGGGCAATAGCCTTAAACTGTTTGATATTAAATCTTGAACAGGGACAATCCGGATTAAAAAAATGCAGGAACAGCGGTTTACTGCGATCCTGGTAGTGCCTGGGGTTGATGGACACTATCGTACCCTGCTTTACTGCTTTATAGTTTTCGGGTACAGGAGTAGGCAACTGGTATTGCAGCTCATTATACCAAAACAAAGCGCCAACAGCGATTAAAAGTATCACGAGCCAACCAATAACTAACGTTTTTTTCATTGTACCAAAGGTTGGCATACTTCAACAGAACAACTGAAAATCAGCACAAAACCATTTGTAAAAATAATTATTTTTAGTGTATAAAAAACACTTTTCCGGCATTTTAAACATACAGGTTTTAATTTAACCGTTGGCTAACCCCCTCCTTAATCTTTAATTAAGCAAACGAATAGCCATTCAGTTATTTGACAGCCTGTTTTTTCTTCTTTCGGTTAGGTAACGACGCAGGGGGATATCGTAACCTATCATAACCAGGTAAGCAAATGTAACTAATACAACTAATCCGGGTATAATGATATATGCCAGGTGAACAGCATCGGGTTTATTTGCCGCATAATAATTACCAAACATCCACATTACTGCATAATGGGTCATGTATAAAGGATAAGAGATACTCCCCGAAAAAACACATATTTTACGTAAGCTGTTGTTAAGAACAGCGCCTGCTCCCAGCGAAACCATTAACGGGAAATAAATTATAACTATAAAAGGCTCGGTAAGCCAGTTCCATGTTGAGAACGGAGACAGGAAAGCCAGCATCAATAAAATAGAAAGACCGATAAAACCAAGCTTATTTTTGACGATAAGGTTATAACGGTAAACCAGCAAACCAGCAGTAAAAGAATAAGCTATACGTACACCTCCATCCCAGAAAGTTCCGCCGCTCCAGCCGCCCATTAAATTACCTGAGTGAGCTGCCACATAGCAAATGCCAACAGCAGAAATTGCAGTAAGGACAATCAGGTAGCGCCGCTGAAGGCGACAAAGTACAAGTGCATAAACAATGTTAGCTACATATTCCCAAAACAATGACCAAGCAGGTGCATTAAACCCAAACAAGTTAAAATACCGTTCATTCATTGTCGGGTTAGGAATCATTAATATGGAGCTGAGAAATAATAGTAGTATACTGCCCGCACTACGGGCTATGGGTTGGGCATTAAATGGATCAAATATAAACCCTAACAAGCCCAATACCGAGCCAAAAACAACAAGCGGGTGCAGCCTGATCAACCTCGATTTGAAAAATTCCTTTATGCCCATTTTGCCGACCCTGTCGTCATAAGCATAACCAATTACGAAGCCCGACAGGCAAAAGAAAAAATCAACCGCTAAAAAGCCATGACCTATAAAATCCTTGCTGTAGTCGGAATAAGCAATCTCCATAAAATGGAAAGTAACAACTGCTATAGCAGCTATGCCCCGAAGGCCGTCAAGAATTTCAAAATGCTGTTTGGTTTTAAGGATGGCTGGGCTTAGTTTTTCCATGCACTATATCGATTTACCTGTATGCCGGTAAAGAAAGGAAAATTTAGCCGGAAGTTCAAACTATGCGCTTAACAGCCAAACTGAGTGAGGTGATGGTCAATATGTTTATAAAACATATTGCTCCATTCGGTAATAGTTAAGGGACCAAACGAATGCGACTCGCGGCCATCAAAAGCTTTTTCGCCCAGCTGCTGTGTTTTTTGGATGTAGGCTATCAACCTGTTTTTTTCGGTATTGAAATCCCTTTCGCCGGTAATGAGAAATGCAGGCGCTGTAGGGTTGTTGTGTTTATATGGTGTTTCACTCACTACCTTGTTTTTAACCAGCATTTTCAGGATCAGTTTCATGAACAAGCCGGGTTTGGGGTGCTTATCTTCATACACCATTTCGTACGTTACACAGCAGTGTGCCAACATTTGTGCTACGTTCATTTTACCCCACCCCGGTGAGGTTTGAGGCGTGAGCTTGTTGATCCGGCTGATTACATCATCAGCTACCCGTGCAGTGAAAATATTGGGTAAGGCCATGAGGGAAAGATAGGTATTTTTGTACAGAGACGTATTACATGTATATTTAGTTAAACCGGAAAATCTGCGAAGCGGGCGATGCATTAGATGCCGCCCAACAAAAATTCCCGATATGAATTCCGATCTTATAAAAAATAAAAAATATTTTTCATTTTGTCCAATCTGCTAAGCACGGTTGTCATTGGGTTTTAACAACATAAATTTAAAACAAAATGGAACAGAGAATCAGCATGTGGGAAAAAGGCCAAAATGCCTTAAAACCATTATTTGGTATTAATACCTATCTTAAAAAGTCACCCCTCGAGTTATCCCTTCGTGAGTTGGTAAATTTCAGGGTATCACAGATCAATAAATGCGCTTATTGTCTTGACATGCACTATAAAGATGCACGTGCCAAAGGCGAAACTGAACAACGTTTATACGGCCTGAGCGCCTGGGAAGAATCGCCTTATTATACCGATCGTGAAAGGGCCGCCTTCGCCTGGGCCGAAGCCGTTACCGCCTGCCATGTAACCGACGAAGTGTACAACATAGCCAAGGCGCAGTTCAGTGATGAAGAGCTGATAGACCTTACGCTGTCCGTTACCACCATTAACACCTGGAACCGCATCAACCTATCGTTCCCAAATACGCCCGGCACATACCAGGTTGGCCAGTTTGCATAAACAGCTTATATTAACGCCATTAAAACATAGCCTTATGAATGAGTTTTTGTTAGTGATCCACAGGGATCTGAAAAGTAAAGATGCCAGTCCCTCGCCCGAACAAATGCAGGCAGCTATAAAACCTTTCCAGGATTGGATAGGCGGCATCGCGGCCCAAAACAAACTGGTTGGTGCTCCCAAACGCTGGGATGGTGATGGCCGTACAATTAAGCAAAATACCGTGATCAATGGTCCTTATGCCGAAATTAAGGAATCGATAGGCGGATTGTTTATAATCAGGGCCGAAGATTACGATGAGGCCGTTGAAATTGCCAAAGGCTGCCCGATATTGCAATGGGGGGCCACCGTTGAAGTACGAATGGCCGTGCCTGCCGTATAAAATAAAATGCCTTTGTACTTTTGCAAAGGCATTTTATTTTAACCTATGCAACCCCAAGAACTTTTACCTCACCTGTTCCGCACCGAGTACCGGAAAATTGCAGCAGTGCTTTGCCGCCTTTTTGGTATTGAACATATTGAAATTGCCGAAGATATTGTGAGCGACACCTTCCTTTCAGCCACTGAAAATTGGAGCCTGAAAGGTTTACCTGATAATCCGACGGCATGGCTTTATACCGTTGCAAAAAATAAAACCAAAAATTACCTGAAACGGGATACGATTTTTAAGCAAAAGCTTTTGCCCGAAATAAAATATACTACCGACAGCACAGGCGAAATAGAGATCGACCTGTCTGCCAAAAACATAGCTGATAGCCAGTTGGCCATGATCTTTACGGTTTGCAACCCGGTTATTTCGGCCGAGTCGCAGGTAGCGCTTGCCCTTAACCTGCTTTGCGGTTTTGGCGTACAGGAAATTACCGATGCTTTTTTAGCAAACAAGGAGGTGATATACAAACGGATAAACCGCGCAAAGGAAAAACTGAAAGAAGCCGGAATCCAGATCCAACAGCCAAACCTTAGCGAGATCGGCAACCGGCTGGAAACTGTTTTAACAACCATTTACCTGCTGTTTTCTGAGGGATATTACTCAATCTCCCAAAATGTCACCCTCCGTCGTGATCTTTGTGCAGAAGCTATGCGGCTTAATTACCTGCTTATTGAAAATCCGGCCACCAATACCCCTGCCGTAAATGCACTTTTTGCGCTGATGTGTTTCCACGCGTCGCGGTTTGAGGCCCGCACCAATGATCATAGTGAAATGATCCTTTATGATGATCAGGATGAATCACTTTGGGACAGGGACCTGATCAACAAAGGTATCCATTACCTGAACCAGGCTTCAACCGGAACTTCAATAACTAAATATCACCTCGAAGCCGGCATTGCTTATTGGCATACCTTTAAGGAAGATGCTGCCGAAAAATGGGAAAATATATTACAGCTATACAATAGCCTCCTCATGCTGGAGTATTCGCCCATCGCCGCGCTGAACCGGACATTTGCCCTTGCCAAAGCCAATGGAAAACCGGCTGCAATAGCCGAAGCCGAAAAACTGAACCTAAGCAATAACCACTTTTATTTTTCGCTGCTGGGCAACCTGTATACCGGCATAGATAATCAAAAAGCCTTACAGCATTACGAAACAGCTATGAACCTGGCTACTTCTGCAAATGATAAGGCAACTATGGCGGAAAATGTTGAGCGGTTAAAAAACTTGCAGGAATAGCCTTTTCACAATAGTTGAAAGGGTATTGGTTCATGCATACCGCAAAGCTATTGGCATATTTACAACGATAGTGAATTTAAAGCCGACCGGACACCGAATGAATAATTGTCGTCATTTATGAGCTTTTAAAAACACACAATCCTTTTACAAAACAAACTTTGGTAAAATTCAATTAATCACCTATTTTTGCTGCAATCATATACATAACATCATGGGACACCATAAAGAAGAAAAAGAAAACTTTGATTACATATACTATTTGGTAGGATTAATCTCTGGCTTATTTGTAGGCGGTATTATTGAAAAAGGCTTTACCTGGATTTTTGTAGGTGGTGTTTTAGGGTTGTTAACTGCTGCTGCATATATCGCCGTGTTAGTTCGTGGCCGTAATGAAGAGGCCTGATCCTGACCTCCCTTCATTCATAAAAAATTGGAACCAGTTTTACGGCATTGTTGCCGCGTGGCTGGTTTTTTTAGTTTTAGTATTCTGGCTCATTACCAAATTCTTTGAATGAGTTTAACCGACTGGATTGTTTTAGGCCTTACCATATTTTCTATAGTGCTTTATGGCATATGGAAAAGCGGCAATAATAAAAATATCGACCAGTTTTTGATGGGCAGCCGCTCATTGCCCTGGTACCATGTAGGCTTATCGGTAATGGCTACCCAGGCAAGTGCTATTACCTTTCTTTCGGCGCCGGGCCAGGCTTATTCAGACGGAATGCGTTTTGTGCAGTTCTACTTCGGGCTGCCCCTGGCCATGATCGTACTTTGCATCACCTTTGTCCCCATTTTCCATCGCCTTAAGGTTTATACTGCTTACGAATTTTTGGAACAGCGTTTTGATCTGAAAACCCGTGCACTCACATCGTTCCTCTTCCTGGTTCAGCGCGGCCTTTCAACCGGCATTACCATTTATGCTCCGTCTATCATCCTCTCAACCATATTAAATATTAATACGGTTTACACTACACTGTTTATAGGCGGGCTGGTAATTGTTTATACCGTTTATGGCGGTAGTAAGGCTGTGTCATATACGCAGCTATTACAAATGAGCATTATTTTTACGGGGATGTTTTTGGCAGGAGTATTGGTTGTTTACCTGTTGCCCGGCAATGTAAGCTTCATGAGCTCGCTCAAAATGGCCGGTAAAATGGGCCGTATGAACGTGATAGACTGGAAATTCGACCCTAATAACCGTTATACAGTTTGGAGCGGATTGATCGGGGGCTTCTTTTTACAGCTTTCCTATTTTGGTACAGATCAAAGCCAGGTTGGCCGTTATTTAACCGGCAGCTCAGTAGGGCAAAGCCGCCTCGGGTTGATCATGAATGGCCTGATCAAGATCCCGATGCAATTCCTGATCCTGCTGATAGGGGTGCTGGTTTTTGCGTTTTACCAGTTTAACCGCCCGCCAATGTTTTTTAACCAGTATGAGGTTAAACAAATTCGAAAAAGCGTTTACGCTGCGGAATACGACCATCTCAATCAGCAATATGGCCAGGCTTTTGAGCAAAAAAAGATCAAGGCTAACGAGTTGATAAAAGCCATCGACAGTAAAAATGAAGACCGGATCGGTTATGCCAAAGATCAATTAAAGGTGGCCGACACTAAGGCCCGCCTCATCAGGCAAAACGCCATTGAACTGATGAAAAAAATAACCCCAAGGCCGATGATAACGATACCAACTACGTATTCCTTACCTTTGTTACCCAGTATCTGCCCAAAGGTTTGATAGGATTACTGATAGCCATTATTTTTCTGGCCTCTATGGGCTCAACCGCCAGTGCTTTAAATTCATTAGCATCAACCAGTGTGGTTGATATTTACAAACGCATTGTTAATCCCAACGCCACAGATAAGAATTATTTAAATGCATCGCGCCTGGCAACGGTGTTTTGGGGCCTGGTTTGCATTGGGATGGCCCTTTACGCCAGCCGCATAGGTAACCTGCTCGAAGCCGTGAATCAATTGGGCTCCTATATCTACGGAACCATCCTTGGAGTGTTCATAGTGGCCTTCTATCTTAAAAAATAAAAGGGACTGCGGTATTTATAGCGGCAGTTATAACGGAAGCAATTATTTGTATCCTGGGCTATTTTGATGTAATCGCTTATTTGTGGCTCAATGCTATCGGTGCACTTCTGCTGATAGTAATTGCGGTGTTGATCAGCGTGGCAGCCCCTCTAAATCTCCCCCGGTTGGGGAGACTTTCTGAATATTATCAATTCATAAAAGAAAATCGCCATTTCCTATAAAAAACAGCGATTTTCTTTTTAAAGCCCTCCCCTTCCGGGGAGGGTTGGGTGGGGCTTAGGGCTATCGCTTAGCCTGATCCAGGGCTTCCTGGTTTAAGCGGGCGTATTCTTCATCTTTGTCGGCGTTGGCTAAGGCAATACCGGCTTCTGCAGCTGCTATAGCGCCAGCTTTATCGCCTTTACGCAGTAACAAACGCGACTCCCATAGCTTATACCATGGGCCTTTAGGCTCAATTTTTTCGGCTTCGTAAACCCAGCCAAGGGCTTTATCAACGTCTTTATGGTTTTCGTAGTAGTATTGTATGGCGTTGAAATAGTATGGTTTGCGGTCGCCTTTCATCAGCTCATCAATATTAGCTGTAATTTTGGCGTCGTCATCAGTTTCCATGTGGATATAGGCCGCGGTTTTGTCCCAAACCAAAACAAGGTCGGTTGATTTGGTAGTTGTATTAACAAAAGCCATAGTAAATGTTTCGCGTTTTTCGCTCACGCGGATTGGCTTGATATTAAAACGCAGAAAATCCTGGTCTTGCTTGTAGCTGTATGCACCCCATTGTTTTACAACTTTGTTTAAGACGATAGTCCATTCGCCTTTAGTTGGGATGCTGAATAGCGAATAAGTGCCTGCAGGTACAGGGTTACCTTCAATTACAACTTTTTCGGTAAAGGTAATGGTAGTAGCAGCGTTGGCACCGGTGCGCCAAACTTCGCCGTAAGGGATAATGCCCCCGAATATTTTGCGGTCTTTAACATTTGGACGGGAATAAGTGATGGTTATTTTCCCTAACCCGAAATCCTGGATAATGGTTTGAGTTGAGCTGGCCTCAGGTATGCGGGGAATCTGGGCGTATGATTTTGAGCTAAAACAACAGCACGCTATCAGCATACTGAACAGGAGTACGTAGGTTTTTTTCATGATTATAGTTTTCGAATCTAAGATACCAAATGTTTTAATGCAGATATTATTGTGTATGACGTAAAAATATTTTCAAGGTTTAGGCACCTTCAATGTAAATACGGAATAAATGAAGGGCGCGTTGCTGCAAAGCTAAAATTGCCAGCGCTTTATTACCTTTGCACCCATGATTGACGTTATATTAAAGAAGGGTAAAGAAAAAGCCGTACTGCAAAGGCATCCCTGGGTATTTTCAGGGGCGATTGAAAAAGTAAAGGGCAAACCTGCCAATGGCGATGTGGTTCGCTTAGTGAATACACAGGGCGAATTTATGGCCTATGGCTTTTATAACGATCAGTCGAGGGTGACTTTACGTTTGCTGGAGTGGAACAAGGATGTAAAGGTAAACGAAGCGTGGTTTCGCGAAAAAGTAGCAACCGCGGTTAAAAGCCGTGCTAACATATTGGCTAACGGTACCAATACCTGTCGTTTAATTTTTAGTGAATCGGATTATCTGCCGGGGCTAATCGTTGATAAATATGCCGGCCATTTGGCAGTGCAGGTACTTACCTCGGGTATTCAAAATGTAATGCCCGTTATTATTGATGAACTAAAAAAACTGCTCAATCCCGAAAGTATTTCGGATAAAAGTGATAATGCTTCACGAGCCCACGAAGGGCTGGCCGAAGCTGAGAATAAAGTACTTGCTGGCAGTCCGCCGCCTGAGCTGGTTGAGGTGTTAGAAAACAACGTTATTTACGGTATCAATATCACCGAAGGCCAAAAATCCGGCTTTTATTGCGATCAGCGCGATAATCGTCATGTGTTGGCCATGCATGCAAAAGATAAAAAAGTACTGGATTGCTTTTGCTATACAGGAGGTTTTACCCTTAATAGTCTCAAAGAAGGCGCGGCATCAGTAACCAGCGTAGACAGCTCGGCGTTAGCTATTGAAACGCTGGCCGAAAATATCAGGCTGAATAAACTGGATGCAACCAAACACACGGCTATTAAATCCGACGTGAATGTGCAGTTGCGTAAATTCAGGGATGAGGGCGAGAAGTTTGATGTTATCGTACTCGATCCGCCTAAATATGCGCCATCACGCTCGGCGCTTACCCGGGCTTCAAGGGCTTATAAAGATTTAAACCGTTTGGGTATGCTGCTGCTTAACGAAGGTGGCTTGCTGGCAACCTATTCCTGTTCGGGCGCTATGGATATGGAGACCTTTAAGCAGGTAATTGCCTGGGCTGCGCTTGATGCCGGTAAACAGGTTCAGTTCATTTACCAGTTCCATCAACCCGAAGACCATCCGGTACGTGCTTCCTTCCCCGAAGGCGAGTATCTGAAAGGTTTGCTTTGCAGGGTGTTTTAGTCGCCCTAACCCCCTAAAGGGGGAATTTTTGTAGAAGGCCTGTGTTGCTAAGCAAAACAGGCCTTCGGCGTTTGACGCTGCCGCGGGCTTTTAAGTGCGAAAAATAAACCATGTCATTGCGAGGCGCGGAACGGGAATGAGCGAGGGTGCGACGTGGCAATCGCATGCTATACAGGGCGGCCTTGCTTTCGTGCGATTGCCGCGCTATCGCTCGCAATGACATGTTTTTTGTTCATTTCATAAACCGGTCATTATGTGCACCACAGGTTACGCTACCGCTAAACCTGCGGTAGTCTTTCTTTAGTTAACCCTCCATTCGCTTAAAAAAGCGGTTAATTTTTGTGCGGTTAATAAAATTTTAGTCCAATTAACCCCTTTTTTAACCCTTGTTTTAATACCACCCGCTATATCATTGCTGTGCCAAATGGAAAGCATGATATGTATTGAACGGGTTTAACCATCCCTGTTTAATGGTTTTTGCTTCCCTTTTGGCAAGAGTTATAAACCCATTAACCAATTATTTATGTACGAAAATTTTACCAATTTGGATGGGTGCCATCGCATCCGTTATCGTGCTAAAATTAAAGGGATGCTTCAATGCTGCATAACCGCCCTTTTATTTTTAGCCATGTGGACTTCGGCTTTTGCTCAGGGCAGCAAAATAACCGGTGTAGTAAATGACGAGCATGGGCAGCCACTGCCCGGTGTAAGCGTTAAGCTTAAAGGTACGCCTAACGGTACAACTACTAATGTTAACGGCCAGTTTAACATCAATGCCGAACCAAGCCAAACGCTGGTTTTCACTTTCCTGGGTTACGTTGCACAGGAAGTAAATGTAGGTAATCAGAAAAGCATCACCATTAAGCTACAGCCAAACGCCACCAGCATGAACGAGGTGGTTGTGGTAGGCTATGGCACCCAGCGTAAAGCAACGGTGACCGGATCAGTTGCATCAGTTACCAACAGCGAAATCGTGACTACCAAAAACGAGAATGTGCTGAATATGCTTGCCGGTAAAGTGGCTGGTGTACGGATCACCCAAAACACATCTGAGCCGGGTTCATTCAGCAATGCTTTTGATATCCGTGGCTTTGGTAACCCGTTGGTGGTTATTGACGGGATTCCCCGCGATAACATCAGCCGCCTTGACCCTAACGATATCGAAAGTGTTTCAGTACTGAAAGATGCATCTGCTGCTATTTACGGTGTACGTGCTGCAAACGGCGTGGTTATTGTAACTACTAAGAAAGGTAAAAAAGGTGCGGTTGACCTTAATTATTCAGGTACCTATGGCTGGCAGATTCCATCCTACATGCCAAAACCTGTTGGCGCTGTTGATTTCATGACCCTGGTTAACGAGCAGTTGCTGCACAACGTAAACGGTGGACAAGTGAAATATACCGATGCCGATTTTGCCGCTTATAAAAACGGTTCAAAGACCAGTACCGATTGGTATAGCCCTGTTTTTGCTAACAGCGCTCCCCAGCAACAGCATAACCTGAATGCAACAGGCGGTACCGATAACAGCAGCTATTTTGTTAGTATGGGTATCACTGATCAGGACGGCTTTTTCAAAAGCGGCGACCTGAACTACAAAAAATACAACCTGCGCTCAAACCTTACCACCAAAATCAATAAAAACCTAACCATTGATGTAAACCTGAGCGGCACCATCGAACAAAAAAATCAACCTTACCAGGATGCCTGGTGGATCATCCGCTCATTCTGGAGGCAGGTTCCTACTCAAAGTATCTATGCCAACAACAATCCGGCTTACCTGAATAATGGCGAGGTTGATGGTTCAAACCCTGTTGCAATGGCCGATGCCAATGTTGATGGTTATAAACAAATCGCCAACAAATGGTTACAATCTTCGGTATCTGCAACGTACAATGTGCCTTTTGTACCGGGTTTAAGTGCTAAGGGCTTGTATAACTACGATTACTATTTCTCAAGTAATAAAATTTATCAGCGCTCATATAACCAGTATAACTATGACGCTAACAGCAATTCTTATCAGGCAATAGCTAACCAAACACCAGGTTCACTCACACGCCAGTTTTATGAAAAGCCAAGTACCTTAATGCAGCTTTCATTAAATTACGCTAAGCAGTTTAAAGGGGGCACAACATTAGTGCATTAGCGCTTTATGAAGAAGGTGAACAAAAAGGAGATAACTTTAATGCACAACGTCAGCTATCGCTTCCAGTTGATCAGCTATCGGCGGGTAACGCTTTAAATCAAACTGCAACGGTTGATGGCGGCTGGCCTTATGACTATGTAAACAAATCATTTGTTGGTCGTGTAAACTACGATTACAAATCTAAATATCTGGTTGAGTTTAGCTTCAGGGATGATGGCAGTTCCAAAAATTCTCCGCTTAAGCGTTGGGGCTTTTTCCCGGGTGCATCGGCAGGTTGGAGAATCTCACAGGAAAACTTCTGGAAAAATACATCAGCTCTTTCTTTTATCGACGACCTGAAGATCCGTTTATCATATGCTAAACTGGGTGATGACGCCGGTCTTAACGCTTACCAATATCTTACCGGTTATAACTACCCTGCCACAGGTGACAATAACAGATTGCCTCCGGGATCAGTGTTTGACGGTACTTTTGTTAACGGCGCACAAAGCCGTGGCATCGCCAATCCTTATATTTTCTGGTATGTTGCTAAAACTTATAACGCAGGTATCGACTTACAGGCCTGGAACGGTTTGTTAGGCTTAACTGTTGATGCCTTCAGGCGCGACAGAAGCGGCTTGCTTGATACCCGTGCCGATAACCTGCCGGGTGTTGTAGGTGCCGGTTTACCACAGGAAAACCTTAATAGCGACCGTGCCCAGGGTTTTGATATCGAAATAAATCATCGTTACCACATTGGCAGCTTTAACTATTTTGTTAAAGGTACATTCGGTTATACCCGTACACAATGGATCAGCAAGGTTCACTCTGCTTATGGTAACTCACAGCTTAACTGGCATAACAATAACGACAATCGTTACAATAACATATTCTGGGGTTACGGAGCTAACGGCCAGTTCCAGAATTACCAGCAGATCCTGAACAGCCCGCAGTTTGTATCACGTAACACAGTAGTTGGTGACTACATTTTGCAGGATTGGAACGGTGATGGTGTGATCAACGATCAGGACGTACACCCGATAGCACAAAACGTAAGTAACAACAACTACAGCGTACCTTCAACTACATTTGGTTTAACACTGGGCGGTTCATACAAAGGTTTTGATATCAATACCGTATGGCAAGGTGCTACAGGCATCAACGTATCATACATTGAGCAATTAAATATCCCGTTATGGGGTGGCGGTAGCGCCTTGGGTATGTTTATGGACAGGTACCATCCAACCGATCCTAAAGCCGATCCTTATGATCCAAACACTGTTTGGACTCCGGGTACTTTTGCGCTTACCGGTACAACAGCTAACACCAACTCACTGTCAAACATTCACAGCGCAGCTTATGTAAGGTTGAAATCTGCCGAGATTGGCTACAGTATCCCTGCCGCAGCCGCTAAAAAGGTGGGTATTAAAGGTGCAAGGATCTTTGTTAACGGGTACAATATTTTAACCATTACAGGTTTGAAATACCTTGACCCTGAGCACCCATCGGCCAACTACGGCTATTTATACCCCTTAGATAAAATTTATTCAATCGGTGTAAATGTTAAACTATAATCCATTACAGATCATGAAAAAATACACATATACGATATTGGCTTTTTTACTTTGCTGGACAACGGCATGTAAAAAGCTGGATACCCTGCCCCCAAGCATTGTTAAGGACGATGACGTTTTTGCAACCGCCGCGGGTATTCAGGCCTACATGTCACGCATGTACAGCGAATTGCCTATTGAAGACTTCAGATATTCGCCCGAAAGAGGCTTGAATATGTTCTGGATCATCAGCCCTACAAGTGCCACAACCGGCGAGGCTTTAAGCCGCGACCAGAATGGATCAATGCAGGAAAATACAGGCCTTTCAACCTGGGGCGATTGCTACAGGGTTATCAGGGATGCCAACTATTTTGCAGAAACCCTGCCTAAATATGCAAGTAACTTTACCAGCGACCAGGTAAATAACTGGTTGGGTGAAGCAAGGTTTGTGCGTGCGGCTACTTACTTCGCACTGGTTAAACGTTACGGTGGTGTACCACTTGTTGATAAAGTGCTTAACTACCCGGAGCAAAGTATTGAAGAATTAAAAATCCCCCGCTCGTCTGAAGAAAAGATCTATGATTTTATCGGTACCGATCTGGATTATGCCTACACTAACCTTCCCGAAACTAATCAGGCAGGCAGGGCCAGCAAATATGCAGCTGCCGGTTTCAAATCAAGGGCAATGCTTTATGCCGGTACAATAGCCAAATACAACCAGATCACATTGGTTGATGGCGGCGGTAACAGGCTTTGCGGTATCCCTGCGGCAAAAGCGGTTACTTACTTTAAAGCAGCTTATGACGCCGCGGCATTACTTGATGGTAAATACAGCTTATACAAAAAAGCATGGGCTGCAGGCGATAAAAATGCGCAGTACCTAAACTACGTGAATATGTTTTTTGATGCATCAAGCCCTGAAAACATATTTGTTCGCCAGTATCACTATCCTGAATCGGTACATGGTTATGATGCCTATAATGTGCCACGCCAGTTGATGGGTGCTAATGGTTACTCATCCGAAGTTAACCCTACGCTGGATTTTGTGGAGCTGTTTGACGGCTTCCCTAAAAATGCTGATGGTACCATCAAAACCACAACGGGTGGAAAATACGATCTGTACACCAACACTGTGGACATATTTGCCAATGCCGAACCAAGGCTAAGGGCAACCGTAGTTTTGCCGGGTGATGTAATGAAAGGTGTAAGCATTGAAATTCGTAGGGGGATTTATACTGGTCCTACAGCAGGTGGAATCAGTCCGCTGTTGCCTGCAGGTTCAACTGCTCATTATCCAACTGATAACATTGTGCAATCGGCAAATGCCAGCCAAACGCCATATAAATTGCCAAACGGCACAACCATGAACCCTGCCGGCTTAAGCGGTTATTTCACCGGAGATGGTACCAATTCTGTTTCCGGGTTCTCTATCCGTAAATATATCGTACCGGATAAACCAACATCTGAAGTGTTGGAAAACCGATCTGATCAAACCTGGATCGAATTACGTTATGCCGAGGTATTACTTAACCGTGCCGAAGCTGCTGTAGAGCTGAACGCATTGGGCCAATCAGATAAAAGCTATTTACAAGATGCCTTTACCCAGATTAACGCTATTCGTGAGCGTGCTGGTGCCGACCTGTTAACCGGTACTGCCGACCTAAGCATTAACGTGGTACGTAAAGAACGCAAAAAAGAGCTTGGTTTTGAAAACAAACAATACTGGGATATGCGCCGCTGGAGGGTTGCTGATAAAGAACAAAACAGTACTATTTACCGCACGCTTATGCCTTTCTATTCGGCCAATGATGGTAAGTATTTCTTTGATGCCCGTTTAGACGAACGTAACTCAAGGTACACTTTTGACGTGCGCTGGTACTACGAGCAGATTCCACAGGGCGAGATCCAGAAAAGCCAGAATTTAATTCAAAATCCGGGTTATTAATTTTAAGAGAGAGATGAAAAAACTATTTTATAGCATAGCATTAAGTGTATTGGTTGCTGCAGGCAGCTCATGCAAAAAGGTTGATAATTATGCCGCTCCCAATGTTACCCTAAAGGGTACCGTAACCGATGCTGGTAATGGTAAAAGCCTGCAAACAGAGCAAGGTTCCGGCACCCGGATCAAATTATTGGAGATAAGCTGGAGCGCTAACCCAACCCCTTTTTATATATCCTCATTTCAGGATGGTACTTATCAAAACACCAAACTGTTTGCAGGTAAAAATGTAATTTCGGCCGAGGGCGCTTTTGTGCCATTGGTGCAGGTTGATAATACCGGCAAAACCATTGTTGATAAAAGCCAAACGGTTGATGTTAAAGATGTAACCACCGTAAACTTTTCGGTTGAGCCATTTTTGCGGATAGAGTGGGTTGGCGATCCTGTTTTAAATGCTGATGGCACCATAACTACCAGCTTTAAAGTTACCCGGGGTACTGCCGATCCTAATTTTCAGCAAAACGTAAGTGATGTGGCTGTATTTGTTAATTCAAACAATTACGTAGGCAATAATAACTACGATAACCGCTACACACCTAAGCTGGGCGGTAATGATGCAAATAACTCGGTTGGTAAAACTCTTAGTCTTACCACACTTGGTGGTGCATTGCCGGGTAAAAGGAGTTATTTCATCCGCGTAGGTGCAAGGGTTTCCTATGGCCTTAATTATTATAACTATACCGACGTTAAGGAGGTAAAGGTTCCGTAAAAAGAAATAAATACCTGTGTGAGGGGGAGCCGGCAACGGTTCCTTCCAACACAGTTTTATAAAATATAACATCGCTAAGCCAATAGTACTTTTCGCAAGTCAAAGTCTTGTTTTTTGACTTTCAACTAAAGACTGGGGATTGAAGACTGAACGGCATTATTATTAAAACTACATTATGAAGAATACGCTGCTTTTTTGTTGTGGACTTGCCCTTGCTGCCAGCGCCTATGCGCAGGATTCTAACCCTAAACCGGCTTCCCTGAAAGAGAAAACTGCTTTTCAAACCAGCAGTCCCTGGAGGCCCGAAATTGATGTACGATCGGACATTGCCATTGTTTATGGTACCAACGATCATCCAAACATGACCTTTGAGCAACGCGTTAAATCATGGCGCGACCGTGGCTATGACGTAAATTTCATGACCGGCATTGCCTGGGGCGATTACAAAGATTACTTTTTAGGTAAATGGGATGGTAAAAACCACCTTGGCGTAGGGCAGGTAACTCAAAGAGGCGATACAATTTTCCACGGGAAGGATATGCCTTATGTTGTGCCCGATGATTCGTTTATCGAATACATGAAAACCGCCGTAGTTAAACGGGTGATAGACGTTGGTATCACCAACATTTTTTAGAAGAACCAGAGTTTTGGGCCCGTGCCGGGTATAGCGCCGGCTTCAAAAACCAATGGCAAAAATATTACGGCTTCCCATGGAAACCGCAGGACGCATCTCCTGAAAATACTTACTTATCAAACAAGCTAAAGTACAATCTGTATTATGAAACTATAAAACAGGTATCATCATACGCCAAAGAGTACGGCAAAAGCAAAGGCATGAACATTAAGGTGTTCATTGCTACACACTCACTGGTAAACTATTCATCATGGCAAATTGTTAGTCCGGAGGCAAGCCTGGCTTCGTTACCGGGTATCGACGGATATATTGCCCAGGTATGGACAGGTACTTCGCGTGAGCCTACGTATTTTAACGGCGAAAGAAAAGAGCGTGTATTTGAGAATGCCTTTCTTGAATATGGTTCGGTAGTATCCATGACGGCCCCAACCGGGAGGAAAGTATTTTTCCTCACCGACCCGATTGAAGACCGTGTACACGACTGGAGCGATTACAAACGCAACTACCAGGCTACCTTTACCGCTAAACTGTTATACCCTATGGTTGCCGATTACGAGGTAATGCCATGGCCCGAAAGGATCTATACGCACCCCTACCCGGTATTGGGTACTAATGAAAAAACACTGATCCCCCAGTTTTACTCAACCCAGATGCAGATCATGGTGAACGCGCTGAACGATATTCCTGTTTCAACCAACAAAGTATCTGGTGTTAATGGAATCGGTGTGCTGATGAGCAATACACTGATGTTCCAGCGTTTCCCTACACATAACGGCTTTGAAGATCCGCAGTTCTCTAACTTCTATGGTCAAACGCTGCCACTGGTAAAGCGCGGTGTGCCGGTACAAACCGTACACATGGAAAACCTGGGTTATGCCGCATCGCTTAAGGATATTAAGGTTTTGGTGATGAGCTATTCGAACATGAAACCTGTATCAGCCGAAGTTCACGAGCAACTGGCTGCCTGGGTTAAACAGGGCGGTGTATTGATTTATGTTGGCAGGGATGATGACCCTTACCAATCGGTAATGGAATGGTGGGATACCAAAGGCAATAATTTTAAAGCGCCATCACAGCACCTGTTTAAACTGCTGGGTATAAACTCAACCGGGAATGATCAGCGTTTTGCTGTTGGCAAAGGTACGGTTTATGTACTGAGGCAAAACCCCAAAGAGTATGTAATGCAGGCTAATAATGATGATAATTTCATCAAAACTGTAAAGCAAGCTTATGAAAAAGATGCCGATGGTGGTAAGCTAAAATTTAAAAATAGCATGTACCTGGAGCGTGGTCCGTATGATATTATTTCGGTAATGGATGAAAATGCCGATAGCAAGCCATATATGGTAAAGGGCCCGGTTATCGATCTGTTCGATCCGCAATTGCCGGTACTCGCCGAAAAAACGATCAATCCAAATGAGCAAGCCTTATTGTATGTAGTTAAGCGTGTTGCGGATAAAAAACAACCACAAGTATTAGCTTCGGCCTCAAGGGTTTATGATGAGGTTATAACGGAAAACAGCTACAGTTTTGTAGCCAAAAGCCCGATTAATACATTAAACAGCGCCCGGATCTTATTGCCGGCGCAACCGAAAGAAACAGTAGTTACCGATAATACAGGAAAAACCATAGCTGATGTAAAATCCTCGTGGGATAAATCATCAAAAACCTTGTACCTGGGCTTTGCCAACAGTCCCGAGGGTATTAAGGTGAGCATTAAATGGTAAAAGAGTCTTTTTGAGAGAGAGTTGATTTATGCTTCCGTACGCGAAATCTCGCGTGCGGAAGTTTTTTTGAAAAGAGATTCCGTAATTCGCTCAAAAAATTTGTCCTTGTGTTGATAACGGCTATTCGGAAGATTTTTTAATTCCCTCCCTTGGGAGGGGTGCGGTGGAAAGTGTTGTGGCGGGGAGGGGTTTGTAGGCTTTGCTAATGAATATGCATGGTGATTAACCCCTCCTTACACCCTCCCGAGGGAGGGAATCGCGCAATCCCCGTTTTAAATTTCTTTGAGTACCGATAATACTGTATTGATTTGAAAATAAAGTCCCCAAATAACAAATGAAAAAGTTACTCCTCCTTGCATTTGCCTTTTTACCGGCAGCACTTTCGGCACAAGAAAAGATGTCGTCACCTGTCGATTTGATTAACCCACTCATGGGTACGCAATCAAAGCCATCCTTATCAAACGGTAATACTTACCCGGCAGTAGCCCTGCCATGGGGTATGAACTTCTGGACACCGCAAACCGGTAAAATGGGCGATGGGTGGCAGTACACTTATGATGCCGATAAGATCCTCGGTTTTAAACAAACCCATCAGCCATCGCCCTGGATGAATGATTATGGTATGTTTTCTGTTTTTCCGGAAACTGGTAAGTTAAAACTGGATGAAAAAGATCGCGCCAGCTGGTTCTCGCATAAACCTGAAACAGCGAAACCATACTATTACAGCGTTTACCTGGCCGATTATGATGTAACAACTGAAATAACGCCAACCGAACGCGCTGCCAGCTTCCAGTTCACTTTCCCTAAAAGCGAGAGTTCGCACATCGTGATCGACGCTTTTGACAAAGGCTCATACGTAAAGATCATTCCCGGTGAGCAAAAGATCATTGGCTACAGCACTAAAAACAGCGGTGCGGTACCTGCCAATTTCAAAAACTACTTTGTTATTTATGTAGATAAACCCTTTGCGCTGGCTTCGGCATGGCACGATTGGAAACAGGATGCCGGACAACTGGAATACACCGGCGACCATGCCGGCGCGGTAATCACCCTGAAAACTGCTAAAGGCGAAAAAGTTCATCTGAAAGTAGCTTCTTCATTCATCAGCATTGAACAAGCCGAACTTAACCTAAAGCGTGAGTTGGGTAACGACGATTTTGCAGCAACCTGCCAAAAAGCAAAAGATACCTGGAACAAAACGTTAAGTCGTTTAGATGTTGAAGGTGGTACTATAGATCAAACCCGTACTTTTTACAGCAGCCTTTACCGTATGCTGTTTTTCCCAAACAAGATGTATGAGGTTGATGCCAATGGGCAAAATATACACTACAGCCCATTCAACGGTAAAGTTGCGCCGGGTTACCTGTTTGCCGGTACCGGTTTCTGGGATACCTTCAGGGCATTGTATCCTTTCCTGAACTTGGTTTACCCGTCTATCAACAAAGAAATGCAGGAAGGCCTTATCAATGATTATAAAGAAGGTGGCTGGTTGCCAGAGTGGTCGAGCCCGGGCTACGCTGATTGTATGATAGGTAACAACTCTGCATCGGTAGTTTCTGAAGCTTACCTGAAAGGCCTGCGCGGTTACGATATCGAGACTTTATACCAGGCCCTTAAACACGGTGCCAACAACGAAGGGCCTAATGCTACCGGTCGCCGGGGTGTGCAGTATTATAACACTTTAGGCTATGTGCCATACAACGTAAAGATCAACGAAAATGCTGCCCGTACTCTTGAGTATGCTTATGACGATTTTGCTATTTACCAGTTGGGTAAGGCTTTGGGCAAGCCTAAAAAGGAAATTGAGATCTACAAAAAACGCAGCCAGAACTACCGCAATATTTTTGATCCGCAAACTAAACTGATGCGCGGTAAAAACCAGGATGGTACTTTTGAAACGCCATTTAATCCGTTTAAATGGGGCGATGCCTTTACCGAAGGTAACAGCTGGCACTATAGCTGGGGCGTGTTCCACGATATTCAGGGTTTAATAAACCTGATGGGTGGCAAGCAGCAATTTGCAGCCAAGCTGGATTCGGTGTTTGAAATGCCTCCGGTATTTGATGACAGCTACTACGGTGGTGTGATCCATGAGATCCGTGAAATGCAGATTGCAGGTATGGGCCAATACGCTCACGGGAACCAGCCTATCCAGCATATGATCTACTTATATAATCACGCAAACCAGCCTTGGAAAACTCAATACTGGGTTCGCGAAGCTATGAACAGGCTGTACAGGGCTACGCCGGATGGCTATTGCGGCGATGAGGATAATGGTCAAACCTCTGCATGGTACATTTTCTCGGCTATGGGCTTTTACCCGGTTACCCCGGCCAGCGACCAGTATGTTTTAGGTGCCCCGCTGTTTAAAAAAGTAACTGTTAATTTAGAGAACGGCAAAACCATCACCATCAACGCGCCTAAAAACAGCGCGGATAATAGGTACGTAAATACACTTACTGTTGACGGTAAACCATATACCAACAACTGGTTAAGCCACAAAGGTTTGTTAAACGGTGCAGTGCTTGATTTTGATATGCAGGCCACTCCGAATAAAGACCGCGGTACCAAAGATGCCGATGTGCCTTATTCAATGAGTAACGAGAAGTAAACACCCCTCCCAACTCTCCCCAATGGGGAGGGCTTTTGTAGAGACGCATCACATGTGTCTCCCGCTATGCAGATCAAACATGCATGACGGGAGATGCGGGTGATGCGTTTCTTGTTTTAGATATTCTATACGAAAGCTTTTTTGCCTACATTTAGCAACCAGCACTAAACCATGAAATATCTTTTTCTTTTCATATTTATCACAATTACCTCTATTGTTAAAGCGCAGGATTTTGCGGCGTTAAAGGCCGGACAATCAAAGGCAGAGCGGATTATATTCAATGATGAAGACGCGAAAGCGATGATGGCATTTTATGATCGCAGCGCCAACAAAACTCAAAATAAGCTTATTGCCTCTGTGCAGGCCAGCGCCAATAAACATATCCCTCCGGTATTATTTACTATGGCTATGGTTTTATTTGGGCAGGAAAAATATAGCGATGCCTGTTTTTGGTTTTATGTAGCGCAATTAAGATCAAGATACGATGTAAACCGCAGTGTAGATAAAACGGTATCGGCAGCCAATTGGAACGGCCCAATCGGGATGTCGATAAACCAATATGCCTTTGAGCATCTGGATACCTTAGAAAAGGTTGTTCCCCAGGTTGTAGCCTATGTAACTGCAAATGACGAATTATATGATCAGCGATGGATCAACGTTTTAACAGCACGTGATAAGGTAAAAGACGAAGACATAGATAAGTTAAGCGTTGATAAAAGCCTTTGGCCAGTTATCAAGAAAGAAACAATAGATTCTTATTATGCCGATTTTAAAGAGGTTGTGAATAAAGCCAGGCAAAAGCAATAAAGAATATGGTTTTAAGCAGCTATTTAGGGTTTGTTTACGTTTAATTGGTGAATTTACTTTTATCTTTTTTGTAACTTGCCTTATCAATGAAAGGGCAAAAAACACATCATTCAGTACTACTCATATGTCTTTTGGTACTGCCTGCGATATTAGCTTTTTCCTTACACCCTTCCGGCAAATACAACCTCGATTTTTTCACTACCCATAACCAATTTTACCTGTGCGATTCGGCCTTTACCGGTACCACAGGTGATACAACTTTTTGGAACAGCGACGCCCAAAATGCGCGCTTAGGAACTACCGAAGATATCATCGGCATAAAAACAGCCAGTTATGGCCATATACGGGCCGAACTTAATGTGCTCAACACAGCCGACGCCGAGAAAGATTTCAGCAAATACGACCATGTTGTAGAAGGAAGTGTAAAACTAAATTCGGGCATTATGGAGATCCTGAATTTTCCGGATACAAAAATTATCTTAAAAGCCATTGTTACCCCGGCAAGATATCGCGTGCGCATTTATTCGTATGCTGTAAAAAACGTGAATCCCGATGAGGACGAAGGTACCGACCATTATAAGATCACCCTTTGGCCCGGAGAAGGTAGGGAAAGGAAAGTATTGAAAGCCTACAGGGCGGACTAATCCATTTATGCCCGCCCAAAACAAGGTACATTAATCACGCACTATTTATCGCTGATCATTATCGGGTTGCCTCCCTTTCCGCCGCCAATAATAATCACCTTGGCATTGGGCGATAGCGCTATTTCCTTTTGTGCTTTTATGGCTTCATATTGAAGTTGCTTATCCGATAACCCGGTTGAAAGGATACGCTGATAATCGGCAATACCCTGCGCTTCCACCCGCTTACGTTCGGCTTCCTGGCGTTCCTTTTGCAATACGAACTCCATCTTCTGGGCGTCCTGCTCGGCGTTGATCTTTGATTCGATGCTGGCCCGTACCGAGGCAGGCAGGGTGATGTTGCGCACCAGAATTTGTTGCAGCTCCAGTCCGCGTTTTTCAAAACTGGCGGTAATGTAACGGTTTATTTTATCCTGAAACTCCTGCCGCTTGGTCGAATACAGATCGACAGCAGCATAAGCAACCGCGTTATCACGGATGGCCGTGCGCGAAACCGGGCGAACGATCTTATCCACATAGTTTTCGCCAATATTCTGCATGATATAAGGAGCCCTGTCGGGTTTTACTTTATACAGCACCGAAAGATCAATAGTAACCTCCAACCCGTCTGATGAAAGTACGCGGATAGCGTCATCACCTTCCTTTTGGCCTTCGTTGTTTACCGCGCTCATGGTATAGGTTTGGGTCTGTACATCAAAAGTGGTGATCTCTACAACAGGGTTTATAATGTGTAAGCCGCTTTCAAGCACCTGGTCCTGCACCTTGCCAAAAAGGGTTTGAACCCCTACCTTGCCCGGCTCAATAACTTTAAAAATATTGAGTAATAAGCCAAGTACAACCATGGCTATACCTACCGCGGTTACCACTCCATTAAAGCGGCCGGCCGGTTCGGGTGAACGTTTGAGTACTATACCCACAATGAGTACAATAACTCCTAATACTGCTATAAACATGCAATGAAGTTAAGCTTTTTTTACATGTTGCAAGCCTATTATAAAAGAATGATTTTTAGTGGGATTACGGCTGTAAAATGCGGGGCTCTCTGGTTTAGCGTGATCTGCATGAGTTATCCGCTGCTTACTACTACTGCTCAAAACTTGCACCAGAGAAATGAAAAGAAGACTTACGAGGTTTTAAAAACTTCGTAAGTCTTTAGCATAATTAACAATGGGTCATTTTGCCCCTTTGCCTTTTTTATTTTGCGGGGCTTGCTGGGTCTCTTTAACCTCTTTCAAAAGCCTCAGCTTCATGAAAATCACAACTACGCCAACAACCATGGCACCAGCCATGATCAGGTAGTTTTTTTCGGTGAACATTTTATAAGCTACAATAAAGCACAAAGCTACACCCATGGTGTAAAGCACATTGAGCACCAGTTTAAAGCCCATTATTAGTATACGTTTAATTCAGGGTCAATTTCGGCCTGCCATGCAAGGATCCCTCCTCTTAGGTTTGACAGATTGGTAAAACCCTGCTGCTCCAGTTGCATAATAGCAGCCGCGCTGCGTTTACCGCTGCGGCACATTACTACTACCGGCTTGTCTTTACTTATCTTTTCCGATTCTAT
This sequence comes from Mucilaginibacter sp. P25, assembly GCF_050859465.1. NCBI lineage: Bacteria > Pseudomonadati > Bacteroidota > Sphingobacteriia > Sphingobacteriales > Sphingobacteriaceae > Mucilaginibacter > Mucilaginibacter sp. P25. Next base: position 2,164,919 of record NZ_CP193937.1, on the reverse strand, counting down.
CAGCACGCCGCCAAGCGGTATAAGCTGCCCGCCAAGGTTTGAAGTTTCGTATTCAAAATCTTCCCTAACATCAATCAGTTGAAAATCTTCGCCTTTGTCAATTTTCTCTTTTAGTTCTTGTACGGTTATCTCGTTCATGTTAAATGTAATTATAATTCAAAGGTAGTTTTTTTCTTAATCAAATATTTAGGCTTGTTATTTGTAACAATCAAAGTATATGAGCGTTTCATATATGTTTACACAATAATTACTTAATGAAAAAAGTTACACGCTTTTTCTGGTTCTGTTCAGGAGCACATATCGATACCTTAAAAAAGTACCCAATTGAGCATAATAAGTATGTTGGTATTGGGGCAACTATATTTTTCACGGCAACGTTCGCCGCATTATCCGGCGGTTATGCCATGTACTTTGTTTTTAATGGCGATGCCTTTGCTGTAGGTTTTGCTATACTATTTGGTTTACTGTGGGGAACGGCCATTTTTAATATGGACCGTTACATCGTATCCAGCATTAATAAAGAAGGTACAACCAATCAGCAGATATTGCAGGCATCGCCGCGTATTTTGCTGGCTATCATGATTGGTATTGTGATATCGCGCCCACTTGAACTCAAGATTTTTGATAAAGAAATTCGCCAGAAACTAAAAACCGCCTATTTAAAGGGGCAACGCAGTAAAATTGATACCCTCGAAAAAACCTACATGCAGAAGTATGCCATGGAACTGGGTAAAAACACCGATTTGAAAAAGGAGAAAGATTCATTGGAGCGGGATATTAACCGCTCACGTTATCAGCTTAACCAGGAAGTTTTCGGTGATAAAACCAACCAAACATCGGGCATTACCGGTTATGGCACTTATGCAAAGCAAAAGCAGGCCATACTGGAAGAAAAGGAAGCCCGGCTTAAATCCGTTACTGATAATTTAGGGCAGATGGACCAATACCTGAGTGCCCGTAAAGATTATGAGGGACTGAACAGCACCCGTTTGTTTACAGAGCATCAACTGGACAGCCTGGCCAGCATAGCCGGCTTCTCCGACCGTAACTGGGCATTAGGCCAGCTCACCTACACTGAAAACGGCAAGCGCGACCTCGATACCTATCTCGCTATTTCGTTTATCGGCTACCTGTTCATTTTGTTTGAATGTTTGCCGGTATTTGTAAAGCTGATGTCGCCCAAAGGGCCTTATGATACGGCTATCGCCAAAACAGCCGAAGCCAATATCCACCTTGCCGAACGGGATAAGGAACGAGATATAGCGGTTACGGATAATATTTACGACCACAACCTGGATACGGATATCGAGCGGCGAAAAAAGATCATTACCTCGCAATCTGATTATGATTTTGAGCGGCATAGTTACGAGTAAAACCCTGCATTTTTCCCGTAGAGACGCATAATTGCGTCTCCCAACTATGCAGGGCCGATTTATGGGCGAAGACGCAATTATGCGTCTCTACAGTGGAATATTTTGCAATTACCAACCCAATCTCCCATCTTGCAAAACATAATATCAACCTATGTTTGAGCAATTTTCACATTCAAACTATCATTCCATTTGTGATCATCTTGCAGCTAATGATCCTGATCTGGCCCTGATTATAAAAAACCATGGTCATCCGCCTTTATGGTCAAGGCCCAATAGTTTTGAAACACTGGTGCATATTATCTTAGAGCAGCAGGTATCACTGGCTTCAGCACTATCTGCCTTAAATAAATTGCGCGAGCGGGTACAGCAAATTACCCCTGCACGGGTACTACTGCTTACCGATGAAGAATTCAGGGCATGTTATGTAAGTCGCCAAAAAAACATCTATATAAAATACCTTGCCGAAGCCATTGTAAGCGGGCAGATCAACCTTGCCGAAATGGAACAAATGCCTGATGATATTATCCGTACCAAACTAACCGCCCTCAAAGGCATTGGCAACTGGACTGTTGATGTTTACCTGATGTTTGTATTACAGCACACCGATGTTTTCCCTATCGGGGATCTGGCCGCAGTGAATGCCCTTAAACGGGTAAAAAATCTGCCAAAAGATATTACCAAAGAAGAATTGTTAGCGGTGACCGAACAATGGAAACCATACCGAACGGTAGCGGCGATGATTTTGTGGCATTATTATCTGAGCCAAAGAGTACCGGCCCCACCCAAACCCTCTAAGCAAGGCGTTAAAAAATAAAGATCTTCGGAGGCTTAAATTTAATAACACCTCCCATAAGCTGAATATCTTTATCAGATCCTTCGCGCAACCCCTCCATTTTATTAAACAATTGATATTCAGACTATTATACTGAAACATTCAAAATTGTGTTAACCCTGTTAACCCCTGTTGGTGCTGTCCATGGTAGGTGTTATTACACTTTAACCTACAAAAGTATATAAACAAAAAATGCGCTGGCTTCGCCAACGCATTCAAAATATGCTCATCAAAAGCCCCACTTTAGGGCTGTCAAACATTAAATAGTCCGTTCCTCTCCTGCTCCTGGTAATCCTGTACGGTTTCAATGGCATTATCAACCACATCGCTCAGGGCGGTAATGAATGTTCCGGGTCGGGCCAGGCTCATGGCGTGTTTAATAGCATCAACTTCTTTAGGCACTACCTCAACCTGCTTGTCAGGATCAACTGATTCAATTCCCTCTTTGAGTAAACCAATAATATTTTCGGCGGTGCGGCCGCGCAGGTGTTTTTCCTGGCGCAGGATGATATAATCAAACATTTCGGCCGATATTTTACCCAGTTCGCGGATATCGTCATCCCTCCTGTCGCCGGTGCCGGCTATGATACCAATTTTAAGCGGCGAATCGATATGTCTTAAAAACTCCTTGATGCCAGTGTATCCATCCGGATTGTGGGCAAAATCAATCATGAACCGGAAATCTTTAAACTCAAAAATATTCATGCGGCCAGGCGTTTGTGAGGCCGATGGAATAAAAGTTTCGAGCGAGATCTTGATATCTTCTGTCTTAAATCCCCATAAAAACGTAGCCAGTGTAGCGGCCAGCACATTCTCGATCATAAAGGGCACAGTACCGCCAAACGTAAGCGGAATCAGGATGGTACGCTGTACGCGGATCTTCCAGTCGCCTTTTAAAATGGTGATAAACCCGTTTTCGCAAATAGCGGCAATGCCTCCTTTTTTGCAATGTGATTTAATGATGGGATTATTTTCGTTCCGGCTGAAATAAGCGATATTACATTCGGCCTTTTTGCCAATGCGTACGCAATACTCGTTATCGGCATTCAAAACGCCCCAGCCATCCTTCTTAACCGAGTTAAGCACTACGCTTTTTACGCGCGATAGGTCTTCCAATGAATGAATGTCCGATAAGCCAAGGTGATCTTCCTGGATATTGGTAACTACCCCTATATCGCAAAAGCCAAAACCGAGGCCCGAGCGCAGGATACCCCCGCGGGCTGTTTCCAATACCGCAAAATCAACTGTTGGGTCTTTCAGTATAAACTCCGAGCTTACAGGGCCGGTTGTATCGCCCTTCAGCATCATATTGTTTTGTACGTAGATCCCATCCGAGGTGGTGAAACCTACCCGGTGACCGTTATTTTTAACAATGTGTGCTATCAAACGGGTGGTAGTGGTTTTACCGTTAGTCCCGGTAATAGCTATGATAGGGATGCGGGCCGATTTACCGGCCGGGTAAAGCATATCAATCACATGTCCGGCTACGTTGCGGGGCAAGCCTTCGCTCGGAGCAATATGCATCCTGAAGCCCGGTGCGGCATTAACTTCCAGTATCACTCCCCCTGTATCAGTAAGCGGCTCGGTAAGGTTTTGCGCCATGATGTCGATGCCGCAAATATCCAGGCCGATGATTTTAGAAATGCGTTCGCAAATGAAAATATTTTGCGGGTGTACATGGTCGGTAACATCAACAGAGGTGCCGCCTGTGCTTAGGTTAGCAGTTGATTTTACATAAACCACCTCATCTTTTTCGGGAACAGTTTCAAGCGTGTAGTCTTTTTTTGCCAACAGATCGAGGGTATCACGGTCGACCGTTATCTCTGTAAGCACATTTTCATGTCCATAACCCCGGCGCGGGTCTGTATTTTCAAGGTCTATCAATTCCTGGATATTCAGCCTGCCATCGCCGGTAACATGTGCCGGTTTACGGAGAGCGGCTGCAACCATTTTATTATCAATCACCAACACCCTAAAATCGAAGCCGGTAACATAACGCTCCACAATTACGCGGCGCGAAATTTTGGCAGCGTGCTCATAAGCTTCAATAGCCTCTTCTTCAGTTTTTATGTTGATAGAAATGCCGCGGCCGTGGTTGCCATCAAGCGGTTTAAACACCAGCGGGAAGCCCACTTTGCGGATGGCATCCGGCACAGCCGATGCCGATGAAATAGTTACGCCTTTAGCAACAGGGATGGCCTGCTCCTGTAAAAGTCGTTTGGTTTCTTCCTTGTTGCTGGCAATATCAACAGCAATGCTGCTGGTTTTTTCGGTCATGGTAGCGCGGAAACGTACCTGATTTTTGCCGTAACCCAACTGCACTAACGATTGGTTGTTGAGCCTGATCCATGGGATATCCCTCGCGATCGCTTCTTCTACAATTGACCCGGTACTTGGTCCCAGGCGGGTATTTTCCCTAATCTCGCGCATTTGCTGAATATCAGCATCCAGGTTGTAATCCTCGCCTTTTATCAAAGCTTCGGTTATGCGCACGGCCGACTCGGCTGCAAAAACGCCGACCTTTTCTTCCAGGTAAGCAAATACTACATTGTATACGCCTTTTGTTTTGGTTTCGCGGGTGCGGCCAAAGCCGGTATCCATACCGGCAAGGGTTTGAATCTCTAAGGCTATGTGCTCAATGACGTGTCCCATCCAGGTGCCGGCAATCACCCGCTGAAAAAAACCGCCGGGTACACCGGGCGAGCAGCGGTGGCTATATAACGACGGCAGCAGCTTTTCAAGCCGTTCATAAAAGCCATCTATTTCGTTGGAGGGGCGGTGCTCCATCTCCTGCAGATCAAGCCGCATTTGTATTAATTTTTTGCGTCTGATGCTCCAAATGTTGGGTCCGCGTAGTACCTGAATATTCTCGATCTTCATTATGTAGGATGCTATTTTTTTGTCAGTCTAATTTTCCCCTTAAAACTATAAAACATAACACGGGAATAAAATTTTTGATGGCGAAAAGCCATTATTTATTATTAGTTCCTGTGTTTGTGCAGGTTTTTGTCGTAATTTGTATATAGTTGTATTAAGATATTGTGAAATAATCATGATTGTCCCGAAAGGTAAACTAATAATTATAGGTGGCGCAGTTGATATGGGGAGTAATGTTACTCTTCAGGAACACATTTTGCAACCAGATTATATCAAATTTTTTGAACAAGGCATATTAAGGCGCATTATTAATGAATCGGCAAAGCATGAAGGCTCACAAATTGAAGTGATCACCACAGCTTCACAGATTCCGGAGCTTGTCGGCGCTGAGTATATCAAGGCGTTTGGCCAGCTCAACGTTACCAATGTTAACGTACTGCACATCAAAAGCCGCGAAGATGCGGGGAACAAGGCATACTTAGACAGGATCCGCAAAGCCGATGTAGTGATGTTCAGCGGCGGCGACCAGCTCAGGCTAACAGCCATTTTTGGCGGCACCGAATTTTTACAGATCCTTAAACAACGCTATCAAAAAGAAAACTTTGTGATAGCAGGTACTTCGGCAGGCGCTGCGGCAGCATCCACACATATGATCTACCGCGGGCAAAGTAACGAAGCCCTTGTGAAAGGCGAAGTGCAGATAACCGCCGGCCTTGGCTTTATCGATTCGGTGATTGTTGACACTCACTTTGTACAGCGTGGCCGCATAGGCCGGTTAATGTATGCCGTTGCAACTAACCCCGGCATTTTGGGGATAGGTTTGGGCGAAGATACAGGCTTACTTATTACCGAAGGTTATATGATGGAAGCTATCGGCTCGGGCCTCATCATTTTGGTTGATGGGCGCAACATCGTATCAACCAATATTTATGATGTGGAGCTCGGCTCGCCAATATCTATCGAAAACCTGAGAGTGCACGTCATGTCGATATTTGATAAGTACGACCTGATACAACACCGTTTACTCATAAAAAAGAGCGTAAAAGTTGAAGAAGGTGTTTTTATACATGCACCCGGTAGCAATCTATTACAATAATTTAAACTGCATAAAGTTCTTATTAAATAGCCTGGCCTTATTTATGCAGGTACATCTACTTTAATTTATAATTATGAAAATAATTATTCACGGCGGTTTTTTTAGCGAATCGCATACCAACCAGGAAGTAAAGCTGGCCAAACAGGAAGCCCTGAACGGCATAGTGCAGTTAGGATACAAACACCTGCAACATCACACTGCTGCCGAAACGGCCGTTTATACCGTAAGGCTGCTTGAAGATTGCGAACTTTTTAATGCCGGAACGGGATCACAGATCCAGAGCGATGGCAAGATTCGCCTCAGCGCCTCTTTGATGGATGGCAAAACCCAACGCTTTTCGGGCGTCATCAACATTGAAGATGTTAAAAACCCGATCTGTGTAGCCGAAAAACTTCAAGCCTACGATGATCGTGTATTGAGCGGCAAAGGAGCATGCGATTTTGCTATAGAAAACGGTCATAAATACTATAACCCCGAAATCCCGCAGCGACGTCACGAATACGAACAAAAACTAAGCGATTCTATCAGGCTGGGCACCGTGGGCTGCGTTGCATTGGACGTGCATGGAAACCTGGCGGCCGCAACGAGTACCGGGGGCAAAGGTTTTGAAATTCCCGGCCGTGTTAGTGATTCGGCCACTACTGCAGGAAATTATGCCAATGAGTTTGCCGGCGTTTCATGTACCGGCGTAGGTGAAGATATTGTAAGTGGCTCGGTAGCTGTTAAAATTGTTACGCGAGTAACCGATGGCATGCCCCTTATGGCCGCTACCGAAAAAACCCTCGATGAAATGAAACCTTACGATGGCTTTGCCGGTGTGATAGGCATTACTACTGATGGGCAGATCTATCACTCAGACACCCACCCTTACATGGTATGGGCCCTGCATGACGGAGATATTGAAGTTTTTAACTAAAACCTAAATTTATTTTTCCCGTAGAAAGGGTATAAGTTAAGCACCTGTAAAATAACGGTGGCCTTTAGGCGTTTACGTATTTACTGCATTTTACGGGTATTGTTTTCCCGTTAACAAATAATTACATTTGTTAAGCTGATTAATTTAAAATAAACAGTTTAAACCCAGGAAAAAGATTAGATGAGATATTTCCTACTTATTATTTTATGCGCTGTTGGGTTCGATGCATCAGCGCAATGGTATTATAAGCCATTCAATAAGCGTACCCGGTCTCCGCAAATGGCTTATGCACAAAGCCACTCTATTAAAAGGCTGCCCGCTCCTGTAGTGGCTAAAGTAAAAATCCGCCCGTTTACTATTGAACATACCCCATATGTACTGGCCATGATCGAGGAATCGGTTATGAAAACCGCGCAGCACAATATGCGTTTTCATGTGTACAATGCCGCCAGCTACAACTTTAGCGACCTGGCCCAGATGTATATGAAACAAAACCGCCTGGCCGAGGCCAAATGGTTCCTGCTGCAAAGTATCACCATATCGCGCCAGCAAAACGACGACAGGCATACCATAGCAAACCTGCTTGACCTTGCGACTGTAAAAGCTGATTACGGCGATTATACACAGGCTAAACAAGACCTGGCCGAAGCCCGACAACTGGCTGTTGCCCGCGGTTTAACTTTTGACCTGGCTACTGTAGAGAAAAAACGCGCTATTTACAGGACAATAAATTCAACACGCTGCATACCGAAACCCATTTTGCCGAAACCGCCGATGCAGGTACAATTACCAAACCGGTTAACAAATAGTGTTTTTTTGTAACAAAAACGTAAAATGGTGCTGCCTGCATACTATTAGTAAAACATAATCGTATTATTGTTATTAGTAATTAAGAGACAGCATATTGACTGTCTCTTTTTTATTTTACATTAGCAAATTAATAATAGGCACAAGTATTGATGTTTTACACCAACCCCGATTTAACTACAGTAAAAGATATGTTTAAGAAAGTATATTTGTTATTGGTGCTGGGCGCAGCCCTCGCCTGTAAAGCATCACCATCCAAACCTGTTAAAGTAGCAGGTTCAAATGATTTACAGCCCGATGAACAGCAAAGCCTTGTTTGTAAGCAGGTAGCATCATTAATCTCTAACTACAACTATAAAAAAGTTCCGCTGAACGATTCAGTATCCGCCATCATTTACGACCGGTATATCAAATCGCTCGACGAGAACCACAGCTATTTTTTAGCATCTGATATCAAGGATTTTGAAAAATATAAAACCGTACTTGATGATGATATTAAAGCCGGCAACCTGGCCGATGCTTTTTATATCTTCAACGTTTTTCAGAAAAGATATATCGAGCATGTAAAATATTCGCTTGAGCAGATCAATAAAAATTTCGATTTCAATAAAACTGAAACCTTTGTTTATGATCGCGATAAACTACCATGGATTGCTTCGCAAAGCGAAATGGATGCCATGTGGACCAAGCGCGTAAAATACGATTTGCTAAACCTGAAACTGGCCAATGCAGATATGGCCAAAAATAAGGAAACACTTAAGAAACGCTACGAAAACCTGTTAACACAAACCAACAAGCTATCAAACCAGGACGTTTTTCAATACTTTATGGACGCCTTTACAGAGGCTATCGATCCGCATACTAATTACTTTAACCCGTCAAACGCAGCTAATTTCAATATCGAAATGTCGCGCCAGGTTGAAGGGATCGGTGCTTCACTACAGGTGGAAAACGAGTATGTAACCATTAAAACCATTGTACCGGGCGGTCCGGCAGATAAAAGCCACCAGATAAGTGTCGACGACCGTATCGTTGCAGTAGCACAGGGTAAAACCGGCGAATTCCAGAACGTGGTGGGATGGCGTGTTGATAATGCCATCGCTATCATCCGCGGTACTAAAGGCACAACGGTAAGGCTTGAAATATTGCCTGCCGGTGCAAATGCATCAAGCAAACCCAAAGTGGTTGAAATGGTACGTGAGAAGATCATCCTGAAAGACCAATCGGCCAAAAAAGAGATCCGCACTTACAACAGCAATGGTAAAACGGTTAGGATAGGTGTAATATCTATCCCGGCATTCTATATTGACTTTAACGATTATAAAGCAGGCAACCCTAACTATAAAAGTACCACCCACGATGTTAAGGCAATCCTTGACTCGTTAAAGAAAGAAAATGTAGATGGCCTGGTGATCGACCTGCGTGAAAACGGTGGTGGTTCATTGATGGAAGCTATTGAGCTTACCGGTCTGTTCATTAAAACCGGCCCTGTAGTACAGGTGCGTGACACTAAAGACCAGGTGGAAATTGATAAAGACGAAGATGCGGACATCACCTATAGCGGCCCTATGGCGGTACTGGTTGACCGCTTCAGCGCTTCGGCCTCTGAAATCTTCTCAGGCGCTATCCAGGATTACGGCCGCGGTTTAATATTGGGTACCCAAACTTATGGTAAAGGCTCGGTACAAAGCGCTATCGATCTTGACAGGGTGATTGGTTCTTCACTTCGTGAAAAAATTGCGGGCGTAGTTGGTGGCGGTAAAAAAACAACCTCAACCGGCAGCCAAAGCACTTACGGACAACTTAATTTGACCATAGCTAAATTCTATCGTATCAGCGGTAATTCAACCCAGCACAAAGGGGTAACACCTGATATTTCATTCCCGTCGGTTATTCCATTGGATAAATATGGCGAAGATACCGAACCATCAGCAATGCCTTTTGACATCATTGCCAAAACAGATTATACCAAAACAGGCGATTTTACCGGCGTACTGCCACAGCTAAAAAAACTGCACGACCAACGCATGGCCGGCAGCGACAGCTATAAATACCTGCTTGAAGATATTGCTGATTTCAAAAAACATGATGCCGATGACAGTGTATCGTTAAAAGAATCTGATTTGAAGAAACAACGTGACGATGATGAAGCGAAATCATTTGAGCGTAACAACCTGCGTCGGGTAGCATTAGGTTTGCCAGCCCTTAAAAAGGGTCAAACCAAACCTAAAAACGAAGACCTTGACTTTGTAAAACGCGAAGCCGGCCAAATCATGACCGATTATATCAGCCTTGATAATAAGTATACAAGCGTATCGCAACCGGCTAACTAAGCAAATTATTAATAATATTGAGCGCCCGGCATTGAAAGATGTCAGGCGTTTTTATTTAAACACGAATGCTTTGCATGTGAAGAAATTAAATCGAATTACACGAATTTGTATTTAGAAACCTTACAGAGAAAACAAAACTTATGTGATTCGATTTAATTCGAGGAATTAGTGTCATATTATAAAACCCCTCGGCTAATAACCTTGCATTTTGTAAATTTGGCCTCTTATTAAAAATCAATTCAAGTTGAAAAATAATATTCTTATTGTTGATGATGTGCATGCCATTTTCATGGAGATGGCCGAGGCCAAGGGTTACACCTGCGATTACCGTCCGCTGATTAAGGTTGACGAAGCCATGCAAATCATAGGCGACTATGCAGGGTTGGTGATCCGCTCAAAATTCAGGGTGGATAAAGCTGTGCTTGATGCTGCCACCAACTTACAGTTCATAGCCCGCGCCGGCGCTGGTATGGATAATATTGATGAAGATTATGCTACTCAAAAAGGTATAAAACTCATCAACGCACCCGAAGGCAATTCGGATGCCGTAGGCGAACATGCCATAGGTTTACTGCTGTCATTAATGAACAACCTAAACCGCGGCGACGCCGAAATTCGCGGGGGAAGTGGCAGCGCGAGGCTAACCGGGGTTACGAACTAAAAGGTAAAACAGTAGGTATTATCGGCTACGGCCATATGGGCAGCAGCTTTGCCAGGAAACTTTCAGGCTTCCAGGTAAATGTTATTGCTTACGATAAATACAAAACCGGCTTCAGTGATAAATATGCGCGCGAGGTAAGCATGGAAGAAATTGTAAAGCACAGCGATGTACTGAGCTTACATATCCCTTTAACTCCAGAAACCAACGGACTGGTGGATGATGAATACCTGTTCCATTTTAAAAAGCCTATCTTTTTCTTAAACACCTCACGCGGCAAAACTGCTAAAGTAAGTGCCGTGCTAAACGCCATACGCGAAGGCAAAATTTTAGGGGCAGGGTTGGATGTATTGGAGGTTGAAAAATTCCCGGCCCTTGCCGAACAACAATGGTTTGAGGAATTAAAACAAAGCGGCAAAGTGCTGTTAAGCCCTCACGTTGCCGGCTGGACATTTGATTCATACCGGAAGATCAGCGAGGTAATGGCCGAAAAGCTGGCCGATTTGAAAGGATAGGCAGATTATCGGAACCACACATATCTTTAATAATTCGACAGCGTAAGGAACGCCCCTGTACGTGACATCAAAGAGAAATTTCCTACACTATGCAATACATTATAGGGCATGGTGCAGGAGATTTCCGTTTAGATACATTTCCGGGCCGGGTTGGCAGAAATGATAACTGATTTAATATATTCGTTATGCCGTTTCCTTGTACAGTACCATGCCGGCATGGTAAAACACCCCGTCCCTGAAATCACCTTCGGCGGTAAAGCCTGTATCGTCAAGATATTCAACGTGGTTCCCTAATACGCTGTAATAACCTGTGTAGGCATTTCGTTTGTCGCCTCGGGCCTCGGTATAGCGCCCGTTAGGCAAAAATTCATGACGTATAAACCCATCGCGGGTAACCCATACACCTATATAATGATGAGCATTTATTGTTGTATTGCTGTTGAAAGTGTTAAATCTTTCCATGTTGCTAATTCGTTTTGAACGAAGGCAAGCTTCTTTTCAACCAGACCGTAAGCATCCTCGCCCAAAAATAAATTTAGCGGTGGGTTAGCTTCGTTAGTTATGCTGATCATAGCCTCGGCTGCTTTTTCAGGGTCGCCGGCTTGTTGCTTGTCCATGTCGTTTTGGTGAAAATTTACTGTATCGCGAACGTTTTGATAGTCGGCTATCTGGTTTTGAGGTACCGCCAATGAACCGGCCGACAGGAAGTTGGTCCTGAAATACCCCGGCTGTACAATGGTAACCTTTATGCCAAACGGTGCAACTTCGGCCGATAGGGTTTCAGAAAAACCATTAACGGCAAACTTGGTGGCGCAATAAATACCTCCCCCTGCAAACGCGCCGGTGAAACCACCTATCGACGACACATTTAAAATATGTCCGGATTTTTGAGCGCGCAGATAAGGCAACGCCTTACGGATCACATTCAACGATCCAAATACGTTGATCTCAAAGTTATCACGGGCCTCGCGGTCGGTCAATTCTTCAATACCGCCTAATAATCCGTAACCGGCGTTGTTGACAATAACGTCAATTTTTCCGAAGGTTTTTACAGTAAGCTCAACAGCTTCCTGCACACTGTCTTCGCTGGTCAAGTTAACGGCGAGGGGTAAAAACCGCTCGTTTTGCGAGTCAACTGCTTTGGTCAAATCGCTTAAATTGCGCGATGTAGCGGCTACTTTATAGCCTTCATTCAATAGTTTTTTTACTAAGGCAAGTCCCAGTCCTTTTGAGGCACCAGTTACAAACCATACTTTGTTGTTTTCCATATGTTGTATTTGATAGATTTTGATTTTACTTGTTACTATTTCAATGATTGTTTATGATTTTCACCTATTTTGCCTTTTGGGACTTCACCGATAGGCTATGATTCCACCGATTTATGATGAATTCAACCTGCTCTATCGTGTTTGTCCGAGCGGCCGTACCACCACCTCGTTAACGGAGATATTATCCGGCTGGCTTATAGCGTAAATCACCGCGTTGGCTATAGCCTCCTCATCAAGTTTTGGCATGTTGGCAAGGTTGCCGTATAAGCCCTTAATCTTAGGGCTGGTAATATCATGTCCTAATTCGGATTTAGTTGCGCCGGGGTAAATGGTGGTTACCTTAATGTTTTGGGCAACTTCCTCGCGCAGGGTTTCCATAATAGCCTTGACCGCGAACTTGGTACCGCTGTAAACGCCAATGCCCGGCGACGTTTTTAAACCACCAACCGATGACGTGGAGAGGATATGCCCCTGGCCGCGTTCAAGCATGTGGGGCAGCACAGCATTAATCCCGTACAATACACCCTTAATATTAATGTCAATCATTTTGTCCCATTCATCAACATGACCTTCTTCAAAAAAGAGATGGGCATGATGCCGGCATTGTTCCACATTACGTCAACTCGGCCAAATTTGGCTATGGTCTGCAGAATGAGGTTATCCAGATCAGTTCGCCTGGCAACATCGGTTACTACATAAATTGCATTTTCGCCAATTTCCTGTGCCAGGTCTTTCAACTGATCTTCTCGGCGGGCAGCTAAAACCACTTTAGCGCCAAGTTGTGCCAGTTTGCGGGCAGCAGATGCGCCGATGCCACTGCTGGCACCGGTTATTACAATCACTTTATCCTTGATACTTTCCATTTGGTGTTTATATAGGTAGATATAGGGTAAACGGAATAAATTTAGAAATCAGTTGAGCAGGTTACATCCTCCCACTGCCTGATTTCATTGTGTAAAGTATCAAGCTTTGCCAAAGCACGATTGTATGCATCGCCACCTAATAAAAGGTACAATGGCGGGTTGTCTTCATAAACTGTGTTGATAATAGCAGTTGCCGCTTTTTCCGGGTCACCGGCTTGCTTGCCGTCCATTTTGAGGTATTTGTTATGAATGGCACGCACTTCTGTATAATCATCAATTTGGTTGTCAGTAATTGAAAGCGATCCTGCAGTAAGAAAACTGGTGCGGAAAGCGCCGGGAGCGACCACGGTTACCTTAATGCCCAATTCCTTAACATCCGCAGCAAGCACTTCCGAAATACCGATCACGGCATATTTGGCCCCTGCATAAATTGCCCAGCCGGTATTAGCTGTAATACCTGCGATAGATGAAATATTGATAATATGGCCTGAGCGCTGTTTGCGCAGGTATGGCATTGCCGCGCGGATTACGTTCAGCGTACCAAATACGTTTACATCAAATGCCATACGGGTTTCGGCATCGCTAAGTTCTTCAATAGCACCACCAATGCCATAGCCAGCATTGTTGATCACTACATCGATACGGCCAAAAGCCTCATAAGTGTGTTGCAATGCAAGCGATACACTGCTATCGTTTACCAGATCGACTTGTAGGGGTAAAAAATTATTGCTTGTTGTATTAACCGCAGCGGTTAATTCCTGTAAATTTCTGGAAGTAGCGGCAACAAGCTGTCCTGCATCCAGTAGTTGTTTTACTAAGCTGAGGCCAAAACCTTTCGAAGCCCCGGTAATAAACCATACTTTGTTGTTGTCCATAAAAATTGTTTGATTTGTTTATTTGAGATAAAACAAAGTTACAGCAGCAACAAAGGGGGCACATTACATTAATCAAACCAAAGGTTACAAAATTCAAACATTTCGGAACGAGCTTGGCGTTTGTTGGGTTTGTTTCTTGAAAAAGTTATTAAAATGTGTCGGCTCCTCAAAGCCCAGGCAATAACCAATTTCAGAAATGTTCCAGTCTGTATGCCTTAATAATGATTTGGCTTCGCTCAGCAGCCTGTCGGCAATATGATCGGTAGTGGTTTTGCCGGTAGTTTCGCGGATTGCCCTGTTCAGATGGTTTACATGCACCGAAAGCCGTTGTGCAAAATCATTGGCCGATCGCAATACAAACCGCTGTGAAGGGGTTTCAATAGGGAACTGCCTTTCAAGCAGCTCGGTAAATACTGATGTTATGCGCGATTTGGCATCAACATGCTTATAAACATTTTCGGATGGTTCCGTTTTAAGCGCATAATAAATTACTTCCGTAACATAATTACGGAGCAGATCATATTTAAAAGCATACTCGGTATTAATCTCAGACAGCATTTTCTGAAAAAGAGCGGTTACATAAGCGTCCTGTTCATCATTTAAGGCATAAACCGGCTTGGCATTAAGGCCAAACATCGGAAACTCGCTTAAGCCGGTACGGAATTTCTCCAGAAAAAACTCCTCAGTAAATATACAGAAGAAGCCTGTGCGATCATCAGACATGTGCTCAAATGTATAAGGTACCATGGCACTGAAGAACATCAACGTTGAACCCGAAAGCTTGATACTTTTATCGGCATAATGAATGATGTTATCGCCGCGCATCAGGCTGATCTTATAAAAAGTACGGCGGCTGTAGGTTACTTGCTTTGCGTTAGGGCCAATACAATCCTCAATCCTGAATACATTAAAGTGACCGATGCTTTGCTGAAGGTTACCGGGCAGCCAGTTAACCTTTCTTTGATAAAAATCTTGAAGTGTTTCTGCTTTCGACATAAAACAAAGTTACAAAAATCAAACCAAGGCTTCAAAACAGGGATAATTTAATATTTTGAGGCAAACAAAAAAACCTTTAAATCATATGATTTAAAGGTTTTTGAACATTTTTAAAATGCTTCTTAGCGGAATGGACGGGACTCGAACCCGCGACCCCATGCGTGACAGGCATGTATTCTAACCAGCTGAACTACCACTCCTCCCGTTTGGGGTTGCAAATATACAAACCTTTTTGATCTACACAAATTGTAGAACTTAAAATTAAAAAAGGTTAAAACACAAAAAAGCCCTACTTTTCAGTAAGACTTTTGGCGGAATGGACGGGACTCGAACCCGCGACCCCATGCGTGACAGGCATGTATTCTAACCAGCTGAACTACCACTCCTCCGTTTGGGTGTGCAAATATACAAACCATTTTATTCTACACAAATTGTTTTTTCAAAAAAGTTCATTATTTTGAAAATTAAGCACTTTTTTGCGCGGTGCGCCTTTTTTGGTTGCTGTAAATTACTGATATTCAACATTAAATCAGGAAATCACAAAATATAAATCCTGTAGAAATTTAATAGTAGTTAATTCACTTCAAAGCTAAAATATTGGCTTGCGATGTCACCTTGTAACGTAACCCCTTGTACAATTCCTATATATTTCCCTGTTTGATCAGACGTATAAAACGACAACTGATTTTTACCAGCGGCTGAAGTATTGATATCCGGCCCCCAATAAAGCAGGTTTCTGAAATCGGGTAACCTGTTTTTTACTGACTGTTCAGTGTCATATACCGGAGAATAAAACTCACGTTGTAATTGCAGACCTTCATAATCGAGCACTACTGCCTTTGGGTCTATTTCAACACCGCCAAGATCGCCCTTATAAGTTGTAAAGCTTAAGATTCCTTCGTAAACAGATGGTCCCCAATAATACCGGTACGGAACATCTTCCAGCTTACGAACTTTCAACGGATCAATACCCATAACCTTATCTATGTTAAAAACAGGCACGTCGTCAAGCATCACTAAGGGGTCGCCATCTAAAAATCCATTACCATTCAATACTTTGATGTGATACCGTTTTTGCGATCTGTTAACCCAAACCTCCTTTACATACTCTCTCAATACCTCTTCCATTGTAGTAAAACGGGTATAGTTATCCAAAAGGTAGGTTTTATAGGGGGTGTATAAAAACCCGAACTATCAACCTGCGGCTCATAAAAGTGCTTGATCTTATTGCCTAAATAAATATTTTGAACCTGCGTGCTCAGGCTTCGTTCTTCAATGGCACTTTGCATACCCCGGGTTAGGTTAAATTTTAATATTGGGGATTTTGCGAATTGTTCAGAAAAAGGGCTTAAAATATCAATATGATAGGTGGTATCCCGTTCTGAATTGGTTTGAACTACTATTTCGCCGGGACCATAAAGTTGTCTTGTATTAAAAATCAACCTGCCTGTCGAATCGCTTTTTGCGGCATACAGCTGTACCCGTTTTCCCGGGACACTTAAATAAGCTACTACATCTTTGGCAATACCACCGGTTTGCGTATTGGTTATTTTACCGGCAATCAGGTGCCCGTCATACTCTGGCAAAAAACTAAATGCCGCCTGTTTATTACCAAATACATTATCCCATTGAAACCTTCGCCACCCTTGTGTTAGCATGAGGTTATCAAGGGCCGTGTCGGCTTCAGCATCGGAATTTTTGAAATAGTAGCCTGGCGATTCAATATTTCCACGTAAATCTGACTTGAGCCACAGATAGCTGAATATTTCGCCGGCATCAATATTTTGCAATGAATCAATCTTATAAACCGACATTGACAGGTTAGCAGGTTTTACGCGCCCCGAAAAATCTTTGGCAGCGATGTCCACACTTACCTTTTTACGACGGGTATATGAAGGCTGATCAGCGGAGGCCTCGATAATGAGGTTCTGTTTGGGACGTTTAAAATAAAGCCTTTCGCACACGGGTTGCCTGGCGCTATTGAAAATTGTTAAGTGCGACACCCCTTCGCCCAATTTAGCTTTATCAAGCGTAAAAATGGCAGCACCGCTATTAAAGGGTGCTGCCATACCGGCTTTAACCGATTGGCCTGTATGAACAAACAGATATAATTCGCCAGCTTCAACGCCGGCTCCTTTTACTGTGATCTCCACATGTGTGCTACCTGCATCTTTTACAGCCATTACGTAACCCCGACTTTCAACGGCAGGTAACTCTTTAGTAACAGCCGGGGTATTGCCCGATTTAATAACAGCCGTATAAACATTCCCGGCTATCGGGGTGAATAAAAAGCTGCCAATACCAAATTTCAATGGCCGGAAGCGCGCTACCGTATCGTGCTTCTGATCAACAATAAAACCTCTGCATTCACTTAAGCCTGTAGCGTCTGATGCTGTAAGCTTAAAAGCAACTTTACTGCTAATACCCGCAACAAGGTTCCCTCCTTCCGGGAAAAACTGAACATCGTAGCCCGGTGACTGTGCTTTAGTTATGGCTTCGGGAGATTTTAGAGGATTAATAATGGTTATATTCTTTTCGAAATAATAATCAGGACTGAAATTTTTCATCCAGTTGGTATATGCCCTTAATTTATAATTCCCGTTACTTGCCGATACGGGGATATAAACAGAGCCGCTACCGAGGCCGTTTTTTATTTCTATTTTAGTTTGTATTATGGCATTTTGCTTGTTGTCTAACACATCAACATATACAACTTTGCTAAGACCAAGCGGCTTATGATAAGTGGCGTCAACGTTATATGCCTTAAACCATAAGATTTCGCCGGTCATATAGGCGCTTTTGTCAGTATGTACAAAAATCTTTTCCTGTACAGTACCCTGATAGTATTTGGTAAAGCTGTCGGAGATTTGGCTTATAGTTTGTGCCACCCCGTTCAATGACAACAGTAACATGCCGGAAATCATCGGAACCATAGCAAGTTTTTTAATTTCATTCATAGCCAAACCTTATTGATTTATTTTCATGGCATCATTCATAAACTTTTTTATCTCTCTATCCAAAATGAGGGGGTTTGTACTCGTCCCCTGATCCTGCAATCGGTACATTCAATTGATGAATAAGTATAACCTATTACGTTCATTTTCTCGGTTATATCAAGCACAGGTATTGAATTACCATTAATTATGATGCCCAGTACATCATTTTGTTTGGTTTTGGGATTAAAAAAGAGTGCAGTATCAAGGGGACCGCAATCATATGGATATGTAGGCGCCCAATCGCGAGGGAGATCGGCATTATCAATAAATACCCTTTTCGATTGAATGTTGGTTACACTTATATAGCCAATAACAGGCTCAGCCAGATCTTTAAGATTGTGGATATTCCCTGTTAACTGCGATGGCTGGGCGTCAAATATACTTCCTAACTGCTCCGTGTTTTTCTTCATGTTTTCCCAAAACTGGTAAGCTTCCTTAGTTAAGGCATATTGCTTTAGTAAAATGGAATAACGGGTTTCTATTTTCTCGGATGTTGAAGCTATGGTTGTTACCGGCTGCTGATATATTACATCTTGCGACAGCTTAGCTGATGATCCTATCACTATGGTGCTTGATTTGCTCCCCGCGAAACAATAATAGCTGCTTTCACTAACCGGCCGAAAAACAACTGCCTTAAGCACCTGGTCAACCATGTATGCCGACTGATATCTTGAATGGAACCGCCAGGTTTCATCATAACTCCAACGATAATAACGGGTGCTATTTGCGGCATCGTGCGTATTCACATAAATCTGCACGTTGTTGTTTTTAATATTAAATCCTATGCTGTCAATAGGTTGTGTCTTTTTAACCACAACATAATCTGATGCATATTCTTTGCTATCTCCTGTAATAATATGCAATCGATATTTTTTTGAGGCATCCAGATTAAGCGCCGGTATAACATAAGTCCCACTTCCCCGGGGCGTAAGTGAATATGCTGCTCCCCCTTCGGCTTCAACAGATACCGCGCAATTATCAACTCCGCTTGTGCTTACAGTGCCCGAAATTTTAACCGTTCTGCTTAATTTTATTATAGTTGAATCGCTGCCATTGTTTATCACCCCTTCAACAACCAAGTAATGATTAGGCGAATCCACAATTTTAGGATTATATGGCTTTTTGCAAGTACTGTAAATACCTGCCAGCAACAATAAAATCAATATGTATCGTTTTCCTTTCATCTCTTTCTGTTAAAACCTGATATTGTAATTAATAAATGGAATAGGTTTAGCAAATATGGATAGCTTATATCCGTTAATGGCCCCGCCCTGTTCGGTAAAGAATGTTGAGTATGCGTTTTGCCTGCCGGTTAAGTTATATACACCTATTGTAAATGAGTTGTGTGTTAACTGATGTACCTTATGGTTCCCCTCTATGTTCATTGAAAAATCCGACCTGAAATAATCCGGGATGCGGTATTGGTTCCTGTCTGAATAAAATACCCGTTCGGAACCACCATATTCATACTTGGCAATAGGTAGCGTAATAGGACGGCCTGTGCTGTAGGTAAGATTTAAGGAAACGCTGAACCTATGTGAAAACCTGTAGTTACTAATAAAATTAAAAGCATGTGGCTTATCAAAATTTGCAGGATAATAAGCCCCTCCATTAATCAAATCGCCTGCGTTAGGATCATTTTGTCTTAAAAACGTACGCGAATAGGTATAGCTGATCCACCCATTGGCTTTCCCGGTGGCTTTTTTAACTAAAAACTCAACCCCATATGCCTTCCCCTGTGTACCTACCACATCTGTTTCAATATGATGGTTTAATACCAGGTTGGCTCCGCTCTTGTAATCAAGATAATCCCTTAACCGTTTGTAGTAAACCTCGACCGACGTTTCAATAGTGTTTGATTTTAAATTATGATAAAGGCCTAATGATACCTGGTCGCCATATTGAGGTTTGATATTAGGATCGCTTAGTTGCCAAACATCAGTGGGAGATATGGCTGTTGTGTTTGATAACAGGTGAATATACTGCCTGAGGGTGTTATAGCCGCCCTTGATCGATAGGTTATCGCCCAGTTGATATCTGGCCGAAAGCCTGATTTCGGGCCCCGAATAAGTTTTAATAAACTTACCACTCGCGTAATAGGTACTATCCAACAGGTTGGCGCTTGTTTTAGGCAGATTAGGCGCATAATTATACACCGTTTGCGGCCCCAGGAAATTGTAGATTGAATACCTTACACCGCCGCTTATCGACAGGTCGTCGGTCACGTCAAACTTGTCGCCCAGGTATAGGGCGCTTTCCAGGGCCTGTTGTGTAGCGATAACATCAGGAGCTACCAATGATTGGGCGCCAAGAGGCTGAAAGTTGCCTGGATGGAGCTTATAATAAATGGAACTTAGCCCAAAATCGACAGTATTTTTGCGGTTAAGGTAATAGGTAAAATCCGTTTTAAAATTACTCTGGTTAATATCAAAATTCAGCTTGTAAGCATTTACCGGGTTACCGGCGCTTGAAACATCATATTGGTACTTGTCTATCCCGGCCGTAATAACACTGAATAGTTTGTTATTAAAATTATGCTTCCATTTTAGGTTGATATTCCTGTTGCTGTAACTGTAAGCAGTATCGCTATTAAGCCTGAATTTATCTTTGCTTATGTAGCTGGTTAGATACAGGTTGTTTTTATCATCAATCTGGTGGCTTATATCCAGGTTAAGATCATAAAATGAAGCCGAACTGTGTTTGTAGGCATCGGGCAGGAGCTTAAGGAGCCAGTCGGAGTAAGTGGTACGCCCCCCGAATGAAAACGAGGTTTTATTCTTGATGATAGGCCCTTCAACGTTAAGCCTGCTGGTGATTAAACCAATGCCAGCCGAACCGGTAAATTTCTTTTTATTACCCTCACGATTGGTAACATCCAACACCGATGATAAACGCCCGCCGAACCTTTCGGGAATACTGCTTTTATATAATTCAATATCCTTAACTATATCAGGGTTAAACGATGAAAAAAGCCGAAGAAATGCGAGGGATTATAAATGGTGGCGTCATTCATCAGGATGAGGTTCTGATCGGCCGAGCCGCCACGAACGTTAAAACCCGTGGTAGCCTCGCCTACCGATTGAACGCCGGGCAGGGTAAGCACCACCCTTAAGATATCGGCCTCGCCAAATACCGTAGGTACTTGTTTTATGCTTTTAATATCAAGCCTGTTCACCCCCAATTGAACATTACGCACGTTAGCCACTTTCTCGGCAGAGATCTTTACTTCTTTAAGACTGGTTACCTGTTCCTGCATCTCAATGATGATCTTACCGTCCGAGTAAAGCATGATCTGCCTGCGGGTATCGCGCATGCCAATGCCCCTAACGCTTAAAACCTGCCTGCCTTTGGGTAATTTGATAGTGAAATAGCCAAACTGATCGGTAGCTACACCCGTTTTGGTATTGGTTACATATATGCTGGCACCTGTTACAGATTCGCCCGATTTAGCTTCCTTTACATATCCCGAAAGCGTTGCCGTACCCGCCTCAATAGTGTTGGTTTTGATCCCTATTTCGTATAGCTTATTTTCGGTTGTTGCTTCGGGTATCTTTTTATCTTTATCAAGATCAGCATTAGCCAAGGATACACTCATATTTGCTGCAGTTGCATTGGCAGTTGTAATGCCAAAATAACCTACCGCCAGCCCGGTTTGTATTTCGCGCCCTTTAGTTAAAAACACCTGCTGTTGTTTGGTTATGGCGAAACTAAAACCGGTGTTTTTAAAAGCCTGGCTCAATATGGTTTCAATAGGTTTATTGGTTGCTTGCATAGTTACTTTCAAACTATCAAACTGCATGGCGTCGTAAAAAAATGAAAGCCTGATTTTGCTTCCAGTTCTGTTACAAACTGCTCAATAGTAGCTTGTTGAAAGTTCACGCTGATTGATTTTACCGGACCCTGCTGGGCCTGGCACAGTTTAATTAAAATCAAAAAACAGAAACTTAAAAAGTAAATTTTTTTCATCCGGTTATTTTATTTCCTGCCTTACACATTTAATTCTATATCATTTTTTGCCTTGTTATTAAATAATAGGCACACCACATTAATTTGTTAGATGATCATAATAAGTAGTTACATCCACTATAGCCTGTTCCTGATTTTCGCGAAAGTCGATATGATTTGCTTTTATATATTGCCGCAACTCCTTCTTTTTATCCTTAAAAATATCTAACAGTCCGCCCTTTCCGCTAAAACTGAAATAGTTATCCCCTTTTTTAACATAATAGTCGCTTGTTTCGCTAAAAAAAGATTCGATGGTATTATTTCCCGTGTTGGTTTGGATGCTCTTGGCCCTTTTTACAATGATCCCGATCTTTTTCCCTGGTATAATTGATCATAAAAACCGGTAGCAAGGCGGGCCTGGCCTGTCGAATCGGTAGTAATGCGTATAAAATGATGGTTAAGCAGCCAAAACTCCGGCACACGCTCGCTTAGTAATGAAATTTTGGTAAAGTGGTTATAAAGCAGTATAACCACCAAATCTTTATTCAGATCATATAACATCGGGACATCGCGATAAACCGCGGTCCCGTATTTTACATCTCCAGCCGTAAATAACTTATTGTCAAAAACATATGCATTACCTTTTATTATGGGATCATAAAACTCATATTCGGGCCCATTATATAGGTGTGATTGTTGACCTATAGTAGTGTGATAATTAGCAATTACGAGGTCTAAACCCGTGCTATCGGTGCCCGCTTGTGCAGAAACGTGACCGTTTGCCGTTGTGCCCCAGGTGATAACTAAGGCCAGGAGTGATTTTTTTAACATTTAGGTTTTTATAAAAACGGAATTTACATGACTTTCACTTAATTACCAAGTGTCTTTCCCTTAATACGCTAAAGCAAGTGTATTAATCGTGTTACATAAAAAAGCGACTGGGGGACTACAACGTACTATTACGAATGAGCTAAAACAAATGCAACAACCATTGTTAAATAATTGCGTATTACGCAACTAAATTATCTCCCCTCTTCTGTAACAACCGCCCCCTGTCATCGTCTTATTTTTGTGTAGGCAATTTTACAATATCACCTCAATAAAACATCTACCTTAGATTAAGCGTTTACTTGCCGGCTTGTCTTCGGCTCAATACCTGCAGCGCCGCGCAAACCCAATAGGCTACACAGGTTTTACCTAAAAATAACACATACTAAAATGGCTATTAACTTACAAAAAGGGCAGAAAATTGATATCGGCCTTTCAAAAATGACAGTTGGTTTGGGCTGGAACCCGAACGAAGGTACAGGTTATGACTTCGATCTTGACGTATCGGCTATCATGATCGATGTTAACCGACTAGTACCCCAGGATGAATTTTTTGTATTCTATAATAATGTCGACTCGCCCGAGCAATCTATACATCATACCGGCGATGACCCAACAGGCGGTAACAGCGATGGAGGCGATGATGAATCGATCACTGTTGATCTGACCAAAGTAGATGCCCGCATCCAGGAGATCCTGTTTGTGGTAACTATTCACGAAGCACAAGCCCGCCGTCAAAATTTTGGCCAGGTACGTGACTCATACATTCGTATCTTAGATAATCAAACAGGCGCCGAAGTTTGTAAATATGAGCTGGGCGAGGATTTTTCTATCGAAACAGCAATCGAGTTTGGCAGGCTTTATAAACGCGGTGGCGCCTGGAAGTTTGAAGCATCGGGCGTTGGTTACAAAGAAGACCTAGCTTTCTTTTTAAGTAAATATTTCAAAGGGCAAATAATCAAATAAGGCAATGGCTATAAATTTGGTAAAAGGTCAAACAATTGACCTTCGTAAAAATGATAAAGGCGAAAGTTTCGACCTCTCCTCGGTAACTATTGGTTTAGGCTGGGACGTTAGGAAAAGTAATGGTGGCGGCTTTTTAGGCAAGCTGTTTGGCGGTGCCGAAGAAGCTGAATATGATTTGGATGCAATAGCGTTTTTGTTAGATAAAAACGGCAAAGTGGCTAATCGCGGTTATGCCAAGCAAACTGCCAATGGCCGTACCATTAATATGTTTGAGGGTGATGTGATCTACTTTAATTCTATGCGACATCCCTCCGGCCACATCTGGCTAACGGGCGATAACCGTACCGGGGCGGGAGAAGGTGATGATGAGCAGATCATCGTAAAGCTTGATTCGCTCGACCCTAAATATGACCGGATCTTGTTCCTGGTAGCTATTTACCAGGGGCGTAAAAACAATCAACACTTTGGCATGGTGGAGAATGCTTTCATCCGCGCGATTGACAGCCATGGTAAAGAGATCGCTAAATTCAGTCTTTCCGGCGATTCAACTTACAACGGCATGTGTTCCATGACCTTTGCCGAAGTCTATCGAAAGGATGATACATGGAAATTCCGTGCCATCGGTGATCCGCATAGTACTGATAGCCTTTCGGAATTACTTCGGAACTATTAACATAAAAACATGTCATTGCGAGGAGGAACGA
Source organism: Mucilaginibacter sp. P25 (assembly GCF_050859465.1). NCBI lineage: Bacteria > Pseudomonadati > Bacteroidota > Sphingobacteriia > Sphingobacteriales > Sphingobacteriaceae > Mucilaginibacter > Mucilaginibacter sp. P25. The sequence goes on along the minus strand of NZ_CP193937.1, from coordinate 2,140,071 downwards.
CGAAGCAATCGCACGTAAGCATAGCCGCTCTGTGTAGCAAGCGATTGCCACGCTACGCTCGCAATGACATTTTGGTTAAGTTTAATTCTACCTAAACATAAATGTACCAGCACTATTCATTTGATCTGTGGCTCACGCTGATCAAGTCAAACCCATACTTTAAGATAGAACGCACTAAGATCTTTCACCGGGATTTTAACCCAGGCGGTAAAAGCATTGACGATGTGGCAAGGGCTTTCAGGCAGGTTGACCTCATGTGCAATGCCGTGAACGAACGTACTGGTAAAAACATTGATGCCGATGAAATGTACCTGATGGTGATCAGCGCAATTAATGATAACCAGTATCCGCTTGCCGATGTTAATATAGATAAGCTGTATGCCGACATGGAAACCCTGCTGTTTTACTATCTGCCGGTGCTTTACTCACCTGTAACAATTGAAGTGCTGCAGCATCTAAAACAAAAAGGTGATTGCTCATTGAGTATTTTAAGTAATACAGGCTTTATAAAAGGACAAACGCTCCGCAAGGTGATGGTTAAATTGGGGTTGGATACTTTCTTTAACTTTCAGCTCTATTCGGACGAGGAGGGGATGTCGAAACCAAACGGGGATTTATTTAAGCTGATGGTGCAAAAAGTTAAAGAGTGTAATAAACCAAAGCAGATAGACCGGTCAGGTATAATACATATAGGCGATAACCCGGCGGCAGATATAGCGGGGGCTAATGATGCAGGACTCAATAGCCTGCTCATCAATTCAAACAACTTATCCATTTTAACCTTATTAAGTGTATGAAAGCTACCTACTCATTACATCATATCAACAGCGCAACACATTTTGGTTTCGATGCCGATGATTACAGTCGCTTTAAATTTGGCGATGGCGAGGTATCCCGCTACTTCGGCACCGAGCTGGCCGATGGCTTTATCATCGAAATCTTAACTAAACAGCCAATAGAGAAACAGATCGTAGTGATATCGAGCCCCTACTCGTTTATCCCAACGGCTACGTTTGCCATGAAAAACCACTTTGTGTGCAGGCTTAACCGCTGGCTGGCCCATCATGGTTATCCTGTTGTACAGGAAACCAAGGTTCATCGTACCATAACCTATAAAGAAGATTACGGCGAGCTGGATGCCGAGCAAAGGATCAATTTAATAGGTAACGATTCGTTTCATATTGATAAGGATTTCCTTTTGGGCAAAACGCTGTTATTTTTGGATGACATCAAGATAACCGGAAGTCATGAACGCATGATCATGAAAATGGTAGACGAGTATGGCTTACAGAACGACATTTACATGCTGTACTTTGCCGAACTGGTGAACAAAAACATACACCCCAATATAGAGAACTACCTCAATTATCACCATGTTAAAAACATCTATCATTTAAATGATATCATTAAGGGCACTAATTTTTGCATCAACACCCGCATAGTAAAATATATTTTAAATTACGATCACGAAAGTTTTTGCATCTTTATACAAGATCAAGACAGCAATTTCATAAACTTGCTGTATGATATGGCTTTGGGTAATGGTTATCATACCATTGAAGCCTATACACCTAACTTAAACTTTATTAAACAAAACCTATTAATAAACAATAATAAACTAATTCAGCATGGCAATTAACTTGCAAAAAGGCCAAAGGGAAACTATTGGTGCCCCTAAATTTACGATAGGCCTTGGTTGGGATACAAACAGCTCATCAACAGGCTCGGCTTTTGATTTGGATGCTTCGGTGTTCATCATGGGCGATAATAAAAAAATACTGGCCGACAGAATTTTTCGTTTTCTATAATAACTCAAAGTCTCCGGATGGTGCTGTTGAGCATACCGGCGATAACCTGACCGGTGCAGGTGACGGTGACGATGAGCAGATTATTGTCGACTTGTCAAAGATCGATCCGCGTGCTACTGAAATCTGCATCGTGGTGACTATCCACGAAGCCGAAAGTCGCCGCCAAAATTTCGGGCAGGTGCGCAACTCTTTCGTCCGCATTTTTGATTCAGCTACCAATACCGATATTTTGAAATACGAGCTGGAAGAAGATTTTTCGATAGAAACTGCCGTTGAGTTTGGCCGCATCTACAAAAAAGATAATAACTGGAAATTTGAAGCTGTAGGCGTAGGCATGAAAGGTGGCCTGCAGGATTATTTAAACAAATACAACTAAACATATGGCTATCAATCTTCAAAAAGGGCAACGGATCAGCCTCGAAAAAAGTAATGGCAGCAAATTGCAAAATGTATGTGTTGGGATAAACTGGGGCGCGATAGAAAGAAAAGGCCTATTTGGCTTTGGCACTACGAAAGAGGCCGTTGACCTTGACGCCAGCTGCATTTTATATAACGACAGCAAACAGCTAATTGACGTGATCTACTTTGGTAACCTGCGTTCAAAAGATCGCTCGGTTAAACACAGCGGTGATGATCTTACCGGTGACATGGCAGGTAACGACGGGCTGGATAACGAAGTGATTACCGTTGATTTTGCTACGCTTAGCCCAACCGTAAGCTATGTAGCCTTTGTGTTGAACAGCTTCCGCGGCCAGGATTTCGGCAGCATTCCATTTGCATCTATCCGAATTTATGAAGGTACGCCAACCCGCGTTAACGAAATCTTCGCTACTTATGATATTGCGCACAGCAAAGATTTTGCGGGCCATGTATCCATGGTGATGGGTGTTTTTTACAAAAAGAACGGCGAATGGAAATTTAACGCCATCGGCGAACCAACCCGCGACCGTAAATTGGAAGAAACAGTGAAAACTGTAACCGCAACCTACTTGTAAAAGTTTAATTCATTGATCTTAAGTATTAAGCCGGGTGGCGCTTAAGATCAGCTAATTAAGTACTACTAAATCATTAATAATAAGATTATGGAAAGTGCACCAAACAATGATGAACTAAATCTGAATATACCACCGCTGATCACTCCAACCAATCTGGATCTTCCGGCGGCAGCCGCACCAACCGGCAATGTGCCTATGAAGGTGGATAAACAAGGTAATGTAAACCTTGACGCTATACCAAACCAGGATTTGCAAAAATACGGTGAGATGGGTAAGGACATCAACCCAGCTGATGTTAACTCGATACTGAACTACGGCGTTGAGATACAAAACTCCATGGAGAAATATAGCAATAACTTCCTTACTTCGGTACGTACCTATAATTCAGGCGAAGTAGGCGGGCTGATTAACGAGTTGCTTACCGAACTTAATTATATTGATGTTGATGAGCTGAACCAAAACGCGTTTACGTCATTCATTTCACATATCCCTTTTATGAAAAAGCTGGTGGTTGATACCAAAAAGCTTTTCCAGAAATACGATACCGTGGTTAACAATATTGATAAGATCACCAATAAGATCAAGGCAGGCCGTGTTAATTCGTTAAAGGATAACAGCTCGCTGCAAACCATGTTTGACAGCAATGTTACCTACATTAAACAAATGGAAGACCTGATCATTGCTGGTCAACTCAAGTATAATGAGCTTAACGAAAAGCTGGCAGTGATGGACGGTAACCCAACGGCTTACCAGGATTATGAAATTGCCGACCTGCGCGATTTTGTGAACCGTTTGGATAAACGCCTTGCCGATTTAAAGGTAGTACGCTTTATCATGATGCAATCGCTGGCACAGATCCGTGTGGTGCAGAACAACAATACCACCATTGCCGAAAAAGCACAGTCTATTGTATCAACCACAATCCCGGTTTGGAAAAACCAGCTTACCATTGCTGTAGCCCTCAACCGCCAGAAAGAGAATGTGGAGATGCAGAAAAAGATCTCGGATACAACCAACACCATTTTACAAAAGAATGCCGAAATGCTGAAACAAAACAGTATTGATGTAGCCCGCGAAAATGAGAAAACGGTAGTATCGTTAGACACACTGAAAAAGACTACTTCATCACTTATTGAAACCCTTACCGAGGTAAAACGCATTCACGACGAAGGCACAGCCAATCGCCGCACATTGAATACTGAGCTTCAAAACCTGGAAACAGAATTGAAGAAAACGGTAACGAGCGTGAGTTAAAGAGCCTCACCCAACCCTCTCCAACGGAGAAGGCATTATTGCATTGGCGTCATTGCTTCGTTCCTTTACAGCAATGACGCTTTTGTTTTATACCCGTTCTCTCTCTACCTCAACCTGCCTATTCCCATACTTGTTTATAACCTCAGCCAAAATCAAATTAGGCACCCAGCTGAAAAAGGCAATGATGAGGTAGTTATTATGAAAGTTTACGCCGTTACCCAAAACAGTAAACAGCCAGATATAAAACCGCAAAGTAACCGCGCCGAAAGCCAGCGCATAACTCCGGTTCATCATTTTAATATGATCATCAATTCGCCCTTTCTTAACCAATAAAAATGCCGCCAGGGTAAAGGCCATCCACAATGTATTCTGAAGTAAAAAAGATATAAATACGCCTGTACCCCGGTTTATAAAAGCGTCATGATATAAGCGCCCGGTGCCGCGAAAAACAGCACGCCGAACACATACAGCTTTCCCAATGTCCGGTGTAGGGCTTTGTTATTATATACTTTTTTTGAAAACTGGAAAAAACCGGCTAACAGGATCACGCTGCTGCCTATAATATGGCAATAAAAAGCAGGCAGGTACCATCCGGTTTCAACGGCTTTTTGTTTGATATGCAGAAAATAAGAATCATGATTAAAATCCCAGTACTGAACAAACGTACCGGCGCAGAGTACGAATACCCAAAAAAAGGCAAAGTATCCCAATATGCGGGTTGTAATGCTCATTTAGCGGCAAGTACATTTGGTTTTATTGACGGTAAACCTTTTAGCCTCTGATCTATCCACTGGATGTTATACTTATCTATCTCGGTTAGCGAATCCTGAACGCTGAGGTTTTCTGATTTATAGTGTCCGTAAAATTGTTGTTCGAACATTTCCGTCCAGCGTTTGTCTTTAAACTTATAATTATAATCGGCATAGATTTCGTTTTTCATATACCTCAATACTTCGGACGAAATTGGCCTTCCGACTGAAGTTTTATATTTTCCATTATCAAGTTTACCATAAACATAACAGCCATTAATAAAATGGTCGTCTATTTTTTGGTATTTAGTAAAAGCAAATACCCTTTTGGTATTCATGGCCTCTTTTACTTTACCATTTTCAATTTTTAAAAGGTGAAATATGGGTAATTCATCAATAAAGGTGTTATTATAAAGTTCGATGTTAGCAGTGGTGGTTACTTTTACCTCCAGCAGCGAATCGCTGATAGCGTTGATATTATACTCATTGCAGCTTCCGCTTAATTCGCTACCACCTTCTTCGGAGTTAATTTCAGTGTTAATTTCATAGCTATAAATCTTGTTGTTTTTGTTATCTATCAACACCATATTATTGGTGTCATAGAATTCGGAACGGCCTCCAATAAAGTAATCGCGGATAGAATAATAAGCACTTTGCAGCCAACTGTTGTTTTCTGTGGATATTTTTACTGGCAACGCCTTCGCTTTTACTATATACTGTGAACTTGTTGCTACAAAGTCAACATGGTTTCGCAGCGGATTTTTAAACTCCTGAATCTTTCGGATCAACCCAAGGTCAACAAGGTAAGAGGAGGTATATAAATGCTGCCGTGCTGCTCGCGCGAGTTAAACTCGGTGATATCACCGGCCGGGCTTTTGGTCAATGTAAATGAGTTTGGTTGCTTAAGTTTTGAAAACAGCTCACTGATTTTAACCTCGGCTTTTTCGGACACAGAAAAGTCGTTTTTTAACCAAAAGTACTCATCGCCTTTTCTTAATGCGGCAAGGTTTTCGGTGTCATTAACCGGAAATATCTGGTCATATTCAACGGGAATTACAACTTTGCCACTAAGGTCGTAAAAACCCCGCTTACGATCTTTTTCAACTTCAATAAGATCAGGGAACGTGCCGCTGATGTTATGAATAAGGTCATATTCAGCAGGGATTACTTCTTTATAATCGGGTCCGATTAATCCCATTTTATATATTTTGGTAGTATCCTTCATTAAGTTATAGTAATCCCATTTCCCCTTTACTACATAAAAATATGTCTGTTTCTTTAAATGGGTAAACCATATTACGCTATCATATTTAGCGAATAAATTGCCTGCATCTAAGAATGCTTTCAATGTTTCCGGGCTGTAAATTTCTTTATCTGTATATTTTTTCGTCCACGCGGTATTACGGTAAGCTATATAATCACTCATGAAATTACGAGCATCTGCCTGGTAGATGCTGAGTTTGTTTTGCTCGTTTTTTTGAATGGTAAAAGTTATGCCCGAATGCCTTGTATCCAGATGTTGCTCGCTAAAGGTAACAGGAACAACAGCTGTGGCGAGTTGAGGATTGATCTGCGTAATTTCGGCCTGCTCTACATTCAGCTCTATGTTAAAAGATACATCCTCTTCGTCGCTTTTTCGCTGTTTGTTGATTAGGGTTGTTATTAATTTATTTATAGGTTCAGATGCTTGCTTATCGGCAAAATAACTCATCAATGAATCCCGATTGCCTTTTATAACCTGAGCTTTGAATGCTTTTAAAAAGTTGCTTATTTCATTGCTGCTGGTCGACGGTTTGGATTTTCCACGGAAAATAAAGTATCCGCCAACAGTTAATACAATAACAGTTATCGCAATAATGATGATAGGTTTAGTTTTCATACAACCAAGATAATGCATTTTTTGAAATAGTAGAAACGAGCCAAAATACTTAAAATTAGACCAATAAATATTACTTATATTACATAATAACCATATAGTTAAAATCTATATAGCATCAATTATTAGTATTCGGGAGGCGGTTTAAAATTTTTATATTTGCATAAACATTAAAAGAAATATCAAAATATGTTAACGATAGGACAAAAATTCCCCGAATTTTCTAAAACAGCAGTAGTAAGCCTTGAAAAAGGTAAAGAGTTTGAAACCCTTACTTCTGAGTATTTAACCAACGATGACAACGTTTGGACTGTAATGTTCTGGTGGCCAAAAGACTTTACTTTTGTTTGCCCTACTGAAATCGCCGAATTCAACAAAAACTTTGGCGAATTCCGCGACCGCGAAACCCGTTTGATCGGTGCTTCTACCGACTCTGAATTTGTTCACGCTGCCTGGAGAAGAGATCACGACGATCTGCGCGATTTGAAATTCCCTATGCTTGCTGATACTTCAAAATCATTAGCTGAAGATTTAGGTATTTTGGAGCCAACTGAAAAAATCGCTTACCGTGCTACTTTTATCGTTGATCCACAAGGTATCATCCGTTGGGTATCAGTTAACGACTTGAGCGTTGGCCGTAACGTAAAAGAAGTATTACGCGTACTTGACGGTTTACAAACTGACGAACTTTGCCCTTGCAACTGGGAAAAAGGTCAGGAAACTTTAACTGTATAATTATACAACAGATAAACGTCCCCGTACTGTATTTCGGTGCGGGGATTTTTTACACCCTTTTTTAAGCTAAGGAAAAGCCAAAAGCGGAAGGCTAAAAGCCTAATGCTGAAAGTTGTTTTTTATATAGAGACGCATAATTGCGTCTCCGTAGGACAAGCCACATTGCATGGTGTTTAACCTCCTTAATTTGCATACAGGAGACGCAATTATGCGTCTCTACAATAAGAAAATTACCCCAAAAAATGAACGAAAGTACCGAAGTGATCCAGGAGATACTTGAAAGTATCGGATTAGATAAAAATTACCGCACAGCCAGCCTGAGCCTTTTAGAAACAGGCGAATCACGCTATCTGCGCGACCTTAAACTGAACTTTACCAGCACCCTTACTTCTGCACATCTAACTAATAAAGAATGCGCCTTGCTGGGTTTGGCTACTGCTGTAAACAATAACAATGTTCCGCTTACCAACTTCTTTACCAAATACGCTAAAGAAAACGAAGCTACCGATGCCGAAATTGCCGAAGCTGTAGGTTGCGCCTCATTGCTGGCATCAAACAACGTATTTTACCGTTTCAGGCATTTTACCCAAAAGGAAAAGTACACCCAGATCCCGGCACGGATCCGTATGCAACTCATGATGAAACCGGTAACCGGTAAAGAATTTTTGAACTGGCCAGTTTGGCTGTATCAGCCATTAATGGCTGCGAAATGTGTGTAAACGCACATGAGGATTCGCTTATAAAATTAGGCACCACCGAGGAGCGTATTTTTGATGCCGTACGTATAGCATCATTAATTACCGCTACAGGTAAAGTTATATTTTAACAAGCTTAACTTATTTTAACAATGAAAAAGGCATGAAATAATAAAATTTCATGCCTTTTTCATAAATAGTATTTTATTGCCCAATAAAATTTGCGTTTATTAATTAAAATCCAGTAAATTTATACCTTAAGATTAAACAAACCCCGGTCGCAATATTCAAATATGTTGTTTATGCGGGAGGAGTTACTTAAATTTTAATTGTTAATTTTTTTGGGGAAAGCCGTTCCGGTAATAGTGGAACGGCTTTTATTGTTTTAGTGCGAATCGGCAACAGCTTTCAGCTTTTTGAACGGCTGAAGATAAAGCAACGGTATCGAAAATAACATCACCAATCCCGATATCCAATAAGCATCATCATACGTTAACAACAATGTTTGCCTGGTAACCATACCTTCAATAGCCTGGTATGCCATATGGGTAGCATCAATCATTGATTTGCCTTTGGCCATAAATCCCTGGGTAAGCATGTGTAAACGGTCATTAAACGGATTGTTATACGGATTGATATTTACAAGCAGATTATTGCGGTGCACACCCTGGCGTATATGGATGAGGGTGGTTAATGTAGCAATCCCGAACGAACCGCCCAACTGGCGCATCATATTGTTCAAGCCCGATCCCTGGCCCAGTTCAGGACCTTTCAAATCAGCCATGGCCAAAGTAGTAAGCGGCACGAACAATAAAGCCATACCCACACCACGGATTAATAACGGTATTAACACATCCTTTTCGCCGGTAGCCAGTGTCGAATTGCTTAACATATGTGTAAATACATAAAAAAGGAACATGCCCGCAGTAGCCATAAACTGGGCTGGTATGCCCTTATTCAGCATTTTGCCTATAAACGGCATCATTACAATGGTACACAAACCACCGGGGAACAACAGCTCGCCTGTTTGCTGGGCATTAAAACCAAGCAGGTTTTGACAAAACACCGGGAACACGAATACCGATCCATACAAACCAAACCCGAGTATGAAGGATGTGAACATGCCCACGGCAAAACTTCGGTGCCGCAGAATGCTGAAGTTTACAATCGGGTGCTCGGTACTCATTTCGCGCCAGATGAATAATATGGTACCTAATACAGCCGATATAGTTAAAACCAGGATGTATGGCTTAGCAAACCAGTCTTCACTTTCACCTTTTTCAAGTACGGTTTGTAAGCTGCCTACTGCAATAGCCAGCAAGATAATACCCCACCAGTCAACAGGTTTGCCTTTGGCATCCTTGGGTGTTTCCCGCACGAAGGTGTACGTACAAAACGCCGCCAGCGCCCCCACCGGGATATTTACGTAAAAGATCCAAGGCCATGAGTAGTTTTCAACTATCCAGCCGCCAATGGTTGGGCCTACAGTTGGACCTACTACCGCTCCCAAACCAAATAGCGCGGTTGCAGTACCTATCTGCTCACGGGGCCAGGTTTCAAGTAATATGGCCTGGGCTGTCGAAATCAGACCACCGCCGGCTATACCCTGAATAATCCTGAACAATACCAGCTCATCCATGCTGTGCGCGTTACCACATAAAAAGGATACGATGGTAAACACGATGATAGATGCCATGAAATAATTTTTACGCCCAAAACGGCCGCCCAGCCAACCCGACATGGGCAATATGATCACGTTTGCTACCGCATACCCGGTAACTACCCAGGCCACATCCTCAAGGGTTGCGCCAAGGTTACCTTGTATGTGAGGCAACGCTACGTTAACGATAGTGGTATCTATCAGCTCCAGTAATGAGGCTGTGATCACCGTAATGGTGATGATCCACTTTTTAAAGCCAGTTTCAGCCATAATGTTATTCTTTAATTACAGATACGTTTACGCTCATACCAGGGCGTAATTTTGCAAGCTCTTCTTTAGTGCCGTTGATTTTAATTTTTACAGGCACACGCTGTACAACTTTTACGAAGTTACCGGTAGCATTATCCGGAGGCAACAGTGAGAATTTGGCACCTGTAGCAGGCGAAAAATTGTAAACCTGTCCTTCCAGCTTCATGTCTGGATAAGCGTCAACTTCAATTTCAACTTTTAAACCATTTTTGATATTGGTAAGCTGTGTCTCTTTGTAATTAGCGGTAATGTAAAGGCTGTTATCATTCACTATTGAAAACAAAGTTTGACCAGCCTGTACCAGCTGACCTAACTGTACATTCTTTTTAGAGGCTAAGCCGCTTGCCGGAGATTTCACCAGCGTGTAACTCAATTGCAGCTTTGCATAATCAATATCAACCTGCCTTTGTGATACACCCGTGTGGGTAACAGCCAACTGGCTGCGGGTTGTACCAATTTGCTGAACAGCAGCTTTGTACTGATCCTGCGATGCCCTGTAATTAGCTTTTGCAACATCCAAGTCGGCCTTAGCCTGGTCAAATTGCTGCTGGGTTACTGACCCGTCTTTTACCAGGTTGGCGTAACGGTCGTAATCTTTCTGTACTTTTTCTAAATGGGCCAGATTTGATGAAACCTGAGCTTTTGCACTTGCAGAGTTTGCTTCGTTAGCAAAAATTTGCGATTGATTTACATTAATGCCTGCGCTTGCGCCAACTTGTGCCGCCTGAGCCTGCTCTAATTTTACTTTATAGTCGCGGTCATCAATTTTAACCAGCGGCTGACCAACATTAACATGGGTGTTCTCTTCAAAATAAATTGAATCAACGTAACCGCCAACGCGGGCAACTACAGGGCTGATATCGCCGTCGATCTGGGCATCATCAGTATCAATGTGTTTGCTAAAGTAGATGTATTCTTTTATACCGAAAATTACGCCGCCAATAAGTACAATACCTAATATGATGGGGATAACTTTATTTTTCTTTTTCGGTTGTTCCGGTGTTTCTTGTTCCTTTGCCATTTTATTTAAAGGTTTGGTATTATTATTTGTTGATTTTTCCTGTTGATTTTTGTAGCGTATAGTAAGCAAGACCAGCATCGGCTTTAGCCAATTCTAAGTTGATCTGTGCCTGGTAAAGCAAGGTTTCTGCATCTGCCCTGTCTGTTGCGGATGCTATATTGCTTTTGTATTTCGATTCGAGGATCTTGTTGTTTTCACCAGCCTGATCGATAGCGGTCTGTAAAAGTTTAACCTTTTCAAGCGCCTGGGTATAGTTCTGGTAGCTTTGGTTAACCTCGTCTTTCACACGATCTGCGGTGATACTTTTATTTATGTCAACCTGCTGGCTCTGGATATGGGCTTCCTTTACCTTGTTCTTGTTAGTCCACAATGAGCCGAAGTTCCATGACAGCGTTAAGCCGGCCGATAGTGGAGTAATAAAATTGCCGCTTTTAGGTATAGGGTTGGAGTTAACATCTACATAGTACCCTGCAACCGAAGCGCCTAAAGTTGGCAGCTCATTAGCTTTAATACTCTTGATATTGGTTTCGGCAACACGACTACGCAACGCGAATTGCTTAAACTCCGGGCGTACAGCCATTGCTGTATCAAGGTAAGCTGTCAACGGAGCTACCTGCCTGTCGGCCTCCTTAATCTGATCTATGTTTAACTGTGTACCTTCAGGTAAACCTAACAACACGTTAAGGTTATAGTTAATGATACGGCGGTTAGTTTCCAGGTCAACGCCATTAACTTCAATGTTTGAGCGTTGCAATTGAAAACGCAGTACATCGTTTTTAGTAACTAAGCCTTGTTCAAAAAAGCGTTGTGCCTGTTTAATCTGGGCATCAACAGTAGTTAAGTTTTGTGTTACTACTTTTTTGCTTTGCAATACTTTGTACAAGTTGTAGTATGAGCTGATTATATCGTAAACAATCTGGTCTTTATCATTCTCTACATCCAAACGGGCAACCTGTGTAAGCAAGTCGGTTGACTGGCGGGCATATTTCAATTTACCACCGGCAAATATGGTTTGGTTTAAAGTTAGAATGCCAAGGTAAGCATCAGCGCGGTTGGGCAAATTAAAGCTTGACTCGCCTAATGCAAGCCTGTTGGCCGGAATTTCAGCATGGTTATAGCCGTAGCTCACTTTACCTGTTGGCAGGGCTTCATCTTTGGCCTGGTTGTATTCAGAAACAGCCTGTTCAACCTTTGAGTTTGATAGCTTTAGTGTTTTACTGTTTTCGAGGCCAAGTTTAATAGCCTCATCAAGTGTAATTGTCCTGTCTTGTGCGCTGGCAGCAAAAGGCAGGCTTAAAACTATCAGGGCGATACTGCCCCGCAAAACGGGCCGTAACACCTGCTTTAATAGCTTAAGGTGATTGGTTTTGTTATTTTGAGTTGTCATGTTCTTTTACTAAATAAGCTTTTAAAAGTCTTTTCATGTATGTTTTAACACGTGGTTTCAGTTCATTTTCCATAAACTTTTCATCACGAATATCATGTCCCAATACTAATGATGATATCTGAGGCATGTTAACTATATAATTTTTTGTACCAAAGAGGGTTGCTATTACCAACGGTATATCGGCATCTGCATGAAACAGGCCGTTGTTTACACCTTCTTCCATAATTCTTTTTACCTCATATACATTTACCATCAGTATCTCGATGATCTTATCGGTAAGGTCGCCACGTTTGTTCATGGACACTTCCCTGTTAATGAGTTTTTGAAAACAGTTGTTGGCGATGATGCGTTCAACATAATTGTCAATACATTTATCCAGTTTATCCCAGGCGTTCATGCTGCCGTCGCTGCTAATATTTTGCAGCAGCGTACGGAACGAATTGATCTTGCGTTCAAAAACTGCCAGGAAAAGTCCTTCTTTTGATCCAAAATAGTAATTGAGCATAGCCATGTTTACACCGGCTTCGCCCGATATGGTACGGGTGGAGGCTCCGTCATAACCCAGGTCCGCGAACACCTTTTCGGCCACGTCGAGGATATGTTCCTTTTTATCTATTTTATCTTTTTCCATTGTTTTAACGGCACAAAATTAATCAAACGATTGATTAAGCGTATCGGATTGAAGCAGAAAAAGTTAATCGGTTGATTAAGATTACCATCGAATGACAGATTTGTTTGACAACCTTAAGAAAATTGTAAAAAATAAAAGTATTTGTTGAAACATTTAATATGAACCATCAAAAATCTTAACAGATTGACGGCCACAGTAATGGTTTTGTTATATTGTTGATACAGGAAATACAGAATATCTATCTTTCAATATATTTGTTGCTATGAAGCGTATCCACCTCATTGTAGTATTCCTGCTAACAACTGCATTTTCAAAAGCCCAAACCAACCCGCCTACCGATCTCGGCACTATTCAGCAAAACCTTAAAAAACTTGATGTGCTTGGCAGCGTATTGTATGTTGCGGCGCATCCTGATGATGAAAATACCCGCCTGCTGGCCTACCTTGCGCAGGAAAAACATTATCGCACCGGTTACCTGTCGCTCACCCGCGGCGATGGCGGGCAAAACCTGATAGGTAATGAGCAAAGCGAATTGCTTGGTTTAATCCGTACGCAGGAATTGCTGGCCGCCCGCCGCGTTGACGGTGCTGAACAATTTTTTACCCGCGCCAATGATTTTGGCTTTTCGAAAGGACCGGAAGAAACACTAAAAATCTGGGACAAAGAAAAAGTATTGGGCGATGTAGTGTGGGTGATCCGCAAGTTCAGGCCCGATGTGATCATCTGCCGCTTCCCTACAACCGGCGAAGGTGGTCATGGTCATCATACCTCATCGGCCATATTAGCGCAGGAAGCTTTTACAGCTGCTGCCGATCCGAGCCGTTATCCCGAGCAATTAAAATATGTAAAGCCATGGCAGGCCAAACGCCTTATGTGGAACACCTTCAGCTTTGGCAGTGTTAATACTACCGCTCCCGATCAATTTAAAATTGATGTAGGTGTTTATAACCCAATCTTAGGTAAAAGCTATGGCGAAATAGCTGCCGAAAGTCGCAGTAATCATAAAACCCAGGGCTTTGGCTCGGCCAAGCAACGCGGCGAATCATACGAGTTTTTTAAAACTATTTTAGGCGATGCCCCTCAAAACGATTTGATGGATGGTGTTAATACCACCTGGAAACGAGTTAAAGACGGAGACGCTATTGCAGCCATGATAGGCGTGATCAGCCGGAACTTTATCAGCGAAGCTCCTGAAAAGTCCTTACCCGCATTGGTGCAATTACTGATGAAAGTTGAGAAAGTACCGGATACCTACTGGCGTGAACAAAAAACTAAAGAGCTAAACAATCTCATAGCGGCATGTGCCGGCCTGTGGTTTGAGGCTTATGCTACTGAGTCAACTTACTCACTCGGCGATAAAATAGGCGTGCGCGCGCAGGTGATCAACCGTTTTAATTATCGTGTTAAAATAAACAGCATTGATGCCAATGATAACTCTTTGGCTTTGCAAAGCAAGGAGATCCCATTTAACCAACTCCAAACTTTTGAAACCACTGCCGCAGCTTCCATGCTAACGCAGCCTTACTGGCTGGCCTTACCGCATCCAATAGGTGTTTACACTTTGCCGGATAACACGCTTGCCGGTAACCCTGAAAATCCTGACCTGCCAAAAGTTACTTTCCAGTTTATTATTGAGGGTAAGCCCATAAATATCGACCGCCGAATTGTATATAAATACGTTGACCCGGTTAGGGGCGAGGTTTATCAGCCTATTGAAATAACGCCGCCGGTAACCGCTAATATTGAAGACAAGGATTATATTTTCAGCACGCAACAAGCACAAACAGTACTGGTAAAGTTGAAAAGTTTTACCAAAGCAAGTGGTACCATCAGCCTGAAACCCGCTGCCGGATGGAAAATAAGTCCCGAAAAAATTGACTTTACCGATAAGGACAAAAACGATGAATGGTCGGTGGCATTTACGGTTAGTCCAACCGATACCAAAACCAACACAACCGATCTGGAAGCAGTTGTTAACGCCAATGGCAAACCGTTTTCACTTAGCCTTCGCCGTATCAGGTATGATCACGTACCAGCTATTACCCTATTTCCGCCGGCACAAACAAAGCTTGTTTACCTCGATCTTAAACATAACGGCAGAAAAATAGGCTACATTGCCGGTGCCGGCGACCAGATGCCTGAAGCCCTGCGCCAGGTAGGTTACGAAGTACATATCCTCACCGAAAATGAAGTAACAAACGGCGATCTTTCGGGCTATGATGCCATCGTTACCGGCGTACGGGCCTACAATGTGAACGAGCGACTTGCTTATCAGCAATCGAAGTTAATGGCATATGTAAAGAACGGCGGCAACCTGGTAGTGCAATACAATAACAACAATGGTATTGTTGTAAAGCAAATAGGCCCATATCCGTTTACCGTAGTGAACCGCAGGGTTACTGACGAAAACGCCGAAGTGACGATTTTAGATCCGCAAAATCCGGTATTAAACTATCCTAATAAAATAACCAATGATGATTTTAACGGTTGGATCCAGGAACGCGGATTGTATTTTGTAAGCAATATCGACCCGCAGTACAAACCCATTTTGCAAATGCATGATAAAGGAGAAGAACCGCTTAACGGATCATTAATTGTGGGCGATTATGGTAAGGGCCGGTTTGTATATACTTCCCTGGCATTTTTCAGGGAGTTGCCTGCCGGTGTACCGGGAGCTTACAGGTTGTTTATTAATCTATTGAGCAAACCAAAATAACCTGATAAACAACGTGTTTACTTAGCGAAGCCAACAGCATTCTCTATGAGAGCCCCTGAAGAAGCATTAACTTCAGTGCAGCCAAACTGGGCAAACCGGTAAATCGTACTGAGTGGGATATTACCCTGTAAACCTATAAACAGGGTGACAAAATGTGGATGCCCCTGGAGAAAAGGAGCGAAGATATGTAAAGCATTAAAATAACTATAAAACCAAAACGGCCTCTTAAAGAGACCGCTTTGGTTTTTTTAGCGATAATTAATAGGCGTAAAACGGCACATCTTCATAAGCATATCCGCCTGCACCCCAATAAAATTCGTTTTGATTTTTAGTGTAGAAATGGTCAATTTCGGCAGGTGTACCTCCGTGATAATAGCGATAAACTGGCACTGAACTATTTGCCTGGTTGGGATAGGCATAAAAGGCTACCTTTTCTTTGATGTAACCACCAGGAGTAGTCGCATTCCTTGTATAAAAGTGATCAACAGCAGAGGAACTATAATAACGATATACAGGCTCTGTACCGGCTACCTGGCTAGTAAAGGCAAAAAAGCCGATTCCCTCAAATATATACCCTGTGTTATTTCCCTGAGCCAATTCGTTATAATCCGTAGTGTAAAAGTGATCGGACGAGCCGCCGTTATAATATCTGAAAACGGGTGATGTGCCCGCTACCGGCGGGTTTAGTGGATAAAGAAATTGTACTGCAATTTTATCATAGTTCGAAAGCACTGTTGCCCCGGTACCGCATTCATTGCCATTCATTAACGAAACCGGATCGGCTTCAGTAGGTGTACCAAGAATATGAGTGGCGCTGTAATGGGCGCTGTTAGGTGCTGTTCCGTTCTGTGGTTCGTTTAAAAACCAATTGGTATGCCTAAGACCAATACTGTGACCTAACTCATGCGCTATTGTTCGTTGTCTTTGATCAAATGAATTTCCCGAAATCGCGGCTGGGCTTATGTAGATTATAAAACCAGGCTGCCCGTTTATCGGGAAATAAGACTGCCCGCAAGCTCCACCAATATTATTATTCGCCATTATCGTAACATTGTACGAACTGCCTACAGAAAATTTCACCCTGCAGTTCGGAATACCATTCCATTGTGCAATGGCCGCGTTAATTTCAGCAGTATACGCGCTCATAGAAGCATCAATATTGATCACTACATTAGTGTTTAAACCCAGGTAATTTTGCGCACCGTATTGATCTGTCTTAATTTTCGAAGCGCCACCATTTGTTGTTGCAACACCGGTCTTCTTTGAAAACAGCATATCACCGTCCACCAGGTAGTCGGTACCGATATCCTTAATATCAGAATCCCGGAAACCCAATGATTTAATGTAGTCCAAGGCACTGGTGCTGTTTTTTTCTTTATCCGCAGGTGCTAAATCATGAATTGCTTTTTTGCAGGAATTAAACAATAGCAAGGTGGTAAACGCAATAAATGCGAGTTTGAGGTTTTGGTTTTTCATTTGTGATTTATGTATTTAAGTTTAAGTCAAAAATAATATTATTAATTATATTTATTGTAATTATTTAATTTTTATTTAATAAAAATTAACCAAACGAAACCACAGAATACAACAACACTATTATGAATAATCAAGGTATTAAATATCAATATTATAAACCTGGGCTCAAGGGATTCTAAGAAGACAGACTTCTCCTTTGACTGAACTCAACAGTTTTACAGTTGTGGTAAATCTGTTTAATCCCAAACCTTTTCAACCGTCAAAAACACTACATATGTTATCAACAATGTGTCAATTTTACTTTATTAACATTTTTTTAATATAAAACTCTTTCAATTACAGTAAATTCTATTTACGTTTGAATTTTTCTTGATGTAGCTTCAAATAATTTTTTACCCTGAAGCACATGTTACGCGTCGACAGTTCCAAACCATGCCAAATTATTTATGCCATTGCCAAGCATGACTACCTGTCGTATGTTATTGAACCACACATTGTTCAGCTTAATCCGAACGGTGAATTTTCACTAACACACCAGCGTTTATTTTCCAATACCGCCAAAGAATTTTGCGAATTTCTGGACGATACCGATATCAGGCTGATCAAACTGCTGGAAGAGATGGAGCAAGGCAACGTGATCAAAAGGTATTATAAAAAACCAATCCGTCCGTTCGAGTTTTTCTCCAAGATCTTCAACGAGCAGATGTTTGACATGATCCGCCCAAAACTGGAGAAGCGGATAGCTGAAGCGTTATCGTTACTTTGCGGTAAGCAGGTATACCAGATGAGTAAGGAAGGCTATCCAGGCGAACGCAAACTTCAGCTGGCTACCGAGGCAGCATCAGTGTTATTTCATTTCAGGCGCAGTGAAGAAGAGATCAGGTATTTTCCTACCATCAAATATCAGGGCATGCGCATTGAGTTCATGTTTAAAAATGCCGAGATCATTTGCAATCACCCGGCCTGGATGCTGCTTGATGATACCCTGTATTATTTCGACAAGGAGATTGAGGGTAAAAAACTGCAACCATTCCTGAACAAGCGTTTCATCGCTATACCAAAATCGTCGGAGCAATCATACTTTGAAAAATTTGTTGCCCCGCTTATCGAAAAGCATAATGTTTACGCCGAAGGGTTTACCATCAATACCGAAAAGTATGATGCCTGCCCTGTGCTTAAACCTATTTATATTGAAGGCGGTACTTCGCAGCTGCAACTTTCTTTTAAGTATGCGGGCTATGTATTTCCTTATGGCGATGGCAGGCACATTTCTGTGCGGATGGAAAAAACCGGCGATGATTACCTGTTTCACCGTATTAAACGTTCAACTACCTGGGAAAAAGGCAAAATGCACCAATTGGAGCAAATGGGGCTTAAAATAGCTTCATCATTGTTCCAAAACCTTGAAGTTGCCGGACACGATGAAGATGACGACCGCTCGTTCTCTGTTTTTGAATGGCTCAATCAGCATCATGATCAGCTTATTGAACAGGGCTTTGAACTGGAACAGCCTGAAGGGCAAAAACGCTACGTATTTGGCAGCAGTAAAATTGAACTGGTAGTAACCGAAAATAACGACTGGTTTGATATCAACGCCATGGTGAGCTTCGGCCCGTACCGAATCCCTTTTATCCAGTTAAAAAACCATATCCTTAACCATAAAAAGGAGTTTACCCTGCCATCGGGCGAAATTGCGGTAATTCCTGAACAATGGTTTTCGCAATATGGCAACCTGCTGCACTTTACCGAAGGCAGCAATGATTTAAAACTACGCCGTCACCATATTGGCCTCGTTACCGATTTAGCCGAAGGCGAAATGGCCAGCGTTACCATGACCCGCAAACTGCAAAAGCTCACCAATTTTGATGAGCTTGAGGACGCGCCGATGCCCGTTAATTTTGAAGGCAATTTGAGGCCGTACCAAAAAGCAGGCTATAACTGGTTTCACTTTTTAAAACAATACCACTTTGGCGGCTGCCTTGCCGATGATATGGGTTTGGGTAAAACCATCCAAACTTTATCGCTGCTGCAAAAGCACAAGGAAGATACGGAAGAAGCCGGAGGCAAAGCCACTTCGCTGGTAATCATGCCAACCTCGCTGATATATAACTGGCTTAATGAAGCCCGCAAATTTGCACCGCAGTTAAAGCTTATGGTACATACGGGCACCATGCGCTATCGCAGTGCTGAAGTTTTTGCCAATTACGATGTGGTGATCACTACCTATGGTATCAGCCGCATTGATATTGAAATGTTTAAAGGCTTCTTTTTTGATTACGTGATCCTGGACGAAAGTCAGAACATCAAAAACCCATCATCAAAATCATACCAGGCGGTTAAACAGCTCAAGTCGCGCTTTAAATTGATCTTGAGCGGCACCCCGGTCGAAAATTCGGTTAACGATTTGTGGACACAGATGTCGTTCATTAATCCTGGTTTATTGGGTGCACAGCAGTTTTTCCAAAACGAGTTTGTAGCTCCTATAGAAAAGAAAAAGGATGAAGATAAGGCCCGCAAACTTCAGGCCCTGATCAAGCCTTTTGTGTTACGCCGCACCAAAGAACAGGTAGCAACAGAATTGCCACCCAAAACTGAAAATCTTTTTTACTGCCAGATGACCGAAGAACAATCTTCGGTTTATGAAGAGGTAAAATCCGAATACCGGAATGAGTTGCTGAAAAGCCTGGAGGATGGCACGTTCGCTAAAACACAGATTCAGGTATTGCAGGGTTTGATCAAGTTAAGGCAAATTGCTAACCATCCTATCATGATCGATAAGGATTATGAAGGCGACAGCGGTAAATTTGAAGATGTGGTGCATACCTTAGGCAACGTGCTTGATGGTGGTCACAAGGTGCTCATATTTTCGCAGTTTGTAAAACAGCTTAGCATTTACCGCGAGCATTTTGAGCGCGTTGGTATTCCTTACGTCTATCTGGACGGCGCTACGCAAAACCGGGGCGATGTGGTTAAGCAATTCCAGGAGGATGAAAAAACGCGTGTGTTCCTGATCTCGATAAAAGCGGGGGCGTAGGTCTTAATCTTACCGAAGCCGATTATGTGTTTATTCTCGATCCATGGTGGAACCCGGCTGTTGAGCAGCAAGCCATTGACCGCACACATCGTATCGGGCAGACCAAAAACGTTTTCATCTATAAATTCATCACCAAAGATTCGGTTGAAGAAAAGATCCTGGCCCTGCAGCAGCGTAAGCTCAGCCTGTCAAGAGCGCTGATTACTACCGAAGAAAGCTTTATTAAATCGCTTACGGCGGATGATATTAAGGAGATATTGGGGTAAAAACACCCCTCCCTAAACCGCGAGGGCTTTAAAAGAAAAAGCGGTGAGTAATTGGTGCTCATCGCTTTTTCTTTTCTGATAACGCGCAATTTTAAAGTATCACCCTTTAGGCGGAGATTTAGAGGGGCTTATTTTAACTTACTCAACGCTGCTTTCACCCTCGGTATCAAGGCTTCTATTTCATGAAGTGGAGTTGCACCAACCGATGCACGGAACCAGTTCACCTCATCACCTGTACCAAAGGCCGAGAATGGAACAAATGCGGCTCCGGCCTCTTTAATTAAATAAAAGTTAATATCTGCCGAATCTTTCAATACTTTGCCGTCCGGAGTGGTTTTGCCACTGTAATCTATTTTCAGGGTAAGGTAGATAGCGCCCATCGGTTCAATCGAATCTACATTTAAACCGCTGGCTTTCATTTCCTGGAAACCTTCATGCAGGGCAGTAAGGCTTGCCTGGATCTTTCCCTTTAAATCATCAAGATAACTGTTTACATCAGCCTCATCAGTTAAAAATTTGGCCATAGCCATCTGTTCAGGCTTTGGCGACCAGGCACCCATGTGGCCTACAATGGCTTTCATATTTTCGATAACCAGCTCCGGCCCGAAACCCCAGCCTACACGTACACCCGTTGCTGCAAAACATTTTGAACCGCCATCAACGAAAATGGTATAATCTTTTAATTCAGGACGAAGGGTTACCGGATCGTAATGCTTATGCTCGCCAAAAGTTAACTGCGAGTAGATTTGATCGTATAGTAAATACAGTGGTTTCTCACCCACTGCACGGCTCTTGTTTTCGGCAATTACAAGATCGCAGATCTCTTCCAGGTCCTTTTTGCTGAACATGGTACCGGTAGGATTTAAAGGCGAACACAACGCCAGCAAAGCCGCTCCTTTTAAATGCGGGCGAATATCATCTGCCGTAGGCATAAAATTATTTTCAGGAGCAGTGGGGATAATCACTGCATCGGCATTCAGCAGATCGCTGTAATGGTTATTGTTCCATGACGGTGCAGGGAAAACCACTTTTTCGCCGGGGTTAACTACCGCCAAAAATATAGAATAGATCAGCGGGCGCGAACCACCCGAAATCAGGATTTGGTTAGGTGCATAGTCAAGACCTAAACTTCTTTTCAAAAAGCCACTTACACTCTGGCGCAGATCAAGCATACCATCAGCAGCCGGGTAGTTGGTTTGATTATGATTATAGGCGTCTATAATCTTTTCCTTTAGAGGAGTTGGAATAGGATAAATATTGGAATCGAAATCGCCAATGGTAAGGTTGGCGATATTCTGGCCTTGTCGTTTTAATTCGTTGATCTCGCCCGCAATCTTAATGATCTCCGAGCCATGCAAATTTTGAGCTAATAAAGAAACACTCATGGATTTATATATTTATAAGCGGCAAAGATAGCCGATTGAGGTGAAAGGCGAAAGGATAAAGGCGAAAGGTTGGGAAGAGCGCAGAAGCTAAATGGTGAAAGACTATTGAGGTGATTATAAAAGCTGTAGGTTAACAACCCGAAATAAAAACCTTTTTCCTTTCGCCTTTGACCTTTCACCTAAAAGAAAAGGTCAAAAGCAGAAAAGAAAACCTTTTGCCTTTGACCTTTCGCCTTTAACCTTAAAAGCTTATAAATACGCTTTGCGCAATTTAATTATCCGCATCCAGTGCATGAGTTTCATTACGGGGTAAACCGGGTCTATCTCAAACCATTTGGCGCCAAAATTGGCTTTGTTGGGGTGTTTGTGATGATTATTCTGAAATAGTTCGCCCAGCATTAAAAAATCAAACGGGGTAGTATTTTTTGACTTATCTCCATTATCAAAATTTTGATAGCCATATTTATGGCCGCACCAGTTTACAATAGCACCATGAATTGGCCCCATTAAAAAGTGAATCGGGATCAGTAGATACATCCACCATGCGGTAGCAAATTCTACATAAAATAAAATATATAAAATGCCGAATGAAATACGGGATACAACCGATGATCCTATGAAATCAACAAAACGCCATTCAGGAATGTTACCTTTAAAACGTTCTTCAGGTTCTTTAAGCTTCTTTACGTGTAGCCTGTAGCTTTTAGCTGTATATACCATCATCTGGAAAACATCCTTAAAAAAATGAGGCGAATGCGGATCCTTTTCGGTATCACTATATGCGTGGTGTTCACGGTGCATAATGGCATAAGCCCTCGGGTTTAAAAACGATGATCCCTGGCAAACATAAGTAAGCAGGTAAAACATTCCTTCGTAAAACTTATTGGTTGTGAACATTTTGTGAGATGCGTACCTGTGCAGGAAAAACGTTTGAAAAAATAGCGACAGAAACCAGTGCGCTATAAAGAATATGATAATAACCATTGAATTGTAGAAAATAGACTTATTTATAATCTTTCCAAAGATACGATTTAAAGCCTTATAAAGTTTTTTAATATGTGAATAATGATACAGGCGTTAACAAAAAATGCCGTTACTGGTATAGAAACGGCATTTAATTAAAAAAGTTATTTACCGGAATTATAATAGTTCAAACTGTTTGGCCAACAATCGGTACGATTCAAGCCTGTCTTCAAAGTTTTCGGTAATGGTAACAGCCATGATCTCATCCACTTCATAGTCATTGGCAAGCCACATTAACTTCAGCTTCAGCTCGGCAGGCGAACCGGCAATTACACGGTAACGATTATAACGAATGCGTTCCTGTTCGGCAGGCGTATACTCCACATCTTTCACATCGTCATAGCTTAGCGGCACTATTGGCCCGCCTTTTTCAAACTGCAGAAAGCGATGGTCCATAACGGCCTGGTGTTGCTTTACTTTTTCTTCATCTTCCGAACAGAAGATAAACACCGCTACATTGGCCTCTGGCTGTTGCAGATCATCAGATGGCTGAAATCGCTCCTTGTACATTTTAACACTTTCAGGTCCGCCATTGGGGTTAATAAAATGTGCAAAGGAAAAACCCATACCGAAATGCGCTGCAAACAAGCCGCTTTGTCCGCTTGAGCTTAGCAACCACATGTTAGGCACGGTTTTAATCTGCGGGATAGCCCTGATACGCGCCTGTATGGTTCCCGGTTCGTAAGTATCATGAAAGTAATTCTGCAGATCGGCCAGTTGCTCAACAAAGTCCTGCTCCCTGAACTGGTTTGAAGGGTTAAGCGCGGCTGCGGTGATCCTGTCAGTACCCGGCGCGCGGCCCATTCCAAGGTCAATCCGGCCGGGGAACAGCGCCTCCAGCATCCTAAAATTTTCAGCAACTTTAAGGGTGCTGTGGTTTGGCATCATGATACCGCCCGACCCCATGCGCATGTTTTTAGTTTCGCCGGCCAAATGGGCTAATAATACTTCGGGCGTTGAGCCTGCTATAATACCCATATTATGATGTTCCGAAATCCAGAAGCGGGTGTAGCCAAGGGTATCGGTATATTTTGCCAGTTGTATAGTTTCCTGTATGGCCTGCTCGGCAGTAGCGCCTTTTCTTATTGGCGACTGGTCGAGCACGCTCAGTTTAATTTTGTTTGTGCTCATATCTATTGTGAACACAAAAATAAGCATCGGGTTGCAGGCGGGCTTTATGCCAGGGCTTTTATGGCATTGCAATTACTATTACTGCTGCATTAATTTTGACCCTGGTAATAAATAAGCCCCGCCTGGTGAGCGGGGCTAAACATAATTAACTATTTATAATTGATTTGAAAAAATCCGTATTGATTACGAGCATCCCATTGAGTTGCCGCAGTTTAAGCATTTATAACAGGTACCTGAACGAATCGTGGTATGCCCGCAAACGTTACAGCTTGGCGCATCACTTTGTACACCCATACTAACATCGAAAGATAAGCCTTTTCTTTGAGCATTAATAGAATTATCTGAAGATAGCGTAGATGGCTGGTACACATTGGTTTCATCGGCATTAAAATCCTCATCACCCATTTGCGGGTTTCCCAATATGCCATTTTTATCGGTTATGATGTGTACCAGGTCGGTGCGGTCCTGGTATTCATAGCCCAGCATCCTGAAAATATAATCGATAATGGAGGTTGCACTTTTAATATTGGTATGCCCTACCACCATTCCCGCCGGTTCAAAACGGGTGAAGGTAAATTTTTCTACGTATTCTTCCAGCGGTACACCATATTGCAGGCCGATAGAAACCGCGATGGCAAAACAGTTCATCAATGAGCGGAAGGTTGCACCTTCTTTATGCATATCTACAAAAATCTCGCCCAGGGTACCGTCCTCATATTCCCCGGTACGTACAAATACGGTTTGCCCGTCAATACTGGCCTTTTGCGTAAAGCCGCGGCGTTTGTACGGCAGGTGTTTCTTTTGCACTACACGCGAAAGCTGGCGCATAAAATTTGTATCCTTTGATTTCTCCATGATGGCCATGGCTGCTTCAATAACCTGCTCGGGTGTCAGATCGCTCAGTTTTACGTTAGCAGCTTCGCCTAATACTTCTTCAATTGTATCCAGCTTGTCATCAGCTTCTTCCTTAACATCTGATTTGGTTGAGAGCGGTTGGGATAGCTTACAGCCATCACGATAAAGTGCGTTGGCTTTCAGGCCCAGCTTCCACGAAAGCTCGTAGCAATCTTTGATCTCATCAACTTTGGCTTCGTTTGGCAGGTTGATGGTTTTTGAAATGGCACCCGAAAGAAACGGCTGCGCTGCTGCCATCATTTTGATGTGCCCATGGGCATGGATATAGCGCTGGCCTTTTGCGCCGCATTTGTTGGCGCAATCAAAAATAGGATAGTGATGTTGTTTCAGGTACGGCGCTCCCTCAATGGTCATAGTACCGCAGATATACTCATTAGCTTCTGCAATTTGTTTTTTGCTGAAACCAAGTGCGCGCAGCACATTAAAATCGGGCGCATTATACTGCTCGGCCGTGATGCCCAAACGTTTCAAACATTCTTCGCCCAGCGACCAGATATTGAAAGCAAAACTGATCTCAAAGGCAGATACCAGGCCTTTGTCCAGCTTTTCCAGTTCATCATCATTAAAACCTTTGGCTTTAAGCGTATCTATATTGATATGCGGAGCACCTTTTAGGGTCGCTGCACCTTTGGCATAATTAACAATGGCGGTAACCTCATGTTCCTGGTAACCTAAATTGCGCAAAGCCTCCGGTACGGCCTGGTTAATGATCTTGAAGTAACCGCCGCCCGATAGCTTCTTAAATTTCACCAGTGCAAAATCCGGCTCGATACCCGTAGTATCACAATCCATCACCAAACCGATAGTTCCCGTCGGAGCAATAACAGTGGTTTGGGCGTTGCGGTAGCCGTATTTTTCGCCCATTTCAACAGCCTTGTCCCAGGCATTGCAGGCAGCTGAAAGCAGGTAATCGGGGCAATGCTTTGGGTTAATACCCGGAGGGGTAATTTCCAGTCCCTCGTAGTTTTCGGTAGAGTTATACGCAGCATATCGATGGTTGCGCATCACCCGCATCATGTGCTCCTTATTATCATTGTAACGGCTGAAAGCACCCAACTCACGGGCCATTTCGGCTGAAGTTGCATAGGCAGTGCCGGTCATGATGGCGGTGATGGCGCCGCCAATAGCACGCGCTTCGTCACTATCATAAGGTATGCCGTTCACCATCAGGGCCGAACCCAGGTTGGCATAACCAAGGCCAAGCGTGCGGTAATCATAGGATAATTGTGCTACTTCTTTTGATGGGAATTGAGCCATCAATACGGAAATTTCCAGTACAATGGTCCACATGCGGCAGGCATGTTCAAAACCCTTTACATCAAATACACGTGTTTGCGGATTAAAGAAATGAGCAAGGTTGATGGATGCCAGGTTACAGGCTGTATTATCTAAAAACATATACTCCGAGCAGGGGTTAGATGCATTGATCCTGCCACCTTCGGGGCATGTATGCCACTCATTGATGGTGCTATCAAACTGAACACCCGGATCGGCACAGGCCCAGGCAGCAAAAGCGATATCGTCCCACAGTTTTTGCGAGGATATGGATTTAACGGCTTTGCCGCTCATCCGGCTGGTTAAATTCCAGGCCGAGCCGGTTTTAAGTGCTGTGAAAAAGCTGTTGGGAATGCGTACCGAGTTATTGGAGTTTTGACCCGATACCGTGCGGTAGGCCTCGCCTTCATAATCAGACGAATAACCTGCGGCTATCAGGGCTGCTACTTTCTTTTCTTCTTCCACTTTCCAGTTCACAAAACCCTCAATTTCGGGGTGATCCAGGTCAAGGCAAACCATTTTGGCTGCCCTACGGGTTGTCCCGCCCGATTTGATAGCTCCCGCTGCCCTGTCGCCTATTTTCAGGAATGACATCAGGCCCGATGAATAACCACCGCCCGATAGTTTTTCACTCTCGCCGCGGATCTTAGAAAAGTTTGTGCCTACGCCCGATCCGTATTTGAAAATACGGGCCTCACGAACCCAAAGGTCCATGATGCCGCCCTCGTTCACCAAATCGTCATCAACAGAAAGGATGAAGCAGGCGTGCGGCTGCGGGCGCTCATAAGCTGAGGTTGACTTGCTCAACTGTTCTGTTACCGGGTCGACATAATAGTGGCCCTGTGGTTTGCCGGTAATGCCGTATGAAGTATGCAAGCCGGTATTGAACCATTGCGGCGAGTTTGGAGCAGCCAGTTGCCCAATAATAGTATAAACTATTTCATCATAAAAAATCTCAGCATCTTTTGACGAAGCAAAATAACCATATCGCATGCCCCAATCCTTCCAGCAGTTGGCCATACGGTGGGCAACTTGTTTAATGCTTTTTTCAGATCCGGTTGAGCCGTCGGGTTGAGGTACGCCTGCCTTACGGAAATATTTTTGAGCCAGGATATCAGTAGCCACCTGCGACCAGCCCGCCGGTACCTCAACATCGTTCATTTCAAATACAGCATCGCCTGAGGGGTTGCGGATCACCGACGATCGCTTTTCATATTTAAACAGGTCGTAAACACTGGTACCTTCTTTGGTGAAATAGCGTTCGGCTTTGAGCCCCTTTTCCCCGCTTGCTGCGGGCGCCTTCCTGGTAATGTTTTTAGCCATAGCTTTTACAGATTATGATAAAATTAACTGAGTACGTGCAACGTTAAAAAGGTTCAGGGGTTTTAAATCAAATCTATTAGTATGCTGAACAGCATAATAGCCGGAGTTTTCCACATGCCTGGAATAACATGCATCCCTTGTTCTTATGCAAGAGAAATTAATTGATTTTTAAATACTTGCAGTGTTGATAATTAAGAATTCATGTGTTTTTTTTGAAAAAAGACATATAGTTTTAACAATGCTCAGTCACTGTGCTTTAGCCTGCCGGTGCCAGTCTTGTCAGGTTGCATGTGTGTAAGATTGACTCTTGCTTTCTAAAACAAAAAGCCTCCGGATTGCTCCGGAGGCTGGGTAAATTGTTATATTAAGATCAGTCAACAATTACATCTCTAAAAAATGGTCGAAAGTATCGCTGCGGATACCTAACCTTAGGGTTTCAAGCGGGATGATATCCGTTGGGGCGATATTACCCAGGCTTACATTTGCACCTATCAATTTAATGAACCAAACTTGCTGCGCTTTTTGAGGCGCTTCCCATATAATTGTCCCTTCGGGGATCTGGGTCAGGATCTCATCAATCAACCCCTGGCGTACCTCTCCCGAATCACGATAGATACCAACGTTACCGCTTTCACGAGCTTCGGCTATCACCTTCCATGAGCCGGCCTCAATTTCGGCATTCATCAATTTGATCCATTTATAAGGAGCAAAAATCTTTTGAACATCTTTTGAGCCCACTTCAGATATTACTGTAACTTGTTTGGCCAGCTCGCTGATATAGTTACATTTTACATCATGCTCAATAGTGATCGAACCATCGGATACTTCGCAATGTTCCAGTTGGTACTTATCCAATAAACGGCGGTAATCGTCAAACTGGTTACGTACAATAAAGGCCTCAAATAAGGTTCCCCCAAAATAAACAGGGATCCCCGCCTCCCGGTAGAGCTTTAGCTTTTGTTCAAGGTTAGGGGTTACATATGATGTAGCCCAACCCAGCTTTACAATGTCAGTATACGGCCCGCCAACTTCAATAAAATCTTCAACCTGGCGCAAGCTAAGGCCTTTGTCCATAACCATGGTAATGCCTTTATCGCGGGGTTTAGTTGTACGATCAGGAAGATGATTAATAGTGTAGTTCATTGTAAATATTTGTTATAGCCTATAACTAAAAGTTCTAACGAGGCAAAGGTCGCAACAAATATGCAGATGTGCAAATTTCAAATGTTAAATGATTTTAAAGCTCATGGTAAATTCATTGTTGGTAGTGAGTTGTTGATTGAGTTGATTAAGTGAGTGGGGTGATATGCCGTCATCTTGCGGCCGCGCGTTTATCTTAAAACACGAAAAGACACATATTCTATGCGTCTTTTCGTGTTTTACCTTATTTAAGAGATAGAACCATTCACCTAATCAACTCAATCAACCATTCTCCCTACTTAGTATACCTGTTGATAATATCCACAATCACTTTATTCTTTTGCAATTGCGGCAGGTAATCAAACAGGATGTAATGTTTTTCCGGATCGGCTGCTAAAGCATACTCCAAGTTGTTAAGGGCTTCATTGTATTCGCCTTTGGCAAACAGGTAGGCAACCATACGATAGTAAAGCTCGGCCGCTTCGGGATTATTTTTGATAGCCTGGGCTATAATTTCAATAGCTTCATTAAGCTTTTGCTGCTCGTAAAGTATCGACGAATAATCAAGCCAGGCGTCAATATCAAGCGGATTTAGCTCAACCACCTTTTCGTAAGCCTTTTCTGCTTCATCCAAATGCCCGAGCTTATATTCGGCATCGGCAATAGCAAACCAGTAATCGGCATTGGCGATGTCAAGGTCAAGCGCTTTTTTATAAAAGTGCAGGGCCTCAAAATAGCGCTCCTCAAAATCAAGGGTTACACCTATCCCAAACCAGGCATCGGCCAGCTTTGGATCCATTTTAACCGATTTTTTGTAGAAAGCCCGGGCGTCGTCCATTTGCTCCAGCTTTTCGTAGCATTCGCCAATGGCACAATACGTATCGGCATTAGGCTGTTCATACTCAAAAGTATGACGGTATACTTCTATAGCTTCTGCATATTTTTCAAGGTTAACCAGTGCGTTGCCTTTGTTAAAATAGGCCGAAGCAAAGCTGTCCTTAATTAATATAGCATAGTCATAAGCATCGATGGCTTTTTCAAACAGACTCAGCTTGGTATAAGCGTTGCCCAAGTTATACCAGGCCGCGTAGCTGTACGGTTCGTTATCGATATATTGCTGATAAAACTGTACGCTTTCCTGCTGGTTGTCCATTACGTCGTAGCAAAAAGCCAGCTCGTAAAGGGCATCCTGGTTTTCCATATTTTGCTTAAGGCAAAGCTTAAGATAGGTTATAGCAGTATCATAATCGCCCATGTTTTGATAAACGTAGGCTATGTGCAGCAGGATCTCGTCGGTCTCTTCGGCAAGGTCAAGCGCTTTTTCGTAATTTTCCAGCGCCTCGGAGTAACGCTCCAGGCTTTCGTACAGATTACCACGGATGATATAGATATCCGCGTCAGATGCTTCGAGCATAGCAGCTTGGTCCAAAGCGGCAAAAGCCTCCGGAACCTTGTTGCTTACCACAAGCAGTTGGGCCTGTTTAATCAGGAAAATTGCCGCAAAAGGGTGCTGGCTTCTCGCGTACTCTGCTACCTGTAATGCCCTGGCCGGATCATTTTTTTCGATGTAGTAGTCGATAATGTTCTCAAACGCCTGGGCATCAAAAAAGTACAAGTCCTGATTTCTGATCATTTCCTCGTACCGTTCTACCGAGAATTTTGGGTCTTCGGTAAAACCAAATTCAAATTCTTCTTCCATTCAATTTTGTTTGCAGAACATCCGCTTTAGGTTGACAAATTGCCTTGTAAAGACTTATTGAGTTCAAATTACAATAAGTAAGCATCCAAAATGCAATTTAGTTTTCAACATTCAAACATTCTTAACAACTGTTCAATACAAAGCATTGATAATTAATGACAATGGATACAACAGGCAAGCGATGAGTGATTCTGAAAAATTGCCCTAAAGATTTCTACCTTTGGCAAAAGTAACAATTATGGAGCCTAATATTTCAGATATCCTAAAACGTTTACATATAAACGATATTAATGACGCCTTTAGTACAGGCAGTACCTGGGGCAGCAGCAACGGTGCTGCAGTAAAAAATATAACATCGCCGGTCGATGGCAAAAAAATAGCATCAGTAAGGCTGGCAACCGAAGCAGATTATAACCAGACGATTGAGCAGGCAGCCAAAGCATTTAAAACCTGGCGTAAAACCCCGGCACCTAAACGGGGCGAAATAGTGCGCCAGATTGGTGAGGCTTTACGCGCAGCCAAGCATGACCTGGGCACCCTGGTATCCTACGAAATGGGCAAAAGCCTGCAGGAAGGCCTGGGCGAGGTGCAGGAAATGATAGATATTGCCGATTTTGCAGTTGGCTTAAGCCGCCAATTATATGGCTTAACCATGCACAGCGAAAGACCAGAGCACCGCATGTATGAGCAATACCACCCGCTGGGTATAGTTGGTATTATTTCGGCATTTAACTTTCCTGTTGCAGTTTGGAGCTGGAACTCCCTGCTGGCCTGGGTGTGCGGCGATGTATGCATCTGGAAACCATCCGAAAAAACGCCTTTAACAGCTATTGCCTGCCAGCATATAGCACAGGAGGTTTTTAAGAAGAATAACATTGAAGAAGGCGTTTCATGCCTGGTTATCGGCGACCGCAACATTGGTGAGCTCATGGCTGCTGATACGCGTGTTCCCTTAATTTCAGCCACAGGTTCAACCCGTATGGGTAAAGCGGTGAGCGCCGCGGTTGGTGCAAGGTTGGGCAAAAGCCTGCTGGAGCTTGGCGGTAACAATTCAATTATCATCAGCGAAAATGCCGATTTGGACATGTCGCTCATCGGCGCGGTGTTTGGTGCAGTGGGTACTGCCGGCCAGCGTTGTACCAGTACCCGCAGGCTTATTATTCACGAAAGCGTTTACGATGCCTTTAAACAAAAATTAGTTAGCGCCTACAAACAAATCAGGATTGGAAACCCATTGAATGAGCACAACCATATGGGGCCGTTGATTGACGCCGATGCTGTTGCCTTGTATCTTGAGTCGATTGAAAAATGCAAAGCCGAAGGCGGCAACTTTGTAGTTGAAGGCGGCAAGCTGGAAGGCGCAGGTTATGAATCTGGTTGCTATGTTAAACCGTGCATTGCCGAAGTTAAAAATCACTTTAAGATAGTGCAGCATGAAACCTTTGCCCCTATCCTTTACCTCATTAAATACAGCACTATTGAGGAGGCCATCGACCTGCAAAATGGTGTTCTGCAAGGACTGTCATCGGCTATTATGACCAATAATTTGCGCGAGGCAGAACAATTTCTATCCTACGCAGGTTCTGATTGCGGAATTGCCAATGTTAACATCGGTACATCGGGCGCCGAAATAGGCGGCGCTTTCGGTGGCGAAAAGGAAACCGGCGGCGGCAGGGAATCAGGTTCGGATGCATGGAAAGTTTATATGAGGCGACAAACCAATACTATAAACTATTCAAAAACGCTGCCTTTAGCCCAGGGGATAAAGTTTGATTTGTAGTTTCTGAACCAGGATTTGGAGGAGTTTTTAGGATTTATGGGATTGCTGTTCCTATTTTATAAGTAGGACACAAGAAAAAATCCTGTCCATCCCCATAATCCACCCAAATCCCGGTTCAGACAGTGTTAGGGATAGTAGCGGATACCGGCCACGAGCGTAAGGCCTGCAGGCGTATGAGCGGATAGCCCGGCCAGAGGAAACACCCTGAAAATAAAAATTAACCTAAATGAAAGCCGGCACGTAAAAAGCCTGGTAAGATTATATAGAAACTAAAACGATTCATTAGTCTTTAAATAAAGACATCATATTAAACACTGTTCATGTTCAAATTTTGCAAGTATTTAAGCGCAACCACTTTATCAGCAGCATTATTAGTTAATTTACCGGCATCGGCACAACAGGCCCCTGTTACCGATCCTGCCCCGCCAAAAGCCTGGCATCTGCTTGATTTAAAGGAGAGCGGCTTTTACGGCATCAGCTTAAAGCAGGCTTATATGTTTGTGCAAGGCAAAAAAGCAAGCCGGTTGTTGTTGCAACTATTGACAGTGGTGCCGATACCTCACAAACGGATCTTAAAACAGTGCTATGGATAAATAAAAAAGAAATTCCGGGAAACGGCATTGATGACGACCATAACGGCTACGTTGACGATATACACGGATGGAACTTTTTAGGCGGCCCCGGCGGCAAAGCCGACTTTACCGAAACCACAGAAGAGGTACGTGAATACAATAAATTAAAAGGTAAATATGCCTCGGTTACGGATTCGACTGCTACCAATAAAAAAGAATATGCTTACTGGCTGCGTGTTAAAACGGTTTATGATTCAACAGTAAACAAGGCCAATACCGAAATCGGCCAGCTTTCGCCGGTAATGAACGCGTTGATGGTTACCAGCGGGTATATTAAGCGCGGTCTGAACTTACCGGCAAACGGCACTTTTAGCCAGGCCGACCTTGTTAAGGTTAAAGCCACTAATGACACCCTAAGCCAAAGCAAATATGTTTGGGAATCAGTATTTTCGCAGGAGGGAGCCGGTTCCACCAACGCCAAAATCATTAAAGACCTAAGCGAATATCTTGCAAAGCTCAACAACGATGTATCGCCTGATCTTACTTCGCGTAAGCGCGTTGTGGGGGATGACCCTGATACAATGGATGGCAAACCATATGGCAATAACCTGGTAAAATTTGCCGATGCGGCACATGGCACCGGTGTGGCCGGGCTCATTGGCGCGGTGCGTAACAACAATTATGGTATCAACGGTGTGGCCGATAATGTAAAACTGATGATCATTAAGGCCATCCCTAATGGCGATGAATATGATAAAGACGTAGCCAATGCTATACGCTACGCGGTTGATAACGGCGCCAGGGTGGTTAACATGAGTTTCGGAAAAAAGATCTCGCCGCATAAGGAATGGGTAGATGCCGCTTTCAAATATGCTGCCTCAAAGAATGTTTTATTAGTGATGGCTGCCGGTAACGATAACCAGGACATGGATCTTCAGCCCGAATTTCCAAATGATACTTTCTTAGATGGCTCATCAAGCGATGCTGATAACGTGATCAGCGTTGGTGCGTCGGGGCCCAGAATGGGGCAAAACCTTGCCGGCGATTTTTCCAACTACGGCAAAAAAAGCGTGGATATATTTGCGCCGGGGGTAAAAGTTACCTCCATTACTACCGATGCTGAGGTTGATACAGAAGACGGCACCAGCTTTTCGTCGCCAATAACGGCAGGCATTGCGGCTTTGATATTAGAATACTATCCAAGCCTGAGTGCTAAGCAGGTAAAGGAAGCTATTTTAGGCTCGGCAACACCGCTAAGGGGCACCATGGTATTAAAACCCGGCAGCAAAACCGAAAAGGTTGATTTTACAACGCTATCCAAAACCGGGGGCATTGTAAATGCTTACAAAGCATTGCAACTGGCCTCAAAGATGAAAGGCGACAGCTTAGCAAATTGATTTTTAACAATGTTACAGCGATTTTTGCGCACATAAAAATCGCTGTAACATAACCTTTTACCTTTAACCAGGCGCCTTTCGCCTCTTCAAAGGGGCAAAATAAAAAAACACTTTCCAGTTATGGTATTTTTCTCTACATTTGCGGGCTAATTGTTGCTCATTGAAATCGCTTAAAAAATATTCGATTCCCTTTACGGGGCTTAAACTTGGGAAACACCAGTTTGAGTATGACATACAGGATGACTTTTTTGATGAGTTTGAATATTCGCTCGTAAAAAAGCAACCCTGCACTGCGAGGTTGAACTGGATAAGCAGGAAACTATGCTGATCCTGAATTTTAAGATAGACGGCACAATTGATACCACCTGCGACAGGTGTTTATCGCAACTGCCGCAGCAGGTTGATATTACTGAACAGCAAATAGCTAAGTTCAGCGATGAATTGATAGATGAAGACGAGGAGATCATTACCCTTGGCAAAAACGATCATGAGATTGATGTAGCCGGGCTGATTTATGAATACATTAACGTTGCAGTGCCGTTTACATCGGTTTGCGACAACGAGGGTGAAACCCCTTATTGTGATAAAGAAATGCTTGAAAAACTAAATAGCTTTTCGGCAAATGGTGAACAAAGTGAGCAAACAGACCCACGGTGGGATGCGCTCAGGAAAATGAATAAATAATTAATATTAGGATATTATGCCACATCCAAAGCGGAAATTTTCGAAATCAAGGAGAGATAAACGCAGAACGCATTACAAAGCGGAAGCTCCAACTTTAACTACCTGCCAAACTACAGGCGCTGTGCATTTGCCGCACAGGGCATATACTGTTGATGGTAATGTTTACTACAACGGTAAAGTTCTTATTGAGAAAGCAGCAGTAGCATAAGTTTAATTTTCTGAAAATGAAGATTGGCTTAGATATTATGGGCGGTGATTACGCTCCCAAAGCAGCTGTTTTAGGAGCTATCGAAGCGTATAAAACTTTATCTGCCGACCAGAAACTGGTGCTTATTGGCGATAAGGAAGTTACAGTAAGTATTCTTCAGGAAAATGGTGTAAGCCCTGATAACTTCGAGTTTGTACATACAACCGAAGTTATTGGTATGGGTGAGCACCCCACCAAAGCTATTGTTCAGAAGCCTGATTCGAGCATATCAGTTGGGTTCCAACTGTTAAAAAGCGGCGAAATTCAGGCCTTCTCATCGGCTGGCAATACCGGCGCCATGCTTGTTGGTGCCATGTTCAGCGTAAAAACTATTCCGGGTGTTGTACGCCCGGCAATGACTACTATTGTACCCAAACTTAAAGGCGGTTTGGGTATTTTGTTGGATGTAGGTGCCAATGCCGATTGTAAGCCAGATGTGCTTGTTCAGTTCGGTGTACTCGGCAGTTTATTTGCACAGGCAGTTTATGATATCAGCAACCCGCGTGTTGCTCTCATGAACATCGGCGAAGAAGAAGAAAAAGGTAATATCCTTAGCCAGGCCACCTACCCATTAATGAAAGCTACATCGTTGTTTAACTTTGTGGGTAATGTTGAAGGACGCGATCTTTTCAGTGAAAGCGCCGACGTTTATGTATGCGATGGTTTTACCGGCAATGTAATATTAAAGCTTGCCGAATCGTTCTATGTTATAACGCGGAAGAAACAGCTAAAGGACGAGTTTTTTGACAGGTTTAATTATGAACAATACGGTGGCAGCCCTATACTGGGTGTAAATGCCCCCGTTGTTGTTGGTCACGGCATCTCGAGCCCCGAGGCAATAAAAAACATGGTCCTTTTATCAAGGAATATGGTGGAGAGTAACCTCGTTGATAAAATAAAACAAGCATTCCAGTAATTTTATAAAGATGAGTAAAGTTCATGCCGCTATTACCGCAGTACATGGTTACGTTCCCGACTATGTATTAACCAACCAGGAACTGGAAACAATGGTTGATACAAATGACGAATGGATAACCAGCCGTACCGGTATCAAAGAGCGGCGCATATTAAAAGGCGAAGGCCTTGCTACATCTGATATGGCG
Organism: Mucilaginibacter sp. P25; assembly: GCF_050859465.1. Classification (NCBI taxonomy): domain Bacteria; kingdom Pseudomonadati; phylum Bacteroidota; class Sphingobacteriia; order Sphingobacteriales; family Sphingobacteriaceae; genus Mucilaginibacter; species Mucilaginibacter sp. P25. Next base: position 2,103,785 of record NZ_CP193937.1, on the reverse strand, counting down.
GTCCCTGCCGTTACCGAGCTGCTCAGAAAACGCGGCATCGGTGCCGAGGAGATCGATCTTATCATCTTTTGTACTACTACCCCCGATATGATCTTCCCGGCTACAGCAAACCTTTTAGCGCATAAAATTGGTGCTAAAAACGCATGGGGATTTGATTTGCAGGCAGCCTGTTCAGGCTTCCTGTACGGTTTAACATCAGGCGCACAATTTATTGAAAGCGGTAAGCACAAAAAAGTATTGGTAGTAGGCGGCGATAAAATGTCGGCTATTGTTAATTATGAAGACCGTGCTACCTGTATTATTTTTGGCGATGGCTGCGGTGCTGTATTACTTGAGCCAAACGAAGAGGGTAACGGTATCATCGATTCTATTTTAAAGAGCGATGGTTCGGGTGCACAGTATTTAAACCTAAAAGCCGGCGGCTCATTGAAACCGGCAAGCCATGAAACGGTTGACGCTAAAGAACACTTCGCCTACCAGGAAGGCCAGGCCGTGTTTAAATTTGCAGTAACCAATATGGCCGATGTTGCGCACGAGGTAATGGAACGCAACCACCTAACCGGTGATGATATTGCCTGGCTGGTACCACACCAGGCCAACAAGCGTATTATCGATGCTACTGCAAACCGTACAGGTATAAGTTCAGATAAAGTGATCATTAACATCGAGCGCTATGGCAATACCACCAACGGCACCATCCCACTTTGCCTGTGGGAATGGGAAAGCAAGTTTAAAAAAGGGGATAACCTTATTTTAGCAGCCTTTGGCGGTGGCTTTACCTGGGGTTCAGTTTATTTAAAATGGGCTTATTGATGTACGGATTATAGATGTTCAAATTTCAGATGTGCAGATGTGCAAATTTTCTATTAAAAAGCATATTTGATATATCAAAAAATTAAAACATCCGTAAAAAGTGCATGTTATCTGCTTATGAACAACGCAACTAACGGGCTACTTATGGTATCCGCTCACTAATTAATCAACACATAACTTGCATATTTGCGCATTTGCATATCTGCACATTTGACTATAACTTAGATATAAACTTTGTCCAAAACCAATTAATCCTTCAACATGGATATTAAACAAATTCAGGACCTTATTCGCTTTGTTTCCAAATCGGGCGTGAACGAAGTATCAATCGAGCAAAAAGATTTTAAGATCACAATAAAAACCAACGAGGTGCAACCTACAGTGGTTCATGCCACTATTCCGGCAGTTACGCAACCTGTTACACAGGCATTACCAACTGCACCGGCTCCTGCGCCTGTTGAGCCTGCTGCTCCTGCTGCTCCGGATACGTCGAAATACATTACCGTAAAATCACCAATGATCGGTACTTTTTATCGTTCATCAAGCCCGGATAAACCCCTGTTTGTTAATGTTGGCGACGAGATTAAACCAGGTAGCGTAGTATGTATCATTGAGGCTATGAAACTGTTCAATGAAATTGAATCTGAAGTTTCAGGCCGTATAGTAAAAGTACTTGTTGATAACGCTTCACCAGTTGAGTACGATCAACCACTGTTTTTAGTAGAACCAGTTTAATTGATGCACATATGTGCAGATTACAGATGTGCAGATGATATTTAATTCGTTTGCACATTTATAATTTACATATTTGCCCTTCAATCATTCATTAATATTTTTCATCTGCATATTTGCACATCTGTAATTTGCACATTCAAGAAAAACAATGTTTAAAAAAATATTAATAGCTAACCGTGGCGAAATCGCCCTTCGTATTATCCGCACCTGTAAGGAAATGGGTATTAAAACGGTTGCTGTATATTCAACTGCAGATCGCGACAGCCTTCACGTTCGTTTTGCCGACGAAGCTGTTTGTATCGGTCCGCCGCCAAGCCGCGATTCTTATTTAAATATTCCTAATATCATTTCGGCTGCCGAACTAACCAATGCAGATGCGATCCATCCAGGTTACGGTTTCCTGTCTGAAAATGCTAAATTTTCGGCCATTTGCGCTGAGTATGGTATCAAATTTATCGGTGCTACTGCCGAGCAGATCAACCAGATGGGTGATAAAGCTTCGGCCAAAGATACCATGAAAAAAGCCGGTGTGCCTATTGTTCCCGGATCTGATGGTCTGCTTGCCGATGTAAAATCGGGTATTGCTATCGCCAATAAAATAGGTTACCCTGTTATATTAAAAGCAACTGCCGGCGGTGGTGGCCGCGGGATGCGCATTGTTTGGAAAGACGAAGAGTTTGAGAACGCCTGGGACTCGGCTCGTGCCGAATCAGGTGCAGCCTTTGGTAACGATGGCTTATACCTTGAAAAATATGTTCAGGACCCGCGCCACATCGAAATTCAGGTTGTGGGCGATCAGTTTGGCAAAGTATGCCATCTTTCTGAACGTGACTGCTCTATTCAGCGCCGTCACCAGAAACTGGTTGAGGAATCACCTTCCCCTTTCATGACCGAAAAACTCCGTAAAAAAATGGGTGAGGCAGCTATTAAAGGCGCCAAAGCTGTTAAATATGAAGGTGCCGGCACTGTAGAGTTTTTGGTTGATAAAGATCGCAACTTCTACTTTATGGAGATGAACACCCGCATCCAGGTAGAACACCCGGTTACCGAAGAGGTGATTAACTTCGACCTGATCAAAGAGCAAATTAAGGTAGCTGCAGGAATCCCTATTTCAGGTAAAAATTACGAGCCAACAATGCATGCCATTGAATGCCGTATCAATGCCGAAGATCCGTTTAACAGTTTCCGTCCGTCACCGGGTAAAATAACCAATTTCCACTCTCCCGGTGGCCATGGTGTACGTATTGATACACACGTGTATACAGGCTATGTTATCCCGCCAAACTACGATTCGATGATTGCAAAGGTAATTTGCGTGGCCCAAACCCGCGATGAAGCTTTAAGCACCATGGAGCGCGCATTGAGCGAATTTGTGATAGAAGGCGTGAAAACTACTATTCCATTCCATTTAAAATTATTGAAGGATCCTAACTTCCGCGCTGGTAACTTTACCACCAAGTTTATGGATACATTTGAATTATAAAAATAAATTCAAACTATCTTCATACTATAAAACGTATTTAGCACTATAGCGTTGATACAGCGGTATATATTACAATGAGCGAAAACAAGATCATCAAGGCCATAAAGGATAAAGGTAAAACGTTAGAGGCAGAAATGTCGTTCTTTGATCACCTCGAAGCCTTGAGATGGCACCTCGTAAGAGCTTCGGTAGCAATTGTAATATTTACCGCTGTTGTTTTTTACTACTACGACTGGATCTTTGATACCATTATCATGGGCCCCAGTAAATCAACCTTCTGGACTTACCGGATGCTTTGCAAAATTGGTGCAGCTTTGCACCGGGATGGTTTTTGCATTGACAAAGTAAATATTAAATTAATCAACACCGAAATGGCGGGGCAGTTTACCCTCCAAATTAACTCGGCATTAATTATTGGTATTACATTAGGCGTTCCTTACCTGATATGGGAGATATGGCGTTTTATTAAACCCGCATTGCATGACGCCGAGCGTAAAGCCGCAACCGGCTTTGTATTTTATGCCTGTGTGCTTTTCTTTTTAGGGATCACTTTTGGTTACTTTGTGATCACACCGATGTCTATTAATTTCCTGTCGAGTTATACAGTAAGTACGGTTATCCAAAACTTATTTGATATCGATTCTTATATCTCGTCAGTAGCTACCCTTACCCTCGCTACAGGCGTTGTTTTCCAATTGCCTATACTGGTTTATATATTGGCTAACCTGGGTATCATGACGCCTAAGTTCATGAAAGAAACCCGCCGTTATGCTATTGTGGTGATCCTGGTCATAGCCGCCGTGGTTACCCCAACTCCTGATATGCTCACCATGACAGTTGTTAGTATCCCGCTGTTTGTGTTGTATGAGGTTAGTATTGTTGTAGCAGGCCTTGTTGAAAAACGTAAGATCAAAAAGGAACTTGATTTCGAAAAAGGCGAATAGTAAAATCGCTTTATTTTACAGTTAACAAGTAGTTTTTATTGGACTGTATCGAAAAAGTGAGATCTGCATATTTTTGACTGTAATAATCCCCCTTTTCGGTAGATACACGCCGGTTGGTTTATAACAAATTATTTACCTTTAAAAAGCGATAAAACGTTATACTTTTGATAAATGAAGCAAGGATTAAAAATAGCTATCGGTTCGGACCACGCCGGGTATGATTACAAACAAATTTTAACAAAGGCACTGTCTTCTGTCGAAGTAAAAGATTTCGGCACCTATTCATCCGAATCGGTTGATTATCCCGATTTTGCCCACCCTGTAGCCAATGCCGTTGAAAGCGGTGAATGCGACCTGGGGATCCTGATTTGCGGCGCCGCCAATGGCGTTGCCATAACCGCCAACAAACACCAGGGCATTCGTGCTGCCATTTGCTGGAAAGAAGAAATAGCAGTACTGGCCCGTAGCCATAATAATGCCAACATAGTTTGCGTACCTGCCCGCTTTGTTACCCCCGAAGAAGCGAACGCTATAGTAACTACATTTTTAAATACTGAATTTGAAGGCGGCAGGCATGCTAACCGTGTGGAAAAGATAGCCTGCATGTAATTAGGTTAAAGGGAAAAGGCGAAAGGTTAAAGGTTTTTTTATCTCTTCGTTTGTTTTGCAAAAGGCAGCTGCCTTTTGCCTTTCACCTTTGCCCTTTAACCTCAAAAAAAGAACTATTAACTAAAAGAATGAATAAATTACCACTATTGCTCATCGCGCTGGCTTCGGCAACGACAGCCTGTGCCCAGCAGAATGCCACGGCAATGAAATATGCCGGGCTCATAACTGCTGAAGATGCGAAAAAGCACCTGAGCATCCTGGCTTCGGATGCCTTTGAAGGCCGCGAAACGGGCAAACCAGGCGCTGAAAAGGCCGCTAACTATATAGCCGCCGAATTTAAAAAATTAGGCCTGCAGGCACCCGTTAACGGCTCATACTTTTTTGACGTGCCACTTACCGAAAATGCTTTAAAAGTAACAGCATTTACTGTTAATGGTAAATCGTTTGAGTATGGTACCGATTTTTATTTAGGAGGAGCATTCCCGGATAAAAGCACATCTGTAAGTGATATCGTTTTTGTTGGCTACGGTACCGATGCCGAAATAGGCAGCACTGATCTGGCGGGTAAAATTATACTTTGGATCAACGAAGATAAACCCGAAGCAGGCACAACACCAAACACCAGCTACCGCATGAGCAATGCGCGTATGAAGGTTGTAAAAAACTTACAAAGCAAAAATCCGGCTATTATATTAGCTGCTAACCCTGGTATTGCCGCCGCACTGGCCCGTTTTGGAAAAAGCGTAACAAGTCCGCGGTTAACCATTAAAGACGAAGCAGGCAAACCGGCAAACACCAATGCCCCTGTATTTAACATCACTGCAGCGTTGGCTGACGAACTGATAAAACCAACCGGCAAAACTTATGCTGATCTTAAATCTGCTTCGGCAGCATCTACTACTCCTGCAACAGACATTAAAAACAACGTGGTTATAAACTACGCAACTACTAAAAAAGATGTAAAAGCGGTTGATGTGTTAGGCTATATGCAGGGTACCGACCTGAAAGATGAAGTGTTGGTCTTTTCGGCACATTATGACCACATCGGTTTAAACCCCGACGAAAAGGCTAAAGATAAAGTGAACAACGGTGCCGATGATGATGGATCAGGTACTACCGGCGTTCTGGAAATTGCTCGCGCGTTCGCTAAAGCTAAAAAAGATGGGCACGGGCCACGCCGCAGCATCCTGTTTTTAGGTAACATTGGCGAAGAGAAAGGTTTATTAGGGTCTGAGTATTATTCAGATCATCCTGTATTCCCACTGGCTAATACCATTACCGATTTAAACATTGATATGATTGGCCGCGTTGGTGAAGAATATATCGGCAAACCCGATTCTGCAAATTATGTCTACCCCATCGGGTCGGCCATGCTAAGCAAAGAACTGCATGAAATTGGCGAGAATGCCAATAACACTTATACCAAGTTAAAGCTTGATTACAAGTATGACGATCCAAATGATCCAAACAGGTTTTACTACCGCAGCGATCATTACAATTTTGCAAAACATGGCGTACCAATCATCTTCTACTTCAACGGTGTACACGCTGATTACCACCAGCCGGGTGATGAAGTAAGCAAAATCAATTTCCCGCTACTCGCCAAACGCGCTCAACTGGTATTTTACACAGGATGGGAGCTTGCTAACCGCGATAAACGCCCTGTAGTGGATGAAGCTGCTGCCCGAGGGAAATAGTGAGTGGTTGATGGGGAGAGTGGTTCTCTCATCAAAATAAAACACAAAAGGCGCACAATATGCGCCTTTTGTGTTTTATAAATAACTCCCGTGGGTTTAGCGCAGCGTAACCCGTGGGTTGTATCGGTTAAGTTTTCAACTTAACCACTGAAGCTGAAAGCTTCAATTATTTAGAACCACGGGTTACGCTGCGCTAAACCTACGGCAATGAGAAGCTTTTAAAACCTTCTAACATGTTATCTGTTCAAAAACAACCACCCATATAATCAACTTAATCAACCACTCACCCAAAAAATAAAACAAAAATCCTACTTTCGCATATATGGGAGCAACCGCTGAAGAATTTTTGGTAAAATCGGAGGAGAAGGCTTTTGATGCCGATCACCGTCGCATCATCAACTTCAATATTGACCGGTACAATACAGCGGTATCGCGGGGCCTTTCGCGCATTATCAATTTAGATAATGCCAAAAAGAAAGGTCATGTGCTTAAATGGAAGGTGATGGAAAACCTGGATAAGTTCCTACCCGAATTTGAGGCCAATTTTCAGAAACGAGGCGGCAAGGTGATCTGGGCAAATGACGTTGAGGAGGCCCAGCGCGAAATCCTGAACATCATCAAAAAAGCCAACGCCAAAACTGTGGTGAAATCCAAATCGATGGTTACGGAAGAAATTCACCTGAACGAGTTTTTAGAGAGCAATCAAATAGAATCGCTTGAAACCGACCTGGGTGAATATATAGTGCAGCTGCTGGGCCAAAAGCCATATCATATTGTTACCCCGGCTATGCACCTCAGCAAGGAGGATATCGCGAAACTTTTCCACGAAAAATTTGGCACCCCCATTGATGCCACGCCCGAACAAATTACCCTGAAAGCCCGTGAGTTGCTTCGTGAAAAATATGTACAGGCCGATGTAGGTATTACCGGTGCCAATTTCTTATTAGCAGATACCGGCAGCATCGCCATCAGCGAAAATGAAGGCAACGCGCGCCTTTGTACTACATTCCCTAAAATCCATATTGCCATTGTGGGGATCGAGAAGATCATCCCTTCCATTACCGATCTGGACTTGTTTTGGCCAATGCTATCTACTCATGGTACCGGCCAAAATCTTACGGTTTACAATACTATATTAAGTGGTCCGCGCCGGCCGGATGAAACCGACGGACCTGAGGAAATGTACGTAGTACTGCTGGATAATGGCCGCACCAACCTGCTGGCAAAAAAGACCAGCGCCAGGGCCTTTACTGCATCCGTTGCGGGGCTTGCCTTAACGGTTGCCCCATTTATAAAAACATTGGAGGCCACACTTATGCCACCACTTACAGTGGCCCGATAGGCTCTATTATTACCCCGCATACTCAGGGGATGGAAAATTTTAAACACCTGAGCTATGCTTCAAGCCTGTGTGGTAAATGTACCGAGGTTTGCCCGGTTAAGATCGACATCCATAAAATGTTGCTCCTTAACCGCCGCGATGCGGTTAACGAAAACCTGGTTACCAATAAAGAACGCTGGGGCTGGGCTATCTGGAAAAAGGGAATGCTTAAACGCAAACTTACCGATTTTTTTGGCGGCGGCATGAAAAACTTCCTGCTTAAAACCTTCTTTAAACGTACCTGGGGCCATTTACGCGAGATGCCTCGGGTAGCTGATAAGTCATTTAGCAAGCAATGGCAGGAAATGAACAACACACCCGAAGAATAATGCTATGCGTAAAATAATTTTAAACGTAGCTGTTAGTCTCGACAGCTATATTGAGGGCCCTAATGGTGAGTACGACTGGTGCTTTGACGACCAGGATTATGGCCTTACCGACTTTTTTAAAGCCTGTGATGCCATCTTCATCGGGCGCAAAAGTTATGAGCTGATCATGCGTACCGATCCAAAAATGTTTGCCGCCATGAAAATTTATGTGTTTTCGGATACACTTCATGATCCCCAAGCTGATAATGTTGAAATAATAAGGCCTGCTGATTTTAAAAACAGGGTCGAAGAAATCAGGAGCCAGGAAGGACGCGATATCTGGTTGTTTGGCGGGGCAGAACTTGTTGAAGCGTTTATCAAAAAAATCTAATCTCCGAATTATTACTATCAGTACACCCGGTAATTTTAGGTAGTGGAAAACCACTTTTTACAAATATAAAAGAACGCATTAACCTGGTATTGCTTGATGCCGAGCAATTTTCAAGCGGACTTATTCAACTCAGGTATATCATCAAACCGTAGTTCAAATCTGTAATTACTTGAAAGCTAAAGTTAAAGGCCTATATGCCTGCTCTGCGCTTAGTTGCCCTATCCTACTTCAATAACCACAAAATCCTTTTGCATCCGTTTCACCTGCTCGGCCATGCGTTTAATAAACAGGTAATTTGCCGTACCGCCAATAACCGCGCCTACAACCGGAACCAGGCGTTCGGCAGTGCGGGTGCCTAATATCATCAGCATCCTTTCGGCAATGCCTTCCATCATGGATCTGGTGATAGCCACGCCGGCTTCCACCCTTACGGATGTTGCTACTAACGACATAAAATCGTCGAAACCATTATCATACGTGCCCCGATAATAATACATAATGCCCATAATAGCCCTAAACTGCTGGGTGATCAAATTGATGAAATCAAATGGGATCCCCGCTACGAGGGTAAACATCCCCCCGCTGCCTGCCATAGCCCCCGAACCTGCTGCAAGACAAGCGCACTGGTTAATAAAACCTTCGAGGCCGAGTTTATCAACGCCGTTTTTTATTTTAAGCTGATCGATACCTTCAAATATTTTCCTAAACCCCATATGGGCAAGGCTTTCGGTATGTAAACGGATATCATTACCTATTTTATTGAATTTGATGAGTTTCATTGTTTATAAATTATTGGCAGTTATTACGCCGCTGTACTATTAACAACAGATCCATCTGCGTGTTTGTAAATTTGGTGGAAACAGAACAAATAAGTTTTATGGGATAGCTAAGCCATATTTTTCATCCTGATCGGGATCGCTCATATAGAGGCAGGCTTTTTCAGGTGGAATGATTTTCTAAAATTGCGAGAAACTAACCTTGAAGGGTAATTAATTTAACCTATATGTTTCCTTAAGTTTTCAATTGCCCCAACGGGTACTGCCAGTTCGCCTAATTTGGCTATTACAACCTCGGGGCCGGGTAAAAACAGTGCCATAGTATTAGCCCGAATAACCTCTTGTACGCGAATCCGCAAAGGCTCACCCAATAAAGATAACCCGCCGCCCAACACTATGATATCAGGGTGAAAAAGATGTACGGCGTGTGATAAGCCGAAGCCCAGGTCGGCAGCGGTATCATTCAATATTTTCAGCGCATCTGCATCTCCCTGTTCCAAAGCAGTTAGTAACATTTTGGCCTCGTCTCCATTTACATCCGCACAAAGTTGGGCCAGTTTACCATCAGGCTTTTGAGCGATTACTGTACGGATCTTTTTGTCAACCGCCCAGCCCGAGCAGCTATCTTCAAGCGTAAGGCCTTCGCGGTTAAGGCGGATATGCCCTATCTCAGCTTCTCCGGGTTTTGTCCCGTGATAAATTTGGCCGTTAATGACCATTCCGGCACCTACACCACTGCCAAGAGTTACATAAAATACATGTTCATAGTTACGCCCGGCCCCTTTTAATGCCTCGCCAAGGGCAGCTGCATTAGCATCATTCTCCAAAATAACCGGTGCATTAACCTGCTGTTGCAACCAACCCGAAATGTTAAATCCGTCCCATCCGCTTAACTGGTGCGACTTAGCAATGCAGCCCGCCTCCCTGTCAACCGGTCCGCCAAAACCGATGCTTATGCCTTTAATGATATACTCTTTTGAAATATTGGTGATGGTTTGGGCAATATGCTCCCTGATCCCTGCGGCACCCAACACTCTGTCTACCGCAAAACGAAATGCCCTGTTGACAATAAAACTATCATCGGCCAAAACTATTTGCAGTTTGGTTCCGCCTATTTCAATACCTATATAGCAATTTTGCATGGTTAAAATATCCTGCATCCCGGTTCTAAAAATCTTGCTTCTAATATCTCGCTGTCTTGTCTCCGGTTTTGGCTTCTACTTCCACTTAAAACTTTTAATCATCACCGCCATATCCTGCTTTATAAAACTAAGCACAGGTTGTATGGAGTCGAGCCGGGGTTCGGTGTTAAAATATAGCGCTCCCCGTATATAATTATGCACACTATCTGTAAGGAAAAACTGCGCCGATGAAGCGGCATTGCCGTCTATGGTATAATAAATGCCATAAACTTTTTTATCAGTATAATGGATGATGCCTTCGTCAATGGATGTGGCTTTTACGGTATGCTTAAAGGCGAAGGTGCGGGCATCCTCCACCAGTTGGTTAAACTCTTTTTTGAGGTGATGGGCTGATAGCTTAAATGCAGCGTGGCATTAAACCGCGGGAACTGCATGTTTATCCAGCAAGGTTTGGCACCTCGCTTTTTATCCGGTTCTATAAAGGCGTACTTGGGATATGTAAAAGCATACGGACAACCGGCAGCGTAATCCTGGTATTCTTTTTTGGGAACGGAATGCGATAGTAGCCGCGGGGCTTGGGCGCGTAATCATGATTGCCGCTGCATGCGGACAAAAACAATAGCACTGCTGCCAGTAAACTTACATACTTCATGGATGTTTCTCCTTTGAGTTCCAGATCTCCCATGATTTTTCGGCCTGCAAAACCAGCATTTCGTAGCCATTTTTAGTTACCGCGCCGCGCTCGCGGCCGTGTTTTAAAAACAGGGTTTCTTCGGGATTATAGATCAGGTCGTACAAAATATGATTTTCGCCAATAAAATCATAAGGTATAGGCGGGCATTCATCAATATTAGGATGGGTACCCAAAGGAGTTGTATTGATGATAAGTTTGTGCTGTAAGATATGGTGTGGCTGAAGATCTTTAAACAAAATATTATCCGCATGGTGTGTTGGCTTGCGGGTAACAACTTTATAGGTGATACCTAAATTTTCCAGTACACATTTTACTGCTTTTGCGGCACCTCCATCGCCCAAAACCAGGGCGTCATCATTGCCATCTCCAATTAAAGGCTTTAATGATTCCTCAAACCCATAAATATCGGTATTATAACCTTCCAGTCTGAAATCATGGTCTTTAACCCCTATCTCGCCCGAAAATGCGGCTTCAATCGGGCTTTCGGCAGTCACCCTGATACAGTTTACAGCGCCGGCTGTACGGGCGTCATGCTCTATCCAATCTAAAAAAGGCAGCACGTTTATTTTATGAGGAATGGTTACATTAAGGCCGCAAATATCCGGATGCTCATCAAGCAGGTCCTGCAGGTCCTTGATATGCTCAATAGGGTAAAGATCATAGCGTGCATCTGTAATCCCTTCGTTTTTGAACTTTTCGGTAAAAAACTTTTTTGAAAATGAATGAGAGAGCGGAAAACCAATTAGCCCGTAGTGTTTCATGGTCAATTTTATAACGATATCAGCTGCTAAAGTAATCAATTATAGCTTAAGCTGGCATAGCTTTAATGGTGTAATATTAACAGCAAAACTGGCAGTTTTAACTATTGATTTAAAACGGGTAAGCTGAAAAAACCTTGGATAAAAATTGTTTATAAGGAGATTTATTTCAAATTAAGGTAATTCCGGGCGCCGATAAAATTGTAATTTGGGCTTCAATATCATGACCCCTATTACAATTTACCCTATTCATCTTTTCCGAAGGATCATCCCTTTTTGTGTTACCATTTTATGCAGCTTTGCTGCACTGGCTCAAAGTCAATCCCGGCCCGCTAAAGAACCTGTACTAAAAATACTCCGCAGCATGAAAAGTCCGGATTCGGCAGCTGTGCTTGCAAAAAAGCTGATCGATTCGGCCAGGAAAAATAACAATAAACCATTTGAAGCGCGGGTGTTGCTGGCCCGGGCTTACCAGGCTTATGGCATTGGTAATGAACATGATGCTTTAACCTTTGGTCGTGAAGCTACCAAATTGACAACCACGGCCGATTCACTTACTTATGAAAAAGCACCAATAATGGTAGCCTACATGCTCAGCCGCGAAGCCAAAACGGTTGAAGCCTTAAACGTTGCTTTTAAAATACTGAAAGAGTGCGATAATAGGGGATGGAAAAGTTTAAGTATAGACTGCCGCGCTTGTATTGCCGATATTTATCGGTCGATTGGTAACCCTAAACAAGCCCTGCCTTATGCTGAGCAAGCTTCAAAAGATGCATTGAGCATAAAAGATACAGCTTCTTATATTTTTGCGCTGAGTAACCTATCTAACATCCTTTCCGAACGGAGTATATCGTCGCCGGGTAACCTGGTAAAAGCTACCCGGCTAATGGAACAGGTACTTGATAAAAAGTATGCTCATTTTCTTTCAGATTTTAGCATAGCCCGTTACCAGGGCAATCTGGGCCGGCTTTACCTCATGACCAACCAGGATAAAAAGGCAGAGGAGATCCTGATGAAATCACTGGAATTATCCCGCAAAGGCGAGTTCAAAACTCTCGAAAAGCATAACCTTAACGAACTTATGACCATGTATGTTGATCATAAGGAGTTTAAGAAGGCCGCGCGATACGGGGAAATGGCGGTTAGTATCCAACCCGAATCACAAAGTAACATCACCGTACAAAAAAACATCTATAATCATTTAACCGATGCATATGAAGGTATTGGTGATTATAAAAACGCTTTTAAGTATAGTTATCTGTACCGGCGGCTTAATGACAGTATCAACCAGCTTGATAAAGCAAGGGATGCTTCCGAACTGGATAAAAAATACCAGGCCGATAAACGGTTATTAATAGCCGCCGGTGAAACTAAGCTGGTTGAGGTACAACGGAATTTTTTAATTGTGCTTGCGCTGTTTATAGTAATGTCCTCCATTATCAGTTATCGTTGGTTTATTCTTAAAAAGAAAAGAGAGACGGCGTTGCTGGCCGAAGAACATAGTCAACTGGAAAAAATGGATGCTATGAAAACACGCTTTTTTGCAAACGTAAGTCATGAATTACGCACTCCATTAACGCTCATCATGGGGCCGGCGGTTCAGCTCCTGGCTTTTACTAATTATGAAGATGAACAGCTTAACATGCTGCATTCGATATTACGCAATAGCAAAAAGCTACTCAATATGGCCAACGAATTGCTTGATCTTGGCAAATTGGAAGCAGGGAAATTAGCATTACAACCCCAGCCCGTTGCATTATTATCATTTGTAAAGATACTATACCAGGGTTTTGTATCGGCCGCTGAATATAAACAAATGGATTACAGACTGCTCAACTTCATTGATCCGGCGCTTTTTGTTTTGCTCGATCAGGAAAAGTTTGAAAAAATAGCTAATAACCTCATCAGTAATGCTATTAAGTTTACGCCTTATGCAGGTACTATAACCATTACTGCTGATATAAAGCTGGAAATGATTGAGTTTGGAGTAGCCAATACCGGTGTGGGGATTCATCCGGATGATCTGCCTAACATTTTTGACCGCTATTACCAGGGCAGAGGTAATAACGAACCCTCAGAAGGCGGCACTGGCATAGGCCTTGCTATAGCACGTGAACTTACAGAACTGATGGGCGGGCATATTGCGGTTGATAATAATTGGGGAAAGGGTGTGTTTTTTAAGATAGTTATCCCGTTTAAGGCAACTGAAAAGCCGGCAACTGAAGTGTCCGGAACAGAAGCCGTAATTGTTTCGAATAGTAAAACCGTGGGGAAAGACACTAACGGGGAACTTATTATGCTGGTTGAAGACCATCATGAAATGGCTGCTTACATTGCAGATATTTTACGGCCACAATATCGACTCATCACTGCCGGCAATGGCCGCGCAGCACTGCAAAAACTGCAGGATATGCCGGTAATGCCCAGCCTGATCATATCAGATGTGATGATGCCCGAAATGGATGGCTTTACCCTGCTTGAAACCCTGAAGCAAAGCCCGGCTTACTGCAACATCCCAGTGATCATGCTCACCGCACTGGCCAATACACGGCATAAGCTTAAAGCGCTTCATATTGGTGTTGATGATTATCTCACCAAACCATTTTTAAGCAGCGAATTGCTTGCACGCACTGTTAATCTTATTAACAACGCCGCCGCCCGCTCCGGGGCTACCATCTCTGATGATGATGAGCTGATTACAGGAACCAATGATCTGCAGATTGAACAACCGGCAGAAAACCCGGGCTTGAAACTTTCGCCTGCCGATTTATCCTGGCTTGAGGAATTGGAAGCCCGGGTACGAAAACATACCGGCAAAACCGATCTTACGCTTGCCGCCCTGAGCTATGAACTGGCGATCAGTGAGCGGCAATTGTTTCGCCGCATAAAATCAATTACCGGACTTACGCCTAATAAATACATCCGCGCCATTAAATTGCAAATAGCACGCGAAGCTATCGAAAGCGGCAAGTACCGCACCATTGCCGAAGTATCATATGCCGCGGGGTTTGATACACCTGCATACTTTGGCAAATTGTTTAAGGAACATTATGGCCGCGACGTTAACGAGCTACTTTAAACAATCCGGCCGGTTATCATTGTCTTCTTAATTTTCAGAAATCTTTAACTGACAGGAGGCTTTTTTTAAGCAAATGGCGGTTTTATAAAGCTAAATGGCAGTTTTATTATATCGCTTTTAGGCAGCTTTGTGAGATACAATCACCCCCTAATATAATGACTGTGACTTTTAATGAGGATAACCTCCGTACCCTTAACAGCCAAACCGATACAATACCAACTATCGGCAAAGCGCCTGATGCAATATGTCCGAGATGCAAAAACAAATTTTGCGACCGGATAAAAAGAGGTGCTATTGTTAAACTGTTGCTTCCCCGGCTTGCAGTAAAACGCTATCGCTGCAGCAGGTGCTCAAACAGGTTTTATAAACGCGGATAAATTTATTTAAGCATCTACCTTTTATTTTTTAGGATAGCAAGAGAAATCAGCCTTTCAACTTAAACTTGAATTATGCCTGATTTTAATTGTGCTTTGCCGGTTTACTTTCGGGTAGCCGGCATTGTTTTTTTGCAGATACATCACCTTATATCCTATAAGACGGAACGCGCTGTTCCATTGATGTCTGCATATTCCGCCAACAAAAAAGCCCGCCAGTTATCCCGGCGAGCCTTCTTCATTAAAAGTAAGATTTTAAATAGCCTTATTCCACAACGCTTAATTTAAGCGTATTGGTTTTACCCTGTTTAATTATAGGGGTAGAAGCCGTGTTAACAACTACGTCGCCCGTTTTAATCAGGCCTTCAGCTTTAAGGATGTCATTAACATCAGCAATGGTTTGATCTGTGCTTTCCAGCTGATCATAATAATACGCCCTCACACCCCAAACGAGGCTAAGCGCATTCAATAGCTGCTTATTTGATGTAAAGATATATGTACTGGCTTTAGGCCTGTGGCTTGATATTTCAAATGCAGTATAACCTGAAGTAGTCATGGAAACGATACCTACCGCATTACTTTGCTCAGCAATATGTACGGCAGATTCGCAAAGTGCATTGATCAGGAAATCCGGAGAAGAAGGGTCTTTAACTGTTGCTTGCTTTGGAGCGTTAAACGGATAGCCTAATTCTTCAACATTGCGTACAATTTTGGCCATAGTTTCAATAACAATAACCGGGAACTCACCAACTGATGTTTCGCCGCTTAACATAACCGCATCGGCACCATCAAGTACAGAGTTGGCAACGTCATTCACTTCGGCACGGGTTGGGCGTGGTGTGGTGATCATTGATTCCAGCATCTGGGTAGCTACGATAACCGGCTTTGAAGCAGCGCGACATTTACGGGCAATCATTTTTTGCAGTAACGGTACTTCTTCAAGCGGCATTTCAACACCAAGGTCACCACGGGCAACCATTACACCATCTGTAGCAGCAATAATGGCATCAATATTTTCAATAGCTTCCGGCTTTTCAACTTTGGCAATTACCTTAGCCGCCGAACCGTTGCGTGCTATAATACGTTTCAAGTCAATGATATCCTCGCCTGTGCGAACAAAAGAAAGACCGATCCATTCAACATCCTGTTTAAGGGCAAATTCAAGATTGATCAAATCTTCTTCGGTTAAGCTTGGGATAGACACTTTGGTGTTAGGCAGGTTAACACCCTTGCGTGACGTTAAGATACCGCCGTGAACAACCTCACATATAACTGTATCAATTTTGTTGGTTTCAATAACCCTTAACTGCAGTTTGCCGTCATCAAGCAAAATAATTTCGTTTGCCTGTACGTCCTGTGGGAAGGTATCATAAGTAATATAGATCTGCTCATCGTTACCAATGCACTCGTGAGTGGTAATTTTAATGTGCGTTCCGTTAACTAAATGAATACCGCCGTCCTTTACCAACCCGATGCGGATCTTTGGGCCCTGTAAATCGGCCAGGATACCTACGTTGGTTTTGTATTGCTCGTTAATTTCACGGATAAGATCGATCACTACCTTATGATCTTCAGGCTTACCGTGCGAAAAATTAAGACGGCAAACGTTAACACCTGCCTTGATCATCGCTAATAAAACATCCTTTTTAGCTGATGCCGGCCCCATGGTGGCAACAATTTTTGTACGATTATAGTATAGTTCCATATTATTCGGGTTAAAACTGGAGGGTATTTAATGATTGTAAAATCAACATCTTTTTAAATTCGGCGCTAAAATAAAAGATTTTCCCGTGATTTTATTTTTTTGGGTCAATCTTTACAGCTGCAACAATCTCTGGTATTTTATTTAGCGATGAAATGATCGTATCAAGCTCATTATCATCTATATAGTTACGGATCATTAAAAAATAGTCGGCACTTTTTATTTCAGGCACCAGGTAGCCATCTGAGCCTTTATTGCCTATAAAGAAGAAGTCTGTTTCGGTGGTTTCCCAGCTATAACGGTATAATGAAAACAAAACAGGTTCGCTCCCGGGGTAAATATCTACTTCCAGGTCATCGGTTTTTACGAAATTAAAATTCAAGTACTTGTTTATAAGAAAACAAACCCGGTAATCTTTAAGTGAGCTTGTTACTGCAATGAGCACAAAATCAAAATCGATCTCAAACTTTAAAAATTTCCTGTTCAAAATCATTACTTTTACGCCGTCAAAATTACTAATACAAACCGTTTCAATAAAATTTTGTTTAGAGATTTATATTGTAAAAGTTTTAGATTTGTTTATTGACAGAATTTATTTTTCTTTGCACTGAATTTTTATTAATCATTAAACTATAAAGACTATGTCTGATATCGCTTCAAGAGTAAAAGCTATTATCGTAGAAAAACTGGGTGTTGACGAAAGTGAAGTTACGCCAGAAGCGAGTTTCACCAACGATCTTGGTGCCGACTCGTTAGACACCGTGGAATTAATCATGGAGTTTGAAAAAGAATTTAACGTGGCTATTCCTGACGATCAGGCTGAAACTATTGGTACTGTTGGCCAGGCAGTTGCTTACCTTGAAAAAAACGTTAAATAAAACTCCTTAACTGGATTAAATGGAGTTTAAAAGAGTTGTAGTAACCGGGCTTGGAGCACTTACTCCTATTGGTAACACTGTTTCAGATTATTGGAACGGACTGATCAATGGAGTAAGTGGCGCTGCCTTGATCAAAAGTTTTGATACCGAAAAATTCAAAACTAAGTTTGCGTGCGAAGTAAAAGACTTTGACGCGGATGGTTTTTTGGGCCGTAAAGACGCCCGCAAATTGGATCCCTTTGTACAATACGCCTTATTTTCAACCGAAGAAGCCGTAAAAGACGCAGGGTTAGATTTTTCAAAACTGGATACCAGCCGTATTGGCGTTATCTGGGGCTCGGGTATTGGGGGGTTAAAAACTTTCCTCGACGAGGTGACGGCCTTTGCCAAAGGTGATGGCTCTCCGCGTTTTAACCCGTTCTTTATCCCTAAAATGATTGCCGATATAGCCCCCGGCCATATATCTATTAAATATGGTTTGCGCGGCCCCAACTTCACTACTGTTTCGGCATGTGCTTCATCAAATAATTCCTTGATAGATTCATTTAACTACATCCGCCTGGGTAAAGCTAACATGTTCATCAGCGGTGGTTCTGAAGCCATTATCAACGAAGCCGGCATAGGTGGTTTTAACGCCATGCATGCATTATCAACCCGAAACGATGATCCGGCAACGGCATCACGTCCGTTTGATCTGGACAGGGATGGTTTTGTGGCCGGTGAAGGAGCAGGTACTATCATTTTAGAGGAGTTAGAGCATGCAAAAGCCCGCGGCGCTAAAATATACGCCGAAATGATGGGTGGCGGCATGAGCGCCGATGCCTATCACATGACAGCACCTCATCCCGATGGCTTAGGTGCCGCATTTGTAATGCGCGCAGCCCTCGAAGATGCTAAACTTAGCCCTGCCGATATTGATTATGTGAACGTTCACGGCACATCAACCCCAATCGGTGATCCGCAGGAAATTAAAGCAATACAGGATGTGTTTGGCGATGATATTTACCGTATCAACATTAGCTCAACCAAATCAATGACTGGCCATTTACTTGGTGCTGCCGGCGCGGTTGAAGCTATTGCATCGATACTGGCATTAAAACATGGTATCATCCCTCCAACCATTAATCACTTTACTGATGATCCGGCTTTTGATCCTAAGATCAATTTCACTTTCAATACCGCTCAAAAACGCGATATTAATATAGTGCAAAGCAATGGATTTGGTTTTGGCGGACACAACGCTTCTGTAATATTTAAAAAGTACGAAGATTAATTGTGGTTTGATGCCTATAAGTCGGTTCTACAAGCTTTATATATCACCCAACAGAAAGTATGTTAAAATTTTAAAGAATTTGCTCGGTTTTGTGCCGGGCAATTTGTCTTTATACCGCATGGCTTTCCGTCATAAATCGGTAGCCCAAAACATCAAGAAGGGGTAAAAAACAGTAACGAACGCCTGGAATTTTTGGGCGATGCCGTACTGGGCAGTGTTGTTGCTGAAGTACTTTTTAAATTATACCCTTATGAAGATGAGGGCTTTTTGACCGAATTACGCTCAAAAATAGTAAGCCGTGTAAACCTTAACGCACTCGGAAAAAAACTTGGCTTTGATAAATTGATTGAGTATGACAACCGTATGCTTAACTCAAGCAGGCAGGGATCATTACTGGGCGATGCCTTTGAAGCCCTGATTGGCGCGGTTTATTTGGATAAAGGCTATGACTTTACCAAAAACTTCCTCATCAACCACATCATAAAACCTCATATTGATATTCATACGCTTGAGCAAACGGAAACTAACTTCAAAAGCAAGCTTATTGAATGGTGCCAGCGACATGGCCGCGATATTATTTTTGAACTGGTAACCAACCAGGACGGCGAAAGCACCAAGCTTTTCACTGTACAGGCCAATATAGATGGTGAAGTGATGGGCTCGGGCAAAGAATTCAGTAAAAAGAACGCCGAAAAGCTTGCCGCTGAAAAAGCATGCGAAGCCTTGGGGATCTGATTCAAAGTATTTTAACGATTAAAGCGGCAGTTTTTTTCCTTTTTAAGTTCTACCGGCCCTTCACCCAATTTAACAGTTGAATCCGGCACGATGAATGTTGGGCTGTTTAGCTTTTCGAGCTTTTCTTTATCACTGCTATTTTTGTAATATTCATATGCCCGTATGGTGTGCTTTATCAGGTCATAATCAGTCCAGGCTTTAATATCCTTGTAGGTAGGCGTATAATAATTCATGAATTTACGGGCAAGGCTATCAGTAGCCAGTCCGGTATATTGCTTCACAAATGGGATGTTGTAATGTTTGTGAATTTCGGCCTGCTCCAATTCGCTTTGGGCGTTTTGAGCGAAGCGACGTGCGCGATTGGGAGTTGTTCCTAAAAGCTCGTAAAGGCCGGTTACAGGGTTACTTAAAAAAGATAACGCGGGCGGCTTGCCATTATAATAAGTTCCCTGTTTCTTATAATCGTTTAACACCTGGTTTATCTCCTGCCTCTTGGTTTGGCCAACAACTTTTACCTCGTCAAGTTTTATAATGGGCTGCATGTAAACGGGCATGTCGCTATTGTTCAGTACCACTACTTTTTGAGGGGTATAGTCATCGCGGGAAAAAAGCAGGGTATCGCCAACACGGGTTTTTATGCTAAACCAGCCAACATCATCACTAAGTATCAATGTTTTGGTATTCAGATCTTTAACAAAAACCTGCCCTACACGCTCATTGGTCACCTTTTTTGAGATAACCCCTTTTACCGTAAACTCCTGGGCCGAAACATGAACGGTAATGAGGTATAGAACCCCTGTTAAAAGCAGGTATAAATAGTTGCGCATCAGTGATAATTGAACGTAAATATAGGAAGTGTATTTTATTTGAAATGTGAAAAAGTGTTAAAGCGCTTCGCTTTGGTGGTTGGAGGTTAGAGACTGGAGGTTAGTTTTTATTTTTTTGAATGATAAACTCTCTCTATTGAATTTATTTCAAATCCGAAATTTAACATTCGAAATCCGAGTGACCTAACCTCTAATCTCCGATCTCTAACCTCTAACTAAATTTGCTATCTTTGCCGCATGATAAAATCCATGACAGGGTATGGAATTGCCAGTTTTGATTCGGGCAGTACAAAATACACCGTAGAGGTTAAATCCCTGAACAGCAAATTTTTAGAACTATCACTTCGTTTGCCGAAGATTTTTGCCGAAAAAGAGTTTCAGCTGCGTAATGACTGCAGCAAGCTTATTGAACGCGGTAAAGTAAACTTATCTATCAATACCGAACAGGTAAGCCAGTCGGTAAAAGCGGCGGGGATCGATAAAGATCTGCTTAAACACTACTATAATCAACTTAAATCGGTTAGTGAAGAGCTTGGCGAACCAACCGGCAACTTGCTTCAGCTGGCATTGGGCTTACCAGAGGTTGTGAAATACGAAGAAGATACCATATCCGAAGATGAGTGGAAAGCCGTTGAGAAAACTTTCCAACAGGCTATGGCCGCTTTCCAGGATTTCAGGTCACAGGAAGGCAATGTTATTGAACTGGAGATTAAAGGGCGTATTAACACTATATTAAAAAACCTGGACCTTGTTGAGCTGGAAGATCCAAAACGAGTTCCTTTGGTCCGCGAGCGCCTTAATACGTTTTTAGCCGAAGCCGCAAGCCGCGAAGCTATAGATCAAAACCGGTTTGAACAGGAACTGATCTACTATATCGATAAGCTTGATATTACCGAAGAAAAGGTAAGGCTGAAAGCGCATTGCGAATACTTTATCGAGACATTAAAAAACGCCGATGCAAACGGCAAAAAGCTGGGCTTCATTTCGCAGGAGATTGGCCGCGAGATCAATACATTAGGATCAAAAGCCAATGATGCCAACATCCAGAAACTGGTAGTAGGCATGAAAGAAGAGCTTGAAAAAATTAAAGAACAACTGTTAAACGTATTGTAAAGTTCATAGATGATGGTTCGTAGTTCATGGATTACTTCCATTGCCCTATAACCAGCTATGAACCATGAACTAATGAACGATGACCAAAGAAGGTAAACTCATCATATTTTCGGCTCCCTCAGGTGCTGGTAAAACCACCATAGTACATCATTTGCTGGGAAAAATTCCTGATCTTGAATTTTCCATTTCGGCCACCACGCGTGAGCGCCGCGGCGATGAGGTGCATGAAAAAGATTACTACTTTATAAGTAAAGAAGAGTTTTTGCACCGCATTGCCAAAAAACAGTTTGTTGAATTTGAAGAAGTTTATACCGGTACTTTTTATGGCACGCTCCGTACTGAAATTGAGCGCATCTGGGCAAAAGGCAAAACGGTAATATTTGATATTGACGTTGAGGGTGGCCTTCACCTTAAACGCAAATACGGTCCCCAGGCTTTGGCCATATTTGTACAACCGCCATCGCTTGAGGTTTTAATTGAAAGGTTGACCGGCCGTGGCACTGATAGTGAAGAAAAACTGAAAGAACGCTTTGCTAAGGCAGAAAAAGAGCTTAAATACGCTCCGCAATTTGATATTATACTCAAAAATTACGATCTTGAAACGGCTTGCGCAGAAGCGGAGGAATTGGTGAGTAACTTTATTAGCTCCCGGCCCCCTGAAGGGGGAGTGCAAAAAACTCATTTTGTACACCGGGAGCGCTTAATCTACAAAACTTTTAATTTCCCCTTTAGGGGTTAGGGGCACAACATGAAGATAGGCTTACTGTTTGGTTCATTTAATCCTATACATATAGGGCATTTGATTATTGCCAATTATATGGCAAACCATACCACGCTTGATAAGGTGTGGCTGGTGGTATCGCCCCAAAATCCGTTAAAAAAGTATGGCGATCTGATCAACACTTATGACAGATTGGAGATGGCCCGCCTGGCTACTGATAATGCAACCAATATTAGTGTGAGCGATGTTGAGCTGAAGTTGCCCCAGCCATCGTATACCATTGATACCCTTGCCCATTTAAAGGAAAAATATCCCGAGCATGAGTTTGCCCTCATCATGGGTTCGGATAACCTTGGCTCCCTGCATAAGTGGAAAAACTATAAGCTTATCCTGCGCGATTACCGCATTTACGTGTACCCACGCCCCGGGTATGAAAACGCCGAACTGGCCGATCACCCTTCGGTTACCATCACCATGACACCGCTTATGGAGCTTTCGGCAACGTTTATCCGCAAATCAATAGCCGAAAAAAGAACGTACAGTTTTTTGTACCAGACCCGGTATTGAAATTTATTGAGAGCAAAAGCTTGTACAGGTAACTCTGTAAATCTGAATCGCCCGTCATCGCTTTGTACCTTAAAGCAATGACGGGCGATTATTAAGTGTGGGTTTACCCAATAAAATGATATAAAAACACAACTTCGCCGGTAAAAGCCGGTTTGCGCTGGTCTTTTATTTCGAGTTCGATGGCCATGGTGGATTTCGTTGTGCCACGAAGGTTAAGCAAGCTGGTCAGCTTTACCTTTAACCGTACTTCATTATCAACCAGCACCGGCTGTGCAAAACGAAGGTTTTCGATACCGTAATTAATTTCCATTTTCAGGTTTTCGATCTTTACGATCTCTTTCCATAGGTGAGGGATAAGTGAAAGTGTAAGGTAGCCATGTGCAATGGTTGACTTAAACGGGCTTTCAGTTTTTGCCCTTTCCGGGTCGGTATGGATCCATTGGTGATCGAGGGTTGCATCGGCAAATTTGTTGATCTGCTCCTGCGTAATGGTGTGCCATGATGATACGCCAAGGTCGTTGCCAACCTGCTGTTCAAACTCCTGAAAACTGCTGATTACAATCATATTGGTTTATTGATAGTTAGGTTTTTTTAATATTGAAGCCGCAAAGGTATTAAATTATAGTGTTTATTCGCCCAGTAATGCCTTTAAGCTTTCCAGTGTGTCTGCTTCTTCTTTTGGTTTGTCATGCCGCCACCTCAATATCCGCGGGAACCGCAATGCTATGCCCGATTTATGACGGGTGGACTTATTGATACCCTCAAAACCTATTTCAAACACCAACTCGGGCTTTACGGTACGTACGGGACCAAATTTTTCGATGGTATTGCGTTTTACAAAATAGTCGACCTTATTGATCTCCGCATCGGTAAGCCCCGAATAAGCCTTGGCAAAAGGCACCAGCTTGTCGCCATCCCAAACGGCAAAAGTATAATCTGTATACAGGTCGGCCCGGCGGCCATGACCTTTTTGGGCATAGATCATCACAGCATCCACCGATAGCGGATCGATCTTCCATTTCCACCAATCGCCCCTGCGGCGGCCTACCTGGTAGGCCGCGCTTTTGCGTTTCAGCATGATCCCCTCGGCTATCATAGCGCGCGACTGTTCCCTGATACTTCCAAGCTGCTCCCAGCTTTCAAACTGAATCAGCGATGAAATACGGAACACTTCGGAATATCGTGTCTCTGTTTGTAACTGTTCCAAAATTTCCCGTCTTTCAGTTTGGGATTTATAGCGGATATCTTCACCTTTATGTTCCAGGCAATCATAAGCAATAACGGCTACAGGGCTTTCTTCCAGAATTTTTTTGCTGAGATTTTTTCTGCCGATACGCGTTTGCAGCACGTTAAACGGCATAGGCAAGCCATTTTGGAAACTGAGGATCTCGCCGTCAATCACCGTACCATCGGGGAGGGCATTTAAAAAGAGATGCAGCTCAGGAAACTTCTCAGTAGCCAGATCTTCGCCACGGCTCCAGATAAAAATCTCGCCGCCGCGCTTTATCATTTGCGCACGGATCCCATCCCACTTCCACTCGGCCTGCCAGTCGGATGCATCACCGAGGGCGATCCCTACTTCAGCAGGAGTTTTTTGTTTTTCGGACGTTTCCTGGATAGGATAGGCCAGGAAAAAGGATAAGGCCGGGAGATATTAGCTTCGGCATCCTGCTCCGCCATCAATTGCGAAAACTGATAAGTTTCGGGCAGCCAGCTCCCCATAATGCGATGGGTAAGTACTGCGGGTTCGAGTCCGGAAATATCCGCCAGCGCCTTGATTACCAAATTTTGTGATACGCCAACCCTGAAACTGCCGGTTAGCAGTTTATTAAACACAAAGCGTTCCTGGCTATCCAGCATGGCCCATGAATCCATCAGCCATTCTTTTTTCGCTCTTCAGTTTTATCGTTAAGGGCATTAATCTCGGCTATCCATTCGGTAAGCGTTTTGCTGCTGCTTGCGTCACTTTGAGGCATAAGTAATGCCATAGTTTCTGCCAAATCTCCCACTACATGATAGCTTTCCTCAAAAAGCCAGGCAGGAATGTGTGATGCCTCGATGGCCCAGTTTCGTACCAGCGTTGAATTGATCTGCCGCTTTGCCCGGCGACCGGTAAACAAAGCAAGCATGTGCATTTTATCGGTATCGGGCACTGTATTAAAATAGTCTTTTAATACTTTAACCTTTTCGTTGGTTTTATTGGTTCTCGTCAAGCGAAAGAAAGAGTTGGGCGAAGGCTTTCATGAATCGGCCCCTCCAACCTCACTTAAATCCTCTCCAAAGGAGAGGACTTCCTTTTCTGGTTCTCCGGCGCTTGGAGCCTCCCCTTCGGGGAGGTTGGAGGGGTCTTCTTCGCCTCCATACAAAGTATGCACCTCATGTGCATTAAAACCAATCTCATTTAAATATCTCGAAAACGTGGCTGTGTATCCATGGGTAAGGTAAACGCACTCACAATCCGTAGCGTCAATAGCGCTAATGAGACCATCCCAATCGGCATGGTCAGAAAGCACAAAACCCCTGTCGGCAGCGCGACGGCGTTTAGCCCCGCGGATGGCCATCCAACCCGAACAATAACCAAAACTATACGGCTGAAACTTACGCATCCAGGGCGTACCTACTGATGAGGGTGGCGCTATGATGATGCCTTTCCTAACTTCTTCTTTTGAGCTTTCCTGCGTAATTCTTTCGGTTGGGTTTAACAACACGCCATTGCGACGAAGGGCTTCATTGGTATTTTCGATAACACCATGAGTATAAATCTTTCCATTAAACAAATCGAGGTTTTGCAATATACGTTGTGCTTTTCCTAAAGAATAACCCACCAATACGGTGGCCAGTCCGTTATCAAGGTTATTACGCCACCAGCTATTAATCTCGTTAAAGGTTTGTACCTGCGGTTTCCATTGGTAAACCGGCATCCCAAAAGTACACTCTGAAATAAAGTGATGGCATTTAACCGGCTCAAACGGAGTAGAGATCCCATCATCTTCTACCTTGTAATCGCCGGATACTACCCAAACCTCGCCTTTGTATTCAACCCGGATCTGCGCTGAGCCGATCACGTGGCCTGCCGGGAAGAGTGACACAGTAACACCATTCTTGTGTACTATTTCACCATACTCAACCGTTTGCAGGTTGATTTCGCCTAAACGGTACAATAAAACCTCGCGCGAAAGATGATGGGCAAGGTAATGTTTATGCCCCCAATAAGCATGATCGGCATGGGCGTGGGTTATTACAGCATCATCAACCGGCTTCCATGGATCGATATAAAATTTGCCCTGCGCGCAGTAAATCCCTCTATCTGTAAATTCAAGCAGCGGTTTTTTAGCCATGTTATATAAACTACTGATAAGCAAATTGGTTTGCCCCCGGGGGCCCTAAAGGGGGAGCATCCCAAAAACAAAAAAAATGTCATTTCGATAGAGCAAGGGCAGACTTGAGCGGCGGGGCGAAAGAGAAATCTTATACGCCATGCAGGCCGCTATGCATGGCGTAAGATTTCTCCTCCCCCTTCACACATTTTCCACAACCGGTCTCGTCGAAATGACATTTTCTTTTGAAGCTTACGTTGTTGGTTATTTAAACCACAACTTCGCCTGCTTTTCATCTACCTGCAATCTCACTTCTCGCCCTAATACCAAACTGTTATTATCGGGGATATGCCCTGCCGGGAAATCGAAACATACCGGGTAGTTATATTCTTTAACAATCTCCATCACTATTTGGGACACAGTTTGGCCAAACGGTATGTCATTATCTTTGATATCGGTAAAGCCGCCTACTACCAAACCTGCGAGTTTTTTTAGTTTACCTGCCCTGTCCAACATCCGCAGCATTCTATCTACCGAGTACAAATACTCACCTACGTCCTCTATAAACAGAACCTTATTGTTATAATCCAGATCGGACACCGACCCTGCAGCAGCTACCAGCAACGATAAATTACCGCCTACAATGGTACCTTTGGCTTTGCCTGGTTTATTAACATCATGTGTTGTAAATTCATAATTTAATTCCTCGCCAAACAAGGCTCTTCGTAAAGTATCGATCGAATGTTTGGACGCATCGGGAATGTTAACCGGCATTTGCCCGTGAATGGTTTGCACCCCATAATTAGTAAACAAGTGGGTATGTAATAGCGTTATATCGCTAAAGCCGATAAGCCATTTGGGATTTTGTACAAAACGGCTAAAGTCAACCTTGTCAATCATCCTCACGGTTCCATAGCCCCCACGGGCGGCAATGATGGCTTTGATACTGTCATCGTCAATAAAACGCTGCATATCGGCTGCCCTAAAATCATCATCGCCGGCAAATTGATGAAATGAGGCGTCTACAGTATCTCCCAAAACAACTTCCAGTCCCCAGCTCTGCAGAAGCGCGATAGCATCTGTCATGGGGTTGGGCAGTTTTTTGGCAGGGCAGGTGATGGCTATTTTGTCGCCTTTTTTGAGGTATGAGGGTTGAGTTTGAACCATGATTTTAAAGATTGAACGATTACCTTGATAATAAGAGAAAAAATCAGGAAATCCTTAAATCATGAGCATCATGGTTCAGGCATTTTTCCCACTTAAATCAATTATCTTTGCACACTATTTACCAAGGCGATATTTAATGTCACAACTCAACAAATATAAACGATTCACCATTACATCGGCCCTGCCTTATGCCAACGGCCCCTTACATATCGGTCACCTTGCCGGTGCTTACCTGCCGGCAGATATTTTTGTGCGGTATTTAAGGTTGAAAAAGAAGGACGTGGTGTACATATGCGGCTCGGATGAGCACGGTGCTGCTATTACCATCAAAGCCAAAAAAGAAGATACTACCCCGCAAGCCATTATCGATAAATACCACAAACAGATAAAAGATAGTTTTGAAGAGTTCGGTATCGCATTTGATATTTATCACCGTACCTCGTCGCCTATTCATCATGAGCTAAGCCAGGAGTTTTTCCTGAACCTATATGAAAAGGACGAGTTTATTGAAAAATTCTCCGATCAGTATTTTGACGAAGATTATCAGCAGTTTCTGGCCGACCGTTATATCATCGGAACCTGCCCTAATTGCGGTAACGAAAATGCCTACGGCGACCAGTGCGAGCGCTGCGGCACCTCCCTTAGCCCTACCGACCTCATTAACCCGATCTCGACCCTAAGTGGCAAAACGCCCGTGCTTAAATCAACCAAACACTGGTACCTCCCTTTGGATAAATACCAGCCATGGCTGGAGCAATGGATAGATGCCAAAGAAGGCAGCTGGAAAGTGAATGTTTTTGGCCAGTGCAAATCATGGCTAAAATCGGGCCTGCAGCCGCGCTCCATGACCCGCGACCTTGACTGGGGCATTGACGTACCGCTGGCCGAGGCTAAAGGCAAAAAGCTTTATGTGTGGATGGATGCGCCTATCGGTTATATTTCGGCCACCAAGCAATGGGCTATTGATAACAAAAAAGACTGGAAGCTATACTGGAAAAAACAGGCCGATGAGCAGGATGATGCTTGCTTATTGCATTTTATCGGTAAGGATAATATCGTATTCCATTGTATTATTTTTCCATCTATACTGCACGCGCACGGCGAATATATTTTGCCGCAAAACGTACCAGCCAACGAGTTTCTGAATTTAGAAGGCGATAAACTTTCCACTTCGCGTAACCACGCGGTTTGGCTGCATGAGTACCTGGAAGAGTTCCCGGGCAAACAGGACAGATTACGCTATGTGCTAACCTCCATCCTACCCGAAACCAGCGACAGCGAGTTTACCTGGAAAGATTACCAGGCCCGGGTAAATAACGAGCTGGTAGCCATATTAGGTAACTTTGTGAACCGGGTAATGATATTGATGCATAAATTTTACGACGGTAAAATTGAGGCTGATACTGAAAAGATAGAATTTACCGACGCAACCCTGAGCACTGGCATTGGCGAATATTATGATGAGATAGAAAAGAACCTTGAAGCTTACCGCTACCGCCAGGCTTTGCAGGCTGTAATGGATATGGCCCGCTTAGGTAACCGTTACCTAACCGAAAAAGAGCCGTGGAAAACCATTAAAACAGAGCCTGCCGCTGCTAAAGAAGCGCTGCACAATTGTTTGGTGCTGATTGGTCACCTCGCTACCGTGGCGCAGGCCTTTTTACCCGCTACAGCTAAAAGGATCATTACTATGCTTAACCTGCCTAATGAGCCGATAGCTTATGACCAGGAAATGTATTTTAACAACGGTCACCAGTTGAACCCGGCTGCGCTGTTGTTTGAAAAGGTAGAGGACGATGTGATAGAAGCCCAGCTTAAAAAGCTATCAGATAAGAAAGCCGCTGCGGTTCCGCCAAAATCGGCCGATGTGTTACCTGCAAAGGAAAATGTTAACTACGAAACCTTTGCTACCATGGATATCCGTACAGGTACCATTTTAGCTGCCGAAAAGGTTGCCAAAACCAAAAAGCTGCTGAAGCTGACCATTGATACAGGAATTGACGAGCGCACCGTAGTATCCGGCATTGCCGAATATTATGAGCCGGAAAACATCATAGGCCAAAAAGTAAGCATACTGGTAAACCTGGAGCCGAGGGAGATCAAAGGTATTGTATCGCAAGGCATGATCCTGATGGCCGAAAACAGCGAAGGCAAGCTGAGCTTTGTTGCCCCTACTGAAGATTTCCACAATGGCGCAGTAATCCGTTAAATGTGCAGATTTAAGATGCGAAGATGCGCAAATGAGCTGTTTTTAAATTTTGAATTTTAGGGTGTGATTTTTCATCGAAAAATTGCACCTTTGCAAACTAAATAAAAGATCGGTCTTTTTTGAGGCTGATTTTTAAACGGTCCCGTAGTTCAACGGATAGAATAGGAGTTTCCTAAACTCTAGATATGAGTTCGATTCTCGTCGGGACCACAATTACAGAGAATTTAAAAATCTCAAAAAACAAAAGTGCCCTGAAATCCAAATAAGGGCACTTTTTTAATTCCTGATGTTGGCGAAGTTCCTCGTTTCACTTCAACAAAAAACCAACATTTTTTATGTCAAAGCTTGATGGAATTGATATGTCCGAATGTAAGGTGCAGCTTTACTATAATAAGCAGCGCGTAAACAAAAACACCGGTAGAATATCCCTGTACCTGGAATTAAAAATTGGGGACGAAATCGACTTTGTTCCGCTTAAAGGGCTTAAGTGGAACGCTGAAAATTTTGATTGGAAAACGAGATGCTTATGTCCCAGGGTTAAGAATGACCCTGACATCGTCGCATTTAATGCTATTATTGAACGGGAACGGTCGAAATATTGGAACGTGATAAAAAAGTTCTTGCTTGAAGACCGAGCCTTTTATTTGACCGACGTATACAAAGCTGTTAACCTGTATAAAACTGGCAATACTTTTTCCCGTTCATGGCTCAAGCGATAAAAGACAGGCAAAAAACGACTGTTAAAGCTGATATGATTAAGGAATCAACAGCCGTTGGCCATGTCGATTCACTAAACTGGTTCAAAGAATTTCGTAAACAGCAGGATATTGAGATAATGCATATTGACGGTGATTTACTTGAGAAATTTGCCAATTATTTACGAACTAAAATGTCTGAAGGCTCCGTTTGGAAGCGGATTCAAAATATAAAGTCCTATCTATCCTATGGCTTCAGAAATAGAATTTCGGTCAATATTGATTATACCAGGTTCAAGATTTCAAAGCCGGAACCTGATCCAACCTGGTTAGAAGAGCATGAAATTATCAGTTTGCTAAACCTTTATTATGGCAATACAAAGGAACCTGTTTTTTTAAAGGCGGAAATACGCAGGGATTTGCAAGCTTTTTTGTTTGCCTCTTTTACTGGGTTGCGGATATCTGACCTTTCACGCTGGAATAAAGCCTGGATAAAAAACGATCACATTTCATTTGTTCCGGTAAAACAGCGAAAATCTGTAAAGAACCCTAAGCCAATAATTATACCCATTATTCCCATCGCAAAGCAGTTTATTGATGATTTAAAAGCCGAATCGTTCGACTTGCCTGATGAGCAGGTATATAACAGGCACTTGAAAGAAATTGCGGTAAAGGCGGATATAGACAAGAATTTGACATCCCATGTAGCCCGACATACTTTTGCGTCCTGGTTGGCGATTGAAGGGGTTTCTGTTATGGTGATCAGTAAACTATTGGGGCATAAAAACATTAACACCACAATGGTTTACATTCATATTGCTGAACAATATTTAGCAACGGAGATAATGAAAATTCAAACCAGGTTTAGTTTGAGAGCCGTTGTATAGGCAAAACGCCCCTATTGAGGGGCGCTGTTGTTTTCGATTTTGGTCTTTAAAAGATGAACCTGGTACTGGGCTATTAACGATAAAATGTGATTAAATAAGGTAATTTCGGTTCTGTCTTGATTGGTTAACAAACCGGTTTTGGTTCCTAACTCTGTTAACGACATCATAATTTCCATCATTCGGATAGCATTGCCATCCTTATAAACATTAAATAATTCTTCAAATAAAACAGGTACTCTTTTGCACTTCAAACATTCAGGATTCATAATTTATAGCTTAGATTAATTAAGGTGCTGCAATGTCTGAATTTTTACTCCAATACTCCAATTCGGATAAAATGTGCGTTTTTTGCCAAACTGACCGATTGAGTGAATTGGAGTTGTTGGAGTAAAGACAAATTAAAAATCATCTTTTACCCTCATTGCTTCTGGGATTGACTGCAAAAAAATCTTTGATAAGTCCTCAATCGCAACTGTTATATCTAACCAACCTAATTCTTTCAAACTGGGCTTAACCAGCATCTCCGCCGGGTTGCGATCTGATTGCCCTTCTTGTTGGCTTGTAAAATCTGTTAATTCTGCCTTATATTTTTCTGATTTAACAGAAATTGAGACTGTAAACCAAAGCTTATAATTGACGCGCTCGTTTTTTATATACGAATAATAAGGGGTAAATGCTTTAACAATAAGTTTTCCACTTTCGGGGTCATCCATTTGAACAACTCGATTGGGGGAATTAAATTGTTTCGCTACCCATGTTTTTGCGTTACTGTATAGCATCGTTTTGGTCAGATTAGGCGTACTTTCTACAATTCTGTAGGCAATCTGATTTGTCGCTGAGTCAATCGGCAACAATGTTTTCTTAAGTCCCTGAGCTTGTATTTTAAATGGGATAGCGAATAATAAAAGGAAAAGTATTCTTTTCATGTGATTTAGCTTGGTTAGTTAAACATCGCAAAAAAAGCGATATGATCAAACCTGGTCTGCAGCACCAATAAAAAATGCGATAAGTACCGGTACTCATCGCATTTTTTATTGGTGCAAGATTTGAAATATCAGGCGTTGGCCCTATCCCTGATCGCCACCTTCTTTGCCTTGTACTGCTCATAAAGGCGGTCGTTAAAAATAACCTGCTGATCTTGAATGGCTGCCCGAACGAGCTTTAACTCGGCAATTAAATCGCTGTTATCGTTTACCGCAATAGTATTTTTTGGTGCCGATGTTGTATTGCTATGCCCGGTATCAATTACGCCCCCTTCCCTAAGTACCCCCGATGCGGGTATAGTAGATAGCCTGGTATTTACTGAAACGGGAGCGCCATTGCGGTACTGGCTGTTATAAAGCAGCTCATTGATCAGCATACGGTTATTGGCATAGGTATCCTTGCTTAGTACCATCAGCGGCTCACCTCCCTCCACATTAGCGATTTTACGCCCGGTTTGGGTGTCAACCATATCTACCCCGCCGTTAGCATGTGAAGGGCCGTCGATAATACCGCCGTAACCAAACTCGGGCGCTTTTTCGCTTTCGATAGTGATGATCTGAGCGGCAGCGGCCACACCGGCGGCAGCAGCCAGGTAAAAATTAGGCAAGGCCTTGACAACTGCTAATGCTCCGTTAATGATCGCCTGGCTTAAAGCAGCCTGTTTATCGGCTTCCCATGCTTTGCGTTTAATTTCGGCCTCCTGCTTAGCATACTTTTCCTGTATCGCAGTTCGCTGAGCTGCTGTTAGGCTGTCATTATTCAGTTCGGCATCGCGCTTGCGGTCGAGGGCAGTTAATTCGGCATCCGTTTCGGCCTGCCGGCGATTTTTACCAATTTCAAAAATCGAATTGGATATATTTTGTGCCGCATCGATGGCAAATTGCTTCTGTTCTTTGGCTTTTTCCTTCGCTTTTTTCTCGTCATCACCGCCGTTTGCTACATCAACCGCCTTTTGCTTGTTGGCCAGTATTGCATTTTTTGCATCCTGGTATTCCTGTGTTGCTTCCAGCTCTGCCCCGAATTGCTTTTTTAATTCATCAAGCTGCTTATCATATTGCTGGTTGATTTTTTCGAGCTCAACCTTCTTTTTGTCTTCATCAGTTGTTGCGCCCTCGTCTTTAATCCGCTTGATTTCGTCCTGTAGCTTTTTTCCAGGCGGATGCGGGCATCAGCCAGTGCAGCCACACGCTCGTAATAAATGCGGTTTTGTGCGTCCTGGTTATCGCCGGCATCTTTTGACAGTTGGTCAAATTGGTCGTTGATAGTATCAACCTCTTTTTGATAATCGTTTTTTAGGTTAACACCCGCGCGGTCTCGGAGCTGCTCTATTTTATCCTCGAGCTCCTGCGCCTGCCGTACTTTAATCTGCGCGACCGCTGCGTCACGCGATATGCCTAATTGCCTGATTTCCTCTTCGTGCTTTTTAACCTCATTGTCATTAGCATATTTATTGGCCTTGTATTTTTCGAGAGCCGCCTGTTGCGTTGTAATAAGCGCGTTAAACTTATTTTCGGTAGCCTTGATCTCCTTATCGTTTTTATCAAGCGTGTCGGCAAATACATCGGCATTAAACTGGATGATCTTTTCGCTAAACTCTTTGGACATCGCCTCGGCTTCATCCTGGGCTTTCTTTTTAGCTTCAGCAGCTTTTAACCGCGCGTCTCTTTCCGCATCCGTTTCGCCGCCAACCGGGTTTTCAGGTGGTTTATTCCCGCCTTCGGGCGTTGCGCCGTTAAATTTTTCATCTATCCCAAGGTCTTTTATCAGCTGCGCCCTGGCTTTTAACATCGCATTACCCTGGTTTTCGGCATTTTTTGCAAACTCAAGAAGAGCCTTGTATTCATTCAGTGCCCTTCCTGCCGAAAATGCGGGATCAAAAATACCGCCGGTTGTACGGTGTGCGGCATTCATTGACTTTTCATACTGGCTGAGCATGGCGCTTAACTTTTCGTATGTAGTGCCATCTGTGGGCACTTTGAGTTCAGGTAACTTATCATGCAGTTTCGCAAGTTCCTGCCTCATTGTTCTTTCAGCTTCCAGGCGCTTCATCTTTAAATCGGCCGTGGTTTGGTTTTGGCTCTCTATCTCCTGGTCTTTTTTTGCAAGAATGATCCTGTTGATGTACACATCGTTAAGCTTTTCACCGATCTCAACCATTTTTTCATTTGACGTTTTTTCCGAATCGAGGTCTTTTAAATAATCAGGATACATCTCCTTTAACTTATTGATAAGCTTTACCCGTTCATCCTGTTTGGTATTGGCATCGGTGATCTCTAAAACCAGTTCATTCATTTTTAAACGCTCGTCTTCCAGGGTATCGGACAACTTGCTACTTACTACATCTTCTACGAAACCCAGGAATGGGTTAAGAACGGATGCCCAAAGTGCCTTCCCTTTTACGATCCATTGCCCTATTACTTCCTGAATATTACCCAGGCGTGTTTCAAATCGCTGCAATCCGCCTGTATCGGTTTCAGATAACGTTTTGCCTAAATCACCGTACCGTTTAGTGAGCGCATCAATAAATATCTGTTGACCGGCCATCACCTCGTTATTTTTCCGGTGTGCTTCAATTTGATTGTACTCTTCCTCTGTCAATGTAACGTCCATGGCCTTGGCCGTTTTCTTGATTTTGGTTAAGTCATCAAGGCCCTTGCCTAATGTTTCGGCGGCGGACTGGATACCTTCCATCGTTACCTTGCCGTTATTCATTGCTGCAGCATAATCGACAATTGCCGGTATCGACTGCTCATATATTTTGCCGCGGACGTTGGTAAACGTAAGTAACATATCTTCGCCCTTTGCGATAACATCATCATCTACCCCGGTCAAGTCCATTTCAGCCTTTTGCAGATCCTGAAGTTTTTTGATGTTTTCGCCTGCCGCGTTACCGGTTTGCCTCAGCTTGTTTTGCAGGGCCGTTTGTGTCAAATCTGCTTCCTTAAATGCTTCTTCTGAACCTGAAATCACGCTTTTGAACTCTTCAATAACTGAGCCTACGGCTTTATAAATGAGTGTACCGGCCGTTATATTCCCGGCCATTTCTGATATCTCACTGAAGCCCTTTTTGAAGTCAGCAAAAAAACCTTTCTGCTTTTCGGTTTGATCTTCAATAGCATTTGTTGTCGCCAAAACCTCGTTACGCCTCGCCCTTTGAGCGGCAGCAAGTGCCTGCTCCTGCCTGATGAGCTCCTGGTAACGTGCAGGGTCTTCCTCCTGGTTCATGCGCGCGCGTGCAGCTCGCACCGCATTTAATGCCGTTGTGATATCCCGGAGCGATGTTTTTGATTGTTCGCCGTTAATGACCAGGGTAACGGTGCTGGTAGTGTCTAATCTGTTGCTCATTATAGTGTCATTGAGATATCGCCGGCAAGGGCTTCACTGATTTGCCCGGGTACCTGCTGGTTAAAAATTTGGAGATAGAGTTCTTTAAAGCGCATCACATCGGCATAGTAGGTTTTGGAGTACCACACCTTTTTGCGCCTGCGGTTACGCCTCAGCGTGCCGTCATCATTACGCGCGGCCGAAAAAGCGCCGGTGCCGGCTAAACCTATCGGTACGCCACGCCCCACGCCCATATCAATGAAGCGGCCGTACTGCAAAAAGCGGGTGATAACCTTTTCGGCATCGCCGCCGGCTGCGATGACGGCCGCGTGAATACTCATCCACAAAGGGCCGTCGAGCTTGCCGATATTGTATTTATCAAGTGCGTTGTGCAGCCGATCAGTAAGTATCTCGGCCCATTTCAGGGCAAATTGCTCGGTGTTGAGCCTGATGGCCACGGGTTGGTTCAGGTCGGTACTCATGATGACAGGATATTATAATATGCGCTTGACTTCAGAATATAAGTCCACGATGTAAACCCACCGCCTGAATTTGAACTGGTAGGCGCTCCGGACTGGAGCAATGTTTCGGTACCGGAACAATTTGTTGTGATCAGGGTATTGGTTGTACCGCTACCGGAATCATACCGCTGTTCATTATAGCGTACCGGCAGGCCGGTAACCGTTTTTGGGATAGTTGCGGCAGCATCAGCGAAAAATACCACGTACAGATCGCAATGCCAGGTTGTATAGCCAGGCGGCGGATAAGGGAACGTAGTAGAGTCGATGTTGCGTTTCTCGAGCCTTACGTAAACAATACCATTATCTTCTGCCGGTGGCGGTACTTCCGGGTTAGTTTGCTCAATCTGTACTTTATTGTTCGGCCATGTTTCCGGGTAAAGTGTCAGCTTTGCTTTGATAAGTTCCTGTTCGGCCACCTCGATATCGGCACTGTAAGAGCCTATAATGCAGTTGACCGTGGCCTGGTTATCATCGCGGATCACCATTCTTTTATGCAGCGAAAGCGACAAAAAACGTTCTTTCGAGATCCGGAACCCTATTTCAAATGGCTTGCTGTTTTTCAGAAAAGTGTACCGGGTTTTAAGCGATTGAACAGATGTGCCCGAGGGGTTTAGGGCAAGCGTAAACTTTGTGAGCTGTACGCCTGCCTGGTTAACATTATCGGTACTGCCATAGGGGTAATCATAACCTGCGGCATCGGGCACCATGCCATGATAATACAAAAAGCGAAGGCTGAAATTATTGCGCTCGGCGTATTCTTGGGCCTGGATTTGGTTAAACGGTGCCACTGCATGTACCGGCCGTTTAAGATAAGGGATTCGCCATTGCGAACCGCTCACCGTTGCCGGCGAATCCTCATTGATCATCATGGTAGCCACATCATCAATCGGTATCTCGGTAAGGCCATCACCGATCACCATTTTAGGCATAGACGCTTTGTCCACATCGCCGAAAGCGTCGTCCTTGTCTTCGGTCGACTGTGTGATGGTGTAACCTGTAGTGGTATTGCTTAGCGGCCGGCGGTCGATAGTTTGCTCATCCCGGAAGTCAATCACATCGGATGACGTTAGCAGATAGGGCAACGATTCGATATAGGCGATCTTGCGGGTAAGGTCGGGGTCGATTTGGGGGCCAAACCGGTTACGGACAGCTTTAAGAAAATCGATCACCTTAATAGCCGGCATATATGTCTGAAAATCGGCTACGATGTAAACGTCGATCGGGACGTTTGTATAAATATATAGCCGCTTGATGTCGGGATCATTCAGGAATGACCCGGTTGCCTTGAGGCCGTAGAAGGCAAACA
Source organism: Mucilaginibacter sp. P25 (assembly GCF_050859465.1). NCBI lineage: Bacteria > Pseudomonadati > Bacteroidota > Sphingobacteriia > Sphingobacteriales > Sphingobacteriaceae > Mucilaginibacter > Mucilaginibacter sp. P25. Next base: position 2,066,375 of record NZ_CP193937.1, on the reverse strand, counting down.
CCCGCTTAATAACATAAACCAGGGAAAAGAACGGGAAATAGCTTTGCTTTTTAGGATCGATGCTGGCATCAACAACAAAGGAGCCCACACCATCGATGATTTGCCAGGCATTCATATACTGGCTTACCGGGAAACTGATATCAGGATAACTGCTGTACTGCCCCGGATCAATGACCTTGTACGCTCCATCGTTTTTAACCGGAAAAAATACCAGTGGATACTCCCCGGGGGCGGCATTCGCGGTGTCAAGCATGAACTGACCGAGTGTATCGGCGTCGAAAGCTCCGATCAGGTCAGACCCGGAACCATTGAACAGCTGGTTAAGTGTCCGGGTTGCCATATCCAGGGCTATGATCCCTTTATCGATAAGCAGGTTATAGTTGATTAACGGCCTTTGAACTGAGAATAACATCTCAGTGTCTTTGAAGGGAATATTACCAAGCCACATGCGCACCTGTTCGGTCAGCTGATCGGGCGATGAGCTGATGTAAATAGCGTTGCCAAGCAACGCCTCATTCCCTTCGAGCGGCATAGTCCCCTCTAAGCTGAAGCTTCCGGCAAAATCGCCTGAAGCATTAAAGATGCTGCTGTTGAGTTCAATGGTGAGCACGCCATCATTGGACATTACAAAAAATTGACCGGTACGGATTAATTGCAGGCGTAAAAGCATAATTACCTAAATGAAAATATCCGGAACGTCGATCTTGAACCTATTGAACATTGCCTGATGGCCCGCGTTATTAGGGTGCAACAGATCGGCTATAAATAACGATGGATTGGGGGCAGCCGTTGGGTCATTGCCAAGGCCAGTTGCTATATCAAACCGGGTACTTAACTCACCAAGGCTCAAAATTTGTGCGTTGGCTGTTACGTGAGCGGCGCTGCCTGTTTTATTATTCGCCGGAATACAATTGATAATTGGTATTGCCCCGATAGCTTTAATTTGCGACACCAGCGATTGCAGCTTTGTTAACGTGTTATTGCCATTGCTGCCTATAGTTACCATTACATATTGCGGTAACAAAAACGCGGCTTCGGTAGTAATTTTGTTGATGACAGCATCAATGATGCCGCCGCCTCTGCCCGATATTACGCAGTTATCATTTAACGCAGTAGCTAACAACCGTGAGTAACCACTACCGACTGTTGCGCCATACTCTTCAGTAATGCTATCACCTAAAAGGAAAAGTTTAGGCCTAACCTTGTCTGTATTGACGTCGAACCGGGTAACAATTGGCGTAGTGCCTGAAATATGCATTAACACCGGGTTATCATGCCCAAAACCGCCGCCATAAACCTCATTTGCGGTACCGAGGCTATCCTGTGTGCTTGATGTTACCAACTCGGTAGTAACTGCTGTAACGGTATCTGTAAGCCGTAGTTTATTGGTACGGTAAAGCTTTTCAAGCTCTAAAATATACACCCTGCCGGCGACTATGGCCGGGATAGTTGCTTCAACGCGAACAGATGGGAATGCTGCCGATCCGCTCCATGTTTCATAAAACCTTATTTTTGAGTTAACAGCATCGACAGCTGCAATAGTACCGGCTACCAGGTATGTAGTTTCCTGCGGCTTATAACCAATCGCAAAATTGGTATCTGCCTGCATGGTTAAGAATATACGGGTTTTTCGGCGCAAAATGTTGTAATTCTTATTCAATAAGATTGCATTGCCTATGCCTGCCGATGTTGATTGTAGTCCTCCGCCCGATACCGTCCATGTACCTGTATTAGTCCAATCTGTAGAGATAGAGGTAAATAGATCTGTTTTAAACGTAGTACCAATCCGAACGGGTAACAGCGATAAACCACTGATATTATTATTTGCTTGTGTGGCGAGGCCAAGCGCTGTTTGCGAAACTTTAAAAGCGATGCCCATGGTGCCGGGACTGGTGCCGAACGTGCTGCCGCTTGTTGATACTTCACTCCCTGACAGGTAATTGTAGTTACCCGCACCGGCCGAATTATATTTGATGCCGTTTGCAGGAAGCCATATAGCAACGAAATCACCGGCTTTAATAGCCATTGAAATAACGTAAGTTTTTGTACCCGCAACTATGCCACTTAAAACTACAGATGACATTGATTTAAACTGGCTCCCGAATGGGCGTACGATATGAACCTTTACACCTGCTGCTGAACTACCAAGCGTTAAAGTTACCTCACTCAATGTTCCATCGGCTAAAACAGGGTTATTTTGCTGGAAAAATGTAAAGTTGCTGCCGCTGGTGCTTGGTAACGATGATCCGTCATTGCCATAAGTTGTAGCCAAAAGCGCACCCGCCTCAACATTACCCATGCGGGTTTGCAGGTCTGTTACTGAAGCTGAATTTGCCAATATGCTGGCAGAGTTAGCCGATACCTGAGCAGGAAGCGGCGTAACGGCATCTTTTACAGTTAACACGGCGCTGGTAAACTTAACGCCGATGACACCAGTAGCCGAGGCGAACGCGGTACCGCTACCGCTTATGCCGGCAGAACTTGAAAAATAGGTGGTAGTCCCAAAACTATTATACCAAACCTTATTTGAGCCTGGTTGTACGCCGCAAAAGTCACCGGCTATGGTGTCAAGGTTAATTGTTTTGGTGTTTTGGCCCACAACAATACCGGTAACCGTGGCCGACTGCACAGTTTTATATGTATTGCCCGCCACGAGCCTGATCACGTGAACAATGATATCATCGGTTGTACTGGCCTTAAAATCGAGCTGAACCTGCTTGCCGGTGCCAACCGGTGTGTTATTGAAGAAAACGAAGTTTCCGGTACTGGTTTGACCGAGCAATGTACTTCCATCGTTACCGGTAGATGCCGCTGCTGTCACAACGGTGTCCGTTACCTTAGCGTAATCGGTAAGGTTAATAGCAACAGGTGTATAAATTAGCTGTGTAACCGCACCCGTTACCACCAAAAAGGCCGAAATTACTGGATTGCCGCTCACTGAAGTCGGCACAGTGATCGCGGTACCCGTATTGTCCTTAAAATTAGGATATGTTGTACCTGGTATAGCCGGATAAATTAAGGTTTGGGTTGGCGTACCCGGATTGGTTGCTGAGGTAGCCGTTGGTTGCACCCCGGTTGAAATAGATGCAGCCAGGGCCTTGATTTGTTCGGTGGGCAATGTTTCACCTTTCCGATAGTACAATTTGTCGGTTCTCGTCAGTTGTCATAACTATAAATCATTTAATGCTTGTTGCGGTTGGTTAATAGACGGGATAGATAGGGCGTAGCTATCGGCGGTGTACAAGTCCTCATCGTAAGCAAGGCGGTATTCAAACACCCAGGCCGAAAGATTTTTGCCATCCTGGGAGAATGTAAAAGACTTGGACGTACCAACTATAGGCATCAGCTTACTGCCAAATACCCGGTATAGTTGTTTCGCGAGTTGAACCTCCACAAACGGATCAAACTCGGCACGGGATACGATGTAACCGGTGTTAACTTTATCATTAAGTACCGCTTTAATATTGCTATTACGGTAATTGCCTTCTTCGGGCAGGTAGGAGATATCGGGCTGAAAGGCCGTTAAATCATACTCCACATCGGAAGTAGTTTCCGAACGGCCCGACGTATGGAGCGTTTTGAAATTGCCGGCGCTGTCACTGTAAATAAAATGCCGGGTATATTCCTCGTATTCCCGGTTGATGGTAAAGCTTTTTACAACAGACCGGTTTTCGAGGCTATTAGCTTCAACGATGCGGAGCTGATACCCTGATACTTTTTTAAGGCTGGTAGTGTAGGCCTGGAGCCCAAGCTGCTGATAACCGGTACCGACAGCAACTTTGCCGAAGGAATGCAAAACGCCCCCAGGCAGGTAAACGGTATTGGTTGTGCCATCATCGAAACTAATGACGACGCGTATTTTAAATGTTTCTTCAATCGACCGGTTGTTTATGAATGACAAAAATTGAGGTTGATTCGTTTTAAGATCGAACGCGTCAATAGGCCATGTTTCAAGCCAGCGCTGAAAGGCATATAGCGATGGATCGGGCAGCAGGTAATTTAACAGGTAGTTAGCCCGGTCGCTGATCTGCTGTAATGCCAGGTTGCTGTAACCTCCATAAACCACCGTGTAAAGCCCGGTTTTATGAAGCTTTTTAACCGAGGGATCATCACCGTAAAACTGAGCATACTTTACATAGTATTGCCAGCAGCTATTAGGGCAACTATGCCAGTATCCTACCAGGGATGGGGTATCAATCGCCATGAACGCGTGCAGCGTCTCCCTGATATCGACGGTAGTAGTCCCCGTCCTCGGCTCATCCAGTGCCAGGTTATTATCGTAAACCTTGATATCAGTACCACCGGCAACATATTTCCATACTTCTACATGGTGCATGAAATTAGCTTTTGAACTGCCGGATGTGCCGGGTGTGGCTACAGCCTGATTAGTTCCGGGCGTGATATCGTAATCGGTACTGGCTACTTTCGCGGTAAAAACAAGTTTGGGTATAGGCCCGCTTACATCGGCGGATACTTTAAAAGCTTGGTCAATAAAATAACTACTTTGAAAATAGGCTACGAGCGAGGTAACATAAGCGGCGCTGCCATCACCTGATGGAAATTGATTGCCGCTATCGTCGGGGATTTCGGCGGCTGTCAGGCCGGCCGAACCTGCATTCCAGGAAAGCCCGATTTGAGCACCGGGGGCAATAGCTTCAGGAAACGAAACGGTATTAACGGAGAAAGCCGGTGCGGTACTGAAATAGTCATCACTAAAGATCTGTAAGACTATCGGGTTTTTGCTCCAGGCGATAGTGGGTAAAGGGGTTGCAATGGTGATACCGGGCATGAAACGAAATTGCCCGGCCGGCGATGTCTAATAAAGGACAGCGTATGCAGATCTGTTATCGCAGGAAATTGCGGTACTGCAGGCGGGTGCAGTTAGTAACGCAGGATTATGCGATAGCTGCCGGCACCGGATAACAATGCGATGCGGAGCGCAACGCAATAAAATGCGATAGGATACAACACCTGGTTTCATCGCAAAAAAATCGATGTTGGCCAATACCAAAGTTTTTTGCGATGCGTGATCAGGGATTTACCCATTTATCAGTGGTCGGCCTTCCCTTGCCCTGCACTTTCCAGTAAAACCCTACGGAAACGCCCCAATAGTTGGTACTGATAGGGCCGATAGGATCAATTGTCGTTTCCTGCTCGGGGAAAAACACTTTAGGCGATATGGTATTATCGACAGTAATATGACCGCCCTCCAAAAACTGTTCGCTCATTTTGGCTAAAAATTCGTTGGCGATATCTTCGCACTGATCCTGCATCGCCTCAATAGTAGCACTGTCGCCGCTTTCGGTTAAACCTACAATATCAAAACGGCCGTAGATGTAGTCGATCTTATTGCGGTTTGCGCTGCGGCCTTTAGTGCTCGGGTTCTCCAACAAAAAGCAGATGTTTTTATCCAGGTTGCGAATAGCTTTATCAAATTCATCCGGGTTGTAGATATCCTTAATGTAAAGGAATGCCTTCGATTCGGATGTATGCGCGATATCGACGTTTGCGGTAGCGCTTTGCTCGAAATACCCTTTATAAAACTTTCTCATTACTTGTTTGCCTCCAATTCTTTTTGCAGCTTATTGCGGGTGTTTAACCGGCTTAAAAATTCGTGCAGGTTACTGGTTTTGGTGTCGGCCAAGGTGCCGAAAATGTCGTTTGCACCGGCTTCAATGATCTTTGACCATGGCGTTATTTCGGGCTTTTGTTGCTTTTCAGCGCCTTTTTTAGCCTTTTTACCCGGGGTAAACACCTCTTTATACTTGAGGTGCAGCGCATTTCGGCAACCTTCATAATTGAGCAAAACAGCCACTTTTATGCCCATCGATACATTTTTAAAGCGTTTCGCCCGCCTTACGTAACCGTAAGTGGTTAATTTAACCCGGATATCATCATCAATGCCCCAAAACCTGCGCGGCCGGTATAAAATAGCCATCAGCGTATCGATGTACTCGTGGTTTTTGGTAAGCTGAAACTTGTCGTAGCAATGCTCACAAAGCCCAAACTCGTAAATGGTGACATTGGCAAGGCCGTTTTTAGGGCCGTGGTATTTGAACACACCCCGCCAAATGGAGTGTATAAGCCAATTGCTGAGCAGGTTTTTACCGAAAAGAAATTTTACAGACTTAACCAGGTCATCGGCCGCGTTATCGGGAATACAAATGAATAATTTTTCCGGGATCCCGTAAAGCATTGCAGCCATTATCCGGGAAGCCAATTCGACTGTAAGCTTAGATGACAGCGATGCCGCCCAAATGATTAAATGCTTCCTGGTCATTTCTGCCCAGGAAGCGGGGGCTGTATGCGTTTCGCGATACAGGGTTGCGCCTTTGCTACTTTCGATATGGATGTCGGCGCGGTTCATGCTGCTAATGGCTGAAACTCGTTTTTATAATAATACTCGAGCACATAAACGGCATCGCTCCAACTCAGCTTGCCATCGGCAGCAACCTGGGCAATAAGGATAGCGAGTTGATGCAATACGCCGGGCTTGATCACGGGATCAAGCTGGCTGATATATTTTATTGCCGCTTGGCAAATGGCTTCGGGATCATTTAAGTTGAGCGTGCCCTCAAATAATTTCAGTTCGACCAGGAATACCGGCAGCGCCTGCCTGATCTTATCCTTAACCAGGTCATCAATTCCGCCCGGGATGAGCGCGGTTAGGATATCAGCGACCGGCGAATCGATAGCTCTCTTTAAGTTTTCTACTATCACTACGCCGGTATGTACAGCGCGTTTTATTTCGGCGGGCATTTTGCCGAACAGACCTGCAATGAAGCCTACTATTTTGCCCAGGACTGATTTTAAACTCATTTTATTGTGATTTGCGTTTGAAACTTGCATAAATGCGGATGCCCAGGGTGAACACCGCAAGCGTAGCACCGGCCCAGGTGCCTACGCCCGAAACGATCTTTAAAATATGATCATCGGTAAACAGCGTTTGTACGCGTAAACCGAGCGTTGCAAAGCCGGATACAATGCCGACCATTGGCTTTTCTTGCAGGTAATTATACATGTGCTTTAACATGGCTTTTAGGGTTAGGCGGCCTGGGGTTTATCGACCGGTGTCTCGGGATATTCTGTCTGTCACCGGCTTTAATGACTTTATTATAGCCTCCTTTTGCTCCATAAGTTCGGGGATCAACTCGACAGCAGCTTTCAATGGGTCGGGGCTGTTTTGAATGATCGCGATGTCCTTTACAGCAAACTGACTAATGAGAATAACGCCCAGGGCAATATCATTGAAGGTTGCTACAAAATGGTTTATCGGTACAACCGTCCCAAGGGAATTAATGATTAGCTGTAAAATGAAACAAACGATCTGCACTTTTCTGAAAAAATCAGGCGTTTCAGCGATAAACCGCTTCCAAATGGTTGAATCTTTAATCATGATATTAGGGGTTAAATTTTTCAAACTCGGCCTGCAGTTGCAGGTCATAATGGTGTTTTTTATAATCAGCACCATTGTACCGGTAGGCGAATGAAGCCCATTGCTGTTTTTGCAGGTAGACGGCAAGTCCCTGTGATTTGATGTACATGCAAAAGGCTTTTAACTGGTAGCTTTCGCCTTCCTTTAGGTAAAGGCCCAGTTCCTTTACAGAGTTAAACCCACAACTTGCGTAATTAAAACCCATAACCTGAAACATTCCCCAACTGGTTGCTTCCATGGCGGCGACAGGATCAAGCGCGTATGCCTGGTTAAAGCGGATATAGCTATCCTCACCGAAACGGCTATACTTTTCCGTCCAGGCCGGATATGATAAGGTAGGATGTTGGGCCGCGAACCGGCCTTTGGTGAGCTTATGAAACACGTGTCCCTCAAACTTCAGTTTGATTTTACCCGATTTCAGAAAACCCGATCCGCCGCTCTCTACGCCGCTTACCGCCTTAATTGCCGCGACGCTGCAACCTATTATGCCGGCCGCTTCTTTATAGTCCTGTTCTGTTAGCATACGAAATAAGTTGGGGCATTAGGGTCATTGACATCGAGGTCATCACCGGTATCGGTTGGCGGGACATAGCCGGTCAGGGAGCCGGCGTTTGCGATCAAATAATCTTCGAGGTTACGGAGTTCTGTTTGCGCCATTGACAGGGCATCTGTAACCATAGGGGCGAGTTGCGCCGGCGTAGCAGCCGTTTTCATCACTGCCACATCATATGTGCCGGTACTCGGTTGGCTTTGTACAATGATCCCTGATCCGTCGAACTGTAAGCCGATGGCTGAAGCGCCGTAAGCCATGGTATAATTGGCTAATGCCCGGTTGATATATGGCATCAGTTTTTTTGAGCCAGGGTAAGCGAATTGCTGAAAATATTATCCTGTAGCGTGGCCGCAAAGGCAGCGCCCAAAACAGGGATGATAAATTTACGCTCGGCAAAGCCCAGGGCAACCCGTAGTTTGTAAAACATAAAGGCCGACCCGTCCATCATGGTATAGTACCGGGTGAACTCGGCCGCGCTGTTGATGAAATTGCCTTTATTGATCAGGCGCTCATCGGAGTTGGCGTACAGTTCAAAATCGGCATCGCCGATATTACCTTCCAGGAAGGCGAGGGCCTGCTCTAAGCCGCGGTAACCATCTTCGCGCCGGCCGAGCTCAAACTTTTCGAGCTTTTTGTCAGATACCGGTTTGTTTGTAGCGGTAACGGTGACATAAAAGCCAGCATCATTGATCCTGAAGCTGCCCGAATCAGCCGATTTCCATAGCGCTAAATGAATAACAGCCTTTTGCAGATAGGGCAATAGCGCCGCTTTTTTGCCTGTGATGCCCGGTGCGTTGTAAGCGGCAACCATGTTATCGTAAAAAGCCTGCCCAATCCAGTTAACCAGGATGTTTTTTTCGGCATCATCGATAAACGACTTGAGCGAGTTGAAGTTATAGTCCTTATCGATGTTGGAAAACACCGCTTTTACTTCGTTGATGTTGTTAACCAGGTTCATTAGCTAAGGCCCTCCGTTTTAGTTTGGTTATGCCCGTTCACGGTATCCATGATACTGTCGCGGAATTTTATGGTAAAGCCGGGGTATTGGTCATAATGCCCGTTGAACCGAGCGGCGAAGTGCAGCGGATCGAGCACGATATCGCGATAAGGGTCGATCATTGACAGGCTGATGTTTTGCGCGACCTGTTTGTCTGATCCGGATCCGGCACCCATAGAGCTACCGGTTTGTAATCCGCCTGGTAATACAGGATCAAGGCCGAGCGCGCGCATCTTAAGCGAAGAGGCTTCACGCGAATCTTCGGTAAAAGCGCCGGGTTTGGTTTTATCATCGATAACCACGATCTCCCAACCCGGGATTTTTTCTTTCGTGACCGGATCGATGCCGACCTCGTTAAGTATCGACTTGCCGGCGTTCTTTACGTCGCTCAGGCTATCGTTGATTTCTTTAAGCTTTGCCTTTTTCAAACCTGCCTGGGCTTTTTCGTCCAGCTTATCCCAATTTTTGTAGACTGATGGCCAGTAAGCATTCGGGATGCGGATCAGGTATTTAATGGTCATTTGGTTTTTAAGCAATGCCATTTTAAACTCTGGTATTTTGGCAGCAATTTCAAGCCATCCACTTACGCGCAAGCCATCCCAATGAGCTACCTGGTAGTAGGTAGACCCAATGGTGGGATAGTTGAGGGGGTATATAAACTTCTTTTGGCTCGGATCGGACTTGACATTGTTTACAATATCGAAATCATAGGGATCGATAGCCGGGATTTTGGTAGTTTGATTAGTATCCTCGAGGTTGACGTAAGGCCAGTTTTTGTTATGGATCACGTTTTTGAGCTTGCCATCATCGCCCATCTGCTCCCAACGGCAGTGTATAGCCTCGTTTGTGGCGATGCTGTAGATACGGGAACGATCTTTGGTTACGATCAGTTCAGGGAATACGTTAAAGTAGGTAAACAGGTCGATAAAAGCCTCGAGGCAATATTTACGGGTTTGGATGGAGTAGAACCAATCGGTTATAGCGCGGTCTTTAATGGCCTCATACATAGGATTGCCCTGGTTATCCCTGTCGATTTCGTTCAAACAGACAAGCCCTTTACCCATCGATGAGCGAACACACCAGTTGATAAGCTCTTTCATCTCGGCATCTTTAGCCAGGATGTCGCGGATCGTGTTAGGGAAATTGTTATCATCGCCCCAATAGGCTACTTTGAATGGCCCACCCATTGAATTGATATCGGAAACCGTGCCGCTGGTAGGCTTTGCAGCCGGCTCCATTTGGACAGCCACACCAACACCGCTCATTAGCGCGACGTTGTCTTCGATCAGTAGCTCATCTGTCATATGATCACCCTTTCTCCGTTGAAGCGGGTTATCAGTACATTATGGACAGTTGTAGGGCGCGGCCTGCCTGGAATGAGCATATTGCGGGTGCCATTCATCCAGTGATTGGCATTTTTGGGGCTGTTCTTTTTGCCGAACGGGTGCCCGGCCAGGGTGACATTATCGCAGGTCATCCGCTTGCCGCCGGTTTCTTCGGTAAGGTTGCAGGTAATGAATGTGATGCTGAACGGGATGAAGTTTCCCTGCTCGTCGACCATGGCCATGATCCGGAGCGCATCGCTTAAAAAGATAAATCCTTCCATGCTTCAAACATGGCCGGCCCGGGCTATCTAATAAAGGACAGGGATCAGGATATAACCTTCATATTGCTGCGGTGTAGCTCCTGAAGTTGGGTGCGGATTTCGTCCAGGTCGATACCGGTTGAGCGGTACTGTATCGCTTTTTTCGGCGATGAGCGATCGGGTATCGCATTTTCATCCGATACAGGACCGCCGTTAAGTAGTTCTATGAACCGGGGATCATTAAAAAAGCCAGGGGGATTTTCCTTTGACATCATGCAAAAATAGGGCGACAAATGCAGGTTAAAAACTCCAAACAGCTCACCGAAAGCGAAAAAAAGCTAAAAAGCTTAAAACAAACCACTTAACCCCGTATATTTTTTTAGAAATCACCCGGTCACAGGTTTGACCACGACACGCACTATCGAAAAGTGCGCTGCGCACACCCGTTCGATCCCGATATCTGCCGTTAGGGTTTGAGGGGGCTTAGGTTTGATGCTGCCCAGGATTAGGCAGCATCAGAGAAGAATGCAGAGAGAGAAGGCAGGGCATAGCCCAGGGTTGTTTGGTACTTGCCTATGTACAGGGTGTCCATGGCATCGGTTAAGTGGGGGGCGTCTTCCTGGTTAACATCGGAGCGTAACTCGGGACGCTTGTCTTTAGTGATCCCGTTCCTGGTTTCACGGCTGCCAGTGCATTGCACTGCTATGATGAGCTGAGCGCAACCATTGCGGTTATAGCGTACCGGCATCACCCGCTCACCGGTGCCCTCGTATACCGCACCCCACATGTCATAGCGTGTCTTATGCCCGGGCTGCTGACCGATGTAGCAGTGGTTAACAGTCCATTTGTGTTTGCGCAGCACCTCGGTAACCGCGTCGGCGTAGGTGTAGGTACGGGTAGCATCGACGTGGTTAAAGGTGTGGTCATAGTAGAAGTTAACTACCTTGCAGGCGTGATGCTCATAGTACTTGCAGAAGTCTTCGATTACATCCTGGATAAGCTTGGGCTTCTTAACGAACATGCTCTTAAGGAAGCGGTAATGATCCGGTTTCTCCTGACCTATAACCAGGCTATTGATCGAGGCGTTGGCATCCATGCCTATGTCGAGGGGTTGATTGCTGATACAATCCGCATCGATGCGGCTATCCTTGATCAGGCCGCTGGGCAGGTACAGGCCCTGGGTTTCGATGTATCCATAGTTATAGTTATCCTGGGTACAGTGTACCGCGTCATCGAACCGGGCATAGAATGAATCAGGCACCATGTATATCTGCTCATTCATAACCTGGGTACGGAAGTCGACGTCCAGGTTATCACGCTTCCACTTCTTTACCGTGTCGAGGCCCAGGAAGTGAATGTTTTCGAGGGAAGGCCCGGCCGTGTAGTTAACTGTTTCTTTGCGCAGCTCGTTGATCTTACGTTCAGCTGATCGGATTTGCCTCGAATACTTATCAACGGTTTCTTTATCCTTAGCCTGGTAACGGAGATAGTAAAGCTTATTGATGTACAGCTGCCAGTTTTGGATCAGGTGAACTAATTCCTGCATTTTAAGCAGCTTGTCACCCTTCAGAATGGCGAGGTTCAAATCGTTCTTTTTATCCAGGATCCATTTGGCATCGGGCGTTGTGGGCATATCCGTCATGAACAATATGCCGTGATGCCCGGCGTACTCGCCAAACTCACGCACGTTACCACGGTTAGCCTTGTCGATCTCGAGATCAAATTTTACTTTGTTTAGCAATTTTGCCTCATCGCCATACAGCGCGTCGAGCGTTGTACCGTTGGCTGATCCAGGTCTGTCCTGGCTGATCAGTTTAAAACACGCCCCGTTATACCAGTAAATGGTATTTTGATCGGTATCCGGGGCATAGTAAGGGAGCGGAATTTTGAGTTCCTTTGGCGGCTTAATACGTGGCCAAAAGTGCACCCCTCGTTTATAGCCGATGCGCTCCCAGGCGCGGAAGAGCGGCGGGAGCGTACGGTCAAGCAACTGCATGTAAGTTGCCCCAACAATGCCAATTGATGCCCGGGGCATGTTGTTAGCCCAATCGGCCGTACGGCGAGCGCCGGGGCCTTCAGACTTGCCCCAACCACGACCGCACACGATGTATTCGGTATTTGTACTGGCTAAAATAGAGCGCAGCTGCCCGGGATGGTAGTAAATATCATTCGCTAACATCTTCGGCCTCCACGTCTTCTATGTTATCAGCATTGCGGGGCTTGCTTTTCGGGATCGATAAAATGCGTATCTCTTCATCCAGGTTATCGATGACAGGAATGCCGATTTGCCCGGGATCCATAACCACCATAAGCGGCGGCGGTTGAATTTCGGCCATGTTAGGCACATCGATATCCTTATCGTAAAAGCCTTCGAGGTGATTGAGCTCTTTGTATAGTATCGCCCACTCTTTAAATTTCTCGGCTTTCTCCATTTTGGCAAGCATTCGCCGGCCTTGTTCAATGGCTATGCCGCGTCCATACTCTTTGTCAGCGCGCGGGCGTGTAACCAGGAAAAAACGACGCGTACGTGCTATATCACTTTCAATAGTACGCCTGGTTATGCCATGGGTACCTTTAAAATACTCGTAAGTATCTTCGACCAGGTTCTTATAAATAGCCCTTTTGCCGCCATACCTTAACCGCGCATCGATGAACTCCATACGCTCGAGTATCCAAAGATCCTGAAGGCTTAAATCCTCTTCAATGGTGTGAGATAACCAGGCTTTATAAATCCGGTCGAGCGCATCATCGCGCTGTCTATCGTTAAACGGGGTCAAACCGGTGTCACTCATGACTGGCCTCCTTTAGCTTTTGCGATCTTGATGTCGATATCAGCAAGTAATTGACGCTTAAGCTGTATCAAATCGAGCGTTTTCTGCTTTGGCTTAGCTTGCTTTTTGAGCCGTTGCTCAGCTTTATTTAATGCCTTGCGTATATTTTCACGCTCATTAATGAGGTTAAGGTCGATGTTTACAGGCGTGGCTTTCGGTTTTGGGGCGAGCGGATCAATTCCGGTTTCGGTCATGTAGTTATAGCGTTGCCACAACACGGTATTTATTTTAGCCAAGTCAACCAGGCGCGTAGCCAGGATACGGAGCGGCTCACCTTCAGGTGTGGTGTCTAAATGCGGTTGCAGGCTTCGTATTTCAGCAAATGTTTGATCGCGTTGCTTAGTAACATTGAGCAGCGCCGGCAGTTCGGCGGTATTGGTAGCTGCTTGCACCGCATTATTTTGCGGTGTGACAGGTGATACCAAGGCCTGCACCGCGTTATTTTGCGATGCTGCAGTCGGATCAATCAGATCCGGCACCTCTTTTTTGCGATGGCTGATCATCGCTCTGATCTGCGATGTTACCAGGTGCAGCGCCTTCCATCAGCTGAGTAAGCAGATCAGCAAGCTTTTGCCGGTTGTAAGGGGTTTCGCTCCGTTGGAGCATGGATTTAAGGAAATCATTATCGCCGTAATGGCAATAAATGCTTAGCCCTTCCTGGTAGTTGCGGCCGTTATTTAGCCAGTTTCGTATCACTTCAAACATGCCCCAAAAAAGGGCGCTGCGGTATTTTTAATAAAGGACAGATTATATAGATTTAGGCATGAAAGATTCAAAACACAGATGGATGCTGCGTCCTTCCGATAGAATTGTGACAGAAGATATTTTAAAAGAGAAACGCGCTATCAATCCACGAGATTATGAAATAGAGATCTTAAACTACCCGCCTCCGCCGTTGACATTGGAGCATGTAAAAGATGTGGTGAACGAATATAAAGCCACAACAAACAAACATCCGAGGTTTATTTTCATCAATAAAGGATTTTACCTGTCCTTGCAAAAACAGTATCCCGGGGGAATTACTCACTTGTTTTTGCCGTCAATTATTGCCGGGTTAAATGATATGCCATTTGACAGGATCATAGCAACGCATGATGATTTAAGAAGCTATTAAAACAGAAAAGCCGCTATTAAGCGGCTTTCTTATCATCTTTATGTTTGTAGCGGCGTCCCTCCACTTTTACATCACGAGGAAAAATATTCGCCTCATGCTTTTCTGTCCATATTTTAACGGAATACAAAATATCTTTTTTCCAATGGTTGGGTCGGTCGCGCTCATAAACACGAATTAAATGCGGATTTCTTTCTAAAAAATCAGAAAAATCCTTTCCCGCCTGATAAATAAATTCCTGCCGGGTTTGCTCAAGCGTCGAAATATTGCACCCTCCCTCAATAGCATAAGCCATGTACGACTTTTGAAATTCCTCTATATCCTGATAATCAAACAGCATTTCTACTTTCATCGGGTCAAAATCAGCAGGGCTGATATATACCCGCTTGATCATGGTTTTAGGCTTGTTAAAGTAAACCCGCACATCGCATATTTGGGCTACCAACTTAATTAGCCACAGTTTTAATTTTAGTATCCGATATTTTATAACCAAATATTGTAAGTGGTTTTGTATTGGCAAAGCTTGGAAACAAAAATCCCCCGGAAGCCTCGCGCCCCGGGGGATTTACAACTAAATCTACTTTATGAAAAACACTAACTTATTGGCTAATTAAGCGGCAGCATCGGCCTTGCCTTTGGTAGCTACCGAAGCTTTAACCGAAAATTTATTGTTGCCGGCCTTGATCAGGGCGTCAACCGTTGAGGTTGAAACCGTACGGATATCGATAGTGCCGTGCACAGGGTTTTCAAACACCGGCGGGCATCCATCGGCCACGTTGTAGTTTTTAGCTACTTCCGGGTTTAGTTCAAATTTTGGAGCGTCCATTGTTATGGTTATTAAATGAAAAAATCAGTTAATTAAAAGCCCCCGCCTTATGGCAGGGGTTGGGGAAGGTTAAGCGCCTACGCGCGGCAGATCACCTGTGTAGAAGTAAACCGGGCGTTGGCTCGGTGCTTCCAGTTCAAAGGTGATGCCTTTTTCGCCTTCAGGGCCGGTACCGCTTTTCCATGATCCGTTAACCAGGCTAAGCGGCAGCTTTTTGGTGCCCACTTGCAGGTAATAGGCAGCATCTTCCTGCGGTTCGGCAAAGCCAATCAAATCGGCATTTTTAAGCGTATCTATAAAGCCGGTACATTCAGGATCCGTACCAGGATAAAACGCTGTGATCTTCGGTTTCCAGCTTTTGCCTTTACGGCCGCCTACCGATGGCGATTCGATCATCGATTTATCGTACATGATGTACAGTTCGATGGTTTTTTTGCCGGTAGCCAAAACGTGATCATCAGCGATGGTAACGCGGCCGGCATAAGTAGTTGGGTTCGCGGCCGGTGTGCTTAGCGTGGTAAACGCGCTTGCAAAACCCAAAAACAGGCGCTTGGTTAGCCCTGCCATGTTATCCTGCCCGTCGGCAAATACAACATCTGTAGTTAAGTCCATTGTTATGATAATAGGGGTAAAAAATCGGGTTAATTAACTTAGTCAGCTTTGGGCAGCTTTTTTACAGCTGTCGAACCTTCTTTAACAAGTGCCAAAATCAGCTTCTGATCACCGGCAATCTCATCGATGCCCAGCACTTTCACTGCACCGTCCTGGTGAACGGTGATGCCGTGTACCACGCGGTATACATCGTTTTTGATGGCTACTTCGGGGCGATAATTTTTATCGGCCTTTTTTTGGCGCTCATTGGCCGTCTGAAGCTCGTTGATCACCTGCGTGGCCGTTTCATTATTATTTTCCTGGTTTGCCAATGCGGCGATGGCGTTCGCGGTGATCTGCTTTATTTTTTCAGGATCACCGTTGGCAGCGGCGAAAGCGTCCTGTAATGCCTGGGCGCTTAAAAGTTCATTTTTTGCCATGATTATGGTGTTTAAGGGTTAATTGTTGCAAAAAGGGGCGGCAGCGTTTGCGGCCACCCCGGTGTTATGGTTTAGGAGAAAAGTTTAAAGTTTGTCGTTCACGTACAGTACTTCGAGATCCTGAATTTGGAAGCCGATCAGGTATTTCATTACTGCTTTGTAACCGTGCAGGATCGGGATCATCTTGCCGATGCTGTTAGCAGCGTCTAACTGATCAGTCGCCATTACCAGGTTTTTATCGAAAGTGTAGATCACGCGCTGGCTGTCGCCCATCCAGCTACATTCCTTCAGCAATACACGCTGTTGGGTACCTTTCAGGTAAATTACCGGTGCATCTTCGGTATTGTCGTTGATGCTGTTGCCTTTACCATAGCGGGTATCATAGTCGGTACGGTACATTTCCATTACCGAAGAGCTGATATACATGATGGCCTTTTTCTTACGGAATTTTGAAGGCGCGCCCAGGTAAAGTTTACGTAGCTCAGCTACCGCATTGGTAGTGCTGAAGGTGTTGGTAGCGATGATGTGATCAGCTGCTATACCTCCGCCGGTGATCTCATCTTTAATGATGGTGCCTAAACCGTCGCAAATGGCAGACGCGTTGATATTATCCCATTTTGCAGGGGTAGAGGTAGGCGACTGGCCAGCGGTGGTAGTGGCGTTGGCTTTGTAAAAGTTTTTGTCGGTAAAAACAATTACATCGCCGGCATTATAAACGGTACCTGCGTTAAACGCGGCTGCATCGGCATGGTATTCAGCATAAAAAACGCTTTCGTTGATTTCTTCGGCAACGGTCGCAAATTCCTGGTTCCAGCACCATTGCGCGAACTGCTCCTGGGCTGTGTTGATGTCGAGCATCTCGCTCATCCATGTTTTCAGCAATTCATCAGGAATCACTTTAAAAATTTTCATGGCGGGCTGAACCGAAATTTTACGACCGCTCCAAACGCGACCGGTTTCATCTACGTCATCAATGGATAAATCCAACGGACGGATGCCTTTGGTGATAGTAAGCTTGGTAAGGTTTACCGGGCCACGCACATTACGCATTACATAAATGTCCTGGGCAATGTCCAGGCCGTTAAGTAATTGCCCGATGAGCGCCTGGCTGTATGTACCGGCATATGTTTCAAGCGCGGTTACATTATTAGTAGGAATGGTAGGCATTGGTTAAATTTTTAGGGGTATTAAAAATTGTTGATAGTCAGTTTGGGAGATGCAGCCTTATTTAGCCGGCATCTTTGGCATTTTGGCGCGGATGGCGTCAAGCTCGGCATCGGCTTCGCTGTAGAAGCTTGGTTTAGCGTTGGTTTGCTCAATCACGTCTGTACCGTCCTTTTTGCCGCCTGTTGGCTCTGCATCGGGTTTAGCACCGTATGAAACTGCTTTAGCTTTCCATTGGTCGCGATCTGCTTTCAAAGCCACGATTTCGGCAGTAGCCTCGGTAGCGGTAAGGTTTAAGGCAGCAACGGCGGTTACGGCTTCAGCAAGGGTTTGCTTTTCATTGCCTTTGCCTAAAACGGCGTTTAAAGCGGTTAAGGCCGAGGCGTTTGCACTTACAGCTTCATCGGCAGTTTGCAGTTCGCTGTCTAAAACGAAAGTCGCGCCGTCGATTTTTGCCTCTACGACTTCCTTGTTAACCGCGTCGACCTGTTCGGCGGTAATTGAGCCAGCTGCAACGCCGGCAAGCCCGGCAAGGGCTGAAAATTTGTTTTTAATTGACCACATGGGATTATTTGATTTGGTGTGAGTTGAATTGATGCTGGATGAGGTATCGCCATTTGCCAGGGCCGAAACCATTGCTATGGCATCCGAGAGGTTGCCGAGCGCGTCGATCAGGCCGAGGTTTATCGCTTGTGGGGAAGCCATGAAGGTTTCGCCCTGGTAAATGGCAGGGGTTTTGGCGTCGAGCTTGTCGCCCCGTAAACTTTTGATATCACCGATAAACTGGTCGTTCATCGGGTTAAGCACTTTTTCGATCAGTGCTTTACCGTCGCCGTTTTTGGCGTCGTTATAGGTTTTGTTTTTAAGGACGGAAGCTGAGGCGTAGTACTCGTTGAACTTCATGCCCCATTTTTCAAACATGGGCTGCATGTCGCTGAAGCTGGCCATCGTGCCCAGGCTGCCAACAATGCCATGCTGATGATACATCAGGATATAATCGGTATTGGCAGCAATGCGGTAAGCCGCGCTGGCCAAAATGGTGCGGCTGTAGGTAACTACCGGCTTTGTAAGCTGGTTCATTACATCGGCAATAGGCTTGATAGCGTAAACAGCACCGCCGCCGCTCTCGAGCACCAGTACTGTACCGATGATGTTTGGATCAGCCTCAAAGGCCTGCAACTCCTGTGCAGCTTCGAGCGTGCCTTTTAAGCCATACCAGGGATCAGAGGCGCTAACGATAGCGCCCTCGATCACCACAATGCCAACGGCGCCGGGTTGCGGCGCTGTCTGCTGTTTGCCGGTGGCGGCGTTTACAGTGTAGGATTTTATGTAGCCGGGAGCGGCTGAAGATTTCGGCTGGCTAAACGACAATAAATGCGACATAGCCAACGCCTGTGCAAAGTGGGGTTCGATGCACAGGGGGCTTAATAAAATTTCATTAACGATTAGTTCGTTGATCATTGGATATTGCTTCGCGATAGCGTTGATCCAATGTTCGGGGCGATGGGGAGCCCTATAAAGGACAGGAAAAAGGGCGCGGTTATATGAAAATAGCGGGTTGTAGTTGCTGGCCAGCGAAGGTGATGGTGTAACTATTTAGGTCAGCAACTGCCGTTCCGCTGTTATTTGCATCCAAAAGGTTAAGCCTGCCCGTTATGCCGGCACGGCGTTTATACCCGTTCTGATCCTCACATTCAATGATGCAGCGCTGCCGGCGATACTTATTTAATATAGTATGTACTTCAGGCCTGATCATTGGTACAACACCGGCAATCAGCGTATCCTGGTAGCCATTGTTATCATCGTCAACCGTCTTTTCCGTAAACACGATTGATTCGGTGGTACATTCAACACTGATCCAGTCACAACCGGAATAGAATGTTATAGGGTTAAACGAGCTGAAGAAATAATCGGGCGCGAAGCGAAGTGATGACAGGCCGCCTAAATTGTCATCCTGGGTATTGGTGATGATTTCCATGCCCTGAAATTGCACGGTTACGAATGGCAGATAAAGGACACGAAGGCGAAACTTTGGCGCAAAAAAAGCCTGGCAGCCGGGTTAAGGCTGTCAGGCAGAGGACAAAAATCCCAAAAGTTTTATAAATAATTGACTATGAGGCCGAATAGTGGAATTGCGAATGCCGTTGCAGGTATTTGACCACACTTTCAGCGCTTATTTCGTCCTCGGTGATGTCATACTTTGCTAAAACGTCCTTTACAATGGCCTTTTGCCAAAAGAATTTTTCGGCCTCTTTCGTGTTGATCCGGAGCAGCCGTACTTTATCATCGGCCATGTACTGGTTAATCGAAACCTTGTCGATTTCCTTAAGGCCCTGCCTGGCTTTGATGCCGGTATGAAACAATACCACTTCGTCCATGATCACCTGTTTTATAAAACCGATAAACAGGTCGACACTTTCCTGCGGGATAAAGACGCCTTTACGCGTCGCCATATCGTGCGGGATCGTGATCGGTAAAATGATTTCGTTAGGCTTCATTTTCTCGTACCGGCACAATGAGCGTTCCAGCAGCGCATAAACAAACTTACCTTCTTTTAAATGGGTTGAAAGCCGCCAATCGTAAAACTCCTTTTTAGGATCGCGGAAAATTTTTGAGATGTACTTATACACAAACGTCGGTACAGGGACGTGCAGGGTAAAATCCATGTTTGCAATTAATTAGCTGCTTAAAGGTAAATTTTAATTATAACAAAAAAAATACCCTAAAAACACCCTTTAAACGGTAGGATCAGGCGTATAGTTGTCGCCGTATGTGCCGGCATCAATGGCGGCGGCTAATGCCTGAAGTAATGAAGCGTTAAACCTATCGGCAATCGGGACTAATCCATCGTACCAAAGGCCATCTTTTTTAACCAGGGATGCGGGTGTATATTTTTTAAACGAAAAGAAATAATAAGGCCCGCCCTCGCAGGTGACCACTGCCATATGACAAACCCTGGTTTTATCCCGGAAATTATATTGCAGGTACGTCCACCAGGTGGGCGCTCCGCTGGTTCCTGTTTGAGTTGATTCCATGCTTTTAGGGCATCAAATTTCAAGTTTTTTTTCGGAAACCGAGGGCACACCCGTTTTTATGATTTTTCACTCCAACACTCCAACAGTTCCAACAGTTCCAATTTGCTCCAACAGCTTTTAACAGGTAAAAAGTGCCTTATATATATTAAAAACAAACTTTTTTATTATTATTGGAGCTATTGGAGTGATTGGAGCGCTTTTTTACTTTTTTATCAGCTTTTACGTTTTTCGCTATGTACCCCTGTTTTTTGGCTAAAAACGCACTTTTGTCTAAAAAACGACATAGTAGCAAATTTCCAATTTGATTGGAAACAGGGGCTATTTTATTGGAGCTGTTGGAGTGAAACCGGCATTTTGGGTGCTTTTTATTAAAAAAGCTGATTGCCTACAAAATTGGTAGTCTTTATTTTTATAAAATAAAAAAGCCCCTTTCGGGGCTCTTATTTTTTGGTTTATCCTTCCCAATGCGTAAGGATGAAGTAACCGCCTTCAACCTTCAAGGCGATAAGGTGATTGGTTTGCTCTCCCGGCTTATCTGCAATATTATCTCGTAGATAAACTAAAGCCGATGGGTATTCTTTTTTGATTTCGGCTAAGGTTATCGGCAATTTTTCGAGATGCTTTTTCTTTTTATCATCCATCGTATCGGTGCCCGTTGTTAATTGTGGTATCCCCAGGGCATTGGCGATTGATCCATCAGCCCAACGAACAAGCGGATTTGGGTTTAATACATTTTTCATAAGCACTGGATACGTTGGCGCATAGATAACATTCTCCACCACACCATGTCTAACTGATGCCTCTTTACCGTAACCATGCCCACCGATAATAATGTCTCTATAAAGCGAATAAGACATTTTTTTAACCTCATCATACCACGCATTAAAAACTTTATCTTTTCCCTTAGCAACTATTCCCATTTCAACCTCAATGTTAAGCAAATCGCCGAGTATCTCATCAGGAATATCTGTTTTGCATTCGCTAATTGAATAGCCAAAAAGTTCGTAATGCTTTAGCATTATTTTATACTGCCTTTCTGTTAAATAAATGCTGTCAGGGTACTTCTGATTATAATCGATAGCCAGGTCATGAAATTGGCGATAGTCTTGAGCTTCTTCAATGTAGGTGCTTTGGGTAAAGCCTAAATCGCGCAGTTGCTGTTCTTTTTGGTCGCTGTAGGTCATATCCTCTAAAAATACATTAGCGATGTTTTCAATTTCTCTCAGCAATGATGCTCCGTGTGTTGTAGTTGTCATTTGTTTTTAGTTATTAGTTATTAAAAATTAAGATTTATGCGGTTGATAGGTGCCTAAAACACCCTGGGCAGCGCGGGCCTTTTCGCGCTCTTCCATCCATTGGCGGGCCTGTTCAAGGTTGGTGATAGCGCAGGCAGTTTCTTTCGACGGAAATTCGGCGTGTTTTAGCTTTAGGTCTTCAATCATTACCGTGATCAGGTGTTCATGCAGTGTGCCTTCCAGTGCGGGCTCCCGGTTTTCGTGGATCACTTTACTGCCCCTTACAAATATGATATTACACATTTCGCCGGTTGCCTGGATACCGGTGTTGGGTGCTACTTTGTAAACAGGTACCTTATAGTGGTGTCCTGGGATGATTGTTGTAAAAGCCCTTTTGTTTGTTTCGCTCATATAATTAAAAATTAAGTTTAAACTGTATTTCGTAGCCCATTTTGATTAGTTCGCTTACATACCAGCGCGGGCCGACGGGTATGTCCATAAAGCTTTGGTATTCGCATTTGATCCGACGCCCGGCCGCAAATACTGTAAAGTCATCAGGTAACTGTTTATGCAGGTAGTAGCGCCGCCGGGCTACCTTCCGGTTTATACGGTTGATCTCCAACTCGGCCGGTTTCTTTTTATTGGCCTTGAAAATGAGTTTTTCCGGCACATTGAATAGTAAGCCCTGATTATGCATATCTATCGGCTAAAAACAAATTCAGCAAACGGCAGGAATATTATATTGCCGTAGTTATCTACTATTTCATGCAGCTTTACGCAGTCCTCTCTGAAAAATATTATGTATCGCTTTTTCATAATTAATTGTTGTGATATCACACCTCCTTATTTTGCGATGAAACCAGGTGACGGGCTTCATCAACGTATATAAAATCGACGGAATACCCGTTCAATGCATCATCGCACTTTTTTCCGATGTTGGCCAATAGCGCATTTTTTTGCGATGTAAGATCTTGCAATATGGCGTTGCGTAATTGCGGATCGAGGCGCTTTAGTTTTCGGATAAAGTTTTTCTTTACCCGGCTCAAAGCTTCCCGCTCCCTGAAGTCTTCGCCTATGTAGCTGTAATCATGCAGCTGATCGGTAAGCTCGTAGTTGTAATAGATCCGCTCCAAAACCTGGCCTTTACGGGTGGTACTCATAAAGTTGAAGGTTTGCCACCCTGCCAGCATTTCATCGTACAGATCATTAGGATAATGGCTAAACATTACCCGGGCGTGTTTCAAGGCCCTGGTAGCTTTGATCACCGCTATGTGCTTAAATTCATCAGCCTCAAAGCGGTAAACCGGGCGCTGCCCTTTCCGGGTGCTGAACAAATAAGGCAGATCGATGTAAATAAACGTGGCTGCAGTATCGTATTTATGTGCGATGAGGTACCGGAGCACGTCTTCGGCATCCATATTAAGCAAATGGTAATGATCATGATCACGTACCGCATTTTGCCACGATGCTATTACCTGCGGGTCGATATCGTTAAGAAAATTAAGCTTTGCCGGTTTGATATGCCGTGTGATGCCGCAATTGCCCAGGCACAGGCTAAAGAATACCTCGTGCGGGGAATCCGGTTTATGATACTTTGGTAAGTACCCGAACCGGATTTCCCGCCGAAATAGCTGGTGTAGGCGTCAACCTTTATCCTTGCCATTTTAACTATTTTCGACGTTTTCTGGCTTGCCATTAGTTGATAAAGCTTTGAAGCTTATTACCCATACCCAAGGGTTCTTTTCCCAGGATGATAGGCCATTAATCGATACCCACAATGTGGTAAATGATTCAACCGAACTTTCAAACTCGAAATTTTTGTCATAATAATGTTTGTAAAGGCCGTCGTGACTTACTATTTCAACTCCTTCGGCAATTGCATCTGCTTCAGTGATATCATTTAATCGGTCAATTCTGATATCAGTAATTTCAAGCCAAATGCGCGAAAATTCCTTTGGTAAAAAGCGTGCCCTTTGCCAATGACCTAATGTCTTCCTCTTCTTTATGTTGCTTAATGTCTTTTCAGATATTTCACTAAAAGGAAGCATTATATACCCGAGGTCTTTAAATATGCACTGAA
This sequence comes from Mucilaginibacter sp. P25, assembly GCF_050859465.1. Classification (NCBI taxonomy): domain Bacteria; kingdom Pseudomonadati; phylum Bacteroidota; class Sphingobacteriia; order Sphingobacteriales; family Sphingobacteriaceae; genus Mucilaginibacter; species Mucilaginibacter sp. P25. The sequence continues at coordinate 2,042,492 of NZ_CP193937.1, read as the reverse complement.
CATAGTTACCGTTCAAAGTAATATTATGCTCTTCACGAACCCAAATAAGCTCACCTATTTGGCCGTTCTTGCAAGGCACTTCAAAACTACCGTCCTTTTTTTATCGGTAACTATCCGTTTGAGCGTATTAGGTAACTCAGGCTTGCTGTAGTAATTTTCAATATTATCTAAAAAAGTGATTAGCCACGGTTCATCTATAACCCGCCGGGTCATGGTTTTGCGGCCGGCTAACAAGGCCTGCACCATTGGGGTGCTGAATAGAATAGGTCGTTCTTTCCTCATAAAAGTTAGTTTATAAAAGTTTGTATTGATGCCGGCCGTTGTGATTGCGGCCGTATTTTCTGTTGGCTATATGCCTGGGCAAATCATACTTTAAATGGCAGCGCTGGCAGAGCGCTTTTAGCCGGTCATCGGTTACCTCCCAGTTTTCTTTATCATGGTCGAGGTGGGCTATAGTAAGCACCACGTAACTGAATTGATAAATGCCATGTCTGTTAGGTTTATCTGACCGGCGGCGCGTATGGTTTACTATCCCGCATTCTTCGCAACAATCACCCGCCCGCACCAAAATGCGATGCCGGATCTGTTTCCAATTGGGCGGGTAATCGTTGTAATTGCAGGGCATTGTTAGTTGGTTATTTCTTCGACGTCAAACTCATAATCATCATCTTCAGACTTGATAATGACATTAATTCCTTCAGCTGCCTGTTCCCTTTTATCTTCAGGCAACAATTTGCCCTCTGCGTCGAAATCTGCTCTCGAAAATGGAAGTTCTCCATTTCTTAATACCGGGCCGTATCCCTCTATAAACCGATGATGAGAACCAAAGCGAAGCTGATGGAAGGCCAAATTTTCGGCAATGGCCGGTAGGTCCTCGAGGTCGAAAAATACTTGCCTAAATGCCTCCCGCCATCTCGTCGTTAAACTTTTCATCGTCGAGCTCAATCTCATATACATCGGTTCGGGTAGCGGTTACCTTAAATTTTTTAATTGGCATTTGATGGTTCCTCCTCATCATCTACCGGCAGGCCATCTGAAACGACATACTGATCGTAAGAAAAATCAAAATCATCAATGGCCGTGATCTCAATACCGGCGCTGCCATCCATTTTGCACCATCCTTCGCGGCCTTCGGCATATTCCTGGATAACCCCGGTAAGGTTATAGTCATATTCGGCCTGGATATAGTTGATGTCGCGGGCAAGCCCTTTTAAAAAGGTTTTGGTGTAATCGCCCTTGTTTTCCTTCAAAAGGTTTTCCCATCCGCCCCAAAATTCAACCATCTCCCTGATAGCGTTATCAACTTCCGGGGTGTGGTCAACCACTACGGTACATTCCCACCAGGTAGGACCGTACTCAATTTCATACATTTTCTTAGCCATTATTTTCGGTTTAAATTGTTACTATTTAGTTTACCAATCCGGTCGGATCGCCTTTCACAAGCGCCTTTTTAGGCTTTATATTAAGCGGCTGCATATCATTTACCAGGGCGTCCATTTCTTTACGTACACCGTTGATGTTGGCCAGGAGCGCTTTCATTGGCTTGATATTTTGTTTACCCGGTGCGCGTTCGCCTTTGCCGCGCAGCTCTTCGAGCTTTGTTTGATAGTTGCGGTACTGCCTGTATTTTTTGATGAGGGTTTTTACTTGCTTTTCGTCGTACATTATTGATTATTTAGAAGGTTAAAAAAGGTCGGTTTGATTATCGTCATCACCCGGCGGATCGATGCGATCAAATGATAATTGGGTGTTTACCGGTGATGGCGGCGCGTATGGATTGGCGGGCGCGGCCGGGGTTGCTTCGCGGGGTACCTGCCTGATAACTTCAATGCTTTGTACCTCGAGGTTGCGCCATTGCTTTTCGCCCTGGATACTCAGCAAGCCGGTTACCCTGATCTCGTCGCCCAGCTTCAGATTATTGGCCTGTGAAAGATCAGTCCAAAAACATTTGGTTTTAGTGATCTTTTCGACCCTCACATTATCCCGCTGATAGCTTTCGTCCTTAGTCAGCATGAAAACCACTTTTTCGGTATTTAACAGGTGCTGTATGAAGGCATCACGTTCAACGTGGCCGTCGATAGTTACCAGGACGCGGTCATCATCGCCGACGCTTTCCATCAGGTTGATGTCATTTAACAGCAGGGTTTCATAGTTAAACACCATGCTACTGGTGTTCTTTTTAAGCCCTGTTTTTTTGCTTTTGAATATGCTGCCGGCAGATGTGCCTATAAAGTGTTTTTGCTCGGTTAGGTACGCTTTAACGGTGCTTTCATTAATAGCTACCTTACCGGTAACATTGCGTTTTTCTTTAGCGTAGGCCGGGTAAACATTGGTAAAGCGCATAAACAAAAGCCGGGTGGGCTTATCAAAACTGATCACCTTTTTGGAAGCACCTTCGGCTAACACGCCTTTCAACTCCGTTACAGTCTCAATTTTATAATCCCATCCCGGCTCAAGGCAAAGCCCGTCAACCCGGTCAGATAACGATTCAACCACTTTCCAAAACTCGCCGAGGGTGTTGCTTTCGGCAATAACGGTGTTCAGGTTGCGAATCTGATCTTTGCAGTAGGCATAAAAATCATCATAGGTAAAAGGAAGGTCAATAGCGCCCTGGTAAAGCTTCATGAGCGTTAAAACCACGGTGTAATTTTCTACCACACGCGTTTTAGGTGTATAGCCCTCTTCCTTGAAATCAGCATTCAGTTTGCTCATTACGTCCTTAAAGGTCGACAGGTAGTTATCCTCGATCATCGGGCGCTCTTCGATGATCACCGTTGACAGCCCTGTAATTCCGGCCTTTTCGTAAGCTTTCAGCTTGTCGAAATTATCGCGCTCTTCATCGGTATAATCGTTGTTTTCTACAAAACGCTCAGCAAGCGTACGGCTCATAATCGATCCGTCATCTATAGTAGCGGCATATTGGCCCAACAGCATAGGCAGGCAGTTTACTTCCTGGGTTTCGGTATCATTGCCTTTGCCTGATCCCTTTTGCCTGCCCTCGTTTTCGGCCATACCCTTAAAAGCTTTGGTAATTGGCTCAGGTATTGCCTGCGGGTCAAACTCGTTATAACCCATCGGTACGTTTTTAAAACGGCTTACCGATGCCCAAAACGCGAATATGGATACCTGGTTAAGGTTGATGAGCGAAAGATCATGCAGGAAAACCGCTATGATCGATTCAACAAATTTTGATTTACCCGATCCGGCCGATCCGTAGCAATATGGCAGCGGGCAATATTTTGAGCGTGACAGCACGATATCGCGGTTAGGAGCCAATAAAGCCCAGGCAATACCCATCATAGCACGTTTGCCATAAACCTTCAGCATCAGGGCACACCAATCTTTAAACCCGACGGGCGATGTGATGTACTTTAAATGCCGGTCGTTTTTATACCTGTCGGTACCGGCGCGAAGCCCCTCGAGTATATTGCTCGAGCCCATGCTCAGGTATTTGGTGCCGTCAACCTCGGCTATGCCGTATTCGTTGTAATATTTCACACCATCCTTAAAAAGCGCGTTACTAAAGGCGAAAAAGCCCTCGTCCTGCCATCCCAAAGTAGTGAGCTCATAACCGCGGGAATACTGGCCCAGGAAAAAAGACTTGATACGGTTTAGGTGGCTTTGGGTAAAACCCTCTTCACAGAAGTATACCCCGAAATCCATCAACATCGTTTCAAACTTTACCGTACTGGTAAATGCCGAGCTGGGCAGCTCAAAAACCTGTTTGGTATAGCCGTTACTGATCTCGGTTAGCCTACGCCGGCCGTCATCTTTATGACTGATCACCTGCAAAATCGGCTTTATAGTAAAATTGGTAAGCCGCCTCATGTAGTTATTATTTTCGCGGAAATAGATGCCGGTATAGTCGGGGTTTACGGTATCAACCTTCCAGTCGAAACCGATGGTATTAGCCCGGTCTTTATTTACCCAGGCGGGGAAAGCCTGTTTGCCCTCAGCTACGTGCTGTTCTTCGTGCTTCCGCCGCTCGGTATCCTGTACCGATTTAACACCTTTTGCCAGGGCGTTTTTAGCGGTACCGATCTCCTGCGAAATACGTTTGATGTAAAAATCGGCCAGGATATCATCATCAATAGAGGCAAGCATCAGCTTTATGCTGCTAACGGCCTCCGTTTGCAGATGGATATCTTCGCCGGCAGCGGCGTACAGGGTTTTGGCTTTGAAAACAACCGCGTCCTGTTTATTCAGGTTTATATAGTTTAGTAGGGGTGTAGACATTAGAAAAGTTCCTCAACATTAAGGTTCTCGATAAAAGAGGCTATTTCAGAGGTTGGCTTATTATTGTCATATCCTTTGCTCTTTCCGTACTCAATCAATTTTTCATTGAGGTGTTTATTTAAATATTGCAATGCTTGAATTGCATGCACAACCTTTATCCCGTTATCAAAATGAAAGCTGTTGGTTACCGCCAATCTCGTCACCTGGGTTAAATTCAATAGTTAGTTTTTGGCCCATGTTATTTAGAAGTTTCCGCGATTAACTCGCATTCGTGATAGTAAATCGGGATGACGCCAAAGCCGCGCACGATCACGGCAAATTTTTCATCCTGGATAGTTTGGATCGTTAACAGCTGATTTTCTTTAGCCTCGATGATCAGGTTCTTAGCCCTATCGAACTGAAGCTGCTTGTCCGTTAAGTGGGTAAATGTGCCCCGGTAAATGAATGTTTTCTCGTTAAGCAGGTCGTTCTTTTTCATCCTGTTTACCGGTGTATGGCAGTCGCTAAAGCGCACATTCATGGGCTTATTGATTACGAGCATGGTAAAGCCTTTATCATGGATGGCGTTAACGTGCTGCGGCTTGCTCCGCTGATCAGAAATAAGGATGCCGCGTTTGGCATTGTTGTCATCGGCTGAAAAGCGGTATATAAATGCCGGTGTATTTTGATAGTAAAATGGCTGGCCGGATAAAAAATAATCCTCCGTAATGCCTGGAAGTTGTTGGCTCATTATTTGGGTTCAATTAGGGTGCAGTCAGAAAAGTTAATTCGTATTTGTTTGAATGGAAAAGTTGAGATTTCAAAACCTTCATTGTCAATCTCCAAAATCTGAGCGAATGAGTATCCGCTTTTTAAAAGTCTACTCTCCACCTTTTTAAACTCGTACAATTCATTAATTTCAAAAGGTTTACCGGCTTCAAAATCTGCTCTTGTCATGCCGCTACCTCCATTTCTTCCTGTTCATCTTCCTGCGGTTCGGGCTCGGTTTCCCCTGGCTGCATATTGCGGGCGAAACTGTCAGGATCTTCCCCGGTAGGGAGCAGGCAGATATCAACTTTAAAGCCCTGTTTCAGCAGCATGTCTACATCGCGCATATTGGCTTTGTTGCCGGCATCATCGCTATCGCGTATCAATACCACATGGTTAGTGTATTTCTTTAAGATTTTGGCCTGCTCTTCGGTAAATGAGGTGCCGCAAGGCGCTACGGTATTGGGCATACCTGCCTGATGGAAGCCGGTTACATCATAGTAGCCCTCAACCACACAAGCAAACTTCATTTTGCGGATGTGAGGTCCTGCCTGGAAAAGTCCGTAAAGCACCTTGCTTTTATTGTATATCAGGCTTTCGGGGCTGTTGATGTATTTAGGGTTATCCTTTTTACCATCTTCCATTTTACGGCCCCCTATGCCTACTATTTCGCCCCGCTCGTTTTGGATCGGGAAAATGATCCGTTCGCGCTGGATGTCGTAACTACCGTTATCGCCCACTTTAACCAGGCCTATTTCTTCGGCGGGGATCAGCAAGCCGCGCTCTTTGATGTTTGGTGCTAAAAACCGCTCTTTTGGTGCGTATCCGATTTGAAACTGGATGATGGTTTCGGTAGTTAAACGGCGGTTTAACAGCAGCTCGGTTACCGGTGATCCTGCTTCCATCGGCTGTTCGGCCGTTTGCATCCTGATCATGTTGAACAGGTTTTTGCGGTATTTTTCGGCCGCGTACTTCATTAGTTCGAGCTGATCGGCGCGCTTGCTGCGCACTTCATCGGGCTCGTCCGTCCTGGTTTCTTCAACGGTGATGTTAAACCAGTCGGCCAAATATTTTACAGCAGTCGGGAAATCCATGTTTTCCTTAGCCATGATAAAGGCAACCGGGTTATTACCGCCCGCGCCGCAACCAAAACATTTATACATGTTTTTTACCGGGCTGAAAGAAAAGCTGGCCGACTTTTCATTGTGAAAAGGGCAGGGGCCGAAATGATTAGCGCCCTTTTTTTAACGGCGGCGTATTTGGATATCACCGTTAGCAGGTCAACCTCCCGCACTTTGTCGATAGTGTCTTGTGAGATCATAAGGTTATTGTTTTTGATATAGTTGCACTCGTTCAATCACGCAAAGCGGCAGTATCGTTTGCGTGATCCTTACCACGTTATTACCACCCTGGTTAAGGAGATAGCTTTTGTAACCGAAGCCCAGCACCCACATAAACGAGGTGCTGAAGCTGGGCCGGCCGATAGTTTTAAGTACTTGTTTTGGCATGGCATTGGGCTTTATAGCGTTCGTGAGCTTGTTTGGCGCGTTGCTTTTGTTTGTGATCGTCGGCGGCTTTAATCAGGATCATCGCCACATTGACGCCCGCAACCAGGATAATTGTCAGGATCATATCATTAGGTTTTTAAATGGCTAATTGTAGTTTTTGGTGTAGCAGGTGTTTTTCGATGGCATGCAGTATGCTGTGCCCGTTTTTCACGTAAATGATGGTTTTGGCATTAATGCGGATGGCTGTTTTGCCCCGCTGGGCGAACATGCCGGCCACTATAGTGCAGCCATCGGGAAGTTTTTCTTCCGTTGCAGCGCCGTTATCTGTTGCCGCTTTGTTTTGCAATGATTGAAGTCTTTCGCGGTCGGTTAAAATTTGCTTATGCTTTTCGGCTACCTGCGCCTCATGCTGCCTTTTGGCTTGTTTTCTTTCGCGACGGCTTTCGTCCAGTTGCTTGCGATGGTTGACAATAACGCCTTTTCGCTTCTCTTCCCGCTCTTCGCGTACAGCATCATCCAGGCGCTTGCGGCCGGCGTTTTTAGGATTGCCATCTACACGTTTTGCGGTGAGCTGCTGATAAAGCTCCAACGCCTTATCCATTGTGGCAGATTCGCTCAAATAGATATATTCGATCACGTCCGACTTATCAAATTTGATAACGATACGGCTATCGATGCCGGCCTGTGTAAACCCAACGATCCACTTTTTAAAGTTTACATCCGTGTCCATCAGATTTTGCAGATCTGCTTTAGGTTTTTCGGTTTTACGCCTTGCCGGGCGTGATGATTCAGTTGCGCGGGATGGCAGGGTGATTGTTTTTGTGGTGCCGACACGCCCGAGATATACCCGCTCGGACTGGCTTAGGTTGTAAGTATTATTCATATATTATTTAGTTGAATTAGCTCCTATCGCGGCACGGCTCAGTGCCTCCATTGGTTAAAACATCCCACCTGATCCTGAATTTTTGATACATATCAAGGGCATGATCAATGCTTTCGGTAGTTAAATAGATGTACTGGATCACATCGGAATGATCGGCCGGGATGACAATGTCACGGCTGTAGCCCACTACGGTTAGTTCGTGCAGCCATTGCAGGAATGCCGGATCATTATTCAATATCTCGGCTTTTTCGGTTGTTATAGTGCCCATATAGTTTAATTGATTAGTTGCGGGTTAAAATTCAGCTTCAGTGAGCTTCAGGTCGTGGGTTAGGTTATTCCTGTTTGTCCATGTTACTACTTGCGTTACTGCAACGGGCTCCTTAATTTCCTTCACCTCCATTGTTTTATTGCGCAAAAGGTTGCGGCCTTCAATCACAGCTCCGTTTCTTAGTCGCTTGCTTAGCGTAGCTGCTTTGGGTACCCGGTAACCTTGAGGGGTTATAATGCGGATAGTTTTAAACAGATCAGCCAGGGTACAGCAGTAAAAGGTGTAGAAACCGTTAGCGGTGGTATTCCCCATTCCGAAACGGTCGCCTGCTGCCATTTTGTAAGCTTTAACTAAAAAGTGTTTTTTCATTTGATTACTCGCTATTCGTGTACAGTGATGAGGATTTTTGATTTTGGGTACTTCATGGCCATGATTAAATCATCCTGTGTTTTTACCGTTACTATCCAGCAATTAGCGTATTCAGTGATATTCTGTATCTGTCCTAAATTGGCCAGCACCTCGCCCTGCTCGATGTCTTTTATATAGTTAGTTCTGTACTCCATAATTGATTTGCTTTTTAAAAAAGCCCCCTCGATCTCGCATTTCGGGGGCCTAACCTAAACCTTATCACAATTAGGCAGGTGTCTACTTGGGTGCTATCGCCTTACGGCTTAGTAACTGCCTTTCAAGCCTTGCCTTTGTTTCAGGGGCGGGAGTCGAACCCGCAATGGTGAGATACCGCGCTATATCTTTGTCACCCACAGCTAACTGCTACGTTTACCATTTCGCCACCCTGATGACTTTTTTGCCCCGGCCCATTACACCGGGGCGCTTTATCAACCTCACTTCTCCTGGCCTCCTGCCATCGCCCAGGCCATCCAACTACACATCCCACCTGCACGGCCGCCATCATAGTTGTTTTAAATGCCGGCGGGGTACCGGTTTTCCAAAACAGTTAAGCTCGTCTTCCTAACCGCATAAAGAACAGCCCCTATATTTTGATGCCTATGCCTGAAATGGGATGCCTTGCAGGTCGTGGCAGAATTGTATAATTGGTAAAATGTCTGATCGGTATTTGTCGTAATGCCGGCTTTGCGCTGAGGGGGCAAGCTTTAAAAGCAGCGGTGTTTTTTCGATGATCTTTCGGCATTGCGGATGCAAAGCGTTGCTGTGTTTGTTTATACACTCAATCAGTGTTTCGGCAAGGGTTATCCGGTCTTCATCAACAACCTCGGCATGGTTCAGGGCGTTTATCCGCTGCCCTAACCATTCGGTTAGCTGTAATTTGAAGTATTGCCTGTTGTGGAAGTAAACAATGCGCCTGCCCTCACTTTCATTAGCTACGGTAACTGTTTTGTTATCCTGGCTGTCGGGATAGCAGATAACCATTGATACATGGTTATCCTGAGTGTAATTAGCTTTAGCGTAAATCATAACGTGTGAAAAATTTTTCACGCTTTTGATACAATTTGCTGCACTTTATAGCTATATAGGAAAATTTTAGTTTCCTTTGAGTTATAACGTTTAGCGTAAAAGGCAAAAGCGTTGATCGGTTAATTAGCATTTTATTTATAGTCCCTGCCCTCCACGGCGGGGACTTGTTATTTAGGCTTGTTTGTTATGGGTAATGTTGTGCTCAACAGCGAACCTGATAATATCACCGTTGCGCCGTCCCCCTATTTTCCTGATCATATTGCGCTTGTGTACAGGCACCGTTTTTACTGAAATGTTCAGTTGGTGGGCGATTTCCTTATTCATGAAATCTTCGGCAGCAAGGCGCATGATATCTATCTCACGGGGGTAAGGTATCCCTGCTCAACTTTCATATGCGAACAGATCCGCCCTTCAAAGCTGCATTCGCCGCGTAGGCCGCAATCGTAATATTCGGTGTGGTGTACTTTGCCGTCGGCACTGATATCCGGCTTTCCGTCAAAACTTCCGAAACGGCAGCGGGCATAAATCCAAACGCGATCCCTAAGCTCTGTAACATTCAATTCTGTCGAGCGCATCCATAGCCAGCGGGTGCTTGATCAGATCGGCAGCAAGGCAATCAAATAAGTGCTGCGGCCATGCGTTAAATGCAAGCCTCTGCCCCTGGTAAATGGCATATACTTCGGTGCCGTAATAAAATATCTCTACTTCGTTACCGAATAACCCTGCGGTTACCCGTTGGTAAACTGGCTGTTTAATTTGTGATAGGGTGGTTTGGTTGGCCATGGCTTAAGCTTCTGTAGTTTTAATAACCTCCATGGTTTGCTCCATTAAGCTTGCCTGATCGTCGATAACTCCCAATACAGCCTGGTGTATGGCAGGATTAGAGGTTTCACCTCTGAAAAATCTATCTACTGTTTTGCGACTAACGGGCGATCCATTTACTGCCTCGTATTTGGACGCAACCAGCTTTAAATAGCCTCTCGGCATTTTGGTTTTTAACTCTGAAAGTGTGGTTTGATCGAGCATACTTATAAATCGGTATTGATTAAAAACATATAATGTCCTAATTATGTCCCAATAATATGACATATATGGGACATTTGCAAATTATTTCGGAAAAAAATGTCACACCTTATGAAGTTACTTTGTAATGCTATGGTAAACAGAGGTGCTGTACTTGAAAAATACATCCGAAAAGAAAGGGTGAATGTCACCTTACTGTCCCAAAAACTACCATGGACGGTTAAGACAATTTATAGACATTTCCAGGAAGAGCAATTGCCTTTAGAAAAGATGGCAGAATACGCCAAGGCATTGAAGTACGATTTTCATAGCGAAGTACCCGAATTAGCAGCGCTAAAGAACGTTGTTCACGATCCGTATGTACCCTATAAAACGCAGTCAGAAACGAATAATGATGAACTCGACTATAGAAGGAAGTATGAAGATGTACTGGAAAAATACACGGACATTTTAGTTAAGTATAACGCCTTGCTCGAACAGCGGCTGGCAGATAAGTAGTCAAAAAAACAACATTTCACTATAAACAACTGATTATTAAGAGCAAAATCGTTCTCGTCGGGACCACATCCTAAGACAAAAGCCTTTAGACGGAAGTCTCAAGGCTTTTGTCGTTATTGGAACGTTAAAGTAGTTCGGTGATAACACCGAAAGCGAGAAAAAATAATATGAGAAGCTTTAGATGAAAATTCAAAAGCTTTCGTAATTCTTACTGAATAAATTAACTTTAGTTTCATGAAACCGATTCTTATCATTGGCTTATTGACACTTGCTTTATTGTTTTCAGGCGTCACTAATACTTTTTTTAAAACAAGCTTCACCGAAAAAGAAATACTTACTCAGTTGGATCTTGCCTTTAAAGGTATTCCGAGCGAATATTACCCGGCTGGGAAGAAAGATGATATTAAATACAATTTCTTTTTTGACCTTGAACATGGCTATTTTGCTACAGCGGGTAATCGTATCCATCTTTATGCGGATGCAAGTCGTTGGGCAATTGTTTTTGAAAAAAACGGTTACGCAAACCGTGGTGGTGATGCCGAGATCGAATTGGACTATATAGGAAACTGCATTAATTATCCTATAGATAAGTACCCTGAACGGAATTATATTACCAATGCAAGTCGTATAATATTAATTATTGGAGAAGAATACGAGCGAATACAAAACAAAAGCGGGTCGGAAATGGAACAGTTCGAGTTAGTTGATCCAAACGCTAACTATGTTATTGTGAGAGGTCATAAGGTTAAGATTGAACACATTGAAAAAAATATACTCATTTTGGGATTAAGCCAAGGGCCTTCGATAACCCGAAGCGCCTAATAAATTTTGAGGGGTTAGTACGATACTTTAGCGAAACTCACCCCTTAATTATGAATGCAACCGAATACGATATCAAAGCGCATTTGCCAAGTGACCTGCCTGAAATATCGATTATAGATAAGTTTCATTTTGAGAGTGTTTATCAAAAACACATTTTGCCAAGTAACCAGGAAACCTATCAGTTGATTGCAAAAGTGCTTGTAACTGGAAATCCTGGTTTTTGGAAACCGAAAAACAAACCAAACAACCATTGGTCAAACTGGGAGTCGGGGAATTTATGATAGCTCCCTTACATTGCTTTTAAAACTTTCGTTAAGTATTCAACTCACGTATCGACTACTCAAAACAATATTGTAAAAGGAAAGCCTGCAAATAATTGCAGGCTTTCCTTTTACAGCAAAAATGCACTAATTTTTACCCCTGCTCAATCTGCTTCAAGCTATCCATTTTCTTATAAGCTAAAAATCCTTTAATATCCTCAAAATGTTCACGAACACGCTTATTTCCGAACTCAAATACCTTTTTCACCAGCCCGTCAAGGAAATCCCTGTCGTGAGATACGAGGATAAGCGTTCCGTCGAAATCTCTTAGGGCATCTTTGATGATATCCTTGGTTCTCATATCCAAGTGGTTGGTTGGCTCATCCAGGATCAATACGTTTACAGGTTCCAGCAACAGTTTGATCATTGCTAAACGTGTTTTCTCACCGCCCGAAAGTACCTTAACCTTTTTGGTAGTATCATCGCCGCTGAACATAAATGCACCCAAAAGATCTTTGATCTTTACTGTGCCATCGCTTAAGGGAATCTGGTCGATAGTATCAAACACGGTCAAATTCTCGTCTAACAAAGCTGCTTGGTTTTGGGCAAAGTAGCCGATCTTGGCGTTGTGACCTACTTTTAAGGAACCTTCAAAATCAATCTCGCCCATGATAGCTTTAATCATGGTCGATTTGCCTTCTCCGTTTTTACCAACAAAAGCCACTTTTTCGCCCCGCTCAATCACCATTGCTGCCTTTTGGAACACCACATGATCGCCATAGGTTTTTGTCAGGTCTTCAACCATTACCGGGTACTGACCGGAACGTGGCGATGGCGGAAATTTCAATCGCAAGGCAGATGTATCTACTTCATCTATCTCAATAACCTCAAGCTTTTCGAGCATTTTTACGCGGGATTGTACCTGCAAAGTTTTGGAGTACGTGCCTCTGAACCGGTCAATAAATTCCTGGTTATCGGCTATAAAACGCTGTTGTTCTTCGTATGCTTTTAATTGATGTACCCGGCGGTCAGCACGCAACTGGAGGTAATGGGTGTACTTGGCTTTGTAATCGTAGATCCTGCCCATGGTAACCTCGATGGTACGGTTGGTGATGTTATCAACAAATGTACGATCGTGGGAGATAACCATCACCGCCTTTGCCGAGTTTACCAGGAAATCTTCCAGCCATTGTATACTCTCAATATCCATGTGGTTGGTAGGCTCATCCAGCAAGATCAAATCCGGTTTCTTCAACAGGATTTTGGCCAGCTCGATACGCATACGCCAGCCGCCCGAGAACTCGGAAGTTTGGCGGGTAAAATCCTTGCGTTCAAAACCTAAACCCTTCAATACCTTTTCTACCTCCGCATCATAATTCACCTCCTCCTGCGAATAAAATTTTTCGCTCAGCTCCGATACCCGCTCAATCAGCTTCATGTAGTCGTCACTGTCGTAATCGGTACGAATATTAAGTTGCTCATTCACTTCGTCCAGCTCTTTCTGCATCTGATTAGCCTCGTCAAAAGCTTTCATCGTTTCCTCAAAAACGGTAACGTTATCCTGGGTAAGCAAGTGCTGCGGCAAATACGCTATTACCGCGTCTTTAGGGCCGGTTACATTGCCGGTCGTAGGTTTGGCCGCACCGGCGATGATCTTGAGGATGGTCGACTTGCCTGCGCCATTCTTACCCATCAGGGCTATCTTATCGTTCTCATTGATAGAGAAGGTTACGTCGCTAAATAAGGTGGTTCCGCCAAATGAAACGGAGATGTTGTTGACATTGATCACTGTATGGTAATATTGAATTTTGCGCAAAGATAAGTGAAAGACATAGAATTATGGCAGGAACTATGAAGAGGCTATCGAACCGCGTTTGCCTATACCGATGTTGAAGATTTGCAATCCACCTATATCAAAAAAATAAATAGCAAATAGCCTAATTTAGGAAACACTGCAAGCTATGAGCTTAGAAATATCCTCACTGAGGCCAAATTTCAACTAAAAAGCCTTTAATCTGAAGATCAAAGGCTTTTTACAAGATATAGGTTAACGGTGCGGAGATCATCTAACCATCCGCTGAATCTCCGCTGTTTCCTTTTAATAGTAAACCAGGGTTACTGGGTAATATTCACCGTTCCCATATCAGTGACGGTGCCGTTTGTTACCGAAATGTTAGTTACTGTTTTGATGGCATAGGGGCTAACCGGCACAAATTTCACCTGGTAACTGCCTGCTGCGAGGCCAGGAAAATAATATTTACCGGTGGCATCTGTAGTTGAGCCAATGGTGTCGGCACCTGTAATAGCATATACCTTTGGTGAGGATGCGGCCGGGCTAACTACACCGGTCAGTGCACCCGAAGCGGCAGTAGCAATTGCGCGGATCACTGGTTTGAGGATGTACTTGCCGTTACCGGTAAGTACAACGGATTGTGCGGCGTCGAAGTCCAAACGCATAGTGTAAGCGATACCGGCGGTAAGCTTATCATGAACGTTCAGCTTCACGCCGGAGGTCTGGCCACTTGGCGTAGTCAGGTCATATGATACTCCGGCTACAATCACACGGTTACCGCTGTCGTTCAACACCAGGCGCACCTGCTGAATAGTCCCTGCGGGGATATCCTGATCGGCCAGCACAGTATCACGGCCCGAACGGAAACGCAGGATATCAACCGCGCCTCCATCCACATTGAGCGTTTGTTCACCCTTGTCGGTTACAATGATCACACTTTTGATATTCAGGATTACGGCATCAAAAGCACCGGGGGCATCGGTCATCTTCACGGTCACGTGGGCGGTACTCCCGTTATTGGTACTATCCTTTTTACAGGAAAAGAGCATAAGGCTTAGGGCTGCAGTAAATAAAAATAGCTTTTTCATGATTTAAAAAGTTTGTTTATTGAGGGAACAAATCCGCCTATTTTTTGTGTCAATGTGACGATGAATGAGGTAATTGTGTCGACGAATAGCCGCGGAATGGTTTTTCGCCGATGCATTATTCCCTTTTGCCGCAAACCCTGCTCAAATCAGTCGTACCTTCATTCGTAGCGGTACTCCAAATACTGATATCATTTTAAGCAATAAAGGCACGGCTAATAGCACAATTCATTATTTCGAAGAAATTATCATGCCTTGCCTCCATTTGGCCCGAACAGAAAAAGGTATAATCAATTAACATAAATACATTCTTCACAATTATCAATCCCCCTTTCTTTTTAAATTAAATACCTGTATTTTAGATAATTAATTTCTCCCGCCCGGGTAGAATTCGCCGAAAGGCATCACCAGTTTTAAACCGATAATTACTAAAAAAATGGAACAGCAACCTAACCAGCCATCACCCGAAAACATTATGAAAATTGGCACAGGGTTTTGGGCCTCAAAAATCCTTTTAACCGCCGTAAGTTTTCAATTGTTCACCCGGCTTGCCGAAAAGAAAACCATGAAAGCCAACGATATCAAAAACATTTTAGGGCTTAAATGTACCGACAGGAATGTTTACGATTTTTTAGATGCGTTAACCATTTTTGGTTTTTTAAAGCGTGAAGGTATTTTGGATACGGCTATTTATTCTAATTCTCTCGACACAGATACATTTTTAGATAAAAACAAGCCATCATATATTGGCGGCATCCTTGAAATGATGAATAATCGTTTATATACATTTTGGGGTAGCCTGGGCGAAGGATTGCTTACCGGGCTTCCGCAAAACGAAATAAAAAAAGCGAGGATTTTTTTGGCTTAATATATTCAGATCCTGAAAAATTGAAAGGGTTTATTAATGCAATGAGTGGCATTCAAATGGGGAACTTTATGGCCTTTGCTCAAAAATTTGATTTTACCCAATATAAAACACTGATTGATGTAGGCGGTTCGGCCGGGCTACTTTCATTGATGGTTGCCAGGCATAATGCCCATATGCGTTGCACCAGTTTTGACCTTCCGCCGGTTGAGCCTGTCGCAAACGCAACTATACAGCAATTCGGGCTATCCGACCAGGTAAAAACAGCAAGCGGCAACTTCTTCACTATGCCGATACCCAATGCTGATGTTGTTGTAATGGGAAATATCCTGCATGATTGGGACGAGGAAAATAAAATATCATTAATGAAAAAGCTTATGACGCGCTCCCCGCCAACGGAGCATTTGTAGCTATCGAAAACATAATAGATAGCGAGCGAAAACAAAATGTTTTTGGAATGATGATGAGCTTGAATATGCTTATTGAAACAGGTACCGGATTTGATTACACATTTGCCGACTTTAACAGATGGGCAAATATTGCCGGGTTTAAATCAACTTCAATTATTCCATTAACCGGGCCATCAAGCGCGGCAATTGCATACAAATAGATCATGGGTTCGATATTACTGAGAGGAAAAGAAATACAGGCAAAAAGTTCGAACCTAATTAAAAAATAGCACGGCTGGCACCTCCGTCTACCTGTATGGTTGTCCCGCTGATGTATGCCGCCTGGGCAGATGAAAGGAATGCTACCAGGGCTGCAAACTCTTCCGGCTTACCAATGCGTTTGAGTGGAATGCTTTTAGCTTTTTCCTTAATTGCCTCTTCGGGGTCCACGTCCTGGGGCAGTGTGTGCCTGATCCGATCTGTCAAAATAAGGCCCGGCGCAATGTTATTGACGGTAATTCCATAAACGCCTAATCTCGTCGGCAAGCATTTTGGCCGTACCAACTACGCCCATACGCATCGCGGTAGACAGCACCGAGTTGGTCAATACAGACTTGACCGAACCGCTAACGATATTGATAATACGGCCGCTGCCTGCCTTTTTCATGAACGGTAATACCAACCGGGATGTACGAACAAAACTCAGCAAGTTTTGTTCATAAGCCTGTTGCCATTGTGTGTCGTCAAAGCTCTCAAACTTCCCGAACGGTGGCCCGCCGGCATTATTAACCAATATATCTATCCGTCCGTATATGCTGCCCGCCCCATTTATAAACGAAGTCAATTGCTCGCTATTGCTAACGTCTACCGGGAAGCAGGACACTTCATTGCCCGTCTTTGAGCTGATGTCTTCTGCGGCCTCGTTAAGTTCTGCCGCGTTCCGGGAACCGATGATGACTTTCGCGCCTTCTGCTGATAAAGCCATTGCCGAGGCTTTTCCTAATCCTTTACTTGCAGCCAGCACTACAGCTACCTTTTGATCTAATCCGAGGTTCATAAGCAAATCTTTTAAGAAGCAAATGTCCTGAATTTTTAACTATAAGACCTGCTGTTCTAAAAAATTGACGATTAGCCCACAGTCAAACAACTATTCAGTTTTTTTGCGAAAGATTACAAATACTCCATGTGGTTATTACTTTGATTTGGGGCTGATTTTTCTTTCACCTGTTTGCCCTGCTCAGTTTCCTTCTAAACCTTGAAGCCAGGGATTCCAATTCGCGTTTCTCAATGTCTTCGGGCCTATGAAACTGGGATAAAACAAGGGCCCTTGAAAGTTGAATAGTGCCGTTGGTGGTTTTTACAAGAACGTTGTCTCCGCGTTCTGAATGATTTTTATAATTTCCGATTTGAGGATCGATACCGGCAAGGCGCATCAATAATTCAACTATAGCATAGAGCGGCAGTTTGTTCTTCGACATACATTTTGCTTATGTTGTTTAATACTAAGTTAAGTATATTTTAACAATTAATAAATAATACCCCTTCTCTGGCCTTGCAAGGCTTGGTGTGACAAGGCCGGCCAAACAAAAATTTATAGCCTAAAACTATCTTCATTCTTTATTATCATATATCATAAATTTACCTCTATGAAAAAACTAACCTTTTTAACCTTATTTGCCCTGCTCAGCAAATTTGGTTTCGCACAAAATTTAAACAGTATGCAATGGTACAGTAAACCTCAAAAATCATTAATAGAAGGCAGTACGCTGCACATGACCGTTGACCCCGCAACCGATTACTGGCGGATAACACATTATGGCTTTATCAGGGATAACGGTCCATTTTATTTTACCGAACAGGAAGGCGATTTTGAAGCCAGCGTAAAAATTACCGGGGCCTACAAAGAGCTGTTTCACCAGGCCGGGTTAATGGTAAGGATAGATAACAAAAACTGGATAAAAACCGGAATTGAATATGTTGACGGCGTACAAAACGTAAGCGCTGTAGTTACCCGCGAAGTTTCGGACTGGTCTGTAGTGCCGAGGCATGACAGCCCCAAATCGGTTTGGCTGAAACTGCTGCGCAAAGGCGATTTCGTAGAAATCAAATATTCGTTCGATGGTGAAAAATATGATATGCTCCGCCTGGCTTACTTTCCGCCCAATGTAAAAGCGATGATTGGCATGGTTGCGGCAGCACCGGGTAAACAAAGCTTTGATGTAAAGTTTGAAGATTTTAAAGTACAGAAGATCAGCAAGTAATTTTGCCGGAAGATGGATAGAGCTACGCCTTTGAACTGGAGTTTGAAGGCTTTTTTATTTTAAAAGTATTATGGTAGAAAGAGGAAGAATATCGCTTTCATTACATTTCCACCATTTTTATTATTTTTGCCCCGGTAACCAACCATTCCCTTTATGTGATAAATAATTTCTTTCAGGACAGATAAACAGCGCCGTTACCACAACGCATGCTGTAATTATTCACGCTTTAAAGAAAGAAATTATGCTTATTCTGCACGATATCACTTATATACACCCTAACCGTGATCTTTTATTTGCCGGTATAGATCTCGTAGTCAATAAAAACGATAAAATTGCCCTGATAGGCAACAACGGTACCGGGAAATCAACCCTGCTTAAAATATTAGCCGGAAACTTACAACCCGCAAGCGGCGTAGTAAAAACTACTTCAAAGCCATATTATGTGCCCCAGATTTTTGGACAGTACAATGCGTTTAGCGTTGCCGAAGCCCTGCAAATAGCCGATAAACTAAATGCCGTAAAGCAGATCCTTGAAGGCAATGTTACCGACGAAAATATGACCCTGCTCAATGACGACTGGGCTATTGAGGAACGCTGCCAGGAAGCGTTTATATATTGGCAGCTTACGGATATTGATCTTTCGCAAAAAATGGGCACGCTTAGCGGCGGGCAAAAAACAAAAGTATTTTTAGCAGGCATCGCCATTCATCGCCCCGAAATAGTTTTGCTGGATGAGCCGAGCAACCATTTGGATAATTCAAGCAGGGAGCTGTTGTATAATTATATCCAATCAACCAATAATACGCTGGTGGTGGTTAGTCACGACCGTACCTTACTCAACTTACTTAATACGGTTTGCGAACTTAGCAAGCGGGGCATAACCGTTTACGGCGGAAACTACGATTTTTATGCCGAACAAAAAATGGCGGAGAGCGATGCCCTGAACCAGGATGTAAGAAACAGGGAAAAAGCGCTCCGCAAGGCTAAGGACACAGAAAGGGAATCGATTGAACGGCAGCAAAAGCTGGATGCCCGCGGTAAAAAGAAACAGGAAAAAGCCGGCGTGCCAACCATCATGATGAAAACACTTAAAAACAGCGCCGAAAAAAGCACCTCGAAGATGAAGGGTGTCCATGCCGAAAAAACTGATGCCATCGCACAGGAACTAAGCCGGCTGCGTACACGGTTGCCGGATATTGATAAAATGAAGATGGGTTTTGACAATTCGGCACTACATAAAGGGAAGGTACTGATTACCGCTAAGGACCTCAACTTTGGATACGGAGATCAGCAGCTCTGGAAGTCGCCGTTAAGTTTTCAAATCGCCAGCGGCGAAAGGCTGGTGATCAAAGGGGCAAACGGTTCGGGCAAAACAACGCTGATAAAGATGTTGTTGGGCTCACTGAAACCACAATCGGGCACAATAGAACGCGCGGCGGTTAAAGCCATTTATATCGACCAGGATTATTCACTCATCAATAACAAGCTCAGTGTTTATGAACAGGCAGAAGAATATAATTCGGGCGTATTGCAAGAACACGACATCAAAATTCGCCTCAACAGGTTTTTGTTTACTAAGGAGTATTGGGATAAACCATGCAGCGCACTGAGCGGCGGCGAAAAAATGCGGCTGATGCTCTGTTCATTAACCATCAGCAACCAGGCACCAGATATGATCATCCTGGATGAGCCCACCAATAACCTCGATATTCAAAACATCGAAATTTTAACAGCAGCTATTAACGATTACCGGGGAACGCTCATCGTTGTATCCCACGATGAATATTTTTTAAAGGAGATAAACGTAGAACAGGAGATTTTGATAAGGTAAAAGATAGAACAAAAGGGGCCACCGTTTGCTTTGCATACAGCTGGCCTCTTTTGTTTTTCATTTATTTAAAACCCCTTCTTCCTTGTGATCCCCGGCTTTCTGCTTTTCCGCTCTGCAGGTTCGGGAACACCTTCTGCTCCGTAGCTGCGGGCCATTTTGGCTATGCGCTCTTCCATGGTCTCGGTAGTCAGTTTTTCCCGGCCAAGACTGTCAACCATGATCGGAAAGGCGAAAGGTGTTGGTCGCTCAATCACTTTCAAAATGATATTTTGTGTTTGGATCCGTTGCAAAGCAGCCCTTAGCCTGAACTCTTCTAATTGAAAGGCTAAAGCCTCGTTATAGGCCTGGCGTACCAGTAAGTTATCCGGCTCATACTCGCTGAAAACTTCAAACAGCAACGAGGTTGATGCCTGCAAATGCTTATTCTTTACCTGCTGACCGGGATAACCCGTGAAAACCAAGCCACCGATATGTGCTATATCCCTGAAACGGCGGCGGGCCATTTCATTGGCGTTTAAACTGTGCTGAATATCATCTATCAGGTTATCTATCGAAAAAAAGCCGGTATCCTCCAGTGCTTCTTCAATAGGTATATCTTCGTCGGTAAGCAATTCAAAGCCGTAATCATTCATGGCGATAGAAAAACTTGCAGGCCTTATTTTACTGATGCGATAGGCCAGCAGCGATGCCATACCTTCGTGAACCAATCGTCCCTCAAAAGGGTAAAACAGCAAGTGGTGCCCCTCTTTTGATTTAAATGACTCGATCAAAAACTCATGGCTTTGCGGCAGGTGCGATAACTGTTGCTGCAAATCAAAAAGCGGCTTCAAAGCTTTAACTTCAACATCTTTTTCGATGCCATGCGCCACCTCATCCAGCTTAAGCCTGAATACAGCCGCCAGTTGCGATGATAACGGCATGCGTCCCCCGTTCCAACTCGGGATGATGCCTTTGGTTGAGTTGGATTTTTTAACGTAGGCTGTCATTTCTTTCACCCGTACAAACTCCAAGCTCCGGCCAGCAAACCAAAAAGTATTACCAGGCCTTAGTTTGGATACAAACGACTCTTCAATAGTACCCAGACTACCGCCGCTTAACCATTTAACACGGATACTCAATTCACTGGTAATGGTACCAATACTAAGCCGGTGCCGCATGGCTACTCTGCGGCTATTTACTTTATACAATCCGTTTTCGACCTCAACTTTTAAAAATTCATCATACTGGGCAAGCGTTTTGCCGCCGCTGGTAATAAAATCAAGTAGCTGACCAAATTCGTTCCTGCTCAGATCAGCAAAGGCATAGGTGGTTTTAACCTCCTTAAACAGTTCATCGGCGTAAAAACCATCAGACACGGCCAGTGTCACCATGTACTGGATTAGCACATCCATGGTAAGCAGCATCGGATCGCGGCTTTCAAAAATCTTATCCTTAATAGCTTCCTTCAGCGCCGCGCCCTCCAATAACTCGAGCGAGTGCGTGGGTACAAAATAAGCCAGAGATGTCGCTCCAGGATGGTGCCCGCTTCGCCCTGCGCGTTGCATAAAACGGGCAACACCTTTGGGACTGCCAACCTGTACAACGGTATCTACAGGGCGAAAATCAACCCCCAGGTCCAAACTTGAGGTGCACACCACCAATTTTAGCGCTTCGGCGTGCAGGGCGGCTTCTACCCAGTTGCGCAGCTCGTTATCCAATGAGCCATGGTGCATAGCCATGATGCCTGCATACTCGGGGTAATTATCCAAAATGGCATGGTACCAGATCTCCGATTGAGAGCGGGTATTGGTAAATATCAGTGTTGTTTTACTTTTGGCAACTATCTCCATCACCTCGGGCAGCAGCTTTAACCCGATATGCCCCGCCCAGGAGTAATTCTCAATATTCTGTGGAATAATAGACCGGATATCCAGCTTCTTCTCCAGGTTAGCGCGTACCATTTTAACCTGTTCCATCGGAAAATCATTTCCTAATAAAACTTCGGCAGCCTGTTCAAGATTGCCAATGGTTGCGGAGATGCCCCAGATTTTCACCGCACCCCAACCCTCCCCGAGGGGGAGGGAGCTTTTTCTAAATATTGCTTAATGGAATCAATTACCTTTTCAGGACTTTGCAACACTTCATCATTAGTATATCTCAGCACCGTATATCCCTGTGAATTTAAATATGCTGTCCTTTCTTCGTCTAAATGTTGTTGCTCTATGCTGTTATGATATCCTCCATCAACCTCAACAATCAATTTCTTCTCAAGGCAAATAAAATCTGGCATATAATTCAACACAAGATGTTGCCTACTGAATTTATATCCCGTCCTTTTACCTCTCAATAATTGCCACAAAATATTTTCAGCTTCGGTAGGTTGATGACGCATAAACTTTGCATTATCAATATTTGCCTGCCAGCTCAAAGCATCGGTTGTATGATAGCCGGGATATTTTTCTTTTACTTCAGTATCTAACTTTTCGGCTCCCTCTCCTTTGGAGAGGGTTGGGGTGAGGTGCTTTAATCTGGACAAACCCAGCTCCACCTGCACTCCCCTCTTCGTACCCAACAACTCGTGCCATTCATCAATTACAACTACCTGCAGCTGACTAAACAGTTTAGGATATTCCTTTTGGGCCAGCATGAGGTGAAGGCTTTCGGGCGTGGTAAGCAGTACTTCGGGCAGCTTTTTTTGAGGGCCTGTTTTTCGGCAGCAGGGGTATCCCCTGTGCGGGTAGCTATGCGCCATGGTAAGCCGATCTCATCGCAGGCTTCCTGCATGGCTTTGCGGATATCGTTGGTAAGCGCCCGTAATGGCGTTATCCAAAGCATCAGCAAACCATTATTTTGTTTTGTTTTATAGGTATCGGGATGTGTATTGATGAACCCTGCCAGAAAAGGCAGGAACAAAGCAAAGGTTTTACCGCTGCCCGTGGGAGCATTCAACAAGCCTGAATAGCCGCCAAGGTATGCCTCCATCATTTCGGCCTGGAAAGGGAACTGCTCCCAGTTTTTTTCCATGTACCATTGCTGTATAACCTGTTGGCCTTTGCTTATCATTATCCTGTTAACAAAATTTTTGTTGTTTGGTTATTGCACAAATAATCGAGCCAACAAAATAACTATTAAATTGGTTATGGTAATATGACGATCAGAAATAGCTTAATAATCATTTCGATAGCCATCTGCCTTTTGGCCTGCGGCAACAATTCAAAAAAGAAACAACTTTAGCCGATACCAATCACGTACCCAGGGATACCACAGGCCAGCATTCAGGCAATAAAAACGATACCTCCGTCCACCATACCATGGCATCCGATACCAATACGGCCAACACCGTTCACTCTGACTGGCTGATAACTCCCGGCAAAAGCATCGGGCATATTATTTTAAATGATGATGTGCAAAATGTGATAAAGCAATTGGGCAAGCCTGATAGCTCCGACGCGGCCATGGGCAGTTCATTGATGGTCTGGTTTGCCAAACATGATATTACCCGTTATCGTACCGCAGTTTTTTCGCACCGCAACATGGGCGGTAAGGATGAATCAATAAGTCATATACAAAAGATCCTCATAACATCGCCGCGGTTTAAAACCGGTGAGGGCGTACGTGTAGGTTCAACCAAACAGGATGTTCAAAAATACTATGCATTAAAGCTAACCTCTACCTATACCAACAATGGCGGCAAGGTGCAGATTTACACCGATCCGGGTAAAGGGATTTCTTTTGAAATAGATAGCAGCGGCCGTTGCGTTGGCGTGGTAGTACATAAAGCCAATGATACTGCAGTGGCTTATTTGAATATGCATTGATTTTTTTCGACGTAGAAACATATAATTGCGTCCTGGGCATACAAATCACGATATTAAGTAAAGCCGCCTGTCCTGCGGGAGACGCATGTGATGCGTCTTTACAAATAAAGAAGGCCTTCCCGAAACGGAAAGACCTTCTTTATTATGATATCGACTATCCTTATTTCTTTTCGGGCATCAATATCAGTTTAATCAAATTTTTACCGCTCAGGTATTTATTGGCGGCATCTTTGGTGCTTTGAGGGGTTATTTGTTCAAGGCTGCTTACATGCCCCAGGATCTGATCAGGGTTTTCGCCGTTTTGCGATGTAGAGGCAAGATATCCTGCCCAAAAAACGTTTTGCTTTAGCTGCTGCTGCGTTGAACGGGCTTCTTCGGCAACAAATTTTTGGATATCTGCCGGTAAGGCGCCGTTCTGTTTAATTTTGGCTATCTCCTCCATGGTAGCATTGATCAGCTTATCCACATTTTCGGGTGCACAACCAAAAGATATGGTAAAAGTGTAACGCCCCCCGGAATTTTATGGTAGCCGGCCCTTACCCCGGGAGCATATACACCGCTTTCCTGCTCACGTAACCGTTCAATCAGTTTAATGTTCAGTACTTCTTCCAGCGCATCTACCTGTATATTGTTAGCTTCATTGTAATCATAATCGCCGCTAAAAACCAACTGTACTGTGCTTTTTTCACCTACCCCTTTATTCACCGTTTTGGTGATCAAACCAGCAGGCGGTTCAATATTCATGTTTTTATAAGTTTCCTTGCTGTTGGTTGAGGGCAAACCGCCAAGGTAATGCTCAAGGTATGGCTTAATTGTTTCTATGTTAAAATTACCCACCAGTGTAAAGGTAAAACCACTGGCGTCGGCAAACCGTTTTTTGTAAAAATCGTAAGCTTTATCAAGTGTTGCCGCATTTAACCTTGGTAAGGTAGTTACCATACCACGGAAATTATAGTTACTTAATACAGCCGATACCGTATCCTGGTAAACACTTCCGGGATCAAGCCCGCGGGTACTCAATATCGACCTGGTTTGATCGATGTTGGCATCCCAGATGTCTTTGTCTTTACGCGGCTGGGTAAAGTACAGGTAAATCAACTGAAGGGCTGTTTCAAAATCGGCTGGTGAGGTATTTCCTGAAATACCCTGTGCAAACTCACTGATATACGGCGAAATACTCAGGTTTTTGCCGGCCAGTTTTTTATCAAGCATGCCCTGGTTAAACTGCGCTATACCGCTACCGCTGATAATAGACGAGGCCAGGTTTGCCGACGTAAATTCATCGTCACTTGCCAGTGATGTACCGCCAAAAGCATAACCGTTTATCAGGATCTGATCGTTACGGTATTCAGTAGGTTTTAAGATCACTTTTAAACCATTGCCTAAAGTAAGCGTGGTTGTACCAAGGGCCTCATCTGTTTCTTCTTTAGCAACTTTAGTACCTTCAGGAACTTTGGCCAGCAGCGGGTCACTTGATACATTATCAATATAGGCAGTTACATTTTGGCCGC
Organism: Mucilaginibacter sp. P25; assembly: GCF_050859465.1. Taxonomy (NCBI): domain Bacteria; kingdom Pseudomonadati; phylum Bacteroidota; class Sphingobacteriia; order Sphingobacteriales; family Sphingobacteriaceae; genus Mucilaginibacter; species Mucilaginibacter sp. P25. The sequence continues at coordinate 2,017,282 of NZ_CP193937.1, read as the reverse complement.
CTGTGGCAATCCAGTTCAGCAAGGTTTTTTCGTCGGGCAAATTAGCTTTTTCTTTATCCGGGGCCTGTACTACCACCACACGGTTTTGATCGCTGATAAATTTACCGGCCATAGCATTCATATCGGCCAGGCTTACTTTATAGATATTGCCTATATAAAAATTGTATTCATAGCTGATACCCGGGATGGCTTCGCCGGTTAAAAAGTTAGCCTGGTATTCACGTACAAAATTTGCCGAAGGGGTTTTATCCCTCTCCCGGTAAGCATTACCAATACCAACCAGCGCATCCTGCTTGGCGCGTTCCAGCTCGGTAAGGGTAAAACCAAATTTGCGGGCGCGTTCAGATTCAGCCACTACGGCTTTAACCGCTTTTTCAAGTTCGCCGGGCTTGGCGACAACCAGTGAAGTGTAAGCATCCTGGTCGCCAATAAAATTACCATAGCTGGTACGGCCATATAAAAACGGCGGATTAGGTTTTTGCAGCAACTCGTTTATGCGCGAATTAAGCATCTGGTTAAACAACTGCACCCTTACCTGCTGCATGTAATCGCCGGTAGTTTTAGTAACTGTGCCGGGATGTTTTACAATTATCTGTGCAACAGTGTATGGATACTCCGGATCCGTAACAATTTTTACCGCGGTACCCGGTGTTGCAGGTACGGAATATTTTGTCCTCGGCTTTTCGGCGGCCGGGTTTTTAAGCTGTGAAAAGTTTTGTTTAATGAGCGCCTCAACACGTTTTGGGTCAAAATCGCCCACGGCAACAACAGCCTGCAAATCGGGGCGATACCAATCCTGGTAAAAAGCTTTGATGGTTTCCGGCTTAAAGTTTTTCAGGATGTCTTCTTTACCTATAGGCAAGCGCAACGCGTACCTTGAGTTATTAAGCAGCACGGGCAATGTTTGTTGTTGTAAACGTTCCTGGGCATTTTTGCCACGAAGGCGCTCTTCTTCCAAAACAACGCCGCGTTCTTTATCAATTTCGGCAGGATCAAAACTTACATACCCGGCCCAGTTAGCCAGTATATTAAAGCCTTTTTCAAACACACTGACGGTATCGGTTGGCAGAGGTAATTGATATACGGTTTCGTTAAACGAAGTGTAAGCGTTTAAATCGGCGCCAAATTTTACGCCTGCTTTTTGCAGGTAGTCAACCATCTGATTTTTTGGAAAATCGCGTGTACCGTTAAAAGCCATGTGCTCGGTAAAATGGGCCAGGCCCTGCTGATCGTCATTTTCCAAAACAGAACCGGCTTTATTAACCAGGTAAAGTTCGGCCCTGCTTTTAGGCTCAACATTGGCACGGATATAATAAGTTAAGCCGTTGGGTAATTTACCAATGATCACATCCTTGTCAACCGGTAATATATCGCTCTTGGCAGCAATGGCCTGGGTGCCGGGTTTATTTTTAGGCGACGGAACAGGTTTCTTTTTTACTTGTGCAAAAGCACTTCCGCCCGAAAGTGTTAAAGCCAATAGGGCCAGCGGAACGTATTTGTTCAGGTTCATTATAAAGTTTAAATAGTCAGGGTACTAAGATGCAAAACGAAAATCTTAGTTACAAAGTATTGTTATGAAAATTAATGTTTTGTAGCTGATTTTGAGGCCGGCTTTTTAGCCGGAGCGTGATTAGCCGGAGCCTGGTTAGAAGAACCAAAAGCATCCTGCATCATTTGTGTTAGCTCATCTTTATGTTCTGCAACGGCATTCTGGCCAACCATCATCCCCCTTTGCATTAACGCAGGCAATTTTGAGCTTACTTTTTGTCCTATCGGTGAGCTATAAAACACAGAAATCTGATTAAGCTCATCTTCAGTAAATTCTTCAGCATAAATAGCTGCCATCTTATCTTTAAGCAAATCCCAGGTAAAGTATTTGCTCATAAAGGTTTTCATCACATCAATGAATTTGGTACGCTGCTCTGCAGGCATTTGACTACTTGTGGAGCTAATGATATTATCCATCATTCCGCCAAACTGTTTATCTATACCAATAGAAATTAACAATTGCTCAGCGGCCTTTAAATGTGATTGGGTAATAGTTTGAGTGGTTGTTTGCGCTTTTAAGCTTGAAAAAGAAAACAGGATGATTCCTGTTAATGCGATAAGTTTAAGTTTTAGGTTCATATTAAATTTTGATAAAGATCTTTTTGATGTAGAGCACCCACATCACTACCCATAAAATGAGCACCGTAAATATAGCGCTAATCAGCGAAGCATTTACAGGTGAAAAATAAGGAGCAAAAAAAGTTTGATAAATAGATGAGCCGTTTATTTTAATCATCCCCATATAATGCGGAATAAAGCCCGACAGCACATAAGCTGTTATGGCATTTGCACCAAATACCACAAAGGGATAAGTAAAGCGTTTGTACCCTTGTACGTCAATAAGCCAGTAGCATAAAGCCAGCCCAATGGTTGCCAGGCCTCCGGTATAAAGCACAAAGGAACTTGTCCACAAGGCTTTGTTAATAGGAAAAAACAAATCCCAGAACAAGCCTGCTATAACCGCGATTATTCCGTAAACAAACATCCAGTTAGTTTTGATGTTGTCATCGCGGTCCCTACGTTTTAGCCAGCTGCCCACCCTAATGCCAAACAGGGCTGTGGCAACGGCGGGAATAGTTCCCAGCAAACCTTCCGGGTCCCAGGTATGCGATTCGCGCCAGAGGTGATCGGGCGTAAATACCAGCCTGTCTATCCAGGCTCCCATATTGGTTTCGGGTTCGAGATTGGCATAGCCTACACCCGGTACGGGGATAAAGGCCATGATGATAAAATAACCGATAAGTGCGATGGCAAAAATCCAATCGCGTGTTTTTTGCGATGTCTTGAGATAAAGCACCGTGCTGATGAAATATACCAGGGCTATGCGCGGCAACACACCTGGCAAACGTAAATGAGCCAGCCCGGTATCGGGGTGAAAGATTAGTTGAGTTATCCAGGGGATCAGCAGCAGGATCACGGTACGGCGCAGCGCCTTCAGGATGAGTTTACTATGCGATACCGTAGCCTTTTTACTTTCCATGGCATATATAACCGATACGCCAACCATAAACAAAAAGAAAGGGAAAACCAGGTCGGTAGGTGTACAACCGTTCCATTTAGAGTGTTCGAGCGGTGCATAGATATGCCCCCAATCACCGGGATCATTAACGAGGATCATCATGGCGATGGTAATGCCCCGGAACACATCAAGAGAAAAAAGGCGTTTTGGTTTTTCGGTTATAGTTGAGGTCATAGGCTACATTAAAGAAATTCCCTCCCAAGGGGGGTGCGTTTGGAATGCGCATTGGCAGGGAGGGGTTTATACACCTTGTTAAAAACAGTGCTAATCGATGAAACCCCTCCCTACACCCTCCCAAGGGAGGGAATCGCACAAGGCCTCCAATTATTAACCCCATTGTCCGCGTCCACAGACAATAGGGTTCAATCCAAATCCTTAAAACATATATCGTTTAAACGCCTCCATAGCCTCATATTCAGCAAGGCCAAGGCGGTCATAGCGCTGGGCAGTGTCGCGGGTGCGGTCTTCTGCCCTTACCCAGAACTCCCTTGCATCATCACCAGGGAATACAGGTCTGTCCTTTTGCGACTGGTGTTTGAAGATCGCATTTCGCTTCCTGATCACCTCCTGTGGCGACAATGGTACTGCCATCTCTATCTCATGTGTTTCAAACTCATGCCATGCACCACGGTACATCCACAGCCAGCAATCTTCTACCCAGGCTTCTTTACCTTTTAACCTGTCCAGTGCAGCTAAGATGATCTTGAAGCATACCAGGTGCGTACCGTTAGGATCTGCAAAGTCACCTGCCGCGAAGATCTGCTGTGGTTTTACTTTTTGAAGCAGGTCGATGGTTAATTGAATATCGTCCTCACCTACCGAGTTCTTCTTCGTTTTACCGGTTTCGTAAAACGGTAGTGCCATGAAGTGGATATGATCATCCTGTAAGCCTGCGTATCTTGCGCCTGAAATCGCTTCCGTTTTCCGGATGAAGCCTTTTACGTTTCTGATTTCCTGGGTATCAATTTCGTTTGGTTGTTTGGTTGGGAAGAAGGCACGCATATCTTCATATGACTTTTGAAGATGAGCGGTGTCTTCGCCGATGCTCTTTGTGAAATCGATAGCAAACTCCATGTACCTTAGCACGTCATCATCCCATACCGCGGTATTACCCGAGGTTTGGTAAGCTACGTGTACATCATGCCCCTGGTCTACCAAACGGATAAATGTACCGCCCATCGAAATCACGTCATCATCCGGGTGTGGTGAAAAAATGATACTTCTCTTTTTAGCAGGCAGAGCCCTTTCCGGCCTTTGTGAATCATCCGCATTCGGTTTGCCACCCGGCCAGCCGGTGATGGTATGCTGAATCTGGTTAAAGATATCAATGTTGATATTGTATACTGGCCCCTGCTCTACTGCAAGTTGCGCCATGCCGTGGTTATTGTAATCTTCTTCCGTTAGTTTCAGTACCGGTTTGTTAACCTCATTGGCTAACCAGATCACAGCCTTTTTCTTTAACTGGTTATCCCACACGCAATCTTTTACCAGCCACGGGGTATCAAACCTGGTCAGTTCTGATGCAGCATCTGCATCCAGTACAAACTCTACATGTTGTGATAGTTGCAGGTAGGTTGCAGGTACTTCGCCCGAGATCTCTCCTTCTACCGCTTTCTTAATGATTGGAGCTTTCTTCTTGTTCCAGGCCATCAGGATGATTTCCCTGGCTTTGAAGATGGTACCGATCCCCATGGTAATGGCTTTGGTTGGCACATTCGCCTTACCACCAAAATCCCTTGAAGCATCACTCCTGGTCAGGTCGTCAAGCGTTACCATCCTGGTTCCTGAGTTTGGTGCAGAACCCGGCTCGTTGAAGCCGATGTGACCTGTACGACCGATACCCAGGATCTGAAGGTCTAATCCGCCAAGTTCTTCTATCTGCTTTTCGTAAGCCAGGCAGTAGCCTGCTACGGCTTCTTTATCCAGTGTACCATCCGGGATGTGCACATTGGCTTTATCTATATCAATATGGCTGAAAAGGTTTTCGTACATGAAGGTTACATAGCTTTGTGCTGCTGTGGGCTTCATGGGGTAGTACTCATCCAGGTTGAAAGTGATCACATTCTTAAAGCTCAAGCCTGCTTCTTTGTGCTGCCTTACCAGTTCGGCATAAACCCCTATCGGGGTTACACCGGTGGCAAGCCCTAATACCGCTTTTTCGCCTTTAGCTTGTTTCGCGCGGATCAGATCTGCTATCCGGTTCGCTACCGCTACCGAGGCTTCCTGCTGGTTGTTGTATACGCTTACCGGTAACTTCTCGTAACGTGTCTCTTCCAATAAATTTAATCGTGCCATGAATCTTAGGAAATGAAAATGAGGTTAGTTGTTGTAAACAAATATATCAGATATTTACATAGTGCCGTTATTATTTTAACTTTTGCGGTAGTGTCAACCCATCTAAATGGGGTTAACACGGGTTAACACATTTCAAACCTTTAAAATACAAAACATTAATAATCAACAATTTAAATACAGTCACGGGTTACTCTAAACTGATATTTTCGAGCAATTAACACATCCAAACGTTTGCACCTGTTATTGACAAAATCAGGTGCTGATGACACCTGCCCCGTTTAACCGGCATCAGGCCATAAGACAACTATCATTAAATACTAATAGTTTGCCAATATCATCATCTTATTTCGTTAGCTATTTTAACAACAAGTCATCGTCACTAAAATATTAAATGCATTGCCCCAACTTTTGCGGGTTGCCGTACAAATAGTAATTTAAGCCCATGATAGCATTGAACCATAACCTGCAGCACCTGTTTAGCATCGCTCAAAAACCATCAAAAATGGGTGTCGGCCTAATGTCTGGCACCTCATTGGATGGGCTCGACATTGCCCTGTGCAAATTTACTGGTAATGGTTTAAGCACTCATTTTGAGCTGGTACAATTTATCACAATCCCCTATCCAGATGACTTTAAGCTGCAAGTTCAGCAGGTATTTGCCCAGCGTAATGCAGATCTGGAAAAGGTAACTTTACTTAACGCTTATATCGGCAGCTATCACGCCAAACTGATATTGCAAGCACTTGGTCAATGGAACGTCGACCCACAGGAGGTTGATTTTATCGCCAGTCATGGTCAAACTATTTACCATGCCCCCCAGCGTTTACATCAGCATAAAAACTACTCTAACGCCACTCTGCAAATTGGCGACGGCGACCATATAGCCGTAAAAACCGGCATATTAACCATCAGCGATTTCAGACAAAAGCATATTGCTGCCGGGGGAGAGGGCGCTCCGCTGGCTTTATATGGTGATGTATTATTGGGCAATAAAACCAGCCAAAACCGGGTGCTGTTAAACATAGGAGGCATTGCTAATTTAACCTGGCTTCCCGGCGATGGTGATTTTAACCGCGTGCTCTGCACAGATATTGGCCCCGGCAATACACTCATCGATGCTGCCTGCCGAAAATATTTTGATAAGCCTTTTGATGAGGATTCAGCTATAGCTTACAGAGGGCAGGTAAATGATGATCTATTAACGGCGCTCCTCTCCCATCCATTTTTTGGTGAAAAAGCCCCTAAAACCACCGGACCAGAACTGTTCAACCTTGCCATGATTGCTGAAGCTCAGCAACGGTCAGGTACCGGGCAAATTAGTGGTGAAGACCTTATTTGTACCCTAAGCGCCTTCACCGCGGCATCCATAGCCGGTTTTGTTAAGGAAAATATCACAGGGGATCATGTTAAAATTTTTACCAGCGGCGGCGGGGCGCGAAATCCATTTGTTATTGGGGAATTAAAAAAACTATTGCCCCAAGCGACAATAGAAGATAGCAGTTTACTGGGGATCAACCCCGATGCCAAAGAAGCTATATTATTTGCTTTATTAGGTAATGAAGCCTTATGCGGTGAGCCGATCAGGATCGGAACGAACCCGGCGGTGTTAATGGGGAAATTCTGCTTCCCGGTTTAAACGGGAAGTTCAAATTGATTATTTCCTCGCAGAGGCGCATCACGCGCATCTCTACTTTTTCGTTATAAACGCCCCAAATAGCTTATCGCCCCATCTGCTGCTTCATGAACCTTCTGATCCGCTGCAACAAGGTACCCTTTCTGTTTGCCAGGAAATTTTTGATCGCCTTATAAGCCTCTTCATTCTCCTCTATGGTGTCGGGAAATTGCGTTACCTGTTTGCGTCCCATTTGCACATGGTACATATCCTCTTTATTGGAGTGTACGCCAGTACCATCATGGCCTATATTTTGAATAAGCGACTGCGACGGGTTCAGTGTCAACCCGTTTTTCAAAAAAATAGAGGCATACCAGCGAATGGCCCATGAATTATTTTTACCGGCCTTAAACTGCTCTATCTGCTTCCAGAAATTCATTTTGCCTTCTATCGAAAAGCGGGCTATTTTCAGCGTATCAAACTGAGCAATCAGCTTATCAACATCGGGTTCAAAGTTTTTCCAGGCGCGGGCCCAGGTTGCCCAGCCCCAGCTGGTGGCTGCACGATAAAAGAATGTTTCGGGCAGTTTCTTGTCATGCAGATTGTACATATAGGCGCCGATATGCATTACCTGTTCCTGGTTTGCATATTTTGTTAATGCGTCATTAAAATACTGCAAGGTATATGGCGAAGATAACAGATCGTCTTCAAAAACAATCACTTTGCCATATTCATACACCAACTGTGTTACCCCGCTGACGATGGATTCGGCCAGACCGAGATTATGATTACGCAAAATAATTTTTACCGATTTAAAACCGCTTACATCTTTTACCAGTTGCCTCACCTGTTCAACCTTTGGCTTATCGGCATCGGTTTTGGCTGCATCGCAAAAAATGTGCAGGCGCGACTCATCGGCCAGCAAATTTTGCTGCAAATAACTGATGGTACGGCGGGTATGGTCGGGCCGGTTATAAACAAAAAGAGCTATCGGGGCAAGATTTTGCATGGTATGATTTCAGCAGATCAGGTATTGCAATTTAAACGCCTTGCATTAAGCGGGGGCATTTAATTTGCAAGGCAAAATTATACCATAACCTTCCGATTGCAAACAAATAAAACAATTTGTTTTTATTCTGCCGATTTTACCGTAAATGTGGTACGACGGTTAAGTTGCCTGCCCTCGGGGTTATCTTTGCCATTTGGTAATTTGTTTGGGGCGATGGGCATTCTTTTGCCATAGCCGCGGGCTGTAATACGTGCAGACTTAATGCCTTGCAGTAACAGGTAATCAACACAAGCCTCGGCCCGGGCCTGCGACAACTTCATGTTCGCTGCGTCAGTGCCTATCCCATCGGTATGCGAGCCAAGCTCGATCTTAATTTTAGGGTTATCGTTCATGATGGCAACCAGTTTATCCAGCGTATCAAATGATTCGGACCGGAGATGGGCGTTACCAAAATCAAAATAAATATTCTCAATAGTTATCTGAACATTGATCTTATAATTCTGCAGGCAAATTTCGGGGTTAATGAGCGTATCAATACCCGGCTTTACTATCGGTGCAGGAATAACTTTGGTAAAGTACCCCTTTTGTGAAATCTCCAGCTTATACCTGGGCAGTTTTTCCTTTACCTGGAAAACATAATCGCCTTTGGCATCGGTTACCTTAACGGCCAAACCCATTTTCACATCGGGATCTTTAAGGATTACCCTTGCCCCTGCCATACCACCGTTAGTGCGGCAATCAATTACACGGCCACTGATATATAAAAACTTATACTGCCCGGTAAAAAGGCTTAAGCAGCAGTCAGAGCCGCGTGCCGAACTCAGGTAAAATTTATTTGGATTGGTTGGATCAAGGCTATAGTACAAGTCGTCTTTAGATGAGTTAACCGGGTAACCTAAATTAACCGGGACTGACCAACGACCAAAATCTCCTTCGCTGCGGTAAACATCAAAGCCGCCCATACCGGTAAAACCATTCGAGCTAAAAAACAACACTTTATCCGCCTGGTCATAATATGGCGACTGTTCATCATATGCTGTGTTTACTGCATCGCCCAGGTTACTTACAGTTTTCGGTTGCCCGGCATCATCAAGGTTACTTTCCCAAATATCGTCGCCGCCTTCGCCGCCGGGCCTGTCTGATGAGAAAAACAATCGCCGGCCATCAGCGCTAACAAAAGGGTGCTTGGAATTATAGCCTTCAGCATTAACAGTATTATTCAGCCTTACCGGCTGCTGCCATACACTGCTTACCAGTTGACTAAAATAAATGGCAGATACTGTTTTCCCGTTCTTTTTATACCAGCGGGTAAGGTACATCCTGGTGCCGGTACCATCAAGCGCAGGTGTAGCGTATTCAATTTGTCCTTCTTTATCAAACGCGTTAAAGTTTGTGGCAAGCGCTTTAGTTGAATCAAGGATGGCCGAACTGTAAACCCTGTTGGTATAAAACTTATCCTTATCAACCAGGCGCGATGAGGTAAACCAATACCTGCCCAGGTTAATGGTAAGGGCGTAGTCTCCCTGGTCTTTATTTAAAAACACCAAAGCTGATACATCAACGGCGCGTGGGTGTTCCAATTGCTTCAAGGCATATTCGCACGAGATTATTTCTTTTTTAGCGAGAGCGGCATACTGCGGATCGGGAGCGTTGCCTGCAAAATGCTTTAACTGGACCAATGCTTCATTATACTTCCCGTTTGCCTGCAGGCAGATGCCGTACCAAAGCGGTATTAACGGATATTGAGCAGCTGGTGCTTCCTTAGCCAATTGGGCATACCATATGGTAGCATCAGTATAATCTTTATACAGACGATATGATTCGGCCAGGCGATAAATAATGTATTGATTAGTCTCAGCCTTTTTTGAACTGATTTTTTTACTGCTGATGAACGCGGCAAACTGCTTTTTGGCTCATCGGTTGTACCATCGGCAATATGCTTGTAATAATAGGCGGCAGTATAGTACTCATGCCTGTTAAAGGCAGTATCGGCCAGTGCCCTGTAGTTTTTCGCCTGTCCAAATGAAACCAACGGAAAAAACAATAGTAAGAAATAAGGTAATAGTTTTTTCATATTATATCCTTGGGCAAATTGGGGCCGGGGAATCAGTGTAGCGACTAAATATATAGCTTATTGATAGTTCAAAACCGCCGCGGCCTGATGTAACCGCGCGAAGCCCTGAAGTATTAAAATCATAACTGGCACCAATCACCATCCTGCGTATATGATAACCAACATTGGCAATTGCAGCGTCCTGTAAGCGGACCATACCACCGAGTACCAGTCCGTTATCATCGGCAAACTTAAGTTCGGAATATAATCCGAAAGCTTTGATCTCGCCTTTACCTTGTTTAACGTAAACTGCATTTGGGATCAGGTCAAAAAAATCAGATGCTTTTATACGCACACCGCCATGTGCTGTAAACCGCATAGGCAATTTACTGGCAATACCGCCCGCGGCAAAAGGGTCTGTTACATCATTGATATGGTTAATACTAAGTCCGCCAAACAAATTGGCTTTATTCATCGGGTCTGCATTGTAATAATAGATACCTGCGCCTGCATCAAATACCGTTTTTGACGAATAGCCAAAATTTTCGAAATTGGGCAAGGTAGGGTCGAAGCCGCTGTTCGGATCGTACTGGTTGTCAGACTGGAGTTTACCCGGATCAAAATTACGGCTGATAACTCCCGCCTGCAAGCCGAAATGCAGCCGCTGATTACCATCGCCCGACAGGGTTATGCCATAACCAAATGAACCATAAGCTGTAAAGTAATTATACCCGGCAGTACCTGCTTTTTGATCAAGTATATTAAGGCCTAAGCCCACTTTATCGGTTGGTTTAAAATCGGCAGATACCCCTGCTGTGCGGTAGCCATTGCTGATGTTTGCCCACTGGTCCCTGTAGTTGGCAGATAAGCGTGTGTCGCCGTCAAAAACGCCCGTAAGCGCCGGGTTAAGCCAAAGCGGGTAAGCGTAGTATTGTGAAAAATGCGGATCAACCTGCGCCTTCACCTTTCCTGCAACTGCAAACTGCAGCGCTATCGTAATAATGAGTAGTAGTTTCTTCATCTTAATAGCGTAATTGTTCCTTTTTTATTCAATTGCGCCCCGTTATTCATTGTAGCTTTTAAATAGTATACATATACCCCTACAGGCATCAATGAGCCTTTATAATAACCATCCCATCCTTTGTTAACATCAGTTGATGTAAAAACCAATTGTCCCCATTGATCATACACATAAAAGGAAAGTGTTTTTATATTTTTTCCATGTGCATAAATAATGTCGTTATTTCCGTCGCCATTGGGGGTAAAGTTGTTGGCTACATATATTACATTGTTATTATCGATGGTGGCGGCAGTAACCGCGGCCGATGCCCCGCTAAGCGTACATGACGATGCTCCCAAAGCCTTCACTGTAATGGTAACAGACTCGTTTAGGCCAAGGCCTCCCACTTTATGCGTTAAACCATTACTGCCCGAACTTGGCGCAGTATAGGTTAAACCATTGTTGGTACTTACCAGGTAACTGGTAGCGCCGCTTACCGCGCTCCACTCAAAAGCTATGCTCGATGACGTAACTTCGCCAACAGTTACCACGGGCGCATCAAGCGGCTTGGTCATCTGTACCTGCACTGTGACTCTTCCGCCGCTGTTACACCCAGTGCTGTTGGTTGCTTCCAGGTAATAATTTTTTGCCGATGTTAAGTTAGCCGTAACATAGGTGTTGCCCTGGGCAAGCAGGTTTCCGCCGGTCGGCGCATCATACCATGAAATAACTGCCCCGCCTGATGCTGAAGCGGTTAATGTAGCACTGGTACCCGGGCAAACAGATGTTCCCGAACTGCTTACTGTAACCACCGGCAACGGAATGATAGCTATGCTAACTGTTCCCCGGGCCGAGGAACCGCACCCTGCAGCGTTGACAGCCTGTACATAATAGGTTGTTGCTGCTGTTACGTTGCTGATTGTATAACTGGTCCCTGTATGTAAAATGTTAGCTTCGGTGGCGCCGCCGTACCAGTTATAAACAACACCACTTTGCGCGTTTTGTATGGTAATTGTCGTTGTGGAGCCGGAGCAAACGCTAATAGTGCTTTGCGTAAATTGCGGTACCGCCGGTAATGGCGAAACAGTTACCTGTATTGTTGTTAAAGGACTGCTGCAGGTGCTATTAGATGCCTCAACATAATAACTTTTGCCTGCGTTTAAAACAGGAGTTTTGTAGGTAGTACCCGTGGCAAGTATTGTAGTTTTAGCAGGCGAATCATACCAGTTGTAAGTTAACCCGGCCTGCGGCGAGGCAACCGTCAATGTAGCCGGGGTTCCCTGGCAAATGGTTATCGTTGACGCTGCAGGCGATGGAGGAGGTGGTGGTGGTGAAACCTTAATGAGCACCACATTACTAAGCGCCGGAGTTGTACATGCCCCGGAAGAAACCATACGGCGATAATAAGTATCATTGTTTAACACCGGCGGGGCATAGTTTTTTGATACAGCACCCGAAATATCATTAAATGTTGCGTTATCTGTGGATGATTGCCATTGATATGAAAAAGTTCCGTCGCCCCCTACGGGCACACTACCCGTAATAGCCGCCGGATTGCCTGTTGAACAAAATTGGGTAACAGCTGGCGCTACTATTGTATTGTTATTGACTGCTGCTATCGGCCTTACGGTAACATCATAATAAGAATCAAAATCCACTACGCCGGCGGTAGAGATCTTGCGGCGCAGGCTGTATACAATACTTGAAGCAGATGTATTTGTTAACGAAGATGTGATATAATCTTTTTGAGTATTTGCCGACGGTGCATTTACCCAGTTTCCGTTGTTATTTATTTGCCATAGATAACTGTCGGGCACAGGGTTTTTTATATCGCCGTTAAGTACAGCCGCAGCAGCGGAGCAAATGGTAATTGCCTGCAGGGGGGCGACCATAATATGGTATGGAGTAAACCTTGGTTCAACAGACCGCGGCTCCACGTTAACAGGCAATGGGGTTTCAAATGCCCGGCTAAACCCAGCGAACGGGAGAAAAGACAGGCAAAACATTGCCCATAATACTATTTTATATAGAGGTGCAGGTTTAGGGCGCATAGTTTAAATTAACGGATAATGATAATAATTATCTTTCATATTACTAAATTTTCAAAATATTTTAATCATTAACGAAACGATTTCAAGCCAATCCGCGTTGAGTTAGCCCAATCAGTTATGTTAATTAATTATTTTTGTTAATTCAGGTTTATCAATAACGTTATATTACAACGGTATCCTAAGCTCTTCTACGGTACAATTAATTATAATGTTCACATTATCAAAAAATTTCAAACTATGCTTTACTGCAATTGAAGCTATCACAATTTTTACCTTTTAAAGGAGAGGGCAAACCCGTACCGGTTGACGGCATGATGTGAAAAAACATGAATTATTAATAGCCCAATTTACAGGAAGCACATTGAATAAAGGCCTGATGAAGGGGGCGGCCTGCGGCACTAACGGTTTTATTTAATTAACCATAAAGGGTAAATGCAGCCCGGCAAATAACATAAACGGCAATAATATTGTGAGCGGATGGCAATAAAACTTTATAAAGGCCTGGAATACTATAGCAATTAATAAAACTTAACTCATACCTTTTTCAGGATGCGATCAAATACTATATTAATATCTTCTGAAATTTTTAAAATATATGCCAAAAACACATAAACCACGCCCACGATAACCGATCTGTAAATCATATCTGCGAATACATTCTTTAACGACGGAAGATAAAGCCCGATAAGCAGGCAAACCGTAAAAATCAGTAATATATAAACGTGCGCCATTGCAAGAGGCTGCAGGTTAAACTTAATTTTAACAAACAACCAATAAGCAAAGTTTAGTACAAACATGGTGATCAGGTATGATAAGGCGGCTCCCATCATGCCTAACATAGGTATCAGAACCAAATTTGACAGTACACAAAAAACCACCCCCGAAACAATAAAAACAGTGGTGAGCTTGTAATACTTAGATACATTCATGATATAGCCATTTAACCCTCCTGTCATATCAACCAGAAAGGCAACGCCCACTATAATAAATACATTGAAATAATTGGCGTACTCAGGTTTATGTAACAACATTATAATAAACGACCTGTTAATAACCAAGCCTATGAAAAGCAGGCAGCCGATAAGCATTTGTACTACTGATGTCTTGTAATAAATTTTACCAATCTTTGCCAGATCATTGGTAACCCATGACTGGGCTATGATCTGCAGTGAGGTGCGGCTCAATGCCTTTGCCGGTAAACTTATCACTACCGCAATGGCGAAAAACGTACCGTAAATACCTACATAACTAAATGACTCTTTGGTAAGCATGCTCAGCATCAGGGTATCAAGGTTCTGGATCATTACAAAGGAGCTGCCACTTAATACCGTAAAAACGCCATAACTAAAAAACGTTTTTCTTTCGCTCAGCAGCTGAGCACCAACAGTCGAAAACTTAAAGTGCCGGCCTTTTCTAATATAAGCAAGCAACACCAATACAGCCACCAGGTTAGCTGTTATATATATCATCAAAAAAACATGGTAATCAACCAGCTTAATGGCTATGAGCAAAACGCCCGCAGTTGTGAACAAACGTAATCCTACTTCGCGCAAAAAGGAAGAAAGCACATTTTTAAATACCGTAAGCGCCAGGTTTTCCAGAACAGAAAATACCAGCGTAAAAAATGACAACGGAATAAGGTAATAGAAATACCTGATCAGTAGCGGAGCTCCATTCTTATTCTTATAGTAACTAATAATAAAATCCTTAAAAACTACAAAAAGCACCGTGAAGATCGCAAAACCTATCAGGCTCCAAACAGTTACAAAAGATGCGAAACCGCCATGTTTTTTATCGTCGCTGCGATAGTAAGGGAAATATTTAAGAATGATATTACCAATACCTAATCCCGCAAGTTGTGCATACAGCAGCGATATGGTCCCCATTAAAATAAAAAAACCGATCTCTTCTGTGGTAAGGATACGCTGAAAAAGAATGATAAGGTTAAAGAAACCTAAAGCAACTCCCGCATACAATATGAGGCTGTTAAAAAATCCCTGCTTTTGTAAAAGATTCATTTAATTTTATTGTTGCTTATACTACTTTGGATAATATGATCAAGCAAAGCGATGCGCATATGAATATCATAATTATTAATCATGTGGTTCCGCGCCGCTTTACCCATTTGCACGGATAATTCAACCGATTCTGCAAGGGTGCTCATTCTTTCGGCCATTCCGGTTATATTGTATTCATCAACCAAAAAGCCAGTCTCGCCATCAATAACAGCTTCCTTAATTCCCGAATGGCGGGTTGAAATTACCGGCAAACCTGATGATGATGCTTCGAGCACGGTAACCGGTGTACCTTCTTTGTCGCCATTGGCCGCTGTAACCGAGTGTTGTACAAATGCCCGCATGGTTTTCATTAACGTGCGTATTTCTTCAGGCTTTAATACCCCGGTAAGCGTAACCTGCTCATTAAGCCCAAGGTCGGCAATCAGCTCCCGGGTTTCATCAAACAGCGGTCCGCCCCCAACCATCCACAGCCTGGCATCGGGGTGTTTTTCCTGTAAAATTTTAAAGGCCTTAACTAAGGATTGAGGAGATTTCTTTTCAACAAAACGCCCTACGAATAAAAAATCTTTAGCGGAGGCTGATGTATCAAGTAAAGGGAAAGCAGCAGTATCCACTCCGCATGAAGCGGTAAACACTTTATCGGCAGGAGCGCCCATTTCTTTCAAAGTAGCAGCCATATCTATCGATACAGCAATAAAGGCACTCGCGTACTTAAATGCATCCTGGTAAAGTTCGGCATACTCAGCAACTGTATCGCGATGATAAACATCGGCTCCATGAAAATGAATAATCAGGGGAACTCCGGCTAATTTACAGGCTTCAGTAACAGATGCACCAACCATGCCATATTCAGCAAATACAGCATCTATTTTATGCTCTTTTAAATATTTATACAAGGCACAGGTACGTACCTTAATATTTTTCCTCTTAAAGATTCTTTTTTGGATGAGATAACTTAGCAGGCCCAGTTTTGAGCGGATCAGGGTTTTGCCTTCATGATCAAATACAGGAAAGGCGCCGCCGTATAAAACTTTTTTATTACCAGCCAGGCCATCAATATGCGCTTGTATAAAGGTCTCGGAAAAAGCAGACTTATTGGGCTTTATGATGCATAAATTATACGCCTGGCTCATTTCAACCTAACTTTTTACGGACATAATACCGGCGGAAGAAACTGCCCATTTTATACACCGCCTTATTAAAGATCCTTCGGCTGCGTTGTGACGCGGTTACCGGTTTTGGATGAAAGAACGCGGCTTCGAAATCGTCATTTTTTTCCAATACGATGTGTGCATAATCGCCTACGTTCCACACGTTTTTGAGTTCATACAGGATCACTTCGGTACCGGTATCTGCAGCCAATTTACCAATAACCTCAAAAGATATATGCTCATCAACAGGCTGCATGGTTTCAGGCTTATTAACTAATGACCATTTTAGGTTAGCCGGTGTAGGGACTGTTAAAATAATACGGCCTTTATTGCGTAATATTTTTGCCAGTGCGGCATGAACAGCAGGCCTGTCTGTAACAGCTATATGTTCATACACATCCATAAAAACAATCAGATCAAACTGCTCATTAAAGGTATCGGGGGTAAGGATGCTTTCCTTAAAATTGAGCTTGCTGTCACCAAAAAGCTTTTGAGCAATCTGAATAGACATTGTGCTGATATCAATTCCAGTAATAACGGCATCGGGCCAGTATTTACGCATCCGCGAACATATATTGCCCATACCACAACCTACTTCCAAAATGCGGACCGGTGCTGAAGGCGTAAAACGCTTAATAGTTTCCCACCCAAACTCAATACGAGGGTTCACTACTATGTAATCATTAAGCTTGTTTTTGACGTGCTCATCATAATAAGACACAACGTTTTCGCGGTTCGGATTTTCAGTCATTACAGAGGATATAAAGCTATGCTTTGCAGGTACAAAGTTAATAAATAATATTAAAGGGGTTTTTGGGCAACAATTATACAGATAGCGCAGCCACGCTGTACCTGCGTTTTATCTTAACAAAGGTGTATAATCGGTCGTAGCATTTCATGCGGCTAAATTAACAGTTTTATTGTAGTTTTTCACGAGTAGGCTTTAAAGTGAAACAGGTTCTTCCAAAAGGAAAAACCTGTTTCACTTTATTAATATGGTCGGAATTAATGTATTGCAGTATACAGTTTTTTAATTTCTTTGTCCGAAAGCACCCTGTCATACAAACGCATATCGTCCAAAGCGCCTTTCAGGAAGTATCCGGGAGAGGGTACATCAGGATTATCTTTACCAATGTAAGCGTCTGCGCCTATCGTGATATTTGGAGAAGCAAACCCGTCAAATGTACTATCTTTTACACCGTCAATATAAAGCGATAGGGTGTGAGTAGTATAATTATACACCGAGGTTACCATATGCCAGTTATTCAAAGCAACAGCTCCACTGGTAAGTACTGTTAAAGGACTGGCTCCTTCGTTAAAAGTAACCAATCCCAAACCACCCTGCCCGGTAGATACAAAGTCATACCCGGAGATAGAAAGATTCCATCCATTACCTAACCCTGGCAATCTTTTAGCTATTATCTGTGAAGCAAATGAATTATTATATGCATCAAGCTTCACCCAGGTAGTAATTGTAAAATCTGTATGAGATAGCCTGAGTGTTTGTTTGTCTTTGACAACGATGTAGCTGTTAAATCCATTAAAATAGTAAGCACTATTAGCATTCCCAAATCTATCAGCAACCTGTGTTAAATTATATCCGGAGCCATTGTTACCGTTGCCAGACACGTCAGATGTATTGGCGCCAAAAGGGTAATAAGCTATAAGGCCAACCTTAAGGCTGTCTTTAACGGTTACGATACAGCTTATTGATTTTGTTTTTTCAGCATTGCTCACCGAAACTTTTGCATTTCCTTCACCTTTGGCTTCGATACGGCCTAGTTTGCTAACAGTTATAATTGAGGTATCTGATGACAACCAAACCAACTTCGTTGTGTCAAAATTTATAGGCCGAACCTTTACGTCCAATTGTACTGCCTGCCCGGTATACATGGTAAGCGTATCCCGCAATGAAATTTCACTAAGAGTTTTTGTACTGTCGGTTACCGGTTTAGGTTGGTCTGCAATTTTGGTACAAGACGTGTGTGCAAACGCATATAATGCTACCAGCAACGACAAAGGATAAAATTTCTTCATATGATAAGGTAATGGTTGTTAGGCGCAAATATAATAAGTTCATCTCAGTTACAAAAATTTCCACTGTCACCTCATCGCATTTTATAATAAATTAGTGTTAAAGTCGCATATTTTGCCGAAATTAATTATCCTTTATAATGGTTTTCATTGCTGCCTTTTTCTTAGCAGCTGTTTTTGTAGTCACCAGCACAACACCATTTACGGCCCTCTCGCCATAAATAGCCACAGTATTTTTATCTTTTAACACACTTATCCGTTCGATATCGTTCGGATTAATTTTACTTAACGATGTACCCTGGGCCAGGGCTATCCCATCTATAATAATTAAAGGCGCTGATTTACCGCTATACTTGTCACTAACTATCACATGCTGCCTGGTGGTATCAACAACCAAACCGCCATATATTGGCCTGTCTTCGCCCGACGGATTGACAACATCCCCGGTTTTATTTTCGCCTGGCTTTGCAGATTTATCATCGGCCAGTGTAAAGCTTATCGGCACAGAATACTGTACTTTCACCGGCTTGCCATTCTGAATTCCAGGTTTCCAGGCCGGCGATATACTAAGCACTCTTAAAGCTTCCTCGTCGCAACCTGAGCCTATCCCTCTTACAACCTTCATGTTTGATAACGACCCATCTTTTTCAACAACAAAAGTTATGATCACCCTGCCCTGAACATTATTATCACGGGCGGTTTTGGGATACCTCAGGTTAGTCATCAGGAACTTTCCAAACGCTTCCAACCCACCTTTAAACTCAGGCACCTGCTCAACTGAGGTAAATACCGGATCAGAACCTGATTGAGCCGAAGCTATTGAGAATGTTACAGGTGCAGTAGTCTTTGTAGTATCATCGCTGGGAGCAAGTGTAAAACTGATAGGCACTGAATATTGAGTCCTTACCGTACGATTTCCCTGCATACCGGGCTTCCAGTTAGGCGATAGTTTTATCACCCTTAATGCTTCGTTATTCAGATCATCCGTAATACCCTTTACAATCCTTTCATTTGAAAGCGTGCCATCCTTTTCAACAACAAAGGTTATGATCACCCTTCCCTGGATCTTTTGTTCACGGGCTGTTGCAGGGTATTTTATATTGGTAGATAAAAATTTACCAAAAGCCCCCAGCCCGCCCGGAAACTCGGGCAAACGGGCAACCGCAGTATATACCGGTGAGGTATCAGCTGCTATAACCGGCCTTTCAAGTTTAAGAGGCTCATCAATAGTAATCTCCGCCACTTTACTGGCCGGCGTCGAGAAAACTTTATCGGCCTTAGTGTTGATGACCGTAATGGTATCACTATTATTAATTGTAGCTGATGACAGTACCATCATCAAAATAAACAGAGGGGCCGACAGTCCGTATTTAATAAGCGTTATGCGGTGCGATTTATTTTTTTGCAACATGATAATACGTTCTTTCAACAAACTTTTGTTAAAAAATGAATTAACCAAGTTGTGTGAAGGCGTATTAAATGTTTGGCTTAAAAGCAGCATGGCATAATCGGCCTTATCCGTACCAGCTTCAACAGCATGCCTGTCGGCTATAAACTCGTGAATATGCTTGATCGCCCGACGATAGAAATACACAATCGGGTTAAACCAGTTAATGATCATCACCAGTTCAACCAGCAACACATCGGCCGAATGCCATTGTTTGGCATGTACATCCTCATGCGTGGCAATTGCTTCATTGGCCTCCCCATCGGCATTTAATTTCACGGTTTTGAAAAAGGAATAGGATACCTGTGATTGCGGCTGACTAATCACCTTTTTTAGCTTAAACAACTGCCAGATCAATCTGAGCGATAAAAAAACGATACCCGCTGCATATATAATAAACAGCACCTCCCCTATACTAATAGGCGATTCTTCAATAGGTTTAAAGTGATAAACCAATACCGGGCTACTGTACAGGGTATACTTTACCTGCTGGGTAATAAATAGATTTTGCACCCAATCGGCCTGGATAACGGGTATCATAAATGATAGTAAAGCGGCACTTACCAGGTAAAGCCTGTTAAGCTGAAAAAGGTTTCTTTGCGAAGCAAAAGCACATAAAACCCGTAAAACAGCAACAGGTATATGTTTACCAGTAATAAATATTGCCACCAGTTCATAATTACTTTTCTTTTAGTTTTTCAATCAGTTTCATGATCTCATCGGCCTCTTTCAGGTCGATCTTTTCTTTCTTTACAAAAAATGAA
Organism: Mucilaginibacter sp. P25; assembly: GCF_050859465.1. Lineage (NCBI taxonomy): Bacteria > Pseudomonadati > Bacteroidota > Sphingobacteriia > Sphingobacteriales > Sphingobacteriaceae > Mucilaginibacter > Mucilaginibacter sp. P25. The sequence continues at coordinate 1,996,781 of NZ_CP193937.1, read as the reverse complement.
AGCATACGGTTAACAGAGTTGTCAAAATAACCGCTCAGTAATTTGTCGGCAGCAAAATTCTGGTATTGCTCCTTGCTGATTACCGGGTGATACTCATGACTTTTACCAAACGCTTCATGCCCAACAAAACCTTTTGTTTCCAGGATCCGGATAATTGTCGATACCGTATTGTAAGCTGGCTTGGGTTCAGGTAACTGTTCGATAACGTCTTTAACATACCCTTTTTTTAATTGCCAGAGCACTTGCATAATCTGCTCTTCGGCGCGGGTTAACTCTTTAATTTCCATGTGCGTACTTTAAATATTAATACCTCGTGTATTAATGTGTTTAATTGGTTAAACTAAGGTAAGAGATGTATTTTATATTTGCAACTAAATTTTTAGTTATTAATTTCTTAAACTTTAAATCATCATATTCGTTGTGATACTTCATACCATTTTATAAATGAACATAACCTTCCATGGTGCTGCCCGTAACGTAACCGGCAGCAAGCATTTACTCCGCTTAAACGACGGTACCAGCATATTATTAGACTGCGGCATGTTCCAGGGCCTGGGCGAGCAAACCGAAGAAATGAACGAACATTTTGGCTTTAATCCCAAAGGTGTAACACACATGATCCTTTCGCACGCGCATATTGACCATTGCGGTTTAATTCCCCGGCTCGTTGCCGAAGGATTTGAGGGAAACATTTATTGCACCTCGGCCACGATGGACCTTACACGCATCCTGCTGCTCGATTCGGCAAAGATCCAGGTACAGGACACCGAGTATAGTAACAAACACCGCATCCGCAAAGGCTTGCCGCTGCTTAATCCTTTGTACACCGAAGAGGATGTGATGGAGGCCCTTCGCCTGTTCAAAATTGTTGAATATGGCGAAGAGTTTGAAATTACCCCTGCCGTAAAATTCAACTTTACTGATGCCGGGCATATTCTGGGCAGCGCGGCAGTGCATATTACCGTTACAGAAAACGGCAGGGATACCCACATTACTTTTAGCGGCGATGTTGGCCGTTATGACGATCTGCTGTTGAAAAACCCGCAAACATTTGAGCAGGCTGATTATATTTTACTGGAATCAACCTATGGCGATTCCCTGCATAAAGAACTGGGGCCTATTGAAGAGTCGCTGCTGGAGATCATTAAAGAAACCTGCGAAGTTAAAAATGGCAAGGTAATTATCCCGGCATTCAGCGTTGGCCGTACGCAGGAATTACTGTACGCCTTAAACGGCCTGGAACTGAAAGGTATCCTGCCGGATGTTCCTTATTATGTAGATAGCCCGCTATCGGAAAAAGCAACCGAAGTATTGATGAACCACACCGAGGTTTATAATAAAAATGTGCAGGAAGTTTTAAAAACCGATGCCAATCCTTTTGGGTTTAAGGGCTTGCGCTTTATTGAAAGTGTAGAGGAATCAAAGGCCCTGAATAACGATCCGCGACCTTGTGTCATCATTTCCTCATCGGGCATGGCCGAGGCCGGGCGGGTAAAGCACCACATTAAAAACAATATCAATAATCAAAAGAACACTATTTTAATGGTAGGCTATGCTGAGCCAAATTCATTGGGCGGCCGGTTATTAAAAGGCGACCATGAGGTACATATTTTTGGTGAAATGTATGAGGTAAAAGCCGAGGTCCGCTCCATCAAATCAATGAGCGCCCACGGCGATTATGACGACCTGCTCCATTTCCTGGCCTGCCAGGACCCCGCATTGGTAAAAACCGTATTTCTTGTTCACGGCGAGTACGAAGTGCAGCAGCATTTTGCCGCGAAAATTAAAGCGCACGGCTTTCATCATGTTGAGATCCCGTACCAGCATCAGAAAATTGTTTTGGAATAGGGAGTTTAAACAAGTAAAAAGCAAAAAATTGTCATTTCGATAGAGCATGGGGGGATATGAGCACCGCGCGAAAGAGAAATCTTATACACCCTGTAAATCCCCTAAGCACATCTCATAAATCCCACTATACCTCTATGGAAATGACAATCTTCCAGTTACAAAATATCTACCTTTAAAAATGTGGAATCATAATATTACGTCTATATCACTACTAACCCAGGCAAAACTGTATTGTACATCGGAGTCACCAATGATATAAGCGTAAGGGTTTTGCAACATCTCGAAAATAAAGGAACTAATAAATCTTTTGCGGGCAAATACTACTGTTACCATTTAGTTTACTACGAACATTTCACCCACGTTGAGCACGCCATAGCCCGGGAAAAGGAGATTAAAAAATGGCGCCGAGAAAAGAAAATTGCTTTAATCGAGTCGACTAATCCGGGCTGGGAATTTTTAAATCAAATGTAATCGACTAATATCAATTGCCACTCATTTGCATCAAACAGCGAAGGCAAGACACCTCAAACAAAAAGCCTTATGCAAAACACATTAATCTAACGTGGTGTATAAGATTTCTCTTCAGCGCGACCGCACAATCCCCCTTGCTTCATCGAAATGACATCAGCTTGTATTTATATCTATGGTATTTTTTTACCCTTTACTCACCTGCTTTATCACCGCTATAATATCCTCTTCGCCAAAAGCAGCTTCGGCGGCCTGGTAGGTTTGATAAGCAGTGTAGCCAAGTGGGGTAGCCAAACCGAGGTCTTTAGCCAGGCGCAGATCTTTAGCGATATGTTTTAAGGCGAAAGCTGCCTGGTAATTATTGTTAACAATGGCATCGCCTTTTATTTTGATAAAGGGACTGCCTAAAGCACTATTGCTGATCAGCATAATTAGTGCTTCTGCTTCAATGCCATTTTGTTGTGCCAGCGTTATTGTTTCAGCAAGGCCTTGTGCAACAATACCAAGCAAAGTATTAATGGCCAGCTTAGCCGCGTTACCTGCACCGGTACCACCAACCAGCATAACCAGTTTACCCATTTTTTCGAGGATAGTTTTAGCTTGCTCAAATGCGCCGGCCTCGCCTCCAACCATAATAACCAGCATAGCATCTTCCGCTTGTTTGACACTGCCTGATACCGGGGCATCCAGGTAATAATTACCTTGAGCCTTGCATGCCGCTGCTATCTCCTTACTGATAGCAGGCGAAACTGTGCTCATGTTAATGATTATTTTGCCGCTTACTTTTGCGGCAAGTAAACCTTCATCACCATGAAAAATATCATTAATCGCATTATCGTCTGATACCATGATAAAAACAACATCAGCAGCATTCAACAATAAGGCGGGCGAAGCAGCTATACCAATGCCCTGTGCCTTAAACACCTCTTCCTTATCCTTGCTTCGGTTATAAACACTGAGCGGATATCCTGCTTTAATCAATTGCTGCGACATTGGAACACCCATTTTTCCTAATCCTATCCATCCTGTTTTAACTGTATTCATAGTAGCTATTTTGTTTTTGATTTATATAGATTTTATTGATGTCTATTTCTCTCCCTTCTAAGTCATCTAAACAGACGACAAAAAACCTAATTACCGAATATTTTTGCGGATGCGGCTCAACGATTGAGGCGTTACGCCAAGGTACGACGCGATATCGGTAAGTGATACTCTCCTGGCAACCTCGGGCTGTCGCTCCAAAAATAACCGGTACCTTTCTGATGAATCGTAACCAAGATATGTGTTTCGCGTTTTTATCTTCTCCATAAGCGTATGCTGCGAAATCTGATCGATCATTCCTTTGAGATAAGGCAGCTTTTCATATAAAGCCAGCAGGGTGTTTTTGCTAATAACCAATAGTTCTGTATCGCAGGCGGCCTGAATGCTTTCATCAGCGATCAGGTTGTTATTAAAGCTGTACAGAATGGTGCAAAACTGATTGTCCTTTAAAAAGAAATAAGTAACCTCATTTCCCTTCTCATTTCGCGCCATAATACGCAGTATGCCGTTGGTAATAAAAAAGAGCTGTCTTGCTACATGCCCCAGCTGCAAAAGCGTATCCCCTTCTTTAAATTTCGTTGGCTCAAAGGCTTTTAGTATGAGCTCCTGATCATCAACCGGGATAGGTTTTAACTGCTGTAACCGGGCTATGAGTTGCTGTTGCATGATACAAAGATCAGGTAAAATTGAAGTAAAAGCATCAATAAAAAAGTCCTTGCGGAACGAAGCAACAAGCCTCCTCTAAATCTCCCCGGAGGGAGACTTTTATTTATCTCATTTTAAAGCCCTTCCTTCCGGGGAGGGTTTGGGTGGGGCTAACCCGCCTGCCCTATTTCCAATTTACTGATCTTATTGCCGGCACCAATCGTAAACTTAAAATAGGTTTTAAAATCGCCCCACTGGTCGCTGTGAAATTTACCGTAGAGGTGCAGGCCGTTTTGTTCCACCTTGTCGATACTGGTAAAACGTTCATGGCCTAAAGCTTTTTCAAAAAAGTTTTAAAATCCATTTTATTACCATCATCAAAAAGCTGGGCATCATTGGTGAACAAGCTAAACCAAGCCTGCTTATCTCCGCTTTGCAGGGCGTCGATGGCTTGTTTTACTATCGGGTTATTTAACTTTTCGGTGTTCATGGCATTGATGTTTTGGATAGTTGCAGCAGGTGTTTTTGCAGCCTGAGCGTTTACTGCAGAAGTAATTAATGTGCCGTATATGACATAATGATTAAGCGTTTTCATGACATGGTAGATGTATAATCAAATAATGCTGCTTTTTGAATTAAATACAGGTAGCAGCTTATAGCTATGACTATAAGCTGCTACCCTATGTTACTAAACTGACCATTAATTTGTTGCGCCGCCGTTTACCAACAGGTGTTGTCCGTTCACAAATGAGGAAAGATCGCTGGCAAAAAACTCGGCCACATTGGCCACATCTTCAACTTCGGCCAGGCGGCCCATCGGACAACTGTCAAGCAATTGTTTTCTTAACGCGGGGTAACTATCAGCTTCGGCAAAGATACCTGAATGATCAACAGCAAATGGTATGATAGAGTTAACTGTTACACCACGGTGACCAATCTCTTTTGAAAGAATATCAACCAAATACCTTGGCGTAGTTTTACTGCCGCCATACACTGCCATTCCGGGTACAGGGAATGAGGTTGTGCTTGAGGCTATGTAAATAATGCGGCCGTTATCCTCAACATTTTTGGCAGCCTGCTGCATAGTAAAATAAGTGCCTTTTGTATTAATGCCAAATACACGGTCGAACTGTTCTTCGGTAAAATCAGTTACCGGGGTTTCCACCAGTTCGATACCGGCGTTAGCTACTACGATATCTATTTTACCAAACGCTTCTTTAGCTTCTTTAAAAAGCCTTTCAATATCAGCTACTTTACTTACATCGGCCTGCACAGCAATTACGTTCGCCCCCATCGCTTTGATGTTGCTGACCACTTCATCGGCCGATGCTTTATCGCGCGAATAGTTGATCACGATGTCGGCACCTAATGCTGCATAACGTTCTGCAATTGCTTTACCTAAACCACGGGCCGAGCCGGTTATTACCGCTACTTTATTATTTAATGAGTTCATGATTGTTTTTTGATTACACCGATGAAGTTTGATTTCACCGATTGCGTTAATGATTCTGATTATTATTCCTGTCTCTCGTTGTCTTGCTTCTTGACTCTTGCCGTCTTGCTTCTATCATTCCCCCTTCAGAGGGTTAGGGGGCTTACGCCATTGCACCATTTGCCCCGATATTTTGCGCAGAGATCCATTTAGCATCGTCGCTTGCCAGGAAGGTTACTATTTTGGCAATATCTTCAGGCTCACCGATACGGTTAAAAGCTGATAATGACGCCAGGCGGTCGATCAGCTCCTGAGGTTTGCCTTTGGTAAACAGTTCGGTATTTGTTGGCCCGGGAGATACTGTATTGACGTTGATACCCCTCGCGCCAACCTCTTTGGCAAACACGCGGGTTAATTGCTCCACGGCGCCTTTGGTGGCTACATAGGTAGCATAAGTTGGCATCATAACGCGGGTAGTGGTTGATGAAAAATTGATGATACTGCCGCCATTGGCCAGTTTAGTTGCGGCTTCGCGCATGGTATTAAATGTTCCGCGAACGTTGATATCAAACTGGCGGGTAAAATCCTCGTCGGTAGTGTCTTTTATTAATTTGGTAATCATGATGCCGGCGTTGTTTACCAGTACATCAATTTTGCCGTAATGAGCTATCGCTGCATCAAACATGGCTGCTACTTCATCGGCCTTGCTAACGTCGGCCTGCAGGGCAATGGCATCGCCGCCTTGTTGTTTGACAGAGTTTACGGTTTGGTCAGCAGCTTCTTTGCCGCCTGCGTAGTTGATAATTACTTTAGCGCCTTCGGCTGCTAATTTGTGAGCTACTGCTGCACCGATACCTCTTGAGGCGCCGGTTACTAATACTACTTTTGATGCTAATGTGTTCATGGTTTCCTTTGTTATTTTGTTTTCGTTGATTGACAATACAAAGGTGGCAAGAGCAAAGCCCCTGAATGATACACATATCAAAGCATTACATACGAATATCTAAGATTGGCTTATAAATTTTGTTTGAGATGGTTTAAAGTAGAGACGCCTTACATGCCTCCCCCATAGGACAAGCAGCCTTGTAAGTTATCAAGCCAGCTTACTTTATAGACATCTTTATCAAGAGGATACCCTATGGTGCTCCTTCCTGAACAGCACCGGCGACAAATCAGTATGCTTTTTAAAATAATTACTGAAATGGGTAGCTTCAGAAAAACCCAGGCGATAAGCAATTTCTTTAATGGAGAGTTTTGAGTTCTGCAAGAGGGCCTTGGCCTCAGTTATAGTTTTTTCGGCAATCCATGTGCTGATGGTTTTGCCGGTTTTTATTTTGATAACATTACTCAGATAGTTGGGATGAAGGCTTTGCGCATCGGCGTAGTCCTGCACCCTGAAAGCCTGTTCGGCCGTACCATTGCTCAGGTCGCGATAATGTTTTTCGAGCAGGCGTTTAAAGTTTTTTACAATTTCCGAGCTTCTGTTACCTTCATATATCGGGTTATAATCTTTCCAGAAATATTCTTTGAATTTTAACAGCACCACCACAAACAGGTTACCGATGATCCGGTAACGGTATGGGCTATCTGAATTGTATTCTTTCAGGATCTGGTGATATAAAATATCAAACTCCTCAAAAACTTCGGGCGTAAGTACGCGGGCCGGAAATGTTTCGGCCAGCAGAAAAGGAAACTCATCAAAGATATTGGCGTGTACGTTTTCCTTCAAAAACGATTCGCTCAGCGTAAACAGGTATACATCGCCGATACGTTCCCAGTTAAACGAACGGAAATGGCCCGGATTGGTAAAGTAAATAGCACGGGGCTGCAGTTTATGATTTTGCTCATCAATAGTATAATCACCACTCCCATCTTTAATGAAGGCAAAGACAAAAAAGTTAAGCCTGCTCAAGGGCGATCTAAACGGCATCGGCTGATTAATATCTTTTAGGTTAAAAACCGTAAAATCGGTATGTTTTATCAGCTCGAGTGGTAAGTCCAGGTGCTTGTATTGATCATAAAGGGTATTAAAGATCTGTTTTTCACTATCCTGGTGATGCATGACGAGATGTTTGCATCAAAGCTATGAGGGATACGGGAGATTTGCAACAACGGGCTAATCAATAAAAAAAGGCGCATCAGTTACAATACGCCGTTTTTTATTTTACGTCTAATATATTTTAATCAAAGCTTACGCTACCATAACTGGTGCTGATGGTAATGGTTTTATCGCTGCCGCCTTTACCTAAATGGCCCTTGTAGGTTTTTGTCGGACTATAGCCACGTTCACCGTCGGCAGGGGTTTTACTGGTGATGTTAACATCATGGCCGCTATAGTTAAAGCTACCGTAGTGCACAGTGATATCAAAATCAGCATTCTGGCCGTCGCTCACTCCCAGTTTTACACTTGAATATGATGAATTAACCGAAAGATTTTTCACATTTTTATCAACCTCTTCAATCTTTAACGCCCCGCTGAATTTAACGTTGATATTACCCGAAGTAGTAATACGGCCAATTTTGGCCGAGCCGTAACTTACATCAGCATTGAGTTTATCACAATCACCAAGATTAAGGCTGCCATAGGCTACATCCAAATCGCTGCCGGTAAGGTTGCCGATAGTTGCACTCCCATATTTAACCCTGATCTGGCAAGCTGGGTTGCTTAAAGATTTGGCGCTAAGGCTGCCATATGAGTTATTGATATTGAGTTTACCGCTCAGGTCGGGCAACTCGGTACTGCCATATTTGTTGTTAATGGTAAGCGGATTTTTGGCGGGCATGTAAACGGTATAATTGATCTCCATTTTACGCACAGAGTTTTTCTTACCAAACAAGTTGCCCCAGCTGCCATTATCATCATCGTTTTGATTGATGTAAGTTTTGAACGATACACCCGAGCCGTCTTTGCTATCCCTGATATTTACATTATCAAGCAGTTTTTGTGCTTTATCTTCATCATTGGCCCCAACTTTAATCTGTACATCAACCTTAACCTCGCTTTTAGCCCAGGTAATTACCGTGATCTTGCCAAATTTATTATCAATGTTAATCACATCGTTGCCGTCAACATTATAGCTTTTGCTGTAGCTTTTTGTTTTTTCAACTATATCGCCATTCTGCACCTGTTGCTCATAGCGCTCATCACCATCGTAACTGTAGCTAAAGTTCTGGTCGAAGTTTTTAAAGCCGAAGTTTATATTAGGACTAAGCATCTCAAATTTATCGGCAAACTTCAAGCTGTCAAATCCTTTAAACTTCATTTTAAATTTCAGGCTATCCTTAAACTTAAAAGCAAGCTGTTTGTTCAGCTTCAGCATATTTTGCAGTTTAAGGTGCATTTGCTTTTGCTGCTGTATTCGCAGGTTGCTCATTTCCTTTTGCAGTTCGTGCATTTTGGCATTCAGCTCCTTCATTTTTTGCTGATACTCCTTACTGTCGGTTACCGAAGTCCAGTTCTCCACGGTCAACCCGGCAGCAGGCGGCGGCGTGGGAGGTAATAGGGGTTTTACCGGTGCAGGCGGGGCTGCAGGACTTACCTGTGCAAAGTTTGCTGTACTTATGGCTAATAAGCCGATAAGCATAAGCAGGGCCGGACTAAATATTTTTGGTTTCATTGTTTTGTTCCTTTTTCATCTGGTTAAACTGTTCAATTACATTTAATTGCTGAGTTAGCACCTCGGTTTGTATTTGCAGGTTCCGGATCATTGCACGTAAAACACGTTCCTGGTTAGGGCTGGTGGCTAAATCACTGTTTAGTTTTTTATAGGTGGAATCCATCTTAGCTATCTCGGCGCTGAACTCCTTGTATAGCTGAGGATCATTTTTAGATGCTGACTTAAGTTCGGTAAGCTTGGTTTCAACAAGCGATGCATAGCGCACCTGCTGTTGTGCGTACTCGGGGTTAATAGCGGCAAGGTCAACGCCTTTTGTGCCTTTTTGGGTTTGTATATATATGCCGAAGCCTATGCCCATTATGATGATGACCGATGCGGCCACTTTTAGCACGAAGCCCAGCGAAAAAGTCTTTGCTTCCCGCTTTTTTGGTTGTTCCTGCTCCTGGTCCAAAAATTGAGCTGTGCCTCAATTTTACCCCACAAATCTGCCGATGGTTCTATTTCGTTAAATTCTTCATTATTGTCGTGCATGAAATCTTCAAATCGCTTGCTCATGATACTTGTCCTTTCCTGTTTAAAATTTCAATTAACTTTCTTTTAGCTCTCAAAAACTGGGTTCTTGATGTGTTTTCTGATATATTCAATATTTGACCTATTTCTTCGTGGTCATACCCTTCAAGCAGATATAATGATATCACCACGCGATAGCCATCGGGCAACTGGTTCATGCCTTCTTTTACCCTGGCAACCTGGTACTGCAGGTCTTCATCGTCCCAGCTCTCGTCATCGGCAATATTTTCAAGATGGCCATCTTCCAGCTCAACCAGTTCCAGCTTTCGTTTGCGCAGCAGGTTGATCGACCGGTTTACAACGATCTGCTTAAGCCAGAGGCCAAATGTGGTATCCTGCCTAAAATCCTTCAGCTTGGCAAAGGCATCCACAAAAGCTTCCTGCAGCACATCTTCTGCTTCGGCAATATCGCCCACTATCCGAAAGGCCACGTTCAGCATAGCTTTCGAATACAAACGGTAAAGCTCATAACAGGCTTTTTTGCTCCCCTGTTTGCACTCAATTACCAGGTTGTAATGTTTATCAATATATATTGCTTCCAAATTCGCGACCGGCTTCAGGTCAATAGACGCAAGGCATTTTGCAACGTTGCACGTATGTGAAAAATATTTTTTTAATTATTGATAATTTTTTTGACAGTTTTAAGTTGAGATGGATTTAGATAAGCAAATCGCCTGAAAAATGCCCGACAAAATAGTTTGATAAAACAGCATAATCAAGAATTGTCATTGCTTCGTTCCTAATGACGCACTCATACGCTATTGATTATTAAATATATTTTAAAAATCAACTCTATAAATATTGGGCGTTGCCTGCGGCCCGTGCTATGCGCTCATACTGCACAGGCATTAGTCACAAGGCTGGTATCCGCTCCTATCACTAACGTGGCCACCGCACAACATCGCTAAAATATATTGTACAGTTATCACTTTTTTTCAGGATTCACCTGGTGGTTCCTCGCAATGAGTTTTTTAAACATCACTTGCACATCATCCGGCAACATCTTTTAATCCTAAAAATCAGAGTTCAGATATTTATCCACCACTTTCACCGCATTATCATACCTATCCTGCCCAAGGCCTGATATTACTACATACCGGGCGTTGAGCGCCTGGAGTTCGCGGTGCCAAACGTTCATAAAATACTCGCGTTTGGTCGGAAAATTACGTAAAGGATCGTCCTGCCAGGGCAGATCAATATCTAAGAGCAAATAAAAATCATATGGATGGTGGGGCAATTCGTCAAGCACCTCCTGCGGGGCGCTGCCAAACATTTCCTCGCTCCAGATCTTTACCGTTAAAAAAGTGGTATCGCAAATCAGGATTCTGTTGGCTTGTGGCAGCAGTTTCTTTTCGAGCGCCAGCTGGCCGTGAAACATGTTCACCTCATCCTGCCAGGTGCAATCGCCCTTAAGGTTTGCACAATACTCACGCGAATACTCCGGTACAGCTATCGTATTATAATGCGCCGCCAGATATTCAGACATAGTTGACTTCCCTGTTGATTCGGGGCCTACGACTGCTATTTTGAGTATTTTGTTCATGAGGTAAAATTACATTAAATAAAAATCCCCTCATGGGAGGGGATTTGCGTCAAAGTGTTCTTTTTTCGCCAATGACAACAGCGCAACTATTGGGAAGACAAAAATGTCATAGGAGGAACAAAAGTAATCGTATGCTATACAGGGCGGCTTTGCTGCTGTGCGATCGCCACGCTATCGCTCGCAATGACATTTTCTTTTATTCTTTTCTGTAAAGGGAGCAAACTAATCTCTAATCACTAACCTCTAATCACTTATTCCGTTTTTTTCGGAACCCTTGTTGGTGTATCCTGGCCCGAAACTATAGTGCGCGAGCTCAGGGCTATCGCGCGGATGGCCGAAGTGATATTGTTCACATCCAGCGAACTAAATTCATCGCCAACAGTATGGTATAATTTGTCAATATCAATCTGGTCGGTTGAGATGGTGTGGGCCGGTACGCCAACTTCGGCCAGCGACGCGTTATCACTTCTGTAAAACAGGTTCTGATCTGGGTAAGGGTCCGGGTAAAACTTAAAGGCGGTACCTTTCAGGTTCTTCTGCAGGATCTTGCCAAAATCAGATCTTTCAAACCCGGTAATAAATGCCGAGTTAGTGCCAAATTTAGATGCCTTACCAATCATTTCGATGTTGAACATAGCAACTACCTTATCTGCATCTATTTGTTTGGCAAAATACTGCGACCCGTATTCGCCAATCTCTTCGGCAGTAAAGGCTACGAAAATAAGCGTACGGGCATTATTGTTGAGCTTTTTATAGTATTTAGTCAGGCTCAATACTGCGGTTGTGCCCGAAGCGTCATCATCCGCGCCATTGGCAATGCTGTTCTGTTACCCCGGGTTTATCAGGTTTGATAATCCCTAAGTGGTCATAGTGTCCCGAAAATACCACATATTCATTCGGTTTGGTTTTCCCGGGGAGGATACCGGCAACATTAAACAGCGGCAATTCTTCATTTTTGATATCGCAGTTAACATCAAATGATGCTGTGTTATCGAACTTGCCCAATACAAATACCAGGGGCTGTTTTACTGTGCCTTTAAAATTTGTGCTGCCTGCCCCAAGGTACGACTTAACCCGGCTAAACAGATCTTTAAACTTAGGGTCGATCAGCAAAAGTGTTTTCTTGCCGCTTTGTGAAGCTGCCCGGTACTCGGTCCTGAAATTTTTATCCGCACCAACGGTAACTACCTGTACATCTTTATCGCTTGCCCATTTAAACGAATCCGTACTGCTTGCAAACGCGCTGTCGGCAGCTATAGCTTTGCCATTGATGCTTACAGTCAAGCTAACAGGGGTCGACCGTACCATCGTAAAGTTTTGACGGTAACCGGTATTACCTGCCATAGGTTTAAGGCCGGCCTTTTTATATTCGCTTTCAATAAACTGAGCAGCTTTTTCAATGCCCGGCGTAAAAGTGGCCCTGCCCTGCATATCATCGGCCGACAGGGTTTTGATAATCCGGGCTACATCATCTTTACTAATGAGTTTATTAACATCTTGCGCAAAACCATAAGCCGAAACGCTTAACAATGCCGCTGTTATTATCGAGATCTTTTTCATAGTTATTTGACTTTTGACTGTAGCCAGTTGTTACGGAAAGTTTCCTGCTCTTTGCTCAATTGTTTACCTGCCTTTTCAAAGGTTACCACTTCAAAGTTGGGGTTTTCCTCAAGCGTTATCGTAGTTTCATGGGCACCGGTCCGGTTTTTATAGTTTACCATGATCTTATCGCCCGGCTTTTTATCGGCGATGGCATCACTAAACCCTTTCTGATCTTTAATATCTTTTCCATCAACTTTCAGGATCACATCACCCGCATCGATGCCTGCCTTGTAAACCGGGGTACCTATAGTCGTGCTTGAAAGTATTGGCAAACCTTCGGCATCTGCAGCACGTGCCTGCCCGGCGCGGCCACGGCCCGGAGTAACCGCCAGCGGACCAGCCCAGCCTTTGCCCGGCTGTACTTTACGCAGTACCAGGCCTGCTTTAGCTAACAGTTCTTCGTAATTGTTTTTGTCGGTTCCGTTGATGTAACGCTTAAAGAAATCGGCCGCAAACTTAGGGTTATTGGTTACTTTACCTAAATCGGTTTGCAGATCAGGAATGGTATACGGTTTCATTACTTTACCCCTGCTAAGCCAAACAGCACGCATATAATCATCAAGCGTCATGTTAAAATCGCTGCGGAGGCGAAGATCGAGTGCCAACGCAATAGCACCGCCATAAGTGTAATAACTGGTAAAATCGTTAACGTTATTATTAGGGTCGATAGATACTCCTGCATCTGCAAAAACCGAATAGCGGCTCATTTGGGCGGCCGAATATTTGGCAGCGGCAGGTGTGTTTAAGATCTGGTTTACCAAACCGGCAATGGTTTTGGTATAATCATCAACCGTTACAAAGCCGGCGCGGGCAAGTAATAATTCGCCGTAATATTGCGTAAAACCTTCGGCAAACCAAAGTTCGCTGCTCATGTTGGCGTGTTCAAAGTTAAAAGGCTCCAATGATTTTGGACGAATGCGTTTTACATTCCAGCTATGGAAGTATTCATGTGCGTAAACGCCCATGAGGTTGTTTTCAAATCCTTCAACTTTTGGTGCCGGGATAGTTATGGAGGTTGAATTACGATGTTCCATACCGTCACCTGATACAGCAGGATTTACATCGCTCACAAAAGTGTACTCGCCAAAATCATAAGTGGGCAGTTCGCCAAATACGGCTTTTTCTTCCAGCACCAGCTTCTGGATCATCTTGCCGAAGTTATCAATCACCGCCTGGCTATCGTCTGAGTGCATGGTAAGGTTTATTTTTTCTTTCTTGCCATCGGTATTTACTACTTCCCAACTGCTGAGTTTGTAATTGGACAGTTCGGTAGGGCTATCCATCATATATTGCAGATTGGGTGCGCTGTACACATTTGAGCCTTCATGTTTAAGTTGTGAAGCTACTTTCCAGCCGTATTTATCAATGTCGTTAAACTCAAAAGTAAGGGGGCGTTTATCCTGCCCTACCACCCACATAAACGTGGCGGGCATATTCAAGTGGGCATGACTCGGATCGATAGAAGCATAAGTACCATCGGTCCAGTTGCCAAAAAGTGTATAGCTCACTTTCACCGCTGCCGGATGTTCTCCCACTTCGTAAACATCGCCTTCAATTTGGGTTAAAGGCAGCTCCTTACCTTCAACATCGGTAGCTTTAACGTTGTAAATATTTTTACCAAACTCATGGGTTGCATACCGGCCGGCAGATGAGCGGCTCATCCGTACCCTGAAAGCGCCTGATGGTGCCTGCGGAATGGTCATGCTTATCTCAGCCTCGTGATGGGCCGCGTTTGGGAATGATATGGAATAGTAAATAGCTTTTTGTGGTTCCTGCTGTGCCATAGCACTGCACGCAAGTACCGAGGCGGCGGTAAAGAGTAGTAATTTTTTCATCAACTTAAATTATCTGCGCTGAAATTACTATTAAATCACGAAAAAATAATATCAATGTTATTATGCAGAAAATCGTTCTTTAAATAGGTAATGCAATCAGCAGCGGATAAAATGAATTTTTGCGTTCACTTCTACATATTAACTGTGGCAGGTTTAAAAAGCGTTAGTGTAAAGAACCTCTACACCCCATTTAAAAAGGCTTAATCCGGTCGCTTTCATTTTATTATATGTACATTTAAAGAAATTCGCCGGCTTATGATCCTTTTTTCAAAGAGAAATCTATACTACACCGATTACCAATGGACTATTTACATCCCGAATGATCCGCGTGTAAATGGCAGGCCCGATCATACTGCGTTCAATAAAAATGAAGGGAACGAGATGGTATACCTGATCAACAAGTTAATGATGATATGGGATTATCGTTTTGCCAACACCGGCAATAAAATGGAAAAACTGATCCACGATAAGCTACCGGCCGAAATCTCCAGCCAGGAAGAGGTGCAGAACTGGCTTAAAACAAATTTGAAGTTTTAGAGTGAAAAAGCAAAAAGCGGAATGCTTAAAGCTTAAAGCCAATAGTTTTATGATCATTGCTATCTAACAACACTATAAAAAGATAACATGAAATCAATTAAACGCTTTGAGCTTTCTGCCTTAAGCCCCCCTCTTATCCAAACAACAAGCTAAAAACCTCTTCGATACTACTTACAATTTTGATGTCGATATCGTAGCGGGACAAATCCATGCGCTTTTTATCCTGGCCGCTGGCAGGAAGGTTATATTTGGAGATAAAGATCTGGTTAAAGCCAAGCTTCTGCGCTTCGGCAATGCGTTGCTCTACGCGGTTTACCGCCCTGATTTCGCCCGAAAGTCCCAGTTCGCCTGCAAAACAGGTTTTGAACGGAATGGGCATATCTTCGTGCGATGAAATAATGGCCGCCGCCAAACCAAGGTCAATAGCCGGGTCTTCAACCCTGATGCCGCCGGTAATATTCAGGAATACATCTTTTGCACCCAACCTGAAACCGCAGCGTTTTTCCAATACAGCCAACAACATGCTCATGCGTTTGGTATCGAAACCGGTAGCAGTACGTTGCGGCGTCCCATAGGCCGACGCACTAACCAATGCCTGGGTTTCAATCAGCATTGGTCGCATACCTTCTAAGGTAGCCGAAATAGTGATGCCGCTTAATGGCGCTTCCCGGTGCGAAAGCAGGATCTCCGACGGATTGGACACTTCCCTCAATCCTTCACCCATCATTTCGTAAATACCCAGCTCTGATGCCGAGCCGAAACGGTTTTTGATGGTACGCAATATGCGGTAAACGTGGTGCCTGTCGCCCTCAAACTGCAGCACGGTATCAACCATGTGCTCCAATATCTTCGGCCCGGCAATCATACCGTCTTTGGTAATATGACCAATTAAAAATACCGGCGTCGAAGTCTCTTTGGCGAAACGTAATAGCTCGGCGGTACATTCCCTAACCTGCGATACACTGCCAGGCGTTGATTCAATATGTGCCGAATGCAGGGTTTGGATCGAGTCGATCACCACCATATCCGGCTCTAATGATTCTATCTGTTTAAATATGTTTTGGGTTGAAGTTTCTGTCAGTATATAAGCGCCTTCGCCTATGACTCCCCCTTCGGGCGAAGCTAACCTTTCGGCCCGCATTTTTATCTGCCTTTCACTTTCCTCGCCCGATACATACAAAACTTTTTGGTTTGGCATATTGAGCGCAAGTTGCAGCATCAGGGTTGATTTGCCTATGCCCGGCTCACCGCCTATCAATACCAGTGAACCGGGCACTATCCCGCCTCCCAAAACGCGGTTAAACTCTTTATCGGGAGTTGGCACACGGTGCTCTTCGGTATAAGTGATCTCCGTTACGGCCACTGGTTTATTGGCCCGCTGCTGACTGGTTGACGCAGGTTTCCAGGCAGGTACCGCTGCATTGCCTTTTTCAATCACCTCCTCAACAAAAGTGTTCCATTGCTGGCATGACGGGCATTTACCCAGCCATTTAGGCGATTCAAAGCCACAGCTTTGACAAAAATACGCGATCTTGGATTTGGCCATTATTTATTCAGATGTGCAGATTACAGATGTGCAAATATGCAGATTATTTATTTTATTACTAAATTAATTAGCAAAACACATTAATGAATACTACTCAATTACCTTTACTTTTTATCTGCATAGAGCCTGAAATAGCCACACTCCTTAAGCGCTTCTTTATAGTAAGCCGTGTTATTGTATTTCTCTTTTAACTGTGCGAAATATTTGTAATACGCATCGGTAACAGGCTGACTGGCTTTTATATCGGCAAACTTGTCGGCACCTTTAAAGTTTGGGTCATTGTATATTTCATTCAGGGCACATTTACTCAGCATAAATGTACAGCGGGCACGCTGTTCATCTGTGGTGGCATTTTTGCGGGCCAGTTGATAGTACTTCATCGCAATTTGCATCGATGTCAATTTATCATCCATGCGCTGTTCGCCTTCGTAATAATAGCGGCCGGTTGGCCCGGTAGCTACCGCATCCGATTCGTAAAACAACCGGGCGTTACCGTAGTATGTGATATTGTAATAGGCATTCGCAATGGCATAAGCATTACTGTATACGTTTTTGCCTTGCTTAATTTCTGTATTTAAAGTGTTAAGCGTTTGCAGAAAACTTAGCGGCGTATATTTTTGCTTTTGCGGGGCTGCATGATCACAGTCATGGCAGTCAACTAATCTACCGGTAAAGGGGTTGCCTGCAAGCACAAAATCTTCGGGCTTCATTTTTTTGAGTTGAGCAATAGCTTCAGGTAACTTTTGCTGATAAACCAATGTGATAGCCCGATGGTAATATAAATTGTTAAGGGTTATAGGATAATAACGCAACATCGTTTGTTCAAAAGCAGTTTTATCCGGTTTATTTAACAGATCTATCATGTGCTGCACCCTTGTGCTATCCGCATAAAAATCCTGTGCATTGTTGTTAAAGCATACCTCCCTGATTGGGTTGCCTTGCTTTTTATAAAGCCGCGATATGGCAAGGTTACAAACCGAAATGGCATTATCAAACCGCAGGTCTTTGATCTTAATCTTACTATCGCGCAGGTTGGCAAGCCAGTTAAGGGGCTCCGTTAATTTTGCCTCTGCAGTGGCATCCATTTTTTTAAGGTTTTTGATATATAACATAAGGTCGAGCAACTTGCCCTGTGCTACAATCATTTTATCGCCGGCGGGGAACTGGTTTTTTGCTGTAGCATAAAACTTACCGGCTGCGGTGTAATTGCTATCCAAAAGTTAAGGTAACCTGCCGCGAGGTTCCAATAGTAAGGCTTGGCTGTATTATTTTTAAGGGCAATGTTTTCAACAAGCCGTTTACCATCGTTATCGGATTTTATTACCGAATCGGCAGGTTTACCGCCTCCTGTTGTGGCCTCCCTGATATTAATCAGACGGCTTAGCAGCAGGTCCAGTTTTTCGGATTTTGGGTTGATAGCCGCGATAGTTTTTATAGCCCTTGCGGCATCATATTGTACCCCCATCATATGCCACAGGGTTATTTTTTCTTCCGGCGTTTTGGCAAGCCTGAGTGTGGCATTCCAATCACTTTCATTTTGCGGGTGGAAGCTCCAGAAACTCGGGATCTTTAATTTATACGTGTAATCATAACAAAGGCTGTACAGGTAGTTTGATAGGGCGTAGTTTTTTTGCCTGTAATAATATCCGGCTACATAGCCCATTGTACGGTAGTAAATGAGGTTTTTAGGAAAATGATCTTTGAACTGATTAAACAAGCTCACAGTTGTTGCCGACGACGAATTATCCAGGAAGTAATAATAACGAACGGCTTGAAACCATAAACGCTCCTTGATAAAAGGATCTGTTTCGGCATCGAAGGCACCAATCAGCGTTGAAGCCAGCTTTACCGGCGAATGATTGGGCTTTACCTTATCCCACGAATAATATTGATCGTTTACCGAATAAGCCTCACTTATTTTCGCCAGCTTCAGGTAGCTATAAAAAGCTTTGAGCATTTTTGCTGATACAGTACCAGTACTCATAACGGGGTATTTAGCGGGCAATACTTTGAGCGCGCCGGCTGATTTACGGGAAATGGAATCAACAGCGCCGGCACTGGCTTTAATAAGCAGGTACTGAAGTGATGTTTTGCTGAATTGATGGTTAAAATGATCGTACCATTCGTCAACAATAATATCGTTATACCATGTATTGCTCCCATCCGTATAGCCCAAGCCATAGTAAACCTCGTTGCCGGTATAAAAGAATGGGGAGTATTGCTTGTTGACAAAATATTCGGGAGTGAAAACGGAATATTCTTCCTCGTACGAGTCGGCACAGGCCCAGATCACTCCGGCTATGGCCAGCGTGCATAGGCTAAAAACGAGCAGAAATTTGCGTAAGGGTTTCCTGGTTAAATTTTGAAAGGTCGATATTGGCCAGTTCATAGTAGATAATAGTTGTATGTTTTTGTTTAGGCAGATGCTGTGTTAATTGCTGGGCGGCAGCGTTCAATGTATTGCTGTCCGTTTCTTCAAGTTTAAAAATATCATTTTGTTTGATATAAATTCCATCCAGAAAAAAGCTTGTTTTGGCCCTGTAATTTGCCTGCCCTTCAATTGGTTCAAAATGAGCCTGATCGGAAAGTTGCCTTCGCCCTATTTTTCCATATACCTGGATCACCCGGCCCTCCCTGATATGAATAGCCCAGGAAAATAAAGGCAAGGCAATATCCAGCTTCAGGGGATAGCTGCCCAGGTAAGCGATATACTTATCCGCATCATTGCTATTGTATATTGAATTGGGCTGCTGCAGCTCGGCGTTGAGCTTGCCCATGTTATAAAACATCAATACCCCGCGGTCGGCAGGAGGCACACCTGTACGGTCTTTAAATTTAACCTGGTGCAGGCGGATGGTTGCTTCCAGTTGTTTATGGTTCAGGTTTTTAAAAGCGGTCAAAAAGCTGAAATATTTTAACCGTGTACTTAACGACCAATCGCAATCAATTTGTACTTTGGTATAGTTGATCTTCCTTTCCGCGGCCAGTTCATTGATTAGCTTATTGCAATGTTCGGCAAGATTGGTTACAGCAGTATCTGCAGTGTTTTCAAAAGTTTTGTTTGTGATATAGATAACCGGAGTAATATTAAAGCCTGCCGGGAGCGCATTGAGTTGCACAACGGCATTTGGATATGAGCGTTGTTCTTTATCGTTCCAGCTTACATCAAAAAAACGGATGTAGGCATTGTTGCCGGTTTGCTTTAGTAAGGCTGTTTGCTGTTGATTAAGGTTGAAGCTGGTTTTCCAGTAATAAAAGGCCGTTGTAGCATTGCCGGTTTTGCGACAAGAAGCCGTTGGAAGTAACAAGACTAATATTATAAACCACCGGAAATATTTGAGCATAGGCTATGAAATAGGTTGTTAACGATGGTAAAGTAAGGGATTTTTTTATACTGTTTTAGAGGGGATAGGCTTGGGCCCATACCCATATAAAAGATGCTTATGATAGAAATTGTTTTCTTGAATGAACCCGATAAATATTTTGATGAAGGCGAATTTATCGCTCATCTTCCTGCAGTTGAAGGAGAAGGTAAATTGTTAAAAGAGCTGAGTGCGGTACTTAAATTTCCTGGTTATTTTGGGCTTAACTGGAATGCCGTTTACGATTGTCTGTGTGATTTTCATTGGATAGAAAAGAAAGGAGTTGTACTGGTGCATCGTGTTATGCCCATCCTTACCGAAGAAAAGCTAAAAGCATATATAGAGGTACTTCTTGATGCAACTAAAAGCTGGGGCATTGATGAAGCACATTATTTTAAAGTGATTTTCCCTATAAAATCGATGCCGTTTTTAGAGCGTATTTTGACGGATTTAAAAAAATAAAACCCTGAACTTCGACCCATCTTTAGTTAAGATCTAATAATCAATAATAAAGTAAGCTATGGAGATAAAATACATGAAGGTACTGAATGACAACCTATCAGTAACAGCAGCGTACACCGGAGTTAAAGAGGTTGTAAGCCCGATTTCAGTTGAAGAAATTATCGCCTTGGAAAACAAGTATAATGGTGGCAGACTATTTCCTGCAGCCTTGCGTGAATTATTGTTTTTAGCCGGAGGGTATTGTTATGTACTGGATTATGGAATGAATGATAGTCAGGAACAGATGCAGCAGAGCTCCAGAAAATATATGACTGTTTTCGGGCGTAACAGGGTTATTGCGAGGCCTTTTTATGTGATAGACGTTTACAACACAGGAGATCAGTTTGTATTTGTGTATCTGGACGAAGGAAAAGATGACCCCGATGTTTATGAGGCTTTGATAGGATATAGATTAAATGATTGGATACATCTTGTTAAGTCTCCTTTGAGTGCTCTTATAGATGGCCGAATAAAGAGATTTTTAAGTGGCGGTAATCCGTTTTGAGAAGGTTTTAAAAACTTTCAACTTAACTGTATAAGAAAACAAATTCCTATTTTATATAAGAGGGCACACAAGCAGAATGCTTGCCTTATCTTAGGCCGAAGTTACGCTGCGCTAAACACCAGAGAAGTAGAGAGGAACTTCGGCCAGCATTATTAATACCTTACTTATTCAATTTCTTTTCAACTGCACTTCGTTGGTTGGAGCCTGCTGATTTTTTTGCCGCTTCCACCTTTTTTGCGGTTGCTCCTTCTTTGTGTGCTTCGTAGTTCAATTCATGTGGTTGCTCTGATAGAGAGTTCCTTTCCACTTTTACTCCTCTTTTTGACATAGCTTTTCTTATTAGATGTAACAGATTAACAACGCTACATTTCAATGATTTTAACCACCAGGAAAATAATTATCTTTTTTAATTAATTACAACTAAATGAAATGTAGCTTGTTCAGCTATAAAGAAAAAGCTATGAAAAACCTATTTGCACAAAAAAACAATACCGGATTATGGATCACAGCCGGCATAACAGGAGTTTTGGCAGCAGGCGCGGGGATCTGGTTTTACTTCCGCGGCAAAAAATCAGATGAAATAGCCGGCTCCCAACAGGAACACGTTCAGGATTATCTTGAAGCCAAACACCCCAAAAAGAAAAAACATAAAACCGATGTGGATGAGCTGGCAGACCTGGTACATCATCAGGCAACCTGAAAAGACTGTACGCCCCTAACTGGTCGGAGTTAAGCAGCTGGCACACCTTCGACCAGGAGGGTTGCCGGCACGAACCAAACCGGAAGCAATACGACAACTATTATTAAGTAAACGTTATCTATGTGAGGGAACGTACCGGTACTTAAACAAGTATTTACTCTTCTGATGTTAGCATTACGGCGCACAGCGCCCTTATGGTTTCAGCTAACTTACCTTCCGCGTTTAACGCTATAAGTTCAGTCTCCCTAAAAACCCGTTTATGTGATTTCCCCTCGTGCTTTGCCTCAATGGTAATAAAGGCTTCAGCGTTTAAGCTATCAGGGCCTGATCTCGTTACCTTTAAAACTTCGAAGTTAGGCTCGAAAATCTCTTTTATTTTATCAATTATCTCCATATCTCAAAAATAAATGTATTGATTTTAAAAAACATCAGCCACAACCGGGCTATTTTTCACATTTACTTATGTCTTGCTTTTAATAACCAACATTTGATTACCTCCTTTTTGAAATTCGTAATCTACTTTTTGTATATCAATATTAAAATCGCTGCCAAGCACCTCAAGTAATTCGTCAAAAAACACTGGAGCCCCGGCATTGAGGTTTAATATTGGGAAGATCCGCAATTCGGGGCATATGCGCATGATCTCCCGTATAGCCTCTGTATGAAATTTTAACCCCAGGTTATCATACAGCAATAAAAAATGAGAGCTTAGGCCCAACTCAAATGCGTTATCCGCAAAAGAGGTTTTAGCGGGCATGGCATGTTTAATATATCTTTGCCGAAAGCAGTCCTGGTCAAAATCCCGCAGAAAATGGTTCATCGCGGTCATTCTTATTTCCTGCAGTTCTTCCACATCTTTAATGTTGTTCCAAACAAACTTATCGGCGTTAGCCCTCACCTGGCCTATCACTTCTACACAGGTTTCATCAATCCGTTTTCGGATATCATCAGTCGAAAATTGATATAAAGGATCGATGGAGGTAACCTGCTTACCCATTGCGTGCATCTCCGCATTAAAACTTGCCGGACCATCACCTATACTGACAATCTTTTTGGTAACATCATTGGCGCTGAGGTTAAACATTTGCTGATATTCGGTAAACGTGCGGCCCCAGGGCACAACGTTATTTAGTTCAAAAGCCATTATTATAATTTTTGTTACAGATAAAAAAGACGGACCTATATAATGATACTGCCGGACGGATACTGAAAAAAGGACTAATACCTGATAGTCGTTATGATACCGGCTGCACAAAGCTGTGACGCCACCAATTGAGTTTGGTTATGTGATAATTGATCATTGATGGGCAAGATATGATTAAAGACTGGCAATAGCAAGGTTTGTTATTTATTCCAAATGCAAACCAACATAAGGCTGACGTCGTCTCTGCTTCCATAAGGCTATTGCACCTGATGCATATGCCGAACACAGCGACGGCCACGACAGGTAACACTGTTTTGAATTGGATTTAAGACACTCTAAAAACCAAAAAGAGCAGGTGCTCATCCAACACCTGCTCTTTTTAAAGATCTTTAATTTTGTGCCATTTTCAAACAGTTGCACTTCTGAATTTTTACAGTTTGATTTCTTCGTCTTTTGATGAGAAGAAATGGAATTCCGTGATCTGATACGATGGGTTACTTTTAACCTTTATCCATTGGCCATATTTGATAAACCACTTCATTTGGCGGTTATAGATGCCCTTTTTAATAAAAGCCTCAATATATGGGTGTACGCACAGGGTTATTCCTTTTTCGTTTTGCTCTGTAAGGATATAATTGAAATTGTTCTCAATATCATCCATCAGCAAAATGGTTGGCCTAATAGTCCCTGTACCATTACAGGTAGGGCAAACCTCGCTGGTAACGATGTTCATTTCGGGCCTTACACGCTGACGGGTGATCTGCACTAAACCAAATTTGCTCGGAGGCAAAATGGTGTGCTTGGCACGGTCGTACTGCATTTCGGCACGCAGAAAATCAAAAAGCTCTTTACGGTTTTGCGGTTTGTGCATGTCGATAAAATCGATTACCACAATGCCGCCCATATCGCGCAGGCGTAACTGCCTTGCAATTTCTTTAGCTGCTTCTTTGTTTACCTGGTAAGCGTTCTCTTCCTGGTTTTCTTTGCTGGCCGTACGGTTACCGCTGTTTACGTCAATGACGTGCAGGGCTTCGGTATGCTCAATTACCAGGTAAGCGCCGCCGGCAAGGTTAACTGTTTTACCAAATGCGCCTTTAATCTGCTTTTCGATACCGAAATGGTCAAATATAGGCTCCTTATGCTTGTGCATGCGGACTATACTCTCCATATCGGGCGAGATTTCATGAATGTATGACCGAATTTCTTCGAACATACTATTGTCATTGGTATAAATGTGCTGAAAATCGGGGTTCAAAATATCCCTGAGGATAGTTGATGTGCGCCCTATTTCGCCCAATACCTTTTTTGAAGGCTCAACAGAAGGAAGCTTGGTAATAAACTGTTCCCATTTCGAGATCAGGTCAAGCAAATCTTTCTGCAGCTCATCAACCCCTTTACCTTCGGAAACTGTACGGATGATAACGCCAAAATGCTTTGGCTTAATGCTTTCAACTACTTTACGAAGACGTGTGCGCTCGGTATTGCTTTTTATCTTTTTCGAAATAGAAATTGCTTCCGAAAAGGGTACTAAAACAACATACCGCCCTGCTATCGACAGGTCGGAACTTAAACGCGGCCCCTTAGTTGATATGGGTTCTTTAGCTATCTGTACCGGGATAAGCTGATTTTTGGTTAATATCTCGGAGATTTTTCCTCCCTTATTGATATCGGCCTCAAGCTTAAACCCATCCAGTAGCTTTGACTGATATCCCCCGCTACGTACTTGCTTGGTTAGTTTAAGCAGGCTTTGTACCTGCGGACCAAGATCAAGATAATGCAAAAAGGCATCCTTCTCATAGCCAACGTCAACAAAGGCGGCATTTAGGCTGGGCATGATCTTTTTGATACGGCCCAGGTAAATATCGCCAACTGTATAGTTGTTGCTTACCTGTTCTTTGTGAAGCTCTACGAGTTGTTTATCCTGTAATAATGCAATGGTAGCCCCGTTGGGGGATGAATCGATAATTAATTCCTTTATCAATTGCTACTCCATTTCTTATAACGGTAAAAACCGTGTGTTAATAAGTGGGTAAAAAACACTAATAAATAAAAAGTACCCACCCCGGTTTGGGGCAGGTAAAATCATTAATGTTTAGTCTTAAGTCGTTGGTCGAAAGTTTAAAGTCAGAAAAAAAGACTTTGTACTTAAGACTAAGAACTATCGACTTAACATAAATGCTTATTTCTTTTTATGTCTGTTTTTTCTTAAACGTTTTTTACGTTTGTGGGTAGCCATTTTGTGTCTTTTACGTTTTTTACCGCTCGGCATAATAATAATTTTAAAATGTGTGTTAGTTATTTAATTCCTTAATATATCCATCAATGCGCTGACTGAAAACAGGGTCAGGCATCATTTCTTTGCATTTCTGGTAAGCGTCAATAGCTTCCTTTTTCATGCCTAATTGCTTATAGCTTTCGGCTAAATAGAAAGTAGGTTCCAGTTCCTGCTTTTGCGCAAGCAGTGTTTTAAACCTGCTTACCGCTTTTTCATACTGACCCGATTTCATGGCGAACATACCTAAGTTAAGGTTAGCGTTCCAATTTTTCGGGTCTTTTTTAACAACCTCAAGCAACAGCGCTATACCCTGCATAGGGCCTGCTGCGCCATTAACGTAAGCTATGCCCAACCCGGTTTTACCTTCAAGGTTTTCGGGTTGTAATTTCAAAGCATTTTGAAATGCTTCGGCAGCATCATTCACAAACGCAGGTTGAAATAAAGTATCCTGTGTAAGTTTATATGCATCATTAAAACGGTTACCTGCATTTATCCAGTCTTGTACCTTGTTTTCTTTACGGGCTAATGCCTGGTAATAAAACGCTGCAGGTGCGGGCTGGTTAACATCATCCCAGTGCTTGGCAAGCTGCGCTTGCAAAACCGGTGCATCTGCGTCTGATGCTTTTTTTAACTGGGCTTCAAGGTCATTGATCTTAGCCGCCAATGCATCCCCAATAGCTGCTTTGGCAGGGGCCGACACCATATCAACGGTAACATTAGCTGCCGGTTTAGCAGCGCCCGCTGAGGCGGCCATGGCCGGTTTGCCGTTTTTATCGTCTTTTGGTTTTACTAAACCTTTTACGGGCAACCAATACAAATAGCCCATAATAACAACTACGGCTGCACTAACGACTATTTGTTTTTTATTCATGATGGCGTATAATTATTTTTTGCTGGTTTTGTTACCTGACTTTACTTTCTCAACAAAAGTTTTGGCCGGTTTAAAGCTTGGCACAAAGTGCTCAGGGATAATGATGGCAGTATTTTTTGAAATGTTACGTGCTGTTTTCTTAGCTCTTTTTTTAACCACAAAGCTACCGAACCCTCTTACATATACGTTTTCGCCGCCAACCATTGAGCTTTTAACAACTTTGAAAAACGCCTCAACAGTTTCCTGCACGTCTACTTTCTCTATACCTGTTTTTGATGAGATTTCAGTTATAATTTCTGCCTTAGTCATATCTTATTTACTTAATTTAATTTTATAAATACTTAACTGTTTTGGGGTTGCAAAAGTATCGCTTTATCCGTTAACAGCGAAATATTTATCCGTTTTTTTGCCAGGGGCGTAAAACCTACATTTTCGTTACAATTTTGAGTATGAGAGGCTTATAAATTACTGGTTAAACATCAATTTGCCGGTGTAAAGAAGTGTGAAAAAAAGTGTGAAAATCGATCAATCCAACTGGTAGTAAAGGGCTTGTAATTTCACAGGTTAGTTGCCAATATTTATCTCTGATTTTTAAATATCAACTCCCCGACCTCCTGGCTTTCCTCCTGGTTTCTGAATCTTGATTTCATATCTCCAAACCCTCCTCCCTCTTGTTGGTTCTTGATTGCCTGCCTCATGATTCCCCCTCTATGCCTCCTGCCCTCCTCTCTTGATTCCTGATTCTTACCTTCTTGTTTCCTGCCTTCTTGTTTCTTAATTACTTTTACAACAATGAATTTTACCGACGAAGTTGTACAATGGTACTTAAACAACAAACGAAACCTGCCCTGGCGCAATACTACCGATCCTTATGTGATCTGGCTATCTGAGATCATATTGCAGCAAACCCGGGTTGAACAGGGCATGCCATATTTTTATCGTTTCCTGGAAAAATATCCTGATGTAAGCAGCTTTGCCGCTGCTCATGAAGATGAGATCCTGAAGCTGTGGCAGGGACTGGGTTACTACTCAAGGGGGCGCAACATGCTTAAAACAGCCCGGTTGGTACAGGAGCTCCATAACGGACGTTTCCCGGATAGCTATAATGAACTGATAAAACTAAAAGGTATTGGCGAATACACAGCCGCCGCTATCGCTTCGTTTGCAGCTAATGAAGCCAAAGCCGTGGTCGACGGTAACGTTTATCGTGTACTGGCGCGATACCTGGGTATCTATGAGCTTATCAACTCAACCGGGGGTAAAAAAACATTTCAACAAGCTGCCGACGATTTTCTTAATAAGAAAATGCCGGGACTGCATAATCAGGCCATGATGGAGTTTGGTGCCATGCTGTGCAAACCTAAAAATCCGGCCTGTGGTATTTGCCCTGTCCGCCTGGGTTGCGTGGCCTTTAACACCAACACTGTTGCCGCTCTCCCGGTGAAATTAAAAACTGTAAAAGTACGTGAGCGCTTTTTTAATTATTTCCTGGTAACCAACGGCGATACCATTTTGATGAACAAAAGGGGCGATAAAGACATCTGGGCTAATATGTTTGATTTACCTATGGTTGAAACAGATACGCTTTTAAGCCTTGAAGAATTATTAAAACAACCCGAAGTTTTAGCTGTTTTTGGTGATGGTATTGAAGCTACTGAAATCTCGCCGGTTCATAAACATATCCTTACTCATCAGCGGCTTTTTGTAAGACTGATAAAAATTAAAAACCAGCCACTCAAAACGCACGAAAACTGGGTTAAAATTAACGTTCATAACCTGCCTGAGTTAGCTTTACCAAAAATCATTTTTATATTATTAAAAAATATTTTTAATTTGTAAAATAATTTTACGTTAATTTATGGCATGTCTGGAATAAACAAAGTAATACTCGTTGGCCACTTAGGCAAAGACCCTGAAGTACGGAATTTAGAAGGTGGCGTATCTGTTACGAGTTTCCCTTTAGCTACTTCCGAAACTTTTAACAAAGATGGCCGCAAGGTTGAACAAACCGAATGGCATAATATTGTAATGTGGCGCGGACTGGCAGAAGTAGCGGCCAGGTTTCTTTCAAAAGGGAAACTGGTTTACATTGAGGGCAAACTCCGCACCCGCTCATTTGAGGATAAGGAAGGTATAAAAAAATACACTACCGAAATTGTGGCCGAAAACTTCACTATGCTTGGCCGAAAAAGTGATTTTGAAACCGAGCCGTTAAAATCACCCGCAAAAAACGGGGATTCGTTTATAGATCATTTAAATGCCGAAGATTATTAAATTACCGATACTTACTAAAACATCCCAAAGAAAAAATGCCGATAACACTTGTCACTGGCATTTTTTATATCCCGGAAAATTGCAAAACGGTTATTGCTTAAAATAGTTCACACCCTGCGGCGCGGTACAATCGTCGGCCGGTCCGCATATATATGTCAACGTAAGTACATTCCCTCCGGCATTTAAAACCATAGTGTAGTTGGCCGTTACCGCAATGACATTGCTAACCGCCGCCAGTTCGGAAACCGGACCAAAAGCATTGTTTTTGTTTTGATAATCGGTTATATCATACAAGGTTAACACCGAATTCTGGATCTTATACTTTCCAACCCTTTTTGACGCTGTTCCGATAAGCTTTTCGGAAACCGAGTCGATACTGGTCACCGTGCCTTCAAATGTGTGGTCGGTTTTAAAATCGTATTCGTATTGTACCCACTGTTTTGAAAAGGCAGCAGGAACAATCCATTTTCCGGATATTTTTAGCTCACTATTGGTTACCCTCTCTTTGTGACAGCCCCAAAAAGCTGTTACTAAAACAATGGCTAATAAGCCTACCACTTTGGCAGGATTCGTAATTTGTTTCATATCAATGATTACGCTTAAAAAAAGCATAATGATACAGCAGCATATTCTTTTCCCAGCAAACGCAAAAGCCCTCATATAATGGAATATATGAGGGCTTTGCCTGTTAATATTCTATCTTCCTCCCGGAGGGCATTTAGCTTTCAGATACTGTGTAAATAACGTGCGCAAATGCTGTGTTGTACCTTCGCCTTCCGATATCGAATGCGTACGGTTAGGGTATGACATCAGCTGGAACTGCCTGTTGTATTTCACCAGTTCATCAATCAGCAGCTCGGCATTTTTGTAATGCACATTATCATCGCCCGTGCCATGAATGTAAAGCAGGTTGCCTTTCAAATTCTTAGCATAAGTAACCGGCGAACCTTTGATAAACACTGCACGGCCTGCATCATCGGTTGGTACGCCCATATAGCGCTCCTGGTAAATGTTATCATAAGTAAGCTGGTTGCCTACTGCCGCTACCGCTATCCCTGTTTTATAAATATCTCCATACTGGAACATCAGGTTAAGAGTTGATGAACCGCCGCCGCTCCAGCCGTGCACTGCTATACGGGATGAATCGACAAATGGCCATTTAATGATCTCTTTGGCAGCCATAGCCTGATCGCGGATATTGATGATCCCTATGTTCTTGTAAATAGCCTTGCGCCAGGCTGTACCTTTAGGGGCGGGGGCGCCACGGCCTTCAACCGACATGTAAATATAACCGTCATCGGCCATACTGCCTTCATACAGCCTATTACGACCTGTTCCCCAGGTATCCGTTACGGTTTGTCCGGCCGGTTCGCCATAAACGGTAAACAGTACCGGGTATTTTTTATTGGGGTCGAAATTGGTTGGCTTTACCATCCAGCCGTCCATTTCAATGCCATCAACAGTTTTTACTTTGAAAAACTCGGGTTTATTTTTAGCGTTTTTATCAACGGTTATTACAGTACCGCCGATATGCTTGTGAGCTGGCAAACTGATCACCTCGCTTTGCGGGTGGGTATAGCTGTTGCTGAAATTATGCAGCGCAACCTTACCGTTGGGCGAAATATCATAGCTATGCGTGCCCGGTTCATCAGCAGGCGAAACACGCTCGGCTGTGCCGCCGCTTAATTTTATTTTGTAAAGATATTTCTGTGTAGCATTATCCGGCGAAGCGATGAAGTATACATAACCCAAAGCTTCGTCGATCATGTCGATGCCGATCACATCATAATTGCCTTTGGTGATCAGGCTTTCTTTGCCTTCACGGGTTATTTTATACAAATGGCGCCAGCCATCCTTTTCGCTCAGCCATAAAAAACTTTTGCCTTTTTCAATCCAGCCCCAGCCTACCGGGTCGCCCCCGGCTACACGTGCTTTAACATCAATCCATGAATCATTATGCTCTTCGCGGATTACACGGGTTGTGCCGTTTGACACGTTGCCTATAAACACGCGGCTTTCATTTTGCGCACGATTTAGTTGTTCAAGAATAACTTCGTTTGAGTTATCGGCCCATTCCATATTAGGGATGTAATGCTGCACAGCATCGCCGGGCACATTGATCCAGGTAGTTGTACCGGTAGCGGTGTTAACAACGCCCACTTTACATGAGCTTGGATCTTCGCCCGCAACAGGGTACTCAACCGGCACAACATAGGGATAAACCGAATCGGTAGTGTTCAGCATCAAATAGGTTTTGATCTTGCTGGCGTCTATTTGCCAGTAGGCTATCGATTTACTATCCGGCGACCAGCGGAAACCATCGCGGCAGCCAAACTCTTCCTCATAAGCCCAGTCAAAAGTACCGTTGATAAGCGTTTGGGTACCATCGGTAGTTAATTGTTTTACCGAACCATCGGCCAAATCTTCCATGTAAATGTTATGCCCGCTTACGTAAGCAGCTTTACTGCCATCTGGCGAAAATTTGGCGAACATCAGTGATGATGCCGGCCGGTTTTTACCCAACTGCCAAAGCTTTTTGGTATTAGAATCATACACCCAGTAATCGCCTCGGGTATCATAACGCCATACTTTTTTGGTATTGGTATTAATGAGTACTTTTTTGTTATCATCGCTCACCGTAAACCTTTTAACACTGATAGGCGCTTTGCCTGCTGGTGTCAATTCTTCTTTGGTAATAAAAACAGTTTTTTGGAAGTATCGCGGGCATCAATCATGATAATCTGCCCGCCGGTTATGCGGTAATACTGATAGCCGTCTTTTGTCCAGTTAACGGCGGCCCGTTGCGCCCGGGCCGTATTTTGCAGTAAGATTAACAATAGCGCAGTAAGGAAAAATAATCCCGAACGGTAAAATTTCATATACATTTAGTTTGAATTAATAGAGCGGCGTTATTTTTATTTATTAAATAACGTCACTGTAAATTTTGCGTTAAATTAGCACAATAAAGAACTCTAAAGCCCTCTGTAATGAAAAAAATACCTCTATTGCTCGCTGCCTGCATGTTATTTTTCACATCGGTAAACGCCCAGCGGGCCGACAGGAGCAAATTCATTAAAGACAGTTTAGATCTATATATCAGCAAGGCCTTAACCAACTGGCGCGTGCCGGGCATAGCTGTTTGTATTGTGAAAGATAACAAGGTTGTGCTGATGAAAGGTTATGGCATTAAAGAGCTTGGCCTCATGAACAAAGTTGATGAAAATACCTTGTTCATGATAGGCAGCAATACCAAAGCTTTCACGGCAACAGCGCTTGCCATGCTGGAGGCAAACAAAAAACTGTCATTAGATGACAAGGTAACCAAATACATACCTGAATTTAAACTGGAAGACAAAAACGCAAGCGACCAGGTAATAGTGCGAGATCTCCTTTGCCACCGCCTCGGCTTCCGAACCTTCCAGGGCGATTTTACTTTTTACAATACCAACCTTACACGCCAGGAGGTAATTCAGCGTTTGGGCAAGCTTAAAGCTACTTATCCGTTCCGTACACGCTGGGGATATACCAACGCGGCATTTTTAACGGCCGGCGAGATCATTCCGAAGGTTACCAACGGGCACTCATGGGAAGCTTACTTAAAGGAAGCCATTTTTGCACCACTGGGTATGGGCAATACTTTGGCCCTAAGCAAGGATTTGCCAACATCCTTAAACCGCACGGTGCCGCATACTATTGTCGACGGCAGGCTTACGCCAATCCCTTATTGCCAGATAGATGGGATCGCACCTGCGGGATCTATCAGCTCGTCTGTAAATGACATGAGCAAATGGGCACTTGCTTTACTGAACGATGGTAAGGTTGGGCAGCGTCAGGTAATCCCTTCCGCAGCCATTCAGGCAACACGTGTCCCGCAGGATATCGTGAGTAGTGTTCATCATATGAACGGCGAAAATAACTTTGAGCTTTATGGCTTAGGCTGGTTTATCCAGGATTACTCGGGCCACAGGCTGGTGATGCATGATGGCGGGGTTAACGGCTATTTGTCGTCAGTAACGCTTTCGCCGCAGGATAACCTGGGCATCATCATATTAACCAATACCGATCAGAACCAGTTGTTTGAGGCCCTGCGCTGGGATATTTTAGATGCTTATTTCAAACAACCCTTCCGCAATTACAGCGAAGGTTATTTAAAACAATACAAAGCCAATATCGCAACCGAACAGGCTGAAGATAAAAAGCTGAGGGATTCTGTCCTGTTAAACCCCAAACCAATGTTGTTGCCAAACAAATACATTGGCAAGTACAGCAACGATTTTTATGGCAGCATGGAGGTTACCCAGGGCGAGGGCAACAACCTCGAAATGCGCTTTGAGCATCACCCTAAAATGTATGCCTTGCTAAAACCACTTGGCGGTAACCGCTTTTATGTAACTTTTTCTGACCCTACACTGGGGAAAGCTGTATTTCCGTTCATGGTACAAAACGGCGAGGTTACGGGAGTACGCGTAAAAGTGGCTGATTTTGTAGAGCGGGGTGCGTATGATTTTAAGAAGAATTAAAGCAGGGTTAAATACGATAAAGGTGAGTTAACAAAAGCGTGGGATTGTGCGGTTCCCCTCTTGAGAGGGGCGAAGGGGTGTGTCTCTGCTTTGATAAGCTAATTACATAAACACACCCCTGCTAACGCTCTCCCCTTCGCGTTCCCTCTCAAGAGGGGATTTGAAAATTTAAAAATCTCACATAAAAAAGCGGGATAATTTTTCCCGAAAGAAAAACTATCCCGCTGAAAATATTTAAACAATTAAGCTTATTGCAGCACAATCTTACGAATTCGGTTGTTATAATAGTCGGCTACGTAAACATTGTTGCCGACATCAACGGTAACACCCTGCGGCGAATTAAAAATCCCTGCAGTGCCCACACCTTCTGCAAAACCGCTTGTTCCGTTACCGGCAATTACTTTTAACACTTTATCCTTGGTAATCTCCAGGATCCTGCCATTCTGATCGGCTATGAACAGGTTCCCGCTTTTATCAAACGCAATGGCCGACGGACTCCCGACAATCCCGGTTTGTTTATTACCGCCAACAAAAGTAGTAACAACACCCGCCGGGGTTATTTTACGAATGGCATGATTAAGCGTTTCGGCTACATATATATTATTATTGGCATCAATAGCTATGCCGTTGGGCTTATTGAAAGTAGCGCTGGTTGCGGTTGCATTATCCAGGTAGCTCGCACCCCTGCTGCCTGCAAATGTGGTAACAACACCCGCCGGGGTTATTTTGCGGATCAGGTTATTGCCCATATCGGCCACAAAAATATTTCCGGAGCCATCAATTGCTAACCCACGCGGACTGTTAAACGTTGCTTTCGTTCCTGTACCATCGGCATATCCGGCATCGCCGCTGCCTGCAAAAGTGCTTACCACACCTGCCGGGGTAATTTTGCGGATATTATTATTACCATAATCGGCTACATAAATATTGCCTGTTGCATCCGTAACCAAACTTTGCGGAGCATAAAACTGCGCGGCGGCTATAGGGCCGTCAACATAGCCAATGCTACCATTGCCGGAAAGTGTAGTGACATCTCCTGCTGCAGTAACTTTGCGTATGGCACTGTTAAATGAATCGGCTACATAAATATTGCCGTCGGCACCCACGGTTATCCCCTGCGGACTGTTGAAAAGAGCGGCGCCGCCCAAACCGTCAACAAAGTCGGCCGCCGTATTGCCCGCCAATGTGCTAACTGTTCCTCCTGTTGATGTTGTACCTTCGCCGGTGGTAAACTGCACCACTTTACCGTAGCCTGTACCCGCGCTGTTTACAGCATATGCGCGTGCATAATAAGTCGTTTTAGGGCTTAAGCCGGTAAGCTTTGTAGTATAAGCGTACAAAATTACCGTATCGGTGGTTTTCTTATCGGCAGTGGTAGGAGTTTGATTGGTAGCGCTGTAACAGATACCGTAGCTGCTCAGGCTCACGTCAGTCGATCCATTAAATAAACCGCCTGTATAGGCTATGGTTCCACTTTCGGGAGTCACCACATCCATTGTGGTTAAATCAGGCACGGTTACGGGTGTAACGTTTCCTTTTTTACCACAGCTTGTGCCGGCCAAAGCAACGGCAAATAAAAACGCGGCAAATAAAATTGTTTTGGTAAAGCTCTTTTTCACGAGTTAGTTTAAAAGTTATATGTAGTAAGTAAGCAAAATTAACTTATCAATACGTAGCAAATTACTTTAAAGTAACATTTTAACAAATATTAACATACTTATTACTTACCAAAAGGTTCCACCGCCCTGCAAACACAAATAAAACCAGTTAACTACTGCCACACGGGGGCAAAATCATCAAAATCCGGCAACATTTTTGGTGTATACCTGTTATTAATTTACTATGAAACTAATAACGCTGTTCATATCCCTTTTGATAGCCAATACAGCTATTGCGCAAAAACATGTACCACTACCCCACGGAATGATATTTGGCGAAAAGCCCGACACGATAGCTTTAATGCCCGCCTCCAAACTGGAAGCTTTTATGGGAAAAAAACACGGGTCACCACGGCCATCAGTGGCAGGGTTATTAAAGTAATCAAAGAAAAAGGCGGCTCGTTTGAAATGGATGCGGGTAACAACCGGGTCATAACTGCCCATTTTACCAATGCAGGGATAAACCTTCCCAGGCAGTTGGCGGGCCGTACGGTAATCATTTCAGGAATAGCTGCTAAACAATTCATTGCCGATGACCTGCAGCATATGGCCGGCGATACGGTTAGCGGCAAAAAGCAGCATAAGGTAAATGCCAACCCTGGCCGAAAGGTTAGCTTTGAAGTAAAAGGATTAATGATAGATAAATAAAGCTATTCAAGCCGGGTAAATATCTACCCGTTTGTTACTATGAGCTGCCTTAATTTTTCAGAAACCTCGTTTTTGTTTACTGCAGATGCTTCGCGTTTGCATTTCATATAATGTTCGCGGGCAATTTTTTCGGCCAGGTCGCCGATGGTTTTTACATGCATCTCTTTGCCAAAACGGCCTGCAAGTTTTAAACCAATCCCGGCTATTACCATACCGGCAATACCTATGGCCAGGTAATAAAAGGCCAGAACAAAGCTAACCACCAATATCATGGAAAAAAGGTTAACTATCCACTGCTTGGGCTGAAGCAAACGGATCTGGAAACCCATCTCTTCTTCAATAGCGGCCACAGCCTCAATACGGCTATCGCGCGGAAAAAGATCAGCGAGTTTGGTTTGGGGCTTTATGATATCCTTATCATACCCCGATGATGTATTGATGGCATTACGGAGTTTGTAAAACGCCTGCTGCGTGGTACAGCCATCATTTGTTTTTTTACCTTTTCAACAACAACGTCGCAAAGTTTACCAAAGTTTTGCACATCGTTTACCGATGTATCGTTCAAACTGATGTTAAATGATTTTTCAATTTTCACTAAAACATCATCCATATCTTCAGGATCAACACTCTTCAGGCTGATTTCCTGACCATTAGCCGTATTAACTTTCAATCTATAGCAACTAAATACAACAATAGTGAACCTGCAATTAGGGTTGCAGGTTCACGTTATTAGCAATTAAACTACAAAGGCTGCAATTTAATGTTTTAATTATTTACTCAAATACATTGATTTCTCTTTGTACAGATGCCTGAAGTATGGGTCCTGCAGGTTAGGGATAAAGCGGATAGCCTCACCTGTTGATTTCATTTCAGGGCCGAGCTCCTTGGTAACTTCAGGGAACTTATCAAACGAGAACACCGGTTCTTTAATGGCATACCCCCAAAGCTTGCGTTCGATGGTAAAGTCGCTCAGCTTATTGGCTTCAAGCATAACCTTTGTGGCTATGTTGATATATGGCACATCGTAAGCCTTGGCGATGAAAGGCACCGTACGCGAAGCACGCGGGTTGGCCTCAATCACATACACCTTATCATCCTTAACCGCGAACTGTATGTTAAGCAAACCGCGTACGTTAAGCGCTTTAGCTATCTTTTTGGTATATTCTTCTATCTGGTGAATTACATTATCCGACAGATCGAACGGAGGCAGTACAGCGTATGAGTCGCCTGAGTGGATACCGGCAGGCTCGATGTGCTCCATCATACCAATGATGTGTACATCCTCACCATCGCTGATCGAATCAGATTCGGCCTCGGCGGCACGGTCAAGGAAGTGGTCGATCAGTACACGGTTACCGGGCAGGTTGCGCAGCAGGCTTACTACCGCTTTTTCCAGGTCTTCATCATTGATCACAATGCTCATACCCTGGCCGCCTAATACGTAGCTTGGGCGTACAAGTACCGGGTAACCAACCTTGTGGGCAACTTCAAGTGCTTCTTCAGCGCTTTCAGCTACTCCATATTTTGGATATGGAATGTCAAGGTGTTTCAAAAGGTCAGAGAACCGGCCGCGATCTTCCGCGATGTCCATATCATTGAATGATGTGCCAATGATCCGGATGCCGTGCTCGTGCATTTTTTCGGCCATTTTAAGGGCTGTTTGGCCACCCAACTGAACAATTACACCATACGGCTTTTCAAGCTCGATGATCTCGCGTACATGCTCCCAGTAAACCGGCTCAAAGTACAGCTTATCGGCCATGTTAAAGTCGGTTGATACGGTTTCAGGGTTACAGTTAACCATGATGGCTTCAAAACCTGCTTCTTTAGCGGCGAGTAAGCCATGCACACAGCTGTAATCGAACTCGATACCCTGGCCTATACGGTTAGGGCCCGAGCCCAACACGATGATCTTTTTCTTGTCAGATGCTACCGATTCGTTTTCGCCTTCATAGCTTGAATAATAGTATGGAGTTTTAGCAGGGAACTCGGCGGCGCAGGTATCAACCATTTTGTAAACGCGGTGCATCCCTAAAGCCTTACGGCGCTGGTACACATCTTCCTCGGTTACGTTACCCAAAATGTGGGCGATTTGTACGTCTGAGAACCCTTTTTGTTTCAGGGTATACAGGAACTCTTCAGGAACATTGTTCAGTGAGTAGCGGCGAAGTTCTGTTTCAAGGTTAACCAGGTCCTGGATCTGGTTCAGGAACCAGCGGTCGATTTTGGTTGCTTTACGTACCGACTCGATAGGCACGCCAAGGCTCAACGCATCATAAATATGGAACAATCTGTCCCAGCTTGGGTGCTCCAGGCTGGCCATGATCTCTTCGAGGTTACGGCTCTGGCGACCGTCGGCACCTAAGCCGGCACGACCGATCTCCAAACTTTGACAGGCTTTTTGTAAAGCCTCGGTAAAGCTGCGGCCGATACCCATAACTTCACCTACCGATTTCATCTGCAGGCCAAGTTCTTTGTTAGCGCCTTTGAACTTATCAAAGTTCCAGCGAGGTATTTTAACGATCACGTAATCCAAAGTTGGCTCAAAGTAAGCCGAGGTTGTTTTGGTGATCTGGTTTTCAATTTCGTCGAGGTTATAACCTATAGCAAGCTTTGCAGCAATTTTAGCGATAGGGTAACCGGTAGCTTTTGAAGCAAGAGCCGATGAACGGGATACACGCGGGTTGATCTCAATAGCGATGATCGCTTCGTCAGCAGGGTTTACCGAGAACTGAACGTTACAACCACCGGCAAAGTTACCAATGGCACGCATCATTTTGATAGCCTGGTTACGCATTTCCTGGTAGCAACGATCGCTGAGGGTCATGGCAGGGGCTACAGTGATCGAGTCGCCGGTGTGGATACCCATCGGATCAAAGTTCTCGATAGAGCAGATAATGATTACGTTATCGTTGCTATCGCGCAGCAACTCCAATTCGTATTCTTTCCAGCCTAACACAGCCTGCTCAACCAATACCTCATGGGTTGGTGAAGCCTGTAAGCCACGGTTAAGGGCGGCATCAAAATCTTCCTTTCTGTGAACAAAACCTGCACCTTTACCACCCAGTGTGTAGCTTGGGCGAATAACCAGCGGGAAGCCAATTTCCTGCGCGCCTTCTTTACCTTCAAGGAAAGAGTTGGCGATTTTTGATTTGGCAACCCCTACGCCGATATCAACCATCAGCTGGCGGAACGCCTCGCGGTTTTCGGTTTTTTCGATGGCAGCAATATCTACACCGATAACCTTAACGCCATACTTTTCCCATATGCCGCGTTCAGACGCTTCGATACAAAGATTCAACGCGGTTTGACCGCCCATGGTAGGCAGCACAGCGTCTATCTGCTGTTCGGTTAAAATTTTCTCAATGCTTTCGCAAGTGAGCGGCAGAAGATAAACATGGTCGCTGATAACTTTATCCGTCATGATAGTTGCCGGATTGCTGTTAATAATAGAAACGGAGATGCCTTCTTCTTTTAGCGAGAGAGCGGCTTGTGAACCGGAATAATCAAATTCGCAAGCCTGGCCGATAATGATTGGGCCGGAGCCAATGATCAGAACGGATTTGATGGAGGTGTCTTTGGGCATAGGGCTTTTTTTAAGTCAAAAGTTCTAAGTCAAAAGTCAAAGGCATTTAAGCCTTTAAACGGTTTTTCCTATGCGCTGAAAGCCAAGAAATCCCGACTTCAGCGTCGGGGTGCAAAGATAGAGTTTTAACAAACACCATTCATGTTTTTTTCACATTTAATATTACAGCAATAACACCCGGCATTTTTTAAGTTTCGGGGCACATTTTCTTAAAACAATAGGCTCACTATTTCCGTAAAATCTCACTATATTTACTTGCAGACCGGCCTGTAATTTCCAATTGAACCTGTAATTGCGTGAAACCGCAAATACTTTTTATATTTAAGAACTATGATAAAGAAGCCTGTTTTTATATTGCTTGCGGCTATTTTATTTTTTGGCAGCTGCGCCATGCTGCAATCAGTTGTTAAATCAACATTTCCATATACTGCAACCATGGTTATTCCGGCGTCGGCCAAAGTTGATGAGGCGCAAACTGCAATAAGCACGGGTAACAGCTTTGACCAGGATTTTACTAAAGATGGCAATAATGCCAGCAGGATAAGCGAGGTACGCATCATATCAGCCAAACTGCAGTCGAGCGACCCATCAGATTATAACATTGGCAATATAGCGTCATTAAGGATATACATGGCTAAAAACGATGGCAGTGAAGAGGTGATGGTGGCTATACGTAAAGATATAAGCCCCAATGCCGGCAACAGCATAGTACTTGACATTGACAACTCTCACTTTTTAGACGAACTGGTGCGCCAGCCAAGCGTGCGCATCCGGATGGTTTACCGCCTGCGTAAAGCGACGGCAACTGATGCCAGCCTGAAAGTATCATTAGGAATTGGATCGTACCCGGCTAATTAAGCTTACCTGCCTATCGCAAAAGAAACCGGCACGCTGTATCTAACCCTAACCGGAACGCCAAATTGTGTTCCCGGAACCCATTTTGGCGAGTTATTGAGCACCCGCACAGCTTCATCATCAATAATGGGAGCAACAGATTTACTCACTTTAATATCTGTTAATGTTCCATCCTTTTCTACAACGAAAGAAAGTACCACAGTACCTTCAATACCCTTACGAAGGGCATCATCGGGATATTTGATATTATTTGATAAAAACCTGCCGAACCGCTCAAGTCCGCCTTTAAATTGCGGAGGCACCCCACGAGATTTCAGGTAAGTATTAACTTTTCCCTCTTTAGTTGTCGCTGTGCCTGATATCAACCCCCCGTTATCATAAATTTCGGTAAAAGTAGTTTTGAAGTCTTGAAAATCACCTTTCCACTGTCCATCGCGTTTACCGCCTTTTACAGGTCCTTCTTCTTCAACATAACCAAATTTGTTATCGTAACCTTTAAAGTAGCCATTACCTTCAGAAACCTGGTCGTTTCCCAACGAATCTTTATTGGCTATGATGAGGTAATTGCCAGACCTGTCGGCTGTACGGTCTTTATTATCTTCGGGATACGAAAACTGCGCGTATAACCTGCCATTGGGATAAAATTCCATATCCTCACCTGCCTTTACCCCGTTTTTATAGCTGATAACCGATTGCTTTTTGCCATTAGCATAGTAAGTAACACATTGCCCTTCAAATTGCGGCGGGTTAATCTTGCTCGATTTGCCAATAAGTTTTTGAGTTCCGTTAGCATAAAATTCAAAAACATTATACAGCGTTGAAGCCGAGTCTGGCTCACGCACCACACGGATATAGTCGGCGCTATCACGTATACCAACATACTTACCGTTATTTTTTATAAAGTAAACGTTTTGGCGCTGGGCATAGGCCCCGGTTGTAATAAGAAGAAAAAGGGTGATTGTAAAAAGCGGTTTCATAAATTGCGGCTTAGGCGCCGCTAATTTACTTAATCAATTTATTATCTGAATCGGGAAATATCAAAATTGGCTCATAATTCCGGGCTTCTTCAACCTCCATGTAGGCGTATGACATAATGATCACGATATCGCCAACCTGTGCCAGGCGGGCAGTAGCGCCGTTAAGGCATACAGTGCCTGTTCCGCGTTCGCCTTTGATAACATAGGTTTCAAAGCGGGCGCCGTTATTATTGTTCACTATCTGAACCTTTTCGTTGGGGATGATATTTGCAGCCTCAATCAGGTCTTCATCAATAGTGATACTGCCCACGTAATTCAACTCCGCCTGCGTTACCTTAACCCGGTGAATTTTGGACTTTAATATTTCAATTATCATGGCGCAAAGTTAGGAATAAATTTAGTCGATAGTCCATAGTCGATAGTCCATAGATTGTAAAAGATTTTCCATCGGCCGGATAACCAGTCTACTGAAGCGTCCCTGGACTATCGACTATGGGCTATCGACTAAGAAATCAACACATTATCAATCAATCTTGTTTTACCTACGCGTGCTGCAACAAGGGCAACAATAGTTTCGGATGCGGGGGTGGCATGATGCAGTGTTTTGCCATCGGCTATTTCAAAATACTCCAGCTCAACGCCGGGTTCGTTGCTGATCATTTGACCTGCCTGCTGCTGCAGGGTGTCAATTTTGTTAATATCGAAGTTTTCCTTAACCCAGTTAAGTGCTTTGGAGAGAATGAGCGAGTGTTCTCTGTCATACGGGGTTAGGTGGATGTTCCTTGAGCTCATGGCCAGGCCATCAGGTTCACGCTCAATCGGGCACATCACCAGCTTAACGGGCATCTTCAGCACCTCAACCATTTTATTAATCACCATAAACTGCTGATAATCCTTCTGCCCAAAAAAAGCGATATCGGGCTTTACAATATTGAACAGCTTATTTACTACCTGAGTAACCCCCTGATAATGCCCTGGTCTGAATTTTCCTTCCAGCAGGTATTCCAGATCGCCCATGTCAAAATGCCATTTTTCATTATCAGCATACATCTCGGTAACCTGCGGATTAAACAAAATATCGCAGTTAACTTCCTCAAGGCGGCGGATATCGTCAGTAATGGGGCGAGGGTATTTTTCAAGGTCCTTGGGGTCATTAAACTGGGTGGGGTTTACAAAAATGCTGCAAACAACCTGGGTGCTTTGCTGCTTTGCCAGTTCAATTAAACCCAGGTGCCCTTTATGCAATGCGCCCATGGTTGGTACAAAGCCAATTACTTTTACCGGCTTACGGTTAAAATAATCGGTTATCTCGTTTTTAGTGCTGAATATTTTCAACGTAATAGGTGTTACAAAATTTGGCAAAGGTGTACAATTGATTAAAAATAACCAAAAGTTACTTGCATAATTCGTTGGCAGTTTATATAATAATAGTTATATTTGCAAACTCAAATTTTTTGACTTCTTTACATTTTAAATACTGATTTAGTGATGGGTAAATCTAAGCTTTTGTTTATAACTCATGAAATGTCCCCTTTCCTTGAACTCACAAAAATTGCTGAAATAACACGCCAACTTCCGCAGGCCATGCAGGAGAAAGGTTACGAGATCCGTATCCTTATGCCGCGTTTCGGCAATATCAATGAGCGCAGGAACAGGCTTCATGAAGTGATCAGGTTGTCGGGTATGAATATTATTATCGACGATAATGATAACCCGCTGATCATCAAAGTAGCATCTATCCCGGCGGCGCGTATGCAGGTGTATTTTTTGGATAATGAAGAATATTTTCAGCGTAAGCATGTTTTTGCAGACAAGGAAGGTAAATTTTACGCCGACAATGACGAGCGTATGATCTTCTTTTGCAAAGGTGCATTAGAAACTGTTAAAAAATTAGGCTGGGCGCCGGATGTGATCCATTGCCATGGCTGGATGAGCGCGCTTGTGCCTGCTTATCTGAAAACAACCTACAAAGACGACCCTACATTTAAGCACTCAAAAATCATTTACTCTATTTATGAAAATGATTTTAAAGAGCAATTGCACAATGACTTTGCTACAAAAGCCATCATGAGCAATATGAATGAGCAGCATGTGGAGCCGTACAAAGGCGGCACCAATTCGGCGCTGTATGCCGGTGCAATCCACTACTCAGACGGTATTGTTTTGGGCAGCCCCGATATTGATGCAGATGTGTTAAATAATGTTAAAAACAGCAATAAATCGGTTTTAGAATTTGATTCTACCGCAGATTTCGAAAATTATTACAATTTTTACGACGAAATTACCAACGACGAGATTGGTGGATGTTGCATAAGACTTAATATTATATATGAAATTTTTCCGATTAGACTTATTGACCCTGTTAATAAGTCTTTTTATTTTGAACAGTTGTAAACGCCAGGATGGTATTGGTTTGGGCGTCAATGATCAAAACGAGATCAATGGCAACCTGATAGTTGATACCAACATCGTTATTAACACTGTTGTTGATGATACCGCGGCTACCTCGGGTCAAACCCGGACACCGCTTGCCAACTTTACCGACCCGGTATTCGGCACAACAAAAAGTATTGTTGCTTTAGGTGTTAACCTGCCTAACGGCGCCGCTTACACTGTTCCTGCAGGCACCCTGACAATTGACTCGGCTGTACTTGTGCTTAGATATTCGGACGGTTTTTATGGCGATTCGCTGGCTTCACGCTATAAAATAAACGTGTACCAGCTTCAACAAAAGGTAGAAAGCAAAACCTACTATAGTAATAATCACTGGGATGCCGACCTGGGCACTTTGCTTGGTTCTAAGACCTTCACAGCCCGTACGCACGATAGTATCACCATAGCACGCATCCGTACTGACACATTAGATACCGTTCAGCGCGTAGCACCTCAGTTACGTGTGCCGCTTAGTAAAGCCTTTATCTATAATAACCTGTTTAATGCGAGTGGTGCTGTACTTGCATCACCAACAACTTTTCAAAGTACTGTAAAAGGCCTTTACCTTTCGTTAGACAAGGCACAGGCCAGTGATGCCGGCGGTATTATCCAGCTTAATCTGGCCTCATCGCAAATTGATGTATTTTATAAAGTTGTTACTGCTGCTACCAGTACTACAAGCAGTACTATTGATACAGCATCGGTAACCCTGCCGTTCTTTAACCGTGCTGCCGAAATTACGCATACCTACAGTACTACTATCCAGGCAGCACTGAATAATACAACAACATCGCAAAATACGGTTTACCTTCAGGGGCTTGCAGGTTTAAGGGCTAAGCTTAGTTTCCCGGGCCTTGACAAGCTTGTTGACTCATCGATAGTATTAAACCGTGCCGAAATTGTGATAACACCACGTGCCGGTTCAGGTGTACCTTATGCGCCTTTACCTAAGCTTACCATGTACAAGCTGGATATAGCCAAACAACGGGCACTAATACAGGATGCCTCGGCAAGTGACCCGCGTTCGCAAACAAGTTTATTTGGCGGCCGTTATGATCGTACCAAAAAAGAATACCACTT
Organism: Mucilaginibacter sp. P25; assembly: GCF_050859465.1. Taxonomy (NCBI): domain Bacteria; kingdom Pseudomonadati; phylum Bacteroidota; class Sphingobacteriia; order Sphingobacteriales; family Sphingobacteriaceae; genus Mucilaginibacter; species Mucilaginibacter sp. P25. Next base: position 1,952,708 of record NZ_CP193937.1, on the reverse strand, counting down.
CCTGGTTACAGCTTTTGTACAGGATCTGATCCGTAAAAAAACTGTTGATTACGGCACTTATATTGCCCCGGTTGATACCACCCTTGTTAACACTACAACAGGTATTGACGTGGCGCCGTCAACACAAACGGCAGCCCGCACGGTAATAGTGGGGAGCGATAAGTCAACCCCGGGTTACAGCATCCGCATGAACATCATTTACACCAAAGTCCGCAAGTAAGATATCTCTCAATAAACAAAAGAATCCCCGCTTAGGGGATTTTTTTGTTTAAGACAAACACACTTCTTAAAATACTTTTTTAAGTATTTCAAAACTTCCTCATTTTCGAAAAAAATCAAAATAATTATTGCGGATATGTGTTATATAGCTGTTTATTTTGCGGCGTTTAACATTTATACTTGATTATTTTATGTGCGGAATTGTTGGTTATATAGGATTCAGGGATGCTTACCCTATCGTTATAAAAGGGCTTCACAGGCTCGAATACCGGGGCTATGACAGTGCCGGTGTTGCCCTGCTTGATCATGACCTTAAAGTTTATAAAAAGGCCGGCAAGGTTGAGGACCTTGAAAATTTTGTGAAGGGAATTGAAATGAAGGGGACAATAGGGATGGGCCATACCCGCTGGGCCACCCACGGCGAACCGAGCGACCGTAACTCGCACCCCCATTCGTCGGGCGACAGGAGGCTTACCATTATCCACAATGGTATTATTGAAAACTATGGCGTGATCAAGGAAACACTTACAGCTAAAGGCCACGTTTTTAAAAGCGATACAGATACCGAGGTTTTAATACACCTGATTGAGGATATCCAAAAGGCAACCGGCCTTGATTTGAAGGACGCCGTACGCGTTGCATTAAATAAGGTAATAGGCGCATATGCCATCGTTATCATGAGTGCCGATGAGCCCGATCTGCTTATTGCAGCCCGTAAAGGCAGCCCCATGGTAATTGGCGTAGGCAAAGGCGAATATTTCATAGCTTCGGACGCTACACCTATTGTAGAGTATACTAAAAATGTAATTTACCTGAATGATAACGAAATTGCCTATGTACACCGCGAAAGCCTGCTGGTAAAAAACATCGACAACTCGGTACAAACACCCTATATCCAGGAACTGGACTTAAAACTGGAAATGCTGGAGAAAGGCGGCTACGACCATTTCATGATGAAAGAGATCTATGAGCAGCCCCGTTCCATCCGTGATTGTCTGCGTGGCCGTATTTACCCCCAGCAGGGCAAAGTTCAGTTGGGCGGCATTAAGGAATACACCGAGAAACTTAAAAATGTTGACAGGATCATTATCGTAGCCTGTGGCACCTCCTGGCATGCCGGGTTGGTGGGCGAATACCTGATTGAGGAATACGCACGTGTGCCGGTAGAAGTTGAATATGCCTCCGAGTTCAGGTACCGCAACCCAATCATTACTGAAAAAGACCTGGTGATAGCTATTTCCCAATCGGGAGAGACAGCAGATACCATGGCCGCCATTGAACTGGCTAAGGAAAAAGGCGCTACCATTTTCGGCATTTGTAATGTGGTCGGTGCATCTATTCCGCGTTTAACGCATGCGGGCGTTTATACCCATGCCGGGCCCGAAATTGGTGTAGCATCTACCAAAGCCTTCACCGCCCAGGTAAGCGTGCTAACACTAATAGCTTTTTATATAGCCCAGCAGCGGGGTAAAATTACCCAAAGCAAAATGGTTGAATATTTAACCGGCTTAAACGAGATCCCTAACCTGGTACAGGAGGCCTTGAAATTAAACGAACATATCCGGCAAATTGCAGCCCGGTTTAAAGATTCGACCAATTGCCTGTTCCTGGGCAGGGGCAGCTCATTCCCTGTAGCCCTGGAAGGCGCTTTAAAGCTCAAGGAGATCTCCTACATCCATGCCGAAGGTTATCCCGCCGCCGAGATGAAACATGGCCCTATCGCCTTAATTGACGACGAGATGCCAGTGGTGTTCATTGCCACCAAACATTCATCATACGAAAAGGTGATCAGCAACATACAGGAAGTAAAAGCCCGCAAAGGCCACGTAATTGCTATTGTATCCGAAGGAGATACCGAAGTGAAAGGCATGGCCGATTATGTGATAGAGATCCCGCAAACCAATGAGGCGTTTGTGCCGCTGGTGGCAACCATTCCGCTGCAGTTGCTGGCTTATCACATAGCCATGATGCGCGGCTGTAACGTTGATCAGCCCCGTAACCTGGCAAAATCAGTTACAGTTGAATAAAAACCAGTTATAAACCTAATTTTTTGCAAACCCCTACCAGTAACGGCAGGGGTTTTGTTATTTTTGGGAAGAAACAAATACCTGCAACCTATGAGTTTTGAAATTTTCGAACACGCCGAATCATGGATCTCCTTAATCACACTAACCTTACTGGAGATTGTTTTAGGCATCGATAACATTGTATTTATCTCAATCCTGTCCGATAAACTTCCCGCCAGTCAGCAAAGCAAAGGCCGGAGGGTTGGTCTTGGTATGGCCATGATCACCCGTGTGCTGCTGTTGTTATCCATCAGTTGGGTAATGACTTTAACAGCGCCCTTGTTTAACCTAAGCTCCATTTTCAGTATTACGGATGCCGAATGGGTTGAGAAACTGGCTATTTCCGGCCGCGATCTTATCCTCATCATCGGCGGTTTATTCTTGATTTACAAAAGCACCGCCGAAATCCATCATAAAATTGAAGGCGAAGAAGAGGCAGAAGGCAATGTAAAGAAACATTCGTTTTGGGGTACCATAATTCAGATCATGCTGTTGGATATCGTTTTCTCGCTCGACTCGGTGATCACCGCGGTAGGAATGGCCAGCCATGTGGAAATCATGATCTTAGCCGTTGTTATAGCCGTAGGTATTATGATGTGGGCATCAAACGGGGTAGCATCGTTTGTAAACAAGCACCCAACCGTAAAAATGCTGGCGCTATCATTCCTGCTGCTGATTGGCGTTTCGCTTTTGGCCGAAGCTTTTGAACAGCATATCCCAAAAGGTTATATCTATTTTGCCATGGCGTTCTCTGTTTTGGTAGAGATGCTGAATTTAAAAATGAAAGCGAATAAGGGAAAGAAAGGACAAAACAATAAGTAATTTCATTGCGAGCGTAGCGCGGCAATCGCATGCTATATAAAGCGGTTATGCTTCCGTGCGATTGCCGCGCTACGCTTATAATGACATAATGGGAGAAAATCCTAATGACTCAAATGACGCACTATAGCGCCACTACCACCGCTTTACCTGCATATTTAACAACCTTATCAGCCTTGGCAGTTAAAGCTACATCCGAGCCATGGGCGCCTTTAACCATCACAATGTTAAACGTACGGCTTTTCAGCTGGCCCGGAAAATGGCCTTTAGTATCAGATATGCTAAGTTTACGTGTTTTATCGTTCCAGCTTAATGTAAACGTAGCTGATTGTCCTTTTTCGTAATTGTAGTTATCGTTTTCATCCTCGTAAAACTTAAATGAAGCATCAGCGCCGGGATAGATGCGAAGCTCAATATTGCTGTTTGGTTTTTCGGTTGCGTATTCAACATCCGGGCCCATTGGTATAATTGAGCCCGCTTTTACATATAACGGCAAAATCTCGATAGGTGCCGCAGCGCTGATGGTTTGGCCACCGTCAAGCAGTTCGCCTGTCCAGAAGTTATACCATTTGCTGGCGGCAGGCAGGTAAACCTGGCGCGCCTTGGCTTTTTTATCTGCATCACTTGAAGTATATAGTTGTTCGGTTACCGGGTTAACCATAAAGGCCGGCCCGAACATATACTGGTCAGGAATACCGTAAACCTTGCTGTCGCCGCGGTAATCAAAAGCCAGCGAACGCATAATGGTATAGTTATCGTTAGTTACACGGCCTGCCAGTGAATAAATGTAGGGCATCAAACGATAACGGAGCTTGTCAAAATTAAGCAGGATCGACCTTGTATTTTCGTCCCAGTTTTTGCTGAAGATGGCTCGCTCACCTTTACCGTGGATTCGAAAAATAGGGCAAAACGTACCAAACTGAAACCAGCGGGTAAATAACTCCCGTTTATCCGGCTGCGACCAATCGGCAGGTTTCCAGTGGTAATGATAGCCGCCGATGTCTGACGTCCAGTAAGGGATGCCGGAGGTACAGGCGTTGATGCCCTGTGGCACCTGGTCTTTAAAATCATGAAAAGTACATTCAATATCGCTCGACCATAACGTAGAGGCGTTGCGCTGCTCACCGGCGAACGACTGCCTTACCAAAAGAAAGCGCGCTTACCCGGGATATCCCTGCGCCAGCCTTCGTATACGCCTTTAGTATGCTGTAATGAATAAGTGTTAAAATAGTCGATGCCTTTACCAATGGCAAAATTACTTTGACGGCGGGCGTCAAGTAAAGCGCCATTATCCGGCTCACACTGGTCAATCCACCAGGCATCCCAGCCGTAACGTTTAATGAGGCTGTCGCGGGCCTGGTCCCAGTAAAGCTCACGGGCTTTAGGGTTGTGGGCATCATAATAAGTATCAAAAGTGTGGGTAACCACGTTATCCCAGGTGATATCGGTTAAACCTCCCATTTTGTTCAGCGCATCATAATTAGGGGTGCCTTTACCAAACACCGGCCAGATAGAGATCATAGCATGGATATTGGCTGCGTGTAAAGCATCAACCAATTTTTGCGGATGCGGGTAACGTTCCGGTTTCATTACATGTGAGCCTATCGGCAATGGGTCCCAGTAGTACCAATCCTGTACAATCACGTCAACCGGGATATGGTTATTGCGGTAATTATCCTTTACGGTAAGGATTTCGTCCTCGCTCAGGTACCTGTCTTGCGATTGAAACAAGCCATAAGCCCATTTACCAAACATCGGCGCTTTACCGGTAGCTGTGCGATAAAGATCGATGATATGGTCAAAGCCCGGCCCGTAAAAAAGAAATAATCAACCTGCTTACCGCTTTCCGATACATATTTAAATTTAGTGTTATCCGCTTCGGCACCATAAAAATTACTGGCCGAATAGTTATCCCACATCAAGCCATAGCCCTTTGTTGACAACAGTACTGGGATAGCGCCGGTAAGATATTTGATAGCCAGGTCCTGGTTACGGCCTTTATAATTGATCGACATGGAATCTAAAGGATGGCAACCTAAACCGAACAGGGCCTCATCTTTAGGCGACGCAAATTGGGTAGTAACGTTATAAGTGCTGATCCCTGCGATGGTTGCTGGAGTAATGGATTTATTGTCGCTGTCTTCGGCAGTAATCACGTTACCCTTCAAATCAGTATAGGTGATGGCATTCGTAGCCTTATTGATCTTTACTTTCAGCTTTGCCGTAGTAATAACCACCTCGGTTTTCCCATCAGTAACCTGGTACGGTGAGTGCTGAACCCATTTATTATTCACAACCAATGACGGCTTGATCTCAAAAGCATCAAAGATGGTATATTTTACTTCGATGATATCGTCCCTGCGGATAAGCACTTTCATCAAACCTTTGTCGAGCGTGAAAGTAACCCCATCAGCTGCCTTTTTGAAAGATTTAATAACTGCTATAGCCGGCATGGCAGACATGCCAGCTAAAAGAAAAACAAACCACGCAATCGATTGCCTAACTTTTGCGCCTTTATGAAATACCTTTTTAAACATCATGACTATCACTGATTTGGTTTATACTGAGTGTGAGATTAACACTTAATTTGACACCGTGAATATAGCGTACTTTTTTTAATTGGAGTAATTTTTTTAATGTTGAATTATCAGCTAGCCACTATAAGCCCCGGATATTGGGTATATCTTAAAAGTGATACAATTTGCCACGCATTTTTAAGCCAAATGGTGACACTGTATGGTCAGTGTTCAAATGTTTAAAACAGGGTATTCTACTAATGGAATGAAGTTTTATAAATTACTGATTACCAATACCATTCTGCTCATGCCGGTTGTAAGGAGATTTTGGCAGGATTATAACCAGTTAGTTATCAGATACAATTATCCTGCAGGGTTTAACAAGTGTTCACACCTATAAAAATGGGCCGTGGGTTGTAACCGGGTCGATGCCTGCAATCGGCTATTGGGTGAATAGTAGCGTGGCGGGACAGAGGGCTTATCAAAGGCCAATAACGCAAAAAGCCTTAGTAATTAGCTAAGGCTTTTGCGATTATTGCACTATTGAAAGTGATAAAGGGTGGCACCGACCTACTCTCCCACGTTTTACCGCAGTACCATCGGCTCTGGCGGGCTTGACTTCTCTGTTCGGAATGGGAAGAGGTAGACACCGCCGATATAGGCACCTGAATTTCTTTTGTTGAGGTGAAAGCTGAAAGGTAAAAGGTCAAAGGTTTTCTTACCTTTTGCCTCTATCCTTTGGCCTTTCGCCTGAACAATGACATATTATTGAAAGAAGTGATTGAATGTAAGAGAAAACAACAGCATTGTTGTTTGTTTTTGGTTGATAGTTCATGGTTCATCGCTTTATATTACTATGAACTATGATCCAATTACTATCAACCCTTTTTTCTATCTGAAGAAAGCTTCGGGCAATTAGTATTACTCGGCTATGATGTCACCACCTTTATACCTGTAACCTATCAACGTAGTAGTCTCCTACGACCCTCAATGGAAGTCTCATCTTGTGGCTAGTTTCGCACTTAGATGCTTTCAGCGCTTATCTATTCCCAACGTAGCTACTCTGCAGTACACCTGGCGGCATAACAGATTCACCAGAGGTTAGTCCAACCCGGTCCTCTCGTACTAAGGTCAGCCCCACTCAAACTTCCTACGCCCACAACAGATAGGGACCGAACTGTCTCGCGACGTTCTGAACCCAGCTCGCGTGCCACTTTAATGAGCGAACAGCTCAACCCTTGGGACCTTCTCCAGCCCCAGGATGTGACGAGCCGACATCGAGGTGCCAAACCTCCCCGTCGATATGAGCTCTTGGGGGAGATCAGCCTGTTATCCCCAGCGTACCTTTTATCCTTTGAGCGATGGCCCTTCCATGCAGAACCACCGGATCACTATATCCGTCTTTCGACCCAGCTCGACTTGTCTGTCTCACTGTCAAGCAAGCTTATGCTATTGCACTCCGCGTACGGTTACCAAGCGTACTGAGCTTACCTTTGAAAGCCTCCGTTACCTTTTTGGAGGCGACCACCCCAGTCAAACTACCCGCCAAACAATGTTCTCCACTTTGTAGAGTTAGACACCAAATACAGAAAGGGTGGTATTTCAACGTTGACTAACCAACTCCTAGCGAAGCTGGATCACAGTCTCCCACCTATCCTACACATCCTGTATCCGATATCAATGTTAAGCTATAGTGAAGGTGCATGGGGTCTTTCCGTCCCGTTGCGGGTAACCGGCGTCTTCACCGATACCACAATTTCACCGAGCTCATGGCTGAGACAGCGCCCAGATCGTTACACCATTCGTGCAGGTCGGAACTTACCCGACAAGGAATTTCGCTACCTTAGGACCGTTATAGTTACGGCCGCCGTTTACTGGGGCTTCGATTCAATGCTTCGCCTTGCGACTAACATCCCCTCTTAACCTTCCAGCACCGGGCAGGTGTCAGGCCTTATACGTCATCTTGCGATTTTGCAAAGCCATGTGTTTTTGTTAAACAGTCGCCTGGGCCTTTTCACTGCGGCTGACATTGCTGCCAGCGCCCCTTCTCCCGAAGTTACAGGGCCATTTTGCCGAGTTCCTTAGCCATGATTCACTCGAGCACCTTAGGATTCTCTCCTCGACTACCTGTGTCGGTTTACGGTACGGGTTTTTATTACCTGAAGCTTAGCGGGTTTTCTTGGAAGTCTGATTACCTGAACTATCACCTTGTCCGAAGATTTGGTGTACTATCAGCTTTCAGCAAAGTCTGCGTACTTAACTACAAACTCTATACCTACAGCCTTTAACGAACTATTCCGTCAGTTCGCGTCAGTGTCACTACTCCGTCACCGCATCGCAGTAATAAAAAGTACTGGAATATTAACCAGTTGTCCATCGGCTACGCCTGTCGGCTTCACCTTAGGCCCCGACTAACCCTGATCCGATTAGCGTTGATCAGGAAACCTTAGTCTTTCGGTGGGCGGGTTTCTCTCCCGCCTTATCGTTACTTATGCCTACATTTGCTTTTCTATTCCCTCCACAGTCAGTTACCTTCCTGCTTCGCCGGATAATAGAATGCTCCCCTACCAGTCATATTAATATGAATCCATAGCTTCGGTATACTGCTTGATGCCCGTTTATTATCCATGCCCGATCGCTCGACTAGTGAGCTGTTACGCACTCTTTAAATGAATGGCTGCTTCCAAGCCAACATCCTAGCTGTCTGTGCAATCGGACCTCGTTAGTTCAACTTAGCAATAATTTAGGGACCTTAGCTGATGGTCTGGGTTCTTTCCCTCTCGGCCATGGACCTTAGCACCCATAGCCTCACTCCAGCGTATATTATAAAGCATTCGGAGTTTATCTGGATTTGGTAGGATTTGACTCCCCCGCACCCAATTAGTAGCTCTACCTCTTTATAACTCAACCGCCAGGCTGTTCCTAAAAACATTTCGGGGAGTACGAGCTATTTCCCAGTTTGATTAGCCTTTCACCCCTACCCACAAGTCATCCGGAAACTTTTCAACGTTTATCGGTTCGGTCCTCCAGTACCTGTTACGGCACCTTCAACCTGCCCATGGGTAGATCACAAGGTTTCGCGTCTACCTCCCCTGACTATACGCCCTTTTCAGACTCGCTTTCGCTTCGGATCCGTGTCTTAAACACTTAACCTTGCCAGGGAAGAGTAACTCGTAGGCTCATTATGCAAAAGGCACGCCGTCACCCGTTGCCAGGCTCCGACCGCTTGTAAGTACACGGTTTCAGGTTCTATTTCACTCCCCTGTTCGGGGTTCTTTTCACCTTTCCCTCACGGTACTGGTTCACTATCGGTCTCTCAGGAGTATTTAGCCTTACCGGATGGTGCCGGCAAATTCCCACAAGGCGTCTCCGACCTCGCGGTACTCAGGATACCACTATCCTATTATCTATTACCCGTACGCAGCTCTCATGCTCTATGGCCGGGTTTCCCACCCCGTTCCGGTTCTATTTAATATTCATGTTGTGGTCCTACAACCCCTGCTATGCCGTAACATAACAGGTTTGGGCTTCTTCCATTTCGCTCGCCACTACTCTGGAAATCACTATTGTTTTCTCTTCCTCTGCTTACTTAGATGTTTCAGTTCGGCAGGTTAGCGCATTTATGCAGTTATTCTTCAAATAACTAGGTTTCCCCATTCGGAAATCTGCGGATTAATTCATATTTGCTAATCCCCGCAGCTTATCGCAGCTTATCACGTCCTTCTTCGCCTCTGAGAGCCAAGGCATCCCCCGTGTACCCTTTCTTACTTTCTTCTACTCTTGCGCCTTTTGCGCCGCAAGGTATGTCTTTATTTTAGATCAGTCATTAAGTCATTATTTCATTGAGTCATTGCATTGCTGCTTTGTCTCTTTGTAGTATTGAACCTAACAACGTCTCTATCTGTTGTTTTCTCTTGTTTTCAATTACTTCTTCCAATATGTCAAAGAACGTTAGTTTTCATCTGTAGCGTAACCTATATTATAGTTACTGTAGAATACTTGGTGGAGAATAACGGATTCGAACCGTTGACCCCCTGCGTGCAAGGCAGGTGCTCTAGCCAGCTGAGCTAATCCCCCGTTAGATGAGGTGAAAACTGAAAGGTTAAAGCTGAAAGGTTTTCTTACCTTTTGCCTTTATCCTTTTCCCTTTCTTCCTTTTTTGTAGTCCCGAGCAGATTTGAACTGCTGACCCCTACATTATCAGTGTAGTGCTCTAACCAAGCTGAGCTACAGGACTATTTGTTTTTAGTTGCAGTTATCAGTTGCAGTTTGCAGGACTTTTCTGCCTACTGCTGCTGCCACTGCTTACTGCCACTTGTCCTGTACTTACTTGCGTTTGCACATTCCACAGATGGCTTCATCTTCTGGGTTTCCTTTTGTCTTTTTGTTTGTGTTTTAAGAAATATCATGTAGGTAACAGTTCCGAATTACTCAGAGATCCTGCTCCAGAAAGGAGGTATTCCAGCCACACCTTCCGGTACGGCTACCTTGTTACGACTTAGCCCCAGTTACCGACTTTACCCTAGGACGCTCCTTGCGGTTACGCACTTCAGGCACTTCCAGCTTCCATGGCTTGACGGGCGGTGTGTACAAGGCCCGGGAACGTATTCACCGCGTCATTGCTGATACGCGATTACTAGCGAATCCAACTTCACGGGGTCGAGTTGCAGACCCCGATCCGAACTGTGAATGGCTTTAAGAGATTGGCATCCTGTTGCCAGGTAGCTGCCCTCTGTACCATCCATTGTAGCACGTGTGTAGCCCCGGACGTAAGGGCCATGATGACTTGACGTCGTCCCCTCCTTCCTCTCTATTTGCATAGGCAGTCTGTTTAGAGTCCCCACCTTAAATGCTGGCAACTAAACATAGGGGTTGCGCTCGTTGCGGGACTTAACCCAACACCTCACGGCACGAGCTGACGACAGCCATGCAGCACCTAGTTTCGTGTTCCGAAGAACTGTGACGTCTCTGTCACATTCACTAACTTTCAAGCCCGGGTAAGGTTCCTCGCGTATCATCGAATTAAACCACATGCTCCTCCGCTTGTGCGGGCCCCCGTCAATTCCTTTGAGTTTCACCCTTGCGGGCGTACTCCCCAGGTGGAACACTTAACGCTTTCGCTTAGACGCTGACCGTATATCGCCAACATCGAGTGTTCATCGTTTAGGGCGTGGACTACCAGGGTATCTAATCCTGTTTGATCCCCACGCTTTCGTGCCTCAGCGTCAATCATACTTTAGTAAGCTGCCTTCGCAATTGGTGTTCTGTGACATATCTATGCATTTCACCGCTACTTGTCACATTCCGCCTACCTCAAGTACATTCAAGCTCTTCAGTATCAAGGGCACTGCGATAGTTGAGCTACCGTCTTTCACCCCTGACTTAAAAAGCCGCCTACGCACCCTTTAAACCCAATAAATCCGGATAACGCTTGGATCCTCCGTATTACCGCGGCTGCTGGCACGGAGTTAGCCGATCCTTATTCTCAAGGTACATTCAACTCGATACACGTATCGAGGTTTATTCCCCTGCAAAAGCAGTTTACAACCCGTAGGGCCGTCTTCCTGCACGCGGCATGGCTGGTTCAGACTTCCGTCCATTGACCAATATTCCTTACTGCTGCCTCCCGTAGGAGTCTGGTCCGTGTCTCAGTACCAGTGTGGGGGGTCATCCTCTCAGATCCCCTAAACATCGTCGCCTTGGTATGCCGTTACCACACCAACTAGCTAATGTTGCGCATGCCCATCTTGATCCTATAAATATTTGATTATAATACGATGCCATATCATAATGTTATGCGGTCTTAATCTCTCTTTCGAGAGGCTATCCCCCTGATCAAGGTAGGTTACATACGTGTTACGCACCCGTGCGCCACTCTCAAGGAAAGCAAGCTCTCCTATCCCGTCCGACTTGCATGTATTAGGCCTGCCGCTAGCGTTCATCCTGAGCCAGGATCAAACTCTCCATTGTAAAATGTTTTGTTTAACCACTGACCCTATTATTAATTAATAGAATCTGTATTATTATATCTTTATACAGCCTCTCTTCTTTTTGTAACTCTTCAATCTTCCTCAGCCTTAGCCTTGGTTAATCTCCCGTTACGCTACATGATTTCCATTTCTTAAAAGAACTTGCTCGCTTCATCATCCGAATCAGCTATTATGTCGTCGCAATTTTCATCGCTTAACTTGTCAGTTTGTTTCCCCGAAAATCGCTTTCGGCTCTTTTGTTTTACTCATTAACTATTGTTAACTTTCTTCCTTCTCTTATTGACTGAACTCGCTCAGCCTCAACTTCTTTCGCTCTTTCAAGCTCCCTTCCGTTTGGGTCTGCAAAGGTAGAAAACCTTTTCTTATTTCCAAAACTTTTTTATTTTTTATTTTTCAAAGTTTCAGACCCGCTTCGCTCTCTCCTTTTCCTCTTTTGCGGGCTGCAAAGGTGTGGATTTTTTTTCATTCCCACAAAAAGATTTTAATCTTTTTTTCCTTTACTTTTCTATCCTTTTAATGTACTAACCCGGCTAACTCACTTCCTCGTTTGCGGGCTGCAAAGGTAGCCACTTTTACGCCTTCTCCAAATTATTCTTTACTATTTTTCTTAATGTTTCCTTAACTAACTATACATCAACGAGAAAAAGTTTATACAAGCCTCGAAAACCAGCGTTAGGGATAGCAGCGGGTACCGGCCAACGAGCGTAAAGCCTGCAGGCGTATGAACGAATAGCCCGGCCGAAGGCAACGCCCTCATTCAGCTTGCTGTTTTGAGCACCGCAGTTAATACTTACAAAAATCACGAGTCATCAACATCTATCCGGTCTATAAATAACTTATCCAGTTGCAACCTTTGCTATATACTTAGGAAGACAACCGCCGGAAACTCTGCCAACGATGACTTGCATACCTCCGGCACACTATTTCTCTAACTTTTCATTTACAATGCCTAAAACGATTTATAGAAATCTATATTTGTTAAACAACCAATTCAAAACACAACACATCTTATATAATGGAGGAAAAACCGCTACGAAGCCGGCAATGGTTTGGTAAAAAAGGCAAGGATGGCTTCATATACCGCGCCTGGATGAAAAACCAGGGGATCCCGGCACATCAGTTGCAGGGGAAGCCGGTGATTGGCATCTGCAATACATGGTCGGAGCTTACACCCTGCAATGCCCATTTCCGGGAATTAGCCCAATCTATAAAAAACGGCATTTATGAAGCCGGTGGATATCCCGTTGAATTCCCGGTGATGTCATTAGGCGAAACTTTGGTTAAACCTACTGCCATGCTGTACCGAAACCTGGTAAGTATGGATGTTGAAGAGAGTATCCGTGCAAATCCGCTGGATGGCGTGGTGCTGCTTTGCGGCTGCGATAAAACCACGCCTGCACTGGTAATGGGAGCCTGCAGCGTAAATATTCCAACCATAGTAGTATCGGGCGGGGCCATGTTAACAGGGAAATACCGGGGCCGGGATATCGGCACATCGGATATCTGGCGCTTTTTCGCCGATCATCAAACCGGGCAAATGAACGATGAAGACCTTTATACTGCCGAAGCCTGCATGGCCCGCAGCCAGGGGCATTGCGCGGTAATGGGAACGGCATCGACAATGGCCTGCATGGTCGAATCGCTGGGACTTTCACTGGCAGAGAATGCGGCTATCCCCGCGGCCGACTCTCGTCGTAAAGTATTAGCGCACCTATCGGGCAATCGCATTGTTGATATGGTGCATGAAGATCTGAAACCTTCAGACATCCTTACCCGGCAGGCTTTTGAAAATGCCATCACCGTTAATGCGGCTATTGGCGGCTCTACAAATTTTATTATTCACCTGCTGGCCATAGCAGGCCGCATCGGGATTGATTTAAGTATGGATGATTTCAATACATCATCCCGCAAAATACCCTTACTGGCCAATCTGCAGCCCTCGGGCAAATATTTTATGGAGGATTTTTATTACGCTGGTGGTTTACCGGCCTTAATGAAAGAGCTGCATGAACAACTTAACAGCGGTGCCATAACCGTAAGCGGCCACCCTATATTGCGTAATTATGAAAACAGCGAATGTTTTAACCGCGAACTGATAGCGCCGGTTGATAATCCTTTTAACCCAACAGCAGGTATAACGGTACTGAAAGGTAATCTTTGTGAAAACGGGGCTGTGATGAAACCGTCGGCGGCAAGCCCGGGCTTAATGCAGCATACCGGTAAGGCCGTGGTATTTGAAAATATAGAGGATTTTAATCATCGCATTAACGATCCGGCATTGGATGTGGATAAAAATAGTGTGCTGGTATTGAAAAATGCAGGCCCAAAAGGCTACCCCGGTATGCCCGAAGTTGGCAATATGCTGATCCCAAAAAAACTGGCCGACCAGGGCATTACCGATATGGTACGAATCTCTGACGGGCGGATGAGCGGTACCGGCTTTGGCACGGTAGTACTGCATGTATCACCAGAAGCGGCCATCGGCGGCACATTGGCTATAGTACAGGATGGCGATATGATTAAACTTGATGTACCCGCCGGTACACTGCACCTTGAGGTTAGTGATGAAGAAATTGCCGAAAGAAAATCAAAACTGGTATTAAACAACAATATCAGCAAACGGGGATACACTTATTTATATCAAACGCATGTAGAGCAAGCCCATCTTGGGGCTGATCTCGATTTTTTAAGAGGGGGCTCGGGGAGTGAGGTTTTAAGGGATTCGCATTGAGAGATTAAAAAAATGTCATTTCGACGAGAAGGGATGGACTGCGCTGTGGAGTAAGGAGAAATCTTATACACCATGCATTTGGATTATCGCTTGTATAAGATTTCTCCTCACCCCGATCATTCCCCAACACACATGTTCGTCGAAATGACATAATGCAATAGATTATTAAACCATCAACCTAAAAAATGATAACTGATAAATTTAGCGGACAGGTAGCCATAATAACCGGTGCCGGGCAAGGGATAGGTTTTGAAATAGCTAAACAGCTAAGTCTCGCCGGTGCGGATGTATTATTGAATGATTTGAGTGAAGAACTGGCTGTTCAGGCATCCGATACCATTAATGGGCTCGGCTGTAATTGTTACCCGATAGCCGGCGATGCTTCGGACATTGATTTTATACAGCAAATGGTTGATGAAGCGGTACAGCGTTATGGCAAACTTACCATTGCCGTCGCCAATGCCGGGATCACTTTGTTTGGCGATTTTTTGAATTACCCTGCCCAATCCCTGCAAAGTGTAATGAATGTTAATTTGCAGGGCAGTTTCTTTTTGGCGCAAAGGGCAGCCAGGCAAATTGTGAAACAAAAAAGCGGGGGCAGCATCCTGTTCATGTCCTCGGTTACGGGGCACCAGGCCCATCAGGACCTTGCCGCTTACGGTATGACTAAAGCAGCCCTCGAAATGCTGGCCAAAAGCCTGGTGGTTGAACTATCACAACATCAAATTACCGTGAATACCGTGGCGCCCGGTGCCACCCTTACCGAGCGCACGATGGAAGATGCCGGATATCAAAAAACCTGGGCCCGCATTACCCCTATGGGTCGCGCCGCAACTGTTGAAGATGTGGCAAACGCGGTGTTGTTTTTGGTTTCGCCCGATGCAAGGCACATTACCGGGCAAAATTTGGTAGTTGATGGCGGATGGACGGCGGTTAGTACTTCTCCGTATTAGTGAATAGTGAGTGGTTGATTAGGTGAATGGTTTGAAAATAATCACTAACTGATGGATATTTTCAGGAGGAGGAATTAAGAGATGCGCATAAATACGTAAGGATTAACTTACCTGATACTTGTTAATCAAATTCCCAACTTTAGAAAATTCATATAAGAATTTGCCTAAGATATACTTCTCGGTGCCGATGTCCACTTGGCTTGGAAGGTGTTTATATCGTCCATGATTTATCTGCAAAAACTCATCTAACGAAATTTCACTATCATAATGGCAGACCATTAACATTCGAAAATTGATGGTTCCCAGTTCTCCTTCATGAAGCTTGGTAAATGTATTATTGATTGCATCAGGCACATCAGCAAGCGCCGATGCTTGAATATTTACTTCCTCAGTAATTTTAGAGATATCTTGTCCCCAATATTTTTTTGCTACAGTTTCGTAATTTCCAATGAGTACCGGATTCAGTTGTTTAAAGTGCTTTGCGCATTCATTTAGCCCATCAGCCGATTGAAAATGTGTTAAAATTCCGTTATTAAAATAAAGATATAATCCAAGGCTAATGGCGGTAAAAATGCCGTTTGGCTGGGTGTCTTTGAGGTTAAGGACTTTAGATAGAAACTCCACAGTCAAAGATTCGTTTTTTATCCCTTCATTTAAAATAGCAGAAACCGACACATCATCAAATTCATCCTTGATGTTGAATTTTTTCAGGAAGTTTCTCACTTTATCCTCTGATAATTTAACGACAGACTTTTTAGTACAAATAAAAACTATGTTATCAGATAAAATCTCAAGCCCAACAGCCTGAATTTCATTATTGGGATCATAGTCTCCCAAATACATTTGAATCTGATCAATGTGATAGCCTAAACTATTAGATATATCATTGAATGACGCATTAAGTGGAGGATTGGTTAATTCTGAAAAACCATTAATGCTGGGTATGAAATAACCAGAAGATTCCTTTTGTGACTTTGGTTTAAAAAAGCTCATAATTTAGCCTTGTGGTGAAACAAAGTTATAACTTTCTTGGATTTCATTATTTCAATTTGTCCAATATTTATTTCATTTAAACCCCAATTAAAACCCAGACTTGCGAAGTTTTGAAAACTTCGCAAGTCTTATCACAGTTCGAGGTTATTCAACAGATAATCAAACGTAAACTTTGGCTCATAACCAAAATACCGTTTAGCCTTGTTACTTATATAAACCCGGTCAATGCTTTTCGGAAATGTCCAGCCATTTAATTCGTAAATAGTTTTAGCCTGCGGATAGTGCTTTATGATCACTTCTGCCGGGTTATGCTTTAATTGTACAAGCTCATCTTTTTTAAAAGGAGAACTACTGGTGATATTAAAGATCTCGAACTCAGGAAAAGTTTGTTCCAAAGCTAATTGGAGGCCTTCGGCACCATCGCGTTCATCGAGGCCGCGGTATAGTCGGTGATTTAGTTTGAGGTTATCCGTTTCGGGCAGGAAACGACCAACGCGGTAAACCGATGTTTGCAAGCCTTCGCGGTAAAAGAAATCCTTACAAAGCTGCTCGGCGGTTTGCTTGGTGATGTCGTAAATATCCCGTGGTTTAATAGGCAGTTCTTCATCAACCCAAACGGCCTTTTCTTTATCTACCATTGCATCGCCATAAATAGATGTGGTGCTGGTATATAATAATTTAGATATGCCATTTGTAACGCAGGCATTGAGCAAATTGAGCGTACCATAAATATTTACGTCGATGAAAGCTTCGCGCGGATAGTTCAATTCATAATGCTTTCCGTGGATAGCGGCAGTATGAATAATTGCATCGATATTTTGGGTGATAGCTAAAACAGCATCTTTATTTAAAATATCGATCAACGCATCAGTAGTCTCAGCCGGGATCAGATCTATGCCGGTAACATCATGCCCATTAGTGCGCAAATGTTGAGCCGTAACTGCTCCTAACCTTCCAGATGAACCCGTAACTAAAACACGCATAAATTAGTGACCTGGTGCTATAGCCAAAATTCGGGACCACTCCGGGTGGCGTTTCAGGTATGATACCACATAAACACAAAGGGGCACCAGTTTGAGGTTATTCTGTTCGATATAGTTGAATGTTTTTTCAACAATAGCCGATGCCACGCCTTTGCCTTCCAGTTCAACCGGCACTTCGGTATGGATGAGGTAAATTTTATCGTCCTTTTTTTGTAGTCGATAAAAGCACGGTAGCCTTCAACAGTCAATTCAAAATTGTGGATGGCCTCATTATTTACCAGGGGATTTCTTCGTATTTCATAGCGTATATATTACGGGGTGAACAAATGTATAAAATGTTCACCCCGTTTAACAGAAATTACTTCTTAATTCCCCAAACCGATACCGATCCAGCCTTCACTTTAAACTCGGCCCAACCATCAGCGGTGATCACTACCTCTTCTCCCTCGTGTTTATCGAGGTAATCAACAAACACTTTGCCTGCATGCCCTGCCCCAATTTCCATTTCCTTAAAACCATCCTCACTGTTTGAAATCACTACGGCACAACCTGAATCTTCGTGATCGGTATCGCCTTCACGCGTCCAGCCTATGCAGTTAGGGTGGTCAAAATAATCGCGCTGAGTTCCGTAGGCCATGTTTTTCCTTACATAAAGCATGGTTTCCAGTTCGGTTACTACAGGCAGCTCTATTTCATGATCTTCACCGTCGCCCCCCTTGTCTGTATATTTTGCGCCGTACATATCGGCATAAAAAACGCATGGGTAACCGGCTTCACGCAGCAGGATCAGCGCATAGGCCAAAGGCTTAAACCATTGATCGATTGGTTGCTCCAACGACTGCAGCGGCTGGGTGTCGTGATTTTCGATAAGTGTAACTGCCAGTTCGGGCTTTACGCTCACAAGTGTATTATCAAAAATAGTGGTGAGGTCATAATCCTTCCCGGCCCTCGAAGCATGATGAAAGTTATCATGCAGTAAGGTATCAAAAAGCGACATGCGCCCTTCGGTCACCTCAATGTATTTTAATAATTTAGGCAAATCGAAAGCCCAATACTCGCCAACAGTAAAAAACTCCTGCTTAAACTCATTGCGCATATAATCAAGCCATTCGTTGTAAAAGCCATGATCCATATGTTTAATGGCATCAAGCCTGAAGCCATTAAATTTTGCGGTTTCAAAATACCATTTGCCCCATTTTTTCAGTTCGTCCCGTACGCTTGGGTTACGGGTGTCAATGTCTGAAAGCATAAGGTAATCAAAATTGCCGTTTTCGTCGTCAAGTACATCTTTCCAGCCCTCGCCATATTGGTTCTGGATGCTGAATATGGCCGTTTCCTTTTATAGGCATCATAATCAATACCCGAAAAACACTGCCAATCCCATATAAATTTGGAGTATTTACCCTTGCGGCCCGGGAAAGTGAATTTGGTATATGCACCTATTTCGTAAACCTCGCTAATAAACTCGTTACGGTTAGCGGGGTCAACTTTGCGGGCATTTACCTTTTCAATTTCGTCGGCACCGCCCATGTGGTTAAGTACCACATCCACATACACCTTTAATTTAGCTTTTTGTGCCGCAGCTATAGCATCGAGATACTCCTGTTTTGTGCCGTATTTTGTTGCGATCGTACCTTTCTGATCAAACTCGCCAAGATCATAAATATCGTAAACATCGTACCCGGCCGAGAGCCCCCCGCTTGCCGCTTTATAAGCCGGCGGAAGCCATACCGAATCGATCCCTTTTTTCTTCAGGTTTTCTGCATCATTTTTTAACTGATTCCACAATCTGCCTCCGGCTGGGTAATACCATTCAAAAAACTGCAGCATTGTAAAATTTTCCATGCCTTTAATTAAGTAAGCTAATTATAAATGACTACTTAACTAAATATAAACAGAAAGGTTTTAGCAATACTTAACGACAGCGTTAAATCATTGTGAACCCCAAGATTTACAGGACATGAATCTGTCAAAGCTTTTCTGTTTACACCATCAGGAAATACAAAACCCAGGCTGTTTAAAGCAGGGTTGTTATTTAAAACTTATCTTCTCTAATCGCTTTCATACCCTTTGTCCACCTTACCAATTGGTCGAACATAATTTTGGCATTTTTATCCAGTCTTTCATCCGCCATAAAGTTATTGTCCTCGTCAACAAACTGATTTAGCTGAGGGATATTTACCATTTCGGCAAGGGTTACATTTTTTAGTGAGAGCAAATCGGTTTTTAAACTCATAACTGCTCTTACTCCGGCAAAAGGGCCTATAGAATAACTTACAATGCCACTTGGCTTATAAGCCCACTCGTGTACTAAGTACTCAATTGCATTTTTAAGCGGGGCAGGATAACTATAATCATATTCGGCAGTTACGAAAATAAAGGCATCCGCCTCTTCAATTTTAGCGCTCCATTGTTTGGTATAGTCGTGTTCGTATTGCTTAAGGGCAGGATGAACAGGCTCATTCATTAGGGGAGGTTAAGTTCACCAAGGTCAATCATTTCAGCCTCGAAACCATGGCTGTTGGCTGCCTCAGTTATCCATTTTGCTATTGCAGGCCCTTTACGACCCGGACGTACGGTTGATGTTATTACTTTGAGTTTATACATGCTCATCTGTTTGCGGTAAAAATTAACAATTCATTAAGACGCAAACTTAAAAGACAAGATGATAAAGTCGATACAAATATTTATTTAAGTATCAATACCGGGTGCCTGGCATTTAAAGACAAAGCTTCGGTTATGCTGCTGTGGGTTAAATTATAAAAAAAGCTGTGTTTGCCCGGCAGGGCAATGATCAATTGTACTTGCTGTTCTGTAGCAAAATTGAGTATGCCCCGTACAATATTTTTATCATCCGAATAATGAAGCTTACATTCATAACAATTAACCAGTTGTTTTACCGATGCTTCAAATTCGGCCTCCCGGCCAATATGTTTTTTCTTCGGGTCGACATACAGGAGCATCAGCTTTGGGTTAAGCCAGCTGTGCGACGTGTTAAGGCCTTTTAAAACGCCGAGCCGGGCTAAGGCTTCCAAATCACAGGGTACCAGTGCCTGTTCTATTTTATGATAGTTACAATCGGGCGGAATAACCAATACTTTTACCGGACTGCTTTTTGCAATTTCGATAATCTGTTCGCCAATCATACTTAACTCATGCCCCATATCGCCGCCAACTATCATCAGGTCGGGGTGCTGATCTTCAACTACATTGTGTATAGCCCTAACGATAGGCTCAGTGCTAACTACCGTTTCTATCTCAATATTTTCGTGGCAGCGGTTTTTCAGCTTTTTCATGAGCTCCTTAAGCTGAACTTCTATTTTTTGTCGCTCATTTTCAATATCATCAGCGCTTATCAATAAAAAATCGGGAGAAGGAAGGATTTGTTCATATACCGATGTATAATAACTTTTGAGCAGTATAATTTTCTTTACCGGCATATCACAACCCATGTCGGCTGCATATTTTATAGCATTGGTATTGGTGTCGGAAAAATCTACCGGTATTAATATAGTTTTCATAACAAACAATTTAGGTACGTACGAGACCCGTGCGCTTAATGCTAAATTTACGATTTGTTTAACTATTTAATACAACTATTTGCAGCTAAAACGCTAATAAAACCTTCCCCCTTTATCATAAGCAAAAGCCTGCGCAAACTCATCAACTGTATAAGTTGCCGATGGGGAAAGCTGAAACTCGGCCCTGCCAATGGAATGTACTAAATGACTGATCATCTGAGTTTTTTCTTCGAGCGAAAGTCCTGCCACATATCCCCTCACACCAAAACCTTTAATGACCAGGTTTTTAAAAACGACTTCGGCGTTGAGGTAGGCAGCCGGCTGTGGATCAAGCAAACCATAAACAATAAGGTGCCCTCCGGGCGACAACGAGGATATTATTTCAGTAGCCAGCTCCCCGCCTACCGCGTCAAGTGCCGCTTTGATGCCCTTGCCTTTGGTAATTTCATCAATAACCTGCTTAAGCGTACCGGGTTCGGGAACTATTACTTCTTCGGCTTTTAAAGCTAATAACTCTTGCTTTTGCGCCTCATCGCGTACGGTGGCTATAACACAAATACCTTTTTCGGCGGCAAGCTGTATCACTATGCGCGATACTGTGGAATGGCCCGCGGTAAGCAGCAGCCAGTCGCCGCTTTTTACTTGTGCTTCTTGTATTAAACCATATGCGGTGTACGAATTGAGTAATAATTGCGCGGCTTTTGCTAATGGGAAGGTATCGGGCAATAATACCACGTCCTGCTCGTCAACTACCACATATTGCGCCCAAGCCCCTATTTTGCTAAAAGCTACCAGGCTGCCTTTGGGGATAATACTGTCATGTCCGGCTTCTTCAACATAACCGGCACCTTCCAGTCCTGCTATTTGGGGCAGCACCGGCTGATAGCGGTATTTTCCGGCAATAAAAAGCAGGTCGGCCGGGTGTACAGGGCAGGCCTTCACCCTGATGAGCAACTGGCCGGAAGCCGGTTTGGGGTAGGCTAAATGTTTCAGTTGTATCACATCAGCGGCATTGCCTGCCTGCTCAAAAACCAATGCTTTCATAGTTGAAATACAAATTTCGGCTATGAAAGTTTTGAATGAGGTTAACATCTGCCACAAGAAGTATAAGGTAAAGCAAGCATGTTGACAGGTCTGGTTTGCAAAATTGAGCTAAAAAGCTTCACTAAAATTTATACCCTAAAGCAATGCCCAGGCTCCGGGTCCTGGTTTTCTCGTACGGGTAATTACCAACCTCGATATTGGCAAGCCCTAAATCATGAACCGCATTAATCATTAAACCGTTATCAAACTCAAAGCCGGCGACTACATTGGCTCCATAGTCGAAAGATTTAAAATTGCTCCTGTCATCACTGCCGAATTTGGCTTTGAAGCTAAAGTTGGCGGGAGATGATTGCCCCGGCGATTCGTTGCTTGCCGGTGTAAACCTGCCTGACAAAGCCCAACCAATATATGGCCCGGCGCCCAGATAAAATTTGCCGCCATGAACCGGAATATTATAAACCAGGTTAACCGGCACCTGGATATAATATAAACGCCATTTGCCATACATCCGGTAAACAATATCTCCGCTTAAAACTTCTTCGGTAGTTTTACTGCTTAATGAATTGAAAATAATAGCCGGCTGCAACGAAAACCTGTTGACATTAAAGCTGGCAAAGGCCCCGGCGAAATAGCCGGACCCGCTTTTTTCGGCATCGCGGATCTGCACATCCGTGCCGGGCGTCCGGGATAACCAGGTGCCGCTTACGCCCGCCCTGATGCCAAATTGAATAGCGTTTGTTTGTGCGGACAATTTAAAACATGCCAATAATAGCAGGGACGACAAGGTTAAATGTAATTTCATGTTTGTGTAAAGTATGGTTTAGAAGGGATACGAAAAAATGCACCGGGATGCGACATTCAACAATAAATTTTAGCGATAAAAAAAGCTTACCCTTAATGAGGTAAGCCTTTTATATATAATTGTATGCGATTATTTTTAAAACTTAATACTCATGCTTAATGTACCACGAGTTGGGTTTTGTGGCGCCAAACGGAACGACCAGTATTTTTCATTGGTCAGGTTGTCCAGCTTAAAGCCGATGCGGAATTTGGGCTGATCATAAAATACAGTGGCATCAACCGTAGTATATGACGGTATGGTGAATTTAAACGCCGCGGTATTGGTTTGGTATGAATCACTTCCGTAGTTGCCGCCCACTCCAAAACCTAAACCCTGAACTTTACCGTGGGTAATGCGATAACTCATCCATAGGTTGGCCAACCTTGCCGGACCTGAGTTGGCAGGACGTAAACCCTGCAGACCTGTGCCAGGAGCGGCGGCGGTAATTTTGCTGTTGTTATACGCAAAGCCAGCTACAATGTTGAAACCGTTAAAAGGATTAGCAATCAATTCAGCCTCGATACCTTTGCTGAGTTGAGTACCAGCCTGGGTTGAAAAGCCGGGATGGGCAGGATCATCCATAGTAGTGTTGGTTACCGAGATATCGTAGTAACTGATAGTCGAGCTGATCTTGTGATCCCAGGCATCTACCTTTACACCTGCCTCCCACTGGTTGGCATATTGCGGTTTAAAGGGCGTATTGTCGAAACTCGTTGCGCTTACATTGTTAAAGCCATTCATGTAGTTGCCAAATAACGATAGCTGGTCTTTAACTACCTGGTAAACCAAACCAAATTTGGGCGACCATGCCGTTTGACTGAAATTGCCGGTGGTTTTGCCATCGGCGGGTGTGTAAGCGCCTTTGTTAACAAACCTGTCGATACGGATGCTGGCCATGGCATTCAGCCGTTCGGTAATATTAAACACATCTGATACATAGGCAGCGTAAGAGCTTTGGTTATTTTGAACATAATCGCCGGGCTTGGGAGCGGCAGCGGCCACAAGTGCCGAAACTTTATCTGCCGTAAAACTATTATAAGCTGCTCCCGGATCAAGGTAACTGATTGCCGGGGTGCTTACGGTAACGTTGGTATTATTGCTTTTTTGATTATAATACTCTAAACCTGCAACAATGCGGTTACGGAACTGACCGATTTTAAAATCGCCTATAAAGTTTTGCTGTACGTTGGTGATATAGTAAGGATAATCTTCCTGGGTAGCCTGCCGTTTTATCTGCTTGCTACTATCGACAAGGGTAAACGCGGTAACCATGCCTTTGGTGGTCGAAAAAGTTTTATTGAACATGGTTTGCGATTTCCAGTGATCCGAAATTTTGTAATTGATCAATGAATAAAGATCAATTTGCCTGCTCAGGTAATCAACGCTATTGTTACCGAAAGAACGTTTATAGTCGATGCCGAGATCTTTAACATTATAGGTCTTTCCTTTGATATCCGGGGCAAGCCTGTAGGCCGAAGTAGCGTTCGAGTTACCTATTTCGGCGTCAACATCAACCGATAAACGATCATTAATGATGTAGGTTATGCTGGGGGCTACAAAAAAACCGCGGTTAAAGCCCGCGTCCTGGAAACTGTGCTCGTTGTGCAGCGCCGCGTTAACGCGGAACAATACGGTTTTATCCTTATTTAAAGGCATGTTAACATCGGCCGTAAGGCGGTTGAGATCGAAGCTGCCCGTTTGGTAAGCGATTTCGGTACGTGGTGTTTCATTGGGTTGTTTGGTAACACGATTAAACAAGCCCCCGAATGAAGCCAGGCTGCTATTGAACAGTGTACCGGTAGGGCCTTTTATAGCTTCTATCTTTTCAATATCGGCAGGGTCGATACTATTAAAATTATACCCCGCCACGCTGTTACGGATAAAGTTGCCGGTAACAAAACCTCTTGATAGCAAGGTGGTACGCCCGTTATTATATACTAATGGCACACCTGTACCCGGGATATTTTTAAAACCATCTGCATAACTGGTTACAATCTGTTCTTTCATCAGTTCGCTGGTAACTACACTGTATACCTGCGGGTTTTCAAGGTTTTTCAGCGGCAGGCGGGCTACATCTTCAGTTTCTTTCTTCAGGAATTTGTTGTGCCTGGCGCTTTTAACATAAACCTCCTGCAGGTCTTTTGCCCCTTCGGTTAAAACAAAACCTACTGTGGTGGTTTCACCTGCACTAACAGTAATCTTTTTGGTTTGACTTTGCAGGCCGATAAAGCTTGCAACAACGGTATATGTACCTGCGGGAACATTTTTAATAGTAAAATGACCGCTTTGCCCGGCAGTTGCACCAAACTTAGTATTGGTTAAAACAATATTGACAAACTCCGCAGACTTACCATCAGCAGTTTTCACGGTACCCTTTACAGTTCCTGTGCCGGTTTGCGCAGTTGCATTATAGTTTAAAAACAGCATCGTCAGCATGAAGCCAAAAGCTATTTTGATTACTACTTTAAAATTTGAAGAAACATTTGTTATGGCCGGCTTGCCGGAAGCAAGAATAGGGGTAAATGTAAAATGCATATTTTACTTAATAATGAATTGATTAAAGGATCAGTATTAACTGATCCGGGCTACAGAGTGCACCAGGGCCCGGAACCGGCGCAAAGTTATATTTATTTAGATTAATTACAAATAAGGTTTTAAAATATAGACTTCTAAGCTAACCATGAACATGTTTCACAAAATCATCGGGAAGTTTATTTGACGAGCTAAATGCGCCAGCAAAGAGATCAGTATTTTCCCCGGTTTAGGGTCCGGGCCTGGGCATTACAAAGAAGTGTTGCTATTTACGTGGGACCTGATGCAAAGAAGTTTAGGTATTTGCCTAATCAAGATATAGATTTGATATTGTCGCTTATGGAGTGATCCCTACCCTTTCATTCAAGGCGTTATCAATAGTTCTGTAAACGCTTTCAACCGGTACCCGCAATTCATCAAGCCTGCCACTATCCAACAGGGATTTCTGTTGTTTAACAAAACCGGTGATATCCTCAATGCGGATAATTTGTTTTTTTCCGAAGTTTTCAAGTAACCCTCCTTTTAAGCCTAACTGTATAGCGCGGCGTTCCTGCTTATGGCCATATGGGTCATGATCGGGATCCCATTGCAGGCGTACTTCCCTTTGGTCGAGATCAGCCCGCCATTGTTCATGGTTATCATGGTAACTGGGATTAAAGGACGAGATCACAGCTTCATTTAAAATAGACTCAAAATCTTTTTTGCTTATCCATAAAGCCAGCACACTTTCCTGGTTTTCCTTTTCGGCCCAGCCGCAGCGGTACATCATCCACAAAAAATTAGGCTTAATCCACGACATGCGATTGTAGCTGTATTCATTCCCGCCTAAAAACTGGTTTTCGGCAGCGAAGCGGGCAATACTTTTCTTGTAAGCCTGGTAAACTACAATTTCCTCATTTGTTTGATGAGCAAGAATATGTTGCCCGGTTTTTGGCCAGTGTTCAAGGGCCTGTTGGTAAAATTCTGTTATAATATTCATATTATAATATAACAAATTTTCACGGCAATATCAAGCACTACGGCCTTACCGTGTTTAGAAAACTACTCCTCCCTCCCCGGAAAACTTTCACTGCCCCGCATATAGCTGCCCAAACGTTTCAGCAGGTAGGTTGCTTTTATCAGCAATGTTTTATCGGTAACAAACTCGCTAATATCGTCTGCTTTGTTCATCAGCTCCTGCTTATACACGTCCTTAAAATCGAAATAATTGAGTGCAAACTTCCATTTGCCGGTTAAAAACGAAAAAACTTCGCTGTCGTTTTCAAGCAACTGCGAATAGTTAATTACCAGGTAATCATCGGGCTTCAGCTTTTTAAGCATTTTCAATATTGCTTCATTGTAATTGATCCATACTTTTAAATAGCTTTCGGCATGGTCATGATAAAATGCTTTCAACCTGCGTGGCCGTCTGAAATGAGTCCATACCTGGCGCTGAATATATTTACGGGCCATGTACTTTTGATCAACGGATACAAAATCGCGCCTGAGCAATGAGCTAACCACCGATTGGTAATTACGCAAAACCACCAGGTACCTGGCGCCTGGCAGCAGCTTTGCATAAGTATCCAAAAAAGGCAGGTACGCGGGTCTTTCCAGGCCCATTGCTCATAAAGCTGCTGTTTAATGCCAATTACTGCCTTCATCTTTTCAAGTTGGTAAAGCGGCACCTCAATATTCCGGGTATCGGTTAGCCCCGATACTTCCAAACTGTTACGATCAAGGATCTCTTCATGCAGCTTCAAAAACTCCAGATCTTCAAAGTGGCCATCAACATTGCCTGTACCGCTGCCGCATAAGCGCTCGCCAATTTGCAGGCCGCAGCGGTTTAACCAGTTGGTTATAAGCGATGTACCCGAACGGTGCATCCCCGCAATAATTAACGTTTGCCGGGGCGTGAATTTAACTGTTGTATTGATCATAGCTTGGTTAATAACGGCCGGCTGGCTGTAGTTGCTTAATTTGCTCCTGCTGATAGTTGTCAAGAATAAAACCTGCCAACATTTCGGTTGCCTCGGTCTGCCTGGTAATATGGGTGTTGATATACAAATCAGGCGATGACGGGATTTGGAAAGGGTCATTAACACCGCTTAGGTTAGTTACCTTGTCCGGATGACCCTCGGGCAATAACGCGCGCTTGTAAAGGCCTTTGGTATCCCTTTGCAACAGCGTTTTAACCGGGCAATCAATATGGATCAGTTTCACATCAGGGTAAGTCGCTATCAGTTCACGGCGGATCACATCATATGGGTTTATAGCGCTGACAATAGTCACCACACCATGCCCGGATAATTTACCGGCAATAAAACCAAGCCTGCGGATATTTTCAAAACGGTCTTCCCTGGTGTAACCCAGGTTAGGGAACAGCTTTTGACGGTATACATCAGCATCAATAATTTCAACAGGGATATCAGTATCAGATAACCTCATTTTAACATGTTGAGCAAGGGTGGTTTTACCTGATCCAGATAACCCGCAAAGCAGAATAATCATAAGGTGGTGTGTTAAGCGTTAATAATAATTGTTGTGTAAACCGTTATTGAAAGCTTAACGCAAATATTTCGGACGAAATTGTTGTTAACACTTACTGTATCGATACATGGCAACATTGTATCGATGAACAGCAAAATGACGTAGACGGAGAGAAAACTTCAGCAGTTAATTATGATTACTGCTTCTGCATGCACCAGGTTGTCATACAGCGCAGGTTTTGCACGTTGGTGGTTTTTATAGGTTCATAAAGTTGAGCGCCCAGTTCACGGGTATATTCAAGCAGGATGCCTTCATTTACCAAAAATCGTTCGGAGCCGTCGGGCAGCAGGTAGCGATAATTGCCTAAAGGTTGTACCAATGTTTCAATGCCGATATCAGATGCAAGCCTTGCAAAGAAATAACCGCCTGGTTTCAGTACGCGCCAAAGTGAGCGCACCATATTGTCAAAATGCTCGGCATCATTAGCAAAATGCAACACGGCGCTGCAAATTACCAGGTCAAACTGTCGGTCATCAAAAGGTAAGTCTTCAACAGTACACCGTTTAAAATTATCAGGCGAATGATCAGGGCACAGATCGGCGGATAGCCTTTTGGCCAGTTCAACAGCATGCTCGCTTTGATCAACCATAAACCTTGAAGCCGTTTTGCAAAAAATAAGCTATGTTTCGCCCTTCGCCGCAACCTGCGTCAAGTATAGTGCGGCAATCGTCAAAACGCCCTTTTAATAGCTGGTCGAATAAATAGATATCGATATCGCCGTATAATTTCCGGAGGTTATTGCTGTTCATGGCCAATCCTGTTTTCACCCGAAATTACTGTTTTATTGGATGCCATGGAGAAAACTTATTAACTTTAAGTATGGCTACCGATATGTATATTTTTTTCAATTTATGAAAAGCACCTTGTTGCCGCTGCCGGGTGTTACCCATAAAATGCACTTTGAGCATCCTGCATTTTACGTTAACGATAAGATCTTCGCCAACATACATGAAAAGGATGAGCAACTGGCTATTTACACCACCGAGCGCGAAAAATGGATGGCGCTTGACACACATACCTTTTTCATTACCCCGCATTACCAAAATTATAAATACATGCTGGTGAGCCTCGAAACCGTTTCACCCGGCGATCTGAAGCACCTGTTAATAACAGCGTACCTTGCAAGGGCCACCAAAAAGTTGATTAGGGAATATGAAAAGATGATAGCAAATGGTTAGCCCGCTGCGCTTTAAGCTTATGGCCGTACGCCATTCAAAGCGTCGCGGTTAAGATAAACGTAAATCAAAACTCCTACTACTAAAACCGCCAGCACTACAAGCCCGATCTTCCCTTTTTTCTTATCCTGGCGCATAAGCCAAACCATCGCTGCTATTAGCGGAATAACAAAAACAATGTAAAAAATATATCCTGATGCGTTCATATGCTCCCTAACCCCCTAAAGGGGGAATGTTAATGTGTTATTTATTTTTATAATATCATCTTTATACTAAGCTTCAGCCATACCTCCCCTTTAGGGAGTAATAGCCCATCAAGAGGCAGTAGCCATTTTGTTAATTAAAAAGTTAAACACCTGGTTATTGCCTCTATTGTTATATTTAAATGTGAACTCATTCAGGTATGATTGCAAATGTCTGAGCGATACTTTATGGTATTGACCATATATCCCCCGTTTTAACAATGTCCAAAAGCCCTCAATCGTATTGGTGTGATACTCTCCCCGGGCATACTCTTCTTTTTCCTTGTTTAATACCTGATGTTCACGGAATATTTTATTTAAACCGGCATATCCACCAAAGCCGTCCGTTACAATAGTAGCATCTGTGCTCACTGATTGTTCAACAATGGGTTTGAGCGTTTTCCCATGTGCCTTATCTATGACCTGAAGCTTTAGACGGCCATCCCGCTCCAATAACCCAATCACGGGCTGTTTATCCTGCATGCCGGTGACCTGCAAATTATTATCGCGCCTTTCCTGCCGCTTTTTCTTTGAGTGATTGGCTTTTTTACCACCTAAATAAGTCTCATCTACCTCAACAATACCCTTAAACAAACCGCCATCCCCGCCGTCCCGCATGGCTTCCCGTATCCGCATCTGCAAATACCAGCCTGTCTTACGATTGCATCCCAGATCCCTGCTTAACTGACGTGCAGATAACCCCTTTTTCGCATTCAGCATTAATGAAATAGCCAAAAACCATTGCGGCAAAGGAAGTTTGGTGCCCTCGAAAACAGTGCCGACCAAAACGCTATAGCTGCGGTTACAGCTATTGCAAATATGCCGTTGGCTTTCCTGGCGCTTGCTGCTCCGTTTGCTGTTGCA
Source organism: Mucilaginibacter sp. P25 (assembly GCF_050859465.1). Taxonomy (NCBI): domain Bacteria; kingdom Pseudomonadati; phylum Bacteroidota; class Sphingobacteriia; order Sphingobacteriales; family Sphingobacteriaceae; genus Mucilaginibacter; species Mucilaginibacter sp. P25. The sequence goes on along the minus strand of NZ_CP193937.1, from coordinate 1,922,690 downwards.
ATACGGGCATTCTGGCAATCCTTGCCATCTTAATCCTTCAAGATAGTCTATGCAACTGGACTGATCTGGAAAACGCTTAATCGTCTCTATGATATTCATTATCATAAATATACAAATTATTCCTGCCTTTTCATGGGCTATTACTCTTTAGGGGGCCGGGGGCTAAAAAGCCATCCTTGCCATCGGGGCAACGTCCTGCCCTATAAACTCGCCTTTAAGGTATTTATGATAGCCTGCTATGGCAATCATGGCGGCGTTATCAGTACAGTATTCCATTTTAGGGATAAAGCTGTTCCACCCATTTTGTTCGGCCATGGCCTGCAGTCCTAACCTTAAGCCTGTATTGGCCGATACGCCACCCGCCAAAGCTATATCTTTAATGCCATATGCCTGCGCCGCTTTTTGCAGTTTGTTAAGCAAGATGGTAGCGATCCGTTTTTCTACAGATGCGCAAATATCGGCCATGTTCTGGCTAACAAAATCAGGGTTTTGAGCTACGTTATCGCGGATAAAATACAGAATGGAAGTTTTCAGGCCACTAAAGCTAAAATCATACCCCGGGATCTGCGGCTCTGGGAACTTATAAGCATCAGGGTTCCCCTGGCGTGCATATTTATCAATGAGCGGTCCGCCGGGATAAGGCAGGCCTAAAATTTTACTGGTCTTATCCATGGCTTCGCCGGCGGCATCGTCAAGGGTTTGCCCTATGATCTCCATATCAAAATAATCTTTCACCAGCACAATTTGCGTATGGCCGCCGGATACGGTGAGGCAAAGGAAAGGGAACGACGGGTTTTTATCGCCGATAAAATGGGCCAGAATATGGGCCTGCATGTGGTTAATATCAATAAGCGGGATGCCTTTTGCCAGTGCGAAAGCTTTGGCAAATGATACGCCCACTAAAAGAGAACCTAAAAGTCCGGGACCGCGTGTAAAAGCTACCGCATCAATATCATTTTTGCTTACTTTTGCGTTTAATAATGCCTGCTGAACAGCCGGAACAATATTTTGCTGATGAACCCTTGAGGCTAACTCCGGGACTACGCCTCCATAGGCCTCATGTATGGTTTGATTGGCAATAACATTGCTCATGATCACACCATCAACACAAACCGAAGCTGAGGTTTCATCACATGATGATTCGATTCCTAAAATTACGGGCACGTGTTTATTAATTATTGATTTACTGATTTAGTGAATTAGTGATTTATTAATGAGAAGCAAACCAATCCCTCTTACTAATTGTATAGGGATAGAGGAAAATTCACCAACTCATTATTTCGCTAACTCACTAATTAAAGGTGCAAAGTTATTAAAAAAGTACTCAAAATATTCCTGGGCCTGGTATTGTTCATTTTATTGACATTGAGCATACTTTTGCTCACATTTCAGTTTAAGCCGGTACAAACCTGGGCTGCCAAAAAAGCAGCAGCTTACCTTGCCGGCGAATTGAAAACCAAGGTTGGGATTAAAAGCCTTTACCTCAGGCCATTTCGCTCGGTGGTAATTGAGGGGCTTTATATTTTGGATAAAAAGCGGGATACCTTACTAAGCACACCCCGATTAGCTGTTGATATTGAGGATTTTTATCTTTTCAGCAGTATTAAACGCCGCACCATCAACTTTTCCAATATCGAACTGGATAATGGCTCCTTCTATCTCAAAAAACAAAAAGACAGTACTACCAACCTGCAATTTGTTATAGATTATTTTAATTCGGCGGATACCACCAAAAAAACCCAAAACCAACCCTGGACGCTAAATTTTGGAACCATTGCTATCAATAACTTTCATTTCAGGTACAAGAACAGCCTGCGCGATACGGTAATAGCCGGGGTTAACTTTAACGACCTGGATGTTCAGCATTTCAGCACGTTGATACAGGGTATGGATTTAAAGAACCACCTGTTTAAAGCCAATATAAAAAGCCTAAGCCTGCATGAAAAAAGCGGGTTCACCGTAAAACACTTCGCATCGGATGCTACAATAGATACCAATCAAATTTTACTAAGGCACCTGGCCATTCAAACACCCCGATCAGACCTGAAGGATTATTTCAGGATGAAGTTTAAATCGTTTGATGATTTTGATGATTTTGAAAACAAGGTGCACATGGATGCCAGCTTTAAATCGTCACGCATTTCGTCATCAGATATTTCCTACTTTACCAGTTCATTAGAAAAAGTGAGTTTTGATTTGGGTATTGACGGGCAGGCCAAGGGCTATGTGAACAACCTCAAAGCAAAAAAAGTGACCATTACCGGCGGGCAGGCCACTTTTGTTAAAGGCGATTTTAACCTGCACAACCTTACTGATTGGGATAATGCATTCCTGGAGCTAAAATTTGACCAGGTTGCCTCCAACAAAAAAGACCTTGATTACCTGATCAGCCATTTTTCGGGAACGCCTACAGAAAAGGCCCCAGCCATACTTTCCAAATTCGGCAACTTTAATTTTACCGGCAGGTTTACCGGCTCGCAGAATGATTTTGTTGCCTATGGTGTTTTTAAAACTGCGCTCGGTCGTTTTGATTCAGACATCAACCTTAAAATTGATAAAAATGGCCGTCCAAGCTACAGCGGCAGGGTTAACGCCTATGCTTTTGACCTGGGCACCCTGCTTGATCAAAGCGATTTGGGCAGGGCCACCTTTACTTCAAACATACAGGGCAGCGGCGACGCGCTGAAAAGCCTTACTGAAAAAGTGGATGCAAAAATCGCATCCATCACTTATAATAACTACACCTATAACAGGCTTACGCTTAACGGCAGTTTTATAAACAGGCTGGCCAACGCTCATATTACCATAAACGACAGGAACGTAAAGCTTGATCTTAAAGGCAAGGTTAACCTTAACCCCGCTTTGCCAACTTATGATTTGACTGCCGATATCAGGGACGCTAACCTGAACAAGCTTGGTTTTACCAAAGATACTTTAACTGTAAGCACGCTGCTTAAAACCCAGTTTAAAGGCGATGACCTGGCCAATTTGCAGGGGAACATCCTGTTTTCGCCGGCAAGGGTGGTCAATCCGCGAAATAATTATGCCGTTGACTCTTTGTATCTATCAGCCGACGGCATAGGTAATAACCGCACCATCGCTTTAAAATCTGACTTTGCCGATGGCAGCATCAAGGGCAAATATGATCTTGCAACCCTGCCTTCGTATTTTAAAACCATCGTTAAAAAGTATATCCCTTCCATAAAAACAACTATAGTGCCGCCTAAGCCTGAGGAGTTTGATTTTTCGCTGAACCTTAAAAACCTCGATCCGCTTACAGCGATTTTCCTGCCCGATCTGAAAATCCCTGAGCAAGGAACTTTTGTTGGGCAGTTTAACTCGGAAAAGAAAACAGCTACGCTATCGGGCTATATCAAAACGCTTAAATACGGCAAAACCGTTTTCCATGATTTTATTATTGACGAAAACACTACCGATAGCTTGCTGGGCCTTAACGTATCGCTGAGGCGGGTTGACTTAACGGACAGTCTTTTTATCAAGGATATCAACATTACCAACTTCCTGAAAAACGACAGCCTTAACTTTAACGTTAAGCTCTCGGATAAAAACGCTGTTAACCAGCTGGATCTTTATGGCCTGGTTGAATTTGGCCGCGATACTACGGCCAAACTTAAACTGCTGCCATCAGACATCATACTGGAAAAAGAGAAATGGAAGATCCAGGAGCAGGTGCGCATCCGTTTACTGGACGGCAAAACACAGGTATCGGGCTTTGAACTTTCAAACGGGCCGCAAAAAGTATTTATCGATGGTTTTATATCCGATAACCCCGCCGATCAGTTAAAGCTCTCGTTCCAGAAATTTAACATGCGTACGTTTAACCAGCTCACGCGCACTTCGGGGGTAAACTTAAAAGGCTACCTGGATGGCGACGTTAAACTGACCTCGGTGCTCAAATCCCCGGGGATTGATTCGCATTTAACTGTTGATTCGCTTGTCATGAACAAGACATTGGTGGGCAATGTAAAACTGGTTACCACACTTGGTAACGACCGCAAGCAAGCCGATGTTAATATGAATATCATTAACCGCGGCCTGGAAACCATGAACATTGGCGGCACCTACTCGTTTGGCAAAGAGACTGATGATAACCTTGATTTTGATATCAAGATGAACCAAACCGAAGCTATTATATTTGAGCCTTTTGTTAAAGACCTTGTTTCGGATATAAAAGGCCATGTTTCAACCGACCTCAAACTTACCGGCAAGCCCTCAAACCCGCAACTTAACGGCACAGTTACACTTGTTAACACCGGCCTTACCGTTAATTATTTAAAAACAGCTTATACGGTTAATAACAAGCTGGATGTCAACAACAGCATTATCAGCATTAAGGATATGGTTTTGAAAGACATTCACAAAGGTACCGGAACCGCCAATGGAACCGTAAACCTCAATAACCTATCCAACCCGGATATTAATGTAAGCCTTAAAGCCGATAACCTGATGGCCCTGAATACCACATTTAAAGATAACCACCTTTATTATGGTACGGCTTATGGTACAGGCACATTTAACTTCAACGGCCCGGTTGATAACATGAAGATTGATATTACCGCCAGCACCAATGCAGGTACCGTTTTCAATATCCCCCTTAATACCTCGTCAACCGCCAATGATTACGATTTCATTAAATTTGTAAGCCATAGTGACACCGCTAAAGTTGTTGCCAAAGAGCGTGCTTTTAACGGTGTTACCCTAAACTTTGATTTAAGCGCCGATGAAAAAACTATTGTAAAAATAGCTACTGATTATGGCCAGCTGGAAGGCAGCGGCGTTGCCCGTAATTTAAAATTGAATATTAACAGCCTGGGCGATTTTGAGATGTACGGTGACTTTTTAATATCATCAGGTAAGTTTGAATTTACTGCCAAAAACTTTATCAGTAAAAACTTTACTGTAAGCCAGGGTGGTACCATAAGGTGGACGGGCAACCCTTCAAACGCGGAAATAAACCTTAAAGCCTTGTATGAAGTCCGTACCAGTAAAGCGCCGCTGTATACTGCCGCAGGCCTGCAAACTCCTACCTCGGGGCAGCAAACTTTGGTACAGGCCGAACTGATCCTGACCAAATCACTGTTACAACCTAATATTGATTTCGACTTTAACTTTCCTACCGATCCATCTGTTAAGGACGACTTGGCGACTTACCTCGCTGATGCCAATAACCGGAGCCAGCAGGCTATCAGTATTATTGTTCGCCGTAACTTTACCTCAAACAGTAATAACTTAACCAACCAGGTGCTGGGTACAGCCGGCGAGGCGGTGAGCGAATTTGCATTTAACAAGCTTAACAGCCTGATTTCGCAATCGAACATTAAATATTTTGATTTGAACATTCGCTCATTAAATGAAGCAAGTGCATCGTTTAGGTTTTATGGCGACAGACTTACATTTAACGGAAGCTTATTTAGTAATAATGGCTCAAATGATATTTTTAATAATAACAACAGTAACCTGTTTAACCAACGGTTTAACAGCCTTACCAAAGACTTTGAGGCCTTATACAAAATACGCCGAGATGGCAACCTAACGGCGCGATACTCTTACAGGGCGTTAAACAACGTAACACTAAGCAGCCTTACAGATGTGTTGGCACCACAGTATGTAAACGGATTAGGTTTGGTTTACCAGCGTGACTTTGATACCTTCGGCGAGTTTATCCGGAACATATTCAGACAGGGCCGCCGCAAAAACGCACCGGTTAACCCCGCTCCTATCCCATCATCAATTACTACACCGGCAACCAGGCCCGATGAAGATGAGGACCAGTAGAGCTGAAGGCTTAAAGCCAAAAGCTTTTCTGCACAAATACATTGAATAGTAAAAGGCTTAAAGCAGATCGCTTTCAGCCTTTCGCTTTTAGCTTATAACGATCAATGATCCCGCATAATGGCATGGTCCATCTTGTCGCGTTTGGTGCGCAGGTAAGCTTCGTTATGAGGGTTTGACGCTATTTCGATAGGTACGTTTTCAACAACTTCCAAACCGTAGCCGATAAGGCCTGCACGTTTTTTGGGGTTGTTGCTCATTAAACGCATTTTGGTAATACCCAGGCTGCGCAGGATCTGCGCACCGATACCATAATCGCGCTGATCCATTTTAAAACCCAGTTTAAGGTTGGCATCAACAGTATCATAACCGTTTTCCTGCAAATGATAGGCCCTTAATTTATTGATCAGGCCAATGCCGCGGCCTTCCTGGTTCATGTAAACAATAGCGCCCTTACCTTCCCTGCTGATCATCTCCATCGCTTTATGCAACTGCGGACCGCAATCGCAACGGCATGAACCAAAAATATCTCCGGTCATACATGAGCTATGCACGCGGACTAAAATAGGCTCACCGGGCTCCCAGGTTCCTTTTACCAGGGCAAGATGATTTTCGCCGGTATCAACCTGGGTATAAGCTATCATATCAAAATCGCCCCATTCGGTAGGCATTTTAACAGCAACTTCACGCTTTACCATCGACTCATGCTCCAGGCGATAAGCGATCAAATCTCTGATAGATACTATTTTAAGGTTAAATTCTTTGGCTATCTCCAGCAAATCGGGCAGGCGGGCCATATCGCCGTCTTCCTTCATAATTTCGCAGATAACGCCGGCAGGCTCAAAACCGGCTAAAACTGCCAGGTCAATAGCAGCCTCTGTATGCCCGGTGCGGCGCAGTACACCGCCATCCTTGGCTATCAGCGGGAAAATATGCCCCGGGCGACCAAGATCTTCGGGTTTAGTAGCCGGATCGATCAGCGCAAGTGTGGTTTTTGACCTGTCGCTCGCAGAAATGCCTGTAGTGCAGCCATGCCCAAGTAAATCGACAGAAACCGTAAAATTAGTTTCGTGCGATGTGGTGTTATGGCTTACCATAGGCATCAAGTCAAGTTCGCGCGCCCTTTGCGCCGTAATTGGGGCGCAAACCAGGCCGCGGCCATGGCGTACCATAAAATTAATTGTTTCGGGGGTGGCATTGCGGGCGGCCGTTAAAAAGTCGCCCTCGTTTTCACGATCTTCGTCATCAACTACGATAATTGTTTTACCTGCTTTGATTTCTTCAATCGCTTCCTGTATGGTGTTTAACATTCTATACTTACTTGTTGGGTAGCGCCTAAACGCTTGTTTAATCTAAATCAAATTTAACGCATATTACCATGACTTGGGTCGGCCTTGTGTAAAATGATAATGCTTTTATAATATGGCGTTTATTAAATATACCGTTAATGACCGTGGCGGGTTGCCTTGGGCTTAAACTTTGCTGCCACGCGGTTTACAAAGCGTTTATAAATCTCCATATCAAACAAGGCGGAGTCTGTAGCCGCTTTATAAGAAAGGAACAAACCGATAGGCAGCAGCGTGATAATAGAAATCCACATGCCCAAATACTTGTTAATATCGCCGCCCTTAACCGATTTTTCGCCAATAGTGGTAATGATATAGTAGATGAGAAAAAATACCACCGAAACTACAACCGGCAGGCCCAAACCACCTTTGCGGATGATGGAGCCCAGCGGCGCACCGATTAAAAACAATACCAAACAAGCTACCGAAAGGTTATATTTTTTTGATATTCTACAAAATACCTGCGGATACCTTCCGAGTCACCTTTATACCTGTCGCTCCGGTTTTTGATCACATCCTTGATCGACCTTATTTCGGAAGCCGCACTGTTGAGGCTCATTTGCTGTTCGGATAAGGTAAGGCCCTGAAAAACATCTTTTTTAGGATCAAACTCTTTATATTTTTTAATAACCTTTGATTGCGCAGGTATTGAATAGTATTTAATGTATGGTGTAACCAGTTTATAATTCACCATCACATTGCTATCTACTGAACGCTGCGACAGATCGAGATAATGCCTCAGCTGTTTAATGTTCATCATTTGAGATGCCGATTTAAATTCGCTTTCACTGGTGCGGGTGAGCTTAAATGCCGACAGATCAAACTTGGTTTCGGTTTCCTTAAAACGCTCCCGCAGCAGGCGCTGCCTCGTATTATATGTGGCATTTTCGGAAGCGGTTTCTTCATATGTCACCCCATCCTTTAAACGTAATACCAGGTATTTATCGCCCATGGTACGAAACATGGTGCCCTCGCGGGCCAGGATCACCGAATTGTTGTTATCACCTTTCTCACTTTTTTTATAGATCATGATATCGTACAACCGCTGTCCGTCCGGATCCTTACGTTTTACTCGGATTGTGTAGCCAGGAAAACTGGTACTGAACACCCCCTCGGGCAGCAAATCGGCCGATTTTTGTTTCCGGGCATCATACAACAGTGAATAATATTTAAGGTTGGCCACCGGCAGCATATAATCAGAAAAAAGAACGCTGCGATACTAAGTATGGAAATGATCACGATCATTGGGTACATGGCCCGGCGCAACGAAATGCCTGCCGCTTTGATGGCAACGAGCTCGTAATTTTCGCCAAGGGAGCCATAGGTCATGATGGTAGAGAGCAGGATGGATAACGGGAGGGCCATTTGAACATTGGTGGCCGAATTATACATCATGAGCTCCAGGATGGTGTACCAGGCAAAGCCCTTGCCAATAAGGTCGTCAATGTATTTAAACAAAAACAACATTAGCAACACAAACATCACGATGAAAAGCGTAACCAAAAAAGGCCTTATAAATGATTTAAGGAGTAAAAGGTGGATCTTCTTCATCAGTGCTATTTGCAATTAACAGGGGCAAAACCAGTTAGCCGCACAGTTAAAACCCTTTAACGTGCAAAACCAGTTCAGCGTACAAAATTAGCTAAAATAAAGTTTTATCAGGCGCCCAATACACTTATGAGGTAATCGATAGAGTTATCCCAGATCTGCTTTCGTTCTGTAATGGCATCTTCCGTTGCAAAATCAGTAATGGCCAGGGCTACATCATTGGTAAGCTCATCCTGCATTATTTCCATTTCAAAATAATACTGGGCATCATCATCGAGCCATTTAAAACGTACAGACCTGTTTTCCTTAACTGAACAAAGTTTGGCTTTTTGCGATTCGTCATCCCATGTAAAAGTATAAACATGGTCACGAATATTAACCTCATCGGCAAACCATTGAGACAAGCCATTAGGCTCGCTTAAGAAGCTGAACAGGATACGCGGAGATGACTTAATCTCGTACTCAATGGTAAATTTTTTCTTTTCGGACATTCGGTTTACACTTAAAAAAACAGAAACAAAAGTAAATGTGAAACATTTTTTCTAAAGAAAACGAATTTCTACTATATTTGCAAACCTTTTTAGGAACGGCCACTTGTTTTAACGCAAGGCCACTCTTTTTATTAACCAGAAAAAGAGCCATAAAAATAAAAACGGCGGGGTAGCTCAGATGGTTAGAGCGTAGGATTCATAACCCTAAGGTCGGCAGTTCGATCCTGCTCCCCGCTACTTGAAGATGAAGCAGTTACAGTAAAACGTAGCTGCTTTCGTTTTTTCTGGTCATACAATGTTCATGCCACCCCTTAATAATGGAGTTAACGCAATGAATTTACCTGCTTGGGCGAAAACCCGAAATGCCGTGAAAAACTTGCTGAAAAACTTGCCGGGCTGCTGAAACCTACCTGGTAAGCTACTTCGGCAATGGTGGCTGTGCGGCGCGCCAGGAGATCGTGTGCATGTTGTAACCGTATTTCGCGTACCAGTTCGCCAGGGGCCCGGCCAGTTATTGCCTTTAATTTTCGATGCAGTTGAATTCTGCTCATACCAATATCTCCAGCCATCTGATCAGTCCCATAGCTGTTGTCATCCAGGTTATTTTCAACCGCGGCTTTTATCTTATTTAAAAAAGCCTGCTCTATCGTCGGCATATTGGGCAACTCTATCAGCCATCTCTTGTGCATTGCAACATGTTGTTTCAAAATATTGCGCGTCCCGATCAGGTTTCCGATCAGGGCCAGCAGTTCGCGCTTCTCAAAAGGTTTGGCAAGATAAGCATCAGCTCCTGTTTGAATACCTTTTACACGGCTATCTACGTCAGCCTTTGCTGTCAGCATGATGACCGGGATATGGCTTGTCCGTTCGTCTTTTTTCAATGTCCCGCACAACTCATAACCATCTGTATCGGGCATCATCACATCGGTAATAATGAGTGCCGGAATTTGTTCTATACCCATTGTGATTCCTGCCTTGCCGTCCGAAGCGGTAATTACCCGGTATTGCTCCGCAAGCTGGCGTTCAATAAAGTCACGGAGCTCCCGGTGATCCTCTACCAGCAAAATCAAGTCCATATCGGCCTCTGTTTTATCAGGTTTTGCTTCTTCGCTTTCAGCGGCTGCTTTCATAGCCTTAAACTCCACTACACCCTCATGAGCGCCCGCCGCTTCGTCTAAAGGCAACTGGATCACCACCTCGGTAAATGCCCCCTCCCAGCTATTTGCAGCGATACTGCCGCCCATTAGCTCAATCAGTTCTTTACAAAGTGCCAAACCGATACCGCTTCCTTCTGCAGCCTGGCTGCCCGGCGAATTGGCCTGGTAAAAACGACTGAAAATATAGGGAAGCTTTGATCTGGGTATCCCTTTACCTGTATCGCGAACGCGAACTACATATTGATTCCCGGGCATCCCATCATCGTGATAAAGAAAAATCTCCACCCTGCCTATCGCCGTGAATTTTACCGCATTCCCGATAACGTTCAGCATGACCTTGTCCAATTTATCCCGGTCTGCCATTACCCAAAGTTCGCGATAGCTTGACCGAAAATGCAGTGTGATGCCCTTTTGCAATGCAAGCGGCTCAAAACTTTGGACATGGCCTAATAATAATGCGTTTAAATCGAGCGGTTCGTACAACAATTCCATTAATCCCTGCTCCAGTTTACTCAGATCAAGCAACTGGTTGATGAGCCTCAGCAAGCGCTCAGCATTATTCAGGATCATCCTGTAATCCCGCAGCAATGATGGATCGGTGGTCTGGCCGGCAAGTTCCTTAACCGGATTGAGGATGAGCGTTAACGGCGTCCGGAATTCGTGCGCAATATTGCCGAAAAACCTTGATTTAACAGCGTCCAGTTCACGCAGCTTATCCGCCTTTTCTTCTAGTTCGGCTGTGCGTTGCTGTACAATAGCTTCTAATTTTCGAGCTTCGGCCGCAACCTGTTCGGTTCTTTCAGCTTCTTTTAACAGTGCAGAAGCCGACAATGCTTCAACCTCGGCCAGTTGCGCGGCCAATTGCTGGTTTGTGCCGGCATAATCGAGCGCGAGATAAAGGGACAGGCACACGGGTAAAACAAGTTCGCCCGCGCTCATCACAAATACCCGCATTGAATTATAACCGTAAGGCCATACGCCGAACGTATCATCCCAGCAAAAAATATAAACCAGGAAAACTGCCATTACACCCGTTGTAACTAACCACGCCTTGCGCCTGCCTTTACGTATAAGGTGATATACACAGATAAAGCCATCCACATTGCAAACAAGGAACACTAACGAAAAAAAATCAGGAAAATCAGTTTCTTTTAAAATATAAAATTTATAAAAGTAAAAAAGTAAATAGGCTGAGCATACGCACGCCAGGGTAACCTGGCGCCATCGATGTACCTGGCCATAATCTAACTTATACAGCAAAATGAGGCCCCACCACAACAGCAACACCTTCAGGTTATAGGTCATGTAATGAGCAATATATTGTAGCTGCGGATGGGCGGTTAAATAAAAAAGGTATATACCCCCGCTGGTGATGCCTGTTAGCATAACAAACAATGCGTAATAAAAATTCAGCTTCTGCTTCGGATAAAACAGAAAAAGCAAAAAGTGCAGCAAGCCAAGAATGAACGCAGCGGCGGCACACATTGGCACAAAATTATATAGCGTCCGGGCGCGCATTATCCGCTTGCTATACAAATCGTAATTGGTAAGTAACACTTCAAAGCCTACAAAATTACGGTATACACCAAAAGGGTTGGCGTAGTGAATAGTTACCAGATGCGGCGCATTGTCCTTTAACCAAAAAGGTATCATCTCTAATGGTGCCCGGTTGGCTTCCGTTGCTTCAACCGGATGGCCTATTTTGCCATAGCCGCCTATTGGCTCACCATCAATAAATATTTCTGACGCGCCGTCATGATTAATGCGCAGGCCAAATTTTTGGCCCGCCACATCCTTACCTGCTTTTACCCAAATATTAAACCAGCCAATACCTTTCCACCCGGCGGGTAGCTTATCTGTGCCAAATGCCGTGTACTGTACAGCCTCCCAGCCGCCGGAACGGGCATCAGGCGGTGTATTTGCGTTATTTATTTCAGGATGAAAGAACCAGTGTTTATCACGCAGCGATATTTCATTGTAGGCGCCGAAATCTTTGTGATGCAGGGTTACCGTGTCCTGTGCATCGGCCGCACCATACAAACCCAATAGCAAAAGCAGTAAAACAATGGAGCATTTAGCCAGATGCATAATATGTAGATTATGTTTGCGTAAAATCGCAGGGCCTTTTATAATCAAAAATAATATTTTATTTATTATAATATACAGATACTACAGGGCTTTATTCATCACCAGAGCGGCTTTAATATTAGTTAATGCCTTTTTCCAGCCTGGCGTTTTGACCCGCAAATATCTTCCATTCACCGTCCCGTTTTACCACGACGATCATCCGGCGAAACTCAAACGTTTGACCCGGATATCGTTCTGTCGCCGGCAAGGCCTGTTCGTACATGTACAACCGCAAGGTCCTGATTCAGATAGGTAATATCTTCAACAGCCCGGGTATAGTACCGGGTGTTTTTAAAATAAGTATTATGAACCTGCTTATAATGCCTAAAAATATCATCCCGACCTTTATAGTAGGCGCCAAACCAGTTTACCCAGGTAGCATCAGAGGTGTAGTTGGCCGCCAGTTTTTCGGGGCTATGGCTATTCCATGCATCTTCATAATTTTTGATCATCTGCCGTATAGCAGCGTTATTCGATGCTGTGTCAGGCTGCTGGGCCAGTACGCTGGCACTGCATAGCCATATCAGAAGTATCAGGCTTGTTATCTTTTTCATGGGTATTTTATACAGGTGGACAAACATCCATAGCGGATACTACAAATAAAGGTGATACTTCATGATGTTACTTATGTTTATGTTACAAATCCTTTATCTTTTGTTACATAAAGCTAAACCTGCACTATTCATGAAACGATTTTTTACGGCATGAATATTGAAATTAACAGCGTTATGAAATACACACACGTTATTTTAGGAGGAACCGGCCATATCGGTGCCGCGCTTTCGACCTCTTTGCTGCAAAGCCAGCAAAAGGTCATGATCATTGGCCACGATCCGGCTAAAGCTGCCGAATGGACTGTTAAGGGGGCAGCCTATGAGGTTGCAGACATCCGGGACACAGCCCGTTTAAAAGAACTGTTCGGACAGGCGGAACGCCTGTTTGTGCTGAACCCGAATGCGGCTCCCGATAAAGATATCGATGCGGTGGAAAGGGAACAGATCGGCAGTATCCTAAACGCGCTTGAAGGGACGAGAACTGAAAAAGATCGTCGCCGCTTCTACCTATGGCGCACAGCCCGGAGATCATATTTTTGACCTCGGTGCACTGTATGAATTAGAGCAGGGCTTAGCCAAATTGAACATCCCGCTGGCAGTGATCCGCAGCGCTTATTACATGAGCAATTTTGACCAGGCAATACCAGCCGTCCGGGAAAAGGGAGAATTGACCACTTTGTTTCCGGCGGACTTTAAGTTGCCCATGGTTGCGCCGGCAGATATCGGTGCGTTCGCAGCCAAATTAATGCTGGACGACCGGACCGGGCTGTTCTTCCTGGAAGGGCCTGAAACCTATTCTAATCAGGATGTGGCCGAAACATTCGGTAAGCTATTGCACAAAACGGTAAACGTGGTGACTGTGCCGGAAGCTGGATGGAAAGACTTTATGATAAAGGGCGGCTTTTCCGAAAAAGCGGCGGCATCTTTCGCTAATATGACGAAACTTACCATTAGCCAGCAATCGGAAATACCAACCGCCCAACACGGGCCTACTACCTTGTTTCACTACCTGGAAAAGCAATTGCAGGTTAATGATGCTTAAAATACTGTATCTCTTTTTCGTGTTTCATCGCGGCTTCTTGTTTTACCGCAAGGTCAATCTTTTTACTAACCACAAAAAGAGCTATAAAAATAAAAAGCCTAAGGTCGGCGGTTCGATTCTGCTCCCGCTACTAAATGCGCAATTGAGGCATATTTACAGAAAGGGTTCGCTGATTGTGCGTTTCTCGAACCACTTATTGACAGGGACTGATCGATGAATTATTTAGTGAAAGAACTCCAATGCTTAGTCCAATAACGGCCTAAATCAAAATCGATATGCGGCCCTGTTGTAACCGGCGTATCACCATTTATGCGCACGTTCCATTTTTTAGCAATATCTTTTTACCATTAAGTTTAAAAAAAGATAGTCCGTAACCATCCCGATATTTAATGTGCCCAATATTAATAATTTTCGAGTCAGCAATATAAAAGAGGTTACTACTCCAATTTCTTCCCATGCAACAATCTTCATATGAATAATAATATTTTGTCCTGGGTATTTCTCGAGCATTCGAACAATTGCCAGCTAACTTAAACCGTTTTGATTTTGGGTCATAAATAATCAGGTCTTGCTGGCCAGAATCCACAGCTATTAATTCTAATACTATATCCTTATATCCATCACTATTAAAATCCAGGAATTTAAAGCTTACAACTCCGCCATCTTTATAGGTGTAAACAATTTTACCGCTCTCATCTTTTATATAGAATTTAACTCCCCAATTGTCAATAATATTAACGGCAGTATATTTATTGCCATCTATAATTTCCGTTCCACGTTGTAAAACTGAATCTTTCTTTAAAACAGCTGAATTAAGGCTTTCCTCAGTTTTTGCACAGAGTTGTTGATAAGAATAATTTAGAGGTAAAGACAATAGCAAAAATTTACAGAGAAAGTTCATTAATGCAATTTAATCTAAAAGATCGGGGCATGACAGATATGAGCAAAAAAACCTCAATATTATTAATTACTACGGGAGTTCATTTGTCACAATAGACTAAACTTTTAAGAATCTCAAGGAACCAGTTCAAAAATTGCCCGGTAAAAGCTACTAAAGCCGCCATTTGTATACCAATGGCGGCTTTTTACTGATTTTCTTTGAAGGGTCTGGGCAGAACTTTAGATCGCACAGGCCTTTACTCCAATTCGTAGTTGTTTCCTTATTGTTTCTCCACGTGATTAAAAAATTCAGCCATTTGCGCCAAACCAGTTTTTGAAAACATTCTCTCCGAATTTTCCAGCGTGTCTTTTGTGGCTTTAGCTCCTCTTTCAACCATTTCTTTTTCAAAATGGGCAATCGCTTCTTTGATATCAGTAAATTGATTCCCGGTTAAACATTCGGCCAGTTCAAACGAATCCTGCAATGCCACATTAGCACCTTCGCCTGCATATGGTGGCATCCGGTGCGCGGCATCCCCAATCATTGTAAGGCTCTCATCCGTTTCCCAGCTTTGATTTAATGGAAAATAATATTGCGGGCGGGGAATGAAACAAACTGCATCATTTGTAAAAAACTCATGCCATTCATCGCTCCAGCTGGCAAAATCTTTCTTAAACCATTCAAAAACTTCCTCTCTGTTATTGAAATTAATGCCGCTTTGTTCCAGCCAGTTTTCGGGCGTTTTAAAATTCACCACAAACATAATTGAGCCATCAGCTTTTGTGCCATAACCTACAAATTGTCCGTCATCAAACGCCATTACTTTACCTCCCCTTGCAAAGGAAAAAAGTTTTGGGGTGTATTTTTCAGCATTGTAAATATTGCCTTCAATCAGCGTGATACCTGAGTAAACCGGTTCAACATCACTTAAATAAGGCCGCACTTTTGAATTGGCCCCGTCAGCCGCAATTACCAGATCGGCATAGGCATTCGATCCGTTTTTAAAAAACAAACGCCAGCCTTTTCTTTCTCTTTCCATTGAAATGAAATGGCTGTCCCATACCACGGTATCCTGCCGCAATGAGTTCAATAAAATATCCCGCAAAGGCGCACGGTCTATTTCGGGGCGGGTTTCTGCGGTAATAGTCGCAAAGTTGTGGTCATCAAAAGCAATATCGAGCATTCTGTCTACAAGCAGCATCTTACTTGCTACAGGACGGTGGTATTTATAAAATTTATCCAGCAAACCGCTCCGTTTCAGCGCTTCCAGTCCTGTGCCTTCGTGCAGGTCGAGCGTGGCACCCTGCACCCGTACATTTCTGTCTATATCCCGTTCATATACTTTTACATCTGCACCTTTAAGTTGTAAAAGCCTTGCTAAGGCCAACCCCGCCGGTCCGCCACCTACTATGGCAACCTGTTTATTATCTAATAACATAATTTTTCATCGTTTAATTACGATGCAAAATTATTTCTGCCTTATGGCTGATAATAGTATAAATCGGTCGTTTTTGTTTTTAGATAATTCTTTGGGCACAACGCCCGAAAACTTCTTCACTTCTTTGATAAAGTGGTTCTGGTCAAAAAGTTCTCCTCCGGAAACAGCCGGCCGTCTGCAATATGCTCCAACGAGGCGCGGAAACGAAGAATATTGCAATAGGCTTTAAGTGAGATCCCGAATTGCTGATTAAAGTAGCGATTTATCTGCCTGCTGCTCCAAAACACTTTTCCGGAAAGCTCTTTAACCGTGATCGTCCCTTTCGTTACATAAATCAGTTCAAACAATTTCCGTTTACGTTCATCTATATCTTCCGGCATGAGCGATTTGATTTTTTGCGTTGCTTTTTCTACAAAGCAGTCAAAATCCAGCAGGTCGTTTTCGGTAAACCCCCAATAGCCATCTGGTAAGAACCTGCCACCGTTTACTATATTGGCAATGGCCTCTCCAAAAATATACTCAACGGCAAGCAATTTGAAGCTAATGCAGAATATTACGCTATTGGCCGAAACTTTGGCCTGTTCAAACTGGGTTAACCCTCCAAGCTGTGCAATACTAAAAGGCTGTGTAGCGGATTTAAAAAGCAATATATCAATAAGTCCGTCGGGTAACCCTGTTGTATCTTTATCGGCGTCAGATAGGTTACGTAAAAACCAAAAGCTATCAACAAAATCCGAAAGTGGTTTACCGGGCCTAACAATTCTGTATTCCAGGTTATTGCTCATAGCTTTTGTTAATTTGCTTTGTTGTATTGTAAATCCGCAGTTGATCAGTGATTTACCGGCGGTTTAACTATTAAGCAGCAGGTAAACTTAAATAAAATGTGGTTCCTGTACCCATAGTTGTTTCAAACCAAATTTTGCCGTTGGCATTTTCAATAGAGTTTTTGATGAATGCAAGGCCTAAACCCGTTCCGGAGCTTTTGGTGGTAAAGTTTGGCTCAAAGATCTTTTCACGCATCTCTTCCGGAATCCCGTTACCGTTATCTTTGATGGTAAGCAGGATGTTTTTGCTGGTTACCAGGTAATTGATATCTATGATGCACTTCCTGTCTTGAGGGGTGGCTTCAATAGCATTTTTCAACAGGTTATTAAAACAGCGCAATAGCTGGTCGCGATCGGCATTAATAATGAATGCACTTTCTGGTTGCAGATAGGTGATCTGCACGTTATCCATCTGTTTAAAAATGGTAACTGCCTGGTTTAACATATCAAAAATATTGATCTGCTCAATACGGGTATCCGGCATCTTGGCAAATGCCGAAAACTCCGACGCTATCGACGACAGGCTTTCAATCTGCTCTACAAATGACTTGCTGAAACGTTCAAATTTTTGATCAAACCTGGGATCTTTGTCCTTCCATGATTTATCAAGCAGTTGTAAGCCCAGTTTTAGCGGCGTTAGCGGGTTTTTGATTTCATGCGCAACCTGCTTGGCCATTTCGCGCCAGGCACTTTCGCGTTCGGATTGTGCCAGCCGCTGGGCACTGTTTTCAAGGGCCGATATCATTTTGTTATACTCCTTAACCAATGCGCCGATCTCGTCATCGCGCGACCATTTGATATGTTCGTTCTTTTTACCGTAGATGGTTTTGCTGAGGCTTTGTTGTATAAAGTTTAAGGGCGCGGTTATTTGCCTTGCTATAATAATGGCAAATAAGCCAATTGCTATAAAAACTATGGCGTAAACGTTTATCATCACATTAAGCAATGAGCTTATTCGCTCTCGGTAATCGGCTTCATTACTAAAATAAGGCAGCTGAATATAGGCAACCGTTTTGTTTGATGCAGTAAGGGTTACCGGGGCATAGGCCGCTTTATAGCTCAGTTCGCCAATTTTTTCATCGTTTACAAACTCGGTTTTTTGCAATTTGCTCAAAAAGATGAATGCACGGGCGTTCATCCGTTTTGCCACGAGGCCGTTTTCATAAATTTTAGGCTGAGTGGTTAATAAGGGAACACCATTGGTATCAAACAAAGTGAGATCGGTTGCGTAAGTATTGGCCAATTCATTGAAATGAACCTGGCTCTCCTCATTGAGATGCTCAACATACTGGGTAAAAAGGCCGTTTTCAAATGCCGATGCTATACGGGTTATTTTATCCCTGATCATTTTTTCCTGCTGGGTATAGTACTGGTTACTGATGGATAAAAAAGTAATAAAACCAACAAGCACCAAGGTAACCACTACGGCCAATATCATCGAGATCTGGATGCGGGTTTTATACAATACCTTATCAAAATTTATCCTGAAGTTTATCTTCAGTCCGTCTTCTGCTATGTTAAAGATTTTGATGCGGGCCCACGACCATTTTAAAGTGATGATAACCGCGCTGAATATCAGTATAACCACCAAAAAGAAGGTGAGCGAAGTAACCGCATAGTAAAGTGAGTTTTCCTCCCTGCTAACAACAATCAGGTTTCTTTCGCTGGGCCTGTATATCAGGTGATTGTATGTTGTAAAGCTTTCGTACCAGGCAGTGCTGCGGTTTTTCGTGGTTTTTTCGGTGTATTTTTTCAGGTCGCCTTTAAACTCCCTGTTATCAAGCGAGTAAACATAGGTGCCGCGCTGGCTCAGCAATTTGTTATCGCTATAAAAGGCGTATGAATAATCTTTAAAGTCATTTTCCGGGCTTATGTTGCCGTCAATCAATAACTCAGGGAAAGCACCTGATAATTGCAGCGGTTTTGATTTAAGTTCAATTACAATAGTGCCCAATTGCTTATTACTGGTATTTACAGGCAGTATGGCAAAGTAATTCTGATATCCGAATGATTCGTTTTCGCGGTAAAAATAGTCGGATACCTTAAATGAGCTATATAGTACGAGGTCTTTAAACACACTCAGCGAGTAGTTTTTATCTGCCGAGGTAGGTTCTTCATTGGCATCAAATTCATGAACTTTAAACTCGTACTTTGACAGGTAGCCATCAAAATACAGTTTTTGGAAACGGGTTTTAAGATAATCGCCGTTGTGCAGGCCGTTGGTAAAATAGCGTACTATGGCCGTATCCGTTATAATTTGGTTTTCTATCCTTTTAAAAATATAATCGGCCGTAGCATCATCCGGGATCTCCAGTTTTTGTACCAGGGCCCTCCGGGTTTCGTGCTCTTTCTGATCTTCAAAATGATTAAGCTTAATTGCTGCTATCAGGGCACAAACAAACACGATACCTAAAAACGATGTGGCAAAAAGCTGCTCTTTATAGTAAATAAAATTATAAGCCCTTATCAGTACCAACAGTGCCCACAATATGTAAAACAAAGTAAATTCATTATAATAGGTAAACACGGCGGTAGCTATGATAATTCCAGTCAAAAACAGGAATAACTGGTGCGTTCGGGGTACGTTAAGCTTCAGACATATAGTTAAAATGATTTCATTGAGCAGGTAAAATATCAAAAAGCTAAAACAGAGCATTAATACCCCCAATATGCTGAACCCCGTTAAGCTGAGTACATTGTTTACATCAAAATTGATTTTTGAGTTGATAACCAGGCCATGAAACAAACGCAATAATGATGTTGACACCCCTACAAGTGTTAAAATAGCAATAACCACAATAACATAGCCGGCAGTTTTGCTTTGCACATTGGTTAAAAACCTGCGGCGCTGCCTGTACACAAAGGCTACGAACCAAAAAATGACCAGAATATTGATACAAAAATCGCCCAGCGAAGGATAAACCAGGCTTGAGCCATAAAATGCCGGATTGAAAATGCTAAGCTTATAAGTAAAATCGGGCAGGTTATAATGCAGGTTAACAAACCTGAACAGCACAATATATAAAGCAAGGAATATGATAGATAATACCACATACCCTTTTGATGCCACGTAATTGCAAATATTATGCATCAGTACACAAAGCGTAATGGCGGTGAGTATCCAAAATGAAAGTTCATAGTAAACAAAATCATTATTGGCGTCATTATTTTTAAGCTTTACCGAAAACAGGTAATCATTATCGCTGCTATGAACTTCATAAACGTTGACATCTGTAAAATCGGCTATGTCAATATTATCATCGTCGAGCAGATCCCTGGCAAATTTGTTTTGAAGGTATTTATTCTGGAACGCATAATTGATCTTAACCGGAATAAAGAAGATAACCGAAAAATTCCCTTCCGTTTTCCGGAACGTTTCATAATACCCATTGGGCTGCTTAATAAAGGAATAACCATCTTTAATGGTATTGGTACTATCCGGCAATACCTTTATGCCGCTCCAAAAGCTTAATTTATTATTGGTTAAGGTTATAAACCAAATGCTGTTTTGGGTGGTGAAATTTTCAATAGCATTAATAGCGTCCTGCTCATTATTGCGCAGGTTCATCATCTTTTTAAAACGTTCGGTGCCGTTAAGCTGCTTATTTATAAACGCTTCTTTGTTATGGAGATTGTCTTCAAGTATCCGGGCAGACTGCACAAGGCTATTTACGGGCGTATATGTTTTTTGAACAATAACGGCCGTAAGCAGCAAACTAAGCCCTAAAAGGGCAAGCAATAGGCGTATTTTTCCGGAAGTAGTCAAGATGTTGCTATACTATGGATTTTTTGTTTAATACAAGCCTATAACAAAAATAAAAGCCACATGTTGTATGTGGCTTTTAAAAATTATTGCGGTAACGCGGCGCTTGCAGTTTCAACGGTTTTATCAACCTTTTTAACAAGGCCCTGCAGTACGTTACCCGGCCCTACTTCGGTAAATGAAGTGGCACCATCTTCAAGCATATGCATTACGGTTTGTGTCCACCTAACGGCACCGGTAAGCTGAGCTATCAGGTTGTGTTTAATCCGTTCAGGATCGGTATATGGCTTGGCATCTATGTTTTGATAGATGGGGCAAATGGGGGCTTTGATCTCGGTAGCCACAATCGCGGCCTCCAGTTCAACCCTCGCGGCCTCCATTAACGGCGAATGGAACGCTCCGCCTACTTTGAGCTTCAGGGCACGTTTTGCACCGGCTTCGGTCATCTTAATACAAGCCTCGTCAATACCGGCAATGGAGCCCGATATCACCAGCTGGCCAGGGCAGTTGTAATTTGCAGGCACAACAACCTCGCTTATGCGCTGGCAAATATCTTCTACAGTAAAATCATCCAGGCCTAAAATAGCGGCCATGGTTGATGGTTGTATTTCACAAGCTTTTTGCATAGCGTTGGCACGTGCTGCTACCAAACGCAAGCCATCTTCAAATGATAAAGCGCCTGCGGCTACCAGGGCCGAAAATTCACCCAGTGAGTGGCCCGCAACCATTTCGGGCTTAAAATCATCACCCAAAACTGTGGCCAAAATGGTTGAATGTAAGTAAATAGCAGGCTGGGTAACGTTGGTTTGCACCAGGTCATCGGCTGTGCCTTCAAACATTACATCAGTAATGCGGAAACCCAGGATTTCGTTGGCTTTTTCAAACAGCTCACGTGCTTTTTCTGATTGATTGTACAGGTCCTTGCCCATACCCGGAAACTGGGCGCCCTGGCCCGGGAAAATATATGCTTTCATTTTAGAGATTAGAGGTTAGTTAATTAGAGATTGGTTGTATACGATTAAAGGCGGGAATCTGATTAGGTTTTTAAAAACTAATCTCTGATCTCCAACCTCTAATCTCTCCCCAACGGGGCTTAACTTAACTTCGAACTTATCAAATTCAAAAACTCAGTCCTGGTTTTTTCTTTCAGGAACTCGCCGGTAAAGGCCGACGTGGTGGTTACCGAGTTTTGTTTTTGTACGCCGCGCATGCTCATGCACAGGTGGCGGCATTCAATTACCACACCAACGCCTACAGGGTTCAGTGTTTGCTGAATACAATCGCGGATCTCGTTTGTTAAACGTTCCTGCACCTGCAAACGGCGGGCGAAAACATCAACCACGCGTGGGATCTTGCTTAAACCAACCACATGTCCGTTAGGAATGTAGGCTACGTGCGCCTTGCCAAAAAGGGTAGCATATGGTGCTCGCACATCGAATAAACTTCAATGTCTTTTACTACCACCATCTGGCTGTAATCTTCCTTGAATTTGGCCGAGTTCAGGATTTCTTCGGCATTAAGCTCGTAACCGTGGGTTAAATAAAGCATGGCTTTTGCAACGCGTTCGGGGGTTTTTAACAAACCCTCGCGTGCGGCATCTTCGCCTAATTGCTTTAGTACGTCTCGGTAGTTATCTTTCAAACTATCAATCCGGTCCTGGTTATAACGATCTATTTTAATGTATCCGCCGAAATCGTCATCGTCGGTATCCTGGCTAAATTGTGAGTCGCTCATTTTATAAAATTAACCGCCAAAATACTCGGCAGAATTATTTTCAGTTTCGTAAAGCTTAACCGAATGTAAAAACACACCCTCATAAGCTTCTATAGGTCCTTTTAACTGGTTAAAGATCTCAATGCAGAGCAACTCGGTCGATGCCATTTTGCCCGCCATAAAATCAACATCCTTGTTGATGTTTTTATGGTCAAGTTTTTCAATAACATACTCGTTGATTATAATTTTAAGCTCTTTTAAATCGATAAGATAACCGGTAGCGTGCGTGACTTCGCCCTTTACAGTTACAAACAGGTTGTAATTGTGACCATGCCAGTTGGGGTTGGCGCATTTGCCAAACACCTCAAAGTTTTTTTCAGCGCTCCATTCCTCACGGTACATCCGGTGAGCGGCATTAAAATGTTCCTTGCGCGTTATATGTATCATCATAACAAAAGTGGGTGCAAATATACAAAACAAAAACAGGGTAGTTGTTTTATATTAGCCGTCAAAATAATGCAATATGCTTATACTCATTGTTGCAGCTACCAAATTTGAGGTTGCCCCCTCGTAAATCAATTGGGCAATAAGGTTGATGTACTGATAACCGGTGCAGGCATGGTACCAACAGCCTTTGGCATGGCCCGGCAATTAAGCAACCATACCTATGATCTTGTACTCAATCTTGGCATAGCAGGCAGTTTCGACCGTAATTTCAATTTAGGCGATGTGCTGGAAGTAACCGAAGATACCTTTGCTGAGCTTGGCGCACAGGATGACGAAGCTTTTATCCCCATTGATACGCTTGGCTTTGGCGAGAGTGTTTTTTTGCCCACAACATCGCTTGAGCAGGTTTATCCAAACTTTTTTCTGAAAAAGGCAAAGGCTATAACCGTTAATACGGTGCACGGCCACGAGCCATCCATCCAAAAAGTACAGCAACGGTTACACCCGCAATTGGAAAGTATGGAAGGTGCGGCTTTTTTTACGCCTGCCGGCAGATGAACGTACCTGGCATGCAAATCAGGGCAGTGTCAAATTATGTTGAGAAACGTAATCGTGAGGCCTGGAACATTGGGCTGGCCATTAAAAATCTGAATACATTTGCCATCGACCTGGTGAACCAGATCATTAACAGTTAATACTACCCGCATGAAACTAACGCTCGGATTTTCGCCCTGCCCTAACGATACATTTATTTTTGATGCCCTCATCCATCATAAAATTGACACCGAAGGCCTGGAGTTTGAAGTATTTTATGATGATGTGGAAACGCTTAACCAAAAAGCCTTTCGCGGCGAATTGGACATTACCAAACTGAGCTATCACGCTTTTGCTTATGTAACTGACAAGTATGTACTGCTTGACTCGGGCAGCGCGCTGGGTTTTGGGGTTGGGCCTATGCTTATTTTCAACCCACCGGTAACGCGCTTTGTAAATGATGAGGATAAAGAAATATTTAAGGGAGAATCGGGCACAAGTGAAAAAGTTGATTTAGCGCCTATTGTTTCTAAATCCAAAATTGGGATCCCTGGAAAATATACAACCGCCAATTTCTTACTAAGCCTCGCGTTTCCGGAAGCAAATAACAAAACAGAAATTGTTTTTTCTGAAATAGAAAATTCTGTACTAAACGGAACCATTGATTTTGGATTGATCATCCACGAAAACAGGTTTACTTATCAGGACAGGGGACTGGCTAAATTAATCGACCTTGGCGATTACTGGGAAAAACGTACGGGTTGCGCTATACCGCTTGGGGGCATTGTAGCTAACCGTAATTTACCGCTGGATGTTCAGCATAAAATTAACCGGGTACTGCGTAAATCGGTTGAGTTTGCTTTTGCCAATCCAAAATCAGGCCTGGAGTTCATTAAACAACACGCCCAGGAAATGAGTGAAGAAGTGATGTACAAGCATATTGAACTTTATGTAAATCAATACTCAGTTGAGCTGGGGGAAGAAGGGCGTAAAGCTATTAACCTGATGTTTGATACCGCATTGGAGAAGGGCATTATACCGGAGGTGAAGCAGGGTATATTTTTGACTGATTAGTCTAACTGCATTGCTTCCAAAAACAAAAGAGGGACTCACCAAAAAGTGCGTCCCTCTTTTGTTTATATTATTTTCAACCAATTATCAATACAACAAAGCGTCATACGGATACCTTTCAGTATGTATAGCCTTCACTTCTTTATAAAGTAAGGCCCTAAACTCCTCCACATTTTCCTTTTTAGTTGCGGAGATAAATATGGCAGGAGCATTGTTTTTGGCCATCCAGCTTTGTTTAAAGTCTTCCAGTGTCAATGGTTCTTCCTGTTGCGGTAACTGGTGATCTTCGGGTTTAAAGGCATCTATCTTGTTAAATACAGTAATAATGCGTTTATCGATCGCACCTATATCTTTCAGGGTTTCGTTAACGGTACGGATCTGGTCTTCAAAATTGGGATGCGAAATATCCACTACATGGATCAGGATATCCGCCTCGCGGGTTTCATCAAGTGTTGATTTAAAACACTCAACCAAATGGTGCGGCAATTTGCGGATAAACCCTACCGTATCCGACATCAGGAAAGGCAGGTTCTCGATCACAACTTTCCTCACCGTAGTATCCAGTGTGGCAAACAGCTTATTCTCCGCAAACACTTCCGATTTAGCTATCATATTCATGATAGTTGATTTACCTACGTTGGTATAACCAACCAATGCTGTACGTACAAGTTGATGGCGATTTTTGCGCTGGGTCTCGTTCTGCTTGTCTATCTGCTTCAGTTTATCCTTAAGCAGCGAGATTTTATTCAGGATCAAACGACGGTCGGTTTCAATTTGCGACTCACCCGGGCCGCGCATACCAATACCACCTTTCTGGCGCTCCAGGTGGGTCCAGAGGCGGGTAAGGCGGGGCAGCAGGTATTGCAATTGCGCCAGTTCAACCTGGGTTTTGGCCTGCGCTGTTTGGGCACGGCTTGCAAAAATATCCAGGATGAGGTTATTCCGATCGAGGATCTTTACCTGCAGTTCGTTCTCAATATTACGCAATTGCGATGGCGAAAGGCCATCATCAAAAATAACTATATCAATTTCTTCTTCTTTAACGTAGGCTTTAATATCTTCCAGCTTACCTGAGCCAACAAAAGTTGCCCTGTCCGGGCGCTGTAGTTTTTGAGTGAAATGGCTCACCGTTAACGCTCCCGCGGTGCTGGCCAAAAACTCGAGCTCTTCCAGGTGCTCTTTCTCAATCTCGTCGGTTTCATTGGGGGTTATTACACCCACAAGTACCGCTTTTTCCTGCTTCACAGCAGTATCATAAAATTTTTGCTTCATTAATTACAGTATATCAATCAAAGTGCCAATTAAATAAATGTACGTAAACGGGGCTATGAAATAAAATTTTAATGTCAAAATAACATAAGCGGGAATAAATTCATGACACGAGCTTTTATTAAAAAATTAAATTAAAATGACTAAAAAAATTTGCTTTTAAATATTCCAACAATTGCTATTTTTGATTTGATTAAACCTCATCACGATGAACAGGCTCTTACTGCTGCTTGGAGCAGCCCTATTTGCGTTACCGGTAAACGCTCAAAAAACCGAAACCCCTTCTAAAGTTTTACCCTTTGGCAAAATTGAAATCGCGGACCTTGAGATGACCAAATGCGATTTTGAGCCCGATGCAAATGCCGAAGTCCTTTTTAACAAAGGCGATGTTTATTACGATAGTTCGTTTGACATTAGCGGCGAGTATCACAAAAGGATCAAGATTTTTAACGATAATGGTAAAGATGAAGCCAACATCCGTATTGAATATTACGGCGGTAACCGGCTGGAATATATTAACGATGTGCAAGCCGAAACCATTAACCTGGTTAACGGAAAGCCCGAAATAACCAAGCTGGATAAAAAACTTATCTATACCCAAGCCAT
Source organism: Mucilaginibacter sp. P25 (assembly GCF_050859465.1). Classification (NCBI taxonomy): domain Bacteria; kingdom Pseudomonadati; phylum Bacteroidota; class Sphingobacteriia; order Sphingobacteriales; family Sphingobacteriaceae; genus Mucilaginibacter; species Mucilaginibacter sp. P25. The sequence continues at coordinate 1,896,087 of NZ_CP193937.1, read as the reverse complement.
TGATAAAGTACGCAGCGCTATTGTATTTTCAATGCCAAACGTTAAGGCAGGGTCAGTAATTGAATACAAGTATAAATATCATACTGTTTCGATAAGCAATTTCCCGTCGTGGGATTTTCAGCAAAAAATACCGGTGCGGTACAGCGAGTTGGATACGTCTATTCCCGATCTGTTGTATTTCCGCACGGTGAACCACGTTTGGATGCCTTATTCAAAAGCAACCCATGATTCAGAAGCCCGCACCATGCCCGGCACAAATCCTTTATCATATAATGATGAAAAAGATTTTAGGGTTATGGAAAACATCCCTTCGCTGCATGATGAGCCTTACATGCGCTCATATACCGACAATATCATGTCGTTACAGTTTAACCTTACTTCTGTAAAATCAAGCTATGGCTTTTACAAGTCATATTCAGATACCTGGGCTAAAGTGGGCGGTCTTATTGCCGATGATGAAGATTTTGGCGGCCAGTTAAAACGTAAATTAAAAGACGAAGAGCCCATTATCACCAAAGCCAAAACCTTTAAAACTGATGATGAAAAAATAGCTTACGTTTTTAACCAGGTAAAAACCCTCATGAAATGGGATGGAGTTGACCGCTGGTATACCAACGATGGTACTTACCGGGCATGGGAAAAGAAAACGGGCAATTCGGCCGAGGTTAATATTATTTTATACCACCTGCTTAAACAATCGGGCATTAAGGAAATCTACCCAATGATTGTGAGCACCCGCGAACACGGAAAAGTGAACCGCTTCAACACCTCGCTTTCGCAGTTTAACCGTGCAGTGGTTTATATTCCTGTTGATAGCACAAAAGAGTACATACTTGATGCTACAAACAAATACAATTTATATAATGAAACACCCGATATGCTATTGAATTCATCGGGTTTGTATATCGATAAGCAGGCCAACGCTTACGATATGCTTTATATTACAAAAGCAGCTCCGGCCAGGCAGGTGGTTATGATCAATGCCGACATTAAGGCGGATAGCAAAATGACCGGAACTGCAGATATCAGCAGCTTCAGCTACCACAAAATAAGCAGTGTTGAACGCTATAAAACCGATGGTGAAAAAAATATATCGACTACATAAAGGCCAACGACAATAACCTTAAAATATCGTCATTAAAAATGAAGGATATGGAGTCAGATACCCTGCCACTGGTACAAAATATAGCTTTTGACCTGGAGCTCACCGGTTCCGACGGAACATATATATATTTTAACCCCAACCTTTTTACCCCTATACGTACCAACCCTTTCCTGAGCGAAAAGCGCGCTACTGATATTGATTTTGGGCATCGTAACAGGTATGAGATAAACGGTACCTACAAAATTCCGGCAGGTTATAAAGTTGATGCGCTGCCAAAAAGCATACGCATGGTTATGCCCGATCAAAGTATAAGCCTTAAACGTTTTATTGCCGAACAGGGCGGAATGATTGTAGTGCGATATGTTATATCATACGAAAAGGCTTTTTACGAAAAAGAAAGTTATCCTGAGCTGAGAGAGTTCTACAAACAAATGCAGGATATGCTTACTGAGCAGATAGTACTTAAAAAAGCCTGATCGAAAACATGAGCACTACATATTTTTACAGGCTGCTAACTATTGCAGGCATTGTCATTTTATCAATCAAAAGCTACGGACAGGATAAAAATCTCCCGAAAGAATTTTATATAGCATCAACCATCCCCGATTCATTAAAGGGAGAAGCAAATTCGGTTGTGCGGTATTCTTCAGACGAGGTTACCGTAAAAGCAGCTGGTAAAATGACGCTAAAGCATCACGCCATCATTACTGTTTTAAATGAAAAAGGTGATGCCGCTGCTCAACTTGGCCTGGGTTACGATAAAAAATTCAGCAGTGTTGATAACGTGCAAATGCTGGTTTACAACGCTGATGGAACGATGATAAAAAAATATCACAAGAGCGATTTTTATGATTATGCCGCTACCGATGGGATCTCGATTGTAACGGACGACCGGATGCTGGCCATAAAACATCCGATATCTGCATATCCAACTACTATAGAGGTAATTTTTGAGGAGGATATGAACAGCTTTCTTGATCTTGGTGAATGGGATATCCAACGATCTGAAAGGTCCGTCCAAAACGCGGAGTATACTGTCCTGGTCAATCCTTCGGTAGGCTTCAGGTACATGAATAAGAATACTACCATCAAGCCCGAAAAAACACCTGCCGGCGAATTTGAAAAGTACACCTGGCATGTAAAAAATTTAAAAGCTGTAAAGCCCGAAGACGATGCTGAATCATGGCAGGTTATGCCGCGGATCATGTTTGCAGCAAACTCATTCCAGTTTGGTGGTATTCCCGGCGACATCAGCACCTGGCAAAATTTTGGCAAATGGCTGCAGGCCCTCAATGCAGACGTATGCTCGCTTAGTCCGGAGCGGATAGCCGAGGTTAAAAAAATGACGGCCGACTTTAAAACAGACAAAGAGAAAGCCAGATTTTTATACCAATACATGCAGCAAAACATGCGTTATGTAAGTATCCAGCTCGGCATTGGAGGTTTAAAGCCATTCCCGGCTACATTTGTCGACCAGAAAAAGTATGGCGATTGCAAGGCATTATCAAACTACATGTATGCCTTATTAAAGGCAGCTGATATTCCATCGTATTATGCCATAATAAACGCAGGTTCAAACGAAGAGCCCGCTGATCCTGCATTTCCAAGCGATCCCTTTAATCACATTATTTTATGTGTACCTTTTAAAGGCGATACTACCTGGCTTGAGTGTACCAATATGCAAAAGCCATTTGGTAAGCTTGGCCCATTTACCGAAAACAGGTATGCATTGCTGGTTACCGAAGATGGGGGCAAACTGGTTAAAACGCCACGCAGTACAGATATTGATAACCAATTTAATAGCGAGGCGCATGTGGTACTTGACGCGGATGGCGGCGCAAAGGCAACACTTAAAATTTTAAGCACAGGCGAATATCGCGATGATTACCTGGGTATAGCAGCTTTAAAAACCGACGAGCAAAAACAGGTATTGATTAAGATGCTGAACATGAAGCAGCCATCAGTTTTTGAGTTCAAGCCATCAACAGATAAAGACGGCATAAAAGAACTGGACATTGAGCTGGAGTACGATAAATTTTGCGATGTATCGGCGGGCAACAAGCAGTTTTACAAACCCCGTGTTTTTGATCTGTGGAAAACAACCGTACCCATACTTGAAAAACGAAAAAGCGATTTTTTCTTTGAAATTCCCATGTTAAAAACATGCGTTACCACCATTGATTTGCCTGCCGGCTTTGAAATTGATGCTTTGCCTGCCGATCAAAGCCTTAAATTTACTTACGGCACTTATGATGTTAGGTATGTTTATGACGCAACTAAAAACCAGGTGGTAAGCACTACCAAATTCAACTTAAAAAACCATGTAATCCCCGCCGCCAAATACACCGAATTGCAGGTTTATCTGGATGCGATAGCCAAAGCCCAAAATAAAAAGCTGGTGATCCGCCGTAAAGCATAAATTTGCGCCTGATGATATTCAGGCTCGACAGAACGTTTAATATTTCCAAAGCCCGATCTGGCCGAACCAGACGGGCTTTTGGCTGTTGGCGGCGATTTGAGTACCAAACGGTTATTGCTGGCCTATCAAAACGGCATTTTTCCGTGGTATAGCGATGATACACCTATTCTGTGGTATTCGCCGCACGAGCGGTTTGTTTTATTTCCTGATGAGTTGAAAGTATCCAAATCCATGCGGCAGGTGTTACGCTCCGGCAAACTGAACATTACTGTTGACACCTGCTTTAACGATGTTATAACAGCCTGTTCAACCGCTCCGCGCGAAGGGCAGGATGGCACCTGGATTGTGCCCGATATGATAGCTGCATACAATCGCCTGCATTTGGAAGGCTATGCCCATTCGGTTGAGGTATGGCAGGATGACAAGCTGGTCGGTGGCCTGTACGGCGTACACGTAGATAATGTTTTTTGCGGTGAGAGCATGTTTAGCCGCGTTAGCAACGCTTCAAAAACAGCGCTCATCTATCTGTGCAATACAGGGCTGTACAAGCTTATCGATTGCCAGGTGCACACCGGTCATCTCGAATCGCTTGGAGCAAGGATGATAAGCCGGGAGCAATATATGGATGTATTGCTAAATAATTTAGTTTGATTAGTTACCTTTGAGCCATATGCAGCAGGTGATAAATTTAAAGGAAAGGATCATTTTAGGTATCGACCCCGGCACAGCTGTTATGGGTTACGGACTGCTAAAGGAAACCGGCCCTAAAATTGAGCTACTTGCTATGGGCGTAGTAAAAATGCCCGTTACCGACGATCATATGCTTAAGCTGCAGCGCATCTTTGAAAAAACCGTTGCCCTCATTGATAACTACCACCCTGATTGTCTCGCTATAGAAGCCCCCTTTTATGGCAAAAACATACAGGTGATGCTGAAACTCGGTCGCGCCCAGGGAATGGCCATAGCTGCTGCATTATCGCGCAATGTAGAGATCACCGAATATGCCCCCCGTAAAATAAAACAATCCATAACGGGTAATGGTAATGCAACCAAAGAACAGGTAGCAGCCATGCTGCAAAGCTTGCTGAAATTTAAAGAAACCCCCGATTTTTTGGATGCTACCGATGGTTTGGCTGTAGCTGTTTGTCATTCATTTCAGCGTATCCCTACGGGTTCGGGTTCTGGAAAATCGGGCTCTAAAAAATCATATTCAGGTTGGGATACTTTTGTGAAGGATAATGCTAAGCGGGTTGTGAAGTGAGATTATCCATCAAATGTAGAGACGCATAATTGCGTCTCCCACATTCAAATTACAATAGACCATCATACAGCATGTCCTACGGGAGACGCAATTATGCGTCTCTACATTAATGTTATATTTTAATATCTTACGGCTTCACCACACTTTTCACATACTTATCCACACGCCCATCTTTAATAACCCCTTTCCAGTTTAAGCCGAAACCAAAATCATATTTATTGCCCTGTTCATCAACATAGCATTTCATATCGTGAGGAACATCCTCAAACTGCGCTTCAACGGCTTTCATATCCACCGGCATTTGCAGCGGTAACAATGCAGATGGCTCTGCTTTACCTGTCATGATATCAAGCGAGGCCTGGCCTTGCACGCCGAAATCAACAATGATAGCATTGGCATCCTTTTCAAATTCAGCAAATACCATCGGATTGCTCATATTAACAGATACAATAACCGGCTTCCCTTTCATTTTGGCATAAGTATCGGTAACCATAGCCAAATCGGTAACATTAATAGCAGTACTTGATTTACCCTTGTAAGTACGATTGGTAAATTTCTCCAGCGGGTCGCCACCTGCTATACTGGTTGCACGGGCATCGGCAGCAGTGTATGTTCCGTATTGCAGGTTCACCGGCACATAACCTGTTCCGCCGTTTTTGGCGTCGGCGCTGTTATAACCGCCGCCACTGTTGGGGCTGGCAATAAACACTAATGCATAATCGGCTTCATCAGGGTTATCAGTCACTTTAAAATACTTTTTAACAGTTTCCATATTTACCGGGTATTCCAATTTTTCAGGTGTCTCCATTCCCAAAAAATTCCTGCCGGCCGGGGTGAATTTTTTAGGAACATATACCGTTTTGCCGCTTTGCAAAGGCAGAATATTAGCCTTATTTTTAAGCATCACTATTGATTTAAGCTGCGCCTGGTAACCGGCATCCATAAACTCGGGCTTGCCAACAACTTGTTTAGAAACTTCGGGTTCCAGGTAAGGGTTTTCAAATAATCCCGTCCTGAAAATATTGCGCAATAACCTCACTGCCGATTGCTCAAACCTTGCCCGCATAAACGCTTCGCCATGTTCTTTTATGCCTATTTGGTATGCTTCAACAACCGGGGCAACCTCGTTATTGCCGCCAAACTGATCAACACCCGCCATCAGCACCTTGTAATGGCGCTGCGCTATAGATAGGCCTTCTACGCCCCATGATTTGCCCGAAAGGAAGGAATCAACCGTAGTTTCATCGCCGGTAACCAGCCAGTCGGTACAAACTACGCCATCGTATTTGTATCTTTTACGGAGGAGGTCGTTGATAATGTAGGAGTTATAGTTGTTGGCCACGTTTTCGTGGTTTTTGATATCCTGGTTGTATGAGATGGTATAATAGGGCATTACGGCCGCAGCCATGCCTGTTTTACCCTGCAGCTTAAATGCGCCCTCGGTAAAAGGGATCAAATGCTGCTTAAAATTGTTGCCCGGATAAACCGCATACTTGCCATAGGCATAATGCGCATCCCTGCCACCCTCTCCTGCACCGCCGCCTGGCCAGTGTTTAACCATAGCGTTTACGCTGTTATAACCCCAGCCATTTTTAATTTCCTTTTCGGCAGCCGAAGTCTGGAAGCCATCGATATACGCACGGGCCATATCGGCAGCTAATTGAGGGTCTTCGCCAAAAGTACCGCTCACACGCGCCCATCGCGGATCGGTAGCGATATCTACCTGCGGCGAAAGCGCCGTTGAAATACCCAAGGCCCGATATTCCTGCGCAGCTATATGCCCAAAGTTTTTTATCACTTCAGGATCAAAGGTAGCAGCCAGCCCAAGCGATCCAGGCCACATGGAAATAGCCCCTCCTGCCCCGGCATTGTATTCGGCTGTTGCCACGGTGCCATGCCGGGGATCGGAACTGTTATTGTTCGGGATACCCAAACCCTGGCCTTCCACAAATGCCTGCGCGTTATTATTCCATTGCGCGGCTATTTCAGGACTTTGTACAGAGGTTACCAGCACATGCCTTACATTATCCTTAGCCAAAAACTGCTTCTGCTGATCAGACAGGTCTGATGGCTTGGCTCCACTTTCAGCAAAAACCTTGTTGTTATAAGTCCCCGCAAACGGCCCTCCCGCCGCCGCCGGGATTGGTTGATGACGGCTGTACAACATCAATCCCGCAATTTGCTCAACGCTCATTTTTGAGGCGAGGTCTTTAGCGCGTTCATCAACAGGCAAGCGCCAGTCTTCGTACTTATCCAGCTTGCCATTCTTGTTCAGATCTTTAAAAGCAAAGCCATCAACAGTCAATATTTTCACACCCGATGTGGTGGCATAACCCAGGTTTTGCCCGCCTGTGTTAGTAACAAAAGCAATATCGCCCGCTTTTCTTTCTGTCCATTTGTTTTGTGCTATAACAGCGGTTGCCGGCAGCAGGGCCAGCAGGGTTATCAGTTTAATAGGTTTGGCCATGATCATTCATGATTCAGGTTAAAGAAAAAAGCCCCTGCAAAAAATATTGCAGAGGCCGGGGTTGGTTTTACTTTAGTTTTAGTTCGTTTATGGTTTGTTCGGGCAGCAGCGCCTTGTTTACTTTTTCAACAGTGATATCTTTGGCGAGGCTGAAAGATGCCGTTTCCTCTATTTTGCGCGATGATGAACCTATTTTCACTTTATAGTCTCCTTCATCAGCTATCCAGGCCTGCCTGTCGGTATAAAACGAAGCCAGGTCGGCCGCTTTGATAGTAAACGTTAAGGTTTGAGATTGGCCCGGTGCCAGCAGTTTGGTTTTACCAAAAGCCTTCAGTTCATCTTCCGGTTTATCCAGGTCCTTTTTAGGAGCCGCGAGATATAGCTGAACCACCTCTTTACCTGCTACATCGCCGGTATTTTTAACAGTAACCGAGGCAGTGATCATGTTTTTGAAAACCTTCGAACTTAATTTCAGATCGCTGAATTTAAAGTTGGTGTATGACAATCCGTAGCCAAACTCATAGGCCGGGGTAACTTTAGCGGCATCGTAATAACGGTATCCCACGTAAATACCTTCCTCATAGATAACCTGTGTTGGTTTACCTTCGGGCGTACCGGGGAAGTTATTAGCCGATGGCACATCTTTATAGTCGGCAGGGAAAGTAGTTGCCAGTTTGCCCGATGGGTTTACTTTACCGCTTAACACATCGGCAATGGCGTTACCGGCTTCCAGGCCTGGCTGCCAAGCTAATAAAATCCCGTCAACCTTATCGCGCCAGGCGGTAACATCAACAACACCACCTACGTTAAGTACAACAATTACCTTTTTACCTTTAGCATGAAACGCGCTGGCAACACCATTGATCAATCCTTTTTCGGCATCGTTTAGATAATAATCGCTTTCCAATTTTCGGTCAGCACCTTCACCTGCGTTACGGCCTATCGTAATCAGCGCTTCATCAGCACCGTTAGCTTCCTCGCCCACAATTGCGTTTACATCCATTTCGGGGATAGGTGCGGGGTGGTCAAAAAAGTTTTTAGGTTTCGGTTGTTTGGCCTTCATATCAGCCAGGTAGGCCTTATAATTATTGGAAAGCGTTTCCTGCAGCTTAAAATTGGCATTGGCCAAACCTTGCATCAATGAAATAGTATATGCTTTGTTTACATCGCCACTGCCGGTACCGCCTGCAATAATATCATATGAGGTATTGCCGAAAACAGCAATCCTTTTACCTGTACCAAATGGCAATGCGTGATCATCATTTTTCAAAAGCACCATACCCTGCGCGGCTGCCTCACGGGCTACAGCAGCATGACCGGCCAGATCAGGGGCATCAGAATATTTATATTTTTTAAACGTAGGCGATTGAACTATCACATTCAGGATGCGCTCAACGTTGGCATCAAGTTGCTGAGCGCTAAGCTTCCCGCTTTTTACAGCAGCCACTATGTCATCAGATTGGGTTGGGTTACCCGGCATCAGCAGGTCGTTGCCTGCTTTCATCTGCGCTACGGCATCTTTACCGCCAAACCAATCGGTCATGACAAAACCTTTAAAGCCCCACTCCTTTTTAAGGATTGTAGTGAGCAGGTCGCGCCTTTCGGATGTAAAAGTGCCGTTCAGTTTGTTATATGACGACATCACCGTCCATGGCTGCGCTTTTTTTACCGCAATCTCAAAACCGCGCAGGTACAACTCACGCATAGCACGTTCGCTTACTATGGTGTTGATGGAGTTACGGTTGGTTTCCTGGTTGTTAGCCGCATAATGTTTAATAGAAGTACCTACCCCGTTTGATTCGATACCGTTAACAACGGCAGCGGTCATACTGCCGGCAACTAAAGGATCTTCAGAATAGTACTCAAAATTTCGGCCGCCGAGCGGGTTGCGGTGAATGTTGAGGCCCGGCGCCAGCAAAATATCCACACCGTATTCGCGCACTTCGTTACCAAAGGCAACGCCTACTTTATTTACCAATTGTGTATCCCAGGTTGAGGCCAGCAAGGTGGCAACCGGGAACGCCGTAGCATAATACGTTTTTGATTTATCGCCATTGCGGATAGGCTCGATCCTCAACCCTGCCGGACCATCAGATACCGTGATAGACGGGATACCTAAACGTGGAATAGCATGCGTGCGACCGGCAGCCCCGGGAACTTTTTCGGGGATATTGTAAGCATCCGGATCAGAGGGTGGCAATTTAAAACCACCTATATCAATAGCTTCGGGCTTTTTACCCTTTACCGGCGGCGGTACACCCGGCATTTTAAAACCCATTCCCACAACAAGCTTCGATTTTTCTTCGAGTGTCATGGCAGCAACAATCTGCTTTACGTTTGTTGCGCTTAATTGTGGGGCAGGGCTTTTGCTTTGGGCTTGTACTGCCTGGTGAATACCACCGGCAAATAAAACGCATGCTAAAGCAACGTGTAGTTTGTAGCTCGTTCTCATTTTTTAAAATTAAATAGGTTAAAGGGGCTAATTGGCGATAATAACAGCAAGAAAAATATACTCTTTGTGTCATTATTACACAATAGTAAAAATTAAGTTTTACAATAGCAAGTTTTATCGATGAATAGATGAAGAATACGGATGGAAAGGAGGAGTTGAGACGATGAAGTTGAAAATAAAAGCAAAGAAATATGACATTATTGCATTAAGCGTATACAATCAAATCATGATAGATAATGAATATGGCTTTTAATTCATAACACCATTATTTACCTTTGAAATTGACCGAATTGATTTGTTTATGAAACTTTTTACTGTTGATCGAGCGCAAACGCTAAACGAGGGTTTAACAATCTCACTAACAAAAGAAGACCCGCATAATATCAAATTATGGGGAGTAGAAAATCTTTTAGATGAAGAATCATTGAAAAAACATATTCAAAGACTTTACCCTGAAGGAATGTCTAATCATGGATGGTATTATCTTAATCAACGTCATACCTTTGGAACCTATCCAAATTTCACACACCATATTCATATTATCACAGAAGCTAATGTTGAACACGTTCGACAGGCCTATTTCAGCTCGTTTACGTCAAGGTTTCAATCATTGTTTGCTTGCGGCTCCATACAAGACGCGCTGAAGTTGAGAACGCAATTTAAGAGTGAAGACAGCCCAATATTTGAACTCGAAACCAACTTTTTTAGAAAACTGGATATGAACTGGCTTTTCTTTGGAACTCAAAACATAACAAGCCCCTATTTAGCCCATCAGTATTGGGAAGGTAAAGAAAGTCTAAATCCTTTTTGGGAATATTGTGTAGAGTTGCCCGTAACCATTGGGCAAAGAGTAGCTTGATTCTCATTCAGGCAAGAAATTCAGTAAATGCGATTTGTCAAAGTAAAAGAACATCGATACCATTCAATAAATAGAACAATAATCCTACGCCAACACCTCTTCCAGCACATCGGCCGATTTGATATTGCCGAAGCCTTCAATATGCATGGCGTAATATTCAAGCAGTTTATTTACCAGGTAGCGGCGTTCATCATTGTTTAGTTTAAGCAGGTGCATGTCTTCAAAACCGGTTTGCAGCACTAATCGAAAATTATCGGTATACGGGGGCGACAGGTATGAAACACTATCGGGTTTAAAACGGGTGAATTGCCCGTTTTTGATATCGAAGTAATCGGCATTACCGGCCATATAGCGGTCGGGGTAAAAACCGAGGTAACGGGTTAGGCGGGTTAAAAATACCAGGTGAAAGTTGGCAACACTTTCTGTTTGATGATCGAGCCATTCAATAGCGCTGAAAATAAAGTCGAACAGGTTCTCATCCGGCGATTGCTGTTTTATCGCTTTGTACAACACTTCGTTCAAAAATATGGCTATACAGCTCTTAATCACATCGTAAGGGATACTGAGCAGTACCGGCGCATTCTTTAATTCGGAAATGCGCTGCACGCTGCCTGTATTTTTGTGATAAACCACCAGGTCGAGCAAATGCAGGGGTTGCAGCATGTTTCGACTTATTTTTGCCTTGGGCTTTTTAGCTCCGTTGATGATATACGATTGCAGCCCAAATTTCTCGGTAAAGATCTGTACGATCACACTGCTTTCACCGTAATCGGTAGCCCTGAATATGATACCCCGGGTTTTATGCAGCATGCCTTATCAATAAAATGATCTTCGGTAAAAAAATAACTATCCCGGTTATCAGCGCGAACAATGCAGCCACAACAACAGCGCCGGCAGCTATATCTTTTACATGCCCCGCTTTTTCGTTATAAGTAGGCGAAACCAGGTCGGTCAGTGTTTCGAGCGAAGTATTGAGTAATTCGGTAATAAGCACTACTGCAATGCAGGCCGTAAGCCAAAGCCACTCGGCAGTTGAGATCTGAAAAAGTAAGCCCAGGATTACTGCAATCGTTCCGGCCACCAAATGAAACCTGAAATTAGGCTGGGTTTTAGCAGCATACCCCAAACCCTTAAACGCAAAACCAAAACTGCGTATCAACCTTTTCATGCTCAAAAATACAAAGTTTAGGTGCAAAAGCCGATAGCGCATTTACAGCGCTCCTGCCATAGGTAATAGCACCAATAGCAAAGGGCATAATACAAGTGTTCAACTTTTAAAAAAACCGGTGTTCAACTTTTTCTTTTACCAAAACACAAACCCCTGATTATCAACACAAAGTTGTTCAAATATCTAAAAACAGCCAATCCAACAAAACATAACTCGCTGATTATCAAGGTCAATATTTTATAAAACAACAACAAGTGTTCAGCCCTAAAAAAGTTGAACACTAAACGCAGCAAATAAATCAACTAATGGCATATAACCCGTTACCCGTTAACTCATTGTCACATTATCACTATCATTAATAGGCAGATAACGCATTTTTTGTAGTTTTGCGCCTCTCTCTTATATATTGTTAATAATGTTCTGGAAACATATAGCTTCTGCAATTCTTAAAAACAGGCTGATAATTTTTATTTGCGTTTTAGCGCTGAGTGCCTTTATGGGCTATGAAGCGTCGAAGGTAAAAATCACCTTCAATGGCGGCAAAGTGCTTCCGGTTACTGATTCGGCGTTTATCCGCTACGCCGAGTTTAAGAAAACCTTCGGGCAGGACGCTTCATCAATGGTTATTGGCATTAAATCGCCCAATATTTTTGATAAAGATGTTTTTAACGACTGGTACCAGATTGGCGAACAGTTAAAGAAAATAAAAGGGATCAAAGCTGTGATCTCGGCGGCTAATATCTACAACCTGCAAAAGGACACCCTGCAGCATAAATTTGTATTGAAGCCTTTGGTTTCCGGTCTGCTGCAAACCGCCGCGGCTGTTGATAGTGTAAAACAACAACTTGCTTCCATGCCATTTTATAAGGGGCTGATTGTAAGTAACGATGGCCAGAGCACCCTGATGGCCATCACTTTTGATGATAAGATCATTAATACGCCATTCCGCGTGCCCATTATTAAAAAGATAAATCAGCTTGGGCAGGCATTTGAAAACAAGCATAATATCAAAGTACACTATTCGGGTTTACCGCTTATCCGCACCGTAGTAGGCGATTTGGTAGCCCATGAGTTTTCGTTGTTCCTGAGCCTTTCGGTAGTTATTACCGCGCTGATCCTGTTACTGTTTTTCCGTTCGGTATTCCCGGTTATTTTCCCGGTGCTGATCGTGATATTGGGTGTAATATTCAGCCTCGGCGTATTGCAAATGATGCATTATGAGATGACACTTTTAACCGGTATCATCCCGCCGCTTATTGTGGTTATCGGGATCCCCAACTGTGTATTTATCCTCAATAAGTATTTTCACGAATACGGCATCAGCGGCAATAAAATGGCTGCTTTGGAGGTTGCCGTTGAGCGAGCAGGTATCACCACCTTTATAGCCAACGTAACTACGGCTATTGGCTTTGGTGTGTTATGCTTTACCAATAGCGAATTGCTTACCCAATTTGGTTTAATAGCCTCAATTGGTATCATGGGAACTTTTGCCTTAAGCCTTATTTTAGTGCCTATTATCTTCAGCTTTCTGCCTGCACCCAGGGCAAGCCAAACGGGGATTAAAGACAGCAAGCTGATGGACGGCCTGTTGGCCACTTTAGATAAGCTGGTGCATACCAAACGTAAAACTATTTATTTAACCACCGCCCTATTGGTTATCATCGCCATTGTTGGTATGGTCAGGATTAATATCAATGGATATGTGGTTGACGACCTGCCCCAAAGCAATAATACCTTGCACGATCTTAAATTTTTCGAATCGAATTTTAACGGGGTGCTTCCTTTAGAGGTTAGTATCGATACTAAACGCAAAAACGGGGTAATGAATTTAGCTACTATCCGCAAGGTAGAGAAACTGGAAAAACTGATTTCCTCCTACCCTGAATTTAGTCGCTCGGTATCATTGATCCAGGTGTTGAAATTCAGCACACAGGCATTTTACGGCGGCAGTCCTGAATATTACCGCCTGCCCGATGGATTGGAACAAAATTTTATCCTTAACTATGCCGGCAACTCAGGCAAAGGTACAAGCGGTTTGCTAAAAACCTATCTGGACAGTACTCACCGCGTTACCCGTGTTACCTTTGAAATGGTTGATGCCGGTTCAAAAAAATGAATACCGTACTGGCCGAATTGCAACCACGCATCGATTCGATCTTTAACCCGAAGAAGTTTCATGTTGAGCTGACTGGGTCGAGTATCATATTTATAAAGGGCACCAACTACCTGTTGAAAAACCTATATGAAAGCCTGGCCTGGGCTATTGTACTTATCGCGGGCGTAATGTGGATCCTTTTCCGGGGTATAAGAATGATTGCCATATCACTGGTGCCAAACCTTATTCCTCTTATTATTACGGCAGGTATTATGGGCTTTTTTGGCATCCCGCTTAAACCGTCAACTATATTGATTTTCAGTATTGCCATGGGTATCTCGTCCGACCAGACCATTTACTTCATTACCCGTTACCGTCATGAATTACGCCACAGCAAAAAGAGCATCTCGCAAATAGTCTCAGATACCATTCGCGAAACCGGGGTCAGCATGATCTTCATTGCTACGGTGCTGTTTTTTGGGTTCGGTATTTTCGCGATATCAAATTTTGGTGGCACCGTTGCCCTTGGCGTATTATTATCTATAACCCTGCTGGTGGCTATGATCAGCAACCTTACGTTGCTTCCTGCGTTTTTGTTATCACTTGAAGGTGGCGTTGATCGTAACAAGATCAAGGGGCCGGATATTGATGAAGCTTAAGCCAGAGCTTTCATGGATTGGTATTGCCTGTTACCTTAATTTTACCATAAGTATAGCCAACACTGCCATCCATATTAGTACCTTCTAAAATATAGGTGTAAGTTGATGGCTTATCAGCGGTATAAAATGATATGGTTGCTTTGCCATCGGCGCCTGTTGTTACATTGGGCTCCCAATGTATGGTTGAACGCAAATCCGGAGTATGTTTATTGGTATTATCAGGTAGATAACGCGGGCGATAAAAGCGGGAGGGAACACTTAATGCTAATGGTTTATATAAATAAGCCCCGGGGGTATGCCCTATCGCGGGCCCTTTACCGCTGCGTGTGGTAATCTCAACAAAAGCTATCTGAGCTGGATTTAAAGAATGCTTCCAATCCTCAAGAATATATCTCCAGAAATACTCCCAGCTATACTTGCTCGAACTATTAACCTCAATCCCCTTAACATCTTCAGCAGTATTTGATTCAAGATAGCTCTTAATATCATTTCCATTTGGCTCGTTAAGTGACATTACCTTGATTACGCTTCCAAAGGAAATCCCGTCAACTATCAACATCATGGGTTTGTTATCTATCAAATACCACGGAATGGTAGGTGTAGGAGGTATAGGAACAAATTGAAATATCGCGCTAATTTCATCCTTTGACTTATCCTGCAAAGCAAACCTTAAATTATATTGTTTGGTTAAAGTCCCCCATTTCAGGTTTGGAACATGTTGCTCTAAAAAATTCAGCAGGCTCTTTTTACCCGCTTTCACCATGTCGCCCTCGTCAAAGGCCAAATCAGCATTGCCCGCACCATTCAAATTTTGTGAGCCTTTAACTATTTTCTTTGCTGTAATTTTTACCTCTTTTAACGCTTTCGTGTCAGCAGGCAGGTTGTCGGCCAGGTTTTGCCGTATCCGGTTATTTTTTAAACTGTTGAACAAAGTAGTGTCATTGCTTACATACCAGGGCATTGGTGTGGGGCCGGCAGATGCCAGCAGCACTGGTGGCGGCGCATCATCCATTACAATGCCAACATTAAAATTTTTAGCGGTTTTAATAAAATAAGCTGGGGTATCTGCAAGTGGGAGATTACGAAACGCGAACCTGCCATCCTTATCAGTAAGCGTATCAGTTACAACTACGGGCGATTTTGAAAACAGCTGCACTTTAGTTTGTTTAACAGGTTTGTTAAAAACGTTAATTACACGGCCCTTAACTGCTGTCTCAGTTTCGGCAGCGTAACCAGGGTTATCCTTACCATCGGGCCAGTTGTAACTTACCCAGCCCTGTGTAAGCAACAGGTTATCAAGTGCCTCTTTGGCTTGCGAATTGTTGGCGATGAGATAATAGTTGGGTTGCTCCACAAAGCCTTTCAATTCGGATGTAAGCAGCATGCGGGTAACAATATTCTCGTTGCTCAGGCTATCCTGATGTACTTGCGCGTCATCGGTAACCGCCATCGAAAAATTGCCCCTGAGTGGATTACCCAGGGCATCCTGTGCGCTAATGTGTAATGCTATACTATCGCGCAGGTTATAAGCCATTTTATCTGCGTTAATGTTTAAATGCAGGTTGTCATGCCGGTTAATGAAAATCAACCGCTCATTTAACGGCTTGTTGTTTTTATCAAGCAGCAAAAAATGAGTGATGCCGGAAGGGAAAAGCTTTTTGTTGATTTTTTGGCTAATGGATGTCCCGTTTTTAAAATCAACCATTGCACCATAACAAATAATTTCGCGGGCTTTACCAATCAGGAAATAGCTTTCACCCGACCGGGCAATTTTATCAGTTGCGGAAAGCAGGACTTTTACAGAATCTTCATTGGGGGGATTGATCACATTCAGACCGATCCCTTCCTTTTTAACATCGGGCAAGGTAAACTCACGTATTGCGCCACCCGGTAGGGTTACTTTAGCAGTATAATTTTCGCCGGTATTAACAACGGGCAGGTTAAAACTCCCCATGCCTAAATGCTCCGATTCAAAATTAGCAACAACCTGTTTTTCATGATCCAGAACTGCGCCTGAAACATTGATGCCCTTACCGTCCAAACCTATCGCTTTAAAACCAACATGTGCCGGTAAACCTGCTATCAGCTCGCCCCCTTCTGGCATAAACTGAACATCGGCATCTTGGGGGCGATTAAAGTTTAGTGGGATATTTACATGGTTACCTGCACCATCTCCGGCAACAATGCGAATATCTCCCGGTTTGGCCGGTAGCTTAAAAGTAATATCTATAAGCCCTTTTTCATCTGTTTGAATTGCTTGCCGATATAGTTGTCTCCGGCCTTTCAATACCGATAATTGAACAGGCTTACCCGCTACGTTGGCTTTATAGATATCACTCAGCAGTAGCTTAACATGTGCCTGCTCCTTGTTATCAGCCATCACACTTGAGCAGGTATAATTAGCCAGCCAATTGCAGCCTGTGTCATCGGCAACGGTAAATTGTTTACGAAAAAAACAATCCTGGCTAAAGTTTTGAAGCCATTGGGTATAGGCAATGAGCGTGTAAGTGCCGGCAGGTATATCTTTCAGGCTGATGTTGCCCCAGCTAAGCCCTTTCTCAACAGGCAATCGCTGCTTTTTTACCATTACATTGCTATCGGTAACAATGCTCACATACATGATACCGCTTTTGGCCGACAGGTTAAGTGTAGGCGCGTTAAACAGATAAGCCTTAAACCACAGGGTATCGCCAGGGGTATAAATGCTTTTATCCAGTTGAACATAGATCTTTTCGGCAGGGTTTTGGAGGGTAAGGCTATCCTGTGCCGATTTCATTTCACGCAACTGCGAAGCAGGGTCTTTTTCTTGGGCATAGCCCTCAACTCCTAAAAACAAAAAGCAGGCTAAAAATATGAGGCAGGCGATAAAACTCCGCATTACTTTTATCAAATAAATAAATACCGGTTTGGCGGAGCCGAGAATTTTCAATTTGGATATATTTAGGTTTATAATTGGGTGATATAAAGTTAATTATTATTACCAATAAATAAAAGATTGTACATTTATAATATGCCGAAAGATGAGGTTACCGATCTGCTTTTCTTTATGAGGACTTTTCCTTCCGAAGTGCGGGAACGAGCCTTATGGCTGCGCGATTTTGTATGGGATTTGTACCCGCAGGCCAATGAGCTTATTTATGATAATTATAATGCTTTGGCCGTGGGCTGGTCTCCTACCGAAAAAATGAGCCATATCTTTTGCTCGTTTGCCATATACCGTGGCGTTAATTACAATACTCATTTCGGCTTTTACTGGGGCTCCGAACTTTCCGATCCGCAAAAAATACTTATCGGCGAAGGCAAGCAGTACCGCTATTTGCTGGTGAATGATATTGAAGCATTTCCACAACAGGAAGTAAAAAAACTGGTTGACGAAGCCTGGCAAAATTCACTGGCAAAAGTTAAAGATGCCAAACAGCTAATCCATGGCAAAACCATTGTAAAAATGGTATCCGATAATAAGAGAGAGAAGAAACTTAAAGCATCTAAGAAGTAACGCCGTTAAAGTCTATAAATCACTATGAGTATAAGCTATAACACTCTTGGCTCTTGCATCTAAAAGCCTTGCATCTTTTCTTCATTCATCCCCTAAATACCTGCACTCATGTACTTTATCTTTTAACTGTATAATAGTTTTTGTTGCTTTGGTAAAACAATTCGGCAACAAGTAATTGAAACAACAGGTAACTATATCGCTTTATTGGAAATGTCAGCTCATTGGCTGGTCGGTTGCGGCGCTTTACTGGGGGTATACGGGCTACAATCAGCCAGGCTTTAACTGGTGGTTAAGCATTCTTCAATTTACTACCGATGTTGCTCTTTATATCCTCATTACTCACTTATATCGTTGCCTTGCCTTAAAATTGGGCTGGCAAAACCTGGGATTAAACAAATTATTACCACGATTGGTACTCGCTGTTTTTATATTGGGGTTGGTTTACCTGTTTGTAACTGCTTCGAAGGTTTACCTTTTCAGGGTTTGGTTTAAACCGGGGTTTTCGGAACCGTTCGGCGATTTTTTTGATTTCTATCGCGATAGCATTTTTGTGGCCGGGGTACGATTGATGTCGATCTGGCTACTGGCTTATCATCTATACCACTACGCAAAACGCGAAATCAATATAGCCCAAGAAAATGCCCGGCTGGCGGTTACTACCCGCGATGCACAGCTTAGCAATCTTTCGGCACAACTTAACCCTCATTTTTTGTTCAACTCTTTAAATAATATCAAAGCTTTAGTTATTGATGATCCCAAATCGGCAAGGCGGGCAATCGACCTGCTGGCCGACCTACTGCGGAACTCCCTTTACAGCGGCGACAAACAAATGATCTCCATAAAAGAAGAGCTGGAACTTGTTAAAGATTATCTCGAACTGGAAGAACTCCGGCTTGAAGAGCGGTTGCAGTATCACATTGAAGCGGGCGATGAGTATCATAGTATACTTATTCCCCGCTTGTGTATTCAAACGCTTGTTGAAAATGCTATAAAGCATGGCATCAGTCAGCAAAAACAAGGTGGGCTCATTCGGGTACAACTTATTAATGATCATGACAATTTGATAATATCCGTAAGTAATCCCGGCCGGTTAAATCCGACGGACGATAGCAGCGGGCTTGGCCTTAAAAACCTAACCGAACGCTTAGAATTACAATACAAAGACTTTGCCCATTTTACCCTCAGCGAAACAAATGATATAGTAACAGCAACCATTAAAATTCCTGTTTTATGACAAAGATAAGGGCCTTGATTGTTGATGATGAACGTGCTGCCAGAAATGAAATAACGCGTCTGCTTGCCGGTTACCCTGATTTTGAAATCATGGGAGAAGCCACCAATGCCGACGATGCCCTGAAAATGATAGGCGAGGAAACCCCCGACCTCCTTTTCTTAGACATTCAGATGCCCGAAAAATCAGGCTTTGATTTGCTTGAATCGTTAGATCAGGTACCACCGGTGATATTTACAACGGCTTATGACCAATATGCGGTTAAAGCTTTCGAAGTAAGTGCGCTTGATTACCTTGTAAAACCTATCCGCGAAGAAAGATTTGAGAAAGCCATAGCGCAGTCAAGGCAGCGCCTGGGTAAAACAGACCCTGCCGGACAGATCTTTGTGAAAGACCGTCAGCAATATCATTTCATTCAGTGGAGCTCTGTACACCTTATTGAATCGATGGATAATTATGCAAGGATCTTTTTGGGCGATAAAACGGTGTTCCTGAAAAGCTCTCTTAACCAGTTGGAGGATAAATTGACCAGCAATATCTTTTTCAGGATCAATCGTGCGCAAATTGTTAATAGGCAATACATCCAAACCATAACAACGGTGGATGGCCGTTTAAAAATAACGCTTAGTACCGGTGCTCAACTGGAGATTTCCGAACGACAGTCTGGCAAATTCAGGCAATGGATAGCAAGTAAGTAAATCAACCAACACATATATAAACAATAAAAAATGATGAGAAAATTATTCTCCCTGCTATTGCTATGCTTTGTTTTTGGCAGCATGGCATCGGCACAAAGCAAAAAAGCTACGGGATCTTACCTTCAGGATAGCGTATTGCTAAAAACACGTGACGGCGTATTTGTTACCGTGATGGTGGCCCGCAAAAAAGGCGTAACCGAAAAGCTGCCAGCTATTTTCCAGTTTACCATTTATGCCCGACGAACAGATTCGTTAAAAATTCAGGAAGCTGCAGACAGAGGTTATGTTGGTGTATTTGCCTATACCCGCGGCAAATGGAGCAGTCCCGGTGAGCCGCTGGCTTATGAAACCGATGGCCGCGATGCATACGATGTGATTGACTGGATCAGTAAACAATCCTGGAGTGATGGCCGGGTTGGCATGTACGGTGGAAGTTATAACGGCTTTACCCAATGGGCAGCTGCCAAAAAGCTTCACCCGGCGCTTAAAACCATTGTACCATCGGCCGCGGTAGCACCAGGGCTTGATGTACCCATGACCAATAATGTGCAAATGAGCTTCGTTTTTTCGTGGACTTATTACACCAGCAACAATAAATTCCTGGATGAAAAAGATTACAACAGTCCGCAATGGAACCAGTTGTACTGGAAATGGTATAATGCAGGGTTAGCATATCACACGCTCGACAGCCTAACCGGCAGAGGGGCCAACAACATGTTCAGGCATTGGGTAGCACACCCAACCTATGATCAATACTGGCAGAACATGATCCCTTATAAAAAAGACTTTGCAGATATCAATATACCCGTGTTAACAACCACCGGCTATTACGATGGCGGGCAAATTGGCGGCATGTATTACTATCGCGAACATCTGAAATATAATGCCAATCCTAATCATTATGTAATTATCGGGCCATACGGACATTTCGGCTCACAGGGGCATCCTGATTCCGTTTTCAACGGTTACAAAATTGATGATGCAGCGCGGATCAACATCCACGAAATTATTTATCAATGGTTTGATTATATCTTCAAAAACAAACCCAAACCTGCTTTTCTGAAGGATAAATTCAACTTTGAAGTTATGGGCAGCAACGAGTGGAAACATGTGCCTTCATTAAAGCAAATGAGTAACGATACCCTGAAATTTTACCTGGATAACTCCCGGTTAAACCCTGTTAAGCCATTGAAGAAGCACTTCACCTCACAACGTGTAGATTTTGCCAACCGGGATAGTATCAGCAGTTATTATTTTTTAAATCAGCTTATTTACGACACGCTGAATACCGGCAGCAGCCTTGTTTTTAAAAGTGATCCGCTCGAAAAGCCTTTAACTATAAGCGGAGCTTTTTCGGGCGTTTTAAAAACCATCATCAATAAAAAAGATATGGACTACCACGTGGTGATGTTTGAAGAAATGCCCGACGGGAAATACTTTTACCTCACCTACTTTATGGGGAGGGCGAGTTATGCCGGCAACCCGGAGGAAAGACATTTATTAAAACCGGGACAAATGGAAAACATTCCCTTTACTAACAGCTATATCACCAGCAAGCAATTTAGCAGAAGCAGCCGTATTGTGATCCTGCTCAATATCAACAAAAGCCCTTTTGAGCAGGTCAACTATGGAACGGGCAAAAATGTAAGCGATGAAACTATCAGTGATGCTAAAGTGCCGCTGCAAATAAAATGGTTTAATGATAGTTATATTAATATTCCGGTGCTCAGGTGAGGAAAGACGCAAGACGCCAGGAAACAAGGGACAGGAAGATAAAATATATCGTCACGGTGTAGAATCCAGACTTACGAAGTTTTTGAAACTTCGTAAGTCTTCACACGTCAAATTTTCTACCTCACAACAATGACGATTCGTTATGAACAAGCCTTATAACTTCTTAATCTCAATATTCCTGTACCACACATCCGCACCATGATCCTGCAGCACGATGTGGCCGGTTTTAAACGTACCGAAGTCTGGCCATTCCTTGAATTTGCTGCCTGCTACCAGTTTTTTCCAGTTATCGTCCCACAGGGTGGTTGACAATACATGCTCTCCGTTAATGGTAAAATCAAGCTTGCTGTTGTTGCAAACAATCTCTACCTGGTTCCACTCGCCGGCAGGTTTAACTACTTCTTTTGATATCGAGATCAGGTCATACAGATCACCTGCACGGTGTTTGATGAGTTTGCCGTCTTCGTTCTCCTTGTTATCAACAACCTGGCATTCGGGGCCGGTAAAGTAGCTGTATTTGTATTTAGTAGTATCTTCCTTAACATGAAACAGGATCCCGCTGTTACCGCCTTTGGAAATTTTCCACTCCAGCTTCAGGTCAAAATTTTCATATTCACCATTGCTAACCATGTCGCCGCCGTTTTTGCTTTGCCAGTCGCCTTTTTGCGATGCGTCAAGATGCAGTACGCCATCTTCTGCTTTCCAGGACAAACCCGGTGCCGGTTTACCGTATGCATGCCAGCCGTCGGTAGTTTTACCATCAAATAATGGCTCAAATCCAGTAGTTGTGACCGCCGTTTTTTTGTTGGTATTGGCAACAACGGTGCTGTCATTATTATAGTTTTTTGGGGTGGATGAATGGCAGCCGCTTATGACGATGGCTGTTAACGCTATTAAAAATACCTTGTTCATTGGTGTTATGTTTAATTAGTAAGTTTTAAAGATTTCCCTTTTTAAATTCGCCCACCGCATAAGTAGCAGCACGGGCAGTTAAAGCCATATACAAAATTGAAGGACTTTGGTTTCCGGTAGTCGCCATACAAGCGCCATCGGTCACAAACACGTTTTTGCACAAGTGGAGTTGGTTCCATTGGTTAAGCAGCGATGTCTTTGGATCTTTCCCCATGCGCACCCCTCCCATTTCATGGATATCGAGGCCCGGCGCCTGTTTGTTTTCGTGCTTTTGAATATTGGTACAGCCGGCTTTCTCAAACATATCGGCGGTTTGGGTTAAAAAGTCCTGGATCATGCGCTCATCATTATCATCATACTCAACCGAGGTGATCAGCAGCGGGATGCCCCATTGATCTTTCTGCTCTTTACTTAAACGCACATGATTCCTTTCCTTGGGTATGGTTTCGCCCTGTAGGTACATGTAAGCACTCCATCCGCCCGGTTCTGTAAGCGAATCTTTGTAAGCTCCTCCTACCTCGCCTTCGGCAGTTTCTTTTGGTCCCCGGTTACGATATGCGCCCATAAACGTAGTGAAGCCACCTTTATAATCGGTTTCCTGTTTGTGCAGGTTACGATAATTGGCGAGGATTAGCTCGGTTGGGTTTCGGCCGAAGTAATAGCGGTTTAAAAAGCCATCCATATCTGCCGTTACCGATGCCCGGTAATTTTGAAAAGCGATGTATTTACCCAGCAGGCCATTATCATTGCCAAGCCCGTTCGGGAACCTTTCTGATTTTGAATTGAGCAGGATGAGGTTAGTATTCAATGCCGAAGCATTCATAAAAATGATCCGGGCCTTATACACGAACTCAGCTTTAGTATTGGTATCGATAACTTTTACCCCGGTAGCTTTGCCAAGCTTTTCGTCATAAATAATTGAATGCACCACCGAAAAGGGACGTATAGTGAGGTTACCCGTTTTTTTGGCCCAGGGCAGCGTTGAACTTACCGAACTAAAATAACCACCGAAGGGGCAGCCGCGCATACACAGGTTCCGTGCCATACATTTAACGCGCCCCTGATCTATGTGGATCTGCTTCGGCTCAGTAATATGCGCCCAGCGGGCATGTACCAGGTGCCTGTCGGGATAGTTTTCTTTTATCTTTTTGCTGATATGTTCCTGCACTGCGTTCATATCAAAAGGAGGCAAAAACTCGCCATCGGGCATGGCTTCAATGCCGTCTTTATTACCGCAAACGCCTATGAATTTTTCTACATGTGAGTACCATGGCGCTACATCATCGTAACTAATAGGCCATTCAATGCCGTAACCAAAACGGGCTGGGTTTTCAAACTCAAACTTGCTCCATCGCTGGCAAGCCCTGCCCCAGGTAAGCGACTTACCACCAACCTGGTAACCTCGGATCCAGTCGAACGGTTTTTCCTGTATGTAAGGATGATCTTTATCTTTTACGAAGAAGTGGGCATCGTCCTCACCATAACCGGCAGCCCTGCTGATCAGTGGGTTTTCTTTCAAAAAATCCTTCGTCATTTCGCCGCGGTGCTTGAACTCCCAGGGATCCATAGTTGCTGTTGGATAATCCTTGATATGTTGCACATCCCTGCCCCGTTCAAGCACCAAGGTTTTTAAACCCTGTTCGCAAAGCTCCTTCGCTGCCCATCCTCCGCTAATACCCGAGCCTATCACTATAGCATCATAGGTTAACTGATCTTTAGCATTTTGGGGTTCTTGAGGCATAGTTACAATTGGTTATGATTAATAAACTGTTTAATTGTCAATAGGTTTTATAAAGCTGAAAGTAGAAGGCCGAAAGCTGAAAGCTTTAAATTTTTGCCTTCGGCTTTCAGTCTTTAGCTTTAAGCTTCCAGTTGTGCGGCCGCGGCATCATCTATAAATATCTGCGCATTTTGCAGCGTTTTAAATATTGATGCCGGTACATCGTTGG
Source organism: Mucilaginibacter sp. P25 (assembly GCF_050859465.1). Classification (NCBI taxonomy): domain Bacteria; kingdom Pseudomonadati; phylum Bacteroidota; class Sphingobacteriia; order Sphingobacteriales; family Sphingobacteriaceae; genus Mucilaginibacter; species Mucilaginibacter sp. P25. Next base: position 1,871,582 of record NZ_CP193937.1, on the reverse strand, counting down.
TAACACAGCCTTGCAATGCCTCAGCAATAATTGGTGCTTTTTTACTTCCGCTGGCTATCAGCACCGGTACAGCAGCTTCGGCTAAATGCCGTAAGCCAAGGGTAATGCCCTCGGTTAAAACTGTATCAGTAGTAAAGTATTTTTGAGCAACTTCTACAGTAATAGCTGCTAAAGGCGAATGATGCGCATAAGAATGAAAATCGGAGCCGGGTTCATTAAGGCCGATATGACCATTAAGCCCTACTCCAACCACCATCATATCCAATCCGCCATGGTTATCAATATGTTTATTCATGGCCTGGCATTCGGCATCCAGGTCATCAGCAACAGCGTTAAAGAACTTTACTTTTCCGGGCGAAATATTAAGCGGCGTAAAAAAGTGCTTTTCGAGGAAATAAGTGCAGCTGCCATCATTAGTACGGTCGAGGCCAACCCATTCATCCAGTCCCACAAAGTTGGTTTGGCTAAAATCGACCTGTCCGTTATTTGCATACTGAACCAGGTAACTGAACATACCGGTTGGCGAATCGCCTGAAGGGAAACAGATCAGTGAATCGGGCTTTTGGTTAATCAGGGTAACTACCAGGTCGGCCACTGCTTTCGACATGGTATTATAATCAGGATATGTATGTAGTTTCATTTGTTATTTATTATCGAGCCAAAGATTTACAGGTTTATCAATCTTTGCCGAAAATGGCAGCTCAATTTTTTTGCCGGCACCTGCCGAGGCATAAGCTGCGTAGATAAGTTCGAGCACAGCTCTGCCGTCTTCCCCGGTTACAAGCGGGGTTTTGTTGTTCTGTACACAATCAATAAAATGTTTGAGCTCATGCGGATAACCCTGGTTAAAAGCTTCTTCAAAAATGGTGAAGCTCCAGCCTTGTGTGGTATCTGATTTTTCCATGGCGTAGCCGTATCCATCACGGCTATAGGTTACTGCGGCATTGCCCATAAACAAATCGGCGTAAATAACGCCGCCAAGTCCGTGAATTTCGCAACGATCATCCATGCCGCCATGTTTGGCCCAGCTGTTTTCGGCAACAGCGGTTACCCCGTTTTCAAACTCAATAATAATAACCGAATTATCTTCGCCTTTGGTACGCCCTTTATGTAGCACCGTGCTCATACTGGCATAAACACTTTTAGGTTTAGCATTGTCCAGCATCCACCTAAACCAGCCCAATGCATGGCAACCCATATCCATAATTACACCGCCTCCTGAAAAGTTGATATCATAAAACCAGTCCGAATGCGGCCCCGAATGTTTTTCGCCTTGTTTTAGCATATAGATGTCGCCAATAGCTCCTTCCTTTACCAAATGCCTTGCCCGCTCATATTTTGGCGCGAAGCAAAGCTCTTCGGCATACATTAGTTTTACATTGTTGGCCTTGCATACGGCTATCATTTCATCAGCTTCTTCAATGGTTACAGCCAGCGGCTTTTCGATGATAACATGTTTGCCTGCTTTCGCGGCTTTGATGGTAGCTTCGGCATGCAGGTAATTAGGCAGGCAGATGTCTACCACCTCACAGCCCGATTCGGCAAGCAGTTTATCAATATCATCAAACCATTGGGTTATGTGATATTTTTCGGCAAAGGCTTTGGCTTTTTCGGGCTTGCGGGCATAGCAGGCCACCACGTCGGCTTCGGGGATAAAACGATGGTATGATTCCATGTGGATATCGGTAATAAAACCGGCACCCAGTATGGCTACTTTAGTTTTGTTCATAAAACGTATATATAATAAAGCGCCGATAATTGGAACAGCGCACAGGATTTACCTGGTTCAGAATACCGTTCAAGATTAATGAATAATATTTAGAAATTGAAAATTTTTAGAAGATGTATAAAGGCAACTTAGCATGATTTTATAATATACTTCGTTTATCCTATGGAGGATAAAATTGCTGTCATGTTGAACTTGTTTCAACACCTCATTTGCATAGCCGCGTGCTAATCAAAGCGCCTACCTTTCTTGTGGGGGTGCTGAAACAAGTTACCCACGACATGTTAAAAAAGTCTGTCATTCTGAGTGTTTAAATCCGTGGCCTCTGAAGGTGAAATGACATAGATTTGCTGAACCGTGCAGTGTGGCCGACCGAGTTATAGTGCTTATTGCCTGTTGCTGAGTATGGTTCCGAAGCAAGAGTCTGAAGGTATGGTACGATCCCTTGTGTGGGTGATTTGTCCGATGGGTAGCCTGTCTTTTCTTTAAACTCCTTCGGGCACGGTTTAAAAAGCGTTATAAGTATGGAAAAGATGCATTTTCATGCGGCAGGTATAGATATTGGAGCCCGCAAGGTATTTGTGGGTCTTGAAGGCCAGCCGGTTCGTTCGTTTGAGACTTTCACCAGTGATCTGGTATCACTTAAGAACTATTTATTGGAGCATAAGGTAAGTACAGTGGCAATGGAAGCCACAGGAGTATACTGGTATGTACTTTACGATATTCTTTTAGATGGGGGATTGGATGTGTGGCTTGTTGACGGAAGACAGACCCGCCAGTTACCAGGCAGGAAAACAGATGTAAAAGATTGTCAGTGGATACAGCAATTGCATAGTTATGGCTTGCTGAACCGCTGTTATGTATCCGAAGGTCATATCAAAGAATTGCGTAGTTATCAGCGCCTTCGTGAAGATCATCTTCGGAGTGCGGCCATGCATGTGCAACACATGCAGAAGGCCCTGATAGAAATGAATATCCGTTTGCCGGAGGTATTAAGCCAGGTCCATGGAGTAAGCGGGATGGCGTTAATCGATGCGATACTGCAAGGCGAGCGAGATCCTGATAAGTTGTTTTCACTTTGCCATAAAAAGATCAGGGAGAATAAAGGGGAAGAGCTATTGAAAGCCCTGCAAGGTCATTATACAGCGCAAGGGCTTTTTTCATTAGGTCAGGCCTATAAGGCTTATGGTTTTTATCAAGGCCAGATAATGGAATGCGACAGCCAGATTGATAGTGTTTTACAACGGATCAACAGGGATAAGAACCTGCCGCCGGGAATAAGCGAAGGAAAACGCAAGGCGATCCGTCACAACAAACCTCATATCAACAACCTGGGAGATCATCTGTTAAAAATATTTGATGGTAAGGATGCAACTAAACTTCCGGGTATTACAGATTACAACTGGTTACAGTTATACACAGAGGTGGGTTCGGATCTTAGCCGATGGCCAAGTGAAAAACATTTCACAAGCTGGCTTGGTTTATCTCCCGGCCAGGACCGTTCAGGGAAAAAGAACAAAAGTAAAAGTAAGGGTAAACCGGCCGTTGGGCAAATATTCAAACAAATGGCCCATGGATTATTGAACAGCAAGTATATCGGCTGGGGTTCATTTGCAAGAAGATTAAGAGGCAGAAAAGGTCCGGCAATAGCTATTAAAGCAACGGCCAGAAAACTGGCCGCTCAATACTGGCGTTTAATTGTAAAAGGAGCCGACTTTGTGGAAAAAGGGCTGCAAGCCTATGAAAATATCATTAAGGAACAGAAACAAAGGCGATTAGAAAAACTCGCCTTTGAATTAAATAGGGAACTTGTACCTGCTTAAATTATTATGTCATGGGTAGCGATAGCGAGGAATCTTCTGCAGCATAAAAAGCCACTTTGCAGGGCGAAGAAGATCCTTCGTTCCTCAGGATGACAAAAGGCAAAATATATTAACTCCAAATCCGAACGCGATTTCCTATTGCTCCATGATATGTTTCTTGATAAACTCAATGGTTGATTCGGGCAGGGAATTGCCGCTGGCCTGGGTAAGGCTGCCGTCGGGCTGTAACTCCAGCTCGGCGTTGATATTATTATCAATAAAAACATGCAGCTTATTTTGTTCTTTCTCAACACGGCAGGTAAGCTCACGTTCTGAGTAGTTGATCAGGAATTCGTACTTTCCATCTTTTGCGGCCGGGGTGGTATCTTTTTGATCGATCATAGCGGTTTGTTTATTGAAATAACACGCCACTATAGATGATGTTTACTTTATCGATAAATAAAACAGCTGTTTAAACATGCTTTAAAAAGAGGCAGAAAAAAAGAGATAGCCCGCCGGCTGTCTCTTTTTTAAATTTAAGTTGACTGACCTCATTATTTATCATAAAGAACTAATTGGTTAGATCGATAATAACAATTAGTCAAATATAAGCACTATAGAATTAGTAGACTAATTTTTTTGATAAAAAATATAACTTTTTTTCATTTAGGGTCAGTTTTTCTTAACAGATGGCGTTTTGTTAACAATACTGTCCTTTTTCTGCCCATTTCCGGGTAGTTTTGGTGCAAAATTTCTGATTATCGTATCCTTTTTAAATTTTATCGCATTATTCTTCCCAGTATCAACTTTTAGGGTACTATCCTGCATGTTTTTTAGTCCAGGCCCCTTCAGGCTATCAGTTTTGAGATTGGCACCCGGCTTAGCAGTTCCGGGTTTAGCAGGAGCATTTTTTGCCGGCGATTTGGTGGTCGCTGCCTTTTTACTGCGCTTTTTAATGATGTCTTCTTTGGATGCCGGCCGCTCTTTAGGTTTCCACAAAAAGCCTTTCAGGATCTTATCATCTTCTTTAACCTTTTCAATAGGGATGTACCTGTTTTCGGGTTTGGTTAAAAAGTAGATATCTGTAGCCTGGTTCTTTTTAAAAACGGTACGGATCCTGCTGCTCAACGATCGTTGCATACCCGACACCTTACCGCTGTCGCGCTGAAAATATATGGTTTCGGCATTGCCAAACGTATACATCTGATCAAGCTTATCATCTTTAAAATATCCCCGCATTTTTTTACCCGATACCTGGTTAAAATGCGTTGAATCATCCTTTTCAATATTCACAATAAATGCCGACGGGAACAACTCGATGTTATCCAGCTTTTTATGTCGCATTTGCATGTAAACGGTATCGCCGCTTAGCTGCGAACCCTGTGACCAGATAATAGGGTTCACATACATGCGCATGGTAGAGTCGCTGTTACTATAAAATACCGAATCGGATTTAGCCTGCAGATCAGATTTAAAGATCTTGACATGATGATGGCCGATAAGCATCCGCACGCGTGCCGTATCTTTCAAATTAACCGGGTATTGTTTAAAAACCGGGTCACGCTGCATCTGTTCACGGGCTATGCTATCCTGTTTTGCTTTTCTAATAGCGGCAAGTGCATCCTTTTTACGCTGCAATGAATCATTCACCGGCTTAGGCTTTCCAAAAAAGTCGCGGTGAAAGTAGCTGGTATCTTTAGGTACCTTTATATAATAGGCAGTAAGAAACTTTGAGTTTTTTTATCAGCCGCCACCTTGCGCTGCTTTAGTGTAGTATCACGCAAAGTACGCTGGCGCTCCTGGTAAATTTTCTGGTTTTTATAAGTCATGATCTGCGTTTCAATGGTGTCTGCAGTCATGTATATCGAATCGCGTTTGATGTGGCTGGTATCTTTTGGCGCTACCGCCGCTTTTACAGGTATAAGCTTTCCTGTTACTTTAGCAACACCTGGCTTAATAGCATCGGCCACACCCGCCAGGCTACCTATGTTTTTTATGCCGACTTTGTCCTTATTATTTTTTAATGCCGGAGCAGCCGCCTTCAGCGCCGAATCAATCAGCTTTTCGTTCCCTTTTTTTGATTGCGTTGCTGCTTTTATCAAAGCATCGGCATCTTTATTGTTTTGTAAAGCGCCCTGCACCAGTTTAGTTGCCATATCAACATTGGCACTGTCTTTTTTCCTATGGCAAATGGCTGCTTAATGGGCATGGTATTGGCCGGGGCCTTATGGCTGCTGTCGGGCTTTATGGCACCGGCAATCTTAGTAAGATCGGTTATGTTTTTGGCTGATACTTTTGCATTCTTATTATTTACGGCGGGTAATTGCTTAACCGCGGTATCGGTTTTACTGGTATCCTTTTGCTCGGATATCAATACAACGTAAGCATTTTCAGTAACAACGGTTTTTTCCTCGGCTCTGTAATAAGTACCAAGGTCTCCTTTAATAGTTACCTTTTGTTCCCTGTCTTCAAAGGTGATGTTTTTTACCGCGCGGCCATAACCTTTTAGCTTATCATAAAAAAGGCTGTCGCCTTTTAGTGATTTGGTGCCTTGCCTGTATGAGTTTTTCTTTCCAAAGTAAGCCTGTTCCGTAACGGTATTATATAAACCATTTTCGGTATACAAGGTATCCTTATCCTTGGTGCCGTAAATATTGGTTGGTCCGAAAAAATAGGCTATCCGTGTACCTGTATTGTACTTAAGGGTATCGGTTTTTATCAAAGCATCGGGTGTGGTAAGTACCACATCGTACCTGAAATAGGAGTCGCGGGTGAAGGCAAAGTAATAGCCGTTTTTACTGGTAAGCACATTGTCTTTATTCACCAGCTTTCCGCCACCTGTGTAAGTACCTATGCGACTGGCGGTATTGTAGGTAAGATAGTTGGTAGTTAGCGTAGCATCGCGGTCGACCATTTTAACATTATCTGTTAAGATGGCAATTTTTGTATTTCCGTTATAATTCAGCTTATCCGAAAATATATTCAGTGTATCGCCCTGGTTTATATTTACGTTGCCAAAAGCGTCAAACGCGTTTTCGTTGGGATAAAAGTATGCACTATCCGACCGTAGGATGGAGTAATCCTGCTTAAACACGCCTTTATAAACCTTGAACATCTGCTTGCCATTGATTTTTCCGCCGGTGCTTCGTTCAGATTGTATCAGGTTTACAATTGATTTTTTTGAGCCATAGCTGCAGTTGCCATCGCCAAAAACAAAAAGCATAAAACATATTTCCTCACAGTGGCAAAATTAGTTTTTTGTTGGGGTTATTAAATTAATAATTTTGATGAATGCTGCCAGTTAATCAGTTTGTTAATTTTATTGAGCAAAACAGCTTATTTACGCCCGCTGCCAAAATACTGGCGGCTGTAAGCGGCGGCATCGATTCGGTTTTAATGGTGCACCTGCTCAAAGCTGCCGGTTATGATTTTGGCATCGCCCATTGTAATTTCCAGCTGCGTGGCGACGAAGCCCTGCGCGACCAGACTTTTTGCCGCAACCTCGCTACAACTCTTGGTGTACCATTTCATACTGTTAATTTTGATACGGAGCAATACGCTGCAGACAACAAGGTATCCATACAAATGGCTGCCCGCGATTTACGTTATCAGTGGTTTGAAACCATCAATCAGCAATCAGGTTATGAGGTTGTTGCGCTTGCTCACCACCAAAACGATACTATCGAAACAATATTGTTAAACCTTACACGTGGCACCGGAATTGCCGGTTTGCATGGCATTTTACCCAAAAACGGTAAACTGGTGCGCCCGCTGATGTTCCTCAGCCGTTTGGAAATACAGACCATGGTTAGTGCCGAAGGTTTAACTTTTGTTGAAGACAGTTCCAATGCTTCGGCAAAATATGCCCGAAATAAGATCAGGCTGGAGGTTGTGCCAAAGCTTAAAGAATTGAACCCATCGCTCGAAAAAACGTTTGAAAGCAACCTGCTCCATTTCCGAGACCTGGAATTGTTGCTTGAGATCAGGCTTGATGAGTTAAGGCAAACCTTGTTGCAAATACATGATGGCATCATTTACCTGCGCATAGCCGAAGTAAAAAAACTTAAGCCAAAAAGGTTGCTTCTTTTTAAATTGCTAAATGAATACGGTTTTAATGAAGCTACCATTGATGACCTCATTGCCTCGCTCGATAAACACTCGGGCCGGATATTTGAATCAGGAACACACACTTTATTGCTCGATCGCGATAATATTATCCTTAAGCCAAAAACTACTGTGCTACCTGCCGAAGTTATTATCAACGCTACAGACCATGAAGCAAATTTTGGCGTTTATAAGCTTAACTTGTTACATGACGATAGCCCGTTGATTATAAAGAACAATCCGCTGGCAGTATCTATTGATGCTGATAAGCTGGTTTACCCGTTAAAAATACGTGCATGGTACGAGGGAGATCATTTTTTTCCTCTTGGGATGAAAGGCAAAAAGAAATTGAGCGATTTTTTCATTAACCAGAAAGTGCCGCTGTACCAAAAGGAAGAAATCCCAATCCTGGTAAACGGCAACGGTGAAATTATGTGGATTGGCGGCTATCGCCCCGACAGAAAGGTATAAAGTGAGTGATAACACTAAAAAAGTTACTATCTTCGAACTGTTTAAACTAACATGAGCGATAAATCCGTTTTTACTGAAAAGCAATACCTTGGCCGGGAATTTATACCGCTAACCATACGCCTGGTTTTAGCCATGTTTTGTTTTGCAGCCTATTTCTTCACCGACGAACGTGAGCGTAACGGCGATTTGCTGGTTGTTGTGGGCTTTTCCATCATCATTATTTCCATTATCCTGGGGTTCCTGCTGCATTTCCGCACCCGTGTTGAAAACAAAAGCGTTATGCTTGACGGCTTGTGGACAACCAAACTGGTAAAAATAGATTTGAACAGTATTGTTAAAGCCGAAAAAGGCACCTACAGCCGCTACATGTTCAACAATCCGGTTTATAACCTGCATACCAAAGGCACCATCCGCTTTTTCACATCAGGCAATGAAGCCATCCACCTTACAGATCGTGACGGTCTGCTTTATATTATCGGCTCCAAACATCCTAATGAATTTTTGAGGGCGATAAAAGAAGAGATGAAGAAGTAAATTTATTACATCTCCCATTGTTATATAATACAATCAATTTTTTATTAGAGTAGATCAGCGCGATATTTAGTCAAATAACAAACTTTTACCTGGTGCGTATCAAATCCTTCAACTCATCAACAAAACCGGGCTCTGTGGGCTGATAAAAGTTTGATGATATTATTTTTAAGTTATCCAAAATCACATATCGCGGAATAGATGATATATTTAACTGGCGCACAATAGCTGATTTAGTGGCCGCATTAAGGTGATAATTGTTTATTCCAAGGTGTTTTTTTCGGCCAGGGATGCTGTTTTCCAGGATACTTCTTTTTGATCGAGATTAATTGAAATTACCTCAACAGCGTTTTTTCTCAACGCAGATCTTAAACTATCCATCACCGGCAACTGGGCCCTGCACGGCGAGCACCAACTTGCCCAAAAATCCAATATGTAAAACTGTTTCTTTGATTTAAGCAGATTATTTAATGATACTTTTTTCCGTTTAAACCAATTAACATATCGTTTGCTATAAGCTGTTTGCCATCCAACATGTTTCTCATAATGTTGTCGAGATGTATCGAATAGCTTGTATTAGCCATCTTTCTCCTGTAGTCCTTCATTATTTCGTTAAATCCATTACCTTTTTTTACCGGAGAATGAGTTAAACAAATAAGAAGATAGCTGGATTTAAACCTGCCCAAATTAGCTGCCGATGCTTCTTTATATATGGTAATGCCATTAACATAGTCCCCACCTTTGTTAATGATTTTGAGCCTGACGTAGCCGTCAATCACACTCAATAAATCTTCGGCCAAAAATAGGTGTGGGCTATTTAAAACATGCTCGATATCCTCACTCAACTTTGAAAGTACAGGTAAAGCAGGCTCAAAGTATTGGCCATTACCCTCATAAAGCCAATTAAACAACCGTTTGTAATAATGAAGTTTACAGTTGATTGTCAGTTGCTCAAATGCTGATGAATCTATTTGAAAATTAGCCAAAAGGCCATTGATCCTATCCGTTTCTTCTCGAAATTTTCTATTAAATTCTGTATAAAAAGATTCCCAAAGTTCATTCTTGGAGGATACTGCTTTGCCGCCGGGCGCAGTAGTATAGTTGGTATAATATGAAATAGAATCGTTGGATAATACAATTCTTTTTTTAATCTTTCTGTATTCAGAAATCCCTGGCTTGTTAATGATAAATTCAATGTATCTCCAGGCGATGCAAGTACTGAAAACTTTCTTTCTTTCGTGCTTTTATCTTTTCCAAACTCAAAAAAAGTCATTGTTAAGGCAACAGGAATATTGGTTGTTACATTACGTATAATTACAGTATCCTTTTCCCCGGGATTGATAAATTTAAGTTGTTTTGCCTCCAAAAATGCGTTCATATATTCGAGCCTGAACTGCTCATGGGCTTTAAGCCGGAATAGAATCGTTGCTTTAGAGCCGTTTTCCGTTGCTTGACTATGAATTGATTTGTGCTGATCAGGCCGAAACGCGGCAAAGAGCTGAATACATATTACAGATAGTAATATCTGGTAAAAAATTGGTTTAAGGTTCATAGATAAGGCTTATATCGGGTTATAAATCAAATATAAAGAGATTATTATAACGCTCACAGCCTCTTAGGATATATAATACATGAATATTTTACTACTCACTCTCCATCACCTTCATCAATTCCTCAATAAATAAAATAGCCGCACGTTTACGGTAAACTCCTTTTTGCCACAGGATATATGATTGCCGTTTGATATCTTTTGATTCGATGGGAATGGCGGCCACTTTATTCCAGCCGATGATGGCTTTTTCATTCAGGATAGTTGCCCAATGGCCGCTCTCAACCAAAGCCAGCAATGAATGCACATCATTGAGCTCAATTTTTATATTGGGCACTATCTTTTTGCGGTTAAACAAATCATTAATAAAATCGCGCGAGCTGAAGCCTTTTCCCGGTAGGATGAGATCAAGTTTGGCCAGCTCTTCCGGGCTTACTTTCTTGAGTTGGGTCAGCGGATTATTTTTAGATACCACCATTACCACGCTCGAACTAAACAATTCCTGCATTTCCAGGTCTTCGTCATCACTTTCATTGTGGAAAGCGAGGATCATATCCAGCTCGGCCAGTCGTAGTTTTTTTCCAATTCTTCCGGGCTACCATAGGTAATAAAGATTTTGATGCCGGGGTATTTGGTACTGAACGGAGCCAATGCGGGCAACAATAAAGAAGTAAATGCATATGAAACGCCGATGTTAAGCTCGCCGATGGTAGCATTTTGCAATTCACTTATGGCCTGCTTGCTCCGCTGCACATCGTTAAGGATCTTGCGGGCATGAGTTAAAAATATATGACCAGCCTCAGTGATCCGTACGTGCTTGCCTATCCTGTCGAACAAAAGCATGCCCAGCTCCTCTTCAAGCTGCTTTATTTGTTGTGATAGCGTGCTTTGTGTAATGAATACCGCAGCAGCAGCCTCGGTAAAGTTCATGGTTTCGGCAGCCTTAACAAAGTATTGCAGTTGACGTAATTCCACAATCAATCGTTTTTATCTATCAATCCTATTAAAACAATCTATTTTACAAATGTATTGATATGGGCGATATTTGCAGCATAAAACAATTCAATAGTCTTGCATTAAGTACTCCCCTGAATTTGCTTTTGTTATGAATTGAACAAATGAATGTGTTTCGCTCTTTAAAGTACCGTAATTTTAAGCTGTTTTTTTACGGTCAGTCAATATCCCTCATTGGCACATGGATGCAAAAAACAGCAGTGAGCTGGCTTGTTTACCGCCTTACAGGTTCGGCACTTTTATTAGGAATTGTGAGTTTTGTGAGCCTTATTCCATCGCTAATCCTAGCACCCTATGCAGGTAGTATTGTTGACAGGCATAACCGTTACCGCATTTTAGTTATTACCCAGGTAGTATCCATGCTTCAAGCCGGTGCTTTTGCTTTCATGATCTTCTTTAAAATCTATAATATCCCAGCTATTATTGGCCTCAGCCTGTTGCAAGGTATTGTAAATGCCTTCGATGTAACCTGCCGCCAATCATTAATGGTGGATATGGTTGATGACAAGGCTGATTTGCCTAATGCCATCGCTTTAAACTCAACCATGACCAACCTGGCGCGTATTGCAGGCCCGGCAATTGCAGGTATCGTATTAAGTGCTTTTGGTGAGGATGTTTGTTTCTTCGGCAACTTTTTGAGCTATATCCCTGTGCTCACCTGTTTATTTATGATGAAGCTAAACACCATAGTGCCTGTCCGTTCGGAAAAAAGCATCTGGACAGAATTACAGGAAGGTTTCAGATACGTATCCGGCGACAGCGACCTGAGCAGTATGATCCTGATGCTTACTGCAAGCAGCCTGTTTGTGATACCATTTAATACACTAATGCCAATCTTCGCCAAAGATCTTTTTAACGGCGATGCAAAAACCTTCAGCTGGTTTGAGAGCGCAGCTGGTTTAGGCTCGGTAATTAGTGCGGTATATCTGGCTAACCTGAAGAGTAATAAAAACCTGGTAAAGATCATGTCGATAGCAAGTCTCATTTTTGGTACAAGCGTGCTGATGGTGGCCTATGCAGGCAAACTCCCTTTTGCTTTAATATTTATGGTATTTACCGGCGTTGGTATGATGGCGCAAACATCGGCCATCAACACCTATATCCAAACCCATGCTATCCCGGCTATGCGGGCAAGGGCTATCAGCTATTATGTGATGGCTTACCAGGGCATGATTCCGGTGGGAAGTTTGATGGCCGGTTGGTCAGCCAATGAGCTTGGGCCGCGCAGGGCTGTTTGTATCGAGGGAATTATTGGGGTATTGGCCACTGCATTGTTTGTATTATATAAAAGAAGACAGGCAGCAGGTGAAGCCGTTGAAGGCAAAGCAGTGTTCGTTAAGTAAATCTATTTCATCTACCTGTTTAAATAAAGAAGCCCTTTCAAGTTTTGGAAGGGCTTTGTTATTCTCTATAGAACGTCAATGACGATTTTATTTGTCTTTGAGACCTACATCTTCAAACCAATCTCCCTCAAGCGTTCATCCAGATACTCACCGGCAGTGATATCAGTATATAATTTAGGATGCTGTTCATCAATGCACGAATCAAGACTGGTCAGATCCATGTTCGATTTTGGGTGCAGGAAAAACGGCACGGAAAAACGGGAGAACTTCATCAGCTCACGCGGTGGGTTTACTACGCGATGGGTGGTTGATTTTAACTTGTTATTGGTTAAACGCTGCAGCATGTCGCCAACGTTAACTACCAGGTCTTCACCATAAGCTTTAACCGGGAACCAGGTATTATCGCGGGTTAACAGTTCAAGGCCATCGGCGCTGGCTCCTATTAACAGGGTGATCAGGTTAATATCTTCGTGGGCTCCGGCACGTACAGCATCATCGGGCACCGAATCAGGATCGGTTATAGGGAAATAATGCAGGGTGCGAAGTATTGAATTACCGTTATGAACTTTATCATCAAAATAGTTTTCGGGCAATTCGAGGTAAACGGCAATTGCGCGGAGTAAATGTTTACCAGCTGCTTCCAGTTTTTTGTAAACTTCGATGGTGGTTGGGTTAAATTCGGGCAGTTCATTAACGGTTACATTATCCGGGTACTGTGCTTTCAGTACCTCGTCATCAGTTACGGTTTGGCCAATTTGCCAAAATTCTTTCAGGTCGGGGGTTTTAAAACCTTTTGCCGTTTCCTTGCCTTTACCGGTGTACCCGCGCTGGCCTGCTAAGCCTGGGATTTCATATTGCTGTTTTACTGCATCGGGCAGGGCAAACAGCGTTTTAACCTGGTTGTAAAGCCTATCTATCAATTCTTTACTAAGACCGTGATTAGTAATGGTAACAAATCCTGTTTCGTTAAAAGCCTTGCCAATATCGTTCGAAAATTGCTTGCGTTCATCGGCACTGCCGTTTATATAGGTATTCAGGTCCAGGCGTGGAATGTTTACTGTGCTCATAGTTATCGTTTATAAAACAGGTAGCAAAATTATTTAATTTTTAAGCGAGGAATACAAGATAGTGATAAAATTTTATCCCCATAATTACGCTGACCCTGTTCTCATTAACTCTTTAAAACAATTTTTGCTTTAAACGTTTTATACTTCTGCTTGTCATACATTCAGCAACACCAATGTGACAGGCCATCTTAAACATACATTATTATGAAATTTATTAATAAAATATGCGGTATTAGCTTAATAGCATTTTTAATAATGCTTGCCGCACCAAACATGAGTAAAGCCCAGGAAGGAGGCTATGTATCCGACCAGGAGTTTTACGACGAACTTGATCCATACGGTACCTGGGTTAACGACCCGCAATACGGTAACGTTTGGATCCCGGACGCCGGTGACAATTTCAGGCCATATGCTACCCGGGGCCACTGGGTAGTAACCGACTATGGCAATACCTGGGTATCCGATTATGAATGGGGCTGGGCTCCGTTTCATTATGGCCGTTGGCGCTATGATGATTATTATGGATGGGAATGGATTCCAGGCCATGAATGGGCCCCGGCATGGGTAAGCTGGAGGCACGGCGGCGGTTATTACGGCTGGGCGCCTTTACAGCCAGGTATAAGTATCAATATCTCTTTTGGCAATAGTTACAATGTGCCCGACAATTACTGGGTTTGCGCACCACAGGCATATATTACCAGGCCGAATATCTATAATTATTATGTGCCGCAAACACGAGTAGTTAACATTATTCATCAAACAACAATTATTAACAACACTTATGTTAATAACAACCGTACTTATATAACCGGCCCAAGAGTAAATGAGATCAGGCAGGTTACTAACAACCGTAACGTGCGTGTTTACAACATTAACAACGTTAACCGGCCAAACGGCGGCGGCAGGATAGTTAATAATACAGTAAACATTTACCGTCCGGAAGTAAGAAAAGCACCCGATGCACGACCTGCAAGGGTGGTAAACGCTGCGGCTTACAGGCAGCAAAACCCTAATGATGGCATCGCCAACAGACGCGGCGGTAACGCTACTATCAACCCCAATAATGCGGCCCGTCTGCGTCAAATTGCCCGTAACGAAAGACCTGATAACAAAATAGTACAGGTTAACCATCCAGGCCCGGCAGCCCGGCCTAACCCGGAAAATGGAGCTCGCCCAAATCAGCCAAATGCAAGGCCAGGAGACAATCAAGCTCAGCGTCAGCAACAGGCTCAACAACGCCTGCAACAGCAACAAGCACAAAGGCAACAACAGCTTGATCAAAGACAAAATAATCAAACCCAACGCCAGCAGCAACAACAAGCCCAGCGTCAACAACAATTACAGCAAAGGCAGCAAGATCAACGGGTAAAAAGCGAGCAGCAGAACCGTCCGCAGTCCCAGCAGGAACAGCAAGCCCAAAGGCAACAACAAGTACAGCAAAGACAGCAGCAACAGCAAGCTCAAAGAGAGCAGCAGCTACAACAGCGCCAGCAGCAGGAACAGCAGCAGGCTCAACGTCAACAGCAGCAGCAACAACAACGTCAGCAACAAATGCAGGCCCAACGCCAGCAACAGGAACAACAGCGCCAGCAACAAATGCAGGCTCAACGTCAGCAGCAGGAACAGCAACGTCAGCAACAAATGCAGGCCCAACGTCAGCAGCAGGAACAACAGCGCCAGCAACAAATGCAGGCCCAACGTCAGCAGCAGGAACAACAGCGCCAGCAACAAATGCAGGCCCAACGTCAGCAACAGGAACAACAGCGCCAGCAACAAATGCAGGCTCAACGTCAACAACAGGAACAGCAACGCCAGCAACAAATGCAGGCTCAACGTCAGCAGCAGGAGCAGCAACGCCAGCAACAACAACAGCGTCAGCAACAGCAACAACGCCAGCAGCAGGAAAGGCGACCTGCAAACCGGTAAAATAAATTTATAACCGCTGCAATAAACAGCACGTATAAAGCATTATATACGTGCTGTTTTTATTTATAATCGCTATTATTAACAATGAAGAAATTCCTGCATATTAATTATTTTATCATCGCACTTGTTATCGTACTCAGTTCCACCGTCAGGGCACAGGAAAACGTAAGCAAGTCATCAACCCAAATCAACTTTATTGAAAACTCCTGGACCGAAGCTCTAAAACAGGCTGCCCGTCAAAACAAATATATTTTTGTTGATGCTTATGCCACTTGGTGTGGCCCCTGCAAAATGCTCAAGGCTACCACATTTAAAAACAACAAAGTAGCCGATTTTTACAACGATAATTTTGTAAATGTAGCTATCGACATGGAAAAAGGACAAGGCCCTGCCCTGGCTGCTGAATGGGGACTGCAGGCCTACCCTACCATGATTATATTTACCAGCAAAGGCAAACCCGTATCAGGAACCGTAGGCTATATCAGGGCAAATGACCTCATTAAATTTGGCAGGCAGGCATTGAACAAATAATTGAATTTTAACTATAAAAAAGACCGGCGCTATAAGCAACCGGTCTTTTTTTTAACTCAATTAACAACTTTATTTAGGTGTAGATAAAAGTACCTACTAATAAAGCCAACACCTGGTCCATAGATAATGGCTCGTCAAAAGCAGCGGTAGCAACAGCTACTGAAGTAGATGTGCCTGATACACCCGGCAATGTGGTGAGATTGACCCCGCCCTGGGTAACGTTTTGTTCGCCATCGTAATTTCCGTTAACCTGCGGCACACCGGTATCGTTGCCTAAAGTAGCGGTACTGGTGATCCACGGGGAAACGCCCAGCAACTGACGGATAGCCGATGCGTGACGGGCTTCAACGGCATGAATTGATAAAGCCGCCGTCAAAATATCTTTATTGCCCAGCAAGTTAGGCGCCTGGCCTTTATAAGCACGTACACCTGTATCTTCAAAAGCCAGCGCCACCTTCAAAAACAAGTTGTAATTGCCGAACAAACCTTTAAAGGGCCCCTCACCTGTGCCGCCGCCTGCTGTAAAGTCAAACTTGGGCGAAGTAACCGGCGTACCGCCCGAAGCTGTAATAGCTGATTTCAGGAAGGCCACGTGTTGGTTTTCGTCTTCTTTTACTGCGTTAATATAAGAGGCGCCTGCAGCAGGGATCAAACCTGCTGAGGCAGCACCTGTATTATAAAATGACGACTCAAGATATTCAAGTGTTAAAGCATAATTTAAAACCTCAATCACTGTTGGAGCAGCAGCAGCCCCGTACGCCTTTTTGAGCATGGTACCCATGGCAAACGGCACAGCGGCCATAGCCACTTTTGAACCGAAGCTGGTTATATTTTTGATAGCTGCACGACGCGGATTAAGCCTGTCGTTCAGTTCGGGATCAAATTTTTCTATCTCGTCTATTATATTAAATAAATTCATGGCGATGTGGGATTAAGCTGTGTAACTATAATTGGATGCACTCACTTTAGTTTTGAGGTAGGTGTTTGCGATAGGCAATACCTCGGCAATGGTAGCTGATTTATTCAACCCGTTGCTGTCTACCTGGTCATCGGCAGCAAATGACCCTGCAACAAGCATATTGCTAATCAATGCAGCGTGCCTTGCCTCAACCGATACAATTTTACCCGCAATGGTTAAATAACCGGCATCCTGAATCAGGTAACCGGCACCATCATAAGCTTTAACACCGGTATCTTCAAATGCTTTGGCAGCACCAAGTACGGCAGCTTTTTTGGTAAAATCGATAGTGCTGAAATCGACAGTAAGTGCAGGGATTGCATTACCGCCTAAAGCAGCTTTGAAAAATTCACGGTGTAGCACCTCATGATCACGGATACTTGTGAAAAGCGCTTTTTCATCGGCGGTCATGCCCGAATATGGCGTGGTAATTACCTGGATATAAAATGCGGCTTCCAGTTGCTCAAGCGCGTAAGCGTAGTTAAGGATCGCAAGATCGCCTTTGGCACCGATATCAATGCCCCCGCCAACAATTACCTTGTGGTCTTTGTGACAAGCTGCTGTAGCTAAGAGTCCGGCTGATGCCACGCCTAACCCCGCATAGCGTAAAAATGACCTCCTGGCCATATTTGCTCCGCCTATGCTTTCCTGTTCAGATGTTTTCATAGAGTTCGATTTTTAATGCTATAATTAGTTATCTTGTAGATGGATATACGCCCGTAATAACCCGCCGGATTTCAATTTGCGATAATTAAGCTACTCTTAATTGGAGTGTTTAACTGCGGGTAAAACCTATGGCTCTATTACAGCTAAAAAGACCTCCCCAAAATTCGGAATAATAAAAAAGGCCGAAACGCTCTCGCAGTTTTTCGGCCCTACATCTACCTATGAAAACAACCCTTTGAAAAGGGTATTAATACTTATCCAAACCTGGTGCCAAATCCTAAAACCGCTTTTAAACTTCTATAAATAAGCTTTTGAAGCTAACAGATATCCCCGTGTGGAAAGCAATCCCAAAATCGGGAATTATAAGCTACTATCATTAACCATTCTTAATTAAAAAGCAATCAGATCAGAGAGAGATTGAAATTTCCGCTAAATAAAAAAGGCCGGACAACTCTCGCAGTTATTCCGGCCCTACATCTACCTATGAAAAACAACCCTTTGAGAAGGGTATTAAACTATATTCAAACCTGATGCCAATGTTTAAAAATGGCTTTAAATGCCTAATTGGCAGCTTTTTAAAACACAAACACTTCTCAATGTGTAGAAATGACACCCAAAACCGGGAATTAATTTCCCATTGGTTAATTTCGGCAGGCTACATTTTAATCATCAGGCAACATAACGCCGTAATAAAAAAGGCCGGACAACTCTCGCAGTTGATCCGGCCCTACATCTACCTATGAAAAACAACCCTTTTTAGTAAGGGTATTAACTTTAATTCAAACCGGGTGCCAAATACCAAAACGCCTTTCCAGTATTCTAAACGCATTTTCAAAGGCCTAATGAATATAAAGTGTGTAGATACTTTCCGGGAATAGTGGTATAATTTTCCCAAAAGTTAAAACTTGACCGGCTAAACTACCTTGCCAGTCATCACATGCCTAGATGACATATCCAGTTATATAAACCTGCTTTGGAGAGGAAACCGGCATTAAACATTTGATAATAAAAAAGGTCGAAATACTCTCGCAGTATTTCGACCCTACATCTACCTATGAAAAACAACCCTTTGAGAAGGGTAATAACATTTATTCAAACGAAATGCCAATTAATAAACATGCATCTATATGCCTTAAAAACAGGTTTTTAATATTACTTAAATATTAAACTGTAGATTTTTTCCCCAAACGAGGGTGCTATTTCCACACCCAGGGGAAACGATTAAAAAGTCAAACAATTTTTAACATAAATGCTTAATCAGGAAACCATCCCATATAAACTTTGTTAAACCGATTATGGACTATAATGTATATTTACTGGCAACCGATCCTCAAAACCCCTGCAGGGATGTGATCCACTCCAGGGATACACGCCTCAAGGTAAAAGTTTACTGCCTTGATGAAGAACAATTTAGTCCGGATGACAACGAAATTCAGCTTTACGGCTACGCCGACCAGAAGCTTTACGCTTTTGAAACGGTTAGCGTAGCTGCCGAAGACGCGCTGGATTTGGTAGGCGCCATACAATGGTATGCCCACTACATCGAATTTCCGGAAATGGAAATTCTTCCGGAAGACCCCCGCCCGCGTGCCCAGTACAGGGATGTGAAGTAAATTATTAAAACACATCTCATTAAAAATCAACACATTACAAAAAATGCAAAATATTTTTTGAAGAATAAACATCAAGCCCTATATTTGCAGTCCCAAAAGCAAGGGAGCTTAGCTCAGCTGGTTCAGAGCATCTGCCTTACAAGCAGAGGGTCACTGGTTCGAACCCAGTAGCTCCCACTAAAAGCCTGACAGCAATGTTGGGCTTTTTTATACTTGCAATCTTCGCTAAATACTTCACAAAAGTATTTGCATTATATGGCAAAGTGATTTAACTTCGCCGCTCGGTTTTACCAAAACGATGGTAAAATTAAAAACAAAGGGAGCTTAGCTCAGCTGGTTCAGAGCATCTGCCTTACAAGCAGAGGGTCACTGGTTCGAACCCAGTAGTTCCCACAATAAAAAAGCCCTGCAAATCGCAGGGCTTTTTTATTTAAAATCAGCCTTTAAAGTCTTTCAAACTCATTATTATCGCAATACGCTTTGAGTTAATCCCCCTTGAAACTACCCACAAAAGCTTTAACCGCATCAGCAGTGGTTTGAAAGAACGTCGGCCCTGCAAGCAGCGTTATTTGAGTAACAGGCTTAGCGGAACTAAGCGAATGATTTTTCAAAAAAGCCTCCGTTTCATAGGCGCTTATAGCGCCTTTAATAACGTTTACAGCAACAACGCCTGTAGGCGAATCAATACCAGCATCCTTTAAATCACTGGCATGCGAGTAACTGCTTACCCCCAACCTTAAAGCTTCGCGCATTTCCACACGGCCAACGCTGATCATTAGTTCGGGATTAAAGGACTTTCGGTCGCCAAGCCCTATGATCAGCAACTTTCCGGCAGGCAAGCTGCCAACCGACGGTGTAATGAGCATTGTTTCCAGGGCCCTGCCTTCAAACCGGCCGCTTTTACGCAATTCGGTGAGTATACCTTTTAAGGCCTCATCTACATGTACAAGGCCGTTAAGATTACGTGGCAATGCGGGCGGCGAATTAAAAATATCGCCCTCCGTGTATTCAAAAACACAAATTACCTGAAGTGGTGTTTGCTGGTTAGAGGGTGATTGAACGGCAGTTGATATTGTTATACCGTCTATTTGGCCAATTGTTGCCGATGTACCGGGAGCGGGTAAAGTTGACGCTTGCGTTTGTGCCCACCCTTTTGTAAAACTTACTAAGCTAATGATTGCCATTGCAAACATCAGCTTTAACAAACCTGTATGCGATTTTATAGCTACTTTCTTGATTATTGTAATATTGTGTTGCATGGATGGCGATGTTTAAATTGATATTATTTATCTCTCTTACTAATACATCAAAAGTGGAGGAAATTGAAAAACAAAAAGATGACGTAGATTAAGAAATAAAAAATCATCTTAAAAGCTAAATAAATCTAAACGCTATTCCACCATATCATATATGAGGCACAACCAAAATGTTAAGCATTTTTTGTTCTTTTGCTTTAGCCTATGCAAACGTTAAAACAGTTAAAAAACGGAGAATTAAAAGGAGCAGTATCGCTTAAACTATCAGAAAATCTTTCCCACTTTCCTATTGAAATTTTTGAACTGGCAGATACGCTGGAATACCTCGATCTTTCATTTAATAAACTGAACGCATTACCGTCAGATTTTGGCCGCCTCCAAAAGCTGAAAACCTTTTTCTGTTCAGAAAACCAATTCACTGTTTTGCCGGAAGTATTGTCCGATTGCCCCTTTTTGGATATCGCAGGGTTTAAATCGAACCGAATAGAAAAGGTGCCGCCAGCATCGCTTAATCCTAATCTTCGCTGGCTCATCCTTACCAACAACAGGATTACCGAGCTACCCGCTCATATAGGCAACTGCAGCAGGATGCAGAAACTAATGCTTGCGGGTAACAGACTAACAAAACTGCCGGCTACACTTGCAGGCTGTCGTAACCTGGAGCTGCTCAGGATTTCCGCCAATCAGCTAAGTGAATTTCCCGAATGGCTCTTATCTATGCCCAAACTATCATGGCTGGCGTTTTCGGGCAATCCTTTCAGCTATAAACCAACAGTACATTCACTTACAGCGATTGATAGCAGCGAATTGGGAATCAACCAATTGCTTGGCGAAGGCGCATCCGGTGTTATCTCCAAAGCTACCTGGCGGCATGCCGGTGAAACCACTGAGGTTGCGGTTAAAATATTCAAAGGAGCAATTACCAGCGATGGCCTGCCCGAAGATGAGATGAACGCCTGCATTACCGCAGGCAACCATGAGGGATTGGTAGAATTAATAGGCCAAATCGCCAATCATCCCGAAAATAAAAAAGGGCTGGTGATGAAGCTCATACCAGGGAGTTTTTACAATCTCGGCCTGCCTCCCAGCCTTGTTAGCTGCACGCGTGATGTTTTTAAGCCTGATCTGACTCTGACACCCGAACAAGTATTAAAAATTGCAGGTACCATTGCATCCGTGGCGGAGCACCTGCACTGCAAGGGGATTATGCACAGCGACCTGTATGCACACAATATTTTGATTGATGATGAAGCCAACACACTGTTCAGCGATTTTGGGGCAGCCTGCTTTTATGATAAAGCCAATACAACAATAGCCGACAAACTTGAACGGCTTGAAGTAAGGGCTTTTGGCTATTTATTAGACGACCTGGCAAGGCTATGCAATGATACAGAACATCCTGATCTTAAAAAGTTATTAGTTTTGAAAGAAAGCTGCCTTAGCGAACTATTAACGAACAGACCCACATTTCAATATTTAAACGCAAAATTTTCCGGATTAAAATAGCCAGCCAAACATGCCCCTATTCATCCGAAACGCTACAGCGAATTTCATTTCCCTGACGACCTGTTTTATTTTGGAAAAACGAGTTACCTGCCCGCAATATTTCTAATTTTTTAGAAAAATTTAAACAAAAAACGATAGTTTTTGATAATCCGTCGATTCATTTAATCTATTCGTCGGTTTTTTTGATTTTAGCAATCCATGTATTAGATTTGTAGCTATTTCAATACAAGGTTACCACCTTGATTTGTGATAAGGTTTAGGTTTAAAGCCTCCAAGCAGCGAGTGCAAGGAGGCTTTTATTTTTTAACCTTATCCATAACGCATCAACTAAAGTTTTAGTATATGAAAAACTCCTAAGTCGAAAGTATTTAGTAAAAAGTAATATTGTTGACTTCTAACTTCGAGATCAGTGATTTATGATTTAAAATACGGTGGTGGCTCCGGCTGAGCAATGTTGCAATACTTATCCGGGTTTGAACTTACGACTAACAACTTGAGACTAACAACTCGGGCCTTAAGGCTTACTTATTTTCCTTCACCACATAAATAAGCCAGGTCACCAGACCAATAAAGCCGGCAATAAATAACCCTGCTCCTGCACCGCGTGCGTAGTCGTCCCATTTTTCGCCAGGGCCGCTGGGAATGGCCATCCCTGCCGAAAACAGGATAATACCTATTAACAAAAGATAAACAGAGCGTTTTGCTTTATTTTTCATCGGCGTAAATTAAAAAAATCATTTTTAAATTCTGTATTTTTGCAACCTCTTAAAAACGAGGTGAAATAATAGATGTACAAGGAATATAAGCAGTTAAACTTATCGCAAACCGGCAAAGAGATACTGGACTTCTGGAAACAGAAAAATATTTTCGAGAAAAGCATTACCAGCCGTCCGGCAGGTAACCCTTATACTTTTTATGAAGGGCCGCCGAGCGCTAACGGTATGCCCGGTATTCACCACGTAATGGCGCGCTCAATTAAAGATATTTTTTGTCGCTACAAAACCCTTAAAGGTTATCAGGTAAAACGCAAAGGCGGTTGGGATACTCATGGACTGCCTATCGAGCTTGCCGTTGAAAAAGCCCTGGGCATCACCAAAGATGATATCGGCAAAAAAATTAGCGTTAAAGATTATAACGACGCCTGCCGCAAGGAAGTTATGCGTTATACCGATGTTTGGAACGACCTGACCGAAAAAATGGGCTACTGGGTTGACCTGAACGATCCGTACATCACTTACAAAAACGAATACATTGAAAGCCTTTGGTGGATCCTTAAACAGCTGCACAACAAAGATCTGCTGTATAAAGGTTACACCGTACAGCCATACTCTCCAAAATCAGGTACCGGCCTAAGCTCACATGAGCTTAACCAGCCTGGCACTTACAAAATGGTGAAGGATACCACCATCACCGCGCAGTTTAAAGTTAAACGCGACGGCGATTCGGAGTTTTTGTTCAACGGAATAGATACGGAAGTATTTATCCTTGCCTGGACAACTACCCCATGGACTTTACCATCAAACTGCGCCCTCGCAGTTGGCGAAGCCATTACCTACGTTAAGATCAGCACCTTTAACCCTTACACCTACCTACCGGTTTGCGTAGTGCTGGCTAAAGACCTCGTTAAGAAATATTTTAAAGCCGAAGGTGAGAATGCTTCATTTGCTGATTACAAAGGCGGTGATAAGATCATCCCATGGAAAATTGAGGCAGAAGTAAAAGGCAGTCAACTGGTGGGCATCCACTACGAGCAGTTGATGCCTTATGTAACCAACGAGGATCTGGAGAAAAACGCGTTCCGCGTTATTCCTGCTGACTTTGTTACCACGGAAGACGGTACCGGTATAGTACACACCGCATCTGTTTTTGGTGCGGATGACTTCAGGGCATGTAAGGAAAACAATGTACCATCGGTAATGGTGAAAGACGAAACCGGCAAAGATGTTCCGTTGGTGAACAAACAAGGCCGTTTTGTTGATGAAGTTACCGATTACGCCGGCCGTTACGTTAAGGAAGAATATTATACCGACGCCGAGCGTGCCGAAGAAGGTTTTAAACCGACCGACGTACTCATCTCTATCAAATTAAAAACAGAGAACCGCGCGTTCGACGTTAAAAAATACGAGCACAGCTACCCGCACTCATGGCGCAGCGATGAGCCGATATTATACTATCCGCTCGATAGCTGGTTTATCCGTACCACCGCGGTTAAGGATAAAATGGTGGAGCTTAACAAAACTATCAACTGGAAACCGGAATCAACCGGTACAGGCCGTTTTGGTAACTGGCTGGAAAACCTGGTTGACTGGAACCTATCGCGTTCACGCTACTGGGGCACCCCGCTGCCCATCTGGCGCGAAGAAAACGGTGCTGAGGAGATCTGCATTGGTTCAATTGCTGAACTGAATGCAGAGATCGCAAAATCAATCAAAGCAGGTTTCATGCCTGAGGGTTTTGAATTGGAAGATATGCACCGCCCTTATGTTGACGATGTTGTTTTAGTATCGTCAACCGGCAGTAAAATGCTGCGCGAGCCCGACCTGATTGACGTTTGGTTCGATTCTGGCGCTATGCCTTATGCGCAATGGCATTTCCCGTTTGAAGGCCAGGAAGAATTTAAGAATGCGTACCCGGCAGATTTCATTGCCGAGGGCGTTGACCAAACCCGCGGCTGGTTCTTCACCCTGCACGCAATTGCTGTAATGCTAAGCGAGGCAAGTGACGAAGTTAAGGCCATCAACGAACGGGTAGGCAATAAAGGCATCGCCTTTAAAAACGTAGTATCAAACGGTTTGGTACTTGATAAAAACGGCAATAAAATGTCTAAACGCTTAGGCAACGCTGTTGATCCGTTCGAAACCATCGAAAAATATGGTGCTGATGCCGCGCGCTGGTACATGATCAGCAATGCATCGCCATGGGATAACCTTAAATTTAACGAAGATGGTATAGATGAAGTTAGGCGTAAGTTTTTCGGTACGCTGTACAACACCTATTCATTCTTCACCTTGTACGCTAACATTGATAAGTTCACTTACAGCGAAGCCGAAATTGAAATCAGCAAACGCCCGGAGATCGACCGCTGGATCATCTCGCTGTTAAACACCCTGGGCAAAGAAGTTGACGGTTATTATGCAGATTTTGAACCAACTAAAGCCGCCCGCGCTATCCAGGAGTTTGTGGATGTGCATTTCAGCAACTGGTTTATCCGTTTAAGCCGCCGCCGTTTCTGGAAATCTGATAACACAGAAGATAAACTTTCGGCTTATCAAACTTTATATACCTGTTTAATTGCTATCAGCAAACTGATGTCTCCAATTGCACCATTCTTTGCCGATAGGTTATATTGTGACCTGAACGCTGTTACCCGCAAGGAAGAGTTTGAATCGGTACACCTTGCTTACTTCCCCGAGTATAACAGCGCACTGGTTGATGCCGAGCTCGAAGAGCGCATGCAGCTTGCGCAGGATGTTTCGTCATTAACCTTGTCACTTCGTAAAAAGGTGAATATCAACGTTCGCCAGCCATTGAGCAAAATTTTATTGCCAATACTGGATAAAAGCTTTAAATTACACGTTGAGCAGGTTAAAGACCTGATTTTGTCTGAAACCAACATTAAGGATATCGAGTATATTACCGATACCGCAGGTTTCATTAAAAAGAAAATAAAGCCAAACTTCAAGGCCTTAGGCCAAAAAGTGGGTAAGGATATGAAAGTTGTAGCCGAAGCCATCACAAACTTCTCCCAGGATGATATTGCCGCTTTAGAAACCAACGGCAACATCCCGGTTCTTGATGGCAAATACGAAGTATTAGCTACCGACGTTGAGATCATAGCCGAAGATGTTCCCGGATGGCAGGTGGCAAATTTGGGAAAACTAACCGTGGCTTTAGATGTTACCATAACCAACGAATTAAAACAGGAAGGTATCTCGCGCGAGTTTATCAACCGTGTGCAGAATATACGTAAGACCAAAGGATTTGAAGTAACTGACAGGATAAACGTGCAGGTAAGCAGCACCCCGGCGATCAGAGAGGCCGTGGAAAACAATCTATCCTACATTTGCGCCGAAATTTTGGCCGACAGCATTACGTTTGTGGATAACCTTACCGGGGGCGAACCTGTTACAATTGACGAACAAGAAATATTGATTGCTATTAGTAAAGTATAATGAAACAAGAACAAGAAAAAACCAGATATTCTGAAGCTGACCTGCAGGAATTTAAAGGGATTATCCTGGATAAAATGCGCATAGCCCGCGAGGAATTAAACTCATTGGCTACCTCATTGAGTTCGCCTAATGCCAACGGCACCGATGATACCGCCGGTACTTACAAAACATTAGAAGATGGTTCGGCCACGCTTGAAAAAGAGCAGATAAACCAGTTGGCCGCCCGTCAAAAAAAGTTTATTGAGCAGCTTGAAGCCGCGCTTGTACGTATTGAAAATAAAACTTACGGTGTTTGCCGCGAAACAGGCAAGCTGATCCCGAAAGAGCGTTTACGTGCTGTTCCGCACACTACCCTCTCTATGGAAGCTAAATTAAAGCAATAAATGAAGGCTGCTTATACCAAACCTTTTTTAACTGCTGCCTTCATCATCCTTGCCGACCAGATCATCAAGACCTGGGTCCGCGCGCACATGCAGCTCCAGGACGAAATTCGTTTCCTGGGAAGCAGGGGGATGCTGCACTATACCGAAAACAACGGTATGGCATTTGGTATGGAGTGGGGCGGCGATGCAGGCAAACTGGCTTTAACGCTGTTCCGCATAGTTGCGGTTTGCGGTATAATTTACACCCTTATTTATTTAATTAAACACAAATACCACCGCGGGCTCATCATGAACGTAGCGCTCATTTTAGCCGGTGCCATGGGCAATATTATCGATTCAACCTTTTATGGTATAATGTATAAATATGCCCCTTTATTTCATGGCCGTGTGGTTGATATGTTTTACTTTCCGCTATTGCGTGGCACCTATCCGTCTTGGTTCCCGTTTTGGGCAGGCGAGTCGTTCGAGTTTTTCAGGCCGGTTTTTAACCTGGCCGATGCCTCTATCTGTGTAGGCGTAATTATGATTCTCCTGTACCAGAAGCGCTATTTTAAACACGAAAAACCAGAAGTAGCCAGCCCCAACAGCGAAATGGTTGAAGAATAAAATTATTAAATACTTAATATATTAAAGCCGCGATAAGCGGCTTTTTTGCTTTAACCCAATAATCAGAAGTCATGCTGGACTTGTTTCAGCACCCCACTCGCTAAGCACCAGCATGCTTAACGTCGACTAATTACATGGGGTCCCGAAACAAGTTCGGGATGACGGTAGGTGTTCGTTCCTCAAAAATCCACGTAAACCAACCTGCAAACCTGCTTACTACTCCTGTTGGCATCGGTAACAATCAATGCCCCCTTCTTAAACAGGGCTATACCTTCCCAGTTATTTTTGACACCATCAAATGAACGTACATATTTCCACTGCTTACTTTTACGGGTGTCCAACATCACAATCGCTGCGTAAGGGTTATTATGCAAGTAGTTAGGATCAGTACTCAGTTTATTCCCAAGTTCAGGAATCAGTTTACCCATAGCTGCCTCGGGCTTCTTAACCCAACTGTTATTTAAATAGGCATCATAATCACCATTCCAAAAATAGTTGACACCATAGATCTTCCCATCACCGGCTGCTGCTATGTCCGTGATCCTGAAATACAGGAATGGTGTTGTAATTTGCTGAGGCATCTTACTAAACGAAGTATCTATCAAGTAGCCGCAGCCACCTTTAGACATTGCATTAAACTCATAATAAGCCAGCAATTTGTTTTCTTTAGGGAGATAGGTAACACTTTCAAACCCGGCATTGCTGATGGATGGATATCTTCGCAGGGAAATAAAATGCTCCGGGTCAATTATCACTGCTCCTTTAAAGGTATCTAATTTGCCCTTCAGCACAAAACAGTATGGGTATTTATCGTCCGTTTCGATAGAAAGGAAAACCGTATTATTAGCGATGCTGATAGCTTCAAAGCCTTCATAGTTTGCTTTTACAGAATCGGGGAGCAAGTTCAAATTTTTTACGCTGATGGTTTTAAAGGCTGATAATGCTGTATCCTGTCCGTCAATAACCCTGTTAATACTATCTGCAAGGATACTATACAGGTTAAATGTGCCATCCAATTTTGTTTCTTTATGATCGCCGTATTGCGGTTCGAGGTAAAGGCGACCGCCATAAATGGTCATACCCGAAAATTCTTCGTTTACACCGTTGATGGCTTTTGGCAGAGGGATATTTTTATACCTATTTTGCGCCCTCGCAGCCATTGCCGAAAGGACGGTTATAACCAGCATAAATAACAATCTTCTCTTTTTCATGTCGCCCGGATTATGTTGATTAAAAATAGATAATAAAGTCCGGAAAACTTTAACCTATGCCAATCAATAAAACCCACTTTAACACGTTATATATCACCACAAGCAACTAAATAGTGTATATTGGGACTTAACACGGCCGGATTTAACAATTATTACCAAACATTGTGAGTGTTAAACAGATATATCCGCCGCGATATATAACGATTTAACACTTTTTAACATTTAAGCATGGATTTTAGTTGGCGAAAAATTGAGCGGGTGTTTAAGTTTGCCTACCGAAACAAAAAAATTAATGGAAGAACAAAATAGTTACACAGGAAATGTTTCATCAGCAGCTCCGGCAGCTCCAACATCGTATTCAACCGATATCAGGGCACTGAATGAAATGATACAAAGGGAAAGCGCGTTTATCGACCTGCTGCTTATGGAGATGGATAAAGTGATCGTTGGTCAGCGTTATATGGTTGAGCGTTTGCTGATCGGTTTACTGGCTAATGGGCACATTCTATTGGAAGGTGTACCGGGACTGGCAAAAACCCTGGCCATCAATACCCTGTCAAGAGCTATTCAGGCTGATTTTAGCCGGATCCAGTTTACTCCGGATTTGCTCCCTGCCGACGTATTGGGTACCATGATCTACAACCAAAAGAAAGAAGAGTTCATTGTGCGCAAAGGACCAATCTTCTCCAACTTTGTTTTGGCCGATGAGATTAACCGTGCGCCTGCCAAAGTGCAAAGCGCGCTGCTTGAGGCCATGCAGGAACGCCAGGTAACTATCGGCGATACCACCTATAAACTGCCCGATCCGTTCCTGGTACTGGCAACCCAAAACCCTATTGAGCAGGAAGGCACTTATCCCCTGCCCGAGGCACAGGTTGACCGTTTTATGCTAAAAGTAGTGATCAAATATCCTAACAAAGAGGATGAGAAAAAGATCATGCGCGCCAATATCTCGCCTTCGGGCATGAATAAGCCAAACGCCATCATCAAGCCAGATGAAATCATCAAGGCTCGCAAAATTGTGCGCGAGGTTTATATGGACGAAAAAATAGAGCAATACATCATCGATATTGTTTTCGCTACCCGTTTCCCCGATCAGTTTAAGCTTGCCAAATACAAAACACTGATCACCTTTGGCGCATCGCCAAGGGCAAGTATCAGTTTGGCGCTGGCAGCAAAAGCATATGCCTTTATTAAACGTCGCGGTTATGTGATCCCCGAGGATGTACGCGCAGTTTGTCATGATGTGTTAAGGCACCGTGTTGGCTTAAGCTACGAGGCAGAGGCCGAAAACATCACCAGTGAGGATATCATTACCGGCATCCTGAACGTGGTTGAGGTACCGTAGCCCCACCCAAACCCTCCCCGGAAGGGAGGGCTTTAGAAGCAGGGTATTATTAATTAACTAAAACATTCAAAAGTCTCCCCTACCGGGGGAGATTTAGAGGGGGCCTATGGAAACCAAGGATCTGCTAAAAAAGGTAAGGAAGATAGAGATCAAGACCCGTGGCTTAAGTAACCACTTATTTTCGGGCGAGTATCACTCGGCTTTTAAGGGGCGTGGTATGGCCTTTAGCGAGGTGCGCGAATACCAGATCGGCGACGAGATCCGTACTATCGACTGGAACGTAACCGCCCGCTTCAATGCGCCATACGTAAAAGTATTTGAAGAGGAGCGCGAGCTTACCGTGATGTTATTGATGGATGTGAGCGGTTCTGAAAACTTCGGCACACAAAACCAGCAAAAGCAGGACCTGGCAACTGAACTCTGCGCGGTACTGGCATTTTCGGCCATACAGAACAATGATAAGGTGGGCGTGATATTTTTCAGCGATAAGATCGAGAAGTTTATCCCGCCCAAAAAAGGCCGCAGCCATATCCTGATGATCATCCGTGAGCTGATAGCTTTTCAGCCCGAAAATAAAGGTACCAATGTAGCCGAGGCTTTAAAATACTTCACAAGCGTTATCAAAAAGAAATGTACTGCTTTCGTGATATCTGATTTTATTACGCCCGAATTTGAAAGTGAGCTCAAGATCGCCAATAAAAAACACGATATCATCGCTTTAAAACTGTACGATAAACACGAGGAAGAGTTCCCTAACCTGGGCCTCATTCCGGTTAAGGACGAAGAAAGCGGCCATATCATGTGGGTAAATACCGGTGATAAGGCCGTTCGCGATGCCTTTAAATGGGATGCTGTGAAACGCAACGCCGCCCTGCAGGACGCTTTTCGTCGCTCGGGGGTTGATTATACTACCATTGGCACACATGAATCATACGTTAAACCATTAATGACATTATTTAAAAAGCGGGAAGGCCGGCGGTAAAATATATGAACAGGTACATTAAATACACCCTGGCTATGTTGGTATTGCTTGCAGGCTTTTATCAAACAGGCAGGGCGCAAAACTTTGGGGCTAAAGCTACACTGGATAAAAAATCTATCCTGATAGGCGAGCAAACACAGCTCAACTTAAGCATCCGTTTTCACGCTAAAGACAGCATCGGCTTTCCTAAACTGGCCGACAGTATAGGCAAAATCCAGGTGGTAAAATTTAAAGCTGATACTGCTTTTGACCCGGGCGATAAATCCATCAAAACTGTAACCCGGCATTATACTATTACTGCTTTTGACAGCGGTACTTATGTTATACCGTCATACGTGTTCAAATCGCCGGTAGGTGATTTACCAACGGATACATTAAACCTTGATGTTAAAACAGTTGCGGTTGATACAACTAAAGCATTTTATGATATTAAACAGCCGCTTACCATTAAATATACTTTTTGGGATTGGCTGCGTGATAACTGGAAGCTGATTGCAGGTATACTGGCAGGTTTGATTGTTGGCGGAGGTTCGATATTTTATCTGCTCAAAAAGCCTAAAAAAGAAGTTGTTGTTGAAGAGGTTAAACCCGACATTCCGCTGCATATCCAGGCACTTCAAAAGCTTGAGGAGATCAAAAGCAAGCAGCTCTGGCAGCACGATCAGGTTAAGCAATATTATATTGAACTGAGCGACGTGGTGCGCGAGTACCTCGAAAAAAGGTACACGATACAGGCCCTCGAGCAAACATCCGAAGAAATTTTTGCCAGCTTAAGGCATATGGACATCGCCAGCGAAGACAGGAACCTGCTAAGGCAATTGCTTGTGCTATCGGACATGGTGAAATTTGCCAAAGAGAAACCTGCGGCCCATGAAAATGAAAAGAGCATGGAAAACGCTGTCACCTTTATTAAGGACACACAGCCTCATGCCCAGCCAACCGATGTAAATGTGAAGGGAGATGAGGCAAAATGATTTGGTTTAAAGGAATAGAATTCGCTCATCCAAGCTTTTTCTGGCTGTTCATCAGCATTCCGCTTATGGTGGGCTGGTACATCTGGAAACAAAAGCAGCTGCAGGGTAACCTGGCTATGCCAACTATCAGGGGCTTTGCCATGATCACCAAAAGCATGCTGCCCCGTTTCAGGCATTTGAGCATCATATTACGTTCGCTGGCTATGGCGGCGCTTATTGTTGCGCTGGCAAGGCCGCAATCGTCGTTAAGCTGGCAGGATACTACGACCGAAGGTATTGATATCGTTATTGCATCAGATATCTCGGGCAGTATGCTTGCCGAAGATTTTAAGCCCAACAGGCTTGAGGCCGGCAAAAACATCGCCATCGATTTTATCCAGAACCGCCCTAATGACAGGATCGGCCTGGTAGTTTTCAGTGGTGAAAGCTTTACGCAATGTCCGCTCACCATCGATCACTCGGTATTGGTAAATCTTTATGCCGACATCAAAAACGGGATGATTGAAGATGGAACCGCCATTGGCATGGGTTTGGCAACAGCCGTAAACCGTTTAAAGGATAGCGAGGCCAAAAGTAAAGTAGTGATCCTGCTTACGGATGGTTCAAACAATTCGGGCTCTATCCCTCCGGTTACCGCTGCCGAAATTGCCAAACAGTTTGGTGTAAGGGTTTATACAGTTGGTATAGGTACCAACGGCTATGCCCCTATCCTGTTCAAACGCCAATGGGTGTACAATACCAGCGCATGAAGGTTGATATTGACGAAGGTACGCTGAACAAAATTGCCACCATTACCGGCGGCAAATACTTCAGGGCTACCAACAACAGCGCATTGAAGGATATTTACGAACAGATTGACAAACTGGAAAAAGCCAAGATTGATGTTACCCAGTACCGCAAAAAAACAGAGCGCTTTTTACCGTTCGCAATTATCGCACTGGCGCTTTTATCGTTGGAATTTTTAACAAGACACACCCTGCTTAAGGGAGCTATAACATAACAGCATGCTACGTTTTGCAAATACAGAATTTTTATGGGGATTGCTTGCTATTCCGCTGCTGCTCTTTATTTTTTTGAGGGTAAACTGGTGGAAACGTAAAGCAATTGCCTCGCTGGGTAATAAGGAGGTGGTGATGCAGCTGATGCCACAGGTATCCTTTTCACGCCCCTGGATCAAGTTCATCTTTTTTATTTTAGCCTATGCGCTTGTTGTTATCGGCATAGCTGACCCTCAGCTTGGTTCAAAAACCGAAGAGGTAAAACGCAAAGGCGCTGACCTGATGATCCTGCTCGACGTTTCAAACAGTATGCTGGCGCAGGATTTGGCCCCTAACCGGCTGGAAAATGCCAAACGTGCACTATCTCAACTGATTGATAAACTGCACGACGACCGTATCGGCATCGTTGTATTTGCGGGCCAAGCCTATGTACAACTCCCGGTAACTACCGATTACGCAGCGGCCAAACTGTTCCTCAATACCATTAACACCGAAATGGTGCCAACGCAGGGTACTGCCATTGGTGCGGCAATTAACCTGGGGATGCAGTCGTTTGATTTTAAGAACGGCACCGGTAAATCCATGATCATTATTACCGATGGTGAAAATCATGAGGATGATGCCGTATCGGCAGCCAAAGCCGCTTTAGCCAGAAATGTTACTGTGAATGTGGTTGGTGTAGGTTCGGAAGAGGGTGCGCCGGTTCCAATTTACCAGGGTGGTAAACAAGTTGGGTTTCACAATGACAGCACCGGACACCCTGTAGTTAGTAAACTTGATGAGGCTATGGGCAAGGAGATTGCCGAAGCCGGTAACGGCGTTTATGTACGTGCCAACAATGCCAACAGCGGCCTTAACATTGTGATGGACCAGATTGCCAAGGTGCAACGCAAAATGACGGATACCAAACAGTTTAAGGATTTTGAAGACAGGTTCCAGTTTTTCCTGGGCATTGCCTTTGTGCTGTTACTGGTTGAGTTCTTCATCTCCATTCGCAAAAACATGCGCTTGAGCAAGATCAAATTATTTGAAGTAAAAAACACATGAAGCAATATATCATAGCCATTTTATTAGTGCTGCAGGCTTCATTTCTTTTTGCCCAGCAGGAAAGAAAATACCTGAGGCAGGGTGACCAACTCTATCAGCAAAAAAAGTATAAAGAAGCCGAAGCCGCGTACCGCCAGGCCATGAGCAAAAAGGCCAAAACCCTGGAGGGTAATTTTAACCTTGGCGACGCCATGTTTAAGCAAAAAAATATGATGATGCCGCCGCACAGTTCAATAAACTGGCAACTGCATCTATTGATAAAAATGTAAAAGCAGGCGCCTATCACAACATTGGCAACTCCTTTTTAACACAAAAAAATACCAGGAAAGTATCGACGCCTATAAAAAAGCGCTGGTTAATAACCCTAAAGATGAGGAAACCCGGTATAACCTTGCCTATGCCCAAAAAATGCTGAAAAACCAGCAGAATAAAAATAAAGGCGGCGGGGGCAACAATAATAATAAGGACAAGGACAAAAACAAGGATAAGAATAAAGATAACAAAGACAATAAGGACAAGGATAAAGAGAAAAAAGACCAGGATAAAAATAAGCAGGACCAGGACAAGAAGGATCAGGACAAGCAAAAACAGGATCAGAAAGATCAGCAGGGACAACAGCCTAACCAGTTGTCAAAAGATGACGCTCAGCGAATGCTTGATGCC
Organism: Mucilaginibacter sp. P25; assembly: GCF_050859465.1. Lineage (NCBI taxonomy): Bacteria > Pseudomonadati > Bacteroidota > Sphingobacteriia > Sphingobacteriales > Sphingobacteriaceae > Mucilaginibacter > Mucilaginibacter sp. P25. The sequence goes on along the minus strand of NZ_CP193937.1, from coordinate 1,837,135 downwards.
CTTAACAATGATGAAAAGCAAACCCAGGATAAGCTTAAGAATAAAAAATTAAAAGGTGCTAAGGTGCCTATTTCAAAAGATTGGTAAAATCTTGTTGTTTTGTAAATACTAATGAAAATTAAACTTTCCATATTAACGCTGCTGCTGTGTTGCTCAAGCCTGATTTTTGCGCAGGTAAAGTTCACAGCATCGGTAAATAAAACGACCATAGGCACAGGCGAGGTCCTCGAGGTCACCTTTTCCATCAATGCCAATGGCGAGCGTTTTGCGCCGCCTGCTTTTGGCGGCTTCCAGGTAGTGGGCGGACCCAATGTATCCAACAGTATGTCCATGATCAATGGGGTTACTTCATCAAGCATTGCTTACGGATATGACCTGGTGCCTACCCGCGAAGGCGAATTTACTATTGGCCCGGCTACAATTATATCGGGTGGACGGTCTTACAGTACATTCCCGATAAAAATTAAGGTAGTAAAAGGCCAGGGCGGGCAGGCTAACCAGCAGGCTCAGCAACAACAAAGTAACGGCCCCGATAGCCGCAACATTCAAAAAGGACGTGTAAGCGATATCTCCAAATCATTGTTTTTACGTGCTGAGGTAGATAAAACAACGGCCTACATGGGTCAACAGATCATGATGAACCTGCGCCTTTATACCCGGGTTAACATCGCCAACGGCGAACCGGAAAAAATCCCTGATCTGAACGGATTTTACAGCCAGGAGATCAAAAACAATAATCCTAACGCCCAATGGCGCACCGAAATTTTAAATGGCGTACGGTACAACGTAACCGACATTAAGCAAACCGTACTGTTCCCAGAGCATGAGGGCGATATCACCATTGAGCCTTCGGTCATGAACTTCATAGTAAGGCAGCAAGCAGCTTCATCATCAGGCGACCCATTCGATGCATTTTTTGGCGGATACGAGGATGTGAAGTACAAGGTTAAAAGCACTCCTGTTGTTATCCACGTAAAATCATTGCCGCTGGCAGGCAAACCTGCCGAGTTTACCGGCGCTGTGGGTAAATTTAATATTGAAGCTTCGCTCGATAAAAAAGATGTAAAGGCTAATGATGCCATTAATTACACCATAAAGGTAAGCGGTGCTGGAAACCTGAAATTATTAAAACCGATAAGCCCAACTTTCCCGGCTGACTTTGAGAAGTATGAGCCCAAGATCACCGATACTATTACCATAAATGCCAGCGGGGCTTCGGGCAGCAGAAAATACACCTATCTGCTGATCCCAAGGCACCAGGGTGACTTTACCATCGATCCGGTTAAATTCGCATACTTTAACCCAGCTACCGGCAGATATGTTACTTTAACTACCCAGGCATTCCATATCAAAGTAGCTAAAGGCTCCGGTGATGGCAGTAACGTTACCGCCTTTTCAAACGCGGGCAAACAGGATGTTAAGGTGCTGAGCAATGATATCCGTTACATAAAAACCGGCAGCGAGCTAAATGAAGTAGGCAGCGATTTTTATGGATCGGGATTGTATTATTTCCTGCTGATCCTGGGTCCGGTAGGTTTTGTTGGCGCTTTGGTTTACGGTAAATGGCGCGATAAAAACAACGCAGATGTGGTTGGTTTAAAAAGTCGTAAAGCAGGTAAAGTGGCAGCTAAACACCTGGCCAGTGCCAAACAGCAACTAAACGATAAAAAGGCCTTTTATGAAAACCTGTTCCGTGGTCTGTATGGTTATTTGAGTGACAAGCTTAATATTCCTTACGCAGATCTGAACCGTGAAAAGATAGCATCAGAGCTAAAAGCACGCTCGCTTGATGAAAGCCTCATTAACGAGATGTTGGACACACTCGATCTTTGCGAAATGGCCCGCTATGCCCCTGTATCAGGCATTACCGAGCAACAGGTGTTTGATAAGGCCCAGAACATGATCAATAACATTGAAAATAAAATATAACATGATGAAGCGCATTGTATACTTACTGCTCATCATCGTTATGCCGATATATGCATTAGCTAACGATGAAGCTAACATCCTGTTAAAAAAAGGGAACGACCAATATGCCAAAGGCCAGTACAAAGAAGCCATAGCCACATACCAAAAAATTGTAGATGAGGGGCACCAGTCGGCAGTGGTTTATTATAATTTGGGCAACGCCTACTTTAAAAATGAGGATGTGCCATCTGCCTTGTTGTATTATGAAAAAGCGCACAAGCTTTCGCCGGGCGATGAGGATATCAATTTCAATATCCAGTTTGCCAATCAAAAAACAACAGATAAGGTAGAAGCCGGTACCGAGTTTTTCATAACCAAATGGTGGCACTCGTTTATTCTCCGCTTTTCGTTAACAACTTTGGCAGTGATGACAATCCTGTTCTTTGTTGCAGGATGTGCATTGCTGATAGTGTATAGGTTCACTAATTCGGTAAGCATAAAAAAATGGTCGTTTTATTTGGCTTTAGTGATATTGATTTTCGGATTTGCAAGCATGTTTGTTGCAAGTCGCCAGGATCAATATTTTGACGCACACCATGGCGCAATCATTTTCAGCACATCAGTAAACGTAAAAAGTGCTCCCACACCCAATGCCAAAAACCTGTTCCTGATCCATGATGGCACCAAGGTTGAGATACTGGAAAACAATAACGACTGGATGAAGATCAGGCTGGCCAGCGGCAACGAGGGCTGGATCAATGCCTCGGACGCTAAGGAGATATAGTTTTGAGGAGGTGAAAGGATAAAGGTAAAAGGCGAAAGGTTGCAGTCCTGATAGAGTTTAATTCACCACGATGTCATTTCGACGAACAAAGGGCGGCTTGTGCGGAAGGCTGTGAGGAGAAATCTTATACGCCCTACTTAGCGACCATGAAAGCGTTAGTACAGAGCGTATAAGATTTCTCTTTCGCCCTATAGCTCTTACCCTCCACCGCTCTATCGAAATGACAAAAAAATAAAAATGCTTTTTGCCTTAAGCTTTAGGTTTTAAGCTGTGTTTCGCTAACAACTCCAATACATCCTCTTCCGTTCCGGTAAAAGGGCCTGATGATTCTATTTTAAAACTGGCCATGGCGGCGGCAAACTCACCTGCTTCCTGGAAACCTTTGCCTTTGGCACGCTGATATAAATATCCTGCCATGTAGGTATCGCCGCAACCTGTAGCATCAACTACTTCAACCGGTTTATATGCCGGGATCTGGTAATAAACACCGTCGTTGTAAATAACCGACCCCATGCTGCCCAGGGTTACAACCACTTCTTTAACGCCCCATTCGTTTAACACTTTGGCACCTTCATGGATATCAGTGATACCGGTAAGTACTTCCATTTCGTGCTCATTCACTTTCAGAATGTGGATGTGTTGCAGGGCTTCGCGTTTTTCGGGCCAGTCGATAGCCACTACGTTTTTATCTTCCACTTTACGCAGGTACCCCTGCGCATCAAGAGAAAGCTTGCCGCGCTGAGCGAGAGCTTTTATAAATTCTACAGAAATATCATCGGCCAGTAAAGGACCTAAATGATAAACGTTAGACTGAATTTCGTCAAGTTGTTCGATAGTGAAAGGATCAGCTTTTTGCAGCACACGCTGGGTACGGTGATCCTGGTTAACAGAGTAAATATTTTCAAAGTAAACTGTTTCGCCACCTGTAGTAGCATGTACTTCGATACCCTTGTTACGGAGTTTTTCAACAACCGGCATTTCGCTCAAAGCAAGCGAAGTAACCAGTGTATAGTTCACGTCCATATTACGGATGGCGTTTGAAAAGTAAAAAGAAGTACCGCCAGCCATATGCTTCACCGCTTGCGGTGTCACCACTTTATCTAACGTAATATGCCCTACACAACAAATATCGTACATGAAAATTCCCTATTATGATTTGATACTCAGCTCCTATTATAAAAACAAACGGCAAATGTAAGAAATAGGATTTTGTGTACAACAAGTTATCTGTTTTGTGACAGGGAAATCACTTTATGAGTTACTTAGAATTTATACGATGCTCAACACATCCGCACCCGCCATTTCGGCCAGATCATCAAAATATACTGATGCCAGGTGCTCCCAGCTTAACCGGCTGCTGTATTGAAGTCCCTCTTCAATAAATTGTTCTCTCAGGCTATTACTTTTAAGCAGTAGTTCAATCCTTTCAACATAACAGGCGGCATTATAGGGTTCGCATTTAAAACCGTTAATGCCTTGCTCAATAAAATCTTTTGAACCGCCGCCATCGGCGATAACGCACGGTAACCCGGATGCCATAGCCTCAATCACCACATTACCATAAGCCTCAGATACCGATGGGAACAGGAACAGGGTTGACGATGCATATAACACCGAAAGCGTTTTATGATCTACCTTACCGGTAAACACCGCGTTGGGCATCTTTAATTCACAGGCCTTACGCGCAACACCGTCACCGGCAATTATGAAGTTAACTTCGGGGTGGCGGTCCTGCATGGTGGTATAGATCTCAAACAGTGTTTCCAGGTTTTTTCCCAAACCAAGCGACTGGCAAACAAAATGGCGGGATTATCATTTCCCATCAACGGGCGCAGACTCTTTTTATGCCGAGGCGAAAACAGGCTGGTGTCTATTCCTCTCTGCCATAGTTTCATGCGATAGGTATCAACCCCCATATCAATCAGTTCGTCCTTCATAGTAACTGAAGGAACATACACCTGATCGCATTGATTATAAAAAGCTTTGTGGCTTTCCGACATCATCTGTTTAACCTTATTAATCAGGAATGGGGTATGTTTCAGGTAGTAATCGATATATGAAATAAAATGTGTGTGATAGATACTGATAACAGGCAGCCCCTGCTGAGTAGCATATTTTAACGCGAAACTACCTAAAAGCGATGGCGTAGCAATGTGTACAACATCTGGCGAAAAGTTATCTATCTCTTCTTTTAGCTCGCTCATCACCAAGCCAGGTATTGCCATGGTGTAACCGGTGTTAATTGGTAATGTTAAAGCCGGAACTTTTAATGATTCAAATCCGGCTATACTGTCGGGACCGGCACCATAAACAAACAGAAATTCAAAAATATTCCGGTCTATACGTTTAATGAGCTGATACATGGTGCGTATTGCACCGTCAAAATCTTCAATAAGTATCTCGGCGAAAAATGCTACTCTAATCTTTTTCATCTTATTGAGTGATTAGTGGGTATTACCTGGTGTTCACCTTCGCGTATCTTACAGGCTCCGGCCCCGTCATCAGGAACTCTCTTAATTCGGCTAATTTATCGGTGTTGATCAGGTCTACCTCACATTCAAGCAAAGCTTTCCATACTTCTTTATTTTCGGGGGATGCCCACAAGCGTACCCTCTTTTTATAGTGATGTGCTGCGGCTACATAATCGCGAAGCAATTGTCTCTGATCTTCGGGCATCGGGCCTTTACCTGTCCAGCTAATCAGGCGTGAATATTTGCAACTGGCAGTTTTATAAACGGTATTTGAAAGCGTATCGGTATGCACCTGCATCAGGTCTTCATCAATAAAAGCGTAGCGCTGCTTTTGCGCCTGAAGCATTTTATAAGGTTTATTGCCGGTGATGACAATTGTTACTTTTCCCTCTATTATTTCGCCATCATTATAACTCGACAGCATAGGCGCATAGCGTTTTAAAACTTCCGACAGCTTTGCATAAGTCTTTTCAGCGTCTGATTTTATATCGATCATCAGCGTAACCGGAGAAAGTGGGTATACCACCTCCCTGTTTTTACCCTCGTAACAGTTAAACAATGGCTTTAAATAAAGCTGCTCCAGGGTGCGTTTTTTTGAAAAGCGGGCAACATATGTGCAACCAGCAATTCGTCATCACGCAGGTAAATGTCAGCTTCTATGTTTTGAAAACCGTTATCCAAAGCATCGTACAGCGGTCGGTTGTGCCAGTAGTCATTATGTGCGAAACCTTTAGAGAGCGGGTTATTTTGAGCCTGGCAGGTAATGGCTCTGAAGGTAAGGATAACAAAAAACAGAAATTTCAGGTGCTTGTGGCAAAATGCTGCTTGCATCGTAATTTGTATTTGTTGCCACAAATTTATCCTTCAGATATGTACAGGCAGTTATGTCATGGTAAAGTAAAAGCACGAACTGCTTTAATTTATTGTAAATGACTTAACATTTTCATCACATTAAAACATACAAATTGACATCGTTCGATTAAGCTGGAGTCACATTAAACAGATATTTTATAAAGAAGTGTTGATAAACCTATGAAAGCTTGCGAAGAATTGATGCCGCAAGCTCCTGCCAGTTATTTGCTTTTTCGGGAAGTGAACAAAGATCTGAGATAAGCATAAATACATCTTCCGCACTTTTGCCTTCCTGACTTAGATATCTAATCGACGTTGAACCGGCCGATTTGGATAGCTTTTTACCATCTGCTTCAAGCAACAGCGGATGATGATAAAATACGATATCATTAAAAGTCTGCTTCTCCAATACAGTCGCCACCTGAATCTGCGCCAGTGTTGACGCCCATAGATCTTCGCCCCTTACAATCAGGTCAACGCCATAAAACAGATCGTCAATAACTGAGGTAAGCTGATAAGCCGGGAAACCGTCTTTTTTCCTGACCACAAAATTTTCCATTTCGGCAGGTAGTTGAGTTAGGATAATTTTATCGTTATAACTTTTCACCTGCAATGTAGCAGCGTTATCTGTACGTAAGCGCCAGCTCGCTTCAGGGGTATTTAAAGGGATCTGCTTATCTGAGCAGGTACAGCTTCCCGTTTCACTCATCTGCTTCCGCGAACAGGTGCAGGCAAAAACAAAATCACCCGCAACCAATTGATCAAGAGCTTCGTTGTACAGCTGCATCCGATGAATTTGGGAGAACCGGGATTCAAAATCATCAGCATCCTGCGGGCCTTCATCCCAGGGGATTTCTAAAAAGCGGAGCGTATCAAAAATATCGGTTAAATATTCGCGATTAACCCTCGCCCGGTCAAGATCATCAATCCGCAATAATATTTTTGCCCCGTGTTTGCGGGCCAGTCCCGCAGTAACAGCAAACGACAAGATATTACCCACATGCAAAAACCCGCTTGGCGTTGGTGCTATGCGGGTTTTATTAAAATGTGTTGGTATGCTTGTCAATTGCTTTTTATGCTTGATGAACGCCACAAGATACAAAAGCGGCCGGCATCAACCAATAGTGTTATATCAGGGATTAAACCAGCAATGTACCACCATCAACAACTAAATTCAACCCGGTGCCAAAACTTTGCTTCATAAGATAAACAAATGCAAGGGCAACGTCATCGGCATGACCAACACGGCCGAGCAGTAATGTATCTTTTGCCCAATTATAAAGGCCCTCTTTATTTTCGGCAGGCAGGCTGTCCCAAAGGTTAGTATCAATTACACCGGGCACCACTGCGTTTACGCGTATTGGAGCAAGCTCAACAGCAAGCGCCCTTACCAAACCTTCAATAGCACCGCAAATACTGCTGGCCATCGACCAGCCGGCTGCCGGTCTTGTTCCCGCCGTGCCACCAGTTAGGTTTACCGAGCCGCCCTCATTAATGAACGGGATGCCATATTTAACAGCAGCATAAGCTCCCCAGTAACGCAGATTAAAAAACTTACGCGCAGCCTCGATATCTGTTTGATCGATATTATAAAGATTAATGTTTTCCGCAGCAGTATAAACCAGGTGGTCGAACTTCCCGGCCTGTTCAAAAAATGATTTAATATTTTCTTCGTGCGACAGATCCACGGCGTAGCCTTCAGCATCTTCAGGCAATTGACTTAAAGCATTATTGATCTTACTTTGATTACCTGAAACTATTACAACTTTAGCACCTTCGGCAGCCGCAGCTTTTGCTGTTGCGAAGCCTATACCAGTACTACCTCCCAATATAATTACCCTTTTGCCATTTAATGACGATTTACTTTCAATTTGATTGTTCATGATGTTTATTCTTTTTTGGACACCACAAAGTTCCCCCGCAAAAAACCGATTTCACTTACCATTTGGTAAAAAGCGAATATCTAATAGCTTTATTATAGAGATACCAGGTAGCCATAAGCAAACACAATATCCAACTCAATTAATATACTTATTTAGGCATATTACTTACCTAAAAAGCCCCCGCTGTTAAAGCGGCAAATTTTGCTTTAAAAAGATCCATTATTGCAAACTTTACCATTTCCGTCTGCTTAAAGAAGTCGGTTTCCGCATATTTGAGCATAGCATTCATATACATATCGGCTGAATCTATTTGGTCAATTGCAGAAAAATAACGGCACATGCAGGCATAATAAACTAATGCTTCACCTACATGAAAAACATTGCGATCAGGATATAAATAATTAAGATCGGACTTGCCATTAAAAACGGCTAAAACTGCTTCAGGCTCTTCATGCACAAAAAGCATTCCCGCGTAATTAATAAGTGATGGAAAATAATCAGGAAATACATTGTACATTAAAGTTATGATTTCTTCAGCTTCATCATATTGCTGGTTGTTGATGTAAGCCGTTTGGAGCAGGTTGTAAAATGGCGGTGTTGCCGGGTATTTTAAACGCGCTTCCTCAAACTCTTTTACCCGAATAGTATCTTTGTTGGCAATAATCGTTCTTAGTCTATAATACTTGCCCGCCGCTTCGTCATTATCAAAACGATTGTGTTCCAATGCGCCTTCTGTTTCACTCAACTCATACTTAGCGCCAATATAACGCTCTGATAATATCTGCCGTTCTTGTTCCGTCCTTATTTTAGCATCGTAGGTCTCACTTACATTTTTCAGAAGTTTCAGCATTGCTCCCAATTCGTTTCCATCGTTGGGATAATCAATATCATCGTCATCATAGTCATCTTCGTCCCAGTCATCCATATCGTCAAATCCATCTCCAAGATATGTATGAGTAAAATTGCCTTCGCCCGCTGTTCGTTCAAGTGTAGCTATGATATTATTGACTTTCACAGCGTCATCATAAGGACCCGATACATAATGAGGTTTTCCATTTAATCCAAAATCAAGCTCCATCAGCTCTATCGCTTCATCATCTTCCTCTAAAATATACAGTGCTGTTTCAAATTCTTTGTGCGGCTTAAATCCGTAATCTTCGGCGTATGCTATCGCGCCAAAAATGATATTATGAGCAAGTACATAATCGCACCTCTCCCAATTGAACTTGTCTTTTAAATCTTCATAGTCGTCCTGGTACAAATTGAATTCGTATTGAGCACCCTTAACACCCAGGCAAAACATATCAACCAGGTAAATACCTGCTGTTACATTTCCGTTTTTGTGCTGGCGGGCCACTATGATATTACATAAGCCGGATGTCTCCCAATCATCATTTATCAGACATTCAAAAATAGGCAGCGTACGTGCCTGTGTTTTAATATACTTTTCCGGACTTAGCTGAATTGGCTTCATTGCAACTACTTTCCCTTTTTTCTTTTTTGACATAAGTCCCCTTATTGTAAACGGTTTTGTTATTGCTCGCAAAATAAGTCAAATGTTACAAGCACTAAAGCAGAAAGCCACAACACATCAAAAACAATTGCTCAACTAATACTACATTTGAGTTATGACATTTGCAGACAGGGTTATCCAATTCAATGAGCAGCTAACCTATACCGGCGATCCTTTACCCAAAGGCATCCGTATCATGAACCCGTTTAAGGAGCATCCGCAAACTATGCGTATTGTTGATGAGTTTTATCATAAATATTACAACGATAATCAGCAGCGCCACATCATTTTGGGTATCAACCCCGGCAGGTTTGGCGGCGGTTTAACAGGCATTCCTTTTACCGATCCTAAGCGGTTGATAGCTGAATGCCACATCAACTACGAAGGCAAAATGTCGCACGAGCCTTCTTCTGTGTTTGTTTATGAGGTGATCAACGCCTTTGGCGGCCCGGAAGCTTTTTATAAGCAGATCTATATCAATTCTCCCTGCCCGCTTGGCTTTACCAGTATCGATACCAACGGCAAGGAAAAGAACTACAATTACTACGACAGCAAGGAATTAACCCGCGCCGTTTACCATTTCATGATCGAAAACATCCGCAAGCAGATTGATCTGGGCATTAATACCGAAAAATGCTTTTGTTTTGGTACGGGAAAGAATGAAACATTCCTGCGCAAGTTAAATGATGAGTACCACTTTTTTGGCGAGATCATAGCACTTGAACATCCGCGTTTTATTATGCAGTATAAAACGGCAAGCAAGCAATTTTATATTGATAAATACCTTTCAGCTTTTGAAAGTATTGCGGGGTAAACAGACACTTATTTCATGGTAAAACACTTATATTATGTGCACCAACCAATTAACCTTTAAGCTATGACCCAAAGCAAGTTTTTAACATTCCTGCTGATGCTTTTTGTTTTTCCTTTTGTTTCAAAAGGGCAATCAGCTGCAAACAATAAACTTATCTCGCCCCGCATCAGGGTGATTATGGATAATGATTTTAGCGGCGACCCGGATGGCTTATTTGCGTTAACACATTTGGTATTATCACCATCGGTTGACGTTAGAGGGATTATTGGTTCGCACCTGAATGCCAATGATGGGTTCGACAAATCTAAAACCCAGGCCGACAAGGCTGCAAAAAAAGCTGCCGAGCTATTGGCTGTTTTAAAAATCAAAGATCAATTCCCGGTAATAGCAGGCTCTAACACCGCGATGGTAAACGACAGTACCCCGGTAAAAAGTAAAGCTGTCGATCTGATCATTAAAGAAGCATCCCGTACAGATACCTCACTGCCCCTTTATATCCTCTGCGGTGCCGGGCTTACCGAAATTGCGTCGGCAGTGCTAACCGAACCTAAAATTGCCGACAAACTCACACTGGTGTGGATTGGTGGCCCGGAGTACAGCGATCTTGCACTACCCCCACCCAATTACAGCAGCCCCGAGTATAACCTCAATATCGATATCAATGCGGCGAGAGCTGTGTTTAACCATTCTCAGCTAAAATTATGGCAGATTCCGAGGGATGGGTATCGCCAGGCGATACTTTCCTACTCAGAATTACTGCTTAAAGTAAAGCCGCAAGGCGAAACAGGGAAATACCTGGCTGGTGCACTTGAAAACGTCATGAAGCTCATCCAGCAATATCATCTTAATTTGGGTGAAACCTATATCATAGGTGATAGTCCGCTGGTGTTGCTTACCGCGCTGCAATCATCCTTTGAAGCCGATCCATCATCAAGTGAATATGTGTTAAAGCCCTGCCCGCTTATTAACGCGCAAGGGGGATATGATTATAATGCCAAGGGCCGTAATATCCGTGTTTATCGCAGGTTAGATATCAACCTCATGTTTAATGATTTTTTTGCCAAGCTGGAGTTGGCAAAATAAACGCTGCATTTGGTATATTTTTAACCATAAACCGTTTATTTAGTATTACCAAAAGCGCTGTTTTGTAATTATTTTGCATGGTCATAAACCTTTGTTATCATGCTTAAAATAATTGGCAAAAAAACTCAGAATACGCTCCTGCTTACATCACTATTATTTGCGGGGGTAAAACCCTTGCCCAAACTAATGATGCATCGCTACCCCGGCTTATCGAAAAAAATGGCAGGCACGCGTTTTTAGTTGATGGCAAACCATTTTTAATGCTGGGAGGCCAGGCGCACAACTCAAGTGCATGGCCCGCTTTAATGCCAGGCGTATGGAAATCGGCCGGGGCAATGCACCTTAACACGCTTGAAGTACCCATTTACTGGGAGCAAATAGAACCCCAGCCCGGAAAGTTTGATTTTTCGCTGGTTGATACTTTGCTTACCCAAGCCCGGCAGCATAACGTTCATTTGGTACTATTATGGTTTGGTACCTGGAAAAACGGCAGTAACCATTACATGCCCGAATGGATGAAACGCGACGCGGAGAAATATCCAAACATAACAGGTAAAACAGGCAAGCCCATTGACTCGCCTTCACCTCATTCAAAAGCCACTTTAGATGCTGATATCAAAGCGTTTTCGGCAGTTATGCGCTACTTAAAGCAGGCAGATACGCAGCATACAGTTATCATGGTACAGGTTGAAAACGAACCCGGCTCATGGGACACCGTTCGCGACTATTCAGCCAAGGCGCAAAAACTGTTTGAAGCCGATGTACCCGCCCAACTATTAAAACCGGCCATACTAAAAGCCCTGAACGTGCCGGAAAATTCAAAAGGCTCATGGGCCAAAGTTTTTGGTGAAAGGGCTGATGAATACTTCCAGGCCTGGTCAATAGCCCGGTTCATTGAACAGGTGGCAGCAGCGGGTAAGGCTGAGTATCCGCTGCCGCTATATGTAAACGTGGCACTTCGCGATCCACTTACCAATCCGTCGGCAACCCATTATGAAAGTGGGGGCGCAACAGATAATGTAATCCCGATCTGGAAAGCAGCCGCACCATCTATTGACCTGCTTGCTCCCGATATTTACCTGTCGGGCAGCGAAAGAGTGCTGAAAGTGATTGACCTGTACACCCGGGCAGATAATCCCTTGTTTGTACCCGAAGCCGGGTTAGTTGCTGATAACGCCAAATATTTTTATGATGTGCTGGCCCACGGTGGTATTGGTTTTTCGCCTTTTGGAATAGATAATAATGGCGAAAGCTCAAACGATGAACACCTCGCCGAACTCCTTGCCCATTTTGCGGATGAATATGCCATGACAGCTCCTATGATGAGGGAGATGGCGCAATGGGCATTTGACGACAAGATAAAAGCAGTTGTTGAACATGAAGACGGTGCGGAGCAAAGCATTAAACTTGGTGTCTGGGATGCCATTATAAAATTTGGTAGCGGCCGGGGTGGTGAACTTAAACCCAATAAAGACCATAGCGGTAAAGCCATGATTGTTAGCCTCGACGAAAATAAATTCATCGTGACCGGAACCAATTGTCGCATCACTTTCCAACCGGCCGACAGCAATACCGGCAAGGCATGGCAATACCTTAAGGTTGAGGAAGGCTGCTATGAAAACGGCGTATTTAAATCGCTTCGCATCCTTAATGGTGATGAAACAGATTGGGGTGGCCCGGCCATTGGCGATAAGCCGAGGGTCTTGCAGATTTCGCTGGTGGTGAGGTAAGATTAATAAATGTAGAGACGCATAATTGCGTCTCTCGCAGGCAGGTCACGCATGCAATTTTCAATTAAATGAGACTCTGTACATTAGGAGACGCAATTATGCGTCTCTACATTAAACCCCTCCTACTTCACCTCATAAACCACCGCCTCATACGGCATAAGTGTACCACTTTTTGACGGCTTTTGATAATTGCCGATTAAAACCGTTGCATTGCCCAAATCCATACCTGTTTGAGCCGGAGCTGTTTTACTTGTAAAATTCAGGAGTACCAGCAGCCTCCTGCCGTTCAACTCCCGGGTGTAAGCATAAGTACCGGGGTTTTGTGCATCGAGCAATGTATATTTTCCGTATACCAGTACCGGGTTATCCTTCCGCAGCTTTACTATCCGCCTGAAATAATTCAACGTGCTATTGGCATCTTTTTCCTGCGCAGCAGCGTTGATGCTTTTATAATTGGGATTTACCTTTATCCAGGGTATACCCGTTGTAAAACCGGCATTGGCCGTGCTGTTCCATTGAAATGGAGTGCGCCCGTTATCACGGCTTTCAAAGGCTATTCGTTTTAAATATGTAGGCAAATCGGCACCAATATTTTTTTGCCGCTGATATTCATTCAAGGTTTGCACGTCACGATAGTCATCAATTGTGCTGAAACCGGCATTGGTCATGCCCAGTTCGTCGCCATTATAATAGTATGGCGTACCGCGCATGGTCATCAAAAATGTAGTGAGCATCTTTGATGATACAGCCCTGAACTCAGGGCTATCATTACCGAACCTGCTTACCAGCCGGGCCTGGTCATGATTAGCCAGAAATATAGATAGCCAGCCCTTTGCTGCAAATGCACTGTCCCATTTGGTGAATACCTGCTTTAAATGAGTTAAACTATAGCCTTCCGGTTTGGCAATATCCACTGCTTCAAAAGCGTAAGCCATGTTCAATTCATTCCTGTCGGCATCAACTAAATTGTGCCCATCTTCAAATGTGTTACCGGCACCTTCGGCCACACTCATTACGTTATATTTACTGAGCACTTCTCTGTTCATTTCCTGCAGGTATCCGTGCAAATTGCCCTGTACGCCGTAATATTGGGTAAAGTTTTTTCAAACCCTTTCGGAAAGGCCGGGAATGTGGTATCCTTCGCGGCAAACTGGAAAGCATCCAGCCTGAAGCCGTCAATCCCCTTATCAGCCCAAAACTTCATTATGCCGTATACTTCATTCCTGAGTTTTGGATTTTCCCAGTTAAGGTCGGGCTGCTTGCGCGAAAAATAATGCAGGTAATAGGCATTGGTAAGCGAATCATAACGCCAGGCATCATGATTTACGTCAAATAAACTGTAGCGATAAGCGGGTTTGCCCTTTTCGGCGTTCCACCAGTGATAATATTCCCGGTACGGATTGTTGCGCGAGCTCCTGCTTTGCTTAAACCATTCGTGTTCATCGCTGCTATGATTTACTACCAGATCCATCACCAGTTTTATACCGCGGGAATGCATGCCTTTCAGCAAAGCATCAAAATCATCCATGGTTCCAAAATCCTTCATGATGTTGCGGTAATCGCTTACATCATAGCCATTATCGTCATTAGGCGAGCTGTAAATTGGGTTAAGCCAAACAACATCAACACCGAGGCTTTTGATATAATCAAGTTTGGAGATAATGCCTTTCAGGTCACCAATACCGTCTCCATCGTTGTCCTTAAAGCTTCGGGGATAAACCTGGTAAACTACGGCTTCCTTCCACCATTTGCGATCAATAGTGTCTGCTCTGCCTTGATTGATTTGCGCAGCCCCTGAAAAGGCGACAAACATAAAAACAATGAGGGCCACAAAACGAATGTAAGGTACGTTCATGATTATAATTGGTTAAGTTTTAGCAGGACGAAGCCGACTTTCTGTGGTTTATAACAAGAGAATATTAAGGTAGCAATATTTAAGCGAAACAAAAAATAATGCAACTAAATCCGTCGCCTTAGCACCCGTACAAATTTGAAGTTCAAACATTATGCACATTTCGGGGTTTAGAAATGAGCTAACACCTATCACAATTAAACAGTCAGTAAATTGAATTTTTAATATTTATATCCGTTAGCGTGCATCACAAACCACCACATAAAATCTCTGCCCTGCTTTTAAAAACAGTTTTATTCATACTATTTACAGGCATATCGGTACATGCTTTCGGCCAGGTACCTGTACCTGCCGATTCGGTAAAAGCCGATTCATTGCGCATTAAAGAAAAAGTAGTACAAGCGGCCAAACCGACTGATACTTTATATAAACAATATGACTTTGGCGACCTGGTGCGTAACATACTTCATCCCGGCCGACCGGCTGCAGCCGCCAATAAAAAGTCATCGGGAATTACCATCATACCCAACGTGGCATCTAATCCAACCATCGGGTCGCAAATTGGCATCAAGGCTGTAGCAGGTAAAAAATTAGGAAACGATCCTAATACCCTGTTATCGGTTGCTGCCACATCGGCATCTATTACCACCAAGGGGATCATCTATTTTTATATCAACCATAACATATATGCACCGGGTAATAAATGGAATTTTCAGGGCAGTTTGGTTGCAGCCAAAACGGTATCGCCCGATTATGGTTTGGGAATTGGCCAGGCATCAAGCGGCAGCGAAGCCGACCAGGTGCTGGCCAACCCCGGGCGTAAAGGCAGGGCGCTGCATTCGCAATTTTATAATATCCGCGAGAAGGTATACAAAGAAATTGATAAGGGGTTATTTTTAGGTGCGGGCGCTTCCTTTGATATCAGGCGAAAAATTGAGGATACCAAATCAACAACTGATCTTACCCCATACAATATCTATAGCGACCGTCATGGATTTGCCCGCGACCATTATGCTGCTAACGGCTTGCTTTTTAACCTGCAATACACCACCCGCGACAATCAAAACCGGGCCTACAGAGGGATTTACGTCGATGCCGGCTTCCGCATTAATCAAAGCTGGATGGGGAGCTCCAAAAATGCGGTACAGTTCACTACCGATTTCAGAAAGTATTTCAGCCTGTCAGAAACTAACCCCGAACATGTTGTTGCTTTCTGGAACTGGGGCTCATACCTTATCAGCGGTAACATCCCCTATCTCGAGCTGCCAGGCACCGGCAAAGATCCGGGCTTCCGGAGCGGCAGGGGTTATGTAGTACAATATTTTAAGGGTACGCAATACAACTACTCGGAAGTAGAATACCGTTTCCCAATACTGCGGAATAAATTTGTAAGCGGCGTGGCATTCGCCAACCTGCAAACAACCAATGATGAATCGGGCACCAAAATATTCCAGGTATGGCAACCGGGTTATGGCGGCGGTTTGCGGGTACTATTTAATAAAGCAACCCGTACCAATCTTTGTCTTGACTATGCCTTTGGTCGGTATGGTTCAAAGGGGTTCTTTTTGGGCTTGAATGAAGCATTTTAAAACGGCCTCTATGTTAATCACGAAGGCCGTTTCGTTAAATCGACTACGATAGTTCTGTATAGCTTACCTAGTATAAACAGCGAACTTAGTATTTTTAGCATTGAGCGGTGTCATCCATTTAATATCTTTTCTTTTGATCGTGCCGTTTAATTGATCTGCAATTACCAATTGTTTTTTATTTATCGATATCGAGTCCTTATCGGAAGATATCGCGATCCATCCTGTTTCATCCACCATATAAAACTTATTATCAACCTTAACCAACACATCCTGATTGCCAGCTTTTGCTGCAGATAGTTTATTATCAAATGTTCGGGCGATTTTTATCTGATCAAAATGTTCCAGCGTACTGTGATAATCCAGATCGCCAATCGCCTTGTTTACCATTTTTGAAAAAGAGTTTGATCCTGATCCTTTATCTAACCCAAAATACATCAGCGCTTTTGTATCTCCCGGCAAATTGCCCCAATGCTCACTTTGCATAATGTTATTATAGCCTTTTTTAATAATCTTTAACTTAAACCTCATTTCCCCATCGGCCATAAAACCAAGTGAGATCTTAAAATAGCCCCTTACATCCGTTTTGCCAAGCAGTTTTTCATCGGCCCCGTAAATACCAGCTGCTTCAATTGGTAATAAGGTTTTTGAATCAACAATGAGACCAGCGATGTCTATATTTCTTGTCATTTTGTTATGTTTGCTGGCCAATAGCACGGCCGGGGTGAAAAACAGAAGTATCGCAACAAAAGACAACTTTGTTATTAAAATTTTATTCATGACAGTATTTAAGTTTAGGTGAAGATAGGAGTTTAACTAAAGAAAAAGAAATACGACATAAAATATCTGTGCTGTTAATTATTATTCTTAATTTTATATTACAAGCACCTGTGAAACAACCATGTAAATAAAAATACATGACATTCCTAACCCTATCAATAACCGGGAAGCATGGCCAAAAAGAAAACAGCCGATAAAGACAGCATATGGAAAAGCCTGCAATTGAAACTGGGCGTTATCACTGTTATTTTAGGTTTACTAACTACCGGGTATAATTTGATTAAGAGAGACCCGCCACCGCCGGTTAACCTTGATCTGAAGGCCAGCCTGGAAATTTCCTATATCAGCATGGTCAATGATATTTATGCCCTGGCGGGGGTGATAGTGCTGTGCGGAAAAAGGATGCCTTTTATCTTGATTACCCCATACTCACCAATGAAATTTCGGATAAAAACCTGCAGAAAACCGATCAGCTTTTTAACGACACCACAGCTAACAATTATGACCTGTTTATCACCTGCCTGATGATCCAGAACAAAGGCAAAGGCGATGCATCAGACATTGAGCTTGACATGAGCAAGCTCAATATTAACCAGCCGCTTACCGTAACTGAAGACCCTCAAAGCAAAAATGATTATGACAGCCAGATCAGGGCCAAAGGCAACGCTATGAAACAAATTATAAAACTACCTTCAAGGCTTTCAACCGGGCAAGGAATTTTAATCCCCTTATTCGTGACCTATGATAAACCAAACCCTGTTAATAAAAACAGACAATGGAAAATTGAATCGAAAACAATTTTTCTGCCGGATAATATCCGCTATACAGAACCGGCAGATACCGCCCGGAAATCATTAACAATACGAAAAATGCTGAGCCCGGTGAGGCTGGCCGAAGGTGTACAGGGGCGCGGATAGTTCGACAATGATCAGATATTCATAAGAATGGAAAATAACGAAAACCCAATACCGGTCAAACAACCTAAAAACAGCCTCGCCCTTATCCTGATAGTGGCTGGCTGTATTTTGATCATTGGCAACCTGTATTTTTATATTGCCCGGCAAAAACGCTATACTATAAAAAGGCAACAATTGGACAGCCTTGCCA
The DNA here is from genome assembly GCF_050859465.1 of Mucilaginibacter sp. P25. Taxonomy (NCBI): domain Bacteria; kingdom Pseudomonadati; phylum Bacteroidota; class Sphingobacteriia; order Sphingobacteriales; family Sphingobacteriaceae; genus Mucilaginibacter; species Mucilaginibacter sp. P25. The sequence continues at coordinate 1,818,772 of NZ_CP193937.1, read as the reverse complement.
AACAGCTGGACACCGCTAACGCGAAATTTGAAATTGGTTATGGCGAAATGAGCATAGCCTCATACAACAAGATGAAAATAGCTGCCGGCCAAAAAGATCATAGCCCTTTGGTTTACCCGGTAATGAAGAACGAAATAGATGATCTCATTACTGCAGGAAGCTATCACCCCGACTATGGAATTTCTTCTACCTACCTGGAGCAGTTTACAACTTTATACAGGCAAAAAAAGCTGAAGCCAATGGGTACGGCAGTAGCCTGCTTAATTATTAAACAAGTTGGAAAAGGCAAAGCAGAATCTGTAAAGCTCGACATCAACCGTTTAAAGCTTGATGAAGTAAGTGAAATGTTTGACCCTACCGATATTAATAAATTTACAGATCCGGAACGTGCAGCTAAATCTTTCCATTCTAATTCACTGCAAATAGATCTTGGCCCGATGGATACCGGAGAGGCCTTACTCATGCCCCTTTACATCAGCAACGGTTTTTTAAGACTAACAGAAGGCGGCGATCCGCCGGGATGGTCGGTTACCGCCGGGCCAATACTTCTCCCGGTTAGTTTAAATTATATCAAAAAAGATAAGCGTATTCAAAAGATCCCGCTGCAAGAAGTACTTAACCGGCCTATAGAGATCCTGGATTAGGAATCAGTTAAGGTACGATATGAACTATCTGCCGGTTAAACAAATTTTATAAATAAACAGGCCGCTCTAATCACAAGAAAAGCGGCCTGTTATTTTGTTACTACTGAAACTGGTTATTGACCGCTTGTAGCGCTCCAGCCATCACCCCAGCCACTGCCGGCTGCTGCTTTGGTACCTTTTAAAAGTTTATCATATTTTACTGTCTGTTCTTTAGTTAAAACAGCTTTGATCTTTGAGATGGTAGCTTCCCGTAATGGCTTAATATCAACCATCATTTTCGTATTATCACCTTTATCAGCGGCTTTGATCTTTTCAAACTTATCGGATGATTCCTGGTATATCACCGCAATTTTTTCGGTTTGTTTATCAGTGAGCTTTAATTGCTTTTGCAGGTCTTTTGATTTTTCAACAGGTTTGGCACCGGGCTTGGTTTGCGCGTTGCCTGCTACAGCCAATCCAATGAACATGCAGCATAGTAATAAGAGTTTTCTCATGGTTAAGATTTATTTTAATTGTTGTTGATATAAATGTAACTATTTTGGTATAAAACCAGAGCTAATATTTTCTATTACAGAAACATAATTTAATTTGTTTTGGCTGCCATTTGCATCGGCATACAACCCGGCATGTTTTTACTGCGGAAAATCAATTTTGTTAATTGGAGGGTTTTGTATTGTGCATTACCCTCGGTAATGTTTAAAAACTGGTTAGGGGCAACATTTTTAAAGTGCTGCACAGCGCCGCTTCCTGCCCACTTGATCTCAATTTCATCAATTATCCTGGCCTGGCCAACGCCTATCTCCTGCTGCAATGGCGATGACCCAAAGCTCCCGCCCGAGTTAACATCTTTATAAACAGAACGTTTAACCCCATTTTCGGTAAAAGTGAGTTTAATATGGCTCCCAATGGCTGCATTATTGGCTTTTATGCCGTTCAATTTCAGGCTAATCCAGTTATTATTACTTACACCGGGGTTCATGTATAGTGAACTGGTATATGAGTCACCAATATAAGCCCCGCCCATTTGAGCAAAAATATCCTGGTGGCCGTTGTTCCGCAAATCGGCAAATGCAACACCATGGCCTTTTTGCAAATTACCCATACGTGATGACGAAGTAATATCGGCAAATCTTTTCCCGCCGATGTTCCTGAAAAATTTGTTAGGCACCAGCGATTTGAAATCGGGGTTCCCTGTACCAAAATACATATCAGGATAGCCATCATTATCAATATCGCCAAAGTTAGCGCCCATGCTGTAAACTACCTTATCCAAGCCTGCTTCTTTGGTTACGTTAGTAAAAGTGCCGTTATGATTGTTTTTGTATAGATAGATGTTGCCGGCTTCCGGCATGGCTTTGCCCAGGGCAGCAGCGGCACTGTAATACCCCAAAGTACGATCAAAGTGATAGTTGGCAACCATTAAATCGGGCCAGCCATCATTATTATAATCATAAAACCAGGTAGTAAAAGTCCGTTGCTTGATCTGGTCAAGGCCCGATTGCACGGTCACATCTTCAAAATCAACCCCGGCTTCGGTTTTGCCTTTATTTCTAAGCAGGTATTTGCGCCCGTCCATGGTTGAGATAAATATGTCGGCAAAGCCGTCGTTATCATAATCGGCAGACGTTACCCCTTTTACAAAAGCTTTGATGCCGCAATGGGCAGCCGTGGTTACGTTGCTGAATGTGCCATTACGGTTATTCATGTATAACTGGCAGGTTGATTCATCGGCGTAGTACATCGACTCCGAATTTTCGTTACCCACAAACACGTCCAGCCAGCCATCGTTATTAAAATCGGCCCAGGTTGCGGTTTGAGTAGGGTGAAGCATAAATAAACCACTTATGGCGGTTACATCAGTAAAAGTCCCATCGCCATTGTTGCGCAATAAGGAACTTGGTTGGTTGCCGAAGCCCTTGGTGAGCCATGCACCACGTAAAACAAAAACATCCAGTTTACCATCATTGTTATAATCTGTTTGCTGGATATTCAGCCCCCGGTAATCCCTTTTAAACCGGCGGCTTCGGTTCGGTCACTAAACGTGCCGTCCTGGTTATTTTGAAAGTAATGCATCGGATCGCTCAGGTCCCAGCCCGATGTCATGATATCAAGATAACCATCGTTATTAAAATCATCAACAATGACCCCGCCTGCCCGGCCGTTGATGTTAAGGCCAAGGCTACCGGCCACATCAACAAAGGATTTAACCTGTGATGCAGTATCCGGGTCGGCATTAAGGCCCGGGATCAGGGCATTCTTAGGCACTTTTTGAGGATACTCGCCAAGCGTCATATAGGCTATATTAATCAACCAGCGCGACTCATAATCATCCGGGCGAAGCTTTAACAATGCTTTATACACTTCAATTGCTTTTCTTGAACCTGTTTGGATCTTGTGCACCCCATCATCTTTAATTGGGAAGATACATGATGAGCCGGTATGGTTAAGCATACAATTGCTCCGTTCACCCAAACGCATATAAGCTATGGCCTGTTCGGACAGCATCTCATCGGTCGACATAAAGTCGATATTATCCATCAAGTACTTATAAACGTTTACAGATTGCTGCTCCTGCCCGGCCTTTAACAACAGCGAGGCCTTTGAAAATAAAATTTCCTGGCTTTTGGCAAGCCGTTTAATGTTAAGCAGCGAATCGCAATAAGCCAGCTTCATTTCGGGGTTAAACGGGTTTGAAATGGTGTTATTCTTTTTATTTATCTGCTTCAGCACCTGGGCCATCTCCTCATTAGATGAGTTTTGGCATGATGCTATTATGGTGAAGCCGCACAGCAGCACAAGCGCGGCGGTAACTTTTTCTTTATCATAGGATGTTTATATACCCTCGCGGATAAAATGCCATGGCTTTTACCCGCGATAGATGTGGTATTAAATTGTCAATAGAAATTTCGGACAACACGACCATGGGCATTAAAACAAATGCAGGTCGGTAAATAGACTAAATGGAGAAAATCAGCAGGTTGCTTTGGGTGGTTGTTCGGGAATATCCTGATGAAAACTTACTAACGATTGCACAGGTTGTACAACGTTTTCAGGCAATGGTGTTACAGGGCAGTAAAATTCAAATTGCACAAATGAAAGGCTTACATTATCCTTTAAAACCATTTTGCCAAAGGGCACATGCTCTTTTGGAGAAACAGGAGTACCCTTTATTCCTTTTGCATCAAGCACATTGCTATCGGCAAAGCGGGTAGTTTTATAATTAGGAATGCACATCAGGTGAAGGGCATTCCTCGTCAATCGCATTTTTACGTAATTGTAGGTGGCGTTTCCAAATGTAATATGCCCCGATATATTTTCAAAAGTTCGCCAATCATGAATAGCAGGTAAGTTAACCGGGATAGTGACTTCGGTAAGGTCATTTACATTATACAAGCCTTTCCCAACCTGTTCATTAAAAAACCGGTCCGATTTATAAACCAGGTATTGGTGCAAAGCCAGCTGCCCGCCAATGTTAAGCAGGTAAATATTGAGCAATATTAAGGCAACAATCTTTTTCAAATGGTTTATAGTAACCTAAAGATGAGGTTTATAAACGATATTTTCAAGCTTTATCTATATTATTATGCAATTAATATTATTTAACGGGATTTAAAATATATAATACCAGGCGCATAATTGACTCACCTTGTCGGCGCTCGGCCGGACCACCCTCTCTATAACTTCGCAGCATAGCGAGTAGGGAAAATAAAAAAACAGACAGAGGCTGTATCATAAATCATGATCAGCTTTTCTTTAATTTATTCAGATACTTAAGCGATATATAGTTTTGGGTTGGATTGCCCTGTTAACAAAAAGAGGGGTTAACAGGGTTAACACAATTCAGGATTAACATTCATACATATAACTAACAATCAGAGAATTGAATGTTTTTTTCGAAAAAACGTCAACCCCTTTTTGTATAAATATTATCGGCTAATTTTAATTCATAAGTAACACCACACCAGGGGCGATCAATTTGATTTATGATACAACCCCTACCAGCACAGCGATGTTCGGATGGGTCGATGCGTTTAATGTATACAATCAGTATTATGCCTTTTTCAGCAGGAAACGTTTCTTTAACCAATCTCTGACAGGCTCATCATACAATTTTAGGCAACCGTAGGCAATAGCTATACTGACTATAAAAATCCCCAGCCCGCCAAGCAGGCCCTGTGCCATGGGTACCTTATTATTTGTTACCCAGGCTACGTGAAAATATATTAAAGGATAATGCGTAATGTAAAGCGGGTACGAAATATCCCCCATAAATTTGCAAATCCTGATCGAGTTTTTACTTTTTAAACTCCCGCCGGCGCCGATAGCAACAATTAACGGAAAAACGATAATAATACAAAAGGACTCATACAAACCATTCATCCATAAATGTTCAGCCCCTCCTATTCTTGGCACGCATAAAACAGCAATGATCAAAATACTACAAACCGTAAACGCGCCTTTAACATGAATGAGTTTACCCATGCGACACAACAACATGCCAGCAAAAAACGGATACAGCAACCGCGTGAACCCAATATAGAGCTGTGTTTTATCAACCGACCAGCCGCCGATGACATCGCCCTGCGGCCCCATCACGGTATAATGAATCAGAAGGCAGGCCGATGCAAAAACCAATATGGCCAGCAAGGTTTTGGAGAACTTGCGGATCACCAGCGCGTACAGGATATTAGCGATATATTCAAAAAACAGTGACCAGGCCGGCCCATTTAAGGGGTGCATTTCCTGCCAGCCGCGGATATCCATAGACGGCAGTATGGGTATCAGCGTACAACCAACCAACATTACCAATAGCATTTTCCAAACCGGCGTATCATGAATAAGCGGAAAGGCTGTGCCGCTTTGCGAATAGAAGAACAGCGCACCAATAATTGATCCGACAATAACCATTGGTTGCAGGCGAATAAGGCGGCGTTTGTAAAAATCCCATTGGGTCATTTTGCCCCAGCGGTCGTCATAGGCGTAGGCAACTACGAAACCCGAGAGCACAAAAAAGAAATCGACTGCCAGGTATCCGTGATTTATGATTTGCTTAAAGCGGTTACCATCAGCATAGGTTTCAAAAACATGAAAAGCCACTACAAAAAGGGATGCCACACCGCGCAATCCGTCAAGAATTTGATAATGGCCTTTTGATTCAAGGTACGTAGGGTTTTTACTCATCAGCAGGAAAAATAAAATTGGTTGTTTTGGGGTTGATAGCACGCACTGCAAACAGGGGCATAGCACCATGGGTATAAAGATGCTTTAATTTGTTGGCAAGTCAAAACCGCTGCTGCTGAATAGCTTAAATTTGCGACAAATACATAAAAATAAATTGCTTGTACTCCCGTTATAAGTCAGGAAATATTATATCCCTTAATATAAACCAACCTTTATCATGAAAAATATGCTAAAATATCCGCTAAGCGTCATCCTCTTATTTATCTTAAGCGCAATTGATCCCGCTTGCGCGCAAAAAAAGATTTCCAAAAGTGCCGACTCCGCAGCCCGCGTAAAAGCTTTGGAAATAAAAAAGTTTCAGGAGGCTGTAGAAGCAACTCCGGATAGCCTTAAAGCACATGATGCATACATCGGGAAAGCGGGTATATATAATCCTGCGCTTATTATCCAATACGACAAGTGGATGAAACAATATCCGCAAAAAGCAAATATTCCCCTTGCCATAGGCGAGGCTTTCTATAACCGAGAAATGCCGCAAGCAAAAAAGTACTTACTGAAAGTTACAGAAATAGCTCCTAACATAGCCAAGGTATGGTATATGCTCGCTTTTGATGCTGATAGATGGGGGCACGACACCCAGGCGTCAGAATATATGAAAAAGGCAAGTATCGCCGATACTACCGATGCCAGTTATGCCTATTATTATGCCGAAACACTTAAAAAACACGACCCAAATCTATACAAACAGAAAGTACTTGATATTGTGAAGCGCTTTCCTGGTAATGAGCGTGGCGCCCAGGGTTTGTACTGGCTTGCTGAAAGGGCGGTTGACACTGCGGATAAGATCGGGTACTTTGAGCAGCTGCATTCACTATATCCACCGAAAAAATCCGAATGGTCAAATGCAGGCATGCAAAGTTTATGGGGTGTCTATATAATCACCGATCCGGAAAAAGCCCTTTCATTAGCTACCGAAATTGGAAACTATCAAAACTGGAAACCTTTAAGACTTTTTACGGAAAATGTTATTGCCGAGCGAAAGTTGGCTGCAAACCAGGATTATAGAGGTGCGGCAACGTTGCTTGCACAGGTAAAACCGCCAAGGTATCCTGATATCAGTGATTTTTATTCGCAGGAACAGGCTTCTTTGCAGGAAAAAACAGGAGATGTTAAAGGAGCCTACGATACGTTGGTTAAAAAACTTGCAAAAATGCCAATTGAAAGCACTATGGCTATAACAAAAAGATATGGGGAAAAATTGGGCAAAACCAACGATGAAGTACAACAGGATATCCAAAATATCCGGGCCGGGGCCGCTGTTAACGCATATCCATTTGAACTTGGTCTTTATAGCGGTAAAGGAAAGCTTGGTTTAAAAGACCTTAAGGGGAAGGTGGTTTTGCTGACCTTTTGGTTCCCTGGCTGCGGGCCATGCCGACGAGAATTTCCGCATTTTCAAAAAGCTATAGACAAATTTAAAGGCAAAAACGTAGAATACATAGGGATCAATGTATTGCCCGAGCAGGATGCCTATGTATTGCCATTTATGGCAAATACTAAATTCTCATTTATCCCTTTACGCGGCACGCAGGATTTTGCTTCAAAAGCTTACGGCGTTACCGGCGAACCCGAAAATTTTTTGATTGACCAAAACGGAAAAATCATGTTCCGCAACTTCAGCATTGACGAAAATAACGTCCATTCGTTAGAAATGATGATCTCATCTTTATTGGAAAAAAGGCCATAAGGCTTAAGGTAAGAATGTTGGCATGCCCGCAGCTACAATCGCGGCTTAGCGGCCAGCACTATTGGCGTGGTTTCCACAAGCTCAAGCGATTTAACCATATCTTTTGTGGTGCTTTTGTATTTTTTAAAATGAGCCGTTTGCAAATGGGCCTGGTATGCGGCGGCATCGGCATAAATTTCAAAAACTGTTATGTGGGTAGGGTTATTCTTTTCGGCTACTGCGTATAGGGTTAAAACTCCCGGCTCAACGCGTACGGCGGTTTCGGCATGCTCTTTCAATGCAGCCATATAATTCTGCAATTGAGCAGAATCAATTACAAGTTTGGCTATGCGTACCACATTGTTTTTATCCTGGGCGGCGGCACTATGTGGCGAAAATATCGATAACATAAAAACTATTAAAACTGATAACAACCCGCTGCCAAAAGCCGGTATCCATGCTGTGCGGGTATGTTTTCCTGTTGGTTCTGAAATTTCATTTATAGCTTCCATTTTTTACTTTTTATAAATAACTCAACCACCATTTTCCTTTGTTGGCCTGTTTGTAATCATCATAGCGCTTGCATAAAGGATATAAGGCCATTACTATTCCAATCCAAACAAGATACGCAACAGGCAATGAAAACCCGTAGCCCTTCAGGTTTGTTGTAAACCAGATAGGTTGTTTCAGGAACCAGATCGTCCAGTCCTGCCCGGGCGTAAGCGCTGATGCGATAATTGCTATCAGGTGTATTATATAAATATGAATAAGGTAATAAAACATGGGCACCCTGCCGTATACCGAAACTACTTTTACAACAGCTCCTTTTGATTTTTCGGTAAATGACAGGAACAGAAAGGCCGCACCCAGCGTCAACAGCAGGTACAACAACGATGGCGGATATTTATTTACCTTAATAAATGACAGGATGGTAAATAATGTATTTTTCTGTACGTTCCATTTCACCGGATCTCCATAGAGGTTAGTATAACGTAATACAATAAACAAAACAATACAGGTGGCGCCGGCTATCCATAAGTTTCTTTGCCTTTTGCTAACTTCATAGCCCGCCGCGTACCATGCGCCTAAACAATAACCTAAAGACATAACCGCCATTAAGGGTACAATGGGATACCCTACCAATAAAATTTCCTTATGCCAGGTAAAAAACTGCTGGTCATGAAGCAGCGACCAGCCAAAAGCCGGCAAAGTGCTGCCCGGCACATGAACGCCGTCTAAAAGATTATGCCCCAATATGATTATAACGCTAATGCCCAGGACCAATTTTATAGGCAGATGGATCAATGCCGCCAGTATGATCATGCTTAAGCCCAGCGCCCATATAGTAATAAAGAAAAACATGGGAAATGTGATATTGAAGTTCCAGCCGAAGTTAACTACGAACATTTCGAGAAATATGAGCCACAATCCCCGTTTTACCAGGAATATGGATAACTCTTTTTTAGTTTTCTTTTGCCCGATGAGGTATGCCGATGTTCCGGCAAGCAGCATAAATATAGGAGCGCAAAAATGAGTGATCCACCGGGTGAAAAATAATATGCCGCTTGTTTTTGTAAGGTCAAGCGGATCATAAAAAAATGACCCGGAGTATAAATAATCCCTCACATGATCAAGGGCCATAATAATCATGATAGTACCCCGGAGAAAGTCAATAGAGGTTATCCGGTTTTTTAAAATTGTGCTCATTCAGGTTTTTGGGGTAAAATTAAAGATAGCTCTTTTTTGTAATCCGTTTTTTACAAAGATTTGTCAAATTCCATAGCCGACAAAGAGGGGCTGTAAAAAGGTCGCACGCAGAGGCCCGGATTAAACACTCAGCATGACACCAATTCAAGTCTGACTATAGACAATACTAATAAATTTTATCAGGTATTAAAATTACCATATTAGCCAATTCATCATTCACCAGTATACCACATGCCATAACATTCCTTTTAACCTGTGAATATGGCGAGGCTATTTGTACCACGCAAGTGCCGCAACTACCCATTCCGCAACATAATCCAAATCCCGGGATTGCCAAATAATCTGCTATGAGCGACATCAAACTATGATACTGCCCATGAACAATTTGTAACCGGTGACTTTCGCCCAGATAATTAAGTGTTAGCGGTATTTTATTGCTTTCCATTATTTGCAGGTAGTAAACGCCGGTTTAGTAACTAATAAAAAACTATCTTCTCCGCCCTATAACTACTGCAACAATGACCATAGCGGCAGCGGGAGGTATTTTATTAGTTGTAACCGGATGTATTCGGCGGTCCCCTGTATACATTGTTATTAAAAACACCCCTATAATAAACATGGCTAAGCAGCATATCCGGATATATCCCATAACTATAGTTATTTAGTTTGGCAGTATTAACTCTCATACAAACGTTACCTGCTAACATTTAAAAATTTGTTGAGGCGTTGAATTGGTCGCCACTTTATGAAAATATTACGTTTTACTTCACCACCTCACTTACCAAAATAACAGGACTGACATTAGTATAATTTGCAAAATCCGCACGGATGGCGTCTCTTTTGGGCGCTATAGCGGCTTGATAGTCGCTTAGGCTTTTTACATAAAAAGTGCCGACTGCCATAAAAGGCAGCGGTTGGTTAGGGATACCACTTGCAATCCCTTTTTCAATGCTGTATTTAACCAAATTTGATCCTAAAAGCTGCGCCACCATCGGCATGTGCTTCGTTTCATAATATTCCATATTAAAGGTTTTACCTTCAGCATAAGGATACATGACTGATATTTTAACTAAGCCCTTTTCAACAATAGCTTCGTTCTTCTTTTCCTGACTAAACGCAGTAAAGCAAGTGGCTAAAAGGATAAATGATAAAATTAGTCTTAATTTCATAACTGGTTTATTTAAATGATAAAGCATTCTATTTTAACAGATTACACAAATATTAAAATATTGCCATTATTCACAAAACATTATGCTGACTAATGTTTAAAGTCGCACGAACGGACATGCCACGAGATTGCGTATAGGACAAAAACAAAAGCCTCAAATCTTTCGACTTGAGGCTTTTGACTTTTTCTGGTAGCGGGAACAGGACTCGAACCTATGACCTTCGGGTTATGAGCCCGACGAGCTACCAACTGCTCCATCCCGCACTGTTTTGATAGTGCAAATGTACAATAAGTTATCACATCTGTTTGTCACAAATTGGCTCATGTGGTCAACAATTTCTTAACACACTATAATCTAACCTTTTAATTTGGTTGATATAAGTCAATTTCTTTCTTACTATAAATCAATGTGTGGCGGTTGGGTACTTTGCACCTTTGTGATACCCTGACCGATGAACGGACAGGATCATAAAATTTCAAAGAAATGAAAACCGCTAAAGAATTATTGCTCAGCTATCTTGAGCATGTCAATAACCCCGATACAGCTATTGAACTTTTTGCCGACGACGCAGTGTTCGAGCTTCCCTACCTTGCAAGTTTAGGTTTACCCTGGCAATGGAAAGGCCGGGACGTAATATATAATTTCCTTAAAAACCTACCTAAAACATTCGGCAACTTCAAATTTCAAAACATCAGGATCCATATTGATACACCTGATCAGGCCTTTGGCGAATATGATGTGGACGCTATAGTCAATTCAACCGGTCGGGTTTATCCGCAAACCTATATGGGGCGCGTGGTTGCCGAAAATGGCAAGATCAAACTGATCCGCGAAGCGCTTGATATGGTTGTAGTGGCCAAAGGAATGTTTCCTGACGGGCTGGCACACTTAGCTTAAAGCTACTTACGAGCCTGGGCCCTTTTTTAAAAATTACAATTAACCATATCTTCCTTGGTTGTCCAAACCTGTTTTTCTTAGATTCATTGCCTCAAAAATGCTTCGATCAACGTACAAAGGCCTTAACTAAAATTGTTGAGGCCTTTGCAATAATCAGATACGCTATCATCAATTAGCCACATCATTATTTTCAATCCCTGTTTTGTTTTTATTGATCCTGTCTTTTAAGCCTCCAAAATTGTAGTTCAGGCTGATGCTGAATGACCTGTAATAGTTCATGCTTTGGTAGGTTTGATTAAACTGAGGACCAAATTTTTTGCTTACACTGTTACGGTATTTGGTAAATGGATTTTTGATCCCCCCAGAGATACTGAACTTATTTTTTACAATATCCTTGTTGAAATTGAACGCGCTGTAAAAAAAGCCGTTGGTGTACCCCTGTAAACCCGTAGGGTTGCGGCTATTTATACCCAAATCGGCATTCAGGGCCCAGCCATGGTTCAGGCGTACTACGTTTGATAGCGTGGCCCCATACATCAGCAGGTTATTATTCACTACTTTTCCGTCGGCCTGGCCTTGCAGCCACAAGTACATCATATTACCATTGAGGCTTACGTTGTAAATTTTAGTCACAGGGTAACTAAGGTTAAAATTAACGCCCGCACTGCTGGCCTTGCCTGTATTAGCATAGGTAACTTGTGTAACCTGGGTAGCCCGGTCAAAATTAACTACCTGCAAATCGAGATTGTTCATGAACGAATAGTCGAGCCCGATGTTTACTGATAATTTTTTATTGCTGCCATACCCAAGCTGGATATCGTTCAATAAAACAGGTCTCAGGTTTGGGTTACCGGTAACTTCATAATTAGGGTTTGAGCGGTCAACATAAGGGTTAAGCCTGTTGATTCCCGGCCTCCTGATCCTTTGCGAAAAACCGAAGTTGATACTGCTTTCGTCTTTAAATCTTTTACTTACCGAAACAGAAGGAACAATGTTAAAATAGTTTTGATCGGCCACAGATGCCGTACTCATGAAATCAGCCCGGATCACGGTTTCCTCAACCCGCACACCGGCATTGATGTTCCAACTGTTTAAAGCCAATTGATAGGAGTTATAAGCGCTAAATACATTTTGGGTATTGGTAAACGCGTTTGACTGCGCTGCATCATGCTCATATAAACCAGTTGTTTCATTTAATGAGCTATAGCTAAAATCGCTGCTGTTATTCCTGAATATAGCTTTAATGCCGGCATCAATGGTCATTTTATTTACTGGGGTAACAAAATCAACTTGTACAGTGTGTTCTTTAAATTTTTGTTTATCGCTTTGTTGAAAATTGGGGCCCGGGAAATTTACCCTGTCAAAAAATTGAACGTCGCCATTTTTGTTATTTGTGTTGCTGCTGTACACGTATGAGAATGTAAGTAGCCTGTTTTTAACTCCTTTAAAGCCCAATTCATAATTGATACCTGCATCAATGCCATAGCTGGTGGCCTTATTATTGTTTTGAAAACGGTATTGCTCAGGCTTACTATCGCCGGTTAGCAGGGACGACTGCCCGTTATGATCGGTTGCACGGCTGCCGTTATAATTGAACTGGGCGGTTAATAAATTCAGTGTATCTATCTGCAGGCTTAATTCGGTGCCGAAATAAGCGGTTTTATTATTTGAACGTTGATAACCTGTTTGCGCCAGTGTTGTACCGGCAGTATCAACACGCTTGTTGATATTATAGGTTTGCGGCGAATTGTTGATGCTGCCACCGCCAAAAGCAGAAACACCGAACTTGCCTTTTTTAGCCGTAACAGAACCTCCAATGCCGGGGCCACCTGTAGGCAAGCTTTCATTGATATTTACAGAACCATTGATACCATCGTTGACTTTTTTGCTGGTGATGATGTTAATGATGCCCGCCAAACCTTCGGCATCATATTTTGATGGCGGTGTGGTGATCACCTCAATCCGCTCAATGGTTGATGCCGGGATGCTTTTTAAAACGGCTTTAAGGTTGCTTTCCAAGCTGCCGGAGGGCTTACCGTTAATAAGCACTTTAAAGCTTGAATTTCCTTTGAGCAGTAAATTATCATCCCCATCTAATGACAGGTAAGGAATTTTCCTCATCATGCTTAGTACATTATTTCCCTTACTTTCAGGATCCGCCTTCAGGTCGTAAATTATTCTGTCGGCCTTTTGCCTGATAATCGGTCTTTCGGCGGTTATGGCAACCTCTTTCAGATTGGTCATTACATCACTTAGATAAACCGGTTTTAGCACCAGTGTTTGCTGCTGATGTGTAAGATCGAGGGGTATTGTTTTTGAACTGTAGCCAATAGCGTTAATAGACAGCGAATAGTTTGACGGTTGTACCGAAGCAAAACTGAAGGAGCCATCGTCTTTAGTAACAGCAACCATAATGGTTTCATTGGCAGCATTCTTTAGTCGTACGGTTATCAATGGCAAAGGCGCTTTAGTTACCGAATCAGCAATATCTCCTTTTACCTGCACCGCGGTTTGGCTATAACTATTGAGGTTATAAGTGATTAACACAGGCTAATTATTTAATCCTTACGGCGGCGAAGCAGCAGGTAATAGATTAGAAAGCCGGCTGAGATAAAGATCATTTCAACTCCGTAAGGAACGGGCGAATCTTCGGCACTGTAGGGGATGAATTGCATTACTATAAAACCTATACCGGCGCAAAGGAGGATGAGCCCCCATTTTAAGGCCTCGTTGCCTGAGTTTAACTGGGCCAGAAATTTCACGCTGTTCTCATCCAGCGGCCCCGATTTAATAATGCGTTTTTTCAGCATGTAATTATAAAGGGCAAGTATGAATATGGCTATCAGTATAAAGAATACAATGATTACGATGAATGGCATTAACTGTTTCATGATCTTGTTTGTTTAAGCATTTGCTACAGTAGTCAACACATGCTGTACCGCGGTTGCAATTATTTTAAAATATTTTTTTATTCTTTTTTTGCAACCGCTAAACCTTATATATTGACTACTGTAATATGTTTAATGAACACGAGGTTGTATCCAGAATATTAAATAAAGATCTCCGGGCTTTTGAACTGCTGGTAAAGCAGTACGAAAAGCTGGTTTTCTTTGTGATAAACCGGCTGGTGCAAGACCAGCAAAACAAGGAGGATATATGCCAGGAAGTTTTCATTAAGATTCACCAAAACCTGCACCGGTTTGAGTTTCAGTCGAAACTATCAACCTGGATAGCACGTATAGCCTACTTAACCGCTGTAAACTATTTTAAAAAGAACAAGAACAATCCCCCTGCCGAATATCCAGAAAATATTGATAATCATCATTTTACAGATAAAAACCCCGAACAGGAACTGATAAAAAAATACCGCAGCTTATGTTAACCTGCTTATTGAGCAAATGCCGCATCAATATAAAACAGTGTTAACGCTGTACCACCTAAATGAGTTTTCATGTGCTGAGATCGAAGAGATCACGGGCATCCCGGAAGGAACAGTGAAAAGCCATCTTTTCAGGGCGCGGAAATTATTGAAAGAGAAAATTGAAAAAGACCTTAAGAAAGAAAATATATGAAAGAGCTGGATGACGACGAATTACAGGAACTATTGAACAACGGTTTAGTTCCCGATAACAAAACACTTTCGGAAGAAGATAAGAACGACCTGCTTGCTTATCAAAACTTATTTACCGCACTGGGTACCGAGCCAAAAGAAGGCCTGCCTATGAGTTTTGCCGCTAACGTTAGGAGAAAACTGCAGGAACAAATCAACCGTAAAAACGATCTGCGCTTTAACTTGTTGGCACTTGGGATATTTGCATCGGGCTTGGCCTTGGCCTATGGGTTGCTATCGGTAATGAGCCCAGAAAGCGGTGATATGTTTTTAAATGCAATTATCAGCTTTAAATGGGTATTATTAACACTGGTTGCAGGGTTTGTGGGCTATCTTTTTATTGATCAGAGATTGGTAAACAGGAGTTATTAAGAACAGGGAAACGTAGAGATCATCATTGGGAATGGGGGTTAACAGGGTTAACACGAATTCAGAAACAAACCATCAAGTAACTGATAATCAATCGAATAAAACACAATAGCGGTTACACATCTCACAATGCGCAGAGCGGGCTTAAATGTTTTGTAACCTGCAAACGGGAGACGCATGTGATGCGTCTCTACATTAAGATTAACGGGCTTCTTCTAACGTATCAGGAACGGCATCTTCGTCCTCTTCCTGTGGTTGAGACTCTTCCTTAAACACACGGATGGTTTTAATATACCTGCGCTGGTAACGATCATTCATGGCGGTTTCAGTAACGCCATTTTCATCACCCGATGTAGAATGGATAAACACCAATGGTTCACCAGGTTGTGATATCACAATACCAATATGCCCTGCACTGTGGTAATTGTGACTGCGGGTTCCGGTAAACAAAATCAGATCGCCAAATTTGGCGTCTTTAATATCAATCCCCTTAACCGGCGCAAAATCCGATGAACTGCGGGGGATAGAGATGCCGAAATGAGTAAAAACATAATTAACATAGCCTGAGCAATCAAAACCTTTTTCCGGGTTGCTTGAACCATACCGATACCTAACGCCTTTCAGGGTTTGGGCAAATTCAACCAGCTCGTCGGGTGTGGTTTCGCCGGTTTCATAATTGGCCTCAACTTCGGCATAATGATGCCTCAACCTCGCATGGCTATGCAATTTTACCGTTTTATTTGCTTTATGTTTTTTTGATGCGTGAAGTACGGCAGGCTTTGCCGGCTTCATAAGTGATAAACAAGCTACAAGGAGGAGTTTGGAACCAATTACAACATGCATTTTGTAATGATAGGTAAAAATTTCCACGGATAGCAATCAAAATGTAAAAAAGATGATTGAATCTGATACTATTATTTCATTTGCTTCATCAAAACGTAAAATGGATGTTAAAATAACAGCCATTGAAAATTACCGCAGCCCCGAGGTAAAACATATCCGTTAAATAAGGCACCTATACTGGTAAGTAACCAGTCTGATCCTGAAAAATACCTGAAACCAGTAGCCGGAAAACCACAAACTTTCATTGCGCCCGAACTGATCAGTCCGGCTAAGTTCAAAGGCTTGGAACTGATCCCTTTTTACAAATTACATGATGCCCGGTATATGATCTACTGGCACCAGGGAGATTTGAAAGAGGCAGGGAATTAAATAAATGTTAAAGCCTTATAAATTATGCCCCTCAAGCTTCGCTATTGCCTGTTCAACAAATTTTTCATTGGAGAAAAGTGTCCGTTTTCTATCGCTCCAACCGTGAAGACGGTTTAATATTTCATCCAAATTTTTGGTCTTGAACTTGACAGAAAGAAAATCTATAGTAGACAATAGCTCCAACCCAAAAGCAGAGTAAAACCCGGATAAAAAATTTTTGGTTTTGTTTACAATATCAAGAAAAGCGAGGTTTGATTCCTGGCTAAGATATGCCAGAACATCCTCTTCCGTGTCCATCATAATACCCAACTCTTCAAATGGCTTTTTATCCATAGCGCTATACCCTGTGATATAATTTCCGTTTAGATAGTAAAGCACACGTCTCACTTTACCCGAATAGGGGCCATAGAAATTTGGCTCAAAAGTTAGTTTAAACTCGCTTTTTGCCCCAAAGCGCTGCAAAAAATAAGCAACCTTTTCAGCAGCAAACTCCGATACAAATTCCCCGCTTTTAGCAAGGTCGAACAAGACCGCTAATAACATAGCCCGGGCAGGTGTCAATTTAGCGCGCTCCTCTTTCATAGCCTCTTTTATCACAGCATTAGGTAAGTAGACCTGAATATCACTCTCTATTCCATTTAAGTTTGACTCTATCAATTCCTTAACTTTATTCCATTCTAAGCCCCCGTGCCCTGTTCCTAAAGATGGTATTGCTATCGACTTAATCTGCCTTTCGTTTATTACAGATGCCAGCTGTTTCAAGCCTGTGTCTATATAGTTATATTCAGATGGTTTACGCCAGTCTGTTTTAGTTGGCAAATCAATTATTATCTTCTTACCATACAACAACGATTCTTCTTCGGTAACTATTAGATTGCCAATATCAAAACTTTTATTTTTGCAGGCCTGTTGATAGATTTTAAAATTGTGAGGAAATTCCTTTTTGAATTGAAGAGCCAATCCTTTCCCCATAACTCCAACAGTGTTTACGGTATTCACCAAAGCGTCAACCCTACTTTCTAATATATTCCCTTCAATGTATGTAATCATCTGTTAAAAATAGTAATCAGGTTTGATAACAATTTTACTTTCACTAATATCAAATGCCAAAAGTTTTTGTTTGGCATTTTTATTATAAACTGCAAACCCTAATATTGCACTTGCAGGTATATCGTCTATGACCAAAAACTCGGCCTCTTTTCTTCTTTTCAAATCAAGATCATTGTAATCAACCCAATATTGTGCGTTTATTGCTGAAAGATCAATTATATTAAGAATATCATCTATATCTGCTTCGTAAAAAAAATCAGTCAGATCGCTTACTGCATGCCCGTTTGAAAAAACAAACCTCAAATTATGAACCCTTATCTGCTCAACACTTGTAATACAATAAACAATATCTTCTGTAGATACCGGTCGCATGTTATAATATATGCTATTGGCCCCTTGCTTAATTACATATAGCATTGGCATCCGCGCACCGAAGTAAAAAGGGATGTAACGCCCAAGTGCTTCGCCATTTGGTAATATAAAACTTTCCCTCTTTGATATTAAACTTCCGGATCCAATAGGGACGTAATCTTTATTGCTATTGGCCGACCATTGATGAGTAATGCCGTTTTTAAGAATATGTGGTATATTCTCAACATGTGTCATCCTGTATAAATATATCTTTTTCAGTTATCAATAGATAAATAACGTTAAATATAATCAATACATCTCTATTAAGAGAACATCAAACAAAAAGCCTCAAATTTTTCAACTTGAGGCTTTTCATTTTCTTCGTAGCGGGAGCAGGACTCGAACCTACGACCTTCGGGTTATGAGCCCGACGAGCTACCAACTGCTCCATCCCGCACTGTATTGTGCTATATATTTGAGATCCGGCCATAACCCCGGAAAGGTGCTTCCAATTATCAAAATGCAAATTTGCACTCCGTTTTAATTGGACTGCAAAGATATAATTCGTTTCTTTGCAGTCCAAATATATTTTTAATTATTTTTTTATGGCTCATCAGGCAGGTTTTGTAAGTATAATAGGTAAACCCAACGCAGGGAAATCAACCCTTATGAACGCGCTGGTGGGCGAAAAAATGTCCATCATCACCCCTAAAGCGCAGACTACACGCCACCGCATTTTGGGTATTGTGAATGACGAAAACTACCAGATCGTGTTTTCGGACACCCCTGGTGTTATCAAACCGCACTACGCCCTGCACGAAAGCATGATGCACCAGGTTGACGGTTCTATTGTTGATGCCGACCTTATTTTGCTGGTTACAGACATTTATGAAGAATATGACGAAGCAGACGTTCTTAAAAAACTGGAACGTTCATCAGCGCCTCTTGCCGTACTCATCAACAAAATTGACCAAAGCGATGAAGAAACCGTAAAAAAGAAGGTCGAATTTTGGCAGGAGAAATTAAACCCTAAAGCCATCTTCGCGATATCGGCATTGCATGGGCACAACATTAAGGCCATTATGGATTTCGTGATCGAAAACCTGCCGGAGCATGCCGCTTATTACGAAAAAGATGCGCTAACCGACCGTAACGACCGCTTTTTCGCTTCAGAAATGATCCGCGAACAGGTGTTTAAACAATACAAAAAGAAATTCCGTACAGCACCGAGGTTATTGTAACCGCCTTTATTGAGGGCGAAAAGCTTTACCGTATCAGCGCAGAAATTATTGTTGAGCGCGAATCGCAAAAGAACATCATCATAGGCAAAGGCGGCGAAATGTTAAAAATTACCGGCACCTATGCCCGCCGCGCCATGGAAGACTTTTTTCAGCAAAAAGTTTTCCTGGAGATGTTTGTAAAAGTGATCCTCGACTGGCGTACCAAAAAGAATTACCTCAAACAATTCGGGTACGAATAGAAAGAACAGAACCAAGACTTTTAGAATCAAGATGCAGGATAATCCAACATCTTGATCTATCATTAATAAAAATTAAAAATTTCGTAGAAGCATTTGTTAAGTTAGATAGATTTGTATTCCTGAATCTTGATTTCTTGCATCCTGACTCTTAATAAAAAAGCATGAGTAACATAGTAGCCATTGTGGGCAGGCCCAACGTAGGCAAATCAACATTATATAACCGTTTAACCGAAAGTCGCAAGGCCATTGTTGATGACTTTAGCGGTGTCACGCGCGACAGGCATTACGGCGTTGCCGAGTGGCTTAACCACAATTTTACCGTTATTGATACAGGCGGCTATGTAGCCAATTCAGACGATGTTTTTGAAACCGCCATCCGTGAGCAGGTTGACATTGCCATTGAAGAAGCTTCGGTAATCCTTTTTGTTGTTGATGTTACAACCGGCATCACAGATTTGGATGATGAGATTGCCAACCGCCTGCGCAAAAGCAATAAACCTGTTTTTGTGGTAGTAAACAAGCTGGACAATAACAACCAGGTTGCCGATGCTATGGTGTTTTACAGCTTCGGCCTTGGCGAAATCTACAGCATTTCATCAATGACCGGCTCAGGTACCGGCGAATTGCTCGACGAAGTGGTAAAACACTTTGAAGACGAAGTACTGGAAGAAAACACCCGCCCTAAATATGCTATTGTCGGTCGCCCCAACGTGGGTAAATCATCTATCATTAACGCACTTATCGGTAAAGACCGTAACATAGTTACCCCTATTGCCGGTACCACCCGCGACTCTATCCATATCCATTATAACCAGTATGGTCATGATTTTATGCTGATAGATACAGCCGGGATGCGTAAAAAAACCAAGGTTAAGGAAAACATTGAGTTTTACTCGGTAATGCGTACCATCAAAGCACTGGAAGAAGCCGATGTAATTATCCTGATGATTGATGCGGTTGAAGGCTTTGAATCGCAGGACATCAATATCTTTCACCTGGCCGAAAAGAACAAAAAAGGCGTAGTAATTGTGGTGAATAAATGGGATTTGATTGAGAAGAACAGCAAAACCATCAAGGTTTTTGAAGAGCAGATCCGCGATAAGATAGCCCCCTTTACCGATGTGCCTATTGTATTTACCTCAGTTACCGAAAAGCAAAGGGTATTAAAGGTGATCGATGTAGCCAACCAGGTTTACCAGAACCGCGCCCGTAAGATCCCTACTTCAAAACTAAACGAGGTAATGCTGCCAATTATCGAAAACTACCCGCCACCATCAATTAAAGGTAAATACGTTAAAATAAAATACATTACCCAAATTGCCGGCACTTCGCCAATGTTTGCGTTTTTCTGCAATTTGCCGCAATATGTAAAGGAGCCTTACTATCGGTTTATCGAAAATAAACTAAGGGAAAACTTTGATTTTTCGGGCGCGCCGGTGCAGGTATGGTTCAGGCAGAAATAAGAACCTTGATTTTTAGGATTTGAGGATTACCTTGAATTTGATCTATCAAATCCAGACTTTCAAAGGTTCACCACCGCGTCATTGCGAGGAACGAAGCAATCCCCTATTCGAAGGTACGCCCTGCATAGTCCGCGATTGCTTCGTCCCTCGCAATGACGTTTTTTACCCCCTGGTTGTTACGTTTCCATCCCCCTCTCCGTAATACTGCTAAACCTCAATACTTTACACTTCATGAAAAAGTTTTACTGTTTAGTACTAATAGTACTGGCCGCTTTTACTGCATGCAAAAAAGGCGAGCTATCATCTACCGGCGGAGAAGATAATGGCTGCATCAGTCGCGTTAAACGTGATTATAGCGACAGCAATAGAGTTGAACTGGCAACAGCTATTACGCTCCTGCAAAAAAATAATATCCCGGTTAACGGCCTGGTAATATATAGAGTTATTTTAAACGATAGCATAAGCAATAATGGTCCGCTTAATATCTACCAGCATGTTATAGCCTATGAAGAAAGCAAAGGTTTACCCATCTTTAATTCGGGAATAGGCTATCATTTTAGGAACGAGGTTTTTTCAACTACCATTGGCCGGCGCTATGGCACACTTAGCCTAAATACTACAGCAACGGCTCCGCTGCTCCAAATACGTAAAATTTTTATTGATGCTTTTAAAAAAGATGGCTATACCATTGATAACCGCGTTAATGAATCATCATGCCTTAATGCGGAGTTCGGGTATTACAACCTAACGCCGGATACGCCTGATCAGCCTCATTTTGCCAAAGTATGGAAGGTTACTTTTATGAATTACGATTATCCGGTGGCCTACATTCAGGATGATAACCGAAAACTATTATCCTATTTCAACGGATTATTAACACTGAACAAAACCAATAAAAAATAAAATACCGGCGCAATTGGCATTTCTTTAGCCAGCCGGCCATTCTACTTTGTCAGTTTAAAAACACAAAATGCAACATGGTTGCATTTTGTGTTTTTGTCATTTACCTTTATCCATAATTAACCGCAATATCATATGAAGGATTTTGATGTGATCATTATCGGCGGCAGCAGCGCCGGTTTATCTGCAGGCATGGCTTTGGGCCGTGCCATGCGTAAAGTATTAATTATTGATAGTGGCATGCCCTGCAACCGCCAAACGCCACACTCACACAACTTTTTTACCCGCGATGGTCAAACCCCGCACGAGATTTTGACTATTGCCCGTGAACAAACTTTAAAATACCCAACTATCACGCTGCTCCATAGCGAGGCCACTCAATGTACACCAATAACTAAGGGCTTTGAGGTTAGTACAATATCCGGTGAAACATTCAGCGCAAAGAAAATTATCCTTGCTGCCGGTATTAAAGATCAAATGCCTGACATTCCCGGCTTTGCCGAATGCTGGGGAATATCGATTATTCATTGCCCCTATTGCCATGGTTATGAATACGGCTATCAGCCTACAGGCATATTTGCTAATGGCGAAATGGCTTTTGAGCTGGCTAAACTTATTTCAAACTGGACCAAAGATCTCATCCTGTTCACTAACGGAAAATCAACTTTAAACGAAGGTCAGCAATCCATTATCAGTCATAATAATATACAAATTATTGAGGGGGAAATAGCAGCGTTTGATCATCATGACGGCCAGATAACTACCATCCATTTGCAAAACGGCTCCGAAATAAAACTTAAAGCATTATATGCGAGGCTCCCATTTGTGCAACACAGTGATATTGCATTACAATTAGGCTGCTCATTTACCGATCAGGGCCACATCCAGGTTGATGCACAGCAAAAAACAACGGTACCCGGCGTTTACGCCGCCGGCGACAGCGCTTCGGGCATTCGCTCCATAGCCAATGCGGTTAATAGCGGCACAATGGCAGGTGTTATGGCAAATTTGGAATTGATTAATGAGATTTTCCTGGCGGAAAAGAATTAGGATACGTAGAGCGTAAAAACTACTGTCATTTCGACGAGACAAGCGCGGGGATCGCGCTACGCCAGTGAGGAGAAATCTTATACGCAGGCACAGCCATACAAGCATAATGTATAAGATTTCTCTTTCGCCCCGGCGCTCATGCCCCTCACGGACTCACTCGAAATGACATCTTTTGTTTAGCCTCCTTACTGCTCCAAGCCTTTTTTAAAGGTCACATCATCGGTGTTGATCACTTTAAAGTAGGCGTTATCACCCCATTTAAAGCGGGCCGCCTGGGCTTTGAGGATCGTTTTAATAGGCTCCCTTGAGATCTGTACTTCGTGCGAATCCATTTCTTTAATGGTTTGCGAGGCATACAGTATAAATTTATCTACCTCGTCATTACTAACAGCATATTGAGTTAAAAACTCAGCTTCAGTCGGATATTTTTTAAGTAATTGCTGCTGGCGGTCAACAACGTAAGCGGTAAATAATTGCTGCTGGCTCAGGTCCTGGATAAGAGGGGTGAATTTGCTGGTATCCGCCGGTACAAAAACATCGGGCATAATGCCTCCGCCGCTAAAAACTTTACGCCCGCTTGAAGTATGGAATGATGGGGTACCTTTAAAAACACTATCATTAAGGTTGCTTTGTTCTGAAAAAGTTCGCCTTTTTGCATACGCTGGGCAAGTTCATTGCGATAACTGTCAACCCCGTTTTTGTATGATTTCTGGATAGAGCGGCCCGAAGGGGTATAGTACCTGGCCACTGTTAAATTCACTGCTGAACCATCGTCAAAAGCAAACTGCTGCTGTACCAAACCTTTACCAAATGATCGTCGACCAACAATAGTAGCCCTGTCAAGGTCCTGCAGGGCCCCTGCTAAAATCTCACTGGCCGAGGCCGAATATTCATCAATAAGCACGGTAAGTTTCCCTTTCTGAAACATGCCCGAATCGGTGGCAAAGTAATCAGTGCGGGGCTCGTGGATACCTTTAGTATAAACTATCAGCTTTCCATCGGCTAAAAACTCATCGGCTAATGATGTAGCAGCGTTAAGGTAGCCACCGCCATTGCCTCTCAGGTCGAGTAGCAATTTATTCATACCGTCAACTTTTAGCGCCGTTAACGCCTTTCTGAAATCGAGGTCGGTAGTGGCCGAAAACTTACT
Organism: Mucilaginibacter sp. P25; assembly: GCF_050859465.1. NCBI lineage: Bacteria > Pseudomonadati > Bacteroidota > Sphingobacteriia > Sphingobacteriales > Sphingobacteriaceae > Mucilaginibacter > Mucilaginibacter sp. P25. The sequence continues at coordinate 1,794,813 of NZ_CP193937.1, read as the reverse complement.
GATCTTGATATAGCCGGTGTTAGCATCGGCCATATAGACGGCATCAACGCTGCTTAGGTCAACATGTCCCCGTTTAACCATAAGTATTTTTAAATCTTTGCTCAGCGGAGGCACAACACTCAGTTTTATTTCTGCATCCTTTTCACCCCTGAAAACACCATTTATCCGGGAGGCTGTTAGCTTGCTCCCCGAAAATTTTTTATCGTCAACATTGATCACCTTACTGCCCACCAGTAAGCCTGCTTTTTCGGCCGGACCGCCGGCATAAACCTGCGTAATGATCAGCGTATCACGCAGTAACTGGTATTCGATACCAATACCGTTAAAACCACCGTCTAACCGTTCATTAATGGATTGCGCCTGCTGCTGCGGTAAATAAAGCGAATGCGGATCAAGGTTTTGAAGCAGGTTATTTACCGATACACCTTCAATACTATCGATATTAACGCTGTCAACATAGTTGCGGTCAACCAGTTGCAGCACCTTTGCTATTTTACTATTACTCACAAAGGAGAAGCCAAGGTTACGCGCGGCAAAATCCTTGTTAAGCACCTGGCCTATCATCACCCCTACCAGCAGCAGGATTATTGTCCGGAAAATTACACCCGCGGTCCTCTTCATAACTTATTACACACAAAGTTAACAATTGCAGGGTCAATAATTTTTACCCGCACCCTTGCATTTGATGATTTTTACCGAATTTTGTTATAAATTATTTGAAAATAAGCAATGGAAACCACTACCGAAAGGGAATCGCACTACAAAAACCTCGAAAAACAGACCGTAAGGGAAATTTTAGAAAACATTAATAACGAGGATAAAACGGTTCCGCTGGCAGTGGAAAAGGCATTGCCACAGATAGAAGCCCTGGCAACTATCACCGCAGAAAGGATGAAAAACGGCGGACGTTTATTTTACATAGGCGCCGGCACCAGTGGCCGTTTAGGCGTGGTTGATGCATCAGAATGCCCGCCGACATTCGGCGTTCCGTTTGATATGGTGGTGGGCTTGATAGCAGGCGGCGATGGCGCGATCCGCAAAGCTGTTGAATTTGCTGAAGACGATGCTATACAGGCCTGGAAAGATCTGGAAGCTTTCGACATTAATGATAAAGACGTAGTTGTTGGCATAGCCGCTTCGGGCACTACACCGTATGTGATCGGCGGCTTAAAAACGGCTAATGAGCATAATTTAGTTACCGGCTGTATTGTTTGTAACAGCGGCAGCCCGGTAGCGGCTGTGGCGCAGTACCCGGTTGAAGTAGTAACAGGCCCTGAGTTTTTAACCGGGTCGACCCGCATGAAGGCCGGTACCGCACAAAAATTAGTTTTAAATATGCTGAGCACAAGTGTCATGATCCAGCTTGGCCGTGTAAAAGGGAACAGAATGGTTGACATGCAGTTAAGCAACCACAAATTGGTGAACAGGGGCACCCGCATGGTAATGGACGAGAACCGGGCTGAACGAAGAGGAAGCAGCCGGGTTACTGAAACAATACGGCAGCGTACGAAGCGCTGTTGATCATTATTTAAAAAATAAACTGAAATTGAAGATGTGTTGATTTGGAAATTTGAAGATGCTTGTATTCGATAAATTCTCAAATTCAAAAAATTCGGGTTCAGACAATTTGAAATCAAAAACATGCACGATATTGAACCATATTACCGCTGGAGAGACGATTACGTGGCATCGGAAGATGAGTTTTCGCCTTTTTATGCGACAGAATACAGCGAATTTGAATTTGACAAGCAGGTATACAATTACCTGCTGCACCCGCAATGGGACTCATTCGGCTCCAATACCCTTTATTTAAAAGTGCTTTTTGCCGATTATGATAAAGGCTACACAATTATTGAGCTGATAGGTGAATGGAATGATGCCATCAATAACGACATTATGATGCTGAAGCGTGAGCTGCTCGACCTGATGATAGATAATGGCATCACTCATTTTATCCTGATCGGCGAAAACGTACTCAACTTTCATTCAAGCGATGATTGCTATTACGAAGAGTGGTTCCAGGATGTAGAGGACGGCTGGATAGCAGGCATCAACTTCCGCGAACACGTGATAGACGAATTTAAACACAGCAATATCGACTATTACATCAATTTTGGCGGCGAACTCGATAGCATTGGCTGGCGTACCCTGAAACCCATACAGGTTTTCAAAAAAGTGGAGGAGCAGTTGATGAGGAGATTGAATTGAGAATCAAGATTCAAGAAGTCAAGAGCCAGGAAAGCGCCAACAGGTAGCCAGACTTCTTCTTGCCTCTTGACTCTAATAGTCTTGCACCTTTCTTCATGCTGCATTCACCTTTTATTTATATATTCGTACTATAATTTTTAACACAAAATGGAATTTAAAGATCCCGAATACGTTTATAAAAACGTAATACAATTAAATGAACAGGATGCATCCCGCAAATTCATAGCTAATGTATTTATGTGGATGTTTGTCGCACTGGGCCTTTCGGCTTTATGCGCGTTCATATTTTCAGGCAACCAGGCATTATATGAAATGCTTAGGGACCCGGCAACAGGTGGCAATACTGGCTTAGGTACTATTGTAATGTTTGCACCGCTCGCTTTCGTACTAATTATATCATTTGGCTTTAACCGTTTATCATACGGTGTTGCAGCATTGCTATTCATTGCATTTTCTGCAGTTATGGGCATTAGCTTAAGCTATATACTAAGAGTATTTACAGAAAGTTCGGTACTTGGCGTATTTATTACAACCTCAGTTGTTTTCGGTATAATGGCTGTAGCCGGGTATACCACCAACACAGATCTGACCAAATTTGGATCGATTATGATGATGGGGCTCATTGGTATTATTGTGGCATCATTATTTAATATGTTTATGCATAGCTCCCAGTTAGAATACATCATTAGCTATGTTGGCATCGCCGTATTTGTTGGACTAACAGCTTACGACGTTCAAAAACTAAAACGCATAGGAGCCGGTCTTGAATATGGCACGTCATCAACAAGCAAAATGGCCCTTTTAGGCGGTTTAACTTTGTATCTTGATTTTATCAACCTTTTCCTGATGATCCTCCGTTTATTCGGCAGAAGAAGATAATCTCATTAAGAAATTCAATCATAAAGCTGCCTCCGCAAAAGGCGGCTTTTTTTGTTTAACAATGTGGCTTAGCTATGATATTTAGCGTACGTTATACACTTGCAAATGATAACTTTATTGCGCAACTTTGCAGTGCTTATGGAGAAAGACGGAGGGATTAGACCCTGCGATGTCTTAGCAACCTGTGCTTCACAAGGTGCTACATTCTACCAGGCGGCAATTACGCGCCCGGACAGATAAGCGAAAGTCATAACAACACCCGACTTTTCGAGATAAGCTGTATTTAGATTTGAGATATTAGACGTGAGATTTGAGATAGCATCTGCTTTTTCCAATTGCCTGTTTAGTGTCTTTTTATCAGATATATGGGATTAAAGATTTAAGGATCTGGCAAAGACTTTTTGCCAAGGTCTCACATCTTATATCTCATATCTCACATCTCAAAAAATGGACATTAGAAAAGAATTACAGAAACGCATCCTGGTGATTGACGGAGCAATGGGTACCATGATTCAAAGGTACCAGCTCACGGAGAAGGATTTTCGTGGCGAGCGTTTTCGCGATCATCATAGCGACCTGCAGGGCAATAACGACCTGCTCAATATCACGCGCCCTGATATTATCAAAGCCATCCATGCCGAATACCTGGATGCCGGTGCGGATATCATTGAAACTAACACTTTCAGCACACAGGTAATTTCCCTTGCCGATTATCACCTGGAAGAACTGGCTTATGAACTAAGCTACGAGGGTGCACGCATTGCCCGCGAAGTAGCCGACGAATATACCCGGCGCACCCCCGAAAAGCCGCGCTTTGTTGCCGGTGCCATCGGGCCAACCAACCGTACTGCTTCCTTATCGCCAGACGTTAACGACCCCGGATATCGCGCCGTTACCTTTGATGATCTGGCCGAGGCCTACTATGACCAGGTACGCGGTTTGGTTGACGGTGGTTCGCACCTGTTATTGGTTGAAACCATATTTGATACCCTGAATGCAAAAGCAGCCCTGTTTGCCATAAAACGTTATGAGCAGGAGTGTAAAGCTGCAGGCAAGGATTTTCCTGCTTTCAGGAATTCGGGCGGGATCATGATCTCAGGAACCATTACCGATGCTTCAGGCCGTACCCTTTCAGGGCAAACTGTCGAAGCTTTCTGGAACTCGATAAGCCATGCCAACCTGCTATCAGTAGGCCTAAACTGCGCTTTGGGTGCGCGGGAAATGCGTCCGCACCTTGCCGAGCTTTCTGAAAAGGCAGGTGTATTTATTTCGGCCTATCCAAACGCCGGCTTACCCAACGAGTTTGGTCAATACGATGAAACTCCGCATGAAACCGCTCATCAGGTTGACGATTTTATCAAAGCCGGCCTGGTTAATATAGTTGGTGGGTGCTGCGGTACCACGCCCGAGCATATTAAATGTATTGCCGATAAGGCTGCCAAATATCCGCCCCGCCCCATTCCGGAAATTGAGCCGGACATGCGCCTGAGCGGTTTGGAATCCGTTACCATAAAACCCGAAAGCATTTTTGTTAATGTGGGTGAGCGTACCAATATCACCGGTTCACCAAAGTTTTCCAAATTGATCCTCGCCGAAGATTATGAGGCAGCTCTAAGTGTTGCTCTGCAACAGGTAGAAGGCGGCGCGCAGGTCATCGATATTAACATGGATGAGGGCATGATTGATTCGGAGGCTGTGATGGTAAAATTCCTGAACCTGGTTGCTTCTGAACCGGATATTGCCAAACTGCCTATTATGATCGACTCATCCAAATGGACGGTGATTGAGGCTGGTTTAAAATGCGTACAGGGAAAAGGTATCGTGAACTCTATCTCCCTTAAAGAGGGCGAAGAAAAATTTAAGGAACAGGCCCGGAAAATCTTAAGCTATGGCGCTGCTACCGTTGTAATGGCCTTTGACGAAACCGGTCAGGCCGATTCACTGGAGCGCCGGATCGAGATCTGTAAACGGTCATACGATATACTGGTGAACGAAGTAGGATTCCCCCGCAGGATATTATTTTCGACCCAAACATCTTAACAGTTGCTACCGGCCTGGAAGAACATAATAATTACGCGGTTGATTTTATTGAAGCTACCCGCTGGATCAAGCAAAACCTGCCGCACGCTAAAGTGAGCGGCGGTGTGAGTAATATTTCATTCTCGTTCAGGGGTAATAATACCGTGCGCGAGGCTATGCACTCGGCTTTCCTGTACCATGCTATTAAAGCGGGTATGGATATGGGTATTGTAAATGCCGGGATGCTGGAGGTTTACGAGGAAATTCCGAAAAACCTTTTGGAGCTTGTAGAAGATGTACTCCTTAACCGCCGCCCGGATGCTACCGAGCGCCTGGTTGAGTTTGCCGACACCATCAAAAGTAAAGGCAAAGAAGTAGTACGCGACGAAGAATGGCGCAAAGGCACCGTTCAGGAGCGCCTCTCCCACTCGCTGGTAAAAGGCATTGTTGAATACCTTGACGACGATGTGGAGGAAGCCCGCCAGGCCTACAGCAAACCCCTTGAGGTTATTGAAGGTCCGTTGATGGACGGTATGAATATCGTAGGCGACTTGTTCGGTGCCGGTAAAATGTTTTTACCACAAGTGGTAAAATCAGCCCGTGTAATGAAAAAGGCTGTGGCTTACCTACTGCCTTTTATTGAGGAAGAAAAAAGAACAACGTAAATGCCGATCAGCGCGCCAACGCCGGCAAGGTGTTAATGGCCACCGTAAAAGGCGATGTACATGATATCGGCAAAAATATAGTTGGCGTAGTGCTGGCTTGTAACAACTTTGAGGTGATTGACCTTGGGGTGATGGTGCCCGCGCAACGCATTATTGAAGAGGCTAAAAAGCAAAACGTTGATATCATTGGGTTAAGTGGTTTAATCACCCCATCGCTTGATGAAATGGTGCACTTTGCCAAGGAAATGGAACGCGAAGGTTTTACCATTCCGCTAATCATTGGTGGTGCTACAACGTCGCGCATTCACGCTGCCGTAAAAGTAGCGCCGCAATACTCCGGGGCTGCCATTCACGTTTTGGATGCTTCGCGCAGCGTTACCGTTTGCAGCAATCTAATGAGCAAGGACAACCGGGATGCCTATATCCAGGGCATTAAGGATGAATATGCCAAAGCCCGCGAGGCACATGCCAACAAAAAATCGGACAAGCGTTTTGTAACTATCGAAGAAGCCCGTGCCGGTAAATTCCAGATTAGCCTGGATGGCGATGTGGCGCCGAAACCCGCGTTTACAGGCACCAAAGTATTTGAGAATTTCCCGCTGGAAGAGTTGCTGCCTTATATCGACTGGACGCCGTTTTTCCATACCTGGGAACTTCGCGGCAGCTATCCGAAGATCTTTGACGATAAGTTTGTAGGCGTTGAAGCCAAAAAACTATTTGATGATGCGCAGGTATTGATGAAACGTATTGTTGACCAGAAACTGTTCACCGCAAAAGGTGTAATTGGCTTCTGGCCGGCCAATGCCGTAGGTGATGATATTGAATTATATACCGATGAAAATCGCACAACAGTTTTAAATCGCATCCATACCTTACGCCAGCAGGCCGAAAAGGTGAAGAATGATCCGTATTATGCCTTGTCAGATTTTATCGCACCAAAAGAAAGCGGTGTGCCTGATTATTTCGGCGGCTTTGCGGTAACAACCGGTTTAGGTTGTGATGAATTGGTTGCTGAGTTTGAGGCCGACCATGACGACTATAACAGCATTATGGCCAAAGCCCTTGCCGACCGCCTTGCCGAAGCTTTTGCCGAAAAAATGCACGAACTGGTACGTAAGGAATACTGGGGCTATGCCAAAGGCGAACAGCTAAGCAATGCCGACCTGATCAAGGAAGAGTACCAGGGCATCCGTCCGGCACCGGGTTATCCGGCCTGTCCGGACCATACCGAAAAAACCACCTTGTTTGAATTACTAAAAGCAGAAGACAACGCAAACATGCACCTAACCGAAAGCCTGGCCATGCTGCCGGCCGCATCGGTAAGCGGTTTCTACTTCGCACATCCGCAGGCAAGATATTTTGGCTTGGGTAAAATCAGTAAGGATCAGGTTGAGGATTATGCTATCCGTAAACAAATGCCATTGGAGGATGTGGAAAGATGGTTAGGGCCGAATATTAATTATTAGCCCCCGGCCCCCTAAAGGGGGAGTAAGGGAAGAAACGACAAAGCGAGGGCTTGTGCGATTCCCCTCTTGAGAGGGGTGGAGGGGTGTGTTAACGGAGCGAAAAATAAACGCCACATAATACACCCCGCCAACACACAATTCCACCGCGCCCCCTCTCAAGAGGGGAACTTAAATTGTAATTATAAAACTTAAATAAAAAAATTCCCCCTTGGGGGTTAGGGGTCAAATGAAAATACCTGAACATATAGCAAACGCCAATGGCAAAACACTCTTTTCTTTTGAACTGATCCCGCCTTTAAAGGGGCAAAGTATCCAGGGCATCTATAATGCTATTGATCCGCTGATGGAGTTTAAACCTCCGTTTATTGATGTTACTACCCTGCGCGAGGATTTTATTTACAAGCAGCATCCAAGCGGTTTGCTCGAGAAACTATCGTACCGCAAACGCCCGGGCACTATTGCCATCTGCGCGGCTATCATGAACAGGTATAAGGTTGATACCGTGCCCCACCTGCTTTGTGGCGGCTTTACCAAAGACGAAACCGAGAACGCCCTTATAGAATTAGAGTTTTTAGGTATCGAAAACGTACTGGTATTGCGTGGCGATGCGCGCCTTGGCGATTCATCATTTGTACCTACGCCTAATGGCCATTGTTATGCTACCGATTTGCTGCAGCAGGTAGTAAACCTTAACAACGGTATTTATTTGCATGAGGACCATGGCAATACAGCCAAAACAAACTTTTGTATTGGCGTAGCCGGTTATCCCGAAAAGCATTTTGAAGCCCCGAACCTTAAAACCGACTTTAAATACCTGAAGCAAAAGGTAGAAATGGGTGCACAGTTCATTGTAACCCAGATGTTTTTTGATATTGGTAAATACAAGGAGTTTGTAAATGGTTGCCGGGCCAACGGTATCAATGTGCCTATTATTCCGGGGCTGAAACCGATCACATCATCAAAACAATTGGTTACGCTGTCAAAGACATTCCATATTGATATTCCGGAAGATCTGAGCGATGCTATCCACGCCTGTGCCACCGAAAAGGATGTAAAAGAGGTAGGTATTGAATGGATGATTAACCAGTGTAAAGAACTGATTGCTTTTGGCGCACCGGTACTGCATTTTTATACCATGAGTAACGCCGGGCCTACTAAAAGGATTGCGGAGGCGATATTTTAAGAACTTTTCACAATGTCGATTGTAGGCTAACCATGCCCAGATTTAATAAAATGAGAGGGCGCCGACATGCAACGGCACCCTCTTCCCCCGTTCACATGCAGGTTACTTGCAAAAGATAACCTGGTTCGTTTTTCCCCAGTCGTTAATTTCGCCGGTGGTTAATTTGCGATAGGTTGTCAGGGTTAGGCTATAGGCGCATGAGGGCCATGCGCTAAAAGGTGGAGTTAAAACAAATGGTGACGGCGAGGCCATGTCAAATTTCTTAGCATCTCCGCGCGGAGTTGTGCCACTGGGCAAACCGCTGACCGTACCCGTAGCGTTTGACCATACACCCAGCGACCAGCTGGCAATCAGTTCATGATCAACTGTGTAATCGGCATGGGCGGTTCCGCTTACCGGAGTGCAGCCGCTGCCTCCGCCGGCAAAAAGCTCTTCCAGCTTCAGCAGGTTCACTTCGTTCCAGTTATTCACATAGATTTTGCCGATAAGCGATTGGGTATTCAGGTTTGGCGAGCCTGGATTAGCCGGATCGTCAGTAGTTTGAAATTGGATGTATAACATTCTGCCGTTTTTCTGATCCGCCACAGGTACAGCTAAACCAGGCGTTAAACCGGCGCTGGCATCGCCGCCGCCGATGATGGTAGTTGTGTTTAAGTAAAACAACGAGCCATAAAAGCCATTATCAAGCGCGGGTTGGTCAACCCGTACCCAGCCGTTAACATCCGGGTGCAGCACATGATCCGGGATTGGGTTAGGGTAATTATCTACCGGTACGCTATCGGGCACAGAAGCCGGTTGATTGATATCGATCACTACATCCTGAAATGCGGTGGTACCATTCCAGGTGATTTGCCGGCTGGCGACTTTTAAGGCTGTAGTTTCCATCTGGGCGGTGGTTACCGGGCTGAAGTTCACGTTATCGGTAGAAAACAAAAAGCGGTAATAAAGCGGGCTGGCCGGCGCGGTGGGCACTTTCTTGGTGGCGTAGCCCCCAGCTTAACCGAACCAAAGAAACCGTAACCTGTGCCACCCGCTCCAAATTTGCTGATGAGGGTTTTACCGCTGCCGTCGATATCAGATGTAATGCTGAAATTCCCTACCGAAGTAAACCATGGTGTATCGCTGGTAATAATGCCGCCGCCTTTAATACACAGCTTTACGCAGAAACAGTTATTGGCGTTGTGCCTGTCGTTTTGGCGGCCGCGGGTGCGGTCTTCCGCTAACAATACAGTGCCAGATGAGCTTTCAACCCTGAAATAATAATCAGGTCCGGCAGGCCATTCTACATTAAGCCATGGCAATAAGGTTTTCCTAAAATTGTCGCCAGGATATACGATAGTGAACTTGCCGTTGTTATCGGTATAGGCGTTGCCCAAATAGTCGTCTTGCAGCAGGTCTACATCATAAGCAAAAACTTTAACACCGGGGATTGGCTTTTGGGTTTCACAATCGTTTACATAACCGCAAACTACCCAAATATCCAACAGGGTAAGGATACGGCAAAACCATTTGGCATCTATTTTATAATCAAATCTCGCATATTGAGCACTTTCCTGGCTGCTTTTATACAGGGGTTGCAGCGTAGTAATGTGGAACTGTAATGCCGGATCCTTTTTAGGCAAAGGAATTTTGAAAGGCACGTTGCCGCAATACCAGTCTACATCAATACTGCCGCCTTCATAGCCTGATTTGCCGCCATCGATTTCTATAGTAAAATCGCCGTTTTCCTGCACATCGGCCTGGGTGATGAACAGCCGTTCCTTGGCTTTCAGTTCATCATCATTTACCTGATGAAAGGTTTGTTTGGGATCGGCTACAGCAAGCCGGGTTTCATTTTGCTGATCGGACGGGCGATAAACTTTTACCGATGTACCCGCAACGGGCAGTTCGCAATCTGAACATAATAAACCGCGAAGGTTCCCTTTAATAATGTAGTTCATAAGTTTTTGATTAGTATTTGTACCGGCTTACTCTTTAAACTGGATTTTCAGCATACTCCACCGCAAGCAGGCTGATGTCCAGCTCATTTGCTGTGTCAAAGTTTGGGTAAAACGGCTGCGCAATCAACGTTGCCAGTACGCTATTATAGCCTGTGCTTGTACGTGATATAAAAGCGTATCATCAACATGAACCAAACGTAGAATTACGTTTAAAGGGAAAGTATATAACAAAAAAGCGCCCTCCCAAATAGGAAAGACGCTTTGCAATCACATTTTAGGTTGTTATTGATACAGATACGTTTCGGTGAGGTGCTGCATAGCTTCTTGGAACAAGGCAAAAGCAGTTTCCTCATCATTTTGGTTTATCGCGTTAAGCGAAGTAGCAATATATTTATCGTACAGGCCTTTAAATATCGCCTCTTGGTTTGGTGTTTTGTCAAGAGCTTCCAGCAGCGATGCAGAAATGGTGTAATATTTCTCAACTTCCACACCACTAAACTTATCGGTTAGTATTTTATCGCGGAACGCGCGCAGTGTATTTAACTGGCCTTCGGCTTCGGTGCCTAACATAGTAGTTGTAATACGGGTAAGGGCGCATGGGTCTTTGCCTGTAGTTGGGCAACCTGTTGAACCTGGACACGGATATGATTGATCTCCTATTAAAAACATATTGCTTTCAGGGTGTATAATTGCTTTATAAGAGTAGTCAGCATCAATACTGTGCCCGAAGTGATAGACCAAGTTATTTACTTTTGTGCTACATACGAGTTCGGTTAATATTTCTCTTCCCATGAACGATCCGCGGTTAATTTGTGTATAAGCCATAGTCGGATCAAGCTTTTTAAAATTCAATACATGATTAAATAATACCTGCCATGTTCTTTCTAATGAAATAACTTCACCAGTGTTAGTCATAAAACCATGCTGGTTGATAATGGAATTAGGTAAACTGGCAGTTACTGTGTAATTACAGGGGATCAGTATCAACATTCTTGATGAAGGATCATTGGCATCTTCAAGGCCGTTCATAAACTTGATACCGGATACGTTTTCGCCGCTTAAAACAGTTTCAACAGCTGTGCGGCTAAGCATTACCGATTTAACTTCTGTAGGGAATTTTTGCTGAAAATTTTCGGTTAACTCTTGATAAAAGCTTTCGCTGATGAACTCGCCTACCTGATCAGGGCTGATCTGTGTAATTAGCATTTCTTGTTTCATAAAATTGAGGTTAAGGTTTTTGTGATATTATTATCAAAAGCAATTTAATAAACAATATCCATATTCAGATATTATATTAAAAACTTTTTTGCATCCTGAAAAACAGGATTATTTAAGCGCAAAAGACCTATATAACCAGCAATTTCATGCCACGTAAGATTACAGTTTCTGATACGTAAAAATACGTATAATACGCGGGTAATAAAACGCATATAATTTGTAATTCATTAATAACCAACAACATAAAACCAAACCAAAAACCTATCATAACCTATATGGCCGGGGCATCTCATTGAGAGAGATACTTATTAGTATTAGTTTTATACAAAAAAATCCCTACACGCTATTATTTTTTATGGAAACACAAGAAAGAAGACCTTCATCACCTATCACCGGAAAAGAAGGCGCACCGATTGATATCAACCTGGCCGCCGAATGGACAAAGAATCACAGGCATCGTAATCCAAAAGATATCATATCACAATTTTTCGGACAGGAAATATTAAACACCATATTAAAGCAAGATGGCTGCATGGGCATCCGTATCTATTATGCCAACGATCAAAAACTTAATAGCTGGCAAAAGTTTTGGGTTTCTGTAAGCAATTTCCTTTTATCTGTTATCGCCAATGTTAGCGGGCAGCAGCATTTTATAATCACTGGGGTAACGGCTGATGGAGAAGATCAACTTCCAGGCAATAAATCAGCAGTGGCTAAAGAGTCTGCCAAAGGTGTTCAAACCTTCGCACTCATGACAGCCCAAAATGACAATATTGTTGGTGAACAGGCTATGCCATGCCCTGGAACATCTGGATGCCCACAAAATATACTTACAAACGATTAGATATCTATCCTAAACACCATGGATGTCGCCCTATTATTATCTAAAATATCAGTAATTTCTGGCGTTGTCCCGCTATTGGCCGCTGCCTATAATTACAAGGGGTTGGATAGACTAATGAAAACATTGTCACTATTTTTGCTAATATCAAGTCTTTTTGATTTTGGTCAATGGTTGGCTTTCGCTTTCAAACCATATACAGGACATCCATTAAACACCAATCCATTACTTCATGTTTATGTTACAATTAGCATTATTTTCTTTGGTATTATCTACTATAATTTGTTTAGAAATTCGATACTGAAAATAACAACATTAATATTAGCAGCTTCGACAATGAGTATTGTATTGTATTATGCGAGGCATCCTTTCGATTATCCATCGGTTTCGAATACAGCATCAAGTCTTTTACTAATAGTATTGTCGCTTATATACTTCTATCAGCTTTTAAATCCACAAACCTTTATTCATATTGAAAAACAAGGTTTATTTTGGTTTAATTCAGGCGTGCTATTTTACTCAGCAGTCAATATCTTTTTATTTATGCTTTTTAGCAAGATACCTGATAAGGATAAAGCAGATTATTATGTTATCTTTAGCATAACTAATATTATTACGAATCTAATATACTCTGTTGCATTACTTTGCAAGCCACAAAAAAAGGCATAGCAGGTTTGCATATTATGATCATGTATAACAGCCTTATTTTAGAGATAACCCAAAATGGCTTAATCCCGGTACTCATCATCGGGACACTCGTAGTTGTTATATTGATCGGCTTTTTATTTTTCTTCGTGATTATTTACCAGCGAAGGATGCTAAAAAACCAGGCAGAGTTACGCGCCATGCATGATGCACGGCAAACAGATTTAATGAACGCTGTTTTTGAAACCCAGGAAAGTGAGCGCAGACGCCTGGCCGAAGACCTGCACGACAGCGTTGGGCAGGTGCTTTCGGCAATCAAGCTTAACCTGCACCGGCTGGACAAAAATTGCGTGAGCGAGGTAAGCCAACCCCTGCTGATAGATACCCGCAAACTGGCCGATGAGTGCATCCAGGAGATCAGGAACATTATACAAAACGTCCTGCCTCCTATACTTACCGACTATGGATTGCTGATTGCTGTTGAGGCGCTGTGTACCAAGGTGGAAAACAACACCCATATCAAAGTTAATTTCACTAAAAATTTTGCCGACAAGCGCTTCTCTAATGAAATTGAACTGGCACTGTACCGCATAGCCCAGGAGTTGTTTGGTAATGCTATCAAACACTCGGAAGCTACGGTCATAAACCTTAATATGGCCTTACAAGCCGGTTACCTCATTATGGAGTTTAAGGATAACGGCAAAGGCTTTAATATGGGCGATGTTAAGCAGGGCTTTGGTCTTAAAAATTTACAAAGCCGCGTGCAACTCATTAATGGCGAAATAAATACGTACAGCAAACCGCTTAGCGGGGCAATCAGTATCATTAAATTAAAAGTAGCATAGTTAAAATCAATAGTTTATATTTATTGATAATTTGAATCTTGTTAACAACCTATGGGCCCAATTAAATTAGGTATAGTAGACGACCATAAAATTTTCAGAAATGGTTTAAAAGCTACCCTTGAAGATTGCGGAGGTTTTGAGCTGGTACTCGAAGCTTCGAACGGCAAAGAGCTGATAGGCTTATTGACCGACAAAACCCCCGATGTTATATTGATGGATATTAAAATGCCCGAAATGGACGGCATCCAAACCGCCACCTATGTCCATCAGCATTTTAAGGACATTAAGATCCTGGCGTTATCCATGTTTAATGAAGACAAATACATTGTGGATATGATGAAAGCCGGCGCGTCGGGCTACCTGCTTAAAAACGCCGAACCGGAAGAGATCATCGAGGCTGTATCAACCGTTTATAACAAAGGTTTTTATTTTAATGAGCATCTTTCTATAACGCTCATCAAACAGCTGGTAGGTAACGACCACGCCGATAATATCCCCAATAACAAAACCGACCTTAACGAGCGCGAAATTGAAGTGCTTAAACTGGTTTGCCAGGAGTGCTCCAACCAGGAGATAGCAGATAAAATTTTCCTGAGTGTGCGCACGGTTGAAGGTTACCGCGCAAGGCTGTTTGAAAAAACCGGATCGAAAAATTTAGTAGGGTTGGTTATTTACGCTATTAAGCGTGGTATTATTAACGTCACGTAACCATTGGTACTAAGCTATAGAAAAGGGAACTTTCGGACTTCTGACGTTGGACTTAGTAACAACTACGCCGACAACTTTTTATCGCCGGCCAGGTTGCGCATAAACCTTTTGCGGTAGTTAAGTGGGCTGAGGTTCATTTTGGCTTTAAACATTTTATAAAAGTGCGATACATCGCCAAAGCCACTCTCATAGGAGATCTCTGAAATAGGCTTATCTGTTTGCACCAGTTGCTGTATGGCATAATTAAGGCGATACTCAATTATAGTTTCCATGAATGTTTTGCGGGTAACTTTTTTAAAGTATTTGCAAAAAGCATTCGGGGTCATATTGGCAATACCGGCCGCTTTATCTAATGATACATGTTTTCTGAAATTTTCAACCAGGTAAGCAAATACCGGGTTAATACGCTCACGCTCGGTATTTGAGCGCTCGCCAATAATGCGGTTCTGATCGAGCAGCACGTACTCTTCTGATGAAGCCATACGGTGCAGGATCTCGAGCAAACCTATCAGCATCCTGAAATTACTTTTCTCTTCAACCAGGCTAAGCAGTAGTTTGTTAACTTCGGCACGCGTTTCGCCATAAAATGACACTCCGCAACCGCTTTGCTGAAAAAGTTTTTTGATAAGCTGAAGCTCAAATTTGTTAAAAAACTCCTCGCCCAAAAAAGCATCATTAAACTGGATCACCACCGCGCTTGCCTCGCGAAGCACTGTTTCATTGGGTTCAAGTTTCCAGCAATGCGGCAGGTTAGAACCAAGCAACACCAGATCGCCGGACGCAAAATCTTCCATGTGGCTGCCAACATAGCGTTTGCCGGTGCCGCTGATGATACACGTTAATTCATATTCTTCATGAAAATGATAAGGGGCATCAAATGCCAGCTTATCAAATTTCCGTACCAGAAATGACTGCGTATTTGTAGGTTGAAGAACTTCGTACGACGCTTTTATCATTGCATATTTTAACGTAAATAAAATTCTAATTCAAATTACGGATAAAATCATCCATAAATGTACCATTCATTTCATTTTTTTCAACTAAAGTTAACCTTACTTTGAAATATAAACCTAAAAACTATGGATACACAGATCGCTCATTTACCGTCACTTGATAATTTTATAAAACTATCCAACCACAATATTAATGAATTTCGTGAAAAAGGCCATACCCTTGTACACGAAGTGCTTACAAAAGATGAAATTGCTGCCTATCGCCCCGTAATTGTTGGCGCGGCCGACAGGTACAACACCGAAAAGCGCAAACTGGAAGAGCGCGATACTTATGGTAAAGCCTTTTTGCAGATCATGAACCTTTGGCAGGTTGATGAAGATGTTAAAACCTTTGTAATGGCCAAACGCCTGGCCAAAATTGCCGCCGACCTCATGGGAGTTGAAAATGTGCGTATCTATCACGACCAGGCACTCTTTAAAGAACCCGGCGGCGGCCCTACCCCATGGCACCAGGACCAATATTACTGGCCCATCGATACCAACAATACGGTAACCCTCTGGATGCCCCTGGTTGATATTGATGTAAACATGGGTATGCTGACCTTTGCCTCGGGTTCATACGTTAATGGCGCTGTATTTAACCATGAAATTTCTGACGAATCGGAATCGGCGTTTGACGAATATGTGAAAGAGAAAGGGTTTGAAATAACCCGCGCCAAAACCATGAAGGCTGGCGACGCAACCTGGCACCGGGGCTTCACCATCCACAATGCTCCCGGCAACAACTCAGACAAAATGCGCGAGATCATGACCATCATTTATGTAGCCGATGGCGCCCGCGTCACCCCTTACAAAAACGAATGGCAAAAAAATGATCATCAAAAATGGCTTATGGGTAAGCCTATCGGCGGGCTGATTGATTCGGAGTTGAACCCGAAGGTGCTCTGAACCGCTGATGATTTTTGATTGCACTGATTACGTTGATCGTATGAACATGTTAAAGCATCAGCGAAATCAACGTAATCATTATCAATCAACGGTCACGCTGCCACCCAAACCGCATCAATAAACCATTTTTTGGTATCAAAAAACTGGCCTACCGGTTGAAAGCCTGTGTTTATGGCTATCTGATCGGTTTGCATAAGGGTAAACTTTTGGGATATCTCCATATAGATGTATTCATCCTTCTTGAAATCTATTTTTTCGTTGCCGATGCTTACCTGCTGATCTTGCAAACTGATGAGGTAGCTTTTGCACGCCCCGGTTTCAGGATCGTAGGTTGGATAATGTTCAAACTTGCTTATATCAAAATTAGCATGCAGCTCGCGGTTAATGCGGCGTAACAGGTTGAGATTAAACTCGCGGGTAATACCATCTTTGTCATTATAAGCAGCAAGAATAACGCGCGGGTCTTTTTTCAGGTCCATGCCAATTAACACCATATCCCCTTCTGATAGGTTATTCCTTAGCTCACGACAAAACTCTATAGCCCCATCAAGTGGCATATTGCCGATGTTTGAACCTAAAAACAGCACCACTTTACGCCTTGGTGAAATAGCTGCAGCCTTATTCAGCATTTCAAAATATTCACCGTTAAGTCCGGTGATCTTTAAACCTGGCAAGGTTACGGGCAGCGTTATGTTGAGGTATGATATTACATTATCTGAGATATCAATAGGCAAATAAGTAAAATCAGCCTTTTTATCCAGCAGATATTTAAGCAGGTAAGAGGATTTTGTGGCATCACCAGCACCAAGTTCTATCAGGTCAAAAGCATCGCCATCAGCAATCAGCGCATCGCAGATTTCAGCGGTTTTTTCTGAAAAGATCTCCAGTTCGCAGTTAGTCGGATAGTATTCAGGGCAGTTCATGAGCTCCTGGAACAGCTTATCGCCATTGGCATCATAAAAATACTTTGAATTGAGATGCTTTGGCTCCGCCTGCAGCCCTGCTACAACGTCGGCATAAAACTGCCTGTTTTCGGCGCTTATGTCACAATTTACGGCTGTGGGTGTAAAGGCTTGGTTCATAGATGTGGTGGTGTTTTGTGTCAATTTACCTCGCAAGTCTTATGCCAGTAAATTGCCATCGTAAATTTGTCTGAAAAAATTGCGATAAGTTGCACGACTATGACCCGGAGGTGTAACTTCTGACGCGCCGCGCAAAACTTTCTGGTTAACCATAAACTTGCCATTGTATTCGCCTATGGCACCCGGCGCCTTGGCAAAACCCGGGTAAGGCAGGTAGGAACTTTCTGTCCACTCCCAGCGGCGCCCCCAGTTAAATTTTGAAGAGGCAGCTTCCCACTCAAACTCGGTCGGCAAACGCAAGCCCTTCCACGAAGCGTAAGCATAGGCTTCAAAATAGCTGATATGGGTAACCGGATCTTTCAAATGAAGTGGCTCTAAACCGTGATAGGTATAGTTATGCCATTCATTATCTATCAAATGCCAATACAAAGGCGCTTCTACTTTATTGGTTTTCACCCAATCCCAGCCTTCGGCATGCCAGTGCCGGAAATCATGATAACCGCCGCTGTTAATAAATTCCAGGTATTCGGCATTGGTTACCAGTTTGGGGCTTATTTCATAAGCATTGAGGTATACTTTATGCCGGTTAAGCTCATTATCGAAACAAAATCCATCGCCGGTAAAACCTATTTCATAAATGCCTTCATCCATGCTGATAAAAGCATCACCCTCCCCTTCATCAATACGGGGGGCAGCGTAATTTTTATTATAGGCAGGAAACAGCGGATTATGGCCCAGGATGTATTTAATATCCGTCATTAAAAGTTCCTGGTGCTGCTCTTCGTGGTTAAAACCGAGAATAAGGAGTTCTTTAACATCGTCACCTACTTCGCCGCATAAAAAGCCCTCCATGGCCTCGTCAACATATTTACGGTAACTGTAAATTTCAATAACCGTTGGGCGGCTTAAGTTACCACGATCTGTACGGATCACGCGCGTGCCAACAGTTTCGTAGTAACTGTTAAAAACGTAATTATAATCAGGATTATATTCCTTGTAACCCATGAAGTAGGGCTTAAGGATGAACGTTTCAAAAACCAGGTAACGTGACCAATGTGCCATTTAGGCGGACTAACGTCCACTACGGGCTGCACCACATAGTCTTCCGTTTGCAAATACGAACAAATTTTTTCTGTACGTTGGCGTACCTCTTTGTACCGGGCTATTAAATCCATCGATGTTATTTCTTATCCAAAAACTGTTTTAAGTTTGAAATTGTTTTAATCCCCAATTTCCTGGCCTGCTGCTGCCTCATCATTAAAGCGTAAGCATTGTTAAAACCAATGGGTTTAAGCCATTTAATTTGATACCTGCTTTCAAACTGGCGTTGTACATAATTGTATGTGCTATCCCTGTTTACTGTTACCTCATTAACCGTTTTTGGCGATGCCTGTAAAATAGCCAGCAAACCCGTCCCCGTGTATTCTGGGTAAAAATCTATCTGGTTATTGGTTAGCGCGTCAAAGCAAATTTTGGTGCCGCCAAGGCCTGTTTTGGTTGATACCTCATGATCTGTATAACCCTTTATCAGCATGCTGTACATATTAGCCAGGATGTATTGTTCACCAAATATCTTTGAACCTATCCGCACTATACCATCGTTCCCGCCCCGTTCCGGTCGCCATAATTTATTGGCAACCAAAAAATCCTTTGCAACGCGCTCGGGGCTTTGGTGAAGATAGTCGGTACGGTAATTTAAAACCGTCATGACTGAATCATTTATTTTGCCCGAAAGCAGATTTAATGTCGGCTCAAGGTCAGGAAATTTTTTCAGGGCATCATCGCGAACAATTGGCGCCGCATAGTATGGCGGAAAAATGTGCTTATCATCATCCAGCACAACCAAATCGTAAGCTTTTAGCCTGCCATCGGTTGAGTATCCGCTGATCACGTCGAGATGCTTCTCAAACGCAGCTTTATACATTACAGCATCACTGATTACGATAGTATGGATCTTTAAGCCATATTTGCTCCTAAGGCCGAGGTCGCCGTCCTGCCTGCCCATAAACTCGGGCGTAAAACCCGCGGTAAGCCTTCCTTCTGATTTTGCCGGGATGATATAGAACAGGCATAAAACAATCAGCAATACCGGAAAAGCATATACCACCCGTTTAAGCTTTTTAAAGCTGACCTTCTGCACCATCGACAGTAATAAATCAAAAATAACAGCAAGCAAGGCCGATGGGATTGCTCCTGCCAGGATCATGTTGGTATTATTAAGTGAGATCCCACCGAAAATAAACTCGCCCAAACCACCGGCTGCAATGAGCGAGGCCAGTGTTGCCACGCCAACGTTGATCACCGTAGCGGTACGGATGCCCGCAAATATTACCGGCATAGCCAGGGGCAATTCTACCTTAAACAGTATTTGCCATTTGCTCATCCCCATAGCAACAGCAGCTTCTTTAACGGCCGCATCAACCCCTAAAATGCCCGTGTAGGTGTTGCGGATAATGGGTAGAAGTGCGTATAGCAATAATGCAACAATGGCTGGCTTAGGACCAATCCCTAAAAGCGGGATCATGAAACCAAGCAACGCTATACTGGGAATTGTTTGCAATACACCTGCAATACCTAAAACTACACCGGCGAATTGTTTTTTACGAACAATAAGAATGCCCAGCGGCAAGCCAACCAATACAGCTATACACAACGAAATAAAAGTAAGCCCGATATGCTGCAGTGTTTGTTCCTGCAACTTGCCGGCCTGCTGCTGTATAAACTGCCATAAAGTTTGCTGTTGCTCATTCATGGGCCTGATGGTTTTTATATTGATAAAAGGCCGTCATCAGTTGTTCAAAGCTTACAGTTTTAATCTGGTTTTGATCTTTGCTGATATTAATGGTTTCGCCGTTATTAAATTTAAAACTCTCCAGGGCTTCCCACAGGTTAATACCAGCTTCAAATGACGAAGCTTTTGCTTCTTTGTTCAACTCTGGTAACAACTCCCAAAGGTCAATCAGTTTAATCGCCTTAAATTCCAGCTGCAACCGCTGATGTTTCAGAAAATCCTTTACAAAATCATTGACAGGATTAAAAAGCAATTGAGCAGGTGTGCCCGACTGTACAATTTTTCCTTTATCCATCAGGCAGATCCTGTCGCCCAATTCAAAAGCTTCCTGTACATCGTGCGTTACCATGATGATGGTTTTACGCTTAAGCTCATCAAGTGCCTTAAATTCGGCGTGGATTTTTGATCGGGTAACATTGTCCAACGCCCCGAAGGGCTCATCCATCAACAGCACCGGCGGGTCCGAAACCAATGCTCTGGCCAGGCCAATGCGCTGCTGCTGGCCACCGCTCAGTTCGTTAGGGTAAATATTCAGATACGAAGCATCGAGGTGGAGTTTTTCCATTAGCTCGGCCGTGCGCTTTTCAGTTTTCTGCTTATCCCATTTTAATAAGTTAGGAACAACCGCTATATTTTGAGCAACCGTATAATGCGGAAACAAGCCATTATTTTGCAATACGTAGCCAATTCCGCGGCGCAGGATTTCAGGCTGCTGCTCCATGATGTTTTTACCATGAATGTAAATACTGCCTTTGGTTGGCTCAATAAGCCGGTTGATCATTTTTAGCGTGGTGGTTTTACCGCAGCCGCTGGTGCCCAACAAAATGAGGTTCTCCTGCTCCCCTACCTCGAAAGATACCCCATCAACTGCTTTAACCCCACCAAAATATTTGCTTACCTTATCAACCTTGATCATGCGCGCTGGTTTAATCCCCAAGGGTCATGAAAAGGTTATTCAGCGATTCGGAATACAGTGGATGGGCAAAAACACAATAGCGGATCCTATCGTAAGTGATACCGCCTTCCATGGCCATTTGCAGCACAGTCATGATTTCTCCGCCTTCGGGGCCAAGTACCGTAGCACCTAAGATCTTTTTCGTATCGGGATCAACAATGGCTTTCATAAAACCACGTGTATCGCCGGTTTCAATAGCACGCGCCACATGGGCCATGGGCAGTTTTGCTACTTTATATTTAATCCCCAGCTTTTTTGCCCCGGTTTCATCCAAACCGATCCTGCCCAGTTGCGGATCGGTAAACATGCAATAAGGCACCGGACGGTCCTGGATGTTATAATCCGTTTTTTCAAAAAGGTTACGGTAAACAATGGTATAATCGTTATAGGAAATGTGTGTAAACGCCGGTCCTCCTTTTGCATCTCCCAATGCATAGACACCGGCGGCGGAGGTTTCCAGCTTATCGTTCACTTTGATATTACCATGCTCATCCGTTTCAATCCCGGCGATGGGCAAATTCAAAGCCTCCGTTTGCGGTTTACGGCCGATGGCCACCAATACATGGGTGCATTTAATTTTGCGCTCCTCCCCTTTTTGAGCTATTGTTGCTGTTATTTTGCCGCCGGCTTTTTGTTTAAACTTAACAGCCTGAGCATTATTGAGTACCTCGATTTTCTCCAGTTCGAGGATCTTTTGCATCTCTGCCGAAATATCCTCATCCTCATGCGAAACTATCCGCTCTGATTTTTCTAAAATAGTAACCTTGCTGCCAAACCGCCGAAACATCTGCCCAAACTCCAGTCCAATGTAATTTCCGCCAAGCACAAGCAGATGCCCCGGTACTTCTTCCAAATCAAGTATGGTGGTTGAGTTGAGATATTGTATCTCATTCAATCCTTCAATTTGGGGAATCAAAGGCAGCGCGCCGGGGTTTAAAAAGATAAGATCGGCAGTAATCGTTTGCTTTTTCCCGCTATTAAGCTTAACCTCAACCGTTTTTTCGCCGGTAAAAGTCGCCTCGCCTAACACCACATCGAGGTTCTGTGTTTTTTCGGCAGATTTTAGTCCGCCATTACGCGAGCGTAATACGATATCATCCTTACGTTTTTTTATGGCGGCAAGATCAACCGAAAACTTTTTTACCGGCACGCCCAATTCATGACTTTTACCGGCCATGTAAGCCGCCTTTGCCGAAGCAACCATGGTTTTAGTAGGCGTACAGCCATCGTTAACGCAAGTACCGCCATAAAATCGTTTCTCAATTATAACGGTCTTTTTCCCGGCATTAGCCAATTTTTTGGCTAATGGGGCGCCGGCCTGACCGGCGCCTATAACAATGGCATCGTATGTTTTCATAGCTTTATTCGGTAATTTTCACGCCCTTCCAAAACGCCACATAGTTAGTAATGTTTTTTGCGGCATCCTTTGGTTCGGGATAATACCAGGCAGCATCCTGGTTTTCTTTGCCGTCAACTTCGAGGGAATAATATGATGCCAGTCCCTTCCACGGGCAGGTTGTATGCACATCGGACGGTTTAAGATACTCGGCCTTAACACTTTCTTTAGGGAAATAATGATTATTTTCAACAACAATAGTGTCATTGCTTTCGGCAATGACCTGGTTATTCCAGATAGCTTTCATAAAAAGATGATTGATTTATGGAATAAAGATAGCTTTAACCCTGCAAGGTTTGCAAGCCCCATCTTAATTTTTTATTTTATTTAATTGATATACAACAACTTTCATCAACAATTTGGATTTTTTTATTCTTTATTTTAATTTTATTATTTAAACTCTATCTTTGCAATCCCAAATCAAGGGAAACAATAAAAAAGGCCCGTCTCGTCTAGGGGTTAGGACAGGAGATTTTCATTCTTCAAACAGGGGTTCGATTCCCCTACGGGCTACCACAAGACGCGAAACCTCAAATCGAAAGATCTGGGGTTTTTTAATACGTTATCAATCCAGCGTTTTCCGGGATTGTGTAATGCAAGTTACAGGAAACAAAATAAAAAAGGCCCGTTCTGTCTAGGGGTTAGGACAGGAGATTTTCATTCTTCAAACAGGGGTTCGATTCCCCTACGGGCTACGAAGCCGCTTTGCGAAAGTAAAGCGGCTTTTTTATTTTTAGAACCTTTGTCTCATTTCAGAAATCCACATGGAGAAGTTTCTTAAAACGCCTGATCAAATATCTGCTTTAATGCAGCATTGGTTCCTTTCTTATCATCGTAAGGACAGAGATTCTTTTTCAGGGTCTGAAGCTTTCACCTTTTTTGATCTTATACCTGAAGGTCTCCAACAGGCACTTCTTCAGCGAGCAAATTTAGATGAGCACGAAAAGCCCGTATTCTTGCTCAATTGCGGCAATGCCGGATTTGTATTGAATACCACTCATAGATTCATAAGGATAGGCGAATCTGATCTTGATTCTATTTTTTATACAGAGTTTACGTGGCACAGTGGTTATAAATCAATAAGGATAGAAGGGGCGCCAATAGGAATTAAGTCGGATGGATATTTTGCCGAGTTCGGTTTGGAAACCCAAAGACGTGAAATTGTATATTGGTTGATCCCATCCGGAAAAGCCGGGTTTGCTTTTTGGAATGTCACAAAAAAATGTGAGCTCATAGGGCGAAAGTATCTTTAACAGGTTCACTGAAAACATCGAACTGAATTCATTCCTTCCATTTCGAATAACGGGCGTTATTAGGGCAACAACGGGTGTATTTGCTTTGGTGCTGATGATGCTATATATCGCTATGATGGAAATTCCATTACCGGATTTAAAGATAAAGAAGGGCAGAAATAACAACAAGGAATGACAATGCGAGGTTTAGCACACATAAACTTTAAAACAAGTCAACTACATCCAACGAAAAAGCCGATTAAACCTGTCGTTAATCAGCCTTTTCGTTGGATTCTGAAACATGCAGCAGGTCTGAACCAACCGAGCTGCATTTCCTTCCCCTTGATTTTACCCCTTATACCCCGGATCAAACTCCACAATCCATTCAATACCATATTTATCCCTGAACATACCGGCGTATGTACCCCACGGACTGTCGCCAATCGGCCCTTCGACCTCTCCTCCGGCTGATAGTCCGTTAAATATTTTGTCGGCTTCTTCACGACTTTCGGCGCTCGCATATATTTTAGACCTGTTTTCGTTTTCGCTTACCTTCCCCATAAATCCAGGAACATCGTTAGCTATCAACACATTGTGTTTACCGATAGGTAGTCCAATGTACATTATTTTGTTTTCTTCGCTTTCCGCCACCTGGAATTCAGGGCCAGCTAAGTCTTTGAAGCGAATGATCCTGGTGAACTCTCCGCCAAAAACTGATTTGTAAAAACTGAATGCTTCCTGAGCGTTGCCATTGAAGTTGATCCAGGGATTAATTGCTCTCATAATTTTTAGTTTTTAAATTGTTATGTTTTTTGTTTAACTCTTCGGTTATTAATATTCATTTCACCTTATGATTTTTGCGATAAGGTTGAAAACAGATCGTCCAGGTTTTTCAACATCAGCATCATTCCTTTGGTGAAACCATCGGTTAAGCGCTCCATTCGTTCGAGCGATTCATTATAAATGGAAATATTCACTGTGGTTATGCCTTCTTGTTCGCTGAAATTATAATCCCATTCGGAGCCCGGTAATTCGGGATTTTCATCTTTGTCGGCAAAAGAATTGTATAATTGAAAATTGGTTTTGGGCGTAATAGAGGTGTATTTCTGCAACAGCCAGCGTTCTTGCCCGTCGGGGCTTATCATGGCGTAAAATCTTCGTCCCCCAACTTCAAAATTCATGTATTTGGTTTTAGAGCGCATTGGTGCGGGTGCAGCCCACTGGTCAAGTATTTCCTGTTTGGTAAAAGCATCCCATACCAGGTCAAGCCCGGCATCAAACTCCCGGGTTATAAATACCTTTTGCGCTACTTTATCAACGGTAAAATCAAATAGCAAATCGTTGTTCATATTTTTTGTTGTTTAATTGTTGATAATACTTTGTCGAGCTGATTAAACTGTGTTTCCCAGCTTTGCCTGAATTGGGCCAACCAATTATCAAACTCCTGCATTTTCTTTGCATTAAAGTGATAATAAATTTCCCTGCCCGAGTGCTCAGGTTTAATCAGTTCACATTCATGCAGTACTTTAATATGTTTAGATACTGCCTGCCGGGTCATATCAAATTTTTCGGCCATTGCATTAGGCGTTAACGCCTTAATAGCAATTAAAGTTAAAATCGCCCTGCGTGTCGGATCGGCTATGGCCTGGAATAGATCTTGTTTCATTTTAAAACGCGCAACTTTTAAGTTGCGTAAATATATATGCAACTTTTGAGTTGCGCAAATTTATTTGCGATTATTTTTTAGATGGTTGACGAGATTGTAGAGAGCTTATGAGTTAGGACACGAGATTTTCATAATTCAGGCATGGAGTTAATATCAGCATAAATGTGTCGGCAATGAGATTGAAGGTACTTTTTCTGAAGTTATCTGCATTTCAAAATATCTTTTCAATATGTGTTAGCCTGCCATTTGAATTTAGACCTTCAATCACCAATTTAAATCTGTTGGCCAGGTCGTTATTATAGAATCGTATCACATACTCTTTCATTTTCTTGTTGAATATTATATTGGGATTCCAATATAAGGTTTTCCGATAATCCGGATTTGCCAGGTTTACCCCTGTTGCATACCGGGGCGAATAAAATTTTATTACCGGAGAGTAACCCCGAATTGTGGCATATTTGTTTCCCTGACTATCGAAATCATACCCCCTTCCTTTTTTTGTATACACAGCAATAACTCCTCCGGATGCACCGAAAATCCCTCCCATTGATGGATCATATACCTTAACGTAGTCAAACTCGGTCATCCCAATGCTACGGATATCATATGCTGAACTTTTTTGATTGTTAAGAAAGAAGGTAACAGAGTCCCTCCTCCATGTCGCGGTAGGATTGAGTGATATAGCATTTGAGATTTCTAAACCCGGAATTTTTCCTAAAAGGTATTGAAAAAGTGAAACAAAGGTTTCAGCTTTCTTATCGTTCCCAATATTAAAGTTTTTGGAGATACCTCCGCTGAAAACGCCTGATGTATAGATTTTATCAACTTTTTCATTTTCCGGAAGGGCTTTTGCCTGTATCCTGACTTCTTTCAAAGTTTTAACATTCCCGTTTAAAATATACTCAACAGGAATGCTAAATAATTTTTTATTGTAACCGGGCAGCTCGGGCAACTCCTCTTTTAAGCTATAATTTAATGTTTGAATACTGTCGATCAGCCCATTGCTGATAGGGATTTTATACAAACCTTCCTGTATCGTTTTATCCCTGGTTCTGAAATATAACTTCGCATCGCCATAAAATATCAGGCCATCTTTGAAAAAAGTCCCAGACTTACCAGTTTCAAGAGGTACCAAAACGGAGCTCGAATCAGCTGCCTGGATAATAACGCTAATGTCAGTATCTGAGGGGCCTTTAGATAATTTTAACCCCGCATTCTTCTTTCCGTCTATCGCTAAATAATTGTGATCAACAAACGAATTAACTGTTTGCTTCCAGGTTGTATCAGTCCATTCATATTTTCTCCAGCCGTGAGTCAGCATTACCAAATCCAGGGCTCCCGATACACTATCAATTTTGTTTGAAAAATAATAGTAAGGATTGACGATTTTACCTCTGAGTTCCCCGGTTAAAAGCAGGTTTGAAATGATATTATCGTCCCAGTTAGCGTGATTTGACCAATTATAATCAGATATAGAAACTGAAATATTCGACCTAAGCGTATCTTTCACCGATAGCAGAATTTGATTAAGCCCGCGCTTTCGCTTATCTACCGTTGTAAACTGTGTATCTACTTCAAAGAAGTAGTTTAAATTGTTCACGAAAGTTAAACGCCCGGCTATAGGAACGCCAGCCGCATTCAGCAATTTAATTTCCATTATACCCGTTGGCAAATCCTTCAATGGAACAACACCATTTATTGCTTCACTTTGCGAGAGGTTAATTTTTGCTTCGTAAATCTGGTATCCGTCAATCGTTGCAATGAGGGTGAGGTTTTTATCATTTTCATCCACAAGTTTTGTGCGGTATACGAAAAACTTTTTCCCATCCCTAACATCATTAACGTGTATGCCCACACCGTGGTGCTTTCTTTGCGGAAGTTCCATATGATGGTCTAATCCGTCAGCGGTTTTCCATTCCGCAATGTATTCTTTCCCGGCTTCCGGAATCATTGTCATGCTTCCCATCCCGTCATGTTGCGTTTTAAAGTCAGCAAGCACTTTACCATTACATTTCACAACACCCGTAACATTTACTGGCATATCACTATTATCAGTGAAACTAAAGGCAACAAGAGAAGGAAGCCCATCAATCCAATAGCCCCCTTCGGGCAAAAAGCGAGGTAATACAGTAGTGGAATCCTGGCTTGTTTTTGATACATTAATTTGAGATACCGTAATCCTTTTAATGTAACCCTTACCCTTGGTTTCTTTTAAAAAATTCAAAGTATATGCACGGCAATACACATCTTGCAAATCCTTAGTGTCTGGCAAAATAATACTACCCGAAGCGGTCGATTCGTAGATCGGCGCTGTAACCCGTCTTTCCAGATGACCGTCTGTAGTATAAATTTCAAAATAAAAGTTCCTGGATGCTTCTTTGATATTCCCTGCCCGAACCAAATAAGCTTTAAACCAGACAGTATCGCCGGGTACGTAATTATCACGATCAAGATGAACGTATATTTTACTGAATTTCTGCCGATCCTGG
The DNA here is from genome assembly GCF_050859465.1 of Mucilaginibacter sp. P25. Classification (NCBI taxonomy): domain Bacteria; kingdom Pseudomonadati; phylum Bacteroidota; class Sphingobacteriia; order Sphingobacteriales; family Sphingobacteriaceae; genus Mucilaginibacter; species Mucilaginibacter sp. P25. Next base: position 1,766,684 of record NZ_CP193937.1, on the reverse strand, counting down.
AAATCCTGCGTTTTCAAATCGCCATCTTGTGCAAAACTTGGGTGGCATAAAAAATTGATCATTATAATAAATCCGAGCCTGCCGCACAGCGCATGTTTTTGACTTTTTTAAATATTCCGTACTTGGATAAGGTCATCAGCTATAGGTTTTATTGTTTTTCTAATATATTGATTTACAACCATTACTAAATCTTCTATTTTATTACTACTTTTAAATCAACTGATTATCATTCCAATAACGATGAGAAGACTGCTACTCCTATTTTCCTGCCTTCTTGCAATTATTTGCGCCGCCTCATGTCGTAAAAGTGATAATGCTACCCTTTCAAAGCCGAGTCCCGATTCGCTGAAAAAACCGGTTATTATCACACCGCCCCCAGTAACATTGGTTGGCCGGTGGGATGTAAGCGCAGAAAAATTCGTAAAATATCGGGATGGTGCAGAAATATCGAATACCACCGGCGCAGCTGCTCCTTATAATTTAGCTTACGTAATTTTTAATAACGACAGCACTTATACGTGTTTAGCGATGGACTGGTACCCGGCACTTTCAACATATGGAGTGGTGAAGGACGAAGTTGCCGGGACTTATCGGCTTGCTGACAGCAGTTTATCCGTATCCTCCTACCTGGCTGGTTTAAATACGATATATTATGGTGGCCCTCCAAATTCGCCGCCTACCTTGACGCCCGTTTCGGATAAAATGGTGTTGAGACAGTTTACGGATTCCACCCTCACTGTGCATCACGAATATGTATTTAATGCCACCGATCCATCGGCCGGGCCTATTGGTAATTACAAGTATATCTGGGACCTGTATTACAGGAAACATGGTTATTAATCAGTTCCTGCAAGGTACAATCATACTGTTAAAACAGGTCGCATTCTTACTTTCGGTACATAACTAGGGCTTAAATAAAACAATACCGGCAACATCTGTGTCGCGATCCACCCCGCAACTTGTCGTTTTCACACAGTACACAAGCCTAAAATACCCACCATCTTTGTATTGTCAATCAAATCGAAACAATTAAACTAACATTCCATGAAAAGAGTATTTAAAGGATCTAATGTCATCCAACCGGTATTGATAATTGCTATGTTTCTTTTTACAATATTTCAATGTAAAGGGCAACAGCTTAAGCCTGCCGCCAGTGGCTATGCACCGGTTAATGGCATCAAAGTTTATTACGAAGTTTATGGCGAGGGTAAGCCTATCGTTTTGCTGCACGGTGCATTTTATACCATTGAGCTGAACTGGGCGCAGTTAATCCCTGAACTCTCAAAAACAAGAAAGGTAATTGCCCTTGAAATGCAGGGGCACGGACATACGCCATATTCGGACAGAAAATTAGACATTGCTACCCTGGCAAGTGATGTGGAAGGAGTAATGGATTTTTTAAAAATTGATAGTGCCGATGTTGCAGGATACAGCATGGGAGGCTCTATAGCTTACCAGTTCGCCGTAAAAAGCCCTAAAAGGGTGAAAAAATTGGTGATCATTTCATCCACCTACAAAACTAATGGCTGGCTACCTGTGGTAAATGGTGGTTTTAAAGGCTTTAAGCCTGAATTTTTTGATAATACCCCTTTAAAAACTGCATATGATGCAGTAGCACCCGACAAAACGAAATGGAGAAAGTTTATAGAACAAATGATTGTTTTTGCCGGGGTACCCTTTGACGTGGGTGATGCCAATATTGCAAAAATCGCCTCGCCGGTGTTGCTTATTTCTGGCGATAATGACGGGCTGGACAAAGTGGAGTTGGCAAAAACATACCAATTATTGGGCGGTGGTGTAGCTGCAGATTTAGCCCCCATGCCAAAATCGCATTTAGCCATTGTACCGGCGCAGAGCCATGTGGGCTTAATGCAGCAGACCAAAACTATCTTGGATCTTCTGAATGGCTTTTTACAATAACAAATCTTCAGTTTTGAAAATAAGGAGTTTGAAATTTTGAGCAAATTCCATTTTCAAACGGAGAATATAAATGACAGATTTATCTATAAACCAATTATACATAAATGAGAAAAATCAGAATTTTTGAACATATCTCGCTGGATGGTGTGATAGAACATGACGGAGACTATACCTATGGCGCATGGACAACACCCTATCGCAGTCCTGCCGGGGCGGCAACCCTCCTGGAGGCATACGGGCCAAACTTCGACCTGCTGCTTGCCCGCCACACTTACGATATATTTAGCGGATTTTGGCCTACTGCCGGAGATTTCCCAATGGCAAATGCTATAAATGCCGCAACAAAATACATAGTAACCCACAGGCCCGACAGCCTGGAATGGGGGCCGGTAAAGGGTTTGGGCGAGGACGTTATAGCGTCTATTCGCGATCTCAAATCAACCGATGGCCCCGACCTGATCGTTGTAGGAAGTTCAACGCTAACTTCTGTGTTGCTTGACCAGGGACTGGCTGACGAGGTTGTGCTCATCACCTACCCGGTATTGCTTGGCCGGGGTAAACGCTTATTGTCGGACACTATTGACGCCCGGGAACTTGCTTTTGTTAACTCGAAGAGTACGCCCACAGGTTTGCTCATCAACACGTACCGGCACGTCGGCACGTTGAAAAAATAACTTTTCGCCCCGGAGGGAAGAATTTCCCAAACACACTACAAAGCCACTTTACAAAAATAGAGCGGCTTTTTTAATTACGTCCGGGAACACAGCACCTACCCTTACAAACTGACATTTGATAAACCGTGCCAACTGCATTTAATTGTTAATTTTGCAACAGATAAAAATTTAAGAATGTCGATAACTACCGAAGACGAAAAAATTGGGATGCAGCAGGCAAGTGATGCTGTAGCCATTACGCTCAGGAGGATGCGGGAGTACGCAAAACCGGGTATCTCTACAAAAGAGCTTGACGAATACGGCGGCGAATTACTGGCACAACTGGGTGCAAGATCTGCACCTTTGTTAACCTACAATTTCCCGGGACATACTTGTATAAGCGTGAATGAGGAAGCAGCGCACGGTATACCTTCGGCCGATAAGATCCTTAAAGAAGGCGACCTGGTAAATATAGATGTATCGGCAGAGCTAAATGGTTACTGGGCCGATAACGGCGGGTCCTTCGTTTTAGGGCAGGATATCCACGGCTATGGCAAACTGGTGGAGGCCTCGAAAGAGATCTTAAAAAAGCGATCAAAAACATTAAAGGCGGTGTCCGGATTTCGGAGATCGGCAGGTTAATTGAAACTGAAGCCAAAAAAGCCGGCTACACGGTAATAAAAAACCTGACCGGACATGGTGTTGGCCGCAGTTTGCACGAAGAGCCGCATGAAGTTGCCAACTTCTGCGACAGGTATAACACTGCGCGCTTTAAAAAGAATTCGGTGGTGGCGATAGAGACATTCATTTCAACACGGTCGACAATTGCCGATACTCAAGCCGATGGCTGGACATTAATTGGCAATAAAGGTGGTTTTGTTGCACAGCACGAGCACACCATTATGGTAACCGGCGGTGAGCCGGTAATATTTACCGCACAGAACGGTATTTGGGATTAATTCTTTTTGGAACAGATCAGGCAATACCCTGAAGTATGTATTAGATAACTACTAAGCCGCTTTACCAAACCGAGCGGCTTTTTTGTGCGCATGCTATGACAAGCCGAGGGTATACAGTCATTTAAAAAACGCTGCAAAGCAGAACCGTGTATTTTAGATTTAATTTACCCGTTAACCTATTATCCATTAGTATTTTATTAATTTGGAGTAGTTATTAACCTCATTCATTTGCTTGAAGCCGTATACATTCCATATCACCCTTTATGACGCTGCGTTTTTTGGGATGCTGTTTATCGGCCTCACTTTTATCCTGCTTTTATGGTTCACCAGGAAAACAAACCAGTCGGCAAACCGGTTGTTGGCGACGATACTGGCTATTGCTGCTTTTTGGATATTTCGGATCCTCGGCACCGATATCGGGCTGTCAACCTATATTACCAACTGGGGCCGGCTGCCGCTGCAGTTTTCGCTGGCATTTGGCCCGCTCATTTTCTTTTATGTACTTAAAATAACCCGGCCGGAGTATAAATTCACCCGCAGGGACCTGCTGCATTTCAGCCCCTTGTTAGTCGAACTAAGCGCCTGGGCTTTAGAAGTACTGGAAAGTATAAAAACAGGCCGAGCAACTTATGATACGCTGATATTTCAACGAATAAACCCTGTATTACTACTATTAGCATTTATCTCGGTCATTATTTATCTATACCGGTGCCGCAAGCTGATCGAAAACTTTTACCAGGAGCTAAAATTTAACGGAGGCGACCGGTACCGGCATGAGTTGAAATGGATACATAACCTACTGACAGGCTTCGGGTTGTTATGGCTGTTGTGGATCCCTTTTATAGCTGCCGACTATTTTTATTATGATTACCAATTGGGCATACAGGCCTACTACCCTTTGTATTTCCTGCTAATGTCCATGCTTATCTGGATGGCGGCAAGAGCATTTTCAAGGCCGGAAATTACCGCACAGGCAGATAGCTTACCGGTTTTTAAACCATTACTACCAGCGGAGCTGAAGCGAAAAGGCGCTTGGTTAAAGCGGGTTGTTAAAGAAAATAATTACTACCAGGATCCTGAGTTGAGTTTAAGCTCCCTCGCCGAAAAGCTCGGTATGCATACCCATGAGTTATCACGGATCATCAATACTGTGCTCAAAAAAAGCTTCAATGATTTTATTAATGAATACCGGGTACAGGCTGCTGCGCGGAAAATGCAGGACCCCGCTAATGATCATATCACCCTTTTAGGGATAGCGTTTGAATCGGGATTTAACTCCCAAAGTACCTTTAGCCGCATTTTCAAGCAGGTGACCGGGAAAAGCCCGCAGGAATATAAAAACAACTTAAAAAAGAATACCCAACTTATAAGTTGAGAAGCGATACCCAATTTGCGCCGGTAGTTTTGAATCATGAAACCGCTCCTAAATGGTCTCATGATAAAACAAACCGCAACTTTATGTTTAAAAATTATTTCAAAATCGCCTGGCGTAATTTAACACGCAATAAAAGCTATGCCGCTATTAACATTACCGGCCTGGCCGTAGGTATTGCTGTTTGTATGGTGATCTTTATCATTATACAGTTTCAAACAAGCTTTGATAGTTTTCACCCAAAGAAAGACCGTGCCTATCGTGTGCTAACCGAATACCATCACGCAGAAACTGGCGATATTACCTATGGCAAAGATATCCCCTTTCCGTTGCCTTTAGGATTAAAAACGGCTTTCCCCCAAATAGAACAAGTTGCCCCAATTTTTGCAAGCCAGAATGACCAGTTAATTATACCTGACGAAAACGGCGTCACAGTAAAAATGTTTAAGGAACAAAGGGGCCTGTTTTACACCAATCCGTCGTTCTTTAAAATTTTCAACTTCCCGCTGCTTGCCGGCTCATACGCTTCATTAAAAGATCCTGACAACGTACTGCTTACCAAAGAGGTTGCTGAAAAGTATTTTGGCGACTGGAAATCGGCAATGGGTAAAACCATTAAATTGCAAATGGGCGGCTTTATGTTTGAGCATGGCACAGACGTATTAAAAGTGTCGGGGATCCTGGCGACCATTCCCCCAAATTCCGACTTTCAGCTCAAACTTGTTGTTAGCTTTGGCACTGGGTTTACAGGAGACTATTTAGCAAAATCTACAGATTGGAACAGAACGGTAACTGATTTTGGCTGCTATATTTTGTTACCTCAGAGCCTTTCTGCCGACAATTTTAATCAACAGCTGAGAGCTTATTCACAAAAAGTACAATCTTCTGATAACAAGGACAGCCATATTATACAATCATTAAATGTTGTTCATTATGATTCACAAACAGGCAACTACAGCAATCAAACAGCCAGCCATCAGTTGCTCAATGTATTGTGGTTAATTGCCGCGTTCATCCTGCTCATTGCCTGTGTAAACTTTATCAACCTCTCTACCGCGCAGGCTGTTAACCGGGCAAAAGAGGTTGGTGTCAGGAAGGTTTTGGGGAGCAATAAATCGCAATTGCAACTCCAGTTCATTGTCGAAACATTTTTGATCGTAGCAAGCGCTGTATTACTTGCAGTTGCTATTACCATGCTTGCATTACCTTATATAAGCCGGCTTTTAGAGTTGTCGCTTTCATTCAACATATTCAGCAATCCTTCAATTATTTTATTCCTCCTGGCTGTAGCAGTTGTTGTAACTGCATTAGCGGGTTTTTATCCTTCTATTGTTTTATCGCGTTTCAATCCTGTTAATGCTTTAAAAAGTAAACTTACAACAGATCCCGCAAAGGGAATTTCATTAAGAAGGGGCCTGGTGGTGTTTCAATTCATCATTGCGCAGGCACTGATCATCGGAACGCTCGTTATTGTAAAGCAAATGAACTATTTTATGGATCAGCCTTTAGGCTTCGATAAAGAAACAATTGTTAATATTCCGTTCCGGGTAGATAGTCTTCGAATGAGCAGGCTGAGTTATTTGAGGGACCAGTTATTATCCATAAATGGCGTACAAGCGGTATGCTACAGTTCGAACACCCCGATTGAAAACGGTAATGATACGTGGAGCGCAGTCAGGTTTGACCACGCAACAAAAGAAACAGGTTTCAAGGCGATTACCAAATTTGCCGACGAAGGCTACGTACCCACCTACAAACTAAAGTTGATAGCAGGAAGAAACCTTCAGCCCTCTCCTTTAACCCGGGAGTTTTTGGTAAACGAATCGTTTGTAAAAAGCTTAGGGATTAAAAACCCCGGGGATATATTGAACAAGGAAATCAGCATATGGGATGGTGTAATAAAATGCCCGGTTGTTGGCGTATTAAAAGATTTTAATGACAGGTCTTTCCGACACGGCCTTGCACCATTACTTATCGCCACAAACATCACCATGTATAATCAGGCCGGCATAAAGCTTAAAACCACGAATGTTTTTTCGACTATGCAATCTGTTAAACAAGTGTTCGAAAAAACATTTCCCAATTTTGTTTATGAATACCGGTTTTTGGATGATAAAATTGCAAGTTTTTACAAACAGGAAAATCAGTTAGCCCAGTTGTATAAAATTTTTGCAGCTATCGCGATACTTCTAAGCTGCCTGGGTTTGTATGGCTTAGCCTCGTTCATGGCTGTACAACGGATAAAAGAAGTCGGCATCCGCAAAGTACTTGGCGCTACGTCAGGCAGCATCGTTTATTTGTTTTCGAAAGAGTTTATTATACTCATTGCTATCGCCTTTGCCATCGCTACCCCCATTGCATGGTATTACATGCACCAGTGGCTGCAAGCTTATGTTTACCGCATCAATATCAGTTGGTGGCTATTTGCGGCGGGTGGAATGGCAGCAATTGTTATTGCACTTGCAACCATAAGTTTCCAGGCAATAAAAGCCGCGAAAGCTAATCCGGTGAAGAGTTTGAGGAGTGAATGATTAAGTGGTTCAGTTTGGCAGGCAAACAAAGATATTAAATGGATTTGGTTCAATATAATATGTTGAATTATTTACTTTTAACAAATTAAATTCTTTAAATTGATCGCATAAAGAATCTAATTAAACCCTATGCGGAACGCAGCCGCTAAACCTTAACATCAACCTCACATATCAATACAGCCATGATCAAAAACTATTTTAAAGCAGCGCTTCGCAATTTCCGGGCGCACCGTTTTTTTACTTTCGTAAATATAGTGGGATTGGCTATTGGTGTCAGTGCGGCCCTGGCTATTTATGTTATCGTAAGTTTTGATCTCAGTTTCGATAGGTTTCACAACGATAGTGACAGGATTTACAGGGTCGTAACGGACTTTTCATACATGGATAAGGTAGTAGCCAAATTGGGCATGGTAAATGGCCCGCTTCCCGCAATAGTAAAAACAGAAGCACCTGGTATAAAAACTGCCACCCGCTTTTTAGAAATGAAAAACACTGATGTACAGGTCCCCGATGAAACATCAAGTCCGGTTAAATTCAGAGGTGAAAGTAGTATTGTACTGGCTGATGATGAATATTTTAATCTGTTTAATTACAAATGGCTGGCAGGTTCGCCAGCTACAGCACTTCGAGAGCCATACCAGGTGGTACTTACCTCTGATCAGGCCAGGAAATATTTCCCCAATGCCCCTTACAACCAATTATTGGGCAAAACGGTTATATATGACAGCATCAAAACAACCGTTTCGGGCATAGTTCAAACTCCCGCTCAAAATACCGATTTTTATTTTAAGGATTTTATATCCTATCCAACCTGTTTGCATAATGCTAATCTGAAAAACATGACCCGTTTAACCGAGTGGCCGGGTGTGGTGTGGCAATTATTCATTAAGATTGATAAACATGCGAATGCCGCTGACATAGAAGAGCGGATCAACGGGTTGCTGAAAAAATACAATAAGGAACTAAGGCCTGGAGACGGCCAGACTGAACATTTACAATCATTCCGCGACCTGCATTTCGACCCGGTATATGCCAATTTTGAAAAAGGGAGGCGGGCAAACAAGACTACGCTATATAGTTTACTCATTGCTGCCGGATTTCTGTTATTGCTCGGATCCATCAATTTTATTAATCTTTCAACAGCGCAGGCTGCACAGCGGGCCAAAGAAATTGGGATCCGTAAAACTATGGGTAGCAGCAGATGGCAGCTAATTGTACAGTTTTTGAGCGAAACTTTGGTTATCACACTTGTTGCCATCTGCATAGCCATGGTACTGACACCGGTGATACTGAAATTCTTTGCAGATTTTATCCCACCGGGCGTATCTGTTAATTATTTTGATAGTAACCTGTTGCTGTTTTTATTCACACTCCTGATAACAGTAACCCTACTGGCCGGGTTGTACCCCGCAATTATCCTTTCCGGGTACCGGCCGGTATCTGTATTGCATAACCTGCCGAACAAAGATACAGGCAACAGCGGCGGAACGTTGCTTAGAAAATCGCTATCAGTTACGCAGTTTATAATCGCCCAATTTTTCATCATGACAACGCTGTTGGTTAATAAACAGGTTTTTTATGCGCTGCATAAAGATATGGGCTTCAGTAAAGATGGGATCATCAACATAAGTACTCCTCTCAATACGATAAATACTAACAAACAACAGTTATTTAAAGACAAAATAAGTCAGATCCCCCAGATCGACGTAATGAGTATCGGAAGCGAGCCGCCTGCTGATGAAAAGATCGGAGTATGGGAAGTAACTTATAACGACGGAAAAAAGAAGTTAAAGCAACGCTTCAACAACGAAACGGCGACGAGAACTACCTTAAAGTTTACCGCATAAAATTATTAGCCGGCCGTAACCTGCAACCGGCAGATTCACTGACCGCCGTACTGGTAAATGAAAAATATACTCATATGATAGGTTTTCAGAACCCCGCGGATGCTGTTGGGGCATCTTTTGATTATGAGGGCAATAAGAGGATGATAGTTGGCGTAGTTGCTGATTTTTATCAGAAATCACTCCGGGCCCCAATCATGCCCATGTCTATACAAACCCCGCATTACCGGTTTAATGATCGGTTTTTCCATATCTTGCTAAAGCCTCAAACTACCGGAAATAACGATTGGAGCAATGCCATCGGCAGAATGAGAAAAGCCTGGACGGAGGTTTATCCAGATATTGAATTTGATTATCATTTTTTTGATGAAGAGGTAGCCCGTTTTTATGATGGCGAACAGCGCACATCGAAATTACTTGGCTGGGCAACCGGACTGTCTATATTAATCAGTTGTTTGGGCTTACTCGGCCTAACCATTTTTAATACCAACAGGCGCACACGGGAAATTGGTATCAGAAAAGTACTTGGCGCGTCGGTAACACAAATAGTAAAGTTATTGTCGTCAGAGATAGCCAGATTAATTATTTTATCTTTTATATTGGTTATGCCATTTGCCTGGTTCGCAATGAATAAATGGTTACAAAGCTATGCGGACCGTACGCCAATAAGCTGGTGGATATTTGTTCTTAGTGGAATTGGAATGTTGTTTGCCGCATTTTTAACATCAGCTTTTCAAACAATAAGGACGGCCTCCTCAAATCCGGTAAAAAGTTTAAGAAACGATTAAAATGCCTTTTGTAAAAACATTCTTTATTATTCTTTCAAAAAACCAGTTTTTATTTAGTGGTGTCAAGCCACCACTAAAGTCAGAAATTTCTAAACATTAAACCTTATATCCCCTGAAGTAAATGCCGTCGTATTTTACATGGGGGACATTATTTTAACCCCAGCCTGCTGCGCAGAAGATCCCGGTATGTGCTGCCTATCGGGATTTTTTCGCCGTTAATAATAAGCTGATGTACTTCGATCATGGTAATATGTTTGATAGCTACCACATACGATTTATGCACCCGTAAAAAATCCGCTGCGGGTACAAGGTCAAAAATATCCCCCATATTTTCACGCACCAGGATATTTCTGTCTTTAAGGTGAATGGTGATATAATTACCATCTTTTTCCAGATACAAGATCTCATCTACTTTAACCTGGTAAGTTTGCGGACCGCTTTTGATAAAAACGGTGGGCTCATCCTCTTTGCTTACTCCATTTTTTGAAGATAGCGCTGCCACCGCTTTATTTATGGCTGCAAGAAAGCGCTCAAAAGTGATAGGTTTCAACAGGTAATCGAGGGCGTTCAGGTCGTAGCTTTCTACCGCATAGTGACTATAAGCGGTAGTAAAAATGATCATTGGCCTGGGCGACAAGGTTTGCACCAACTGCATTCCGCTGATATCAGGCATATTAATATCCAGAAAAATAAGGTCTACCTTTTCGCGGTTCAGGAATTCGATGGCCTTCACCGGTTCGCGAAAGGTGGCTTTCAAATCAACCAGGCTGGTTTTAAGGCAATAGCGCTCTATCACTTCAAGCGCCTTAGGCTCATCATCAATGGCAATGCAGGTTATCATTCCAGGTCAATTTCGAGTTTAACAATATATTTCCCCTGGTCTTCATTGATCTGCAGGTTATGTTTGCCGGGGTACAAAAGATCGAGCCGTCGCTTTACATTTTCGAGCCCGATGCCGCTTTTTTCATCCTCCATTTTTTTGATGGCGCTATATTTGGTATTGACACAGGTAAAGATCAGCTTATGGTCTGCAAGCACAATGGCAATATCTATCCCGGATGTTTGCCCAATAGAAACGCCGTGCTTAAAGGCATTTTCAACAAAAGGGATAAATAGCATCAGAGCGACGACAACAGTTCCCGTCTGCGCAGGGTGATCAAATATCACTTTTACCTCATCATCTGCATAACGCAGCTTATTCAGGGTAATACAGTCTTCCAGGTATGCTATTTCTTTATTTAGCGGCACGCCACCGGCATTGCTGTCATAGATCATGTAGCGCATCATGCCCGAAAGTTTGGAAATCCCGTCGGCAAGCTCATCATTCCCCTTTTCCTGTGCCATCGAAAACAGGTTATTGAGGGTATTAAACAGGAAATGCGGATTGATCTGCGATTTAAGGAATTTGATCTCAGTACTCAGTTGATAAGCCTCCAGCTGATTGCGTACCAGTTCAGTTCGGGCCCATTCTTTCAAAAAGAAATAGGCTATTGAAAGCCCAGCCGCAGTTAAAAAAATAAGCAGCATGGTGAGCTGCATGTGCACCCAGTTCCCTATTGCAAAAAATGCGTTATGATTTGGTATCAGGTGATTAAGGCCATCCTTGCCTGCTGCAAAACCAGGGGGCGGAGGCCCCATGGGTAGGCTATTGTTCAATTTAGAACCAACTAAAATATAATTAGCAAGAAAGACCAATATAAACCAGCCCGCGGCGGTAGCGATGCCTGCAAATAAGCTTTTATACCGAAGCGCCTTTTTAAAGATCCAAAATATATTGCCGTAAAACAGCAGGGCCAGAAACGCGAGTGTAAAGCGGGAATACGGAAAAATGGTGTCTACCTCACTTCTTTCCATGATCTTTCCGTTGTGGTTTACCCGGATCTTGACCGTTGAGCTGGTTAGCGAATTCAGGGTATAGTACACCCCTATCCAGAACGCCAGATGGATCAGTATCTCGATGATATGTTTAACCTTGATACGGTGCATTCTTCAAAAGTATATTAAGCCCGGCTTATTCATAAATTATTGATGTTAATATAGCGATTTGCCGGCTAAACGGGCAATTTTTGAAATCCGGGCTTAACGCCACCGGAAATTTGTTTTCGGCAGAAGCTCAAATAACAAATATCCATTCTATGCAGAAATGATGACGCTGTTCATACCAAAGTTTTTGGTGGATTTAAAGGGCAAAGTACTATTGCTTAAAAATATCCAAATTATGAAAAAGCGATTTTTATTGTGCACAGCCCTTTTATCATGCACCATTATGGCCCGGGCACAAAAACCGGATACCGCACAAGTGCTGGTACACTACAAGTTTTCCCACATCAGGGATACTACCAACCGGGAACACCCCTACACCGAGAACATGGTTTTGATTGTAGGAAAAAATGCCGGGGTTTATAAAAGTTATGACAAGCAGCTGCAGGATGCGCTATTTAAAAAGCAGGTACAGGAACAGGTAGCCAACTCACCCGACGGACATGTAAACATCCAGCGGAGATCATCGGGCTCGGGTACAGACTATTACCAGTTCCCAAACGTTAAAAAACTGGCAAGGAAAGAACCGCTGCTGTTCAATAGCTATCTCATAACAGATGCCCTGCCCGCCATCGAGTGGAAAATAAGCGGAGATACAGCAACGTTTGGAGGCTTGCATTGCCAAAAAGCAACAGGCCATTTCAAGGGAAGGGATTATACGGCCTGGTTCAGTCCTGATCTGCCGCTGCATATAGGCCCCTGGAAACTCAATGGACTACCAGGGGTGATTGTAGAGGCTTATGATACCAAAAAAGAAGTTTATTTTAAGTTTGACGGGATTGAAAAAGCGGTCATATCTCCCCAAAAGGGTGATCAGCCAACCGGCCCGGCCCCGGATAACCAGGGACGGATGGCCGTGATGATAGGCATGGACGACCAGGTTGGCGATCCAAATATCATCCAGCTCCCCACCAATGCCATTAAAACTACCGAAAAGGAGTTTTCCAAATTGCAGGAGGCCATGCGTAAAGACCCTAATGCCTTTGCCCAGTCAATGGTGGCTGCACAGGCGGCAAGTCAGGGCAGGCCAGCCCCAAAAATCGATATCAGGATCGGGCCGCAGCCGGTGATCAATAACCCGATAGAATTGCCTGAAAAGAAATGAGCCGGATTATAAAGTCAGTATGGTTGCTGGTTATAGGGTTACTGTTTTCGGCTCACGGCTTTGGTCAAAGTATTAAGGGCACAGTGAAAGACAGCACCGGGAAACCGGTGCCTTATGCCACCATTAACCTCAAAAACGCGGCCACTAATAACATTATAAACTATACCATTACCGATACCAGAGGCGCCTACATTTTGCCGGCCCCGGCAGATACACCCGTGAGCGGCCTGCTGGTCGAGGTGCGTTGTATAGGCTATAAAAATGAGAGCAGGGTCATTACGGATTTGCAAGCTCCCGTTGATTTCACTTTATCTGTTTCCATCAACCAATTACAGGCCGTAGTGATTAAAAGCAGCCGGCCGGTGTTGCGGACAAACGGTGATACCCTAAGCTATAAAGTATCTGATTTCAGCAGTGTGCAGGACAGGGTTATTGGCGATGTGATCAAAAAACTGCCGGGTATAACGGTTGCCGCTGATGGCAGGATCAGCTATAACAATAAGCCGATCTCCAACCTGTACATCGGTGGTGATAACCTGCTGGACGATAAATATAATATCGCTACCACTACCATTCCCCAAGGGGTGGTAGACCAGGTGCAGGTGATCCAGAACCACCAGCCCGTTAAAGTGCTCCAAAATAAAGTAATGAGCGATGATGTGGCGCTCAACCTCAGCTTCAAAAAAGGCGCTAAATTGCAGATGGTGGGGCAAGAGAGCATCGGCGCGGGCTTGCCGGGCAATTATGATGTAGATTTGAACGCCATGATGTTTAAGGATAAGTACAAAGCCATTAATTACCTTAAAGGCAATAACACAGGTAACGACCTGCAGCAGGACCTGGTATCGCACAATTTTGCCGATAATATGCAGCGGATCGATAACGATGTGCCGGCCACCATGTTATCGCTTGGTTCGGTGAATGACCCGGCTTTATCACGTAACCGGTATCTGTTCAATCGCCCGGGGATCCTCAATCTCAATAACCTGGTCAATTTTAAAAAGAATGTGCAGATGAAGATCAATGCTTACTATTTGCGCGATACCCGGCGGCAGGACTACAGCCAGCACACCACCATCTTTTTACCCGGCGATACGGTACGCTATAATGAAACTCAACGTAACCGCTTCCGCCCCCACATATTGCATACCCAGTTTACGCTGAACATTAACCAGGATAAATATTACCTGAACGATGTGTTGCTGATGGATAACAACCGGTCCACCAATTACTCAGACCTGAATACAAACGGCGGCATGGTAAACCAGGTATTTAAAGATAACGCGCTGAATTTTTCTAATGAATTTAACCTGATCAAATCCTTAAGATCAAACAACATTATCCAGGCTTACTCCTATATCAGTCATTCGACTGAGCCCGAGAGCAGGACAATTGGGCCGGACTATAACAATCCAATTTTTAACAATGATGTCCCTTATGCGCAGTTGGTGCAAAATGTGAATGTACCTGCGTGGTATACCAATAACTATATTTCTTTCAAAATACCGTCGAACCTTATCACGCAAAGTTTCAGAACAGGGTTCAGTGTTCAATCACAAAAGTTAAACTCAGATCTAAACGTTGTACAGACTAATAATACCATCAACCTGCAATCAGACAGTTCCATCAACCATTTAAACTGGACAAGAAAAAAACTATACACGGAAGCAGCCTACGATCTGCCAGGCAGTATCCTCAAAGTGAACCTCACCTTGCCGTTAAGTCTGCAGCAGATCAATTATTCGGATGGCCTGTATGCCCTGCGTAAGGGTTTAACCAGGTTATATTTCAATCCGCAGCTAAAAGTAAAATATCAAACCGGGATGGAGAACTACCTGAATTTGCTTTACAGCTACCGCAGTGAGGCGGGTACCATAGAAGATATGTACCAGGGCTATATCCTGAAGGACTACCGGACACTTTATGCCAATAATGCCGGCCTTACCGAACGGCAGAACCAACTTGTGGCCCTTGGGTTTAACTACCGCAAGGCGCTCACCCTTTTGTTCGCCAGCCTGAACATTGTTTATAACCATATCGTTTCCAATAATATCGCTTCAGAAGTAATTACCAACACCCTGCGGCAGCGTGTAGTGCTGCCATACCGCAACAGTACCGATTCATGGACGGTGAACGGCACCGTCAGCAAATATTCCTTTGCTTTAAAAACCACTTTCAGCGGAGGGATACAATGGCAAAGTAATAAGTCGGTGCAGATCCAGAATAACGTGCTGCTGCCTTTCAATACCATTTCCAGAACCATCAATGCCGGTGCAGATACCAAAGTGAATGAGCAGGTAAATTTTAGCTATAAAGTTATATTTACCCAAATCCAAAGTCATTCGGCTGTGGAGGCATCGGCTTATCATATTAACCAGTTGCTTCAGCAAGCCTCGATCAATTATAACCCTGTAACCAATTTGCAGTTCAAATTATCAGGCGAGCATTACTTTACCCGTCAGCAAGGCAATCCTGAACTCAAATACTTTTTTGCAGATGCCTCGGCAAAATTCAGGGTCGAAAAATGGAAAACCGACCTGGAGCTGAGTGCCGCTAATTTTCTGAACGTAAAAACTTATAACACGCTTTATTTATCGGCCAATACATTAACCGCCAGTTCGTACACCTTGCCGGGAAGGATTATATTGCTCAAAATAATGTTTCATATTTGAGTGGTGTCAGGTTTTTTCAGGCAACCTATCCGGCCTGCTGCTCCTCTTCCGTCAGTTTCAGCAATGTGGCTTCATTTTTTATGCGGATGCTTTTGCCCGATATTTCGATGATCTCCTCATCGATAAAATCATTAATGGTGCGAAAGAGTGATTCATAAGCTGCGCCTGTAAATGAGGCCAGATCCTGCCGGGTAAGTTCAATATTGATAAAGCCCTGTTCATTTAGGCCGAATTTGTTTTTAAGCGAAATAAAAGCCTGGGCTACGCGGCCTTTAACCGGCATGTGTGCCAGGTTGCGCATCCGTTTTTCCGATTCCTGCAATTCGTTGGCAAAGAAGCGCATCAGCTTAATAACAAAGTTATTGTTAACCTGCAGTGTACTTTCAAAAAAGGGCATTTCGATATAGCAAATTATACCTGCCTTAATGGCTGTGGCCGAAACCGGGTAAAACTCAGTACTGCCTAAACCAAGATGCCCAACAATATCGCCTTCGCGGGCAAACCGGAGAATAAGCTCTTTTTCCTTATCCCACTTTTTATGAACCTTTACCGTGCCTGAATAAACAAAGTAAATGCCGGTAACGGGATCACCTTCTTTAAAGATCTGCTGCCCCTTTTTTACAATGATATTTTTCCTGGCGGCGCTGATTGCCGGGATCCAGTCGGGCAGGCAGTGTGTACATAAAAAGCAAGTCCCCAAATCGCATTTATCTTTGTTTTTCGCCATTTATTGATGTGTATTTAAGCCGGTGCTGTTATAAAAACATGCTAATTTATTAAAAGCGGCGGCCTTTTGGCTGTTCCCAGGTAGCCATGTTAAAAATAACTCCCAAACTTAACAATACCGCACCGCCAAAAACAGGCCATGGAAATGAGCGGATGCCATTGATGTTAATGCTCCATGGATGGGAATCGAAAGGGTTAACGGTATTCAGGTTCCTGAATAGCAACAATCCGGCAATGATGCTTGCGGCACCTAAAACAGAAAGAATAATACTGGTAATTTTCATAACTATTGTTTGTGCAATGATTTTTATTAAAAACTTAGCAAATGTTAAATAAAAACATTGCATATGCAATATAAAATTGAAAATAAAATTTATTTATGCTGCTTTAAGTATTACCTTTGCAAGAAAAATAGCACAGTCCCCTAAAACGGAACGGGACTAATCAAAACATGGAAACAAAACAGAACGCCATCCCGGTTTCACCTTCACTAAATGATCTTTATAATTTTAAATCCGGCTTAAAAGGCACCAGGCAAATGAAAACAAGGCTGATCTTTATATCGGCACTTTGTATACTTATTGCCGGCCTTATCAGCGTAATAGCCAAAGGCCTTATCTATCTTATTAATATCGTTACCAATATCTCATTTTACGGAACGCTGGATGCCGGCTTTCACAGCCCGGCCAATAACCATTTGGGTTTATGGGTAATTGTTATACCGGCTATAGGCGGCATTATAGTAGGCATTATGGCCCTGTATGGCTCCAAGGCGATCAGGGGGCATGGCATACCTGAGGCAATGGAGCAGATCCTGGTAAATAAAAGCAAAATAAAACCGATTATAACTTTTCTGAAACCCGTATCATCGGCCATAGCCATAGGTACCGGCGGGCCATTTGGCGCCGAGGGACCTATTATTGCAACAGGCGGGGCACTTGGTTCAACCTTTGGTCAGTTATTCAAAATATCGCCCAACGAGCGTAAAATTATTTTGGCAGCAGGAGCAACAGCGGGTATGTCGGCCATATTTGGCACACCCATAGCAGCGGTGTTTTTAGCTATTGAGCTGTTGCTGTTCGAGTTTTCGCCCAGGGCCATATTACCGGTGGCATTAGCTTGTATCACCGGAGCGGCCGGGCACCATCTGTTATTTGAAGCTGGGCCTGTATTCCCGATGCCTGATGTAGATACACCTTCAAATACCGCCCTGGCTATTTACAGCATCATTGGCCTGGTCATTGGCTTTATATCATTGGGGCTTACCAAAATAGTTTATTTTATTGAAGATAGCTTTGAAAAACTGCCTATCCACTGGATGTGGTGGCCTGCAATTGGTGGCCTGGCGGTAGGCCTGATAGGTTATTTTGCGCCGCACACCCTCGGCGTAGGATATGATAATATTATTACTATTCTTTCGGGCACATTATCATTGATGCTAATTGTGCGTTTGTGTTTATTCAAATTTCTTTCATGGGCTATAGCCCTGGGCAGCGGCACTTCGGGCGGTACGCTTGCTCCCTTGTTAACCATTGGCGGTGCGGCTGGTGCGGCTTTTGGCACACTGGTACACCTGGTATTTCCTGATGCGGGCATAAGTGTTCCAATAGCTGCGCTTATTGGTATGGCCGCTATGTTTGCAGGCGCTTCAAGGGCTTATTTAACCAGTATCACCTTCGCGCTGGAGGCTACCATGCAATCGCACGCATTACTGCCTTTGCTTGGTGCCTGTACAGCATCATACCTGGTTTCATTCTTCCTGATGGAAAATACCATCATGACCGAAAAAATTGCCCGCCGTGGGGTATACACCCCTGATTCATACGAACCTGATTTGTTACAGGTATTAACTGTTGCCGACGTTAATAATGAAGTTGGTGAAACCTTAAAAAGCAATAGTACCATAGCCGAAACCAGGGCCTGGCTTACCGGAAATAATATTACCCAAAGTTTTTTTATAGTGATTAATAATGATGGAAGCTATGCAGGCATGGTTAGCCTGACCGACATTTATAACCATAGTATTTCTGCCGAACTCGCCATAAGTAATATAACCAGGGCAAGTAAACAGGCCGTGAAAAGCAATGATCCGCTGAAACGCGTTGTGGAGATTATGGCCGAAGAATCGGTAGAGGTGCTTCCCGTTATTGCCACCGGAAATACCATAGCCGGGCAAATCTCCTATAAAGAGATCTTGAACACCTACTATCAGTACGTTGCCGAAAACAGGAAGCAAAACACACAGATCTCCCTTAAACGGCGTAGGCTTAAAATCGCTGCCCGTGGCCGCAGCAAGGCTAAATCTTAAAAATAAAAGGCGTTTGAATTAAAAAGGAACCCCGCGTGATGTAAGATCACGCGGGGTTTCTTTTTTCTGAACACTCCTACCTCGTAAAAATTAAATACGCCGAAGCTGGGTTATTGCTTATTTATTCTATAGCTTTGATTTATAAAATGTTGCTACTTATTTATCAGCATTTTATTTTCCATTTCTGCCAATTACACCTGTTGATTTAGCGTTGCTGTTGAAAGTAATATTTAACCTTTATTAAATCATATTTTATGAAAAAATTTGTAATTGAAAGGGAGCTGCCCGGCGCTGGTAACCTATCGGCCGAGGAATTACAGGCTATTTCACAGGCATCGTGTTCGGTTGTAAATGAATTGGGAAAGCCATACCATTGGATTCAGTCGTTTGTTACGGCTGATAAGATCTATTGCATCCACATTGCCGAAAGTGAAGATGTTATTCGCGAACATGCCATGAAAGGCGGCTTCCCGGTAACCAGTATTGCCGAAGTTAAAGCCATCATTGATCCAACAACAAGCACCGCCACAGTTTAATATCAATGCCGGCTGGTAACAAAAAGAGGCCCGTAGTTTTAATACCGGCCTCTATTATTTTATAGTGATGTGTTTTAGTTACCCACCGAAACAGAAGCGTTGGTTTTAAACAGCGGATCGGGTTTAAAATAATTGCCGCCTGCAAAACTGATCACATAATCAGATTTAAAATGGGTACTTTTTTTATAATAATCGGTACTGATGATCTGTGCACCTGATTTTTGGGCTGCTATAAACGAGCTCATATCATTTGCGCGGGCTTCTTCTGTATCCGAGTCGGCACGGGTACGGATAATGTAACCTTTCTTAACCAGTTTTTGAATGGCTGCCAGGTCCTTTTTAGCATCATTCATAATGTGAATGGCGGCTTCAGGTGTGCCCGGCAATGCATCGGCAAACAATACACGGCCTTTTAACGATGGGTGACCTGCGATATAGGCAGCTCTTTTTTCGCCTTTTTCATCAAGAATAAAAATGAACTTCCCTTTGGCCGCTTTAAGCGTTGGCCAGTTGTTGTGCAATACAGCGGCTTCAAGGGTTTTGTATGTGCCGCGCACATCATCGGGGGTAATTAAATATTGTTTGCCCAGATAGTCTAAAATTTCTTTATCCAGATTGTCAAAGGTTTTAGCTGTAAATTTTTCCGGAACAGTGAACCCTGGTTTTTTTGACGGCTCGTCTTTAGCATTCATGGTAATGTAAATGGGATTATGATCAGGATGTTCATCACTCCATTTCTTCAACTCCTGCAGGCAAAGCTTAAAAGTTGCGCAATTGCTGCGGAAGTCAATATCCTCAATGTGGAATACTTTAAAACCCGGCTCCTTCATTACGCCCCGGGTATCAAAAGCAGGCTGGCCCGGTACCCAATCCAGCCCTTTAGGGTGGGCATACTTGCCACCTTTGGTATCGGCGTAAACGTCTATTTCCAAAGCGTTTAAACCTAAATTAAGCTGGTCGGTAAGACTGATGTGCTCATAATCGATCTTGCTCATACCAACCGAATCGCGCTGTTGCAAAAAACGGAACAGCTTAGGGTTGATGGCTTGTTTATAGCTATTGTGCGAGCCTATTACCTGGAAATGGTTCATTTTCTGGTCGCCTGGATTGCTCAATAGCGCAGATGCTGAAAGAATAATGCCCCCAATTAATCCGCCTGTAAGTTTCATTTTGGTAAATATATTATTGGTTTAACAAAACAAGCGCAAAAGGCAGGCCTTTTGCGCTTGTATAAAAAATGTTACTAATTAATAGCCCGGGTTCTGTTTCAGGTTAGGGTTGGTTTTTAATTCGGTTGATGGAATCGGATATAACCTACGGGTTGGATCGGTGTTCATTTTCAGGTCGTCCGTTTTGCCGCCCATAACCGGTAGTGGATACTCTTTCTCGAATAAGCCATAACGGATCAGGTCATTACGGCGCCATGCTTCCCATGAAAGCTCACGCGCGCGCTCATCCAGCAAACCATCCAAATCAATTGATGTAGCAAGCTCCGCGTGGGCACGGCTGCGTAGTTTGTTTACCAAAGTAAGCGGAGTTTGGGCATCGCCATTGATGGTTGTTGGAGCCGCACCGCGTAAAATAGCTTCAGCTTTCATCAGGTAAATATCGGCCAAACGGAATACCGGTACATCGTTACTGTTTAAACGGGTAGCCTGGATGATGTTAACATCAGGATAGTATTTAATTGAACGTACACCTTCCGATTGCGAGGTTGTCACATCATTACCCAAATCCATTGGTTTTAAGCCGGTAAGGGTTAGTGTTGGGATAATGTTAATTTGTTTGATTGCATTCGGAGCCGGGTAATAGACAGGTTGATTGGTGAAGCCGCCATTGCCATCAGGATAATATTGCGGTCCCGCAAGCCATGTTTTGGTACGGTCATCGCCGGGAATGTTAAAGCGGTTATAGAACTCAGGTGTGGTGCTCATGGCAATACTTAAGCCTACGTTAAAGCCGTATGCTTGCGCCAGGTAATAAAAGAAACCAAAACGGGTAAACTGGTTGCCCGGAATTTGCTGATCATAAGGAACGGCGAAAATAGTTTCATTGACTTGAGCGCCGTTGGTTGGCAAAAATATATCGCGGTATTTTGCATCCAGGAAATAATTGGTGTTGGCCTGCACGCTATCGCACATGGCAACGGTTTCCTGGTAACGGGTGGTACCCGTGTATACACCCGAGTTTAGGTACATTTTTGCGAGCAAGGCAAACACCATACCCTTTGTTGGACGGCCGTATTGTGCTACGTTTGTTGGGCCGTTGCTGCTTTTTGCGGGTAATAACGGTAAAACGGATTTTAATTCGCTTTCAATAAACTCATACACTTTAGCGCGTGGCTGATTGGTAGGTTGCGTAGTCACAGGGAAGTCGGTGATGATAGGAACGTTTCCATACAAATCCATCATAAAATACAGGTACAAGGCACGCATTGCTTTAACCTCGGCAGTTGACGACGCTTTTTTTGTTGCTGACGATGGTGAGTTATTTATAACGCTGATAATACGATTACAGGTATTGATACCGCCAAAGCCCCATTGCCATACGCCTATGACGTTAGGGTGATCAAAGGTCCAGGTGTGGTAGTGCAACTGACGGTACTGCCCCCATCGTCAAAGTTGCCATCTCGGGCAGGCAGGATAGCCTCATCGGTTGACATATCCTGCATGCGCCAGTATGGTACTGCGTAACTTGACGACAGGTTTGAATAAATAGTACCCAGTAATGCCGTATAATCGGCATCAGTAACAGGGAAATTTGACTTTACATATTGTGATTCAACAGGTACATCTAATTTTGTACATGAATATGTGCTCATGATCACAGCAATAGCGGCACATATAAAAAAATCTTTTTCATCTTTTGTCTTTCTGAGGTTTTTTAGAATGATGCGGTTATACCTAAGCTGAACGTGCGTGTTTTAGGATAGAAATCGCGGTTATCGATACCCGGGGTTAAGCCGCCGATATTAACTTCGGGATCAACACCACGGTATTTGGTGATGATAAAAATATTATTGCCCGATGCATAAAAACGCAGGCTTTTTATGGCCTGGATGTGTGGCTTGACGGTATAACCCAAAGTAGCGTTATCCAAACGCAGGTATGAGCCGCTTTCAAGGAAACGGTCAGAGATCAGGTAGGCATTGACATCCTTAAATGATTCGCCCAAGGTAAACCTTGGGATGTTCTGCAGTTTTGAATCCGCAGGGTTATTCAATGAAGCAAGGGTGGCGTTAAGGATCTTGTTACCATAAACACCACGCACCAGGAAGTTTAAGTCGAAGCCTTTATAAAAGAAACTGTTGCTCCAACCGTAAACCAATTTAGGCTGCGCATCATATTTAATAAACTGATCAGAAGTTAAAGGCTGGGTTGCTATTACCGATCCGTCGGCTTTTTGATAGGTACTTACACCATTGGCGTTTTTACCCATATAGTGCCACAGGTCAAATGTGCCGATAGCATAACCAGGTTGTATGATCTGACTATAATTGCCCGACTGGCCTTTACCGCCTAACTGCGCGGTTTGTATAAAGTTAAGACCGAACTGGCTGTTCGATAAGCTTTGTACAACGTTTTTATTATGCGAAACGTTGAATGAAGTACGCCATGTAAAAGCTTGTGATTTTACAGGTACCGCATTTAAAACAACCTCGATACCGCTGTTTTTGATTTTACCTACGTTAGCAGTGTAAAACGGATAGAAGTAAAGCGTGGTTGATACCGGGTAGGTATAGATCAGGTCGGATGTTTTTTTGATATAATAATCTACCGAGCCGGTTAAGCGGTTGTTGAACAAACCAAAGTCCAAACCGATGTTGGTGGTAGCAGTACTTTCCCATTTCAAATCAGGGTTATCATTACGTACTGGGCCAATGGGATTAATAATGTTACCATTGCTCAGGAATTTACCGCCGCCCGGCGGCACACCGTAAATTAACCTTGCAGTAAAGGCATCAAAACCTAAGCTGTTACCAGATACACCGTAACCAGCCCTTAATTTCAGGTCGCTGATAACCGGAACCGATTTCATGAAATCTTCGTTAATGATTTTCCAACCCGCAGAAGCCGCCGGGAAGTAACCATGGCGCTGGTTAATACCAAATGCCGATGAACCGTCTTCCCTTAACGAAGCCTGTAACAAGTATTTATCCGAAAACTCATACTGGCCACGGGCATAGAACGATACGAACCTCAACGTAGAAATATAGTTAGGGTTGAACACAATTTGCGAAAGCTGCGTTGGGTTTGACAGCGCCAGGTAGTTGTATGTTAAAGCATCATTTGAAAAGTTTTGTGTTTGCACACCAAAACCATCGTTATTACGGTCTTGCTGATAAGAGTAACCACCTAACAATTTCAATGAATGCTTACCGAATACGCGATCGTAGTTAAAATAAGCCTCAACTACGTTGCTGGTATTGGTGTAAGCACTGCGTACGGCCACTCCATTTTGATTAACATAGATACCAGATTGGCTGGTAGAATAGGTATTAACGTTATTCTGTTCTTTTTGGGTTGATCCCGATATGGTAAATTTTAAACCTTTCAGGATGTCAACAGAGGCAAAACCATTGATCAATGTTTTGTTGTTCTCTGTTTTGGTAAAGTTGTTATTTATTAATGATAACGGGTTCAAAGGACCGCTACCTGTACGGGTATAGTTTTCTTTATAGGTACCATCCGGGTTAAAAGGACTAACCGTTGGCAGGTAGAATAAAATACCCGATAACACCTGGCTTTGGAAGATATCGTTGTTTTTGGTAGCACTGTTGGTAAGTGTGATACCCAATTTTAAACGATCATTAAAAAACCGCTGGTTGATATAACCTTTATAAATAGTACGTTCCAGGCTGGTATTTCTCAATATACCATTGTTTTTCATGTAGTTTACGCTTGCACCATACTCCGAATTGGTGCCGGCGCCGCCATATGAAAGATTATGGTTTTGTGAATAACCCGTACGCTCGGCCAGTTTTTGCCAATTGGTATTTGAACCATCGTCATCAGCAGCGCTTAATTTAGGCACACCGTTGTCTGTTAAATATTTACGCAGCTCGTCGCCGGTAAGTACATCAATGTTTTTTGACACGTTCTCAACGGCGCCATAAGCACTGTAAGTTAACCTTGTTTGACCGGCTTTGGCCCTGCGGGTAGTAACAATGATTACACCGTTGGCAGCACGTGAACCGTAAATAGCTGTCGACGATGCGTCTTTCAGCACGTCGATGCTTTCGATATCGGCGGGGGCCAAAAGATCGATAGAAGCACCCGGCACCCCATCAATTACATAAAAAGGTTGCTGAGCTGCACCTTCACGTAAAGTTGAGGGCCCCCTTAAAATGGTAGCAGGCTGTTTGTTAGGGTCACCACTTTTGGTAATATTTAAACCGGCTACCTTACCCTGCAATAGTTCGGCAGGAGTGGTTAATACACCGGCATTAAAATCTTCGGCTTTAACCGAAGTAATAGCGCCTGTTACATCCTTGCGGCTTGCGGTACCATAACCGATAACTACAACATCTTTAAGTTGTTTGGTATCGGTAACCATAGTAACATTCACCGTGTTCTTTTCGCCAATAGTAACCTCCTTTGGTACCGAGCCTAAAAAGGTAAATTTAAGGACATCGCCGGCGCCGCTTGTTTTTACGGTATAGCCACCGTTAGCGTTGGTTGAAGTTGATCTTCCCGAACTTTTTACGGTTACCACTACGCCGGGTAAAGGAAGATTACTTTCATCGGTAACGGTACCTTTTATGGTGCCGTCCTGTGCAAAAACCGCTGACGAGGCTATAAACATCAGCAGGAAAAGACAAATCGTTTTACTTTTTTCAAAAAAGAGCCTTAAAATAAATCTGTAGTTTTTTTTCATAGTTTTAATTAATGACAAACCCTGTTTTAATAGATGCCCAAGTTGAGATAGTAGGGCGATAATTGGTGCAAAGCAACGGTTGTTTTATTATCAGGAAATAAATATAGGGTTAACTTATCTATTAATTAAAATCGATATTGTTTTTCTTATTTACGCTGCTTTTAGCTGGTTTTCAGCTTTTTGTTATTGACAAACAAGCAGACCTTGTTAACCGGGGATTAACAAGGTTTAAATTTGGGCGTTTTGTAAAAAGGGTGTTATGAAGCGCCTGCTAAAAAATTTGACTTTTTTACAATCGATCAAAAAAGATACGTTTAGAAGCAATGGCGCAATTTACCGGTTGGCCAACGAGATCATTGTGTAGGCTCCATTGGTTTGAATAGTAAACATAAACTCGTTGTTTTGGTAAATCTTGCTTCCGGGTTTTCCATAAATTATGTCTCTGAAGTCGTGGCTTTCAAGATAGTCCTGGAATGAATGATCGTGCAGCACAGGGCACATGTACAGGAGTTGTTCCATCCTGATGGCGAGGGCTGTTTTTCGTTTCTTATTTTCCCATCTGTCTTTATCCTGGTCAAAAACCCATCCGCTGTTGATTTTATTGAGTTCGGTAGTATAAACGCCCGGCCCTGCTTTCATAAGCAGGATCATATCGGCTGGGGTTATTTCTCTTTCGGCTGTGTTTAATTCATGCTGATGATGGTAGTATAAAGTACCCAGCGTAAAGATAGCAGCAAGGGTTAATAAAACAGACCACCAATAATTACGACGTTTATCGGGCTCAATAAATTCAGGGCATTTTTCTGGAAACAATTCATGTTTGATTATAGCAAGAGCACGCTTTGCTTCGGCACGTGTAACCCCCTCTCCAATCAACAAAGCCTCAATTTCATGGTCGGTATTACCATCAGCTATCATTCATTTTATCTGCTCGGTAATTTGTTGTTTATCCATTGATAGTGGCGAAAGGTTAGGGTAGGTTTGAAATTCAAGATACATATTTTTCTAAAAGCAACATAACGTAAAATAAAAATGGAAATCATATCACATTTAAATACGAGGCATCTACGGAGCCTTTAGTTGTTTAAGATGATTTTGCTATAAACACGATACTCCTCCGGTGTTTTACAGCCTCGGCTATTTACTCCATAGGAGCATCGTGTTTATCGAAAGGTCAAATCAAAATATATTGGCTCTGCAGGTGCGATGTGTCGATGATTAAACGCCCCCTGACAAAAACAGTTCTTATATTTCTAACACGGTTTATAACTATTATTGTGGGCTTTTAATATCCTCCATTATAAGAGTATTTCCAAATCAAATGAAACGTATACTCCCGGTAATTGTATTTTCCCAGTTTTTTTGCACTTCATTGTGGTTTGCAGGCAATGCTGTTATGAGCGATATGGCCAAACAATTGCAGCTTGAACCCTCTTATCTGGCTTACTTAACAAGCGCGGTTCAGCTTGGCTTTATTACCGGCACTCTCGTTTTTGCTATCCTTAGCATTGCCGACAGATTTTCGCCGGTGCGGGTGTTTTTTATCTGCGCGCTTATTGCCGCTTTTATCAACGCATTGGCGTGCCTGTCGGGTACAGGTGCTGCTACAATACTGATACTAAGATATTCCACAGGTTTTTCCTGGCCGGGATTTATCCGGTAGGCATGAAAATAGCCTCAGATCATTATCCGCAGGGATTAGGCAAAGCGTTGGGATTTTTGGTTGGGGCTTTGGTATTAGGCACATCATTTCCGCACCTGCTAAAAAGTTTAATGGGGGCATTGCCATGGCGCTATGTTATTTTGTCAACTTCGGCATTAGCCGCTTTGGGTGGATGTGCTATGGTATTGCTTGTACCGGATGGTGCGGAAAGAAAACCCGCACAGGCGCTGAACCCGGCCGCGTTTATACAAAGTTTTGGCAACCGACAGTTCAGGGCTGCTGCCTTCGGCTACTTTGGTCATATGTGGGAGCTTTATGCTTTTTGGGCTTTTGTGCCGGTAATGTTAACAACTTACAACGCCAGGTTCATAGCTGCCGATTTAAATGTTCCGTTGTTATCTTTTCTGATTATTGGGGCTGGGGCGCTGGCCTGTGCGGGCAGCGGCATTATATCTAAATACAAGGGTGTAAAAAATGTGGCGGTACTGGCATTAACAATTTCGTGTACCTGCTGTTTGGTATCGCCGCTATTTTTGTTTGCAGGTTCGGCTGGGGCAATGATCGGGTTTTTATTGGTTTGGAGTACGGCTGCAATCGCCGATTCGCCGTTATTTTCGACTCTGGTTGCGCAAAATGCCGATCAGCAATTAAAAGGTACCGCGTTAACTATTGTTAATTGCATAGGCTTTGCCATTACTATTATAAGTATTCAACTGATCGCGGCTTTACGAACGGCCGAAAACGCGCGATATATTTATATGCTACTGGCCATAGGGCCGGTTTGGGGATTAATGGCATTGATAAACGGGCGGAACACCAACAAGGGATAGAAAAAGAAAAGCTCCGGATCACAAACCCGGAGCTTTTCTTTTTATTGCTTAATTATTAAATGCTTACCTGAATTTTATATTAACACTCCCTCCAGATGCCTCTGCGTTAACCGGAATGCCGCCGCCATTGTATTTGCCGCTAACCCGTTCTTTTTCCCATTGCCCGTTAAATTTGGCAACCGATGATGGAGAAACACCTTCACCTCGCAGATCGAGGTCATAGCCCTGGTTTTGCGGAAGTTCGATATCAACATTGCCGGCGCTTGATTCCAGTTTAAGATATTTGCCAACTTTTAGCATTTGGGCGTACAGACCGCCGCCGCTGGTTTGCGCGCTAATACTCCCTGCCATGCGTTTAAGATCAATGCTGCCTCCTGATGTGCTGGTGATGAGCTCACCACTGATATTATTGCCGTTAACACCGCCACCACTGGTTTCGGCGTTAATATTACCCTTTAAATTTTCTAAAGTTATACCACCGCCACTGGTTTCAAGCCTGATCCTGCCGTTACAGTTTTTAGCCTCAATACCGCCTCCGCTGGTTTCAAGCGAAATATCATCGCCCGAATTGGAAACATGAATGCCGCCGCCCGAGGTGTTACCGCGGATGGTACCGTAAAGCCTGTCGATAGTTAAACCGCCGCCGCTGGTGCTAAATTTTTCGTTGCCTTTTAAATTATCAAGACCAATACCGCCGCCGCTGGTTTCCAGGTCGGTTGCGCATTGCTGCGGTACATAAATACGAAACGAGATGCTCAATGAGCTTCTCCAGTTAAAAAGTTTTGACGCTTGCTTTTAGCAATGGCCCTAACTTCATGCCCGCTAACCGATATGTCGAGTGTATAATCCTTGTCAAGGCGTTTTTTGATCTCTTCCTTTGAAAGATCATTACCGTTGTTGCCTTTAATATAAACTTCCACCCGCGGAGCTTGGCCGGCCTGCCCGCTAACTACAATACCTCCGGCCGATGTACGTACCACGGCGCTGGTAATGGCATCGTTAGCCAATGATTTGGTAAGATATAACGAACGGCTGTCGCCATCTTGCGCTGCTGCCACCGCGGTTTGCCCGGCAAGCAGAAGAAGTAAAATATAGTTTTTCATAAATGGGGTTTTAATGGTAATACAGCTATGACCACACTTTACCCCTATACGTTACAGGCGTTTTTAATTTTTTATTTAACAGCCGTATTATAAGAAGCTTTGGTGACCGGATTTTGGCAGCTTTGGGCTCAACCAAGCAAATCCCATAAATTACCAAAGGGATCTTTAAAAACGGCAACCGTGCCGTATGGTTCCGCCTGGGGTTCACGAACGAAGATGATGTTTTTGTCCTGCATCGCACGGTAATCGCGCCAAAAATCATCGGTCCTTAAAAAAGAAATACGCGGCCACCCGTTTGCTGTCCTATCCGACTTTTTTGTTCATCACCTACGGCCTTTGCTAACAGCAAGCTACACTCAAATGCCCCCCTGGGCCTTACCAAAACCCATCTTTTATTTTCATTGATCGATGTGTCTTCGACCAGGTCGAAATTCAATTTTTCTACATAGAATTGAATTGCTTCGTCATAGTCATTAACCACCAATGTAATGTGTGTTATAAATTGCTTCATAAGCAGAAAAATAAGATGAATACATCAACAGTTAAAAAAACTTACTACAGCCGCCATTTAAATGACTTGCTGTCGATAGCCCGCATGGTACATAAAATACCATTTAAATGATCATGCTCGTGCTGCATCAGTTCAGACAGGGCATCCATCATTACCCACTGCTGTTGCTGCCAGTTTTCGTCGAGGTAATTTACCGTGATGGTTTTATGCCTTTTAACGTTTACCAGCAGGTTAGGAAAGCTCATGCAATCGTCCCAAAGTTCAAAAAGTTCATCGCTGGCGTCCTGTATTTCGGGGTTAATGAAAACTACAGGCTTGTCAATATTCATGTAAACGAGGCGTTTCATAATGCCCAATTGGGGGGCAGCGATAGCCCGGCCGAAGTTGTATTTCAGCCTTATTTCATGCATTACATTATGCATATCTTCAACCCAACCGCGTACAAGTGGCAGTTCGTCTGGTAATACTGGCGGGCAAACCTGGTAAAGACGCTCATCGCCAAGCAGCAAAATATCGTTCAATTTTTTCATTCCATAGTAAAACGTAAATTTATCACTTACGGAATCACTTTAATCCCTCATGAATTGCTTTAACTTTATATCAAGACCCCAATAAGCGGAAATGCGGGAAAGTTAAACATTGACTTTCTTATACAAATAAAGTTTTTTTGTAGTTATTTTATATCACATGCAGCCAAAAGAAATTTTAAAAGAGCACGTAAGCAAAACCGCCTCGCTGACCGACGAGCAGTTCGATTATTTCTTTTCGCATTTTACCTACAAAACATTTAAAAAAGGGCAAACTATAATCGGGGAAGGTGATAAAGTAGACTGTGAGTATTTTGTACTTTCGGGCTATCTGAAGTCGTTTTTTATTAACGACGACATGAAAATGTTCATCCTGCAGTTTGCCATGCCTACCTGGTGGGCTTCAGATTATAACGCGCTTTACAGCGGTGAACGTGCTACAATTAGCCTGGATTGTATTACCGATGCCGAAGTACTTTGCCTCACCGGCCAGGACCGCGAAAAGCTTTGCAATGAAATTCACGCAAGCGAGCACTTTTTTCGCTGGCGTACCAACAAGGGCTATGTAGCTGCTCAAAAAAGGCTGCTATCATTTATGAATAACAACGCAAAACGTCGTTATGAAGAGTTACTGGCGCAGTACCCTACTTTGTACAATGTGGTTCCTAAACAATTAATAGCCTCATACTTAGGCGTTTCAAGGGAAACATTGAGCCGTTTATACCATTCTTAAAATGTGATGTACATCACATAAATAAAGTGGTATTTCAATTGTGATGTAGGTCACACAGTTTCCAGGCCATTAGTCCCCAACTTTGTATTGTCATTAAAGACATAACAAAATGGAAACTCAAAAATTTGAAATCATCAGCGCAAAAAGTAACATCGACTGGATTGGTCGTAAAGTTACAGGCGCACACAATGGTACCATCGCTATAAAAGAAGGCTCTTTAACTTTTGCAGATGGACAATTAACCGGCGGTAAATTCGATATAGACACCACCTCTATTAAAATTCTTGACATAACTGACCCGGCTACCAACGCCCAGTTTGCAGGCCACCTTGCTTCCGACGACTTCTTTAATTCAGAAAACTATCCTGAAGCTCAATTTGTGGTTACTGCGATCAACAAAGGCAGCAACGGCACTTATCGGATCACCGGCGACCTGACCATAAAAGGCATTACCCATGCTGTAGGTTTTGATGCGCAAGTTAACCGCGCTGCCGATACGGTAAGCGCAACCGGTAAAGTTGTGGTGGACCGTACCAAATATGGTATGAGGTTTCGTTCCGGAAACTTTTTTAAAGACCTGGGCGATACACTTATCTACAACGATTTTGACCTGAATGTAAACATAACCGCAAAAGCTGTTTAAAACAGCTTTGCTTAAAAACTAAAGCCATGCCATACGTAAAAATTGAACTGACCCGCGAAGGTGTTACCCGCGAGCAGAAACAAATCCTGATAAAGGGTGTAACCGATTTGATTACCGATACCCTGAACAAAGACCCGCATTTAACCCATGTAGTGATCAGCGAAATTGAGCTGGATGATTGGGGATATGCCGGCGAACAGACATCAGTATTAAGAGAAAGAGGCATCACTGCCAACAAGAAATAAGAAAATGAAAAAGCAAACAATAATCGTTACCGGAGCATCATCCGGTATCGGTAAAGAAATAGCCCGTTATTTTTTAGAAAAGGGCGATAACGTAGTCATCAACTCAACAACTGCCGATAAACTGGAAGCTGTTTACCAGGAGCTGGGCGCAGGTGATAACCTGGCCATGGTTGCCGGAAATGTAAGCGATAAAGCCACAGGAGAAAACCTGGCCCAAACAGCCCTTGATAAATTTGGAAGCGTAGATGTGCTGATCAACAACGCCGGTATTTTTGAAACCAGGCCGTTTCTTGAAGTTGATGAAGCCTACCTCGACCGTTTTTTAAACACCAACCTTAAAGGTACTTACTTCACCACCCAGGCCGCGATTACGCAAATGCTTAAACAGCATGATGGTGTGGTGATCAATATAGGTACACCATTGGTTAACCATGCTCTTGGCGGAGTTCCCATTACAGCACAAATGGCATCAAAAGGTGCAATACACGCGCTTACTATACAACTGGCCGGCGAGTTTGGTAAAGATAATATCCGGGTAAATACCATTGCGCCCGGTACTATCCGTACCCCAATGCACGGTGATGATGCCGACCAAAGCGCAGGATTACACCTGCTGAACCGGGTGGGCGAAGTTGAGGACGTAGCCCAAATGGTGTACGCCGTTGCCAAAAACAATTTCATCAGCGGGGCCATTATCAATGTTGATGGTGGCATGGCAGCAGGCCATAATTTAAATTGAGTGTAAAATTCTTTTAGCAATTGCATTATGCCTTGCTTAGCGGCAGGCATAATGTTTAATTTATCAATAAAAATGGAAACTAACGATCAAAGCAAAGCTGCCATTGAACAGGCGCTTGAAAATTACTACTTCAAAGGGATTTATGAAGGTAATTTGGATTTGTTAAACCAGGTAATGAATGCCGGCACCCTGCTTTTTGGCGATGTAAAAGGACAGCCTTATGCCAAAACATTGGATGTTTATTTGGATGGGGTAAAAAACAGGGTAAGCCCTAAGGATTCGGGCAAACCATTTAACGGGAAAATCATTTCTGTTAAAGCAGTAAATTCAATTGCAGTTGCCGAAGTACAGGTAAAAATGTACGATTATAACTATCATGAGTTTTTATCGTTCCATAAACTCGACGGCAAGTGGCTCATTGTAAATAAAATGATCAGCGATACGAATTAATTTCGTTTGAGTGATAAATTGACCTTTAGTCTAAAGTCGTAAGCTCTAAGTGCAGAAAAAGAAAATCAGACTTGTGACTTCAGACTTAGTACTATCCACTTAATACTAAAATCATGTGGTATAACACAAAAGCATCGGAAATGCTGGGTATTGATTACCCGATTTTACAAGGGCCTTTTGGCGGTAATTTATCGTCGGTTGAATTGGTTGCCGCGGTATCAAATGCCGGCGGGCTGGGCGGCTACGGGGCTTACACCCTGAGCGCGCCCGAAATTGCAGCGGTAGATAAACAGATCAAAGCAGCAACCAATAAACCGTACAACATTAACATATGGGTTTCGGAAACCGATGCACCTGACGGTGCAGCTACCGATGCGCAGTATGAACATGCAACACAATTGTTTAAACCCTATTTTGATGAAGCCGGGATCCCGTTGCCCGCTAAACCGGCTCCGTTTAAATTACGATTTAAAAACCAGTTGCAGGTGATCCTTGACCTACGCCCAAAAGTATTCAGCTTTATGTTTGGCACGTTGCCTGCCGATGTGATGGAGCAGTGCCGTAAGTTAGGCATCGTTACTGTAGGCGCAGCTACCACGCTGGATGAGGCTATAGCATTGGAGGCAAGCGGGGTGGACCTGATCATAGCCTCGGGCTTTGAAGCGGGCGGTCACAGGCCATCATTCCTTGCCCCCGCCGAATCATCAACCACCGGTACTTTTGTGTTACTTCAATTAATTAAGGAGAAAGTAAAAGTGCCCGTTATTGCCGCTGGGGGCATTGCTAATGGCCGGGGGGTAGCCGGAGCCTTAACATTAGGTGCCGATGCTGTACAGATAGGGACTGCTTTTTTGGCCGTTGATGAATCGGGTGCGCTTCCTATCCACAGGCAAATGCTGTTCTCAGATGCAGCGAAATATACTACCTTATCCCGCGCGTTTACCGGCAGGCTTGGCCGGGGTATTACCAGCAGGGTTGCTAAAGACCTGGCCGGAAAGGAAGCGGGATTTTTACCCTTTCCCCTGCAAACAACTTTTATGTCGCCGTTGAGAAAAGCGGCGCTTGAGCAGCAAAAATGGGATATGATTTTGTTTTGGGGCGGACAGATAGCACCAATATTGAAACACACCAATGCCACCGCGCTGATGCAATCATTAATTGAAGACACTACTAAAATTATGAACCCATGAAAAACGAAGTTAATGTAACCTACCTGGGTGGACCAACCATCATTTTGGAGATCGGCGGCTTAAGGCTCATGACCGACCCTACGCTTGACCCCGCGGGTGAGCAATTCATGATCAACGATAAGCCTGCCTACCATAAAACCGAAGGCCCGGCTACTACCGACATCGGTAAAATAGATGTGGTTTTACTAAGTCATGACCAGCACGGCGATAATCTTGACCACGCCGGCCGGGAGCTGCTTAAACAGGTTGATAAAACATTAACCACCAAAATAGGAGCCGAAAGATTAGGCGGCAATGCCCTTGGCCTGGCACCATGGGAAAGCATAGCGCTTAACGATGAAGTGGTTATAACCGGCACACCTGCAAGGCATGGCCCCGCTGGCAGCGAAAAACTTACCGGCGATGTAACGGGTTTTATTATAACTATCGCCGGGCTCCAGATCTATATCACCGGCGATACCGTGTTTTATGATGGTGTAAAGGAGGTTGCAGAAAAATTTAAACCTCAATATGTATTCATATTTGCCGGGGCAGCCAAGCCCCGCGGCCCGTTCAATGTAACTATGGGCACCAATGATGCTATTGATACCGCTTTTGCCTTTCCTGATGCTACAATCATTCCGGTGCATTTTGAGGGCTGGTCGCATTATACCGAAACGGGCGAGATGCTGCAGCAATCATTTAACGCGCTGGGTATTGGCGGCCAGCTCAGGATTTTAGAGCCGGGCGTAAAAACAAGTTTATAACCAATTACTGGTATCATTACCGCTCGTGGCCGGTAATTTGGGGTTCTGATAAAATTTCGGGTTCTTCAATTGATGCAACCACCTTTTTAGCGGCGCGCTCTGTAGCAAATGATGCAACCACGCAGGTAACCAGTATCAATATAATGGTGCCGTTCAGGATATTGTCGTCAATAATCTGCGCCTTGTATCCCACTAAAATAATGGCAAGGGTAGCCGCGGCATGTGCACTGCTTAAACCGAAAATGAGGTTGCGCTGTATGCCCGAATATTTGAATATTTTTTGGGTAGATAATGCCGCCAGCCATTTACCCAGCAAGGCTCCAAGCGTTAAGCTTACTGCCACAATGGTAGCCTGCGGTCCGCGGCCCAGCACACGCAAATCAACCAGCATGCCTACACTGATCAGGAAGAATGGAATAAATATGGCATTACCCACAAAATCGATCCTGCTCATTAGGGTTGATGACTGCTGTACTGCTTTATTTAAAGCAAGCCCCGCCACAAAGGCCCCTATAATGGGTTCAACCCCTGCCAGCTGGGATAAAAAGGCCGACACAAACACAATAAAAAGCACAAACACATATGGCAGTGTTTTACTATCGCGATAGCGGTTAAAAAACCAGTTTGCCAACGGCGGGATCAGCACAAACATAATGAACGCGAATATCGAAAGCGAGATCATCAGCTGCAGCCAGAAGCCGAACCCCAGCCCCCCATCCTTAGCGCCCATAATTACAGGCAGCAAAATCAGTACGGCGGTATCGGTCAATATGGTGCCCCCTACACTTATGGCGACGGCCTCATTTTTTGCGACGCCATATTTGCTCACTATGGGATAGGCCACGAGTGTATGCGTGGCAAACATACTGGCCGTTAAGGCCGATGTTATTAACGAATAACCGAGCGCATAATAACAAACAGGAAAACCGATGAGTATTGGGATGCAGAAAGTAAAGAAGCCAAACACAAAGCTTTTATGTTTCTTCTGCTTAAACTCGTTCAGATCAAGCTCGATGCCGGCAATGAACATAATATAGAGCAGCCCGATGGTAGAGAACAGCTCAACCGCCGAGTTTTTGGTGAGCAGGTTTAACCCATGCGGACCAACCGCTATGCCAGCCATAATAAAACCCACAATACCGGGAATTTTGAACTTGCCCATGATGATTGGAGCAAGTAATATGATCAACAATATCAGCGAAAAAACAAGTACCGGGTTACTAAATGGCAGCTCAAGCTGTTGTGTTAACCGGCCCAGGATATCGGCATTATGCATGGGGCAAAGTTAGCACATAATAGCTACTTTCTTTTATCGATAAACTTAACAGGCTTGCGTACCGCTTCAGGGAATTGTAATTTCTGCATCTCGTCGTGCTTACTACGGTAAGAATGACAATAGTTGAAATAATAAACTTATTGTACTCGGGGTTATAGGCCGATAGCCTATCAATCCACGAAAGCTGCGCTGTATGCTGATTTTGTTCTTTTTTTGACGCGATAAAATGCGGCAGGAACACCAGCGAGCAAAATGAAGCGCCGATCAAACTAAAGGCCGCAAACAGACCAAGATCTTTCAGCATTTTCGACTCTACAAATTCCAGGGAGAAAAAACCGCCGATAGTAGTAAAACTGCCCACGGTAAGCGGCATAGCCAAATCACGAATTACCTGCTCAATACTGCGGGTATGCCGGTAATGGTTAAACACATGCAGCGAGTAATTAACCGCGCCCCCCAACACCACCGAACCCGTACCTAAAGCTATTACCGAAATACTGCCTTTTACAAAGTAAACCACAGCCAGCGAAAACAATGCACCAAACAAAACCGGCACCAGTATCACCACAGGAGCCCGCTTTTTCCTAAAATAAAAACCCAGGAACACGATCAGGAAAACCACCGTAATGCCCTGCGTAAACATGGAATCCTTACGCAATTGCAGGGCGTTACCTACCGATACGGCTGTGGTACCGAAATAGCTGCAATCAACTGATTTAAAGCTTTTAGTTTGTAAACTATCGATAACCTGGTCGATGCCTTTAAGCATTATCGCGTTCTCGCCGGTGTTATTGGGCGAATATTTTGGCGTAATAAACAGCAACAGGTTTTTGTGATCTTTGGTCATCACATAGCTATCATACAGTTCAAATTTTTCGTCGTATTGCAGCTGTTGTAATTTTTTTAGACCGAGGTATGAGATGCCAACCGGGTCGGCACTGATCATGCTTTTCAGCGCCAATCCAGCAGGCGAGGTTAGTGTGCGCAAATCGCGGGCAAGGGTTTCTTTTACCTGATCGGGGCGGATAAGTGTGTCAATATTTAAATAATAGCACTCGGTAAGGTAAATGGGCAGTTTTTTATTAATAGTGCCAAAAAGCGCCAGCACCAACCCGTCATCAACCTTTGCATTGATCTTACTTACATAACGGGGAAGTTTCTGCTGAACGATTTCCGTAAAGCTATCAGCAAAAGCGATGAGGCTATCGGGTTGCTGCTGCGTGGAATCTTTAAGCGATACCATTATCACCAGCTTATCAACAAACTTGGAGTTTTGAAAAATATAGTTGAGCTTCTCTATCTTTTTATCCTTCGGCAGTATTTTGGAAATATCCTCCTCAAACCTTATCCGCGAAGCAAAAAAACCGATAAGCACAAAACTTAACGCAAACACTGTATAAACAACGGCTTGCGGGCATTGAAATAATTATAGATACCTACCAGGATTTTTCCATGAATTACAGGGCGGGGACTGGCCTCCGCTTAAACAGCTTCAATAACGCAAAAGTGAGGAATCCCGCTATAATACCCGCAAAAATTGCCAGCGAAATGCTGCCGTAAAGATATTGTTCCAAATGTTCGCCAATGGATTTAAGCGAAATTTTATCCAATGGGATATCCACATCCTTGCCGCCCATCCACAGGCTACCGGTTTTATAACTCAGAAAAATAATAACCGGGATCATGGGCGCAACGCTGATGTGGGCAGCCGTAACCACGATGGCCTTGTTGAGCCTGAACAGGAAGGCCAGCGAAATAGCCACCAACAACTGGAAACCCCAGATAGGCACAATCCCCATAAAAACGCCAAAAGCTACAGATTTAGCTTTTAACTGATGCGAGTGTTCAGGGTTAAAAAACAGGTTTTTGAACATTAGCTTAGCTTTTTTTATCAAAAAGCGTCCTGAAAAAATCGCGGGGTTTGATGTATGCGAAAGTTATGATAACCAGTACAGTGTTGAGTACACTAATGCGCGAAAAATCCTGAAAAGGGCGAAAATGCGATACCCGTATTTCTTTCGGGGCATAATAAACCTTTACCGGAACCCAATCTATCTTGATACCTTTCCAGGCGGCACGAACTATTACCTCTATTTCAAACTCGTATTTACGGGTGATGAATTTGCTGTTTTTTAGGAGGTGAATCGGGTACAAGCGATAACCCGATTGCGTATCCGGACATTTAATGCCTGTCTCCACCCAAAACCAAAAGTTAGAAAACTTATGCCCGAAACTGCTTTTACCCGGCACCGACGATTGCTCCATATTACACGAACCAATAATCAGCGAATCCGGTTCCTGTTCCAGTTTTTCAATAAAAGCAGGCAGGTCGGTAGCAAAATGTTGCCCGTCTGAATCGATAGTGATAGCATGTTGATAACCCTGTTCGGTTGCAAATTCAAATGCTTTGTGTAAGGCCCAGCCCTTGCCTACATTCTGGGTATAGCTAACTGATTTTATTTGCGGGAATGATTGAATAATGGCAGGAGTACTATCGGTCGAGCCATCATTTACCACAATAACCTGATCGGTATAAGCTAACACATCGGTAATAACAGCGGGCAGCGTACCCTGGTTATTATAGGTGGGTATAATAACGCATACCTGTAATTGTTTAAACTTTGCCTGTATAAGTTCTAAATTATCCGTCATATATCATTCAATCGCACGTACCGGCTTCAGTCCAGGTTTTTATCAATGGGTTTTGTGGGTTTACGTTTAATACTTTACAAAGTTATTGTTTCGGCTTAAATTAAACGTTAATTTTTAGTGTGAAGTATTTTATAAACTGTTATGGTGAACGTTAAGGAAAAACCGCCCCCGCCTCAACTAACTACTATGATTTCACAAAACATGTAAGTAGGTTTAATAATGCACTGAAAGGAAGCTAAGTCCACAAAATGAAGCCATATAAACTGTAAAAAGTATATAATCAGCTGCCGTAAGTTGCTTGTTCTCGATTAAATCGGGCCCTCCACCTTTAGTAGGAACAACAAAATCTCGTTTCTGAAACTCTCTGCTAAGAAATCTTAAAAGTTGAAAAAGCAATAGTAGAGGGATCGTATTGAGCAGTGGCCCGGAAGCTGTTCCATTAGGCAATTCCAAATCATTATCTCCCTTAAAATATAGGTAGAGAAAAACATGTACTGTACCAAAACATAACCAGATCAAATATGATCTGAAATTTTTTAATGATACATATAGAAAAATGTATAAAAAAGCCTGCGTTAATGTGGCATACATAAAGATTACTGTTTGCCTAACTCCTTCGCTAAAAAACAGCCGGGAGGATGCGAGGCAGAGAGTTACAATAGCATAGACCACGAAAACAACTCTTTCCCAATATTTAAGCTCTTCGTAGTGAATAAAGAGTTTCTGAATTTTAGCGTTCTTCATTTCGCGACAAGGTCAACTATCAAAACTATCATTTTTTTGATGAATGGAGAATTTATCAAAAGGTTGCCAGCCGGTTGGCGTGGAGTAAAGATATTGAAGATCATTATAGTTGATGGAGATGATCTCGGCATCCTCCATCGCCTGGATATAATATGCGCAAGGGTATTGATTGATAAAACTGCGGAATGATACCAGGAACTGCCTTTCCGAAAAAAGTAGATGTTCTTTTCTTCCTGAGTTTCGGGGTATACGTAGTAGATCTGGAACAGACCTTTGTTAATAAGCGCAAGATCGGTACATACAATGTTCTGCATGTTAAAAAAATCGCCTTTCTCAATTTTACGGGTGCGCCAATACGGCAAGCTAACCGCCACGTCGTTTTCAGACATACCGGCAAAATTGCCAAGAAGTTCGTTTAATACCTGTTGCTTATCGGCCATAATTAACAAAGTGCAATAAGGTTAAATATCGGCACAAAAAATCATACTAATTTTCACCTGGGTTAAAAACAACTTATTTTATTTTCTTATTTTACAATCAAACTAAATTGAATAAAAAACAATCATTAAATCAATCAACACAATGAAGCATATAAATACATCTCCCCATGTTAGTGAGTTTGATAAAGATCACCCTGTTCCTGGCGGTTATTATATTGGCCGTTTCAGGTCCCCGGAAAAGAAAAAAGAAAGACAATAACATCAACACGGATGCCCTTCTGCGTTCCGAATACCACATTACCGAAAACGGGAAATTGGAACATGTAAGAAGTGATACATAACATCAACCCTCTTCACGGGATACCACTTTAAATAAAACAGAACCGCCGCTAAACAATTTGCGGCGGTTTTTTATTTAATTTACGGAATTATAAACCTCATCCCCGTCCCGGCTTGAAACATATCTACAGCTTTTTATTTTTTTGTTTAATTTATAGCAGCCTGTTTGCCCAGGTAAAAGTCAGCGGTAAAATTGTCGACAATTCTAAAGTTCCTGTGGCTTTTGCTGTGGTTAACCTGCAACAGCAAAATTCAGAGCAAACAAGGGTAGTGCAAACCGATTCCGTCGGGCTATTTAGTTTTACTGACGTTGATAAAGGGACCTATCATTTAACTATCACCTTCACCGGCTATCAAAAAACCAAACTTAAATTAAACTTGCAACAAGATACCTCGGTATCTATTACCCTCCCTGATAATACCACACAGTTGAACGAAGTAACCGTAACCGCGAGCAAAGCATCTGTTGAGAACAAAAACGACAAGCTGGTTTACAACGTATCCACCAGTGCCACATCGGCCGGGGCTGATGCACTTACGGTTATTGGTCGAGTGCCGGGTATAAAAGTTGGCGATAATGACCTGAGCATTGTTGGTAAAGGCAGCGTTAAAGTTATGGTGAACGAAAGATTGGTTCAACTGGCTGGAACCGATCTGCTCCGTTACCTGCGCTCATTATCTGCAAGCCAGGTGGGCAGTATTGAGGTAATTAAAAACCCGGGGGCTGCTTATGATGCTGAGGGCAACGCCGGATTGATCAACATCACGCTCAAACATAGCAAAAAACATGGCTATGCGGGCAGTGTACAGATCAATGATAAGCAATGGTTGCATAGCCCCGCCTCGGTTTATGGTACCAGCAATTACTGGTGGTTAAATGCCAGCGGCGATATTAATTACAATTCGGCCAAACTCTCCGCATATGCCAGCGTAAACGTTGATCACGACCACGAATTGGAAGGCTTTGAAACCGATATTTATTACCCCAAACAAACCTGGCTGCAAACCGATACCGGCAACTATCGCTATCATAATTTAAACGTCATTGCCGGTGCCGATTACCGGTTTAGTCCGAGGGTTACTATAGGCGTAAATTACCAGGGCGGTAAAAACACTTATGATGGATCTGACCATGTGAATAACCCCATCATTAACAACACTACCGGTACTATCGATTCAACATTAAGAACCTATGCCACCTATCACCCGGTGGCTATCAGCAATGCAGGTAACCTGCATAGCACCATCAGCCTGGATACATCAGGTGCTAAACTGGTACTTAATGCCGACTATTTTAACTATTACCGCACCGACAGATCGGACTTTGAGAGCAACACTTATCTCGCTGACAGATCATTGAATGCAGCCAGTCGTAATCGCTACCATGATACCAATAAGCAGGACATCAACATTTATACATTCAAGGCCGATGCGCTTTTGCCAACCAAATATGCCCGCTTTGCGTTTGGCGGTAAGCTCAGCTTTATCAACAATTACAGCAACGCTTTTTATTATAAAAACGCAACCAACGATTCGCTAAAGTATGACCCGAACTTAAGCAATGAATTTACCTATACCGAAAATACCCAATCTGTTTATGGCAGCATAAACCGCGAGGATGGTAAATGGAAGTACCAGGCCGGCTTGCGGGCAGAGCGCACCGAAACCAAAGGCTACTCGCACACGCTTAACCAAACTACCATTAATAATTACACAAGGTTGTTTCCATCGGCAACGGTGAGTTACCAGGCAGCTGTTAATCACAGCTTATCGCTAAATTTTGGCAGGCGGGTTAACCGGCCAACTTTCTGGAATCTTAACCCATTCAAGAGCCTGTTTACAGCTTATAGCTATGGCGAAGGCAACCCCTATCTTCAACCAGAATATAATACCAATTTTGAGCTTTCGCATACCTACAAAAACAGGCTTACATCGGCCATATTTTTAAACGTTACCAACAATGGTTTCAACAATGTGACCATTGCCCGGGCAGATACCAACCTGGTTTATACCACGCCGCTCAATTTTATTAAAACTTACCGGGTAGGTATTTCCGAAAATTATTCGATGCAATTGCTTAGCTGGCTTGATAATAATAACCAGTTCACTTTTTATCATACCGATGCAAAATCGGCGTTTGCTGCAGTAAAAGGCATTAGCGGGTTTGGAGCTTATATCGCTACCAACAATAACATTTATTTTAATGCGGATAAAAGCTTTTCAGGAGCGGTAAATTTCTGGTACCAGTTCCCGGAGATTGATCA
Source organism: Mucilaginibacter sp. P25 (assembly GCF_050859465.1). Lineage (NCBI taxonomy): Bacteria > Pseudomonadati > Bacteroidota > Sphingobacteriia > Sphingobacteriales > Sphingobacteriaceae > Mucilaginibacter > Mucilaginibacter sp. P25. Next base: position 1,724,258 of record NZ_CP193937.1, on the reverse strand, counting down.
CATCGGCAGAAGCGATGCTTATTATAAACTCGACCTCGGCATTAAGGCCTCCGCTTTTAAAAAGAAAATAGATGTTTCATTGGTAATGAATGATGTTTTCAGGAGCAGTGCATCGGCAGTTACCACAATCGTAAACGGGGTAAGGCAAAAGTATACCAACTTCCAGATCAACAGGTATGCCCTGGTGGGTATCAGCTATCGTTTTGGGAATAGTCAGGCTAAAGCAGAGAAGCAGGATACCGGCAACCAGGACGAGAAAGGCAGGATCCATTAAAAGCAAAAGGGAGCTCATGCGGGCTCCCTTTAAACAATCACGAAACAAAAGCAAGGTTACATTTTGCCTGAGCTGTCTTTGCCCATTTTACCTTTACTCATTTTACTTTTTGACATTTTATCGTGGCTCATTTTGTCCGAACCCATCTTGTCTTTTGACATTTTATCAGAGCCCATTTTGTCTGATGCCATTTTATCATGGCTCATCTTGTCTGAACCCATCTTGTCCTTACCCATTTTATCCGAAGCCATTTTATCATGGCTCATTTTGTCTTTACTCATCTTATCCTTTTTCATTTTGCCGGTATCACTAAGGGCAACGGTATTATGTAAAGGAGCCGATGTTTTTGCCTGTACATTAACAGAAAGGCCGGCAACAGCAAAAATGGCGATAAGGGCGCCTGAAATGATTGATCTGGTTTTCATGTTTGATTTTTTAAGTTGTTTGCCTCTTAGTCGCACGGGGCAACGAAACCTTACAAGGTATTTTCATTTTGTTTTCGGCATATACCTATTCGCCTTATTCCAAAAAATTTAATGAAATTCGGCCGCACTAAAACTATTTTATGGAGATAAGCGAAGCACAACAACTGGTAGATAACTGGATTAAAACAACGGGCATCCGGTATTTTAACGAGCTTACCAACACCGCCATTTTAATGGAAGAAGTTGGCGAAGTGGCCCGCATTATGGCCAGAAAATACGGCGAGCAATCATTCAAAAAATCAGATACAGAAGTTAACCTGGCCGACGAAATGGCCGACGTTCTTTTTGTACTTATTTGCCTTGCCAATCAAACCGGCATCGACCTAACCGAAGCCCTGGAAAAGAATATGGAAAAGAAAAGTATCCGGGATGCCGAGCGGCATAAAAATAACGAAAAATTGAAATAGATAAAATTTAATTTTCTATATTTCAATTAAACAAAATTAAATTCTTCAAAATTAAAGTTTAATATAATTTAATAAGGCAAAAAGCGTTTAATCTAAAACAATTAAACAACCTTATTATGAAAACCTATTTTTTCCTGTCGATAAGTTTTTTGCTTTTACTTATGTCATGCAAGCATGAAACGGAACAAAAAGTAAATGTAGCCAACGTTGAGTTAGTACCTCCTCCACCCGCCGGGGAAAAAGCATGGCAGCAGCCGATCAACTGGAAGATGCCGGTACTGCCAATAAACCGACCGCTTCAAACCTATCCATTACCGACACTGCCAAAAAGATCATCAAGGAAGGCGATATCCGCTTTGAAACCGACAATCCTAAGGCGGCAAGACAAAACATTGTTCTCGTCTCTAAAAAAGTTAGGCGGTTACCTCGCAGAAGAAAATGAAACCAACAGCGGCGAAACCAATCAGAAAGAGTACAGCCTCAAAATCAGGATACCCTCCAAAAATTTTGATGCTTTTTTAAGCACCTTAACTTCCAGCACCGATCATATCGAATCAAAAAACATTCATATCAGGGACGTAACCACACAGTTTATCGATGTTCGCGCCGAAATCAGCAATAACAAACAGTTAGAACAACGTTACCTGCAACTCGCTGCTAAAGCCACCAAAATGACCGATCTGCTGGCAATAGAAGATAAGCTGGCCAGCATCCGTACAACGATCGATTCGGCCCAGGGGCAACTTAATTATCTGAGCAGCCAGGTTAGTTACAGTTCGCTTGATATCAGCTTTTATACCCGGCACCCGGGCGAAGTAAACACAGGTAACGGTTTCGCCTATAAATTTAAAACCGCAATTGGCGAAGGCTGGGAAGTTTTACAAAACCTCTTTTTCGCACTTATAGCGTTATGGCCTTTAATGATAGGCGCTATCATCTTTCTGCTATTAATCAGGCGTTGGAAAAGGCGTAGAAAAGCCAATATTATAAGTGAGGCATAAAAATTATCGCAAAAATTAATTTAGTGTTAAAATTATAAAAACCGAAAGTAATAAAAGGTATCACCTTATGAAGATTTAATTTTAAGAGCATAGTTTTTATTAAATTAATTAATAAATGCTTGACAAGTAGAAATTTAAGAACTACTTTTAAGCACCTAATTGATTGATCATGATCCGTGTACGGTCTAAAGTTGTACTGTTGGTTGCCCCCATGTAGTTGGCCTTGAGGTATTACCTAATAACAAGGTTTTTAAGCATATTTCAATCACCGCGGCCATCTTTCCGGCAATACACGAGATCAAACCCAACCTGCTTATACTTGATTACGATTATCTTGTTCAGGATATCGAAAAAATTCTTCGCCGTTTAAGCACAAACCCGTCATACAAAGGCATTAAAATTTGCTGCTATAAAAACAAATGGCACTCCAAAGTTGATCCATTCCTGAAAACACTGGGGGTTGACCATATTTTTTATGCAGAAGATATGAAAGCCGAGGCCAGCAGAAAAACCGTGTTTGACTCTATCGGCAATGTTATTATGGACGGTACATTTTTTAGCTTATTGAAACCGGTACATTAAGCGCCCGGGAGCGGATAATTTCTCACTTCATTGCGAACGCAGCGCGGCAATGTCATAGTTTTATATTCTTTTATCTTGGTTCTTGCTTCCTGGCTTTCGTGCTAAATAACAACATCCCCTTCAAAAACCCTTTCAGCAGGGCCTTCTAAAAAGATGTCTGTAAAAGCTTTGCCATCATAATCAAAACGAATGTTGAGGTTGCCCCCTAATACTTTTATCGGAGTAGTGATATGCCCGGTTTGCTGTTTGTGCTGCGCCATGGCCAGGGCAACGGCAGTTACTCCTGTTCCGCATGCAAAGGTTTCATCCTCTACCCCACGCTCAAACGTGCGAACAAAGTAGCCCTTCTCCATTGGTTCAACAAAATTTACATTAATGCCATTTTTGCGGTAAGTGGCATTATTGCGGATAGCGTGGCCTTCCTGGTAAACATTGCGCTGTTCAAGCCCATCAACCAGCTTTACGTAATGTGGCGAGCCGGTGTTGAGCACATAAGCGTCGGCATCGGTATTAACTTCGTTTACATCGATCATTTGCAGGCTCACCCAATCGCCTTCGTCTGAAATTTTGGCATAATGCGGACCATCTACCGCCAAAAATTCAGTTTCAGATTCAATAACGCCTAAAAATTTGGCAAAGGCCACAATACAGCGCCCGCCGTTGCCGCACATACTGCTCGGCTGGCCGTCGGCGTTATAATAAATCATCTCAAAATCGTACCCTTCTTTGTTTTGCAATAGCATCAAACCGTCACCACCGATACCGAAACGACGGTCGCACAGGCCCGAAATCAGCTTAGGATTATGATGATCAACGCTGTTATCGCGGTTATCAATCAAAATAAAATCGTTGCCAGCGCCCTGGTATTTATAAAAATGTATCTTCACAATTATCCTGTTAATATCAGCCTCTTTAGTCTTCAACAAAACCCGTGCTAACAATTAAAATAGCCGATGTTTATCTATTTAACAAATTTTAACAAAAAACGGGATAACTAATCATTGATTATCTCGTCTATATGGTATTAAATTTGATCTGTAAAATAAGTAAACTTAATAATAAGAAAGGCAAATAATAAATGAAAAAGATTGGTTTAACACTATTAACCGCTTTTGTTGGAGGTGCGATGGCCTTAGGAGTATACAAGGTTATCGAAAACAAGTACTCTGACAACCTGAGCTTTGAAGACAAGCAAAAGGTATATTTTACAAGCAACCCCTCAGCTCCGGTTTCATCAACCGGCGACCTTGATTTTACCCAGGCAGCGGCTGCAGCAACCCCGGCGGTGGTTTACATCCGCACAACCTATACTAACAAAGGCAGCGGCGGACAGGATCAACTGGAGCAGATGTTTGGCGATATGTTTGGTCAGCGGGTGCGTCCGCAAGGCCCACAGATGGCATCAGGCTCTGGTGTTATCATTTCGCCCGATGGCTACATTGTAACCAACAACCACGTGGTTGAAAAGGCCGATAAAATTACCGTTGCTACTAATGATCACCGTACTTTCAGCGCCAAAGTTATCGGCACCGACCCAAGTACAGATCTTGCCCTCATTAAAGTTAGCGCTAACAACCTGCCAATTGTAAAATTAGGCAACAGCGATGACGCTAAAGTTGGCGAATGGGTTTTAGCCGTAGGTAACCCTTTTAACTTAACATCAACCGTTACAGCCGGTATCATCAGCGCCAAAGGCCGTAATATTGGTATCATCGGCAGCGAAAACAGTGATGACGACAACCCGTTCGGCCGTACCCGCAACCAGTCGACTCCTAAGCTGAACAAAGCTATCGAGTCGTTCATTCAAACTGATGCGGCCATTAACCCTGGCAACAGCGGTGGCGCCCTGGTAAACACCCGTGGCGAACTGATCGGTATTAACGCCGCTATCGCTTCACACACCGGTTCATACGAAGGCTATGGCTTTGCCATCCCGGTTAACCTGGCTAAAAAAGTACTGAACGATATCAAGAAATTCGGTACAGTAAAACGCGGTTTTGTGGGTGTAACTTTCACCGAACTTAACCCGGACGTAGCCCAAAAGCTCGACGTAACAACCACCAACGGTTTATACGTGAACGACCTTGTACCGGGCGGCGGTGCCGAACAGGCAGGCTTACGCAAAGGCGATATCATTGTTAAGGTTGAGGGTCAGCCGGTATATGAATCATCTGATCTGCAGGAACGTGTAGGCCGTTTACAACCCGGCGATAAGATCAATGTTACTGTACTGCGCGATGGTAAGAACAAAGATTTCGCGGTAACGCTTAAAGGCGATGCCGTAGCACCATCAAACCGTATAGCGGCATCTAAATCGGCCGAGGAGCTGTTTAACAAACTGGGTGCAAGCTTCCACGCTTTAACTCCAGCCGAAAAGAACAGGCTGCATGTTAACGCCGGTGTACTGGTTACCCAGGTGCGTGAAGGTGGCTTATTTGACGCTGCCGAAATACCTGAAGGCGTGGTGATCACCAGTATTAACAAACTGCCGATCAGCAGTATCGAAGATATTGACAAGGCAATTGTAAAACCTATCCAGGGCAATATCATCATTGCCGGAATCTACCCTGACGGTTCGCACTTCAGCAGCGCGTTCCCGGCTCAATAAGCTTTTTTAAGTGATTTTGCATGTGAACCCCTTGGTCTTTTTAGATCAGGGGGTTCTTTTTATATTTGGTCAAATACAACTAAGGCCTGTTATCAGCCAACACATCTTAAAACAAATTAACCCCAAAACTCCATCCAACCCACCCGCTCCAGTTCCTGTTATCACGGATAAAAGAATGATGCAGGTCTCGCGCATAGGCGTAACCATCAACAGGTGCGCGCTGATCTGAATAAAGGAAATTTAACGATGGCCCCGCGAAAACGGAAAACTTCCGGCTTACCTTATAAGTAAAATCAAGGTTAAACTTATTAAGCTGATTGGTTTTTAACCAGGTACCCTGGTACAGGTAACTTGAACCTATTTCGGTGTTGATAGCCAGGTGCTGCCCCAATCCAAACTCCCGCCCGAAACCCAAACCAAATGAATATAATTTACTGTTGTCATCAACCCGCATACCGCCCTGCCAAATGGTGTACAGCTTGCTGTTGCCGTTTTTAAAGGCGAGGTTGATATTTTGAGTTTCGTTAGTGGAGATAGCGAGCTTATGATAACCGCTGTTGATAATATTCAACAGCCCGATACTAAATCCCGAAGAAGTATCGGCTATGTTCACCAGCGCCAATTGCACCCCGGTAAGATGTTTGGCATAATTAAACAAGCCTGCCACCTGCAAGCCGCCAAACTTTTGCTGTGCTATATTACCAATCCCACCCAGTTGTAACGCGTCGGAATTTTTGCCTGCAATATTGCCTATCGCCCCTAACTGAATGCCCCTGACTGATCCGCGGGTATGGTTGTAAAGTGCTGACAACTGCAAACCATTCATGTTTTGTTTTACGCTGTTATGGAGCAGGGCCAGCTGAATGCCCCGCACGTTGCCCAGCACGTTATTGTACAAGCCACCAAGCTGAATGCCATTTACTGAGCCGCCCACCACATTAAAGATTCCGGCTATTTGTACCGCGCCAACGTCGCCTTTATCTAAATTGAAAATAATGCCCATTTCAAAGCCATCAACCCCGGCATTATAGCCGCCTACAGCATTGAGGGAAACCACATTTACTACCTGTCCGCTGAAGTTGCCGTGAGTGCTTACGCCTGGTATGGCCGAAGCCTGGAAGGGGGCCTGTGCAATCAGCCCGCCGAGATTGGCCGCCTGGATCTGCTGCTTGGTGGAAAGGAACAACCTACCGAGCGAAGTATTTTCGACACCCGAATAATCGTCACTAAGGATATAACCCAGCAGGCTGCGTTTTTTTCAGGGTTGTGTCGGTACTCCTTACATTAACATCCGCTAAAAAAGTAACCGTAGTATCCTTATAAAACTCTTTGCTTATTGTTAAGGTGATCGGCTGGCCTTCGTTGCGGACGATCATATCAAAATGGCCTTCCTTGTCGGTCAATACCGATTGCAATTGTTCGTGCGAATATACACTGGCATTAGGCAGGTTATGACCGGTTTGCTCGTCGGTTACGGTACCGCTGATGCTGTAGTTGTCGCCATCGGTAGCGGCTTTATCGGTTACTATGGTGAGTTGTAAGGGCGCATATCTCAGGATAATAAAATTCTTTGTTTCACGATACTCAAAGCGATAGCGAAGCATGTGGTCAAGCACTTCTTTAATCGTCCAGTTATCAGCATTGATGGTAACCAGGCTGTCGGTTTTCACAATGTTGCTGTTGTATGAAAAGTAGAAGTTGCCTTTTTGTTCGATGGTTTTAAGCACCGTGCCCAGTCGCATTTCGGTTACATGGACGGATATGTTTTTGGAGAGAATGGAATCGGCACGGGCGGTTAGGGCCGAGAGAAGCAGCAGGGCAATGGTGTAGTTTAGGTAACGATGTAGTTTATACAACATAAAAATAGTATTCTAATAAACCATGTTATTGCGAGTGCAGCGTGGCAATCTCGTAGCCAATTACTCCACCACGTCATTGCGAGGCACGAAGCAATCCCTAACTGTACAGAGCGGTTTACATGGCCGATCTGCTAATCGAGGATTGCTTCGTGCCTCGCAATGACGCTTTTAAAGGGATGTCATGCTGAGCTCCGTCGAAGCATGGTGGGCTGGGCCTCTACGCGCGTCCTTCGACAGGCTATCCATGACATAATAAAAAATACAGTCATGCTGAACTTGTTTCAGCACCCCACATGCAAGGCCGCTTGCATAGCCGCTCAGCGCGTGGGATCCCGAAATAAATTCGGGATGACGGGTAGTGTAAATGTCATTTCACTTCAGAGGCCTCCGGATTTAATTTACTCAGGATGACTGGCCACTGCATACAATCCCTTACTTCAACACAATCCCCTTTTTCCCGCGCTCCACTTTGATCTTGAACGTTTCGGAGATCACAACCAACACCTGATCTAACGACTGATCTTTAAACACCGTAGTGATAGGCAGGTTAGCAATGGCTTTATTACCGATAACTATGTGAGCCCCGTACACTTCATTTAATGAGCCAACCAGCTCATTTAGCGGGGTTTCATCGCAAAGCAGTTCATGGGTTGCATAGTAATTATATAAACGCCCTTTTATGCTTTCCTTAGCCTGCAGGCCATCTTTGCCGGTAACCAGTACCTTTTCGCCGGGATTGAGGTTTACATTTTTGTTTTTCTCGCTTACGTTAACAATGCCCGTTTCAACAATCACCTGCGTTTTGCCATCGCGGCTTTTTACATTGAATGACGTGCCAACCACCCTAACCGTTACACCGTTCACCCTAATTATAAAAGGTTTTGTTTTATCGGGTGTTACTTTAAAGAAAGCCTCGCCCAGCATAGTAACCGGACGGATTTTGCCTGTAAACTTTTCAGGGTAAATAAGCGTACTATGGCTGTTCATGGTAACTATCGAACCATCGGGCAGGGTTTGCTCGCGGGTTTTAGCTTCGCTTTCTACTTTGATAAAAGCAATGTTCCGGTTATCGTAATAATGGCTTATAGTTAACCAGGTCACGGTGCAAACTAACAGCAATGATGCCGCAATGCCTACCCACCAGCTGGCTTTCATTTTACGCACTGGTGCCGGTTTAGCTGTAGCCGGGCCGGTATTATTCAGCCTTTTTTGCAGGCGGAAGTAGGAGGCATCCTCATCCAAATTTTTGGTTGAGGCTATATATTGGCTCTCATCCCAGATCAGTTTAAAATTATCATATTCCTGTCTGTTAGCAGGCGAAGCGGCAATCCAGTTCTGTATAGCTTCAACCTCGGCGGGCGTGGCTTCGCCAACCAGGTATTTCACCAGCAAATCATCATCTATGGGCATACCGGTATAGCTCATACAAACCAATTAATAAATAACAATAAAATAATGGGTAAAAACTCAGCCAATTTTTGGCGCATTACCCGCAGCGCTTTGCCCATCTGGTTTTCGATGGTTTTGATCGAAAGACCCATATGATCGGCAATTTGCTGATATTTAAGCTGCTCAAACCTGCTCAGCTGAAAAATGATGCGGCATTGCTCGGGCAGTTCGCTCAGGGCTTTTTCAATATGCTTTTGCAGCTCGGCCGTAAGCAGCTTCTTTGAGGCCGAATCATCGTTGCCAACCTGCTCCATTTCATCGGCATAATAAACGCCGAAATTGGCACGTACCTTCTGGTGCTTTAAATAGTTCAAACTTTCGTTATGTACAGATCGGTACAGATAAGCCTTGATACTGCCATCGGTTTTAAGCTGATCGCGTTTTTCCCAAATGCGGCAAAATACGTTTTGTACTATCTCTTCGGCCATTTCATCATCCTTTAAAAAAGTGTAGGCATAGGCGTGCAGACTTTTAAAGTGATCTTTAAAAAGCCGCTCAAAAGCTTTCTGGCTTCCTTGTTTAATTAAACCAATGGCCGTGCTATCGCTGTATTCCACTTTTAAGGTGTAGATGTTAGCGCTAAAGATAGCTTGTTTGGCCGTTAAATTCATAGTACCCAAATGTTAAAAATAAATCAGGCCAGTTGGATCTGGATAGTGTATAACGAATGATGAATATCCACCTTGCTGCACACACCATTGGTATAGCTGTAGAAATTGTAATTACCATCGGGCAGATCAATACGGTATACATGCGGGCTCACCTGTTTAACCTGCAGAAACTGCTGAAAGTTATCCGAGTACACCTGCGCCTGGTCTGCAGGCTCGTGGCAGTATAGCAGCATGAGGTTGGCGGCTATTTGCTTTTGATCAACCGTTTTTCCGCATTTGCCTTCGGCGGTGGTTTGGTAGCCTGAGGCCACGGCTTTGGTTTGGCGGTTGCATTTTTCTGAACCATTGACATTTCTGCACACCTGCGAACTGATGAGCTTGCCATTATTAAAAGTGCTCTCCTCCTGGATCTCCACCTTGATGCTGAAAATAAAGCGCATTTTAACTTCGGAGATCATTTTGAGGTACAGCTCATCGCCCTGGCGCTTTTGATACAGGTTCATGTGGCCAACCACTTTGCCGCTGTGCAGCACATTGTATTTAACCGTTTGCTCCTGTGCCAGGGCGCCCACAGCGAGGCATAGCAAGGCCACCACCATAGCCGCCCATTTTAGCGGACCGAAGATATTGAACGTTGGGAAAGTTTTATTTTGAAGGGCAGGCCGGATATATTTTTTAAATAACCAAATTATTAAAGCGGGTATCATGGGTTGTCATTTTAAAGTGATTGAATAAAGCTTTTAACGCGTTTACTTTATTACAACACTCTAAACTTTTACCCCTATGCCTTTGCATTATTTTGTTCGATTAATTAAATTACTACTATGCCTATATGTATTATATAATTTCAAATATAAGTAAAAAAATGGGGTGTCCCAATTTTTTGATTCCCCACGAAAAAATGAAGAAAGCACACCGCCCGTTTTTGCGAAAATAAGCGTGTTCCATTTTTTGAGTGTGAAAACGCGGAACATCTTTTTTATGAAACATACTGATAGTCAAATAATTAATATTTCGACTGAAACAATGACAAAACACTGACAGTCAATTACTAAAACTTTTAGGAGTAAAATATAGTCTTAGTTGAGGCAGCGCCGGCAGAAGGATTTTTTTGGTGTTTTTTTGATGTTTTTTAACGAAAATGGCTTGAGGCGATGCGGGGTGGTTGGGATGCTGACAATATAGCGCCACCATTTGTGTGGGGTTAAGTACTATTTTATAATAACCATTTTGCTGATGTCGGCAAAATGGTTAGCGACTATGTGATATTTGCAACCGTTTGAAGAATGCACATAAACGAAGCCAAATCCATTCCACTATCAGCTGCCTCATTTGTATACTCCACACTTTCAAATTCGTGGAAGGTATGATCAAGTTCGTTATCCCATGAGTCGAAATGGAGATCGGCTACCTGCCATTGATCGGCATAAAACCAGTGTTGGGATATGAGTTTGGAGCGGATCAATTCTTCTAATGCCGGTAACAGTATATTTTGCGGGTTGTTAAAAACAATGCTGTTGAAGTTTTTATAGTTGCCGCCATCACGGTAGAGGTAATTGAATTTAATATTGGGCATCCGGCAAGTTATGCCGTATGATGGCGTTTGTCAATCGGAGATAAGTGAACTTTTACAGGCTTGCGAAAATCTCGTTATGCAATTTTAAAAACTCCGCTTTGGGATAAAACTTCTTGGGTTCAAGGAGCGACTTGCCATCTATATCGATAAAGTTTTGTTTGATAGCCGGTGTGTTTTTTTGAGTATAAAACTTGGGAGAAACTTTGATCCTAAAATCTTCTGTAACGGTTATCATGTGCCTATCAAAAGCTTTATCATGCAGCGCGTTTAAGGCGAAACCATTTTGAGGATTTAGCCGATTGCCCTCGTCTTTACTCCACGGTGCTATGTGACTTGCGACCAACAAGCTTGGAATGGCGATGCCGGTAATACAACATTGGTTATTATAATTGGAAAGTACCGCTCCCCTGAAAATAGATTGATTTAAACGCACCTTAACCGACCGTGTAACTTCCCGCCCTTCATTTTCCTTGTATTCATCAAGGTTAATGGCATATAACTTCTCTACAGTTGTATGCTTCTTTTGGGCCAGCAATACTTCACCTTCCATATATTTTTCATCCCAGCGGTGCATGTACTCGTCCCAAACCTCCTTGTCCAGCTTACTGGCATTACTCATGCCTTTAATACTCCGCTGTTTTAAACCAGGATCTAAACTTGCGAAGTTCACCAACTTTAAAGCCACCGAGCCCGGCGTTCTGCCTATTAAACCGGCAAGTTCTATAATTAAAGGATTGCCTTGATGAATTTGGCCAAATAGCAATTTGGTGTACAGGTTGATGGCTAATGTTAGCTCATCTTTTGTCCAGAGTGTTTGGCCTTGTTTCATGGTTAAAAATTATTCGAGAAGAATTGACTTAAGATATTGGTTTCGTAATAATCTTTCTCTTTTATTATTAACAGCTTCTTTTGCCGCCAATTTATAGTCAGCCGGCGTATTATTTTCGAAATTATCCAGTTTTTCTTTCAGTGATTTTTCATCGAGTTTTTCAACAACATCGATGTTTTTTGCAAATAAGCTAATTAAAGAAAAAGCGTTGGCCTTATTTAGCCAATAAGATTTTTTCTTCAGTTTAAGCTTTAGTATTTTATTTGCTGCTCGTTCGAGACATTCTAAAGCAAGGTTTTTCTTTTCATAAGATTCGGAATATTCATTTAAATACCTTGTGACAAACTCGTTTCTGTTATAAAAATCACCAGTAAAGGTAGCAAGTATATTTAACGTAAACATCAAATGCACTTGTCTCGTCAATTCATAAGGAGTGAAAATCCCCTCGTTTAGAATTAACTCATTATAGTGTTTAACTTTTACACTTTTAGACCATTCAATGAATGAATTCGGTATTGTTGGGTCAAATTGAAGCGGAATATCAATGTCATCATCTTCATCGTCCTTATTAAACTTTATCTCGTTTGTGAGCAGTTTCGCAAGCAACATGAATTCAGAAGGAGCATATTCAGTAGATAACTTTTCAATTGCCGATAATGAGTAAAAAGTTCTGTTTAATCTCTGAAATATTTCTATTATTTCGGGTGCATCATTGTTAATGTCTAAATCAATAATTGGAACTTGGTATTTAAGAAAAGCTTCCTTTATATTTGGATCCAACTCACCAAAGGTCTTGCCTTCAACTTTAAATTCCCTTTCACATATTCGATAATTGCATTCATTCTTTGTTGACCGTCAACAATACATGAAGTTGTGGACATTGTATTTAAATCAATGCTTCCTTTAGCGATAAAAATTTGGGGGAAAGGATACCCTAATAAAATTGTTTTTATAAAATCAATCTTATGAATTTGTCGCCATACTAAATTACGTTGAAAGTAAGGTGACATTATAAGTCTCCTGCTTTTAATTTCGTTTACAACGTCTATAAGCTCTTTAGACCTTACTTGATATTTTATCATATTTTTCTGTATTTCTTAAATATAGTTCAATGCTTTCAGCTTGTTTAAATTCAAAAAAGTATTCTGAAGCATAAATACAACCGGTTATGTTTTTGAACAAATCAAAATGCTCGTTCGACAGTGAATTGAAAAAATCGATGAGCCAATACTTATAATCGCAATCCGGCATAAAGACTGGATTAATATATCCTCTCATAAAGTTAAATTTAAACTGGTTCATTGAGGAGCGGCCTCTGTATAGAGGAAAGGCAGAAAAATCACTGTAACCTTTTGACACATCGTTAACAACTTCTGAAAATCTGTTGAATAATGGAAGGCTAATGATAGCAATGTCTAAATCCGAGTCTCCTGGAACAAATAACTTCTCTTTAAAAAAACTTATTCCAGTTTTACTTGATCCTGAAACTGCAATGCTTGAAAATGGAACGTCGAATTCTGCAGCAATTTTATCTTTAATATAAAACTCCTTGTCTCCATTATCTTTAAAAATCTCCGTATAATGAGATAAATATAGCTTTCTTGCTATAGCATTTATGTGATCTTTATTTCTTATGCTGGATTTAATTCCATCAATAGCACGCATAATTGAGGTTGGCGGTTATTTCGCCAATATAACAATAAGTATTATCAGTTAATTCTAATATCAAAAAAATGTGTTGGGACTATAGGCACAATAGAATTATGTGTTTTGCATTATCTCTTAAGATAAATTAGTTAATATTATTGTATTCTATATAATATTCAACCACGGCCACATCCGCCTCCGCCCAATCCAAAGCTAATAATTCATCTTTATGCAGCCACTTAAAATCAAAATGCTCTTTTAACACAATCTGCCCAGAAGTAATTCTACAAACAAAGGGAATCAGTTGTATGCTAACATTGGGATACTGGTGCGTATTGACGGGCAGGGCCTTCAAAATTTCAACATCCACATGAAGCTCCTCCTTAATCTCGCGGATGAGGCTGGCTTCGGCGGTTTCGCCGGGTTCAATTTTACCGCCGGGGAACTCCCATTTTAAAGGCAGGCTCATGGTTGCGCTCCGCTGGGCGGCAAATACAAGTCCGTTGGCATTAACAATAATAGCGCATGTTACTTTGATCACGTTTCTAAGATAAGGCTTTGCAAGAAGAAACAAGACTGTTAGAATCAAGAAGTAAGACAATAAGATCAAGGATGCGAGACAACAAAAGCCGGGAAATAAGATAAAAGCGGAATGCTTAATAGGGAACAAGGGCTATCACAATACTCCAAATAAAAGCGCGTCGGCCCGACAAAAAAGCGGGCCTGGGAGTATGGCCCGTGGGAGGAAGCATTTTTTTGTCTTGATGTTTGGTTACTTTGCATCTAAGGTAAAGTAAAGTCCTCCGCCCGGCCAAGAGGGCGACGATGTAGGTCAGTACAACAATGTTTAAACCTGATGATGTATACCCATTTACCCAACGCCTATCACCATCCTACTAAAACATGGAGTTGGGGTCGGATATAAGCGCAACGCCAAATTATATCCCATTTATGCCCGTTTTTTATTGATAGTGACATAACTTTAACCCTATAAAACGCATCACCCATGAAAGCAATAATTTTAAAAGACTTTGGCGGGGTTGAAAACCTGGTGCCTGCCGAAATCCCTGTACCAACCATAGCTACCGATGAAGTGCTGGTAAAACTGAAAGCCATCAGCATAAACCCTGTGGATGTTAAAACCCGCTCGGGGAAAGGCGTTGCAGGGCTTATTAAGGACGAGTCGCCGATTATTTTGGGCTGGGATATTTCGGGCGAGATCACCGAAGTGGGCGCGGATGTTACCGGTTTTAAACCCGGCGACGAGGTTTTTGCCATGATAGATTTCCCCAAAACCGGTAAAGCCTATGCCGAATATGTTAAGGCCAAAGCTAATGAGCTTGCACTGAAACCAGCCGGCGTCAGTCATGAGGAGGCCGCCGCAGCTACACTTGCCGCGCTTACTGCCTGGCAGGCTTTCCACACCAATGCACCTGTTAAACCCGGCGACCGGGTACTGATCCATGCCGCATCCGGCGGGGTTGGTCATTATGCTGTGCAGATAGCTAAACATTTGGGCGCCTATGTTATCGCCACTTCCTCGGCTGCCAACCGCGATTTTGTGTTGGGCCTTGGTGCCGATGAGCATATCGACTATAAAGCGCAGCCCTTTGAAACCGCTACCGGCAATATCGATTTTGTGCTTGACACCATTGGCGGCGAATACATTGACCGCTCGCTGCAGGTGATGAAAAAAGGCGGCACCATTATAAGCATCGTTTCCGGCATGAACGAAACCGTTACCCCCAAAGCCAACGCGCTGGGCATCAATGGCCACAACACCAGGGTAAAACCCAATGCTGAAAATATGGCCACCATTGCGGGATTACTGCAAAAAGGGATCATTAAATCGCACGTATCCAAAGTATTTCCGTTTGAGCAAATGGCCGATGCGCATTTGCAGTTAGAAAGTGGGAGAACGGTTGGGAAAGTGGTGTTGGTATTTCAATAAAATATGTCATTGCGAGCGATAGCGTGGCAATCGCATGCTGTACCGAGCCGGGCGCCAAGTCCGCTATTGCTCTTTTAAAAGACCTTAGTTGTATTTAACTAACATCGGCCCCGCTCAATCGCCGCGGGTTGGCTGTTACTTTTGTCTTGACACAAAAGTAACCAAAAAGTCAAGTCAGCAGATAGGCTTCTTTGCCGCACAGGGCCTTTGCCCTGCAAACCGGGCAGAACCACGGGCTGCAATTATTTTGCCCTGCTTCACCCGCTCATTGCCCCGGCTTCTGCAAAAACTTGCTATGCCCCTGCAGCCACACAAGGCCACAATTGTTCTGCCCGCTTTCACCCGAAGCTTACCTGCCGACGGGGTGAGGAAGAAGCAAGACGGTAAGAGTCAAGAATTAAGATAAGAACCGTGAAATATTGTTATCAAACCCAAAACAAAAGTGCGTTGGGCCGACAAAAAAGCGGGCCTGGGAGTATGGCCTGCGGGGAGAAGCATTTTTTTGTCTTGATTTATTCGCAAGGTTGTTTTGCTTTGTAGGTGCTCATGAGCTCGCTCCGCTCGGTTTTTGGTTACTTTTTCATCAAGGAAAAAGTGACTGGCCCCCGCCCGGCCAAGAGGGCGACGATGTTTGTTATAAAACCACAAAAGCCCTTTCCTAACCTCAACGCCCTCCCACCAATGAACAACTGAACTATTGAGCCAATAAACTAATCAATCCAAATCCCCGTTTCCAAAAGTATCTCCCTGGTTAATATCCCCGGTGTCGAAACCTTTTTTAAACCAGTACATCCGCTGGGCGCTGGTGCCATGCGTAAAACTATCGGGCTCTACATGGCCCTGTGCTTGTTTCTGCAGCCGATCGTCACCTATGGCGTTGGCCGCGTTCAGGGCTTCTTCTATGTCGCCTTTGTCGAGCACGTTTTTCATGGTTTTTTCGTAATGCGCCCAAACGCCGGCATAAAAGTCGGCCTGGAGCTCCAGTTTTACTGAAAGCTTATTGTATGCGCGTTCGCTCAATCTTGACCGTGCCTGATCCATTTTCTGTGAGATTCCCAAAAGATTTTGTACATGATGGCCAACTTCGTGCGCTATCACATAAGCCTGCGCAAAATCGCCGGCGGCACCGAAACGGTTCTTCAACTCATCGTAAAAAGAAAGATCAATATATACCCGCGAATCGCCGGGGCAATAAAACGGACCGCTTGCCGAGCTGGCATTACCGCAAGCTGACTGTACATAATCGCTAAATAGGGTTAAACGCGGCTTTTCATAAGTACGGCCCATGTCGTTAAACAGTTTTGTCCAGATATCTTCGGTATCGGCCAAAACCACGCGCACAAATTTCTTGCCTTCATCTTCGGGGCCGTTATTAACGGTTTGCTCCTGCCGGGCCGGCTGGTTGGTTGCTACCTGGTTAAACAGCGCCGAAGGATCGACCCCGGTAAAAAATAAATAGCGGCTGCTATAATACCAAGTACGCCACCGCCAATGGCTAACCTGCCGCCGCCACCACCGCGTTCATCATCTACGTTATCGCTTTCGCGTCTGCCAAACCATTGCATATGTTGCTCCCCGGCCCCCTAAAGGGGGAGTTTTTTATACAAGATAATGAAAAAAGCCCCTGTTTGTTTTAACAGAGGCTTCAGATTTTTTAACTCCCCCTTTAGGGGGACGAGATTATTTCACAATCTCAAACACCGCCTGGATCTGGAAACTTAGTTTGATGTTTTTGAAACTGATATCCGAATCGCCAACATTGCTGTCTGCCGATGCTTTGAATGTCATCACATTGGCAGCATACATCCTTGGTTGCGGAAAGCTGCTGTTATCGCTTTCGGTAATATTGATAGCACCACCCAGCTTTTCGCCAAGGGCAGCCAACAGGTAGGTTGCTTTATCACGTGCGGCCAACAGCGCTTTTATTTTAAGGTCGCGCTTTAAATCGGCCATTTTTGAATAGTCGTAGCTTTCAATATTGGTAGCCTGAATCCCTTTAGGATCAATTTTCGACATGATCTGGTTAAACTTGTTCAGGTCGCGCACACGCAGGCCGTATTGTTTGCTGGCCAAAAAGTCGGGTGCTTTTTTCTTTTGATAGGTATTGTTCCAGGCAGATACATTGTTCACCGTAAAATCTGACGATGGAATGCCGGCGTCTTTAACGGCTTTTTCCAGCTGATCTTCCAGGTCGTTAATGGCAATGTGCTTTTTGCCGTCCATGTATTCCTGTAGTGATATGGTCACGTTTATAATATCAGGAGTAACCTCCTGCTCGGCGATGCCGGTAACTTCAATTTTACGCCTAAGGTCAACGTTTTGGGCAAATGCGCCAATGGTAGTTGCTAATAGTGCGGCAAGGATAAATAGCTTTTTCATGTGTATATTATTTGATGTTATGACTAAGGTAACGTGTATTTAGTTTAATGTGTAACAGTAAGGCTACAATTAATTGCTAAGCCATTGGTATGCTTGTAAATAAACCGGCGGCCTGACGCATAGTTGACTCACCCGGTCTGCGCTACGCTTGTCACCCCTCTCTTCGCCTTTGGCGTAAAGAGGGCAAAGAAAAGTCCCCTCTTTACGCTTGCGTAGAGAGGGGTGACAAGCGTAGCGATGTCGGGGTGAGTCGATAGGGTGTTTAATTCCTTACTTATGTCTTTTAATGGGTTATTACTCTCAAGAGGGAGTTCTCACGATGCCATACTTTTACCTTTTAGCACACAACAACTTACTTCCCTTTTCCAAACCCTTTCCATCCTTAATGGTTATATTACAGCACATTTAATAACGTTTAGCTATGAGATCGATATGGAAAGGTTCGATAGGTTTTGGATTGGTGAGCATCCCCGTTAAATTATATTCGGCAGTACAAACCAGTTCGCTTGATTTTGATATGCTGGATAGCCGTGATCATGCACGCATCCGTTTTCAGCGGGTAAACGAAAATACCCACAAGGAAGTCCCCTACGATAAAATTGTAAAAGGCTATAAGCTTGATGAAGATTACGTGATCATGGACGAACAGGACTTTGAGGATGCAGCGCCCGAAAAAAGCAAGGTAATTGAAATTGAAAGCTTTGTAGATATTGCCGATGTAAACCCCATGTTTTACGAAACATCATACTATACCGAGCCCGATACCAAAAACAACAAAGCCTATGCCCTGCTTATCCAGGCACTTACGCAATCAAAAAAGCAGGGCTGGCCCGTTTTGTGCTGCGCAGCACCGAAAGCCTTTGTATCGTTCACCCGCTTAAAAATGTACTGGTAGTAACCCGCATCCGCTTTGGGCAGGAGATTCGTGATACCGATGATCTTAACCTGCCCGATAAGATTGAGGTAAGTAAAAAGGAACTGGATATGGGCCTCACCCTTATAAATCAATACGCCGAAGATTTTGATGTGTCTAAATTTAAAGACGAGTATAATGATGAGCTGCTCAGGATCATCGAGGCCAAATCAAAAGGTAAACGCGCCAAAGTTAAAAAGCTTAAACCCCGCAAAACAGGTAGTGACGATTTGTACGACCAGCTGATGGCCAGTTTAAAAAGCAAGAAAGGGGCTTAATGAAGCCGGAAGTACGGAGTTGAAAGTTTTAAGTCTGTAATTGAAATATTCCTCAAAAAGAGTCAACATGTGTTGTTTTCAGAACTCATGGTTGGAAATGTTTGGAAAGCTGTTTTTTTAAGAAGATAAAATCCTTCAGATATTACGAATAAATTATCCTAATAATTAATTTTATTTTTAAAAGAATAAGTTTTGGCTTTGTGTTTGTAGTGTTTATCTCACAAAAACATTAAAACATCTATCATGGCAACTACTAAAGTAAAAACACCCGAACAAACTAATGATGTGCAGGAATCGGCACTGAATGAATTATTTATTGATGAATTAAAAGACATTTACTGGGCCGAAAAACATCTTACAAAAGCACTGCCTAAAATGGCTAAAGCGGCAACATCCGATGAATTACGCTCGGCTATCGAAAGCCACCTGGCCGAAACCGAGCGGCAGGTGATTCGTTTGGAAGATGCATTTGCTTCCATTGGCCAAAAAGCCGTGGCTGTAAAATGTGAGGCGATGGCTGGCCTCATCAAAGAAGGTGAAGAAATTATATCAGAAACCGAAAAAGGCAGTATTACCCGTGATGCCGGTATTATTTCTGCAGCTCAAAAAATTGAGCATTACGAAATAGCGTCATACGGCACCCTCCGCACACTGGCCGGCGTGCTGGGCTATGACCACGCGGCCGAACTGCTTGATTCAACCCTTCAGGAAGAAAAAACCTGCGACAGCCTGCTCACACAAATTGCCGAAGCCGGTATCAACCAGGCATCAAAAGCCGAAAAAGCTTAACGTTTATTAGTTTTTTAAGAGCGGTCGTGGGGGAATTATTCCTCGCGGCCGTTTTTTATTTGAGCGTGTTGTTGCTAATCGATGAACTTAGCGCATAAGATTTTTCCTCGTTCATCGTCGAAATGACATGTCACCTTATATTAAGCAGCACCAACATTAATTACATATTAATTAAAGCATTTCCACAAACAATAAGCGGCAAACACGGTTTACCAACAAAAAACCGACGCCCTATGAAACAATTCCTCCTGGTACTATTCGCCTTTTTATTTTGCCTTTACGATAATGTTTTTGCCCAGGATAAATTAGATGGCGTTTATGCCGGATGCGAGTTTTCGCCAAGTCCGATATTTGGCGGCGGCATGAACAGAACTGACGTAGCTATATTATTCAGACCTGATGGTACTTTCAATTCTTCGCTTAACAGTGCCGACTGGCAAACCAGCGTAAGCGGGCATTACACCATAAGCAAAGGAGAGGTAACACTTAAATATACTAAAAGCTCGTCTGTTTATGGCATAACCAAATATGGAAGCCTTTCCAACTATGCACATGAACTGTTTAAACTTCAGGGGAACATTATACCTCCGGGCTATTACTCGTTCATCAGCGCTATGGGCGGTGGCGGCGCTGCCTATGGTACAACTTATGTAGGCGCTTTAAGCACACAGGGATTAAATTTCGATGGCAAGGGGCATTTTAGCAATTCGCGCTATTCGGGCTCGGTTGTAGCCGGCGAAAATGTTGGCGGTGGCAGCTCAAGCAGCCGGGACGGCGCCGGCACCTATAAAATAAACAAGGGGGTGCTTACACTTACCTATACCGATGGCCATACCGAACTACACAGCTTTTTTTGTGATATGGGCGGTAAAACCCGTATGGCTGTAGTTGACGGGCGGGTATTTTTTGTAGACAACGATGACAATACCACCGCTAACAATACCAAATCATCAACCGCGGCTAAAAAAACTTCCGAAAACTCCGCCGCAAATACAAGCAATGCCGCCGTGCCAAATGGAAAAACCCTGCTTTTAAAAGCCAATGCCGCCCATGGAGGCGATAAACTGAATGCCCTGAAAACCGCCCGGTTAACGGGTTCCGTTTCGGGGTTAAAAGTTGTTGAGCTGATTGATATCCCCAACAGCAAGGTACGCGTTGAAATATGGAAAAACGGCAAACCGGTTTCGGTGCAACAAACCGAAGGCAGTAACGGATGGCAGTGGAGCAGCGGCAACAAGTCCGATCTTCCGGCCAATAACGTTGCCGAGATAAAAACCGCCTTATACACCGGGGTTATTGGGTTACGCAGATCATCACTTGATCAAATGCAGGTCATCAATACACAAAAAATCCCCGATAATGATATGTATACGGTTCAATGCAGGTTAAATGGCAACGAATACGTGTTTGCCATAAATAATCAAAACCAACTAATGGCTTACGGCTATAAGGTAGGCGACAAAACCCTGTTCGCTATGCTATCAGATCTTCGGCCGGTACAGGGTATTACTATTCCATATCGTGAAGCCACAACAAGCGGCCAGCAAAAGCTCAATATTCAATACGAGAGCATGGATGTGAACCCGGTTTTAGACGGGCAAAGCTGGGCGGTACCTGCCGGAAACTAAATTCTATTTCAGGTAGATAATTTATTGGGCTTCAGGTACAGGTAATCACTTTTAAAATCGAGGATCATATTGAACCGTTTTAGCTACCCGTTACCTAAATAATTAATTTCAAAACCCATCGGGTTTTTATTGTTCAGCATAATGGCCGGTACATTACTAACAGGAAAGCTATTGAGCCTGAACAATGGTGTTTCTACAATCTTCATTTCATATTTTACCCCGCGCGGATCGCTGATTGTGGATGACTTGATGAGTTTAAGATCCCTGGGGAAATTATTTTTAACAGCCCATTCACTATCCAGTATCAATGACTGTTCGGATCCGGTATCCATAGAAAAATTGCCGGTGTATTTTTTGCCGTCTATTTCAAACGTACCGGTAACATATGGGAACGAATGGATAAACCCAATCTTCGAGCGTTCATAACCTTTTAAGTTTTTAGGCATTTTATCGCGGATGATGATACGGTTGTTATCATAATCAACCTCTACCTGTTTACCCTCAAACAGGTTCCAGCCAAAACGGCCGTCCATTCCAGTCGAGGTTATGTTTGTGGGCAACATTTCCAGGTTGTGCCAAACTGATGTGCCGATTTGCAGCTTCAAAGCTTTGCTCATTTCATTAAAATTTGGCTTTGCTTTACCGGCCAAAACATCAGCCTGGTTAGGCAGCAGTTTCGTTTTATTTAATATGGCATCCCTTGTTAAATGAAAGTCAAATGAGCTCAGGTCAAAATGCAGGTTTAACGTGTCGGTATCATTCATCACGGCCTTTACCGCTATGGCGCCGTAGGCTGTAAGTTTAAACGGAATAGTATCGTTTTTGCTGATTCGGGCTTCATGTTTGGCCGCCGGCGGTATAGCGCTTGCAATTTGTGTATAACATGAATCCTTACCGTTAAGCAGGATAACGAAGTTATACCTTGTACCGGGCTTAACCTTTACCCTTATCGAATCGATGTCGGTATAAAAAGTTACCCACTTTGTCGCCCGGGTCCTATCGGCAGTATAAACGTCCGGTCGTGTTTTTGGCGAAAGCGACCATGCATTTTTATCTAAAAATCCACCGTCATTGATGGCTACTTTTTTAGAAGTGGCTTTGATTACCGGCAGTTTCGACTGACCAAACACAAGCCCGGCGGGCAGCAGGCAGATAAGCAGCAGAAAATATTTCATCGTTTTTATAGGTAAGGTGCCTAAAGGTACGCAGGGAATAAATCTTTACAAAACACAACGTTAAATGAGCTGTATCTCCCCTAAAAAAAACAAAATTTAAAACTTTTCAGTCATCATAGTTATTATACTAATATCTATGAAAATCATTAATTAAAACAAATTATTATGAACTCACTCCTGTATATAATTGCAGTCATCCTTATAATAGGATGGGCAATCGGCGTATTTTTCACAACAGTAGGCAGCCTTATCCACATTTTGCTGGTAATAGCTATTATCGCGATTTTGTTAGGTGTAATAAGGCGGTCGACAGCTATATAACGCTGTTGAAAATATAAAACTGACAGGCTATCTCCAACGAGGTAAGCTATCTGAGCCTTGATTTAATTGATTTGTGGACTACCTGATAAAATCAGAAAGTCTTTAAATCAAATGGATCAAGGTTTTTTGTATACTTGTTTAAATCATTAGGGAGGAATCTTTAATCAGGAGAATCAAGGTTTGAAAAATATATACGTTTTTTTATTTATGGCCGTTGTAGCCACCATCAGCGCGTGCTCGCCTAAAGTACAACCGTTCGCGGCCACTAGTAAAGTATACAACAATCAAACCGATTCATTAGTAGAGGTAATTAGCCGCGAGCAGCCTGCCATGCTGGTTGACAGCGCGGGAGGCGCCATCCCTTCGGAGTGGGTTGGCACCGTGAATTTCAACCTGCGCAAGCCCAACTATGTTATCATTCACTATACAGCTCAGGACTCGGTTAAGCAAACCCTCAATACTTTTACCCTGGTAAAGCCACAGGTAAGCGCGCACTATGTAGTAAGTAAAGACGGCAAGGTTTACCACATGCTTAATGATTACCTGCGGGCCTGGCATGCCGGCATCAGCAAATGGGGCAGTATTACCGATATGAACAGCTGTTCCATCGGCATTGAGATTGACAATAATGGGCACGAGCCTTTTAATGATGTACAGGTAAAAAGCCTGCTTGCTTTATTGGCTCAGCTCAAAAAAGCCTACAACATTCCGCAGGCTAATTTTATAGGGCACCAGGATATAGCGCCATTGCGCAAACCCGATCCGGGGCCATTATTTCCATGGAAACTATTAGCTCAAAAAGGTTTTGGGTTTTGGAGAGAAGAACTGCTTGAACTTCCGCCCGATAATTTTGATTATGCTACAGCACTTAAGCTGATTGGCTATGATATCAGCAATCTCCCGGTAGCCATTGTTGCCTTTAAGCGTCACTTTGTACAAACGGATGAAACACCGGTAATGACCCAGCTAGATTTGAATATTCTTTATAACGTTTACAGGAAATATTGAGATCTCCGGATCCTGAGGAAGTGGGAATTACATTAAGAATAGCCTAAGCCGACATTTAATATCACATAAATGAAGAAAATTACACAACAATTTATTTTGGAATTTATTGCAGCTAATGATATTCCCTTTATTCCGACGCAACCCAGGTTATCTATCCCCATAATTTCAAGAATGTGCAGCAAGATGGAACATCTCGTAAAATTTGACAGAAATAAAAATATGCGGTAACTTGATTATAGATGGACATCACAGATATTTAAGTTCTTTGATCATGAATTTCGAGTTGGGACAAGTAGAAACTAACTTAACATCTGCAACCAAAGAAACCCCATGGAGCCAAATTGAATTTGATGAAAATGATTGGGATTCCGCGGCTGGAATTGAACACCTAAACAGATTAGATGCGGAATACAATAAATTAGAATTGGAATTTTTAAGACGAATAACATCTAATGACGAATAAGTAGTAATTTTGTATTATGTGGATTTTATTAGATATTGATGGAGTATTAGTCCCAGCAAACTCGTGGAAGAAACCCGAGTTTATGCCCGATGGCTTTCCCGTATTTAATTCAAGGGCCGTAAAGGCGCTTCAACATATTATAGCGGAAACTAATGCCTCTGTAATATTAACTACCTCACATAAATCGAAGTATAAGGTCGCCGAATGGAAAGATCTGTTAAAGACCAGGGGAATTAGCCCTAAAAAGGTTCATCGATTGACGACAAATAGTTTAAAGAAGACACGTACTGAAGAAATATTGGAATGGTATAAGAAAAAACATCAACCGAGTCAAGAATTTGTGATTATCGACGATGATAAAATGTTAAATGGACTGCCTGAATATATAAAGCATAACCTTGTTTTAACCAGCCCATCGGTAGGACTAACAGAGGATCTTGCAGAAGATGCCATTTCTATTTTAAGGAACAGGAATTTTACTTTTTCTTAAGTAAACAATAACATAAGCCTCGGCGCAATGCACCGGGGCTTTATTATGAACCTTTTTTAACCTATCATGGGTGAAAGCTATCGCCTACGGTTCCACATTTTTATTTATTTTTAGGGTCTGGCTCAACATTACCATGCAAATAGCACCACATCCTTTGCTTTCGGGTATCGTTAAGCACTATTTAATTATAGCGCATAATCAGCGGGTTGCTATGAATTACCGCCTGTTTTCGGACGGTAACCCGGGGATGGTGTTTCATTTAAAAGATCCTTTATTCCAATACAACCAGCAACACACGGTTGCCAGCAAGCAACCCGGCAGTTTTGTTTACGGGCAAATAACCCGCTATAATGATATTATTTCGGCCGGTGAACTGGCTATGCTGATTGTGGTTTTGCAACCTAATGCTTTGTTGTCTTTACTTGGTGTGGCGGCCTATGAGTTAAATAACAATACGGTAACATTAAAAGATCTTTTCGGGCAGGAAGCCTTTGATTTTGAAGACCAAATCGCAAACGCGGCCAACCTCCCGGCGGCCACGGTAATTACCGAGCAATTTTTATTGAACAAAATGGCTTCGAAAAGAAAACATGCAGACATTACAGATCGGGCCATAAACATCATTCACGCAAACAAGGGTATTATTAACGTTAAAAATTTACTTGATGTGATGCCAGTAACCGAACGGCAACTTGAGCGCAAATTCAATGAGGAAGTAGGTATTTCCCCTAAAAAGTATATTGACGCCGTTAAGTTTCAAACCTATCTTAAACAACTTCAAAAACTATCTTCAACAAAAGAGCTAAGCTCATTGAGTTATGCCTGCGGATATTATGACCAGGCGCATCTTAATAATTTTTTCCGGAAACATACAGGTCTTACTCCTCTTCAATACAAAGCCAATCATCATCTGTTGGCTATAAACTTTATGCCGCTCGTTTAAATTGCGTTTGTCGGTTTTTTACAATGCTTTTCGGTATAGCTCTGGTAGTTTTGAAAAAAGATGATCAGCGTATGGAAAACCTAACAATCGCCACTGCTCAATTTGAAAACAGAAGCGGTGATAAAGCTTATAATTTATCAGTTATTGAAAAAATGACAGCGGATGCCACCGCACAAGGCGCCCAAGCGATAGCTTTTCATGAATGCTCGATAACAGGCTATACCTTTGCCCGGAAACTTGATAAAGCACAAATGCTTGAGCTGGCCGAAGAAATTCCGGACGGACCGAGCATCGCTGCGTTAACAGAATACGCCCGACGATACGACATTGCCATACTGGCCGGTTTGTTTGAAAAGGACAAAGATGATAACTTGTTCAAGGCATATGTATGCGTTGACAAAACCGGGATCGTTGCCAAACATCGTAAGCTGCACCCTTTTATCAACCCGCATCTTTTACCCGGCACAGCATATACTGTATTTGATTTGTATGGATGGAAATGCGGCATATTAATTTGTTATGATAATAATATAATTGAAAATGTACGTGCAACTACTCTCCTCGGTGCACAGGTTATTTTTATGCCGCACGTTACCATGTGCACACCATCAACCCGACCGGGCGCCGGTTTTGTTGACCCGGAATTATGGAAAGACAAAGAAGCAAATGCACTGTTACTTCGCCAGGAATTTGACGGCCTTAAAGGCAGGCAATGGCTAATGAAATGGCTGCCCGCCCGGGCATATGATAACGCAATTTATGCAGTATTCGCCAATCCGATAGGTATGGACGATGATCAGCTAAAAAATGGCTGCTCCATGATCATCGACCCTTATGGTGATATTATAGCCGAATGCAGATCATTAAACAATGAATTAGTTTTGGCCGAAATAACTCCTGATAAGCTGACAAAAGCAGGCGGATATCGTTATATCCAGGCACGCAAGCCCGATCTATACCGGGATATCATCGGCCGTGAACATGAAAGCTTTCAAAAAGTAGTTTGGCTTTGATATTAGGCCTCAACAACTTGTGCTCATTTGTAATGAGTGCTTAATGTGGTTTGGTGATTGCATCGCCAGTCGCGTTATAAACGCTAACCCATGTTAAGCACTCGTTGAAAACGAGCGCAAGAAATAAGAAATGCATAAAGAACGCCCCGGCATAGGAATTACCGGGGCGCTATATTTTTGACCTCCCCTTTAGGGGGCAGGGGGCTAATCAATCCACTCAAACTTAGTATAAGGCACAAGTACTTCCGGTACTTTAATCCCCTTCTCGGTTTGGTTATTCTCTAACAAAGTAGCAACAATACGCGGCAGGGCCAGCGCGCTGCCGTTTAGCGTATGTGCTAACTGTGTTTTACCATCGGCATTGCGGAACCGCAGTTTAAGCCTGTTGCTTTGGAAGGTTTCAAAGTTTGATACTGATGAAACTTCCAGCCAGCGTTGTTGTGCCGCGCTCCAGGTTTCCATATCATAAGTTAAGGCAGAGCCAAAGCCCATATCGCCACCGCAAAGGCGTAATACTCGGTATGGTAAACCTAACTTTTGTAACAGGCCCTGTACATGGCTGCTCATTAGCTCCAATATTTCGTATGATTTATCAGGATGGGCAATGGTTACTACCTCTACTTTATCAAACTGGTGCAGGCGGTTCAAGCCGCGTACATGCGCACCATATGAACCAGCCTCGCGGCGGAAACAAGGTGTATGGCCACAGTTACGTACAGGCAATTGATCTTCTTTCAATATCACTTCACGGTACAGGTTAGTAATAGGCACCTCGGCGGTAGGGATCAGGTACAGGTTATCGATACCAACATGGTACATCTGTCCTTCTTTATCCGGCAGCTGTGACGTACCGAAGCCAGATGCTTCGTTTACCATAAGCGGCACACTTACTTCGCTGTAGCCTGCTTTTTCGGCTTCATCAATAAAATAATTGATCAAAGCGCGTTGCAGCTTAGCCCCTTTGTTTTTATATACGGGGAAACCGGCGCCGGTTATTTTAACACCCAGTTCAAAATCAATCAGGTTGTATTTTGCCGCGAGCTCCCAATGCGGTAGCGCATCGGCAGGCAACTCCGGCTTGGTGCCGTTCTCCAATACTACCTCGTTATCTTCAGGAGTTAAGCCTTTGGGTACAGAACTATGAGGCAGGTTGGGCAGCAATACCAGCTTCTGGTAAAGTTCCTCTTCGGTAATGGTAAGCAGGTCGCCGAGCTTTTTGATCTCTTCTTTCCATGCGCCGGTTTTGCCCTTAAGGCCTTCAGCTTCTTCTTTTTTACCGGCACGCATCAGCTCGCCTATTTGTTTTGCAGCTGCATTGGCCTCGGCCGAAACATTATCCATGCTGGTTTGAGTGGAGCGACGTTTGTCGTCCAGTTCAATTATTTCATCAACCAGTTGGGGCTGTTTAAAATTTTTTACAGCCAAACGTTCCAAAACCTGTTCCCGGTTATCACGGATATAACTAACTTGCAGCATTATTTTATTTTTTAGGCAAAGATATAAATAAGTCCATAGTCCATAGTCCATAGTCCATAGTAATTTACGTTAGCGGTGTAAGCACCGGAAATGATGAAGAGCCATGGACCATCGACTATCGACCATCGACTCAAACAACATGAACAATCCCATAGGCAAACTATATTTAGTCCCCACCCCGATAGGTAATTTGGAGGATATGACCTTCAGGGCTATCCGCGTGTTGAAAGAGGTTGATCTGATACTGGCAGAGGATACCCGTACCTCCGCCCCGATGTTGAAACACTTCGAGATCCATCAAAAAGTATTCGCGCATCATCAGCATAATGAGCATCAATCAAGCAACGAGATCATTAAGTTTTTGCTGCAGGGGAAAAATATCGCGCTCATTTCGGATGCCGGTACACCGGCTATATCCGATCCGGGCTTTTTCCTGGTACGCGAAGCTTTAAAATTTAATATCGCTGTGGAATGTCTGCCAGGCGCTACCGCATTTGTGCCGGCCCTGGTAAATTCGGGCTTTCCTACCGACAAGTTTTGTTTCGAGGGATTTTTGCCATTAAAAAAGGCCGTCAAACCCGGTACAAGTTTTTGGCCGAAGAGGAGCGGACCATCATACTATATGAGTCGCCCCACCGTTTGTTAAAAACACTGGATGAAATGGCCACCTATTTTGGGGCCGACAGGCAGATCTCGGTATCCCGCGAGCTTACCAAAATGTTTGAAGAAACCGTGCGTGGCACTGTAGTTGAAGTAAAACAATACTTTGAAACGCACCCCATGAAAGGCGAGTTTGTGATGTGCGTGGCCGGCGCAGCGGCTAAACCGGCAAAAGGGAAATATGAAAGGGATGAGGAAGAAGATTAAAACTTCAACTCTCCCGCATGTCATTGCGAGGCACGAAGCAATCGCATGCTATACAGAATTGCTTTGCTTCCGTGCGATTGCCAAGCTACGCTCGCAATGACATTTTACAATTTTAAATATAAGCGACAACAGCATAATTCTTGTCACTCTACATGAAAAAAATCTACCATTAGCCATACTATCTGGCTTGCTTTTATGGATAGCCTGGCCACCTACTCCTTATACTACGTTTTTACTTTTCATTGGCTTTGTGCCTATGCTGCTGGCTGTTGAAAATATCATTAATGATGAAAAGCCCAAAAAAGGCAAACGGGCATTTAATGTAACTTTTATCGGCTTTTTTATCTGGAACTCATTATCTGTTTACTGGGTTTATAATGCACTTAAAATAGTGGGGGAGATTGTGGCCATACCCATTACCCTTGTCCCCTATTCGCTGGGGCCGCTGTTAATGGCAACTGCTTTCTGGCTATACTACAGGTTGAGACTGGTCGTCCCACGCTGGATAGCACTGATAGGTTTAATCTGTTTCTGGATCGGGTATGAATACCTGCACCAAAGCTGGGACCTTTACTTTCCGTGGATGACGCTTGGTAACGGCTTTGCCGTATCGCACCAATGGATTCAATGGTATGAATATACCGGCGTTTACGGCGGAACTTTATGGATCTGGGTTGTAAATATCCTGGCTTTTTTAATTTATACAAGTCTTCGCGGAGCTCAAACCAAACGCCACAGAATGGCATTGATCATGGCGATTGTAATTGTTGTAACAGTGCCTCTTGGCTATTCATTATCGGTTTATCATAACTATGTTGAAGAAGTAAACCCATCAAACATCGTTATTGCCCAGCCCAATATAGATCCGTACGAGAAAGATGGTACCATTCCCCCTGCTTCACAACTTGATATCCTGATCCAGCTTTCAAGACAGGTGGCCCAACCCAATACCGAATTTTTTATATGGCCCGAAACAGCCATCCCCGCGCCTGTTTATATCAACGAGGAACAGATAGGCCAAAATGATTTTATTAGGCAGGCCCAGCTTTTTTACGGAAATATCCTAATGGCAACCTGGTTACCGGCGCCGAAACATACAGGCTATATAACAACAGGGCAACCCCAACGGCGGTTCCCTCACCATGGGGAGGCGACCAGTTCGCAGACTTTTACAGCACAGCCCTCAATATTGAAAATGGCGACAGGATTCAAACTTACCATAAATCACGGTTAGTCCCCGGGGCCGAATCACTGCCTTTTGGCGATGCACTTTCATTCCTGAAACCCGTATTTGAACATTTAGGCGGTGCTACCGGCAACTATGCTCCCGAAAAGGATGCAAAAGTGCTTTATTCGCAAAGCGGTATCGGGGTCGATCCGGTTATTTGTTATGAATCCATATGGGGAGGGTACATTGCCCGCTCAGTTAAAAAAGGGGCCCAGTTCATCGCTATTATTACTAACGATGGCTGGTGGGAAAACACATCGGGCAAGGACCAGCATTTAGATTATGCCAAACTTCGGGCTATCGAAACCCGCCGCTGGGTTTGTCAGTCGGCCAATACCGGTATTTCCGGGTTTATCAACCAGCGCGGCGATGTGGTTAAACATACAGAATGGTGGACTAAAACCTCGATCAAGCAAGATATCAACCTTAATAGTGAGCTCACATTTTATGTTAAACACGGCGATTATATCCCGCAAGCCGGCAGTATATTTGCAGGCATTGGCATATTATTTTTACTGGGGATGAGATTGAGGAAGAAGCAAACCTTAACGGTTTGAAAACTCAACCCATAAATGGCTAATCAAGTACAGACAGGGTGGTTTTTATAATATCATCAAAAAAAGCCTTATCGGCGGTGGCTTTGGCTGACACCTGCATGCCCCTTACCGCATTCATGATGAACCGGGCCAATGCCAGGGAATCCTGGGAGTTACGAACCTCACCGCTTGCCTGCCCTTTTTTTATGGCACTAAGAATGGCATCTTCAAACTGCTGCTCATTCCGGCAAATCAGGTCCTTAACCTCAGCATCCAGCGACGCCAGTTCAATCTCGGCATTTACCATAAAACAACCTTTACGTTGCTCATCGTTCAGCAAATCGCGCATGGTAAGCTCCAAAAGCTTTTGTATAGCCTCTTTGGCCGATGCCGTATTATTGATAATATCACACATCTGGTTTCCACCTGCCTTTTGATAGCTATCCAAAGCTTTAATATATAAAGCGTGTTTATCACCAAAAGTATCATACAAGCTTGAGCGGCTTATGCCAAGGCCATCAACCAAATCCTGCATAGACGTGCCATTGTAGCCCTTATGCCAAAAAATGCAAACGGCCTTGCTCAATACCTCGGCTTCATCAAAATCTTTACTTCGTGCCATAACAGAAAAGCTTTACCCGTTTTGCAGGCAAAGCTATTCATTTTTAATTAATTGTTTAATCTTATACCCCGTTTGTGCTTAACGGGCCTTACCGGCATAATTATCTTACCCCACCACTTGCAAGGATAATTTCGCCGGTTAACCAGCGTGAATCATCAGATGCCAGGAATACGGCAACAGGTGCAATATCATCCGGCTGACCGATACGGCCAAGCGGTGTAGTTTTTTCAAGCTCAGCTTGGAAATCGCTGCCTATAAAACCTGCTGTGTGTGTGCCTTCGGTTTCAACCATGCCCGGGTTAATAGCATTTACACGGATCTTCTTAGGGCCAAGCTCTTTTGACAAAACTTGTGTAATAGAATCAACCGCACCTTTAGTACCTGTATAAATAGCACTTTGCGGCGGAGTAATACGGGTTACCGTTGAGCTTATGTTAATTATGCTGCCACCTTTATCGCCAAAGCTATTTACCGCTCCCTGGGTTGCAAGCAGTAAGCCCAGTACATTGATATCAAACTGGCGGTGAAATTCTTCTTCGGTTACAACTTCTATCGGTGTAAACTGGTATACACCTGCATTGTTCACCAAAACATCAACACCACCGAACGCCTCTTTGGTTTCGGCAAAAAGACGGTCAACGTCGGCCTTTTTTGCTACGCTGCCTTGCACGGCGATAGCTTTGCCACCTTCGGCGGTAATTTCGGCCACTACTTTATCAGCACCGTTTTTATCTGATGCATAATTTACAACTACCGCAGCACCTGCCGAAGCCAGGCTTTTAGCTATACCTGCGCCAATACCTTTTGAAGCTCCTGTTACTACTGCAACCTTGTTTTCTAATTTTTTCATTTTCTGGAAGATTAATTTAATTTGGATCAATCGTTCCGCAAATATAAACTCATTTTGGAACAATCATTCCTGAATTAATTTTTATTAGGCTGGGATGACAAATGGGGTTGGCTAAATATGGTGGCGGCGCTAAAGACAGATAACCTACAAAACTGCGTTCCACGAAGAGTTAGGAATGGTGAAATATTGAATTATTTAAATCCTGGGCTGTAGAAGACGAAATGACAAAATAGGGCCGGGTCATGCTGAGCTTGTCGAAGACTCGCGCGCAGAGGCCTGCCCACTATGCTTCGACAAGCTACCCATGACATAATAATTTAAGCAGGTACAAGTTCCCTATTTAATTCAAAGGCGAGTTTTTCTAATCGCCTTTGTTTCTGTTCCTTAATGATATTTTCATAGGCTTGCAGCCCTTTTTCCACAAAGTCGGCTCCTTTTACAATTAAACGCCAGTATTGAGCGGCCAGTTTTCTGGCCGTTGCTTTAATAGCTATTGCCGGACCTTTTCTGCCTCTTAATCTTCTTGCAAATGAACCCCAGCCGATATACTTGCTGTTCAATAATCCATGGGCCATTTGTTTGAATATTTGCCCAACGGCCGGTTTACCCTTACTTTTACTTTTGTTCTTTTTCCCTGAACGGTCCTGGCCGGGAGATAAACCAAGCCAGCTTGTGAAATGTTTTTCACTTGGCCATCGGCTAAGATCCGAACCCACCTCTGTGTATAACTGTAACCAGTTGTAATCTGTAATACCCGGAAGTTTAGTTGCATCCTTACCATCAAATATTTTTAACAGATGATCTCCCAGGTTGTTGATATGAGGTTTGTTGTGACGGATCGCCTTGCGTTTTCCTTCGCTTATTCCCGGCGGCAGGTTCTTATCCCTGTTGATCCGTTGTAAAACACTATCAATCTGGCTGTCGCATTCCATTATCTGGCCTTGATAAAAACCATAAGCCTTATAGGCCTGACCTAATGAAAAAAGCCCTTGCGCTGTATAATGACCTTGCAGGGCTTTCAATAGCTCTTCCCCTTTATTCTCCCTGATCTTTTTATGGCAAAGTGAAAACAACTTATCAGGATCTCGCTCGCCTTGCAGTATCGCATCGATTAACGCCATCCCGCTTACTCCATGGACCTGGCTTAATACCTCCGGCAAACGGATATTCATTTCTATCAGGGCCTTCTGCATGTGTTGCACATGCATGGCCGCACTCCGAAGATGATCTTCACGAAGGCGCTGATAACTACGCAATTCTTTGATATGACCTTCGGATACATAACAGCGGTTCAGCAAGCCATAACTATGCAATTGCTGTATCCACTGACAATCTTTTACATCTGTTTTCCTGCCTGGTAACTGGCGGGTCTGTCTTCCGTCAACAAGCCACACATCCAATCCCCCATCTAAAAGAATATCGTAAAGTACATACCAGTATACTCCTGTGGCTTCCATTGCCACTGTACTTACCTTATGCTCCAATAAATAGTTCTTAAGTGATACCAGATCACTGGTGAAAGTCTCAAACGAACGAACCGGCTGGCCTTCAAGACCCACAAATACCTTGCGGGCTCCAATATCTATACCTGCCGCATGAAAATGCATCTTTTCCATACTTATAACGCTTTTTAAACCGTGCCCGAAGGAGTTTAAAGAAAAGACAGGCTACCCATCGGACAAATCACCCACACAAGGGATCGTACCATACCTTCAGACTCTTGCTTCGGAACCATACTCAGCAACAGGCAATAAGCACTATAACTCGGTCGGCCACACTGCACGGTTCAGCAAATCTATGTCATTTCACCTTCAGAGGCCACGGATTTAAACACTCAGCATGACCCGGTTCTAATTTTGTCGCGGGTATAATTCTGCCTACTCTTCCGTTGCCATTTCATTCCTTTTCAGGATAAAGGCCATCAGGTCATTGATGGGGTGTTTGATGATCTTGCCGGTTTTTACGCCGTGCAGGTGACATAATGAGATAAGTTCTTCGGAGAACGAATAAGCTATGGAGCCCACAAAGTGGCATTTATACTTGTGGTATTCGGGGTACGATTTAATATTGGTTTCAATAAACTCCACCAACCCATCAACCAGCATGGAATGCCCGTATTCGGTAGTTTTTATTTCGCTTACAAACTTACTGAATGATGCCAGGTAAGTATTGGCATTCGGCTTTTGATACACATTTTTGATCACGATCTCCTTGTTCAGGTGGTAGGCCTTATCAAACTTCTGGCTGATATCATACGGCATATTACCATATAAAAAATCAGTGATCAGCTTTTTGCCAAACCAGGTGCCTGAGCCTTCATCGCCCAAAACAAAACCAAGGCCATGCTGTCCGTCGTAAATGTCTTCACCATCAAAAAAAGAGATGTTACTGCCGGTTCCCAGCACACAACAAATGCCTTTTTCATGACCACAGGTTGCATAAGCGCATCCAAGCAAATCGCTGTCAACACTGATATAGGCTTTATTAAAATGCGTGCTCAGGGCATTTGATACAATTTCGTGCCGGTCGGGGCTGCTGCACCCGGCACCAAAAAATATATCTCAGAGATCTCTGCGGCAAGCGCAACCATATCCGGGGCCTGTTCAAGGATGATACGGGCTATCTCTTTTTCGGTTAAAAAATACGGGTTTAGCCCGGCGGTAAGGAACGAACGGGTTTCCTGGTCTGAAACGGTCAGCAGCCAAT
Source organism: Mucilaginibacter sp. P25 (assembly GCF_050859465.1). Classification (NCBI taxonomy): domain Bacteria; kingdom Pseudomonadati; phylum Bacteroidota; class Sphingobacteriia; order Sphingobacteriales; family Sphingobacteriaceae; genus Mucilaginibacter; species Mucilaginibacter sp. P25. Next base: position 1,689,294 of record NZ_CP193937.1, on the reverse strand, counting down.
CAGTTTTTGATGATCCGCTATCTGCTACTAAGATCATTGACAAATTTCTTCGAGCGCTTTAACAGTAAGTGGCTTATGAATAAACTGTGTAATATGCTTATTATCTTCCGAGTCCCTGATATCGGTAGGATCAAGCGATGACGATAACATATATATTTTTATTCCTTTTTTAGCGATATCCAAACCGGCAAATTCGTGCAGAAACTCAAACCCCGTCATTATTGGCATCCTGATATCTAAAAAAATAACGTCGGGGTTTACCGATCCGCTTTTTAACGACTCAATGGCCTCCATTGGCGATTGACGCACAATAATATTTTCGGCAAAGTTGCTGCTTTCCAAAACCCGGCGCGTTATAAAGCTATCAATGTAGTTATCATCAATAAGCATACAGGTTTTGAAAGGCGCGGTCATGATTCAAAAATAAGTTTTTAAACTTACTATTAAAATATTTTTTATTTGATGTTAATACTGTTTGTTATCTGTTTTAACATGATCTCGGCCTGTTTGCTTTGGTATTGCGCGGCAAAGAATTTTGATTGCGCGTCAAGATAGTTACGCTGTGCTTCCCTTACCTCAAGCGGGGTAATGTTACCTAACTTATATTTATCAAGCGTAATATCCAGGTTTTTTTGTTAAGGTTTACATTGGCTTCTTCCAGTTTTACCAGGTCAAGGCCGGAAAGGTATGCTACAAACAAGCTGTTGATCTGGCTTTCAATATCCAGTTTGGTTTGCTTGGCGGCAATACCCGCATTATCAATCTGGATCTTCGCATTTTTTTCGCGCCTGTTTTGGTTAAAGCCATTAAAAATATTGATGCTTGCCGTGAGGCCATAATTAAAGCCATGTACATTTTGCGACAATGTAAACCCTGCCGGTGTTTTGCTGTTGGTAAAAGTATAGCCCGATGTTACCCCCACCTGCGGATACCGTGTAGCGCGCACCTGTTTAAGATTGATTTCGGCCAGGCGCTGGTTTATTTGTGCCGATAGTATTGCCGGGTTTTGAAGCTGCGCGTTGTTAAGCACATCGGCCAGTGCCAGCTTTTCATCAACTATAATGGTATCGGCAACAGAAAAATCGGTTTGCAGATCGCGGATCAGTAACTGATTAAGCCGTATTTTTGCTGTCTTGAATTGCTGGTACTGGATCACCAGGTTACCGGTATCCGTATTCAGGTTTACCTGGGCATTCAACACTTCCAATCGCGAAGCCCTGCCTACAGCAAACTTATCATTGGCAATGCGTAACTGCGTGCGGGAAATATCAATAGCTCCTTTTAATGCCTTGATCTGTTCATTTTGGCTGATCAAATTATAATAAGTATCGATAACACTGGCCACCGTCCTTTGTACGGTATCCTGTAATCGCAGTACACCCAGTTTATCTACTTGCTTTAGCTAATCATAATTTGCAAACATGGCAAAGCCATCAAAAATTGTCCAGTTAAGGTTTACACCATAATTATTATTGGAGTTTTTGGCATTGCGGATATTGTTAACCGTACCATCATTACGGGTTTGCTTGGTTGTTTGGCGACTGTTATTGTCATTAAAGTCACCGGTAACCACCGGCAAAATCCCTGCATTACCAAGTGTAACATTATTTGATGCTATGGTTGAATTGTTTTGCGACAACTTGATATTGTAGTTGTTTTTCAGTGCTATTTCTACCGCATCTTTTAAAGTAAGTAAGGGCGCATCCTGCTGGGCTAAAGCCATGGTTGATATCACAGCGAAACAACAAACCAGGCAGGCTATTTTCTTGATCATCATATTACGTTACAAGTTTTCGATCAGTTTAGGTTCTTGATGGTGCGGGTGACGGGCAGCTTCGGCTATTTCAGCTTCAGCAGCCAGGTCCTCAGGGTTATGGTCATGGTCTTTACGGGTTTTAGCGGCCAGCAACAGGTACATCATCGGGATAATATAAAGCGTTAACACCAACGAAAACAGCATTCCCCCCATAATCACAATACCTAATGAAACACGGCTTTTTGCACCGGCGCCCAGCGCAAACGCAATAGGCACGGCACCAAGCACCACGGCCAGGCTGGTCATTAATATTGGGCGTAAACGCGCCGTTGCCGCTTCAATAACTGCCTCGTATTTGGCTACGCCCTGTTCCATCCGTTGGTTTGCAAACTCCACGATAAGAATACCGTTTTTAGTTACCAGCCCCACAAGGGTGATGATCCCGATCTCGCTGAAAATATTAAGGGTTTGATTAAACAGCCATAGCGACAAAAACGCCCCCGAAATAGCCAGCGGCACGGTAAGCATCACGATAAGCGGGTCCATAAAGCTTTCAAACTGAGCCGCAAGTACCAGGTAGATGAGCAGCAAGGCAAAGCCAAAAGCAAAAAGAATGTTTGACGAACCTTCGGCATAGTCACGTGAGGGGCCGCTTAGCGCGGTACTAAAAGTATCGTCAAGTAAGCTTTTGGAGATCCTGTCCATCTCCTTAATACCATCACCTACGGTATAACCCGGAGCAAGACCGGCCGAAAGTGTCGCCGATTTATAACGGTTAAAATGGTAAATGGCCGGAGGCGTAGCGCCCTCGGATGTTTTAACTACGTTATCCAGTTGAACCAAAGTTCCTTTTGAGCTGCGTACATAAATTGATTTCAGATCAAGCGGCTGATCGCGGTTAGCGCGGTCAACCTGTGCTATTACCTGGTATTGCTTACCGTTTATCAGGAAGTAGTCGAGCCGGCCGGCGCTATAATATAGTTGCAGCGTTTGGGCAATATCATCAACCGAAACACCTAAGTCACGGGCACGTTCACGGTCGGTAACCACGCGTAACTCGGGTTTGGTAAATTTCAGATTAACGTCCGTTCCCTGGAAAACCGGGCTTTTGGATACCTCGGCAAAAAACGTTGGCAGCACTTTACGGATCTTTTCAAAATCCTGGTTTTGGATAACATATTGCACAGGCAACGAGGTTTTTGAGCCCGAACCACCGCCGCTGATAGTTTGCTCCTGCACCACAATGGCACGTGCATCGGGCATTTTGCGTAGTTTACCATTCAGCCAGTCGGCAAGTTCCTGCTGGGTGCGCACACGTTTATCAGGAGCAACAAGCCCAACCCTGCCAAAGCCGGTATTTGAAGCACCGCCACCACCAAATGATGGCGAAACAATTTCAAGGTTAACATTGGCCTCCGGAATTGAATCTGCAACCAGGTTAGATACCTTATCCATGTACTTGGTCATGTACTCATAAGTTGCACCTTCCGAGCCGGTAACGCTATAACGCAGCAAGCTGCGATCATCAAGCGGGGCAAGCTCGGATGGGATAACTTTTACCAGGATCCCGATGATAACCAAAGATGCAGCAAGAATAGCAAATGATACCCATTTACGCTTCATGAACTTAATGAGCGATTCGGTATATGAAGTGGTCATATTAATGAAGAACGGCTCCGTTCTTTCATAAAACCTTGATTTCTTTTGGTTTTTGCGAATCAGCTTTACGTTAAGCATCGGTGTTAATGACAGGGACACGAATGCCGATATCAACACAGCCCCGGCCACCACTACCGCAAACTCGCGGAACAAACGGCCGGTGAAACCCTGTAAAAACACGATAGGCAAAAACACAGCTGCCAGCGTAACTGATGTAGATACTACCGCAAAAAAGATCTCGGCCGAACCTTCAAATGCCGCTTTACGGATCGCCATGCCCGCCTCTACCTTCTTATAGATATTTTCTGTTACCACAATACCGTCATCCACCACCAGGCCCGTCGCCAGTACTATCCCCAAAAGGGTTAAGATATTAATAGAAAACCCGAAGATGTACATAATAAAGAAAGCACCGATCAATGATACCGGGATATCTATCAGTGGGCGGAAAGCTATCAGCCAATCGCGGAAGAAAAGGTAGATGATAATTACCACCAGTACAAAGGCCACGATCAGTGTTTCCTGCACCTCAGATATCGACTGGTTAATGAACCTCGTATTATCCAAAGCCACTTTCACCGAAATATCGGGCGGAAGATCTTTTTTAATCTGTTCTAAACGGGTATAAAAATCCTTGGCTATCTGTACATAATTAGCTCCGGGCTGCGGCACCAGGGCCAAAGCAACCATCGGCACCCCCGACTCTTTAAATATGGTTTCCTCGTTTGCAGAGCCCAACACAGCATAACCAATATCGCTCAGCCTTATCACCCTGTTGCTGTCGGCACGGATAATGAGGTTGTTAAAATCTTTTTCAGTTGCCAGTTTGCCCAAAGCCCTGATGGTAACTTCGGTATTATTACCCTCGATTTTACCTGCAGGCAACTCTACGTTTTCTTTAGCTAAAGCCGCACCAATGTCGGTAGCAGTAACGCCAAGTGCCGAAAGCTTGGTAGGGTCTATCCACAGGCGCATAGCATACTGGCGCTGTCCCTGTACGTTAATGGTACTTACACCGGGGATGGTTTGCAGTCCTTCCAGCAGCACATTTTCCGCGTAATCATCCAACTGGTTGATGTTACGGGTGTCACTGCTCACGGTAAGGGTAATGATTTGGTCGGCGCTGGCATCGGCTTTGGTTACTACTGGCGGGGCGTTAATATCCTGCGGTAGCTGGCGCTGGGCCTGCCCCACTTTATCGCGCACGTCGTTGGCGGCAGTTTCCAGGTCGGCATCAAGGTCAAACTCAACTGTGATGTTACTTTGGCCTACCGAACTTGTTGACGATATGTTACGGATGCCCGGCACACCGTTGATAGATTTTTCAAGCGGCTCTGTGATCTGCGATTCAATTACATCGGCGTTGGCACCGGAGTAACTGGTTGACACCGAAATAATGGGTGGGTCGACCGAAGGAAAATCCCTCACGCCCAAAAACTTATAGCCGATAATACCAAATACAACAATAACCACAGACATTACTGTTGCCAATACCGGCCGCTTAATACTTACTGAGGATAAACTCATATTGGTTTATTTAATAACTTTTAAAATTTTCAAAGGCACTTTTGGCCGCATTTGGATCAGGCCCGATACTACCACACTGTCGCCAGGCTTTAAGCCTTCAATAACCTGGATCTTTGTATCGGTTCGCAGGTCTGTTTTTACCGGTTTTGACATGGCTTTACCATTGTGGTAGATCCAAACCAGGCTGCTTTTTAAATCTGGAATAACCGCTTCTGTTGGCAGCAAAATGGTTTTAGGAATTTGATCAAGCGTTAAATTGATCTTGGCAAAGCTACCCGCAGTGAGGATCCCTTTAGGATTGGGTGCCTTAGCGCGCACAGTAATAGTGCGCGAGCTTGCATCAATTGAAGGGTCAATGGCATACACTGTACCCACAAAACTCTCCATCGAGCTTTCTGTTTTGAACCTGATCTTACTGCCGGGGCCGAGTATAGAAAGGTACCTTTCAGGCACAGCAAAAGTTACTTTTGCCGGATCGATATTAACCAGATCGGCAATAGGCGATGATGGCGAGAGGTAACTGCCCGGGCTCACATTCCTTAAACCGATAGTCCCTGAAAAGGGCGCCCGGATCTCGGTACGGGCAATCTGCGCCTTAATTACATTTGCGGCAGCTTTTAACGAATTTAATGATGTTAATGAAGTATCATACTCCTCCTGGCTTATGGCTTCTTTTTGAAGCAGTTGGCGGTTGCGGCTTTCCTGTTGTTTTGCCAATGCCACCTGGTACTGGTTTTGCTGCAATGATGCTTCCAGGTCCTGGTTGTACACTTTAACCAGCAACTGGCCCTTTGTTACTTTAGTGCCTTCATTAAAATAGATCCCGGTAATATTCCCTGCTGTTTGGCTTATCAGGCTTACCTTTTCATTGGCATCAATGGTGCCAGTAATATCAATAATGTTGTTTACGGCGGTATCTTTAACTATCATTACTTTAACCCCTACCGCGCCGCCGCCTTTTTTCTTATCACCTTTACCCGAAGCGATAGCCGCGGCCGATTTCTTTGCCCCTTCGCTAAAAAATTTATTGTAAATTAAATAGGCAACCAGCAGGGCCAGCGCCGTGTAAATAATATATTTCGTTTTCATACTTTGTTTAATCCGTGTGTGATTTAGCTTGTAGGGTTGTTTCGGGTGATACCAATGGTTTTAAATTTTTATGCATGCGGGTAAGTACGCTTTCAAATACCTGCATATCGGCTTCGGATATGCCTTCGGTAATATCCGCATTGATGGCTTCAAATGTTTCGATGATCTGCGGAACGGCCAGTTTTGCCTTATCGGTAACGCGGAGCAATTGCTGCCGCCTGTCGTTCGGGTTGTTTTCGCGGTAAACAAAGCCTTTTGCTGTAAGCAGGTTAATGATGCTTACCATGGCCGATTTATCCTTGCCCAGCAGATGTGCCAGCGCGTTTTGGGTAAGTTGCCCGTCATGGAAGTAAATGAGCGAAAGTATATAATGATACCGGGTAACATCCAGGTGAACGGTATGCTTTACCAGTACATTAAGGTACAGTTTACCTAAGCGTATCAGCTTGCGCGAAATAGGTTCAATCAGTTCCATTTACTTAAAAATCGATGTAAAACTAATAGCATAATATCAACAATAGTTGCATGTATCAACCATTTTACAACGGTGTTTAGGGCGCTGTAACGCCACATACATAACTGATTATATAATATTTTATAAATTGCGGCCATGAAACTGACCAACCTACGCACGTTATTTTTTCTAACGATTTTTATTATGAGTACTACTATCAGCAAAGCCGCCGCCAACGCTCAGATTACCTACAATGTTTCGTTTCCTGAAGCCCAGGCCCATTATGCTGATATTGAAATGCATATTACCAGCCTTCAGCAAAATACCCTTGAGCTTAAAATGCCGGTATGGACACCTGGTTCATACCTGGTACGCGAGTTCGCAAAAAACATCGAATCATTAACTGCGGAAGCTAACGGCAAACCCATTGCAGCACCTAAAATCAATAAGAATACCTGGCAAATTGTTACAAAAGGAATTTCGTCGGTAACGGTAAAATACAGGGTTTACGCTTTTGAGCTTTCAGTTCGCACCAGTTTTATCGATGCATCACACGGTTTCCTTTCAACCACCGGTATTTTCATCTATCCGGCCAATATGCTGCACTCGCCGGCTGTTATACATATCAAACCATATAAAAACTGGGATAAAGTTTCAACAAGCCTCGATATGGTGAATAATGATCCGTTTACCCGTTTATCACCAAGCTTCGATATCCTGTTCGATTCGCCAATTGAAGTAGGCAACCAGGATGTTTTTGGCTTTGATGCATCAGGCGTTCATTATGAAATTTGCATGTACGGAGGCGGCAATTATGATAAGGAAAAATTAAAAGCCGATATCCGCAAAATTGTTGATCAGGAAGCAGCTGTTTTTGGCGAAAACCCTAACAAACACTATGTATTTATTGTACATAACCGCCAACGTAATGGTGGTGGTTTGGAGCACCTGAGCTCGACAGTTTTAGGAGCATCTCGCGATAACTACACCAACGACAAAGGATATCAAAGCTTTTTAGGCCTTGTTGCCCACGAGCATTTTCACTTATGGAACGTGAAACGCCTGCGCCCGATTGTGTTAGGCCCTTTTGATTATGACAATGAAAACTATACTACCAATTTGTGGATAGCCGAAGGTTTTACCGAGTACTACCAGGGTATCATTGTACGCCGTACGCAACTGTTCCCGGTTCAGAATTATTTTGATGTTTTGGAGGGCGAGTTCAATGTTCTGGAAAACCTACCCGGAAAAAATGTACAAACCGTTGCCGAATCAAGCTTTGATGCCTGGATTAAAGCTTACCGCCCTAACGAAAACTCTAACAATACTACTATTTCATACTACAACAAAGGGGCAATCATTGGTATGATGCTCGATCTGGAGATCATCAACGACAGCAAAGGCAAATACTCGTTAGATGATGCCATGAAGTACATGTACACCCAGTATTATAAAATCAAAAAGCGCGGTTATACCGATGCTGAGTTTAAAGCAGCCTTTGAAAAATTTGCAGGTAAAAAACTCGATGATTTTTATGCCAGATACATCAATGGCCTAACCCCTATCGATTATAATAAATACTTAGGTTATGCCGGTTATAAAGTAGAGGATGAACTGGCCGATAAAAACGATGCTGCTTTAGGTATCACTACTACAACAACCGCAGCTAAAAAAATTATTGTTACGAGCGTGCAGCGTGGTACTGCCGCTTATATTGATGGCATTAACGTAAACGACGAGATCACCGCCATCGACGGCACCCTGGTTACTGATGCTGCAACCCTGATCAATGGTAAAAATCCCGGCGATAAAATTGAAGTTACTGTAACCCGCGACGGGCAAGCTATGACCTTACCGGTTACCCTGCTGAAAAGCAACCGCGTTAAATACAATATTGTTACTGTTGATAGCCCAACCGAACAGCAAATGGTTGTTAGGAAAAAGTGGTTAAGCATATAACATTGCTTTTTTAGGAAAAAGGCCGGCTGAGAAGCTGGCCTTTTTTTACCTCGTATCATCATTCCGAACTTGCTTCAGCACAACATAAGGGCTCAAACAAAAAAATTAAAATATTAAAGCATAAGTTATATTTTTATAGCTTATGCCCTCTGCAACCTCATTAAAAAAATACGCCCGATACAGCTTGTCGCTGTTATTTTTTTTACTGTATCCGGTGGCCCTTATGGCCTTGAGCCACTATTAAGTTATGCAGGCGATCATGGGGCATTGATCATCCTGCTCATAACCCCGTTAATGTGGGATGTGCCAGCCATATTTACCGTGCTTGAGCTTAACAGCATGATGCCTATTACCGGCGGCTATTACAAATGGGTAAAATATGCCCTCGGCACCCACTGGGGGTTTGTTGAGGGCTGGTGGACCTGGCTCTATACTTTTGTCGACCTTGCCATTTACCCGGTGCTTTTTGTGCAATACGCCGGTTTCTTTTTCCCCGAATTGCTAAATTTTCAGATTCCGGTTTGTTTGGTAATCATCTGGGCATCCGCCGGGTTAAATATTTTAGGCATTATGCCGGTGGGTAGGGTATCGCTGTTTTTAAGTGCTGCTGTACTTGCGCCTATTATATTAATGATAGCATTAGGTATTTATCACCACAGCGGACCGATGCACATCCCTGCCACTTCGTTAAAAGGGCTCAGCTTTCCGTCATTTGGCATGGCACTGTACACCGTCATGTGGAACTGCCTGGGCTGGGATAATGTAACCACCTATGCCGAAGAAGTTGAAAAACCCGTACGCTCATATCTTATTTCAATTTTTACGGCTTTCGTGCTGGTAATGGTGGTATACTTTTTTGCCATTTGGGTTGCCCAGCAATCGGGCATTAACCATGATACCTTAACCGAAAACGGGTTCCCTGCGCTGGGCGAATTGATTGGCGGGCACTGGCTGGGTATAGTAGTGGCAGCGGGCGGTATGGCCAGTACCCTCGGGATCTATACCGCTGTATTGTTATCGGTATCACGAGTGCCACAGGTAATGTCTGAAGACAATTTACTTCCAAAAGGTGTTAACAAACTGCACTCTCGTTTTAAAACACCTTTTGTTTCCATCATCATTTGCTCCATAGTTGTAAGTTTTATGGTATTGTGGACCTTTGCCGATCTGCTCATTATTGATGTAACCGTTTACGGTGCAGGGCTTTCTTTAGAGTATATCGCCCTCGTAAAGCTCCGCGTCAAGGAGCCGATGAAAGAGCGGCCTTTCCGGATCCCGCTTGGTGTTACCGGCCTGTGCCTGGTTTTGCTGCTGCCATTTATTGTTTACAGCGTAGCGCTGGGCGGGGCATTAAGCTCGACACCAAAAGCACTTTCGGCGGCTATATTTGCTTTGGTAGCGTTATCAAGCGCGGAAGTTGCATGGCAAATCATCAAACTAAGCAGGCCGGAACTAAACCAATAATACACGAATTATATTGGCTATCTGTTACATTAGTTCGAATTTCACAAATCGTGGCACAGAAAAAAATTCGTGTAATTCAATTAATTCGAAAAAATTCGTGGCGATAATTTCTTCAACGTTTCAATGATTGGATAATTTACGGGGATTTGCGTAAATTCGATCCTTTCCCGAAAACTCATATCATATGAAAATCAAACACCGATACCTGATGCTTATTGGTGGCCTTGCTATTTTTGCAGGCTGCCAGAATAATAAAAGCGTGCCGGCCGAAAAAGCTATTACCGCCGCCGAAATAAAAAAATATATCTCGGCTTTAGCCAATGATTCCATGATGGGCCGCAAACCTTTCACCGCCGGCGAAGACAAGGCGATTAAATACATTTCGGAGCAGTTTAAACTGGCCGGGCTCGAGCCGGGCAACAATGGCATTTATTTCCAGGATGTGCCCATGGTACAGATCACCAGTACGCCTTCTCCTGTCATGGAAATAACGGGCGGTAAAACGCCGCTCAGCCTTCACGCTACAACTGATTTTGTAACCTTCAGCCGCCGCGAGGTTGATTCAGTAACACTTAAAAACTCACCGCTGGTTTTTGCCGGGTATGGTGTTGTTGCTCCCGAATATCACTGGAATGATTATGCCGGACTTGATGTTAAAGGCAAAACAGTTGTGGTACTGGTGAACGATCCGGGATTTAAAAACGGCGATCCTACATTTTTCAAAGGCGATACCATGACCTACTACGGCAGGTGGACTTACAAGTATGAAGAAGCCGCGCGCCAGGGTGCTGCAGGCGTGCTTATCATCCACCAAAAAGAACCTGCAAGCTATGGCTGGGAAGTGGTATCCAACAGTAACACAGGCGCCAAACTTTACCTGCAGCAAAAAGACAAGCATATGAACCGCTGCAAAGTTGAAGGCTGGATCACCGAAGATATGGGTAAAAAACTTTTAGCTGAAGTGGGCATAACCGGCGATTTCCGCGCCCTGGCCCGTAAAAAAGATTTTAAAGCCATTCCACTTAAGCAATCAGTTACTTTAACTATCAATAACCAATTAAAATATTCCACATCGCACAACGTGATCGGTACACTTAAAGGCAGTTCACAGCCGGGCGAATATGTACTGTACACCGCCCATTGGGACCACCTGGGCGTAGGTAAGCCTAACGCCAAAGGCGATAGCATTTACAATGGCGCGGTTGATAATGCCGATGGTGTGGCTGCTATTATCAGTGTGGCCAAAGCATTTAACAAGGCCAAAGAAAAACCCAAACGCTCCATTGTATTTTTAGCTGTTACAGCCGAAGAGCAGGGTTTACTGGGTTCGGAATATTATGCTACCCACCCCATTTACCCGGTTAACAAAACAGTTGCCGACCTCAACATGGATGCCCTTGGCGATTACGGCGAAACCAAAGACATAGCTGTAACCGGCAAAGGCCAAAATGATTTGGAAGATTATGTTGACGAGAATAGTAAAAGCACAAGGGCTTAGCACTGTTGGCGACAGGCACCCCGGCTCTGGCAGCTACTACCGGTCGGACCATTTTAACTTTGCCAAGGTTGGTGTACCGGCCCTTGACATTAACAATGGCAGCATCAGCGCAGTACATGATGGCAGCTACGGCGAAGCCAAACAAAAAGATTATGGCGACAACCGCTATCACCAACAGACCGATAATTACACCGATACTATGGATGCCACAGGCATGGCACAGATAGCTAATATCCTTTATGAAGTTGGTACTAAGTTGGGTAACGAAACAACCTTCCCCGGCTGGAAAAACGGTTCGGAGTTTAAGGCGATAAGGGGGAAATCGATGAAGTAAAGCCCCTCTAAATCTCCCCTGAAAGGGAGACTTTAAAAAGACGAAAAAATCCACCCCGTAACAGAAGGTGGATTTTTTTGATATATAGTGAAACTATACCCTTAAAGGGATTTAGTTGCTCATTTTAGCTATGTTGAAGCTTTCGTAAGCCATTTGCCTGTTGTAATCGTTGGCAATGGTTTTGTAGTTGATCAGGTCGACAATGGTACCGATGAAACAAAAACCAGCTGTGAAAAAATAAAGTATACCCATACCGATCTGATCAGTCATGAAACGCTGTACACCTGATACACCAAGGAAACCTGCAAGCGTTGCGAACATGATATCCTGCGGATTGCGCCTTTTGCTGGCATAAAATGACATAAAAGTGCGAGCCTGGTTTTCTGTTAATGAGGCAGTGGCCTGTTGCAGAAATGTATATTCTTCGGGAGTGATACCGTCGAAAGACATATATGGATTTTGATAAGCGTTCATTTCAGTAAGTTTTAAAGTTTGCGATTGTTTTATGATATAAAGGTACCGCAGCAGCCATGAAACGCCTACAGGAGATAGGTTAGCGGAGATAAGTAGTCGGTGAAATGATAGGTTTTAACGGTGAAAAGTAGCGTGGAAATTTTACCGATGATAGGAGTAGCGATAAAATGTCATTGCTGTAAGAAACCACCTGAGAAAGCCCCGAAAAAACCGTGATGGCGTATAAAGTATATTTTGGTGATAGTGCGCTGGGGCCGCGTTAGTGATAGGAGCGGATACCTGCCTGTGGCTAAGGCCTGCGCAGTATGAGGGGATAGCACGGGCCGCAGGCAACGCCCCAATTTATAATATCGATCAAAAACGCACCTAATAATCAAAAACTTACAATCACATCATTATACAGAACGAAGCAATCGCAGGGAAGGATGGCCAACCTGTATAGCATGCGCTTGCCACGTCGCGCCCTGATCATGCCCCTCCCGCTCCTCGCAATGACATGATTTATAAAATTTAGGTAAGGCTCTTAAACTGATTCCTTTCCAGCAGCCTCGCTTTGGTAAGTACATAAATCCGGTTAAAGATCACGGCTACGGCAGGAATGCCAAGCCAGTGGGCACGGAAAGAATTGCTGATATCGCCATGAAAAAGATAAATAATACTATGCCCTAAGCCGCAGCCCGGGCACCAGCCTATGCCCATCAGCTTAAGAGGACACAAGGTGAAGTGTGATGCTTCCGTTGGCGAGGTCATCGCCAATGAAAGCATCGCGGCTGTCCAGAACAAGAGTTCAAAATATTTTGAAAAATAACGCTTAATCAAGTTTGTTTGCTTTGTTGGTGAATAACAACGATACCGCAAAGGCGAGCAGCACCCCAACTATCAATGCACCAAAAATCCGTTCAGAAAAATCCTTTATGTTATCGCCCGATGATGAAACGTAGCTAATATAAAGTATTGAGCCAAAAACGGCTATGATGCCGCCTACAATTAATATTTTAAAGCTTTGAAAAAGAGCTTCTAAAAAGCCCATCTGGCCATTACACTCGTTTTTTCGATAACTCATGATGCCGAAAAAAGACCGATAGCCGGTATAATAAATGAAAAGTATTCGACTGGGGCCACAACGTCTTTTTGCGGCATAACGCCAAGCCGTGGCATAGCAAAAATCCAGATGACACTTAATACGCCGATGATACCCCCTGATAACACTGCATTCTTCATAATTATATAATTAAGATTGATTTATAAATCGGTATGCGCGTTTACATACATAAATTTATCATTAAAAAGTAAATAAGCCGTCATATTGTTTGCATTAATTTTTAGCCCAACGCTTTTTTATTTTGGCTTTCCTTTTTTGTTTATCTTTGCCGCGGTTTGAACATCCGTGATATATTAGACAGATATAAGGCTGATGACCGGATAAAAACGTTGGCCACTGCGCTTAACGCATCAAAAAATCCAAGGGTACAGCTGCGTGGTTTGGTGGGATCAAGTGATTCGGCCATGGCGGTAGCATTGTATTTTTTGCAGCACAAACACATGGTATTTGTACTGCCCGACCGCGAAGAAGCAGGTTATTTCCAGGCCGACCTGGAAAACCTTACCGGTAAAGAAGCCCTGCTGTTCCCTTCATCATACCGCAAGCCTTTTGAATTTACCCAGCCCGATAGCAGTAATGTACTGGCCCGTGCCGAGGTTTTGAACGAGCTTAACCACAGTTCAGAATATGGCCAGCTCATTGTAACTTATCCCGAGGCTTTGGCCGAAAAGGTGATCGATCGTTCATCGCTTGAAAAAAACACCCTCGAAATAGCCGTTAGCAACAAGCTCAGTATTGATTTCATCAACGAGTTTTTGATAGAGTATGATTTTGAGCGGGTTGATTTTGTATATGAGCCGGGGCAATTTTCTATCCGTGGCGGCATTGTTGATATCTTCTCTTTTTCGCATATGCTCCCCTACCGGGTTGAGTTTTTTGGTGATTTCATTGAGTCGATCCGTACGTTTGAAATCGAGAGCCAGCTGTCGGTTGAGCATGTTAAAAGCATTACCATTGTTCCCAACGTACAATCTAAATTTCTAACGGAGAATAATATCTCCCTGCTTGAATATGTTGAAGCAGGTACACAGGTGTGGATCAAAGATGTTCAGTTTACGCTGGACATTATCCAAACCGGTTATAAAAAGGCTGTAAACCTTTGGAAAGCTCTCTCTGCAGATGAAAAAGCGCAAAACCCTGATTGGATAGATCCCAAATTTGGTTTTACCGACGAAAAGCTAATAGGCGATCAATTGCATGATTTTCCTGTGGTAGAGTTTGGAAAGCAGTTCTTTTACCATGACGCCACCGCTATCAATTTTGATATGCGGCCGCAGCCATCGTTCAATAAAGATTTTACGCTGCTCATCCACAACTTTAAAAACAACGAGGCCGATAAGATCGAGAATTTCATCTTCACCGATTCGGCCAAACAGGTTGAGCGTTTATACGCCATTTTGGACGACCTGGATAAAAAGGTAAAATTTACTCCTATAAGCATCTCCGTACGCGAAGGTTTTATTGATCATGAGCAGAAAATAGCCTGCTATACCGATCACCAGATCTTTGACCGTTACTATAAATACAAAACCCGCAAGGGCTACCAGCGTTCCCAAGCTATTACACTAAAAGAGCTCCGCGACCTTAAACCTGGCGATTATGTTACGCATATCGACCACGGTATCGGCAAATATGCGGGTTTGGAAAAGGTTGACGTGAACGGCAAACAACAGGAAATGATCCGCCTGATTTATGCTGATAACGACCTGCTGTATGTGAACATCAACTCACTTAACCGCATTTCCAAATTCAGCGGCAAAGAAGGTTCCGTTCCCAAAATGAACAAGCTGGGTACCGACACCTGGGAACGTTTGAAGAAAACAACAAAAAAAAGTTAAGGACATAGCCCGCGACCTGATCAAGCTTTACGCCCTTCGTAAAGCCCAGCATGGCAATGCCTTTTCGCCCGATAGCTACCTGCAAACCGAACTGGAGGCATCATTCCTGTACGAGGACACTCCCGACCAGGAAAAAGCCACGGCCGATTTCAAAAAAGATATGGAGTCGCCCCACCCTATGGACCGCCTCATTTGCGGCGACGTGGGTTTTGGTAAAACTGAAGTAGCTGTTCGCGCAGCATTTAAAGCTGTTGCCGATAGCAAGCAGGTGGCCATATTGGTACCAACAACTATCCTGGCAGCACAACATTACAAAACCTTTACCGACAGGCTCAAGGGGTTCCCTGCCAATATTGATTATGTTAACCGCTTTAAATCAACCAGGCAGATCAAGGATACCTTGGAAAAACTGAAAGAAGGCAAGGTAGATATCATCATAGGCACACATCGTTTGGTAAGCAAGGATGTGAAATTCAAAGACCTTGGCCTGATGATCATTGACGAAGAGCAGAAGTTTGGCGTATCGACCAAAGAGAAGCTGAAACAGATGCGCGCTAATGTGGATACGCTTACCTTAACGGCAACGCCCATTCCGCGAACGCTTCATTTTTCGTTAATGGGTGCACGTGATCTTTCTATCATATCAACTCCGCCGCCAAACCGTCAGCCGGTTGTTACCGAGCTGCATGTGTTTAATGATAAACTCATTAAAGAAGCGGTTGAATTTGAGATTGACCGCGGCGGACAAGTGTTCTTTATCCACAACCGCGTGGCCGATCTGCCGCAATTGGGCGGCATGATCCGTAAGCTTGTTCCTAAAGCACGTATCGGCATTGCTCACGGCCAATTGGAAGGTGACGACCTGGAAGATGTAATGCTTAAATTTGTGAACCACGAGTATGATGTGCTGGTGGCTACAACCATTATTGAGGCCGGCCTGGACATTCCCAATGCCAATACCATTATCATCAACTACGCCCATATGTTTGGCTTGAGCGACCTGCACCAGATGCGTGGCCGTGTGGGCAGGAGTAATAAAAAGGCGTATTGTTATTTGCTAAGTCCGCCTTTGTCAACGTTAACCAGCGAGGCCCGCAAACGCCTGAGTGCCATTGAAGAGTTCAGCGACCTGGGCAGCGGCTTTAATGTGGCTATGAGGGATTTGGATATCCGTGGCAGCGGTAACCTGCTTGGCGCCGAACAAAGCGGCTTCATTGCCGAAATAGGCTTTGAAATGTATCATAAGATCCTCGACGAGGCTATACAGGAACTTAAAGACGATGAGTTTAAAGGCGTATTCCCCGAGGATAAGCCCCGCCCCTATATTTCTTTTACCCAAATTGATACCGACCTGGAGATCCTCATCCCCGATGAGTATGTAACCAATCTCTCCGAGCGATATAACCTGTATACCGAGCTTTCCAAACTGGAAAACGAGGTGGAACTGCAGGCATTTCAACAAAAATTGCACGACCGTTTTGGCCCGGTACCGGCCCAGGTTGACGGTTTACTCAATACCCTGCGGTTGCAATGGCTGGGCAAGGCCATCGGTTTTGAAAAAATCTCGCTCAAGAAAAACGTTTTGCGTGGCTATTTTATCACCAACCAGCAATCAAGTTACTTTGAAACCGAGGCCTTCCGTAATGTGCTCGACTTTGTGAAGAATAACCCAAGGCGCACTAATTTGAAAGAAGTTAAAAACACGCTCCGTTTGGGAATTGAGGGAATTGACAGCGTTGACGAGGCGCTGAGGATGCTGAGCGAGGTGGCGGGGATAATATAATCATCTCCTGTTGTCGTATCCCCACGACAACATAATGTTCAACCTATAACAATAAAGCTACCGATTTTCACCGGTAGCTTTACTATAAAATGAGTCTCTCTGTAAATTAATAAACCGCTAAGCTGTAATTAAGCGTTTGTCCTTCTTGCAAAAACAAATTCGGCGCTTTTGCTTTATCCGAATCGTTGATAACGCCATCGTTATTGGTGTCCTTAAATTTCACGGAACCAATTATTGCTGCGGGTGTTTGTTTAGGGCTGCTGTCAATATCGGCCTGAGTTTTAAAAATACCTATCGGAATCAGTCCATTGTAATAGCTTTTTTGGGTTCCTTTTTCAGCAACAATGTAATACTCTCCTATATAGGCAACTACTGCAGTCGCTTTTCCTGACGCATCCGTAGTAAGTGTGTATGAAGGCGCTTCCCCGGTATTGGGTTTATTTACATCATCATACAGTTTTACTGTTGCACCTGCCGATGCAGCGCCGGTCTGGCCATCAGTTATGGTAATAGCAACAGTTGAAGTAGCCGGCCCTTTTTTATCACATGAAGAAAACAAAAACGATGCTGCTATGCAGCCTGATAAAAGTAAAGATGTATATTTCATAAACCCTAAAACGAAACAAGGGAGCTATTGTTTTAATCATCTGTTAAAAAAATTACCCGTAATGTGCTATGTCTCAATAGCAACTGCCACATTTTCTGTTAAGATCCGTTTATTCTTATCCTACTTTTTTATAAATATCTTTTAAATTACGCCCCATTTCCTTGTAATCAAGGCCATAACCTACTACAAATTCGTTTTCTATTTCAAAGCCTACATACTTAAGCTCCTCTATCTTTTTTTGAAGAGCGGCCGGCTTTAATAATAATGAGCATAACCTTAATGAGGCGGGCTCTCTTTCCTTCAGTTTCTGGATTAGATAGTGAGCTGTATTGCCCGTATCAACAATATCTTCAATAATAACTACATCGCGTCCCTTAATATCGACTGTTAAATCAATATCTTCCCGTATTTTTAACGTACTGGAGACACCGCCATAGTATGATGCTAATTTGGTGAAGTTAATTTCGCAGGGAATGCTCACTTGTTTGATCAGGTCGGCTATAAAAAGAAAGCTGCCGCTGAGTACCCCTATAAAAACGGGTATGCTATTATTATAATCTTCATTTAATTGTATGCCAATGGCTTTAACACGTTCTTCAATCTTATCGGCAGTTAGTAGTATCTCAAATTCCAGATCGGCTATTTGTTTTGTCATTGGGTTTAGTTTGTGTTTTTTAAAGGCAGTATAGTTCCGCCGTTTACATTAATCCCGGCGAAATTGGATTTTAAGCGCCTAAAATACTATTAATCACTTACAATAGCGTGAAAAATAATTGTGACATATAAGCTTATCTTTGCAGCCGAATGATTGACTATCAACTTTATACTTTGCCTAATGGTATCCGCATACTGTATAAGCACTGGCCATCGGCAATTACACATTGTTGCTTTATTGTAAACGCAGGATCGCGCGATGAAGCTCCGGGACAGGAAGGCCTTGCCCATTTTATTGAGCACCTGCTGTTTAAAGAAACCGAACGCCGTAACACCAGTCAGATCCTGAACAGACTTGAGCTTGTTGGCGCCGATCTTAACGCTTATACCACTAAAGAATATACCTGCATCCACGCATCGTTGCTTAACCAGCACCTTGACCGCACTATGGATCTTTTTGAGGATATATTATTTCATTCCACGTTCCCGGATGATGAACAGGAGAAAGAGCGCGGTGTCATTTTAGATGAAATAGCTTCCTATCTTGACCAACCGGAAGAAGCCATACAGGATGATTTTGAAGAGCTGCTGTTTAAGGAGCACCCCATGGGGCAAAACATTTTAGGTACGCCCGAAACCGTTGGCAGGCTTAACGGGGACGACATCCGGGGGTTTATAGCGGCAAACTATAATACAACCGAAATGATCTTTGCTGTACACGGCAATTATGAGTTCAGGAAACTGGTGGCCATGTCTGAAAAGTATTTCGGTCATGTGCCTTTAAATGAACTTAAAAAAATCGGGTAAAGCCCGTACAAGGTACGGGTAGTATCCATATCGTTAACAAACCTATCTCACAAACGCACTGCATTATAGGCACACAGGCTTATTCATCGTCGCATGAGCACAAATGGGGCTTATTATTGCTTAACAACCTCCTGGGCGGGGTGGGCATGAGCAGCAGGCTCAACCTCGAAATCAGGGAAAAACATGGTATAGCCTATACTGTCGAATCAAATTACACTCCTTTAACTGACACCGGCATCTTTTCTATTTACTTTGGTACGGATACCGAAAAAGCGAA
Organism: Mucilaginibacter sp. P25; assembly: GCF_050859465.1. Taxonomy (NCBI): domain Bacteria; kingdom Pseudomonadati; phylum Bacteroidota; class Sphingobacteriia; order Sphingobacteriales; family Sphingobacteriaceae; genus Mucilaginibacter; species Mucilaginibacter sp. P25. The sequence goes on along the minus strand of NZ_CP193937.1, from coordinate 1,670,012 downwards.
CAAAGCTTCAAAACTGATTCATAAGGAGCTGAAAAAACTGCGTGAACAAAAGCTGGGCACATTGCAATTGCACCAGGCCCGGCAAAAGTTCATCGGGCAAATAGCATTAGCGGAAGAAAACCGCATGAGCCTCATTATAGCTATGGCCAAAAGCATGATTGATTTTAACCGTGTTGACACCCTCGAAGAGATCTTTGCTAAAATTAACCAGGTAAGCGCCGAGCAATTGCTGACCATCAGCAATGAAATTTTTGATAATAACCGCTTGATCACTTTGCTATTTGAGCCTAAGCAATAATCCTTTATTTTTGCAAGATGAAGTATCCTATCATTGCCTACGGTGATCCTGTTTTAAGAAAGAAAGCAACAGCTATTGAGCCCGACGAGTATCCGCATATAAAAGAACTGGTTGAAAATATGTTTGAAACCATGTACGCGGCCCGTGGTGTTGGCCTGGCAGCGCCGCAGGTAGGCATGTCAATGCGTTTATTTGTGGTGGATGCCACCCCCTTTGATGATGACGAGACCGGAACTGAAAGATTTCAAAAAAGCGTTCATCAATGCTACCATACTGGAAGAAACCGGTGAGGAATGGGGTTTTAACGAAGGCTGCCTGAGCATTCCGGATATCCGCGAGGATGTATACCGCAAGCCGGTTGTACGCATGTCATATTATGATGCAGACTGGAAACACCATGAAGAAACTTTTAAGGGCATGGCCGCTCGCGTTATCCAGCATGAATATGACCATATTGAAGGCAAACTGTTTACAGATAAGCTAAGCCCGCTGCGTAAGCGACTTATTGAAAAGAAACTTAACGATATTTCAAAAGGCATGGTTGATGTGGATTATAAAATGAAGTTTCCCAACATTAAAAAAGGAAGATAATACTTTACCCAAAGCATATAAAAAGCCGCCATACAGCGGCTTTTTCCTTTTATATATTTTTATAAATATTAACTACACCTGTAAAAATTACAATACTATACCCCAGCATTAAACCAATCCGCGTAATTTCGGTCTTTGTTTTGGCATTTTTAATGCGTTATATTTACACAACCAATCATAAAAATCATAAACCAATGACTACCAGACGATCTTTCCTAAAAACTTCGGCGCTACTTTCAGCAGGCCTGTTGGCAGCTCCTAATTTGTTTGCATATGATAAAAAATATATAGGCTTACAATTATATACTGTGCGTGATGCAATGGCTGCCGACCCTGTTGCTGCATTGGCAAAGGTTGCCAAAACAGGTTTCACATCTGTGGAAGGTGCAACTTATACCGGCACCGAATTGTTTTATGGCATGCGCCCCGGCGATTTTGCAAATGTTTTAAAACAAAACGGCCTTATTATGCCGAGCGCGCATTACCGTTTAGGTGAGGAGCTGGTTAACGGCGAACAACAAAAAGGAACCATCATGAACGACTGGAAAAAAGCCGTTGATGACGCTGCCGAAGCCGGTGTGCAATACATGGTTTGCGCATATCTTTCGCAATCTGAGCGCGGCAATCTTGACCATTATAAAAACGTGGCCAATATGCTTGATATAGCCGGCGAAACCTGTAAAGGCGCGGGTATCCAACTTTGCTATCACAACCACGACTTTGAATTTATACAGGAAAACGGTAAATACCCATATGAGATCCTTTTGGAGAACACTGATAAAGACCTGGTAAAAATGGAAATGGACTTGTATTGGGTTAATAAAGCAAACCAGGACCCAATCGCCCTTATTGATAAACACCCGGGCCGTTTCCCGCTGTGGCATGTTAAGGATATGGACAAAACCCCTGAAAAGAAATTTACTGAAGTTGGAAACGGGGTTATCGACTTTAAAAAGATCTTTACCCAGGCAAAAAAATCAGGCCTCAAATATTTCTTTGTTGAGCAGGATGTTTGCCCGGGCGATCCGTTTGTGAGCATTGCACAAAGTATCAGCTATATTAAAAAGAACCTGGTGTAATATTGCTTTTACACTGATATCCTGAAGGCCTGCATTTAAAACAAATGGCAGGCCTTTTTTATTCTACAAGGGCAAATTGTTTTATAACACATTTAACGGCAAAGGAAAATGAGTGCAACCATAATCAAATACCTCATAGTCATTTTGATGGCTTCTCTTCTTTTTGCCTGCGTTGCAGAAGCGCAAACCGATAAACAGCCGCTTCAGGTTACACAGCGGCACGTTACCTGCCTTTAAGGATCTGGCGGAACATGAAGCTCAATGATGGGCGGTTCTCTTTTTACCCCTGTTCCCGCGCTCCCTGAACCGGTTAAAGAAAACAAAAGCCAGCAAACAGAGCACACAACCGCAAATACCATTCAGGCGCAGGCCATAATCGTTGCCCGGGTCTTTTCCATAAATGGTTAAAAACGCAAACAATGCAATACCCAGTGTTTGGCCCAGTTTTACAAACAGGTATTTAACCGCAAAGAACATCCCCTCGCGGTTCTCGCCGGTACGTTTAGCCTCGTTCTGTGCTATTTCGGCAAGTATAGCATTGGGCAAAATACCCAGCGAGGCCAGCGGAAACGACGCACTGATAACCAGCGTATAGATTTGCACCTGCGGTGTAAATGGAAGTTTGCCCAGGAAAAATATCGCCACAAAAATCAAACTCAGTAACGCGAACGAAAAAAGCACGATAGGTTTTTTGCCGATCTTTTGCGACAGGTAATTAACCAGCGGATAAAACAGCAGTGATACCAGTACCATAGTAGCCATAAGTTCTCCGCCCATAGATTCGGGCAGATATAATAACGATTTTAAAAAAACAGTAAGCCGCTTGATATAATGCTTAATGCCATATAGTACGAAAAATCGGATATCAGGTAATATTTGAAATTCCGATTTTGAAAGGTTTTTTGAATAGCTGGTAAGAGTGATAAATGCGAGGGATGACCATTTGAATACCGCTTTTCGTCAATGGCGAATACAGGTACGAGCATTACCAGCCCGGCAAATATGGCCAGCCCCCAAATGGTGTACTGCACGGCGGTATCACGATTGGGGGTGCCGGCAAAGCGTTGTACCCAGTCGGCAAAGTTATTGACCATGGCCGATAAGATAATCCCAATTACAAAACCCACCTGTTGTAATGATGATAGTTTAACCCTTTCGCTGCCTGTGCGGGTAAGCTCGGGCAGCAAGGCGTTGTACGGGATAATATAGGCCGTAGCGCCCATAAAAAAACAAATAAGCGTAAAGGTAAGCCAGTAAGCGTTATGGATACTTTCGCCCTTTACCATGGGGTAAAAGGTTAATCCGCAAAATAAAGCGGCAGGTAAAATAGCCCATTGCATAAAAGGAATGCGCCGCCCACGACGGTTTTCGCTTTTATCGCTTAGCGAGGCAATAAAAGGATCAAAAAAAGCATCCACCAACCGCCCGGATGCTGTGATTACCGACATGATATTGAACAGGCCCAAAAGTAACAATTGGGGTACCAGCGTAGTAAGCCCGGCATTGTTTGGCGGCAGGTAAAAGTAAGGCAGCATCACAATGATAATATTGGTCATGATGCTCCATCCTATCATTCCGCAGGCATAAGCAAGCTGTTTGGAAAGTGGTAGTTTATTGGCCGGCATTTAATGCAATATGCAAATATTACATCAATATATAATGGCGGTTTAACTGGTCTTTTACAACCCTGCGTAATAATCATAACCCTGTTCGGCCCAGTAATCGCGGGGACGGCTATTGCTGAAGGTTATGCTGCCTATCCGTTTCAGGTTTTTGATGCCATATTTTACAGGGATAATGAGCCTTAGCGGCGCGCCATGCTTCGGCGGCAAGGGTTTTTCGTTCACCTCATAGGCCAGCAAAGTTTGCGGGTGCATAGCGCTTGGCATGTCAACGCCCACGTAATATTCCTTGTCGGGCGTTTCCATGCCTACATACTCAAACCGGGTTTCGGCATCAAGCTTAAAGTGAGCTATAAAATCGCTGAATTTTACACCGCCCCAGTGCGAAATCTGGTCCCAGCCCTCTACGCACTTAAAATCATAAACGATCTCCGTTTTAGGAAGTTTCTTTATTTCATCGATACCGATATTCAATAGCTCACCATTCTGCTTTTTAACCGACAGTTTCCAGTTGCCTACATCAATCAAACCCTCCGAGCCTATATCACTATTATGACGCACTACCTTGGCGGCCATTTCTTTAGGATAGGTTTTTACCAGGTTTTTATTACTGTATAATTGGCGCACCACCTTTTCATTGGCGTTAAGCACAGCGCGCAGTGGCTTATGGGCCTCTCCCGTTATACCGGGTACCTCATTGGGCGACGTATACAACCAACGCCAGCCCCCATAGGCGGCACCGCCCAATACCAGGAAGCTGCCGAAGGAAATAAAATTGCGGCGGCTGATCTTTTGCTCAACTGTAAGCTCCTTTTTGGGGCCTTTATTTTTGCTGAAAACCTTACTCAGTTTTTTCGTTAGTTTCATCGTTTTGAATTTGAATAGCGGGCAGTGGCTTTTTATCTATTACCTCAAAACCCGAAATAACCGATCTGAAGTTGTTCCAGCCGGCAAGTACTACCTGAACAACATGCACCAGGAAAAACAATACATAACCAATGGTGAGCACAAAATGCCAGATGCGGGCCAAATGGTACCCTCCGCAAATCCAGGCGAGGTAATTAAATTGCACCGGCTTATAAATAGCCAGCCCTGTTATCAGCGAGCCAAACCCCATAACAATAATAGCCGTATAGGCAATTCGCTGAGCTGCGTTGTATTTATTCTGAGGCGGAGCCATTTTCCGGATGTGCAGGTCGTGCAAAACCACCAGCCAGGCTTCTTTAAATGAATGCCGGTTAGGCACAAGCTCACGCCACTGGCCCGATATTATGGTATATGACACATACAACAAGCCGTTAAGCGCAAAAAACCACATAAACAAAAAATGGAAAGCCATACCCTCGGCCAGTCGCCGGGGAATGTGCAGCGCATCATAAAGGCCCTGCGGAAAAAAGCGAATAAAAGTGACACCGAAGAGCGTGAAAGTGTAAGTATCATTGGCCCAGTAAATGAGCAGCCCGCTCCAAATCATGATGGTAAGGATGGGAAAGTTTACCCAATGCGTCCAGCGCATTAACAGCGGGTGTTTCTCTTTAATTATCTTCATCTAAATACTCTTAATGCCATTCAACACAACTATTGTATGTTTTTATCTTGTTGCCCAACATCCGCCGATACTTTAACCAGGCTTTTCGATGCTGCCAAAACAGCACCGTTATTTGTATTTTGTACAAAACCTATTACTTCCCATCCCCGGGCCTCAACCCCGGCAGGCAAAGCAATAGTTGCGCTGCCATTGTTTTTGTTTAAAGGCATGGTTTGCAGGTTTCGTACAATTTGAGCATGGGCCAATGTGCGGCCACCATTTTCACCCCGCTCAACTTTTACAACAGCTTGTTTTTGAACCAATGCCAATGATATCACATTAGATGCGCTCCCGGTATTGCCTTCAACTTTGTATTGTACCGAAGCTGTATTATTCGCATTAAGAGTAACACCTAAGTTTAATTGAACACTGCCGCTCCCCTGCAGGCCGCTTTTAATAGTGCTGCGTAAACGCTCCTCCTGCGAACCTACAAACTCCGTTTTACCATTAACCACAATTTGCGGCGTGTAAACCTGCGACAAGTTTAACCAGTGCGCATATTCATTTTGCCGTTTTGAATAATCGGCACTACTGAAAACGTCTTTCCAGCCAAGACGGTTCCAGTAATCAACATGGTAGGCTAAAATATAAACGGGCTTATCGCCAACCTCTTTTTGAACTTTGGCAACCAGCTCGTCGGCAGGCGGGCAGCTTGAACAGCCTTCGGAAGTAAACAGTTCAACAAGGGCAAAACCTTTACCATTAAACTTTAAATTATCGTTTTGGTTGGTTTTAGCTCCACTTTTGCAATTTATGAATGCAACAGAAATGATTACTGCACCTATAACAAACGACACAAACGCAAATATTCTGATCTTTTTCATTTCACTTAGTTTAAATGATATACATTTTTTCTGCTTTGTCGGGTTTATTGGGATAACCTTACAATAATTTTTTACTTTTTTGGCTGATATAAATATCGGCATAATATGCTCAAATCAAGACACGTAGCGTAACTTAGTAATCATCAGGAAGGTCTTGGATTAAAATAGATTTGAATTTATCTTGTAAGGATTAAGCCCAGCGCCCGACTAAGCCTGTAATTGTATTAGCATTACCGCATTTCATGTTAACCGAAACTAATGTATTAAACCCTCATAAATGGGTTACAGCCTATGCCGATTACCTGTATATGTATGCCATTGTGCGCATCAATGATGAGGATACGGCCAAAGACCTGGTACAGGAAACTTTTTGGCAGCCCTTGAAAAAGTGGACCGGTTTGAGGGCAAAAGCACCGAACGAACGTGGCTTACCGCTATCCTTAAAAATAAGATTATTGATGTATACCGCAAAAAATCATCAGGTTTGGCTATAGCTTCGGCTAATAAAGCAGCTCAGGAGCAGGATGATTTTTTTGAGGAAGACAATGGGCACTGGAAAGCTGAATATGCTCCACAGCCCATCGCGGCAATGGACGACCAGGATCCTTTGTTAAAAAAAGAGCTGAACAGCATTCTGCAAAAATGCCTGCAAAAATTACCTGCCCTGTGGAACGCAGTATTTACCATGAAACACATAGACGATGCGGCTACCGAAAATATTTGCACCGAACTGCATGTTAGCCAGGCCAACTTCTGGGTTATCATTCACCGGGCAAAAGTTAACCTGAGGGCCTGCCTTCAAAAAAACTGGAATTAAACTGAAATGAGCTATTTAAAAAAAATTATATATAACTGTAAACAAGCTACTTTCCTCATCGAAAAAAAACAGCTTAAACGGCTTAGCTTCCGCGAGGAAATGGAACTGCGCATTCACCTGGCCGGTTGCGGCGTGTGCGTATTATACAATAAACAAAGCCGCGTTATTAATGATATGGTGCAGCAGCTATTTCATGATTCGCTAAAAAATGAGCTGAAACTTGATGATGCTTTTAAAGCAGATTTGCAGGCAAGGATTGAAGAAGGATTGGCGTAATAAGATTTTATCACGAATGGATTTGCATTATGAATAAAATTTGAGCGAATTACACGAATCCATGTTTGACACGAATCTTTGCTTGGCGTAGATAATAGGATCGAATTATACGAATTGGCGTGGGTGATTAGATAGCCGGATCCTTTTTTAGAAAACAACTCGTTGATATTCAATTGAAGGTTTTCCGAAATTTATTACAAGGCCTAATTTGAGGCCAGAGGCTTTTAAGTAGTTAAGCGTTTGTTTGATATATGGGTCGCCGATGTAATTGCCTATTTTTACTTCGAGAATGATACCGTCATAAACTACAAAGTCAGCAACAAAGAAATGCTTGAGTTTTTGTTCTTTATATGTAATGGTAAATGGTCTTTCTCGTACAAATGGGATATTTAACCTGGCAAACTCAAACTCGAGGGCATCCTTATAAACTGCTTCTTTAAATCCGTGCCCCAATATGTTATGAACCTCAAAACATGCCCCGATAATTTTGTAAGATTCTTCCTTAAATAAGATTTCAACCACGGTTAACAGAATTGGTGACCAAAATATAGAATGATTTTAATTTCATCAATTATTTAATTAACTCTCCCGAGGAGTCGATAAAAAACAATTCGTGTAATTCAAAATAATTCTCTTCAGAGAGCAAGGATTCGTGTCAAACATGGATTCGTGTAATTCGATCTAATTGTAATCGACACGCAAAATATTCGTGTTAAAACTCTCTATCCTTCGTATCCATTATAATAGTAACCGGACCATCATTAAGCAGGTTGATTTTCATATCAGCACCAAAAATGCCTGTTGCTATCTTTTTGCCTGTTAATGTTTCAAGCGTTTGAACCATTTGTTCGTACATCGGGATAGCTTTATCCGGCTTGGCAGCCCGCAGAAACGACGGGCGGTTTCCTTTTTAGTTTGAGCGAAAAGGGTAAACTGTGATATCAATAGTATATCCCCGTTAACATCGGCAAGGGCTTTATTCATAAGTCCGTTCTCGTCGCCAAAAACACGCATGCCTGTAATTTTATTAGCAAGCCACTGCATATCCTCTGGGGTATCGGCATCTTCAATCCCTAATAATACCAAAAATCCGACACCTATTTCGCCTGTAACATTTCCATCTACTGTGCAGCTTGCCTGGGTAACGCGTTGTAGTACAGCCCTCATAATTTTTACACGAATTAATTTATGTTGGTCACAATTTAGGCGAATTTCATTAATCTTATTCGCTATAGATAAGTAATTCGTGTAATTCGATCAAATTGCAAACGCCTTATAAGTATTTGTGTCAATTCGTTATCATTAGTGCAATTAGTGCTAATTCCATTCGTGTAATTAGTGCGTAATTAATTAAGTTCGCAACCGCTATTATGTATATCTAATTAATAGGATTAAAAATGAGTACAAAAAAAGGCTTCACTACCACCATATTACATGCCGACCGGCTTGGTAAACCCGAGCATGGTTCATTACATAAACCCATCCACACCTCTGTAACCTACGGGCACGAGGATGTGCAGGACCTGGTTGATATTTTCCAAAATAAAAAAAGTGGTTACGCTTATTCACGCCAGGGTAACCCAACTGTTACCGCTCTGGAGCAAAAGGTAACTCAAATGGAACATGGGGTATCAAGTATCGCTTTCTCAACCGGTATGGCGGCAATTTCGGCAACGGTGATGGCCCTTATTAAAGGTACTGACCATATCGTAGCCAGCTCGTTCCTGTTTGGGAACAGCCGCAGCATTTTCCAAACATTTATTGATATGGGTATCAGTATTGATTTTGTTGATGCTACCTCGGTTGATAATGTACGCGCGGCAGTAAAAGCAAATACCCGCATGGTGTTTGTTGAAACTATTGCCAACCCGGCCACGCAAATTGCCGACCTAAAAAACATTGGCGACCTGTGCGAGGAAAAAGGCATTATGTACGTTGTTGATAACACCATGACCTCGCCATACCTGTTTAACCCAATTAATGTTAAAGCAAGTTTAGTGATTAATTCACTTACCAAATACATTGGCGGTCATGGCAACGCCCTCGGTGGCGCGGTTACGAATACCGGCTTGTTTGATTGGGCAAACTACCCAAATATTTTCCCCGGATTTAAAGCAGCTGTAAAACCAGAGAACCTGGGCATGACCCAGATCCGTAAGAAAGGGTTACGTGACGCCGGTGGCACTTTATCACCCGAAGCTGCACATACAATATCTGTTGGTGCCGAAACCCTGGCCCTGCGCCTTGACCGTGCCTGCAGCAACGCTTTGGCACTGGCTAAATATTTCGATAATCACCCAAAAGTTAAAAAGGTATTTTACCCGGGCGTTGAATCGCACCCGCAGCATGAATTGGCCGGTGAGTTATTTACACGCTATGGCGGCTTGATGAGCATTGAGCTTGATGAAAGTATCAACTGCCTGGCATTTTTAAATAAACTGAAACTGGTTGTAAAATCAAGCAACCTTGGTGATACACGTACCCTGGCCATACCGGTTGCACAAACCATTTTCTTTGAACTTGGTGCCGAGCGCCGCGCAGAAATGGGCATTCCTGAAAGCATGATCCGCCTCTCGGTAGGTATTGAAGACCTCGACGATTTGCTCGACGATTTCAAAACCGCTTTAGGCGAATAAATATTGGGCCTTGTGAATAACACAAGGCCTTTTTTGTTGAATACCATACCTGTTCGCGACTTTCATAGCAGAACATAAAATAATTTTCATTGATCGATAGGGGTTTATATGCTGTTTGTTGTAATATAGACGTATGAAAACCTATAAAACCTTGAAAACACTTCTTCGTGTGCTAACCCTTGCACTTATAACCAGCGGCATCCAGGCGCAAACTCAACCAGACTCTTTAACCATCAAATTACAACAGGCTTTTACGCATGAAAGTCTGCCCGGCATGTATGTGATCATGACCGATGGTAATAAAGTTAGCTACTCCCATAGTTTTGGCTATGCAGATGAAGCCAACCAAGTACCCTATTTAGCTAATACAATTCAAAACATTGGCTCGGTGAGTAAAACTGTTATTGCCGTAGCGTTGATGAAAGCTATCGAATTAAAATATTTTACGCTGGAAACAGATATCAACGATGTGCTACCTTTTAAGGTAACCAATCCTAATGACCCAAACGGAAAAATAACCATCAGGCAGTTAACCAACCATACATCAGGGATTGTTGATAACCCTGATGTATATCATTACTGCTATCATTTTTATCCTAAACTACGGGCCTATGACAGTGTTTCGATTAAAACCCTTAACCAAATGGGGTTTGGTGATAAATTAAAGGATACAACTTTAGCCCAGTTCTTTTACAACTATTTATCCCCACAGGGAGAATACTACAGCAAGGCCAATTTCGGGGAAGGTCCGGCAGGAAGCGTTTCCTCATATTCTAACATCGGCTCGGCACTGGCGGCATATCTCATTGAACTTAAATCGGGCCTTTCTTATGCACAGTTTACCCAAAAGTATATCCTGAAGCCCCTAAAAATGGATCATTCAGGCTGGCATATTCAAGATGTGGATTTAAAAAACCACGCCTATTTATACCTCGATCAAAAGAACCGGTTCCCGTTATATGACCTGGTTACGTATCCGGATGGAGGGCTAAAAACTTCGCCCGAAGATTTGAGCAAATATTTAGTGGCAATTGCCAGGCACGATAAAAAGCTGCTTACTGAGCCATCTTATCAAACCATGTTCACCGCGCAGTTCAACAAGGAGCATCCGCCTAAAAACATCAATTTAACCTATCGTAACAAAGGCATCTTCTGGAATTTATATACTAACGGCACCGTAGGCCATGACGGCGATGATCCCGGCGTAGGCACTTATTTGTTCTTTAATACCTCGACAGGTAAAGGAGGATTGTTTTTGTGTAATAAATATTTGCCGAACAAACAGGCTATTGTTGATGTGCTGGTGAAGGAAGCGGCGAAGAAGTAAGGTGTTTAATAAAAATTGTCATTTCGACCATCGGGAGAAATCTTATCTGTCATGCATTGCCAACTATGGGGTGCGGTTTACATGGCTAATAAGATTTCTCTTTCGCCCCGACACACCATCCTCCTCTGCTCTATCGAAATGACAAGAGTTGAGTTTCTTCCTGACTCCTGACTCTAAAAGTCTTGATTCTCAAATCAGGCCCTTGTGTCATTACCATGATAAATACTCAGGTAACTCTCATAGCGCGATAGCGTTATCTCTCCTTCTTCCAAAGCTTCAAGTACGGCGCAGCCGGGTTCATTGATGTGGCGGCAATTGTTAAAACGGCATTGGTTCATCCGTTCACGCATTTCGGGAAAAAATGACTAAGCTCCTGTTTTTCTATGTCGATAACACCCAGTTCGCGGATGCCGGGGGTATCAATAATAAAACCACCCTGCGGCAGCTCAAACATTTCGGCAAAGGTGGTGGTGTGCATCCCCTTATCGCTCCAGTCGGATACCATGTGTGTGCGCAGGTCCAACTCGGGTAGCAACGCGTTGATCAGGCTTGATTTACCCACGCCCGAGTGGCCGGAAAACAAAGTGACCTTATCCTTCAACAGATCCTGCACCTGGTTGATATTAGTACCTTCAATAGCCGAAACTTCAAAACAGGGGTAGCCAATATCTTCATAAATAGCTTTATAATCGGCCAAAACCTCCAGGCCTTCATCGCTAAACAGATCGAGCTTATTGAACACCAGTCTTGCAGGGATATCGTAAGCCTCGGCAGTTACCAAAAAGCGATCTATAAAACCCAGAGAAGTACGCGGAGAAGCCAGCGTAACTACCAAAATAGCCTGGTCGAGATTGGCAGCAATGATCTGCGCCTGTTTGCTCAGGTTAATAGCCTTGCGGATGATGTAGTTTTTTCGTTGATGCAGGTTGGTGATCACGCCATCTTCCCTGTCGGGCTCCATTTCAAAATCAACCACATCGCCAACGGCAATAGGGTTGGTTGTGGTAATACCTTTTATACGGAACTTACCTTTGATGCGGCAATCTATCTTTTGCCCATCGGGGGTTTGTACCTGGTACCAGCTTCCGGTTGATTTTGTAATTAGTCCCTGCATATTATCGAGCCTCAAAAGTAGCAAATTAAATTTATTGAGGCTTTTTTGAAGCCCTGATGATACATTATCGTTTTTAATTGAGTTAGGTTGCAGCTGAGCCGCGTGTCAATCGTCTGCGATGACAGAACCCCAACATTTTGGTAAAACCTTTTATCTATCGCCCTCATTATCAAATCCATCAATCACCCACTCAATCGCCTTGCAATTATTACGAAAATCATAATTTGTTAAATAATCCTTGCAAATCAGAAAATAATCTACTTACTTTACAGACATTATATATGACAATTAACAACACCATTTCTACAATTATTATTACCACCGGTATAAACCTCGGAGGAAGATAATCGTATGGTGTAAAACATAAAATGAAAGCCAAAAGAAAAACCTTCCTCCGCAAAGAGGAAGGTTTTTTTGTTACAGAACGATTACTAACCCATAAATGAAAGTTTTAAAATTCGGAGGTACTTCCGTTGGATCTGTAAGCAGCATCCAAACCCTGTTAAGCATCCTGAAGGATGAAGTAAAAAATGAAGAAAAGCCGGTGGTGGTATTATCTGCCATGGGCGGTGTAACCAACCTGCTTTCGGCCATGGCCGAAGATGCGGCAAACGGCAAAGAGTTTACCGCAGGCTTAGCCGAATTGGAGAAACGTCACTTTGATACGGTTAAAGCCCTTTTGGATGTACAAAACCAAAACCCGGCGCTTACCCGTTTAAAAATTCACTTCAACCAACTGGAAGAACTTTTACAGGGCGTGCTTACCCTTCGCGAACTTACCCCGAAAACCCGCGACCAGGTACTGGCCTTCGGCGAACGTTGCTCAACCCTGATGGTGAGCAAAGTTGCAGCCCAGCATTTTGGCGATGTACTTTTTGTTGATGCTGCTGATGTAATTAAAACCGACAGCGCTTTCGGCAATGCCAAGGTAAACACCGAACTTACCGAAAGACTGGTACAAGGCCTGTATACCGAAAACAAAGGCAAAACATTGATCGTTACCGGTTTCATCGCCTCAAACGATGCAGGGCAAACTACAACATTAGGTCGCGGTGGATCTGATTATACAGCAGCCATATTCGGCGCAGCGTTAAATGCTCAGGAGGTTCAGATCTGGACGGATGTTAACGGCATGATGACTGCCGATCCCCGCATGGTGAAAAAAGCGTTCTCCTTAACCGAGCTTACTTATACCGAAGCTATGGAGCTTTCCTACTTCGGCGCCAAGGTGATCTATCCGCCAACCATGATCCCGGCATTTTTAAAGAAGATACCTATCGTAATTAAAAACACCTTTGAGCCAGAGTTTGAAGGTACCGTGATCCGTCATGATTGCAAGGCCTCTACCCTGCCAATCAAAGGGATCTCATCTATCAACAATATCAGTATCCTAAATTTAGAGGGCAGCGGTATGGTGGGCAAATCGGGCTTTAGCGGCCGTTTGTTCTCCTTGCTTGCCCGAGAGCAGATCAACGTAATCCTGATCACCCAATCATCATCTGAACATAGCATCACCTTCGCAGTTCAGCCGCAAGATACAGACAGGGCAAAACAGGTTATCGAACAGGAGTTTGAACTGGAGCTTGCCGCTAAAAAACTCGAGCATCTGGTTATCGAGAAAAATCTGGCTATTCTTGCAATAGTAGGCGAAAACATGAAACAAACCCCGGGCATGTCGGGCAAGTTGTTCCATGCGCTGGGCCGTAACGGTGTTAACGTAAGGGCTATAGCACAAGGCTCATCTGAATATAACATCTCGGTGATCATCTCGGCGAACGATCTGTCAAAAGCCTTGAACGCCGTGCACGACGCCTTCTTTGTACAGTTGACCAAAACCCTGCATGCGTTTTGCCTGGGTACCGGCAACATTGGCAAAACATTATTTAATCAATTGAACGCCCATAGCGAATACCTGAAAGATAACAACGGCATCCAGGTTAAAATAGCGGGTATCAGCAATACCCGCAAAATGACGTTCAATAGTGATGGCATCTCTTTAGATACCTGGCAAAATGACCTGCAATCGTCACCTTATGAAGCCGATCTGCAATCGTTTATTAACCGGATGAAAGAAATGAACCTGCCAAACTGTGTATTTATTGACAACACTGCAAGTCCCGTTCCTATCGGTTTTTACGAGGAGATCTTTAAAGCCAATATCTCGGTAATCACCTGTAATAAAATAGGTAACTCGGGCAGTTATAAGCAGTACCGCACGTTTAAAGATACCGCGCGCGCTCATGGCGTTGATTTCTTCTACGAAACCAACGTTGGCGCTGGCTTGCCGATCATCAATACCCTTAAAAACCTGATGAACAGCGGCGACAGGGTTCAGCGTATCGAAGCAATACTTTCGGGCACTATATCGTTCATCTTTAATAACTTTAAGGGCGATGCAAATTTCCACGATGTGGTAAAAGAAGCCCAGGACAAAGGCTATACCGAACCAGATCCTCGTGATGACCTGAGCGGTAAGGATTTTATGCGCAAAATGCTCATCCTTGCCCGCGATGCCGGATATGCTATGGAAGAGGCCGACGTTGAAATAGAAAGCGTATTGCCAAAAGCAAGCCTTGAGGCTAAAACCGTTGAGGATTTTTATGCTACCCTTAAAACCGAAGACGCACATTTTGCCAAACTAAAAGATGCAGCCGAAAAAGACGGCAAAGTATTGCGTTACATTGGCAAGTTAGAGGACAGCAAAGTAACTATCACCCTGCAAATGGTTGATGAAAACCATCCGTTCTACATGCTGTCGGGCAGCGATAACATTATATCCTTCACTACCGACAGGTACCGTGAGCGTCCGCTGGTAGTAAAAGGCCCCGGCGCAGGCGCCGAAGTAACCGCCGCAGGCGTATTTGCTGATTTAATAAATGTGGGCGCGAATTAACCCCCTAAAGGGGGAACTATAGTTTACCCCCGCCCCCTAAAGGGGGAGGAACAGTTTGATAATTTTAATATGGAAAATAATTTAGAAGAAGTTAAAGCCGCCCCACAGGTAGCACCCCCTTCAGGGGGCGCGGGGGGTAGCATCCGCGTTTTCGCCCCGGCTACTGTTGCCAATGTGGTTTGCGGTTTTGATGTGTTGGGCTTTGCGGTTGATGAGCCCGGTGACGAGGTGATCATGCGCGTCACAGGCAAACCTGGCATCACCCTCAGCAAGATTACCGGCGATGACGGCAGGCTACCGCTTGATCCGGCAAAGAATACCGTAAGCGTGAGCGTTCAGCATTATTTACAAAGTATTGGCCGTACCGATATTGGTTTAGATATCGAGCTGCACAAAAAAATGCCCATTGGCAGTGGTTTAGGTTCAAGCTCGGCCAGTACGGTTGCAGGTTTGTTTGCTATTAAAACATTATTAGGTGATAATTCCGACCCGATAAAACTACTTCCTTTTGCTATGAAAGGCGAAGAGATGGCTTGCGGTCATGGTCATGCTGATAACGTAGCCCCTGCCTTGTTTGGTGGTTTTGTGCTGATCCGTAGTTATGAGCCGCTTGATGTGGTAAGGCTACCGCATCCTAAAAACCTGTGGTGCGCTATTGTATTCCCTGATGTGGATGTACCTACAAGAGAGGCCCGCCAAATCATCCGTAAAAACATCCAGATGAAGGATGCCGTTACCCAGTGGGGCAATATTGCGGGCTTAGTAAGCGGTTTATTTATGCAGGATATCGAACTGATTGGCCGCAGTATGAAAGATGTGCTCGTTGAGCCAGTACGCTCTATGCTGATCCCTGACTTTTACAAAATGCGCGAAATGGCGATGGAACTTGGTGCGGTAAGCTTTGGTATATCAGGCTCTGGCCCGTCGGTGTTTGCTTTTACCAAAGACGAAGCCACCGCACGAGCCATCACCCAAAAATTACAGCAGCATTTAACCGGCTTAAAAATCGGATCCAATAGCTACGTATCAACTATAAATGACGCGGGGCCGAAGGTTTTGGGATAGCCTTAAATCCTTCGCAATACAAACCACTATGTCATTGCGAGGTACGAAGCAATCGCACGGAAGCAGGTCCGCCCTGTATAGCATGCGATTGCTTCGTACCTCGCGATGACATGGTAGGATGAGCTCTAATAAACCTAATTAAATCCGAAATCGAACATCCGAATTCCGAAATCAAAAATGAAACTCTACAGTACCAATAATACCCTATTTGAAGTATCGTTCAAAGACGCGGTTTTTAACAGCATGCCGCAGGATAAAGGCTTATATATGCCTTACAGCATCCCCCGTTTGGATGCTGATTTTATCAACAACCTTGATAAATACTCCCTCCCCGAAATTGCTTTCAAAGTAGCACAAAACCTGCTTGGCGACTCTATTCCGGAGGCCGATTTGAAAGCCTTGATCGATGATGCCATTAACTTCCCAGCTCCTATTGTAAAGCTGGAAGACAATGTATATGTCCTCGAGCTTTTCCACGGACCATCACTGGCATTTAAAGATTTTGGTGCCCGCTTTATGAGCCGCGTAATGAGCTATTTCCTTGAGCCCGGCGAAAAACAACTGGACGTACTGGTTGCCACTAGTGGCGATACCGGCGGTGCTGTAGCCCTTGGCTTTTTAGGTGTCCCCAATACCCGTGTTACCATCCTTTATCCAAAAGGTAAAGTGAGCGGCGTGCAGGAGCAGCAACTAACTACCAATGGTCAAAACATCCGTGCCCTTGAGGTTGACGGTACCTTCGATGATTGCCAGGCCCTGGTGAAACAGGCGTTTGTTGATGATGAGCTAAACGAAAAATTCCGCCTTACATCCGCCAATTCCATCAATATTGCACGTTTGGTTCCGCAAACTTTTTATTACTTCAATGCATATGCACAGCTATTAAGGCAAGGCATTAAAAAAGTAGTTTTCTCCGTGCCAAGCGGCAACTTCGGCAATATAGGCGCAGGTTTGTTAGCCTGGAAAATGGGCTTACCTGTCGAAAAATTTATTGCGGCTACCAATGTCAATGATACTGTGCCTGAGTTTCTAAAAACCGGCGTTTATCAACCCAAACCATCGGTAGCAACTTTATCTAACGCAATGGACGTAGGCAACCCAAGCAACTGGGTACGTATTGCCGATCTGTTTAAAAACGATACCGAAGCGCTTAAAGAATTGGTTATTGGCTTTAAGTACGATGACGAGGAAACTGTAAAAGCCATCAACTGGGTATTTGATAACTATAATTATGTGGTTTGCCCACACACTGCTATCGCATGGCAGGCTTTAACCGATTATAAACAGGGCCATGCCGCTGTTGACACCGCCGGTGTATTCCTTTCAACCGCACATCCTTGTAAATTCCCTGACGTATTTAGCGATGAGGTTGCTGCTAAAATTGAAGTACCGGAACAGGTAAAAGAACTGGAAGCAAAAACCAAGCTCGCAGTTGCCATCAGTAAAGATTTTGCTGATTTTAAAGGCTATCTTTTAGGGGTTAATTAATTTCAGTATTTTTAGCTGCTGGAAAACCAACAACTACCCGTTATTGCAGAAAGCTGGGTAGGCCTGTCAGTCTGAGCCTGTCGAAGACTCGCGCGGAGAGGCCTGCCCACCATGCTTCGACAGGCTCAGCATGACACCCTTTTTCGGTCGTGGGAAAGCTACGCAATAACGGGCAGTTGAAATATGGCCTGATTCAATACTGAAACATAAAATGCTTAGCAAAACCCTGATATTTATCTGCCTCCTGGCAGTTTGCCTAACCGCCTGCAGCCGTAAACAAAAGTTCGACCGTGATAAATGGGATGATGGAGATGGCCTTACGTTCGCTTATCGCCCGGGTATGGTTAATGACCTGATTGAAAGTAAACAGCTTAATAATCTTAAATATCAACAGGTGATCCATTTGCTCCACCGCCCTCAATTAAGCAGTAAAGACAGCATGGTATACGACCTTGACCGAGAATACAGCAAAGGCAAATTGATTTATACTCAAACGCTTGTTGTTTTTTTGAAAGATTCGGTTGTTACAAAGGCCGAGGTTCATGAAACCCACGCAAAGAAAAAATGATCAACACCATAATATTCGATCTGGGGGCCGTTTTAATCGATTGGAACCCGCATTATATGTACCGCACCCTGTTTGCTGATGAACAGGAAATGATAGACTTTTTGGCTAATATTTGTACCTCCGACTGGAATGAGGAGCAGGATGCCGGCCGGTCCTTACAGGAAGGCACAGATTTGCTTGTTGCCCAATTTCCAGAACACGAAGCCAATATCCGTGCTTTTTATTCCCGCTGGATAGAGATGCTTGGCGATCCTTTTCACGATACGGTAGAGATCTTCAAACAATTAAAAGAAAGCGGTAAATACAAAATCTACGCATTGACCAACTGGTCGGCCGAAACTTTTCCGATGGCCCAGGAGCGTTTCGATTTTTTAGGATGGTTTGATGGCATTGTTGTATCCGGCGCCGAAAAAATGCGTAAACCCACCCCTGCCTTTTATCAAACCCTGCTTGATCGTTACCATGTAAATGCAGATGAGGCTTTATTTATTGACGATAACTATCGTAATATTTTAGCGGCGGAAAAAATGGGAATTGAATGTATCCATTTTACATCGGCGGAAGCTTTAGAGATTAAGCTGAAGGAGTTAGAGGTGTTGTAAAATCTTGCAAATCGGCCGCGAGACCATCTGTGATGACGTTCTTAAAACAGGCCTATATTTCTAACGTAAGCGCCGGTAATTGCGTTACAAACGCCATACCATGTTAAGCACCCGTTACAAACGGGCGCTAGTTTATGAACAACACGTATTTATTTCTGCGGGGCAACTATCCATGCTACAATTACCACAGCCAGTATCCCGCCCATAATCAAATAACTTAACGGGTGGGCAAAATTCACTGTCCATCCCATGTACTTAATTCTTTTGGGCACAATGATCCGGCTATCATCTTTGTTGTAATAAAATACGCCGTATTTATAATTATTACTATCCTCTGTAGGTTCCATCGGTACTTATCCAAATAACTCGCTACTCAAATACCTGTCGCCCCGGTCACAGCAAATAAAAACGATTAGGCCCTCTTCCAGTTCTTGAGCAAGCCTTACAGCCGCAGATAGTGCACCGCCGCTGCTCATGCCTGCAAATACACCTTCAACCTTAGCCATTTGGCGGGCCATTTGAGTCGCTTCTTCCTGCGAAATATCCATTACCCTGTCAACCCGTTTGGCCTCAAAAATCTTGGGCAGGTATTCTTCGGGCCACCTGCGGATGCCGGGGATGGAAGAGCCTTCAACCGGTTGGCAACCTACTATCTGTACGTTGGCGTTTTGCTCTTTCAAATATCTTGAACAGCCCATGATGGTACCTGTAGTTCCCATAGCACTTACAAAGTGGGTGATTTTGCCTTCGGTATCGTGCCAAATTTCGGGGCCTGTTGTTTTTACGTGTGCCATGTAGTTATCCGGGTTGGCAAACTGGTTCAGCAGGAAATATTCGCCCGTAGCGGCCTTTTCTTCTGCATAATCACGACAGACTTCTATTCCTTCCAACAGGGTAACTTTAGCTCCAAATGCCTCCATAGTAAGCGTACGCTCGCGGGTGGAGTTGGATGGCATCACCAGCTCTATCTCCAGATCAAACAACCTTGCAATCATAGCCAATGCTATCCCTGTATTGCCGCTGGTAGCTTCAATCAACTTTGTGCCAGGCTTAATGTCGCCGCGCTCAATAGCACTCCTGATCATGTTGAGCGACGCGCGGTCTTTTACGCTGCCACCCGGATTATTGCCTTCCAGCTTGGCGAAGATCCGCACTTTTGGATTTGGGTTCAGCTTTTTAATTTCTACCATAGGCGTGTTGCCTATCAGGTCTATCAATGAAGCCATTATATATTTTTTATGGTAAATGTTCTATTTCTTGTGGCCGAACAATTTAATGCTCAATCTTTTCAGTACCCTGTGGTTAGGTGTGTGGTATACCCTTGAATTTGGCGGCAAACTCTTGGTGAGCCAAACGTTCCCCCTACCACACTGTTATGGCCGATGATGGTTTCTCCGCCCAAAATAGTAGCGCCGGAGTAAATTACCACATTATCCTGAACTGTAGGATGGCGCTTGGTATTGGCCATACTTTTATCCACACTTAATGCCCCCAGGGTAACGCCCTGGTACAGCTTTACATGCTTACCTATTTTACAGCTTTCGCCAATAACAATACCGGTACCATGATCTATATAGAAATACTCGTCTATCTGGGCAGCAGGATGAATATCTATCCCTGTTTTAGAATGCGCATATTCTGTAAGGATCCTTGGCAACAACGGAATATCATCGATATAAAGGCTGTGCGCCACCCGGTAAAGCGAAATGGCATAAAAGCCCGGATAAGTACGGATCACTTCAAACTCGCTGCGAGCAGCAGGGTCTCCGTTAAAAATAGCCTGGATATCGGTATTCAGAATGCGGAATAACTCGGGAAGGCCCTCAAAAAACTTTTTGGCCAGCTTTGAGGTATCACAGTTACTGCAGGCTTTGGTGGCATGCATAATGTCACAAAGTTCATTCTCAAGCCTTAAAAACTCATCCTTCAGCTCCTCAACCGAAGCATACTGTTGCCCGGTTTGTTCGGGGTACAGCAAATGGATCACTTTTAGTGCCCAGGCAGTAATCTCCCTGTTTGAAGGCACAGCCTCCAGCTTTTGCTGTTTAGCAAAAATATGTTGATAAAAATCCTGACTCATGTTTTATGGTGGGGCTGTTTTGGGAAAACAGCCAATAACAGTACAAGTTTATATAAAAGATTGTTGTTAATATGTAAAATGAACCGGATAATTGATATTTGAGTGAATTTAACCTATGCAAAACCATGAAAGACCAGATAATTGAAACGGTAATAAGGCTGTTTGCCGGAGCTGACGAGCGAGATTGGGATAAAATTAAAAACGCCTTTGCCGAAAATGTAGAGCTTGATTATAGTTCCATGACTGGCAACCCGGCAAGTATTGTACCTGCTGAAGGTATTATTACGGCGTGGCGTGGCTTTTTGCCCGGCTTTGACAAAACCAATCATCAGCTGGCCGATTTTTATGTCATGCAAAACGGGTCGGTAGCGCTTGTTCATTATTATGGCAAAGCCGATCATTTTATTGGTGACGACCTATGGATTGTTGAGGGCACTTATGATACCGAGCTCACTGAAACTGATGGCAAATGGATCATCACGAAACATAAGCTTAACCTAATTAAGCAGGATGGCAATACGGACTTGCCGGTACAGGCAGCCGCCCGGGTATCTGAACGGGGTTAATAAAAGACCTTGAAGAGTTACGAAGTTTTAAAAACTTCGTAACTCTGGGATTATGTAACTCATTACAAATCTGCCCCGGCCCTTTTTCTCCGGCTTAGTCCCGCCTGTAAGATTACGGATATGATGATGATCAATAGGCCTGCATAAAAGGATAAATTGAGCTGCCGGGATTCATTGAATAAAATTATTGCCAGTAAAATACTGTAAACAGGCTCCAGGTTAAAGGTTAAGTTAACCGTAAAGGCAGACATTTTCCTCAAAACCTCGGCCACCATAACATAAAGGCCAACCGTGCAAAAAAGCGATAAAAGCAGCAAATAAATGATATCTAATGTGCCTGGTATTATCGTTTTTGAAGGGAAGAAATAAAGATATAGCGGCGAGGCCAGTATCAGCGCGACAGATCCGGCCAGCATCTGATACAAGTTCATAACGGTTGAATCATACTTTTTAACCAGACGCTCGTTCAATATGGTATAAAGGGATGCCAGGAAGGATGAAATTACGCCAAGGATGATCCCGGTTCTGAATGAGGTATCAAAATGAAATATCAAACCGATACCGGCAAGTGTAAGCATACTTAGCAGCAATTCAGTAATATTGAAAGGTTTTTTGTTGATAAGCGGAGACAGAAATGCAGTAAAAAAACTGGTGAGGCAATAGCAAACTACGCCTACCGAAACGTTGGAATATTTGATGCTGGCATAAAAAAACCCAGTGAAAGGCAATTAGTAATCCAGCCTTACCCATTTCCGTTATGTTGCTCCATGAGTATTTAAATTGTGGCTTTTTGAGCCATACAATAATCACCAGGAATAAAAAAGAGAACAGCGTACGGTAACAGGTAAGCAGGTATTCATTTAACGAGATAAGCTTTCCGAATACCCCGGTAAAGCCCGCCAGTATTACGGCTATATGCAACAGAGCAAATGTTTTTTTCATTTTTTGCTAAATTAAGAATCGGTTGGGCAAAGCATAACAATACCAGCAATTGCCCGCATTGAATAAATTGTTTTGAAAATAATGTTGAAAAAATTCAGATCCGATAGAGATTATCGATATCCGTTAGCAAAAAAGAGCTGGTGGTGAATCATTGAAAAATGGCTCCGACGCAAGGATATTGCGAATAAGGGATTTCGAAGCCCCTGCGGTTCCATTTTTAATGTTTACTGTTGTCATTTGTTGATGAGTCAAAAATAAGGAAAAGTTTTGTTTTAACTAAAGATTTGTGATTGTCTTGTCACTTTGGCTATTACCATAAAATTGAAGGCCGTTTTGGTTCACAGAGATAACTTCTACCGCAGGTAGCTTAAGCAGAGATCGGTGCGTCCCACAAGCCGAACGGCCGGGACACACACATACCCTGTGTGTACGAGCCGGGACACTTATATAATAAATGTTTACAGGCGAGCTGCTTATTATTTAGATGGATATAATTACATATCATTTCTTTTTAAATTTATCGGTGATACAACAAAACAATGCCATACACCGTATCATTGCATATTGATAAAAGCAGCAATGTTAAATTGATACAAATCATAGAATGCCGCTAAAACGCCTTTTTTTAAACTTTTAATATTAACGCTGTTTCTATTCCCGGGCCGGGTATGTGCCGACATTCCGTATCAGTTAGTTTACCTGAAAAATTATAGCGCGCCTGATGGCCTGCCCAGTTCAAGGGTTAACTATTTAATGCAGGACAGTAGGGGTTTTATCTGGCTGGCCACCGATAAAGGCGTGAGCAGGTTTGACGGCCAGCACTTTAAAAACTTCACATCGGCCGATGGGCTGGAAAACAATGAGTGTTTCAGGATTGCCGAGGATAATTATCACCGGATTTTTTTACTGTAATAACTACAGGGTCTGTTATTATGAAAACGGGCTTATACATAAGCTTAATTCATCTCAAAAAGTAATCGTTTCACCCTTCGCCAATTTCTTTTTTAACCGTTATAATGAGCTCTGTGTAAATTACAGGCTTAGTACCAAAGTTTATCATTTTGAAGAGTTAAAATCGGAAAGACATGCCATAAGGCATTTGAACGGGTACATTTATGGTTCTGACGGAGAAGAGATCATCCTATCTGAAAACGACCTTGACATCCTCGAAGAAGAGCTTAAGGCCGGCCAGTTAAGTTTTCAAACTGCCAATACCAATATCAAACCTTACCGGTTGGCTTTACATCAAAATTATTTACTATTGATAACTAAAGACTGGGTACATGTTTATCGGTATCAAAAAAGCGGGATCGTCCCGCTCAGTAAAATCTTTTTACCGGGAATGTAACTTCAGTGTATCTTACCGGCAAAAATACGTTTGCCGTTACAACGGTAAAACAGGGCACCTACATTATTAACTATCTTACCGGCGAACGGAAAAATTACCTTAATAATAACATCACTACCGCTACGGTTATTGACCGGGAAAATAATTTATGGTTTGGCAGCTATGACAAAGGCTTTTTCTATGTACCAATCCCGAAATAAAAATCATTAACAAAGAAAGCGGGCTGGCCAATGAAGATGTTTTAAAACTGGCCATTGCAGGAGGTTACCTGTTTACCGGGCATGTTTTAAGCACACTGAGTTATATGAAACTTGGCGCAAATCAAACGCCGTCGATAGGCACTATAACTATGAATCAAAACCGGTCTGACTTTAACCGGATAACCAATCTGCTTACAATCTCGGGCAACACTCTCGTCATAGGTACCGATAATGGTATATTCAGATTAGATATTTCCAATAAGAACCCGTTGTCATGGCATTCTGTAAAAATTTTTTATGGTCCGATAAAAGGAATTGCTGCACGATCCGACACAGTGTATTTCCTTACACAAAATGCAGTTGGCGTTTTGACAGATAAGTTTAAACATCAATTGGGGTACAATTTTAAGCCCATACGTATGACATCTGTAACATGGTATAAGAGTAAGACGCTCGTAGGCTCACTTTACGGGTTATACCAGTTTGTACCTTTCGGGAGCGCCGGCAAGTTTTCCTCTATTCGAATATTGGCCGATAAAGGAATAAATGTTGTTAAGAGCCTGGCATCAAATAATGAAGTATGCGCCATAGGTACCGAAGCTCAGGGGATGTTTTTGCTGGCCGGCGAAAAAATTGTTCAGTTTAGATCTCCTGCTATTTTTTCAGGCGATATCCGTAAACTGGTATGGACAGATGACAATACTTTATGGGTCTGTACCGCAAACGGTGTAAGCATTATCAGCTTCCATAATCATTATCAAAATTACCGCATAAGTTTGCTCAATACCAGTAACGGGCTCCCCTCTGATAACGTTGCCGATGTAGTGCAGAACGGGCATGATTATTACATAGCCACCGATCAGGGCATAGCCGTCACTCAAAATTTAGGGAATACGAGCCTGCCTAAACCTGTGTTGATTAACGACGGGATACCCGGAACTCAAAGCAGCTTTACTTACGGCAGGCCTGTTATATTTAACTGCGTTGCCCTATCCTACAAAAGCATGGGTAAAATACAATACCGCTTCAGGCTTAAGGGGGTTGATAAAAATTGGAGCGTCGCGCCTTCCGGCGAAAAACGGTTCGACCTGCTGCCCCCGGAAACTATGAGTTAGAAGCCGTGGCTGCCGACCGTTTTAACCAGTTAAGCCAGCCGCTCATTTTTAAATTTGACGTTATGCCTTTATGGTATCAACAGTTATGGCTGCAGGTGGTGGCTGTATTAAGTGCCATAATCATCGCTTTCCTGCTGGTACGGAAATATTATCAGTCCATCATCGGCTTACAAAAAAAGGACTATGAAAATGCACTTGCCCTGCAGCGCGAACGACAGCGGATCAGCAGCGAGGTGCATGATGATTTAGGGGCAAGCATCTCCGGCATTAAGCTCAGGACCGAATTGCTCAGCCGCAAAACGGCCGATCAGCCCGCTTTTAAGGAGATAGACGCTATTCATGAAGCCATCACCGATATATCTACCCAGGTAAGGTTAATTATCTGGAGCCTTGATGCCGAAAACGACGAAGTAAGCAACCTGGCCGGCTTTATTCATAAACAAGCCATTAAAATATTTGAATACAGCAATATTGACCTTCATGTAAATACCTCCATTAGCGAAACCCCGGTTACCATCAGCGGCGAAAAAAGGCGCCAGGTATACCTCCTTGTTAAGGAAGTATTAAACAATGTTGTCAAACATTCGGAGGCACAAAACGCGTTTCTGGAAATCAACCTTTACAAAAACCGGCTGCAGATCAGCATCCGTGATGACGGGCGCGGATTTGACCCTGATGTGCGCAAACACGAAACCATGGGCATCCGGAATATTTACGCCCGGGCAAAAAGATTGAACGCCGAACTCAAAATTGATACCGCCCACGGTAAAGGCACATCCATCAGTCTTAAACTAAACCTTTAGCGTATACCCCATAATAGGTATTAAGAAACCCGGGATAATTTAGGAATTAGCATTTTATATTTACTGCAAAGCACGCTCCAGATAATTTTGTTAAAGGATAATTTACACTACCCGCGCGGGCTGGAACAGAAGAAACTAAAAGGCCTCGTTAAAATAACTCCCCTGTTAGTGATCTTTAAAGCCTAACCTTATCATTACCATAATTCGTTGCCGCCCGGCTTCGCGGCACTTGTTATTCACCTTCGCACAATTATAATCACCAGCCTAAAAGATCAATCCCGCTTTAACAGTAAAGGGGCAAACAACCAATTGGTCATTTGCCCCTTTACTTTGTTCAAACCTATCCTGCGCAACCGGAACGACCGCCGGCAGCCTGTGCCTTAAAGGCAAATTCTTAGTTCAGATATTTGGTGATATCCTCAGATAGCGGGGTAGTTTGCGATCTGAAACGGTGGATCAGTTTACCGTTTTCGTCTATGAGGAATTTTTCGAAATTCCATTTGATGTCACCGGTAAAATCAGGGTTTGGAGCGGTTGTTAAGTATTGAAACAACGGATCGATATCCAAACCTAAAACGCTTACTTTACCGCTCATCGGGAATTTTACGTTAAAGTTTTCTTTGCAAAAGGTCTTAATGTCCTGATTAGTGCCCGGCTCCTGGCCGCCAAAGTTATTGGCCGGGAAACCTACTACTACCAGTTTGCCTTTGTATTGTTCAGATAGTTTTTCCAGGTCGGCGTATTGTTTGGTGAAGCCGCATTTTGAAGCCGTATTTACGATCAATACTTTTTTGCCTTTGTATTTAGCCAGGCTAAAATCTTTGCCATCAATGGTTTTCAGTTTAAAATCATATACTGAAGATGGTGCGGTGGCAAATAATAAGGCGATGATGAGTGCCAGTGTTTTCATGGTTTTTACAATTGATTTTTATAATCCACTATAAAAGTAAGGCTAAAAATTTCTTTTAGCTAAGTACTCATCTTCTTTTTGTGTCATTTTTTGTTTTGTAACAACACTTTTATCCGTGTAACCCAACAGGTGCAGGGCGCCGTGAATGATAACACGGTGCAGCTCATTGGTTTCGCCGGTTTTAAATTTGGCGCCATTTTCACGGATGCGGTCTATCGAAATAAAGATATCGCCAACAATATCCCCCTCTACTTCCGAATTATCAAAAGTTACAATGTCGGTAAAAGTATCATGATCAAGATATTGCTGGTTTATTTGCAGCAGGTATGCGTCTGAGCAAAAAATGTAGTTAAGCTCTTTCAGTTTAAAGCCCTCGGCAATTACCGTTTCCTTTATCCATTGTCTTAATTGCGCTTTTTGTTTCGGCTTAAAGGTTGTGTCTTCTTCAAAAAAATTAATCGTGGGCATCAGATCTTAAAGTGAAGTTCAATTTCATTACCCGAGGCATTAAAAATACATTGGTCGGCAAGGTGTTTAATGATAAACACACCGCGGCCGGTGAGGTTCTCGAGATTTTCGGGAGCTGTAGGATCGGCAAGGTTATTATAGTCAAAGCCCGGGCCTTCATCTGTAACAGTCCAGATGATACGCTTCGGTTCCACTTCGGCATTAACAATCACTTTTTTTGTTTCATCCTGTTTGTTACCATGCATAATGGCATTAATAACCGCTTCATTAAGGCAGGTCATCATATTGGCGAAGGTATCCTCCTCAACATGATATTTATCAGCAATTTCTTCTATCAGCTGCTCAAGCAACGTTATGCTCTCCGGTTTTGACGGCAGCTGCAACGTATATAGCTCGCTGGTTTGAACATTTGCCTCTTCCATATTATTTGGCATTAAGTTGATCAAAGTAAGATTTTATTTTTTGTTTATAATACAAATTAAGTGCCGGAGATACCGTTCTGATCTGCTCCGTCTGCTTTGCTTTTTGTTGCTGGTACCCCTGCAGTGCCTTTATGTATCCCGGTGGCAAATCCTTACCTGCATTGCTCTCTCTTTGCTGATCCTGATCTCGTTGCTGCTCGGCCTTTTCGGCCTCTAATAACCGGGTTTGAATTTGCTGCTGCCTTTTTAGCGCGTCATCTGTAATCTTCCTGTTTACGAGATCACGTTCGGTTTGTTCCATTTCTTTCGAAATTTTATCCAAATTGCCCAATCCGCCTGTCCCGTCTTTATTTTCGTCCCTGTCAATTTGTTGCAAAGCCTGCCGTATCATCTGCTGCTGACGTGCCATTTTAGCAAACTGCTCGCTCATATTACCACTATTGCCCTGCTGGCCTTTACCCTGGTTGCCTTGTTGCTGCATCTGCTCGCGGGCCTTTTGCATATTTTGATTAAGCTGTTGCTGCATTTTTGCCAATTGCGATATGGATTGCTGCTTTCCCTTGCCTCCTTTGCCGCCCTTATTCATCATTTTTTGCATTTGCTCAAGCGCTTCGCTCAGCATCAAGGCAAGGTTGTTCATGGATGTCATAGCGTATTGCTGGTTGCGGTTTGCCTCAAGCGTACGCCTGTCGCCCAGAAACTCAAGAGCCTGGTCAATATGCTCGTTGATACTGGTAATCTCCTTATTAACTGTCGACTGGATCTGCGGCACCCTCCTGCTGATGGCATACAAGCTGTCTTCGGCCGTTTTCAAGTTGTCTTTTATATCCTTTTGATTTTGCGATAGCGTAACATATGACGGATCTGTAGGATTGGTGTTTTTAAGCGTTTGCATCAGCTTTTCCTGATTAAACGAACTGTTAACCAGGCTTTTTAACAATTCCCTCAACTGCTGGGCATCAACAGCATTCTCTTTTGATTCGCCTTCGTCGCTATCTTTTTGCATTTTTGCAGCAAGCTCCTTCATTTGCTTTGCTGCCTGCTGCTGCGATTTTGAGGCTTTTGAATTATCCTTTTTTTGCAGATCGCCGGCACTTTGATCCATCTGCTGCTCAATATCTTTGGTTTCCTTTTCAGGATTTTGATAGTCTGATTTACGTTCGGACTGCTCATTGACCTTCTGCAACTCATCGAAGCCTTTCTTCACATCCTGAAAATCCCGCTTCAGCTTATCCTGTTGCTGCTGAAGGTTCTTCTGGTCGGCACCGGGCTGTTTGGTTTGATCAGATAGTTTTTGCTGCTCATCGGCCAGCTTATTCAGCTGATCGAGGTTTTGATTGAGCTTTTGCTCAAACTCCAGCTTTTTGTAAAGTTCCAGCACCCGGTCGAGCTCCTTTTTTAACGATTTATTATCCATCTGCATTTTGGATAATTCATCGCGGGTAGCATCTTTTTGTTGCTCGTTTAACAGTTGTTGCAGGTTTTGAAGCAGCTCTTTTGTTTTTTGATCAAGTACATTGTTAAACAAATCTTCAATCTGCTTTTGCTTAGCCATGATCTCTTCGGTTTGCTGCTGGTTTTCCTGGCGATTGTATAAATTCTTTTTGTTATCGGCCTGGATATCTTTTACCAAATCTTCCAGGTCTTTACGCTTTTGCATCAGGTCTTCTATCTGCTTTTTCTCATCAAACGAGAGTGTATTTTTGTTCAGCAGGTTTTGATTAAGCTTTTGCGCGTCGCGTTCAACCTGTCCCGCCAGCTTTATAGCCGAAGCCATTTTTTCTTTTATAGCTTTTGAGCCCGCATTTAACTGTTGGTTAATCTCCTTGTTGTCAGGCACATTTAGTGTATGTTTTGCTGTACGCGCTGTTTTGTGGCCGGTCACTTCGTCGTTATCGGCAACCTCAAAAAAGTAGCTTACATGGTCGCCGGGATTAATGCCCATTTCCTTTAAGTTCCAATAATAAAAGAAATCGGCTTGTGTTTGGGCCAGGTCTGCATTAACCTTTTTGGTAAATTCCCTTTCTTTGCTGTTGCCTGTAGCCGCGATGGTATAATGAAACGTTAGCGATGAAAAACCATGATCATCCTGGATCTTGCCATTAAAATAAAACGCTTTCATGCTTACCGAATCTGGCTTTTCATCAACAAAGATGGATGGCGCTTCGTCAGTAACAACGTTGATGCGATATGTAGCCGAATCACTCTGATTTACCTGTGCATTAACCGGTAAAAGTTTGTAAACCGACGTTTTCAATATCCGCTCACGGTGTTCAAACAGGTCTGGCCCATTTTGTACCGTAACGTGGCTTTGCCCATTTATGTCAAACATCAATGTACTGGCATACTGGGTATGCAATTGCCAGTTCACAGTTGTACCGGCAGGAATAGTCAAATCGCCGGCATTTAGCAGCCTTTCATTTTTTTATGGAGGTAGGCCGGATAATTTAGGTCAACGTCAAAGTGTAACAGTGCAGGCTTTTGATTTACCTTGATTTCGTAAACAGCCGAACTAAAGCCATTGCCAGAAAACTTAAAGCGGGTATTTTGCTGCAGGTTGCTGAACTGGTAATGAAAACGGCTGATGTTATCTTTATCCAATTTAAACGTATTCTCCCCTGTTTCAACATAAACATCTGCGGGCAGCTTATCGCCTTCCAGTTTAAGGTCGAGCTTTAAATCACTCCCCTGCACAACTGAGAGTGTTTTGTTCAATACAATAAACCTGAACGGAGCAGCAGGAACAAAATATTCGTTATGCCTGATCAGTCTTTTAGTACTTTCGGTTAATACAGAAGGCGCCGCCAATGCAATGATGATAATTACCCCCAGCGGACCAAGCGCCCATTTTAAATATTTGGTGTTTTCTTTAAGGTTGATAGCAGATGGAAAGCTTACCGGTTTAAGCGCCTCTATCTTTTGGTCGATACTGGCCTCGATGAGTGCACGGTGACTTTCATCTTCGGCAGCAAGCTTTTTAGCTGCAGGGTATTGAGCAGCTTATCATGAACATCGTTAAAATGCCTGCCAATAATTTCGGCAGCTTCATCATGCGTTAAAGTTTTGCCCAGCTTAAGCCAGGCCAGCAATGATGGTAAAACCAGCCAGCAAACAAGCACTGTATTAAACAGGATAAAAAAGTAAAAAAGAATGGTACGCAGCAGGATACTGAAATTGCCGAAATATTCGCTTAGGGTAATTACTACATAAGCTGAGAAAAGACCGGCACCTAAAAATATTAATCCACGCAAAAAATTATTGAAATAATACTTCCGGGTGAAAGTATTGATTTTGCCAAGCAAAAGTTCATAATTTTCTGTCGAGGCCATACTACATGTGGAAAACGTTAAATAAACACGCCTTATTAAACGCAAAAGCCATGTATTATATATAACACGTGTTGGTTTAAGTTAAAAATTAAAGCAATAATAATAAAATGTTAATTGTTTATGACAATTAAAATTGATTCCCGCTCTTTATTGGGAAATACATGGTTTAAAACAATGATAATGGGCAAAATTGGGAAAATCTTATTCCTGCTCCTCAACTGTTTCTTCCTCAGGCTCCGGGGATTCCAGCTTATGCAGCCAAATACCGGCTATTCCCGTAATTGAATATGGAAATATAATTACTGCTATAGAAGATACAGCCGAAACCTTTTTTCAAAAAGTAATTCAAAAAACGGGAGCATAGTAATTATCAATATAGCTATGGTTAAAACCTGTTTTACATAAAACGGCTCTCTCTTTTTTGATAAAGAGTATACTGCCCCCCAAAATACAAAGGCGAAAGGAATAGTAAGCAGCAGAACCATATCTGCAAAAATGATGTAGTCTTTTTGGATCTCTGCAATAAGGCTTATTTCAGGATTTTCGATAATAAACCATGACAGCACAAGGTGGAGCAATGGCGCAATGATTACCATCAGCAACCAAACTTTTAAACTGTATATAAATGACCTGTTCATAATTTATTAAGCGCGCTAACAAGATACATAGCAGTCAATAAAATAACAAGGCTACCCGGGTTCGTAAACGGTATCCGATTATTATTTAACACCGCAATTATAATCGTGATAACCCGGAAAATGCTTTTTTACATACAGCCGTTGCGCTTCCATACTTGCAGATTTGAAAACAACACTGATTTAAAGGCCACGCCATTTAATTTAAAAGGTTTACATTAAAATATAGAACTGTTTTTTTATCCAAAAATTATATCTGCAACAGCAGAAAACCCTCTCCTAAAATAGCGGAACAAAAATTTCGACTTTCGGGGAACAAACGTAGGATTTGGGCCACAAATAACAAGTACGATTATTTATTTTAAATTTCTACATTAAATTAACCCCGGGTTAATTGCCGCAATATAAATTACCATAAAAAAGGGTGTTTTCACGGATTGTTAAGCGTATAGTTAATTATTACCTTGCATCAATTTAGCCACAGCCCTATCATGACCATTCCGATCCAACTCAATAAATCCATATTGGACTACTTTAGTGTAGGTGGCGTTTGGCAAAATATTTTATTTTATGCCACTATACTTTGCCTTTTATATATTAACATTTTGTTAACCCGTCGAAAGAAAAGTTATAAGCTGCAGCCAGTTGGGGACTTACCTGACGAAAAAGACGAGTCTGCGCTGACGACGGCAGATAGCACCGGGCTCAAAACAAACGCCGCTTTAAATAATGAAACAGCTACACTAAGAAACGAGCTTTTGGCTTTGGGCGAAAAATTGGAGCTTTCGTACATGAAATCGGAAAGACTTAATGGCCAGTTATCGGAAATATTGGATAGTGTTGAATTAACAATGGCCTACGATCATACCCTTTGGGATTGGTCGCTGGATTTCAGCAGCAAAGAGATTACGCTTTCCGAATATGGCTTAAAGCTCTTCGGCTTTCCGGAAAATACAAAGCCCGTTTTAAATGAGGCTATCCATATTGTTGATCCCCGGTACCAGACGGCACTTATGGATGCTGTTGAAAAATCATTTAAAACCGGTGCCGACTTCTCAATCACCTGCCTCGTTCATCCATTAAATGGTAGCCAGTCAAAAGAAATAAAGGCAGCGGGCAGGGTGTATTATAACGAGCACGAAACACCCCTAAAACTATCCGGGAAATTTTCAATTACCCATACCGAGCCACTGATGAAGAGGTGATTGTGCTTTACAGATTCCGTTTCCGGGCGGATCTGCAAGTGTTCAATTTTTAAAAGTGTGAACGCCCGCCTTCTTTCCATAAAAAAACATTGCTGGTTGTCAGACACTTGCGTTTTCGCTAAAATGCTTTAAAAGCCGACCTGAACAAACAAGCGCTGATAATCAACAAGTTACAAATTTTCATTTCCAAACATTGAACACCCGGTTTTCAAAAATTGAACACTGACAAGATCCTGTCAGTTTATTGGGAGGGATTAGCCCGTTAAGTAACCGGCTTAATCAGCCTGGCACTTACACTTCAATCCGTTTAAAGCGCTAAGTCTTTTGAATGTTGTTCAGCGCCTTATTAATTCTTTTAACCGCTGTAGTTATAATTTGCAGCTTCATGTCATTATCACTAAAACATCATTATTTATTTCTGCGTTTTTTATCCGGCGTTGGTGTTACATTTTCAAAATCTACACTGGCCTCTCTTTTTCGCGGAGTTAACAATCTTGTTTTGTGCACAATGTACTCATTGTCCTTCCCTATCTCTATTATATAGAATACATAAAGCGTTTGAGCAGTGAGATCTGTTGTTTTTTTCGCAAAATCGATCAGCGTGGGAAGACTGACCATCTTGATCTTTGATAGTGAAGCATTACTAACACTCTGGCCAGAATCCTTTAAATTATATACAAAAGTTGGTTCGCTATTGTATTTGAGACATGGGCATTTTACGGTAAAGTATTTGTACTGTGATTCTATCCCAACATCCCACATCCTATCTTTCGGCATTGTATTAGCAGTATCCAGCAAATAATAAACCGTGTCGATATTGTTGGCTACCTTTTGAGCCGAAGCGCTATAAATGTTAAGCCAAAGTATTACGATCAAAAAGTATTTCATAAACTAATTAGTTGCAATTTCCGGGTAATTTATCATTTGAGTTCAAAGAACTGTTATAAAAATTATTTAACTGCGCATCTGTTAGCGAGTATTTTGTTTTAATAGCATTATACGCCTGTTGTAAAGTAGCTGTTTCCGTCGCTGTTGCTGATGGATCGGAAGTATTTAATCCATATAACATTGCGCTGGCATATTCTGCGTCCGTATGGGCTGATTTATCCCATGTTTTCAAGGCGCCGACCGCTTGGTCAAAATAATTGGTCAGCATGACCAGATGGTTGCTGTAATTGGCAGGCAAACCATCCAGCGTACACCATTGATCTATAGATAAAAGCCAGTTGTTGTTTGTGAAATCGGTATATCCCTGGGACGCATTATCTTGGGCAGTCGATAGTCCGTAGTTGATATAAGCATGCATAGTTTCATGTATAATTGTTGCAGCAATCAATAACCTCGAACTATTTTGAAGCATCTTTGTATTTAATGTGATGGTCGCGCTTTGACCGATACCGGAAGACTGAGGCTGGGTTTGCCCAAGTTTATAGGTTAACTCAGTGCTATTGGGCTTAGAAACGGCCCAATCAAGGTTAGCGTTTTGCCAAACCAGATCAGGTCTTTGCGATGTTATAAATGGAGACACCAGATTGGTATATACGCCGATACTTGCCAGTTGATCAATAATCAATTTAGTAGCACATGGGAAATACTTCGCAAGGCTGTCAGTTCTCACTGTAAAAAGCACCGGTGGCGGTGGTACTACACATGGCGAAGCCGGTGGATCCGGGGGATATGTTGGCGGGGGAAAGTTCCATCGCCATCGCCAGGAGGCTGCTGTACATTTTTATCAAGGATTAAACGATCACCTGTCGATTGCACTTGTAATTTGGTAGCATTCGTTCCTGGGCAAGGCTGGCTTGGTGGATTGCTGCCACCAGCGCTACCACTTCCTGTGGAACCTGATGGTGCCCCCCATCCCCGCCACCATCTACCCAATCACAAGTCGCTCCTAAATATTTAACGTCTACAACCTCTCCGTTTACCTCCGATATCTGATACCAATCAGTACAATCCTGTTGTAATTTATTAGTTTGTAAGCTTTGAACAGCCTGGCTACCCTTTTGAGATAATGGACCAGAAGTGGTTGACATCGCTTTGAGGATTCGGCCATTCTTATAAAACCAACCGCTTATAAATTTACCTTTTGGGGTACTGTATAAAACTGTTCCGGAAAAATCACTGTCGCGCTTGTTATATCTGTTCCTGTCAAGTTTGCTCAGGTCATTCTTTAAATAAGCTGGGTCTGCGATCACAGTCATCACATAAGCATCGTAGCTTTCTCCGTTTTTTAATAATAAGAAGGAGCTGTGGCTTTGGAACTGCTCGGTGGCCTTTCCGGAATTCATGTTTTTTAGTTCAGCATGGTACTGTACACTCGGATCAATCGGGATTTCGAGGACTTGCTGCCCTGTACGCAGGTACGTACTCCCATTCTGCCATACTGGTCTTATTAGCTGACTAATGTCCGCACTATCTTGTATTGACTGAACTCCCATTTTGCTATTCGCCGGGAATGCATTTTCATACCAGGCCTTAGCCCGAACAATCGCCGGGTCGCTTATTTGAACGGTGGAATCTTCATGGCGGTCTTTTTTACAACTATTTACGGATAGAATAATCGCAGAAACAATAGCGATTGGGTACAAGACTTTAGGAAAAGATTTAAGTTTAAGGTATTTCATATTACGCGGTTCAGGCTTTGAACAAATATTGAAATTATATTTAAAGTTTATAGTACGTAAAGAAAATATTACCTATTACTATAAAATATTTCATTTATAAGCCTAAGGGAAAATAACTGAACCCGAGATATT
The DNA here is from genome assembly GCF_050859465.1 of Mucilaginibacter sp. P25. Classification (NCBI taxonomy): domain Bacteria; kingdom Pseudomonadati; phylum Bacteroidota; class Sphingobacteriia; order Sphingobacteriales; family Sphingobacteriaceae; genus Mucilaginibacter; species Mucilaginibacter sp. P25. The sequence continues at coordinate 1,634,442 of NZ_CP193937.1, read as the reverse complement.
AGAAAGTCAATTATCGTGGAGTCCGTGAATGTAACAGCGAATCAGATAGCGCTTATTAAGTAATAGCGGGACTACTTAAAATGAAATGATCTTATTGGACTTTTTTCTCCTGAAACCATAATCTTATTAAGACAGAAAACCTTTAAATCCGCAGTTGCCGCCAAGATAGCTTTAAAAGCCACATTTACATTTTGAAATATCCCGCCAACAATTATATTTGCAGCCCGGCCATACATTTATTTCGGGATGTAGCGTAGCCCGGTATCGCGCCAGCATGGGGTGCTGGAGGTCGTGGGTTCGAATCCCGCCATCCCGACTTGAACACAAGCTTTAAAGAGCATATTTGAGCAGTTTTTTACTGATTGAATATGCTCTTTTTTGATTGTTGACCTTCTTATAGACCTTGATATTAGTATTACTGCCATAACAGATTATGTTATGAAATAGGTTTGCCTGCCCGTTTACACAAAAATCCCGATGATCGTTTCGTCCGGGATTGTAATGCTTCACAAGCATGATGCTTGCTTTATTTTAGGACGAAGTTATGCTTTCGCTAAACTTCGACCAGTAGGGGATGTAGTGAAGAAAACGACTGTTGCAAAAACTGGAGAGACGGGTAAAGGAAAGAAAGATGCGAAAGACAGCCAAAATTAACTTTCCTAACTATCTGATTTATGTCCTATAGTAAAACTTAGCGGCCCGTAAAGCCGCTTTTTATATTTCTAAAAAGATCGCGAGATGTCCATAATCCACTGGCAATGATCCGCCGCATAGTCAGGTTCGGATAAGTTTTGTCACGTGGCGCATCCAGCTGAAAAGCCGCTTTAAACCCTATCTTTTTTAGCTCGGGCAAGCCTTTACTATTCCAGTAACCGAAAGGAAAAGCGAAATAATCCACAACTTTTCCGGTTATGTCTTCCAAATTTTTTTCGAAGCTGCGATCTGCGGCTCAAATTCCACAGGCTTCAAATGCCTGAAGTCCGTATGGCTTTGGGTATGGCAGCCGATTACATGCCCTTCAGCTGAAAGCTGTTTAATCTGCGCGGCATTCATGAACCAGGGATGCGTGCCGATCTTCCCGGTAATGATAAAGAATACTCCCTTAAAGCCGTAAGATTCCAGCACCGGCAATCCGTTTTTGAACTGGTCGGCATTGGTATCATCAAAAGTCAGCATAATGGGTTTGGCAGGCAGCAGCTTACCAGATAATAGCCCATCCGGTAAAACCGTCTGATAACCACTGTCCGCCAGCATTTTCATTTGCGCTTTAAAAACGGCAGGCGGGATAATGTACTGCTTATCCGTCCGGCTGTCTTTAGCTTTAAAATCCCGGATCTGGTGATAACAAAGGATCGGGATTTGTCTTTGGGCAAATCCGCAAAGGCAGCATACTAATAGGGAAAGTAGGGCGCTTAATTTTTTCAAGAATGTAAAAATAAACTTCGTTTTGACGGATGCAAAAGTTAATTATGGTTAGAGCTTAAGTTAATTTTAAACAACAAAAAAGCTCTTATACCATTGATTGTAGGTGTCGTACTTAAAACAATAGTCGTTTCAATAAACTTCTACTTTGTTAACTTCAAAGGAAGAGTATTAATTGAAATACCGGTAGTCTACTGGCTATTCGTATCACCATTAATAATTTTCACCTATATATTCAATAATTCTTAAGAATTTTGGAAAGGTGTACTTATAAATTACGATATTCGAACTGGTGAATATTCTAACTTAATAAAAACTATGATTCGGGTAATCTCTATCCCAATTGCGTTGGATTTGGTGGTTACGATGCCGATTGTTATTTTAAGCAACCCGAACAATATCATCTTCTGTATCGTCTTTTACCTAACATCTCTATCTATTTTAATGAGCTTTTTCCTAATATGGTCAACACTTTTTCCAATTAAAGTTGGGTCATATTTCCAAATGAAAGGTAATACTTCATTTCTCGGCCACCTTGCCTCCACATTATTAGTCGTAATTACCTATAAAAAGGGCTTTTATCTGTTAGTTCCTTTATACATGATTATTACATATATCACCTTTAAAATAGGTAAAAATCTTTACCGTAATAACAGGAAAGAAATATTTCAAAAAATATTAATTAATTACAATGATTATGCAAACACTTATAGTAATATGCACACTTATTGGGGTCGTATTTTATATTAGAAAAGCTCGTAAGTCAGTTTGATAACTAGCATCAATAATTGTTGATACTTGCTATATCAATTCAAGCAAATTCAGACCAGTACGCACTGTAGATATTATTACTTGAGATCAAATTGCCTTTGCCATATACTTATTATTCACTTATCGATTAGCTTTAATTTACCGAAATCAGAAACGATTTTATATTAGATATACAACATTTTCTCCTGAATGTTCCTGCAACTAAGTTTAAACAAAACCTTTGGGTGTTATCTTCAGGACGGGTGCATTTTATAGATTAAGCCGCAGACCGGGGCGAAATTTCCTAAATGCAATTCTTTTATGAGCAATTCAATCAGGCATGTTTTATTTAAATAAAAATAAAAAAAGATCTTTTTTATAGCTTAGCGTTATATTTTTAAAAACACAACGATGGTCGAAAACAAACCGACATGTCAAAAAACGCGATCATTCTATGAAAAAAGCTTTCCTTACCTTTCTCCTTTTCTTAATGCTTACCCAGGCTTTTTCCCAATCAACCGGCAATATTAAAGGTAGCATCACCGACAATTCAAAAGCCCCGTTGGAGCTGGTGAATATTATTCTTTACAAAACAAATTTCAGCGCCACCACAAATAATAAAGGCCAATACAGCATCAATAATATTCCTGCCGGAAACTACCAGGTCATTATTTCGCACATCGGCTATAAATCTGTTAAACAGCATATACTCGTAAAAAACAATGACACTACTGAATTTTCCTATACGCTTCAGGCCGGCGTTATTAAGATATCTGCTGTTGAAGTACAAGGCGAAAGAGGCGTAGGAAGCATCAAAGCGTTACCCGAGATCGGCGGAACAAATATTTATTCGGGCAAAAAAAATGAAGTTGTTTTGGTTGACAGCGTCAATGCAGATATCGCACAAAATAAAGCCCGCGATGTGTTTGCAAAAGTACCGGGTATCACGTCGTGGGAGTTGGATGGTTCTGGCACTCAAACCAGTGTAGCGGCAAGAGGATTAAGTCCGCACAGATCATGGGAGTTCAATGTGAACCAGAATGGCTACAATGTTAATAACGATCTGTATGGTTATCCCGAGGCCATGTATAACCCGCCGTTGGAAGCCGTACAGCAAATTGAGCTCATCAGGGGATCAGCCGCTCTTCAATATGGCCCTCAGTTTGGAGGGATGCTCAATTATGTAATTAAACAACCCGATACCACGAAGTCATTAAGCATTGAAACCGAACAAACGTACGGCTCGTTCAATACCTCAAATTCCTTTGCTTCGGTAGGTGGAAAAAAAGGCAAGCTCACTTTTTATGCTTTCTTTAATTACCGTAGCAGCGATGGATGGCGCCTTAACTCCAACTATAATTTCCTGAATGCTTATGCAAGTTTGCACTATAAGCCAACAGCTAAAATTGATATTGGCCTTGAATACTCAAGAGAAAACTATATGCAGAAATTTGCTGGCGGGCTTACCGACGCGATGTTTGCTGCCGATCCGCGCCAATCAACCAGGAGCAGAAATTATTTTAACCCGATAATCAACCTCCCCGCTTTACTTTTTAATTACGCCATCAATAATAAAACACTATTGAATGTAAAAGCCTATACTTTTTTTGGGCAAAGAAACATGGTTATTGCCAGCCCGGGCTTAGCCACCAATGCAGATACCATCAGCAAAGCTACAGGCTCCTACGCGCCAAGAGAGATAAACAGGGACTTTTACAACAGCTATACTGTTGATGCACGAATGATAAAAAAATACGATCTGTTAGGCCATGAGAGTGCCCTATCGGGCGGCTTAAAATATTCCAACGCTGCTACAAACAGAAAACAAAACGGAGAGGGAAGTACAGGAACTAATTTTGACCTTACCCAAACCGGCAATTACGGTATTGCCCTGCTCTTTAAAACAATAAACTACGGCGCGTTTCTTGAAAACCTTTTCCGCATCACCGATAGGCTATCCGTTACCCCCGGCATCAGGTATGATAACCTCAAATCAACTTTAAACGGAACGGAATATAAAGTATACAAAAATTTCAACCCCGTATCGCTTTCAACCTCCAGGAACATCGTGCTGGGTGGAATCGGTGCGCAGTATAAGATCACTGAAAGCATTAATATTTATGGCAATTACTCGCAGGCATACAGGCCCATCCTTTATGCAAATCTTATCATCGGGTCGAGCACAGCGGTGATCGACCCGAATTTGAAAGACGCGAGCGGCCATAATGCAGATATTGGCGTTCGGGGAGGGGTTAAAAAGATATTGAACTTTGATCTAAGCGTATTTGAACTGAAGTATAACAACAGGATAGGAAATATAACGCTGACTGATGGCAACGGAAAACCCTACACCTACACCACCAATGCCGGCAATGCGCTCACCAAGGGAGTGGAAGCTTTTGTTGAGGTTCACCTGCTTAATTTCAATACCGAGGACACTAACAGTGATCTTTCCATATTTTCTTCTTACGCTTATAATCACGCCAGGTATTTGAATGGCAAAGCAGGCGTGGTTAATCTGACTGGAAAAACGTTGGAAGACGTTCCTCAATTTGTTAGCCGCTCGGGCATAAATGGCTCTGTACATAACCTCTCCGCTACCTTTTATTATTCATACGTTGGCGGATCATGGTCAGATGCGAATAATACAGCTGCTACCAAAACAAGTCCCAATATAGGCTATGTCCCACGATATCACGTGGCCGATTTTGCCCTGGGCTATAAGTTTTCCGACAAGTACAACATCAGGATCGGTATCAATAATCTGACAGATAATAAATACTTTACCCGCCGAACAGAAACGCTCGTTTACCTTGGCAATGGTATATTACCCGGCGACGGAAGATCATGTTATGTTACATTAGGTGCTAAATTCTGACAGCAGGATATCAATCCTGTTTTTGAACAATCGATGTCCAACCTATCTCCGCCGACCAATAGTTCGTATGCCTGCTTGCAAGATTGCTAAAATGCGAACCACATAGTTTAGACCGGCAGGGCGCCATTGTTCTTTTCCTATTCACCAATTTCGCGAGTTTAGCCCACCGCCGGGATAAAAAGTAAAGGCTATACAAGCGGGCGGATTTGTCTCGTCTTTAGAGGAGCCATAACTACAAGATCTTTTATTTGTAACAGACATTCATTATGTTTTATAACAAGTTCATTGATTATCAACTATAGCATAAATAAGTATCAAAGGCCATCAAACCGAAGCGCAATATATGTGCCCTATACGGCGCCCGTCCTGAATATCATAGATATAAATGCCGGGGTAATCGTCTCCTCATCCCGACTTGAAAACAACAAAAAAGCATATCTGCACAGTAGTTTTACTGTTTGGATATGCTTTTTTTATTTAAACAAATGCTTATATGCCGTAATTGATAATTAGAAATTTACGGAATCATCTACTGGTTGTAATTTTAAACGTTTCCGGTCTTTCCAGCCTTTTATCCAATCTTTTGCTGGAATTTCAATGAAAAAATAACAGGCAATTGAAATACAAATAAGCGCAACCAAAAAGGTATAAAATTGTAGTTCGGGATTTACAACCCGTATTTTTTGAAGAAAAAGCTGAGGAAAGATTTCATTGGATGTTGAAGGATGTACGCTGGCAATGCTCTTGTAAACAGCATGGTATTGATTGTACTCATCAAAACTGTTATATTAGGATTAAACTATTAACATCTAACTAAATGCTCAATTCTTCAACTATCACTATTGAAACAGAAATAGGGGAACAAGAAATTTATATAAGTCCTTTTTTATTACAATCGGAAGAGCCGCCCAATCTTAAGTCTGGAACTATTGAGAAACTTTATTTTTATAAAGATTTAAATGACGATGCTTATAAAGCAACTTTGGCTCTTGAGCCGATGAGGCACCAGTTTAAAACAGATGATTATATACTTAATTTAGGTCAGAATTTTGAAAACTATTATTTGGGTAGCTTTCATATTGATTTTAAAAACCGGCGCTGCCGGCAATGGGAAGGCAAACCCAATATGCTTACAGAACAAGACGTAAAAAACCTGGGCGAAAACCTTTTTAATCCAAATGTTAAATCACGGCAATTTACTTTATTTACACCTACCCGCCCTTCTGATTTTAACACCGGAAGATTAAAATATAAGATATAGATAAGGCCAATCATTAGATCCCGCCGGCATCCATTATGGCTAATGCGCTCAAACCCTCAAAGCACCCTACTGGTCGAAGTTTAGCGCCAGCGTAACTCCGTCCCCCAATAAAGTAAGCATCCTGCTTGAAATCTGAAGCATTACCCGGAGATTCCGCCAGATAAAAATAAAGCCTTACTATACCATAAATTCAACCAGTGAACTTAAACCATATAATGCGTCGGGAACTCAATACCACTTGTTTTAGCCACATTGAATATCTATTTTAGCATCGCATAATACTAACCTTATCCATGCTACGTTACTTTCGCCTTATCATAGTTATTTTACTACAATTACTAATATTGGGTTGTAAGGCCCAGAACAAGCATACCATTTTTCCTCCCGAAAGTTTTTCAGTTATTGAAGCAAAATTACCAGACGGGAGGCCTGTTGTTGGATCTGTTAACACCGCCTATAAAAATTACGGCGAAAAGAAAAGCTATCCGTGGTGCCTGCAAATTCACGTTGCGCTTAAGCATGATAGTGTTATGAAAAATGGGCTACCGCTTGAGTCAGAAATAGACGTTGCTAATACGCTTGAGGACGAATTAATCAATGAAACGGGTAAAGTAGTAACCCTGCATTACATTGGCCATGTCTATAACGATTCCTTCTTAGATGTTTATGCTTATATTGATCATCCCGAGAAAGCAAACGAATATCTTCAGAAAAAAACAAAAGCGCCCGATGTAAAGCGAGAGTTTTCATTTGAAATAAAACAGGATAAAGAATGGGTAGAGGTTAAACCGTTTTTAGAGTAAGTACATGACCTCTTATATTTGAGTTCCCAACTCAAGCGACAGTGCAAAAGAAAAACTCAAACCCTCAACGCCCCTCTAAACCCCCGGGCAGCATAATATGACTCCGCCCCATTATGGTAAATAAATATGGTGCCATAACGAAAATCGGCAAAAATGGCTCCGCCGAGCTCCCTAATATCGGCCGGTGTTTTGATCCAGCTTGAGGTTTTGGTATCAAACGTTCCAAGCTTTTGCAATTCGCGGTATTGTTCTTCATTTAAAAGTTCAATGCCCATATCCTTCGCCATTTCAACAGCGCTGTTTCCGGGCTTGTGTTCTTTTCTGGCTTCCAGCGCTTCATGATCGTAGCAAACACTTCTGCGGCCTTTGGGGCTTTCTGCAGCACAGTCGAAAAAATATATTCGTCCGTATTTTTATCGTAAGCAACAACATCGGGTTCTCCGCCGGTTATTTCCATTTCATTAAGTGGCAATAGTTTTTCGGTATCGGCTTCCAGCTTTGCCTGTACCCCGGCCCATTCTATGCCGGTGTGGCGATTCATGTTTTTCTCAAAACGGGTTTTTAGTATGCCGATAAGTTCTTTCTGTTGTTCTGGTGATAGCTTCATATTTATTGCAGGTTATGGTTTATTGGTTTTTAGGTAATTTTTCAATTCCCCTCTTGAGAGGGGGCGCGTAGGACAGCGCGGTGGCAGGGGTGTGTATGCGATTGCCTTTTCAAAGCAGCAACACACCCCTACACCCCTCTCGAGAGAGTAATAGCCCATCAAGAGGCAGTAGCCATTTTGTTAATTAAAAAGTTAAACACCTGGTTATTGCCTCTATTGTTATATTTAAATGTGAACTCATTCAGGTATGATTGCAAATGTCTGAGCGATACTTTATGGTATTGACCATATATCCCCCGTTTTAACAATGTCCAAAAGCCCTCAATCGTATTGGTGTGATACTCTCCCCGGGCATACTCTTCTTTTTCCTTGTTTAATACCTGATGTTCACGGAATATTTTATTTAAACCGGCATATCCACCAAAGCCGTCCGTTACAATAGTAGCATCTGTGCTCACTGATTGTTCAACAATGGGTTTGAGCGTTTTCCCATGTGCCTTATCTATGACCTGAAGCTTTAGACGGCCATCCCGCTCCAATAACCCAATCACGGGCTGTTTATCCTGCATGCCGGTGACCTGCAAATTATTATCGCGCCTTTCCTGCCGCTTTTTCTTTGAGTGATTGGCTTTTTTACCACCTAAATAAGTCTCATCTACCTCAACAATACCCTTAAACAAACCGCCATCCCCGCCGTCCCGCATGGCTTCCCGTATCCGCATCTGCAAATACCAGCCTGTCTTACGATTGCATCCCAGATCCCTGCTTAACTGACGTGCAGATAACCCCTTTTTCGCATTCAGCATTAATGAAATAGCCAAAAACCATTGCGGCAAAGGAAGTTTGGTGCCCTCGAAAACAGTGCCGACCAAAACGCTATAGCTGCGGTTACAGCTATTGCAAATATGCCGTTGGCTTTCCTGGCGCTTGCTGCTCCGTTTGCTGTTGCAATACGGGCATTCTGGCAATCCTTGCCATCTTAATCCTTCAAGATAGTCTATGCAACTGGACTGATCTGGAAAACGCTTAATCGTCTCTATGATATTCATTATCATAAATATACAAATTATTCCTGCCTTTTCATGGGCTATTACTCTCGAGAGGGGAATCGCACAGGCCTCCGCTTTTTATTCTTAAAAACGGGCTGTATTACAAATCATTCAATCCTTTACCGTTAAGGATTTGCGGCATCCATTTTTCAACTCTTGCCTCGCGGGTTGAGGCTTGTTTGGGTTGGGAAAAATGAAGCAGATACGCTTTTTGCCGTCCGGGTGTTAATGCTTCAAATGCGATTTTAAGGGCGGGTATGGTATTTAATTTTTGTTGAAACTCCTGAGCGACCGCAAAATCTTTCGTCTGCTTTAAATTTACTTTTAGTCCTGCCTTTTCCACCTCAATGGCTTCATAAATATACGCTTTCAGGATACTCCTTTGCCCGGCTATTTCACCGGCATTGGTAAACCTGATTTGCCGCGCAGCTTGTACGTTTTCGGTTTGCTGAATAAGGATGTTATGGGTATCACTTAATAAAGCTCCCTTGAAAAATAAAAGCGCGCAATATTCTTTAAATACATGGATCAAAACGATGTTGCTTTCCCGAAAGGTATAACAGGGACAGCCCCATTTTAATTCTTCGGTCAATCCGCAATCAAGAACAATCGATCTTAATTGCTCTACTTCTTCCTGCCACTTCCCGGCTTTATTAAAATAAAAATCAACTTTGGGGTTCATATCGTTCATTTATTGGTTTCCCGAAATTACTTTTCTTTCGGCAGGTCTGAAATACCATGATATTACAGTAAGTACCAGTAATAGCAGCGCGGGAAATATCTCAGCTATAGCATTCCCCGCTGCGATATGCGAAAAAATCGCGCCCGACATAGCAAAGAAAAAACCCGCGTACGCCCATTCCTTTACCACCGGAAATTTAGGAATCAATACTGCTATAACACCCAAAACTTTCCAGGTGCCCAATATAGTTAAAACATAACCCGGATAGCCTAAATGCGTCAAACTGTCGGCCCCTCCTGCCCCGGCCTTCGCTTTTAATAACTGTACCATTCCTGTTGATATCATCCCTAAAGCAAGCCAGATGGTAGCTATCCAATAGATAATTTTATTCCGTTTCATGATATGTGTTATTTCAATTTGTTTACTACTTCCTGCAGGCGGTTATGGGCCATATTTATACCATAGGCAAAAGGCAGCTTAAGCATTTGGTCCCTCAGTTCGGGCGTTCGGTAAACCACATGCATATTGAGCTTGCTGGTATCGTCAGTTAGTTTTTCAAACTCCAGGAACTCGAGTTGTACATCAAAAGGCGCGTTATCCATTTCAAACGTACGGGTGATCTTTTGCCGGGGATAAACTCATGAATTGTTCCGTTGGCTTTGAACACTACATTCCCATGCGGATCTTTTGTTTCAAATTGCCAGCTGCCGTGCTTTTTATTTTCAAGCTTCAGCACTTTTGTTCCCATCCATTGCTCAACAATTTCGGGCTCCATGTAGGCTTTAAAAAGCAGTTCCACCGGTAAGTCAAACACTCTTGTAATGGTTAAATCCTGTTTGCCGTTTTCAGCGTCTATTTTTGTTTTTTGTTCCATGTTATTTGCCTTTATAATTTTTCATAATAGTTTCTAATTTGTTGAACCTGTCTTCCCACATTGCGCGGAACGGTTCGATGAAGTCGGCCACATCTTTCATTTTTTCTGCATTGATATGATAGTAAATCTCCCTGCCGTTTTGCTCCTGTTTAAGCAGCTCGCACTCGGTAAGTATTTGCAGGTGTTTGGAAACGGTGGGCCGGGCGGTGTCAAAGTTTGACGCAATTACACCAGCAGTCATCGCTTGTGTGGCAACTAGTAAAAGGATGGCCCTTCGGGTTGGGTCGGCTATGGCTTGAAATACATCTCGTCTTAAATTCATCATGTAGCTATTTGACTACAAATATAAATGTAGCCATTTAACTACGCAAGTTTTTGTTTTATTTTTTTACTTGAACCTTTATCTGATGGCCCTGAGTATCAAGCCTGAATATCTGTCAAAAACACATTAATTTATTTTCTGAACGTAATAAAACGAGCCGATTGCTTATTTTGTAATACATTCTTAACACGCCTTCGCTTAAAAAAGTGTAATTTTATACCTTCTTAGCAAGGTTATACTACTGGTAACAGTAAACTATAATAATTTAATGGGTATGAATGCCATTCACAATAAAGATATTGGGACCAAACAAAAAGCGCTGGCCATTAATCTTAACCCCGAAATTTATGGCTCATTTGCCGAAATAGGTGCCGGACAGGACGTAGCAGCAAACTTTTTTAAAGCCGGGGCATCATCCGGTACCATAGCCAAAACCATGTCGGCCTATGACATGCTTTTTTCAGATGCCATTTATGGGGTACAACAAACCCGCCGTTATGTAAGCGAACCGCGGCTGATGGCCATGCTTGGTCATGAATATGGCCTGATCATTGAACGCCTTGGTACGCAGCGTGGTGACACTTCAACTTTTTTGCTTTCGCGGATACCATATCGGCCCTCAATTACAACAAAACAAATGAAGGCCACGGTTGGATGGGCGTACGCTTTCAGCTTGAGCCGAACGGGCAGTACAATGATGTGGTGATCCATGTTAAGCTGCTGGATAACGATAATAACCTGCAACAGCAAGCTGTGGGGATATTAGGTGTAAACCTGATGTATGCCTGCTTTTATTATAATGAGATTCCACCGGTATTCCTGCTTTCGCTGATGGATAACCTCTCGCGCGACAGGATCCAGATAGACATGATCCGCTTTGAAGGACCAAACTTTACCAAAGTTGATAACCGGCTCATGAGCCTTCACCTGGTAAAATACGGCTTTTCGGATGCGGCGCTGTTTGGGCCCGATGGTAAAAACCTGCAACCATCCGAAGTTTTATACAAAAAGCATATCGTAATGGTGCGCGGCCGTTTCCGCCCGGTTATCAACGTACATATGGATATGCTGAACACCGGTGTTAAACAGTTTTTACAGGAATCGGATGTTGATAAGGAAAACGTTGTTGTTGTTACCGAGCTTACCCTCCAGGCCCTGAAAGAACGTAACGCCGATATCAATGCCGATATAGACGAGAAGGACTTTCTCGACCGTGTAGACATCCTCGGCTCACTGGGCCAAACGGTGATGATCTCTAATTTTCACGAGTATTATAAATTGGTGGCCTATCTTTCAAAGATCACCAAACTTAAAATGGGCGTGGTACTTGGTTTCCCTAACCTGGAGTACATTTTCTCGGAAGAACATTATAAAGATTTGCCGGGCGGCATTTTGGAATCGTTCGCTACGTTGTTCAGTCGTAAGGTAAAATTGTTTATATATCCTACCCTGCGCGATGGCGTGATCTGGAATTGCCTGCGTTTTTACCTTCCGCCACACCTGATTGACCTGTACCGCTACCTGATAGCCAACAATAAGATAGAAGACATCAGGCATTATAACGAAAACAACCTCAACGTTGAAACCGACAATGTGCTTGAGCTGATAAAACTGGGCGCCGATGGCTGGGAAGAGTTTGTGCCGCCCGAAGTTGCTACCATAATCAAAGAACGCCGCCTGTTTGGATATGCCTCCGGGTTAGAACCGGTAAAAACACTTGATGTGCCTCCGGTGGATGGTGATCGTACAGAAATAGATATAGCTTAAAGCTAAAAGCATAAGGCGAAAAGCCAAGGGCCCGGAGCTTGCTCTATATAAAAGGGGCTGGTGAATTATTTCACAGCCCCTTTTTTCACTTTACTCATGTATCCTGAATTACTACGGCAAAACAGAAGGCTTTTGCCCAAGAATATATTTAATCCTTTCAGACTGGCCCGAAGTATCTGCTTTTAAGTCGAGAGACTTGCCATTAAGTTGTTGATAATTAACAGCGACGCTATTACCAGACGATGTAGTTTTAATCACTTCCACCGATTCAATATCCGAAGGGATCTTCGCGCCAAACCAATGATCGTCATCCTGTTGCTTCCAGGTTACTAATGTAAATACTTCGTTAGTTCCAACTGTTTTGTTTCCATCAATTGCCGATTTCAAAGCCTGGTCATTCCCGTAAAGTGTTGAGGCTGTTCCTTTGGTCTTATTAACAAATGAAGTGATTACCTTCAAACCATCGAGGTTATATTTCGGGGATGATGGCAGCGCGGCTTTGGTATTGTATAATTCAACCGGTTTGTTATCGGAGCAGGCCGCAAACATTAAGCTGCATACAGCAAATAAACTATATAATGCTTTCATGGGGTTAGTGTTTAATTGGTTGGGTAAATACAAAATCTTCGGCAGCCATCGGTTTGTGGCAATTCGTACATTCTGTGGTAAACATGACATTTGCACCGCCGTACGGCACCATTTTCGGGGTCTTAAACCTCGCCCATCCCCAGCCAAAGGTAGATGCATATTTTTTATCGTCTTTTATCATGTACTCCACCTGCTTAAACTCGCCGGTATGGGTGGTCCCGTCTTTATCCTGTAGTTGTGCCCAGGCCACTTTGGCAAATATGGCGCCGTTTGGCCAGGGGTGGATCTTGTTTTCTTTGATTGCTTTCACGGCAATATCATTACCGAAGATTACACGCAGGGTATTATTATCAAATCGTTCAGTTGTACTGATAGGCTGCCAGTTTTTATAATCGGGGATATAAGAGATGCCGTTGGCTGCTGTTGGCAATTTGCTTATTGCTGTTTTGTTTTTTTGCCAATGCTGATATTGCCTGTCGGCGGCATTGATAACCGCCGTATCGGCAGGCTTGCTGTGCACCATTGAAGCAAGATAGTTCTTCAAAACAGCAAGATCGGCTGCAGATACTTTTGCGCCGGTATGAACAGCGGTATAACCCGGCAAAGGCATTGCTCCGGCTATTATCTGATTTACCGACTCCCAGAGTTTGCCTTTCTGATCGGCCGGCGCGAGCCTATTCCATTCGGAAAAATTAAGGTCGGCCCTGCCCTGTTTGATATGGGATGCCACCCCCAGTAAATAGGAACTATTTTATCGTACCAGCGTAAATTGGTATTGTTTGAATGGCAATCATAACAGGCACGTTGAATAACAGCCTTAACATCTGCCGGGGCTTCCAGGTCGCCCGTTACCGGCGGGTTAGGAACATCCGGGCGCATAAACTGGATGCACAAAAAGCCTGCAAATAAAATCAGGATGATAAGGAACGCTTTTCTGTCGATACAAGGGTTTTCTGTTGGTTTTCATAGCCATTCGTTTGCAATGCAAAGAAAACGACAATCCTTTATAATAAATGTAACAATTAGTTGGGCGAGTGCAAATAATCGTTAAATAAGGAAAAAAGGAAGTTGAGACTACAAAACATGTCATTTTGATGCTTCACCTCCTGATATTTCAGCTTCGCCCTGCTATATGAGTATCACCAATAAATATTAAATTAGCTTTACCTGATGGATAAAACCGAAAAACGCATTTGTTTGTATAGCTCGCTGCTCGTCGGACTCATGATGAATTCGGGCAAACTGCTGGCCCTGCGCGAAAACGGCATCATAGCCCGCTACTGGCATTTCAACCTGGGCGAATGGAGCTTCCAGCTTCTGTATAACATCGTTTTCTGTTTTTTGATGTTTTATTTGAATTTAAAGGAAGGTGGTACGCTTTCTGTATTCCGCAATCAAAAAAGCATGTGATGTATGTGCTGGCCAATATTATTATTGCGGTGCCATCCATTGTCGTCGGGGTCATTTTACAACGCGTTTTATTTGTTTATCAAAGTGTTCCGGGCGGCCTTGCACTTGGGTATTTTACCCGCTTTGCCCTAAGCATCATACTGATTAGCATCGTTATAAAAATAATTTTATTGCTGCGCGAAGCAAGGATGAGGGAAACAGAAAACCAACTATTAAAAAACGCGCGGATGCAGGCCGAACTTGAACTGCTTAAAGAACAAATGAACCCGCATTTCCTGTTCAATTCATTAAGTAGCTTATCGGGAGTAATTGGCGAAAACCCGGCATTAGCACAGCAATATGTAAAAGAATTATCCGCCGTTTTTCGTTATGCGCTTATTAAGGGAAAAACAAACCTCGTAACGCTGCAGGATGAGTTGACAATGCTCCGCTCATTTGCACAGCTTATAACCCTGCGTTTGGAAGATGCCTTTAAGCTTGATATCAATGTTGATAGCGCCCGGCTCAATAATGAACTCCCTCACCTCTCCTTGCAACCCCTGCTTGAAAACGCCGTAAAACATAATGCGGCAACCATTACAAAACCACTAACAGTTAGCATTTATATGGAGGGTGATCTGCTCGTTATCAGTAATAATTTACAAGAGGTCTCCTCGCCCGAAAACAGTAACGGCATAGGGCTGGCCAACCTGAACGAACGTTTCAGGATCATGACAGGCCGGGAGATAGAGATCATAAAAACGGCCGGCCGGTTTATTGTTAAATTGCCCTTGAAAGTATGAGACCCCTACGTGTAGTTATAGTTGAAGATGAAGCGGCAACAGCCCGCAACCTCGCCCGTTTATTAACTGCAATAGATGATAAAATAGCTATAGCTGCCACGCTCCCATCAGTAGCAGAAAGTGTGACCTGGTTCAGTGATCAGGCAAATAGTTATGACCTCATATTTATGGATATCCGCCTGGCCGACGGCATATCTTTCGATATTTTTAAGCAGGTGGCTATTACCAAACCTGTAATTTTTGTTACTGCTTATAATGACTATGCGCTTCCTGCTTTTAAAAACAACGGCATCGATTATATCCTAAAGCCATTTGATGAGCAGGAAATAGCCCGCGCATTGCAAAAACATAATGATTTCTTTGCATCGAACCGGGATGAAGCTCCTGCTTTGGCAGTTGAAGCAATGCTTCAGCAGATTAGCCTTCTTACTCGTTCCTACAAAAAATCGTTCCTCATCCATTTTCGTGAAAAACTGATCCCGGTTGAAGCTATTAAAATAGCCTGGTTTTATACCACTAACGAAATTGTTTATGCGCATACTTCAGATGCCCGTCAATACATTATGGAGTTCACCATGGAACAGTTGGAACTGCAGCTTGATCCGCAGCAGTTTTTCCGCGCCAACCGCCAATTTATTCTTAATCGCGATGCTATAACCGAGGTAGATTTCTATTTCAACGGCCGATTATCTATCAAAGTAAAGCCGGAACCGGCCGAAAGCATACTTATCAGCAAGGCCCGCGTTCCCGAATTTAAAAGCTGGATGAACCGCTAAGCACTTCGCCCCCTGCTTTTGCAGCTTCACCTGGATTTGCCCTGCCCTCCCCCATTTTTCCTTCCACTTTTGTAATGCCGACGCGGGTAGATATGTGTCGGCGGATATCAAAATAGTCAAGTCACTGTTTACGTGTCTCACACAAACTTTAAAACATTAAAAAATGAAACATCAAATTGGCCCATACCGAATTTACATCCTGCTGTTTCTGTTGATACTGGTTACAATCGAAATTATCTGGAGCTGGAAAAAAGACCGGGGCGCTTACGAGGTTAAAGAAACGTTTGCCAACCTGGCTGTATTTGCCGGCTTCCAGTTTTCCAAATATCTTTTTGCCGGTTACCAGTTAGCTGTATTAGGGTTTTTCGCCGGCCTTTCACCTCTAAAAATGCCGCATAACGTTTGGATATTTTCATTAACCTTCATCACAGTCGACTTTATTTATTATTGGTTCCACCGCATCTCGCATGTTTGGAAACCGCTTTGGGCATTTCATCTTATACACCACTCGGCTATGCACATGAACTTAACGGCAGCTTACCGGCTCAACTGGTTTTCGGCAATTATCAGTCCGCTGTTTTTCATACCTGCTGCATTGCTGGGCTTACCTACCGATTTCATCGTGATCTCCTACGTGCTGAACCTGGCCTATCAGTTCTTTTTACATACCGAAGCTGTAGGCACGCTCGGCATTATTGAGCGGGTAATGGATACGCCTTCATCGCACCGGGTACATCATGGGAGTAATCCAATCTATATCGATAAAAACTTTGGGGGAGTATTTATCATCTGGGACAGGTTGTTTAACACTTATCAACCCGAAACCGAACCTGTAAAGTACGGCTTAACGACCGGTTTTTTGAGCTATAACCCATTTAAACTGGTTTTGCAGGGTTTTGTCATTTGGTTTAAACCAGCAAGTTCATCCGCGGTAAAAGAAAGTTCAACGCTGCCTTTGGAAGCTTCACCCCAAAAGTAAAAACCCGTTACCGACCCAATAGTCATACCTGTAAAAATCAAATTTAAATCATTGAAATCATGAAAAAGATCATTTTAATCCTTTGCCTCGCTGTCGCAGGCATCACCAATGCAAATGCTCAAACGGTAATTGTAATGCGCCCGGTACGCCGGGTGGTGGTAACACCGGCACATACAGTTATTGTTAGACCCGTAAGGCGTGTTGTTGTTGCCCGCCCGGTTGTTGTAACCCGCCGCCGGGTGGTGGTGGTACACCATTAAATCAGTATAAAATCAAATCATAAACCATACAAAAAAACAACGTTATGAAAACCTCTTTAAAAGCAAGAAAAATATTATTTAGCCTGGCAGTAACTGCCGGCCTGGCCGTGATCATATCATCATGTAAAAAGGATAACGCATCAACCACAGAAAATACAACGGTCACCGAGGCCGATGCAGCCGAGCTGACTACAAATGCCATTGTGCCATCAAGCGGTGGCTTTGCGGTACAGGTAAACAGCTCAGTAACCGTTTATAAAACCGTAAAGCTAAGCTGCGGCATTGCAAAAGACTCATCTATTACCAAATCAAGTGCAACAGGAGTAAGCCCATCATATAATTATACGTTGAGCTGGAATTACCTGCTCAACTGTTCGGGCGTTGTTCCTAACGATCTTACCTTCAACTTTACCGGCAGCAGCAAATATGACGGGCCACGTATGTCATCAGAGGATAGCTGTTCCGGAGGTTTTGTATTAACAGGACTGGCCCCAACGGCACCTGCTTACGTGCTTAATACTACCTATACCCGTGATGGCAGCCAGGTATCGAAGATCGGCCGCAATTATTCTTTCAGCAGCAAATTAATTATTAAATCGTCAGATATCACGGTTGATAAAACCAGTCTCAAAATTTTATCCGGAACAGCAACGGTTACCATTAGCGGCGCTTCATCATCAGGCAAAAGCTTTAACTTTAATGGTACTATTACGTTTAATGGCAATAACAAAGCAACACTGTTATTAAACAGCGGTGCATCCTACAACATTCAATGGTAAACAATATGAAAAAGCTCTTCAGTTTAATAACGGTTTTAACCTTCACACTTTTTATTGGATCTGTCTTTGCGCAAACCGGTGCCGATCTGAAAAATAAAACACCCGAACAGCGTGCACAATTTCAAACCGAGATGATGACGACTAAGCTCGAGCTTAGTCCCGATCAAACCTCCAAAGTGCAGGCCATCAATTTAAAATACGCACAAAAAATGGATCCGATCATTAAAAGCGATGCCGGGCGGTTCTCTAAATTTAAGCAGGCGAAAGCATTGTTAAAGGAAAAGGATACCGAACTGAAAGGCGTGTTCACCGCTGACCAGTTTAAACAGTACCAGGACTTTGAAGCAGAGATGCGGGATAAGATGAAGGAGAAAAAAGAGGCAAAACAGTAAGGTTTAAAAGGCAGGACGCAATTTTTTCCTAACGCACCTTAAAAATCATCCAAAAATGAAAACGAGACTTTTCCTACTTCTAACGCTTATCAGCCTTTGCGCTATCCCGGCCAGTGCTCAATACAATTTTACCAAAGTTGATAACTGGCTAAATGACCACGCATCCGAAATGGGTGGCCGGGTGGTGCTTGTTGTTTATAAAGATGGCAGGGTGGTTTACAATCACGCAGTTAATGATATGAACATGAGGCAAAAATTTGTTGGCCGCATGATAGCCCGCAAACAAGGCAAAAAGGCTGATCTGGATGATTATACGTCTACCTCAAAGGTGGCTATTGCCAGCTGCAGCAAATGGCTTAGTGCCGCTTTAGTGATGACCTTTGTTGATGAGGGAAAGCTAAAATTGACCGATACAGCCGGCAAATACTTGCCTGTACTATCGCAACATGGCAAGGGGGGCATCACCATTGGTCAATGCCTGTCGCACCAAACCGGGATCAAGACGCCGCCATTAAAAGAAAGTTTAGAAGATATGCGCCAGGACAACTCGATGGATGATGCAATAGCCGATATAGCAGCCTTACCGATGGAAGGTACACCCGGCAAGGTTTTTCACTACAGCAATGCCGGCTTGCAAATTGCCGGGGCTATCATCGAAAAAATCAGCGGCAAAAATTTTGAAACCTTATTTGCCGAACGTATTGCCAGGCCGCTTAATATGCAGCATACTGATTTTGGAAATGCCAAAGTAGCCCTGCCCGCGGGCGGGGCCTACAGTACTACCGAGGATTACCTGAGCTTTTTAACCATGATCATGAACCGGGGCGTTTTTAACGGAAAGCGTGTCCTGAGCGAAAATAGTATAGCCCGGATGCAGGAAAACAGGATTACCGCCGACGTTAAGATCGCCTATTCACCTGCCGAGGCCGGAGGTTTAGGTTACGGTTACGGCGAGTGGGTGTTTGATGCCCATACCGTAAGCAGTCCGGGGTTGTTCGGGAGCTTTCCGTGGATAGACAAGGATAAAAAGTACGCCGCCTTTATGATGACTTTTTATATTAAAAGCGATGGCAGGCAACAGCGTTATCGCGAACTGAAACAACTGGTGGATGAAGCAGTAAAATAGTAGTTTTGCAGCCATGAAGCTGTATATAAAAAACATGGTTTGCAGCCGCTGCAAAATAATGGTGAAAACCGAGCTGGAAAAAGCCGGGCTGCAGCCTGTTTCTGTTGATCTTGGTGAGGTAGAGATTAAAGAAGGCCCTAACCCGGCTCAGCTCAAACAATTGGAGACATCGTTAAATGCACTTGGGTTTGAACTCATCGATGATCAAAAGAGCCGTATTATTGAACAGATCAAAACCCTCATCATTGAGCATGTGCACTACGCCGAAACACAATCGCCCTTGAAGCTTTCGGCGTTGCTTACTTCAAAACTTAATTATGATTATGGGTACCTGAGCAACCTTTTTTCGGCTGTAGAAGGTACAACCATCGAAAAATACTACATAGCCCAGCGTATTGAAAAAGTGAAGGAGCTCCTGGTTTATAATGAACTTAGTCTTTCCGAAATCGCATTTCAATTAAGCTATAGCAGCGTTGCCTACCTATCCAGCCAGTTTAAACAGATAACCGGGATGACACCATCTGCCTTTAAAGCCCTTCAGGGTAGTAAACGCACAAACCTGGAAGATATATAAAGCACGAATTTTATTCTGCAATGGTTTGTATAACCCGATCAAATTGTGCCCGGCTTTGCTGAGTGATTTAAATCCGGGGCCTCTGAAGGTTAGATGACAAAGAGCACCTGTCAGTCTGAACCTGTCGAAGACTCGTGCGCAGAGGCCTGCCCGCCATACTTCGACGGGCTACCCATGACAAGATAAAAAATGTGGTTTTTCACAGCAGATCAGCTTCGGGTGAAAACGAGTAGAACGATGCTGGGCGGTGCGGCTGCAGGGGCATGGCAAGTTTTTGCAGAAGCGGAGGCATTGCGTGCGAATCGGGGCAAAATAATTGCAGCCCGTGGTTCTGTTCGTTTTGCAGGGTGAAGGCCGCGCCGATGGCTATGGGGCCAGATTGTGCGCAAAGAAGCCTCTCTGCTGCAAGCCTTTTTGGTTACTTTTGTGGCGACAAAAGTAATTGGCCCCGCGCGGCCAGGAGCGCGACGATGTAAGTCAAATACCAATGAAGCCCGTTACCAGCCTGTCGGGGGTTGCTTCATTCCTTACAGCAATGACGTGACGCAGATGTCATTTTACCTTCAGAGGCCACCGGATTTAAATCACTCAGTATGACACCCATTTTTTTTCGTTGTAATGGGTAGCACTCGTGCTAACCTGTAAATCTTATAAATCATACCCATAATACCGTAATGCCTTCCCTGCCGGCTCATGGTAATTTTGTATCAGCAAATACAAATTATCATGACACATACATATAATATCACCGGCATGACCTGCAGCGGTTGCCTGGCTAAAGTGCAAGGCCTGTTACAGCAGGTTCCCAACATCGAAAAAGTTGAGATCTCATTAGCCGAAGGTACTGCCGACATCACGATGAAAAAGCACGTATCAACAGGCGACCTTCAACAAGCTCTTGCCGCTTATCCTAAATACCAGCTTAGCGAAGCAGAGGCACATCATCACCATATGAGTACGACAGATGCTGCTGAAAACCGCACCTGGCTGCAAACCTACAAGCCGATCCTGCTCATTTTTGGTTATATTTTAGCAGCAGCAATAATTGCCGGAAGCCATACAGGCGGATTTAACATCTTTACGGTCATGCGCGTTTTCATGAGCGGCTTTTTCCTGGTATTTTCCTTTTTTAAACTGCTGGATCTCGCGGGCTTTGCCGATAGCTATGCCATGTATGATGTGGTGGCCAAACGCTGGCGCGGATGGGGTTACGTGTATGTTTTTGTTGAACTGGGCTTAGGTCTTGCCTTTGCGCTTAATATTGCGCCGGTAACGGTTAACGCCATTATGGTTGCGTTAATGAGCATAAGCCTGATTGGTGTGCTGCAAAGTGTTTTCAGCAAAAGGCAGATCCGTTGTGCATGTCTTGGCGCGGTATTTAATTTGCCCATGAGCACAGTTACCATTATTGAAGATGGATTGATGATTGTAATGGGTTTAGTGATGCTGGGGTTAATGTAAGAGACCTTCAACAGGGTGTCATTTCGATTGAGCGGAAGAGGCATGAGCACCGGGGCGAAAGAGAAATCTTATACGCTGTGAAAGTTCGCTATAAAAGTTTGCAAGCAGGGTGTATAGGATTTCTCCTCTCTCCCATTACAATTCCCCGTCTGTTCTGTCGAAATGACAACTTTAATAAGAAATTATTAAGCTCCTACATCCTAAACCGCAAGGCAACCGAGCGTCCCAAAGCTTGCGCAAATTCGGGGTCAATTACCGGGCCTTCGCCTTTTTGTACCCATACACGGCGGGCGTCTTTTTGAAGGATTATTTTCTCGCCATTTAACAGGATCTCAAGTTCGCTGGTGGTTGGGGTAATTGGCGAGGTATTAATTTGATACACATGGTCGGTATCGTTAAAAGTTATTCTTAGTGGCAATCCCATCTTTATCTTCTCTACGGTAAACATACGTATCCCATGTTACAAAAGCAACAACAGGGTGGCTGACAACCCTAAATTCTAATTTAACAGGCTAATTTACAGATCATTATTTTACACAATTAATCAGGCCGCCAGCAGTAACTGAACCTTATGGATCAGGCTGTTCATGCCAAATGGCTTGTGCAAAACATCATCCGGCGCCCCTTTTTGCGGTTCCTGTGCTTCGGTTTCTTCGTTTTCTGAACAAACAATTACACGGAGATTTTCAGTGGCCCGGTTCAATTTAATGAGCCGGCACAGCTCGCGGCCATCCATGCTTTTATTAACAATATCCAGAATCACCAGGTCGGGGTGGCATGCTTTTATCGTTCTAAAAATTTCATGGGCATGGGTTGATGAGGCCACTTCGTAACCTTTGCCCAGCAAGATGTAGGTCATTACCTCTATCATCAGCTCGTTATCATCAACTATCAAAATTCGTTTTGCCATAAACCCTGCCCTGCTTTCTGTACTAATATTATGCAAACCGCATGCCACTGATTAACTTACAGTTAACTACTTGCCGTCCAGTCCGGGGGCCATTCCTGATAGAGCCCTGTTTTGTAATGATATTTTGACAATTATAGCCTTAATGTTTAAACACAATTGATCTGTTTTATTACATTTGGCCTATAGGAAATAGATTTAGCGAGCGAAAATGGACAATATCAATATCAAAAAACTGGCAAAGGAACTCAATATCTCCACATCAACCATCTCGAGGGCCTTTAATGGAAACACTGATATTAATAAAGACACTAAAGAGCGGATTTTAGCCTACGCCAAACAACATAACTATTTGCCCAACCATTATGCCAGTAACCTCCGCGATAAAAAGACCAACACCCTGGCTGTTATTGTTCCCGAAATAGCTAATGACTTTTTTTCGCAGGCTATCAATGGCATTGAAGAGGTTGCCCGTAAAAAAGGGTTCTACATTTTACTTTACCGCACCGACGACGTTTTTGAAAAGGAAGTATCGTTTGTAAATTACCTTAACAATGGCAAAGCCGATGGCATTATCATGTCGGTATCCGGCGAAGCCAGCGACCACAACTATCTGCGTCAACTGGAAAAAAACATGTGCCTGTTGTTTTTTTCGACCGCGTTTACGAGGATATTGAGGCCGCCAAAGTAACTACTAACGACTATGACGCCAGTTTTGCAGCAACCGAACACCTTATTAAAACCGGGTGCAAAAAGATAGCTTACCTGGTGGTTAACAAAAGTATTTCGATAGGTAAGGTGCGAATGCAGGGCTATATGGATGCATTAGCTAAGCACAAGATCGTGTTTGATGATACCCTTGTTATTGATTGCAGCAACGATGAAAAGGAAAATTATAAGATTTTGAAAAAGGCCTTACAGGTAATCAAGCCTGATGGTATTTTCAGTTCGGTTGAACGTTTGGCCTTTGCCACCTACTACGTTTGTAATGACCTTGGCATTTCGATACCTAACGATCTGAAAGTGATTAGCTTTTCAAGCCTCAGGGTAGCCCCGCTCCTTTCCCCCCTCTTTCAACCATAACGCAACCCGCTTACGAAATGGGCGTAAAGGCTGCAACTTTATTGTTCGATGTGCTGGAAAACAACGGCCTGGCCCCTAAAAAGCAACATGTATTGAAATCAAAACTGTTTATCAGGAAGTCTTCGTCGGGTTCATAGATCATGGTTCGTAGGTCATGATTAATGGAAAGAAGACCCGATTGGGTTCAAAGATCATGATTGCTAAGCAGTCATGTCGATCACTAATTTACTCCACCCTTTATTCCCCGCGTTTTTGATCTCTTTTTTACGCTGCTCCATTACTTTTTTAATGCGCGAGCTGTAAGCCCAACAGGTGCTTTGGCGGATGGAAAGAATTTCGGAAAGTTTATGTGACGAGATCTTACCCTTGGTTGAATACATCAGGAAGATCATATAAAAAGCTTTATTGATAGGGATCCGGGTGTTTTGCAATATGGTGTAAGCTATTACCGACTCTTCATAACCACATTTTGAACACCGGCGGCTGTAAGGCAGATGCCCGCTGCCGTAATGCGTATTGCTGCATTTGCGGCAGGCGTAACCATGCTCCCATTTCAGATCGGACAGGAATTTGAAGCAGGTTTCCCTGTCGGGATAAATACGGCTAAACTCTTCAAAGTCAACTTCGGTGAGCATTACCCTATCGTGTGTTACTTTTTCAATATCATTATGCAGGATAATGTTGTCTTTTTCGAGGAGCACATTCATGCGCGAGATCTCTTCGGCCTGTTGTTGCAGCAGCTCATTAACTGATTTTAGCTCCTCATTTTGTTCCGCTATCATTGATGACTTTTCAACCAGCTCGCGGGTGCGTTCCTGCACCTGGGCTTCAAGGCTGCGGTTCAGGATATCTTTCAGCTCTTCGTTTTGCTTCATCTGGGCTATAATATCCTGCTGGGCAACATCCTTTTCCTTTTTAAGGATCCGCACTTTATCTCCTATAGCAAAAGAGATGAACAGCATCTCCATAATAAAACAAATACTAAGGCTGTAGTAATCAAACTCGGTAACGGGCAGCCACCAAATATTTAGTGCTATACAGCTTTTAATCACAAAGCCGGTAAGTAAAAACGTATATCCGATAACAAAGAACCGCGCCGGTTTGTACCCTTTTATCAATACATAACAGCCCGCATAAAAAGAAATGCACAGCGGCAAAAACTCGATAATCTTGTAGTTAAACCAGGCCATATTAATGGCAATGCAAGCCAGGAAATAAATGCACCTGAAAATGATCACCCACTTGATCACTTTATTTAATCGCGGGGCATTAACTTTTAAATTGAGCAGCTTTTGGGCAAAAAGGATTGCAAAAATACTGGCCGAAAACAGGGCGATACCATACGCGTAATTGTTCCAGCCCGGATAGTTTGGCCAGATGTACTGGTAAGCTATGCCATCGGCACACATTTCATAAAGGCCAATACTTAAGTTATAAATGATGTAATACAAGTACTGTACCTGGCGCATGGCTATGAACATCATGAAATTGTACAGGCCAAAAACCAGGATCATACCGTAAAAAACACCAAAGAAAAAATATTCGTCGAGCGCGTAACCAATAAAGCGGCTTACCGTACGCAATACCATGATCACATTAACCGAATGCCCCGAACGGATGCGGATATAATAAACATCATCGGGCCCCTGGCTGCTGTTGATATTAAAGCTAAAGTTTTTGTGTTTGTAAAAGCGCGCGGCAAAAGGACGGCTACTGCCAAGCGACGTTGCCCTGTAAGTATTTTTAACGGGCGAATAAACGGTAATACTGTCGATAGTTTGATCAAAAAACTCCAGGATCCAGTTGTTGCTGGTGGCATTGGCCTTGCCAATTTTTATGCGGTACCAGTAAGCCGAATTGTTGTGATGGGTAACCGGGGTAGGTTCATGGTTAACTGCGAATTTGCCTGCTAAGTAAGCATCGCGAGTATCATCGAGGCCGAGTTTTCCGGTTGTGTCCTCAAAATAAACTATCTGCTTATATTCAAAAATGTGCTGGTTTACTTTGTCGTTTATTTGAACCGTGGTTTGAGCTATGCCTGTTGAAAAGCATAAGCAAAACAATATAATACCGATAAAAGATCTCAGTAAAAGTTTAAACATAGGCTTGGGAAATGGATGTATTCCGCACCTGTAATGGTGGTTTCACTACAGGCGCGAAAAAAATGGTTGTTTGGTTAGCGTCAGGCCGGATACAATTATAATATTTTTATTTTTCTATTCCTATTAAAAGTACATTAAACAGTTATTTAAAATGTTAATTTTTAGCTATTTGTTGTTAATATCCGGGATTTACTATGCATAAATAGTGATAAGCCCATTTACTAAAGTGTTCGAAGCGGTTTTTCCATCTATTTCATATTAAAGGGCTACGCCTAAAAAACAACAATGGCATTTCTCTTCAGGCGTATCTTTAAAGCCGGTGCGCACGGCGCCTGACCGTTTTATCATTGTTAAAATTTGATTTATCAGATAACTTAACATGACTAATATATGAACCGCTATTGGTTATAACAAGCGTATATTTGTAGTGTTAGGGCATTAAAATATCGCTTCTTAAAAATCACGATGTGCTTCATTACCAAAACGAAAACTGTTGCCTGCAAGCTAAAAACTATAAAACAGATGCAAAGCGAACATTACAATGCCGGGCTTAAAAAAGCATTCTTTTTTTATTCGCCCTGCTATTTACAGCAAGCTTAACCGTAAACGCCCAAAATATCCGGGTGGCGGCCGCTGCTAACCTGCAGCCGGTAATGGCGGTTTTACAAAAAGATTTTAAGCAAAAAACAGGAATTACTATTGATGTCGTTATCGGTTCATCGGGTAAGCTGGTAGCTCAGATCAGCAACGGCGCGCCGTTTGATGTGTTTTTATCGGCAGATATGACTTTTCCCGAAATGCTGTTTAAAAATGGTTTTGCAAAGGAAAAACCGGTAGTGTATGCCTCGGGCAGCCTGATCATTTGCAGTACGCAAAACATTGGTTTTGAAAACTGGGAACGCCTGCTGCTTTCGGCAAGGATAAAAAAATCGCCATAGCAAACCCGGCTATAGCGCCTTATGGTAGAGCCGCCGAGCAATCGCTCAGGGATAAGGGGATTTTGGATGATGCCAAATCGAAGGCCGTTTATGGAGAAAGCATATCGCAGGTAAATACTTACATTACCACAGGCGTGGCCGATATCGGTTTCACTACCCAATCGCTGGTAAAGGAACTGAGAAATAAAACACCGCTGTTTTATATGGTCGTCGATCCCAAAACCTACGACCCCATACTGCAGGGCATCGTGATCCTGAAACACGGAGCGGTTAATCCTGCGGCCGGAAAATTTTACCGGTACATTTTAAGCCCGGCGGCTAAAAGTATTTTTAAAGCGTATGGTTATAGGGTACAATAATTTGTATTTTTATCGATGGACCTATCGCCCATATGGCTCACATTAAAATTAGCAGGCATCACCACGCTTTTGCTACTGCTTATCGGGCTGCCATTTGCCTGGTGGCTTTCAAGGGGGCGATCTTTTATCAAGATCATTGCCGAAGCAATTATTACTATGCCTTTGGTATTGCCGCCATCGGTACTGGGCTTTTATCTGCTGCTGGCTTTTAGTCCGCAGCATGGTTTAGGGAAATGGCTGCATGATACTTTTGATGTACAACTGGTTTTTTCCTTTCCGGGGCTGATCCTGGCTTCGGTAATTTATAGTATGCCTTTTATGGTGGGGCCGGTAAAATCTGCTCTGCAGCAATTGCCGGTTTCATTAGCCGAAGCGTCATACACATTGGGAAAAACCGAATGGCAAACGTTCAGGTATGTACTGCTGCCCAACATCAAACCATCATTATTAACCGCCGCGGTTTTAACCTTTGCCCATACGCTGGGCGAGTTTGGTGTTGTGCTGATGATTGGCGGCAATATCCCCGGTGTTACCCGTGTAGCTTCTATTGCGGTATATGATTCGGTAGAGAAGATGGACTATGCCTCGGCCAATAATTATTCGTTGATTTTATTCTCCATTACGTTCATTTTGGTGATAGCTGTTTTTATATTCAATAAATACCAGGCGAAAGGCCCCATAGCATGATCAGCATTGATATTGAAATAAAACTGAAAGCCTATCATGGCGGACAATTGCTGAAAATAAACCGGCAATTTAATACAGGAAGTATCATAAAAATTTTAGGGCCGTCCGGTTCAGGAAAAACCACTTTATTAAAAATGATAGCCGGATTGGGGACACCTGAAAATGGGGTGATCATGGCTAATGGTGTTACCTGGTTTGATTCGAGGGAAAAAATCAACCTGTCTCCTCAAAAAGAAATGTTGGTTTTGTGTTTCAAAACTATGGCCTGTTTCCGAACATGACCGCAAAACAACACCTGGAATATGCCACAAATGATACAGATTGGATAAAGCAGTTATTGTCGTTAGGTCAATTGGATAAGTTTACTAATCACAAACCAAATCATCTTTCAGGAGGACAGCAACAACGACTGGCCATTTTGAGGGCCCTGGCTATTAAACCTAAATTGCTTTTAATGGATGAGCCATTTTCGGCACTGGATAATAAAGTAAAAACAAGCCTGATAGCTGAGCTTAGATATTTAATTAAGCAAATGGGTATCACTACTATTATTGTAAGTCATAATTTGCAGGAGTTGGAAATGTTTGAGGGCGAGGTGATGGATTTTGAGGGATTGGTTTGATATATCAGATTAAATTGTTCTGATCATCCAGGTATTGCTTGTGCTGATTTTATTCAGATTATACTACAGGATCCTGTAACAAATTCTATTTCAAACCATCCTATGAGTTATAAGGGATACCCCTTTTTACTTAAACCGTATCTACTATGCAATCTCGTAAAAAAACATTTTTATAGCAATTGGATTCCTTTTGATCATTGTCATATTCAAGAATACGACGTTTAGTTATAATAAGACCGAAGGAAGCTACAGTGTTATGGCTAATTGGCCGGAGGGATTTAGAAAAGATTCGGCAATATCAGCAAAAGGGAGCAAAGGCGATTTATCCGTAATTGTGTTATTTAAAAAGGATACACTTTATAAAGAAATTAATAAAGCAGCACCCATTATCATCAACGTCAATTCGTTAGAAACGGGACCCTTATGGGTACCTTTTTATAAATCAATTGATTATACCGCCGTAGGTAATCTGAATGATATACAATCTAAAGCTCCGGTGCAGCTTACTACCATGGGGCATGTTTCTTTAACCGGGAATTATTCAAGCAAACAAGCAATAGCGATGATTAATAAAGCTGTGGCCGAAAGTTTTGTGAATGAAATAAAGAATCATTTTTATCCCGCTCAATAATTACCAAAAGGAGCTTTATGTCATGGAATAATTCCGCCGCCGCTTAGCTCCAGCCGGGTGGTAACGTTTAAATCTTGATTACTTACTACTCTTATCTCCGTCAGATATCGACTTAATGAGGCTACCCCATGCCAACGGGTTTAACAGCGGATTGGGTGTAAGCGAGTGCGAATTCAGGATGCTGGTGTGCATAGCCTGCGCATTGGCCGATTGTATTTCCTGGGCATCGCGGGGCAAAGTGTTATACAAGGCCGATAGGGTTGCTTTGCTGATGTTTTTGCGGGCAATCTCCAAATCGTCATCAGCAAGTTTTATAGCCAGGAAATCTTTTTTAAACTCATCTGTAGTTGCCCATGGAAACACGTGAAATGTAGGCAGGTTGATGATCTGAGCTTTCAGGGATACCTGGGTAGTATAACTTTCATTTGGCAGATTGGACGGGATAACCACGGTAACCGGGGCATAGCCAACGCAGGTGAAGCGAAGGGTATCGCGCTCATGTACAACAAATGAAAAGTATCCCTTATAGTTTGATACGTTAATAATATTATGTGCCGAAGTATTGGTAATGGTTACATAAGGGATAGTGATCTTTACGCTATCGGCATTATGTGTAATACCGGTAAATTGCACAACGGGGCGATCTTTGCTTTGTGCAAAAGCGCCCATTGAAACAAATAACAGCAGTAAACCAAATAAATATTTCATAAAACCATTAACTACTTAGCTCAACATATATTACGCTGCGAGGGTCAAAATAGTTTTTAAACTTCATCAAAAATAAGTCATATCCCCCAATTGAACCGGGGATTTAACAAATCTTAACAACTACCTTAAATTTTCGGGAAGCACGGCATTGGGGTCATCAATGTCCGTTAGGTTTATGGCCTCAATGGCGGTAATTTCGGGCACAGCTTTTTTAATAGCCTGCTCAATACCTGCTTTAAGGGTCATGATACTCATTGGGCATGATCCGCATGAACCCAACAGCTTTAATTTAACGACATTTTCAGGAGTTATCTCCTCAACAGAAACATTCCCCCCATCAGCCTCCAAATACGGACGGATAGTATCTAAAGCTGCTTCAACCTGATTTAATAAACTCATTTTTATTAATTTATAACGTTATGTAAAGTTATTAATTATTTACAATATTTTCTGCACTCAATGCTTTGGCATTTGATATGGCCACCTGCTGGGCAACACGCTCGGCCATTTTCACAAAAGCAGCGGTCATTGGGCCGTCTTCTTCAAGCACCGTTGGCTTACCGGCATCGCCCGAATCACTGATGCCTTTAATCAGCGGGATTTCGCCCAGGAACGGAACATCAAGCTGTGCCGCCAGTTTTTGTCCACCGCCTTTACCAAATATGTAATACTTGTTTTCGGGCAGTTCGGCAGGTGTAAAGTATGACATGTTTTCAACCACCCCCAGTATAGGCACATTAATAGCCGGCATCATAAACATACCAATACCTTTTTTAGCATCGGCCAGGGCTACATTTTGCGGCGTGGTAACAATTACAGCGCCCGTTACCGGGAAGCTTTGCGTTACCGTGATGTGAATATCGCCTGTACCCGGCGGCAGGTCGATCACCAGGTAATCCAGCTCGCCCCAGTCGGCATCATTGAACAGTTGTTTTACAGCGGTAGATACCATTGGCCCACGCCATGGCACCGGCTGATTAGGATCGGTAAAGAAACCGATAGACAGTAATTTGATGCCGTATTTTTCAATCGGCTCAATTCGGGTTTTGCCATCAACCTGGCTGGCCATTGGGCGGGCACCCTCCAGGCCAAACATAATGGGTACCGATGGACCGTAAATATCGGCATCGATCATTCCCACCTTTGCGCCAGATTTCGCCAGACCCAAAGCAAGGTTTGCCGCAACCGTTGATTTACCAACACCACCCTTGCCCGAAGCTACGGCAATGATATTTTTTACACCCGGAACCCCGGTATTTTTTTGAGTAGTTACACGCGAGGTCATGTTGATATTGATAACGGCCTCTTTGCTTACAAAATGCAGGATAGCATTACGGCAGGCATTCTCAATCATGGCTTTAAGCGGGCAGGCCGGCGTAGTCAATATCACCGAGAAGCTAACGTTGTTGCCATCAATATGAATATCCTGGATCATGTTAAGCGTTACCAGGTCTTTTTTCAGATCCGGTTCTTCAACGTTGCCCAGTGCCTGTAAAACTTGTTCTTTAGTAATTGTCATAATATGAGGCAAATTTATGAAAACAGGTGGTTGATTAAGTTTATCAGGAAACAATTTGCAAAAACAACCGTTTGCAGGGGATAAGATTTAGTTTAGTTTTGGATAAAATTAACAAATGAAGCGCCTTAATCCTAAATATATACGCATAGCCGCATACATTCTCGTTCCCTTAATTCTTATTCTGCTTATCGGCGGATATGTTGCCTACTCAAAACGTGGAGCCCTGCTCGAAAAAGCCATTGACAAAGCTAAATTAAAAGCAAAGAGGGATTATAATTTAGATGTAAAAATAGGATCGGCTAAGTTTACCGGCCTCAGCACCGTTTCATTCTCGGATATCAGCATCGTACCGGATGGCCGCGATAGCTTACTGAACATCAAAAATTTTGTGGTAAGTGTACGGATAATGCCGCTGGTGCTTGGTGAGGTAAAACTATCAGATGTGGTATTGCAGGATGGCTTCATTAGCCTTGTTAATAAAAACGGGGTCAAGAATTTCGATTTTCTTTTCAAAAAGAAAAAGGACTCAACAGCCACCGATACCAAAGCCGATTTGAGCCATCTTGCCGATAACCTGATCAACCAGCTGCTTTATAAGATCCCGGATAACTTATCGCTCCATAATTTCAGGATCAGTTTTAAGAGCGACAGCGATCAACTTAAACTTTTAGCGCAAACAGCACTGATCAAAGACGGGCAACTGAGCTCAACCATAAAGGTTAATGACGGGGAAGCCACCTGGCATTTCGCCGGCAAAATGCACCCTTCGGATAAGGATATCGACGTAATGCTTTATGCCGATGGCAAAAAAGTAGAGCTGCCTATCATTGAAAAGAAATTTAACCTGAAGCTTAATTTTGATACACTGCAAACAAAACTAACCGAGGAAGACCACAGCAGCGGTGAAACCAGGATCTCGGGTTCATGGTCGGTTAAAAACCTGCTTATTCGCCATCCGGGCATTTCATCTACTGATATTGTGTTGCCGGCGGCTGCTATTGATGCCGATGTTAAAGTAGGCACTAATTACATATCCATCGATAGTACTTCGCTTATCCATATTAAAAAATTAACGGCGCACCCATACATTAAGTATACGCTTAACCCGGTAAAAATTTATGAGCTGAAGCTCAATACCGGCTGGCTTAATGCGGCCGATATTTTCGATTCGTTTCCTACGGGGATGTTTGACGCCCTTGACGGCATCCAGGTTGCGGGCAAGCTGAATTATCACATGAATTTTTACATGGATTCATCAAAACCCGATGATTTGATATTTGATTCGGGCATGGATAAAGATAACTTCCGGATCCTGAAATTTGGACGCACCGATTTAACCAAGCTTAACAGCCCCTTTGTATATACACCGTATGAAAAGGGCAAACCAATGGCCCCACACCTGATAGGCCCCGAAAACCCGGAGTTTACGCCGCTGCAGCAAATCTCACCTAATTTGAGAAACGCGGTAATGACGGCCGAAGATCCATCTTTTTACACCAATCATGGCTTTGTAATGGAGGCCATCCGTAAATCAATAGCTACCGATTTTAAAACAAAAAAATACAAACGCGGCGGCAGCGGCATATCGCAGCAGTTGGTTAAAAACGCCTACCTGAGCCGGGAGAAAACCCTGTCGCGCAAAATAGAGGAGATCCTGATTGTATGGCTTATTGAAAATAACCGCATCATGACCAAAGACAGGATGCTGGAAGTTTACTTTAACATTATTGAATGGGGCCGTAATATTTACGGTATTGGCGAGGCTTCGCATTATTACTTTGGCAAATCGCCGTCTGAGCTTAGTTTGGGAGAAAGTATTTACCTGGCCAGCATTGTCCCCTACCCTAAAGGCGGTTTATACGCCTTTCAGCCTGACGGTACCTTACGACCGGGACTGCATGGATACTTTAACCTGATTGGTAAACTGATGGCGATGAAGGGATATACCGCCCGGGATACCAATGCTTATGGATTTTACGAAGTGCGGTTAAGGGAAGGTCTGCGCCGGCAGATTGCCCCTGTTGATACTGCTACTGCTGATAGCCTTATGAAACAAGGCGGAGCAGATGACGATGGTATTTTGCCAGTTGTTGAAGAGCCTGTAAAAAGGCCTAACTTTTTCCAGCGCCTTTTTGGTAAAAAAGATACCACCGAAGAAAAGGCCGAGGAAAAATTGAAACAAAAAGAACAAACGATAAAAGAGCAGATCAAAGCCCAGATAGAAGCACTTAAAGCTGAATATAAACTCAAGATTGACGCTGTTGATACCACCGGCGGCCGGACACGAAAAGACGTACGGCAGGAAAAACGGCGGCTGAAGGATGAAGAACGGGAAAAGGAAAAAGAATTGAAAGATAAGATGCCGTAGGAGACAGTAAACAAGATGTCATTGCGCAGCGCGGCAATCGCACGGAAGCATATTCGTCCTGTATCGTATGCGATTGCCGCGTTGAGCTACCCATAACATAATTAAAAAATGGGTAGCCCGTCGAAGCATGGTGGGTAGGCCTCTGCGCGCGAGTCTTCGACAAGCTCAGACTGACAGCCCCTCTTTTGTCATTTCACCTTCAGAGTCCATGGATTAATCACTCAGAATGCCAATCCCTCCACACCTGGTACCGTACTAAAAAAGTTTACAGATTAATTCAATCTAAATATATCCGCGCATATATAGTGCTCGCTGCCGTAAAGCGCCTTCGCTTTTAGCCTATATTAAGGCCCATAGTTTTTATTTTAATAGGCACATAAATAACATTCACAAAACGATAATATCATCGTTTTAAATCTATTCGTGTCTAAATATATACGCGCATATATAGCCCGGGGCTACCCTCCTCTATTTTTTCCTTAAAATTAATTGCGAAATAAGCGTATCACCAAAAAAATTCATCGCAACAGAAACGTTGCACAGGCCATTTAAACTAATTTTTGTCCTTTTAAACACTGTGATGCAAGCGTATTAAATTAAACATAATATACTATAAATCAATTAATTATGAACATTTTTCTTGATTGATCCGTTTAAATTACTGTAGATTTGTAATGCCAATTTTAAGCTACGCATAAACCTGCTTCATGTGAAACAGTAACGGTCGGGCGTATTTACCCTGACCAATGCTTTGATATTCTTAAGCAACAGTTAAATATTGTTACAAATATTGAATTGTTGCATAGGGAGCTTATGTGATATTTTTTTGAATATCAATCAACT
This sequence comes from Mucilaginibacter sp. P25, assembly GCF_050859465.1. Lineage (NCBI taxonomy): Bacteria > Pseudomonadati > Bacteroidota > Sphingobacteriia > Sphingobacteriales > Sphingobacteriaceae > Mucilaginibacter > Mucilaginibacter sp. P25. The sequence continues at coordinate 1,600,133 of NZ_CP193937.1, read as the reverse complement.
AAATAAACAACTCAATGAAAATCAATTACCAATTAAAGCGGTTCGCAGTCCTCACCCTGCTCTCCACCGCTGCTTTTTACTCTTGTAAAAAGAATGTGAACAACAACGAAGCACCCAATCAAAAAACAATCGGCACCGTAGCACGGGCCGCTAACGAAGTAGTGAATGCCTGGGTTACCACAGCCGATCAGTCAAAGCTTTTACAGGCACAAGCCAGTTTCAATTTCGCTGCCGATGCCGGCACTAATGCAACAACCATTACAGTAGACGAAAACCAAACCTACCAGGGAATAGACGGTTTCGGCTTTACTTTAACCGGGGGCAGTGCCGGACTACTTAACGGCCTTGGCGCCAACCAAACCAATGTGCTTAACGAGCTTTTCGGCACGGCTAACGGCCAGATCGGGATCAGCTATATCCGGATCAGCATCGGTGCCTCCGATCTTAGCTCAAGCGATTTCACCTACAACCAAACGGCCGGCGATTTTAACATGAACAACTTCAGTATCAGCGCCGAAAACCAGGACCTGCTACCGATCCTGAAAAAGATCATAGCCATAAATCCGTCTATTAAAATTATAGCCACTCCATGGACAGCCCCTACCTGGATGAAGGTAAACACCACGGGCAATAACGGCTATACCGGCGGCAGCCTCAATACAGCAGCAGGTTATTATGACGCCTATGCCCGCTATTTTGTAAAATACCTGCAGGCCATGCAGGCACAGGGGATTACCATTGATGCCATTACCCCTCAAAATGAACCGCTTAACCCATACAACAACCCAAGTATGGTAATGCAGCCGGATGAGCAGGCCAATTTTATTAAAAACAACCTCGGCCCGCAAATCAGGGCGGCAGGCTTTCAAACCAAAATCATTGCCTATGACCACAATACCGACAGGATTGATTATCCCGAAACCGTGTTAGCTGATGGCGGCGCAAATCCTTATGTTGACGGTTCAGCTTTTCACCTGTATGCGGGCAATATCAGCGCCCTGACTGATGTACACAACTCCTATCCCAACAAAAACGTTTATTTCACCGAGCAATGGGTTGGCGCACCAAGCAATTTTGGCGGCGATTTGTCATGGCATATTAATACACTCATTATTGGCGCTACCCGCAACTGGAGCCGCAATGTTTTAGAGTGGAACCTGGCCTCCGACCCAAACAACAATCCGCATACACCGGGTGGTTGCAGTACCTGTTTGGGTGGTATCACTATTAGCGGTACTTCTATCACCCGTAATGTTGGTTATTACATTATTGGTCACGCATCGCGTTTTGTACGGCCCGGAGCTGTGCGGATTTCTTCCAATTTATCAGGCAGTATCCAAACCGTGGCCTTCAAAAATTCCGATGGCAGCAAGGTACTCATCGCGCTTAACAATGGTTCATCAAGCGTAAGCTTTAAAGTTAAATGGGGTGCGGAATCTTTTACTTACACTTTAGCCGCGGGCGCTGTAGCAACCTTTAAATGGACCGGCACCCAAAGTTCAGCATCAGGCCCGCCCATAGGTTCAATCATCACTTTTAAAGGCTTTAATAACCTGTACGTAAGCAGCGAAAACGGCACGCAGGCCATGAATTGCAACCGGTCTACCGCCTCAGCATGGGAACAATTTACAGTGGTTGATGCCGGTGGGGGCAAAATAGCCTTGATGGCCATGAATAAATACGTATCGTCAGAAAACGGTACACAGGCCATAACCTGCAACCGCACAACCTTTGGCGACTGGGAAAAATTTGACTGGATCCCCACAACCGATGGCAAGGTTACCCTCCGCGGCAATAACGGCAAATTTATATCCAGCGAGAACGGTACACAACCCATGACCTGTACCCGTGCAACAGCATCAGGTTGGGAAGCTTTTGGTGTAAACCAATAATTACTTACGAAACCAATCAATTATTTACCAATACTATCATTATGAAACAACTTTTAAATTTTGCGAAGAGTGCCGCTACTGCATCGGCATTAATGCTTTTAATTTCGTCCTGCAGCAAGGACCTGAACAAAACCTCACCTACCATTAAAACAGCCGATGAAACGGCAGGATCAACAACCACGCCAAGGGCAGGCACACTGGTATGGAGCGATGAGTTTAACGGCACCGGCGTTAACACCAACAACTGGAACATTGATAACGGCAACCCCAATGTCAATAACGAAAAAGAATATTACCAGTCGGCAAACGCCACGGTATCAGGCGGTTTCCTTACCATTACTGCCCGCAAGCAATCCGTTGGAGGCCAGCCCTATACATCAGCCAAATTGACTACAGCAGGCAAATTCCAGCCTACCTATGGTCGTATTGAGGCAAGTATTAAGCTGCCGGCGGTACAAGGTACATGGCCGGCATTTTGGATGCTGGGCGCAAACATCGGAACCGTAGGCTGGCCACAATGCGGCGAAATAGATATCATGGAGCAGGTAAACACCTCCAGTACTATTTTAGGCACTATGCACTGGTACAACAACGGCGGCCACGTACAATATGGAGGCAGCACTACCACCACGCCAACAGGTTTCCATACCTACGCGGTTGAGTGGGATACCAATTCTATCCGCTGGTATGTGGATAATACGCTGTATGTAACCGGTAATATTGCCAATAATATCAACAATACCGGCGCATTTCATAATCCGTTCTTTATTATCCTTAACCTCGCCATAGGCGGAGATTTGCCGGGTAATACCATCAATGATAGTGCATTGCCTTGCAACATGGTGGTTGATTATGTACGGGTTTATGACCTGTCGGGCAGCAGCACAAACCCTCCTATTGGTCAAACTATCACTTTAAAAGGTTTTAATAACCAATATGTTAGCAGCGAAAATGGCACACAACCCATGAATTGTAACCGCGCCACTGCATCAGCATGGGAGCAATTTACTGTAGTTGATGCCGGGGGCGGTAAGGTAGCTCTTCAGGCGATGGGTAAATACGTATCAAGCGAAAACGGTACACAAGCCATTACCTGTAACCGCACTACCATAGGCGATTGGGAAAAATTTGACTGGGTGCCTACCACCGATGGTAAAATTACTTTCAGGGGCAACAACGGCAAGTTTATTTCCAGCGAAAACGGCACACAGCCCATGACGTGTAACCGTGCAACAGCATCGGGCTGGGAGGCTTTCGGTGTAAATCAATAATTTAAAATGATATATTTAGCCTGCTCTTTTTAAAAGGGCAGGCTTACTTGCTATATAAACCTGCCATGAAAAAATTCACCGGCTTTTGCTTTCTGTGGTTAATAATAGGCTTGCATAAGTTATATGCTCAGTCGGCCGGGAGCAAATTGGAGTTTAATCTTACCGATGGCTATCAGCGCGAGAATTTTCACTGGTCGATAGCTGGCAATAGCAATGGTCAAAGCCCCAATGTTTTTTCAGAACTGAAATGGACAAAGCTGAGCGGGCAAAGTGTTGGAGCTTCATTACAATATAATGTATATCAACGATTTAACATTTATTCAGATTACGCCCGGCAATTTATCACCTCGGGTTCGGTAAATGATTCGGACTATAGCACTGATAACCGTACCGGTAATACCTATAATGAAACATTTGATGCTGGCAAAGGGAATACACAGAGCCTGGCGCTTGGTGTCGGGTACAAGCTAATTGATAATGAGCTATTTAGATTTAGTCCTTATGCAGGATACAGCTATAATCGGCAGTCCCTTTATTTATATGGTATCGGTAACCGCTTTCCGAACTTGAACAGCAGCTACCAAACTAAATGGAAAGGCGTATTCATTAAAGCCATTGCATCTTTAAAACTTACTGAAAAGCTGAAAGTTAATGCCGATATCACCTACAACCAGGTAGGTTATAATGCCTGGGGCAACTGGAACCTCATTACCACTTTTCAACACCCGGTTAGCTACCGGCACCATGCCAACGGGTATGGGTTAAATATGAACGGCTCATTGGCTTATTCAATCACAAATCACATAGCCATTCAGGCCGGTGGTGGATATCTGCACTGGCAAACAGGTAATGGTACCGATGAACTTTATCTCAATAGTGGCGAGGTGGATAAAACGCAGATGAACGGGGCGTACAGAAATGGCTTTAGGGCATTTGGGGGCTTGAAAATTTCTTTTTAATTATTTAAAAATCGTCGTCGTTCGGTGCTGAATTAATATAAATATCTATATTACAGTTAATTAAATGTTACATACAACTACCTCCCCCGGTTTATATCGCCGGCGCGGCTATAGACCGCCGAAAAGGTTCCACGTGGCACATTGGTGCAATTACGGGCATAAATTAAATATTTATTTTGCTTTTGGTAAGGATGGTATTTATCATCTAAATGGCATAGGTGGTGGCGGCGGATGAACTAAACAAATGACATCCGCATCACGCTATCTCGATGACAATTTTAATTTAATTACCTTATTATCAATAACTTAATTATTATCCTTCTGCTTATCAGCAGCATCCTTAGCTGCTTTCTCCTTTTGCTTTTGGGCTTCTTTGGCTGCCTTTTCTTTATCTTCTTTAATCTGTTCCTGCGCTTTCTTAATACTGTCTTGTCTTTGCTGTTCGCGTTTCTTCTTCTTGTTAAAGAAACCTCTCAACAAAAAGTTATGCTGAGCTGCGGTAAGGTCCTCATTAAGCGTGTTGGTTGTAGTATGGACTGTTTTGATAGTAGTACGGGCCTGTTTAACAGTGCCTTCCAGGTCACGCGCCATTTTATCGCTGTTCAACAAACGGCCAATACTACCCTGTCCATTATTAATCTTGGCGACTATGCCGGTTAAATTTTCGGTTAACGATTCGGCATTATCGGCCACGCGGGTAAGTTTATTAATGATCTTGTCTACGTCAACCGGATTTATCGAACTTAAACGGCCGCCGTCTTCAATCTCCTCGTGGCTAACAATACCACCGGGTGCTATTACTACCAGCTTATCCCCCATCAAACCATCACTGCCTATGCTCAGCTTCGAATCTTTTTTTATAAACTTTTTAACGCTTTTATTCAGTGTAAGGTCAACCCGTACCGAGCTATCGGTTACTATATTAATAGATTGTACCACTCCCACATTAATACCCGCAAAGCGTACATTATTACCCACCTGCAGGCCACTTACGTTTTTAAACCGGCCATAAACATGAAAGGTAGAATTGAACAGGCTTTTTTGGTTACCTATTAAAAAAATAGCTACCAACAGCACTGCCAATCCTAAAAAGGTGAACAGGCCTATTTTTATTTTTTGAGATGATGTGGTTTTCATGCTGATACGTTAAAAAATGATCTGACCATTTCGTTGTCTGATTTTTCGAGCTCTTTGTACGAGCCCTCGGCTATATATTTACCATCATCCATTACCAGGATCCGGTCGGCCGTAATGCGGGCGCATTCCATATCGTGGGTAATAATGACAGATGAAATTTCATATTTCCGTTGCAGCCGGTTAATCAGTTCACTGATCTCGCGTGATGTAATGGGGTCAAGCCCCGTAGTAGGCTCATCGTACAACATAATTTCGGGGTTAACAATCAGGGTACGGGCAAGGCCTACCCTTTTCCGCATCCCTCCTGATAAATCGGACGGCATTTTATCTATCGCATCTAACAAACCAACAGCGTCCAATACACCTTCAACCTTTTTATTAATTTCTTTCTGGTCTTTTAGCTTCAACACCCTGGTAAGCGGAAACTCCAGGTTATCCCTAACCGTCATGGAATCATACAAGGCACCGCCCTGAAAAAGGAAGCCTATCTTTATCCTAAGCTGTTTAAGCTCATCATCGTCCATCGTGGTAATATCTTCACCAAATACTTCCAGGCTGCCGCCATCGGGCTGTAACATACCCACAACGCACTGAATAGTAACCGATTTTCCCTGTCCTGATTTCCCCAGTACAACGATATTTTCACCCTTTTTTAAGTCAAAACTGATATCCTTAAGCACCTGCTTTTTGCCAAAGGATTTTTTGATCCCCTTAGCGCGGATCACCACTTCTTTTTTTGAGGGGATAGTTCCTTTTCGGCTTCATTATGTTGGTTTGTTTCTTTCATCTCATTTATAAAATAACAAACTGGTGATCTGAACGGCTATAGCATCAATAATAAAAATCCACAACGAAGCAGTTACCACGGCCGAGTTTGCAGCTATGCCTACACTTTCAGTGCCTTTATCAGAGTGATAACCTTTATAACATCCCACAAAACCAACCGCAAACCCAAAAAGCACCGTTTTGGCAACTGCAGGCAGCAGATCCGAAAAATCGAGCGAGGCTATACATTTATTGAAATAGAGGGAAAAACTAATGCTATCGGTGAAGTTAAGCGCCAGGAAACCACCAAAAAGCCCAATGGCGTCGCCTATAACGGTTAATAGTGGAATCATAAAGCTGGTTGCCAGTATGCGCGTTACTACCAGATATTGGACGGGGTTTGCGCCCGATACTTCCATGGCATCAATCTGTTCGGTAACTTTCATACTGCCCAGCTCGGCCCCAATACTCGATGCTATTTTGCCGGCACAGATAATAGCCGTAATAACAGGCCCAATTTCGCGTACAAGGGCTACCGACAATGTTTTAGGCAACATGCTTTCGGCGCCAAGATCTACCAGCGACGGTCTGAGCTGCAAAATAAGCACCAGACCCATAATAAAGGAGGTGATACCCACCAGCATCATAGACCGGTAGCCTATTTCGTAGCATTGCCTTACAAATTCCGACCATTCAAAGCCGCCGGTAAATATATTGCGGAAAAAGCGTGTGAAGAACAATACATAGTCGCCCATGCCTTCCAGCCATTTCCTCCATCCGCTTAGTTCCTGCTGTGCTTCCATCAGTGAATCTTAAATTATAGTAAACAACAACAAAGCAACGCTCAATTGTTTTTGAACTTTCAATAATATTCACTTCATGGATTCAGGCTAAATACTGATTATGACATCGGTACATCAATGACCAGGAAACGGGAGGGCTCTTCGGTTATAATTGTAAGTGAACTTGTATCATAAACGCCCAGCGCATCTTTTTTGTTTAAAACCTGGCTGTTTATTTTAGCCGCCCCATCCAACACAAAAACGTAAGCGCCATTGCCTTTTGTTTTAATATCATAATTTATTGTTTGCCCTGCCTCAAACTCGCCCATCGAAAATGTGGCATCCTGGTTTATCCAAAGGGTGTCTTCACTTTTATGCGGCGAGATCAGCGTAGTGAGCTCATTCAATTTAAAACGGTCTTTAAAACTCATCTGATCGTAACGGGGCTGGATATTTCTTTCTTTAGGAAAAAGCCAGATCTGCAGCGTATTTGCCGCTTCTTTATGCGATGCATTATACTCTGAATGATATACACCGGTACCGGCTGACATTACCTGCACCTCTCCCGCATTCACTACCCCGGTATTACCCATACTATCTTTATGCTGTAACCCTCCTTTTAAAGGAATAGTGATAATTTCCATATTATCATGCGGATGGCTTCCAAAACCGCGGCCCGCAGCAATAATATCATCATTCAAAACGCGCAGCGCTCCGAAATTCATTTTTTCGGGATTATAATAAGATGCAAAACTGAAGGAAAAATTGGCCTTTAACCAGCCTATATCGTTATGTCCCCGTTCTGATTCTGGATAAAATATTGTTTTCATGTCACTATATAATTATATGTTTAAACACACAATATTTATTCCACAATTTAATTATGCGTAATTTTGCAAAAAATCAATAAGTAATGGCAAAAAAAGCTGTTATTGCAGGCTCAAGCGGACTTATTGGCAGTCATCTCCTGCAAATTTTATTGGAACAAGCCTATTATGATGAAGTATTGATCCTGGTAAGAAAAAACTACCACTACAGCATCATAAATTAAAACAGCTTGTTATCGACTTTGAACAGCCCGAAACCTATAAAAACGAGCTGAACGGCCATGCTTTGTTCTGCTGTTTAGGATCAACTAAAAGAAAACTCCTGATTTAGCTGTCTATCGTAAGATAGATCATGATTATCCGTTATTACTGGCACAATTGGCTAAGCAAAACGGGCTTGAACAATATCATTTGGTATCCTCCATTGGAGCCGATATAAATGGTGCTAATTTTTATACGAAAACTAAAGGAGAAACTGAAGCTGATATCACAGCTACGGGTATCCCCGCTATTCATATTTACAGGCCATCTTTTTTAGCCGGCGACAGGCAGGAAAGCCGACCAATGGAAAAGTTTTTAAACGGCTTAATGAAAGTTATAAATCCATTGCTTTTTGGAAGCTGGAAAAAATACCACAGCATTGATGCCTCAACCGTTGCCATGGCCATGTATCTACAATCAAAAAAACAAACGACTGGTGTATTTATATACGAGTCGGATAAAATAAAACAACTATCGTGAGTACTTATCTTTCTGCCGAGAACCTTGGCCATCAATTTCATGACAACTGGTTATTTAAAAATGTAACCATAGGTATTAACCGTGGCCGTAAGGTTGCGCTTGTAGGCGTTAATGGTGCCGGCAAATCTACCCTTCTAAAAATATTAGGAGGCACTATAAAGCCTACCGAAGGTAAAGTAGTGCAAGCCCGTGACCTTAATATGGGTTACCTGGAGCAGGACCCAAACTTTAAAAACGCGGTTACTATCAGCGATTATATATTTCATGCTGATGATGTACAGCAGCAGCTCATCCGCAGGTATGAGGAACTGATGGAGAACGATCCGGAAAATACCAAAGCCATTGAAAAGGTAATGGAAGAGATGAGCGAGGTTGATGCCTGGGAGTATGAGTACAAGATCAAAACTATTTTAGGCAGGTTAGATATACATCATCTCAATCAGCATATCACTACCCTATCGGGCGGGCAAAAGAAACGCTTAGCTTTAGCCAAGCTGCTTATTGAAGACCCAGAGGTTTATATACTGGATGAGCCTACCAACCACCTGGATATTGATACGATAGAATGGCTGGAGAAATTACTGACCGAAGGCAACAAAACCATATTGATGGTTACGCACGACAGGTATTTCCTGGATAACGTATGTAATGAGATATTAGAGATTGATAGGGGCAAAATTCAACCGTACAATGGCAGCTACGGCTATTATCTTGAAAAGAAAGCCGAGCGTGAAGCGGCAGACGAAGCAGCATTTCAAAGAAACTCCAACCTTTTGAGGAAGGAGCTGGAATGGATGCGCCGCCAGCCCCAGGCACGTGGTACTAAGTCTAAAGCACGTATTGATGCTTATTACGACCTGGAAGAAAAAACAAAGAAGGGCGGAATCCGTGACAAAGTCGAGCTGAGCGTTAAAACAGCGCGCCAGGGTAATAAGATCATGGAAATGGATCACCTGTATAAATCATTCAACGGTAACACTTATATCAATAATTTCAGTTATATATTTAAAAAAGGCGACAGAATTGGTTTGGCCGGGAAAAATGGCAGCGGTAAATCTACCCTGTTAAATATCATTACCGGTGCCTTACAACCAGATAAAGGAACTGTAGTTAAAGGAGAAACCACAGTAATAGGCTATTTCCACCAGGCAGGGATTACTTTTAAGGAAGATGAGCGTGTAATTGATATTGTAAAAAACGTAGCAGAATTTATTACCATGGCCGACGGTAAAACTATTTCGGCTTCCGCATTACTTACGTTGTTCCTCTTCCCTCCTGCCAAGCAGTATGGTTTTATATCCAAACTAAGCGGCGGTGAAAAGAAACGCCTGCAATTGATGAGCATCCTGATGAAGAACCCTAACTTCCTCATACTGGATGAGCCTACCAATGACCTGGATATCGATACCTTAAACGTATTGGAAGAATTTTTAACCAACTACGGAGGTGTATTGATGATGGTATCGCACGACAGGTATTTGTTAGATAAGCTAACCGACCAGCTTTTCATTATGGAAGAAAAGGGCCATGTACGCATCTTTAATGGTAATTATTCGTCATACAGGCTTGAACTGGAAGAAGCAAAACAACAAGCAAAAAAACCCGCTCCTGTTGCACAAACTCAAACTCCCGTAGCTAAAAAAGTAAACTGAGCTTTAAAGAAACAAAGGAACTGGAGAGTATTGAAGGCGAAATCAACACTATTGAAGCAACAATCAAAGACAAAAACGAACAATTAAACGCTTCAGGCATCGATCCTAAAAAGCTTGATGATTTATTAAAGCAAATAGATATTTTAAATAAACAACTGGACGATAAAAGCGCCCGTTGGATGGAATTAACGGAGCTAAACGAAGGATAATGAAAGCATCGGATATTATAGCATCAATAGGTGTAATTATACTTTTAATAGCGTTTCTGTTAAATTTAACTAAGAAACTACCTACCGAAAGCAAGCTTTACAGCCTTTTAAACCTTATTGGCGCAGGCACCTGTTGCTATGCATCATACATAGTAAACTTCTACCCTTTCGTGGTATTAGAGGGCGTTTGGGGGTTTGTGGCTTTAATATCATTATTCAGAGTTCCACGTGGAACATCTGTTTAATTAAGGTAATTTTGTATCTAAGTCTAAAATTCTAAGCAGTAAGTTAAAAGCGCCAACGAGAAAATCGGCGAAAATAAAATTAAAGTTCCACGTGGAACAAATCTTGAATTGAAGAACCATTAAGTCAACATAATACTTAAAATCTGCGACTCAAGACTTACCAAAAGTGGAACAAGGAGGATAAAATGTTTAAGAAATATAATGTAATAGTAGTAGGTGCCGGGCACGCAGGCTGTGAAGCTGCCGCTGCCGCTGCTAATTTGGGTTCATCAGTTTTGCTGATAACCATGAATATGGGTACCATTGCACAGATGAGTTGTAACCCCGCCATGGGTGGTGTTGCTAAGGGACAAATAGTGCGGGAGATAGATGCTTTGGGTGGATATTCGGGCATTATAACTGATAAAACATCTATCCAGTTCAGGATGCTTAATCAATCAAAAGGCCCCGCAATGTGGAGCCCGCGTGCTCAAAGCGACCGTATGCGGTTTGCCGAAGAGTGGCGTTTATCATTAGAACGCACCCCTAATGTTGATTTTTGGCAGGACACCGTAACCTCTCTGCTTGTAAAAAACAATACCGTAGCAGGTGTTCGTACCTCTATCGGTATCGAAATTGAAGCGGATGCTGTTGTATTAACTAATGGAACCTTCCTGAATGGCGTGATCCATATAGGCGAAAAAAGATTTGGCGGAGGCCGTACAGGTGAAAAAGCTGCTACCGGTTTAACCGAGCAATTGGTTGAGTTGGGCTTTGAAGCAGGTAGAATGAAGACCGGTACCCCACCCCGCGTGGATGGCCGAAGCCTTAACTACAGCTTGATGGAAGAGCAGTGGGGCGACCCAGTAAGAGGCAAATTTTCCTTTACCGATGTACCTTGTATAGAAGAACAGCGCTGCTGCTGGATCACCTATACCAATACCGATGTACACGAAACGTTGAAAGAAGGCTTTGAAAGATCACCGATGTTTACCGGTCGGATCAAAGGTTTAGGTCCCCGTTATTGCCCTTCAATTGAAGATAAAATTAACAGGTTTGCCGAGCGAGATCGCCACCAGATTTTTGTTGAACCGGAAGGTTTAAATACTGTTGAGATCTACGTAAATGGTTTCTCCACCTCCTTGCCTGAGGATGTACAATACAAAGCACTCACCAAGATTCCGGGTTTTGAGAACGCTAAAATGTTCAGGCCGGGTTACGCCATTGAGTACGATTTCTTCCCTCCTACACAATTAGGTTTAACCTTAGAAACTAAACAGATCAGCAACCTTTACTTCGCCGGCCAGATCAACGGCACTACCGGTTACGAAGAAGCGGCGTCTCAAGGCTTCATTGCAGGCATCAACGCTCACCAAAAAATTAATGATAAACATGAATTGATCCTGAAAAGAGCAGAATCGTACATCGGTGTTTTAATAGATGACCTGGTAACTAAAGGTACCGAAGAACCTTACCGCATGTTTACATCAAGGGCAGAACATCGCCTGTTATTGCGCCAGGATAATGCAGATATCAGGCTCTCTCCTATGGGTCATGAATTAGGATTGATCAGCGACGAGCGTTTAGAAAAAGTAAATCAAAAGATAAAAAACTCTGATGATATTGTGGCTTATACCAAAAGCAAGTCCATCGATCCATCAACAGTTAATACCCTGATGGAAGAGTTGGGTACGAGTCCGCTTGCGCAAAGCACCAAACTATTCAATTTGCTGAGCCGCCCACAGGTAACCTTTAATGATCTTAAAAAAGCCGACGCCCCTTTAGCCGAGTTACTTTCGGCCTACGATAAAGAAACTATTGAGCAGGCTGAAATAAAAATCAAATATGAGAGTTATTTCATCAAGGAGATGGAGATAGTAGACCGGATGAAAAAAATGGAAGACCGCGAGATCAATCCAAATTTTGATTATCACACGTTGGTATCGCTCTCCAAAGAAGCACGCGAAAAATTGATGAGGATAAAACCACGCACTTTGGGCCAGGCTTCAAGAATTTCGGGCGTTTCACCCTCCGATATTTCAGTTTTGATGGTTCATGTATCGAGATAAAACGTAAATATCTGATAATTAATTAATTATAAAAAGTCCTTTAAAATCAATTATTTTTAATTTTTAATAGTACTTCTCATAAAAACATAAAAATCGCTTATATCGCCTAAAAACTATGTTAAACACAAAAACGGCTATTTTTTACAAAAATTCAATACTGATTTTTATTGTTTTATTCATTTTTGGATGCGCAGCCCAACAACCACCGCAAGGAGGGCCACGCGACCAAACCCCGCCAAAATTGGTGAAGGCAATTCCCGGAAATAAAACCCGGAATTTTGTCGCCAAACAAATCGACCTGGAATTTGACGAATTCATCAAACTTACTAACGCTTACCAGGAGATCAGCATGAGCCCGGCCATGGAGAAGCCCCCGAGTATTCATCAAACAAAAGAAAACTAAAAATTGAGTTTAAAGACAGCCTTCAAAAAAATACTACCTACGTTATCAACTTTGGAAAGTCAATACAAGATGTGAATGAAAGTAACATCCTGAAAAATTTCACTTATGTTTTTTCTACCGGCAGCCATATCGATTCATTAAGCATCAGCGGTACGGTAACCAATACGCTCACCCAGGAAAAAGAGAAAGATGTACTGGTATTTATTTTCCCGGTGAAGCAGGACACTCTCTTCGGAAAAAAGAAGCCGTCTATTTTTGCCCTCACCGATTCATCAGGAAATTTCGCTTTGAATAATTTAAGGGAAGATGACTATCGCATCTATGCCCTAAAAGAAGCAAGTCCGGATAAAATTTTTAACCGCGACGAAGAGTTGATCGCTTTCCTGAAAAAACCCATTCATCTTCGGGCGGATACTTCTAATGTCCAGTTAAACTTATTCAAACAGGATCCTGAAAAATTCAGGGTATCCGAAAAACGTTTTGATACTGATGGTAAGCTATTATTGGTATTTAACAAGGGGCTAACACAGCCGGCCATTAAAGTGATTTACCCTGCCAATGTGGATGATAGAAAACAGGTATCGTTTTCACGTACAAAAGATACAGCATCTGTTTATCTGCGTAATATGAACTTCGACTCCCTGCGTGTAGCCATATTTGACAAGGGCAAGCCTATAGATACCATCTATCAGCTTAAACGTAAAAATGAAAGCTTTACACGTGTTGTAACAACAAGCTATAACATGGGTAATGACAGTAAATTAAAACCCGGCGGCAATTTGATGATCACGGCAAGCATCCCTATCGAAAACTTCGACCAATCGCAAATTACCTTAAACGAAGATTCTGTAGCTACAAGCGATTACACCATCCAAAAAGATACGGGCAATTACAAATTGCTTAATTTAAAATACAGATGGCGGGAAAGCAGTAAATATGAGTTGGTATTGAATGAAGGCGCATTGACGGATATTTATGGCGATAAAAACAAACGCCTGTCCAAAAAATTCCAGATCAATAAACTGGATAATTACAGCCAGCTCACAGTAAAACTAACTGTACCCGACACGGCCAAAGCATATGTAGTTGAGTTGTTAAGCGAAGACAAAAAGTTAATTCAAAGCGACCCTATAACCAAAAACACTTCATTGGTATATAAAGGAATTCTGGCCGCTAAATACTATGTGAGGATTATTTACGACGAAAATAAAAACGGTAAATGGGATAGCGGGAACGTGAGGTTGAAGCGACAACCCGAAAATATCTGGCTAAATGAAAAGCTCATCACCCTGAGGCCAAACTGGGAAGCGGAGGAGCCGGTGACTATTCCAAAAGAAAGGGTTACTCCTTAAACCAGCCCGAATACATGATATAATTTTGAGGCAACTGCTTCAACATAGCCCTTTGCTCATCAGTAAGGGGCTTTATTTTTTTGCAGGGATGCCGGCATATAAATAGCCTGATTCGCATATCGTATTTTCCAATACAACAGCACCTGCAGCAATGATCACAAACTCATTTACAACCGCGTGATCCATCACAATTGCACCCATGCCAACCAATGTATGATCATGTAAAGTACAGCCGTGTACAAGCGCATTATGTCCTATAGAAACACTGCTACCAATGTTAGTTGGCGCTCTTAAATAGGTAGCGTGGATCACTGCACCATCCTGGATATTGGTGTTATTACCAATTTTTATATAATGTACATCCCCACGGATAACGGCATTAAACCACACCGAACAATTATCACCCATAACCACATCCCCTACTATAGTACAGTTTTCGGCAATAAAACAATCCTTACCCCAAACCGGGTTTTTATCTTTTACAGGCAGAATTACAGGCATATCTTTAATTAGTGAATTATTGATTTAGTGGATTATTGATTTGAATAATTTTATTTATGTTTGAATACAAAATAAGCGAAAATAGCTCAGTCGGTAGAGCGTCAGTTTCCCAAACTGAAGGCCGCGGGTTCGAATCCCGTTTTTCGCTCTTCAAAAATGCTTTCTTTTATGTCATTGCGAGAAGGAACGACAGAAGCAATCTCGTAGCTATGCTTGTTGAATATGCATTTACTACGAGATTGCCACGCTACGCTCGCAATGACATATTTTATACTAAAACACCGTATCTTGCACCTGCTCAGCATGCTCTGGATAATCAGTAGTATAATGTAATCCCCTGCTTTCCTTACGCAACATAGCCGATTTTACGACAATAAACGATACCTGGATCAGGTTACGCAGCTCGCAAAGTTTAACCGATAGCTTGGTTTTCTTATAGAAATCTTCAGTTTCCTCGTATAATAATTTCAACCTGCGTAAGGCCCTGTCCAGCCTGAAATCCGAACGAACGATACCTACGTAGTCATTCATCAGCTTCTGCATTTCGCGTACGTTGTGGGTAACCAGGATATCTTCGTTTGACAGCTGCACCCCCTTCTCATCCCAATCCGGGATATTATCGGGGATTACATTATTTTCGAAATTCTTAATTGCGTCTTCGTAGATCCTGTGTGCAAAAACCAACGCCTCCAATAAAGAATTTGAAGCCAAACGATTAGCGCCATGCAGGCCTGTTGACGAACATTCTCCGCAGGCATACAACCTTAATATAGACGATTGCCCAACATGATCAACCATTATACCGCCGCACATATAATGACAAGCCGGCGCAACGGGAATCATATCCTTGGTCATATCGATACCAATCTCCAGGCATTTTGCATAAATATTAGGAAAATGGTTCAGGATATCTTTTTTACTGCGGTGCCTTACATCTAAATAAACAAAGTCTTCGCCCGATTTTTTGATCTCGGCATCAATAGCCCTTGCCGTTATATCACGGGGTGCCAAAGATTTACGCTCGTCATACTCTTGCATAAACTCTTCACCGTTAGTGCGCTTTAACACGCCGCCAAAACCGCGTACAGCCTCAGATATCAGAAAAGAGGGATATTCGCCGGGATTATACAAAGCTGTTGGATGGAATTGCATGAACTCCATATTACGTACTTTACCTTTAGCACGATAAACCATAGCAATACCATCACCAGTAGCGATTGTTGGATTTGTGGTAACCGCGTAAATATGTCCGGCACCACCAGCAGCCATTACCGTAACTTTAGATAAGATCTTCTCTACAATCTTAGTTTCGGTATTAAACGCATAAATCCCGAAACAGGTGATATCAGTACTTGATTTACCTACCAACTCGCCCAAATGGTGCTGCGTTATTAAATCAACAGCAAAATAATGCGTAAGTATCTCAATATTAGGATTTTTATGAATTTCCTCTAAAAGCGAACGCTCTATCTCCCAGCCGGTTACATCTTTGTAATGTAACACACGAAACTCGGAGTGTCCCCCTCTTTAGCCAGGTCATAAACACCCTCATTGGTCTTGTCGAAATTGGTTCCGTAATCAATAATCTCATTGATCCGCTCGGGACCCTCCTTAACAACGGCTTCAACAACTTCGCGGTCGCAAAGCCCGTCGCCACTTATTAAGGTGTCCTGGATGTGTTTTTCAAAAGAATCTTCTTTTTTATCCACAACCACCGCAACGCCCCCTGGGCATATTTGGTGTTGGATTCGTCTTCGTTAGATTTTGTAACTATCAGTACCTTACCATGCTTCGCGGCTTTGAGCGCAAAACTTAATCCGGCTATCCCTGAACCCACTACAAGGAAATCAACATTTCGGGTCATATTTTAGATGAATGTGTGTAAAAGTAGTACTAATGTTAATAACAGCTGTATAACCTGTTAAGTTTATGTAAACAAAAAGTGAAAAATAGTTTACAGTGTGTATAACTCCCTTTCTCAGGTCGAATATCAATATTTTTTGAGCGACTTTTACGACACTTTAGTCATAAAGCTAACATTTTGTCAACCCTGAAAATATTAACATAAAACTTTTTCAAATAAAAATTGATTGTCATACCTATCTAAAAATCAGCATGCTTTTTGGTGGATAAATGTTTATAAGTGTTAATAAATTGTGAAAACTAACTTTTAAAACAAAAATTACTCCGACTTTTGCACATTACCAACACCCTAATAAACAATAGTTCTTTTTAATTTAAAAATTAGTTGTTATTAATTGAATTGTGGAAATGAATACCTTCGAAGAAATAAATCTGAAAGGATACGTGGATGAAGAAATTGATCCGACGCTTGATCTTTTCGCGGAAATTGAAAAATTAAAAAAGCAAAAAAATGCGGTGATCCTGGCGCACTATTACCAGGATGGCGATATCCAGGATATTGCCGATTACATTGGCGATAGTTTGGGATTATCTCAACAAGCCGCCAAAACGGATGCCGATATCATTGTTTTTGCAGGCGTACATTTCATGGCCGAAACTGCCAAGATACTGTCGCCAACCAAGAAGGTTTTACTGCCGGATATGAAGGCAGGTTGTTCATTAGCAGATAGTTGTCCGCCACACTTGTTTAAAAAGTTTAAGGAAAACTATCCCGATCACCTGGTGATCACTTATGTAAACTGTACGGCCGAATTGAAAGCTTTAACTGACATTGTTTGTACATCAAGCAACGCTGTGCAGATTGTAGAGAGCTTACCGAAGGATCAGAAGATCATTTTCGGACCTGATAAAAACCTTGGCGCGTATGTAGCCAAAAAAACCGGTCGAGACCTGGTATTGTGGAATGGGGCCTGTATGGTTCATGAGATATTTTCGAGAGAAAAGATCACCAAACTGAAAGAACGCCATCCGGGTGCAAAGTTGTTAGCACATCCTGAATGTGAGGATGTTATATTGGAAATGGCCGATTATGTTGGTTCAACAACCGGAATTTTAAAATATGCCGGTAGCCACCAGGACAAGGAATTTATAGTAGCAACAGAATCGGGCATTTTACACCAGATGCAAAAGGAAAACCCGGATAAAATATTTATTCCGGCACCGCCAAATAACAACTGCGCATGCAACGATTGCCCGCACATGAAGCGTAACACACTGGAAAAGTTATACCTGTGTTTGAAAAATGAAACACCTGAGGTAACTGTACCACAGCATATAATTGAAAAAGCAGTAAAACCGATTGAGCGCATGCTTGAGATTTCGGCGCAGCTGGGATTATAGTTCTTTGAGACTACACCGATTACGGGTTGATTTCACCGATTTTTTGATCGGTTGGATGGCCTTGATCAGGAAGTTATAAACTGGGGAATTGTGGAAAACCGGGAGGAATTAAATTGAAGGTATTTTTGGTGTAAAAGTGCCTTCTTGCTTGTAAAAAGGCTGAAAATCGTAAAAAAATTTTCCGCCAAAGGCGGATATAAGGTATAAAGGTAGCGGCCCGAAAACTTGGGTTATCCACATTGTTGTTAAAAAGTATAAAAGCCGAAGGGAGGCTGGAGTCAATATATTTGTCGTCCGTTTTTCGATGGTCAACTGATTTGGTTGGTATGTGAGAAAAAAGTGTAAAAAAATTTCCCGCCTTCGGCGGAAGGTGTAAAGCGGGTTGCGGCCTAAGATGTATAAAAATGTAAATTTAAAAGTCTCCCTTTTAGGGAAGATTTAGAGGGGCTAATATGTTTGAAAATCAGGATAGAACCAATTTAGAGGAGCTTGGCGAATTTGGCCTTATCGGTCACCTTACAAAAAATATTAAGCTTACTAACGAAAGCTCAAAAAAGGAGTCGGCGACGATGCAGCTGTACTTGATTTCGCTGGTAAAAAAGTGCTGGTGAGTACGGATATGCTGTTGGAAGGGATCCATTTTGATTTGGCGTACACGCCGCTTAAGCATTTGGGTTACAAAGCGATACAGGTAAACCTGAGTGACATTTATGCGATGAATGGAATAGCGTCGCAGGTTACTGTGTCTATCGGCATGTCGAGCAAATTTCCGCTCGAAGCCATTGAGGAGCTTTACCAGGGGATTTATATCGCCTGTGAAAAATATAATGTGGATTTGATCGGCGGAGATACAACATCGTCAAAGCAGGGACTGGTGATCAGCGTAACCTCTATCGGATATGCTGATGAAGCTGACATTGTGTACCGTAACGGTGCCGAAGAAGGCGACCTAATTTGTGTATCCGGAGATTTGGGAGGTGCTTATACCGGCCTGCAACTGCTGGAGCGGGAAAAGCTGATCTACCTGGAAAATCCTAATATTCAGCCGGATCTGGAAGGAAAAGATTACATCGTGGAACGTCAGTTAAAACCCGAAGCCCGCCGGGATGTGGTGGAATTGCTGAAAAGCATCGAAGTAAAACCAACCGCGATGATCGACGTATCTGATGGTTTGGCTTCAGAGTTATTACATATCTGTAAGCAAAGCAACAAGGGGTGTAACCTGTACGAAGAGAAGATCCCGCTCGACCCGATGACGTTTGAAACAGCCCGTGAGTTCAACCTCGATCCTACTATTTGCGCGCTCAGCGGTGGGGAAGATTATGAATTATTGTTTACCGTGAAGCAGGCCGATTATGATAAGATCAAATTTAAAATGGATATCAGCATCATCGGCTACATCACCGAACCATCGGCCGGCTGTAACCTGATCACTAAAAGCGGTACCGTACATGAATTGAAGGCCCAGGGCTGGAACGCGTTTAAAAAATCCGAATAATGCTGCAGGATATTTTCGATAAATTTTACCTCAACAATCATCCCGATGGGAGACCGCCCGGGGCTTTTGTGAAGGGAATTTTATTGCTTTACCTGGGCTTGCTGATCCAAACGTTGAATAATTACCTGGACGGTTTCAATTTTTCGGCCATCCTGTTTGTATTCGTCGCTGTCGGCTTTTTGATCTTTGTTACCGGCGAAGGAAAGAAATGGGCCCGGATCATCCTTTCGGTTTTGATATTGCTGAATGTTTTTTCCTGGGATCGTCATTGCTGTATAGTTTCGGAATTTTACATGATAGTTCGGCTTCCAAAAAAGCTATAGAAATGCCGGTTTATCTCATCATTTTAACCCTCGCCGAGATCATTGTTGAACTATGGGGTTGGGCGCTGATGTTTACCAAACAGGCAGATTGGTGGTTTAACAGGAAAAACACTAATAGATAAAAACTTTATTTTTAAATCAAACCTAAATCTTTTAAAATGAAAAAATACATAATCTCATGTGTTTTATTATTCACTATAGCTAAAAGCTTTGCTCAAAACTCAGCCATTTTTAAGATAAAATATAAGTCGCTTCATAAATATCATGTGAAAATGGTAACTGATCTTAAAATGGAGATGGACGCCGTAGGTGATGAAGCAAGTATAGCCGAAATAAAGAAAAATACGAAATTGCCAGCGACCATAACCGGGCATAATGGTCATGATTTAGATTTAGTTACAGGAAAACTAAATAGCGATAATTCTTTTCCTTTTACGATGACATTTTGGGGAATGCCGTCGGTAATGAATTTTAATGGGAAGCAGATTGAAACCCCGGATCCTTTGAAAGACCGAATTTTTTATGGAACGGGGTCGCCGGAGGGCAAAATACATATCGATTCGGTATCCGGAAAAAATACAGACAGAAAAGATAAAATCAGCTGTTACTGCTATTATCAATAACATCAGTAACAAACTACAATTTCCGGATAAGCCAATGAAAATTGGCGAGACTTTTACGCAGGAAATACCCATGGCAATGCCCGTACCCGGCTTTACCAATATGCAAATGAATATAAAGCTTGTTTATAAACTCATATCTGTTAATAATGATATAGCAAATTTCGATATAGATCAATCGATGGCTATGGATTTGAAGACTACTACAAACGGAGCAGAGGTAACTATTAGTGGTAACGGTAAAGGAAGCGGCAAACTTGTTTATAGTATCAAACAAAATTACATGAGTAGCATGGTTAGCAATATAAATTTTAATCTGTCCATGATAATGGAGGGGATAACTTTTAAAGCAAATGCATCCGCCAACGCATCATATCTGGCAGTTGTTAACGAGCTTTAATTACTCATCCCCAATATATTTCTGATCTATCTGCTTATCTGCTTTTGCTCCCAACTTTTTGATCTTTTCGGCGGTAGTAGTCAGGTTGCCCCTACCCTCCGATAATTTACTGATGGCGTTATTATAAGCCGATTGTGTTTGGTTAATGTTTTTGCCAATGCTGTCCATATCACTTAAAAAACCAACAAACTTATCATACATATCGCCGCTTAAACGGGCTATTTCCAATACATTGCGGTTTTGGCGTTCCTGTTTCCACATACTGGCAATGGTACGCAGGGTAGCTAGCAATGTCGACGGACTAACAATTACCACTTTCCTGTCCCAGGCATAATTAAAGAGCTCGCCATCCAGTTGCACCGCTATACTGAAGGAGGATTCTATCGGCACAAAAAGCAGCACAAAATCGGGCGAATTGATCTTATATAAATCGTGATACTTTTTGGCTGAGAGTCCGGCAACATGCCCGCGGATAGATTCCACATGGGCTTTGGCAAATAGTTTTCGATCTTCCTCGGTATCGGCGTTAACCAACTTTTCGTACGCAATTAGAGATACTTTGGAGTCGATAATCAGGTGCTTTTCATCGGGTAGGTCGATGATCACATCTGGTTGATATCTTGTGCCGTCGGTGGACTGGATGGCGGCTTGGATGCGGTATTCCTGGTCTCTGACGAGGCCTGAGCGTTCCAGTACCCGCTCCAAAATTACCTCGCCCCAGTTACCTTGTTTTTTGTTATCGCCTTTAAGTGCTTTGGTAAGATTTTGGGCCTCATCGCTAATCTGTTTGTTGAGGTCCATCAGCTGCGTGATCACCCCTTTCAGGGTGTTCCGTTCAGCGGCTTCCATGTTGTAAACTTTCTCAACTTTATCCTCAAATGCTTTCAGGTTTTCCTTTAACGGGTTAAGGATGACATCCAAATTACTCCGGTTGATATCAGTAAATTCCTTCGATTTTTCTTTAAGCAGTTTTTCGGCCACATTTTCAAATTCGCGCTGAAATTGGGTGCGGATCTGCTCTATTTCGGCCTTTTGCTCCTGCAGTTTCTCCTGCTGCGATTTATAGTAGGCCCGGGCACTTTCTAAGGATTGATTGGCCTGTGCCAACTGGGTGCGCTCGTATAAAAGCTCGTCAATAAGACGATTCTTTTCCTCCTTTAAAAAGTTGGTAATGCTTTCTTTTTCAGCAACTAAACCGTTTGATTTTTCCTCGGCTTTGGCTAATAAAATTTTAAGCTGATCATGCTCATATCGGAGTTTGCTCAACTCTTCGGCCGAGATCAGCTCAACTGCTTTTGGTTTTTTCAGGAATAGAAAAACTGCAATCAGCAGGATGATCAGGGATACAAATACTAATATAATACCAGTCATTTATTGATAAAAATATTAGTAAAGTAAAACATAAAATTTTATAAATACTAATAAAGTTAATCAAGAAAGGCAAGTGAATTAAGGAATGGGATTATTTTCTGTTTTAAAATTCAGGATATAGTTTTGTACAGCATAGCCATCGCTTGCCCGCATCATACCGCCGGTAATATTTATCTGGTATTCGGTATTAGGCTTCAGACTCACTTTCATAATAATGCTTTTGTTATCATTAGCAAAGGTAAATTTTGCCGACTTAGGATAATGATCTATACCCCTGGCTCCCGGGCCAAAAAAGTACTTTATGCCATCCAATTTTTTATCAAAATCAAATATAATTTCAGTTGTGTTGGCCCTTATCGTAGTATCGCCGTTTTTGAAAGGCCTTACTGCTATTACCCGGGCACAATGTTGCTGATAGTCGTCATCGTAAAAACTGATATTTGGCGCCAATTTATTGTAAAAGACGACAATAGCAGGCATAAAGCTTTCAAGTGTAGGATAAGTTTTTCTGTTTGATTGATATTTACCAAGTAAATTAACCAATGGCCGCATCCAAACAAAACCTCTGGCCAACTGCTGCTTAAGCTCTTGTTCGGCCACCAATGTATCGGTATTATGGGTTTTCAGGTAACTGATTACTGATGCCCTTACTAAAGCTTCGTTCATCATTGTTTTCCACTCGCCATAAGCTTGTTTTCGCATTTTTGTGCGCTCCTTTTCGTAAATAAGCGCACCCGCATCTCTCAATTGGCTTTCATAATTATCGGTAAGATAATTGATAAAAGAGTGGTTAAACTCGTGGATCAATGTAGGCAGATAAGATGCCGCGTCATAAGTAGGTAAGCCTTGCTCATCAAAAGTACCAGAACCAATAATTGCATATACTTTTTTGGTATGATCGTTTAAATAAACATGTGGCCCGTAGTTTCCTCCGCCATTTCCAAATCCTATGATGATATTGAAATTTTCGGCCGGCGCTTTACCATAAAATTTATAATACCAGGATACATCCAGCTTTTTAAACAGGGCATTAAAGCGACTTTCGGCTATAGCATAATCAGCTAAATGGGCATGGAAAAACCCATCGAAGTCGGCGTCTTTATAAAATTGCTTTAATAGGGCAGTGAATTTTACAGCGCTTTCCAGGGTCCACCTTTTGTCTGGTAAAGAGACTGAAAAAGGTACTAATGGTTCTAATGCCGGTGGTTCATTCAAATGAACGGCCATTGACATAACAGCATCGTAGCTAACGCCGCTGCTGTCCCTCAGTTCCCGGGCGTATTTAATGAGCGGATGGTCAATAAATTTATCAAGATGCTTATGAATATCCGCAACGTATTTAACATTGTCAGGTGTATTGTATTCTTCGTTACCCGCTAAACGGAAAACAATGCTCAGCAATTCTACACGTTTATCAATTCGGGGCGTTGCTATAGTATTATTAGTTTGGGCTGATAACACTAAGGGAAAAAAGATGATAAGAAAAGATAGGTTTAGGTATTTCATTTAATAAAAAAGTTAAAGGCAACAAAAAAGCAAACTCCTGAAGGTAGACTGATCAGCTAATTCTTAGTTTAATCATGAACAAAAGAAATAGTGATCAGCCGGTATTAATGCACCGGATGCACAGCCGAATCGGTATCAGCACCAAGCGTAGTGGTGTCTGCTGAATTAGTTGTAGTGTCGGTGTTTCGGGCTGTTGAAGTTTTTGTTGAATCGGCAGGGCCGCCGCTACTTTGGGTCACGCTGGTATCGTTTTGGCGGTTATTTTTATCGGCGCTATGACAGGATGCAAAAGCTATTGAAGCAGCTAAAAATGTAAGGATGGTTAATTTTTTCATGGGTGATGTTTAAGGCTTAACGGGTAGTTATACGTTTCTGTTTTATTATTAAGATTTTGTTCGCTGGTATAAATTAAGGATATTCACAAATAAAAAACAATGATGAAGCAATTGATTTATGGGATATTAATAAGCTTGTTGTTTGTGTCCTGCTCAAAAAAGAGCACAGATCAACCACCGCAGCCCCACACTATAAAAGTTACGGTAAGCGCTGCAGATGCCTTTAATGTTTCATTATCTGAATATAAAACAACGGATAGCAGCCCTAAAATAGTTGATGCGAAAGCTGTTGCAAAAGGATCATCATACAACTATACTGCTACATTGAATCAAAACGACCAGGTAACCCTGGTTGTTGCATCAGACGTTAGCAATACCGTAACTTACAGAATTTACGACAATGATAAAATAGTTGTACAGGATACCGACAGAGAAGTGTTGACGCATGGCTCGGTTACCGTTACCTATAATATCCCTTAGTATAAATTATTGGGCTTTCTCTATCCTTAACCCTACATCGCTGATTTCATGAAGGGGGTTATCACGCATGTTTTGTTCTATCTGAAAACGGTAAATGCCTTTTGTGGGGAAATGATAATCTTTGCGCAAAAGCACCTGGTAGCTGTAAAGGTTACCTGACCCCTTGCCCAGCCATTCGCCATCGGGATTGGCCAGCTTTACTTCAAAACGCGTAGTATGCGTTTTTTTATCGGGCGAGATTTGATTAACCAATACAAAAATGTTGGAGTACTTATAGTTGCCCGTAACCCGTAAATTAAGGTATTGGTTATAGGCAACTTTTTCATCATCAATTTTAACATCAAAGTTTACGCGGTTAACGTACGACCAGTTATGATCGGCAATCTCGGTGTTGGTATCAATGATCCTGTTCGGATCCGTACAGGAACCGGCAAACATGGTTACTAATAATAATGCTGCCGGGTAAATGATATTTAAAGCCCGTTTCATTCAGGTTTTGCCTGTTGATTATTGTCGTTATTATTATTACGGTTTGGGCGGTTTGGCCTGCGGCGCCTGTTGTTATTCCCGCTCCCTTCACCCTGTGGTTTTCCTTCGCCTTGTGGCCTCGGTTCCCCCTGTGGTCTCGGTTCTCTCAGAGGTTTGGCTTCGCCTTGAGGCCGGCCCTCTCCCTGGGGTCTGTTTTGCTGCGGAGGCCTGTTACCCTGGGGTCTGTTATTGTTTTGCGGCTGGCGGTTTCCTTCAGGACGCGGCTGCTGTGCCGGTTTTTCCTGCGGATTACCCGATCCCTGCTGAGGCTGCTGCTGGGCCGGTTTGCCCTCGGCTTGCGCCTGGCCTCCGGGTTTCTGGTTTTTATTGCGGTTTTTGTTCTTCTTTTTATTGTTGTTGCGCCGTTCGTCGAGGCGGGTAAGACTATCCTGGCCAACCACGTTTTCGTAATCGAGCGCTTTTGCCGCTGGTGTTTCAACTTCAACAATTTCACCAAGGTCTTCGGGGATCACACCATCTTTATTCTGCTGCTGAATCTCTTTAACCTTTTTTATGGGTAGTGGCACCCATGATTCTTCTCCCGGGTAGCTAAACCACATTATTTTTTTAAAGATGTCGGTTTTTTGCAGGCGGGCATCCCCTTTTGGGTTTTAAGGGTGTTTACATTATCAGGGATGTATTTTAAGGCATCCATGTAAGTATCCAGCTCGTAGTTAAGGCAGCATTTCAGCTTGCCGCACTGGCCGGCCAGTTTCAGCGTATTTAATGAAAGGTTTTGATAGCGGGCTGCCGAAGTAGATACGGTTTTAAAATCGGTAAGCCATGTTGAGCAGCAAAGCTCGCGGCCGCATGAACCTATGCCGCCTAAACGGCTTGCTTCCTGCCTCATGCCAATCTGCCTCATCTCGATACGGATGCGGAAAGTTTCGGCCATTTTCTTGATCAGTTCCCTGAAATCAACGCGGCCTTCGGCCGTATAATAAAATGTAGCCTTGGTTTTATCGCCCTGGTAATCCACATCGCTCAGCTTCATGCTCAGGTTAAGGTCAAGCGCCAGCTTGCGCGATTTGTGCATGGTTTCCCATTCCATATCCTTGGCAGCTTTCCATTTGTCAACATCGGCAACGGTAGCTTTACGGTAGATCTTTTTTACAACATCGGCTTCCTTTACATGGCGTTTTACCATTTGCATGCGCACCAGTTCGCCGGTAAGCGAAACATGGCCAATATCATAGCCACCAGTGGTTGCTTCAACAGCCACCAGTTCGCCGGCTTCGAGGTAAATATTATCGTTGTTTAAATAAAACTCCTTGCGCGAGCCTTTAAACTTAACTTCAATAACCTGAAAAGGCTTATAGTTAGTCGGCATGTCCATATGCGACAGCCAATCGTAAACATCTAATTTGCTGCAACCATTAGTAAGGCAACTGCCGTTACTTTTGCAGCCCGCAGGCGAACATCCGCCACCTGTTGAGCAACTTCCACATCCCATAATTAACTTGGCATATATTGATTCCCCGCAGGGACATTTTTATTTATTAGTATTTTAATAATTTGTAAAGATACATCTAAAAATAAGATTTTGGGATTAGCGTTGCGCTCCACATGATAATGTGCTTTTTCCAGCTCATCAATAATCATTTGCGATTTGCCTATACTCAATACACCGCTCATTTTTTGAGCCGTATCCAGTTCCTTTGCCGGTAAATGTACCAGGCTACCCGCCCCGGCAATGAGTAAACAGCACTCGCGGATAAAGCTGGTACCGTAACGCAAAAAGTTTTTTTGGTTTTCGCGCCCCATTTTGGCAAACTGCTCCACAAAAGCCATCACCTCAATACCTTTATTGCCAAAGCAATAGCGTAGCCATTGCACAAACAGCTCGTGGTAGCTTTTGTTGTCCTGCTGCAGCATGGCCAAAGCTTCGGTCATGTTGCCATTGCTCAAATAAGCTATTTCGGCAGCGGCTTCTTCGGTTTGGTGATGCGCACTTATTAAATGTTCTTTAATTTCATCGTACTCCAAAGCGGGTATTTTAACCAGCTGCGTACGGGATAATATGGTGTTCAGGATTTGATCCTGGTTTTGGGCTACTAATAAAAACAGTGTATTAGGCTGCGGTTCTTCAATAATTTTAAGCAAAGCATTCCCCTCTTTATCGAGGTATTCGGGCAACCAGAGGATCAGGATCTTATATTCCGATTCAAAAGGCTTAAAGCTTAGTTTTTTAATGATCTGGTGACATTCGGCAATATTGATATTGGCCTGTTTATTTTCGGCATCCAGGTATCCGCGCCATATGTCCAGGCTTAAATATGGGTTAGCCGTTAAAGCGCCGCGCCATTGCTCAATAAAAGTAAGCGCTGTATCATCTTTATGTTTTGCAAAGAAAGGGTAAGAAAAATGCAGGTCTGGATGCATCAGTTTCTGGTATTTCCGGCAGGAAGAGCATGCCCCGCATGAGTCGCCGGGCTGCTTGTCTTCGCAGGATAGGTACTGGGCATAGGCAACAGCAAGCGCCAGGCTGCCCGATCCTTCGGGGCCTAAAAATAATTGCGCATGGCTTACCCGGTTCTCGCTCACCGTGTTAAGCAATCGTTGCTTTGTTGCTTCCTGTCCTACTATTTCTTTAAACTGCATTTGGTGCAAAATAGTAATTTGATTTTGGATTTCGGAATTGGGATTTCGGATTTACACAGGAAACGAGGTTGCTTTATTTATGAAAGGATCTTTTGTAGGCTTGGTTTCATCTTAGTTGCGTTATCTTTACCGAATGGAATCTCAGGTCTCACATCTAATATCTCACATCTAAATGAGAATAATGGCTTTTGATTATGGAACCAAGCGCATCGGCATTGCGGTTACTGATCCTCTGCAGATCATCGCTACCGGGCTTGATAATATCCACCCCAATAATATCATCGAGTTTTTAAAAAAATACCTGCAAACAGAACAAGTGGAGCGCTTTATCGTAGGCGAACCAAAGCAGATGGATAATACCCCTTCGCAATCGGCCATTCATGTAAAAGGCTTTGTGAACCTGTTAAAGAAAACATTCCCCGAAACCCCGATTGAAATGGTTGACGAGCGTTTTACCTCAAAAATGGCATCAGCAACTATCGCTCAGAGTGGGATGAATAAAAAGAACCGGCAGAATAAGGAGTTGGTGGATACGATATCGGCGGTGATATTGTTGCAGAGTTGGATGGACCGTAGATTATTTTGATGGCGTTGATTTCGCTGATTTGTCTACCTCTTAGTTAATGATTTTTTTGATTGCTCGTGACTTTTTATGATTTGTTTTGCTGTCGTGCAAGTTTATATTCGTTGGTAATGCGTTTAAACTCTAAGCTTTTGGATCCGAAATTAATAAGAAGTCCGGTTTCGAGTTTATAAGCTTCGAGATAGTTTAATACTTGAGCGAGATGAATATCTTCAAGTTTGGATACAGCTTTGAGTTCTACCATAACTTTTTCATCTACTAAAAAATCAACTCGCCTTCTGCCTACCTCTATTTCATCATAAAAGATAACCATTTCAAGCTCCCGGGAAAACAGCAACCCTTGTTTGTGCAGTTCGATCTCCAAACTTCGTTGGTAAATAGCTTCCTGAAAACCGTTGCCTAAGATTGAATGAACTTTCATTGCACAACCAATAATTTTACCGGTAAGCTCAGAGTGTTTATAGGTATTATTAATTAGATCTTTCATTTGATAAGGTTATGCTATAAAACTATTAAAATCAGAGAAAAATCAGGCAAAAAAATTATTCTTCAAGTGAAAGGCAAATCAGCGAAATCAACATAATCAATAAGAATCAACGGTTCTGGTAGTAATAAATCATTCTAAAAATCAATAACTTACAAAATAAATCAACGAAATCAGCGTAATCATTCCCATCAACGGTGTATCTTTGCCCCCATGGATATTCTCCCTAATGCCTTACTGGCTTACTTAGATGACCATTGCGACCCGGAGCCGGAGGTGCTTAAAAAGCTCAACCGCGAAACGCATATCAAGGTGTTAAAACCTAACATGCTATCGGGGCATTACCAGGGCAGGCTGCTTAGTTTTTAAGCAAAATGGTGCAGCCTAAGCGCATCCTGGAGATAGGTACCTATACAGGCTACTCGGCTATTTGCCTGGCCGAAGGTTTGGCCGACGACGGCATCCTCCACACCATTGAGGTTAATCGCGAAATGGAGGAGATCATCACTTCACATCTTAAACTAACAAATGTTGAAAACAAAATAAAGCTGCATTTTGGGCAGGCAGAGGCCGTTATTGCTGATTTACAGGAGGATGTTTTTGATTTGGTGTTTATAGATGCCGATAAAAAGAATAATTATACTTACTTTCAATTAGTTTTTGACAAAGTCAGATCCGGAGGATTAATAATAATTGATAACGTTTTGTGGAAAGGAAAGGTGTACGGCACCGAAAAAGATGCCGATACTGAAGGAATCCGCAAACTAAATGACCAGATAGCTGTTGATAGCAGGATAGAAAAATTGATCCTGCCGGTACGCGATGGGCTGCTGGTTATCAGAAAAAAATAAATTATGAAGAAAATCTTACTGATTACAACACTGTTGATTTCAACATTAGCTGCTTCAGCACAGAAAAATACCTCACAATCTTACATTGAAAAGTTCAAAGATGATGCCATTAAGATCATGCACGAAACCGGGATCCCGGCAAGCATCGTTTTAGGTGTAGCCATGCATGAATCGGGCTGCGGCAACAGCACCATAGCACAAAACCTTAATAATCAGTTTGGAGTAAAAGGTTACAATACCGTAGTTTATACCAAACACAACAAAAAAGTTCGCACCTCTTATAAAAGATACGATTCGGTTTTTGACTCGTTCCAGGACTTTGCACGTATCATGACCGAGCGCAAGCAGTTTAGCCACCTGGCCGACGCGCTTACCCATTATGATTATAAAGGATGGGCAAAAGGTATTCAGCGTGCCGGTTATGCCGGTAGCCGCAGATGGGCATCGCAGGTTTTAGGTATCATTAACAGGTATAACCTCAATGACCTGGATGAAAATCCGGCAAACCAAACGCAATTGGCCGACGCAACAACTAAACAGCAATAATTACGTTTATAAAATCTTAATTTGGCCCTGGTTATATGCCACATAATAAGATTTAAGCCTCATGCGAAAAACCATATACCTGTTCATTGCTGTAGTTTGCCTCAGTTCATGCTCTGCCCGCAAAAAAACCACTACAGTATCAAACCGAGATGCCAAACGCAATAACAGCAATATCCAAAAAGCCAACAAGGACGCTATTGCCAATTACCGGTCATACAACTCGTTAGAATATATTGACCGCTTCAAGGCCATCGCCATCCAGGAAATGAACCAGTATGGTATCCCGGCCAGTATTACCCTGGCGCAGGGCTTGTTTGAATCGGGCGCGGGCAATAGTGACCTGGCCAAATATGCCAACAACCACTTCGGCATAAAATGCACCAGCGACTGGACCGGCAAAAGCTATTATAAGGATGACGATAACGTGAATGATTGCTTCCGCGTTTATGATAACCCGGAAGATTCCTTCCGTGACCACTCGGCGTTTTTAAAACGTAAAAATTACGCTAAACTTTTTGAACTGGATAAGAACGATTACGAAGGCTGGGCTTATGGATTGAAAAAGGCGGGTTATGCTACTAATCCTAAGTATCCGCAGTTGCTTATCAATATTATTGTAAAATATAACCTCGATCAGTACGACCGCCCCGAAGGCGAGATTGCTAAAATTAAACGGGAAGACCGTGTGTTATCTCAGATCAACGATAGCATTGGCAAACCTGTTCAGGATACCCTTTCCAAAACCCCGCCCGACGATAAGATCTACACCGTAAAACAGGGCGATACACTATACAACATATCCAAGCGTTTTGGAATAACTGTTGATGACCTGAAAGCATTAAACAGTATGAGCGACAATGGCATTAAAATTGGCCAGAAGCTTGTTGTCGTAAAATAGAGAATCAAGACAACAAGAGTCAAGAGAATTTGAGATTAGTTATCACCGAATATTTATCTTGATTCTTGACTCCTGGTATCTTGGCTCTTTCCTCTAAAGGTTAATTGTTGTTAAATTGTATGATCACCCGCTGTGCAACACGTATTTTTGCATCCTCAATGAAACTGTGGACGCTTTTAATATGTTTGGCCCTGACCGCAACTAAAGTTTTTGCCCAGCAAAAAACCGTGGATGGGGTTGTGTTTGATAAAGACAGCAAAGACCGCATTGCCAAAGTTAATGTACAGAACATCACCACCGGCAAATCAATTTACAATACTTTTAAAGGTGAATTCAAGATAGAAGCCCAACCCGGCGATGTGCTTGTTTTTACAAAATCAGATCATCATCCCGATACATTGAAAGTGCAAGGCGGCGAATCACTGGCGGTTTATATGAAGCGCACAGCCATACAGCTTAAAGAAGTTATCGTGCGTGATACCCTGCTTAACCCGCAAAAACGGCTGGCTGCAACCAAAAACGATTATACCAAAATCTTCGGCCCGCTTAATAATAAGGACCTGCTGAGCTTTGGGCCGGGCGGTGCTGGCTTAAGTATCGACGCGCTTTACAATTCATTAAGCCGCAGCGGCCGCAATGCTGCCCGCCTGCGCGAAACTATTGAAAAAGACTATCAGCAAAGTGTTATTGACTATCGTTTTAACCGAACTTATGTTGGCGCCATAACCAATTTAAAAGATCAGCAGCTCACCGACTTCATGTTACGGTACCGTCCCGGCTATTATTTGGTGAAAACGGCAAGCGACTATGAATTTATAGCCTCCATTAAAACCAACCTCAATCGTTTTTTAAAGTATAAGAAACGGCCGTATTCCCTTACTCCGCTTGTTACGCCCGATGACAGCAAGAAGGATCTTGGCCGTGAATAAGACAGATAAACCTTAATACAAGGTTCATTTTAATATCCGAAAATTCCGATATTTTTGCCCAAAAGTCGTTTGCCAGACTAAACCCTGAAGCAACATTTTTGTTTATTGTGGGTAAAAAAGGAGATTTTTGCTTTAATTTGTTTACTATGTTAAAAACAAAACCGGGATTACTAATACTCGCATTATCAGTCACGTGCGTTTTATCAGCAAAAGCACAAACAGATACCCTGAAAAAAGATAGTGTTAAAATAGACACTGCCGTACTTAATAAATACCGGATAAATTCCCGCAAAAACGCCATCCCCACCCGGGTTCGCCCCATACAGATCCAGCGCGAAATGGTACCTGTTACCATGCTCGATTATAAAGTAAACTACTGGAAAAAGGTAATCACATTCGGGCTGAACTTTAGCCAGTCGGCATTTAGCAGCAATTATGCGGCGGGTGGCGTAAGCGCGGTGGCATTAGGTTCAAATTTTATTTATCATACCGAATATAACAAAGCGCCTTTCAGTTACGTATCCGAGCTTAACCTTACTTACGGCGTATCAAAAAATAAGGGACAGGGCAAACGTAAAACGCAGGACCGTATTTATTTTGATAACAAAGTAGCGTCTCAATTATCAAAAAGCTGGTACTTCTTCGGTTCGTTAACCTTTGAGTCGCAATTTGATAAAGGTTTCAATTATGTTGATATGGGGAATGGAAAATTTGATCAGCAATATATTTCAAACTTTATGTCGCCAGGTTATCTTACCGAATCGGTCGGTTTTGAGTATAAGCCAAAAAGTTGGTTCGATTTGCGTTTGGGTACCGGTACTGCAAGACAAACTTTTGTACTTGATCAGGCCATCCACAAATATCAAAAAGATAACTACGGTGTGGATACGTTAAAAACCGTGAAAAACGATCTTGCGTTCCAGGTTGTTGCGTTGCTGGATAAAGATATAGCCAAAAACATTCACTTAAATACCCGTTACGCGTTGTTTATCCCTTATGCCCAATCGCCAAAATTTATTACCCACCGTGTTGATTTAACGCTAACAGCTAAAGTGAACAGGTTAATTAGTGCAACGGTAAACGGAACGCTGTTGTATGATAAACATACATCCGATAGCGCGCAGGGTTATGAAGGTATTGGGTTGGGGATGTTGTACCGGTTTCCGTAGTACAGTCTTGAACAAATAATACAATTGAACCGGCCTTATTAAAAACAGGGCCGGCTTTATTTTGGAATAAACAATGGGATGAGACAAGTTAATATAGTTCAAAATCATACCTTTGCATTCTTATAAAAAAGATTAAAGTTTTTTAATATAATGTTTGAAAATCTTTCGGATAAACTCGATAGGGCGTTCAAGGTCCTGAAGGGTCAGGGAACTATTACTGAAATAAACGTGGCCGAAACCATGAAGGAGATTCGCAAGGCCCTTCTTGATGCCGACGTTAATTATAAAACCGCCAAAGCATTTACCGATGATGTGAGGCAAAAGGCGCTTGGTAATAATGTATTAACATCTATTTCGCCAGGCCAGCTGCTTACCAAGCTCATGAACGATGAGCTTACCGCGTTGATGGGCGGTACCACAGCCGATCTGAATTTTCCAGCTACTCCTACCATCATCCTTATTGCCGGCTTGAATGGTGCTGGTAAAACAACCTTCACAGGTAAGCTTGCCAATTACTTAAAAACACAACGCAATAAAAAACCATTACTGGTTGCTGATGATATTTACCGTCCGGCGGCTATTGATCAGCTGGAGGTTTTAGGCCAGCAAATAGGTATCCCGGTGTATGCCAATCGCGACTCGAAAGACCCGGTTGCTATTGCCCGCGAAGGTATAGCCCAGGCTAAGCAGAACGGGAATAACGTGGTGATTATTGACACCGCCGGCCGTTTGGCTATTGACGAGGCCATGATGGTGGAGATTGAGCAGGTAAAAGATGCCGTAAAACCACACGAGATCCTGTTTGTGGTTGACTCCATGACCGGTCAGGATGCTGTGAATACTGCTAAAGTGTTCAATGACCGCCTTGATTTTACTGGTGTGGTATTAACCAAGCTGGATGGTGACACCCGCGGTGGTGCGGCCCTTTCTATCAAATCGGTTGTTAATAAGCCTATCAAGTTTATTGGTACCGGCGAAAAGATGGAAGCGCTTGACGTTTTCCACCCCGATCGTATGGCATCAAGGATCCTGGGCATGGGCGACGTGGTGTCGTTGGTTGAACGCGCCCAGCAGCAGTTTGACGAGAAAGAGGCAGCCGAGCTACAGAAGAAGATCCGCAAAAACAAGTTCGACTTTAACGACTTTTACGGCCAGATCCAGCAGATCAAGAAAATGGGTAACATGAAAGATCTGATGGGCATGATACCGGGCGTGGGC
This sequence comes from Mucilaginibacter sp. P25, assembly GCF_050859465.1. Classification (NCBI taxonomy): domain Bacteria; kingdom Pseudomonadati; phylum Bacteroidota; class Sphingobacteriia; order Sphingobacteriales; family Sphingobacteriaceae; genus Mucilaginibacter; species Mucilaginibacter sp. P25. Next base: position 1,565,745 of record NZ_CP193937.1, on the reverse strand, counting down.
AAAATGATGAAGGATGTTGAGGTTGATGATAATGCGTTTAAAGCGATAGAGGCCATTATTCAATCTATGACCCCGTTTGAAAAAGCTAACCCTGAAACCATTAATCAAAGCCGCCGTAACCGCATAGCCAAAGGTTCGGGCACCGATTTACAGGAAGTTAACCGCCTAATGAAGCAGTTTGATGATATGAAGAAAGTGATGAAGCAAATGAGCAATCCCGCTGCTATGGCCAACATGATGCGCAGGATGCCTAAAATGTAAGGTAGGTATAACTTATAAAAAGAACGTCTCTTGCTAAAAACAAGGGACGTTTTTTTGCTCCTTTGCTGACGAACAAAATGAACATATGTATAATTTATTATACACAATTTCACACCTTTTGCGAATTGAAGTCATTAAAATGTCATTTACTGTGCAATGGCACTTACTTTGATTTACTACAGCGAACAGATGAGGGCTTAAGTTTACCCCTCCCTCACATATTAATAACTAAAAAACTAATCATGAAAAAGTTAATTAAACCCGTTTTATTGACCGCTGCGTTATTTGCTTTTAAAGTTGGTTCGGCCCAGGTTAATCTTGGAGCAACTACCGCTACCAAAATAGCTACGCGGGTAGCTACGCCAACAGTGAATGCTGCATCTATAGCGCAAAAAGCGGTTAACACAACCTCAACCGTAACCAACCAGGCTGCCACACAGGCTCAAAACGTAGCAGCGCGGACGGCCGCTCAAACCCAGGCTACCACCAACCACGCCGTAACAGGCGTTGCCACCAGTGAGGCCGCTAATGTTAACAGCAACGTTACCTCAACCGTAAATGCTACGGCAGGTACAACAGCTGCACAAGCCGGTGTTAGCAGCAATACCTCAGCCGCAGGTACTGTGAATGCAACCGGAGTAACAGCAACAGGCGAAAAAGCATTAACCACAACCGAAGGTGTTGCTGCTAACACTACCGAAAAAGTAAGCAGCAATGCTACCGCTTTAAGGGCTGGCGCTACAACAACTACAGGTAAAACTGCAGTGGCCGCGGGTAATAGCGCCGATGCTGTTAGCAAAAATGTGAGTGTTACCTCGTCCGGTAACCTGAACAGCACAGGTAACGTGGCAGCGGGCTCTAAAAAGCTAAATACAGGGTTCTCAAATAGCAGCGCTTCCAGTACTGCTGTAAAGGCGGGAAAGAAAAGCGTTACTGTTAAAACTTCGGGCAAGAGTTCAGCCAAACTGAGCGCTACCAAACAGTAATAGTATTTACATACATTAAATCAAAAAGGCCGGTACCGGCCTTTTTGATTATCCGCACTTTTTTTATTCAACATTAGCTATGAAAAAACTTAAACTTATCCTGCTGCTGGCTTTGACCAGCCCTGCGGTTTATGCCCAGCAAAAACCTGATACCGCGGCAAAAACAAAAGAGTTGTTTGTAAATGCGGGTTTGCAATATCTTTCAAACCTTACCTATGCCGGCCGGCGCGATGAAAGCAGTGTCCCGGTGCTTCTTCCCTCGGTTACATTAGTTAGCAAGCAGGGCTTTTTTGTAAGTGCTATCGGCTATTTTGATCTTAATGGCTCCAAATCGGGCACCGAGGGCCTTAGCGTTACACCGGGCTATGTTTTCGCGTTTGATGCAAAACGGTATTATGGAGGCAATGTATCGGCCACCAAATATTTCATCACCAAGAGCAGTCCCATTATACTTTCTTCATTTAATGCCACGCTTGACGGGCAGCTGTATGCCAATCCGGATGATATTGTAAAATTTACCGCGGGCATCAGCTATAGGTTTAATAAAAATAACAGCAACGACGTTGTTAATACGGCCGAATTATCAAAAGAAATTTTTGCCCTGAAAACAGGCGTGGATAAAAAAAGCGGGCTAAAAGTTACTCCTACCGCCACGCTTTATGCCGGTACACAATCTTTCTACCAAACTTATTATACCGAATCGCAGGTTACCCGCTCGATAGAGCAGCCCCAGCAGCAAACACCTATTAATATCCTGTTTCCCAGTCAGCCAAAGCAAACTATCATAACGCAAACGGTAACGCAGCAAAACCAGCGCGAGGTAAGGCAATATAAGCTGCTTGCTTTCAGCGGATCGTTGCCTTTAACCTATACTATTAACAAGTGGCAAATCCTCTTTACGCCGTACCTCATCAAGCCATTTAACCAGGTTGATTATGTAAAAAACACCAAAATGAACGGACTTTACTTTTTGTTCACCACAGGGGTTAATGTAACGTTTTAGCAATGTAAAAATGTAATAAACCAAATAGCCGGGAAAGGCGGATAACAGCTTGTTTTTATTAGCTTTGTTGCAGTACAAAACAAACTGAACCACGGCTATGCGCAGGATATTTTTTGTTCTTTTATTGTTACCGGCCCTGTTTACCATGCCGGCATTTGCCCAGGTTCCAGGGGCGCAGATTGATGTTAAACATTATACGTTTGATATTAAACTTAATGACGCCGATAATAATATAGAGGGAAAGGCCACGGTTTCGATAAGGTTTTTGAACGGCGCGGAAGGGTTTAGCCTCGACCTGGTGAAAAAGAATGCTGAGGGTAAAGGCATGCTGGTATCGGCTGTAACCGAAAACGGGAAGCCGGTAAAGTTTACCCAGGATGGCGAACAGCTAAAGATCAATACCCGGGCCTATAAAGGGAACACCCGCGATTATACGATAAGTTACAGCGGCATCCCGGCCGATGGGTTGATCATCTCGACCAACGCATTCGGACACCGTACTTTTTTGGTGATAACTGGCCTAACCGGGCCCATAACTGGCTGCCCTGCGTTGATAATATTGCCGACAAAGCCACGGTTGATTTTATTGTAACCGCGCCCGATCATTACCAGGTGGTATCAAACGGCCTGCAAACCGAAGAAAAGCAACTCGACGGAAAGCTCAAACTAACCCATTGGGTTGAAGCCGTTGCGCTGCCTACCAAAGTAATGGTTATAGGCGTAGCTGAGTTTGCAGTTGACCGCCCCGGTGATGTTAACGGAATCCCGGTTTTTACCTATGTTTTTCCGGAAAGTAAAGAGGTGGGGTTTAAAAGCTATGCTGTAGCTAAAAACATTCTCCCCTACTTTATAAAAAATGTTGGCCCTTACAGCTACGAAAAATTGGCCAACGTGCAGTCGAAAACCATTTTTGGCGGTATGGAAAATGCCAGTGCCATATTCTACTTTGAAGAGTCGGTTAAAAGTCCGGATATAGAAGAACTAATGGCGCATGAAATTGCCCACCAGTGGTTTGGCGATGGCGCCAGCGAGAAAAGCTTTGGCCACCTTTGGTTAAGTGAAGGCTTTGCTACTTATATGACCAATCTTTATCTCGAAAATAAATACGGGGCCGATACCTTAAAAACACGCCTTATCGGCCAGCGTAAAAAAGTGCTGGATTTTGAAAAGGAGCGTTTAACGCCCGTGGTTGATACCGCTGTTAAAACAAAATTTATGCAGCTGCTTAATGCCAATAGTTACGAAAAAGGCGGTTGGGTGCTGCACATGCTGCGGCGCAAACTGGGCGATGATGTTTTTGGAAAGGGGTAAGAAACTATTATTCAAAATACCAGGGCAGCAATGCCAATACTGATGATTTGAGGCGGGTAATGGAACAAACCAGCGGCAAAGACCTGAAACAGTTTTTTACGCAATGGCTACGCAACGCCGGGCACCCAAATTTGGCGGTTAGCTGGAAGTATAATGAAAAGGATGGTTACATTACCATAAATGTAACCCAAAACCAGGCCTATGTTTACAATTTGCCGCTGGAGGTGTCTGTTGACGGGCAGCTGTTAACCGTGCCGGTAAAAGAGAAATCGACAACAGCCCGTTTCCGGGTAAAAGCCAAACCGGCAGATGTTAAGGTGGACCCGAATATAAACCTGCTGGCATCGTTTGAGGAAAAAAGATAGAAGCGTTTTAAAGGGGGGATTTTGTGTCTTCTGTCTTGTTATAGACTAAAAAAATGCTATCGTTTATATCCCTCTTTTAAATAAAAAGAAAATTGTCATTTCGATGGAGCACGTGGGCCATGAGCGCCGGGGCGAAAGAGAAATCTTATACACCAAGCAGGGCCGCTACATCTGATTTAGGGCTGGCGTATAAGATTTCTCCTCACGCCCGTACATTACCCGCTTGGTTTGTCGAAATGACAACTGAATTTATTTTAGTAAGATTAAAGAATACAGATATACGATAAGCCGCAACTCGGGTTTATCTCACCTACGCTGCTATCACTCTGTTGATCACCTTTTCCAGGTCTTCAAGGTCAAATGGTTTGGCTAAATAGCTTTGGGCGCCGGCATGATTGGCCAGGATCTGGATATCGCTGTTTGCCGAAAAGTAAATTACCGGTATTTCTTTAAGTCCTTCGGTTTTTTTGAGGGTTTGCGTGGCAATGATTCCGCCCGAATCGGGGATCCAGTTATCCATCATGATCACATCAGGCAAGATGCCCGAAACTTTTTCAACAATGTTATTGCAGTCGCTAAATGTGTGCACTTCCCACCCTTGTTCCTCCAAAATATAACTGCAAATAGAAAGTATGTCCTCGTCGTCATCAAATATGACAATTTTTTTAGATGGAGTATTCATTGGATAGTTGTATGTGAATTTATAGGAATCTTTTCATAAAAACAAATGTTTTAAATTGAAAATTAAATTTGCCCGTTTAAATAAGACTTTATATCGCCCTGCTTTAAATTAACTCCATGCGTAAACTACTTCTTAATCACTGCAAAATCTAATTATTGACTTTGTAACCGATTAATTACTACGTTTTATTAAAAACAGTAATATTTTTACTTATCCAATTTTAACAGCCTTATTAATTCCTGTTATCAACAAATAAACCTGTAAATCCTGTTTCATGAATACGCAAATCAAATCGATTTTATTGGGCGCCATGCTGCTTGGCCCGGCTGCTGCAATAAACGCGCAAACAAAGGCAAGCTTATGGCTTACCCGGGCCGACAGATCGGCACTTTTTGAGCAGCAAAAGGAGCCGCTTATTTTTAAAACCGGGAACGCCGGCGGCACTACTATTACTGTTAATGATAAGCAACATTACCAGCCGATAGACGGGTTTGGATTTGCATTAACCGGGGGCAGCGCTATGCACATCATCCGTATGGGTGCCGACAGTCGGGCCGCGCTGCTTAAAAATCTTTTTGCGGTTACGGGGAATGATATTGGCATCAGTTATTTAAGGCTGAGTATTGGTGCATCCGATCTGAACGACAAAGTATTCTCCTATGATGATATGCCCAAAGGCCAGACAGATCCAACGTTAAAACATTTTAACCTTGGACCGGATAAAACCGATGTGATCCCGGTAATGAAACAGATCCTGGCAATTAATCCGGCAATCAAGGTGTTGGGTTCGCCATGGTCGCCGCCGGCCTGGATGAAAACCAATAATGATACCCGCGGCGGCAGATTAAAACCCGATTGTTACCCGGTGTATGCTAACTACCTGGTTAAATATATCCAGGCAATGAAGGCCAATGGAATTAATATTGATGCCATCACCATTCAAAACGAGCCATTACACCCAGGCAATAACCCCAGCTTGCTGATGGTTGCGCCCGACGAAGCCGACTTTATCAAAAACAACCTTGGCCCAGCGTTTAAGGCTGCAGGTATCAAAACAAAGATCATTGTTTACGATCATAATGCCGACAGGCCTGACTACCCTATTTCGATATTGAACGATCCGGCTGCCCGTAAATATGTGGATGGTTCAGGCTTTCATCTGTATGGCGGCGATATCTCGGCCCTTACCGATGTGCACAACGCCCATCCTGATAAAAATATTTACTTTACCGAGCAGATGACCGTTGAGCCCGAAAATCAAAGTACTATCAACATTGCCTGGCCGGTAAAAAGCCTTATTATTGGCGCAACCCGTAACTGGAGCCGCAATGTACTGGAATGGAACCTTGCCGCCGACCCTGAATATAAGCCCTACACCGACAGGGGTGGCTGCCCAATGTGCCAGGGCGCCGTTACCATTGATAAAAACCAAGTAAAGAAGAACATCGCTTATTATTCAATTGCTCATGCTTCCAAATTTGTACGTCCGGGTTCAGTACGTATTGCATCAAACAATATGGATACTTTACCTAATGTGGCTTTCAAAACCCCCGATGGCAAAAAAGTACTTATCGTAGCGAACACCAGCGATGGCGCGCAGGATTTTAACATCCAGTACCAGGGAAAAGTATTAGCTGTTAAACTTGATAAAGGTTCGGTTGGAACGTATATCTGGTAATATAAACCGGTTTAGAAAATTTAAATGCACAACAACATGTTAACATCGTTAATAAAAAATATAAAGGTGAGCTCAAGAATTAAGGCTTTGCTGGCCGCGGTCCCGGCGTTATTTGTCTCGTTACAAGGAAATGCGCAAACAGGCTTTTTAAAAGCCGAAGGCAAAAAAATAGTTGATGAAAAGGGGCAGAATGTATTGCTGCGAGGGATGGGTTTAGGGGGATGGATGCTGCAGGAAGGCTATATGCTGCACATTAACAAAGACAGCCGGCAGTACCGCATTCGCGAAAGGTTTGAAGAGCTAATGGGCCCGGCCGAAACTAAGGAGTTTTATGATACCTGGCTGGCCAATAATACCCGCAAAATTGATGTAGATTCGATGAAACGCTGGGGATTTAATTCTATCCGCCTGCCAATGCATTATAACCTTTACACCTTGCCGGTTGATAAGGAGCCCGTTGCCGGTAAAAACACCTGGCTGGATAAAGGGTTTAAAATGACCGACGGTCTGCTGTCCTGGTGTAAAGCAAACCACATGTACCTAATCCTTGACCTGCATGCCGCCCCCGGCGGACAAGGCAACGACCTCAACATCTCCGACCGCGACCCGGACAAACCATCGCTTTGGGACAGCGAGGCTAATAAACAAAAAACCATAGCCCTTTGGCGTAAACTGGCCGAACGGTATAAAAACGAGCCTTATATAGGTGCTTATGATATCATCAACGAGCCAAACTGGGGTTTTGACGATCCTCAAAATGATAAAAACGGACTGAAGGAAAAAACAAACGGTCCGCTAAGAAAACTGATGGTTGATATTACTGCTGCCATTCGCGAGGTAGATAAAAAACACATTATTATTATTGAGGGCAACGGTTGGGGCAATAACTATAACGGTATTTTACCCCAGTGGGATAAAAACATGGTGCTGAGCTTTCATAAGTACTGGAATTTTAACGATCAGAAGTCTGTTGATCATATCGTAAAAACACGCGACCAGTATAATATTCCCGTATGGTTAGGCGAAACCGGCGAAAACTCAAATACCTGGCTTACTGAAGCTATCGGCTTATTAGAAAAAATAACATTGGCTGGTCATTATGGCCATTGAAAAAATTGGGCATCAACAACCCGATGGAGATCCGTTCAAATCTGAACTATGATGATGTGGCGAGGTACCTGAACACCGGCAGGAATAAACCTAACGAGAGCAATACTTATAGCGGCACCCTTGAGCTAGCTACGTATGCTAAATTAGAAAATACCATTATCCATCATGATGTCATCGATGCTATTTTCAGGCAGCCGCATACAAGCGTTACCAAGCCCTTTAAAGCCAACAGGATTGGCAACGGCCCCGTGATCAATGCTGTTGATTATGACCTGGGCCGCAATGGCTCTGCTTATTTTGACACCGATACAGCCGACTATCATACTTCGGGTAAACCGGGTGTTGGGAACAAAGGCCATGTTTACCGGAACGACGGCGTTGATATCAGCAAAGATTCTACGAAGTATGAAAGTTACTATGTAGATCATATTGAAACCAACGAATGGACACAGTACACCATACAGGTTAAAATACCGGGCGTATACTCCCTTAGCCTCAAAGTAGCATCCGCCACCGATGATGCCAAGCTATCTGTTTTAGTTAATAATATAACCCAGGCAAAAGAAGTGGCAGTGCCCAACACAGGCGGGCTAAAAAATGGCAGGTTATTGCTGTAAAAAACATTGTTTTAAAAGCCGGGAGCAACAAAATAAAGGTATTAGCTAACAACGGAGGGTACAACCTGCATTATCTGCAGTTTTGGAAAGGGAAATAAATACAGGTACGCTATACTTATTTAAACAGCCGGAGTATATATTATTTGCTCCGGCCGTTTATTTATCTAAGATGCCACAAGTGATTTTTTCCTTTGCTGGCGCAAATATGCAGGGTTTGCCTGCGGGCAGTAGCTGCTTGCACCTTCGAGGTTGGCCGTAATTTTTTTAATATTATTTTTCTGATAAAAGCTATTGTAAATAAGTGCTTTTATAGTTAAATTTATTATACCAATTATCAGTATAATCTAAACAGGGGGATTCGTTATGAAAAAACAAGCTACGATAGTTTGTCAGCCTGATAAGACTGAAACTACCCAACCACTACAGGTAAATTGCCCGCCATCACATCAAAAAATGTATCGCGATCATACGCATTGCGATCATGTATATGGCAGGGTTAACAAATTTCCAATTGGCAGCAACCGCGGGCCATGCTTCTTTTAAGTTAACCGGCTATTTAATATAATAGTACAGTTGGCTGTATGGCTTAAAGTTTTGCAGGTAAACTGCTAAGCTGCATAACCCAATTTGCCCGTGCCGGGTATCAACCCCGGCCTCGCCGGCAAATGAATTGTTTTGATTAAATTCCGAATCGACTGTTGTGTGGGCCAGCTTTATATTGGCCTACTGGTTAATGTATTTGTATTTTTTTCGCCCATCCTGTACTTCAATTGTCTTGATCGTACTTACCGGTATTGCTTTTTTCAGTGAAAGGATCTTTGACTGAACACCGATAACAGAATCCTGGATAACCCAGGTGCGGTCGAAGTAAAAGGTTGATCGCTTGCCATTGATATCTGTAAAACGTATTTCAATAGATGGCCCGTTCTTTAACTTATAAGAAGTTCCGTCTTTATCGAAACATTTAATCGAATCAATAGGATAAACACTATAGGTATGCTTATGCCCAAGAGGGTCCTGGGCGGTAACCTGTCTTAAATTCACCGTTTCCAGGGTTGGCACCTGCTCCAGGAAAGTCCCAACAGGCATGTAATAGGTTTTGCAGGAGCTCACAAAGATTGTTAGTGCTGCGATAGTGATAAGGAGTAAAGGTTTGGTTGTCATGTAGTTTATATGTTAAAAACTTCTTAAGGCCATAGTTTTTCAGCGCTGTTTTAAGCAGTTTGTTACTGGCGCAATACTTTATGGTTAAACAGCATAATGGGATGATTGTCTTGTTGCCATAATTGAAACTTTTCGTTATTGCTATTTTTCGTTCCGGCGCGTTTCATCATCCATAAAAGTCATTCCTTTCGGCTTTCAATAGGATTGTTTTCAATTGTACTTCGTAATATCGCTGCGGTGTGTTTTTTCATATCACGCAATATATCCTCCAATTTATTACTGTTGCTTCCAATAATCATGTGAACGTGGCTGGTCATGATACACCATCCATATATTTCAAGACCCTTATGCTTTTGACAATGCCTCCAACTGTCAAGCAATACCTGTTTGTATTCATTTCTTATGAAAAGTTCTATCCAATACACAACAGAAAAGCTTACAAAGTATAATTTATCCTGATCGTGAAATTTGTATTTGGTACTCATATTTTCTAATATTTGGCATAAGTAGCCTTTTCACACATTGCCACCCCTTCATACTTGCGCCAGAGGGTGAGGTTTAATGGATAACCTTACATAATATTGCATATAATATGAGCGGGAACACTAAGGAAATGAATACTAAAATACCCTTGCGAAATCTTTCTTCAGCTGCTTCATCACGCCACACAAATCTTATTTTGTTATATTTCCCTGAATATTTGCGATGATTTATATATAGTAACGATCCATAAATTATTATTTCAGCGTATGTAATTGCGCCGTAGTAGTATTTGATTGACTGGGTGGTAATGAAAGGAAATATTATTAAGATTGACGAGCTTATTGCAAATGTTTGCGATGCGGAAATAATAGAAATTCCCGCGAACCCCCTTCTTCCATACCTTTTGAAGAAGAGTTCTGCTGTTCTGTAAAAAATATAATCGAGAAATGTATTCATTAATCTGTTGAGGGCTTTACTCTCTTTGTCGCTCTCTATACTTGCGATAGGACGTTAATTAATCATTCACTTCGTAATAACATCCATCCCCCTCTTCATAGTCAAGATAATTTTTATAATCGGTCATCGACTTAACACTGATTATAGTATCAAATTCCATCCTTATATCAAACTCCGCCTCATTAAGATAAGAGCAATTGGGGCATATTTCATGGCCAAAACTTCCGTACACATTAACGGCCGGTAAATTTGGTCTTCCAACATCATTGGTACGCCATTTTCCACCTTCTGTCCCAGTACAACTTATCCCCCAATTGATATTCAAGTTGTCTTGTGTGACCAAACTTAAATTGGATGTAAACAGGAAAGGGCTTACTACAGTTGCTGCAAGTAGTTTCCGTTTTTAAAATATTAAAGAATCCCATAATAAATCTCCTTTACCCCGCCCAGCCCTCTCTATCCAAACTCCTGAAATGTATAGCCTCAGCCAAATGCTCCAGCTTAATTTCCTCACTTCCGGAAAGATCAGCAATAGTGCGGGATACTTTGAGGATCCTGTCATAAGCCCTTGCCGATAGGCCAAGTTTTTCCATGGCTTTTTTGAGCAGGGTTTGGCCGGCCGCGTTGATCTTGCACAGGTCGCGAACCATTTGAGGGCTCATTTGTGCGTTGGCATGCAGATCGGGACGGTTGCCGAAACGCTCTACCTGGATTTCCCTTGCCCTGATCACCCGTTCGCGGATGAGTTCGCTTTTTTCGGCAGCGCGGTCGGACGATAGTTCGCTGAAGTTAACCGGCGTTACCTCTACGTGCAGGTCTATCCTGTCCAGCAGCGGGCCGGAAATTTTGCTCAGGTATTTTTGCACCATGCCCGGCGGGCAAATACATTCTTTTTCGGGATGGTTATAATATCCGCATGGGCAGGGGTTCATACTTGCCACCAACATGAAGCTGCTGGGATAATCTACCGTAAATTTAGCGCGTGATATGGTTACCCGGCGCTCTTCCAACGGCTGGCGCATTACCTCCAACGCGCTGCGTTTAAATTCGGGCAGTTCATCTAAAAATAAAACGCCGTTATGGGCCAAAGAAATTTCGCCGGGGGCAGGGTTGCTTCCCCTCCTACCAAAGCTACATCGCTAATGGTATGGTGAGGGCTCCTGAACGGACGAGATGGTTACCAGCGCATCGGCAGCGGCAAGTTTGCCTGCCACCGAATGGATCTTGGTGGTTTCTAACGATTCATATAAGCTTAGGGGCGGCAAAATAGAGGGCAGCCTCCGGGCCAGCATGGTTTTACCTGCTCCGGGCGGACCGATCAGGATCACGTTATGGCCGCCGGCTGCGGCAATCTCTAAGGCGCGCTTAATATTTTCCTGGCCTTTTACTTCGCTGAAATCGCTGTCGTAATTGCAGAGGCTGTCGTAAAATTCTTCGCGGGTGTTTACTATTTCGGGCTTAAGTTCGGATGTGCCGTTGAAAAAGCCCACTACGTCTTTAATGCTTTCAACGCCGTAAACTTCAAGGTCGTTAACAATGGCTGCTTCACGAGCGTTTTGTTTAGGGAGAATAAAACCTTTAAAGCCATCTTTACGGGCTTGTATGGCTATGGGCAAAGCGCCTTTTATTGGCTGGAGGCTTCCATCAAGCGAAAGCTCGCCCATGATGATGAATTTATCAAGGGTTTCAGGTTCTATCTGGCCGGATGCGGCTAATACGCCAGTGGCGATAGTAAGATCATAGGAAGAACCCTCTTTTTTGATATCGGCCGGGGCCATATTAACCACTACCTGCTGGCGGGGCATCCTGAAACCGCAGTTTTTTAACGCCGATTCTATCCTGAAATAACTTTCTTTTACAGCCACATCGGGCAGGCCCACAATGAAATATTTTGTGCCCGATGCAATATTCACCTCAACTGTTATGGTAATAGCCTGTATCCCATAAACCGCGCTTCCAAAAGTTTTAACCAACACAGTGATAAAAGTTTAATTGAAGCGAAAGATATAGAATTTTGATGAAGTGATAAAGCGGGACTATATAAAACAAAAAACCCGCCGGTACCGGCGGGCCTTCTTATAATCACATTGTTTAATCTCATCTTAAAAATGTTCCGGCCTGGCAAACAACCAGCAGCATGGTGCAGGAAACAACCACACAAACCATCAGCATTATTGACCACGTATTGGGATTGTGTTTGCTGATGCGTGCAAACGCGGCATTCACCTTTTTAAAGTAGCGGCTGTTCAGCAATACAAAATAATTAAGCACAAACGCGCCTGTGGCACCCAGTAATATCATTAAGCCGGATACCGGACTTAACTGAAACCAGCCGGCGGTTAAAAATAACTGTGCAACACTTACTAAAATGGCCAGCAAAATGATCATCAAAAAGCTTGCTCCAAAAAGGGCGTTGGCTTTTGGCAATCCGCCGTGACCAAAGTTTTTAACATTCCACCTGTAAAACGTTACATAAATGGATTTGTAGGTTTCTGCTGCTTTCATAATGTTATGGTTTTAGGTAATTAATTCGGTACAAAATAATATTACTTGCACAATATTAGTTTAAAAACGGGATTGGCAAAATTTTATTGCGGCCATGTTTGATTTTTATCGCGTTTATATTTCTTTATTTGGTTTGATGTTTATATCGCAAAAAAACAACGCGGAGAAAGGAATAATTTTATTCTGCATGGCATCGGGAAAAAGGGCACTTTGGTAAAATCAATGTTACAATACCTAAATATCTCCCCTTTTTGTAGCATATCAGGCAATATTAACGCTGCTTTCATGTTATTAGAGCACATTTATAGCATATAATGCTGCCTACGGGGTTATGGATGTAGTGGTTAAGCAAGGGGGAGTAGTGTTATGCTTTAAACGTTAATTAACCAACATGCTGACATCTAAACCCTATAACTACCTCATGATTTAAGTTTCCTAATTACCACGGCCCTACATCACCTATAACACAATTTATTAATTAACCTTACCTGTCTGCACCTAAACCTGGATGAAAACCATCTTTTTTTCATTGATACTGTTATGCCTGTTTTCCGGGGCCTTTGCCCAAAAGGCCACAATAAAAGGGAAGGTCACCGATTCCCTGAATACGCAAGCTCTTGAGTTGAGTACTGTTGCCGTTGTCGACCTGAAAGATACCTCTCTGATAGCTTATACCCTCAGTAAAAAGAACGGGGATTTTGAATTACAGCGCCTACCGGTTGATAAACAGGTACGCCTGGTTATTTCCTATGCCGGGTATCAAAACTATATCCATAATTTTAATTTTAAAAAAGGCGATATAATTGATTTGGGCAACGTTACACTCAGCAGTAAAATGCTTAAGGAAGTGGTGGTACGTGCAGAGCGGGTGCCAGTAAAAGTAAAAAAAGATACCATTGAATTTGATGCTGCCGCTTTCAAAACCCGCCCCAATGCCGCCGTTGAAGAATTGCTTAAAAAGCTTCCCGGCGTACAAATAGATGGCGACGGAACCATTACCGTTAACGGGAAACAGGTAAGCAAACTGTTGATTGATGGCAAGCAGTTTTTTGGTTCGGACCCTAAGATCGCCACCAAAAATTTGGATGCGGCCATTGTTGCGCAGGTTCAGGTTTATGACGACCGGGAGAATGACCCCGATCATTTGGTAAGTGAAACCCAGGTACAGAAGATCATTAACATCAAACTTAAAAAGGCCATTAAGAAAAGCGTTTTCGGCAAGGTATTCGGAGGTCTGGGTTCGCGCGACAGGTACGAGGCCGGTGGATTGTTCAATATGTTTCGGGATACTTTGCAGGTAAGCCTTATTGGGTTAAGCAATAACCTAAATCATACCGCGTTCTCTCGCGATGAGCTTAATGCCGAGGGTGGTTTTGACCGCAGCGGGGGTAACACATCCTTTAATGGTGGCCGAAACTGGGGCGGCGGCATTGAAAAAATTACGTCCGGAGGGTTTAACCTTAACCAAAACTATGGCGAAAAGCTAAAGCTTAACCTGCAATATTTTTATACACAGCGGAACAACAAAATTGAATCAGCCAATTTTCAGCAGCAATTTCTGAAAGATACAACGCTGTTAACCCGTGCTTCAAGCAGCAGGTATGCAAACAATCATACGCACACTATAAGCGGACTTGTGGAGTGGAAGCCTGATACTATCCGGAACCTGCGCTATAATCCATCATTAAGTTATAATTCTAATAATAGCAGCTCCTCGTCGTTGGGCAATACTTCAAATAATTTTGATATGCCAGTGAATAAATCGGTATCAGGCTCTGTGGGCGACGGGCATTCAACGCAATTTAACCAAAGCTTTTATTTTCATAAACGATCTAAGAACAAAAGCAAGGAGTCGTTCACTATCTCGCATAACCTGAGCATTAATCCTAACCACAATAACAATTTCAATAATAATGATGTGGTTAATTATCAACGCCCGGAATTATCAGATAGCTTGCATAGGTTATCTACCCGCACATCAAACAATGCTTCGGGCAATCTCGATTTTAGTTACCGATACCCGCTAACCAAAAAGCTTATTGTTGATGTTATCACATCGGGCATATATAATAAAACCAGCGACCAGGTTTTTACCTTCGACCGTAAAACAGGCGGCTTTGATTCGCTGCTCACTAATCAAAGCTCCGACCTTAAACGTGATCTGTGGACCGAGAATATTAAACCGGGGATCACTTATCAGCTCAATAAAAACACACAAATCATCGCCGGGCTTAACACCCAATGGCAGCAGATCAATAACAATTTCGCGACCAGCAGGCTTGTTCAAAATTATTTTTTCCTGTTGCCAACAATTCGTATCGAAGCTTATGGAATATTTTTGAGTTACGAGCGCCGTGTTAACCAGCCGGGGGTATCAAACCTGCAGCCTATTACTATTGTTTATAGCCCGTTGTACAGCTATACAGGTAATCCAAATTTGAGGCCTGGCATAAGCAATACCTATTACTTTAATTTTTTCAAATACTTTAATAACAGTCAGCTGGGTATTTACTCGTACGGCAACATTTCTTCGCAAAAAAACATGGCAATTTCACAGCAAACCATTCGCTCAGACGGGGTGCAAAATAGTACTACCGTTAACCGCGATGGCAGGCCGAGCTATAATTTTTCAGTTGGTGTCTCTAAAGGGTTTAAAAAGATAAAAGACTGGCAGCTCGGCACATCAGCTAATTTTTACGGCAACTATTACCAAAACCTTAATTTGCTGAATAATGTGGAAGGCTGGCAAAATACTGTTGCATATGGATTGCGTGAAAATATTAATGTTAACTGGAAAGATGTGATTGACCTGAATACCGCCGTTGGTTTTAACCAATCGAACTCCAAATATCATTATGACGATTTCAGGAGTATCAGGGTAGCTACCTACAATATAAGCAACAGCCTGGTGGTAAGGTTCCCTAAAAAAATCATCTGGGAAACCAGGCAGGATTTTAATTATAACAGCCAGGTTGCGGCAGGCTTTAAAAAAGGAGTTGACGTAGTGAGCTCGTCCCTGGCCCTGCAAATGCTAAAAAAAGATCGGGGAGAACTTAAACTTTCCGTTTATGATCTCTTTAATCAAAACGTGAGCGTGTACCGTTACATTAACACCAATTCGGTTAACGATGTGCAAAACAATACATTGAAGCGATATTTCCTGATTACTTACAGTGTTAAGTTCAATAAGCTAAGCACTAAATAAATGTCGGAAAAATTAAAGGAACTGTGTTAAGCTGTATAGCATCTAATAATCAGTGAATTAAGATTTAGGCTTTGTGCATTCTGCTTTTAGCTATGTAAAAAGAGCCATTCGCTGTTTTTTGCCGGCGTGTTGTAACTATCTTTATCAAGGCATAGTCTTACCTGTAATCAAACCTCCCTCATTATGAAGAACAGGACCTACCTTTTTCTATCCTTTACCATCGCATTAATATTTAGCTTGTCAGGACGCGCTGCGGCGCAGGACCTGCCCGGTAAACGCGATTCCATCAATTCGGTTATATTAAATGAGAAACGGGTTATCCAGGTAATATTGCCCGATGGCTATAAAGCCGGTTCGGCAACCAAATATGATGTATTGTACATCATTGACGACTGGAATATAAAATTAGGGCGCGATATCCAGCATTTTATTTTTGATGAACACACCATGCCGCCAATGATAATTGTCGGGCTACTGAATGTTGACCGTGATAGAGATTTTTTGCCCACCCATAATAACGGAAATAAAACATCGGGCGGGGCTGACAAATTTCTAAAGTTTTTTAAAGAGGAGCTGATTCCTTATATTGATAAAACCTATCCTTCTGATGGTGATAATACCCTTTTCGGCCACTCTTTCGGCGGTGTGTTTGTTACTTATGCTTTACTGAACGAGCCGCAGCTCTTCAGCAATTATATTGCCGGTGATCCAAGTTATTGGTGGGATAATGGAGTGATGCTTAAGCAGGTTAAAGAGAAGCTGCCTTCGCTTGCAGGTAAGGAGAAAGCGCTTTACATAGGCGGCCGGGAAGGACGGGGCATGAAGGAAATGAAGATTAATGCCATGGACAGCCTGCTGAAAAAGGTGCGCCGGCAGGTTTTGAATGGGTGGTAAAAGCTTACCCCGCCGAATCGCATGGCACTGTACGGCTAAAAAACTTTTATGATGGGCTGAGGTTTGCCTATAACGACTACGGCGGTAAGCCACTTGAGTTTCACCCCTCCGGCGGGATTGTGTTAAAGAATAAGCCCATAAAAATCTGGTATTTTAATGATACCACAAAAGTGCATTATACATTCGATGGCTCGCAGCCATTGGTTACATCGCCGTTTGCAAAACCCGAAATAGAACTATCCGGCCCTGCAAAAGTTACCTTGAGACAGATTGCCAGCCGTCCTAAATTTGACAAGAGCACCAGCGGCGATTTCAGGGAGGGCACTTACCTGCCCGCAAAACCACTCAGGAAAAACTACAAGCCCGGCGGTTTTCATTACGCCTATTATGAAGGTCAGTGGGATAAACTGCCCGACTTTAAGGCGCTAAAACCGGTTAAAGAGGGCACGGCCGATAGCACTTTTGATATCAATAAACTCCCCCGCCAAAACAATTTCGGCGTAGTGATGGTTGGGCAATTTGAAGTTAAACAAGACGGTTATTATATTTTTGGATTGGGATCAGATGATGGCTGCAAAGTATACCTGAATGACAAGCTAATCATTGACCTTGATGGTTTGCACGATGCCGATATACAACGGTCATACATTGCTCCTCTAAAAAAGGGATTTTATCCCCTTCGGATAGAATACTTTCAAAAAGAAGGTGGCCGTAAGCTTGATTTGGTGTACGTAACCCCCGATAATATCGCCAAAAGAAGATCTCGCCAATTCCCTACGCATTGCAGTACGGGCCCAGATAGGTTGCTTACAGTAGAGGCCGTTTAAAAACGACAGTTTTGAATGTAGATACGCATAATTGCGTCTCCAGCCTGCAATTTACGGTAGCTAAGACGCTATTGAAATCGCTTGTCCTGCGGAAGACGCAATTATGCGTCGCTACAAAAATACTATCCCTTAGAAAGAACCAGGACCGCCCGGGCCACCTCCTCCTGGCCCGCCGCCGGGTCCACCCGGACCTCCGCCATCGCGGTTAAACCTGCGCTGGCCGGGTTGCTGATCCGGGGCCTTGCCTGCAAATTTTTGTAAACGAAGTGTGAATGTTAGCAAGTAGTAACGCCCAAGCCTGTTTACGGTAGATTGCGTAGTTATATTGCCATTTACAACCGATGTATAACCTGTGTTTTGGTTGAAAAGATCATATGCTGCCAAGCGAATAGTTGCGCGGTGATCTTTCAAAAAGCGGCGTTCAACGTAAGTATTCAGAATGTTAGGGTTTTTAATACCAAGACTTGGGTCATATCCATAATTTACAGTACGGGTAAAATCATAGCTCAGCGTCCAGTCTTTCCAGAAATAATTTTTGCCGGCCAGCCCTAAATTTAACGTGCGGAAGTTTGAGCTGCCATCAATAAGCGTACTATGGATAGAGTTGGTTGTTTTATTGATGCCATAGCTGCTGCTTGCCTCTGCATCAATAACATCAACAATATTTACCCTGAATTTTAAACCGGGGGTAAAGTTGAGGTTTTTGGCTATGTTTTTTAATGGAGCAGCTGATGCGGCAACATTATTACTATCGATGCTGTTTGAGAATGCCACACCATTGGTGTAAGTCAAGGCGCTATTAAATTGCAGGGTAAACTTACGCTGGGCCCACGGCTTGGCGTATACCACGTTAGCAGTGCCCGAATAGTAACCATCCGCATTTAAATAGTTGGTAAGATTGGTGCCCTCAAAGCTTTTTAACGATGGATCTGCTGCTAACACCGCCTTACTAAATTTGCGGGGATAAGAAATAGTGTTTTGTACTATTTTATTTTGTGTTGCGGTAAAGTTGAAATTGGTAAAGAAAATATTGCCGGTTTGGAAACTGAAATTATTATATCTCAATGAAAAGTTATTGGCAAGTTCCGGCTTCAGGTTAGGGTTACCCTGTACCGGGTAAAGCGCGTTTGTGAAATCAATAACGGGCTGCAACTGGCTAAATGTAGGCTGGTTGCTTGATCCGTTATACAGGAAGTTTAAAGCTTTTCCCCTCGAAAAATTATAGCTGAAACGAGCGGTTGGGATCACGTTAAACGTGGTTACGTGCGTAGCCGAATCGTTTTTAAGATTGAGGCCGTTTAATGCGGCCGGTTGTACGCCAATACCCAAAGTAACGTTGTATTTCTTTTCGATAAAGCGATAGTTCAGGCCAACGCGGTTGGTGGTAAAATTGTATTTATAGTTATTGCTCAACCTGTCGTAATGGTCATATGTATTGGCGGTACTGAGCGTATCGGTTTCCCTGTCGCTTGTGGTGTTTGAGCGGTTAAATGCATAATTAAGCTCCAAATACCCCCTTTTACTTATTGGCTCCAGATACGAGATGTTTGTACCAAAGCTGGTTACGCGGCTATCGGTATAAGTTTGCTGATTGGCAGGCGCCTGGCGGGGTGCGCCATCGGCATAATCATAAGTTGGATTATCGAACTGCGATGTTTTTGACGTATTAGCGCTGATGTTAATGCTCAGGTTGCGGCCATGCCCGTTAAAGCGGTGATTATACAAGGCGTTAATACCGTAGCCTGGCGTTGTGCCATCGCTGTGCGACAATGAGGTGTATGACGAGTTGGTTATTCCGCCGATAGTTGATGATACGGATTCATTAGCATTAGTATTAGTGCTCGAGTAGGTGAAGTTCGGTACAACTTTTAAGTAATTAATGGTATCGGGTTTCCACTCGAGGTTAAAATTAAAACGATGGTTAATAGGATTATCTGTTTGATCGCTTTTTTGCGTACTTATACTTGGTGACTGAACGTTGTTGGTTTGGATAGATGAGCTAATGGTGTTGGTAGTATTATCAGTATAGCTGTAACTTCCGTAAACAGAGAGTGTTTTACCCCACTGATCGCGGAAGTTGGCACCAATGGCGTGCGCGTTGGTGATGCCGTTTGCGCTGGTTGTTGAGCTGCTTGAGCCACGCAATGCATTGCCCCTGCCGCCACCGCCTCCCCCGAAACCACCTCCCCACCTCCGGTGGCGCTGCCATAGGTAAATGTATTTACGTTGGTATTGTTAATAGTTCCCAATACGGCTATCTGCTGTTCATTATTGAAGTTAAAAAATTTCAGATCGCCTATATAGCGGTTGGCATTGGTTATGCCCGGGGCTTTGGGTAAAAATCTTCGCCATCGCCGGCAGTAGCCTGCCCAAAATAACCGTGGTTTTTGTCTTTACGAATGGTGATGTTCAGGATCTTGTCCGGTTCGCCGGTTTTGATGCCGGTAAGGTTAGCCTGGTCGCCGTAGTCGTCAATTACCTGGATACTTTCAACCACATCGGCAGGCAGGTTCTTGGTTGCTGTTTTAACATCACCCCCAAAAAATCCTTTCCGTTAACCCTTACTTTGGTCACCGATTTGCCCTGTGCGGTTACGTTGCCGTCTTTATCTACATCAACGCCGGGCAGTTTCTTTAACACGTCTTCAACAGGAGCATTTTCGCGTACAGGATATGCGCTTACTTTATATTCGGTAGTATCCTCTTTTAATATCACCGGGTTAACACCTACGATGGTAACCTGGTTAAGCATATTGGTTTCGGTTTTTAAAACTATCGGGCCAAGGTCAACCGGTTGGCTCCCGGCATCAAGCGAGTAATGTTTTTTTATTGCGGTGAAACCGATTGACGAAATGGTAAGGGTTAGTTTGTTGCCCTTTACTACCGGGAACGAAAACTTACCGGCTGCATCGGCAATAGCGATGGTGCTATCACCGGCATTTGAAACCAGCTTAACGCTACTTCCGGGTAAGGAAAGCTTAGTGGAATCAACGACAGTTCCCTTTACCTCCCGCCCCGTTTGAGCGTTGGAACCAAAGGCAAATAACAGGGTAAAACTTAAAATAAGAAATAGGGGTTTCATAAACGTTTTTTCGGCGTGCAATTATTGTTTTTGTGTGTATATAGACGCAATTGAACTGCAAATGTTCAACTTAAAATTTGCTAAAAGCCTAATCAATATATTATTGTTACACATTAGGCCTGTAATTGCTTATCAATCATATTATTGTTACAAATTATTACGCAAAAAAGGCCGGGGTCTCCGGCCTTGTGGTTGTTATAAAGATCAGTCAGTCAATTATAAGCGGCGGGGAGTGCTCAATGAGCTACGTTTGGATGTTTTTAGGTTTATTACGAATATGTGAATAATTAGTTTCAATATTTGTTGCAGCAAATACCAAATAATGCTATTGATGCGTTAATAATCCACACAAGAAATAAACTATTGTTTAAAATGAATTTATATGATAGTAACATTGTGGCATGAAATTTCGTTATACTTAAACCAAACATTAACCTATGAACAATATTGGAAACTCGCTGCATTCAAAAGTGCACAAATGGATCGATACGATCGGTTTTAGGCTGAATACATCGCAAACAAATAGTAAAAGCCATGTTACAACCAACCATTATTTTTTTGAAACCTTTAATTTTTTCGAAAAATCGAAGAAAAACAGGCCCGAGTTAACAAAATTTTTATGTTTTGATGCTTACGGCGAAAAAATAAACGTGAAGTCGCTGCTTGATTTGCAGGTTGCTTTCTTTGAAAATATAAGCCAGCTTAAATAGGCAAAGGGCTTTTCACACCCTGCCTTATAATTGTTTTAAGTCATCAGCGTTTTGTTTAAATAAATCCATAAAATAAAAATCCCACCCTACAAATAGGGCAGGATTTTAAGAAGGATTTTTAAGGGGTGTGCCAGATTAGTTTTCAACATTGGTGCGTGGCCAGCAGTTCATACTTCCTGTTTTTTCATTCAGTATATCCTGGTTGGGGGTGTTTATACCCCTAATCATTCCCCCTGCAATATTTACAACCGGCCTTGTTGGATTAAGGGCTTCCTTTATCCTGAGGTGAAGGTCGGCATAATGAGCTGCGGTTATTGCATCGCCGCCTTTTGGCAGGCCGGTATCAATTTTCTTTAATTCGGCACGTACCATGGGCCTGATGTCAGACAATGCGATGTTGATTGGAGTAAAGCCCCAGCTTGCCAGCTGCGCACTTGATACACCAGGGAACGCGAAGCTTGCATCTGTATTTAACAGGTTCTTCAGGTTTTCGATATAGCCCCTTTGCAGGTTGCGCTGATAGCCGTCGGGTTTGGTTGTGCCGAATATGCCTGTATGTAAATCGGTTAATAACTGCGCAACGGTATAGGCATTAGCGCCGTTTTTGGCCTCATTGTCATACATCCGCGCCAGCCTTGAAGGGTTTAACTCATTGCCTAGCAATGAAACCTGCATGGCTTTAATACGGTTTATCATAACACCGTTATCAAACTTAGCCAATTCGGCTTTGTTAATTAGCCATAACGGGGTTGTGTATAATTGCTGGTTTAAAAACAAAGCGGCTTCGCGCTGGCGTTCTTTGTTCACAAAATCATAAACCGCACCTTTTTGATCATATGTTTTAAAGTTTTCGTTCATGCCGCCAATGTTGGTGGTAACATGCCCCATGTAACGGTAATACTGACCTAAAACTTCATTATATAATTCATTAAGATCGGCATAGTCCTCATCTTTTTTGTACGACCATTTTTCGAGGTTTGGCAAAATCCGTTTCAGGTTGGCAATACCATAGGCGCTGGCCTTCATGGCATTATCACCCAAATCTTCATTTTGCAGGCGGGGATCGATAGTGGTGCCCTGGCGGCCGAAATAATAAACCGGGTTGCCGGCATTCTTGTTGGTCCACACGGCTAATGTTTCCTTTTCCTGCTCCGGCGTTTTATTGCCCGCGAACCAGGTATAACCCCATTTTATCGCCCAGTTATCGTACTCGCCAATTTGCGGATACAGGTGCGTAACGCCATCGCCGGGTTGGGCTATGTAGTTAAAGCGGGCATAATCCATAATGGAAGGTGCGGTACCATGTGTATCGGTGAAGGTTTTTGAGCGTAGTGAATCAACAGGGTAAGCGTAGCTTGAGCCAAAGTTGTGTGGCAAACCTAAAGTATGACCAACTTCATGCGATGATACGAAACGGATCAGCTCGCCCATTTGATCGTCAGCAAATTGTGCGTGGCGGGCTTTGGGGTTTACCGCTGCTGTTTGGATCAGGTACCAATCGCGCAATAGCTGCATCACGTTGTGGTACCAGCCAACATGGCTTTCCAGGATCTCGCCGCTGCGCGGATCGGCCACGTGGGGGCCATAAGCGTTTTCTACATCCGATGCAAAATACCTGATCACGCTGTAGCGGGCATCTTCGGTGCTAAATTGTGGGTCCTGTTTTGCCGTTGGGGCTTCTTTAGCGGTTATGGCATTTTTAAAACCGGCAGCTTCAAACGCTTTTTGCCAGTCGTTTACGCCCTGTATTAAATAAGTTACCCACTTTTTAGGTGTAGCCGGATCAATATAAAACACAATTTGCTTTTTGGGTTCAACCAGCTCGCCTTTGGCATAAGCAATGGGGTCTTTAGGCTCTAACCTCCAGCGGTGAATATAGGCTGTTACTAAGGCTTTTTGAGCATTGGTGCCATAATCTGTTTGGCGCTGGCCAAAAAAGCCCACGCGCGGGTCCATAATCCGGGCTTTCATCGGGACTTTGGGCAGTAAAAGCATGGAGGTGTTCAACTCAAATGTAATGGCTGCATTACTGTTGTCAGTTGGCGACTCGCCGGCGCGGTAGGTTTTTAGTGTGCGCGCCTCAATATTTATCGGGAAGCTTTTAATGGTGTCGATATAGGAACGAGAGTTATCAACCCCCATGGTTTTATAAGCCTTTTTGATATCATCAGATAAACCAATAGCGGCAATATCGCCATTGTAAAAATCTGTAACATCAATTAAAACGCCGGTAGTGTCTTTGTTAAAGGCTTTTACCTCAAAGGAGGCCAGTATAGCATCAAGGTTTGAGTTTTTAACCGATTGGTACATATCGCTGGTGCTATCGGCACGTAACGAATAGCTGGGCACCCGGATAAATACCTGCTTATCGTGCTTTTCCCATTTCCAAACCTGGTTGTTAATTTCTTCGCCGCCATATTGCTGGCCAAATGTTTTGAGGCCGCCCGGTGTTTTTACAAAACGGGTAACCACCAGCATTTCGCGGTTAATTAATGAATCGGGTATTTCGTAGTAATATTTGCCATCAACTTTATAAGTATTAAAAAGGCCGCTATCAGCCTTTGTTTTAGCGGGAATAAGGTCGCTAAACTTTTTAATACCTTCCTTTTTGGGGTTCCGGTTGTTGCTGTCGCAACGGTTCCGCCTGGTGTGGTAATGGTTTTTAGGGTAAGGCTTGGGTTTGCAGCTTGCTTCCTGGCAGCGCAAGAGCCCGCCAAAACCGCAAGTGCCAATACTGAGCCGCGTAAATAAATACCCGGCAACGGATGTTTTTTCATTTATTAAAAATAGTTTAAACCGTAAACTTATATAAAAAACAGGTTTTTTTAGCTGCAAAGTGTTTTATCAATAATAATTTTACAGGTATTACTAATTATATCCTGCGTTTTAATGTCAGTACAACTTTATCAACCCGTTTGTCATGGTACACCTCAAGCAGCAGGCTTCTATCATCCTTTGATTTGAGTATTTCATCAATATCCTGGAGGTTCATTTTTGAAACGGGTTTAAAATTTACCGATATGATCTCGTCGTCGCGCTCAAGGCCAATTTCATCGGCTGCCGAACCGGGCTCTACGCGGCTGATAACAATCTTGTCGAGGTGGTCGCCTGCGGCATAATACTCAAGGCCGCTCATGTCATGCTCAAACGGATCGTTATAGGTTGGGCCGGGTTTTAAATACATGGCACTATCCGGATAATCAAGAATAACGGTAAATCGCTTTAAGATCCCAACGCCAAGGTTTCCATCGCGCTTCACCGACAGATTGATTTGGTTATTGCTATCATCAGGAAATGAAGCTATTACTCTTTTCATCCTGAATTTACCTAAACTGAATTCGTCCATCCGGCTTATAAAGCCGTTTATTGGTCCGTTTAAGCCAATGCCGAGGTTGGCCGAAGCAATAAATTTTTGCGGAAGGCCATAGGTTTTGATATAACGTTCAATTGATACCGGGTGCCCTGCGCCAAGGTCAACAACCAGCTTTGTATTAATGGGTGCTACGCCTGGCATTATAACCCGCGCATCCACATAGGCTTTCCTGTCTTCGACAGACAGGGGGATCTTATTCGCTTTTCTGAAGGGTTTGAGGTCTTTGGGCCTGCAAACGGTAACTACGCTGTCCTGGAAACTGATCTTTACGGCCAGGTTGTTAAAAAACTCGTAGCCCAGTAACCCATGAATGGGCATGCCTGCGTAACCCGAAAGGTTAAAGAGATCTTTTTTAATATGGCAGCCGCAACATCATAGCTAACCAGTCCCGGTATGGCAACATCTAAGGTTGAGGTTACATAAGCTTCAGAATCCTCCCCTTCGCCAAGTCCCGGGATTTTTAATGTACGTTTATTAGGAATACTGATAGAATCGGCTAATTTAGGATCGGTTATGATCATGAGACCTACGCCGGTATCCAATATAAAGTTAAAGGGCCCTTTGTTGTTGATCTTAAGTTGAATGATCATCAGGTTCCGTTCCAGTTTAAACGGGATATTCACCTTTTTTTATGCACATCAAGATCAAAGTACTGGGCCCGGGCTGTGGTTGTAAGGCAAAATGTTAACACAAATGCCAGCCACAATGCTCCCGGATGGCGTATTTTATAATATAACTTGTGTAACAAAGTGGTTATAGTTGGTATATTAAATTTACGAGATTTATTTGTTAAAAAATTATTTTATTATGCGAAAGTCAACAATTTCATTTCTGTTAATTGTTTGTGTTTTATCCCTTTGTCGTGATATTGTTTATGCCCATTCCATAAAAAAACGAAAGGTTAAAAAGCTTTTTAAGCATTCGCAGATTGTTAATGATCACTTTACCGGTTTCGCCCTTTATGATTTGGACGAGCATAAAATGATATATGAATTAAACGCCGATAAATACTTTACCCCGGCATCCAATACCAAGCTTTTTACTTTTTACACCTGTTTGAAAATGCTTGGCGATTCTATCCCGGCATTGCGTTATCAAACCCGCGGAGATTCGCTGATATTTTGGGGTACCGGCGACCCTTCTTTCCTGCACAGCGATTTGAAAGGAGTAAATGGGCTTAACTTTTTGAAGAGTAGCAGTAAACACCTTTTTTATTCGCCCGGTAACTATACAGGTGAGTTTTTTGGTGCAGGATGGGGCTGGGACGATTACAATGATTATTATCAGGCCGAAATAACCGCCCTGCCTATTGAAGATAACGTTGCCCGGCTTTACGCAGATAATGACGGTAACATGCAGGTAAGGCCCCAATATCTAAAACGGTTTTTAAATGCCGATATTAATTATCGCCCGGCACAGTTTAAAGTTAAGCGCGATTTTATCAGCAATAACTTTGTGTACCCTGCCGGGGTGATCCCCCCAAATTATAAACAGGAAATCCCATGGAAAACAAGCCTGCAGCTTACCATGGCCCTGCTGCAGGATACACTCAAAAAGCAGGTGTCCTTATTGCAGGAACCAATGGCTGCGGATGCGCGGGTTATTTATAATACCAATGCCGATTCCGTTTACCGGCGGATGCTGCAGCCGAGCGATAATTTTATTGCCGAACAATTGCTGCTGGTGTGCTCGTCGGTAAAGTTTAATACCCTCAGTACTGATTCGGTGATCAATTACTCAAAAACACATTTTTTGAATGACTTGCCCGATGTGCCGCAATGGGTTGATGGCTCGGGATTGTCGCGGTATAATTTGTTTACCCCCAGAGACCTTGTAGCCCTGCTGCTCAAAATTCAGGACGAGGTGAAAGATGAAAACCTGTTACATAGCATGATGCCGATAGGCGGCGTAGCGGGTACAATTAAAAGCGCCTATAAAACCGATAACGGGCATCCTTTTGTTTGGGCAAAAACCGGATCGTTAAGCAACAATCATAACCAAAGCGGCTACATAGTTACCCGCAAAGGCAAACGCCTGGCTTTTGCATTCATGAACAATAATTTTACCCGGCCAACCCGCGAAGTAAGAGATGAGATGGTTAGGATAATGACGTATATACATGATAAGTTTTAATCCCTCTATAATGATCCCGAAACAAGTACGACATGAGCGGGGCTAAAACCAGGAAGAGGTTTCGTGAAAACGAAACCTCTTCCTGGTTTATATCTGTTTCCTACCCTTTGAGGGCCGGTGGATTAACCTTTTACACGCTCAACGTAAGCGCCGGTAGCGGTATCAACTTTAACTTTATCGCCAATGTTGATGAATAACGGTACACGGATCTCCGCGCCGGTTTCAACGGTGGCATTTTTCAAAGCACCGCTTGAAGTATCACCTTTAACGGCTGGCTCGGTGTAAGTGATTTCCAGCTCGGCCGAGCCCGGTATAGAACCCATGATGGGCTCGTCGCTTTCGAAGGCAACAATTACGTTCATGCCTTCTTTCAAAAATTTAACTGCCGGGCCAAATAATGCCTTTGGTACGTTATGCTGATCGTATGTAGTGTTGTCCATTACTACTAATGAATCACCTTCGTCATACAGGTATTGATAATCATTGGTTTCAACGCGGGCTATGTCAACCTCTTCATCGGTACGGAAACGGTATTCAACCAGTTTACCTGATTTAACGTTGCGCATACGGGCCTGGTAAAACGCGCGTAAGTTGCCCGGGGTACGGTGTAAAAACTCCTCAACCTGAACTAATTCGCCGTTGAAGCGAAGTACATTTCCATTTTTAACATCTGATGCCTTAGCCATAAAATAATATTGAGGCGCAAACTTAGGAATTTGATTTGAGATTTGAGACGTTAGATTTGAGATTTTCTACTCTGCAGCCACATTTAAAGGGTTATGTATAAAACAGATATGAGATATCAGACGTGAGATTTGAGCTTTTTCAATCCTTTGTACATTCACAATATCTATGAATAGATATCCGATTTGCATTGTCTCAAATCTCAAATCTAACGTCTCACATCTAACTTTTATAATCCACAATGCTTAACCTGTGATTACAGAAGCCATACTCATGCTCCTGATTGGAGCATACTATGGTAAGCCGGCCTTCGGCGAATTGTTGTACGAGGCTTAGGTACCAATCAACGCCCTGAGTATCGAGGTTGGAGGTGGGCTCATCGAGCATAAGCATGGGCGTATCTGCACAAAAAGCAAGGGCCAGCTTAAGGCGCTGTTTCATGCCCGATGAAAAGTATTTGATAAGCTTATTGGCACTTTTAGGGAGGTTAAGCAGCGCGATAACCGTTTCTTTATCTATACCCGGTTTAAAGCTTTTAAATTTAAAATGAAAGTCGACCATCTCGCTCATGGTAAACTCTTCTATCAGCTCAAGATAGGGAGCAGCCAGGCTTAAATGAGTAAAAACGGTATCTATTTCAACCGGTTTTCCTTCGTTAGCAAATTCAATTTTACCTGTAGAAGGCGAAAGGCTCCCATTTAAAACCTGCAGTAAGGTTGATTTCCCGGAACCGTTTGGGCCAAGGATAGCATATGACTCGCCGGAAGTAAAGGTATAATCCACTCCCCTGAAAATCCAGTCGCGGTTAAAGCGGCGGCCGATGTCTTTGAGGGTGATGGTCATTTTTTTAGTCGATAGTCAATAGTCCATGGTCCATAGTCGATAGTCCATAGCCGTTTTGCGTTAATGAATGCAGGGCCACGGCAATTGTTTCGGAAATCCATGGACTATCGACTATGGACCATGGACTTCCAGCCATTTAGGTATTCCCAAACCCTTTCATGATACCGCGTTGTGAGTTTTGCAGGAAGTTGATGATCTCATCGCGTTCTACACTGGGGGTAAACTCGGCCTCGATGATATCAAGCGCTTTGGTTACATTATATTTTTTGAGGAATATGATCCGGTAGATCTCCTGGATTTCGGCTATTGTAGCAGCCGAAAATCCCCTGCGGCGCAAGCCTACAGAGTTGATACCTACATATGATAGCGGTTCGCGACCAGCCTTGGTAAACGGGGGAACGTCTTTACGTACCAATGAACCGCCCGAGATCATGCTATGCGCGCCGATTTCAACAAACTGGTGCACGGCAGATGAGCCGCCGATGAAAGCGTAATCATAAACCGTAATGTGGCCTGCCAATTGCACGGCGTTGGCAACAATTACGTTATCGCCAATAACACAATCATGCGCTACGTGTACATAAGCCATCAGCAGGCAGTTGCTGCCAATGGTGGTGGTATTTTTATCAAGGGCGGTACCGCGGTTAAGGGTAACACACTCACGTATAGTGGTGTTGTCGCCAATGGTTACGGTGCTTTGCTCGCCTTTATATTTTAAATCCTGCGGCGGGGCGGATACAACCGCGCCGGGGAATATCCGGCAATTTTTACCTATGCGGGCGCCATCCATAATTACGGAGTTGGAGCCGATCCAGGTACCTTCGCCAATTTCAACATCCTTATGGATGGTAACGAATGGTTCAATTACCACGTTATCGGCAATTTTGGCCTGTGGATGGATGTATGCTAATGGCTGGATCATGCTTCAGATTCTTTTACTTTTACAATTTGAGCCATCAGTTCGGCCTCAACAACAACACGGTCGCCCACCATGCCTATACCTTTCATGGTAGCTATGCCGCGGCGGATGGGGGCAATCAGGTCGCAAATATAAATAATGGTATCGCCGGGAACTACTTTGCTTTTAAAGCGGGCGTTCTCGATTTTCAGGAACAGGGTAAGGTAGTTTTGCGGATCGGGAACCGTGTTTAACACCAGGATGCCGCCGGTTTGCACCATACCCTCAATTTGTAATACACCGGGGAAGATTGGCGCGCCGGGGAAATGGCCTTTAAAAAACTCCTCGTTAATGGTTACGTTTTTACACCCTACAACGTGGCTTTTAGTAAGCTCCAGGATCTTGTCGATCATCAGGAAAGGCTGACGGTGAGGCAGCATGCCCATAATTTCCACCGTATCAAAAACCGGTTTGGCGTTCAGGTCATAAGTTTTTACCTGCTTACGGCTTTTTTCCTTTTTGATGAGCGCTTTGATCTTTTTAGCAAAGGCAACGTTAGCCGCATGGCCTGGCCTTGCGGCCATGATGTGCCCTTTAAGCGGCACGCCAACCAGCGCCAAATCGCCTATCATATCCAACAGTTTGTGGCGTGCCGGCTCGTTTTGGTGGCGAAGTTCAATATTATTTAAAATGCCCTGCGGGGCAACATTGATATCCTTGCGGTTAAACAGCTTGGCCAGGTGATCAAGTTCTTCCTGGTCAACATCTTTATCAACAACCACGATGGCATTGTTCAGATCGCCGCCTTTAATCAGGTCATGCTTTAGCAACATTTCCAGCTCGTGCAAAAAGCAGAAGGTACGGCATGAAGCAATTTCTTTTTTAAACTCGCCAATAGTTGAGATACTGGCATGCTGGCTGCCCAGCACCTGCGAGTTATAATCGACCATACAGGTAAAACGGTAATCATCCAAAGGCATGGCAACCATTTCAACCTTACGCTCAGGTTCAGAGTAGTGAATGTTATAGGGAATATGATAGTATTCGCGGTCGGCATCCTGTTCAACCAGCCCAACTTCGGTTATTACATCAACAAACTGTATCGAGCTGCCATCCATAATGGGAGTTTCGGGGCCATCAAGATCAATCAGCAGGTTATCAACTTCAAGCCCAACCAAAGCGGCCAGCACGTGCTCAACAGTATTTACTGTAGCACCGTTCTGGCTTATAGATGTTCCGCGTGAGGTATCACTCACGTTATCAACATCGGCATCAATAATTGGCGCACCGGGAATATCAATCCTCCTGAATTTATAACCGTGGTTTTCAGGGGCGGGATTAAAGGTCATTGTAACGCTTTGTCCGGTGTGTAAGCC
This sequence comes from Mucilaginibacter sp. P25, assembly GCF_050859465.1. Lineage (NCBI taxonomy): Bacteria > Pseudomonadati > Bacteroidota > Sphingobacteriia > Sphingobacteriales > Sphingobacteriaceae > Mucilaginibacter > Mucilaginibacter sp. P25. Next base: position 1,535,100 of record NZ_CP193937.1, on the reverse strand, counting down.
TGTTCCTGATACCGAAACCGGCGCTTTAATAGTTCTTTGTTTAACGTTCATATTTAAATTTACAGGCTAAGGCTATTCGCTTACCTTGCCTTTACGTAGTTCTTCAATTAATTTTTCAAGCTCGTACACCTTGCGGTCAAGCTCCGGCAGCTTTCGCAGCTTAGCGTGGGCACGAAGGTAATCTTTATATGGCATATATGGAGAGCCCCCCATGCCTTACCTTCTTCTGTTATAGAGCCGTTTATCCCCGTCTGGGCCGAAAACTGCGATCCGTTAGCAATATTGAGGTGACCGGCAAAACCAACCTGGCCGCCAATTACAACCCTTTCGCCAATTTTGGTACTGCCCGAAATGCCCGACTGTGCTGCAATTACAGTATGCGCACCAATTTCCACATTGTGGGCTATCTGGATCAGGTTGTCAATTTTCGCGCCTTTGCGCACTATGGTCGAACCCATGGTTGCCCTGTCGATAGTAGTATTTGAACCCACTTCAACGTCGTCTTCCAATATTACGTTACCAATCTGTGCAATTTTGGTGTAAGTACCATCGGGGTTAGGGGCAAAGCCAAAGCCATCACTGCCTATTACCGCTCCTGAATGCACTATCACATTGTTGCCAATAACGCAATCAAAGTAAACTGTAGCCCCTGCAAACAGTGTTACATTATTGCCAAGGGTTGCATTATCGCCAACATTAACGTTTGGATAGATCTTACAATTATCGCCGATGCTTGCATTTTGGCCGATATAGGCAAACGCGCCGATATAAACGCCCGCCCCTACCTGTGCTGTGGGATGGATAAAGCTTGGCTGTTCAATTCCTTTTTTATCAAGCCTGAAAGTGTTGTACTTGTCAAGCAGGACAGTGAACGCGCTGTAAGCGTTTTCAACCCTGATCAGTGTAGCTTTTACGGGCTCCGTTAACTGCTGATCATTATTAACAATAACAATGGAGGCGTTGGTAGTATACAGAAACTGCTCATACTTAGGGTTGGCCAAAAAGAAAGGCTGCCGGCTCCGGCTTCCTCTATCTTGGCAAGCTGGCTAACAGTTGCCGAAGGATCGCCTTCTACAGTTCCGTTGAGCAGTAAACTTATATCATGAGCGGTAAATTGCATCGGGCAAATTTAAATGTTAAAATTGAAGCAACAAATTATTAATGAGTTATGAACACGCGTTAAAAAGTTTTGACTGTCAACGCGTTTTATTTTTCACCATTTCTTCATTTGTCGCAGATGTATATCGGTTTCGTTTTGCTATTTGTTAAAATCCAAAGTACGACGCCATTGTTTTATCGCTCTCTTAAATAGGGGCGTTGCCTGCGGCCGGGCTTTCCGTTCCAAGTCCTCGCTTGCCCAACCCGTAATTCCAACCCTCACTGCGGGCTTTACACTACAATTCCTAACGCGGCCAGTGCACATTTCCGGCATTTATCCACAATGCCTTTTTATGTAGAGACGCATAATTGCGTCTCCTTTAGGACAGATCGCTTTGCCAATCTCGAACTGCCGTAACCTGCATGCGGGAGACGCAATTATGCGTCTCTACAGTGAAAACCGCCTGTTAATTCAACAACTCCTTATTATAACACAGGATATATTTTTTCACCGTTTTGGCCAAAGCTACCAGGTTTGAGTTGTCGCTGGCGGCGGCAATATCCTTTACCTCGCCATTCTTCATTAATATACCAATGTTGCCATCGTTTTGGTTATAAGCGTTGTTGCGGATAGATGTGGTAAACACAAAGTAGGCCGCAGCATCTTCATAACTAACGCCATACTTTTCCATCGCCTTTTGGCGGAGGCTTTCAACAAAAGCTTCATCGGGGCATTCATTGGTAATATCAACCCTGAAAAGGTTACGCTGCACCAGGTTTTTGCAAAGATGAGAAAGTACCAGGTCGGGATGATATGCCCACACTTTTACCGATGCCATAATATCGGTATCATCCAAACATGCAAAAGTTTCCAGGTGATGGTCCTCGTTCATGAAAGCATCCCGGCTGATGCGGTTCTTTAAAAAATGCAGCAGGGCCGGAGTAGCAAATAGTTCCTTACCCTGCGAAATCAGTTCGCGGCCGCGCCTGAAGATCTTGGTTAACACCTCCTCGCCCGCTATCACTGTTTTATGCAGGTAAACCTGCCAGTACATCAGACGGCGGGCAATCAAAAATTTCTCTATCGAGTAAATGCCTTTTTCGTCAACAACCACATGATCGTCTTTAACATTGAGCATCTTAATGATGCGCTCGGAACTGATCACCCCTTCGGATACACCGGTGAAGAAACTGTCGCGATTAAGGTAATCCAGCCTGTCCATATCCAGCTGACTGGATACCAGTTGATGTAAAAACTTACGCGGATAGGTATCATTAAAAATATCAATGGCCATGGTAAGCTTACCCTCAAACCGGGCATTAAGCTTATTCATCAGCATTGATGAAATATCTTCATGGGCAATGCCATCAATAATGGTATTTTCCAAAGCGTGAGAAAATGGGCCGTGGCCAATATCATGCAATAATATGGCAATGGTAACCGCTTCTTCCTCTTCGGCAGAGATCTGGTGGCCTTTGCTTCGCAATGTTTCAAGCGCGGTATCCATCAGGTACATGGAGCCCAAAGCATGATGAAAACGGGTGTGCAGTGCGCCGGGATAAACCAGGTGCGTCATGCCCAGTTGCTTGATATAGCGTAACCGCTGAAAGTACGGATGGGATATGAGGTCAAAGATCAGTTCGGTTGGGATACTGATAAAACCGTAAACCGGGTCGTTAATTATTTTCTTTTTATTCAATGCTGCTTATGTAAGTGCAAAAATGTAAAACAAAGGTAAAATAAGCGCGACAGGTTTGTTAAATTTTGTTAATACCTTTACTGAATAACAACAAAAGCATCTATTTGGGGTTTACTGTCTGAATCAGAATTCATAGAATTTTAGGATTCACAGAATTTAATGGTAAAAAATTGATATTTGAAAAGCATTTAACCTTATACCGGATCATTCTGAAAGTTTTTAAATTCTGAAAATTCTGATTCAGAAATTTAATATACATATTATGCAAGACACCACCATTTTATGGGCCGATGACAGAAATTGACCTGCTAAGACCACATATACTTTTCCTGGGCGAAAAGGGCTATAAAGTAACCACTGTTACCAATGGCTACGACGCCGTCGACTCTTTTAAGAACAATTATTTCGACCTGGTTTTCCTGGATGAGAACATGCCCGGCCTTACCGGCCTGGAAACTCTGCAGCAGATCAAGAACATCAACAATGATGTGCCCATTGTGCTGATCACCAAAAATGAGGAAGAGTACCTGATGGAAGATGCCATCGGTTCAAAAATAGACGACTACCTGATTAAGCCGGTACACCCTAAGCAAATCCTGCTTACTATAAAAAAACTGACCGAAAACAAACGCCTCGTTACCGAAAAAACCACCATGGCCTACCAGATGGATTTCCGTACACTGGGCATGACCCTTAACGAAAACCTGAGCCACCAGGAATGGGTTGACGTTTACAAGAAACTGATCTACTGGGAGCTTGAGCTGGAAAAGCTGGAAGATGCCGGCATGCACGAGATCCTGACGCTGCAAAAGGCAGAAGCAAATATGCAGTTTTGCAAGTTTGTGGAGCGCAACTACCTTAACTGGATCAAAAACCCGGACCTGGCGCCAATCTCATCGCCGCAGTTATTTAAAAAGAAGGTATTCCCTAAGCTGGATGGCAAAGGGCCTTTGTTTTTTATATTGATAGATAACCTGCGGTATGATCAGTTTAAGATCATTAACCCAATTATTTCCGAATATTTCAGACTGGAGGAAGAGGACACTTATTATAGTATCCTGCCAACAGCTACGCAATACGCCCGTAATTCCATTTTTTCGGGGCTGATGCCTTTGGATATGGAGCGCCGCTATCCATCTATGTGGCAAAACGACGAGGATGAAGGCGGCAAGAACTTGTACGAAGCCGAGTTTTTAGCCGACCACCTGAAACGTGTGCTGCGAAAGGATTGCAAACACTCATACCATAAGATCCTGAATATTGACGAAGGCCGCGCGCTGAATGAGTCGGTGAATAACCTCATGAACAACGAGCTTAACGTGGTGGTATATAACTTTGTGGATATGCTTTCGCATGCCCGTACAGATATGCAGATGATCCGCGAGCTGGCAAGTGATGATGCTGCTTACCGTTCATTAACCCTGTCGTGGTTTGAGCACTCCCCGTTGTTCGACCTGCTGAAATATCTCGCACAAAAACAGGTACGTGTTATCATTACTACCGATCATGGTACCATCCGCGTAAAAAACCCGAGCAAAATTGTGGGCGACAGGAACACTAACACCAACCTGCGCTATAAACAAGGCAAAAACCTTAACTATAATGCCAAGGAGGTTTTCCATATCCGCAACCCGCATGATGCCATGCTGCCAAGGCTGCACATTAGCTCAAGCTTTGTTTTTGCCAAGGAAGACAGCTATTTCGTATACCCGAACAACTACAACCACTTTGTGAATTTCTATAATGAAACTTTCCAGCACGGAGGGATCTCGTTAGAGGAAATGATAGTACCGGTGGTTACTTACGGGCCTAAGTAAACCCATTAATGTCATTGCGAGCGTAGCGCGGCAATCGCGTAGCTATACAGGGCGTATATGCTTCCGTGCGATTGCCGCGCTACGCTCGCAATGACATTTTTTAATATTTCTTAAAGTCTCCCCTTCAGGGGAGATTTAGAGGGGCTTAAAACTCCAATTCCAGCAATACCGGGCAATGATCGGAGTGCTTGGCCTCCGGCAATATGGCCGCGCGGCGGATCTTATCTTCAAGCGGGGTGCTGGCCATGGCGTAATCAATACGCCAGCCTAAGTTTTTACCGCGTGATCCGGCGCGGAAGCTCCACCAGGTATAATTATGCGGTTCTTTGTTCAGGTGGCGGAAGGTATCTATAAATCCGCCTTCAATAAAGTTCTCCATCCATTCACGTTCCTCCGGTAAAAAGCCCGATGAGTTGGCGTTTGATTTTGGATTGTGAATATCAATAGGGCGGTGACAAATGTTATAGTCGCCGCAAACCACCAGGTTAGGGCGCTCCACTTTAAGCAGGGTAAGGTACTTGCCAAACTCATCTAAAAAACGGTATTTAAAAACCTGCCGGTCGTCACCGCTTGAACCCGATGGAAAATAAACGCTCATCACCGAAACCTCATCAAAGTCAACTCGGATGCAGCGCCCTTCACGATCAAAGTCAGGAATACCACAGCCGTACTCAATATGCTTGGGCAATATTTTGGTAAAAATGGCTGTTCCGCTGTAGCCTTTCTTTTCGGCCGGGAACCAGTAGTGCTGATAGCCCATCTGATCTACCAAACCCAGATCAGTCAATACATCTGGCGTGGCTTTAATCTCCTGCAAACAAACAACATCGGCGTCAGTAGCTTGCAGCCAGGCCAGCCAACCCTTGTTTATTGCCGAACGGATACCATTAACGTTATATGTAAGTATTTTCATTTGAGATTTCGGATGTTCGATTTCGGAATTAACTGCGATTTAAAATCACGAAATTACAACAAAATTGTCATTTCGATAGAGCAGAGACGGGGTCTTAGCGACGGGGCGAAAGAGAAACCTTATACGCCCAGTATAGTTTAATTTGCATGGCGTATAAGATTTCTCCCTTCGGTCGAAAAGACAACTTTTTATTTTTTTGCGGGAAAAAGAATAGCATCCAACTGCCTGCATTCCTTTTTGCTTAGCAACTCAACCGTCATAGGCACATCAGCATTGGGACGATCATTGGCATCCTTTTTTACGGCAGCAATCCTATCAACTATATCAATCCCTGAAACAACCTCGCCAAAAACGGTATAATTTTGATCAAGGTGTGGCGAACCGCCGACTGATTTATACCATTCCCGCTGCCATGCCGGGATCTTGCGGCCTTTAAGCCGGGTATTTTCCAGTGTATCCAGTTTGCCGTCGGTAAAGCGTTTGCCTTCCACAATATAAAACTGGCAGCCGCTCGACTCTTTTTTGGGATTATCATCACGGGCGGCAGCAAGTACGCCGCGTTTATGAAACAAGCTGTCGCGAAATTCGGCCGGGAGGGTATAACCCACATCGCCATTGCCCAGTTCAGCGCCGGGTTTTGCTTTTACCGGGTCTTTTGAATCCGGGTCGCCGCCCTGGATCATGAAATTCTGGATCACGCGGTGAAACAGCGTACCATTATAAAATCCCTTTTTGGTTAGTTTGATAAAGTTATCGCGGTGCAAAGGCGTTTCATTATACAGGCGAAGGATACAATCGCCATAAACCGTATGGATACGCACATACTGATTTTTAGGCGGCCCGGCAAACGCGGCTGTAAAGGTTAATAAAAGAATGCTTAGGGTAAAAAGTTTCTTCATGTATGGCCGTTGATTGTTTTCGATTTCGCTGATTGCGTTGATTTTTTTATTGATGAAGATAGATTATTTGTTCCGAATCTTCTAATTCCCTCCTCGGGATCAATTAAAGGGGTAAAAAGCTGGGAAATGTGCGATTCCCCTCTTGAGAGGGGGCGGAGGGGTGTGTTTATGCTTTGATAAGCCAATCGCAGAAACACACCCCTGCTATCGCTCTTCCCTCCGCGCCCCCTCTCAAGAGGGGAATTATAAAGCCCTGTTATCAACCCAATAAACCACTCACTATTCTGCCCCATCCATCTCCTCAAAGTAATTTACAATGAGCGATTTCATCATCATTTCCTGTTCAAGCAGGGTATAGTTCGGGATTACTTTTACGCGTTTCCAGTGTGGCCAGCCATCCTGGTCAAGGCCTTCAAGCTCGTAAAAACCCATCATGCTCATTAAGCGGCAGGTTGCGATATGCATCAGCTCTTCCTTTTGGCGCTTGCTGAACTTACGCGGCCCCTGGCCCAGCTCCTGTACCCCGATCAAAAAAAGCATCACCTTTATATCGGGCTTTTCGTTATCAAAATCGTCAGCTATCCGCTGCTGCAGCACATCCCATTTTTTATTAATCTCAGCAGGTGTCATATTTGGCAAAGATAGATTAGTTCATGGTTCATAGTTGATGGTTCATAGTAAAAATCTGGCAAATGGCTTTTTCCTAACAAACGCCAAAGCCATGACCTATCATTTTATGTTAGTTCATGGTTCATAGATGATAGTTCATAGTAAAATGTGCAATGTGGCCTTTTTCTATCAAACACTAAACCATGAACCATCATCTATGAACTATAAACACCACATTATTGTTACAATGTTGCATTAATATTCTCGTTTTAATACTTATTTTTGCCGTATTCCGTTAAAGGGATGTTGACTGTGAAAAAAAACCGCTTACATATTGTATTTGCGTGGCTGCTGCTTGTTTGCTTTGCGGCCGGGCAATATATGGTTTATTCGCACCAGCACGCGTTGATCAAGGGAATTACCAAACACAGCCATATGGCTGTTGGTCAGCAAACTGTTAAAGAAAAATGTTTGCTGTGCGATGCCATGCACCATACCGATGCTGTGGCCGTTAGCAACAGTTCATTTTTTATCCCTCTTGTAACTTCTGATCATTTTTTTAAACCCGGCGATTACAATTTTGTAAGCCTTGCGCTTATCCTTGCCGCCGGCCGCGCCCCTCCGGTTATTGCTTAAGGTTACCTTACTCTTTCCTCAAAACATAGCCGTTGTTAATAACGGTATTTATTGATTTTCTTAATCTTTTATCATGAAATTAAAGCTTATAAGCTTCATTATATTGCTGTTGGTGCAGGCTTCCGCATTTGCAGATGTTATTATTGTTAAAGGCCGAGTGGTCGACGCGCAATCAAAACAAACCTTACCGGGTGCTGTGATTACTATCCCCGAATTAAAAATATCTGCCATCACCGATCCTAATGGCGAGTTTTCCTTTAAATCATTACCCAACAGGGGCAGGTTCCTGTTCTCGATAGAATATGTGGGTTATAAATCCCTTACCAAAATAGTTGATCTTTCGGCCGGCACTCCGCTGGTTTTTGAATTGCAGTCGAGTATTATCGAAACCCACGAAGTGGTTATTACCGGCACAGCTATCAGCGCTAATAATAAACAAAACAGCACGTCAGTATCAGCTGTGGGGCGCGATGGCTTGTTAAGACAGTCAACCAACCTCATCGACGCACTTGCACACCAGGTGCCGGGCATGTCACAGATCACTACCGGCCCCTCTATTTCCAAACCGGTTATCCGCGGCTTAAGCTATAATCGTGTAGTTACTTTGAGCGACGGGGTTAAACAACAAGGGCAGCAATGGGGCGATGAACACGGTATTGAGATTGATCAATACAGCTCGGACAGAGTAGAGGTGCTTCGCGGGGCAGCTTCACTGCTATACGGATCAGACGCGCTGGGCGGTGTTATAAACCTGCTTGAACCACTTACCCCGCCCGACGGGCAGATCAAAGGTGAGTTTTTAACCAACTACTCCACCAACAACGGCCTAACCGGAACTTCATTGATGCTTACCGGTAACGAAAACGGACTGGTATGGCGTGCCCGCGGCAGCTACAAAAACGCCTACTCCTTTAAAACGCCAGACTACTATTTCCCTAACTCCGGTTTTAATGAAACCGACCTGAGCGGCATGATCGGTCTTAATAAATCGTGGGGTTACTCGCATATCAACCTTAGCTATTTTAAAAACAATATCGGTTTTTACGATCCGGAGCCTGCTAATGGTCTCAACTTTTTGCATGACGATGGCACACCGTTTACGCAGGATGAATATAAAAGCCGCACGCTTGAATACCCTAAACAGGATATCCGTCATTATAAAATAAACTGGGATAACAACTTCATTACCGAAGGGGGCAACCTGAAAGTGAACCTCGGCTACCAGAAAAACCAACGCCGCGAGCTCGACGGACCGGATCCTTCCCTATTCTTTGATTTGAATACGTACTCGGGCGATGTAAAATATTATGTTACCGAAGCAAACGGATGGCAACCTGTTTTTGGCGCGAGTTCGGACATCGGCCATAGTTTAAACAAAGGCTCGGAGTTTTTGATCCCGGCTTATGATACTTATGGCGTGGGCGCTTTCGCATACATCAAAAAAACCTGGGATAAAAACACCTTTAATGCCGGTATCAGGTACGATTATCGTAAAAACAAGGGCAAAGGCCTGGTTGAGGATGGCGAAGCCAAATTTACCCCCTTTACCAACAAATTTTCGAACATAAGCGGAGCGTTGGGTTATACGCATGAGTTTAATGACAATTTGAATTTCAAGGCCAACGCCGGCTCGGCTTTCCGTGCGCCAAACCCGGCCGAACTTGGCTCCAACGGTGTACATGAAGGTACTTTCCGCTATGAAATAGGCAACCCTAACCTGGCGCCTGAAAGAAGTTACCAGGTTGACGCTACCATGCAATACGACGACAAAATTGTAAGTGCCAGTTTAGGGATCTATGAAAACTATATCCACAACTTTATTTATGCGTCGCACAAACAGGGGGATGTAGCACAGGCCGTAAACGGAGCCGGTAGCCCGAGCCAGTTTGATGTATACCGTTACAACCAGGTTAATGCTAACCTGTATGGCGTCGAAGGTAACTTTACCCTGCACCCGGTAAGCTTCATTCATTTTGAAAATACCTTTGGTTATACTTATGCCCGAAACAACACGCTCGACAGGCCGCTGGCGTTCATCCCTGCAGGTACGCTGAAAAATACGCTGCGTTTTGAGCCAACTATTAAAGGGGTGAAACAATCATACATTTCGGTAGGTATTGATAATTTCTTTAACCAGTACCGTTATGATTCCGCTTTTGAAACCGGCACCAAAGGCTACACGCTATTAAATGCCGGCCTGGGCACAACGGTTAACTTTGGCAAACAACCAGTTAAACTGTATGTATCGGGTAATAACCTGGCCAACATCAAGTACTACGACGCGCTTAGCCGTCTTAAGCCCGGTCGTATAAGTTCGGAAGATCCGGAATTTGGCATTTATAACATGGGGCGCAATATTACCTTCGGTATTTATTTGCCATTATCCATCAATTAATCATTAATGATATTTTATATAAAAAGTCCTGCTGCCCGGCGGGACTTTTTATTTTCCTGTAAGAGCGATAAGATGCAAGGGTTTTTTTAAAGCATTGACAGCTAATTTATAATTTAGGGATTTTGAGTATTTTTGGGCAAATAAAAAGATGTCGTGGGGAGTAATCACCGGGGGAGTTCCTGAAAAACCGTGATGGCGTATTAGATAGGCTTTAGCGATGATGTGCGGGGGCAGCGTTAGTGATACTAGCGGATACCGGCCTTGTGGCTAATGCTTGTGCAGTATGAGCGGATAGCACGGGCCGCAGGCAACGCCCACATTACTATCGATCAAAAAAATATATTTAATAATCAATAATTTACGATCACGTCATTATAAAAAACAATCACACGCAAGCACAGCTGCTCTCTGTAGTATGCGGTTGCCACGCTGCGCTCGCAAAATGACATGGTATAGAAAAAAATTATAACACGTGCAACTATCTGTAAATTCAACATCTCAATTACCGCAGGCTGCCGAAGCCATCCTGGCCAACTCGGCAGGGAATAAAATTTTTCTTTTTTATGGCGAAATGGGGGCGGGCAAAACAACGCTCATCAAAGCTTTATGCGAAGAACTTGGCGTAACAGAACAGGCAACCAGTCCGACGTTTTCAATCGTAAACGAATACACCGGCCGCGACAGCAGGATCTTTCATTTTGATTTCTATCGCCTTAAAAATCAAACAGAAGCATTGGATATGGGCTATGAGGAATATTTTTACAGCGATGCCTACTGCTTTATTGAGTGGCCCGAAAAAATTCCCGACCTGCTGCCGAACCGTTACACCAACATCCGGATCCGGGTTTTGGACAGCACCTCGCGCAGCATCAGCATGGAAAATATTTAGTTTTATCATACATCGTTTTTTCTTATCTTCAACAGCCTTAAAAAAAACACATCATGAGTTCAGGGATATATAGCGGGTTTTCGGATATTGCCAAGCAAGCAATGTTGCAGCCCCAGGAGTCGTTGCTGGAGGTAAAAAGCAAAAAGAACAAGCTATACATCGGCATTCCCAAGGAGGTTTCCTTCCAGGAAAACCGTGTGCCCTTGACCCCGCTGTCGGTAGCGCTGCTGGTTAATAACGGCCACGAAGTGATGCTGGAGAGTAATGCCGGGCAGGCCGCCAATTTTTCGGATAAGGATTACAGTGAACAGGGCGCGCAGATAGTATATGATACCAAAAAGGTTTACGAGGCCGATATCATTATTAAAATAGCCCCTCCTACCACTCATGAAATTGAGCTGATGAAGCCCGGGCAGCTTCTGATCTCTACCCTTCAAATCGCTACGCTCAAGGCCGAAAGCATTCAGGCGCTGATGGCCAAAAAGATCACCGCGCTAAGTTTTGAGCATTTGCGCGATGAGGGCAATACCCTTACGGTGGTGAGGGCTATGAGCGAAATTGTGGGCGCTACTTCCATACTTATAGCAGCCGAATATTTAAGCAACGTTTTTGAAGGCAAAGGCCTGATGCTGGGCGGTATAACCGGCGTTCCGCCAACCGAAATTGTGATTCTGGGTGCCGGAACCGTGGGCGAATACGCGGCACGCACCGCCATATCATTGGGTGCCGAGGTTAAGGTGTTCGATCCGTCGATATACAAGCTCCGGCGCCTGCAAAACAATATCGGCAACCGCGTTTTCACTTCGGTGGTACAGCCTATTGTATTGGAAAAAGCCATCACCACCTGCGATGTGGCTATAGGGGCGCTCCGTGCCGAAGATGGCCGCAGCCCCTGTATTATATCCGAGGAAACCGTTAGCCGCATGAAACGCGACTCGGTGATCATTGATGTAAGTATTGACCAGGGAGGTTGCTTTGAAACATCCGAAGTTACCAATCATACCCACCCCGTTTTTCGCAAATATGATGTAATTCATTATTGTGTGCCTAACATCGCATCGCGTGTGGCCCGTACCGCTACCTATGCGCTCACCAATATTTTTGCACCTATACTGCTTGATATTGGCGATATGGGCGGCATCAAAAACCTCATCTGGCAAAAATCGGGGGTGCGTAACGCGGTTTATATTTACCAGGGCCAGCTTACCAATAAACACATTGGCGAGCGTTTCTCGATCCCCTGCAAAGACCTCGATTTGCTGATCGTATCGCACAGGTAAACTGATAATATGAATCATCGATATTTGATATTGCTGATGTTTGTAGCGTGTACTTTGCGTGTTAATGCGCAGCACTATAAATATATCGACAGTGCAAAAATTTATGGTATTGCCCGCTATAAACTACAGGTTAAAGCAAACCCGGATAAACAGCTGGTTGAAATAAAGAAATATATCCCCGAAATTATCTTAGACCTGCGGTATGCTACAACTAACAATTTTATGCGCCGCCGTATGTACACAACGGCCAAAGCTTATGCAAGGCTTCCGGTTGTAAAAGCGCTTCAGCAGGTTGAAGCCGAATTAAAAATGCAGGGTCTTGGCCTTAAAATTTATGATGCCTATCGGCCATATTCGGTTACCGTTAATTTTTATGAAATGGCCCCCGATACCAATTTTGTAGCCGATCCGCGCAAAGGCTCAAAGCATAACCGTGGTTGCGCTATTGACCTTTCCCTTATCAACATTAAAACCGGAAAAGAACTGGATATGCCAACCGGCTTTGATAGCTTTAGCCGTAAGACCGGGGCAAACTATATGGATTTACCGCCGCAGCAAATTACAAACCGCGAATTATTAAAAACGATAATGGCCAAATACGGCTTCAGGGTGATCTCAACCGAATGGTGGCATTATGACTTTACGGGCTGGGAAAAATATGAGCTGCTGGATATTCCGGTACAGGCCCTATAAATATTTTAAGCCCGTCCAAAACTCACAACTTTTATTTAATTAGCCCTACAAAAGGCATCAATATTGCTTAACCATTCACGAATAAGCATTAATCTACAAAAACACAGGCATGAAGTTTTTAAGCAAAGCATACTTTAAACAACTATGGAAGGTGTTGCTGGCATCGTTCACGGGCTTTTCAAAAGATAATGGCTTAAAATTAAGCGCCTCGCTGGCTTACTACACCGTTTTTTCAATTGCCCCTTTATTGATTATAGTAATATCTGTAGCCGGCCTGGTTTTTGGACAGGATGCCGCAACCGAGCGGTTGTATCCCGAAATTGTTCGTTATGTTGGTAAAACACCTGCAGCACAAATTCAGGATGCGTTAAAACACCTTGCGCTATCCGGGAAATCGGGCATAGCAGTTGTTATTGGTGTGGTTACGCTTTTATTGGGCGCGAGCAGTATTTTTATCGAGATCCAGGATTCGCTTAATATGATCTGGAGGGTTAAAGCCAAGCCTAAAAGCGGCTGGATGCAATTGCTGAAAAACCGGTTTGTGTCCTTTTCGCTCATCATTAGCCTGGGCTTCCTGTTGCTGGCATCGCTTATTATCAACCTGGTCATAAGTGCCCTGAAGGATCAGATCCAGCATTTTTTCCCGGTATCGATTCTTTTACGAAAGTATTTGTCCAGGCGTTAAACCTGGGCATCACCCTGGTGGTGATCACTACCTTGTTTGGCATCATATTCAAGTTTTTGCCCGATGTTAAAATCAAATGGCGGGATGTGCGCAGCGGCGCGGTATTTACAGCTATCCTGTTTATGATAGGGCAGTATCTGATCAGCCTTTATATCCAATATACAGCGCAAGGGTCGGCATACGGCGCGGCGGGTTCTATTATTGTGATATTGGTTTGGATCTATTATACATCGGCCATATTGTACATCGGTGCCGAGTTTACCCAGGTATTTGCGGAGGCCAGCGGTAGCCATATCGAGCCCGCAGATTATGCCGTTCATGTTCAGCAAACCGAGGTTGAACACCGCGTAAAAACCCTTCCACCTCAAAACCCGCAGCTTGAAGGGCATTTGAAAAAGAATGAGGGAGAGAAAAAGGGATAGTAAACATTACATATACCTGCCGTCATGCCGAATTTATTTCGGCACCCCATAGGACAGATGGCCGTTTTGCTTAGCATGGCCGCTTAGCGAGTGGGGTGCTGAAACAAGTTCAGCATGACCTTGTTTTTTATTATGTCATGGGCGGCCTATCGAAGCATGTCGGGTAGGGCTCTGCGCGCGACCCTTCGATTGGCTGCATGACATGTTGTAGAATCCAGACTTACGAAGTTTTCAAAACTTCGTAAGTCTTCCCCGGATTTGTCATTTGCCTAAACTATAAAAGGAAATGAAAATACGCTGCGTACAAAATCAAATTCCGCCAATCCAAGAAAAACCGTTTAATCCCGGTTCAGTTTTGCTGCAATCTCATCCGCCGTCAATTTTTCCTGAACCCCGCTTGCCATGTCTTTAAATGTCAATAACCCGGTTTGCATTTCATCACCGCCGATAACTACCACATAAGGGATGTTTTTGTTGTTAGCGTACTCCATCTGCTTTTTGATTTTCGCACCTGCGGGATAGAGTTCGGTGTTGATATTATGGCGACGGAGCCGCTGTAATAGAGGTAAGCTATAAAGTTCGCCTTCTTTATCGAAATTGCATATAAGTACCTGCGTGGTTTGATTGCTGCCGGCCGGGAAAAGGTTTAGCTCTTCCAGTACGTCATAGATCCTGTCGGCCCCAAAGGAGATCCCTGCGCCGGTAAGGCCTTTTAAGCCAAACATGCCGGTAAGGTCGTCATAACGTCCGCCGCCGCCGATACTGCCCATATTTACTTCGTTGGTTTTCACCTCGAAGATGGCGCCGGTATAATAGTTTAAGCCGCGCGCAAGGGTAATATCCAATTCAAGCTTAGCGGTTTGAAGCGGGCAACGTTCTATATAGCCGAAAACGGTTTCTATTTCGTCGCAGCCTTTTAAGCCGATCTCTGATTGGGCTAATGCTTCACGAAGGCTTGCCAGCTTTTCGGTGTTGTTGCCTTCCAACAGGATAACAGGTTTTAGTTTGTCGATATCGGCATCGGTAAAACCTTTTTCAAGCAGTTCTTTAATCACGCCATCAAGGCCGATTTTGTCAAGCTTATCAATAGCTACAGTCAAATCAATGATGTTATCAGCTTTGTCTATAACTTGTGCAATTCCTGATAGTATTTTTCTATTGTTGATCTTTATGCTGAAATCTTTAAGGCCAAGTTTGGTTAAAGCTTCATCATAGATCATAATAAACTCGGCTTCGTTCAGTAGTGAATCAGAACCTACCACATCCGCATCGCATTGGTAAAACTCACGGTAACGGCCACGTTGGGGCCTGTCGGCACGCCAAACCGGCTGCACCTGGAAACGTTTGAACGGAAAAGTGATCTCGTTTTGGTGTTGAACTACGTAACGGGCAAAAGGCACGGTTAGGTCGTAGCGTAGGGCTTTTTCGGAGATAGCAGGCGCAACAGAATTAGAATTGCGTTCAATAAGTTTTTGTTCGTCAACCTTGGCCAGATAATCACCGCTGTTAAGTACTTTAAATATCAGCTTATCCCCTTCTTCGCCATATTTCCCCATTAAGGTTGATGAGTTTTCCATGGTGGGTGTTTCTATCTGCTGATAGCCATATTTGCGGAAAACGGATTTAATGGTGTCGAAAATATAATTGCGTTTCACCATTTCGGCGGGTGAAAAATCGCGGGTGCCTTTGGGTACTGATGGTTTAATGGATGCCATGCGGCAAATGTACAAAAAAGAGGGCTATGCGATGGATTGTCGTGTCGGTTACTAAGCATGCGGGCCACAAGCCGGGAGGCTTGCGGCAGCGATTAAAAAGAGAAGCGGTTTCGCCTGCGAAACCGCTTCTCTTTTCCCCTTTGCTAACGCCCGGCTCTTGCCGGGTGTTGACTATCAAACGGCCTCTGGCCGCCGAAGCCCCGTTATACAGGCCAGAGGCCTGGAAATAGTTGCCACCCGGCTGGAGCCGAGCGCCTGCGTAGTTTTTTTACTTATGTGTATGAAAACTCAGGCTTGTTGCAAAGCCAATGGTAACATACCCATAGCTATCTTCAAAAAACTGGTTGTAATCATCCTGTCCACGGTAGCCACCGCCAACCATAAGGGCAGCATCAGGCATAAAGGGAAACTGGTAATAGTATTTCAGGCTCACGTTTAAGCGTTTCTTGAAATCAAAGGTTGAGTAATTATCGTACTTATCGACAATATAGGTAAAGTCGAACCGGATGCGCTGCCAGTTTTGGTATACTTTTTTGTTCTTATCAATAGGGTCGGTATAGGCTTTGGCGAAGTTGTACATACGACTACCATTAATGCGGATAAAGCCATAATGATCTTTCAAGCCTTCGGACAGGCCAAGGTTGAATAAACCGGCGTGGACCTCTAAACCCAGGTTATCATAACGGTTGATGATCAGGTCTTTTTTATCGAAGCGTTTACCGCTGTAATAAGTTAAAGTATAAAAGTTGGTGGTGAACTTGCCGCTATCCCGGTTAAAGCTGCCGTCGGGATTAAGTGATGGTCCGCGTACGCCGTTGGAATGATGCGAGTAACCGAACGAAAAGAACTTTGGATTGTAAGTGTCCTCGTTCACCCTGAAATACACCGTACCGCCCGGCATAAAGCTTGGCGATTTTACCGGTGCCCCGTGTGAGGCCAGCAGGCGGATCTTCACCCGTGGGGTAAACACAAAAAGAAACGCGACTTTGGCGTGCTGAATAAAACGAAGTTCGGCGCCAGGTCGGCAGTGAGCTGGGTTTTTATTTTGTTAAAGTAATCGTTTCCTCCTTCGGATACACGCAGGTTTTGCTCGTAAATGTAATCAAATGCCCGGTTAATCAGCCGCTTTTTCATCAGTGCGCTGTCGGCCAGTGTATCTGCCGGGGTAGCTGTGCGGGTATTCGCAGCCGCTGTTAAATTGTCAACAGTAATAAAAAGGAGCAGTAAGCAAATCGCTTTTAATGCAAATGTTAAACTAAAACGCCGCGTTAAACCAGATTTCTTGAAACCTGGTTTTATAAAATAAAAAGTGATCAATGTAGTAAGTGTTAAGTACCGATAATGCTTGGGTTATAGTTATTTATGATTAATCTTATGTGTTAAAATACGGTTAACCACAATGGCGCAATATTACTTATTATAAGTTTTTGTACACCGGGGGATATGTCAGGACTAAGTAAATGTATCCCTAAACACTTTCTTATGACATTGGCCAGAAATTATGAACGTTTGTTGGCTGTTTGTCAATCGGCCCGGCGCCGACGCCGGTATAGTGTTTGCTAAAGCCCGGGCTTATTTTGCCCCCTGGGCAAAACAACACCTTTCCATCCAGCATTATGGTGGCAGGATTTTGTCAGCACTCCTTATTGTTCATTCTGCTTAATCCAAAAAACTTTAAAATCCATTAAAAACAGCGAAAATAAATAGGGTTTTTCAGGCCCGCACATGAAATACCTTTGAAATACTCCTTTAGGTTTTACTAATTGATAATCAATTGTTTAAAGTTGTTTCGCTTTGTTTTTTAGGTGGCTGATTACCAATGTGTTTCATAAAAAAGCCGTTCCGCTGTTTCTCTCCCAAAAAATGGAACATTACTGTTTTTTAAAAAATACCGGCCGGCGGTTTTTCACTTTTTTGTGGGGAATCAAAAAATTGGGACACCTCATTTGTTACAATCAGGCGCCCGCTCGATGTTATCCATCTACTATAAAATGTCCATTGTAACCAAGCTTTTACCTCAGTTTTCGCAGGCTTATACTTTATTTTTGCGATAATCGTTTTAGCATTAAAAAAAGCCAATATATTTAGCCCAACCTAAAAAAATGTTCAGTTAATTTGCAATTAAAACGTTTTATCAACATACGCCCTTAAACAGTTTTATACTTTTTAAGTCAGATACCTTGTACAAAGCAAAACAATGAAACCAACAGGAGCCGCCGCAACCAACCAACGCTATTTTAATGGCGGTTCTGATACTATAAAAACAACTATAATTTTATGAAAAAAATCATGCTTGGCCTGATGGCCATCCCGGCTTTTTGCCTGTCGGTATCGGCACAAACCAAACTGTTCGATGGGAAAACCACCAATGGCTGGCACACCTACTTAAAAAAAGACGTTGTAGGCTGGAAGGTTGTTGATGGTGCTTTGCAACTCGATCCTCAGGCAGCAGAAGGTCATGGAGATCTGGTTACCGATGGCGAGTACGAAAACTACGAACTTACCTTAGAGTGGAACATTAGCAAAGAGGGTAACAGCGGTATTATTTTCGGGGTGCATGAAGACCCTCAATTTGACGCAACTTACTTAACTGGCATGGAAATGCAGGTGCTTGATAATAAAGATGCCAGCGATAACAAAAAAGCCAACCACCTTGCGGGTTCATTGTATGATATGATTGCCCCTTCAAAAGATGTATGCAAACCGGCCGGCGAATGGAACAAAGTGAAATTGCGCAAAAAAGATGGTCAGCTTACTTTCTGGCTTAATGGTACCCAAATTGTTGATGTAAAAATGGGCAGCGACGAATGGAACAAAGTATTAGCTGATAGCAAGTTTAAAAACTGGAAAGGTTTTGCCCAATATCCTAAAGGCCACATTGCTTTGCAGGATCACGGTCACCTGGTTAGCTACCGTAACATTAAATTGAAACAGCTTTAATATTTTTTATGAACAGGGTACGGATATAGTGCCCTGTTCATATCTTTATACCATAACTTAAATTGTGTTAACATGCTCCAGGCATGTATAATTTCTCTTCGTATAAGAAAGAAGGATACTTTGATATAATATGAGCGATCTGCAAATTAAAAAATCATCAGCCACCTATGATGTGGTGATTGTTGGTTCGGGTGCCGGCGGGGGTATGGCCGGTTACGTATTGGCCAACGCCGGGATAAAAGTTTTAATGCTTGAGGCCGGTGCTTACTTTGACCCTGCTAAAGATTCACAACAGTTAAAATGGCCATGGGAGTCGCCGCGCCGCGGTGCCGGTACTACCCGTCCTTTCGGCGATTTCGACGCTGCCTATGGCGGTTGGGAAATCGACGGCGAACCTTACACAACAAAAGATAAAACAGAGTTTTTCTGGTTCCGCTCGCGGATGCTGGGTGGTCGTACCAATCACTGGGGCAGGATCTCATTAAGGATGGGCCCGCGTGATTTCCAGGCCAAAGACGGCCTTACCGATGACTGGCCAATCACCTATGACGATGTAAAACCATACTATGATAAGGTTGACCGTATGATAGGTGTTTACGGTACTAAAGAAGGTTTGGAGAATGAGCCGGATGGTATCTTCCTGCCTCCGCCAAAACCGAGGCTTAATGAGCTTTATATAGTAAAAGGTGCTCAAAAAGCAGGTGTTAAAATTATTCCGGGCCGTGGTTCGGTATTAACAGAAGCTTTACCGGGCAATAAAGACCGTGGCGCATGTTTCTTCTGCGGGCAATGCGGTCGCAGTTGTAAAGTTTATGGTGATTTCTCGGCATCATCATGTTTGGTAATCCCGGCTATTAAAACCGGTAACTTAAAGGTGATCACCAACGCTATGGTGCGCGAGGTGATAACCAACGCCGAAGGCCTAGCTGTCGGTGTATCGTACGTTAATAAAGAAGATTTGCAGGAGTACCAGGTTAACGCCAAAACAGTTATCCTTGGTGCAAGCGCAGGCGAATCGGCCAGGATCTTGCTTAACTCAAAATCGGCCCAGCATCCGGGCGGTTTGGCTAACAGCAGCGGTGTTGTAGGGCATTATCTGCATGACTCAACCGGGTCAAGTGCCGGTGGTTTCCTTCCTGAATTAATGGACCGTAAGCGTTACAACGAAGACGGTGTTGGCAGTGTGCACATCTACTCGCCATGGTGGTTAGATAATAAAAAACTGGATTTCCCTCGTGGTTATCACATCGAGTACGGTGGTGGCTTACATATGCCATCATACGGTTTTAGCGGTGGTATCCAAAACATGAACGGCGTTGTTCCGGGCCGCGATGGTAAAATGAAAGATGGTGGCGGCTATGGTGCATCATTAAAAGATGACTATCGTCGTTTTTATGGTACCCAGTTTGGTATGGCCGGTCGTGGTACTGCAATTGCCCGTTATGATAATTATTGCGAAATCGATCCTAACGTAGTTGATAAATACGGGATACCTGTATTGCGTTTCCATTACAAATGGGCACCTGACGAAATTAAACAGGCTAAGCACATGCAGGAAACCTTCCAGGAAATTATGCACAACATGGGCGGTGCAATTTATGGTGGACCTCAAGGCCCTGAAACCAACTATGGTTTGGAAGCTCCGGGTAAGATCATCCATGAAGTAGGTACTATCCGCATGGGTAACGATCCTAAAAAATCGGCCTTAAATAAATGGTGCCAGGCGCATGATTGTAAAAACCTGTTTGTGGTTGACGCTGCTCCATTTGTGCAGCAGGGTGATAAAAACGCCACATGGACAATCCTTGCGTTATCAATGCGTACTGCAGAATATATTATTCAGGAAAGAAAAAAATTAAACGTTTAACAAGCTAACATAACAATTTTATGAACAGACGTGACTCCCTCAAAGCCCTGGGCTTAGGAACACTTTCGGCAGGATTATTACTGGAGGCCTGTAAAACCGATACTAAAAAAGGCGCAGAAGAATCAACCACCGCAGCAGCCGGTGACGAAGTAGGTCGCCAGCCGTTTGAGGTTGAGCGGGATAAAAAACTGCATGCCGACAAGTTTTTCACCACAGCAGAGATGGCAACCATCACTGTGCTTGCCGACATCATTATCCCTAAGGATGATAAATCGGGCAGTGCTTCTGATGCCAAGGTGCCTGATTTCATCGAGTTTATTGTAAAAGATATGCCGGATCATCAAACCCCGATGCGTGGTGGTTTACGTTGGTTGGATTTACAATGCCTTAACCGTTTCGGTAAACCATTTACCGATTGCACAAAAGATCAACAGATTCAATTGATTGACATGATCGCTTACCCCGCTAAAGCTAAGCCAGAAATGGCACAGGGTGTGGCTTTCTTCAACCGCATGCGTGATCTTACAGCATCAGGCTTTTTCACCAGCGAAATCGGGGTGAAAGATATTGGCTACGCAGGTAACCAACCCGGCAAGTGGACAGGTGTACCTGATGATATCCTGAAGCATTACGGTATGGAAAATGTGAAGGCTTCGGCTTCGATGTAAGAAAAAACATGTCATAGATGAGGGACGACGAAGCAATCTAGTAGCTATTCGGTGCGGATCTGTTTCCGTGCGGCTGCCATGCTGCGCTCAAAATGACATGGAGGTTATTCTTGCGCCCGTTTGCAACGAATGCTTAACTTGGGTTTGCGTTTATGACGCAACTGGCGATACAATCGCCGAACCATATTAAGCGCCCGTTGCAAACGGGCGCAAGTTTTTTAAGATTACTTTTCAATTTAACTCCTACGGCTCCACGCCAAATGCGGATAAATTTACCGCCAGCTTCCCCCTTTTGCTTCCTTATAATTGAAGTTTAAAGTGATGTAAAGGCTTGATTATTAACAATAACTACAGGCGTGGAAAACTGGTGTATTTTATCCGATGATCCTTTAAAAACATTGCTGAATGTTATAAAGAGCCTTTTCGTGGATAATATAAGCCACTTTTTGGACAATTTGCTAAAGTTTTAGAATCATGGCTTAACCTATTTTTGTTGCATAGGCTTGGCGTATCCAGCACTGCTGATATGGTAATCTATGGTAATTGCTATTATTTGCACCACCGGTTTAACGGTGTATGAAAAGCGTTTAACATATCCCCAATTATGGCCATAATATGCAAGGCAGCTATTGCCAATGGAAAGGGTGGTTTTTCGGTACAGGATATTGTGGTGAATGAACCGAAAGAAGATGAAGTGCTGGTTAAAATAAAAGCGGCGGGACTTTGCCATACCGATCATGACTCATTGAGCTGGGGAAAGCAGCTCATTATAGGTCATGAAGGCGCTGGTATTGTGGTTGCTGTTGGGAAAAATATTAGCAGTGTACTACCCGGGGATAAGGTGATCTTAAACTGGGCCATGCATTGCGGCAAATGCTTTCAGTGCCTGGAGGGTAACCTGCATTTGTGTGAAGTAGCCTCGCCGGTTGCAGCCGGCGGCAATGGCTACACTCCGGGCCATGCCTGTCTCGACGGAACAACTTACAATGGTGAACCTATTTTAAGGTCTTTCAACATAGGAACAATAGCCGGATATACTTTGGTAAAAGAATCTGCTGTGGTAAAAAACACATCGGAAACCATGTCATTCCCTGCTGCAAGTATCATCAGCTGTGGGGTGATGACAGGCTATGGCTCAGTTGTAAATGCAGCCAGGCTAAAAGCATGTTCATCGGCAGTTGTATTGGGAACCGGCGGTGTAGGCCTTAATGTAATACAAGGTGCAAAAATTGCCGGCGCGGGTATGATCATAGCTATTGATATTAACCCTACCCGGCTTGAAATGGCTGTTAAGTTTGGTGCAACACACACTATTTTAGCCACGAAAGATGATATAGGCCTGCTTAAAGCCGCCGAAGAAGTAAAAAAACTTACGGGTGGGCGCGGGGCAGATTACGCTTTTGAATGCACTGCCATCCCCGAATTAGGTGCAGCCCCCTTAGCAATGGTGCGCAATGCAGGTACGGCCGTACAGGTAAGCGGGATTGAACAGGATATCACTATTGATATGCGCCTTTTTGAATGGGATAAGATTTACCTTAACCCGCTTTATGGTAAGTGCCGCCCGCAAATTGATTTTCCGGATATAGTACAACATTATACCAGCGGGCACTTATTACTTGAAGAAATGATTACACATACATATTCTATAAACGAACTTGATAAAGCTTTTGACGACATGCTGAAATGCAGGAATGCCAAAGGGGTTATCGTGTTCGACTAAAAAAGCTCATGCCATTTAAAACAACAGAAATTTCCAATCCGCAATATGAAAGTAATCAGCTACGGTTTATAACCGTAAAAACGCCCAATCTAAAAGGCCGTGGTGATATCTGTTTATATGTACCGCCGGGTGCTAACAAGAATGAGGTTTTGCCCATTGTAATATTACTGCACGGTGTATATGGCAGCGCCTGGAGCTGGGCTATGAGCGCAGGCGTTCATTTAAAAACCAATGCACTTATTGAAAAAGGCGAATTGCCAAGAATGATATTGGCCATGCCGTCAGACGGGCTTTGGGGCGACGGATCGGGATATTTACCGCACAGTGGCTTTAATTTTGAGCAATGGATTGCCGACGATGTGCCTACTGCTGTAATGGAGAATATCCCCGGCGCAACACCAAACTCGCCGCTGTTTATAGCTGGCTTATCTATGGGAGGCTTCGGTGCCTTAAGGATAGGCGCAAAATACGGGCATAAGTTTAAAGCCATTGCCGGGCTGTCGTCTATAACAAGCCTGCCACAGATCAAACTTTTTGCCGGCGAGCCCTTAAAAACCTATGCACAGGATATTGTGGACGATGAAGATGTGTTTGCAACATTTAAAAAATACAGGGCCCAGCTGCCGCCTGTTCGGTTTGATTGCGGTATAAATGATTTGCTGATTAACTATAATCGTGACCTGCATAAAAAGCTGGATAAGGAAAAGATCCCTCATATTTATGAAGAAAACCAGGGTGGACACGAGTGGTCATACTGGGCAAAACATATTATTTCAACCCTTAAATTTTTTGCCGGTAAGCTGTAGATAAGGCAGTTAATATAAACTAACGACTGGCTTGTAATGTGCGAATATCATTATTTTGTCAGTTTTAATTAGGCATATATACCATTATTGCACTTCGTAACGTTTATCTACTTTGTAGGTTAACGCCTGCAAATAGTGATAAGGTTTAGGTTTAAAGCCCCCAAGCAGCGAGTGCAAGGGGGCTTTTATTTTGCTAAAGGTCACACAACACTTTTACAGGGTATTTTTTATCGCCAAATATTCTGAGGCGTTTTTCTAAATCAAGAAATTCTGCTTCGAGATCTTCAAAAGTACTAAGTCCGCTTAGTGAACCAGACTTTTTTAGCCCAGGCAACATTTTTAAGGTGCCGATACTTTCAAGCTTGCTATTGAAGCTTGTTAGATTTTTATGATTTATGCTAAATTGAACAATGCCAAAAAAGAAATTGCAATTTCCTCCCTCTTTTTCAAAGTTCCAGACACGTTCAATTCCTGGCTGCAGTGCCCTGGTTTCTGATTGATCGTAACCGGTGCCCATCTTTCTGCCAATTATCTCACTGTTTAGTAAATTGGCCAAAGTAGGTTTTTCTTTTGCTCGATAGGTTGTCAACGCAAAACGATAATCACATGCGCCGCGGTGTTGGATAATATCGATACAGATAATCACCCTATAACTGTCGTCGATATGCTTAAAGGTTAGTGCTGTATCTGGCTTAAAGTATAAGTTTGTAATGGTTCGGTATGTTTTAGGTGCTCTTATCTTAACGTTTTCCAGGGATATCTTTTTCCAGAATCGTTCAAGTTGGTTGTGCCGGGCTTTCCCTTCGTTTACAGAACTTTCGGTCCAAATCGCGACGCTGATGCCTTTGTCAATCATTCTCTTTACAAGGGATAATATTTCAGCATTGATTTTCCCGATTTCCCAGTATGCTAAGGCACAGGCTGTGATATAAATTTCGTTGTCATAATCGTCAAAATGGCTTAATTCCATCACCGGAAATTTGTCTTTGATGAGTTCAAAATCAACCTTACTGTCATATAGGTCCATAATGCCCCAATAAGTATCATGAGCAAGATCTCCGTCAATTATTTTTACCCCGTCGGTAGCCATATAATTTATGTTGTTAAAGAACTGCTAAATAAAGAACTATTATTAACTGATGTTAGCCTTTTCCCTATTTTCGTTTTTTATTTGATTTAGTAGATGAGCGATTTGAAGAAAGAATTACACCAGTTATGTGTTAATCACGTGCGTAAAATTATGGAAGCCACAGAGCTTGCCATAGCCGATGCGCAAAAGTCGTCGACTGATGATACTAAAAGCAGTGCGGGCGATAAATATGAAACCGGGCGCGAAATGGCGCAGCAGGAAACCAACCGCAATATGGCGCAGCTAAATGAGGCAAACAAGCTGTTGGTTGCCTTAAACCGGATTGGTACCACCGGTGCCCCGGTACATGCGGAACCAGGTAGTGTGATAATTACCAATAACGGCAATTTTTACCTGGCCATTAGCGCCGGTGTTTTGACACTCAATGGCAAAACATTTTTCGCGGTTTCGCCCGCATCTCCAATAGGCAATTTACTTAACGGCAAAAAAGCCGGAGATGAGTTTGCGCTAAATGGAAAACGCTATAAAATTGAGTCGGTTGTTTAGGTTTTTAATACCGATTTATCTTCGGAAAATAACTTTATGTTACTTTAATATTAAAAAAATACGGGCGGCCCATTCTTTCTATATTTATTTTACGAAAACACTATATTTTCAAAACAAAACGGATTGGCCTTTGTATTAATGGGTTGGCTTTCACCATTTATTTCCTCAAAAGGGTCAAAAAAATAATTTTTTTAAAATAAAAGCACTCATTCACATAAACATGCAGTAATCATCAAATATCTATTACTATATTTGATGTTAACAAAACGTGGGTAATTAACAAAGCATGCCCATTAAAAACTAAATATTAATGAACATATTCGTAGGAAGTCTTCCTTTTTCTTTAGGGGAAGCCGATTTAAAGCAGCTTTTCGAAGCTTATGGTGAAGTTAACTCCGTAAAAATTATTATTGACAGGGAATCAGGAAGAAGCAAAGGGTTCGGATTCATTGAAATGGCAGATGATGAGGCAGCACAACAAGCTATAAGCGGCCTAAACGGTTCTGAAGTTAAAGGAAGATCAATTGCAGTAAGCCAGGCAGAAGAGAAAAAACCAGGCGGCGACCGCAGAAGCAGCGGCGGCGGTTACGGTGGTGGTAACCGTGGCGGCGGTGGTTATGGTGGCGGCAACCGCGGTGGCGGTGGCGGCTATTCAAGAGATAACCGTGGCGGCGGCAAAAGCTGGTAAAAATATAACCTGAAGTAAAGTACCGGGCTTTTAGGTCGGTATTTTACTTTAAGTATTGCATCTATAATCTACCTTCAGGAAAACAACTTATTTAGGGATTTTTTGCCTACGCAAACCTCTATGCCCTATTATTGCTCCGGACAGGTTCTTTTATTATTGCATTTTTTGTGGGAGCCTTACCTCAAATACAGTCCCTTGGCCAGGTTTTGAGTAGATATTGATTGACCCTTTAAGGGTTTCGATCAGATGTTTTACTAATGCCAGCCCAAAGCCAAATCCTGCTTCGCCGGTTGTTCCTGTTGTTGAAGCTGCATTGCCTTTCAGTATTTTTTCGATAGCTTTTTCATCTATGCCGACACCACTGTCCTTCACCTGGATTTGCAGTATATGGGTATGGTCGTTCGGTTCAAGGCTCAAATCTGCATTAACATAACCGCCAGCCGGAGTAAATTTTATGGCGTTTGAGATAAGGTTCCCTGTTATTTGTAACAGTTTATTCCGGGCAAAGGGAATCCGCTCCGATTCGGATGTGGTTGTAACCGTAAGCATAATGTTTTTATTGCGGGCTTGCGGAATAAAAAGCCGTTCAATTTTATCTTTAAATACAAGCAGGTTAAATTCCGCCCCATTGGATATGGGTTTATGATCGTTTTTATCAGCACTCAGGATCTCATCTGCAAGCTCCAGTATCGATCGCCCGCTTTTATGGATCAGGTTGGTAAACTCCAGCACCTCTTCTATCTGGTTTGACTCCCCCTGTTCGCTGATCAACTGGGCGAGGCCGATGATTCCGCTTAAAGGCCCGCGGATATCGTGAGCTACCTTTTTTTGTATTTCGCTGGCTTCAGCAAGCTTACTTTTTAGTTTGTTAATTACTTTCAGGTCTTTTAACCTGCTTAGTATTTCATTGGCAATGATCTTTAAAAGTTCAACCTTTTCGGGTGTGAGTTCCTTAACATTTTTATCAAGCACACATAAGGCCCCGATATTATGATCGTCGCCTACCTTTAGCGGTATGCCATAATAATATCTTAATTTGGGCCCGTCGGTTACATAAAATTTATCCCGGAAACGTTCTGTCATTCCGCAAGTCTTCAACCTCAAAATATTCTCCGTCTATAATAGTATACTGACAAACCGAATCCTCACGGGGCATTTGTTCAATTTCTAAACCATGACCACTGATACTCCATTGTGTATAGGAGTCGATAAGATTAACCAGCGAAACCTCCGTGCCGGTAACTTTGGCTGCCAGCTTAGCCAGGTCCTTAAAACTGTCTTTGTGTTCGGTATAATCAAGATCAAATTCCGAAAGGCTTAAAAGCCTTTCCATCTCATTGTCAGGGATTGGCGGGACAGGCATATTAAATATATATTGGTAATTGTTATATACGTGTTTTTACCCAAATAAGATTCAGTAGATAATAAACAGGTGTGCATTAAATTTTAGGTAAGTGTGTATACATTATCATAAATTTATGCCGGTTAATCACATTATCCCTCGCGCAACTAAAACTGTATTATCAACGTAATTGTTTTAATGCACAACAGCATTCATTAACATAAAATTGAACCATATGAAAAAACTGCTCTTATTAACATTATTTATCAGCTTAACCACTATAACTTTTGCGCAGCGCAAAGTAGTTTGCTGTAGCAATCCATCGGCAACACAGCAGTTTGCTATGCTGGCCTCCGACACCCGGTTCAAAATGTCGCACAAAAATCCTTTGCCAATCCGCTTTCAAAGCAGTATCGGCGAGGTCATCACCTACAAAACGCCGGATGGTAAACAGGCATCAGCATTTTTCATGAAAGCCAAAAAGCCTACTAATAATTATTTATTGGTGATACACGAATGGTGGGGCCTTAATGACTATGTAAAAAAGAATCGGAAAAGCTATATAATGACCTGGGTAACGTCAACATCATTGACCTCGACCTATACGACGGCAAGGTAGCTACCACACGCGAAGACGCGGGGAAATTTATGCAGGCGGTAAATGATGACAGGGCCCGTGCTATAGTAAACGGAGCCATAGCATATGCCGGCCCCAAAGCACATATTGCTACTATTGGCTGGTGCTTTGGCGGCGGGTGGAGTTTACAAACCAGCTTACTTGCGGGTAAAAAGGCGGTAGCTTGCGTAATGTATTATGGCATGCCCGAGCAGGACGTAAATAAACTAAAAACCTTAAACGCCGATGTGCTGGGGAACTTCGCCAATAAAGATCAGTGGATTAACCCTAAGGTTGTAGCTAAATTTGATGCTGATATGAAAGCCGCCGGAAAAAGGTTTACCTACACCAGTATGATGCCGACCATGGTTTTGCAAATCCGAGCAATCCTATTTATAACAGCGATGCTACGAAGGACGCATATGCAAATACGCTGGAGTTTTTAAAGGCAAGATTGAAGTAAACAAAATTAACCGTGCAGTGTTGTATGGGGCAAGCTTTAGCATGCCCCATTTTTTTGTAACATTGCATAAAATTTATCTATTTGACACGCTCTGCTAAAAAGGTTGTTTCATATCTTCTTAAGGCCGGTATATTGATAATTGCAGGGTGGTTTATTTACCGGCAGTTCAACAAAAAGAATAACGACCTAAAGCAGTTTGAACATTTCGCATCGCAAATAAGTACTACCCATGTTGTTATTGTTATGGGGCTGGTGGTTATGTTGATGTTTTTAAACTGGTTTCTGGAGGCGCTTAAATGGCGCTATGTAACCAAAGCATTAATCAATATTTCATTATGGGAAGCCGTTGAGGCTGTTTTTTGCGGCCTTACCTGGGCTGTAACCACACCGAACCGGCTGGGCGAATATGGCGGCCGCGTTATGTTTTTGCCGCCCCGCAAACGTATTCCGGGCATTTTTGCCATGGGCGTAGGTTCATTTAGCCAGGGTTCGGTAACCAATGTTTTGGGCGTAATAGCCATGATCTGGTTTGTAGTCAATTTCATTCATGCCAATTTATTGCTGGCCTGGGGGGTAGTTGCTATCGGCGTTATAATTGTAGCTATGCAGCTGATATTTTATTTTCATATCAACTGGGCGGTTACTTTGCTTGACAGGGTTCCGTTCATTAAAAAATATCATCGCTTTTTTGAAGTAATGGGCCGGTATCACACCCACGAGCTTATCAAGATCATGGGTTTTAGTATTGCGCGGTATATCACCTTTTCAATGCAGTATTTTCTGGTTTTTCAGTTGTTGATGCCGCATATGGCTGTTGTATCCATGATGCTGATGCTGATGCTGTTTTTTGTGGTATCGTCAGCCATCCCATCGCTTGATCTTTTTGATATTGGTGTACGCGGATTTACTGCTTCGCACCTGTTTGTGTATGTGACAGATCAAAATATCGCCGTAATAGCCGGTGTATCGTCAATATGGCTTATTAATTTATTTATTCCTGCTATTTTAGGATCGTTGTTTGTTTTAAAACTCAAATTCTTTTGACCGCGCTGATTAGTATTATTTCATTATTTTCCATAGGGCTTTATGTGCTGTTGCTGATCTATCTCCGGATAGGCTGGGCAAAGGTCACAATCCCTCCGGTTATCGCCCAAACATTTAGCACCAAAGTTACTGTGCTTATTGCGGCCCGTAATGAGGAAGAGAAGATCCACCTTACCATTGAAGATATTTTGGCCCAGGATTATCCCAAACACCTGGTAGAGGTCATCATTGTTGACGATCATTCAACAGATAATACTGCGGCCATCATCAGCAGTTATGCGGCACAGGGCGTAAAGCTATTGCAGCTTAAGCTTGGCGAAACACTTAACTCCTATAAAAAGAAAGCGATAGCCGAAGCCATTAAACTTTCAACAGGCGACTTAATGGTAGCAACAGATGCTGATTGCCGCATGGGTAATCAATGGCTGCGTACTATAGTTGGCTTTTATGAGCAGCATGACCTGGTTATGATTTCTTCGCCGGTAACTTATTTCCAGGAGCAATCGGTGTTTGAGCGCATGCAAACGCTTGATTTTTCATCGCTTATTGGTATGGGGGGCGCGTTTTTAGGTCATGGTTTTGCTGCCACCTGTAATGGGGCAAATTTTGCTTATCGTAAAGATGTATTTTATGAAGTTGGCGGTTTTACCGGCATTGATGACCTGGCTTCGGGCGATGATGAACTTTTATTGCACAAGGTTGGAGAGCGTTATCCCGGCAAGATAGGCTTTTTAAAACGGCGCGAAGCAATTGTATATACCCACGCAAAGCCTAATTTAAAAGAGTTTATACAGCAAAGGCGCCGCTGGGCATCAAAATCAACCAAGTACAAAAATAAAAAAATGGTTGCCTTTGCGCTTAGTATCTGGCTGTGTAATTTTATGCTATTGCTAACCGCCGTGCTGGGTATTTTCGATATCTGTTTCCTGAAATTGTTTTTGCTTACTATCGGAATTAAATATGCGATAGACTTGTTATACATGACACCGATCATGAACTTCTTAAAACGGCGCGAACTGCTGCTGTACGTAAGCTTCGTTTTGCCGCTTAATATCCTTTATTTCGTTATTATCGGTTTTTTAGGGAAAAATAAGAAGTATGCCTGGAAAGGCAGAATCGTTAAATGAGCTAAAAGCTCAAGGCTAAAAGCATAAAGCTGAAATTGGGGCTTAACCAAAGCAGATCAGATGTACTGGATTTAGTGATAAGAGGCTCGTAAGCTTTATGCTTTCGGCCTTCAGCTTTCTGCTTTGAGCTTTCGGCTATCTAAATGTAAAGAAAGCCGTCCTTATTGCTAATTGCACCTATTTAAGCGATATTTAGCCTGTACACATGAACTATTAACACATTGGCCGAAATTACACCAGCAAAACGCACCTGGCATGTTTTTAAGCATAATAAAATTGCTTTAAGCGGGCTTGCATTTATCCTGCTTACGCTGCTTGTTGCGATACTGGGCTACCTCATTATGCCCGATGATACGCCCCTGGCCAATAATATGATCATACAGCTTAGTATAAAAAAGCCAGGCTCAACCTATATGATGTTAAAGCTCAGGAAAGCGGAGGCTGTTGATACTGTAAATTTGTTCAGCAGGATGCTGTATGGGCAGCCATCGTTTTATAAAGAAGTTCCTGTTACGGGGTATCATTTCGTTAAAGATTCTATTTACGTTAACGGATATATTGGCGATGAAGATAAGCCCGAGAAAAAAGCCTACAATATTTTTGAGGTAATGACCGGGCAAAAGCCGGTTTATAAAAACGGGAAGGTTATTTTTAATTATAACGGCCAAACAATTGCCCTGCCTGCAACCCCGGCTGTTTATCAAACGTTTGAAGCCCGCTTACGGGAGGAGAATATCGGGGCTAAAACCTTTTTACTTGGTACTGATGGTTATGGCCGGGATATGCTGAGCCGCCTGCTGCTGGGTACACGGATCTCGCTCGCTGTTGGTTTGATGTCTGTTATCATCAGTATGCTGCTGGGCGTAACTGTAGGGGCTGTAGCGGGTTATTTTGGAGGATGGGTTGATTCCTCATTAAGCTGGCTGATGAATATTTTATGGGCACTGCCTGCCCTGTTATTGGTGATCGCCATATCATTTGCGCTGGGTAAAGGATTATGGCAAATATTTATAGCCGTTGGCCTTTCCATGTGGGTTGAAGTGGCGCGCCTGGTGCGCGGCCAGGTAATGGGCCTTAAACAGGTGGAGTACATTGAGGCCGCACGTGCATTGGGTTTTAGCAACAAGCGTATTATAGCTAAACATATTTTGCCTAACATAACCGGGCCAATACTGGTTTTGGCCTCCTCAAATTTTGCCTCGGCTATACTTTTAGAGGCGGGGCTTAGCTTTTTGGGTTTTGGCGCACAACCGCCTATGCCAACCTGGGGCGGCATGATCAAGGAGCATTATGGATATATTGTTATGGACTCAGCTTTTTTGGCTATCATTCCTGGTATGGCCATTATGCTGCTGGTTTATGCTTTTAACCTGGTAACCGTTGGCTTGCGCGATGCCTTTGATATAAAATCACAAAGTACTCGTATTTAAAAATTATTTCCTCTATTTTAGTCAGCGTACTTATATCAATATGCTGAATGTAGACGACGGTTCCGGCGAAGACGAATTGATCAGGCTTTTGCTCAAACGGCAGTCGGAATTAAATTCTTTATTGGAAATAACGCGGGCCATAAACAAAAATACCGCTACTCCTATTCTCATTCAAATGCTGGAAGTTATTCTGCAAAACTATTTGCAGGTAGGTAAACTCAGGTTTTTGATTGAAAAGGATGATAAATTTGCCTGTATAGCCAAGTATGGCGGCGACGTTGAATCATCGGTAGTGCTGGCCCGTGCGTGTAAAAAGCTGAGTAAAGTTAAAGCGCCTATAGCTATTGCCGGGCATCGCGACCCCCTCCTTAAAAAATATAATTACTTTATCCCTGTATATCACAAAAGCAAAGCTCTTGCCTATGCCCTTATCGGCGATTTTAATACCTCGGGCGAGATGCTTAACAATGATCTCAATTTCATCCAAACGCTGATGAACGTGATCATTGTGGCGCTTGAAAATAAAAAACTTTTCCGCGAACGGCTGCAATCAGAACGTTTTTTGCGCGAGATGGAGCTTGCGGTGGAAGTGCAGAATATGCTGATCCCCATGCGTGAACATAAAGATGATAGTGTGGAGATTGGGGCTAAGTATCTTCCGCATCAAAACATCGGCGGTGATTATTTTGATTTTATCCGCCTTAATGAGCATGAGTTTTTATGGTGTATTGCCGATGTATCGGGTAAGGGTATTTCGGCTGCTTTGCTGATGGCCAATTTCCAGGCCAGCCTGCATGCCTGGGCGGCGGTTGAGGATGATTTGACCAATATTATTGACCGTTTAAATAAGATTGTACTCAGCAATACCAAAGGCGAACGGTTTATCACCCTGTTCCTTGCGCGATATAATCAAAAAAACGGCGGCTTAATTATATCAATGCGGGGCACAACCCAACTATACTTTATTCAGAAGGCGGTGCCATTCCACTTAAACTGGGTACCACCATGATTGGGGTTTTTGAAGATCTGCCTTTTTTAAACGAGGGCGAAGTTGATGTGGAGCCCGGCAGCCTGATCTTTAACTATACAGATGGGCTCATGGATTTTGAATCGCCCAGCACCAAAATATGGAATGAGGATAAATTACTTGATTTTGTGCTTGCGCATGGCGAGCTATCGCCCGATAATTTTAACCAGGCGCTGTTGGATTATTTGAGCAACGTTTATAAAAGCAAGCCCATTGATGATATTACCCTGCTTACGCTAAAAATTTTTTAAGTAAAGGATGCGTTAACTACATGTTGAAAAACACATCATACTAATTGTTTTACTAACACGTTTACAACTCTTATTATATTTGCCGGATGTTATCAGCCAGGTACCAGTACGAATTTTTGGAAGCAGGATGCGATGAAGCGGGACGAGGATGTTTGGCCGGGCCTGTTTTTGCCGCCGCAGTTATTTTACCGCCTGATTTTGATCATCACCTGCTGAACGATTCTAAACAAGTTACCGAAGAGATAAGGTACCAGCTTCGGGCCGAAATTGAGGAAAAA
The DNA here is from genome assembly GCF_050859465.1 of Mucilaginibacter sp. P25. NCBI lineage: Bacteria > Pseudomonadati > Bacteroidota > Sphingobacteriia > Sphingobacteriales > Sphingobacteriaceae > Mucilaginibacter > Mucilaginibacter sp. P25. The sequence continues at coordinate 1,501,443 of NZ_CP193937.1, read as the reverse complement.
GCGGTGGCTTATGCCGTAGCATCTGTTGATAATCTGGAGATAGATGAGATCAACATTCTTAATGCATCATTCCTGGCGATGCACCGGGCTATCGAAAAATTACATCTTGAACCCCAGTTTCTGATCATCGACGGCAATCGCTTCAAAAAATACCGGAACATCCCACATGAGTGTATTATACAAGGCGATGGAAAATATTTCAGCATAGCGGCCGCATCTATCCTGGCTAAAACCTACCGCGACGATTATATGATGCAAATAGCGGCCGAACACCCGGAATATGAATGGCATACCAACAAAGGCTATCCAACTATAAGGCATCGTGAAACCGTAATGAAGATTGGTTTTACGCCCTATCACCGCCGTACTTTCAGGGTAACCGACCCGCAGTTAAGTATTTTTTAATGAAGTTTTGAATACCACGTTCAGGATGGTATTTTTGTTAAAAACCAAATTCACCGTTTGAAGATCCTAATTTTAACACATCGTGTACCATTTCCGCAGAATGGCGGTTACGCTATTGTGGTTTGCAATACTATAAAAGGGTTGATTGCACTTGGGCATGAAGTTGCATTGGTGGCTTTAAACGGGAAAAGATATCATGGTAGTGTACAAACAGGCGAAGATGAGCTGATGCAGAAGATCAGGTACACATCATATGACATTAACATCAATATATCTGTACTTGATTCCATAACTAACCTGTTCAGAAAAAATCAAACGATGTTGATCGTTATTACAATGCCGAATTTGAAAAACTCCTGCTGCGCGAATTGCGCCAGACGTCGTACGATGTTATCCAGTTTGAAGGCCTGTTTGTAACGCCTTACCTGGCCGCTATGCGTAAGCATACCAAAGCCAGGTTAATTTACCGGTCGCATAATATTGAACACCAGGTATGGATGAGGCTGGCACAACGAAAAAGCGACCTGTTTAAGAAGTGGTACTTGCATTTGCTGGCCCGCCGGGTGAAAGATTATGAACTGCAGCAGCTTAATAAATTTGATGCCATTGCTGTATTTACCAATGAAGATAAAAAAACGCTGTTATCATACGGTGTTACCATTCCGGTTGATATTTTTCCAGTAGGTATTTCCCTGACCGATTATAAGCCTGATTATAATAAAACGGAGTTCCCAAGTTTGTTTTTTTAGGGTCGTTGGATTGGATGCCCAACCGGGAGGGGATTGAATGGTTTATTGAGAATTTTTATAAAGATCTTACCGAGGGCGACCTCCGTGTAAAATTTTATGTTGCCGGGCATAACATCCCCGATAGCTTTGATGAGTACGAAGCGATGGGAAAGATCTTTATCCAGGGTGAGGTTGACGATGCTTCTGAGTTTGTGAACAGTAAGGCTATTATGGTGGTGCCCTTGCTTTCAAGCGGTGGCATGCGGGTTAAAATAGTAGAGGGTATGGCAATGGAAAAATGTATTATCTCAACCTCATTAGGTGCCGAAGGCATCAATTTTACCAATGGCACTAATATCCTTATTGCTAATAACCGGCAGGAGTTTTATGATGCCATTGAACGCTGTATTACCGACGAAGAATTTTGCCGTAATATTGGCCTCAACGCCCGCCGTTTAATTGAAGAACAGCACGATGTGCATGTAATAGCACCGGGCCTTGTTGCTTTTTATCAAAGCCTGAACGTTGATTTACCTGAATAAGGGATTCCCTATGCCGTTGTTGGTGTGACAATAATTTCTCCGCTGCTGCCGCCAACTGGAAACTGCCACTGCCAACTAACCTACTGTTGCTGTTGTTGCTGCTGCTGTTGAATGATCTCCATATATCGCTGATAGCTGTTTTTAGGAAATTCGGCTACCGCGTGCATAGCCGGCGATTCGTGGGTTTTATCCTCAAAAACAATAGTATCTGCATCGTCAACAATTACTGACACTTCCAGCTTGTGGCCGTAGGCGCCTTTATAAACACCTTTAACCGGCGAACAATCTGAAAAATTGCGGCCCACAGCCAGGCGTACGTGGGTTTCATTGGCAATACAGTTATTTGTAGGGTCGATGCCAAGCCAGCCATAGTCGGGCACATACACTTCGGCCCAGGCATGGGTTGCGCCTTCGCCGCGCATAGCGCTGCTATGGGTGCAGATATAGCCGCTTACATAACGGGATGGTATTTTAAGCTGGCGGAGCATCACCATTAAAATATGGGCAAAATCCTGGCAAACGCCGGCTTTAAGCTTCCATACTTCATCCAGTGTAGTTTCAACCGTGGTAACACCTTTGATGTACTCAAAGTTTTTGTAAACCCAGCCGCAAAAACGAAGTGCTATCTGAAAGGGAGTTTCATCTTTACGCCGTTCCTGCTCAACTATTGCCTGTAGCTCGGGCAGGCCTTCAAAATATTCCTGCTTTAAAAAATCAATATAGGGCACCATGTATTGAAGGCGCTTAAGATCTTCCCATTGCTGCTCCGGAAAAATATCATTAACCGGAAGGGGGCGCTGTCGGGTAATGACAACCAGCTTTGAGTTTATAACCAGCATGTTGTGCTGGTTGCTGTAGGTGAAACTGCCAACCTCGTTGCCATAGTAGTCGGTATGAGTATCAACTACCGGGTTGCCGGTTATACTTAGCTCCTGTTTTACTACTTCCTGGTATTCATCTTTTATCGGGAACAGGATGATTTGGTTGGCGCTGTCACGAACAGGGCCTTCATAAGTGTATTTGGTGATATGTTGGATCTTAAATTCAGGCATTGTTTTAATTTTTTAATTTGAGGATTTGAAAATTTGAAAATGAAAAGATAGACTGGCATTTTCAAATCTTCAAATCAAAACATCTTCAAATTGTGATCATGAATTAGCAAAGTAATGTTGGTTTAATGAATTGCCTATGCCGTATAGCTCACTCCTGATCTGGGTGAGGAACAAGTGCAAGCCCTCCTGTTTGATACTTTTTACCGAACTATACTTTATGCGGCTTTGCAACCGGCCTATCTGAAACGACATTTCCCTGTAGTCATCGGCATTGCTGTCATTCTTCAATCTGTCGAAATAACGCTGAATATTATTTACCGAATAAATAACCGAGCGCGGAAAATCGTTGTTCAGTACAACCTGTTCCAAAACGTTTTCGGCCTCAAAACCTTCTCGGTATGTTTTTAAATACAGCTCGTAGCCACCCAATGAAAGCAGCAGGTGTTTCCAGTAAGTGGTATCAGTAAGCAGATCGGGGTTATCACTTATCGAGCTGAATTTAGTATCCAAAATATCAACCGACTGGATGGCCCGCTCCAGGTATTTGCCAATGTTCATAAAGGCACGGCCTTCGCCGCGCTCCATAGTGATCTCCACCGTGCCGTAATAAAGCATTACTTGTTTTATCAGCACGTCCAGTACCCCTATCGGGTCTTCCCGGTGCAGGGCGCGTTCCAGTCGCGGATCTTTTACGGTGTGGTAATATTCATTCAGGCATTGCCAAAGGTCTTTGGTGATGTGCTCCTGTACACCGCGGGCGTTTTCTCGTGCCAGTGTAATGATGTTGAGTATGGAATTAGGATTGTTTTTCCCGGTAACCATATACTTTAAAACCGACCGGCTGTCGTTGTCCAGCTTTTCGGCTTCGCCGGCGTTTAGTCCTGCAAAAATCCTCATTACGGGCTCCCAGGTAAATTCCTGCACCGTATCCTGCGATGAGGCATAATTAATTTTGAGCATCCGCAGCATACCATCGCTGCGCTCAATGTAACGGCTTAACCAATAAAAACTTGCTGCAACCCTGCTTAACATATGATCTGAATTTCGGAATTAGGATGTTCAATTTCGGATTTACTTAGCTCCGCATCCTTCTTATTTTTTATTTTGATTTAAAAGCCTTTTACCTTTCAGGCTAACACCCACGTGTCCTTACTGCCGCCACCCTGCGAACTGTTTACCACCAGTGAACCTTCTTTTAACGCCACACGGGTTAGGCCGCCGGGGACTATCTCAATGCCATCGGGGCCGTACAGCGCGTATGGCCTTAAATCAACCCTGCGTGGCTTTAGTTCGCCCTGCATGTAACATGGCGCCGCCGAAAGGCTGATGGTTGGCTGTGCTATGAAGTTACGTGGATCTTTCAGGATTTCCTTTTTATATTCATCTATTTCCTGCTCGCTTGCTGCATGCCCCATCAGCATCCCGTAACCGCCGCTGCCATTGGTTTTTTTAACCACCATTTTATTGAGGTTTTTAAATACCATTTCGCGTTCATCCGGATTGCCTAACTGGTGTGTTGGCACGTTTTTGAGTATGGGTTCTTCGTTTAGATAATAGCGGATCATATCGGGCACATAGGCATAAACTGCCTTATCGTCGGCGACGCCTGTGCCTGTAGCATTTACTATGGCTACATTGCCTTTACGGTAAGCTCCCATAAGGCCTGCTACTCCAAGCATACTTGCCGGGTTAAATACCAGGGGATCGAGAAATTCATCGTCCACCCGGCGGTAGATCACGTCAACCTGTTGCAGCCCGGTGGTGGTTTTCATGTACACTTTATGGTTGTTCACTACCAGGTCGCGTCCTTCTACCAATTCAACCCCCATCAGGCGGGCCAGCGTGGTATGCTCAAAATAGGCCGAATTATAAATACCCGGCGTAAGTAAAACAATAGTTGGGTTATGGATCTGCCGGGGTGAAAGCGCCAGCAGGTTTTTATATAGTATTGACGGATATTCGGTAACGCTGCGCACACTGCATTGAGGTAGCAGGTCGGGAAACAAGCGTTTGGTGATCTCCCTGTTCTCGAGCATATAACTTACGCCCGATGGGGTGCGCAGGTTATCTTCAAGCACGTAAAAAGTGCCGTCTTCATCACGGATAAGGTCGATGCCCGAAATATGTACATAAATATCATAAGGCACCTGGAGCTGGTACATCTCGCGCAGAAAGTGCGGACACGAATAAATAATATCAATAGGTACTATGCCGTCCTTTACAATAAACTGATTGTGGTATATATCCTTCAGAAACAAATTAAGCGCATTAAGGCGCTGCTTAATGCCTCGCTCAACAAAAGCCCATTCATCGGCAGTGATGATACGGGGGATAATATCAAAAGGAAAGATCTTTTCAATGCCTTCGCCGCTGTTATAAACGGTAAAGGTGATGCCCTGGCTCATGAAAAGGCGCTTGGCAAGCTCCTCCTTTTTGTTCAGGTCGTCGGCCGATTCCTTCGAAATGTAGTCTATAACTTTACGGTAATGCTCCCGAACATTAGCATCCAAGCCATACATTTCGTCCCAAACATTATCAATTGGGCTGTATTTGTCAAAATAAGCTGATTCTTCCATGAAAAAATTACAATAAATTAAAAATTGACAATCAGTTATCTTTCAGAATTGTAATTTATGAAGTGTTTTTGATAAAAAAGCAAATTATTTTGAAATTTTTGAAGATATTTTAATCAAATTTTCAATTCATGGTGATTTTTAAAATATAATTCTTGTGTTTGTCGGGTCGTTAATGTAAAAATGACCGCCTTTAACGTATTAAACAAGGGCATTCAATTCTCCTCCCGCTTTCCTAAAATCCGAAGGGTTCATACTTCTGTATTTTTTAAAAATGCGGTTCAGGTGGCTTTCATCATTAAAACCAAGCTCGTTGGCAATTTCAACCATACGCATGTTGCTGTGCAGTAAACGGTTCTCAATCAGCTTCAGTTTGTAATTGATGATATACTGCTGCATACTTTCGCCGGTATGTTTTTTAAAATACTGGCCAAGGTAGTTTTCAGAGATTCCCGCTTTATCGGCTATGACTTTAGCTTTTAGTTTTTCGGGGAAGTAGATGTTGGCCTGGATGTATTGCAGGATATCAAGCGTTTTTTCTTCGGTGTTCTCACTAACTTCATCGGGCATGCTCATAGCCACATTACGGGCGGCGATTACTATAACCGTATTGATATATTGCTGCAGGAGCGCTTTACTGTAAAGCCCTTTTTTTCTTTTTCACTGATGATGGCCTGCATAATGGGTTTTACAACGGCTTTGTCTTCATCGGTTTTTAATATGCATCCCGGTGCCTGGCCTGCGTTTTTTAGCAGAAAATTGAGATGCTCGGCTGTTTCGCTGCTAAGGCCGCGATCTTTAATGTAAAGTGGGTTGAAACGGATAAACAGGAACTGTGTTTCGGTTAGTATCTCAAAATAATGTGAATCATTAGGTGTAAGTAAAAACAGGTGACCGGGTTTATAGGTAAACTTGCTTTTGTTTATGCACTGCTTTCCGGTGCCGCTTATGATATAAATAAACTCGAAAAAGCTGTGTGAGTGTTCGCTGCGGGGACAGGCGCTGAGTGGTTCGCGCAAAACAACTTCAAAAGGCTGGTATAAATTATCTTTTACCATAGTGTAAATGTACAAATGTTACGAGGGATTGTACAAGGAATATGGCTGCCTCCTTGTATAATTTTGTATTGTAATTAAACAACAACACAATGGAAACTCAAAATACAACAATGCAGGCCCTTATCGCTCCTGAAGCAAATGCGCCTTTCACAATAACCGCAGTTGACCGCCCAATTGCCTCCAAAGGCCAGGTACTGGTGCGTATTATAGCCAGCGGCGTCAGCGTATTGGACAATAAGATCCGTACCGGTAAAGGGGGCATGCCAGGCAGCCCTTACCTGCAATTTTAGGGATGGACTTTGCCGGCATAGTTGAAGCAGTTGGTGCTGATGTAAATACTTTTAAACCTGGCGATGAAGTGTATGGCCTTGCAGGTGGTATTGGTGGGCTACAGGGTACTTACTCGGAATATGCTGCCTTTGATGCAGACCTGCTTGCTATTAAAACATCTCACTTAAGTTTCAGACAGGCGGCTTCGATGCCGCTTAACTTTATCACTGCCTGGGAGGGCCTTGTAGACAGGGCAAATGTACATGAGGGACAAAAAGTGCTGGTACATGGTGGTGCCGGAGGCGTTGGCCATTTAGCGGTTCAGGTAGCGAAAGCCTTTGGTGCGGACGTATATGCTACCGGCAGCGCGGCCCAACAGCAATATATTGAAAGCATTGGCGCTACTTTTATCGATTACCGCGCCACAACAGTTGACGAATATGTGAACAATTATACTAACGGCGAAGGGTTTGACATTGTATATGATACCCTGGGCGGAGCCACTTTAGATGCATCATTTAATGCGGTACGTTATTATACCGGTCATGTGGTAAGCTGCCTGGGTTGGGGTGAGCATAAGCTGGCGCCCTTATCATTCAGGGGAGCTACATATTCCGGAGTGTTTACTTTGATGCCGATGCTCACCGGTAGAGGGCGCAAACATCATGGTGAAATTATGCAGGAGGCTACAAAGCTTGTTGAAGCCGGCAAAATTGTTCCGCTGGTAGATGAGCGTACATTTACATTGGCTACGGCCAATCAAGCCCACGAGATATTAGAGAATGGTAAGGCGAACGGTAAGTTGGTGATTGATGTTGCTGAGTGAGGTGGTTCGCCCTTAAATAAGATGACCGCTCAGTTTTCAAAGCCCGGTATTTAAAACGGCCTGAATAACGGGCGGCTGATCAGCGGCGAAAACGACCAGGGGATGGAACTTAAAATAACCAGCAGGGCAATGGTTAGCCAAATGGCCGTGGTTTTAAATTTGTCCTTATCAAGTGTTTTTCGTTTGGCTTTTGATGAGGCAATGGTAATCAGCGTAATGCCGATCAGCATCATGGTAACGTGCTCCATGCCAAAAAACCTGATCTGCCGCTCGTGCACCGCCTCTTTAAAATGGCTGATGAAATAATTGGCTATCGGGCTGATGAAATACAGCCAGAGCCCAATAGTTAGCTGGATATGGGCAATGTTGGTGGTAATAACCCGTAAGCGGTCGTCAAATTTTGAATAACTTTTGTTAGTAAGCCATCCGCTGTAGGCGCGATAAAGGGCAAAAAGCAAGCTGGCCAAAACAAACCAGCGCGTAAGGGAGTGTAATGCTAAAATAAAAGCGTACATATATTATATGTATGACGATCGGCAAAGGAAAAGATTTTATCCGAAATAAAATTATTTCGATGCCGATCCCCTTATATAAATTTCACCGGGTTTATCAGTTGAGTGCCTTCCGGCAATAGGGCCTTTGCGGGCTTCAGGCACCAGCATCCATATATTGATCGTTACATCTGGCGACCCATCTTTATTCTTTTTCCAGGTTAGGTTTATTTCGTTGATGTCCTGCGCCGAAATGAGCATACTTTCATCGTCAACAAAATAGCCGTCAACAGCAAATCTCACTTTACCACTTACTCCAAATCTCCTTTTTATATCGTCACAGGTATTTGTTTCAATTTTCACTCCTTTTTTAAGGGTTATCGTTATTATACCAAACCTGCTTAGGTTGGCAAGGTTTGCCGGAGCGTCCTTTTCTTTAAAAATTGTCAACCAGGCAACATCATTTGGATTTATATGGCCGAGACCGGCAATGATTTTGAAGTTAACAATGATTGATGGCTGCCATTCCTTTGCATCAGGTAAATGCCTGTATAAGGAATCGCCGGGAGACTTGGGTTGGTAGCTTTTATATGTAGTTGTGTCTTTAAACGAGGGGCTTTGATTGGGGTTTAACAAAGCTTTGCCGGTATCTGGCTTTGCCTGCAAAGGTTGAGCTGATTTGCTTTGCGGCGGTGGCGTTTGAGGTAGGGCTGCCTGGGCAAAAGCGGTAATTCCATAAAATAAACACACTAAAACAGCCAAGAGATTTTTCATGTTGTGATTTTACGGATAAGATGCAGGCGCTGTGTAATTTCCATAAATTATTCAAATTATTTATAACGGGTTAGTAATCCACCATGTATTTCCGAACGGATCTTTTACCCCTGCACTCCTGCCGTATGGTTGATCGGCCGGCGGCATAATGCTTTCGGCTCCGCTATCAATGGCCTTCTGGTAAGTTTCGTCACAGTTTTCTACATATACAAACATACCTGCATTTTGCTGTTGATATGTATCGGTACAATCGGCAAACATGATGGTGCTGCCATTGATGTTAACCTCGGCGTGCATAATGGTGTGTTCATCGCGCATGGTTTTAAACTGTTCAGTCGCACCAAAAACCTTTTGGGTAAACCCGATAAACTGAGCGCCGTTTTTAACAATGAGATAAGGCATAACAGCCTGGTAATTTTCGGGAATGTTTATTGTTGCCATAATTTGTTTTTTCTCAAAATTAGCTGTCCCCCTGTTCTCAAAATTGTAAAAACCGGACATTATGTGTTCCGGTATTCAGTTCCCTCAGCCTTGCCTGAAAAATAAAAGCCCGGATGATAGCCAGTAAACTCCTTCACGTCATGAATAAAGTGCGATTGGTCATAATACCCGCATTCCAGCGCTATCTGCGTTAATGTTTTATCCGTATTGTATTGCCTTAACGCATCCTGGAGGCGCGTGAGCCGCATATAGGTTTTGGGGCTAAAGCCCGCGGACTCCTTAAATCTACGGTCAAACTGCCGTGCCGATAAATTATAGGCATCAGCCAGTTGAGCAACCGTTCTGTATTGTTTATTATGGATCACATTCCTGATCGCTACCGCTATGCGATCGTCTTTTAACACATTTTGACGTAACCGGGCTATTAAAAATGCAGACAGGATCTCTGCCCGTTTATAGTTATTTCCGGCTAACATGATTTGCTCTTCCAGCTCCCGGCCGGGCCGGCTTAAAAATGTGTCGAAATCAAATGCGAGGTTACTGGTTTGGCTGCTGGGGATATTAAAAAAATAAGGCACGGCAAAAGGATAAATATAGGCGCCAAAAATGCCAAAGCTTTCGGTTGTTATAAACCTGCGGTATTGTGTAGTTTGAAATTGAATGCCTGATAAGCTTGGGCTTTGCTCATTCTTCTCCTTCAATTCATTAAACGACGAGACGGTAGTGAAATACCAATTCGGCACAGGCATCAGCAACAGAACGATAAATATATGACGAATGATCCGGCGCCAGCTCATGCTCCAAAACCCAGTAAAATCTTACATAAGGTTTAAGCTCGGCCGGTGGCTGGATAGTGAAATAGCGCATCGTTCTGATTTGGGATTTCGGATGTTCGATTTCGGGATTAAATAAATTTAGGATTTTTATTTAAAAGAAAACCATCCGCCAGTTTAGTTATTATTCCTTCACTATTTGAAAAATGTTCAATCCGTCCTCAATCACCTATAATTATAAAACCCTCCTGAACCTCTTTAAAACGAGCGAGCACCCGGCTTAATATTGCACGCTTACTCAGAATACTATTGTTTAATGTTAACAAAAATCTCTGAATCAGTGATATCATAAGCCAGATATGATTTGCATATATCCGCGTTGTCCCATAAGGATCAATTGTTACCCCTGTTGTCTTTTTTAAACTGGACAATACCGGCTCTAAAGTTTCAATGTCCGTTTCATCTAACTCAAATAGTTTTTGACTGAGGTGGATATCATTTATATCATAAAAATCCAGAGGCATTTTATTTCAGGATAACTTTTCTCCCAAGATGTGGGATATTATTTCGTATAATGAAACCTAAGTGAGTAAACAGTTACAATATGGTCTTCTACTTTGTAAACAATACGATGTTCCTGGTTAATGCGTCTTGACCATGCACCCGAAAGGTTGTGTTTTAGTGCTTCAGGTTTACCTATACCTTTGAACGGATCAATTTGTATTGCCTGGATCAATTGACGAATCCGTTTAAGGATAATGATATTTCCGCTCTTCTTCCAGTATTCGAGATCAGTCAGCGCTTCGTCAGTAAAATTTATAGTTTCCATATATCATCAAGGTTAAGTTTGGTGACTTTACCTTGATGCTCTTGCTCAATTGATTTTTGCAGATGCTGAGCATTTGCTTCTGAAGAAAGCAAGTAAGCAGTATCATCCGTTATTTCACTCGTTTTATAATCAACATGCAGGGCATCCAAAAAATCCGGATTGCAGTTTCCTGATCTGCATCTGCAGGATGTATGGTTAATGTTGTCATATATCAAATATACCCGTTTTTATTTCAACCGTCAAATCTGTCTAAAATACAACCCGATACAGCCCCTGCAAATAATGAGGCAAATCCGAAATCAAAATCCCTAATTCCGAAATTCTCTTACAACCCTTTCGTTATCGCTTCGTAAACCACATCCTGGATCCTCGGCCTGATATTAAGGCTGCCCAATTTACTGGCCACCGAGGGGTTCACCCTGTTTGACAGGAATACATATACCAGGTTATATTTAGGATCAACCCAGATACAGGTGCCTGTAAAACCGGTATGTCCAAAAGCCTGATCTGACGCCAGTTTTGAAGGATAGTGTCTTTCGGCTATCGGGTCCCAGCGGTCAAAACCCAGTCCGCGGCGGCTCACCGGCGATTGTTTGGAGGTGAACAGGTCAACAACCTCCGGCTTAAAATATTGGGCACCGCCATAACTCCCCTTGTTTAAAACCATCTGGTATAATATGGCCACATCATTGGCACTGCCAAATAAACCGGCATGCCCGGCAACGCCACCCAAAAGCGCTGCTGTTGGGTCATGTACATATCCATCCAGTAATGACATGCGGTACTCCTTATCATTTTCGGTAGGGATTATCCTGTCGGGCGTAAAGCGGTATAAGGGTAAGAAGCCTGCAGTTTGCATTCCCAGCGGAGTATAAAAATGCTGCTGTACATAAATGTTGAGCGGCACAGCAGTAATGTTTTCAACAACCTCCTGCATAAATAGCATGCTTACATCACTATATACGTACTGCCCCCTTGTTTTCAGCGGCGAATTCAGCATATCGGGCAGCATTACATCTTTATAATAGTCTTTGCGCAGGTAATAATGATCAGATACTTTTGTGGGGTAAGCAGCAGACGAATCGGTACTGTGATCAGTTGGCTTTACCTTTTCAAATGACTGGATATCGGGGATCAGGCCCGCCTGGTGCAACAGCACTTCGCGGATCCGGATGTCGTTTTTATTGCTTTTACGGGCAAGAGGGATATAATCGCCAAGAGTTTTCTCCAGGCTTAGTTTACCCTGGTCGGTAAGCTGCATGGTTTCCATAGTAGTTGCCGATACTTTGGTCATAGAAGCAAGGTCAAAAATATCGGTCAGCTTGTCTGGGATCACATTATCATAGGTGTGATAACCGTAAGCTTTATTAAATATCACCTTACCATCTTTAGCAACCAATACCACACAGCCGGGAGTGGCATGCTCGCGAATGGCTTCCTGCGCTATTTTATCAATACCCTGCAGGTTCGCTGCATTGATGCCGGCCTCTTCCGGTACGGTGTACTGAAGACGGGTTTTATCGGTAATAAAACCCATCCCGGTTTTATACACAGCGCTATAGTTTTTTGTTAATTTTTGCGAAATGCCTATGCCTCCAAATATGGCCTCGGCACTGTACATGGCCGATACTTGAGATACCCGCTCTGTCCAAACTATCGGGGCGGTAACCACATCAAGCTTGCTTAGTACTGAGCCGTTTCCAAAGGCAGCGACAATTACATTCTTATTTTTTTGGTTAGAGCTGATAAAGTCGATCAAATCCGGGTTACCCAGATCGGCATCATTTACCTGTACTATGATAGTGTTGTAAAACTTCAGATCGGAGGTAAGGTTGGCCAGCGTTTTATTACCTGAATAGGCTGCGCCATCAAACAGATCAACCTTGTTATATTTATTTAACAGGCTGTCAAAAACAGTAGCATACTGGTTACTAAAATGCACACTGGCAATTTTCAAATCCTCCAGCTTTTGCAGGGGGACTAAATAAGAGGCATTGTTAAGCAGCACGGTTGAGCTCCCAACCAATCTTTCTTCGGCAATGAAGGCCTGCCCTGTTAATGGCGGGTTTTGCGCGCAAGCGGTATTAAATAATGCAAACCCTAATAGTACTAAAGGAACACGGCCCCATTTATTTTTTATCATATACTTTAACTCCGTTTATATAGGTTTGGGTCACTTTGGTTGCCGGGATCTCGCTGCCTTTTACTTTCATAATATCTTTATCCAGTATCACAAAGTCGGCGTATTTACCGGGTTCAATGCTGCCTTTTTCTTTTTCTTCAAAATTGGCTTTGGCTGCCCAAATGGTCATTCCCTTTAATGCTTCAATCCGGGTCAGGGCGTTTTCAGGTTGAAAACCACCTTCCGGGAAACCTTTCAAATCTTTGCGCTCAACCGCTGCATAGAACGTATAAAGCGGATTAATGTTCTCAACCGGGAAATCGGTACCCAAAGGGATCCAGCCGTTTTGCTTTAACAATTGTTTATAGGCATAAGCCGTTTTAAGCCGTTCGGGGCCCAGTCTTTTACCGGCCCAGTACATATCCGATGTCGCGTGCGTAGGCTGTACCGATGGGACAATACTGTATTGGCCAAACATGTCCAGGTCTTGCGGCGATACTATCTGCGCATGCTCGATACGCCACCTCAGGTCGTTTTTGCCTTTTAAATTAGCCGCATAAATCTTAAGCATTACCCGCACTGCCGAATCGCCAATGGCATGGGTACACATCTGGAAACCGCGGGCCGCTATTTTTGGAGCTATTTCTTCAAAATGCTTTGGGTTACTCAACAAAAAGCCGCTCCATTTGGCCGAGTCGGCATAGGGTTTTAGCAGGCAGGCCCCTCTTGAACCGAGGGCACCATCGGCATAAACTTTAAAAGCCCTTACATTTAAACGGGGCGTTTTAATAATTCCCTTCTTAAACAGGTAGTCATAATTCTCCTGTCGGTCGGCCAGCATCACATACAGGCGCATTTTCAGGTCGCCTTTATTTTGCAGCTCGGCAATGGTGTTTACCATGGTATAAGGTAGCCCGCAATCATCAACTGTAGTTAAGCCAGCGGCAAAACAATTTTTCTGTGCCGATAGCAAGGCTGTATCTATAATAGCAGCCGTAGGTTCAGGGATTTTACGGGTAACTATACCTACCGCGTTGTCAACCAAAATACCGGTAAGTTTCCCGTTACTGGTTTCTATTTCGCCGCCATTAATGGTTTGCCCCGGTTTAACACCGGCAATGTTCAGTGCGGCCTGGTTAGCTATTGCGGCGTGCCCGTCTACACGGCTAAGGATCACCGGCCTCATCGGGAACAGCGAATCCAGCTTTGCCTTATCGGGGAAATGTTTATTTGTCCAGTCGTTTTGGTCCCAGCCATTACCAATGATCCAGCCATCGGTATTACGTTCGGAATAAGCTTTTACCGAGTCAATAATTTCGGGCCAGCTATGGGTGCCTACCAGGTTTACTTCCTGCAGGCCCATACCATATTCATAAAAATGGGCGTGGGCGTCAATAAAGCCGGGATAAACCGCGGCGCCTTGCGCGTCAACTACTTCGCGGGCGTTGTATTTTTGTTCAAGGGAATCGGCATTGCCTACTGCAAGTATCTTTCCTCCGCTTACTACAAATGCGCTTGCTGTTGTAAAATTGCTATCTACGGTGTAAACAACCGCGTTTTTTACCAGCATATCGGCATTGTATTCCTTTTGTTTGCAGGCTGCTGCCAGTAATAGCAGCGCGGGCAATAGTCTCTTCATAAAGTAATTGTATGTTTATTGTAATTGTATTAAACCACAAAAGTATATACAACTATCAAATCATAAAGTTATGCCTTCAAATATTTAATTTAGCATCGAAATAGAAATTGGAGGGAATTTTTTTAGATGTCAGACATTATTCAGCTTTTACCGGATGCCGTTGCCAACCAGATTGCCGCGGGCGAAGTAGTTCAGCGACCGGCTTCTGCGGTAAAGGAATTGGTTGAAAACGCTATTGACGCAGGTGCGGATAAGATACAGCTTATTATTAAAGATGCCGGTAAATCACTGATCCAGGTTATTGATAATGGCTGCGGCATGAGCCTTACCGACGCCCGCATGTGCTTTGAGCGTCATGCAACTTCAAAAATACGCAAGGCCGAAGATCTGTTCGCTATTCGTACCATGGGTTTCAGGGGCGAGGCCATGGCATCTATAGCGGCTATTGCCCAGGTAGAGCTGAAAACCCGCCGCCATGAAGACGAACTGGGCAGTTGTATAACTATTGAAGGCTCCGAAGTAATAAGCCAGGAACCATGTGCTGCCAACGCGGGCACATCGATATCCATAAAAAACCTGTTTTATAATACCCCTGCCCGCCGTAATTTTTTAAAGAGCAACCCGGTAGAGATGCGCCATATTATTGACGAGTTTCAACGGGTGGCCTTGGCACATCCCGAAATTTTTTCACCCTTCACCATGATAGCCAGGAAGTTTATCATTTGCCGGGCACCACACTTAAACAAAGAATAGTACACCTGTTTGGCAATAATTATAACCAGCGGCTGGTACCTGTTGAAGAAGATACAACCATTATTAAGCTGCGTGGATTTGTAGGGAAGCCCGAGTTTGCGCGCAAAACCCGTGGCGAACAGTTCTTTTTTGTAAACAATCGCTTCATCCGCGATTCGTACCTTAATCATGCTGTAACTACGGCGTTTGAAGAGCTATTGCCCGATGATTGTTTTCCGTTTTATGTGTTGTTCATCGATATCGACCCTTCAAAAATTGATATCAACGTACACCCAACCAAAACCGAGATCAAATACCAGGATGAAAAGGCTATTTATGCCATAATCCGGTCGGCAGTGAAGCGGTCATTGGGCAGATATAATATTACGCCCAGCCTGGATTTTGACCAGGAAAACAGTATCGAGCACCTGATAACCCCCAAGCCGTTTGAGGAGATCATCGCCCCTACTATTTCCTTTAATCCAAACTTTAACCCCTTTGCCGATAAAGCAGAAAAACCCAGGCAGGAGCATCCATTTTTAAGAGAGAGCGGGGGTTATAAAAAAGACCCTATTCCACAAAACTGGGATACTTTGTATGAGATCAGCAAAAAGGAAACCCTTTTTCAGCACGAGATCCACGAGGAAAAAACCATAGCGGTTGATGAGCAGGATGTAAGTAAACCAAGCGAGCGGCAACTGTTCCAGATCCATAACCGGTTTATTCTGTCGCAAATAAAATCGGGCTTTATGCTCATTAACCAGCAGGCCGCGCATGAGCGTATTTTGTACGAACGCTTTTTACAGCAGCTGCAAAATCATTCGGGGATGAGCCAGCAAAGCTTATTTCCGCAGTCGGTAACACTAAACGGTGCCGATTTTGAGTTATTGAAAGAGCTTTTGCCTGATATCCGGTCGCTGGGTTTTGATATCCGCGAATTTGGAAAAAACACCGTGGTCGTGGAGGGGATCCCGGCCGAACTGAACAACGTTGGCGAGCATGAGCTTTTAGAACATTTACTGGAAGGTTTTAAAAACAATATGGCCATCCTTAAATTAGATAAACGGGATAACCTGGCCCGGTCACTGGCCCGTAACGGCGCTATTAAATCAGGAACCAAGCTATCCCTGGAGGAAATGAACCAGCTTATCGACCAGCTTTTTGCCTGTGAATCACCTAACCAGGCATTGAATGGTAAGCCCGTAATCAGTACCTTTACGATGAACGAATTAATGGAACGATTTGAAAAATAGCCCCAGGCTAAATTATATATGAACGGATACAATCAATCGCCTTTTGCTAACCTTACACCTGTTGTTAAAAACCTGTTGATTATAAATATAATATGCTTTTTGCCATTTGTATTGTTTGGGCAATTTTATGAGGCCAAAATAGTACCATTGTTAGGCGGCTTTTATTTTAATTCGCCTTATTTCAAGCTATGGCAAATCATTACTTACATGTTCCTGCACGGGGGTGGGGCCATATTTTCTTCAACATGTTTGCCTTGTTTTCTTTTGGCCCTATTGTAGAATATGCTATCGGCTCAAAAAAGTTTTTTAACCTCTATTTTTTATGCGGAATAGGGGCAATACTGTTTCAAATTGCGGTACAGGCCATAGAGGTGCATGGTATAACCGGCAGCTTTACCATTGCCCATCCCTCACTTCAGTCATCATATGCAGAATATGGCGAAAATGCTGAAAAACTTATTGATATTTATGCGACACCGATTGTGGGGGCATCGGGAGCAATATTTGGTTTGCTGATTGCTTTTGGCATGCTGTTCCCAAATCTTGAACTGATGATATTGTTTATACCTGTGCCTATCAAGGCAAAATATATCATTCCTGTATATGTAGTGATAGAATTATTTTTAGGGGTAAAGCAATTTTCCGGAGATTCGGTGGCGCATTTTGCACACCTTGGCGGTGCGCTTATCGGGTTTTTATTAGTTAAAATTTGGCGATTACAACGGCCAAACAATTTTTATTAATAACAGTAGTTATCTTTGTAATACAGCTTTATTATGAGCACCCTTTGGCAAAATATCCACTACAAAATGCTGCGCTCCGGCAATAGGCTGAACCTGCTTATCGGCATTAATGTGATTGTTTTTTTAGCTATCAGGATACCGGCAGTAGTTGAACAATTGCTGACTCATTTTGATAACAGCTCCATTTTATTTTACGCCAATAAGTATCTGAATATGCCGGCGTACCTGCCCGATTTGCTGAAGCGTTTTTGGACGCCTTTAACCTATATGTTCATGCATGCAGGTATACTTCATATCCTGTTCAATATGCTTTGGCTTTATTGGATGGGGCAGATATTTGAAGAGTACCTTGGTAATAAACGTACTATAGGTTTATACTTAATGGGCGGCCTGGCCGGTGCTTTGTTATACCTGCTGGCCTTAAACCTGCTGCCTGCATTTACCAGTGCTAACGCTGCACAGAACAGTACTATTGTTGGTGCATCGGCCAGTGTTATGGCTATTGTTGTGGCAACAGCCACACTGTTGCCCAACTACACCATATCATTAATTTTATTTGGGCCGGTAAAATTAAAATGGCTGGTATTTGTAATCCTGGTTATTGATTTTTTGGGTATAGTTGGTGCAAACGCGGGCGGCGAAATTGCACACCTGGGTGGTGCTTTAATGGGGTTTGTGTATATTAAGCAATTACAAAAAGGCCATGATTGGGTGGGCGGAATAGCCGGGCTGTTTAAACGGAAACCCAGGTTAAAAGTGGTTTCAAATAATATGGGCAAAAACGCATCCGACTACCCGCGCCAGGAAGAAGTTGACCGTATTTTAGACAAAATATCGCAATCGGGCTATAATAGCTTAAGCAAACAGGAGCGGGAAATTTTATCGCGTGCAAGCAAACAGGAATAAATGATAAAAAAAGCAAAGTATTTTTAGCAGGGTGTTGTTATGGATAAACCTGTTTTTCTGTTTTGCTTTACTAATAGGATATTTAGCCCCCTCGGTTGATCCGCGCAAGTATTGGTTATTCGCTTTCTTCGGCCTTGCCTATCCTCCTATACTGCTGGTTAATATAATCATGATGCTGTATTGGCTGCTGCGCAAGCGCTGGCAGTTTTTATTTTCGCTGGTCAGTATTTTAATTGGCTGGGGAGTACTTAATAACAATATCGGGTTCAGATTTAAATCAAGTTTTTCGTTGCCCCCGGGCTCAACGTTGTACATGTCATGACGTACAACGTGCATAACTTTAAACATTTTGGCTTCAATAACGATATATCAACCAAGCATGAAATCCTGGAGATCATCAATAATGAGCAGCCGGATGTGATAGGGTTCCAGGAGTTTTATACCCGAAATAAAGGGCAGTATGAAACACGCGATTCGATCAACAAAATATTAGGCAGCAATAACTTTTACTTTGAACCCTTTAGTTTTAACAGCCGCGAAGCCATTGGCATGGCTATCTTTTCGAAATTCCCTATTCTATCAAGAGGGATGATCCGCCTTGCGGCCGACAGAACATCTGGCAACCAGTGCTTATATGCTGATATAAAAAAGGGGGATAAAATTTTCAGGTATTATAATATCCACCTGCAATCCATCAATTTTGACCCCGATGATTATAAATATATCGACAGCGTATCAAAAAAGGAAAAACCGACATTAAATCAACCAAGCGCCTGGGGAGCAAGCTTAAAATAGCTTTTATGAAAAGGGCCGAGCAGGTTTTTAAAGTAAAGGCGCATGCTGCCCAATGTCCATATCCTTATATTATAGCCGGTGATTTTAATGATACCCCATCGTCATTCGCGGTTAACCAAATGGCCAAAGGCTTAAACAATTCATTCCGCGAAAAGGGATCAGGCTTAGGGCGCACATATAACGGCGACTTTCCCAATTACCAGATAGATTACATTATGAGCAGCCCGCAATTCTCAGTTTTCAACTACAAGGTGATCGAGAAAAAACTTTCAGACCATTATCCTTTACGCAGCGATCTCGTACTGAATTAACATAGGTCATTGCTCTTCGTTTGTAAAAATAAACCTGAAAGCCGGCAGGCAGTAACTTAAAATTGAAAAAATCGTAAGTTTGCGCTCATGCAACAAAATTTGTTTGTTTACAACACTTTAACCCGTAAAAAAGAATTATTTAAGCCCATTAACACGCCGCATGTTGGCATGTATGTTTGCGGGCCTACTGTTTATAGTGATGTTCACTTAGGCAACTGCCGTACTTATATATCTTTCGACCTTATGTTCAGGTACCTTACAGCTATTGGCTACAAGGTGCGCTACGTGCGTAATGTGACCGATGCGGGCCACCTTGAAGGTGATGCCGGCGACGAGGGTGAAGACAAAATTGCAAAAAAGGCCAAGCTTGCACAGCTTGAGCCAATGGAGATAGTGCAAAAATACACCGTTGGCTTCAGGGATGTGATGAGGATCCTAAACAACCTGCCGCCAAGCATTGAGCCCACAGCTACCGGCCATATTATTGAGCAGATAGAAATGGTGAAGGAAATACTTGCCAGGGGCTATGCTTACGAGGTAGATGGTACCATTTATTTTGATGTTGAAAAATATAACAAAAGCCAGGATTATGGCATATTAAGCGGCCGTAATCTCGAAGATCTTTTAAATAATACCCGCACACTTGGCGGTCAGCAGGAAAAACATGGTAAGCTTGATTTTGCCCTGTGGATAAAAGCCAAACCCGAACACCTGATGAAATGGCCTTCGCCATGGGGTGTGGGCTTTCCGGGCTGGCACCTGGAATGCTCGGCCATGAGCCAGAAATACCTGGGCAGCCACTTTGACATTCATGGCGGCGGGATTGATCTTGTGCCAACGCACCATACCAATGAAATTGCCCAAAACGTAGCTTGCTGCGGTACCAACCCGGCTAATTACTGGGTGCATACCAATATGCTTACGGTAAACGGCCAAAAAATGTCGAAATCATTAGGTAACAGCTTTCTGCCGCATGAACTGTTCAGCGGTGAAAATTCGATACTAAATAAAGGCTACAGCCCCATGACGGTAAGGTTTTTCATGCTGCAGGCCCATTACCGTAGTACGCTTGATTTTGGCAACGAGGCTATGGAGGCATCCGAAAAAGGGTTTAAACGCCTTATAAACGCCTTCACCCTGCTTACCGATGGATTAAAAGCCTCTGCCACTACCGAAGTTGAAATAGCACCATTAATGGAGCGTTGCTATGCGGCTATGAACGATGATTTTAACAGCCCGGTTTTAATAGCCGAGCTTTTTGAAGCATCGCGCATTATCAATTCGGTATATGATGGTAAATTGAAAATTGATGCCGCTAACCTTGAACAGTTAACCGCGCTTATGAATTTATTTGTGGTTGATGTACTGGGTTTACAAAATGAGCAGGCGGCTAATGACGATCTGCCAAAGGTGTTAAACTTTATTGTCGATCTGCGCAGCGGTGCTAAAGCCAATAAGGATTATGCCACGTCGGATAAGATCCGTGATGGTTTATCACAGATAGGTTTCCAGCTAAAAGATAGTAAAGAAGGTACCACCTGGAGCAAAGCCTGATAACAGGCCATGATTTTAAAGTGAGTTGTAGTAGCTGAATAATTTAGCTAAGGCAGCATCGCTTTTGAAATTAACTTTGTTGGTTTTGATATACTCCTGCATTTTATCGCCCTTGTCGCTCATTGCTGCGAGGATGGTTTTTTGCGACGGCCGGACCCGGGTCATTTGGTTATTGGCAAAAAGGTAATAGCTGTTGGCCGTCATGAAGGTTTTGGTGGTTACCTGCGAAGCAAAACCCGTTGACTCAAGTACTTTTTTCTTGTAATAACGGAGCAGTTTTACCCTTCCGTCTCCCACTACCTGGTAAAAAGTTTTTGGGGTTTGATCATCCACAGCCGGGAAGCCGCTGCTAAAGTTCATATCCGTTTGGTCACTTTCTTCAAGCGCAATGCCTTTTACTGAAAAACCCTTCACCGGGTCAACAAAGGCCTGTACCGATGAATCCCGGGGGCTCTTAAATAAAAGTTCATCCGCGTAAATATTATAGTTCAATATTGCATTAGCTGTTTTGCCGTTAACGAAATAAACAGTGCCATTCAGCCAGTTATCAGTAAGGAGGGCGCTGCCTTGTATGCCATCATTGGTTTTAAGATAATATGGACGGCCGGTATAGTCAGAAAGATATTGCGCTTTTGCCTTTACACACAGCAATAAAAGTACAAATACGCAGTATAGCTTATACTTTTTCATTAAAGCAATTTATATTGATTTAAACAAAAACAGGTTAATTGGGTTATGAAGTTAAGTGTTTTTTTATTCAACTTCATTATTAAGTAAATTTAAATATTTACGCGTATTTTATATGATCAAACCCGCGCTCTGCAATTATTTGCCCATATCTTCGTTTCAGGATAAAACAAAAATAATGCAATTGTTAAATTATGCTATGCTGTATAATGCATTTTGACTATTGCGTTTCCGACTTAAAATTTATTACTAAATTGCTCCCTAAAACCCGAATATAAATATGAAGAAAATAATATTAGCTGCTACATTTATTGGTTATAGTGCTTTTGCCCTGGCGCAGGACGCTGTTAATGTAAACAAGGTAGTTAGTGTTGAACAAGCTTTTGATAAGTTAGTTGAACGTAAAGGAATAAAAGATGGTTTCCTGGCAGTTGCCGATCCAGATGGCATCATATTTAAGCCCGATGTAGTAAAGATTGTTGATTTTTATAGTAAGATTGATAAACAGGCCGGCAAGCTTAGCTGGCAGCCCAAATTTGCCCGGATCTCGGCCAATGGCGACCTGGCTTTCACCGCGGGCCCCTATGTATATCAAAACGGCAAAACTGATGATGATAAGGTGTTTGGCGATTACGTATCTATCTGGCGTACTAACGCCGATGGTAAATTAAAGTTACTCATCGACCTTGGTATCCAGCATCCTGAAGCTGAGGAAGAAGTTGTTACCGATTTTAAAGAGCCCGACCCGGCGCACCGTTCAGGCCCAAGTAAGGATCCATTCGGCGCCAAAAATGTTATTATTGGTACCGATAAAACATTTAATCATGGGTTAACATTGTCGGCTATGGCCAGCTATAAGGAGTTTTTAAGCCCCGAAGGCCGCTATTATTTCCCCGGCTTTCCGCCAATGACGGGAACCGATGTGGTGATGAAATTTATCAATAACGAAGCCATCAGCATCACTGCCGAAACTACCGATGGTGGCCGCGCCGCGAGTAATGACCTTGCTTATACCTATGGTCACGCCCGCATTACCAAAGGCAATGTTGTAGGCAACTACAATTATGTAAGGGTTTGGGAAATTGACAAAACAAAAAAATGGAATATCCTTCTTGAGATTTTCTCACCTATTGAGAATGAATAACCATTGTCTGAATCAGAATTTGCAGAATTTTAAAATTAACAGAATAAAAAAGGCCTTGTAAACTAAATTACAGGGCCTTTCTTTTGACATTCTAAAAATTCTTTAATTCTGCAAATTCTGATTCAGACAATCAAAACAACTGCTCAATAATATCAGCTGCTGATAAGCCTTCGGCTTCTGCATGATAGCTGCGCACTATACGGTGGCTTAAAATAGGTTTGGCCACTGCCTGTACATCTTCAATATCGGGCGAGTATTTACCGTTAAGTACCGCGTGGCATTTAGCACCTAATACTAAAAATTGCGATGCCCTTGGTCCTGCGCCCCAGCTTAGCAAACGGTTAATTTGTGGTGTGGCAAACTCGCTGTTTGGACGGGTTTTGGACACCAGTTTCACCGCGTACTCCATCACATTATCGGTAACCGGAATATTGCGCACCAGTTGCTGAAAATAGATGATCTGCTGGGCATTTAATATTTTATTTACTTCTGCTTTATTAGTACTGGTGGTGTTTTTAACAACCAGCAGTTCCTCTTTAAATGAAGGATAGCTGAGCGCTACGTTAAACATAAACCTGTCCAGCTGTGCTTCGGGCAGTGGATAAGTACCTTCCTGCTCAATAGGGTTTTGGGTAGCCAATACAAAAAAGGGCTGTGCAAGTTTGTGTGTTACGCCTGCTGCGGTAACCGCTTTTTCCTGCATGGCCTCAAGCAGGGCTGCCTGCGTTTTTGGCGGTGTACGGTTTATCTCATCGGCCAGGATAATGTTTGAAAAAACCGGGCCGTGGATAAATTTAAAATTGCGGTCCTCACCTAATATTTCAGAGCCAATGATGTCTGAAGGCATCAGGTCGGGCGTAAACTGGATCCTTTTAAAGTCAAGGTCAAGCACCTGCGATACCGTTTGCACCAGCAGGGTTTTTGCAAGCCCGGGCACACCAACCAATAAACAATGCCCGTTACTGAAAATAGAGATCAGCACAAATTTTATCACTTCATCTTGGCCTACTATTACTTTACCTATTTCGGCACGTATTTGCTGGTAGGCCTGTTTTAAAGCGTTTGCGGCTTCTACATCAGAGCTGTGTTGCATAAAATTATTTAGATGATGATTTGGTTTTGGTCTCCGGGATTACGGGCGATGGATTGGTATTTACCCATTTCTTCAACACATCATACGCCTGATATTCTTTATCAATTTTAATGAAAGTTTCCTTGCGCCGTTTTTCGAACCATTGAGATACCGTTCTGTTAACCTTATCATTATAGGCATACTCCTTAAGTTTAGGGAAATCCTGCTCTAAATTAGCTTTATGGGCATTTGTGGCCGATTTAAGCATCAATATTTTGTAGCTCTTTTTACCATCGGCGCCGGTAAACAGATCGGGTTTTGAAATGCTGCCGATTTTCATCGTATCGGTAATAAGCGCCACTTTAGGATCAAGTTTATCAGTAGGGATAAATGTTGAACGGCTTTGTACGTCTTCGGCATTGAGCATCATACCACCGTTGTATTTAGTGTCTTTATTGTCTGAGTAATAGGCTGCGGCGCTTGAAAAATCGACACCTACATTTTTGTCTTTTATAAGTAAGTTGTAAATACTATCGGCTTTTGCTTTCGCCCTATCCAAACTGGCCTGCGTAACAATGGGTGTAATGAGAATATGCCTTACGTGAACCTGTTCGCCGCGGCGCTCAATCACCTGTAAAAAGTGGAACCCAAAATCCGTTTCAAACACCGGGGAAATTTCACCGGCTTTTAACTTGAAGGCGTTTGCGGTAAATTCCTTCACAAAAGTAGTACGGTCGGCAAAACCAAGGTCGCCTCCTTCGGGCGCAGAACCCGGATCCTGCGAATAAAGCCTGGCCAGTGTACCAAAGTCTTCGCCTTTTTTACACGCTGCCTTAACTCTTCGGCCTTAGCTTTATAAAGGTCTTTTTCTTCTTTTGTTAACTTAGGCTGAAAAACAATCTCACCAACTTCAACTTCTTTATTAAATGAAGGCAAGCTGTCCTTAGGGATTCCATCGTAATATTTTTTAACATCCTGAGGGGTAACATTCAGCTTCTCGGTAATGTGCTGCTGCATTTTTTGAGCAACCATCTGCTCTTTCAGGTCGGGCCTGATCTCATCTTTGTACTGGATAACCGAACGGCCTAAAAATGCTTCCAGTTTTTCCTGCCCGCCCGCGCGCTGCGTCATTTCACGCATACGGCGGTCAACGTTGGCATCAACATCTTCTTCCTTTACTTCAATACTATCAATTGCGGCTTGCTGGGCAAGCAGTTTTTGGGTTAACAAAGTTTGTAAAATACGGGCTTTAACGGATGGATCAGGTTGGTTTCCCTGCACCAGGAAGTTAGCGTACGACAGTTCAATGTCTGATAGCAGTATCGGGCTGTTACCAACTACCGCTGCAATTTTATCAAGCGTTTTGCCGGATGTGGGGGCAATAACCGAATCGGCTTTAACCAGTTTTTTTGCTGCTGTATCTGATGCTACCTGTGCCTTTGCAAATGTTATTGTTAAAATAAAACTTAGTACTAATACTCCTAACTTTCTCATGTAACGCTGTTATACTAAATAAAACGGGATAGTTAACCCGTTAAAAACTACGAATTTCGGTAAAATTTATTAATTATAACCGAACAAATATTTTCTGCAAAACCAACCGGCTATAATTGTGCTAATATGCCTATAAAGCTTGAAACCGTTTAACTACTTTTGGTTAAAATTTGTTAAAGTGAAAGTTGAGAACCCCGCCGCGTTTCGTTTTTTGTTAGAGGATGAACTTTACCTGCTCAATGCAGATAAACTGTTATATGATAAAATTACTGAATCCGAACTTCCTGCGGCAGTACCACTATCTCCTGTAACTGAAAATGCCAAACCGGCGCCGGTAACCATTGTTCCATCTTTAACTCCTGAACCTCAGGTAGTAATAAAAACGCCGGTTGATGAATTTAAGTATTTGGGTAAAAACTTAAAGAACTTTTTGGTGCTAACATGGTATAAAAATGCCGGGTTTATAATGGCCGAACATTTAACCGCCCTTGAAAACATCTTGAAGCGTAAAGAACTTAACCCCGACGACGTGGCGATATTCAATCTGGCAAATTACAGTGAAACCAAATTCAGTCAGTTAAAAACATTTTTTAAACCAACCAAGGTACTTGTTTTGGGCGGGGATGCTCTGCCACAGGACATAAAGGTGCTTAAACCTAATAAACCGGTAACCTCAAACGGGATCACTGTGCTTTACAGTTATTCATTTGATGAAATGATGGATAATGTGGATTACAAAAAAACCTTTTGGGAGTTGGTTAAAACATTATAAATAAAACACGCCAATAAGATATATGCAGCAATTAGTTTTTGCTACCAATAACCGCCATAAGCTTGATGAGGTTTCGGCCAAGCTCAATGGCGCTATCCAATTACTAACCCTGAACGATATTGGTTGTCATGATGATATTGAGGAAACAGGTACAACTTTTAAAGCTAATGCTTCCATCAAAAGTCACCATGTGTATGCCGAATATAAGCTTAACTGCTTTGGCGATGACAGCGGGCTGGAAATTGACGCCCTGAACGGAGAGCCGGGCGTATACTCGGCCAGGTATGCTGGCGCCCATGGCAATCATGCAGCAAACATCAGTAAAGTGCTCGATAATTTGAAAGGCGAAACTAACCGTAAAGCTCGCTTTCGCACGGTAATTTCATTGATATGGAACGGCGAGGAGTATTTTTTGAAGGCACTGTTGAAGGTAGCATCCGGCAGGAGTTAAGCGGGAGCGGCGGTTTTGGTTACGACCCCATTTTTGAGCCCGAAGGATACGACATTACCTTTGCCGAGATGAGCATGGAAGAAAAAAATGCCATCAGTCACCGGGCAAAAGCTATGGAACGCTTGATCGCTTTTTTAAATAAAGCCGGTGAATGACCGCTTTAAAGCATCAGCCTCAATTTTAAGCTTAGCACTTTACCATACGGAAGTTTACCGGTTGTGAGGGTTTTTTCTGTTTGGTAAAACGTTAAACTAAGCTTATTCGATATTCGTGGCATAAACGAAACCTTGCCGGCATATCCCCCGTAAAATAGAGCTATAAGGAATAACCTATGAACATTATTAAGCAAATCGGTAAAATTTTATCGGAAAGGGATACTAACCCTAAGTTTATTAATAGCCTTAAAAAAGTGCGGGAAGCCGACCAGATTGCCGAATCAATCAGTAAAAGGCTAATTGAATTAGAAAAACGCGCCCGCCAGCAAGCGGTGAATTTATAATTACATACTTTGGCAGGATTTATGCTATTTATGCATAAAAATATACTGTCATGAAAAAGTTAATTCAGACCTCAATCGCAATCTTTTCACTTGTTTTGGTCATTTCGGCCTGCTCGTCAACCAAAAGCACAACTACGTCTAATGTATCGCGCGGTAAATTTGTTGGTACCTGGACCTGCAATAATGTAAGTTATGACGGCCTTGTACAAAATGCAGTACAGAGCGTATTTGATCAGGCTCCACCCGAAGCCTTTGTTGGCAGCACATGGAAGCTCACCAACAGCGGTAATGGTATCTACACTTTAACCAACGGAACATCGCAAACCATTTTCTGGTCGGTTTATAACGGTGGTACAACCGGTACCCAATTCCAGTTCAAAAAACTTTATGAAGGGGATAAAGCCAAAAACGTATCAGAAGGATATCGTTTGGATATTGCCAGTAACGATGGCTCAACCATGACCCTGAAATCGCCCGTTACTGTAGGCAACAGTACCGGATATATAGTTTATTCGTTTACTAAAAACCCTTAATTGAGGATAAATGTAAAAGGCGAAAGGTTAAAGGTTTCCTTTCCAGCTGATAAAACGAAAAAGGCGAAGTTCGGAATATCTCAAACTTCGCCTTTTTCATTTTCAGCGCGAGGCCAAACCTTTCACCTTTTACCTTTATCCTTTCACCTTCTTACTCGGCTGGTGCAAATTTTAAGCATACCGGGTTGCCAATATCAACTCTGATACCTGTTTGGGCAAGTTTGCCGGTGTTTTGATCTATTTTGAATACCCACATGTTATCGCTGTTCTGGTTAGCTACTATCAGGAAATTACCTGTTGGGTCGATAGCAAAATCGCGTGGGTTTTTGCCATAGGTGGACTGGCGCGCTACAAAAGTAAGCAAACCTGTTTCCTGGTTAACAGCATAAATATTGATCTCGTTGGTTTCCAAACGGTTTGAAGCATACAGAAAACGGCCATCGGGCGACAGGTGGATAGCTGCACCTGCAGTTTGGCCGGTAAAGCCATCTGGCAGCATGGTAATGGATTGTTTTTGTTTTAGCTTACCATTATTGTAATCAAACGCAATTACGTTCGATCCCATTTCGGTTACCAGGTAAACAGTCTTTTTATCGGCCGAAAATTCCAGGTGCCTTGGGCCTTCTCCTGCGGTAACACTTACAAAGGCTGGTGTAGCGGGTACAATACGGGGCTCTTTTGAAGGACGGTAGCGGTAAACATTTATTTTATCGGTGCCAAGGTCATTATACAATACATATTTTTCATCGGGTGTAAGGACCGCCATATGCGCGTGAGCAGATTCCTGCCTTTCCTTGTTTATGCTATGGCCATCATCATGTACCGTTTGAATTCCGTTAGCTATAGAACCATCTTTATTTAAAGGCATTACCGCAACGTTGCCGCTTGAGTAGTTAGCTATGATCAGGTTCTTTTGTGCTTTATCAACAGAGATGTGACATGGATCGGCGCCCAGTGTTGATTGCTTGTTGATAAAAGTCATTTTGCCTGTTTTGGGCTCAAATGAAAATGCGCTCACCTCGCCTTTAGGCAGTTCGTTAACCGCGTAAATAAATTTATTATTGGCGCTTAACGTTAAATACGACGGATTATTTACGCCATCAATTTCACTGAGATAAGCCAGTTTGCCGGTTTCGGCATAAAAACGGTATACCACAATACCTTTACTTTTGCCGGTGGTATAAGTACCAACCACCAGGTCGAAAGTTTTAGGCCCTGTTTTTTTATTTTGTGCAAATGTTAGCGCCGGTGAAAGCATAGCTATGATCAAAAGAAATTTCTTCATGGGTGATTATATAAGGTCTATTTAATTAATTCACAAATAGCAAAAATACTGACAATCATATAGCTTTAAGCTTTATGTATTCAGCTTAGCCTTACAATTATTGCTGTGCAAGATAACAAAATAGACAAAAAAATGCCCCGCTGTTTAACGGGGCGTTTTATTATTTCATCAGGTGTTTTAACTGGATCACCTCTTTTTCATCAAGGTAACGCCAGCGGCCACGCGGAAGATCCTTTTTGGTAAGGTTTGCATAAACCACCCTGTCCAGTTTTACCACTTCGTAGCCCAGGTGCTCAAACATACGGCGCACAATACGGTTTTTGCCGCTGTGGATCTGGATCCCAACTTCACGTTTTGATCCACCGGCTACATATGATACCGCGTCGGGCTTAATTACGCCATCTTCCAGCTCAAGGCCGAAAGTTAATTTATTCAGGTCGCCCTGGGTTAAGCTTTTGCTCAGTTCAACCTGGTATAATTTAGTAATGCTGTTACGCGGGTGCGATAGCTTATCGGCCAAATCACCATCGTTGGTCATTAATAATAAACCGGTGGTGTTACGGTCAAGACGGCCAACGGGGTAAATACGCTCGCGGCTTGCCTTTTCAACCAGGTGCATTACGGTACGGCGCTCCTGCGGATCATCTGTAGTTGTGATATAATCCTTTGGCTTATTTAACAATACATAAACCATTTTCTCGCGTTTCAGCGTTTCGCCGTTATATTTAATAGTATCCTTAAACGGATCAACTTTGGTACCTAATTCTGTTACCACTTCGCCGTTTACAGAAACTACGCCCGCGGTAATCAGTTCATCGGCCTTACGGCGTGAACAAATACCCGCGTTTGATATGTAACGGTTCAGGCGGATCAGCCCATCGTCTTCTGATTTTTTAGCTGGAGAATTTTTACGCCCGCGCATGGTTTTAGGGGCATCCTGTTGGTTTTCCCTGTCATGCGGTCTATGTGCCGGTCTTTCGCCAAATGGTGATTTCTCTTTAAAACCGCCTTCGCGTTTTTTGAAGCCGCCCTCGGTTCCTCTTGGTGCAAATTTACGTTCGCCCCCTGCATCACCGCCAAAGCTTCTTTTAGGCTTGCCCTCAAAGCTGGCTGATGAACGGGTACGTGGAGATGAGTAAGGTTTCTTTTCGCCTTGTGATTCGCCGCCAAAGCTTCTTTTCGGCCTGTCGTTATCGCCGGTTGTTGGCCTGCCGCTGTAAGGTTTACGCGGGCCGCCACTAAATGACTTCCTTTCGCCTGCGCTGTCGCCGCCAAAATTTCTTTTTGGCCTGTCGTCGCTGTCGGAAGCAGGCCTGCCAGAGTAAGGCCTTGGCTTAGCGCCTGATCTTTTAGCGCCAGATGATTCCCCGCCCCTAAAATTGCTTTTGGGCTTATCGTCACTGAACCTGTTGCTTTGGAATGTTTTTTCCGGTCTGGAAAGTATTTTTTCTCTCCGTTTGGAGTAGCTTTACCTTTTGGGGTTGATGCTGATTTTTTTGGTCGGTCGTCGGATCTTGAACTCCTTGATGACGACTTTCCGGGTTTGTCGTCGCGACTACCTGCTGGTCTCTTAAATACCATAATTTTTTGTTTAGCGCTTTCGCAGCGTGAGGGTCAAAGTTACGCTTTTTTGCCAATTTTTATCTAAAAAGATCAAAAAAATATCCTCTTGCAAAATCGCCGTTTAAACGGTTTTAAACACCGTTTTTGAACCAAAAACCAACTCTAAAAAAGTTAGCAAAACGGTAAGTATTTGATTATGTGATCTGTATAACCTACCTTTGCAGCACATTCTACCAAATGTATAGTTAAATGATAGGAAAAGAAATGATTAAAAAACACTTACTTACGTGCTCCGTAACACTGGTGCTGGTTCTCATTTCAGAGCTTAATATTTTCGGTACAACGATCATCGAAAAGGCTGCAAAAGTGGCAACTTTAAGCACCCGAACCTCAGATTTTATTTTTCTCAAAAGCTCAAAGGCAGTTGCTTACAACTTTGCCAATGAGGCTTTACCAGTTAATGACGCAAGGGTTACGCGTAAACTCAACAAATCGCTCAGGCAGCATGACTTTAAAAGTGTGCAGAGCAATGTATTGCACAGGAAAGCCGAGCTATGGTTTCCGATCATCGAGCCCATTTTAAAGTTTTACGGTATCCCGGAAGATTTTAAGTACATCCCTTTGGTTGAGTCGGGCCTAAAATCGGGCACATCACCAAAAGGAGCGTCGGGTTTTTGGCAATTTATGCCGGGTACTGCACGTACCTACGGACTTAGAGTAGGCCATGGTGTTGATGAGCGGAAAAACCTTCGCAAATCAACTATTGCAGCCTGCAAGTATATCAAAGAACTATACGATGAATTTAACAGCTGGACACTGGCGGCTGCCGCTTACAACAATGGCTCGATCAAATTAGCGCGCGCCATTAACAGGCAAAATGAAGATAACTACTTCCGCATGAAGCTGAACCGCGAAACCGGTTCATATGTTTACAAGCTAATTGCCATGAAAGCTATTATCGAGCAGCCAAAAGAGCACGGGTATGATAATTATTTTTATATCCCGCCTGCATCACAGTTGTTAGCGATTAATTAATGACAGGTAATCATACTGTAAATTAATTAAAAGATTACATTACGGAGCACTTTGAGGCCGGTCATCCACAGTGGATGATCGGCCTTTTTTGCTTATATTTGTAGCAAACTGTTGATGGTTTAAGCCAAAAATTTTAGGAAAGCAGCGTTTTGTAAAAAACTGGTAACTATAATAATTAGCTTCAAACAATGTCAATAAATCCATATTAATAAAGTATGAGTACAAAACCTCTTGTTGACCTGGGCGAGCAAAGTGAAGTTGAAGTTTATGGTGCCCGGGTGCATAACCTGAAAAATATAGATGTTTCTTTTCCTCGCAACCAATTGGTGGTAATTACCGGCTTGAGCGGCAGCGGCAAGTCATCATTAGCATTTGATACTATTTACGCCGAAGGCCAGCGCCGTTATATGGAAACATTTTCGGCCTACTCACGCCAGTTTATGGGTGGGATGGAGCGGCCGGATGTTGATAAGGTGTCGGGCCTGAGCCCTGTTATTGCTATAGAGCAAAAAACCACCAGCAAAAACCCGCGTTCCACCGTAGGTACTATTACCGAAATCTATGATTTTATGCGTTTGCTCTTCGCCCGTGCGGGTGATGCTTACTCGTATTCCACCGGCGAAAAGATGGAACGCATGAGCGAAGACCAGATCCTGAAAACCATCAGCGAAAAATTTGACGGGCAGCCGGTTAATATCCTGGCCCCGGTGGTAAAGGCACGTAAAGGCCACTACCGCGAATTGTTTGAATCCATCCGCAAGCAAGGATTTTTAAAAGTTTGGGTAGATGGCGCCATTGCCGATGTTGAACCCAAAATGCAGGTTGATCGTTATAAGATCCATGATATTGATATTGTGGTTGACCGCCTCGTGGTAAGCGAGAAGGACAGCAAACGTTTATATACTTCTGTACAACAGGCTTTAAAAATTGCCAAGGGCATTATCCGTATTGCAGATAAGGACAATAATGTATCCTATTATAGTAAGTACCTCATGGACCCGGTTTCGGGCATCTCGTATGATGAACCTCAGCCTAATACATTCTCGTTTAACTCACCTTATGGTGCCTGCGAAAAATGTAACGGCTTGGGCTATATTTTTGAGGTGGATGAAGCTTCGGTAATTCCCAACCCGAAACTGAGCATCATGAACGGCGGTTTAGCCCCTATTGGTGAATACCGCGAAACATGGATCTTCCAGGTGTTGAAATCGCTGGCTAAAAAGTATGAGTTCTCGCTCTCAACCCCTATCGAAAAACTGAACCGCGATCAGTTGGATATGATCCTGAACGGCGCACCCGAAACATTGAGCGTTGCTGTTGAATATAACAAATGGAACGTTCAAAGCTACCAGATCACTTTTGAAGGTATTATCCGCATGCTGGAGGAACAGCAGGAACGCCGCAACGATGAAGGAATGGACGATATGGAGAACTATCGTGTACTCCGTACCTGCCCGGTTTGCGAAGGTGCAAGGCTCAAAAAGAGTCGCTGCATTTTAAGGTAGATGGTAAAAATATTTTCGAGCTGGCCTGTATGGATATCAATCACCTGCAGGAATGGTTTGATGGCCTGGAAGACCGCCTTAACGAGCGCCAGAATGTGATTGCTAAAGAGATCCTGAAAGAGATCCGCGCACGTATAGTGTTTTTACTGGATGTGGGTTTGAGTTATTTAACGCTTGATCGTACTGCTAAAACCCTATCGGGCGGTGAAGCACAACGGATCAGGCTGGCTACACAAATTGGTTCACAGTTGATGAATGTGATGTACATTTTGGATGAGCCAAGTATCGGTTTGCACCAACGCGATAACGAACGTTTGATCAACGCCCTTAAAAATCTGCGTGATTTAGGAAACACAGTACTGGTTGTTGAGCACGATAAAGACATGATCCTGGAAGCCGACCACGTAATTGACATGGGCCCGGCAGCCGGTGTACATGGTGGCCAGGTTGTTGCCGAAGGTACTCCGGCGCAGCTAATGGAAAAGCATACGCTTACCACTTCATATATCAATGGCGAGCGGGAGATTGCGGTGCCCAAAAAACGTCGCGAAGGTAATGGAAAAACCCTGAGCCTGAAAAAAGCTACCGGTCACAATCTTAAAAAAGTATCGGTCGATTTCCCTTTGGGTAAACTAATCGGCATAACCGGTGTATCGGGCAGCGGTAAATCAAGCCTGATTACTGAAACTTTATATCCTATTTTAAATCATCATTTTTTTAGGGCGAAGAAACAACCGCTGCCTTATGAAAAAATTGAGGGGTTAGAGCATATTGATAAAGTAATTGAGATAGATCAAACACCAATCGGCCGTACACCGCGCTCAAACCCTGCCACTTATACCGGGGTGTTTTCGGACATCCGCAATCTGTTCGTGGCACTACCGGAATCAAGGATCAGGGGATATAAACCAGGTCGTTTCTCGTTTAACGTAAAGGGCGGCCGTTGCGAAACCTGCCAGGGTGCAGGCATGAAGGTAATTGAAATGAACTTTTTGCCCGATGTGCAGGTACCTTGCGAAGAGTGCGGCGGCAGGCGTTACAACCGCGAAACGCTGGAAGTGCGTTACCGGGGCAAGTCCATCAGCGATGTGCTGGATATGAGCATTGAGGACGCTACGCCATTCTTTGAACACATTCCATCTATCTATCGTAAAGTAAAAACGCTGAACGATGTAGGTTTGGGGTATATCACCTTAGGCCAGGCCTCAACCACGCTATCCGGCGGCGAAGCACAGCGTGTTAAACTGGCTACCGAGCTATCTAAAAAAGACACAGGAAACACCTTTTATATATTGGATGAACCTACTACAGGTTTACACTTTGAAGATATCAACGTATTGTTAGGTGTACTTAACCAATTGGTTGATAAAGGCAATACTGTTTTGGTAATTGAACATAATCTTGATGTTATTAAAGTGGCCGACCACGTAATTGACCTTGGCCCGGAGGGCGGTTCGGGCGGCGGTAATATCCTGTTCTCGGGCACGCCTGAAGGTTTGTGCAAAGTAAAGAACAGTTTTACAGGTAAGTTTTTGAAAAAAGAAATGGGGTTATAAGCATTAATCAAAACTTCATAAGTTTATCTCTTAACGTAAAACCAAAACAACATGTACAGAAACTTGTACATGTTGTTTTGGTTTTATACCTTTATAAAAACTAATTTGAATGGAGATCACAACTTACACTGCCTTCAGGCAGCAACTAAAATCTTTTTTAGATAAGGTGCGGAATGATCATAAGCCTTTGGTAGTGACAAGTGCCAATGCCGAAGATATTGTTGTGATATCGAAAGCTGATTACGAAAGCATGGAGGAAACTTTCTATCTTTTAAAAAGCCCTAAAAATGCAGAAAGATTACTTCATGGTATCCAGGAATATGAAAAAGGTTTAGGCAAGGAAAGAAAGCTACTTGAAGAGTGAAGATAATTTTCCAAAACCCTGCATGGGAAGATTACCTTTATTGGCAAACGACAGATAAATCTATTTTAAAGAAGATCAACTCTCTTATCAAAGAAATAGAACGAACTCCATATGAAGGAAGTGGAAAGCCCGAACCTTTAAAACATAATTTAGCTGGCTGGTGGTCGCGCCGGATAAATCTCGAACACAGGCTAATTTACAGAGTAGAAGCAGACGCGATATTTATTCTGCAATGCAGATATCATTATTGATTATATTTTCCCTTTCCGTAGCTTTATCGTTTAAACAACACCCTCATGAAAAAAATACTACTCATGCTATTCATAGCAGGTTCGTTTGCAGCCTGTAATCAACCTAAATCAACAGACACCGCCAGCGGCATTCCAGCCAATAAGGATCTCGCCAAAGTTTTTGAAGATTATTTTCAGGACGGCTTAAAACTTTACCCGCTTAATGCAACCTACATTGGCGACAGGCGCTATAATGACTTGCTACCTAACGATGGCTCTGCTGAGTTTTTGAAAAAGGCGCATGATTATAACTCGGTTTACTTGTCGAAAGTGAAAAACTTTGACCGCGCAGAACTGAACGAAGACGATAGGCTATCATACGATATATTTACCTACGAGGAGCAACTGGCCCTTGATAATTTCAAGTATCATTTTGAGTACATGCCTTTTAACCAGTTTTATGCCCTGCCAATTACCATGGGGCAGCTGGGCTCGGGCTCTGGCGCGCAGCCCTTTAAAACGGTTGTTGATTATAACGACTGGCTGAAACGTTTATCTGCTTTCCAGATCTGGGCGGATACCGCCATCTCCAATTTTAACAAAGGCATCAAAACAGGCGTAGTACTGCCAAAATCGTTAGTTGTTAAAATGATTCCCGAAATGCAAGACCTGGTATCAAAAGATGTAGAAAAAAGCCTGTTCTACGGACCTGTTAAGAATATGCCGAAGGATTTTTCGGACGCTGATAAAAAACAGCTGACGGAGGCTTATAAAAAAGCGATAACTACCATAGTTAACCCAACCTACCAAAAACTGGCCGATTACCTGAAAAATCAATACCTGCCCCACGCACGTGCAACCTCGGGTTTTTCATCCCTGCCGGATGGTACTGCTAAATACACCTATTTAGTTAAACAACAAACTACTACCGATAAAACTCCGGAAGAAATTTACCAATTGGGTTTGAAAGAAGTTGCCCGGATCCGTGGCTTAATGGATAGCATCAAAACCAGTGTTGGCTTTAAGGGCGATTTGAAGGCGTTTTTTGAATACATGAAAACCGACCCTAAGTTTACTCCTTACAAAACCCCGAAGGATGTACTTGATGCTTTTGAAAACATTCACAAACGCATGGAGCCAAACCTGAAAAAAATGTTTAACCATGTGCCTAAAACCCCTTTCGAGATCAGGCAAACCGAAGCCTTCCGCGCGGCATCGGCCAGTGCCGAATATAACCAGGGTTCGGCAGATGGTACCCGTCCCGGTATTTTTTACGTGCCGATATTAGATGCCACTAAGTTTAACACCACATCGGGCATGGAATCGTTGTTTTTGCATGAAGCAATTCCTGGTCACCATTATCAGATTTCGTTAACCCAGGAAAACGCTTCATTGCCAAAATTCCGTCGCTTTGATGGCGGGGAAACAGCCTATGTAGAAGGCTGGGCGCTGTATTGCGAATCATTAGGTAAAGAGCTTGGCTTATACACCGATCCGTACCAGTATATGGGCGCGTTAGGCGATGAGATTCACCGTGCCATCCGTTTGGTGGTTGACGTAGCCATCCACACCAAAGGAATGACCCGTGAGCAGGCTATTAAATATATGATGGATAACGAAGCTATCAGTGAGCAAGGTGCAACTGCCGAAATTGAACGTTATATGGCTATCCCCGGCCAGGCATTGAGCTACAAAATAGGCGCACTCAAAATCCGCGAACTGCGTACCAAATATGAAAAACAGTTAGGCAGCAAGTTCAATATCGCCGAATTTCATGACCAGGTGTTAAAAGATGGCGCTATGCCAATGGCGGTTTTTGAGGCTAAAATGGATGCCTGGGCTGCGAAGAAGTAAAAAGAAAATTGCTATAATACAATGCGTCATTGCACGAAGGAATCCCCGACCTACAGAGCGAATCTGCATAGTTTGGGATTGCTTCGTGCCTTATAATGACGTGATTGTAAGTTGTTGATTATTAAGTATATTTTTCTTGATGGATTTTATAACATGGGCGTTGCCTGCGGCCCGGGCTTTCCGTTGCAAGTCCTCGCCTTTCCCGCCCGCAACCCCATTGCGCGCTCCGGGCTTTACACTGCAATCCCTCCTATGTTTACATCTAATATTATTGTAATGATTTTATGAGTGAAAAGAGTGAGAGCACAGCAATCCCAAACAGCCTTGAGCATGTTGAGCGTTAGATATAGCCTCACTCCTTTACTTTTTTGAGTTTGAACAGAATGTAAGGAATACGACCAGGCAGTATATCCAGGATAACCAACAGGAGGAAAAACGAAGAAAGGTTTTCACTTATAACAGTTAAAAACTTTGATCAATGGCAAGCAGATTATTAAAACAAGTAGTAGGTATTGATGTGGCTCAAAAAGAGCTGGTGGTTTCTATCGGCAAGATGGATGAGCAGGCAGTTATAACAGTTTATGCGAACAAGATTTTTCCAAACAATGAAAAAGGATTTGCAAACCTGGAAGTATGGATAAACAAGCAAAGCATCCCCCAATATCCATTAAGATATGTAATGGAGGCCACAGGTGTATACCACGAGCGCCTTGCTTATTATCTGGCCGGCAAAGGGTATGCTGTAAGTATTGTCATGCCCAACAAGATCTCAAACTTCTTCAAGACACTGGAGATCAAAACAATTACCGATAAATCAATGTCTTTTGCCATAGCCATGTTCGGACTTGAAAAGAAACTGGATAACTGGGTACAACCCAAAAGGGTGTTCAGGACCCTGCGGCAGATAACCCGTGAAAGAGAACAACTTATTGCAGAAAGAACCATGATCAAGAACCAGCTACATGCTGAACAGTCCGAAGCTTTTCCGGGGAAGATACTATCCGCAGAATGATGGACAGGATAAAGATGATTGGTGAACAACTTAAAGAAATACTTACTGAGATTAGAACAGCTGTAGCACAGGACAAACATTTAAAACAAACACTGGCTACCATTACCACTATTCCTGGAGTCGGCTTATTAACGGCCACTGTGATCATAGCCGAAACAAACGGCTTTGAGCTGATCAGGAGTAAAAAGCAGCTGACCAGTTACGCCGGGCTGGATGTCAGGGAAAAAGAATCCGGCTCATCCGTTAAGGGCAAACCCAAGATATCTAAAAGGGGGAACAAGCATTTACGAAAAGCCATGCACTTACCTGCATTAGCGGCCATAAGACATTCAGAAAGATATAAAGCTATATTTGTCCGGATCGTATCCCGAAATAGCGTGAAAATGAAAGCTACTGTAGCAGTACAAAGAAAATTATTGGAGATGGTATACACTATATACAAAACCAACAAACCATTCGAAAAAGACTACCTTCAACAGAATGCACACATATCCGAAAATAGTTAGAGCAGTCGCTTCAATTGAAGGACTGCCCTAAACAGGCTAACATAAAGCTGCCTAAGACTCAAAAATAAAAAATAACTTTTGCATATCAACACAGAATCTAACGCGGCCCACGCGCAACACCGTTAAAATATATTTTACATGTCATTGCTTTTTTTAGGGTTTCCCTGATGGGTACTCGCAATGACGCGTTTAGTTTTTAGATCTATCTATCAACTAAACACCGCCAGCACTCCGAAATAAACCAGCATACAACCCGAGCTGATGAAATTCATACGCATGGCGTTTTTAAAATTAGCGTTGGCTGTCGATCGCCCTACTTTATAAAACCAATAATTAAAAAAGAAAAATATTGGCGCGGCGCATACTATAAAGAAATAAAAGTTAAGCATCATCCCAGCCAGGTGCCAATACCAGTAAGAAAGGGCTATCCCCGCGGCAAACAATACGCCCGAAAAAATAAAGGAGCCTTTGTAGCCTAAAACGATACTAAGCGTTTTATCGCCCCGCCTGCTGTCTTCTTCATGCTGATAAACCTGGGTTAAGGGGTATGATGCCCCAATGAGGCAGGAGCTGATAGCCCCCGGAATAATCAGGCCTAAATCCCAATGACCAAACAGGCTCGTACCGGTCAAAGCGGTATAGGTGGTGTAATAAATAAAACATCCCTGGAAAATAAACACCGTTAAAAAACTGATAATCGGATATTTTTTTAACCGGGTAGCAGGATGGCTGTATAATTTTGACATAATGCCATAAATGAGCACCGCAAAGGCAAACTCCCAGCTAATGATAAAGCCAAGCAAAAACGCAATAACCTCCAGCAGAATGGAAAAATAATACAGGCTGAGATCCACTTCGGGCGGTTTGGCTAACAGGGCAATGCTATCTTCATCCTTATCAAAATAACTGTTATAGCCATTGCTGGCCGGGAAAGCAAGGAAATGCCATATAAAAAATACAAGTACGGCTGTTGAAGCTTTCACCACATCGGCCTGGCTAAAGGCAAACAGGTACACCGGCAGCAAAAAAACAGAAAACACAAACCTTAAATGCGCAAATGCCGACCGGGTAGGGATAAATTGTTTAAACTTCATGGCGTGTTTTTACATTATAATTACTGCCGGAGGCAACATCAGGTTGCCTGATTATGGTTATAAACATACAACCTTAAGTACAAAATTCCTTCAGTATAAATTATTATGTTTGAAACAGCGTTAATGTAACATGAATAAGAAAATTTATATAGTTGTACTTTTAATTTTCGCGACGACAGCGGGCTTCGCGCAAACGGTATCTAAATCAGATATCAGCTTTAAGATTAAAAACCTTGGCTTTAATGTCGGGGGTACCTTCGGCGGTTTGCAGGCCGATATTAAGTTTAAGCCTAATGACCTGGAGGGCAGCTCTATTGAAGCGTCAGTGTTATCCAGCACTGTTAATACCGATAACGAAAGCCGCGATAGGCATCTTAAAAGCGAAGATTATTTTGACGTAATTAAATATCCAAAGATCACGCTAAAGTCAGTTTCCTTTAAACGTAAAAGCGGGAGCAACTATACCGGTAATTTTAACGTAACTATAAGAGATAAAACAAAGTTGATTGAAGTACCTTTTACGTATACGGAATCAGGTAATACAGCACAACTGAAAGGAAACTTTATGATTTTGAGGACAGATTTTGGCATAGGCGGCAAAAACCTGATCCTTTCAAATGAGGCCAATGTTTCGGTTGAGGCGGAGATCAGCAAATAAAACGCTTAATCATTTTTAATGGAGAGTTGCATTAGTGCTATCGGGATAGCAAATCCCGCCAATCGGATTGCCCAGCAGGATATTTACCATTTCATGGCTAACGCCTTTGGGCTGGATGCAACCAATGCAGCAAGATTAAAGGGGATTTATGACCATTCCGGAATTGATTACCGCTATTCGGTAATTCCTGATTTTGGCTATCGGGATGCGGCAGATTTCACCTTTTTTGAACAGTCGGCAGGGCTCGAACCATTCCCTGACACACAGAAAAGGTTAAAGCTTTACGAAAAGGAAGCTATCGCCATAGCTGTAAATGCCGCAAAAAGCTGTCTTCAAAAATTTGGAGATGACATTACCGGCAGCATTACACACCTGGTAACCATTAGCTGTACGGGTATGCACGCACCTGGGATTGATATCGAACTTGTGGACCGGCTGCAGCTAAACTGCGATACCGAACGTACCTGCATCAACTTTATGGGCTGCTACGGTGCCATAAACGGGCTCAAAGTAGCCGACTATATCTGCCGCGCCGATGCCGGTGCCAAAGTGCTTGTTGTTAGTGTAGAGCTTTGTACGCTTCATTTTCAAAAAGTGAATACGCTGGATAACTGGGTTGCTAATTCGCTATTTTCAGATGGGGCTGCTGCCGTTTTGGTCGAAAATACGGCCAATCGTTTAGGCAGCGGCAATTACTTTTTACTCAAAAACTTCTATTCAGAATTTGTTACTGAAGCACGTAATGAGATGGGTTGGTATGTGGGCAACACAGGTTTTGAAATGAAACTCACCTCCAAGGTATCCAAGCAAATTAAGAAACATATCAAATCACTTACCCAGCGCTTTTTGCAAAAGGCCAAAACTAAGATGGATGATATTACTGCTTATGCTGTTCACCCCGGCGGGCGCACCATTTTAGAAGCAGTGGAAGACGCCCTGGAATTACCTGAAGAAAGCAACGCCTTTGCTTACCAGGTTTTGCAGGAGTACGGTAATATGTCGTCGGCCACAATTTTGTTTGTACTGGATAAAATGCTGAAGGCAGGTAACCTGGTCGATCAAAAGATCCTGAGTTTTGCCTTCGGTCCGGGTTTAACCGTTGAAGGGATGATACTTGAAATGCATTAAGCCATCATGAGCGATGTAATTGTAATTGGCGGGGGCCTGGCCGGGTTGTTTAACGCCATATTGTTGAACGGTGCCGGTCTGAAGGTTACAGTTATTGAAAAAAGACTTACCCCATGCACCGCGTTTGTGGTGAATATATCTCGAACGAGGTGATCCCTTTTTTGTCTTCGTTGGGCATCGACCTTGATGAACTAAACGTTGCCCGGATCAACAGGCTGGAGGTAACAGCAGCATCTGGTACCAAACTTTCGCAAAAGCTTGACCTGGGCGGTTTTGGTTTAAGCAGGTTTACTTTCGATAATTTTCTGTACCAAAAAGCCCTCGCCGAAGGAGTTGATATTTTAACAGGCACACGGGTGGAGGATATTCGTTTTGCTGGCGAAAAATTTGAAGTGGTAACTCCCGGCGAAACATTAACAGCCCCGTTGGCTATCGGCTCGTTTGGTAAACGATCCAACCTCGATCAAAAACTTAAACGACCGTTCTTTTATAAACGCAGCCCATACCTGGCCGTAAAATTCCATTTGCAGATGGATTTCCCACAGGACCTCATCCAGCTTAATAATTATAAAGACGGCTATTGTGGGGTAAGCAAAACCGATGGCGACAGGTATTGCATGTGCTATATGGCCCATCGTGATGACCTGCGCAAGTATGGTACTTTACAGGCTTTAGAAGAGAACGTGATCCGCAAAAACCCTTACCTCGATGAGATCTTTCGTAACGCCAGGTTTTTACTGGATAAACCTGAAGTGATCAACGAAATCTCCTTTGAGAAAAAAGCGCCTGTTGATAATCATATCCTGATGAGCGGAGACACCGCCGGGATGATAGCCCCACTTTGCGGTAACGGCATGACCATGGCCATTCATTCGGCCAAAATCCTTTCCGAAAAGATCATTACACACTATAAACCGGGCAGCTTTAATCCTGAAAAGCGCGCCAGCCTTGAGCAGGATTATGCCCAAAGCTGGAACAAACAGTTTGCGCAAAGGCTTTGGGTTGGCCGGCAGTTACAGCGTTTGTTTGGCAACGATAACATGACGGCCCTTACTTTAAATACGCTCAATCACCTGCCTTCTGTTGCACAATACCTGATAAGTAAAACTCACGGCCAACCATTTGTATAGTTCAGGCGTATATATTATATGCCCGATTTAAGTTACCGTACCGATATGCTGGAGATCATGGATGATTTTGATCTCCCATCAGCCGAAATAAACCCAGTGCTTGAAGGTTTGGGAAAGATGAATGCCTTGTTTGGTGGTCATAAAAGCATCATCGGCTCGTTGAAAAAGCTTCCCATCTACAATGGTTATTCGGTAATTGATTGGGGCTGTGGAGGAGGAGACACCCTGATAGCTATTGCTAAATGGGCCGAAAGCAAGCAAATCGATCTTAACTTAAACGGCGTTGACGCAGCACAGGCTGCTATTAATTATGCCCGAAAACAGGCAATGGATTATAACAATATTAATTTTATCCAAGCCGATGTTATTGACGAAGCATATCTCATTAAACCGGCTGATGTGATCATTTGCAGCCTGTTTACACACCATTTTGATGATGACCGCTGGATTAAGCTCATCAAAAACATGCAAGCCTCGGCACAAAAAGGAATTATCATTACCGACCTGCACCGTCACTGGCTTTTATATCATGCCATAGTGTTTATAACCCATGTTTTTACCCGTAGTGCCATGGCCCAAAATGATGGTCCGCTTTCGGTTAAGCGCGGTTTTAAAAGGTACGAATTGTTAGCTTTATTAAAAAAAGCACAAATTGATAATTTTAAATTAACATGGCGCTGGCCTTTCAGGTGGGAGTTAATCATCTATAAATCGTAGCTTTACGCTATGAATTTGCGTGTACTGGTTTTAACAACCTCGCTTGGCGTGGCAATTACGCTCTCGGCCGTTAATTTTTATTTTCAGCATAAATGGTACGATGTAATGGTTACTTTCTCGGTGGCCCTTGGTGTAAGTTACTTCGTTTTTTACTACCTCATCGAAAAATACATCTACTCCCGTATCAAGCTAATTTACAAACTGATCCATAACCTGAAATTAGGACGCGACCTTAGAGATGCCCTTGGAGAACACGTGAGCGCCAACCCCATTGCCGATGTAGAGCAGGAGGTTAAGGAATGGGCAAAACAGAAAAAGACCGAGATAGACGAACTCCGCAAACAGGAAAAATTTCGCCGTGATTTTTTATCCAATATCTCGCACGAGTTTAAAACCCCGCTATTTGCTATCCAGGGTTACATTGAGGCCCTGCAGGATGATGATTTTGATGATAAGGAAATGGCCCGCCAGTTTTTGGAAAAAGCTTCAAAAAATGTTGACCGGCTAAGCTACCTGATCAAAGACCTTGATGAAATTTCCAAACTTGAATCGGGCGAGATGCCTATTAATTACACTAAATTCAAGATCAACGACCTGATCAAAGAGGTTTTTGAATCATTGGAGATCAAAGGCAAGCAGTACCACATTAAACTTATATTTAAGCAAAAGTACGATGAGCCTATTGTAGTGAATGCCGACAGGGAAAAAATAAGACAGGTGCTCGTGAACCTGATAGATAATTCGTTTAAGTACGGTAAAGAAGAAGGCAGTACTTCGGTAAGCCTTTTTGTACTGCATGACCAGGTTTTGGTTGAAGTTACTGACGATGGTATAGGTATTGAAGAAAAGTTTTTGCCAAGGTTATTTGAGCGTTTTTTTCGTACAGACAGCAGCCGTTCAAGGCAAATTGGCGGCTCCGGGCTGGGGCTTGCTATTGTAAAGCATATTATTGAAGCCCATCAGCAAACCATCAATGTGCGCAGTACAGAAGGGCTTGGCTCAACGTTTGGTTTTACATTAGCAAGAGCTAAACAAACCATTCCTTTTCCGAATTTACCTGTGTTAAAAAGTTAACAATAATTTAACATACTAACTGTACCTTTACACCAATTTCAAATCACTATGTCGCTAAACAGTATATTCCAGTATTTTGTACCCAAGGATAAAAAAATATTCTTCCCGCTGTTTGAACAAGCCGCGGCCAATGTTGTAGCTATGGCTACCATACTGGTTGAAGCAGTTAATTCAAACAACCCTGCAACCCGCGAGGATTTATATAAACAGATTGACAAGCTTGAAAACAAAGGCGACGAATATACTCACCAAATTTACCTGGAGCTTGGCAAAAACTTCATTACGCCTTTTGACCGTGAAGATATCCATGCCCTTGCAACAGCTATTGATGATGTGGCTGACTATATACAGGGTGCGGCCAACCGCATGAGCCTGTACAGGATAGATGATTTAAATGAGCACATCCGTAAGCTATCTGACCTGATACTGCAGGCCAGTGTTGATTTGGAAAAAGCTGTAAGAGAACTGAAAGACCTTAGGAACGTGCGTAATATCGCCGATTCATGCATCAGGATAAATAGTGTTGAAAATCAGGCTGATTATGTTTTTGACCGCGCTGTAGCCGACTTGTTCCTGTATGAAAAGGATGCTATCCGCCTGATTAAATACAAAGAAATATTAGCCGCCCTTGAAACTGCTACCGATATGTGCGAAGACGCAGCTAATGTTATGGAGTCAATCTTGGTTAAAAACGCTTAAGTAAATCTTATCCCCAGCTAAATGG
The DNA here is from genome assembly GCF_050859465.1 of Mucilaginibacter sp. P25. Classification (NCBI taxonomy): domain Bacteria; kingdom Pseudomonadati; phylum Bacteroidota; class Sphingobacteriia; order Sphingobacteriales; family Sphingobacteriaceae; genus Mucilaginibacter; species Mucilaginibacter sp. P25. Next base: position 1,456,539 of record NZ_CP193937.1, on the reverse strand, counting down.
TTACTTCCCTACTTGTAGTTATTGTTGTACTCGCCCTGTTGTTTGATTACACCAATGGCTTTCATGATGCCGCAAACTCTATAGCTACCATTGTATCTACAAAAGTATTAACACCGTTTCAGGCAGTGTTAATGGCCGCGGTATTCAACTTTGCAGCTTACTTTTTATAAAAGATCATAAGGTTGCTAATACCGTATCTAAAATTGTATTGGAGCACTACGTTACCCTGCATGTGATCCTGGCTGGTTTGGTAGCAGCCATCACCTGGAACCTGTTTACATGGTGGTTCGGAATCCCTTCAAGCTCGTCGCATACCCTTATTGGGGGCTTTGCCGGTGCCGGTATGACTAACGCGCTTTATATGGGTGCCAACGCCCTGCATGCTGTTGAAATGCAATATGTGCTTAAAATTGTTGCCTACATCGTACTTGCCCCGTTTATTGGTTTAATTATAGCTTATGTTGTAACCATTTTAATACTACACCTGTGCAAGGCTGCCAGGCCGGCCACCGCGGAACGCTGGTTTAAGCGTATGCAGCTGGTTTCATCCGCGGCATTAAGTTTTGCTCATGGAGGTAATGATGCTCAAAAAGTAATGGGGATTTTGTACGTAAGCCTTATTGCTTCAAAAGTGATAAAGCCAGGCTCAGTAATGCCGGAGTGGATTCCTTTAGCTTGTTACTCAGCTATTGCTGCGGGCACCATGTCGGGCGGTTGGAAGATCGTTAAAACCATGGGCTCAAAAATAACCAAGGTTACCCCGCTTGAAGGTGTAAGTGCCGAAACTGCTGGTGCTATCACCCTGTTTATTACCGAGCGTTTCGGGATTCCGGTTTCAACAACACATACTATCACCGGCTCAATTATAGGCGTGGGTTTAACCAAACGTGTATCGGCCGTGCGCTGGGGCGTAACCATTAACCTGGTTTGGGCGTGGATCATTACCATACCTATTTCGGCCCTGATTGCCGCCGGTGTATTTGCATTATTACATTTCTTTGCCTAAACAAACCGGTAGTAATTTTGTTAGTTTTACTACTATGAAAACAAGACTACTCATTATCCCCGTCTTAATAGCTTTAATTACATTCACCAGCTGTGATACGCTAAACCAGGTAGCTAACGCCACTATTCAAAACCAGGGAACACCAACGTCGCTTGAAATAGGCAACGGTTTAAAACAGGCCCTTGAAATAGGCACAGGTAAAAGCTCGGATCAACTATCGGCAGTTAACGGTTTTTTTGGCAATGCCGCTATCAAGATCCTTTTTCCGCCCGAAGCGCAAAAGGCAGAGAAAACCTTACGCGGACTTGGCCTGAACAGCCTTTGCGATAATGTGATCCTTTCGCTTAACCGCGCAGCCGAAGACGCTGCAAAACAGGCAAAACCTATCTTTGTTGATGCTATTAAGCAAATGACCCTGCAGGATGTTACCAATATTTTATTGGGCAGCCAGGATGCGGCAACACAATATTTTAAACGTACAACTACCGCGAAATTAAGCCTGCAATTCAAACCTGTTATCCAGGGCAGCTTAAACAAAGTGAACGCTACCAAATACTATACTGACGCGGCCCAGGCTTACAATAAAGTTCCGTTTGTATCAAAGCTTAATCCTGACATCAGCGATTATGTGACCCAAAAGGCTATCGACGGCTTATTTGTGGAGATAGCCAAAGAAGAGCTTAACATTCGTCAAAATCTTGGCGCGCGTACAACGCCTTTATTACAAAAAGTATTTGCTTTTGCTGATAGGAAAAAAACTACCGGACAATAAATAGAAAAAAGAAAGAGATACCAAAAAAGGCTGCGTCGATGTTATTCAACGCAGCTTTTTTATTGGGCATATTATTTTTGCTTTTGGAATTTAACCTTTACAGTAACAACTTCGGGTTTGTTGTTAGTACTGCCAACCCATGAGGGGCCATTTTTTATAAGCTCTATGGCTTTTTGATCGGCCGCTTCATTCAGGCCTTTTTAATGCTAAACTCATCTGTGATGCCGCTCGGGAATACCGTAAATGTTACGGTCACGGTGCCGGCAGTACCATCAGGCAGTACAGCATTAGTTTGTAAATATTTTTTCAGGCTGCCCCAGCCCAGTTGCGGATGAGCCGCAGTGACACTTACCTCACCGTTGTCATCGTCTTTTTTAGTTACAACCACCTCGCTAAGGGCCCTGGAATCTGGCTTAAGCGCTACTTTAATACTATCGCCGCGTGTGGCGTTAACCTGCCTCGGCTCATAACCAATATAAACCACATCAAGTGTCGCCTTATCCCCCGGCGAACTGAGTGCGAATTTTCCGTTAAGGTCAGTTACCGTGCTCCGGTTGGTGCCTTTGATCCTGATTGCCGCACCAATTAAAGGCGAGCCGTCATCTCTCGAAATTATAGTACCGGCAATGTATAATGATTGTGCTGCTGATTTACTGCTGCCAAAAATAGTTGCTGGTGAAGATGTAACACCGTCAACCTTTCCGGGTAATTTAAATTGCAGCGGAGCTTTTGCTTTCGCTACGGTCGTATTCGCTCTTAGTGCTATCACATCCGGGCTTACTGTATCTTTTTTTGCAATTGGAGCTGTGTATCCTGCTACTATCCGCTCACTTAAATTGCCTTCTTCTTTCAAAGCAACTTTATCTTTAGCAGCGGGTGGCGGAGTTGCCGGTTCTGCTAAAATATTGCTGCCCACAGGAGGAGCAACATCATTAGAAGCTGTTTTATTGTCACCAGCGGAAATTTCCTGCTGATAAAGTGCATTAGCCGATTGCTTGGCCCGTCTTGATTTTTTGCTTACTGCAATTGATGGGGCCTGTATGAGCGTATTGGTATTCGCTTTTTTAACTGTATCGCCGGTCTTTACGGTATCGGCGGCAGCTACCACGGGCGGAACAGAATTTTTGTTTCCTGTTATGTTATTACTTTGCAGTTCGGATTTAGGAGATCTGTTAAGATAAAGGCCTCCCAAACTTAGTGTTATTAAAACCGAAGCCGCTATGGGCCAAACGGTCCACGGTATTACGCGGCCTTTATTTTCTCCGGTACGCTGCCGCAGTCTTGAGGCAAGGTCAGCAAGGTTTAACTGTTGACTTGTCCCCATGTTTTCATATCCTTCCAATGCATCCATCAAAAAAGGGTCGTTTAGTGCCTCCATTTCCAGTTTATGCATAGCACGGGCATCAAGCTCTCCGTTGAGATACTTCTGTATTTGCAATATATTTGCCTTTTTACTATGCACTGTTCCGTTCGAGGCAAATTTTCAAATTCCTCTTACCGTTTTGGATATAACTCTTTACCTCATTTAAAGTATATCCTGTTATCCCGGCAATTTCTTTATAACACTTCTCTTTTAAATAAAACAGGTGGATACTTTGTTTTTGTCCGCCGGTTAACCCTGCTATGCAGTGCTCCAAAGCTTTCAAAGCCTCTTCCCTGTCATTATCCTCAGGATGCAAAAAGGGGGTAAATTCCACAACTTCATCTAAATTAACCAGCTCCATCTTTTTACCACTCCGTAACTGCATCAAGCAATAATTGCGCCCAAGTACATACACCCAACTCCTGAACTGGTTAATCTCATGCTTTTTAACCTTATCAACCAGCTCCTCAAAAATGCCCATTACCGCGTCTTTGGCCAGTTCTTCATCTTTCAGATATTTAAGGCAAACGCCATAAACAAGGGGCATATATCTTTCATATAAGCTGCCCAAAACTGTTAGGTTACCGCTTGCGCGATAATCACTAAGTAGTTCTTCGTCTGTTGATTTCCCTGGTTTTTGGGGTTTTATAAATAGGCTCATTAAACATACAAAATTAATTTATTAAAATGGTTTATGGAAATTAACTGCCTGCAGACGGCTCTATTTAAGGAAAATAAGCTAATAACGAGGTGCTTTTCATATGTATTGGCCCATTTCTATTATAATCCCTGAATACACTAAGTCAAGGCTGGAATAACAATAGCATAAAGCACAAACAAAAAAAGCGATGCCCGGGAGCATCGCTTTTCTATAAATATCGTAACAGTTTTACCTTGCCGGTTGAGGCTTTGGCAGCTCTTTGCGCGGTATCATTTCGGCGCGTTGTGCCGTATGGTAAACAAATGAAGCAACAATGGTAGCGGCTTGTTTCAGGTCGTCTTCAATAAGGCGATCGTAAGTGTCCTGATTACTATGATGGGTACGTGAACCGTAATCAATAGCATCCTGGATAAACTGGAAGCCCGGAATGCCAACGGCATCAAATGAAAGGTGATCGGTACCGCCGGTATTACGAATGGTAAGCGTGGTGGCGCCAAGATCTTTAAAAGGTTCAAGCCAGGCTTTAAAGATAGGTGCCGCGGCCGAATCTCCCTGCAAATACACTCCACGGATCTTGCCGGTTCCATTATCAAGGTTGTAATAGGCCGAAAGCTTTGCTTGTTCGGGTTTAAGCTCCATCGTTTTAGGATCGCCAAAATGATTGGCCACATATCCGCGCGAACCAAATAAGCCCTGCTCTTCCGAACTCCATAGGGCGATGCGAATGGTGCGTTTGGGTTTAAAGTTAATCGCTTTTAAAATACGCATGGCCTCCAGCATTACCGCGCTGCCCGCTGCATTATCGGTAGCACCGGTAGCGGCATGCCATGAATCAAGGTGGCCGCCAAGCATTACTACCTGGTCTTTCAGCTTTTTATCCGTCCCGGGAATTTCAGCGACTACATCATAGCCCTGCATGTCGTCGGTAATGAATTGGGTTTTAATATCAGCTTCCAGTTGTACCGGCTGACCGCCTTTTATAAGGCGCAAAATGCGCTGGTAATCTTCGCTGCTGGTTTCAAGCTCGGGAGCTACTGCCCTCGCGGTATCGGCGTATGAAGCGCCGTTGGTGGTAAACACTGTACCATCAGTACCGCGGGCCTGGCTTAACACCAAGCCAGCTTTTTCATCAACCAAAAATTGGCTTAATGCAGTCCTGAAAGCACGTAATTTACGGAAAGCAGCCATTTGGGCTGCGTTGGGGTCTACAGCGTTCCTGCGCGGGCCGGCCGGCGTAGCTTTCGCGTTGGCCATTTCGGTAAGTTCCTCATCGGTATAACGGGCGGCATCCACTTTCCAGGTACGTTCTGTTGGTGCTTTAGTATCAAATATCACGATCTTGCCGGCCAGCTTACCTTTATATTGCTCAAGCTCTGCTGCCGAATCGGCTTTGATTATCATCACTTCGCCTTTGATTAAGCCATTTGTACCCGGTGTCCATGCTTTAGGTATGGCGATGATAGCGTGATAGTAAGGAATCGTGATAGCTGCATAGTTTTTTTGAACCTCCCAGCCTTTGCCAAATTTACCCCAGGCTTCCAATTTAGAGTTGGCCATGCCCCAGGTTTTAAGCTGATTAACAGCCCAGTTTTGGGCGCGCTTTAAGCCCGGAGAATTAGCAAGCCTTGGGCCCGAAACATCTGTAAGATAAAAAGCCGTTTCCATTGCCTTTGAATGGTTAAGGCCTTCTTCCCTTATTTTTTGAACCATTGCAGCATCAACAGGCTCCTGTGCAAACGACGGTACTGCAATACCGGCCGTAATTAAACAGGAAAAGAGTAGTTTTAATTTCATATATAATAATTATAAGATCAGTTAATAACAAACCTATTTATTATAAATTAGAATCGGGAATATTATATGTTAACAAAGTTGTTACATGGTAGGGGATTATACAAGGTTTCTGGCGGATACAGTAACTTGTTAAAGTCACGCCATTGCTCACAAGTTCAACCAGTTGAAAGATTCTGTGTGTAACTGGCTAAAGACTAATTGACATTCATAATTATCGGGTATTTTTTTGTTCCAACTTGCTTTCTGTCGTCTATGATCATTACAAGCTTGCCCCGTAAATCAATCGGCCCTGTTCTTGGCTCGTAAGTATGCCTAATGGTAACAGCCTGTCCGGTGTATTCAAGTATTCCTGCCTGCGGCTGTTCTACTTCTCTTTTTAACATGGCCTGGTCTGTAAGTGCTGTGGTATCCGGGTTTTCAGTATAGTTGATCAGTTTCCCGGTAAAGTAAACCATTTGACGGCCTAAGATGATATCCTTGTCAATTTTCAGGCGCTTGCCATTAACCTGTTTTTTTACAATGATAGTTAGCAAGTGATTGGGGAACCGGTTACCGATGTACAGATACAGTAAATTGGTACGGGAATCAAAATCAATAACCCGGCACTTTACAACCACTTCTTTACCTAAGTGAGTGCTGATATCTTTAACAGCTATGGTATCTGCTTTTTGGCCAATTGCTGTAAAGCATGAGAAAAGAAGAATTGTAAGGATTGTCCATTTCATAGTGATTGTTTGTTTAGGAGAAAATTTCTAACAAACTAAATTGAAAAATGTTATTATAAGATTTCAACGGCTGTTAAATGTAAAAGCCCCATTACTGACGCTTAGGATTGCTACATATACAGAACGGGTATACAAGTACAGTTAAGCTGAAAGCTTAACTCATTTTAGGAGGAAGTTACGTTATCGCTAAACCTTCGGCCAGTCCCGGAGGCCTCCTCTGAGAATACAGACTTACGAAGTTTCAAAAACTTCGTAAGTCTCCGCTTTGTAAGAAAGCCCCAACAAAAAAGGGCCTATCTGAAAAGATAAGCCCTTAAATATTATAAAGCTGATTATTCAATTACAGCTTGCGTTTTACTTCTACATTTTCGTACGCTTCAACAATATCGCCTACTTCAATGTTGTTAAAGTTGTTGATGTTCAAACCGCACTCGTAGCCCGCGCTTACTTCTTTCACGTCATCTTTAAAGCGCTTCAGTGAAGCCAGTTCGCCGGTGTAGATCACCACACCATCGCGGATGATGCGGATCTTGCTGTTACGGTTAATTTTACCATCCAATACCATACAACCTGCAATAGTACCAACTTTGCTGATCTTAAAGGTTTCGCGGATTTCGACGTTAGCCACAATCTTCTCTTCAAAGGTTGGTGCAAGCATGCCTTCCATCGCCGCTTTGATCTCGTTGATCGCGTCGTAGATGATTGAATATAGCCTGATATCAATCTGTTCAGCTTCGGCCAGTTTACGGGCACTACCTGAAGGGCGTACCTGGAAACCAATGATGATCGCGTCGGATGCCGATGCCAGCAATACGTCTGATTCGGAGATCTGACCTACCGCTTTCGAGATGATGTTCACCTGGATTTGCTCGGTAGACAGTTTCAACAATGAATCTGACAAGGCCTCGATAGAACCATCCACGTCACCTTTAACAATGATGTTAAGCTCCTTGAAGTTACCAACTGCCAAACGACGGCCGATTTCATCAAGGGTGATGTGTTTTTGTGTACGTAAGCCCTGCTCACGTTGTAACTGCAGGCGTTTGTTAGCAATTTCACGTGCCTCAACTTCACTTTCAAGCGCGTTGAACTTATCGCCCGCGGTTGGTGCGCCCTGCATACCCAACACCTGTACCGGTGTTGAAGGCCCTGCCGAGTCCACACGCTGGCCACGCTCGTTGGTTAACGCTTTAACACGACCGCTGTAGCAGCCTGCCAATATCGGGTCGCCTACTTTTAAGCGGCCTGCCTGTACAAGGATGGTGGTAACAATACCACGGCCTTTATCTAAAGCTGCCTCAATAACAGTACCTACGGCACGTTTGTTAGGGTTAGCTTTCAGTTCGAGCAATTCGGCTTCAAGCAATACCTTTTCCAATAGCAAGTCAACATTTAAGCCGGTTTTGGCCGAAATTTCCTGCGACTGGTATTTACCGCCCCACTCTTCAACCAAAATATTCATGGCCGATAACTGTTCCCTTACCTTATCGGCATTGGCGCCCGGCTTATCAATTTTGTTAAAGGCGAAGATGATTGGTGCACCTGCAGCCTGCGCGTGGTTTATGGCCTCGCGGGTTTGCGGCATCACGCTGTCATCGGCAGCTATCACTATAATTACAATATCTGTAACCTGCGCACCCCTTGCACGCATAGCGGTAAACGCTTCGTGACCCGGTGTATCCAGGAAGGTGATCTTTCCTTTGTTATCAGGCAATGTTACTTCGTAAGCACCAATGTGCTGGGTTATACCACCCGCTTCGCCGCCTATTACGTTGGTTTTACGTATAAAGTCGAGCAATGAGGTTTTACCATGGTCAACGTGGCCCATGATGGTTACGATTGGTGCACGTGTCACCAGGTCGGCCGGATCATCAGGCTGGTCAAGGTTGGCTTCTTCATCCTGCGGCTTCACAAATTCAACCTGGTAGCCAAACTCATCGGCCACAATTGAAAGTGTTTCGGCATCAAGCCTTTGGTTAATGGAAACAAACATACCCAGGCTCATACAAGTAGATATGATCTGCGTTACAGATACATCCATCATGCTTGCCAGCTCATTTGCCGTTACGAACTCGGTAACCTTCAATACTTTTGATTGCAGTTCCTGTTCCATTGCCAGTTCTTCGGCACTTGCAGCAACGTCATCACGTTTTTGACGACGGAATTTAGCACGCTGTGCAAACTTGCCCGACTTACCTGCGCCACTTAAGCGCGCAAGTGTAGCCTTGATCTGGTCTTGTATGTCTTTTTCTGACGGTTCTTCCTTCGGTCCTGTATGTTGAGGCGGATTATTGCGGTTGTTCCTGAAATCCGGGCGGTTACCACCGCCATGACCTCCCTGGCCCTGACCTGGCCCGCTGTTTCCGGGTGCTCCATGTGTACGGTTCCTGAAATCCGGGCGGTTAGGATTAATGGTACCACCACCGCTGGGCTGTTGACCTTGTTGCGGGTGATTGCCACCACCGCCCTGCTGGCCATGCGGATGGTTACCGCCGCCTTGCTGCGGGTTGCCCTGGTTATCTTTACGCTTACGTTTGCGTTTGTGATCGGCCGAGTTATTATTTGAATTTGATGATGAAGCTACCGGGTTGCGTTTTGGCGCGTTAACCGGCAACTGGATCTTACCAATAATATTTGGCCCGGTTAGACGCTCGGCTTTAGCACGGATCACATCCGGTTCCTGGCTTTCATCAGCTACTGGTGTAACCGGAGTTTCGGGAGCAGCCGGAGGTGTTGCAACCGGTGCTTTTTCAGCAACAGGCGCTTTAGGCTCTTCAGCTTTAGGTGCTTCGGCTACCGGCGGTGCAACCGGGGCTGCCGGTTTTGGCGTTTCAACCTTTGGTGGTTCGGGTACAACCGGGGCTACCGGCTGTGGCGCTTCAACTTTTGGCTCGACAGGTGCCGGAGCCGGTGTTGGCGCAGGTGCCTGTGCAACTGGCTCGGGTTGTTTAACAACTACTTCCGCTGGTTTTTCCGCAGGCTTCTCCGCCTGTGGCTTAGCATTCAGGTTGTTAAGGTCAATTTTTCCAACCACCTTAACACCAGGTAATACGTCATTGCGCTCATCAGAACGTGCAGGAGCTTGCGCTGCCGGAGCAGGCTCGGCCGGTTTTGGTTTTTCAACCTGCGGCTGTGCAAAGTGCCCTGTATTCTTGATCAGTATCTCTTCGTTCTCAAAATCGCGCGAACGGCGGTTCTCAACCGGCTTTTCAGGAAACTGTGCAGCAGGCTCTTCTTTCCTTATCTTTCCGATACTGATCTGCTTAGCTTCCTCCTTAATACTTTTGTCAACAGCAAATTCCTTTAACAGGGCATTGTACATGTCATTATCCAGCTTGGCCATAGGATGCTTGTCAACCTTGTATCCTTTGGTAGCTAAATAATCGACAAGGGTACCCATGCCAATGTTCAGTTCTTTTACTGCTTTAATTAATTTTATGGATTTGTCTTCTGACATTTAATATTACTTTCTCTGCTTATTTAGTGCAAAAATACGATTTTAATTTGCTTATTCCGCTTATTCAAACTCCGCATTCAATATTGATAGCACTTCTTTTACTGTTTCTTCCTCTAAATCGGTACGTTTTACCAATTCACCAACGGTTAAGGCCAGTACTGATTTTGCTGTATCTAAACCAATACGTTTAAATTCATCAATGATCCAGCCTTCAATCTCGTCAGAAAATTCTTCAATGTCCACATCCTCGTCATGCTCATCAGCCTCACGGTAAACATCAATTTCGTAGCCTGTCAATTTTCCTGCCAGCTTAATGTTGTGCCCGCCACGACCGATAGCTAACGATACCTGGTCGGGTTTTAAATACACAGCCGCTGTTTTTTCTCATCATCTAATTTAATAGAAGTGATTTTGGCAGGTGACAATGCACGCTGAATATATAGCTGAACGTTGTTGGTAAAGTTAATAACGTCGATATTTTCATTTTTTAACTCACGTACTATACCGTGGATCCGTGAACCTTTCATACCCACGCAGGCACCAACCGGATCGATACGGTCGTCATATGATTCAACGGCAACTTTAGCACGTTCGCCCGGTTCGCGTACAATCTTCTTGATGGTAATTAAGCCATCAAAAATTTCCGGCACTTCAAGCTCAAACAAGCGCTGTAAAAACTCAGGCGCTGTACGCGAAATGATGATCTTAGGGTTGCTGTTCAGCATATCTACCTTTGATACAACAGCTTTAACACTATCGCCTTTCTTAAAGTAGTCGGCCGGGATCTGCTCTGTTTTTGGCAGTAACAGCTCGTTGCCTTCATCATCAAGAACTAAAGTTTCTTTTTTCCAAACCTGGTAAACCTCGCCTGTAACAATTTCACCTACGCGGTCTTTATATTTTTTGAAGATCTCGTCTTTCTCTAATTCCAGGATTTTTGATACCAGCGTTTGGCGGGCGGCTAAAATAGCACGGCGGCCAAAGCTTTCTAAAGTGATCTGTTCAATATAATCATCACCAACTTCAAGGTCGGCATCATACAGGTGTGCTTCGGCAAGTTCTATCTCCAGGTCATCATCTTCGCTAAAGCCATCTTCCATAACTTTACGTGTGCGCCAGATCTCTAAGTCACCGTTATCGGTGTTCACAATTACGTCGCAATTTTCGTCCGTACCGTACTTTTTCCTGATCATGCTCCTGAAAACGTCTTCCAGAACGCTCATCATGGTAGGGCGGTCAATGTTCTTGAAATCTTTAAATTCCTGAAAAGAATCAATTAAATTAATATTGCTCATTTTTTACTTAAATGATATTAAAACCTTTGTTTCTGTTATTTGGTCCATTGGGATAACGCTTTCTATAACCTGCGCTTTTTTCCCTTTTTCTTTTACTTTTTCTTCAATGGTGATGGCATCCTCTGTAAGGCCGGTTAATGTGCCTTCGCGTTTAGCCCCATCTTTCATTTTAATGCCCAGGTTACGGCCAACATTCTTGGCGTATTGCCTTGGCGACGACAGCGGATAATCAATGCCCGGCGATGAAACCTCCAGGTTATAAGCGGTTTCAATCACGTTTTCCTCTTCCAGATGGAAACCTACGTGCCTGCTTACCTGTGCACATTCATCAATACCGATACCGTTATCGCCATCAAGCAGAATGATCAGCTTCCCGTTCGAGTGCATTTTAATATCCACTATAAACAGGTTTGGTTTATCTGCTATCTTCTCTTCTACCAGTTCTTTTACCCTTTTTTCAATATTCATTACCCACCGGTGTTTTTGACAGAATAATTTTGATTGATAAAATAAAAGAGGGGACTAATTGCCCCCTCTTTTATTAACGGTTGCAAATATAATCAAAAATATTAAATTTTCAAGCATATAGGTAGTTTATTGCTTAAAAATCAAATCTGTATAGTGCAAGGTTCCGGGTTTGCTGCGGCTTTTTATCAAATCGGTCAGCGTACTACCGGCACTGAAATCATAGTAACGAAAAAAATACGTTTGCTGTGTGCTAAAGACCGTATCGGGTGTAAAAACAACTACATTGTTATGAACGGTATAACGACCCGGCTGTGCGGGCTGCAGGTTTTGCATGCTGGTATCGGCGGGCATGCGGTAAACGGCCATGAGCGTTTCCCAGGCTTTGGCAGATGAATCACGGCTGATCTCGTTAATGATGGCCGGATCGAAACCTGTAATTTGTAATGCTTTTCCGTTATTAACTGTCTTAATGGTTACCGGTGCTTTGGTTGATGTTCCTGTACAACCAAATAAAAACATTAGCGGAAGTAATAAAGGAAAAAGTTTTTTCATTTGGCAAGATAGGTTTATTGTAATAAAAAGCGGATATTTCTGTTTACAACACAAAACCTGACACAATTGAAACCTTTATTCCTGCTTTTCTTAATATCCTTTTGCTGTGTTAAAGTTAATGCCGACGTGCCCCGTATCGACCTTAACCGTGTTAAAGAAAAAGCCAAACAAAGCCTGGCGTTTTGCCGGCAGCGTGGTTACAACACCCGCTATTGTATTTTAATTGATATGGCCCTGCCATCGGGTGTTAAACGTTTTATGGTATGGGATTTCAGGAAAAACTATGTGCTGGTTTCCGGACTGGTGAGCCATGGCTGCGGCCGTAACCCCTGGAGTGGTGAATGGTCGAAAGACAAACCGGCGTTCAGTAACCTGGATGGCAGCCACTGTACTGCCCCCGGTAAGTACCAAATAGATGGACGGGCCTACAGCGCCTGGGGAATCCACGTAAAGTATTACCTCACCGGATTGGAAGCAACCAATAATAACGCTTTAACAAGGCAGATCGTTTTTCATTCGTGGGAACAGGTAGCCGAAACTGAAGTTTACCCTACAGGGACACCCGAAGGCTGGGGCTGTCCGGCTATATCAAATAATACCATGAAAATTGTGGATGCTTTGTTGAAGAAACAAAAGAAGCATGTGTTGATGTGGATATACAATTAATGTACGCTCATTCCCAATCTGTTTTTCTACTTTACAATAGTTTTTACAAATCCGTACACGGATATTGTATCGGTATATTTGCTTTCCCACAAATGCGACGCAGCGATCTGAAAAGAAAACTTACCCCTTAAAAGCTCACCCTTTACGTAGGTGTCTTTATCAAGAACAACGTTTTTATCTATCACTTTAAAAACAGGTTTTTTGTATGAGCTATCAGTAATTGAAAAAGTTTGATTGTATTTGGCTTCAAATACACCTGGGGATTTAACAAATTTCAATTCATCGCGGCCATCAGAAAAAGGAGTGTCCGTCAATTTAAAAACAAGAGCATTTTTATCGAGCGTCACTTCGCAATTTCTGAAATATTGCCTGACTTTACCTTCAATAACTGTCGTTTCTGAAGTGTAATTACGTTTTGATGTATCTTTCGTTTGCCTGTTAATTACATAGCTGAAATGTTCTTCTTTAAAAAAAGGCTCATCATAAAGTTTGCTTGAATAGTTTTTCGCTGGATACAAAGTTGGTGTTTTTACCAATTTTGATTGTTTTTGTATTGGCTGTGAACAGGAAAAAAGAAACAGTGTGAGTAAAATGGATACCTTTTTCATAAATGATTGAGTTTTAGCTTAGCACGCAGCTTAACCTGCGAGAATTTTAATATATAGCCGCCGGTACAGCATGCGATTGCCGCATCGCGTCTCCCGCTTGTCCCCTTTTGCTGCTCCTCTTAGTTACTCTACTTCTTCAACGTCCCCTCAAATAACTTATAGATGCGTTTATATTCATCGGCCCAACTGCTGGGTTGTTCAAAGCCGTGGTCTTCTACAGGGTACGAGGCCAGCTCCCAGTTTTCTTTGTGCAACTCTATCAGTTTTTGAGTAAGGCGAATGATATCCTGGTAATTCACATTCTGATCTATCATACCATGGAGCATCAGCAGGTTGCCTTTTAAGCCGTTGGCAAAATAAATAGGCGAACTTTTACGGTAAGCCTGTTCATCCGTAAAAGGTTCATTGAGGATGTTGGATGTATACTCGTGGTTGTAGTGCGCCCAATCGGTAACGGAACGGATGGCCCCACCTGCCGCGAAAACATCGGGCTCGGTAAACATGCCCATCAACGTAATGAAACCGCCGTATGAGCCACCGTACAAGCCGACATGTTTAGGATTAACGCCATATTTATCTACTAACAGCTTTACGCCATCAACCTGGTCGGTGAGGTCTTTGCCTCCCATGTGGCGATAGATCCCTGTCCGGAAATCCCGGCCATAACCTGCGCTCGCTGTGTAGTCAATGTCCAGCACAGTGTAACCATTATCGGCCAGCATGTTGTTGAACATAAACTCACGGAAATAATAACTCCACGAATAGGTGACATTTTGCAGGTATCCCGCGCCATGTACAAAAACCACAGCAGGTTTTGCAGGATCTTGCTTTTTAGGCTGATACAGGCGAGCATAAACATCTGTACCGTATCGGTTTTTAAAGGAAATAATCTCGGGGTCGCGCCATGGGTATGACAAGTATTCGGCCGAAACCGAGTTGGTTATTTTTACCGCCTTTGCGCCCGGTTTATTGGCCTGGATATATAATTCCCAGGGCCTGTTTGAATAGGAATAGCGGATAGCCAGCCATTTTTCGTCGGGCGAAAGTATTACCTCGTTGCCGCCTTTCATACCGGTAATTTTAACAGGGGTACCGCCGCTAACCGGGATGCTGTAAAAATGGGTAATGCCCGGATGATCGATATTGGCAGTAAAATAAAACGTCTTTTTATCCTGGCTTAACTGCAAAGTTTGTACTTCCCATTTGCCGCTGGTGAGCTGCTTTTTAGCACCGCTGGTTACATCAACCACATAAATATGCGAGTAACCGCTGGCCTCGCTTTGGTAATAAAAATGGTTATCATCAATAAAACCTGCATTCCCGGGATCATCAATGCCGGGGCCGCCAATCCAGGCCTCATCCCGCTGGCGGTCAAGCAGGCTTAGTTTACCGCTTACCGGGTCTAAGCGCATGATCCAGCAGTCTTTATTATCCTGGGCTGAGATAATGACCACGGCATTGCTGCCGCTTTGGTTCCATAAAACACCATCGATATTTACCTGCCTATCTGCGTTTTCCTTTTGACGGGCTTTTAATTCATCGGGATAATCTTTTAAATAGTCGGGCAGGTCTTTAATTCCGGGGATCTCTGATGTAATAACCGGGTAAACTGCTTCACGGCGCTTATCGTAAATAAACGTCTCTGAGGTTGACGATGGCCGGCCGACCTTTGAACGGTTAGGTATGTCCTCGGTGAAACCCGATGCGGTAACATAATTAGGTACAATCGCGTTTTGAACGCCATCGGCGCGTTTGGTAAGGCGATAGGTGATAAACCTGCCATCCGGACTGATCTGTACAGCGCTCAGTCTTTTATCGCCATAGGCAATCTCTTTCAGCTTGTCGGGTTTAAGCAATGCTGTTTCTGTTGAATCTTTTTTATCGTCCTTTGCTTCCTTTTTGATGATATCAAACAACTCAAGCTGTTGTTTTTTGAGCCATTGTTCCTGTTCGCCGGGTTTATCCTTACTTTTTTATCGCTTGCTGTCCGTACAAAATTGGTGAGCTGTACCAGGGTGCCGCCATTCAGGTTCAGGGCAAAGAGATTATTATCTTCTTTGTAAATGATCTTTGTTTCATCACCGCTGAAAACAGGGCTGTCTTCCTGCGCTACGGTATTTGTTAGCCGGGTGGTTTTGTTGGCTTTTACATCGTATAAAAATAAATCGCCGTTTTTACTGAATATCTTTTGGCTGTGCTTTTTGTTCCATTCGCCGTAACCGGCTGCCAGATCACGCTGTTCGGCAATGCTGACTTTTTGTACCTTGTTGTCGCCGGGGCTAACTGAATATAACCGGGTATCGCCCGAAGCATCATCATCCCATTTAAAATAGATCTTTTTACTATCGTTAGCCCAGTTGATATTGGAGGGTGAAACCCCGATCCATTTAGGGTCGCGCATAATTTTTTCGATGCTAAGGGTATCCAGCTTTTGGGCAAAGGCGCCCGTTGCCGGGATCAGGAACAATAAGCCTAACAGTTTTTTCATATCTCAATAAAGCATGCAATTTAACAGTTTGGCTAATGATTGTTATTTTTAAGCATTTTATTGTTACAATAATGGAACTACAGGGCAACGAATTTTTATTGAGGGCGTGGCAACCGGGCGATGAAGCATCACTTCAAAAGCATGCGGATAACCCGAAGGTATCGGCTTTTTTGCGCGACAGGTTCCCGTGCCCTTATACTATGGAGGACGCCCTGTTTTGGGTAAACCTGGCCCAAAATCAGCAACCTTTAACCAACTTTGCCATAGTAGTTAACGGTGAAGCCTGCGGCGGCATTGGTGTTGAACTTTTTACCGACGAAAGCCGCATAACCGCCGAAATAGGCTATTGGCTTGGTGAAGAACATTGGGGAAAGGGCTTAGCAACCGAGGCTGTAAAACTGGTAACCACTTATGCTTTTGAACATTTTTCGCTATTGCGTTTAGAAGCCGGTGTGTATAATAGAAACACGGCATCCATGCGGGTGCTCGAAAAAGCAGGCTATATTCAGGAGGCCGTACTACGAAGGTCAGTTATTAAAAATGGCGAGGTGATGGATAAATATATGTATGCTATTTTTAAGGATGAACAACTAAATTCACAGGATGCCTAATTTGTATATCATAGCAGGTTGTAACGGTTCCGGTAAAACCACGGCAAGCTATACAGTTTTGCCCGAATTGCTTAACTGTAATGAGTTTGTAAATGCAGATAACATCGCGGCGGGACTATCTCCCTTCAATCCGGAAAGTGTTGCATTCGAAGCCGGCCGGATCATGCTGCAGCGGATTGAAGATTTGCTGAACCGGGGAGTTGACTTTGCCTTTGAAACAACGCTTTCAACCCGGAGTTATGTATCCTTGGTTAAAAGAGCTCAGCAAAAAGGATATGAAGTTACTTTATTGTTTTTTTGGTTGAGCTCTCCTGAAATGGCAATGGAACGAGTAGCTAAACGAGTGAGTAAAGGAGGCCATAATATCCCTGCCGATGTAATAGAACGGAGATATTACCGGGGAATAAGAAATTTGGTATCTTTGTATATACCTCTTTGTGATAAATGGGTTGTAATAAATAATATAAATACGGGCTCCCTGGTGGTGGCAAGAGGTTTCGGGTCGTTAGAAGAAACAATAATAAAATCCGACGTTTGGAAAGTAATTTTAGATCAGGCAAATGACAACTAAAGCACAAAAAATGGGCATGGATGAGTTAGAGGCGAAGGTGCTTGAAGGCATGAAGCGGGCGAACCGTAAGCTGGTTGAAACTGCCGCTGCCAACAACGAAAGCCTTATCATTGGAGATAAAGACGGCAGTTTCAAAGCGGTGCCAGCAAAAGAGCTTTTAAAAACCCTTCCCGCCAAATAGCAATCACTTATAATTCCTTTCTCATTACATAATCGTTCATCCAGTATTTACCAATGGCTATATCCTCTTCATAGGCTATGGTAAACCCCATTTTTTCATAGAATGATTTGGCGTTATTGTATCTGTTGACGTTAAGTTCCAGCGTTTTCTTACCGGCATCTTTAGTTTTTTGGGCTACCTCGTTAATCAATACTTTTCCGTAGCCTTTGCCCTGGGTCTGCGGCAGGCAGTATAGCTTGTGCAGCTTATAAACCTCCGGGTTTTCCTCGCGGGCCGAATAGGCTGCAAATGCCACCGGATTGCCTTCTTCCTCCAGTAACAGGTAAGTTTGCTGATTTTCTTTAACCTGTTTGGTTATTTTCTCTGTCGAGTAAATCTCGCCAAGCATAAAGGATATCTGTTCGCGCTCAAGAATGGGGCTGTAGGTTACCCACCATGTTTTATCGGCAATATCACGGATAGTTTCCACATCGTTTAAGGTGGCAGTACGTATTGTATACATCTTCAAATTTAGTTTTGTGTTATTAAGAAAAGTCGTATGTCTTAACTTCTTTCTTCCCAGATCATGCACAGGTGCAAAATGGTTTCAACTGCTTTCTGCATATCCTGAATTGACACCCACTCGTGCCTGCTGTGAAAAGCATGTTCGCCGGCAAAAATGTTAGGACAAGGCAAGCCCATGAATGAAAGTCGTGAGCCATCGGTACCACCCCGGATACTGCACAATTTGGCGTTTAAGCCGGTACGGTTAATGGCCTCCATTGCATAATCAACAATTTGTGGGTGCTGGTCAAGCACACCTTTCATATTACGGTATTGCTGGCTCACGGTAATATCAAACGTAGAACCGGGAAATTTCTTTAATACTTTAGTAGCAGTTTGGCGGATAACCTCTACGTGTTCTGCGAGTTTATTTTCATCAAAATCCCGGATAATAAAATCGATAGATGCGGTTTCCACATGGCCTTCTATACCTACGGGATGCACAAATCCCTGCATGCCTTCGGTATGTTCAGGCGAAAGTTCATCAGGCAGGGCGGCAATAATTTGCCCGGCAATTTTTATAGCGCTTTCCATTTTGCCTTTTGCAAATCCCGGATGGGAGCTTACACCATTAATAGTAAGCCTGGCCCCATCTGCCGAAAAGGTTTCATTCTCCATATTACCCGCGCTTTCGCCATCCATAGTATAAGCGGCAAAGGCACCCAATTTGGCAATATCCACATGATCTACACCATGGCCAACTTCTTCGTCGGGCGTAAACAGGATCCGGATATCGCCATGCTTTATTTCGGGATGGTTGATGAGCTGGTAGCAGGCATCCATTATTTCGGCCACGCCGGCTTTATTATCGGCGCCGAGCAGCGTGGTGCCGCTGGCTGTAATAACATCGTTACCCAACTGGTTCTTCAGATCGGTATGCTCGGCCATGCGGATCACCTGGATGTTATCATCAGGCAATATTAAATCCTGGCCCTGGTAATTTTTATGTACAATTGGTTTTACATCCTTTCCGCTGCAATCGGGCGCGGTATCCATATGCGAGCAAAAGCAAATTACGGGTACCGTTTTATCAGTATTTGACGGAATTGTAGCATAAACATAACCGTACTCATCCAAATGCGCATCGGTTATACCCATAACCAGCAGTTCATCAACCAGCAGCCGACCAAGATCTTTTTGCTTTTCTGTTGATGGAAATGAAACCGAAGAGGGGTCTGATTGCGTGTCAACGGTAACATAACGCAAGAAGCGTTCGGCTACTGTGAACTTAATGAATGAGCTGAAATTCATATAAAGCTTTTATATTAGTGAAAATTTAGGCGGCGGTTAATACCATCTCCAATTGTAAATATTGATTAAAATTATACATTGAAAAAATATTTTCTGCTTTTTGTTTTGGCTTGCGCCTCATTTATGGCTAAAGCCCAAAGCGGGTTTAACTATTATGAATGGGGTGTTGGTTTTGGCGCAAGCTATGGCCGTGGCTTTGACGATCTTAACCGTCAGGTTTGGCACCCGGGGGGGCTTAACCTGACTTATAATTACAGCCCCTATGTACCAATGAGCCTCGAATTTCAGTTTGGTACGCTTGAAGGCGGTGGCCGTACACCAGATAAGGATCAGTTTGGCCGCTATTCAAAAAATAATTATAAGGCCCTGGTACTTCACGCCGATTTACAGTTAGGTGAAATAATTGACTACGATAACAGCGGTTTTTTAAATGTTATAAAAAATTTTTACGGAGGTGCCGGAATTGGCGCTATATCCAACAGCATGAAGGATATTCAGCGCACCAACCTATATCTTTTTAATGGTCCGGATACCTATGTGTTTCCCGGAAAAAGTAAAAGCGTTAATTTGATGGTTCCCTTGCGCTTTGGTTATGAATTTAAAATTTACGATGATTATGACCAGGTAGGTTATACCATAACGCTCGGTTATCAGCATAGTTATACTTTTGGCGAGGGATTAGATGGATATAATGATAATACACAAAAATTTAAAAATAACGCACCAGACCAATTTGCCATGTTTACAATAGGTTTTAAATATAACTTTGGCAATACAGTATCCTACACCAAATTGGTCAGAAATTTCAGGTAATGAACATAGAAGAACTGCGCGACTATTGTTTGCAAAAACCGGGTGCGACCGAAGGTTTCCCTTTTGGTGCGGATACACTGGTTTTTAAAATTGCCGAAAAGATATTTCTGTTAACCGGTTTACAAACCGGCGACAGGTTCAATGTTAAATGCGACCCTGAATGGGCTGTTGAACTCCGCGAACGCTACCCCGAAGTGCAGCCTGGCTACCACATGAACAAAAAAATGTGGAACACTGTGCAAATGAACGGCGCTCTTACCCGTAAACAAATCTGCGAAATGATTGACCACTCATATAATGAAGTGGTTAAAAGTTTACCCAAAAAGGTGCAGGCTGAGATAGCAGAATTACAAGCAAAAGCATAACATCATTTTTATCACCGTGGGATTATTCAGTTTTTTCGGTAAAAAGGATAACGGACAATTTGTATCGGCAGAGGCATTCAGTGAAAAATCGACAATACAGCTTAACATGTTGCCGGTACTTATGGAAAAACTAAGGGCGTTAAATGTTGACGAAGACAGGGAACTGATGCTTGAGTTTTTCTTTTACACCAATACCTATCAAAAGTCTGGGGCATTTGCGCAGGAATTATCCAATTTGAACTACCAGGTAAAATATGGCGTTTCTGAAGGGGATAAAAATCTATTCATTATTACCGGCTGGTCTGCTAAGGTAAAAATGCAAGATGCAGTTGTAGCTTCATGGATTAGCCAGATGTGTAGCCTTGGTTATAAATTTGATTGTGAGTTCGACGGCTGGGGTACCACACCCGATCAGTAATATTATTGTGTGCCGCACATCTAATTGGCATTCTTAAACTATATTTGAGCAACGTATTTGCTTATGAAGATAGTTTTCGCTGCCCTTATTGCCTGTTCCATTGCCTTATCTGCCCAAGCCCAGCTTACACCGTTTGAGTTAAGTAAGGATAAAAATTATACCGCCACCTACGCCCAGGTAATTGATTACTATCAAAAGTTAAATAAGCTGTATCCGCAGCAAATGAAACTTATCAACTATGGCACAACCGATGTGGGTAAACCCTTAACACTTGTAGTGCTTTCAAAAGATAAAATATTTGATCCCGCGGTTATTAAAAAGCAAAATAAAAGGGTATTGCTCATCAATAACGGCATCCACCCTGGCGAGCCGGAAGGTATCGATGCCAGTATGATGCTGGTGCGTGATCTGCTTAAAAATAATACCCTGCCAAAAGATGTGGTGATATGCCTGATTGCACTTTATAATATTGACGGCAATCTTAACCGTGGCCTGAGCCGTGTAAGTCAGAACGGTCCATCGGCTTACGGCTTTAGGGGTAATTATCGCAATCTTGATTTAAACCGCGATTTTATTAAGGCCGATAGCCGCAATGCTTTAGCCTTTACACAGATCCTCACTACCTGGAAGCCCGAAATCTTTTTAGATAATCACACCAGCGATGGCGCCGACTATCAATATGTGATGACGCTCATTGAAACTCAAAAGGAAAAGCAAAATCCCATCCTGGCCGATTATACCACCGAAACACTTACGCCGTACCTGTACAGCAAAATGAAAAAGAGCGGCTATGAAATGATACCTTATGGCGCTGGAGAAGAGGGCTTACCCGATTCTGGCATTGTTAGTTTTTTGGAAACCCCTCGCTTTGCTACCGGTTTTACTGCCCAGCATAACATCATCAGCTATATTACCGAAACGCACATGCTGAAGCCTTTTGACAAGCGTGTATACGCAACTTATGATTTTATGCAGCACCTTATTGAAATTAACCAGCGCGATGCGAAACTGATAGGAGAACTGAAGCGTAAAGCCGATGAACAGGTAACCAGCCAAAAAACTTTTGCATTGAGCTGGGCGGTTGATAAAAGTAAGGTTGATACCATCACCTTTAAAGGTTATGAGGCAGGCTATAAAACCAGCGGAGTGAGCGGATTGCCAAGACTATATTATGATCGTGATAAGCCATACACTAAAACCATCAAATATTTTAACACCTATAAAGTTACCGCCACTGCCGATAAACCGGTAGCTTACGTAATTCCGCAGGCATGGGGTAAGGTGGTTGATCTGTTTAAGCTGAATGGGGTGCAAATGAAACAACTGGCACATGACACCACGCTTAACCTGCAAATGTATTATATAGCCGATCTGAAAACACCGGCCCGGCCATTTGAGGGCCATTATCTGCATACCGGCGTAAAACTTAACCCGGTGGATATGCCTGTTAAATTTTATACCGGCGATTATGTAGTATATACTAATCAACCAATAAACCGTTATATCGTGGAAACGCTGGAACCGCAGGGTGTCGACTCGTTTTTTGCGTGGAACTTTTTGATTCGGTGCTGGGCGAAAAAGAATATTTTTCGGACTATGTTTTTGAAGATATAGCCGCCGATCTGCTAAAAAAGGATCCATCTATTAGACAAAAACTGGACGATGCCAAAGCGAAAGACCCACAGCTGGCCAATAATGCTGGTGCGCAATTGTTCTTTGTTTACCGCAATTCGCCTTACTTTGAAAAAACTTTTATGCGCTACCCGGTAGGCAGACTATTAACTAATACCAAACTCGACCTTAAATAAATGGAATATTTACAAACGGCCCCAGTGGCCTGTGCTATTTTCGTAATAACAATTATTACTTCGCTTTTAGCTTTTTCAAACAATAACCTTTATGGCCGTATGATGCTGCATCCTTACACCGTTTCGCGGGGAAAGGATATTCATACCATCATCACCAGCGGGCTTATTCACCGCGACTGGATGCATTTGTTTTTTAACATGCTGTCATTTTATTTTTTTGCGTTTGGGCTTGAACCGTTATTGGGTCACGTTCAGTTTGCCATATTGTATACCGTAAGCTTGATTTTGAGCGATATGCCTACTGTGCTTAAACACAAAGATCATTACAGTTATTACAGCCTTGGGGCTTCAGGAGCGGTAAGTGCGGTTATTTTTAGCGCCATATTATACAACCCTCTTGCTCAAATGATGATATTGCCGATACCTATTCCTATCCCGGCAGTAATATTTGGCGTGTTATATTTAGTGTATTGCCACTTCGCGTCGAAATATTCACGTGATCAAATTAACCACGACGCCCACTTTTATGGTGCACTGAGTGGTTTAATGATCACCATTATATTTCACCACGAAATTTTACCTGATTTTTGGCAGCAGATTACAATGGCAGTTTCAAATCTTGGCCATTAATAAACTCCCCATCGGCATTAAATAGAAAGCTTATAGGTTTTTCGGGGTTCTTGATGATCTCTAACAGCAGGAACCCCCAATTTTTCCAAAAGTTTTCCAGTACCTGCCCATAGGTTTTGTTCATCCAGTCATCAAATAGCGGCTTGCTGCTTGTGCCACGCAGGGGCAGGGCTTCTACGGAAATGGTATCGCCTATATTGAAAATATCATACTCAGGCAGGCGGTTAAACAAATAAGCCGAGTAAAAGAAGCGGGCGTTTAACTCTTCAAACTGAATGGGGTGTAGGACATGATCTGCAATTTTATCTAAAGCTTCTTTATGATAGCGGGCGTTGGCACCGTTATCCTGCAGGCAAAGTATCAGGCCAAAATCTTTTATCCTCAATGAAAAGGTAAGCGTATTGATTTCATCGCGGTAGCCAAAAACGTTTTCAGCATTATCAACCTTAAACAATACCAGGCTATACGGCTTAAAACCATCAAACTCAACCGGCAGATTGAGGCTTTGCAGCATCATGTGCAAGTTGTTAAACTTGTGGATGATAGATTGCGAAACATTAAACTCTTCGCCCTGCGAGTGCTGGAGTTTGATGCCGGCCTGGATCTCATTAAAAATAATTCCGTACAGCAATTTGCCCGCCCACAGAAACAGTTTATCCTCATCAAGCGCCTTTACAGCTTCGTAACCGGTCTCAAAAGCAGCAGCAATTTCGTTTTCGAGCGGTTCAAGATAGCGTTCGTTAACTTCGGCTGTGCAGGGGAGTTTTAGGTCTTTGTAAGTCGCCATGCTTTCGTCGAGCAACTTAAAAGGCTTATCTTCCAGCTCATAACGGCTCATGAGCCATTGCGGAAATACCTGGATCTGTTCCTCGGGCGAATTAAGGTTTTGCCCTGTAAGGAAACATTTATTGTTGCTGAAATTGAAATTAGTGAACGGTGAATAAATTTGTGCCGGCATGGCCGCAAAGATAAGCACGATTTTCGTACTAAAATTTTAGCTTTGGTTTTTAACATGGAACTGACATATCAACCTTACGAGCTTCAGCTGAAGCATGCTTTTACGATAGCCAAATTTTCGCGTACCTCTACCCCGGTTATGCTGGTGCAGATCAGCCACGAAAGTAAAACAGGTTACGGCGAAGCCTCAATGGTGCCTTATATGGGCGAAAGCCATCAAAGCGCTGCCGAATTTTTAAGCAAGGTTGATATCCGCCAATTTAGCTATCCTTTTGATTTTGGAGCGATCGTCAATTACCTTGATAGCATTGCCCCCGGTAATCCGGCCATTAAAGCAGCTTTTGATATTGCATTACATGACCTGGACGGCAAATTAAAAAAACAGCCATGCTGGCAGTTATTAGGAAGCAACCCAGCCCTGATGCCTGTTACCAGTTTCACGATAGGCATTGATACGCCCGAAATGATCATCAAAAAGGTAAAAGAGGCAGAGGGTTTTAAAGTGATCAAGGTTAAGCTTGGTCGGGATACAGATAAAGAATTGATTACCACCATTCGCTCGGTTACCGATGTGCCGCTTTATGTAGATGCTAACCAGGGCTGGTCAGATCTGCAGCAGAGTTTGGATATGACCCACTGGCTGCATGAGCAAGGGGTACAATTGATAGAGCAGCCCATGCTCAAAACTGATCCCGACAGCAATGCCTGGCTCACCGAACGCAGTCCTATTCCTATTATTGGCGATGAAGCCGTTCAACGTTTTGAAGATGTGGAAAAAGCCAAAGGTGTTTATACCGGGATCAATATTAAACTGATGAAATCTGCAGGTTTATATGAAGCGAAAAGAATGATTGACAAAGCCCGCGAGCTTGACCTGAAGATCATGATTGGATGTATGACCGAAACAAGCTGTGCCGCTTTAGCAGGTTTAGCCATTGCTCCGCAAGCAGATTGGGTTGACCTTGACGGCCCCTTTTTAGTAAGTAATAACCCTTATGTAATGCCGGAATTTAGTGGCGGAAAATACATACTAAACCACGATCCGGGCTTAGGGTTGAGATTAAGTTAAGTAGCTTTGATAACCATTCCAGGGCTTTCAACTTTCGGCATTCTGCTTTTGGCTTCTTTTAAAACCATCCTCCTATCCCATCTGTTATCCTGATGCATCTAAATAAAAAACATCATGGATAAATTAGAAATAAAAGGCGGATGGAATGAGCTGAAAGGCAAAATAAAGCAAGCTTACGGCGACCTTACCGACGATGACCTTGCCTGGCAGGAAGGTAAAGATGATGAAACACTTGGCAAGCTTCAGAAAAAAACGGGCAAAACCCGCGATGAACTGGTAAAGTGGATAAACAGTTTATAAAAGATCAGAAAAGCTCCGGGAACGGGGCTTTTTTATTTAAATAACTTTGAAAGTTCCAGTTTAAAACCAGGAATTACCATTGACGTTAGGGCTTCTGTTTTAAGAGCCTTCTGCTGTAAACTATAACCTTTATGGGTTAGCTTATACATGTCGGCATTTTCCTGTACGGGATCTATAATGATATACTCTGCTACGCCGTATTTTTCATAAACATCCTTTTTTTGCCTTAAATCATAGTAAGCAGTAGAAGGAGAACGAATTTCGATGATCAAATCAGGAGCGCCTTCAATCCTATCTTTTACAAGTTCGGCAACCCTACCTTCTTTTATATAAAGTATATCTGGCTGAAGCACATTTCCATCATCAAATTTTACATCCATTGGTGCGCTTACAAGAAAGCCATTATCATTTATGCTATCTAAAAAGTTAGACAATAGCTGTATAATTTTAGCAGATAACTGTTGGTGGGCAGGAATAGGAGAAGGCGACGTAATTAAATCATAGTTGATCAGCTGAAACGGCGCACCTTCCTCAAGCATCAAATAATCATCAACGGTGTATTTTTTCTTATCAGCCGTCAGCATAAATCAAATATAACTAAAATTCATTTTGTTACCAATATAGCCGCCATGTAAACAAACCCAATATTATTAAATATTATATATGCAACTATTCCGATGCAGGCGTGTCATATAAGTACTTATAACTACAAAACATGAAACTAAACCTCAACCATCTAATCTTATTTATTTTATTTTTTACATTCTCATCTACATTATCTGCACAGGAAAACGCTTTAGAAAAAGCCGCATCCAACGCCGAGAAAAGGATCAGCCAGATCCGGGTTAACAATGAGATCGACGCCGATTCAACCTTTAAACTGCTTAGCAACTGGCATACTTACCCGGATATAAAAGGCGGCAAAGACTATCTTTTCTACTATACTGATTCGCTGTTTGGTAAAGTGCCGTTCAGGGTGTTTGTGCCTGTTTCTTATAATAACATACGTAAATCCACTTGTATACTATTACTTCATGGTGCCGTTGGCCAAAGTAGTTTCGCCGATGCAGACAGCATTCAAAAATTTGACGATGATATCATTTTTGCCATCCTTAAAAAGCAGGATAACGTCATTATCAGGCCGATTGGTGACCCTAAAAAGTTCTTCAACTGGGTATTAAATAAAAAAGCTTTTCGCGATCGCGATGTGCCAAATTTTACCTATCAAACACTGGCCAATATATTAATTTCGGTAAAAAAGCAAGTTAACATCAACGACAGCGAGGTGTTTGCTTTAGGTCATTCAGATGGCTCCGATGGCGCTATTGGCCTGGGTATTTATGTCCCTAATCAATTCGCCGGCTTTATGGCGTATAATTCAATGTTCGACAATATCTTTGCCCGCGACTTTTATATCAGAAACATTATAAACAGTCCGCTATACGTGGTACATTCCGACCTCGACGACCTGCGCCCCATCCAACAAACCCGCATTGTTATGGATTGGTTAAAAGATAAACCAGACCATTTAATTTACAAAGAATACATCGGCTACCAACATTACGATAAGCATTTAAACACCGACCTTCCTTATACACCCGTATTTATAAATAGTGTGAGCCGTAACTTATTCAAAAACAAAATCTATTGGGAATGCTATAGCGATAAAATTTATAATTCGTACGCGTGGATAAAACTAACGGGTATCGATACCGGGCTTAATCGTGCTGCCTGGCATCAGTCACTTACTTTTCCTAATTATGATAAGATCAAAAAGAAATTGATACCAGGTACCGGCAGTATCAGGGCCTGAACAAAAGCGCCGCCGTTAAAGGGACATTTTTCAATAATACATTCAACCTTGAAACATCGGGTGTAAAAGAAACAGAGATAATGATTAGCCCACTAATGGTAAACCTGGAGCAACCGGTTGTTGTAAACATAAACGGCAAACAGGTTTTCAGAGGCAAAATACAAGCGGACAAAAACTTTATGCTTCGGAATTTCAAAGCCAGTTTTGACAGGGATGCCATTTGGGTAAACTCGGTTAAATTAAAAGTAGAATAAGCCTGGCCGGGTTACATTGTTGAGGATTGTTAACTTTGCCCAATGAAAGTTACCAAACCCACCATACTTGTTGTAAATGACGATGGCATCACCGCGCCGGGCATCAAAGCCCTGATGGATGCCATGGCCGAAATTGGCCGTGTTGTAGTTGTTGCTCCGGATAGTCCGCAATCAGGTATGGGGCATGCCATTACCATCGGCAAACCTTTACGGCTTGACCAGGTTGACATTTACGAGGGCATTGAAATGTACCGCTGCTCGGGTACTCCGGTTGATTGCGTGAAGCTGGCTGTTAACAAGATCTTTAAAGGTAAAAAGCCTGATCTTTGTGTTTCGGGCATTAACCATGGCCTTAATAACTCTATCAATGTGCTGTATTCGGGCACGATGTCGGCAGCGGTTGAGGGAGCCATTGAGGGTATCCCGTCGATAGGTTTTTCGTTAGATGATTATACTTTACAGGCCGATTTTGAGCCTTGCATCAAGTTTGTAAAAGAACTTGCTTTACAGGTTTTAGCCCATGGTTTACCACAAGCCAGTTTGTTAAATGTAAACTTTCCTGGCACCAAACACATTAAAGGCATTAAAATATGCAGGCAGGCGGCGGCCAAATGGGCCGAAGAATTTGATGAACGCATGGATCCGCATAAAAGGCCTTATTACTGGCTTACCGGTGTTTTTCAATTAAATGATGGTGGCGAGGATACCGATGTCTGGGCTTTGGAACAGGGTTATGCTTCGGTTGTGCCGGTGCAGTTTGATATGACCGCACACCACGTTATCCCCTACTTAAACAACTGGAAATTCAACCTGTAATTATGCTAAACAAAAACGACGTATCCTTAGGCCTGCTCATCGGCGCTATACTGCCAGGCGTTAGTCTGTTTGTTTTTGGATTTCTGCTTAAAAATCAACTGGTTTTCTTGCATAAGCCGGGCATTCCCTACTTTGTCGCTTTTGCCATCAATTTGTTTATCATCCGTTATTTTTATGGCAAAGGGGCCGATAAAACGGGAAACGGTATCGCTATGATCTCGCTTTTGTTTATGCTGGCCATATTCATTTTTAAATTGCAATCTCTATAATGAAATATTACCTGGTAGCCGGCGAAGCTTCGGGCGATTTGCACGGGGCTAATTTGATGAAAGCACTCAAATCGCTTGACCCTGATGCTGATTTCCGTTTTTTGGCGGCGACCTGATGCAGGCCGAGGGCGGCACACTGGTAAAACATTATGCCGATATGGCTTTTATGGGCTTTGTTGAAGTGGTTGCCAACCTGCAAACCATTCTTAAAAACATGAGATCGTGCAAGCGGGATATCTCTGCTTACCACCCCGACGTATTGATCTTGATAGATTTTCCCGGCTTTAACCTCAAAATAGCCGAATACGCCAAAGCTAACAGCATACCGGTTAACTACTATATTTCGCCCAAGGTATGGGCCTGGAACCAGAAGCGGGTGTTAAAGATCAAACGCATTGTTGACCACCTGTTTTGCATATTGCCTTTTGAAGTGGCATTTTACAAAGAGTGGGGAATGGATGTTGATTATGTAGGTAACCCTTTGCTTGACTCGGTTTCAGCATTTAATCCTGACCCTGATTTTCTGCAAAAAAATAAACTTGGCGAAAAGAAAATTATAGCACTGTTACCCGGCAGCCGCAAACAGGAAATCAGCAGACTGCTGCCCGATATGATCCGGGCTTCGGCCAACTTTCCTGAATACCAGTTTGTAATTGCCGGTGCACCGGCTTTTCAGGCTGATTATTATGCGCCTTACTTAAACCGCGAAGAGATCCCCGTTGTATTTAACTGCACTTATGATCTGCTGAATCATGCCCATGCAGCTATTGTAGCTTCCGGCACCGCAACACTTGAAACCGCGCTGTTTGATGTGCCGCAGGTAGTGGTTTATAAAGGCGGGAAATTAACCATCGCCATAGCGCGCATGCTGGTTAAGCTTAAATTTATATCGTTGGTTAACCTGATCATGGATAAAGCGGTAGTGAAGGAGTTGATCCAGGAAGAGTGTACGGCTAACAAGATAAGTGAAGAGTTAAAACTGATTGTCAATGATGTAACCTATCGCCAAAATATACTCAATAATTATGACGAGCTTGATGTGCGCATGGGGCAACCGGGCGCATCAGCCAAAACAGCCGGGTTAATTGTTAAATATACTGAAGCAGATAGGAAATCACAGTAAATTCAGCGACTTCTTTAAAGTAAAAGACCATTATTGCTGTACGCAATGACGCAGGGAAATGCTATTTAGCCAGGTTGTTTTTAACAACAAGCTCAGGATTCTATTTCTTTATCATTATTTTCTTCTGGTTTTAGTTCGGATTGGATGATATCCTGTTCCAGCTTTTTTCATCTTTCTGGTTTCGCCTGATGATCCAAACCAGCAAAATAATAACAGCAATAACAACAATTGTTACTATGGGATAATTAACCTGGTCCATAATGTTTGTATTTATGTAGAGTATGTAATTTCACAGATAACAATACACCATACAGACAATCAGTCTTTAGCTCCTGCTCGTGCAGGATCAATTGACCGTAACCGATTTGTTCATCACCTGGTTAACGGTACCACTCGTAAATAGATGGTGCAATATGATGTTCAACCGCATAGGCCATTCGCCCGCCGCTTTACCCAAATAACCGTTTCAGGCATTTACTTTAGGTGACCAAAGTGTTAATATATTGTTATTTAATATTAAACAAAGATAGCATTAAGCTTGCCCGGCTTTACTAAAAAAATAGAGCCCTGTTTTTGCAGGGCTCCACGTTTTCATAGGTGATGTTAGTACTCGATAGGTAGATATATATATGTTGATCAAGCGGCAGACAGCGTTTGCTGTGCTGCTACCTGCTTGTTGTTGCTCATGAATTGGGTTTTGGCCCTGTAGTTTTTCAGATCTTCCCTCAACAGCTCCAATAATTCGGCATCAAAGCGTGCAAGTAATTTAGTTATTGCGGGGGTTGGTTTATATGCTTTCATAGGTAGATGTAGTGTAGGTGATGTTTTTTATATTTAGTTTAAGCTGCCGGCGTTAAATAGGGCGTTTTAGTTTTAATAGCTTTTAAGTCGCTCATGATGATGTTTTTAAGTGCATTATCAAAGCTTGCTATTAGTTTGGTGGTTGATGTTTGTTTTTGCGTTTTCATGTTGTAGGTTTTGAATGTTTTATTTGAATGCTTTAATATTTTAATGTCTTCGTTTTAGTCTTTCTTTTTTTCGTTCCCGTTTTCGGTGAGGTTATCGTGGCGGCGTTTTGCTTCTTTATACTGCCTTAATATTTGTTCCTCATCGCGTGGGTCTGAAGTTTTTGTCGGTTCCACTGGGTTTTCCCACTCTTTCTCTTCTTCAGGTTTAACCGCTTTGTCTTTTGCCTTCATAACAACTGCGTTTGATAAGTACCAATCTAAATCAATGCCAAACTTTTATCGGAGAGCAAAAAAAGTCATTAAAAATTCAGATTTATTTTACAATTTGGTGTAAATGGCTGTAATACAGTGATTTTTTTTAGGAGAAAAAATTTAATTTTTTTGGCCAACTCTACCCGGGATAGCCATTCGGACCAGATAAACAGGTATGCGTTACCGAACATCAGGTGCATTACCGGACGATTTCCTGTAGTATAACAAATGCACCGCTATTACTATTACCGATAGGACAGCTCCAATAGCACATACCCCGTTCCACTCGTAGTTTTTCCAAACCAGGCTGGCGAAGAACGTGCCTAAAGCCCCGCCTATAAAATAAGACACCATGTACACTGTATTGATACGATTGCGGGCTTCCGGGATCAATGCAAAAATAATAGACTGGTTAGAGATATGAGTAGCCTGCACACCCATATCAAGCAGAATAACCCCGATGATGAGCCCTATTATACTATGGCTCGAAAAATAGAATACAATAAAAGAGATCAGGATAAGCGAAAGTGTATAAATTGATAATTTGTATGCGTCCATTTTATCACTCAGGCGCCCCATAAAGCCAACGGCTACCGCACCGAAAGCGCCAACAAGGCCAAACATACCCGCAGCGGCGCTGCCCTCATTAAACTGAGGCTGTTTTAACAGGAATACCAGCGTTGTCCAAAATGCGCTGAAACCGGCAAAACATAAAGCCCCTCTGAATGCTGCCAACCTTAACTTAGGCTGGGTTTTTACTAAATGGATCAATGATTTCATCAATTTACCGTAATTGCCTTTATAATCGGGTTCAATTTCGGGCAAAAACAAAAATATCATAATCCAGATGAGCAACATTAACCCGGCGGCTATATAAAACATGCTTCGCCAGCCAAAATGCTCGCCTATAAAACCGCTTAATGTGCGTGACAGCAAAATGCCGATTAATAAGCCGCTCATTACAAAGCCAATCTTCTTACCCCGCTCATGTGGCTTGGCTAAGTGGGCCGCCATTGGGATCAGCAATTGCGGAATAATCGATGATACGCCCACCAAAAAACCCGCTATCATAAGTATAGTTACCGAAGGCGCCATGGCGCAGGCTATTAACGATATGATCATGAGCACAAAATCAATTAAAATAAGACGCTTACGCTTAAGCATATCCGCCAATGGCACTATAAATAATAAACCTGTAGCGTAGCCAATTTGCGTAAAAAGCGATATTTGCTGCGCTTTTTTATCGCTTACGCCAAAAGTATTCGCCATATCGGCCAGTAATGGTTGATTATAATATATGTTTGCTACCACCAAACCTGTAGCTATGGTCATGATCCATAAAGTTAATGGCGTAAGATGCGGATGTTGTTTTGCGGTATGTGTTGATGACATATTTTAAAAGGCAGTATGTTTTTGCTGCAAAAGTGTTAAAGCATCTTTAAAAAAAGCCTTTGTAAAGTAATTTTTATTATGCAAGTGCGTTTAGAACATAAATTGTTTTAGCAGACAATCGTTCTTTAAAGAGCTAAAAGCAGTATTAAGGCAAAAAAAATGTGGTATTTTGGAGTTTTTTAAAGAAAAATTAGCGATTATTTTGCTTTAAAAACAAAAGACGCTTTGAAATTTAATTTTAAGCCGGGTTTAAATTCTAATTTTACTTTAAAAATCATTTAAAATTAAATTTTTGTAAACTTTATAAATAAAATCGTATCATTTTTGAATAAAAATGAACGAAGTAATAATTATTATCAAATAATTTGAAAAAATTAGTAAATTAATAATGTTTTATTCTTATTTTTGACAGTAAGATACCGGATGGTAGTGTAATTAATAAAACTTACAAAACAATTACAAAATATATTTTCCGAATATCAAAACTTAGTGTTACTTTTACACCGTGTTAAAAATAACGCAATACATAAAGTAGTCTTCTCATAATTTAGGTTTATAATTGGTTAGTAAAGGCCCCTGCCCATCAGGGGCTTTACTTTTTTATAAGCTTTTGTTCCCGCCCGTGAAGCAATTTAGGGCAGGCCAGGTGCATGTATATTTTAAGTTTAAATTAAACAAGCCGACGGTAAAGGCGCTGGGACAGGATCGGATAAAATAAATAACAATAGAATTTCATTTTAATTCACAAAATTCTATATTTGCAGCCCACCACGGGGGATTAGCTCAGCTGGCTAGAGCGCTTGCATGGCATGCAAGAGGTCATCGGTTCGACTCCGATATTCTCCACTTGAATGCCTAAATAATTGATTTTCAATTATTTAGGCATTTTTTCATGGCTCCCTGATGGCGGACTTCTTTTTACAATATTTTAAACCGCTGGAAGTAAGTAGTTTAATTACTGCTGTTTAAAATAATTTATTCTCCACAAGGAATGTTTTGGAAATGAATTAGAACAGTTTTTCTTCCAATAAATCTTTCCAAATAATAAGCCCTTTTGAGTCTTTTGAATAGTCATGTACGATACGGCTAAAATGTTCGGGATTTGTTTCAAGATATTGCTGCCGCCCCTTTGTTCGTATCTGTCCAAGCAGCCCATCTATCTTCTTGATACTTCGTTCAAGTTCATAAACAGACTTTTCTATATGCCATATATAGGTCGCTTCTTCGGTGTCTAATGTTTCCCAAACCAAATGATATTGATTATTACCGGAAAGTAAAAATACAAAGGAGAAAGGTTCTAATACAAAACGGAGCTTCAGTATCGTTCGTTCGTGTTTTTGAGAAAGGTAACGGAGGTGTCGGTGATGTTTATATTGCTTAAGAGCCAGTATGTTTTCCAAAAGGTCATCTTCGTTGGTGTAAAGCAATTGCTCACCGCCCCCTGTAATTGACCTCCCTGTAATTGACCCGAATCCAATAAATTTTCTTCGCTTGCCGGGATGCTCTTGATGATTTCTTTATTCAAGAACCGGAACTTGACACTTTCAATAACCTCGCGGTTTAATTTATCAAGATCATTAGAAGAGGCCGATTTAAATACCAACCTGTTATATTGAAAAGTAGCCCGGATATTAACTAATGCTGTTGTGCTTTTAAGAAACCGGATAAAGTATGGTTTAAGTACGGTAAACTCCGGTCTAACATTCAGGTTTTCAATCTCAAACTCGACCTCCTTGCCATGAAATTCAGCAATGGGATATTTGAAAGCAATGCTGCCAAATCTGAACTCTAATTGTTCAATTGGCACCTCAATCTTCTCATTGATTTGATCACTTACTATTTCACTTTCATCTATAGGAGTTGTTAAACCATTTTGATCAAGCTTCTTATAATACAGGTTTCTTTTTTGAAATAGCCTTTCCAGGTAGCTGATCTTATGGTCACGATAATCGTAAATAACAGGCGATACTTCTGATCGTTGCACCCTGCCAATATATTGAATGAGTTTACCCTCAAAAGCAAATGGATAAACTAAGAATAAACATTCTATGTTTTGAATATCAGTTCCTTCGCCAAAATACTGGCCTGTTGTGATCAATACCTGGAAATCGCCTTTATTTATAGCTAACCATTTGGATTTTTTACTTAAGTCGGAATCCTCACCACTCAACGCAATGGTGTCGTAATGTTGTTTTAAATATTGTTGTAGGGAGGTAATATGCTCTTTCCGCTCTGTGATGATAACAGCTTTCTTACCAGCATTTAGCTGTGAAACTACATCATTTAAAATGAGTTGATTCCGTGTTGAATCATGGATCAAAATCTTAAAAAGTGTTTCGAACTTATCTGTTTTGGTATTAAACGGCACAAACAGGTCAGTATCTTTGAGGATGATCTGCGTACCCGTTTGATTTTGTACCTCCGGCGCTTTAACTTCATGGATTATCTCACCCAAGTGGATAAATATCAATTTGCCATCGTTGTATTTTCTGAATGGTGTAGCTGTAAGCCCATACATATAATAACTATTCAGTTTCCCAATAACCCGCTGATAGGTTTCCGCCGGTATATGGTGGCATTCATCAATGATAATGGTACCAAAAGCATTCATTAGTTCCATAGCCTCTGTTGATTCCAATGCTTTTTCCATACTTTGGACCATGGCAACAGTAATATGCTTACCAGGCCTTTTTTTCCCTGACCGATGCGACCAATATTTTCCTTAGGGATACCCAGGAAAGATTCTATTCGTTCTATCCACTGATCGGCCAACTGCTTACGGTGAACTAAAATGAGTGCCGGTTGCTGTTTATCTTTTATGATAGCTAAACTTAAAACCGTTTTACCAGAGCCGGGTGGAGCAACTATAACTCCAAAATCCTTTTTAGAAACCGCTTGCTGCGCGGGTAATTGATACTCCCGTAGTGTTATTGAGCCTTTGAAATTAACAGGTTCTGCTTTTTTCCTTTGATCTTGAAGAACATACTCAATTTGTTGCTCTTTACAGAAACGCAACAACCTTCCAATAAAACCTCTTGGAACTGAAATCGATTCTGACGTTTCGTTAACCAATTTAAAATAACGCTTTACACCGAATGTGTTTTTGTTGATGTTCTTTTTACCTGATACTCATTGTTGGCAAAGTTTAGCTCTTCTTTTAGAAAAGCAACAAGTGAGGCAGGTAAACCTATACGGCTGATATGAATTTCGTTACGCAACACAATTGCCAACTTTCCTGTAATGGGTTGTTCGTTTCGAAATAGTCCTGTAGAAATTTCATCTTGATTTGTTTGCTCTTTATAAATATAATTGAGTTGGCTTGTAGTGATCCTATTGATTGTTTTTAAAAAAGCCCATTGGTCATCAAATGACTGTAAGGTTTCGGGATCAATGAAACAGCTATTGCCATTACTCAAACTCGTTTTATTTAAAGGCAAAGCAATAAGGTTGCCTAATCCTTTTTTTGAATGATAATCCTGGTTGGGGAAAAGCCGGTCGAAGCTTGAGTTTTTATCGAATACAGAAATTAAACCTGCTTTCTGCAACAACGTCATCATTATCTTTCTGCTTCTGAATGCTTCATAAGGCGCTTCAAAAAACATCCAAACGTGACCGCCTTTGCCGGAACGTGAGCGTTCTAAGTAAGCTGGTATATCATATTCCTCACAAATTTTAATAAATGTTCTGCATTCTTCAATCCAATTCGCCTCGTCAAAATCTGCCGCAATGAACCAGGAAGTGTTATCTTGTAACAATGGGTACAAGCCGATAACCTGTTCGCCTTTAAGGTGTTTTATTAAATGGTCATCTGTTAACGATTGATATGTTTTATCAGTAAAGGTTTGAAAAGTACCGCCTTTCATTTGATGCAACCTATATCGGTGGGGATCAAAATTGTAAGCTGGCATATAGCTGCTTTTACCACCTTTTTCCCATCTTAATGCAAATACATCTTCCCTGCCTTTGAATAGGGACTTGTATAAATTTAATCGGTCATCTTTCATTTAGCTTTCTCCAAATTTATGAAACTAATTAATACCCATTATTTTCAGATAGTAAATCGGATTACATACAAAAGTATGATGCGTTACTTTATTCATGCAAATCGTAAGTAATCCTTATGTATTTTGTAATTTTAACCCATGTAAATTGTAAGTAATTCTTACCTTTACTTAGATTTATAGCTATGAGCAAATTTATTCAAAGACAAATTTCGCCTATTATAAAGGCTCAAAAAACAAATTTCCGGTATTGGCTGTTACCGGACCAAGACAATCAGGTAAGACTACTTTGTTGAAAGAGTTGTTCAGTGATTACCGCTATGTAAGTCTTGAAAACCCCAATACCCGCTCGTTTGCTTTGGATGACCCGATTGGTTTTCTAAATCAGTATGACCAGAAAGTTATCCTTGACGAGGTGCAACGGGTGCCGGAACTGTTTTCTTATATACAAGGCAGGGTTGACAGAATCTAAAATGATGGGGCAATATATCTTATCAGGTTCTCAAAATTTCCATCTGTTAAATAATATTACACAAACTCTGGCAGGCCGGGTTGCTTTATTCAAATTACTGCCGTTAGATTTTACGGAGTTAAAACGAACAGGTTTATTAGAAAATTCATACACGCAGGCAAGCATCAAAGGATTTTATCCGGCCATATTTGACAGGGATATTGATCCGGCTATTTTTTATGCTAATTATATTCAGACATACATTGAAAAAGATGTGACAGAATTAATGAACATAAGGGACCTTAAGCTATTTCGTACCTTCTTAGGTTTGTGTGCTGGTCGTGCGGGGCAATTACTGAATTTTAGTGCCTTGGCTAATGAGTGCGATATTTCACATAACACCGCCAAAGCCTGGCTGTCTATACTTGAAAGTAGCTACATTGTATTTCTTTTGCAGCCTTACCATCAAAACTTTAATAAGCGGTTGATTAAAAGTCCTAAATTATATTTTTATGATACTGGCCTTTTAAATCACTTATTGGGAACAAGAACTACCGAAGAACTGGAAGAAAATAGATTGAAAGGGCACATATTTGAAAACATGATCCTGGCGGAATATCAAAAACAGAACCACCATTTATACCTGCATCAGGATTATTATTTTTGGCAGGATAGTAATGCTCATGAGGTTGATCTGCTAATGAAAGAGGGTCAAAAATTTTCCATTTTTGAGATAAAGGCAACACAAACTATAAGTACCGCTTTGTTTAAGGAAATGGATCGGTTTGAAGAAATTGCAGCTCCTGCAAAGGTAAATAAGACGCTGATTTATGGTGGACCTGAAAATGAAAAGAGAACAAAGTATCACGTCATAAGTTGGCAAAATATTTCCGGTTAATAGGTCATTTTTTCATAAAAAAACACACTCAAAAACGGTGAAAAATTGAAAATAATTCTTAATCTGGTGAAAGACTTTTTTTGAACGATCTTCAAAAACCGCTTTTACAGTATTAAAAACTGCGATTTTAATCGTTTTTATCTCGAAGAAACTCTGACAAAAGTCAGCCAAAAACACGAAAATGCATAACAAAAAAAACCTCTCAGAGCCTCAAAAACAGCGTTTGAGTGTTGTTTTGGAGGTATTGAATAATCCGATATTATCCACTTGATAATCAAGTATTTACGATTTGTAAATGCTTTTTTTGTGCTTTATCAGGTTGTTTGGGGGCTTATTCAAGAAATTTTTTTCAAAAATTACGTCATATTCACCACCAAAACAGGCTAAAATCGCTTAGATAAAGCTTTCTGAAAAGTTCTTCATGAAAAAAGCATGCAAGAGGTTGCTCCAGAAGGCTTAAGGCCAATTGTTCAAGGTAATCAATCAACGCGCCTAAATGATAAACCGACAAAGCACTTTCGGCGTTGATCTTTGTAACCATTAATAGAGATGAAAAGGTCTTGTGTATTTTAGGTATTTGCCGCAAAATGGGCTTATGCTCGACAAAGCGGAAAGGATCCTAAGGGTTTCAACTTAGTTGGCGTCAGTATGCATAATAGAATTCCTGTTTAGCTTATTTTTTAAACAGGAATTTACGATGCGTAACTCCCCAGGCCGAAATAGCTTCAATTACTCCGCTTAAAGTCTTACCATGTTCTGTTAACTCATATTCCACCGTTATCGGCTTCGTAGGCATCACGGTCCGGACTACTATTTGATTTTGCTCCAGTTCCTGTAACTCTTTGGAAAGCATTTTGGCAGCAATACCATCTATTCCACGCAGCAGATCCATAAACCGCACCTTGCCATATAGCAGAAGCCATCCGATAATCTGAATTTTCCATTTCCCAGATAATAAGATCATTGTATCCTTTATCGCAATCAATTGCTCTTTACAATCAGGTATTTCCGGGGCTTGCTTTTTTGTATTCATATACTGCAAAATTACGATGGTCGATTTATGGTTAGCGGCTTAGTTTCATAGAGGAAACCGGTTTCCAAAGGGTAACAGATAACATTTATAAAGTTACTTCAAAATAATTTTGTGCCGTAAATATTTGAACCATGCAGAAAGAAAAAAGAATTTATTGGATAGTTATCATTATCGCCATGGCGCTGATTGTGCTGCCGTCCTATTTTGCCCCGAAAGCGTATTTAATAGAGTCCATACACAGACTTGGCTTCCCGGTTTACTTTGGTCTGGAATTAGACATCTGTAAGATCGTTGGCGCCATAATTATCCTCATCCCCGCCGTACCCGTTATGTTCAAAGAATGGGCTTATGTCGCTTTCGGAATATTGCTGCTTTCCGCAAGCCTGGGGCACTGGCTCGCTGATGGCCCTGCAAAAGGTACAGCACCGCTGATCCCGTTTGCCATACTATGTGTATCCTACTATTATTTCAGAAAACTAAACTATCCGGTGACCGCAAAACGCTGAAAAATGAAAATAGAGATCTGGAGCGATGTGATGTGCCCGTTTTGTTATATCGGCAAGAGAAATTTTGAGGCTGCCCTGGCAAAATTTCCTGACAGGGATGATATAGAGGTAGAATGGAAAAGTTTCCGGCTTGACCCTGCCATGCCGGAAGTGCCGCGGTATCAGGAAAACATGTACCAGTTTGTGGCTGCACGTAAAGGGATCAGCTATGACCAGTCAGTTGCCATGCATGAACAGGTAGCAAGGATGGCTGAGAATGCAGGTCTTGACTATCAGTTCGATAAAATGCTTGTCACTAACTCGCTGAAAGCGCATCGTATTATCCAAATGGCAAAAACAAAGGGACTGGGAGAAAAAGCAGAAGAACGACTGTTTTATGCCTATTTCACAGAGGGCAAGAATCTTTCTGATGATGCGGTTCTAACAGAACTTGGAATCAGTATAGGCCTGACGGCTACAGAGGTAAAAGAAGCCCTCACCAATCCTGTTTTTCAACATCAGGTAGAAGCCGACGGTGCAGAAGCATCCAGGCTGGGGGCAAAAGGGGTTCCTTTCTTTGTAATAGATCGCAAATATGCCATCGCTGGCGCTCAGCCTGGTACTGAAATTCTTAAAGTACTGCAAACTGCTTACGCTGAATGGAAGAAGGACAACCCCGGCCTGATCCATGTTAGACAGGGTAATACCTGTGCGCCCGGTAATGACTGTACAAATTAACCGATCAATGAAAAAACAAAAAGAATAAAGATGAAAAAAACAATAGCCATTGTGGGTGCGGGTCCGGGTGTAGGATTTGCCGTGGCAGAAAAATTCGGAATTGAAGGCTACAATGTTGCGCTGCTTGCGAGAAATGTGGAAAAACTAAATGCGCTGAAAGACGATCTGTTAAAAAAGGCATTGAGGCTGCAACTTTCCAGGCCGATATATTAGACCGGGGGCAGTTGACCAGCGCGCTGCAAGAGGTTATCCACCATTACGGAGCAATTGATATATTGGAATTCAGTCCGACCCCCACCTGGGAAAGTATGCGGACTGCCCGGAATATAGATATAGCAAATGAACAATATCATCTCGACTACCAGGTACTCGCTGCAATAACTGCCGTGCAGGTTGTACTCCCACAAATGCTGGAAAGGAAAGACGGTAGCGTCTTGTTTACTACGGCATCCTCCGCCCAGCATCCAGTAAACAGAACCGCCAGCTTCGGCGTTGCCGCAGGCGCTTTATTAAATTATGCGCGGTTGCTCAACATGGACCTGAAAGAGGACGGCATTTTTGCTGGTATTGTGTCAATTGGTGCTTTGGTTGTAAGTGAGGGTAAACACAAAGGGGATTTTCCGGATGGAATGCCAACGATAACAGCAGCAGAGGTGGCAGAAGCGCATTGGAATCTTTATAACCAACGCAATGTTGCAGAAATCATGTTGCCTTAATTTGGCGGCGGAGTTTTGACTATCAGCGTTGAAGCAGATCCACGCAAATGCAATTGAATAAAAGTTTTTCGCGTTCGATTAGATCAAGTATATGGATATTTCGGAGGTCTTGGCCATTATATTCCATGCGCTTGAGGGCACAAAACTACTCTCAGAGCCCAAAAACCGTGTTTGGGAGTTGTTTTTGAGGCCCTGAATAATCCGATCTCCGCATCTTTTTCGCAAAATCCGCCGAGTTTCGCAAGAAATCGGCGGATTTTCTTTTTTACATACGTTTTTAAACAGTCTGGGATATCCCAAAAATGATGGCGATAAGACCCGCAGCCGCCTGATAAAAGGACGAAATCTTTGAGGATAAGCCTGGAAATACCATATAGTCATAAATTAACAATGATATTTGCATCAACCGGGTTATATTTGTCAAAACAACA
Organism: Mucilaginibacter sp. P25; assembly: GCF_050859465.1. NCBI lineage: Bacteria > Pseudomonadati > Bacteroidota > Sphingobacteriia > Sphingobacteriales > Sphingobacteriaceae > Mucilaginibacter > Mucilaginibacter sp. P25. Next base: position 1,415,527 of record NZ_CP193937.1, on the reverse strand, counting down.
CCAATTAAAATAAATTACTGAAGCCTTTATTGGTTGCTGCGAGTGACTATTCATCAAATTTTAATCATGCTTAAGTTTAAAAGCTGTTATATATTGACATGCCTGCTCTTTTTGTGCGTCCCATCTCAAATTTATGGACAGGCTGCTATAAACTTTACATCTATTACAATAAAAGAAGGATTGTCTTCGAATACCGTAAATACCATTATAAAAGACCGGTTTGGATTGATGTGGTTTGGAACGGGAAACGGGCTTAATAAATTCGATGGCAGTAATTTCGTTATTTACAGGCATGGCGCATCTGGTAATAGTATTCCTTCCAACGAAGTTTTGTCAATGTTTGAAGATAAAAGTGGGCGGATATGGGTTGGTACCAGCGGAGGGGGCTTTCTTATTACAACCGCAAGTTTGATCGATTCGAGCCTTTCAGGGGAGACGGTTCCTGGCCAGAAATTTCAGACATATCAGTCAGGGCTATTTGCCAGGACCACCAGGGCAAATTATGGGTAGGCACCTATGAAGACCTCCGGATAATCGATCCGAAAACCGGCAGAATTACGCCTGTTAAGATTCCGGAACCTGATAAAAAGGACGCGGGCGCGTTTGTCGTGCTCTCTTTGTTCGAAGATAGTCGACAGCGGATGTGGGTTGGTACCAATTATGGGTTATACCTGTATGAATGGTCATCAAATTCCTTCAAAAGGTTTTCGCACAATGAGCAGGACAGGTACGTGTTAAGTAATAACACGGTTAAAGCAATCATTGAAGATAGAAAAGGCAGCATTTGGTTTGGTACGTACGACGGGCTGAACAAGTGGACAGATGACGGGCATTTTGAAATTTTTCGTTCTGGCAATCAATCGCCCCTGGGTCTGGACAATAACGCAATTTTCACGATGTGCCTGGCTAAAGACGGAAAGATCTGGATCGGAACAGAGGGTGGGGTCAATTTATTCGATCCTCAACTGGAGGTTTTTCAACAATTGACCGCAGATCCCAGGAATGCGGGCAGCCTGAAAAGCAATTCCATACGCAGCATATTTATTGACCCTGCAGGTATATATTGGGTTGGAACTTTTACCGAAGGGATCGGAAAATACGACCCTCATCTTGCACTCTTCAATCACAAGAAAAGTGACCCTTTCGATCCTCTCGGTTTAAAATCGCCGCTTGTAACCGCTTTCGCGGAATGCAGCAGCGGTGACATTTTTGTAGGGACCGACGCAGGTATTGCTTTGCTCGACAAAAAGACAGGTCTTTTGCATTCGTATGATATACAAAGTAAGTTGAAACGCCGCGGAAGCTCACTGGCCGTAACATCACTTTATATCGATAGGAAAGGAAACTTGTGGGCGGGAACTTACCATAACGGGCTTTTCCGAATCGACACCGCTACTCATAGATATGTACAATATACAGCTGACGGCAATGGTCATGGAATTTGTAGCAATGATATTACTTGTATTAACGCCGACGCGAGTGGCAGAATTTGGATAGGTACACTGGGTCGGGGAATAGATATATATGATGAAAATAGCCAATCATTTTCACATCTGACAAGTCAAAACGGGGCCGGCGGCCAGAGCCGGAGTTTACCCGTTAACGGTTTTATTTCTTCTGTTATTCCGGGCCGGGACGGGCGCATGTGGATTGCTTCGATGGGAACTGGAATTGTAGTGCTTGATACTGAGCATCAAAAGTGGACGCATTACAATAAAAAAATTCGGCACTGGCCGACGACGTGGTACTGAACTTATTTGTAACCAATGACGGCAGTGTTTGGTCTGGCACCAAACAGGGGATTAGCTACTTTGACGAGAAATCAAAAAAATTCATTTCTTACGGTGAAGATCAGGGCCTGGCTAATTCCTTCGTAAAATTAATTTTGCAAGACGATAAAGGTTTCCTGTGGTTAAGCACAGATCGCGGAATCAGTTCGTTTGATTACAAAAGAAGGGTTTTCCGCAATTTTACTAACGAAAACGGCGTACAGCAAGGAGCTTTTTCTTCAGGCTCAGGAATTAAAACCCGGGACGGCAATCTTTATTTTGGAGGTCAGGACGGCTTTAATTTTTTTAATCCATCGAGATTACCGGTTGTCTCTCGTCCCGGACGGGTAATTCTAAGCAATTTAACCGTTGATAATGCGATAGTAAATCCGGGAAATGAGTCGCCGATTCATGAGCATATCAGTACCGCAAAAGAAGTCACTTTGAAATATGGCCAAAATTTTTCCATCGGCTATGTGGCACTGGATTATACATCTCCTAAACAGAATTTATATGCTTACCGGCTAAAAGGTTTTGATAAAGCCTGGAATTATGTTCAAAATATTCGGACAGCCAGCTATACCAATATTGATCCCGGGACATACAGTTTTGAGGTGATGGCCAGTAAAGATGAAAACCACTGGAATAACCCGGTGACGACGATCAGGATAACTATATTGCCGCCGTTTTGGCGAACAGTTTATGCCTATATTGCTTACGTGGTTATTTTAGGATCGGCTTTGTTTTTCATAAGGAGACGTGGTATTCAGAAGATCCGGAGGCAATTTGAGCAGGCCCAGGAGAAACTTCAAGTTAGTCAGCTTATTGAACAGGAAAGGCGGGAAGCTGAACGTTTGCATGAGCTGGACGTGCTGAAAATAAAGTTTTTAACGGATCTAAGCCACGAGTTTCGAACCCCGGTGTCGCTGATCCTGGCCCCGGTCGAAAAACTGCTCGAAAAATCTGTTCCGGGGAATGACATCGAGGATCTGAAAATGATCAATAGAAATGGTCGCAGGTTACTCAACCTGGTCAACCAGTTGCTTGACTTTCGTAAAATGGAAGAGCAAAAGTTGAAGCTCAGCCTTTCGGCGGGAGAGATTATGTCTTTTATCACCGAGTCGTGCGAAGCATTTCAGGATCTTGCTTTAAAAAAACAGGTTACACTGGAAGTTGATGTGCAACAGGAAGAGGTGCGGGCTTACTTTGACCCCGATAAACTGGAGCGGGTTATTTTCAACTTGTTGTCTAACGCGTTTAAATTCACCCCTGCCGGCGGGGTGGTTTCTGTAAGCGCACGGACTGAAAAGAGTTCGTTGTTGAGCACAGGCTTGCTGCTTAAGGTTACTGATACCGGAATTGGTATACAGGCCGATGATCTCGAAAAAATATTTGAACGCTTTTATCAATCGCGCCAAAGCAGTGCAATAGTCAACCAGGGTACCGGCATAGGCCTCTCCATAACCAAGGAATTTGTAGAACTTCACGGCGGCACCATTCAGGCGGAAAGTATAGCGGGACAGGGAACAAGCTTTTTAGTAAGGCTTCCGCTCACCGCTGCGGTGGAGGCCGGTACCTGCGAAACACCTCCCGTTTCTAATGGAAAAAACGTTAAAGACAGGCAGACCGGCAATGAAAACCCTGAACTAAAGCCAACCGTACTATTGGTAGAGGACAATGACGAATTCCGCTCCTATTTGTCGGATCACCTGAAAAAATACTATCATATTATTGAGGCGGCCCACGGTAAAGAAGGATGGCAAAAAACACTTGGCGCCCATGTTAACCTGGTTGTCAGTGATATCAACATGCCCCACATGGATGGGATTGAGTTGAGCAAAAAAATTAAAGCCGATAAGCGCACCTGCCATACCCCTGTAATATTATTAACGGCAACAACAGGGGAAGAGCATCAGTTAAAAGGCCTCAAAACAGGCGCTAATGACTATCTTACGAAGCCTTTTAATTTCCAAATCCTGCAAACCAAGATCGATAACCTTCTTGACCTGAACAAAAATCTAAAGGATACATATTCCAGGCAGATACAGATGGTTAGCCCACAGGTTGAAATGGAGTCGGCCGACGTAAAGCTTTTAAATTCGATCATGAAATATATAGAAGATCAATTAAGTGAGCCGGGGCTGTCAGTTGAAGAACTGAGCCGGCATGTGGGCATGAGCAGGGGATCACTTTATTACAAACTTCTGGAAATTACGGGGCAAACCCCGGTGGAGTACATCCGCAACGTCAAACTTGACAAAGCAGCCCAGTTGCTGGAAATCAGTGATTATAATGTAGCTCAGATCGCCTATATCACAGGCTTCGGCACACCCAGTTATTTTTCGCGGATCTTTAAAACACGCTTCGGCATGTTACCGTCGGAGTACATGATCATCAAAAGGAATATGTCTAAAAACAAGCCCACTCCTGCAATTTAAGGCGTCCTATAGCTCCGCAGCCATCTTTTTATACAATGGTCATGTATCGGAAGCAGCATTCCGGATATTCGGGTGGTCAGACTCTCAAGGCAAAGTAATTCGGCAACACTGCAGAAACCACCCATAATGGCATCATTGAACAAATGTATCACGAATTTTGCGATTTGTCCTACCCTAATCCCTTTAAAGCGATGATCTTCGGCATAGCTATGAGGGCATTCCTGCCGCCATATACAATTTATAAACTAAAAAAAACATTCTGATTTATTTGATATCGTCCGGATTAAGGTCCGCATTATGTCACCATCAATTTCGCAATCGATTGCGAAGCTGGTCATAATAAAGTTACCTTTTTGATTTAACAAACTATAAAATGAAAAACCTGATTAGAGGCCCGGACGGGAAGCATATAAAATTCAAACCTGGGCGAATTGCTCCATGGCACAAAAACTTCAATTTTTTTAAACCTGAATTATGAAAAAATCATTACAAACTATTCAAAAGAAACCATTCTTGCTGCTGCTGGCGGTTTTGCTTTCCAGCCTTACAGCATTTGGGCAAGGCAGGAAAATAAACGGTACCGTAGTCGATGAGAAGGGTCTGCCTTTACCGGGCGCTACCGTAAGGGCAAAAACAGCTAAAGCAACGTCAGTAACCGATGTTGCCGGCAATTTCACCATAACTGTTCCTCCAACCGAGAAGGCGCTTATTGTGACTTTTATTGGTTATGCCGACCAGGAAATCCAGATTAACGGGGAATCCCATTTATCCATTCGTCTTAGCCAAAGCAGTAACAGCCTTAACGATGTGATCGTTATCGGCTATGGTAGCCAAAGGCGGGAAGCTGTAACAGGCTCAGTCGCGTCGATCAGCGGCGAACGCATCCGTGATATTCCAGCGCCTAATATCAGCCAGGCTATACAAGGCAGGTTACCCGGCGTAGAGGTTTCTCAAACTTCTACAAAACCAGGTGCAACGATGCAGATCCTGATCAGGGGCCAACGGTCGCTTACTGCAAGCAATGATCCTTTGATCGTACTTGACGGTATCCCTTTTACCGGCTCTCTTGGAGATATTAACCCTAACGACGTTAAAAGTATCGATATTCTTAAGGATGCTTCCGCCACAGCTATTTATGGCTCGAGGGGAGCAAACGGCGTTGTACTTATTACCACGAATAGGGGCCAGGTGGGAGGAGCTGCGAAAATTACCTATAACGCCTATTATGGGGAGCAAAAACTTTTCGCCAGGTACCCGATGATGACCGGTCCCGAATTTTTAAAACTACGTAAAGCGGCAGGCCTGTATACCAACGCCGTAGACGAAGCGGACGATGTTAATACCGACTGGCAGAAGCTTTTTTACAGAAGCGGTATGGTTTTCAGTAATGACGTAGGTGTTTCCGGAGGCAGCCAAACGGGTACATATAATTTCGGCGGCGGCTATTATAAAAATCAGGGCCTTATTCCCACGCAGCAATATACCCGCTACTCCATGAGAGGATCTGTTGACCAGAATGTAGGCAAATACGTTAAAGTTGGCTTTACCACTAACAATAACTATAACCTTACTGAAGGCAGCCAGGTGGGCGTTGGTAGTGTTTTGGGACTTTCGCCCCTTGCCAATCCCTATAATGCGGACGGAAGCCTGAAAAGAACCGTTAAAACGCCACTGTCCGAAAGTTTCGTATTGACCAAAGGCATCATCAATAACCTCCACGATCAATGGCTCAACGAAACAAGAAATTACGCCACATACAACTCCGTTTATGGCGAAGTAAAAATTCCGTGGGTAGAAGGCCTGAAATACAGGGTAAACCTTGGTCTCGATTATGTGCAAAGCAACAACGGCAATTATACCGGAGTTGGGATTGGCAGTGCCACGCCTACAACGCCGTCAACAGCGGGCGTAAGCAACTCAGCCCAATATCACTGGGCGGTTGAAAATTTGCTGACCTACGACCATACTTTCGCTCAAAAGCATAACATAAATGTCGTGGCCCTGTATTCTACCGAGCAAACCAGGTACAATTCTTCCAGCATGTCGGCCAAAGATATTCCAGCTGATGCTTTCCAGTTTTATAATTTGGGTGCAGCAACCGGCGAAATCACAATCGGCAACGGCAACTACAGCCAGAGCGGCCTGATGTCCTACATGGGGCGTGTGATGTATTCATACGATGACCGCTTCCTGCTGTCTGCCACCGTGCGCTCGGATGCCTCTTCCCGTTTAGCTCCAGGTCATAAATGGCACACTTATCCTGCGGTTTCAGCAGGCTGGAATATCATGAACGAGTCTTTCATGAAAGGCATTTCGGTCATAGATAATTTGAAACTGCGCGCTGGCTTTGGGCAAACCTCAAACCAGGCAGTAAACGCTTATCAGACATTAGGTACTTTGGGTACGCGTCAGTATAATTTCGGCGACACAAACTATGCGACGGGCTATTATGTAACCCAGCTTCCAAGTCCAACTTTAGGTTGGGAATATTCCAAGACATGGAACTATGGAATAGACTTTTCTTTGTTTAAACATCGCTTATCAGGTACTGTTGAATATTATGTTACAAACACAAACGACATCTTACTGGGCGTAGGGCTGCCGCCTACCGCAGGGGTTGGAAGTTATACAGCAAACGTTGGGCGGACTCAGAACAAGGGGCTTGAGTTAAGTTTGAATGGTACGCTCATCAATAAAAACGGGTTTACCTGGGATTTGGGTATTAATATCTATGGAAACAGGAATAAACTTGTGGCGCTTGCTTCAGGTCAGACACGTGATGAGGGCAACGCATGGTTCGTGGGCCATAATATAAACGCCATATACGATTACAAGAAAATAGGATTGTGGCAGTCTGGCGACCCTTACCTGAGCACCCTTGAACCGGGCGGAAATGTGGGCATGATCAAAGTGTTGTATACCGGTACTTATGACGCCAACGGTCAGCCAACAAGGGCTATCGGGGCTGCCGATCGTCAGATCATTGATGTTGATCCTAAATTCGAAGGCGGCTTTAATACGCGTGTGGCATATAAAGGCTTTGATTTTAGTGTTGTAGGTGCCTTTAAGAAAGGGGGCACGCTCATCAGTAGCCTGTACGGCTCAGGTGGCTATCTGAACCTGATGACAGGCCGCAGTAATAACGTTCAGGAAGATTACTGGACGCCGGATAACACAGGAGCAAAATATCCGAAACCAGGCGGCATCCTGAGTGGCGATAATCCGAAATATGGCAGTACGCTCGGTTACTTTGATGCATCCTATCTCAAAATCCGGACAATGACGCTTGGCTATGATTTCAGCAAGCTGCTCTCAAAGCACGCGAACATGCGCCTGCGCACTTACTTCACCGTGCAAAATCCTTTTGTATTTTTCTCGCCTTATCATAAAGAGTCCGGGATGGATCCTGAACCAAACTCTTATGGTAATGAAAACGCGGCGGTGCCCCTGTCAAACAGTCTAAGAAGATTCCTGACAGTCGGCAGCAACGCCCCTTCGACCACGAACTATGTACTTGGATTGAATTTGACATTTTAACATTATCAACATGAAAACTTTAAAGATAAAAAGCGTCATAAAATCCACGCTTTTGCTAACGGTCTTATCTACGGGATGTAAAAAAGTGCTTGATGAACAACCGCGTTCCTCCTTCACCCCGGAATATTTTAAAACGGTACAGGGTGTAAATGGGGGATTAACAGCCATGTACGCGCACCTGCGTAATATTTACGGGCAAGCTTATTACTATAATTCGGGTGTTACCGGTACCGATGAAGCTACATGGGGCCAGAGCGCCGACGGAAACTTCAAAGACCTGGATTGCTCAGGCGTCGGTATCATATCTTCAACCAGTTATCCTACCAGTATCATATGGGGCGAGTCTTTTACAGACATCAACACTGCCAGCGGTGTAATCGAAAACGCCAGTGCCGTGGGGATTTCCAGCGCTCTGATTGCTGAAGCCCGCTTCTTCAGGGCATTTGATTATTTTTTGCTGGTGCAATCCTACGGCGGCGTACCGCTTGATCTGGGTTCGGGAGCGTTGAAATTTAATATCACGCCTTCAAGGACTTCAGTGCGTAATACCGTACCCGAAGTTTATACAAAGGCGATTTTCCCGGATCTGCTGCAGGCGATCAATGATTTGCCGGAAACCGGCCGGGTAACCGGCGGACTGACCAAAACGGCAGCTCGTCTTTTCCTGTCTAAGGCCTATTTAACTTATGCATGGTGGTTGCAAAATCCCAATAGTATCCCGACCTACCCTGCAAGTAACCGGACAGATCCCAATGGACACGATGCTGCGTGGTATTTTCAAAACGCCTACGATATCGCCACCACCGCAATTGATAATCCGGGCTCGTTCAAATTACAGCCAACATTTTACGATGTGAATGTTGGCACAAACGACCGTAACAGCGAAATGGTGCTTTATGCAGACCATACTCAAAGCAGTGAAAAATATAACGGTTCGAGTTTGACCTACGGAAGCGGCGGCGCTCCGGATAACTTTGCCGGCTGGATGATGACCTGGAACTATCCCAACATAATCAGTGGCGGGGTGAACTCTGTTCTGCGTGAGGCAGATCAACATTTGGGCCGGCCCTGGGTTCGTATGGCCCCTACTGTTGAAGTACTGAAAAACACTTTCGCTGATAAAGTGAACGATTCACGATATGACGGAACTTTCACAACCGTATATCGCGGAAACTGGCAAAAGGGCGGAAATACGGCCCAGACCTTAGCTAACGCCAACGGCTTGCCCGTTGCACAGGGGGCGCGATACTCTCGTTCCTGGATAATGACGATCCGAACGTGGTATATGCCAAAGGAAACGGGAATGTTGGTGCCGGGCTGCTGCCAGGTAGATCAGATTGGGTGGTCAACCCTGGCGATATAAGCCGGATAATTTATCCGGGACTCTGGAAACTGGGGCCTTATCGTACAGATAACGGCACAGGTTTGGGACAGCCAAATGCCGGTAGTACGCGTCCTTATCCAATTGCAAAATTCTCGGAGCTATACCTGATCGCAGCAGAGGCAGCAGTTAAAGGCGCCACTGTTAAACCAGGAAAATCCGCACGTGAACTCGTTAACGTGCTGCGGGCACGCGCAGGCAAGTGGCGTTTCAATAATAATGGTAATGTAGTAAAGATTGAAGACGATAGCCAGGCTATGATGGCGGCTACGCCCGCAATTATCGACATGAACTATGTATTAGCGGAGCGTTCCCGGAATTTTATGCAGAAGGCGGCCGCTGGTTCGATCTGGTACGGACACAAAAGTGGGGGGAACTTGCTGCTTCCTTTACAATTGCAGGAACCACCTTTGGTGACCATACGCCGGTTAAAGTTACACGTTCCATCGACTCACATCTCTATCTTCGCCCTATTCCGCAGGGGCAAATAGATGCATTGGTTATGAGCGCTGCTGATAAGGCTGCCTACCAGAATCCGGGCTACTAAGCTGGAGAAATAATGATTTTTTAACGAGGCTGTTCAATTGTGAACAGCCTCTTAATTTCTTCCGGTCGGTAATGCTTAGCGCACAGCATTTGCATAAATTATTCGATGATCTTTCTCGTGTTTGAGGGGCAATTTATACGGCTTAATGCAGCTTTCCGGTTTAACATTTGCGCAATTGTATTGCGCAGGCCTATTCGGCGAACCCTGTTTTCTTTAAAACGGAGCTTGTTCGAAAATCAATCGGGATAATTAATCCGGGGATAAAATATTGTTCATAAGGCTAATAGTCAATATATTGTAAGAAAAAAGCAGCCATACTTAAAAAAGTGACTTGCCGCTATAACCCAATAAACTGACTTGCAAACCGGCACGGGCTTGTATACCCCTGTCATAACTAAACTGATAAAATTGAAAAAGACATTTTTAGCAATAATTGCAGGCCTTTTTTGTGCCGTTGCCTGGGGCCAAAACAGTCAATCCGCTCTTCGGGATCTGCGTTATAGGCTATGGTACACCAGGCCCGCCACCAACTGGAATGAGGCCCTGCCGATAGGGAATGGTTTTATAGGTGGAATGGTCTTTGGCGGCGTACAGCAGGAACGCATCCAGCTCAACGAATCTACCATCTGGGGAGGCGCCCCTAACAACAACATTGATTCGGCCGCTAAGCCTCATATTGAAGAAGTACGCGTGCTTTTGGCGCAAAAAAATACCTGGAGGCGCAGGCGGCTGCCAATAAATATCTCGGCCCGAAGGGCAACAGCGGCATGCCCTATCAACTCGCCGGAAATTTGTATATCAATTTTCCCGGCCAGACAGATGTTAGCAATTATTACCGCGACCTGGATATCGAACATGCCACAGCTACAGTACGGTACAGCTCGGGAGGTGTTCAGTATAAGCGGGAATACTTTACGTCGTTCAAAGAACATGTGTTACTGGTACGGCTGAGTGCTGATAAACCGGGAATGATCAATTGCAAGGTAAGGCTCCAGAGCCCGCTTGTACAAGAGCTTACCGCAGCTAACCAGGAAATCGTTCTTTCAGGTAAAAGCAGCGATCACGAAAATCAAAAAGGCCAGGTTAGGTTTAACATGATCGCCCGTGCAAAAAATCATGGGGGTACTATACAAACAGATACTTCCGGGATGACCATCGCCCATGCGGACACGGCGACTATTTATCTCTCCATCGGCACTAATTTCATCAACTATCACGACCTGTCAGGAAACGCGCCTGGGCGGGCCCGCAACGATATGCAGGCTGCCTGTACCAAATCGTTTAATACCCTGCGCCAATCTAATATCAGGTTTTATCAATCGTACTTTAACCGAATAAAACTGGACCTGGGCATGACAAATGCGATCAAGCTGCCCACAGATGTGCGGATACAAAACTTTGCAGGTAACAACGACGCCCAACTGGCCGAACTGTATTTTCAATTCGGGCGTTACCTGCTGATCTGTTCGTCACAACCGGGATCACAACCGGCCAACCTCCAGGGCATATGGAACGGGGAACTGAAAGGCCCGTGGGATAGTAAGTATACCGTCAACATCAATACTGAAATGAACTATTGGCCGGCTGAGGCCACCCAGCTGTCTGAGCTGGGCACGCCTTTATTTAACCTCGTCAAAGATGTTTCCGTAACCGGTAAGGCAACAGCCAGGCAGATGTATGGGGCCAGGGGCTGGATGCTTCATCATAATACAGACATCTGGCGGATTACCGGTATAGTGGACGGCGCATTCTGGGGTTTATGGCCAACCGCAAATGCCTGGCTATGCCAGCATCTGTGGGAACATTATCTTTTCACAGGAGATAAAAAATTTCTGAAGCAATATTACCCGGTAATGAGAGGTGCCGCTGCCTATTTCGTTGATGTGCTGCAAAAAGAACCGGATCATGGCTGGCTCGTCGTAAGCCCGTCCGTTTCGCCCGAGCACGAATACATAACCGGGAGCCATGAGGTGTCGGTTGCTGCCGGGACCACGATGGATAACCAATTGGTATATGGCTTATTTACAGATGTTATATATGCTGCGGCAGACCTGAATACGGACAAAACATTTGCCGATTCGCTGAAAGCGCTGCGCGAAAAATTGCCGCCAATGCAGGTGGGCCGGTACGGGCAATTGCAGGAGTGGCTGGACGACCTTGACCGGCCAACTGACAATCACCGCCACGTATCGCACCTTTACGGACTTTTCCCGGGGAACCAGATATCTCCTTTTATACATCCGGAATTATTCGCCGCGGCCAAAAATTCATTGGTATACCGCGGTGACGTATCTACCGGCTGGTCAATGGCCTGGAAGATTAATTTGTGGGCCCGGTTATTGGATGGCAATCACGCTTACAAGCTAATCAAAGACCAGATAAAACCAGTCATGACCAGATCCGGAGGCACATATCCCAATTTATTTGACGCACATCCCCCATTTCAGATTGACGGCAATTTTGGCTGCACTTCGGGGATCACCGAAATGTTGATGCAAAGCCATGATGCTGCAATCTACCTGTTGCCTGCTATGCCCGACGACTGGGATAAAGGCAGTGTAAACGGGCTGATGGCCCGTGGCGGATTCAAGATAGACCTGGCATGGTCAGGCCGTCACCTAACAAAGCTCGTTATACATTCGGCCCTTGGCGGGAATTGCCGGCTGCGTGTTAACGAACTGCTGAACAACCGGATGTTAAAAAAGCAAACGGTGTTAACAGCAATGGATTCTATCGTATCACCGACATCGCGCAACCCATTATCAAAAAAATGATAAAGATCTAAACGTAAAACTCCCGAAAAGTTATTTATATGACCTTCCAACCCTGGCAGGTAAAACATACCGCATTATTTGAGTAATTAATAAGATGGCTTGTAGTAGCTATTTCGCTATAAGCATATAACAGGGAATTGGCCGGCGATATGATGAAAAAAATGCTGGACAACCGGGGCTATCCAGCCCCGTCAAATTAAACATCGAAGTATAAATGCCCTGCCTGCTGCCTTTGGAAAACAATATTAACAAAGATGAAACAAACCCAATTTAAACTTATCTGCACACTCATGGCGGCGGTTTTCACCGTAAGTCAGGCCGCCGCCCAAACAAAAGAAAAACAAATATTTTTATCTCCTCCCCTCATCAGATCGATTTATACCGCAGACCCCTCCGCACATGTTTTCAATGGTAAAATTTATATTTACCCTTCTCATGACATTGACACAGCCGTAACCGACAACGGTAGCGGCGATCACTTTGCGATGAGGGATTATCATATCCTTTCGCTCGATCATATCAACGGGCCGGTAACCGATCACGGGGTAGCCCTCGATATAAAAAATATCCCCTGGGCGGGAAGGCAGCTATGGGCGCCGGATTGTGCTTACAAAAATGGCGTATATTACCTTTACTTCCCGGTGAAGGATAAACAAGATGTTTTCCGTATTGGCGTTGCTACTTCCAAAGATCCCGCCGGGCCTTTTAAAGCCGAACCACAACCAATTGAAGGCAGTTTTAGTATCGATCCGGCGGTTTATACAGATTCGGATGGCCAAAGTTATATGTATTTTGGCGGTATCTGGGGAGGTCAGTTACAGCAATGGGCCACGGGTAAATACCAGCCCAACGGTTCCAAAACCGACCTTCAGAACGATGATGCCCCGGCGCTCAGCTGTAAAGTGGTCAGGCTAAGTTCGGATATGAAGCAATTTGAGGGGCCGGTGAAGGATGTTATTATCCTGGACGAGAGCGGGCGCCCGCTGCTGGGAAAAGACCATGACAGGCGTTTTTTTGAAGGGCCCTGGATGCATAAATTTAAAGACAAATACTATTTCACCTACTCTACAGGTGACACGCATTACCTGGCATACGCTACAAGTGATAAGCCATTCGGCCCCTTCCGCTATAAAGGAATATTTTTGAAACCGGTGCAGGGCTGGACCACGCACCATTCTATCGTAGAGTTTAAAGGAAAATGGTACCTGTTTTACCACGACACGGAAATCTCCGGCAAAACACACCTGAGAAATGTTAAGGTAACGCCGCTTTACCATCGTTCAGACGGCAGTATTGCCCTGATTGACCCGTTTAAATCAAAATAAATTTAGAATAAGCTACGGCCTTCAATTAAACTAAAGACCGTAGCTAATTAATTTATTATCTTTTTTCCGCCCATGGATGGCAATCGGAAAGCACTGAGAACGCCTGCCTTTATGATTAATTAGTTTGGGGCAGCTTATTTAAACAATAATGATCTTATTGCCAAAGCATTCTTAGATCCTTTTATCTTGACATATAGATCATGCTGACCGGCAATGGCGGGTATCTTTGCAGATATGGCCGACCATTTATTCAATGAGCCTGTACTTTTAACCGGTATAACCGCGATTCTCCTGCCGTCTTTGTTTAGGTCATCGATCCATATTTCAACGCTGCCGTTACTAAGCGCCGCGGCGGTCAAAGAAATATTGGTTGCTTTGTTTGCCCCTCTCCCCATATCCACTCCGCCCAACATCACCCAACCTCCGGCATCATTATTTAAGATAGCGCCATCAACCTGAGATAACGTAACGCCCCAATAATTATTGGCGCCTGCTAAAGGCTGCTCCGAATAACCGTCTTTATAAACGAAAAGATCGAAATCCGCTTCCCTGCCTTCAGCAAAAAGGCCCAGGCTGGTACCTACCCACGAATTAAAATTAGGCTGGGCTTTGTCCAGTTCACTTGCATTGATGACCGTACCGATTTGATGCCATTGCAGACCATCAGAACTGTAGTAACCGGTTAGCTCATGCGCTTTTCGCTCCAGCTTCAGCCATACGCTTTCCCCAATTTTGTTTTCTGTGCTGAACGACTGGCCGCCCATCGCGAAATTGAATGTTTTTCTGCCTTCTTCAAACCCAGTACAAAGACGCACGTTTACCGATTCATTGCCGGAAGCAAGGTAAATCCCCGCCTCTTGCCCTGATGCCAGGGCATTCAGCCTTACCCGCGTAACGAGCGAATAATAATGTCCCGCCTCTTTTTGCAGAATGTGGGTCCTGCCAATTTTCGGCTTAAGCCTAAGCCAGCCTTTATTGTCAGTGACTGAATACTGTTGAGCAGCGTTCTTGTTGAAAAAATGCCAATACAACGACAAATTTGAACTTGAAAATTCATCCGACCTCGGTAAGCGCCAGGCCAGGCCGTTATTTGTAAGATTTGGACGTGTAAGGGGCATATCTGAGGGATAAGGAACAAAAGGATGGCCGTCGGCTGTCCACTGAACCTGCAAAATCAGGTCCTGTCTTCCCTGGCCGCTCCAGTCATCCCCTTTGGGTGCATCGTAACTTTGCGCGATACACCACCAGGTACCGTCACTTAACCGAAATGGAGACGACATGTGATTGACTGATCTGAACCTGTTATCCGGATCTTTTGAAAATGCGAATATTTTTCCAAGGTTCTCCCATTTCGCTGAATCCGCAGTAAGTGATCTTGAACGAAGTACATACTGCCCGCCTGTAACATCACCAGCCATGAAGTAATAATACCAGCCGTCTCTCTTACACATCACAGGGCCCTCAGCCCAGCTGTATTTCTTGTCGTGATTGATCCAGTCCAGGTTAATCAATTTGCCTGTCAGGTGGCCAGAACGATCGATCTGCTGTATGCGGTTAGCTGTCTGACTGGCTTTAATGATCATGTAAGGTGTGCCGTCGTCATCTACGAAAATAGAATTATCGTAGCCGATAGGACCTGTATCCGGGGTTGTTTTAACTTTTTCAGGCGCAGACCATGGCCCCGACGGTTTCGTGGCGCTTGACATGTATTGCCCGCCTCCTGCGCTGTTTGAAAAATAAATACGATAAACGCCATAAAAATAGGTTATTGCGCCTTGCCAAATGCCGGCACCCGGCGCCCCGGACTTTAACTCATCCCAATCCGCGGGCACAACCCTTGAAATGAGCTCCCAATGCAACAGGTCTTTGGAATGAAGAATTGGTAAGTTAGGGACGAAATGAAAACTGGAGCCGCACATGTAAAAGTCATCGCCAACCTTTAAGAGTGTCGGGTCCGGATGATCCCCGGCGAGCACCGGATTGACATAAGTTCTAACCAGGGTTGCTGCATCCTGGGGGTAAGGGGCCGGCTTGATATCTTCTACCTTACTGAACTGAGCTATAGCGCCATGATACCAGAAGAAAGAACAAACAACTATTAAACTACAACGGGAAATAATGGATTTGAAAGTCATCAGTGTACAAATGAATATAAGACCTAAAAATATGATTACAGCATTCGCCCGGATGTCCTGTATGTAACTAATCGTACAACGAATGTGCAAAATCGCCATATTGATAACGCTCATTGCAGATATCGAATAGCTGATTATCCATATTGTGATTAGACTTTAGATGACATGATCAAAGGCGCCGAATTATCAAAACAAGACTATTGTTCCATTTTTAAGTCATTGCGGCAATAGTAATGAGTATAAAAAAAGGTAAAAAATGTCTTTCCTGTATGTGCCTTTTTTATAAAAAACTGTTAAGAGTTGTACTGTGTGCTTTCCTGCTGATATAGTGAGTATCTTCCGGGCTGAACGTGTGCAAGGCGTCCGATTTGTCACTTATAATGACTATAACAAATGATAAACATTAGGCACAATTGGCGTATTACCGGGCCTTTTGTAATATCCGCAGGGCCGGTTGGTTTAAATTTTCGACGAGATTAAAAAAATATTCAATTTTAATTATTTAAGACACGTTTATGAAAACAGTTGTCAGGTATCTTATTAATGCTTCAGCGCTGTTGTTTTGCTTTCAAACTTCAACAGCACAACAGTTTGTCCATCCGGGGCTGCTTCAAGGCCGCGAAGACCTGGCCAGAATAAAAAACGGCGTTGCCATGCGCATTGAGCCCATTTTTACGGGCTATAATCAATTAAAAGATAATCGCCAGTCGCAGTTCGATTATAAAATGCAAGGGCCAATGGAGATGGTTGGCCGAAATCCTACCGTGGGCCAGGGTGTTTATGATGCTGACGCCAATGCGGCCTATCAGAACGCCATCATGTGGACCATAACAGCCGATCAACGTTATGCGGAAAAAGCAAAACAAATTGTTGATGCCTGGGCATCGAAATTAAAATCCATAACAGGCCGTGACGCCGTATTAATGGCCGGTCTTGGACCGTTCAAAATGGTTAATGCCGCGGAAATTTTGCGCTATACCAATTCAAACTGGGCACCTGTCAAAATTAAGCAGGCTGAGAAGCACTTTAAAGAAGTGATTTATCCGGTTATTAAAGATTTTGCACTTTTTGCTAACGGCAACTGGGATTCAGCTGCACTAAAAACAATGATGGCCATAGCAGTATTCTGCAATGACCGGCCAATGTTTGAACGCGCGATTGTTTACTATCAATACGGCGAAGGCAACGGCAGCCTGCCCAATTATATTATTAATGAAGAAGGACAGTGCCAGGAAAGCGGAAGAGACCAGTCGCATACGCAATTGGGTATTGCGCATCTTGCCGATTGCGCCGAGATAGCGTGGCAACAGGGACTAAACCTTTACGGTATACTCAATGATCGCCTGCTCAGGGGCTTCGAGTACACCGCGAAATATAATTTGGGGGAGAATGTTCCTTATTTGCCCGCAATGGACCGGACCGGAAAATATTTGCATGCTCAGATAGCTACAGAAGGGCGCGGCAAACTGCGTGCGGTTTATGAAGAGGTATTTAATCACTATGTTCACCGGGCGAATAAAACGGCCACTTTTACGCAGAAAGCTGCTGAAAAGGTACGGCCGGAACCGCAAGGCACGCCGGGTGCAGACCATATTGGCTTTGGTACTTTATTGTACTCACGCAGCCTGCAAACTATTGACCCCTATGCAAAGGTTAAGCCGTGCACACCGTCGGGATTGACGGCTATGCCTGAGAACAGATCCATTCAATTGACGTGGGTACCGGTACGGGGAGCCATTTTTTATCAGGTTAAAAGGGCAGTCAACAGGAAAGGAAAGTTTAAGATAATCTCCTCCAGGGTTATCAATGCACAGTTTAAGGATAAAAATGTAGCCTCGGGGCGCAAGTACGTGTATACCGTATCGGCGGTGAATAATAAAGGTAAAAGTAGGGACGCCTATCCTGCTGCTGTTACAGCGGGATTGCCCGCAGGATGGTCGGTTACCGATCTCGACCCCAAATCAAAAAAAGGACAAGCACGGTCATTGGATTCTGGTTTTACTGTTGAAGGTACCGGCATGGGATTTACCGGAAACGAAGAGCAGGCTACCTACATCCATCACAAATTAGTGCCTTATCAAACGCTCGCCGTTCATTATCAGCCGCAGTTGACTTCGCAGTTCACCGGTTTCGGCATTTCGTTCAGGCAGTCTGCGAAGGAAAAGGGGATCGGGGTAAATTTGCTTATCTATCCAGAAGTTTTGCAACAACTTGAGGCCCCCAAATGGGTAGTAACCTGTACGGCTCGGCTTCACCCGGGCGATAGTTTAACACAGGCAGGAGCAACGCTCAATGTAAAAGAACCTGTAGTATCTTTTAACCGCATGACGGGCGGTTGCTGGCTAAAGTTAGTTCAGGAACAAAACCAGGTAAACTCATTTTATTCCGCAGATGGCAAAGATTGGCAACTGATCGGGACTGTTGCGCGAAACCTATCGCTGACAGAAGCCGGCATAATCGTTTTTTCGGGGCTTGAAGCGGTATCTACAACGGTCAAATTTGATCAGGTTAGGTTAGAATAACCTTTTAAAAATATTAGCATAGCCGGAAATGCTGACATCGTCAGGTCGGGTTTATATAACAAAAAGTCTATTTGGAACAACAATATTCTTTTTGATACCCATAAATTCGTATCAACCATTTAGCCTGAGCAAACAAACCGACGATCATGTCTGCTGGTTGCACCATCAATTTTGGTATGCCTGCGGTCGGAAAGCCCGGATTTTTACAGTGCTTGATAAGCCGGGTCAATTGAGGTGCAATTATAAACTTTGTTTAAACGGGTTATGACGTTACAGAATTTTAAACCGGAAAATGAAAACTAAGCTTTCCCTGATTTTTTAATACTATGCTCGGTAATATTTCTTTTGCGCCCATTATTGCTGGCCTTGTTTCAGCCCTGCTTTGTTTTAATAAAGCCTGTTGCCAGCCTAAACAAGTAGCTCCGCTATGGGGCAACTGGACTCACTGGGGCGACCAACTTGACGGTACTTACCGTAACCCTGTCTTACCTGGTGATTACAGCGATGTGGATTGCATCCGGGTGGGTACTGACTATTATGCCGTGTCCTCTACGTTTCAGTATTCCCCTGGTTTTGTGATCCTGCACTCTAAGGATATGGTAAACTGGCGCATCCTGGGCCACGCTGTCAACGATATTTCGGTGATTTCGCCCGCTATGAATTATACCAGGATGGACCATTATGGCCGTGGGATCTGGGCGGGGGCCATACGCTATCATAACAACCGTTTCTGGATCTACTTCGGTGATCCGGACGAGGGCTATTTTATGAGTTCGGCCACACGGCCTGAAGGCCCCTGGGCGCCTTTAAAACATGTACTGAACGAAAAAGGCTGGGACGATTGCTGCCCGTTTTGGGATGATGACGGCCAGGGCTACCTGATAGGCACCAGGTTTGCCGATAACTATAAAATCCACCTGTTTAAAATGTCGGCCGATGGCTCGGTGATTGACCGGGAAAGCGACAAGGTGATCCACCAGTCGCAGGGCAGCGAGGCAAACAAGCTGTACAAAATTAATGGCTATTATTACCACCTTTTCAGCGAGGTGCGCAACGACGTAAGGGTGCTTATGATGGAGCGGGCCAAAGATATTCGGGGCCCTTACGAAGGCCCGCAGCAATTGAGCGAAGGTCAGCCGCAATTTAACGAACCCAACCAGGGCGGATTAGTGCAGACTGCTGACGATAAGTGGTACTTTTTGACCCACCATGGCTCGGGCGATTGGTCGGGCCGGATATTGAGCCTGTTACCTGTAACCTGGACTAATGGCTGGCCTATCATTGGCCGGCCTAATGCAGCGGGCCTTGGCGAAATGGTGTGGCAGGCCCCTATGCCCGTAACCGGCACCGGTCGGGTTGTTCCGCAAAGTTCGGATGAGTTTAACGGCAACACGCCTGGCCCCCAGTGGGAATGGAACTACCAGCCCCGCGCCGCCAAATGGTCCTTAACTCAGCGAAAAGGCTGGCTCAGGCTGCACGCCTTCAAACCACTCAAAAACGATTTGCTGTATGCCGGAAACACCATAATCCAGCGCTGCTACCGCACCAACGCCAACGAGGCCACCGTTAAAATTGACCTGAGCGGCATGGCTAACGGCCAGCGCGCCGGGCTATCGCACTTTGGAGCACCCCATTATGCGGCGGCCGGTGTAGTGCAAACCAGCCGGGGTAAACAGTTGCAGTTCTTTACTGAAAATGCCGTAACCGACGGCCCCATCATCAAGGGCAATAACATTTGGTTACGCACAGTGTGGGGCCTGGATGGCAAAAGTAATTTTACGTACAGCACGGATGGCAGGAATTTTAAACCCATTGGCGAAACCTATCAGTTAAGATGGGGATCATACAGGGGCGACAGGCTGGCCATTTACAGTTTTAACGACCTGCAAGATGCCGGTTTTATTGATGTTGATTACCTGCACTATCAATATTCCCATTAAAACAGATCCAAACAGAGAGCAGACAAACTGACCCTATAACACGCCTAACCCGCACCAACCTGATGATCCGCCTGAGATTTGCACTGCAATTATTACTCGGTTACAGTATATTGACCACGGCCCCGGCCGCCGCGCAATCCTGGACGGCAAGTAGAAAGCTGATAATTCGCCAGGTATGCTTTACAATTCTATGGTAATAGATACGCGCAGTTTAAATCATAAGCAACAAGCGCTGGCGATGGAAATTGTAGCTACGTTGCGGCCCAAACCTGCAAACTAAATAACCGCCTCTTGATATTTCGAATTAAATTCTATCTTTGCATCCAATTCCTGATTTGTTAATCTTTTAAATATCAAGGAATCATGACAGAGCAAATCTACATATCGCCCCTTTCGCTCATTGCCTGATCAGGCAGGCAAACCCTGTATTTTATTAAATAATTAAACGGTTGCATCAGTAACCTGTGCATTATTTTGCCTGCCCCCCAATTCACTGGATTTTTTGAGCGCTCTAACAAGGGTATATCCTTACTCAAGGACGAACTGAGATCAAAAATCAAATTCAAGAAAATTAAATGAAAGTGTGATGAACACACATGAATGGCCGCGCTGTATCAAATCGGCGCGGCGCAAAAGGCGGCTCGTTAAAACCGGTCGGGATAAACAACTGATACAGATGGACAAACGGCGCGATGAACTAAGGGAGCAAAGAAGGCTTTTGCCGATGGTTGCGCTTGAACACCCGTATCAACGTGGCTGGAAACGTTTTTTTGTGTTGCGGGATGACCATAAGCATAACCCCAGGAAGGACTTTTATGAAGCCTTATTAATGAAAATTAACACGGTTGAATATCATCAGGACAAATCCTTCAAACGGAAAAAACGACGCAAACAACGTTATGTGTACCAGGCTAAACCGCAAATACTGCGTGAGTTGTCGCAACATAGTTGGGATATCAACAGGATCAATTTAACCGAGCAGGAAAAGGTTTGCTTTACCCGTGTTGAAACTTTTGATGTTAAAACCTACCGTACCGAGGTGAAATACGTGTTTGCCGAGCCCTGGCGATATGTGCTAAAGGTAGCGCCGCATATGGTAACACATACTAAAATGATCGATGCGGATATTGAACGGGAATTAGCGTGGATAGACGAACACATTGATAACAACCACTTGTGGCCGCGCATCAACCTGTTAACCCGTGGCCGGAGCTATCGCTGGAAAGATGAGTTTAACGACCGGCCAAAATACATTAACAAATTTAAAAACACACCAAGGTATGCCTGTAAAGAAGCTTACCTGGAATTAGAAACATAACCCACATGGGCAATTTAAGAACAAAAGATTTAAGTAAAATAGGTTATCATAATGATCAGCTGCGAAGCCTGGTTATTGGTATAACCTCTAAAAATTTCAAGCACCATAGTAAGCAGCAGCTACTGGACCTGTTGGTGAATATTAAGAACGATCCGGAAGTATTTCTGGATGATGAGTTAACAAGCAAGATAGCCGAAAAGGTAATTGGCAAAACGGATGCTCCATCCTTTAAAGCGTTTGCACTGCGTGATGAACCGGTATACTGCAAAACTTACGGTGGCAAGGGTATTGAGCAATCGGCCAAAAAACAAATGGAGCTGGCTAATATGCTGCCAGTAAGCGTTCAAGGTGCATTAATGCCTGACGCGCACATGGGTTTTGGTTTGCCTATTGGTGGCGTACTCGCTGCAAACAACGCGGTAATTCCCTATGCTGTAGGTATGGATATTGGCTGTCGCATGGCGCTGTCCATTATCGATGAGAGCGATGGTTTTCTAAAACGGTTCGAATATCAAATTAAACAAGCCTTAAAAAATCATACTCATTTTGGTATGGAAGGAGGCCTGGATGTAAGGCAGGAGCATGAAGTGCTGGATAGCAGGGTATTTAATGAGATCCCATTTTTAAAACCGCTGCGGAGTAAGGCGGTACGGCAATTAGGCACCTCGGGCAACGGAAACCACTTTGTGGAGTTTGGCGAGATCGAACTTTTGGCTGATAACGCTTTAGGTTTACCCGCTAAAAAGTATACGGCCTTGTTAACACATTCAGGCAGCCGGGGTTTAGGTTCGGCAATAGCGAGGCAGTACACGCAGATAGCCATGAATACCTGCAAACTTCCGCGCCACGCACAGCAACTGGCCTGGTTGGATATGAACAATGAGGCGGGCCAGGAATATTGGTTAACCATGACCCTGGCCGGAGATTATGCCAAAGCTTGTCACGAGCGCATACACGCCAACCTGTTAAAGGCTTTAGGCTTGAAAGCTTTGCACGTGGTGGAAAACCACCACAACTTTGCCTGGAAAGAACAATTGGCTGACGGCCGGGAGGTTATTATTCATCGCAAAGGCGCGACACCGGCGCATCAAGGCGAGCTGGGCATTATCCCTGGCAGCATGACCGCGCCGGCTTACCTGGTATCGGGCAAAGGTGCAAATGATGCTTTATATTCTGCATCGCACGGTGCCGGCCGGGCCATGAGCAGGCAAAAGGCTAAGGACAGCATGACGGTTTCGGCCATGAAAAAGTTGCTCACCAATGCAGGTGTAACCTTAATTGGCGGTACCGTTGAAGAGAACCCCTTAGCTTATAAGGATATCGAGGCCGTGATGGCGGTGCAAAGCGACCTGGTTGATGTCCAGGGCAAGTTTTATCCACGTATCGTTCGGATGAATAAGGAGTAGTGATGAAAAAGATGATGATACAAATCACTTCAGGCAAAGGCCCGGCAGAATGCAGCCGGGTTGTAGCCCGCGTACAAAACCTGATGTTGAAGCAAGCCAAACAGCAAGGCATTCAGCTTGAAGTACTGGAAAACAAAGCCGGCGGGTTAAACGGCACTTTACTATCCGCTACGATGATGGCTACCGGTAATAACCTGGATGCTTTTGTAAAAGAATGGACCGGTACTATACAATGGATAGCGCAAAGCCCGTATCGAAAATACCATAAACGTAAAAACTGGTTTGTGGGCGTATCTGTTTTTGACGTAAAAGAACTGATGCAATGGAACCCTAAAGATGTAAAGCTGGAAACCTGTCGTTCGTCGGGACCAGGTGGCCAAAATGTAAACAAAGTGGAAACCGCGGTTCGGGGAACACATTTACCATCGGGACTGCAAGTTATGGCAATGGATACCCGGTCGCAGCTCGAAAACAAAAAGCTTTGTTTAGCCCGGCTGGAAGCCAAAGTACTGATCTGGCAAACAGAAAAATTGATAGAGCAGCAGCAAAGTCAGTGGCAGGAGCATAACGCCCTGGAGCGTGGTAATCCGGTTAAAACCATCAGGGCAGTAATTTAAAACAGGCGGCAAAAGTAACCGGGTTTTTTCGTGAGAAAAGGTAAAAAATCGATGTTTTTATAAATGGTGAGGTTTAATAAAAGCCTCAAAACGGCGTTTGGCTGTTGTTTTAGAAGCTTTGAATCCTCTGATATTCTCCATATATCGATTACCAGGCTTTTAGATTAATTTCTAAAAGCCTGTTTTTTTATGGGCACTACGCCGGTACAACACTTTTCGTAAGTTTTATTGATATGTTCCAATCCCAAACTGCGTAAAAAATAGACTTGTAAGGTTTTTGGCCAAAACGTTGTTGTCCCAGCGGAAAGTATCTTGTCATCCGTTTTGTTAATGAATTAACTATCGGCTGATCCTATTGATACTGTCGACACAGCACCAGCATATTAATTATTTATCTGGTTTGAAAGTGAATATCACAATGCGGCAACCACTGCTTTAACTGTGTCTTGTCTTCTTTTGATAAGTAATTGTCATCCAATCTTATCTCTTTTAATTTTGTTAATTTTTTGATTTCAGGAGAAATATAACGAAGTGGGTTATTCCAAATTTCAAGTTTTTCGAGATTAACCAACGAACCTATACAGTTAGGGATACTATCTATTTGGTTATCAAAAATTAGTAATTCTCTAAGATTTGACAGATAGCGAATATTATCAGAGATGCCTTTAATCTTATTGCTATAGACCTGTAATGTTTGAAGCCCACTTAATTTATTATCTACGAAGCCCAAATCTTTAAACTCATTTTCTTCAATTGAGAGCCATTTTAGGTGGGGAACAGTCTTGATTTTTTCAGGAAACATTGACAATTTATTGCCAGAAATATCAAGGTATTCTAAACTATCAAGGTTTGAAAGATCTGTTTTAATTTCGTTGATTTCCGTTTTTCCTACCAGCAGGCTTTTTAGCCCTCGCATTTTATACAAATCATCAGGAAGTGACTTTATGGGGTTTGCACCCAAATAAACACTATGAAGTGATTTAATTTTATAAAGCTGTGAGGGTATTGTTGTAAATTTATTCTGTGCGAGGTAAATTGTATTAATTGGTAATGTGCTGACAGCATCGGGCAGGTAAGCAAGTCCGGCACCTTGAAGATTTAGATACGCTCCCTCATTAGCCATTACAATTGACACTCCTGAAGACGTATAAAGGGTTTTCAATTTGCCTGCATCAATTTTGTTCACAATTTCTACTATACGCTTCTGCGCTAATGAATCGGATTGCCCCCTTTTGCTAAATAACCATGCCTTTACTATTCCCTTGCTTTTAATGCAGGGATATTGAAAGTTTGGGTTCCATTCAATGTCATTCGTTTCAACTGCAGATCTATCGGAGTACCGGTATCGTTGCCAGGTTGGCATCTCTTCCTCTTTTGTAGACGTGATGACAATACCGCTATCCGGGATGATAACAGTTTTAGTCCAAAGAAAAGCTGGAGGTAGCTCAGGGTAACCTTGAATTCCGAAAACTATCCCTGCTGCGCCCCTGGATGCTTTAGAGAAGATAAAAGTTGTATGTTCCTGCCATTTCAAAGCACAATAAGAAACAGTAAGAATATATACTGCCGATACTCCCATCTGTATTAGTTTAAAATGTTTAGTCTTGGAAGCAAAATAATTAATGAGATAAAGTAATATTGAACTTATCATCATCAATATCCCTATTCCCAGTCCAAACCCACCGGTGAAGTAAATTATTGCAAGGCCTAAACAGATGGCCAATATGGCAAGGGCTTTGAGCGGAGTTATGTTTGATCTTTTCAATTTTGTCAAGCTTGGAATCGCTAATACTAATATGGCAACAACCAGGAATCCTTCCCTGTACTCAGATCGTAATGATAAACTCCCGCGCGCATGCCTGCGTAAATAATATTATTTCTGATAACCATTGAATTGGGATAAAGAGCCGCGTACCATAATCCTTTATCTACTAAAAAAAATATTTGTGCATTTCGACCTACTTTTAACAAACTTTTAGAAGTAATAATGATAAAGTTATCTTGATGATCTAATGCGATAACTGCTGGTGCTGTTGGTAGTTTTAAGTGTTCTCTCACAGCCCACTTATCATTTGGTTTGTAGATTTCAATAATGCTTCCTTCCGAGGTTCCTAAGTGTGCAAGCCCTTCAATGGCGTATTGTTTGCCTCCTCTATTAATAAACTGCACTATCTCATGACTTGATATTTTATAATAATTCTTACCATCACTTGAAACCCAGTATAGAGCACCACCCCATTCACCTCTGTAAAAGCCTACTAAATAACCATCTTCTACTTTCAAGATTGAAGCCCTTCCTCCAAAGTCACGACTATCAGCTTTTTTAACTTTAATTTTAAAAGGTAATTGAGGAGATGGAAGTTCTTTCTTATCTACCACAAAAACAGAATCGTTTTTCTTATAGACAGCCCATTCGTGAAAAGAGAAACCATATTTTCTGAGGCTGTCCGGATTAGTAGGAATTGGATGCGTATTCCAGTTACTGATTAGCTTTTTATCAGTTTGGCCTAAACAACTTTCGAGGCTAAATACTATTAATATAATAAGTAGGTTAACTTTCATAAGTTGTAGAAAGAATTAATTAATAATCATAAATATGCTCTATCGTCACTCCTTTTAGTTTAAGTGTTCTTACAAGCGAGCTAAGGTTTCCCACCGTTGTCACTAAAGCAACCCTGCTTAAGCCCGGCCTGGTAAAGATTGGCTGAGTAAATAGTATTTTATAATTAGCGGTTATATTTAAAGGTTTTTCAGTTAAAACGGTAAGCATAATAGCACTTTCATTTCCGGCAATCTCAGTAAAACCAACACCATTTTTTGCCAGCTTACTAACCGCTGTATTAAATTCAGCATAACGGGGTAAATTAGCCAGCACCATACCGTTTGGCAATACTTTTATATTATGCACAAATCCGGTTGTATCCAACCCTGTGGGTAGCCTATCCATCACTACTGCTGTTTGCAACGAGGCTGTTTCATAAGCCGATTTGGTGCCGAGGCCAATCAGCCAGCCATAGCCGCTTTTAACCAATAGTTCGGTGGTTAGATAATAGCGCCTCTCCAGTTTACGCAGCAAATGCGGACCGGAGAAAGAGGCGCTGCTCCACAACATTTTAAGCTGATGGTTAAAATCATACTCGTACCATGGCAGCGCCTCAATAAATTTTACATAGCTGTATTCATAATCAGCATTAAACTTATCTTCGGCGGTCATTTCTTCGTTGGGGCTGATATCGGTCACCCGGCCAATAACGGTCTCGTAAAATGATTTGATACCGTACTCAACGGTTGTGCTGCCGGCTATTACCCATATCATCACATGGTAGCCGGTATTGAAAGGGAAATTTCCTTTAATCTGATCGTACATTACACCGTAACCACCCCACATCTGGTCAACATGTTTCAGGTATGGAAAGGTGGTTGAAGTATGGGTTTTAAAGTAATCTGCCTGTTCAGCCGGACTAAACACCAGGAACCATTCGGGGTAGGTCAGAAAAGTTTGATCAGGCGGACGTACGGCTGCCTGAGGTGTTAGCGGGTGCTTATTAATTGACAGCCAGGCTTTATCCACCAACAAACCCTTCCCGGCAGGCACAGTGGATGGCTTCCTGTTTTTAACAACAAAAGTTATGATAGCCAGTAGCAGCGCAATTAATGTCAGTATCCTTAGCCTTTTCATGCCTATATTTTGGTAAACAACATTAAGGTATTATCGGATGGATCTTTATCTTGTAGTATTCGTTTACCGGCATCTTTAAATCCCGCCTGCTCAATAATGGCTGCCCATTCATCTGCGGACTTGAAGTTTTTAAAATCTCTGGCTTCAAACTCCCAGGTTTCGTTCAATCCCACATTAAATACCGTATGCACCAAAGAAACAAAGGTGGCCATTTCTGGCGTTTTAACATTATGGTCGCGGATAACAAACGAGCCGCCGGGCCGTAGGATTCGGTATATCGATTCCACAAACCCATCCAGCTTCGCTACCGGGCAGTGGTGTAAACCAATATAGCACGTAACCACGTCCAGGCTTGCATCAGGAATAGTTAAACTACTAATTGGGTTATAGCCATTAATATCCACAAAATTGCCCTCCTTGCCCAGCTGCCCCCGCTCCATAATGTCTCCCGGCGAATTGGTTGGCGCGAGATCATTAATAAGATATATCGGGCCGGTGACCTTGATTTCTTTTCTTAGCTGACTAATATAACGACCGGTAGAACCGATCTCGCCATAACCGGAGATCTGTTTAACATCGCCCAATAACCCCAGTGTTTGCCTGACTATTTCTTTTTTTGCTTTTTAAGCGCTGGCAAGGCATAAGTCAGTTCTGATAAGAATGGCTTAATGCCTTTCAATTTGCTTTGAACTGATTTATAGATCTCCTCATCGGTTTTGCCTATGGCGGTTTCTTCTTTTATTAATTGATGGAATTTATCCTCGGGATACAAATGAAATATCACCTGCAAAAAGCGGTAAAAATCGTCGCTCCATTTGGTATCGTTAAATACTGCTTTAAATTCGGATGTATTAGCCATTGCTTGTGGGTTTTAATGGTTGATAATAGGTGTCCCAAAAAATGTTCCTGAATTTATAGTCAGGATCAAGCTTGGTTTTCAGGTCGAATAACTTTTGCGCGTTAGGATATGCTTTATGAAACTGTGCCGCGGTTGGATGTACCTGATAAGGTAAATAATAAGCGCCGTTTACAGCAATTACGGCATCAGCCAGCTCACGGGTCCATACAGCAACAGCATGTTTAGATGCCGGATCTGTGCGTTGCTTGTAATAAACCACAAAAGCAAATACCTCTTCCCGTGCCCATGCCAGGTAGGTGCCCGGGTCGGCTTTGGCATGTCTGATGGATACATTAAGCACGTTAACATTAAAACGGATAAATATTTCGGCCATGGCTTGTTCAAATTCCTCAAAGCGCTGAACAGGAACAAAGTATTCCAATAATACATAAGTGCTGTTGATTCGTGATTTGGGTTCCAGTTCGGCAACATCATAACCGGCTTCGTAGTTGCGCCAGTGGATCTTTTTGCCCCTGAACAGTAAAGGGTCAATTATAAACTCCCGGTAAGGCTTGCCTAATGGTCTTTCTGTAAACGCCCACAGGAAATACCGTTCCAGCGGATAGGATTCTTTCAGTGGCATCAGCCGGGTTTTAACTGTCGGCTTTTCGGTGGTTTCTATCCAGCTTACAGCTCTTAAACGCGTGTATTTTGGAGGGTAAATATCACCATTATGGAAAACTACCTGTGAATTATCGCGTATGGTTTTGAAGAAGTAATCTTTATATTCTTCAACTTTCATTTTTTTATCAATTCGTTTAATGGCCAGGTTATCGGCTAACTCGAGTTCAGCCTGAACGATAACGCCAATGCCATTATAACCGCCAATTGCGCCAAAGAATACTTCCGGGTTTTCTGTTTTAGTAGCATGTACTAACGAGCCATCGGCTAACACAACATCAATTGACCGTACTGATAAAACAACCGGCCCCATGCCCATGTATCGCCCATGGGCATTAACACTCAATGCGCCGCCTACCGTGAAATTGGCATAGGTTTGCATGATCTTGATGCTTAGGTCATACTCATCAATATATTGCTGAATATCGCACCAGCGGATACCCGTCTGTACTTTGATGAGTTTATCTGTTGCGGAAAACTCCAGTACCTTGTTCATTCCGCGCATATCAATATGCAGACTATGCGGGCTTGCTGTTTGTCCACCCATGCTGAAACGGCCACCGCCTACGGAGATAGCGCCGGTAGCGTTTTTAACAATTTCGCAGATTTCTTCGACCGAAGTTGGACGCGCAATTTTACTAACCAATACGGGATTCAGCCGGGTTACATCGTCAATAATACGCTCATCGGTTTTAAGGTGGGGGATCTCTTTACCTTCATCGTTTTTCAAATAATCGGGTGCCGACCCGGGTACCGAACCATATTGGTTTGTCGTGTAATCCCCTTTTTTGAAACCTAACCGCCAGAATAACCATAATGGCCCAAGCACGGGTATTAAAACAGTAAACAGCCAATAGCCTGAATAGCCCTGATCATGCAGGCGCTTAATAGAAGTAGCTATAATGATCCAGAATAATAAAGGATATAGAATAAACGTAGCTCCTTCGCCAGCAAGCAATAAAAAGTTGTACAACACGTAAAAAGTGCACCAGTAAAACAGGGAAGCCAGCCAAAAAGCCCCTTTTGATAAGCGGCCGTTAAAAGTAAATAGCAGATAGGTTACAGGTAGTTTTTGTTTCAGGCGCATGGATGGTCTTGGCAATACGCTAATATATCATTACTTTCAATTATAATTATAGCCGCGTATATAAATGTAACATGATACCCAGAGGTAAATTATATATCAGCTATAAGAACTTGGTTGAAGGTGCTTATTACTGCCTTACTGATCGCTTTCGCTTACCAGGGCCGGATGTTGATCAATGCGCTAACGAAATGGTTTGCCTCTCGGTGAGAACTGGAATCGATCTGGTATTAAACGCTTTGAATTTTCCGCCGGGCTTCGAGATGATTGTTACTGATATTAATATCCCGGATATGTTCGCCATAATTAACTGGCACGAATTAACGCTTGTTCCGATCCCGGTTAATAAGTATACCTTAAATATGTCCCCGGCCCAGGTGGAAGCAGCAATTACACCTGCAACCAAAGCCATACTGATCACTCACCTTTTTGGCGGTATCATGGAAATTGAAGCGATAGTTGCCATAGCAAAAAAGTATAACCTCATTATATTTGAGGATTGCGCACAAGCATATGCCGGTAATTTATATAGCGGGAATCCCGCATCAGACGTAGTGATGTTTAGCTTTGGCTTTATTAAAACCAATACGGCTATTAGCGGGGCGATGATCAAAATAAAAGACCCGGCGTTGTACGCTGAGGTTGTTGCGCAAAATGGGCACTACCATCAACAAAGTACTGCAGGCTATTTTAAAAAGCTTTTTAAAGTGCTGTTTGTAAAACTGCTCACCAATAAAGTTATTTATACCGGGTTTTATAATTTAGTAATGGCTTTGGGAAAGGACTTTGAACAGGTATTAGGTGGCTTTACAAAGGGCTTCCCCGGCAACGATATTTTTAGACAGATCCGGCATCAGCCTTCCACTCCAAATCAAAGGCTGCTCCGAAAAAAACTTGCTAACTTTGATCAAAATAGTATTACTAAAAGGATCCAATTAGCCAAAGATATTTTATCAAAGATCCCCGATAATTATAAAATTGGTTTTGAGAACAAGAGGCATTCTTACTGGGTGATGCCTGTTGAAACCCATAATCCGGATGCACTGATCAAACACTTGCGTAATAACGGTTTTGATGCTTCGCAAAAAGCATCAAGCTTAATCAAGTTGAGCGAGGCGGGCGGCGTTCCCAAACCTGAAGAATTAGCATTAGACAATCTTGTTTATTTACCAGTGTATCCCGCTATGAGCGCAAAAGACCGTAATAAACTAATACAACTAATAATCAATTTTTCGCACTAATCTCTTCTTATGCTGACAGGTTGTGGTGCTTTAACGTTTTCCATAACTGGGCTTCAATTGCTTAACCATATCCCTGGCCGAAAGACGTCCGTTTATTAATAAAAAATAGCCCGAACTATCCCACCCCACCCATCCAAATCCACTTTAAAAAAATATCATCAACAGCAATGAGGGTAAAACGCTTCAGGCGTGTTTAAGAGACAAATTTTAATAATCGTCTTAACAACACAAATGCTATGAAAGCAACATTCCTGATCTATCTTGTTATCTTTTTGATTTCGTTTAAATTTACTGCAGGCGCCCAGCAAAAAACGGCAACCAATGCCGATTCAGTATTTAAGCCCAAAATCGGATCATTCGATGCCGGTTACTCCTACTCGCCGTTTACCGTTAAAAATAAAAACATGAACATCAGGCAAGTGAATGCTTCGGTCAACGTACCGCTGATAAATAATTTCAGGGACGGAAAGCTTGATTTTTTACTTGCCGGCGTTAGTTACAGCGGGCTTTCCTTATCCGAAACAGGAAAATCATTCGGTGGTACTGATTTTTATTCTATTTCGGTACCCATCACTTTTCAAAAATCGTTTTCTGCAAAGTACGCGCTGCTGGTATCAGCAATCCCTACCTTATCATCCGACCTGAAAGATGTTTCGGGCGAAGACATGCTATATTCAGGCTTTGCCATGCTCAAGATCCGTAAGTCCAAAAGCTTTTCCTACGCCGTTGGTGTGGGTTATTCAAGGCAGTTTTTTGGTACGATACTGCTGCCGGTTATCGGGATAGAATGGCAGATCAGCGAAAAACTGAGCCTTAGCGGCACCCTGCCCGTTTCCGAAAAATTAAAGTACCAGCTCAACGATAAAAGTATCCTTGGTTTCAGCAGCGACTTTGGCATTGGCGGGGGCTCATACCGGTTGTCGAAAAAAACAGGGTCAAATTATTTACAGGTACAGCAGTATAAAAACACGCTTTTTTATAATTACCAGCTGGCTAAAAACTTTTCGGTACAAATAAGCGGTGGTTACAATTTTGTGCAACAGCTTGACTTGTACAACAAAGATCAAAAAGTTAACTGGGCACCATTTAACGACCTGAACAAACGCGTTCACCTGGCCGAGTTAAAAAAGACCGGCTTTACCGTCGAATCAGGGATCAGCTACCGGTTTTAACCCGAAACCGGTGCAGGTCTTCCTTTTGAATGTATAACATCAATCAACCGCAGCAATGGAAACAACTATTAATTTAATGGTCGAGGTTTTTAAAACAAATGTTGAGGATCCGGCGCAGGCAGCAAAATTGGTGGGCCTGCTTCAAAAACATATTACCAATAGCAGTGTAAATTTTGACCTGGAAGATTGTGATAAAGTATTGAGGATAGAGGGCCCGGAGGTTTCACCGCAATCGGTCGTGGGCATCCTTAAAGATTATGGCTACAAGTGCCAGCCGCTCGAATAAACACAAAGCCCGGATTATAATGCTTGTACTCCGTTTCATTTGTTAAACGTGTAGGTTTAGCGTAACCTGCACGTTTTTCAATTGCGTGGACTTAACAAACTATGAATAGCTAAGACAACTATTTCAGCACAAAGCAGGAAGAAGGATGGGCCCTGTCGTTGTAAATGTAGTTAAGCTGCGTTGGTCCCGAAACCGTATCAAAAACCATGATATTATTTTCGCCGGCTACAAAATGAGGCCATTGCTTATCATTAACCTGGCCCGGAGCTTTGCCTTTTATAAAGTTTACCCAGGTTTGGTGTATTTGGTTAGCCAGTTTTAGTTCTGTATCGTTAAAATTGTGTTGTTTAGGTAAAAACCAAACATAGCCTAATTCATCGGCATGGGTTGCACCGGTACCATCGCGCTTGTAATCAAAACGGTACATCCAAACGTGGTTGCCTGCCTGCGCTAATGTGTTAGCCAGCCGGTAGCTGTGCATCTGGTACATGTATTGGGTGAGTACTTTTATGGCAGCGCTATCTGCATTGCCATTTTTAGCCTCGCTTTCAAAGTTTGATAAAATATAACGGTAATTATCACCAAACCAACCATATAGCACCGTGCTATCGGGGTGGTTGAGGCGTTTGTCAAAATTCATAAACATTTTACTTTCAAACTTATTGGTACCGATGAGGAAGCGTACTTTATCATTTCTGTTTTTGAGGATATATTGATATGGATCCTGCGAAATCACCGCGCCATCTATCACCGGGCCAAAATAGTTGGTGCCCTGTGCCCCATTGCTGATCTTTGCCTGTGCTGCTATAAATTTTTCGGCGGAGATTTTGAGGAGGTCGGCGGGTTTGCTAACACCCAGCTCGGTCATTAACCGCTGCCTGATGCCTTTAGCGGTAGCAGAATCCCGGATGCATTGCACGGCGCCGCTTTCTAAAATCTGCTGGTTGAAATAGCCTTTGGATTGTGGTGTTGCCAACAGGGCACTGGTGAGTTTTGCGCCTGCCGATTCGCCCATGACGGTAACCTTCGAAGCATCACCGCCCATCGCCGCAATATTTTGCCTGATCCATTTCAGCGCCATGATCAGATCGAGCAGGCCATTATTTCCAGATGATTGGTAAGCTTTGTTTACATCGCCCAAATACATAAAGCCGAAAACACCAAGGCGATAATTAATGGTAACAGTAACAACGCTGTCATCGTCGGCAAAAGCGTGGCCGTTCATTCCCATACCCGAGCCGCCTGTAAGCGAGCCGCCATGTACCCATACCAGTACCGGAAGCTTAGCGTCCCTTGCTGTTGTAGGCGTATATACGTTCAATGTGAGACAATCTTCGCTGCCTTTTAGTCCGCCTGCGCCGCCGCCCTGCGATGCCGGGCTTCCAAATTTTTCGCATGAAAGCGTGTCTTTCCATGCCGTCATTGGCTGAGGGGGCATAAAACGCAAAGGGCCAACCGGCGGTTTAGCATACGGGATGCCTTTAAATACCAGGGTTGGCCCTTCTTCGATACCTTTTATCCATCCACCTGATACTTTTGTTACAACTGTTTGGGCAGAGGTAGTAAAACCTAAAAATATGCCCAGTAAAAACGTGTAAACCGGAATCAGGCGGATGATGTTTTTCATAAAACGGTTGATCTTAATAAGTGGCAGCCAGCTGAAGCGCGTTATAAGCATTAACAACGCCACCGGTTACACAAAGATCGGTAAACGGAACTTCTTTTTTGTCTCCCCATCTTTAATCTCTACATTATGTGATATTTTCACTACTGATTTCATGATGATCTCCTTAACCTGTACAGCCGTTAATTTTGGATAATATGAACGGATGAGCGCTGCCAGGCCGGTTACAACCGGTGCCGCCATGCTGGTACCATCATGCTCGGCATAGGCTGATTTTGGTGTGGTTGAATTGATGGCCACACCCGGTGCAAACACATCAACACTGGTTTTGCCATAATTGGAGAAGGACGCTTTCAGCGTTTCATCGTCTTTAGGGCCCGACGCGCCAACTTCTATCCAGGCACCGGCTACACCGCTTTTATCTTCATAAATACGGTTAGGGACGTTCAGTTCAACTTCGGTGTTATTGTTGTCATTACCCGCGGCATGTACCAGCAACACATCCTTGCTTAACGCAAATTTTACTGCATCATCAACTGCTTTTTTATTGTACGAGTAACTTTTGCCGAAGCTCATGTTGATGACCTTAGCGCCGTTAGCCGCAGCATAACGAATAGCGTTTGCTACATCCTTATCGCGTTCATCGCCGGTAGGTACTGTACGTACCGACATGATAGCTACATCATTGGCCACACCCATAACACCAAGATTGTTATCCCGTATCGCGCCAATGATCCCGGCAACGTGGGTGCCATGATCAGCATCCGGGCCGGTTACGTCATTATTGCCGTAAAAACGCTCATTAGCATTGTTATAGTTATCGCCCACGGTATCCCTCGAATTGAAATTAAGGTTGAGGTGATAATCCAACTGCTCTTTAAAGTGAGTTAAGCCGCCGTTTACCTCTTTCTCCCTGAACTCGGCTACATTTTTAAACGAAGGCAGGGCGCTTACCAATACACGTTTAACATAGGCCTCGCCATTATCTTTAGGCTCAAATTTGGTGATATCATCAAGGCTTGGGTTTTGGTTGCCCAGCTTGGTCAGTACCCCATCAAGCAGGGTATTGAATTTATTGATCACCGTATAGGTTTGCTGTGCTTTGGCAACCTGCTTAGCCATATCGGCTTTCATAGCGCTGTACGCTTTAAAATCGGCAAGGTCTTTTCCGGTAAGCTTGGTACTGTCAACGTTGGCAAAGCGGGCGTTGTTGATCCGCACCAGCCGGGTTAGCTCCAGGTTATCATAATGTACATCTCCTTTGGCCGATCCTATAAAATCCCAGCCGTGCATGTCATCGGCATAGCCGTTTTTATCATCGTCCTTTTTATTCGCGGCGGTTTCTTGCGGGTTGTTCCAGATCACCTTTTTAAGGTCTTCATGGTCCACATCAATACCCCCATCAATTACGGCTACCAGCACGGTAACGTGTTTTTTGCCTTTTAACAGTTCGTTGTATGCTTTTTCGGTACTGATCCCAAATACAGAATCGGTTTTAAGATCAAGGTTTTGCCAGTTAGGTTTAGTTTTTGGAGCTTCCTGCGCATAAGTGAATACAGGTAAGCAAAGCCCGGCTACCAGCACAAGCTTTTTAAGCGGAAAATTGTTTATCATTAATACTTTCAGTAATAGTTTATAAGTACAAAAACTCTAAAGTAGGTTTTTAATTGTTTAAAAAATGTGCGGGTTTGGTGATTTTAACACGTTTTCAGGAAAAAATATTTTTCTGATCACTCTACTTTTTGCTCAAAAATATGTTCAATTATAAATTTTGATTCTGCTACATAAACCTTTTTCCTGATCAGTTCCCGTAAATCGTCGGTGGCACCATCCCTTATCTCATACTTCTTTTCTTTGCAGGTTTTTATAAAACCTGTATACAATTGTTTCGCTTTGCCTGTTTCGCCTTTTGCAAGTGTGGCTAGCGCTATATTAAACATGGCGTAAGTGGCGTCATCCTGGTATTTCAGCGCCTTGTAAGAGTATTTTATACAGTCATCAAATTTACCAGCGCAATAATATGACCACCCCAGGTTCCCCAATGCATTGGCATAAGTGCTGTCAATAGCTATTGCTTTTTTGGCGGCATCAATAGCTGCCAGGTAGTTACCCGATTGCGTATAGCTTAAATTGAGCCCTACATAGGCGTATTTATAGGTCGGGTCGGCCTTTACTGCTTTCTGATGATAAGTTATGGCTGTTTCATATTGCTTTTTCTGATAGTAGCAATCACCTATCCTGTCGTATGGAAAAGGATATGATTTATCAATGCTGATAGCTTTTTGGAGATCTTTTATGGCATCATCCAATTTATCTGCGTAATAATAAGCGTCGCCGCGATCAACATAAAAAGTCCGTCGGTCGGGTTCCAGGTTGATGGCCTGTGTGTAAAGACTGATTGCTGTTTCGTATTCGTTTCTGTCGCAATAAATATCGCCTTTCAGGTTATAGCCGTCACCATCGTCGGCATTTTGGTTAATATGCAGATTGATAAAATAAAGGGCGCTATCAGGCATATCCATATTTTTGTAGCACCTGGTGAGGTTGTAGTAAGTCCAACTATAATTGGGCTTTAACTGTAATGTCAATCGCAGATCAGTTGCTGCTTCCTTATATTTTTCAAGATCGATCAGGCAGTCGGCCCGGTCATAATAAAGTACAAAATAGCCCGGAAAAAATTTAATGGCCTGGTTGTAATCAGCTATCGCCTTGTCAACCTCATCAAGATTATAATAGCACTTAGCCCGCATCTGGTATGCATGGGCATACTGTGGCCATACCGCCAATATTTGATCACAATACGTTATACATTCCCGGTATTTATGTTCATCAAACAGCATTTCTGCTTTCATTGTGTTGGCCGAAATCAATTCCGGACTGTCTTTTAGCAACCGGTTCAATTCAGTGCCCAAAGCCGATTTTCCTTTAAATGACGCGGTAAGTAATTTTAATCGTTTAGCAAAAACGGTATTAGGAGCATTTTTTAAAAAGCCGTCTAAAATTTTATCGGCATTTTTATCGCTGGGCTGTGATGTGAATACCAGTTTAAAAAAATCTTTCCCCAGCTGTTTTTCCGCAGGCGAAAGATTGCTATTGTCAGCAATATCCTTAACAAGGCTAAAAACTTCATAGCCCTGATAGGGCATGATCCGCGTTACATCTTTTTGTAAAGTGATGTTTTTAATGCTTTTGGATAGCAACATCATTCCTTTATCAATGCTGTCTTGCCTGAAACAGGTGATAGCCTCTTTTAAATAGGATGCATAGTCGCTGATCTGATAACCAGGTGCGGTTATTGGTACAGAAATTTTTTTACTGGAAGTATCCGCCGGTACTAAAGCCCAGGTGGTTAAGGGTCCTAAAATAAACAGCCAAAAAGCTATTGGTTTGAATGATAAGGTCATGCTATAAAAATAGCATATCCGGTTAATATTAAAAAATGGAAATGGGTTGCCTGCTTAATCCTATTTACCCAGCTCGGCCCTTACCTTTTTTACCTCAGCCGCAGTAACCAGGCTGCTGTTATTACCAAAGTTATTGCGGATGTAAGTGAGTACCGACGCGATATCAGCATCACTTAAAAAGTTATGCTTGGGCATGGCGCTGTTGTAAGGCCTGTTTTTGACTTTGATCGGCCCATCCAGACCGTTAAGCAGTACCCTTATAGCGAGGTCTTTTTCCATAAATTTACCACCGGTTACCCATTCCGATCCGCTAAGCGGCGGGATCATATTACCATCGCCGCGGCCATTTTTTTGATGGCAGTTGGCACAATAGGTATTGTAAATTTTAGCGCCGCCTTTGAGCATGCCGGTTTGCAAATCGC
Organism: Mucilaginibacter sp. P25; assembly: GCF_050859465.1. Classification (NCBI taxonomy): domain Bacteria; kingdom Pseudomonadati; phylum Bacteroidota; class Sphingobacteriia; order Sphingobacteriales; family Sphingobacteriaceae; genus Mucilaginibacter; species Mucilaginibacter sp. P25. The sequence continues at coordinate 1,377,387 of NZ_CP193937.1, read as the reverse complement.
TCTTTAAAACATCGGGCAATCTGAAACCCGGCAGTTTTTTACGGAGCTCCATTTTGGCAAGTTCGGCCTTGCCAAACCCGGCTTTGTTACCCGTGTAGGAAATTTTCCAGATCTTTCCTTCCTCTGTTTCGCTGATGTATAAGGAACCATCGGGCCCCATGGCCAGCCCCATTGGCCGGTAAGCCGCGTCACTTACGCTTACTACCGTGTTTTTTCTGGTAAAGCCATCGGCAAAAACTTCCCATTGCCCAAAAGGTTTGCCGTTTTTAAAGGGTACAAAGCATACAAAAAAGCCGGCCTGTGGGTAAGGCGATCTGTTGGTTGAACCATGAAAGGCAATAAAAGCCCCGTTTTTATATCTTGCCGGAAACTGATCGCCGGTATAAAAAAACAGGTCGTTGGGGGCCCAGTGCGCTGGGAAAGCCATAATGGGCTGGGTGTATTTAGCACCGTTGCCGGCTTTTATGCCATCGCCGCCATATTCGGGGTTCAGAAGTTTTTTCTTTTTAATGGGATCATAATAGTAGTAGGGCCAGCCTACATCAGTGCCCTTTTTACTTTAATAAACTCTTCAGCAGGCAGCACCGCGCTTTGCCAGGCACTGAATATTTTAGGGAACTGCAGACGCAGGTCGTCGCGACCGTGGGCTACCACATACAGGCAATTGTCGGCAGTATTCCAGTCCATAGCAACAACGCTGCGCATACCTGTGGCATAACGGATACCATCGGTCTGTACTTGATTAGGTTTAGCCTCATCAAACTGCCAGATGCCCCCATATTGCTGCAGCAAGGGGCAGCCCTTGATCCCTTTTGAACCGGGCACCCTGTTTTGCTCCTGGCAGGCGTTTGAGGGCGCGCCAAATGCCACGTACATGTGCCCGGCATTATCAAAGGCCAATGGCTTAGCGTCATGCTCATGCGGGGCGGTAGCATCATGCAAAATCAATTCGAGCGGGGCATCGGGTACCAATGTTTGCGGATTTAATTTGGTTCGATAAACATTTGCCTCCGAGCTGAAGTACAGGTATCCTTTATGTACCCTCATGCCTGTGCCATAGGGACCTTTGTCTTCATAATTGGCAAACTTTTTAATGATGTCTGCCCGTCCATCGCCGTTAGTATCACGCAGGGCAACGTTGCCGCCGATAGAATCGGGGAAGCGGAGTTTTACATAAATATCGCCATTGGTGTTCACCGCGATGTGACGTGCGCGGCCTTCCAAACTATCCACCACCACAACCGCTTTAAATTTGCCGGGCAGGAATAAGCCGCCATTGGTGGCAGTATCCTTAGCTGGCGGGACGGTGTTATTCCCGATGTTTTTAAAACTGACTATAAGCAGGGCACACAGTACCAGCATCACGCCGGTCGCGTTTTTTTTATTTTTCATTTGAGACGAACAGGTTATCTAAATGCAGGATTGGTATTAAACGGCAATGTCCTGCTATAAAAGCGATTTTGCAGGTAAATGTTTAGGAAGATTCATTTTTATTGCCTGAGAGACTAAATATTATAACATGGGCCGGATGTAAGGATATCATATTATCCCAAAAAGTCCTATCTTTTCAACAAAACAAAAGATCCATGCCCGAAACACATCCCGAAAAAAACAAATTAGGCCTGTGGACCAGTACTTCGCTGGTGATTGGCAATATGATTGGTGCAGGCATTTTCCTGATGCCAGCGGCTATGGCTTCGTTCGGGAGTATTGGTTTGCTGGGCTGGGTGTTCTCGGCAATAGGCTCGTTCTTTTTAGCGAAGGTTTTCAGCAACCTGAGCAAGCTGTTGCCCCATGCTACCGGCGGCCCATATGCCTACACCCGCGACGGGCTGGGCGATTTCATTGGATTTTTAGTGGCCTGGGGATACTACCTTGCTGTGGCCTGTGCCAACGCTGCCATTACTATCTCGTTTGTGAGCGCCTTAAGTACCTTTTTTCCAATATTGGGAAGCAGCAGTGTTATTGCTGTGATTACCGGTTTATGTTCTATCTGGTTATTAGCTTATATCAATACATTGGGCGTCGTTACCGGCGGCAAGCTGCAATTGGTTACCACTATTTTAAAGGTGTTACCACTGTTGCTGGTAGCTATCGGCGGTTTGTTTTTCATTAAGGCGGTAAACTTTAAACCTTTTAACGCCAGCGGGACAGGCATAGTCACCGCCCTGCAGGCAACCGCTACTATGACCATGTTTGCGTTTATTGGTATTGAAAGCGCCACCGTACCATCTGGCAGCGTGGCCAATCCCGAAAAAACAGTGGCCAGGGCAACTATGCTGGGACTGCTTATTACCACCTTTATCTATATACTGGGGAGTGTAAGCGTTATCGGTATTATCCCGGCGGCGCAGCTGCAAAAATCACTTACGCCTTATGCCGATACCGCGGTGATCATCTACGGCAGCAGCGCCGCTACTGGGTTAGCGCCGGTATTGCCATCGCCGCTTTCGGTTCACTGAACGGGTGGACATTGCTACAAGGACAAGTGCCTTATGCCATTTCAAAAGATCAACTTTTCCCGCCGATATTCAGCCGCACTAATAAAAAGGGTGTACCTTATATGGGTATTATCATCAGCAGTATCATGGTATCGCTGTTTATGGCCATGAATTATACCAAAGGTCTGGTAACACAATTTAAATTTCTGCTGCTGCTTTCGCTGTTGAGCGTTTTGATTCCCTATTTGTTATCGGCAGCGGCTTACCTGGTTATCCGGGTACGAAAAAGCCCAAAGGCGGGCGGCTGGGCCGGAGCTATAGCACTGGCTATGCTGGCTTTTGCCTATGCGCTTTGGGCTATTGCGGGAGCCGGGCAGGAAGCTGTGTATTACGGCTTTTTACTGCTGATGGCCGGGATCCCGTTTTATGTTTGGGCCGCATTCACAAAAAATGCGAATTAGTTTTTCTTAAATATTATAAGGCCCCTGCCTTGATCTCGTCAACTACTGCCGGATCAAGCAAAGTACTGGTATCGCCCAGGTTTGAGGTATCCCCCTCGGCTATCTTGCGCAAAATGCGGCGCATGATCTTGCCCGAACGTGTTTTTGGCAAGCCGGTTACAAACTGGATCTTATCCGGTTTGGCTATCGGGCCAATGATACGTGATACCGTCATGATGATATCCTTGCGGGTAATGTCCTCATCGCCATGCTTATCGGGGCTCACCACATAGGCATAAACACCCTGGCCTTTAATATCGTGCGGATAGCCAACCACCGCCGATTCAACTACGCTGCTATGCATGTTGATGGCATTCTCCACTTCGGCAGTGCCTATACGGTGACCGGATACGTTCAATACGTCATCCACGCGACCGGTAATGCGGTAATAACCATCCTCATCGCGCAGACAGCCATCCCCGGTGAAATACATGTTTTCGTAAGTGGCGAAGTAAGTGGTGCGGCAGCGCTCATGATCGCCATAAGTAGTACGCAGCATGCCCGGCCACGGAAATTTGATACACAGGTTGCCGCTTACACCGTTGCCTTCAATCACTTTACCGTTCTCGTCAACCAATACGGGTTGCACGCCTGGTAATGGTAAGGTGGCATACCCCGGTTTGGTTGGGGTAATACCGGCGATAGGAGAAATCATGATACCGCCATTTTCGGTTTGCCACCAGGTGTCAACAATCGGGCAGCGGTTTTTGCCGATATTGTCATCAAACCAATGCCATGCTTCTTCATTGATTGGCTCACCTACAGAGCCTAATTTTTTGAGTGAGCTCAGGTCTTTATTATTTACATTGTCCAGCCCAAAACTCATCAACGAGCGGATAGCTGTTGGCGCGGTATATAATATGTTTACTTTGAATTTATCTACAATCTCCCAGAAACGACCACAATCAGGATAAGTTGGGATCCCTTCGAACATCAGCGTGGTAGCCCCCTGCGAAAGCGGGCCATATACGATATAAGAGTGACCGGTGATCCAGCCAATATCGGCAGTACAGAAATATACCTCGCCCTGGTTGTACTGGAATACGTTGGCAAAAGTATAACCTGTATAAACCATATAGCCGCCGCAGGTATGTACCACCCCTTTGGGTTTACCCGTTGAGCCAGATGTGTACAGGATGAAGAGCATATCTTCGGCATCCATTACCTCGGCAGGGCAGCTTGGGTTACCTTGTGTTTCCACTTTTTTGATCTCATCTTCCCACCAAACATCGCGGCCTTTGATCATGGATACCGGCGTGCGGCTGCGGGTAAGCACAATAACTTTTTTAACCGAGCGGCATTGTACCAACGCATCATCAATCACAGTTTTAAGCGGTACTTCTTTGTTGCCGCGTTTACCGCCATCGCAGGTGATCACGATGTTACACTCGGCATCGTTGATCCTATCGGCAATGGACTGTGCAGAAAAACCACCAAACACTACCGAGTGGATAGCACCGATACGCGCACAAGCCAAAACAGCAATAGCCAGCTCGGGGATCATGGGCATATAAATACAAACACGATCACCTTTTTTTGCACCGTTGTTTTTAAGTACGTTGGCAAACTGGCAAACCTTATCATGCAACTGGCGGTATGTTAAAATGCGGTGATCCTCTTCCGGGTCGTTAGGTTCCCAGATGATGGCCGGTTTATCACCAAGGGTTTCGAGGTGACGGTCGAGACAGTTTTCGGTTATATTGAGTTTTGCACCCTGGAACCATTTGATCTTAGGCTCCTTAAAGTTCCAGTCCAGTACGGTGTCCCACTTTTTTTGCCATAAAAAATTATCGGCAATGCCGGCCCAAAACTGCTCGGGCTGCTCAACACTTTGCTGGTAAACTTTTTTGTACTCTTCAAATGATGTAATTTTCATCGGTTGGTTGTTTGGTTGATGAAGCTGTTCCGGGTTTAAATTGTTTGTTTTTTGTCCTCCGTACCAAGTTTCATGCTGGTTTAAATGGTGGGCGTAATTTAATAATTTATGTGTGATGTATATATTAAAATTCTATCTTTTTAAAATATTTTAAAAAGTACTTATTGGATTAATTGTGGGCTCCGTTTGTTGTTGTTCCCGGCCGGGTGCGCGGGCGGCGTTAGGGATTGCAGTGGAAAGCCCGCAGCGAACGAGAGGGAGCGTAGGGGCCAAGCGAGGACTTGCAACGGAAAGCCCGGGCCGCAGGCAACGCCCATGTTATAAACCCGATTGCGAGGGCCATCTCCTTGCATTGGATACACGGCATGTGGGGCACCGATAAATCCGGCATGGCTTCCTGTTTTGATTGGCCAATAATACACAACCGAATATGCTATGATAATGCGCACAGCCGCCTAAAATTTTGTTACTTTTGCTCATATTGCTATACTAATTTATGAGCGAAGAAAGATCACTGAACTTTATAGAGGAAATTGTTGAAGAAGATTTGGCTGCCGGTAAAAACGACAACCGTGTACTTACCCGTTTCCCGCCCGAACCTAATGGTTACCTGCATATTGGTCATGCCAAGTCAATTTGCCTTAACTTTGGTTTGGCAAAAAAATACAATGGCCTTACCAACCTCCGTTTTGACGATACCAACCCTGTTAAGGAGGATGTTGAATATGTTGACAGTATTAAGGAAGATGTAAAATGGCTTGGCTTTGATTGGGCCAATGAGCTTTATGCTTCTGATTATTTCGATCAGCTGTATGCCTTTGCCGTTGAACTGATCAAAAATAACCTGGCCTATGTTGATGACAGCACAGCCGAAGAAATAGCCGCCCAGAAAGGTACGCCTACCGAACCGGGCACGCCAAACCAATACCGCAGTCGCTCAGTAGAGGAAAACCTGCAGCTGTTTGCCGATATGAAAGATGGCAAATATCCTGACGGCGCGAAAGTACTGCGTGCCAAGGTTGACCTCGCGTCGCCCAACATGCACCTGCGCGACCCATTGATGTACCGTATTAAACACGCTCATCACCATCGTACAGGCGATAAATGGTGTATTTACCCCATGTATGATTTTGCTCACGGGCAATCGGATGCTATTGAAGAGATCACGCACTCTATCTGTACGCTGGAGTTTGTACCTCACCGTCCATTGTACGATTGGTTTATTGAAAAGCTGAATATTTTCCCGTCAAAACAGTACGAGTTTGCCCGCTTAAACCTGAACTATACGGTAATGAGCAAGCGGAAATTGCTGCAACTGGTTAACGAAAACTATGTTGATGGCTGGGACGATCCGCGTATGCCTACCATCAGTGGTTTACGTCGCCGTGGTTATACCCCTGCTTCTATCCGTGAGTTTTGCGAGCGTATTGGCGTTGCCAAACGCGAAAACATGATAGATGTTGGCTTGCTGGAGTTCTGTATCCGCGAGGACCTGAACAAAACCGCGTGGCGCCGTATGGCTGTGCTTGATCCGGTTAAGCTGATCCTGGATAATTATCCTGAAGGCGAAACCGAAGTAATGCATGGCGAAAACAACCCCGAAGTTGAAGGTGGCGATGGCGGCAGGGATATTCCATTTGGCCGTGAGTTGTGGATAGAGCGTGAGGACTTTATGGAAGTTGCGCCAAAAAATTCTTCCGCCTGGGTATCGGGCTGATGGTTCGCCTAAAAAATGCTTATATCATTAAAGGCGAAAGCATTGTTAAAGACGCCGATGGTAACATCACCGAGATCCATTGCAGCTACCTGCCCGAATCAAAATCGGGCCATGATACCAGCGGCATTAATGTAAAAGGCACCATCCACTGGGTGAGTGTTGAACACGCCAAAACTGCTGAGGTGAGGTTATACGACCGTTTATTCCAGGTTGAAGACCCTTCAAATGAGGATGGCGACTTTAAAGATTATATCAACCCTAACAGCCTGCATGTATTATCAACCGTATACATTGAACCAGATTTAGTTAATGCCGAGTTAGGCAAGCCGGTTCAGTTTATGCGTAAAGGTTATTTTACTTTAGATAAAAACTCGACTGATGATAAACTGGTGTTTAACCGCACCGTTACATTGAAGGACGGTTGGGGTAAAAAGTAATCGCCGCTGGCCCCCTTAAAAAAATCATGTCATTGCGAGCGTAGCGTGGCAATCGCACGGAAGCATATCCGCCCTGTATAGCATGCGATTTGCTTCGTCGTTCCTCCTCGCAATGACATGTTTTTTGTGTTCCGGACACCCGTGACGACAACAACGGCATAGCTTTAAGCTTTCTGCATTCCGCTTTTAGCTTCTATTCTCCCTTAAACTCAGCCTTCCGTTTTTCCATAAAGGCTGCTACGCCTTCTTTAAAATCTTTTGTGCCGAAGCATTTGCCAAACTCGGTTATTTCAGTTTCATAGCCATTAATACCATCGGTATAAGCGGCATTGATACTGCGGATGGCTGCCGCGAGGGCTAAAGGGGCACGGGATAATATTTTATTCAGGATCTCTTCGGCTTTAGTTAATAGTTCTTCGGGGTTAACTACGTGGGTAACCAGGCCATATTGCAGGGCATCACCCGCGGTGATCATATCTGCGGTCAGGATCATTTCCATCGCTTTGCCTTTACCAACCAGTTGGGTAAGGCGCTGTGTACCACCATAACCAGGAATCAGTCCCAAAGTAACTTCAGGCAGGCCCATTTTAGCATTGTCAGATGCTATGCGGATGTGGCAAGCCATGGCCAGTTCGAGCCCTCCGCCCAAAGCAAACCCATTTACCGCTGCTATTACAGGCTTGCTGCCGTTAGCTATTAAATCAAAAACTGCGCTGTGGCCAGTACGCGAAAGCTGTGCGCCTCCTTCAATATTCAGCGCTGCAAACTCACTGATATCAGCCCCGGCAACAAATGCTTTTGGTCCGGCTCCGGTAATGATGATACCACCTACCTCCGGATTTTGGAAAGCTTCAGTAAAAGCGCTATGCAGTTCGGCCAGCGTATCTTTATTAAGAGCGTTCAGTTTGCTTTCGCGGTTAATGGTGATTTGTTGAACGCGGCCCTTGTTTGCTATCAGTAAATTTTGAAATTCCATAGGTATTAGAAATTGCGGTGTTCATGTACCCAACCGGTTATATATTTTACAATATCCTGCGTACTGGTGCCGGGCGGAAAAAGCTCGCCAACGCCCAGTTTTTGCAACTCGAGCATATCTTCATGCGGAATAATACCACCGCCAGTAACCAAAACATCATCCATTTTTTCTCTTTAATGAGATTAATGATGCGCGGAAATACCGTCATGTGCGCACCCGAAAGTATAGAAATGCCAATGGCGTCAACATCCTCCTGCAGGGCGGTGTTTACCACCATTTCGGGGGTTTGGCGTAGCCCGGTATAAATAACTTCCATACCTGCATCGCGCAGCGAAGTGGCAATAATGCGCGCGCCGCGGTCATGGCCATCGAGCCCTACTTTGGCAACTAAAACACGGATTGGTCGGTTAAAGGTATTACTCATGAATAACCTATTGGTTTTTGTAAAAGTAATAAGAAAATTATGGAAGTTGTTTGTGTTTATTATAGGCTGTTAAAACGATAGTTTTTGAATGTAGAGACGCATAATTGCATCTCACACTTGCAATTTACGGCAGCTGAGGTGCTTTTGAAATCGGCTTGTCCTTCAGGAGACGCAATTATGCATCCCTACAATTTTTCTCATTTTTAAGCAAGTTCTTTATAATGGCTTGATCTTAAGTTGGTTTTTTGGTCGATTTATAAATATGGGCGTTGCCTGCGGCCCGTGCTATCCACTCATACTACACGGGCATTAGCCACAAGGCCGGTATCCGCTCCTATCACTAACGCGGCAACGCACACCATCGCTATGTATCTTAGAACCTGTTTAAATTTGACGAATATCGTTTACAGGTAGATAAAACTTCATTGCCGTTGGTTTTAACCAACGGAATAAAGCATTCACAACAAGAGGGCTTCAGCCCAAATCCGCTTGCATAATTAGGCTAAAGCCAGGAGTTTTCGGCTCTTAATCCGTTGGTTAAAACCAACGGCAATTAATATTCTTCATTCTTAAACAGCTTCTTATACGTCATCATGGTTCTTTCCGAAAATTTCCCCTATTGTTATTCGGAAAGGCGACAAGTATCATTGCTTAATAGCCGGCAGATTTTTCACCGCCTTTAACAATGCTGTCTCTGTAGCTGCGTTAACGTTTACCAGGTAAAACGGCTTGGCTCCTTTTGCTGCTGCCCATCGCCATTCAAACTCATTGATTGATTTCATGTTACCATTATCAAACCACCAGGCAGCATAAATCTTATCCTTTGCCTTGGTAAGCACTCCTAAATAAACCTGCCGACCGGCTATAAGCTCTTTTTTTATGTTACTGAAAACATAGCCGCTTCCCTGCCAGCAAATCATGGGGTCATGTTCGGGGCAATAAAATCGAGAGGGTTTCACATAAACCAGCGCACCGGTATTTTCAAATTTAATTACCCCGCTTTCCAATACCGATTTTTTATAACCGCGTAAGGATACGTTACTTACGCTTTTGTCCTCCAGGTCATCTATCGATTTGATGTTTATAGTTATTACAACTAACGCAACGGCCAATACAAGGTGTATCAGCGGAAAGCGCAGTTCATCCGGCGCCAGCCTGATGGTTTTATAAAACCGCGGGTCGATGTATGGTTTTTCGGTTCGTTTCAATACGAAAGAAGAAAGGAACAATAAAGGCAATACCACGTAAATGAGCAGGCAGATAATCCCGGTCAGGTCATGCATCGTTGTACCCGCCGGTATTTTAAAAAAACCAGCAGCAGGATACGGCAAAGGTTGCACAGGATGTTTAACGCAAAAGTAAACACCAACAAAAACAAGATCCACACCAGGTGCAGTTGCTTTGCCGCCTGCCGCTGGTAATGAGCTATTATAAACAGGCAGATCATGAACGAGGTGGCAAGCATATGCAAACCTGCGCAAGCCTGGTCCACAGAAAATTCGAAACCTTTAAACCGGATGATGTTGCCTGCAGCGTTGGCTTCCATTCCCATACTTGCAAACAGAGAGGCTGCTACTTCACTGAGCCAAATTCTTAAAGGGAAACTAAAAGTATTGCTGATATACTCAAATGCCGGCGAAATGAGCAATAACAACAGGAACAATGCCAGGCTTATTTTTCCTTTTAAGTTCTCAAAGAAAAGCAGTGCAGAAAACAGCAAGGCCAGGAACAAATTTGTTTTAACCGGAAAACAAACAGCAACTGTCGTAAAAACAATGGCCGGGACGAGGTGCCTTAGTGAAAGGCCCCCGCGCTTTACCTTGCAGATATAAGGCAGCAGCGCCAGGCCAAGCACCATATTGGCATCCCACTTAAAATAAATGATACCTAACCTCGCTGCAATGCCAATGTATATTAACCAGCAACTACTGGTGATTAGCCTGCTGCCGGTTAATTTAAATGAGATATGCTCCTGCAAATTATAGCTCCGGCTGAACATGCTTGCTCTTGTATACTAAGAAATTTATCACCGCTATTACAACCAGGATCAACAACCACTCACTGGGTTCGGGTACTGCGCCCGATGATTTTGCAGAAGCGTTTTGAAGGCTGTTCTTATTTTCATCAATCCCGAAGCGTTCATAATCTTTTTGAGTTTCGAGTACAATAAGGCTCGAAACAGGCGAGGCTATAAAAGCCTGGTTAGCCTCATCGATAATATCCGGCTGCACATAGGTTTTATCAAAATAATGCGGACCAACCTTTTTCATAATATCGTTATAAGCAAACAGGCGCAGCAGGTGGTCAGGCGCATTGCCTGCTTTTAAAGTATCGCCAGTTTGTTCAATAACTAAGCCCGATTGAGCGAGCACAACATGGGTTGAATCTTCCTGCGAATGGCTAAATTCATTTTTCGCAAGCCTGCTTTGCAGCATTGCCATATCACCCTCATTATAAGTAAATACCCGCATCTCTTTCAATGCCTTTAAATAAGGCGTTAGGTTGGTGCCGATATTGTATAACTGCAATTGTTTTGCACCCGGCAGATAGCTGGTTAACGCTTTGCCAAACTCCGATTCGTCAAGATCGCGCAGGTTAGGAGAGGTTTCGGCGCATTTGGTAATCAGCAATGAACTTTCGGGGTGTTTGATCTCATTAACCGGGAATATACTGAAGTTGAGTTTGCCCATCCTGCTGTAAACGCTTCCGAGGTTATCTTCAGTTAATGTTTCCAGCTTGCCATCGTAATAGTAAACTTTTTTGGTTTTGATGGCCGGCCAAAGCTCGTCCAGTTCGCTGGCCGACCAGCTTGCATTAAGGTCGAGGTAGACGGCTTCAGGGTTAAAGTTTGTGGTTTGAGGCACATAATCTTTCAGCTGATAGCCTTTACCTGCAAATGCGAACGGCATATCGGCAAGCGGCGGGGCTTTAAACGTGATCTGTTCATCCGGTTGATAAGGCCGGTCGGCAGTGTAAACGCCCTCGCTGATCTCATCAAAGTTTGGCATGTTGAGGCCTGCGGGCTTCTTCGAAAAAGATACCTGGATGGCTTCGGTTGCGTCTTCGGGCGATGGGCCATCGAAATAACTGCTTTCATAGGTAAGCATATCACCTTGCTTGCGCAGCGGACTGGTGATCCCCACCCTGAATTTGCGGTTTTCTTCGGGCGTACATGGAAAAATTCGTGCCGTTACTGTATTGCCCTCCTGCCAGTGAATTACCGATGGGTCATGCTGTTCAACACCCACAATCTCACGATAAGCCGATTCGGCTTTACCTTTAGTGGTTAATCTTGATTGCTGTTCTTTACCGTCTATCCATAATGATAAAGAACTAACAACCGAACCCTCCGGAACATGGAATGTATAAATGGCTTCTTGTTTGCCCGCCCAGGCCCGTACTCCTCCTTTTTCGGTGTTATGTACGGTTAGTGTTTTTTCGGTATAGGCTAAGCGGTATTCCGGAAAGATTTTAACATTGGTGATCACGTTAGCCGTTTTTAGCTTATCCCCGCTCCAAAGCCGCTCCTGTGCCTGGTGCCGTGAATCATACATGGCTTCCAATATTTTTATGCGCTCGGCTTCGTCAAGGTTTAAGTCGCCGCCAAACAGGCTTGCTATCACTATAAAAGGATCATGCTGCTTGGGTTCATCAAATGATGCTTTACGCCAGCCGCCCCAAAACCAACTGTCGTTAAGGTTTGCGGTTGTGTACACAATGCCGGCTTTAATGATTCGTTGTGCTATGGTGCTTTTAGGAATAGTTTGGCTGATAACTACCCAGGTTGGCAGCTTGCCTTCAGACAGTGTATTGTGATTGATAGAAAGGTTAACCTGGTTATTGATACTTTTCCATTGCCATATAAATATGCTGCATGCGATGACGGGTACTAAGAGGCCGGCCCCAAGCGCCATTTTTAAGGACTTGCTGCCCCTTACTGTTTTTTTAACGGTGATAAACGTTACTATAGCCAAACCCATCGGCACAAAAACATGCAGCGAAAGCCCCAGCGCGATAGCTGCAAAAATGCCGATGAGATACATGGAGGTAAGATATACGCTGTAGTAAATAAAAAGCAGGAAAGCCATCCCCAGGAAAAATGTCACCACGTGTTTCATTTTTGAACTGAGCTCATTCATAAATACAGAAAGTATAATGCTGATTGTGGAGATACAGATAACAACCGACAGCCAGGTAACCGAAGTGTTGAAAACAGGGATGCTCAGGTTAAGTGCGAACGCGCTGATGAACCAAAGTGCCAGGAGGAGCACCCAATAATGTAAGCGTCTGAATCCTTTATATATCACCACAAAGAAAAACACAAGTGAGGCGGAGTAATTGAAGCAAAAAGCACCAAAAGCAGTTCCTTCGGTAAGTTCAAAAAGGCCGGACCCCTCCATAAGGAAGAATCCGGCAGATATAGTGATTAGGATTAGGCCAAGTTTAACAACACTATCTTCAAATAAAATTGCTTTAAGGTTTTTCATATTTTATAAATTAAAAGTACTTTGTATTTCAAAGTTTATAGATAAAAAAAATTACAGTTTTTGTTGTTTGATCAAATTTTCGAGGGCAAGGAGGTGCAATTTGAAGGCGGCCCGGCCTTTTTCGGATGCCAGGTAACGTGTATTGGGTTTGCGGCCGATGAAAGTTTTCTCCACCTGGATGTATTCTTCCTTCTCCAGCGCTTTCAGGTGCGATGCCAGGTTACCGTCGGTAAGGTTAAGCAATTCTTTAAGCGAGTTAAAGTCGTAACTTTCATTGGCAACCAATACGCTCATGATTTGCAGGCGGATGCGGTTTTCAAAGGCTTTATCAAACTGATCTAATGATATCTTCACTTATCGTATCTAAAATGCATTACTGTACCATAAATAATGTGGAGCAGACCGAAACCCACACTCCAAAAATTAAGCCGTAGCCCGGCATTATGGCACACAGCAAACCTAATAAAATCTCCAATATCCCCAAGCTCCTAATACCCGAATATGTATAATGACTGCCTGCAACTAACGACATGCCATAAAATATCAATGTAGCAGGGGCCACAACACCATAATAACCGCGATAAACAAGTATAAGAGTAAATAAACCGCCGCTTACCAGTGGGATTGCCATATTAATGAGCAGGCGTTTGCTGCCGGCGCTCCAAAATGGCTGACCATTTTTTTAGCCTTGCGTACCGATAACCAGATCCCCGTGCCAATAGACAATACAAGCACCGCAATTGCCACGATAAATAATTTTATGATCAGCAATTCTTCATTGTAAGTATGGCCCTCCCTGAGGGTAGTATACTCGCCCTGCAGCAAACTGTATCCTATGCCGGCACCGGCGAAGGCATAGATGCCCGCCATCACACCCGAAAGGCCGCTAAGCGAAATAAACTTGGCCGAACGCTCCATCAGGTCGCGGATGGAACTTAACTCTGCATGAATATCTTGTTCTTTCATCAAAAGTACTTTGTTGTTCAAAGTTAAATATAAGATTTGATTTTGCAAGTGGGGGATTGAGTTTTCTCAAATTATTTGCATCGCGCATAGTTAACTCACCCGGTCTGCCCTACGCTGGACCACCCTCTCTTCGCCTTCGGCGGAAAGAGGGCAGGGAAAAAAGAAAAACCCCTCTTTACGCTTGCGTAGAGAGGGGTGACAAGCGCAGCGATGTCGGGGGTGAGTTAATACAATGAGTTGTTTTAACTTTAATTTTCAGTATTTATTGAAAGTTTAAAATATATTGTATATTTGTTTCAGAAAACACTGAAAGTTATGAAAACGCTCAAAAACCACATGATCCTGTTTGATGCAGAATGCCCGATGTGCCGTGCTTATACCGGTGCCTTTGTAAAAACAGGGATGCTTGATCCTACCGGCCGCGCTGCGTACCAGGAAGCACATGCGGGTACCTGCCCTGTTTATGACAGGCAACGGGCTGTTAACGAAATAGCCTTAATTAACCTAAAAAGCGGCGAGGTTACCTACGGCGTTAAAAGCCTTTTCAAAATAATTGCCAATACCTGGCCTGTATTTACTCCCTTATTTGCTTTTAAACCATTCATCTGGCTCATGAGCAAGGTTTATGCTTTTATATCATACAACAGGAGGGTAATTATCCCTGCTGCCGAAACCGGCTTCGAATACCAGCCTACGTTTAAGCTGCATTATCGTTTATTGTATTTGCTTTTCACCTGGTTTTGTACCGGTTTTATCTTAACAGCTTACGCACATCTGCTTACGGGGATTGTTCCTTTAGGCAGCCCATACCGTGAGTACCTGATCTGCGGCGGCCAAATCCTTTTCCAGGGAGCAGCTATATGCAGCTTTGACCGCCGTAACCTGTGGACCTACCTCGGCAATATGATGACCATCTCTTTTGCCGGCAGCTTATTACTGCTGATCGGGTTGGTTGTAAATCATTTTTTCAATTCGGTCCGCTGATTTACACCCTGTATTTTATGGCGGTAGCGGGATTAATGCTCCTTGAACATATCCGCCGTACCAAATTGCTTGGGCTTGGCTGGGTACTCACCGTTACCTGGGTAACTTATCGTATCGTTTTATTATTACTTATTTTAAACCTTAACTGATCATGAAAGCTTATAAAAAAATCGTACTGGCCGGCGGCAACGGTTATCTCGGTACCGTGCTGGCCAAATACTACCGCGATTTGGCAGACGAGGTGATCATCCTGGCCCGCAAACAAAAACCTGTTGATGGCAACGTACATACCGCTGTTTGGGATGGTGAAACCGAAGGGGGATGGACGGTTCACCTTGCCGGTGCCGATATGCTAATCAACCTGTGCGGCAAAAATGTAAACTGCCGCTACACCGAAAAGAACAAGCGGGAGATCATCCGTTCAAGGGTAGTACCTACCGAACTATTAGGCAGGGTGATCCATAAGATGGAAAACCCGCCAAAGGTTTGGATCAATGTGACTTCTGCCACCATTTACCGCCATGCCGAAGACCGTCCACAGGATGAGGATACCGGAGAGATTGGTTATGGTTTTTCTATTGATGTTTGTAATATTTGGGAAAGCACTTTCTTTAAAACAGATACGCCCCATACCCGTAAAATTGCCCTGCGCATGGGCATTGTTTTAGGCCGAAGCGACAGTGTTTTTCCGCGGTTGCTTAACCTGGTTAGGTTTGGCCTCGGCGGTAAACAAGGCGATGGGCAGCAATACATAGCCTGGGTGCATGAACATGATGTGGCCCGCAGCACCCAATGGCTGTTAGACCACCCCGAATTAAATGGCATATTTAATTGCACTGCCCCTGAAGCCGCAAAGAATACTGATATGATGCAGATTATCCGCAAGGCTTATGGTGCGCCTTTCGGTTTACCTGCCCCTCAGTGGCTGCTGGAAGTCGGCGCCATGGTAATCGGCACCGAAACCGAACTGATATTAAAAAGCCGCTGGGTAATGCCTAAGCGTTTACTGGATAGTGGGTTTAAATTTCAATATGAAAAAGCGGAGCATGCGGTGCATGATATTTTGAGTTTGAATAGGTAGCGGGTTGCTCATGTGTCAACGCGTGATGTTACTCGTTTGACGCTGTCCAACGTCTCTGACTTCAGATGGCTGTGCCTGTAGTCTGAAGACTTCGAGCAGCAAAGGTATTTCTCTAAAACCTTTGCTTTATCCAATTTTACCTCAATACAAATGCAAGAAAAGATTATCCATAACTAAATGCTGCAATCCCATTTCGAGATAGATTGAATTTCTTTTTTTCTTTTAATATTTATATTTAATTGTTGATTATCAATTAATAAACCTAAGTCACAATGGAATCTACAATAACATCGTCTCAAGTTAACTCTGATCTCAATATTGAATCAACTGAAGAATTAGATGAAAAAGCAATTGCGAAGCTTAAAAGAATTGAACAAGAAAAAAAGAACTAATAAACAACGTAGTAAGCGGAAATATTGAAAATATTAAGGATCGCGTAGCTTCGATTTTAAATAATTCCACCGAAGCACGGAATTCAGATACAGCTTTAGCTTATGCGTATTGGGCGGAATTTGAGCCTGAAAATTTTAATGATGGCATGATTACAAAAGATTGTGCTATGAAATTAACTAAAATGAATTCCCTTTCAAGGGTTCGTGCGAAGATTCAAAATGAATACAAGTTATTTCAAGCGGACGAAAAAATAAGAAAGCATAGAGGAGTATTGGAGGGGCAATTCCGACAGGAAGCAATTGATGATAAGCCATTAGGCCTTGGAACGTATTCAGTTTACATAGATGAAACTGGCAAAAACCAAGATTATCTTTCTGTTGGGTCTCTTTGGATACTAAAGTCCGGTTACTTTATACATGAATCCAAACGTAAACTTGTCGAATGGAAAAAGGCTAATGACATAAACTATGAATTTCATTTTGTAGACATATCTAAACATAAGATAGCAAGTTATAAAGAATTTTTTGCAAAATTTCTTGGTTTGCATCCAGAAGTTGGCTTCAAAATCATTGTTATTAATAACAAAGGCTTAGCAAATAAGAATTCCGCGATTGTGGATTTGACTTATCATTTGTTGATCAAAGGAATTAATCATGAAAATGATACAGGAAGAGCTCCCTTGCCAAGAGTATTACAAGTATGGATTGATGAAGAAGAAACGGGAAGCGACCAATTGAAAATCGAAAATATCAAAGAACGAATTGAAGGACAAAAAGTAAATGGATTATATTTTGGGGATTTTCAGGCAGTGTCTTCAGAACAAAATTTTTTTATTCAAATAGTTGATCTTTTCACGGGCTCAATTAATCGAAAACTTAACACTCAAAACGGAGAACATCCGAAAGATGAGTTTGCAGATTTCGTATTGAACACCATCAACTTTGACATTAATTCCATAGATAGAAATAATATTGAAATTGATAATTCAGCAGTATTTAATTTGATGGAAAATAGTCAATAAATCTTAAAAAGCTACTTGAGCCAATGGTATACGATAAAGCTCGCCGTATAAGCCAGCGCGGTCATATAGGCAAACTGGGCAGCGGGCCAGCGCCAGTCTTTGGTTTCGCGGTAAACAACGGCCACTGTACTGGCACATTGCATGGCGAAGGCATAAAACATCATGAGGGAGAAAGCCACCGCTAAGGTAAACACCGGCCCTCCGGTTTGCGGATTTTTAGCCTCGTGCATTTTTTGCTGAACCGATTGCATCTTATCGGCATCGCCCTCCACGCTGTAAATGGTGGCCATGGTGCCCACAAATACCTCGCGGGCAGCAAAGGAGCTGATGAGTGCTATCCCTATCTTCCAATCGAAGCCAAGGGGTTTAATAACGGGTTCAATAACATGCCCAAATACGCCGGCGTATGAGTTTTCCAGTTTTTCGGATGCGATAACTTTAGTGAGGCTATCCGGCGTCATGGTTTTGGTGTATTGGGGCTGGGCGTATTGTTTATCTATCTGCGCAAACCTGTCGCCGGGGCCGTATGATTTCATTACCCACAGGATCACCGAAACAGCAATGATCACTTTACCGGCCTGCAGTACGAAGGTTTTTGAACGGTCATACATGGTAAAGATCACGTTTTTCCACCTTGGCATGCGGTAAACGGGCAGCTCCATTATAAAGTAACCGCGTTCGCGGGCTTTGAGGATAAACTTCATCACAAAAGCCACAATAACAGCCGAAAAGATGCTGAGCACATACATGGCTGTAAGCGCCAGTCCCTGCAGGTTAAAGACCCACCAAACGTTGCGGTTGGGCACTACCAACGCGATAAGCAGGGTATAAACAGGCAGGCGGGCCGAACAAGCCACCAGGGGTGTAACCATGATGGTGATCATCCTGTCTTTCCAGTTTTCGATAGTACGGGTACTCATGATAGACGGTACAGCGCAGGCAAAACCGCCGATAAGGGGTACTACTGATTTGCCGTTAAGCCCTACCTTGCGCATCACCTTGTCCATCATAAAAGTAACGCGCGACATGTAGCCTGTATCTTCCAAAATGGAGATGAGCGCGAACAGGATGGCGATCTGCGGGATAAATACCAATACCCCACTCAGGCCAGCTAATACCCCATCTATGATGAGGCTGCTCAGCGGACCGGCAGGTAGTATTTTAGCAGCGCCGGCCTGCAGCCAGATAAACAGGTCTTCGATGAGCGACATCGGGTAGGCCGACCATGAAAAGATAGCCTGGAATATGAACAGCAAGATGGCGAAGAAGATCACAAAGCCAAATACTTTATGGGTAAGGATCTTATCTATCTTGTTGCTTATGGTTTCGTCGTGCGCCGTTTCAGCTTTTTTAACCGTATCGTAAAGCAGGTCGTTGATGAAGTTGTACCGGGCGATGGTTTCTGTAGCCTGTGCCTTTTGCGAGTGGAAAGAATGCTCCTGCTCCAGTTGTTCAATCCGGTCGCTCTCGGCTGCTGAAAGGTAGCTTAGCGTTTCGTGCTGGTGGGCAAGTTGCAAGGCTATATATGGATTTTCAACCTGCATCTCCCCTTTTATTTGCGCTATGATGCCCGGCGCGATGCTTTCGATATCAATAGTATCCTGCTGCAGCGGCACGCTGTTGGCAAAAGCAATGGTGCTTTTAAGCTTGTCAATGCCTGTATTTTTCCTGGCAGAAATAGGGACTACCGGAACGCCCAGTTTTTGGGCAAAAAGATCAATATTAATTTTGATGCCCGCCTTGTCCGACACATCTACCATGTTGAGCGCCACCACTACGGGGATCTTGAGATCCGCAACCTGGGTATAAAGCAGCAGGTTGCGTTTTAAATTGGATGCATCAAGGATCACCACAACCAAATCGGGCACCATGCCTTTTGATTTATCGGCCAGTACCGAAAATACGATGGATTCGTCTTTACTTTTGGGATAGATGCTGTAAGTACCCGGAAGGTCAATTATTTCGGCCATGCGGCCGTCAGGCAGGGTACAAAAGCCTGTTTTTTTATCAACAGTAACCCCCGGAAAGTTTCCGATTTTTTGATTTAACCCGGTTAATATATTAAAGAGAGTTGATTTACCGGTATTTGGATTTCCTACAAGTGCAACTCTTATATTGGTTTTCAACGCTTACAAACTACTGCAAAATGATGGTGGATGCTTCAAACCTACGTAAGCTAAGCTGGTAGCCAGATACGTTGATGGCAATAGGATCGCCAAGTGGAGCGATACGCGAAATGCGGACCTCTTCGCCGGGTAAACAGCCCATCTCCATCAGTTTTACTGACATTTCAAGATCGGTAAATTCCTTTACAATACCAGTTTCGCCTACTTCCAGTTGTGACAGCTTCATCATTTATAATATATAACGTAGCAAATGTAAGCTTATTTATATTAAATCCAAATAAGATTTGCTATGATGTGCAGATTTTAAATAGGCAGTTGTACAAATGACTTTAGTATGAAGTTTGTACGTATACAGGGGGGACAGACAGGCAGATTTAGGATATGCAAACAGGTTTAAATAGTATTGACAATGCTTCACTGACACGATTATGTCAGTGTTCAATTTTTAAAAAGCGGGTGTTCAACGTTCAATCTCTGAAAAATACAAGTCGCTGATTATCAATGATGATGTGTTCATGTTTGATACTTTGCTAATAGTCATTGAAATCAAGTGGCTGATTATCAGCGATGTTTTTTTGAAAATAATTGCAAGTGTTTACACTTTAAAAAATTGAACACCCGCAAATTGAATAGTAAATGTGCTTTGCTGATATAGATTTACCTGGCTAAGCCATCATTTGCACATCTGCACATCTGGAGTCGGCAGATTTAATTTTCCCGAAATGCGGACAGCCGCAACCCTTATGGAAAATGCCGCATGATGAACCGGCTGTTAACAGCAGCGCGCCCAATAAAATGACCAGTTTATTTTTTTCATTTTTTCCCAATTGCCTCAACGGTTAGCATTACACTAAAAATCCCCATACACGCTCCAAGTACATCGCAAAAAAGATCGTTCCAGTCGCCGCTGCGCCAGGTAAAAACAGATGCCTGCAGCACTTCAATAAGCGCCCCGAAAAATACGCTGGCTGCCCATATCACGAATGCCCTTGTATACGTAATCCGCCGTGGTTTTTGTTGCCTGATAACGCCAAAACAAACCAGTACAATAAGGGTGAAAAATAAACCGCAGTGGGTTAGCTTATCAAAACCCTCAAAAAACATCGGGGATTTATCAACAGAATCAAGATGTACGGAGCAAATAATTAAAACAAATAAGGCCCACAAAATAGCGGGCCCATGATATTTTAAAAACAGCTTCATCTTATACGCCGATAACCGTTTTATAATCGCCGGCAGATAAAAGTGAGTCAGCATCGGCAGCGTCAGCTACAGTGATCTTTACCATCCAGCCTTCACCATATGGGTCGCTGTTAACCAGTTCGGGTTGGTTATTTAATGCCGGGTTAACTTCGGTTACGGTGCCGGCAACAGGCATAAACAGGTCTGATACTGTTTTTACTGCTTCAACGGTGCCAAAAACTTCGTCTTTAGCAACCTCTTTACCTAATGAAGTAATATCAACATACACAATGTCGCCCAGTTCGCTTTGAGCAAATTCGGTGATGCCTACGGTAGCTACATTGCCTTCAACCTTAATCCACTCGTGGTCTTTGGTGTATTTTAATTCAGCCGGAAAATTCATGTCGTTAAATTTTGTGTGCTCAAAAATAGTAAAACTTTGGCTTTCGCAATTATTGATATGTAAATTATAAAATCATCATTTTCTATATGGCATAGTCATGATTTATCGTTGATAAATTTGTAATTAAAACTTTCTTTCGGCAGATGCCATCCAATCTTCCAGGGCCTTCCGTTGGTCTGCGTTGTTTTGCAGCCACTTTGCTCCTGTTGTTTTATCGGCGCTTAAGCCAATTAATTTAACCGCCGTTGAAAAGCTTTGAGATTGTGACATCTTATAAAAAAAGCTGCATAGTAATTCCAAAAGAAGGTTTGTCTGCCTGGTTTTTCACCAAGTTTGCCAACCGCCGTAAAAATGTTTTTCAACTGGGTTTCCAGCTGACCGCCAGAAACCGAAACGGCGGTGCTTAGGGTTTTATTTAGTAACAGGGTTTCCGGATCTGCTTTTCCTGCTTTCAGGTCGCCTCCCTTTAGTAAACTTTGCAGGTTGGTATAAGCTTCGTCGGCGCGCGGGCCTTCCGGGTCGAGCAGCAGGAAGCTGCACAGGCCCATCAATGCCGGTACCCTTTTGTTTTGGTGGAAAGTTACCAGCCCGTATAAGCGTTGGCTATTAGCATGTTTAGGATCGAGTTTAATGGCTTCAATGGCAGCCAGCTCGGCATCGGCATATTTTTGCGCGCGGAAATAGGCTATCCCCAGGTTAAAATACAGCGGCTGATACCCCGGCTTCAATTTGATCCCCTCTTTATAAGCGTCGATGGCCTGTTGGGGTTGATGTGCAGTATCATAAATGCTGCCCATTAATTCATAAGCAGGGCCTGTTAGGTCGCCACCTGTTTTTATCACTTTGTTGAGATAAGGTACCGCTTCCGCACCCTTGCCCGATGCATTGAGGCTGAAGGCAAGCTGGTAGTTGGCCTGCGCATTATCTGGCTCGGCAGTAAGTGCCTCTTTGTATTTTTCAATAGCCGCCGAATAATTTTTTTCGCTGTTAAGTTTGATACCCTCCTTAATAATACTATTGACATCCGTATTTTGAGCATGCGCCAACCCTGTGCTAAGCACGAGGGCCATAATAAACAAGCCTTTTTTCAACAAAACCATACTTAAACATACTAATTGTGCTAACTAACAGAAAATTTTAAAACTTTAATCAATACCTGCTGTATAATTTCTAATTTTCGCATTCGTTTAGTGTGAGATAAATTGATTTATGAGATTAGTGTACAAAAGCCTGGTAGTGTTTGCTGCCCCAGTGTTACTGTTAGCCTGTTCATCCAAAAATAAAAATAACGACCAATCGCAGTCGCAGGTTGCCGCCAGGCCGCTTGATACTACCGCGTTGCTGGCCTACAATCCTAAAAATGCCGATAAAAAGATAGATGCCGTAATGCAGGAGCTGCACCGTACCCGCGGTTTTAACGGTAATGTGCTGGTGGCAAAAAAAGGAAAAATAGTTTATGAAAAAGCCATTGGCTGGGCCGACTACCTGCATCGCGACAGCCTGAAAATCGGTTCGCAGTTTGAGCTGGCTTCGGTAACTAAAACTATGACATCAACCGCCATCCTCCTGCTGATGGAACGCGGCAAATTGAAGCTTGACGATGACGTTAAAAAGTTTTTCCCTGATTTTCCCTACGATGGTGTAACCATTCGCTTGTTACTTACCCACCGCTCGGGTATGATGAATTATGTATATTTTATCGACGATATTTACCGGAAAAATCACCTGAACCAGCGCAAAGGACTTACCAATGCCGAGGCTATGAAAATGATTGCCGATTATAAGCCAACACGTTTCAATGAACCGAATAAACGCTTCCTGTATAACAACTCCAACTTTATGGTGCTTGGTTCCATCATTGAAAAAGTGAGCGGAATGAGCTATGCCCAATTTATGCAGGAAAATGTGTTTAAACCAGCCAGTATGGCACATACCCATGTTTACTCAAAAGCGGTTTATGATAAAATCCCGGTTGATGTTGTGGGGCATGACCGCGGCCAGTGGCGTTATTCGGTAGTGCAGAACTTTTTGGATGGCCCCGTAGGGGATAAAGGCATTTACAGCACGGTTGGTGACCTGTTCCTTTTTGATCGTGCTTTGCGCGCGGGGTTGTTATTAAAACCAGCTACGCTTGATTCGGCCTACGTGCCACGCAACCCGATGGTGCACGGACATTTCAACTACGGCTACGGCTGGCGTACATTTACAGCACCGGGCGAGGAGGTAATTTATCATACCGGATGGTGGCATGGGTTCAGGCATATTTACCTGCGGGATATGAAACACGACATTACCATAGTATTGCTTACCAACCTGGCCAACGGGAGTTTATTAAAGCTCGATGACTTGTTTAAAGCTGCTGGCATGCCTATTGTACGTAAAAGTGCATACAATGGTAATGGCGATACCAGTGACGATTAATTTTTTTGGAATGGTTGATTGAAGTTATTGGGTGAGTGGTTTTAATAAACCGATTGATCATTTTTCCTCTATCCGTATTCCAACCATTCACCTAATTAACCACTTACTAAAAACTAAAAAATCATGTTTGATAAATTAATGGAAGCCCAGCAAAAGGCTGGCGAAATGAAAAAACGCCTTGATGCCATCAGTGTATCAGGCACAGCCGAAGGCGGCAAAATAGTTGTGAACGCAAATGCCAATAAAGTGATCCAATCGGTACAGATCGATCCTGATTTTTTAGCCGATGCCGATAAAGAAGAACTGGAAGAGTTGTTGGTTGTTGCGGTGAACAAGGCACTTGAACAAGCCGAAAACATCAGCCAAAGCGAAATGGCTGCCATGACCCAAAGCATGTTTGGCGGCTTAGGAGGCCTGGGTAATATGTTTGGTAAATAAAATTATCCCATCCCATCTTAACAATGTCATTTCGATGAGCGAGGGCGGGCAACAGCGGCAGCGCGAAGAGAAATCGTATACGCCATTCATAACAAAATATTCATGGCGGGTTCACAGACTTAGGAGATTCCCCCTCGCCCAATGCACAAGTCAACATGGCTCGCTCTAAATGACATTTTCTTTAAACTTGCAATTCTCTCTGTCTGTTTGAACACCTATGTGTAACTTTTCTGCCACTAAATCAAATCGTTGACATAACTGTTTACTTTTGATCAGATCATAAAATAACATTCTATGAAAACTACTTATTATGGCCAGTCGGCCCTTGAGATTGTAGCTGGTGGAAAGAAATTGCTTTTCGACCCATTTATAAACCCTAACCCACTGGCAAAGGATATTGACATTCACAGCTTACAACCCGATTATATCCTGGTATCGCATGGGCATGGCGACCATGTGGCGGATCTGCTGGAAATTGCTAAAAGTAGCGGTGCAAAGGTAATTTGCATTGCCGAAATTGCCGGATGGCTTGGTACTAAAGGCATTGAAAATGTGCATGGCATGAACATAGGGGGCGGTTTTAACTTTGATTTTGGTAGGGTTAAAATGGTAAACGCGGTACATTCAAGTACCTTGCCCGATGGCTCGCCGGGCGGTAATCCTGCCGGATTTTTAATTTATGCAGAAGGGAAAGTGATCTATTTTGCAGGCGATACTGCGCTTACCTATGATATGAAACTCCTGGCCGATGAAAATCTCGACTGGGCATTTCTGCCTATAGGTGATAATTATACCATGGGTGCGGATGATGCCATTAAAGCGTCGGCGTTTATCAATTGTAAAAACATCATTGGCATTCATTATGACTCATTCCCGGTTATCAAAATTGATAAGGATGAAGTAACAGAGAAGTTTATCAAAGCAGGTTTGAATTTGAAGTTGCCGGCTATTGGTGAAACTATTGAGTTGTAGAATCGATAGAAATAAAATAATCGTCATTGCGAGGCACGAAGCAATCCCCTATTAGCAGGCAAATCCCTTTGTATAGTTCGCGATTGCTTCGTGCCTCGCAATGACGGTAGGAGATGTACAAACAGCAAAAGGCCCGGTATTACCGGGCCTTTTGCTGTTTGATACCACCGGGCTTAAAAGTTCCGGCTTCCGACTAAAGACTTATTTCCTTTTCATCTTCATAGTGTCTTTTTTCATGATGGTATCTTTTTTCATTTTCCTCGTTTTCTTCTTCTTGGTTGTATCAGTTTGCATAATGCCTTTTGACGGGCGAACCATTGTACCATGAGCGAAAACGCTGCTGAACGAGATCGCTGCTAAAGCGATCATACATAGTGCCTTTTTCATAGTTGATTATGTTTTAGATGGTTAGTTCTATCTATAACAAATTAACTATGGTTTGTTTTTTTATTTTTTAATTAAATAACCGTACCGCTTGGTATTATAGCGCGCTTCTTAACTACCACAATACCGTCCTGCACGGTATGAGTGCCGTAATCGCCGTCTTCAAGCTTCTCGCCGCAGTTAATGGTTACATTGTTACCGATGTATGTATTTTTATCAATAATGGCGTTTTGAATATGGCAATTATCGCCGATGCCCATAATTGGCGAACCGCTTTCTTTGCATTCGGCAATCTCCTCAAGAGTTTGATAATTGTCGCTGCCCATTACGTAACAGTTTTCGATAATGGTATTAACACCAATGCGGGTGCGGATCCCTATTATAGAATGGATGATCTGTTTGGCATTGATAATACAACCGTCGGCAACAATAGATTTTTCCATCAGCGTGCCTGATATTTTTGACGGAGGCAACATGCGCGCACGGGTATAGATCGGGTTTTTATCAAACAGGTTAAACTTGGGGATGTTATCAGTTAAACCCAGGTTGGCCTCAAAAAATGAAGGGATAGTACCAATATCTGTCCAGTAGCCTTCATATTGATAGCTGGCTACGCGATGGCCTTCAATTGATTGTGGGATGATCTCTTTACCAAAGTCGGTACGCTCGTTGCCTTCAAGCAATTCATATAACAATTTGCGATTAAAGATGTAGATACCCATTGACGCCAGGTATACACGGCCTTCAGCTTCCATCTCCGGACTAACCTCTGACGCCCAGCTTTCGAAATTGCTTTTGGGTTTTTCGATAAATGAGGTGATCATGTTGTTTTCGTCAGTTTTCAGGATCCCGAAGCCCGGAACGTCAGCTGCATCAACAGGGATGGTAGCTATCGAAATTTCGGCATTGGTTTCGATATGATGGTTGATCATATCTTCAAAATCCATCTGGTACAATTGATCGCCCGACAGGATCAGCACATACTCAAACTCATGCACCGCCAAATGGTGTAAGCTTTGCCTAACAGCATCGGCCGTACCCTGGAACCAGGCCACGCTTGACGGCGTTTGCTCTGCCGCAAGAATATCAACAAAAGCATCGCTAAAGCTGCTGAAATGATAAGTGTTTTTGATGTGCTTGTTTAAGGATGCCGAGTTAAACTGCGTCAACACATAAATACGCGTAATACCCGAGTGCAAACAGTTTGAAATGGGAATATCCACCAAACGATATTTACCCGCAATTGGAACTGCCGGCTTTGACCGCGTTGCGGTAAGCGGTGATAAACGGCTGCCCTGGCCGCCACCGAGCACAATGGAGATTACTTTGGATGTCATAAAGTTAGTTTTAAGCTTTCGTATAGTTCAGTGTATTGTTGTGTTGAGCGTGCCCATGAAAAATCAAGGGCCATCATTTGCTTGCGTAGCTGCTGCATTTTTGCGCTATCCTGGTAAAGTTGTTTTGCCCTGAAAACCGAGTGGCAAATATCTTGTACGCTGGCCTGTACAAAGCGGATCCCGTAGCCTCCCTCATCGCCAAAATCAATGACAGAATCTTTCAATCCACCGGTGGTACGTACAATTGGCATGGTGCCGTAACGCAGCGCATACAACTGGTTAAGGCCGCAAGGTTCTACGCGTGACGGCATTAACAGGAAATCGGCCCCCGCATAAATTAAGTGTGCCAATGACTCGTCATAACCAATAAAAACATTACAATGCTCAGGATATTTATTTTTAAGCTGAAGCAGCGCCAGTTCATTTTCCTTATCGCCGGCTCCTAATATTACAAAGTTTACTTCGCCTTCGTTTTCGAGCAGGCTGCGTTCAATAGCGGCAGGCAGCAGATCTGCGCCTTTTTCAACAACCAGGCGGCCGATAAAAGTAAACAATGGTTTTTCGGGATCGAGCTCAAAGCGTTTGCAAATAGCTTCTTTATTAGCCCTTTTGCCTTTAGCCAATGTTTTAGTTGAAAATTTGGTTGGGATCATTGGGTCGGTTTGCGGGTTCCAAACCTCGGTGTCGATGCCGTTCATGATACCGTAGCCCTTTGCCCGTTCAATGTAAAACAGGTACTCCAAACCATTGGAGTTATAAGTAAGCTCCTCCAAATAAGTTGGAGACACCGTTGTATAACGCCAGCTGCATTTAACCGCAGCCGCCAGTGGATTGATCCCGCCGGCCCAGTCAAGCAAGCCTGTTTTGGTCAGGTCAATTTCAGGTAATAAGGATAGTCTGTCCCAGCCGAAAGCGCCGTGGTACTGGCCGTTGTGTATGGTAAATATGGTTGGGGTATTGGCCAGCCTTGTATATAGCTTGGAATGATAAAGTAAAAACGGGACTAACCCGGCGTGGTGGTCATGACAATGGATCAAATCGGGCGTTTGCTGTGAATAACTGATCCAATCTAAAAATGCCAATTGAAAAGCCATGAACTGGTCACGCTCATCAGGGTAACTGTAGATATTTTCCCTGTCGAGCAAGCCAGGAATTTTTACTAAATAAAGTTCAAAACCGAGTTTGTTTGTTTTCTCTTTCAATATCTCGAAGAAAAGTCGGCGATTACCGAGTAAGGTTGCAGCAGCAAACACAATTTCAAAGTCGTTTTCCTGGGTAAACTTACGATCGTAAAAAGGCATAACAACCGCAGCCTGCAAACCTGCAAGGTTCTGGTACTTAGGCAATGCGCCAACAACATCGGCAAGCCCGCCAACTTTAGCAACGGGATAGCACTCGGCACTCAAATGGTATATTTTCATTCAGGTTTTATTGGCTCAATTTAAGCAAAGATTACCAAAAGAGAAACCTATGAGAATTAATATAGTTTTGGAAAATTTAGATAAAAAGCGCTGAAATTTTATTATCGTTAAGATGTTATAGTTGTAAAAATGATAGGGAAAAGGAAGGATTGAGAAAGCACCTGCGCTTACGAATTATTGCTATAACCGGTACACTAAGGATAAAAGTGCAGGAAAGTGCGATTACCCTCTTGAGAGCTGAGGAACGGAGTGTCTATGCTTTGTTTTTTTAACACAGAAACACAGCCCCGCCTTTGCTCTTCCCCGCGCTTACCCTTGAGAGCGAAGTTTTTTAAATTGATCAAAACTCAAAAATACCCCCAAGTGTCGGCTGCACATTCCCGCCTTTGCGGTTAAGCAATTTGGTTTGAATGTGCGACGGGTCGCCTGGCTGATCCTGAAGGTTTCCTGAAGCATCTTTCACCGCAACTACAACCGGTTGTTCCTTATAGGTATGAGCTGTTAAATTTTGAATGTCGAAGTAAACGTTGAACGTGTAATGTTTAAAATAGTACTTTTTATCAACCCGGGCGTCAAGCTGGTAAAAAGGATCTAAAACCCGGCCGTTCAATTGCGTGTAATTGAAAATTCCCTGCGGATAGGTACTGTAATTTGTTTTAAGTGACGATAGCTGCTGATCATAAGGCGTGTACGGACTGCCACCTGTAAACCTGAATTTAGCACCTATTTCCCAGTTGCGTTTAAGGATTTTGCCGGCGGTCATGCTTAAAATATATCGACTATTCCAGGATGATTGCACATAGTTGCCATTTTTGTTCTGAAACTCGCTTTTAAAAAGTGTAAGCGCGAAAATGCCATAAAAACCTTTGTTTAGCTTTTGCTGTGCGAAAAACTCCACGCCATAACTACGGCCGTTGCTTTCGCCAACAACCGCATCGTTACCAATAACACCAAAGTCGGCACCAAGATTAGCCAGCGGGATGGAATCATTCAATTG
Source organism: Mucilaginibacter sp. P25 (assembly GCF_050859465.1). NCBI lineage: Bacteria > Pseudomonadati > Bacteroidota > Sphingobacteriia > Sphingobacteriales > Sphingobacteriaceae > Mucilaginibacter > Mucilaginibacter sp. P25. The sequence continues at coordinate 1,348,403 of NZ_CP193937.1, read as the reverse complement.
ACGAATAACAGGATAATGTTTGTAATGTTTATAAAAACCTTCAACCGTAAAGCGGGTGTTTTTAAGCGTATTATACTCAAAACCTAATACCAGCTGTTTGTTTTCAATATAATTTACATCCCGGTTTACCAAACGATTAGTGCTATCCCGATAGCCCATAACAGTATAGGCCGGCAACTGGTAATAAATGCCAGTATTAAAATTGATGCTAAACTGATCGGTAAAGTTATAGGAGGCAGAGAAGCGCGGCGAAAAGGTTTTTAGCAGGTTGTTCATCCGGCTTGAATAGTTGTTGGCATCGGCCCTGGCACCGAATGAGAGTGATAGCTTATTGTCAAAAAATATTCGGCTGATTTGGCCAAACAGGTTATACTTAAAAAAATTAATCTTTGATTGGTAAATATGGTTGCCGAAGGGTAGCAGGTTAAACGTATTGGTACTGTAAGACGCCGTTTCTTCGCCGGTACCGAAGTTTACACGATAATTGCCCGCCTGTTCGGTATGCTCAAACCTGAATTTGTTCTCTGCCTCGGCCGACCGGTAATTGAGCGTTTGGCCCAAACTCTCGTCATTATCCCTGAATTTTTGGGCTCCATTATCCAAATAACTGCGACTAATCACCACTTGTGAAAAGCCATGTTGCCCAAAGTGTTTATAAACCGCACCAACTGAATAGTTTTTCTGATCGTTGGTTGGGATTGTTGCCAAAATGTACTGGTTTTCTTCGGTTGGATCGGTGCCGAAGTTGAGCTTAAACTTATCGAGCGCGCCGAGGCCGATGAGTGTAAGCTCATTTTTGTTGTCGAATTTGGTTTTAACCTTAAACTGAAAATCCTGGTATGATGGTAAAAAAGGCAGTTTAAGTAATTTAAATAAACCTTGCAGGTATGAGTAACGGTACGATGCCAGATAGGTGGTTTTTGAACCCAGCGGACCTTCAATAGTAGCACCAAAATCGCTCGAGCCGATGGTAAGGGTGGCCCCCATTCTATCCGACCGGCCATTTTTTTGGTTGAACTCAAATACAGAACTTAAAGCATTGCCCCGGTTTGAGGGAAAAGCCCCCGAATAAAAATTAACCTCTTTCACAAAATCTACGTTGATCAGGCCAACTGGTCCGCCGGATGAGCCCTGTGTGGCAAAGTGGTTGATGTTAGGAATTTCTACACCGTCGAGATAAAATCGGTTTTCGTTAGGTGCTCCCCTCTTATAATAATATCATTACGGAAACTTACCGGCGCCGAAACACCGGGTAACGATTGGATAACTTTTGAGATATCACGATTGCCGCCAGGGTTTCGCTTAATTTCGGATACGACGATGCTACGTAATGATACCGGGCTTTCAAGCGTTTTGTTGAGGCGGCTGCTTGCCGTAATTTTTACCTCATTAAGGCTGGCTACCTCCTCATCAAGTGCTATATCCACAATAGTAGCCTTAACGTTATTTACCTGGATATCTAACGAGGATTTGCTTTTAAAACCGATTTTTGAAAACGATAAGCCAAAATTTCCCGGTTTTAAGACAATCTTATAGTTGCCGAGTGAATCGGTGATTGTACCGATGGATGATTGATTAATAACCATTACAGAAACTCCCGGAAGTGGTATGTTTGAAAGCCCGTTGGTAACAGTCCCTTTAATAACAGCTGTTTGGGCATTTGATGATGAAGATGTAAACAAAGCACAAAGATATATTATGCTAAGTTTAAGTAACGCTTTATTCACCGGTGCCTCCGTTGTAATGGTTTGTCATGGAGCTTAATATATTAAAGCGATTTTTGCTTTCATAGTTTTATCAGGAAAATGTGCGGGCAAATAAAATGGGGATAAACAAGGCCGATATCCCCATTAAAGTCTGAGGACTTAGTGCGCTTCAAGCCAGTTCAAACCAGTGCCGATTTCAACCATGATGGGTACCTCGGTTTTGATAGCGTTTTTCATGTGATGCATAATGATCGGTTTCACGATCTCTACTTCATGATTCGGAACGTCAAACACCAACTCGTCATGTACCTGCATGGTCATGCGGGTATCCAGCTTTTGTGCCTTAAGTTCTTTGTGGATATTGATCATGGCAATTTTGATCATATCGGCGGCTGAGCCCTGTATTGGGGCATTGATAGCATTTCGCTCGGCAAAACCGCGAACGGTTGCATTGGCCGAATTGATATCGCGCAAATAGCGGCGGCGGCCCATCAGCGTGCACACGTAGCCATTTTCGCGGGCGAAGTTCATGGTATCGCTCATGTATTGTTTAATGCCGGCAAACTGCACAAAATATTGCTCGATGATCTCGGCAGCCTCCTTACGCGGAATCCCCAGGCTTTGTGATAAGCCAAAGGCCGACTGGCCGTAAATAATGCCGAAGTTAACAGCTTTGGCATTACGGCGCTGATCGCTGGTTACCTCGTCAAGCCCGATGCCGTAAACGTTGGCAGCTGTTGCCGTGTGGATATCGTGGTTATTGATAAAGGCCTGCATCATGTTAGGGTCCTTACTGATCTCGGCAATGATGCGCAGTTCTATCTGCGAATAATCCGCAGAGACGATGGTATGGTTGCTATCTCTCGGGATAAAAGCTTTCCTTACCTCGCGGCCGCGCTCGGTACGGATAGGGATATTTTGCAGGTTGGGGTTAACGCTGCTTAATCGGCCTGTTGCGGCAACAGCCTGGTTGTATGATGTATGTACCCTGCCTGTTTTAGGGTTTACCATCTGCGGCAGCGCGTCAACATAAGTCGATTTTAATTTTTGCAGCTGGCGGAAATCAAGAATATCACGCACAATATCGCTCTTGGCAGCTAATGAAAGCAATACGTCTTCTCCGGTTTGATACTGGCCGGTTTTGGTTTTTTTGGCTTTAGGGTCAAGCATCAGTTTCTCGAACAATACTTCACCCAGTTGTTTTGGCGATGCAATGTTAAATTTTACGCCTGCTTTTTCATAAACTGTTTTTTCATATTGGGCAATATCTGTTTCCAGTTGCTTGCTAAACTCACGCAGGGTATCATGGTCTATTTTCACACCTTCGTACTCCATATCGGCCAGTACGTAAATAAGCGGGTGCTCTATTTCATTCACCAGTTTTTCGCCCTCTACCTCTTTTAGTTTAGGCTCAAAAATATCTTTTAGCTGCAGGGTGATATCCGCATCCTCGGCGGCGTATTCTTTTATTTTTTCAAAATCCACATCGCGCATATTGCCCTGGTTTTTGCCTTTGGGGCCAATAAGTTCGGTTATAGAAACCGGTTTGTAGCCCAGGTAATTTTCCGACAGGATATCCATATTGTGGCGGGTATCCGGATCAAGGATGTAATGGGCCAGCATGGTATCAAACAGAGTTCCTTTCACTTCGATGTTGTACCATTTGAGCATCAGGATATCAAACTTAATGTTTTGCCCTATTTTGCCGATATTTTCATTTTCAAGCACTGCTTTAAATTCGGTAACAATGCTTTGTGCTCCCGCCTGGTCGGCAGGGACGGGTACATACCAGCCCTGTCGTGGTTTAACAGAAAATGACAAGCCTACCAGTTCGCAATGATTAGGATCGGTACCGGTGGTTTCGGTATCAAAGCAAATGGTTGGCTGCTGCGCTAATATGTTGATCAGTTCGGCCCGTTTTTCAAGGGTGTCGGCCAAATGATACTCATGCGGCGTATTGTTAATATTTTTGGCAGCGATGATCAGGTCCTCACGAATATCTTCCACATCAACCGTCATGGTGGTGCGACCAGTTGCTGTTGGATTGCCAAAAAGATCGATCTGGGTTCCGGCCGGTTTCAGTTCAGTAATACTGAAATCATCACCAAATACACGCTTGCCTAAAGTACGGAACTCTAATTCGGCAAAAAGCGGCTCTAATAGTTCCTTACTTGGAGCGCATACTTCGAGGCCTTCTTCATCCAGTTCAACAGGTACATTTAGCAATATGGTAGCCAGTTTTTTCGACATCAGGCCCTGCTCTTTAAACTGTTCAACGTTTTCGCGCTGCTTTCCTTTAAGCTCATGGCTATGCTCAAAGATGTTTTCCATTGAGCCATATTGCTTAATGAGGGCTTTTGCCGTTTTTTCGCCGATGCCCGGAATACCCGGAATGCCGTCTACCGCATCGCCCCATAGCCCTAAAATATCTATCACCTGGTCAACACGCTCAATCTCCCATTTGGCTAATATCTCTTTCACTCCTTGTATTTCCATCTCGTTGCCCATGCGGGCCGGTTTGTAAATGAAAATATTATCTGATACCAATTGGCCAAAATCTTTATCGGGAGTCATACAATAAACAGTGTAGCCCTTTTGCTCAGCTTTTTTTGCAAGGGTACCGATGATATCGTCAGCCTCGTATCCATCCGACGTGATAACCGGGATGTTAAACCCCAATATGATTTTTATAACATAAGGTAAAGCCTTTGCCAAATCTTCGGGCATGGCTTCGCGGTGAGCTTTGTAGCCTTCAAAATCGGTATGTCGTTCGGTTGGTGCTTCGGTATCAAAAACCACGGCCATGTGGGTGGGAGCCTCCTTTTTCAAAACATCCAGCAGGGTGTTGGTAAATCCCATCATTGCTGAGGTGTTTAGCCCGTTTGAGGTAAACCGTGGTGTTTTACTTAAAGCAAAATGCGCCCGGTAAATAAGGGCCATGCCATCCAAAAGAAATAGTTTTTTCATAATATCATTGACACTAATTGCACGAATTTAAGCTAATTGACTCGAAATTTTTGATGCCGGTGTTTATGCAAAGAACACGATTTTTAATGAATTGCATGGTTTTAATTTCATTATCAATTTGCGTAATTCGATCACATTCGGGAAAATTCGTGTTTGTTTTATTTGAAGCTGCAATCAGGAATATGATCATTTACCATACCGGTAGCCTGCATGTGGGCATAACAAATAGTACTGCCGAAAAACTTAAAACCCCGTTTTTTCATATCCTTACTGATAGCGTCAGATTCGGGGCTGGTAGCCGGTATTTTATGCGAATGATTTACGATAGGTTTTCCATCGGGCATAAAGCTATACAGGTATTTATCAAACGAACCAAATTCTTTTTGTATACCGATGAACAGTTTAGCATTGTTGATAGCGGCTAATATTTTAAGCCTGTTGCGGATGATACCCTCGTCATGCATTAAGCGCTCAACGTCTTCATCGGTAAAAGCTGCTACTTTTTGCACATCAAAATTGGCAAATGCCTTACGGTAGCCTTCGCGGCGGCGCAATATAGTGATCCAGCTAAGCCCGGCCTGTGCAGATTCTAATATCAGAAATTCAAATAAGGTATGATCATCATGAACTTCTTTGCCCCACTCTTCGTCGTGATATTTGATATATAATTCGTCGGTGCCTGCCCAGGAGCAGCGGATTAGGTCTTTTGGATTTGTTTGATCGGTCATGTTTTACAAGGTTTATGTTGATTATAAATCACGTCATTGCGAGGAACGAAGCAATCCTCGATTAGCGGAGCCGCTCTGTATAGTTCGCGATTACTTCGTTCCTCGCAATGACGTGGTGAGGTTATTTTATTGTTCATTCAACTCATCCCAATATTCAACAGCTCTGCGATAATGTGGAATAACTATTGAGCCTCCAACCAAATTGGCTATCATAAAAATCTCGTTCATTTCATCGTGATTAACGCCCGCTTCGTGGCATTTGCCGAGGTGGTATTTAATGCAATCGTCGCAGCGTAAAACCATGCTGGCAACCAGGCCGAGCATTTCTTTGGTTTTAACATCCAGTGCGCCTTCGGCATAGCTGGTGGTATCGAGTGCAAAAAAGCGTTTAATATTGGTATTGGCGGTTTCCATGATCCTGTCGTTCATTTTAGAGCGATAGGCGTCAAATTCTTCTACAAGTTTTCCCACGGGGTGTTGTGTTTGTTAATAAAAATTTAAGCTAATTAAGCTAAAATATTTAGCATTTAAAAGATTGGATCGTTATTTTTATGGCGTTAACCAAATTCTTTACACACTAATTATGGAAAGTTTATCACCTAACATTTTTGTAAACGATATTAATGCAACCATCAGCTTTTATGAACTGCTTGGTTTTAAAGTGGCAATGAGTGTTCCCGAAACCGGGCCCGATCTTGTTTGGGCCATGATGACTAACGGAAGCGTTACCATGATGTTCCAAACCTTTAGCAGCCTGGCCGATGATCTGCCCGAGATAAGCCGTACCGATGGCGGCTCATTACTGTTGTACATCAACCTGAAAAATATCCGTACTTTTTTCGAAGAGATAAAGGATAAGGTAACCGTACTAAAAGGCCTCGAAACTACTTTTTATGGTGCTACCGAATTCTCCATAAAAGATAATAACGGTTATGTGCTTACTTTTGCCGAGCATGAATAACCGAGGTTATCATAGAAATTAATAATTTAATTAAAATCGCCTTCTTTAGGGGGATTTAGAGGGGCTTATGATCAACTTTAAACGCGCCGACCATATCCAGATTTGTGTTCCGTTAGAACGGCTGGAAGAAGCAAGAATTTTTTATACCGACGTTGTGGGGTTACAGCGGATAGAACGACCGGCCTTTAATTCAAAAGGCTATTGGTTTCAGATATCAGATATCCAGCTTCATTTAAGTACCGAAGATGCTTTACCGCGAACATCGCGGCATACGGCCTTTGAGGTTACCGATATTGCAGAAGCCCGCCGGCACCTGGAAAGCTATGGCGTTGAGTTTTGGGAAGAACCTGTTCTTCCGGATCGCACGCGGTTTTCATTTATTGATCCATTTGGAAACAGGATGGAGTTGCTGCAGTTTACAGAGTAAACTAATAATTGCTGCTGGAGCCAACAAGTGTTGGGATGATGAAATTATCTATATCTTGAAATAGAAAAAATGCCATTGCGAGCGTAGCGCGGCATCTCGTCCGTTTAGGTTGGTCTGTACTTGACTTTTATGCATTGGCTACGAGATTGCCATGTCGCGCTCACGCACTATCCGGCTCGCTCCTCGCAATGATATGGTTAAATAAGTTTAGCGGTAGATTACAACGCCAGCTCTACCATAGGGTCCCAAAAAACTGTTTTGAAATCCTGGATCTGATCGTCAACTACTTTTACGCCTTCACTTTCCAGCATTGCAGCCATGCGGTTGCCGCCGAAATGGGCTTTTGCCGTTAGCAAGCCCTGCCGATTTACCACCCGGTGAGCCGGAACTGCTGGTTTGGCATTGCCCGCTGCCTGCATGGCCCAGCCTACCATGCGCGATGAGCCTTTGGTACCAAGATAGGCTGCAATAGCACCATATGAGGTCACCCGTCCCGGCGGAATGAGTCGGGCTACCTGGTAAACTTTTTCAAAAAAATTAATGTCCTCCATCAGGCGTTTTCAGGAAATGAAAACTTAAGGTAGTTAATGTTTTTGTTATCCTTTAAATATTTTTTCTCGTAGTAGGTTTTAATAGAAAGTACCTCGTCCGCATATACCGAATTGTATAGATCTTCAGTTTTAACGTACAGATTCAACTTCAGCTCGTCAATTTTTTCGGCGGTATAAGCATGCAATCCATCGTTATCTGTTTTAAGGTTAACACAGCCACCAGGTTTTAAGACGATGATATATTTATCTAAGAACCGTGGTGAAGTTAATCGCTTTTTCTCGCGGCTTAATTGCGGCTGCGGGTCGGGAAAGGTGATCCAGATTTCATCAACCTCGCCGGGGGCAAAATAATCGAGCAGGTTTTCGATCTGGATGCGTAAAAAAGCAACATTAGGCACACCATCTTCGATGGCAGTTTTGGCGCCGCGCCAAATGCGGTTGCCTTTGTAGTCGATACCAATGAAGTTTTTATTGGGGAACATCCGCGCGAGGTTCACGGTATATTCGCCTTTGCCGCAGGCCAACTCAAGCACTACAGGATTGTCATTTTTGAAAAATTCAGAATCCCATTGTCCCTTAAACGGTTTGCCGGCATCTAATTGCAATACATTACTAAAGGTTTCAACCTCGGCAAAACGCCTTAACTTATCTTTTCCCACTTTACGTTTTTAAAATAAAGCGCAAAAATATTGAAATTATTTTAACACGAATGATTTGCTTGTTGCAGAGCAATTAAATCGAATTAAACGAATTGGTTTAATGGATCTGTATAGCAGGTTTGAGAAATTCGAATAATTAGCAAAATTCGTGTGGGAATTATTAACACGAATTGATTTGCAGATTGAGCAGCAACTAATCGAATTACACGAAGTTCAAAGGTTAAACTTTCTAATTCGTGAAATTCGTCTCAATTCGAAAAATTCGTGTAAAAATTATTATACCACAGCCCCGCCCACAGGCTTAACATATGGCGTAGGTTTATATGCTACGTCATCTTTCTTTTGGTGAATTTGGCGAAAAGCGTTTTTGCTTTGTCCCAAATGCTGCTCACGGTATCTTCATTAACATAGTTTGAAGCTTTTTGTGATACCAGGCCAACCAGTGTTTTTACCAAAAAGTTGGAGTGTTTAAAAAGCGTTTTATTCAAGGTAAGCGGAATCACGAACCTAGAGATGAGGTTGAGGATATCGGGATGAAAAAACTGGTATTTTTTACACCATCGGTATCATTTGAACGCGGGAACAGCGTAAGCACAGTTGAAAATAAAGCAGAAGGGCTGTTAACGCGCGCTTTCAAAGCCACCGATTGCTGTTTTTCAAGTGTTTTTAACCTGAATATTTCGGCTTGCAGATCGCTGATGTTGGTGATATGGAGATCCATGGTTTATCTTTTAAATATTTTTTGAATAAAGATGTTGATAAGCGGCCTTTCAAGGTGTCGTTTAAATATCTTGATAAACATGGCTATCAAAAAGTATAGCACGGCAATACATCCAAAACCCATCCAGTAAGAGTGTAAAATATCGGCAAGAAAAAAGCCTAAGGTAACACTTGCAAAAAGAAAAGCCAGTACCATGCTTATTACAGTCACCAAATCGGCAATAATGCTTGCTAATATGGAGGTGCCACCTTCAATAGCTTCGTATTTTAAAAGCTTAAACCGTGTTTCGGCATATTCCTTTAATTGATCAACTATTGGGGGTACTGGTGGTTGAGTCTCTTTTTTATCTTCCATGAGTAAGGTTATATATCCCGGATGTTGTTTTATCGGCATCCGGGATTGGTGTTATACATGCTTATGCGTGCTCCAGGTCGTCCTGATATTCTTCTTCGGCACCTTTAATTTTCGACTTGATGTTTTCAACAACTTTGTCTTTTAAGCCAACCAGGTTGTCAATTTCGGCAGCGGCAGTATCTTTTATCGACTCTCCAAGATTTTTTAATGATTCGGTAAGCTTGTCGCGGGTTTCATTGCCTTTATCAGGTGCAAACAAAATACCTAACGCTGCCCCTGCTGCTAAACCGGCAAGCAATGCAACAACTACTTTTGAGTTATCATTCATTGTAATATAATTAAAAGTTGAACATTTTATTAGTTACGTGTAAATATCCTGCCAAATATGTGCATTTGGCACAATTATTTTTATTTAAGTATAAATTAACTTTTATCAGTCAAATAAATTTTACCCTGTGTTCACAAAACTATTCAGGGCTGTACGATATATTTTATAAGCTGTTTATCCGTTCAAGCCTGTCGGCCGCCATGCGGTTTGTTTCATAAATTTCCATCAGCAGCAGGAAATAGGATAGCAGTACCGGGCCAAACACCAGGCCCAGGATCCCGAAAAGGGGCAGGCCTATAAAAACGCCTATTATTGAAATAATAGGGTGTGTGTTGGCAACACGCTTGTTAATGATCATGCGCAAAAAATTATCAATATTGCCAATGAACAATAAACCATAAGCCAGTAATGCTACCCCCTGCCAGTTGTGCCCCTGTGCAAACAATACAATGCTTGCCGGGATACATAACGTTGGTGCACCTACCACAGGTAAAAACGAAATAAAGATAGCGATAACCCCCCAAAAAATCGGGTCGGGAATGCCAAATATCCAAAATCCGTTGGCCAGTAGTATTCCCTGTGTAAGTGCTATAATTCCCTGGCCTAAAACGTTTGAATAGGTAGAATCGCGCAGGGCATTGGCAAATTTCAATGCATGCTGCTCCCTGAATGGCGCATATTTCAATAACCCGGCCTCAAATTCACGTATTTGTGTAAACATGAAATATAGTATAATATACAATACCAGCAGGGTCAATATGGTGTTGGCCGCGCTGCCCAGTATAGACGGGAAGAGACCGGTAGCAAAAGTGCCTAATTTTTGTAATGTCTCTTCGGCAAAATGAGGTTGATTAAGGTTTGCGCCGGCAAATGCATCGATTTTTGAAATCCACTGGTCAATAGGAAGATCTTTAAGGTTGATGCTTGAAATTTTGCCCACAACCATTATGCTTAGTGTTAAGAAGGGGATCACAATCACAATAAGCGATATAAAAATAATAAGCAGGGCCACCAGCGAGCGGTTCCATCCTTTGTTTTCGGCAAGATTAATGTAAAGGGGACGAAAAATGGTGAACAGTACCACTGCGCCAAGGATTGAGCTAAACAAGCTGCTGAGCGCATATAATAAGAAACAGCCAAGTATAATGATACTCGCCAGGATAATATTGTTGCGCTGCTTATAATTGAAGACTGACATGTAGGCTGTTGATTGATACTTGCTTAAACAAAAAAACGCCAAAAAGTTTTAGCGTTTCAATCATTAATTGCAACGCCTTTAGTTGGTATCGTTAAGCAGGGTATTGATCCGGATTGAACTTATTTCTATGGTATCCATGTAAAACAAACAGTCTGATGTTGGATTGGGTATTTCATACCGTAATTGCTCAAGCGCCAGGTGAATGTTTGATAATTGATTTTTTATGTCGTGCCTTAGTTTACGCAGGGTCTCGGCATCGTCTTTTTCTTCATGAGCCCCCATTTTACTTAAGGTTAATGGCCTTCATTTTATTATAAAGGGTTTTGCGGTCGATATTCAGGATTTCGGCAGCTTTGGTTTTGTTGAAATTAACTTCCCTTAACACCCTTATAATTGTTTCATACTCGGCCTCGAGCGCGGCATTTTTAAGGTCATGACGGGGTTCTTTAGCCTCGGGCGCTTCTTCTGTATGCGATGTGGTATGATGATGTTGCGTATAATGATTAGCCGTTTCGTATGATAATTTATAGGTCGACATTTCAAGCGGCAATGCTTTAAGCGTGATCTCATTGCCCTCGGCTAAAAGCGCTGCCCGGCGGATCACGTTTTTAAGCTCGCGGATGTTGCCCGGCCAGCGGTAGTTCATAAAGCAATCTACAACCTCCTGTGAGAAGGATTCAACGTTGCGCCCGAGCTCCTGGTTGGCTATTTTTAAAAAATGTTCTGCCAGTAATATAATATCATGGCCGCGCTCACGTAATGGCGGCATGTAAATGCTAAACTCGTTAAAGCGATGATAAAGATCTTCGCGGAAGCGGCCTTTCTGAATCCCTTCCTGTAGGTTCTCATTGGTGGCTATGATAATGCGTACATCAAGATCTATCTCTTTGGTACTGCCTATTCTTTTAACTTTACGTTCCTGTACGGTACGAAGTAAAGCTGCCTGGATCTCGTACGAAAGGTTGCCCACTTCATCTAAAAATAAAGTACCTCCGTTAGCCATTTCAAAGTGGCCTATTTTAGTATATAAAGCGCCGGTAAATGAACCCTTTTCGTGGCCAAAAAATTCACTTGCCGCGAGCTCCTTGGTTAAAGAACCGCAATCCATGGCTATAAAAGGCTGGTTATGCCGCGGACTGTTGAGGTGAATACTTTTCGCTACGGATTCTTTTCCGGTACCGCTTTCGCCTAAAATAATAACACTGTAGTTTGTTGGTGCCACCAGTTCTATCTGCCGGGCAAGCTCTTTTGACGCGCGGCTGGTGCCAGTTACAAATTCGGCTGCAAAAACGGTTTTTTTACGGTGCTAACTTTAGTTTTCTCAGGTAAAATAGTCGCCTGTGGCTCCTCGTCAATTTCAACCAGGGCATGGTGTGTTTCAAGGGCCTTATTAATAGTATTTAATATTTCATCGGGATACAGCGGCTTGGTGATATAATCATAGGCCCCCATTTTAATAAGCTCAACCGCCATTTTAATATCTGAATAGCCGGTGATGATGATAACCCCTGTTTTTGGATATTGGATTTTAATATTGCGGAGCATTTCACGGCCGTCGGTATCTTCGAGCCTGAAATCACATAGTACAAGTTGATATTCACCATTTTTCAACGCTTCCATCCCCCGGTACCGCTTGATGCCGTACTAACGTCAAACCCATTCCGCGTCAAAAACTTCGATAGCAATAACGCCACATTAACTTCATCATCAATGATGAGGATCCTTTTCATATTCAGCAATTATTGTGCGGTAAATGTAATATTACGTGTCAAAATACAAACAATGTGCTAATTTATACGATTTATTTAATTATAAAGGTTCATATCAACTAAAAAAACATAATAAAAAAGGGGAGCCGAATGAGCTCCCCTTTTTATATCAAGGTATTTGTAGGGCCATATATTAAAAGCCGTACGCTACACGTAAACCTATAAAGTTAACTTTGCTTTGATCAACACCTGTTGCATATTTGGTAGTTGCTTCATAGCGGATACCAGCATCAATAAAGCTGCTTGCACTTACCGGGAACTGAACACCAACTTGCGGAGCATAAACAAATGCAGTTGATTTATTAGCGCCAACGTCAGATTTGTTTAACAGGAATGCAGCACCGGCTTCGCCCTGAACATAAAAATTGCTGATAGGGAAGTATTTCAAACCTGCCTTAACCGGGATTAAATGAAAATCAGGTGCGTCAAGGCCTTGTACACCGCCAATATCTTTTTTACCGAATACGTTGTTATAGCCTGCGTTAACAGTAACAAATAACTGGTTTGAAAGAACCGGGATATCAGCCTGTACCGAACCGCCTAAATTCCACTTGTAGTTATCTTTGAAATTGCTAAGAGGAATGCCTGCGTCAACACCGATGCTGTAACGGATGCCGCTTTTAGTTGTAGTTGATGTTGTAGTAGTGGTGGTAGGTGTAGATGTTTGTGCTTTTGCACCAAATGCTAAGCCTGCAAATGCAAGGGCTAATGCTGAAACTTTGAATAAATTTTTCATAACTATTGTTGTGTTTTTGATATATGTTGTTTTAAACACACAGCAAATTAACAACACAAATCAGATGCGATTTTTCATCCAAAAGTCATGAATATTTAATCGATTGATTAATAGTAATTTATTTTTTGACCCTATGGGTATTTTAGTCAGGCGAGTGTAAAATGGACTTGTAATTGCTGTTTTTTTGTCAAAATTAACATTGGCTTAACATGGGCTTTTGACCCGAAAAATGATGAATTCTGCGTGAAATTGGGCGAAACGAGTAAATGCCGAAAAAATCCTGTGAATTTAGTTTACAATATACATCCCGTAATCATTATAGAACTACTCAAAACAAAAAGGGCTTAAGCAAACGCCCAAGCCCTTTAGTTGCTAAAATAATAGCAGATATTATTCTTTATTCTCCAAATCGGCAGCAGCGGGTTCGTCAAGGAACCATTCTACTTCGCCGGATATGGAATCAATAAGCTGTGCCGGATAAAGCTCAATATCCTCATCATCTTCCAGGATGTGTTTTACAGCTTCGGCCTTGCCTGCGCCGTAAACTAAGAATGCTATTTGAGCAGCATCATTAATAAGCGGTGCGTTGAGGGTAATGCGCCATACCTGCTGATCTTCAAGCCATACTTCTTTTACACCAGGCACACGGTCATGCAACACCGGCGTATAAGGGAATAATGATGCGGTGTGCGAGTTATCGCCTAAGCCTAACAGCACCAGGTCAAAGCTTGCTTCGCCGTCATCAAAAAACGCCGAGATCACTTCCCAGTATTTGGCTGCAGCTTCGGCAGGGCCAAACGATGTCTCAACCGGGAAAATCTGTGCCGGACTGATCATCAATGGCTCAAACAACGCTTTTTTTGCCATTAGGTAGTTGCTGTCTTTATGGTCATGTGGCACGTTGCGCTCATCGCCAAAAAAGAAGAAAACTTTTTCCCAGTTCACCTGGTCGGCGTATGTTGTTGAAGCTAATAGCTCGTATAGCTTTTTAGGTGAGCTGCCGCCCGAAAGCGCCACACTGAACTTCCCGTTTTTGTTGATGGCTTCGGTAGCCAGGATAACAAAATGATCGGCCAGCCCGGTTAAAACTTCACCTTCTGTGTTATAGATATTCAGTTTCATCAGCTTTTATTTTTTACCGTTTACAGGTAAAGTAAACCAGTTATAGCCATCACGGGCAATTAAAGCTTCTGCAGCTTCAGGGCCCCATGAATCGGCCGAATAATTAGGGAAGTTAAGGCTCTTTTTATTTTGCCATGTGTTTAGTATCGGCATTACCAGTTCCCATGCTGCCTCAACCTGGTCACCACGCATAAACAGGGTTTGATCGCCCATCATGGTATCCAGTATCAGTGTTTCATAAGCTTCAGGTGCCTGGTTGGTATAAGTACCTTTATAGTCAAACACCATATCAACGGCGTTTAATACCATATCGATACCGGGGCGTTTAGCCTGAACCTGCAAACGGATGCTCATCTCTGGCTGAATGCTGATGATCAACCTGTTTTGCTGCCAGCTTTCGGTAGCTTCGGCCGGGAAAATCTGGTGAGGGACATCTTTAAACTGGATAGTGATAACTGATGATGACTGGTGCATTCTTTTACCTGTACGCAAGTAGAATGGTACACCTTGCCAGCGCCAGTTGTCGATGAAGAACTTAATTGCTGCAAAAGTTTCGGTATTTGATTCCGGATTAACTTTTGGTTCTTCGCGGTATCCCGGTACTTCTTTACCTTTCATCCATCCGCTGCCGTATTGGCCCCTAACGGTCGAATTACGAACATCTTCGGCGGTAAATTTGCGCATTGCTTTCAATACGTCAACTTTGCGGTCGCGTACTTCGTCGGCGCTAAAACTGATAGGAGGCTCCATAGCCACGTGGCAAAGCAACTGCAGCAGGTGGTTTTGGATCATATCACGCATAGCGCCCGAACCATCATAATAGTCGCCGCGTTCTTCAACGCCTAATTGCTCGGTAACGGAGATCTGTACGTGTTCAATGTGGTTACGGTTCCATAGCGGCTCCATAATGGAGTTGGCAAAACGGAAAGCCATGATATTTTGAACAGTTTCTTTACCCAGGTAATGATCGATACGATAGATCTGGCATTCATCAAAAATGCTTTTCAATAACTGGTTCAGATCTTTTGCAGTTTCCAGGTCGTGTCCAAATGGTTTCTCAATGATGATCCTTACACGTTTTTTATCATCGGCCAATTTAGCTTTTGATATGTTTGAGGCAATGATCGGGAAGAAATTAGGCGCTACCGCAAGGTAAAACAACACGTTTGCCTTAGTTTTCCACTCGGCGTTGTGTTTCTCAATGCGTTTGCCAAATTCTTTGTATGTTTCAAAATCAGTAGCGTCAGATACCTGGTAATAAACGTTTTTTACAAATTCGGCCCATTGTTTATCATCCGTTTTACCGCTGCGCGAAAACTGGTTGATATCTTTATATAGGTTTTCTCTGAACTGCTCGTCGGTTAGCTTGGTACGACCGGTACCAATAATGGAAAATTGTTTGGGCATCCATCCATCTAAAAATAGATTATATAGGGCCGGCGCAATTTTCCGGGAGTTCAAATCTCCCGTTCCACCAAAAATGATAAATATGGTAGGGTCTGATTTAGCTGTTGTGCTCATTGTTTTGTTTTAATTAATAGCGTCAATTAGTCGTTTGCCGGAGCCCATTGTGTATGGAAAGTGCCTTCTTTACCAATCAGCTCATAAGTGTGCGCGCCAAAATAATCACGCTGGGCTTGGGTAAGGTTTGAAGGCATTCTTTCGCTGCGGAAAGCATCAAAATAGCTCAATGCTGAAGCATAACCGGGAGCAGCAACACCGGCAGCAATAGTAGCCGATAATACTTTCCTGATGCCTGGTAAGGTACCGGCAACCAATGCCTGTATATCACTGTCAAGCAAAAGGTGAGGCAGTGCCTGATCTTTATTGTAAGCATTGTAAATGTCATTCAAAAATTCTGAACGGATGATACAGCCGCCTCTCCAGATCTTGGCAATTTCGCCCAAATGAAGGTCATATTTATACTCTTCAGATGCTTTGGTAAGCAGGTGCATACCCTGTGCATAAGTAAGGATGCTGGTAAAATAGAAAGCCTGCTCTAAAGCAACCAGTAACTCTTCTTTATCTCCTTTAAGCTCAATAGGGTCGTTATAAAGGGCAGAAGCTTTTTCGCGCAGTGATTTGTATTTAGACAGGTCGCGCATAGATACCGATGTATCGATGGTTGGGATTGGGGTTACCAAATCCATAGCCACCTGCGACGTCCATTTACCTGTACCTTTAGCTTTCGCTTCGTCTTTAATATCATCTAACAATAAATGATCGGTTCCAGGTGCTTTGTATTTGAAAATATCTTTGGTGATATCTAACAGGAATGACTGTAAACGGCCTTCGTTCCATTTAGTGAACAGATCGCCAATTTCGTCGTTACCTAACTTTAAGCCTTTTTTAAGGATCTCATAAGTTTCGGCAATTACCTGCATGATACCGTACTCGATACCGTTGTGAACCATTTTAACAAAGTGACCTGATGCGCCAGGGCCAATGTAAGTAACACACGGTTCGCCGTTAACTTTAGCAGCAATGGCTTCAAAAATAGGTTTCATGACAGCATAAGCATCCTTATCGCCACCCGGCATCATGCTTGGGCCACGACGGGCACCTTCTTCACCGCCTGATACACCCATGCCAAAGAAATGCAGTCCTTTAGCCTCCAGTTCCTCAACACGACGGTTTGTATCAGTAAAGTGCGAGTTACCGCCATCAATCAGAATATCGCCTTTTTCTAATAACGGGGTTAATTCCTCAATTACAGCGTCAACAATTTTACCGGCAGGCACCAACATCATGATAGCCCTTGGTGTGGTAAGGCTCTGTATAAATTCTTTAACATCGGCAAAGCCCTTTGCGGCCCTGTCACCAGCTTCCTGGTTCAATGAATCTACTTTACCGGTATCTTTATCGTGCCCGGCCACCGCGAAGCCATGATCGGCCATGTTCAGCAGCAGGCTGCGACCCATAACACCCAGGCCTATCATACCAAAGGCGTATTTATTTTCTGTTGCGCTCATGTTGTTTTGAGGTTTTCTTTTTTAAGAGTTTCTAAAATTTTCTTAGTGTTTTCGAGGCTGGTGTGCTGAAAAGAACGGATGCCTAATTTTTGCGCGGTATCGACAAACATTTTCCTGTCGTCGAAATAAACGCATTGCTGAGGCGATACCTGGGCTATACCCATAGCTAACTGCCAGATACCCGGATCAGGTTTACGCATTTTTACTTCGCATGATGATACAAAGGCATCAAAACACTCATGCAGCTTAAACTTACGTACCCTGTAATCGTTTAGCTCCTTACCCTCGTTGTTCACTGATATAATGCGGAAGCCGCAATCTTTTTCCAATCTTTCAGGAATTGCAGCATAGGCAATTCCACAGATGTAGAATAGATGAAATCCTTAAAATCTTCGCGTACAAAATCCCGCGGGTGGTTAAATATCACCGTATCAAGGTATCTCGTCGAGCGTGATACTGCCAATTTCATATACGTTAAAAATGAAATTATGCAGCGCGTTAACTTCTTCGTAATCAAGGTTAAAACGTTTGGCCGCTTCTTCGCGCGCCTCATGCCCCCATCCGTTCGACAGCAAAATGCCGCCCACGTCAAAAAAAGGATCTTTAGATCAGCAACTTCCATAGATGTATTTTTTTAGTCGTAAGTCTTTAGTATTAAGTCCGAAGTCAAAATAATTACCCCGACTTCGAACTCATCACTTTCGACTTAAGACTTCGAACTTATTACTTATTCTTTTGTGTTTCGATGGCGTTCAACAACTTTTCAAATGGCTTGTTGAATTTCTCGATACCTTCGTCTTCCAGTTGCTGGGTTACAGCAGCAAGGTCGATACCTAAAGAAGGTAGTTTGGCTAAGATCTCGGTAGCTTTATCTAAACCGGTTTCTAAAGTGTTGGCAGCAACACCGTGATCACGGAAAGCGTCAACGGTTTCCAGAGGAACGGTATCAACCGTGTCCGGGCCAATTAATGCCTCAACATATTTGGTATCTTTAAATGCAGGGTTTTTGCTGCCTGTACTTGCCCATAATAAACGCTGTGGTTGTGCACCTTGCTCGGCAAGTTTTTTCCACCTTTCACTGCTGAATACCCTTTTATAAATTTCGTATGCTTTTTTAGCTGATGCGATTGCGACCTCACCATACAGCTCTTTTTCGCCTTTTGCTTCAATGATCGGGTCCACAACAACATCAATACGGCTCAGAAAGAAACTGGCTACTGACGCAATGTGGGCAATTTTATGACCTGCAGCTAAATGCTCTTCCAGGCCTGCAATGTAAGCTTCGGTCACTTCTTCATAACGCTCTAAGCCAAACAGCAGGGTAACATTGATATTGATACCTTTTGCAATTGATTGCTGAATAGCAGCCAAACCTGGTTTAGTACCAGGGATTTTGATCATTACGTTTTCGCGGTTAACTTTTTCCAAAGTTCTTCTGCTTGTTTAGCAGTACCTTCGGTATCTAAAGCCAGGAACGGAGAAACTTCAAGGCTTACGTAACCATCAACTTTGTTTGATTCTTCGTAAACACCTTTAAACAGGTCGGCAGCAGCCTGGATATCTTTAACAGCTATTTCAAAAAACAGCTTTTCGTTGTCGCTTTCAGATTTAAGAGCAGCGATATCAGCATCGTAATCAGAACTGCTGCTGATAGCCTTTTCAAAAATTGCAGGGTTTGAAGTAACGCCGCGTACGCCGTCAACGTCAATTAATTGTTTAAGTTTTCCTGAAGAAATGATCTCACGGTCAATAAAATCAAGCCAGATACTCTGACCAAAACCATGTATCTGTGCTACGTTATTAGTTGCCATAATAGGGTTTGTTTTTGTGTTTGTTAATTATTTTGTTAAAAGCGCGATGAAGGTAGTAAAAATTGCTACCAAATCGGTCTATTATGTAAAGTTCTTAATAAGAATGTCAGTAATTGTAAGATTTATATCATACTTTGTTAATATTTCCGGGTTAAGTCTGCAGTTTTTAGCAGTAAATGCCGGTTTTTAGTCTTAAATTAGAATTAGCAAATCAAAAGTCTCATTTTCTTTAAGATTTCGGACTAAAGATGTCGAACTTAAGGCTAAATCTAACTGTTCGAGGCCATGATAATATTCACATCAAAGCCGATAAAAAGCCCGCTTTCTATTACCCCTGTTATCGATTTAATATCCCTTTCAAAACTTTTACCAATTTCATCGAATTTGCAATCCAATACAAGGTTGCCATTTTCTGAAATTATTGGCCCATCCTTACCTTTTGCCGGACGGATAGCTATTTCGGTGGCTCCTAAACTTTTCAGCTCCTTTTCCACATAAGGTAATGCCTGTGGGAAAACCTCGATAGGCACCGGAAATTTCGAGCCTAATTTATCAACCATTTTCGACTCATCAACTATAATATAACTTACTTCACTTGAGCTGATGAGCAACTTCTCTTTAAACATAGCCCCGCCGCGCCCTTTGATCAGGCTTTTGTCGGGGTCAACCTCATCAGCTCCGTCAAAAAGCCAATCGGGTTTATGTTCATACAGCGTTGTTATTGGCAGGCCCAGTTTACTGCAAAACATAGAAAGCTCTACCGAAGTTGGGATTGCTTTTACATTCAGCTTTTCATCTTTTACCCTTTGGGCAATGGCCACCAAAGCCAGGTATGATGTTGAACCCGAGCCAACACCTATAATATCGCCATCCTTAACTTTTGCTGCAATTTCGGCAGCTACCTTTTGTTTGCCTTCGATATTGATGATCTTATCGGCCCACTCAAGGTTATTTATCAGGTTGCTGTTCCAGTTCATGTTAGTTCAGAATCAAGAAGTCAAGAGTCAAGAGCCAGGAAGGAAGAAAGATCTTGATTCCTGACTCTTGATTTCTTGCCTCTATAAAAGAGCTTTTGCTTTTTTAACAACGTTATCAACAGTAAAGCCGAAGTGTTTGTACAGATCTTCGGCTGGGGCTGATTCGCCAAAGGTGGTCATACCCAGCATATCGCCTTCGTCAGTGATATATTTGTGCCAGCCCATTGGTGATGCCATTTCAACCGCCAAACGTTTTTTACTTGCTTTAGGGAATACTGATTCTTTGTAAGCCGCATCCTGTTTTTCAAACAATTCCCATGATGGCATACTTACCACGCGGGTTGAAATGCCTTCAGCTTCCAGTTTTTCCTGTGCCTGCATAATTAAAGCTACTTCAGATCCGGTAGCGATCAGGATCAGATCCGGGCCTTTGCTGCCTTCTGAAAGGATATAAGCACCTTTTTCCAGGTTTTCGGCTTTGCCATATTTATCCTGGTCAAGGATAGGTAAGCCCTGGCGGGTGAAGATCAGCACAGTTGGGCCGCCTTTTTTCTCGATGGCAACACGCCATGCATGCGCGCTTTCGTTGGCATCAGCCGGACGGATCACGGTTAAGTTTGGTATCGAACGTAAAGAAGCCAATTGCTCAATAGGCTGGTGAGTAGTACCATCCTCGCCCAAACCAATACTATCATGCGTATAAACAAAAATCGGGTTTATTTTCATGATGGCCGCCAGGCGGATTGGCGGGCGCATATATTCAGAGAACATCAGGAAGGTAGCACCAAACGGCAACACACCTTTGGTTAAAGCCATACCGTTTAATGCAGAACCCATAGCATGCTCACGGATCCCGAAGTGGAAGTTGCGGCCTGCACGGTTTTCTGATGTAAACGAATCGTACTCTTTCAGGTTAGTTTCGGTTGATGGGGCAAGGTCGGCCGCACCGCCAATAAGGTTTGGCAATGCCGGCGCAATAGCGTTTAATACTTTGCCTGAGGCCTGGCGGGTTGCCATTTTAGGGTCGGAACCTTTAAATACCGGCAATTTATCTTTCCAGCCTGCAGGTAGTTCGCCTTTCGCGGCAGCTTCGTATTCGGCGGCTAACTCAGGAAATTTTGCTTTATAATCTGCAAATAATTTGTTCCATTTTTCTTCAACTGCAGCGCCGCGTGCACCTTTTTTGTGATAGTAATCCAGCACCTCGTCAGGTACGTTGAATGATTTTTCAGGATCGAAACCGAAGAACTGTTTTACCAGTTTAATTTCGTCGGCGCCAAGCGGCGAACCATGTGAACCTGCAGTGCCCGATTTATTAGGGCTACCATAGGCAATCAGCGAGCGAACGCGGATAAATGATGGTTTCTGAGTTTCGGCTTTGGCATTGATCAAAGCCAGCTCAAGCGCGTGGGTATCGTTTACGTCAGTAAGGTCCTGCACGTGCCAGCCATATGCGCGAAAACGGGCGCTTACATCTTCATTAAAAGCAATATCAGTGCTGCCTTCAATAGAGATGTGGTTGTCATCATACAAATAGATGAGGTTACCCAATTGCAGGTGACCAGCCAATGATGCTGCTTCGGAAGTTACACCTTCCATCAAGTCGCCATCGCTGCAAATGGTGTAAATATTGTAGTTGAACAGCTCAAAACCAGGTTTGTTGTAACGGGCAGCCAGGTGTTTTTGAGCAATGGCAAAGCCCACAGCATTGGCAAAGCCCTGTCCCAGCGGGCCGGTAGTTACTTCAATGCCCGGAGCCAAACCATATTCAGGGTGACCGGCCGTTTTGCTGTTTAGCTGGCGAAACTGTTTGATATCATCTAATGAAAGATCATAGCCCATTAAATACAAAAAGTTGTACTGTAAAATACAAGCGTGGCCTGCCGAAAGGATAAACCTGTCGCGGTTTGCCCAATCAGGGTTTTTAGGGTTGTAGTTTAAAAATTTTGTCCATAAAACGTGGCCCATTGGTGCCAGCGCCATAGCTGTACCCGGGTGGCCTGAGTTTGCTTTTTGCACAGCATCGGCTGCCAATACCCTTACGGTATCAATCGCCAATTTTTCTATGTCTTGTTGGTTTTCCATTTTGTTATCAGGTATTGTAGTTAGTGTTAGTTTTTAATTTACTCGGTAGGTGTTGCTATTTTGCGCTTGGTTTTACTTTCGTCCTCACTGAGCCAAAGCCTTGCGCCGCCTTTGATACCATCGGCATTGGTAACTATTTTCATGTTTTTGTCGAGCTTAAAGGTAAGCTCATCTGAATTGCCGCCGCCAATGTATAAAGTATCGTAATTGAATACAGTTTTCAATATTTTGAAAACCTTTTTCATGCGTTTGTTCCATTTCTCTTTGCCTTCTTTCTCCAAAGCTTTCTCGCCGATATAGTTATCATAGGTAATGCCTTCTTTTATCGGGAGGTGTGCCAGCTCAAAGTGGGGCAATAAATGACCGTCCATTAACAAAGCAGTACCAAAACCTGTGCCCAGGGTTATCACCATTTCGAGGCCTTTCCCGGCAACTACGCCAAGCCCCTGCATATCGGCATCGTTTACCACCTGTGTTGGTTTGCCTAATGCTTTTTCCAGTTTTTTGCTTAAATCAACATCGGCCCAGTAATCGGTACCAAGGTTAGGCGCGGTTTTAACAACCCCGTTTTTTACATAACCCGGAAAACCAACCGATATTTTATCATATGCCGGAAAATCCTTCACAAGGGTGTTGATAGCTTTTATAACGTTTTCGGGATTTGCAGGAGCGGGAGTAGGTATCTTGTCGTACTCCATTTTTAAATCCCCTTTTTTATTCAGGATAGTGGCTTTAATGTGTGATCCACCGATATCGATTGAGAGAACCCTTAATTGGGATGGTGTTTTTTTCATTTAGCGTAATTTATTTAGCTGGTTGGCAATTTGGTGAAAACCTTAGTTCCCAGCGCATAAATATCACATTTTAATAATATCAAATTGTTAAATAATGTGATAAAATCAATTTATCCCATTGAAGCAACAAAGGTAAAGTTAGCGTTGCTTTTATTTAACGAGTCAATATTTAAAAGTATTTTACTTATGCGTGGCAAAATCAGTGCAATTAAGGTAAAATGTAAATAACCCCCGGTTATTTTTTTCAAATGCTTAAACTGTTATTACCTGTTTTAAGTGTAAAAGTTTTCCCTTTCCACACAAAAATGCCTGATGTGTTTTTGGGGAGCACTATGTTAATACTCCATTTACCATTATCGAACACGTATTTGGCATAAACTTTTCCGTTAGGGTGGGGCACTTCACCGCTGATATTTCTGATCTGGCCCAAATGCGGCTCAATTTTTATTTTGCTGAAACCCGGCGCGTACGTATCCACGCCTAAAACAGTACGGTAAAATTCAATATTCGGACTTGCACCCCAGGCGTGACAATCGGAGCGGTTATGGTCAAGGTCGGAGATTTCGGCCCAGGTAGTCAATCCCATTTTGATATTATCCCGCCAGATGTTGAGCCAGTTTAAATAATCATCGCCGAAACCGCCTTTAACCATGGCCTGGTGCAGGTAATATTTAAAGTAGATAGTGCATTGGGTAAGTGTGCTGTCATTCAATAGTTTTAAGCTGATATCATGCGCAATCGCGCTATTTACCATACCAGCCAGTATAGCGATGGAGTTAGTATGCTGAGAGAATAGTTGCTTATCCTCGGTATCGGCATATAGTTTTTTGCCCGCGTCCCAATATTTATTTTGGATAGCGATTTTTAACTGTGCGGCTTTTGCCTTATACATTGCAGCAAACGTGGGCATTCCCATTTTTGCTTCCATTTCGGCGGCCTGCCGATAGGCCCACATCAACTGCAGGTCTAATATAGCCGAAGTGCCTTTGGCGCTTTTGGGGGCCTGGCCAAAATCCCAGCCTTTGTCATTAACCCAGTCAACAAATGTCCAGTAGGGTGTATCTTTTAAGGAGCCATCGGCTTGCTGATACTTGCTGAAAAAATTGAGCACATCGCGCATGCCGGGCAGCTTGTCTTTAATAAATAAACTATCGGGCCGGTACATCCAGTAATCATGCAGCATGCCGATATACCAAAGCGAAAAGGTGGAAATAATTTGGGGCGAGAACGAGGGGTGACGGCTTAGCGTGATCCCTTCGGCCAGGCGGGAATGATCCATCTGGTTGATGGCGTTGCGCACCAGGCGGTCATCGCCGCTATTATAAAAAGATACCAGCGCCTGGATGCGGGTATCGCCAACGTATTGCAGCTGTTCATAGTATGGACAGTCGGTATAGGTTTCACCGGCGCAAAGGCGGGCGGTGCGCCAGCCAATATCCAGTATTTGCTGCATTTCGGGGTTGGGCGTTTCCAGTTTGGCATTCATTTTAAACGGATACCCGGTAAACGTTCCGTAAATATCGTCAATAACCAATGGCTCATCTTTGGTGGTTATTTTTACTTCGATATACCTGAAAGTGCGCCATGTTAAGGTAGTAAATGAATTGCCGGAGGCGCCGTCAGCAATTATGCTGTCGCGCCTGCCAACAAAGATCTTTCCCTCTACATCATTCCGGTTGCCTTTAACAGTACCCTCCGGGCCGGTAAGCGCTTTAAACAACGATTCGGTATAGCTAATGCCGATACCTGCATTTTTTCCGTTGCTAAAATTGAGTGTTAAAAACGCGTTAGTAAGATACGTTTGGTCGAGTATCAGGGTAGCCGAAGTATTAGCCGGGATAGTGACCACAGTTTTGCTTGCCGGGAATGAAGAAGGAATAGTTATGCCATCCGCCTTTCTTAAAACCGGGATCCTTTGACGGGTCATTTCCATGGCGGGTATTGACGATGGCACCAGCATCCAGCCAAAGGCATTGGTTACGCCTTTTGGATTTCCGTTGTCAATACGGATAGCATTTTTCCAGCTACTGTCATCAAGCCCGGTCGCGTTCCAATCTTTTATAGATTGGTTTAAATCTACCCACTCGCCCGGCCCCGCAACGTAATAAGGATGCCAGCCGATACCGGTAATAGGCTGAAATGATTTATCACGGATGCCTTTCCATGTTTTATTGGTATTGATGATTTCTTCATTTGGCGTATCGCCCTGCATAATGAAACCTGTTTGTAAGGAGATCTGTGCTTCGGGGCGATAATCGCCATCATTCCAAACTACAGCGGCAATGAGGTTTTTGCCGGGCTGAAGATATGGCGCCAGATCAACCGTTTCATAATTCCAGTAATAAGTATCTCCGCGGGCGGGGCCTAACGAAACCAAAGTTTGGTTAACGTATAGTTTATAACGATTATCTGCCGATACATGAACGACGAAAGAAGCAGGCTTAGCTGAAAGCTCAATGCTTTTCCTGAAGTAATAAACGCCATATTCTTTTAATGATTCCTGTGGAACAGTGATCCACGATGCTTTCCACTGGTGTTTTAAAAGCGCCGGACTGATGGTTTGCGCATAGGTGGATGCTGTAATAAAAAGAAAACACGAAAAAAAGTAACGTTTAAAAGATGTCTTCATGAAATAGGGTGGTTTATAGGTGATCGGCATTTGCCTGTACAGCTAAATTACAATTAAAGCTTTAATTTATATGCAATATGGCTATTGGCCGGCAGGCCTCATAGTGGAATATTTCATAATTCCGTTATCTTTATTTTTTACAAACCTAAAACTATGGATGTATTAGCCGTCTTTTTATTAGTGGTGATCATTATAATAATGCTGAACCACAAGGGCAGTTTAAACAATAAGATCAAAGAACTTGAATTTAGAATATTCGAATTAAAAGGTATTATTGAACAGCTTAAGATAACCCGGCCGGGTGCTGAAGATGTCAAAAAAGCAGAAGAACGGGCACCTGCAAGCGTTTCGCCTCCTGCGCCTGTTATACCACAACCTCCTGTTGAAAAAGTAAAACCTCCTGTTGAGGCAGAGATAAAACCAGAGCCTATCACGCCTCCTAAAGTTGAAAGACAACCCGAAGTTATTGAAGACAGCTTATCCATCATCAATCGCCCTATAAAAACGCGCGATTTTGAACCCGCGAAGCCTTTGCAGCCCAGGCCGTCTTTCTTTGAGCGCCACCCCGACCTGGAAAAATTCATCGGCGAAAACCTCATCAATAAAATAGGCATAGCCATCCTGGTGCTGGCCATTGGTTTCTTTG
Organism: Mucilaginibacter sp. P25; assembly: GCF_050859465.1. Taxonomy (NCBI): domain Bacteria; kingdom Pseudomonadati; phylum Bacteroidota; class Sphingobacteriia; order Sphingobacteriales; family Sphingobacteriaceae; genus Mucilaginibacter; species Mucilaginibacter sp. P25. Next base: position 1,322,262 of record NZ_CP193937.1, on the reverse strand, counting down.
TAAAATATGCTATTGATAACGATTGGATAGGCTTAGTAGGCCGCGTGGGTATAGGCATTGTTTGCGGTGGTATTTTAATTGCTGTTGCACATGCGCTGCGTAATAGTTATAAGGCCTTTAGCTCGGTGCTTGTAGGCGGCGGATTGGCCGTGTTTTATTTTACCATAACATTGGCATTTCAGCAGTTTCACCTGTTTAACCAAACCACGGCGTTCATCATTTTAATTGTGATCACCGTTTTTGCGGTGCTGCTTTCCTTATTATATGATAAGCAGGAACTGGCCGTAATTGCATTGGTAGGTGGTTTTGCCAGTCCGTTTATGGTAAGTAACGGCAGCGCCAACTATAACGGCTTGTTTATTTATCTGCTGATATTAAATACCGGGCTGCTCATCATTGCGTACTATAAAGCATGGCGGGTGCTTAACATTGTTTCGTTTGGGTTTACGGTAATTGTTTTTTCAACGGTGCTGTATACACTTACACCTCCCACCTACCATTTCGGCTTTATTTATGCCAGCATTTTTTACGCGCTTTACTTTGTTATCAACATAGCCAACAACGTACGCGAAAACAAAAAATTCATTGCTTCCGATTTCAGCATCTTGCTTCTTAATACCGGGTTATATTTTGCTACCGGCCTGTACCTGTTAACCATGATGCATGATGAGCAATACCGCGGCTTGTTTTGTATTTGTCTGGCTGTGGTAAACCTGGTGCTTTCATACGTCCTGTTCCGCAATCGTAAGGTGGATACCAATATATTGTACCTGCTTATCGGCATTACACTCACCTTTATTTCGCTGGCTGCTCCTATTCAATTGCATGGCAATAACATTACCATTTTCTGGGCTTCAGAAACGGTGTTGCTTTATTGGCTATACCTGCGCTCGGGCATCCAGCTCATGAAATATACAGCTGTGTTTTTATGGATAGCCATGCTGCTAAGCTTATTAATGGACATGTACCAAACTTATAGTAACTACAGTTTGAGTTTGACCATAATTGCCAATAAGGGTTTCATCACTACACTTTTCGCTGCTGTGAGTTCGTTTTTACTTTCGGTATTGGTTAAAAAGGACGCAACCAAGCTGGAGCATATCGATATTTTTACCGGGCAGCTTTTCGGGGTAGCCGCGCTTGTGCTTTTATTTTTAAGCGGTCTGCTGGAAATCAATCACCAGTTCCTGAACCACTATCCGGATACCAACCTTAATATTTTATATGCGATGGTTTATACGCCAGTGTTTATATTTATCTATTATACGCTATCGCCCAAAATACAGGTTATCAATTTTAGCAGCGACGCAAAGTTTGTGATATTACTCGCCTGCCTGATTGTTTACCTGTTGCTTACGCCACAATATTATTCGCTGCAACATTTGATGCTCGAAACTAAGAAGCCGTCGACCAGCCATTTTATGGCACATTGGATAGGTGCTGTATTTATCGGTTTGTTGTTTTACAGGGTGATCCGCCTGTGTCAGCAAAGCTTGAATGAAAGTTTGAAAAAGTATTTACCTGGGTATTAAGCGCGGGTGTCGTATTGTTTTTAAGTTTTGAGGTAAGCCTGATGAGTAACCTGATGTTCTTCAGCAAGGCCAATTCTATCGATCAAATAGAAACTGTGTATGTAAAAACCGGCTTACCCGTATTATGGGGATTGCTTTCCTTTGCGCTGATGTGGCTGGGCATGAGGTATAGATTGCGGGTAATGCGGGTGGCTTCGTTAACGCTGTTCTCGCTTACTTTATTAAAATTATTTTTGTTTGATATTAAAAACATCCCGGTTTGGGGTAAAATAGCTGCTTTCTTTTGTTTGGGAGTACTATTGCTTATTGTGGCATTTATGTACCAGCGAACAGCTAAAAAAACTATTGCCGATGATGAGGCTAAAAAAATGAATAAGCTAACGCTTTCAACGCTGCTGCTTTGCGGAGTCATATTATCCGCATCGGCACAAAAAAATTTAAATATAAAGCCGCGCTGCACAAGATTGACAGCACCGGTTTTTACCGTATTGGCCTACAACCCGGTTTGGTAGCGAAAGCCAAACCCGATCTGTCGGACATTCGCATTGCAGACGCGAAAGGCAACTTTGTGCCTTACATCCAGGCTGGTAGTCTCCCGCAAAAAAGCCAGAAAAATTTTGTTGTTTTCCCGGAGATCAGCAACACGCCAAAAACCGATACCAGTACTGTTTTTATCATAGAAAATAAAACCGGGCTGGTACTCGACCGCCTTTGGATCAGGCTGCAAAACACAGCCGTAAAACGTAAAGTGAACCTGCTGGGCAGTGATGATCTGAAACAGTGGTTTGCCATTCAGGAAGAGATCCCCTTGCAGGAAGCTGTACAAAACAGTGAAGGCACCTACCTGCAATCGTTATCGTTTCCGGCGAGTAATTATCGCTATTTAAAAATCCAGGTAAACGATAAAAACAAAAACCCGGTTAAGTTTTTGGAGGCCGGCATTTATACAGAGTACGCATCAACAGCTCAAAGTTACACGCCTGTTGCGCCTTTAAACATCACCCGTACCGATAGTAATAAAACTACCTTTATCGACATTAAGCTGAACGATAATTACCAGGTAAACAAATTGCACCTCAATATCAGCGCGCCGAGGTATTATAAACGGAGTGTTACCGTTTACCAGTTTGTAAACAATGGCAGGGAGCTCTTTAGCGAAGCCGAACTGTCATCAGATAAAACAACTGATCTGTTAATTGCTGCAAAAGCCAACCACCTGTTAATAGAGATAAGCAATGGCGATAACCAGCCGCTGAGCATCGGCGAGATCAAAGCGTTTCAATCTGACGAATATTTCATCAGCTACCTTGAAGCTAAGCAAAGCTACCGGTTCCTGGTCGGTGATTCGTTGGCTCAGGCACCGGAATATGATCTTAAGTTTTTTGCTGATAGTATTGGAGGGAACACCCCGGTTATTAAACATGAGGCTGTTGTTAAAAACACCGACTATGCAGTGGCAGTAAAACCTGCCGGGAAAGATTACACCGTACTGATTTGGGTAGCTATTATTGTTTCATTAGGGTTGTTGTTGTTGTTGACTTTGAAGATGACCAGGGAGGTGAAGAAAAAAGAGGGGGAAAGATAAAATTTACACCCTTTAATTTAGGATGAGATTGGATGTAGAGGCTTGCCCATCCCGGCAAACTTATATTTTAGAGCAAATAACCGTCATCAGAAACTTAGAGAGTAAATCAAAGTTTTACAAACCATCGACCATGGTTTATGGACTATCAACCACAAATTCTTACATTTGTATTGAGGTAAAAATTGGATAAAGTAAAAGTTTTAGAGAAATATCTACCGGCAGAAGCGGCCCCGCTCATTGCCCGATGGATTGACTACTTCAAGTGTGAATTTAAAATTTCGCGCAACCGTAACAGTAAATTTGGCGATTACCGTTCACCTTATGGCGGCAAAGGTCACCGTATCTCGGTTAATTACGACCTTAACCCCTACGCTTTCCTGGTAACTACAGTGCACGAGTTTGCACACCTGCATACCTGGAACGAGCATAAGCAAAAAGCCAAACCCCACGGAACAGAATGGAAAAACAATTTCAAAAAAATGATGCAGCCATTTTTTGAAAAAGAGATTTTCCCGGCAGATGTTAAGAAGGCTATTGTAAACTACCTGGATAACCCGGCGGCGTCAAGCTGCTCAGATTTGAACCTGTACCGCTCGCTGCGCAAATATGATCCCCCCAAAACATCCGAAGCAATTTTAACGGTAGAAAAGATCCCGCTTAAGGCATTATTTAAGCTAAAGGACGGCAGGGTGTTCCGCAAAGACGAAAAGCTGCGTAAGCGCTTTAAATGTACCGAAGTGGCTACTAAGCGGATCTATTTGTTTAGCCCGGTAGCGGAGGTGGAGTTGATTGAAGGGGCTACGGCGGCGTAGTACTATATAACAATCGTCATTACTGTAGGTACCAAGCAATCCCCGATGCCTTTGCCAAGCAGGTACGCCTTTTTTCATAAGATTATCAAGGCTGACAGTGGGAACATCAGGGTCCTCTAACGAGAGACCCTGATGGGACAGAAAGAGGCAACGGCGGCGTAATATTATATAACAATCGTCATTGCGAGGAACGAAGCAATCGCGAACTTTACAGGGCGTATCTGCCAATAGGAGATTGCTTCGTGCGCAATAACGATCGCTCAATCTTACCCCAAACACCCAATCAATTTATTCCGTACTTTTACCGCATGGCAAAAGTTATATCATTTGTAAATAACCCTTACCAGGAGAATACTTATATTTTGTATGATGAAACCGGCGAATGCGTGATCGTCGATCCGGGCATGTATACTGCGCCCGAGCAAAACACCGTGGTTGACTTTATCAAAAACAATAACCTCAAGCCTGTTATGCTGCTCAACACCCATTGCCATATCGATCATGTGCTGGGCAATAAATTTGTATTCGAACAGTATGGCCTTAAGCCCCGTTTCCACGTTGGCGAGTCGGAAGTATTGGCTGCTGTGGTAGCTTATGCGCCATCTATGGGCTTCCGTTACGATGTATCGCCTATGCCAGATGAATTTTTGCCCGAAACCGGGACCATCCATTTTGGCAACACTACGCTACACTTGATATTCGCACCCGGCCATTCGCCTGCTCACTTGTGTTTTTATGATAAAGAGGCTAAAATCCTGATAGGGGGCGACGTCCTGTTCAGGCAAAGCATCGGTCGTACGGATTTGCCGGGAGGTAACTTCACCCAACTGATTGATAACATCGAAACCAAGCTGTTTACCCTGCCCGATGATGTTACCGTTTATCCTGGCCACGGCCCCGAAACAACCATCGGCTACGAAAAACAAAACAATCCGTTTTTAACTTAGTTAACATCATAGTGACGTTTTACTGAGCATAAGCAAACCTGAACGCATAATTCCCACACAATTGAACACCTCCATTTACATAGCAAAGCGTTACCTGTTCTCGGGCAAAAAAATGCATGCTATCAATATTATTTCGGGTATATCCATGTTGGGGGTGCTCATTGGCAGCGCGGCATTGCTTATCATTCTTTCGGTGTTCAATGGTTTTGAAAAAGTTATCCTTTCGTTATACAGCAACTTTACACCCGAAATAAAGATAGAAGCCAAACTGGGCAAAACTTTTAATCCCAACACTCCTTATTTTGCCTCCCTGCATAAAGATGCCCGCTTATTTTCATTTACCGAGGTATTACAGGAAAAAGCCCTGATTAAATATGGCGATAAACCGTTTTTAGGCACGGTAATGGGCGTGAGCGATGATTTTTTGAAAAACAGCCAGCTCGATAGTACTATAGCCAGCGGCTCATTCACGCTTAAAAGCGGCGATCAAAATTTTGCCGTTATTGGCGCTACCATACAGGGGAGCTTAGGTATTAATGTTCATGACGAGCTTTCGCCCATGCAGATCTATTCGCCGCGGCGCGGTGCGGAAAATTCGGCTAATCCTTTAAATGAATTTGTTGTACGCAGCATTAACCCATCAGGAGTGTTTGCCATACAGCAGGAATTTGATGATATAGCGGTAACCCCCATTGAGTTTGCCCGCGACCTGCTTGACCAGCCGGTAAATGTTTCTTCACTACAGCTTAATTTTAAGCGCGGCACCAATATCGATGCCATGCAAAAAGACATCCAGGATAAAATAGGGAATGATTTTACGGTAAAAAACCGCAAGGAACAAAACAGCGAACTTTACAAAACCCTTAATTACGAAAGCTGGGCGGTTTATATGATCCTTACCTTTGTGCTTATCATCGCAATATTTAATATCATTGGCTCGTTAACCATGCTGGTTATTGATAAGCGCAAGGACATAGCCATTTTAAGCGGGCTGGGCGCCAATAAAAATATGATCCAGGGGATTTTCTTTTTGAGGGAATGATGATCACCGCTATTGGCTGTATTATCGGCATAACGCTGGGTACCATTTTTTGCCTGCTGCAGCAGCATTACGGATGGATAAAAATGGGGGCCAAAATGTCGGTGTTAGACTCGTATCCTATCGACCTTAAAATTAAGGATTTTGGCCTGGTACTGCTAACCGTTGGTGGCATTTCGGTAATAGCTGCCGGCATCAGCGCCCGTTTAAGTATTAAAGGATTGGATGAAATCAAACAGGATTTGTAAATTTGTTAAATGGGTATGAGGTATATCAAAATTTTTGTTTTGCTGCTTGTTGTTATTGCTGTTTACGCATGTAATAATGATGCCCATAAAAAAGACGGGGTTACGCTTTATAAAGGCTTGTATAGCGCGGGGCCCGAAATTAAATCATTTAAAGATTGCGATAGCGGCCAGGAGTTTTGGGCTGTTGACAGTTCGGCTCAGTTGGAGCTTCAGTATTCCCAACTCAATTTCGAAAAACCCTACGAACCGGTTTACGTGGAAGTTGAAGGAATCAAATCAAAATCGGGAGATGTTGGCCGCGGGTCTGAATATGACAGTACCCTTGTTGTAAAAAGAGTAGTAAAAATAACCAAAGAGATCCCGCAGGACGTATGTAATTAACCCCCTGCTGCCATTGTTAATAAAAGCCTAAAACAATAACTTAGGCTTTTGCATTAAGCATTAAACACTCATCTGCCTTATCGGCGTAACTAACAACCCATGGAATCAAAACGTCAGCAAAAATTTGCCGGAGTAATACAGGAAGACCTTGCAGCTATTTTTCAGCGCGAAGGCATGAATTATTTGCCTAATACACTGGTAACCATAACCAAGGTACGTGTAACGCCCGATTTGGCCATAGCCCGTATATTTTTAAGCTTTTTGGGCAATCCTAATGTGCAAACCGCTTTGCATACCATCAAATCGCACGCTTCGGAGATCAGGTACAAACTGGGCGCCCGCATCAAAGACCAGGTAAGGATCATTCCGCAGCTTGAGTTTTTTGTTGATGATACCAGCGAATACGTTGAGCGTATGGACAAGATCTTTGATAAGATCAGTAAAGAGGAACGCCAGCCCGATACCGAAGAAAACTTATAACCACTGATGGACCGGCACACGCTGTTTGCTAATTACGTTAACAATCATCCCGAAGCCATTGGCAAAGTGGTTGATTTTGATGCAGATCATGACCGCCTTTATCATTTTGACCTTACCGCCGCCAATAAGGAATTGACGGCTGAGGTTATTAACAAGCCGTGGATGTTTAGCCAGTTAGTGAACGAAAAGCTGCATGACAACAATTGCCGTTACGGTATTGGCGGGTATATGGAACACCGTACCATTTATGCTTTTAGCAGTCATTTTGACACAGATGATGAGCCCCGGCGCCTGCATTTGGGCGTCGATATCTGGAGCGATGCCGGAACGCCGGTATATGCCCCGCTTGATGGCATTGTACACAGTTACCAGGATAATAATACCATTGGCGATTACGGCCCAACCATTATTTTACAACACGACCTTGATGGCTTAACACTTTATAGCCTGTATGGGCATTTAAGCCGCAAAAGCCTGAAAGGGCTTTTTAAAGATATGCCTGTGTCTAAAAACAGCCAAATAGCAACCATTGGCAATGCTGATGAAAACGGCCATTGGCCACCGCATTTGCATTTCCAGCTGATGTTTGATATGGAAGGTAAACAGGGCGATTATCCCGGCGTAGCTAAGTTTTCAGAAAAAGAGATCTGGCAGAAGAATATACCTGACCCCGGTTTGATATTGAAGTTTCCGCAGGCGGTGAATGTAGGGTAGCGCCCCGTAGAGATGCATAATTGCGTCTCCCTCACAATTCTTAGCTGGCGCAAGTTTTGTGTGATTGCAAATGCTGGGGTAACTTGTGCCTTCTGCTCTATGTAAACGTATAACAGGATTTAGCATTTAAACTGTAAACTTTTTTAGGACGATACAGTCATTTTTCCGTTAATACCGTAAACTTAAAATCAAGCGGTTCAAACAGGCGGATAAGCTCATCAATAAAAGTTTGCCCCCATTTTACATACATGAGGCCGAAGTTTTCAGAACGCTCCTGCAGGCTGTCTTTAGGGAAGAGCTCGGCTTTGACAGCGGTTAGCTGCTCCAACCGTACACTGTAATTTCTTTTTTCGGCACGGATCAGCTTCTTTTCAAGGTTATCCATGGCCTTTTTAAGGCGGGCCTGTACAGCCGCCGCTGATGGTGAAAGTGTAGGATCGATTTTGTATGCGCGGAGTTTTATTTTCTCAAAAAGGTTTTCCATTTCGCGCCATTCTTCAGCAATGCTCAGGTTATGGTCGCTGTGCTTTTTGATCCAATAGGTTTGCAGGGCATCGCTTTGTTTAAACAGGTCTATAGCTTCAAGGTTCATACGTTCAACCTTGGCGGCCTGTTCTTTTTTGATTACCAAAGCCGAGTTGCGAAGGATGAGGATAGGGAAATCAATTTTATAATGATCAAAATTGGATTTCAACTCGAGCCAGTAAACTACCTCTGCACCACCACCGATGTAGGCAATGTTTGGTAAAATACATTCCTGGTAAAGCGGGCGCATCACTACATTAGGGCTAAAGCGTTCGGGATATTCGGCGATCTCCTTTTTTAGCTCAGCTTCAGTAAACCTGATTTCGGTATTGAGCACCTGGTAGCTGTCATTCTCGAAAACTATCCGCTCGCGAAGCTGATCTTGCAGGTAAAAGAAATTGATCTCGCGTGGGTTAACCTGGATGTGTACACCAAGCTCATGCAGCTTTTGGTTAGTTTCGGTAATGTTTTTAAAACTGTGCTGACCAATGATATCCTGCTCAATAACAGGTGCGAACTCTTTTTTAAACTCATGGTCATCGGCATCGATGATCACCAAACCATATTGGCCAAACAAGGAGTTAACAAGATAACGGGTAGCATCGGCCAGTTTATCAAATTTGGTATAGGCGGTTTCAACAATTTCGGCAAGGTCAGTAGCGTGACCTTCCATGCCTAAAACGCCTTTGTATTGGTTAAGTGCCTGGCGCATGCTCACCGGGTCGATACGACCTGTGGCTCCCGAAGCCTCATACCACCAGTGTACTTTTTTACCGCCAATGTTAGTATAGTTGATCTCGGCAAAGTCGTGGTCTTCGCTGGCCATCCAGTAAACAGGAACAAAATTTTTATCGGGATGGGCGGTTTTCAATTGCTGCACCAGTTTAATGGCCGTTGCAATTTTATAAAGGAAATATAAAGGTCCGGCGAAGATATTCAACTGGTGGCCGGTTGTAATGGTATAGGTATTATCCTGCTTTAACAGCTCCAGGTTTTGGGCTGTAAGGGCAGTTGAATAAGTACATAATTTACCCGGCTCTTTGCCTAAACACTCGTACTGCTTAGTTAAAACACGTACCAGCACTGCGCGGTCAGCAACTACCTTTTTGTTTTTCAAAAACTCGGCAAAACCGGCCATATCCGGGCGGTAACCATAAAAAGGGCGTAGTTCGGGTTTATTGTCGATATATTCGGCAACTGTGCTTGAAAAAAACGGTGTCTTTATAACTTATACAGGATGCGTCCATTGTTGATTTCGGGTTTTGGATGCTCGATTTCGGATTTGGCCTAAAACAAAACATCAGCAAATAAAATTAAATGCTGATGTCGAAATTAGATTATAAATCGCAAATCGCTTTACAGCCGACCGCAAATTAACATTATTTTACAATTTGTCCATAAAGGTCAAAGTCTTCGGCGCTGTCTATCTTTACGTTAACAAAGCTGCCAACGGTAGCATAATCAATGCTGGCATCAATCAAAACTTCGTTATCAACCTCAGGCGAATCAAATTCTGTACGGCCAACAAAATAGCCACCATCCTTTTTGTCAATCAGTACTTTATAGGTATTGCCGATCTTTTCCTGGTTTTTATCAAAAGAAATGCCCTGCTGGATTTCCATGATGGCATCGGCACGCTCCTGTTTTACTTCTTCAGGTACATCATCAACCAAAGTATGAGCATGGGTCTTTTCCTCGTGCGAATAGGTGAAACAGCCCAAACGGTCGAACTTGGTATCCTCAACCCATTGTGCCATCTCTTCAAAATCCTGCTGGGTTTCGCCCGGGTAACCGGTGATTAACGTAGTACGCATAGCAATGCCCGGTACACGATCTCGGATCTCGTTCACAATATCAATGGTTTTTTGCTTGGTAATACCGCGGCGCATCGATTTCAGCATGTTATCGGTGATGTGCTGCAACGGCATGTCAAGGTATTTACAGATGTTTTCGCGCTCGTTCATCACATCCAATATTTCCATCGGGAAACCTGAAGGATAAGCATATTGCAACCTGATCCATTCGATACCGTTCACATCAGATAAACGGCGAAGCAGCTCATCCAGATTGCGTTTGCCGTAAAGGTCGAGACCGTAATAGGTTAAATCCTGTGCAATCAGGATGAGTTCTTTTGTTCCGTTTTTAGCCAATTTCTTAGCATCCTCAACCAGTTGTTCAATAGGTGAGCTCAGGTGTTTACCCCTCATTAAAGGGATAGCACAAAAAGAACATGGGCGGTTACAGCCTTCAGCAATTTTAAAATAAGCAAAGTGCGAAGGTGTGGTTAATAAACGCTCGCCTATCAACTCGTGTTTATAGTTTGCGCCTACAGTAGCTAATAAATTTTGCAGGTCATTGGTGCCGAAGTAGGCATCAACATTGGTGATCTCAGCTTCAAGTTCGGGTTTATAGCGTTCGCTCAGGCAGCCGGTAACAATCACCTTGCCTACTTTGCCCTGCTCCTTAAGTTCGCTGTATTGCAGAATAGTATCTATCGACTCCTGCTTGGCATTATCAATAAAGCCACAGGTATTAATTACTATAATATCATTTTTGCCTACCTTCTCGGCCTCATGCACCACATCAAACTGGTTGCCCTTCAGTTGGCCCATTAATATCTCCGAATCGTAAATATTTTTTGAGCAACCTAACGTAACCACGTTTACACGGGGTTTGGCCTGTTTAACTGATGGATGGGAAATTTCTTTTGTCTTCATAACACACTAATCATTGAGGGAAGCCCCTCTAAATCTCCCCCGGTAGGGGAGACTTTCAAGTTCATTTAGCCCTCCCTACCGGAGAGGGTTGGGTGGGGCTGTTATTGCTTAAATAAGCTATCTACAAACGCCTGCCTGTCAAACAGCTGCAGGTGATCCATTCCCTCGCCAACACCTATATATTTAACCGGAATCTTAAACTGATCTGATATTCCTATAACCACACCTCCTTTAGCTGTACCATCCAATTTGGTTAGCGCCAGGGCGTTTACGTTGGTAGCTTCGGTAAACTGCTTGCATTGCTCAATGGCGTTTTGCCCGGTTGAGGCGTCCAGTACCAGCAGTATCTCGTGCGGAGCACCGGGGATCACCTTTTGCATCACGTTCTTGATTTTGGTTAGCTCGTTCATCAGGCCAACTTTGTTGTGCAAACGGCCGGCAGTATCTATAATAGCCACATCATCGCCATTGGCCACAGCCGAACGAAGGGTATCATAAGCAACCGAAGCCGGATCGGAACCCATAGCCTGGGCAACAACTTTTACACCAACACGTTCGCCCCAAAGTTTAATCTGGTCAACCGCGGCTGCGCGAAAGGTATCGGCGGCACCTAAAACAACCTGGTTGCCGGCCTGCTTTAGTTTATGGGCCAGCTTGCCTATAGTAGTGGTTTTACCTACGCCGTTAACGCCAACTACCATAATTACGTATGGCTTATGATCGCCATATTCAAAATTACGGAAGTCGTTACTGTTGTTTTCGGCAAGCAGTTGCTGAATTTCATCTTTTAACAGGGCGTTCAGCTCGTTGGTGCTTACGTATTTATCGCGGGCAACACGGGCCTGGATCCTGTCAATGATCTTGAGCGTGGTGCTTACGCCAACGTCGGATGTAACCAGGATCTCTTCCAGCTCATCCAACACATCATCATCAACGGTTGATTTACCGGCGATGGCTTTGGTGATCTTTGAAAAAAGTTATCCTTGGTTTTTTCCAAACCGGTATCAAGCGCCTGCTGTTCCTGCTGCGTGTTTTCCTTTTTCTTAAAAAAATCAAATAATCCCATGGTGATCAGAATTCTCAGAATTATAGAATTTTCTGAATTTAAATATGTTTTCAGAAATATCAGATATTAATTCAAACAGCATTCTGTCAATTTATTAATTCTGTAAATTCTGATTCAGACAACATTCAACAAAAAAAGCCCTCTCGTTAAAACAAGACGGCTTCAATATTTTAATCAAAGAGTGATTATATAGTTTTACCTGCAATTGCATCCTTAACTAAATCGTTAGGGACAATTTGCTCTTTGAATGAATAAGCACCAGTTTTAGGTGATTTATTCATGGTGATCACTTTTGAATATTCTTTGCCTTTACCTGCTACTTTCAGCGTTGCAACTACTTTCTTTGCCATGTTGTTTAATTATTGATTTAGTGAATTAATTGAGTTGGCTATATCAAATTAAAACTTAATGAGCCAATCAATCCGGTCAACTAATTATTTAATCTCTTTGTGAACGGTTACTTTCCTCAAAACAGGGTTGAATTTTTTCAACTCTAATCTTTCAGTTGTATTTTTTTTGTTCTTAGTGGTGATATAGCGAGACATGCCTGGCATACCGCTTGTTTTGTGTTCGGTGCACTCTAAAATCACCTGAACCCTATTGCCTTTTTTTGCCATTTTCTTTTTATGTTGTACGTGTCACCTCACGGCTTACGTAATTTTTCAATTTTATTATACTGCTAAACTTGAAAGCCAACTACTAAATGTAGCCTTTTTTAACAAATTTATTGATGCAGGCGGTAATACCGTTTTTGCTGATAGTTTTTACAGCAGAAGTAGATACCTTTAAGGTAATCCATTTATCTTCTTCAGGAATATAAAACTTTTTAAGTTTCAAGTTAGGATGAAACCTGCGTTTTGTTTTAACGTTTGAGTTTGAAACGTTGTTACCTACGATAGATCCTTTTCCTGTTAGATCACAAATTCTTGACATGACAAATATTTTTAATTATCAACCCTTTATCCAAAAAGAGTTTGCAAATATCAGACTTTTAAATCAAATATTCAACAGTGATTTGAAAAATTTTCAAAAAAGATTTACAGCAGTGCAAGGCGCTTATCTATTTAGCTAATAACAGGTTATTTTTACCTGTGCTTACTGTTGTCTGAACCCAGATCCTGTAATTGGATCAATTAACAAAATGCTAAATAAATTCGATGAATTCTTTTAGTTTCATCAAATCGGGTTCACACAAAATCGGCAAATAATTTTAATCAGTGATTATAGCGCGCTGGTTCGGCCCGGGCTTCTTACCTTATCTCCGCTCAGGAGTTCCGTTGGATGTAGGCTCAATGACGTGCTGAGAGGCAGTTTTATATCACAATTATCGGGTTCTTAAAATCAATTACTTACGAATTAAGTAACAACTCTGCCACTTCCTCACCTACCAAGCTCCCCATGGCAACGCCCATGCCATTGCATCTCACAGCGCAAAAAATATTAGGTCGTACTTGGTTTACTATCGGGCTGATCTCCTGCCCGAAACCCATGATGCCGCTCCACCAATAATCAATCTCTACATTTTGGCCAGGGAGGATCACCTCGTTCAGATAGTTTATCAATTGCTGTTTAACTTCATCGGTATGGCCAAAATCCCAGGTTTCTTCCGCTTTATAATTGAGGTTACGGCCGCCGCCAAACAATACCCGCCCGTCAATATTGCGGAAGTAGTAATAACCCTGATTAAAATGATAAGTGCCTTTAAGTTTTAACCCGGGAACAGGCCTGGTAACCATTACCTGTCCGCGGCCGGGCACTACATCGAGCTGAGGATATAGCTGGCTTGCAAAGGCATTGGTAGCCAGGATCACTTTGCCCGCTTTAAAAATACCTTGCGAGGTACTTAGCCTGATGTGCTGATCTTCCTGCCCGATAACGGAAATACTACAATTGTTAAGTACCAATACGCCAAGTTGGTATGCTTTATATAAAAGAGCACGCATCATTTTGCCTGTGTGGATCTGCCCTTCAAAAGAGTTGTATATGATATGCTTCACTTTATTGAAGCCAAAATCTGCAATTTTTTCATCGGCTACTGAATAAATGTCAGCCCGGCCTATAGCTTGTTGTATTAATTTGTTAAGGTGGTCTATTTGATCAATACAATTACGTGCATGGGTTTCCTCATGATCCATAAACAGTTCATGCCCGCCATATTGATAATAATCGATGTTAGCGTCACCCAAATTTTCCCTTAAACGTTGCAGCCCTTTCCACTTGTAAGCTACCAGGTGCATGGCCTCTGTTTCTGATGAATGATTTATTGCTTCAATTTGTTCCGAAACTGTACCAAAACAGGCAAAACCAGCGTTTTTAGTACTGGCACCTGACGGTAAGAAGCCGCGCTCCAACACTAAAACTTTTAAGGTTGGTTGTTGTTTTTTTAACTGAAGGGCGGCGCTAAGGCCAACAAGTCCGCTGCCAATAATGATAACATCGGCATTATCAGTAAAGGCTGTACGCTCCCAGTATGAAAATGATGGCTCCAACATGTTCAAAAATAGCTATTCGGGAAGCAAAAACTTTGAGGTAACCTAATGCTTTTAAAATTTTTTGCTTAAAGCGGAATAGTTTTTGAACAAGCGCTGTAACGTTTGTAAGGTTTCAACCTACTTAGTTTTAACTTAATATTTATCAATCATATGAATCACATGTCATTAATTATGGGATACATCGCGCCGAACTCGGCCTGGTTCCTGATGATTATTGTTGCCCTGGTAAGCTTTATTGTACAATGGCGGTTCAGGAGTAAAATTAAGCAGTATTCTGAAATTGGCTTAATGTCTGGCTTATCGGGACAGGAAGTAGCCGTGAAGATGCTGCGTGCGCATGGTATTTTTGATGTACAGGTAATTTGTGTTGAAGGACAGCTTACGGATCATTATAACCCCGAAACAAAAACAGTGAACCTGAGCACCGATGTTTTTTACAGCCGCAGCATTGCCGCTGCCGCTGTCGCCGCACACGAATGCGGCCATGCCGTACAACACGCCGAGGCTTATGGCTGGTTAAGTTTCAGATCGGCTATGGTGCCCGTTATCAACGTGGCATCAACTATTACCCAGTGGACTTTGTTCATCGGCATTATGCTGTTATTCTTTTCGGGTAGCCCTTATGTTTTGGCGGTTGGTGTTGCCGCGCTTGCATTGGTTACATTTTTTAGCTTTATAACCCTGCCGGTTGAGTTTGATGCAAGTCGACGGGCGTTAGCGTGGCTGGATAACAATTATGCTGTAGTACAAACCGGACAAGAACATGAAATGGCAAAAGACGCCCTCTGGTGGGCTGCCATGACCTATGTAGTTGCCGCGTTGAGCGCGTTGGCTACGCTGGTTTACTATGCTTCATTTTTGTTTAATAGGAGGAATTAAGCTTCAAGAGGCAAGAAGTCAAGAGCCAGGAGGCAAGAAATCAAGATTCAAGAGACAAGAAAAAGAAGTCTTTTGCGTTGATGTCAAATGAAAAGCCCTAACCGATTATTCAGTTAGGGCTTTTCTATTTTTAAATTCTTTCTCTTTTCTCTTGAATCTTGACTTCTTGCTTCTTTACTTGTTTCTTGAATTCTTGCCTCTTTATCAATTCAATCTATATGGCGCTATCAGATAAAACTCAGGGATTTGTACATTGAAGTTGGCGTTATCCAACAGGCGGATCATGTGGTATTCGCCTTTCATGTTGCCCATGTCGGTTTTAAGGTTACAGCCTGATACATACTCATGGGTATGGCCCGGCTCAATAACAGGCTGCTGACCTACTACACCTTCGCCTTCCACTTCGCGCTTTGCACCGTTTGAGTCAAATATATACCAGTGACGGCTCATCAACCTGATGGCGTAGTTGGTCATATTTTCGATGCTTACCTTGTAGGCAAACATAAAATGATCGTTTGCCGGGTTTGAATACTCCGGCTGATATATGGTTTCGATGGAAACCTTAACACCCTCAGTTATAGTGGTAACCATGTGACAAGTATCGTTTATTTCAAATATATGGAAAGGGAGCAAATATTAAGCCATTTCGATGGCATATTTTTCTTCGATCTCGGCCAATATCTGGTCAACTGCTTCAAGGTCAGGGGCAGTAACAAAACGCATCCTGAACTCTTTGAAATGATCTATACCTTTAAAGTAGTTAGAGTAATGCCTGCGCATCTCAAAAATGCCCGTTTTAGGGCCTTTCCACTCTATTGATTTGTATAAATGGGCCCGGCAGGCTGCAACGCGCTCGGCAATTGTTGGCTTATCCAGGTATTCGCCGGTTTTAAAAAGTGCTTTATTTCGCGGAAAATCCATGGATAACCAATCGCCGCACGACCGATCATCATGCCGTCAACCTCATATTCCATACGCCATGCGGCAGCCTTTTCGGGCGAATCGATGTCGCCATTGCCGAAAATGGGGATTTTTATCCGCGGATTTTTTTGATATCCCTGATCAACGACCAATCGGCTTCGCCTTTATACATCTGCGAGCGGGTACGGCCGTGTATGGTAAGTGCCTTGATCCCCACATCCTGCAAGCGTTCGGCAACTTCGTAAACATTTTTAGTGTTATCGTCCCAGCCCAGGCGGGTTTTTACGGTTACCGGTAAATGTGTGGCCTCAACAACCGCTTTGGTCATGGCTACCATTTTATCAATATCCTGCAAAAGGCTTGCGCCGGCACCGCGGCAGGCCACCTGTTTTACCGGGCAGCCATAATTAATATCCATTAAATCGGGATTGGCCAGCGTAGCTATTTCGGTAGCTTCGCGCATGTGGTCAATATCACTGCCGAAGATCTGGATGCCGATAGGCCTTTCGTATTCAAAAATATCCAGCTTTTGCCTGCTTTTTGCCGCATCGCGGATCAGGCCTTCGCTTGAAATAAACTCTGTATACATCATATCCGCGCCGTTTTGCTTACACACATAGCGGAAGGGCGGATCACTCACATCCTCCATCGGCGCCAGCAGCAGCGGGAACTCACCTAAATCAATATTTCCTATTTGTACAGACATCCTTATCTTTAGCCTGCAAAAATACGAATTTTACATCGAATGATAAAAGCCTCATATCAAAGCCCTCAGCCACAGGGAAGTCAAATAACGCCGTTTTTACAATTTATAATACTGATTGCGCTAACTATAGGGATGCTGATTGTGTGCGGTTTAATAGCCGCCGGAATTATCGGGGTGATATTTGGGTCACAAACGCTTACTGATACGTTTACTTTTAATACCCGAAACCCGCATGTTGGTGCCGCTTTATGGACGCTGCAAATTATCAGTACTACCTTGCCCTTATATCTTGCCCCTGTAATTTTTGCGCGCTTTATAGTAAAGGAGCCTATAGATTATTTGAAGGTTACCCCCAAATTTCCGCCGGTGCTGTTACTGCTGATCCTGTCCATCATGATCTGCTCATCGCCGGTTATGGAAGTGTTGGTAAATGTTAACCAGAAACTGGCTTTGCCTGCTTCTTTGAAAGGCCTTGAGGATGCCTTGCGGGCCATGGAAGCCCAGGCCCAGAAGGCTACAGAAGCCATGCTTCAAATGAAAACGGTATCAGATATGCTTTTTGCGGTTTTAGTAGTTGGACTATTAACTGCTATCGCCGAAGAGTTTTTATTCAGGGGATGCTTACAAACCATCATGATCCGGTGGACAGGAAATCCGCATGCAGCAATCTGGATTACTGCTATCCTTTTCAGTGCCTTTCATATGGAGTTTTTTACCTTTTTACCGCGTGTGGCGCTGGGCGTGTTTTTTGGCTATTTTGTAATGTGGAGCGGCAGTATCTGGACAAGCGTTTGGGCGCATTTTTTAAACAATGCCACCCAGGTGGTGATCCTGTACCTGTATTCGCAAAAGCGCATTACCCTTGATCCTAATGATCAGCACGTATTTAATTACCAGAGCTATGCTTTAAGCCTGATAATTATTTTAATTTTGCTTTTTATGTACAGAAATACTGCTAAAGGAAAAAGCCCGCTGTTGAGTTAAATGGAAAAAAACTGGGTCAAAATTTTTACTTCAACTAATTTTTACCAATCAGAAATTGTTAAGCAAATGCTTACCGGGAATCATATTGATACCGTTTTGCTGAATAAACAGGATTCATCGCACCGCAACTTTGGCGAAATAGAGGTTTATATTCACCAGGAGGATTTTAGTAAGGCTATTGAGATCATGATCCTCAATCAAATTAATATATGAAACAACGCGCCATCACTGGCTTATTTTTTATTATCGTAATGATTGGGTCTAATTTATTAGGCCCATATGTATTTAGTGTTTTTTACCTGTTATTGAGTCTGTTTTGCCTTTTGGAATTTTACAAATTGGTTAAACAGGGCGGTATGCAGCCCGAGCGTTTTACCGGGGCACTTGCCGGCGTAATCATGTTCTTCTTTTTTGCGGCTAACTGCTATTTCCCGGCATATAAATACATTATACTGCTACCCGTACTGCTTAGTTTTATTCCGATAGGCGAGTTATATAAAAAATCTACCGCGCCATTCACTAATATTGGCTTCACTTATTTGGGTTTGCTGATGGCTGTTGTGCCGTTCATGTTTTTTCATGCGATGGCTTTTACCCGTGGCGATGGTGTTTTTAACTTTCACGTGCCGCTTGGCTTTTTAATTATGCTGTGGAGCAATGATACCGGAGCTTACCTGGTGGGCAGCAAATTTGGCCGTAACAAGTTATTCGAAAGGCATTCGCCTAAAAAATCATGGGAAGGCTTTATCGGCGGCATCCTGATCTGTGCTTTTGCGGCATATATTTTGAGCCATTTTTATACAGAGTACAACTGCTTTGACTGGATCATTATGTCGCTTATTATCTCAAACTTCGGTACCATGGGCGATTTGGTTGAATCCATGTTCAAGCGCAGCCTCAACGTAAAAGATTCGGGGGCATATTACCAGGCCATGGCGGCCTGCTTGATAGGTTTGACGGCTTGCTGATGGCCGCGCCAATTGTATATGCATACCTGTACTTAATTTCAAATTAGTAGTTTTGTATTAAACACAATAAATAATGACCATACATAAAGAAGGCTATACCTCACTCGCTATTACTATCCTGTTCATTTTTGTTTTAAATGCGCTCATCCAGTTTTACATGCCAACTGCGCATACGCTGAAATGGATAGTTTATATTTTTTCGGGTGCTTTATTTTTGATCATCCTGCAGTTTTTCCGCAGTCCGTTCTTTGATATTGAAACCGCCGAAAATACTATTCTGTGCCCTGCCGATGGCAAGGTTGTAGTGATTGAAGAAACTGAAGAAACCGAATTTTTAAAAGATAAACGTATTCAATTATCGGTTTTCATGTCGCCGGTTAACGTACACGTGAACCGCAACCCAATTGCTGGTGTTGTGAGTTATTTTAAATACCACAAGGGTAAATACCTCGTGGCCTGGCACCCTAAGTCATCAACAGAGAACGAGCGTACAACTATAGCCATTGAAAACAGCAAAGGTGTAACCGTATTGTTCAGGCAAATAGCCGGTGCGCTGGCCCGCCGTATTGTATGGTATGTTAAAGAAGGCGATGTTGTTGATCAGGGCCAGCAGTTTGGCTTTATCAAGTTTGGATCAAGGGTGGATGTTTTCCTGCCCTTAGGTACTAAAATCCTGGTAAATATTGGCGATGTAGTAAAAGGCGGTCGTACCATTTTAGCCGAGCTGGTTGACGCTGAGCCTTTAAAAGAAGTTGCGAAACCTGATGTCATTGTTGTTCCCGAGCCGCCTGCAGCACCTGTTGAACCAGCCGTTTTGGTAGAAGAAACGCCAACCATGAATAGCATTACGCCGGCTCCTTCGCTGGTAGTTGATCACCCTGAGACAGCTGAAAATCCGGCAGTGGAAGAAAGCGCCGCAGAGAAACCTGTTAAGAAAAAAACTGCATCAAAAGCAAAAAAAGGTGATAGTGGTGATGCGGCAAAGGAAGCGGATAGCGAATAATTAGCGTACGTTTTATATAAAGAAAGGCAGATGGGGAACTCATCTGCTTTTTTGTGCCCGGATAGTTGCTTGTGCCATGCAATCTACATAAGCAAAACCTGTTGTCATTTCGACGAACAGGCGGAGGGTAAAGTAATGGTGTGAGGAGAAATCTTCTACACCATGCTTTAACGTTTACAGTGGCTTAGCAAGGCGTATAAGGTTTCTCTTTCGCCCCGTTGCGAATCCTTCCCTGCTCACTCGAAATGGCAATTTTATTTATTGGAATAAAAAACGCTGTCGCGGGTTTAGCGATAGCGTAACCCATGATTCGGCATGATTGAAGCTTTCAGCTTCAGTGGCATCTTAAGCTGAAAGCTTAAGCCATGGTTCACCACGGGTTACAAACCCGCGGTAGTTTACTTTGATAGCTTGCCTTTGCCTTCGTATTTGAAAATCAATAGATTAAGAGGACGGTTTTTCAAAAACCATCACATAGCAAAAGGCCTTACCGAAATTACTTCAGAAAGGCCTTTTAATTTTTTATATACCGCTAAGCGGTTGGGTAAATTAAACGCGTTTTGATTTGATACGAGCTGCTTTACCAGTAAGGGCACGCAGGTAGTACAGTTTAGAACGACGAACTTTACCAACGCTGTTAACTTCGATTTTGTCGATGTTTGGAGAGTTAACAGGGAAGATACGCTCAACGCCAATGCCATTTGATACTTTACGCACAGTAAAAGTTTCGCTTACACCAACGCTGTTACGCTGAATAACAACACCTTGGTAAACCTGAACGCGTTCTTTATTTCCTTCTCTGATTTTATAGTGAACACTTACAGTATCACCAGCTTTGAAGGATGGAAGCTGCTTTTTTCTACTGATTGCTCTTCAACAAATTTTACTAAATCCATGATTTTAAGCTCTTAATGCGATTTTTAGCCCGTAAAAATCGGATTGCAAGTATAGGGATTATTTTCAATAAAAGAAAGCCAAATTTAAAAATTTCCACATTTAGTTTTTTTATTAACAGTAGGTTGTGGTTTTAGCAAAGATAAGGGGATGTTTGCGTGGGTTAACCACCCCTTTTTAAAATTGGACAGCAATGTTAAACCTATTGCCGCTTTGGCGATGTTATTAAACTCATGTTTTTGATTAAATTGCCAATGCTAACCAAGCCTGACATGCGCAACTCAATTGATTCAATTATTGCAAGAGCCTCCAATATTGCCAGGTGGTTATTCTTTATCAACCTTATACCAACAGTTATTGCGGGAGGCGTTATTTTTATCACCTTTAATAAGTTGGAACAAAACTCTTTTAGAGATACTTACGATTGGATAGTCCTAAGCTTAATGTTATCTGGTATAGCATTGCAATATATTTACTATCGACAGACGACTAACACAGATAATGTCCTCAACCCGGTTGGGTGGGTTTTCTCAATAATTGTCAATGCAATTTTTATTGTTAGCTATCTGGTTAGGTTTTTCAGCGCGCCGTCCTTCGGCGCATTGATGATCGTTTATCCTGCTGCTTTTCTTGTTTGCAGCGTAAAAGGGTTAAGATTGATAAGGCATTTCGAATCATCGTATATTTCGTAATGCCATAAATCGGCTTTTTATTTTTCAATAATTCCCAGCACGGGTCTCTTCTCGGTGAAGTAAGCTATAAGTGTGTAGATCAGTCCAATTAAAAGCAGGTTAAATGCAAAATTGATGCGCGTATCGCTGCAGAGTGCGAGTGTTTATGGTTGCCTTTTAACAAAGCGTTGAATTTTGAATAATTATATCCGGAGATAGGCCATAAATTGGTATCATTGATATATGCCATATCATATGCGTTTTAATGTAAAGCAAAGCCCCTATTTCCTATTTTTACCGTTCCTTGTTTATTACGTTTATCGTGTATTGAAATTTAAATATCCTGTGTTATATGGCGATGAGCCCAGGTACGTTGGTTTTGCATCCAACTTAATTCATGGTTTTTACTCGCCCCCCGCGCCTGATATTAATTTGTGGAGCGGTCCGGGTTATCCTATTGTACTTATGCCTTGTGCCGCTTTGCATTTACCGGTTATTTGGTATCCCTTATTAAACGTGCTTTTCTTTTACCTGTCGATCGTGTTTTTGTATCAGGCCCTGCGCTATCTGGTTAAGGAAAAGCTTGCCATGTTATTTGCCATTATATGGGCATTTTATATTAATCTTTACCAGTTTTTGCCCGCTATTTATACTGAAGTTTTTACTTCATTTTTAATAGTAAGTATTGTATACAGCGTCACCTTGTATTTTGTGAAGCATAAAACAATATACCTTGTACTTTCAGGTTTTCTGATTGGTTTCCTGGCCTTAACCAAAATCATTTTTGGTTATGTAATATTGCTTTGTTTTATCATCTGTTTGCTGTTAAGTATCATAAAAGCGATAAGAACATCTTGTATTAAAGCGGTATATATCTTCGCTATAGCCTTGCTTACCACAGTGCCCTATCTTTCCTATACCCAACACCTTACCGGAAAGGTTTTTTACTGGGGAAATTCCGGAGGGATGAGTTTGTACTGGATGAGTTCGCCTTATGATTTGGAATATGGCGATTGGAAGGCTCCCTATCTGTCTAACTCAATACTCCCGATGCCGTTTAAATCAACCGAAGGCGATTCGCTGCTGCAAGCAAATCATGCCAAAGAGATATCTTTTATTATGGCCCATCAAGGTGTTGAGCAGGATGAACTTTTTAAAAAAGCGGCAATCAGAAATATCAAATCCGCCCCTAAAAAATTTGTAAAAAATTACTTCTACAACATCTCGCGAATGCTTTTTGATTTTCCTTATTCATATACCTATCAGGTTACCCAAACAATAAGCAACATTATTACAGGATCCTTGCTTTTGTGGGCTTCCGTTATTTGTTTGGTCATAAATGTAATTAACCGAAAGCAGGTCATCTATCCGGTTAAGCTAACCATGCTGCTTTTTACGGTTTACTTTTTGCTTAGCGGCTTTGCAAGTGCTTACGTGAGGCAATTGGATGTTGTAGTGCCGATACTGTTTTTTGGATAGCCTGTGCTATTGATAAACTTCCAAAAATGAGCCTTAAGTTTAAAGAAACGGCTGTTTAATCTTTATCCAAAAGATCGGGCCGTCGTGCTTTTGTACGCTCTAATGCCTGCTCATGGCGCCATTTTTCTATTTCGGGTGTGTTGCCTCCTAAAAGTATTTCGGGGACCTTGTGCCCGTTCCAGTCGGCCGGACGGGTATAAACAGGGGCATCCAGCAGGTCGTCCTGGAACGAATCAGACAATGCAGATGTTTCATCACTTAACACCCCCGGGATAAGCCTCACTACGGCATCAACCAGTACGGCTGCGGGCAGTTCGCCTCCCGAAAGTACATAATCGCCTATCGAGATCTCGCGGGTTACATAAATGTCGCGGATGCGTTGATCGATACCTTTGTAATGACCGCAAAGGATAATGATATTTTTTTGATGGAAAGCTGGTTAGCGATAGCCTGATTGAGGGTTTCGCCATCGGGCGACATGAAGATGATCTCGTCATAATCACGCTCTGATTTTAGTTTTTCAATACATGCCGCAAAAGGTGGAATGGTCATCACCATACCGCTGCCGCCACCGTAAGGATAATCATCCACGCTTTTTTGCTTATTGGTGGCATAATCCCTAAGGTTATGAACAACAATTTCAGAAATCCCCTTTTTCTGCGCACGCTGCAAAATAGAATGTGCAAAAGGGCTTTCAAGCAAACCGGGTAATACAGAAATGATATCGAAACGCATATTTTCTTCAGACTCAGGATAAAAGAATCAGGATGCAAGATTACTGAAAAATGTCCTCTCTCCGAAATTGTCTTG
Organism: Mucilaginibacter sp. P25; assembly: GCF_050859465.1. NCBI lineage: Bacteria > Pseudomonadati > Bacteroidota > Sphingobacteriia > Sphingobacteriales > Sphingobacteriaceae > Mucilaginibacter > Mucilaginibacter sp. P25. Next base: position 1,298,409 of record NZ_CP193937.1, on the reverse strand, counting down.
ATTCCTGAGTCGTGCAATCTTGCTTCTATGACTATCCTCTATGCTGATAAATTCCCCATAAATTACCCGCCGGATCGGTAAAATGTGCGGTAATCTCAGGAAAATCTTTACCAATGGGTTGAACAATGATACCTCCGTTAGCCTCTATCAGTTTAAGTGTTGCTTCTGCATTATCAACCATAATGGAGATCAGTAACCCTGCTTTGCCCATCGGTTCGCGACCGGTTACCCACATGCCGCTTACTTCTCCTACGCCGTCATCAAACGAGGCGGAGCCGTGATTATCCGTACGGATGTGCCAGCCGAAAACAGTTTCAAAAAACTTTGAGGATATGCTGATATCAGTAGCTGGAATCTCGATATAACATATTTTGCCATTGCCGTAGGTGGGTTGCTTTGCCATGGGGTTATTGGGTTAAGTGTTTTAAAATCTACGCAAAAATTATGTCATTGCGAGGAGGAACGACGTGGCAATCGCATGCTATACAGGGCGGATATGCTTCCGTGCGGTTGCCGCGCTACGCTCGCAATGACATGGTTTATAAAAGTATTTTGTTTAAATAACCTTCTCAATCATCCATCGATGCCCGAAAGGGTCGATAAAGTCACCCTGGCGGTAACCATAGTCCCAGTCTGTTACTTCCGAAGCTATTGTTGCGCCTGCCTGCCTCGCAGCTTCCATCACCGCATGCACATCATCAACAAAAACACCGATGGTTACAGTGGTAGCCTTTGTGGTATCGGGGCAAAGCACAGCCGTTCGTTCGGTTTCCTCATGTAAATGAAAAATGGTGCCATCTATCGAAAGCTCCGATACGTGGATGCTGCCATCATCATTACTAAAACGCCTGAGTTCTACCGCGCCCAAAGCCCTAATGTAAAAGCTGATATCGGTTACACCATGCGGAATGGCTAACTGCGGTGCGAAGCTTGGTTTTGTTGCCATGGTTATATTGGTTTAATTAATCCTCTTCATCTAAGGAAAAAACATCTTCAACAGGTTTGCCAAATACACGGGCTATTTTTAAAGCCAGCACGGTAGATGGCACATACCGGTTGCTCTCAATAGTGTTGATGGTTTGCCGCGACACCCCGATAAGCTCTGCAAGTTCGGCCTGGGTTATGTTTTTGATGGCCCGCTCAACCCTGATGTTATTTTTCATGCCTGCCCCTCTTCCTTATTGATGAGACGGTTGTTCTGAAAAATTTTCCACCTGAAACGCACAATGAAAAACACAAGCGGTACCAATAAATTTAAAAACAAAATATGTTCGGTGTCTTTACTTAATATTAAACTCACAACCAAAAGTATATAATTTACATAAATGGCCCATTGCAATGAGTCGAGCCGGAGTTTAAAGATCTGTTCTGTCTTCAATGCGTTCTTTTGCGAAAGCGATAAAGAATAAACCTATGGACATGAGCAGTGTGGTAGTCATGAAAAAGATATGATGGCTGTTAAACAGGTCGTCGCTCACGGTCTCTTCATTCATGCTAAAGCCCATTTCTTTTTTAAACATTACGATGGGAATATGGATCAGGAACAGCGCAAGCCCCAGATACCTGAACCAGTGTGGGAATAAAAAACGTGATTTCATGATTGTAAAATTTGCTCGAAACACAAGATGGCTGTATTCTAAATTTTTCTTATTCAATCAACTATAGTTTAATTTGATTCTTTTGCGAGGCTTCTGTTTAATAAAAAAACCTTCCATCTAAACCGGATGATAAAGAATATCAAAGGGGTAATGACATTGTAGGCTACGATTTCAAGAAATTTAAAGCCATGTATCAAAACGACTAAGATCAGAAAAAGGCAATAGTTTACATATATCGCCCATTGTAATGAGTCCAACCGCAGCTGTGAAATATGCTCATCTTCATCTTTTTCTTTGGAGAAAGCTATAAGCAATAATCCGATGATAACGATGATAATATTAAAGTCGTTTGTGATATTCATCCAGATATTGGGAGTATCTCCTGTTTGGGCGAAGCCCTTGGGATAAATAAATTTTAAAGCAACGGCTTTTAATATATCTATGACAAAACACAAGTAACCGATTAATCGACAATAGTGCGGAAATAAAAAACGTGATTTCATGATTGTAAAGTTTGGCTTACCAAAAGTAAAGTAAACTTTACAAAAGTCAAATATATTTGACAAATATTTTTTAAAATCCCGTTAAATGAAAAATGCCCGTGAGGACACGGGCATGGGGGAATCTTATTTCTTTAATCTAAAAGTCTTGACTATCAAACTTAGCCTTCCAGGTAAATGTCCAGCAACCCTTCGGGCAGGTCAATGTAAATCTCACCGCCTTCAACATCAATACCTTTAATTATCTCTAAGTTAAGCGGAAAAAGTACTTCCTTATTTTTGTATTTAACTGTGGCTATCAATTGCTGCGGATATTCCTGCACCGATAATATTTCGCCCAGTTCACCGTGGGTTTCATCTATAGCGATAAAGCCTTCCACGTCATTCAGGGTAAACTCGTTCTTTTTCTTTTTTGGCTTTAGCTTAGCGGGCAGGTAGATATCCCGCTTTACCAGGGTTGATGCTTTTTCAATGGTATCAACATCTTCCAGGTTTAAGTAGGCGTTGTTTTTTTGCAGATACTTTATTGATGATACAAAATAAGGGATCATTTTACCCGCAATGTCAATAAACACTGCGTTAAATTTAATGGCTTCAATGCCATCAAAATCAACGTAGATCTGTAGTTCACCTTTTAAGCCTTTGGTTTTTAGTACGCTGCCTATCCTGAAATGCTCTTCAGTTTTCATTTAAAATATAATTAAACAATAATGGCGAAGCTGTTTGCCTCGCCATTATTCGGATTTAAGAAATCAAACGTATAGATTCAAGATAAATTACTTTTCCTGCGTTCTGTACGCTTTTTTCAAAATTATTCTGCGCTTTCAGCTTCTTCAGTTGCTGCATCTTCTGCAGGAGCTTCTTCTTCAGCAACAGGAGCGTTTTTAGCAGCAATAGCAGCGGCTTTTTCTTCGCTCTTTTTAGCTTCAGCAGCTAAAGCGGCTTTACGGGCTTCGTCTTTAGCAACGTTAAGGCTGGTTTTTTTACCAGTGATTTTGCTGTCTTTTTGATCCAACCATTCAGCAAATTTGGTTTCAAGTTGCTCTTCGGTTAAAGCACCTTTTTTAACACCACCTTGTAAGTGTTTTTTGTACAGTACACCTTTGTATGAAAGGATAGCACGACAAGTATCGGTAGGCTGGGCACCGTTGTTAACCCAATCTAAAGTTTTGTCGAAATTGATGTCAATAGTTGCTGGGTTAGTGTTTGGGTTGTATGAACCTAAACGCTCAATGAAGCGTCCATCACGTGGAGCGCGTGAGTCTGCTACTACGATGTAATAAAAAGGTTTGCCTTTTTTACCGTGTCTTTGTAGTCTGATCTTAGTTGCCATTGTAAATTTTTATGTATTCAACATTATCCCCGGAGTTCTTTCTGCGGGGATGCAAAGGTATTAATTTTTATCATAATTAAAAATGGTTGATAATTAATTATTTATGGTTGAAGTGAATGGCTGATTGGGTTGACTGGTGAATGGCTGTTTTTGCAGGACTTGATTCGGTTTATTTAGCTGTTTTTTAAACTTAACATTGCAATAATTTAAAAAAATCGGAACTTACCAGCCATGAGCATCAACAGAAAAATACGGGTAGCTATTGATATGGATGAAGTTATTGCCGATACCATTGGCAAATTCATCAGTATGTATAAAGAAAGGCATGGTGAAGAAATAAGCCTGGGCAATATGGAGGGTAAGGAGTTTAGGGAGATCCTGCCGCCGCACTTAAGCGAAACCCTAAGGGTTTATATTAATGAACGGGGTTTTTTCAGGGATATCCCGGTAATGCCGGATGCACAGGAAGTAGTAAAGGCCCTGCACGAAAAGTACGACGTGTACATAGCATCGGCTGCTATGGAGTTCAAGTACTCGCTGGAGGATAAGCAGGAATGGCTGGAAGAACATTTTCCATTTATTTCGTGGACAAACATAATTTTTTGCGGGCACAAGATTTTGGACGTGGATATCATGATAGATGACCGGATCAAAAACTTCGCCACGTTTAATGGCCGGAAGATCCTGTATACTTCGCCGCATAACATGCTGCTTACCGACTATGAGCGGGTAAATACCTGGAAGGAAGTTGCAGCGAAATTATTGTAGTTGTTTGTTTATCATGTAAATAGCCATATCTTTAAGTATTCACAGCTTTTTTATATGTTTAACCCAAACCCGGCTGCAACCGGAAATTGTACAATTGTTTTTGATATCGATGAACAGAAATACCTGTTTGTAAGTGAAAGCTTTTACAACCTTTTTGAGGTCGGCGCTGATCACCTTCGTCAAAATGTTGATTTTTTGATTGGATTGGTAAAACCTGAAACGTTTGCCGGTGTAAAGCAACTTACTGAAGGGCTTGCTATGAACGAGTCGATCCAAATAACGTATCCACTGGAGGCCGGCCAAAAGCAGCTAACCGAAAAACGGACACTTACTACTGATGGGCTTACCGGGCATAAAATTATATTAAGTAACATTACCTCTGCCCTGGAAGGTGTTCGTACCCCGATCCCTTTTATTAAACCCGGCCTGAGCGAGCAGTTCCTCAATTCGCTTATTGATTCGCAAACCAATTTCCTGGTGAGGGTAGATACCAATGGCAGATTTAGCTTTGCTAACCGCCGGTTTTTTAAAACCTTCGGTTATGATGAGGCTGACATAATAGGGCATCATTTTTCAAAAACAACCATTCCGCAGGATGCGCAGCTGTGCCAGGACGCTTTTGTGGAATGTATTAATAATCCCGGCAAGATCGTCAGGCTCGCTCACAAAAAGCCTGCTAAAAATGGGAACCTGCATGATACCGAATGGGAGTTTGTATCCATCGCCGACGATAACGGAGTGGTAGTTGAGATACAGGGTATAGGCAGGGACATTACTCCGCAAATACAAATGCGCGAGGAGGCTTTGCATATGAAAGACAGCCTTGAAGCATTGATCAATAATACCCGGGACCATATCTGGTCGGTTGATAAGGAGTTGCGTTATTTGTACATGAACCAGGCCTATGTTGAGCAGGTGACTCATTTAACGGGCCAAAAACCTTTTAAAGGTGAATACTCCTATAAACATAAGGGCTTTGGCAAGCAATTAATTAACGATTGGACTGCTTACTATAACCGTGCTTTAAGCGGAGAACGGTATGATATTATCAGTGAAAGCATAGATCCGGTAAATGGGCAGCGGTTGTATTACGAAGTGAGTTTTAATCCTATTTATACCGCAACCGGCGACGTAATAGGTGCCGGATGTTTTGGCCATAATATTACCGAACGGCTCAAAATACAGAAAGAGCTTGTTAGCCAGAACGATCGTTTAAGAAACATAGCTTCTTTAAGCTCGCATGAGTTACGCCGGCCGGTGGCAAGCATGCTGGGGCTTATCAGCTTAATGGATCATGAAGATTTCTTTAACCCCGAAAATAAGGAGATCATAGCGCACCTGTTTACCGTGAGTGCCGAAATTGATACAGCGATAAGACTTGTTGTTGACAGCACCATTGCCAAATAAAACAGCCCCGGCTTGATTAAGGCGGGGCTGTTTTTATTTATCGTTTTAGCTTAAATTACATAGAAAGCATTTCAACCAGTTTGATCATGTTTGGATCGATGCCCTGATGGTGTTTAATAGCATGCTCAAATGGGGTATAAGCAATTTCACCATTGATGAGGCCTATCATTTCGTTGCGGTGCCCGTCTCTCAAAGCTTCGACTGCGGCAGCGCCGACACGGCTTGCCAATACCCTGTCCATACAGCTTGGTGCTCCGCCGCGTTGTATGTGACCTAAAATAGAGATCCGGGTATCATAATTAGGGAACTTTTCCTGCACTAACCTGCCCACTTCAAACGCGCCGCCCGCATCTTCACCCTCGGCAACAATTACTATACGCGATGTTTTATCTTTACGGCCAAATTCAAGACGGTTTAACAAACCTTCGAGCCCGGTTTTGCTTTCGGGGATCAGGATAGCCTCGGCACCGGTAGCAATACCTGTACGTAAAGCAATCAGGCCCGAGTCGCGGCCCATTACTTCAACAATAAATAAACGGTCGTGCGATTCTGCAGTATCCCTGATCTTGTCAACGGCGTCAACAACAGTATTAATGGCGGTATCGTAACCAATGGTAAAATCGGTGCCTACAAGGTCATTGTCAATTGTACCTGGTAAACCAACCACCGGAATATCATACTCGCTGCCAAAAACTTTAGCGCCGGTAAAAGTACCATCGCCGCCAATGGCTACCAATGCGTCAACTTTATTTTTTACCAGGTGCTCATATGCTGCCTTACGACCTTCGGGTGTTCTGAACTCATCACACCTTGCAGTTTTAAGGATTGTACCGCCACGCTGGATAATGTTTGAAACGGATTTACGGTTCATGGTAAAAAAATCACCTTTGCCCATGCCGTCGTAACCACGGCGGATCCCAGTGACTTCAATTCCGTAATACATGGCGGCACGTACAACCGCCCTTATGGCAGCGTTCATTCCGGGGGCATCACCACCCGAAGTAAAAACGCCGATATTTTTGATCTGAGTCATTTTTTTGTTTTGGTTATAAACAGGCTAACCTATTCATAACTAATTAGGGTTGTAAATATTGTTCATTATTCAAACGCCGCGCCTAACCAATAAAGCACAAAATTTGAATTTTGCGCGAATTTACACTTATTTTTTAAACCCGATCCCTATTTTTTGTAAGCCGCTACGCCGCTATCCAAAAATTTAAGGTAGTTGGCTATGTCATAATTTGCAGGTGAGGTAGGGATTTCGGCCCCCGACGCATCTTTTAGCAGGTTGCCGTCACTGTCAAGCATGACATATAACGGTTGCGAATTGGAGTTGAAGCGCTGCGCCTCCAGGTTGCTCCATTTACCGCCAAGTGTAGTGATCTTTTTACCGCTGTAATCTGATACAAAGTGTTCCGCCGCAGGTAATTCTGCTTTGTCATCAACTACCAGCTGCAGCAGCACAAAATCATTTTTAATGCGGCTAAACACCTGCGGATCTGACCATACGTTGGCTTCCATTTTACGGCAGTTAACACAGTTAAAGCCAGTAAAGTCAATGAGTATCGGTTTATGCAGGGCCTTTGATACCTGTAAAGCCTGGTCATAATCATACCATGCATCCAGCCCTTTGGTTTTGATACGGGTATAGTTGGAGGCATATTTACGTTCGCCAATGCTTGCTGGGATTGTGGCCGACGGGCTTGCTAAAGCTGAACCCGAGCCATCCGGAATATTTGAAAGGTTAAAATCCTGCGTAGCTTCAGGAGGTAAAAAAGCGCTTATGGATTTTAGAGGCGCTCCCCATAGGCCAGGGATCATGTAAATAACAAATGCAAATACAATTATGGCGAGGAATGTACGCGGAATAGTAAGGTACTTTACATCACTGTCATGCGAAAACTTGATCTTACCGATGAGGTAAAGCCCGATCAGTAAGCCAATGGCTATCCATAACGATAAAAATATCTCGCGGTCAAACCAGTTCCAGTGGTAGGCCAAGTCAACATTTGATAAAAACTTCAATGCAAATGCCAGCTCAAGGAAACCCAATACAACTTTAACGCTGTTAAGCCATCCGCCTGATTTCGGAAGTGTTTTAAGTGCTGAAGGGAATAAAGCGAATATGGTAAATGGTAAAGCTAATGCTAACGAAAAGCCAAACATACCCATTGCCGGGCCAAGGCGATCACCCTTTGAGGCTGCATCAACCAGCAATGTTCCTATAATAGGGCCTGTACATGAAAACGAAACAACAACCAATGTTGAAGCCATAAAGAAGATACCTGCAAGACCGCCTTTATCCGAATTTGCATCCAGTTTATTGGCCAGCGAACTTGGTAGTGTGATTTCAAACGCCCCCAAAAAGGAAATGCCAAATACAATGAGCAGCAAAAAGAAGAAAATATTAAATATGCCGTTCGTTGCCAGTTCATTGAGTGCATCCGAACCAAAAATAATGGAGATCAGCAACCCTAACGTAACATAAATTACAATGATTGATACCCCATATATGAGCGATTGCATAACAGCTTTGCTTTTGCTGCCGCTTTTTTTGGTAAAAAAGCTTACTGTTAAAGGCAGTAAAGGATAAATACAAGGCAAAATTACCGCGGTAAAGCCACCCAGTAAACCTTCAATAAAGATTTGCCAAAGTGATTTTGGTTTTTCTGCTGTTTTTGAAGCAGCTGCGGGCGTCTTTGATGTTTTTGCCGCTTCTGCCTTTTTTACGGAATCGGCTTGCTTTTTCCTGATGGCTACGCTATCGGCAGCGGTGGGGATATCTGTAAATGTAACATCGGCAGCTGACACAGATGTATCGGCTGCTTTTTTTGCACAGCATAAACCGGGTTTGCCCCGGCTATGTTAAAGATGATGATAGTGACTAATGTGATAAGCCCGGCGCGCAGGTAAGCACCTTTATTTAATAATTTCATGACTACTGTTAAGGTGTGCTGAATTATTTACCTAAAGGGATAGTGAAGTCAACATCTTCCGGTGGCAGGCATTTCATATCGTTACAGGTCATGTAGGTTAGTTTGCCTGTAACTGCTGTTGCTTTGGGCGATTTTAAACTGATTTTTTGGCTAAAAACAACTTCCTTTTCAAAATAGCTTACATTCATGCTGAATGATTTTTCGTATTTTGTTACAGGAGTTGGCTCCGTTGTTTTGCCAACGGCAGCATATAATTTTGATGGGGTAAAATCAAATGAAGTTTTTATTGGGCCGCCGTCTTTTACGGTTTGTGAATAAATGTGCCAGCCGTTTTGTATGGTTGCTTTTAAAAATACTACAGCTTCTTTGTCATTTACCTTTTTTGCCGCGTATGACCACCTCACAGGCGATTCGATCTGAGCGTAAGCGCCAACGCTGATGATAAGCGCGGTTACCAATACCAATAGTTTCTTCATTTGTTTGTTACGGTTATTATTTATTTAAAAATTTCAATTCTTTGAGGTTAAACTCCATTTGTTGCCCGTTAGTATCTTCAATAAGCAATAAGCCGTTTGGCAGTACATTTTTTACAATGCCATTGAATACCCTGCCGTTTGACTCAAAACTTTTAACCTCGTTTAACCAGTATAGTCGGCTTAAGTATGTATTCCTTACCAAATCAATTTGCCCGGCTTTCAGTTTAAGATAGTATACCTCAAGCTTTTTGCAAATTTCCGATAATAACAGTGTTAAATCATAATCCTTTTGTAAGATTTGTTTTACAGAAGTGGCGTTTGAGGCGCCGGCCGGAAAATTTTCCTGGTTTATATTTAAACCGATGCCAATAACCGAGTCTTTGAGCTGAGCACCCTGTATGGTGTTTTCAATGAGCATGCCCCCAAGTTTTCGGTCGCCGTAATAAATATCATTGGGCCATTTTATTTTTAACCGATCGCCTAAGAGGGGATGCAGGGCGTCATATACGCTTAAACTGGCCGCGCGGTTCAAATCAAATTGTGCTTCAACCGGTAAGAAACGGGGTTTTAATAAAATACTAAAAGTAAGGTTTTTTCCAGACTCGCTATGCCAGGTATTTTGTTGCTGGCCCCGGCCGGCGTACTGCTCTTCTGCCATAATGACCGTACCTTCGGGTACTGGCTTGGAATTTGACAGTAGATTTTTAAGAAAACTATTTGTTGAGTCAACTTGTTTAATTGTTACTAAATTTTGACCAACAAATAATCCTGAAAATATGTTATTTTGCAAAGTGTAATAATTTTATACTCAAAAACGTTCAAAACTAATTCTTTTTGATGGTAAAAAACAAAGTGTTAAGTGAATCTGCCTATATTTCAGAGCTGGCAATACATGGTATCCAGGAAAAAAAGGCAACGATATTATCAGGTTAGACCTTCGTAATATATTCAGTTCAGTAGCAGATTATTTCGTAATCTGTCATGCTGATTCCTCGACACAGGTAAAAGCTATAGCAAATAGCATTGAGGATGAAATTTTCAAAGCCACCCAAGCCGAGCCCTGGCGCAAAGAGGGAATTGAGCATGGTGAGTGGATATTGCTTGATTATGTGGATGTTGTGATCCACGTGTTCAGGACCGATAAACGTGAGTTTTATGGAGTGGAAGATTTGTGGGGCGATGCAGATATTAAATATTATAAAAGTGCATAAACATCCGTCACAAAAAGGCTCAACGCATAGTCTTACTGTTACCGCGTAAAATTTAAATTATAGATTGTAAGTTTGAGCTCGTTAAAAGAAATGAAAGATATTAAAGATTCTAAATCAGAAAATCCAAGACCTATCCGTAAAATTGTGAACAAGAAGCCCTCGCCAAAACCGCCCAAGTTCAATATCATGTGGTTATATGGTATTGTTATTTTGGCTTTTTTACTGATTCCGGCCTTGTTAAACGGCGGATCGGGCAAACCGGTTACTTTCCAGGAATTTGAAGCAAACATGCTTCGTACAAATGATGTTCAAAAAATTGTAGCTTATAAAAGCGGGGACCTGGTAATGGCCGATGTTTACATTAAACAACAAAGCTTGTCAAAGCCATATTTTGCCAGTAACGTATCTAAAGACAAAAACTTTTTTAATACCAGTACCAATAGCGGTCCGCAGTTTACTTTTACGGATGCCTCATATGAGAGCCTGAAAAAGTCTATTGCCGATGCTCAAAAGGATGTGCCTGATGATCAAAAAGTATCTTTACAATTTGAACAGGGACACGAAAGCCTGTTATCAAACTGGCTGGTACAGGGCGTTATCATGGTGATATTGTTTGCCGGCGTGTGGATCTTTATCATGCGCAGGATGAGCGGTGGTTCGGGCGGTGGCCCGGGCGGCCAGATCTTTAACATAGGTAAATCAAAAGCTACCCTGTTTGATAAAGAAGCCCAGGTAACCGTTACATTTAACGATGTTGCCGGTTTGGAAGAAGCCAAGCAGGAGGTAATGGAAATTGTCGATTTCCTTAAAAACCCTAAGAAATATACTAACCTGGGTGGTAAAATCCCTAAAGGCGCGCTATTGGTAGGTTCGCCCGGTACCGGTAAAACCTTATTGGCCAAAGCTGTTGCAGGCGAGGCGCAGGTACCTTTCTTCTCTCTGTCAGGTTCTGATTTCGTGGAGATGTTTGTAGGTGTAGGTGCTTCACGCGTACGCGACTTGTTCCGCCAGGCTAAGGACAAAGCTCCTTGTATCATATTTATTGATGAAATTGATGCTATCGGCCGTGCCCGTGGCAAAAATAATATAGTAGGTGGTAACGATGAACGTGAAAACACCCTGAACCAATTGCTGGTTGAGATGGATGGTTTTGGTACTGATTCGGGTATCATTATCCTTGCTGCTACCAACCGACCTGACGTACTGGATTCGGCGTTATTGCGTCCGGGACGTTTCGACAGGCAGGTATCTATCGATAAACCGGATTTGATTGGTCGTGAGCAAATTTTCAAAGTTCACCTGAAACCAATTAAACTATCTGATGGTGTAGATGCTAAAAAACTATCGGCACAAACCCCTGGTTTTGCCGGTGCCGAAATTGCCAACGTTTGTAATGAGGCTGCGCTGATTGCCGCCCGAAAAAATAAAGAGTCGGTTGATATGACCGATTTTCAGGATGCTATCGACCGTGTTATTGGTGGTTTAGAGAAGAAAAACAAAATCATCTCTCCGGAAGAAAAACGGATTGTTGCTTACCACGAAGCCGGTCACGCTATTGCAGGCTGGTTCCTTGAACATGCCGATCCTTTGGTTAAGGTATCAATTGTGCCTCGTGGTGTCGCTGCGTTAGGTTATGCTCAATATCTGCCAAAAGAGCAGTTTTTGTACACTACCGAGCAATTGCTTGACGAAATGAGTGTATCTATGGGCGGTCGTGTTGCCGAGGATATCGTTTTCGGTAAAATTTCTACCGGTGCACTGAGTGATTTGGAGCGTATTACTAAACTTGCTTATGCCATGACCAAAATTTATGGTATGAACGATAGCGTGGGTAACGTATCATTTTATGATCCGCAGGGCGAGTATCAGTTTAACAAACCATATTCTGATACTACAGCCGAAATGATTGACGCTGAAGTGCGCAAACTGGTTGATGTGGTTTATCAAAAAACCAAAGACCTGCTGAATGCTAAACGCGACGGACTTGAAAAGATAGCTCAAAAGCTATTGGAGAAGGAAGTATTGTTCCAGAGTGATCTGGAAGAGATCCTGGGCAAACGTCCGTTTGACGAGCGCACAACTTATGATAAGTTTGTAAACGGTGAAGCCGCGTTAAATCCGGATGTGGATAACAATGCTATTCCAGACTCGCTGACTAATCCTGAACTTTCAAGAATAGACAGCGAAGATCCGAAACTTTAATTTTTAAATTATAATACAAAGCCACCGGCAAAGCTGGTGGCTTTTCTTTTTAGCCATGAGGGATATCACTACATCAAAAGAAAAACTGCTTAAAAAAATCAGGAAAGCACTTTTGGAGAAAAGGGATAATCCATACCCTCAACTGGAAGACCAACCCCTTTATCCTGCAACGGATGAAATGCCCGAGGTGGTCTTCGCCGAACAGTTTACCAACGTAGCAGGCCAGTTTGTTTTTTGTGAGGATGAGCTGCAATTTATTGAAAACCTGCTTACCCTTGCCGAAGAACGTAAATGGCACAAAATTTACTGCTGGGAACCTAAGTTGCAGGAGATCCTGAACCAGTTTGAATACCCGCACTACGAAACCGATAAAGACTTTGAACAAGCCGAAGTTGGTTTTACTCTTTGCGAGGCTCTGATTGCCCGTAACGGCAGCATCCTGCTTTCAAACGGTAATATGGCCGGCCGCAGGTTAAGCATCTATCCATCGGTGCATATTGTACTGGCTTATACTTCGCAAATGGTTATGGACTTGAAAGATGGTTTTAAACTCATCAAAACCAAATATGGCAACCAACTGCCATCCATGATCAGCACGGTAACCGGCCCAAGCCGTACCGCTGACATTGAGAAAACACTGGTATTAGGCGCCCACGGCCCTAAAGAGCTTTTTGTTTTTATGCTGGAAGGCTGACCGCTGATTTTTTTGATTACAATGATTTGGTTGGTTTTTTCTGAAGTGCGATTTTTCGATTAGAGATTGATCTGATTTTTGCGCCATCTGATTGCTGTTCCTTCTCGTCTTTAACCTTTCACCGCTCTCCTCAAAACAGCTCTTCCAAACCACATCCCTCTAATACTATTCGTTCACTTTGATTTAGCTTGTTGTATTCCCATTTAACGAGGCGGATGTGGCCATCTGAGATTTCGATGCCTGTTATATCGCCATCATCGTAACAACAGCAGCCGCTATTGAAATAGCTTGGGTGGCATGCGCTAAAATCGGGAGCCACATCACCTTTCACTTGCCGGTTAACGATCTGTTTATTTAGCTCATCGGCCAGTTTATCGTTTCCTGCTTTCCTCGCTTTCGCTATATCGTTATACAGTTTTTCGAGGTGGGTTAATGACCTGAATACCGGCTGATGTGTGTGCCCGGTTATCAGCAGCGTGTTTTTTTGCCTCTGGCTCCATTCATACATAATGCGGTTATGATCTGTTTTAAGCAGGTCATTATTTGCCGGCGTATTGATATTTACCTTCAGATATGCCTGGAAAGGTGCCCATACATTGGATACAAACCATTTACTGAACCAGTTGCCATCGCTTTGCAAATCGCCCTGGTGGCCATGCGTCATGAATATATTTAGTGGTTTACCATTAACTGTTGTTTGTAGTACAGCTCCTTCATAGATCTTAATTACTTCATCATAAATTTGCTTTAATCCAACTGCCGCTAAAGGGTCATTGTCCCAAAACAGATCATGATTGCCAAATATTTTCATGAATTCTTTACGTTGTATGAACCGTTTTTCGCTTTCAAATGTGGCTTTGTTGTGCTTTTTTATGGTGATGAACAAGTTTTCCCAAAGCTCCTCGCTGTCGCCAAGATTGATGTAGAAAAATGGTTGGCTGTAGTAATAATCAAGTGCTGTAAGGTAGTTCTTCTCGGCAAGGGCGAAAATGTCCATATCATCACGGGCGCCCTTGTGTTGATCAGAAAAGATAATGAATTTACCTTTTTCTGCGTCGAAAGGTATTATAAGGCCTTTTTTACCCGACCCGGTTAGCAGGCTTTTGTATAACCGGTTCAGTGATCTGTTAACCCGCTTCTTATCCGGTCGTGATGAGAGCCTGTCGGCCAACCGGGCAACCGGCTTAGTTAACAGTTTTTGTAAAAACTTGCGCATGACTTTTTAACGTATGATATAGTGTATTGTGTTGTAAGTTGACAGTTACTTTTACCGTGTTTAAACGGGATGTAATACAGTGAAATAACGGATAGGTTGTTTTATTATAATTAGTTAGATTAGGCCTGATTTAAAGACACCCTAAATTATATGGAACCTATTGACTTAAAAACAGCCAGGGAAATGGTGGCTCGCTATAAGCAGACCCGAAAAGCGGTTATTGACAAACATCATGAGGTTAATGATACGGAATCGACATGGATTTCGATTGATAAGCTAAAGGAGTTTGTTAATAATTTACCTCCTGAAGCCACAGGTGTAAGGTTACATTTCGGAGTTCATGATGCCGATCATAGTAATGCGCCGCACCAAACGTCGGTTGCTATAGTTGGCACTGTTGCCGGAGCAGGTAAAGATGAGCATATTGATGCGATACAAAGTGATCAGGTAGCAAACCTGTCTGTGAGCGGCCTTGCAGCTTTAAGCAGCGGAAGGGAATGTCCGCCAATGTGCCAGGGATAGAATAAATTAATCAGTTTCATGAATGCTAAAGTATATATGTTATTTTAGCATTCATGCTGGAGAATTTTTACTATGTAATGGATGTGGTGGCTTTTGTATGCTGCCTTTTTACATATAAAGGGCTTGACAAGAACTTTAAAAGACTACTGCCCTTGTTGAGCTTTTTGCTTGTTTACGATTTTGTGAACATTTTTGGCTGGCTAAATATTTATCATTCAAACGCGTGGTGCAATAATATTGAAGACATACTGCTATTTGCCTTTTTTACATGGTTTATACAAGGCTTTGATGAGCGTATTGGACGACGAAAGAAGGTTTATATAGGTGCCGGCGTAGTTATCTTGTTATCGATACTGGATATCTTATTTGTACAAGGGGGATATGGAAAAGAGCAACTGCAGCTACCCTTTTACAAGATCTTTTTCTGATATGGATGATTTGCGATTATTACTATCGCCTGCTGAACAATGATAGTGACGAGTATATTGAGCTGATAACCCACCCCCTTTCCTGGCATTAACGGGCGTATTTTTTTATTACTTATCCACAACATTTTTTTACTCATGTTTTGGTTATATGGTGTATCGAAATAATTATCATTTCTATTTGATAGCAGCAACGCTGCTTAACCTAACAACTTTTGCATTGAATTTTTTATTCTCAATAGCCTTTATATGCTCTTTCAGGAAGAACAGGTTATCCTCGTTATAATAGCGGGCTCCGCCTTCATACTGCTGCTTGGTGTATTCATTATCGGCTTTATGCTCATGTACCAAAAAAAGCAGAACAAAAACCTGCTTGAGCGCGAAAACCTTAAAGCCTCATTTAAGCAGGAGATGCTTAAAACGCAGATAGAGATTCAGGAGCAAACGCTTAACGATATAAGCCGTGAGATCCATGATAATATCACGCAGGTTTTGTCATTTGTAAAATTGAACCTGGGCCTGCTTAACAATAGCCTTGATGACGAAAAAAAGCCCGTGTAAATGAGAACCGCGAACTGGTTTCGCAAACCATTAATGATTTGAGGCACCTTTCAAAAAGCATGAGCTTTGAGCATATCAGTTCGCAGGGACTTATAAAAACCCTCGAAACCGAAACCGAACGTTTAACCCGCAGTGGTATCATCAATGTTATTTTTGAGGTTGAAGGTGATGTATATAGTTTAGGAGAGCAGCGCGAACTGGTGATATTCCGGATCTTCCAGGAAGCGGTCAATAATACCCTGAAATACGCTAAGGCAGCTAACCTTAAAATCGGTTTGTATTATACTGCACAAATGTTTAATTTGCTCATCGAAGATGATGGTGCTGGTTTCAATGCCGAAAAGGTTGATAATAAGGGCGGTTCGGGATTGCGTAACATTGAAAACAGGGCAGCTTTAGTAGGCGCGGACGTAATTATTGCCAGCTCGCCTGGTAAGGGTTGCCAGATAAAATTGTCGTTCAATCCCCTGGTACAACAAATTTATGCTAAAGGAACCCATTCAAATAGCCTTAGTTGATGATCATAAACTCTTCAGGAGCGGTATGGCTGCTCTTGTCTCCAATTTTAAAAGATACAACATACTATTTGAGGCCGCAAACGGGCAGGAACTAATAGACACGATAAGCAAAGGCATAGTTCCTGATATTATACTGCTGGATATCAGTATGCCGGTTATGGATGGCGTTGAAGCCGCGCAAGTGCTCAGGGCAAAATATCCCGGCGTTAGGGTCATCATATTATCCATGTTTGAGGATGCCGAAAAGGTACTGCTCATGGTAAAAATGGGCGTTAAAGGCTACCTGCTTAAAGATTCGGAGCCTTATGAAGTTGAAGAGGCCCTTTTGAAGGTTTCGCAGGGAGAGCTTTACTATCCGGAATTTGTAACCCGCCATCTCATTACCAACTTTAACAGCAAGTTAGAGAACATCAAGCTTAACCCGCGCGAAATAGAATTCCTTCTGTCTTACCGGCACAGAGCTTACTTATAAAGAAATTGCCGAAACCATGAACATCAGCGTGCGCACCGTTGATAGCTATCGCGACCAGCTTTTTGAAAAACTCCAGATTAAAAGCCGCGTAGGGCTGGTTTTGTATAGCATAAAAAATAAACTGATTGAATTGTAATTTGCTAATAAATTTAGCAAATTTGTTCAATGTCACATGAGGAAAATCCGGATTTTTTTAAAGGACGAGGGGCGCAGGTAAATACGCACAATAAGTTTCTGAAAAACAAGTATGTACTTGATCATATCGAGGGTATTGACGAGCCTTTGCTTGAAAATAGCAACACGCAGCTTTTTGAAGAAACGCCCAAAAAAATTGTAAGCGAATCCAACAGTCCCGACCTGAGCCATATGTACTCCATAAACCCGTACCAGGGTTGCGAGCATGGCTGCATTTACTGTTATGCCCGTAACAGCCATGAATATTACGGCTTTAGCGCCGGGCTCGATTTTGAGCGCAAGATCATTATTAAACCCAATGCCCCCCAGCTGCTTGAGCAATATTTCAACAAAAAAATTATAAGCCGGTTTGTATCATGCTCTCCGGTAATACCGATTGCTATCAGCCCGTTGAACGGAAGCTTAAGATAACCCAGGCCCTGCTGGAGGTTTTCTGGAAGTATAAAAATCCGGTTAGTATCATCACTAAAAACAACGTTATACTGCGGGATATCGATTTGCTTACAGATATGGCCAGGCTGAACCTGGTACATGTAAACATATCCATCACCTCCCTTAATGAGCAACTGAGGCAGAAACTTGAGCCGCGCACTGTAACAGCAACAGGCCGTTTGGCGGTAGTTCAAAAGCTTTCGGAAAAAGGCATCCCGGTACGGGTAATGGCAGCGCCGATCATTCCCGGGTTAAACAGTAATGAAGTGCCTAATATCATTAAAGCCGCCGCTGACAGAGGCGCTTTAGCCGCCGGTTTTACCATGGTGAGGCTCAACGGCAGCATAGCCGAGATTTTCAGCGACTGGATTTACAAAGCTTTTCCAGACCGTGCCGAAAAGGTACTGAATATGATCCGCGCGACGCATGATGGTAAACTAAATGACAGCGATTACGGCCGCAGGATGAGCGGCGAGGGCAAGGTAGCCGAATCCATTCACCAGATGTTTAAAATGGCTTGCAAACGCTTTATGGGCGATAGGCAAATGCCCGAATATGACTATAGTTTATTTGTGCCGAGGAAAGGGAAGCAGACGAGTATGTTTTAAGTGGAATTTCTTTCGACGCTCTTTTACAATCTTGTATATACAGTTTAGAACGTAAGTGGTTTAAAGTTAATAGTCAAATAAGGTTTAAAGTTTCCAGGGCTATCGGCTCCGTGTGAATAAAAGCTTTTCAACTCCAACACCTATCCCCACCCCAATAACATAACACAACAAATCGCTCCACAAAAAACCCTCACCTAAAACGAGCCTGCCAAACAGTGTGTTCCTGATGTCATCTATCCATGGCGCTTTATAAAGTTGGCTGAACTCTATCGCAAAGCAAAACAGCAAAGCCGCAATAGCATTGAACCTGATAGTTTTGGTAATAAACAGAAATCTCATGATAAAGTAAACCATAGCAGCCCATAAAATATCGCCAATAAATAAAGGGATAAATTTAAAATGGCGGGATAGCAAGCCGAAGATAATGGTTGCTATTGATAATATAAAATAGGTTATCCGGGTTTTAGACATACAATAAATATCGGCTAAATAAATGCAACAAAAAAGGCACCCATTGGGTGCCTTTGATATATTTAACTTTATAAATGGTTGCTTATGCTTCTTCAGCTTCCAAAGCCATTTGCTCGTCAACAAGGATACGTCCGCAATGCTCGCAAACGATGATCTTTTTACGCTGACGGATGTCTGACTGGCGCTGAGGAGGGATCTGGTTAAAGCAACCAGAGCATGAATCACGTTGGATAGTTACAACTGCAAGTCCGTTTTTAGCGTTTTGACGTAAACGGGTGTAAGCAGTTAATAAACGTTCTTCGATGTTGTCCATAGCTTTTGCAGCCTGGGCATTTAATTCGGTCTCTTCTTTTTCAGTTTCGGCAGTAATGGTGCCTAATTCTTCTTTCTTGGCGTCAAGGTCGGCCTGGCGGGCTTCCAGATCGGCCAATGCTTTTTCGTAAACCTGGGTTTTGTTGGTGATTTCGAAGCCGTATTCGCGAATCTTCTTTTCACTTACCTGTATATCTAAGCCCTGGATCTCAATTTCTTTTGAGATTGCATCATATTCGCGGTTGTTTTTAACCTCGTTAAGCTGGCCTTCGTATTTTTTGATGTTCGCCTGAGCTTCTTTGATCAGGTTTTTACGGGTAACTATGTCATCTTCCACATCGTCAAGTTCACCTTTGATCTTTTGGATGCGGGTTTCAAGGCCTGCAACGTCGTCCTCAAGGTCGGCAACTTCCATTGGCAATTCGCCCCTTACCTGGCGGATCCTGTCAATCTTGGTGTGGATAGTTTGTAGTTCGTATAAAGCTTTAAGCTTTTGTTCTACGGTTTGTTCCATTAAATAAAATATTTGACGGGGTTTGTATTTACTTCTGTTAAACGGACGGCAAAGATAGGGAATTTTTTCTAATTATTTCATACAATAATTGCTGCGTAAATTGTTCACTCTCAAAGTGTCCGATATCTGCAATAACTATCTTTCCTTCGGCATCAAAAAACTCATGATACTTGTAATCGGCCGTGATAAAAACGTCGGCTCCTGCGGCTATGGCATGCTTTAGCAAAAAGCCTCCCGAACCGCCGCACACAGCTACTTTTTTAACGTGTTTGCCTAATAATTTAGTATGCCGTATCACATGCGTGCGCATCTTATCCTTTACATGAAACAGGAAACTTTCTTCATTAAGCGGCATTTCCAGCTCGCCTATCATACCCGAGCCTACCTGCTGGTGCTGATTGGTTAAATTGTAAAGATCATAGGCAACTTCTTCATACGGATGGGCCAGGATCAGCGCCATCAGGATCTTGCTCTCCAAATTGGCCGGATATACCGTTTCAATGCGGATCTCATCTTCCTTGTGGCGTTTGCCAATTTCGCCCACATAAGGGGTTGCGGCATCATTGCCTTTAAATGTCCCTGTTCCCTCTGCATTAAAACTAACCTCGCTGTAATTACCAATATTGCCTGCACCTGCTGCAAACAAAGCATCACGTACAGTGTCGGCATGGTTTAGCGGAACGTACGTAACCAGTTTTTTGATCAGGTTATGTTTGGGCAGCAGTATTCGGCTGTTTTTTAAACCCAAAGTTTCGCAGATGCGGGCATTAACACCGGTCATGATGCTATCCAAATTGGTGTGAATAGCGTATATAGCAATACCTTTACGGATAGCTTTTTCAACCACGCGTTCTACATAAGTTTTACCGTTGAATTTCTTGATCCCTTTAAAAACTATAGGGTGGTGAGATATGATCACCTGGCAGCCGGTGGCGATGGCTTCATCAACCACAGCTTCGGTGCAATCAAGCGAGATCAGGGCCTGGCTTACCTCCTGCTCCGGGTTGCCAACTATCAGGCCAGAATTGTCGTAATCTTCCTGGTAATTAAGTGGCGCGAGGCTTTCAAGGTAAGCGGTTAGGGCAGATAGTTTCATTAAGTTTTTTTAGAGATAAATAACGGCTTTGTTTAGCTGCTCATTTTAGCCATTTGGTAGCTTTCATAAGCCATATTCTTATTATACTCCAAAGTTATCGACTTATTGTTGATCAAATCCACAATGGTGCCAATCCAGCAAAAGCCTACTGTTAGTAAATAAACAATACCCATCCCAATCTGGCCTAATACAAAGCGCTGAATGCCGGCAAAGCCTACAAAACCAAGCAAGGTAAATAACAATATATCCTGCGAGTTTTTGCGCTTATTGCTATAAACCATGTAAAAATATTTTTTCTGGCTTTCTGTCAGATCGGGGGTGGCGTGCTGTAAAAATCCCAACTCTTCTGGCGAAAAACCGGCAAACGTACTATGTGGGTCCTGGTACATGTTCATATAGGTAAGGCTTATTAAAAAGTAATAAGCCAAATTTAAATATTTACCGCATTAAAACTATAGGTTAAAAAATGATTTAAAAATTCTTTTCCATACGTAGGGGTAAACAATAGTGAGGTTGTAATACCTGTATGAAAGTTTTAGTAACCGGGGCAACAGGGTTTATTGGCAGGCAGCTCACGTTATCGCTGGCTATGCAGGGCTATGATGTTAAAGCCTTATGCCGTAATACCGATCATCCATATTTAATAAAGCATAAAAATATTGAACCGGTTACAGGCAATATCATGTACCGGCAAAGCCTGGGCAGGGCAATGCAGGGCTGCCAGCAGGTGTATCATACAGCCGCCATGGCCAAAATGTGGTGCCGTAACCCGGATGATTACCATGAAACCAATGTTGTTGGTACCCGTAACGTACTTGAAGTTGCAGCAGGTGCCGGTGTACAGAAAATAGTTTACACATCAACCTGCGGTGTTTGGGGCCCAACAGTAAAACATCCCATGAGCGAGAATGATCCAAGAATAGCTGGTTTCCCCATTGCTTACGAGCGTACCAAATACCTGGCAGAATTGGAGGTGCAAAACTTTGCAAAGCAGGGAGGGATATACATCGTTACAGTAAATCCATCACGCGTATATGGCGAAGGGCCTGTTACCGAAAGTAATACAGTGGGTAAAATGGTTTTGGCCTATTTACGCGGCAAATGGCATTTTATTCCCGGCAACGGCGAACAGGTAGCCAATTATGCTTTTTTAACTGATGTGGTTGATGGACATTTTGCGGCTATGAATAATGGAACCAGCGGCGAACGCTATATCTTGGGCGGAGAGGATATTAGTTTTAATGATTTTTTCAAAACAGTACATCAGGTATCAGGTAAACAACATCGTCTCATTCATCTGCCGTTAAAGGCTATCGAATTTTACAGCCATCTTGAAAAGCTGAAAGCACAGCTTACCGGGTTACGCCCCTTTTTTTACCTGAGTTTGCCGAACGTTTAAAGTATGATCAAAAGTATAGCAGCAATAAGGCTATAACCCAATTGGGTTATCGGATAACCCCTTTGCCGAAGGGATGCACAAAACAATCAACTACCTTAAACAAGCCTGAACATGGTACATCAAACTGCAATTATAACCGGAGCCAGCGAAGGGTTGGGCAAATCATTTGCCATTGAACTGGCATTACGCCATGTAAACCTGGTACTGGTTTCATTGCCGGGTTCAGGTCTGCCCGAACTGGCATCGTTTATCCGCAAAAATTTTGAGGTTAAAGTAAGTTATCTTGAAATTGATTTAACCCTTGCCGAAAGTTACCCGGCTATTTTTAATTACCTTAGTGATAAGCAAATTACGGCCCACCTACTCATCAATAATGCGGGTTTAGGTAACTGGTCGTGGTTTGAAGATTTGAACATTGGGTTTTATAAAAAGCAAATTGAACTGAACGTGATTACACCTGTACTGCTTACCCGCCTGTTCCTGGCCCAGGCCGATGTCTCTACTACCTCTTATATATTGAATGTAGGGAGCTTGGGCGGCTTGTTTGTAGTGCCTAAAAAGCAGGTTTACGGTGCTACCAAATCATTTATCAGGTATTTTACCAAATGTTTGCAGCTGGAACTTCAGGGCTCAAATGTGAAAATCAGCCTGCTTAGTCCCGGAGGCATTAACACCAAGCCTGAGCTGCTGGTAATGAATAATAAGCTTAGAGGCATATCAAAGGCAACTATTATGGAGCCCGGGCACGTGGCACGTATAGCAATTGATGGTTTGCTGAAAGGAAAAAAGAAATTATACCTGGCATGATAAACAGGATGCTTGTTTTACTAAACAGTTTGCTGCCTGCCGCTGTTAAAGACATCATTATAAGGCAGCGCCTGGCCACCATTATTAAAAGCTGACAGCATGATCATTTCATTACTTACCTATCGGCATATTAAAAACCTTTGCAGCTTTTTCAAGCGCACGCGCAATAGTTTTAAGCTTATTAATAACGAACGTATTGTTATTATCTCGGGCAGTATGCGCGGATTGGTATTGTATTTTGACCGCGATGCCTGCGAGGTGAAAAATGGAGAAACAGATTTTATCAGTATTGACATAACCCGCGATTTCTCAGTCGAGATGCTGATGCGGATCCTGGTGAACCATAACATCATAACTTCGGTTTTTGAAGGTTGATCGCATTGCTATCCAGGTAATTTATTCAGTAATAGTTTAATAACCAGACCTAACCGTTTAAAGCCGTACACTGGCTGTAACGTTTCCGAACAATAGTGTCCTTTATTGCCTTTCAATGTGTTCATTGTAAGTTATTTATATTGTGGCATGAAATTTAATATCATGTTATGGTACCTGTACCGATATTACAAATGCGATGCCTGATTAGTTTAAATATGTGCTGAAAAAGATTATTGGGACATATCTGTGAGTATAATAGCATAACGCTGTTGGGGACTGTATATTGATGAATAAAATTGTTCTTTTCGTTAGGAAAACTTAAACCTACATAACCATGATCAGAACGTACTTTAAACTCGCTTACCGCAATTTAATTAAAGACAAAACCTATTCCGTTATTAATATATCTGGTTTGGCAATTGGCCTCGCAGCAAGTATCCTGATATTGCTTTGGGTACAAAACGAACTGAGTTACGATATGTTTCATAAAAATGCGGCACAACTATATCGTATAAACTGGGATGTTGATGGCTTAACCATGGCCGGCACACCCACTGCAATGGCTGCCTCGGTAAAAGCGCAATTACCGGCTGTGAAAAATGCAGTACGTATAAACACGAAGAGTTACTTGTTTGGAGCCAACGACAAAAGGTTTATAGAAGACAGGGTAATTTATGCCGATCCCAATTTTCTGGATGTATTTTCATTCCCGCTTGTAAAAGGTGATCGTGCAGAAGCTCTAAAGCAAATAGATGGCGTTTTAATAACGGAAGCTACAGCCGTGAAATATTTTGGTAATGAAAATCCCGTTGGCAAGTTTCTGAAAAAAGACAATAGTGAAAACGTGGTAGTGACCGGGGTTTTAGCCAACATCCCTGCTAACTCGCACATGCAATTTGATTTTGTAATGCCAACAGCAGCATTGTACAGAGCTAACCCAAAGGTTGAAAAATATCAATGGGAAGCGCCGTATTTTCATACTTATCTTCAGTTAGATGAAAATTTTGATCCAAGCCCTGTCAATTTAAAAAAGCTGGAAAGCCAGATTTTCCAGATCTACCATAAATACGAACCGCAAATGAAGAGCGCTTTCCATCTTCAGCCGATTACCCAAATCCATATGGCCCCGGCGATAGAGATGGATTTACCCGGGCACGGTAATGCGCTATACCTAAAAATGTTTTTTGTTGTAGCTATTTTAATACTTGCCGTTGCCTGTATCAATTTCATGAACCTGGCTACTGCGCGTTCGGCCCGACGGGCAAAGGAAATTGGCTTGCGCAAAGTAGCTGGGGCGCAAAGGTTTCAACTGATATTTCAGTTTTTAAGCGAAGCCGTGTTCACTGCTTTTTTATCGCTGCTTCTTGCACTTTGGATAGTAGTTTTGGTCCTGCCGATGTTTAATCAGCTGATTGGTAAACAACTTACCATTGATTTTGCCGATGCGAATCTTTGGCTTGGTCTGTTATGTATCGCGTTATTAACAGGGGTGATATCGGGAAGTTACCCGGCATTGTTTTTATCGGGTTTTAATCCTGTTAAAGTGCTTAAGGGGAATGTGAAATCAATGGGCGGTAATTTAATTTTTCGCCATGCTTTGGTGGTGACCCAGTCTGTTGTTTCGGTGGTTTTACTGATAGGTACGATAGTTATTTACCAGCAACTTAAGTTTGTACGAGAAAGAAATCCCGGCTTTAACAAATCCAGTCTTTTATATATGGACATGAACGGTGACATGGTAGATAAAGAAGCTTTGCTGAGAAATGAGCTACGGCAAAATCCGCTCACCAGTGATTTTGCTATTACCAACGAACTTCCTATAGATGTGGGAGCTGGCGCAAACGTTTCATGGCCCGGCAAAGACCCCAAAACGCTCGGAAACCCGACGCCGGGAATTTACGTGAGCGAAAATTTTGCCCATCTATTCGGATTGAAATTACTGGCAGGCCGTTTCTTTTCCGAATCAATTAAAACCGATTCAAATAATTGTGTCATTAACCAAAAACTATTGAGCTTGATGGGCTTTACTGATCCTGCGGCAGCCATTGGCAAACCGATGACATTGCACAATAAACCCAGTGTTATTATTGGTGTGGTTAAAGACTTTAATTTCAAACCTGCCCAGTCGGCCATTGAACCCCTGATCATTGCTTTAACAGGTGGTGGCGGTAATGTGGTTATACGAACTAAGCCTGGAGCAACCTTTGCAACTATAAAGGCTCTGGAGAAAATGAGTAAAGAAATTAGTCCTGCTTATCCTTTCAGCTTCAATTTTGTTGATCAGCAAATGGCCAGCCTTTACCATGGAGAGCAGCAGATGGGTAATATTTTTAAACTATTTGCGGCAATAGGCATTTTTATTTCATGTCTTGGTTTATACGGTTTATCGGCGTTTATTGCCGAACAGCGTACCAGGGAAATAGGCGTACGCAAGGTATTGGGCGCATCGGTATTTAACCTGGTTTATTTGTTATCATCCGGAATTACCAGGTTGATCCTGATAGCTATCTGTATAGCATTACCGGTTGCGTGGTACGCGGCAAATACCTGGCTGGCTGGATTTGCTTATCATATTAATGTTAGCTGGCTGATATTCTTGTTGGCATCGGGGTCAGCTTTGGGTATAGCCTGGCTTACGGTTGGCTATGAATCTATCAAAGCCGCAACCGTGAACCCTATTAAGAGCTTAAGAACTGAGTGATGCTTGCGTTACATAAATGAACACCCACCTGTCCGTATCCGAACGGTACTTCATTGTTGGTTGAGTTTAATTGTTTGATATATAGCTATTTGTGATATTGGCACTGTTTTGCATGCCACACAATTAAATAAAACGGATTTTTATGCTGAAAAACTATATCAAAACCGCCTGGCGGAACCTTGTCCGCAATAAGTTTTATTCGGTGATCAATATTGCCGGGTTAACTGTAGGCCTCGCCATTGGGATCCTCATCCTGCTTTGGGTGCAGGACGAATTTAGCTTTGATAGCTTTCATAAAAACGCATCAAATATTTACCGGGTAGAGCTTTTTGGCGGTACAGGGGCCAGCAAGCAGATCTGGCAAACAACAGTAGCACCGATGGGGCCGCTGGCCAAACAGGAACTGCCCGTTGTGCAAGATCAGGTGCGCATAACCAATAACTGGTTTTTCTCATTATTTAAATACCAGGATAAAATTTTTAACGAGCAGGCGGTAGGCTTTGCTGATCCCTCCCTGTTTACTGTTTTTGACTTTCCGCTGATTGAAGGTAACAAGGCAAAGCCTTTTACGAACGATAATTCCGTAGTGATTACAAAAAGAACGGCAAAAAAATATTTCGGTAATCAAGATGCTTTAGGAAAAGTTATTGTGGCCGATAATAAAGAGAATTTTACTGTATCGGGCGTTATTGATGATTTCCCGCTTAACTCAAGCATTAATTATGATATGATCATGCCTATGAGCTATCATATCAAATATATGTTTACCAACAATAAGGTTGATCTGAACCATGATTTCAGCAATTACGCTTATGAAACCTATTTGTTGTTGAAGCCGGGTACTTCTTTAAAAAAGCTATCGGCCGATTTGAATAAAGTTCACCTGAAACGGAAGCCTGAAGATACCGATGCCGATTACCTCTTGCTGCCCGCAACTAAAATGCACCTTTATAATGCTGATGGTACCGACCGGGGGATCAGCACTGTACATATCTTTATCATTATCGCCTTAGTAATATTAGTAATTGCCTGTATCAACTATGTTAACCTTTCAACCGCGCGGGCCATGCTGCGCGCCAAGGAAATAAGCATGCGAAAGATCATCGGCGCGGCAAAAACACAATTGTTTATGCAGTTTGTGGTAGAAACAGCTTTGCTGTTTATCCTTTCGTCGGTTTTAGCAGTGTTGGTAATTTATAACGTAATTCCTGTATTTAATGAAATTGCGGGTAAGCAGCTGGTATTTAATCTTTCCAACTACCATATCTGGTTAGTTATTGCGGGTACCATTACTGCTACACTTGTATTGTCCAGTATTTACCCGGCGCTCCTGTTATCATCTTTTGAACCTTTAAAGGCACTTAAGGGTAAAATATCCAATGGCATTGGCGATGTGGTTTTCCGTAAAATCCTGGTAGTGGTACAGTTTACCTTTTCGGTTGTGCTTATTATCGGTACAATCGTAATCACCAGCCAACTTAATTACATCCGGTCTAAAAATTTAGGCTATGATAAAAGCCATGTGTTTGCTTTTTGGATGCGCGATATGAAAGATCATTATGATGCTGTTAAAGCCGAACTGTTGAAACAACCGGGTGTTGAGGCGGTAACCCGATCAAGCGGAAATATTGTTAACAACGGCGGCATCTCGGGCGATAATGATTGGGATGGCAAAGCCACAGGGCAAACATTTATCGTGCACCCGCAGGGAATTGATAAAGATTTTATTTCTTTTTCAAGATAAAAATGACTGCAGGTCGCGGTTTTGATGGCTCGGTGAGTGATTCGGCTCATTATATCCTGAATGAGGCTGCAATTAAGGAGTTAGGTATGAAAGACCCGATAGGCAAACGTTTCAGGTTGCGTAAAACTGAAGGAACTATCATAGGCGTGGTAAAGGATTTTCACTTTGCAAGTATGCGTGAAAAAATTGGGCCGATGGTGTTTTTCTACGCCCCGGATACGTATGCTTCACTGTATATTAAAACAACCGGCGATGGTGCGCCAAAAGCCATAGCAGCTGCCGAAAAAGAGTTTAAACAATACAATGGGCAATTTCCATTTGGTTACACTTTCCTGGATGACATATTCAACAACCTTTACCAGGGCGAGCAGCGCGAAGGTACCTTATTTAACTATTTTGCAGGGATCGCGATTTTAATTTCTTGTCTTGGCCTGCTTGGTTTAGCTGCTTACACCGCCCAGGTGCGTACCCGAGAAATTGGCGTGCGAAAGGTTTTAGGCGCTACCGTTACTAATGTTGTTGCCTTATTAGCCAAAGATTTTATAAAGCTTGTATTGATTGCTATTGTAATAGCCTTCCCGATAGCCTGGCTGGCTATGAGCCACTGGTTGGATGCATTCGCTTACAGAGTGGGTATTAGCTGGACAACTTTCATCTTATCGGCAGCTATCGCCCTATTGATAGCCTTTATTACCATCAGCTTTCAATCGGTTAAAGCCGCGCTGGCTAACCCGGTTGATAGTTTAAGGAGGGAGTAATAGTTGGTTCAAATTGGTAGAGACTCGTCACATGCGTTTCCCGAATGACTGGTTTTGCGTTGATTGCTTATCTGTCCTCATGGGAGACGCATGTGATGCGTCTTTACTTTGAAAACTTAAAACAATTCCACCAACCGCTCCAAAGCCATCCCTCTCGATCCTTTGATCAGGATAGTTGAATTGGTAATAGGCTGTGCTTTCAAAGCAGCAATGGCATCTTCGGCAGTTTCATAAAACTTGTCCATGGTCCATGGTCCATGATCCATGGACTGCGAAGCACCCAAAAATCCTTTCCGATAAAGATGCGTTCATCAACAGCGGTATCCATAGCTTTGCGGATAACAGATGCATGTTCAACAGCCGCTTCCGGCCCCATTTCAAACATATCGCCCAAAATAAGTACCTTCCTTTTTGCTTCAATTTTGCCCACGTTTTCAATGGCTACAAACATGCTGCTTGGGTTGGCATTGTAATAATCGCAAATGAGCGTATTAGTAGCTGTTTGTACAATTTGCGAGCGGTTATTTTTAGGCTGATAACCCTCGATACCGGCGTTGATTTCATTAGCCGGTAAACCGAGATAGGTGCCTATACATATGGCTACTAAAATATTGGGCAGGTTATAAGTACCCGTTAGCTGGGTTTTAACTTGATAGCAGTCGCCGGTTTTATTATTGGTCCAACTTAAAGTGAGCAACGGAGAATTTTCCAACAGTTCACCGCTGATGAGATTGTCAATAGCATCGGTTCCGTAATACTCCACGTGAGGTAAACGACGGACAGCAGCCATCTCCATTAAAACAGTATCATCGCTATTGACAAAGACAGCACCATCTGTTTTGCTTACTCCTCCTTTAGGGGGCAGGGGGGCAAAATAATCATACAACTCCCCTTTACCCTTCTTCACTCCTTCAACTCCGCCAAAACCTTCCAGATGCGCTTTACCAACATTGGTAATTAAGCCAAGCGATGGTTGAGCAATACTGCAAAGCATCTCGATCTCTTTTTGGTGATTGGCCCCCATTTCAATAACGGCCACCTCGTGGCTGGCATCAATGGTTAAAATTGTAAGTGGTACACCAATATGGTTATTTAAATTGCCTTGGGTAGCCTGGGTTTTAAAATGCTGCGATAATACGGCATTGATCAGTTCTTTGGTGGTGGTTTTTCCGTTGGTACCTGTAAGTCCGATAACCGGGATGTCAAGCTGACGGCGATGATAACGCGCTAAATCCTGCAAGGTAGTTAAAACATCCTCAACCAATAAATACTGTTCGCCCAGTTGATATTCGGCGTTATCAATTACTGCGTAAGCTGCACCGGCCTCAACTGCTTTTTGTGCAAAAGTGTTGGCGTCAAACTTATCGCCTTTGAGGGCGAAGAACAGATTGCCAGGCACTATCTTCCGGGTGTCGGTGCTAATTACGGGGTGTTTGAGGTATATATCGTACAGTTGGGTTGTGGTAGTCATGTGTGTTGAACAAATACAATTCAAAAATATGTCATCATTAGCTTGCGTACGTTTGCAACGAGTGCTTAACGTGGCTCGGCGATTGTATCGCCGGGCTTGCGTTTAAAACGCAAGCCCATTTTAAGCGCTCGTTGCAAACGAGCCCAAGGTTTCAAACTTAACAAAAATTATTCCCCCTTGTTCATCCAGCCAATTACAGCTTTGATTTCACCGTAGCTGTAATCATCGCCTAAAACTTCTTTTAAGGGCGATAGTCTTTCAGTTCCATAACTTTCAACGGCGTCGGCAATAACAGCGATCTTTTTCTGCGGAACTATTTCGGTGATATCCAGATCGCCGTTTTGTACATAATAACTCAGGTGTGTTTCTATGGTAGCTGTAGTGAACCCACGCTCAGCAGCTATTTCGACAACGGTTTTTCCGGAGCGATATAGGTTAAACGTTTCGGCTTTAGTATCATTGCTTCGCGAAGAAGATTTGGTTTGCCCCGGTGATTTCGCCTTCCGCTCCCGTTTAGGCGATTTCTGTTTTATTTTTGAACCGAGGCCTTTTTCAGCACAATAAATCTTAACCGGTTCAAGCAGTTCGCGACCATAACGGGCCAGTTTAATATCGCCAAAACCAGAAATCATTCGCAATTCATCCAAACTTTGTGGCAGGTAGGTAGCCATTTCCTGCAGTGTAGCATCGGATATAATAACATAAGCCGGTACATTTTCACCCTCGGCAATGCCCCGCCTAACTTCCCTTAACCGGTTGAATAACGGAATCTCATAAGGAAGGCTTTCTTCATGATGAACTTCTTCAACTTTTTCTATTTCAATAAACTCAACTTTTTGGCCGCCTTTTAAAACAGCTGCACTTTGCGCGGTAAGCTTTAAAACCGGATATTCGTCGCCGGCGGTTTGCAGATAGCCCATGGTAACCAGCTCGCGGATGTGGTGCTGCCAGTCGGCCTTGCTGATATCTGCACCGATACCGTAGGTTTTTAACTGCTTATGTTCTTCACGGATCTTATCGCTTTTCGATCCCCGCAAAAAATCTATTACATAGTTAGCCCCGAAACGTTCATTTAACCGGGCTACCGCCGAGAGCGCTTTTTGAGCGATCAGCGTGCCATCAAAACGTTTATATTCAGTTAAGCAAACATCGCATGAGCCGCATTTGGCCGGAAATTCTTCGTCGAAGTATTTCATCAGGTATTGCCTGCGGCACGATAGCAGCTGACAATATTTAACCATATCATTAAGCTTATTAAGCATGATGCGGCTTTGCTGCTCGTTGCCTTCAACTTTGGCAAAAGCCTGCAATTTCATTGCATCGCCGGGCGAGTAAAGCAACAATGCTTCCGATGGAAGCCCATCGCGCCCAGCCCTGCCGGTTTCCTGGTAATATCCTTCAATGTTTTTTGGCAGATCAACATGTACTACATAGCGCACGTTTGATTTATTGATACCCATACCAAAGGCGATGGTTGCCACGATGATTTTGAGGTCGTCACGTAAAAAAGCTTCCTGGTTACGGGCTTTAACTTCATTACTAAGACCGGCGTGATAGGCCTCGGCAGCAAAGCCTTCATCTTTTAAATCCTCGGCCAAAGCCTCGGTAGATTTACGGGATAGGCAATAAATAATCCCCGACTCATCCTTATGTTCATTTAAAAAGGCGATGAGCTGTTTAAAGCTGTTCTTTTTAGGCGCTACGCGGTAAGTAATATTTGCCCTGTTAAATGAGGATACAAATATTGCCGGCTTATGAAGGTTGAGCTTTTCAAGAATATCTTTTTGTGTAAGCTTATCCGCAGTAGCCGTAAGTGCTATAACCGGCACCGACGGAAACTCTTCCTTAAGCCCGGCAAGCATTAAATACTCAGGCCTGAAATCATGTCCCCATGATGAGATACAATGCGCCTCGTCAATTGCTATCTGGGAAACTTTCAGCGTTTTTAAAAAAGGAATAAGCTTACTTTCTTTATTCTCTTTGCTTTCGGCACTGAACAAACGTTCGGGGGCAAGGTAAAGTAGTTTGATCTCATTGTTTCGGAGCCGGTTTACCAGCACCCTCGTTTCCTCGGGATTTAACGACGAGATTGAGGAAAGCCGCAGGGATGCCGTTAACGTTCAGGCTATCTACCTGGTCTTTCATCAGCGCAATAAGCGGTGATATTACAATGGTCAAGCCATCAAGCAAAACAGCGGGCAGTTGGTAGCACAATGATTTGCCGCCACCGGTAGGCATCAGCGCCATTACATCCTGCCCCTTAAGTATATTTTGAATGATAGCCTCCTGCTCATGCCTGAAGGTACTATAACCAAAGTATTTTTGCAGGGCCTGAATAGGTGTCATGTTTGTTGATTGCAGATATGCAAATGTGCAGATTTCAGATTATAAATATGCGGATTTCAGATGTGCAAATTTTAAATTATAGATGTGCAAATTCCAGATGTGCGGTTCTCTTCTACCTTAACTAACTGTAATTACATTTTATCATTTACATATGCACATCTGAAATTTGCACATCTAACAATTTGCCAATATTTTTCTGCATATTAGCTTATCTCTTTTCTCCTATATATCTATTATTTATTTATGATAAAAAAACATTTACTCCTTTTTGTATTTGTAAGTTTTTTTGCCCGGCCTTTGCGCAAAAGATCCAATCGCCGCAGGAGTTCCTGGGTTATAAACTGGGTGAGCATTTTACTCCACATTATCGTATCGCCGAATATTTTAGATACGTTGCGTCGGTTTCAAAAAATGTAAAACTACAGCAGTTTGGTACTACCAACGAGGGCCGGCCTTTACTGGCGATGTTCATCGCTTCTGATGAAAATATTGGCAGGCTGGAAGAGATCCGTCATAATAACCTTAAACTGGCCGGGATAGAAAGCGGCGGCGGCAGCACTGCCATGCCTGTTGTTACCTGGCTAAGCTATAATGTACACGGTAACGAGCCTGCATCAAGTGAAGCTTCGATGTGGACTTTGTTTGACATGGTTGATCCGGCAAATGCTGCTACTAAAGCCTGGCTTAAAAATATGGTTGTTGTTATCGATCCTTGTTTAAACCCCGATGGGCGCGACCGCTATGTTAATTTTTATAATTCGGTAGTTGGCGCTGCGCCAGATCCCAGCCCAACATCGCGCGAGCACGTTGAACCATGGCCGGGTGGCAGGGTAAACCATTTTTATTTTGACCTTAACCGCGATTGGGCATGGCAACAGCAAAAAGAAACCCAGGCACGTGTAGGTTTGTATAATCAATGGTTGCCGCAGGTACATGTTGATTACCATGAGCAGGGTTATAACGCACCATATTACTTTGCCCCTGCTGCCGAGCCTTACCATAAAGATATTACCCAATGGCAACGCCAGTTCCAGATCACCATTGGTAAAAACAATGCCAAGTACTTTGACCAGAACGGTTGGATGTATTTTACAAAATACGAGTTCGATCTGCTTTACCCGTCATATGGCGATACTTATCCTTTATACAATGGCTCTATCGGCATGACGTATGAGCAAGGTGGTATCAGTGCCGGTTTGGCTGTGGTTACCCGCAGCGGTGATACCCTTACTTTGGTGCAACGTGTAGCCCATCACCACTCAACAAGTTTAAGCACGCTTGAAATAGCCGCGTTAAATACTCAAAAGCTTTTGGATGAGTATAAAAAGTTTTTTGACAACAGTCGGGCCAATCCCCCGGGCGATTACAAAACCTATGTTATTAAAAACGATAACAATAATAAAATTAACGCGTTGGCAAAAATGCTGGGCCGCAACGGCATCCAGTATGGTTTTGGCTTAGCTAATAAAACCGTTACCGGCTTTAACTATGTTACCCAAAAAACGGAGCAATATAATGTTGGCGCAAACGACCTGGTAGTTAATGCCTATCAGCCTAAAGCAGTATTACTGCATGTGCTTTTGGAGCCCAAAACCTTTATCCCGGACTCGAATACATATGATATCACGGCATGGTCGCTTCCGTATGCTTATGGATTGAAAGCTTACGGATTGAAGGAATCATTTAAACCTGCCAGTACCGAATGGAGCGTGGCCGAGCCTAAGCCTCTGGTAAATACACATGCTTACGCATATGTATCGGCGTGGCAATCGGTTAATGATGTGAAGTTTTTGGCTGCTTTGCTAAAAAAGAAGATTAAAGTGCGTTATGCCGAGAAGCCTTTTGAAGCAGGGGGCAAGCAATTTACAGCAGGTTCATTAATTGTTACCCGCGCGGGCAACGACCTGGCTGCTTTTGACCAGGTGGTTACACAAACAGCTGCAGCACTTAATCAGGAGATCACTCCTATTTCAACAGGCTTTGTTGATAAAGGATC
The DNA here is from genome assembly GCF_050859465.1 of Mucilaginibacter sp. P25. Lineage (NCBI taxonomy): Bacteria > Pseudomonadati > Bacteroidota > Sphingobacteriia > Sphingobacteriales > Sphingobacteriaceae > Mucilaginibacter > Mucilaginibacter sp. P25. The sequence goes on along the minus strand of NZ_CP193937.1, from coordinate 1,264,345 downwards.
GGATATTGGTTCGGATGCGGTAAGGTTTATCCATCAACCTAAAATAGCATTGATTGCCGGCGACGGTGTTAATTCGGAAGCTATGGGCGAAGTTTGGCATTTGTTTGAGGCGCAGATTGGATACCCGGTTACTTTAATAAGGTATCAGGACTTAAGTCGCACAAAACTGGGCGAATTTGATGTGGTGATTTGCCCCGATGGCCGTTATGAAGATTTCCCTTCGGAGAAATTACAAAACTGGATCCGTGATGGTGGTAAGCTGATAGCCGTGGATAATGCTGTATCGTTACTGGTTGATAAAAAAGGCTTCCTGATTAAGCATAGGGAAGAGAAAAAGAAGATAAGGACAAAGAAAAGGACAAGGATAAAACGGTTAAGTTATATGGAGATCGCGACCGGTTAGCGCTTAGCGAGTCTATTCCAGGCGCTATTTATAAACTGAACCTTGACAATACCCATCCGCTTGGTTTTGGCTTGCCGGATTACTACTATTCATTAAAGTTGAATGATGATATCTACGATCTTTTCTCTGGCGATGATGGCTGGAACGTAGGCACTATAAAAAAGGATAGTTACGTATCAGGCTTTGTAGGTGCCGAATCAAAAAGAAGATCATAAACGGTTTGCTGCTTGGCGTACAGCCCATGGGCCGCGGTTCGGTAGTTTATATGGTTGATGACCCGTTGTTCCGCAGCTTCTGGGAAAACGGTAAGCTGTTGTTCAGTAATGCCGTATTTATGGTGGGGCAGTAAGCCCCCCAGCCCCCTGAAGGGGGAGCAGCTACATCGCTTTAAAATTAAAGGGCTTGTTTCCATTTTGGAAACAAGCCCTTTAATTTTAACTTATAGCCATGCTAATCAAAGGCTCCCCCTTCAGGGGGCTGGGGGGTTAATTATTCCCCTTTACCCTTCCTTTTTCATCATCGGCGCCGCTGCGGTGCTGACGCATTTTGATAGAACTGTTACCAAAGTTATAAGTAAAAGTAAGGCGCATTACCCGGGTATCATTTTTTTGTTTGATAACAAAGTTATTGTTCACCACCTGGCTGCTCAAATCATTGCGGCGAATGTTGAAGATGTCATCGCATGAAGCTTTGATGTTGAATTTCTTTTCCATGAATGATTTACTGACACCCATATCTACCGAGTAGCGCGGCCTGATCTTGTAAATGCCGTAGGTTAATGATGATTGGTAATCGCCGGTTACTTCAAAGCGGTAGCCTGCAAACTTGAATGTTTGTGTTGTACGGCCTTGGAAAGCCCATTGCCCATCATTGAACTTTTGACCGGCAAGGGTATCCGACTTAAAGCCCAGGTAAAACGCGGTTGCGTTAACATTGCCCTCCCACCATTTGGTAATGGTGAATGGTGTGTTGACGTTGACATTGTAACCGGTTTGGGTTTGCAGGTTTTGATGTGTTTCAAATGAACGCTTGCCTTCTGTTAAAATCAGCTCGGTAATAGCATCGGTAGTATGGCTGTAACCGAGGCTTACGTTGATGGTTTTATTATAAGTATAATTAAGCTCAAAGTTTTGAGTGTATTGCGGGTTCAGGAACGCGTTACCTTGCGAATAAGTGTAAGGGTCAAGGTAATAAACAAAAGGGTTCAGGTCGTCATAGCCCGGACGGTCGATACGGCGGCTGTATGAAAAGCTTACTTCGTTTTTATCATTAATGGTTTGATTAATGAATACGCTTGGGAAAAGATTTAAATAGCTTCTCTTAACAGGTGTGCTACCAATAAGGTTACCTGTAGATCGGGTTTGTTCGGCACGTAAGCCTAATTGTACAGAGAATTTTTTGAATTGCTTATTCAGGTTCAAATACCCGGCATTAATTTTTTCGGTGTAAATAAACCGGTTGGTACGTGTAGTATCATTAATATAAGCACCGTTGCTGAAGATCTGCGCTTGCAGGTCATTATCGGTTTTAACACTGCTGAATTTTACCCCGGCTTCCAGTTTGATGGTTTTGGTAAGCGGTTTGGTGTAGTCAGCTTTACCGGTGTAGATGCTTATGGTTGAAGGTGTTTGGTTACGCAGCATTTGTGGTTCATGCTGTATACTTCCATCAGGTAAAAAATAATCGGTATTGTACATGGCATTGGAGTTGTTTTTGAATTTAGAGTAATCCAAATCAATGCTCAGCTCCTGGCCGCTGGTATCAAGCTTAAGCCTGTCGTTAAGGTTAAGGGCGAAGTTTTTATAGGTTTGCCTGATATCTGATGTAGTGTGCAACGAAGAATCGGGCACGCCAAATTGTTTGCCGATAATTGTGCGGTTATCATTCAAGTCTTTTTCGCTGTTTGAATAGCCGCTTACCACAAAACCTATGGTATGTTTCGGGGTTAGGTCATAGTCGGCACCTAAACGATAGTTGTTGTAATGGTTGATGCTTGGCAGGTTTGATTTCTGGTTGAAATAAGTTTTATTGCCAAGCGAATCAGTAATGATACGGTCAATGCCAATATCGTGGCCGCGTTTGTTATCACCCCTGCTTAATGAGGTAAACACATTGAGATTGCCCTGTTTGTGATTAAGGTTTAGGCTGCTGTTATCGCGCCAGTATTTGCTTTTGGCACCGCCCACGGTAATACTGCCGTTTGTGCCCGATTGTGTATTCTTTTTCAATTTAATATTAATGATGCCCGAATTGCCGGCCGCATCATATTTTGCAGATGGGTTGGTAATGATCTCAATAGATTTAATGGTATTGCCATCAGTTGAACGTAATAAAGTAGCCAGCTGCGCTGCCGTAAGATAGGTTAGCTTGTCATTGATCATGACAGTTACGCCCTGTTTACCTTTCAGGCTGATGTTATCGTCCTTATCAACAGTAACGCCCGGTGCACGTTCTAAAATTTCCATGGCGGTATTGCCGGCTGCAAGTACGCTGTTTTCGACGTTCATTACGGTGCGGTCTATTTTACGCTCAATAAGGGGTTTTGTGGCGGTGATGGTAACGGCCTTTAATTCGGTGCTGCCTGTGTGCAGGTTTAAAGCAGGAGCTGTAACATGCGGTGTATTTGCAGGCACGGTGAAGCTTTTGCTTACAGCTTTTTGATAGCCAACAACAGTGGCTTTAATAATATAGTTGCCCGCTTTTATGTTGTCAAAAACATAAACACCGGCATCGTTACTTAATGCTCCTTTAACCACAGTTGAATCGGAGGCGCGTAAAAGGCTTACAGTCGCATAATCAAGTGGTTTGCCCTGCTCGTTAACTAAGGCCCCTGATACCTTGGCGGCAGGCGGAGCCTGCTGGGCAAACGATACACTACAGCTGATAGCAACAAGCAGCAGTGTATAAAATATGTTGTGTATGATAGCTTTCATTTTTAGTTCGGTTTAAAAGTAAGGGCAATACAATGCCGTTAAAGGATTGCTCCTTTTTAAAAATTTGTAAATAAGTGTTTTTAGTTTCCGGGGTGCTTTTTCCGGTTTTTTAGGGTTTAGTAATTATGAGATATAGGCGATTGTTTTCATTGTGTTAATGCTTTTGATTTAAATTTTAGCAAAACAATCCCACCTGGCTTTTAGGCCATTTTTTAACGATTATTAAATTTATGTTGCCGGATTACCCGGAAATGGTAATTGTGTTGCTTTTTATAGTAAGATGCAAAAACAGGGGTGTTGGTTACAGATTATTTTCACTTTTTAATGCAGGCATTAAATTTTTTGCCATATCCTTAATAATCCGGAAGGTAATTGGCATTTCATTTTGGCAGGGGATGGTTGCCTCCCGATTGCTTATCCTGTTGTTTAAAAGCGATTTGCCTCCTGTTTGCAACAGGAAATAAAAAGGAATAATAAGCCCGCTAAAAATTAGCAGGCTTATATATTTAAAAATACTTTTCATAGGGCAGGCGATTTTTAACGCCCAGGTGCGTTGGTAGTATCCGGAACACCTGCATCTTTTGATGCTTTTATCTTCTCCATAATTTTATCCGCTGTTGTATTGGTATCTATTTTACATTCGAGGCCATTGGTGGTCATGATATAAGTGGCGGTTGTAATGCCGTTATTCTTGTCCTGGTCTTTGCACTCATATATATTAAAGTTGATGTTGCGGTCGAGTTTTTCATCAATAACAACTTTAGCATTAAGAGGTACTTTAAGGGTGAGGTGTAATTCCTGCCCGCGCCATAAAAAGCCTTTAGGCATTTCCAGGTGCCGATCGAAATTTAAAACAGAATCTTTTTGCTCAAAACGGTAAGCTGCACTGCGGGCGTTGATCAAGGCTTCTTCAAGATTGCTGCCGCGGGCGCTGAATGTTTCGATGAGCACAGGTTGAGGAACATCACTCTTTTCAATATCAATGGTAACGTTGCGATTTGGCATATCATCGCCATTAAAATCATCATCTAAAATGATCATGCCTTTAAAGCGCTCGTTTATTTTGAGGCGTGTGCTGTCTTCATTACTTAAATACTTAGTGTCGTTCAGCTGCAGGTAATACGTGTTGTTTGTAGTTGGCTTAAGTTTAACTGTTTGCGTAAACTTACCGCCCTCGCGGAAGCCGGCCGCCGTTTTTACGCCATAATATGAAACCGCACCCAGGGATGCTAACCAGATACATAACAAGGTAGTACCAATTGAACGGTTAAATGAAGCTTTTTTAAACAGGAAGCCTATCGTTGATAAAATAATGGCTAATAAAGGTATAGTTAGTACTAAAAAGCCGCTCGCCATGAAAATACCATTGGCCTGGTGATTAGTTATGTTGAACGGAAACAGGTTGTAGATGCCCATATTACCAGCCGCAAATAAAGCGACAAGCGAAACGATTAGCGCTATGGTCATGCCAAGGCAGGCCAATAAAACAGCTGCAGCCAATAGTTTGCCAAGTAAACTGCCCGTACCCCTTAAAAAGGCGCCAAGATGTTCAAAGATATCGCTGATCAGATCGCGAACCTGGTAAATGAACGGTTTGGCTTCATGCTTAAAGTTTTGAAGGTTTTCACGTACGGTACTCAACTCTTCTTCAAAGTTCTTTTTAAAACCCTTCAAGTCCTGCTTTTCGCCTTTCATAGCCATACGGTCGGCGCGGGTAATGGCTTTTGGGACAGCCATCCATAGTATAAAATATATAATAAGGCCCATGGCGGCAAAAGGTACCAGGATAGCGAAGGCCAGCCTTACCCAGGCCGGGTTAATGTCAAAATAATTGGCAATACCAGCACATACACCACTGATGAGGTGATCATCCGGGTCGCGGAAAAGCCTGCGGCGTTCGGTATTGTACTCAAACGGATTGCCACCTGCAGCTTTGGCGTCGGTTTCGGCAGTTTCAAAATCCTGTACGCTGCCCATTTGCTCGGTAACTTCCTTAACGTCGGTCTCAACAATAACTTGTTTGGCGTCTCGTGCCAGGATCTCGTTAAACATTTCGGCAATGCGGTTTTCGATGTCGGTTGTGATCTCCAGGCTATCGGCCGAAGTAGAAAAATGACGCTTTACATCCGTCATATAATTCTTCAGCACTTCGTAGGCATCTTCTTCAATGTGAAAAACCATGCCGTTTATATTTATGATAATTGTTTTGTTCATGATTGTAGTGAGTTTGTAGGTTTTTCTATTTTCTATCGCCGATAGCTGTTTGAACAGCAAATACCAGCTCCTGCCAGGTTTTATCTAATTGTTCAAGTACCGCCCGGCCTTCGTCCGAGAGCACATAGTACTTTCGGGGCGGCCCGGAAATTGACTCTACCCAGTTATAGGTGAGCAGTCCGTTATTTTTTAAACGGGTTAAAAGAGGATACAGAGTACCCTCAACTACAAGCAGTTGGGCTTTCTTAAGTTCAGCAATTATGTCTGATGCATATGTTTCGCCCTTAGCTATGATGGAGAGGATGCAATACTCCAGTATGCCTTTCCTCATTTGGGTTTGGGTGTTTTCGACGATCATAATACAAAGATATATGTTTTAGATTGTATTATGCAATACATAGTACTATAATTATTATTCTTTTAGCTGAAACTTGGTTTTTTGAAAAAAAATGACGTTTTAAAAGAAATTACTTGACTTTTTGATAACGTAACATTACTTTTATGATTAATTAACTATTAACTGATCTTATTATTAACGAAATGAAAAAACTTCTACTCGTAAGTTTGTGCTTACTTGTGTTGTCTATGACGCAAGTATTCGCGCAAAACCGTACAGTTACTGGTACGGTTACGGCCAAAGACGACGGCCTACCCATTCCGGGAGTAACAGTAAAGATTAAGGGTACAACCATAGGTACCCAAACCAGTGCAGCCGGTAAATTCTCTCTCAGCGTACCGGCAAATTCAACGCTCACATTTTCATTCGTTGGTTACACGTCACTTGACAAGACGGTTGGAACTTCATCAATTGTTAATGCAGTTCTTGAACCCTCAGCTAAACAGCTGGGAGAGGTAGTTGTAACTGGTGCTTTGGGCATTAAAAAGGCGGCAAGAGAAACCGGTTACTCATCAACTAAAATTGGTGGTAAAGAACTTACCCAATCAAACGTTATTAACGTTGCTAACGGTTTAACTGCAAAAGTTGCCGGTTTGGCGGTATCAACCATTGATAACAGTATCGACCCTCAGGTGAGGATTACCTTACGTGGTAACAGGTCGGCCCTGGGTAACAACACCGCGCTTATCGTTGTTGATGGTGTGCCAATCCCGGGCGGATCATTATCATCAATCAACCCGAACGACATCGCCGACATTAACATCCTTAAAGGTGCCGGTGCAGCCGCGCTTTATGGTTCGGAGGCAGCAAACGGTGCGATGATCATCACTACTAAAAGAGGTACGGATGCCAAGCCTGTAATTACTTACAGCAATTCGTTCCAGCTTCAGGACGTTGGTTATTTCCCTAAACTACAAAACCAATACGGTATCTACGGGGGTGAAGGCGCTCCTTATGTTGATCCTATCACCGGTTTCTCGCTGTACACTCCTTATGAAAACCAGCAATATGGTCCGCTGTATGACGGTCACATGGTGCAGGTTGGTTACCCTGCAGGCGGTCCTAATGGTCCGGTATTGATGGTTCCATACTCTGCTCAGAAAAAAATCCTATCAAAGCTTTCTTCAACACAGGTATTGTTGAACAAAACAACATTAGCTTCTCTCAGGGCGATTCCAAAAGCTCATTTTATTTTTCTGCTCAGAACGCTTACCAAAAAGGTGTAGTGCCAAGCGATAAAAACAACCGTACGTCGGTGAGTGTGCGTGGCGCTAAAAGTTACGGAAACTTCAAAGCCGATTTCTCGGTTGAATACACCCGTACAGATATCAGCACTTACGGTACAGGCTACAATGGCTCGCTGTTGTTCACCAACCTTATCCAGTGGCCATCATTCCTGAATATTAAAGATTTCAGGGATTCAAACAATGGTACCTTCTCAAATCCAAGCGATTTTTATGATGCTTACGCCATCAACCCATACTGGATCACTGACAATTCAAGGATCAACAAACAAAGGGATGTGTTCTTGTCAAACTTAACCTTGTCATACACCGTGAACAAATGGGTTGATCTGAACTACAGGGTTTCACATAACTTTGGTATCGACCAGGAGAAATACACCCGCCGCGAGGTAAACTTTACGCCTTACAGCATCAGCGATCCGCTGGGTGCAGGTAGTGTACAAAGTACCTTTACTACAGGTAAAGCCCCGGGCCAGGTAAATGATTACTACCAATACGGTGACGGTACCGCCAATGGCGATGGCTATGCGAGGTTACAAGGAGATGCGATAGTGACTATCCATCATAAATTTTTCAATAACGACCTTGGTGTTAACTTACTTTTAGGTAATACCATTACTCAAAAATACCGTAAAGCGATGAGCACAGGTAGCAATAACCTGTTGATCAAAGACTTTTATAATATTAACACAATCGGTGGCATTGCCTCTGCTTCAGAGGGTGAGCAAAAAATTCGCCAGGTTGCATATTATGCGGCTTTAAACTTAAGCTACAAAAATTACCTGTTCCTTGAAGGTACAGTAAGGAATGAGCGTGATTCTCGTTTAAGTACTGCAAACAGGTCGTTTTACTATCCATCAGGTAAAGTGTCGTTCATCCCCACTGATGCCCTCGACTTCCTGAAAAATAACAAAGTTTTAAGCTACTTAAAATTATACGGCGAGGTTAGCCGCGTGGGTAACATCTCAATTGATCCTTACAACTTAACTGATACCTACAGCGTTACCTCTGGTTTCCCTTATGGTTCGTTAGGTGCTTTAACTGCAGGTTCAATTCACTATAACTACGGTTTGAAACCAGAGTCGATCAATGAGATTGAGTTTGGTGCTGAGGCTTCATTCTTTGACGGCCGCGTTAGTGCAAAAGCCACATATTACAAACAAAATAGTAAAAATCAAACCCTTAAAGTTAGTACCTCTGCGGCTACAGGTTATCAGCAAGTATTATTGAATGCTGGTGAAATTGAGTCAAAGGGTGGTGAATTTGAATTAACCGCCGATGTGTTAACCAAAGCTAAAAACAAAGTTGGTTTACGTTTAGGTGGTAACTTATCAATTAACGATTCGAAAGTTATATCGTTATTGCCAGGTATCAACTCGTTACAAATTAATAACAACGTTTTTGCAGTGGTGGGGCAGCCTTTCCCGGTTTACAAAGGTTCAGATCTGTTGCGTGATCCTCAGGGCCGTGTAATTGTAAGCGGTACTACCGGTTTGCCATCGGTTGATCCTACTCAAAGAAACTTTGGCCGTACAACGCCTAAATACATCCTTGGTGTTAATGCCCAGGTTAGTTACGATATCGTAACCTTATCGGGTGTTGGTGAGTTCCGCGGCGGTTACATCATCTACAACGGTGTTGGTTCAACCTTAAACTTTGGCGGTTCATCACAAATTTCAACCGAAGCAGGCCGTTCACGTTTTGTGTATCCTAATTCGGTTATCCAAACTTCGCCGGGTGTTTACACTCCAAATACCAATGTCACTGTTGCCGATGGTAACTATGGTTTCTGGCAAAGTTCTGCTTATAACACCGCAAACGGCCCAAGGGTATCGAGCGCTGCGTTCTGGAAAATCCGTGAAATCGCACTAAATTTTGACCTAACTAAATTTATCCGTACAACAGGATTCATCAAAGGTTTAAGCTTTGCATTAACCGGTCGTAACCTGGCGTTATGGACTCCGAAAAGCAACCCTTGGGGCGATCCTGAGTTCAGTAACTCTGTTGGTAACGATGTTGGTACAAACAGTGCTTCGCAAACGCCTGCAACCCGTGTTTACGGTGCTGATCTTCACGTAACGTTTTAATTAGTTTAAAAGATAAAGAGATGAAAAAATATTTTTATATAATGGTAGGTCTGGTTACCATCGGTTTATCCGGTTGTAAAAAAGACTTCTTAGAACTTTCGGTGAACCCGAATACGCCGTCGGTCACCACTCCGCAATTTACGTTGGCCGGTGCACTTAAAGTAGCGTCGGATATCGTTAATATCAATTACCCTCACTACGGCGTTTGGGCAGGTCAGTTATCACCGAGCGGTAACTACGTGCCGAGCCCGCAGTTGCAGCAATACCAGTTCACTACGGATAACTATCAGGTATTTGCCCCGCTATATGCAAACTTAACCAACTTTAACACGCTGGAAACTATTTCTGCTGATGCTTCATTTGCAAAATTCAGGGCGATTGCCAAAATCATGAAAGCGTATGATTTTGAACAGCTGGTTGATAATTATAACAACGTTCCTTACACAGAGGCATTTAACTCGTCAAAAACGCTGTTCCCCAAATATGATAAAGGAGCTGATATTTATGCCGACCTGATTAAACAAATCGATGCAGCTATCGCATTAATTGACGGTAACGCTTCAGCCACCAGCCCTGACGTTTCAGACATCGTATTTAAGGGTGATATGGCTAAATGGAAATTGTTTGCCAACACTTTAAAATTACGTTTGGCTGTTCGCGGTAAACTAACTGCTACATTACCAGCTTCGGGTGATGCTAACTATCTTAACGCAAGTGTGAAAGCCGCTACTCAACCTGGTTATGCCAATAGCGACGCGGTAGGTGGCCAGCAAAGCCCTTTCTGGAGAAGTTTTGGTTTTGATCAAAACGGTAACCCAACCGGTAACAACGCGTACTTCCGTGCTAATGCATACGAATTAGGTATATTAACGGCTACTAATGATACATTAAGGGCCAGGGCGTTTTATGCTGCAATAGCCAATGATCCGAAGAAAATCAAACGTGTTGGTATCATATTTGGCGATGATTCTGCTGTTCCGAATGCAGGTACAAGCGCTATCGGCCCGGGCTTGTTGAAATCAGCTACACAGGATGGTATCCTGATGTCATCAGCCGAGTCATACTTCCTTCAGGCTGAAGCTGTATTAAACGGAACCATTACCGGTAATGCACAAACACTTTACGAGAGCGGTATAAAAGCTTCATTTGTTGCTTTAGGCCTTAGTGCTGATGATGCTGTTACCTACTATAGCCAGCCGATTGCTAATGTTAGCTGGGCAGCGAGCACTAATAAACTTCAGGCTATCATTACTCAAAAATGGATTTCATTAACCGGTTACGGAAGCCTTGAAGCTTATAACGAGATCAGGAGGACAGGTTACCCTAATGTGCCAAGATCAATTGATTCAAAAGCAATTGGTACAGGTTTACCAACCAGGGTGTTTTATCCAACTTCTGAGTATCAGCAAAACGCCGATAACGTAGGTAAAGAAGGAACCATTGACCCATTCAAATCAAAGATTTTCTGGGCTAAATAATTTAAAACGAGATAGATATGAAAAATTTTATATATTCGAAGCTAACGGGCCTTATCCTGTTGGCGGGTGTAACATTACTTAGCTCGTGCCTTAAAGATGACAGGTACGTAGACTTTGGGGCATCAAAACCTATTGCCGAATTACCGATAAGCGGTTTGACAAATTTTAGTAAAGATGCGTTCACCGAAGCGGGTGATACTATTGTTAGGCAGTTTGCAGTTAATATTGCGTCACCGTCAATCCCGACAACTGATACGAAAGTAACTTTGGCGGTTGATAACTCGGTTATTGCAGCTTACGCGAAAATTGATAACAGCGTTTCTTATGTAGCTATGCCTGCAAACGCTTTTGTGTTTACCGATGTCTCTGTAACTATAGCAAAAGGTACCCGCACAAAAATTGTTTCGGTTACTATTTATAAAAATAAGTTAGATCCGTCTTTAAGTTACATGCTTCCAATTGTAATAAAAGACGCTTCAGGAACCACTATCAGCGGTAACTTCGGGATCCATTATTATCACGTAATTGGTAACCACTTTGCCGGCGTTTATAAATGGGATTATTTACGTTACAATAACAGTTCAGGCACAGGAACTCCATCAACTGATGCAAAAGGACAGTCGGCCACTTTGTCTCCGGTTACTCCAACTCAATTTGAAGTTGCTTCCGGATACCTGGGACTGCGTTACGAAGTTACATTTACTCAAAATGCAGGTGTATATTCCAACTTTGCAGTGGCAATAAACGCTGATGACGCAGCTGCTTTGGCTGATGGAACTTTGGCTGGAGCAAAAATATCGATCAGTTCGCCTGCCGAAATAGTGTCTGTTGATCCAATAGCTCAGAAATTTATTTTCAAGTTTAAGGTTCATAATAATGATACCGGAGCGGATAGATCGCTTCAGGATACTTATTATAAATAAAATTATTTAATGAGATAATAAAAAACAGGTCGCCAATCGGCGACCTGTTTTGCTTTAATAGATATCGGCTTTTACTTTTGCTTTCAATATGAAATTGCAAAAACTATGGATTCAAATTTGCCGGCTTTTTGAGGCGAAAATGATGTCAAATGTTGATAGGGATTTCGGGATATCTTAATATTAAATTATGTAATTATTTTTTATCCACGCTATATTTCCCTGGCCCAATAAATATCAAACCGGCAAACATAACAGCATCTTCTATGGCATGAGCGGCATCGCCCAGACCACCGCCTGTACCTAAATGCATTAAAGCGGCTACTATCATGTTTACAAATAATAGGATACAAACCGGCCGGAAAGCCAACCCGATGATAAGCAGGAAACCGCCAAAACATTCGGTAACAGCTGCAAGCAAACCCCAAACCACCGGCCAGAAATGGATGCCGACATATTTCATGGATGCGCCAAGGTGTTTCCAGCTTTCTGTGCCGCCTATCAATTTAGGATAGCCGTGATAAATGAACATAATACCCAACCCGATACGAATGATCAGTAACCCCAAGTTTTTGTAATTGCCTAAATTGCCTAAAATTGCCATTTAAAGATATTTTGTTGATATGAGGGCTTAAGGTAATAAAAATGTTGGAGGGTATTAAGATATGAGAATAATTCCCCTTTTGAGCGCGCGCGTTGGAATAACGATGGAGCTTCAATATTCACATCGCTGCTAAACACAGTCCTCCCCGCCGACTTCTATGCGAGACCACGCGATTATGCGCTTTTTCTTATTTAAGTTGATGGCCACCCAGCTCCAGTTTGCCGACGATTTAGGTAACCCTATATGTTTATTAAATAATTGATCTTCAATAATTTGTGTTCGTATAATCGAAATTGTGTTAACCCTGTTAACCCCCTTGCTGGCTTAAGTTAACGGCTCTGTTATCTCACGAAAAGAACCACGCTTGCCACTTTTATTGGGGCTCATAGCTATTACTCCCCAATCTATCATATTCAAACTATTGTGCTTATATTACTATCTCCAAACAGCCCGTATGAAAGCAAGCCTTATTTTATCACTATGTGTGTGTTCGCTGCAAGCTATAGCTCAAAAAAATGCCTTACGTACACAGGTAAATACCAAAGCCGATGCCCTGCAGGAACAGGTAATAACCTGGCGGCGTGATTTTCATGAACATCCCGAACTGGGTAACCATGAGGTACGCACTTCGGCCATTATTGCTAAACATCTACAATCATTAGGTATTGAGGTAAAAACCGGCATAGCCACTACCGGTGTGGTTGGGGTGTTGAAAGGCGGGCATCCGGGCCCGGTTGTGGCTTTGAGGGCAGATATGGACGGGTTGCCGGTTATTGAGCGTACACCTGTGCCATTTGCATCTAAAGTAAAAACTACTTATAACGGACAGGAGGTTGGCGTGATGCATGCCTGTGGACACGATTCGCACATGGCCATACTCATGGCGGTTGCGCAGGTGCTATCGTCAATGAAAGCAGACTTGCACGGAACCGTAAAATTCATTTTTCAACCCGCCGAAGAGGGCGTTGAACCCGGTCAAAAAGGCGGGGCAGAGCAAATGGTAAAAGAAGGGGTGTTGGAAAACCCAAAAGTCGACGTGGTTTTTGGCCTGCACATCAATTCGCAAACGGAGGTTGGCAAAATTACCTATCGGCCGGGCGGTACTATGGCGGGGGTTAATGATATGCAGATCATCGTAAAAGGGAGATCCGCACATGGGGCTTATCCATGGTCGAGCGTTGACCCTATCATAACCTCGGCCCAGATCATCAATAACCTGCAAACCATAGTGAGCCGCAATGTCAATATAACCGAAAATCCGGCAGTAGTTACCATTGGTGCCATAAAGGGGGCAATCGCTCAAACATTATCCCCGAATCTGTTGAGATGCTGGGCACGCTCCGCTCCTTTACCCCTGCCGACGAAAAATTACTGATTGCACGGGTAACAGAAATAGCTACCAAAACTGCCGAAGCGCAGGGAGCTATAGCTACGGTAAAGATTCCGTACAGTAACCATTATCCGGTTACTTATAATGATCCTGGGCTTACTCAAAAAATGCTGCCGAGCCTGCAGCAAACTGCCGGTGCCGCTAATGTGCTGTTGCGCCCCCTGTAACGGGCGCCGAAGATTTTAGCTTTTACCAGGAAAAGGTACCGGGCTTGTTCATATTTTTGGGCGGTATGCCAAAGGGGGCGATCCGCTGAAAGCACCATCGCACCATACACCCGATTTTTATATTGATGAAAGCGGCTTTAGTTTAGGTGTAAAAGCCTTGTGTAATATGACCATTGATTACATGAACAACAAGAAATAAGTATTCAGTATCCGATAGTTCTTTTTTATTGCTGCTGAAACAATAGCGATCAAAAAGTATTTTTACAACGGCTTATTCGTATATTGAACGGCTTTAATAGCATAGTGTGAAATCGTTAAGATCATGAAAAAGCATTTACTACCCCTTTTATGCCTGTGCATGTTTATGAGCAGTTTGCCTGGTATTGCAGCTTCGGCAAAAATGATGCTGCCCGCCGATACGGTAGCTAAATTAAAGCCCGAGGTGCGCCAGGTTGTTGAAACGGTAATAAAAGCTTCCGGCACTTTCAGTATCGAAGCAGTATCTGATCTTTACGCTCCTAATGCCGTAGTAGCCGATGAACAGCCTCCCTTTTCGTGGAACGGGCAACTGGCCGGTGTGCAATGGATAAATTCGGTACAAAAAGCGGTTAAGGATTTTAAGATCAGGGATTTTAAAGTCGATTTGCAGCGCATCAAAACTTTTCAGCAAACCGACGAAATAGTTTACCTCATAGCTCCTGTTGAATATACAGGCCTTGTGAATGGCGAACATTTTGAAGAACAGGGGCTTTTTCGTTCGTATTAAGGATAGTGAGCGGCAAATGGCTCATTAAAAGCCAGGCCTGGGTACCGCGCAACGGCATGTAAAACACCAGTCTGTATCATAAGCCGGGCTACTTTTGCAATCTGAATTTAAAATTAAGATTGACAAACTCCCCTTTAGAGATCGCCCCGGTTTTATTTATAACTTAGCTTTTATGAACGCTATCCTGCATATATTAAATGGCGATGCCGCGTTAGATGGTTTTGATCAAACCGGGCTCGACGGCGATGTTATGGTTTGGCGCGAGGTGTTTTCTGAAGGCCCTTTACAGGAAAATATCCTTTCAGGAAGTTTCTGGACCGCGCGCCGCGATTGGATTGAGAGAACATTCGATGCCCCGGCAGATGAATATCAGCATAAAGTGATAGATGAGCTTGGCAAACTAAACAGCCGGTATACCGAGATTAACTTGTGGTTTGAATTTGATTTGCATTGCCAGGTAAACCTGCTGGGCGTATTGGAAATGCTTTCGCTGAAAACCGATATGTCGGCCCCGGCCATTTATCTCATTTGCCTGGCCGATTGTGTTCAGTTTGATAATAAGAAAGGCCTGGGTGAATTAACCGGCGAACAATTTGAAGAATTGTATGATGCCCGCGAACGCCTGAACGAATGGGAGCTCGGTTTGGCCGCCGATGCCTGGAGGCTATATGTTAATAATGACCTCTCGGGGTTAGAAAAATGGCTAAACGAAAATACCTTCTGGGGTGGCCTCCCGCTGCTTAAGCCTGCACTACAGGCACACCTGAAACGGATGCAAACCAATGCGGATGGGTTGAGCTATATCGAACAAAAACTACTGGATATTTATAATGGCGGCGCAAAAACCAAAACGGCCATTTACCACGCTTTTGGAAAAATGAAAGTATTTTTGGCATGGGCGATAGTGAGATCGATATCTACCTCAATAAACTGAAGGACAAAGGGTTGATTGAGGTATAAATTGTGTCATTTCCTGACTGAGCAGAGAGAGGCTGAACATTGGGCGAAAGAGAAATTATATACCCGGCTTAAACGCTTTGCATAGCCGCTTGATATAGTGCATAGGAGATTTCTCACTCGTTCCTCGTTTCGAAATGACAACGGGATATTAACGTATTATGGAACCGTGACCGCTATTGTTGGCGACCTTTCACTCTCATTCTTCATCCTATCTAATGCTGTGACTACATAAAAATAGGTTTTACCCCTAATAACAGTATTATCGTCGTATCCAAGCGTGGGATCATATTTGATTTTGAGAATGTTTTTAGGATTGTCGATGTCTATCTTTTCGCCATCGTTAAAGCGGTAGATCACATAGCCGTAAACCGGCTCTTCGTCTTTAGCTAAAGTTGGAGTAAGCCACCTCACTGCTACACTTTTACCTACGGCTTTGGCCGTAACCTGTTGAGGGGCGTTAGGCGGTATCGAATCGCGCCAAAGCATTACCGGCGGCAGTGCAGGGTATTGGTAATAATTGTCGCGTAGCGAGTCGGTAAAGCCAAGCGGGTTGCTGGTGAGTGAGTTGGAGCTAAAGTAAACACTGCCCTGTACCCTTGGGTTGTTGCGAATAAGTTCTATTTGCTGA
Source organism: Mucilaginibacter sp. P25 (assembly GCF_050859465.1). Classification (NCBI taxonomy): domain Bacteria; kingdom Pseudomonadati; phylum Bacteroidota; class Sphingobacteriia; order Sphingobacteriales; family Sphingobacteriaceae; genus Mucilaginibacter; species Mucilaginibacter sp. P25. Next base: position 1,248,154 of record NZ_CP193937.1, on the reverse strand, counting down.
GGTAGTTGAGCCGGGTTTCTAAAAGCCTGAACCTTGCGCTCATTGATGCGGTAAGCCGCCTGGCCTACATATAAATGCCTGCCATAAGTATTGTCGCCCCACCAGTCGAGCAGCTTTTGAAAATCGGCAGCACGGTTGCCTATCTGCCAGTAAAGCTGCGGATTGATATAATCTATCCAGCCTTCTTTTACCCACTTGCGGGTATCGGCGTAGTTTTCATAATATGAGGAACCGCCATTGGTTTCGGAACCTTCCTCATTTTGCGCTTTATTAGCCCAGATGCCAAAAGGGCTTACGCCGAATTTCATGTTAGGATCATGCGCATGAACGCTGTCGGCAATCATATGTATCAGCAGGTCCACATTATGACGGCGCCAGTCTTTAATATTATCGTAACCCTCACCGTACTTTCTAAATGTTTCCTCGTCGTTTATTTTTTGACCGGCAATGGGATATGGATAAAAATAATCGTCCATGTGTACGCCGTCTATGTCGTAATTATCCACAACATCCAGTATTACCTGTACAATATAGTCGCGCACTTCGGGCAGGCCGGGGTTAAAAGTTTTAATGCCGCCGTAGGTAAAGAACCATTCAGGCTTTATTTTGGTAATATGCTGCGGACTAAGCGCTGCAAAGTTGCCGTCAAAAGTAGCGCGGTAAGGGTTAAACCAGGCGTGCAGCTCCATGCCGCGTTTATGTGCTTCGGTGATGGCAAATTCAAGCGGGTCATAATTAGGGCTGGGGGCCTGGCCCTGTTTACCGGTTAAATATTTCGACCAGGGCTCACGGCTTTTGGCATAAAATGCATCGGCAGCGGGCCGCACCTGTAGCATAACCGCATTGATCCCGGTTTCCTGGTGCGAGTTCAGTATATCTATAAGCTCTTGTTTCTGCTTTTCTGATGGAGCTTTGGAGTTGGTTGGCCAGTCAATGTTAACCACGGTGGCTATCCATACTCCCCTGAATTCGCGCTTAGGCTGCATTTTTACATCAACCGGTGCCGGTACAAGATCGGCCGGCTGCGCATTAACTGTTAAACTTGTAAACAGGATTATAATCAGGAGTATGAACCGTTGGTATATATGCATCAAATAGAATTAAATTGAAAGTTGCAAAGATATAAACTCATAACGTAGCAGGTTTATTATGAAGTATAAAAATTGAAGCCTTATTGTGTTTTAAACATTTTGTAGTTATTTTAGCTCAACGCCTAAAACAATTGATGTAATAATTTTTTAAAAAATCATATTTTTAGTGTTTTAACGTTCAATATGTTAACCATTAAGGATAAACGCATCTGTATATACTTGCAGGAAAGCGCTTTACATCAATTAACAGTTGATATTTCGTTAAAAACTAAACACTATAGCTAAGCTTTTGTTATACCACTTGCTTAACTATGCTAAAACTTAACATTTAATTGCTATGGAAAACCAATCTGGGCAACAACAACCTAAGAAAAACTCAAACGTCATTTATTTTCTTATTGTAGTAGTGCTTGCTTTATTGGGTACCGATGTGTATCTGTACCTGCAAAAAAACAACTCCGATAAAAAAATAGTTTATCAGCATGATGAGCAAACAAGGCTGCAAACCGAGCTCGACAGTCTTGAATCGCAGGTTGAACAGGTCACTGCAGGCAAAGCCAAAATGACAGCGGCACTAACCGCCAAAAACGATTCGTTAAAATCTACCATTAAAGTCTTGAGGGCTAAACTGGCCAAAGGTAAACTTACCGCACAGGAACTTGCCAAAGTACAGGAGGATGTAAAACAACTCCGTTATTTTGTAACCAAGTATACTGCCGACATTGATGAGCTCAAAAAACAGAACACATCGCTCACCACCGAAAGGGATACTTTAAAAACCAATTTGGCAACGGTTGCCAAAAAGGTGGATACGCTATCCAAACAAAATGAGGATCTTGGTGCTAAGGTGAAAGTAGCCCAGGCGCTCAAGCTTGCAACTTCGGATGTGGTTGCCTATAAAATAAAAGGCAGCGGAAAAGAGGTTGACGTAACCCGTGCAAACCCAGCCAAAAAACTGAAGATCAACTTCACTGTGGCCAGCAATACTTTGGCTACAAAAACTATGCATGATATTTATGTACGCGTGATTGACCCAACCGGAAACCTGATCACGGCACCTGATTCAGGAACTTTCAGCGCCGATGGCCAGGACCTGCAATACACCTACAAAACATCCATTGATTTTAAGGATGATGGCACACAATACACCATCGACTGGATAAACCCAACCCTGCCATTCCAGAAAGGCACTTATACCATTATGCTTTATGCTGATGGTGGTACTATGGGTAAAACAGGTGTAACGCTTAAATAATTATCGGCACTAATTTTTCGATTTAGGTCGGATTTCACGAATTACAAGAAGAGGCCCGGTTTGCGTAGCAAACCGGGCCTCTTCTTGTGTTTGATATTCCAAAAGGACATTATTACAATAAAGATGGAATTATGCATTACTCCAATTCGTGTAATTTGATTTAATTCGAAAAGTTAGTCATCATTAAATTTTCATCAGCGCCGGGCTTATCCTTAAATACACCTCAAATCCAATTGGTGTGCTGTCATAAATGATGTTGGGCAAAAGCCTCAACCAATATCACATACACGATGGTGAACGAAAGCAGGGTTAAAGATTAAAAAAGTTGTACTCCAGCCTGATGAGGTACATATTTTTAGTATTCCGTTGCATATCATTATAGACAGGCGTACGGTACGAGAAATCAAGCCGGCAGGTACTGTTAAAGATCAGTTGCAAAGCGGGTGCAACATCCAGATAACTTTCGCTATGCCCTGGGTTGATTTTGCCCAGCAGTTCACAATACAAGTTTAAATTTACCTGCTTGTAGTCGCGATAATTACGTGGCAAAAGCAAATAGCCGCCAGATAAGGTATAAGCCGCGGCATTACGTACTCTATTGGTTGAAATTTCATAGTTCCCGCTGTTATTAAAAGCCCGCAAATAGCTTGCCGAACCTGAAAGCGCCAGCTTATGCAGCAACTGGGTGAAAACTACACCGCCCTGTGCACCGCTGTTATCACCTTCTAAAGTGATCTCCCGGTTCACTATAGGATTGTTAATACTTGATAGCTTGGCAAAAAATGCGCCCCTGAAATGCTTTTGAACGGTATCGATAGATAGGAACCGATACTTAGCGTACACGCTGCCACCTTCAAAGTGCTGGCTTGAATTATAATAATCAGACATGTAAACCGAGCCATGCACCATCAAATGCCGGCTAACGCCATACATGGCTTCAATAGTACTGCGGTTTTTGTACGATGGCTTAAAATATCCCTGGTTTTCCACGCGAATGCCCAATGAGCCGGTTGCCATATTGCTGGCAGGTTCTGTATTTACATACAGTTCCTGCGCCGATACAGGGCGTGCCATTGCCATAAGGCAAACAGCCAATAATATCCTCTTCATAAAAAATGATGTTAAATGAAGAACTTAGATAGCTAAATGATAAACGCGGCCGCTTGCAGGGGCGGTATCCGTAACCTGGCCAAGGTATTTTTTTGATACCGATTTGGGTGCGAAACCATTGTCAACCACGGTAAAGCTCACATCGCCGGTGAATGATTTATCGGCAGCGTTAAGCAGGCGATAAGTATCGCCCCCGTAGTTAAATGCATTCTCGGCAACTTTGGTATTGGCAAAATTATAAGTGGCTTTTAAACTGTTAACCGAAAATCCAGAACCCTGAACCTTTTTGCTGATCTGCTCAAAATTTACCGGAACGTCATTTTTAAAGGTAATGAGGTAAGTGTTACGGATCAGATCAGTTTTGATTTCGCCAATAAACGGCAGTGTGCGTAATGCTTTTTCGGTTGATTTGGCGCATAGTGCGCAGGTAAGGCCGCTAACCTGGAGTTCGGCTTTGGTAAATTGGGCTTTAGCTGCTGTTACAGAAAGCGCAAATATGATGATGAATATTTTTAAAGTTTTCATGTTGATCGTATAATTAATTGTTAGAGAATAAACTATTGATAAGGTTTACCGGGTTTAACAATTAACAGATCAAATGCGGAAGATACAGTTGCGGATAAATGTGGCGATGCCCTGAACCGATGGATCGGGAGGGCTGCGGTCATAAAATTTGTCGGAAGAGGAAGATGGTAAGGCCGGAAATAAGCTATCGAACGACCAGCTTGGCAGTTCAAAGCCAAACATCTTTGCTAAAAAGGAAGTTGATTCGCCCTGGTGAGCGTCTTTTACTTTTACTTCAACCTGTTTATCCTTGCAGCATTTCATTTTGCCGCCTTTTTGGTCCATTTTGCAGTTAACCGCCGGGGCATCAATTTTTACAGATGCTACATAGTCGCCGCAAATATGGAAATTAAGAGCAAAGCCCAATACCGTAACTGTGTACAGCATAGTGAGTAATATCGCTCCTGATCTTTTTACCATACTGCAAAAGTAGGTGATTAACTTGTTGATTACAAAATGTTTTTATCAGTTGGGATAACACATTGTTTAACAAATGTGCAAATAGTGATTTTGGCATATACCAAAAAGCCCCGGCTTTGCGCCGGGGACTTTCTCTTTAAACTATTAACTGATCTTATTATTACGCTGTATTACTGGGCAGCCTGTTTTGCCTGCTCCTTCATTTTTTCGTTTGCCACAATGGTGATCTCAACCCTGCGGTTTTGTGCGCGGCCATCGGCAGTGGTATTATCGGCAATTGGTTCACTTTCGCCCTTGCCGGTCACTGTCATACGTGATGAGGCTACGTTACCCGCAACTAAATATGATTTTACAGCATCCGCCCTTTTTACTGAAAGTGTTTGATTATAACTGTCAGATCCGGTATTATCGGTATGGCCGATGATGGTAATGTTAGTTTCAGGGTTTTTCTGTAATGAGGCAGCCAGGTTTTGCAGGTTAGTTTCCGCAGCAGGTTTCAAATCTGATTTATTGGTGTCAAATAAAATACCTGAATCAAATTTAACCAAAATGCCTTCACCTTCGCGGGTTACTGTGGCGCCCGGCACTGTTTGTTTAATTTCGGCAGCTTGTCTGTCCATATTACGGCCGATAAAAGCACCTGCGGTACCACCTACAGCACCACCTATAATAGCACCTAATGCGGTATTACCGGCAGCTTTACCAATAAAAGCACCTACTGTACCACCGGCACCCGCGCCAATAGCAGCACCTTTTTGTGTTTTTGTAAGTGAATTACATCCTGAGCCTAATATGCCTGCTGTAGCTAATGCTATACCAAGGGTGGCTACTTTTAATTTAAGCGTTCTCATCGTACTTGTATAATTATGTTATACCGTACTTTTTACAAAGCAGATGCCAAAAAAACCTGATGGCAGTATTATAGACTGCTTCCTTTAAAAGAACACCCTCCATCAATCATAGCAACATTTTTTTAATGATAAGTAAAGTTAATTTCAGTGGAGTAAAGAATGCAGGATTATTGATTTTTACAACACTGCCCGATTTTTAGTACAAAGCAGTAGTAAAATTTTTGCTACAGTACAATTTGGCATGCTTTTTTGAAGTTTAGGAAATTACTATCAACGTGGCCGGGAAAATAAGTTTGAAGGTGCTCCCTTTATCTTTTTCAGAAATTACATTGATTTCAATATCATGAAAGGCCGCTATTGATTTTACAATAGGCAGGCCCAATCCAAAGCTGTCTTGTTTTAATGACTGTCTGAATTTTTTAAAGCGGTTAAAGATCAGTGGGATGGCGGCTTCATCTATACCGACGCCAGTATCAGCTATACTGATCATAAATTTATCATTTACAGCAATACCTGTTACCTTAATGCTGCCGCCCTCATGATTGTATTTAATGGCATTGTTAATAAGATTAAAAAACAGGTTAAAGAGTAAAAATTTATTGACGTTGACAAAATGCCAGTTGTCAGGCATCAACATTTCATAGCTGATGTTTTTATCCTGCAGGCGAATGGAGATCTCGTCATAAACCTCCTGTAATAGTTCGGATACCGATATCTTGTCTTCTTTTAAAAACTGTTCGTTCTCTATCTGCGAAATGAGCAGCAGCGTTTTCGTAATGCTCTTCAACCGGTTCAGGATCTTTTGCATTTCCAATAACTTGCCTTTAAGCTCATCATTGATATCCTCCTCCTCAAACATATTCTCGATTTTTGACTGAAGAATAGAGATAGGTGTCATAAGCTCATGCGATGCGTTGGAAATAAACTCCCGCTCTTTATGAAATTTATCCGCAATGGTTTCAATCATGTTATGGATACTGATATCCAGGTGCTGAAAATCTGATGTGGTAGTACGTACCTGCCGGTAGGTATGAAAATTAGGGAATTTTTGCCCTACAAGCTTGGTTTTAATAATAAGCCGTAAAGGCTTAAGTACATAGGTTGAATATACCTGGTCGGCTAATACGGTCAACAAAATCATTCCCAGCAATACCTGGAAAGCTATGTTTTGCAGCGGGACGCTGGTTTCATCCAAAGTATCTACACTTTTGCCAATTTCCAGCAGGTAATTTTTGTTCTTAACCTTAAAGGTGTGGCTTAGTATGCGATACTCTAATGTATCCCCTTCACTAAAAAGGCGCTTGCCTCTTTTTATAGTATCCAGGAAGTAATCGGGATCAACTTCGTCCAGGCTGATATATTCTTCCTTAAGCGGGAGGTAGCTGCCGTAGCCTTCGCCGTTTTCGATGTAGGTTTCAATGCCCTTGCTTTTTACAATTTGCAGCAGCTTGTTTTTTTGTTTGATAAGCTTGCTGTCGACATAATTACGGCTGATATTTTTGATCAATACAGGAACAAGCAATACAAATAGTATCACGATAACCAGCTTGGAGATGGCGTTAAAAAGGGTAAGTTTTGTTCCTAATTTCAAATACTCAGACGTTGATCTTTATTTTATAACCCAAACCACGTACCGTTTCCAGCCAGTCGGGCGGGGCATAGGCATTTAATTTTTTACGGATATTTTTAATATGCGCGTCAATATAATTGCTGTCATAGTCATTATTCACCACGCTGCCCCAAATATGCTCGCTCAGCTGCATGCGGGTAAGCGTACGGTTTTTATGTAAAATTAAATAGGCTATGAGGTCAAATTCTTTTTGGTAATGGTATTAACAACGCTGTTATAATAGGATATAGTACGTGCGGTAAGGTCGATCAGGAAACCACCCAGTTCAACAATGTTATTTTTAACACCAAACTTACGCCTGATGATTGCCTGCATACGGCTTTGCAGCTCAAGCAACGAAAAAGGCTTAGGCAGATAATCGTCGGCGCCAAGGTCGAGGCCTTTGATCCGGTCGTTGATCTCTGCGCGGGCGGTGAGTATAATACATGCCGCCTCCGAATTAGTTTTTTTGATTCCCTGAGCAGATCAAGGCCGTCATAATCGGGCAGGCCCAGGTCTATCAATATAAAATCATACAGGTTTGTGGCAATTTTTTCGGATGCCGAAGCGCCGTCAAAACAAACCTCGCAGATATAGTTATAGTTTGAAAGAAAAATTTCCAGTTCGTGGGCAAGTGCTGTCTCGTCTTCTATTATTAAAACATTCATGTATTATGACTAATAAAAAACGTAGTAAAAAGTTAAATTATAAAATGATTCGCGCCGGTTAAGCAATACTCCTTCTACGTTAACCGGGATAGAATATTTGTACGAAAATTCAAACGTATAATGCGGCCGGTTATAAGCCACCGGGATTTTGAAGCTGTAATTAAGCATGTTGAACCGGCGGTTACGGCTCGCATAACGCGGGTCATATTGTATAGAAATATTGGCGGCCTCATCCCTGAAATGATGATCAAGTGAATAGCGCTGAACAAAATTCTGCGTGCCCAGGATGAAATTAAAGGAAGGGTTAAAGGAAAGAAAATCCTGGTCGTCAAAAATGCTCCAGCTGCTTTCCCAGTATTTTGAATTGCTTATCGTTAAAAAAATGTCGTTCGATTTGCCGAAAAGATAATCAAGCACGGCACTTGTTTTCAGGTAATGCCAATCGTATGAGTTTTTAAAATTGATATCATTTGAGGAGGCCGACTTGATAACCTGTGCTGCATCCCTGGCAAAAAAGAACCGCGTATAACTTGCTGAGCCGGAAAATGCTTTTGAAAACTTGTAAAAATATCCCCCGCCCAAATCAACCTCATCAACAGGGGCATACCCCAAAACTTTAAAGGCCGAGCCATATAAAAAGATACCCGACTTGGTATTATAAATCAGATCGGCAGTAACAAAAGGATATTTTACCGGGCCGGTACGACCAAAAAACAGCACGTCGCTGCCATAACTTACCCCGGCCGAAATTGACCGCTTACGAATAATAGTATCAGAATCGGCTACTAAAGGGCGCTTACCGGCAAAAATGCGCAAATCAGTATCCGCACCAAATACGGTACCGCTTGCAGCCATAAAAAAAGTAAGCAAAGGTATTTCATCAATATGGTAAATTGTTTAACCGGTTTAACTGCCATTTCTCCTCGGTATTTCGGGCGGGCGCTCCATGCCTTCGGGGCGGCGCTGCCTTTTTGGTTTGGGCTTAGGCGGTACGGCATCTTCGTCAACGGTAGCCGGCTTAGCCTGCCGCTTTGCTTTGGCTATTTCTTTGATTTTTTCTTTTCATCCTCCAGTTGCTTTTTGGTTTTAGTCGTAGTATCAGCCGCTAATAAAGTATACGACAACGCACCCGGTTTTTTGTTACCGGCATGAGCAAGTGCATCAATGTTTTTTGTAAGGGCATTGGCAAATGATATACGTGTTGCAAATATCAATAACAGGACAATATACGCAAACCACTTTATCATTGAGGGGAAGAAAAGGTAAAAATAAGGCTCAAATAAAGGACAATTTAAATGTTTACACCAAAATGAGAAAGGTACAACAAATAACAATTCATTTGCAGGAGCACTTGTAAAAATGCCGATGCAAATGAATTATACCAGATCACAATTATGACGAAAGGTTTATGAGTGTACTTTAATGTTTGAAAGTCAGAGAGCAATATCTTTTGACGGATAAACCCGGTTTTGATCATCAATAATAACGCAGGCCACCTGGTTAAGCTGATTGATCATGTATAAGCCGGCGTTAACACCTATGGTGAGTATTGGTGTGGCCAAAGCGTCGGCAAATTCGGCGGTAGGGCTAAGGATGCTTACGCTTGTAATACCGCTAACCGGAAAACCTTTTTTAGGGTTAAATACGTTGGTGAATTTTTTATTGCTGATACTTGCATATTTTTCGGCGTTAACCGATGTAGCAAAAGCAAGATTACTGATCTCCAAATCAGCAAAGGGTTGGTTTAGCTGGCTAATGTCGGCATCGGCAACAGTCCAGGGCTGCAGGTTTGGCTGTAAGCCCCATGCAAGAAGGTCACCGCCAAAATTGATCACGCCGCTGCTCACACCGTTCATTTGCAATACATATTTAGCCCGATCGGCAGCGTAACCTTTGCCGTTTGCGCCAAAGCCGATGCGCATACCTTTTTCTTTCAGAAAAACAGTTTGTTTTACAGCATCAAGCACTATGTTTTTGTAGCTGGCCAGTGGAAGCGTACGTTTGGCGGTTTTTACCGAAGCGTTTTCGGCTGTGGTTTCGTTAAATGCGTTATCAGCCAGGTAGGTAATATCAAAAGCGCCGTAAGTAAGTTCTGATATTTGCAGTGCCCTGTTAATGAGCCTGAATGTTTCACCATCGGCTTTAACCGGGGCAATACCGGCATTACGGTTTATGTGGTTGATGCTGCTGTCATCGCTAAAAGCCGAAAGCAGTTTTTCAACTCTGTTAATTTCATCAATGGCAATGTCAATTTGCTCATCGGCCAGCAGGGGGTTATTGCCCACTACACTAATCTCAAATTTATCGCCCATTAAACGTATGTTGCGTTTGTAGACTGTTAAATTATCGGTTAAAGTTTTTATAGCCAGCATAATAATAATCTTTTAAGTATCTAAAAATGAACACACAATGCACCGTAAATTACCTTACGCGAGTTTGATCAATTACGCTACATCACTCCTTTACAAAAACTAAAGTAGCGGCGCTTTATGAAATTGAGATGAAAAAGGCTTTTTAATTAATATAATTAACTGGTTTTGACATTTTTTAACACTTAAATGATAAAAAGAGTTAAAGCGGGCAGAAGCGCTAACTTAAGAGGGCAGTGTTGAAGCAACATCGAAATAAAATATCTTTTTTCCTCTGCTTTTATAAATTTTCAGCAGGATATGGTGTTGAATATCCTGAAAGTAATATAGTCCATATAAAACCTGATTATGTCCATTTATCAGCTTGTTTTATTATCGAAAATTACGGACCAATTATCAATCAAAGAAAAGTTTATGAGAAAGAATCAAATCCTTTCAGCGATAGCTGTGACGCTGGCTTGCGCTGTTTTGTCCTGTCGTAAAAATGCTGTCCCTCCTGCACAGCAACGCGTGAATCAGCCAGTTATAAATTCCGTTCAAAGCGGGGGAAGCATAACTGTAGGAATAGGAAGCCCCTCCAGAAGATTGACCTTATAGGGGCGGGCTGCTATTTTTATAGTGGGCACCTGGTAAACGGGATAACTAATTTTACTGATGCAAGCAACTGGCTTTGGCATGACCTTAATGTAAATGTTTTTAAAATTGTACTTAGAGCTGATGGAGTGGAGGATGTGAATGATAATACAGACCCGAATAACACCGATTTTTCTAAATTTAATTTTATCGGCAATTCTAACCTGGTTGACCAGATAACAGCGTTAAAAAAAGCGCAGCTTATAAATCCGGCTATTAAAGTTTGGGCCATTGTATTATCTCCGCCTAAATATTTGAAAACTAACAATAGCGTTAATAATGGAGGAACGCTTAATGCAGGTGTAACAAATGCTTATAGCGAATTCGGCGAATTTTTGTATGCTCATATTAAAAATCTAAAAGACAATGGAATAACAGTTAATTATTTGAGCTTAATGAATGAGCCCGATTACCCGTCTTCGGGTATAGCATACGAATCGGCGGAGTTTACTACAGCGCAAGCCCAAAGTGTATATACAAGCACTGCCGGATGGCTTAAAACTAAATTACAGTCATTGAGTATCTCTGTACCTGTTTTTGCATCTCCGGATTGTATTGATGTAACCCATACCGGATCATATGTTTCGGGGCTTAATGCCTCGGGGAACGTAAGTCTTTTCACCACTCATCAATATTTAAATAGTTCGGCTGCTAACTTTTCATCAGCCTCTTCATCAGCGGGTGCAAAGGGCCTGTATATGACGGAGTGGCACGCTGGCTTTGGTATGGGGACTACACCGGATGAATTAACGGCTGCCCTTGACCTTGTTAATAAATTTCATGATGCCTTTAGGGGCGGAGCCAAAGGCTGGCTGTATTTTGAATGGGGTAATCCTGAAACTAATTTTGGCGGGCTGCTGTATACTCCCTGGGGAGCACCGGCGGTACGAAAGAAAAATTACTACGTTTTTCAACAATATACGGCTAACCTGCTTAACGAAAATTATATTCCGACAACCTTAACCGGCATAACGAACTTTGGAGCGGATAACGTAAGCGCTTTTACAACCTCAAACAAGGCCGATATTCATGTAGTTAACTGGAATACCGATCCCCAAAACAGGGTTAGGCTGTACTTTGGCGGCAATATAAGTACAATAAGGATTTACAGGACCAGTGCAACGGAAAATAACGCGTTGATTTGGAGCCAGGATAATGTGAATCAAAATTATTATGATGTTGATTATGCCGGAAAATCTTTCACTACAGTTAGGGTGACATGGTAATCGGGTCATGAATATTCCCTTTTAACGCTCGATAGTCCGTTTTTTGGTAATCAATTTGAGGTTTTCATAAAACAAACGCCTATAGCCCGGTAAAAACCAGGCTGTAGGCGTTTCAATAATTTGAGTAAAAATTTATTCCAGCGTTATTTGCCTCCTGATACTTTCTTCAAGCGAAATGAAGGTTTCGGTACGTTGAATGCCTCTTACACCCTGGATCTGCTCGTTCAAAACTTCACGCAGGTGAGTGGTATCATGACATACAATTTTAGCAAAAATGCTCCATTCGCCGGTAGTGTAATGCAACTCGACAATTTCTTTAATTGTTTTTAATTGCTTTACAGCTTCATTATACTGTGATCCTTTTTCGAGGTAAATACCCAGGAATGCAGTGATGTCATATCCTAACTTTTGCGGATCTACCTCAAGGCTGGCCCCTTTTATTACACCCATCTCCTCTAACTTTTTCATCCGCACGTGTATGGTTCCGCCAGAAACAATCAACTCTTTAGCTATCTCGGTGTATGGAGTGGTAGCATTTTTCATTAATATTGATAAAATCTGGATGTCAAGATTATCAATTTCTAAATTTTGAGCTTTTCTGTGGGACATAAATTTGAATATCTATATTGAAATACAAGTTTAATTAAAATTCGATTAAAAATAAAATATTTTTGTTGAAATATTTGCAAGAAATAGATAGTCCTATTAAATTTGTATCAAGCAAAAGGGAAATGCTTAATGTTCTTTAAAGTAAAAACAATGTTGGGTGGTGAAATTTTTGGCAGACACACCTCCTTGTCCCGGTGGCGGAGATCATGGAAAACCCGAAGCGGGCTAACCACTCTGTGAAGGTTCGAATCCTTCCCCAACAGCAAGTTTAAGTACAAAGTCAGAAGTCTTAAGTCAAAAGACTTAGAACTTCAGACTAACGACTTAAGACTTACAACACTGTAGGATGGTGAAATTTTTGGCAGACACACCTCCTTGTCGCGGTGGCGGAGAAATTGGGAAACTTTTAGCGATAAAAATAACCACTCCGTGAAGGTTCGACTCCTTCTCCTACAGCTCTTCTCATAATTTAGGTTTATAATTGGTTAGTAAAGGCCCCTGCCCATCAGGGGCTTTGCTGTTTTTACAGCTTTTTTATTTTGCATTCTCCAAAATATTGTAATCAGCCTAAGCCAATTCGCATAACATCATCCGGATAGCTTCACGGGCACCTGCCGAAAAAAGCAGGAAAGGAAATAACCTTTCTATATATGACCGGACGCAGCAAAAACCGTCAAAATCACAGTAAAAAATAATGTGTCATTTTTACACATTGCATATTGTTTCGTAAAGATTTAGTTATAAATTTGGTAGGCACCAATTTATTGCAATCGATTGTGGTATATTGCTGCCTTGAGTCCTGAAACCGATCCGAACACCAATTAACCCAATCTGCAATTAAGTCGATATGAAAAAAATCGTCCTGATGGTTCTTGTGGCATTCAGCTGCATTTACTTATCCTGTAACAAAACACGCCCCAATAAACCGCGCGTGCTTATCTTTTCAAAAACAATGGGCTTTCACCATGCATCCATCGATGCAGGTATAGCCGCTATCAAAAAGCTTGGCGCCGAAAATGGCTTTGAGGTAGACACTACAAAAAACTCGGCAATGTTTAACGAGGATACCCTCAAAAAGTATTCAACTGTTATTTTCTTAAGCACTACTGCCGATGTACTTGATTACAGGCAGGAAGCAGCCTTTGAACGTTATATTCAGGCGGGAGGCGGTTATGTAGGCATTCATGCTGCCGCCGATACAGAATATGACTGGGGGTGGTATGGTCGCCTGGTTGGCGCCTGGTTTTATGACCACCCGGGTATCCATGATAAAAACCCGAATGTACAGCCCGGCACTTATAATATAGTTGATGCCAACAACGATGCAACTAAAGATCTGCCTAAAGTATGGAAACGCACCGATGAGTTTTATAGTTTCCGCAAGCCATTGGCCACAGATGTACATGTACTCATTACCCTTGATGAAAACAGTTACAAAGGAGGGAAGCGTATGGGTAACCACCCTGCCACCTGGTATCATGATTTTGACGGGGGCCGTGCATTTTATACAGCCATGGGCCATACCGACGAAAGTTATAAAGAAACAGGCTACCTGAAAATGCTGCTTGCCGGTATTAAATATGCCATAGGCGAAAATAAGGAATTGGATTACAGCAAGGCTAAAACCCAACTGCCACCCGATGAGGATCGCTTTAAAAAGACACAATTATCAACCGGCGAATTTTTTGAGCCTACCGAAATGACCATATTGCCGAACCTGGATATTATGGTGATCCAGCGCCGCGGCGAGATCATGCTGTACAAACACGATACCCAGAAGGTGAAACAGGTTGGTTTTTTTGATGTGTATTGGAAAGCACATGTGCCCAATGTAAATGCCGAAGAAGGGATGCTTGGACTGGCTAAAGACCCTGAGTTTGAAAAAAACAACTGGATTTATATTTATTATAGTCCTGCCGATAGTTCGGTAAACCGCCTTTCGAGGTTTACGTTTAAAAACGATACCCTGGATAAAAAAACGGAGAAGGTTATTTTGGAGGTGAAAGCCCAGCGTGATATCTGCTGCCACACAGGTGGCTCGATAGCATTCGGTCCGGGGCCTGATAAAACCCTGTTCTTCTCGGCCGGAGATAACTCAACTCCGTTTGACGAAAAAGGACAAAAGTACGTAAGCAGCGGTTATGCACCGCTTGATGACAGGCCGGGTCACCTGCAGTTTGATGCCCGCCGCTCGGCTGGTAATACCAATGACCTTCGCGGTAAAATTATGCGTATCAACCTTAAAGATGACGGCACATATGAAATCCCCGAAGGCAACCTGTTCCCGAAAGGTACGCCAAAAACCCGCCCGGAGATTTATGTAATGGGCGACAGGAACCCATACCGGATTTCGGTAGATCAGAAAAACGGCTACCTGTACTGGGGCGAAGTGGGTCCGGATGCGCACAATGACAGCCTTGACAACCGTGGCCCCATGGGATACGACGAGGTTAACCAGGCTAAAAAAGCGGGTAACTTTGGCTGGCCATATTTTGTAGGCGATAACAAACCGTACCACCTTTATGATTATGCCACAGGCAAATCGGGCCCGGCGTTTGATCCTAAGCACCCGGTTAATAACTCGCGTAATAACACAGGTTTAACCGATCTGCCGCCGGCGCAACCTGCATTTATCTGGTATCCTTATGGCCCATCGGCAGATTTTCCGCAGGTTGGTACCGGCGGTCGTAACGCTATGGCTGGTCCGGTTTATTATACAGATATGTTCCCGGAAGAAACCCGCCTGCCTGATTATTACAACGGCAAGTTTTTAGCATACGATTGGATGCGCGGATGGATAAAGGCCATCACGCTAACTCCTGAAGGTGATTTTGATAAGATGGAACCTTTCTTCCCTAAATTGAAGGTAAACTCCATGATTGATATGGAAGTTGGCCCAGATGGCAGGCTTTATGGTTTGGAGTACGGCAGCGGTTGGTTTTCACATAACCCGGATGCTGGCCTGTTCCGTATTGACTATATTTCAGGCAACCGTCCTCCCGAAATTTCATCTTTCAAAGCTGATAAAACATCTGGCGTACTGCCTTTTACTGTTAAGTTGACTGCCAAAGCCGCTGATCCGGAAAAAGATAATATTTCTTACACCTGGAACCTGGGTAATGGTGTAACTAAAGAAACAACCACCCCATCGCTTAGCTATACTTACACAACAGTTGGCGATTACAAAATTACTGTTGAAGCAAAAGACGATAAAGGTGCAGCAAGTAAAAGCGCGCCGGTTAGTGTTTACGCAGGTAACGAGCAACCAACTGTTAGCATCAATATCAGTGGTGGTAATAAATCGTTCTACCTGCCTGGCGTGCCGTTCAAATATGCGGTTAACGTAACCGATGGACCTGACACCAAAGCGATAGATCCAAAACGTATTTATGTTGGGCTTGATTATATTGAGGGTTTCGACAAGGCGCAATCAGCGGCACAGCACGAGCAAGGCGAACCCGAAAACCGCGGTAAAACACTCATGTTAACTATGGATTGCAAAAGCTGCCATAAGGAAGACGGTAAATCAATAGGCCCGTCATTTGTTCAGGTTGCGGCCAGATACAAAAAAGATCCTAATGCCATGGCCAAACTCACCCAAAAGGTAATTAAAGGTGGTGCCGGTGTTTGGGGTGAAACAGCTATGTCTGCCCATCCAAACATTAAGCAGGGCGACCTTGATCAGATCATTAACTGGGTACTTTCGCTCGATAACAGCAATCAAAAACCTTCTTTAGCTGCATCTGGCACTATTATGCCTGCTCCGCCTGAAAAACAGCAGTCGGCAGCCTTAGTATTATCGGCCAAATACACTGATGATGGCGGTAACGATATTAAGAAATTAACAGGTAGCAGCATTGTATCGTTAAACAGCAGTACTTACCAGTTTAAAGGCACCGAAAAATTCAACGGGTTTACCGCCTTTAAATACAATGGCATTAACCTGATGATCTATCCGGCTACCGACGGTTGGTTTGCATTGGAGAATATCGATTTAACAGGCGTACGCTCCATTAACCTAACCAATTTCTGGCAAGCACCACCTACTGCTCCGCTTAATTTTGAATTAAGGATCGATTCGGAAACAGGAACCCTTGCAGGTAAAGGAAGTATGCCTGTGCCTGCTAAGGATGCTAAAGGCGGCGCTGTTCACCTGGTACTTACGCCGGTAACTGACGGTAAAATGCATAAGCTGTTCTTCATATACAAACCGGCAAGTAAAGCCGCTATGACAGCAGGGGTAACATCAGTTGTGTTTAGTGCGAAGTAGGGGCAAGAGCCCTAAACCACCCGTCATAGCAATTACGCGGGGGAGATAAAAACAAACGGCCCGGCAGGTTAATCTGCCGGGCCGTTTTACATTCCCAAAGTTCGTGTCCCCACGAACTCTCTATAATCTTTAAAAAATCTTAAAGCCCACACTTAGTGCCCAAAGGTTTTGGCGTTTAGCAAAACTGTCGCTCACTTTGGTTAAGCCGCCTTCGTAACGCAAATCGGCAGTGATTGAACCTATATCAACACCGGCCCCGGCCTGGAAACCAATATTGCTTTTGTTAAAATCATTGAATGCATTACCTACGTTATTACTTACGCTGGTGCTTTGATCAAGCGTGTAAGTATAAATAGGCCCTGCCATAATGCGGAAGTTCAGATCTTTTTGGCCAAATGACTTACCTACCAATAATGGCACATTCAGGTTAGTGAACCTTACCTTGCCACTAAATGCGGTATTATTATCATTTGATTCAAATTTACCGCCGGTGCCGCTCAGGTAAAGCTCTGGCTGTAAGTAAACGCCGTTGCCTACGCGGGCAAATAAACCAGCCTGGTAGCCGGTCAGGTTTTTGTCGTTAAAATTATCGGAGCCAATTTTTGAAAAATTGACACCCCCTTTTACGCCTAAAGAAAATTGTGCTTTTGCACTGATGCTTACAGCTATCAGCAATACTGCACTTAATAGATACTTTTTCATGATTTTAGATGTTAAATGTAAAGCCATAAACGCACGTTATCCTTTAAATTGTATACGGCCCTACGCTATTAATTTACTTTGGTTATAACCCGGCCCATATTTGAGCCGTATTACGTATTATCAATACACGAGCCAAACAATTAGCAGTAGCAACTTGGTATTTTTTATATTTTTGCTGAAAATAAATTGAACATGGCTGAAATCAGTATTACCAACAAGGATTGGGAACGCGTAAAAATTAAGATTCAACGTAAATACAACCACCTTACAGACGAGCAGTTAAAATACAGTGAAGGACAGGAAGAAAGCTTGATTACCAAACTGATGGACCTGGTAAACCGCGATCGCAAATATGTGGTTTTTACCCTAAAAAAGGCCCTGGTGAATATTGATACCAACCGACTGTAAAATAGACACTGCGGTTATACAAACTGGATAGCTTTTTTGTATTTTTATTTTTTTCGAGGATAAATGATGAAACAGGGTTTAGTGTTCAAAAAAGAATACAAAAGAGCAGGCTTATTTGCAGGTATTGCCTTGCTGGCCGCGGGTATAGTGGGTTTTAATGACGACCTGTTCCAGATCTCTAAGAACCTTGATGTTTTTGCCTCTGTTTATAAAGAGGTTAATATCAATTATGTTGATGATATCAATTCGGCCAAGCTGGTAAAAACCGGTGTTGATGCCATGCTCGATGGCCTTGACCCTTATACCGAGTTTGTGCCCGAATCGGAAATTGAAGATTATAAGCTGCATTACGTAAGTACCCAGTATGGCGGCATTGGCGCCAGTATTTTTTTGCGTAACGGTAAAGTATTTGTATCGGAAGTGTTTGCGGGCTTCCCAGCCCAAAAAGGAGATGTACACCCCGGCGATCAGCTCCTGAAGATAAACGATGTTGACCTTAACGGCAAGAATAATGACCAGGTGAGCCAACTGCTGAAAGGCTCAAAGGGTGCGGCCATAAAATTGTTCATCAAACGGGATAATACACCTCAGCCATTTGAAAAGAACCTGGTTCGTGACGAGATCAAACAGCCCAATGTATCGTACTTTGGCATGGTTGATGGCAACATGGGGTACATTAAACTGGATAAGTTTCTTGAAAATTCGGCTGCCGAAGTTACCAATGCCCTCGTGGAGCTAAAAAAGAAAAATCCCAGCGGTATCATTCTTGATCTTCGCTCAAACGGCGGCGGTATATTACAGGAAGCTGTAAAAATAGTGAACCTTTTTGTGCAGAAAGATGTGGAAATTGTATCTCAAAAAGGGAAGATAAAGGAAAAGAACTTTACTTACAGCACCATCAGCGCACCGCTCGAACCCGATTTGCCTTTGGTGGTATTGGTAAACAGCCATTCGGCATCGGCAAGTGAAATTGTTGCCGGCGCCCTGCAGGACCTCGACCGCGCGGTGATCATCGGGCAGCGCAGTTATGGCAAAGGCCTGGTACAGCAAACTTTCAATTTACCATACAATAGCCTGGTAAAAATTACCATTGCCAAATACTACGTGCCTTCGGGCCGTTGTATTCAGGAGCTGGATTATACCCACCGTAAGGATGATGGCAGTGTGGTAAAAGTGGCCGATTCGCTGATCCATGAATTTAAAACAAAGAACGGCCGTTCTGTTTATGACGGCAGCGGCATTTACCCAGACCTCTTTATTAAACAGGAAAAATTTGCCAATGTTACCCAGGCATTGGTGGGCAAACTGCTGATATTTGATTATGCCACAGTTTACCACGATAAGCACGCTAAAATTGCCGATGCCCGTTCGTTTACGCTATCTGACGGTGAATACAATGACTTTATAAAATACCTGGCCGATAAAAACTATAGCTACACCACCGCATCCGAAAAATTATTAACCACTTTAAAAGTTGAAGCCACGAAGGATAAACAGTTCAACGATATCCAGGCCGAGTATGAAGGTTTGAAAACCAAACTTATTGCCAGCAAAAAGAACGATCTTGTTCAACATAAAGACGAAATAAAGCAAGTACTTGAAAACGAAATAGCGTCGCGCTATTACTACGAAAAAGGCCGTTACGAAACCAACTTTAAATACGATAAAGAACTTGCGCAGAGCGTAAAAACCATGCAAGACAAAGCCCAGCTGGCATCAATATTAAAAGGCGAAGGCAGCTATAAAGTTATCGGAAAACCTGTATTGGCCATGGCAGCTAAAAAAGCAGCCGATAAAGATGACGACGACGAATAGGTTGAACACCAGTCTGTTTCAATTCAAAACACACATTGTATCCAATTAGTTACCCCTTGCAATAGGTAAGGGAGTTAAACTTTTATGGCCTGTTATTGTCATATACTTACAAACAAACAATAACACCAAATGAAAAAGATAATTTTAACAGCTGCTATATTATTAAGCAGCTTAACCGTAAAAATAGCCAGCGCGCAAATAAGCTTAAATATCAACATAGGCAGCCAACCTGCCTGGGGCCCCGTAGGTTATGACCATGTAGATTATTATTACCTGCCCGATATTGATTCTTATTACGATATCAATGCCCACCAGTATGTTTATTTTGATAATAATGTTTGGGTTCATGGGGCTATGTTGCCGCCACGTTTTGGTAACTATGATGTATATCGCAGCTACAAGGTAGTAGTTAATGAGCGCACCCCTTGGATTAGGAACGATGTTTACAAACGTAAATATGCTTCATACAAAGGCCGTCATGATCAGGTTGTAATTCGTGATAGCCACGATGAAAAATACCGTAACCATTGGGTTGAACGTAAAACCGTGCGCAGGGTTGACGTAAAACAAAAATCAAATGGTAATAAACGCGGACATGATGGTCATGACAATCACGGCAATGACCACCGCGATTAAGTTTTTGTATTGTTATAATTTTGATTGTTTTTATGAAGGACTGTCCCCCAAAAAGGACAGCCCTTTTTTCTTGCAATTCCCCTTATATCTTCCCTTAGGGGCATAGTTGGTCTTCGGCACAAAAGTTGCCCGTTTATGTCACATTTGGGTTAACTTTTATAGTTTGTTTACTTAGGTTTAGCTATAAACAAACATTATATTCGTTACTTAGTTAACCGATTTATTGTTAACCGATTTAAATCAAATTACACCATGAAATACCGAATATCCATTTTGGCACTGCTTGTAGTAGCAGTATTAGGCCAAAGCTGTGTAAGCAGCAAAAAGTACAAAGAACTGGATGCTAATTACACCCAATTACAAAACAGTACCAAAGACCTAAGCATTAAGTACCAAACCAGCGAACAGGCCCTTGCCGTAGCACGTAGCCGTAACAAAAGCCTTGAAGAGCAAATTGAGCAGCAAAAAACAAATGTAACCGCTTTGCAGGATGCTTTGAACAAATGTTTAAACTCAAGCAGTCAGGGCAATGTGAACATATCAAAGCTGGTTGATGAGATCAATGCTTCAAACCGCTACATACAACAACTGGTTAACGCTAAAAACAAAAGCGATTCGCTTAACATGGTGTTGACCAACAATCTTACCCGCTCATTAACTCCGCAGGAAACCCAGGATGTTGATGTAAAGGTTTTGAAAGGAGTTGTGTACATTTCATTATCTGATAACATGTTGTATAAATCGGGCAGTTATGAAATATCTGATAAGGCAGGTGCTACTTTAAGCAAGATAGCCAAGATCATTATGGACTATAGCAATTATGACGTGCTGATTGAAGGTAACACAGATAATGTCCCTATTTCGCAGAAAAATATCCGTAACAACTGGGATTTAAGTGCTTTACGTGCCTCATCAGTAGTGCAGGCCCTGCAAACCACTTACCAGGTTGATCCTAAACGTTTAACTGCCGGTGGCCGCGGTGAGTATAATCCTATCGCGGATAACTCAACCCCGAGTGGTAAAGCACAAAACAGGCGTACTCAAATTATCATAACACCAAAATTGGATCAGTTTATGGACCTGATAGGCAAAGCACCGGCCGATCAGCCCGCGCCGCCTAAACAATAATTGTAGTTTAGCTATCAATATTTCAAGCCACCCGGTTAGGGTGGCTTTTTTTATGCAGCTATTTTCGTATGTTTTTGCAGACAGTATTGCAAAGGCTAAAACAGGGTTACGGGAATCCCGGAAAGCTTTTATTTTCCATATAATTATTAACCGAATGATAACAAAACACAGTTTTTTTAATTTGGAATATTGCTCATTTAATTAAGACGGAAAATAACCAGCATTTGCTGTGTTACAATTAATTGAGCTTGCTTCATTACACTAAGGTTACCATTACAATGGCATTTGTTTTGAATAAATGGGGCAACAGATATTAAGACAGGTTAAACCACGGGCTTTAACTATAGTCATATAAATATAACTTATTACACGCGTTATGAAAAAGATGATTTTATCGGCAGTTATTTTGTTAAGCTGCTTCTCTGCAAAAATAGCTTCTGCACAGGTTAGTATTGGTTTAGGGATCAACATAGGCAGTCAGCCCGATTGGGGGCCTGTAGGCTATGATCATGTTGACTATTATTATATGCCTGATATTGATGCTTACTATGATGTGCCAACCCATAATTATGTTTACTATGAAAACAATGTATGGGTACACCGCAGGTATTTACCTGTAAGGTATCGTAACTACAATGTTTACAATGGCTACAAGGTTGTAATAAATGATCGTAACCCATGGATGCGCAATGCATACTACAGGGATCATTATTCCGGCTATCGCGGCCGTCATGATCAGGTGATTATCCGTAACAGTCGTGATGTAAGATATGCCAATCACTGGCGCGGCGGCGACCGCGGATGGCATGGAGGTAACCCAAACAGAGGCGGATGGCACGGTGGCGGTGATCATGGTCATGGTGGCGGTCACGGTGGTGACGGCGGACATGGTCACGGCGGTGGTCACGGACATCACTAATAAACATTATTATTTAACAAATAGGCTTCCCGAAAAGGAGGCCTATTTTGTTTCCAGGGCGTATCTATAAGTTCATTGAGGCTCAGTTTAAGGCATATTTACCTTCCAGCCTTCAAATGGTTTAACCGTAGCACAAATGGGACTGCCGTCTTTTGTTGTTCCCGGAAAGCTCGTTATAAGGAATGCAGTTGGATGATGGCTAAGCTGGGTTATCATGTCCCAGGTTACTCCGGAAAGTGGAATTTTAACCCTGCGGCTCCAGCCTCCCACCTGGCCTGCATATTCACCCACGTCGATATAAAGGAATTGACTTGCGGGCTTTCCCTGTACAAACGGCCCCGAAAATCGGGGTTCATTAATCTTCTGCGGATCGCTTTTTAATTGAATCGTCAGATTAAATTGGATATCCAGCCCATCGGATCGTTGTGTCTGAATGGTTTCATATCCGGTTCCGCTACCCTTTTGAATTCCGAAATC
The DNA here is from genome assembly GCF_050859465.1 of Mucilaginibacter sp. P25. Lineage (NCBI taxonomy): Bacteria > Pseudomonadati > Bacteroidota > Sphingobacteriia > Sphingobacteriales > Sphingobacteriaceae > Mucilaginibacter > Mucilaginibacter sp. P25. The sequence continues at coordinate 1,225,394 of NZ_CP193937.1, read as the reverse complement.
TACCTCCTCCGGAGGATTTTGAAGGCGAATACAAAGTTGAATATCCATATACAATTATAATACAAACCAATCTTCAAAAGTTTTATCCGGAGTATTTTCTTTTAAGCTGAGGCACTACCTAACGTTCAGGATGTAATAAGCGTTTTACTTTTGCTTATGTTTGTATTTTATCAAATTGAATACTGATGTATACGCTTTCGGAAGAAAACTATTTAAAAGCTATTTATCGCCTTGCATTACAAGGAAAGGATTTTAAAATAACGCCCACCGCCATTGCCGAATCACTCAGCAATAACCCAGCCTCGGTGGTAGATATGATCCGTAAGCTTACCGAAAAACAATTGATAGAATATGATAAAAAGAATGGTGTAAGGTTAACCCAGCAGGGCTTAAAGGATGCTACATTAATTGTACGCCGCCATCGACTCTGGGAAGTTTTTTTACTGGAGAAATTGGGTTATCACTGGGATGAGATCCATGATATTGCCGAAGAACTGGAACACATTAACGATGCCACCCTTGCCGACAGGCTGGATAAATTCCTGGGCTTTCCCGAATATGACCCGCATGGCGACCCTATACCAAAGGCGAACGGTAAAGTGCCCAAATCCTATTCTGTAAGCCTTTCTGAGCTTAAACCTGGTTCCCAAAGCCATGTTGCCGCTGTGCGCGATACCAGCAGTTCATTTTTGCAATACCTTCAACGGCTGAACATAGGTATAGGAACAAAAATTCAGTTGATTGAAAAAATCCCATACGACAGTTCGCTGGTGATAAAAATTGAAAACCGCGGGGACACCACGGTTTCGCAAAAGTTTGGCGAGAATATATTAGTAGATTAAGCTTAAAGCAGAAAGCCGAAGGCTTAAAGCTTTGGAGAAAAATAGCAGAATGCTTAAAGCTAATCTGTAAGTTAAAAAGCTTTTAGCTTTCTGCCTTCGGCTTTCAGCTCAAACTAAGGTTTCCCCGTTACTCTTGATGATTCGGCAAGTTCACCGTCAACGTCTACATCAAAGTAGAGGCGGTAGATCTCCCATTCATTTTTGGGTTTGTAAAACATAAACGTCATGCGGGCCGGTTGGCCTTCGTGTTTAAGCAGATAGCTGTACAGTACCAGGCTGTTTGAAGCCTTGCGTTGCATGATCAGGTCCTTGCCGAGATATTTGCCTATTACACTTCGCATAGAATCTATTTTGACAATAATCCCGGTAAGCCGGGTTGAATCCATCTGCTTGTTGCTTTTAAAAATATCAATCACTGCGCGGGCTGTGCCTTGCTTGTCGTATTCTTTAAAAAACTTATCAATAAAGGTTTGTACCCCGGTTACCGAAGCCGCGGCCGAAGTTGCGGTGGCAGCGGTCGCCTGGGTTTGTGCCAAGGCAACATTGCCGGTGAATACCAGCGCCGATACAATAAAAAATAAGGGTTTAAATGCTTTAAAGTAGGTGTATCGCATGTTCAAAAATGTTAATTTTTAAAAGTAGGCATTTTTTACAAATCCCCCAATAATAGCTATTAAGATGATTGAAATGTGGCAAAGCGGGCAGCTAAAATAAAGTTTCAAAAAATAAAGAGCCCGGTATTCTCATATCGGGCTCTTTACATATTTTATATTAAAACGATTACTTGGTAACGTACATTACTTCTTTAACCGCTTTGATCACCCTTTCAGGGTTTGGCAGGTATTCCTGGATCAAAGTTGGAGCGTAAGGAAGCGGAACGTCACCGCCCATGATACGCAGGATAGGAGCGTCAAGGTAATCAAACGCGTCTTTTTGTACTTTGAAAGCAACCTCGGTAGCAATTGAACCTAACGGCCAGCTTTCTTCAATAATTACCAAACGGTTTGTTTTCTTTACCGATTCGATAACTGTAGCATAATCGATAGGGCGTACAGTACGCAGGTCGATCACTTCAGCGTGGATACCTTCTTTTTCAAGTTCGGCAGCAGCAGCGATAACCACTTTCATGATCTTGCCAAAGCCAACTAAAGTAACGTCAGCACCTTCTTTAACAACTTTTGCTTTACCCAATGGGATATAGTAAGTTTCTTCAGGCACTTCACCTTTATCGCCATACATTAATTCCGACTCCATAAAAATAACCGGATCGGGATCAAGGATAGCTGATTTTAATAAACCTTTAGCATCGTATGGGTTTGATGGTACAACCACTTTTAAGCCAGGGCAGTTGGCATACCAGTTTTCAAAGCACTGGCTGTGCTGTGAGCTAAGCATACCTGCATTACCGGTAGGGCCGCGGAAAACGATTGGAACTGAAAACTGGCCACCGCTCATTGACATCATTTTGGCAGCGCCATTGATGATCTGGTCGATAGCTACCAGTGAAAAGTTGAAAGTCATGAACTCGATGATAGGGCGTAAGCCATTCATTGCCGAGCCGATGCCGATACCGGCGAAACCCAATTCAGAGATGGGCGTATCTATAACACGCTTTGCGCCAAATTCTGTCCAGCATTCCCTGGCTTACCTTGTACGCGCCGTTATATTCGGCAACCTCTTCACCCATCAGGTATATATTCTCGTCGCTGCGCATTTCTTCGACCATGGCCTCTCTTAGCGCTTCTCTGAATTGTATTTCTCTCATTATAGTAAAATGATGTTTTTTTGCGAACGCAAATATAAACACTAATGTGTTAAATGCAATTAACCGTGGTATTGGTTTGATTTTTAATACATATATTTTACATTTAAAATCGAAAAAAAACTGATAGTGTCCATTTAATTCAAAAATTAACAATGGCTTATTCTAAAAATGGCAATCAAATAACGTTTTCCGAGGATAATAGCATCGATTTTGAATATCCAATCGAGGAAATTTTTGAAGTTGACGGTATTTTAGTTGTTACATTGAAAATACCCAACAATGTTCGTGATCGTCGTAATGTTTTTGCCTTTAGCAGAACCGGCGATTTTTTATGGCAGATAAAAGATGTACCGCTCTATCACAACGGCGATTTCTGCCCCTTTATAGGAGCACTTGTCAATAAGCAAAACGAATTTGTATTATTTAACTGGTGCGATACCGCTGTTATCATAGATCCGCAAACCGGTAATGTTATCAGAACATATCAAACAAAGTAGCTTTGTTTATATCTTGATCCGGATATTGATTTTATCCAATAGCCCCGTAAGCCATACCATTACAAAAGCAAATACAATACACTTGATTAAGCCGCCGGTGCCCTGGCTCAGGTATTCGGGGTAGCCTATCCTGCTCATTTCATATATTGGATAAAACAGGAAGGGCACTATGTAACAGGTAAAAGTGTTGGTGCCGGCGGGCTCTATCACCTTAAACCAGTTGTATTTATTTTTAACATCAACCAGGAAAATAAAGAAAGCATACACCACCAAACTAATGCCGGTACAAATGAGCACCCATGAAGGGGTATCGCGCTCTTTGGAAATGCCGCCACTGAAATAGCGCACTATAAAGCCCAGGTTAAACAGGATGATAGCAATCAGGATCATGGCCACCCAAAGCATCTTCATTTCGTTATTGGCCTTGAGGCGCATGTACAATACGGAAATAAATACCCCTGCCATGGTGAACGACTGCATAGCGCCGTTGCCGGCTATCCAGATATAGCCCTGCAGCTTGTCGATAAAATCAAGAAAGCCGAAGTGCACATCCAGGTTAAAGAAAATGAAGAACATCCAGGCCGCCAGCTGTACCCATAAATGCCCGTCGGAATAGTAATAGATAAGCGCGCAAAGCATGTATGACCAGCCTATCAGGCCTAAAATACCCCACCAGGTAAAGTGAAGCCAGGTATGTCCGGGGTCGCTGGTACGATAGAGGGCTGCCATGCCTGCAAGTAACAATATACCGAAGCCCTGCAACATATAGCGTTTAGTTGGTGACGTGTCCTTGCCGTAATCTAAAAAAATGAAGAAGAAACTGAATGTAACCAGGCTTTCCCAAACGGGTTTGGGTAACAGGGTGGTAGCTTCATTATAGGTTTCCATGTTGGCATGAAAAAAACCTATAAAAATGAGCGCGAACGAGCGGCTCACTATTCGTGATAGTAGCTTGAAATTGTCGCCCTGCTTTAACCTGTTTTGAAAAGCAAAGGGAATTGAAAGCCCGACTATAAATAAAAACGCGGGAAAAATAGTATCGGCCAAACCCAGCGCATCAACATTTGAGCCCGCGTGTTTAAGCCATGTTGGGGTATTCGGAATGCCATCCAGGTCATTCACAAATATCATGAGGAACATTGTTACAGCGCGGAATGCATCTATTGAACGTATGCGGCTAAGAAAATTATTCATTCAGTCATGTAAATGCAACAAGCAGCGTAAATGTTTTAATTTAACGGTAATTAAATTGAAACATTACTATTACAAGGCTTTTTTAATCTCTGTCGCGGCTTAGCTTGCTGAATAAAAGTGGATTTTCATTAAGTTCCAGCCCTTCCTTGCGGTTCTTTACAATGTGGATAGCTGTAAACAGCGCTTCGCGGAAGGAGATCTCAGAAGCCTGGTTTTTTCCTGCTATATCATACGCAGTTCCATGATCGGGCGAAGTGCGTACAAAGCTTAACCCGGCTGTAAAATTAACACCCGTTTCAAAGGCAATTTGTTTAAAAGGGATCAGGCCCTGGTCGTGGTACATGGCCAGTACGGCATCAAACTGCAGGTAAGTGCCGTTGGCAAAAAAGCCATCGGCCGAGTACGGGCCAAATGCCAGGATATTGTTTGAACGGGCTTCTTCAATAGCGGGTATGATGATATCTTTTTCTTCGCTGCCGATAAGGCCGTTATCGCCGGCATGCGGGTTAAGCCCCAATACCGCAATTTTTGGCTTGCGCACCCAGAAATCATTTTGCAAGCTTGTGTTCATTAGCTTCAACTTGGCCAATATTTTTTCGGCGGTAATACTTTCGGCAATTTTTGATACCGGGATATGACCTGTAACCACGCCAACACGTAAAGTATCGCTTACTAAAAACATCAGCGATTCGGCAGCACCATCGTATTGCTGTAAATATTCGGTATGGCCGGGAAAGTGGAATTTATCGTTCTGTATATTATCCTTGTTAATAGGAGCCGTTACAAGGGCATCTATATAACCTTCCTTCAGGTCATAAACAGCACGCTCCAATGATTTAAAAGCGTACTTGCCTCCTGCTTCCGTAACCTGCCCTATATCAATCTTCACGTCCTCTTCCCAACAGTTGATCATGTTGGGTTTGCGGAAATGCGTTTGCGAAGGATCATTGATCACCAAAAAATTGAGCTCATTAACCTGGGTTGCGCGACGGTGGAACGAAGCCACCTTGGTATGCCCGTAAACAATAGGCGTACAATAATCATAAATCTTACTATCGGCCAAAGTTTTAATAATTATCTCTAAACCGATGCCGTTTACATCGCCAATGCTGATCCCAATTTTTAATTTATCGCTCATTATTTTTTATGATTTCACCGAGTTTTATGATTTCACCGATTTTTTTAAGCGGTGATTTCAATATTTTAACAGTGATGATTATTAATGGTTTATAAAGCTAAACGACCTTTTGCCTTTTGCCTTTCGCCTTTAACCTTCAACTTAGGCAAACCTTTTGCCTTTAACTTTTCGCCTTTAACCTATCTTTACACCTGCAAATAAAAGATTTTAAGCTTATAGTTCCTGATAAAAGCACAAATATGATTTAATTTGCTCAAATATTTGATTAATAATGACATTGGTAAGGGCAAAAAAACATTTAGGGCAACATTTTCTTACTGATAAAAACATAGCAGCAAAGATAGTGGACAGCCTGAAACCCGAAGGGCGTTTCGGCCATGTGCTTGAGGTGGGGCCGGGCATGGGTGTACTGTCTGATTTTCTGCTGCAAAAAAGCGAGTACGAAACATCACTCATTGATATTGATACCGAATCGTACGATTTTCTGAAAAAAATACCCGCAATTAGGTACCCGCCTTATCAATGCCGATTTTCTGGAGCTTGATTTTAAAAGCATTTTTCCCGAAAACTTTGCCATTATCGGTAATTTTCCCTATAACATCTCATCGCAAATACTTTTTAAGGTGCTTGACAACCGCCAGCAGGTGGTTGAGGTAGTGGGCATGTTCCAGAAAGAGGTTGCTGAACGTTGTGCCGCCAAACCAGGCAGCAAGGAATATGGTATACTCAGCGTGTTTTTACAAGCCTACTATAAAGTGGAATACCTGTTTACGGTGAAGGCCGGTGTATTTAATCCTCCGCCCAAGGTGCTTTCGGCAGTGATCAGGCTTACACGCAACGATAAACAAACACTTGATTGCGACGAGAAGCTATTTTGGCAGATAGTAAAAGCGGGTTTTAATCAGCGCCGCAAAACCCTGCGCAACGCCATATCGTCACTCATCAATAAAGAAAAACTGACTGATGAACCTGTCCTCGATCTGCGTGCGGAAAGATTGAGCGTAGAGGATTTTGTAAAACTTACTAACGCGGTTTCAGCGAGCAGGTAGGTAATCAACGTTCTGCGCCCTCTAAATCTCCCCCAAAAGGGAAGACTTACAATGACGTCTCCATATTTTTAATCCGCTACTAAACCTGCAACTGCCGCTAAAAAATCAATGCTTATTCCCAAATCCAAACTCTCTGTATGAATTTGGTACGTCATCGGTATTGCTGAAGGCAAAGGTGAAAGTAGTACTCCAATTCTCATAGTCGGCTTTTTTATCCTGCGATGGTTCAACATGGGTTGAACTGACCATATATACCCCCTCCCGGCTCAGTTTAAAAAATACCAGGCCATTGCTGTCGCTCAATAATTTTTGCGGAACGATGGTGCCGTTCAAAGTACGCACATATTGCATCACCACAGCATCCTTCATGGGTTTGCCTCTAAAAAGCACCTGAGCGGTAACATCATCGCCATAGCTTGATTTATAGGGATTTTGTTGTATTACAATTTCATATTCCTCACCCAGGGGTTTATCAAAGTCCTTACCGTTAGCTTTATCAACAGAAATAAGGGTTTTGCTTGACTGGTGATACTTTTCAACAAAGTATTGCTGACTGCTGGCCCGGGCTTCTTCGGCCATTTTATCGAGGCCTTCACTTTCAAGTGCTCTGATAAATTTATTCCTTTCCGATTCTGTTTCATCATCCCTTACCAGTTCAAAAAGTGCAAGACCGGAGTTTTGCAGCTCATAGACAAGCAGACTGCTATCGGCAGAGTTACTGACTTTTGAAAGGTCCGTTTTCTTTGAGCCTTCATACAGCATAAATTTAGTTGCCTTTGCTGTGGCAAGTTTAAATTCATTTTCGGGTTTAAACTCGTTGCCGCTCAACAAATGCAGGTTAAGCTTATCGCCTTTGTGAACGTAAAAATTATGTGGCAATAAGAAAAAATCCTGCGAACTGGCCGCAAAGCCTATCATGAGCAGTAATATAATGATGAAAATAGAGGTGCGCTTCATAGTTTTTGGATAGTATCACCAAACATACAAAGTTTTAAAAACTTCAGTAGTTTTACGTTATGATTTTTGACAGGAAAAACCTCGATAATGATACTTTGCTGGAATTTTATAAAAAAATGCTGTTTCCGCGCATGGTTGAAGAGAAGATGCTGATCCTGCTGAGGCAGGGCCGCATTGGCAAATGGTTTTCGGGTATTGGCCAGGAAGCCATAGCAGTTGGCAGCGCCCTTGCTATGAATGCCGACGAATATATTTTGCCTATGCACCGCAACCTCGGTGTTTTTACATCGAGAAATATCCCCTTGTCGCGGTTAATGGCGCAATGGCAGGGCAAACCCTCGGGCTTTACTAAAGGGCGCGACCGCTCCTTCCACTTCGGTACCCAGGAGTATAAGATCATTGGGATGATATCCCATCTCGGTCCGCAGCTTGCCCTGGCCGATGGCATTGCCTTAGCGGATGTATTATCGGGTAAAAGAAAATCAACCCTTGTTTTTACAGGCGAGGGTGCCACCAGTGAAGGGGACTTTCACGAAGCACTTAACATAGCCTCTGTTTGGAAACTGCCGGTAATATTTCTGATCGAAAATAATGGCTATGCCCTTTCAACCCCAACCAACGAACAATATAATTGCCGCGAACTGGTTGATAAAGCCGTAGGCTACGGTATTGAAGGCCGCCGTATTGACGGCAATAACCTGCTTGAAGTTTATAACACCATAACCTCACTTAATAAAGCTATTCGTGAAAATCCGCGCCCTGTTTTGCTGGAATGTATGACCTTCAGGATGCGTGGCCATGAGGAAGCATCAGGCACCAAATATGTTCCCACTAATTTATTTGAGTGGTGGGCAGGAAAGGACCCGGTTACAAACTTTGAAAAGTACCTGATTACCGAAGGGGTTTTGTTTAAAGACATGATCACTATTGTCCGTAAGGAGTTCGCCGCCCTTATTGAAACCGAAATTGAAAAGGCTTATGCCGAAACAGATATTATACCGGATGTGGCCACCGAAGTGCAGGATATGTACAAGCCTTACAGCTTTCCTGCTGTACAGCCAAAATCATCGCCGGTTACCAGTAAGCGCTATATAGATGCCATTAGCGACGGGCTTAAACAAGCTATGCGCAAACACCCCAACCTGGTGATCATGGGGCAGGACATTGCCGAATACGGCGGCGCATTTAAAATTACCCAGGGCTTTGTTGAGGAGTTTGGTAAGGCCCGTGTACGTAACACCCCCATTTGCGAATCAGCAATTGTTGGTGCAGGCATGGGACTTGCGCTTAACGGCTACAAAGCTGTGGTTGAAATGCAATTTGCAGATTTTGTTACCTGCGGCTTTAACCAGGTTATTAACAACCTGGCCAAAACGCATTATCGCTGGGGGCAGGGGGTTGATGTAGTAATACGGATGCCCGCGGGTGCAGGTACCGGGGCAGGCCCCTTCCACTCGCAAAGCAATGAAGCCTGGTTTACCAAAACTCCCGGCTTAAAAGTGGTTTACCCGGCTTTTCCGGCAGATGCCAAGGGACTACTGCTTGCCGCTATTGACGATCCTAACCCGGTAATTTATTTTGAACACAAATACCTGTACCGCAGTATCAGCGCCGATGTGCCTGATAATGATGTAATGATAGAGATAGGCAACGCTAATGTGATTAAGCAAGGCGAAAAGGCCACTATAATTACATTTGGCCTTGGTGTACACTGGGCATTGGAGTATGCAGACAAACATCCCGATCAATCCGTAGAGATCATCGATCTGCGCAGTCTGCAGCCCTGGGATCAGGAAGCGGTGGAAACCAGCGTTAAGAAAACAGGCCGGGTGCTGATTTTGCATGAAGATACGCTTACCAATGGTTTCGGCGCCGAAATTGCAGCCCATTTGGCCGAACATTGCTTTAAATATCTTGATGCTCCTGTAATGCGTTGTGGTAGCCTCGATACGGCTATCCCCATGAATAAAGCCTTGGAAGATCAGTTTTTGGCCAAGGCGCGATTGGAAGAAAGCATGGAAAGGCTGCTGGCTTATTAGGCAGGGCCCCCGAGCTATACTTCTATTCCTTTAGGTTTCATGTCGCGCTGGGCAGCACCATTAAATATTTCGTTAACTCTTGATCTTAACTGATTATTGGCGATCAATTAGGGTATAATAAAAGACTATACTGCTTATCTAATTGCCTTTGGGTTTAAGTGAATCACAATTGAGTTTTTATAACAAGCATAACTATGGTTAATATTTTAAGCGTATAAATTATTTTTCAATAAAAAAGGATTGTTCAACGGGTATTGCTGTTTGCAGTTTAGGCTCACGATTGTTGCCATATTGCCAGGCTACCACGGTAACTTTTACCGGGAAACGGCTTCTCGGCGGAATAGCTGTAATATTTAATGTATTGCCTGATAGCTCCGCCGGGCCTTCTAATACATAAAACCCTACAGGCACCTGTGCATCTGAGCTGGCATCCAATTTTATTCCCTTTGCATGTGCCTTTTGGTTGGGGACCGGTAAAAACGTAATATGCTGTTCCCTCCCTGCTGTATTGTGTGGCGGCACAAGCATCTGTGATTGCTGTACGGCCGGTTTATACTCGGCATCTCCAGAATGGGTAGCAGCAAACCACAACTCATAACTATGCGGGTTCTCCCAAAAACCGGCCTGCGGGCTCAATCTGAAAGTGGAATCATTTAACTTAATAACCGGGCCTGTAATGCGGTTAATGGCAATAGGAGTATTCCCGGCAGCATGCCCTATAGCGGAACCAGCCGGCATGCCAGCCCAAACAGGTAAGCGGGGACTGCCCCCGGGCACCGTATCATAAAATGCAGCATGGAGTTTAAAAGTGATGCCATCGGCCTCTGGTTCAAATTTCAGGTTTACCTGCTGGTGCGTATTACGCTGTTCAACCATTTGGCCATGCTGTACATAACCTATTAACTGGGGTTTTTGATTGTGATGTCTTGCCTGGTAGGTTATTGTTGCCCGAGCTGTTTCTTCATCAAAATACCAGAAAGCTTTTGAAGCATCGCCCTTGTACCTGCCTACAGGTGCTGCATCCGCGGCGGGTAATTCATTATAACGCCATTTATCAACCAGCCAGCCGGTTTTTGTCGGATCGATATCAATCAATTTCGGAACAGTACCCGGAGGTACATTTTTTGGCAAGCGGTACTCCATGGCTTTTTTAATGTAGAAGGCCAGACAGCCGGTTTTTTCAGGCGTGGCAGCGAAATGCCCCTGCGCCGGGTTGGATAGCATACTCAACGGCAGCAGCGGATGTTCCTGTCTTTCTTTTAATCCCTCATCGCCCCAGGTGTTGGCAGCTTCGTATTCGCCCATTGTTTCTAAACAAGGGACATAATCCAGGCTTTGATCTTTACTCCAGATATCGGGAGCAAAAATGTTTCTTACATATGGCCATTGCCCGCTTACTGAGATGCAAGCAAGCGTACGCGAAGGGTTCCAGACACCGAAATAATAAGGCGCACTTGCCGCTGCCGAATGTCCAATAGGGATCACCGGCGCTGTTTTCAATTCGCTATAACCTGAAATATCAGCGAGGTCATTGATCAACGCGTTAAACTGATCTCCGGCTCTTTCGTTAAATAAAAACTTGAGATTGAAAGCTGGGCTAACCCAGATCTCCGCAACACCCAGGTTGCCCATCTCCCCTCTGAATTGAGGATCTTCCAATATGGATTGCTCCTCCATATTGTTTTGAGCGAATATGACGGCCTTCACTTGCTTACAGTTTGGCGATATCCATAAAAAAGCCCTTGACGGATCCCGCTTGGTACCAGCAGGCTTAACCGCCACCGACCATTGCCAAACAGCCGCCTGTGCTACCGGCAGATCCGCCAACATCAGCGAGCTTAAAAAATAAAATAATGACAATACCTTTTCATGATTCTAATTCAATACAATTTTAGTATCGGTGCTTGCCGGCATATTAAAACACCATTGTTTATTGAAACCCTGATTTACCGGCTCGCCTTTTATCGTTACATTATTGAGTGTGATTGTATGGTGGGCAGATAATATGAGGGTTGATATAACTATCCGGGTGCTTTTCATTAATGTTTAACTTTATAAAGTTTAGCGCCGAATAAAAAGATCACCGCGTAGCAGATTATCGGAAGGTAATAAGCGTGAGCCACACTATGATTGGCTATCTGCCCCATTACCATTGGAAATACCGCGCCTCCTACTACTCCCATCGCTATAAAAGATGAAGCCTGTTGTGTATGACTGCCCAGGTTTTTGATCCCCAAGCTAAAAATGGTGGGGAACATAATGCTAAAAAAGAAGTTGATCATCAGCAGGGCGATGTATGATGTCCAGCCCAGGCTCTGTGCAACTATCAGGCACATTAAGATGCTGCCGCAGGCAAATGCCGCTAATAATTTATTGGGCGCTATATAAGTCATTAATGAAGTGCCCACAATACGCCCCAGCGCCATCATCCCCATAAAAATAATCATAAAGTAACCGGCCTTTTCATTACTGAAATGCATAATATCCACACCGTAGTTGATAAAATATGCCCAGGTGCCGGCCTGTGCCGCCACGTTAAAAAACTGTGCCGCAACTGCCCATACAAAATGCGAATGTTGATATAGTTTTTTAGATGGTTCCACGTCCACGTTAACCGCATCAGGATCGATGGCCGAAGTTTCTGCATGCGGATCTGTTAAAACCGGAATTTTTAAAAACATAAAAGCAACCGCTATAAGTATAATCACACAGCCGATAGCTACATACAGCGTTTTTACGGAAGTAAGATCGGTTGAATGTACCGTGTCCGAACCTAAAAGGAAATATGAACCAATGGCCGGACCGATCATGGTACCCACCGCGTTAAAAGTTTGCGCGAAGTTTACACGCTGGTCGCTCCGGCGCTGATCGCCCAGGGCGGCCGCAAAGGGATGCGCAACAGTTTCCAAAGTAGCCATACCGCAGCCCATAATAAATAAGGCTATCCTGAAAAAGTAAATGAGGCCGCGTTGGCTGCAGGGACGAAAAGAAATAAACCCAGGGCAAATAAAATCAACCCCAGGATTACGCCCGGTTTATAACCAAACTTCTTTAAAAAATATCCTGCGGGGATACTCATAATAAAATAAGCCCCAAACACGGAGAACTGGATTAAGCCGGATTGAGATTTGGAGAGATTAAGCACATTTTGAAAATGCTTGTTCAGCACATCGCTCATGGAATGCAGTAAGCCCCACATTAAAAATAGCGAGGTTACAAATACAAAGGTCACGATGAATTTTTTCTCGGTAAAAGCTGGTTTATTGGTCATATTGTTGTTAAAATTAATTACCCGGATGATTGGCATTAAATAAGATATTAAGTCCTCGCCTGCTATCAAAAGCCGCAGCAGCACCCATCAGCGCCGCGTCTTCTCCCAATAAAGCTAATTTTATTTTTAAACTTTCAGCATATGCTGTTAACCTGGCGGTAAGTTCATCCAGAAACATGCCCGATGCTTTTGCAATATTGCCACCGATAACAATTACATCAGAACCTTCGGTTTGGATAATATCCCGGAGGAATAAAGAAAGGTTGACCGCAAACTCATCAAAGATGTTCCTGACCACAGCGCTGTGTTTGGACATTGATATCAGCGAACTCACTCCGGTAACGGACAGCCCGGTTGTTTCATGATATCGCCCTAAGAACCATCTTGTAGAGAAGTAATCATCTGCAATGCTATCTTTATAAGGTTCGCTGCCTAGGTTTAAATCTTTCACAATACCATCAACGCACAAAGCTGAACCAAACCCTGTGCCCAGCGTAAGCCCAAGAACCTTACGGGAGCCGGCGCCAGCTCCCGCCACAACTTCCCCTTGTAAAAATGCTTCGGCATCATTTCGGAACAGGATATCTGCAGCATCTATCCTGAGCTCTTCCGACAGGTATAACTTAATATTTAAACCATAAATGGCCTCATACTTATGCAGGTCTTTGATCAGTGAAATCCCATTTTCATAATCAAATGGGCCAGGCATGGCCAGGGCAACCTGCTGAGCCGGAGATCCGAATTTTTCATAAGCCTGTGTTAATGCTTCCGCCCAGGTTTTAAGTATTTCAGTTGCCGTTCCATGGGAGTCCACAGTTAACCGGGTACGGGTATCTTCAATGATCATCTTTTTTCCAGATCGATGACCGCTGCTGTAATATGCGTACCGCCGATATCTGCACTGATTACATAATTATTTTTACGCTGTTGGCTCATGTATGATATATATATATGGATTATTTTTCCGGAGTGAGGTACACCGCCTCTCCGCCTGATGGCAGCAGGGCAAATTTTAATACTGTTTTACTATTAACACTTTTACTGCTGACCCTAACGTGCGTCTCAGTATTCACCGACGGGTCATCGCTGTAAATAGTCGCTTTATACTTTTTACCGGGTTCTAAAAAACTCAGATCAAGTTTAATTTCACGAGCATCATTGTTGGTGATAGTACCTACAAACCAATCTTTTCTGCTCCTGCGGGCTGTAGAAATGTATTCGCCGGGTATTCCCTGCACTATTTTTGTTTCGTCCCATGTGGTTGGGATCTTGTCCCAAAATTCCAGTTCGGGCTCATTATGCTCCGCCGAAGGCTTATCATACCAATACAGCGTTTGCAGCGGGCTGTAATAAATTGCGGCCAGCGCTAATTGATGGGCATGAGTAGTTTTAATACGTTTATTAAAATAACAGAAGGTATAATCGGCTGCTCCGGCAATATACCGTGTAAAAGGCAGCACGGTATTGTGCGTGGCATCGGGCATTTCCTCGTTACCACGGATCCCTTCGGCCGACATCAGGTTTGGCCAGGTACGCTGCTCGCCTGTTGGCCGCCAGTCGTCATGAATGTTTACCATGATCTGAGCAGCTGCCGCCTGCTGAATCGCCTTTTCCACCCAGGTTGTCCAGCGGTGGGAGCCTTGCTGTACGAAACCAAATTTTACGCCTTTTACACCCCATTTATGATAAACAGCAAATAAACTGTCACTTTGAGCTAATAAACCCTGCTGATTAACATATAACCAAACACCAACACCCTTATCCTTGCCATATTTGATTATACCAGGCAGGTCAAAATCAGGTATAGCAACCTTGGTAGCATCCGAGCTAAAGCTAAAAGCCGGTCCGTACCATTTCCAATCAAACAGAATATATTGCAGGTTATGCTTCACCGCGAAATCAATATTTGTTTTTGCATCATTTGTCGTCATGGCCATTACCCGCATGATTTTACCGGGTTTAATCCAATTGGTGTTGGCTATTGCCGATGGCTCATTAAGATTCAACATCATGTAATTATGTTCAATCAGGTCGCCCGGTTTTTCAGCTATCATGATTGCCCGCCATGGTGTGCCTACCGGCGAGATGAGCTGCGCCCCGCCAAACATAGAGGTTACCAGGGTAGATGGTTTATCGGCACTCAGTTTAAATTTGGTGCGCGCATAATCAATTAGCCTGGCTTCTGCCAGCGCTGCAAAAAGGCCATTAGGCAGTTCGATGGTTAACGGCCGTTCGCTTTCGCCGGGCCAGTTTTTTAGCGGCAGTTTGTAATATGGCGCTTGTGCCCAATTGGCAAACCAGGCTTGGGTGCCTTCAGGCAGGTGAAACTCGGTATTTTCTGCCCTGATGTTGTAGTAGGTTCCTTTAGGGTTTTCGGGGAAATAATAACGGAATGCTACCCCCTCGTTATAAACCCTTACCTGAACCTGCATCACATAAATGGGATTGTCATCCTTTACCAGCGTAATATTCATTGCGTTGTAATGATCACTAATCATAGCCCGCTCTCCGGTAACTGGTGCCCATGTGGTATCATGCCGGGAGGAATCAACGCCCGTGATCAACAGGTTTTCGCACCAGTTTTTATGCTGATCGACCTTCAATGCCATTGCTTTTTCTGAAAGATCATTATCCAGTTGCAGATCGAGGACTGACACCAGAATTACCGGCTTGTTTTTATAATCCAAGCTATAGTGCATCGTACGCTTCCCGGCTTCAGCTTTTTGACGGAACCTGAATATTATATTGTTATCCGGCGACCGAAGGCTAAGTACAGAATCTTTTATTCCCTGTCCCCGAACCACACTGATAAAGCAGCTTAACCACAAACCCGTAATCAATATTATTGCGTTTTTTTCATGTCAGATAGTATTTATCCAGATAAGACAAATAATTTCATGATTTATAATCATATGAAAAGCAATTAGCAGCAATAATTACAAAGAGGATTCGGATCTTACTAAGAGATAGTATGTTACAGATAAGTAAGGGTAGATAAATAGGAGCTAAAAAGTGGGAGCCCGACATGTGCGAACATGTGCCGATTGAACCGGCCACTTTTAACCACCCGTTGGGGCCTTCAAGGTTGAATTTCGGCCAGGGTATGATTCCCCTTCCGGCCGGTTCATAAAACTCTCATCTTAAAATGCCGGGGCTTGTCATAAACTCTTCAACGTTGCAAAGACTTAAGTGGGTGTAACGCTGTTAACTGCCCGGCTTTTATCCTTGCCCGATAGGGAAAGTAATGGACAACGGCACTACCGCTGCTCCCGGAATGAAAATAATTTGATAAGCTCTTACGCAGCATTCGAAATATACTTCACCAGGCTTCTTTTGGCCACCGGCAGCAGCGTTTGTTCAAGCGGAAAAGTGATATCGCTGCGTACATAATAAACCGCAGGATTGGGCATAAACTTGTTACGGTTTATGAGATGCAGTTTAATGCTTTCTGGGGTATTGGTAATACTTTGCTCGTAGGCATCAATAAAAGCTACGTTAATGCCGCGGTATTTATCATCCTTGCCTTCAAAAATAGTGATCTGGTACTCGTAGATCCGGTTGGTGCGTTCCTTGCCATTCTGTAACGAAAAATAACCGTGATAAGGCATTAGAGGGGTAATGCCCACCGGATCGATATTCACATGGCTTTCTACAAAATCATAAATATCCCTGCCGGTTTTTATAGCCGGGTCCATTTTGCCTAAGGCATAGGTAATGATCTGCTCTATCTCCTGCATGCTTTGATCATCCATAATGATCTTTTGATAAGTAAGCTTTACCGCGTCGATATCAGCCTGTGTTAAGCGTTGAGGAAAAGCCTGCTGTAACAGCGATTTATTCTTTTTAAAATCGATGAGGTTGCTGTAATGAAATATCAGGTCGGCCAGGTTGGGATATAACCGGCTGTTATCAAAGTGACTGTTAATCTCCTGAAGGTAACTTAACAGGATATATTTTTTGTATTCAAAATCAATATGACCTTCAATAAACCAGTTTGCGCCTAATTGCCTCATTTTTTCGCCTCCTTTTGATAGCTTAAATTAAACAAAAAACACCAACTTTGCAATATGCCCTATGGAACCCTTTATTTAATTCCTGTACCGCTGGCCGATGACGCGGCTGCAAAATCATTTACACCATACCTTACTGATACCATAAACAGTATCAAAGAGTACATCGTGGAGAATGAAAAAACCGCCCGTCGCTTTTTAAAAGAGGCCGGCTTGAAAACCCCGCAAAGCGAGCTGGTAATCCATGATTATGGCAAGCATAACCGCGACATGGGCAAGGCTGACTTTTTTAAAGGCCTGCAAGCAGGTAATGACGTTGGGCTGATGAGCGAAGCTGGCTGTCCGGGTGTTGCTGATCCCGGTGCTGAAATTGTGGATAAAGCCCACCGCATGGGCATTAAGGTTATACCCCTGGTTGGGCCAAGCTCTATTTTGCTGGCGCTGATGGCTTCGGGCTTCAGCGGACAAAGTTTTGCATTTCACGGCTATTTGCCCATTGATAAGGTGCTTCGTGCTAAAAAGATCAAAGAGCTGGAAAGCACAGCCATAAAGCTTGATCAAACCCAAATGTTTATCGAGACACCTTTCCGCAATAACCCCATGCTTGAGGAGATCCTGAAAGCGGGTAATCCCAAAACCAAGCTTTGCATTGCCTGCGACCTTACCTCCGCAACCGAGTTTGTGCAAACCAAAACCATTGCCGAATGGCAAAAGAAAGTGCCTGATCTGCACAAACGCCCAACAATCTTTTTACTTTATCACGGCAATAAATGACCATAAGCCAGCAGCATACCCCGGTTGTAATAGTGGGCGCCGGTCCGTCAGGTTTGATGATGGCCGCCCAGCTTTTACGCCATGGTGTTCAGCCGGTAATTATTGATAGCAAGCAGGGGCCAACCACGCATTCAAAGGCGCTTGCCGTTCAGGCACGGTCTATGGAGATTTACCGGCAGATGGGCATCATCGATAAAGTGCTCAATGATGGTAAACGGGGAGGAGGTGTACAGTTTAACCAGGACGGTGAAGAGGTTGCCAGTCTTTCGCTTGCCAATGTTGGCGAAATGCAAACGGTTTTTCCATTTATCCAGATGTACCCGCAGAGCAAAAATGAGCGGTTATTATTGGATTTTATTACCCTCAACTGCTGCCCGGTATACTGGAACACATCGCTGCTGTCACTAAGCCAGGATACCGGTAAGGTAACATTGAAGCTGCAAAGCGGCGAGGATAAACAAACCATTACCTGCGATTGGCTGGTTGCGGCAGATGGTGCCCATAGCACTGTGCGCAAGCAACTGAGCATTCCTTTTAATGGCGATACCTACCAACACCAATTTTATTTGGCCGATATAAAAATAGAGGCCGACTTTGGCGATAAGGTTAACCTGTTCCTCTCAAAAAAAGGTTTCGCGGGCTTTTTCCCCATGCCTGATGAACGGAGCTATCGTGTGGTAGGCAACCTGCCCGATGAGTTTGATAAAAAAGACGAGCTTCAAATTGAAGAGGTGTTACCTCATTTGCGGAATGTAACCCAACAACAGATCATTGTTGAACATACCAACTGGTTCACTACCTACCGTCTGCATCACCGCATGGCCGATAAATTCAGGCAGCAGCGCTGCTTTTTAATTGGTGACGCCGCGCATATCCACTCGCCGGTTGGCGGACAGGGGATGAATACCGGCTTGCAGGACGCCAATAACCTGGCCTGGAAACTGGCAGGTGTGGTTAATAACCAGCTTAAGGTATCGGTGTTAGATAGCTATGCGCAGGAAAGGATGCCGGTAGCAAAAGAGCTCCTTAATACTACCGACAGGATCTTTAAAATGATCCTGTCGCGTAACTGGTTCATTAACTTACTGAAGAAATATTTGCTGCCTGTTGTTTTAAAATGGGTATGGAGTAAACCCAACCTTCGCGAAGCCTTTTTTAAACGGGTATCGCAAACCGGTGTCTCCTATCGCGATAGCGCCATAAACCTTAACTTAAGCCATGCCAGCCACATCAAAGCAGGCGACAGGCTACCTTATCTCAAAGTTTTCGACGAAAAACGGGAGGTGGAAACCGATCTGCATGAATGGTGCAATAAACCGGGTTTTACGCTCATCTGTTTAGGCAAGCTCAAAGAGCTCGACCTGTTTACCATCGCCAAATGGATAACCCAAAACTATGGGGCCAGTCTCAACTTTTTTTACCTGCCGCCTTCGACAAAAAATCAACACATTTTCGATGCTTTCGCCATCAAAGAAAACCAAAAAAAGCACTCATCACCCGTCCGGATATGCATATCGGTTTTTTAAATGATGTGGTCGATATTGATATGATGGATAATTATTTACTGAATGTAGTGGGGGTGAAGCCGATCATCGTTCATGGTTCATAGATCATGATTGCCTGCGAATTGTTCCTGCCTGCGTATTTTCGCCATGAACTATGAACCATCAACCATGAACTAATAAACCACCATCACCCAGCCGCTCATTACATTCCCATTCTTTAAATCTATCACATAATAATAAGTTCCTGACGGAATACCCTGGCCGTTAGATCTGCCATCCCAGGCTTCAGGATAGCCTGTGCTTTTAAACAACAGGCCGCCATAGCGGTTAAATACCTGCGTTGTCGAGGTTGGGTAAGTATTCAGCGCCTCTATTGCCCAGGTATCATTAACCCCGTCACCATTGGGTGTAAAAGTATTGGGAATAACTACTTTTTTATAAACACGTACAAATACCTGGTCGGTTGCTTCGTCACCGCAGCCTGAGTTTGATACCACATGCAGGGTGTAGGTGATATCTTCCATTGGTGCAGCTGTAGGCGTAAGTTCAAGGCTGCTGCTCAGGTTATCGGTCGGCGTCCAGTAATAGCTTACGTTGGTTCCTTTGGTGCTGCCGTTAAGTGTTGTTGACTGGCCCTGAGTAATGTACCTGTTGGGCCCGGCATTGGCCATAGGCTTTTTTATAACATCTACTTGTACTGTGGCTGTCGAGGTACAAGTGCCGTTACTTACTGTTACAGTATAAAGTGTATTATCTGTTGGGCTGGCTACCGGGTTAGCGATACTGGCATCTGAAAGGCCCGTTGCCGGCAACCATGAATAGGTTGAGCCTCCGCTGGCGTTTAATGTAACCGAACTCCCCTCGCAAATTGGCTCAACCGCATCAACAGCAGCAACAGGTTGGGCGTTCACTACAACCGGCACGGTTGCTGTGACTTCGCATCCCGAGGATGATTTAACCGTAACCGTGTATGTACCCGCTGCTGCAGCAGTAACGTTATCGATAGTTGGGCTTTGAATGGCCGATGTAAAACCATTTGGCCCTGTCCATTGATAACTCACCCCGGTTGATGCACTTAGCGTTAACGTTGTGCCTGCGCAAACCGGTGTATTGGCCGTTGCTGTTGATTGAGGCGGTGCGCCAACCGTAAGTGTAAGCACATTTGATGCTGACCGGCAAAGTGCCGAATTAATATTACCCGCCTGCGCCGTTACTGCCCGGTAGTAATAAGTACCAGCCACTGACGGCGATGTTATCTGGTAACTTGAACTGGTGCTGTTTGCTCCGGTAAGATCCGTCCAGGCCCCACTGCCGTTTTTGTATTGCCATAAAACGGTATAGCCACTGGGGATGGTTGTGTTGAGTGTATAGGTTTGCGGAACATCTGAACAGGCCGATGCTGTATTGGCTGAGCTTGAAGTGCTGAAGCTGGCCTCTATCACAGGGCCATAAGGCCTGAAAACAATATCATCAATGGCAAGGTCATTGGCAGGGGCACCGCCGGCGCTGTTATTGATCATTTTGATCACGACATCGCCGACACCAGCCGGTAGTGTAAAATTGAACGACTCCTGCACCCATTGATAATTGTTGCTTGTACGGGCAATGGTGCCGGTATTAAAGCTTTGAATAATTGTTCCATCAGTTTTTTCGATGGCGAAAGTGATGTTAGGCGGGCTGATATCATTGCTTCTTAACAAATTCACCACCCAGGCCGAAAACTGGTAGGTGGTATTGGAACATAAACCGGTAATGGCGCGCTTATAAAAATAATCGGTTTTGGATACGCTGGCATTTACCACCATCATATAGCCGCCTGTATTGCCTGTATGGTCTGTGGCCGACCACCAGACATTGCCTGCACCCGCGGTAGTGTTTTCAATGGTATAAGAGCCGTCGCTGGGGAAATTGGCACTGCTATATGTATAACTGGTTGAGCCCGAATCTGCAGGCAAGGCACCAGAATGTGTTGAACTGCCTGAGCCAAAGGTGATGCTCACCACAGGATCGCCGAGGCTTTGCGCGTTTGTTTTACGAACTAATAAAATGAGAAAAAAGCTGATTAGGGGAGTAACTTTTTTGCTTCCAACGGAGTACTGTTTTTAAAAAAGCGCCTGCATGTAACTACTAACACACAGACGCTACTATCGCAACTATTATGAAAAGGGGTACTAATAAACCATTTATGGGGTTATAATTGGTTTATGATATAAATATGGGGGCAAAGCCGGTTTTTATCAATAATGTATCGATGAATAGCGCTTTTGTATTGGTGAATGTAAAAAGGATTGGAAAAAGTTTAAACCGCCTGTAAATAACCAGGTAATCAGTACCTGATCCGTTTGGATAGCTGTAAACAGGGCAGCTCCACCATGCGATAAAACAGGTAAGCAAAACTGATACTCACAGCAATGCCTGTTAAAAACTCAAACGCCCTGAATCCAAATGTTTTTGGCAGGTGCATACCCATAAAAGCTACAAGACTACTCCCAACAACATCATGAGTAAGGTATAGCGAAAAAGAGATTTTGGAAAAAAGGCAATAGCAGGGTGGCGCTTTAAAGGCAGTATTAAAAGGACAAGTGCCAGAAGGCCGGCAACCATAGGAAGCCACCCTGCACTATAAAAACCAATGGCAGTTACAGCTACGCCATATATCAAAACTTCAGTTAACCCTCTTTTACCTGTTAGGTACAGGTAATATAATATCCCAAGAGCAAAAAACGGAAAAACGTTTAACAGTGTTGATCCGGGCACGGGTATAAATAAAGGCAGTAAGCAAATCAGGGGCAGGGAGATGGCGCCCCACTTTTTTATAATAATTGGAAAGAAAACACCGATGAACAGGTAATATTGAAACTCAATCCCCAGCGTCCAGTAAACGGGGTTCAAATAAGGGCGACCAATAAAATTGTTGATATAAGCTAAGTGGGTTAATATGTTACTGATATCGGGCCGGTAATTTGTGTTTAATAAATACCCGGCCAAAATGGTCAATAATATGGAGGCTATGTAAGGGGGCTCAATGCGTGTTATTCTTTTTAAAATGTATTTGGGGAATAAGGCCCAGCTATAATTTTCAGGAATAGCCCAGCAAATTATAAAACCGGATAACAGGAAAAACATCTGCACGCCCAGCCAGCCATAGTGTAAGCCGGGCAATGATTTGCCGCCAAGATGAAACAAAGCTACCGCCAATGAAGCTATTGCCCTGATATAATCAACCTGCTGAATATGTTGCCTTGTTTTATTGTTTGCTAAAGTCATTTATATAAAAGCCAAATGCGTAAAGCTTAAAGCCAATTGATTAATATTATTGATAAGCCGATTAAGAGAATTGCGCTCATTTTACTTCTGTTTTGACCAGTTGCGTGCAAAATCATTGTAGCTTTCGCTTACCGGGAGCTCAACATTTGTAAGCCGCACCTTACGGTTTTGGATAGACCGGATCTTATTAACAGGTACGATATAGCTGCGGTGAATGCGCTGAAATTTGGCGGAGGGCAATTTCTCCAATACCTTTTTCATGGGTATCAGCGTAAGGACGGTTTTATCATTAGTGATATGGATCTTGATATAATCCTCCATACTTTCAATATATTCAATAGTATCCAGGTCTATTTTAACCATGCGGTATTCGGAGTATACATACAGGCTTTCGTCAGTTTCGTCGTCGGCGGGCTTATTTTTGTACTTGTAATAATCAATGGCCTTTTCAACGGCTTTGGTAAAGCGTTTAATATCTATCGGTTTTAAAATATAATCAATCGCTTCCAGTTCAAAACCCTCATACGCAAACTTTTTATAGGCGGTAGTAAATATTACCATGGGTTTTGCCTGCAAAGAGCGCACAAGCTCAATGCCGGTAACATCGGGCATGTTGATATCAACAAAAAGAAGATCTATTGGGGTGTTTTTTAAAAATTCGGCGCCGGTTATAGCATCTTCAAAAGTATTAACCATTTGCAATGCCGGGAAGCGTGATACATATTCGCTTACAAGCCTTAAAGCCAGCGGTTCATCATCAATGGCGATACATTTAAGCACCATAATTTAAGTTTGTAAAGTAAGTTGAACAATATACTCATTATTCAGGCTGCTTATATTTAACAAATGCTTGCCGGAATATAAATATTCCATGCGCTGTTTGATGATGTTTATGCCGATGCCGGTACCCTGGTAATCTCTTTGCCGTACACCAAAGACCCGGTTTTTGCAGTAAAATGAAATATTGCGCTCATTAATATTAATCCTGCTATAAATAGCAGCAGGTTCGCGCTTGCTTACGCCATATTTGTACTGGCCCGGGGGTATTTAAAAAAACAGTGGAAAGGCCATGAACAGTCTTAAGTTAAAAGTCTATGGTTCTAAGTCGCAAGGTAGTATACAGATCAACACTTCAGACTTTCGACTTCTGACTCAAAACTTACCCATGAATAGTTTCACTCTTACCGTAGTTCTGAATTACCTGGGCTTCATATTCCAGAAATTGTTTCCAGCGGGCTTCAACATCAATTTCTTCAGCGTATTTTTTGGCCAGCCGAATAAACATGGAGTAGTGGGTTGCTTCGCTTACCATTAGTTCGTGGTAAAAAGTGGCCAGTTGTTCATCATTAATATTTTCGGACAGCACTTTGAAGCGTTCGCAGCTCCTGGCCTCTATCATGGCCGAAAACAGCAGCCTGTCAATTAGCTGGGCTTCGCGGCCACCGCCGGTGATGATAAATTTTCTGAGCTCGTTCACATAGTTATCCTTCCGCTCGCGGCCGAGGATATAACCGCGTTCCAATATAATATCATGTACGCGTTTAAAATGATCCATTTCTTCCTGCACCAGCAGGGCCATTTCCTGTACCAATTCGCTCAGGTTTGGGTTTTGAACAATAAGGGTAATGGCATTGCTGGCAGCCTTTTGTTCACAAAAAGCATGATCGGTCAAAATTTCTTCAATATTGCTCTCTACCACGTTTTTAACCCAAAGCGGATCGGTAGGCAACTGCAGTTTTAGGATGGTTTTCTCACTCACAGTACAAAGATAGTTTTTGGAGGTGAAAGGTTAAAGGCGAAAGGTAAAAGGTATTTTTACCGTGGAAATAAAAAAATGAAGACCATCTTTATGGGATAGCCTTCGTTATTGGCGCTTGATCCGGTATGAGTACCGGTTGCCGTGTTTAGCACATCATGCCGGCAGTAAAAACCATACCAGCAAGGTTTTTCTATAGCATTAGTTAAATCAACTAAAACTAAGCAGATCAATTGTAAATACCAAAACCGAATTTGCGGGGATGCTTCCGGCCGCACTATTGCCGTAGCCTTCTCTTGAGGGAATCACCAAAATAATCCGACCGCCGGTTTTGACATACGGCAGGCCCGATTGCCAACCCTTAATAAGGCCCTGCAGGCTTTGGTTTATGGTGCCCGAGTCAAATGTAGTTCCATCCAATAGTTTGCCGGTATAGGTTACTTTAACGGTCGAGTTAGTGGTTGGATTTGCACCTGTTCCCTGGGTTACTATCTTGTAATAAACACCAGATCCATCAGCTGTAGCATGAAAAGCAGTGTCGGTACCGACATAAGCTTTAATTGCGGCATCATCCGTGGCTGCCTGTTTTGAGGCATCGAATTTGTCTTTTGAGCACGAGGTTAGGATCACCAATGGGGCGAATACGAATAATAGAAATTTCTTCATTAGTTAATAGTTCTGTTTCTGTTTGGATTAATTTGACGCGCAAAAGCTACAGAACGCTACAATAATTGAAATTATTTTGGGAAGATTAGTTAAATTCTGTTAAATCGACAGTGAACACCAATACCGAATTTTCGGGGATGCGGCCTACGCCATTGGCACCATAGGCAAGGCCCGAGGGTACAATGAGCAATATGGTGCCGCCCGCTTTTACCAACGGGATGCCTATTTGCCAGCCTTTAATCAAACGGTCTAACGAGCTTGAAAAACCGCTTGCTTTATCAACTACCATATCATTTAACAATGCGGCGGTATAATTTACAGTGACCAACGAATTTTCGTTAGGATTCCTCCCCTTACCTTCGGATAAAACCTGGTAATAAATACCGGAGGGGTGTTTCTGCACTTTGATCTGAGGGTTGGCCTTCAGGTAAACGCGTATCAGCGAATCATCTGTTTTGGCTTGTTTAGCACGGTTTAATTTCGCTGAGTTATCACATGACATTATCAGTGTAATAATAACCGCGCTTAGCAATAGAACGTATTTTTTCATGAAGGAGGGCAAATAAAAGCCCCCTTTGCAATAAAGGAGGCTCAGTGTATGTTTTGGGTTGGTTAAACCGTTGTTTTTATTTTTAGTTCGGTCATTTGTGCTTCGGCAATGGTTGATGGTGAATCGATCATCACATCGCGGCCCGAATTATTTTTAGGAAATGCGATCACATCGCGAATTGAATCCAAACCTGCAAATATCGATGCCAAACGATCGAAACCAAATGCTATACCACCATGCGGAGGTGCTCCATATTCAAAAGCATCCATCAAAAAGCCAAACTGTTTTTGTGCTTCCTCCGGCGAGAAACCAAGGTGCTTGAACATCAATGATTGCAAGCCGCGGTCGTGGATCCGGATAGAGCCGCCACCAATTTCGGTACCGTTGATCACCAAATCATAAGCATTGGCACGTACAGCTCCCGGTTCGGTATCCAGCATGGCAATATCCTCTGGTTTGGGTGAAGTGAACGGATGGTGCATGGCATGATAACGGCCGCTTTCTTCGTCCCATTCCAGCAACGGGAAGTCAACAACCCATAGTGGTGCAAAAGTATTTTTATCGCGCAGGCCTAAACGGTTGCCCATTTCCAAACGTAGCTCATTCAGTTGTTTGCGTACTTTATCGGCACCACCGGCCAGGATCAGCATCAAATCGCCTTTTTCGGCATTGAAAGCAGCGGCCCAGTTGGTCAGCTCATCTTCATTATAGAATTTATCGACTGATGACTTCAGAGTACCATCCTCATTGTAACGGCAGTATATCATGCCGGTTACACCGATTTGCGGGCGTTTTAACCACTCGGTAAGCTCATCAACCTGTTTACGGGTATAACCTGCGCAGCCTTTGGCGTTGATGCCAACAACCAGTTCTGCATTGTCAAAAATGCTAAATCCTTTGCCTTTAACAATGTCATTCAGCTCAACAAACTCCATCCCAAAACGCAGGTCGGGTTTGTCAGATCCGTATAAACGCATAGCATCTGAATACAACATGCGCGGCAGTTCAACCAAATCAATACCTTTTACAGTTTTGAACAGGTGACGGGTAAGGCCTTCAAAAATATTCAGGATATCTTCCTGGCTCACAAACGAAAGCTCGCAGTCGATCTGCGTAAACTCTGGCTGGCGGTCGGCACGCAAATCCTCATCCCTGAAACATTTTACTATCTGGAAGTAACGGTCAAAGCCGCTTACCATCAATAATTGCTTAAAAGTTTGGGGCGATTGCGGGAGGGCGTAAAATTCACCTGCGTTCATGCGGCTTGGCACCACAAAGTCAC
The DNA here is from genome assembly GCF_050859465.1 of Mucilaginibacter sp. P25. Lineage (NCBI taxonomy): Bacteria > Pseudomonadati > Bacteroidota > Sphingobacteriia > Sphingobacteriales > Sphingobacteriaceae > Mucilaginibacter > Mucilaginibacter sp. P25. Next base: position 1,198,832 of record NZ_CP193937.1, on the reverse strand, counting down.
GCGCGCCTTCTGGAGTCGATTTGATCAGTACCGGGGTTTCAACCTCGATAAAATCAAGCTCATCTAAATATTTACGCACTTCCTGCGCCATTTTGTGGCGAAGCACCAGGTTGTTGCGGATAGGGTTACGGCGCAGGTCGAGGTAGCGATATTTGGCACGCAGTTCCTCGCCGCCATCGGTTTCGTCCTCAATCAGAAACGGCGGCAGCTTGGCGGCATTAAGCACTTCAATATCAGTAACGGCAATTTCAATTTCGCCGGTTGGGATTTTGGTATTCTTGCTGGCCCGTTCAATTACATCACCGGTAACTTTGATCACAAACTCACGACCAAGCCCGCGGCTTTTTTCGCGCAAGGTAGCATCTGTATCTGTGTTAAATATCAATTGGGTTAAACCATAACGGTCGCGCACGTCGATGAAAGTGGTACCGCCCAAATCGCGCGATTTTTGTACCCAACCGCATAAAGTAACGGTTTGGCCTAAATGGCTGATATTTAATTCGCCGCAGGTATGAGTTCTAAGCATAACAATGTTTTATAAAAGTCTGCAAAAGTACATTTTTGAGGCGAAAGGAGAAAGGTAAAAGGAGAAAGGTAAGAAAAGAACAGGCCATCATTAATTTTTATTGAAAGGATCGGGATATTTTGGTGTTTGATAGCCCATTCTTTTTTCAATAGCTTTATCCTTTTGAGCCATCTTTTGATATCCGCTGCAAACCTTTCTAAATCAAAGTCATCAAATTTGTATTTGGCAATTATTGCAATTGTTTCAGAAGCAAGACGTTCCGTGATTATTTTTCTCTTTCGTCGTTTTCTATCTTGATAAATTCATTGTAATCAAGCATTATATCCATATAAAGCAATTTCTCTTTTTTTGAATGCCTGATTCGTTGCTTGAAATTAAGTTCCGGATCTCTGCACATGAAAACTACTACAACCCCATTAAGAGAAGTGCCATAATTTCTTTTTTCGAAAAACTCTGTATATCCAAAGTCTGAAAGAGTATGAAGAACTTTATCAACCCTCGTTTCCCAATTAGTATCACTTAACAGGCTAAATTTCATAACTACCGGGGTTGTTTACTATTATAATGTGATTAAGGTTTATCGAAAATAAGTATCTTATCCTATAAATCCGAAGTTCCGCATCCAAAATCCGAAATCAAAACATATCTTTGCCTCAATAATTCTCAAGGGGTGCCTTGCTTTGGTTGCAAAACAAACTGCAGATTGTTCACCAAACTGAAAGACGGGCTGAGATCATACCCAGGGAGTAAGTCAATAAGTACTAAGTTTTAAGCCTTAAGTCAAAGCGACTTTGGACTAACGACTTCCGGCTCACGACTTCCCCCACACCTGATCCGGATAATGCCGGCGGAGGGATAAAGGTAAATAAGTTAAGTGTACTGCCGCGTTACCCTGGCGCGCAGATGGTTTAACTCAATTTTTGTTTTACAACATTTTGAAAAATTTATTTGTGGCTGTTATGGCCCTGTTGTTGCCTGTTATGGCATCGGCCCAGCTTTCCATTTCGGGGAAAGTGACCAATCAATCCGGCGAAGCATTGCCCGGCGCAACTATTACTATTTTAAACCCGCAGCAAAGCACCGTTGCCGACGCTGCAGGTAAGTATAGTTTTAACGATCTGAAAAAAGGCAATTATACCGTTAAAGCCAGCTATATCGGCTATCAACCTTTAACCAAAAGTGTTACACTTGCTGCTAATCAATCAATCAACTTTTTATTGGGCGGCAGTACATTTACTGCTGATGAGGTTACTGTAACGGCTACCCGCGCAGGCAAAAACTCGCCTACAACCTTTACCAATCTCAGCAAAAAAGATCTCGAAAAAAACAACTTCGGCCAGGATCTGCCTTACCTGCTTAACCAAACGCCATCGGTAGTGATCAACTCTGATGCAGGTACAGGTATAGGTTATACGGGGATCCGCATCCGCGGGTCAGACGCATCGCGCATTAACGTAACGGTTAACGGCATTCCTTTAAATGACGCGGAAAGCCAGGGCGCATACTTTGTTGATCTGCCCGACTTCGCATCATCTATCAACACCCTGCAAATCCAGCGTGGTGTGGGTACCTCAACCAATGGAGCAGGTGCCTTTGGCGGTAGTATCAACGTACAAACGGCTACTCGCAGGGATACCGCCTATGCTCAGCTCGATAACTCGGCAGGTTCATACGGTTCACTAAAAAACACCGTAAGCGTAGGGACTGGCCTGCTTGGCGGCAGGTTTAGCATAGATGGTCGCTTATCTCGCATCCGTTCCGACGGGTATATCGCCCGTGCATCATCCCGGTTAAAATCATTTTTTGTAAGCGGTGCTTATTATGGTGATAACAGTACTTTAAGATTAAACGTGTTCTCGGGCCATGAGCGTACTTACCAGGCCTGGAACGGCGTTGCCGATTATGTAATAGGCGATGATACCCGCCCGGATAACCGTACTTATAACGAACTGGGAGATATGGGTAACGGAGCCTTTTATAAAGACCAGGTTGACGATTACCTGCAAAACCATTACCAGTTGCTATACGATAAAAAGTTTTCGGATAAACTGTCGTTCAGCGGGGCCCTGCATTATACTCATGGCGAAGGTTATTACGAAGAGTACAGGAAAGGTGATGCTGTGAGTAATTATGGTTTATCACCTGTCATTTATGGTACCGATACCATTTCAACCACTAATCTTGTTCGCAGGCTTTGGCTTAATAATGATTTTTATGGTGTTACTTATGCCTTAAAATATCAGCCTACTACCAAACTGAACTTCAATCTTGGTGGCGCCTACAATGAATATAAAGGTGCGCATTATGGTAATATTATTTCTGCCGAAGAAAGTATAGGCGTTGGTCCTAACTATCAATACTATCGGGATGATGCAAAAAAGAAAGATTTTAACATTTTTGGCCGCGCCGAATGGCATGTAGACAAATTTTTGTTGTATGCCGATATGCAATACCGTCACATTAATTATTCATTTTACGGTATCGACAAAAACCTTAACAATGCCCAGCAAACAGCGCAGTTAAACTTCTTTAACCCTAAAGCAGGTGTTACTTACCAGTTTAATGAGCACAGTAATGTGTATGCCTCCTTTGCGGTGGGCAACCATGAGCCCAACCGAGATGATTATGTCGACTCGCCTCCGCAAAACCGGCCGAAACCAGAAAACCTGAAAGATTTTGAGGCTGGCTACCGCTTCAGCTCACCTGTTTTTAGTGGGGAGTTGAATGGTTTCTACATGCTATATAAAAATCAGTTGGTATTAACCGGGTCATTGAATGATGTAGGTAGCCCGGTGCGTACCAACGTAAAGGACAGCTACCGCGCGGGTTTGGAATTCAGCGGAAAAGTGAAAATCACTGATCAGTTAAACTGGAGCGCTACCGCAACCCTCAGCACTAACAAGATTAAAAACTATCACCAGTTTTTCTCTAATTATGATGATGGCTCGCTGGTTGAGGAAACATTTGCCAAAACAGATATCGCCTATTCGCCGTCATTTACCGGTTCAAGCGTAATCAGTTACAGCCCTGTTAAAGGCGGAGAAATTGCTTTCATCAGCAAATATGTAGGCAAGCAATACTTAGATAATACCATGAACCGTAATCCCGAAGGTTTTGGCATAGCGCCCGATAATGCGGCTAATCCTTATGCCGCCAACCGTTTGCTGAACAGCTTTTTTGTGAACGATGTGAGGTTGAGGTACAGCTTTAGCGTTCGCTCGGTTAAAAACATAACTGTTGGCCTGCAGGTTAATAATATCTTCAGCGAGAAGTATGAAAACAATGGCGCTACCTACCCGGATATTGAAGGCGGGCATGTAATTAACTATAACTATTACTTCCCGCAGGCGCCGCGAAACTTTATGGCATCGTTGAGTCTGGGATTTTAATGGGCAGCAATTTTATATCGACGCAAATTTTACGAATTTGATCGAATTTCACGAATTGAGGATTAGGATATGAATCATTGGCTCGACCTATTCATTGAACAAATAAAGGAAACTACCTGGCTGCAATGGCTTGCCGTTGCGCTGGGTGTTACCGAGGTGTTGCTGGCCCGCGTAAATAACATATTGTTGTACCCGGCAGGAATATTGGGTACGGCCATCTCGATATTTCTATTGATGGAAGTTCATTTGTATGCCGAATCGGTACTGAACGGCTACTACATTGTCATGAGCGTTTATGGTTGGATCTACTGGGTAAAGAAACGGAACGAGCCGCCAATTAAAATAACCTATTCTACCAAAAATGAATGGATAATAAGCTTAGCTATCAGTATTGTTGGGTGGGTAGTATTTTACTTCCTCATCAAAAACCTTCCTTCTAAGTATTTCACGCCATCAAATGTTCCCGGTTGGGATGCATTAGTGTCATCAACTGCCTGGGCAGGCATGTGGCTGCTGGCACGCCGTAAAATAGAGAACTGGATTTTTTTAAATGTCTCCAACTTCTTCGCGGTACCGCTACAGTTTTATAAAAAATTGCCGCTGTTCGCCATGCTCACCATCTTCCTGTTTATTATAGCGATATGGGGGTATTTTGAGTGGAAGAAACAGGTAGAGGCAGAGCGGTTGGTAGTTGTAGATTAGAGGTTAGAAAAAGTGTTCAATGGCCAGATTGTACCAAGTGTTCAATTTTAAAAAGTGTAAACACCCGGCGTTTTTTGAAAAACAAACATTATTGATAGTCAATACTTTACGAATTGGTTAAAATTCAATTTTAATCAAATTGAACGCCTTGGTTCTGGTAATCAGCACTTTGTGTTTTTAAGGGGCCGAAACGTTGAACACCCGTTTTTCAAAAATTGAACACTGACAAAATACTGTCAGTATCTTTTGTTATCCTGATGGTAAATTGAGTATTGCCTGTTACGCTTTAAGCCTTTTGCTTTCAGCTTTAAGCTAAATAAAAAATGCATCCATCACAAAATTTAAAACCCGAATGGGTTGATATCATACGGAAAGCAGCTCCTGCAGCTGAGCAGGCCGGCAAGCTGCAGCCCGATCAGCTGGCGCTTATTTATGAGCAGGGCTGGTTTAAATTTTTAGTGCCGAAAGTTTATTCCGGTCTGCAATTGGCGTTGCCGCAAATGGTACGGCTGGAAGAAAGTTTGGCCTGGGCCAATGGCAGTTTGGGTTGGGTAGTGACCCTTTGTGCAGGTGCAGGTTGGTTTGGTGGATTTCTGGATCCGGCTTTAGCTGCAGAGATCATGGCCAATCCGCAATTGTGCCTGGCAGGTAGCGGTGCATCAACAGGTACAGCTACCATCAGCGGAGATGGCTATATCGTCAACGGTACCTGGAAGTACGCCAGCGGTGCACATCATGCAACCCACATCACTGCAAATTGTATCATTAAAAAAGGCGATGAAACTGTTTTGAATGATGAGGGCGAACCGCTGATACTTCCTTTTGTTTTCGACAAAAAAGATGTTAGTATTTTTCCGGCCTGGAAATATGTTGGCATGATGGCTACCGGAAGTGATGCCTATGAAGTAAAAGACCTGTACGTTGATAAAAATCGCAGTTTTAAGATCGATCCGCAGTATACGGTTGTAAACGAACCTTTATATCGCTACCCCTTTCTGCAATTAGCCGAAGCAACGCTGGCTGCTAACCTTTCGGGATTAGCCATTCATTTTCTTGACCTGTGCGGACCGGCCTTTGATGAACGGATGAAAAACCCGCGTTTAACCGAGCCGCAAAAAGAATACATTCAACAACTATTGGCCGATCAGATCATTTTACTCAATGAAGTCCGCGCCGAATTTTACCAGGCCGTTGATTGCTCATGGAACAACTTTGACTCGGCCGATAATAACGGCTTGCAGGAAGTAAGTTTAATGAGCCGGAAGCTGGCCAAAGTTTCGCGCGAAAGTGTGGATAAGCTTTATACCTACTGTGGTTTATCTGCCGCCAACCCCGATACGGAAATTAACCAGGTATGGCGGGACCTTCATACCGCTGGTCAGCATTCGCTGTTAACCTTTGAATCGATTGATTAAAAGATATTCATTTAGCTCGTTCGTGACCCCGGAAAAAAATCGGAATGACATTTGAAATTTATTTAAAGATGGTGCATGGGGCTGCGTTAGGGATGGGAGCGGATACCGGCCTGTGGCTAAGGCCTTGTGCAGTATGAGCGTACAGCCCGGGCCGCAGGCAACGCCCATATTTATAAATCAATTAAAAAACGCATCCGATAATCAATAACTTACATTTACGTCATAACGTCCCTTCAGAGCCTCTCGCAGAGAGGCCCTGAGGGAACATAAACTTTATTCCGGTAAAACACACCTTTCGCCTTTTACCTTTATCCTTTCATCTCAAATCAAACCTTCGCAAATTTCTTCACCGTTTCGGTTACATGTGCCAAATGGTGGTTGCTGTGCCATGCGTACAGGGCCAGTCCTTTTTTCAGCGATATCGTTTCGCCCGAGGCCGGATGAACAAAAGTGCGTGCCCATTCGTTTTCGGTGAAACTTTCAAACAGGGCTACAAAATGCTGATGGATGCCTTCCAGCATTTTTAATGATGGCTCAACTGGCAGGCGATAATCTGGTAGTAGCGCCCAGTCGGCCTCTTCATATGGCTTTATAGTTGGATTATTTTCAGTGAGGGCAAGCTTAAAGCGGGTAATGGAATTCATGTGGCTATCGGCCAAATGGTGAATCACCTGGCGCAGTGTCCAGCCGCCGGTGCGGTATGGGGTATCCAGTTCCTGGTAATTAAGGCCGGCAATTGCATGACGCAGCTTCCCCGGCAGGGTAGCAATATCTTCAATCCAGCCGCGCATATCTTCGGTAGTGTATGAAGCCGGGGGCGCAAACTTCCCTATAGGGTATTTCATTTGTTCGTCTGTCATCATAAATGTTAAAAAAATTAAATTAGGCATTATTTTATACTACCACAAGCTTTTGGCCTATTTTAGCGTTCTGTAGATTGTTAATTTAACTAATGAAAAAAAGTTACTGGCCGTACTTTTAGTTTTTAACTGTACGCTATCCTTTGCACAAACCATTAAAACCGATATATTAGTTGTAGGCGGAAGCGCAAGCGGAACAGCGGCCGCCATACAGGGTGCACGAAGCAAACTGAAAACCATGCTGGTTGAACAAGGCCCCTGGCTTGGCGGCAGCATGACAGCTGGCGGGATGAGCATAGTTGAAGGTAACCGCAATTTACCAACAGGCATCTGGGGCGAGTTCAGGCGCAGGGTGCGGGATTTTTATAGCAAAACCCCGGGTTATGATACTGCTTACAATGCTACGCTAAGATTTGAACCCTATACCGGGGCTGCTATCCTCAAAAAAATAACCGATACGGTAAAAAACCTCACCGTAAAACTAAATACCCCATTTACAGGCATTAAAAAAGATGGCACCGGTTGGGATGTAACTATCACCCTCGACGGGAAAACCGCTACCGTAAAAGCTAAAGTAGTTATTGATGCTACCGAAACCGGCGATGTGGCCGCCAAAGCAGGCGAAACCTACGTTTATGGTTTTGAGGCTAAAAAGCAAACTAACGAAGCCCTGGCGCCTGATAATGAATCGACACAGTTGCAGGACCTTAGCTGGATTGCTATTTTGAAAGATTTTGGTGCTGCGGCAGATAAGACCATTGCCAGGCCTGATGGCTATGATGCCGCGGCGTACACTTGCCTTAAGGGTAAGAATATTAAAAAAATGCTTGATGATGGCAGGCTGCCCAATGATAAATACATGATCAAATGGGCCGAATGCGGAAACCAGTTCCTGGTTGCCCCTGATAATTTAAAGCCGGAAAACCGGGAAGCTTTTTATGCCAAAGCACGCTTGCATACTTTAGGATTGATCTACTATCTGCAAACCGAACTGGGCTACAAAAACCTCGGTTTGGGCGAAGGCTTTACTACCCCCGATCATTTGCCATATCTCCCATATTTGCGCGAGGCTGGTCGCGCGACAAAAGGTTTGGTGAGGATGATGCTGGATGATGTGTACAAACCTTACAACCGCGAATCAAAACTTTACCGTACAGCCATTGCCGTTGGCGATGCTTCCCCGGGGCAGCATTATACAGATGCCAATGCTCCGAAAGTTATTTACCCGCCTTTCCCTGCCTATGGTGTGCCGCTGGGGGCTATTGTGCTTAAAGACCTGGATAATTTACTGGTAACGGAAAAAGCCATGTCGGTAACGCACCTGGTAAATGCCAGCACCATGTATCCCTCAGTACAAATGGCTATTGGGCAGGGCGCCGGTGCAACCGCAGCCTATTGCGCCTTTTTTAAAACCACCACCCAAAACTTAAATGTGCGGATAATCCAGGGCGAACTGCTCGACTTTAAAGCCTGGATCATGCCTTTTGCGGATGTTAAACCAACCGATCCGTATTTCAGGGCGATACAACAAATAGGTGCTTCCGGACTATTAAAAGGCGTACAAAAGGCAGATGGCAATACCGCGCGTTTGTTATTTCAGCCTGATTCCTTAGTTGCCACAGCCGAAATCAAACCAACACTGGAAGAGATTTATACCCGGGGCTTTTTATGGTTTAATAAAGAGAAGCCCGGCCCGGTGTTCACGGTAGGAAACCTATTATCGTTTATCAGCGAAACCACGCTAACCGATCCGCATACTTTGGAAATTGCCATGCAAAAGGCCTGGAAAGATCAATATAAATTCAGTTCTGCTTTTGATATGAAACGGCCGGTAACCCGTCGTGAATTTGCTATACTGGCCAACAGGTTTTTTAATCCTTTTGCGCGGTCGGTGGATGTTGCGGGGAGGATGGTGAATTAGAATGTTAAAAACTATGTCATTTCGACCATCGGGAGAAATCTCATACATCAAGTTAGCAAACTGTGCATAGCCGATTGCCGGGCGTAGAAGATTTCTCCTTCGCACCAACACTCAGCCTTCCCTGCTCCATCGAAATGACATTTTTTTGATACCTACAACTCCAACTCCAACTGATCCCCCGGCCCAAGCTCCTTATCATCCCGCTGCTTAACAGGCAATTCGCCAAAGTTTGAAAGCGAAATGCCCAACAGCCGTACTTTTACATCATCAACACCTGTTGCAGCCATCAATTGTTTGGCTGTATGGTTGATCGTTTCAAGTTCGTTTACCGGTGTGGGAAAGGATTGATTGCGGGTGATCTGTTTAAAATCGTGGTATTTTACCTTGAGGGTAATGGTGCGGCCTTTCAATTCATATTTAAGCAGCCGGTTATGAACGGTGACTGCTATTTTATCAAGCTCAGCCTCCATTTCCTCAAGAGTTGTCAGGTCATAAGCGAAAGTATCTTCGGCACCCAGGGATTTAGTTTCGCGGTGGGGTTGGACTTCCCTGTTATCAATGCCGCGCACTATCTGGTAGTAAAACCTGCCCACTTTACCAAAGTGTTTTACAAGGTCACTTTCTTCCAGTCGTTTCAGGTCGGCCCCGGTGTGCAGGCCCATCTGTTTCATTTTTTGAGCGGTTACCTTGCCTACACCAAAGAATTTTTCGACAGGCAGCTGCTCCATAAAATTTTCGATGCTTGATGGCCCGATAAACTTCAGGCCATCGGGCTTATTGATGTCAGATGCTATTTTGGCTACAAATTTATTGATAGACACCCCGGCCGAAGCGGTGAGCTGCAGTCTCGTCTTTAATAGCCTGTTTAATGAGTTTGGCTATTTCTATGGCCGAGCCGATGTCCTTCTTATCGTTGGTTACATCCAGGAAAGCTTCATCTAAAGAGAGCGGTTCTATCAGGTCGGTATAACGGCTAAAGATCTCCCGGATATGCTGTGATACCTCCCGGTATACATTAAACCTTGGCCTTACAAACAATGCATGCGGGCAAAGTTGCAATGCCTTTTTCGATGACATGGCCGACCGGATGCCAAACTTCCGGGCCTCGTAACTGGCGGTGGCCACCACACCTCCCCGACCTTCGGGCAAACCGCCCACCACCAAAGGTTTACCCCGGTACTCCGGAAAATCCCGCTGCTCAACCGACGCGTAAAAAGCATCCATATCAATATGGATAATTTTACGATGGGTATTTGGTGATTGCTCCGTCATTCCGATAAAAGCAAATATAGCTGGGTTGCAGGCCTGCTGCAATTGTTGATAGCAGGCTTAGGCGTTTCTAAACTCAAGTGCTACAGCAAACGCAATGTTATTAAGTTAAGGGATTGACGGGTTGCACCAGAAGTGCAGAAGGTTTGTAGGAATCAAATAAACAGTTTTTAGTGTGCCAGAGGTACACAACCCCGGTGTTCGGTATTAACTTGCGCTCGTTTTTAACGAGTATGTAACTGGGTTTGCGTTTATAACGCACGGGCAATACAATCGCCAAACCATATTAAGCGCTTGTTGCAAACGAGCGCAAGATTGGAAGATTAGTCTTTTACAGTAAGCGCGGACGCTTACCTTTCCTATTATTCAAGCGAAGGACGCTTGAACGTGCAAAAGGAATCTGAAAAATCAACTCTCCGTATCTCCCGGCAAAAATTGAAGTTTTTGTTGAAAATACACATCCCAGCTGTGCTGTTGCTTACGATCTGTCATGTGAGCCGTGTCCTCATCATAATCGGCATTGAGCTGTTTATACTTGGCGTCGATACGGTTAAAAATGGCCATGGCTTCGTAGTTGTAATTATTGCTGAAACGGGTGTTGCTTACTATGCGTAACAGCTCCTGCTGCTCTAAAAACGCAATGGTGTAATGGCCCTGCTCATGTTTCAGTATTTCGCTGAGTTGCTGCGGCGTATTAACCCTGCTTTTATCAAGCCATGATTTATTGTTGTTAAGGATGAGCCTGATGTTAAAATTAAGCCGGTAACCCCTGCCTTCGCGCCGGGCCCGGTACCGGTAATCGATGGTGCAGTTGGTATAAGCTACAACGCCGCCGGCATTAGCCCGCGGCGTTCCCCAAAAATCATTGGCAGTTAACTGGTGAAATGACTGTGCCGAAGCAGGCGCAATCATCATTAAAACGCACATGGCCGCAGGGCCTATCACTTTCACTATATTTCTTTTCATTTAAAAAACTGGCGGTTTCAAACTTTTACTTTTTGACGTTGTCGGTATGTAAAAGGTTTAAGGCCATCATTTCTTTTAATGTATGTTGCATCTGATCGGTTGAGCCATCCAGGAAAATAACATTCCCTTTTGAGTTTTCGGAAAAGTGTTTGATGGATTCTGTCCACATGGTGAACAAAATCACCGAGGTATCCATGTTAGCTTCGGCCATTTCTTTAGCGGCTACAGTCATACCGCGGGCAACTTCCTCGCGGAACAGCGCAATACCCTGGCCACGTAATTGAGCTGCCTCACGCTCGGCCTGGGCCGAAATTTTGATGGCGTTACCCTCTGCCTCGGCAGCTTTGGTTTTGGTGATGAGCAGGGCCTGGCCTTCGTTTTCGGCAGCGGCCTTCAGGTTGTTTGATGCCACCACCTGGCTCATTGATTTCATGATCACATCATCAAAAGTAATATCGTTTAACTGAAGGTCCTGCAGGTGGTAGCCCCAGCCTTCCAGTATCACATCCAGTTGCTCTTTTACGTGTTCCACAATATCGCGGCGTAATATCAGTACCTCGCTCTGGCGTTTGGTGGCTACAAAAGCACGGATGGAGCCTTCAACCGTACGGATCAGGGCCTGCATCAGGTTGCGCTCGTCAACAAATTTAAAAGCTACGTTTTTGATGGTTTCTTCCTGCTGGTCCAATACCGAGTACAGCAGCATGGCCTTAAAATACACATTAGCCTGGTCGTAAGTTACCGCCTGGAACTCCAGCTCAACCGAGCGGTTTTGGATAGAGATTTTGGAGTAAATGTTTTCGATAAAAGGGATCTTGAAATTGAGTCCCGGGGTTAGGATGCGGCGGTATTTGCCAAATACGGTGATAACTACTATAGTGCCCTGTTTTACAGACACAAACGAGGTAAAAATAGTAATAAGGATAACAACAAAAATGATGATTGTTATCAATGATCCAAATGATTCGGGCATGGTTTGGTTTATTATGTTTAAAATAAAAGTAGCATTAATTATTGGTGTGTTATTTGTTTTTTAAAAAATGCTTATAAAAAACAACACACCTGTCATGAACTTAAAACGAACTTTTGGAGCTATATTGAGCGTGCTTGGTATAGTTGGCCTTATTTATACCGGTGTAGCTATTATAAACCATAGCGCGCAAATAACCACCATGGTGGTAATTGGTATTATCTCATTAATATTTTTTACAACGGGTATCAGCCTGGTGCGTAATACTAAGGATGAAGCAGCTTAGATGTGCACATTAGCTGCAAATTGCATAGTTTACTCACCCGGTCTACGCTTCGCTGGACCACCCTCTCTCCGGCTGTGCCGCAAAGAGGGTTGGAAAAATTAAAATCCCCTCTTTGCGCAGCATAGAGGGGTGACGAGCGTAGCGAAGTCGGGGTGAGTCCACACGTTGGCTTAATTTACCCTATGTCTTTTTTATCTGCTGAGATTTTAAATAGCCGGGTTAAGGCTGATCTCGCCCGTGTCGGATATAAGTAATCCCGCATCGGGGAAATCAGCTTCTGTAAGTTCCCTGATCCGGATAGCAGCACGGTTAAGCGAATCAAGTTCAAGCCCTTTATCATGTGCTTGCCTTAGGGATATGATGCGTCCGTTTAAAAACTCCCCCTTTTTGTTCAGCTTTACTTTTAATAATGGCGCCAGGCCGCAAACCCCTGCCACACTTACTGATTTATAAGTACAAAAGTTACCGAGACTGTAAGCGATCAGCCGGTTTTTATAAACCTCCATTGCCCGGCTCACGTGCGGGCCATTGCCCAATATAATATCCGCACCGGCATCAATAGCATTATGGGCAAAGGCATTTACATCGCCACGCTTTTCGCTGATGAATGATTCCATTGCAAAAGGAATATGTTCATAAGCTACACCCTCGCCACCACCATGAAACGATACAATGAGAATATCACACCGTTGTTTCAGTTGGCTTATGATATGGGTAGCGTTCTTTAGGTTGAGAATAGGCAGGGTATTGGCATTGGGGGCAAAAGCGCAAAAACCATATTTAACACCGTTGCGTTCGAACACCGTGGAGGGGTGGCTAAGCAGTCCGCCATAATTAATCCCTATGCTGTCAAGCACATGAGTGGTGCTCATCCGGCCGGTATCGCCAAAATCGCCTATATGGTTATTGGCCAGGCTTAGCAAGTCAAAACCGGCGTCTTTGAAAACGCCTGCATAGGCTGTAGGCATCCTGAACAGATAAGCCTTACTTCGTTGATGCAGTTTATAATGGGCAGGGTTCCCTCCGTCAAGCAAGCTGCCCTCAAGATTGCCAAAGGTTACGTCGGCGTTTCTTAGTTCGTCGGCAATAACATTAAAGCTGTTTTTAGCACTGTCGGGCGGGAGGGTATAATTATTAGGGTAAGAGGTTCCGAGCATCATATCGCCAACAGCGGCAATGGATATGGATGAATCATGCTGAACAACGGCTGTAGTTGTTGTAGCGGCAGTATCGGGTTTAGGTGCAGGGGCCAGGATTTGTTTTTTATTTGGCGGATGGTTACAAGCCTGTAAAAACAGCGCCAGGCAGGCTGCCGTAAGCAATAAAAATTTCATTATAAAAAAATCCCCTCACCGGGATGAAGGGACCAAATTAGTTTATTTATTTCAAAATCGTTTAGTTTTTGCTTTCGTCTACGTCGTCGCCCATATCGTTGCTACCCGTCGATGCCGAACCTTTAAACTCATCCTTAAATGAAGCTAACAACCTGCCGCCTTTATAAAAGAAACGGCTGTAGTAAGCGTCGTCAAGACTACTGATGGCTACACCCCTTGACGAGGCATGAGCAAATTTATTATTACCTAAATAAATACCTACATGCGAAATGCTGCGGCTGTGGATCTTAAAGAAAACCAAATCGCCTTCTTTTAACTCATCCTTACCAACAGGGTTAACCATGCTGAAAATATCGCGTGAGTTACGTTTAATATCAAGGTTAAAAACTTCGCTGTACAATTCTTTGGTGAAGGCTGAGCAGTCAATGCCTCTTCTTGAGCTTCCGCCAAAATGGTAAGGGGTACCAATCCAATCGTAAACAAAGTGAAAAAGTTTCATGTTTGAGGTAGCAGATAAAGCAACTCCCATAATTTGGGAAAAGTATGCTTTACCTAAACTTTCCTGGTCGTCTTTGTTATCATCACTGGTGCTTTGGGCACTTTTGGTTTGAGCTTGTGAAGCTACGACGCTGAAAAGTAAGGCAATAGCCAGGGCAAATTTCTTCATTTAATCAGTTTGTTTGTTGAGTTAGGACAACAAATTGTTTATTAAATCAGACACTATGTCTATCGTGCTCTACAAAACTATTTATATTTTTTAAAATTGCAAATAAATGCAGCTTATTTTTCAAAAAATATAAAAAAGTGCTTTTTATTACACACCCTTTTAATAAACAGGCTTTTGTACGTGTATTAATGTAATTTGGTTGTAATTATTTAAAGGCTTTTTTTAGTCTTTCGCGAAAAACAACCCTTCTAAAACTTCGCAAAACGATAATTTATTGCCTCTTGGTGTGTTTTTTTAAGTTCTATTTTAACCCAATGGGGTATGCCAAACTTATAAACAGCCGGTTTGTTGTGTTTAAATACACTTTAAGGCCACCAAATAAAATTTTGCAACAATTTGCTTGAGGTTTCGATATTTTGCAGGATATAATTAGATTTGCGCTTTACTCCAAAAAGGTTGTTTAATACATGAGTTCAATCGAAATAAACAAGGACACCTACCTGATGTGGTACGAACAGATGCTATTGATGCGCAGGTTCGAAGAAAAAACAGGACAGTTATACGGACAACAAAAGATCAGGGGCTTTTGCCATTTATATATTGGGCAGGAGGCTGTTTTGGCCGGAGCCATGTCTGTAATTAAACCTGAAGACAGTATGATCACCGCATATCGCGATCATGCCCATGCACTTGCTAAAGGTGTAACTCCAAACGCCATTATGGCCGAAATGTATGGTAAAGCTACCGGATGCTCAAAAGGCAAAGGTGGTTCTATGCACATGTTTGATAAAGAAAAACATTTTTATGGTGGTCACGGCATTGTGGGCGGCCAGGTACCGCTGGGTGCCGGGATTGCTTTTGCCGAAAAATATAAAGGTACCGAGTTTGTGAACATTGCCTATATGGGTGATGGTGCCGTACGCCAGGGCGCGCTTACCGAAACCTTTAATATGGCTGCGCTTTGGAAACTGCCTGTAATTTTTGTTTGCGAAAACAATGGTTATGCCATGGGTACTTCTGTTGAGCGTACAACCGCGCAGACTGATATTTATAAATTAGGCCTGCCTTATGGAATCCCTTCATCGCCGGTTGATGGTATGGACCCTGCTGCGGTACACGTAGCAATGGACGAAGCTGTTCAGCGCGCGCGTGCAGGCGAAGGACCAACCTTCCTTGAAATGCG
Organism: Mucilaginibacter sp. P25; assembly: GCF_050859465.1. Taxonomy (NCBI): domain Bacteria; kingdom Pseudomonadati; phylum Bacteroidota; class Sphingobacteriia; order Sphingobacteriales; family Sphingobacteriaceae; genus Mucilaginibacter; species Mucilaginibacter sp. P25. The sequence continues at coordinate 1,183,344 of NZ_CP193937.1, read as the reverse complement.
TACTTACCGCTATAAAGGTCACTCCATGTCCGATCCGCAAAAGTATCGTACTAAAGAGGAGTTGGAAAGCTATAAAGCGAAAGACCCTCTTGAGGCTACCAAACAAACTATCCTTGCCGAAAAATATGCTGATGAAGCATGGTTTGACGAAATGGACGCTAAGATCAAAGCTATTGTTGACGAAGCTGTGAAGTTTGCTGAAGAATCGCCATGGCCGGATGCATCTGAATTATATACAGATGTTTACGTTCAAGAAGATTACCCTTATATAAGGGACTAAGTTTTAAGTCGAAAGTACTAAGTCGAAAGCCTATAGTCTTTGCGGTCAAAAAAAGACTTCAGGCTAAAAACTTCAGACTTTAAACTTCACGATAAGAACTAACTATATTTATACTGAATTTATAATACTATTAATATATGGCCGAAGTAGTAAAAATGCCTAAAATGAGCGATACCATGACCGAAGGGGTATTGGCGAAATGGCATAAAAAAGTTGGCGACAAGGTTAAATCGGGCGATGTACTGGCCGAGATTGAAACTGATAAAGCTACCATGGATTTTGAATCGTACCAGGATGGTACATTGCTGTATATAGGTATACAGGAAGGTGCTGCCGCCCCGGTTGATTCTGTAATTGCCATTTTAGGTAAAGAAGGTGAAGATTATAAGTCTTTACTTGACCAGGCTGGCAGTGGCGCTGCCGCAGAGCCTGTTAAGGAAGCGGCACCAGCTGCCGACAAAGCACCTGCCGCTACTCCGGCACCAGCCGCACCTAAGGTTGATTTATCAAGCATTCCGGCTACGGTTATCCGCATGCCATTATTGAGCGACACCATGACCGAAGGTACCATTGAAAAATGGAACTTTAAAGTTGGCGATAAAGTAAAAGCAGATGATTCACTTGCTGATGTGGCAACCGATAAGGCTACCATGGAAGTTGTGGGTTACGAAGCCGGTACCTTGTTATATATAGGTGTTAAAGAAGGTGAAGCCGCTAAAGTAAATGATATCATTGCCATAGTAGGTAAAGAAGGTACCGACATCACCCCGTTATTGCAGGATGGTGGTTCGGCCCCTGCCGCCGCTGAAGCTGCCCCTGCTGCTGAAGCTAAAACAGCTGAAGCTGCCCCTGCTGCCACAACTGAAAGTTCATCTGATGATGATAGCCGCGTAAAAGCATCCCCGCTGGCACGTAAAATAGCTAAAGATAAAGGTATCAACCTTAATGATGTAAAAGGCAGCGCTGAAGGTGGCCGTATCATCAAAAAGGATGTGGAAGAATATACACCGTCGGCTAAACCGGCTGCGGCTCCTGTTACTGAAGCTGCACCTGCTGCCGCTCCGGCTGCTGCTGCAAAAGCACCTATCGTATTGCCAACCTTTACAGGCGAAGAGAAATTCAGCGAAAGGCCGGTTACTCAAATGCGTAAAGCTATCAGCCGCCGCCTAAGCGAAAGCTTGTTTACTGCTCCGCATTTCTATGTAACCATGAGCATTGATATGGATCAGGCTATTGTGGCCCGTACCCGTATGAACGAGATTGCCCCGGTTAAAATTTCATTTAATGATTTTGTTGTTAAAGCCTGCGCTGTTGCCTTAAGGCAGCATCCTGCTATCAACTCATCATTCCTGGGTGATAAGATCCGCACTAATGAGCACGTTCACGTTGGCGTTGCCGTTGCTGTTGACGAAGGTTTATTGGTACCGGTTATCAAATTTGCCGATGGTAAATCATTAAGTCACATTTCGGTTGAAGTGAAAGAGTTTGCAGGCAAAGCAAAATCTAAAAAACTACAGCCAAACGAAATGGAGGGTTCAACCTTCACCATTTCAAACCTTGGTATGTTTGGCGTTGACGAGTTTACTGCCATCATTAACACACCAAACGCATGTATCCTTGCTGTAAGCGGTATTCAGGCTGTTCCTGTTGTTAAAAATGGTGCGGTAGTACCTGGCAACATCATGAAGGTTACCCTGAGCGCCGACCACCGCGTGGTTGACGGTGCTACGGCTGCTGCCTTCCTGCAAACATTAAAGCAATTATTAGAAGAGCCGGTAAGGCTGCTAATATAATTTATTGATTTCGAATATCGGATTTTCGATTTCGGATTTTGAAAAGCGATGGGTTTAGGCTCATCGCTTTTTTTGTTAAAACTATCCCCAAAATATGTCATTGCGAAGATATGAGCGATGAGACGGCGTGGCAATCTCTTAGCTATACACATCGACATGCATTGGCTACGAGATTGCCGCGCTACGCGCGCAATGACATAATTTTACAGTGCAATTTAGCTATGCCTGCAAAAAAATGACATAATGACCTAATGCCATCAATGAGCTATATGTTGTATATTCACAGCAAATTTTGATGTATGACACTTTATAGCTTTTTTAAGGAATTCCATTCCGGTTTCAGGTACATTGTTATTGTACTGGTATTGCTGGCCCTTGTACGTGCCTTTATGGGCTGGCTGGGAAAAAGACCATATGGCGAGGGCAACCGCAAGCTTAACCTGTTTGCCATGATCTCGGTACATACACAATTTTTGCTGGGCATCATCCTGTTTTTTATCAGCCCGATGGTGCAGTTTAGCAAAGAGACCATGAAAAATCCTATCACCCGCTATTTTACGGTTGAGCATTGGGTAATTATGCTTATTGCCATAGCATTAATCACTATCGGTCACAGCAAATCGAAGAAAGCTGCCCTGCCAGAGGCTAAGCATAAAGCCATCGCTATCTTTTATTTGATAGGGATTGTACTTATTTCGGTAGGTATTATGCTTATTCCACAGTAATTCTACGTAGCTAATAGGATTTAGCAAATAAATAATTTCACAAAAAATTTGACAATTCAAATTTCTTTATAAATTTGTGACCGCGATGATTAAAAACACACATAAAAACAGCTGGTGGCACCAATTAAATTGGCAGCCGGCTTGCGCTTTTTGATCAGAGACAACCTAATCAATTGTGAACCTAAATAGGAAACCCGGCGACCCCAATTCGCCGGGTTTTTTTGTTTTAAGATATTTGAAAAATAAACATGAGCACATTTAAAATTACTACAACTTATAAAAAGCTGCTGGCCGATACCACTACACCAGTGAGCATTTACCTTCGCCTGCGCGATGTATTCCCTAACTCACTGCTGCTGGAAAGCTCCGATTATCACAGCCGCGAAAACAGCACCAGCTACATTTGCTGCGAACCGCTCAGCGGCATCGTGCTCAATAACGGTATCCTCAAAAAACAATACCCCGATGGTAGCCAGGAAGTACATGAGGCCGGTACGTTTGATTTGATCGAGCAGCTTAATAGTTTTACCGGCAGCTTTGAAACCGATTCGTTGCCGCTAAAAATGATCACCAATGGTTTGTTTGGTTACTTTACCCACGAGGCCGTTGAACATTATGAAACCATCAAACTTAAGCAAAGCGATGATGCTACACGCCAGATTCCGGTGATGCAGTACCATATTTACAGGTACATCATCGCTATCGACCACTTTAAAAACGAACTTTACATATTTCATAACCAGCCCGAAGATGCACCAACCAATGGCGGTATCGAAAAACTGGAATACCTCATCAAAAACAAAAACTTCCCCGAGTATAGCTTTAAAAGCAATGGCGATGAAAAATCGAACCTTACCGGCGATGAGTTTATTGCCATAGTGGAGAAAATGAAGCAGCACATTTACCGGGGCGATGTTTTCCAGATAGTGCCTTCAAGGGCTTTCTCCCGTACTTTCCTGGGCGATGAGTTTAACGTTTACCGCGCCCTGCGTTCTATCAACCCATCACCATACCTGTTTTATTTTGATTTTGGCGATTTCAGGATCTTTGGCTCATCGCCCGAGGCGCAGATCACCATAAAAAATAATGTGGCTAACATATTCCCGATAGCCGGAACATTTAAACGCAGCGGAGATGATGAGCGCGATGCCGAGCTGGCCCGCAACCTCGAGAACGACCCCAAAGAATCGGCAGAACACGTAATGTTGGTTGACTTGGCCCGCAACGACCTGAGCCGCCATTGCGAAAATGTAACCGTTAAAGCATTTAAAGAGGTTCAGTATTACTCGCACCTGATCCATTTGGTATCACACGTAAGCGGAAAACTGAAGCCCGGTGTATCGGCCTTTAAAGTTGTAGCTGATACTTACCCTGCTGGCACACTGAGCGGCGCTCCAAAATACCGTGCCATGGAGATCATCGATGAAAACGAAAACATTAAACGCAGCTTTTACAGTGGTGCGATAGGTTTTCTGGGTTTTAACGGAGATTTTAACCATGCCATCATGATCCGGTCGTTTTTAAGCAAAAATAACACCCTGTATTATCAGGCAGGTGCCGGCATCGTCGCCGGTTCGATCCCCGAAAGTGAGCTAAGGGAGGTTGATACCAAGATCTCGGCTTTGAGAAGGGCTTTTGAATTAGCGGAGGAGCTGTAACCCCCTACCCCCCAAAGGGGGAACAATAGTGAATAATAATTTTGACAAATATTGAAGATATATAAAACAAAATGAAAGAAAATACAAATACCACGGAAAGCACCCCCTTTAGGGGGCGGGGGGATTCTGATCATAGATAATTACGATTCCTTTACCTATAACCTGGTGCATTTGGTTAACGAGCTCGGCCTGGAATGCGAGGTTTGGAGAAATGATCAGTTTGCTATTGAGGATGTAGATGCTTTTGATAAGATCATCCTATCGCCGGGACCGGGGATTCCTTCAGAGGCTGGTTTACTGCTGGATGTAATAGCAAAGTATGCACCCACCAAAAGCATATTTGGTGTGTGCCTTGGTCAGCAAGCTATTGCCGAAGTATTTGGCGGGAGCCTGTACAATCTTAACCAGCCTATGCACGGTATCGCGACGCCGATAAAAGTGACCGATGGCGATGAAGAATTATTTGCCGGTTTGCCCGAAAGCTTTAAAGTGGGGCGTTACCACTCATGGGTAGTAAGCGGGAATGACCTGCCCGATTCATTGCAGGTTACCGCTATTGATGAAGCCGATAATTCTATCATGGCGCTTAAGCATAAGCAATATGATGTAAGGGGCGTACAATTTCACCCCGAATCAATCCTTACCGATTATGGTAAGGAAATGATGCAAAACTGGCTTAAGGCTTAGTTTTATGAAATAATGATAACTTTGAAAAATTGATATAATGTCCCATCAGGGTCTCTCGCAGAGGACCCTAATGTCTGCGGCCATGCATGCGGTAAGCCGCAGGGGCCTCTGCGAGAGACCCTGCGGAGAGCGGGACACTTAGCGGTGCGCAGTGGCCGCGTTAGGGATTGCAGTGTAAAGCCCACAGCGCGGATGGGGATTGCGGGCCGGAAAGGCGAGGACTTGCATCGAAAAGCCCGGGCCGCAGGCAACGCACAGGATATAAAAATTAATTAAAAATATACTTAATAACCAATAACTTACAACGATGTCAATATAAGGAACAAAGCAATTACCCCCTGTAAATCTCCCACAGAAAGAGAGGCTTCAAATGCATTTAAAATCCTCTCTTCTGGAGCGGGTTGGGTGGGCTAATTGCTTGGTACCTCGCAATAACATAAATATTAGTGCTTCGATCCTATGACGATACTTGATAAAATAGTTGCCAACAAAAAAGAGAGGTTGCTTCGGCAAAAAAACGTACATCATATACCGTACTTGAAGAATCGGATCATTTTCACCGTGAAACATATTCATTCAAAGAATTTCTGCTCGATCCGTCACGTACCGGTATCATAGCCGAGTTTAAGCGTAAATCGCCTTCAAAAGGTATTATTAACGATAAGGTGCGGGTTAGCGCCGTTACAACAGATTATGCAGCTGCCGGCGCTTCGGCACTTTCAGTTTTAACCGACCGTAACTTCTTCATGGGCCGCAAAGCCGATCTGGTGAAAGCGCGTTCGGTAAACAGCATCCCTGTATTGCGCAAGGATTTTATGATAGATGAGTACCAGGTGATAGAAGCCAAGTCATTAGGCGCCGATATTATCCTGCTCATAGCCGCTATACTTACACCTGCCGAAATTGATACCCTGGCCAAACTTGCCAAAAGTATAGGCCTTAACGTATTGCTTGAGGTACATAACCTCGAAGAACTGGAACGTAGCATTAACCCTAACCTGGATGCCATTGGCGTAAATAACCGCAACCTGGCCGATTTTACCGTGTCGGTTGAAACCTCTTACAAATTGGCTAAACATATCCCCGCCGAGTTTATGAAGATTTCGGAAAGCGCCATCAGCGATCCCGAAACTATCAGGCACCTTAAATTGGAAGGTTTCAATGGTTTTCTTATTGGCGAAACTTTCATGAAGCAGCAGGATCCGGGACAGGCTATGCGTGATTTTGTGGCTTTGTTATAAGCCAATCCGGATCTTTAAAGTATTATTACATCGCTGCCGGGGGAAACGCTTACCGGCAGATCCCGTAATTGTATGAGGTACACTATCGTGCCTCTTTTATACCTGGTTGTTTTCCTAACCGGGTATTTTTTTAACCTATAAAATAAATAATTTCACCTGGGTATCATTGTTCATTTTGTTGACGTTTTATCAAACCTATTTTTAGTATTTTACGTAAAAAGGCGCACATCATTGCCGGATTGGTATAACATAACAGTATTGTTTGCCAATCTTAAAACTGTGCTCAATAAGGGGAGTTGTTAAAATGAGCCGCTTGCAGCCACATTTATTGAGTATAAAGAGACTTATGAAGAACATTAATAAGCCGTTGCTTGTACTATTCCTGTTGGTTATTTGTTCATTAGCAGGGTATAGTCAAGTTTGTACATTGAATGTAACCATATCCTCAACAGCTAATACGATATGTTCGGGAAAGAATGTAACGTTAACTGCTAACCTATCGGGTGGTACAGGCCCATTTACCTATATCTGGAACACCGGTGAAAATACGCCATCTATTGATGTAAACAAAGCCGGAACGTATACTGTAACGGTTAGTGATAAAACCCCGGGCTGCCAGCCAAAAGTTGCCAGTATTCCGATTACCGCTGTAGCTTCTCCAAATCCGCCTACGGTAGCCAATCAGGTTGTTTGCCCCAATACTTCGGCAACATTAACAGCAACGGCTCCCGGAGGAACTTACCAGTGGTATGATGCCGGTGGCAATTTCCTGTTTACAGGTAACCCATATGTAACAGGCCCAATTACTCAGGGCACCATTTTTTATGTGGAAACCACTATAGGAAGTTGTACCAGTACACGAAGTTCGGTTGTTGTTAATGTAACAGGCCGGCCAGGCATTCAGGCAGATCCGGTGTGTTATGGTAGCCCCGCAACGTTAATAGCATCGGGTGCCGACAGTTATGCCTGGTATTCAAATTCCGCAGGAACAGGAACTCCATTGAGCAACGATGCAACCTATATAACGCCCCCATTATTTGCAAATACCACTTATTATCTTTTTACAGTAATTAAAGGTTGTACCAGCTCCGGTATACCTGTAGTTGCCCGAATCAATGCGCCACCTGCAGTTCCCGTACTTCCCGCCGGTGGCTACAGCACTTGTTCCGGATCGGCTATTACGCTGCATGCTGATGCCTCGGGGGTAGCTGAGTGGTTTGATGTGCCTTCAGGAGGCACGCCGTTAATTTCAAGTCCGGATTATACAACGCCGGTGCTTACCTCTGCGGTAACTTATTATGTGCAAACACGGGTAGGCGATTGCACAAGCGACCGTATTGCGGTGCCCGTATCTGTAACGCAAATACCGGCCGCGCCACCTTCGCAGTCACCGTCTGCCTGTTATGGCACCGGTATTACCTTAACTGCCGATCCATCGCCTACCGGCACATATAACTGGTATACAGCAGCCACAGGTGGCAGTTCGGTTGGTACCGGCAATACTTTTCAAACCCCGGCTTTAACAAGTAATAAAACTTATTATGTTGAGCATACCACCGGCGGTTGCACAAGCGAACGTACCCCGATAACAATTACTGTTACCCCTGCCCCGGATGCACCGGTGGTGCCCGACGGGCCGGTAATTTGTAATGGGGCAACAGCCTCTTTAACGGCAACATCGGCACAAGGCGGAAGTTTTCAATGGTTTACCGCGGCCACCGGCGGTAACTCTATATTTTCGGGCGATACGTTTACAACTCCCGCTTTAACAGCCACCACAACTTATTATGTTCAAACCACGGTAGGAACATGTATCAGCGAGAGGTCGGCAATTACTGTGACTGTTCTTGATCCGATCCCTGCCCCTGCTGTGCAACCGGTTCCGGCAATATGTGCCGGTACATCGGCCACACTTACAGCAACAGGCTCGCCCGATGACTATGAATGGTATGACCAGGCCACCGGCGGTAACCTGTTGGTAACCGGCAACACCTATGTTACGCCGGAGCTAACTGCAAATACCTCTTATTATGTACAAAGTATAGCTAATGGCTGCAGCAGCCAGCGTACCCCGGTAACCGTACAGGTTACCCCACTGCCTACCGCCCCAACGGTTAACGGTACTGCAACGGTATGTCCCGGAGACCCTGCCAGCTTAAGCGTTCCGGCTTCGGGCGCAACCATTCAATGGTATACTGGTGCTACAGGCGGTACACCGGTGCATACCGGCAACACTTATACTACCGATCCTTTGTTTGCACAAACAACTTTTTATGCCGAGGCCGTTAATGGCACATGTGTTAGTCCGCGTACCGCTTTCACGGTGTCAATAACATCTATTATTGACCCCCAGTTCCGGTATCCTTCGGGCACGATATGTACATCGGGAAGTAATGTAAAGCCTGCTATTCTTAATCCGGCCGGTGGTACTTTTTCGTCATCACCCGGGCTGGTTTTTGTGAGTAACACCACCGGCGAAATCAATGTGGCGGCAAGTATTCCCGGAAAATATACCATTACCTTTACTTATGGAGGTTCATGCGCGGGAACGGCCAGCCAAAGCATCTCCATAGTTACAACACCGGATGCTACTTTTACATATAATACCCCTATCTGTAACGATGTAAAAAACCCGCTGCCGGTTTTCCAGCCGGGGGCAAGTGCCGGCGTTTTCAGCGAACCAACCGGTAATATCGTATTTAAGAATCCCGGCACCGGCGAGATTGACCTGGTGAGAAGCCGCGCCGGGGGCCGTACACCATAACCAATACCATAGCCGCAAGCAGCGGCTGTCCGCAAAGTATTGCTACCAACACTATAACCATTTACAATAGGGTTATCATTGATGCAGGTCCGGATCAAACCGTGAAGCAGGGCGATCCTGTACAATTGGCCGGCAGTTTTGGAGGGGGGCTACATCAGTAAAATGGAAAACAGATGGCGCGGGGACATTCTCCGATGATACAAAGAAGGACGCTGTTTACACCCCTGCCGCAGGAGAAAAAGTTGCAACACTAACTTTAACATCTAATGATCCTGCGGGACCTTGCCTATTAAAGTCAAGTAGTGTTACCATAACTATAAACCCGGTGCCTGCCGCGCCAACGGCCCCTGGTAAATCTGTTTGTACAGGCAGTACAACCACCCTCGTAGCCACAGCGCCGGGCGGAACATACCGCTGGTATAGCGATGTTACCGGTGGAACACCTCTTAAGGTTGGCCCGATATTTACTACCCCGCCAATACTAAACGATATTACTTATTATGTTGCGACAACGGTGGGCGGTATTACCAGTGCGCGTACCCCTGTTTTGGTTAAGGCTATACCCCCTCCGGCAGCACCTACGGTTGGCACCAATAACACAGCGACGGTTTGTGAAGGCCAATCTGCTATACTCACCGCAAGCGGCTCAACGGGTACTTATACCTGGTACAATGTGCCCGTCGGAGGAACTCCTGTACACCAGGGAAACCCTTTTCCTACAGCTCCGTTAACTATCAACAGGACCTATTACGTAGAAACTAAGGTTAACGAATGTATCAGTGAGCGCACTAAAGTTGAGGTAACGGTTACGCCCGCCCCGCAGGTAATAAGCAGCGCCACAGGCGATCCGATATGCAGCGGTACCGCGCTAAATTACGCGATCACCGCCGACCAGCCCGACGCCACTTTTTCATGGGACCGCCCTGCTGTTGCCGGTATCAGTAACCCAGCGGTAACGGGGCAAACATCAAGCACAATTACCGAAACACTGTTAAATAACGATGCAAACGGTGCGGCTATTGACGTGGTATATAAAATAACACCATATTTAAACGGTTGCCCCGGGCCTGTGTTTACATACACAGTAAAGGTAAATGCCACCCCTGTTGTTACAAGCGCTTCGCCAGGCCCGGTTTGTAATGGTACAAGCACCAATTATGAGGTTAAATTTAACACCCCGGCAACAAGCTTTACATGGGGCAGGGAGGCCGTTCCGGGTATCAGTAATGCCGCTGTAGCGGGCCAGGCGTCACCTACCATAAAAGAGGTGCTTTATAATACTACCAATGCGCCCGTTGAAGTTACCTATATGTTTAATTTTAAAACGGGCGACTGTGCGGGAGTTCCGTATCCGCTTAAGGTAACGGTTAACCCGGGAGCGTTAATTACCAATCCGCCGCCGCTGTCGTCTGTTATGTGTAACAACACCCCACTTGGGCTTACTTTAACATCCAATATATCTACGGCTACGTTTTTATGGAGCAGGCCGGCTGTCACCGGCATCAGCAATGCTGCTGTTACCGATCAAACTGCTAACCCTATTAATGAAGCCCTGGTTAATACCACAACAAACCCTATCCAGGTTTCTTATACCATAACGCCTGTAGCATTTGGCTGTCCGGGCACTCCAGTTAAATATACAGTAACTGTAAGGCCCCAGACATTAAAAATAGATGGGCACAGCAACAGCCCCGTTTGCGAAGGCAATGATATTATACTGCAAACCCAGCCTATAGCTGGTGCAAAATATTTGTGGACCGGTCCCAATAATTTCAGACTGGAAACTCAAAGCCCAAGCACAACCATTCCAAACGCCACAGCTGCTAACGCGGGTCCTTATAATTTGTATTTGATAATTAATAACTGCCCGGGCGAGCCAAGTGATCCAATAGACGTTAAAGTTAACCCGCTTCCAATTGTTGATGCCGGCCCCTCGCATAATGTATGTGTTAATGATCCATTTATACAACTTGCCGGCGATGTGATTAGCGTATATAAAACCGGCATTTGGAGTACTAATGGCAGCGGTACTTTCTCTAAACAGGATGAACTGAAAGGACAATATTTTCCATCAACTGCAGATAAGAATGCCGGTTCCGTTACTTTAACCCTTACATCAACAAGTCCTGATGGGTGTTCAGCCGTATCCAAAGATGTGATATTTAAGTTTGCGCCGGATCCTGGTGCCGATGCCGGGCCGCCAAGCATTGATAATGTTTGTAACCAAAACCCTATGGTAGCGTTAAGCGGCCAGCCGCTTTCGGGCACTACGGTTAAATGGACTTCAGCATCGGGCTTAGGTAAATTTATTCCTTCGGATGATGTATACGCTCCAACCTTTCAACCCGACCCGATTGATATTGCCAAAGGCTCGGTTAAATTGATACTTACCGCAACCCAGGCTGATAATTGTCATACGCCTACTGATGATATCACCATCAATTTTGTTCCACCGCCAACAGTACAGGCAGATGCAGCCGGCGATACAAGATATGTATTAAAAGGGCATACCATTACTTTAAACCCGGTAGTAGGCAGCGAAAACGTAACCTATGAATGGACACCGGCCACCGGTCTGGATAACCCTACAGCTAAAAACCCGGTAGTAACAGGTGATCAGGATATCATTTATCAACTGAAAATCACCGATAAGTCAAACGGCTGCGTTAACAAGAGCACTGTTGCGGTTAAGGTTTCGCCGGTAATAAACGTTAGTAACACCTTTACACCAAACGGTGATGGGGTAAATGACTTTTGGGAAATTAAAGGCTTAGTAGCATATGAAAATTCTACCGTTGATGTTTACAACCGCTACGGGCAACTTTTATTTCATTCTGTAGGCTATCCTAAACCCTGGGATGGCACTTACCAGGGAAAACCGCTACCGTCCGGTACTTACTACTATATAGTAAATACAAAGATGAATAACATTGTTATTTCGGGCTATGTAGTGATTTTGAGGTGATGGAATGCGATTAACAAACAATTTAATGAGTTACCGACGCTTGATTGTTAACCAATAAGTTTTCAGCCGCCCTGATACTGCATTTTTGATATTTTACATAAGCCGCAACTGCCCGCTTCCGAATGCTTGATTGCGATTCGTTATTGATATAGCCTGTTATTGCATCATGGAGAGTGTAGGCCTCGGGGCACATGAGCCCGGTTGTTAAAAGCAGGGGATTAGCTTTGGCAGTACTAATAAAATCGCCAAAGTATTTTTTGCTGATACAGGCCAAAATGATGCAATCCCGGGTTTTGCTATCTGCATTTTTAAATTCGTTGGGTAGTTTGAAGTCCATCAGCCCATCATGACCAATATAAGCCAGCAATTGCGCATTGCCATTAATGCCTATAACCCGTCTGTTATAATGTATGGTATCCTTTAATTGGCCCGCGCAACTAAATAAAAAATCTTCGGTAGTTTTTTCAATAGCCTGGCCATCCCAGGCATCGGCTACTAAATAAACCTTTTTTGTGCGATGCCGAAAGATGAGCCTTTCCAATATTATTGGGCCTCTTTTTTGTTTTTTAAGCAATTGCCAGTCTTTACTTTTTTTAAAATAGGTGCGCACACCGTTATCGCTGCCCCAATATAAATTGGTTTCGGGATCCTGACCATTTCCAATTGCGGGCGGCACAGGTACTATTCCCTGATATTTATTATCGCAAAGGGCAACAAAAACATGGATTACTTTAAAAGCGGTATCAGTATAAGCAATGGTTTTAAATTTGGGCACAGCCGCATGGCTGCTACCAGTTTGGGCAGGCTGTTTTACAGATGGTTTGCACGAGCAAATGAATAAACATATCGATACCGTAAAAATCCGGATCTTGATATGTGCTATGTAACCCATCGCCTGTTTATTTAGAAATAACGCTTTATTATTTTATTGATAGCCATACCCCAAAACTGCCCTAAAGCCTCGGCCCCCTTTTTATTGGGGTGAAGATAAAAAGTACCTTGTTTTCCATTCTCCGGGATGAGGTCAGTTAAATGATTTTTTTCGAAGTAGGCGAACGCTTTGGTATCGCCCACAAAAACCTGTTTGGGATTTGTAACTGCATATGCTTTTATAAGCTCATCTATCATCGGCACATAACTCTGCAACCTGCTCAGGCCTTCCTGTAAATATTTGGAGCCATTATAGGTGTTAGGGCTATACCATAACGGGTGCTGGAAAATGATAACCGCTTTTGGAAAATCGGCTAAAAGTTTATCAGCTATGGTCTTTAAATTTTTTTGATAATCTCCGGGTGATACAGGCGCGCCATGCGGCCCTTGTATGGCACTGTCATTTGTACCCAGTTTTATCGAAAATATCAGTAAAGCATCCTTATTGGTAAAGGCGTTAGCAGCTTCTTCAACTCTCGCAAAAGTACCTGTGCCTGGCAAAAAATCGAGCGTAGTGTAGCCACTATGGCCCTGGTTACTGAAGCTTACTGTGCCCAGGTTCTTTTGTTTTTGCAGATAAGCCACTGCCGTGGCTGGCGGCGCTTCAGTTGCCGGATTGGCCAGCTGCACACCCTGGGTTATGCTGTTGCCTATGAATACGATGTTTAAATTTGGTTTTTTATGCTGCGCGAATGTTATTGCCGAGGCAACGAATAACAGAACAATAGCTAACAGGTATTTTTTCATTTATAAATTGAGTATTGAAATTAAAAAATCGTTACCACTTTATCCCCATATTCCAGAACATGAAAGCCCATTTATCAACCTGGCCATTGATGAGCTGGGCTGTACTTTGTCCTGCTCCGTGGCCGGCATTGGTTTCAATGCGGATGAGTGTTGGTGCTGTTCCCTGTTGGTATTCCTGCAGGCGTGCCGCAAATTTAAAGGAATGGGCGGGTACTACACGGTCGTCATGATCGGCGGTAGTAACCATGGTAGCAGGGTAAACGCCCGGTTTAAGGGCATGGTATGGTGAGTAGTTATAAAGATATTTAAACATTTGTTCCGAATCTTCGGCGGTACCATAATCATAGCTCCAGCCGGCCCCGGCAGTAAATTTATTATACCTCAGCATATCCAGCACACCAACAGCAGGGAAAGCTACTTTGAACAAATCGGGGCGCTGGGTTAGCATTGCCCCAATCAGCAGGCCCCCGTTTGAGCCGCCCGAAACGGCAAGATAATCTTTGGAGGTATATTTGTTTTTGATAAGGTATTCGGCCGCGGCAATAAAATCATCAAACACATTTTGTTTTTTAGCTTGATGCCTTTGCGGTGCCAGGTTTCGCCGTACTCGCCGCCGCCCCGCAGGTTAGGCACAGCATAAATACCTCCATGCTCAAGCAATATGATGTTTGATGTACTGAAAGCAGGGGTTAAGCTAACGCCAAAACCACCGTAAGCATACAGCAAGGTTGGGTTTTGCCCGTTAAGTACCGTCCCTTTTTTATAGGTGATGATCATTGGGATCTTTGTTTTATCCTTCGAGGTATAAAACACCTGTTTTGATTCATACTGTTCAGGATCAAACTTTGCCCCCGATTTTTTATAGACAGCGGAGGTACCGGTTTCAATATCCAGCTTAAAAATAGTAGGCGGGTATATATAATTTGTAAAAGTGTAATAGGTAACCTTGTCTTCTTTTTTTGTGCCGAAACCCGATGCGGAGCCTATTGATGGCAACTGGATAGTACGTTCAAGTTTGCCATCCATATTATATTGCTGGATCAGCGAGGTGGCACCCTGCAGGTATTCGGCAAAAATTTTGCCTCCGCCGGTAGTGGCGCTTAACACGTTTTTAGTTTCGGGGATAAGGTTTTTCCAATGGGTGATACCCGGTTCGCCGGCATCAACAGTAACTATTTTAAAATTGGGCGAGTAGATATTGGTGAGGATATAAAGCTTGCTCCCCACATTATCCAAAACGCTGTGCTGGTTATCAAAATTGTTCACAACGTTAATGATCTGGCTGCCGGGTTTACTCAGGTCCCGGATATAAAGCTCGTTGCCGGTTGTTGAAGTGGCGGCTGTGATCACCAAAAAGCGTTCATCCTCGGTAAGGTAAGCGCCTATGTAACGGCGAGGGGTTTTATCACCGCCGAAGATCAGCTTATCGGTACTTTGAGGTGTGCCCAGCTTATGGTAATAAAGTTTATGAAATTGTGTCATACCCGAAAGCTGGCTGCCTTCTGTCGGCTTATCATAGCTGCTGTAATAAAAGCCATCGGTACCATGCCATGCCAGTCCGCTGAATTTTACATCTTTCAGGGTATCACCCACAACGCTTTTATCTTCGGTGTTAATAATGATAACCTTGCGCCAGTCCGAGCCTCCCTCAGAGATCTGGTAGGCTGCCAGCTCACCGTTTTTGCTAAACTCGATGCCTTGTAAAGAGGTAGTACCATCGGCAGAGAATTTATTTGGGTCGAGAAAAACTTCGGGGGCGCCGTTATCGCCTAATTGGCGATATAGCACATTCTGACTTTGTAAGCCGTCGTTTTTATAAAAGTAAATGTATTTACCTTCCTTAACAGGGGCGCTGTACTTTTCGTAGTTCCATAAAAACTCCAGGCGCTTATGAATGTCGGCGCGGTAAGGGATCTGATCGAGATAGTTGAACGTTACCTTATTTTCTTCCTGTACCCAGGCTTTGGTATCATCGGCATGGTCATTCTCCAGCCAGCGGTATGGATCGGGCACCTGTGTGCCAAAATAGGTATCAACAACATCAACTTTTTTGTTTTAGGGTATGGAAGTGTTTTTATAGTCATTTGTGCATGTGTATAGCTGCAAAATAAAACAGCTAATGCTAATAAACAGAACGTTTTTGTCATGGTTGTTTAAATTACAGGCAACTAAAGATAGCCATTCAGGTTACATTGCCGCAAGGCAATAACGGTTCAAAAGGTTAAAAGTTGTTAATTTTACACCCGGTTGCTGTTTAATTGCCCGTGGCAGGCTATATTAGCGGCGTGAAAAAACTGTTGTAAAATAAGGGCAAATTATTAAAAATTACCCCCTTTAACTTTTTGCAGTTGATAACCCGTGTGATTTTTAACCCGGAAGCGGAGCTTGTTATCACCGAAGTATCAATAATAATGCGTTTTTTTACACGTTTGCTTTGCGGTTAAGGATGCAGCGGCAACTAACGGTAATACAGTTACATAATAACAAACATGAAACAAACCCTTACTTTTTTACAGCAGGCCTTTTAATGCTGCTGGCATTTACTTCAAAAGCTCAGGATACCAACGATAAAGATGACGAGAACCAAAGTAAAACTTAAACCTTATGTGGGCTTAGGTATGGGTATTTCTTATCCGTTAAGCGATTTCCAAAAGGTGGATTATAAAAATAATAAATCGGGCTTTGCAAATAAGGGCGTTACCTTCCAGCTTGACGGAGCATATTATATCTACAGAAATTTTGGTATCGGTTATACTTTTTCATACCAGGACCAAAGCAATTTTTCATATGATGACGACCTGATATTATCGCAAGGCTATACAACCGATTTTAAAGCCGACCAGGGAACCGTAACAGCCGATAAACGTTACCGTAGCTTTAACCTGTTAGTAGGCCCGCAATACACCTTTGTATGGCGAAGCCTGTCATTTGATTTAAGAGCATCGGCAGGTGCTATCAAAAGCCAAACATCACCGCAGTTAACCATTAGTGTTACCGGTGTTGACGCGCAAACCGGCAGCATTACCCAGCAAAGTGCTAAAGGCTATGCTTTTGCTTACGGCGGCAGCGCGGCTATCAGGTTTGATATGGGTGCCGGCTGGGGTTTATCGCTTAAAGGTAATTATGTTAAATCGCAGGGATATGATGTAACAACAACCGGGCGTACGCTTAATGTAGGCCGTTTAGTCACCAAACAGCCAATTACCGAAGGACAAATTGTATTTGGCTTGTACAAAGCTTTTTAATTGAAGCTAAAGGCGAAATGCATAAAGCTTAAGGCTAAAAAACCTTAATAAGATTATTCTCTTATAAACAAGAAAAGCAGATCATTGATCTGCTTTTCTTGTTTATAAGGTGTTGATAGTTTGTTAGTTAACCGTGATCTGCTCTGGTTTGTCGGCTACGATTTCGGGCTGACCTTTAAAAAACTCAAATGTGCCGGTTGCGCATACGTGTTTTCCTTTTATCGTAGACAGGTCGAGCTTTATTTTATTGCCCTTTATCGCTATGGTGTATTTTTGCCTTGGGTAAGCCGCGCCTAAGTTTAATAGGGTAAGTGTGTCGCTCACCGCTTTGTACGAGTAAACAGTATCGCACAAAGTGCCTGTTTTGCCTATATTAGCCTTGAAATCAGCCATGGTAAAGCCTTTTGACTGTGCAGATGCCTTACTGGCAAAAACAATCATGATCAATGCCGGCAGTAATATTTTTTTCATTGCTTAATATATCAGTGCTTTGGCGCTTGCTGGTCTTCGTCTTTTTTATCCGGAGCAGGGGCATAGCCATCTTCAAAATTTAAAGTAAACGCTGATTCTGATGCCCTGGAGGCCGCGTTCAGTCCGGCTACATCCGGTTCGCTTTTATCAATTATTTCGTTACCGGTATCCTGGCCTTCATTCTGCTCATATTCATTGCCGGGGTCTTTATCTTCCTGCGCATCGTCAAGATTTGGGTTTTCGGGGATTGCCATAATTTTAATGTTTAATGTATGCTGAATAACCACTAAGATACGGCGTTGTTTGCTGGTTATTGTGTAACAATCTTTATCTTTTCTGTTTGGCTGTTAAAACGTACTTTTGCCGATATGCCGGTTCGCGACAAACTCTATTTTGCTTCTGATGTTCATTTAGGCACAGGCACATATGCCTCAAGCCGCCAACGCGAAGATAAGATAACGCGCTGGCTCGACAGTATTAAGCATGATGCCGCCGAACTATTCCTGGTGGGCGATGTTTTCGACTTCTGGTTTGAATACAAAACCGTAGTGCCCAAAGGCTACATCCGTTTCCTTGGCAAACTTGCCGAACTTGCCGATGCCGGTGTAAAGCTTTACCTGTTTAAAGGCAACCACGATATGTGGATGTTTGATTATTTTGTAAATGAACTGGGCGCAACTATCATCAGCAACGAATTAAAAATTGAGCGCGGCGGAAAGAAATTTTTCATTCATCATGGCGATGGGCTTGGTCCGGGGGATAACTTTTATAAGTTTTTGAAAGGTTTTTTCAGGAGCCGGTTTTGCCAGTGGCTGTTTGCCCGCATTCACCCAAACCTTGGCGTGGGAATCGCCAATAAATGGAGCCGCCACAGCCGGGATACCAATGCAAAGAAAGAAAATCCAAAACCAGGCGAACAGGAATGGCTGGTAAATTTTTGCCGTGAAGAATTAAAGACTAATTTTTACGATTACCTTGTTTTTGGCCATCGCCATATGCCGCTTGATATTCAAATGACCCCTCAAAGCCGTTATATTAACCTTGGCGAATGGATTTCATATTTTTCTTATGCGGTTTTTGATGGTAATGAATTGAGGCTGGAGTATTTTGTTTAGTTCATGGTTAATAGATCATGGTTCATGGTTTTTGATTGGACTAATTGATATTGATAGGGTGGCTTTGCTATGATCCATGAACTATGATCTATAAGCCGAGCTACCTATGGTCCATAAACTATGAACCATTGGCGGGGTGCTCTATGATCTATGAACCATCATCTATAAACTAAGAAAAACAACTTACAATCCGCTGAATTAAAATATGCAGTAAAATGCGTACTTTTGTGCACTTTTTTGCAGTAAGCCTGTAAGCCGCCCGAAACGTTAAATCTTTCATAAGCCGGTTCAATATCAAACAGTTTTAGCTGCATTATTATTTATAAAATATGTTAGATAAATTAGAGCTGATATACGAGCGCTGGAAAAATGTTGAAGGTGAGCTAAGCAATCCTGAGGTAATGCAGGATATGAAGCGTTTTGCCCAGTTGAATAAAGAATATAAAGATCTTGCCAAAATTGTTGATGAGTATCATATATACCGCAACATTATGAGCAATATCGAAACCAATAAAGAGATCCTGGCTACCGAAAAAGATGAAGAGTTTCGTGAGATGGCCAAAATGGAACTTGACGAACTGCTTGCTCAACAGGAAGTAAAGGAGGAAGAAATTCGCCTGATGCTGATTCCTAAAGATCCTGAAGATTCTAAAAATGCTATTGTGGAGATCCGTGGTGGTACCGGTGGTGATGAGGCAGCCCTTTTTGCCGGCGATCTTTACCGCATGTATATGCGCTATTGCGAAAAACGCGGCTGGCGTACCGAGCTGGTGGATTATACCGAAGGCACCAGCGGCGGTTATAAAGAGATTGTATTTAACGTAAACGCCGAAGACGCTTACGGAACCCTTAAATATGAATCGGGCGTACACCGTGTACAACGTGTGCCTGATACAGAAACACAAGGCAGGGTGCACACATCAGCAGCTTCGGTGGTTGTATTGCCCGAAGTTGATGAGTTTGATATCGACCTGCAGGTTAGTGATATCCGTAAAGATTTGTTCTGTGCTTCAGGGCCTGGTGGTCAGTCGGTAAATACTACCTATTCGGCTGTGAGGTTAACCCACATCCCTACAGGTATTGTTGCCCAGTGCCAGGATCAGAAATCACAATTAAAAAACTACGATAAGGCTTTACAGGTACTACGTTCAAGGGTGTACGAAATGGAGCTGCAAAAGCACCTGGAAGAAACATCAAAAAAACGTAAAACCATGGTGTCAACCGGCGACAGGTCGGCCAAGGTACGTACCTATAACTATCCTCAGGGTCGTTTAACTGAACACCGGATCGGTCTAACTATTTACAACCTGCCTGGCGTATTGAACGGCGACCTGCAGGAAATCCTTGAATCGCTTCAGTTTGCAGAGAATGCTGAGAAGCTGAAAGAAGGTACAGTAGCGTAAGTTATAATCAGATATTAAATAGAAATCCCCAGCCGTAAGGTTGGGGATTTTTTGTTTAGGAGAAATCTTTAAGAGCGAATCACTTTAAAGAGAGGGCCTGTCAGTCTGCGCGCGAGTCTTCGACAGGCTCAGACTGACAGGCCCTCTTTTGTTATTTTACCTTCAGAGTCCACGGATTTAAACACTCAGCATGACACCCATTTGAATTGTTGTTGCTGGCACGAACGCATATTACAACTTAAACTTACCCTTCAACGCAGCCAGCTTCAAAGCCATATCGGTTTCCGGTTCTTTTTCAACCCTTTTATTAAAGTTGGGCTTGTTGTTATTCCCTTGTGGGCGGCGGTCATCGTTCCTGCGCTGGTTCGGTTCGCTTTTGTCGTTCTCTTTCATGGATAGGGCAATACGCTTGCGGTTCACATCAACCTCGGTAACAGTTACCTCAACCTTTTGATGTACTTTCAGTACTTCGTTAGGGTCTTTAATGTAGCGGTTGGTGATCTGGCTCAGGTGAACAAGGCCATCCTGGTGAACGCCGATATCAACAAAAGCACCAAAGGCTGTAATATTGGTGACGATGCCCGGCAGCTTCATGCCAACTTTCAGATCGCCGATGGCATTTACACCTTCTGTAAAGCTGAAAGCTTCAAACTGCTCGCGCGGGTCCCTGCCCGGTTTGGCAAGTTCGGCCATGATATCATTCAGGGTTGGCAGGCCAACTGTTTCGGAAACATATTTTTGTAACGGAATGCTTTTGCGCAGGGTTGGGTTGCTCATCAGGTCTTTCACCGTACACTTCATATCAGTAGCCATTTGTTCAAGCAAACCATAACGCTCCGGGTGAACTGCACTGGTGTCTAACGGGTTTTCAGCATTGTGGATCCGGAGGAACCCTGCTGCCTGCTCAAATGCCTTATCGCCCAAACGCGGAACTTTTTTCAGTTGCTCCCGACGTTTAAAAGCGCCATTCTGGTTGCGGTATTCTACAATGTTCTGCGCCAGTTGCGGACCAAGGCCTGATACATAAGCCAGGATCTGTTTTGAGGCTGTGTTTAACTCAACGCCCACGGCGTTCACGGCGCTGATCACCGTGTCATCTAATGAGGTTTGCAGCTTGTTCTGGTCAACATCGTGCTGGTACTGGCCTACACCAATTGATTTTGGGTCGATCTTTACCAGCTCGGCCAATGGGTCCATCAAACGGCGGCCAATAGATACGGCCCCTCTTACGGTTACATCATAATCCGGAAATTCTTCCCTTGCCACTTCAGATGCCGAATAGATAGAAGCACCGCTTTCATTAACCATTACAATAGTCACGCCCGGTAAATTCAGGTTGCGAACAAATACTTCTGTTTCGCGGCCAGCGGTGCCGTTGCCAATAGCAATAGCCTCGATATTATATTTCTGGAACAGGTGCTGTACTGTTTTTTCGGCTTCGCGGGCCTGGCCTGCACCGGTGTGTGGGTAAACGGTGGTATTTTCAAGCAGTTTGCCCTGCTCATCCAAACAAACCAGTTTACAACCGGTACGGAAACCTGGGTCAAGCGCCATTACGCGTTTTTGACCAAGCGGTGCGCTCAGCAATAGCTGGCGGGCATTTTCTGCAAATACGCGGATCGCTTCCTCATCGGCTTTCTTTTTGGTAAGCAGGCGCACCTCTGTTTCCATCGATGGTTTTAACAGGCGTTTGTAGCCATCGGTAATAGCCAGGCGGATTTGTCCGGCAGCTGGGTTGTTTGCTTTGATAACTGAATTTTCCAATATCTCCAGTGCATCATCTTCTTCAGGTTTCAGGTCGAGCCATAGGATCTCTTCCTTTTCGCCGCGGCGCATGGCTAATACGCGGTGCGATGGCGCTGTTTTAACAGGCTCAGTCCATTCAAAATAGTCTTTGTACTTAATGCCTGCCTCTTCTTTGCCTTCAACCACTCTTGATGCAAAAGTGCCTTTTTCAACAAACAGCTCTCGGATTTTGGTACGTATTTCAGCATTTTCGGCTATGGTTTCGGCAATGATATCCCTTGCGCCGGCTAAAGCTTCTTCAACGCTGGCTACGCCTTTTTCATCGCTGATATATTCGGCAGCTATCAGTTCGGGGTCGATATTTTTTTGTTCCAATAAAACATCGGCCAATGGCTGCAGGCCTTTTTCGCGGGCTGTAGTAGCGCGGGTTTTGCGTTTTGGGCGATAAGGAAGATAAAGGTCCTCCAAAGTAACCATCGTTTCGGCCTCGTTGATCTGTTTTTCCAGCTCGGGAGTTAGTTTGCCCATGTCTGTAAGCGATTTCAGGATAGCCTCACGGCGTTTATCCAGTTCCCGCAATTGCTGTACACGATCACGAATAGTGGCAACCTGTACCTCATCCAAACTGCCGGTAAGTTCTTTACGGTAACGGGAAATAAATGGAACGGTAGCTCCTTCATCAAGCAAGCCTACCGTAGCGGTAACCTGTTTCTCAGCTACAGAAAGCTCTGCAGCTATTATTTTATAATGAATACTCATAATCAAAATTCGGACTGCGAAGTTGAGGGAATAGGCTTACAATTCAAAAAAAGATTGCTAACAAAAAGTTGAAAGTTTTTGATTGGGCTGTTGTTGGTAATGTAAATATAGGGTACATTTTGTTATCCGGCAGGTTTAAAATTGTCTCTGCGGCGCGCTAAACCGCCCGATGTTAAAAATGCTGATCTTTTCTTTAAGTTTCAAAATGCAAAGAATGCATGATCCCGATAAGTAACATTAGCGCAATGGGTAATTACGTAATGACAATTCGGGAAATGTATGGTCATTTATATCTTTTGCTTCGCCTTTATTTCCAGGTAGCGGTTTACTGTGTTTATGGTAAGGTTTTGGGGGGATGTCAGTATCGACTGGATGCCGTGGCTGGCCAGCTCTTTTACCATCAATTTTTTATCGTAAGCAAACTTTTCGGCAATGGTTTTTATGTAGATGCCTTCAACATCTTTGGCAGGCTGTTCGCTCAGGGTTTTTAATTCCGTATTTTCAAAGAAGACTACCAACAGCAGGTGAAACTTGGCTATCCGTCGTAAAAAAGGCAACTGCCTTTGTAATGCAGGTAAGCTTTCATAATTAGCGAAGAAAACAACGAGACTTCTTTGTTTTATTACCCTGCGTACAGTAGTATAAAGCGCCTCCATGTTGGTTTCAAGGTAACGGGTTTTTTCCTTATATAAAACCTCCAGGATTTTATTAAGCTGAGTGTATTTGCTATCCGCAGGTATAACAGTCCCAACTTTTTCCGATACAGTGATCAACCCTGCTTTATCTTCTTTTAACAGCGCCACGTTTGATAAAACAAGACTGGCATTTATGGCATAATCAAGCAGGCTCAGGCCTTCAAAAGGCATTTTCATTGAGCGCGACTTGTCAATTACACAATATACATGCTGCGATTTTTCATCAACGTATGAGTTCACCATCAGGTTGCTGTGCCGGGCGGTAGCTTTCCAGTTAATGGTACGATAGTCATCACCTGATACATAGTTTTTCACCTGCTCAAATTCGAGGCTATGCCCAATCCGCCTGATCTTTTTTATGCCAATATCAGTTAAGCGGTTTGAAATAGCCATAAGTTCATACTTCCGCATTTGTAAAAATGAGGGATAAACCGGCAATGTTTCGGTCTGTTCAAAATTGTATCTGCGCGAGATTAACCCCAACGGTGATTTCACAAACACCCTGATCAAACCAAACTCATATTCGCCGCGGCGGGTAGGCCTTAAGAGGTAAAGGATCTGCTTGTGTTCCCTGGGTTTCATCATGGTTTTAAACCAAACGTCACGCTTCTGAAATTGCTCAGGGATCTCGTCAATGATGCCAATATTTATATTAAAAGGGTAAAAGCTCTCTATATAAATACCTAATTCGTTTTCGTCGCCATTGCTTAACCTTTCAGGAGCTATCCGCTTTGCAAATACGCCGTTTGATGTTCTGTAAAGCATCAACAGATCAAGTATTACCAGGAGCACAACTATCCAAAACGCCAGCCTCGGTATGATGCCAAGCCAGGGGAAAAAGAAACCGAATATAAACAGCACTACGCTGCCGGCAAGGCAGGCGAATAGCTTATTATTAAAAAAAGGTTCTTATAAAACAATCCGATCAGCTTTTTCACAGCAGGGTATTAGCGGGGAACTTCTATTTTCTGTATTATTTGTGCAATTACTTCATCAGGGCTTACACCTTCCATCTCCTTATCGGGCGTAAGCATGATGCGGTGCCTTAAAACAGGCGCAGCTACATATATTATGTCTTCGGGGGTTACAAAATCACGCCCTTTAATTGCAGCAAGTGCCTTAGCCGCGTTTATAATAGCTAATGAAGCCCGGGGCGATCCGCCAAGCTGTACCGATTTACTATTGCGGCTTTCATGAATTATTTTGGCTGCAAACTCAAGCAGTTTGGGTTCAACATGTAAAGCACGTACCTGCTGCCTTACCTCGGTAATATCCACAGAAGACAATACCGCGCTGATCTGATTTAGCTGATCGGTAGTTTTTTGCTGATGTTGCTGGGTTACAATGGCTATTTCTTCTTCAAGCGTTGGATATTTGATCTCCACCTTAAATAAAAACCTATCCAGCTGCGCTTCAGGCAAACGGTAGGTGCCTTCCTGCTCAACAGGATTTTGGGTAGCCAGCACTGTAAATGGTTCTTCCATTTTATAGCTGTGCCCATCAATAGTGAGCTGGCGCTCTTCCATCACCTCAAATAATGCCGACTGCGTTTTTGCGGGCGCCCGGTTTATCTCGTCAATAAGGATAATATTGCCGAATATAGGTCCTTTCTTAAATTCAAATTCTGTTGTCTTAGGATTAAAGACCGAAGTTCCCAAAATGTCCGAAGGCATCAGATCGGGTGTGAATTGGATGCGTGAGTAACGGGCATCAATAGCTTTAGCGATAAGTTTAGCGGTAAGGGTTTTGGCAACACCAGGCACACCTTCAATAAGGATATGACCATCTGCCAGCACCCCCGCTATCAATAGGTCAATAGATTCTTGCTGGCCTACTATAATTTGGGCAAGAGTAGCCTTGATTTGTTCAACAGCAGTATGCAGCTTACCCAGATCAGTACGTTGTTCAAAAAGTTCGTTTTCCATGTTTTACCTGGATTGGATATAAAATTGTTCAATAAGTTGGTTCAGTTTAATCAGCTCATGATCTGCAATGTCTTCATGAGTAGTAATAAAATTCAAGGCCGTAGTCAGGTTAGCAGCCAGCGAATGAGGAATGCCATTTTTTTGGCGAGCATATCAGTAAACTCCTCATCAAGGTTATTGGTTCTTAACGAATACTTATCCCTGATATAGCTTAAAAGGTAAAGAGCTTTTTTATGAGCAATATCGGCATTGTCACGTTTCTCATAATATACCTGCCCAACAACGGTAACAAAATCAACAGTAGTATTTTTTAGCGGTTCAACTACTGGTATGATTCGCTGCCGGCGTTTTGCTTCATATACTATAAAAAGTGCCATGCTGAAAAAGGACAAATAAAATGCCCACCGCAAAGAAGGGTTTCGTAAAAATACACGCATGGTTGTTCTCGTCTTCTGGTCGGCCCGGGGTATAATACTGGTCCCATATTAAATTACCATCATTTTTCACAACAGATAGTGCCTTTGCCGCATAATCCATGCCCCCGCTGGTCAATAAACTGTAATTGGTAAACATAAGCGGATTAGCATTCAAAAAAATATGCCCTTTTCCAATGGTATATTTTAAAAAATTGGTTTTGTGCTTTGTGTTTTTTCCGAGTACCAGAGCTTTGGCAGTGTCAATTTTGCTAAAGTACCCGGTATTCATACCCCTTTCTGCACTGTAAAGCTGCGTAGTATCCATTTTGGGATTTGAGAAGCGAATACCGAGCGCATCTTTATTTTCAAATACAACCTGGGTTTGTACTTTAAGGTCCTTTCCCAGTTCTTCACCAAAGTATGATGCGGCTATAAAAACATCATTGCCTTCATTCACAAACTTCCTCAGCTTTATATAATCGTATTCGTTGAGGTTTATCGAGCTGCAAATTATAAGATAAGTTGCGTGCTTTATTCCGTGATCATTTATAACATTATAAAGCGGCTCGCGGTATGTAGTAACATTTGCGGCAGGAAATATATCGTTGATTTGGCTGTACAAAATATAAGTACCAAAAGGGATCTTGTCATTTATATCCAGCGTTTCGTTCCAATTAATGGCTTTTGGCCGGTTATATTGCGCAACCAGGTAAATAAGCATTAAACTGCCCAATGCAATAAGGTAAACCCTTAAACTTTTCATGACAGGCTCTGTTTAAATTCCTGAAAAATGTTATTTATCCGTTGATATGATTGTCCGTCTATCGGGAAATCCCCATACCAAACATATTCAAACTGCCTGGTAACAACTGTAAATTGTTCGCGCTGGCCTGCATTAGTTAATTCGTTAATATAGGCAGTATTGGTTTTTTCAATTTTCCAGTTTATCAGGTTAAGATCACTCAATTGTTTAAGGCTGCGTAAATAAAGCAGCCTTACCGCAAGGCGGTAATTCTTATTTGATAAAGCATCATCTATAGCTTCATCAAAGCTTATTTCATGAATGTTTTCAACAGCTTCTGAGTAGGGAACCGATGCGCTTTTAGCCTGCTTTTTAAAAAGATGGGGGAAACTGATGCCTAACAATTTTATTATACAATAAATGATAGCAAAAGCACCCACACCCAGTATCACATATTTTATAACATTAGCAGAGCTTTTGCCCATATTGGCACTCCCGAATAACTTTTGAAACAATTCGGCAACCCAGTTCCAAAAGCTTGCCCACAAATGCCACACCCAGCTCCAAAAGTGGTCCCACCAGCTTAGGCCTTCTTTTATAACATGGTAGTTAAAGTCTTTATCATTTTTATACTTATCCATTGCCGCTTCATTAAAATGCTTCACAGCAACGTCTACAGTATCAACTTTAATAAAATCAGGGGCGTGTAACGGAGATGCTTTACCGGCAGGTACAACATGCCCACCCATAGCGAGATTTGTTTGATGCAGGATGTTTGATGGTTTAAACATAAGCCGGTTAGTATTGCTCTGTTGAAAACTGATCAGCAGCGGGATCATTTTTACCAAATGATTTGATCCTGTTTACAAGATTGTTTGCTTCCTTATGTTCAGTTAAGCTAAAATAAACCAATGTAATTGATATAACGGGCAGCAACCACAAAAACTGGCAAACATGCTCAATAATAGCCTCAACTATCGCATATGTGGTGTTATAATAGGTGCCTGTTAGCCATTGGCTGCCACCATAAAATATCATTGCCGGGATAAACAATGCCATTACCGTTGCTAAAACAATAATTGACATCAGTAATATAACCCCGAATGTAAACCACCAGTTCTCTTTAATGATTTTGAATGATTTTCTTATCGCAAATTCGACACTCCCGTTCTCTATAATCATTATTGGAGTAACTAACCCAAAAATGGGGGCAAGGTATACCGAAGGGAAAAAGCAAAAGAAAAACGCGATAACCAGGGCAACACTCAATAAAATCTGGGTACCCAGCACCCTGAAAAAATAATATTTAAAATAAGCCCAAACTTCAAGCGTGGTAGGTGGCTGGTTTTCCTTTTGCTGGTATACTGCCAGATAGCTTATCGCCGTTAACACTAAAGCCGAATAGTTAACCTGCTCAAAAAGGATTTTTGCTATTCCCCAAAATGAAAACGCCGAATACTCGCCCTCCTGTGTATGCTGGAAATTAGATAGTATGGTTAACAAAGTGCTGGTTAACAAAAACATACCACATATTGCAAGGTATGATTTAAATAACGGTTTAAAATTTTGCCGTACAATAACAAAAGTATCGCTGATGATATCTCCAAACTCACGTGTTTTACTTAACTCAATATTCTCCTTCATTTGCGATTTCAACAATTTTTAAACGGTGTGACAGGTACGCAGGATAAACTACAACATACCAAATTATAAATAAAAAAGAACCTCCCAAAATCAAGCTACTGAGCCATACCGGCATTTCTGTATGGCGTGTGATGAAGCTTTCAAAAACAGCGGCGGTCACCACAATTGGCGATATTCCAAGCATAATCTTAAGTCCGTTAAGTGCGCCTTTTTTTAACGATACCATACGGCTAAACGTTTTAGGGAATAACAGGCTATTGCCAATTATAAGCCCGGCTGCACCGGCCAGAATAATAGTTGATATCTCGAGCGTACCGTGAATCCAAATCACCAAAACCGACTGTATACCCAAACCTTTGCTAATGAACAAATATTGAAAACAGCCAACCATGAGCCCGTTACGGAATAAATTGATCACCGTTCCGGCCGATAAGGTGATACCCAATACAAAAGTGATTGCGGTTACCGTGAGGTTATTCTTCGCAATCATCCAAAACATCACAAATTCATTCTGACTTTTAAAAACACCAAATGGATCGCCCTTACTGATATTTTCATTAGTCATGTTCACATAATCATCCGACAGAACAAACCTGATGAAGGTGCGGTCATATTTGGCTGATATAATGCCAATTAAAAAAAGGTTATGAAAAAAATAAACGAATACAATATTTGCCTTTGATACTGTTTAAATAGCAACGGTAATTCCGTTTTCCAAAAAACACAAACCGGTTAGCTTTTTCCTTCTTGTTTTTATAAATAGATTGATGGAAGCCTGCTGCTAACCCATTCAAATACAAAGTGGTTTTTGACTTTGGGTAAAATGTTTTTGAATAGGCCAGATCGTCGGTAACGATTATGAAACGCTCGGCAAGTTCATCAGGGTCTTTTGCAGGCTCAGTTTCATAACTTTTCCATTTGGCCGAGTTCTGTTTTATAAATAATGGCTCACGCATGTGAAAGGCTCAGTAATTTTTTGTTAAAATAATAACAATATTTGATGTTGAGATATAAAGAATTAAATTGTTAATTATATTTATTGCATGCAAACAGTAAAGATACACACTTCACAAAATATTGAAATTGATTATGAAGTAGCAGGTTTAGGCGAACGCGTTTTGGCGCGTATTGTTGATATGGGCGTTTTTATGGGAATAGGATATATTTGTTACTTTATAATTATCTTCTTTTTTTAACAACAATACAAAACTTTAAAGGCGATAGCATTCCTGCAGTATTAATAGTAATAGCTATAATATATTCGCTTGCAGCTGTTTTTTACGATCTCGTTGCCGAAGTATTTTTTAACGGCCAAACTATTGGCAAATACGCGGTAAAAATCAAGGTAGTAAGCATCAATGGTTCGCGGCCATCATTTGGGCAGTTTTTGCTTCGCTGGGTGTTCAGGCTTGTTGACTTTGGGATTACGTTTGGGATAGGGGCGCTGATATCTGTAGCAGTATCCGAAAAAAACAACGCATTGGCGATATAGTTGCCGGCACAACGGTCATAAAAACCACACCCAAAGCCCAATTAGGCGACCTGGTTTTTGCTTACCAGGATGATGAATACGAACCCACATTTAGTAACGTAGCTGATTTAAGAGATTCAGACATTACGTTGATACATGAAGTAATAAGTAATTTTAAAAGTACAGGTAACAGCCAAATAGTATATGACATGGCTGTGCGTGTTAAGGAATATATTCATGCGGATATTCCGCAGGGAATGAATGAGTATGACTTTTTGTTAACTGTAATTAAAGATTACAGCCACGTGGTTGCGCGTATGGGCGTTTAAACCGGGCTTTTTTAAAGATTATATAATTTATATAGGTACGCGATCAGTATGATGTTCCCGGTTATCAGGTAAAGCGTTTTTTTTGCGATGTGCTTTTTATCAAATTTTAACCGGCCATCAAGCAATACAAAAACAAAAGTAACGAGCAGGGGAATGGTAGCAGGGTATAACTGTAAGCTATCATGCATATGACCTTTCAATAAGGCAATAACAGAACGCTGAAAGCCGCAACCCGGACAATCATAGCCGGTGAATTTCTTAAAAGGACAGGGTATTAAATGATTTTGCAGCCATTGAATGAATATCAAATGGCTGCAAAATAAATTATAACAATGCATAATAATTATGCTTGCGGATCAAAAGGTTTTTGGTAATCGCCGGAGCCAAAACGATTGTTCATATTGGCTTCTTTGGCTGATGGGCCTAAATATACGGCATCTCCAAAACCCAAAATCATGACAAAAATAGGGTGTAATAATATAAGGCCAACGGTAAAACCTTCGCTTTTGCCAAAACTTTTACTTACCAAATTAGCCACCCATATTACAAATATAAAATTAATACAAGGGCAAATCATTAAAAGGAACCACCAGATAGGTTTACCTACTATTTCACAAAGAACAATGTAGTTATAAATGGGTATCAGGACGGCCCAACCGGGTTTGCCGGCTTTCACAAATACTTTCCAGGCTCCTGCTGCTGTTAAAATAAGTATAGCCAAATAAATTACGATGGCTACAGTGGGAATGCTGCCCAATCCGGGCGAAGGGTAATTTTCCATTTTAAGTGTTTAAGTTGAGGTTTTCGTTTATATAACTTATTGCAAAATATAAATTTTTTTAAATAAAAATTAAAGAGAACGTATTTATTATGGAACCTGTAATTATAATTTATCCTTAATTTTGACTTGATGCAAAGAGAACAGATTTCGGTTTTTGATATGTTTAAGATAGGCATAGGCCCGTCGAGCTCGCATACGCTTGGCCCTTGGCGCGCCGCTCAGCAGTTTGTGCAGTCGCTTGAACAACAGGGGGTACTGCCGATGGTGCAGCAGGTTAAGATCTTATTATATGGCTCATTAGCCAAAACAGGTCATGGGCACGGTACGGATATAGCTATATTATTAGGTTTAAGCGGCGATGACCCGGTTACTTTCGAGGTGGACCAGGTAACACCTAAAATTGAGCAGATCAAAAGTTCGCATCAACTGATCATCGGTGGTATTTTACCATTAAGTTTTTATGCTGAGGATGACCTGCTGTTCCTTTTTAACGAAAGCTTACCTTATCATCCAAACGCGGTAACTTTCCAGGCATTTTTAAGTACCGGAAAGGCAATTTCTGAAACATACTACTCGATAGGAGGTGGTTTTGTGGTGAAGGAAGGTGCTTCAGGGCAATCAAAAGCAGAGGTTGACCTTCCCTTCCCGATTGATACCGCAGCCGATCTGCTGCACTGGTGTATCAAAACAGGTCTTCGGATTTCGGAAGTGGTAGCCGAAAACGAGCTGGCCTGGCGCAGCGAACAGGAAACCCGTACCGGAGCGTTGAATATCTTCAAGGCATTAAAAGAGTGTATTTACCGGGGATGTCACACTACCGGCCAATTGCCTGGCGGGTTAAATGTGGCAAGGCGCGCCGCAAAATTAAACGCAAGGCTCATCGGGAATAATAAATACAGCAATTATGATGAATGGGTTGCGGCCATCAGGAATACAGGCGACAGCTTTAAAAATACTTTAGATTGGGTAAGCTGTTTTGCATTAGCCGTTAATGAGGAGAACGCTTCATTCGGCCGTGTGGTAACCGCGCCAACAAACGGCGCCGCAGGCGTTATTCCTGCGGTGCTCCAATATTACATTGCTTTTTGCGATGGCAATACCGAGCAAAAGATCATCAACTTTTTATTTACTGCCAGCGAGATCGGGAGTATCTTTAAAAAAGGCGCTACCATATCGGCAGCTATGGGCGGCTGCCAGGCCGAAATAGGCGTATCATCGGCTATGGCCGCGGCTGCTTTGACCGAATGTATGGGCGGTACCCAACGCCAGGTACTCATGGCTGCCGAAATAGCCATGGAACATCACCTCGGTCTCACCTGCGATCCTATCGGCGGGCTGGTACAGGTCCCTTGCATTGAACGTAATACCATGGGGGCCATTAAGGCAATAACAGCATCACAATTAGCGCTGCAAAGCAATCCTGAAAAAGCTAAGGTAAGCCTTGATGCCGTGGTAAAAACCATGTGGCAAACCGCGCTCGACATGAACTCGAAATACAAGGAAACAAGTGATGGCGGATTGGCAATCAACATCCCGATTAGTTTGCCCGAGTGTTAATTGCTTACTTATTAAACAGTCTTGAATCAAATTCAAAAAATTCGGTATTAATAATTTTTACGGCTTTAAAATCGGGGTGTAAAGGGTTGAGCAGGTAGTTAAAATCGCCCGCAATAGTGGCCGATGGTACCTGGAGCGCTAAATATTTGTTGGCTTTTACAAAGCCGTCACCAATTTGCTGTGTTGTTTTGATCAGGGGGTTGCTATTCCACTTTTCGGGTAACTGATCAACGCCGGGCTTAAAAACATCTGCATTATCAGGCAGCTCAATCGTCGCCATAAAATAATCAGAAGGCATAAATCCAAGCGGTGTATGTACGGCAACTTCGAGTACAGCCAATGCGCGTGACGAAGAGGTATAAACTACAGCAGTTCCTTTACTGTTCCAACGACCGCCGTTTAGTTCAGCCCCCTGCCGCTCAAGTCATGAATGTAAGCCTGCTTACTTAAGCGATAAACGATCATGCAAGTATGCCATGTTCAATACGCCCCAATTCATCGCGGATCATATTGATTCCAAAGGCTGTATCCAAAAGTTCTTTAGGCCTTACTCCGCCCAGGGGAATGCTTTTATAATCCATCCAGGCGTAAAACTTATTTTCATCGCCAAAAACCTCAATACCCTTTTTATAGAGTAATTCGATCATGATTATCTTTTCAGAATATATGGGATCAAAGGTTTTGTTTTCCTTTTTATAACGTTGAATAGTTCGCTCGGAAAGATGAAGGTACGAAGCCCAGTCATCTATATTAAAATGAATATGTTTTGATAATTTGGTAAGATAGGGGAATGAGATTCCTTCCCTTACCATAAAGGTTAAATTAACCTCGTCATCATCAATAAATTTATAGGGTTTTGGAGCACTCATGGCCTTTGCTGTAAATTGTCAATAAATTTACGACAATTGTCGCCGAAAAGCAAATCTTATTTTTTAGCAAAAACAGCCCCTACTGCCGCCTTCAGTTTATCAACCCACATTCCATACATTTTACCGGATGGATGCAAACCATCGGTCGCCAGTAAGGTAAGATCATTCGCCGCCAACTTAGAAACGCCGGTAATTTCAACATAATTAACCTTTGCATTAGCACTTATTTTACGGTTAATATCATTGAACTGATCTATCTCAGGGCCGATAACGGCATCCTGCCCTTGAGCAAAAGGTGTAACACCATAGTCGGGGATAGACAGCACAAACACATGCTCGCTGATACCGCCAGCAAATTTAATGGCCGTATTTAAAACCTGCTCAAACTTAATGCGGTAATTTTCCTGGCTTAAGCCATCGTATTGATCATTTACACCTATCAGCAGCGTGACTACATCATAAGTATTGCTTTTGATGCTGCTTTGATCAATAGCTTCAATGAGTTGATCGGTTGTCCAGCCGGTGCGGGCTATGATAGTCGGCGTATTTACTTTGAGGCCTTGTAACTGGTTAGCCAGTTGATTAGGAAATGCCTGTTCAGGGGGCACAGACTGGCCTATGGTATAGGAATCGCCGAGGGCAAGGTATGTTAGGGTATCCTTTATCACGGTAACTGGTTTTGACGGGGGATTATAACTAACCGGCGCCGGCGTGTTTTTGCCTGCACAGGCCGATAATGTAATTGCTGTGAGTAAACTGAAAATTATTCCCTTCATTATAATATCTCCATACCAAAAAGTACGGAAATATGATGT
This sequence comes from Mucilaginibacter sp. P25, assembly GCF_050859465.1. NCBI lineage: Bacteria > Pseudomonadati > Bacteroidota > Sphingobacteriia > Sphingobacteriales > Sphingobacteriaceae > Mucilaginibacter > Mucilaginibacter sp. P25. The sequence goes on along the minus strand of NZ_CP193937.1, from coordinate 1,149,571 downwards.
ATAAGGATTTTTTTACTTCATTAATATCAACCTCATGCCCAAGTTCCTGCTGCATGGAGGTAACAGCCTTATCGTCAATACCGCAGGGCACTATGTTTTTAAAATAGCTCAGATCGGTATTTACATTAAGCGCGAGGCCGTGCATAGTAACCCAGCGACTGCAGCGTACGCCCATGGCGCATATTTTACGGGCTTTGTCATTATCGGCATCAAACCATACGCCGGTATAACCTTCATAACGACCGGCCTGCAAGCCAAAATCGGCGAGGGTAAGGATCACTGCTTCTTCCAGCGTACGCAGGTACAGGTGTATATCAGTAAAAAAATTATCAAGGTCGAGTATCGGGTATGATACAATTTGCCCCGGCCCATGATAGGTAATATCACCGCCCCTGTTTATCGGATAATAAACAGCCTGTTTTTCTTTCAAGCCTGCCTCATCTAACAATAGATGCTCGGGCTTGCCGCTTTTACCAAGGGTATACACGTGCGAGTGCTCGCAAAAAACCAGGTAATTAAAAGTTCTCGTCGGCTTCGATAGTATCGTAGGCTACAGCAGTCCCTGCGTTTTTAGCAGCTGCTTCGTAAGCCGTTTCACGATTACGGTTGTCTATTTTAGTTTTAACCGTTTCACTAAAAAGGGTTTCCTGTTTATCCCAGGCCTGCTGGTAATCAACCAGGCCCCAATCCTGAAAAAATACTTTCTTGTTTTTCATCATTCGCCCTTTACGTAGCCTATCATATAATCTTCATATTGCAGATAGCCTACTGTATAATCAATGGTGGTATCTTTTTTATTTAATTGCGCATTTACCACGCCATGATGCTCAAACTGGAAAGGCTCCAAAAAATGTTATCGGCAAATGAAACCTCTTTTTGCCCGTTACATTTATAAACAGCCTCCTTGGCGCACCAGCAAACATATAGTTGTTCAATTTTTTGCGGGCCATTTATAAATTTCAACTCTTCCTTACGCATAAACTTGTTGGCAATGCGCTCAACTTTTTGCTTAATCTGCTCAATATCAATCCCAACCTTATATGTTTTGCTGATCATCACAGCGGCATAATCAAACGAATGACTTAAGGAGATATGGTAAGGGAGGTTTACCAGGTAAGGCTTGCCATGCTCATCAACTTTACAGTCAATATACTCATCGGTACGGAGCATTTTACGCAGCAGCACGCGGGTACCCAGCCAGTGCAGGTGGCGCTTGCCATTGCTCAGGCTTTCTACAAAATCCTTTTCCTGCTGATCAAGCTGTAACTGGCTGTACAGGTCTGTAGCCTCCTCCTCGATACGCCAGAGTGCAAACTCGGTGTCATCATCAATACGCTGCCTGTATGCTATCGCCATAAAAGTAAAATTGCAAAATAGGTTGCAAACATATGTCAAAAAAATTAAATAATATCAGCGCAGCTACATATTCGTAATCGGCTGAACCATATCAGGTTTAGGAGTTGTTTCTGCGCTATCTGAACGCATTTTGCCGGCCAATATTGTTTATAAAAGCCGGCGCCGATTAGGCTAATTTTCATAATTTAGCGCCAGCAATAACCTGCCTGTATGATACTATCTGATAAGCGCATCCTCGAAGAAATTGAACAAGGCCATATTATTATTGAACCATTTAACCGCGAATACCTGGGCACTAACTCGTACGACGTTCATTTGGGCAAATATTTAGCTACTTACCGTAGCCGGGTGCTTGATGCCAAAGTTCATAATGAGATAGATGGCTTTGAAATTCCGAAGGATGGCTTTGTGCTTCAGCCCAATACCCTTTACCTGGGCGTAACAATGGAGTACACCGAAACACACCGGCATGTTCCGTTTTTAGAGGGCAAATCAAGCACAGGGCGTTTAGGTATCGATATTCACGCAACAGCGGGTAAAGGTGATGTTGGTTTCTGCAATACCTGGACACTTGAAATTTCATGTGCCCAGCCTGTGCGCATTTACGCCGGCATGCCCATTGGTCAGCTTATTTATTTTGTAGTTGAGGGCGAGATTGAAACACTGTACAACAGTAAAGCCAACGCCAAATACAACAACCCTACTACACGCCCTGTTGAAAGCATGATGTGGAAGAATAAGTGGTAGGCTTAAGCAACAAGTATTAAGTTGAGTGTCTCAAGTTGGTAGTCTTAAGTATTCAGTATAGAAAATAAAGTCAGATTTTCGACTAAAGACTTCGAACTTCAGACTTAATACGACTTGGTACTTTTTTGCGTATCTTGGTAGTTCAAGATTTATCTTTCTATGAACCTAAAACGCCTATCAGTTGGAATCCTGATCACCTTAATTGCCGGTGCTACCTTAGCTTTTATAAAACCCGATGATGAACTGGTAACAAAAATCATTGCCCAGCTTGATAAATGGCGTACCGATCATCCGCAGGAAAAAGTTTACCTGCACTTTGATAAGCCCTATTATGCAATTGGCGAGGATATCTGGTTTAAAGCCTATGTTACTATAGGCAGTGAGCATAAGCTTTCGGCTTATAGCGAAACCCTGAATGTTGACCTTATTGATGATAACGATTCGGTAAAACGCAGCCTTAAACTGCCGTTAACAGCTGGCCTGGCCGCGGGCGATTTTGCTTTGGCCGATAGTATGACTGAAGGAAATTACCGCATTCGCGCTTATACCAACTGGATGCGAAACGAAGGAGAGGCCTATTTCTTCAATAAAACCATCACTGTGGTAAACGGAATCAGTAACAAGGTTTTCACCAAAACCGCCTATGCCTACAGCACCTTAAACGACAAACAAAAAGTAACTGCTATTACTACATACACAGACCTCAACGGTATAGCCTATGTTAATAAACCAGTAAGCTATGAAGTTGAAATAAACGGGAAATCAATCGCCCGGGGGAAAGGTGTAACTGATGATAAAGGGAACCTCACAGTCAGCTTCACAACGGGTCAGGCAGTTTCAATAACATCCGGCCATATCAATACCGAGGTTAAATTGGATGAAAAGCATACTATAGCCAAAGCCGTACTTATAAAAACGCTATCAAACAAGGTCGATGTTCAGTTTTTTCCGGAGAGCGGAAATTTAATTAATGGTGTTTTTGAAAAAGTAGCTTTTAAAGCTGTTGGTGCCGACGGGTTAGGGGTTGATATTAAAGGCTTTATTGCCGACGATCAAAACAACCAGGTTGCGCCATTGGGCGAGAGTCATTTTGGCATGGGTACTATTACCTTTGAGCCTGAAAGTGGTAAAAACTATAAAGCGCACATCACTTATGCTGATGGCTCTGAAGGTGTTTTCGATTTGCCCAAAGCAGTTGATAATGGCTATGTATTAAGTGTCAACAGCATGCGCGACGATAAGGTGTTTGTATCCATCGTTCCCGGTAAAAGCACCGGTAACGGCACAGCTTCATTATCGGGTTTAACGCTGATAGCGCAATCTGGCGGCGAGCTTTGTTATGCGGGCAAAAGTAAGGATGGGGCAACATCCTTTTCGGCTGCCATCCCTAAAAATAAATTCCCATCGGGCATTATACAGTTCACGCTGTTTTCGGCAACCGGTGAGCCTTTGAACGAGCGCCTCATCTTTGTTCAAAACTCAGATCAGCTTAAGCTTGCCGTTAGTTCCGAAAAACAGAACTATAAACCCCGCGAAAAAGTTACTATTAATCTCAACGCTAAAAACAGTGAGGATAAACCCGTTGTGGGTAGTTTTTCGGCATCGGTTATTGATGAATCAAAAGTTACTACTGATGAAACAAATGAAAGTTCTATATTTTCAACACTGCTGCTCACCTCCGATCTGAAAGGGTATATTGAAAAACCGAACTATTACTTTACTAATGTAAGTAACGAAACCAAGGACAACCTTGATGCACTGATGCTTACCCAGGGCTACCATCGCTTTGAATGGAAACAACTGCTTGCTGATAAATTTACCCCAATAGTCTTCAAGCCCGAAAAATCTCTGGAAGTAACCGGGCACCTCAAAACTTTTGGTGGCAAGCCTGTACCTAATGGCAAGGTTACCCTTTTTTCAACATCGGGAGGAACTTTTATTATTGATACCGTGGCTGATGCCGAAGGTAAGTTTACTTTTAAAGACCTTGTTTTTAGGGATAGTATCAAGTTTGTGATCCAGGCGCGCACTGCTAAAGACCGCAAAAATCTCGACATCACGCTTGACAATGTCACCCCGCAACCCGTTGGGCCAAATAAAAACGCACCCGATATCCAGGTCAACATCAACGATGGCGCATCGGCCTATCTGTTGAACAGTAAAAAGCTTTATGACGAGCAGGTAAAATACGGTATTGGGAACCACACTATCGTATTAAAGGAAGTAGTGATCCGCGAAAAGCGGGAAAACCCATTTAAAAACTCTTCTAACCTTAATGGACCCGGCAATGCAGATCAAACACTTACCAGCAAAAATCTGATGTACGGGGGTGGAATGCTATCCCAGATTTTACAAGGCAGATTAACCGGTGTGATTTTTCGTAACGGCACGCCTTATTCAACCCGCAGCCCGGGAACTCCCATGCAAATTGTACTTGATGGAACCTATGTAGGAAGCGATTTCCTGGATAACTTAAATGTAAATGATATTGCCACTATTGAAGTTTTACGCAGCATTGGCAACACTGCAATTTATGGCTCAAGGGGAGCTGGCGGCCTTTTGGTTATTACAACCAAGCGCGGCGGTGAAAGTGTTTACAATAAATACGCGCCGGGTATTGTCACCTATGCTCCTAAGGGATATTATAAAGCGCGCGAATTTTATTCGCCTAAATATGATGATCCTAAAACCAATGCCCAAATGCAGGACCTTCGCAGCACCATTTACTGGGCACCAGGCTTATTAACTGATAAGAATGGCAATACATCTATGAGCTTTTTTAACGCCGATGCTAAAGGTACATATCGTGTAATAATTGAAGGTATTGATGCCGATGGCAATTTAGGAAGGCAGGTTTATAGATATAAGGTGGAATAATAAAAATAGAATGAGGGTGTAATTAATCTATTTATATTGTGTAAGTCTAATATTAACTAATATATTAGAATAATAACACTTAAACCTTATGAAACCTTTTCGCATAACCCTTTTTGCTATTTTTTTATTATACAGACTTGCATGTACAGCACAAACTAATACTCTGCTTTTAAACAAGGCTGTTAATTCGCTTAATAAGTGGTCGTCAGCCTATCCAACTGAAAAAGTTTATTTACACTTGAATAAACCTAATTATTTGCCGGGTGATACTATTTGGTTTAAAGCCTATACAGTTATCGGCCCGCAACATCAACTATCTGCATTAAGTAGTGTTTTGTATGTGGAACTTATAAACCCCAAAGATTCTGTAATAAATCGTAAAATATTCAAACTGGCTTCGGGCACAACACGGGGCGAATTCGCATTAGGCAATTCAATCATTGACGGAACTTACCATGTTAGGGCGTATACAAACTGGATGCGAAACGCAGGTACGGACTATTTTTATGATCAATCTTTGCAAATTGGAGGGATCGAAATTTTGACCGGGCAAGCCGCACAGCAGCATTTAATATCGCAACCCGACGTTCAATTCTTTCCGGAAGGCGGATTTCTCATTAATGGCCTTCGTTCAAAAGTAGCCATAAAGGTGTTAAATGCCGCTGGCCTTGGCGAAGATGTAAGTGGTATCATAACAGATAATACGGGAACCGTTGTAACTGAATTTAGCACACAGCATTTAGGGATGGGGGTGTTTGCACTTACACCGCAAAAAGGTAAAAACTATAAAGTACAGATTACTGATAAAAGCGGCACCAAATTTAGTACTGACCTCCCCTTGGCCAAAGATGATGGACTTGTTTTAACTGTCAATAACAGCATGGCCGACTCACTCAGGATAAAGATCACCCCGGGAGCGCCAACATTTGCACAACAACGTGATTCGACGTTTTATTTGATTGGCCAGGTAGCGGGCAAGGTTTATTATACTACTGCCTTTAAATTATCAGAGCAATCGTTTTTAATTAAAGTAGAGAAGAATAGGTTTCCATCCGGCATATTGCAACTTGCTTTATTAGGGCCGGATCATAGTCCAATAAATGAACGTGTAGTTTTTATCCGCGGTAATGACAACCTCAAACTGGCTATAAGTGGTGCCGGCGACAAAGCCCGGGGCCGACAAAAAATGTCTATCGATATTAAAGCTGTAGATATCGATAACAAGGCTGTTGTAGGCTCATTTTCGGTAGCGGTAATTAATGAAAGCAGGGTTAGCTTTAAAGAAGACGCAGAGCCTACAATAATTAACAATCTGTTATTTACTTCAGATATAAAGGGCTTTATTGAAAAGCCTAATTATTATTTCACAAACATCGACGATAAAAAAAATGCCGATCTTGATATATTAATGCTTACCCAGGGGTACCGGAGGTTTGATTGGGCAAATATTTTAGATGAAAAACTGCCTGCTGTTATTTACAAGCCCGAAGATGCACTTACATTAACCGGAACATTGAAATCATCATCAGGAGGGCTTTTATCTAATGGAAAAATAAGCCTCACATCAACTGCTGATAATTTATTTATTGATACCGTAACAGATGCCAACGGTGATTTTAAATTCAGCAACCTTGATCTTTCCGACACTTCAAAAATAGTGCTCAGGGCACGCAAGCAAAACAACGGGAAAAACGTATCCATTTATGTAAAACAGCCTGACTATCCTGTAATAAATAAGTCTAAGCACGCGGGTGATAATAACGATTTGCTTGATCTATCACCGGAGCAAATCGTAATTCTGCGAATGAATGCTACCGAAATCAGGAAAAAACGACAGATAGATTCTCTTAAAAACGGGGTGCAGCTTAAGGAGGTAAAAATAAAAGGTGAAAAAAATAAAAGCTTGGCGGAATTAAACAGATATGGCACAATACAGGACAGAAAACTTGACATGAGTAAGTTAAGAAATAAAAACTTCAGTTCGTTAGGAGACGCATTGTTTTGGACTGAACCACTTTACTTTGGCCAAAAATCAGCTTATATCCGCAAACCAGCAGCGTCTCCTGTTCAAGCTATTCAAGATACCACCAAGGGGATATTAGTGGATGGTATAAGTTACACACCTGATATCTTAAGCAGCCTATTAGCCAGTGAGATTGAAAGCATTCATATAATCGCACCCATTGACCCCAGAGCATCCGCCCCCATCATTGTAATAACTACCAAACGCAAAGCAGGCACAGATACCACCGTACTTAAACAGGTAAATATCACGGCTAAAAGAATTAACAAAAAACCGGACATGAGCTATTCCAAGAACCTGAACGGACCTGGCAATGCTGACCAGGTAATTATGGGTGATAAAATTGGTAGTGGATGCATTCGTTTGTCTGACTGCCTCATTGGGCGCGTTTTTGGTGTTTATTATGATAAAGATGGTAGTCCACGAAATACGAGGGGCGGCGGAAAGATGTCTGTTATTGTTGATGGGAATATCTTAAACGGCTATGCCCTAAATAACGTTAACGCCAATGATATTTATAGTATTGAAGTATTGCGTAGTGGCGCAAGCATAGCGATTTACGGCTCAAGCGTGGGGGCTGGTGCCCTGGTGATCACCACCAAACGCGGGAATAACAATTTTGTAACCAGCGAATCTCCCTCCGGCCTCATAACTTATCCATTTAAAGGATTTTCAAAATCCCGCGTATTTTATTCGCCCAAATACCGGCACACAGCTAATGAAACAGAAGGCACAGATCTGAGAAACGCTATATATTGGCAACCTGGTCTTTTTACAGATAAGGACGGCAAAGCAACGTTTGAATATTTTAATGCAGATACAAAGGGCACTTACCGTATTGTTATTGAAGGCATTGATGTCGATGGTAATTTAGGAAGGCAGGTTTATAGGTATAAGGTGGAATGATATTAAGTCCGCAGTCAGAAAGTCCGAAAGATTTAAGCAATGCTAATGTTTATCTCTTTCGGACTTTATTTTTGGCGAGCAAACTTATTTACTGCTCAAATAATACTTCTCCCAAAAATCAACAGATTTTGATATTTCGCCTGCACCGCCCGCCGCACCGCGGCCCATAGCGCCTCCCATACCACCGCGACCTCCTCTTCCGCCACGGCTGCCACCCATGCCGCCTCCGCCCATTCCACCTCGTCCGCCGCGACCACCGCCGCCGCCAAAGCTGCCACCGTCTTGCTCGCCCCCACCTGTGCCTGCCGGTCGCTGGAAACCGTTGATCTTAAAATTAAAAGCCCACTCATTTTTAAAAGCATCATTACCGGCGTGGAAAAAACTTAAGGGTATGGCCGCTTCATAAACCAAATCGCCATTGGCATCGTAATTTATCGCTGTTTTAATGCCGTAGGTATTTGATGTGGTGATCATATCGCCATCAATATCCTTAAATCCAACAACTTTAATATATCGCAGTTTGGTTATCCGCTCGCGCATCAGCTCGTCACGGTCGGCTTGGGTAATTTCGCCGTTATCATCTTTTGGCTTGGCAAACTCCGGCTTTTCATCCGGGGCTGCCAACTGAAAAGTAAGCATAAAACTATCTTTCTTTTTCCCTTTAGGATCAATGCTCAGTGTAATCCCTGCATTTAACACTTTCATCTTATCAAGCCTGTCGCTAATGCGGATAGCGGCATACAGGTAATCCTTATCATTGGCCAGCGCGTAGTTCAGCTTCTTCTCTTCGTTGTAATAACGCAGGCTGTCGCCCCATTCTTTCAGATCGCCATCAATGTTAATATTAGCGGGCGGGCCCTGTAAGCTGTTTTGAGTACTTTGGGCCGATGAATGATGAGATGCCAAAAGTTGTGCAGTTAATGCTAAAACAAAAGCCGGGGATGCTTTTTTCATGTGAAATTTTTTAGGGGTTTTGTGTAACATGATTTTTAAGACCATGGAACACGATTTTAACTTTTTTATTATTGTTTTTGAGTAAATTTGTAGTTACGTATGCCAACTGAAGTACAGGAAGAAACATTTACCCTCGAAGAGTTACTTGCAGGACTTAAAGAGATGCATCGTTTAATACTCTGGAACGATGATTTTAACACTTTTGACCACGTGATCCACTGCATGATGAAATACCTGGATTACTCTGAACCCCAAGCCGAAAAGATAGCATGGAAAGTACATAACGAAGGCAAATGCGCCGTACTGGAAGGCTCTTTTACCGAAATGGAGATCTACCGGAAGATCCTCCAGCAGGAGGGCTTAACAGTTTCAGTAGAATAACACGCTAAAAAATAACCGACATGCTAAAAAGATCATTTTTATTTTTTTATTAGTCGGTTGGGCAAGCCTGATCGCCTGCGGCCAGGGCAAAAACCTGAAACTGGTATTCATTCGTCATGCCGAAAAGCCCGATATTGGTGATAACCTTTCATGCGCCGGGTTTAACCGCTCGCTTAAACTACCCGAGGTTTTAAAAGCCAAATTCGGTTTGCCCGATCATATTTATGTGCCGGCAATGCACCAGGGTAAATCAACCGCGAGGGTGCGCATGTTCCAAACCATCTCGCCGTTTGCTGCAAAATATAATCTCTCCGTCAACAGTAATTTTGAAGAAGAGGATGATAACGGCGTCGCTAAAGAGCTTACCTCAAAAAAAGGCACCATCCTTATTGTATGGGAACATAATCAAATTAAACCTTTACTGAAAGCTTTAGGCATGAAAGTTAAAGACCTGGAATGGCCCGATAGTGATTTCGACAGTATCTGGATAGTGACTTTCAAAAAAGGCAAACCGTCGTTAACAATGGATAGAGAAGGGATTACGCCGGCTTCGGGGTGTAGTTTTTAAGAATATCACTAAAATCATGTCATTGCGAGCGCAGCGTGGCAATCGCATGCTATACAGAGCGGACTTGCTTACGTGCGATTGCCACGCTGCGCTCGCAATGACATAGAGATTTGTAAATGTAAAACGCCCCGGATTTTCCGGGGCGTTTTGTGTTTTATGTTAACTGATAATTATTCGCTAACCAGGTAATTCCAGTTATGCGTATCCGGAACATTACCATATTTAATGGCATCCAGTGTATCAAATACTTTGTTCGAAAACTCACGTGTTTTCGGATCGCTCAGGAAATACTCCTGGCCTTCGTAGCTGATTGAAGCTACAGGAGCTATAGTTGCGGCAGTACCGGCACCAAAGGCATCGGTAAGTTTGCCATTTTTAGCACCTTCAACAATCTCGGCTACAGAAACTTTGCGTTCTTCAACAGTGATACCCCACTCTTTGGCTAAAGCTATAACGGTATCGCGGGTTACACCATCTAATATCGTATCTTTTGCTTCGGCTGTGATCAGTTTACCATCCAGCAGGAACATCGCGTTAGCAGCGCCCATTTCTTCAATAAACTTATGCTCTTTGGCATCAGTCCAAATCAGTTGATCAAAACCTTCTTCAGTTGCTTTGCGGGCCGGCAGCATGGAGCTTCCGTAGTTACCGGCAGCTTTGGCATAACCCATACCGCCTTCGGCAGCGCGGGTATAGTGTGTTTCAATTTTAACACGCAATGGTTTTGAAAAGTACGGGCCAACGGGGCCAATCAATACCATGTATTTATAAGTTGAAGACGGTGTTACCCCCAGGTACGGATCAGTAGCGAACATGAACGGACGGATATACAAAGCATGGTTTGGCTTTGAAGGTACCCAGTCGCGGTCAAGGTCAACCAGAGTAGCTATACTTTGCAAAAAGATCTCTTCGGGCAGGGTTGGCATGCAAAGGCGCTCGGCCGATTTGTTGAAACGGATAGCATTTTTATCCGGGCGGAAAACGGTAATTTTTCCATCAGCATGTTTATAGGCTTTCAGTCCTTCAAAAAACGCTTGTCCGTAATGAAGTGCTGAAATTGCAGGGCTTAGACCAATTTCGCCGTAGGGAATGACCGAGAGATCTTTCCATTCACCGTCCGCGTAATCGGCCACAAACATGTGGTCAGAAAAAGTTTTTCCAAAAGGTAAGTTGTCAAAGTCCGTTTGCTGCAAACGGGAAGCAGTTGTCCTGCTGATCTTGATGTCCAATGTCTCGGTCATGGCATTAAAAATTAATAAATTATAGAAAATGGCAAGTTAGGCATTTTTATGGCCTGCGCCAAAAATTTGCATAGTTAAATGGTGATTATCACACATAAAAATATCATTTTGACAATATGATTGCCAGGTTCAATTACTACTCAGCACATCATCAACCCAGGCCTTACCCCAGTTCTCTTTTTCCTCTTCGCTCCATACCCAGGGGTAAAAGATTCGCTTTTGAAAACGCGGCGGCAGGTACTTTTGCCAGTTAGTGCCGCCTGTTGCCTTAATATCCTCCGGCTCACGATTAAGGTAACGCACCGCCGATTTATAATGTGAAAGCGGCCAGTTTACATTGACATTGATATCCAGCTGGCGCAATTCGTTACGCAATTCAGGAGTCAGTTCTGATGATGTTTCAAACTTTTTTGCCAGTGTATTAAAATTGTGCTTAACGGCAGCTTTGCCCAGTTCAATAAATGTTTTTGAATATTTTTTTCGAACTGTTTCAGCGTCAAAGTCTTTTTACCGGTGGAAAGTTCGGTAGCGCCAAACTTCCAGTACAGGTATTCAAATTGCGCTTCAATAGTTGCATGCTGCAGTTCCTCACGTTTATCTTTAGCAACCAGGTTTATAAAATCCGTAGCGTAGATCTCGATCATCCGGTACTGGCCCGACTGAAAACCGCTTGCCGGCAGCAACGACATCCTGAATTTCAGGAACTGCTCTTTTTCCATGCCGTCAACCATGATTTCGAACGAGTGGGTTAAGGCACCAAAATACCTGTTGATCCTTTTTAACCGCGCTGTAAAAAACTCGGCTGTCAGCGGCGTTGCTTCGGCAATTTGTTTGCACTCATGCAGGGCCAGCTTAAAATACAATTCAGTTATCTGGTGATAAATGATAAAGATCTCCTCGTCGGGAAAAGGGGTTTTAGGGTTTTGTAAGCTCAACAGGGTATCCAGGTGGATATAATCCCAGTAGGTTAAAAAATCTGCATAAAGCAGGCCATCAAGGTATGAGTTCATATCCTGGCCCATAGCTTCGTACTTTTCCTGCAGTTGATTTAGCCGGTCTTCAATTTCGGTAGAGAAATGCATACTTCAAAGGTAATAAAATAGTATACTGCTAAAACATATCTGTATTAGGTTGTTATAATGGATACAAGCCTTATAAATATTATTATGAAGATCAGGAAGATACTCATCGGTATTGATGAAAGCGAATTTTCACGTTATGCAGCGGCCTACGCTTTTGATATAGCCCATACCTATAGTGCCGAAGTTGGTTTGGTACACATCGTTGAACCCATCATTGTTCCCACCGATACCCAGGACGGTTTATTAGGAGGGATGCCATTTGATCCTAATATAAATTTGCCAGGCACAGAATTAGAAACATTGCAGACCGAGCGCTCTGCCGCATTGCTGGATCAGACGGCAAAAGAATGGGGTGAAGGACTGGAAATAGCTCATTTCACCCAATACGGTTCAACAGCCGAGGGTATTATTGAATGCGGTAAAGAATTTAATGCCGACCTGATAGTTTTAGGCACTCACCGCCGTACCGGTATCGATAAATTCTTTTTAGGCAACGTTGCCGAGCAGGTGGTCAACAAATCATTGATCCCTGTATTGGTTGTGCCTTATATTGAAGCGAAAAATTAATATAAAAGCCTGAACTTAATGGTATGCTCAATCGCTTTTAACTCGTTCAACACTTCAGTATCATAGCCTGTATTAACGTCGGTAATTACATACCCTATTTGCGGGTTGGTAACCAGGAATTCACCCACAATGTTAATATTATGGCGGGCAAATACATCGTTAATTTTAGCCAGTATCCCCGGTACGTTTTTATGGATATGAATTAAACGGTGGGCATTGTTAACACGCGGCGGCTGCAGATCGGGGAAATTGCAACTGGTATGTGTTTTACCTTCATTCATGAAAGCCATCACCCTTTTGGGTAAAAAGTCAGTACTGTGCGGGTTATGCCTTGGGTCGTCAAAAATGATGATCCCGTTTTCGGCAGCAGCATCGGCCAGCTTGCGGTTACATTTGCCAAAAATACCAATCACCTTTAACCTGCCTGCATTTTGAACTTGTTCGGCACTTGGCTGATGTTCTTCGTCGCAAAATAACACACCGGCTTCTTCAAGATATTTTTCTTCAACATCGTCGCGGTGGCGCATGTTGTAACCCTCTTTTTAAGCTGGTCTAAGGCATCCTCATCCACATTGCCCACAACCAAACATTTAATACGGTTTTTAGGGTAGGAGATGGCACGCGGCAGTTTATTCAGATAGAGGAACTCGTCAAAGCTTGGGGTAATATGGTCGGCCTTTTCGGCTACTGATTTACGTTCGATGTTTTCGGTAAAAGCGAAAAACTTTTTGATCATGCCCGATTCCTTTAACTGGAAATCAGAATAACCATCACCGATACCATAAATATCGCCCGGTAACTGAAGCTCTTTCAGCAGCTTTACCTTACCGCCCTCCTGCGAAAGCGGATTTTCGCGGTCGTAACCTATAATATTGCCTTCCTCGTCAAACACGAAAGTGTTGGCGTAGATATTTTCTTTTTTGATATGATACTCGGTAACTACCGGGGTAATGAACTCTTTGAACCCACCGGATACGATCAAAACCTCGTCCTGGTGATTTTTAAAGAAGATAGTATTCCGCGAAAAAGAGGTAGAAACTTTCTTTTTAAGATGGCTGATCAGTTGCTTTAAATGATCGCGATTGGCGTTGAGCAATTTTACCCTGCGCTCTAAACTTTCGGTAAACGATAGTTTACCTTCCATCGATGCATTGGTCAAATCTTCTATCTGTTTGTAGATATCTTCGCGGTCGGGGCGATTTTTTAGAGAGATCCGGGCCAGTTCATCAAGGGCCTCAACCTGTGTAAAGGTGCTATCGAAATCAATAATAAAGTACTGTTCCATCTTGGCTGCAAAGGTGCGAAAAAATTTGCTGAGGAAGTATAGAGAGTTTGTAGTTTAAATAAAATAACCTTTTTTTGGTAATATGGTTTCTTTAAGATATATTTGACATTATTAACAATTCAGTTAATACTCAAAACCTCTCAAATGAAATCTCCTAAATCATTTATATTTAAACAACCATAGCAATGGAAGTAATAATTGAAGATCACTTTCTGGGCGAAGTGGCCAATTACAATAAAGTTGCCGGAAAATCACCTTTTCCGGACGAAGTGATCAAAGCTTTTAGAAAACGACTGTATCAAATCAAACAGGCAAAAAGCACTGCTGATTTGAGGATGATTAAAAGCTTACACTTTGAAAAACTAAAAGGAAAGAAATATGAAGGAAAGTATTCAATACGATTGAATATATCTTACCGTTTAATATTTCGGATTGAAAACAACGAGATCAGCAGGTTAGAGATTATTTGCATTGAAGAGATCAACAACCACTACTCATAAAACTCGGGCCAGGAGCCCTTTATACTTACTATGAATAATCAGGTATTAGATCATAATGGTAAGGAAATTGAAATAGAAGCATTTCATCCGGGCGAATTTTTGCAGGAAGAAATTGAAGAAAGGGCAATCCTTAAAAAGGATGTAGCTAAAGCCCTCCATATTTTGCCGCACCATTTAAGTGAAATTTTTGCGGGCAAAAGAAATATTTCTGCAAAGCTCGCCGTAAGGCTTGAAAAGTTTTTAGGGATCAGTTCCCATTACTGGTTAGGATTGCAAATGGAATATGATTTATTTATTGCCAGAGCAGAAGAGTTATCGGTTTAACCTCTTATTATTTTAACGCCTCACAAATTTCCCCTATCGTTTTACTGATGGGCTTAAACTCAAACCCAATAGCCTTTTTAATTTTTGAATTATCAAACTCGCGGGTTAATGAAGCCGCTTGTGCCGATGTTTTATCTATAGCCGGAACACCACCGGTTATAGCCGAAACAAAAGCGGCCCCGCGCCAGGCCAGTTCCATCATCCAGGGTTTAGCAAAAATAGCGGGTGGCTTGATGCCGAAACCTTTTGCTATCTCGGTAACCATACCTTTATAATCGCGGTTTTCGGCACTGATGATATAACGTTCGGCAGTGATATCACTGTTCATTAAGCCTACCATGAATTTGGCAACATCTTCTACATCAACAAAACCTATAGTGCCCGAAGTATAAAATTTGAGCCCCTTACGTACCGTGTTGAATAAAGCGCCGCTGCCCTGGGTGCCGGCACTCGCGCCAATTATCAAAGAGGGATTAACAATAACAGCGTCCAAACCTTCGGCTATTCCACGCCAAACCTCCATCTCACTCTCTAATTTGGATATGGCATAGCCATCATTTTCTGTTGACTGTTCAAGGTGGTGGTTCTCTGTAATTAACTCCCCTGGTTTTGCGGCACCAATGGCAGCAATTGAGCTTACATGTACCATTCTTATACCGCGCTCGTTGCAAAGGTTAACCAAATTGGCAGTCCCGGTAACATTGGTACTGATCATCGGCTTTTTATCCGCCTGCTTTAATGATACCCAGGCGGCACAATGGTAAACTTGGGTAACGCCATCAAGAGCATCGGCTAATGCAAAAATATCCATTATATCGGCGTCAACCCAGTCGATGTTTCCCTGGTATGGCAACAGTAATCTTGGGATAACTGAACTTGCCCTTTTGGTGCAGCGGATTCGCTGCCCGGTAGTGGTAACCAATAGTTTTGCCAGTTCGGCCCCGAGAAAACCAGTTGCGCCTGTTATTAAGATCATGATGCAAATGTGATTATTTTTTAGCTCAAAGCAGAAAGCCTAAGGCCTAAAGCTTTCTTTTTTAAACTTAAGCAACATGGTAAGAAAAGCTTTCTGCTTTTAGCCTTAAGCTTTAGGCTAAAAAATCTGCACATTTGCACATCTGAAATCTGCACATTAAATAATTATGTCATTAGCTGATTTTTTTACGCCGATTGATCTTAAAAAGATAGCTCCTAAAAAAGGCTATTATACCAGCCAGCTTGGCGATAAAATTGTGCATTATTCTGTCGATTTTCCTGATTTGGAAGAGAAAACTGATATCGCTATTATTGGTGTTATGGATGATCGTAATGCAATTGGCAACCCCGGTTGTTCACTTGGCCCTGATTACATCCGCGAAAAATTATACCAGTTAAACGAAGGCGGCTATTCTGTAAAAATTGCCGACCTGGGCAATATCCGTGCCGGCGAAAAGGTAACAGACACCTACTTCGCTGTTAAAACGGTAGTGAGCGAACTGATCAAAAAAGACATCATCCCCGTTATTTTAGGCGGGGGACAGGATCTTACTTACGCCCAGTACCTGGGTTATGAGGAGCTTGAACAGAAAGTTGACCTGGTGGTAATCGATTCGCATTTTGATTTGGATGAAGATAATCACGGCGAAAGTATTGAAACTACTTCTGCTTCCTATCTCAACAAAATATTCCTGCATGATCCCAATTACCTGTTCAACTTCAGCAACCTTGGCTACCAAACCTATTTTGTAAGCCAGGACAGCCTGCGGGTAATGGACAAACTTTATTTTGATGTACACCGTTTAGGCGAACTGAGCGGCAATATTGCTGTTACTGAACCTGCCATCCGTAATGCCAGCATGGTGAGCTTCGATATCGGTGCTATCCGGGCTGCCGATGCCATGGGGAATGCCAATGCCACGCCAAATGGTTTTTATGGCGAAGAAGCCTGCCAGCTCTGCCGTTACGCGGGTTTTAATGATAAACTTACTTCGATAGGTTTTTATGAATTTAACCCGGCTTTTGACAGTAACGGGCAAACCGCCTGGCAGCTGGCGCAAATGATCTGGTATTTTATTGACGGTTTTTACAATCGCAAGCGCGATTTTCCGCTTAACCCTAAATCCCAATACCTTATTTATAAAACTAGCTTAACCCACGACGACCAGGAAGTAATATTTGTAAAAAGTAAAAAATCCGACCGCTGGTGGATGCAGGTGCCCTACCCGTCGGCAGGTTCTCCAAACGAACGTTTTCATTTGGTACCCTGCAGCTATGCCGATTACAAAACAGCAACATCCGGCGAATTACCGGACCTTTGGTGGCGCACATATCAAAAATTAAACTGATATTCACAATTTTAACCCTTGCTCAGACGTTAGCAGCGTAGAGTTTTTATATATTTTAATGAAGAAATTATTTTTTTACATAGCCGCCATGCTGCCGGTAACTGCGCTTGCACAGGCTACAGACACCTTTGTTATTAATGGTAAATTAGGCAATGTCACCACACCCGCCAAAGTATATTTATCGTACCAACTGGGTGCTAATAATGTTACCGATTCGGCCAATGTGGTTAACGGTGCATTTTCATTTACCGGCACGATATTTAACCCCGTTAATGCCACATTAGCTGTTAACTATAAGGGTTTACCCCTCGAAAAATTTATCGATGGTAACTATAAATATGCCGATAACGGCAGCCTGATTTCAAAGACGGCCGACGACATAGATTTTTTCCTGGAAAAAGGTACCATTACCATCACCAGTAAAGATTCGATAGATAAAGCGCAGATCACAGGTTCGCAACTTAATACAGATAATGTAAAACTCCAGGCTCAGTTAAAAGCCATCAATCAAAAAGGAGAAAAACTGATGGCTGAGGCTAAGGCAGCAACGCCGGAGCAGCAAAAATCGGCAGCTTTCAGGAGTGCCATGCAGGCAAGGTATAAAGCCCTGCAAACAGAGCAAAAAACAACCTTGAAAAGCTTTATTGCAGCTAACCCCGATAGTTATTTGAGCTTACTTGCACTAACCTCGGTAAGTGGTCCTGCTCCCGACCTTAGCGAAGTTGAGCCATTATACAATTCGTTATCTCAAAAAATCAAAGATACCGAAGCCGGTAAAATGATGAAGGTGCAGCTCGACGCCCTAAAAGTTACGGCTATTGGCTCCGAAGCTCCTGATTTTATACAAAACGACGTTAACGGAACACCTGTAAAGCTATCGTCGTTCAGGGGCAAGTATGTGTTACTTGATTTTTGGGCATCATGGTGCGGTCCCTGCCGCCAGGAAAACCCGAACGTGGTACGTAACTATGCAAGGTTCAAAAACAAAAACTTTACGGTAGTTGGGGTTTCGTTGGATAGGCCCGACGGCAAATCGGCATGGCTTGCTGCCATTAAAAGCGACGGATTGGAATGGACGCAATTATCTGATCTTAAATTCTGGAACAACCAGGCAGCGGCGTTATATTCAGTAACATCTATCCCTCAAAACTTCCTGATCGATCCGCAGGGAAAAATCATTGCAAAAAATCTGCGCGGCGAAGATCTTGATGCCAAACTGGAACAGCTATTTGGAAAATACAATTAATTGATAATATGGCCCCTGCCAGGGCAATATTAATTAATATGTCATATTCACCGTTGAATTAGCCGGATATTTAATACCCGGCTAATTTTATTATATTGCGATATGAACTTGACCTCAATTAAAAAAATAGCTTTAACAGCAATTGCAAGCGCCCCTGCTTTAGCTTTTGCCCAGGATGCCCAATATACTGTGCAAGGTAAAATTGGCGACTATAACGCACCGGCGAAAGTCTATGTGCAATATCGTAAAGATGGAAAAACGGTTGTCGATTCGGCAGTATTGAACGGAGGAGCCTTTAAATTTACCGGTAAAACAAGCACAACAACACCTGTAAGCGGTTATATTTTGTTTAACCCCAAAGGTACCGGTCTGCATAGCTCAGAAGATTATCGTTCCATTTACCTTGAACCAGGTACCATCAACGTAAGCGCCCCTGATAAAATTGCTGATGCCAAAATAGAAGGTACCAAAACCAATAACGATAACGAAAAATATAACCTGGCCGAAAAACCGATTAATGATGCCTATGAGGCGCTTTCCGCAAAACGTAAAACCGCCACGCCGGAGCAAATGGCCGAACTAAATGCCGAAGAAAAAAGATCGACGACCAGGACGCGCAGGTAAATAAAAAGTTTATCCAGGAAAACCCCGATTCATACGTAAGCCTTAACGCGCTTGAATCATATGCCTACAGTGCCGATTACGTAGATATTGCCCCATTGTTCAACAGCTTCAGTCCTGCTATTAAAGCAACGGAAGCAGGTAAGAAATTTGCCGAACGCCTGCCAAAATTAAAAGCTGTGGCATTAGGTGCAACCGCACCCGAATTTGCCGAAGCTGATACTGCGGGTAAAATGGTTAGCCTGTCATCATTTCGTGGTAAATATGTACTGATAGATTTTTGGGCATCATGGTGCGGCCCTTGCCGTCGCGAAAACCCTAATGTGGTAAAGGCTTACAACGCTTATAAAGGCAAAAACTTTACCATACTTGGCGTGTCGCTCGACAGGCCGAATGCGAAAGATAAATGGCTGGCAGCTATTCACAAAGATGGCCTCACCTGGAACCATGTATCCGACCTTAAGTTTTGGGACAGTAAAGCAGCCGATCTGTATGCAGTACGCGGAATTCCTCAAAACTTTTTGTTAGATCCTAACGGAAAGATCATAGGAAAAAACCTGCGGGGTGAAGATCTGGAGAATAAGCTCGCGGAGATTTTTGGAAAGATCTAATTATATTATTGAAGTCATTGACTGTAAGGCCTTAGCAAAATCAATTTGTTAAGGCTTTTATGTTTGTTTCTCACCCCTAAGAAGCTGTTTAAATTTGATTCGAATTATTTATGTATCATATTGGAATCATAGCCGTTGGTTTTAACCAACGGAATAATGAGTAATAATAAGGGGGCTTCAGCCAAAATTCTTTTGCACAATTGGGCTAAAGCCAAGACTTTTCAGCTTTTTTTCCGTTGGTTAAAACCAACGGCTATGAATATTTCCCGTTTTTAAACAGTCCCTGAGATTAGGGGACAAAAGTAAAAGGGCGGCATTGACCCAAGCCCAAACTCACGAAGTTTTCAAAACTTCGTAAGTTTCAGCGCCGCCCACTCACAACATCAAGATATTTACAAATCTGCAATATCCTTTTACAAGTATAAACAACTATTTTTGAGGGTCATCCCTGATTGTCAATCTATGCTAAAACGCTTTACTCTTATAACTCTTATACTTGCAGCTTTTACTGTAACCCACGCACAAAATAAGATCAAGCCTAACAGAGATACCACCGAGCTTAAACCGGTGATCATCAAAGGTTACCTGAGCGATCAGCCTGTGATAAGCGTACCGGCGTCGGTAAGTGTGCTTAATGCAGCCCAGCTCAGGATCCAGCCTGATAATTCATTTGTAAACGCCTTAAATACGGTTCCGGGGGTACGTACCGAGGAGCGTTCGCCAGGCAGTTATCGTTTATCCATCAGGGGCAGTTTATTACGTTCGCCTTTTGGCGTGAGGGACGTAAAGATCTATTTTGACGATATCCCGCTTACCGACGCTGGCGGCAACAGTTATTTAAATGCCATTGATATAGCGGCCATACAAAAGGTTGAAATATTAAAGGGCCCGGATGGCAGCTTATTTGGGGCAAACTCAGGCGGGGTAGTCATTCTTAGTCCGCTTAACCGGTATAACGACAGTACCTATATTTCGGCCGGGATAAATGGCGGTTCATACGGGTTGTTTCATGAAAAAGCAGCAGTACAATTAAAAACTACCAATTACCTGCTCAACATTAACCAAAGCTTTCAAACCTATCATGGCTACAGGCAAAACAGCGATACCCACCGCAACTACCTGCAACTGGCCGATAGCTGGAACTACAGCGGCAAAAACACCTTAAAAGCATTGGGCATTTATTCCGATTTGGCCTATCAAACACCGGGTGGCTTAAACCTGGCCCAGTATACCGTCAATCCGAGATTAGCCCGCCAGCCTACGGCAACTTTGCCAGGGGCTATTCAGCAACGCATAGGTATTACTACCAAAATGTATTTAGGCGGCTTAACCAACGAATATCATTTTAACGACCACATCCGCAACGTGCTGGCTGTGTTTGGCAATCACGTTGATTTTGCCAATCCGTTTATCACCAACTATGAACAACGCAGTGAAAATACCTATGGCTTCCGCACCTATTTTGAACTAACCGGCGATAAGAAACCCAATTTAAACTGGAAAGTTGACCTCGGTTTTGAATGGCAGCAAACCAACTCGCACATTGCCAATTATGGTAATAAAAAGGGGGTAAAAGATACCACCCAAACCGTTGATTATATCCACACCAACCAGCATTTTGTATTTGCCCGTTATGCTGCCGATGTGTATAAACGCCTGCATATTGAAGCCGCGGTAAGCTTAAACGATTATGGTTATGATTTTAAAAACCTGTATCCGCTTAATCAAAACAACTTTACTAACCGAAACTTTAGCGCGCAATTGATGCCGAGGCTGGCTTTATCATACCAGTTCATTAACGCATTGGCGTGGCGGGCAAGTGTAAGTCGCGGTTATTCAAGTCCTACAACTGCCGAGGTACGGCCAACTGACAATATTGTAAACACCAGCCTGCAGGCCCAATACGGCTGGAACTACGAAACTGGCTTCCGCCTGCGCAACAGCGACAGAAACTTTTATGCTTGATGCATCTGTTTACTACTATCGCTTAATCAATGCCATAGTACGCCGCCTAAATGCTAATGAAACCGAGCATTACATCAACGCCGGTGGTACCAACCAGTTAGGCACCGAAGCGTCATTATACTATTGGATTATTCGCCCAAACAGGTATAACTTCATTCGCGGGCTACAACTCAACGAATCTTTTACGTACAGTCATTTCCGGTTTAGGGATTATATGGTTACCAATGCCAATTATTCGGGTAACAGGCTAACCGGCGTACCTAAAAACGTATTTGTAAGCAGCCTGCAGATCAGGTTCCCTGAAAGTATTGCATTATTTGTTCAGCATACCTTTACTTCAAAAATTCCGCTGAACGATGCAAGCACCATATATGCGCCAAAATATAACCTGTTGCAGTCCCGCGTTAGCTATCAGCCAACCATTGGCCGTAAAATCCGTTTTGAAATATTTGCTGCCGCGGATAATTTACTGAATCAGAAATATAGCCTTGGTAATGATTTGAATGCTGTAGGTAACCGATATTATAATGCGGCTCCGCTGAGGAATTACTCGGTTGGGATGAATTTTATGTATTAGATGGTTAATAGTTGATGGTTCATAGATCATAGTAAGTAAAGGCCAAAATACGCCGACGCTCGGCTCCAGCCGAGTGTCGATTATTTCCAGGCCTCTGGCCTGTGTTCGCCATGCTTGTTTACGGCGGCCAGAGGCCGTAGAATAGTTGCCACACGGCAGGAGCCGAGCGGCGGCATTTGTAAATAAAAAAGTCCGGTGTTTTACGAAGTAAACACCGGACTTTTTTAGCTTGCGACCTGCAAACTGAAACTACGGATTCAAATTGTTATTACCTCCTTCAGCTATATTGCTTCCCTTGCCTTTCGGATCAAAAGCGCGGAATTTGATAACGCCGCCATTGTAGTTAACAGGGCCAGTGTAAACCTTACTGCCAGCGTCAGGATCTTTACCATTGGTTGTATACCGGATAGTTAAACCCGGGAACTCCACATTGCTCAAGTATTTACCATCCTGCAGGCTGATCCCTGGCTTAGGCACACGATAATCGTAGCCACCGTTGTAATAGGATAAACGTGGCAGTTCTCGTTTGCCCAACACATTCAAAAAGTTTGACCAGGCTACCTGGTATGCCTCTTTGCTTTTTACAGGGTCTTTTTCGGTGGCCCATGCCGGGTCTTGCGCCCAGGCACGTTCAGCCAGGCCAAGCAGCCTCGGGAAAATCATGTAATCCATTCTTTCGGGGCCTTTCACTGTTTCGGCCCATAAGGCACCTTGCAAGCCTACTATATTGCTTTTACCATAATCGGTAAGGCGTTGCTTGCCGATGAAGATATTCCTGTTTATCGGGTTGCCTTGCTTATCAACGTCGGCATTTTTAAAATAATCGTAGGGAATAAATGAGAAGAATTTATCAATGCCTAAAAACGCGCCCCAGTAATAGCCCGGCTCATCAAATGATTTGTAATTGGCCATATCAAAATACAGGTTGGTAACGCAGGTTAGCACTACTTTGTAACCACCATTAGCCAAACGGTAAGCCAAATCTTCCTGCCCTCCGCCTAATACGTTGTTCCAAACATCAACCTGTAGGTGTTCTTTTGTAAAATCCGGATTTGGTACGTAAGCCGGCTGACCGTCGAGGGTTGTTTTACGCAGCGCCATTTCTTCCCAACCCGACAGGCGGATACCTTTCGCTTTCAGGATTTCATTAATCCTTCCGTAGAAATAATACCAAAGATCATTAGTGCTCTGTATTTCGGGATGGGTAGACTTAAGCGCTGCATAAGCAGGTGATTTTTCCCACACATTGGCAGGGACCTCATCGCCACCGAAGTGGATGGTGGGCAGTGGCGCTTCGGCTTCTTTATAAGTGCTGATGAGGTCATTTACAACAGTCTCCACAAAGTTATAGGTTGAAGGGAGCGATACATCAATCACGTTATCGTTCCAGTATTGTACCGAGCGATACTCAGATTTATCATTGGGATCATACAGTAAATATTTTTCAGCTTCAGCCTTTTTGCCTTCGGCCATTAATCGGTCATAGCGAGCGTTCATTGCTTTAATAGCTCCGCGGGCGTGCCCCGGTGTTTCAATTTCAGGTACTACAGTGATATGACGGTCATTGGCGTATTTCAGGATCTCGATATAATCTGCTTTCGTATAATAGCCGGTGCCAAAAGGGTTATTAACCTCCGGGCCAGAGCCGTGCGACGGTGGCAGGTGGCGTTTGCTATCAAGGGTATGCCCGCGTTTCGAGCTGACAGCAGTAAGCTCAGGCAGCGCAGGAATCTCTATTCTCCATCCCTCATCATCCGTTAAATGCAGGTGCAACACATTAAGCTTGTACAGGCTCATCGCTTCCAGTAATTTCAACACCTGCTGTTTTGACTGAAAGTTACGGGCTACATCAAGCATTACGGCACGATACGCAAAACGAGGGGCATCGGTAACTTCAACGCATGGAATTTGTACCAATGATGGCGTTTTAGCTAAAGCGCTCGCCGGGATCAGGCTTTTGAATGATTGAATACCATAATAGATGCCGGTATTTGCAGATGCGCGGATAACCACAGTGGTTGGTTTTACACTTAGCTCGTAAGCTTCATTGCCCAAACCGGCTTTGTATTCAAATGAAATAACTTTACCCGGTTTTCCTGTTTCCTTTTTCCGAAGATGCCGCCAATGTAATTACGTAAAACAGCTGCTTCTTTGCTGAACCGCGCATCGGCAGATGAAACCTGAACACCTGCAGTGAACGAAAAACTGCCGCTGCTTAGGCTATAACTTACCGGTGTAGGGAAAACTTTCAGTAACTGATCGGCAGGAATATCGGCAACCGTTTTATTCCTGTCATAAACAATTTCGGGGGTTATTAAGCCCTGGTAAGTTGGTTTGTACGGCGTAATATCATATGAGCCGAAAGAATAGCCTTTTTCAGGGGCATTATCCCAAACAAGGTATGGCCCTTCAGGTGCATCGGTAATGTTTACCACAGGGTCATCGCACACAAATTCAATGCGGGAGGTTTCGCCGGGTTTCAGGTCTTTGAAGCCTGATGTTGGGGTTATGCTGTATAAGTCGCCGTTGACCTGTTCAATCAGGGCGTTATTGCTAACGGCCGTTTTGGTAAAACCGCGCCCGGAATTAAAGTAGATCTTCCATCCCCCTGCAGGCAAAACCTCACGACTTTTATTGGTAATCACCAGTGCGGTGAGGGCTTGGTTTTTATTTTGATAGTTATTATCCATTACCTGCCAGGTGAGGTGCAGGTTGGTTACGTTCGGTTTTTTATCATCATTAATTTTAAAACCGCTGCATACAAAAACCGCGGCGATAACCACCAGCGTAAAAATTTTGTTCATAATTGATCCTGTGCCTGGGAGAAAACAGACAGGTAAATATATTACTTTTTAAATTATTTTAATAAGTGTTTTTTATAGAGACAGACCACAGGTTACGCTATCGCTAAACCTGCGGCAGTAGTGACTCAAGACTTAAAGGGAAAACTTAATCCACCCTTCCCCTTCATAACCAAATATGAACTGCTTAGGGCGGATGATTTCGGCCAGGATCTCTATTGAGTCGACAATCCTTGGGCCGGGACGATTGAAATACTGGTTGCCATCGACAATATAAAACCTGTCGCTTTTTACTGCTTTGAGTGATGCAAAACCCGGGCGGTCCAAAAGGAGGTTTATCTCACGCATGGTGCGTTCAATACTGAAGCCGCAAGGCATCACCACAATAATTTCCGGGTCCTGCTGCAGGATCTCATCCCACTCAATATAAGGTGAGTGCTTGCCGTCCTGTGCCAAAACAGGCGTTCCGCCGGCTATGTTTACCAGGCCTGGTACCCAGTTGCCGGATATCATTACTGGCTCCAGCCATTCAATACACGCAACGGTGGGTTTGCTGTCTATAAATTTCAGTTTATGCTTAATAATGTCAACCCGTTCCTGCAGGCTTTCAAGCAGTTCGGCACCGGCCGCGGGCACGTTCAGTGCATTGGCAACGGTAACAATGTCCTCAAAAATATCATCGAGACTGTTAGGCTGCAGGGATATAATTTGTGCCTGTTTATCCAGGTAGTTTTCAAGCGCTTCTTCAACATCTTTTAACGATACGGCGCAAACCTCGCACTGGGCTTGTGTTATCACTACATCAGGTGAAAGTGCTTTAATTTGTTCCCGTTTTACGGTATAAACCGAGAGCGCATCGGCCAGGATCTCTTTCACTTTTATATCAATATCGGCGCTGCTCAAACCATCCGGAAAATTAGCTTCAGTACATATGGGTAATTCTTTAACAGATGCCGGAAAATCGCATTCGTGCGAACGCCCCACCAGGTTTTTCTCTAATCCTAAAGCACAAATTATTTCGGTAGCGGCCGGTAGTAACGAAACTATTTTTTTTGTTGGCATGTTAACAAGTTAAAGTTTGCAAATGTAAGGAAGATTCTGAACCGGGATTAAACGGATTTGTCAGATTATTGGATTCTAATGCCGACATCGGACAATACTCAAATCCTATAAATCGTGGCTCAGACAATAATTTGCCAACTCCAATTAACAACCTATCTTTGCTGCAATGATATTTTTGACTTTTTTCATCGGGCTTATAGCTAATTTCATAGGCTATATACCACCCGGCAATATAAACCTAACTTTAGTACAGATCACTATAAACCGTGGCATAAAAGAGGCTGTACGTTTTATTACAGCTTTTTCGGCAGTTGAATTTTTCTTTACCTATTTTATTATGCATGCTGCCCGCTGGCTTTCGGGACAATTGAAACTGGGCACCATCATCGACTGGATCATGGTGGTTTTGTTTGGTGTAATGGGTTATATCACTTGGATTCATCGCAATGCCCCACCTAAAGCCAATTACTCTGAACACGCCAGTATTAAATACGGTATTTTATTAGGCTTTCTAAACCCCATGCAGGTACCCTTCTGGATGGTTACAGGCACATACCTCATTACGCATGAATGGATCCTTGATGGCCGCGTAGCTCTTGTTATTTTTAGTCTGGGTTCGGCAGCAGGTGCTTTTTTATGCCTGTTTATCTATGCCAAATTCGCTAAATACATACAGGAAAGATTTGCGTTAAGCACCAGGCTTATCAATACCAGCATAGCTATATTATTTTTCGCATTTGCAGTGTATCACGTTGTAAAGCAGATTTATCTGTCGTTTTTCAAACACTAAAAATCTTGATTTTCTTGACTTAAGGATTGCCTGATACGATTAATGCCAAATTCAAGGTAATCCTTAAATCAAGCAAATCATGGTTCAATTCATGACTTTCAACACATCAACCTTATCCTGGGCCAGCTGAACTTTCAACTCGTCGAGCGATGAAAACTTAACATCGCTCCGGATGTAGTGGTGAAATTCCATACGGATAGTCTGATTATAGATCTCTTCGTTAAAGTCAAAGATGTTTACTTCGATATTGCGGCTAAGGCCATTGACCGTTGGGCGACTGCCGATGTAGGCCATCCCTTTATATTTCTGATCAGCTATAATTACTGTTACCGCAAAAATACCATCGCATGGAATAAGCTTATATTTTTCTTCAACCACGATATTGGCTGTCGGATAACCAAGCTGACGGCCGATCTGATCGCCGCGGACAACCTTTCCGGTAATAAAGAAAGGATAGCCTAAAAAGGCATTAGCCAAATGAATATCGCCGCTTAACAGGGCGTTGCGGATACGGGTTGAGCTGATGGCCACCTCGTTGATGTCCTGTTCGGGAATTTCTACCACATCAAAACCATACACAGGGCCAAGGCGCTGCAGGTCTTCAAAGCCGCCCTGCCTGTCTTTCCCGAAGCGATGGTCATAGCCTATTACTATTTTTTTGTACCAATTTTGTTAACCAGCACATCACGGATATAGCTTTCGGCGGATTGATTGGAGAAATCTCTTGAAAAAGGGGTTATAATGAGATGGTCAACCCCGATACGTTCCATTAGGTCGGCCTTTTCGGCAATGGTGGTTATCAGTTTCAGGCTTTCATCTTCCGGGTGCAGGATCATACGCGGGTGCGGAAAAAAGTAAGGATTACCGTTTCGCCTCCTGTGCTTTCAGCCAGCTCCTTAATGCCTGAGATAATTTTACGGTGCCCTAAGTGTACCCCATCAAATGTACCGATGGTGACTACTGCATTGTTTACCGCTGTAAATTCGTCGATATTATTGTAAACCCTCATTTATGAGTAAAACACAAAGTTAATTTTTAGTTGATGGGATTAAAAACCGGAATGTTTGAGCTTTGTAAATTTCCTTTACCGCGCTGTATGTACATCTGATACTTTTAATTCCCTCACAGTATTTACCAGTTCCATCACTTCCCAGGCATCCTCAATTCTGAAGCTACCGCTGCGTGTACGTCGTAGTTTTGAAAGATAAGCTCCGTTGCCTAAAGCCGCGCCAAAATCATTAACCAGCGAACGGATGTAAGTGCCCTTACTGCACACCACCCTGAAATCCACCTCGGGCAGCTCAATACGGGTTAGTTCAAACTCCGTTATAGTGACGTTACGCAGCTTCAGTTCCACATCCTCGCCCCGGCGCGCCTTTTCATATAAACGTTCACCATCAACTTTTATGGCCGAGTGCGCCGGCGGATACTGCTGGATATCGCCAATGAACTGTTTGCAGTTGTTACGCAGCATTTCTTCAGTGAGTTGGCTGATGTCGAAACTTTTGTCTGGCTCCGTTTCCATATCGTACGAGGGTGTAGTTGCACCCAATACCATGGTCCCGGTATATTCCTTTTCTTCGGCCTGGAAAGTATCAATCTGCTTGGTCATTTTACCGGTGCAAATGATCAACAGGCCGGTAGCCAATGGATCGAGTGTGCCTGCATGGCCAACCTTCAGCTTAAGCGGCTTAAATGAATTGCGAAGTTTGCCAACCACATCAAAGCTTGTCCATTGGTACGGTTTATTAACCAGCAGTAGCTGACCCTCGGCAAATTCCTCTATTTTAGTGTACGTGTTCTTCAAATCTTTTATTTACACCGGATCAATTTATCCGATTTTTCGCAAAGGTACGATTTTCGGCCCTATTGCCGGACAAGCTATAAATTACTACGCCGGATCAATCTCTTTTGATATGAGAATGATCCGGCGCGGCAAAATTAATGTGATATACTTAAATGCTTAAATCGTTTGTAATTGGTGCCCGCTCAAAATTAATCCTATAATAACAGCTCCAACCACGATACGGTACCAGCCGAAAATCTGGAAGCCACGGCGCTCAAGAAAAGTAATGAATGTTTTAATAGCCAGCATGGCAACAATAAAAGCAATGATATTACCTATGGCCAGTAATTTAATTTCTTCGCCGGTAAATACGTGCCCTTCTTTATGGAAGTCGTATAGTTTTTTTGCAGTCGCGGCAAACATAGTGGGCACCGCCAAAAAGAATGAAAACTCGGCAGCTGCAGTACGGTTTAGTTTTTGCGCCATGCCACCAACAATAGTAGCAGCCGAACGCGATGTACCGGGGATCATGGCTAAACACTGAAAAAAACCTATTTTAAATGCAGTTAAATTGCTGATTTCTTTTTCTTCTTTAATCATAGGCTTGTTGAACCATTTATCAACAAACAATAAAATAATACCGCCAACAAAAAGGGTAATACCAACGGTAAGCGCGCTCTCCAATAAAGCATCTATCTTTTTGCTAAACAATACGCCAAATACCGCTGCAGGTATAAAAGCGATAAACAGTTTTAAATAAAAATTAACCGATTGCAGGAACCTTCTCCAGTACAGGAACACTACCGATAAGATGGCACCCAGTTGTATGGCAATAGTAAAAAGCTTTACAAAAGGATCGGCTGCTATGCCCATTACTGATGAAGCAATGATCATGTGCCCGGTTGATGATACGGGCAAAAATTCAGTTATCCCTTCAATAATTGCAAGGATAATAACATGGATTAAATTCATTGGGGTTTTAAGGGGTTGAGGTAGAGATATACGTTATTACAGTAGATATCTTTCACTAAAACATATCTACTGTAAAATTCAGCATGGTTACTGTATTAATTAGCCGAAGGCTTTTTAAGGATAGCGAAGAAACCCAAAGCAAAACCGGCCAAAACTACTATTGGCGCGATAACTATTTTGGTAGTGCTGTAAATGTCAGTTGTGCCCGACATCAGCACAAAACCGAAGGCCACAACCGCCACGCTGATGATCAGCATACGGTAATTGCTTTTATCAAATATAAATTGTACCGGTTGTGCAGGCGCAGTAGCTTTTGCAGCACCGGTAGCTGTCGGCGATGTTGCAGCAGTTGTTTTTACAGGAGCCGCTGGTTTAAATTTTTGTGCCATATATCTTTTAATTACTGAATTATTGAGTTAATGAATTAGTGGTTGAGAGCTCAGATCAAGCCTTTCAGCATTCACCTTTCGCCTTTAACCTCTACCTGTACAGATCGTATATTTTTAAACGTAAAAACTTGTTAACTGCTAAAAAGGTACTGAAGCCTGATATGAAAATACCCAGGCCAACAACAACTAAAAACACAATGCCAAACTCAGTGTAGTTTTGTAAAAACACCAGGTCGGGTACATTATCATAAGCTACATACAGCGTACCTATCAACAGGATAATAGCAATCAGGCCGCCTAATAAGCCATGCCAGATCCCGTACAGTAAAAAAGGCTTGCGGATAAACCCTTTTGTAGCCCCAACCAGTTGCATTGACTTGATCAGGAAACGCTGCGAATAAATCGCCAACCTGATGGTATTATTAATCAACGCTACCGAAAGCACTACAAAGATTCCGGCGAAGGTAAGGATGATTAAACTGATGGTCGTTACGTTCTGGTTCATCTGGTCAACCAGTGACTGCTGATATTTAACCTCTTTTATTAAGGGGTTTTTCAGCAACTCGGCTTTAAACTTTTCGATATCCTTGTTGTTGGCATAATCCGCTTTCAGGTAAACATCAACTGACTGTGATAGCGGGTTATAACCTAAAAACTTTACAAAGTCTTCGCCAAGATCTTTTTGCAGGTTGCGGGCGGCAAGCTCTTTACTTACGTATTGGGTTTGTTTTACCATTACGTTGCCATCCAACTGTTTTTGAAGTTGCAATACATCGCTTTCGTGGGCGGCATCATCAACAAAAATATTAAGCACGATGTTTTCTTTAACATAGCTCGAAATATTTTTAGCGTATACCAGTATTAAACCCAGCAGCCCTACCATTAACAGCACCATGGCAATACCAAATACAGTTGAAATGTAGATGGTTTTTGTCTTTTTAGAGGATGCGCTTGCTTCAAATTCTTCCATTTACTTTTGTTAGATGTTAGATATTAGACATGAGATTTGAGATCAATATCCCTCTCAAGTTAATATCATATTTCTGCGAAAATAAGAAACCCTCCCTAAAGGTAAAAGTTTATTGCTTATAAATATGTTTAATAACGCTTTAGCTTAACAGATTTAACATTTATTAACAACAGAACCGTTGATCTTTTTGATTTCGCTGATTGCGTTGATTTTTTTGTCTGAAATCAGAATTTACAGGATTTAAGAATTAACAGAATCTTATCCACTTGTGACGATTTGATTACGCTGACAGGTAATTCTGAAAATTTAAAAATTCTGTAAATTCTGATTTCAGACAAATTAAACATCAAATTCTGATCTAAACCTGGAGTTAAACAAAGCACGGTTGCTGTTGTTATTCAATCATGACAAAGCCAGCAAACCAGAAAGATAAACCTTCACCATCAGATACCCCTACCCACAGGCCAGCCGATAATGGGCATAAAAGCAAGGTGCGTAAAGAAGATAAACAATATCACGCCGATAATCCGCATGGAGGCGATATTGCCAAAAAGCATGAGAAAGAAGAACAACCGGTTCATTCGGTGAAGAGTGTACCGAAGAAGTGAGTCGCACAATATTTGTCATTGCGAGGAGGAACGACGAAGCAATCTCGTAGCTATGCATATCGAACATGCATTGGCTACGGGATTGCCACGCTGCGCCTATAATGACATGATTTAATATGTACCTATCTCGCAATCCCCGCCGAGTTAAACTGCAAATCATACAGCTTACGGTAGTGGCCGTTCTCAATTTTAAGCAACTCCTGGTGGGTACCCATTTCCATGATC
This sequence comes from Mucilaginibacter sp. P25, assembly GCF_050859465.1. Classification (NCBI taxonomy): domain Bacteria; kingdom Pseudomonadati; phylum Bacteroidota; class Sphingobacteriia; order Sphingobacteriales; family Sphingobacteriaceae; genus Mucilaginibacter; species Mucilaginibacter sp. P25. Next base: position 1,117,813 of record NZ_CP193937.1, on the reverse strand, counting down.
TCGCCGTGATCAAGTACGATGATCCTGTCGGCGTTTTGAATGGTGGAAAGCCTGTGGGCTATTACTATAGCCGTGCGGCCTTCCATTAATTTATTGATGGCATTCTGGATCAGGATCTCCGTTTCTGTGTCAACAGACGACGTCGCTTCGTCCAAAACTAAAATTGCGGGATTATAAACCAGTGCCCGGATAAAGGAGATCAGCTGCGATTGCCCGGCCGAAAGTGTTGAGCCGCGTTCCATCACATTATAATCGTAGCCACCCGGTAACCGTTCAATAAAATCATGTGCACCAACATCTTTGGCTGCAGCTATGATCTGATCGCGGGTGATAGCGGGATTATTGAGGCTGATATTATTGGCAATGGTATCGCTGAACAAAAAAACATCCTGTATCACAGTTGCTATCTGCGAACGCAGGTAGTTTACATCATAATCATGGATATCATGTCCATCAACCCTTACACAACCTTTGCCAATTTCATAAAAACGGTTCAGGATATTGATGGTTGATGATTTGCCTGCGCCGGTTGCCCCTACCAAAGCTAGGGTTTCGCCGGGTTTAATGTGGAAGCTGATGTTTTTCAGCACCCAGTTTTCATCGTTATAGGCAAACCATACTTTATCAAAGCTGATATCGCCCTGCAGCCTGCCTGTTGTAAGTGTGCCTTTATTTTCGGCCACCTCGTCGGTATCCAATACTTTAAAGATCCTGTCGGCACCCACCATTCCCATTTGCAGGGTATTGAATTTATCGGCCAACTGGCGGATAGGTCTGAACAACATATTCAGCAATACAATAAAGCTGGTGATCAATCCAGGTGTAATTCCCTTGCCAGATGCGGAGATAGTTAGCATTTGACTATCTGACAGCATTCGTTTACATCCGTACCAAACCAGTAAGCCCATACATATGGCAAACAGGATTTCCACCACCGGAAAAAATATCGAGTAATACCAGTTTGAGCGGATATTGGCATCGCGGTACTTTTCGTTCACGGCTTTAAACTTGCGCATTTCCTGATCTTCACGGGCGAAGATTTGGATCACGCTGATACCCGAAATATGCTCGGCCAAAAAGGTATTGAGCCGTGCCACCTGTGTGCGCACCTCCTGGAATGAGGACTTAATAGCCTCTTTAAACACATAAGTTGAAGCAAACAGGAAGGGCATCGGGATGAGCGTAATCAGGGCCAGTTTCCAGTCCTGCCAAAGCATATAGCCAATCACGGCGATTACCAGCAACATATCGCCCATGATAGAGATCAACCCTTCCGAAAAAATATCGGCAATAGTTTCCAGGTCGGACACCGTACGGGTAATAAGCATACCGATAGGCGTACGGTCGAAGTATTTTAATCTTAAACTGGTAATGTGGTTAAAAATATCGATCCTCAAATCGCGGATCACATATTGGCCCAACGCATTGGTTAAATAAGTTTGGTAGTACTGCGCAATAGTTTGAATAATCAATTGAGCTATCATTAGCTCAACCATAAAAACCAACCCATTATAATCATCGTTCAAAATATTAACATCCAATGTACGTTGGATCAGGATTGGCTGCAGCAAAGCATTGGCTGCTATAAAAATGGTGAGGAAAGTAGCTATAACAAAGGTTTTATTATACGGCTTAACGTAATGCATTACCCGGCCGAGTAGCTTCCAGTCGAGGGCCTTTCCGGTTACGCCCCCCGCCCCCTGAAGGGGGTGCTGCCTGTTTAGTTACCTCCCCATTCGTTGATGCGGAAGCTTCCTTCTTATTATCTTGTTTATCTTTAGCCACTATCTCAAAGTTAAAGTATAATTATATATCGTCAAATCTCACCTACTCTCCGCTATAGTTTCCCCTTTAGGAGGTTAGGGGGTACGGATATTTAACCTCGGTCAAATACAACCCGCAAGCCGGTACGCTGGTACCAGCATTTGAGCGGTTCTTACTTTCAATAATTTCACGAATGCCTTCGGGCTCCATTTCCTTTCTGCCAATCATCATTAAGGTACCTACAATCGCACGTACCATGTTGCGCAAAAATCTGTCGGCAGTGATATGAAAAACTATGCCGTTGTCGGTTTTCACCCATTCGGCACGAGTAATTTTACAATTATTGGTTTTAACCTGGGTATTTGATTTACTGAAACAGCTAAAATCAATGTACTCCATCATAATGGCCGCAGCTTGGTTCATCAAATTAATATCAGGCACATCGCGCAGCTGCCATGAATATCCCTGCAAAAAAGGGTCTTTATTAAAGTGAATATGGTATTGATATGAGCGCGATGTGGCATCAAAACGGGCATGCGCATCGGCATGTACCGGGACAATGTTTTTTATGGCGATATCAGGTGGAAGCAGAGCGTTTAGCCCCCCGCCCCCTGAAGGGGGTGCTTTCTAATGCACTTACTCCCCCTTCAGGGGGTAGGGGGCGTCAAAATGCGCAAAAAACTCCTTTGCATGCACGCCTGTATCTGTGCGGCCGCAGCCGGTTGTTTCTATGGGCTGCCGTAAAATTGTGCTTAGTGCCTTGTTCAGCAATTCCTGTACACTTACGGCATTTTGCTGTATTTGCCAGCCGTGATAGGCGGTGCCGTTGTAGGCCAGTTCAATAAAATAACGCTGGTTGTTGCTCACGACGGCAAAGTTAACAATCTGCTGCCTATGCCGGGTTCATAATTTGGTCATAGTATTATGCGGGTTCGGTTATATAGGCCTTATAGATAGCCTCAAACGCCAGTTTATTTTTAACAGCCAGATTAAAAGGCTTATTGATAAAGGTGTTGCTATATCCAATGGCTTTTGCCAGGTTACGCAAAACATCAAAATAGGTTATTTCAATCCCTTCAATGATCTGCACATAAAATACAATGAACACATCACGCTCCATGGCAGTTTTGCCAGTTTTAATGGCCGATATATAAGCTTCAAGCGTCATGGCTTTTATGCCAAGTACCGTCGTTTTTGATGGCGTTTCATTAATGGCGCTGTAAATAGAATCGAGATGGGTAAGCTGCTTTTGGGTAGCTTCATAACATTCCTGTACAGCCTCCTTTAAATAAGCTAAGGATGCAAGCTCTTTTATCTCCTCAAAAAAATCAATCAGGTGTTTTTTACCAAAATAAATACTGTTCAGGTGCTCAAGGAAAATCCTTTTTAAATGGACATTCTCAAATTTAACATCTTCGGGGTTTTGTTCACTAATGGGAGGCATTTGACAATTGTTTAAATACAAATAAATATACATTAAATAATTATCATTCAAAGCAAGCTATATCGCTATTAAATTAGTGCTTCTCCAATAAGCAAAACATTTATATTTGCCTTTATAATTTTTAATATCATGCTGCAACGCATCCAAAGCATTTACCTTTTGTTCGCCAGCCTTGTGCTGTTCGCCCTTTTCTTTTTTCCGCTTGCCCACAACGTCTATATTAATGATAAACCATCCAGCATTATGGTTACCGGTATTTACCAGGATGTGAACGGGGTACAGCAACATACCCAAACATTTGTGGCGCTCACCGCTATAACAGCTATTGTTGCCCTTATTCCGCTGGTCATCATTTTTCTATATAAAAACCGAAAACAGCAAATAGCCTTCTGCTATAGCGCTATACTGGTACTTATTGGCTACAGTTTCTGGATGGCACAAACTGTTAAAGGCGCAGCAGGCAGCATTACCCTTGACACACGCACGATGGGTATTGGCCTGTTCCTTACTTCATTAAGCATCATACTGATCATCTTCGCACAAAAAAGCATCAAAAAAGATGAGAAGCTGGTGAAATCGGCCGATAGGTTGAGGTAACCCAGGTTAGCGTTAAGGCGGCAGTACTAAGTCGGAAGTTAAAGTATGGTTTTTCTTTTTTATACCTGGAGCTTGTGGCTGAAGCCCAAAGGCCGTTTTTTGCAATCCCGGTGTAAAAAACCGGTAATGGATTGATGATTTTCATGCTTACTAAGACCCCTTGTTATCAAAAATCGGGCTTTAAAAACCGGAGAAAAAAGTAATCCTTGTTATGAAATTATTAATTAACTGGTTTTTTTCAGTTAATTAGTTGCTTATTCTCAATAATACGGCCAAACTTCATTTTATCTCAACCCGCCTATTGGAATTATAAAACATTAACACTATCTTTGCGCCCGATTTGGCGATGTTGCCAGATTCGTTATTTAAATTCATGAACAACCCATTTATTGAACTGGGAATCCGTCATGATATTGTTAATGCCATCTCTGAGTTAGGATTTGAGAATCCTACACCAATCCAGGAGCAGTCAATCCCGGTATTGTTAACAGGCAGCAACGATTTTGTCGGATTAGCCCAAACCGGGACCGGAAAAACTGCTGCCTTTGGCCTACCATTGTTGGAACTGCTTGATTTCGAAGAAAATCATCCACAGGCACTTGTTTTATGCCCAACACGCGAACTTTGTTTACAAATCGCGAACGACATTAAGAACTACTCCAAAAAATGAGCAACGTACACGTTGTTGCTGTTTATGGCGGAGCAAGCATTATGGATCAGCTACGCCAGATCAAACGCGGCGTACAGATCGTAGTTGCTACACCAGGGCGTATGCTTGATATCATTAACCGCAAGGCTATTGATTTTTCGGCTGTGAAGTATGTAGTATTGGATGAGGCTGATGAAATGCTCAATATGGGCTTTCAGGAAGACATTGATAGTATCTTATCTACCACACCCGAAGAGAAAAAACCTGGCTATTCTCGGCCACTATGCCTGCTGAAGTTAGGCGGATCGCGAAAAAATACATGACCGATCCTTTCGAGCTTACTATGGGCGCAAAAAACACCGGCAATGCCAATATCGAGCATGAGTACTATATAGTACGTGCCCGTGATAAGTATGCCGCGTTTAAACGTATTGTTGACTTTAATCCTGATATTTTTGGTATTGTATTTTGCCGTACCAAAATTGAAACCCAGGAAATTGCTGAGGCCCTGATCAAAGACGGCTACAATGCTGATTCGTTGCACGGTGACCTTTCACAGCAACAACGCGATAAAGTGATGAAACGCTACCGTGAGCGCAGCCTGCAATTATTAATTGCAACCGATGTTGCCGCGCGTGGTATCGACGTTAACGACGTAACTCACGTTATTAACTATTCATTACCCGACGAAATTGAAAACTACACCCACCGTAGCGGCCGTACAGCCCGTGCAGGTAAAACCGGTGTATCAATCTCTATCGTTAACGCCAAAGAATTAGGCAAAATTCGCCAAATTGAGCGTGTTATTGGTAAAAAATTCGTGAAAGCTGAGATCCCTACAGGTTTTGATGTTTGCGAAAAACAATTATTCTCTATCGTTCACAAGGTACATAACGTAACTGTAAACGAAGAGCAGATTGAGCAATACCTGCCGCGTATTTATGACGAGTTTAAAGATTTCACCAAGGAAGATTTCATCAAACGATTTGCTTCAATTGAGTTTAACCGTTTCCTTGATTATTATAAAAACGCTCCCGACCTGAATGCCAGCGTTGAAGAAGGCCGTAACAGGTTTGAAGATCGCGGCGAACGCGGCAATGGTGTCCGTGGTAACTTTACCCGTTTATTTATAAACTTAGGTTCGGTTGATGAATTTAACCGCGGCGATTTGTTGGGTTACATTTGCAACACAACCAAAATAAGCGGCCGTACCGTAGGTAAAATCGATGTTAAAGGTGTGTACTCTTTCTTTGAAGTACAAAACGAAGATGTTGATAAAGTGATGGCCAGCTTTAAAGAAGCCGAATATAAAGGTCGCCCCGTAAGGATCGAGATCTCTGGCGAGGGCACCAGCGATAACCGTAGCGGCGGCGAACGCCGTGAAGGCGGATACCGCGGTGGTGATCGTCGTGAAGGCGGATACCGTGGCGGAGATCGCCGTGAAGGTGGTTACCGTGGCGGCGAGCGTCGTGAAGGCGGTGGTTACCGTGGCAACGAAAGGCGCGAGCACAGCAATGGCGGTGGTTTCCGCGACTTTTCAGGCAAACCCCGTGAAGATCGCCCTGAGCGCAGAAGGAGATTTTAATTATCCATCATAAAAAAACCACCATGTGCAAAGCATGTGGTGGTTTTCATGAGCTTCCTTTAGTAAGAAGCATTAGTTTTAGTTTAGTTTTGTTAACAAAGCCTTTTTACCGCTGCATACGGGAACAAAGGCTTTTGTTTTATATATAAGCCCGCCTTTTCTGGTCATAAGCAAACTTCAACCCATCCATTAAACTTATGAGCTTTCGGCTTTAGGCATTTAGCTTTCCGCTTACATTAACGGCTAAATTCAACAATATCCGAATCAGGATAACAAAGCGTTAGCTTACTGTCGGTAAGTTCCTTAATAAAAAACTTGGTATAAGGCCTGCTCCCCTGGTATGAGGTATAAATGGTATCATTTTTTACAAAATAATCCTCTTTGCTGGCCTGCCCGTCGTCCATAATAAAATCTTTATCCGTTATCGAAAGCTTGGTAGCACCATCTTTTGATTTCCAGTTACCTTCCAGTTTTTTATTGGCGGCCGGCGGCTGAGAACAAGCGTATATCAATAACATGCCTGCAACTGCAGCAAATATGGGAGCAAACTTTTTCATGACGGATCAGGATTTTTTAGAACGGCTTACGCCTTTGTTGAATTTAATTATTGTGTAGGTTTATCAATCAGTTCAGATTTTTTCAGATAAACCCGGTGGCCTTTTTATTCACATAAAAATAATGCGAATATTTATCAATGTAAATGGTTTCGCCATTAGGGCCAGCCTTGCCGGCATATTTCTTATCAGCTACCGTAGCTGCGCCTTTAGCCGCAATCTCGGATGTTTTATGGCCTATTTTTTTGTGGTTTTGCTGATCTTACCACCGAGGGTTGAATCCTTATGCGTTTGGGCAAAGCCTGGGCTAACCATAAATGTACCGGCAGCAAACAAGGCTATTTTAAACAGATTTTTCATATTGACAGTAATTAAGTTTCTTTAATAAAATCAACTCAATTTTTCGGCCAAATTTCTCATTTCTATCACAGGTGAGCGTTTTTGATATAAAATAGCATAAACAGCTTCGCAGATAGGGATGCTCACGCCGTATTGCTTATTAACTTCATGTAGGCAATTTACTGCATAGTACCCCTCGGCAATCATGTTCATTTCCAGTTGGGCCGATGTTACTGTATATCCCTTGCCTATCATGTTACCAAATGTGCGGTTACGGCTAAATTGCGAGTAGGCCGTAACCAGCAGATCGCCCAGGTAAGCCGACTCTTTAATATCCCTGTCGATAGGATGTACAGCGGCTACAAAACGCTCCAATTCGCGAATGGCGTTTGATATCAGCACCGCCTGGAAATTATCTCCATAGCCCACACCATGGCAAATACCACTGGCAATTGCGTATACATTCTTCAAAACAGCCCCGTATTCTGTACCATAGATATCATCAGAAATGTTTGTTTTGATATACCGGGTATTGATCATTCCCGCAAACTGCGAGGCAAGTTTTGTATCTCCGGAAGCTATAGTTAAATATGATAATTTTTCGAGCGCCACTTCCTCGGCATGGCACGGCCCGCTGATCACCATAAAATCATCAAACGATATATCGTATTTTTGATGGAGGAATTCGGCAATTATCAGGTTTTCATCGGGCACGATACCTTTTATAGCCGATACTATTTTTTTACCTTTCAGATCGGCAGCAGTAATGTCTTTTAGTGCGTCTTTCAAAAAAGCAGCAGGCACATTAAGCAACACAATGTCAGCAGCCGCTATGAGTGGTTTCAGATCGGTAGATATATTTTGTTCGGGAAGTTTGATCTCCACCGAACTCAGGTAATGCGGGTTACGCGCAAACTTTTTCAAATGTTCCACAGCTTCGGCATTACGCATCCACCAAAAAATTTCTTTTGGGGTGGTGTTGTCGATAAGCATTTTGATATTAGCCGTAGCCCAGCTCCCCCGCCAACAACTGTGATCTTGTTTAATTTTTTATCCATCAATAAATAATAGAAATATCGCTGCCTGGTTTTAATTGGCCAAGCAAATTAATGAAATATTATGCAGATTGGCGAATGAGAGAAAAAGTGGGCCTAACTACTTTTTTGAGTCTTTTTGCAAGACAATAACCTGGCTCCGGGCCGATGCTTCCGTTTTTCTTTTCTAAGAAGCTGTTTAAGAATGAAGAATATTAATTGCCGTTGGTTTTAACCAACGGATTAAGAGCCGAAAACTCCTGGCTTTAGCCTAATTATGCAAGCGGATTTGGGCTGAAGCCCTCTTGTTGTGAATGCTTTATTCCGTTGGTTAAAACCAACGGCAATGAAGTTTTATCTACCTGTAAACGATATTTGTCAAAAATAAACAGCTTTTAAGATAAAGAGTTTAAGATAGTTTGCACGCTCCCGGGTTTATTTTGTTGTCGGGATGGTAGGTTAAAGAATAGCAGGGGAGCGCAAGATGCTATTAGTTGTTAAGCATCAATTCAAAAACACCTCATCCAAAAATACCCAGCCCGGTTTGCCTTTGGCCGGATGCCATGCCGGTACACTTTTAAGCGGTTGGGCAACCAGTTTGATGCAGGATATCTTTTGTTCGGATTTTAACTTACATTCCAATGGGGTCAAAGCAAACGGATCGGATTTTTTGGTGCTCCTGTTTTAAGTGTACTTAACAACTTCAAATGGTTTTGATCGGCGCCTCCCCAAATCTCAACCCCGGCGGGTAAAAAGATCTGGGAACCTGTATTGCGCATTACATTGAGACTAACCGAATGCAGATCAATCGGTTTATTAAACCACATGATCACCGCCAGATCCTTTTGCGATGCAACCCATTTTCCGTTGCCAAAATTGTCGCCTCCTAATTCTTTATCGATAATTGTTTTAGCGCCATCGCCTTTGTATTTGTCGTCAGGATATTTGACAAAGCTGATACTATCGGGCGTGTAGGCACATTTATAAACATTGAATTGTACGGTATCGCTGCCAATCCATCCGGCTTTAAATGCCCTTGTCCTGATCACGGTACTTTGGGTAAATACAATGCCGGGTTTGTAAGATGCAGCCTTGATACTATCAGGCACCGAACCATCAGTGGTGTACCGGATATCCGCACCTTTTATAGGGTTGCTAAGTTGCAAAACATAATTCTGCTTAAATATAACTGCCGTATTTTTTAACTGCGGACTGGTGAGCTTAAGCGCCTTACCATCATCCTTAAAGCCGGTTAACAGGCTCAGTTTAGGGTTTTGTTTTTGAAGCAGTTGCAGGTCGGCCGGATTTAGGCCGCTATCCCATACAGCGAGTTCATTGAGGCTTTTTATAGCGATGAGTTGTTTTACATCGGCTATATTAAGTTTAACACCCGTTAATGAAATACTCTTGAGATATTTTAAACCTGCTAATTCCTTTAAGCCTTTGCCCGTAACATCACTGAAGTTAAGGTTTAGCCTGCGAAGGTTTTCAAATTTGGCAATCGTTTTCAGGTCGGCATCCTTTACGGGCATCTTGTTCAGATCGAGCGATACTACCTGTTTTTTTATAGAACTTAACTCATCCAGCACTTTTACATTATAGGTGCTTTTATTGTAAATATTAACCGCCAGCGCCGGCGACTCGCTGGCCAGCGGATAAACCACCCGGTAGTTGTTGTTCAGCTTTTGAATTTCTTTTTCATTGGCTGCCGAAAAGTCATAAACCTCTTCTTCGCTTTCGGCGGGCTTTAAACGGGTGGCGGCTATCATCCGTAATGAATCGTTAGCTGGCAGTTCGATCACTTTTTTGCCGAAGCGTGCTTTGCTTTTTACCCACAGGTAAAGCAGCATTTTTTCATCATCGGTAAGCTGCGTTTTGCCGGTAGGCGGCATGTGTTTCTTTTCGGTTTCGGGCAGGTGCACACGTTGCAGCAGCAGGCTCATGGTTGGATCGCCGGCTATGAATAGTTTGCCGGTTTTGCCGCCTTTCATGATTGCTGCCGAATCAGTAAGCATCAGGCCGCCTTTCTTTTTATCGATATTATGGCAGCTTTGGCATTTAACCTCAAATATGGGGCGGATCACATCGTTATAAACCAGGGCCTGGTCTATCGGTACCACGTTTTTGCTCTTATCCATTACCGGGCCCAAAACAAAATCATTGCCATGGGTAAGGTTGCCGCCAAGGTGCCCGGCAACAATTAAACAGAAAACGGTTATTATAGCTCCGGCTTTAGCGAACCTTACAGTATATTTTGAGGTATGGCGGATAAGGTACACTCCATACCCGGCAAAGGCCACGCTTACGCCAAACCATTTATGCCATTGTAAAGTATCGCCTTCATAGCCCGGCTCCCTTGAAAGGAACAAGCCCATGATCACCGTTATTGATGACAGTAATGCACCCAGCAGCAGCAGGTAACTTGTAAAAGTTTGATACAGTTTTTCGTTAATAAACTCGGCCCGGTAACGGAAAAACTCCATCACCATGGCCAGCATCAGTATCACGATGGGAAAATGCAGGATAAGCGGGTGCATGCGGCCAACGGGTTGCAGCCAGCGGGGCACAACCAGGCTATCGCCGGCTATAAGCAGCACTACAATAAAAATATTAAGGGCAAATAATGTCCCTTCCGCAAAACCTTTGTGGCTGCTTTTCATATACGCCGGGCTGTATGTGTATTAATTAAACCCTTGTGAATTTATAAGGATATACCTTGCCCGATGCCCATTGTGCTACATACAAATTCTCGTCGTTATCCACACAAACATCGTGGGGGTTCAGGAAAATCTTTTCCGCCTGGGCCATTGGTTGCAGCACACCGTCGGTATACACTGGTTCGGTACCGCCAAGGTTGGATACTACTTTGTTGTTCTTATCTAATATGGTAGTAAAGCCGGTATTCTCCTTGCTCAGGTCGGGCGAGCGAAGTACGGCAGCGTACAAATGATCTCCCTTAATTACCGGGCGGCAAACGCATGCTCCCGGCAGTTTGATCACTTCCTGTAGTTTGCCATCCATGCTGAAGCGTTTAAAGCAATTACGGGTACGATCGGTAACCAGTAATGTCGGTGTATCATATCGCCTGTCAATCACGATACCGTGCGCATTATCCAGGTGTTCGTCGCCCTCGCCTTTACCACCGAAGAAACCTTTTAGTTTGCCATCTTTATCATAATGGGTAACGTATTGGGCCCCGTAGCCATCGGCAATAAAAATATCGCCATTGCTGTCGATAGTAGTTTCGGTAGGAACAAATTCTTCGGCTTTTTTGTAAACGCCGGTTTCGAGCGGCACATTAATGGTCATTAAAATACGGCCATCAAGCGTGGTTTTATAAACCTGGTGTTTTACGGTATCGGTTATGAACAGCACCTCGGTACCGTTTTCATTAAACAGGGTGAGGCCATGTGCACCGGGGAAATCATGCCCCCAGGTACTTAGTAGCTTGCCCGATTTATTATAAATGAGTACATTGTTCTTAGTCTCGTTGGTGAGCAGTAAAATGCGGCCTTTTGAATCCTGCACCATCTCGTGGCAATCATTCACCGGGTTTTTCTGCGAATCGGCCTTGCTCCAGTTTTTATCCATGCGGTAGCGCATATTTCCGTGACCGTAAATTAGCCCGTCATCTTTTGCTAACATGTCTTTAGCTATAAAAAAGCCTGCTGATAAAACTGAAGTGTGCTTGATAAATTCTCTTCTTTCCATACCGTTGATTTTTATGATTGCGTTGATTTCGCTGATTATTTCTTTTGATTACACCGATTTTTTGAATCCTTGTTCATCCCGTCATTGCGAGGAACGAAGAAATCGCGAACTTTACAGGGGCGGACTTGCATAGCCCCTCGGCCTCCGTGCGATTGCTTCGTACCTCGCAATGACATAGTTGAATGGGGAGGGTTTAGGTGGGGTTTACGCTATGATCCCCTTCACCACATTCCCCGCTACATCCGTTAATCTATATCTTCTGCCCTGGCTTTTATAAGTTAGTTTTTTATGGTCGATACCCAATTGATTTAAGATGGTGGCATGGAAGTCATGCACGTGTACCGGATCTTTTACAATGTTGTAGCCAAACTCATCTGTTTCGCCGTAAACGATGCCGGGCTTGATACCGCCGCCGGCCATCCAGATACTGAAACAGCGCGGGTGATGGTCGCGGCCATAATTAGCCTTTTCCAGTTTACCCTGGCTATAATTGGTTCGTCCGAATTCTCCGCCCCAGATTACCAGTGTTTCATCCAATAAACCACGTTGTTTCAAATCGGTAACCAGCGCTGCGGATGCCTGGTCTACGTCTTTAGCCTGCCCCGCCATTTCCTGCGGTAGGTTGCTGTGCTGGTCCCAGCCCTGGTGGTAAAGCTGTACAAAGCGTACGCCGTTTTCAGAAAGTTTGCGGGCCAGCAAACAGTTAGCCGCATAAGTGCCGGGAATAAGGCACTCCGGCCCGTACATCTTCACAATATCGTCCGACTCCTTGCTTACGTCCATAATTTCGGGTACCGCGGTTTGCATGCGGTAAGCCATTTCATATTGCTGTACTTTGGTGTTTATCTCCGGGTCGCCAAACTCTTTGTAGTTCATGTCATTGAGCTCGGCCAGTTTATCCAGCATTTTACGGCGCTCGTGACGGTTCAGTCCTTCCGGATCATTCAGGTACAGGATTGGGTCTTCGCCGCTGCTGAACTGTACGCCCTGGTGAATGGAATCTAAAAAGCCATTGCTCCACAGTTTGGAATAAACTCCCTGCCCGTTTCCCTTGCCTTTAGACAGCAATACTGTAAAGGCAGGCAGATTTTTATTCTCGCTGCCAAGACCATAACTTACCCATGAACCCATGCTGGGTCGGTTGCCCTGCTGTGCCCCGGTTTGGAAAAAGGTAAGTGCCGGATCATGATTGATGGCATCGGTGTTAAGCGATTTAATAATGCAGATATCATCGGCAATTTTACCTATATGTGGGAACATATCGCTGATCCAGGCGCGCGACTCGCCATATTGCTTAAAATCATAAAAAGAACCTACCAGCGGGAACGAAGCCTGCTTAGCCGTCATGCCGGTAAGGATCTGGTTGCCGCGCACCGATGCCGGCAGCTCCTGCCCCATCATTTCGCGCAGCTTGGGCTTGTAATCAAATGACTCCAGTTGTGAGGGTGCCCCATCCTGGAAAAGGTAGATTACCCGCTTGGCCTTTGGCGCAAAATTGGGGATGCCGGGGATAAAATCAGCCTCGGCTTCATCTCCCTTGCCGCTAAACAGATCAGGAATGAGTAAAGAACCCAATGCTACGCTGCCAATGCCCAAACTGAGCCTGGAAAGAAACCTGCGCCGGTTGATATTAAGCCTGTTTTCTAAAAAATCTTTTTCCATGTGCTCAGGTTTTTGTTATGGCTTCTTCCAGATTATACATGGTATCAACCACTTTCATCATAGCTGCCAGTGTTATTTTATCCAAATTGGCCGGTACTGGATATTCGCCCACGGTTAGCAGTTTTTCGGCATCCGCCTTTTTCATAGTTTTTAGTTCATCTGTATAGTATGAAGTTAAAATAGCCAGTTCTTTTTGCTCCGGATGGCGGCATAGGATCAACCGGAAAGCTTTGGTGATCTTTGCTGTCGATGTGCTTTTGTCCTGCAAAAGTTTTGCCGCTAAAACCCTCGCGCTTTCCAACACTGTTGGATCGTTCAGCATTACCAGTGCCTGCAATGGGGTATTGGTACGCAGGCGTTTTACTTCGCACTGGTCGCGGTTGCTGGCATCAAAAATACCTAAGGATGCTGGCGGAACGGTACGTTTAATTAGGGTATACATTCCCCTGCGGTACAGGTTTGGCCCGTGCACCTGTTTGTAATTCGCCAAAATCCCCCTGCCCGAGGTGGCATTTTCCCAAAGGCCGGGCGGCTGGTAAGGGTTAACACTCGGGCCGCCAATGGTTGGATTAAGCAGCCCGCTGCTGGCCAGCACCAGGTCACGAACAAATTCGGCAGGTAAACGGCCCCTTGGGCCCCGGGCTAATAAAGTATTATCCGGATCTTCCTTCAGTTTTTCGGGTGTGGCCGCTGCCGATTGCCGATAAGTGGCCGACATTACCATCTGTTTTACCAGCCGTTTAATATTCCAGCCATGATCGCGGAAATCAACAGCCAGCCAGTCCAGCAATTCCGGGTGCGATGGCAGATCGCCCTGCATACCGAAATCGCCAGAGCTTTTTACGATGCCCTTGCCAAAAAACTCCTGCCACATCTGGTTTACAAATACACGGGCGGTAAGCGGGTTGTTTTTGTTGAACAGCCATTCGGCCAAACCCAGGCGGTTTTTTGGGTAGTTATTGGTAAATGGCAAAATGGATTTGGGCGTACCGGCCTGCACCTCATCGCCATGGGCATCGTAGTTACCTCGTTTGAGGATGTAGGTTGGCCGCACCTTGTCACTATCCGTCATTATGGATACGATGAGCTTATCGGTATCGCGCTTATTCACAAAAGTCAGGATCTTTTTAACATCCTCATTGCTGATCTTCATCATGGGGTTTTTAGCGTAGGTTTCAGGCCCGCCCACGGTTGATTGCAAGCCCACTTCTTTCACATTGTTAAAAAAGGCATAAACCTGGTAGTACTCTTTTTGCGAAAAAGGGTCGTATTTATGATCATGACAATGAGCGCATTCCAATGTGACGCCCAATAGTGCTTTGCCGAAGGTATTGGTTCGGTCGGTTACATAACTAACCCGGTATTCCTCATCAATTACGCCTCCTTCTTCGGTTATTTTATGGTTGCGGTTAAAGCCTGTAGCCAGCAACTGCTCCTTAGTGGCGTTGGGTAGTTGATCGCCCGCCAGTTGCCAGGTAATAAACTTATCATAAGGCAGGTTTTCGTTATAGGCATGGATCACCCAGTCGCGCCATGGCCATTGGGTGCGGTAATTATCATCCTGATAACCGTGCGAGTCGGCATAGCGGGCAACATCCAGCCAGTGCAGCGCCATTTTTTCGCCGTATTGCGGAGTTGCCATCAGCTTGTCCACCATTTTTTCGTAAGCATTGGCGCTTTTATCGGCTAAAAACTCATCCATTAAAGCAAGAGATGGCGGCAGACCGGTCAAATCGAGTGAAATGCGTTTCAGCAGGCGTTCTTTATCCGCTTCGGGATTAGGCTCCAGGCTGGCCTGCTCCATTTTTTGCAGTACGAAGTTATCGATAGCATTTTTAGGCCATGCCGCGTTTTTTACCTGCGGAACCGGGTAATTTCGCGGAGCGACAAAAGCCCAGTGCTTTTCATATTTGGCGCCCTGTTTTATCCACTTGTGAATGAGTTGAACTTCATAGGGTGATAACCTCTTTAAATTGGATGACGCCGGCGGCATCTGCTCGGTGGTGTCTTTGGTAGAGATTCGGCGATAAACCTCCGATTGCATAGGATCTCCGGGGACGAGTGCATGCGATGATGGGTTATCTTTTAATGCCTTATAGGCGCTCTCCGGAAGATCAAGCCTAAGGTCGGCTTCACGATGAGAGGCATCAGGGCCGTGGCATTTATAGCACTTGTCTGAAAGTATTGGGCGGATATTAAAGTTGTAGCTGATGGTATCGGGCACCTGTTCTTCGGCTATCCCGCCCGATGAATGGCAGGAATAAAGCGTGTACAGCATGCAGATGGCTATTGTAAGCCACACATAATACAACTTCCGGTACATGGGTTTAAAATTGGTTAAACAGAAATTAAAGTTATATAATTTATAGCACAATTTGCAAATACATATTTATGTATTCAAATTGATTTAGCGGGGGCAATATAGCATGAAAAATGATATGTTCATACATTTTGTACAAATGTTTTAACATACGCGCAAAGGAGGGCATTTTTAAAAGAATAAAAACGGAATAGCCGATGGCCAATAAATTGAATTTGACTGGCTAATATTTGTTTTTTAATATAAAGGAGCAATGTTCTGATTGCTCATCTTTTCCAACTTTTTAATATCCCGGTAAACGATATATAAGGGGATGATCCCAAAAATACCGAAGCAGCAGTCAATGAACCGCCAGTAAACGGGGATACCGCGGATTGGGCCGGCAATAAAGGCCAGCGGGAACACCATTACACAGGCAATCATGCCAAACTCAATTATCCAAATGTTTTTAACCGGGTCTTTCAGCGGGCCAACAAATGCCATAGCAATAACAAGGTGACCGAAAGCCAGCCAGTCGGTACCATAAGCCAGGTAAGGATAGTTTTGATTGGTTGTTTTTACTGCGAGATAAACATTGGTTAGCCAGTTCTGCATAAATCCCGGAGATACGGAGGCATGATTAGCAAGCCAGGCAAGTTCAGTTTCGATAGGGAAAGCGGTTACACCACTTAGTACCAGACCGATGATAAATACAGTTACCCAGGTTTTTATTTTTTTGCGAAGTTCAGGTTCGGTTTTCATAACAAGGGCAAGTTAGGGAATTTGGTGGTATATTCTCCCTTTAGGGGTTAGTGGGCGCAATACTTCTTTATAAAATTATCGGCCTTATCGCTGCCTATGTTGCGGATAAAATTCCAGTCATGACAGGCACCTTCTTTGTCGCCTTGTTTAAATTTTTCGCCGGCCTGGCTTAATACATCGTTTATAAAATCATCGTCGTAGCCAAGTTGTTTTTTTAGGTTAATAATGATAGCCTCTTTGGTGGTATCGGCCTTGCCTTTATATTTATTGCTGTAGTAATTGGTCACTGCGTTTTCCAGTTCCTGCTGAGCTTTATAGCTGGCAATGGCGCTTTGCATATCGCGGATGCTGGCAGGCCCGCAACGTGCGGGATCAGGGTCAAAACGGATGGGTTGAACGATATTAGTTTTAAGATTATACCCCGCCGGAACCACCCACTGGCCCGATGTAAGTTTAATAACCCTCAAAGCTTCATCGTCAAGGTCGATACCGGGGCCATCCTGTACTTTAGCATCATGTACCACACCGTCTTTATCAACCATAAACGAAACATTGATGGTTCCCGAAATACAATTTTGCCGCGAATATTCAGGATAAATGATCTTTGTCTTCAGAAAATTGTTAAACGCCTGCTGTCCACCTTTAAACGCAGGCTGTTGGCCAAGCAAATAGCCCGCTGTAAAAATGATCAACGCGATATGGAGACAAAGGGCTTTAAGCATAGTATAAATATCGACAATAAATTGTGGATTATGTTTAGATAGCCTTAGAAAGAATTATGGTTGAATAACTAAACGGATAGTCATATTTGTTTTCAGTATCCCATTTGCAAGCGGCTTGCCAATCAACTTGCTGTAATTGGCTGACCACCTGTTTTATATGTATAACTAAATCTGAAATTGAAAATCCGAATTCTCAAATCAAAGTACCTGGTTAAACTCCAACCGTTCGCCATCCGGCCCGGTGATGTTGAAATATTTGCAGCCATCTTTCCAGAATTGTAAAAACACGGGCTCTGGTTCGATCACGTTGAAGCCAGCTTCTTTAATAGTTTTAAAGGCGAGGTTGATATCATCAACATCAAAGGCTACGTGATCAATGTGCCCGTTTGATCTTGAACGGATCTCGGCCAGCGAAGCTTCAGGCAATTGGTAAAGCTCCATGATCATATTGCCGCGCTGCATCATAACGCAGGTGCCGGTACCGCCGTTATCGGTAAAAGGGGCTTGCATTACATTGTTAAAGCCCAGTCTGGCGTAAAATTGTTGTGATGCTTCAATATTGGTTACCGGCACACCGATATGTTGTATTCCGTTTATTGCTAAATTTATATGGTTGCTCATGTTGATAATCAGTTGTTTATTATGGATTTAATATATGTTTAAACACTCGGTAACAGATATGGTTGGCAACGCCGGCAAAATAAATATGCAAGTAATTATCATCCATCCATCATTTTACACAAGCTTAACACATTTGATGTAAATTGCAGTTAAACTTGCACCAATTAAAACATATTAATGAAGATCGGAATTGTTTGTTACCCAACCTTTGGCGGAAGCGGGGTTGTTGCCACTGAACTTGGTAAAGCCCTTGCAGACCGTGGTCACCAGGTTCATTTTGTGACCTATAACCAGCCGGCGCGGTTGGATCTCTTTTCCGAAAACCTGTTTTATCACGAAGTTTCGGTTTCCAACTATCCGCTGTTCGATTTTCCGCCCTACGAGCTGGCCCTGGCAAGCAGGCTGGTTGATGTGGTGCGTCATGAACAATTGGATGTACTGCATGTGCATTATGCTATACCCCATGCTTCGGCCGCGTTTATGGCCAAGCAAATATTAATGACCTATGGCATTTACATCCCGGTGGTAACTACGCTGCACGGTACAGATATTACGTTGGTTGGTAAAGACCGCACCTTTAAACCGGTTGTTACTTTTTCCATTAACCAAAGTGATGGTGTAACAGCCGTATCGCAAAACCTTAAAGAGGATACCTATAAGTTTTTTGATATTAAGAAGGATATCCTCGTGATCCCTAACTTTATTGACCTTAGCAGGTTTAGCCTAAAACCTAAAGATCATTTTAAGAAAGCGATTGCACCTTCGGGCGAAAAGATCCTGGTGCATACCTCCAACTTCCGTAAGGTAAAACGTACCGAAGATGTAGTGAAGATTTTTGCTAAAGTAATTAAAAAGATCCCGTCGAAACTGCTGATGGTAGGCGACGGCCCCGAACGTTCCATGTGCGAACAGCTTTGCCGCGATTTGGGCGTTACCGATAACGTGCGTTTTTTAGGTAAACAGGATGCTGTTGAAGAGATCCTTTCAGTATCCGATTTGTTCCTGATGCCATCGCAATCAGAAAGTTTTGGTTTAGCAGCGCTTGAAGCTATGGCTTGTAAAGTGCCGGTGATCAGCAGTAATGCCGGTGGTTTGCCCGAATTAAATATTGATGGCGTAACAGGCTTTTTGAAAGAGCCAGGAGATGTAGAAGGTATGGCAGAAAAAGCAATATTTATTTTGGAGGATGAAGAACGTTTAGCTAAATTTAAAGAAAATGCACTGGCACACGCCAAAGAGTTTGAATTATCTACCATTTTGCCCAAATATGAAAACTTTTACCTTGAGGTAATTGAGCAAAATAAAGCTAAGCTGTTTAACCAACAGTTGTAATAAACCTGATACAATTCAAAAAATATTCTTTAAAAGTTAAATTTTATCGGTTTCGTTAATTAATTTAGTTTTTCACTCCTAAAAGTTAAAACTTATGGCAAAGCACACACTAAAAAGCGGACAACTCCTTAAGTACATCGGAAAGAAATGGAAAAACCTGCACATTGGTCATCCATTAAAATTTATGGGGTACGATGAGAATAGTTTCGCCGACATCTGGGTGGAATACCAGGGTAAATTAATGCTTCTGGCACTTAAGGATGTGGAAACACTAAGCGTTGCTTAAGTAGATAACTTGAGCCGGTCTGTTCAAAAGACAAGGGAAAATAGCCTTACTCATGCATACGTGCTAAGTAAGGCTATTTTATTTTGTAGATTTTAGATCCCCTCTCTTGAGAGTAATAGCCCATCAAGAGCAGATGATGAATTAGACTGGAAATTACAAGCGGTATAGTTGACTCACCCGGTCTACGCTACGCTGGACCACCCTCTCTGCCCTTTGGGCAAAGAGGGTAAAGAAAAATAAAAGAGAAAATCTCCTCTTTACGCTTGCGTAGAGAGGGGTGACGAGTGCAGCGATGTCGGGGTGAGTCGATATGCGCGATGATTTTCATGACTATGCCTTTTTATGGGCTATTACTCTCAAGAGGGGAATCGCACATCCCGAGCTTTTAAAACTTTTGTTTTAGAACAAAAGAAACCTATATTAGCATCACAAAAGGAAATGGTGTCTTCCTACTTAACCGCCCTAAAAAGCTGATGGCGCCTACAGACAATTAACTCACAGGCTTTTATCCTGTGCTAATTTTTTGTGGGTACATAAATATCAGCAACATGCAAAATCAAAACCGACTTTTTCTTCGCAACATTTCGCAATTCTTAAAAACGCCCTCCGGTGGACGGTCATTATCATCCCCATAGCTGTTGTTATTGGCAGCGCGGTTGCCTTATTCTTGTGGTTGTTGAGTTGGGCTATCCATTTTAGGTTTGCACATAACTGGTTATTGTATTTGCTGCCGTTGGCAGGTATCGCGATATTTTTCATTTATAAATTTTTTGGTGGTCCGGCCGAAAAGGGGAATAATTTAATTATTGATGAAATTCATAACCCCGGTGGCGGGGTCCCTAAGCGTATGGCCCCATTGGTGCTGATCACCACCATTATCACTCATTTGTTTGGCGGCTCGGCCGGGCGCGAGGGAACGGCTGTACAAATGGGCGGCAGCTTAGCCCAAATGATAGGCAAATGGCTTAAGCTTAACGAAGCTGATACCCAAACAGTACTTACCGCGGGCATAGCGGCGGGTTTCGGTGCGGTATTTGGTACGCCGTTAACTGGTGCTGTTTTTGCAATGGAGGTGCTGACGATAGGCCGGGTGCAATATAATGCGCTGCTGCCCTGCCTTATTGCGGGCATTGTTGGGGATGTTACTGTAGCTGCATGGGGAGTTCATCACACGCCTTATCATATCGATATTGTCCCGGTTATCCCGCATTGGTTTTCGGGTTATATTTCAACCGATCTGTTGCTTATCATTAAAACCATAGTAGCTTCAATCGCTTTCGGACTGGCCAGTTACCTTTTTGCCAAAATGGTACATGGCATCAAAAGTTTTTTACCCAATACATTAAAACACCCTGGTTGATCCCGTTTATTGGCGGGCTGATCATTATCGCGCTTACTTTTGTTAATGGCAAACCCGATTATCTGAGTTTAGGGGTAGATGCCGAACATGTTGGCGCTGTTACAATCCCTTCGGCTTTTCATGCCGGCGGTGCCGGTACCTGGAGCTGGCTCTGGAAAACCATTTACACTACTGTAACCTTAGGTACCGGTTTTAAAGGCGGCGAGGTAACACCGCTGTTTTATATTGGCGCTACTTTGGGTAACACTTTATCTGGCTTACTTGATGCGCCAGTTAGCCTGTTTGCAGCTTTGGGCTTCATAGCCGTTTTTGCAGGCGCGACTAATACCCCGCTGGCCTGTACTTTTATGGGTATAGAGCTTTTTGGTGGCGAACACGCCCTGTTGTTTGCCGTGGCCTGTTTCACAGCCTATCTTTTCAGCGGGCATACGGGTATATATGGCTCCCAAAGAATTGGAGTTACTAAGTTAACCGGTGGGCCGGCTGATGACAAAACGCTTTCGGAAGCAATGAAAAGGCGCGGATATTTATACCATAAACTGGCGAAATATAGTTTCCTTAAAGCGAGAGAATAAGCACTATTTAGTAGCGGTAACCACAATATAAGGAGATAGCAGCTTTGATTCAACCGGTATGATTTTGGTAAAAACCTTGCCGGCTACCCACACCAGTTTGGTGATCGCTTTAGCTATGGCAGGCTTGTTAGCCTTATCCTCCAGCCAAACCGAAAATTTGCCGTAATAATATGCCTCAACATTTTTTAAGCCAAGTTCCTTGCAATAGCCGGCCAGTAATGGAGGGTTCATACTATTGATGTTGTGTTTTTCGTAGTTATTAAGGTCGTAGTTGCGTTGTACCCATCCGTTAACACCGGTAAAGTTAGGCAGGGTAATAAACAATGTGCCTCCTGGTTTAAGGAAAGAGAGGTGTTTTTCAATAATGCCTTTGGTATCATTAAAATGCTCTATCAATCCGCATGAAAGTACCAGGTCATATTCGGTTTCGGGTTGGTATTTGAACAGGTCGCCTTCAATAACTGCAATGTCCTGATCATTAAGCTGATTGACATCCAGTACTTCCTTTAAAACTTTTGGGTGCACATAAAAATCGAACAGTGTAGTTTTTAACCCGAAATACTTCTTCAAAAAAATGGCAAAATAACCCGGAAAACCTCCAAGCTCAATAGCCGACGCCGGTTTATGGGTATCGATAATCTTTTTTAGCAGCTTGTGAAAAGTATAACTAGCCGGCACATTGAAAGCCAGGTCTTTTTTTGATTCCCAGTAACCAGCCCAAAATGCCTTGTCGGTGAGTTCGTTGCTCATGGGTGCAAAGGAAAGATAATTCGGCAATAGTTCAAAACACTGTTATTTTGTAAAGCATGGATTTGAGATGGTAACATCAACAGGAAATAATTACAATCATCCGGGAATTGTACATAGATATATCATGCGATGAATAAGCAACTTTGTGTAATTAATTAAACAACAGTGTAATAACTGTATTAAATTTAGCATTCATGAGCAATGAACTTATTCCTACAATCAAACTTGATGAAGTAATTGAGCTTGGTTTGCAAGTGGTTGATTATAGAAAAGCGGGCGATCTTCATTTTCTTAAGAGCCCTCACCGCAACGAACATTATCTTTTTGTATTGGTAACGGACGGTAACCTGAAACTCGTAGTTGATTCGCGCGGGATGGTGATACCGGCTCAATCTGTTTATTACATTTTGCCTGGGCAGGTAATGCAGCATTTTGACACCGAAGCCGATGCTTACGTTATTGCTGTGGATGCCTTTTTGCTTAATCAAACTTATAAGTTTATTCTTGATGAAGGTTGTATTCTAGGGCTGGAACATTTCCAAATAATATGTAAAAAACATTTTTATTAATAAGTCGAATTGCTATTTGGATTTAATTGATATATCAATTATAATTGTATCAATTAAATAATATGGAAAAGCTAGATACCATACTTTTTTATTCTCTTGAAAAAGCTATTAAGAGTTACAGGCAATTTGCTCAACGAAACATGATGAAAAATGGCTTTGATTTAACAATAGATCAGTGGCTCGTTTTAAAAGCAGTTAGTGACAATCCAGACTGGACGCAGCAGGAAATAGCTGAGGCTGCTTTCAAAGATTTTGCATCTGTAACGCGCATTGTCGAAATACTGGTAAAGAAACAATATCTCACTAGAGCCATCCATAGTAATGACCGAAGAAGGTTTAACCTTAGTCCGACTGACAAGGCAATAGCAAATTTACAGGCTATGCAGCCTATAACTGAAAGAAACCGAAAACAAGCACTTGATGGAATAAGTAAAGAGGAAGTAGCACATCTTGATAAATATTTAACCAAGATTATAGAAAATTGTAAATCTTAATATGAAAATCTTTAAAACAACATTGTTGCTGATCTCGATTTTTTCAACCGGAATGGTCTGTGCTCAGACAGTAAATCTGACGAAAAAAGTAAAATCCGAAACGGTTGCAAAAATATCCGCAAGCCTTAAAGCAAATTATATCTACTTGGATACAGCTATAAAGATGGGCAGTTTTATTCAGGACCAGCTTAAATCAGGCAGCTACGATACCATTCAAAACCCGGCTGCGTTTGCTGCTAGACTTACTAGTGATCTCTTGTCTGTGTATCGCGACGGCCATTTATCCATTAGTTATGATCCTCTTTTCACGTCTGCTAATGGCAAAACTGATACAATTATGGAAAGAGAAAGAATGCTAAAGTTCAGAAAAAGGGTGAATTTCGGATTTGATAAAGCAGAGATCTTGCCCGGGAATATCGGCTATTTAAAAATTGGTGGGTTTTTTGAGCCGGATTCTACCGCTAAAATAATGACGCTTGCTGCTTTTCGTTTTGTTAGTAATAGCGAATCATTGATTATCGATTTAAGGAACAATATGGGTGGTGATCCACGGATGGTGAGTTTCATTTGTGGTTTATTGTTTAACCAAAAGACGCATTTGAATGATTTGTATTTCAGAAAAGACAAATCCACAACAGCATATTGGGCAATCCCAGATACAATTTTAAAGGGATTTCACAATATGCCTATTTATATTTTAACCAGTAAACGTACCTTTTCAGCTGGTGAAGAGCTAACCTACGACTTACAGACGCAAAAACGGGCTGTTATTATTGGTGAGACTACCGGCGGGGGCGCCCATCCGGTACAACCGTTTACCGTTGGTAACGGATTTGTAGCTAATGTGCCTTTTGCCCGCGCTATTAATCCTATCACAAAATCAGATTGGGAAACAGTGGGCGTAAAACCCGATAAGGCTGTTCCAGCGGATCAAGCACTCGATTTTGCACTTAGGATGGTGAATCATAAATAAAACCGCTGT
Source organism: Mucilaginibacter sp. P25 (assembly GCF_050859465.1). Classification (NCBI taxonomy): domain Bacteria; kingdom Pseudomonadati; phylum Bacteroidota; class Sphingobacteriia; order Sphingobacteriales; family Sphingobacteriaceae; genus Mucilaginibacter; species Mucilaginibacter sp. P25. The sequence continues at coordinate 1,093,722 of NZ_CP193937.1, read as the reverse complement.
ATGGCATGAAATTGATTTTAAGAGTCTCTTTGATAATTCTCAACGTACATTTCGCCTCTTTTTATTAGCGAGAACATTCTGAGGATTAATTTGAATTTTACGTTGTTTAAAACAACCGGCAGCGTTTGTTTTTTAGTTTTCGATCAGCATTGGCTCTTATTTCTGGATCATGTGTAACAGCCACCTTTGCAGCTAGATTTAATTCTTGTTTAAGATCTCTGTTCGAAAGGATACTTGTTCGCATTTTGCCCTTTATACTAGTTCCCGAAGTATTTTCAAAGGAGCAACCCCAACATATACGGCATATTTTCTGGCATCAGTGAAAGAGTTAAAGTTCTCTGTATATGCAAGTGTCATGCATGCGTTTATTGGACCGATTCCTTTAATGCTTCCCAATATTCGATAGTTAAGAAACAGTGTTTCATTTGACTTTATTAAGGAAATTATTTCGTCCTCTAACTGTTCAATATACTTAAGATTCGATTTTATCTTTTCTGTCGAAATGCGAATAACGGTATCAGACTTATTTATTTTATAATTGTGTTTGCGCTCTTTTATAGTAGCCTTTAGCCCAGCACTTTCCCTTACCAATCTTTTACGAAAGGACAAGAATTGTTTTAATAATAAGATATTAGTATCGATAGGCTGATCAGGCTTTAAACGTTTGATCTTTTCTTCGCCGTATTGACTGATCCGGAAGGAATCGACTTTATCGTTCTTTCCCCTGGTCATACCCATAGATCTTTTAATTTCTAAAGGTGAGATCCGAGAATAGGCAATTGATAATGAATCACAGAATTGAATGAACCGATATTCATAACCGCCAGTGTGTTCCATTACGATGAATGTTTTACAAAGACTAATGGCGTTTACCTTGCACCATTTTTTAAATTCAGCAAAGCCTTTGCTATCATTATTGATTTTCAAGTGCAGACGTAACTCTGCGCAACTGATGTCTAATGTCAATTTTGAAACATCAACACCCAAGATAAAACTGTAGTTTTCCATGTTTGTATTTTTTAGTTAATTGAAATTGTCTTTTGCCAAAAACCTTTGTTGATTCAAGGAAAATATTCTAGCTGGGCCTTAGACAATTATGGGCAGGGGACTTATACAACCGAAAGTTCTATAAAACTATTTTGTACTGTAGTGCACCCCTGTCCTTAATTTAACGTTCTTAACAAACTTCTTAGTTCTTAACACCCCCTTGCAACCCCCACTTCAACAACGGTAAAAAACAACTACGTTGCTTTCTTCAAGAACAAAGGTTTTGTACAAACGCCTGTGGCGATAAACGCAGAAAGGGGCGGGAGGCTAAAATCGGCGATTTCACTGCTGGGCGCTGAAGTGAAAGATGCAAGTGTTAATAGCTGTAAGGAACATATAAAACGGGGATTGATTGATGCTGTAGCAGGCATGTTTGCCGGAGAATACGTTGATAGTACAATAGCTCACGGGAGGAAAGACTCAAGCGCTGTCAGGATCACTACGGCTTTTAAAAGGCTGATTTTTGCAGAATATAAAACATTGAAAAAGCCCTCTTCATATGCTTCGGCTTTAAATATATCTACCCCATATCTTAACGAAGCGGTTAAAGAAATATCCGGACAAACGGTTAGTTACTGGATTCAGAATATGATCATGTTTGAAGCAAAGCGCCTGCTGATTTATACCGATAAAACCATTAAGGCCATTGCTTATGAATTGGGTTACGCCGATTACGTCTATTTTTCGAAGATGTTCATTGGGATGGTAAAGATGTCGCCGGGGGCTTTCCGTAAAAAATACCGCTAATTGTACATGTACTTCCGCTATTACTGCATTGTTTAAGCTTGAAACAGTTTGTTGCTTTGTGATAAATCAAATCATTATAAAACAACAAATTAGCCATGGAAAACTTAAAAAATGTAGTGCTGGTACACGGCGCGTTTGCAGACGGATCTGGCTTTAAAGCACTCTATCAAATCCTTACTAAAAAAGGTTATAACGTATTGGTGGTGCAAAACCCGCTAAGCTCATTGGAAGATGATGTAAAAGCAACCCATGTTGTATTAGACAAGATTAGTGGCCCCGCCATCCTTGCCGGGCACTCGTGGGGTGGCGCTGTAATTACCGAAGCCGGTAATCATCCAAATGTAGCTGCGCTGGTGTATATCGCGGCTTTTCAGCCGGATAACGGCGAATCAGCACTGCAGTGGCTGCAAACCGCACCACCTGCACCGGAAAACGGCGTGTTACCTCCCGATGAAAAAGGCATTGTATACTATGATAAAGACAAGTTTCACGCTGGATTTTGCGCTGACATTGATGCCGATGAAGCCGCTTTTATGTATGCATCACAAGGTGCATTTTACGCAAAAGGTTTTGTTTCGCCGATAACTGACGCGGCCTGGCGTCATAAACCGGCTTATGGTTTAATTGCTACCGAGGATAAAAGTATCAATCCGGATATTCAACATGCTATGTATAATCGATCAAACACTATTGTAACCGAGGTAAAAGGCAGCCATGTGATTTTTATGTCGCAACCAGAGATTGTTGCCGATGTGATTATTGAAGCAGCCAGAAAAGCTTCGGAAGTGTAAAAAAACAGTTTAAATACTGTATGAACATCCGTGTGCATTAAACCGTATGCGGATGTTTTGTTTAAAACCTCATCAATCTGCCTTATCTTTAGCACCAAAAATTAATGAAGTTAATTGTTTCCGACCATAAAACCGGCGGCGATCTGTTACTGATCAGCGGGGAAGAAAATTTTGACCGTTTCTTTTATACCCGTGATAAAACAAAGAAGTACTTTACCATAGCCTGGAATACCGGCGCGAGTCAAATAATCAATATAGATGGTGCAGATCATGTATTTAACGGGAATACGCTGTTACCGCTCATGTTCGACCAAACCTTTACGTTCGAAAGGTCGGCTAATATCATCGCCTGGCAATTTAACAGGGAGTTTTATTGTTTGATAGACCATGATACCGAAGTAAGCTGCGTAGGTTTTCTTTTTGGGATGGGCGATCTGCTGTTCATTCCTCTGGATGATCCCAGCCAATCGAAGCTTAAAGTACTGCTTGATATTTTTACGCAGGAACTGCATATTAAAGATGAAATTCAGAATGACATGCTGATCATGCTGTTAAAGCGGCTGATCATCATGGTAACTCAGATGGCCCGTACAGAATACATTCCCGCAGAAAATAACCAGGATCAAAAACTGGATATCTTCCGGAAATTTAACCTGCTGGTTGAAATGAATTTCAAAAACGAGCATTCGGTTAACTTTTATGCGGGACTGATGAATAAATCGCCCAAAACGCTCTCAAATATTTTCTCCCTTTATAACGACAAAACGCCGCAACAGGTGATCCAGGCGCGTATTATTGTTGAGGCGAGGCGGTTGTTGAGCTACACCACAAAGTCGGTTAAGCAAATTACTTATGAACTGGGTTTTGAAGATCCTGCCTATTTCTGTAATTTTTTCAAACGACATACCAGGCAGTCGCCCGCAGAGTTCAGAAATGGGAAAGCGCAGCCGGTGGCAGCGTAAAAGGAAGCAAATGTGTTGAACTAAAAAGGTAAAAAGTGGGGGAGGTGCGATTCCCTCTCCTGGTAGGGTGTAGGGAGGGGTTTCATAGCCCGATATATCCGTTACATGGCGTACAAACCCCTCCCTGCCACCGCGCAAACCAGCCGCACCCCTCCCCAAGGGAGGGAATTGAAGAACTTTCCCAACTCATTTAAGCCATTCGGGAAGAAATTACAATCTTTCGGGAAGCGGCGACATTTCCCACCTGCCGCATTTGGGGCACTTTTGTATTGTTAAATCAAATACAACATTTAAGATAAAACAATATGAAAACTCCAACATTGAAAAACAGAATTAAAATAGGTCTACTTAGCCTGGCATTAACCTTTGCAGCCGTATTAGGTTTTACTATTTCATCACAGGCCCAGGCCGTAAAAAATGTAGTGCTGGTACACGGCGCATTTGCTGATGGATCTGGCTATAAGGCATTATACAATGAACTTACCAAAAAAGGATATAATGTTACAGTGGTGCAAAACCCACTCTCTTCTTTGGAAGACGATGTTAAAGCTGTAACAATAGCATTGGACAAACAAGACGGACCTGCGGTATTGGTAGGCCATTCATGGGGCGGTACGGTAATTACCGAAGCAGGTAACAACCCAAAAGTAGCAGCCCTTGTTTATATCGCGGCACTGCAGCCAGATAAAGGTGAAACATCTGTTCAATGGTTGCAAACTGCTCCTCCTGCTCCTGAAAATGGTGTTCTGGCACCTGATGATAAAGGCATTGTTTATTATGACAAAGCTAAATTCCATGCCGGTTTTTGTGCCGATATAAGCAAAGAAGATGCTGATTTCATGTATGCTTCACAAGGTGCCTTTTATGCAAAAGGATTTGGCACCCCTATCACTAATGCAGCCTGGAAAACTAAACCTGCTTATGGCATAGTTGCCACTGAAGATAAAAGCATCAATCCTGATATAGAACGTGCTATGTACAAACGTTCAAATACAATAATAACTGAAATAAAAGGAAGCCATGTGGTTTTCATATCGCAACCTAAAGCAGTTGCCGCTGTAATTATAAAAGCAGCCGAAAATGCTTCTGTAAAAAAATAAGCTATCGGTAGCTTTTAAAAACTCAAAAACCGGGTGCCGATATTGGCATCCGGTTTTTTTATTGCCAACTGTTATTTTCCCCTTTAGGGGGTTAGGGGGCTAAAACTATACCCTTCCTTGCTCCAAGCCTCCAATGCCCTGGGCAGTACATACTCCAATCGATCAAAAGCTTTGATGCTGTCATGAAATACTACCATCGATCCTGCTTCGGTATATTTAAGCACTCCTTTTAAGCAATCTTCAGGTTTAAGGGCCGCATCAAAATCGCCGCTGAGCACATCCCACATAAAAATATTCAGATTGGGTTTCGCTGCTTTCAGCGCGCGGGCCTGTGACCTTTTTATCCTTCCGTAAGGGGGCCGAAACAACGATGTATCCAGCAATTTATCGGCCTGTAAAAAATTATCAACATAGGTTTGGGTATCGGTTTTCCATCCTTTAAGGTGATTGAAAGTATGGTTGCCAATGGCATGGCCACCGGCTTTTACCTGTTCAAAAATATCGGGGTGCTTGCGTACATTGTCGCCAATGCAAAAAAAGGTGGCTTTGGCATTGTATTGTTTTAAAATATTTAATACAGCCGGTGTAACAATTGGTATAGGGCCGTCGTCAAAAGTGAGATAAATGCAACGGTCAGTTGATTTTATATCCCAGGTAAGTTGGGGATAAAGCTTTTTCAGCAGCCACGGGGTTTTAACCAGGTACATACAGATGAGGTAGTTTGTGTTTTATCCCTATTAACAACATTTAACAAAAATAAACACTGCAATGTAATGAACAGTTGCTTACCATTGTATAGAAAAACCTTATGAAACTAAAATTATTACTATCAGTTAAAGCAACGCTCATTTGCACAATAATATTTTCGGTTTGCGGCATTAATGCCGGCGCGCAGGAAGTAATAGGCTTGCAAAAGGCGGTAGACCTGGCCCTTGAACGTAACCTTACCATTAAACAGGCCGAATTTACAGCTGCCATCACCAACGAAGATCTTAAACAGTCGAAATATAATCAACTGCCAAATTTAGCCGTAAGCCCACAGGGCTCATTCAACTTTGGCCGTAATATCGACCCTTCAACCAACCAGTTCAGCAACCAGCGCATCCTGGCGGTTAATGGTAACTTTACCTCGCAGGTAACACTGTTTCAGGGCGGGCAATTGCGTAATACAGTAATTCAGAACAAGATTTTGCTTGATGCTGACAAAACCAACGTTGCCAAAGTAAAAAACGACCTGATATTGAACGTGGTTACTACCTACCTGCTGGTGCTAACCAACCAGGATTTGGTAAAGGCTGCGCAACAGCAAATTGATGTATCAAAAATAGCTTTGGACCGCGCCCAGAAAAGCTTTGATGTGGGTAATCAAACCCTTGCCGATCTGTCGCAAGCCAAAGCGCAGCTATCAACCAACGACCTTAACTATACCAATGCCGAAAATCAGCTGGAGCAATCCTTATTGACCCTAAAGCAATATATGGAGATGGATCCCGGCACTGATATTAGAGTTGAAAGGCCCGACATCAGTAAGTTAAACAATGTGAAAACTGTATACGATGCCCAGGAAGTTGTAAAAACCGCTCTTGCAGTAAACCCAGATGTGTTATTGGCTGAGCAACGTCAAAAAGCTGCGGCGCAGGGTGTTAAAATAGCAAGAGGCAACTACTATCCGTCGGTAGTATTATTTGGTGCTGCCGGTTCATACTTTTCTGATGCCAAGAACACGCCATTTGGTGTTACTCCAACAGGCAGATTTGACACTATTGGTTTTGTGCAAAATTCGCAACAGGCGGTTGTAGTGCCTAACTATAAAGTTGGTTATAAAAGCAACCCATTCTTCAGGCAACTGAGCGATAATTTTAACCAATCTGTAGGGGTGAGTTTACAGATCCCGATTTTCAACAGGTTTCTGTCACGCACAGCGGTTAGGAAAGCAAAACTGCAAAATCAAAATGCCGAGGTTACAGCGCAACTGGCCCGCAACAATTTGAGCAAGATTATCTACCAGGCGGTATGGGATTTACAGGCGGCTGATAAGCGTTATGCATCGGCAACGCAAACTTATAACGCAAATAAAGATGCGTTTAATATTATCCAGCAACGCTATACAGTAGGTTTGGTTAACTCGCTTGATTATAATACATCGCTAACCAATCTTAACAAATCGCAGTTTGATATGATTGAGGCGCAATACCAGGTGATTTTCAGAAGCAAAGTCATTGACTATTATTTAGGTAACCCTATAACACTTTAATAAAATCTTAACCGTAAAATATCCAAATTCACCGTCATGGGAAAAACTACTAAATATATTCTGATAGGTCTTGGCGCACTGATTGTCCTGCTGATCATTGCTAAGGTTACGGGCCTGATAGGCAAGCCCGCGCTAACCCAGGTAGCTACCGAAAAGGCCGAAACACGCGAAATAAATGAAACCGTATCGGCCAGCGGAAAGATCAAACCACATGTTGAGGTTAAGATAAGCCCCGAAGTATCGGGTGAGGTGGTTGAGCTGCCAATAAAAGAGGGTGATGTGGTTAAAAAAGGCCAATTGCTTTGTAAGATCAGGCCCGACATTTTAAAGTCAGGTTATGACCGGGCTATCGCGTCATACAATACCCAAAAAGCAAGCGTAGGTAATTCAAGCCAGATGCTTAAACAAGCCGAAGCTACCTATGCTAACCAGGCCGGTATTTACAAGCGCAGTAAAGAGCTTTATGATAAAAAAGTGTTAACGGTTTCGGAATTTGAAAATGCCAAAGCTGCTTATGAAGGCGCTAAAGCATCGCTTGAAGCTGCCAAACAAAATGTGGTAGGCTCGCAATATGGCCTGGCACAATCACAGGCATCGGTTAAGGAAGCACAGGATAACCTCGCGAAAACAACTATTTACTCGCCGGTTGACGGGGTGGTTTCAAAGCTATCTGTTGAAAAAGGTGAGCGTGTTTTGGGTACCCAGCAATTTGCCGGTACCGAGATCATGACTATATCTGATCTGAGCAAAATGGATGTGAATGTTGACGTGAATGAAAACGACATCAACCGCATTTCCCTTGGCGATTCATCAAAAATTGAAGTAGACGCATTTTTAGGCAAGAAATTTACCGGTGTGGTAACTGAAATAGGTAGCTCGGCAAACGTGGTAGGTACATCTGCCGACCAGGTAACAAACTTTACTGTAAAAGTGAGGATCAATGCCGATTCATATGCCGCACTGTTAAAGAAAACAGCCGATAATCCATCACCTTTCCGTCCGGGGTTAACAGCCACTGTTGATATCAGCACTAATTCGGCCAAAGCGCTGTCGGTACCAATCCAATCGGTAACCACCCGCGAGGAAAAGAAAGAAAATAACGGCCCGCCTAAAGCTGATGAGGATAAGAGTAAACCACAAATCAGTCCGGTAGCCAAAGAATACGTATTTGTACTAAACGCAGGTAAGCTTAAACAGGTACAGGTAACTACGGGTATCCAAAACGATAGTTACATCCAGATCTTATCCGGCCTTAAAGGTGGCGAAGAAGTTGTATCAGCTCCATATTCGGCTATTTCAAAAACGCTTAGCGATGGGCAAGCTGTTCAGAAAGTAGATAAGTCAAAATTATTTAACGCCGATAATACTAAATAATTGATTTTAGATGTGCAGATTTCAAATGTGCAGATGATAAATTAGATTTTAGCGCCCGGCGAAGCCGGGCTTTTTTGTGAACGGAATTTCCGATGATTAAAACACTCGTTAAAAAAGAGCGCGAGTTTAAGATGAACTGCTGTCATAGCCTTGTCCTCGAAGCATGGACGGGATGCCTGCGTGCAACCCTTCGACAGGCTCAGGCTAACAGGCCTTCTTTTGTCATTTCACCTTCGCTGTTCGCCGGGTTTTGACCGGCAATTTAAAAAGCATATAACTCACATGCTTCAACACCTGGCGTAATTTTTCGAGGGCGATGCTCATCTGGCGCTCTACTGTTTTAGGGGAGATATTAAGCTGTACGGCAATTTCGCGATATTTCATATCGCTGAAACGGCTCAGTACAAAAATCTCGCGGCATTTTTCGGGAAGGGTAGCTATGGCTGCTTCTATCTGCAGGGCGAGTTCTTTTTCCTCCAGTCCGTTTTCGAGCGTATTGCGCAACTCATCAAACAAGTTGTTTTTTTCGAGGTAATTAACGTAAAGGTTTTCTATTTTCTGGCGCTTAAGGTAGTTAAGGCTCCGGTTTTGCACCATTTTAAAAAGATAGGAACTTACTGATGAGCAGAAATTGACCTCATGCCCGCGCTCCCACAGGTGGGTGAATACATCGGCGGTAATTTCTTCAGCAACGGTTAAATCGTTTACAAAACGATTGGAGAACAAAGTTAAGCGGGTATAGTATAGCCTGAACAGGGTTTCAAACGTTTTCGCGTCACCCTGTGTAAATGAGGTTATAGGTAGTTTGTTTTCCTGGATCATTAATCCCGCCTTTAATTAATCCGAATACTTTTTAAAAAACTTTAACAAGTTACAGAGTTTTTCATTCTGTATCAAATTTAATATGGAAATAATGAAAAGCTAATCACAAACATTCTGTAAAAAAACAGTTACGCGTAATATGAAGGGGACGTTCAGGTTGCTCGCCGAATAAAATTGAAAAATATTTCTTTTCGTTTTGAGGGTATCTGTTTTTTCGATTGTCTTAACGATAATATTACAAATGAATAACGAAGAAGTAAAACTGCTACTGGTAAAATATATAACGGGCGAAGCTACCCCACAGGAGCTTGAGCAGGTTAAACAATGGATAAGTGCGCACCCCGAAAACGAGCAGTATTTTGTACAACTGTATGATACCTGGCATAACATGCTTTACCTGCAACCGGCGGTTGTAAATAAAGACAATGCCTATAATAAACTTTCGACCGGTATGGAACCAGCGGAGCCGTCGCGCTATGCAAGGCTGATCACCTGGGGCAAAGTGGCAGCGACTATTGCTTTACTGGCAGCGGTTACCGTTACCTTATATAACAGGTATTCAAAAAATGTAGAAAGTGTAAGGCAAATAGCCGCTAACCCTGGCGCCATTAAAAAAATTGTTTTGAGCGATGGCACGCAGGTTTGGCTTAATGCAGGCAGCAAGCTTAATTATACGGCCGATTTTGGTAAAACAACCCGTACCGTTTACCTGGAAGGCGAAGCTTTTTTTGATATCGCCCCCGGTAAAAAAGAGGTCCCTTTTATTGTAAATACGAAAAACTATACCATAAGGGATATCGGTACAAAGTTTAATCTTAAGGCCTATGCCTCCGACCCGTTCTTTGAAACCACAGTAGTAAAAGGCGAGGTATCTGTAGAGGGAAATGTAGATAACAACGCGCATGAAATGAGCCGCATTTATGTAAAGCCGCGGCAGGTGCTCCGGATCTATTATCACCCCAAAAAAGAGAATTACAGCTATGCAACCCCCGAGCCCAAAAGCCTGAACGAGATCCAGGTATCAGAGATTGACTCGGCAAAGCTTGATCGTTATGACGGCTGGAAGGAAAACCTGCTGGTATTTGATGGCGCTACCCTTAGCGAGATAGCTAAAGTGCTTGAACGAAGATATAACGTCACTATTAACATGACCGATGCCGAACTGAGCGGCATTCGTTATTCGGGTAGTTTCAAAAACATTCAGAGCATTGAAAAAGTGCTGGCAATTATAAAAGCTAATACCGCTATCAATTATTCGATAAATGGCAATACAGTAAACATTACGCGAAACAACAATAATGATTAACGACTAAAAAAACAAAAAGGAAACTATGATCAAAAACTAACATTCTCTTTTACATAAAAAAACCCGGATGTGCTACCAACACGCCCGGGCCTAAAGCAATCAAAGCTAATACCCTACGCTTGGGGAAGCATCGTATTAACTGATTAACAAACAAATTTATGATTAATTTTTACAGAAAGTCCGCTCTGGCCGTCGGCCCGTGGCAAAAAACGATCAAAATTATGAAGCTGGTAACCGTTCTGCTATTGACGGGCATTATGCAAATACACGCTGCCGCTTATTCACAAAACGTTTACAACTTTAATGTGAACAATATTTCTGTTAAGCAAATGTTTAAGCAGATTGAAAAAAGCAGTAAATACACTGTTTTTTACCGGCTTGACCAGGTTGATGTTGACAGGAAAATAAACGTGGATGTGCAGGACGCGCCTATTGAGTCGGTAATGAAACAGGTGCTTCAAAAACAGCCGCTTACTTTCCAGGTGGTTGATGATATCATCATTATAAAACCTGCCGATGCAAAACCTGTTGTCACGGTAACTGTAACAGGTGTAGTTAAAGATGTGAGCGGTCAGCCCTTACCGGGCGTTAGTGTAAAGCTCAAAGGCAGTAATTTAGGCACAGTTACCGACATTAACGGTAAATATACCCTAACCCTGCCCGACGGTAACGGCTCACTTGAATTTGGCTTTTTAGGCTTTACCACGCAGGTTATTCCGGTAAATGGACAAACCACCATCAACGTAACTTTGCTTGAAGAGTCAAAAGCGCTGAACGAGGTGGTTGTGGTTGGTTATACCACGCAGAAAAAGAAAGACCTTACCGGCGCTGTTGCGGTAGTTAACGTTAAAGACCTTAATAAACAGGCATCGTCATCAGTAAACTCGCAATTGCAAGGCCAGGCATCGGGCGTTACCGTTACCGGGTCAGGACAACCCGGCGAAGAGCCGCAGGTACACATCAGGGGTTTTAATACTTTCGGAAATAATACTCCCTTGTACGTAGTTGACGGTGTGGAAACATACGATGTAAGCACGCTGAACCCTAATGATGTTGAGACCTTCCAGGTATTAAAAGATGCGAGTTCGGCATCAATATATGGTGCAAGGGCTGCAAACGGCGTTATCATCATCACTACCAAACGGGGCAAGGGCAAAGTAAATATTCAATATGATGCCTACTACGGCACGCAAAGGCCCAAAGGCGGCAATGTCTGGAATACCATTACGCCGCAGCAAATGGCCGATCTGAAACTTACCGCTAAGAAAAATTCGGGCGATAACAGCATTAAAGATGCCTTGTACAACCCAACCGGTACAGGCTCGGCTTTTACACTGCCTGATTATATTACCCCGGCAGGTGCTAAAGAAGGTGACCCATCTGTCGATCCATCAAAATACTATGTAAACCCTTTTTATACATCAGCTGCAGACCTGGGTAATTTTTACAGGATAACAAGGGCCAACAAAGCCGGTACCGACTGGTATCATGAGTTGTTTAAATCGGCCCCGATGAATAGCCACAATATATCGTTGAGCGGCAGTACTGATAACGCCAGCTATTTATTCTCGTTAAATTATTTTAACCAGCAAGGTACACTGATTGATACTTATCTTAAACGGTACACGCTGCGCTCAAATACCACCTATAATGTAACTAAACACATCAGAGTGGGCGAAAACCTGGCTTATTCTATAACCAGGCAGCCGCAGGTAAATGACGGAACATCACATTCGCAGGTCAGCACTAATGACCCGGATGGCGTTATTGCACATGCCCTGCGCGAACAGCCCCTTATTCCTGTTTACGACATTAAAGGTAACTATGCGGGAAGTTACGGTACGGGCCTTGGCGATGCCAATAACCCGGTTGCTATACAGCAGCGTACAAAAAACAACCAGTCAACAAGTTATCGTTTGCTTGGTAACGTATTTGCCGAAGCCGACATTATTCCCGGCCTTACCTTACGTACCAGTTTTGGCGGCGATATCATCAACAGCAACAACCATTCGTTTTCGTTCCCTACATATGAAAACGTTGAAAACTCTTCAACCAATACTTACAGCGAAGGATCAGACAATAGCTACACTTATAACTGGACCAATACCCTTAGCTATCAAAAAGTATTTGGCAAACACAATGTTAACATAGTGGTAGGTACCGAGGCCGTTGAAGATCACGACCGTTATGTTGGCGGCAGCATTCAGGGTTTTTACACTTTTGATCCTGATTATGTAAACCTGTCTACCGGTACCACCAATAAAAACACTTACAGCGGCAAATCTAACAACTCATTATTTTCGGAGTTTGCCCGTTTAGATTATACTTATAACGACCGCTACCTGTTTAACGCCACTATCCGTCGCGACGGCTCATCAAAATTCCCGGTTGACCAACGTTATGGCTACTTCCCGGCATTCAGCGCGGGCTGGCGTATCTCGCAGGAAAACTTTATGAAAAATATTACCTGGCTTACCGACCTGAAGCTAAGAGGCGGCTGGGGTATTATGGGTAACCAGATCAATATGGGCAGTAAAGACGCTTACGTTACGTTCAGTAATGATATTGGCCAGTCGTATTATCCTATCGATGGCTCTCTTAACCTAACTCCGGGCTTTTACCAGGATCAAACAGCCAACCCTCACGCGCTTTGGGAAAAAGATATTAACTCCAACTTTGGCTTTGATGCAACCTTATTTGGCGGCAAAATAGCCGTAACTGCCGATTACTACCGCAAAGACATTAAGGATTTGTTATTTAATGCTACCCAGTTAGGTACAGCGGGCAACGGTGCTTTCCCGGCACAAAACGTTGGTAAAATGAAAACCGATGGTCTTGACCTTTCTGTTACCGGCAATTTCAGGGCCAGCAGCGATCTGAGCTTTAATGCGACAGGTACTTTAACCACTTATAATAATAAAGTATTAAAAGTATCTGATGACAGGGACTACTTTCCTGGTTCTGCAACAAGCAGGTTTGATAACCCAATTACCCGCAGCCAGGTAGGTCATTCTTTAGGCGAGTTTTATGGCTACCAGATCGTAGGCTTCTGGAATTCGCAGGCCGAAATTGACGCAGCCGACAAAGGTGTACAAACCCGCACCGGCGATCCGAATGCTTACTACCAATCAGATGTAAAGGTTGGCCGTTTCAGGTATAAAGACGTAAACGGTGATGGTGTCATTACCGATGCCGACCGTACTTTTATCGGTAATCCAAACCCGAAAGTTACTGCCGGCTTAAACCTGGGTGTAAACTATAAAAACTTTGATGCCAGCGTATTCCTTTACGGCTCATTCGGCAATAAACTATGGAACAGCGTTAAATACTGGCGGGATTTCTATGCTTCATTTGGTACAGCAAAAAGCTATACCGCACTTAATGATTCATGGACGCCAACTCATCAAAATGCAAAGGCACCTATCCAGGAACTTGACGCATCAACCAGCAGCGGCGCTACACCAAACTCATACTTTGTTGAAAACGGCACTTACGTGCGCATGCGTAACGCGCAGGTTGGCTACACCTTTAACATTGCAGGGCTTAAAAAGGCGGGGATCCAAAAGTTAAGGATCTATGTATCGGCAACCAACCTGTTTACTTTAACAGGCTACAGCGGTGTTGATCCTGAACTGAGCGGCAACACCAAAGATTTTGGTATTGACGAGGGTAGTTACGCGAGCCCACGCACCTTTATATTCGGAGTTAATTTTTCATTATAACAGCAATATTTAAACGGATTACAATGAAAGCTAAAAAACTTATTTCCATAGCGCTTTTAAGTATACTATCGCTTGGCGCGTGTAAAAAATCATATCTCGATAAACCTATTAACGGCGCCCTCGAGCCTCAATTTCTCGAAACAGAATCAGGAGCTAATGAACTGCTTGTAGGTGCTTATGCAGTGTTGGATGGCCAGCAGGGCGGCGACGCCTCGGTAGGCGGCGGCGGTGCGTGGGAAGCCTCGCCGGATAACTGGGTATATGGCGGTGTAGTAGGCGGAGATGCATCAAAAGGCAGTATAGCCGGCGATCAGCAACCGATAGAACCAATGATGAAATACAACGCCGATGCCAGCAATGGTTTTTTTGACAGCAAATGGCGGGCCGATTACGAGGGGGTATCACGCACAAACAACACCATCAAAATAACCAATAAGGTTACTTCGATATCAGCCTCAAACAAAACCAATATACTTGCACAGGCCCGTTTCTTAAGAGCGCATTATTACTTCGACCTGAAAAAGATGTTTAATAATGTGCCCTATCTTGATGAAACAACAACCGACATTAATCAACCCAACAATACAGATATCTGGCCAAAGATTGAAGCGGATTTCAAATACGCTTACGACAATCTGCCTAATATCCAAACCGAAGTTGGCCGCGCCAATAAATGGGCTGCCGGTGCATACTTAGGTAAAACATACCTGTACGAGCATAAATATGCTGAAGCAAAGGTTGTATTTGATGCGGTTATTGCGCAGGGTGTAACTTCCGACGGTAAAAAGTATGCACTTAACGCTAAATTCAACGACAATTTCAGAACGGCTACCAACAACAGCGCCGAATCTGTTTTTGCCGTTCAGGCTGCTGCCAATACCGATCCTAACGGCCCGTCGCAGGCAAATAACGGCGATATGCTTAACTTTCCGTATGGCAATAGCAGCCCGTTTAGCTGCTGTGGTTTTTACCAGCCATCAATTGACCTTGTAAATCATTTCCGCACCAATTCAACTACCGGCTTACCATATCTTGACGATTATAACAGCCACGCTATAAAAACAGATATGGGCCTGGCATCGGCCGACGATTATACTCCTGACGCAGGTACTATTGACCCGCGCCTTGACTGGACTGCCGGTCGCCGCGGGATCCCTTATCTTGACTGGGGCTTACATCCGGGAGCCGACTGGATCCGAGATCAGCAGTACGGCGGCCCTTATTCGCCTATCAAAAACGTTTACGGCCAGGCCGAGCAGGATGTAAACGGCGATAACACCTCATGGGCGCCAGGCTCAGGCATCAATTATAACATTATTCGTTACGCCGATGTACTGTTAATGGCCGCTGAGGTTGAAGCACAGGTTGGTAGCCTTGATAAAGCCGAAAGCTATGTAAACATGGTGCGTAACCGCGCAGCTAATCCTGAAGGTTTTGTACACAAATACAAAGACAATGATGACCCTACAGCAGGTTTCACCACTCAGGCAGCAGCTAACTATAAAGTGAGCCCTTATCCCGGCGGTGCCTTTGCCAGCAAAGATTTTGCGCTTAAAGCCATTTATTTTGAGCGTAAAATTGAGCTTGCCATGGAAGGTCATCGCTTTTTTGACCTTGTACGCTGGGGCATTGCCGATACCGAGCTTAATGCTTACATAGCATATCAAAGTACGTTGACCAGTGATGTAAAAGGCGGTAAATTTATTAAAGGTAAAAGCGAATATTTCCCGATACCGCTGGTAGAGATTGACTTAAGCGCTAAGGGCGGCACACCGCAATTGAAACAAAATCCGGGCTATCATTAATTAAAGCTGAAAGCAAAATGCGCAAAGCTAAAAGCTAATAAACTGGTGTTCAGTTGGTAACAGGAAAATGCAAAATTATAAATAACCTGACAACTTATCGGGAAAGCATACTTCCCGGTAAGTTTATTATCTTGCCTTAACATCCCTGCTTCTGAAAAGCTGATTATAAACATTTTTAAACCCATTTATGGACAAATCATCATCGCGGTTTTTATCGCTGGATGTATTTCGTGGCATGACTTTATGCTTCATGATCATTGTAAATACGCCGGGCAGCGGAGCAGCCCCTTTTTCGCCACTTGAACATGCCGCATGGCATGGCTTCACCCCCACCGATCTTGTGTTTCCTTCTTTTTTATTTGCAGTAGGCAACGCCATGAGCTTTTCAATGAAACGCTACCAGGAAATGGGCAACTCGGCTGTGCTAAGCAAAGTTTTCAGGCGTACCCTGCTCATATTTTTAATAGGTTACCTCATGTACTGGTTCCCTTTCTTTTCAACAAGCGGCGGGCATTTTCATCTAAAAACAATTACCCATACCCGCATTATGGGTGTTTTGCAACGCATTGCCCTGTGTTATTGCTTTGCCTCGCTCATGATCCATTTCCTGTCCAAACAAACGGTTTTCATTTTATCGGGGTTATTTCTGGTGATCTACTGGATCATCCTGCTGGTGTATGGCAACCCAGCCGACCCTTTGAGCATGACCGGCAATGCAGGCATCTACCTTGATAAATTTTTGTTCGGGCCTGATCATTTATATCACGGCGAGGGTATTCCGTTCGATCCGGAAGGCGTATTAAGCACGTTACCGGCAATTGTTAACGTTGTAGTTGGATACTATGCAGGTAAATTTATCCAGCAAAAAGGTAAGGGATATGATACCACCACCAAATTGCTGTTAACCGGCTGCCTGTTCATCTTCCTGGCCTTATGCTGGAACATGGTTTTCCCGATCAATAAAAAACTGTGGACAAGCTCCTTTGTGCTGGTAACCACCGGGTTGGATTTAGTGATCCTCTCAGCCTTGATATATGCTTTGGAAATTAATAATTGGAATAAAGGCAATTGGGCCCGTTTTTTCACCACCATGGGGAAAAATCCGCTGCCTATATATGTGCTATCCGAAATACTGCTGATCCCGGTAAGTATGATCATGATAAACGGCACAAACGCTGTCGATTGGATCAACACCGCTTTTTACCAGGCTATAGCGCCCGGCCCGATTGGATCATTGCTATTCGCTATCAGTTTTATGATGATTTGCTGGCTGGTTGCCTACATCCTCGACAAGCGGAATATCTATATCAGGGTGTGATTGGAATTTTGGATTTCGAATGTTCGATTTCGGATTTTTTTTGGGGTTTCATCGATTGATTTTTGATTTCACCGATTTTGTCTGAACAGGAATTTTAAGGAATTAAATAATTACAGAACGCTCTGCAAATTCAAAAAAGAATCTAAAAATTCTTTTAAAATTTGAGTTCAGACAATATACTGGTCATCCTCAAATCCTAAAAATCATGGTTCAGAAAATATACTTCTTAATATTATTTAAAAAGTTTAATTTGCGTACATCCAATTAAATAACAATTCTTTATGAAGAAATTATCCTTATTGCTTTGCGGCTGTATGGCACACCTGCTTTCTGCGGCCCAAACAACCAAACCGGCACTCGCGCTTATTCCGCAACCGGTAAAAGTTACCCAAACTACCGGCCAGTTTGTGCTGCCCAAAACAGTAATTGTAGAAGCCGGTTCATCTGCCGATGTGGCAAATGTAACTGCCTATCTTAAAAGAAAACTGTCTACTGCTACGGGTGTATTCATCACCGTAAAAAGTGTAGCGCCGACAGCGCCCATCAGGCTGATTCTAAATAAAACAGCCGATACAGTTCTCAAAACCGAGGGGTATAAATTATCCGTAACCTCTAAAAAAGTAGTGATCCACGCTAATGATGCCGCGGGACTATTTTATGGCGTACAGACGTTTTTCCAGCTGTTGCCTAAAGAAATTGAAGGACTGGAAGTAGCCAAGGGCGTAAAATGGACTGCACCCGCGGTTGAAATTACCGACTATCCAAGGTTTGGATGGAGAGGGTTGATGTTTGATGTATCACGCCACTTTTTTACCAAAGCCGAGGTTAAGCAATACATCGATGCCATGGTTAAGTATAAATTTAACCTGCTGCATTTACACCTTACCGATGATGAAGGTTGGCGCGTGGAGATCAAAAGCCTGCCAAGATTAACCGAAGTAGGATCGCACAACGTAAAAAAGTAGGCCAGTTTGGTACGTTTACTCCACCTACACCTGATGAGCCACGTACCTACGGCGGTTTTTATACCCAGGAAGATATCAAAGAGTTGGTACAATACGCCAAAGACAGGTTTGTGAACATCCTGCCCGAAATTGACGTACCGGGCCATAGCCTCGCTGCGATAGTTGCCTACCCTGAGCTTTCATGCACTCCGGGTGCCGATAAATATGTGGTGAACTCCGGCGAGCCTTTCATGGATTGGAGCGGCCCGCATAACCGCGCTATTGTCGACAATACCCTTTGCCCTGCCAACGAAAACGTTTATACGTTTATGGATAAAGTTATTACCGAAATTGCACAGTTGTTCCCCTTTGGCTATATCCATTTAGGGGGTGATGAGTGCGCCAAAAACTTCTGGGAGCAAAGTGATGCCATCAAAGCATTAATGGCCAAAGAAAACCTGAAAACAATGAGCGAAGTACAGGCTTATTTCGAAAAGCGACTTGAAAAGATTGTAGAATCGAAAGGCAAAAAATTCATGGGTTGGGACGAGATCATTGAGGGCGGTCTGGGCCCTAATGCAGCTGTGATGAGCTGGCGGGGTATTCAGGGAGGTATCACCGCTGCTAAAGCAGGCCATGAGGTGGTCATGAGCCCAACAACGTTCGCTTACCTTGATTACATGCAAAGCGACCGTGTAAACGAAACCAAGATCTATGCCACACTTCGCTTAAACAAAACTTACTCTTGGGAGCCTGTACCTGATAGTGTTGATGCACGCCTCATTAAAGGCGGTCAGGCCAACTTATGGACCGAGCAGGTATACAACATCCGCCAAGCCGAATATATGACCTGGCCACGCGGCATGGCTATTGCCGAGGATGTATGGTCGCCAAAAGGAACTAAAAACTGGGACGGATTTTTTAGCCGGGTTGAGAAACATTTCCCGCGCTTTGATGAAGCCGAAACCAAGATAGCCCCAAGCGCTTACGATCCATCATTTGATGCAGTGTTGAATCCTGACAGCACGTTAAAAATCACACTAACAAATGAGGTAAACGGGCTGGACACTTATTACAGCTTCGACAACTCGTTCCCCGACAGGTTTTATCCAAAATATACAGCGCCGATAGATGCCCCTAAAGATGCAACCACGCTAAGGGTGATCACTTATCGTGGTAAAAAGCCAATAGGCCGTATGGTTACCATGCCATTGGCTGAGTTGAAGAGCAGGATTAAGAAGTAAGAATAATTCATAAATAGAAAGCCCTCCGGATTGAATTTCGGAGGGCTTTCGTGTTTAAGTACGCTTATACTATCGCCAACGCCCGGCTCCAGCCGAGTGTTTACTATTAAGCGGCCTCTGGCCGCCGAAGTTCTGTTATTTTCTTGCGCTCGTTTGCAACGAGCGCTTAATATGGTTCGGCGATTGCATCGCGGATATCGCATTACAAACGAGCGCAAGGTATGTTCGCTTCGGCGGCCAGAGGCCGCTTAATAGTTGCCACTCGGCTGAAGCCGGGCCGCGGCGGGCTTTTTCTATTGGCGTTATTTTTATTTCAGCTCCGGAAATTTGGTAGCCTCAAAAATACTTTTCTCAGTAGCAGCTTTTTCAACATCCTGCCATTTGCGCGGCGCATCTATCGACAGGATTGTGCCCTTGTCTTTACCAATTTGTACGTCATCTTCAATACGTACGCCAATATTCCACCATTTTTTATCGCAGGGGCTGCCGGCAGGGATATAGATCCCCGGCTCAACGGTGATCACCCAGTTCTCTTCCAAATTACCGCGACCGCCTTTGTCATGCACATCAAGCCCTAAATGGTGCGAGCAGCCATGCGGGTAATATTTACGTACTTCTGAAGCATCCTTGATAATACCAAGCTTAATTAATCCGGCCGATAATACTTCTACCGATTTTTGCTCAAGACTTGCATAGGGAACTCCCGCTTTACACAATTTAAAAATCTCTTCCTGCGCATCGTAAACTAATTGGTAAATGGCTTTTTGCTCTTCGGTAAATTTGCCGTTAGCCGGTACAGTGCGGGTAACGTCGGCAGAATAGCCATGATATTCGGCACCAACATCCATGAGTAATAACTGGTTATCAATTTTTGTGGCCGAGTTTTCTTCATAATGCAGGATACAACCATTAGCGCCTGCACCTACAATTGGTGGATAGCCCTCGTCTTCTGCTCCGTATCTTTTATGCACGTAGGTCATGATGCCTTCAACCTCGCGCTCGCTCATATTGGGTTTTACCGATTTCATTACTGCCAGATGGGCAAGGCTTGAGATCTCAACCGCTTTTTTCAATACGGCTATTTCCTCCGGTGTTTTTACGCCGCGGAGTTTTGAAGTAAATTCAGCATATCCGGTGTTACCGCCGTAAGTTGTGCCAATCTTTGCCTTAACATCGGCAAGCGTTGCAGAATCGGGCTTGGCCGCCAATTGTTGTATAAGCGGATTATTCTTGTGATCCTCATCAGCAAACTTATCTTTAAAATAAGTCATGAAACGGGCTAAATTTTGAGGAGTAACCATCCTTGCTATCAAATTAAGATCACTCATAACCTGCCTGTTGGTTTCCGTTATGCCAGCCTTAATTTTAAAAGCTGCGATCAGTTTTTTAGCTCGCCGGTCGATCCATCGCCGGTAACATCTTCGGGCAGTGCATCATAATACACATTGGCAAACTTTTTAAAATCAACCGGGAATTTCGCGAAATCCTCGCTGTTGTAAACCCGCTTAAAACCAAGCTGCGATTTAGCGCCCTCAAGGCCTAAACGCCTGCCTGTCCATTGCTCACGAGCGGCATCCCGGTGACGTACAAACAGCACCTCGTTATAGCTGCTGTCGCCCACAGCCTGCATTTCTTTAAATACCAACAACACTGAATTGGGTTCTTTATATCCTGAAAAATAATACAGATCGGGATTAGGATGATAAACGTAGTTAACATCGTTCGAAAATACCTGTTCAGGGTACGAGAAGATCACCATCACCGAATTGGCGGGCATCAGGTTGCGCAGGGCCTGGCGTCTTCCGGCATGAAACTCTTTGCTTAAATAATCGGTGGGCAGGTTTTCGGCGGTTTGTCCGAAACAGCGGTTGCCGCCGCCCAGGGCAAGTAAAATTACTAATGCCCGAAAAAATGATCGCGTCATAATGATAAAGGAATAATGTCAGTCAAAAAAACGGTTTAAGATACTAAATATCAGGGATTATCATGCTCACCCTTTTAGGGTGAAAAGATTGATGTGCAAATGAAAAGATTTCAGATGTGCAAATTAGCAAGGACAATATCAACGCTGAAACCAATGGCTACAAAAAAACAACTATGTCATTGCGAGGAGCGGCCCGGGTTTGTGTTCCAGGGGCGACGTGGCAATCTCGTCGCATAGACAGCAAACCGGCATGGCGAATAGCATTGGCTATGAGATTGCCACGCTATCGCTCGCAATGACATATTAAATTTGAACGGTCTACTTAATCTTCCTTGCCGTTACACCTTCATTGGTGATTTTCACCGGCAGGATCTTGCCATCCTTGTCAAAGTACATTTTATCGATACAGGTAACGCGGTGGTTGCCATCAGTTTCGGTTAAGGGGCGGCGGTGGTAAACAATATACCATTCATCCTTCCCCGGCACCTGGATCACGGAGTGGTGCCCTGCTCCTGTGGCTATGCTCGGGTCTTGTTTCAATATTGTTCCGATCCGGTTAAACGGACCAAACGGCGAATCGCCGATTGCATACGCCACGCGGTAATCCGGACCAGTCCAGCCGCCTTCGCTCCACATAAAATAATATTTGCCTTTGCGTTTAAACATCACCGGGCCTTCAACATAATCTTTAGGGGTGATCAGTTTGTAGGTTTCACCATCTTTAAACGGTTCGATACCTGTAAAGTCGTTTTTTAGCTTTACGATATTACATTGGCCCCAGCCACCGTAAATCATGTAGTACTGGCCGTCGTCATCTTTAAACACAAATTGATCTATAGGCTGCGCTTTATTGATGATCTGGCCAATGAGTGGTTTGCCCAAAAGGTCTTTGAATGGGCCTTCAGGTTTATCGCCAACGGCAACACCTATACCGCCAACTTCGTTATTGTTCTGAATATCGTTAGCGCCAAAAAAGATATAGTATTTACCGTCTTTTTCAGTTACTGCCGGAGCCCACATAGCACGTTTAGCCCACTTTACAGCGGCAGTATCGATAATGCGGGGATGCTTAGTCCAGTTAACCAGATCGGGCGATGAAAAGGCATCCATAAATACCTGGTCGTTATATTTAGCCGAATAGGTTGGATATACCCAGTATTGTTTATTGAAGATTTTGGCTTCCGGGTCGGCATACCAGCCTTGAACAATAGGATTACCTGATGTTTTCTTCTCCTGTGCTAATGCCTTATTTTCAGATATGATAATTGCCGCACCAAACGTTGCCAGTAAAACCAGTTTTTTAGGAATGATCATTGGGAAATAGATTTTTGGTCTAAGATATTAAAATAGATAAAACGTTTTAGTAATGAGGTGCGAATTTATTCGGATTGAGACGAATTACACAAATTTTTAAATTGTTGAGCTTTAACTGCCAACGATTAATTCGTGTAATTCGATTAAATTAAATCAACACCCAAAATGGTATTCGTGAAAACTTTTTAATTACCCGTATTCTGCTGTTTCGGCTTCTTTTTACCCCAGCGACGGTTAGGTTTCCTTTTGGCATCTCCTTGAGGCTGTTCGGGCTTCAGGGGTTGTATTGTGGCCAGTTCATCCGGCAGTGCCATCAGCTTTATCG
Organism: Mucilaginibacter sp. P25; assembly: GCF_050859465.1. Lineage (NCBI taxonomy): Bacteria > Pseudomonadati > Bacteroidota > Sphingobacteriia > Sphingobacteriales > Sphingobacteriaceae > Mucilaginibacter > Mucilaginibacter sp. P25. Next base: position 1,070,723 of record NZ_CP193937.1, on the reverse strand, counting down.
GCTTTTCAATCAGTTTCTCAATATTTTTAAGCTTGCGCTCATCGCGGTGGTTAACGAAGGTTATGGCGGTACCGGTGGTAGCGGCGCGGGCCGTACGACCAATACGGTGAATATAATCTTCCGGATCGCCTGGAACATCGTAGTTGATCACCAGGTCGATGCCCTCCACATCAATGCCGCGCGAAAGGGCGTCGGTACCGATGATAACCGGTAATTGCTTGTTTTTGAACTTAAGCAGGATCTCTTCACGCTCTTTCTGCTCCAGGTCGGAGTGGAAAGACATTGCGTTGATCTTGATCGCCTTAAGTTCTTTGTATAGCGCTTTAACAATTTCCTTGCGCGATGCAAAGATGATGATACTTGTAAATGCCGAATCTTTCAGGATATGCTGTACCAACGGCGTTTTTTGTTGATCATGAACCCGGTAAACCTGCTGATCGATACCAACGGCCGGCTGCGAAATAGCGATATTGATCTGCTCCGGATCTTTCAAAATAGCTTTGGCCAATGAACGGATACGGCCTGGCATGGTGGCCGAAAACAACAGCGTTTGCCTCTCTTTTGGCAGGTAGCTGATAATTTTCATGATATCATCAGAAAATCCCATATCCAGCATCCTGTCGGCCTCATCAAGTACCAAATGTGTAAGGTGATTAAGCTTCAGCACGCCTGATGTAAGGTGGGCGATCAGCCGGCCGGGGGTAGCTACAATAATATTTACATTGTTTTGAATGCCGCGGCGCTGTTGTTCGTAAACAATGCCGTCGCCGCCGCCAAAAACAGCAATAGAGCTGATACCGGTAAAATAGGCAAGGCCTTCAACCTGCTGATCTATTTGCTGGGCAAGCTCGCGGGTTGGGGCAAGTATAAGGGCACTGGTATGGTGTTTATTTGTTTTGCTGATGCTGTTTAAAACAGGAAGCAAATAAGCGCCGGTTTTACCGGTACCGGTTTGAGCGCACGCAATCAGATCGCGCCCCTCCATAATGGCTGGGATGGCCATAGATTGTATGGGTGTGGGGTTTACGAAACCCATGCTCTCTACACCTTCAAATAATTGCTCGTTAAAATTAAAATCCTGGAAAGTCACTATATCTTATAAGTAAATTATGCAAGGTATAAAAATTTAACGGCAAATGAGGGTTTTAGCATTAATTGGGCTTCCTTTAAAGAATCAAAATAAATCTGGTCACCTTTTATATGACACTCAACTTACCTGTACAATCAATTCAAAAATATATTTTTGAAAACCTATGAATATTATCACTCAAACACCACGCTTGCTGATCCGTGAATTTACAGCCGAAGATGAAGAACTTGTTACCACAATAGATGCCGATGACCGGCTTACACAATATGTGAAAAAACGTACTCCGCAAGAGAGTAAACAGGTTTTTAAAGATACGCTGAAGGAATACCAGAACGGTTCGGGCCTGGGCAGATGGGGGATTTTTAATATCACAGATAACGATTTTATAGGTGTTTGCGCCCTTAAACCAAGCGATTACGACAAGAGCCGCATTGAGCTGGGCTACCGGCTGCACCTCAAACACTGGGGACAAGGTATAGCTACCGAACTTGCCGAAGCACTGATCAGTTATGGATTCAATGATATAGGGCTAAAAGAGATTTGCGCCGTTACCCATCCGCAAAACGCAGCATCACAAAGGGTGCTGATTAAAGCCGGTTTTGTACGTGAAGGGATTGTGTTTTGGTATGGGGAAGATGTGCCGTTTTTTAGGGTGAAAAACCCCACCCAACCCTCCCCGGAAGGGAGGGCTTAAAGACATTTATTAAAAGTCTCCCCCATCGGGCGGAGATTTAGAGGGGGTGTAACTCTTTAATAATATCCCTACATCCGTTTTCAATCAGCTCAAAAACCGGTTCAAACTGGTTATCGTCGTAATATGGATCGGGGACAACTTTATCACCTAACAGAAGCTTTACTTTAGCAGTCTGTTTTTCGTTGCGGGCCATATCAAGCACATCGCTCAGGTTATTGTGGTCCATCACAAAAATATGGTCAAACTCGTCAAAGTCTGTAAGCTTAAACTGACGGCAAATCTGTTTGCTGATGTCGATACCATGGTTACGGGCTGCGCGAATGGAGCGTCTGTCGGGAGCTTCGCCTATATGCCATCTTCCGGTACCCGCCGAATCAACATCCCAGCCAAGTCCATTTTCATCTGCCAGGTGCTGCATAACCCCCTCCGCCAGCGGCGAACGGCATATATTGCCCAGGCATACCATTAGTATTTTCATTTTTTTGAGGTAAAAGGCGAAAGGATAAAGGCGAAAGGTTTAGGCAGAAAATCTACCTTTTACCTTTCAGCTTTAACCTCAAGAACTATCCAAATATCTGGTTCAGCAAACCGGCCAAACGTACGCCGGCTTTAACCATTTGCTGGTTAAGGGTTGCTATATGGCTAAAGTTGTATTTGTAACCAAGTTTATCACCGGTTTTAGTTTCGGCGTATAGCTTATCAGCCATCTGGTTGCTTTCGTATATCCACTGGCTCATTGGCGCTTTTTGTAACTCTGTGCGTTGAGCGGCTGTGGTGTGGTTTATCATCGCGGTGTACTCGGTGTAGCTTAACTGCTGAAGGTCAATCAGCTCGCTGTCCCAAACCGAATGCAGGTTGCTCTCTTTACCAAACCATTGTACCTTTACATCGTTACCGCCCTTATCACTCAGGTGACCAGTGTGCAGCGGTTGGTGCACATCCTCAACAATATGGATCAGCATGCGCAGGTAAAGCAACTTGTTGGTTTTGGTAGTAGTTTTCTTTTTAAGTTCGGCCACCAGGAAATTCATTTTGGTATAGGCATCGGTAATCGTGTCGGCCTTTAAATAAGCCTGCAGGTCCGGGTAGCTGTAAGCTTTTTCCAGGTTGATAAAATGCCAGTTATACAGGTAATTGTAGGCAGGGTCTGATTTAATAAAATCGGCCCAGTTGCTGGTAATGGCAATCGACTCATTACCTAAAATGGCTTGAATAGCTTTACGGGCTTTGGCGGTTAGGTAGCTATCCGCAACCTGGCCGCAAATGCGGTGCCCATTAGTACCCCAGGCCATGCTTTGCAGGGGGATATAAAATATCGCCACCAGCAGTAAAAGTTTTTTTAAGGTTTGTGTTTTCATTACAATGGTTTTGGAATGCAGCTTGTTCTTTTTATTAAATGCGCGTTAATAGGTATTACGTTGGATGTACTTACAAACCGGATCAGGGAGTCGCTTTGCTTATGAACCTTAAAATATTCTTCATAATCGCCAAATCTGAAACAACCCTGCTCATTTTTATACGAGCCATCAGCATTGCAAAACTGCCCTTTAATGTGGAGTGTGTCCCGCCGTTGCGAATAAGTTCCCCGTATATATTCATCCCAATGGCCTTTGCTCATACACGTATCAGCCCCGTAATTAACCTTGCTAACGGTACTGATCTTCAAAAGAAATGAATCGCAGCTGAACTTAATATTGTATAGCGAATATGTTACCAGGCTTTTTTGCGCAGGTACCGAGTCTTGTTTCCATTCGCCCTGCAAATAACCCTCGCCGGGCGTTTGTTTATCCGGGTTCATGGTACAGGAGGTTATTATGAGGCAAAAGGCGAAAGGTAAAAGGCGAAAGGCTTTTTTAAGCTAAAAGCCGAAAGCGGAAAGCCCAAAGCGAAAGGCTTAAAGCAGAAAGATAAAAAGTGAAAGCTATAGCGTTTTTGCATAAGCGAAAAATAAAAAGGCCCCTCTCCATCCGGAGAGGGGTTTGGGGTGAGGCTTATTTCAAACTGCCTATCATATTTTCGGGGCGTACCCACTCGTCAAACTGTTCGTTGGTTAGTAAGCCTAAACCAATAGCAGCTTCGCGCAGTGAGCTGCCGTTTTTAAGGGCTGTTTTAGCAATTTTTGCCGCGTTTTCATAGCCGATATGCGGGTTAAGCGCAGTTACCAGCATTAATGAGTTTTCGAGGTGTTTTTTGATGCCATCATAATTAGGTTCAATGCCTACAGCGCAATGATCATTGAACGACACGCAGGCATCACCAATTAACCTTGCCGATTGCAGGAAGTTTGCCGCCATAACCGGTTTAAATACATTCAGCTCGTAATGGCCGTTTGAGCCGCCGATGGAAATAGCCACATCATTACCCATAACCTGTGCAGCCACCATGGTAACCGCTTCGTTTTGGGTTGGATTAACTTTACCCGGCATAATTGATGAGCCCGGCTCGTTATCGGGGATATGGATCTCGCCAATACCCGAACGCGGACCAGAAGCCAGCATCCTGATATCGTTAGCAATTTTCATTAATGAAACCGCAATTTGTTTCAGCGCGCCATGACTTTCGACAATGGCATCGTGAGCGGCAAGAGCTTCAAATTTATTTTCGGCTGTGATGAACGGAAAGCCGGTAAACTGGGCAATGTACTCAGCAACTTTTACATCATAACCTTTAGGCGTGTTGATCCCTGTACCTACAGCCGTACCACCAAGGGCCAGTTCAGAAAGGTGATCAAGCGTATTACGCAATGCTTTTAAGCCGTGGTTCAACTGTGAAACATAACCTGAAAACTCCTGGCCTAAGGTAAGCGGGGTAGCATCCATCAAATGGGTACGACCGATTTTTACTACGGATTTGAAAGCCTCAACCTTAGCCTGCAAGGTATCGCGCAGTTTTTCGATACCGGGAATGGTTACATCAATCAGGATCTTGTATGCCGCAATGTGCATAGCTGTTGGGTAAGTATCGTTTGATGATTGTGATTTGTTCACGTCATCATTAGGGTGAATAAAGGTTTTGCCTTCGCCCAGTTTATTGCCTTGTAATACATGTGCACGGTTAGCCACAACCTCGTTCACGTTCATGTTTGATTGCGTGCCCGAGCCTGTTTGCCAAATCACCAGCGGAAACTCCGAAGCCAGTTCGCCGGCCAGGATCTCATCGCACACCTGTGCAATCAGGTCGCGTTTTTCGGCAGGCAATACACCTAAATCGGTATTGGTATAAGCGGCTGCTTTTTTAGATATGCAAAAGCGTCGATAATCTCCTTTGGCATTGATGCCTCCGGACCAATTTTAAAATTGTTGCGTGAGCGTTCGGTTTGCGCTCCCCAGTATTTGTCGGCAGGTACCTGTACCTCGCCCATGGTATCGTGTTCGGTTCTGAAACTCATGGTATTAAATTTTGCAGGGGCAAAGTTATGTTTTTATATGATGCGGGGGAATGCGGGGTGTAAACTTTTTGATAGGGGGCAATTTGTTTCGAATTCTGAATCTATCGGATTGATAAATTAAGCTTGTGGATGGTGTTATAATCGCACCACCCAGAGCTCGACAGTGGTACGGTGATACCATCCTCGCCGTTGTTACCAACAACTCTGCGCCCAATAATTGTTTTACCTTGTTAACAATGAATGACTTAGATCGATAACCATCTTATTCTTTCCGCAATGAAAAGCTTCAGTGATTACAATAACAAATAGTTAAAAGAGTTGTTGGTGACAACACCAACAACGGCGCGAATTTTATCCTACTCATACAGCTACCACTTCACATCCTCAATTTTCACAACCTTGTAATCAAAGCCCAATCTTTTGGCATTCTGTTCAACAGTTTGATCAAAACCAGCTTGCTTACGGCGTTCATTTACACCTGCAGCATCTTTAATAGGCCACACATAATAGCCAATTTTTTGGCCGTTGCGCAATGGCTTTGACGTAGCCTGCGAACCGTAGATTTGCTCTTTACCTTCATACATCAGCTGCCTGTCGAGCATCATGGCGTACAACCTGAAAGGTAATTCTTTGTTTTCGGCAGCCGTTTTTATCGCGGGCAGGTACTTACCTATTTTAGGGGAATGCTGCACTACCGACCACGCAGCTTCATTAGTTGGTTCGCCAACAAGCGTTTTGCCGGGGTAACCGTACTTGTTAAACACATTCTCGATAAAAATCAAATTGGTCGAATCGGCCTGGCTCTGAAGCTTCCAGTAATGGCCTGTTGCTTCTTCCGGTTTAACCGGTAAAGTTTTCAACACCGAATCCTTTTTGCTCGGATCCATCAGATAAGTTAAGATCTCGCGATATTTCTGATCAAGTGCTAATACACTGTCAAGCTGTCTCTTCAAAACAGGGTTAAACTTTTGCTGTGCAGATGCTGTGCTTGCCGTTATCATTAACAAGGCGATGATCAGGTTTTTCATGGTCAATAAGGTTTAAGCAAATAAACGCAAAAACCTGTATCACAAGTATAAACTATCCGCCTTTTCAAACAATTTTTTATTGCATTCGGTGGCACCTAAAGAATAATTGAATCGCGAAAGCGCATACAGCAATGGCAGCTTGGCCGGCGCTATTTCATTTTGCTGCAGATCGTTGAGCCAGTCGGCCCCGCCAAACTCTGCCCTGTATTTTTTTCGAGGCGATCATAGATCCGGTAGGCATCATCATAGCCAAGCCACTCCGGTTTGATGTACAGACCGGTGAGGTCGCCCATTTTTTTCGTTCCTCCGCTTCTGCTGTATCGGCGCTGCCAAATACAAAATAAAAATACAACCACAGGGCCAGGCCAATTGCCCCGATTAACAAAGCGGTTGAATCCCTTTCGCTAAAAAAGAAGATGAAAGCAATAAAGGCTATGATCACCGAAAACATGCGGGCGTAGCCTGCAATGATGCTTTGATGGTTGAGTGGAATATTAAACCCATTGCGGCTTCGCCAGGCCGACCGGGTTACCAGCATGGAGCTGGTTGGGAACAGTGGAATGCCAATAACCACAAATTTGGTCTCTATCCACTGCCCGTTAACCTCATGCACTTTGCCCAAAAACAATGATCCTATTAACATATCAGGTATAATTTAGTCGCGTTATTATAAACCACAACTTATAAAAGTGCTTTTAAACAAATGTTAAATATTTATTAAAAACTAAATATTAACAAACGGCACCCCAATTACCTGTTGTTTTTTATTTTACAAATAAGAAAATCAAACTTAATTAACTAAAAAATGTTAACTGTAAAAACAAATACATAAACACTACTATGAAAAAGTTAAGTTTAATTGCAATGATGGCCCTGGCGGCATTATCATTCCAGGCCTGTAAAGGCGGAGCAAAAAGCGGCAGCGGCGATAGCACAGCAGCTGCAACAACTGACACTGCCGACAGTGCCAACAAAGTAAAAGACACAACTACTACCGGTGCTACAGGCATTGCAGTTACTGCCGATGATGCAAAATTTGCAACCGAAGCGGCCAATGCCGGCTTAGCCGAAGTTGCCGTTGGCCAGTTGGCCAGCGAAAAGGCAACCAATGCCAAAGTAAAAGATTTTGCTAAAATGATGGTTACTGACCACAGCAAAGCAAACGACGAACTAATGGCCATAGCCAAAACCAAAAACATTACCCTGCCATCGGCACCTGATGATGAGCACCAGAAAATGAAAGCCGACCTGGCAGCCAAAACAGGCGCTGATTTTGACAAAGACTATGTTGATGCTATGGTTAAAGGCCATAAAAAAGTTGAATCATTGTTTGAAGATGCTTCAAAAAACTGCAAAGATGCCGACCTTAAAGCCTTTGCAGCTAAAACATTACCTGTTATCCAACACCATTTAGCCGAAATTGAAGCTATTCAAAAAGGCATGAAGTAATCAGCTATTGATTAATTCAAGACAGAAAAAGGGAGATGTAACAATCTCCCTTTTTCTGTTTAATTCCCTTGTACAGGTGTAGCTAAAACGATACTTTTAACACAGCAAAATCTATTTTAATATGTCGAAACCAATAGTAACCGGCCTCATGGCCTATGGAATGTCGGGCAGGATTTTTCATGCCCCGTTTTTAACTACCAATCCGGGCTTTACTTTTAAGGCCGTGGTTGAGCGCCATGAAAAAAACCGGCAAAAAATACCCTGATGTGATCAGCTATGATAGCATCGACCAGCTGCTGAATGACGAGGAAATAGAGCTCATCATTGTTAATACCCCTAACAACACCCACTTTGATTATGCTGTACAAGCTCTAAATGCAGGTAAACATGTACTGATTGAGAAGCCCGCAGCCGTAACTTCAAGCGAGGTAAAAGCGCTGTATGATTTGGGCAAAAAACTTGATTTGAAAGTAATGATCTACCAAAACCGCCGTTATGACAGCGGCTTCCTTTCGGTAAAGGAGGTGATTGAAAGCGGCAGGTTAGGGGAGTTGATCGAGGTTCATTTCAGGCTGGACAGGTACCGCATGGCCATCGGTGCAAAACAATTTAAAGAAACAGCGGGCGTTCCGGGCGGCGGCCTTACCTATGACCTTGGCGCCCATTTGGTTGATAATGCCATCAGTATCTTTGGCAGGCCATTGAGCTATGAAAAAACAACCGCTGCATTCAGGCCAAACTCGCAGGTTGATGATTATTTCAATATCCACCTTAAATATCCTAATCAGCTTAACGTATACCTAACCTCGGGGTTGCTCATTGCCGAGCATACTTATGGCTTTGTGGTACATGGCACATTAGGCAGCTTTGTAAAAATGCGTACCGATGTACAGGAAGCACAGCTTGATGCCGACATGATGCCTACCGACGAAGGTTTTGGCATCGAGCCCGAAGGCAGCGACGGTAAACTGGTGCTTATGGGTGCCGACGGGCAGAAGACCGTGGAATGGATAAAGTCACCCAAAGGTAATTATAATGGCATATTTGATGCCGTATATCATACCGTGCGCGAAAATGCGTTATTCCCGGTAACTGAGGAGCATGTTGCCTGGCAAATTGAATTGCTTGAAAGCTAAAAATGTTGTAACTATGCTTATTAAATGCTAATTAAAATAATGAAGAAACTGTATTTACTGCTTTGTCTGATTATTGCCGCCGGGTGCAGCCAGGCACAAACGCCACCTGCTAATTCCGGCTTGCCGCCATATCACATCCTCACTACAGACAGTGTTTACGTTACTCCTGCCAACCTGAAAAAAACAAACCGGTAATGGTGATCTATTTTTCGCCCGATTGCAGCCATTGCCAGCACCTGATGTATGATCTGAAACCCGAGCTGCCCAAATTAAAAAATGTACAGATAGTGATGATCACTTTTATGCCTATGCTTAAAGGGATCCAAACTTTTCAGCGCGATTTTGACCTGGCCAAATACCATAACATTACTATCGGCACCGAAGGTTATACCTACCTGGTACAAAAATTTTATAGTGTACAAACAACTCCATATATCGCTATTTATGATAAGTATGGTAAATTATTCCAGTCGTACCCAAAAGTGCCAAAAATTCCGGTACTGATGGAAACGCTTAAAAAAGTATAAAGTAGCTAACTTATAGCTCAAGCCGGTTAACGCAACGTTAACCGGCTTTTTTGTTTAACGTCCCCTCATGATCTCTCGCACCCTGAGTTACCCCACAAAACTGTTTTGTCGTTTAATCAGCAAGGTGTGTTGTTTTGCCCGCTGGGGCAAAGGATATTTTTATAACTAACGTCCCATCAGGGTCTCTCGCAGAGGACCCTGATGTATACGCCATGCTGGCTCGTTGTTCTGACTCTTGAACGCGGTAAGCCTCAGGGTCTCTCGCAGAGGACCCTGAGGGGACGTGAGGAGGCTGTTTTTGTTACCTGCTACCAGGGTAATCCTTCAATCCTATAAATCACGGTTCAGAAAAAATCAGTGTAATCGATGAAATCAAAAATCAATCGGTGTAATCCCCAAAAAATCAAACCAATCAACGGGTACCGATTACGCTTCATAATAGTTACCTTTGCGGCCAATATTTAAGTTGACGATGAAGAATACCGCATTAACCGATATCCACGTAAAAGCCGGTGCCAAAATGGTTCCATTTGCCGGTTACAACATGCCCGTTCAATACACAGGCATTAACGCCGAACACGAAACCGTGCGCAAGGCCGTTGGCGTTTTTGACGTAAGCCACATGGGCGAATTCATTTTAAAAGGAGAGAACGCGCTTGATCTGATTCAGCGGGTTACCAGTAACGACGCCTCAAAATTATACGATGGCAAAGTGCAGTACTCATGCCTGCCGAATGAAAACGGCGGTATTGTTGACGATCTGCTGGTTTACCGGATCGACAAAAAAACCTATATGCTGGTGGTTAACGCTTCAAATATTGAAAAAGACTGGGACTGGATCTCCAAATACAATACCAAGGGTGTAGATATGAAAAACATATCCGACCGGACTTCATTGCTGGCTATCCAGGGTCCCAAAGCTGCCGAAGCTTTACAAAGCCTTACCGAGGTAGATTTGGTATCGATGGAATACTACACCTTTAAAAAAGGAACTTTTGCAGGTGTTGACAATGTATTGATATCAGCTACAGGCTATACCGGTGCAGGCGGCTTCGAGATCTATTTTGAAAACCAATATGCGGAGCAGATCTGGGATGCAATTTTCAAAGCCGGCGAGCCTTTTGGTATTAAGCCAATTGGTTTAGGCGCACGTGATACCTTACGTTTGGAAATGGGTTTCTGCCTATATGGTAACGACATTGATGATAACACCTCACCGCTTGAAGCCGGGTTAGGCTGGGTAACCAAATTCAATAAAGAATTTACCAATGCCGAAGCCCTGCAAGCCCAAAAACAAGCTGGTGTAAGCCGCAAACTGGTAGGTTTTGAAATGATTGACCGCGGCATTCCCCGTCATGATTACCTGATTGTTGATGCGGATGGAAATACTATAGGTAAAGTAACTTCAGGCACGCAATCCCCATCGTTGCAAAAAGCTATTGGTATGGGTTATGTGGATACAGCGTTTGCCAAAGAAGGCACTGAGATTTATATCAGCATCAGGGATAATAAAATTAAAGCGCAGATTGTAAAACCTCCGTTTTATAAAGCCCCTAACCCCCTAAAGGGGGAACTACCTTCAAAGTTTTCTAAATTAATTAAACACAAATGTCTGAAAATACAATTACTCTAACTCCCCCTTTAGGGGGCCGGGGGCACACGTTTGCCTAACCCCTGCATTACTGCCACTTTTTAATGTGGAGGATTATATTGTAGTGGTTATTGATATTTTCAGGGCAACATCATCTATATGTTATGGTATTGAAAACGGTGCTGAGGCTATTATACCGGTATCACAAGTTGAGGAGTGTGCCGCGTATAGAGAGAAAGGGCTGGATTACCTTCTTGCCGCCGAGCGCGACGGATCGGTAGTTGATGGTTTTGATTTTGGCAACTCGCCATTTTCATATACTAAAGAAAAGGTTGCCGGTAAAACAATAGTGTTAACCACTACCAACGGCACACATGCACTGCATTTATCGCGCAGCGCTAAAAAGATTGTTATCGGTTCATTCCTGAACCTTTCCGCTTTAAGCAACTGGCTTAATACCCAAAACGAAAATGTGCTGCTGGTGTGTGCCGGCTGGAAAAACAATTTCAATTTGGAGGATACCCTGTTTGCCGGTGCTGTAATTGAGCAGTTAAAAGATAAAGGATTTTTACTGGACGATGCAGCCTTAGCCGCTAACGATCTTTTCCAGGTTGGGAAAAACGATATCAATGCGTATCTCAAGAAAACATCGCACGGCGAACGCCTTAAAAAATTGGGCATCGAAAAAGATATCGAGTTTTGTTTACAGGTTGATTTGACAACTGCCATTCCTGTTTTGGAAGGGGAGAGGTTGGTGAAGTTGGTGGTATAAATATAATATGCCATTGCGAGGAGCGGTCTGGACTAAAGCGTATGGGTCGACGCGGCAATCGCTCGCAATGACATAAATTCTTGAGCTCCCGAAAGAGCCTGTGTAAGTAAGCACCCCCTTTAGGGGGCGGTGGGGGTAAGCTCCACAAGCGCCTTTTCAATCCTGCTGATGGTTTCTTCTTTACCAAGCAGGGCAACAATATCAAATACATGTGGACCAAACTTGCCGCCAACCAGCATAATGCGGAATGGCAGCATTACATCCCCAACTTTTAAACCTTTTTCTTCGGCGAGGGCTTTGAATTTAGCTTCCAGGTCATGAGCTTCAATAGCTGCTTCGTTAGTTAGCAAAGCAATGAACGCGTGATAAAACGCTGTTTTGGCATCTGTCCACTTAGGTTTTACCGCGTTAAGGTCATACTCCCTGGGCTGCTCAAAAAAGAACCCTGCCTGCTGGTAAAAATCAGGAAGTAATACAACGCGATCTTTGATTAAGGTGATAACCTTAGTCAGGTATACATTATCGCTAACAGTAACACCCTTATCAGCAAATACTTTTATAACATCTGATTTCAGACGATCAACTTCAGACTTCTTAATCCACTCGGCGTTGAACCATTTGGCTTTCTCAAAATCAAACTTGGCGCCCGACTTATTAACGCGCTCTATCGAGAATTTTTCTATCAATCTGTCAAGCGTAAAAATCTCCTGCTCGGTACCGTCGTTCCAGCCCAAAGTTGCCAGCAGGTTCAGGAAAGCTTCCGGTAAAAAACCTAATTCACGGAAACCCGGCGTCAACTCGCCTGTTTTTGCATCAAACCAGTTCATGGCATACACCGGGAAACCCAGTCGGGCTCCATCACGTTTGCTCAGTTTACCGTGACCATCCGGTTTCAGGATTAACGGTAAATGCGCCCATTGGGGCATATCGGCCTTCCAGCCCAGATATTCCCAAAGCAGCAAATGTACCGGCGCCGAAGGCAGCCATTCTTCGCCGCGAAAAGCATGCGTGATCTTCATCAGGTAATCATCAACCACAACGGCCAGGTGATAAGTAGGCATGCCATCGGCTTTTAATAACACTTTATCATCAACCAGGCCGGTTTCAAAGCTCACATATCCGCGAATCATATCATTGAAACTCACGGTTTCGCCCTCCGGCATTTTAATGCGGATCACATGCGGCGTACCTGCATCAAGCAAGGCATCAACCTCGTGCTGAGGCAACGAAAGTGAGTTTCTTAGGGTATGGCGATAGGCCAGGCCGTACTGAAAATTGGGGATCTCCTTCCGGTTTTTGTCCAGCTCTTCGGCGGTATCAAAGGCATAATAAGCATGCCCTTCCATAACCAGGCGTTCGGCATATTCGCGGTAAAGTGGTTTACGCTCGCTTTGGCGATATGGCGCGTAAGGGCCACCGGCAACCGGGCTTTCTGTCTGGGTGAAGGCCGCACCATTTAAGACAATCTAAAATATATTCTTCGGCACCTTCCACGTAGCGGGTTTGGTCGGTATCCTCAATTCGCAAAACAAAATCACCGCCATGTTTTTTAGCGTATAAATAGTTAAACAACACGGTGCGCACACCGCCAAGGTGTAAACCACCGGTAGGGCTTGGCGCAAAACGGACTCTTACTTTTTTATCGGTCATGATGGGGGCAAAGATAAGAGGGAAAGTCCATAGTCCATAGTCGATAGTTCATAGTATTATTTAAGCGTGGCTATGGTTATTAGTCGATGGTTGATAGTCCATGGTGATACTTGAAACATACCATGGACTATCGACTATGGGCTATGGACAATCTCTCCACAACAAAAAATTATATTTTACAAAGCAATTTTACGTTATTTGAGCTGTGCCCAGCATGAACCCATATCAACAGAAAAAACGTTGGAAATATTTACTTCTTGCATTTGCCGTGGTAATTGCAATTGGCTCATTGCTTTATACCCGTTACCTGGTAAAAAACATTGAACGTTCGGAACGTACCCGGGCCCAGGTTTGGGCCATAAGTATGCGCCAGATCCTTGCCTCAGATGATAATGACTTTTTAAACTATGTAATAGCCGTGCGCGATAGCCTTACCGTACCCGCCATTGTAACTGATGGAAAAGGCGAAATAGTTTTACAGCGTGGCTTAGACACTACAAAGACTTTTATTAAGCTGGAAGCCGAAAACAACAAGAGGAAAAAATACGATCCGGCTTACTTTAAAGAAGAGCTCGCCTATATGAAGGGTCAGCATCCTCCCATTAAGCTCCAGGTTTTGGGCGAAGAAAACTTTGTTTACTATAAAGATTCGCCGCTGCTTACACAATTACGTTTGTTCCCTTATATTCAGCTTACCGTAATTGCTATATTTTTACTGATGGCCTATACCGCCTTCAGTCTCGTCCCGAAAGTCGGAGCAGGACCAGGTTTGGGTTGGCTTAGCCAAAGAAACAGCCCACCAGCTGGGGACACCTATATCATCGCTAATTGCCTGGATTGAGCTGATGAAGGAGAAGTTTAATGCTGAAGACGATGTACTGATTGCCGAAATGGAAAACGATGTAAAGCGTCTTGAAATAGTGGCCGATCGCTTTTCAAAAATAGGCTCCAAATCTGTATTAGAAGAGCATGGTGTATATGCTGTAGTTAAAGATTTTGTTGATTATTTTAAAGTAAGGGTAAGTAAAAACATCAGTTTTGAACTTATCGGCAACCCTCACCTAAAGGCCGGTCTGAATGTTCCGCTGTTTGATTGGGTGATAGAAAACATATTAAAAAATGCCGTTAACGCTATCGAGGGCAAGGGCAGTATTAAGGTTGAAATCAGCGGCAATAAGGTAAAAAACCAGATTTTTATTGACATTACCGACACCGGTAAAGGCATCCCTCGTTCTAAATTTGATACTGTTTTTCAACCCGGTTATACCACCCGCAAGCGGGGATGGGGACTGGGCCTTTCGCTTACTAAACGTATAGTAGAAAACTATCACAACGGGCAAATCTTTGTAAAAGATTCGGAAGTAGGTAAGGGAACAACATTCAGGATAATATTAAAAAATACGCGCAATGATAACAAAACCAAAACCAGGTGATTATTCGCCATTTGCAGCGGGATATGTGGGCCTTGTTGGCGACAATGACGTAATTAGCATGCTTGAACAGCAAATGGATACCAGCTACCAGCTATTCAGTAATTTAACCGATGAGCAGGGACTGTATACCTATGCACCCGGTAAATGGACGGTTAAGCAGGCATTGGGCCATATGATAGATACCGAACGTACCTTTGCCTATCGTGCCCTCGTGTTTTCGCGCAATCATATCGAACTGCCGGGTTTTGACCAGGATATTTATGTTAACAATACCGATTTCAACAGTCAAAATATAAAAGACCTTGCCGAAGAGTTCCGTGCATTGCGCCAGGCAAGCCTTTATATGATTAAAGCATTCAGCGATGAGCAGCTAAATCGTAACGGTATTGCCAGCAACCATTTGTTTACCGTTGCCGCATTTGTATTTATGCTGGCCGGGCATGAGCGCCACCATTTAAATTTATTTAAAGAGCGGTACGGAATAGGATAAGATATTTATATCGCACATCGTAAGGCCGTTAAATATAAAGACTTACGAAGTTTTTAAACTTCGTAAGTCTGAGCTTCGCGATTTGAGAGGGTAGAAGAGAAGCCGTAGCTGTTTTCTTATTTTTCTTTGTGCAATTCTTCTTTATCCAGTACTTCTCTTTTTTCGATGCGGTATGATAAAAACAATCCTGCCCCTCCAAAAATAGCGATCAATGCTACGTATAAAAAGAAAACATCATCGTCAAAACTATTGAATATGCCACGGTTTAAAACGTAGGCCAAAAATAGCCCGATACCCGAACCAATAAGCAGTAAGCCCCATTTTAAGTTTTGGTAAGGAGCCGATTGCGGTTTATAACTCCTCGGATCCATGTTTCGTTCAATCATAGCTAATTTCTCCCGTTTGTTTAAGTAAACGATCCCGAAGATCATTGCGAATAAGCTGAGGGGTATTATAATTCCTGCTAATACGCCCAATTCACCTGCGCCCATAATATTTGTTTTTTTTAATTAAGTTAATATTGTTTTTTCTCTCTGTAAATACGCCATTGCGGTTTATTTGTAAGCTATGACCACATGTTTTTTAAACAGGTTACACCTTGATTAAAAAAATTATTGCTGCTCCCTTTAGAAGGGCGGAGGGCATTTATTAACTTTGCCTTAATGATAAGTGCGGCTACTCCTTTTAGCCTGCTGGGGCAGGATCTTTTATTATTACCACAAAAAGCTATTTACTGGCAGCAGCAAAGCGCCCTGATAATTGCCGATGTGCATTTGGGCAAAGTGGGCCATTTCCGTAAAGCCGGCATAGCAATACCAAGGGATATGGAGCAAAGCGACCTGGCTGTACTTTCCGATCTTATTTATGAACACAAGCCGGAAAAGTTAATTTTTTTGGGCGATCTGTTCCACAGCGATATGAATAACGATTGGGATTGGTTTATCCTTTGGCGCAGCCAGTTCCCCGCGTTACAGATCATCCTGGTCCGCGGCAAT
Organism: Mucilaginibacter sp. P25; assembly: GCF_050859465.1. Lineage (NCBI taxonomy): Bacteria > Pseudomonadati > Bacteroidota > Sphingobacteriia > Sphingobacteriales > Sphingobacteriaceae > Mucilaginibacter > Mucilaginibacter sp. P25. Next base: position 1,054,480 of record NZ_CP193937.1, on the reverse strand, counting down.
CATGATATCATTGCAGATAAGCATTATCATAACCTGAATATCGAGCTGCACGACGAACTGTTGATCAGCCCCTTCCTCATGATGCATCATCCGCTTGCCAACGACCAGGACGAAAAAGCAGGTTATGTTTTTTGCGGGCATATCCATCCGGGGGTAAACTTAAGCGGCCGGGCACGTCAAAGCATTACATTGCCTTGCTTTGCCTTTGGCAATAAACAGGGAATTTTACCATCCTTCGGAAAATTTACCGGGCGGGTGGCTATCCGTAGTCTTCAAAACGACAGGATCTTTGCTGTATTAAAGGATAAAGTAGTAGCTATCGCTTAATTATCGTGGCTGCACCAACCTTTATTACAACATATTAACTGTCATAGCTGTGTATTTATACCTTAATAGCCAGCCCATTGCTTTAGATTGATTCTAAATAGATTTTTGATCTTCAATAAGCCAAAACCTCTTCTATGTTTTGTTATTTAATAAATACTTTTGCCTAACAAATCCAATTCATAATGAGCGAATTCAAACAAACCTTAAACTCGTCGCTGGGCAAAAAGCTGATCATGGCTTTAACAGGCTTGTTTCTGTGTACCTTTTTAATTGTGCACGTAGGCGGCAACCTGCTGTTGTTTAACAACGATAACGGTTTCAGTTTTAACGTGTATGCCAACTTCCTTACGCATTTTCCGCCTATTGAAGTTATAGCATACCTGTTGTACCTTTCCATTTTAGTGCATGCACTATACGGCTTGATCCTAACTGTCAAAAACCGTAAAGCCCGTCCTGTACGTTATGCAGTAGCGGCAAAATCTGATGCCTCATGGTCATCAAAAAACATGGGCCTTTTAGGTTCAATCATGTTCCTTTTCATCGTTATCCACATGGGCGATTTCTGGTTCCGTTACCACAATGACAAAACCATGGGCTTTAAAGAGTACCGTACCGATCTGGCAACCGGCGAAACCAAAGTTAGCGATTACACCCCGGCCAATGCCGAATTCAGCCACTCGGTATCAACCGAAAACAATGTGGAAGTTGTAAGGGTAAAAGACCTGCACGCGCGTGTTGCTTACAGTTTCAGCAACATTATCTACGTTATATTTTACGTAATAGCCATGGGCGCTGTAGCATTTCACCTGTTACATGGTTTCCAGAGCGCGTTCCGTACGCTGGGCTGGGTACACCGTAAATATACACCGGTAGTTTACTTTATTGGTACATGGCTGTTTGCAGTTATTATTCCGCTGCTTTTTGCCGCCATGCCGGTTTATTATTACTATTTATCAACCCAGGGAGCTCACTAAGTTAGCTGGCCAAAAGCCACAAACATAAATACAAAGAAGAGATGACATTAGATGCTAAAATTCCTCAAGGCCCATTAGCCGAAAAATGGAGCAAGCATAAATTTGATCTGAAGCTGGTTAACCCCGCCAACAAGCGTAAATACGATATCATCATTGTAGGTACCGGTTTGGCAGGCGCTTCGGCAGCTGCCACTTTAGGCGAGCTGGGTTACAACGTTAAGGCATTTTGTTTCCAGGACAGCCCACGCCGTGCACACTCTATTGCTGCACAGGGTGGTATCAATGCCGCTAAAAATTATCAGAATGACGGTGACAGCGTTTTCCGTTTATTTTACGATACTATTAAAGGTGGCGACTACCGCGCCCGCGAAGCCAACGTTCATCGTTTGGCCGAAGTTTCGGTAAACATTATTGATCAGTGCGTTGCTCAAGGTGTACCTTTCGCCCGCGAATACGGCGGCTTGCTGGATAACCGTTCATTCGGAGGTTCGCAAGTGTCGCGTACATTTTACGCGAGGGGCCAGACAGGACAGCAGCTTTTATTGGGTGCTTACTCTGCCCTTAACCGCCAGATCCATGCCGGTAAAGTAAAAATGTATACCCGTCACGAAATGCTTGACGTGGTAACTATAGATGGCCATGCCAAAGGCATTGTTACCCGTAACATGCTTACCGGCGCTATCGATACACATGCCGGTCATGCGGTATTATTATGTACCGGTGGTTACAGCAACGTATTCTATCTGTCAACAAACGCAATCGGCTCAAATGTAACGGCAGCCTGGAGGGCACACAAACGTGGTGCTTTCTTCGGTAACCCTTGTTATACTCAAATTCACCCAACCTGTATCCCGGTAACCGGTGATCACCAGTCTAAGCTTACGTTGATGTCTGAATCACTGCGTAACGACGGTAGGGTATGGGCTCCTAAAACCGCTGAAATTGCTGAGCAGCTACGCAAAGGCACATTAAAAGCAGACCAGGTTAAAGAAGATGACCGCGATTACTTCCTTGAGCGTAAATATCCGGCTTTCGGTAACCTTGTTCCGCGCGACGTGGCCTCACGTAACGCTAAGGAAATGGTTGAAGAGGGCAAAGGTGTAGGCGGCTCTGGCTTCGCGGTATTTCTTGACTTTGCTGACGCGATTAAACGCCTGGGCGAAGAAACCGTTAAAGCCAAATACGGTAACCTGTTTGATATGTACTACCAGATCACCAACGAAAACCCGTATAAGCAACCAATGCGTATTTACCCTGCGGTTCACTATACAATGGGCGGCCTTTGGGTTGACTATAACCTGAGCACAACCGTGCCTGGTTTGTATGCTTTGGGCGAGTGCAACTTCTCCGATCACGGTGCTAACCGTCTTGGTGCATCTGCACTGATGCAGGGTTTATCTGATGGTTACTTTGTGATCCCTTATACACTTGGCGATTACCTGGCTAAGATCGGCCCTAAGAAGGTTGATACCAACCACCCGGCGTTTGAAAAAACCAAGCAGGACGTAATTGCCCACGTAAACAAATTGCTGTCATTAAAAGGAACTAAAACCACTAACGAATACCACCGCGAGCTTGGCCACATTATGTGGGAATATTGCGGTATGGCCCGTACCGAAGAAGGCCTGAAAAAAGCCAAAGGTTTGATCCAGGCATTGAAAGCCGATTTCTGGAAAAACGCTATCGTAACCGGCGAAAACGAAGAAGTAAACGCTTCGTTAGAGAGAGCTGGTCGCGTGGCCGATTTCATTGAACTGGGCGAGCTGATGATCGATGACGCTTTAATGCGTAAAGAATCATGCGGTGGCCACTTCAGGGTTGAATCACAAACACCAGATGGTGAAGCGCTTCGTGATGACGAAAACTTTGCATTTGTTGCAGCCTGGGAGTTTAAAGGGGAAAATCAGCCGGAAGAGTTACATAAAGAACAGCTGACATTTGAAGCAGTTCATTTATCACAACGTAATTACGCATAGTGAATGGTTGATTAGTGATAGGTTATTTAAGTTAAAACCACTCACCCAATCAACTACTCACTCAATCAACAAAAACAACGATAACTCAAATCTAAAACAAAGATGAGTAACGGAAATATGAACCTGACGCTTAAAGTATGGCGTCAAAAAAATGCTCAAACCGCGGGTAAATTCGTAAGCTACAAAGCCGAAAATATTTCGCCCGACATGTCGTTCCTTGAAATGCTCGACGTGGTTAACGAAAGCCTGACCCACAAAGGCGATGAGCCAATTAACTTTGACCACGACTGCCGCGAAGGTATTTGCGGTATGTGTTCATTATATATCAATGGTCACCCGCACGGGCCAAAACGCGGTATCACTACCTGCCAGCTGCACATGCGTACCTTCCACGATGGTGAAACTATCACCATTGAGCCATGGCGCGCTGAAGCATTCCCTATCGTAAAAGATTTAGCGGTTGACCGCTCTGCATTTGACAGGATCCAGCAAGCTGGTGGTTATGTTTCAGTGAACACCGGTGGTGTACCTGATGGTAATGCTATCCCAATCCCTAAAGTTATTGCTGATGAAGCTTTTAACTCGGCTACCTGTATTGGTTGCGGAGCCTGCGTTGCTGCCTGTAAAAATGCCTCGGCTATGTTGTTCGTATCGGCTAAGATCACTCAGTTGGGCTTGTTACCTCAAGGTCAGCCTGAGCGCTATCGCCGTGTACAATCAATGGTTGCCCAGATGGACGAAGAAGGTTTTGGCAGTTGTACCAACACCGGTGCCTGCGAAGCCGAGTGCCCTAAGGAAATTAAATTGACTAACATTGCCCGTATGAACAACGACTATTTTAGCGCGAAACTGTTCAGGGAAGAAGAAGTACATGAGCAAGGTCATTAATTGATCTTTCTGATAGGATATAGTAAACGGCCCGGCTTGTCCGGGCCGTTTTATGTTTTATTCAGTAGCTGTTAAAACGGGTTAAAATAAAGTAGGCAATAAAAACGCTTTTGCGTTTTTTGAGAATAAGCACGCAAATTTTTTTATCCGGCTTAAAACTAAGAAACTGTTTAAATATCGACGCATATCGTTTACAGGTAAATAAAACTTCATTGCCGTTGGTTTTAACCAACGGAATAAAGCATTCACAATAAGAGGGCTTCAGCCCAAATCCGCTTGCATAATTAGGCTAAAGCCAGGGGCTTTCGGCTCTTAATCCGTTGGTTAAAACCAACGGCAATTAATATTCTTCATTCTTAAACAGCTTCTTAGAACTCAAGACTTTCGGCTTATTCTTCTCCCACCAGCTTAAATACCATCCCATCCATATCTTCAGAGATCCTGATCTGGCAGGCCAGTCTGCTTGCAGGTGGAGCGTAGGGTAGCGTATCCAATACATCGAGCTCGGTATCCGTAGCAGTAAAATATTCCTCGGGCCCTTCTATCACCTGTACGTGACAGGTGGCACAAAGCGCCATACCACCGCAGGTGGCCAGTATATCGTACTCAGATGCCTTCAGTACTTCCATCAGGCTCAGGTTTATGCCTTCCGGAATTTCAACGGCCCTGCTGCCTCCGTCGCGGTCAATTATGGTTAAATTTATCATGGCTAAAAAGCGCTTACACCGTAAACGGTGGTGTATTTAAAACTCAGTTTTTGCTCGGGGTAAACATATTTGAAAGCACTTTGGGCCATTAACGCACTTTCATGAAAACCGCAGAGTATCAGCTTAAGCTTACCCGGGTAGGTATTGATATCGCCAATGGCATAAATGCGCTCAATATTGGTGCTATAATCAACTGTATTTACCGCGATGGCTGATCTGTCGATATTCAAACCCCAGTCGGCAATAGGGCCAAGCTTAGGGCTAAGGCCAAATAAAGGAATGAGGTGATCGGCTTCAACATGGCTTACCTGCTGGTCCCGGTCAAGCAGGGTAATCTCCTGCAGGCGGTCATCGCCGGTTAAGGCAACTACGTTTGACTTAAGGACCAGGTCGATCTTGCCTTCCCTGGCCAGTTCAAATACCTTTTCGGCGCTATCAGGTGCTCCGCGAAAAGTATCCCCCGATGGACCAGGGTAACCCGTTCGGCTACGTTGCTCAGAAAAACAGCCCAGTCCAGGGCAGAATCGCCGCCACCTGCAAGCACTACTTTTTTATCACGGAAATGTTCGGGATTCTTCACCATATAGGCTACACCTTTTCCCTCAAAATCCGTAAGTCGGTCAATTTCTGGTTTGCGGGGTTCAAAACAGCCAAGGCCGCCGGCAATTACTACTACCTGGCAATGAACGGTTGTACCGTCGTTGGTTATGATATTATAAGATCCGTCATCATTGCGTTGCAGGTTTTCTACCCGATCGCCCAAACTAAAGGTGGGGTGAAACGGGGCTATCTGCAGCATCAAATTATCCACCAGTTGCTGTGCGGTAACATCAGGATAACCGGGAATATCATAAATAGGTTTATGCGGATAGATTTCGGAAAGCTGGCCGCCAACCTGTGGCAGCACATCAATAAGGTGGCAGCGCATTTTTAGCAGCCCGGCTTCAAAAACAGCAAATAAACCAACAGGTCCCGCGCCTATAATGCAGATATCGGTAGTAATTTTTTCCATGTATGATCGCCTTTGATTCAGCAATCAAATTTGCCGCTAAACTAACTGGCAATCAAATGATATAAAGTAATATGAGATTACTTTAAGTTATAATTGGCAAGGCAAAAACGTTTAAATAACTCTATCAGCTTGCTGTGTTTGCCATGCAATTGTATGAACTGAAAAGTGCGGAAAATCTCTAATCCTTTAACATCAATAATGGTGAGCTCGTTGTATTTTAACTCGCTTACTACCGATTGGATGGAGAGAAATGTTGCTGTTTCTGAGTATAAAAGATATTGTTTTATGGCGATACTGCTCTCCAGTTGAATCTCGATGTTCAGGTCTTTAGGGTTGATTTGCACGGCGGCCAGGGCATTGAAGATAACATCCAGGGTGCCCGATCCGGCTTCCCTTAAAACCAACGGGATAGCGGGTAATTGTTTGGGAGTGATCTCGGTCTTTTTGGATAACTTATTGTTAGCACTGGTTACCAGTACAATTTCATCTTTAATAAAATCGGTATAGGATAATTGCGGCGAATGGGCAGCACCTTCTACAATGGCAATATCTATTTTTTCGGCCAGTACCAGCTGCGAGATCTGATCGGTATTGGCCTGGATAAAATTGAAAGTAACCTTGGGATATGTTTTTTAAACATAGCCAGCAGCTTGGGCAAAATGGTTTGCGCCACGGTGGTACTGGCCCCTATGTGCAGTGTACCGGCTTCCAGGTTGTTAAGCTGTGCCAGTTCAGTTTCCAGGTCGGTATAGGTTTGGAAAATCTTCTCGGCGTATTTTTCAAGGATCTTGCCGGCAGTGGTAAGGGAAATATTATTGCCGTTTCGTTTAAACAACTGTACGCTGAGTTGTTGCTCCAGTTCTTTGATATGTTTGGTGACCGCCGGCTGGGTGATAAATAACTCGGATGCAGCTTTGGTAAAGCTTAACCGTTGTGCAACCGTATAAAAAACCTTCAGCCTGAAATCAAATATCATTGAGCCAATTTAGGAATAAATACTTTTTATTCAGCATGTCACTACGAGCGAAGCGTGGCAACCGCATACCATACAGTGCAAATATGCATTGGCTGCGAGATTGCCATGCTTCGCTTACAACAATGCGATAAATTTATGTCAATGTATCTATTTAATTCGTAGCCAATTGTGGGCTGGCATCCTTGCGTTTCAGGATCAAAGCTGCTATCAGCGCAATCACCAGGCCAACGGGCAGTATCTCCATATAAGTAAGCACAATTACGCCGAAGGGGCTTTTGTACATATTAACATAACCGGCCATGCTTGCTTCCTGTTGCTTAAGTTCGGTAGCCGTAGCACCATTGGCTTTGGCTTCCCTTAAAATATGGGCGACGTATTTGGTCATAAAATCGGGGTAAAAGTTATAGAACTCTATTAACCACACAATCACATAAACTGTTGAGGTGATCAATACAATGTAAAGACCGATCATAAAAGCTTTGCCGAAACTAATTATGCCTTCGTTGTATTTGTCACGGTAATTTTTGATGGCTACAAATATCAGCGAAAACGCCAGCAACATGGAGCCATAGCCCACCCACATGTTGCCCTGAAAGTTGGGGTTGTTATAGCAAAGGGCTCCCGAAATTCCCCCGGTAGCAGCAATGATCAGGCCGGAGATTGATCCAAAAACAAATACATTCTTTTTCATATCGTTTATATTTTGATAGAGCAAATTTGGCTTGTCAGAAACTTTTCGGGCTCATACTTTAGGGTGATTTTGGAAAATATGCTGCCATTAGTACTAAAGTATGAAGCGGGTTAAGGAATAATGCTGAGCCGCTTCCCCATTTCCACGGCCTGGGTGCGGCGTTTAACCTCCATTTTTTCAAACACCTTTGCCGAATGTGTTTTGATGGTATTCAACGATACAAATAAACGCTCTGAAATTTCCTGGTTACTTAATCCTTCGGCCATTAATTGCAAAACATCAAGCTCGCGTTTGCTGAGGCCAAGCTTTTCCACCTCTGTCTGGTTAATGATAAATTTAGGTCCGTTATTTACATAAACCTGTTTTTCTACAACAACCGTTTTGGGTTTGGTAAGTTTAAGTGCCAGCCAAATTCCTAATACGGTAAAAAATACTGCTATGGCACCCATGTAAATTTCATAGGCATTATCAACAATGATCAGTTTAAGCTCAAGCCATTTCAGCAAAAACAACAGCAGTGCAAGTGCTACCGCGTACAGTATGGTATGTTTGTTTTTTGCCAATAAATTTGAAGCCATGTTATGATCACCGATTGATCTTAAAATTAGGATTATTTAAGATAAAGCAGAAAGGCACACAAAACAAAAAAAGCGGAAAACATCCCGCTCTTAAATTTATAATTTGTCAAGTTAATACCTTAACCCTGAAAGCCCTGGCTTCGTTTATTCATCAGCTTTAGCCGCGTCTTTCCTGGCTTTTTTATCGGCTTTTAATTTTGCATAGGCTTTTTGTTGTTCGGGGGTGAAAATCTTGTTTAAGCCGGTGGCAGTGCGTTGTTTAATCTTTTGATCGGCCAGGTGACTGGTTTTTTTATCCTGTTTCAGTTTTTTCAGGCTATCGATACTTGTTGCCTGGGCAAGCAGGATAACATTGACTTTTTTGCCTGGTCGGCAGTAAGTTTTAAGTTTTTTTGCAGGTGCTCGGTTTTGTTGGCCGCTTTTTGAGCAGGCGTTTTTTCAATCTTTTTTTGTGCGTTGGCTGCGTAGTTTAGTCCGCAGGCAAGGGCCAGTAGCATCAATAGTTTTTTCATATTTTTTATTTTTTGCAGATAATTAATTTATTGACAATATAGATGAGTTTTGGTTTAAATGGATATGTGTATAAGTTTCTTTGACAATTAAATTAAACCAAAGGGTTCTTTTATGGTCGTACTAATGCAAAAGTTAAATTTTTAATTTAATAACCCGGATACTATGAAAAAGGCTGTTAAGTACTGGTGTGGCTTTGTTATGTTGTTGTGTTTGTTTACCGTATTTACTGCCTTTTTGCCGGGCTATCCTAATGCAAGTTTAAAATTTCCATATAAGCAGGCGGGTTTAACACCCGAACAGGCCGCGGCTCATTTACTGAGCCGTTTTACTTATGGGGCAACCCCGGGCGAAGTAGAAGAAGTATCCAAAATCGGCCCCGAAAAGTGGTTCGCCCAACAGTTGGATGCCCAACTCCCGGATGATTCCCTTAATCAACTCTTAAATAAATACGATGCCTTAAAACTGAGCAATACAGAAGTTGTTGCCCAATACCCCAAAGGCGCGCAGGTTTTGCGAATGGCTATAAGGGATGGGGTAGTTAACAAAGATTCGGTAAAAACAGATCGCAAAGCTTATCGCGATCAGTTGCAAAACTACATGCAGCAAAACGGATTAAAGCCCGAGCAGGAGCTGTTACGCCAGTTCATCAACCAGAAAATATTAAGAGCGGCTTACAGCAATAATCAATTACAGGAAGTAATGACCAGTTTCTGGTTCAATCATTTCAATGTATCTATAGTAAAAAACGACTGTTCGCAATATATCCCCGCTTATGAGCGCGATGTGATCCGCGCTAATGCCCTTGGCAAATTTAATGATTTGTTATTGGCCTCTGCCAAATCGCCGGCCATGCTATATTACCTGGATAATTTTAGCAGCTCGGGGAATAAGGACAATATGGAGCAAAGTAACAGGCCGATCCGCCGCCGGCTGATGCAGCAAATGCAGGGTACGGATACAGGTCGTTTTGCCAATATGCCCAAAATAAACAAAACAAAAAAAGCACAGGGGCTTAATGAAAATTACGCCCGCGAGGTAATGGAACTGCATACCCTTGGCGTTGACGGCGGCTATACCCAGCAGGATGTTACCCAGGCGGCTAAAGTACTTACCGGCTGGTCGGTTTATCCAATGGGCACTTACGGACAAGCAGGCCAAAAACTCATGAACCGTATTGGGGATGAAAAACTGCAAAGCCGTGGTTTTGTACATGAGGGCGATTTTCTGTTTAACCCGAACAAACATGATAGCGGCGAAAAGACGGTATTAGGCCATCATTTTGCTGCCGGAGGCGGGTACGAGGAGGGTGTGCAACTGCTTAATATGCTGGCACATCAACAAGCTACGGCAAGGTTTATATCAAAGAAAATAGCTGTGCGCTTTGTGAGCGATAACCCGCCGCAAAGCCTTATTGATAAAATGGCCCGTACCTTTATGAATAAGGATGGTGATATTAAACAGGTACTGATCACCATGGTTAATGCGCCTGAATTTTGGAGCGCGGCAGCCGTAAGGGAAAAAACTAAATCACCTTTTGAGCTGGCCATAGGCTCGGTACGTTCATTGCATGCCGATATTACCCAGCCTTACCAGTTGTTTAACTGGATCAATAAAATGGGCGAAAAGATGTACTATTACCAGGCCCCGACCGGCTTCCCCGATAAAGGCCAATACTGGATCAATACCGGCGCGCTGCTTAACCGTATGAATTTTGGTTTGGCACTGGCATCGGGCCGGATCCCCGGCGTAAAGGTTGATCTTGCAGCACTCAATAACCATCACGAACCCGAAAGCGCACAGGCCGCACTTATCACCTATAGTAAAATCATTATGCCGGGCCGTAAGCTTGATGAAACCATCAAACGGCTTACACCTATGCTTAACGATCCCAAACTTATGGAAAAGGTTGGCGAAGCCAGCGCCAAAACTCCTGCAACAACCGCGGTACCAGTGGCTGCTAGTGATGAGATGATGGATCAGCAGGCGGGTTTAAAAGGTAAACGAAAAAATAATTTTATAGCGATGCAAAGTGCCTCCGGCAATAATTCTATGCTGGCGCAGGTGGTTGGCGTTATCATTGGTTCACCCGAATATCAGAGGCGTTAATTGCAGGAGGATTTAAAAATGGTATCAAGAAGAGGCTTTTTAAAATCGGGCGGACTGGCCCTTTTAGGTGTAGGGTTACTGGGCGGTATACCCGGTTTTTTAGCCGAGGCAGCCGCGAGCGAAAAAATCTTATCGCCCTATAAAAAGAAAAAACGCTGGTATGTATCTTTCAGCGGGGAGCTATGGATGGCCTGATGGCCGTTACTCCGTTTACTGATGATTATTTGAAAGCTGCCAGGCCAAACCTGTTCATGTCGGCTGCCAAAAGTGGTACAAATAATCCGCTGATAGACCTGGACGGGCGTTTTGGTTTGCACCCTGCCATGAAGGCCTTTGAACCCATGTTTCGCGAAAAACGTTTGGGCATTGTTCACGGCATAGGCTCGCCTAATAATACCCGCTCGCATTTTGATGCGCAGGATTATATGGAATCGGGCACTCCATTCAATAAAGGGACCTCAAGCGGCTGGCTTAACCGGGCTGTAGGTTTGCTTGGGCATGATGCGCTTACACCATTTACGGCCGTGAGCATGACATCGGCCATGCCACGTTCTTTTTATGGCGACAATCCCTCGGTGGCCATCAGCAATTTGCAGGATTTTGCGATTCAAATGCGGGGCAATCCTGCCGGAGCCAATATCGCGGCCAAAAGTTTTGAAGATCTGTATGATCAAACCGCATCCGGCTTACTGAAGCAAACCGGAAAGGAAAGTTTTGAAGCTATGAAGATGCTGCAGAAAACTGATATTAAAAATTATACGCCTGCCAATGGCGCTGTTTACCCCAGCTCGGCATTGGGCAATTCGCTGAAACAAATAGCCCAACTCATTAAAATGGATGTGGGGCTGGAAGTTGCCTTTGCCGAATCGAACGGTTGGGATACCCACTTTAACCAGGGAACCGAAAACGGCATCTTCGCCCGGAATGTGGCCGACCTAAGCAACAGCATAATGGCCCTGTGGACCGACCTGGGCACCTACCAGGACGATGTTACCATAATGACCATGACCGAGTTTGGCCGTACCGTACATCAAAACGGGACTGGTGGTACCGATCATGGTCGCGCTTCATGTAACTTTATTTTAGGTAATGATGTAAGCGGCGGTTTAGTGTATGGCGATGTAAAGCCGCTCGCCGTTGAAAACCTTGAAGATGGCCGCGACCTTACCGTAACTACCGACTTTAGAAGTGTGTTCAGCTCAGTAGCTGATAAGCATCTTGCGATAAATAATGATCATATACTGTTTCCCGACTGGAAAGGGGATAGGGTGAATGTAATGAAGGGATAAAAGCATACTGCCGCGGTTTTTGCGATAGCATAACCCGTGATTGAATATCCCTGAAGTTTCTAACTTCAGCTCATTCACTGGCTGAAGTTGGGCGATAACGTAAATCGGCCTAAAACCGGGCAAGCACTTTGCCTGCGAAAGCAACAATTTTTAGTCATTAAAAATGGTGGCGCTGTTTTGTCAGTACTTTTTTTCCAAAACCTTCCAGGTTTATTTTTGCTCAAAAAATATCAAAAAATCAGTAGCATAAAAGCCTTCGAAAAAGCACTGTTGAAACATTAACTTTATATTCTCTAAAGTTTTAATAATTGATTATCAATTATTTGGATATGTTTCACTAAAATCGTTAAAGCGTTTATTATCAGAACAGATGACGTTTTAATGTGTTTCGTGTTTCACTCTTAAAATTTGGAACATGATGTTGTTTCAGAAAAAAAGGCCTGGGTGTTTTTCCAATTTTTTATGGGGAATTAAAATTTGGGGACACCACATTTGTTACAATCAATTCGCATGCAACACATCTACCGCTTTGATACATATCGACTAAAAACTGAATCAATTTTGATAACAGCTGTTTGCAGTTTGTATCTAAATTTGTTTAAATCGATATACCTATGAAAAAATTTGCCTGGCTGTTATGCTTCCTGTTACCTGGCCTCGTGGTTTCGGCCCAACAAATTAAAGGGAGCTATGCTATTAAAAATGAGCAAACCGGGATGCTGTTACGGGTTAAAGACGCACATTCAGAAAATGGTACCCCACTGGTTGCTTACTATCCCGAAAACTGGAAATGCATGACCTGGAATTTTAAACATGTTGCAGGGAATACCTATCAGCTTCAGAATTTGCTTACCAATAAAACATTCCAGCCTAAGGGCGATGCTGATGTAAACGTAGCTTTAGAGGAACAACCGCTTAACACGAACAGCGCCAATCAGCAATATGAGTTTGAGGCGATAGATCATGATACTTTCATGATTAAACTGAAAGGGACAGACTTATACATTACGCCATCTGATAAAAAGGGGGCAGTTAACTCACAGATAGTTTTAGCTAAAAAGACAAATACAAAAGACCAGTATTGGGATATTTACGAACAATCGCCTACCATGTGATTCACTATCTGAAGATGCTGTGCTAACCGGTAATATTATAACCAGGCCCTGAAATAGGATTCTGCAACTGTACCCGGCTGCAAAGGGCGTTAATCGGCCGTAAATATAAGATTCAGCGAAACCGCTATCTCGTCGGTAACAACTGTGTTTTTTACGGCCGAAAAGAAATCCCATGCTTCCCGCTTAGGCTGCATATCGATTTTCCACTTGATACGGTCAATTGTGGTATTTGCCTTAGCGCTGATGATCTCGTTCTTTTTAATGATAGTTGCCATAAATTCAATGGGATTGCTGATCCCTTTTATGGTAAGGATGCCGGTCACGTTAAAGTTGGTTGACTGGCCAGCGCGTGTAATTTCTTTAACAACCATAGTTGCTTCCGGGTACCGGCCTACTGCAAAAAAGCCCTCTTTTTTCAACTCTTCATCTACCTTTTTATTCCCGGCCGCATCGGCATGATCGGTACTGTGCATGGTATTCATATTCAGGCTAAAGGCGCCGTTTGTTGGTTCGCCGGCAGCCGTATACCCCAGGCTGCCCGATTTAAAAAGCAGATAGCCGTAATGGCCACCCATAGTTTTGCGGGCATCCCATAAAACTTTACTTTTTTAATATCTAAATGGTAGGTTTGCTGTGCAGAGGCTGGGATCAAGGCCATGGACAGCCACAGGATAATTGCGTATTTTCTTAACATAGTATAAGTGATTTATTTGGTAAACCTACTCAGCTTCAGTGCGTTTGTTATTGCCGATATTGTAAATAAAATTGTAAACTTTGTAAATTAAATCTCCGGGAATATGGCCGGTTCCAAACTACCAATGAATAAGACAACCAAACGCTTGCTGGGGCTTGGTTCCCTGCTGCTCATGACCCTTTTATGTGTTGCTTTCAGTTTTACCGGTAAGGATGACTTTGATATGGCCCGGCAGGAAATTCTGCTCCGGAAAATTGGGCATGAGGTGTTGTTATATTCGGGTGATAGTACATCGCGTGTGATGCCGGTACAAAAGATTGCCGAAAATGAGTACCAGTTACGGTTTGAGAATGAATTTTCTTTTCAGCCCGATTCGCTTGTGAAAGCAATTAGCAGTGCCCTGGCAAAGGACAACCTGGCTAACGACTATATTGTGAATGTTTTAAATTGTGGAGGGAACAGTGTGATATTTGGCTATGCTATATTCAAAAATAAAAAGGACAACATAATGCCCTGCTCGGGGCGGAAACAACCTAAAAGCTGCTATGTGATCAACCTCAAATTTAAAAGCCAGGGATTGAGTATGCCCTCAAAAGGCTATCTAATTGGCGGGATACCTTTATTGGCATTTATCGGGTTTGTAATTTCAATGTCGGGTAAAAGCCGGAAAAATACAGTTGTAAACAGCTCTGCCCCGGATAATAGTTTTAAAATAGGTAATATTATATTTAACCCGGCCAGGCGGCAGCTGCACAGCGCCGGAATGATTACCGAGCTCACCTTAAAAGAAAATAAACTGCTGCTCATCTTTGCCCGGTCGCCAAATGAGATCATTGAAAGGAGCAGGCTTCAAAAAGAGATTTGGGAAGACGAGGGCGTAATTGTTGGCCGGAGCCTTGACATGTTCATATCAAAACTGCGAAAAAAACTGGAGCATGATCCGGCCATTAAACTGGTGAATATACACGGCAAGGGATATAAGCTGGAAATCAACGGATAATTACTTTTGTAACTATAAGCTTCGCTGCATATCTATATAGATAATCCAACTGTCTACATACTATAACGTGGTTTTTATAAATGATTTTTAGCGATAATAAACGTTGTTAAGCTTTCCGTCAAAAAAATAGCCGATTTATCGCATCAAGGTAAATTTCGATACGATTTTGAAAGGCTCTTCCTTAATTCACTATTTTTGAATGCCGGCCAGCTTTATTTGCGGATATAATATATATCTAAAGAAAAACCTAAAGGCATTACTTTGATAATCATTTGCGAAAAATGCCCTGAATCTTCAGCGCTTTATTAATCACCATAATTGAAAAACAAAATGAGTAAAATTACAGTAAAAGACGGAACCGAAATTTATTACAAGGACTGGGGAACCGGGCAACCATTAGTTTTCCATCACGGCTGGCCTTTATCTGCCGATGACTGGGATGCTCAGATGTTCTTTTTCCTTGAACAAGGTTATAGGGTGATAGCCCATGATCGCCGCGGTCATGGACGTTCAAGCCAAACCGCAACAGGTAATGAAATGGATACCTATGCAGCTGACGTTGCCGAGCTTGTTGAGGCGCTTGACCTGAAGGGTGCAATCCACATCGGTCACTCTACAGGTGGTGGAGAGGTTATTCGTTACGCTGCAAAATATGGAAAAGGACGTATCGCCAAAGCTGTGCTGATTAGCGCGGTTCCTCCGGTTATGGTTCAAAGCGAAAGCAATCCTGATGGTGTTCCGATTGCAGTATTTGACGAGATCCGCGAAAGCACTGCAACCCAAAGAAACCAATTTTACCAGGACCTGACTATTCCGTTTTATGGCTATAATCGTGAAGGTGCTAAAATTTCACAAGGCATCAGGGACAACTGGTGGCGCCAGGGTATGATGGGCGGTATAAAAGCACATTACGACTGTGTTAAAGCTTTTTCGGAAACAGATTTTACAGAAGACCTTAAAAGTGTAGATATTCCTGTACTTGTTTTACACGGGGAAGATGACCAGATAGTTCCGTTTGCAAACTCGGCACTAAAATCTATAAAGCATCTGAAAAATGGTAAATTGATCTCCTATCCAGGTTTCCCGCATGGTATGCCTACTACCGAGGCTGCAACCATCAATAAAGATCTTTTAGCTTTTATTAAAGAATAATATTTTTATTAATTACTATTACACAAGGTCGCCTCTTTTGAGACGGCCTTTTTGTTTGTATTGACATGCTAATGATCTATCACTGTTGTCCGGTAAAGATTTTTTAGGGAAAAAGGAAGGGATAGCCGAAAGACTACCCCTTTGTGTTGATATTTGAGTTACCACACTTAAATACACAACATGAGCAAAAGTACTTTTTTACCGGACAGCCGGTCCTGAATCAGTTATTAGGTTTAATAGATCGTAATAATGTTCGATCATTAGCAAGACGTGGGGATCACGATCTCTACTACCGTTACTTTGATACCTATACACATCTTGTAACGATGCTTTACTGCGTTTTTAACAGATGCACCAGCAGCAGAGAAGTAATCAGCGGCATGAAAGCAAGCCTGCATAAGCTTCATCATATCGGTATAAGTAAATGTCCGGCCAGAAGCACCTTATGTGATGCTAATGCCCAGCGTAGCTTTGAAGTATTCGCCCGTATTTATGATAACCTGTATAGGCGACACAAGCAGCTTTTACCGGACAGCCGATTAAAGATCGACCCTAAGCTATTCATTGCCGATTCTTCAACAATTACCTTATTTCAGCAAATATTGAAAGCCCCAAGCCCGGGAAAGGCCAACGGTAAGAGAAAAGGCGGGATCAAAGTTCATACGCTCATTAAGGCAGCAGATGATGTACCGCTGAAAATTAGCTTCACGGCAGCCAGCGCTAACGATATGCCCTTCCTTAAAGAGATCAAACTCGAACCAGGTTCCTTTATCGTTTTCGATAAAGGTTACGTAGACTATTCTGAATATCAAAGAATGACAAATGAAGGCGTATTCTTTGTCACCAGGCAGAAAAAAGATGCCAAATACTCAACAATGTGGCTGAATGAGCTTAGCGAACAAAGCAAGGCACACGGTGTCATCGAAGATAAACTACTCCTCCAGGGCACACGTACTCAAAAAGAGGGTATCCAGTTGGAGATTCGCCTGGTTACTTTCTTTGACAAAGAAACCGAAAGGACATTTGAGTTTTTAACCAATAATTTCTCGTTACCACCTGAAGCTATTGCCGATCTTTATAAGAAACGATGGCTTATTGAAATACTATTTAAGCGGGTAAAGCAAAATTTCCCGCTTAAATACTTCCTGGGGGATAATGAGAATGCAATCAAAATACAGATATGGTGCGCTTTTATTGCCGATCTTCTAATCAAAATTGTCCAGGTACAACTCAAAAGACAATGGTCTTTCTCTAATCTGAGTTCTATTATAAGACTCCATCTGATGAGTTATATCCACCTATTTAACTTTCTGAACGATCCGGAGAAACTGTCCGTCATGTCAACAAATCACTCACGGCAACTAAAATTGGGGGGCTTGGACATCCGCTTTAAAACCTAAATCCTTCTTTTTATATCATAATGCAGTCTTTTTATAACAATAACAAACTTTACCGGACAACAGTGATGATCTATCGGAATCTCATTTTATACGCATCTGAAAACTTGCTATTGAAATGTTTATTATTTTTGGATGATGCATCCGGAATTTGAAACATATCTGCGAAGGAGTGGCCTGGCTGAGGAAGCGGTCCGCAGGGTCAGTGATCTGGCAGTGGCAAGAAAATTGCGCCGTAATGAGCTCCTTTTTAGCGCAGGCGAAATTTGCCGGCACAAGGTATTTGTTGTAAGCGGGCTACTGCACACGTTCAATATCTCGGCGGGAGGTAATCAGCATATTTTGCAATTTGCACCGGAAAACAGCTGGACGCTTGATGTTGAAAGTTATGACCGGCAGATACCCTCACAAGTGAGCATAGGAGCAGTAGAACCCAGCGAGATACTCTGCTGGCAAAAAAGGATTTCGATATGTTGCTGGCAGAGGTGCCCCAACTAAAAAAATTTGCCGAAGGCCTTATTGCCCGTAATATCCATTACAGCCGGAAGCGGATCCTGATTTCATTAAGCGCAACGCCCGAAGAAAAGTATGAAGATTTTATCCAAACCTTCCCGGACTACCTGGCTCGTTTGCCCCTGCGTATGATTGCCGCTTATTTGGGCATCTCCATAAAAACCCTTACCCGTATCCGTCACGCGCAGCTCCTGCGCTAATTGAAATTATGGTCAGCTGACCATCTTTAGCATGATTTTATTGGGGAATTTTGTATCAAATAAAATCATTGACCTATGCGTGTATTTGTAACCGGAGCCTCAGGATTTGTAGGCTCAGCAATAGTAAAAGAACTTTTAGAGGCAGGCCATGAGGTACTTGGCCTCGTCCGTTCAGATAAAGGCGCTGAACAATTGGCATCAACCGGTGCCGAAGTATACCTTGGCGACATCAACGACCTGAAATTTATTCAGCAAGGTGCCGCCGCGTGCGATGCTGTAATCCATACGGCTTTTAATCATGATTTTTCACAGTTTAAGGCCAATTGTGAAGCCGACCGGAAGGTAATTGAAGCCCTGGGCGATGCACTTGTCGGAACAAGTAAACCTTTAGTTATTACCTCCGGAGTAGGGCTTTTGAATTATGGCCGGCTGGTTACAGAAGATGACGCGCCGCCTGCAGGATCAGATGTTATTCCGCGCGTAGCTTCAGAGGAGGCCGCCGCGGCTGCCGCGGCAAAACGTGTAAAAGTTTATACGGTGCGCCTGTCGCCCAGTGTGCATGGTGAGGGCGACCATGGTTTTGTACCGATGATCATTAATATGACCCGGGAAAAAGGAGAATCGGTCTATATAGCTGAAGGGAGCAATCGCTGGCCTGCCGTTCACCGTTCAGATGCCGCAGTTCTATATCGCCTGATTATAGAAAAGCAACCTGGGCTTCGTGTGTTTCACGCCGTAGCTGAAGAAGGTATCGAATTTCGCGAAATTGCCGAAGCAATTGGTCAGGGCCTGCATTTGCCTGTACTGAGCAAAACAGGTGATGAAGCGGCGGCGCATTTTGGATGGTTTTTACACTTTGCATCATTGGGTTGCCCCTCATCCAGCGAAAAAACACGCGCGGCCCTAAATTGGCAGCCTAAAGCTGTCGGGTTAATTGCTGATATGAGAGCTGCCGGTTATTTCCAGCAATAACATTGACCAAAACTTTAAGTTTACTCAAAGAACAAAAGCCGTCGTATACTTTTGCGATGGCTTCTGTTCTTTGGTTATTGGGTAATGAGTATTAAAAAAACCAAGCTTAAGTAACCAAACCACGGATAACTTCATAGTAAGCACCGCTCACCGGCAATTCAATACCTGCTTAATTGCACTGTACGATTTTGTAAGGATTTTATTTTACCTACCGGAACAATATACCTGTGGTGAATGCGCTGAAATTTTGCAGAAGGCAGCTTTTTCAATACCTCTTTTAATGGCATTAGCGTAAGTATGGGCTTGTCATTGGTTAAATGGATCCGGATATAATTTTCCATCGGGGAAATTTTAAATGGAATCTGTTATTGGTTTGAGAGAAGGATCGCCTTTAAAAAATAAAAGCCTCCCAACCTTGCGTCGGGAGACTTTCAACCTAAACCTTATCACAATTAAACCGGTAAGTTTACCAGTTCGTAAATCTTGTCACAATCACTGTGCCAAAAGCGGCGACTTTTTAAATTTTTATTTAATGTATTCTTGTTGATACATTAATCATAGGTTAAAACTGAGATTCCTGTTACAAAAGCCAGGTGTGACCAGTGTCAATATGACACTTTGGATGATTTGGCATATAGAAAACTGAACACTTTATGCCTCTTTTGCAGCTTTTTTTCTACGCAGATAACTATCAGTTAAAAATAGCGCCAAAATTACGTCAAACACGAAAAAACTTTTCATGAAAGCGCTATTGAAAATGGCGTTGGCTGCAGGCAATTTTAAATTTGCAGGTAGTTTAATGTTTACAACACTGAACGGATTTCCAGAAATTTGGACATTTGAAACGGTGATTGCCAGCAGGGCCAATATGCTTAGCACAAAAAAAGCCGCAATACCCAGTATAATCTTTTTATTTATAGTTGATTTTAGAGGTGCCAGTGCCTGATCTGCCCTGATAGCCTCCATTACATTATAGTTAAAGGCCATTGATGGTTCATCAAGTTCCAGGCCGGCAAACTCCTGGTTTAGCACAAGCAGCTCTGTGTACTTTTGTTTGTACAGCTCATCTTCCTCAATAAGCCTGGCAATGGCTTCCTGCTCAGCCGGTGTGCAGGTACCATCAATATAGTTCCAAAGTTTTTCTTCGATGGTGTTCATATCAGTTCTTTCACCTCGTGTTTTAAATTGCGCTCCAGCTTTTCTTTCAAACGCTGGCGTGCCCTAAATAGTTTAACCTTAACGGTATTTGTTTCAATACCCATTGTTTGGGCAATTTCTTCTAACGATTGCTCCCCCTTATAAAACAGGGTAATAATAGTGGCGTCATCGGGCAGTAATTGCTCAATTGCCTGGTTCAGGTAATATGACCGCGATTTGTTTTCTGCGTTGTTGGTATCATATGCCGATTCATGGCTCTCAACCTGTACAAATGTACCTTCATCATCAATCGAATCGGTATCCACCCGTTTCTTTCTTAAAAATGTCATAGCTGTAGTATAAACTATACTATACAGCCAGGTACTGAATTTTGACTGCCCCTGGAACGAAGCCAGCGAGCGGTACGCTTTCACAAAACAATCCTGCGCAATCTCTTCAGCATCTTCCCGGCCCTTTGCAAAACGCAGGGCCAGCGTAAAAACAAAACGCTGGTGCCGCTTAACCAAATCAGCGTACGCGAACTGGTTACCAGCCAGGGTTTGCTCAATAAGTTCGATATCTGAAAGCTTGCTCTGCATTATATAACCCCTGTGACCACACTTTTACAGACCAGGTTACACCTTTATGTAAATATAATTTATTTTGATGGGAATAGATATGGTATTAGGGGATTGCGCGTGGGGCGCGTTAGATTGCAGTGTAAAGCCCGGAGCGCGTAGAGAGGTTGCGGGTAGGAAAGGCGAGGACTTGCAACGAAAAGCCCGGGCCGGAGGCAACGCCATTGTCTGAATCAGAATTTACAGAATTTGATAATTGACCGAATGCTAAACCAATAAAAAATCCTTAGTTCATTTAGCTCAGGTATGATATTAAAAGAAATCCGAATTCGAAAATCCCAACTCCGAAATCAATCATAGCGTTGCCTGCGGCCGGGCATTACGCTCATACGCCTGCAGGCATTACGCTCCCGGCCGGTATCCGCTTCAATCCCTAACGCAAATTTGGGTTCAATTAAAGCGGTGCCCTCTAAGGTCAATAATCCAAATACACACCCGATTCGTAACATACGCCCCAACATTCAATCTCATAATTTTGTATTTTTACATTTATAAAAGGGATATTGTACGTTGATGGATGAAAACAGGCTAAATATTTTAAATAGCTCAAACAGGATGCTCAGCAAGCTTCAACTGCTGTCGGTATTTTTTGAAGATGAACTCATTTATAAGATCTACCTGCGTACCCAGGTTATCCATAAGCTTTTTGAAACCAATCCCGAAATCGATATCAACAAGCTGGAACTTTTTCATGTGCAATTTACCACCAGTCTGGTCGACCTGCTCCGCAAGATCAAGAAGAACAACGAGAACAATGTAAGCCTTGTGCTCGACGAGATCCAGCTTACCCGGGAAATGATTGATAAGATGGATGATAATGTGCTCACCGAGCAGGATTTCAAGATAGACAGACAACGGCAGGCGCTGAAAGTAAACCTTTCGTTGCGGAAGCTTTACCAGGTACTTTCAGATAACTCGGCTGATTATCCTTTCTCCAAAAATATCAATGCCTTCAGCCTGCGCTATGGTTCCGATTTTTTTATAACATAACTCCCGAGCTGTATAATGAACTTGTGCAGCATAACTATAATGATACCTATCATAATAACTACGCTACTATTCAGCGTAAGCTGATGGGGGTATTGTTAAAACGCGAGTTCCGTACAGAGTTTTACTGTGGGTTAAAGGCCGGTAACCTGATACTGGAAGTATATAAATTTATGGATGAAGACAGGCACTTTTTATTTTCGCCTGCCAATAATTTATTCCTATTTTGCGATGTTACAAAGCTTTCGGGCATCGAGCATAATAACAATATGTCAAAAAGGGAAAAACTGATGCATGAGCTGCAGGACAAAATTGATAAGCTGCAAAGCGATGTAGTTACCATGAAAGCTTATATGCCTCCCGAAATAAAAAGCCTATTAGCCGAAAACTACAAAAAAATAGCCGACATCAACTTTTTACAAAGCCTGAGCGATGTGGATGTGCAGGCCAATATTTTAAAAGCAATGCTTAATACCGATATTATATAATTTATGGAGTTTTTACATTACCTGCTTGGCCCCGACCTTAAGGCCGGCCTATTGATTGTCCTAAACCTGATTGTTATTGAGAGCCTCCTATCCGTTGATAATGCTGCCGTACTGGCTACCATGGTACTTGACCTGCCTCCGCATCAGCGTAAAAAAGCACTACGTTATGGTATTATAGGTGCATATGTTTTACGGGGTGTTTGTTTGTTTTTAGCGGCATGGCTGGTATCTGTTTGGTGGCTGAAACCACTTGGAGGCCTTTACCTGATATACCTGAGCTTCAATTATTTTAAAGGCAAACTGAAAAAGGCCGACGGCGATGCTGAAGAAGAAACGGTTGATAAAAACAAGAACTGGCTTTACCGCTCAACCGTTGGTTTGATAGGTAATTTGTGGGCAACTATAGCTTTAGTGGAGCTGATGGACCTTGCCTTCTCTATTGATAACGTTTTTGCAGCTGTTGCATTTACTGACCATAAGATGTTAATTTATATTGGCGTGTTTATCGGGATCCTGGCTATGCGATTTGTTGCCCAGGCTTTTGTGAGGCTGATGGAAAAATTCACTTTCCTGGAAACCGTAGCTTTTATCGTGATTGGTGTACTGGGCATTAAACTGGCCTCATCGTTATTCATCCACCTTTATCCTGAAGCGGGATTTTCAAAATTGATGGAAGGAGAAAGCGCTGATATTTTCACTTCGGTGTTTACGGTAGCGTTATTTATTATCCCGGTACTTACATCATTGCTGTTTAACTTCCCAAAAAGACATACTATTGAACCAGAAGTTGCAGAAGCGGCAGAGGATGTGCTGGATAAGCAGTAGGCATACATTCCTTTATTTGTCATTTCGATAGAGCCGAAGGGTGTACTTTAGCGGGTGAGGACGAAAGAGAAATCTTATACTTTACGCCATGACCGCAGGAAAGGTGTATAAGATTGCTCACTATCGTTCGAAATGACAATTTTTAATTCTTTAACGATACAAATTAAATGTTCCTAAATAAAACAATAGCTTCCATTTTTGGCATCGGTTTTTTAAAAGGCGGGGGTACTTACGCCGCCATTGTTACCTGTGGCTTTATCTGGTTATTGTGGCAAAACCCGGCTTTGCAAAATCCCTGGTACCTGTTGGCTATTACCATATTTGTTACCGCACTTGGCGTATTTGTAGGCAATAAGGTTGAACCCGACTGGGGCGAAGACAGCTCGCGTGTGGTAATTGATGAGGTTGCCGGAATGCTGATAGCTATGCTTTTTATCCCTGCTAACTTATATTTCCTTTTAGCCGGATTGGTATTGTTCCGTTTTTTTGATATTGTGAAACCGCTTGGCGTACGCAAAATGGAAGATCTTGGCGGTGGTTTGGGTGTAATGATGGATGATGTGCTGGCTGGCGTTTACTCCAATATCCTGCTTTGGATTGGATATTTTGTGTGGATGAAATTTGGAGCACATTAGTGAAAGAGCGGGTTTGTGAGATTTCCTCTTCCTAGCCCATAAAATCAAATATGTGGTTACATAGCTAACTTGGTTAAGCCCCCTTGAGGCCTATATCACACAAATAATTTTTTCAACACAAAAATTAACCCTGAGTTCAGTTAATCAGTAGCTTATACCCCCGTCCGTGTACGTTGATGATCTCCACGTTAGGGTCGTCTTTCAGATACTTACGGATCTTGCTCAAAAATACATCCATACTCCGACCGTTAAAATAATTGTCATCATGCCAGATGTTCAGCAGGGCTTCTTCGCGGGTAAGCACCTCGTTTTTATGCACACACAACAGGCGCAGTAATTCGGCCTCTTTGGTAGATAGCTTTTGCTGGTTGTCTGTTGTCATGATCATCTGGGTTGTATAATCAAACGTATATTTCCCAATTTTAAAGGAGGTTTGTTTCTCCTCTTCCTTTTTGCCGATATTATCTGTACGTTTTAACAGCGCATTTATACGAAGCAGTAATTCCTCAATGCGGAAAGGCTTGGTGATATAATCATCTCCCCCCAAATTGAAGGCCTGGGTTTTATCTTCAATCATGCCTTTGGCAGTCGCAAAAATAATAGGCACCTGGGCATTTATCTTACGGATATCCTTACCAAGCGTAAAACCGTCCTTTTTAGGCATCATAACATCCAGTATCAGCAAGTCATATGTTTGTTTGGTAAAGGCGCGTAGGCCTTCTTCGCCATCTTTACATAAAACCACATCAAACTTACCTTTCAATTGCAGGTAGTCTTGCAGTAACAGGCCTAAATTGGCATCATCCTCAACCAGTAGTATTTTCTTCATATATTTTCCAAGTCAGGAAGATTTTTTAGTCCGGAAGTCCGAGGTCGGAAAGTCCGTAAGTCTTTATTTATTAAGTGGCTGAGCTTATCTTACGGACTTTCGGACATCCCGACTTTCCGACTTAACAATTACGCCACTGCAAACTTCAGCTCAAACTCCGAGCCCTTTTCTTTTTCTGATCTCACGCTTATGGTACCGTTCAGGCGTTTTACTATGGTATTAACATAGCTTAAGCCCAACCCAAAACCTTTAACGTTGTGCACGTTGCCGGTAGGGATGCGATAAAATTGTTCAAATATTTTTGATTGCTGGTCGCGGCTCATGCCTATACCTTTATCAGCTACTTTAATAACAATTTGCCCGTTTTTAACAAAAGTACTTATAGTTATATCAGGCGCTTCGTTGCTGTATTTAATGGCGTTATCAACCAGGTTGTATAATACGTTCGAAAAATGCAGCTCATCAGCAATGATATAGGCTTTTTCGGCATCAAGGTGCAGTGTGGTTTTAGCATTGCATTTTTGCAGTTTGAGCGCCATACTGTCAAGCACTATGGTAACCATTTCATTTACATCAACCGGTTTTTTATCCAGTTTAAAATCGTTACGCTCAATGCGGGCAATGTTTAATACACGCTCTATATGGCTGCCCAAGCGGGCGTTCTCTTCAAAAATGATGTTCGCTAAACGGGCTACCCGGTTTTTATCTTCGGCAATTTCATTATCCCTTAAAGCTTCACTGGCAATCATGATGGTTGACACCGGGGTTTTAAACTCGTGGGTCATGTTGTTAATGAAATCGATCTTCATTTCGGAGATCTTTTTCTGCCTCAATATCGAAAATATAGTATAACCGAAGCAAAGGATCAGCACCATGGTAAGGCCGCCGGTTGTAGCCATGGTAGCAGTCATATTGCTTAAGATCAATGAGTTTTTTTGCGGAAACGAAAGCCTGATCTTTCCGGGGTCGTTGATCACCTCTTTGGTAAAAATGGGTGTTTGGTAAGTATTTGCCGCTACAAACACAGGCAGCTTTTCGCCCTGGCTGTCGCTGGCATTTGAAAATATGAGCGAGTCGCTGTTGGCGGTTGTTACTTCGTAGCTGAAAGGCAGAAAAATGCCTTTATTATGCAGCTCAAAACGCAGTAACGAATCTATCCAGAAAGGGTTGATCCGTTTATTCAACGGTTCGCCCGATTTACGGTATTCTTCGGCCAGGTTTTCAATAACTGTGGGCTTATTGCTCAAACTGTTAGCCTTTTCAAGCGAATCGGTCTCCAGCATTTTTTTTATTTGTTGAACCTGCCGTTCCTTTTGCTTACGGGTTTGTTCCTGTACCCATAACGGATTGATACGCGGTACCGAGATCATTTGTTTGCCAAACTGGGGGTCGACGTAGACATACCTCAAGGTATCATACTTATGAAGTTTTTTAGGATGACCTACCCTGCGGGTAATACGCGTATGCACTATCTCGGGTGTAAGTTGCTCATGTACTACGCCAAACTCGTCTGTATATTCTTCTACACGTACTTTAAAATCAACCGTACCTTCTGTTTGTAGTAAGCCGTTAAGCTCATCATCCATTTTTCTGCGCTGGATCATGCGCTGCAAACTATCGCGCAGTAAAGCAATCCGTTTTTCGCGGGCAGATGAATGTTTTTTTGTTTTTGGTATTCCCGCTACTTTTATCGTGCTTATGTCCTGTTCTTCATTATCGGTGCTAATGGTAGCTTGCTGGGTTTTGGTTTTCAAAAAGTTATTCGCATCCTGGCGGGTAACCTTATCTACCACATTGTTCATAGCCTCCCTTACCTGGCGATCGAACGAATCAGACTGCATCTGGTATGATTGCCTCAGAAAATAAAATTGCATAGCCATTACGCCCAGCAACGCAAAGCTCATTAAGCCAATAATTAAACCTATGCTCCTTTTCTTCATTTATTAACAAACAAAATTATCCTAAATCCGCACACAAAAATTGCATTTAACAAAATTTAACAAATGTACATTCAATTTAAAACTCTGCTGCTTAATATTTTATTGTATCAATTATTAAGATGTCTGTTTAAGGCTATGGGTTATAACGGGCAGCGTATAAACAACAAAAGGCCCATTAACAGGGCCTCTTGAAATATTTTACTTATGCTTTTCTTTATTTATTAGAATGGCAGATCATCATCATCGGCCGATGAGCTGATATCAGCTGACGGAGCTGCATATTGCGGTGCAGCAGGCGCGTTGTTAGCAGCAGCCAGCGGGGTAACCCTCCATAACTGCAATGAGTTAAAATAGGTTTTTTACCCATTTTATCTGTCCACGGGCGGCCTTTAAGGTTAAAAGAAACCTCTACATCGTCCCCAACTTTTACGTTATCCAGTAAATTGCAACGATCCTGTATAGCCTCAAACTTTAAATATTCAGGGTATTGAGGGTTCTCAATATATTCAAGTATAAGTTCGCGTTTTTTAAGTGAATCGGTTACTTGCTGGGTAGCCGATACTTCATGTACCTTACCTTTAACTTCCATAATTAGTCTTCAAATAATTTAAAAATGTAAAGTTAATAGTAAGAAATTAAAATAGGGGCTTTTTAATTCTTAATTTTACCGAATTAATATGCAAGTTTTCCACACCGAAAGTAAAATCATAATTACATGTAACAAAAGGCTTTCGCCTTACCTGCAAAGGGAGGTTGAAGCTTTAGGCTATGAGCCGGTCCGCGTTTTCCCTACCGGGGTTGAACTAAAAGGGACCGTTACAGATACTATTCCGCTTAATTTGAACTTGCGCTGCGCAAGCCAGATCCTGTATTCGTTAAAAACTTTTACCGCCCGCGACCCGAAAGAGCTTTACGATGAGCTGGTAACCATTGAGTGGGAAAAGCTGATTGATTTTACCGGCTATTTCTCGGTATCATCAAATGTAAATAACGAGCACATCCTTACCCCGCTGTTTGCCAATGTAAAAGTAAAGGATGCCATTGCCGACAGGATCAAATCCATTAAAGGTATCAGGCCCGATTCGGGCCCGGAGGTTAATAAAACCCTGGTACATCTTTACTGGCAGGATGACCGTGCCGAAATTTTCCTGGATACATCGGGCGAAACCCTGGCCAAGCACAGCTACCGTAAGATACCCGGCAAGGCACCAATGCTTGAGGCTTTGGCCGCATCAACCATTATGGCTACTAAATGGGATATGAAAAGCACATTCATTAACCCTATGTGCGGTTCGGGTACCCTGGCTATTGAAGCAGCATTGCTGGCTACTGATAAATCTCCGGGTTTGTTCAGGATGAATTATGGTTTTATGCACATACTGGGTTACGATGAAACCGTATTTTTTGCCGAACGCCGCAATTTAAAAGATAAAGCAAAAAAGGAAACCGGCTTTAAAATCATTGCCACTGATATCTCTGAAGACGCAGTTGACATCGCCCGTAAAAATGCCAGAACAGCCGGCGTAGAACATTTGATCGATTTTGCCGTTTGTGATTTTGAAGATACTGAGGTTCCGGCAGAAACTGGTGTAGTAATGTTTAACCCCGAATACGGTGAGCGCTTAGGCGTACACACTAAGCTGGAGATCACCTATAAGCGTATGGGTGATTTTATGAAAAAGAAATGCCTCGGGTATAATGGTTACGTTTTTACGGGTAATCCCGACCTGGCCAAAAAGATAGGCCTGAAGGCAGCCCGAAAAATTGAATTTTATAATGGTAAGCTTGATTGCCGCTTGTTTGAGTATGAATTATACCAGGGCAGCAAACGCGAACCGAAAGAAGAAAATTAAATGAAAAAGATCCTGTTATTTATAACACTTATTTTATCATCAGTACTGGTTAAAGCACAAGCGCAATTGGCATTTCCGTTTCAGGGCGGTAGTCCTATTATGAACCGCTTTTTTAAAGACAGTCTTGTTGTATCGCCCGAAATCATTAAAAAGAAAGCAAGCGGAACAGCGGTGTTTAAATTTACCGCTGATGAAAAAGGTTTGATTAAAAAAATAATTGTTTACTATGCCGATGATGCCATACTGGTAGTACCCATCATTGAGGCGCTAAAAAAATCAAATCATAAATGGATCATCCCCGATCATGAAAAACTGCATGATTTTATTTTGCCGTTTTCCATTAACTTTAATGCGCCGACAAATACAAGCAATGCTACTATAAAGGCGGCATTTGATTATTACAGCAAACGCAAGCCAATCATATCTTATAACCAGGTACCGCTTGAAACGGCTACTTTATTGCCCACGGTAATTGTTAGTTACAATTTAAGCGAGTAGTTTTTTAATAAAAAGGAATTTGGAAGCGACAGACTTTGCGGCCTGTCGCTTTTTTTGTCTTTATTATTAATTAATATGGTTGTTAAAACCTATGTATTTATACCGGCTCTTATAAAGGGCTGTTAATTTTTAATTAAAAAAGTATAAAATATCAGCTTTTCAATTGGTTAGCCATTAAAAAAATTGAAAATTTTGAAATCCATAACCCCATTATTTTCGTTATTTATAATCGAACTAATAAGTAAATGGATGAAAGATATGCTAAATTTAAAGATCAAGGCTATAGCTGCTAACATAAGGCATACCAGGGAGGGATTAAATTACACCCAGGAATACCTTGCAGCCAAGCTGGGTATATCACAAAACGCGTATAGCAAAATTGAGTTAGGTTATACAAAAATAACAGTGGAAAGGCTTTTTCAGATTTCCGCTATTTTGGAGATTGAAGTTGCCGAACTTATCGATACAGAAAAAATAGCCGCTGCTTAACGTTTTATACACAACCCCATTGTTCTGTCTTTTGCTTAGTATCTTTGCAAAAGATGGAACATAATAAAATCATTGAAGCCACTGCAAATTTTGTGCGCAATACGCTCAGTGACGCCGAAGGTGGTCACGACTGGTGGCATATTCACCGTGTTTGGACAAACGCGAAGCTCATCAATCAAACAGAAAAAACCGATCAGTTGGTAGTTGAACTTGCTGCCCTGCTACATGACATTGCCGATAGTAAGTTTCATAACGGCGATGAAGAGATTGGCCCGCGTACTGCCGGCAATTACCTGCAAAGCATGAATGTTGATACTGGTGTTACCGAACATGTGCAACAGATCATCAGGCATATGTCGTTCAAGGCCAGCTTTGATAAACCCTCCTTTCATTCGCCCGAACTGGCTGTAGTACAGGATGCCGACAGGCTGGATGCTATTGGCGCCATCGGTATTGCCCGTGCCTTTACCTATGGAGGCTTTAAAGGCCGCGAATTGTACAATCCCGAGATCCCGCCAAACCTTAACATGACCAGGGAAGAATATAAAAACACTACCGCACCAACTATTAATCACTTTTACGAAAAGCTATTACTACTTAAAAATAAAATGAATACGCCTGCCGGTAAGGCACTTGCCGAACAAAGGCACACATTTATGGAGCATTATTTAAAACAGTTTTTTGACGAATGTGGTTCAAGTTAACGTGAAAGCTTACTTTTGCGCCAAAATTGACAGCCCATGAAAAAACTTATACTTACTATAATACCCGTATTAATTACCGCCGTCGCTTTGGGGCAGGATACAGCTAAACGTCAGCGGTTCAACTTCCATTTCCAGCAAACAGTAATTACCCAATACAAACCATCGTTTCATGCCGATTATAACGGCGACAATAGTTTACTTACCAAAGAAGAAACACAAAGCTCAATTACCACTACGCTTTTTGGCGGTGCAAGGCTCTGGAAAGGCGCCGAAGCTTATTTTAATCCCGAACTTTCGGGCGGATCGGGCCTGAGCAAAACGCTGGGTGCGGCAGGTTTCCCTAATGGCGAAACTTTTCGTGTAGGCGGCGCAGAGCCGAAAATCTACATCGCCCGCTTATATTTTACCCAAAACTTTGAATGGGGCAAGGATAAAGACACCATTAGCGATGATGCCAACCAGTTAGCCGGTTTAAAAAGCAAGCGTTACTTTTCGGTTACCGTAGGTAAATTTGGTATGGCCGATTTTTATGACGGCAATGAATTTAGCCATGATCCGCGTACGCAGTTCATGAACTGGAGCTTAATGGATAACGGCGCATGGGATTATCCCGCCAATACCCGCGGATATGTTATGGGGATCCATACCGAATTAGGGCAACCTAACTGGACTTTGCGTTTTGCCTTTACCATGTCAACCACTACCGCCAACGGCGCCATTTGGGATCAAAAAATTGGTAAAGCAAACACCCAGACCTTAGAATATGAAAAACGCTATACACTTAACGGCCAAAAAGGTACCTTCAGGATCTTAGGTTTCCATAATAATGGCAAAATGGGAGATTATCGCCTGGCACTCGCGCAAAGCCCTGTTGCCCCCAATGTTGATACCACACAAGCTTATGGCAGGCACAAATATGGTTTCGGCATCAGCGCCGACCAATATCTGACCAAAGATTTTGGGGTATTTGCCAAAGTGAGTTATAATGATGGTAAAACCCAAACATGGTATTTTACCGAGATTGACCGGTCATTGAGTTTTGGCGGCGTACTTAAAGGAAGTTCATGGAACCGCGGCGATGACAGAACTGGGCCTGGCTTTTGTAGCCAACGGCATCTCAAACGCCCATCGTGATTATCTTGCAGCCGGCGGCTACGGTTTTATTATAGGCGATGGCAAGCTTAATTACGGCACCGAATTTATTGCCGAACTTGATTATAAAATAAACGCATATCAAAAAAGTTCTGGCTTACACCCGGTTACCAGTTTTTACTCAACCCGGCCTATAATAAGGACAGGGGACCGGTAAATGTCTTTTCGCTAAGGGCACATGTGGAGTTTTAAACATAAAAAGGCCTCGTCACTTATATTATGATGAGGCCTTTTTGTTTATATATAAGCTAAAAGCAGCATGAGCAAAACTAATAGCTAATAGCTTGATTAATGTTATCCCAATTGTTAACTGATTGCCTGTCTGATCTTCTCGGCGGTAGTGTTAAATTGTTCGGGGGTGAATTTTTGTTTAGGGAGCGAAAAGTTAATGCTGCTCATATCATTCATCGGTATAAGATGGATATGCGCATGGGGCACATCAAGGCCCATAACTGCTACTCCAACCCGTGGGCAGGGAACAGCCTTTTTTAAACCGAGGGCTACTTTTTTGGCAAATACCTGTAAGCCTATATAAGTATCATCGTCCAAATCAAAAAGATAATCAACCTCCTTCTTTGGGATCACCAGCAGGTGACCTTCCGTAAGCGGAAAAATATCCAAAAAAGCCAGAAATTCATCGTTCTCGGCCACTTTATAAGCGGGGATCTCGCCTGCAACTATTTTTGAAAAGATGGTCATTATTGGTGAGTGGTTGATTATGTTGATTGGATGAGTGTTTCTTTTATAGCGCAAATTATTCAGGTAAGCAGTTAATTATGACAGCTGGATAAAACCCAATCAACATAATAAACCACTCACCTAATTAAATTATCTGCTTATTTCCAGGATCTCGAATTCAATTTTACCTGCAGGTACGGTGATCTCGGTTTTTTCACCAACCTTTTTGCCAAGCAGGCCTTTAGCTATCGGCGACGCTACCGAGATTTTACCGGTTTTAAGATCGGCTTCACTCTCTGATACCAGCTGATAACTCATGGTAGCTCCGTTTTTCAGGTTCTTGATCTTTACTATCGACAATGCAAGTACCTTCGAAACGTCAAGTTTTGATTCATCAAGCAGGCGCGCATTGGCCAATGTTTCCTGCATCTGGGCTATTTTGGCCTCATGTAAGCCCTGAGCTTCTTTAGCCGCATCGTATTCGGCATTTTCCGACAGATCGCCTTTGTCGCGTGCCTCAGCAATAGCTTTTGATATATCGGCACGGCCGGTTGTTTTTAATCTCTGTAGTTCTTCTTTTAATTTCTCTAAACCATCTTTGGTATAGTATGATACCTCTGCCATAACGCAAAAATTAATTAATATTATTACTGTTAATCAACCAAAAAAACCGCCCTTCCCTGTTTTAAGAAAGGACGCAATGCTTATAAAAGCAAACAAGACTATGTAAGCCCTCTGCTTACATAGTCTTGCGTTTTGGTAATTAACGAAGATAAGTGATTTAAGTTTTATTATCCAAATTTTTAAGAAGGGAATTTTTTTGTTACGTTATTACACAATGCCTTGTTATTCATTGGTAAAGTTGGAGCTAAGTATACACAAACAGGATTATCGGAATAATATGGTCAATTATACAGTTTCCGCGTATCCTCATTGCAATCAAACCTGATCTCATTTTTTATTCGCTCACTTAGCACATTATTGTTCTTTAATATTTCAACAACATGTTTCCGGCACATACCGCAGTTGTGTTTATCATAAAGTGCCTCCAATGGCTCCCGGCATTCCGGAGTTTTATTGGCATAATAGATATTAGTAATGTCAATTATCAAACCCTCTAATTCAATGCCTTTATTGCTGTTTGCTATGAGGGTTGTCAACAGTTTATGATCTCCCTTTTTATAATTTTCTTTTAAAAGCTCAACAAATAGTGTTGGCTGTTTACCAATAGCAATTTGTTTTAAAGCGAACTCCCTGATGCTTTTATTTTTAAAAAGACTAAGCGCTTGAATAGCGAATGTCACAACTCTTCTGTTCTTTGCCGGATGTTTACAAGCCCAATCAAAAAGAAATTCTTTGTCAAGAGGAAATGGATGCTTTGTAAAAACTTTAAGTAATTTTTCCCGGTTACTTTTCTTTCGTTCAATTATAAGTTGCTGACCGATTGATTTAAGTTCGGTGCTTTTTAGTTTCCTATTGTAAAACCAAAGTTGGCTTTGTCTCAACAGCGTTTCCTCAACTATATTTTTATAAACGGGTTCCGGTGGTTTTACCTTTGTGGCACGCTGTGCCATGTTTTCCCTCACCGAATCGATGTAGATCTTTATAAAGCGATTTTGTTTGGCACTGATATCCAGTTGCACCCAGGTGTCGGTTTCCGGGTTTTCTTTTTGAAATTGATTAATGAGGTCCTCGTCCTGCCAGTCTCCCGGATCTGCTTCAAGGCGTTTGCCAAATTCTTCAGCAATAAATTTCAAGCCTTCAATACCATCAAGTTGTATAATGTCTGAGGTACCGGCCCAATCCGATCGCCAAATAGGATTGTGAACAAAGGCATCGTAAATGGTTTTCCGGGCTTCTGCATCATCTTGTCGGGCAAACATTTTAGCCAGGCTGAAAAGCTGTGTCAGTGTCCAGGTATCTTTCTGAGGTTTTAGCAGGGCTTTTAATACTGCTTTCTTTATTTTGTCTTTTTTCCCCGAAAGGCCAATAAGTTCAAAAAGATATTCCCCTCTGCTGCCTTCGCATTGTCCATCGTACGAGAAGTTTTTGACACAGGCTTTGATGATCTCTCCCGAAAAATCAATACCGGGATAGCGTTGCAGTAGTAAATACGCTTCGCCGGTTCCCCGTCGGATGGCGCTTTTAAATTTTTGTTTGATAAGGTGGGTTTCTTTCATTAAAATATAGGTAGCACTTTAATTAATCTGGAGTTTCGTATCCTTTTGTTTTATGGTATCCGCTAACATTTCAAGCCTGGCTGTCTCATCAGTTTCTTAAGCGGGGTGTTTAAGACTTCCCTACCTAAATGTATCTGGCAGCGTTTATTATCTGGGTCTTTATCTATGTATTACTTTCCGTTGGCCTTCTTCACCATAAAATCCAAAGCGGCTTTATCCGGCAAAGGTTTTGCGCCCGGCTTCTCACCCAATATCATTATTTTATGATCACTTGTTGTATAAGCCGGCCATGCAGGTACGCCTTTCCCGTTCGGGTTACCGGTTTTAACGAAATTAACCCAGTAAGTGCTCATTGTATTGGCCAGTTGCTGATCGACAGGTCCCCATGGCCGGTTCAGGAATTTGAGGTTATCATAGGCATAAGCAACCTCGCCAGTATGGAAAGCGCCGTATTTTACAAAATCGGCAGTGGCAGGCAGGCGGCGGATAAAACGGTAAACATAGATTTTCGACTTCGCCTTTTTACTTTGCACATTGGCCCAGGTATAATTCTGCATCCCGAAGATCTGATCGCGGTTTATCCGTGTTTGGGAGGTCGCGGCTTCCTGGTCCGAACCCGCCGGATATAGTTTTAAAAATGCATCAGCATCGGCACCATATTGGCTTTTTATCATCTTTTTATACTCTTCAGCAGTTTTTGGCGGACCGACAAAAGCGTCGTCTTCGTTCCAGCCGGTAAGTACAGGCACATCGTTTTGTTTATGCTCATTAAAAATATCAGCGATGGTTGCGGGTAAAACATAGCCGTCAATAACCGGGCGGCTTTGGCCTTTGCCAACCAGTTCGGCAGCGGGTTTACTCCTTAGTTCGGCAATGGTGCTTGCACCCAAGGTAGTCGCTGTTTTTACACCGGCTGCCTCTGCTTCCCGCAACCCGCCTGATCCTTGCTGACTGATAAAACTGGCCCCGCTTTCGGCAATTGCACCACCGAACAACCCTTTACCTAATGGCGATGCCACCAAACAATTTACACTCATGGAACCTGCCGACTGCCCCGCTATGGTAACCTTATCCGGGTCTCCACCGAAAGCCGCGATATTCTTTTTACCCATGTTAATGCAGCCAGCTGATCCATCAAACCATAATTCCCTGATGCATTATGCGGCGATTCCCTGGTTAATTCGGGATGGGCGAAGAAACCAAAAATCCCGACGCGGTAATTAATAACCACAAATATGATCCCTTTTTTAGCCATCGCCTCGCCATCATAAATAGGTACGCCAGCTCCACCACTTACAAATCCACCGCCATAAATATAAACCAGCACAGGGCGTTTTTCTGACGGTGTTTTTGCGGCAGTCCATACATTAAGATACAGG
This sequence comes from Mucilaginibacter sp. P25, assembly GCF_050859465.1. NCBI lineage: Bacteria > Pseudomonadati > Bacteroidota > Sphingobacteriia > Sphingobacteriales > Sphingobacteriaceae > Mucilaginibacter > Mucilaginibacter sp. P25. Next base: position 1,018,988 of record NZ_CP193937.1, on the reverse strand, counting down.
CAGTCTTCGCTGATGGGCTCATAGGGGATCAGGAATTCGCGCGTGTAAACACCAAAGGGGTCTGGTTTACCCCGCATTGGGCTGGCCGCAAAATCAGTGCATTTTTTAACGTCGTCCCAGGGCTTTACCGGCTGTGGTTCCTTCCAGCGTAAATCACCAACCGGTGGCGCTGCAAAGGGAATACCTTTATAAATATGCACATCGCCCGCCTGATTGGTTAAGCCTGATACTTTACCTGCATCAGTAGTAACAACATCAGGGTTTTTATTTTGAGCGACGACAGAGCAAGCCAGCAGCAAAAGCGGCAATAAAAGGATGCGTTTCATTGATTATAGGTTTAATGATTGGTTTGCTAAACTTACAAAGATTTGGGCATTTTGTAAACACGGCCCCACCCAAACCCTCCCCGGAAGAGAGGGCTTTAAAGTCTCCCCTTCCGGGGAGGGTTTGGGTGGGGGTTTCTGTAACAATCCTCTATATTTAACAAAAGCATCACATTGCATTTTAAATGCTTTGCTGATATTTGGCGAAATCAAAAATCTTTTTTCGCGATGAAGTTTAAACATCTGCTGCTTATTTCCCTGTCCTTCGCTACCGTTTCGGTATCGGCCCAAAAAAGAAAACTACAACGGCTGCCCCGGCATCTGCATCAATTCCACGCCCAAAATTAGTTGTGGGTTTGGTGGTTGACCAAATGCGTTGGGATTACCTGTATCGCTATTATGACCGTTACCAAGCCGGTGGCTTTAAGCGCATGCTTAATGAGGGCTTCACCTGCGAAAATACCAATATCGACTATATCCCAACGGTAACAGCTGCCGGCCATACCTGTATCTATACCGGATCCATCCCCGCCATACATGGCATAGTGGGTAACGATTTCATTATCCAGGCTACGGGTAAATCCATGTATTGTACCGACGACAGCACGGTTGTAGCCGTTGGCAGCACTTCAAAAGCAGGACAAATGTCGCCCCGCAACTTGCTGGTTAGCACAGTTACCGATGAATTGAGGCTGGCTACTAACTTTCGCTCAAAGGTTATCGGCATAGCATTAAAAGATCGCGGCGGCATCCTGCCTGCCGGTCACTCGGCCAATGCTGCTTACTGGTTTGATGATGCCAGCGGTAACTGGATCACCAGTACTTATTACATGAATGACCTGCCCGCCTGGGTTAAAACCTTCAACAATCAAAAAATTGCTGAAAAATACCTGAAGCAGGACTGGAACCCGTTATATCCTATTAAGACGTATGTACAAAGCGCACCCGATAACAGCGATCGTTATGAAGGTAAATTTGCCGGTGCCGCTACACCAACCTTACCGGTCAAAACATCCGAACTTTATAAGGGCCATATTGGCATGATCCGTTCTACTCCGTTCGGCAACACCATGACGCTCGACCTGGCTAAAGCTGCTATTGAGGGCGAAAAACTGGGCAAAAACATAGTAACCGACTTTTTAGCCGTTAGCCTTTCATCAACAGATTATGTTGGTCACCAGTTTGGCCCTAACTCTGTTGAGGTTGAAGACACTTATTTAAGGCTTGACCAGGACCTGGCCGCGTTTTTCAATTATTTAGATGCAACTGTAGGTAAAGGCAATTATTCGGTTTTCCTGAGTGCCGACCACGGCGCTGCCCACAACCCTAACTTCTTGAAAGATCATAACATCCCGGCAGGTGTTTGGGACGAGGGAAAAGCTGCAAAAGAAATGAACACGATGATCAGCGATAAATACAAAGTGGATAACCTGATCATCAGTATGGATAATTACCAGGTTAATTTTAATAACGCGGCCCTTGCAAAAGCAGGCGTTAGCGAAGATGCGCTAAAGTTAGATTGCATCGCATACCTGAAGAAACAACCAGGCATTGCCTATGCAATCGACCTGCAAAAAATACAGGAAGCCAATATTCCCGATGAGCTGCGCAGTATGATCATTAACGGTTATAATGCCGAGCATAGCGGTGCTATCCAGATCATCCTGAAACCTGCATGGTATACCGGCCACGGCACAAACGACCGCGGGCCAACCGGTACTACACACGGCACCTGGAATCCTTATGATTCGCATATCCCATTGGTATTTATGGGCTGGGGCATTAAGCATGGCAGCCTTACCCGCCAAACACATATGACCGATATTTCGGCTACTGTAGCATCGCTACTTCATATCCAGGCTCCTGATGGCTGTGTAGGTAAAACGATCAGCGAAGTGCTGAAAAACTAAGTCTGAAGTCAGGAAAGCCGGAAAAGTCCGAAAGTTTACAACACAAAACTTTCGGACTTTTCGGTTAATAATTAAAAACTTTCCGACTTTCGGGTTTGACCAAATTCGGACTTAATAAAATGAAAAAATACATTTCTAAATTTCATTATCTTATAAATGATCTGCCCGGTTTTAGCCACGTACAACAGGTGCAGATGGCTTGCGGTGCGGGCGCAAACTGGGTACAACACCGTTGCCTTACCAAACCCGAAGATGAGCTGATTGATGAGATAAACCAAATAGCCGAAATTTGCGACGACTGGGGTGCAACGCTCATTATCGCTAATCATTACGGCTTGCTTGACCGGGTTGATGCGCAGGGTGTGCACATAGATGATAGTGATGCCGATCTGGCCAGTATCCGCAAGATTATCGGCCCGGATAAAACTCTTGGCGTATCGGCGGCAGGTGCTGATGAATTATTGAAATTACAAAGTACCGGAGTGGTTGATTATTATGTTTACGGGCCATTTGCATCCGCATTAAATGATGTGTCCAGCGTACATAAGGTGCTTGGTTTTAATGGGTATCGTGAACTGGAGAAACTGGGCATCCATATCCCGGTGATAGCAGCAGGCGGCATCCAACCAGATGATGTAGGCCCCTTGCTCCAAACAGGCATCGATGGTATCGCAATATCGTCGGCCATTAATTTGGCTGCAGACCCGGCTGCGAAGTTGAAGGAGTTTTACAGGAAGATGTATTGATTCAGACCCTATCGGTATTTGATCTGCCAATCGACCCTTTTTAATTCATCAAGCGTATAATCGAGTCTTTTTAAATACTTTTTATTTCCAAGCAAATAACTCATATCGGCACCTCCCTTTTGATATTTATTTAAGCTATCGATGTCAAAAAAATAAGCGTACAGAGTTTTGGTTTTCCCTTTATTAATATACTCAAGCCAGGCATTTTTTCCCGACTTTGTTATAAAAGAGGTGTCATTAGGTGCTATCACATGCGATTGATAATATGGAATGCCATTTTCTGTTCGCACAGTTGTATCGTTAACTACCTCCACAGCAACGTGAACCGACGATTTATTAATAACAGATAAACGCCGGTCGTAATAATCCGTGATGCAGCCTGTGAATAATAAAGGCACGAACAATAAAATTTTTGCTTTCATGATGAGGTTTATTTATCATTAATACCCTGCAAATAAAAAGGTGACCTTTTTATATTATTCTACCGTCATAAAACTTTGATTTGGTTTCAGCAATCAATAAAAACCCCATCTTTATATTTTCATTTAATATTCATCTGTTCCATCTACATTAGCAATGTCATCACATCATATAGTTCGCGAAAAACAGGAACCAGCTTTATTAGTTTTAAGCATGGATACTTTTGATGAGGAAATGCTGGGGCAGTTGCTGGAGTGGAGCCCGACCGTGATCTGCTCTACCGGTACCGCCGAAAAGCTGGATGCATCAGGGATTAAAATCGACTGGATAATAAGTGATGGTGATTCGGGTGATTTGCAGTCGGACGTGAAGGTGATGCCTTCGGGAGGTGACAATGCGGCAGGCGCAGCTTTAAAATACTTGGTAACGCATAATTACCAGGCGGTCAATGTAATTACCGATGTGCTGGACCTGAAAGATTTTTTGTTTTATGCTGATAAAATAAACCTGGTGATTTTTAGGGAACGGCAAAAGATCTACCCGGTTAATTCGGGCTTTAGTAAGTGGAAACCCGCAGGTGAGTTCATTGAAGTACTTTCGCATCCGTCGGGCTTACAAATAAGCGGGCTTGAAACTACAGGCAATAACAGGTATAAAACCACCCATGATGGTTTTTTTACCCTGCAGTTTGAGCAACCTTTTTTGTTCATTGCCGAGGATATAGCGTAGCGAAAACAATAGCCGGTACGTATGGATGGTATTGGTTCGCTTTTTGAGTGAAAAATAATTAAAAACGCGTTAAACCGTTTAAACATTTAATAGTCTATATATTTATATCAGCAAAAAATACCATGCTGATCTGTTAAAAAATCTTTCATCATGAAAAGGACATATAAAAATCTATTAACAATTGCATTAGGGGGCTTATTGAGCTTATCCCTGGCATTCAATGCTGATGCACAACGTGGCGGCGGTTCTCGCGGCGGCGGTGGCGGAGGAGGCGGCGGTTCAAGACCGTCAGGCGGTGGTGGCGGAGGCGGTAGTTTTTCCCGTCCTTCTGGTGGTAGTTTTTCCCGCCCCTCAACTTCATTTAATGGTAGCACACGCGGCGCTATCGCGGCTCCGCAACGGAGCTATGGAACTGACTCTCGTGGTAGCATAGGCGCTCCTCAACAACGCAGTTATGGTGGTCGTGATTACGCAATAAGGCCAAATGGCACATCCGTAGCACCCCAGCGTAGCTATGGTAGCACCGGCCGTACCGTATACAATGGTAACCGCAGCTATACTACTGTAGACAGGCGCGTTTATAATGGCGGTCGAGGCACTTATTACAGAGGCGGTTCATACGCATACGGTGGTCGCAGGGTTTATCCTGGTACTTACCATTACGGTGGCCGCGGGGGTATTTTGGCAGCCACTACTATTATCCATACCGTAACTACTATAATTCATTCTATTATCCGCGGTTAGGTTTTAGCATAGGTTTCTTGCCATATGGTTACTATCCTTTCTGGTGGGGCGATTACCAATATTTTTACAGCGATGGTTTGTACTACCGTCAATACAATGACCAGTATACCGTTGTTGAACCGCCGATAGGGGCCGAGATTAAAACCCTGCCTTCAGGTGCCGAATCTATCATGATCAATGGCGAACAGTACTACGAGTTAAATGGTGTTTACTACCAGCCATACACCAAAGATGACGGCTCAACTGTTTACGTGATTGCAGGTAAAGATGGCCAATTAACTACCGATCAGGGCAACGGCGATGGCAGCAGTGTTGACCAGGGCCCGCAAATTGGTGACATTGTAACTCAATTGCCACCGGATTGCCGCAAGATCAAGATCAACGGTGAAAAGCTGTTTGTATCCCCTGATGGTTATTACTACCAGGAAACTCAGGACGACGGCAATAAAGCTTACAAAATTGTAGGCACCCCATCTGATGATCCTGAAAATAACGACAGCGATCAAAACCCTAACCAACAGTAATTAATAAAAATTCAATATATATATATTAGGGCCGCTTCCATTTTGGAAGCGGCCTTTTTTGATTCTTACAGAATCTGAACCGAATAATTCAAATTAATTCAAACTTTTTTTAATTGCAAAGGGTAGTATATTAAGTAATAATTAAAATCTACCATTATGCAAAATCATGATCACCGCGTTATAATTCAAAAATTATTGGATTGCGCTTTAGCTTGCGAACATTGTGCTACTGCATGCCTGCACGAAGAGGATGTTAAAATGATGGCCAACTGCATTAGTCTTGACCGGGACTGCGCTGACATATGTGTCCAGGGAGCCCGCTTATTGCAAAGAGATTCAGTTATTGCCCACCAATACCTGGTTTTATGCGAGGAGATCTGTCGCCTTTGCGCCGCTGAGTGCGGTAAACATCAGCACGACCATTGCCAGGAATGTGCCAAAGCCTGTATCGATTGTGCTGAGGCCTGCCACGCACATCATGAACCTATTACACAGGATTGAGGTATGTTGAGTGATTAAATGCGGTGGCTTTTTGAAGGAGTGATGACAAAAGGAAGGCCTCTCGGTCAGCCCGTCGACGGATAACATGTTGTAGGCCCAGACTTACGAAGTTGCAAAAACTTTGTAAGTCTTCAACCGATTGCTATTTCCCCTTCATAGCGCACCGATTCTAAAATTCAGAAGTACAGGCCTTCCTGAATAATTGTCACCCCTTCGTTTGAACAAACACCAATCTTATAAATTACTAATTTTTTTAGGATTTGGCGTTTTCTTTTCTGAATTTTACTTTTATGAATAACCTCCCGCCATTAGCCGAACGTATGCGCCCCAAATCGCTTGATGATTATGTTGGGCAAAAACACCTTGTTGGGCCGGGAGCAGTGCTGCGTAAAGCTATCGAGTCGGGTTCATTGCCGTCGATGATATTTTGGGGACCGCCGGGAGTGGGTAAAACCACTTTGGCTTATATTATTTCGCAGTCATTGTTTCGTCCGTTTTTTGCTTTGAGTGCTATTAACTCGGGCGTAAAAGACGTAAGGGAGGTGATAGAAAAAGCGTCGTTGTTAAAGAAACAAGGCGAGGTGCTACCGATATTATTTATCGATGAGATCCACCGCTTTTCCAAATCGCAGCAAGATTCATTGTTAGGCGCTGTAGAGCGGGGCATTGTTACGTTAATAGGCGCAACGACTGAAAACCCATCTTTCGAAGTGATCTCGGCTTTGCTGTCGCGTTGCCAGGTGTATATTTTACAGCCGCTATCCGAAACCGATCTGATCGACCTGCTGAACAAGGCTATGAAGGAAGACGTAATCTTAAAGGATAAAAGCATCACCATAAAAGATTACGAAGCTTTGCTGCGCCTTTCGGGAGGCGATGCCCGCAAGCTGCTCAATATTTTTGAGCTGTTGATAAATGCTTTTGACACGCCGGAGATAATATTAACCGATGAGGTTGTATTGGAACATGTACAACAAAACATGGCGTTGTACGATAAAACCGGTGAGCAGCATTACGATATCATTTCAGCTTTTATCAAATCCATGCGGGGCTCTGACCCCAACGGTGCAGTTTACTGGCTGGCGAGAATGATCGTAGGCGGTGAAGACCCTTTGTTTATTGCCCGCCGTATGCTGATCCTGGCATCCGAAGATATTGGCAACGCTAACCCCAATGCCTTGCTGCTTGCACAAAGTTGTTTTGAGGCGGTTAATAAGATTGGTATGCCTGAATCGCAACTGATATTATCGCAGACGGCTATTTACCTGGCAACATCGGCTAAAAGTAATTCGGCTACAACAGCTATTGGTGCGGCCATAGCATTGGTGCGCCAAACCGGCGATTTACCGGTGCCGCTGCACTTACGTAACGCACCAACCAAATTCATGAAAAACATAGGCTACGGCAAGGATTACAAATACGCCCATAGCTACGAAGGTAATTTTACCGATCTTGATTTTCTGCCGGATGCTATCCGCGGAACAAAAATTTACGACCCCGGTAACAACGCGCGTGAAAACGAATCAAAAGAAAAGTTAAGAAAACTTTGGGGCGACAGGTATAAATACTAACTTAAGCTTCGTTTTATTGAGCCTGTTAATTAATATCATATAACAAATTGACCAATATTAATTAATTTATAGCTTTAGGCTTTACGCATCGTGCCTGTCGCTTTTATATAGAACAAATTATAGCTTTGGGCTTTATGCATTTTGCTTTTAGCTTTATAAAACCTATACCTTAACCTTTAACTGTCTATACTTATGATCACTACCTTTCTCGGGCACGAACTTAAAGCTTTCTGGCGGTCAAAAAACACAGGTAAAAGTATTGCTATCCGTGTGGTGATGGGCTTACTTATCCTTTATCTTTTTGGATGTATTTTGCTTGCCGGTTTGTTTTTGAATGAAATTTTGGGCCAGGTTTTTCCGCATGATGACATAGTGGTTTCTTTTTGCGGTATCATCCTGCTTTATTTTTTATTTGACCTGATGATGCGCATGCAATTGCAGGAGCTGCCAACGTTACGGGTGCAACCATATCTTCATTTACCTATAAAAAGGAATAGGGTGGTCGGCTATCTGGCCTTTACGGCCATGCTTTCGGTGTTTAACCTGTGGCCCATTATACTTTTTGTACCTTTTATTTTAAAAGTGATCCTTACCGATTCGGGTGCTTTGCCTGCGCTCGCTTTTATATTGGCTATTATCGGTTTCATGCTTTTCAATAACTACATGGCCTTGTTTATTAAACGCAGGGCCAATCTTAACGGATGGGTCTTCCTGGTTTTCGCAGCGGCTCTCATCCTTATTATTACCGGTGATTTCAGGTTTCACCTCTATTCGGTACGCAATATTTCCTATCTGTATTTTGGCCATTTGCTCAATAAACCGGTGTTGGTATTGCCGCCTGTTGTGCTTGCAGCAGCCATGTATTACATAAATTTTGCCTATTTAAAGCAAAACCTGTATCTCGAAGAGCTGAGTTCGCGCAAGGCATCGGCTTATAAAAGCAGTACGGAGTTTCCGCTGTTAAACAGGTTTGGTAAAGTAGGCGACCTTGCCGCAAACGAGCTGAAACTGATATTCCGTAATAAGCGGCCACGATCGACATTGGTTATGGGGCTGTTCTTTATGTTTTACGGGCTCATATTTTATACCAACAGCCATTACGGACAAACCTGGTACATTTTTGTGGGCATGTTCATGACTGGTATTTTTATTATCAGTTACGGGCAGTTCATGTATAGCTGGCAAGGCGCTCATTTTGATGGCCTGTTGGTAAGCAAGATCAATTTCCGCGATTTTTTAAAGGCAAAATACCTGCTGTTTACCATGGTATCAACCGTGGCTTTTATATTGACTACGCCTTATGCTTATTTTGGCTGGCGCATTGTTTTGGTACATTTTGTAATGTACCTGTGGAACATTGGTATCAACACCACCATTGTACTGTTTTTTGCTAACCGCAATGCCAAACGGATAGATCTGTCAAAAGGCGCGTCGTTTAATTGGGAAGGGGTGGGGGCAACGCAAATGCTTATTTCGTTTCCCTTGATGATTACGCCGTATATTATTTATCTTCCCTTCTCACTGTTCAAACACGCGGACATCGGCCTGGCCATGCTGGCCGGTACCGGGATCATATTTATTTTAACCCGCGATTTTTGGGTTAAAAAACTTGAGGAGGATTTTATACAAAAACGTTATACCGTTGCCGAAGGCTTCAGAAACAAATAACCATGATTGAAGTAAGAAATTTGAAAAAGTTTATAACGGGATTACCGTTGTAGATGTACCCGCCCTGCAAATTAACAAAGGCGAAAGCGTAGGCCTTGTAGGTAATAACGGCGCAGGCAAAACTACGTTGTTCCGGATGGTGCTCGACCTCATTCGCGCCGAAAGTGGCGAAATCCTTTCAAACGGAGAAATTGTAGCCGGTCATGAGAAGTGGAAAGATTACACCGCTGCTTATCTTGATGAAGGTTTCCTGATAGACTACCTTACACCCGAAGAATATTTTTATTTTATAGGAGGGCTGCATGGTCATAACCGCACATATGTTGATGAGGTGTTAGTTAGCCTGACCGATTTTTTTAATGGCGAGATACTGAAGAAAGGGAAGTACATTCGCGACCTGTCAAAAGGTAACCAATGCAAAGTTGGTGTAGCGGCCTGCCTGTTGCAGGAACCTCAATTGCTCATGCTGGACGAGCCCTTTGCCAATATTGACCCAAGTACCCAGTTCAGGCTTAAAAACCTGCTGAAAGATCTGAACAGGAATAAGGGTGTAACTACCATAGTATCCAGCCATGATCTTAACCACATCACTGATGTGTGCGACCGCATCCTGCTGATGGAAAAAGGTGTGATCATTAAAGATATTGCAACCAGCTCATCAACGTTAAATGAGTTGGAAGCGTATTTTGGCGTTGAGGTCGCCCCTTCCGCCCGTTAAAAGGGTGACTACCTTCAAGCTCCCTTTTTAAGCATAAACAAAAAACGCATTGCCGGCAGCAATGCGTTTTTTGTTTAAAATCTTCTTTTGACAAGCGCGTGTGCATACAAGCACTCGCTTTAGGGGGCGGGTGGGGCCTGGATTAGCTCATCCGTCAATTTCTCAAACTCGTTGATAAACTCGGTATAATGCTCCCCGTACCGGGGCCGCTAAAACCTGTATGGATCTTTTGTACGTCGCCGTTTTTATCAATAATGATGGTGGTAGGGAAGCCAACCACTTTTGATAACATAGGCAGGCTTTGGGCGGTTTGTTTTTTATCGCTGGTATAGCCGGTCACCAACAATGGATAAGGTACTTTAAACCTGTCTTTTACCTGCTGCAGCGCTTTCTTTGATTTTTCAAAATCGGTGGTGCGTTCATAAGCCAGACCAATTACTTCAACACCTTTATTGTGATATTTGTTATAGTAGTTAACCATATAAGCAGTTCTCGTCCATACAGTTAGGGCACCATGAGCCCAATATCTGTACAATTACCACTTTGTTTCTGAACCTGGCATCATCAAGCGAGATAGTTTTGCCATCAAGGTCCTTAAAGCTGAAAGTTATTTTTTTATACCCCGGTTTTAATGAAGTGAGTGAATATGCATCGGGAAGTTTGGCGTTTTCATCCTTTACAGCAGTCCATGCCTGCACAGATGAATAGCCGGCGAAAAATTTACCGTCGGTTAAGGTCTTATCATCGCTAATGGTAGCAGTAAAAGTATAGGCATGACCACCGTCGAAAGTAGAGAGGTAAAGTTTATTACCACTTACCGAGCCTTCTAAATAACGGTAATCACCGGTGGTGGTTAAGAAAGTGCCTGTAAGTTTATTGCCCTCCTGCTTAAACTCGCCAACGGTGGTATCGCGGCCCTCGCCCTCACCAAACACCGCCGACCAGCGGCCTCCGATATTAAATGCCGGGTTTTCGGTATTCTTAAAAAAGCGCCATGAAGTGTTAGGTCGGGCGCTGAACGGAACAAGAAGATCATTATCGGCCAGGTGCCTTACCCAGTTGCCGTTAAGGCTATCTCCGTTAAGTTTCAGCTTAAATTCTGAATTGAACAGCGGCATATGGATAAAAACAGAATCGCCTTTGGTAGCAACATCTGTTACTTTAAAATGCTCGGCACCGTTAATGATAGCTAATTGTTGTTTGCTCCCGCTATTGCTGAACTCGAAATTAAAAGGGATTTCGGTGCCTGATTTAGTTTTAAGCGCACCGCGCCACACACCTGTTTTTAGTTTGGTTTGAGCAAAGCCGGTTTGCAGAAATAGTAATCCGCAAATACCGGCTATAATATTTTTGAAAGTCATACTTAAATATATAGTCTACTTAATCTATATACTTTCAAAGGTATAAAAACAGCGCCGTTATTTCAACAATCCGCGCGAAATGACAATTCTTTGAATTTCAGATGTTCCTTCATAAATCTGGGTTATTTTGGCATCCCGCATCAGGCGTTCAACGTGATACTCTTTCACGTAACCGTACCCGCCATGGATCTGTACCGCTTCGGTGGTGGTGCGCATAGCTACTTCAGATGCATAAAGTTTTGCCATTGATGATGCCTGGGCATAGGGTTTTCCATGATCTTTAAACCATGCCGCTTTAAGGCACATCAAACGTGCTGCCTCAATTTCAGTAGCCATATCGGCCAGCTTAAATTGGATAGCCTGGTGATCAGCCAGCGGTTTACCAAAAGTTTTGCGCTCCTTAGCGTATTGCACTGCAAGTTCGTAAGCACCTGAAGCAATACCTAAAGCCTGCGAAGCAATACCTATACGGCCGCCATCCAGTACGTTCATGGCAAACTTAAACCCAAAACCGTCTTCGCCAATGCGGTTCTCTTTAGGCACTTTAACGTCGGCAAACATCAGCGAGTGGGTATCCGAGCCGCGGATGCCCATCTTGTTCTCTTTAGGGCCGACAGTAAAGCCGGGCGTTCCTTTTTCCACAATAAAAGCGTTAATACCATGGTGCTTTTTTCGGCATTGGTTTGTGCTATTACAATATAGGTAGATGCGCTGCCCCCGCTGGTGATCCAGTTCTTAGTACCATTAAGCAGGTAATGATCGCCCATATCAATGGCTGTAGTGCTTTGTGACGTAGCATCAGAGCCGGCCTCTGGCTCCGAAAGACAGAAAGCGCCAATGCATTCACCTTTGGCCAGCGGTGCCAGATATTTTTGCTTTTGTTCTTCGCTGCCATATTTCTCCAATCCATAGCATACCAGCGAATTATTCACAGAAACAACTACTGACGTGGATGCGTCAATCTTTGAAAGTTCCTCCATCACCAGCACATATGATATGGCATCCATGCCAGCGCCGCCATATTGCGGAGATACCATCATGCCCAGGAAACCCAGTTCACCAAGTTTCTTAACCTGTGCGGCAGGGAATTTTTGCTGTTCATCGCGTTCAATAACACCTGGCTTTAATTCTGTTTGCGCAAAATCACGCGCAGCCTGGCGAATCATTTTTTGTTCTTCGGTCAGTTCAAAATACATTGGTATAATTAAAAGCATAAATATATAAAAATTACTATGCATGCATAGTAATTTTTATAAACAAAAAAAGAGAGCTTTTTTTGAAGCTCCCTTTCCCCTAATTAATTTAAACTATTGATTAAACCCAAAACAAAGAACAAAAAATCTCAACTTGGGCGTCTGAGAATTCAATTTAATTTTTCACAGGTAGATGTTACTAAATCTTTTATTTTTTCACAGATGATACAGGGCGAATATCTATATACAAATCCTTTGCCATAATTATAAAATTGTGGCATTAATATTTCATGTTTAAACGTTAGTCGCCCATTTTTATAAAAGAATAATATCTGCATATAAAATGTAATGGTGTTATTTTATATTTAGCTTGCACAAAAAATACAAAGTATCATATTAGCCGATCCAGTCATGCTTTTAACTGATTTTGAATACCTTAACAACACTAATAACGCATTTAAACGCAAAGTTGCCTTGCAGATAAAAACCTTACGCAAACAAAATCAGGTTACGCAGGAGAAGTTTTTTAACGAAACGCACATAAATATTGCTCGGCTCGAATCAGGTATTATTGATATCAGGTTGGAAACACTTCGTAAAATTTGTTATTATTTTAACGTTTCCTTAGCAGGTTTTTTCCAGGAGATATAATAAATTATCATATTTTAAAAAATAAGCTGTCCTAAATTCTATTTTACCATACAGTTGTTGTATTTTAATTCATACACACGCCTAAAAAATGAACAGAAAAACCCAATCCTTATCCATAGTTGCCGCCGCGCTTGGCACCTTACTTAGTGCCTGTAGCCAAACCGACAAAACAAAAGCTTACGAAGCCGGCGACCCAGTGATCCATAATATGGATACCACCGTAAAACCGGGCGATGACTTCTTTAAATATGCCAACGGAACCTGGCTCCGCAAAAATCCTATTCCGGCGGCGTACGCTGCCTGGGGCATCGGCAATGTTGTGCAGGAAGAACTGCGAGACAAGATGAAAAAGATCAACAAGGATGCGCTTAAGGCTAATGCTCCTAAAGGCAGCAACACCCAAAAAATAGGTGATTTTTATTTCAGCGGGATGGATACCGTTAACATCGAAAAACAGGGGCTTGCACCACTGAAAGATGAACTGGATAAAATTGACCGGATAACGGATATCAAAAGCCTGGTTGAGGAGTTTGCACACTTACAAAGGATTGGCGTTACACAGCCTATCGGCGCTTATGTTGGGCAGGATGCTAAGAACAGTGCAAAGATGGCTTTGGGTTTATACCAATCGGGCATTGGTATGCCTAACCGCGATTACTACTTTAATAAAGATGCGCATAGCGTAGCCATCCGTACCGACTATCAAAATAATTACCTGCCCGCCATATTTAAACTGGCAGGCCTGCCTGCTGATAGGGCAACTGCAGCCGCTAAGAAAACTTATTCGCTGGAAACTTTCCTGGCTGATAGCAGCCGGAAACTGGAGGACCTGCGCGATCCTTATCATAACTATAACAAAATGCCACTTGCCGCGCTGAGCAAGCTGGCCCCGGATATTGACTGGAAACCCACTTTTGAAAAGATGGACTACAAAAATGCGGATACCGTAATTGTAGGACAGCCTGAGTATTACAGGGCGCTTAATAAAGCACTAAAAACTTTTACTATAGATGACTGGAAGAATTACCTGCGCAAGAGCCTGGTCACTGCTTTTGGGCCATACCTGAGCAAACCGTTTGATCAGGAGGTGTTTCGGTTTTATGATAAGGTGATTTATGGCAGTACGGCCCAACTCCCACGCTGGAAAAGGGTGCTGGATACTGAAAACGGTTTGATGGGCGAGGTATTAGGGCAAATCTTCGTAAAAGAATATTTCCCCGAAAAGACAAAAGAACGCTATGTAAAACTGGTTGAAGAAATGCGCACCAGCTTTAAAGAGCATATTGAAAAGCTGGATTGGATGAGCCCCGAAACCAAGGAGAAAGCTTACTACAAATTATCAAAAGTTGTCCCTAAAGTTGGTTATCCGGATAAATGGAAGGATTTTTCAACTTTGGAAATTAACCGGGGCCCTTACGCCCTCAACGTATTACGGGCAAACGAATGGTGGCATAATTTCAGTGCAGCTAAATTAGGCAAACCTGTCGACCGTACTGAATGGGATATAACGCCTCAAACCTATAATGCTTACTATAACCCGTCAAACAACGAGATTGTATTGCCTGCCGGCATTTTTACCATTCCCGGCTACAAGGATGAAAATATTGATGATGCCGTCATTTACGGCTATGCTGCTGCCTCAACTATTGGCCACGAAATGACCCACGGTTTTGATGACCAGGGCCGCCAGTTTGATGCTGCCGGAAACCTTAAAGCCTGGTGGAAACCGCAGGATTCGGTAAAATTTAGTCAACGTGCCAAAATGCTTATCGACCAGTTTAATGGTTACAGCATTTATGGTTTGCATGTAAATGGCAAAGCCACTCAGGGTGAGAACATTGCTGACCTTGGCGGCATTGTAATAGGTCTTGACGCGTTCAAAAAAACACAGCAATATAAAGAGGGTAAACTCATTAACGGGTTAACACCATTACAGCGCTATTTTTTAGGATACTCATTAGGCTGGCTTACGCAGGACAGGAAAGAATCACTTTCGAGCCAGATCTTAACCAATGAGCATGCGCCCGGTTTTATGCGTGTTAACGGGCCGTTTACCGATGTGCCTGAATTTTACGAAGCCTTTCATATTAAGAAAGGTGATAAGATGTGGATAGACCCGGATAAACGAGTGAAGATATGGTAGCGTAGCGGTAATGATGTAACTGGCCGTTACATGATCACAATGATAACGTTTAAAACAGACACGAAGCAAATCCAAACCATACAGGGCGACTGTAAATCGGGATTGCTTCGTGTATCATAGTTGCATGACTGTAAGTTGTTAATTGTCATTCGTAATATGTATTGTAGTTTTAGGATTGTCCTGGGGCTACTCCTCATGACGTCCTAACGGTTCCCTACAATATAAACTTCGTGCTCAGGAAATTGGAATCATTGTCATTCACAATTTCGTTGATGATGTTTTTGTTGGTTTCGGTCATTTTAGTGGTAACTAATGAACGGATTGAGAACGACCTTAACGCATCATGTACCGAAAGTGTACCCTCGGCGCTGTCCTTGCGCCCGGTGAACGGAAATACATCCGGACCGCGCTGGCACTGACTGTTAATGTTTACGCGGCTTACTAAATTCACAAAGGGATCGATCAGTGACGAAATTTCCCTGGCATCATTACTGAAAATACTCACCTGCATACCATGTGGCGAATCTATCTGGTAAGCGATAGGCTCCTCAATATCTTCAAACGGAATTACTGGGATCACCGGTCCAAATTGCTCTTCGCGGTACAGTTTCATGTTTTCATTAACCGGGTAAACTATGGCCGGGAAAAAGAACGAAGCCGATGTTTCACCGCCGTTTTCGTTAATCACTTTTGCGCCGTTGGCTAAAGCGTCATTTACAATATCGGTAAGGTAAGCTGGTTTATGAGGTTCGGGGAGCGGGGTAAGTTTTACGTCCTTTTCCCAGGGCAGTCCGAACTTAAGTTTGGCAACGGCCTCGCTCAATAGTTTTAAAAACTCATCAGCAACGGCTTTATGTACAAATATCACTTTAATAGCAGTACAACGCTGGCCGTTAAATGACAGCGAGCCTAAAATGCACTCGCTCACAGCCTGCTGCAGGTCGGCATGTTTGGTGACTATGGCTGCGTTCTTGGCGTCCAGACTTAAAACAGCTCTTAAGCGATTAATTTTAGGGTGACGCTTTTTCAAATCATTTGCTACTTTGCTTGAGCCAATGAAAGCCAGCACATTCACCTTGCCCGATGACATCAGCCCGGGTGTTACCACTGCGCCCCTGCCATAAATGGTGTTCACCACTCCTTTAGGGAATGATTCCTGGAAAGCTTTTAGCAATGGGTAATGCAATAGTGTGCCGTGTTTAGGCGGTTTAAATAAAATGGTGTTCCCCATAATCAGCGCGGGGATCAGCGTAGTGAAAGTTTCGTTTAACGGGTAATTAAACGGCCCCATGCAAAGCACTACCCCCAGGGGCGAACGACGGATCTGGGCCACCAGCCCCTCGGCCATTTCAAAGCGTGACGACTGACGGTCAATATCTTTTAACGCGTCGATGGTGGCATTGATGTATTCAATAGTACGGTCAAATTCTTTAGCCGAATCAGCGTATGATTTACCTATTTCCCACATCAGCAGTTTTACCACCAGCGTACGTTGTTCGCTCATTTTGTAAATAAAGCGCTCCATACATTTAATACGGTCGGCAATGCTCATGGTGGGCCATTCGCCGCGGCCATTGTCATAGGCTTCAAGCGCGGCATCCAGGGCTTCAAAAGCTTCTTTTTCGGTGCAAACCGGGTAGGTGCCTATCAGCTTCCGGGTAAAAGTACCGTCCTCTGCCCAAAAACCAACAGGTGAGTAAACTTCACTTACTTCGCCGTTCCATGGTTTCATTTCGCCACCGCTCAGATATTCGCGCTGGTGTACTTCTTCAATCTGAAATTCGGGGGGATATTATTTTCATCAATAAAAATTGAACTGAGCTGGGTTTTAAAACTCATATTTTTTCAAGGGTTTGATTTCCCTAAGATAAAAAAAGCCTGCTTTAACAAGCAAGCTTTATGTGTTATAATGTTTACTGATTTTTAATAACCGAAGGCATTATTGATGATCCGATCCGCCTTCGTGAAAGAATTATCCTTTTGAAGGGCCTTTGATTCCCGGTTTCCTGCTTCTTATCAAAATCCTGGTTTAGGGAAATTAACGCCACCTGCGGCAAGCTCTTTAAGCATTTGTTCCTGAAGGTTTATTTTAGCATTGAGGAAATCGGCAGGATCAACCCAAACATTAATGGTAAACCTTACACAATCGTTATCCAGGCTAATAACACCCACGCGCGCGGCCGGGTCATGAAGGATATCTTTATTGGCATTTACTACGCCTGTCATGATGGCCTTCGCCTTTTCTATATCATTGTTATAGCCCACCCGCAATTCAAAATCAAGACGGCGGCGGCCTTCGCGCGTTATGTTTACAATAACTTCATTAAACAGCTTTCCGTTAGGGATAATGACGGTTTTGTTATCTGCAGTAATAAGTACGGTATAAAACATCTGTATAGATACCACCTTGCCATCCTGCCCTTGCGCAACAATGCTGTCATCTATCTCAAAAGGTTTTAATAACAAGATCAGCACACCACCTGCAAAGTTTTGAAATGTGCCCGACAGCGCCAAACCGGCTGCTACCGAAAATGCGCCGATAATGGTAGTGAAAATGCTCATTTCAAGCCCTATGATGTTCATTACCCAAATAATGAGTAAAACATATAAAGCTGTAATGGTTAGGCTTAAGAAAAATGGCTGCAGTGACGAATGGATGCCGCGTTTCATCATACGCATGCGCAGCCTTGCACGCAAAAACTTAATAAACCATAACCCAATAAAAAATATGATTAGTCCACCTACATAATTAGGGCCGCGGTTAATAAGCCAATGGTGGAACTCAATGTAAAATTCGTCCAGTTTCATAACTGGGCGCAAAGTTAATAATTATCTATTAACTGTACAGGGAAACGAAGAGCTCGGGGCCCTTAAACAACACCCACTCAACCAGGGTGCTTTGTATTTGTTTTGTTTTTTGAGATAGACGTTTCATGACCTGCATTATTCAAATCCTGTGCCTGATTAGTGCTGTATCAGATTTGTTATGCAAAATTACGTATTACTACGCCCAGAGGATTTGGAAATTAATCAAATGATTAATAAATGACCGTTGAATTACCTTAGGATGACTATAACGGCCTCTTTTAAAGCACAAAACCCTGTATGCTTTTGCATACAGGGTTTTGAAAGTATATAAGTTTCTATACACCCCTTCAGGGGGCTTGGGGGCTCTTACATCATGCCGCCCATGCCACCGCCACCCATTGGTGGGCCAGCTGGAGCATCTTCAGGATCATCAGCCAATACAACTTCAGTTGTTAATAACATTGAAGCGATTGAAGCAGCGTTCTCTAAAGCTACGCGACCTACTTTAGTTGGGTCGATAACACCGGCAGCAATCAGGTTTTCGTATTTATCGGTACGTGCATTGTAACCAAAGTCGGCAGTGCCTTCTTTTACTTTTTGCACAACGATTGAACCTTCGATACCAGCGTTTTCGCAGATCTGACGTAAAGGCTCTTCGATAGCGCGACGGATGATCTGGATACCAGTGTTTTCGTCTTCGTTATCGCCTTTAAGGTCAGCTAAAGAAGCAACAGCACGGATGAAGGCAACACCACCACCAGCTACGATACCTTCTTCAACAGCGGCACGTGTAGCGTGTAAAGCATCGTCAACACGGTCTTTTTCTCTTTCATTTCAACTTCGGTAGCAGCACCTACGTAAAGTACAGCAACACCGCCAGATAATTTGGCTAAGCGCTCTTGTAATTTTTCGCGGTCGTAGTCAGAAGTTGTTGATTCAATTTGTGATTTGATCTGGCTTACGCGGCCTTTGATCTCTTCTGCAGAACCAGCACCATTGATGATAGTAGTATTATCTTTGTCGATAACGATTTTCTCAGCAGTACCTAAGTAGCTAAGATCAGCGTTTTCTAATTTGTAACCTCTTTCTTCAGAGATCAAAGTACCACCGGTAAGGATAGCGATATCCTCTAACATAGCTTTACGACGGTCGCCGAAACCTGGAGCTTTAACAGCAGCAACTTTCAGTGAACCACGGATTTTGTTAACTACCAAAGTAGCTAAAGCTTCACCGTCAAGATCTTCAGCAATGATCAATAATGGTTTGCCGGTTTGTACTTGTTTTTCAAGGATAGGAAGCAATTCCTTCATCGAAGAGATCTTTTTATCATAGATCAGGATGTAAGGATTTTCCAGTTCAGCTTCCATTTTATCAGCATTGGTTACGAAGTAAGGAGAAAGGTAACCACGGTCAAACTGCATACCTTCTACAGTTTTAACTTCAGTTTCAGTACCTTTTGCTTCTTCAACAGTGATAACACCGTCTTTACCAACTTTTTCCATTGCTTCAGCAATTAACGAACCGATAACCTCGTCGTTATTTGCAGAAATAGAAGCGACTTGTTTGATTTTGTTATTGTCTTCACCAACAGTTTGCGACTGGGTTTTCAGGTTTTCAACAACTGCTGCAACCGCTTTATCGATACCGCGTTTCAAATCCATTGGGTTTGCACCGGCAGCCACGTTTTTAATACCTGCAGTTACAATAGCCTGAGCTAAAACAGTAGCAGTAGTAGTACCATCACCTGCAATATCGGCAGTTTTTGAAGCTACTTCTTTAACCATTTGAGCACCCATGTTTTCAAGGGCGTCTTTTAATTCAATTTCTTTAGCAACAGTAACACCGTCTTTAGTGATGGCTGGTGAGCCAAATTTTTTGTCGATGATTACGTTACGGCCTTTAGGACCTAAGGTTACTTTTACTGCGTTAGCAAGGATATCAACACCGCGTTTCAGGGCGTCGCGTGCTTCAACATTGTATTTAACTTGTTTTGCCATGATGTTTTAATTATTGAATTATTGAATTAGCGAATGAGTGATTTGATTTCGCTTTCAATAATCTATTTTTTTAATTTCTTTGATTTTAAACCAGCGGTTTGAACAGGAATAAATTCACTAATTCAATAACTCACTAATTCACTAATTGGTTAAAGAACTGCGTATATGTCTGATTCACGCATAATTAAGTACTCTTTACCTTCATAGGTAATTTCAGTACCTGCATATTTACCATATAAAACCTGGTCACCAACTTGTACGGTTAAAGGCTCATCAACTTTTCCCTGTCCAACAGCAACGATGGTTCCACGTTGAGGTTTTTCTTTGGCAGTATCAGGAATGAAGATACCTGAAGCGGTTTTCTCTTCGGCTGCTGCAGCTTCCACTACAACCCTATCGCCGATCGGTTTAATGTTTAATGACATAGTTATAACTGTTTATTTTTATTTAAGTTTTTCAGCCCAATATGCAACATCAATTATGCCAAGCGGGTATTATGGCAAGTATTGACAGGCTAAACTGTTTTAATGTCAGCAAAAGGTTATTTGCGTTTTGCGGCTTAACAATTTTTTAACCCGATGGTGTCAGGTTGTCAGTATGACTTAGGGATGACGGTAGGGGGATGATGCTTAAAAAAATGTCATTTCGATAGAGCAGGGGGAGGAGTGCGCGGTAGGGCGAAAGAGAAATCTTTTAGGCTTTGCAGAGCGATAATGTATGATTTATACAAGGCGTATAAGATTTCTCCTCACTCCCACGCGTATTCCCTCACTTGTTCGTCGAAATGACAATCAGTTTTTATTGGTCGGGAGCGATTAAGAAAGAATGTTGTATCTGAACGAGTCTTACGCCGTTTTCCTCACCGCTGATAACTTCTTTACTTCATCCTTAGCTTTTGCAAACCATACTTTATTGCTTTTTCGCTCAACAGGGCTTAACTGCGATTGCTCGTTGAGCATATCCGTGAAAATTTGCCAGGCATCGTCATCGCGGCCGGCACGGGTAAGGAACATGCCGTATTCATAGCGGGGCTCAAAATAGGAGTAACGCCCTTTCATCAGTTTAAATTCATTTTCGGCCAACTCTTCCTGGTAAGTAAGCTCAAGCGATTTGGCATACAGGATGTGCGCTTTTGAGCGGGCAAATTGTGGTAGCTTATAAAGTTTTTTAGCAATAGGAATCACCTCGTTATACTGGCCTTTTTCAAAATAAGCTACAATTAGCTGCGCCATTACGTGCTCGTTTTCGGCAAAGGCACCGGTGAGACTGTTTTGATATATTTCGAGTGCTTTATCGGTAAGCCCGGCGTCCAGATAGGCATCTGCCAGTTTAACACGGTTGGCAAAAGTATCGGTAAACCTTACTTCATCTTCAAGGCGTTTAATTTTGGCCCCGGGGTTTATTACCGCTTCAACATTTAGTTTAGGTGCACGGATACCTCGGTTGGATAGTATTTCGCTGTATATATAATACAAGCAGCCAAATACGGGTATTACTATCAGGATCCAAAGCCATTTTTGCTGGGTGCCGCGCCGCAGGCTGTGAATGATACAAAATGCCTCTAATATCAATATAATATAATAATAATTGCCACCGCCGAAGTACATGCCTGTTTATGATATAAGATTTAGTAATATTCAAAAATAACTAAAATACAGCTGTAAACAAGGGGGTATAGCTGTAAAATGATTTTTTTGCTAATTGTTTGAGTATTGGATAAACGGGATTAATCGGCAGGTAAATAAAAAAGCCACCGGCTATTGTTACCGGTGGCTTTGCGTTAAAATAGCCCTAATTGTCCCTGATCGTCCATGTCGATATCGTCGGGGTTAGTGATCTCAAAATCGATCTTTTTAGGTGGCTTTGGCGACTCTTCAGATTGATCGGCTGGTGTTGCCGGCCCGTCTTCCTGAGAAACTACAGGCTCATCTTCATTTGTATCTGTTGATGCAAGAGTAGCTTCTTCGTTAATGTCGGTTTCGGCAGTTTCCGTTGCCTGGTTAATGCCATCACTTATCAGCTCAACTGATTTTACCGGATGTTGTGAAAGGCGGTTGCCCATGGCTTTCATTCCTTTTACATCAATAACATCTGCTAAATTCAGTTCGAGGGTTTCAGGTGTTTGATCTTTGCCTTTCAAGTGTGTCATGCTGATTACCGGCGCGGTGTGACCGATCAACACCATTTTTGATCCGGCTTCTTCACTGATCAGGCTTATCTGCTTACCAACGGCTATGTTTTCAAAAGAGAAACGCTTAACAAGATAGTTTTTGGATTTGCCTTCAATGTGTACTATCGAGAACACTGCCTGCGGCTCATACTTTTCGATAAGGATCATCTTATCATCAAAGTGGTTGTTAAGATCAAAGCTGCTTAATTCATAAACGCCATTGCTGAGCACGGTGAGAATGCGGTCGTCACCATCAAATTCGCCCAGGTATTTGCCGCGGCCATCTGCGTTCAGGCGCTTCAGGATATCATCATACCAGATCTTACGTCCGGCCAGCGTTGACACACCCTTGCTTTTCAGTATGATTTTTTTAACCGGGTATTTGGTAATGATATTACCCATCGAACCGCGGCCTTTGATAGCTATAGATGCGAAATCCTCATCAAACTGTAGTTTTTTAAGTTTGGAGTGAGGTTTAAGCTGTACGTTCACCACTTCGGCCTCGCCGTTAGGGTTGGCGGTAAAGTACAATACTTTTGAGCCTTTGGTGCCTTTGGTAAGGTCGTATTCCTTATCGCGGGTTACACCCACTACCGAGAATCGTTTGATATAACTGATGCCACTCTCGCCGTCTTTATATATCATATTATAAACGGTGCGTTCGTCATTCTTTTTAAATACGGCAACGTGAATGATGTCCTTACCCACAAAAACCTTGTCCTGCACTTTGGTAATCATACAGCGGCCATCGCCCCTAAAAACAATGATCTCGTCAATGTCTGAACAATCGCCAACGTATTCAACCGAGTCATCTTTCTTCAGGCCAGATCCAATAAAGCCGTCGGCCCTGTTAACATATAGTTTGATATTAGCCAATGCTACCTGTGCAGCTTCAACCTTATCAAAGGTGCGCAGTTCGGTTTTGCGCTCTCTGTCCTTACCATATTTATCCTTCAGTTTTTCGAACCAGGCAATGGTATACTCGGTAAGGTGTTTTAGGTGATGTTTTACCTGTTTTATCTCATTTTCGAGCGCCTTCATTTGCTCATCCGCTTTTTTAACATCAAAGCGGGTGATGCTGCTCATAGGTTTATCTATCAGCTTTTTATAATCTTCGGGCTGTATGGTGCGGTAAAACTGCGGAAAGAAAGGCTCAAACAAGCGGTTCAATACTTCCAATACCACTTCAAAATTGCCCGAGTTTTCGTACTCAGGATTTTTATACATCCCTTCCTGGATAAAGATCTTAAGTAATGAACTGAAGAAGATCTTCTCCATTAAATCCTTCAGCCTGATCTCCAACTCCTGTTTTAGCAGGTCTTTGGTGAAGAATGTGCTTTCGGTAAGCATATCGTTCACGCTCATGAAGCGCGGCTTATCATCCTGTATTACGCAGGTGTTTGGTGATATGGATACCTCGCAATCGGTAAAGGCATAAAGAGCGTCGATGGTTACATCGGGCGAGATGCCCGGAGCCAAGTGAATAATGATCTCTACATCCCTGGCGGTATTATCCTCAATTTTTTTGATCTTGATCTTACCTTTATCGTTGGCCGAGATCACGCTGTCAATTAAACTGCCGGTAGTAGTAGTAAATGGTATTTCGGTAATGGCAAGCGTTTTTTTATCGCGCTCAACAATTTTAGCCCTTACCCTCACTTTACCTCCACGCTGACCTTCATTATATAGTGAAGCATCAGCCATGCCCCTGTCGGAAAATCAGGCATGAGGTTAGGGCGTTCACCTTTTAATACGGCTATGGAAGCATCAATTAACTCAATAAAGTTATGAGGTAAGATTTTGGTAGCCAAACCTACCGCAATACCTTCGGCTCCCTGTGCAAGCAGCAAGGGGAACTTTACCGGCAGAGTAATAGGCTCTTTGTTACGGCCGTCATAGCTGGCCTGCCAAACGGTGGTATCCGGGTTAAAAACAACATCAAGCGCAAATTTTGATAAGCGCGCTTCAATATAACGGGGTGCCGCTGCCGAGTCGCCGGTTACCGGGTCGCCCCAGTTTCCCTGGCAATCAATCAACAGGTTTTTCTGACCAATCTGCACCATCGCGTCACCAATAGAAGCATCACCATGAGGGTGATATTTCATGGTGTTACCTATAACATTGGCGGCTTTGTTAAAACGCCCGTCGTCCATTTCCTTCAACGAATGCAGGATGCGGCGTTGTACGGGTTTTAAACCATCGTTGATATGGGGAACAGCCCGGTCGAGAATTACATAGGATGCATAATCAAGAAACCAATTTTCATATAACCCATCGAGTGAGGCAACGGTGTGGAGTTTTTCTTCATTAGGGTTTGGTGTATCGTTTTGATGCAGATCTTCACTCATTATTCAATAAAAACTTTTGGATTGGTAAAGATACGGATTATGTGCTGATGTGCAGATGAAGTGAGCTACATTTTAATGTCTTGTTAATATTGGTTTATAACAAAATTGTTACGTTTAGGTAGGTTTGCAACAATTACTAATCACGTGCGTAAAAATTATTAATGTAACAAATAATTGATTGATATTGTCGTTAAAGCATAGCGGTTATTTGAATGCGAGAGGGTGTTGATTAATTAATTTGTTTATATATTTACCTATGGTGCTTTAACCAGGTTTTTTTCCTGGCTGCCCCTTAAATGAAAACTATTTTGAAGTTAACCCGGCCCTTATTGCTTATGGCTTTGTTGTTGCTGTGCTTTACAAAAAGCATAGCTCAGATAAGTCCAAGGCCGTTATATGCCCAAAATAATAAGAAACATACAACAGCGAAGGTTAAGCCTGGCTACTCAAAGCTCAAAACAGCAGGTACAGATCAGTTTAAAGAATTTACCAAGCTTTTGGCCCAGGCCAATGTAATTTATACCCCACCCAGGGGGTTTAAAGAGATTCCCGCTCCCAATGATGAGGATTTTTCATTTGATTATGCGTTGCAGTTGCCGGGGCAGGATTTTGAAGTATGGTTCCAGGTAAAATCCCAGAAACAGAATTATACCAGTTATGAGCAGGGGCAATATGATATTGACCGGGAAACCGAAAATCCAGATTCGATATATATAAACATGAGCAGGGCGCACGCCATAGCTTTTACCGGCGAAAGGGATAACTTTATGCGGAGCATACCGGTTAACGTTTTAAACAGATATAAAGCTGATGCCGGTAAGTCATACCTGTTAAACCTGCTCGATTTGCCTGCTACCAAGCATTATAAATACGCGCTGCTTATTGCATTACAGCGTAACCATACCGGCACCATTATGGCTGTTTGTTTTACTAATGATAAAGGCCCCGAGTTTTTTAAAAATGTAGACAGGGCAAGTAATTGCTTGAAGTTTAAGCCGTAGAGAGATACAGAAAAGTAATCTCTCTGCTGTGTCATTTCCTTTATATAATTCCCCAATGTTAATAAGTTGATATTTGCTCTCCGTTAATTCAAGCGGGAAGTTTTATTTTTGCAGTTAGGCGCATTTTTACGCTGTTTAATTTTCTACTTTATATACATGGCAGAACCAGTTAATTATAGTGAAGATAGTATCCGCTCCCTTGATTGGAAGGAGCACATCCGTTTACGCCCCGGTATGTATATTGGTAAACTGGGCGATGGCTCTGCTTATGACGATGGTGTATACGTACTGCTTAAAGAGATCATTGATAACTCGATAGACGAGTTTGTAATGGGATCAGGCCGTACCATTGAGGTGAACATGAGCGACCATAAGGTATCGGTGCGCGATTATGGCCGCGGTATCCCTTTGGGTAAAGTGATCGACTGTGTATCCAAAATAAATACAGGCGGTAAATACGATAGCAAGGCCTTTCAAAAATCGGTAGGTTTAAATGGGGTGGGTACCAAAGCGGTTAACGCGCTTTCCAACTCATTTACAGTGCAATCATATCGTGACGGCCGCACCAAACTGGCCGAGTTTGCCAAAGGTGAACTGATTCGTGATGAGAGTGAAAAAGATACCACCCAGCGGAATGGTACTGCTATCAATTTTATACCCGATGATACCATTTTCAGACATTACCGGTTTATCCCGGAGTTTGTAGAAAGTATGATCTGGAACTACGTGTTCCTGAACGCGGGCCTTACTATCAATTTTAACAATCAAAAGTATTTTTCGGAACGCGGCCTATATGATTTGCTTACCCGTAATACGGATGCTGAAACTTTACGGTATCCAATTATCCACCTTAAGGGCGAAGACATTGAGATAGCCATGACCCACGGTCAGCAATACGGCGAGGAATATTACTCATTTGTTAACGGTCAAAATACTACCCAGGGCGGTACGCACCAGGCCGCCTTCCGCGAGGCGGTAGTAAGAACCGTACGCGAGTTTTATAAAAAAGAGTTTGATGCTTCGGATATCAGGGCTTCAATTGTTGCGGCTATTGCCATAAAAGTTCAGGAGCCGGTTTTTGAATCGCAAACCAAAACCAAGCTGGGCTCACAAAACGTTGGTCCGGATGGTCCGTCTGTGCGTGGTTTTATTAATGATTTTGTTAAAAAGGAGCTTGATAATTATCTGCATAAAAACACAGAAGCTGCTGATGGCTTGCTAAAAAGGATCCTGCAATCAGAACGGGAGCGTAAAGATATTGCAGGTATTAAAAAACTGGCCAACGAGCGTGCAAAAAAAGCATCATTGCATAACCGCAAACTGCGCGACTGCAAAGTGCATTTTGACGATACGCACGAACGTAAACAAGATACCACGTTGTTCATTACCGAAGGTGACTCGGCCAGTGGTTCGATCACTAAATCGCGTGATGTGATGACCCAGGCTGTGTTCAGCTTAAAAGGTAAACCCCTTAACTGCTTTGGCCTAACCAAAAAGGTAGTTTACGAAAACGAAGAATTTAACCTGCTGCAGCATGCCCTGAATATAGAGGACGGCCTTGATGCTTTACGTTACAACAACATTGTAATAGCTACCGATGCCGATGTGGACGGTATGCACATCCGCCTGTTGTTGATGACCTTTTTCCTGCAGTTTTTCCCTGATCTGGTAAAGGCCGGTCACGTTTCCATATTGCAAACACCGTTATTTCGCGTACGAAATAAAAAGGAAACCATTTATTGTTACAGCGATGAGGAACGCCGCAACGCCATAGCTAAATTGGGTAATAAACCCGAGATCACTCGGTTTAAAGGTTTAGGTGAAATTTCGCCCGAAGAATTTGGTTTGTTTATTGGTAAAGACATGCGGCTTGACCCTGTAATATTAAGAGATGCCAATGTAAAGGCGCTCCTCGAATATTTTATGGGCAAAAATACTCCAGCCCGCCAAATGCATATCGTTAATAACCTGAGGGTTGAAAAGGATGATGAAACCATCAACCCAACAATAGCTAAAGAAACTGAAGCTGAGGAAGAGTTGCCAGTGGCTGTATAAACCTTGATTTGCCTGATTAGGGGATTTTCCTGAGTTGTGTAACTTAAGAAAATCCCCTAATTTGTTTCAAGCCAGTGGTCAGTGTTTTCACCATACCGCACGATGTGGGATACGATTGCAATAATTGAAATAGCCGCAAAAGTGGTGCGGTGATAACATATACCACGAGCTCAATTTTTTGTAATGCCCTAATTTTTTGTTTTGATTAGGTGCTTTTTATTTAAAGAAGCCGTCGGAGTTGATATTATAGGCGAGGATTTTAATCGAACCATCTTTTTCTTTTACAAGCCTGATCGATTCAACCGCTTTATATTTGCTGTGTTTGGTGTTGTATGCAAAAACATATTCTGCGGATGGGTTAGTACCCACAACCCTGCGTGTTTCCCATTTGTTTACCGTTGTTGAGTCAAGGTCGCCAAGTTTGTTTTCTGTTGCGGTGTATAACTCAAGTAATTTATCCTTTGTTGTAACCGCCCAAAACTGATTACTGTAAAGCTTAAAGGTGTCGTTGTATTTTTTAGCTTTTATAAGCTCAAAAAGTTTATTCGTTACTTTTTCACCGTCCTTTTTATCTTCTTCCCTGTTTATATAAGTATTGTTAAAGCTGCATCCATTTAAAGTAATAGCGGCTGTTAATAGCATTAAGCAAACAAACTTAAATGATTTAATAAATTGCATGAGCGTGAGTGAGTTTAGATAATGGAATAAATGTAAATAAATCTTTTCAAAATTTTAATCCTGTTAAAATTTCCTTATCTTGTTTCCTCCGATTTTTTAACAAGGGTCGATAATATATGATAAGTCACGAAATTAAAATAGCCTTTGACGAATATGAGTCGCTGGCCGATCTTGATAAAGCCGACAGGCAGCTGTGCCTTGAAGCACAGAAAGCATTAAAAAACTCACATTCTCCATATTCCAAATTCCGTGTTGGGGCTGCACTTCGTTTGCAAAGCGGTAAAATTATTTATGGCAGTAACCAGGAAAATGTAGCCTATCCATCGGGTTTATGTGCCGAGCGGGTGGCATTGTTTAACTGGGGCGCCAATCACCCTGATGATCCTATCGAGGCCATGGCAGTAACGGCACATTCAGATGATTTTCCTATTGTAAAACCAATTACCTCTTGCGGATCATGTTTACAGGTATTAGCTGAATGCGAAAAGCAGCAAAATCAATCAATAAAAATTATATTGCATGCCGAAGATGGACCGGTTTGGATCATCAAAGGCATTGAAAACCAATTGCCGTTTTTATTTTTTGAAGAACGTATAGCTACTCCATAATGAAACTGAAGTTTTTTTCTCTTCATAGGTCTTGCATTTAGCATTGATGTATTGGCCCAACAGGGTTTCCCGTTTGATAATGAGATCAGGGCCTTTAAACATCAGGATAGCCTGAGTTTTCCAAAGCCAGGTGGTATTTTATTTATCGGCAGTTCATCTATCCGTAAGTGGACAGATCTCGAGCAGCGGTATGCCGGCAGGCCTATTATAAGGAGGGGAGTAGGCGGTTGCGAATTATGGCAGATAGCAGATTATTACACGCCTTACATCCTGCTCCCATACAAGCCACGCAAAATTTTTGTTTATGCCGGCGAAAACGATATAGCGGCAGGTAAATCGGCCCAGGCGGTTGCCGCTTCATTTGCAAAGCTGTGGGAACTAATCCATCAGAAATTGCCGGGTGCCGAAGTGTATTTCATGTCGATTAAACCGAGCCCGGTGCGCGCTAAATATTATGATGTGGTTTATGCCGCGAATGAGCTGGTGAAAAGCTATCTGAAAGGTAAACCAA
This sequence comes from Mucilaginibacter sp. P25, assembly GCF_050859465.1. Classification (NCBI taxonomy): domain Bacteria; kingdom Pseudomonadati; phylum Bacteroidota; class Sphingobacteriia; order Sphingobacteriales; family Sphingobacteriaceae; genus Mucilaginibacter; species Mucilaginibacter sp. P25. The sequence goes on along the minus strand of NZ_CP193937.1, from coordinate 989,610 downwards.
AAAGTTATTATGTCGACCTCGTTCCGGCTACTTACAAGCCGGGTACTACAGCCCCGGATTCAAGTTTGTTTAATAACGATTACCTGCACCTTAATAGCAAAGGTTATGATCAATGGAAAAAGGTACTTGATCCGCTGGTGAAATAAAATAAAAAAAGCCCCGCACCAACGGGGCCTTTACCTACTTACATATTAAACACTAAACTAAAACTTACTTATTTAAAAACGCTGTACACGTTTGTAATTTTCCAGCCGCTGCCGGTGTTGGTAACGGTTACATAGTTGCTGCGGGTAAAAGTGCTGTATTTCATATCAACTTTTACTACGGCAAGGTCATTGTTGCTTTCAACAATTGAAGTGCTGGTAATGCAATCCTGCTCGGTATTTTTATTGGCTTTTAATAAGTCAACTACTTCAGTTTTGGTAAAACTTAATACTTTAGTGCCGCGTAACATGCTGAATTTTGCCGATTGATCTACCACTTCGTTAAAGCCCTGCATTTTGCCGCGGGTCATGGCATCTATATAAGTGTTGATGGCGTAGTTTTTGGTTAAATTATCGCCTTCAATTTTATTTGTTGCTTTTGCTGCAGTGCCTATTACTAATAAGGCTAAGCCAAGCATGATTGATTTTAAGGTTTTCATATTGTTGTTGTTTTTTAGGTTTTTAACTTTTAAATTGTTTTTATACTCATAAGACATTGCTACTATGCATTACGTTACAGCCTCTACAACTAAATATGACGATTTAACAAACATTTAACATTTTCGCATATTTTTTAGTGATGATGATAACAATATGCTATTAAATAATACTTATGGTTGATTTTAATGCCATTATTTTACAGTTTGCCGAACAGGGCGAAAAAACCGGGTGGACCTACATCGAAATTCCCGCCGATGTGGCGCAGGAAATGAAGCCTGGTAATAAAAAATCGTTTCGTGTAAAGGGTAAGCTTGATGAGTTTGAGGTGCGTGGTATGGCCCTGATGCCAATGGGAGAGGGGAATTTTATCATGGCCCTGCGCCGGGAAATCTGTAAAGCAATCCATAAACATCGCGGGGCTATGCTCCGGGTACGGCTTGAACCCGATGATGATTTTAAATACATAGTTCCGGATGACTTGCTGGAGTGCTTTGAATATGAACCTGAAGGCGGCGATTTTTTCAATAGTCTTGCCGAAAGTCACCGGGGGTATTTTATAAAATGGATAGAGAGTGCCAAAACCGAAGCTACCCGCGCTAACCGAATAGCCAGCACTGTTAATGCTATGGTGCGCCGCATGGATTACGGGCAAATGCTGCGGGCCCAAAAAAAGCAAGGGAGTAACTGTGTAGTGTATCAGCTGTAATAAATTTGATGATTAACAATTATTAATGGAAATCCCTTCATTTAAACTTAACGGTCGCATCTGGATAGAAATGGACGAGGAAAAGTACTTGGCCATGGCAGGGTCGAGTTACTTGAGCGGATCCATGCGTCGGGCTCCATCAGGCAGGCCGCGCTGCAAATGAAAATGTCATACAAGCAGGCCTGGGATTTAGTTAACCACATGAACGATGGTTTTAAGCAGCCGCTGGTAATTTCAAAAAGAGGGGGAAAGGGTGGTGGAGTAGCCTTGCTTACACCATTTGGGTTGGAAGTTATTGGGGAGTTTAAAGATCTGCAGCAAAAATTCTCTCAATTTTTAGACAGTAATAGCAAAAAGTAAAAGTTTTTTCTGGGTTTAGTATTGAAAATTAAAAAACGGTATTCGTGGTGGATTGATTTGTCGATCCTATTCTGCATTTTTGCGTTATTTTTTTTAAAATATAACGGGATCGCCATATGATATAAACATTTTGCAGATCTGCATCAATCAAAAAAACTGACATAAGCCATGAAAAAATATACCCTTATATTGCTGCTATTGATAGCCGGTTTAACAACACAGGCGCAAACAAAAGAAGCCGTAGTAAAAATAACCGGAGAAGTAACAAATCCACTAACCATTGGCCCTGCCGAGTTGCAGCAATACAAGCAAACGACAGTTACCCGTAAGGACAAGGACGGAAAAGCCCACATCTATTCGGGCGTAATTGTATCCGAAATACTGACTAAAGCAGGTGTTACCCTGGGCGCCGACTTACATGGTAAAAACCTGGCTAAATATCTTTTAGTTGAAGCCGGTGACGGCTACCAGGTACTTTTTGCCCTTGCCGAGCTGGATAAAGGTTTTACCGACCGCGTGATCATTCTTGCTGATAAAATCGATGGCCAGCCCTTGGCCCCTGCCGATGGGCCGTTCCGCATCATTGTTCAGGATGAAAAGAAACCTGCGCGTTGTATAAAGCACGTTACTGGGATGAAGGTGATGTTTGCGAAATAAATCTTGCGTTGTTAATTCATTCTGTTAGATGGAACATAAAAAAATTAGTGCTGGTTTCCTGAAAACCATTTCATGGTTAAATGAAAATATAATCGATTGGGCAAATGCTGGTCAGCAATATAATATCGATGGGAAACAAACGCAGCTTTACCAATATTCTTATGCTTATAGTTTTGATGGAGCTATAACGTCAGTAGGAGGGGAATATGCCTTTATTTATCAAAAGCTTGGTACAAAAGGCTTATTGCTGAAAAATGGTGATTTGCTAAGAGAAATTAACCGGACATATTATTGTGCGAATGTTTACGAATACCCGGCGGCATTTATAACAATGAATGAAGTGACGTATTTAATTCACTGCCCAGCCGAATATTGCCAGCTCGATTTTGAAAATGTTGAAACCGGTGAAATAGTAACCAATATCTCCGGGCGCAAGCCGGACGATTTCTTTCATTCAAGGCTGGAAGTAAGCCCGTCGGGTAAGTTTTTAATGAGTAAAGGGTGGCATTGGCACCCCTTAGACGATGTTTATATTTTCGATATAGAGGAGTGTATAAAACATCCAATCCTTCTTGATAATTCGAAACTACGTCACTGCTCATCTACGGAACTATGTACTGCAAGTTTTATAGATGACTCCAAGGTACTTATTGGCTCTTCTGATGAATTGATTGACGATGACGATGATCATTTTCCCCCAAAGCATATCGCGATTTGGGATATCAGGACTAATAAGATATCTACACCTGTAAAAGTGGATGGGGAGTTCGGCAATCTATTTGCTATTAGTGATGAATTGGCGTGGGATACATTTGAATATCCAAAGATCATCAATGTCAATACCGGCGAAGTTTTGGAAAAAGCAGAATCGGTTAATAGCGGTAGGCAGCGTTCAAGTATCGTGAACAAAAATGAATTGGCGCAAATTGTATTCAATCGCAAAACTAAACAGCTTGCAATAGCTAACGGTGAAAGTATTGAAATACGTAGCCTATAATAATTATGCAGGAATGTTACAGATAAATTGCTGCTGAATGCTATCTTAGTTCGTTAATTAATTTAAACCTTTCATGATTCCATATAGCCAGGCTGTAGAGCAACTTGAAGAAGAGAAACCTAAAATATACACCCTTAACTCAATCAGGGTAGCAACATTTATATTCGGGCCATTAGCCGCGGGGTATTTGGTATCTCAAAACTACAAAGCGTTTAATGAGAAAGATAAATCAACCACAACCTGGATAATTGCCGTTGTCGCATTGATCGCAATTATTGGCCTGGCTGTTATTACTTCAAGTATAGAGCGGTTTCCAAGGTTTATATTTCCATTGGCTTATGCCTGGGGGACTTTCCTACTTGTACAAAAGTTCCAGGGCGAACAAATGAAGGAACATTTTGCCACCGGAGGTAAAACTTTTACTATATGGCGTGCATTGCTTGCCGGTCTGATTTGTCTAATTGTGACAGTGGCAGCCTTATTTTTGATTCTTTTAGTGATACCTGGCGCTCTTGAAGAATAAAACTCGCCATAGGACGGTCAGCACCAGAGGTGCAAAAGTTGTAGAAAATAAATAACTAAATTGTTAGTGTGTGCCAGAGATACGAGACCTCAACGCCACGCATCGCTGGCACAATTAGTTTATTCCACCTCTTCCATCAGGGTATTGAACATCACAAATTTTTCGTTAAATTTTTCCTGGTGGGTAGCCTGAAATTTGTGCAGGTGGTTCATGTAAAACTGCTGAAAATGCTCAATGCTATCAGCATTGTATTGAATACAGTAGGTAACCCCTTCGTTAGGCGAATCAATAACAGTCAGGATGCGGTACGAGCTGAAATGTCCGGTAGCCATGATAGCCGGGATATGGATGGTTTTGATATAGTTAAGCCATTCGTCATGAATGGTTTCGTCAATTATTATGGTGTCGTTGTATACAATCATGTTGTAAAATTAGTTATTTAAGTTGATTGGGTGAATGGTTGATTTAGTGAGTAGTTGATTAGGTGACTGGTTGGCATATTCAGAACAGCAGCAATTTAGACAACCACTCGCCATTTAACCTAATCAACCACTTACCAACTTTAAGACGCATCCGGTTTATCGCCCCTTAATACTCTGAAACGTTTGCGGGCTTCGTTGATCCAGAGGCTGCCGGGATAATCAGTTATGATTTTTTGGTAGTAGTTCCTGGCAGTGGTTTTATCGTTCAACCTGTTTTCATAAATGTCGCCTAACATAAATACGGCATCATCGGCCCAAAGATCGGCGGGGTGCTCTTCGACAATTTTCTTTAATAAAGGTACCGCTCCGGCATAATCCTTCTGCTGGATCAGGATGCGAGATTTTGACATCATGATATCATCATCTAAAGCATTGTTCGGGAACTTTTTGCCAATACTGTCTAATATCATTACTGCCTTTTCGGGATTTTGAGCAAAAATCTGCAAATCGGCCCGGGCGTACACTTTAAGCGCCGCCCCGCTGCTATCGGCAGCAAGATTATCCTGGATCAGCAACAATAGGTTAAGTGCATCGTTTGCTATTAATTGCGATGTAGCAACTTTCAGCACATCCAACTGTCCCTTTGCCCAGGTGAAATCTCCGGTATAATAAGCCATTTTAGCATTTCTGAATAAAGCATCCTGCCCGACGGCAGTAGCGGGAAATCTTTCTCAACCTGGCTGTAAAGCAGGGTGGCTTCCCAGGGTTGGTTGTTAAGTAGGTAAATATCGCCTAAATCAAGCTTGCAATCGGCTAAAAGGTTTGGCCTGATATCATTTAACCTGGTAGTTTCTTCCAATAATTTTTGGGCGTCCTTAAGTTTGTGAAGCTTAAAAGCTTGCAGATTGGCCAGCTTCTGCATGGCAAAGGCGGTACTGCTGTTACGGCCAAATTCGGTGAGCAAGTCGTTATAGTCTTTTTCAAGTCCAAGCAAATCTTCGGGCAGGTATTTGCCCGATGTTACTTTCAGGTTTTTGGTGTTGATCAACTCAATCTTTGAGGGGATGTATAGTGACGATGTTTTCCCTTTGCTGATAATGTATTCATATCCGCGAATGGCTTCGTCATAAGCTTCATTGGCAATGAAGGTACGGCAGAGGTCATAGATGCTGTTACCATCGTCATTTTGTCTGCGGCTCAGGGCCAGTGCCTGGTTAAGGGCCAGATCAAATTCCTTTTGCTGCAGGTACTGCCAGGTAAGCAGATCGGCATAAATGGTTTGCTGCGGATCTTTCTGAATGCGTCTCAGTAAAGCTGTTTTAAGCATATCATAATCAGCGCTACCCTCGTATACATTTGAAAAAGCATTTTCGGCCTGGTTTATAAAATTGGGGTTTTGAGGTAAAAAGTTCAGGTATTCGTCGGTGAGGGATATTTTGTCGCGCTTAAAACGGTAAAGGTTAATAAGCTCATAAGTAAACATGTTATCATTTTTAAGCAGTTTCCGTCCTTGCTGAAAAATTTTGATTGCATAATCAATATTAGCGCTTTGGTAAAACTGGGATGCCAGGGCAGCTATTTCACCCTGGTCGGCCGGGAGGCTTTTGATCAGGTCGTCATAAATAGCGTCAGCTTTGGCCATATTGCCCCCTGTGTATAAATATTACCCAGCATTATAGCATACTGGTGGTCATCAGGATGGCGGCGGATCAGTTTTTTGGTGATGCTTTCGGCTTCATCAAATTTTTTAAGGTTGAGCAGTGTATTTATGTATACACTGTAATAGTTCTCGTTGTTTTGCTTGTATAACTTTTGATAAATTTCGAGTGCTTTTTGCGGTTCGCCGTTAGCATTGTATTGCCTGGCCAGCAGCAGTTCATTGTCCTGTGCAAGCAGCCTGCCGCTAAAGCAAAAAGCAAGAATAATAACAATATATAAAGCCCTCATCTGTTCAAAAATAATCAATTAATAGGATTGCTTAAGCCGGTTTGCCATATTATTTATATAACGGTATATAAGGGTAAAATTGTAGTGACATCTTGATAACATCGAACTTATTTATCTAATTTGAGTACGTGAATAAAATGGGGTATTTGTAGCTATGTTGAGCCGGGTCAGATTTTTTCTTATTGTGAGTTGCATTATCGTCTTCTTTTCCTGCAACAGGAGTAAAGTAAGGCAGATACCTATTATTGACTTTTTTAAAACACCCGAAAGGAGCTTTTACCGAATTTCGCCCGATGGTAAATATGTATCATACCTTAAGCCATTTAAAGATAAGCAAAACATATTTATACAGTCATTAGCCGATGGTAAGGAACGAATGGTTACTCAATTTGAGGACTATTCAATCAGAGGTGATTATTTTTGGACATACAATAACCAGCTTGTTTTTTCGCAGGATCTTATCGCTACCGATTCAGTTAAAATGTATGCTTTTGATGTGGCTACCAATAAAAGCCGGATTATATTATCATTCGGTAATGTGAGGATTGGCCTGGTTAACCGTAACCGGCAGCAGCCAGATATCATCACTATTAAGACCAATGAGCGAGATCCCGGCAATTTTGACGTTTATCGCCTTAATGTGAAAACCGGCGAAATGAAGACTTACCTGCTTAATCCGGGGAATATTACTGAATGGTTTGCAGATGCCGACGGCAGGATCAGGCTTGAAAGGGCATCAGACGGGGTTAACGAAACCATCTTATTCCGCCCCGATGAGGATAAGCCCTTTAAGCCTATAATCGAAAATAATTTTAAGAATGCAGTAAGACCTATAGCATTTACAGGTATAAAAAATTATTTCTATGCGCTATCAAACGTAAACCGCGATAAGATGGCCCTGGTTGAGATTAATGCGGAAGATGGTAAAGAAGAGCGGACAATTTTTAGCTGCAGCAAAGCGGATATCACCAGTTTCGAATATTCAAAAAATAAACACCGGATAGAGTTTACCGGCTGGGACAGAATCAATGCCGCGTAAGCATTTTCTTGCACCTGATGTTGAGCAGATGTACCAAACCATTCAGCAACAGCTTAAGGGTAATGAGATCAGGGTGGTTGACCGCGACAGCTCTGAGAATAAATTTATCCTCAACACTTATACCGACCGTAATCCCGGTTCATACTATCTTTTTGAAAAAAACAGTGGTAAGTTAACCAAGCTAAGCGATATCAACTCAAGCCTTGTACCTGCCGAATTATGCGCCATGAAACCTATATCATACCATGCGCGCGATGGCTTGCTGATTAATGGTTATTTAACCTTACCAAGGGGCGATAAAAATGAAAACTACCCTGTAGTAGTTATGCCGCACGATGGTCCATGGGGGCGTGATACCTGGGGATATGATGACCAGGTGCAGTTTTTAGCCAATCGTGGGTATGCCGTGTTCCAGGTTAATTACCGCGGATCAACAGGCTATGGCAAGGCCTTCCGAAGTGCGGGATATAAACAGGTAGGCGGCAAAATTCAGGATGATATTACCGATGGGGTACACTGGCTTATTGATACTAAAGTTGCAAACCCTAAAAAGATTGCCATTTTTGGCGGGCGTTTTGGCGGTTTTTCAGCGCTTTATGGTGTGTCTTTTCATCCCGAGTTATATAGTTGTGCGGTGGTACAATACGGCCTCATTAACTTTTTTACCTATATCAAGGATGCGCCGCCGTTTGTTAAGCCTTATTTAAAAATGACTTACGAAATGGTTGGCAACCCCGAAACTGACGCAGATCAGTTGAGGGCTATATCGCCTGTTTTTCATACCGACAAAATTAAGGTACCTTTAATCATATTCCAGGGTGCCAAAGATCAGCGGGCTAATATCAGCGAGCTTAACCAGTTTGTACGCGAGCTGCGTAAACGTAACGTTGATGTGAAATATTTTTTAAAACCCAATGAACGTGCATATTTCAGGAGCGAACATAACCGTATGGAAATGTATGCCGAAATAGAGAAGTTTTTGGATAAGAATATGCGGGTTAAACCATAAGCCGACATGGCATTACAGAAAAACGCTTACCGGCAAAACTTTACGCTGATCACCATTTTCCTGGTGTTCATTTCCATAACTTTCGTGGTAGCCCTGTTTATATCTTATAACCTCACCGCAAAGTATGTTGAAAATGAGTTTTCCTCAAAAAAGGTTGAGGTACTGGAACAAACCATTAAACCGTATTATGAGTTTTTTCAGAATAAAATCCCTGAAATAACCTCCTATCAGGGTTTTCTTGATTCGGCATCGGCAGGTAAATATGCGGCCTCTGTTTTTCATGATTATAATTTTGTGCGCCGGGTTATCTTTTATGATGCCCTCATTGGCGGCAAAACTACGATGACCGTACGTAAAAATAATTTGAACATAGCTGCTAAGGCGGTTTATCAGTATTGGCACGTTAATGACAAGGTGTACGGGGCCGAGCAACGGAGAACAGTCAATGAAGATGATTTCAGAGAGATGGCTATTAAATTAAGTAATTATATTGCCTTTTCAGATACATCACGAGTATCAAGTCAGGATGAACTTTTTAAAGCATTTTGGGATGTGAAACCCGACAAGATCAGTTATACCAATGTTCTCAGGCGCGAGGATGTACGTATTTATCGTGACATGCAAATGCTCGGTAACAGCAAAGGGGCTTCATACAAGCAAAACATGATGACCTTTTACCTCGACCCGTATCTGATCAAGGTGAAAAATACGCATCCCGAGCTGTACGAAAATGTATCCATTCAACCCGTAGTATATGACCCTATTGACAGTGAGGGCGATAAACTGATAACCGAGGTGTCATTACCAGTGGCTTTTTCTGATTATAAGCTGTTCTTTAGTTCGGCACAGGGTTATTTAACAGCCGAAATTAACCGCCGCTTTATGCCTATCGGAGCTATTGTATTATTAATGACCCTGTTTTTAATGCTGATAGGCTGGCTTATATACCGTAATCTGAATGTGAACATGAAACTGTTCAAGCTTCAGTATGATTTTATCAACAACTTTACCCACGAGTTTAAAACACCGGTAAGCGTAATCAAAATAGCCGGTTCAAATTTGCGTGGCGATGGCGAACTTACCGAAAGGCAGCGCCGTCATTATGGCAAAATATTGGATGAGGAAGCTGATAAGCTCAACGAGCTCATGAACAAGCTGCTTTCCTTTACGCAGATTGAAAATAAATCCATTACTTTAAAAGAGGAAGAGATTGATATAGAGAATTTTATTAGCCGGTATATTGATACCTTTAAAATAAAGTACGCTGATTTTAATATTAAATTTAAAATCAACAGGGTTGAAACTTTTTATACTGATCCTGTATTATTAGGGAGTGTTTTTCAAAACCTTATCGAAAATGCATACAAGTATTCGCACCCTCAGCAAAAGGAGTTGTTCATCAATATTTCACAGGAAAAGCGCAATATTGTTTTTTCGTTTGCAGACAAGGGGATAGGGATACCAAAAAATGAACTGAATAACGTTTTTAAGAAGTTTTACAGAATAGAAAACCAATACAATCAAAACGGGAGCGTTGGCCTGGGTTTGGCATTTTGTAAAGAACTGGTTAATTTTATGAACGGCGAAATAACCGTTTACAGTAAGGTTAACGAAGGTTCGGAATTTATAGTTACGCTTCCATACGAAAATTAAGATATGAACAAAGAAATTAAAATTGCGCTGGTTGAAGATGACGAGAACCTGCGTTTCCTGGTTTCAGAGCGTTTGCAATCAGAGGGGTACAAGGTACTGGAAGCCGGTAATGGCAATGAAGCCGAAACCATGATATTGGCTGAGCAGCCTGATATTGTACTGTTAGACTGGATGCTGCCCGGCAAACCGGGCTCGGAGGTTTGCGGTAATATCCGCGAAAAAGGGTTCGATAAACTCATCATCATGATGACCGCTAAAGCCCAGGATGTTGACAAGATAGAAGCCTATAACTTTGGGGTATCTGACTATATCACCAAACCATATAACATGGACGTATTGGTGGCGCTGATTGAGAACAAAATCAAGTTTTCTCTTAACAGCGAAAAACCCGAATCGTACCGTTTTGCCAACATGGAACACCTGCCTAACACGCACCTCCTCATCCGCGATGGCCGTAAGATAGAGCTAACTATCCTCGAAAACAGGATCCTGCTTTATTTCCTCAAAAACAAAAACAAGGTTATCAACCGCGAAGAATTAATGATGGAAGTTTGGGGCTACAACGCCGATGTAAATACCCGCACCCTTGATATGCACATCGTTCGCCTGCGTAAAAAGATTGAAACCAATGCCGATTCGCCGCAATACTTACAAACTGTAAGGGGGATAGGGTATAAGTTTGTTTATAATCAGTAGTTTCAATTAAAATATGTCATTGCGAGCGAAGCGTGGCAATCTCGTAGCTATACAGGTCGAACATGCATTGGCCACGGGATTGCCGCGTCGCCCCCGGCACTTTAGCCCATGCCGCTCCTCGCAATGACATGTTTAAGATAATTTTCTATACACCCTCGCCACAATAAAATCTCCAAAAAAGGTTTTATTATCAATTACGCTATACCCGGCAGTGCTAAAACGCTTTTCAATAGCCGGGAGCTTGCTGGCTTCTATCCCGCAAAGCAACCTGAAAAAAATGAACATGCTTCTGAGCATTACATTCTGCCACCATTGGCCGGTTAGTTGAAAGTCGACGTTAAGCCACAATCCTTCTGGTTTGAGCAGGTTATGTAAATGGTTAAAAACGTTGTCTACCGTTTTATCCACAAAGTTATCGAACAGGAAGGGCGTGATAACCACATCAAAGCCGGCAGTAAGTTCAACGTTTTCAACAGCATCGTTAACAAAGGCAACTGTGTTTTGGCCGGTTTGCCTTTTTTGCGAGAGCTCAGTCATATTAGCCGAAATTTCCACATAGGTAATATCTAAACCCGAAGGATGTATTTTGGTGAGTTCTTCCAATATCCAGCCTGTTCCGCCACCTGCGATGAGGATTTTACTTTTTGGTGGAATAAAGCCTAATAAATAAACCTGCGCGTTTATCAAAGCTTTGCCGTAAACTATTCTTGAAAGCCGATCATAAAACCATGCCGAGTTGTTATAATTGGCCGCCATGCTTTAACGAAAAAAGTATTTGAGGGCGTTAAAGGCTACTACAATAACATACTGTAAAATCAGCACCCCATCCATATAAAAAAAGTAATAGTACTCGTTTTTTTCCCAGGCCGATCTGAAGATGAGCCATCCGGTGAGGAACATGGTAAGTGTGAGTGCAAAGAAATCAAGGCTAAAGCCATTTTGCCTGAACAGGAACATAAGTACAATGTAGCCAGTGAGCAATACCTGGCAAAACAGATAAGCACTTTTTTCACCCCAAACTACCGGGATGGTCTTAAGGCCCACTTTACGGTCGTCGAAAAGGTCCCTGATATCGAAAGGTATTGTAAGCGCACCTATAAATAAAAAGCGTTTGGCTATGAGTATAGTAGTATCGCGCATGCTGATATCGGTTAGGTGATTATGCATTGATTCCAATACCGGGAACAGTACACAGCTCATTGTCCATACTAGGGTTATTAAAAACGGTTTTAAACCGGGGATATTTCTTAAACCAAATTTATGATCGCCTACACTAAACAAGGGTAAACCGTAGCCAAATGATAAAACACTGAGAAATATGAGCAGGATCTTTGATTCGGTAGTGATGATAAAGAAAAGCGGGACCAACGATAGTAGCGACACGATGGTAAATGTTACCATAAGCCGATAATGTGCAAAAAACCAGCGTACCCTTTTATAAGGCGACCGTTGTGGTTTAGTTGGACGGGTGATGAGGATACAAAAATTGTAAATGCCCAGGGTTGATGTAAATAACAGGCCTAACACAGGGAATACAGGTTTTGATCCTATTAAATGAAATGTAAGTAAAGCCTGTGCTACAGCACAAAGCGACATGAAAATATTACTGAAGAGCAGAAAATCTAATACAGATTGTAGTAATTTCTTCATCGGTAAAAGGATAGCAGCTTCTGCCTGGATCTTTTAGGAAATTGGTAATGAGGGATCGCGGCCTGCTTTTAATGTAAATATCGTAATCTCCGGCAATATTCCAACCCTGCCGGTTAAACCAACAAAACCAAAACCTACATTTACATATAATTGTTGTTTGTTTTCCTGGTAATGACCAGCCCATTCATTATAAACATATTTTATAGGGCTATATTGAAAATGCGGGGTACGTACGCCAAATTGCATGCCATGGGTATGCCCGGCAAACATAGCATCAATTTGTGGGTATTTAGGTAATACCTCGGCCCGCCAATGCGATGGATCATGCGAGAGCAGGAGCTTTACCGGCAGGTCATCGGTGTTTTTTACGGCCAGGTCCATGCGCCCGTATTTGGGGAAGCGGCTGTATTCGCTCCAGTTTTCAATACCTAAGATCCCTATTTCTTCTCCGTTGATTTTTAGACGACGATTTTCGTTCCTGAGCAGGTTCCAGCCCATGTTTTTATGGGTGGTTATCAGGTCATCATGATTTTTCTTTTTATCTGCCGGGGAGTTCCAGTCGCCATAGTCACCATAATCATGGTTACCCAGGGTTGAAAAAACACCAAGGGGGCTTTTACTTTAGTGAAAATGTCCTGGTAGCTGGTCATTTCCGATGCTTCATCGTTAACCAGATCGCCGGTAAAAAATATCAGGTCAGGTTTTTCTTTCAGAAGCATTTCAACACCCCCGCGCACCGCTTTTTTATTATAAAAGCTGCCTGAATGAATATCCGAGATCTGCCCGATCCTTAAGCCATCAAAGGCCTTTGGCAGATTAGGCAGATACATAGTTTGATACAGTACATGATAATCATATGAACCTTTGGGCATGGCCTTTTTTATAGCGGCCAGGGGAACGGTTGCGGCAAGCAAGCCTGCTTTTAAAAGAAACTCGGAACGGGGAATGGCATCATTAATATTAGTAGCAGCGGCAGGCGCAGTTGGGAGAGTAATTGAGGTATCAGTTTTTTTCCTTTTCAACGCAATTTTTCGCCTGATATCATCGGCAAAAATGAATGGTATAAAGGTAAATTTACAGATGAGCAGGATAAATGTTACCAGCAAACAGGCTGCGCGTACACCCGTACCTGCTATGGTAATATAACCGGCAGTTAAAAGCGCGGCCACACACAAGGCCGAAAAGCCCCAATAAAAAATGGCGAATGCTTTTGATTGAAGCAATCGCCATTTTTTGAACGCGCCACGGATGCCATATAAAACATACCGGTCGGCCAGCAGCTCAATTATGATCCAGAACAATATGCTTAGCGCTTTAAAAATCATATAGCGCCATATATTTTAGTATCGGTCGTCGTCAATATCAAGGTCATCGTCATCGGGCTGCAAGTTAAATAAACTGTTAAACATATCCGAAAACGCGAAGCCATTATCCAGGAAACCTTTGTTCAATTGTGAAAATTCCGACAGGCCGTGAAGTACAAATTCCATCAGCAGCAATTGCTGGCTCTCGCCCAAACGCGGGTGGATCTTTTTTACAAGGTCTTTCAATCCGGCAACCTCTTCCAATGCTTTTTTGTATTCCTGCATGGGCATATCATCAACCAAAGCTACATTGTTGCCATCGCCAAACCAGTTAATGATAGCTGCATATGGGTTAGGGGCTTTGGCTTTCTTAGCCTTTTCCGGGTCAGGGAAAAACGATAGCAGTAAGCTTCTGATGGCTTTGCCTATCAGGATATTGGCCACTTTGCCTGGTCCCTCCAGTTCACCCTCATAAACCAGCTCAATTTTACCGGTGATGGCAGGGATCACACCTAAAAAGTCGGTAATACGTACAAAGGTAGTTTTTTCGTGGTTGATGATCATCCGGCGTTCGGCATTACTGATCAGGTTTTCATAGGCCGAAATGGTTAAACGCGCCGATACACCCGATTTTTTGTCGATATACTCAGAGTTACGGGCTTCAAAAGCAATCTGTTCCACCAGGTTTTTAACCAAACCATCAGCCTCAATAGCGATACGCTGATCATCGGTGAGGGACGCTTCCTGTTGCGTGATCTTGCGTGAAATCTCAACCGAACGCGGGTAATGTGTTAAAATCTGGCTCTCAATGCGGTCTTTAAGCGGTGTTACTATCGAACCACGGTTGGTATAATCTTCAGGGTTGGCGGTAAACACAAACTGGATATCCAGTGGCAAGCGTAATTTAAAACCACGGATCTGGATATCTTTTTCCTGCAGTATGTTGAACAGCGATACCTGGATCCGGGCCTGCAGGTCGGGCAGCTCATTGATCACGAAAATGCCGCGGTGTGCACGTGGGATCAAGCCGAAGTGGATTACACGCTCGTCCGAATAGGTTAATTTTAAGGTGGCAGCTTTGATTGGATCAACATCACCAATTAAATCGGCTACGGTAACGTCAGGGGTGGCCAACTTTTCGGTATAACGCTCAGAGCGGTGGATCCAGCCGATGGGGGTATCATCTCCTTTTTCGGTTATGATGCTATGACCAAACCACGATATGGGGTTGTAAGGGTCATCAAATAATTCTGACCCTTCAATATATGGTATATACTCATCAAGCAGGTTAACCAACAACCGGGCAATACGGGTTTTTGCCTGGCCGCGTAAGCCTAACAGTAAAATATTGTGACGTGACAGGATAGCAGTTTGCAGATCGGGGATAACAGTATCTTCAAATCCGATGATGCCCTCAAAGCCGCCTTCGCGCTTTTTAAGCTGTTCAATAAGGTTAGCACGTAATTCGTCTTTAACCGAACGGCTTTTGTAGCCTGTTTGCTTTAACTGGCCGAGGGTTTTTATATCTAATAATTTACTCATTCGTTTGTTATGATTTCACCGATGAAGATTGATTTCACCGATTTTTTGTTTTGGGGATTCCACAGATTATTTGTGATTTCACCGATTTAACTAACCTCTAATCTCCAACCACTAATCTCTACCTAACAGTCCTTCTTCTGTTTCTGATATAATCCTCAAAAATGTACTCACCAAGACCGTTCAGGGAACTGTAAAAGGCTTTGCCTCCGTTTGTTTCTGTGAATTTACGAACAAACTGCTGCAAATAAGGGTCTTTAGCTATCATAAATGTGGTAATAGGTATTTTTAAGCGCTTACATTGGGCAGCCATGTTAAGGGTTTTGTTAACCACTTTCCTGTCCAAACCAATGCTGTTTTTATAATACCTGGTGCCTTCCTTTAAGCAGGTTGGCTTACCATCCGTAATCATGAAAATCTGCTTATTGTGCGTTTTACGGCGTCGGAGCAGATCGGTAGCCAGTTCTAAACCTGCATAGGTATTGGTATGATATGGGCCAACCTGCAAGTAAGGTAAATCCTGCAAGGTTATTGGCCATGCATCGTTCCCAAAAACAACAATATCCAACGTGTCCTTAGGATATTTGGTGCGGATCAGTTCGGCAAGGGCCATAGCTACTTTTTGGCCGGAGTGATCCTGTCTTCGCCATAAAGGATCATGGAGTGCGAAATATCGATCATGAGCACAGTTGAAGTAAGGGTTTTGTAGTCCATTTCCTCTACTTCAAGATCGCGTTCGGTCATCATGAAATCGCCTATACCGTGATTAACCTGGGCGTTGTGGATAGACTGGGTCATGTCTATCTGATCAAGGCTGTCGCCAAACTCAAACTCGCGGCGTTCGGCATTTTTTTCATCGCCCTGGCCTGATTGCGGCGAGCGGTGGTTGCCTTTGCCTGATTTTTTAGCTTGCCGAAGATCTCTTCCAGAGCAGATTGCCTGATGCTTTGCTCAGTTTTTGCCGTAATTCGGAACTCGCCATTCTCATTATTTTCGTCGAGATAACCCTTTTGCTTTAGTTCATCGATGAAATCGCCCATGCCATAATCATCGTTGGTAAGGTTATATTGTTTATCGAGTTCGTTAAGCCAGGCTAAAGCTTCGCCTGCATCGCCCGATGTATAGTTGAGCAACTCGAGGAATAATTTTAACAATTCGTCAAATCCGCCTTTAGGGATTTGGTTGGGCTTAAATTTGGAAAATCCAAAACCGCGCATATTTTGTCCTTTCTGTACATAAAGGAACGGAATATTTTTAGGAAAAGTTTCGCTGCGGAAGTGATAAAATAAATTGTTAGTTAAGTATGACAATTAGATTTTTGATTTCGGAATTGGGATTTCGGATTAAAAAGTCATTTTCTATCTCCAAAAATAAATCCAAAATCGAACATTCGAAATCCGAATTCCTAAATGTAAGCCAAACTATTCAGGAGCTCAGGCGGGTATACCGGGTTAGCGCCTCGCTGGCTGGCTACGTATGAGCCAACGGAGCACGCTTTATCTACCACCTGCTGCATGGGTTTTCCCGAAAGGAGGCCGGATACAAATGTTGCCAGGAAGGCATCGCCGGCGCCTACCGTGTCGGCAACTTTTACAGGGCAGCCGGGACTATCATAAAATTCATGGTCGTGCCATACCAGTGCACCATGCTCACCGCGGGTTACGCAAATGGTTTGGCTATGATATTTGGAACGGAACTCGCCAATTTGATCGTGCAGGGAAGCACTACTTCCACCGATGAGCAGGTTGGCTTCTTCCTCGTTCATTTTTACTACGTCGGCCCGGGCTACCAATGTTTCAATAGTTGACAGGGTGTAATGCGGCGGGCGAAGATTTACATCAAATATTTTTAGCGCCGGGGTTTCATCAAGCAGGTTTAATAAGGTTTCGCGGGTAGTAGCGGTACGGCAAGCCAAACTGCCAAACACAATGGCCCTGGCTGCCTGGGCTGCTTTAGTGAGTGCAGCCGATGGTTGTATGTTATCCCATGAAACGGGTTGGGGAATAATATAAGTAGCGGTGTTGGTTTCATCAAGCTGTACGGTAACTTCACAGGTTGGAAATTCATCGTCCTGCTGAATCAGGTCCGAATACAGGTCATTGCTTTTTAAAAAGCCTATCAGTGCATCGCCCGAGTTATCCATACCCACAGAGCTCGCAAACGCTGTTTTTACACCTTGCTGTACCAGATGCCGGGCTACGTTCATGGGTGCGCCACCAGCCTTTTTTCCGTCGCCAAAAGCATCCCATAAAACTTCGCCGAAGCTTAATACCTGATTTTCCATAGTTAATTTGTTTTTTTGCTGCCGATGAAAACCAAATATACTGTATTAAGTTGGATTTTATTTTTCGTTTGAACCATGATTTTAGTCATTTTTAGGATTAAAGGATTTACTTTGCCGATATAACAACAGGTAATCGATTAATCAGACAAATCGTGAATCAGAAAATTGTATACCTTTATTATATGAAAATAATATTGCTGGGTTTTGTGTTTATGCTTGCTGCCACATGCTGCTTTGCGCAGAACAGGCAAGCTATTTTGAAAGTAATGCACACACAGGAGGAGGCCTGGAACCGGGGCGATATTGAAGCGTTTATGCAAACTTACTGGAAATCAGACTCGTTGGTTTTTGTAGGAAAAACGGCACCCGCTTACGGCTGGCAAACAACACTTGATCATTACAAACAAACCTATCCCGATAAGGCTGCCATGGGGCAGCTTAGCTTTAAGATCATACAGCTAAAGGTATTGGATGCAACCAATGCTTTTGTTTTGGGAGGATGGAAACTAACCCGTGAAAAAGATACACCAGGCGGCTATTTTACGCTATGGTTTAGGAAAATTAAGGGTGAGTGGAAGATAGTTTGTGACCACACCTCGTAAAAGAGATCAGGGTTGGAGATAAAAGGTTAAGTGGATAAATACGGGGATTTGGAAGCGTGGGAATTAGCGATTCCTCTCTTAAGAGCGGAATTTATAAAGATACCGGATCGCAAAAATACTACTGCATGAAAAGAGGTTTAGTAATTGGGAAGTTTTTGCCGCTCCATATTGGGCATATGGCTTTGATTGGTTACGCGCTTCACCATTGTGATGAGCTTGTAGTGGTTATTGGTGCCAGCGATGATGAGCCCATTGATGGAAATATCAGGCTTGACTGGCTCGAAAAAACTTACGCAGGTAATGACAAGGTTAAGCCTGTATTATTAAGCTACGATGAAGCTATGCTGCCGGGTGCGGGCGACTCGATAGAAAATATGTCGAGACTTTGGGCCAGCTATCTTAAAAGAAGCTGCCGCCTATTAATGTGATATTTGCTTCCGAGGCCTATGGCGCTTATATGGGGCGGTTCCTGGATTGTGAAAGCGTTATTTATGAAGAACCCTGTAAAATTGTACCGGTACCAGCGGCAAACATCAGGGAAGAGCCTGACTTATACCTGCATCTTTTGCCTGATGCGGTTAAGGATTACTATAAAAAATCAGGCTGAATAATTCTGGTGGCAATATTTTACAGGCGTTATTCCCGATCAATCCTTAGCAAACCAGTTCCGCTTAAAATCGGAGGGATTCTTTCCAACTATCTTATTAAAGAGTTTATTAAAATATGATAAGCTTTCAAATCCCACAGCGTAACAGGTTTCAGTAACGTTTTTATCCTGCATGAGCAGGTTTTTGGCTACATCAACACGGTATTGGTTCACGAAATCGGTGAAAGTCATTTTAGTTTGTTTTTTAAAATAGCGGCAAAAAGCCGCTGTAGTAAAGTTCACTTTAGCCGCCACTACATTTACATCGGGTTTAAGATTGTAATTACTGCCGATATATTCATAAATAGCCCCCATCCTGATCTTATCTTTTAAAAAAACTGCAGGTTCGGCTCGTCGTTGTTTAAAATCGTAAATTCTTTTGAACTAGCCAGTATGTTAAAGATCTCCATTAATCCCATTAATTGCTGAAAAGAATCCATCCCCGGTAAAAGTTTCAGTTTTCGCACTACCGTAGTCCTGGTATCTCCATAAAAAGCAATACCGTTGGCGGCCTTTTTAAAAAGCTGCCCGATGGTCGAAAATTCGGGAGCGGTGCCTATTGCCGTTCCCATGAAATCTTCTTTTAGCTGCACCACTATCTGATGGTATTCGCTCCGCAGCCGGTAATCAAAGTTAAGGTGGGGAAGGTTACTGCCAATAAGCACCAGGTCATGCTGGGTGTAACCGGAAATATGTGAACCGACGTGCCTGATCCCAGCATCGGCCTCAACATAAACCAATTCGTATTCGGGGTGATAATGCCACAGAAAAGTGTTGCGAAGCCGGGGCGAAAAGAGTTTGAACGATTTGCCAGGTTCAAAATTAATCTTCTCTAACTGTATCTTATCCATGCTATATTGAGCATAAGGTTTTAGTAAAGATAAATAAAATGATCAATGTAGAGCAAATTTTGGTCATTGTACAGGATAATCCATCTGTCATGCCAACCTAAATTTGAGTTATAAATCAAAAAGAAAATGAAGACCGAAAACGCAGCCATGACCGTGGCAACCACGCCGGCTAATGCACATAAAGAGATCCCCGGTAATCCGTCAACCGCTAAATCAAGCCAGATCCGCCTGAATGAACGTAAAAACAATGAACCGCTGAAAGTGCTTAGCGAGGCCGATTGGCAATTTTGGATAGAGAACGGTTACGTGATCATCAAAAATGCAGTGCCTAAAGTGCAAGTTGAAAAATTAGCTAATTATCTGTGGCAATATGAAGATAAGGATGCTAATGATATCAGCACCTGGTATAAAAAGCCCAACGCGCAAATGCAAATGAGCGAGCTGAATAATACGGGTATGGTTGAAATTTATAATCAGCAGTTTATGTGGGATAACCGGCAACATCCTAAAGTACATGCCGCTTTTTCAGATATCTGGGGCACCGAAAAGCTATGGGTAACTATTGACCGGGCCAATCTGAATTTTCCGCTAAGGCCGGGCTTTGAATATAAAGGTTTTATTCACTGGGATTATGACCCGGAAACCAAACCTCAAAATGTGCAGGGCGTACTGGCCCTTGCCGATCAGACTGATGAAAACATGGGTGGTTTTCAATGTATCCCGGAACTATACCGTACATACGATACCTGGAAATTAACCCAACCCGAAGATAGGGATCATTATAAACCTGATACCACCGGTTTTGAGACTGTGAAAGTGAAACTGGAAGCAGGTGATCTGCTGATATTTAACAGTTTGCAGCCGCATGGCATAAGACCTAATACCAGTGCAGATAAAGTGCGTATAGCGCAGTATATATCCATGATGCCCGCCCAGGAAGACAATGAAGAGCTAAGACAATGGCGCATTAACAGTTGGCAAAGCCGCGAAGCCATGCAGGGCTACGCTTTTCCGGGCGATCCGCTGGAACGGGAAAAGCAAAATCCGGTAGCTGAGCTTAGCGATCTGGGTAAAAAACTTTTGGGCTTGGAGCGTTGGTAGATTGTATCTCATATACACGTTTTCGGGAGCATTTGATAAACAAGCTGGTTGTGAAGACACGGTCGTGGGTATAAAACAAAATAGCGATGGACAAATCCATCGCTACTCAATATCATGCCTTAAGACTAAAAACGTAAGACTTTCGACTTTAAAAGGTTTCCCTGCGGCAAGCTCTCTATTAGCCCATTTAACGGCCAGTCCTTCGCGGTATTTAGCATATTTGCCTTTGAACATCATTTTTAGAGCGCTATCAACACCACCTTTAACGGCCAGGTTGTATAGGCTTGCCGCTTTACGGCTTATGCTGGCATCCCATGCGCGAAGGCTGAGTGAGTATGAACCATCCACATATTTCATCCAGTGCCAGTAGCCGGTTGGCATAAACAGGGTATCGCCATGTTCAAGGAAAACTTCAATACCTTCTACACCGTCAAGCGCCGGGAATTTTTTGACATCAGGATTTAGTACATCATAATCCTCCAGTGCATACGTGGCATTGGGGATACAGTACAGGCGGCGCTTCCACTTGTTTTCAAATAGGATCACATGCTTACGCCCTCCAAAATGGGTATGGAAAATATGCGGAAGGTCAATATCGTAATGTAAAAAAGTAACCGAGTTTGAACCGCCGAAAAACATGGCGGGCATGCTTTCCAAAAAGCCCCCCATCAGGTCCTTAGGTAATATGATATCATCCAAAAGTTGTGGCGCTTGCTTAAATATGTTAAAGAAAAAATCCTTAACTCGGTTGGTTTACTGCGGATAAGGTCGATATATTCATCAAAGGGCATTTCAGTTGCCGACAGATTGATGGGTTTTGAAGGATCGGCCTTTGAATTATCGTACAATGGCACTACTTTATTGCCAACAACCTGCTTTAAATATTCGGGTGTCCATTTTTCGCGGGCAGGCCAGCTTTTGGTAAGCCCTTTGATAACCAGCGGGCGACGAGGGTCTAAATAATTCTTCTTGAAGTCTTCGGGAGAAATATTTTCAACCGTATCGATCGGGTTAAGAATGAAGCACATAATAGTTTATTACTTTAGGGGGATTACGCTTATTTTAAAATAAAGTTACAATATTGTTTCTTACTCGTTTAAAAGCATTCAAAATAACGAAATAAACCCCAAAGTAGTATAAATATATCTTAATATTATGGCCTGCCTGATACAAGGGCATTGTTAGCGCGTTTGATAGCCAGGCTCTCCTTCCAGTCCATATAATCCTTTTTAAAGCGAGCTTTCATCAGGTTGTCAAACTTGCGCTGCACTGTTAAGTTATACAAGCTTTTGGCTTTAATGGCCCATGATTTATCCCAGGCGCGTAACGATATCGAAAATGAACCGGTGAGGTATTTCATCCAGTGCCAGTACCCGGTTGGCATAAACAGGGTATCGCCGTGCTCTAAAATGGCCTCTTGTCCTTCAATGCCGTCAAGTGCCGGAAATTTGGTGAAATCGGGGTTTTCAATATCATAATCTTCCAAAGCATAGGTAGCAAAGGGGATGCAGTACAGACGGTCGGTCCATTTCTGATCAAACAGCATTACATGTTTGCGGCCATTAAAATGTGTATGGAAAATGTGCGCAAGATCGATGTCGTAATGTAAAAATGTTACAGAACCGGCGCCGCCGAAAAACATATTGGGGTATTTATCCAGGAAACCACCCATTAAATCAGATGGCGAACGATAATCTTCCAGCAGTTTTGGGGCATGTTTAATTGGGTCGAAGAGGAAAATTCTTAAATCAGTGGGTTGTTTTTGAATGAGATCGATATAATCGCCAAACTTCATTTCAGTTGCAGATGCATTGATAGCTTTGGAAGGATCGGCCTTTGAGCTGTTATAAAGCGGAACGGTTTTATCTCCAACTACCTCTTTCAAGTATTCAAAAGTCCATTTTTGCAGTGCGGGCCAGCTTTCAGTGGCTTTGCGGATAATAAGCGGTTTACGCGGATTTAAGTAATTGTTAACAAAATCCTCCTTGCTTATATTGTCTACACTATCAATAGGTGTAAGCGTTATACTCATTTTCACAAATTAATTAACGAGCAAAATTAATTCTTTGTAAATAATATGTAAACGATTTGTGCCGATTTTGAAATTGTGTTGACAGTTGCAGTATAAAGTTGCAGTGGCAATACGTAACTGCAGTGGCAGTAGGAAGTTGCCGGTGCAGTTTCATGGAGTGTAATAAAAAGAGTATATTTTGCCTATCTTTCTCTAATCAGTGTACCGCTTGTACAACTGCCGCTGCCAACTGCTTCTGCCATTACAAACTGCAACTAACTTAATTAGGTTTCAAAACTGAATTAACTACCTGGATAACGCCGTTGCTTTGTGCAACATCGGCTATGGTGATGAATGATTTGCCCCCTTTTTCGTCAACAAGGTAAAGTTTTGCACCCTGCGACATCACAGTAAGCGTGCCGCCGCTCAGTGTGTTAAGCTCCAGTTTACCTTTGCCCTCTTTTACTTTGGTTAACAGCTCGGCCGAGGTTAATTTGCCGGGCACCACATGATAAGTAAGCAGTTTAATAAGATTGGCCTTGCTTGCGGGTTTCATCAGGTTGTCAACCGTGCCTGCAGGAAGCTGGGCAAAAGCTTCATTAGTAGGTGCAAAAACAGTATACGGCCCGGCCGCTGATAGGGTAGGCGCCAAACCAGCAGATTTAATGGCGTTTACCAGCGTGGTATGGTCTTTTGAGCCGGATGCGTTTTGTACGATATTTTTAGCGGGCGACATGACGGTACCGCCTACAGTTTTTTGGGCGAAAGCTTTTGGGGCTATGGTAATAGCTATAAACGATAGGGCGATAATGAGTACTTTTTTCATAATTGCAGGCATATAAAACATTGCGATTTGATAAATATAAACAGTTTTTAAAACCATTTTGCTTTGTAACAAAGTACTGACTGTAAAAAACCTCAAAGGTTTAGAAAAATAATCCGACTGCAATATGATCGGCATACAGTTTACCTGTTGCGCTAAGATAAATAACATTATCTTTTTGTATGATCCATTCCCTATCGAAATATTCGGCGGCAGCTTTGAGTAATTCGGCTGATGCGCCTTTGGCTATCTGGTTGAGCTTAACCAGTTCAAGGCCCCAGATTGTGCGTAATGAGGTCATGATATATTCGTTCAGGCGGTTCTCTTCGGTTAGCTCCTCGGTTTCGGCCTGTAGTTTTCCGGTTTCAAGCGCCTGCATATATTTCGCGTTGTTAGCGATGTTCCACTGCCGTGTATCGCCGTTATAAGAATGCGCCGAGGGGCCAATTCCTAAATATTTTACCCCTTTCCAGTAATTTGAATTATGACGGGAGTATTGACCGGGCTTGCAAAAGTTGGAGATTTCGTAATGTTCAAACCCATGTGCCTGCATGGCATCCATCAGCACTATAAATTGCTCTGCGCTTTGTTGCTCATTCATGGGGGGCTGTTTTTTTGCTGATAAAGGCTGCAAGTGCAGTTTGAGGTTCAACCGTCATCGAATAAGTAGACACATGCGGAACATTAAGCTCAAATACCTTATCAAGGTTTTGCTTCCATTTGGTATCGCTAAGCATAGGATAACCGTAAATGAGGTCGACCGTAATATTTTCAAATCCGGCGTCCTGGGCGCGTTTTACTGATGATTCTGCTTCCTGGCCGCGGTGTACACGGTTCATCCAAACCAGGTCCTCGTCAAAAAACGACTGGATCCCTATGCTGAAGCGGTTAACCGGTGTTTGTTTAAGGGCTTTGAGTTTGTCGGGTTTCAGATCATCGGGGTTGGCCTCCAGGGTTATTTCGGCCACGGAAGATACGGTGTGGAGTTCGGTTAGCGTGTTAATGATCCTGCTGATTTCGTCGCCATCCAAAACAGAAGGGGTGCCGCCACCGAAATAAATAGTTTCGATGGTTTCACCGTTGAGGTAACCTTTTTGCAGCTTGATCTCACTGATCAAAGCATGCAGCATTTCATCTTTGTACTTTAACGATGTGCTAAAATGGAAATCGCAATAATGGCAAGCCTGCTTGCAAAAAGGGATATGTATGTAAATGCCTGCCATGCTTTTAAGGGTAAATAATCGAGAGTAAAGTAAAATAAGATAAAGTAGTTATATAGTTCATTTTCAATATTTTATATTAATTTATTCTCTTTTACTTTTTTGCAATTGATCTTATTTTATGTTATTTTTGTTACTGAGATGTTACTTTTCGGCTATTGTGAGTAACAAAAGTAACAAATAAATTATGGTAACGGTCAGATATAAAAAGTTAAGCAGCGGCAAATTTAGTGCTTATCTCGATATTTATTCAAATACCGTAGAGGGCAAAGGTAAGCGCAATTATGAGTTCCTTAAGATTTATGTCGGTAAGGACTATTCTGTTCCGGGCACCCGGATCACTGAGTCAGACAAAGATAATCTTAAGATCATAAATGCACTTCGCAATAAAAGAGAGAACGAATTGAATTTTTCAGACCACGGTTATAAGCAGCCTGTCAAAGTAAATTATAACCTGTTAGACTACTTTGATCAATGTTTGGCCAAGAAATTTAATTATAAATTGGAGTGCCTTATTATTCACCTTAAGAGGTATTTCCCCAAAAGAGAGGTTTTAGTTCAGGACGTAGATGAAGATTTGTTAGACAACTTTCAAAGTTACCTGCTTAACCAGGTCAGTAGAAATACCACTAATGCGTATTTATCCGTTTTTCGGCAACATTTTAATAAGCTGGTAGTTAAAGGCGTGATTACAGCCTCGCCGTTCAGTACATTTAAGATCATTGAAGAAGGCGACACCGAACGCACTACCTTGACCATCGAAGAGGTCAGGACTTTAGCCAATTTTATTCCGAAAAGGGGAAATAGCCAAATTCGGCAGGCGTTTTTATTTTCATGCTTCACCGGTCTACGGTTTTCAGACGTAAAAAAATTAGTTTATAGTGAAATTGAAAATGACCAGATCACTTTCCGGCCAGCTAAAACCACAAAAAAAATTGTTATGGTGCCACTTACCGAGGATGCCAAGTCAATCTTAGAAAATCTCTCAAAGCACCCGATAAATAAAAAAGTTTTCTGGGATTTGCCATCAAGCCAGGTAGTTAATGTCTACCTAAAGTTTTGGGCACTCGAAGCGGGGCTAAAGAAAAATCTGCACTTCCACGCTGCACGACATACATTCGCCACCATCGGACTAACGTTCGGCATGGACATCTACACAGTCAAAGAAATACTTGGACACAGCAAAATTGAAATGACACAGATTTATGCCAAAATAGTCGATCAGAAGAAAAAGTTTGAAATGTTAAAATTTCCACCCCTCATACAAACAGATAATATTATAAACTATATTCTGTCAATAGGTTACCAAAAAAAACAACATCCCAATTTTCCCGATTCTTTTAAATTTGTAAAGTCAATTTCTGATGTATTAATAGCTGTAGTTGAGCTGTTCAATGATGGGAGTTTGCAGTTAATTGGACTGCCTATTGATGTTGAAGATAATGAAGTAACATACTGGAATGAAAGTAAGTCCGTTTTTGATACTGATGTAATTAACCCAACTTTGGATGAATTTAAGATCATAGAAAATACGTTTACTAAAAACAGATAATTCAAATTTGCTTAGTTAGATTTCCGGCTTTAAAAACCGAGATGATAAACGTTTATGCTAAAGTTTTTGATCAAAATAAATAAGTAGAAATGTCAAAGTTTCCGAGTTTGTCAGATGAAAAGGATATTCATTGAAATTATAACTGTCATTATATTTTGCATATTTTACAGTTTATTGCCAACGTTTCGCACGACAATAATAATCTGTAGTATTTTACTTGCGCTATGGATTGTGCCTGTACAATTGATTTTATCTGTTAGTTACAGAAATTGGCTCGATGAACTGGGTGACCGTTATGGAGGTCTTAGTTTTGAAGATAGGCTGGCGCAAATAAGAAATAGCTTTAAAGGCTTGACCGAGGCTGAATGCCAAAAGCTGCGATGGTTCTATATACAGGCCCTGGTGTTTCACTATATTCTATTAGTAGTATATTCTTTATCAATAATAGTCTGTATCTCTTATTTACTGTACTATGGAAATAATAAATCCAGTCCAATAATGGTTACGGAATCAGTTTTAGCAGCGCTGGTTGTTGCCATAGGAGGATATTTTTTCGGGAGTAATATGTTTTCTTTGAAACGAAAAAAGGTACGTGACGAGATTTATTTTCTTCTGATCAGCAAAGACTGGAAAAGGAAATTAAAAATGCCAGATCAATCCGAATTTACGAGTTCATTTGATGAAATTAATGGTATTTCTTTTTACAGTTTCTGGCTACAGGGTAGGACTTTAGAAGAAAGGAAGGAAGCCTTTAATCAGTTCCTGATCAGCCTGAACCTAGGCAGTAAAAATGGTGAACTTTTCCAATTTGATAGCGGAAAAGTTAAGATCGTTTCAGCAGTATATGCCAATGCGGCTAATAAGTCCATCGCAGGTTTTCTTCGGTTCTGTATTGAAGAACACAAGGTGCTTTCCTCAAATATTTTGCATCATAAAAATCGTGAACTTCTACGTGATATTTTTATACTTAATCCCGAAAATGATTTAGTGTTTCTGGAAGGTCAGCGCTATATTACCACCTCGGCAGAATACACAGATGTGTATAAACAAGCGCTCAAAAATTAGGTTAAAATACGAACCTTGATAATACTTAAAGACTTAATATAAATACGGTCATTCGATACCGATCAACCGTTCGTATAGGTTTATTTTATGCTATTTATTTGCTTCCGAAATCAATACGGAATGCAAATGAACATAAATGAAAACACCCGTGTAATAGATCTGAAGGTTTCCGATCTCATTACCATTCTAAAAGAGTCCACTCCAATTCCTGCCGCACCGGTACAGACGTCCGAGGATGACGACGAAATTGGTGGCTACGAAGTGGCAGAAAAAACTACCGGATACGCCCGGCAAACTATCTACCAACTAAAGTCGAAAGGCAAAATTCCCTATATCGCCATGCCCTCTGGCGGTGTCCGTTTTTCCAGAAAGGAAATTCTCAAGTGGCTGATGTCCCATAAAAAACTAACCTATGAGGAAATAACTGCAAAGGCGGATGATTTTGTGTTTAAACGGAGGGCGCGACGTAAATGACAGGTGCTCCATTAGTCGACCATCTCCCGTGCGAATTGCGTCCGGTCCGAATGGCGGCAGTAACCGGCCCGGTCTCCGACACAGGTTCGCTCGCGGTGCACCCGTCGTATTGCCGATGAAAAAAAGCTAATCAACAAATTTTTGAACAAATCTTTAATCCTATGCGCAAAATGAATTGCGACGAAGCAAGGCAAATTTCGATAGTCGATTATCTGGCACAATGCGGGTTCCGGCCACAATATATTAAAGGGGTTAACCATTGGTATCTCTCTCCGATCCGGGAGGAAAATACAGCCTCTTTTAAGGTTAATACCCAACTCAATGCATGGTTTGACCACGGCATGGGGGTCGGTGGGAATTTCATAGACTTGGGTATTCGGCTACATCAATGTACAGTAGAACAATTATTAAGCCGGTTAAGTGCCGGAGATCGCTCTCTTTGTTTTCACCAGCGGGTAAAGGAAACGGAGGCTGAACCAGAGCATAAAATAAAGATCATCCAGGCTGGGGAATTGCAAAACCTGACATTGGTAAAATACCTACATGAGCGTGCAATAGATTATTACACGGCTAAAGCATGGTGCAAGGAAGTACTGTTTACATTGAACGAGCAGCGTTACCTGGCTATCGGCTTTAAAAACAACTCGGGTGGCTACGAACTGCGTAATGCACAGCTTAAATTATCCTCGTCCCCCAAAGATCTGACCTACATCGATCAAGGAGCAGACACGGTTCACGTATTTGAAGGCTTTACAGATTTCCTGTCTTTGCTAACACTAAATGGCCGCGATATGCCTGGCGATTTCCTGGTGTTGAATTCACTCAGCTTTGTGGGCAAAAGTTTGGAGATTTTGCAACAACGTCCTGCTGCCAAATTGTACCTGGATCACGATAAGGCGGCAGCAAAAGAGATGGCTTTCATTAAGCAAACAATTCCGAATGTAGAGGATGCCAGCCGCTTTTATAGCGGCTATAAAGACCTTAATGCCTATCTCAAAATTCAGCAGCAGAGTAGGGGGTTGGGCTTATGAAAGGCATCGGCATGGCAGCATCGGCAATTTCGTTTTTTGCGGAGCCAGCTATGTTTCGGCCCTGCCGAAACTCGCTGGCTCCCCTTCATGCTATCGCATTTGGGGGGATTAGGAAAGAATTTATTAAGACAGATTTATGCTTTATCAGCTTGGATTTTAAAGTAAGTCAAATGGAGAAGGAGACACAGAAAGTAAGAGTAGTAAACAAGGGTGGCCGCCCGAAGGCGCAAATAAAAAGAGATTGCCAGTTGACGGTGATGTGTAATATCATAGAGAAAAAGATGATACAGGCCAATGCCAAACGCGCCAGGACAAACGTATCAATTTATCTCCGTCAAGTAGGATTAAATGGCCGGATAACCGTGAAGACTTTGCCGAAGGAAGTGTTGCAATTTACCGGCACCCTAAATCACATGGCGGCCAATTTAAATCAGATCGCCAGGAAGCGGAACAAGGGTGAAGACTTAAATACGCTCGACAGAGCATTGTTGAACCAGGAAGTCAGAGGCTTGCAGAGTATAGTAAAAGAGGTTAAAAATTATTTGGCATGATCGGGAAAATCACTACAGGTAAAAGTTTTCGCGGCTGCATGAGCTACCTGCATGAAGGCCGGTTGCAGGAGAATGAGAAACAGCAAAAGCTGGAAATGGAAAAGAAGCAGGCGGAGGTCATTTATTACAACCAGTGCTTTGGCAACAAGAAAGAATTGATCCGGCAATTTGTAGAGGTAGCGCAGTTGAACCCAAATGTCAGCAAGCCGGTGTTCCACGCCAGTATCAGTTTTGACCTGGCCGACAATGGTAAACTCAGCATACAGGATAAGATCGATATTGCCGAGGGACTGGCCAAAGAGTTTGATTTTGCAGATAGACAATACGTAGTGATTACCCATGCCGATACCGAGCATGAACACCTGCATATTGTTGCCAACCGGATCGGTTTAGAGGGGCCGACCGCGAGCGACAGTAACAGTTATCGGCGCATGGCTGAATATTGCAGGCGGATGGAACAAGCGTACAATTTGACCAAAGTGCTGAGCCCTAACAAATTCCTGAAACCAGAGCAGCGGGTAGCGCAAAGCCAGCGGGTGGATCAACGCAAGGAACATTTAAAAGCACATTTGGCGAAGGCCGTTAAGCAATGCAAAAGCGTAAAGGAAGTCAAAAGCTACATGGAGCAGAAAGGCTATCAGGTGGAACTTGGGCGAGGTATTGCTTTTACCGATCAGCAGCATGTCAGGTTCAAAGGCAGCCAGGTTGGTTACAGCCTGGCCGACATCGAAAAGAAAATTCGGCAGGAGCAGACACAGCGGCAGGTACAGCAAATGCAGCCTAAAAACCAGGCCCGCGATCAACGTCAAGCTTATGGGCAGGAACAACCCAAAAGTTTGGCCGATCAGTTACGGGAAGTGATTAGCGAGAATGAGCAAAAAGAGCAGAAAACCTATTTGAAGCGGGAACCGGAAACGCATTATTTAAGGGCAGCCCTGGCAGCTGGCGGCGAATTGTTTGCTGGCCTGCTTCAAAATATGCCGGAAGAAGAACCGGAAACGCCAAGCAAAAAGAAGAAGAAAAAGTTAGGCCAGGATCAAAGCTACCACATAAGCAGGTAGGAAAATTGAATTGTAAAACCATTAATTAATGATAATATGAAGAATGAAGCAACAGCAATCGATGAAGTGACTATGACGGATATGCTCAAAAATATTTTCGAGCATGAAGAAAAAATGCAGAAATACATGGAAACCCGGGCAGTAGAGATTAAGGAAAAAGACACCATGATCGAACGATTGTTCACTGAAAGCAAGAAGCAAAAAGAAGAATTTGCAACCAAGCTGGCCAATATGAAAGTGACTGCGCCAGCACCTGATCTGTCCGTGGTAAAGGAAGCCATTACTGCCGGGCTTGCAGGCATCACTAAAAGCATGTCTACAGACTTTGTTGCGATCAGAGAGACGATCAACAGAGGCCCGGCCCCGATCACACGGAAACTTCAGCTATTCTCAGATGCAAAAACGCCTGAGCAATACAAAGCGGTGCTTTCATGGATCGTCTTTGGATTGATTGGGCTGGTAACATCGGTCGGCACCATTATGCTGATCTGGCACTATATGAATTTAACCCACGTCCGTTAATTCAATTCTGCTATGAACCCATTAAATATAGGGCAGCGGTTTTGGCGGCTGCCCTATCAAACAACCAAAAAAATTAGTAAATTTGATTAACGATGGATAAGAGTATGGAAACACAAATTTTGACAGACGAAAGCGGTGAACCGACAAGAGTGGTGATGGATTACCAAACCTACGTTGAAATGTACCGGCAATTAAACCTGCCATTACCCCCTGCTAAAACCGTACAGGCGCGCAATCCGCTCGATTGGTATACCAGAACTGAAAGCGCTAACTCTATATTAAACGGATTGGTAGCACTGGCCTCGCGGGAAAAAATGAAAGAATCTGAAAAGGCCAATCCCGATCAGCAGCGCATCGAGGAATTGCTGGCTTTACGCAAAGAGGCTATTGAGGCGGTAAACAACAATGATAATTTTTCCAGCCTGGAGCGGATGGATCAGGTCATTGAAAAATACGGTCCTATTTTATTAGCGGAGAAAAAAATCCCGATTTAAGTTCAGAGTATGGAGTAGACCGAACCGAGTCCTTAAAGAACTTGTACGCGCGCTCTGAACAACGGTTTGACAAAATTCAACAGATCATTATTGAAGATAACACGGCTATTGCTAAACCATCCGATAGCCCTGTGGTCATTGTCTTAGGTGCCCAGCCTGGTGCGGGCAAAACAGAGTTAGAAAGAATCGCCAGGGCCGAATTGGGCGGTAATATTATTAATTGTAATGCAGACTTGTTCAGAGATTATCACCCTGACGCCCATGAGATCAAATCCCGCTTTGAATCCTACTATCCTTCACTTACTGCCAAATACGCCCAGGATTGGAATAATGGTTTGAGGGCTTACTGCGAAGACAACCGGCTTAACTATATACTGGAAACAACGTTTTCGTCTGGCCCAGAGATGAATAAGACCATCGATGAACTTCAACAAAAGGGCTACCGTGTAGAGATTAAGCTGCTGGCTATCCATCCCCGGCTGAGTTTGTTGGGCACCCACCTGCGCTTTGAGGACATGAAGTCCCAGGAGAAAGGTGACAGAATGGTCGGCAAGGAAGTGCATGACCAAAAATATGAGATGGTTGCGCCCACCCTTTATACTGTACAATCTGCCGCATTGTACAACAGGCTGCAAATGTATGGCCGTAGCGTTGAACCCGTTGAAGGTTCCTTTAAGTTAGGGGTTTATCTGATCGCTACCAATCCGCCCAATCCCTTGCAGCTGTTCCAGGATGAAATTGACCGGAAATGGTCGCCGGAGCTTTCAGCAAGTTTTAACCAGGGTGTTCAACAGGCGGTTCATTTAATGCAGGCCAGGAACGCCGCTGAGCAGGAGATTAAAGGTTTCCTGAAAGACATGCAGAGTGAATATCCCACCCAAAAACAATTGCAGTTGCAAATGGAGCAACAAATAAAGGAGCAGGAATTTGCTGAGCAGCTTAATAAGCGCTTGGCGGGTGAGTTGCCACATATTAATATTAATGGAACAGATTTTACCATAGACCTGCGGTTGGGCGAGTTACGTGAAACAAAAGCACCGGGAAACAGCATCCAATTGCACCAGATGCAGGCCGGGCGTGCAGGCGAAGCCTATCTCTTTTTCTATCATACGCAAAAACATACCGTTTACGATCCCCCGGCCAATATCAAATCACTGCCGAAAAATGTTGTTGTAGTCGAAATTCCCGTTGAAGCAAAGCTCGATCCGGTAGGTACGGCAGAAATACTTGAGGTTGATATTAAAGAATTTGTCAAAGCCCACCCTATTCAAAACGAGTTGACTGCTGTGGTTAAACAGCTTTTTCAATCTGCCTTACCAGAACTGATCCAGCAAAATTTGAGGAAGGAGGAACCAAAAAGGCAAGAACAAGATCAAAAAAAGGCAGGAACCCCGACGAAGATTTAGACCAGGGACTTGACTGGGCTCCTAAAATAGGCCGTTGAAATAAGATGTGTGATTCATAGAGATCCTTTCCATAACTTTATGTTGAAATGATGGAAAAACCGTTGGTTTTACCACATTTCAACATAAATAACAACAATGAACAATGAAGTAAAAAAACGCCTTGAGTGGGTTAAGCTTTACGAATCTATTGGCGTGGCAGGTGTTGTTTGCATGCGTTGCGGTATCAGCCGTCCAACACTTCGAAAATGGATTAAAAGATATAAGGAATTTAGTATTGATGGCCTTAATGAACACAGCAGAAGACCACATAAAATATACACTCAGATAACCTTAGAAGATGAGCAGCGAGTTCTTGATTTAAGAGATAAGCGAAAGCTCGGTCACCGTAGCATTGCCAACGAAATGAAGCGTTTATACGACCGATCTTTGTCTACAGCTACCATTCATAAGATACTTATCAAGAATAATAAACAGTACTTAAAACTAAGACGGAACTACCGCAAACGCTTACATCGGTATAACAGGCCAATACCCGGCGACCGAGTCCAAATGGATGTTTGCAAGATAGCGGGCAAGCTTTATCAATACACTGCTATTGATGATTGCAGCCGTTTTAAGGTTGTTGAACTATTCCCCAGACGAACAGCAACAAATACATTGAAGTTCCTTGAAACAGTAATTGAACAGATGCCTTTCCCTGTACAACGTATTCAAACGGATAGAGGTAACGAGTTTTTCGCCTATTCATTTCAGGAAAGGCTTATGGAGTACGGCATTAAGTTTCGGCCGATAAAACCACGATCTCCCCACCTCAATGGAAAAGTTGAAAGAACCCAAAGAACCGATCTTGATGAATTTTATTCTACCGTTGATATTAAGAATCCAGACCTGCCTAATCTGCTTTCACAATGGCAATTTCACTATAATTGGTTTAGGGCACACAGCTCTTTAAAAGGAAAATCCCCAATACAAGTGATTAATGAACTAGCTGATAAAACACCTGTATGGGATGAGGTTAGTAGCATGTATGATCCTTTGAAAGAAAGAATTAAAGTCCAAAATTATTGGCTTGATTCTAAGCTATATAAGTGAAACGATGTCTGTAAATCTCACAAATAAGATCACTATAACACGAAAGGGTTAATGGCTATTTCAATGAAAGCAAATCACAACGCGCGAAGCGCGTTGTGATTTGCTTTCATTCTTTGAACAACTGATATTTGCAACAACCAAGGCCATCACCATCATTCATGCTGGTTAGTTGTGATTTGCTTTCATTCTTTGAACAACTAAGGTGCAATAATTGCGCTTAATCGAACGATAGGTTGACAAGTTTTTCTGTACTACCGATAAATAAAGTCCGACAAATAGCCATTAACATAAATGTTCATTTCCCCGCTTAACAACTGGATGCAGCAAGCTAAAAAAGGGTCAAGGGTGGTGTCTGCCAAAAAACTAAACACGACACCATTTACAAGCCCTTGACGCTTTTTTAGTGGCGCTAACTTTTGTGGCTTGCGGTGAGATGAAAAGCTAAAACCCAGGTATTGTTTGAAAGTTATAAATCTGGTTTATCCCGCTTTCGCCAAAGAGATTTGATATGCCGGATTAGCTTTGCGATTTGCCTATCTAACCAAAAGTATTGAGTGCTATACATTTTGTAAGCAACAATTAAAATGACTATAAATATTGCCCAATCAGAGATTCCCATACGGCATTAATAGGTAATGCAATATAAGCTGACCAGTAATCTCCTTAAAACATCGGACCTGCTTGGCCGCGCTATCCGACTGTACGGCCTCGGAA
Source organism: Mucilaginibacter sp. P25 (assembly GCF_050859465.1). Lineage (NCBI taxonomy): Bacteria > Pseudomonadati > Bacteroidota > Sphingobacteriia > Sphingobacteriales > Sphingobacteriaceae > Mucilaginibacter > Mucilaginibacter sp. P25. Next base: position 954,964 of record NZ_CP193937.1, on the reverse strand, counting down.
AGAGGCCTTTTTCCAAACTTTACACTCACAAAAATAGCTTGCTGAAGAGAGCCCGATCAGCCCGAATAGGAAAACGGAAAATAGCAATTAAGGACATATATTTCTTGATTTTAATTTAAAAGGCTGGTAATATTACATATTGATTTAAATTAAAATAGCTGTAATAATTATTAAATAGATCATGTTGTGTGCATTTAAATAGTAATTGGCATGTTAATTTATTGTATAATAATTAACATAATACACTTGCAAATAAATTTATTATACCTATATTAGAACAAGTAAACTGTAAAGTAATCATATTTGAATACCATCTAAATAAATAAGACCTGAACCGCCATTCTCTTAAACAAATATTATATGGACAATTCTGCTTTTCTATAGTTATATATTTATCAACAAAAATGCTATCATTTAGCATCACTATTATGATAGTAATTGTGAAAGTGGAATTTGCTTCCCACGGCTATTTGCATTATCACGAACTTAAATGGTGAATACCGGTAAGCCCGTATTCTCACATTTTTGTCAAAGTAAATATTCATCCGATCGCTAAAAAAACAGCCATTTGATGACTAATATTTACCCAAATACTTAAACCACCTTATCGACTGCATGAAAAAGGACAATATCACCTTCATAATTTCAAAATTTGCTAACTTATTAAATGTTAAGATAAATACCCAGACCATTTACGAAGAATTGCTAACCCATCCTGATTATCCAAGTTTATTAGCTGTAAGCGACGTTTTGCAAGCTTTGCAGGTTAACAACGCCGCTTATCGTGTGGCTCCCGATCAGCTGTCCTTAGTCCCCTTGCCTTTTATCGCCCATACGAACGGAGATGGCCAGGGCAGTTTTTTAATTGTTCATCAAGTAGATAAAGAAAAAGTAACTATTTCAAACGAAAAATGGAATAAACGTACATTATTGTCAGATGATTTTAAGAAAATGTACGATGGTGTGGTTTTAACGGCTGAGCCGTCTGTAAATAAAATTTCGCCAGGTATTTTCACAAACTTAAACTCATTTAAAACCGTCGCGATTGTCGCCGGTTTGCTGGTTTTATTAGGCGCCTTCCTTAGCTTACATACCGCTTATTTTAGTAATTTAAGCTGGCAATCAGGTTCTCTTACACTTTTTAAAAGCGCCGGCCTTTTTACGTCCGTTCTATTGCTCATTCAGTCCATAGATAGCAGTAATCCGCTGATACAAAAACTTTGCCAGGGAAGCGGTAAAACAAATTGCAATGCCATTCTCTCGTCGAACGCAGCGCAGGTATTTACAGGGCTCACCTGGAGTGAAGTAGGCTTTTTCTATTTCACGGGTACCTGGCTGTTATTCATATTCGGAAACGGATCGGTTGCCATATCGCAGATGCTCTTAGCCTTAAACGTTGTTAGTTTACCTTATACATTTTATTCTATTTATTACCAGTCCTCTGTTGCTAAGCAATGGTGTTTATTGTGTTGCACCATACAGGCTTTGTTATGGCTGGAATTTATACCGCTAATTGCATCTTTTCATAGGCCTGCAGTTATACCATCTTATACAGAATGGATCGACTTGTTCTGCGCGTTATTATTGCCTTTTTTGTTATGGAAACTTTTGAAACCACTATTGCTGCAGGCACAACAGGTACATTCTTTGAAACTTCAGCTACAAAAATTCAAATATAATCCTTCCTTATTTAAAAATCTGCTCACCGATCAACCCAAATATGTGCAGCCTGCCGAAGATTGGAGTATTGTATTAGGAAATGTAGAGGCGGGCAATATCATTACCCTAATCACAAATCCCTATTGTTCACCATGCGGCAAGGCGCATAATCAATTACATGACCTTCTTGAACAGAATCAGAATCTCCAGGCCCGGATTGTCTTTACCGCCAGCAATCATGAAAGTGATATCCGAACACCGGTAAGTCGTCACCTGATGGCGCTTAGCAGCCTGGCAAATAAGGAAATTGTCAAAAGGGCCTTGTTCGATTGGTACCGGCAAAAGCAGAAGAATTATGAAGCATGGGCTAAGAAATACCCTGTAGAACTAAATGAACTCGAATACAATAAAATAAGTAAACAAAAGGCCTGGTGCCGGATGGCGGAGGTTACTGCGACGCCGACAATATTACTGAATGGTTACCGCCTGCCGGATATGTACCAGCTTCCGAATTTGAAATACATGCTTGATTAAGCGTTGCGATACTTTGGCCAAGTAAAGGAACATGCACTTTAAAATACATGTTGCCCAATCGCCGGGGCATGGTTTCGGCACAGTTATTCAATATTACCTCATTACATTTATGTCACAATTCAGTAGATTAACAAGAGCTGAGATGAAAAACGTTTTAGGCGGTACTGCTCCACCGCCGACAGGACAAGGAAGCTGTTCTTATTTCGGATCCTGCGCCACTTGGCCTACCTCAAGTTATGACCCGGACAACACTATTTCTGCTACTATACAACAAACCGTAGCCGACGAATGGTGCGAAGGCCATGACTGCTGCACCAACGTGGATTGCCCAGGTGCTGTAGGGTAAAATTTATAATTAAACTAAGCAGGCTTGGCGATCAGTAAATTGGTCGTCAAGCCTCTTTTTTCTGGTACTGTGAATTAATGTCGTCCTATGAGAATAAATACTGCCCGATACCTGTTTCTAAACCTCTTTCTGCTGCTGTTTTTTTCCAAAGCCTATTCTGCGGATATTATCATCAAGTATATTGTTGAAAAAGACAGCAGCATTCGTTCCACTCACAGCGTAAGTGACTATTTGCTGGGAATCGTAGAAAACAACTATGATAATATTGAACAAAACGCGCAAAAGAATGTGCCATCGGTCAAAAAGATCCTGTTTAATTCAGCTAATGAGGAAATCGTTCTGATTAAATATAAAATCAATAGGTACGGTACGTTTTTTATCACTGACTTTTATGGTCACGAAGTCTTGTTGGATCCTTCAATGACTCATGACACCATTGTACTCAATGTGAACTTAAACAGATTTAAAAAGCAATCGGGTGCAAAAAAATCTTCTTTATTTAAACGATTCGGTAAGCAGCACCAAATTCTATATTATCAAATACCCCCCAAAGTATAAGTACATGGGCTTCTTTGACACTTTAGCTTATTTGCATGGGGACCTGCACAGTGGAGGAGGCCACTATTCTTTTAAGGAAATGAATCATCAGCTTGATAAATACCTTTCAAAGGTTAATGCAGTTTACTTTGACCGGGTTAAGTTTTATAAAAGTTTTATCTCCCAAACCCGAATGCCCGCCAAGCTTAAGTACTATGCTTTGAAAGAAATTCAATATAGCTATTATAATGATTTGCTGGACCCGCTTCTGAACTGGGATGCTTCCCTGCTTGGATCATATCCTGATGCGTTACGGGATACGATAAAAAAATAGGCCGGGGCCTGAATAATAAAGATTTGTTTGAAAATATAGCCGCTTATCGTGGCGTGGTGTTCAGTTATGTTTATTCGGGCCTAATAACACCTCCGTCAAGATCATTTAGGGAGAAGCCGGATAGCGCCTACTTGCTTAACAGGTCCGACTACGCTGTCAGAAACCTCAGAGGCTATTCGCAAGGATATTTATTAGCTTCACTGATGCGGCTTGCTACTCAAATTAATTCAGTAAATACCTTCGAGCTCCTGTACAGGGAATACGACCATGGAAGCTCCTTAGCCGGGGTCAACAGATACACGGACTCATTAAGGACTTTAATTTTAAAGTCCGGAAACTTAGCCCCCACCGAAGTCCTCAATTTGAATTTTGAAACCGCGCAAGGCGAAAACCTTAAACTTCAGACGCTTCTAAATAAAGATCTGATTGTGGTGGATTGCTGGGCAACATGGTGTATTCCATGCAGAAAGCAGGAACCTTTTTTATGGGAGATCGCTACGAAATACAAGGACAGGGTACAATTTATCTCTATTTCAGCCGATCAATTAAAATCAAAATGGGATCACTGGCTGCTCGGTAATAATAGTAATGGCCTATTACAACTCCACGCGGCAGGTGGCTTCGAAAATGTATTTTTTAAAAGGCTAATGATCAATGCGATCCCCAGGTATATATTACTATCCAGGTCGGGGCAACTGCTAAATCTGGCGATGCCGTACCCGCAAGATAAGGATGCTTTTGAAAAGGAGCTCCAACAACACCTAAACTAATATGCGTTTTCAATTTTATAAACAACCGGACCAGATGGACTGCGGGCCGACCTGCCTGCGCATGATTGCCAGGCACTATGGCCGGAATTTTACCGTCCAAACGCTCAGGCGGCTTTGTGAGATCAATAAAGAAGGTGTTTCTTTATTGGGCATCAGCGACGCCGCTGAAAAAATCGGCTTCCGTTCCATGGGGGTTAAACTCAATGCCGCCCAGCTGAAAGATGCAGAGCTGCCCTGTATCCTGCACTGGCGGCAGAATCATTTTGTGGTATTGTACAATATAAAGAAGCATAAGTATTACCTGGCCGATCCCGCTGATGGTATGGTCGTGCTTAATGAAGCCGACTTTAACAGGAACTGGCAAAGTGATGCCGGGAGTGGCATTGTGCTTTTATTATCCCCTACGCCTGATTTTTATGAACAGGAAAATGAAAAAGGTAACGAAGTACGATGGTCGTTCCTATTGCGTTATCTGATCACCTACCGAAAACTGGTCATCCAGTTATTTTTTGGGCTCGGTATAGGAAGTATGTTACAGCTAATCGCTCCATTTCTAACCCAGTCTATTGTCGATATCGGCATCAATACACGCAATCTTAATTTTATATACATCGTTCTTTTCGCGCAAATTGCGCTGATTATTGGCCGCGTCAGTGTGGACTTTATCCGCTCATGGATATTACTGCATATCAGTACCCGTGTCAATATCTCCATCCTTACTGATTTTCTGATCAAATTGATGAAACTGCCCATTGGTTATTTCGATACCAAAATGACCGGTGACATCATGCAGCGGATGAGCGACCAAAAAAATAGAGGGGTTTTTAACCGGCTCTACCTTGAGTACACTATTCTCCATGTTTAACCTGCTTGTTTTTTCGGTCGTGCTGGCATATTACAACGCAACCATATTTTTCGTTTTCGCAGTCAGCAGTACGTTATATACAATATGGATAACCCTATTTTTAAAACGGCGCAGGGCTCTTAATTATAAGAGCTTCGAGGTATCGGCCAAAAATCAGGGCAGTATAGTGCAACTGATCGGTGGTATGCAGGAAATTAAACTAAACAACTGTGAACAACAGAAGCGCTGGGAATGGGAACATATCCAGGCCCGGTTATTTAAGTTCAGTGTAAAATCCCTTGCACTCAGCCAATATCAGCAAGGCGGAGCAACATTCATCAACGAAGGGAAGAACATTTTGATCACTTTTCTAAGTGCGCAGGCAGTGATCAGCGGTAACCTGACCTTAGGGGCTATGGTTGCTGTACAAAGCATTGTAGGCCAGCTCAGCAGCCCTATAGAGCAGTTGTTGGGATTTATACAGGGCTTCCAGGATGCCAAGATCAGCCTGGAGCGCTTGAACGAAATTCACCAGATGGACGATGAGGAGCCTGTAGGTAAAGAATGGAGCCACACTTTGCCGGAAAACAAAAGCTTAACGCTTAATAATCTTACATTCAGCTATCCCGGTGCCGGGAATGAACCGGTACTGGAAAATATTGAATTAGTTATTCCTCATGGTAAAACTACAGCCATTGTAGGTATGAGCGGCAGCGGCAAGACGACTATAATAAAACTGCTCCTGCGCTTCTACGAACCTCAAAAAGGTGATATCAAGGTTGGCGGACAGCAGATTGGTAATATCGCGTTTAAGACCTGGCGTGGTCAATGTGGCGTAGTCATGCAGGATGGTTTTATTTTTTCAGATACCATAGAACGCAATATTGCCGTTGGTGATGACTACCCGGATAAAGCTAAACTAAGGCATGCCGTAAAAGTGGCCAACATACAGGATTTTATAGATGGCCTGCCTTTAGGCCTGAACACCATGATAGGTGCCGAAGGTAATGGTATCAGCCAGGGGCAACGACAACGGATGCTGATCGCCCGTGCCGTTTATAAAGATCCGCACTATATATTTTTCGACGAAGCCACCAATGCACTGGATGCTAACAATGAGCGCGTGATCATGGATAACCTGACCCGTTTTTTTGAAGGGCGCACGGTAGTCATCGTTGCGCATCGCCTAAGCACGGTAAGTAATGCCGATAACATCATTGTTTTGGATAAAGGACGCATTATTGAACAAGGTACCCATAACCAGTTAACTGCCCTGAAAGGCGATTATTATAAATTGGTCCGGAACCAATTGGAACTGGGAACATAACCGTAGGGGGACACAGACAAAAAAACTTTAATTACCGGAATAAAAGCTAAAAGCATGCCAACTACTTACAGCAATAGCAATGGACAAGCCAGGCATACCGATGCCATGCAGGATATTATTACTACCGTACCATCATGGATATTGCGCTGGGGCATTATGCTGTTTGGCGGTGTCCTGATCCTGGTGATTTCTTTGTCGGCTATAATAAAATACCCGGATATCGTCAAAACACAGCTTAAAATAGAATCGCCCAACTCCCCCAAACCGGTTGTCGCTAAAATATCCGGCAAACTGATAAAGTTGTTGGTTAAAGAAAACACGGCTGTTGTAAGCGGACAAGCTTTGGCATACATTGAAAGTACAGCTGATCATGACAAAATATGGAGCCTGGCATTAAATTTAAAAGAACTGCAAAGCCAGGTGCTCCAGGGAGAGCCTGTCAACCAGGTACTTTTTTCACAGTCTGATAATATCCGGTTAGGTGAATTACAGTCTTCGTACCAGGTTTTTTACCAGGAATATTTAAATTATAAATCCGCTATTAATGATGGATTTTATTTAAAAAAGAAAGCTTTCCTGCGAAATGATTTATCAAACCTGGCCGGACAAATACAACAATTAAATCAGCAAAAACAAATTCAGCAACGCAATTTGGTAATTGCGGATGATGATTACCAAATGCATAAAAAACTGGCGCAGGAAAGAGTAGAAACCCCTGCAGAACTAAGGCAACAGGAAAGCAAATACCTGGCCCAGAAATCGCCGCTGGTGCAAACCGGATCGTCCCTGATCGCTGCTAACACCAATTATTCAGCTAAACAAAAAGAGATCCTTGAGCTGGATAACCAGATCAGGGAAGAAAAGGCTAAATTTTTACAGGCGCTCAATAGTTTAATTAGTCAGGCTGAAGACTGGAAAAGTAAATACATTCTAACCGCATCACAGGCCGGGAGGCTCTCCTATGCCGGAATTGTACAGGAAAATCAAGTAGTTAATACAGGGCAGGAAATTTTTAATATTAATCCAGGGAATGAAGCCTTCTTTGGTCAAATGGCCATTCCCCAGGATAACATGGGTAAGGTCAGGGAGGGGCAGGAAGTATTGATCAAGCTTAAAAGCTATCACTTTGAGGAATACGGGATGATCCGGGGAAAGATAAGCTACATTGCAGATGTTCCTTTTAAAGACAGCGTGTTTGTTTCAAGGGTAGATTTCAAAATTAAAAATGGCTCGGATATGAAAAAAACAGTCCATCTTAAGCAGGGGATGGTTGCGGATGCGGAGGTCATTACACAGGACGCAACGATCCTGCAAAGGATCATCTGGAATGTTTTTAAAGTAATGAATAGTAAATAGTGATAAAATTGATCGATTGGGGCATGGCATAATGCAGCAACGCTTTAAGAAAAAGATAAGCTTAATCTTTCCGCATAGATAAAAAGCAGGACTTTTATTCCCTATTAAAAGACCTGCCAATATCAGCCAGGTAAAAGGGGTAGGCAGATCAGAAGGACAGCCTTTGACCCTGCCATTGTGTTGTGCGCAGGAACTGTTCCCAATTGAGCGCGTCCGGGTTAATTTGCCTGCTCCAGGTCAGGTCCCGGTCTTTTTGGAAATATCCATATTCGACGGCATAGGCTACCATCCCTAAAATCTCCCGTACAAGCCCTTCATTTGAACTGAACTCCGGGAAATGCTGTAGCAGCCCCTCCCGTGTAAAAGCAGTTTCATATATAGCCTTTTTGCCCGTTACCCTTGTAAAGGTATCTACCATCTCCCCGGGTGTGATCATTTCGCCGACAACAGGTAATGATTTTCTTGCATATAGATCAGGGTGAGAAAAAATCTCTAGGATCGCAGGGCCTGTAGCCGTGAGGGGATCAACAAAAGGGGCCCGAAAATCTTTGGGTGAGTAAATCGGGAATACCAGCGTATCGTTTTTAATAACGGGTGTATAAAATTCAATGAGGTTGGTGTAAAAGAAAGCCATATAAATAAATGAGCTTTTAACCGGTAACGTACGAATATATTCTTCGATCCTGGCTTTATCTGTAAAGTGCGGAGCAAACATTTTACCACCTTGTAATCTTATCTACATTTTCAAGGCTGCTGAAGATAATATGCGGTACCCCGGCTTCAACGGCAGCATCGGCTAATTGCTTGCCTAACGCTAACTCATGAGTGGCCAGTGGAATAATGCCCGGTGTCATCAGAAACACACCTTCTGAACCACGAAATGCTTCAATAAATTCTTTCTTGTATTAAGCACTTTTTAAGACATTATACAATCCAGCGCGGTCAAATCAACGAAGAAGATAAAGAGTACAAAGAATTGAAGAAAAAATACGATAAGTTCATTAAAACCGAACAATTCATCGATCTGACGTTAACCTACGATTTTGAGTAACCTCCTCAATTTTTTGTTATACATGAAGTTAACGAACTTAGTGAACGGATGATAACAGTGCCTTTTGAAGCACGCAAGGCAAAGTTTTAATTTAAGGCGATAAAATTTTAAAATTCTTGTAATAGTTTTTGTTCACTTAACTATTGGCCATATACTGGAACGATACCCTGTCGAGCCGTCTTCTGGCAACGGAGTTCGGCCATTAAAATCATACTCCGGTATAAATACAGCTTCCCGCTGTAAAATATAGTTAACTAAATCGTAGGACAATTGCAACTTCATAGCCCGTCTAATGGCAATAATCAAGTATCCGATGTCAATCATATCAGTAAACCAGCCAGTCAATTCCTCGAGAGTAACAGTGAGAGAAGGCGGATCGAAATGCATTAGATGATTACGTAAACTGCGCAACCTGTTACAGGCTGGTAGATACAATTCTGCACTTAATGTATTTCCTGAAATCTGATAAATCCATTTTAGCTTATCCTGGAACCGACGGCCGTGGCGCACTCCTAAACGCCCTGGGTCAAATTTCCAACCGGGTAAAGGATCATACTCCGCTTTAATATAGACTTGGTTTAACGTGATTTCAACAGCAGAAATTACATCGCTGACGAGCGCTCTAAAGTCGAGAAAGTAATCAGGCGTCAATGATAGATTGGAGTTGTTGATCAAACTTTTTCGGGTGCGAATGATCCTTTTCAACATGATTGGCAGCATCGTACTAAACGAACGACCTTCTCTATCTAGCCTTGGCTTGATCGGATAATTTGGCCCATAAAATTGCTGCGGTGTGCCATCCACAATCTGAAGCACGCGGTCCTCTTTTTTGCACCACGAAATTGCACGTTAAAAGACATATCCAATGTAAAATCCATCCATTGGCACTCCATGGCAAGCAAACCGAAACGATAAGGGTCAAAATCACCATGTTCGCGTATCGACGCCGCTACTTTGAGATAATTGAATTGTCCCGAAATGTGTAATGCGTTTTTATCATCTACCTGAGAAACTGTAAAAAGTCGTTGTTCTTTTCTCCACTTATTTCTGGGTTGATAATCCTTGAAAAAATGTTCTATAATCATAAAGGCGGCTTCAGTAACAGCTCCCGGACGAGAATTCTCGGAAAATTGTATATAATGGTGTTGATTATCATCAGGAATTTCGGAATCGTAATGCCTAAGTCGGTCTTCTACCGTGAATTTTAGTTTTTTCCCTTCAGAATCAATACTTGTTGTCGCCGAGCCTTTCATTACCATAAATTTTTAATTACGTACCCTAACCCGCCACCTCAATCGTTATCTCAATAATACCCATTATTAACTTAAAGAAAGCTATATAGGCTTAGGTTTCTTTTGCTACTTTTCTTTGAAAAGAAAAGTAGTCCGGGAAACTCGGTTCAAGCCCAATGTTAGTAAGCAAGAGCAGTTGTATATAAAAAGTTCAAAGGTCGACGACATTAATGTCGTTGACCTTTTTCTTAGCTGGAGAGTCGTTTCAAATCATCCAAAAAAGCTTTTCGGTATTTGTCCTTTACGGGCTAAATTTTGCTTCGAAAACATGTATTGGCTCAGCGAAGAAAGGAATCGAACCTCTACAGTTTTTAAGAACCGTGAAAATAAAAAGTCGTTTGCCTAACTGGCAAACGACTTTTCGGGAATAGTGTAATAAGATTCATAAGAATTGTCCAGTGGCTGTCTTTGCCAATCCTGTTATCATACCAGAAGTTCTGCCAGCTGTAGAAACAGCAGAGCTGATGCCAGAGGTTGAGATAATCCAAGTAGAGATGCTCGGAACTGTGAACATACATATTGCACCTATAAGAAAAGTAATAATTACTGTACCAAAGGAAAGAATACCATTGCCTGCAAATACGGCTAATTCAGCCATCTTGTTAGCCGTACCGCTACCGTGCAAAACAAGCTGATATCTGCTAATTTCGGCAGTCATGGCGTATTGCTGTATATAAGCACATAGCCACATTATAAGATAAGCGATTGCACTATATAAATTAACGGAAACGAACCGGGCTATCCAAGTAGTAAAACTATCTCTAAATGCCGGTAAAATACTTACTGCGACCGAAAAAGGGCCCAGGATAATCAATATTGAAGAATATATTGCCTGTATTAAGAATACAAAGTATGTACCGATACAAAAAGTAATCAGATGTTGATTATCAGTAAGTTATGAAATTTTAGTACCAAATTAAAAGCAAACTTTTTGACCTAAATTTAGGCCATTTTTAATACTGTCCTGTTACCCTAAGGTGTGGATAACTTGGCAATAATAGGAGTTATTTTTCAATGTTAGCAGCAAATCAGTAATAATGGCAATGGACTTTTAATCTTAATTCCATCAAACACTCCGGACATCGATAGGCAGATATTCTTAACATAGATTAAGATAATTTCTTACCACACGTCAAGTGTTTCCCAATTACGATACCGCAACTTTGTATTGTAATTAAATACTTATAAAATGAAAAATTTCACAAAAATAGCCATCGCGCTTTTGGCCTTTATCGGCACCAGTACCTTATCTACAAAAGCACAAACCAAACAAGAGGTTGCTAAAATGCAGGCTCAATTAAAACAATTGACAGCAGCCGATGCCCTGGTACAGAAACACCTGAAAACTTTTGACACCTTAGACTATACAGTATTCAGCGGCCAACAATGGGCCCGCTTTCATGAAAGCCACGGTAAATACATCAAAGTATTCTGGCCCGATGGGCACATCACTACGGGTTTGGCCAAACATATCGAAGACATGAAAGCCTTATTTGTTTATGCGCCTGATACCCGTATCAAACAGCATCCCATCCGTTTCGGATCTGGTAACTTTACAGCTGTTACAGGTGTATTCCAGGGCACATTTACTAAGCCAATGCCAATTGGCAATGGTAAATTTATCCAGCCAACCGGCAAAAAATTCGATTTCCCAATGGCTACTATTGGAATCTGGAAAGATGGTGTTATGATTGAAGAACACTTGTTTTGGGATAACAAGACCTTTATGGACCAAATCGGTTTAGGTAAATAATATTAACAATTGCAGGCATACATCAGGTATGCCTGCTTAAAAGAATACAATGAAACTGCAGGAATTGGCGAATATCGCCGGAACTTTCCCGCTAAGGGAGAAAACGATGCCGATGCTGTTTATTGGCCACGGCCACCCCATGAATGCATTATGGGATAATGATTTTACCCAAACGTTGACCAAATTAGGCAGGACAATCGATAAACCGAGCGCAGTATTGGTCATATCGGCGCATTGGGAAACCATAGGCACCTATGTTAGTGTGAACCCAATGCCTCGTACGATCCATGACTTTGGCGGATTTGCCAAAGAATTGTTTGAGGTAAGATATGAACCAAAGGGACATCCAGAACTGGCGCGTGAATTGAAATCGATGGTTTCCATTACCGATGTAATAGAAGATCACGAAATGGGCCTCGATCATGGCGCCTGGACGGTGTTGAAATTTATCTGGCCGGATGCCGATGTGCCGGTTTTTGAAATGAGCATGGACTATTCCAAGCCAGCGGCATTTCATTATCAATTGGGAGAACAGTTAAAAGAACTGCGCCGCAAAGGCGTACTGATCCTCTGCAGCGGCAATATTGTCCACAACCTGCGGATGATCGACTGGCGCGAGATTAACGCCAAACCGTACGACTGGAATGTAGAATTTGACCAGTTTGTTAAAAATCAGTTAGAAAACAGGAATTTCGAAGCGCTGATCAATTACGAAAAAGCCGGAACTGCAGCAAGGCTCTCTGTTCCGACGAATGACCACTACCTGCCGCTCATGTATGCGTTGGGATTGATCGGCAAGAAGGATGAGATCAAACCGATTTATGAAGGCTACCAGTTTGGCAGTTTAAGTATGCGCTGTTTTCAGGCCGGATAACAATTATTAAAGAAAAACACAATGGAAAATAAAACAAACGCTCTTAAGGGTGAAGAGCTCATGCTCATTTATAAAGCACATCAACCGGTAAAATCAGCAAAAAAACCGGGTTTGATCCTGTTGCTGCATGGCATTGGCAGTAATGAAGATGATCTTTTTAGGTTGGCTGGTGAATTTCCGGCTGGTTTTGTTATTGTTTCGGCCAGAGCGCCTTACACGGTTTCGCCCGGCAAATACACTTGGTTTGAGTTAGGTTTTAGCAATGGAGAGCGGGTAATTAACCCTGAGCAGGCAGAAAAAAGCCGCCTGGTAATTAACACCTTTATCAGCCAGCTAATTGACAAATATGAACTTGACGCTGATAAAGTATTCCTGGGTGGTTTTAGCCAGGGCGGCATCATGTCTTACAGTGTCGGCCTCACCTTCCCTAAGAAGGTAAACGGCATATTCATTTTAAGCAGCAGGCTGTTGCCCGAGGTAAAGCCATTGATCCGATCAAAAGAAGAATTAGAAAGTTTGCAGATATTTATTGCACACGGAACAAACGACCAGGTTTTGCCTATCCAATATGCCCATGACGCGCTATCTTACCTGCGCCCATTGTCTGATCATATTACTTATCATGAGTATGCGATGCCGCATACGGTTGGTAACCAGGAACTGGAAGACGTTAGTAATTGGATACTGGCTAAATCTCACTAACTTTCGGAAATTATTCCGAAAATGTTATCTGTTCAATTGTTTCATAATTTCAATAAATACGCCAGGATCACGGAAGCTGATTTTGGACTGATAGAACAGGTCCTCAGCAAGAAATTCGTTAAGAAGAGAAGGACACTCTTATCCGAAGGGGATAAAAGCCGGTATATTTATTTTGTTGAAAAAGGAGCACTGCGTTCTTTTACTGTTGACAAGGACGGTGTGGAACATGTGATCCAATTGGCTATAGAGGAACACTGGATAGCGGATCTTTATAGTTTTGTCACAAAGGCGGCGGGTAATATTAACATAGAAGCAATTGAAGATAGCGAAGTCTGGTTATTGCCACATCACGAACTCGAACTACTCTACGAGCAGATCCCTGCCCTGGAACGGTATTTTCGCCAATTGTTTCAACGGGCTTATGTGAGCCTGCAGCAGAGACTAAATCTGACCGTGAGTTCCAATGCAGAAGACCGTTATCGGCAGCTTCTGCAGGATTTTCCGCAAATCGCTGCAAGGATACCCCTTATTTATATCGCGTCCTTTTTGGGGATAACACCGGAAAGCTTAAGCCGGATCAGAAAACAACTTTTTCAATAATGCCCTACCAGGCAACAACCTCAATAACTTAACTGGTACATTTTTAATTACCAAAAGAAAATCGGCTACATACACATCTTAAAGCCCATATCCACTTTGTGGGTATGGGTTTGTCCATGTAATACAATCGTGTCATCTGATCTCTCGTATTACAGATCATAATCAATCATCGTTGCGTTAAATTCCGGATTCAGTTTTTTGTTCAGTAATGTTGGTTCAACCGTTACTATCACTTCTACAGTTGGCCCGACATTCATAGTCAATAAATGCCCTCCTTTTACCAAACCACCTCGTTCTGAAGCTGTGGCATGTGCATGTACTACCGGTTTGTCCTGATACCAAGTAATGTTTCCGTTTAAGGATGTTACTTCTGCAATGCCAACCTTAATTACTTCATATTCAAGGCGATCAAAGTCGAACCAACCCAGTTCAACGCTGAATGCACTACCGATACCTTGAAAGTGGGCGCTTTTTACGCCATATTCCAAAGCGAACCCTGCTAAACCGGATACCACTTCGTCGCCCTTAAAAAAACTGATTATATAAGTTGTAGCATTTGCCGCAGCGCTTAACAATTTTACTTTCATAGCTGGAGCGTTTCCCGCTTCGGCATGTGAAGCTGCCGATCTATATTCTAATTTTTCCATCTTTTAAATATTTTTTTGTTAAACCATTCCACGTACGCATTTACTGCCTTCTGCAAAAAGTCTTTGGTGCTTCCTTCTTTTAAATTACCACTTTCATCAAACAGCTCGTTTACTTTCGGCAAATAAACCTCGGGCTGTTGCATGGTTGGAACATTCAAAAATACCAGGCTTTGCCTTAAATGGTGATTAGCCCCAAAAGCAGATAGGTTGCTGGGCGAGTTGCTAAAAACGGCTGCAGGCTTGGCGTTCCATACACTTTTGCCATAAGGTCTTGAGCCTACATCCAAAGCATTTTTTAAGACGGCAGGCACTGACCGGTTATATTCGGGCGTAATAAAAATAATCCCATCCACCTGTTCCATTTCTTTTCTAAAAGCCGTTACAGCTTTGGGAACCCCAGGATGATCGTCAAAATCCTGATTATAGATGGGAATATCAGCCAGTGATATGATTCGAAACTCTAGTTCTGTCAGGCGCCATGCTCAATAAAGCATTCGCTAATTTTTTAGAGTAAGACTCTCTACGCAGGCTGCCTGCGAGAATGCCGATTACATTTTTCATTTGTTATAATGTTAATTTGATGAATTGATCTGATAACCAAGAAAACCGAGCCAGTCGGAAAACCGGTCCATCCAGTAGTCTACCGGAAGGTGTTGTATTTTTGTACCGAATCCATGACTGCCTTTGGCATAAATATGAAGTTCAGCACTGTTTGATTTGTTTTTCCAATCTTTATAGAACAAAAGGCAGTCCTGGTCAAGTTTGAACGTATCGTCTTGGGCCACCGCAATAAATAATGGTGCCGCGCCGGAGGGCGCTTCCATGCCGGTGAAAGGATGGAGATAAGGATAAAGCGTAGCGACGAAGGCCGCATGGTCATTTTCATTTTTCGAGTAGGCAACCCTGCGGCAACTGTTCCACCGGCCGAGAACCCAATGATGCCGACTTTAGACGGATCAATGTTATAATTCTATGCATGATCTTTAACAAATGCCATAGCCGCCTTGCCGTCACCGATAGCAAGTGGCACATCCGCATCCATGACCGATACAAACTTTTTGAAATCTTTCATCTTTTCTTCCATTCCGGCAAATGGATCCTTGGGATCCAGCTGTAATATCCTATACTTAAGCACAAAGGCGGTAAAGCCTTTTTCTGCTAAAATTTTTGCAACCCGGTATCCTTCATTATCCATATCCAGCACATGGAACGCGCCGCCTGGGCAAATGATGACCGCACTCCCGTTATTATGCGCCGGATTCGGACGATAAACCGTTAACGTTGGATCACTCACGTTGATAACGGTGCGATTCCCGGTTGAAGGATCCGTTAAGGTTTTTCCTCCCACTTCCATTGCTCGGAACCGGGAGCTTTCCCATTATAAAGTTTAATTACTTCCTGGGCGTATCCTTTTACGGTATTCATCATTGACAACACCATTATAATTCTTAACACTTTCATTTATCGTTTACTTTTTATCAAGCTAAGAATATATCCAACCAAAAAGTATATATTCTTAGCTTGTTCAATTAGTACTCTTGATTGCCGATGATCAGGACAGATTTAATCGTTCTGCCTTTTTCCGAATCCTCAACTGCCTCATTAATATCCTGGAAAGCGTATTTCTTGATGAGTTTGTCAAAAGGAAACTGGCCAAGCTGATACATGTGGATCAGTTTTGGAATGAATTCCTGCGGAACACTGTCTCCCTGGTTGATCCATCTGATTTTATAACCTTTCGTCAGAAAGATATTGGTTTCTAACTCTAATGGCTTACGCGCAACACCGATGCAAACCATCTCGCCAACAGGAGCCAGGCTCGACAACACATTATTGATCACTTCGTTTCTTCCGGTTGTATCAATTCCATATTGTACACCGTTAGGCAGGATCTCCCGAATGCGTTTTTGCACATCTTCGGTCAAACTGTTGATGGTATGCGTTGCACCCAGTTCCCTGGAAAAGTTCAAACGTTCTTCGTTGATGTCAACCGCAATAATTACGGTGGCTGAAGAAGCCTTTGCTGCCATTAAAGCAGCTAAACCTACTGCACCGGTACCGGTAATGACGATAGAACTACCGATCTTTACCTTCAAGGAATTGATCACAGCCCCTGCACCGGTTTGTATACCACAGCCTAAAGGACCTAAAATTTCCAGCGGCGCGTCTTTAGGTACTGCGATCACATTATTCTTATGGGCAATTGCATAGGTAGCAAAGGATGATTGTGAAAAGAAGTTATCATTGATCACTTTGCCATCAGGGTAATGGTGGTTATGCGTTCCGTCTATACGGGCACCTGAGAAGTTCCGGGGAAAGAATTCATAACAGTATGCCGGGGTGCCCGAGCGACAGATCTCGCATTCCCCGCAATAACCGTAAGTAAGTACCACGTGGTCACCCACATTTAGGTGATGCACATCATCGCCAATACTTTCAATAACGCCTGAGCCTTCGTGGCCCAGGATCACAGGAAAGTTGGGTGAACCCATTACAAAATCTCGCGCGACCATATCGGTATGGCAAATGCCGGTCGCTATAATTCTGACCAATACTTCGTCGGACTTTGGCTGGTCTAAAATTACTTTAGTTAGTTCAAAATTGCTGCCTTGTGCTTTAACGACAGCTGCTGTGATTTTCATAATGATTAAATTTAAATAATGTGATTAATTGATTTCCTGTAAATATCTAAATGTGCTATAGATTACCAGATGGCACCACCATGCGCCGATTCCAGTGTAAGAAAGTTTTATTAATGGCCGGTATCATTAGGATGAGCATCGCCACACCAAAAAGCAGTAAGGCAATGGTTAGGAATACAGCCCGATTAGTGAGCAACTGCGTTTGCTGGGCAAGGCTCTGACCGAGCGCGCCATTAGCCAGCGCCGAAGCCTGATCTGCTGAAAATCCTTTAGCTATATATAACGCTTTGTAATCTTTGATTCGGTCCGCGGTAATTACATTATCAGCGGTCAGGTAGCCAATAAAGCCTTCCTTAAAGTGCTGGTTGAAATATAACTGCAGATTATAATAGCCAGCAACTGAATTAGAGGATGCTGTAAAGCGGGCGTAAGCGGCGACCACCAGCCCGGTCGTACCTGTTTCCGCAGGTAAAGAAGATACCGTGAAAATGATAATGGGTACAAACAAAAATCCGGAAGCGGCTCCTTGTAGCGTAACCGGAAACAGCAGGTCTGTAAAGGACAGGTCAGGGGTCATTATAAAACACATCCAAAGATTGTATCCAACCATCAGCAGAAAGCCAATCACCAGAAAGCCCTTGGTAGAATGGCGTTTGGCCAAAGTGAGTTGTGTGGAGACGATCAGTGAAATTACTATCGCGCCTACATTACACAACCCTAAAGTGATCACTTGTAAGGCGCTCCATTTCAGGATACCTCCGGCATAATTATAAACCAGATTAATACTGTCTTTACTCCCGTAGTAAATGGCCAGCAGGCATAGTCCAATCAAAAAATTGGGGTATTTAAAGGCTTTTATATGAATCAACGGCCTTTTAATAATTGCCTGGCGGTAGAAAAATAGTACTGCACCGCACACAGCAATCAAGGTGCTCAGCCCTATTCGCGGGTCTGCGAACCAATAATATTTTGAACCGTAAACGATGGTATAGACAAAAGCTACGGCTGTGCAGGAGAATATCGTAAATCCGGCCCAATCAATCTGGTATAAGGGATAGGGTTTATGCCCTGACGTAGCGCGTAGGGCGAATAGACAGATCAGGAGTGTGAGGATCTGAAAACCAATCAAGTAATAATAACTAACTTTCCAATCGGCTGAGATCACTACTGCGGCCGCAACTAATCCTATCAATACAGTATTAGCGAGGATAGTGCCGTAAAACACCGCCGACCCTACGGCCTGTGCGCGTTCGCTTTCCAAACGGGTAAAAATCAGAATGAGGGCACAAGCAGCTGTATTACCAACTAAAATACCCTGCAAAAACCGAATGATAAAAAAGATATGGATGTCCTGACAATTCAAACATAAGCAGTTCAGCAGGATGGCCAGCAAGATATTAGTGATCAAATAGCTCCTTGTTTCAAAATACTTCAAGAACCGAAATTGAACCGGCAGTATCGAGATGATACCCGCGTAGCACAATAGGAGCGCAAATGAAATATCTTCAGGCTGTGCACCCAGGTAAGCGACCATATAATTCTGGGTAAGCGAAAACATCCCGAACTGCATGAGCGAAACCAGCAAAATGAGGAATAAGGCGATCCGAACGCCCCATTGCCAGTCATTGATCCAATCCTTGAAATACATGGGCTTCCTCATCACGCTTTCTTTTTAACTGATACGGTCACATTCATTCCTGATATAAACTGATTGGTGTCCTTAATATCAAAGACAATCTTTACAGGCACCCGTTGAATGATCTTAACAAAATTCCCGGTCGAATTATCAGCCGGTAAAAGGGAGAACCGGGAGCCTGTCGAACCGGCTATCGCCTCGATCCTTCCTTTAAATACTTTGCCGCCTATGGCGTCAACCCTGATGTCGACCGGCTGACCGACATACATGCCCTCGACCTGCGTTTCCTTATAATTTGCGGTAATCCATTTGTGATCTTCGTTGATAATGCTGACTAGGGGTTGTCCGGGTTGGATCTGCTGGCCTTCCAAAATATTTTTCCGGCCCAACCTTCCTGAGTAAGGAGCCCTGATGATCGTGTAGGATAAATTTAACCTTGCCAGATCCAGCGCAGCCTGTTTGCGTTTGATGTCCGCTTTAACCAGAGCAAAATGTGTTTTTAATTCGGCCACCCGTGCCTGATTTGTCCTCAAGCTGTTTTGTGCAGCGCTGTAATCACTGGCCGCAACGTCGTAACGAGCCTGAACCTGTTCCAGGTCAGAACCCGTAGCAGCTTCTTCTTTGACCAGGTTTTTATATCGCCTGATATCCTGCTTTTGCTGCACGTACCTGGCCTGAGCGCCTTTGATCTGGTCCTTATTGACGTCAGTGCTCAATTCAGATGAATGAATGCCGGCTGATAAAACCGTAAGCTGCGCTTGTGCATCTTCCATTGCGGCCTCAGCTGCATCCAGTTGCGCTTTGTATTCCCGGTCATCCAGAATGACCAGGGTGTCGCCCCGCTTAACCAGTTGATGCTCCTCGAACTTAACATGTTCTATGTAGCCACCTGCCCGAGCGGATACAGGGTTGATGTAAGAATCTACTTGGGCATCGTTGGTTTCTTCGTAATGCTGGCTAAACCCCCGATATTGAACGAAATAAAATATGCCGGTGAGAACGACGAAGATGGCAATGATCGTGATAACGATATTTCCCGGATGGATCTTTTGATTTTCTTTTTCATGTCAAAGGCGTTAATTACAAATTGCCGCTGGTATATAAAAGGTGATAGTAAATGGTGAGTGCGTCTGTTTGGGCCTTGATAAGATTGAACCTTGATTCCTGAAGCAGGTTATCGGCATCGAGGAGATCTGTGAGCAAAGCAAGTTGATTGAAATATTTAGCGGTAACGATGCGGTAATTGACCTGTGATTGTTCCACAGAACGCTGATTGACCGAAATGCGGTTGAGCGCCTCTATATATTTGATGTAGTACGATTTGACATCGGTGGTAATATTATCCGCGGTTGCCTGCTGCTGCAGCTCCAGTTCTCTAACCCTTAGTTTGCCAGCAGCGATTTTGCTCTTATTGTGGTAAAGTGAGGAAATACTATATTGTGCTTTAAGCCCGACAAAACCCACTGCATACGCCTGATTGACAGAAGGAAAAAACAAGTAATTTGGGTAATTCAAGCCATAAGCGGTGTAGAAAGCCAGAGATGGCATATTGGCACTCTGAATGCCGCTAACCCTTGCACGCTGTATTTCCACATTCTCGGCCGCCTTACGTACACTGAAAGAAGATATACCGGCCCGTTCGATCAATTGCAGCAAAGATTCAGGTCTGGGCTTCGGCATGGCGGCAGAATCGGTGGGATTTAAACGAACGCTGTCCGGCACATTCATCATTACGTCCAGCCGTTGATTGGCGATGCTGATATTATTTTCGGTTTGTTGGAGGGAAAGTTCAACGTTGGAAAGCATAACCTCGGCCCGTAATACATCGCTTTTTGTAACCTTTTGATTTTTGTAAAGTGTATTGATATTCTTTAGTCGTGTTTGTGCCCTTTTTAACTGATCCTGGATATATTTCCTCAGGTCAGCCAGCCGGACCAGATCAAGGTATTGACCTGCAGTTTGCAGCGCGATATTTCCGGACTGGTCATCGGCATTCAGTTTAGCCAGATCCAGCCGCGAAGACTGTTCTTTTTGGAAAGCGCGCTGACGTCCGCCACTATAAATATTAAATAAGGCATCTACCCCCAATGCAGCAGCATTTGGCGTCGGTTTTCGCGGACCGGTTGTGGAATGACTGAGACCTTCGGTAAATAAGGTAAGATCAGAGAAACGCTGGTAAGAACCGCTCACATTAACTGTTGGCAGCGCCGCACGGTAAGCGTCCTTTCTGTCTTCGCCAGTCGCACTTTCTTCGATCCGGGCCGCCTGTACATTTTTATTCTGACTTTTCGCAAACTGAACCGCTTCGGACAACGACAAGTTGAAACCCGACCCCCCGGTTACCTGTGCAAATAGTTGCTGTGTGTGTGCTGTCAATATAATGAACACCACGAAAACAGCGGTCAGAAAAGTATTTTTAGAGTAATAGCGGCACTTAAGCATGGCATGAATTATTTAAAGCAAATTTTTCAGGTATGACCATTAATAGGATGTGATCGATCATTCGCCCGGTGATGTCATTCCTGACCGGCTCATTCAAATGCATTAATGAAGACAGGTTGCCCGTATAGACAGGAGGGATGAATGAAAGGATGTTGAGCGCAAAGATTTCCGCATCTATACTTTTAAATTGGCCTGTTTGAATGCCACTACTGATAATTTTGAGCAGGAACTGGTAGATATGGACGCGGGCTTCCGTTACCATGGCAATAACGGCCGGATGACGATGTGTAGCCAGTTGATTATACAGCAGGCGATGAAAATTTTCGTTTGAAGAGATCCTTTTGATGTAGATGAGCAAATAACCTCTTAATTTTTCTTCGGCATCCAATTCAAACCGATCAAACTCGCTGATCTCTGCCGTAATTTGAATTAGCCTGTTCTTAAATATTTCAAGATACAGGGCCTCCTTCGATCCGAAGTAGTAACTGATCATGCCGGAATTAATATCCAGTTTCTTTGCAATCAGCCTGATGGAAGTTCCGTCAAAGCCATATCTTGCAAATAGCTCTTCAGCGCCTTCTAATAAGAGTTGCTTGCTAACTTGGGATGAATGGTCTGTTTGCTGGGTCATGTCCTGTTCAATGATTTATTGATAGGACAAATTTCCGCTTAAAACAGGCTATAAGATTGCCAAAACAACCTCAATATTTGTCGAAATGGCTTATTGGAATAAGTTTATCCGTATAATGGTGACTTTTTAAATTGTAACACTTTATAGGAGCTTTTTACGATAAGCCACAGGTGACATGCCAGTATTAGCACTGAAAAACTTGCTGAACACGGATTGATTTGAAAAATTAAGAATTCCACTGATCTGAGAGACCGTAAGCGTTTGGTTTTGTAGCAGCACTTTAGCTTCAAGGGCAATCGTTTCGTCGATCCATTTGCCGGCAGATCTGCCAGTATGTTTTTTAATCGCGGCAGAAAGTGACTTTGGCATCACATGAAGATGGTCGGCATAAAATTCCAGTTTACGCTCATGCATAAAATTGCGATTGAGCAATTGTTTAAATCTCGAAAAAAGCGTATAACCGGTTAGTGAAGAGGGAAGAATTGTGCTATGTTGCCGATGATGCGCGTCAATTTCGTATATAACGGCGAAAACAAGGTTACGGATAATTTGGGCTTGGTGGTAGTTAGCCGTCGACTGGGTTAAAAGAATGAGCTCAAAAAAACTACGGAATTTAACGTGATATACATCATTTAAGCTAAGTGTATGCAAATCTGCGTTTTCGAAAAAAATGTAGTTATTAAAAAAAGAATATCGGCATGTTTTTCCAGCAAAAAGGTGTCTTTGAAAAATATGATATCCATTTTTAAAAGTTCGCTCCTTTTACGAAAACTGCGAATGACGGAAGGCCCGAGCGTAATGATACAAGGCGCATTAATTTCGTAGTTGTTAAGGCCTGCTTGTAAAAAAATATTTCCTTCTTTCAGGTAAGCTATGGCATAGCTCTCAGCCCGGTAGGGTTCTTCCAGATAGGGATGCCCGGCAGCTTGGATAAACAAATATTCCTTGCTCGTATCCGGTACTGCGAAAAGGCGACTATGTCTTGAAAGCGAAAAGGTCTTAATTTCCTTCATTAATGTGAAATTACAATATAGAATCTAAAAGTTTTTGTATTTGAACTTCTTAAAGCAAGCTTTTTACCACACGCTATATAAACAAATTATCAAGCCATAACGACAAAAGAGGTATTTAGCTGAGCTGTAATATTGCATTAATAAAAATCGGCAATGGTTTGATCCGATTTCTACAGCAAAAACGATAAGAATGTCAGTTCAATTAACAAGTACCAAAATTACCAGTAAAGTTCTTCAGGACATGAAAAATGCTGGAGAAAAGATTAGTATGCTGACCGCGTATGATTTTTCCATGGCCCGGATCTTTGATGAGGCAGGAATTGATGCTCTGCTGGTCGGCGATTCGGCTGCCAACGTTATGGCCGGCTACGATACGACCTTGCCAATTACGCTTGATCACATGATCTATCATACGCAAAGCGTAGCCAGAGCGGTTAAAAGAGCTATGGTCATTACAGACCTTCCGTTCGGTACTTACCAGGGCGACAGCAAACAAGCGCTTAGTTCAGGCATACGACTCATGAAGGAAGCCGGTGCTCATGCGCTTAAATTAGAGGGTGGAGAGGAAATTATTGAATCGGTCACCCGGCTTATTCAAGCGGGTATACCGGTGATGGGGCATCTTGGGCTCACCCCTCAGTCTATTTACAAATTTGGCAGTTATACGGTTCGTGCTAAAGAAGAGAGCGAGGCAAAAACACTATTACGCAATGCGCAGGTCTTGCAGGATGCCGGCTGTTTTAGTATCGTGCTGGAAAAGATCCCGGCGACTTTAGGAAAAAAGTAGCGGAAACTTTATCCATACCCATTATCGGTATAGGCGCAGGAAAACATGTTGACGGACAGGTGCTTGTGATGCATGACCTGTTAGGCATCTCCAAGGATTTTTCCCCGCGGTTCCTGCGCAGGTATTTAGACCTGTATAGCCAGATTTCCAACGCAACCAATGCCTATGTTTCAGACGTTAAATCCCGAAAAATTCCCAGTGATAAGGAACAATACTAAATATTTATATCATGGATCTTTCTGTCATCTATCCTCAAATCTGAAATACAACATATCCGTATCAGCAAGGTATATCCTAACGGCGAAGATTACCTGTTGCTTGACGAAGAAATTTTAGAGGCTGCAAAAATATCGGAGAATGAAAAGGTATTGATCTTTAATCATAATAACGGGGCAAGTTTTGAAACTTATGTGCTTAAGGCGGGCAAAGGCAGCCATGCTTGTTTTCTCTGCGGCCCGGCAACGAGACTTGTCCATGCCGGCGACCACATCAATATTTTGAGTTATGCCAGATGGCTTACCGGTCATGTTCCTGCTGTTTACCCGATCATCATTGTTCCATTCATAGATTTTCCACAACCACACCATTAATTTAAATTATCATGACACCATATGGAAATAATATCGTCATTATCGGCGGCGGATTTGCCGGCATTAATGTCGCTCAAACTCTTTTGAAAAACGATAAGAACCTGCACGTTACCTTAGTCGACCGGAATAATTACAACTTCTTCCCCCGTTATTGTACCAGATTGCTACCGGCTTTTTAGACGTATCCAATATCAGTTACCCATACCGGAGGTTGTTCAGAGATCATCCCAATTTCACTTTCCGCATGGGCGAACTACTGGAGATCAAACCAGATGAGAACTTGGTCTTGTTAACGTCGGGAGCATTGCGCTACACCAAATTGGTATTAGCTACAGGTACAGAGAGTAATTTCTTTGGAAACGAAAACGTCCGGAAATATGCCTTGCCTATGAAAACAGTGGCTGATGCGCTATTGTTAAAAAACACTTTACTAACCCGTTTCGAGCAGGCTGCCTATTCCAATGATCCGTTGGAACAAAAGAGGCTAACCAGTGTGGTTATAGCGGGTGGCGGACCTACAGGTGTTGAGATCGCGGGTATGCTCTCTGAATTAAAACAGAATGTTTTCAAAAAAGACTATCCTGAACTGGCAACCCTCCCGTTTGATATTTATGTATTGGACGGTTTACCTACCCTGCTGGCACCGATGACGAAAAAATCCCAGGACTACGCGTTGAAATCGCTGAAATCATTAGGTGCGATTGTTAGCTTAAATCAATTGGTAAAAGACTATGACGGAGAAAGCGTATTGCTTGGCGATGGTTCAAGTATAGAAACTAAAAACCTCATCTGGACTGCCGGGGTGACTGGCCAGATCTTTGCCGGCCTGCCAACTGAGTTTTACGGACGCGGTAAACGGCTGCTGGTGGATGCCTGTAATAAAGTAAAAGGCTCAGCTAATATATTTGCGATAGGTGACGGATGCCTGCAGACGCTGGATAAAAGTTTCCCAAACGGGCACCCGCAATTGGCTCAGGTCGCCATACAGCAGGGAGTAAATCTTGCTAATAATATTCACGCAGAACAAAAAGGTCGGCCGCTTAAACCTTTCCGATATCATGATAAAGGATCAATGGCCATCATCGGCAGGAATAAAGCTGTCACAGATCTACCAAAACCGGTTCTTCATTTTCAGGGCTTTTTTGCATGGTTAATGTGGTTATCTCGTCCACTTATTATCGTTGGTCAACTTTAGAAACAAGTTAAAAACGCTGACAAACTGGAGCGCAGCTTATATTTCAAAGGATCAATATTTACGGATGATCATCAGACCTGCCAAAAAGGATACGGACTATTAAGTTTGAGGTCCCTTTAATGTATTACGACTAGACAAGGCGATCACTGATTAATTTCCCTGAATGGTGTCCGGATAAGAGATTTAACAATTCTTACTAATTCATCTATGTCAAATGGTTTGGCGATAAAAGCATCTGCACGGCATTTCGCTGCAACGGCTGGCAGTTGGAATACAGCAGATATCAGCACGATAGGGAGTGTATGGCAAGGATCGATGTTTCTTAAATCTTGACAGATCTGACTTCCTTTTACTCCATTCAGCCACTCATCAAGTAAGATAAGATTGGGCTTTAATGAGATAATCTCAAGTGGTTATAACGACGACGAAAATGTTATCACATCAATATTTTCTTCTTGAAAAATGAACTTGACCAAAGAAAGCAATTCCTCATCAATAAAAAGAATTTTTTTCTTTGCATAAATATTAATAGCGTAAAAATTTAGAATAAGGTTTTCTTTAATGAAATAGCTGGATTAAACCATTTTTTAAGAGATTACTACTTGATATGCAAAATGGCGGTCATTCCAAATGCCCGCCATTTTGCGATAATATGTTAAACGTTTAGCTCGATCTTGAAAAGGTTGCGTTATTAAACCAGTGCAGTTAATAATCTTCGAGCGTATCCAGTTCAATATTCCAGAATTTACCAGTTTCAGTATTTTCTGTAATCGCTTTAAAAATCCCGTTTACTGATCTCTCGACTGTAACAGGTGCAGTATCACCACCCATCCTGGTTTGTACCCAGCCCGGATGAAGTGGAGTTACCCTGATTTTTCTTTCAGCAAGCCTTTGGCTTAGCATAACTGCGTACATATTCAAAGCCGCCTTTGACATGCGGTATGCCGGCGCATTCGGCGCAGCATTGCGTAGCAAAGCCATTGCAGTAGATAAAAATACGATCTGACCGCCGTCATTTAAGCTGTTTAACAAAGCTTCCGTAAACAAAACTGTACCTGTAGTATTGGTGGCAAAGGTGGCATTCAAAAGATCCGCAGTCGGAACTTCGTCACCAAGATCAAGCCCGACGCCTGCATTGTTAACCAGTACATCCAGCTTAATGCCCGCTTCTTCTAATTGTTGAGCAACTTTTTCAATGCTTTCTGCATTACTGATATCTCCCTGATAAACTTTGAGATTAGGGTGGCTGTATTCACCAACTTTTCCTGTACGTGTAACCGCTATTACTTCAGCACCTTCGGCCAATAATTTTTTTGTAAGATCGAAACCGATCCCATTGCTTGCACCGGTAACCAGCACTTTTTTAATTGAATTAGTCATTTTATTTATTTTATATAGTTTATTTCAACTCCAAATGGGTTGAAATCGTTGTATGATTTTTATACTACTTCCCAGCAAACATCCGCAAACCAGCCTTTTGAATCTATCCAGTACCCACCAGCCCGAAAACCGCAGCGTTGAGCTATAACAGCAATTTCTTCAATACTGTATTTCTGCGATACTTCCATGTAAATCGTTTCATTTATGGCGAAAGCAACAATTTGCCCCTTAATGCTAATATGCTGTTCTTGCAGACTCACGAGATAACTTTTACTGGCCCCGGTTTCCGGATCATATGTCTGGTAGTGTTCAAAACGTTCCAAATCAAAATCGCTGTCAAGTTCGCGATTGATCCTGGCCAGTAAATTAAGATTGAATTTTGACGTTATTTTCCCCTGGTCATCATAAGCGTTCAAAATGATGCGGGGATGTTTCTTCAGGTCAAACCCGATCAGTAGCAAGTCGCCTGGAGATAAGTTACTGCGAAGCGTGTGACAAAAGTCAATAGCTTGGTCCTTATCCATATTTCCAATGTTTGCACCTAAAAAAAGATGACTTTCCGGTTTGCACTTTCCTGAGTTGCAACCTTAAGCATTTCAAAATATTCTCCGGCCAATGGTTGTACAACTAATTGGGGTAAAGATTTGTTAAACCTTGCCTTTAATTCCTGCAATATATTATCTGATATATCGATGGGCAGATACTTAAAATCTACATTTGATCGTACCAGAAAATCCAGCAAGTATTCCGATTTTGTCGCGTCGCCCGCACCAAGTTCTATCAGGTCAAAGGATTGACCCGGCCGGCAGATCCTCTCTGCTAATGCTGATGACTGTTTGCTGAAAACTTCCAATTCACAATCTCGTCAGGTAATATTCCGGGCAGGCCATGATCTGCTGGAAAAGAATATCGCCTGTTTCATCATAAAAATATTTGGATTGCAGCCTTTTGGGCATTTGCATCAGGCCATCTAAAACATCTTGTTCAAACAGGCTTGACACACCTATTTCAGGTAAATCAGATAAGTTCTGTCTTCATATTTATTTGTCTGCTGGTAATACTCTTAAGTCACGAAAAAATCCTTCCGTACCCACGTCTACCCATAATCCGATCCCACCTGGTTGATCACTTCTCAGCTTTAGATCATTGACTACAAATGCCGGAAATTTGCTGTCATTAATATAAAGTCGGGCTTTATTTCCAACTACACTTATTTTTAACTTTATCCATTCATTTAAACCCATATCTGCATAGGTTTCGTATTGTTCAGGACTTTCTTTTCTTAATCTCGAGTATGGAAAGTCAGGATAGGAGAAGTATTGTACCGTATGATTTCTGCGGATCTGATCATCAGCACGGCCGTTAGTAGGCCTGATATATATTGCTTCGAAGCGGGAATTGTCATCTTTGATGTGGAATGCCAAACCAATAAATCCCCGATTGTCTTTTTGAGCCGTGGGCAGTAACCGACTCAACACCTTGACTTCTATTACACCATTCTTGAAATTAACACTGTCCAATTTCACAAAAGTTGGTTGATCGACCGTTTTTACAGAAGAGTCTTTAGTAACCCTCATAACTTTCCTCCCGTCGATGATCTGAAATGACATGGATACCTGCACAGGTTTGTGACTTTTCGCGTCGAGGCGAATGTTTTGCGCCTGCATTGTTGAAGAAAGTGACAAATAGCCATATATGATCAGTAAAAAAATATAATTCTTCATTTAGTTTTCAGAGCTTAAATAAGAACTACGATTTTACCTCCTGCGGCATTACTATCCATCATCTGATGTGCCAACGCTATTTCATTCAGTTTAAATATACGCCCTATAGGGAGTTTAACTTTCCCTGCTTCCACATCACTTATGAAATTTTGAAAATTATGTGCGTCAACCCTAATCTGCCCGCTGTCATAAACGGTCAGGCTAACTGTTGCCGGGATATAATCCATAGGTGCGAATTCTTTAAATGACCATTGCTCTGCCAGCATACCCGCCATACAAACGATGCCACCCGGAGCTGCGCAGCTGAGGGAGTCTCTAAGTGTAGATGTGCCAACCAATTCTAAAACTTTATTTACGCCAGCAGGAAAAATATCATTAATCTGGGCCGTTAAATTACCGTCTTCAATCAAAACATGATCCGCCCGGTTTTTTAGCAGCATTTCTTTTTTGTCCGGGTTTCTCGTTGTCGCTATCACCGTTAGGCCACTGTTTTTTGCAAGTTGGGTGGCCAGCATACCTATGGAAGATGTACCGCCGCGGATCAAAATGGTTTCTCCCGGCTGGACTTTCAGAGAAAGATGCAATGACCCGTATACCGTTTGAAACATTTCAGGCATGGCACCCAACTGTTCCCAGGGAAGCTCACTTTCAAATGATCTGAGTACGGACTTGGGCAATAAAGCATATTCCGCATAACTGCCGTTGAAAAGCCTACCCATACCACCCATAAAGGCGGATACTTTTTGTCCCGGTTTAAATTCCGCTGAAGGATCATCTGCCACTTCGCCAACACATTCAATACCCAGCACCCGCGGAAAAACAACGTCAGGTGAATAGCCTTTCCGGGTCATTAGTTCTGACCTGTTAAGGCCGAAAGCCTTGACTTTAACCAATACCCAACCTTCTTTCGGCCTTGGTACATTGATATCCTCCAAAACGAAATTTTCCGGGCCACCCGGGTGGTAAATTAATGCTGCTTTCATGATTTTGGCTGGTTATAGAATATTAATCCCGTAATTTATTGAACAGGTACCTATAGATCTTCCAAGCTGTACCATCTTTCCTTAACACGAAAAAGTCCCTGCTGTTCTTGCTTATCTCTTTGCCGCCACTGCTGGTGGTTATAGACCTGGCGGTGGCATCAATAAATGCAAATTCATTTCCTACGGTCACATTTTGTATATTGTAGTTAATCTTAAAATTTCTACCCTTCAGAAACTTGCCGCCTGCCGCATCCAGATCCTTTTTCGTCAATGTCTTAAAACCATCCGGCATAAATAAGCCATCAAAAGCGTAGAAAGAAGAAATCGATGGGCTATCTGCCTCGTTTAATACTTCGGCATAGCAATGAAGCAATTGCACTGCGGCTTGTTGTTCGTTTGTTGTGTTCATATGTCCTTAAAATTTAAATGTTATACCAATTTATAATTTAACACACCTATTATTGCTGCAGGAAAGGAACTATATCAGCCCATACTGATGGAAAATTCACTTGAAAGGCAGGATGAGGGGCGTTCGGTATGATGGCCAGTTGTACTTGCGGAAACATATAATATGCTGCAATCACCGTTTTTAGCGTTGCATTCTGATCGAGTTCACCTGCCATCAGCAACACCGGGCAATGGACTTTGGCAAATACTTCTTTACTGATATTGACATTATTATAATATTTATTGATCGATACCAGCCATCTCGTCGAATTTCTCCGGATGAGGATTTAAGGCCAGCTGCTGTTTCCAGTACAGGCTATCCAGTCCAAAAGCATCTTTACGGGTGATGTTAAATGGTCGTGCTCCTTTCAGCCATTCTCCTGCGCCGATAGTGATCAACTTCTTCACCTTATCCGGGAAGAGGCCAGCAAGATAATAGCCGGTATAACCACCATCACTGAATCCTAAAACAATAGCGCTGTCTTTTGTAACGGCGCTCACAATGGCATTCACATCATTGGCCTTCTGCTCATAGGTGGGTTCAGTGGTTCCCATTTCCGATTTTCCATGACCACGCGTCGAAATGGCAATCACCTGGTAGTTTTTAGAAAGACTATCTATGAACCTTCCCATTTCATAGGTAGAGCCAAAAACTCCGCCGTGCAAAATCACAAAGGGCTTGCCCTTACCGTAAAGTTCGTAATAGACACGGGCATTACCTGTGTTCAGATAGTGGCCCGCTTTAAGATTATTTCCATAAGGAATTGCACCGGCAGGTGTCGGAGCGGATTGCATAAAACTTCTCAGGTGTTTCAGATCCTGAGCATTTGTTACCAGCGAACATATCAGCGAAATAATGACAACCATCATCCCTGATCTTTTAATGAATAATTTCATTTTATAATTTATTTAAGATATCCCATTTAGCATTACTATTTTTCGAGATCTGGATCTACGACCAATGCATTAAACTCCGGACTGATTTTTTTATAAACTGCGGTAGGTTCAACAGTGATGTAGAATTCAAATGTTGGCCCTACATTTAATTCCAGCAAATGGCCTCCGTGACAAATGCCGTCACTTGTTGCTACACTGGCGTGGGAATGGGCGAAAGGTTTACCATTATATAGTGAGATGTCGCCCACTAAACCAGTCACTTCTGAAGGTTCACTGACATTTGCCAGTTTAAACATTTTGCGATCTTTATCAAACCAGCCAAATTTGGCCGAGGTGGCATCGCCAAATGCGGTATAGTGCGCATTCTTTACCTGATATTTTTGAGCGAACTCTTCTATACCCGAAGTTACTTCATCACCTGTCGCCAGCACCAATAGATAAGTCCTGGTTTCCCCGTTCATACTTAAAAGCTTTACTTTTGCACCAGGAGCTCTGCCGGGTTTTGCCGGGTTGGTTAATGATACATATTCCTGCGCACTTGCTGCAAAAGCTGCGCCTAAAACAAAGACTACCGTTAAGGCTCCGTTTCTGATCTTTTTGGAAATTGTTATGATTTCTGATCCTTTCATCGTTCTCGTTGTTTAACGATGCAAAGGTGAGCAGGATAGCGTTCACCGGCCAATAAACTTAGTTAAGAAATAATCTTAAACAAGTTTAAGAATCAGGCCGGGCGAACAATCTTCTTCCGCACTTTGCTCAGGAATTCCGGTGTAATACCCAGGTAAGATGCTATTTGAATATTAGGTAAACGGTAGGCCAGATTGGGATACCGGGTCATAAAATTTGAATACCTGTTTTCTGCGGTGACACTAATGTTCTGCATTACCCGGTTCTGGAGATCAATATATTTCTTTTCTACGATAATTCGAAAATTGCGGTCGAACTTATGATAATGCGTATATAGATATAATAAGTCTTCATGTTTGATCTGCAATATCACGGATGGTTCCAGCGCCTCGACGTAAGTATTACTTGCCGTTTCCGAATAAAAACTGCACAGATCGGTGATCCAGTCATTCTCGATAGCAAATTGTAAGTTATATTCCTTACCAGTTTCATCGATCACGTATTGCCTGAAACAACCGGACACCACAAAGGTAAAATATTTAGCTACATCGCCTTGCTGCAAGATAAAACCTCGTCGTTTGACACTACGTTCGGTAAACCTGGCCGCCACCTCTTTACGTTCTGCCATATTAAGCGGAAAGTATTGTTCGAAGAATTTTATTAATGCCGCAACGGGTAAGTTTTGGGTATTCACGTTCAGTAGTTTACGGTTAAATTAGTGTATTAGCTTTTAATTTCAAATGTTTTCGAGCTTGTTTCTGAAATTCATCAGGCGTTTGCGCTGTTTGTTTCTTAAAAAACCTGCTGAAATAGGGACGGTCAGAAAATCCAAGTTCAAAAGATATTTCTTTGATCGTATGCGCGCTGTGTATGATCAGCCTTTTGGCTTCCAGTATGATACGGTCATGAATGATCTGTGTTCCGGTTTTGTTCAATTTTTCTTTAAGGATCTGGTTTAACCGCTTGGAGCTGATATCCAGTTTGCCGGCATAAAAGTCAATATTTCTGACCTGCAGATAATTCCCTTCCAGCAACATCAGAAACTCATAAACCCTTTTCTGGTGAATATCGTGTGTAGTGAACTCCTCTTCTCTAACTTTGATCAGTTTCAACAAAAACACTTTCAGCAAAGTTTTCAGTATCATCAGGTCCCCCGATGATTTTTGATATTCACCGATTAATAAATTGTAAATGCCGCCAAGGTCATCTGCTGCAGCTTTATCCAATCTTAGGCAGGAAAATTCACCCTGCACATTAAATATTTTGAAAATATCAAGTAAAAACTCCTTGTCTTCTTCCTCCAGTATCTCTCTTTTAAAAGATATCAATTCTCCGTTTTTTCCCGCCTTGTTTAGCTGATGTACACGGTAAGGCGGGATCAGGTAGATCCAGTCTCCTTTGACCTCAAAATCATTGGCTTTTAAGGCGTGCAATGGGTCTTCATTTTTCAACCATACGATCTCGAAAAAGTCTTTTCTCCCGGGATCATTCAAATAACTCGGCGGGCAGTTATTTAAATTCCTGATGTAGATCATCTCACTTTCCAGGCGACTTTCCTTTATATCACTTGTCATAATGTAAAGATATGTACTACGACATTAAGATGGTGGACAATCAGATAATTTGGGTGGACTATTCAGAAATAGAGACACCATTGACGAATCTTAATGACTTTCAGCTGATCTTATTTCCAGATAGTCCACCCAATCTGGCTATTTGTATAACCAATTCCGTTAGTACAGACGATACTTTTGCCGAAGAATTAAACGACTAAAATGGAATCAACAAACCAATCTAATAGAAACAACGGTGCTGCAATCAAAGCACATTTGGTAAAGATCATTCAGGAGAACTCGCTGCTGGCAGAGGCAATCGATTACCATTATTTCGGAGAACTGATCAGGAATATCAACAAGGCATCTGCCATCTTCCTGATCGCTTCGGGCCGCTCCGGCTTTGCCATGCGTTCGGTCGCTATGCGCCTGATGCATCTGGGGTTACGGGTTTATTTTGTCGGCGAAACTACCACCCCAGCTATTCAAAAAGGAGATCTCTTGTGGGCCGCCTCTGGATCAGGTACAACGAGCACTATCGTTAAAGCCGCCCAAAAAGCTAAACAAGTGGGTGCGCGTGTAATAGCAATGACCACTAACGTATCCTCTTCGCTGGCCGGGTTGGCAGATGTTCACATGCTGATACCGGCAGCAGAAAAGAAAGATCATAACGGCGCTAAATCAATACAATACGCGGGAAGCCTTTTTGAACAGGCTGTGCTGTTACTAGGAGATGCAATATTTACGGAATTATGGAAGTTATACGGAACACCTGCCGAAGAGCTTTGGAAGCGTCACGCGAACATGGAATAACTAATAATTAATCATATCATTTTTTTAAACTAATTAATAACACAATGGCAAAATTACAAGTAGCAATAGACTTATTGACAACAGAGGAAGCATTAGCGCTTGCAGCAAAAGTTGCACCGTATGTAGACATTATTGAACTAGGTACTCCCCTGATCAAAAACATGGGTTCAACCGTGATCACTGCAATGAAGCAGGCACATCCTGATAAATTAGTTTTTGCTGATCTAAAAACAGCTGATGCAGGTGAGTTGGAAGCTGACATCGCTTTCACAGCAGGCGCCGACCTGATTACCGTTATGGGCGCTGCCGGAAATGCGACCATTATTGGCGCTGTTAAAGCGGCTAAAGCTCATGGTAAAGGTGTAGTAGTAGATACCATCGGTTATCCTGACCGCGTAAAACGTGCCCAGGAAGTAACTGAATTAGGTGTTGAATTTGTTGAACTGCACGCCGGATTAGACGAGCAGTGGACAGCAGGTTATTCAATACAGTTACTCATCGACGAAGCAGCGAGAGCCGGTGTACCCGTTTCGATAGCAGGTGGTGTGAACCTGAAAAACATCGCGGCTGTTATTAAAGCCGGCGCTCAGGTAGCGGTTGCTGGTGCAGCCATCTATGGTGCAGAGGATCCTGCTGCTGCAGCAAAAGCATTACGCGAAGCGATTGAAGCTGCGTAATATTTTAGCTTTCCATCAATTAGCAGGAACATTGGTTATCATTAAAACGTGTGCCCCGTTCTTCGGGGGACATGTTTATAAAAGTTAGCGTTTGTCGATAACTTAAACTATGTTAAGTGTATTTCTTAACCTTGTTCATTGTTGTGATTGAAGCAATCATTTTAGATTTAAAAATGAAAATAAAATTACACCACTTCATCGCAGCCATCCTGGTATTTACCTATTCGGTATCTTCAGCGCAGAAAATCGCTACCCTTCCAGCCGATGGATACCTATTTATTAACCCCGAAAAAGGCAGCGACCATAATGCCGGATCAAAAGACAATCCGCTAAAAACGCTCTTTGAAGCAGCCAGAAGAATTAATGATGCAAATGGCAAAGGCGCGCTTAACGTAATTTTGGCCGAAGGTATCTACGGACTGGATGCTACGGTTACCTTTCATCCGTATAACTGGCATTTTAGCAAATCCGAAAGGCTTACTATCCGCGCGGAGTCTTTACCAGACGATGCAGACTGGAACCCAGGTAAAATGCCCGTGATCATTTCAACCATGCCGCTGAATTTTAAGCCGATGGGCGAGCCTGATCCGGGAACTTCGTATGGTATACAAATCGAAATGAGCTATGTGACCATCCAGGGATTGCGGGTTTTAGGAACACCCGTGCATGAAACCCCAAAAATAGGCGATGTTAAAAGAAATTATCCCATCGTAAGAGAAGGGCTTGACCTTGACGACCTCAGGATCACCCAATGCTTATTTGTAGGTGACCGTGTTGCTATTCCTAATCACCTTGCCATATTAGCAAGTGGGCAGGGTGTAGTTGTGGATCATTGTGTATTTTATAAAGTAAAGGATGCTGTAGTTTTTTTCTTGTCTAATAAACCTGCTGAAAGATGTGAAATGCATCATAACCTAATCATTGATAATTATGGCGGTGCTGTATGGTCATGGTCTGCAGCAGAGGATTTTAAATACTACAATAACGTAGTAAGCGGTACCAATATATTCTGGATCCTTAATAAGGATGGAAAAAATGCATTTAAGGTAAATAACTCTATGATCATCGGTTATAATGAACTGGTAAAAAAGGTGGTGGTGCAAAGGATTTCGGGGAAAAAGCCGACCCGTCTAAAGTTAAATTCGGGAATGATGTCATTATTAAAAAGACTGGAAAGATAGAAATAGATCAAGATCAGACGAGTCGTAATTATTTACAAATTAAGCCAGGCACGTTAGGTTCAAATATTGGGGCAGGACTATTTACTAAATAAAAAAGCACCCTAGATACCAATCAGCTACAGTAGATGGAGAAGTTCAATTGATTAGGTCGCATCAGCAACCAAGCTAAAGACTAAATTAAAATGGCTTCTAAAAACTACTGTAGCTAATATAGAATTTTCGCTTTTAATAAATCACAGAAATAAGATGGCGAAATATTAAGGTAGGAGGCAATTTTTCACCGTGTATTAATAGGGGCTTTCAAATATGCTGATGTACACACGAAGTCATTTCTTTGCCGGCATGCCCGTTGTTAGTAAAGATGATAAGTTTTGATGCAGCCTCTTTTATTAATCTCAGTACCGAAAGAGTCAAAATAAACTTTGGGTAAAAAAGTTATCTCGCATATTTCTGCAAAGGTGTGGATCCTAATATCGCAAATAAAAACGCCTCATAGTTTTAAACCTTTTTTGTACCAAAAGTGATTGCAGCGGCTCCCGCTTATAAATTTCTTTTTGGCCAGCGTCGATGATATGGATCGCAAAAGGTTGCCCAATCTTCTTTGTAAGATGGTATAAAGTCAGGAGTTCTGCCAGGTCTTCATGCCAGCTGGCTGTTCCATAAAGAGATACGAATGATGTGTGATCAAGCGCCTGGTAAACAAGCGGCGCGTCTTTAATCGCTATGATCTTTCCTCTTTTAAACCGTGTACTATTTAGAAGAGTTCCCTGTACTTGCTTTCAAATGTAGCTCGCTCCTCCCAAACTCCGGATGTAAAAGGATTGTTGCTAACGGCTTTTTTAGCTCCCCCGGAGAAAGACCGCCAGGCGTGATTCCCAAGGCTCCATCTACCACATGCGTAGACTCATGTAGCAATACGTACACCAGGGCATTCATAGATCCGCCGTCAAACGGCGATGTTAAATTTCCCGCCTGTCGTATCAAAACAGCTCGTCTCTTTCTCCGTCAACCATTCTGATATACTCGGTTTGAGAATGGCTGCCCTTATGGCAATGTGATATTTCCTACTAGAATCGCGGGAATTGAGCGTTACCGTCAGTGCTGTATTGGGCATATCATCGAGAACGCTGATACTTTTGAGGTGAATTTTCAATGTGCGCTGATGAAGCGGCGGAAGCAGCACGAAAGCTTTCTGGACAATGACCTTCTCTTGATCGGTCAATATATGGGCTTTTGGCGACTTGTATACCCTAATCAACCATTTTCTAACTTATATTTTCGCCCTGCATATTTCACCGTTCATTATTTCTATATTAGATAAAGCGGCACATTTTGTTATTTTTTTTAATTTTGAGCATACTCTACATACTAACTTATGAATACTACCGACACACCAAAGAATGTCCATCAAGGCCGCAACGTTAAACGTTTTCGAGAAATGCGAGGTGCGCCCGTAAAGGCGCTTTGATAAATATACTTTAGCAAGTATTGGGCATGTGTTCCAAAGCCCATCATCAACCGACCTATCCTTGAGGGAAACCAATAACGGAGAAGAAGCATGTCGGTAAACGTATAAGTCAGGTAGCTATTAAACTTGCGACTGAATGCGGAGATGAAACAATAGATATAAGGATAAAACCCAAACTGGTTCAACGATAGTCCAAGTGGGGGCCTCGCATCAGTGGCGTAAGATAGCTGAATCGTCATTCTGTTACACCGACATGACACCCTCGCAGCCATGACGGCAGGAACAAGTTACAGCACAGCTGCAATCAGCAGAAAAGGACGGAAATCGTATCCGGCAATCTATTACGCTATGTTATCAAAGTGCTAAACGGGGATTGCCTAAATCGGAGCGCCACTGGCGTGGCTATTAAGCTTCTGGCTCATGAATATCCGACATGGCAACGGAGTTTCCATAGTAGTCCGGGCAAGGGAAAGCCTTGTACATGGCGAAGGGGAACAGCGGTATCGCCTAACATTACTAATGGAAAATGTGAGAGACATTGAGACATCCGGCAATAATATTAGGCAGTCTATGGAAACACTGTCGATCCTCGGAGTATAAGTTTGAAAGGCTTTATCGGGTACTGTTCAATCAGGAAATGTACTATGCTGCCTATCAACGTATCAATGCCAAAGTAGGGAACATGACGCCAGGTACTGACGGTACCACCATTGATAGCATGAGTTTAACCCGTATCGACAAACTCATAGGCGCACTCAAAGACGAAACTTATCAACCTCAACCGGCCAAGCGGGTCTACATCCCCAAGAAAAATGGTAAAAAAAGGCCATTGGGTATCCCATCTGTAGATGACAAACTGGTACAAGAGGTCATCCGAATGCTACTGGAAGCCATATTTGAGGGTCAGTTTGAAAACGGTTCTCATGGT
The DNA here is from genome assembly GCF_050859465.1 of Mucilaginibacter sp. P25. Lineage (NCBI taxonomy): Bacteria > Pseudomonadati > Bacteroidota > Sphingobacteriia > Sphingobacteriales > Sphingobacteriaceae > Mucilaginibacter > Mucilaginibacter sp. P25. The sequence goes on along the minus strand of NZ_CP193937.1, from coordinate 916,724 downwards.
TTCCGGCCAAGCAGAAGCTGCCATACTGCATTAATGCAGGTCCAGAACCGGTTCACCGGCGCTAAGTGGTTCATTGAGGGCGACATCAAAGGGTTCTTTGATAATATCCAACACAACGTTTTGATCGAAGTCCTTAGAAAAAGGATCAGTGATGAGCGTTTCCTGCGCCTCATCCGAAAGTTTCTAAACGCAGGATATATTGAAGACTGGACATTTCATAAAACGTTTAGCGGGACACCCCAAGGCGGGCTAATCAGTCCCATACTCGCGAACATATATCTTGACCAGTTGGACAAGTATATTGAACAATATATTGTATGTTATGGAGATGTTGACCACCCTGTTCCGGGCCAAATTGACCACCGGGTTAGCTGACTTTTGAGTTGCAGCAAATGCTATAAAAGCATGTACAAAAGTAGTTATTTAAAAGGTAATTCCATTAGTGGCTGTTTTCCGGTTCAACACTACGTTTTCTTCTCATAGATTCTCCCTTCAGTTCGATACGGTGTGCATCATGAACGATCCTGTCCAGGATCGCATCAGCAATCGTTTTTTCACCAATTACTTCAAACCATTTACTGACCGGCAATTGTGAGGTGATGATCAGCGATGTCTTTCCATGCCGGTCCTCAATGATCTCCATCAGGGCAGCTCTGCTTTGTGCATCAAAAGGCTGTATACCGAAGTCATCCAGTATCAGTAGTTGCTGCCGTTCGAGTTTGGCGATCTCCTTGATATAAGAGCCATCTGCCTTTGCCATCTTCAGTTTAGCGAACAGTTTGGGCGTACTGGTATATAATACCCGGTAACCCAATATGCAGGCCTGGTGGCCTATAGCAGAAGCCACGTAGCTTTTACCGATACCTGTGCTGCCAGTGATCAGCAGGTTCTCGAAGCGGTCAATAAACGTACAGTCCGCCAGGCGCATGATCTGGTTGCGGTCGATGCTTCGGTCGGCATGATAATGAACGTCTTCTATAGCCGCTTTATAGCGGAACTTGGCATAAAGGATCGTGCGTTCGATACGCCTGTTTTGCCGGTCATCCCATTCGGCTTCTACCAGGTGGGCCAACAGTTCGTCCGCTGTATAATCATTCGTTTTACCGGTTTCCATGCTGCTTTTAAAGGCATGGAACATGCCGAAGAACTTCATCTTCCGCAGTTTGTCTAAGGTGCTTGTATTCATGTTATTGTTGTTTTAAATGGTTATTTGTAATAGTCTTCTCCCCGGATATTACCGTGATCTGGCATTGGCAACTCATTGGCAAATAAGCTTTCCTCATAGTTATCCATCTTGTTTTCGAGTATGGTTTGTATCGTTTTATAGTTATAGACGCCATAACTCAATGCCCGCTGACAGGCCACTGTTAATCGTTCATTCCCTGCTTTTTTAGCAAAGCCAAGTACCCCCAGGCAGGACTTGTAAGCCTGTTCCGGGTGTTGTTTACGCTCCAGTATTTGGAGGATATACAGCCTTACATCCTCGTGAATGGAGGCTGCCCAATCCAGGAACATATCTGGTGTCCAGTCACTTTTAAAGCGGTGGGTGCTGGCCATGTGCTCTTTGTCTGTGGTATAGCCATAAGGGTTTTTATTGCGCTTGTGCAAGGCGATACGCTCATAATTGGAGTAGATCTCTACGGTAGTGCGGGAGTATAACAGTTTGACCCGCTTGCCGATATAGCGATAAGGGACGCTGTAATAATGCTTGTCCGGGCCGAGGTTAACGTGGCCATTCTTAATTACCCTGGCCTGGAACTGCTTTTTGAACTGGTAGCGCAGGACAGGCAGTGGTGCCAGGGTTTGGCGCTCTATCTCTTCAAACTGTAGCCTGCGGCTATAGTTGCGGCCCTTGAGCATCTGTGTGTTGTGAACCTCCAGGGCCTGCCAGATCGCTGTATTGAGTTCTGTTAAAGAGTGGTAAACATGCTTGTTTAAAGGTGCATAGATCTTGGTATAAATGATCTTAACGGCACCTTCTACCAACGCTTTGTCACGCGGGCGGTACGCCCGCGCTGGTAGAATAGTTGTGCCATAATGGTCTGCAAAGTCTTCAAATGTTTCATTCAGTGTAGGTTCATAGCGGCTGCTTTTGGTTACTGCAGCCTTCAGGTTATCCGGTACAATGGCGGCAGGAACGCCGCCGATAAAGTGCAGGGTATTCTCGCAGGCCGCTATAAAGTCTTCCTTTTGCTGGCTCATAACGGCCTCTACATACGTTAACTGGCTGGCACCCGGAATAGCTACAAAAACCTCTACAGCCATGATCTCACCGGTTTCCTTGTCCGTATAGCTCATCTTTTCACCGGCAAAATCAACATATAGTTTATCACCGACCTTGTGGTCCATGTGCATGGTCGGGTTTACCCTGGCCTTCCATTGGTTATAATAAAAGCAAAACTGGCTGTATTGGTAGCCGTCAGGAAACTCTTTAAAGTAAGCTTCCCATAGCATCTGCCGGTTAACGCCAGTTCGTTTGAGTTCTTTATCGACGTGGGGAAAGCAGCGCGGCATGGACTGCATACGTGCGTTAGGCGGGTGTTCTTTGCTCTTGCCGAACAAATCTTCCAGCTCTTTGTCGTTCAGTGCGTTAACCTCTTCAAAGGTAAAGCCGCTGTCATTAAAAGCTGCGATGTACTTTTTTACTGTGTTTCTTGATGCATCGGCCTGGGCAGCTATGGTCATTAGGGGCCGCTGCTGGCTGTACATCCTTAGTATCTTTCTGATCTTACTCATGCTGATTGTTAAGTTGGCCATGCTTTACGAAGGTGTCTTTGCCCTCAAAAGATGGTTACTTCTACAGCATTTGCTACGCGTTTGGGGTGGTCAATTTCCCCCGGAATGCACTGGTCAGTTTCGCCCGGAATGGGTGGTCAGCTTGCGCCGGAATGGAGTGGTCACATTCATCAGAATCTCCACAACAAAAATCAAGGGGTTAATTGAGGCAAATTATTGAAAAAATTGCTTCGGTGTCAGGTCACGAAACAATACAGAAGACAAAGTTCCGGGATGATCACAGCCGATCTTTTCTGTAAGGCCCAAAAACAAACTTTACTAAGTTTATCATCTTGCGAGCAGCAAATTATATTGCAAATATAATATATTCAGTCAATAGAAACGCTGAATAATTGCTGTAATGGTAATTTTATGTTAATTTATTTTAATATCGCTCCAATTTAAAAGCAATATAAATAAGTGAATTTAAAAAGTTAAATCAGATAATTGTCCTGAATAATGACTTTAAAGCGCCCTTTTTTCTAATTTTGAAACGCCATGATTTTACAGTACTGCTCCGATCTTCATTTAGAATTTTCCCAAAATGAAGCCTATGTAAAAGCTAACCCCATTAAGCCCATAGGCGACATTTTGATATTGGCTGGCGATGTTACTTTGTTTACCAGGATAGATAGACATAGGGACTTTTTTGATTATATCAGTGATCACTTTGAAGCAACTTATTGGATACCAGGAAATCACGAGTACTATCAAAGTGATATTTCAAATAGATCGGGTTCATTTGAAGAAAAGATCAGAAATAATGTGTCACTGATAAATAACGTGGTTAAAAAAATTGGCGCGCATCAGTTACTATTTTCCACATTGTGGTCGTCCATCAGTCTTTTAAATGGCTGGCGGATAGAACGTGGCCTGAATGATTTTTATCAAATTAGTTATGATGGAAAGCGCTTTCAAATTCCCGACTATAATTATTTTCACGCAAATAGCCTTACGTTTCTACGCTCAGCTTTAGAAGAAGATACACCAGGTAAAAAAGTAGTGATCACACATCACGTTCCAACTTTTAAAAACTACCCTCCGGAATATAAAGGAGACTACCTGAACGAGGCATTTGCAACGATATTAGATGATTTGATTTTAGATACCACACCGGATTATTGGATTTACGGACATCACCATCAAAATATTCCTGAGTTTAAAATAGGTCATACAAAATTGCTGACAAATCAGCTTGGCTACGTTCAGCGCAACGAGCATTTACTCTATCATACCGATAAATGCATTGAACTTTAGCATATGATGGCACTATTGTAAATCCTTTCAACTGACGGCAAATAAATTTTATTACAAGAATTTCAGGTAGTGGGAGCGGTATTGCTGGTTTGATACTTTTGATATTTACTGGAAAGTTTATCAGGTTCGGTAAGAGTGATATAGCCAGCTTGTATTAGTGGTAAAATATGCAGGCGGTAATTTTTAGGCTGATTCGAAATGCCAAGGTGATTGAATATATCTACCCGGCTTTGGGGGATTTGACAAAAGTTTAATATTTCCTTTTGTTTCGGGGATAGCAAAATAACATCTCTATTACCATCCCTATTACCATCTCTATTACCTTCCTTATTACTTGCCACTTCCTTTTGGGCATCATCTATAAGAACAACATCGTTTTTAAAAGCAGGATGACAAAATATTTCTACTTCGAAAAAGGTACGTTCATCATCTGTGCGAAAAGATGGTTCAGGAGAGCCATTACGTTCCAAAACACGTTTAATAGTGGGAATGCCTGTGGCACGGCCTTCCGTTAAATCGAGTTCCTTTAAAAAATCTCCTAACCGGCGGTTGCGGTAACGGCGCGGCCTTATCCTGCCGCTGATAAAATCTTCCTGACGGATAGAGCGATCAGGGCCACCATAATTAAGCAGCACGATGGATTCCGGTGAAACCCGGATTTCAACCTGCTCCCTCAGTTGATAATCACGATGAAATAATGCATTCGCCACAGCTTCTTCCAGTGCAGCGTAAGGGTAATTCCAAATACGGATTGCTTCGGCCTTGTCAGCTTGCTTAATGACTTTTTCCTTTAAAAAGTTTGTTTTTAATAAGTCCAGTGTCTTTCTGATTAAAGTAGGTACGGGGCCTGTAATACGCGGGTATTCGAGAAATTCCGATTCTCCTTCACCCATTGGAAAATACACGACATCCACCCAGGTGGCCGGGAAGAATTTTTCCGGGTGTTCATTAAACATCATCAATGCCACATTCCGGGGAAAGCGGTGTTCGGGCGGGCCATCAACCAGGAGCATCTGTTCTAATACTTCCGTTTTGGCATGCTGATCGGAAGCTTCCATCAATTTACTGCCTATCAGGCGCAAATGATCCTGAATGAGTACCATTGAAATATCATCTATGCTGGCATATTGATTAGAGCGGTCATCAAAGGGAATTTGGTTGGCCAGACTAATCAGTTCTTGCTGAGTTTCCATATCTGCAACAGCAGAACTGGCATACCTACGTACATAATAAGAGTATCTTTTTTGTTTGGCCGTAATTTGTTCAGGCACTTCATAAGGGCGGTTAGAACCACCGGGCACCCAAATAACTAAAATTTGCTGGCCATCCACAGTTTCAATAAAGAGTTTAGGATGGTAAACGGGGTTAATCAGGTTATTATACCCGATCATCTCTTTTTGAATAGAGGCAATCTTGGAGGCACTTAAACCTACAACGGGCCGCTTGGCAATCCCGCTTTCTTCTTCCACGCCAATCAGAATATAGCCACCACCCACATTTTCAAAATCATTCGCAAAAGCACAAATTGAACGGTATATGGCATCAGGATTCCATCCCTCTTTAAATTCGAGCCGTTCCGATTCAACAGAACGGGCGTTTAATAAATCTTCAATATTGACGTGTAATGGCATGTTGTAAAAATAAGGAGGAATGTCATAGTATCGAATTAAAATTTAATTCTCCATTTTAAAGCCCCCGCGATAAATTTTCTATCGCAGTGTTACTTATTTGTTACTTTTTGAATGTAACTAATTGTAATACAGTTATAAATTCAATTCCTGCCATTTGGCAAATGTAAGCGCAATTACGGGTTTCTGAATATTTATATTGACAAGGAATATTTTGTTCCGGGCACCCGGGTCACTGAGTCAGACAAAGATAATCTTAAGATCATGCACTTTGCAGTAAAAGAGAGAACGAATTAAATTTTTCAGGCCACGGTTATAAGCAGCCTGTCAAAGTAAATTATAACCTGTTAGACTACTTTGATCAATATTTGGTCAAGAATTTAATTATAAATTGAAGTGCTTTATTATTAACCTTAAGCGATATTTTCCCAAAGAGATGGCTTTAGTTCATGACATAGATGAAGATTTGTTAGACAAACTATATGATAAGGACAAGTGGGTATTTCTTGACCTCAGGCTTTATCCGGTTTCCTATTGAATTACTTGTTGTTTTACCATGTCTTTAAGGATCAGTTGCCCGTATTCATGGCCAAGGGCCTCTGAATCAGATGGATTAAAAGACTGTGTTTGTACAGAGTAGATCAATTGTTGGGTGTCCATTTCATAGAGGTTACTTTCCCAAAAGTACCGGGTATTTGTCACATAGTAACCGGGCTCATAAATGCGGCGGGATATTGCTGTATGGTACCCCAGAAATGATTGTAATAATAGCTATAGGGTGAATAGTAATAAATATGGCCCGGGACATAGCTTTTTTCTTTCTCCTTATCGAGCATTACGATAGTGATAACAGCGTCAATTCCGTCATTTTTAATTTTGCTCATTGCCGTTTGCTCGTCCATTTTGTCGAAGGCTTTGGGGCCATATTCCTGCATTGATGCTACAGCATTATAACCCCGGGCCTTTAAATCGCCCGCCATATGGTTTTCCATGTTCTCTTGAAGAGTCCGGTCTGCGGCCCGGACAAGTCCTAATACCAGTATCTTATTATATTTATGGGGGCAGCATTTTTGGCTTTCCATGAGCTTGTAATTTTGGATGTGGCGCATCCGGCCACGATCAGTAACAGGGCTATGCCCGTCAATTTTATTCTTTTCATAACTTACAGCTTTAAATAAACCACTGTAAATTATAAGTATTTATTGTGATGCAAAATGATTGCGGTTATACTATGAAATGATAAAAATTACATTACAAACCTCGATGTGAATTTGGTATGGCAGTCATTTTTGCTGAGCAAGCGCAAAAATATGAAGCGGTTAATCACCGGTGCTTTTTACGATTCAAGTTGAGTTTTTAAATTTTTGGCCCGCGGAGGTCTTCCCTCGCGCACGTAAGGTATAAGATGCATTAGGTATGCCGTACATTTAAAGATAGTAAAATAAGGCCGGGCAGTTGATTTGGTGGGGAGCATTTTAAAAATACTCTTACACCCGAACTTAGCATGAAATTGACTTCCCGGTTATGACGATTTTTTTGCCAGGACTATGCGTACGGCCGATAGCTTATTGGCAATCGCAGCAAAACCGGGTGCCAATGTGGTGCTGGTAAATGCTTGTTTCATAGCCCTAAACCATTTCCCGGGCAACAACGATAGCGATTTTACGGTGAGTAACAAATGTTGAAAACGAAATGCTTTTATGGCCACGAGCTTTAAATAAAAAAAGGGTAGCCTGAAATTCTTTGTTTTACGAAATTGAGAAAACAAGTAAGGAATTATAATTGCTTTAGGAAGGCGTCTGTTATACAGCGCCTCATTATGCTCTAAAAATGAAATTTGGTGGTTAATCAAAATCCATCGCGTATTATTCAATATTTAAAAGAATGATTATTATCATTCTTTTGTAATTAACTTCAGAATATCTTTATAAAAGGGCTAACACAACTTAATTGATATAATTTATAGCTCTTTCATTTCGGGCCTATTGTAAGCACCAATTTAAATAAGGCATAACCATATGAGCGATTTTAAAAAATATTAATAGCAACAGATGATGGCCCGACATCTGAAATTGTTGCACTAAAAGGATTTCAATTAGGAAAGAAACTCAATGCGGAAATCGCATTAGTAAGCGTTGTTGACACAACAGTTTTAGTAAGCGAAACCGGGGCAACAAGTCAGGAATTGGCAGAAATTATTAAAAGTAACCATGTTGATAATCAACAAATATTAATTGAAAAAGTATTTGGTGATTTTAAAATTTGGTCATTTGTGGAACAAGGAAATCCTTATGAGGCTATTCTGAGAGTTGCAAAAGAATGGGAAGCTGATTTAGTAGTACTCGGAACACATGGCAGAACCGGGTTATCCAGTTTATTGGTAGGTAGTGTATCGGAAAAAGTGATCAGGCATTCAACAATACCCATATTTATTGTACCGACAAAACATGATTGAAAAACTATTTCCCGGTACTCATCACGCAGAAGAAACTGTCCGCAGGTCTATTGTAAAAGCTATCAGTTATAGGGCCGCCATTTTAATTCTTGATTTCGCAGCCATCTATCTGTTTACCGGACAAATAAAAGTTGCGGTTGGTTTTATGATAGTCAGTAACGTTTACACCACTATCGGTTATTTTTTTATGAAAGAATTTGGGATAAAATTAGATGGGGTAAAATTATTTATAAAACAACAGATCAATAATGGGGGTATAGTGCCTGTAGTTTTACCACCTATTTACCCGTATACAATGCTTTGATATGTATAGTGTCATCATTAATAATAAAGAGCATCACGGCGAAGCAGGTCAGACTATTCTGAACCTGCTTCATCGCATTGGCGTTGATGTGCCGGCTCTTTGCTATGATGAGCGCCTGCATCCTTTTTCTGTTTGTCGTTCATGCTTGGTGAAGGTAAAAGGCCAGGACCAATTGCAACCGGCCTGCCGCACCCTCCTTACTGATAAAATGGTAGTGGAAACACATACTTCTGAAATTGAGGATTATAGGAAAGGCATATTGCAAATGTTGGCAAGGGATTATCCTTTTTCTGAGGTAACAAGATTCCCGCAAAAGGAATTTCATCAATGGCTAAAACATTACGGCATAACAGAAGAAACTAAAAATACAACCACCCCGGTTATTGATAGTTCACATCCCTATATGCAAGTGGATATGGGACGTTGCATTAACTGTTCGAGATGCGTAAAGATATGTGATGAGCTACAGGGACAATTTGTATGGCATATCATAAACCGTGGCGATAAGACTAAAATTATTTCCGATTCTAAGAGTTTGTTCGCCGAAAGCTCATGCGTAAGTTGCGGCGCATGTGCTGATGCATGCCCTACTGGGGCCATTGAAGACAAGCAGGCGATCAAATTGGGTACGCCCGACGATATAACAAGATCAGTTTGTGCTTATTGCGGGGTGGGATGCGAAATAGAAATTGGAGTAAAAGAGCAGAAAATTGTAGGGGTACATCCTGCCAAAAATGCCCTGGTTAATAAGGGACATCTTTGTGTTAAAGGTCGTTATGCATGGGAATACATGTATGCCGGCGACCGGATCACACAACCTATGATACGATGCGCCGGTAAATGGAAGAAAGCATCATGGGATGAAGCCATTAAGTATTGCGCGGAAAGATTAACATCGATCTCCAAAAAGCACGGAGCTGACAGCATAAGCATCATCGGCTCGGCAAGAGCTACTAATGAAGACAATTACTGTATACAAAAATTTGCGCGGGCTGTTATCGGGACAAATAATGTGGATAATTGCGCCAGGGTTTGTCACCAGCCTACAGCCAAAGCCATGAGCATGGTTTTGGGCACGGGCGCGTCCACAAATTCTTTTGATGACATTGAAAGGGCAAAAACAATACTGGTTGCAGGAGCTGATACCACCGAGAGCCATCCGGTAGTAGGTGCAAGAATTAAGCAAGCTGCAATTAAAGGCGCTAATCTCATCGTGATAGATCCACGGAGAACAGAACTGGCAGAATATGCCACCTTTCACCTTCAGTTAAAGCCGGGAACCAATATCCCTTTATTTCATGCAATGGCCCACGTTATCGTATCCGAAAAGTTGCATAACGAAGAATTTATTATAAACAGAACCGAAGGATGGGATGAGTTTAAAAAATTTATAGCAGAATGGACACCGGAAAGAGCAGCGAAAATCTGCGGTGTTCATCCACGCCTGATAAGAGAATCGGCCCGCCTGTTTGCGCAAAAATCCCCGTCCATGTGTTTTCACGGTCTTGGGTTAACGGAACATACGCAAGGGACGGAGAATGTTATGGCGCTCATAACAATTGCACTGCTTACCGGGAATATAGGTAAAGAAGGTGCTGGCATAAACCCTTTACGCGGGCAAAATAATGTGCAGGGATCGGCTGTTATGGGCTGCGACCCTGCGGTATATACCGGGATGGCCTCCGTAAAAACAGAACGAAAAAGATTTGAGGAGCTATGGAAGACAGATCTTCCAGCCACCCGGGGATTAACTCTCCCTGAAATGCTTGATGCCGCTGTAGCGGGAGATTTAAAGGCAATGTGGATCATAGGGTATGATGTTTTTTACTATGCCCAACTCAAAGCATACCAAAGAAGCTTTTGATATGCTTGATTTTATTATTGTTCAGGATATGTTTATGAACGAAACGGCGAAAAAGTTTGCCGATGTTTTTTTACCCTGCGCTTCTTCTTTTGAAAAAGAGGGAACCTTCATGAATACGGAAAGAAGGATTCAAAAAGTAAGAGCTGCAGTATCCCGGCCACAAGAAGTGAAAGCAGATTGGGAGGTTGTTTGCATTATGGCGGCTGCGATGAAAAAAAGGAACTATTTAACTTCTCATCTGCACAGGACATATGGAATGAAATAAGAGATACCTGGAGTGCAGCCTATGGTATAACTTATGAGCGGTTGGATAATAATGGTATCCAATGGCCCTGTCCAACTACAGATCACCCCGGAACAACCATTCTTCATACCGAAACTTTTCCACGAGAAGGCGGCAGGGCAAAATTATCAATAATTGAATTTTGCCCTACTCCTGAACAGGTAACACCCGCATATCCGTTTATCCTGATAACCGGCAGGACGCTTTATCATTTTAACGCAGGTAACATGACCTACAGAACAGCCAACAAAGATATTTGCCGTGCAGATTTGCTTCACTTAAACCCAAAAGATGCAAATATCATCGGCTTGCAAGATGGAGATACTGCAAGAGTGGTCAGCAAATATGGCGAAGCCTCTCTGACGGTATGTATTGATAACTCGTTAAATAAAGGTGAGGCATTCAGTACATTTAATGATGCCCGGGTTTTTATCAATAAAATAACCAGTTCGCTGCGTGACAAATATGTGCAAACACCCGAATACAAAATCACAGCGGTTAGAATCGAAAAATGGTCGGCGTGAAGCACGTATGCAGGAGAAAGGGGCGAATATATACTACCTTTTCTAATAAAATGATCTTTCTGCCTCATTCATGTTGCGTTCAAAAGATTCTACCTGCCCGATCGTAAAGCTGTAATGCGGACTGTTATTGATCCCCTTGCCCAAGGCGGGCGTAAAAACTTTTTTGAATGCTGTATCTTTTGCAAAGGTGCTTTTGAAGTATAAGTTAACCTTCTCCTTGTTAACGGCCTCCAGTCTTTCCACCGCTTTGCGGTTTAACATGGTCATTTAAAGGTCTTCCGTACTCTTGTCCATCAAGGGCGAAAGGATCACATATAGCAAGATAATGCCGTAACCACAACCCAATTGAATGCAGGTTTGATTTAACAGTTTTTGGGGGTGCCGGCTGATCGGGTTTTTATAATTCAAAGATGGTCTGCATTCCGTCCGCAGAAAATGCGGTGGCGTCTTTAAAATATGATCTTAAACGAGTTCCGGGATCGATGACAAGCATCATTTGAGATTCTGATATTGATCATTTATAAACTGTGTGCTATTCAGGTACTTTGTTAATAAAATTCACCGATGAAAAATAAAAGAAACGATAGCAGGCCTGTACCGCCGGAAGCTCCCTCGGTGCCGCCACAACCGGAAGTAAAACCTTCTGCTGAACCCGTAGCGCCCGTCTCCCCGGCCGAAGCTCCTGCTACAAAGCGCCAAGAACTGCCTCAGGAACCATCGCCCTATGATTTTCCCCCTCCTGGAGAAGGCCTTTTTCCGGAACTATTTTGAAAAAGTTTGAACCCAGCGATCATGAAGATAGCAACAGACAACGAAACCTTGAAAACGATCTTTAAAAGAAGAGCGGTGCGGCAATATCTGCAGGATATGCCCGATGATGATATCCTGGAAAAGGTAATAGATGCCGGACGAGATGGCCCCTTCTGCCATGAACGGGCAACCCTGGAAGTTCTATATCGTGACCCACAGGGATACCATCACATCATTTTCTAAGGCGATTGGCAAGGTTGCGTTAAAAGCAGTTGCACATGCTGCGGTTAAACATCCAGTGAAAACGCTCAAAACACTGTTGCATTTTTCACCAGGGCCTATTGGCCTGGAATCCGACGATCCGATCTTTCATGGCGCGCCGGTCGTTGTATTTATCACCTCGCCCAAAGGGAATGAATGGGCGGGCCTGGATATCGGTATGTGTGCGCAAAACATGATGCTGGCCGCCAAATCGCTGGGCCTGGATAGCTGCCCTGTAGGGTTTGGTAAATACATTGAACAAACACCGGTTTATCATAAGCTTGGGATACCATCCGCAGAAGAAGTTGAGTTGGCGATCATTTTCGGTTACGGCAATGAAAAACCCGATCCGCACCCGCGGGCGAAAAATAATGCCATCTTTATTGACCGGATGGAATGCTGCTGAGGCCCCGGTTATCAGGCGGGTAACGTATACCTTTCCAATATTGCATTAAATATATCGCTTCGTGACGCAATAGCGTTGAGCCCTGCATTCTCTATAATTTCCGCGCACAGCGTAATACAGTTACTTAATTGCATGATGGAGGCCGTTTTTTGACCGGGGATTTTCAGCGGCCTTTGAACGCCATCAGTTACCGCTTTGCGGATACTTTTTCAGTATATGCCGAACCAGGCTATTTCGCGTTAAAAGGTCATTATAAAAGGGAAGCGATATCGGAACGTATCCTTATTTTACGTTGTCCATACGTTACAGCGTGGATCTCTGACGTTATGCCGCTCTTCAAAATTGTGATCAGGGTCATAAGGATTCATGACTAAAGACATGGGCGTTTTCGCTGCTTCCTGTATCTTTATCTTATACAAAAGAAGGTTTAATCAACAATAATTTAGATTGATAGTTATGAACAATTTAGCAAACAAGGTGGCTATTGTTACTGGCGCCGGTTCAGGAATTGGCAAGGCAATCGCCGTTTTGTACGCCTCGGAGGGCGCTAAAGTTGTGGTTTCCGATATCGATGAAAAAGGAGGAAAGGAAACACTTGCAACGATCAAAGCAAAAGGCGGAGATGCCATTTTTGTTAAAGCGGATACCTCTGTTCCGGATGAGCATAAAAAGCTGGTTGAACAAACTGTCCAGCAATTCGGTGGCCTTCATATCGCGGTTAACAACGCCGGGATCGGCGGTCCGTTAAATACTGTTAGTGAGTATCCGCTCGATGGCTGGGACAAAGTTATTTCAATTAACTTATCCGGCGTCTTTTATGGGATGCACTACCAGATCCCGGCCATGGCCCATTCTGGGGGAGGAAGCATTGTGAATATGGCTTCTATTTTGGGCAAGGTAGGTACCAAAAGTTCGCCGGCTTATGTGGCCGCTAAACATGGCGTGATCGGCTTAACAGAGGCCGCAGCATTGGAATACGCTGATCAGGGAATACGCATCAATGCTGTTGGTCCGGGCTATATTCAAACCCCGTTGCTCGATGTCCTGGACGATACAACCATCAACCTGCTTAAGGGATTGCACCCGATGGGCCGGCTGGGTAAGCCTGAAGAAGTGGCCGAACTGGCGCTTTGGCTTAATTCTGACAAAGCGTCCTTCGTTACCGGGTCTTACTATAATGTCGACGGAGGTTATTTAGCGCAATGATCTGATCAGATAAAACGATCATGGCTGGCCCGAAAAAACAACAACTGTTCAGCCCTGCGCGTATCTTGTTTTACACGCTGTCCGTCGTGGTATTTTATCTTGTCATTCATTATATCGGTAAGCTGAGGGACATTCGCACGCTATTGCTGCAGATGAGCATGGTCTGGCTTTTGCTGGCCCTGGCGGCTCAACTAACAACATATCTGTTCAATGTACTGATTCTCCGCACACTTCTGAACGGTCAAACCGGGGACGCTGATATTCTGACCCTATTTAAGCTGTCAGTAGTGATCATGTTTGTTAACCAGGCGTTACCGACAGGGGGAATAAGCGGCAATAGCTACATATTCGGCCAGCTGGTCAAAAGAAAGGTTCCGGCATTGGCCGCATTTAAGGCCCTGGTCCTGGAGTCTATTTGCTATTATATGGCTATTTTGGTGCTGTTAGCTGCTTTTTATGGCTGGTACGCCTTTCATACCGTAAGAGTAAACCGTGTTATCAGTTATACGGTGGGCACCGGGATTGTATTTTTTACAGCGTTGAGCATACTGATGCTTATCGTCGCCGACAGGCGAGCACTCTCTTTTATCTTCCGGAAACTGAAACGGTATAAATGGCTTAGGCGGCATATTGCAAAAGCCAGTCTTTTGTCTTCAAGAAAAGGCGAACAAACCAACTGGCGGGCCTTATTCAAAAACAACGGCTCTGTCACCACTGCGGTCATGCTACAAATGGCTATCCTCACATTTGATGCCCTAACCGTCTTTGCAATCCTGCAGGGCTTTCATGTAACACTTGAGGGCTCCAAAATTATGCTCGGGTTACTTTTGACCCTGGTTATCGGTTCATTACCCATTTCGCCAGGTGCGCTAATCGCTTACGAAAGCGCGATGACCTTCTTTTTTACGCTGCTGGGGGTACCGGTACACGCAGCGCTGGTCTTAACCCTGCTTTTTCGCTTTTTCACGTTCTGGCTGCCTATCCCGGTGGGGCTGTTCCTTTACCGGGACCTCCAACGCGGCTAAACCTGGCCCAGGATCATATTCCAATGTGCGCTCCGTCATTTACCAGCCACTCAACAATTGGTATTTTGCAGTAGTCATTAGTTGATATACTATTTATGAAAAGCATACTTGTATTGACAGACCTTTCAAAAAACGCTGCGCACGCGGCCGAATCTGCGGCCTGGCTCGCCGATCAACTGCATGCCGGGCTGGTGTTATGGCATTGTGAACCGAAGATTCCGGTCATGCCGGGCTACGCCGGGGGAGCCATGATCGCCCGCGCAATACTTGGACCCGATGAGGGCAAAGAAGCCGTTCACGATGCTTTATCGAAACTGAAAGACCATATTTCCGGCACGGGCGGCAAATATAAACCACAGCTCAGTGCCCGTTACTGTGAAGGTAGCCTTCAGGAAGAACTGCGGAAGGAAATTGCCGGACAAGCATTTGAGATGATAGTGATAGGTGCCTCCACCGATTGTGCGGCCGATCATGTTTTTTTGGTAGTGATACCTGGAAGGTTATAGAAACGGCAAATTGCCCGGTACTCGTCGTGCCACCGAAAGCTGGCCTGGACCAGCTATCTAAAATCGTTTTTGCCACCGATTTTGAACCTGAGGACTTGAAGGCGATCCTTTACCTGGAGGAATTAAGCAAAACCCTGGATTTCCAAAGTGAGATCGTTCACGTTACCCTGAACGGTGAGAACGATGTAGGAAAGATCGAAAAGGAAAATGCGTTCAGCCGTCAGTTGGTGGAGCTAAAACGCCCTGTTTCCATTAAAGAGATCAGGGGAAAGGAAGTGGTCGTTCGTTTGAATCGGCTCTGCGTGCAAACCCGCGCGGATCTGCTGGGCATGACCCATCATCAGTACACTTTTTTAAACGGCTGTTCAGTGACAGCGTAGCGAAAAAGAACTCGCACATCAGAAGATACCGTTGTTGGTGTTCCCGGTTTATCAAAAAAATCATGATCGTCATTGTATTTGGACTTTTTCTATAAAAAACCGCTGAAGAATGCAGTCGGACACGGGAAAATACCCCTATTGATCTGTGCTGAAAATTCACTTCGCCATGACAGAATTTAGCCGTCGTACCTTTACCGGCACAGGCCTGGTTATAGTAATCATGTCTGCCACTTGGTGTGGCCCTTATAGTTTTATGACGCTGTTGTTGCTGATCGACCTGCTCAGCCTCATGGAATTTTACCGCCTGCTGGAAATACCTGGTGCAAAGACTTCGAAGATAGGCGCCGCTTTGTTGTCTATGGTCCTGATGCTTTCAGGCTTTGGCGCCATAACCCATTTAACCAGTTGGAAATGGACGCTCATGGTGATACCCGTCGCTTTCAGCATTTTTGTCGCAGCGCTTTACCGCCACACCAAAAAGCCTTTCCAGGGGTTGGCCATTACCTTTTTAGGTGTCATTATAATCACGTTACCCCTTTGTTGCTTCGCCGCGATTCCATTTTTAGCCAGGCCGCACGGCAGCTACCATTTCGCGCTGCCCGCGGGTTGTTTTTTGTTGTTATGGGCTAATGATACAGCAGCCTACCTGTCCGGACGCTGGCTGGGCAGGCATCCGCTGTTTTTGCGGATATCTCCAAAAAAAACCTGGGAGGGCAGTGTGGGTGGCCTGGCCGCGGCCTTAACCGTAGCATGTGTGCTTGCTCAGTTTTTCACGCTTTTAAGTCCAACGGAATTAGCTATATTGTCGGTCACGATCGTCATCACCGGCACTTTTGGCGACCTTGTTAAATCGCTGCTTAAACGAAGCCTGGATATCAAAGATTCCGGTACGATCCTGCCGGGCCATGGCGGGATGCTGGACCGGTTCGACAGCCTGTTAGGTTCGGCACCATTTATTTTTGCTTATTTAATCTTGTTGGCATGGTGAGCAGCAAAGTCTACCGGGTGGTTAACCTGATCACTTTTTACCGACTGGTTGCCGCACCGCTGTTGTTGTTCTTGCTCCTGACAGGACAGTTCACTGTTTTTAAATGGTTGTTGGCCCTGAGCTTTTTTACAGATGCCATCGATGGCTGGCTGGCCCGCAGTTTTAAAGTGATTAGCCTGCTGGGAGCGCGCATCGATTCAGTTGCCGACGACCTGACCATACTGGTGGCGATCCTGGGTATCCTCCTGTATCGGCCCGGCTTTTTGCGCGGCGAATGGCTACTGGTTGGGGGCATGACCCGCTCTATGCTATGCAGAACTGCATGGCACTGATCCGTTATGGTAAACTGACCAGTTTTCATACTTACGCTGCAAAGGTCGCCTCTGTACTGCAGGGGGTATTCCTGGTTCTGGTCTTTTTCCTGCCCGAACCTGTGCCGTTCCTGTTTTACCTCACCGCCGGCTTAACTATCATTGACCTCGCCGAAGAAATCCTGCTCGTATTGATACTGCCGCAATGGCAAGCTAATGTCAAAGGCCTATACTGGATGCTCAGGCAGATTAAAAAGCGCGGCTCTGGAAGATAAAATGGAACACGATGAAGATCAGGGCCAGGATCACGGCCACCAGGAGCAGGAAGGGATACGGATTTATGTCTCCATTTACTTTTCGTGTTTTCAATAAACGTTTCATGACCGTTTTATATCATTCATTTTCCAATATCTTCTTTCTTTCCCTGTATTCCTCTTCGGTTATTTCGCCCGAGGCAAAGCGCTTCTTCAGGATATCAAGGGGCGAATCCTTTCTTTTCCGTTGACCTGGAAGATCATAGGGCGTTGCAAATATCCCAAATAATATAACTAACCAAAGGAGCCACCATAACAAGTGCATTCCCCAAAAATGATAACCGTGATAAAAATAAAACATGGGTCGAAATTTTTTAATTTATAGTAAAGGCGTTTTGCGTAAGTTCCGCGGCGGAGGCTGGTTGCCAGGTTGTCCGTCATATTTAAGACCGGGCGGAAAAACTAAAATTGCCAATTGCTGACCGGAGATCATTGCCTGTGATTCACTATGACCAAAGAACCTGGAAATAAAGGAGTGTTGCCCATGGGTCATGGCTAAAATACTGGCGCCGTTTTTAATACAGTAATTCTGTAGCCCTTTATGGATGTCATCCGCTTGCACATGGTTATAGTTGAGCCCGTGATGATCAAGGTATTTACGGAAGGCGACCTCGGCGCCGATATGGGTAACTACTTCTCCAGGTTGGATGATATGGACAATGTCAAGGCCAAAACTCATACGTGGCAACAGCTCTTGCAGGCAACTTATTGCGGCTATATCGGCGATGCCGAAGTCCGTGGCAAAAACAATTTTTCCAGAAAGGTTTATAGCTGCATCAGGAGGAATGATCAGTACCGGTTTGCGGGCTTTCCGGATGACCGCCGTTGTGTCGCTGCCGCCGAGCAGATGCTCCAGTGCGTCGCCAGACCTGCCACCCATGATCACCATTTCAATATCCGGCGCTGCAGTAAGTTCACCGATGACGTCGCCCAGGATTCCTTCGCCGTTTCTTTCCCCTATGTCCACATGGAAGCCCCGTGTCATGACGGCAGTCTCCCTGAGTTTGTCGGCCTCTTGTATCAGGCGTTCTTTGCTGTCTTCAAAGAGCATCCCGGCTGTTTCGGTCACATAGGGGCCGCCGCCATTGCCCGGTATCAACGGGACATAAGGTAGGGTATGATATAAGAGGATGCCATCGCCCAGTTTGCGGGCCATATCCAGCGCTGCCACTTCGGCATGAGCCGCATTAGCTGAAAAATCGGTGAGTACAAGCAACTTTTTCATTTACATTTCTTTTTTAATGCGCGCCATAATTTTAGTGCTTCAGCTTGCAGTTTCCGCATCCTTTCCATGCATTGCGCCTGCTCGTCTTTTTCGCAGATCGGAAAATCCGTTTTTAGCAGATCCGCATCGGTTAGAGTAGTCGGCTTATTGCTTTTTTGGCCATTATACTGAATTTGAAATCAAAGTTACCCGGCGGGCCGGTACCGAAGAATGACTGCCGACACTGCAATGCCTGATCTCAAGCACTTTAAATCGCCAAGGTGATGAATATCAATTACCGACATGACAACCATCATCGCTATCCCGCTACCATAAGGGTAGTTTTGACCCATAAACTTTGCAATGGAAACGATGTCAACCACTTCCTCTCTCCGCCAACTCCTGTATGAGGATGTCAGCCGGATGATCAGTGCAGAAATGCTCTTGAAAAGCAGCGTACTCGGGTGGATAAACAAAGGTAACTCGGCCTCCCTGAAAATGCTGATGCTGGGCTATCAGGATCTTGTTGAAAAACATATCCGGCAATTGGGAGCATTCCGCCGGGAAGAACAGATCACCGCCTGCATACCGGGCAACGGTGTAATGAGCGCTTTTATCGCGGATGTGGATGACAGGCTTTCCGCATGTACCCGCCCCGAGGTAAGAGATGTTTGCCTGCTGTCGGCCATACAAAGCATTAATCATTTCAAGATCAGTGTTTATGGTACGATGGCTGCGTTTGCCGGGGCTGTCAGACTGGAAAAGGCCGGCCTGATGTTTCACCAGGCGGAGCTGGATGAGAAAGAAATTGACGAGCGGCTTTCATACCTGGCCGAACATGAACTAAATCGGAAGGCTATGTCGCCGGCCGCAGCGACCGAATAGGATATTAAGAAAAAGAACCATGAAAACTCAACTTAGCCCGGATATCATTGAAGTGCTGAATGCCCTACATTACCGTCCTGCTTTATCGCTGATCCTGCCAATGGATGCGCAGGTTAGCCTTAAGGCAGAAATAGCACATAAGCTAAAGATAGCAGCCGATAACGCTGCGCGGGAATTGCGCCGCGATTATCCAGAAGAGCAATGTGCGCTCCTGACCAAAAAGCTGCAAAGCCTGTTGGAGGGGCTGATCCTGCCCGCTGACAAGAAAGGAATTGCTATTTATGTGTCGCCGGTATTTGAAAAGGTGCTGTACACTGATTGTTCCGTAACCGAAAAGCTGGTGATCGACGAATCTTTCGAGATCCGTGATCTGCTGTACGACGCCAAACAGCACCATAAAGTTCTTTTGCTGGTGCTAAGCGGTCAGGAAACCAAGATTTTTCTCGGAGATCGCGGCACTTTGCAGCCATTGCCTTCTAACATACCACGGTCAATTTATGATTATGTGCCGGATGGCCCGGAAAGGGTTGGAAATTTTTCAGACGTCAGCGAGCATAAGCAGGTAGTTGTCGACAATTTTCTACGCCATATAGACGAGGAGCTGGGCAATTTGATCCATGAGTATTCTTTACCTGTTCTGCTGCTTGGTGCTGAAAGGATACTCGGCCATTTTGGAAAAATCAGCAAACATACTTCCGCGATCATCGGTCAGGAAGCGGGTAATTATGAACATGCTACCCTAACTGAATTACAGGAGGTGATTGCACCTTGCCTGGCCAGCCTGCAAAAGCAACGCGAATGCGAATTATTGGTACGGCTGGACGAGGCCGCGGGCCGGCAGCGGCTGGCTAAAGGGGTTTACGATGTGTGGCGGGCCGCCGCCGAAGGCAAAGGCCAGTTGCTGGTCGTGGAAAGGAATTATAGTTTTCCGGCCATGCATAGCGCTGAACCCGGGATGATTGAAGCGCTGACCGAACCCTATGATCATTTTTCGTACATCCGCGACGCAGTCGACGATGCGCTGGAAAAGGTGTTGAAGGGTGGCGGCGACGCAGAATTCGTGGCCGACGGCGTGCTTGGAGATTTTGGCCATGTCGCCCTGGTCAAATACTATGCGCCATGAATTCCTGATTCGGGTCATTTTTGGGGATGACCGGGATCCTATTTCTGGTGGCAAGCCGCCTTTAGATTTGAAAATTATTAATCACTTAAAATTTAATGTCATGAAAACACAAGTGGTAAGCAAATTTACCGACAAGGTACCCGCCTTATTTGAGGATATTTTCAAGCCCTGGACCGAATTATTCGATGGCGGTTTTTTAAGGAAGGAACTGCACGTCCCGGCAGTCAACATTATCGACCATAAGGGCCAATATGTCTTATCGATGTCGGCACCGGGGCTAAAAAAGAGGATTTTAAGATCGATGTGGATGGCGACGTTCTAACGATTAGCAGCGAAAAGGAAGAAAGTAAGGAAGAAAAAGAGGAAAAGTATACCCGCAAAGAGTACAATTATTCTTCCTTTAGCCGCAGCTTCACACTTCCGGAAGGAACCGATAAGGAAAAGGTAGTCGCCAAATATGAAGACGGCGTGCTGAAAATTACGGTTCCGCATAATCACCAGATTAAAAGCCCTTCCGCGAAACATATCGCGGTAAATTAAACCTGATATTTAAAAATGGCTTGTGCCCCGCCCAAAGGTGGCGGGGGCTATTTATCCGGTACCCCTGGTAGGTACAGAGAGAATTTACCACTTTGAGGTATCATTTCTTCGATGAATGTATGTAAATTGGCTTTAACAGCATTCTGCAGATTATCACACAACTTATAAAACGCCAGGGCGGCTGGCTTGTAGCGTTAGGGCAATTTCACTTATACCAATGCTACATCGACGAGATAACATGTTCAACGATCCTGCCAAGGTGGGAATTTACATAACATTTAGCAGGTGATATCTCGTTTTTACGTTCAAACTGATAACTGACTATTGATTAGAATATTCCCCCGTCTATATTTTAAAATCAATAGCAAAAGCGCAAATCGAAGGGTAAATGACATTCGGATCATCCCTTTTTAAATTCGGGCGTTCAGATTCAACAGAACCGGCGTTTAATAAATTTTCTGTATTAACGTGTAATAGCTTGTTAGTTAGTTATACATTCTATTACGTCCATGCGGCAAAGGTAGCGCAATTATTTTGGGCCAACACGAATATTAATGCAATAAGGTTTTACACTTTCTGCTATCTTTAGTTACCAACTATCCTAATAATGAACTTTAAATACGCTATGCTTTTTATCATTCTGTTATCCAGTGCTATGGCCAGTAGTCAGGTGGGTAATAAAGTTATCCAGATCAATATCAGTAAACTTTTAAACGCCCGTCCTGTAACTACAGTTGCCGGTGGTAAACTACAAAGTTGGGTAACCGGTATTGATGGCGGTGGTAAAGGGGATGGTTACCTTACCATGGCGGCTGCATTATTAAACGGGGACAAAGCTGTACTTGCCTTGCCCGATGATCCATTAATTGCAGCAAATTCGGCTCACCCGGCTATACTGCTCCATTATAAAAACGGAAAGAAAGATAATCAAGCCCGCTGTATTGCGGGTGCTGATAGTTTTAGCTTTGATGTGCCTCAAAAAAATATTCGGGTTTGTATCTTAGCCTTACCAGTTCCGAAGGGCCTTCGCAACTACATATTACACTAACTTATAGCGATGGTAGCGAGTTTAAAGGTTTTAAATTGCCCGATTATTATAATGATATACCTGAAGGTAACTCAAACCTGAGCTACTTAGTACATGGCCTGGCTAAATGGGACCCGGGAAATAAGATAACAGAAAATGATCATCATAATATTGATGTATTGAATATTCATCCTGATCCCGGACGCATCCTTAAAAAGGTCACTGTAAGTAAAGATAAAGCCGGATACCTTGTTTTTTGGGCTGCTACAGGCGTTACGGAATAACATACATATTAATTGATCATGTGTTTTGTGTTGATTTCGCATCGTTATACAAAACAAGTGCTTAACTGGCTTGGCTTGTGCCCGTGCGCGCCATATGCCATATAACGCCTTGTTTACTGTAACATAGCTGCAAAGCCGCCTCCCGGCGATAGCTTCATAGTAATCGTATCTTTGGGACTAAGTAATCTTTCTTCGCGGTGAATAGATGCGTTGGTATCTGCTCCATCATATATCAATGTCCCTTTTGTTGAGTGCTGCAGAAAGTTTAGCGGAACCTTGATTTCGCGTGCATCGGCACCATTCATTACGCCAACCCACCAGGTGTTTCCTTTTTTGCGCGCATAAGCAACAATTTCACCCATTCGGGTACAGCTTAAAACTTTTGTCTCATCCCAGGTTGTGGGTATCTTCTGAAATAAATCAAACATTGGGCTCTCCAGGTAAAATTTATATTCGTCCGCGAAGTGTGTAATAGGAGAAAGATATACAATGGATTGAGCAAATTCATGGGCCCAGGTGAATTTTTGCGATGTAAGTTGCTCCGGGTTGAGTATTACCGGAGTAAAATCTGCAGCACCGGCTGTAAAACGCGTAAATGGCACAGATACGTCATGGTCTAACGGCGCTGTCCTTTTATACCGGGTCATGTGATATTCGTTACCCCTAACTGCTTCTCTTGTAATATCCATGGGATAGGTTCTTGTCAATCCCGTTGGCTTAACACTTCCGTGAAAATTAAGCATCAGCTTAAGGTCTGCGCAATCCTGCATGGTACCCATGTACCATTGCATAATAGATGACGTTGCAGGGGGATGAAATCTATTTTAATACCCGCTGCTCCCAGATCTTTGATTCGCTTTAGATAAGAATAGCGTGCCGCTGCAGATCGCATTTCTTTAGAGTCAACCCAAACAATTGATTTTACGCCAATACTTTTTCCATATGCTATTACATCTCCCAAAAGCTGCCACTGATCTTTACCCGGCTCGCTCCAATTTCGCCATCCATCATCTACTAAATAATATTCCCATTTTAATTTAGCTGCCGCATCATACCAATTTCTTTGTTCGGCAAACCGGGGAGCCCCAACGCTCCACCATTGCCATAAGCAACGCCCGGGCATTACCCAACTAAAATCGCTACCCTTTTGTGGTGCCGGGCAAAGGTTAGTGAGTAGGTCTGAGTTTACAAGTTCTGTTAAATTTTTAGTTATGATGGTTGTCCTCCAGGGAGATACTTTTTGATTTTCATAAATGCCTTTAAGTACAGAATGTTCGGTATCGCTATCCGATTGTACATCCCAACCGTTGGGTGAAAAGGGGAAGTTTGCTTTGAAAGAATTATCATGACGTATAAAAGATATGTCTGAAAAGTCTTCGCAATCAGCTTCGGAAACCGAGGCAAAAATCCCGTTTACATTAAAAGTTAAGGGCCCCATTATTGGTGTATTTTGTGGAACTGATGGCAATGGAGTTACATGACTTAGGCCCTCATAACCTTCGTTATAACCCGACCAGGCAACCTGCGTTACTTTTCCGGCAAACTCCCATGAGGTCGAGTCGGCATTGATTTTTTTGGTATCGTAAGGTAATGTGTAACGTACAGCAATGCCGTCATTATAGGCACGCACAATCAAGTTGAATTTCTTCTCTGCTGTTAGCAAAGGAATTATAATTTCATTCGCTTCGTTACGTGCCGTTTTGTGAGCGCCGTTGATAGTATAGGTTTCTTTTATCCTTTTATTTGAAGTAGTACCTGCAAATTTGGTTTCAACTCCCAGATCGATACCATCAACAGTTAAACCCAGCCGCGATGGTGCTATTAACATTGTATTATTAACTGCTGCGTTGTATAATAATTTGCCTTTGATGATGAATATGTGGGCATTGATTTGTTTGTCGGGGCTGCTAATTGTGATGGTCTTTTGCTGGGCGTATCCATTGTAATACAAACACAGTACAAGTAGTAATAAGCAGGTATTTATTTTCATAATTAGCGCTTTTGGCATTTAAATAAACAGTGCAAAGAATTTAAATATTCCAGATTGGTATTTAGCTTATTTGTTTAATTATCGGTGTAATGTCGGCGTTGAGCTGTTTGACTAATGGTTTGGCAAATAATTTACATAACTGCTTAATATTGCTAAATTTTCAGCCATCCCTTAAGCAGTTAACCACCCTGGCTTATTCTGAAACAAATATATTTTACCACCTTTTAACCAGATTGTATTAATTAGACTTTTCTTTATAAGAATCCGACTTTTTAATGAATAGCAAGTTTTTAAGGTTCAAATAAATTCAAAAAAATATTAATTGATAAAATTCTGGTTCAGATAATTACCCTACTTTTGCAAAAAATAATAAGCCCTTTTTAAGCTTTGAGGATCTGTTTGGTTATTTGGTGTTGCCTGCTGTTTTTATTGAATTGTACTGCTGCCTTTGCGCAACAGGATTCAATAGTGGCTGATACGCCTGTAAAATCACCAACACACGCTTTTCGTCCCGGCAATTCGGTGCTTGATTCGGTAGCTTATGCCATGCAAAACAGAGATAAATTTATTGCAGACTCTATTGCTATGCGTTACCTCAGGGTGCCTGATGCGGCCATGCGTGCCCAATATGCCGATAGCGTTTTTGCCCACGAATTATATCATGGCTACGGATTTCTTGATCTCCATTCCAGGTCAAAGAGCAGGGTAATGGAGGGGCATAACCGCCCTTCGCGTGATCCCTGGGTTATTGTGCTCATTATTGCCATGCTGTTGTATACAGCTATTCTTAACCTTGCCCTGGGCAAAGATGTAAGCAATGTATTTGCCTCTTTTTACAGCAAACGCGTACTTTCGATAGCCGGTAAAGAAGAGAGTCCGGTTAGTTCGTGGGCTTTCCTGGGCTTGTTTTTGTTATTTTGTGCTACGTTCGGTTTGTTTTTATATCAACTGGCTGCATACAAAGGCGTTTACTATAAAATAGCAGGAAGCGGCCTGTTTACTTTTCTTACCATAGTCATTATTGTTTTATTTTCGCTCAAGTTTTTAATACTCAAGTTTTTAGGATTTGTGTTTGATATTAATAAACTGGTGAGCGAATATCTTAATATTCTGCATCTTACCTATTTTAATATCGCGTTTGTTTTTTTGCCTGTGGTTATTTGTTTTAGCCTTCTTGGTGCACAATACATTCCTGTATTACTTACAGTTACGCTCATTATCATCATTATAATTTTTATATGGCAATACATCAGGAGCAGCGTAAATATAATTTCTACCTTTCGATTTCATAAGTTTTATTTATTTACGTATCTTTGTGCCCTCGAAATTTGCCCTGTTTTGATTTTAATAAAGGCATTGAATATTAAAATTTAGGTTATTAAAAGCACTGAATTGGAAGATAGAAAGAAAAAGGTTAAAAGCATACTGGTTACTTTGCCTAAGCCCGAAAATGATAAAAATCCTTATGCCGAGCTGGCTAAAAAGCTTAACCTGAAAATTGATTTCAGATCATTTATTCATGTTGAGGGTGTGCCCGCAAAGGATTTCAGAAAAGAGAAGATCAACTTAGCTGATTTTAGCGCAGTGATCTTTACCAGTCGTAATTCTGCCGATCATTTTTTTCGCATATGCGAGGAGATGCGCTTTGAGGTGCCTGTTGAAATGAAATACTTTTGCCTTTCAGAAACCATAGCGCTTTACCTTCAAAAGTACATTCAGTACCGTAAACGTAAGATCTTTTTTGGCAAGCAAACCGCTGCTGACCTGGCAGAGGTTTTGAAAAAGCATTCGTCGGAAAAATTCCTTTACCCATGCTCGGATGTTGCTGCCGAAGAAACGCAGCGTTTTTTGCTGGAGAACGGTTATAACTTTACCCCAGCGGTGCTTTTCCGCACGGTTTGCAGCGATCTTTCTGACCTCGCCGATGTGTTTTATGATGTTATAGCATTTTTTAGCCCGTCAAGTATACAATCGCTGTATAAAAACTTTCCCGATTTTAAGCAAAACAATACACGCATCGCCGCTTTTGGGGCGACTACTCATAAGGCAGTGCTTGAGGCTGGCTTAATTTTGGATATACCAGCTCCAACCCCCGGCGCGCCGTCAATGACAATGGCTATTGAGCAGTATGTTAAGCTTGTAAACAAATAAACTGGAAATTTATTTAACCAGGCTGCAACTTTTTACCATATTTACCCGTATAACCGCTAACTAATTGTCATGTTAACAATTGGTTAGCGGTTTGTTAATTATATAGCGTTTTGTGTGGCATTGAGAAGATAAGTGCACAGTTTATCGGTTCAAGAAGCCAAATTATCGTTTTTTATAGCTTACATTGAGTAAAATGTAATATATTCGGACGTTGCATTGTGTTATAGTTATATAACTGATTTTGATTGTAAAATGAAGCAGATCTACTTTTTAATAATTGTTTTAGCAGGTGGTGTATTAAGTGGTTGTGGCCGCGGAGGCGGTGACCGGGGGAAGTTGTGGGAGTTCCTGCAAGATCATTCAGGGCCGAGGTGCCTTACGGAATGGTTTATATTCCGGGTGGTAGTTTCCTTATGGGGCAAACTGATCAGGATGTAACCTTTGCCCAGATAGCCCAAACTAAACAGGTTACTGTTTCTCCGTTTTTTATGGATCAAACCGAAACCAGCAACAGTCAGTACAAAATGTTTGTAAACTGGGTGCGCGATTCAATAGCCATTACCAATTATATCAACGATAATAAGTATTTCATTCAGCCCAAAGGTGGCGCCAGTAATAATAATGGCGGTAAAAAATTCATCAACTGGGAGTTTGTAAAGAAAAACCCTATCTGGAGCAGTAAAGGCAACCAGGCAAACAATACTCAAAAACTGCAGGGTATGTATTACCAGGGTGATGACCGTGTGTTTGACCGTAATGAGGTTGACGTGCGCTTACTTAAATATAACTACGCTTTGTTTACCCTGCGCGATGCTGCAGATCATCATAACGATAAAACAAAACATCGTTCCGACTTCATTGTTCGTGATACCGTAGCGGTATACCCTGATACGCTTGTTTGGTTAAGCGATTTTTCATATGCCGCTAACGAGCCTATGGTTGAAAGTTATTTTTCACATCCTGCATTCCGTAATTACCCTGTTGTAGGGGTAACCTGGAGGCAGGCCAGAGCTTACAGTGTATGGCGTACACGCTATAATGACGCTTATAAAGATAAACGCCATTTACCGCACCGTGCACCTTACAGCTTACCTACGGAAGCCGAGTTTGAGTACGCGGCACGTGGCGGCAGGATAGGTACCGATTATCCGTGGGGAGGGCCTTACATTAAAAATGCAAAAGGTTGTTTACTGGCTAACTTTAAGCCGGGGCGTGGTAATTATACCGATGACGGCGGCGCGTATACTGTGCCGGTACGTTCATACTTCCCTAATGATTATGGTTTATACAATATGGCAGGTAACGTAGCTGAATGGACATTATCTGCTTTTGACAGATCAGCGTCAACATTTGTGCATGATCTTGCACCAACATTCAATTACGAAGCTAAGTCTACCGACCCCGAAATATTGAAGCGTAAAGTTGTACGCGGGGGCTCATGGAAAGATATTGGATACTTTCTTCAAAACTCAACCCGGACCTACGAATACCAGGACACTGCTAAATCATATATCGGTTTCCGCTGCGTCACCAAATATTTAGGGCGCGACATTACAGATAAACGCTAATCAAGAGTTAGTTAAACGCAAGCAAATCAAATTAAAAAATAAAAGTTTACTTCTGAATTATTATGGCTGGAAAGAAAAAACCTTACGGAATAGGCAACATCGTATCATGGGGTGCTACTGTGGTGATTATAGGGTTAATGTTTAAGATTTTGCATTGGCCCGGTGCCACTTACTGGATAGCAGGGGGACTTATAACTGAGGCTATACTGTTTTTTATATTAGGATTTCAGAGAGAAGACAAAGAAATTAACTGGGCACGTGTGTATCCCGAATTAAATGAAGACTTTCAGGGAGAGCTTCCGAAAGCCACTGTAAGGGGCGGTGGTAATACAAGCCCTTCAACAACTGCTGCGCTGGATAAAATGATGGAAGACGCAAAAATTGGCCCTGAGCTGGTGCGCAGCCTTGGTGATGGTTTACGTACATTTGGCGATAAGGTAGCCGCTATATCACGTGTTACCGATGCAGGGGAAGCTACTATAGCTTTCACAAGCAAAGTTAAAGAGGCTACTGCAAGTTATGAAAAACTAAGTGTGTCATTTGACAAGGCATCGGCCAATTTGACCGAAATGGCAAACTCCAATGTTGATTCAAAGGCATATCACGATCAGGTTAACCAATTGGCTAAAAACTTATCGGCACTTAATGCGGTTTACGAGCTGGAATTGCAAGATTCAAGCGCGCACTTAAAATCAATGAATAAATTTTACCAGAACCTTTCGCTTACCATGAACAACTTTAATGAATCAATGGATGATTCAAAACAGTTTAAGGAAGAGGTAGGGCGATTGGCTAAGAACCTGGCATCATTAAACGCAATTTATGGTAACATGCTCACAGCTATGAACCAGCCGCGTGTTTAATATAATTAATTAATTGATTACCAGAAAAGATTTATAATAAATGGCCGGAGGTAAGGAAACCCCAAGACAGCGAATGATAGGTATACTATACCTGGTACTATTGGGCCTCATTGCCCTTAACGTACCGGATAGCCTGTTGGACGCGTTTAAGAATATTACGAATAGTTTGGATGCATCAACCAGGAATGTTAATACTGGTTTGCAAAACACATACAGCGCTTTTGAGGCTACAAAATTGAAAGAACAGGCTGAACGGGCGAAACCAATTTATGATAAGGCTAAACAGGCAAGTGCTATAGCTGCAGAATTGAATACCTACGTTGAACAGTTGAAAGCAAAGCTGATTCAGGAAGGCGGCGGCATTAACCCGGAGATTGATGACGTTGACGCACGGGATAACCTGGATATATCGCCCCGTATCATGATCAATCAAAAAAATGGGGAGAAACTGAAAGCTAAAATTGATGAAACCCGCCAAAGGTTAATGGTAGCTTTAGGTAAGGACAGTGTAGGCGTACAGTTTTCACTAAATACCGTAGCGCCTAAACCGCATGGGGATGTTAGAAAATCATGGCAGGAAGCTAACTTTGGTGATGGCATACCTTTAGGCGCGGCCCTCACTACTTTAGCCAAAATTGAAGCTGATAGCAAAAATGCCGAAAACGAAGTAGTTAAAAAATTATTAGGCAAAATTGACCAGGCACAGGTTACGCTTGATAAGTTCAGTGCAGTGGTGGTAGCGCCAAGCAGCTATGTTATAGCCGGACAACCCTATACTGCCCAGATCTTTTTAACTGCTTACGATTCAAAATCAAACCCTGATATTACCGTTAACGGTAGCAGGGTATCTGTTACAGATGGTAAGGGTAATTATACTATTACTGCAAGCGGCGAAGGAAAACATACCGTGGAAGGTTTTATCACGGTTAAAAACAATACTACCGGCAAAAATGATTCTTATCCTTTTAAGCAGGAGTATACAGTTGCAAGACCTTCGGCAGTTATTTCTCCTGATAAAATGAACGTGCTTTATATTGGCGTTCCGAATCCTATTTCGGTATCCGCGCCTGGTGTAGCAGCAAGCGACTTAAACGTGCATTTTAGCGGCGCCGGTTCGCTTAGCGGTTCGGGCGGGCATTATACAGCTACGGTAAGCAGTATAGGCAGAGCTACGATTTCTGTTAGCGGTGCAAAAGGAGCGGTATTAGGTTCAACGGAGTTCCGTATCAAAAGGATCCCTGACCCTAAGCCACAGTTTGCAGGTAAAAGTGGTGGTAACACCAGTTCGGCTAATATCAGGGCACAAGACAGGCTTTTTGCCCAGTTGGATAACTTTGACTTTGATGCTAAATTTAACGTAACGCACTTTACTATGCTGGTTGTAAAACCGCGCCAGGATGCCATTATTTTATCAGGCTCTGGTGGTGAATTAACCGGCGCTATGCATAGTGCTTTGAATACGGTTACACCAGGAACTACTGTTATATTTAAGGATATCGTTGCGGTAGGCCCTGACCATTCACCGAGGTCACTTGACCCGATTGTATTATCCGCAAATTAAACGCGTATGAAAAAGAGAATTTTAGTTGTTATCCTGTGCCTGGCTTGTGTAAGTGCTTATGCGCAAAAAAACGCACCAAGAGGCCGCCGGCAAAAAAGACAACTACCGCCAGGCAAACAACTCAGAAACCTGTACAGGTTCAGCCGGATAATGTTACCAGCCAGCAACCCCTTGATACTGCAAGTAAAATTGCTGCAAAACCTTTTGACAGGCCGCTTGACGGCTATTACAAAAAGAACAATATTTTAAACGCCAAGGTTACACCGTATCCTAACTTGCGTGAAAATGATGTAGCATTTGCCAAACGCGTTTGGCGCGAAATTGATGTACGCGAAAAGATGAACCAGTACCTGGCTTCACCCAAAGGCCGTTTAATTGATGTATTGCTTGACGCTATAGCCAAAGGCGAGCTTACCGCGTACGACCCAACTCCGGGAAAAAGGATGATCCCAATGGCGATGGTTTTACTACTCCCTTAACAGGTGCACAAGCCCGCGGCCGTTTAGCATCTGACAGTAGTGTGGTTGAAAAGCGCGATAAGGATAATAATGTTATATCATCCACGCTTGTTGCAGGTGAGTTTAATCCCGATAGCGTACTTAAATTCCGCATTAAGGAAGATTGGATCTTTGATAAGCAGCGCTCTGTATTTGAGCCCCGGATTATAGGTATTGCTCCCTTGGTTAAACCTAAAGGTACAGGTACACTTGACATTGATTTTCAGCCTGCTTTTTGGATCTATTTTCCTGAAGCACGTGCAGTACTTGCAACTAAAGAAGTGGTTAGCCGTAACAGTGATGCCACAGGCTTGAGCTTTGACGACGTATTTATAAAACGCATCTTTACCAGTTATATCGTTAAAGAAAGTAACGACAAAGATGAGCGTATAAAAGATTATGCTCAGGGCATTGATAAGCTTTACGAATCAGAAAGGGTTAAGAAGTCCCTTCTTGACTGGGAGCTTAATCTTTGGCAGTACTAATACATTAAGATTAAACAAGATTTTACAAAACAGGCGATGAATTTTCATCGCCTGTTTTGTTTTAAAGAACTGTTTTCTTGTAAAGGGGAGTAAGATTTCGTCGCGCTTCTTGCATACTTATTTAGCCGGTAAACATTTAAGAGGATAACAATTGCTTATCTCTTTTCATATGCGATTTTCACCCCAGGCCTGACCAATCGCTTACTCCTTTCTACCAACTCCCCCAAAATTCCGACCAACGCCTGAAATAGGGATAAATAAGGCGTTTTTCGGGTTTGCCGAGTGCTTTTGAGATTTTGTCTATATATCTCTACAGCTGGTATAACACTTTTTAGCGATCAAAATATATGTTGTTCATTTGATCATTGAAAACAACAACACAACATATTTAAAACATTAAAACCTTACGATCATGAAAACCTCAATAAAATTATCAGCCTTATTTGTATTATTAACCGCAGGAGTATTTGCTACTACAACAGCCAAAGCCTTTGTTGATCCTAACGATGTTACCCCTAAAGCAAAAGAAGTTGTAAGCTTTAAATCCCTTGATCATGATCGCGGTTTGACAGTAAACTTTGCAAAATCTGAAAGCGGGAAATCAATGGTGAAAGTTTACAACAAGGACAATGAACTTTTGTTGAAAGACATTGTGCCGAGCAAAACTGATGTAAGTAAAGGTTATGTGTTAACCGGTTTGGCAGATGGTGAATACACCATGGAAATCTACACCAATAACCAGGTTGTTAAAAAATCAATCCATGTTTACCAGGATGGCGACCAAAAATCATTTTATATAGCTCAGTAATAAAAATCACAAACATCAATATATAAAGAAGTCCTGGTTGATTGAACCAGGACTTTGTTGTTTTAGGTGTAGTAATCCGGGAGCTATCCTTGCCCAATTTCTGCTCCTGTATTAAAATAAGCCAATATGGCTTTGGCTTGTTTAAGATTTACCACTTCGAGCAGCATTTCCTCATTAGCTTCGCGGATCTTCTTTACCGATTTAAAGTATTTAAGCAGCTTTTCGGCTGTAGTTTTGCCTATGCCCTCTATCAACTCAAGTTCTGTTGCCAATGTGCCCTTATCGCGCTTTTTGCGGTGAAAAGTGATCCCAAAACGGTGTGCTTCATCTCGCAGGTGCTGGATTACTTTAAGTGTTTCCGATTTTTTGTCGAGATACATAGGGTACTGATCGTTAGGGTAATAAAGCTCCTCCAGGCGTTTGGCAATGCCTATTACTGTTACTTTTTTATCTATGCCTAATAATTTGAGGCTATGCATTGCCGAGGATAATTGCCCCTTGCCACCGTCAATCACAATCAGTTGCGGTAGTTCTGTGCCTTCATCCAGCATCCGGCGATAACGGCGGTGTACGGCTTCTTCCATAGTGGCAAAGTCGTTAGGGCCCTCAACGGTTTTAACATTGAAGTGGCGGTAATCTTTTTTAGAGGGCTTTCCATCTTTAAATACCACAATGGCCGATACCGGGTACTTGCCCTGAAAGTTGGAGTTATCAAAGCATTCAATATGGCGCGGAAGTTGGTTCATGCGCAGGTCTTTCATCATTTGCGTAAGCAACCGTTCGGTGCGGATCTCGGGGTTCAGTTTCTCGTACTGGTCAATCTTTTCCTTTTTAAAGAACTGTACATTCTTTTGCGAAAGGTCAAGCAATTTGCGTTTTTCGCCCAGTTTAGGTACCGTGAATTTAATGTTCGGATGATCCTCAAGATCGATATCAAACGGTACGATGATTTCCTTGCTGTCGCTGCTGTAACGGCTTCTGAACTCGGATATGGCCAGCGTAAGCAATTCCTCGTCGCTTTCGTCAAGGCGTTTTTTTAGTTCGATGGTTTGCGTTTGGATAATGGTACCATTCATCACCTTCAGAAAGTTAACGAAAGCCAGTTTTTCTTCAGATGCTATGCTGAACACATCCACATCAGTAATAGATGAGTTAACAACAGTGGATTTGCTTTGGTAATTTTCAAGCAGTTCGAACTTGCGTTTGAGCCGGTGCGCCAGCTCAAAATTCATTTCTATGGCCGCTGCTTCCATCTCATTTTTTAAGCGGCGAAGAACTGCACCTATCTTGCCATTGAGGATATCCTTGATTTCCTCAATGCTGTTATCGTAGTCTTCTTCTGTTTGGTAGTTTTGGCAGGGGCCTTTGCAGTTGCCCAACTGGTACTCCAAACAAACTTTAAACTTTCCTTTGTCGATATTTTCGCGGGTGAGCTGTAAGTTACAGGTACGTAAAGGGTAAGTTTCCTTGATAAGTCCCAAAATGTTGTGCATCATGCTCACCGATGCATAGGGCCCAAGATATTTAGAGCCGTCTTTTATTATACGGCGGGTCCAGAAGATGCGTGGGTAATTCTCGTTTTTAATGATGATCCATGGGTAGGTTTTATCATCCTTCAGCATTACGTTGTAGCGGGGCTGATGCTTTTTGATCATGCTGTTCTCCAGCAGCCAGGCATCAACCTCTGTATCAACTATGGTAAAAGTAATAGCACGAATCTTGGATACCAGTACCCGTGTTTTAGCATTAATATGAATATCCTGGTTAAAGTACGACCCAACACGATTACGCAAGTCCTTGGCCTTACCAATATATATCAGTTCCTGCTCACTATCCCAGTATTGGTAAACCCCGGGTTTGTGAGGAATGTTTTTTAAAGCTGCCCTGTAATCGAATTGGTTCATTAGTTCAATGGTTCATTAGTTCATTGGTCTGCTTGGCGGTTGTTTTACCAATGAAACATAGCTTATTGTTTATTGGTCTCCTTTATTGCCCTCGCGTTTGCCAATAAACTTTAGGTATGAATTTAATTTGATATGGATGACCTGTAATTTTTCAAACAGATCATTGAATTGCTCATCAGTTATCAGGTTTCTTTTCTTTGATTTCTGAAGCCAGCCTTTGGTTTCCAAAATTGAACCCCGACTAAAATAACAGAAATTGCGGTTTTCCTTGTAATGGTATCTTCCATAGCCTTCTGCAATATTCGCGCTAATTGAATCGGCAGAACGTACTATTTGTTTACCAACGGTATCCTTGGTAAAATAGTCCCACTCACTTACTATAAACCAAATTTCATCGCTGAAAGTATCAGCCAATCTGTATACCTCTAAATCTTCGAGCGAGTGATGGCTCATGCTATTAAACTACTTACCAATGAACAAGTGAACGAATGAACTATCAGAATCCCAATTTCTTATCTACCTCAGTAGTTCCCTGCTGTTGCTGGTTATAGGCCCCGCAATCCAATATGATGCTAACTCCATTCGCTGGGGCATCAAAATCAACATTCTTTTTGATGCCTAAAGCTGCATTGGCATATACCTTTTTCATGTACAGCGCAAATATCGGCAGGGCACTGTTGGCACCTTCGCCCAAACGGGTGCTCTGGAAGGCAATGTCACGATCTTCGCAACCTGTCCATAAGCCGGTAACCAGTTGTGGGGTTATACCTATAAACCAACCGTCGGAGTTATTTTGAGTTGTACCGGTTTTACCACCGATAGGGTTGCGTAAACCATATTTATAGGTTAATCTTGAACCGGTACCATCTTCAATAACTCCTTTAAGCATATAGGTCATCACATAAGCCGTTTGCGGGTTCATGGCTTGCACCACGCGCGGAGTATGGGTGTACAACACGTTGCCGTTTTTATCTTCAATGCGTAAAATATAAGTAGGCTCTGTCCACAGGCCGTGGTTGGCGAAAGCGGAGTAAGCGGCCGTCATTTCAAAAACAGAGGCATCAAACGTACCCAGGCAAATTGAAGGATAAGGCGGAACATTGGTTGTAATACCCATTTTTTTGATCAGATCAACAACAGGTTCTGGTTTAACCTCGCCCATAACGTGGGCCGTAACCCAGTTTTGTGAGTGTGCTAATGCCTGCCTTAAAGTAATAAAGCCCGGCAAAGTTTCGGATGGCGACGAGCGCGGGCACCACGGCGCGCCATAACCACGGATAGTATCAGGCACGTTATTGATTTTCATACATGGAGAGTAGCCGTTGTCGATAGCCACAGCATAAGTAAATGGTTTGGCTGTTGAACCTACCTGGCGGGTGCCATTCTTTACCTGGTCGTATTTAAAATGTTCAAAGTTGGTGCCGCCAACCCATGCCTTAACATAGCCGGTTGTGGGATCCATACTCATGAGAGCATTACGCAAAAGCATTTTACAGTAGATAATGCTGTCAATTGGCCTCATCATGGTATCGATATTGCCGTGCCAGGTAAACAGGTTAAGCATGGTTTTGGTCTTGAAGTTTTCTTCAATCTCCTCGTCAGATTTTTCCTGTTGTTTAAGTTGTTTGTACCTGTCAGATTTTTGCATGCCCTGGTCAAGCAAAAATTTGAAGTTGTGGATGCTTTTGTAAAGGTTACGGCCGCGCCAGTGGTCATTGAACTGTGCCTGCAAATCTTTCATATAATCACGCTGCGCATCCTCCGCATATTGCTGCATGGTGGCATCAATGGTGGTATATATTTTTAAGCCGTCGCGGTCAAGATCGTAAGGGGTGCCATCAGGGCGGTTAATATTCTGTTCTTTAAAGATCTTTTGAAGCTCTTTCTTCAATACCGAACGGAAGTATGGAGCCAGTCCGTCAAAATGATTGTTTTGGTGAAAATCAAGGCCAAGTGGCTTGCGTTTATATTCTTCAACCTGGCCTTCACTCAGGTAATTTTGTTCGGCCATACGGTTTAGTACCAGGTTGCGCCTTTTAAGTGCATTATCCGGGTGACGGATAGGCGAATAAATGCCCGGGCCGTTAACCATGCCTATTAACAGGGCAGCCTGATCGGGTGTTAGTTTATCTGGCGTAGTGTTAAAATAAGTGCGCGCGGCCGATTTGATGCCATAAGTGTTATAAGCACCAAAGTCGACCGTGTTGAGGTACATGGTGAGGATCTCTTCTTTGGTGTAATGACGTTCAAGCTTAACAGCTGTAACCCACTCCTGTAGTTTTTGAATGATCCGCTTAAATGGATTGGCAGATCGTTCTGAAAAAGGTTAAGCGCCAGCTGTTGTGTTATGGTACTGCCACCCTGCTTTTGCCCAATAAGCAAATGCGCGAAAATGGTAAAGCTTCGGCCAAAATCAATACCTGAATGGTCATAAAATCGTTTATCTTCGGTAGCAACCAAAGCGTTAATTACGTTTGGTGACAGTTCGCGGTAAGTAACGTTGGAACGGTTTTGAATATAGTAAGTCCCCAATACCTGTTTGTCGGACGAGAT
Source organism: Mucilaginibacter sp. P25 (assembly GCF_050859465.1). Lineage (NCBI taxonomy): Bacteria > Pseudomonadati > Bacteroidota > Sphingobacteriia > Sphingobacteriales > Sphingobacteriaceae > Mucilaginibacter > Mucilaginibacter sp. P25. Next base: position 880,044 of record NZ_CP193937.1, on the reverse strand, counting down.
GATCTCTGTAGCCTGGTTGCTCTTGGGGTTTTCGAGGTCGCGGAACGAAGGCAGCTGACCAAACACATCAAAAATAGTGAGTGTTATCATCATAACAACAAAAGCAAAAAGGCCAAGCACAATTCGCCATATGTACCAGTTGTATCTTCTTATATCTGCAGGCTGGAGTTGATTTTTCGAGTTAAACCTTGTGTTAGTGGTTCTCATTTTCTAATAAAATTTCTGATAGTAGTCAAAATAACTATCCAATATACTTTGGGTTGCTAATTTATCCAGATTTTCTTTGGTAATGATAAAAATGCTGTATTTATCCTTTGGAACCTTCATAATATCGGGTAGCAGAGGTACAATGGTACGTGCATAATCTTTAGCATCGGCAAGGCTGTAAAAACGGCCAACGTATATCAGCTGGTTATTTTCGCCAACGCTTTTAACGTGGTGGATTACTTCGCTGCGGGTGTATCGTGTACGGTTAAACTGCCCTACTCCAAAACGTGTAGAAGCCAGATTAGTTGTACCACTGGATACATTTATCACAAAGTAATAGTTGCTGCTGTCGCGCTTGCTGAATATGTAGTTTACCGCTGGTGTATTGTTAATGGCGGCCGGGTGAACCGTAGCCACAGTATCTTTTTGTTTAGGTGCCTGCTGCGTGGCTATATCCCTTGAAGTATCCGGCATTTGGTGTTGCGGTAAAGGGATCTGGCCTACGGCAAGTTGTTTTGGTTGTTGAATTGCAGCCTGCTGAATTTGTGGTGCCGATGTTTTAGCTCCGGCTATTATACGCGTGTCCCGTTCGGGCAGGCGCTCCTGGGGAGTTACATTTTGTGCCGATGGGGTATATGGCGGACGGTATTCTGTTTGTTTTTGATATGCTACTGGTGGGGTAAAAGGGATCTCGTTAGGATCATCATTAAATAATACCACCGGACGCGCAGCTATTTCGACCTTGTTCGAATCGATATAGGCCAGGTGTTGGTTTACCAGTGGGGCGATGAGCTTATCCTGCGGATATTTTGCGGCGATTAACTGCAGATCGGCCTGAAATGGCGGCAACTTTTCCATATGCCCGGCAGCAATAGCTTTCAGATAGTATAACTGCGCTGCATACCGGTTGTCAGGATATTTGTTAAGCAAATCATTTGCTTTCTCAATCACTTTTGCGTATTGCTTTTGAGCATACTGATCGTACACTTCGTTATAAAAGCCGTTAAATACAGCATCTACATCTGCCAGCTTGCGTGCATAATCCGGATCGAGAATTACTTTAGCAAATACACTTTCCGGATACTCTTTAAGCAGCCTGTTTTTGTAATCGTTTGACTTTGCAGCGTCTATATCGGCATAAAGCCTGTACAGGTTATAATAAACTGAAGGCTTATCGTTGCTTTGAGGGAAACGCGCAAGCAGGGTTTCGTAAGTGGCAATAGCTTCCTTTTTATCTTCCAATACATCGCGATAAAAATTAGCCATTTCAAAATAGGCGTTATAAACCCTGAAATTTGATTGCTGCAGTAGGGCGGGAGTCAGAGGCAGGTTTTTAACCAGGTCCTGTCTAAAAGTGCCTGCCGATACATTGGCAGTATTATAAGCTGCGCTGCCAACAGGCGCATCCGGATCATTAACCTGTGAGCCAATGCCGGTATTGGCTGTAGGAATACCAGTATTTGAACGCCTGCTGCGGCGCCAGTTATCGTCCAGCTTACGGTTGCCCCATAAACGCTTAAAGTCATTATAACCCTGGCTTATGGCGCTGTTATTGTAAAAGTAAAACGTACTGCCGCTGTTTTTATTGGAGGAAGATGAATTATTGTTCCTGTCGAGCGTATTTGACATAGTGCCGTTATTGACATTGGCAGCGGCACCGGTGGTTTCCAAAGCGGCTTGTTGCTGCTGGCGTGTTTTGCGGGCTACCATTTCATCTATATGGGCATCACGGGCTTTTTCATCCAAAGCGGCAAGCATTTGCAGAGTATCTTCGCGCGAGATGGTTTCAAGCAGGCGGGTAAGAATCTGCAGGTTATCGGCCTTTTTGCGGATGAGCTGATAACCGGGATAATTTGTCGACAGGTTATTGAGCGTACTGTCATAATAAAGCCTGGCGTTTGCGTAATCGGCCTTGTTTTTAAAGTTGATATCGGCAATGCGCAGGTATGACAGCCCTTTTTGGTTTTGGTTTTTGGTGCTAACCCGTACCGATTGCTTGTAACTTTTCAGCGCGTTGTCGATTTCGCCGGCTTTGAACTGTTGTTCACCAATCTGGTAATAGATCTGGTCGTAAAAATCGGCATTGTCTTCATTCTTAAGCAGGGCACGTAATAGGTCGATCTTACTGGCTTTAACACCGTTTTGATTGTCGCGTATGCGGATCCTGTTAAGGTTGGCATTAAATGCCATTTCAAAACTGGCGTTGCTTTTAACTATGCGGGTATAGCTTTCATAGGCATCGGCCGGCTTGAGGTTGACTTCCTGTAATTGGCCCAGGATAAATATCCAGCGGAGTTTGAGATTGCTGATATAACTGTATTTAATGGCCAGTTTAGCCATCTCTTGGGCTTCGGCATAGTTTTGGGTTAAGATATCATATTGCAGCTTGGTGGCGTAAACATCGGCAGTAATATTTTTTTAGGGTTGATATCCTGTATGGCCGAATCAATTACCAGTTTAGCTAAAGGTAACTGGTTAAGGTACATAAGCCCGCGGGCTTTCCATACCAAAGCCTCCTGCTTTAGATTGGCTTGTTTGCCAAATGAACGGGTTACATAATTACAATACTCAACAGCATCAAAATAATTAGCCTCCAGGTACCGGGATTTGCCCAGTACCAGGTAAGCATCACCTAAATAATGGCTTTGCTCCTTAATACTGATGATCTTGTTGGCTTTTACAATGGCTTCTTCCAGGTCCTTATCAGGCGTACCTGTTTGTGCGGTGGTATCGGGGTAAACATTTAATAGTTCACTATAGGCATCGGGAAAAGATGCTGCATAGCTTTCCTGCTTGAGCCTTAAAATTTCGTTAGCATTAAATAATATGTTGTAGTGGGCAGTGAGGTTTTGCATGGTGCGGTTAAACCCGCTTTGTTTTTCAAGCGAACAACCTGCCGCTACCAGTATAACTGCAAACAGAAAAAAAAGTGGGTGTTTGATTTATAGGATGATGATAATCGCCTCAATGCTATATGGTAGTTAAAAAAGCATTGCTAAAATACTAAAGATTATGCAATAGGTTTAATAAATTTGCGCATGCCCGAAAATGACGAAAATAACAAAGATGAGGTAGGTAAGGAGGTTAGCAGCTATGCTAAGTTTTCCGGTATCGCGTTCCAGATGATCGTGGTCATCGGTATTTGCGCCTTCGTTGGTTATAAAATTGACGAGAGCGCCCGGCATGCTGTAAAGTGGGTTACTGCCGCACTTTCGCTTACCGGGGTGTTCATTGCATTATTCCTTGTTATTCGATCTGTAAAAAATTGACAAAATTGGCGCGCGTTATCCTATCCTTTTTCCTGTTCGTAATTATCACGGCAATCCCTCCTGTTTTGCTTATTTATACCGGCCATGCCAACTGGCTCGTACCGCGCTTTTGGCTCATCTTTTTTTATATCGATGCTTACATTTATCACCGTTTTTTTGGTGAATTTTGTGGGTAAGATCAACTACTCGCTGTACACTCAAACCTTTCTTGCTGCTACTACTGTCAAGATTTTAGCGGCAATGTTCTTCGCCCTGTTTTTTCTGATGAAGATAAAACCAAACAACGGGATTTTCCTGGTCAATTTTTTTTACGTTTATTTCTTAAACATAGCCTTTGAAATTTACGGTTTGTTGTGTACCTTGCGCAACCAAAAATTAAAGTAAAAAACTCTCTGCTAATGGATTTTAGGCCTGTTTTGAACTCAAAAAAAATCACCTTAGGTATCGTTTTAAGCGTTTTTTCGCTGTTTGTATCTGTAAAAGCACTCGCTTTACAAGAAAAAAATCCCGCTGAGCCCGCCACCGAAACAAAGGAAGAAGCCAAATTTGATCCGACTGAAACCATTATGGAGCACATTTCGGATTCCCATTATTTCCACATAGGTGGAAAACTTGCTATGCCGCTTCCGGTAATACTTTACACTGATAAAGGACTTGAAGTTTTCATGTCGTCAGTGTTTGAAGAGGGTGAAAAAATTCACGGGGGTAAATACTATAAATACGCCCTTGTGCATGATAAAATAAAAGCAGTAACCGGCGAAGATAAAACAGAAGATACTGCGGCCAAAGTTTTCGATCTGTCTATCACCAAAAATGTAGCTTCAATGCTGATGTCAGTTTTTGCATTGCTTCTTATTTTTCTTAGTGTGGCATCAGCCTATCGGAAGCGTATTGGTAAAGCTCCAAAGGGCTTGCAGTCGTTCCTTGAGCCCGTTATTTTATTTGTGCGCGATGAGATCGCGTTGCCAAATATCGGTTATAAATATGCGCGTTTTATGCCGTTATTGTTGACCGTGTTTTTCTTTATCCTGATTAATAACCTGATTGGTTTAGTGCCGTTCTTTCCGGGTGGTTCAAACCTTACCGGTAATATCGCTGTGACTATGGTGCTTGCAGTGATAACCCTGCTGGTAGTTAATTTTAATGGTAACAAACACTATTGGGCGCACATTTTTGTACCAAGCTCAGTGCCGGTTTGGTTGTGGCCATTATGGTGGGTTGTTGAGATATTGGGGATCTTTTCAAAGCCATTCGCATTAATGATTCGTTTGTTCGCAAACATTACAGCGGGTCACATTATTGTACTTAGCTTAATATCACTGATATTCGTGTTTAAGTCTGTGGCTATCGCGCCAGTATCTGTAGCTTTCGTGGTGTTTATGGATGTGCTTGAATTATTGGTTGCCATGTTACAGGCGTTCATTTTTACACTGCTTACCGCCTTGTTTATTGGTACTGCGATTGAGGAGCACCATCATTAATTAGTAAATAACTATAAATATATATTAACATTTTAAATTTAAAATCATGATTGGAAGTATTGCTGCATTAGGTGCAGGTTTAGCGGTAATCGGTGCTGGTATCGGTATCGGTCAGGTTGGTGGTAAAGCCATGGAAGGTATATCACGTCAGCCAGAAGCTGCTTCAAAAATCCAAACTGCCATGATCATCGCTGCAGCTCTTATCGAAGGTGCTGCTTTGTTCGGTGTGGTAGTATCATTCCTGGGCTTACGTTAATCAGCTCAAAAAATTAGGAACCGCGGCCGGCGCGATTGGCACCGGAGCGGTTCTTATTAAAATGTTTTATTAAAGTAGAAAAAGAGATCAATATAAAATGAATCCATTAGTTGTCCCAGATTTAGGTTTAGTTGTTTGGACCACAGTAGCCTTCGCTTTTCTGTTTTTTATTTTAGCTAAGTTTGCCTGGAAACCGATCATGGCAGCCATTGGCGAGCGTGAACGTTCAATTGAAGATGCGTTATTAAAAGCAGAAGCTGCTAAAGAAGAAATGAGCCGTTTAACTAACGAGAACGAATCGTTAATTAAACAAGCCCGTGCAGAGCGCGACCTGATCTTGTCTGAAGCACGTAAAGCTAAAGATCAGATCGTATCTGATGCTAAAGAGGTTGCACACAAAGAAGGTGCACGTATGATTGAGCTTGCCCGTGTTGAAATTAACAACCAAAAAGCAATTGCTTTAGCTGATGTTAAAAACCAGGTAGCTACTTTATCTTTGGAGATTGCCGAGAAGATCCTTCGTAAGCAATTTGAAGATCAGCAGCAACAAGACGAATTGGTTAGCCAATTATTGAAAGAAGTGAAGTTATAAGATTTCGGATTTGGGGCGTAGAATTTCGGATTTAATCCGGTACTCGCTGACCTATTCAAAACCGAAATTCAAATTGAAAATTCCGAAATCGAAAATTCGAAATCCGAAATAAAAAAACATGTCAGAAATCACGGTAGCAACCAGGTACGCCAAATCGATCATTGATCTTGCACAGGAACAAGGAATTGTTGCAGAGGTCAAAGCCGATATGGACCTTTTCTTAAAAACCCTGAAGGGCAGCCCCGAACTGGTAGCAGTATTGGCTAATCCTATTATATCTCATTCAAAAAAGATCAAGATCCTTGACGAGATATTTTTAAATAAGGTTAGCAAAACTACTATCGCTTTCTTTAAGCTGATGGTTAACAAAGGGCGCGGCGAAGTATTATATTTTACCGCCGGCGAGTACATTAACCTGTACAATGTTAAAAACCATATCACCAAAGCTAAGGTAACATCAGCTACTGCGCTTTCTGAAGCTAATAAGAAAACATTGGTTGCCGAATTGCAACAATCAGTTGGCGGTACAGTAGTGCTGGAAACTAAAGTTGACCCGGCTTTGATAGGCGGTTTTGTGTTAACTATAGGTGACAGGCAGGTTGATACCAGTATTGCCGCAAGCCTGAGGAAAATGAAAAAGGAATTTGCTGTAAAGGCGTAATTAGTAAGTATTAAAAGTAAAACTCTAAATAAATTTTAAACAATGGTAGAGGTAAGACCAGACGAAGTATCAGCAATTTTGCGTCAGCAGTTGGCCGGCTTCAAGTCAGAATCTGAATTAGAAGAAGTGGGTACTGTACTCCAGGTGGGTGACGGTATCGCACGCGTTTATGGATTAACTAAAGTACAGTCGGGTGAGTTGGTTGAGTTTGGCACAGGATTGCAAGGCATCGTACTTAACCTTGAAGAAGATAACGTGGGTGTGGTATTGTTAGGTAAATCTGACGATATTAAAGAAGGTGATACCGTTAAACGTACCAACAGGATTGCATCAATCAACGTAGGCGAAGGCATGCTTGGCCGTGTTGTTGATACCTTGGGTGCCCCTATTGATGGTAAAGGCCCAATCACCGGTCAAACTTACGAGATGCCGCTTGAGCGTAAAGCGCCAGGTGTAATCTATCGTCAGCCTGTAACCGAGCCATTACAAACTGGTATCAAAGCTATCGACGCGATGATCCCTATCGGTCGTGGCCAGCGTGAGTTGGTTATCGGTGACCGTCAAACCGGTAAAACTGCGGTTTGTATCGATACCATCATCAACCAAAAAGAATTTTATGATGCAGGTAAACCTGTAATCTGTATATATGTAGCTTGCGGACAAAAAGCATCAACTGTTGCTAACATTGTTCGTACGCTTGAAGAGAACGGCGCTATGCCTTACTCTATCGTAGTTGCTGCTAACGCTTCAGACTCTGCTACCATGCAGTTCTTTGCTCCGTTTGCAGGTGCAGCTATCGGCGAGTACTTCCGTGATACAGGCCGTCCGGCTTTGATCATCTATGATGACTTGTCAAAACAAGCTGTTGCTTACCGTGAGGTTTCATTGTTGTTACGTCGTCCACCGGGCCGTGAGGCTTACCCGGGTGATGTATTTTACCTGCACAGCCGTTTATTAGAGCGTGCCGCTAAAATCAACTCAAATGATTCTATCGCGCAGCAAATGAACGACCTTCCTGAGTCAATCAAAGGCATCGTTAAAGGTGGTGGTTCATTAACAGCTCTTCCAATCATTGAAACACAAGCTGGTGACGTATCTGCATACATCCCAACCAACGTAATCTCTATCACCGACGGTCAGATCTTCCTTGAATCTAACTTGTTCAACGCAGGTGTTCTGTCCGGCTATCAACGTAGGTATCTCTGTATCACGTGTAGGTGGTAACGCACAGATCAAATCAATGAAGAAAGTTGCCGGTACTTTGAAACTTGACCAGGCTCAGTTCCGTGAGCTTGAGGCATTCTCAAAATTCGGTTCTGACCTTGACGCTTCAACCAAAAACGTGTTAGATAAAGGTATCCGTAACGTAGAGATCTTGAAACAAGGTCAATACTCACCGGTGACTGTAGAAAAACAAGTTGCTATCATTTACTTAGGTACAAAAAACTTAATGCGTAACGTACCGGTAAATAAGGTAAGGGAATTCGAAACCGAATTTACCGATCAGTTAGAAGCTCGTCACCCAGAAGTTTTAGCTGCCCTTAAAGCAGGTAAATTTGACGACCAGCTTACCGGCGTACTGGAAACAGTAGCTAAAGAACTGTCAGCAAGGTATTAATTTTTAGATTTGAGATGTTAGATGTGAGATATGAGACTGGTCTCTTCCACATCTGACGTCTTTATATAAATTAGATAAACAGATTGAAAGTGCAGATGTGAGGCTATCTCAAATCTCATATCTCAAATCTCACATCTCAATAAAGAATGGCTAATTTAAAAGAAGTAAGAAACAGGATCAAATCTGTATCATCAACCCAGCAGATCACCAAGGCTATGAAAATGGTTTCGGCTGCTAAGTTGAAACGTGCTACCAACGCTATTATTCAGCTGCGCCCTTACGCAAGTAAGTTGAAGGACCTGCTGGCTAACTTATCTGCAAGTTTGGAGGATAACACTTCTCCATACCTTCAGGAGCGTGAGCCGGTACGTGTATTGGTAGTTGTGGTATCATCAAACCGTGGTTTGGCCGGTGCTTTCAACGCTAACGTTATTAAAACAGCCAATAACCTTATTGCCGAAAAATATCCTAAACAGCTTTCTGCCGGTAACGTATCTATTGTTGCTATCGGTAAAAAAGCCCAGGAGTTTTACCAAAGGCGTAAGTACAACGTAATTGGTAATAACAACGACCTGTACTCGGATCTTAATTTCGAGAATGCTTCAAAAATTACCGAAGCGATTATGCAGGGCTTTGTTAACGGCGACTACGACCGTGTGGAACTGGTGTATAACCACTTCCGTAATGCCGCGGTACAATACCTGATTGCTGAACAGTTATTACCGGTGCCAAAGGCCGAGAAGAAAGAGGAAATAAAGGCAGCTAATGTTGATTACATCCTTGAGCCATCACAACAGGAAATTGTTGAGCAACTGATCCCTAAAAACATCAAGATCCAACTGTACCGTGCTGTATTGGATTCAAACGCTTCTGAACACGGTGCCCGTATGACAGCGATGGACAAAGCAACCGAAAATGCCGGCGAGCTTTTGAAATCATTAAAACTTTCGTACAACCAGGCCCGTCAGGCAGCCATCACTACCGAGCTTACCGAGATCGTGAGTGGCGCGGCAGCCCTTTCAGGCGGTAACTAAGTTTAAGAGTACTTTTATATAGAAAAGGCTTTCCGGAAGGAAGGCCTTTTTTTGAACCTTGATTTTTGGGATTGGAGGATTGTCTTGATACCCCGTTACCCAAACGCTGATTAAAGTTACGCTATCGCTAAACTCAACCAGTACTTGCAAAAAAGCAAATCCCCAAATCAGTTTAATCCAAAAAATCCTGGTTCAGACGAAATCAGCGAAATCACCATAATCATAACAAAAATCAGCCGTCTGGGTTGCCTCTTGCCACTCTTCGGTATCAATGTATACCAAAGAAAATTAAACAGTTATGAAAACAAAGTTATTCCTGGCGTTACTGGCGGGCGTGTTGCTGCTGGGCGCTTGTAAGGGCTCAAATTATGAAGCCATCCGCGATGACAAAGCTTCTTCATCGAGTGCGGATACGGTGGCTAAAATGACCGACACATCAAAGGTGGATATCCCGACAACCAAACTGGTAAAAACTGCCGACATGCGTTTTAAAGTAAAAAGTGTTCAGCAAACGGGCGATGCCATAGCGGCGCTTACCGCCCGCAACGGTGGCATGGTAGTGCATCATCAAATGCAGGCCTATGTAGAGCGATCAGAAGATATCCGTGTGAGTAATGATTCGGTTAAACGAGTATCGGCGCTAAGAACTGATGCCGACATGACGCTTAAACTTCCTTCAGAGAAGCTTGAAAGCTTTATGACGGAAGTGGCACACATGGGTATGTATGTTACGCTGCGCAAAATGGATATTGAAGACCGTACGCTTGACTATCTTTCCGAAAAACTGAAATTGAAAAACCGTCAGGATTTGGTAGAGCAGCAAAAGAAAGGCAAAATTGTAATCAAAAATCCCGTAAATGTGATGTTATTGAAGGACGATATGGTTGATCAGCAAATTGGCAATATGCGCACAGATGAAGCGGTAAAATACAGCATTGTTAACCTTAGCTTTTACCAAAGCAATTTTATAAATCAGGAAATGATAGCCAACGACGATCCTTCTGCCTATCAGTTGCCATTTGTTAACAGGCTGATGATAGCTTTGAGCAATGGCCGGCAACTTTTTGTTGAACTGATCCTGGGCCTCGCTAACTTATGGGTATTTATAATTTGGGGCATAGGTTTGTGGGCAATATACCGCTATTACAAACGTAAACACCCAACCTGGTTTGCCGGCGGCATAAAATCATAAAAACTTTGTCGCTTTTTCGGTAAACATTTCTATTTTTGCGCAAACATTAAAAATCGGTACCATGGAATCAATGGAAAATGCTAACGCAGAAGGTCATTACAAATTATTAACTGTAGCTATTGTTATCGGTATAGTAGGCGTGTTCCTGCGTTTTGCCGGCGATGCCAACACAGGCTTCATGTTTACTTCTATATCAAATATTATTTTGATCATTGGTATCCTAATCGCTTTGAAATGCGTTTTCGCAATTATGAAGTAACAAACCTGTAAAAGGGAAATGATATAAAAAAAGCGCCTTCATTTTGAAGACGCTTTTTTTGTGCCTTTTATTTGGGGTGATATCCCGATTCGTTCAGGAGTTTTTGGGCATCTTTATCGGCCATCAGCTGTGGTAGCGTTACATCAGGGTGCTTATCCATATATTTCCTTACTATCTGCCAGCCCGTCCACACAGCAAGTTTCGGTGCCGATTCATTCTTTTCGCCAAGGCCGGGAGTGAAGGGGGCTTCTGTAAGATATTTTTGGATTTTTTGATAATCAGTTTCGTAAAGCAGGTTTTGTTCTAAAAAGTATCCCCAGATTTTACTTTCAAATTCATGGCACCATTTCAATTGTTCTGTACTATAACGGATCTTGGTGCTATCGGCCATATCCGGCAGTATCTTGTCCATAAAGTACATGATCTTGCCGTTATAGATCATTTTATTAAGCAAGGCTTTATCATTGTCATCTTCCGGGAACATGTCCTCACGTGCTATGCCTTCAACCACTCGGGGCGTAATGTTATCAGGCGTAAACCACCTGGAAAGATAATGTGGAAAAGCATTGGTAAGCGAAGGATAAAAACGCGAATCCGCACCCAGAAACAAATCTATCCCGACGCCGAAATAGCCATCGCCAATGGTAGTTTGGGCCTGGAAACCGGAAATATAAGCATATACCCGCGGGAGCGGTTTTTGAGGGTAATAATATTTAATGTATTTAAAAGCCTCGGTAAGGCTGGCGTTCTGCCGGTCCATATTAGGGAAGGCGGCATCGGCGTCGTGCTTGAGGTCGTTATAGGCTTTGCCCGCGAACACCTGGCGAAGGGCTTTAAAATAGGTGGTATCCTTAGTACTGCCAACCTGTAAAATGCGTTCAATAAAATCAGGGTAAAAACTGCCGTATTGTTTTTGCAGGTAGGAAGCTTGTAAGGCCATCGGCTTGTTGTGCATGGCATCAAAATCATGGTCGAACCGTTCAATTTTGACATTAACGTTGATATTGCTTACATCAATTTTTTTGTTGCGGGTACAGCTGCTTAATATCAGGCCGATGGAAAAAATTAAGTAAATTTGCTTTGCTATATACCGGGTAGGGTTCATCTTTATCCTTTAAGGCAAAAGTAAATTTATTTGCATTAATGTTGCTACTATTGTTAAGTCAATAGTCGGTAGTCCTAAATCGAAAGTCTTATTTTTTGACTTTATACTGAAGACTTGCGACTTAAGACTAAAATATACATATACTATGAAAATCGCGTTAGCCCAGCTCAACTATCACGTAGGTAATTTTGAATCGAACACCAATAAAATCATTAATCATATTATCAAGGCGAAAAATAACGGGGCTGACCTGGTTGTATTTGCCGAGCTATGTGTTTGCGGTTATCCTTCGCGCGATTTTTTAGAGTTTGATGAATTTATAGGTCTTTGCGACGAAGCAGCTAAAAAGATTGCTGAAGTATGTGTGGATATAGCCTGCATCATTGGCTTGCCAACACCTAACCATAAAACAGAGGGTAAGGACCTCAGTAATTCGGCGTATTTTATTGAGAATGGCGAGGTGAAAGCAGTGGTAAACAAAGCCTTGCTGCCTAATTACGATGTATTTGATGAATACCGTTACTTTGAGCCTTCAACCGAGTTTAATTGTATTGAGTTTAAGGGCAAGCGAATAGCGCTGACTATTTGCGAGGATCTGTGGAATACCATCGAAAACCCGCTGTATGTTACCCGACCGATGGATACCCTCATACACCAGACTCCGCATGTAATGATTAACATTGCGGCATCACCTTTTGCCTATAATCACGATGAAGAACGAATCGAGATATTGAGTGATAACGCCAGCCGTTATAAGTTGCCTCTGTTATATGTTAACCATGTTGGCGCGCAAACAGAGTTGATATTTGATGGAGGTTCGCTGGTGTTTGATAATACAGGTAAGCTAATTGATGAGATGCCTTATTTTGATGAAAGCATGGCTTACTATACATTGAATGAGGATAACACGTTGAGCTTTGATCATCCAACAACGATAAAAACCGAACGTCCGGGAGATATTGAGCAAATTTACCAGGCAGTAATCCTCGGCATCCGTGATTATTTTTATAAATCGGGCTTTAAGCAGGCAATTTTAGGCTTATCAGGCGGGATAGATTCGGCTGTGGTATGTGCTTTGGCTGCAGAGGCGCTGGGGCCGCAAAATGTGATGGCTGTATTACTGCCTTCACGCTTTTCAACAGATCATTCATTAAAAGATGCTCAGGATTTGGTTGATAACCTTGGTTGCAAACACGAAATAGTGCCCATTAAAAGCATTACAGAGGCCTTTGAAACAGCATTAAACCCACAGTTTGATGGTTTGCCTTTTAATATCGCGGAGGAAAATATCCAATCGCGCAGCAGGGCTGTTTTATTAATGGCGATGTGCAATAAGTTTGGCTATATTTTGCTAAATACCAGTAACAAGAGCGAGGCAGCTGTTGGCTACGGTACTTTGTATGGTGATATGTGCGGTGGTATTTCGGTTATTGGCGATGTTTATAAAACCCAGGTTTTTGAGCTGGCGCGATATATTAACCGTGATAAGGAGATCATCCCGATCAATTCAATCGTTAAACCGCCATCGGCCGAGTTAAGGCCCGATCAAAAAGATACCGATTCACTGCCCGAATATGATGTCCTTGACAAGATCCTGGCCGAGTATATCGAAAATCGCTGCTCATCGGCCGAGATCATCAGAATGGGGTATGACGAGGCAACCGTTCGCCGGGTTATCAAGCTTACTAATTCGGCCGAGCATAAGCGTTATCAAACGCCCCCTATTTTAAGGGTGTCGCCAAAAGCATTTGGTATGGGCCGCAGGATGCCTATTGTGGGTAAATACCTGTCGTAACAGCTAAAATTTCACTCTTTAATTGTCAAGTTTACGAATATTGTAAAGCGTTGGTTGTTTTGTTTTAGTTGAGGTTGATTTTTCTTAAAATTGCCTATCTTTCAAACCAATGATCAAACTTTACACAATTGTTTCCTTTTGCTTTTTGCTGTTGTTTTCAGTAAGCGACGCTATGGCCCAACAGTCATTGATCAGCGAAAAGAACAGGCTTCAGCTTAACGATATTTCACAGCAATCGCTCACAAACTATAAAGCATCTCACGACAAGGCAGTGTCATTAGCGGCCACGCATGGATGGACATTATCCCGCCGTACAAAAAACGGCAACCTGGTTACCTTACAGGGAGTTAATAAATTAGGGTTCCCTATATATCTTATTACGCATAATAATACCACCGCGGCAGCCACCACAGGTACTAATACCCTGCAGCCCGGAGGTTCATTAGGTTTGAACTTGTCAGGATCGTCAGATTTTTTGACCAACAAGCTGGCCATATGGGATGGCGGCGCGGTTTACAAAGCGCACCAGGAATTTGCAGGTAAAACCATCACACTAAAAACAACCGAACCGGTAAATGACCATTCATCACACGTGGCAGGTACCATGATTGCCAAAGGCATTTATGCACCGGCTAAGGGCATGTCGTTTGGGGCAACAACGCTTCAGTCGTATGATTTTAATAATGATGAAACCACCATGAGTGCCGCTGCTGCCAATCTTCTACTTTCCAATCACTCATACGGGGTAGTAACGGGTTGGGATTATAATGATTCGGCCGGCCGCTGGGAATGGAATGGTTTACCAGGCGACACGGTAGATTATAACTTTGGTTTCTACGACTCAAAAACAGCCAACTGGGATAAGATAGCTTATAATGCCCCATATTACCTCATTGTTGAATCGGCGGGTAATGAGCGTTCAAGTAATGGCCCTGCGGTAGGCGAAACCTACTATGGTTACAAAAGTAAAACCGATCAAACTTTTGTGAACAAAGGCGCCCGCCCTGCCGGGATCAGCAATAATGATAGTTATGATATTATCAGCACCAGCGGTAATGCCAAAAACATACTTACTGTAGGTGCAGTTTACCCGCTATTGTATGGGCCAAAAAACCGAAGTGATGTAGCCATAGCGCCTTTCAGTAGCTGGGGCCCAACGGACGATGGCCGTATCAAACCCGATATTGTAGGCGATGGTGTTAACGTACTTTCGGTAGGGGTTGATAACACTACCTCATACGCTACTTTATCAGGCACCTCAATGGCTGCCCCTAATGTTACGGGCTCGCTTTATTTGCTGCAGGAATACTATGCTAAACAAAATGGAGGAACATTTATGCGGTCGGCCACATTGAAAGGGTTGGTTTGCCATACTGCCTTTGATGCCGGTAATATAGGGCCTGATTATATTTATGGCTGGGGATTGCTTAATATGACCGAGGCTGCACAAGCAATAACCAATAATGGTGGTAAAAGCATGGTAAGCGAAAAAACGCTTACACAGGGACAAACACAAACCTATAACGTAATAGCATCCGGTAACCGCTTACTGGCCGCAACCATATCATGGACCGATCTGCAAGGTACGCCAACTACCGAGGGGGTGATCAACAGCCGAACTCCTAAATTGGTGAATGACCTCGATATCAGGGTAAGCGACGGCACAACAACTTTTACCCCCTGGGTGCTTGACCCTAATAAGCCCGGATTTTCTGCAACTAAAGGGGACAATATCAGGGATAACATTGAACAGGTATATATCCCTAATTCGGTTCCCGGCAGGGCTTATACTATTACAGTATCGCATAAAGGAAGCTTGTCATCCGGGTCGCAGGCATACTCGCTTATTGTTACCGGGGTTGGGGGAACTGCTTACTGTGCTTCGGCTCCGCTTTCAAATGCCGACTCAAAGATTGATAATTTAAAACTCGCTAATATTGATAATACCGCGGCTGCAGGTTGCACGGGCTACTCGGACTATACCAACCTTACCGTACAGCTTGAGCAGGCTAAAACGTATCCTTTGAGCATCACCCTTGGTACTTGCGGCAACAATTTTAATAAAGCTGCAAAAGTGTTTATAGACTGGAATGCTAACGGTGTGTTTGAAGATAATGAACTGGCAGCAACAACCGGGATCATTAATGGAACCGGTACCTATAATACCAACATTACCGTGCCGGGAACAGTAACTGCCGGGGCTTATAGCCTGATGCGGGTTGTGCTTACTGAAACCGGCGATGCATCAACCATTAAAGCTTGCGGCAGCTATACCAAAGGCGAAACCCAGGATTACCGGGTGCAATTTCTGCAAACCAGTATTGACGCAGGCGTTATTTCCATTGTTAGCCCTGGCAGCAGTGGTTCGTGCTCGGCGAGTACACCTGTTACGGTGAGGCTTAAAAATTTTGGCAACGCAGCTATAAACAATATCCCGATAACAGTTACCATTACCAATGCCAATAATGTTACAACTACTTACAACGAGATCTATAAGGCATCATTGCCAGCATTGGCCGAGGATAACTTTACCTTTAGCCAGGAGTTTAATGCGGTTGCAGGAGCATCCTATACTATTACCGCTACCAGTAAACTTACCGGCGATCCGGTTAGCAGCAATAATTCGGTTACAGCCAATATTACCATTAATTCGCCGGCAACTATTGGCGATCTGAGTGCTTATTATTGTACCACTACCAATCAATACGAGTTATTTGGCACCGGTGACGGTACTGTACTATGGTATCAGAATGCAACTGATGAATTGCCCATAGCCGCCGGAAGCGAAGCGTTAACAACTCAGGCGCCGGTTAATAATACTTACTATGCAGGCGTTAATGATTTTAGCGGAACAATTGGTCCTGCTACTAAAAGAGTATTTACGGCTGGGGGTATAACCAGTTTACCCCTTATGTAACTGTAAACACTAAGGTGCCGGTATTAATTAAAAGCGCGCGTCTTTACATTGGCAATTCGGGGAAAATAACATTTAATGTATCCAATGCTAACGGGCAAATTGTATCGTCGGTTACTATAAATGCTGTTGCAACCCGTACCACCCCTCTGGCAGGCGCACAGCCCGATGACCCTAACGATCAGGGACAGGTGTATGATTTAAACCTGTCGTTACCAGGTGCCGGCAATTACCAGATATCGGTTGATTTTGCTGACCAGGCTACAATATATCGTAACAACGGAGGGGTAACAGGTTATCCGTTTAAGATCGGTAATATATTTAGCATTACCGGTAACAGCGCCACTGCAACCAATGGCGATACTACCGCCTACAAAGGGTACTACTATTATTTTTACGATATGAAGGTGCAAAGCCTGGGCTGTGCATCGGCCACGCGTAAAGCGGTAACGTTGAGCAGACCGTTTATTACCCAAACCAATAACACCCTTAACTCAAACTTTACCGATGGTAACCAGTGGCTGTTAAATGGCACTGTAATAAGCGGGGCCACCGCTGCAACTTACAACCCTGTACAAAGTGGAAAATACCAGGTGCAGGTTACACTGGCCAATGGCTGTGTGGCGCAATCAGATAATTATGTTTACGCACGCGAAGGCAGGGCCGGAAATAAAAATGAAATTGGGTTGAGCGTGTTCCCGGTACCGGTAAGCACTGATTTAAACGTGGTATTTGCGGCCAAAGAAGCCACCACTATGAAATTATCTCTCATTAATGCTTTAGGTGAAGCGGTTTACCAGGGTGGGCAGCAAAATATTGATCATGGTAATTACAGCACTATTTTGAATGTGAGCAGGCAAACGCCTGGGGTATATGTGCTTAGGGTATTGCTTGGACAGAAGGTCTATTCGCAAAAAGTTATCATCACCCGTTAGGCAGGTGATGATAATCTCTTTTATTTTTTAGAAGGTATACTTTAATCCCAGTCCGGGTGCGATATCGAAAAATGGCCCTCTTGCCAGTTCAAGTCGTGGATTAAGGTCAAGGCTGATTGCAATTGGCGCATTAGGGATAACATATTCCAAACCGATAACAGCATCGGCACCTATCAGGATGTGTTTGCCGTTGTAGTATTCGTCGTCGCCGCCAAAACGTTTGTAGTAGCCATTGCCTACCGAACCAAGGTGGCCGCCAAAGCCATAATAAAAGCTCAGTTTATCAACATTAAAAGCTTGCTGGTTTAATTCATACAAGCCGGTTAATACCGCACCGTGATCGCGGATACCCAGGATGCCTTCAAGCGCGGTGCCTTTATCCATAAAATATTTAACAGAGGGGCCAACCTCGTATGCGCCAAATTTTAAACCTACTGCTGTTTTATAGTCTTGGGCCTGTGAGTTTTTGCTGATCAATAAAAAGAATACGGAAAATAATAAAAGGTACGTTAGTTTTTTCATGCAGATGAATTTAATGATTGACAATAATGTAGCTGTAACAAAAAAGTGACCAGCTTGTTTAGCTTAATTTTGAGCTTTTTATTTCATGCAAATAAACGCCAGAATTGCTTTTTTATGCTATATGTGTTTAAAAAACATTGTGCTTTGATTGGTATTGGATTGGTTTTCAATAGAAAAGAATGGTTTCGGATTGTTAAATAAAGCACCCAAATAAGTTATTTTAGTGAAAATTAAATTGCTGTAATGACTATAAACCGCCTTGAAATAAATAATCCGAAATTCCAGATACTGTTTTTATCCGTAATATTTTTTGTTTTGTCGGGATGTGCACCGGGGCAGCTCGGGCTCAATAACAGCGGTCAGTACCGTAACGGAATGGTAGTTTGCGCATATCCCGATGCCGCACAGGTGGGGCTTGATATATTGAAGAAAGGAGGTAATGCAGTTGATGCCGCCGTAGCGGTGCAATTTGCTTTGGCAGTCACTTTGCCCGAAGCCGGCAACATAGGTGGCGGCGGTTTCATGGTTTACCGTGCCGGTAACGGTAAAACAAGCACACTTGATTTTAGGGAAAAAGGCCCGGGTGCAGCTAATGTTAATATGTATCTTGATTCGGCCGGTAATGTAATCCCCAATATGAGTTTGTATACCCACAAAGCATCGGGCGTGCCAGGATCAGTTGATGGAATGGTTGAGGCTCATCGTAAGTACGGCAAACTGAAATGGGCCGATTTGATTGAACCTGCCATTAAACTTGCCCGCAACGGTTTTAAAATAACGAAACATTTGGCCAGCGATCTTAACCATACCGCCGGACAATTTAGAAAATTAAACCCGGGTAAAAATTATTTGGTAAAAGAAGGGGAATGGAAGGAAGGCGATTTATTGATACAGGAAGATCTGGCCAAAACATTTGAACAGATCCGGGATAAAGGGCGTGACGGTTTTTATGACGGGCCTGTTGCGGATTTGATTGTTGATGAAATGAAACTTGGTAATGGCCTTATCACGAAAGCTGATCTCAAAAACTATCATGCTGTTTGGCGTGATGCACTTGTTGGTAAATACAAGGATTACAAGATCATTACCATGCCGCCGCCTTCAAGCGGGGGATTGCTTTATTGCAATTGCTGAAATCGGTTGAGCCTTATCCGCTTAAAAGATGGGGCTTCAATCAGGATTCTACCATGAGGCTTATCGTGGAAGCGGAGCGCCGGGTATACGCAGACCGTTCTAAATACCTTGGCGACCCGGACTTTTATAACGTGCCGGTTGATAGCCTGCTCCAGCCGGCTTATATTACATCGCGCATGAAAAGCTTTAACTGGGACGCTGCTACGCCAAGTGCCAGTATCCAGCCAGGGTCATTTGTTGGTTATGAAAGCGACCAAACCACGCATTATTCCATTGTGGACAGAGAGGGCAACGCGGTATCTGTTACCACCACATTGAATGATAGTTTTGGCTCAAAGATATTTGTAGGCGGGGCGGGCTTTTTGCTGAATAATGAAATGGATGATTTTAGCTCCAAGCCCGGTGTGCCAAACATGTACGGGTTGGTTGGTGGCAAGGCTAACAGCATCCAGCCCGGGAAGCGGATGTTATCATCCATGACACCCACTATTGTTGAAAAGGACGGCAGATTGTTTATGGTGGTAGGAACTCCCGGCGGTTCAACTATTATTACCTCTGTTTTCCAAACCATACTCAATGTAATTGAATTTAATCAGAACATGCAGCAGGCTGTTGCATCAAAACGTTTCCACAGCCAGTGGCTGCCCGACGAAGTAACTATTGAGAAGGACGGTGTTGACAGTACTACAGTTGGCAAGCTACAAAGCAAAGGATATAAGATTGTAACCACCAAATCCATTGGCCGTGTTGACGCTATCCTCAAAACTAAATGGGGCTATTACGAAGGCGGGGCCGACCCGAGAGGGGATGATACTAAGATGGGTTTTTAGTAGCAATAGCATTTTTTAGTGGCAGTTATAATAGGCAGCAGCAGCAGCAATTTTTAGTTGAAGGATAAATATCCAAAAGCATAATCGAAGCCTATAGTAAGAAGTCTCAATTATTACTGTCACTACAACCGCTACTATTAGTGCTGCTGCAACTAAATTTGCGTAATCAATAAGCATTTCTTACGTTTGGTATGCATGCATAATAATGTAAAACACCAGGAAACTATCGACTATTTTATAAAGATAGTGTGGCAAACCATGGCTAACCGTTACAACCAGTTGGTGACGGAGTTTGGTTTTACACAATCAATAGGTTACCTGCTCATTAATATCGACGAAAAGGAAGGTACTACCGTATCGCAGGCTGCTGCCTTGCTGGGGCTTAAATCAACCAGTCTGTCGCGCATGCTTAGTCAGCTGGAAACTACCGGGCTGATATATCGCGAAAGCAATGAGGGTGATAAGCGTTCGGTTAAAATTTACCTTACTGCATTAGGTAAAGAAAAACGACATCAGGCCCGTGTAATAGTACGCCAGTTCAATAATTACCTTGATGCTAACATCAGCGAAGCCGATAAACAACACCTCATCGAAACTCTTAAAAAGCTGAACAAGCTTACCGTTAACTATAAACCCTGATTGGTCATTTTGCTTCGCGTCATTGCGCTGCGCTGTCATTATGCTGCGCAGTCATTGGTCATTATGCTTCGCGTCATTGCGCTGCGCTGTCATTGGGTCATTATGTTGCGCGTTATTATGCTACGCTGTCATTTTGCTTTGCAGTCATCGAGGCATTTACTTCGTGTCATTAGTCATTATGCTTGGAGCCGTTGAGTTATCGACAGTATGCCAGGCAATGACTTAATGACCAAATGATAAAATGACCGCGCAGCGCCCACACTTTTACTTAAAATCGAGCGTTTTACCTTCGAAATATCCCTTATCGGGTGTTTTAAACGGTGCCTGCTTTTTATTAATTGTTAAAAAGTGTTAAGCTGCCGTTTTTCTATTTTAAAAGAATAAATTTGCCTTTTGAATTGATGAACAGGATACTGATAGTTTTATTGCTTTTAGGCGTTATTGCAGGTGGTTGCGTAAAATCATCCGTCAGCCCCTTAGTTCAATACAACAAGCAAAAGGAAATTGACGACAAGATCATAAGTGATTATGTGGCTGCCAACGGCTTAGTAGATAAGGCTAAAAAGGTGTATGATACAACAGGTGTTTATTACATAGTAAACGATGGAGAAGGGGGAACAGGTAATGTGCTTTACACCAGTTCGACACAGGTTACAGTTGGTTATACCGGTAAAATACTAACATCGGGCGTTGTATTTGCCCAAACGGATCAGTTTCATCCTACCTATATATTGGGGGGGTAATTAAAGGCTGGCAGTTAGGTATCCCGCAGATCAAACCGGGAGGTAAGGTTCGGTTGCTGATTCCATCGCGTTATGCCTATGGGCCATATGCGCAGGATTCGATACATTTGCCAGCAAACTCGGTACTTGATTTTCAAATTCAGCTGTATAACGTAACCAATTGATAAAGCCAGATAAAAGGGACATATAGCCAGCGAGCAAAAGCTTTAGGCGGTTAAAAAGACAAATTATAATAAATGAAACAAACTATTTTTACGCTCTTAGTACTTATCTCTATAGGCCTTATATCATGCCGGAAAGACAGGAACGATCCGGACATTAAGCAATATGACGACACCCAGATCAAGAATTATATAGCGGCAAACAGCATCACAGGCATGTTACGTGATACCACCGACGGTGATACCACCGGTATTTACTACAAGATCCTTTCACAAGGCCGCGGCACACCGATGGATTATTCAGATCAGATCTCATTTGTATTTACCGTTCGCACGCTCGATGGTAAGTTTGTATCTGTTGACTCGCTTAACGCGAACCATTTTTACGGTTATTTGGGACATGTTAGCAACTCACTGCCCAAAGGTTTACAGACAGCTATCCACAACCTCATAAAATATAAAGGTACGGCGGCAAGGGTGATCATCCCATCACATTTGGCTTATGGCGTTAACGGTTACGGATCGGGTAGCTCAAGTAATGCAAATACTCATATCGGCGGTAACCAAAGTTTGGATTATTATATTAATGTGGTTTCAAACCAGGAGCTGTATGATGACGCTGTAATTAAAAATTATATTAAAACTAAAGGGCTTACCGGATTTACCAAAACGGCTGACGGAGTATATATAAAAGTAGCTACACCTGGTACCGGTTCTGATTTAATAGGCCTCGATTCATATATAACATGTACCTATTCGGGCAAATATTTAAATGATACAGTGTTTGACAGTACCTCTCTGCAAGGGACAACCTCTTCATCTTTTACAGTTAGCGGTTTGGTTAAAGGTGCCCAGGAAGGTTTAACCGGGCAAACAGCCGGATCTGCAGTATCTATCATAATACCTTCGAGATTTGGTTATGGCAACACTGGCAGTGGTTCATCAATAGCTGCAAATGTGGTGTTGTATTTTGACTTTACAGTAGCTACGGTTACTAATTGATGTAATTATTTAGCCAGCGCCTTTTTAAACGCTGCTAAACAACGGTCGCGGGCTTTGCTGTGATCAACAATGGGTTTTGGATATTTGCTGAAGTCGGCATATTCCGGAACCCATTTTTTTATGTATTTAAGTTCGGGGTCAAACTTTTTGGTTTGAGCATCGGGGTTAAAGATCCTGAAGTACGGCGCCGCATCGGTACCTGAACCTGCAGCCCATTGCCAGCCACCTACATTGCTGGCCATTTCATAATCCAGCAGCTTACGGGCAAAATAGCGTTCTCCCCAGCGCCAGTCAATCAGCAGGTCTTTGCTTAAAAAGCTGGCCACTATCATACGCACGCGATTGTGCATAAAGCCGGTTGTATTCAGTTCGCGCATCCCTGCATCAATGATTGGGAAACCGGTTTCGCCTTTGCACCAGGCATCAAACTGTTTTTCATCGTTTATCCAATGGATGCGGTCATATTCCGGCCTGAAAGCATGGTCCATCGTATGAGGGAAATGATGTAATATCATCATATAAAATTCGCGCCAGATGAGCTCATTAAGCCAGGTTTTATCATCATGACTGTAGGCTGTAGCTGCCAACTCCCGGATGCTTACGGTACCAAAGCGTAAATGCATGCCAATATGTGAGGTGCCTTTAATGGCCGGAAAATCACGCTGCTCTTTATAATCTTTAATTACACCTTCATAACTTTTGTCGGGCAGGGGTATATTGCTTTTTTCAAAGCCCATTTCTTTTAACGATGGGATAGGAAATGCTTCGGTTTGATAAAGATTTTTAAGATATTTTTTTGTTGGATAGGCCTTTAAATAAAATGGTTTTAGCGTACTGTACCATTTACGCTGGTATGGAGTGTAAACGGTGTAAGGCTTGCCATCGTCTTTTATAACTTCATCCTTTTCAAAAATTACCTGGTCTTTATAGGTTTTAAAGGGGATGCCATGCTCTTCAAGTTTTGCGCGTACCCTATCATCGCGTTTAGTGGCGTAGGGTTCATAGTCGTGATTGGTGTAAACCGCGGCAATGTTATGGTCTTTGATGAGCTTATCCCAGGCGTGTATTGCTTTATCATAAAGTATCAACATAGTGCTGCCATGCTTATGCAATGCTATACTTAAGCTTTCAATAGTTTGATAGATGAACGTAACGCGGGCATCGTCCTTATCTTGAAGCTTGTCAAGAATTTCTCTATCAAAAATAAATACGGGTAAAACAGGATTGCCGCTTTTAAGGGCATAATAAAGGCCTGCATTATCATCAAGCCGTAAATCGCGGCGGAACCAGAATATGCTAACCGGTGTTTTATGATCCATAAATTTCACTTAATGCTGTATCTATATCAGCAAATTTAAATTTGAAACCGGCGTCTTCAATTTTTTGTGCCGATACTTTGGTACTGCCCAGTACTATACTGCTCATCTCGCCCAATAGAAGTTTGAGCACAAAGCCCGGCACATTTGGCGCCCACAGTGGTTTATGTAATTGTTTGGCAACGGCCTGGGTTAATTGCTTATTGGTGACAGGATTTGGTGCAACCATATTGTAAACGCCGCTAAGGTTCTTATTTTCGATCCCTAAAAAGTACATATCCACAACATCCTGCCAATGGATCCAGGGCACCCATTGTTTACCGCTGCCAATGGGCGAGCCAACATATAGTTTTATAGGTTTTGCAAGGGTTGGTAATGCACCGCCATCTTTATCCAGTACTACACCGGTACGGAATTTCAAAATTCGAATCCCAAACTTTTGGCCCTCATCAACGGCAGCTTCCCACAGTACACAGCATTGGGATATAAAATCCCTGGCCGGAGCGCTTGTTTCATACATCAGTTCATCCCCACGGTCGCTGTAATAACCAATGCCTGATGCGGAGATAACTGAAGTAACCTGATGCTGTTTGCGTTTCAGCAGATCATACACCAGCTCAATTGATTTTACGCGACTATCGATCAGGTCTTTTTTACGGGCATCGGTCCAGTGCTTTTCAGCAATGCCCGAGCCGGCCAGATGCACGATGGTATCAATCCCGTCGATACAATGCTCATCAATGATGCCTTTGTTGATATCCCATATAAATGTCTTTACCTGCGGATTGTTACCGGCTTTTCTGCTTAAATGACTTACGGTATAACCCTTAGCCAATAGTGCTTTAGTGAGATGTGTTCCCAGTAATCCTGATCCGCCGGTTAGTAGTATACTTTTGTCCATAATTTTGTCCATAGTGTTTTTACCTGATACGCTATTGCTATGGACTATGGTCTATCGACTATGATCCCGGCTTTTTCTTTATAATTAACAATCTCCCTTGCCATACCGTTAAATATAAACAGGTGAAAAGGCCACATGGCATACCAGTACAAGCGGCCCCACAGACCATTGGGCCTAAAGGTAGCTACCTGACTTAAACTTTGCTTACCATGGCGTTCAATTATTTTAAATTCAAGCCATGCTTCGCCCGGTAATTTCATTTCAGCGTACAGGAGCAGGCGTTTGTTTTCGCGGTCGGCCAGCAAAACCCGCCAAAAATCAATTACATCACCCGGACTTATATTGATATTGCTTGTGCGCCCCCGGCGCGAGCCAACACCACCAAAGATCTTATCCAGGAAACCGCGGATGTTCCAAATCCAGTCCCAATAATACCAGCCCCGGTTGCCGCCTATAGAAAGCACGTTGGTAAACACTTCGTTGGCCGGGCGTTCAAAAGGCATTTTTACTTTGTATTCCTGCGTGCCGTTTTGAGGTACCTTGATCTGGTCCATAAAACCGGGATTAAGGTAACCCTGGTTAAAAGCATCTTTCCAGCTGGAAACGATGGAGTTTTGCTCAATTTTAACAAAGGCAAGCTCAAGGCATTCTTTATAAGTAAGGCATTTACGTGGCACAACCTCATCAATGCCATGATCATGCATAATGGTTTCGTTCTTCATGCTGTTTACAAGGCTTTGAGCAAGTGTAAAGCTTGTAGAAGTAACAAAATACAGCCAATACGATGATATTTTAGGAGATAGGAAGGGTATGGTTATAATATACCTTTTCAGCTTACGTACCTCAGCATAAGTAAGCATCATCTGCCTGAAAGAAAGGATATCCGGCCCGCCTATATCAAAGGCCCGGTTGTAAGATTTTTCATTTAGCATTACACCTTCCAGATAACCAAGTACATCACGGATGCCGATGGGTTGGGATTTTGTATTGACCCAACGAGGAACGGTCATCACAGGAAGCTTTTCGGTAAGGTCACGAATGATCTCGAACGAGGCACTACCCGAACCGATGATAATAGCCGCCCGCAAAACGGTTAAGGCTGCTTTGCCTTCTTTCAGTACATCTTCCACATGCCGTCGTGATTCCAGGTGACGCGAAAGATGTTGATCGTTGGTTATCCCGCTTAAAAATATGGTTTGTTTGCACCTGGTTTTATCGAGTGCCTTTACAAAGTTATGGGCCGAAAGAGCCTCGAGTGCGGCAAAATCATGAGTTTGCGCCATGGAGTGCACCAGGTAATAAGCTGCATCAAGATCTTCAGGAAATGCTTCGATATTTGACTCTTTAAGCAGATCGCCGGTAATGAGGGTGACTTTACCGCTAAAATCGCTATGCTCGTGAAAACGACGTTTATCACGTACCAGGCAAACTACATCATGGCCTTTCTCCAGTAAAACCGGGATAAGCCGTGTACCTATATAGCCGTTAGCGCCAGCAAGCAAAACCTTCATGCATAATGAAACAACAAAAAAGGCAGGCTGTTTTAAGCTAAACGCCTGCCTTCATAATAAATTAATAAATAGTTATATCCTATATGTTTACACTATCTGTCACCACTACTTTGCTGCACAGTGGCTTAGCATATTCTTCGGCAAATATCACATGGGTAGGGTCAACCTGGTAAGCTTCCTGCGCTTCGGCGGTATCAAATAAAATCAACAGTGATACATCATAAGAGCGGTCAATTACATCGCGATTGGTATCGGCCGGCACGCCGATATGTATATCGCGGATATGTGGAATAGGCAGAAGGATATTAAGCCCTTCAATCAGTTTATCTTTATCGGCTTTGTTTTTTAACCAGAAGTGTACGTGGTGTACAAAAGTGTTTTGGAGTAGAGGCATAAGGATATGTTGTTAGTTTTTTCTTTTGAAAAGTTTTGTGACCTAATTTGAATTAAAAGGTTTATTTAAAACGATGTTTAAATACGCCTGAAAATTCTGATAGCCGTTTTTTGATGAATTTCCAAGGTCGATCATATCACCAAGCCCTGTATCAAATATTTGCCAGTTATTTTTTATGGCGAGATCTATCAGTGGATAAATAGCAGATTCACCATATAAATTGAGCATTAAAGTACTTGAAGGCTCACCATCATCAAAATAATCTATCGTAAAATCATCTTCTTTTATTTCGTGGTGGTCACCATCTGTAATTATATTTTTGAAATACTTTTTAAAAGCCTTGGAAAATGAGACAGGGAGTAGTTGTTTTTCATCCACATCTGCCAGGTCAGTAATTTTTTGCCTCGAATTAAATAGTACTACATCCCAACTCATATAAGATGAAATTAATGCATACAGCCTACATAAACTCTTCCCTTAAAAACAAAGGCCGTTTTAACCTTATCAATAACTTGTAAGGCGCTATCTGCACTGTTTTTGTTTTCATAAATTCCGGCTACTAAAGCAATCGTTTTTGGGCTTGTATCAAATTGGTAGTTCTCAAGATATTCAAGGCTTAACGTTTTGGATGGAAATCTCCGTGGATAATATTCGCCCGCATAAATCTCATCTTCATCCTTATCGGATAATGCAATGAGGTCTTTAGCTTTATTATATCCCCGTTCCATCGTATCAATAGGGATACCGGATAATTTATTCAAGGCAAACATTCTATTCCTGAGCGTATAATAATTGATACCTGTATCGGCAATTAAAATATAGTAATTTGCATAAGCAGGTTCACTATCCGTATTAGATGTATCAATACCTGCTGCCTTAATCTTGATTGTGTTTTTATAGGATGAAGCCAAAACCTTAACATGTTTTACTTTAAGAGAATGGGCATCTTTATCAGAAGGTTTCGATTTGCAGGCAGCAAATAAGCATACTATTATAAGCAGAAAATGAACTTTCATATGAGGGTATAGGTTATCCAAATATAATTGAATTTCAATTTGAAAGGCAAATGCGTGCTGTCCATTGTGAACTCAAAACTGCCAAGTGCTTAATATTCCAATACCACATGCGGTTTAAAAGTATCCGTTTTAACTTTTGCCTTTAGCTCATGTAAAATATTATACAACCCAAAATTGGTGCGGTTTACGTAGATAAAATGTTTAACGCCTCGGGCTTGTTTAAATTCCGGCATTTTTGATATGCGCTCGCCAAAACCGTATAACTGATCAAAAAATTCGGTCTGGCCAAAATCAAATGTATCGGTAATATATGGTTGGGCAAACAGGCTTATCATTTCCTTATACTGGGTATAATAAAACTCGATCTGCGCCGGGGTATCTCCTTTATGGATCATATCCAGCTGGCGGAATGCCTTGATGGTTTCTTCCTTGTTATCCAGTAAATTGGTTGATGTAAGCGAAAAGAACGGATAATAAAAGTCCTCCGGCATTTCCTTAATGCAGCCAAAGTCAATAACCCCAAGTTTGCCTTCTGGCGTGATCATAAAATTACCGGGATGCGGGTCGGCATGTACGGCGCGGAGCTCATGTTGTTGAAAGTTGTAAAAATCCCACAAAGCCTGACCTATCTGGTTGCGAAGATCCTGCGATGGATTGGTGGCCAAAAACTCTTTCAGGTGTTTGCCTTCCAGCCAGTCCATCGTAATGATACGCTTGCTGCTTAGCTCAGGGTAATATTTAGGGAAAACAACATTATTAAGATTGGCACAGGCATTGGAAAACTCAACAGACCGGCGAACTTCAAGCTCGTAATCGGTTTCCTCGAGCAGGCGTTCTTCAACCTCTTTCATGTAAACATCCAGTTCCTTCTCGCTCATGCCCAGCATCCTGAAGGCAAAAGGCTTAACAAGTTTCAGGTCAGACGAGATAGAATCGCCTACACCAGGGTACTGGATCTTAACTGCAAGCTTTTTGCCATTTAGCTCGGCCTGGTGAACCTGGCCTATCGAAGCTGCATTGGTTGATCGGATATTGAACTTATCAAAAATCTGATCGGGGTTTTTGCCAAAATACTTCCTGAATGTTTGCACAATAAGAGGTCCGGAAAGCGGCGGAGCATTATATTGCGATTGGGTAAACTTATCAACATAAGCTTGCGGCAGCAGGTTTTTATCCATGCTGAGCATTTGCGCTACCTTGAGCGCGCTACCTTTAAGCTCACTTAATGATTGATAGATATCAGCGGCATTATCCTCGTTCAACTCCGATTTATCCAGATCAGGGTTGAATAGCTTTTTGGAGTAATGCTTAATATAGTTGCCGCCAATTTTAATACCTGTTTTTACAAATTTGGCCGACCGCTGTACTTTGGTAATAGGTATGCTATTTTGTTCGGGAGTGGCTCCCGGAGTTTCATCTGCCATAGTTTTAAAATCCCATCTTATCCTTTATCCCGCCATTTTGCACCAAAAACTTACCGTATTCAAAAAGGTTGTCGATAGGTGAGCGTTGAAAAAGATCAAAAGTGACATTAATGCCTTTTTCGATGGCCTCATCGGTTTTCTCAAAGCCGACCGAGTTATCGTTGATCCAAAAGTTAAGTACGAAGACAAACTGGATCCATAAGGCGTCTTTATACTTTTTTGAGAAGTATTTACGATCGCTTAGTTCGGTGCTTTCAATTCCTTCCTTCAAAATCTCATCTGCAAAGGCCTCAAAAAGGTCTTTCAGCGGGCTGAATACCCTGGGCGTAGTAAAACCTTTAGGCTGCTTTTTAATGCTGTAAACCGCGAAGCTGCGGCTGCTTTTCAACAACTCAAAAAAACCGTAAAAAAATGATAAAGCTTTTTCACGTGCCGTATAGCCTTCCCAAACTTCCTGGGCACGGATCTCGGCCAGTGTTTTGGTGGCAAAACCAGCCCAAATGCCCTGTTCAACCGCTTCAAATGAGCCATAGAACTGGTAAAATTCGGCTTCGCTCATTTCATTTTGTTTTGCGAAGATATAAACCGATTTAGGCTGTTCGCCTTCGGTTAACACATAATCGATATAGGCGTTCTGGATGTTTTCGATAGTTGCCATGTTAAACCTTTCCTCAATCCTCTCCAAAGGAGAGCACTTTTTTAAGTTGTTATATTTAAATCAAACTCTATAAACTTCCTCTCCTTTGGAGAGGGTTGGGGCGAGGTTACAAAAACTGCTCAACCACCTGTTGCAGCTGCCTGGCCTGCACCACGCCGCTTTGGCGCCATTTGCTTTGCCCTTTTTGAAAAATCATGAGGGTTGGTACGCTTTGTATGCGGTAAGCACTGGCTGCAGCAGGATTTTTGTCAATATCTATTTTGATGATCTTTACCTTATCACCTAACGCTGTTTTAACATCGTGCAGTATAGGCGGCATCATTTTACAAGGCCCGCACCATTCGGCCGAAAAATCGACCAGCACCGGTGTTTCTGATGCTATTATTTCCTGGAAATTTGCCATAAGTATTTTATTAATTGTTCATGGTTCATGGATGATGGTTCATAGTACGGGCATTATAGTGATGCCTGTTTTCTGTAGATAAGCTAATTGCTATGAACTATGATCCATAAACTATATGCTATTCAAATTTAACCATTTACCCGCGAAAAAGTTTAGTGTTTTAATATCAAAGCATCGGCTATGAAGTATATTTACTTTATGCAAACAAAACTAAGCACTTACCTATTCCTGGCGGTCCTTGTATTGCCTTTTTCGGGTGTGGCCCAGGGCACTGTTATACCGCTTTGGCCAAACGGAGCGCCGGGATTTGAAAACCGCCGCAATGAGCCCGAACAGGCTAAAGACTATTGGGTTAAAAATATTCACAATCCATCACTTACTGTTTTTGCGCCGCCGAAGGATAAAGCCAATGGTGCCGCGGTGGTGATATGCCCCGGCG
The DNA here is from genome assembly GCF_050859465.1 of Mucilaginibacter sp. P25. NCBI lineage: Bacteria > Pseudomonadati > Bacteroidota > Sphingobacteriia > Sphingobacteriales > Sphingobacteriaceae > Mucilaginibacter > Mucilaginibacter sp. P25. The sequence goes on along the minus strand of NZ_CP193937.1, from coordinate 849,633 downwards.
GCGGGCATCGCTTGCTGGTGTATACTGCCGAGGGTGTTGACCCTGCAAAATATCTTAATACGTTGGGTGTTACGGTTTTTGTGCTGAAATATCGTTTAGGCAGAGATACACTATCGCCATACAAAATTGATGTACACGCCAAACAGGATGGCTATAGGGCCATGCGGCTGGTACGCAGCATAGCAACTCAATACGGCTTGGATACAAACCGTATTGGGATGATGGGTTTTTCGGCAGGCGGCGAGGTGGTTGATATGGTTGCTTATGGCGAAGGTAAAGGTGACCCCGGGGCTCCCGATCCTGTCGACAGGTTAAATGCCCGTCCCTCGTTTTTGATCCAGATTTATCCGGGGCCTCTTTATATTCCCGATAAACTACCTTATGACGCCCCGCCGGCGTTTTTGTTAGCCGCCAATGATGATGTTTGTTGCTCGCCATCGGTAGTAAAACTATTGCAGCGTTACCGGGAAGCAAAAATACCGGTTGAGGTACATATTTATACCCAGGGCGATCATGGCTTTAATATGGGGTACCGGTCAAAGCTGCAAAGCATCAGCACGTGGCCCCAACGCATGGCCGACTGGCTGAGTGATAATAATTACCTGCACCCGGCAACAGCCAAAAGGATGAAACTTCATTAAGTACGGTAAAAAAATAGGATTATAAAAGAGAGGCATATGCATGACTGAACAGCATAGCCTCTTCTTTTAACAATAGCCCTATTGTACCCCTACGTTCGGGACTAATGTATCTTGTAACAGCTTTCGGTAAAAGCTGTGCGTTTTGTAATGAATCTCCCCGGTTCGTATTAATTCATTTTTATACAATTTTCCACTACTTCGGTACGCCGGCCAAATGAATAAGTGGCGTCATTGACAAATTTGTAACTCAGCGTAGCTGTTTTTACTGTTGAAACCAATATCACGTCTGAAGCATTATCAACCACAAGTACACCATTCGTATTACTGTTTTGTTCAGGTGCTGATGATGTACTGGTAAGCATCACGTTAGTATACTTGTCAGGCTGTGTTGATTGGCTTACTGTATAAGTAGTGTTTATCTTCTCATTACCCGAAGATATATTGCTCACCCAGCTTGCACCCGTTTTTAATGCTTCCGAGTTATCGGCAACCAGGTTTAAGCGTGTGCCGGTTATAAACTGATCCTGTTTAAAACCTGCGAATAATAACAGCGTGTCGGTAGCGTATCGCTCATCCGGATCATTTACATCGGTTATGATCCCATTTTTATCGATGCTGAGCGTTACCGATTTGCCTATAAGACTTTGCAATGCCATCTGGATATATGAGCTGGTATCGGCAGGCCTGTCTGAGCTGTATTCCATTTTTTTACCAAAGGCATCCATTGTATCGTTGATGTGACTTGTGGTAACGGTTAAAACAAACCCGCTACGGGTAATACCTGTAACCTTATAGGTTTTTGATATTGATGATGTTGTATTGATATTGAATGTTTGCTTCCCCCGCTGCAATATACTTGCCGCACTTATATAGGTTGTTTTATTGTACTCATCGCCCTGCTTAAACGTAAGTTCGCGGCGTTGAGCTTTGCTGAAGCAGGCTGTGAACAGCAATAAAGCCATTAATGCCGTTTTTATATTGAAGAGGTGTGTTTTCATTTTTTTAATCGATTTATATTATCCCCTGTTGGATTGAAAAAGCTAAATATAGATCACTGTTTACTAATGGCTTGGCATATGGGTCGGTGGCGGCATATGCGTTGGCGGTGGCATATGCGTAGGCGGCGGCATATGAGTAGGCGGCGGCATATGAGTAGGCGGCGGCATATGGGTTGGCGGTGGCATATGTGGCCCCGGTCCCGGTGGTGGCGGAGTGGGCGGAATGTTAGGTGGTTTAATCGGTGGCACTGGTATTACCGGTTTATACGGCGGTGGAGGTAGTGGCGGCACTGTGGGTGGCGGAATTACCGGTGGTGGTGGCGTATAAGGAGGTAGCGGTGGTGGTACATTCCAATCTGATTGATTGTTTCTGCTTTGGGCAGAAGTCTGCTTAATGCTTATAACTAAAGTTGCGGACACGACTAATGCTGCTATGATTATCTTTTTCATAGATCTTATATGTTTTAATGAAATAATTAATTTTTTGCTGAGAAAGAATTATCGTCGGTTTAGGGAGAGGGGGTAACCGATGGAGAATACCATATTGGCTTTATTATTGGTATACCGGGTAAGGTTTGCAACCCCTACTGCTAAACTTAAAGGCACCGGGAGCGGTCGGATCCCCGCCGAGATACCGAGGTTCATGCCGGTCCATTCGGCATTTACGTTTACATGCTGTATAAGTTCGTAGGATACGCTGCCAAATACTGCCGTACCGTGTTTTCCTCTGCCGGCAGCAATATCTTTGGGGCTTTTTTCGTAAAACCGGCCACTGCCTATGCCTATTGTATAACTAAGCCTTGAGCAGCCCGGGGTTAATGATTTAATGGTTTGTATAGCATGGGTTACGGCAAGATAATAGGTTGAGCCGGAAGCGTCTGATTGCCTTGCATTGGCAAACATCTGCAATGCCCCGGCCGAGATACTTGTACCTGCAAATAGCTTACGGCTTATTATGAAGTTTCCTGAAAAATCCCTGAACCTGTGCACATCCGTCATGTTTAAACTGGCGGCAAAGTTTATTGCTTTTACAGGATTACCAACGCATGCCCCTGCAGAGGCGATCAGATCGGCTTTGTTGTCTCTGTACACTTCAGGGTAGGTAGCGCCAAGGCCTCCAAACAGATAGGTGCCGTATCCCCCAAAGCCCGATGGAATTAATATGCCGCCTGGGGCATCGCTTGGGTAAAGCTCATTTTGTGCTGATATTGTTTGCTGGTTGGTTTGAGGAACAGGAGCCAGAAAGTTGTCTATCTTTTGCGTAAGTTCCTTTTCAAACTGGTTTTGGCTATAAACAGTTTGTGTACTCAAACAAAATGCGCCGGTAACACAGCAAATAATTGCCCATATTTTGGTTTTACAGATCATTTTAGTAAACGGATTAGGTGTGTTTTGATGATTGTGATGAACAGATCAACGCCAGCAGGCAATGATCTAATGTATGCAATTTACCTGCAAAAAAGCAACCGGTAATTTTTTGTTTTTGGGATAAAACGGCTGGTTTATTAACGGAGCTGCGGGGCTTGTCATAATAAAATTTAACGTGCTGCTGTTAGCAGGCGTTACACCAGGGGTACATGATTGTGGCTTTTTCATTGTGATTTGGATTGTTTTTATATCACAAGTTTACGGAGACCGGGGAGGGCACACAATACAAAGTAGTTTGTATTTTGAGCTGATTGGGTTGAGTAAGCTTAACCGGGATGTTTTTACAAGAGATACAAAGCAATAACGCCTCCTTACATTTAGTGCAGGGAGGCGTTATGAAAATTTCTAAATAATGAGCCAGGTTACTTCTTCTCATCAAGTACAACCCATCTGTTCGCTGTATTATTCAATCCTTCAATAACAACCTTATAAAATTTAGAGGGCATATTTTTAACATCAACCAGCACATGCTCATTAGTAACCGGTACAGTAGCTAACAGCTTATAATCATCGGCCTTACCTTCTTTAAAAGTATTATCGGCTGCTACCCATACCTTAACACTGCCTTTGGGGTCAAGCGCTTTCCATGTGATATCCAATGAGCCCTGCACATAATTAGCGGCAGGCTCTGCCACTGATAGCGGACCGATAAGCGAGATCCCATCCATCTCACGTTGTTGTGCTTCGGGTACTTTTACATTTAAAAAACTATTGATAGAGGGCGTTATATCAACAATACCCGGGGTATAGAATTTAGCATAGTTATTAAGCGGGCGGTAACTGGTAACCATCCAGGTTGAGCGCTGGCGGGTGCTTTGACCACCGTGGTTTTTACCGGTTGCTTCGTCGCGGCCATGATCTGTTGTGATAAAAATCAGCCAGTCTTCTTTAAAATGTTGCTTCCGGTATTGTATTGCTGCCCAGATCTTGCCTACCTGTGCATCCATTTTTTCAATAGCATCATAATATTGCGGGCTATCGCCGTATTTATGCCCCATATCGTCGGTATATTCCAGGTATACCCATGAAAGGTCGGGAGCTTTATCTTTAACACAATCCGCTGCCGCTGCTGCTACCTGCTCATCTATCAGGTGCATATAGTTCCCGGCCTTGTCATGCGGAAATTTAACCGTATCCAGTTCATAACCATCATAAGCAAAATCAGGATGGATGTTACCTGCTGCGGATAACCGGTCCCCAATTAGCTTGGTGCGGTTATCTGTCCAACTGCTAAATACGGCTGTCTTTTTGTTGGGATAAGCATTTTTAAACATCCGGAATATATTCCAGTAATTATAGTTTGGAGCCTTGATGTCGTTGCCCCAAACGTTGTGTTTGTTAACCCAGGTAGCTGTAAGTAAGCTGTTGTAGCCATTGGCAGATATGGTTGGCGTTTGCGAATAACCACCTTTTTCGCCGCCAACATGCGCACGAAGGTAGGTACCCTGTTTAGCTATCAGTTTCAGGTTAGGTGTATTCAATTTTTCAATAACATCTGCTGGGATGCCATCAGCAATAATAAAGACTGCTTTGCGGGTTTGGGCGGTGGTATTTAGCCCTGCCGATATCAGGAGGACAGAAGCTGCGGCTTTAAGTAGATTTCGCATCGATATAAGTAAATGTTTTAAAGGACTAAATTACGGTGTTTTAAAAGTACAGGCGTTAAAAAATTGTTATGCTTTTGGGGCTGTTATATTTTTAACGTGCTGTAGCGTAAATGATTTACAAGGCGTAATATAATTATAAACCTATCAGCCATGATGCGCAAACTAACCTTACTTTGTTTTGGGATTTTAGCTATAACCGCCTGTAAAAAGGGAGGTATCAGCCCAGTTAATAAAGATCCGGGTAAAGATCTGGTGCTTTCCGCAACCGAACAGCAACAGATTGGGCCTGGTAATGCTTTTACCTTAAAGCTTTTCAGCGCGAATGTTAATAGCCTTGACGCGGATAAAAACGTCATCATTTCGCCATTAAGCGTAAGCTTTGCCATAAGTATGACCAGTAATGGCGCCAGCGGGCAAACCCTTACAGATATCCGCAAAACCATGGAGTTTAGCAGTTTTACCGAAGAACAGGTTAACAGTTACTATCATAACCTCATCACAAACCTCCCCGATCTCGATCCAAATACTACGCTTAAAATAGCCAATTCCATTTGGTACGCTCATAATTTTACGGTGCTGCCGGCATTCCTGAAAATCAATACCGATTTTTATAATGCCGAGGTGAAAACCCTCGATTTTAGCAATGAATCAGCATCCCTAACTACTATTAATGATTGGGTAAGCCAGCAAACTAACAGCAAGATTCCAAAGATCCTCGATAAAATTTCGGATGGGGCCCGGATGTACCTCATCAATGCCATTTATTTTAAAAGCATATGGAAAACCCGTTTTGATGCAAAAGCAACTTTCAAGGCGCCATTTAGTTTGTCAAATGGAGGCACTGTACAAGCTGATTTTATGACCAATAGCCATGCTGAACTTAAAAGCGCGTATTATAACGGTACAAACGTGGTTGAACTGCCTTATAGCAACAGTAAATACAGCATGATATTGATGATGCCTGATGGAGATATAAAAAGCTTTGCACAGGGCCTCGATTCAAGTAAATGGAATTTACTGATGGGTAAACTCACCGCCGGCAAATCGGATATTACCATGCCCAGGTTTAAATTTAGCTATGACATTACGCTGAATGATATTTTAAAATCATTAGGGATGAGCATTGCCTTTAGCGATATGGCTGATTTTAGTCGCATTAACGCGGGTGGTGGCCTTAGTATATCCGAGGTGAAACACAAAGCTTATATTGATGTGAATGAAGACGGTACCGAAGCCGCGGCAGTAACATCTGTTGGCATAGTGACTACGGCAGCTCCACCGACTCATGTTTTTAATAAACCTTTCATTTTTGCAATACGGGAAATGAAAACCGGGCTGATACTATTTGCAGGGATAGTGAGGAACCCGGCGCTGAGTGAATAAAATGCTCTCCGGGTTTATGCCAGGACCACAGCACTGCTCAATACATTTCTACAAAAGCCTTCAAAGGTCTTGATTGAGGAATGTTTTTACGATAGATGAGCACCGTAGACATAGTGCCCAGTTCTTTGTTTAAGGTATGTGTTTTTAGTTTGCGGCCTGCGTAGTATTGCTCAATCAGTTCGGCAGGAAGGATGCTGATCCCCAAACCCGCTTCCACAAAGTTAATGATCCCTTCCAGTGAGTTCAGTACAATACTTTTATATTGGATAATACCTTTTGAATTTAACCATGCTTCTAATCGGGCCCGAAATACGCAGCCTTGGTCAAACACAATGATCTTGAGTGGCGAGGTAATAAGGAATTCTTTAAGTTCCAGGCCTTGTGCGGGGGCGAGGATCACCAGTTGTTCTTCTTTGATATGTACCTGTTCCAGTTCGGGCGAGTTGATAGGGGCTGATACAAAGGCTGCATCGAGTTTGTAATTGATTACATCGCTAATGAGGTCACTGCGCATTTGCGACCTAAATTCCAGGTCGACATCGGGATAAGTATCGGTAAAGCGGGTGAGGATATCCGGTACTTTAAAAGCCATGGTGGTCTCAATGCATCCTATTTTAAGGCTGCCGCTTACCCGGCTGAATTTTTTAATGTCCTGTTTGGCTTCATGCACTAAGTGATCTATCCGCTTGCTGTATTGCAACAGTGTTTCGCCGGCACTGGTTAGCGTTACTTTGCGCGATGTGCGGGTAAACAAATCGGCACCAAACTCTTCTTCCAGGTTTTTAATACGTGCCGTAACGTTAGACTGTACGGTAAACATCGCTTCGGCCGCTTTAGTAAAACTTCCGTTGGTAGCTACTGCTTCAAAAATCTTCAGATCGTTAGTATTCATAAATCGTTATTTATGATTTTATATATCGTTATTAATCGTTTTTAATAATCAAATGTCGATATTAATTTTGACTCATCAAACACAAAAATGAAAACTAAAAATCTCATACTAAGCGCAATTATAGCTACTGTAATTACCAACGGGGCCAATGCACAATCAAAACCGAATTCAACTTTAAAAATTCAAACCATGGAAAAAAATCAAATTCATTACCGTAATATCAAAGCCAGGGGCTTAAATATTTTTTATCGCGAAGCAGGGCCTGAAGACGCCCCAACAATATTGTTATTGCACGGCTATCCTACATCTTCACACATGTTCAGGAACCTGATCCCGACGTTAAGCACAAAGTATCATGTACTGGCGCCCGACCTGCCCGGTTTTGGATATTCTGACGCGCCCGATCATACCCAATTTCAATATACTTTTGATAACCTGGCTAATACCATGCAATCGTTTATTGATGAACTTGGGCTTAAACGTTTTGCCATTTATATATTTGATTATGGTGCCCCTACCGGTTTAAGGCTGGCTGTAGCTAACCCCGAAAAAATAACCGGCATCATATCTCAAAATGGTAATGCATACGAAGAAGGCCTGAGCACAGGCTGGAATCCTATTCAAAAATATTGGCAATACCCAACCCAGGAAAACAGGGATGCATTGCAGGACTTCGTAACCGAAAAAGTAACTAAATTTCAATACTTTGAAGGCGTATCCGATCCGTCGCTGATAGCCCCTGAGTCATACGGCTTAGACCAGCACTTCCTCGATCGCCCGGGAAACGTGGAGATCCAGCTTGACCTGATGCTTGATTACCGTACCAACGTGGCTTTATATCCTAAATTCCAGGCTTATTTCCGCGAATATAAACCAAAGCTCTTAGCTGTCTGGGGTAACAAAGATCCTTTCTTTTTACCTGCCGGAGCCGAAGCCTACAAACGAGATAACCCCAATGCTACCGTTAAATTTTATAATACAGGCCACTTTGCGTTGGAAACACATGCCAGAGAAATAGGCCTGGATGTGCTGGGCTTTTTGGATGGATTGCCTAAGTAATTGAATAATCAATGGCCTCACCCAACCCTCTCCATTGGAGAGGGTTGAAAAAGTTTCTTAAAGTAGTCCTTCCGGGAAGATTTAGAAGAGCCTATTGCTTTGTCAACGTCCCTTTCTCCGCCAACAAAAAATCGGCAGTAGTAAAACCTTCCAGCTTTTTGGCCAGCGAACCATCGGCGTTGAAAAAGAACAGGGTAGGAGTGGCCCTAATAGGATATTGCTCCTTTAACTTTTTACCGTCCCCGCTATCTATATCAATAGCTACATTAACTAAACTTGGGTTATAAGCTTTACCTAATTCTTGTTTAATCAATACTTCCTGCTCCATTTGTTTACAGGTTGGGCACCATGACGCATGGGCAAATACAAACAGCGGTTTGTTTTCGGCTTTGGCCAATGCCTGCGCATCTGCAAGAGAAATAGTTTTAAAATTGATACCCTGCTGTGAGCTAAGTCTTGGTTTGTACCTGGGGGTGCATGATGCAAGGCCAATTACCAAAGGAGCCAAAAACACCAATAATATTTGAGCTGATTTTTTCATTTGATTTCTATTTAGTTGTATTTGTGCTGCAATGAGTTTATAGGCCTGTACCAGGCCTGTCATTAATAGAGTTAATCCTAATATCCAATTGATGAGGTTATGCTGTGCTTTAAGTATATTCATGAGGTAATTACCCACAACACCATAGATAATAAAAGAGAGCAGTGTTCCTGTGCCAATGGCAATTATAAAAATATTGTAATCGCGGGTTTCATTGCTTAACACTTTGCGGTTTTTTAAAACGGCTGTCCAGCCCATCCAAAAAGGTAAATGAAGCGGGTTGAGCAAGCTTAGCAATAAACCCGAATAAAAAGGGTTTATCCTTGCAAAGGGCAGTACATCCCGGAAATTGTGCATGTGGAACGCGGCCCAGAGGGTTTTATAGGCCAGCATGAGTATAGCGATGCAAAATACTATACTTAATATTTTGAACAGTTTTTTTAAACGAACCAGGTGGTCAACCACCACAAGGCCAATGCGAACGATCACTACCTCAACCAAAATAGCGGCAAAGGCAAACCAGGCAGCCCCCGCAACATCATTGTTGAGGGCGAAGTTGGCTATGCTGGTATTTAATGTACCAATGGGCAGCGCACCAACAAAACTAATGCTGAATGCCACCCAAAATAGTTTTAATTGCTTTGTCATGGTCACGATACCAGCTTTAAGTATTCGGTGTTATTTTTAAGCATGGTAATGCCTTGCTTATGAGTCATGTAATTAATGCTTTTTTGTTGTTTATTAAGTTTGCTTACGCGATAAAGGAGCTTCCAATGCCTGATGATCTCGTACCAGGCGAAGAATATTGAATGTTTGGGATCGTAAATATGAGTTGGTTCGCTGCCGGCACCGTTCAGTTCTATGATGGATAGATTTTTGCCGCGGCATAGCTCATCCCAGGTGTTATACATTACATCCAGCCGGCCAAAATAAAATCCGGGGATCTGGCGGCATATGTCATCTATCGCATCCGTCAATTCATCGGTAATAAGATGACTAAGGTCAATGAATTTAGCACCCCGGGCATGGTTACCATAAGGCACCAGCGTTTTTGATTTGCCAATAGGTAAAACCTGTTTCAGTTCATCACCATAGGTGTCTATCAATACAGGCAGTTGCAGCAGGTAGCGGGGCTCTTTGATAATGAGCTCCATCATGGTATGTTTGCCATCGCCGGTTAGGGCTAAAAACTCCTTGCCAACTATACCGGTTACCTGGCCTTTGGCTTCGCCCGGTAAGCGGTAGTAAAATATGCCTACTTCGCTTTTGTACTTAATATATTCCTGCACCAGGAAATCAACCCTGATTTGTTGGGTATATTCCAGCAATTCTACTTCGTTATGCACCAGTTTGACCTGTACACCCCTGCCTCCAATATCCGGTTTGGCGATTAAGGGGAAGTCGAAATTTTTATCCTTTATGACCGATTTGATCTGCCTAAAGTCTGTTTTTGTTTTAAAGAGGATGGTTTTTGGATAATATTGTTGGGGGATGAGGTTATAAATACTGGCTTTGCTTTCCAATGTAAAACCACCATTTTCGATCAGTGGATTAGCCGTGCTGAAAAAGAAAAATGAACGAGCCTTAAAACTCAACCAGAACCAATAAAACATAACAGGTGCGTAAAACATATTGAGCGACCAGTATTCCCAATTAAAAAGCCTGATTAAAAATCTTCTTAAGCCAAAAAAACGGGGCAATACAACAGGTCTGTTGCTATCAGCTTCTATAGCAAGATCATGCACATATTCATTGCCATCTCTCAAATCATGATAGGTCATGGTAATGTTTTGCAGACTGACGTTGATGTTGGTAACACTTACCGTTTTCATTTTACCGCTACGGTTTATTACCAATGCGTCGGTATCATCACCTTCGCCAGCATGGTGATGAAAATACATGATATCTTCCACCTGATCCGGATTGGCTGATTTACACCAGTTATTAAACCAATTGACACGTTTGGCGGCTGCCACCTCATCATACAAAGTAGCCGACGACCAGATATGTGCGTCCTTGCCATCCAGCAATTTAATATGTTTCCGCTCGCCGTCCCAGCGGCACTCATATAAACTGCCTTGTGCATAAAGCACTAAAGTGAAGGGCTCAACAGCTATAAGATCAATGTCCTGATAAAAAAGGAAAGGGTTCTGTGCATTGATAATATCCATTAGTACCAGCCCACGGCTGGTTTTATAGGGAGGTACGGCCGTATGTTTTACAAAAGCTCCATTTAACAATACAACAGTGTCGCCATTGTTTTTGGTGGCTATCCAGCTGCCGTTGCGGTCGGCGTCTTTTGGGTACAATAGGGTGTAATTGCCATTTTGATATTTGCGTGGTGCTATGGCCTGCTTGCGGTTAACGTTTTCATCGCGGTTGGAGGTAAGCTGGAACCCGCTTTTTGTAGGGATATAGGTTACTGTGCACATGCCTTACGGTACTTAAGTGTTGACGCGGCAACGCCAAATTCATCAGGAATAACCACATCCGATACCGCGTTTACGCCAATACGGATCAGGGCCATATGATGAACGGTATGTTCCAGGTTATAAACCAGCTCGCGGTAGTAATTTGAAAATACCTGTGCCGAATGTGCTTCGCCTTCGCCGTATTCGGCTTGTAGCAATAATTGTTTATCAGGCTTTTGAACGTTTGCTTCTACCTGGCGAATGGTTGTGACGGCGAAATCTTTATCAGCTTCAATGGCTTTATTGCGGACGCGTTTATCATAATCAACCATGCCGGTTTCGTAACCTTTATTCAATTCAATAAAGAACTCAAGAATATGACGGGTATGCTGGCCGATACTTGATTGCGACAGCAGTTTTACCGGTTGGGTGTATTGTAAAGGACTTAATCTCGTCAATTACATATTGTAGCTGCTCCAGCAGGTTGGAGATAGGTTCTTTCAATTGCATGATGCTAATTATTAGCAGTGGTTTTTAATTTTATTAATGAAGAAGAGGGATGAGGTTTAAAACCTCTTTCCTGAAAATGTAAAGCAGTATGGCTGATGTTGCGAACACGATAGTTGCCAGTATAAAAAGCTGACCGCCATCGCCCTGTACTACGATTCCCAGTTTGGTAAGATGAAAAAATATGGCACCGGCCATTAACCCTACAGCTATCAAAGCGCCTATGCCGGTAGTGCGGGGGATAATGATCAGTATGGCGGCTACCAGTTCCATGCTGCCAATGCCAATCCTGCCCCAGGGTTCCATACCCAGTTTGGTAAATATGTAAACCGACTCGGGGGCAGCGGTGAATTTGAAGAACAAGGTTTGTAACATGATGATGGCTGCTACAAGGCGCAGGGCCCAAACAAGTATGTTAAATTGTGTGTAAGTCATGATATTGAGTGGTGTGTTTGCTGAAAATATTTATGCTTGTACAGGCGCTTGCAGTCTTTGGCTCACTTTGATGGCGGCCATAACAATATCCCGGGCTACCTCTGCTTTGCTTTTAAGCGGGTATGCCTGGAACAGGAAATCGCGGTTGATGACCGTGATCTTGTTTGTGTCGTACCCAAATGTTGCGCCTTCGTCCTGTACAGAATTGAGCACCACCAAATCGAGATTTTTACTGTATAGTTTTTTGAGCGCGTTTTGCTCCTCATCGTTAGTTTCAAGAGCGAAGCCGATTGATACCTGATCCTTGCGCTTGATCTTACCGAACTCAAAGGCGATGTCGACATTTTTAACCATTTGCAGGCTAAACTCCTGGGTCGATTTTTTCATTTTTTGAGCGTATATCTGTGCCGGTTTATAATCGGCCACTGCTGCGGCGAAGATTGCTATCCGGGCTACGGGGAAATATTGTTGACAGGCCGCATACATTTCATCAGCCGAATCAACATGGATAACTCTGAGGCTGCTGTGAGATAAACTGATATTTACCGGCCCCGAAACTAAAATCACCTCAAAGCCCTGATCTAAAAAAGCCCCGGCAATGGCATAACCCATTTTGCCCGACGAGATGGTTGCTAATGAAACGTACCGGATCGATAGCTTCGCGGGTGGGGCCGGCGGTGATTAACACTATGGGTTTGTTGTGTGTGGTTTTCATATTGTTTGGTGGTGTTTCTTGAAAGCATGGGCTTGCATGATTCCCCTCTTGAGAGGGGCGGAGGGGGGCAGCCTTGAAAAGCGTACTGCATAAACACCCCCTTCCGTCGCACCTTGCCTTCGCGCCGCCTCTCAAGAAGGGATTTTGAATTGCTTTTACTTTTGCCCCTTTACCTCGGGCCATTTTTCATCGGCCACTTTAATGAGGTTTGCCTGGTCTTTGGTCCACAGTTCTTTTACCTTATCGTTGTAGTTGAAATAAAGCTTATCGTTCAGTACCGTCCAGGTATCAGTTTGGGTAGGGGCTTTGTGACCTTGTGAAGTGCCATAAGCGCAGTAACCGCCGTACTGTGGGGCATACTTTTCAGGGTCGGCTTTAAACGCTTCGAGGTTTTCATTGCTGGAGAAGAGCCAGGTAGCTTCTTTCCATTTGTATTGAAATTTGTCTGAGCCTTTTACCGGTTTCGATTCTTTGAAAAATGCAACCGGATCATAGCCTTTAATAGCCTTGCCGCCCGGAGCAAATATTTCTGATTGCTGGGCATAGGTTTGAACTGCGGTAACAAATGCGAGTGCCGCGATAATTAATAAACGTTTCATTTTTTTGATTTTAGATTGATTTATAATTGATTATTAAAAGCTGTTTATCGGATGGTTTTAGCCCAGTTGGCATCGGCTTTGGTTTTGAGGTTAGCCTCGTCCTTATCCCAGGATTTTTTTGTATTATTAAAAAACTTGTTGTAAAACAGGTACAGCTTGTTATTAACGAGTTTGAAGGTCTTGGGATCTATCTCTACTTTTTCGCCTTTAGCGCCCATGGCATAAGCGCACCAGCCGCCGTATTGTGGTTCGTATTTAGCAGGATCGACTTTAAATAAGTCCCTGTCCTGAGTGGAAGCGAAGTAATAAATAACGCCATCGTTTGCAAGGGAGATTTCTTTTTTGCCCTCTACGGCTTTTTGCTGAGTGAAGTAAGCTACAGGATCATAGCCTTCGAGCGCCAAGTCTGTTTTATCTAAATTGAACTGCTTTTTACGAACGTTTGTCTGGCTTTGTGCCGAAGCCATGCTTACAACAAATACAGTAGCTAAGAATAAATTGAATAATTTTTTCATGATTGTGTTAAACTTGATGTTTGGTTTTTCCTCCTTTGTCGGGGCGGACTATCAAACCTTACAGCGAATCAGAAAAATATTTAAACAGGGGAGCGAAGCGATTTATAAAGGAAATGAAATAGGTTTAAATTTTGTTTATCGGTCGTTTTTTGCTGATCTGGGCTGGTGTTAATTCTGAAGTTTATCTATTTTGCTTTGAATAAGGGTGTTATCAGCAGGCGTTTTTATCAGCGTTAGTGCTTGCTCAAAGTTTAGTTTTGCCCGTTCATTGTCAATGCCGGTGTATAGTTCGCCAAGCAGGGTATAGTAAAACTGGTTTCCGGTGAGTTTCAATTTTTCTGCCTCACTAATGGCTTCTTCGGGGCTGTTGGCTCTGGCAAGCGCAAAGGTGCGGTTGAGTGCCGCTATAGGTGAGTAGGCTATTTGCAGCAGGCGATTATAAAGCTGCAATATGTTTTCCCATTTTTGTTTGGAATCGGTTTTTTGGGTATGCCAATAGGCTATACTGGCTTCAATGTGATATTTTGATAATTGAGTGCCGGTGGTGGCTAGGTTTAAATAAAAGGCACCTTTGGCTATAAGGTCATAGTTCCAGAGGTTGGTGTCCTGATCTTCATATAAAATTAGTCCGCCGTTTTGATCTGTGCGGGCTTCAAACCTCGAGGCATGAAAATACATGAGCGAAAGCAATGCGTTAACCGGCGGTTTGTTGGTGCCTTCGTTTTCAATAAGCATGTGGCAAAGGCGCATGGCCTCAAAGCAAAGGTCTTTACGCAGAACCTGGTTATCACTAACAGAATAATAACCCTCGCTAAACAACAGATAAATAGTGGTGAGCACGTTTTCGAGCCGGTTATCAATTTCAGCCGGACCAGGCATTTGGATTTCTATTTTTTCATTGCGGATTTTTTCCTTAGCCCTGAACAGGCGTTTGTTAATGGTTTCTTTATTGGTCAGGAATGCTTCGGCTACTTCATCAATTCCGAAACCGCAAAGTATGCGTAACGAAAGTCCGATCTGTGCCTCGGGAGGGATAGCAGGATGACAGATTGCAAACATCATTTGCAACTGGCTGTCGGTGATGTTTTGGAGCGAAAGATCGATTTCCGGTTCATAGGTCTCCGCGGTTTGAATTTCCGTGGATATTTTGTTTTCAAAAATGCTATTACGTTGTAAATGATTTTTCGCCTTGTTTTTGGCTACGCTATAAAGCCAGGCGGTTGGGTTAGGCGGGATGCCTTTATAACTCCAGGCCTGGGCTGCGGTAAGGAAGGTATCGCTGGCGATGTCTTCGGCAGTTTCCATCTGATCAAACCCAAAGCGGCGGCACAGCACCGATACTATTTTGCGGTACTCGGTGCGGAATAGATGGGGAATGATTTCGGGGTTTTGCATGGGGCAAATGGAAAAATGTCATTGCGAGTGATAGCGCGGCAATCTCGTAGCTGTGCTTCGCCGCTTTGCATATCTCGCAGGCATAACTACGGGATTGCCACGTTGCGCCGGATACTCTTTTGCCCGAGCTGCTCCCCGCAATGACATGATTTATAAAATTATTCTTAATGCACCCCGTCATTTTTGGCAACCTTCCGTACTTCAACGGTATTACCATCGCCCTGCAAAACAGGGCAGCCTTTGGCAAACTCCACAGCTTCTTCAACAGATTCGGCTTTTACAGTGATTAAGCCGCCGATCGTTTCTTTGATCTCGCCAAAAGGACCGTTGGTAACTACGCCACCGTGACCTACAATTTTGGCATCGGCAAAAGGCAAACCAGTGCCACTCACAAATTTGTTTTGAGCAGCTATGCCGCCAATCCAGTCCATAGTTTGTTTCATCCAGATTTGGATCTGTTCGGGAGAAGCCACTTTGGTGCCGTCCTCGTGCCTGAAAATTAAAACGAATTCTGTCCATCTTTTTAAATTTTAAAGGTTAATAAATATATGAATTACACCTCTATATCAAATGGAAATGGCTAAATAGGACAGGGCGGGTAATATTTATTTTGAATTTGAGATGTTCAATTTCGGAGTTTTTCTGAACCCGGGTAATTTCAAAAATCAGAAAGTTTATGTGATAGATAATCGCTTTTTAAATTCCAGGAAACAAACAGTTCGCCCTTCGGCAATATCTGTCTGACTTTTAGCAATCCTTTCCAAAACCCACAATGGTAAAATCTCATCTGATTTATAGTCAAGCTGCTTGGCATCAGGAGACGATGCCTGGGCTTTATTTTCTTTACCTATTATATTTGTTGTGTCAGCTTTCATCGCTTTATTATTTGATTTTAGCAATTATACCATAACATGTTTTCTTGATTGTACAATCGTATTTGAGATCGCCAATTGCTCCTGTTACTCCATCGGTTTCATAGGGACTTACAAGTACAGAATCGGAAGGGACAGTATTTTGAGTATAACACGGACCGCCTATGCGGATTGTATCGGTTTTATTAACAATGATTATGGTGTTGGCATGTATATGAACATATCCGCAATATCCCTTTGTATGTAATATAACTAGTCCTTTTATGGGTTGGGTTAATTTGAAGTATTGCCACTTTGCTTTACATTTATCAACAGTTTTTGCCATTTTGTGTATTTTACGCTGTGTTGAGCAGCTAAAACTTAATAGCATAATTGCCAATAAAAAAGGAAACTTCGCATAACTAAATGTAAAATTTATAAACCAAAAAAGACCATCCGCGTATGCAAATGGTCTTTTTATTTTTTGATCCCACACCTTTCAGTGGGCCGGTCGTCTATCAAACTTTGATCTCAACCTCAACACCGCTTGGCAATTCAAGCTTCATCAGGGCATCTACAGTTTTTGAGTTAGAGCTGTAAATGTCTAATAAGCGCTTGTATGAGCAAAGTTGGAATTGCTCACGTGCTTTTTTGTTTACGTGTGGTGAACGTAATACGGTGAAGATTTTCTTTTCGGTTGGTAACGGAAGTGGTCCGCTAACTACAGCGCCTGTTGGCTTTACTGTTTTTACGATTTTCTCGGCAGATTTGTCTACCAGGTTGTAATCGTAAGATTTCAATTTGATCCTAATTCTTTGGCTCATTGTTAATTAATTTTTGTGATTTCACCGATTAAAGTGATTTCACTGATTTGATTTGACCAACCATAAGAGCTATTTATTATGGCTGATCGGGTTATTATTATTTGAAAATTTGAAGATGAGGCAATTTGATAACGTAATTTTCAAATTATCAAATCGCCCAATCTTCAAATTAAATTAGTCGATAGCAACTTGTTTGCGGCCTTTTGATTTGGCAACAACTTCGTCCTGTACGTTACGAGGTGCATCAGAGTAGTGGTCAAACTCCATAGTTGAAGTTGCACGGCCTGAAGTGATAGTACGTAATTGAGTTACATAACCAAACATTTCAGAAAGTGGTACCATAGCTTTGATTACCTGTGAGCCGTTACGGGTGTCCATACCTTGCAGCTGGCCACGACGACGGTTCATGTCACCGATAACGTCACCCATGTTTTCTTCAGGGGTTAGGATTTCGATTTTCATGATTGGCTCAAGCAATACCGGTTTACATTTTGGCAATGCTTCGCGGTAAGCAGAACGTGCAGCAATCTCGAATGATAACGCGTCCGAATCGACTGCGTGGAATGAACCATCAATCAAACGAACTTTTAAGCTTGTAAGTGGGTAGCCTGCAAGTACACCATTGTCCATAGCGGCTTTGAAACCTTTTTCTACAGATGGGATAAACTCACGTGGGATTGAACCACCAACAATCTCGTTAACAAACTGCAAGCCTTCTTTGTTATCGTCGGCTGGAGAGATAACAACCTGAATATCCGCGAATTTACCACGACCACCAGTTTGTTTCTTGTAAGTTTCACGGTGTTGGATAGTGCCGGTGATAGCTTCTTTGTAAGCTACCTGAGGAGCACCCTGGTTAACTTCCACTTTAAACTCGCGTTTTAAGCGGTCCATCAAAATATCCAGGTGTAACTCACCCATACCAGAGATAACTGTTTGACCAGTATCTTGATCTGTTTGTACCCGGAAAGTTGGATCCTCTTCTGCCAGTTTACCTAAAGCGATACCTAATTTATCAACGTCGGCCTGAGTTTTAGGCTCAATTGCCAAACCGATAACCGGCTCAGGGAATACCATCGACTCAAGAACCAACTGATGTTTCTCGTCGCAAAGGGTATCACCTGTTTTGATATCTTTAAAGCCTACTACCGCAGCAATATCACCTGCACCCACGTTAGGGATAGGGTTTTGCTTGTTAGCATGCATCTGGAAGATACGGCTGATACGCTCTTTGCTTTCTGAACGCATGTTGTACACGTATGAACCAGCATCAAGGTTACCAGAGTAAACACGGATGAAGCATAAACGACCTACAAACGGGTCGGTAGCAATTTTAAATGCTAATGCTGCAAATGGTTCTTTTACATCTGGTTTAACCAAAATTTCGGCACCCGTATCAGGGTTAGTACCAACAACACCTTTTGAATCAAGAGGTGAAGGCATTAACTCCATTACATAGTCAAGCATGGTTTGTACACCTTTGTTTTTGAAAGATGAACCGCAAGTCATCGGAACGATTTTGCCGGCCAAAGTAGCCTGACGTAAAGCGTCTAATACTTCGCGCTCAGTGATGGTTGTAGGATCTTCAAAGAATTTCTCCATTAAAGAGTCATCAAACTCAGCAACTGCTTCCAATAATTTCTCTCTCCACTCTGTAGCTTCGTCAAGCATATCGGCAGGGATTGGAACTTCGGTAAAGGTCATACCTTTATCATGTTCATTCCAAACAATACCACGGAAGTTGATCAAATCAACCACACCTTTAAACTGGTCTTCAGCACCGATAGGCAACTGCAATGGGATAGCAACGCTGCCCAACATTTCTTTAACCTGTTTTACCACATTAAGGAAATCGGCACCAGAGCGGTCCATTTTGTTAACGAAACCAATACGCGGAACGTTGTAGTTGTTAGCCAAACGCCAGTTAGTTTCTGACTGAGGCTCAACACCATCAACCGCGCTGAATAAGAACACCAAACCATCAAGTACACGTAATGAACGGTTTACCTCCACGGTAAAGTCCACGTGACCCGGGGTATCAATGATGTTCATGTGATAGTTATGGTTACGATATTTCCAGTTTACGGTTGTTGCAGCCGAAGTGATGGTGATACCACGTTCCTGCTCCTGGGCCATCCAGTCCATGGTAGCGGCACCTTCGTGTACCTCACCAATTTTGTGGCTTACACCAGCATAGTAAAGGATACGCTCGGTAGTGGTAGTTTTACCAGCATCAATGTGAGCGGCAATACCAATGTTTCTTGTATATTTTAGATCTCTTGACATTTTATTTGTTTTGTGATTTCACCTGATCCGTTAATAATTACACCGATTAAAAAGTGTAAACGTAAATAATCGGTGTAATCTTATTATTAAATCGGTGTAATCTAAATTTTTAGAACCTGAAGTGTGAGAACGCTTTGTTAGCCTCAGCCATTTTGTGCGTATCTTCTTTCTTCTTAACAGCGGCACCTTCGCCTTTTGCAGCAGAGATGATTTCGCCTGCTAATTTCTCCATCATGGTTTTTTCACCACGACGACGTGCATAGCTGATTAACCATTTCATACCCAAAGCTATTTTACGCTCAGGACAGAACCTCTGTAGGTACCTGGAAGTTAGCACCACCTACACGGCGGCTTTTTACTTCAACAGCAGGCATTACATTGTTTAAAGCTTTTTTCCAGGTTTCTAAGCCGTTTTCGCTTGTTTTTTTCTCAACAATTTCAACAGCGTTGTAAAAAATAGAGTATGCGGTTGATTTTTTACCATCATACATCATGTTGTTTACAAACCTTGTTACCAAAGTATCATTGAACTTTGGATCAGGAAGGATAATTCTCTTTTTTGGTTTTGACTTTCTCATTGCTTTCTATCCTCCTTAATTATTTCTTTTTACCTTTTGTTGGCGCTGCTGCTACCTGACCTGGTTTAGGACGTTTGGTACCATATTTTGAACGACGTTGGTTACGGCCAGCTACACCTGATGTATCCAGTGCACCACGGATGATGTGGTAACGTACACCCGGTAAGTCTTTAACACGACCACCACGGATCAAAACGATAGAGTGCTCCTGTAAGTTGTGACCTTCACCTGGGATGTAAGCGTTTACTTCTTTA
Organism: Mucilaginibacter sp. P25; assembly: GCF_050859465.1. NCBI lineage: Bacteria > Pseudomonadati > Bacteroidota > Sphingobacteriia > Sphingobacteriales > Sphingobacteriaceae > Mucilaginibacter > Mucilaginibacter sp. P25. Next base: position 829,714 of record NZ_CP193937.1, on the reverse strand, counting down.
CCGTTGGTTAAGCGCACACGGGCAACTTTACGCATTGCTGAGTTTGGTTTTTAGGGGTAGTGGTGTACACACGGGTGCACACGCCTCTTCGCTGTGGACAGCTGTCCAACGCTGGTGACTTACTCTTGTCAACCAGAGCTACTCTACCTTTTCTAACTAATTGCTGAATAGTAGGCATTTCTTGCTTTTTTGTCTAATTATTTTATCCCGCATTTCGGGACTGCAAAAGTACGAACATTATTTTTGATTTTCAAGTAGTTGTGTGAAAGTTTTTTTGAGGGGAAGAAGTTGAGGGTGTGGTGGTTGGAATTTTGTTTTTGCTATATAGCAAGCCGGGTGTATATTAGTCAATAGGCGGCGGGGGAAGTAACGTGACACTAATATTACTTGGTTCTAATCCGAAAAACTTATCGCCTCTTGTAAAGATCATGTCAGGACACTGATCAAGCAGCCTGTTGAAAAGCGCATTGTGTACTCTGGTTTTATCAGTATAATTATCATGTGTGTACAAGCCTTCAATTGAACATTGCGTTATATAAAAAGGGACAAATTTGTGACCCGGAAATTGCTCTTGTATTGATTTCATTATAAAGTTGAACCCGGTTTCAAATTCCTGATAAGGGGAAGCCGTTACCACATTAATGGCGCTATAGTCAATTTCCCTTTGAAACCTGTCGTCATAGGCAGGTACCGAAGTTTCGTCAATCCCAAAAATTGAAAACAGAGGAGCAAGCATGCTTATTGAAAAAACTAACTTTTTTGTATGATTAAACGATTTATAGTTATTGCGTTGAATGATCATCTCGCCGCTGAATGCTATTTCATGGGGCAAGGCAGTATTGTGGATTTTTTTGTTGTGTCAGTTTTTAGCTTTTTTAAAAAATCAGTCCAAGGTTTAAATGATTTTTTATAGTTGGTCATATTCTCTTCTACAATTTTTGTTAGTTCAATGATTCCGGGGTATTCTGCATAAACAGGATCAAGATTGTTAACTCCGATTGGATAATACTTTTTAATAACCCCGGAGATTTCGGCAACCAGTTTATTAGGAGAGTTTGTATCTAACACGAAATTATTCAACATAAAGTGCTTGGGTTAACATTAATAACGAGGTACATGAAGTTGATGAATATATTGAACTGCCCCAAAAAAGGGCCGGACACCGATGTAACCAGGTTTAGGTGACAGCGGGCCGGCCCGTAATACTTTATATATTGAATTAATAAGGGAGTTTATTCTTTTACCTTATTCCAGGTGTCGCGGTTAAAAGCCAATACTTTAGTAGGGTTACCGCTTGCATCTTTGGTGAATTTTAACGGGAAGCCAAAAGCTTGATTTAAAAATAACACTTCAGACAAGGGTTTAAAATTGATTTCCTTGCCATCCCATGATTGTTTGAGCGTTAATCCGTCGGGTATCGCGGTTATAGTCAGAAAAAGATCAGCCCTCTCATCCGATTGATATTTGCCCGCCAAAACTTTTATTTGTTCGGGTTTCAGTTGTACCTCTTTAGGTGGAGTATAGCTGTTTATCTTTGCCCATATTTGCCTGCCACCTAAAGTGATCTGGTTTATTTCGCCGGCTTCATTCTTTGAAAATACAACAGGGATCTTTTCATCGCCGTCATCATCTAAAAGTTCAAATTCCAGGTCTGATTTGCGGGTTAAAGTTAGTTTTTGATCTCCGCCAAGCTGTTGGGCAATTAGTTTATCACCATCTGCTGTTACTTTATATACTCTATACTCGTTATCCTTTTGCTGATAAATGCCTTCAAAAGCTTTGAGCTGGGTATCTGCAATAATTATTGTTGGGGACTTTGCCACTTTTGCGATAACCGGTGCAATGCCCGGGCCGGTTAAAGCAACTACAGCTATAAATGCAAACCTGCATATATAGCCCGTGATAATTTTAATGCTGGTCATTTTTGATAGGTTTATAATGTTGAACCAAATCTACGAAAAATGATTTTGGAAAATCAAATTTTACAGAATTAAATTTTGGTGATATTTATTTTTATTGTTTTAAATTCTGATTTTTATCTATTTTTCATTTTAAACCATAATAAAATTCTGCGCTGAATAAATCAGATGAGCATAAAAAGAGCGCCGGTAAAACCAGCGCCCTCTTTCATCACTCACTAAACTACTTATGGAAAACTTAAATTAAAAACATTAATAACCGCGGTCGTGATAATGACCGTGATCGTCACCGTCATGGTAGCCATTATTATACCCGTTGTTATAGCCGTTACGGTACCTGTGATGGTGACCATAATCTTCACGAACAACGCAACCTGAGGTTACAGATACTACTGCTGATATTAATAGTGCCAAAGCAACAAATTTCCTTTTCATGGTATAAAATCTTTAATCATCATCTATATTGAAGATGTACACATATATGACTGATGGAAATGGAAAAGGATTAATCGGGGATTAATTTGGAGAGAAGAGAACTATTTGTTGTCAATGATGCTGGTTATAATCATCAAACCAACCCCATGCTTTCTCTATACTCTTGCTGAATAATGAGCAGGCAATTGGCGCACAAACACCCGTCATACAGCTCGCTCACATATTGTACCTCGTTAATAGTAAGCTGCACAGTACTGCACTGGCACTTGGTGAATGAATTGGCTTTACATTCAAAAGGTGTTTTGCAGCGTTCGCAACGGATGATTTCGTGTTTGGGCATCTCTTTAGTCCATAGCTAATGGTCCATAGACCATAGAAAAGGTTTGCTAAAATATGGAATGTAGCAGTGACTTATTAAATATAACTGTCATTAAATAAAAAGTCCATGAACTATAGCTTTGTAGCTATGGTCCATGGACTATCATCTATCGACTAAAAAAACTTATGCAGAGCAAGTCACGCAGCCTTCTTCCATTGAGCAGGTTGGGCCTGCCGGAATTTCGTCGGCAACGGCGTCAACAACGGCCGGGATAACCGGATCCATGTTTTTACCGCCCTGGTTTTCAACTGTAAATTTAACTGCTTGTGATGCTGCTTGTGTACGCAGGTAGTACATGCCTGTTTTCAAGCCTTTTTTCCATGCGTAGAAATGCATTGAAGTAAGTTTAGAAGCGTTTGGTGAGTTGATGAACAGGTTCAATGATTGCGACTGGCAAATGTACGCGCCCCTGTCGGCAGCCATATCAATAATGCTGCGCATTTTGATCTCCCAAACAGTTTTGTACAATGCTTTGATATCAGCAGGAATCTCAGCTATTTCCTGGATTGAACCGTTTGCGCTGATGATCTTATCTTTCATGCTGGTGCTCCACAAACCAAGGTTTACTAAGTCACGCAGCAAATATTTGTTTACTACAATGAATTCACCACTTAATACACGGCGGGTGTAAATGTTTGAAGTATAGGGTTCAAAGCATTCGTTGTTACCTAAAATCTGTGATGTTGAAGCAGTTGGCATCGGTGCAACTAATAATGAGTTGCGTACGCCGTGGTTCATTACATCTAAACGCAGGTTTTCCCAATCCCACCTGCCGCTTTCTGGTTTTACACCCCACAGATCGAACTGGAATTTACCTTGTGACAATGGTGAGCCTTTGAATGTTTCATAAGCACCATCTTTTATAGCCATATCTTTTGAAGCTGTCATTGCTGCAAAGTAGATGGTTTCGAAGATCTCGATGTTTAGTTTTTTAGCTTCATCGCTTTCAAACGGCATACGCAGTTGAATGAAAGTATCAGCCAAGCCCTGTACACCTAAACCAATAGGACGGTGACGCAGGTTTGAGTATTCAGCTTCTTTAACCGGGTAGTAGTTACCATCAATGATCCTGTTAAGGTTGATAGTTGCCTGGTAAGTTACTTCGTACAGTTTATCATGATCAAAAGCACCATTGTTGATGTAACGTGGTAATGCTAATGAAGCCAGGTTACAAACAGCTACCTCGTTTGCATCGGTATACTCGATGATCTCGGTGCAAAGGTTTGAGCTTTTAATGGTACCCAGGTTTTGCTGGTTTGATTTACCGTTAGCCGCATCTTTATATAATAAGTATGGCGTACCGGTTTCAACCTGTGCATCAAGCACTGCAAACCAAAGTTCCTGTGCTTTTACTGTACGACGCTGACGGCCTTCTTTTTCGTATTTAATGTACAGCTCTTCAAATTCTTTGCCCCAGCAATCGGCTAAGCCTGGTGCTTCGTGCGGGCAAAATAAGCTCCAATCCTCATTGGCTTCAACGCGCTGCATGAACAGGTCTGATACCCAAAGGGCATAGAACAAGTCGCGGGCACGCATTTCTTCTTTACCGTGGTTTTTACGCAGATCAAGGAATTCAAAGATATCGGCATGCCATGGCTCTAAGTAAACGGCGAAAGCGCCTTTACGTTTACCACCGCCCTGATCAACATAACGTGCGGTATCATTAAATACACGCAGCATTGGGATAATACCATTGCTGGTACCGTTAGTGCCGCTGATGTATGAACCTGTAGCCCTTACGTTGTGGATACTTAAACCGATACCACCCGCGCTTTGCGAAATTTTAGCAGTTTGTTTTAATGTATCATAGATACCCTCAATGCTATCATCTTTCATGGTTAACAAAAAGCATGATGACATTTGAGGTTTTGGTGTACCTGCATTAAACAAAGTTGGTGTAGCATGGGTAAACCAACGCTCGCTCATTAAATGGTAGGTTTTGATAGCGCTCTCGATATCGTTTTTGTGGATACCTACAGATACACGCATAAATAAATGCTGCGGGCGCTCGGCAATTTTACCGTCGATCTTTAACAGGTATGATTTTTCGAGGGTTTTGAAACCGAAGTAATCAAAGCCAAAGTCGCGGTCATAAATGATGGTGCTGTCAAGCAGTTCCGCGTTTTCTTTAATCACTTCATAAACGTCGTCAGCGATAAGCGAGGCATCTTTACCTGTTTTCTTGTCAACATACTCATGCAGGAGGCGCATGGTTTCCGAAAACGATTTGATGGTGTTTTTGTGCAGGTTTGATACCGCGATACGCGAAGCCAGCAAAGCATAATCAGGGTGCTTGGTGGTTAATGACGCGGCGGTTTCGGCAGCCAGGTTATCCAGCTCGGAGGTGGTTACGCCATCAAATAAACCTTCAATTACCTTTTTAGCCACATCAATGGGGTCAACTAATTGAAACCCATAGCACAGTTTTTCAATACGTGCGGTGATCTTGTCAAATTTTACGGATTCTCTTCTTCCGTCTCTTTTTACTACGAACATTTTGCCCCTCCTTTTGCCCCGTTAAAAGCGAAGCTTTTTTAGTTAATATTATTGTGATTTGATTATTTTCTGAACCTTGATTTTTTTGATTTTGGGATTGGCCTGAGACTACCTAACCTCTAATCACCAATCTCTAACCTCTTCAATTAAAAATCATCATCAAGCGAAAAGCTTTTGCTTTCGGCCGATGCATTCAGTACACCACTTTTTTGATAATCGCCTACACGCTTTTCAAAAAAGTTGGTTTTGCCCTGTAACGAGATCATTTCCATGAAATCGAACGGATTGGTTGCGTTATAGAATTTATCGTACCCAAGTTCGCTCAGCCACCTGTCGGCCACAAACTCAATGTACTGGCTCATTAGCTTGGCATTCATTCCTATCAGGTTAACCGGTAATGCCTCGGTTATAAATTCTTTTTCTATCTCTACCGCATCGGTAATGATCTTGGTAACCTGTTCCTGCGGTAGTTTGTTTTCAAGCATGCCATATAATAAGCAGGCAAATTCGCAGTGCGAACCTTCATCGCGCGAGATCAGCTCATTGCTGAAAGTTAAGCCCGGCATCAGGCCGCGTTTTTTAAGCCAGAATATGGAGCAAAAGCTGCCTGAAAAGAAGATCCCTTCAACCGCCGCGAATGCAACCAAACGCTCGGCAAAGTTGCCGTTGTTGATCCATTTTAGCGCCCATTCGGCTTTTTTGCCAACACATGGTACGGTTTCAATAGCATGGAAAAGGCGATCTTTCTCGGTCGGATCTTTTACGTAGGTGTCTATCAGCAGGGCATAGGTTTCAGAGTGGATGTTTTCCATCATGATCTGGAAACCGTAAAAGCAGCGTGCTTCGGGCAATTGTACTTCGCTCATGAAGTTTACCGCCAGGTTCTCGTTCACGATACCATCGCTTGCGGCAAAAAAGCGAGTACATGCGAGATAAAATGTTTCTCGCCCGAATTAAGACTTTCCCAATGTTTGATATCGTCCGATAGGTCGATTTCCTCGGCGGTCCAGAAGCTGGCCTCCGCTTTTTTATACATCTCCCAAATTGCGGGATACTTAATGGGAAGGATAACAAACCGGTCCTTGTTTTCCCGTAGTAATAATTCGTTTTCCAAACTCATTGGTGTCTACTTTTTTAGTTTCTTTCTTTAATCAGGTATTCAGACACGAAAGCAAGCCCTACTTTTCAATAAAGCTTTAAATTTTGATGCCTTCGGGTTTACTCCTTAGCAACTGTATTGTGTAACTTTCTGACAGCCAGTTATTTAATTAGAAGTTGACGAGTGCTTCTGGCTGCCGGCTGAATGCCTTTTTTATTACCTTGCTGAGCAAAGTTAATGTTTGAGTTGTGTAGTTGTGAATGATAGTTTTTCACAAACCCCCGAGTTATCCACACTTTATCGGCACTTGTTATATTGATGAAAAATTAATGGACTTGAAAACAGCCGATTAAAAATTTGATTGAAATTAGCATGCCTTGATACTTGCGGATTACGATAATTTAACATTATAAATTACTTGACTTAACACCGACAATTATTGCCAATAATGAAATGCTTTTGCTTGCAGCAGGTATCAATATTAAAATGCGAAGTTAAAAGGTTGTTGCAAGCCGGTATGTGGAAAACAATTACGCCCGTTAGCCATGAACCAACGGGCGTATTCCTAAAAGTTTTACGAATTATTTTGCGTCCTCAACCGGAACAAATTTCATCGACACTGAATTTACACAATGGCGGGTGTTTTTTGGCGTCATATATTCACCTTCAAACACATGGCCCAGGTGTGCGCCGCAATTTGCACACAGGATTTCTACCCTGCGGCCATCGGCGTCTACTTCGCGGCGAACAGCTCCTTCAATCTCATCGTCAAAACTCGGCCAGCCGCAAAACGACTCAAACTTATCTTCCGATCGATACAGCGGCGCATCACAGCGTTTGCAAACGTATAAACCTTGTGCCTTATTGTTCAGTAACGAGCCGGTGAACGGCCTTTCGGTGCCTTTGTATAATATTACCCTTTCTTCTTCGGGCGTTAATTGATTGTACTCCATATTTTTTGTTGGGGTTACACAAATTTTTTTGATGATTTCACCGATTGGGAAACTCCATCCGGTGTTTTGATCTACTATAAAGATACGACAATTTAGGCCGACATAATGCTTTGCAGGCTGATGTTTACACTGGTTTGACGGGGAGTGGCAGATGTGTTGATGTGCAGATTTCAGATGTGCAGATTGCTGAAAATATATAGCTACCAGGACCACTGAAAGCCTGCGGCAGAAGGTTTAATATCCCGCATCCAGTTTTTTTAACAGTTCGAGGCCTTCATTCCACTCTCCGTAACCCGCTGATACATTGATATGGCCGGCATCGCCAATATTCACAATTTCACTTCCCCAACTGTCTGCAAATAATGAGGCCCGTTCCCTGCTTACATAGAAATCATTGTTACTAAATACGGTTATTGATTTGAATGGTAGCTTGCCTAATGGCATCGGGGTAAAACCACTTGTGCCGGTTGGATAACTATCTGCTTCAGTATCGCTCGGCGCAACCAGTAATACACCCTTTATTGCAATGTTATATTGTTTTGCCCACGAGGCTATGGCTGCACAAGCCAGGCTGTGGCCAACTAAGATTACGTTTTCCGGGTCATAGCGGTTTACATAATCATTTATAGTTTTTATCCAATCGCTGCAAACCGAGGTTTCCCAATCCTGTTGTTCAATACGGGTAAAATTGAACTGTTTTTCCCAAATGCTTTGCCAATGTTGTTGATCTGAATTACCCAATCCCGCGTGTATAAGAATATCAGCGTTGAAAACCATAGTTTCGGTAAGATGTTAAATAACTTAATAATTGAAAGCTCAAGATAGGGATTTTAATCCTCGGTCATGAGTTTGAACGACCTTCAGCCACCTGTTTAATCACTTTATTCCTCTTTACCAACAATTGTGTCATATAGTTAGACAGGAACAGAAAGTTTACCGCTTCTCCCAATATTCCGCCCGGCGATTCGAACGTGAAAATATCCCGCATCATGGTTTGGTTAAGGATAGGATAAAAATAATGCTCATGCGTAAAGTTTTTGAAAGCACCCTCAACCTGGATATCGGTAAAGTAATTTGGATATTCCATTTCAGTGATCTTTGAGGTAAGGTTTTGCCATATGCCGAAATGCTTTGCCCGCCAGGTAACAGTTTCGCCGAGTTCAATCAAGCCGGTTGTACGCCCGGCAATAGCTCGTTCGCCAGTATGTTTTGTTGACTCTACATGTACATCAATGTTACGGGCAATGTCAAACACTCTTTCAACAGGCGCATTAATATGGGTAGCAAGCAGAATTTGTGATGGCATATAGTATAAAAAAGGCTGTCGTTTAGCGACAGCCCAAATATAGTGTTACGCATTACAAATAATCAGCGTAATCATCAAAATAAAAAAACAATCAACGGTTAAAATTCCGCATTCTTGGGGAATCTCGGGAAGGGGATTACATCGCGGATGTTGCCCATGCCGGTAACAAACAGCACCAACCGCTCAAAGCCTAAACCAAAGCCGGCATGCGGACAAGAGCCGAAACGGCGGGTATCCAAATACCACCAAAGTTCTTCGGTAGGGATGCCCATTTCGTTCATGCGCTGCTCAAGCTTGTCTAAACGTTCTTCACGCTGTGAACCACCTACAATTTCGCCAATGCCCGGGAACAGGATGTCCATGGCGCGCACAGTTTTGCCATCGTCGTTCTGGCGCATGTAAAACGCTTTGATCTCCTTTGGATAATCGGTCAGGATCACCGGCTTTTTAAAATGTTTTTCAACCAGGTAGCGCTCGTGCTCACTTTGCAGGTCGGTACCCCAGCCTTCAACAGGATAAACAAACTTTTTCTTTTTGTTTGGGGTAGATTCTTTCAGGATGTCAATCGCCTCGGTATAGGTTAGGCGCTCGAAATCGTTATTTAAGCAAAACTGCAGTTTTTCAAGCAGCGTCATTTCTGAGCGCTCGTTTTGCGGCTTGGTTTTTCCTCTTCAGTTAAGCGCTGGGTTAAAAATTCAATGTCATCGGCATTTTTATCCAACGCGTATTTGATCACATATTTCAGCATGTCCTCGGCAAGGTCCATGTTGTCAACCAGATCGTTAAAGGCTACTTCCGGCTCAATCATCCAAAACTCGGCCAGGTGGCGTGTGGTGTTTGAATTTTCGGCACGGAAAGTTGGGCCGAAGGTATAAATATCACTCAGGGCCATAGCGCCAAGCTCACCTTCCAACTGACCGGATACGGTTAAGTTAGTGGCACGACCAAAAAAATCCTGTTTGAAATCAATCTCGCCGGTATCAGTTTTCGGAATGTTATCCAGGTCGAAGTTGGTAACGTGAAAAGTCTCGCCCGCGCCTTCAGCATCTGAAGCCGTAATTACAGGGGTATGCAGGTAAACAAAACCCCGTTCCTGGAAAAACTGGTGCACCGCGAATGCCAGGCTGTTACGCACCCTGAAAATAGCGCCAAACGTACTGGTACGGAAACGCAGGTGGGCGTTTTCCCTCAAAAACTCAAGGCTATGCTTTTTAGGCTGGATAGGATATTTTTCAGGATCGCTGTCACCTAAAATCTCAATCTCAGTTGCAACAACCTCAACTGTTTGGCCTTTACCTAAAGATGCTATCAATTTACCCTGAACACTAAGTGCTGCACCAACGGTAATGCGTTTAAGTAATGCCGGGTCGGTATTTTCAAAATCAACAACTACCTGGATGTTATTATTAGTTGAGCCATCATTCAAAGCAATAAAGCGATTTGAACGGAATGCACGCACCCATCCTTTAACTGTTACATCAATTTCGGTTTGCTGGCTTTGCAGCAATGCTTTGATCTTAGTTCGCTGACTCATATCATGTATAATTTTTAGAGTCGCAAAAATACAATTAATTATGAAAGCGCACTTTGAAACATGAGCTAAAAAACATTAGCATGTTAACACGGAAAGATATATCAGGAGAAAAGGGGAAAAGGAAACCAGCGACTAAAAATGTAGCCGGGAACATGAAGTATCCCGGCTATTTCTTTTTGACGCTTACTTGTTTGTAACCATGATTGTGTCACGGAGTAACGTGTTTGTCGTCGCGCCGCCTACCATAATAGTGTCTTTGCTTTTATTCAATGACTGGTTGGTAATGCTTTTTTTGCACTAACACTGTCTTGTTTTGGGGCTACGCCATTTTTTTGGCAGCCAGCAAATAACAGAAGTGATACTGAGGCGGTTAATAATAGAGCTTTTTTCATAAAACAAATTTACAACTAATACGAATGATAATTAAGCTTAGTTACAATTAATATAAAAGTTAATATTTGAGCTTAGCTTTAAACTTGCCCTCGCTAAAAGTAACCTTGTCCGGATGACTTTCGGTTTGGCTATCAATTACTTTCAGAAAACGTAATTCGAACAATCCCTGCAGTATTTTATCGGCCTGGTTGTATGAAATTATAGTTACCGAACTAAGATGGGTAGGGTCAGGTTTGTATCCGGCTAACGGGGAGCCGTTTTTTGTAATGTGGTAATAGTTTTCGTTTGCTTTGAGGGTATAATACCCAACACCATCAAACACAATTTTAAAACCTACCTGCTCTTCTTCACCTCCAATGGTGCTTTTTGCTGATATGGTAATGGTATCACCCATTATATTCGAACCGGAAGGATTAGCCTCCCATTTGATGTTGTTTTTTTGCGCAAGCATAAAATCGGGTATGACCGGAAAATTACAGCAGTCCTTTTTTTGCAGGCCGAAAAAAGCAGGGCCACGGCTATGGCTAATATCAAACAGGGATATTTCATTGCTTTACTGATGACAGGTTAATAAATTGTACAGGAAATATAAAGATATTTAAAAGTAAAGCATATTATACGTGGTTTCAGTAAGTTTGCCGCTCATTTTGTTTTATCGCCCATGAATCCCAAATTGAGCCTCGTTATTGGCATTCTATGCATTTCTTTTTCGCCGATATTTGTAAAGCTTGCCGGGGTATCACCAATTGGTTCGGCATTTTACCGGGTGTTTATAGCCTGGATTTGTCTTGCCCCATTTTGTGTATTTAGGCAAAAACTTAAAATAAATAAAAAGCAATTGCTTATTTCCATAGCTGCGGGCATGGTTTTCGCCCTTGATATTGCGGTATGGAATATTTCGCTGTTAAAGATCAGCGCCACTGTATCAACCCTTATTGCCAACCTGGCCCCGGTTTGGGTAGGCCTGATGAGCTTCCTGTTTTTAAGAAAAGGATCAGGTCGGCTATTTTGGATAGGTACGCTCATTGCCATCGCCGGTATGGTTGTTTTGGTAGGTTATGAACATATTTTGCACATGGAACTTAATGCCGGCATACTGCTGGCTATACTCGCCAGTTTTTTTATGCTACTTATATCATGATCACCAAAAATATTATGGCCGGTATTGATGTGTTTAGTTTTATGTTTTACAGTATGCTGAGCGCCAGTATTTTTTTGCTGGTAGTCAATGGATCTATGCATAACGATATTGTTCATCTTTCTTTAAAAGTTTGGCTTTGCTTTATAGGTATGGGGCTTATTTGCCAGTTAGCAGGCTGGCTAACCATCAATTACTCGTTACGTTATCTGGAACCAACCAGGGTTTCCATTGCCTTATTAAGCCAAACGGTTTTTGCCGGGCTGCTGGCTGCTTTTTTACTGCATGAACGTTTAGGTTTTAATGAGATTGTTGGCAGTATAATTGTATTGGCCGGGATAGCAGTGACCTTTTTAAAACCACGAAATCGAAAAGCGAATACCTTGGTTTAAACGGGTTTAAGCGCAGTACAAATGAAGCTGTATCATATCATGATGTTAATATCTTCAGTTCGCTTCGGTCGCAACGATCGAAGTACGATTGTATAATTTTATTACTTTTTTAATACTTTAGTGGTATTTAATGTAACCCCATTGCTTTATTAAGTAGTTGATTATAAGTTTGCTGTGTTTAAATTATGGAATTTATGTTAACCCTGTTAACCCCTGTCATCGCAGTAATTAAATTGGTATATATCTCAGGATCTTAACTCAAAGCGTTAAACGGTAACTTGTCTCTTAAGGAGATTGAATTTTAAACAGCTCGTTATCAAACAAAACCGTATTTTAACGTTTTCGAATTACGGGCAACGATCTATCTTCCCTACATTTGCTTTAACTCATGATTCAAAAATCCACTATCGACCGTATTATGGAAGCCACCGACATTGTGGAGGTGATAGGGGAATTTGTGCAGTTAAAAAAGCGCGGGGCTAACTACGTAGGCCTTTCGCCTTTCGCGAATGAGCGTACCCCTTCGTTCACGGTATCCCCGGCAAAAGGTATTTTTAAAGATTTCTCAACAGGAAAAGGCGGTTCGGCTGTTACGTTTTTAATGGAGCTGGAAAAGTTCAGCTATCCCGAGGCCTTGAAATGGCTCGCTAAAAAGTACGGCATCGAGGTTGAAGAAACTGTTGAAGTTCCCGAAAACCGCGAGGAGGATCTGCGCCGGGAAAGCCTTATGATCGTATCGGCATTTGCTGCTAAGTTTTTTCACGAGGCCATGCTCGAAACGGAGGAAGGGCAAAGCATCGGTCTCAGTTATTTTAAAGAACGCGGCTTTACTGCCGAAACCATCAAGAAGTTTGAATTGGGTTACTCGCCCGATCAATGGGAAGCTTTTACAGGTGCCGCTATCAGGAACGGCTATAAAGAGCAGTTTCTGGTCGAGAGCGGTCTGTCGGTAAAGCGGGATAACGGGGCCTTGTTCGACAGGTACCGCGGTCGGGTAATGTTCCCGATCCATAGTTTTACCGGCAGGGTAATTGGTTTTGGCGGCCGTACACTAAAAAAGATAAAAACGTAGCCAAGTATGTTAACTCGCCCGAGTCGGAGATCTACCATAAATCAAATGTACTTTACGGCCTCTACTTCGCTAAAAAGGCTATTCGTGAGCAGGATAACTGTTACCTGGTAGAAGGCTATGCCGATGTACTTTCGGTACACCAGGCGGGGGTTGAAAACGTGGTGGCTTCATCAGGCACATCGCTCACTACTGAGCAGATTAAGCTCATTGCCCGTTTTACTAAAAACATCACCATATTATATGATGGCGACGCAGCCGGGATCAAAGCTTCACTGCGTGGTTTGGATATGATCCTGGAGGAAGGGCTTAATGTAAAAGTAGTGCTGTTTCCGGATGGACATGATCCTGATTCATTTGTACAATCGAAAGGGTCAAGTGCTTTTAAAAAGCACATCGAGGAAAATAAGAAGGACTTTATCCTGTATAAAACCCAGATCCTGCTTAAAGAAGTTGGTAACGACCCGATAAAAAAGGCTGATGTGATCCGTGAGGTTGTTGAAAGTATCGCCAAGATCCCGGATAGCATCAAGGCGTCGGTATTTATAAAGGAGTGTAGCGGCTTATTGCAGATAGACGAGCGCGCCCTTTTATCCGAGCTCAATAAAATGCGCACTGCCAAAGCCAAAAAGGAGGAGCAGCAGCGTCAGCAGCAAAACAACAGGTTTGCCGAAATGCCCGACGAACCCCACTTCTTTGATGAGCCTGTTGAACTTGAGCCACATGTTGCTAAAGACGATGCTTTTCAGGAAAAGGAAATTGTGCGTTTATTGCTGCATTATGGAAGCCGTATGATTGACTGGGACGGTATTGCCAATACCTATATAGGCCCGTTCATTATAGCCGAGTTGAGTGATGTTAGTTTTGATCATCCGGTTTGTAAGCAGATTACCGAAATTTACCGTCGCGAAGTAGAAAACGGTGTACTGCCGGATGAGGCTTATTTTATTCACCATAAGGATAAAGCTATAGTTGATTTAACTATTAACATGTTAGCCAGTAAATATTCGCTCAGTGAAAACTGGTACGAAATGCATAGGATCACGGTGAACGATGAGCAGGTTAATATGAAGGCAACTATTCTTGGTGCGATATTTCACCTTAAAAAGCATAAGGTTGGTAAAATGCTGGAAGACCTGCGAACTCAGCTTCAAAAAGCCGATACCGAGGCCGACCAGGAAATACTGCTTAATCAGTATATGCGTATGAAAAAGGTAGAAAAATCAATATCTGACTTTTTGGGCTCCGTAATCATAAAATAATGGCCCAACACCTTGAACTTGGCCGCACCGGCGAAGCATTAGCCAAAACCCACCTCGAAAAAGCAGGCTACGAAATTCTTGATGAAAACTGGACTTACGGAAAAGCTGAGATAGATATAATTGCTTATAAAGACAAGGTTATTATATTTACCGAAGTAAAAACCCGCACGGGCAATGGCTTTGGAGAACCCGAAGATTTTGTAGATAACCGTAAGCAAAAACTGCTGGCCGAAGCCGCCGATGAATACATCTACCTCATGAACCACCAGGGCGAAGTGCGGTTTGATATCATCGCTATTTTGTTTGACCGCAGTGGAAATTATATACTAAACCATATAGAAGATGCGTTTTGGCCTTCGGCCACATAACACTTATGAATAATAAACTAAAGCTATTTTTTGCCGCCCTTGCCCTAATGGCCTTCGGCTGCAGCTGTAACCATAAACCTGATAGCTCGGCTACAGATTATACTATCACCCCCGACGCCGGTGCAAACTACAAAGCCGGCGATAAGATCGACATCAAAGTAGGCTATCGTACAGGCAGTAAAGTTGATTCGGTAGTTTACCTGCTCGATTCCGTAAAGTTCGCATCCAGTAAGGATACTGCAGGTATCAGTCTTAAAACGGATACCATTGGCCTGGGCATCAGGATAATCACGGCTAAGGTTTATGAAGGCGGTAAAAGCAATGAGGTATCAACCAATGTCTTGTTATTAGCAGCAAAAGCCCCTGCCAGGTACACTTATAAAGTTGAAAAAGTTTTCCCTCATGATACCGCTGCATATACCGAAGGCCTGCAGTATGTTGATGGTGTTTTATACGAAAGTACCGGAGACTATAAACACTCATCCATCCGCAAGGTTGATTTGAATACAGGTAAGGTTTTACAGGAAACCAAGCTTGATGAGAAATATTTTGGTGAAGGCCTCTCGGCTATTGGTGATAAAGTAGTGCAGCTTACCTGGAAGGAAAAGGTAGGGTTTGTGTACGATAAAAATACATTGAAGTTGCTTAACAACTTCACCAACAACGTTGGCCCCGAAGGTTGGGGGATGTGCTATGACGGAACAAAATTATACATGGATGATAGCACCAACCGGATCTGGTTCCTTGACAAGAATGATTATCACCAGATAGGCCACATTGATGTGTGTGACGATAAACAACAGATAGATTCGATAAACGAACTGGAATACATCAACGGTAAGATCTATGCCAACGTTTATCAAACCGATAACATATTGGTGGTCAATCCTAAAACTGGTGCGGTGGAGCAGATAATAGATATGAAAGAGATTTACCCGGTGGCAAGCCGTCCGCAGGACAGGGACTGGAATAATAACGTGCTAAACGGAATTGCCTGGGATGCCAAAGGTCAACGCCTGTTTGTTACCGGTAAAAAATGGCCGCATTTGTACCAGGTTAAGTTTGTGCCGGTTCCGTAAGCCTTGGCCCCTAACAGAACCATAGCTTGAATTAGTATTTTTATAAAGCGAAACGCCCGGATTATCCGGGCGTTTCGTGTTTTAGTTATTGAGCAGTTGCCAGCCATATCGGTTCATAAATTCTTCAACCTCATCACTGAATGATTTCTTTTGATGATGATTTTCCTGATTGTTAATATAGCTAATGACTGTTGATACCTGTGATTCACTTACCGATACTGCAAAGTAGTCGTCCTGCCAACCGAATTGTTGTTTTATTAGTTTGTTCTTATTTATCCAAAGAGATGATTCTCCTTTAATTAGCTGGCTTATTTTGGCAATATTTTGATCTTTTCCTAAAGAAATAAGGCAATGGATATGATCGGTATAGCCATTAATCGCTTGTAAGAATATCCCTTTCTCTTTGCAGTTCTCTATGATGTATTTATGTATCTGGTATCTTATGTTTTGAGTAAGCAAGGGTTGTCTGTCTTTAGTTGCAAATACCAAATGGGTCCAGATTTTTACAAATGACATGGTTTGTCCTAAATGTATGGTTATTTTGGCTAAAGCCACTTAGCACCTGGCAACTTTATCCGTTGGTTAAAACCAACGGTAATGAAAACAAGATTTCGAAAAGGCTTCTTTCAACCAATAAATAGGAAATTGCTCGACTGCGTTAATTCTCTATAAAAAGAAAATTCATTGCCGTTGGTTTTAACCAACGGAACAAAAAAAGCAACATGAGGCGGCTTTAGCCGAAATCGCCAGAAAAGGTTCTACTAAGCACTCAGTTTTTTAACAACACCCCCCGGAAAATCCGGTGGGGTGTTGTTAAAATATAAAACTTCCCCCTTTAGGAGGCTGGGGAGATTACCTCCACGCTTTATATTGATTGATTAGTCCATTAGTTGATGAATCATGGCTGCTGATCTCAGCGTTATCTTTTAGTTCAGGAAGGATTTTGCCGGCAAGTTGTTTACCAAGCTCAACACCCCACTGATCAAAGCTGTATATGTTCCAAATGATGCCCTGGGTAAAAATTTTATGCTCATACATGGCAATCAGCGCGCCTAAAGTGTATGGTGTGATCTTTTTAATCAGGAACGAGTTTGTTGGACGGTTGCCTTCAAATACCTTGAACGGAGCTATTTTAGCTATTTCCTCGTCAGATTTTCCGGCAGCTTTTAGTTCTTCAATAACTACCTCTTCGGTTTTACCGTTCATTAAAGCTTCGGTTTGAGCAAAATAGTTTGACAGCAGCATGTTGTGATGTTCGCCCAGTGGATTGTGAGATTGTGCCGGGGCGATAAAATCGGCAGGGATCAGTTTAGTGCCCTGGTGAATCAATTGATAAAAAGCGTGCTGACCGTTTGTACCAGGTTCGCCCCAAATGATCGGACCGGTAGAGTAGTCAACATCTTTACCATTACGGTCAACATGTTTGCCATTACTTTCCATATCGCCTTGTTGGAAATAAGCAGAGAAACGGTGCAGGTATTGGTCGTAAGGTAAGATAACATTGGTTTCGGCCTCAAAGAAGTTGTTATACCAGATACCGATCAGTCCCATAATAACCGGGATGTTTTGGTCAAATTCGGCAGTTTTGAAATGATTGTCAGTCGCGTGGGCACCGGCAAGCAAATCGGCAAAGTTTTCAAAACCAATGCTTAGGGCAATTGACAAACCGATAGCGCTCCATAAAGAGTAACGGCCACCAACCCAGTCCCAAAATTCAAACATGTTTTTAGTATCGATGCCAAATTTTTCAACAGCTGCTGCATTGGTTGAAAGAGCGGCGAAGTGTTTAGCTACATCGGCCTCAGTAGCACCGCTGGCCAGGAACCAGTCGCGGGCGCTGTGGGCGTTGCCCATAGTTTCCTGGGTAGTGAAAGTTTTTGAAGCCACCAGGAACAGCGTAGTTTCAGGATCAACTGCTTTCAGGGTTTCAACTATATGAGTACCATCCACGTTACTTACAAAGTGGAGGTTCAAATGATTTTTGTATGCTTTTAAAGCTTCAGTAACCATTACCGGGCCAAGGTCTGAGCCGCCGATACCAATATTAACCACATCGGTAATAGCTTTGCCGGTATAACCTTTCCACTCGCCCGAAATGATGGCTTCACTGAAGGCTTTCATTTGGTCAAGCACTTTATTTACATCGGGCATAACATCTTTACCATCAACATAAATAGGAGTGTTGCTGCGGTTACGTAATGCGATGTGTAATACCGGACGGCCTTCCGTAACGTTAATTTTTTCGCCGGAATACATGGCGTCTATCGCCTCTTTTAATGAACATTCTTTGGCCAGCTGTATCAATAAAGCAATGGTTTCATCATCGATACGGTTCTTTGAATAATCAAGCAGGATATCCTCAAACTGGATCGAGAACTTATTAAAACGCTGGTCGTCAGCATCAAACATTTCTTTCAGGTTTTTTGATACAATATCAATGTAATGATCTGTAAGATATTTGTAAGCCTGGGTTGTTGTAAAATCAGTAGTTGGCAGCATAATTGTGTTGTTTTTCAACAAAAGTAAAAAGTTAATTGTTAGATAGTCATTAAATAAATTATTAGCCTGTCTTAGTGTTGTTTAAACACGGCCGGCATAGTGTTGATTTTACACTTGAAAATTATGAGAATTACAAAAGAATTACAAATATATTTTGAAGTTTAAAATTTTTATTTAATATATTTGTGTCGATGGTAATCAAATGAGGTATTTATCATCAATTTGTAAATTTACTTTAAAAACACGTATTACTATGTTCGAAAAACTGTTTTTGCTTGTAAAAGATAACGCCGGGACGGCTGTTATCAACAACCCGGTGATTCCTGCTAAATATCATGAAGCAGTGATCAATGAAGCTTCAAGTTCAATCATTGAAGTTTTAAAAGGCCAGCTTGAAAGCGGCAAGGTGAAGGAACTTATTAAATACTTTCAGTTCTCGGGTAGTTACAACAATTCATTAGTATCGAGCATAACCAACCGCTTTGCAAATAAGCTTAACACTTTTTACAGTATTGACCCGGCACATGCGTTAACAGTTGCAAAGGCTCTGATCCCAACTGTAATGAATGAACTGATTAAGGAAACAAAAAGCGGCGAAGCCAAAGAGTTTGCTTTGGGTACTATGTTAACTAAACTGAACGGTAACCGTACCGATCTGAACCCGCTTGTGAACAACCTGATGGTTGCCTAACATACTATTACATCTGCCTAATGAACAGGCCTGCCGATTGTTAAACAATTTGCAGGCCTTTTTATTTATAGCAATTTTTCAAATTATATATATTTGCCGCATGACTAAAGAACAAGTTCAGGATTTAAGGGATAGAGTAACTTCCCTGAGGAGGCATCTTTGACATTGATAAGAAGCTGGAACTATTACATGAAGAACAGGAAATAACCATCGGCCCGCATTTTTGGGATCATCCTAAAGAGGCCGAAAAAGTACTGGCGTCCATCAAAGTTAAAAAAGTATGGACGGATGCTTTTCAGAAGGTGGTATCGGTTGTTGATGACGCCGGCGTGCTTTTTGAATTTTACCAGGGCGGTGATGCTACCGAGGCCGAAATGCAGGAACAATATAATGCGGCTTTAAAAGCCGTTGAAGAGCTTGAGTTTAAAAATATGCTCTCGGCCGAAGAAGATCAACTAAATGCGGTGCTTCAGATCACGGCGGGTGCCGGTGGTACCGAAAGCTGCGACTGGGCCGGCATGCTCATGCGTATGTACATTATGTGGGGCGAAAAGAACGGTTATAAAGTAACCGAGCAGGATTACCAGGAAGGCGACGTGGCCGGCGTAAAAACCGTTACCCTGCAGTTGGAAGGCGAGTTTGCCTATGGCTATCTGAAAGGTGAAAATGGGGTACACCGCCTGGTGCGCGTATCGCCTTTTGATGCTAATGCCAAACGTCACACCTCTTTTGCCTCTGTATATGTTTATCCCCTGGTTGATGATACCATTGAGATTGAAGTAAATCCGGCCGATATCGAATTTGAAACTTTCCGCTCGGGTGGTGCCGGTGGTCAGAACGTGAATAAGGTAGAAACTGCCGTGCGTTTATATCACAAGCCATCGGGCATCATCATCAAAAACCAGGAATCGCGTTCGCAATTGCAAAATAAAGATAACGCCATCCGCTTGCTTAAATCACAGTTATACGAAATTGAGATGCGCAAACGTATGGAACTAACCAATGCTATTGAGGGCAATAAAAAGAAGATAGAGTGGGGCTCACAGATCCGTAACTATGTTTTACATCCATATAAACTGGTAAAAGACCTCCGTACCGATCACGAAACTTCCAACGCTGCGGCAGTGCTCGATGGTGATCTGAATGATTTCCTGAAAGCCTACCTGATGGAATTTGGCGGGCCAAAGAGTTAAAAATAAGAAAGTAAGGTCATGCCGAATTTATTTCGGTACCCCACATGCCGTATACCGTCCGTATGGCGTAGGCCAGGTAAGTGGGGGCCTGAAACAAGTTCAGGATGACGGTATAGTATAAAAAACGGAGTATCATTTCTGATACTCCGTTTTGTTTTTGGAAGATTAATTGTATTTTGGACACATCCAATTTGCCTTTTAAAAAATATGAAAACCTTCTTATCTGCCTTAGTCTTGACAGTTATAACATTTGTATCCTTCGCACAGGAAAAACCGATGCTGCTTTATCCTAAAGGTGTTCCCAATTCAAAAAAAGCCCCGGCAACTTATGTTGAAAAAACAGACAACAGGAGCTGGATCACCATGGTAACTGAGCCAACGCTAACGCCTTACCTGCCCGAAAAAGGTAAAGCTAACGGCGCTGCCATTGTTGTTTGCCCTGGCGGTGGCTATTCAGGACTGGCTTCAGATCATGAAGGTAAAGCCGTAGCACAAGCCTTCGCTCAAATTGGCGTAACCGCTTTTGTATTAAAATATCGTTTACCAAGTGATGATATTATGGCTGATAAATCTATCGGTCCGTTACAGGATGCGCAAATGGCCATATACACCGTACGTAAAAATGCCGCAGAATGGAATATCAACCCATCTAAAATAGGAATTATCGGTTTTTCGGCAGGGGGCCACCTGGTATCAACGGAAGGAACTCATTTTGATAAACCGGTTATTGAAGATAAAGAAAACATCAGCGTACGCCCTGATTTTATGATGCTGATCTATCCTGTAATTTCTTTTGGTGAATATGCCCATGTTGGCTCGAGGGAAAACCTAATAGGTAAAAACCCATCAGCAGCGCAGTTAGATCTGTATTCGAACGAAAAACAGGTTACTGCCAATACCCCGCCAACATTTTTAGTGCACGCCGAGGATGATAACGTAGTACCAGTACAAAACAGTCTGTTATTTTATGATGCCCTGTTAAAAAACAAAGTAAAGGCCGAAATGCATCTTTTCCAGGAAGGCGGTCATGGTTTCGGCATGAACAATTCTAAAAATAAAGGCAAATGGTTTGAATGGGCTGCCGCGTGGCTGGAGGAGAATGGCTTTTTGAGCGGGAAGTGATCCGGGACAACTAATTTCTTCTTCTGTAAAACAGTAGGCTAATTTTATTGTTGAGGTAAACAGTCTTTTTTTGAAAGCTTGAAGTTCGACCTTAATGATGATTTTATGTTGAAAAGAATACTGTTAGCAGCGTTGCTTGTTGCCGGTGCCTGCTTTAATGTTATCGCCCAATCCATCAAATACAAAAGCGTATCCAACCAGGATCTTACTTACGTTTTAAATAACCTGCAAAAGCGCTATGTATATACCGATCATAAAACGCTGAGCATTGCGGTGTACCTTGTCGCCGATCAGCAAGGTGACGTTGATGCTCCGGCCGATTGCAAAACGCCCGGTTCTATTTATATAGCGGTATCGGAAGTTAAGCCTCAGCCTCAACAGTATGTTTATAAACTGAACCCGGTTTGCGACCCGAAGTTTGTAAATTGGATCAAATCAAAAAAGATGTACAAGATTGCTTTCAGCTATGGCGCAGCGGCTAAAAGGAAAACAGCTACTATTGGAATTACATTGAAGAAGCTGATGGTAGAGTAAAACGTTGATGTTTAAAAATGGGTGTCATCCTGAGTGATTTAAATCCGGTGGCCTCTGAAGGTAAAATGACATCTGCGTCACGTCATTGCTGTAAGGAATGAAGCAACCCCCGACAGGCTGGTAACGGGCTTCATTAGTATTTGACTTACATCGTCGCGCTCCTGGCCGCGCGGGGCCAATTACTTTTGTCGCCACAAAAGTAACCAAAAAGGCTTGCAGCAGAGAGGCTTCTTTGCGCACAATCTGGCCCCATAGCCATCGGCGCGGCCTTCACCCTGCAAAACGAACAGAACCACGGGCTGCAATTATTTTGCCCCGATTCGCACGCAATGCCTCCGCTTCTGCAAAAACTTGCCATGCCCCTGCAGCCGCACCGCCCAGCATCGTTCTGCTCGTTTTCACCCGAAGCTGATCTGCTGCGAAAAACCACATTTTTTATCTTGTCATGGGTAGCCCGTAGGAGCATAGTGGGTAGGGCCACTGCGCTCAAGTCTTCGACAGGCTCAAACTGACAGGCTTCTTTTGTAGTCACATCTTCATGTCCGCCGGACTTTCAAACTTAGCATGAGTTTTATCAACTAATATCCATTATCCCAACAATTTTATCTCCGTCAAAAGTGAAAATTGAATGCCCTTTCAGATTTAACTCATCACCTTTCTTTAATCCATTTGGCAGGTCGGCGGCTAAAATTGCGTTATAGTCAATAGCTATTTCGGTTTTGTTGCCGGTGTGTTTAAAAGACCGGATAATTTGCTCGCGGCGTTCAAAAAGCTCAGTTGCCTGTTCGGCCTGGCTCCTGAATGCTGCTATACCATCTAGCTCCATATCCACATCACCGTTTGATATGTTTTGAAATTTAACGGATGGTGCGAGGTTTTTAAGCATGTCTTCAACATCAAAGTTGTTATAGGCCTTTACATAATTGCTGATGATAAGTTCACGTTGCTGCATAAGCTAAAGATAATGATTATGCCAGCGTATAAACGATCTGTAAGGGATTATTTAATCATTCCCAAATTCGGCACATAAGCGCCGCCTACAGGCAGCAAAAATCCATTTACTGTTACCTGATGGCGTTCTATCTTATCAATTTTATTTACAGCGGCAATAAACGACCGATGGATCCTGACAAACTTCTCAGCCGGCAGTAGCGCCTCAACTTCAGTGATGGTCATGCGGGTAAGCACTTTGCTATCCTTTAATATAAAATTTACATAATTACCTGTGGCTTCTAAATGATAAATGTCGTCGAAGTTAACGCGCACCTGCTCATAGCCGGTTTTCAGGAAAATGTAATCCTTAACCTCGGCCGTGTTCCTGAAACTATAAAGTTCATAGGCTTTGTTGCAGGCTTTTATGAACCGGGTAAGCGCGAAGGGTTTCAATAAATAATCTACCGCGTCCAGTTCAAAGCTGGTAACAGCGTGTTCGGTGTAGGCGGTGGTAAATATCACCAGCGGTTTTTTATTGAGACATGTTAACAGATCGATGCCCGAAATATCGGGCATCTTAATATCCAGGAACAACAGATCCACAGGTTCGCGCTGCAGATAATCCATCGCTTTAAAGGCATCGGTAAACTCGGCTTTGAGGTCAACAAAAGGCACTTTTGCAGCATGCGAGCGGATCACATCAAGTGCTATGGGTTCGTCATCAATGGCTATGGCAGTAATCAAAGCTTATTGCAGTTGTATAGTTAAATGTATAAAAAAATCTTTGGCACTTTCGCGGATCACCAATTCGTGTTTGTCAGGATATAAAAGTGCCAGCCGTTGTTTAACATTCTCCAGCCCTATACCATTGTTATATTTTTCGGTATCGTTAACTACTTTGGGATGGATGCTGTTATGCACATCAAAGTAAAGTGTATTTTCCTTGGTTTGCAGGCTGATATTGATATGTGAAGGTTCGCGCAGGCTGATGCCGTGTTTAAATGCGTTTTCAATAAAGGGGATCAGCAGCATTGGGGCAATTTGCAGGGCATTAACATGCTCTTCAATTTGAAGTACAATAGTAATATCGGGCGATGTTTGGGTACGGAGTTTTTGCAGGGCGATATAGTTATTAAGATAATCGATCTCGCGTACCAGCAGTATTTTTTCCTGCATGTTTTCTTGTAGCATAAAACGCATCATATCGCCCAGTCGTTGCACACCTTCGGCGGTACGTTCGGCATCTTCCTGTAAAGCTGTTCCGTAAAGTGTATTTAATGCGTTAAACAGGAAATGCGGGTTAATTTGTGAGCGAAGGAAATCCAGATCGGCAGTGGAGCGGCCGAGGGCCGTTTTGAGATGTACAATCTCCTGTTTTCCGGCAAGATTACGCTTATAAATCATCCAGCTTATAGGAGCAACCAATAATATCTGGATGCCACAGTTAAAGGCACCTATGATAAACACAGGTTCTATATTTACCTTGTTAAAAATAACTGCTGTTAAAAATCCTATCGGCACACTGATCACCAGCATTATGCCTGTAACCTTAAACAGGTAGTTAAAGAAACCCCTATTTTTGGCAAATGTTGCTGGTATAAGGCTATAGAACGAAAAACTAACATTCCCAATGCCTGTCAGCGCTATAATCACAAACGTAACTATCAATTCATACTGGGCTTCGGAAAGCGCCAGCAAGAATGTTGTGATCATACAAATAACCAGGGCTATAACACAGCCACGGGTAATTACCTGGTATTTGGCGTTTATTTTATCAACGTTACTCAATAAAAACCGGGTAGCAAATTTGACCATGCTATAAAAAGTAAGCATCATTATTACCCACAAAGCGTATAATACATTTGTTTTAAAAACGATGTTATACACATAATCGGCCGATTTATGGTAAAATAGATATCCCTTAAGCCAGGTATCGGTAATGCCGAATAGGCCCCAAAGGGCAACAAGCAAGGCCAAACCCAAAATGATATGCCATGCTACCCGCCTTTTTTGTGCTAAGGCCGGTACTATAATAAAATTCCAGAGCAGGTAGGCGCCGTAATAACCAGTGTACCTAAACACCTGCGGGAAAAAGAAATATTTAGAGTAGGAGTAGTGCAGGTGGTAATTGTTGAACATGTACCGGTATGGGGTCCATATTTCATTATCGACACTGTTAGACACTTTGGCTAACAGAAGGAGCAGGCCAAAAACATAAATAGTGGTTGCGGCCCAAAATTCAATTTTGCCAAGGTTAAGGTTTTTTTTCAGGAGATCGTTCATCGTGTTTTGAATTATGCCCGCAAGGTATAATTCACAATACTACTGAATAAATAAATGGGATGAAACACAGTATCGGTGTGATGAAGGGCTCCCTAACCCCCTAAAGGGGGAACAAATAGCAGGTGAAAAGATGAAATCCTGCAAATCAAAAGCACCCCCTTTAGGGGGCGGGGGGCTTCCATGATATTTAGCAGCTCATTCAACTCCCTCACCTTTTCTGCCGAACCCAGATTTTCGTAGGCACTGATGAGGTTGCGAAGCACACGCTTAATAATATCAGTGTTGGAGCAGGGTTCGTAAAACTGCTTATCAAATTTAAGTTTAAGCTGTTTCAGGAACATATCCACATCGCGCCTGCCGAACAGGAAGCCTTTGTTAAAGGCGTTGATATAAAACAGGATCCCGCTTTCAAACTCGCTTTGCATACTCTCGTCAAGATAGGCGAGGATAAAATGCTGGGGAAGATTTACGCCGTAAACAGGGATATCCAGCTTTTGTGCAATGATAGAGTAGATAATCGCCAATGAGATCTGGTTGCCTTTTTTAGTTTCCAATACCTGGCTCAGATAGCTGTTTTGCGGATCGAGGTGATTGGCGGTATTACCGCTGAAACCGTAGATGTTGTAAAACACATGGTTGATCAACTTAACCTGCTCTTTCGGGCTGGCCTCGTTCATCATCTGGATCCAGATATCTCGTTTAATAGCTTCTATCTGGTTAATTACCTTTTGCTCATCAAGGTCGGGATATTGGTATCGGTTAATGATGAGGATGCCCTGCAACAAGTCGAACGCGCCGCTTTGGTTCCAAAGTTTTAAATCGTTTTTAAGATTACTGAACTGAATTTCATGTACCAGGTTGGCAATGCGTTCTTGTTGAATAGGGTCAAAAGCCTGTTCAAAGGCCGACTCGAGATAAGTAATAGCCTCTGCTCCATATGAAAACAATTTGTTATACACATGCTCAAAGATCTCGCTGTCCGGATCATCCAGCAGGCGGATCAATGAATTTACTTCAGTTGGATTTATCATACGCTGTAATGCTAAAATACTAAACCTTTTCTATTTTTACAGCAATGTATAATATAAGGTATGGGCTTAATTACCTGCGGCACCGTTTTTTGGCCAACAACAGGCACGGCATACACTCTCCATTTGTTTACAAGCTGATTGATACGGTTATCTACGATTACAGAGGCCAAAAAGTGTACCGCGATATTAAAAAAATCGCCCAAAAACAACATTCTGACAAGGGTGTGATAAATACACTGCCGTTAAAATTTTACCATCTACTTTATAGGTTTTGTGTTTACCTTAAGCCCCAAACGATATTGTTAGCTGATGCGGAGGATTACATCACCGAATTTGTTATTAAACAATCTAACCCCGAGGTTCAAAGTGTTTCATCAACAACATCAGGCATTCGCCAGGTTGACATGATACTGGCAGATGCCTTAAAACAAAGACCTGTCAGTTATCTTGAAAAGATTATTCCGTCTATCCATGATGACAGCGTTATCATATTTACAAATATCTATCGCAATGCATCCACCAGGCAATCATGGGAGCAGCTTAAACTAAACCAGCAGGTTAGGGTAACTATTGATCTCTTTTATATCGGCCTGGTATTTTTTAAGCCAGGAATGAGTAAGGAAGATTTTAGGGTGAGGTATTAACCGTTGGTTCGTTCATGGTTAATAGATCATAGTTCATGGCCGAAGTGTGGTTGTATTAAATCACTCAATCCATTTACGATAATTTGCTATGAACTATGATCCGTCAAATATGAACTTAAAGATCAAAACGACTGTCCCAATGCAATATAAAAACCGGTTAATCTTTTTTCGTTCGGGATCTTCTGGCCTACGCCATAGTCAATACGTACGGCAAGCCCTTTTTCTACATCAAAAAAGTAACGGATGCCGCCGCCATAGTTTGGTTTTAGTTCGGATGTGCTGAAGCTGCTTTTAAAAACTTCGCCCCCGCCAACAAAGCCGGCAAACCCAATGCGGTCGCTTAAGCGGTAGCGTAGTTCGGCCTGGCCGGCAATCATGTTACGGTCACGGAAACGGCCATTGTAATAACCGCGCATCAGTTCGTCGCTTCCCAGGCCGGGTAGTAAATAAAATGGCGAAGTGCTGCCGGTAAGGCTTTGTTCCTGCACATCGAGGCCGAGTACCCATTTAGGTGCCAGCAAAAAAAACTGCGAGTATTCGATATTAAAGAATCCGCCTTTATAGTCATTATTGCCAAACATGCCGTGTATAGCCTGGAAATAGGCGTTTACGATGAGCCCTTTGGTGGTGTATGTATTATTGTTCCTGTTATCGAATGTGATGGTTGGTCCTATATAGGCGCTTGGACCACCGCCATGGTCTTCAACGCGAGGATCGGTATAAAATATACCTGTCTTATCATCGTCTCTGAATTTGTAATCCCAGGCACCGCCTGTTATGCCGGCATACAGGTTATTGGATATTTTTTTTCGGCGGTAAAATTAACCTTGAACCGCTTTTGACCAATCCTGTCGGAATTGGTCTTTAATGTATTGTTGCCGATACCATAAAAGTTGAAAGGGAAATTGATGTAACTGATGCCGGCTGTAAGGTGATAGTTGTTTGCGGGTGTCCAGTAGCTGGTAGTAAGGCTTAAGCGGCTCTGGCCTTTGGTAGTAATGGAGGCATAGCCAAAAACATTGGATACCCTTGTATTGAGTTTTGAAGTATCGGTATAAAAAGAAAGGAGACCCGCACCGCCAACTTCAAGGCCGGTTTCCGGAGCGGAGCTTAATACAGGCAAAATAACAAAGCTGCTTTTGCGGGAAGTATCTTTATCAAAATACATTCGCTTTACAATGCGGGAGATTTGTGAAAAGGCACTGGTTGAAAAAGCGCAGACCAGTATTAAGGTAACAAGTTTCTTCATAGATGTTTGTCGGGGCTAATATAACCCATTTTGTTTTATAAGGTTCTGCGAACGGGCATTTTTAAAATTAGAATGACAATATGCTGAGGGGGTAGGGGACAGGAAGCTAATTTTAGGTATGAAATGGTTATAAAAAGATAAAGGTTCATTTAAAATTCAATTTAACTAAAATGTCTACTTTTGCGGCTGAAATTTTATTGAAATATTATGAGCACTACAAGAGGACCTATTTCGCAGTTTATTGAAAGAAATTATCTGCACTTTAACGCCGCGGCATTAATGGATGCAGCTAAAGGCTATGAAACACACCTTGAAGAAGGCGGTAAAATGATGGTAACCTTGGCCGGTGCCATGAGTACAGCCGAGCTGGGTATTTCACTGGCCGAAATGATCCGCCAGGATAAAATTGCTATTATATCATGTACAGGTGCTAACCTTGAAGAGGATATCATGAACCTTGTGGCACACTCACACTACAAAAGGGTGCCTAACTACCGCGACCTGAGCCCCCAGGAAGAGTGGGACCTGCTCGAAAATCACTATAACCGTGTTACTGATACCTGTATTCCTGAAGAAGAAGCTTTCCGCCGTTTGCAAAAACACATTCATAAAATTTGGAAAGATGCTGATGACAGTGGCGAGCGCTATTTTCCGCATGAGTACATGTACAAAATATTATTGAGTGGCGAGCTGGAGCAATACTATGAAATTGATCCTAAAAACTCATGGATGCTGGCTGCTGCCGAAAAGAACCTGCCTATCGTAGTACCAGGCTGGGAAGACTCAACCATGGGCAACATCTTTGCTTCATACGTAATTAAAGGTGAGCTTAAAGCTTCAACCATGAAAAGCGGTATCGAATACATGGCATGGCTGGCCGACTGGTATACTAAAAATTCATCTGGCAAAGGCATCGGCTTTTTCCAGATAGGTGGTGGTATAGCCGGCGACTTCCCGATATGTGTTGTGCCGATGCTTTACCAGGATATGGAAATGCATGACGTACCATTCTGGAGCTATTTCTGCCAGATCTCAGATTCAACTACTTCGTATGGTTCGTACTCGGGCGCAGTTCCAAACGAAAAAATAACCTGGGGCAAGCTTGACATCCACACACCTAAGTTTATTGTAGAGAGCGATGCTACGATTGTTGCACCGCTTATTTTTGCCTGGTTATTAAAACAATAGATAAAATTTTATAATTAAAGTTGGATAATAATTATTCCCTAAAAATGTCAAATGACATTAATATGCATTTAGCAGCGTTTAAACGCAGTTTTTTGTCTATTTAGAACGATTATAAATTATAGGTTGGTGTCATTTATGTGTCACCGATAGTGTATAAAATTATACTTTTGTGCCTGTAATTATCCGATGAAACATACATCTTACAACAGTTTCAATCATTAATATAAAAATTATTTAGCATAAATACACTGTATGAGAAGTTTCTCATTGATTCTTAAACAATTCTCAAGGTCGGTTTTACTGATTGCCGGGTTTGCTTTTTGGAGTTTATCAACTGCGTACGCGCAAACTGACGCTGCTAAAGGCGAGGCCATTTTCAAATCAAAATGTACTACCTGTCACAAAATCGACACCCGTTTAATTGGTCCGGCATTAGGTCCGCAGCTTACTCAAGAAACCGACGATAAATATCTTATCCAGTGGATTCAGAATAACCAGGCGCTGATTGCTGCTAAAAACCCTAAGGCACTCAAAATTTATAATGAGTATAACCAGTCGGGCATGACCGTATTTGCTGACCTTAGCGATGCTGATGTAGGTAATATTATAACCTACGTTCGTGCTACCTGGAAAGACATGCAGGCTAAACCTGCAGGCGGTGCTACCGCTGCTCCGGGTGCGAAAGTTGAAAGCGGCCCGAGCGATATGGTTGTTTACGGTTTGATCGGTATTATCGTTATCGCTTTCATCGTTATCCTGGTACTAAACAGGGTAGTAGGTTCTTTAGAGCGCATTTTGCTTAAAAACAAAGATCTTATTATTGAAGACGAGGTTGTTACTCCGGAAGGTGCTGTAGCGGTTGATGCTAAAAAGGAATTTATCACTAAGATCCTTAAAAACAAAAAACTGGTATTCTTTATATTGGTTGCCGGTACTGTTGCAATGTGCAGCTGGGGTTGGGTTACTTTATGGAACACCAACGTTCACCAGGGTTACCAGCCGGTGCAACCTATTAAATACTCGCACGAGTTACACGCCGGTATCATGAAAATTGATTGCCAGTACTGTCACTCAGGTGCATACAAGTCAAAAAATGCTTCTATCCCTTCATTAAACGTGTGTATGAACTGCCACAAGGTTGTTAAAACCGAATCGGAAGAGATTCACAAGATTTATGATGCTTTGGGTTACGATCCAAAAACACAGAAGTATGACAGCACCGCGGCTAAACCAATTCAGTGGGTACGTATCCACAACCTGCCCGACCTGGCTTACTTTAACCACTCACAACACGTAAAAGTTGGCGGGATTAAATGTCAGCAGTGCCACGGCCCGGTACAGGAAATGAAAGAGGTTTACCAATACTCTCCGCTTACCATGAAATGGTGTATCCAATGCCACAAACGTACCGAAGTTAACGGTAAAGGCAATGCTTACTATGACAGCATCCTGGCTGCACACGATAAGATCAAGAAAGGTGAGAAAGTTACAGCCGCCGTATTGGGTGGTATCGAGTGCGGTAAGTGTCACTATTAATAAAAAGAATTTAGCATTACAGTTTATACAGCTTAAATGGACAGCAATAAAAAATACTGGAAAGGTTTAGAAGAACTAAACAGAACACCAGAATTTGTTGAGAAAAATAAGAACGAATTTGCAGAGCCAATTCCTATCGAGGAAGTGCTTAGCGGATCTGGTTTATCAGCTAAAACTCCACGCCGCGACTTTTTAAAAGCGCTTGGCTTTGGTGTTGGTGCGGTTACATTGGCAGCTTGTCAGAAAGTGCCGGTGCATAAATCAATTCCGTACCTGATCAAACCTGAAGAGGTTACCCCGGGTGTGGCTAACTATTACTCTTCAAGCTATGAAGGTCAGGCTATTTTGGTTAAAACCCGAGAAGGTCGTCCTATCAAAGTAGAAGGTAACCCTAACGATGTGTTTTCAAAAGGTGGTTTAAGCGCCCAGGCCCAGGCTTCGGTACTTGACCTGTATGATGTTAACCGTTTAAAAGACCCTAAGTTAAAAGGTGTCGAAGCAGGTTGGGCCGAGGTTGATGCTTATGTAATGAAAGAGCTTGCAGCTGTTGCTGCATCAGGCAAAGGTATCCGTTTGGTTACTTCTACTGTATACAGCCCTTCAACCTTAGCAGTTATTGCCGAGTTCATCGCTAAATACCCTACTACAAAACATATCAATTATGATGCGGTTTCCTACACCGGTATCATTCAGGCTAATCAAAACAGTTTTGGTAAAGCAGTATTGCCTCACTACAATTTTGATAAAGCCGATGTAATTGTAAGCTTTGGTGCTGATTTCTTAGGTACATGGATCTCTGGCGAAGAATTTACCCGCCAGTACGTTTCAAACCGTAACAGCAAATCGCTGGCCAACAAAAAAATGTCTCGTCATATTCAGTTTGAAACTGGTATGAGCATGACCGGTACTAACGCCGATGCCCGTATCACTACCAAACCATCTGAAATTGGCGTTGCATTAATAAACCTTTACAATGCAATCTCTGGTACTACTTTACCTGGTTCAAAAGCAACCGGCAACAAAAAGGTGGATACCGCTATCCAGTTAGCCGCTAAAGAATTAGTAGCAGCTAAAGGAAAAGCATTGGTTGTTTCAGGTTCAAACGATGTTGCTACACAAGTATTGGTAAACGCTATCAACTCATTGTTAGGTAGCTACGGTACTACTATCGATTTGGATAACCCATCAAAACAATACGCTGGTAACGATGCTGCATTTGTTGAGTTTGTAAGCGAAGTAAAACGTGGTGATGTTGGTGCAGTATTATTTTTGAATGCTAACCCTGCTTACGATTATTACAAAAATGATGAGTTTAAAGCAGCGTTGAAAAACGTTCGTTTAACAGTATCATTTGCTGATCATGACGACGAGACAGCTTTATTAGCTACCGTTAACGCTCCAAACCACCATTATTTAGAGACGTGGGGCGATGCTAACGCTGTTGAAGGTTACTACACAGTAGTACAGCCAACAATTAATCCGGTTTACAACACCCGCCAGGCAGAGCACAGCTTACTGGTTTGGATGGAAAACCCTATAAAAGATTACTACACTTACGTGCGCAAAACCTGGGATTCGGGTTTGTTGGCAAAAGGAGGCTTGTCTGGTCAAAAAGGCTGGGAAACCTTGTTGCAAACAGGTATGATTATAGCTGCTCCAGCAACCGCAGGCGCTTACAGCTTTAGCCTTGACCTTGCCGGTGTAACCCAAAAATATTAACCCAAAGCAAAGCTGTTGCCGCTGATGGTGACAAATTTGAATTACAGCTTTATGTAAGCCAGGCTATAGGTGATGGTAAACGTGCCAACAACCCATGGTTGCAGGAACTTCCTGATCCGGTTTCAAAAGTTACCTGGGATAACTTTGCTGCCATGTCAATTTCTGATATGAAGAAATTGAAACTGGAAGAAGGTGATGTGATCAAAATCGAAGCTAACGGTTACTCAGTTGAGTTACCGGTATTAGCCCAGCCTGGTCAAACTCAGGGAACTTTATCTGTTGCTGTAGGCTATGGCCGTACAAATGCTGGCCCGGTTGGTAACTACGTTGGTAAAAATGCTTTCCCATTCTTTAGCTTAAGTAATGGTACTTTCCAAACTGCTGCTGTAGCATCATTCAAATCGGCTGGTTACAAATCGCCGCTTGCGCAAACACAAACCCACCACTCGTACGAGGGCAGGAGCGTGATCCGCGAGGCTACTTTTGTTGAATACAAAAAGAACCCTGCTGCGGGAAGCGGTAATGAGCACGGTCGTAAAGATTACAACGCTGAATCGCTTTGGGATAACCACGATCGCCCTGTTTATGACTGGGTAATGGCTATCGACCTTAACGCTTGTACCGGTTGCGGTGCCTGTGTGGTTGCATGTTCTGCAGAAAATAACATCCCGGTTGTAGGTAAAGATGAGGTTTCACGTCGTCGTGAAATGCACTGGATCCGTATCGACCGCTACTATAGCTACAATGACCATGGCAACAGCGAAGAAGCAGTTACCAAAGAAAAGGAAATTGATAAGCTTGAGAACTTTGACAATGTATCGGTTGTTCACCAGCCAATGCTTTGTCAGCACTGTGACCACGCACCTTGTGAAACTGTGTGCCCGGTATTAGCTACCGTTCACTCGTCAGAAGGTTTAAACCACATGGCTTACAACCGTTGCGTAGGTACACGTTATTGCGCTAACAACTGTCCGTTCAAAGTACGTCGCTTTAACTGGTTCAACTACTGGAACGATGCACGTTTTGATAACTACCTGCAAGGTGAGCATACACAATTAGTACTTAACCCGGATGTGGTTACACGTTTCCGTGGTGTTATGGAAAAATGCTCAATGTGTATCCAACGCATCCAGGCTGGTAAACTGAAAGCTAAAATTGAAAAACGCCCGCTTAAAGATGGCGAAATCAAAATGGCTTGTCAGCAAACATGTTCTGCCAACGCTATCGTATTCGGTAACAGGAATGATCCTAACTCTGAAGTTTCAAAAGCACTTGCAAGCGAAAGAACTTACTACGTGCTTGAAGAACTTAACGTACAACCAGGTATTGGTTACCAGACAAAAGTTAGAAATATAATAGAAACTGAAGCTCAGGCATAAATTTTTATATACAGAGATTAAGATATATGGCATCTCATAGTGAATCAATAATAAGGGAACCGTTAATTACGGGTAAGGACATCACGTATGCAAAAATTACGAATGATGTATTACGCCCTGTAGAAAATATGCCGGGTAAAGCCTGGTGGATCGGCTTTAGTGTAGCCTCGCTTGGCGCCTCGCTTTGGGTTTTCGCAATCAGCTGGACCTTCTGGTTCGGTTTGGGCGAATGGGGCCTGAACAAAACAGTAGGATGGGCCTGGGACATTACCGGTTTCGTATGGTGGGTAGGTATCGGTCACGCCGGTACGCTTATCTCGGCGGTATTGTTACTGTTCCGTCAAAACTGGCGTAACTCTATCAACCGCTCGGCCGAAGCGATGACAATCTTCGCGGTAATTTGTGCGGCTACTTATATCGCCGCTCACATGGGCCGTCCGTGGATGGCTGTTTATTCATTACCGTTGCCAAACCAATACGGCTCGTTATGGGTAAACTGGAACTCACCGCTTATCTGGGACGTATTTGCGATCTCAACATACTTCTCGGTTTCATTGGTATTCTGGTACACAGGTTTATTGCCTGATATCGCTACCATCCGTGACCGTGCACAAGGTATCCGCCGCCGTATCTACTCGGTATTGTCATTCGGCTGGACAGGTTCAGTTAAAACCTGGCAACGTTTTGAAACAGTATCATTGATCCTGGCAGGTGTTTCAACCCCACTGGTACTTTCGGTACACACCATCGTATCAATGGACTTTGCAACTTCATTGGAACCGGGATGGCACACTACCATCTTCCCTCCATACTTCGTTGCAGGTGCGATCTTCTCGGGTTTCGCCATGGTACAAACCCTGTTGCTTATTGCACGTAAGGTTTTAGGTCTGGAAAACTACATCACCATGTTCCACATCGAATCGATGAACAAAATCATCATGTTAACAGGTTCGATAGTAGGTGTGGCTTACTTAACAGAGTTGTTCATCGCTTTCTACTCTCAAAACGAGTATGAGCAATATGCTTTCGCAAACCGTATAGCCGGTCCGTACTGGTGGGCTTACTGGAGCATGATGACCTGTAACGTAATTACCCCTCAGCTGTTCTGGTTCAAAAAGATCCGTACCAACATTCCGTTGTCATGGGTATTATCAATTGTGGTTAACATCGGTATGTGGTTTGAGCGTTTCGTAATTATCGTAACCTCACTGCACCGCGACTTTATACCATCAAGCTGGGCTATGTTCTATCCAACCTGGGTTGACGTAAGTGTGTTCATCGGTTCAATCGGTGTATTCTTTACCATGTTCCTGTTGTTCATCAGGGTATTACCTTCTGTGGCTATGGCCGAGGTGAAATTACTGTTGAAAAGCTCAAGCGAGCAGGCTAAGAAGAAACTTATGGACGAAGGCCATGTTGTACCGGCCGAAGCAGAATTTTACATCGCTTCGCTGGAGAAATTTGATAGTGTTGAACAGTCTGAATACTTAAAAGCATAATACTAATGAGTAGCACTAAATATATATTAGGCGTTTTTGATGATCCCGATGAAATGATGCACGGGATTGATAAGCTGCAAAAGAACAGCGTACCTATTTATGACGTTTATACGCCTATGCCTATCCACGGTATTGAGGCTAAATTGAACATTAAGGATTCGCGTTTAGGTTATGCAGCATTTATGTTCGGTTGTTTGGGCGGTACCATTATGTTCAGCATGGTTTATTATATGCTTGTTCATGATTGGCCTATCAATATCGGTGGTAAAAACTTCTTTGCTATCCCGGATTTTATCCCGGTTACATTTGAGTGGACGGTATTATGGACCTCATTTGGTATGACCTTTACTTTCTTCTTCGCAAGTCACCTTTTCCCGGGCCGTGCGCCAAGGGTAATGGACCTGCGTGCAACTGATGATAAGTTTGTAATAGCGATCAATGCTAAAGGAAACATTTCTCACGATGATATAACTAATTTACTAAAAGAAGCGGGCGCTACAGAAGTTAAGCATAACGACAGAAAATATGTTAGCTATGAATAAAATTAAAATATTAGGAACAATTGTTACTATTATCGCTGCTTCGATAATTTTTACATCGTGCAAGGATAAAAGGAGTACCGGCTGGGAGTATGCACCTAATATGTACGAGCATTTGGCATACGATCCGGATCAGAAAAATAATAATTTTAAAGATGGTAAAACCGCTCAGTTACCACCTGCCGGAACTATCCCGGTTGGCTTTACCAAATTTGATTATCCAAATACCAAAGAAGGTTATGAATTAGCCAGTGTTGAGGTTAAATCTGTACTGGCACAAACTCAGGCTAATTACGCCGAAGGTAAGATTTTGTTTGAGCACTTTTGCTCACCTTGCCATGGTGTTAACGGTCAGGGTGACGGTTTAGTGGTACAGCACGGTTATCCGGCTCCTCCATCATATTCAAAAGGCCAGTCATCACGCGGTGGTAACATGAAAGACCTTACAGACGGTAAAATTTATCATACCATTACTTACGGTGTAAATGCTATGGGTTCATACGCTTCTCAGCTTGCTCCCGAAGAACGCTGGAAAGTGATCATGTATGTTCACCATTTACAAACCTTATAAGAAAAAGATATTAATGAAGACTCATAATAATTTTGACGGGCAATACGAATTTGTCGGCAAAGCCAAAACATGGAGCTTAATATGCATCGTGATTGGTTTGGTTGCCATACTTGGTGGCTTTGCGCTTGGCTACGCTGAGCGTACCTTTGCCAACCTGTTGCTAATGACCTATTACTTTGCAGCGGTTTGTATGTGCGGTATTTTCTTTTGCGCCGTGCAATATGCAGCACAAGCTGGTTGGTCTGCATCAATGATCAGGATTCCACAAGCTTTTGGTAAAGTTTTACCGATAGCAGCAATTACCCTTATTGTGGTAGTTATCGCAGGGTTTTCATTAACACATACAGTAACCAATGAAGAAGGTAAGCAGGTTGTAGCTCCTTACTTGTACAAAATTTGGGCTGCTGCCGGTGTTACTGATCCTCATAACGAAAATTACAACGCCATTATAGCTGGCAAAGCCGGTTACATGAATAAAGTTGGATTTATAATCCGTTTAATTTGCTTCCTTGGTTCATATTGCATATTTGGTCGTTTATTGGCTAAATATTCAGAAGCGGAAGATGATTTGGGCGGCATGTTCTACTACAAAAAGAGCTTTAACATGTCATGCTTATTCCTGGTGATCTTTGGTTTTACTACACCAATATACGCTTTCGATACCATCATGTCATTAGAAGCAGAATGGTTCTCAACTATGTTTGGTTGGTATAACTTCGCAGCAATGTGGGTTAGCGGTTTATCTGTTATTACACTTACATTAATCAGGTTAAAACGTATTGGTTACTTTGAATGGGTTTCAGAAGATCATATGCATAGCTTAACCAAGTTTATCTTCGGTTTCTCTATCTTCTGGACTTACGTATGGTTTGCTCAGTTCTTATTGATTTACTATGCTAACATGCCTGAGGAAACAGTTTACTTCTTTAAACGCTGGGAGCCTGAGTTTAAACCTTGGTTCTGGATCAACATCGTAGTAAATTTCCTTACTCCGTTATTAGTGTTGATGTCACGTGACTCTAAACGTATCTATCGTACTGTTGAGATTATGTGTATTATCTTGATTGTTGGTCACTGGTTAGATTACTTTATGATGATCATGCCTGGTACAGTTGGTCCAACTTCATCGTGGTTAACTGAGATTGGCCCGATTGAGATAGGCGTGTTCTTAGGTTTCGGAGGTTTATTTACCTTCACTGCGATGACTGCTTTAACCAAGTTCAAATCGTTGGTTCCTAAAAAACACCCGTTCTTACAGGAAAGCCTTCATCATCACATATAATAATTATTACATTTGCACCATATACAGAATACCAAACAGCTTACTAAAATGGGATTCAGAAAACTAATAAATTCTAAAAAACTACTATCGTTCTTCGCTGCGTTTATGCTCCTGGGCACAAACCTGCTGATGGCGCAAACTGCGGCAGGTGCTGCTCCGGGCCAGGAAGAGGCCCCTAAGGTTGACTGGACCGGGATTGCGTATTATGTGCTTATATTTTTCCTGATCTGCTTAGGCGTCGCCATTGTTGGTAAAATCCTCAAGATCTACGATCTTACTTTAAAGATGCAAGGCAAAAAAGGCATTAAGTGGAATACCGTGATGGCTGTAATTTGTATTGTTTTCCTTTTTGTAGGTTTATACGGTGCTTACTGGTCATTCACCGAACAGGGCAGTATGACATTGCCGGAAGCCGCTTCGGCTCATGGCGTTAAAATAGATGAGATGTTTACCGTCACCACTGTTTTAACAATGATAGTATTTTTTGTTACCCAGATCCTGCTGTTTACATTCCTGTTCCAATACCGTCATTCTGATAAACGTCGTGCACACTTCCTGCCTCACAATAATACCATCGAAAAAGTTTGGACAATTGCACCTGCTATCGTTCTGACTATCCTGGTTGTGTTTGGTTTCTTTACCTGGCAGAAGATCATGAACAGCGAAAACCTTAAAGATGATATCAATATCGATGTAACCGGTCACCAGTTTGCCTGGGAATTGCGTTACCCTGGTAAAGATGGTGTATTAGGCCCCAAAGATTTCCGTTTGGTTACAGGCGCTAACTTGTTAGGTGTTAACTTTAAAAAGAAAAGCAGTTTTGATGACTTGAAGGTTGATACTATGTATCTGCCGGTTAACAAATCAATCAGGCTGAATATCCTTGCACAGGACGTGATCCATAGCGTTTATATGCCTCACTTCAGGGTTCAGTTGAACGCGGTACCTGGTTTACCAACCTTCTTTAAATTTACCCCGACTATTACTACCGCAGAAATGCGTACCAAATTAGACGACCCTAAATTTGAATATACCCTTTACTGCAACAAAATATGCGGTGGAAGCCATTACAACATGCAAAAAGTTGTACGTGTTGTTTCTGAAGCCGAATATCAGTCATGGCTGTCAAGGCAAAAGCCTTACCTCAATGATGCTTTAAGAAAAGAGCTTCATTTTGCGGCAGCAAACAACGAGCAAAGCGGTGCTTCAACAAATAGGTTAGCGTTAAATAATTAATAAAGATAAGAAATAGAGATATGTCAACATTAGCAGTTCACGACCACGCAGGAGCCCACCACGACGAACACGGTCACGAACACCATCATGACCAATCATTCCTGTCTAAATATGTATTTAGCATGGACCACAAGATGATTGCCAAGCAATTCCTGATTACAGGTATTACGATGGCGGTTATCGCAATGATTTTGTCAATCCTGTTTAGGATCCAGCTTGCTTACCCTGATAAAACATTCCCGCTGTTAACAACTTTGTTGGGTCGTTTTGCACCTAACGGTCGTATCAGCCCCGATTTTTACCTTGCTTTGGTTACCATACACGGTACTATCATGGTATTCTTCGTACTAACTGCCGGGTTGAGCGGTACTTTTGCCAACTTATTAATTCCATTGCAGGTAGGTGCACGTGATATGGCTTCGCCTTTCATGAACATGCTTTCATACTGGTTCTTCTTTTTAGCCAGCGTTATCATGTTGTCATCTTTCTTTGTACAAAAAGGCCCTGCCAGCGGTGGCTGGACAATCTATCCGCCATTATCTGCATTGCCAAAAGCAATGCCGGGTTCAGGTGAGGGTATGACCCTTTGGCTGATCAGTATGGTACTGTTCGTTGCATCATCTTTAATGGGTGGTATCAACTACGTAAGTACTGTATTAAACATGCGTACAAAAGGCATGGACCTTTGGAAAATGCCTTTAACTATCTGGGCTTTATTCCTTACTGCTATATTAGGTATCCTTGCTTTCCCGGTTTTAGTTGCTGGTGTAGTATTGTTGATATTTGACCGCAGTGTTGGTACAAGCTTCTATTTATCTGATATCGTATTAAACGGCGTACAGCAACCATTTGAAGGTGGTAGTCCGATCCTGTTCCAGCAC
Source organism: Mucilaginibacter sp. P25 (assembly GCF_050859465.1). Lineage (NCBI taxonomy): Bacteria > Pseudomonadati > Bacteroidota > Sphingobacteriia > Sphingobacteriales > Sphingobacteriaceae > Mucilaginibacter > Mucilaginibacter sp. P25. Next base: position 789,883 of record NZ_CP193937.1, on the reverse strand, counting down.
TTGTTCTGGTTCCTTGGTCACCCGGAAGTATATATCGTTATTATGCCTGCGATGGGTATCTCATCTGAGGTAATGTCGGTAAACTCACGTAAGCCAATCTTTGGTTACCACGCGATGGTTTACTCTCTGATCGGTATCACTGTATTATCGTTTATCGTATGGGGCCACCACATGTTTGTTACAGGTATGAATCCATTCCTGGGTGGTGTGTTCATGATCACTACGTTGATCATTGCGGTTCCATCGGCAGTAAAAACATTTAACTGGTTAGCTACGCTTTGGCGCGGTAACATCAGGTTTACACCTGCTATGCTGTTCGCTATCGGTATGGTATCGTTCTTTATCTCTGGTGGTTTAACAGGTATCTTCCTGGGTAACGCTACTTTGGATATCAACTTACATGATACTTACTTTGTGGTTGCCCACTTCCACCTCGTAATGGGTTCGGCTGCTATATTTGGTATGCTTGCAGGTGTTTACCACTGGTTCCCTAAAATGTTCGGCCGTATGATGGACGAGAAATTAGGTTACCTGCACTTCTGGTTAACATTTATCTGTGCTTACCTGGTATTCTTCCCAATGCACTTTATGGGTCTTGACGGTGTTCCACGTAGGTATTATGCCTTCACCGAATTTGCTTCAATGCAAAAATGGTTAACCATCAATACATTTGTAACCTGGGCTGCTATTATCGCCGCACTTACCCAATTTGGTTTCCTTTATAACTTCTTTGTATCCATCTTCAAAGGACAAAAAGCAACTCAAAACCCATGGGAGTCAAATACACTTGAATGGACTACTCCTGTTGAGCACTTACACGGCAACTGGCCGGGCGAAATTCCAACCGTTTATCGTTGGCCATATGATTACAGCAAACCAGGTGCAGAAGAGGATTATATCCCTCAAACTGTTCCTTACTCGCAAACTATGAGCTCAAACCTTCCGCACGATTTTGAAGATAATCCTGCAGGTTTGGAAGAACTTAATAAGTTTACAAGTACGCTGAAAGCAAACGAACAAGTAAAATAATTAATACTTATCTGATCTTTTAGGGTACCATCCTAATTTGAAGATTTGAAAATGTGGAAAAATTTGAAAATCGATATTTTCAAATCAATAAATTTTCAAATCTTCAAATTCAGAATAGGTACCCTAAATTTTTAGAACTATTTAGATGAGCACAGCCAGAAAAAATAGGTTTCAAAAGATCAATATTACAACCATTGTTCTGCTCTTTGTTTTGATTCTTGCCGGTGGTGTTGTGCGTAGCTCAGGTTCAGGCATGGGATGTCCCGACTGGCCAAAATGTTTTGGAAGGTACATTCCGCCTACTGATATCAGTGATCTGCCTAAAGATTATAAACAGAAATACGTAGCCAAACGGGTTGAAAAGAACCAGCGTTTTGCAAAAACACTTGATGTATTTGGTTACAGTGATCTGGCAAAACGAATACGCGAAGATCGTTCTATCCTTGTGCCTGAGGAGTTTAATGCAGGCAAAACATGGACTGAGTATATCAACCGCGTTATTGGTGCTTTATCTGGCTTTTTTCTTTTGCTTTCTGTTGTTTTTTCATTCAGCTACTGGAAAACGGATAAGAGGATAGCCATCCTGAGTATTTTTAATCTGGTGCTTGTGGGGTTTCAAGCGTGGTTAGGCTCAATCGTGGTATCTACCAATTTGATTGCCTGGATTGTTACCGTACACATGCTTTTAGCGCTGGCTATCTTAGCTATTTGTATTTACACTTATCATGTAGCACGGATTTCGGGTAAAAGTACTTCAGGGTCGTCACCTTTGGTTTACGTTATAACGCTTGCTGCACTGTTTGTAAGTATTCTGCAAATTGCTTTCGGAACCGAGGTACGTGAGAAAATAGATGCGGTTGCCAATCATTTTCAGGGAGGTTACCGTAAAGATTGGATCACCAATGCCGGCGAGATATTTCAACATCACAGGGATATAGCCATTTTGGTGTTGATATTGAACGTTGCTTTGTTTGCTTTGATCCGTAAAGGCTTTAACAGGCATTCTATTCAGCAGCAGCTGATGAGTTTTACATTTTTAATGATCACGTTGCAGATAGTAACCGGGATCTTGTTATCATATCTCGCATTGCCGCCTGTTGCCCAGGCTGCACATATTGTATTGGCGAGTTTAATATTTGGGGCACAGTTTTATTTGCTTTTAAATTTATTTCAGGGTGTTAAGGGTAGGGAGGTAAGCAGATGAAATGGACTGATTTTTCAAAATTGATCAAAACAAGACTTACTACCTTGGTGGTATTTTCGGCGTCGATATCATTTTTAATCGGAAGTCGCGCAAATGGCCATATTGTTTGGATTGATTGGGTAAAGCTTATTATAGGTGGTTTCCTGGTTACATCGGCAGCCAATGCTTTTAACGAAATCATCGAAAAAGATTTGGATAGGCTGATGAAGCGTACTATGGACAGGCCAATCCCTTCAGGCAAAATGACTACGGGGCAGGCATTGGTATTAGGTTTAGGCATGGGCATGGCCGGTACTTACTTGTTAGGCAGCTTAAACCTGTTAACCGGCTTACTATCTGTATTTTCGATTTTATTGTATGCATTTGCATATACGCCTTTAAAACGCAAATCGGGTATTGCAGCAGTTTTTGTTGGCGCTATCCCCGGAGCGTTGCCGCCGCTTATAGGCTATGTAGCTGCGCAGGTTCACGGTAGGATAGACGAAATAGCCTTAATCTTATTCTCTATCCAGTTTATCTGGCAGTTTGTCCATTTCTGGGCTATTGCCTGGGTTTTGGATGATGATTACAAGCTCGCAGGTTTTCGCTTGTTGCCGTCAGGTAAAAGAGATTTAACAAGTGCGGTAATTACGTTTATATTTGCCATCGTTTTATTACCCGTAAGTTTATTGCCAACCTTTTACGGTTATGGTGGTTACTGGGTAGGCGGTGTATCGCTGATATGCAGCTTAATATTTTTATATCAGTCATTTATGCTGTTACGTACCCGGCAAATACCCGAGGCTCGTAAATTAATGTTCGGCTCGTTTTTTTACCTGCCGGTAGTTCAGATAATGTTTTTAGTAGATTTTATAGTTAAGTGAGATGATGGCAAGGATGGAACAAGATAACGACAGGCTGAACCTTGGTGCCAAAAAGTTTAATATGTGGATCTTCATATTCACATCATTTATGCTTTTTGCAGCTTTTACCAGCGGCTTTATCGTTTATTCGGGAGGCAGCGGGCACGGTTTAAATGTGATCATGCCGCAGTCGTTTTTGTATAGCACTATTGTTATAGTGTTAAGCAGCGGCTCGTTGTTTTTAGCGTCAAAGGCTGCCAAGGCGTTGCAGTTTGACAAACAGAAGCTGTATTTATGGATCACATTGGGCTTAGGGCTGGCTTTTTTGCCTTACAGATCTATGCCTGCTATGTGTTAACCTTCAAAATGCAGATCTATTTTGTTGATCCTAATGCTTCACGCTCCTTTGTTTATGTTTTTGTTGGCGCGCATTTGGTACACATTTTTGCGGCGCTGTTATTGCTAATAAATACACTTATAGGTACATACCGTAATATCCCCCAGGTAAGGAATATGTTTAAGATGGAATTAACTTCCATTTTCTGGCATTTTCTCGATATTATATGGATTTATCTCTATGTTTTTTTACTTTTGAATCATAATTAATACACCCATAGATTAGTACAGATGAGTACAACAGTTTCACAAATTGACGAAGTAAAAACTTCGCCCTGGTCGGGAGGAAGATCCCCGTTCAACGTGGAGTACGGAAAAATAATGATGTGGTTTTTCCTCCTTTCGGATGCATTTACCTTTTCATCGTTATTGATAGCTTACGGTTCATTGCGTTTCAGCGCAAGCGTATGGCCAGGTGCGGATAAGGTTTTTCAATCAGTACCCGGATTAGTTGATCACGGTGCACCATTGGTGTTTGTGGGTTTAATGACCTTCATCCTCATTGCAAGTTCTGTTACTATGGTATTGGCTGTAGAGGCGGGCCATCGTAATGCTAAAAAAGAGGTAGTAGGTTGGATGATAGCTACAGTGATAGGCGGTTTCATGTTCCTTGGTTGCCAGGCTTTGGAATGGGGACATTTACACCATGAAGGTTTCTGGTGGGGAAGTGTTCCGCCTGCCGAAGAACTTAAAAAGTTATTTACCGGCGGCACCGAAGCTGTGCAACATATGACTTCGCAGGAGTTTGCTAACTTGTTCTTTACTATCACAGGTTTCCACGGTTTCCACGTATTTACAGGTGTTATTATCAACATTATTATTACGGTAAACGTGTTAATGGGCACATACGAAAAACGAGGCAGTTATTTAATGGTTGAAAAGGTTGGTTTGTACTGGCACTTTGTAGACCTTGTTTGGGTATTCGTATTTACATTCTTTTACTTAGTTTAAAAATATTTATCATATGTCAGCAGAATCGCACGAAATTCATCACGATGGTGATCATGAAACCATGAGCAGAAAGCGGATATGGCAGGTTGCAGGTATCTTAACTGTTATTACCTGTATCGAATTCTTTATCGCGCTTGTATGTGTGCCTAAAGGAATTCTTCCGATACAGTATGCCAATCCTGTATATATCGTTTTAACCTTGCTTAAAGCATTTTATATAGTTGCATATTTCATGCACTTGAAGTTTGAGAAAATGGGTCTCATATTGTCAATAGCAATTCCGGTAATATTTATAATCGGTTTAATCCTGGTACTTACAAACGAAAGCCACCACTGGGTTGACCTGAGGTAATGAACAAGGCTTCTATATTAAAAAAGATCCTGATCCTGGTACTCATATTAGCGGTACCGGGATTTTTATATTATTTACTTACCGCTAAAGGTAAAAACAGGTATAAGCCCCTCGCTGTTTTTGGGCCAAAGTTGGTTGCCAAAACTGGGCATAAATTTCACGGCAAGTACATTCCTGATACCATCTACCACACCATTCCTGATTTTAAACTTACCGATCAGGAAGGAAAGCCGGTTACACTGAACACACTGAAAGGAAAGATTTTTGTAGTTAATTTCTTTTACGCTAACTGTCCTACGGTTTGCCAAACCATCAACAAAAACATGAGCTGGCTGGTGGGTACGTATTACAAAAACAAGATGGTTTACTTTTTAACCATCACAGTTGATCCGGAACATGATACTCAGGAAGTATTAAACAAATACCTGCAAACATTTAAGCCCGAATCAAACCGCTGGCTGATGTGCAGTGGCGATACTTCATCGGTTTACAACTTTGCCCGTAATGGGCTGTTTGTAAATGCTGCAAAAGCCGGTAGCGACTTTGTTTACAGCGATGATTTTGTACTGGTTGATCAGGAACACCGGATTCGTGGATATTACAAAGCAGCGGTAACACCAGAGGTAAACCGCCTTAACGATGAGATAAAAGTGTTGATAGCCGAAGAGCTTCGTAAAGTTGATAAGCCGTTATATTAATTTGCCATGAGTGATAAATTTATAATCCGCTTTGTTGCGGGTGTTACCATATTTGTAATTGCAGTAGTTGTTTTGTTAAACAGGCACCTGATACCGGGCCCGGCTGTGGCTCCTGCTTTTACACCTTACCTGCCGATGCTTAATGCTGTACTTAACGGCACTTGTACCTTATTGCTTCTTTTGTCGTTATATCAAATTAAACAAGGGAATATAACACTGCATAAACGACTTAACATTGTTACGTTCTGTTTATCGTCGTTATTCCTTGTATCGTATATCCTGTTTCATTACCTGATGCGTAACGAGATCGTTTACGGAGATCTTAACGGCGATGGGCAATTGTCAGCAGCAGAAAGGACATCTGCCGGTTTTTTGAGGACAATATACTTAACCATTTTGACGCCGCATATTATACTTGCGGCAGCTGTTTTGCCGTTAATATTATTGAGTTTTTACCGCGGGCTGCAAATGCAGGTTGAAAAGCACCGTAAGCTGGTGCGCTGGGCTTTCCCGATATGGTTGTATGTTACCGCGAGCGGTGTGGTGGTCTACTTAATGATCCGTCCGTTTTATCATTTTTAATTTATAATTGGTTAAATTTGTACTTATGAAACAAGGTTTTAAAGTTATCCTTTTTGTAATGGCCCTCGGCCTTATGCTGATTGCCCGTGAACCTGTAAAAGCTCAGTGCGCACAATGCGCTGCTACTGTTGAAACCAACGCACAAAGCGGTAGTTCAAAAACAAGGGGTTTAAATAACGGGATCCTATTTTTATTGGGTGCTCCTTATTTTGCTGTAGCATTAGGTGGTTACATCTGGTATAAAAAATACCGTCGTAAAGATGTTAAGCTTGAGATGCGCGGCGAAAAACTTAATCTGAATTAATAAGCAGCTGCGGGTGTTATTTGCCGCTTTTGTAACCTTATAAGATACTTATCGTGTCTCAAACACCAAAGTCATGGGCTATGCTTAAATGTAAATGTCCGCGCTGCAGGCGCGGCGATATGTTTAAGGGTAGCCCTTACAGTTTCTCCAATAAAATAAATCTTAACTGCCCTCATTGCAACCTCTTTTTTGAGATAGAGCCTGGCTATTTTTATGCCGCCATGTACGTTAGTTATGCACTAAATGTGGGCGAGGCCCTCGGCATTGCCTGGCTTACTTATTTGGTTACCCATAACCAGGATTCGCCGTGGTTATATCTTGGTGCTATAATTTTAGGCTGTTTTGTACTTGCTCCTGTAAATTTCAGATATTCGCGTGTGTTTTTGTTGTATTGGTTATCACCCAAGATACATTACCAAAGCTATTTAGATACCGATGATATACCAGGAAAGTATTGATTTTTTAAAAGATCTCGCCGTAAATAACAACCGCGAATGGTTTGCCGCCAATAAAGAGCGTTACGATAAAGCCCGCGAAAATGTAATTGATTTTACAACGAAGGTGCTTGACAGCGTTCGTAAAATTGAAGCAGGCATGGACGAGAACCTTGATGCCAAAAAATGTGTGATGCGCATTTACCGCGACATCCGCTTCAGTAAAAATAAAGCGCCTTATAAAAATAACTTTGGGGTAAGTATGCCAACCTCGGGCTTAAAAGGTGGCGGTGTTGAATATTATCTGCATATCCAGCCCGGCAATTCATTTATCGGCGGCGGATACTGGATGCCGGAGGCGCCACATCTGAAAGCAATTCGGCAGGAAATTGATTACAACGCTGCCGATCTGAAAAGAATCATCGACCAAAAGGAGTTTGTTAAGCTATTTGGTGATTTCAGAAAGCAGGAGCAGCTTAAATCGGTACCGAAGGGATACGAACCCGATAATGAAAATATCGACCTGCTAAAGCTTAAAAGCTTTGTTGCCTGGCATAAGCTGGAAGATAAAGAGCTAACGGCCCCTGGTGCGGAAAAGCTGGTTGCTGATGTATGCAGCATGATCCATCCGCTTAATGTATTTTTGAAGAACGCCCTTTCTTAATTGGATATAACCCCTTAATAACTATGAAAATTAGATATGCATTTTTAGCCGCTGCTGTATGTTTCACAATGTACTCATGCAAGGTAATGTCTCCAAAAGCATACAAAAGCCTTGTTGCCGAACGTGACTCTTTAGCTAACCGCACAACAAACCTTGAAGGAGAGCTTGCACAGCTGCAGGCAGATACAGCCCGCCTGCACAACCAGCTTGCCGATCTGCGTAAAAACAACAGTGTATTAAACAGCAACCTGGATGCAACATCATCAAAAGCTAACGAATTGGCCGCCCAAACCTCAAGACTGGCTGCTGATTTGAAAAAACGTGAAGCCCGTTTAAAGGAAGTAGAAGATATTTTAAAGAAACGCGATGAGGCTACTAATGCATTGAAAGATAAATTGCAGAAGGCATTATTAGGCTTTCAGCAAAGCGGTTTAACGGTAGATATCAGAAATGGCAAGGTTTATGTATCATTAGCTGATAAGTTATTGTTCCCTTCGGGCAGTATCATTATTGATGAGAAGGGTAAGGCTGCGTTGAAGCAATTAGCGGTGGTGGTAAACAAGGAACCAGATATCAATATGGCGGTTGAAGGTCATACGGATGATAAGAAAGTAAAAAACCTTGGCCAGATCAAAGATAACTGGGATTTGAGCGTTTTACGCGCTACCTCGGTAACCCGCTACCTGACCGAAACTGAAGGTGTTGACCCGCACAGGCTCACTGCAACAGGTAAGAGTGAGTTTCAGCCGATAGATGCCAGTGGTACTGATGAAGCCCGCGCAAAGAACAGGCGAATAGAGATCGTGCTTACCCCTAAGCTCGATGAGTTATACAACCTGATCACTAAGTAATAAATGAAAAGCTCCCGGATAACCACCGGGAGCTTTTTTGTTTCAAGCAGATTCCTTCCCGCTCCTAAGAAGTTGTTTAAATTTTGGCGGAGAGCTTTCATGTAGAGACGCATAATTGCGTCTCCCATAGGACAAGCAGCTTTGCATGTGTTTAACTACCTTAACTTGCATACTGTAGACGCAATTATGCGTCTCTACATTAAAAAGAACACAATTTTTTAACTGATTCTAACAAGCTCCAAATAAAATTTGCAATTATATAAGTACTTATATAAATTGCATCATGAATTTATATCAAAGCCTCGGGCATCTGGTTTTGGGCAGCCGTTTGAGGCGGCTGAGTGAAGCTTTTTTGGCCGAAATTAATCGTGCTTATCAAACCGCAGGTATCGATTTTGATGCCAGCTGGTTTCCCGTGTTTTATTTACTGTCAAAGAATGATGCTTTATCTATCAAAGAATTAAGCGAACAGATAGAGGTTTCACATCCGGCTGCCAGTCAGCTGATCACTAACCTGAAAAAACGGGGACTTGTAAGTACTGATACCTGTAGCGACGATGGCAGGCGGCAACTGGTTACCCTTACTGCCGAAGGGCGTGAGTTGCTGAAACAGGTCATACCTGTTTGGGATGCTATCAGCCTGTCGATGGCCGACCTTGTTGCTAAAGACGAAACTGCAAAACAATTATTGCCGGCCATAAGCGCGCTTGAAAATACTTTTCGCCAAACTAAACTGGCCGATAACATCGTTGAAAAACTGAATACCAATTTAAAACCCGCCGGCAATGACTGATATATTTAATTACGGCACGGACCATCTTACAATAGGTATTTGTCTTGATATAGCAGCAGGCAAAACCAAAGGCATCATTAACAAAGAAGCCGCCGATATGATCAAATCTTCATGGCGCGAGGTGGAAAAGATTGTGCATAGCCATCACCCGGTTTATGGCATTAACACCGGCTTTGGCCCACTGTGCGATACCCGGATCTCGGAGGAAGACACCAGTTTGCTGCAAAGTAATATCCTCAAAAGTCATAGCGTAGGTGTCGGGAAACCCATCCCGCAGGAAATTGCCAAACTCATGATGATTACTAAAGTGCAGGCTTTGGCACAAGGCTATTCGGGTATTGCGCTTGCAACGCTTCAGCGGATCATTTGGCATATCGATAATGATATTATCCCGGTGGTTCCGGAAAAAGGCTCTGTAGGTGCTTCCGGTGACCTGGCTCCTTTGTCCCACCTGTTTTTACCATTGATTGGTTTAGGAGAGGTATTTGAGAATGGCGGGAGGATACCGGCCGGAGAACTTTTAAAGAAGCACGGTTTACAGCCGTTATCCCTTGGCCCCAAAGAAGGCCTGGCCCTTATCAATGGTACACAGTTTATCCTGGCTTTTGCGGTTAAAGCTGTACAACGACTGGATGACACCCTGAACCGTGCCGACCTCATCGGTGCCATGTCATTAGAGGGATTGATGGGCTCTATCCGTCCTTTTGATGAGCGGCTGCACCAGATCAGGCCTTTTAAAGGTACAAGGATGGTAGCCCATCGGCTGTTTACTTTGCTTGACGGATCGGAAATCAATTCGTCGCACATCAATTGTGATAGGGTACAGGATCCATATTCGTTGCGTTGTATGCCGCAGGTACATGGTGCTTCACGCAATGCATGGCTGCACCTGAAAGAGCTTACGGAAATCGAACTCAATTCGGTTACCGATAACCCGGTTATTTTTAATGCCGATGATACCATTAGCGGGGGCAATTTTCATGGACAGCCACTTGCTCTGCCGCTTGATTATGCAACCACAGCAGCAGCCGAAATTGGTAACATTGCCGACAGGCGCTGCTACCTGATGAGCGAAGGTCGTTACGGTTTGCCCAAACTGCTTACGCATGATGCCGGGCTTAATTCGGGCTTGATGATTCCGCAGTATACTACTGCCGCCCTCGTTACCGAAAATAAAACCCTGTGTTTCCCCGCCAGTGCCGATAGTGTGCCAACCTCACTTGGGCAGGAGGACCATGTATCCATGGGTTCCATAAGCGGGCGCAAGCTGCACCAGGTGATAGATAATATTGAATACATTCAGGCTATTGAACTGCTTTACGCGGCACAGGCTATGGATTTCCGCAGGCCGCTAAAATCGACGCCGGTTATTGAAGCTTGCCATCAGCTGGTAAGACAGCATGTGGCTTTTATACAGGATGACCGCGTTTTTGCTGTTGATATTAACAGTCTTCACAAACTTATTACGGATGGCTCCCTGCTGAAAACTGCAGTTGAAGCTGCTATTGCTCACCAAATAGATTTAAGTCATGACGAGTTCGGAATTTATTAAAACCTACGCTAATCATCCGGTGTACAAAGCACCGCGTGGTACGCAGCTTCATGCCAAAAGCTGGCAAACCGAGGCTCCGCTCAGGATGCTGCTTAATAACCTCGATGGTCAGGTAGCCGAAAATCCTGATGAGTTAGTGGTTTACGGAGGTATCGGTCAGGCCGCGCGTAACCCGGAGGCGCTCCGCAAAATTATTGAGTTGCTGCTGAAATTGGACAGAATATCACTCGTTGCTGATCCAGTCGGGCAAGCCTGTAGGGATTATCCGTAGCCACCCCGAAGCACCAAGGGTTTTGATTGCCAACAGTAACCTGGTACCTGCCTGGGCCAACTGGGAGCATTTTAATGAGCTGCGCGAAAAAGGGTTGATGATGTACGGGCAGATGACCGCCGGCAGCTGGATCTACATAGGCACACAGGGCATTTTACAGGGCACCTATGAAACTTTTGTGGAATGCGGTAATCAGCATTTTAATGGCGACCTGACAGGCAAACTCATTGTAAGTGCCGGTTTAGGTGGTATGGGCGGTGCTCAGCCGTTGGCGGCAACTATGGCGGGTGCCGTGTTTTTAGGTGCCGATGTAGATGTGTCACGGATTCAAAAACGGGTTGATACGAAATATATTGACAGGATGACTTCATCATATGATGAAGCCATCTCCTGGATAAAAGAAGCTATCGCCAAAAAAGTAACACTTTCGGTAGGATTAGTGAGCGATGCCGGTGATTTGCTTGAAAAGTTATTGAAAGATAATATCGTTCCTGATATACTTACTGATCAAACTTCGGCACATGACCCTTTAAATGGGTATATTCCTAATGATTTGTCATTAAACGAGGCTGCTGCATTAAGAAAAGATGATGCAATGGAGTACAAACGGCGTTCGCTGAAAAGTATGGCAAGGCATGTAGGTTTGATGCTGGCACTGCAAAAAAGAGGTGCGGTAACTTTTGATTATGGTAACAACCTGCGTGAGTTTGCCCGGCAGGGAGGTGAAGCCGATGCTTTTAATTTTCCGGGTTTTACGCCGGCTTATATCCGTCCGCTGTTTTGCGAAGGGAAAGGGCCGTTCAGGTGGGTAGCACTATCCGGTGACCCAGAAGATATTTATACTACCGACCAGGCGTTAATCGAAGCTTTCCCCGAAAATAAGCCATTAATTACCTGGCTTAAAAAGGCAAGAGAGAAAATTGCTTTTCAAGGATTGCCTGCCCGCATTTGCTGGCTGGGCATGGGTGAGCGTGAAAAAGCCGGGCTGATATTTAATGAACTGGTGGCCTCCGGTAAAGTAAAAGGCCCGATAGTAATTGGTCGTGACCACCTGGACTGCGGTTCAGTAGCATCGCCCAACCGCGAAACAGAAGCCATGTTAGATGGCTCGGACGCGGTATCCGACTGGCCACTGCTCAACCTAATGGCGAATGCCTCAGGTGGTGCAACCTGGATCTCGTTCCACCATGGCGGCGGGGTAGGTATGGGTTACTCCCAGCACGCCGGTATGGTAGTACTGGCCGACGGCAGTCATCGCGCAGCAACCTGTTTAAAAAGGGTGCTGTATAATGACCCGGCCATGGGTATCTTTAGACATACTGATGCCGGATATGATAAGGCTGTGGAGTGGGCGGATAAGTTTGGGTTGAAAGTGTGGTAAAGCAAGTGATAACGTTATACGCCACGCAGATTCGCTGTCGGCCTGATAGATACTTAGAACGCGATAATCCTCAGGGTCCTCTGCGAGAGACCCTGAGGGAACGTAAAGTGTGGTAAAGCATAATATGTAAAAAGGTCATTACGAGTAATTAAAATCCGCGGCCTTTGAAGGAAGATAACATATGCCTACCGTCATGCCGAATTTATTTCGGCATCCCATAGGACAGGTGGCCGCTTTGCTTAGTATGGCCGCTTAGCGAGTGGGGTGCTGAAACAAGTTCAGCATGACCTTGATTTTTATAATGTCATGGGTAGATACGAAGCAACCCCCGATCTAAGATAGAACGATGAAAAAACTAACAGGTCCATTTACACAAATACTGCCTTTAACAGGCTTGCCGATTAAAGGTGCCCTGAAAGATGAGCAATTGCACATAATTGCCAATGGGGGTGTGTTAATTGAAGATGGGCTGATACTTGCTGTTGATGATTTTGAAAAACTCCGCACAAACTATCCATCGGCACAAATAGAAGAAATTACCGGCGATCATGTATTACTGCCCGGGTTTGTGGATTGCCATACGCATCTTTGTTTTGCTGGTAGCAGGGCTAAGGATTATGCCATGCGCAATTCTGGCAAAAGTTATTTGGAAATTGCCGCATCGGGGGGCGGGATCTGGGATTCGGTAACTCAAACCCGTTTGGCTACAGAAACTGAATTAAGCAATTTACTGGCGAAACGGATAGCCCGTCATTTGGCAGAAGGTGTAACAACTATTGAAATTAAAAGCGGTTATGGTTTGTCGGTAACGGAAGAACTCAAACAGCTAAAAGTTATCCATCAGGCTGCTAACAAAACTCGTGCTCATATTGTGCCAACCTGCCTCGCTGCGCACATTAAACCGAAAGATTTTGATGGTGAAGGAAATGAATACCTGAAATATTTGTTAAATGATCTGTTGCCGAAGATAAAGCAACAGGATTTGGCTAACCGTGTTGACATTTTTATTGAGCAAAGCGCTTTCAATACCAGTGATGCATTGTTTTATTTAAGCAGGGCTAAACAAATGGGTTTTGAGGCTACTGTTCATGCCGATCAGTTTACAACCGGAGGCAGCGAGGTTGCTGTTAAAGCCAGAGCTGCTTCGGCCGATCATCTGGAGGCCAGTGGAGATTATGAGATAAAATTATTGGCTAATTCAGATACTGTTGCTGTAACTTTGCCCGGCGCCTCGTTAGGCTTGGGAATGGGATATGCCCCTGCCCGGAAACTGCTTGATGCCGCAGCCAGCCTCGCCATCGCCAGCGACTGGAACCCCGGCTCGGCCCCAATGGGCGATCTGCTGATGCAGGCGTCGGTAATGGCGGCGGCAGAGAAGTTAAGCACGGCCGAAGTTTTCGCCGGTTTAACCTATCGCGCGGCACAGGCATTAAAGTTAAATGATCGCGGTGTATTAACTAAAGGCAAGCTTGCCGATATGCAAGCCTACCCATGTAACGATTACCGCGAGATATTATATCACCAGGGAAAACTAAAACCGGCCCAAGTTTGGACGGCAGAAAATAACGATTAAGCAGATATTACGATTTGCTTAGCTACCAATGAACCATTGAACTAATGAACCAATGACCAAATTAATAGAATGCGTACCCAATTTTAGCGAAGGTGTTAACCTCGATATCATTAAACAGATAACAGATGCAGTTGAATCTGTTGAGGGGGTAAGATTACTCAATGTTGATCCGGGAAAGGCCACTAACCGAACCGTGGTAACTTTTGTGGGCGAACCGGAAAAAGTGATTGAAGCAGCTTATCGCGCCATAAAAAAGCGGGCGAGGTGATTGATATGAGCAAACAAAAAGGCGAGCACCCAAGGATGGGCGCAACAGATGTTTGTCCGCTGATACCCATTAGTAATATCACCATGGAGGAAACTGCCGAATATGCAACGCGGCTTGCCAAGCGCGTGGGGGAGGAATTACAGATCCCGGTTTATTTGTATGAGGCTGCGCAGCCTAACAAAAGCCGGAGCAACCTATCGGTGATACGTGCCGGTGAATATGAAGGCTTTTTTAAGAAGATCAAACAACCGGAATGGGCACCCGATTTCGGTCCCGCGGAGAATGATGTTAAACGTGGGGCTACTGTGATTGGTGCCCGTGATTTTTTGGTGGCTTATAATGTTAACCTGAATACTACCTCTGTCCGCAGGGCAAATTCTATTGCTTTTGATGTACGTGAGGCTGGCCGCACCCTGCGCGAAGGAGATCCGATCAATGGTAAAATAGTATACGACGAGAACCGGCAAAGCCAAAACCATCCCCGGTTCATTAAAGGCGGTAAAAGCTATCGGCTGGTATATTGAGGAATACGGTGTTGCCCAGATTTCGATGAATTTGACCAATATTAATATTACCCCGGTGCATAAGGCTTTTGATGAAGTGTGTGATAAAGCTGCTGCACGCGGTATCAGGGTAACAGGCAGTGAGCTGGTGGGCTTGATCCCCTTGAAGGCGATGCTTGATGCGGGTAAATATTTTTGGAGAAGCAGCAACGCTCTACAGGAGTAAGCGAAAAAGAACTGATCAGGATAGCCATTAAATCAATGGGACTTGATGAACTTTCACCTTTCAAGCCTGAAGAACGCATTATTGAATATTTACTGAAAGATAAAGCAGGCAGCAAGCTCATTAACATGAGCCTTGCCGATTTAGCCGATGAAACCGCGAGCGAAAGCCCGGCACCTGGTGGTGGTTCGATCTCAGCCGCTGTTGGCGCTTTGGGAGCCTCGCTGGCTACCATGGTGGCTAACCTAAGCTCACATAAAAAGGGTTGGGACAGCCGCTGGCGGGAATTTAGCGACTGGGCGCAAAAAGGACAGCAGTTTAAAAACGAACTTTTAGCATTAGTTGACCAGGATACAATAGCCTTTAACCAAATCATGCAAGCATTCTCCCTGCCCAAATCAAACAATGAGGAAAAAGCAGCCCGTGATAAAGCAATACAGGATGCTACCCGTTATGCTATTGAAATTCCTTTTAAAGTAATGGACGCAGCTTTAGGTAGCATGGAAGTAATAAAAGCAATGGCGCTAAGCGGCAACCCCAATTCCATAACTGATGCCGGCGTAGCCGCTCTTTGTGCCCGTAGCGCGGTATTGGGCGCATTTATGAACGTAAAGATCAATGCTTCGGGCTATAAGGATAAGAGCTATGTAGTTGACGTTATTTACCGCGGTAATGAAATTGAGCGGAAAGCGATTGCGCTGGAGGCGGAGATCATTGAACTGGTGAATGAGAAAATAGGGTTGGAGTAGTTGAAGGTCCTTCCAAACGGCATTGCGAATTAATAAAGCAATCGCGAACTTTACAGGGCGAACCTGCTAATTGGTGATTGCTTTATTAATTCGCAATGACGCTTCTAAATAGTTAAGGCGGCTCCTTTGGAGAGGATTTCGCTGAGTTTCTATATCCTCTCGATATCTCCGCTCCCTGCTTTTGAGCTTGAAATATTTTTAGCACCGCCGGTATAATGCACATCGCCTGAGCCGCTTACCGATGCATCAATTTTACTGCTGGCATTGATGGTAGCGTCGCCTGAACCTGCTATGTGTACCTCGGTATTAATGGTGATCAAATCGCGGGCGGTAAAATCGCCCGAGCCTACAACATTTACTCTTGAATTATCGGCACGGCCCGAAAGTTTCATATCACCAGAGCCCGAAATGCTGCTATCCAGGTTTTTTAGCATTCACTTTGCCCAGCATATCGCCCGAGCCAACAACTTTTAATTTTAATGAGGTAGTGCTGATGCCGTCTTTAAAATAAACATCGCCCGAACCGGCAACGTTAATGCTGGTCATATCTTTAGCTACCACATGTACAATCATTTTACGGCTGCGGCCAAAGCTCCAGTTATCCCAGTTGGTACCTTTTTTACTGTAAATCTTCAATACCCCGCCCTGCACTTCGGTAATGATCTTGTCGATAACATCCGAAGGTGCTTCAACTTTTACCGATTCGTTTGAGCCCTGTGTAAAGTAGACATCAAAAGAGCCTGCCAGGTCAATAGCGCTGAAGCCTGATAAATGACGGTCTTGCGTGGTTTGGTCGGCGTGTTTAACAATTGGGTTTACTGTTTTTGCCGAGGCGTAACCTGTAGTTCCTGCTGCCAACACGGCTGCCAATAATATTTTTGAAATCGATTTCATGACGGTTGTTTTAGTTTCGTTTTCCAATTAGACGCCGGCAGTGGGAGGAAAGTTGCACGGGATTTGATTTTTTTAGTGAGTAGTTGATTAGGTTGATTGGGTGAGTGGTTGTTTTGGGAGGGGGAAGTTTTTCACCTTATTAAACAAAAAAGACTTACGAAGTATTTTAAAACTTCGCAAGTCTGAACTCTACAATTTCTCATCCTGAGTAAATGTCTTTGAAGGAGTAGTAACAAAGTGGGCGTGTCAGTCTGAGCCTGTCGAAGACTCGTGCGCAGAGGCCCTATTCACCATGCTTCGACGGGCTCAGCATGCCCCCCGTTTTTTGTTATGGGTAGGAATCAACTACTCACCCAATGAACCACTCACTCAATCAACCTTAATATAGTAATTGAAAGTATCCACCTCCACATTGTCCTTCGTAATACCGTCAATTTTTACAGGGGTAAACTGTGTGGTTGGTTTAATAAATATATAACCGCCGCCTTTTACACGCACCTTTACCGGCATGTTGAAACCTTCGGCATTGGCAATCCACTTGGTATAAAGCTTGCCGTCTTTAGTTACAAACTGGAGGGTTGGGATGTCTTTATAATGCAGGTACTGGTCAAATACGGGAGCAAGGTTCATGCCTGCCTGTTTGCAGATATAGCCTACAATATCGTCATAGGTAACGGTTTTATGGTAGAAGGTTTTGTTAAGCCCGCGGAGGATGCTGCGCCATTTGTCATCATTATTGATAATGGTGCGCACCATGTTTAACAGGTTGCCACCTTTATAATACATATCACCTGAACCTTCCATGTTTACACCATACGGCCCTACAATTGGTTTGTCATTACGGATATTTTTACGAGTTCCGTTCACGTATTCCTGCCCGGCTTGTTTACCGTAATAGGTTTCAATGAACAGCGATTCGGAATAGTTAGTAAAACTTTCGTGGATCCACATATCGGCAACATCTTTTGAGGTAATGTTATTGCCAAACCATTCGTGACCGCTTTCGTGTACCACGATGAAATCCCATTTTAGGCCCCAGCCGGTACCTGAAAGGTCGCGACCGAGATAACCGTTTTTGTAATGGTTGCCATAAGCTGTGCCGCTTTGGTGTTCCATGCCGAGGTGTGGCGTTTCAACCAGTTTATAGCCGTCTTCATAAAAAGGATAGGGGCCAAACCAGTATTCGAACGATTTAAGCATTCGCGGCGCATCAAGCTCCCATTGTTTTTTGGCTTTGTCAACATTATAACTTAATGGCCAGTAGTCCAGCGTTAACGGGCCTTTTTCGCCCTGGTAAGCACCTTCAAAGTGGACATAGTCTCCAATGTTGGCTTCTATGTCATAATTGTTGATAGGGTTAGCCACAAACCAATCGAAGCGGGTATAGCCGTTATTTAAGTCGGTTACTTTGCGTAATCTGCCGTTGGATACATCTTTTAAACCATTAGGTGCGCTGATACTGATCAGGGCGCTGTCTACCTCATCGTATTGATGATCTTTTGTAGGCCACCAAATACTGGCGCCGATACCCTGGCAGGCAGTTGCCACCCACGGTTTGCCTAATGAGTCGGTAGTGTAAACCACGCCGCCATCCCATGGCGCACGTTTTGCAATAGTTGGGTTACCGGAATAATAAACAATAAACTCGTCCTTACTGCCTTTTTTTATGGTTTTAGGGAAGGTAACAAACACCGCATTAAACTCGCGTGTAAAGGGAATTTCGGCGCCCTCATACACCACTTTCTCTACTTTTAAATTGGCAAACAGATCAAACTGAAGTTTGGTGAAATTTTGAGTAGCCGTGAATTTGAACAGGTTGCTGCCGCTGATGAATTTTTTATCGATATCAAACTTCACATCCAGGTGATAGTAGTTAATATCATAACAGGTACGCAGCGGTGTTAAGCTCCCTCTGAGCGAATCGGCGCGGGTAAATGTTTGCCTGTTGGTGCCTAACTGTGCCTGAGTTGGCGTTATGCCAGCTACGGTAAGACCTAAAGCGACTGCAAAAATATTTAAGAACTTATTTTTCATGTATGTTGAGGGTTAATCCATGAGCGCACCCACGTAGTAGTTTAAATAATCAATTTCGATATTATCTTTAGTAGCACCTGCAATTTCAACCGGGCTCATTTGTTTTGTTGGGGTGATGAATTTGTATTCGCCGCCCTTTACACGTACCCTGATGGGCATATTGAAATCTTTGGCTTCGGCTATCCAGCGGCAGTAAAGCTTGTTTTCATGGCTGGTAAATTCAAGCACCGGAAGGTTGCGGTAATGCAGGTATTGCTCAAAAATAGGCGAAAGGTTCATGCCCGATTGTTGGTTGATGAAGCCCACCACATCGTCATAGGTAACTGTTTTATGATAAAAAGTTTTGTTAAGCCCGCGCAGGATGCCGCGCCATTTTTCATCATCATTAATAACAGTGCGGATCATGTTCAGGAAAACAGCGCCTTTGGAGTACATATCGCCCGAGCCTTCTTTGTTTACATTGTAAACGCCAACTATAGGACCGTCATTATTAATGGTGAGCCTTAAACCGTAGTTATATTCCTGTCCGGCTTTTTTACCCCAGTTATCCTCCACAAAAAGTGATTCGGAATAACAGGTAAAGCTTTCGTGGACCCACATATCGGCAAGGTCTTTATCGGTTATGTTATTGCCAAACCATTCGTGCCCGCTTTCGTGCACGATGATATAATCCCATTTGCTGCCCCAGCCTGTACCCGATAAATCATAGCCCATATAGCCATTCATGAAGTGATTGCCATAGGCTACTGCTCCCTGGTGTTCCATGCCCAGGTGCGGGGTTTCAACCAGTTTATAGCCATCTTCATAAAAAGGGTAAGGGCCAAACCAGTGCTCGAAGGCTTTCAACATAGGCTTAACATTGGCGGCAAATTGTTTTTTTGCTTTTTCCAGACTAGTTGGCAAAACCCAATAATCAAGCGTAAGCTTGCCTTTTTCGCCCATGTAGGTGTCTTCAAAATGAGTATAATCGGCAATGTTGGCAGCAACATCGTAATTGTTGATCGGGTTGGCCACAAACCAGTCGAACCGGGTATAGCCATCCTTAAGCTGCGTCACCTTGCGCAGGCGACCGTTGGATACATCTTTCAAACCTTTTGGCACACTGATGCTGATCATCATGCTGTCCACCTCATCGGCCAGCTGATCTTTATTGGGCCACCAGATGCTGGCACCAATCCCTTCGCAGGCGGTTGCTACAAAGGGTTTGCCTAATGAATCTTTTTTAAATACCAGTCCGCCATCCCAGGGGGCGTTTTTAGCTATAGTTGGGTTACCGGAATAGTAAACGGTAAACTCATCTTTGCTGTCTTTACTTATGGTTTGCGGAAAGTTGAGGAATACGGCGTTGCCATCGCGGGTATAGGCAAGTTCTTTCCCCTTATAAACAACTTTAGCAATGTTAAGGTTAGCAAACAGGTCGAACTGGAGTTTATTGAAATCCTGTGTGGCGGTGAATTTAAACTGATTGCTGCCGCTGATAAACTTTTTATCGATATCAATCTTAACGTCAAGGTGATAGTAATTGATATCATAACAGGTACGCAAAGGCGTAAGCATTCCACGCAATGAATCGGCATGGGTGAATTGCTCTTTTTCCTTCAGGAGCTGGGCCCCCGCTGGTTGAGTGAATGTTGCAGCACTTAATAAAGTCAGGGTTGCAAAATATAGTTGTTTTATTTTCATGTACTTAAATTGTGTCAGGTTAAAAGGTATCCATGATAGCCAAGTTAAAGTTTTTTTAACGCATGTCATTTCGATGAAGCAGCGGGAGCCTCATGCGGTGGCGCGGAAGAGAAATCTTATACGCCCTGTAAAGTTGCTTTTCAAGCCTACTCTTCGCGCGTATAAAATTGCTCCCTACGGAAATGAAATAGGAGAAAAAACTAATCTCTGACCTCCAACCTCTAATCTCTAAATAACTACTTCAACACCTGCACATCAATATAGCTATTATTATAAACCGTTTCGGTTGCTTTGATGTAATCGCTTTCATCAGCTTTATATGGGTTTTCCACAAATTTTTGAGGATTGCGTGCTACTATCGGGAACCAGGTGCTTTGTACCTGGATCATGATACGGTGACCTTTTTAAAGGTGTGCAATACATCCTGCAGGCGGAAATTTACATCGGTTTTTTGATTAGCCACCAAGGCCTCCGGCTTTTCAAAACTATTGCGGAAACGTGCCGGCATTACTTCCGAACGTACCATTTGCCAGTAATTACTCAGGATGATGTTTTTGTTTGGCATATACGGGTTGTTCGGTTCATCGGCCGGATATACGTCAATCAGTTTAACAACAAAATCGGCATCGGTGCCTGTTGTAGCAATTTTCAGGTGTGCCATGATCTCGCCCCCAAGGGTAACATCATCATTTAATATCTCGCTTTGGTAAACCAACACATCCGGACGGCGACCTGCAAAACGCTGGTCCTCGCTCATATAATTATGAGGGGTAAAGCCCATGGTAGTGGTGTTATCTTCGGTATAAGGAACCGGTTTAAGCGGATCGCTGATGTATGATACAGAGCCCTGAGTTGCAGGTTGGGTATTTACAAGCTTACCATCGGCACCCAAAAACATTTTTTCATGCACGGCATTGGCGGCAGGCCATTTATCAAATGTTGCCCATTCCTTTTTGCCGGTATTAAACATGTAAGCATTTGGCAAGCCGGAATTTTTATCTCCATTGCCTTTCAGGAAGTGGTTGAAGAATTTGGCTTCGATATTTTTTTGATAGAAGGTAGCAATGCTATCGCCAAAGTAAACATTGCTATGCATGGTATGCCCTGTTTCGCGCGACCAGCGGCCATGACCGAATGGTCCCATCACGATAGTATTGTAAGCGTTTGGATCGGTTTTGTTGATGGTTTTATAAATAGCCAGCGGGCCGGTTAAGTCTTCGGCATCAAACCAGCCGCCAACCAGCATTACAGCAGGTTTTACTTTGCCGTAATGTTTTAGCAGGCCGCGCTTTTGCCAAAACTCATCGTAGTTAGGGTGGTTAATAGATTCCTGCCAAAAGAAGTTATCATGATAAAATTTATCGGCATTTTTAAGCGGGCCAAGATCTAATAAATACTGGTAACCGTCTTTGCTATCGGGTTTAAGCATGGAGTACCAGGCTTTGCTGGTTGTATCAGTTTTTTGAACACCAAATACCGGGAAGGTGAAAAAGTACCCCTCAATGAAAGCGCCGTTGTGATGAAAATCGTCAAAAAAGAAATCGGAAATAGGGGCTTGCGGCGATGATGCCTTAAGTGCCGGGTGGTTTGACAGGATGCCCGCAGCAGTATAAAAGCCCGGGTAGGAGATACCATACTGGCCAACCTTGCCATTGTTGTTGGCTACGTTTTTAACCAGCCAATCGGTAGTATCATAGGTGTCAGAACCTTCGTCAACATCTTTTTTGCTTTTCTTGTTATCGATAACCGGTGTCATGTTGGTCCAGCTGCCTTCACTTTTCCAACGGCCGCGTACGTCCTGATAAACAAAAATATAACCTTCTTTCATCATAATTTCAGACGGGCCAAGCCTTTGAGGATATTTATCCTCGCCGTAAGGGGCGATGCTGTAGCAGGTACGCATCATCATCATCGGGTACTTATTTTGCGATGAAGCATCCTTTGGGGTATAAATAGAGGTGAACAGTTTTACACCATCGCGCATGGTGATGTACACATCTTTTTTGGTAAAATGCTCCTTTACATAGTTGCTTTGAGCATTAACGCCGGTATATAATAATACCAGCACAAAAAGTAAGTTAATTTTCTTCATGAGATCAGTCGTGTTAAATTGGGTTAAATTTAATAAAGAGTTAACGATAAACCGATTTATCATTAACTCTGTTACAAAATGGGATAAAATGCGGTTGGTATGGGGTAAATTTTATGTCGGATTTCGGATGTTCGATTTCGGATTTTTGTCTGAACCGGGATTAAATCCCTAAAATCATGGTTCAGAAAATAAATGCTAACCTCTAATCTCCAATCACTAATCTCTCAAAAGCAACTTTAAAATCCTTAACTTTGCCCACCATAAAATACACACTACTATGCAATATGATGTTATAGTTATAGGTTCGGGCCCTGGCGGTTATGTAGCCGCTATCCGCTGTGCCCAGCTTGGTTTAAAAACCGCAATTGTTGAAAAGTATAATACCCTTGGCGGTACCTGTCTTAATGTAGGCTGTATCCCGTCAAAGGCACTGTTGGATCTCGTCTGAACATTACCACAATGCTGCCCATGCTTTTAAAACCCATGGCATCAACCTTAAAGATCTTTCGATAGATTTTGGACAGATGATTAAACGCAAGCAGGAAGTTGTTGATGCTAACACCAGCGGCATCAGCTACCTGATGAAGAAAAATAAGATTGACACTCACTTTGGCGTAGGATCATTTAAAGATAAAAACACCATCACTGTTAAAAAGAACGATGGTACTGTTATCGAAATTACCGGCAAAAACGTGATCATCGCTACTGGTTCAAAACCATCGGCATTGCCATTTTTGCCTATCGATAAAAAACGCATTATTACATCAACCGAAGCATTGAGCCTGAGCGAAGTGCCAAAACACCTGGTGTTGATTGGTGGTGGCGTTATCGGTTTGGAGCTGGGTTCGGTTTATGCCCGTTTAGGCGCCAAAGTATCTGTAATTGAATTTATGGACGGCATTATCCCAACTATGGATAAGGGCCTGGGCCGTGAGCTGCAAAAAGTATTAACTAAACTGGGTATGGAGTTTTACCTGGGGCACAAAGTTACCGGCGCTGCCGTAAAAGGTAAAGAAGTAACCGTTAGCTTTGATACCCCTAAAGGCGAAAAGAAAGAACTGAAAGGCGATTATTGCCTGGTAGCTGTTGGTCGTATAGCTTACACCGATGGCTTAGGTTTAGAGAATATCGGTATTACCGTTGAGGAACGCGGTCGTAAAATTACGGTTGATGAGCACCTGGAAACCAAAGTTAAAGGTGTTTATGCCATTGGCGATGTAATTAAAGGTGCCATGCTTGCTCACAAAGCTGAAGATGAAGGTACGCTGGTTGCCGAAATTATTGCCGGCCAAAAACCGCATATTGATTACAACCTGATTCCGGGTGTAGTTTATACCTGGCCAGAAGTTGCCGCTGTTGGTCAAACAGAAGAGCAACTGAAAGCAGCCGGTGTTAAATACAAAACCGGTTCGTTCCCGTTCAAAGCCAGCGGCCGTGCCCGTGCCAGCGGCGACCTGGATGGTTTTGTAAAAGTATTGGCTGATGCCACTACCGACGAAATTTTAGGTGTACACATGATTGGTCCGCGTGCTGCCGATATGATAGCCGAAGCAGTTGTGGCAATGGAGTACCGCGCGAGTGCCGAAGATATTTCGCGCATGAGCCACGCCCACCCAACCTACACTGAAGCGATGCGCGAAGCATGTTTAGCCGCTACTGAAAACAGGGCGATACATATTTAATAATTTCGGAATTGGGATTTTCGATTTCGGATTTTTAATTTTATAAAAGCAGGAACAACTTTATGTTCCTGCTTTTGTTTTATGTACAGATGCAGACATTAATCAATATCGGAATTGTGTTATTAACCATTGCGTTCATGGAACTGCTCTCCTGGGCCCTGCACAAATACCTTTTCCACGGGCCATTATGGTTTATTCACAAAACGCATCACCAACAAAGGCATGGCTGGTTTGAACTGAACGACCTGTTCAGCATTGGCTTCGCTGGTTTTGCTTTATGGCTGATATGGATAGGGCATTTAACTCTGGACTACCGGCTTTGGATTGGTACTGGTATCAGCATCTATGGTATCATTTATTTTATTTTCCACGACTGGTTTATCCATAACCGTTTCAAAGCATTCAAAAGTGATAATCGCTACTTGGCCGGCATCCGCCGGGCACATAAAATCCATCATAAATCGACGGAGAAATATCCATCGGAAGAGTTTGGGTTATTGGTTGCGAATAGGAAATGGTTCAGGAAGTAAGATGCTGTAAAAAGATTATTTTTTTGCATCGGGCCATTGCTCTTTAAAAAGCTTATCGACAGCTTGATTAAACTCCTTACTAAAAACAGGTTCGGCAGGTCCGCCTTTTTTGAGGTCATACACGTATGGTACCATGTGATCTTTGTTGTTAAATAGCTTGTCGTTATTACTATCCGATTGAACTTCAATAAGCAGCTTATTTGTTTTAGCAACACGTTGCCAGCTAACAACATTGAGGCTTGTAGGCGAAATCTGTTTGAAGTTATTTCCGGCATCGTCGGATGTGAAAAGATATTTCGGATCAGCATAGGTGAGTTTTTGATCTTTGTTAAAATCCTCAATTATTACCGAATAACAAATCAACTTCCCATCAATATTCAAGCCTTGTGCTGGGTTAGGATCATGCGCTTCTGATGAATATACATCTGTACCCGAACTCAACTCTTTCTGATCTTCGTATTGGAGAATTATCATTTTACGGTTATCGAGTAAATGATATTTTTTGCTTAACGAATTATAAAATGCAATATTCCAATAAGATACCTGTTCGCTCGATTTGAAACTCATTCTATCGTCATCAGTTGGATTTGCCAACGGAAATAGCACATTTTGCGAACTGTCTAAAAGTACGGGATTGTTAAAGTCAGTTACAATAGGTTGGAAGTTAGCGGCTGTGTCTTTATAAGTAAGCTCATTATTCGCCGAATGATCAGAAATAACGCCACATCCTAATAAAAAAACAGAGCTGATAAGTAATAACTTGCTTGAAATACGCATTTGTGAACGGTTTAAATTATTGATATAAATATAGTCATTTACATCAAAGAGTTAACAGCCGTTAAGTTGCTATAACTATCGCCCTCAAACCTTATCTTTGCCTCCAACATTTATGAATATCCTCATCGTAAACAACACCCCAATCCCGGCAACTAAATATGGCGGTACCGAACGCATTATCTGGTGGCTTGGCCGTGAGCTGAATAGGTTAGGGCATAAGATTACCTATTTGGTAGGAGCGGGTTCAACTTGTCCGTTTGCGAGGGTGCTGATCTACGATCCGGCTGTTGATATAAACCAGCAGGTGCCCGATGATATTGACGTGGTACACTTCCAGTTTCAGGTGAGTGGTTTTACTAAAAAGCCTTATATCGTAACTGTTCATAATAACCCTGGTGGTGTGCAATTAGATGTTAACTCGGTATTTGTGTCGGCCAATCACGCTCAGCGTCATGGCTCAGCGGTGTTTGTACACAATGCCATAGATACGGCTGATTATCAAACATCTATACTCGGTAATAAGCGTATCCATACCCATTTTCTGGCTAAAGCAGCCTGGCGCGTTAAAAATGTAAAAGGGGCTATCGATGTAGCTACCATGAGCGGTAATAAGCTGGTTGTACTTGGAGGTACCCGGCTTAACCTGAAAATGGGATTACGCTTTACATCCAACTTAAATGTGCGTTTTAAGGGAATGGTTGGTGATGAAGCGAAATCGGCAGTGATGAACGGTTCAAAGGCGCTGCTTTTTCCGGTGCTGTGGCATGAGCCATTCGGAATTGCTATTGTTGAAAGCCTGTATTTTGGCTGCCCGGTTTTTGGTACACCTTACGGATCGTTGCCCGAACTGGTGCCCGCTGAAGTTGGCTTGCTTTCGGTCAGTAAATCTGAATTAGCCGCCGGACTTAAAAACGTTGAAAGTTTTAATAAACAATATTGCCATCAATATGCTGTCGATAATTTTAATATCGGCAAGATGGCTGCAGCATATTTAACCTTATATGAACAGGTTTTGAATGGTCGAAAATTAAATTTGGCCAGGCCCGAACTCATCAATCGTGATCAACCCAAATACCTGCCCTGGAATAATTAAAATTCAGCTATTTTTGGGCATAAATATTTTTAGTGGAGAGTACAGCAGCTTCAATTTTTTCATCGCAAAAACGGCCTTATTTTATTGTGCTGTTATTAGCTATCGTGCTTAATGTAGCCGGTATCGGCATCAAATTCTTTACTGATGATGGGGCTTTGTATTCGGCCCTGGCCCGGAGCATGGCACAAAGCAATAACTTTACCGATCTGATGTATCACGGTGCCGACTGGCTCGATAAGCCGCATTTCCCCTTCTGGATTATCGCTATCAGTTTTAAGATTTTCGGCATCAATACTTTTGCTTATAAATTGCCCGCCCTGCTGTTTTTTTCATGTCGGTGGCGTACACTTACAAGCTTGCCAAAAAGTTTTATGGCGATGAAACGGCTATTATCGCTATCCTGATCCTGCTTACCGCGCTGCACAGCGTAATGTCAAATACGGATGTACGTGCCGAGCCTTATATTATGGGCTTGCTCATGGGCGCTGTTTATCACTTTTATAAGGTAAAAGAACGGTTCAGCATGGCCGATGTGCTGCTGGCATGCATATTTACTGCCTGCGCAGTGATGACTAAAGGCATCTATCTGCTCATCCCGATTGGAGCGGCTATCATTGGCGATTATTTATTTAAGGGAAATATCAAAGGCGTGTTCCATTGGAAATGGCTGTTCTCGTTTATATTGGTGGTGATATTTACTTTACCCGAAATTTATTCGGTATATACCCAGTTTGACCTTCACCCCGAAAAAGTTATTTTCGGTCGCACCGGGATTTCAGGCATCCACTGGTTTTTGTGGGACAGCCAGTTCGGGCGTTTTAACAATAACGGTTACATTACTAATACACACGGCGACAAACTATTTTTTGTTCATACCCTGCTGTGGGCTTTCGCGCCATGGGCTATTCTCCTGTTCTATGCACTTTATGCTACCGTCAGGAAAATGATTAAAGGTATAACCCAGCCCGAGTATCTGTGTATCTCGGGAAGCGTATTAATGTTGCTGATCTTTTCAGCTTCCAAATTTCAGCTGCCTTTTTACACTAATATCCTGTTCCCATTTTTTGCTATAATTACGGCGGTTTTTATTAGTTCATTAAAAGCTGGCGCCGGGTTAAAGTTTTTCAAGATAACTCAATACATTATCACATCGTTTTTATTGGTTGCTGTTATCGTACTTAATTTTATTTTCGCGCCCGAATGCTGGCCGGTATTTGTTTTGTTGATTGCAGGGTTTATTGGGTTGTCCATTTACATTTATAAAAAGCCAACACCAATTTATCAGCCTGTATTTTTATTTACCTGCGCCGTGTCTGTTTTAGTGAATGCTTACCTGGTGACCGTAGCTTATCCTATTATTGTTGATTACCGCGGGGATCTTTCGGCCGCCGAATACCTCAATCAAAACTATCCACGGGAAAAAGTGAGTGCCGCGGTTTTATCAAACACATTCGATTTTTACTACAAAGGCGGCGTTACTTATACCAATATTGATGCTATCCTAAAAACCGATAGCCTGAAAAGCCGGATTATAGTAGCTGATGAAAAAGCGGTAGCTGAGTTAAAGCAAAAAGAGATCGGGTATACTACAATAAAATCCTTTCAGGATTTTCCTCATGAAAACCTAAGCCTGCCCTTTATCATCAAAAAGAAGAGGAGTACTACTTTGGATCAATTTTATTTGATCAGGATGAGGTAGAGCAATGCCCGCTATAAATTGGCAATGCCCAAATTAACAACTACCTTCTTGTTTAAACGCCTTGATGGGAGCAACTGTTTAGGCCAGGTTTGTAATTATAGGGTGATAACACACAACAATCAAAAGGCTGTCCCTGAGGCAGCCTTTTGATTGTTTAAATAAATTTACCAGCCCGGATTTTGTGTTAACGCGGGATTAAGGGTAATTTGTTGTGCCGGAATCGGGTATAAATAATTTTTTCCGAAAAATTGCGCGCTGTATTGTCAAGGATCAGCTGACCGTTAGCATCTAACGCGTTGGTAGGAGCAGGCTTTAAAGGGTTTGGCCCAACATCGGCCTGCGTACCTTTAAATTTAATGCCTACCGGCCATGGGCTTACAAAAGCACTGATGTTTCCATAAGCTGTACCGCCGGTGTTGCTAACCAGGTCGGTAGCGGCACTATGCCAGCGCTTAATATCGTCAAACCTGAAGTTTTCATAATAAAGTTCAATAAAGCGTTCCCTCCTGATCTCCGTACGCAGATCCAATCCGTTTGCACCTGCGAAACCATTTGTTAATGGCGGCATATTTTTATTAACACGCAGACGTACCAGGTTGAGCGATTTGTTGAGATCGGCATCTGTTATGGCACCGTCACGTTCATAAACCGCTTCAGCATAGTTTAGCAGTACTTCGGCATAGCGGATCACCGGGTAATCTTCAGATTCTTTTGTATCTGGGCAGTTGCGTTCGGTTACCCATTTTTGATTGGTATAACCGCCAATCTTAACAACTTTTCCCATAGATAAAGCAATATCAGCGGCGTCATTTAGCCAGGTTACCCGGTAATTGGCGTTACCGTACCAGTAGTACATATTGTTAACCTGAATGGTATACTTTAAACGATTATCGCGGTTTATAAATTCCGATCCGTAACTTTCAAAACCCTGGAACAGGGGCGATTTCTCAATAGGCAATCCATCCTGGCATAAAAATGCGTTCACGTATTTATGCTGAGGCCCAATCTGCGTTCCCTGCCTGCTGATATTTGTTCCGATTGTTTTGCTCACATCATCATAACGGTACGATAAAAGGTACTCATGATTAGCAGTTTTGGTAACTGAAGCCGGGTTTGATTTTGGATTTTCGAGGATGAAAAGGTATTTCTGTGCAGAATCACCCAATATGGTACTGTTACCACCCAGGGCATTTGAAGCTGCTGTACCAAAAAGTGCAAATTGATTGCTGGTTATCACCGCGTTAGAAGCCGCGGCCGATTTGTCGAGCAGCATATTATAACGGGTTGCATCGCCGTTTCTGAATTTTTGCCATGTGCCTTCATAAAGTGCAACCCTTCCTAAAAACGCCTGCGCGGCAGGTTGGCTCACCCGGCCAAAATCTGCAGAATTGGCTAAGATGGATGCAGGCAGATTTGGTATGGCCGCTTCCAGATCGGCAACAATCAAATCAGCTACCTGATCGCGTGATGCCCTGGTGCCATATAGTTCGGGCGAATCAAGGTTCAGCGTTTTGGTGATCAGCGGAACCCCGCCATACAATTGTAGTAATTCAAAGTAGCAGTAAGCCCTGAAAAATTTGGCTTCGGCAACAAACTGGCTGATGCTGGCCTGGTCGGGGAAAGTGGCGGCCTTTTCAAGTAAATAATTGCAATTCCTGATCCGGGAGTAATTATTATTCCAGTACGAATCACTTGCTGGTACTGTATTGATACCGGCGCCATAAACGCCACCTCCGCCAAATACATCGGCACGCCCGTCATAATGAGGGTTATCTGCAAACGAATTGTTGAAATTACGGAGATAACCATAATATTGGTTGGCAAATGTTTTAAAATCACTGGCCGACTTAAAATATGCCGCATCCGATAGCTGGTCCTGTGGTTTAAGGTTAAGTGACTTGTTGCAGGCGAACAAGCCTGTAACAATAATTATTGAAAGGATACTGAAGATCCTCCGGTAAATATTTTTCATAATCATTTCAATTAAAAAGTGATGTTTGCGCCTACGGTTACATACCTGTAAAATGGATAACGCTCATTGCCTGCGGTGGTCCTGGTTATTTCAGGATCCCAGCCATCATGAATTTTGCTGTATTCCCACAGGTCGCTTCCCGAAATGTAAAACCTTAAACGGCTGATAGCTTTGGTGCGCTCTGTTAACGATTTTGGTAAGGTATAACCGATAACAAGGTTTTTCAGGCGTACATAAGCGCCGTTTTCAACAGACCAGCTTGAAATCTGGTAATTGTAACCATTAATTCCATTGCTATGCAGGTTAGGGTAATAGGCATTCGTATTTTCAGGGGTCCAGGTTTTACCGACCCATTGGGTGGTTTGCGCCTGATAAACGGCGGCAAAAGGTACGCGCCAGTTATTTGCACTACCATTGGCCCTGAATATTGTCCGTTTACCTACCCCTTGAAAAATGCTTGTGAAATCAAAACCTTTCCATTGCAGGCTTAATGTCAAACCAAAAGTATAGCGCGGAATGTCGCTGCCTAAATAAACAAGGTCGCCCATATCTTTTGCCGATGTACCTGTAGTAAGTTTACCATCGCCGTTAACATCAACAAAATAATTATCTCCCGGACGTAAGCCTGAGTTTTGGCCCGGCAGGTTGGTTAAAGGGGTGGCTACAGGGATGCCAATAGTATTAATCACTCCGCCGGGGGCATAATAGGTGGAGTTATAGGTATCAACCTGTGCCTGTGTCTGGAAACGGCCTCCGTATTTAAGGCCGAAATATGATCCAAGCGGATACCCCTCAACAGTAGCGTTATAACCTGCACCTAATGCCGGAACGCCGTTAAAATATACCAATTTGTTTTGGCTGTTGGTAATATTACCCGAAATACTGTATGTTACCTGCCCAACGTGGTCTCGCCAGGTTAATTGTCCTTCCCATCCCCAGGTTTTCAGGTCGCCGTTATTTGACTGGGGCGCTCCAATGCCCAAAACAGCCGGATAGGTAACACTCACCAGCATGTTTTTATTCTGATTACGGAACACTTCAAAAGTTCCGTTTAAGCGACCGTTCAGCAAACCGAAATCAATACCAATGTTCCGTTTTATAACAGTTTCCCATGTCCTGTTGAGCGAAACCAGGTTTCCGGTGGTTGTAGTAGCGGTTGCGAGTGCTGAACCTAAAAGGGTATTGCTATTGCCGACATTAAGCGATTGCAGGTAATCATAAAGGCCGATGCCACCCTGGCTGCCCGACGTAGCGTAAGAGGCCCGTAGCTTTAACTCGCTAAAAATATTTGTTTTTTTATGAAGCTTTCTTCGCCTAAGCGCCAGCCGCCCATGAGGCTGTAAAATGGTTTCCAGCGTTTATCTGCAATAAATTTTGAAGAACCATCATACCTGCCGGTTCCTTCAAACAGATATTTGCCTTTATACGCGTAGGTAGCTCTTGCAAAGTATGAACCCAGGGCGTAGTGGTTGCGCTGTTCGTCGTTGGTTACAAAACCGGCCAACGAACTGCTCAGCCCCAAATTTAAAGAAGGCACATCATCGCTGCCCAAATTGTAGGTACGTGTATTAAACATATCATACTCATCCCTTTCGTAGGAGCTGCCGATCATTAACGATACATCATGTACTCGGTTAAAGGTATTGGTATAGGTTACGCGGCCAATGAGGTTATAATATTTATCATTGATATTAGCACGGAAATAGTTTTGGCTCCCTCCCGAAGTACCACCTGCCGGCGCGGTAGTGCCGGTCAGGTATTTATCATCATATGAATAAAGGCGAACGGTTTTGGTTTGTACGCGGTCATCCTGCCACCAAACGTTATATCCCGCGGTTCCGGTAAAGGTAAGGTGCTTCATGAAATTATAGGTAAGCGTTGAGTTTAACAGTGCCCGGCTATTGTTTTCCAGGTTGTCGCCCCCATCCCTTAATAGGCCCGCGGGGCTTGTTACACCCCCACTGATATGGCCGGCCAGATTGCGTGAACATAGGCAAACCGATCTGAAATCCGTTTCCGAGCGCACTGTAACTCCCCGAAGTATACATGGTTGGCTGTTGAATATTATTTTGCTCAAGCGAAATATTGGTTTCCAGTTGCACTTTATCGCTGAATCTGTAACCGTTATTAAGTCTGAGATTATAGCGTTGATTACCGTTATTGCCAATCCGGAGCTGGCTGCCGTCGTTTAAATACCCTAACGAAACACGATAAGTGTTTTTTTCTGTTCCGCCTGATACCGAAAAATTGTGTTGTGTTGAAGTAGCCCTCCCCCATATGTACTGTTGTAGTGATACATCAATAAAGTCAAGTTCCTTTACATCGAGGAATGCCGGCACAGGCAAGCCGTTATAAAACGAATTTGCAGTGATACTTCCGGTGGTGTTTCCGGGAATCTGTGATGCCAGTACCACCGTGCCTTTATTGGCCAGCGCGAAGTTGGCCAGTTGGTACCAAAGGTCGGTTGTTGGCGCTACTCCATAATTATCATTTGTTCGGGCCTGAAGCAGGCCATTTGCCCATTGGTCAATATTTGTCATTTTAGGCTGAAGACCTAAAAATTTCTCAGACACAGAAGGGTCATACTGGATCACCATTTTACCCGCTTTACCTTTTTTGGTAGTGATCAGTACAACACCATAAGCTGCACGGGCACCATATATTGAAGCCGAGCCATCCTTCAAAACTGAGATATTGTCGATATCATTTGGATTGATAGAGTTTAGCTCGTTGTTATTGTTAAGGGCAACCCCATCCAAAATGACCAAGGGATCCTGTCCGTTAACGGAGGTTGCACCGCGGATCTGGAAGTTCCAGTTTTCGCGACCCGGTTGCGCCGAGCTCCTGGTTACCACCATGCCCGGAACCTGGCCCTGCAAATTGGCAATAGGGTTATTGGTTGGCCCGCGGTCTTCAAATACTTTTGCACTAACTGTGGCAATAGCGCCTACCACTGATGGTTTCTTTTGTGTACCGTAAGCAACCACTACAACCTCTTCCAGATCGCTTCTTTTGCCTGATAACTGAATGTTGATAACAGGCTCATCGCCAATGGTCACTTTACGCGTGTTATAGCCCACAAAAGCGAAAGATAACTTTGCTCCGGGGTTAACGGTTAGTTTGTACTTGCCGTTTACATCAGTTTGAATGCCATTGGTAGTGCCAATAACCTGCACAGTTACACCAGGCAGGGGTTCCCTGGAGGTTGAATCTGTGACAGTACCGCTGATTTGGCGGCTTTGCGCCGCAGCATGATAGCCCATGCCTACCAGCAGCAAAAAAACTAAAAGGCACCTTGCCGAATACTTTTTTTGGTAAAAAAACTCATAGTTCTTAAATTTTAGGTTTATGACTTAGTGTAATGATCGGCGCTATCCGCTCAATCACTATAAAGACACACACAGGATTTTATTATACTCATTAATGAATGAGATTCTTTTTGGCAGGGAGCTTTGCGAAATTGAAAGAGGGGATGTTTGAGTAGATTGCAAGAGGGATGGTGATTGGGGATTGTACTAAATCGACGCTTTAGATGGATCTATTTAAGTAGGGTTCGCGGTTTTCTTTAACAAAGAGGCGTAGCTTAACTGGCACGGAAATGCCAGGCAAATGCCAATGTTGCTTGCGCCCTCCTGACCCACAGGTCGGAGTTTAGCCTGCAGGTACCGGTGTACATAAAGCATCGTATCCTAAAGGTTTTATTAAACAGTCGATTTATCCGTTCACAAAAAGTCCGTTTGATACGGATTTAAAAAATGGAGGAAAGGAGCGAGCTATAGTTTGCATCAGGAAAGAAAACTAAAGGGCTGCATTTTGTAAGGTAAATAATTTTATTACTTTAAGGGCCTTAATAGCCGCTATGTATTTAAAAAACCACTTTTCCATCGCAATTCTTTCAGTTCTTACATTTTTTTTGTCGCCGTTCAACACCGCTAAAGCCAATGACGGCCCTAATATCTCTGAAGCTCAGGCTTTAATAAATCGGGTAACCCATGGCAGAGCGAGTGAATTTCATTTACAGCCTATAACAGCTACTGTTGATACTTTTTACCTCGCTAATGAGGATAACAAAATAGCTATTAAAGCAAGCAGCACCATTGCCATGGCTAAAGGGTTTAACTACTATCTGAAAAACATTTGCCATGTTTCCGTAACATGGTATGCTGCAGATTCAGTAATAATGCCCGCAGTTCTTCCAAAAGCGTTCACTCCGGCAGGTGAACGCTGCCGTTTTGATAATCGTTTCTTTTTAAACTATTGCACTTTTGGCTACACCACGGTTTGGTGGAAGTGGAGCGATTGGCAGTACTTTATAGACTGGATGGCTATGAACGGGATTAACATGCCGTTGGCTATAACCGGGCAGGAATACATCTGGCAACGCGTTTGGCATAAATTTGGAATGACGGATGAACAATCGCGCGCATTTTTTACCGGCCCCGTGCATTTACCCTGGCAGCGTATGGGTAACCTTGACCGCTGGCAGGGGCCACTGCCACAAAGCTTTATAGACGGGCAGTTCGAGCTTCAGAAAAAAATACTGACACGCGAGAGGGCCTTAGGAATGCACCCCATTTTGCCGGCTTTTGCAGGGCATGTGCCAAAAGACCTGAAAAAGAAATATCCTAATATTAAACTCACTGATCTGGGCTCTTATGATACAGGCGCAGAAAATGACGCTTATTTTCTTGACCCGATGGATCCGCTTTTTGTTAAGATACAAAAGGAATACTTGAGTGAACAGCAAAAACTTTTGGGTACAGACCATTATTACGGGGCAGATCCTTTTAATGAGATGGACCCACCAAGCTGGGAGCCATCATACCTGGCAAAAACAGCGGCAACCATTTACAGCGGTATGAAAAGCATAGACCCTAAAGCTGTTTGGATACAGATGGGCTGGACATTTTATTACGACCGTAAACACTGGACCAACCCAAGATTAGAAGCCATGATAAAGGCTGTTCCGCAAAATCATATGATGATACTGGACTATTTTTGCGAGCAAACCGAAGTATGGCGCATGACGGACGGTTTTTTTAATGCACCATACATCTGGTGTTACCTCGGAAACTTTGGGGGCAATACACAGTTAGCCGCTCCGGTTTTAAAAACTGCAAAACTTTTAAGTGCAACAGAGGATGACCCAAACCACCGGCAAATGACAGGCATTGGCTCAACGCTTGAGGGTTTTGGCGTAAATGAATTTATGTTCGAGTGGCTATTTGATTACGCCTGGAATACCGATGCCAAAGACCCGGCCGATTGGATAAAAAAATATGCTGAAAGCCGCTGCGGGCATAATGATCCGGTTATTGCAGCTACCTGGACAAAGCTGCTCCCGGTAATTTATAATTCTGATGTTTCGGGTGTAGGGCTTGGTAATATCATACAATCAAAACCGATGTTAAAAGGGAACGGAGGGTTTACCTGGCTCGGAAAATACAATTACCAGGCATTGGCTAATATTTTTCCGCAATTCCTGCTTGCCGATTCAGCATCAAAGGCCAATCCTAACTATACACGAGACCTGGCTATGCTGGAGAAGCAGGTGCTGGTAAACCTCGCTGTGTCGTTAAGGGATTCCGTTGGCAGGGCATACCATTCAAAAAATCAGCAATTGTTTAATAAATACACCGGCTTGTTTCTTGATTTGTGCGACGATGTGGACCGTATAACAGCTACTCAGCACGAATTGCTATTAGGTGCATGGATAAAAGAAGCCCGTGATTTTGGCTCGACGCCGGAAGAAAAAACTATTACGAAAAAAACGCCCGCCTACTGATAACCACCTGGGGAGGAGAAGGCAACGTTACAACCGATTATGCAGCAAAAGATTGGTCGGGAATGATCAGCACTTACTATAAAGGCCGCTGGATTTTGTTTTTTAATGAACTACGTAAAACCATTGATACCGGCAAAGAACCAGACATGGACGCCTTTGATAAGCAACGCGCCGCTTTTGACTGGAAATGGGTAAACACCAACCAAAGCCAGCAACCTTTTAAATGGAATACAACCGGAGATACTTATTCGGTAGCGCTGGGTATTTATAAAAAATGGGCACCTTATTTGTAATGAAATATAAGTTTAAAACTATAGTTCAATTAGATAAAAGTAAAGTTTAAAATAAGCAAGGCCCGGCAGAGATGACGGGTTTTGTTATTTAAATGGAGTTTGCGTTTTGTTTTAAAAAAAGTACCCCAAACTGGCGCGAGTGATGCTTCCGCTGGCCAAATGTGGAAAATGATAACACGGATGGTTGGGTATAAACTTGTCAGTGTTCAATTTTTTAAAAAGCAGCTGTTCAACTTTTGGAAATGCTATTTTGTAATAGCTTGATTATCAAAGATGACTTGTTCAAAACACGGTTTGATGTATTTTAAACCAAATGTAAGTTGTTGATTATTAGCGCTATTTTTTGGCGAAAAATACCAGGTGTTCACACTTTTAAAAATTGAACACCTGTGAAATGAGTAATCATCCTTATGTTTTCGAACGCTCAACACAGGCCGCTAATACCAGATCAAGCACCGGCCGTGAAACCGGTTTGCTAAAAAAGCCGGTAACATAGCTATAGCTAAGCGCGCGCTCACGGTCTGTTGGATCGATGGATGAGGAAAATACATAGAGTAGTGGTTTAACCGGCAATGCAGGGTACAGGTCCCTAAAGCCTTCAAGGAAATCCCAGCCGTCAAACCTGGGCATCCTGATATCCAGAAAAATAACATCCGGGCAATCCGCCGGGTTATCTGTCAATGATTTTAACGCATCTTCACCGTCGTAACTATGTGACACGGGTTTAAAACCTTCAATTCCTGCAATAAGCTTATCCAGTATAATATGGTCAAGTTTACTGTCATCAATAAAGAGTAATCGGAACATAATTGGTAATTATGATATTGTTGCATAAGTTAAGATATATTATCCGCTTTTAAAAAAATGGATAGTATTACTACGCTCAACCTGCAATTGGGAAAAGTTATTGTAGTATTGATTAATTTATTTAATAAATTATGTGTGTTTCTATTTTTGAAAGTAATAGCTAAAAGGGCACGTATTTCGCTTTTGCGCACACATACCCTTTTTAGTTTTAATGAACCAGGAATATCACCGGTATCGGAGAAGCAAGCTTATAATTTGGTTAAAGCTATAACGTAGCGCTTTTTTCAACAATTACATTCCTTGCGCGCATGTAAGTGGTACCGGTAGGACCGGGTGATCCTGACGACCCTTCCATTTGGTAATCAATAATAATATTCAGGTTTTTACCAACAAAGTTAGCGCCCGTTTGGGTGCTTTTTAAAACACCATCTATCCAGTATTCAATGGACACGTCGGTCGCATTGGTCTTGGTCATATAAACCGAATAAGTGTGCCAGTTTCCGGGGCTGGAAATAGTTGTACCCACACTCGACCAGCCTCCGCTTGCATTTTTGTAGGTGTTTGTCCAGCAGGTTGCACTTCCTTTAAATTCCATAAAATCGCTTTCGGGGGGCCATGAGTCAGCTCCTGTAACCCAAAAGGCAGGCCATGTGCCAGTTTGTGATTCGCACTGAAATTCACCTTTAAAATGCCACTTAGGCCAGGAGTCGGTTACTACAGGTACGGTCTTGGCATAAACTGTCCCGGAATAATAATGGATCGGTAAATATGGATCTTTATTGCTGTTGCCAACGCTGCCGCTGGGCGCACTGGTTAGTGTAAGCACACCTCCGGAAACTGATATATTTTGAGAGCGCATACGGGCAGACCCATTATGATCAGATCCCCAGGGATACAGGTCATTCCAATAAGTGCTGTACGAGCTAAAGGAGGTGGAAGGAACAACATTTACCCATGATACCGTATTAGTTGCAAGATGACTGGCTGAAGTATTTGCGGCGGAGTTGACGGTGGCTGCATTATCTTTTCTACATGCAAAAAACGATGTAATCACAATAAATGCAATTAAAACAAAAGTTAAATTTTTCATAATAAAGATTTTTTAGGTTAATAGGTGTGCTTCTCCCGATAGTTAATGAGAGTACTGGTTAATTGGTGAAACAAATTAACATACTTAAAATTCCATGGATAGGGGGCAAAACTGGAATTTATGGGGGTTATTATATATTAATATTATAATATAACGATACGATAAAGCGATTGGAGAAAGTGCCCCGAAATGCCCGGAAATGAAAAAGGTTGTTTTCGGGATGAAAACAACCTTTCAGAGCTTACTGTCGCCGGTTATTTCCAGATAGATTTCAATCCGGAAATGCTGATATTATTAATGGCTAATTTTCCGGTGGTTTTAACTGCAAGGTTGTTGAAATCTTCGGTTGGGAAATAGATTGCAGTCATGGTGGTTAAACCTCCGTCGGCAAATAACTCTACCGATGATTTGTCGACTACCAAAATGACGTCGGAATTTTTAGCTGTGCTTAGTCGCGGAGCCGTAAAACAGCCCGAAAAATTCTTTTGGAAATCCATTTTTCCGGCTTTGGTACGATCTATATAGTATTCATCTTTTGCAGGGTCATAACCAATAAGCAGTTCTTCACCTTTAGGGTTTGACAGCCCGATGCTATAATCTTTTAAGGTAGCAAAACTCATTTTTAAGACATACCGGCTTTTGAGCTTATTAATTTTTGAAGTAAGATCAAGAGACCGGTTAACCAAGGGTTGCTTTAACACAATTGTTTTTTCTTCAATATTTTTTAGCTCAGTCACCGGCTTGGATATCAGTAAAATTTGGCCTTTGCTTTGTTTCAGGCTAAGCTCACGTGGAATGGTTGCAGCATTGCGCCAGGCCTTTGTAGGTACCTGGTTGGCATATTGCCAGTTGCTCATCCACCCTAAAAATATTTTACGGCTGCCGGTATTGCTCCAGGTAATGCCTGCATATTCGTCGGGACCGTAGTCAAGCCACCTGGTATTTGAATCAAGTGGACTAAATTTGTTCCCGTCAAAATTTCCTACAAAATATTGCGTTGCCGAACCGCCGTTAGGCCCGCCGGGGTTAAGGTTTACGATCAGGATCCAGTAGGTTTTTCCGTTCATTTTTAGCGGGAACAGATCGGGGCATTCCCATACGCCACCGTGCGCACCTGCTTTGATACCGAATTCGCTTTCTTTTTTCCAGTTTTTCAGGTCAGGGGCCGAATAGAAGGAGATATGATCTTGTGTTGCAAGGGTCATTACCCATTTTTCTCCGGGGCATACCACATCACTTTGGGGTCGCGGAAATCCCGGACTCCTGGGTTTTTCAAAACCGGGTTGCCGCTATATTTAGTCCATGTGCCGCCGCCATCCAGGCTATAGGCAAGGCTTTGGTTTTGAAACTTATCGGTGCCCTCTTTTTCTCCTTTAGGATCATGATGGGTGAATATGGCCACCAGGGGTATTTTGCCATTTTTACCAAACCCGGTTGTATTATTGGAATCGGCAACAGCGCTACCAGAAAAAATATATCCAAGGCTATCAGGATATAAAGCGATAGGTAACTGTTTCCAATGGACCAGGTCCTTACTTTCCGCATGCCCCCAGTGCATTGGTCCCCATACAATGTCTTTAGGATAATACTGGAAAAATAAATGATAAGTATGGTTATAATAAACCATACCGTTTGGATCATTCATCCAATGTTGGGCCGGTGAAAAGTGTACCTGGGGGCGATGCTCATCGGCATAAGGTTTTGGGGAGGAATCCTGGGCCTTACAAATACAATTTAAAGCAATAAGGAGAGGCAGTATTAATGTGCCGCATTTTGTTTTCATAATTTAAGCTTTTAATAGGTTATACATTTGGCAGGGTATGCAAAAACTTATGGTATTTGGTATAAAAAGGGAATCCCGGCCTGAGTTATCAGGCCAGGGTTCCGTTGTTTAATTATAGTTTAATAGCCAGGGTTTTGTTTATATAAACCGTTGGTGAACGTAATCTCCGATTGCGGAATCGGAAGGTATTCATCTCTTCCGGCAGTAAATTTAGCCGTTGCTAAAAATGGTCTCCTAACTTTTTCCACGTTAATGTAGTCGTTTAAAGTTGTTTCTGCAATTCCCCATCTAACTAAGTCAAAGAAACGTGCCCCTTCGGTAGCAAATTCCAATCGCCTTTCCCATTGCAAAGCTTTACGGGCATATTCCTGTGTCCAGTTTACCGGGCTGTATGGTTTTACATTGTAGGATGAAGGGAAAGTTCCATCCAGCTTTTTAAGCCGCCCCGTACTGGCTGCCGCCCTGTTTCTGATTTGATTAATTAATGGCAGCGCAC
Organism: Mucilaginibacter sp. P25; assembly: GCF_050859465.1. Classification (NCBI taxonomy): domain Bacteria; kingdom Pseudomonadati; phylum Bacteroidota; class Sphingobacteriia; order Sphingobacteriales; family Sphingobacteriaceae; genus Mucilaginibacter; species Mucilaginibacter sp. P25. The sequence continues at coordinate 749,553 of NZ_CP193937.1, read as the reverse complement.
TTGCCTGTTGCCCTAACTCAATATAAGCTTCGGCCTGCATTAATAAAACGTCATCATACCTGATGATATCATAGTTTTTTGCCGAGCCCATAAACGGTCCCAGTTTAAAATAAGATGCGCTTGTAGCTAACTGCTGGTTACGCATGGTATGAAAGTTGCCATAAACTCCCGGGTCACGCACCCAACTGTTACTAAAAGGTTTGGTGTTATCATATTTATACGGATGCCCGTCTATACCAACAGTATGGTCTAACCTGGTATCTACAGTAACTTTTGACAGATCGGCTATGCTGTTATTGAATGTATCAAAGTTAGGTAAACCATTGGCATCAGTTGTATAGGCATTTACTAAATTCTGACTTGCAGCATGGAACCCGCAGCAGCCGTATTGAGGTGCCCCGTGCGGATAGTTTAAGCCATCTTCAAAATTTAAACGCCCGGCGGTAGTACCATCATTGATTGTAAATTGTATGGCAAATACCGATTCCGGTCCGTTCTCTGTTTCGGGTAAAAAATTATCAGCAATATCTGCACTTAAGGAATATTTACCGGATGCGATAACTGCTTGCGTAAGTGTAACAACCTCCTGTAACCTTGTTTTATTGATATTGATCACATGGTGTTTATCATCCTGCTCATAGGCCTGGTACAATCTTAATTTGGCTAAATAAGCCTGAGCGTTTAATTTATTGGCCCTGGCCAGATCGGGTTGAGTCGTCGGCAAATTATCAACTGCATATTGAAAATCAGCGGCAATTTTATTCCATGAATCGTCATTTGATAAAGTATTTGAAACTTTCAGGATGTCGGCAGGAGTCGCGGTTTCATCAAAAATAGGGATGTTTTTATATAGCAATTTCATAGTAAAATAGCTATGTGCCCGCAAAAACCTCAATTCGGCCAAACGGATCTTTTTGTTTGGGAATTCAGCATCCGAAAGGGAGTTAACTGCCCTAATCGCCACATTTGCCCTTGAAATAGATTTAAACAAATTTTTCCAGGTGCGTGACATAAACGAATCCATCGAGGGCGTTACCAGGTTGTAATGTTCCAAAGCATCAACTTCGCCAACATCTCCTGTGCCGCCGCCACCTTTATAAGCATCATCTGAACGGACGCTGCCATAAGCCCAGTCACTATATATTGGCCCTATCATATCGCCATTCCCGATAGCTGCATAAGCTGCGGTTACCAAACCTTCAACGGCAGCCGGTGATTTTAAATCTGAAGGAGATAATACACCCTTTGGAGTATAATCTAATGCTTTTTTACAGGAACTAAAAATTATTAGCCCCGATAAAATAGTTGTTACTAATATTTTCGATTTCATATTGAATGATTTTTTTCGTTAAAATGATGCATTGACGCCAAAGCTGAAGATCCGTGGAATTGGGATAGGGTTGAGGTCAATCCGCTCAGGATCTGGGCTCAGGTACTTGCTGCTTTTTACAGTAAAGATGTTTTCGGCCATGGCAAACACCCTTAACCTGGTAAATACAGCTTTAGGTAAAATGGTGTATCCAAGTTGAAGGTTCCTTAATTTGAAATAAGAGGTGTTTACAATGAAGTAATCGGAAGTACGGCCTTCGTTGTTATTGTCTTTTAACGTTAATGCCGGTACATTGGTGTTGGTATGCTGCGGCGTCCAGCCATCAAATACGCCGGGGCCAACGTTTTCGCGGCTGTGCATCAAATTGTTAAACAGAGTATATACGTCAAACCCCTTTCGGCCGGCAACACCTGATCCGAATATAGAGAGGTCGAATTTTTTATAGGTGAGATCAATTCTTGCGCCGTACTCTAAAGTCGGTAAAGTAGTCCCTATCCAGGTTTGATCGTTGGCATCAATTTTTCCATCGTGATTGATGTCTACATAGCGGATCCTGCCAGGACCTGCGCCGATTTGCGTTGGGGCAGCATCAACTTCGGCCTGTGATTGGAAAAGTCCATTGGTTTTATAACCAAATATATCAAACTGTGAATGCCCTATGATGGTATTGTCTATATTGCCCGGGTAAGCTGGTCTAACGTTCTCCGGTAAATCGGTGATCTTATCCCTGAAATGAGAGAAGTTTAAAGTCACATTGTAATTAAAATCTCCTGACCGTTGACCGTGGTAGGTTAATAAAAACTCCCAGCCTCTATTGGTTTTTGATGCACCGTTAACGGTTTTAGATTGTCCTTCACCCAGTGCGGACGCAACCGGAGGAGTAATCAGGATGCCGGTGGTTTTCCGGGTAAAATAATCGAATGAACCCGAGATTTTGCCGTTTAATATAGCAAAGTCCAACCCCGTGTTTAGTCTCGTCGGTTGTTTCCCATTTAAGGGCAGGGTTTGCTGCCTGGGTCTGAACGAAGCCTGATGGCAGCGCTCCTGTATTGGCGCCGGATAATGAATATGCGGTACCAACGTTCATATATTGTTCCCAAAAGCCTGGCGTAAGTTGGTTTTGGGTAGTGCCGTATCGTGTGTTGTAAAGCAAGTAACGCGACAGGTCGCCAATTTCCTGGTTACCTACCCGGCCTACGCCGGCCCTTAACTTAAGTTCAGAGAATATACTGCTGTTTTTCAAGAAGTTTTCCTGGTCTATTTTCCAGCCGATTGAGGCGGAAGGGAAAATACCATATTGGTTGTTGGTACCGAACCTTGATGAACCGTCGCGCCGAACGGTAGCCGACACTAAATATTTGCCGGCGTAATTGTAATCAAAACGACCGAATTGCGAAAATAGGCTATTACCTATTGATCTGCCGGTAACTATGGTATTTCCCGTGCCGGCGTCCAACGTAAAATAATCTTCTGTTTGGATTGTATATCCCTGTTTTAAGGTTGTTTGAAAATCAGTAAAGGTTTTAATATACTCTGTACCAACTAATATTTTAAAATGATGCTTGCTATTCAAATCATAGCTGTACCTCAAAGTGTTAGAAAGCGTGGTGCTTAGATAATGGTTCTGATCAAAAAATAAGCTGTTGGTAGTGCGGTTTAATGCACCCTCCGAAAAAGTTGGTGTAATTACCTTGCTCAGGTAGTCTGCATTATCGGCACCATAATTTGACCGGAAGTATAAATTCTTAATGGGCTGTACTTCTAAAAATACGTTGCCGAATGTGTTTAACCTGTTGGCGTTATTCCATTTGGCAAGGTCCTGCATGTGCAGTGGGTTGTTCCTGTCAGAGTAACCAGCCCCTGATTCGCCGGCGTAGGTTACTCCATCTTTTTGATATACCGGGATGGTTGGTGCCAGCGTAACCGCCAGGAATGGAGTAGTAGCACCACCCAGGTCCGTTGTGGTAAGAGTTTCGTTTGAGTTGGTGATTTTTATATTGACGCCGAAGGTAACTTTGCCATCAAAAGGCCGCGTTATGGCATTAATGCTACCGGTGGTACGGCCGTATTTGGTAAAACGCACAAGGCCGGTGTTTTTGATGTTTCCAAAATTTATTTGGATAGAAGAGTTTTTGTTGCCTACCGAAGCCGTGAAATCATTATTGTAGACAAAGGCTGTTTTATATAATACGCTTTGCCAGTCGGTATCGCCGGCGGGAGTGTTGGGGTCGCCTCCTACAAACGGTTTAGGCGTAACGCTGTTTAAAACAGGGTTACTGAAATTATTATTCCAATCAAAGTTATAGATCTCTCCATAACCCGCGGCGGGGTCCTGTCCGTCGTTAACTGAAGCTTGCCACAAGGCCCTGCCTCTGTCTACCGAGTTCAGCATTTTAAACCGTAACGATTTTTCGGACTGGATTGAAGTACTGTTATTGAACTGAAACTGTACCTTGCCCTCGGTGTTGCCGCCGTTTTTTGTTGTAACGATGACAACGCCGTTAGATGCGCGTGAACCATAAATTGATTCGGATGAGGCATCTTTTAATACCTGAACTGATGCAATATTTGAAGGCGACAGGTTTTGAAATACTTCCGGCCTGGTGGTTGGGATTCCATCAATAATATACAGCGGGTTATTGTTGCCCAAAGTATTGGCGCCCCTGATCAGGATCCTGCTGGTTGCTCCATTTGCCGAGCCATCTTTTTCAATATATAAACCGGCAACACGCCCCTGTAAGGCCTGCATGGTATTTCCCGAACTATTGTTTTTTACCGGTGCCAAATCAACAACCGCAACTGCGCCTGTTAAATCCTTCTTTCTTTCAGAAGTGTAACCGGTAACAACTACTTCATTCAGCTTGTTTTCGGCATCTTTAAATATTACATCAAGCGTTTTGGTGTCGGCAGTAATAGTTATTACTATTGGTTTGGCGCCTACGTACGAAAACCGCACCGACTGGCCGTTTTTTACATTGATGCTAAACTTTCCGCTGGCATCTGATAGCGTTGATTTTTGGGTTTCAACAACCACAATGGTAACTCCGTCTATAGGTTTCGAGGAGTTATCTAACACAGTCCCGCTTATGGTCCGGGATTGTGCATATCCTTCACTTATGAGCAGTATAAGAAAGGAACAAATAAGTAATAATTTTCTCATTGATTTTTGTTTAAGTGTAATTGGTTGGTTAAAACATCTTGTTTATAAAGTCTTGGTATTCTTTGATTTTATAATCCGGACAACCTCCTTTCTTCGTTGCAATGAAGCCGCCCATCGCTATTGCATTTTTTAATAAAATTTCTGGTGATTCGCCACGGTAATGGTTGGCTATGAATGCCGCTAAAAAGGAATCGCCGCTGCCTATGGTATCGCTTACTTTTACCTCGCGCCCGGCAATGTGATAAGCTTTTTCTTCTTTGTAATAGGAAGCGCCAAACTCGCCTTTGGTAACTATGATTTCGGGTATGTTAAAATGATCCTGGATAAATTTGATCTGTTCCGATTCTTTCCAGAACGAACCTCTGAACAGGCCCTGCACCATCTCAAGCTCGGCCTGGTTAAATTTTACGATGTTGGCTTTGTGCAGCAGATCGGCCAGCAGGTCACGGCTTATAAAGGGCGGCCTCAAATTAATGTCGAATACTTTGATAGCATCGCTTTCCAGCAGCTCAAACAAGGTATTACGCGATACGTTGTTCCTTGACGCAAGGCTGCCGAAAACGAAATAGGTTGACGGCCTGATCTGTGTTTTAATATGCTCGCTGTCATTAATAAAGTCCCAGGCTACAGGAAAAATAATCTCGTAGGATACCTCGTTGCCATTATTCATTTTGGCGATTACCTGGCTGGTTGGGTGTTCGGTGTCAGTTTGCAGCAGGTGCTTTTTTATGCCCCAGTTATCGAGCAGGTTTTCAAGCTTTTGGCCATCGGGATCATTACCAATTTTACTTACCAGGCTGGCGGGCATACCCAGTTTATTAAGGTGGTACGATACATTCAGCAATGCCCCGCCGGGCTGCGGGCCATCCGGCAAAACATCCCAAAGTATTTCGCCGTAGCAAATGGCCGGTGTTAAGGTATTTGTATGTAAGTTCATCATTGCAGATCCTGATTAATGCATTACCATATTAGTTTCAATTTGCTCCAGCGATCTGCCTTTTGTTTCGGGCATCAACCTCCACACAAAAATTAGCTGGCATATCATCATGGTGCCGAAAAAGGAAAATGTTATTGTTCCGCCAAGCTTTTCGGCGAAATATGGAAAGGAGAAAGCGATCAATGCCGCCATGATCCAATGGGTTGAGCTGCCCAGTGTCTGGCCTTTTGCACGTACCTGGTTTGGGAATATCTCCGAGATAAATACCCAGATAACTGCCCCCTGCGAAAACGCAAAGAATGCAATGAACAGCATCATATAAGCGGGAACGGCAAAGCCGCTCATGTTTCCTGAGTAAAAGGTATAGGCTACCAGGAACAGGGAAATGATTAAGCCAGCCGAGCCGATGAGCATCAGGATACGGCGCCCAACTTTATCTATCACATTAATAGCGATGAGCGTGAATACAAAGTTGATAGCCCCCAGGCCAACTGTTGACAGTAATGATGAATGAGCACCTAAACCTGCCATTTCAAATATGCGGGGTGCATAATAAATAATAGCATTGATACCCGAAACCTGGTTGAAAAAGGCGAACAGCACAGCTAATATTATAGGCGTTTTATATTGACCCGAGAAGAGGTTGCCGCCGGAAGCAGTATCATTTAAAGTTGAGTGTTTGATAGATGCCAGCTCCTGTTCACAGTTAAGCGGATTAATGATCCGTAAGATCCCGAGGGCCTTTTCCATTTCGCCCTTTTTAAGAATAAGCCAGCGCGGGCTTTCAGGTATAAAGTAGATCAGTATTAAAAACAGAGCCGAAGGGAAAGCCTGTACGCCAAGCATCCATCGCCATGAAGTTTCGCCAACCTGGCTGATAAGGTAGTTGGACAGATATGATATCAGAATGCCCAGCACCACATTAAACTGAAACAGGCCCACCAGCCTGCCCCGGCGGTCAGCAGGTGAAACTTCTGAAATATAGATAGGCGCGGTAACCGATGAGATACCAACACCAAGACCGCCCAGCAGTCTGAAAACCAGAAATGCATACCAGCTATCGGCCAGTGCAGTGCCCAATGATGATAGTAAATATGCCGCAGCTACAAAATAAAGCGTGTTTTTACGGCCAAACAGATCTGAAGGCCGGGCTCCTAACAATGACCCGATGACTGTTCCTATTAGTGCGATAGAAATCGTGAACCCATGCTCCACTACGGATAGGTGCCAGAATTGCTGGATAGATTTTTCAGCGCCCGATATTACAGCGGTATCAAACCCGAAAAGGAAGCCACCAAGGGCCACGACCATGGACCAGGCCAGGACGGAGTGTTTTCTCATAATAATTATAAAAGGTGTTATATTGGATTTATTGAGGCCAAAGTAGGGTAATGGGCCATGTGAGGGTTATTGATTTTGTATCAATAAAGTATAAAAATCAATCTTGTTTTATCTTATTGGTTTACAGTTAGATAAAATAAAAAATGCGAAATTTGAAATTGAAATATTCGTTTATGTTACCTGTTACTTTCAATTTGGTTACATCACTCCGGTTGTGAGGTAGGTTGCCCGGCCCTATAAATTTGTTTTTCAGGAACGTTTATAGATATCTTTACTTTGTTTAATCCTAAAAGGGAAAAAATAAACCAATAATTAACCCTGTTTTATTACCTTTTTCTTCCAAATAATCTGAGCTTATGACCTTGCTTAATAAGTGGCATGCAAAAAACATAAGGACCGGTATCCTACTGATCGGTTTTATGATGCTTATTGCTGCCGGTTGTAAGCGGGCTGATAAAACATCACAGTATACGATAGGGTTTTCGCAATGTATTGGTTCTGATCTCTGGCGTCGCACGATGCTTGATGAAATGAGGATGGAACTTTCATTACACCCTGACGCCCGGTTTATTTATGCCGATGCGGACGGTAACAGCAGCAAACAGGTTGAACAGGTGAAAAAAATGCTGGACGATGGCGTCGATCTGTTGATCATATCACCCAACGAAGCGCAGCCCCTCACCGGGATAGTGGAGCAAACGTACAATAAAGGTATCCCGGTAATTGTGATCGACCGTAAAACATCATCAGCTTTATATACAGCTTATGTTGGTGCGGATAATTACCAGATAGGTAAAATGGCGGGTGAATATGCAGGTGCCCTTTTAAAGGGAAGGGGGAACGTTGTAGAAGTTATGGGGCTGCCCGGCTCGTCTCCGGCTATTGAGAGGGACCGCGGCTTTTCCGACGGTTTAAGGAAATACACTGATATTAATATAACAGACAGGATATATGGTGATTGGTTAAAGGATAGCGCTAAAAAACAATTGACCAGGATAGCGCCTGTTATAAAAAATGCAGATGTAATATTTGCACATAACGACGTAATGGCCCTCGGGACCAGAGAGGTGCTTGACAAATTTAAAATTCATGGCACCAAAGTATTGGGAGTTGATGCCTTGCCCGGACATGGAGGTGGCCTGCAAATGGTTGCTTCAAAAACTATCAATGCCAGTATGCTATATCCTGCAGGGGGTAAAGAAGCAATTATGACCGCTTTCAGGATCCTGAACAAAGAGTCGTTCGCAAGGGAAAACCTGCTACAGTCGGTTGTTATTGACTCTGCCAATGTACAGTTAATGAAAATGCAATGGAGCAAGATCAGCAGTCAGCAGAAAGATATTGAACGGCAACGATCATTATTGACTGAGCAGCGTGAGGTGTACAACAGCCAGCAATTGGTTTTAAATGTAATTGTAATGTCGCTGGTGTTAGCTATTGTTTTTGGCGGTCTTGCATTTTACTGGCTCATGGAAAACCGGAAGATCAACAAAAGCCTGGAGGCAAAAAATAATGAAATTCTGCAACAGCGTAACCAGCTGATCGAGATGTCGGCAAAGGCTGAAGTAGCTACGGAGGCTAAATTGCAATTTTTCACTAATATTTCTCACGAATTCCGTACGCCGCTCACACTTATCCTCTCGCCGGTAGAAGATATGATGAGTAATGAAAAGCTAAACCTGGTTGCCGGGAAAAGCCTGAAACTGATCCATAAAAATGTATACCGTTTGCTGCGCCTGATTAACCAATTGATTGAGTACCGTAAAATAGAATACGATAAACAACAGATCAATGTATCACCCAATAATATTGTTGAATTTGCCCGGGAGATCATCACCAGCTTTCAGGAAAATGCCCAGAAGCGTAATATCAGCCTGAGCCTGGTAAGCGATGAGCAACAGATAATTGTTTGGTATGATGTTAACCTGTTAGATAAGGTGTTTTTTAATATCATAGCTAATGCGCTGAAGTTTACCAGCGACAATGGCCGTATCCAGGTGAGTTTCAAAAACAGAGATAATAACTCTGTTGATATCGCCATCCAGGATAACGGGATAGGTATGGAGCCGCAGGACACCACCCATGTATTTGAGCAGTTCTACCAGGCCGAAAACAGCTCTTCGGGAGGATCCGGATTAGGGCTTGCACTGTCAAAAGAAATCGTATCCCTGCATCATGGCAGTATCGAAGTTAAGAGTAAAAAATGGGAAGGAACTACTTTTACCATTAACCTGCTATTGGGAAATGGTCATTTTGACCAAACTGCCCAGGAGCACGTTAATGCAAAACAAACAGATCTTGAAGAGCGGGCAAAAATTTATGTTACAGACCTGGCTACACCTGTGTCAGTGGCCGATGAAGGGCAAATATTCGGCACGCCCAGGGAGCAATCCATATTGATCATCGAAGACAATAAAGACCTGCTGAGCTACCTGAGTGAAAAACTGGGAGCTACTTATGAGATATTTACAGCGGATAATGGCACAAGCGGATTAAATGAAACCTTTGAGCGTGTTCCGGACCTGATCATATCTGATGTGGTGCTGCCGGGGATGTCTGGCAAAACGTTAACAGTAAAACTAAAAACTGATGTACGTACCTCGCACATCCCTATTATTCTTTTAACGGCACAAGGCAGTGTTGAACAACAGATAGATGGGATTACTTGCATGGCCGATGCCTACATTGTTAAGCCATTTAATTTTGATTATTTACTCGCGACCGTGAAGAATTTGATCAAAAGCCGGGCAACACTTAAAGAACATTTTACCAGCGATGTAAGTAAATCAACTGTACCTGTATCAAAAGCCCTTGACAAAAAATTCCTGAATGATTTTGCGGGTATTGTAGAACAGAATTTAGCGAATGAAAACTTTAGCGTTGATGAAATATGTAAACTGATAGGTGTTTCAAGAATCCAGCTTTACCGAAAGGTTAAAGCGTTGCTTGGCTGCAGCATCTCTGATTACATATTAAACCGCCGGCTAAAAAAAGCGAAATATTTGTTAATGAATGAAGGGTATCCGATATCCGAAATAACCTATATGGTGGGTTTCTCTACGCCAAACTATTTCTCCACGGTTTTTAAAGCAAAATATGGCTGTACGCCAAGTGAATATAAACGCAAGCAACAGCATTCATAGGTTTTATTTTCTGATCATTAACGAAGGAATAAACGTTAGCTATTGTATAACAAGATAACGCCGCATACACAGTTATTAAAACCTTTTTTGCCAATCCCTGTTACTCCTGCATCGAAACGGCCTGTTGAGTTTTCAATGATTAGATAAGATGGATAACCACACATCTACATAAGACGGATATTTACAGACAGCGCAAAAAGAAGATAGCTTTTCATGAAGAATAACTTATTACCTGACCTCTTCACACTAACCGCCATTTTTGAAGGAATGGAAGATGCGGTATTGAGCCATGATCTTGACTATATTATTTTAAATTGCAATACGGCTGCTGAAAAAATGTTTAGATGCCCGGCCCCGGTGTTGTTAGGGCAGAACATCCTTGGCCTGATCCCCGAAAGCGTCCGTCAGGAACAACTGGCTATTCTTGAACGTGTATGGTCAGGTGAAAGAGTAAACCACTTATATACTGTCCGCAACGACAAACTACATGTCGATTTTCCGGTATCACTTACCATTTCCCCAATAAAAAATGAAGAGGGGAGGTTATTGGAGCATCACACATTATGCGTGATGTGACTGACGAAAGAGAGACAGAAGAGAAACGGGGCATGCTGGCTGCAATTGTTGAAAATTCTGATGATGCCATTATTAGCAAAACCCTTAACGGGATCATCACTACCTGGAACGGTGGTGCCGAAAAGATTTTTGGTTACCAGGAAAGAGAGACTATCGGTAAACATATATCTATTCTCATTCCTCGTGACAGGCTGTCCGAAGAGGATATCATCATTAAAAACATCAGGAACGGTAATAAAGTTGATCATTTTCAAACAGTTAGGCTGCACAAAAATGGAAGCGCCATTGATATATCTCTTACAGTTTCACCGGTAAAGGACCGGCATGGAACCATTATTGGTGCATCAAAGATCGCCAGGGATATTACAGCCGCAAAAAAAGCCGAAACGGCTATCCGACACCAGGCGGAAAAATTGAAGATCCTGAATACTATAGGGAAAGCCATTTCGGAGAAACTTGATACCGAATCTATTCTGCAAAAAGTAACGGATGCCACTACACAAATTACCGGTGCCACTTTTGGCGTATTTTTTTATAATACCATCAATCAGGACGGCGAAGCCTATATGTTGTACTCTTTGTCGGGCGCACCAAAAGAGGCATTTGAAAATTTCGGAATGCCCCGGAATACGGCAGTTTTCCATCACACATTTAGCGTTGAAGGCGTACTAAGGGTAGATGATATAACGAAAGACCCCAGGTATGGACAAAATGCGCCGTATTTTGGAATGCCCGAGGGGCATCTGCCGGTAGTAAGCTACCTGGCCGTGCCGGTTATAAGCAGTTCAGGCAATGTTGTTGGTGGCTTATTCTTTGGTCACCCGGAAGCTGGGGTTTTCCTGCAGGAGCATGAAGACATCGTGGTTAGCCTGGCTTCCCAGGCGGCAGTGGCACTCGATAATTCCAGGCTGTTTACAGAAGTAAAAGAGCTGAGTCAGAAAAAAGATGAGTTTATCGCTTTGGCTTCCCATGAATTGCGAACCCCTCTCACTTCTATGAGCGGTTTTTTACAACTGCTGGAACGAAAGGTAATTGATGTACACCAGCCTTTTGTTGCAAAAGCAATAACCCAGTTAAAAAAGCTGAATGCCCTGATCAATGACTTGTTTGATATCTCAAAAATACAATCCGGAAAATTGCAGTTTTATTTTGAAGAATTTGATTTTGCGGAGCTTATCAAAGAAAACCTTGAAGCTATCCTGGAAGCATACACATCACATGAAATTTATTTCGAAGAAAGTGGAGAAATGATTTTAGAAGGGGATAAAATGAGGCTGGATCAGGTACTAACCAATTTGGTCACCAACGCGATCAAATATTCGCCGGAATCTGATAGAATTGAAGTATCAGCAAAAAGGTCAGAAACGGAAATTCAGGTATCTGTTAAAGATTACGGTATGGGCATCAATGAGGAAAATATCAGCCACATATTCAGCCAGTTTTATCGTGCAAAAGATGTAAACAGTAGCATTACTGGCCTGGGCTTGGGGTTATATATTACCAAAGAGATTATTGAACGGCATGGGGGCCGCATTTGGGTAGAAAGTGAGGCCCGGATGGGATCGACTTTTTCTTCGTGTTACCGCTAAAAAAACGAAACAGCGTTAATAGCCACCTCCGAAAAAAGAAGAAGAGAGGGTCTGAAGTTGTGCTTTTCCATCAATTAAGGCATCAGGCTTTGCACTCAATATATGCCAGCAGGCAAATGTTAACATACAACACCGATTTCTTAAGCCATTTGTATATGTCAACAGCCCGATTTTTATAGGTGTCCTATAATAGGGTAATTCGAATTTGTACTTTTTTACATCTTTACGCTATAGTTAAATTGCGGCCGGTGGACTTGCCTGTTCGCGGAAATTCCTGGTGAGTGTGGTGAGTTGTCTTTCAAGCACGGTGGCCTGCTTCTTTAGTCCTTTGAGTGTCTCTTTGCTGTTCCGGGTATCCGCCGTGGTTGAAAGAAGTGCGATGGCCAGTTCATTGTCATGCCAGTCGCCGATGGCTGCCTGCACCAGGTCAAGATAAGGTTCATTAAAAGTGAGGTCCAGTTCTGGGCCAGCGAGGGGGTAATTATAAAGAAGTACCTTCAGTTGTTTACGGCAGGTATGCAATTCCTCATTAAAACGGGGGCGGCTTAAGGCTGCAGCAATAATTTCCAGTCGTTGCCTGTAATATAGGGAGAGGTGATGTTTACTGATCGGCCTGATCTGCTTCAGCAGTTTGCGGCGTGTTTTTCGGAGCCAAGCCCGGTGCTGATCCTTATCGGTGTTAAATGCCCGGGTGGTGATTTTCATGATTTGCTCTTGCTCCCGGATAAAATCGGTGTTTTCACCAACTGCTTTGCCCAATTCCTGGTTTATATAGGCATTCCTGATTTCGCCGGCCTGCTTAAATATCTTACGAACAGGTTTGAAGCGTTTCTCCAGCGCAACATCCTTTGCCGCGCTGTCTCCCAAGATCAAAAGCGCCCGTAGTTTTTTTACCCCGGTGCGAAAACGATGCAAATCTTCCTGTTCGCCGTTTTCGACAAAAGAGCGGAGATGGCGTTTCATGGTTCGCCATGTCTTAATTATATACTTCTTTTCCGTCTTCTTTTTCATAGCCGGCGGCATAAAAAGGATGCCACATATTCAAAAATACGGCTAAAACGACAAATTTGGTGCTAAAAATCGATCTAATTAATCCAATATTATTACATACAAATCACCGGCCGTACAACAGCATGGGATGCTTGGTGAGGCAATGATAGAAATAACAATCATTGCTCACCTGCTATGTTTTGGATTGCCTGTGCCCGATGTCTGGATAGTTTTAACCGGAACTTTATCATATTGGGCCAGGCAACTGTCCAGTGGTTTACCCAGGTTGTGCACACAGTCGCAAAAAACCTTACAAGCCTCCGGTTTGGCATTTCCGGTACATCCATTATTGCATTCCATTAATGAATTGCCCGGACGGATATCATATATGAACTGGTTAATTACTATTACCGCGGCTATTGTTGCAAAAACGCCTCCAAAAAACATGAACGGAAACTTATTACTCTGCATTTCGGGTTGCGTTGTATCGCTGCTTTTTTGCTTGAATGGCAAAATGAATTTTAAACGGTCATAATCCCAACCCAGCAAATATAAGTTGGCAAGTACCATTAAGGTGGTGATGCGGGTGCCTTCAAACCTGACGGCGTATGCCAGTATGCAGATGTTCAGTATAATAGGAAAATAAATTAACGCCCCGAGGAGCCGAGTACGGGGAATCAATAACAGGATAGCGGCTGCAACCTGCAAAATGCCAATAAAAGTGTAATAATAACCTGTATGGTGCAACGCTTCTAAATAATGGCCCATTGGTTGGTTGGCCGATAAACCACTGGCGAACCGCTCACCCATAATTTTAACACTACCGGCAATAAAGAAACCGGCCGCCAGCATTATCCTGTTAAAAGTAGCAAAAAGCTGCACCCATTTATTTCCTTTTGCCAAAGAGTGCAATTGATCGAGTATGGTAGAAACGCGCATGATTACCTGTAATTTATGTTTATAAAAGTACTTTGAAATACAAAGTTACTGAAAATAGATTGATATTTGCAAGAAGCAAAAAATCCTCTTAGCGTTAACTTAGAGGATTTCTTTTTCTGTGGTACCAACAGGGATCGAACCAGTGACACAAGATTAAATAAAGAATTTTTATTTGACTCGCTTGTAGATTTCTACAGATTGGCCATTTGTAGCACTATTAATCACCTGGGTATATTGGTCATGACCATTCATCGTAACTTTAACAGTAAATTTGTTACCCTGAAGAAGCCGGTAATTTGATATTTGCTCTTCTTCCCTAAGCGTATCATTACTAAAAGTAAATACCCCGGTGCCAAACCCATTTTTAAAGATGGTTTTTTCCTTGTTTTGAGCGAGCCTGTGGACGAAAATAAAATGCCCTCCCCAAAATATTTTATACTGCGTTACATCAGTTGGGATTGTGTCTTTGCCTTTTATCGTGTAGGTTTTTTCCATTTTCCACAAGCCGTCAAGTACTGAGCTATCCGCCGGTGGGAGTTTTTTATAATCTTCCTTCAATGCATATTTTATACCTTTTACCGTGGCAAAGTCGGGAATCACTTGGCTATAACCATCAGGTTTTTTTGTAACCTCAAGATTATACGTTAGGGATGAGTCGAGCGCTCTGCTGGTGTAAATACTATGTTCTTTAAGTCGGTTAGCCGAGTCAAGTGTATAAGTGCCCACACCAAATCCAACAGATGAATCAGGAACTATACTGGCGTATAAATAATTATGATCTGTGTAGATTTTAATTTGCGTTCGTTTAATAACAGAGTCTTTGCCTCCTCGATCAAGCACTTGTTTTTCAAGTTCATATACACCCGAGAGGCCTGCCTCGGACGGCTTATCTTTTTTCTTACATCCAAAAATCAGGAAGCTAAATAAAGCTGCGAAAACTAAAATCTTATTCATAATGCTTAAGGTTTAATATGATATAAGGCTTTACTTCGTCTGGTAGCGGTTTTATTTGGCGGGCGACAACTTCTTGGTAAAAGAGCCAGGTAAAGACAAAATAATGCCTAAAATTTTATCACCATAAATAATGCAATTGGTTACATAAACTTACAAATAATATATATCATAAACAATTTGTTAGTGAATTATTAATATATTGTTAATGAGGTATTTAAATGGAAGTAAGGCTGTTTAATTAAATACAGTGCAAAGAGAAAGTCAATCAATATTTAGTTGGAGAGAAAAAGATGCCTTTAAACAGAAAGAAGGCCATTTTCTTATCGAAAAATGACCTTCTTTTTTGCTGTGGTGCAGACTTTAGTTATAACACAACATTTCTTTTATGATTTAAAGAGATTGGCTAATTTGGACCTAAAATGAAATTGGTTCAAATTAGGCAAAATGCTATATAGTAATGCCTTTTTTTGAACAGAGAAAATCAATAAACATTTAAAATTTATAGCGTTGTGAATAAATCTTAGCGTACTTCTGAACCGCTTGTTTAAAAATGGTTCTATGCCTCCTTGTCTGTTTTACAATAGAATTAGTACCCATGATTTCGCTTGCTCGCTCTCCGTATTTAAAATAATTACTTCTAAATTCACCTTCATTCTTTTGAACCCTATAAACATAATCTCCAAATTGATTTGGAACAAGAGATTTAAAATTGCGCGTAATTGATTTTTTGTCAAGATCAATATTGGTGTATAATCTATAGAGCCTTCGATTGAAAAGAGCAGTATTGATCGTTTGATTGCCATAAGCTGATGCATATGCGCGCTTTGTTCGACTTTTCACAGCCAAAATCATCCGCCGATAGAACTTCGATAAGTTAGCAGATTTTATTAAAGTTTTATTTCCATAAAATTCAAACCCTAAATACGTCAAGGGACGGTTGTCAAAAAATCGCCCATTTTGCCACAGTTGTGAGGTTAATTTTGAAACGCCCCGAACATCTTTATTCGAAAAGAAATATTCCTCGTTTTTACCAGGGCTTACGTTCAATTCAATGTCCTCCAAAGTATTGTCGACCAATTCCATGATCGCTTTTTTATGTTCCTCGCTACACACTATAATGATATCGTCGGAATAACGTCGATAGAACCCCTGCCTTTTTACAACAACCTCGTCAAGCATAATTTTATCGAAGCTTAAAAGGTATAGGTTTGCCAATGTCGCACTTATCGGTAATCCCTGGGGAATGCCTACCATCTCACCCTGTTTGTTTCTAAAATTGTTTTTGTGAACCTTTAGTTTACCTTCTTTCAAAGTGTTCCGAAAATCGACTGGATCGTAAAAAAATGCCGATACGTTCGTTTTTCTTATTTCCGCAAGGTAACGTTCATCAAAACCAGCACGCCTATTAAAGTCATGTGATTTTAGACGGAGGTCATCGCGATAAATGAATGAAAATTTAGTTGCAGCTTTAAATACACTATAATGATCAGTAGGTAATGTTGTGTTGTCAAGCAACTTTGCCCAAGCATTTTTTAAAACGCGATGGTTCATGTTGCTAAAAAATTTTTCTATATCATATTTTAGTGCCCAGCACCCTTGCTCAGAGCGGCTTTCAATTTCTTTAAATACCTCGTGAGCAAAATCTATAGTGCCTTTGTTTTTACCTTTACGTACTGGATGCGCAATCTGGATGTAAGCAGTAACACAGTCTGTTAACCCCTCGGTTTTTTTCAACTCATCCAAATATTTTAACTGTAGCCTTTCGCCATAATAGCCAAAAATCATGGCATCTATATGTGTAGCGTAATGGAGTGGCCGTAGTTTATAAGTTTGCTCACCGTTATGTGAATGGGCTCTTGCCGTACCTGGCTTATCGAATTTATATCGCCTCACTTTGATATTAGTGTGTATCAAAGGAAAAAAGCATGTTTTGCAACTGCTTCTTTATTTTTCACAAAACCCAAAATCTCTCCTCGCTTTTCACTTACATTAATTTGGTTTGTGAAATGCAGATAACCGCGATTGCGAAGCCATGTTGATTTACGTTTCGGTTTCATAAAAAAGGGACTTCGGATTACGGCGTAGTTGATATCAGACCCGCATACACCCTTAGGCTGACCGTTACCCAATTTCTTGAGTCACGCCACTGTCTCGAATTATACAGTAAATAACCAAACAACAGTTAAAGTAATGAAAGCACTACCTAACATATTGAAGATAATTGCTATATTTGTTCATAGTCTAACCATAGCGTTGCCGATGATGAGTTACCTCACTAAAGGTTCGCCAGTAACCTATAATCAGCGGGAGATGATTATCACCTCTGCTTCCTACAAGGCCGGTAATGACAATGTACATCCATCATGCACTATTTCGCATGAAGTATCTTATGGTCAATTCCAAATGCAATAGATAAGGCCATTTCTTCCTCCGAAGTCCCTCCCAAAGATATTATATTTGAGTTTATTTTTTCCCTATGCCTAAATTCACTATTGGGGATGCAGTGATTTTAAAAACGCACCCATTTCAAGAAACAATCCATTCCATCGTTATTAGCGGTGAATATCTGATGACGCCGCCAATAATGGTTGTTACAGAGGTTATCAATCATGATGAAGATGTTGATCCTCCAATTTTGAATAAGTACAAATGCGTATGGTTTTCAAGTAAAAAAATCAATTTCAGGAAAGTAATTTACTGGAAACTGATTTAAGAAGGCTTGAAATTGAAGGCACGGATTATGATAATTTCCTACCTGGTTCGTTAGTAGCATTAAAAACTTTACCAGTTGAATTGGGTAAAGAGAGAAGTTTTATGCATTCCGAGCTTTCGTCTAACTCCAGCAAGAAAACTAATACTCTAAGTGGTTTACTTTCATTTGTAAGCCCAATAATGACGCTTTGCGAAATTAAAGAACACGATTTGGAGAAAGGAAGCAAGGTAAGCCCCGATATTAAGCGCAAAAAAATCTATCCCGACTATGTTGCAAAGTGCAAGTGGTTCAATGCAGTTGGTGAAAAATTCTCTGAAGAACTGTTGCCGTTAGCCTCGCTAATGATCATCATGGAACCTGACAATGAATTATTATCGATTTTGGATAAGGCAATAAAGGAAGAAACCTGTATAAATTGTTTAAATACGATTTTGAAACCTTTACAATTGTCAAATCGGAGCGGAATTTATTATATAACCTATTTCGATTATGTATTAAATAGAAACGTTAATAAAGAAGTTTCAGAGATAATTGATCCGATTGTAATATCTAATCCCTTTAAAACCCACGCTCCAATATTTAAGAAACGTAAGAAAGGCGGAAAAAGCATCCTAAAGCTTACTACCGAAGTTGAGACTCTTTTAAATAACGCCCTTAAAAGAAAAAGTAAAAACTACTTATTTATAAAATATCAAGATCGATTTGGGCAGATAACAACACGGACTTTAAGTAATTATGAGGTGATTGAGGGAGAGGATGATTTGTCACCAACAAAAGATCTTGTGAAATACTTAAGAGCATTCTGCCATCTTAGAGGATCGGATAGAAATTTTCGGGTAAAATCGATTATCGAAATTAGTGAATTGAGGTTAGCATTTTAAACGCTATAGCTTGCGACAGCAACGCCCGTTCTGCCGCGTCGCGGCAGACGGGCACGAGATATATATTTAATAAAAAAAGCCCTCAGAAAATCTCTGAAGGCTTAATAAATTTTTTTAATAATTTGACCATATGGTCTTTTAAGTGGTACCAACTGGGATCGAACCAGTGACACAAGGATTTTCAGTCCTTTGCTCTACCATCTGAGCTATGGTACCAAACCGTTCCCGTGTTTGGGGAGTGCAAATGTAGCCTTTTTTTTATGTTTGAAAACTTTTTTTGAAAAAAGTTTCTGTTCGCCCCCTGGTTTTAAATAATTGTGCAGGTAATCAGCTAATTAATTTTCAAATATTTTTTCAATCCCAAAACATTTTGCGCTTTAAACAATTCATTTAACTTTGAGAAAAATACTATGCACGCATAATGATTGCTCAGCTTATATTTATTATCATCCTGGCGGCTGCCGTTTACTTCTTCGGCAATAACGTGTCTAAAATAAGGCGCAATATTTTGCTGGGTAAAGACACGGATCGTAACGACCAGCCAGCCCTGCGCTGGAAAGTGATGGCCAAAATTGCCCTTGGCCAAACCAAAATGGTTAAACGCCCCGTAGCGGCGGTAATGCACTTTTTTATTTATATTGGTTTTATTATCATCAATCTTGAAGTGCTGGAGATCATGATTGATGGGGTCTTTGGCTCGCACCGCATTTTTGCGCACCCGCTTGGTGGCTTGTATGGTTTTTTAATAGGCGGTTTCGAGGTGCTTGCAGTATTGGTACTTACGGCATGTATCGTTTTCCTGTGCAGGCGCAATGTTGTGCATCTAAAACGCTTTACGGGTACAGAAATGACTCAATGGCCAAAATCCGATGCGAATTACATCCTCATTACCGAAATATTGCTCATGACCGCTTTCCTGACCATGAATGCGGCCGATTATAAATTACAACTGCTGCATTTTGGCCACTATATTACAGCCGGAAGCTTTCCGGTGAGTTCATTGCTGGCGCCGTTACTGCCTGGTAGCGCTTCGGCATTGGTAATTACCGAACGGGTTTGCTGGTGGTTTCATATTGTAGGAATCTTGTGTTTCTTAAATTACCTACCATATTCAAAGCATTTTCATATCCTGCTGGCTTTCCCCAATACATACTATTCAAACTTGAACCCTAAAGGGAAATTTACCAATATGGCATCGGTTACTAATGAGGTTAAGGCCATGCTTGATCCATCATCTCGTCCCTGAAAATAATGGCGAGCCCGCCCGTTTTGGTGCAAAGGATGTAACTGACCTTACCTGGAAAAACCTGATGGAGGCATATACCTGCACCGAATGCGGCAGGTGCACCTCGGTTTGCCCGGCTAACATTACCGGCAAACTGCTGTCGCCGCGCAAGATCATGATGGATACCCGCGACCGCATCACCGAGATTGGTAATAACATTGATAAGCACGGTAAAGACCACCAGGATGATAAATCATTGCTTGACAATTACATTACCCGCGAAGAGCTCTGGGCTTGTACCAGTTGCAATGCCTGTGTGGAAGCTTGCCCGGTGAACATCAATCCGCTGGAGATCATAACAGAAATGCGCCGTTATATTGTAATGGAAGAATCGCAGGCCCCGGCAAGCCTCAATAATATGTTTGGCAACGTAGAAAACAACGGCGCCCCATGGAAATACAGCCAGGCCGACAGGTTTAACTGGGCGGAGGAATAGTTTTACAGATCATAGTTAATGGTTTATAGATCATGGCTGTGAAGGGAAATAAAAATAATTAACAATGGTCCATGGACTATCGACCATAAATAAAACCATGAGCTATGAACAATGAACCATTGGCCATCCCAACCATGGCCGAAATGGCTGCACAGGGAAGGGAGCCTGAAATATTGTTTTGGGTAGGGTGTGCCGGCAGCTTTGATGAACGTGCCCGTAAAATTACCCGCGATATTTGCAAGATATTACAGCATGTGGGTATTAGCTACGCAGTGTTAGGTACAGAAGAAAACTGCACTGGCGACCCGGCTAAGCGGGCTGGTAATGAATTTTTGTTTCAGATGCAGGCCATGATGAACATCCAGGTGTTGGATGGCTATAACATCAAAAAAATAGTTACCGGTTGTCCGCATTGTTTCAATACCATAAAAAACGAATACCCTGGCTTGGGGGGTAATTATGAGGTGATTCATCATACACAACTTATTCAACAGTTAATTGATGCCGGTAAGCTGAAAGCCGAAAACGGTGAAAGTTTTAAGGGTAAAAAGATCACCTATCATGATCCTTGCTATTTGGGCCGGGGAAACGGCGTCTACGAGGCTCCGCGGGCAGCGCTGGAGATATTGGATACTGAGTTGGTGGAAATGAAACGCTGTAAATCAAATGGTTTGTGCTGTGGTGCCGGTGGTGCCCAGATGTTTAAGGAGCCTGAGCCCGGTATAAGGGATATCAATATAGAACGTATTGCTGATGTTATCGAGACTAAGGCCCAGGTGGTAGCCGCCGCTTGTCCTTTTTGTATGACCATGCTAACTGATGGCGTAAAAAACCAGGATAAGGAGCAGGAGATAAAAGTTTTGGATATTGCCGAGATCACGGTTAGGGCTAACGGGTTATAAACCTTTTGTCCTGAAATAATGCAACGCATTCTTCAGGCTGTCAAATTTGGTGGCGCTCATGTTATGAACCGGTAAATCAAATGTAGTGGCCATTGAGTCGATATTGCCATTAGGGTCTTCGTAGGTTTGTACAATAATATCATCAGTTTGCGTATTGAATTTTAATATGCCTGTAGTATCGCTGGCCAGATAATCAACATTGGTTAGGCGGTGCAGGTTAAAAGAAAAATATTCCTGTTTACCCTGTTGATAAGTTTTCCTCACACGTAAAAAATAGTCGTTAGTAAGGGTTATCTCCCACTTTTTGAGGTTGATACCAGGCGCGGGATTAAATGAGCTGTTGAGGCATTTATTGCTCCAGTTTAACCATTCCTGTTCGCTCATTTCGGCTTTAAAACCGTAATTTAGCGCAACAAGGGCTAAAATTGATGTAATGAGCGCGGTTTTTTCAATTGATGGCAGAATTGATATTTTCATGACAACAAAATGTAACCCGAAGTTAATAAATTGATATTTTTGGAAATGAAATTTTCTCCACAGTCAAGAGTTTGGATCTATCAGTCGGACAGGAAATTAACCGACCAGGAAGTACAACAGATTCAGCCTGAGCTGGACAAGTTTGCTACCGGGTGGACAGCTCACAATAACCAGCTGAAAGCCAAAGGTGAGGTTAGGTACAACCGTTTTTTTATTTTGATAGTTGATGAAAGCCAGGCAGGTGCCAGCGGCTGTTCTATTGATAAATCGGTTCATTTTATGCAGCAGGTGCAGCAGCATTTAGGCATCAATCTTTTCGACAGGTTTAATTTGGCTTATCGCGAAGGTGAGGAAGTGCTCTCACTGCCACGCCGTGATTTTGAGGCTAAGCTGAAAGATGGTAGCATCAATAAGGAAACGGTTGTTTACAATAACCTGGTTCAAAATTTAACCGAGCTTGAAACTAAATGGGAGGTGCCGTTTAAAGATAGCTGGCATATTCAGTTATTTCGCGACCTGGTAGCCAGTTAATTAACCGGCTATCCAAATTTTTTAAATTTACTGTGCTTAAGCCATGCAAATGTTTACCTTTGGCACAAAATTTAGATATAAATCATTTATACTGATACTTTATAAATAAGCTATAAAAATGAAAGGCTTCATCTCAACCAAAACTTACGGATTTTTAAACTACGTTGTAGCCCTGTTAATGATCTCAACTTTGTGGACTTTTGGTGGTACCCTGCATGTTGGTGGCGCTGCTTTATTCCTGCCTCTGATAATTGGCTGGCTGCAGTTGATCATGGCTATCTTCGCTAAAAACGAAATGGGTTTTATCAAACAATTCCCGATGGTTATGCACAATGTAGGTGACGTAATTATGGGCTCGTTCCTGTTTTGCTCGCCTTGGGTTTATGCTTTTTCTGATAAAATGGTTTTACCTCAATTAGTTTTTGGTGCTTACCTTTTAATTGTAGGTTGCTTTACCAAAGGTTCACCATTCATTAACCCACAGGTTGAAGAAGATCACGGCGTAAGCTATAATGCTTAATCCTTTTTCCCGAAAAGATATAAAACAAAAGAGGTGCTCATTTGAGCACCTCTTTTGTTTTATATGCCAAGCTCTTTTGATCGCTGCTCTTCCCGTTGATTACGCATGATTTTAGTGAAACCACGATGATTGTGCTGTTCATCAAACAGCGGAAAAACCAACCCGCTGCCCCAGAAACGTGTGCCGTCCTTGCGTACATGATAACGCTCATCAATAGCCCTGCCCCGGCTCAGCGCTTTTTTTAATTCGGCTTCGGGTTTACCTTCAGCAATATCTTCGGGAGTAAAAAAATCCGGGCGCTTAGGCCTAATACTTCCTGTTCGGTGTAGCCAAGCACTTTTTGGGCGCCGGTATTCCAGCTGTTAATATCACCATTTTTATCTGTAGTGATCACCGCGTAATCTTCTAGGCTGTCCAACACCTGCCTGAAAAAGTCCTCGCTCATCCTAAAATAAGTGTCATCGAAAAGGTCCTGGCTGGTTATAGTGTCATCAAAGGTTTGATATTCGATGAAAATACTGGTATTGTCGACACCGCAAACCAGTTGCATGGGCTCGCGGGTGATGCGGTAAAAAGTTTCAAAGCCCGCTGGTAATTTATTTAATTCCGGTTTTTCTTTTATTGGTACAAGTGTTATGTCGACAGCCTCATCTTGTTGTGGGTTCAGGTTGATCTTTACCAATACATATTCGTAGCCTTTTTCAATCAGGTCGCCAAGTAGTTGTGAGGTTAACGGAGTGCGCATTTTTAAGGTAGATTGCTTGTTCAGAAGATTCCAGTACAAAAATGACACCAGTTATAACGGTGTACTTATCATCGCAGCCTGTTTACAGCTAAAATACCTCGTTAAGTCCCAAAAAGAACCCACTTGAACCATAAGTTCCCCTGGCATAATCAATACATAGATTGGAGCGCGTGTATTTATTAAACAACAGTCGCAGCCCTGCGCCGCCGCCGGGTTCCCAATACCTGAATAGTTTTATGCGTTGCTGATTGTTTGCTGTTTCTGCATTGATAAAGGCAACGCCACTAAGTAATTTGTTGCTTGTTAGCGGAAAACGGTATTCGGCCTCGTTATATACAAATGACATGCCTTTAAACCTACCTATAATAAATGCTCTGCCAATGCGGCCATAAGCATCGCTGCCGGTGCCGGGCAATTCAAGGTAGGGCAGCGCCCCGCTCAACAAATAGTTTGACCAGTGCCACAACGCAAAAACATGTTCGGGGTGGGTTGATGACAGGCTCCAATACTTCCTGAATTCAAACTTTACCTGCATGGCATTGCGGTTGCTGCCCAGCCAGGTTTGGTTGCTCCGCAAAACAATATCGGCATAAATACCCCTGAACGGCCGGTTGGGCTGGTCGCGGTTATTAAACTGGAAATTGAACAGCAGTCCATTAGCCTGGTACGAGTTAACAGGAAAACCGTTACGGATACTATAGCGATAATTATGAGTTTTTGATAGCGGAATGTCTTTGCGGTCATCATCTATATGGCTGTAATAATTAAAGCTTAGCCCGGCACCTACATATATATGATGTGCCAGTTTACGGTAGATGCGCTCATTGGCTTTGATATATACATAACGGATAGGGAATGCATCAGGATTATTTTCAAAATGGGTGTTGTTCATGAAAAAGTTGCCTTCACCAAAACTGCGCCTGCCGGTGCCGAGGCCGTTGTCCATGGCAACGGTTTTCCCAATTTGTACAGTGCCCTGCAGGTTCCACTTGTTTTCGGCCGAGAAAGCGTTTTGTTTAAACTCAAAAGTAGAGAGCCCGCTTGTTGACAGGTAAAAGCCCGCATTAATTACCGAAAGGGTTGTAGTTGAAGGATCGCCAAAGTATTTTCCTCCTGATGAGATCACCCCTCCCGCAAAACCTACACTTGGGTTATAAGCGGCCGATGGCAATACCGACCAATAGGTACGATTTCGTAGCTGTTCGGTAGCTGCGGCAGGTTTGCTGCTTTTGCCGCTGAATATGGAAGCTAAGATTCCATTGGCGTCTACCTGCGATTGCAGCGAATCAACCGGATCGGCCAGTGTTTGGGCAAACAACTTGCAGGTACTTAAAAGTACAATCAAGGTTAAGGTGAGCCGGTAAGCAGCGGGAGCCAATTATTCAGGAATTAATTAGTGTTCCTGCTAATATATTTATATCATCTGAATGTAAAAAACTTATTACAAAATAAAAATTCCATAAGTGCCGGCTGTCTGCCGAATGACTGATTACAAGTAATTAAGAAGCTGCTTGCAACCAATTTGCTATTTTGCGCATCATGTTTGATATGAAGCTGCCTTTACTCTTATTACTAATGATGGTGTTGCCTGTTGTTGGCTTGTCTGCAAAAAAACGGGACACTCTTGCTACAGAAAAACACTACTCAAAACATCAGTTAGCCGAAGATGTAAAATACCTGGTTGCCACGGTTGCCGACGTACATCCTGATATGTATCACAGCATAAGTAAGGCTTCCTATTCGCGGCTCATTGATAGTGTGCTTGCCGGCCTGCACGATGGTATGACAGCAAAAGAGGCGTGGCCAATTATGGCAAGGCTGATAGGCGCATTGAATGAAGGGCATAGTGTGTTTAACTATCCCGAATCGTTAGTTGGCGAATTGAAGGCTGGGGGAAATCTTTTATTTCCTGTACTGATAAGAGAGTTTAACGGCTCAGAGTTTATTGTGAGGCTTGATGCTTCCGCGGGAGATAAACTAAAGCCGGGCGATGCCATCATCAGCATCAATGGAATTACTACAGAGAAATTGATGGGTAAGCTGGGTGGTTATGCGGGCGGTCTGCCGCAATATAAGGCTCTTGATATCTGTCGTAACCTCATCGTGTATTTGCATTTGTATGGAGTAAACGGGCCATGGCATATCCGTTACCTACGCAACAATCAGGTAGATAGTGCAGTAGTAAACCCGGTTTCATGGGCAGATTTCAGAAGCAATATTGCTGCAAGAGCGAAAGACCTGCCTAAGATTAAACCAATTGCAGATCATCAATTTGATTTTTTGAATACGGATAAAGCCTATTTAGCATTGAATACACTTACAGCTGAACCGGCTGTATTTAAACGGTTTTTAGATTCGTGCTTTACTTCCATTAAAAACAAACAAGCCAAGGTGCTGATCATCGATTTGCGAAAAAATGGAGGAGGTAATTCGGCATTAGCCGAAATGCTATTAGGCTATATTACCGATAGGCCTTTCCGGATGACAGGAGGTGTGAAGTGGAAAGTAAGCCAGGAGTACAAAGATCAGCTTAATGAAAAGTTAAAGGGAGAAGGGCCACAAACGATGGCTTATTATTTTAATGCCATTAATGGTACTACTATATCAAATAGCGGTGATAAACCTGCCCGGCCAATATTTAATGATTTGTTATTCAAAGGGAACGTTTTGGTGCTGATTGGCCCGCATACTTTTTCAAGTGCCAACATGCTGGCCAATACCATTCAGGATTATAAGCTGGCTACATTGGTCGGTGAACCATCAGGCGAACCGGCCAATGATTATGGTGAACTGATTTTTTAAAACTGCCTAACACCGGGTTTACTTTTACTACTTCAACCAAGCAATTTATCAGGGCCAATGGTAATACTAATGATCAACACCCGGTAATGCCAGATTTTATGGTAAAGGATAACCCGCTAACACCTGCTGATGAGGTATTGGATTTTGCTTTGGCCAAGTGAAAATTTTCGAGTTGGGGAAGGTAGCGTATACCGGCCAATGCGGTAAGGCCTGCAGGCGTATGAACGGATGGCCAGGGCCGGAGGCAATACCATTATGAACCGTGATTTTTAGGATTTAAGGATTGTCGGGATGTTTCTGCCTGTTCAAACAAAATAAAACCCTGGCAATCCCTGAATCTCCCCAAATCCCGGTTCAGACAATCCTTTAATCATGCTACAATATTTTCCTTAAAATCTATTTGCTAATAAGATAATTAACCCTATCTTTGCAGTCCCGAAAATACGGGGTATAATAAACGTTTAAACAATTTAATTTAAAGCAAGTGAATACGTTAAGTTACAAAACTGTCTCAGCCAACAAAAAAACCGTTAACAAACAATGGGTTGTTGTTGACGCCGAAGGCGAGATTTTGGGGCGCTTGTCTACGAAGATCGCAATGATCATCCGTGGTAAAACCAAGCCTGATTTCACCCCAAACGTAGACTGTGGTGATAATGTGATCGTTATCAACGCAGACAAGGTAAAACTGACCGGCAACAAACTAAGCGACAAAGTTTATGTTCGTTACACTGGATATCCAGGTGGTCAGCGTTTTATTTCTCCTAAGGAGTTATTGGCGAAACATCCAACCCGCATCATCGAGAAAGCGGTACGTGGTATGTTACCTAAAAATCGTTTGGGTAAAGCATTATTCGGCAATTTGCATGTATATGCAGGTGCTGAGCATCCTCATGCAGCGCAAAACCCAACAGCCATTTAATTTTTAATTTTTAAGGAGAAAAAAATGCCAACAACTAACACTTCAGGCAGAAGAAAAACAGCCGTTGCCCGCATCTACCTTACAGAAGGAAATGGTGCGATCATCGTTAACGGTAAAGATTACAAAGAGTATTTCCCTACTTTGCCATTGCAATATATCGTAACTCAGAGCACTGAGGTTTCTGGTAGCACCGGAAAATATGATGTTAAAGCAAACGTTGCAGGTGGTGGTGTAAAAGGACAGGCAGAAGCTGTTCGTTTAGCTATCGCTAAAGCTATTGTTGAACTTGATGCTGAAAAGAAACCGGCATTACGTGCTAAAGGCTTAATGACCCGCGATGACCGTATGGTTGAGCGTAAAAAACCAGGTCGCAGGAAAGCACGTAAGAGATTCCAATTCAGTAAACGTTAATCAAAGGAGGACAACAAAATGGCAAGAACAACTTATCAGGATTTACTGGACGCTGGTGTACACTTTGGTCACCTTACCCGCAAATGGGATCCGAAAATGTCACAGTACATTTTCATGGAGCGTAACGGTATCCACATTATCGATTTAAATAAAACCTTAACTAAGGTTGAAGAAGCTGCTGCAGCTATAAAACAAATTGTAAAATCAGGCCGTAAGGTATTATTCGTAGCTACAAAGAAACAAGCGAAAGATATCGTTGCTGATTATGCGAAAAGCGTAAACATGCCATACATCACCGAGCGTTGGTTAGGTGGTATGTTAACTAACTTTGCTACTGTACGTAAGTCGATCAAAAAGATGTCAAACATCGATAAATTGACTAAAGACGGTACTTACAGCAACCTTTCTAAAAAAGAGCGTCTGATGATTCAGCGTGAGCGTATCAAATTAGAAACCCTTTTAGGTGGTATCTCTGACTTGAACCGTTTACCGGCTGCTTTATTCCTGATCGACGTTAAGAAAGAGCACATCGCGGTTTCAGAAGCATTGAAGTTGAACATCCCTACATTTGCTATGGTTGATACCAACTCTGATCCTTCAAACATCGACTTCCCGATCCCTGCGAATGACGACGCTACAAAATCAATCTCTTTGATCACCAGCATCATCATCAAAGCTATAGAAGAAGGTTTAGATGAGCGCAAACGTGAGAAAGAAGACGAAGCTGAAAAAGAAGCAGTAGCTGCAAAAGCTAAAGCTGATGCTCCTGAAGTTAACGAAGGCGGTAAAAGAACCCGTAAAGTTGCTGAAGTAGCTACTGAAGGCGAAGCTGAAGCTCCGGCTGCTGAAACAGAAGAATAATCTTCCTTGTTAACCCTTTAAGGGAACAACAAAAAATATATTAATTCTCTCACCTCAGCAAGGGGTGGGAGATTTTTAATATTAAAAATAGTTGCAGGTTACAGTATTATAACACCATAGCGGTAACTTGTAACCCGATATAAAAAATCTTAAAACTCAAAAAACATGTCTACAGTACAAATTTCTGCAGCCGACGTAAACAAACTGCGCCAGCAAACCGGTGCCGGTATGATGGATTGCAAAAAAGCATTAACCGAAACTAACGGTGATTTTGAAGCAGCTATCGATTTTTTAAGGAAAAAAGGTGCTAAAGTTGCAGCAAGCCGTCAGGACAGGGAATCAAACGAAGGTGTTGTTATTGCACGTACGTCTGAAGATTTTAAAACCGGTGTTATCATCGAGCTTAACTGCGAAACTGACTTCGTAGCTAAAAATGCTGAGTTTATCGCTTTTGCAAATGAAATTGCTAACAAAGCTGTTGAAGCAAAACCAGCTTCAATTGAAGAGCTTTACGCCCTTGAAATCGACGTTGAAACTGCCCGCGTTAAAATAGGTGATGCAATCATCGAAAAAACAGGTAAAATCGGTGAGAAAATCGGCGTATCTAAATATGAAGTTGTTAACGGTGAAAAAGTTGTTGCTTACATCCACGGTAACTTCCGTTTAGGTGTATTGGTAGCATTAAGTGCTGATGGTGCAGGTGCCGAAGAAGCCGGTAAAGACGTAGCCATGCAAATTGCTGCTATGAACCCTATCGCTTTGGATAAAGATGGTGTTGACGCTTCAGTAATTGAGCGTGAGCTTGAAATTGCTAAAGAGCAGATCCGTGCAGAAGGTAAACCAGAAGCAATGGTTGAAAAAATTGCTGCAGGTAAGTTGAATAAATTCTACAAAGACTCAACCCTGTTAAACCAGGAGTTTGTGAAAGATTCGTCTAAGAGCATTTCACAATTCCTTGACTCAGTTGAAAAAGGCCTTACAGTAACCGCCTTCAAGCGAGTAGCTTTAGGAGCTTAATCATATTATCCCCCGATGAAAATCGGGGGATTTTTTTGCGATATTGTTTCGTTATCGAAACAACTGTTTGCTTCCCCTCTTGAGAGGGGGCGCGACGGGAAAGCGCGTTTGCAGGGGTGCGTTTGTACAAGCGGACAGACACACCCCTCCACCCCTCTCAAGAGGGGAATTGCACACCCCTCGCTTTAAAATGTATTGGTTTAAAAGTTATATTGATCAATCATGTCTATCCTCGCCCTCCACAACCTCAAACTCATCTCCACCGGCACTATTGCCGAGGGCAAAGCCGTTTTAATTTCAAACGGTACCATTACCGATGTAATTGATGAAAGCGCTATCCCAGCGGATGCGGTAAAGAAAAACCTGAACGGCGCATACCTTGCCCCGGGATTTATCGATCTGCAGATCTACGGGAGCGGCGGTAAGCTTTTTGCCGGTACACCTACCGTTGAGGCGCTTGAACAATTGGAGAATGACCTGCTGAACCAGGGAACTATAGGCGTGTTTGCCACTATCGGCACCAACACCAATGATATTGTGGAAACTGGTATTGAAGCGGCTAAGATCTATAGCCAAAAAAGCAGGGGGCTTTCTGGGGATTGCACTTGGAAGGGCCTTATTTAAACCCTGCAAAAAAGGGCGCTCACCCTGAAAAGTTTATCAAGAAAGCCACCCTTGCTGAGGTTAAAACCTGGCTCGAAAAGGCCGATGGTGTTATCAAGATGATCACCATTGCGCCCGAACTGCAGGATCAGGAGGTAATTAATTATTTATATGAGCAGGGTGTCATCATATCATCCGGCCATAGTAATGCTACTTATGCCGAAGGCAAATCATTT
The DNA here is from genome assembly GCF_050859465.1 of Mucilaginibacter sp. P25. Lineage (NCBI taxonomy): Bacteria > Pseudomonadati > Bacteroidota > Sphingobacteriia > Sphingobacteriales > Sphingobacteriaceae > Mucilaginibacter > Mucilaginibacter sp. P25. The sequence continues at coordinate 719,252 of NZ_CP193937.1, read as the reverse complement.
TTAAAGAAACCGGTGCAGGCAGTAACCCACCTGTTTAATGCTATGCCATCCATGCACCATCGTGAGCCCGGTTATATCCCTGCAATTTTTGAGGAAAGGCCATATACCAGTATTGTAGCAGATGGTATCCACGTTGATTTTGCTATGATCCGCCTCGCCAAACGTGAGCTTGGCGACAAGCTTTTCCTGATCACTGATGCTGTTACTTCAACCAAAGAAGGAGCTTATCAACATGAACTAAGGGGTGACAGGTATACCATGCCCGATGGTACTTTATCAGGTTCAAACCTTACCATGCTTAAAGCAGTTGAAAATTGCGTTAAATTGGCCGGTATTGACCTGGCTGAGGCCGTAAATATGGCTTCATTATATCCCGCCGAGCTAGCATCGCAAACAAAAAAGGGTAAAATAGAGAAGGGCTTTGATGCTGATCTCGTTATTTTTAATGCTGATTTTGAAGTGCTTGGGACTATACTAAAGGGTGATTTTTTAACAAAGACAACATAAAATTTTAACACTGAAATTTATTCGCTATTTTTGGCGAACTACTCTCGTATGAACAGAGCTTTATCAATTCTTGATATAAACAAAAGCAGGTTTCATCTTTTTCTATTATTAGCAAATCACACCAAATGAAATACAAAAGAATATTACTGAAACTTTCGGGCGAATCGCTGATGGGCGCAAGGCAATATGGTATTGATAACAACCAGGTTTTGCAGTATGCTCATGACATTAAAAACGTTTATGATGCCGGTATCGAGATTGCGGTAGTTGTTGGAGGCGGTAATATTTTCAGGGGATTAAGTGCTGAAAAATCGGGTATGGAACGTGCGCAGGCCGATTATATGGGTATGCTTGCAACGGTGATTAACTGTATGGCGCTGCAAAATGCTTTAGAAAGCATTGGTGTGGAAACCCGCCTGCAATCGGCCATTAAAATGGAACAGATCTGTGAGCCGTACATCCGTCGTCGTGCTATGCACCACCTGGAAATGGGCAAGATCGTGATCTTCGGAGCCGGTACAGGTAATCCTTACTTTACTACTGATACTGCCGCTTCATTACGCGCTATTGAAATTAAAGCTGATGTGGTATTGAAAGGTACCCGCGTTGACGGCATCTACACTGCCGACCCGGAAAAAGACCCAAGTGCAACCCGTTACGACGAGATCACCTTCCAGGAAGTATATGATAAAGGCCTGAATGTAATGGATATGACCGCCATAACCCTTTGCCAGGAAAATAAGCTGCCTATCATTGTATTTGATATGAACAAGGAAGGTAACTTTATGAAAATTGCCAAAGGCGAAGATATTGGTACACTGGTAAAATAAAGAGCGAAAAGCCGAAGGCTCAAAGCTTAAGGCCGAACGCAAAAGCTGAAAGCTAAATAATGCCAACAGTCAAAAAGCTTTTGGCTTTAGGCCTTAAGCTCAATCACATCGCTTTAAACTAAAAATAAAAGGACGCCCGATAAAAGGCGTCCTTTTATTTTTAGATGCTTATATATTATTTAGCATCATTCACAGCCTTGATAGCATCGTCAGCAGCTTTTGCCGATGCATCGTCTTTCATAGTAGTACGCGAGGTTTTGATACCTTCCAGTTGGGTTACTATAAATGGTGCTGCTCCGTAAACCTTAAATTTAATGCCGGCGTTTTTAAGCTCTTCAATACCTTGTTGAGCGTACTCAGGCTTATTCACTTTGGCCGTCATGTCAGCAAAGTTTTTAAGGGAATTGAACTTTTCCTGAATCCCTGCCTCGGTAAACGCATGGTAAACAAATGGCCATTCAGCATCATTACCATTAGTTGTATATAAAGTCATGATAGCGGCAGTTAACGCGCCTTTGTTGTCTTTTTCAAGGCCTTTGGCTAAGCTTAATGCCTTGGCCGGGTCAAGTTGTGCTATGGCGTTTAAGGCAGCGCCCTGTACAGCGTATGATTCGCTCGATATGGATTGGGTAAACAAAGCCATGTTACCGCTCGCTTTCAATTTGCCTAATGCAGTTATAGCAGCTGCTTTTACAAGCGTGTTATTATCGGTTTGAGCTAATGAGATTAATATTGGCTGGGCTGCATTACGCACGTCATCTTTGGTGAGATTTAATGCCCTGATGGTTTTAATGCGGAGGCCATAATACTTATCCTTTAAAGCCGCGATTAGGATTTTTTGTGCTTGCGGACGGGTTTGATCTGATGCAGCAGCTTCTATAGCCTCGTAACGGTCGAGGTAATTAGGGGCGTTGAAATACTGGAATGAAAACTCGTCAATTGTTTTATTGTCAGTTTTCTTGGTTAACAGGATTTTATCGGCATCAACATTCACCAAATCAGGTTTGCCGGTCAGTTGGTAGCTGATAGAATCTACCTTGTCATTCATCCACTCTTTGTGGCGCACTTTTTTACCGCCCTGGTAAATATCAATAGCCATTGGCAGTTTAAAGGTTTGGCCATCCTGGGTTTGTTTCAGGTAAGCGGTTTCGGTTTTAGTTGCCTCGTCCCATTTGTAGCTGATGTTCAGTATCGGGTGACCGGCGCCATAATACCATTGGTTAAAATACCAGTTAAGGTCCTGGCCGCTGGCTTCCTCAAATGCTAAACGTAATTGCTGGGCTTCACCGTTTTTGAAGGCGTTAGTTTTAAGGTAGATATTAAGGCCTTTATAAAAGGCGGCATCGCCTAAATAATTGCGGAGCATGTTCAGGATGCGGCCACCTTTTTGGTAGGTTACAGCGTCAAAAACGTCCTCTTTATCGGCATAGTAAAAACGCACCAGGTTTTTGGTGCTGGCCCCCTGCGAACGGAGATAGCTTTGCATATCTGCATAGTTATGGGCATCGGCTTCATCCTTGCCGTATTTATGCTCGGCCCAAATGGTTTCGCTGAAGTTGGCAAACGATTCGTTTACGGTAAGGTTGCTCCAGCTTTCGGCGGTAACATAATCGCCAAACCATTGATGAAACAGCTCGTGCACAATAGTGCTGCGGCCATTGCTAAAGTTGGCATCTATCAGCTCACGGGGGTAGCCTGTACATATTCGCCGTGAAGGGTAGCCGAAGTATTTTCCATGGCGCCGCTCACGTAATCACGAACTACGATTTGGGAGTATTTAACCCATGGAAAATCAACACCCAGGGTTTTTGAATAAAAGTCGATAGCTTCCGGGGTAAAGCCGAAGATCTCTTTGGCGTAAGGGGCGTATTTAGGCTCAAGGTAATAGCTTACCTCTTTATCTTTCCACTTGTCTTTATAGATCTTGAAATCGCCAACGGCCATCATAAACAAATATGGTGAGTGTGGAAGCTCCTGTTTCCAGGTATCGGTACGGGTACCGTCGGCATTTGTTTTTTGAGCAGTCAGTTTACCGTTTGATAGGGTTACGTACTTTGCAGGCACAGTCATCGTGATCTCTTCGGTAGTTTTTTGGCTTGGCTTATCAATGGTAGGGAACCAGGCCGATGAACTTTCGGTTTCACCCTGGGTCCAGATCTGGGTTGGCTTATCTTTTTCCGTGCCGTCGGGATTGATGAAATATAAGCCTTTGGCATCGTTAATAGCTGCGCTGCCTTTAGCTTTCAGCTCATTGGGCTTGGCAGTATAATCAATGTAAATGGTATAGCTTTCGTTGTTGCGGTAAACCTTGTCCAGTTTAATGGCTACCGAAAGGCTATCCTGGTAAGTAAATTTAAGCGGGACGTTTTTGCCATTTTTTACCACCGAGATGTTTTTAAGGTCCATGCCTTTAGCGTCGAGCCTTAAGCTGTCGGTTGGATAAAAGTGAGGTTTCAAAGTAACCCATTCTTTGCCATACAGGTAACGTTTTTTGTAATCGAAACGAACATCAAGTTTGGTGTGGATGAGATCGTTGATTTTAGTTGGTACGGCCCGGTAAATTTTTAGTGCCGGGTTTTCCGGTGGAGGAGTTTGCTGCCCGTAAGCAGTTGCCATAGCTGTGGTAAGCACACACGACAGCATGAGTTTTGTAATTAATTTGCGATCAGTCATATATGGTACAAAAAGTTTGCTTTTTACAAGCTGTTAAGGATAGTAAATTTTCAAATATACACCCCGCCAGCCAAAATGTTTTGTGCGTAAATCACCTATGACGCGCCGGACGGGATTATGTTACGGGGAGTGACTGATTTTTGAAAGGAAGGCACAAGTAAGCCCGGCCCTGGTCTCCGCACAACACTTACTACAGCTGAGGGCGGAAGGGGTTAATAGGGTTAACATAAATTGGAATTTTGTTAAATAAATTACTGTATTTCAAGTTGTTAAAAAAACAGGGGTTACGCCAATGATTGGTTAAAGACGTTCTGTTTGCAGCTGGTGTTATCATACTTGTTCAGGAAGGAAATGACTCTGCTTAAAACCGAACACCAGATGTACGCTATCGTACAGTAATAACGACGATTTTTATCTAAATTATTGATTTTAAGATATTTATATAAATGGCATGGCTTTTATCTATCCAAACAGTAGTGTACTGCCTATCAATAAACTGACAACCTGTGAGATATGAACTTAGATGACGACGTTTGGAACCTGGCTTCAAAGAAGTTGGCCAATGAAGCTTCGGAAAGGGAGTTGGCTGAGCTAAACGCTTTGCTGGCCGAAAATCCTCAATTGCATAGTCAGCTAAAGCTCATGTCGAAATGGTGGGATGATGGAGAAGAAAAGCCGGCAGACAATGGTTCGGCTTTGTTCAGTAAAATCCAGGCAAAAATTAAAGATATTGAAGGTGTAAAGGCACCGGAACTTGCAGCGGTGCGCCCGGTTAAGCAAGTGAAAGTACTACAGCGTAATTATAAGACTGAAAAGCTACAACAGCATACGCCATTTTTAAACAGCATAGCCATGATCAAAAATTACCTGAAGGTTGCCTTAAGACAGTTGCGCAAGCAAAAAATGTATACTGCTATTAAAATTGGTGGCTTTGCGTTTAGTATTGCGGCCTGTTTGCTAATTGCCCTCTACATTCGCGATGAGTTGAGTTTTGATAAAAGTTACCCTAATGCCGCCAATATTTATCGCTTGCTTGGGCACTACCACGATGGTTCGGTAGATGAAAAAGGTGTTGATTGGCCTTCGGTGATGGCTAAGGTGATCAAACAGGACTATCCGGAAGTAGAGAAATCAGGGCGTTTAATGCCAAACTCGCTGTTTTGGGGAGCCGGCGCAAATGAGTTAAAGCGTGCCGACCAGGCTGATAATACCCACGAAGAAGGGTTTGCCTATGCCGACCAGGGGCTAATAGATATTTTAAACCTGCCCATGGTTTACGGCGACCCAAAACATGCCTTAAGCGAGCCGTTGAGTATGGTGATCTCAAAAAGCAAGGCCGATAAATACTTCCCCGGTCAAAACCCGGTAGGTAAGGTAATGTACCTAAACAATAACAAAACCAAACCTTTTAAAATAGCCGCGGTAATGCAGGATATCCCCAATAATTCGCATTTGCACGATTTTAAGTTTTTCATCACCCTTGCCGGTGTCGAATTCTGGAATGGCGAGCAGGCAACCTGGGATGCAAATAATTATCATATATATATGGCGCTGAAACCCGGCACCAACATAGCACAGTTTAATAAAAAGGTGAATGATGGGATCCTGAAAAATTATTACATCCCCAGCATGACACGTAACGGCGATAAACGGGCCAGCAGGGTAATGAGTTTGTTTAACTTGATGGTACAGAATGTAAAGGATATCAATCTGCGTTCGTATGATGTTCACGATGGTATGTCGCACGGGGATATCCGCTTTGTGTGGTTATTTGGTGCGGTAGCAGGTTTCATCCTGGTTATTGCCTGTATTAATTTTGTTAATCTATCCACAGCCAAATCGGCTAACAGGGCCAAAGAGGTTGGGTTACGTAAAGTAGTTGGCTCGCAGCGAAGTGGTTTGATCAGGCAGTTTTTGTCCGAATCATTATTGTATAGCTTTTTCTCGTTTGTATTAGGGCTGATATTAGCCTGGGCATTACTGCCGTATTTTAATACGCTGGCATCTAAATCGCTTGTTATGCCATGGGCGGTTTGGTGGTTAGTGCCGGTAGTGTTGGCAGCGGCATTCTTAATTGGCATTGTGGCGGGCATTTACCCGGCCTTTTACCTCTCGGGCTTTAAACCAGCCGAAGTGCTTAAAGGTAATTTAAGTGCCGGAAGTAAAAGTTCGGTATTGCGTAATGTGCTGGTGGTTTTCCAGTTTGCCACATCTATTATTCTCATCATCAGTACGGTAGTTATTTATAACCAGATGCAATACCTGCTTAACAAAAAAGTAGGTTTTGAGAAAGACCAGGTGGTGATGATACAGGGTACCAACACGCTTGATAACCAGGTGAAGCCATTTAAAAGCGAATTGTTGAAGCTATCCACAGTTAAAAGTGCATCTATCAGCGATTTTTTACCGGTTTCGGGCACTAAGCGTAATGGCAACCAATTTTTTATTGAGGGAAGAGAAAAGATTGATCCTACTGTAGGTGGCCAGTTTTGGGATGTGGATCATGATTATCTCAAAACACTGGGCATTAAACTGGTGGCTGGCCGCGACTTTATTCCCGATATGAAAGCCGACTCGCAGGCGGTGATCATTAACCAAATGATGGCCAACAAACTCGGACTTAAAAATCCGATAGGGAAAAAGATAGTTAACTATGGCCCGGGTAAAACAATTATCGGCGTGGTGCAGGATTTTAATTTTAACTCGATGCGCGATGGTATTGAGCCATTGGTGATGCACTTAAGCTCAAGCGAATCGATAGTATCGGTAAAAATAAAAGCCGGTGATGTAAAAAAAGCGCTCGACCAAATCACTGCGACCTGGAAACAGTTTGCACCCAACCAGCCCATCCGCTATACTTTTATGGACGAGACGCTTTGCCAGTATGTATGCCGATGTGCAACGGATGGGGCGTATTTTCACAAGTTTCGCGGTATTGGCCATTATTATAGCCTGTCTTGGCCTGTTTGCTTTAGCCGCCTTTATGGCCGAGCAGCGCAGCAAGGAAATAGGGATTCGCAAGGTACTGGGCGCAACCGTTGGTAATATCACCACTATGCTATCTGTGAATTTTGTAAAGCTGGTGTTTGTTGCCATCGTGGTTGCAACACCGATAGCCTATTATGCAATGACCCAATGGCTGCAGGATTTTACCTATCGCGTACAGCTTAGCTGGTGGATGTTTGCCCTTGCAGGTGTGGTAGCAATTATGATAGCACTGGTTACAGTAAGCTATCAAAGCATTAAAGCCGCGTTGATGAACCCGGTAAAGAGTTTGAAAGCGGAGTAGTTTTGATTTCGGATTTCGGATGTTCGATTTCGGAATTAAGAAAATAATAATTCATGTCATTGCGAGGCACGAAGCAATCGCATGCTATACAGAGCTGCTCTGCTTCCGTGCGATTGCCACGCTATCGCTCGCAATGACATATTTGAATGAACCATTGAATCAACTAAAATGTTAAAAAGTTATTTAAAAACGGCATGGCGGTTTTTGTTGAAAAACAAAACCTTTAGTTTAATTAATATAGTAGGGCTGGCTACGGGTACACTTTGCTGCCTTTACATTTTGCTGTATGTGCAGGATCAGTACAGTTACGATAAACAACATAAAGATGTTAAGGATATTTATCGTATCATCACTACGCTCGAGCTAACCGGCGATAAACATGACGGCGCTGCAAGTTCGCCGCCTATTGCGCCGGCTATGAAAAACGATTTCGGTGAAGTTTTGCAGTTTACCCGGTTAGTTACTACTGAGGGTTTTGGCGCCAAGCAGCACCTGTTACGCTACAAAGAAAAATCATTTTATCAGCAGGATGCTGCTTATGTGGATTCTACCTTTTTTGATGTGTTTAACTTTCATTTTGTTAGCGGCAACGTTAATAAAGTGCTGGCTGAGCCTTACAGCCTTGTATTAATGAAGCCGGTAGCTGATAAGCTTTTCGGCAGCGAGAATCCCATAGGGAAAATGATCTCTATCGATAATTCATTCGGCAAACATGATTTTAAGGTTATGGGGGTGATAGACGAAAGCGCCGGACAGTCGCACATTAAAGTAAGCATGTTTATGGCCATGAACAGTGGTGGCCTTGGGCAGTACGTACGGCAAAATACTGCATGGGCCGGTAATAACTTTTTATACGCTTATGTAAAGTTACGCCCCAATGCCAGTGCTGCTGCTCTTGAGAAAAAGCTTCCGGACTTTTTGAATAAATATGGCGCCGACCAATTGAAGGCTATCGGCATGAAAAAGTCGCTGCACCTGCAGCCGGTAACTACCATTCATACAACGCCGGGGCATGAGCATGAGCTAACCAAAACGCTTGATCCTGCATTCCTGTACATCATGATATTGGTGGCTGTACTGATACAGGTAGTGGCCTGTATCAACTTCATGAACCTTTCAACAGCGCGTGCATCAAAACGCGCCAAAGAGGTTGGTGTACGCAAAGTAATAGGCGCCGGCCAGGGTGATTTGATGAAACAGTTTTTAGGCGAATCATTTATGCTAACGCTCATTGGTGTGGCAATAGCCTTACCAATGCTTATAATTCTGCTGCCTTATTTAAACCAGGTAACGCATACAGATATTCATTTATCGTTTTTTAGCAATTATAAGCTTTGGCTAATGCTGGTGTGTATAGTTGTGGTTACCGGTTTTGTGGCAGGGAGCTATCCGGCTTTTTATTTATCGGCGTTCAGGGCTATTAAGGTAATCAAAGGGAATTTTACCAGTCATATTTCGGCAGCAGGGATCCGTAAATCATTGGTAGTGTTTCAGTTTGTGCTGTCTATAGTACTTATAACAGGTATTATCGTGATTTACAGTCAGCTCAATTTCGTAAAGAATAAAGACCTTGGCTTCGACCAAAATCAAAAGCTCATCTTTAATTTTTATACCGGTACTACTCAAGGCAAAATGAAAAATTTTGCAAATGATTTAAGGCAGATGGCCGAGGTTAAAACAGTAAGTAATGCCGATAATTACCTGAGCCAGTTTGTACCACATGATCATGGTGTTTATACCGCAGGCGGCAACATGACCACCGCAACGGATGCACAAAATATTAATACTGATGAGTTTTTTGCCAAAGCCAACGGCATCAAAATAATTGCAGGCAGAGATTTCCGTATTGGCGATACTACCCGTGTACTTATCAATGAAACCTTATGTAAAAGATTGGGAATTAGTCCGCAGGCTGCTCCCGGTACCAGGCTTTATACGCAATATGCGCCCGATCCGGTAAGCTTTGTTGAAGTGGCCGGTGTAATGAAGGATTTTAACTACAACTCCCTGCATATGGAAGTAAAACCGTTTATGCTGGTTTACCGTAATGATCCGCGGCAATTTAATGTGATGGTGGTATCAACAGATAGCAAAAACTATAAATCGTTACTGAGCAAAATGGAAGCGCTATGGCGCAAGGACATTGCTGATGCACCGTTTGAATATTCGTTTTTAGATACTGAGGTTCAAAAGCAATATGAAACCGAGGTTACGCTGTCGCAAATCATCAATTCATTTACATTGATGGCGATAGTGATCTCCTGCCTTGGTTTGTTTGGTTTGGCAGCTTTCAGCGCCGAACAGCGCAGCAAGGAAATTGGCGTACGTAAGGTGCTTGGTGCCAGTGTAACGGGTATTGTACAATTACTGTCGAAAGATTTTGTACAACTGGTGCTGGTAGCCCTCGTGATAGCTATACCAATAGCCTGGTGGGGCATGAGCAAATGGCTGCAGGCATTTGAATATCGGGTAACTATAAGCTGGTGGATGTTTGCCCTGGCCGGTGTGCTGGCTATGGTAATAGCTCTGTTAACGGTAAGCACACAAGCCATAAAAGCCGCGAGGATGAACCCGGTGAAGAGCTTGAAGGCGGAATAGAGTGGTTAGAGGTTGGAGATTAGAGGTTAGGAAGATTTCGGAATTCGGATGTTCGATTTCGGAATTAAAGAAATAATATAATCTATGTCATTGCGAGGAGCAGGCTGAGTAACGAATAGGCGCGACGCGGCAATCTCGTAACTAATGCATAAACGCCATGCAACGCGGTCGAGTTAAGCACGACGAGGTTGCTACGCTGCACTGCGCTGCAATGACATGATTGCAAATACCAATGAACCAATGAACTATAATCATGTTAAAGAATTACATCAAAATCGCGTTCCGTAATATTGTTAAAAACAAGGTGCATGCCTTTATTAACATTGCGGGTTTATCGGTGGGGATGGCAGTGGCCATGCTTATCGGTCTTTGGATCTGGGACGAGCTATCGTTTGATAAGTACCATAGCACCTACAACCGCATGGGGCAGATTATGGTTACACAAACGGCAAATGGCGAAACGCCTACTTTTCGATCTACCGTGGTGCCGCTGAGTGCCGAATTGCGTACTAAGTATGCCAGCGATTTTAAACACACCTCGCTTTTTTGGGGTGGGGCGCATATTCTTACAGTAGGTGATAAAAAGATATCACAAATTGGGGCCTGGGCCGAGGGTGATTTGCCGGCCATGCTTGCATTGAATATGGTAAGAGGCAGTTATACCGAGTTTAGGGATCCTTCATCAATAGTTATATCTCAATCAATTGCCAAAGCGCTGTTTGGCAATGCCGATCCGGTCAATAAAACTATCAAAGCTGATAATAAAACAAACTTAAAAGTTATCGGCGTATATGAAGACCTGCCACGCAATACTTCATTTTATGAAACAAAGTTCCTGATGCCTTTTTTTAATAAAAACAACTGGTGGGGCACGCAAACGGGAGCATGGGATAATCATGGCTGCTCATTGTTTGTTCAGCTGGCCGATAACGTGGATTTTGATAAAGTATCGGCTAAGATCAGGAACATTACCAAGCCACATTTCAAGATGAATGATGAAAGTATACAGGTGCACCCCATGAGCAAATGGCACCTGTACAGCGATTTTAAAAACAGCAAACCTGTTGGTGGACTTATTGAAATGGTTTGGCTGTTTGGTATTATTGGGGTATTTGTGTTGTTGCTGGCCTGTATCAATTTCATGAACCTGAGTACCGCCCGAAGTGAGAAACGTGCTAAGGAAGTGGGGATCAGAAAGTCTATCGGCTCCATGCGCTCACAGCTCATCAACCAGTTTTTGAGCGAATCGGTAATATTTGCCTGTTTGGCGCTGATAGTTACACTTGGTATAGTTTTGATTGCGCTGCCATCATTTAATCATATTGCTGATAAACAAATAGGTATGCCATTTGGCAATGTTTGGTTTTGGCTCCTGGCTTTGGGTTTTACTTTATTTACAGGCGTCATAGCAGGCAGTTATCCGGCATTTTACCTTTCATCATTTGAGCCGGTGAAGGTTTTAAAGGGCACTTTCAAGGTCGGCCGTTTTGCGTCTCTGCCGCGTAAGGTTTTGGTTGTTGTGCAGTTTACGGTATCCATAGCGCTGATTATAGGTACCATTGTCATATTCAGGCAAATCCAGTATGCTAAAGACAGGCCGGTCGGTTATTCGCGTGCGGGCTTACTTTCTTTCGAGATGAAGACTCCTGAAATTTACGGACATTATGAAACCATGCGTAACGACCTGATCCAAACCGGCGCGGTTGAGGATATGGCCGAATCAAACAGTACCACCACAGAGATTTGGGCAAATAACGGAGGCTTCGATTGGGAGGGCAAGCCCGCAGGCTTCGATCCAACTTTTGGTACCGTTGCTACAACCTATGATTTTGGGCATACCGTAGGCTGGAAAATTATCCAGGGCCGCGATTTTTCAAGAAACTTCCCAACGGATACCGGTGCCTTTATCCTCAACGAATCGGCAGTGAAAATGAGTGGTATTAAAAACCCGGTGGGCAAAGTGATCAGGTGGAACAAACAGGATCATGTTGTTACGGGCGTGGTGAAGGATATGGTGATGGAATCGCCTTACAAAAAAACTGTAGCTACGGTATTTATGATGTTACCGGGCTGGGTTAATTTCATAACGCTGAGGGTTAAACCAACCATGCCCATGCAGGAAGCCTTAAAAAAGATAGAACCGGTGTTCAAAAAATATAACCCCGGCAGCCCGTTTGATTTTAAATTTAATGATGACGAATACGCGAGCAAGTTTTCGGACGAACAGCGGATCGGCAACCTCGCTACCATATTTGCGGTGCTGGCTATATTTATATCGTGCCTTGGCTTATTCGGCCTGGCTTCATTTGTTGCCGAACAACGTATCAAGGAAATTGGCGTACGCAAGGTGCTCGGAGCGTCGGTAGTCAACCTGTGGCGATTGCTTTCGACAGAATTTGTAGTATTGGTTACTATTTCGCTGTTTATAGCGATACCTGCTGCTTATTATTACATGAACAACTGGCTGCACAGGTACGAGTATAGATCAGCCATAACCTGGTGGATCTTTGCTGCATCAGGAGTTGGCGCTGTTTTAATCACTTTGCTAACGGTAAGCTATCATGCCATAAAAGCGGCGCTGGCAAACCCGGTTAAGAATTTGAGGAGTGAATAAAACCTCACCCAACCCTCTCCAAAGGAGAGGGCTAATAAATTATTAATTAAATTAAAGATCCCTCCCCTTTGGGGAGGTTAGGAGGGGTAAATGTTTAAAAACTATTTAACCGTTGCGTGGCGAAACCTTGTTAAGAACAAGGCACATACGCTTATCAATATTACAGGCCTGTCGGTAGGTATGGCGGTAGCGATGCTTATTGGCCTGTGGATCTGGGACGAGTTATCGTACAATAAAAACTTCGATAATTACGACCGGATAGTTCAGGTATGGCAAAATCAAACATTCAATGGAGTAACGGGCTCGCAAACGGCTATGCCTATACCTCTGGGTTATAAGTTGCGGAACGACTATAAGCACGATTTTAAATACGTGGTGCTTTCGTCCTGGAATTATGGGCACATCATGGCCTATGGAGAAAAAAAGCTGACTAAGGAGGGAAGCTACATGCAGGCCGAAGCGCCTGATCTGCTTACTTTAAAAATGCTGAAGGGCACACGTGACGGTTTGAAAGATCCATCATCTGTTTTACTTTCGGCAACATTGGCCAAGGCTTTGTTTGGTGGTACCGATCCGATGCTTAAAACCATCAAAATTGATAATGTATGGAATGTTAAAGTGACCGGCGTTTATGAAGACATGCCGCATAATTCCGAGTTTCGCGAGCTGGGTTTCATAGCGCCATGGGATTTATATATAACTACCGCCGCATGGTTAAAACGGGCCGAAACACGTTGGGGCAATAACTCCTGGCAAATTTTTGCTCAGCTGAAGCCTGGTATCGACGCCAAAAAAGTATCGGCCGAGATCAAAGATCTTAAACTGCATGCGATTAAAGCGCAGGGAGACGACGTTGGCGCCAGCTTTAAACCGGTAGTTTTTCTGCATCCAATGAGTAAATGGCACCTTTACTCGAGCTTTAAAGATGGCTTTAATGTTGGCGGCGATATCAAATTTGTATGGATGTTTGGCATTATCGCCGTATTTGTGCTGATGTTGGCCTGTATCAATTTCATGAACCTGAGTACCGCCCGTAGTGAGAAAAGGGCCAAGGAAGTAGGGATCCGCAAAACGGTAGGCTCGTTAAGGAGCCAGCTGATCAGCCAGTTCTTTATCGAGTCGGTAATATTAGCGTTGTTCGCATTTTTAATTTCGGTTTTACTGGCGCAGCTTACGCTATCGTGGTTCAATGGCGTAGCCGATAAAACCATGCACATTCTTTGGGGCAACGCGGTTTTCTGGCTGCTGGGTTTAAGTTTCAGCATTATCACAGGGCTAATTGCCGGTAGTTACCCGGCATTTTATCTGTCGTCCTTTCAACCGGTTAAGGTTTTGAAGGGTACATTCAAGGCCGGCCGCTATGCAGCAGTGCCGCGTAAAATACTGGTGGTACTGCAGTTTGCTGTGTCGGTTACGCTAATCATCGGCACCATCATCGTGTTCAGGCAGGTGCAGTTCACCAAAAACAGGCCTATCGGTTATGAGCGTACGGGGTTGGTACAGATAGATATGCGTACCGATGAAATTCATAAACATTTTGAAGCCGTAAGGAACGATCTGCTTAAATCGGGGGCTATTATTGAAATTGCCGAGTCTGGTAGCCCGCTTACTGCTGTGTACTCCAATAACAGCGGCCTAAACTGGCGGGGAAAACCTGCCGGTTTACAGGATGACTTCGCCACGATAACCCTTAGTCCGGAGTTTGGCAAGGTTGCCCAGTGGAAGTTAATTGAAGGCCGCGATTTTGAACGCAATAATGCAGGCGATTCGTCAAGCATGATTGTAAACGAAACTGCCGCCCGTTTCATGAATTTTAAGCACGCTGTAGGTGAAACAATCGACTGGGGCAAAAAATTCAAGATCATAGGCGTGGTAAAGGATATGGTGATGTCGTCGCCATATGAGCCGGTTAAGTCATCGATATTTGTGCTGGATAATGATCCGGGCGGGCTTGTGGATATCCGTTTAAACCCCAAAATGAGCGCCCACGATGCTATTGCCAAAATTGAGTCAGTTTTTAAACAATATGCGCCCGGCAGCCCGTTCGAATATAAGTTTACCGACGAAGAGTATGCCCGTAAATTCACCAACGAAGAGCGCATAGGCAAACTCGCCGGGTTCTTTACCTTGCTGGCCATTTTTATCAGCTGCATGGGCTTGTTTGGTATGGCATCATTCATGGCCGAACAACGCACTAAGGAGATTGGTGTACGCAAAGTGCTGGGTGCTTCAATATTTAGCCTATGGCAATTAATGTCGAAGGAATTTGTGCTTCTGGTATCGGTATCATTATTGATAGCCATACCAACAGCTTATTACTTTATGCAGGGCTGGCTGCAGGATTATAAATACCGGGCCGATTTATCATGGTGGATATTTGGCCTCACCGCAATAGGAGCTATCGCCATAACGCTGCTCACCGTAAGTTATCAAAGTATAAAAGCAGCTTCAATGAACCCGGTAAAAAGTTTGAAAACGGAATAGAGTAGTATTGTTGGAGATCAGTTTTTACCCCGTTGTCGTGCCCTCACGACAACGGGGTGTGAGCTTCTGAACCTAAATTTATAGAATTTAATGAATTAACCGGATGCCAGGCAAATTCCGAAAATTCTTTAATTCGTTTAATTCGAGTTCAGACATTCTGAGCCAAGCAACAACAAATACAAACACCGTAATGTCAATCTTACATCCACGCATAACGGTTTAAAGCATTATCCTTTCGGCATTCGGCACAAAACCTTACATTTGCCTGTCAATTTGGCTCTAACGGCTGCTATGGCGCAATTGTTGAGCCGGGTTGTATCATAATAAAATAATATGTTAAATTTTATCAGTAAGCTTTTCGGAAGCAAATCAGAACGGGATGTAAAAAGTATACAGCCTATAGTTGAGAAAATTAAGGCTGAATATGCTAAGCTTGGCTCCCTGAGTAATGATGAGCTTAGGGCTAAGACCATATATTTTAAAGAAACCATTGCCGAAGGCCTTTCTGGTATCGACAGTGAAATACAAGCCATTAAAGATCGTACAGAAAACGAGCTTGATATGGATGTAGCCGAAAAAGTTGAGCTTTATACTCAGCTTGATAAGCTTGAAAAAGACCGTAATAAAGAGCTTGAAGATATATTGATGAATATATTGCCCGAGGCATTTGCTGTAGTTAAAGAAACAGCAAGCCGCCTGGCTGCCAATAGTTCATTAGAAGTTACCGCTACCGAGTTTGACCGCACGCTGGCTGCCCGCAAACCAAACGTTACTATTAAAGGCGATAAAGCTTTTCATAGCAGCACCTGGATAGCAGCCGGCAACGAGGTTACCTGGAACATGGTTCATTATGATGTACAGCTGATTGGCGGTACCGTACTGCACCAGGGTAAAATATCGGAAATGGCCACAGGTGAAGGTAAAACGCTGGTAGCCACGCTGCCTGCATATCTTAACGCTTTGGCCGGACAAGGTGTTCACATCGTAACGGTGAACGATTACCTGGCCCGACGAGATAGTGAGTGGATGGGCCCATTGTATGAGTTCCATGGGTTATCTGTTGATTGTATCGATAAGCATGAACCAAACTCTGAGCAGCGCCGTGCCGCTTATTTGGCCGATATTACTTTTGGTACCAACAACGAATTTGGTTTCGATTACCTGCGTGACAATATGACACGCAGCCCGGAAGAGCTGGTACAACGCAAATTGCATTATGCCATGGTGGATGAGGTTGACTCCGTTTTAATTGATGATGCCCGTACACCTTTAATTATATCAGGCCCTATCCCACGTGGCGATGAGCATGAGTTTTATGAGCTGAAACCACGCATCGAGCGTTTGGTTAATGCGCAAAAAAACTACGTTAACGGCGTATTGAACGAAGCTAAGAAAGCTATTAACGACGGTAATACCGATGTTGATGGTGGTGGCTTAGCTTTGTTACGTGCTTTCCGTGGTTTGCCAAAAAGCAAAGCATTAATCAAATTTTTGAGCGAAGGTGGTAACCGCACCATCCTGCAAAAAGTAGAAAATCACTACATGCAGGATCAGGGAAAAGAAATGCCAAAGGTTGACTCTGAATTATTCTTCGTTATTGATGAAAAGAACAACCAGGTTGAACTTTCTGAAAAAGGCATCGAGCTGATCACCGCATCCGGCGAAGATCCACATTTCTTTGTAATGCCTGACGTAGGTACCGAAATAGCTGAAATTGAAAAATCAGCCTTAAGCACCGAAGAAAAGATTGCCCGTAAAGACGAGTTGATGCGCGATTTCTCGATCAAATCTGAACGTATCCATTCGGTTAACCAGTTACTGAAAGCTTATACCCTTTTTGAAAAAGATACCGAATACATTCTTGACGAAGGCAAGGTAAAGATAGTTGACGAGCAAACCGGTCGTGTATTGGACGGCCGCCGTTACTCTGATGGCTTACACCAGGCTATTGAGGCTAAAGAAAACGTAAAAGTTGAGGATGCTACCCAAACTTTTGCAACCATTACCCTGCAAAACTACTTCAGGATGTACCATAAGCTTTGCGGCATGACTGGTACCGCTGTTACCGAAGCAGGCGAGTTTTGGGAGATCTACAAACTGGATGTGGTTGAAATACCAACCAACACCCCAATTACCCGTGATGACAAGCAAGACCTTGTTTACCGTACTGTACGTGAAAAATACAATGCGGTGGCCGAGGAAATTGTTAGTCTTACTCAGGCTGGTCGCCCGGTACTGGTTGGTACAACGTCGGTTGAGATCTCGGAGTTATTGAGCCGTATGCTTAAACTGCGCGGTATCAAACATAACGTACTGAATGCCAAAATGCACCAGAAAGAGGCCGATATTGTGGCCGAAGCTGGTAAGGCCGGCACTGTGACTATTGCTACCAACATGGCTGGTCGTGGTACGGATATTAAATTGGGCCCTGGCGTTAAAGAAGCCGGTGGTTTAGCCATTGTGGGTACCGAGCGTCACGAATCGCGCCGTGTTGACAGGCAGTTGCGCGGTCGTTCTGGGCGTCAGGGTGACCCGGGCTCATCACAGTTCTTTGTATCGTTAGAGGATAACCTGATGCGTTTATTCGGATCAGAGCGGATTTCAAGCCTGATGGTACGTATGGGTATTGAAGAAGGAGAAGTGATCCAACACTCCATGATCTCCAAATCAATTGAGCGTGCACAGAAAAAAGTGGAAGAAAACAACTTCGGCATTCGTAAACGTTTGCTGGAATATGACGACGTGATGAACTCACAGCGTACAGTGATCTACACCAAACGTAAAAACGCCCTGTTTGGTGAGCGTTTGGATGTTGACCTGAGCAACACCATTTTTGATGTGGTTGAGGACATTGTTACCGAATATAAAGAAAGTGCCAACTACGAAGGCTTTACCTTAGAAGTGATCCGTTTGTTCTCGGTTGATATTGAGCTTAGCGCTGACGAATTTACTGCAAAAACAATTCCGGCGTTAACTGATCTGACCTTCCAAACGGTAATGGATTTTTATAAACGTAAACAGGAAGCAGTTGCACAACAGGCTTACCCGGTTATTAAAGACGTTTATGAAACCCGCGGCCAGTATGTTGAAAACATTGTTGTTCCGTTCAGCGATGGTATTCACGGCATCCAGGTAGCTGTTCCGCTTAAAAAAGCGGTTGAAAACCATGGTCACGAGGTATTTAAATCTTTCGAGAAAAACGTTACCCTGTACCTGATCGACGATGCGTGGAAAGAGCACCTGCGCGAAATGGACGAGTTAAAACAATCGGTACAAAACGCGGTTTACGAACAAAAGGACCCACTGTTGGTTTACAAGTTTGAGGCCTTTGAATTATTCCGCGGCATGCTGGCCAATGTGAACAAGGAAATTGTAAGCTTCCTGTTCCGCGGTGGCATCCCGGTTCAGCAACAGGCCGAAGAGGTAAGGGAAGCGAGGCCCGAGCCGAAGCTTGACCTGCGCAAGATGAAAACAACCAAGGCCGAAGTGGTGAGCGAAAGCAACGGCGTGCCTATGGATGATTTTCCGCAGGAGCAGCAAAAGATCACCCCGGTAAGGGTTGAAAACAAAATTGGCCGTAATGACCCTTGCCCTTGCGGTAGCGGTAAAAAATACAAAAACTGCCACGGTGTAGGGCAGAATTAATATAAAGCTCGTGAAAACGGGCTATGATAATCATGTCATTGCGAGGTACGAAGCAATCCCAAACTATACAGGGCAAACTTTAATGGATGCTCTGCAAATCGGGGATTGCTTCGTACCTCGCAATGACGGTTAAAAAAGGTGTCATGGGTAGCCTGTCGAAGCATGGTGGGAGTGCCTTTACTCGCGACCCTTCGACAGGCTCAGGGTGACAGGCCTTTATGCAAGTTTCATCCGCTATTAATGCCAAATAATAATTTATCATATGAAAAAAGCAGTATTTGATCATCAAGCTAAATCAGCCATTATCAGATACTGCTTTTTTGTTTTATTACTGCTTGCATCAACCCAAACCTTTGCCCAAACACGCGGCAAGGTTGAAGTGATCAAGGACCCGCTGGTTGACAGCCTGATAGCTAAAAGATTTACGCTGAACAGTACAGCGGGTACTGATGCCGCCGGTTATTCATCCTACGGCTACCGCGTACAGTTCTTCAGTGGCTCAAACCGCAAGGATGCCTACAACGCGCAAAACCGGTTGCAGCAGCAATACCCCGAACTGCGTACGTACATCAGTTACCGCGAGCCCAACTTTAAGGTAAAGGCAGGCGATTTCCGTACCCGGCTTGAAGCTGAAAAACTGGTACAGGAACTGCGCTCGTCGTTTTCGAGCATATTCATCATTTCCGAAAAAATAAATCTTCCTAAAACGGATCCTAATAATGATTAAAGAGCAAATACAGGAATTATCCGCAAAAATATTCAATGAGGTAGTGGCTAACCGCCGTCACCTGCATGCCAACCCGGAGCTTTCATTTCATGAATTGCAAACCTCGGTTTTTGTAGCCAACAAGCTTGAAGAGCTTGGCCTGGAATACCATAAGATGGCCGATACAGGTTTGGTAGCCCTCATTAAAGGCGAAAAACCATCTGACGCCGGCAATGTTGTTGCATTGCGTGCCGATATGGATGCGCTTCCGATATTGGAAGCCAATGATGTTCCGTATAAATCGCAAAACCCGGGTGTAATGCATGCCTGTGGCCACGATGCGCACACATCATCATTATTAGGTACAGCTAAAATATTAACCGAATTGAAAAGTCAGTTTGCAGGCACCGTTAAACTGATCTTTCAACCGGCCGAAGAGAAACTGCCCGGCGGTGCCAGCCTCATGATTAAAGAGGGCGTTTTGGAAAACCCAAAACCGGCTGCCGTATTGGGCCAGCATGTAATGCCTTTGATTGATGCCGGTAAAGTTGGTTTCCGTGCAGGTAAATATATGGCCTCAACTGATGAACTTTATGTTACTGTTAAAGGTAAAGGCGGTCACGGTGCTCAGCCGCAGCAGAATATCGATCCGGTTATCATTACCGCACATATATTAACCGCGCTACAGCAGGTGGTGAGCCGCTTTGCCGATCCTAAAAGCCCTTCGGTATTATCATTTGGTAAGGTAATAGCCAATGGGGCTACCAACGTGATCCCTAACGAGGTTTACCTGGAAGGTACTTTCCGCACCATGGATGAGAAATGGCGCGAGGAAGCTCACAAACGCATGAAAAAAATGGCCGAAGGTATTGCCGAAAGCATGGGCGGAAGCTGCGATTTCAATATCATGCGCGGTTATCCATTCCTGATTAACGAAGAAAAATTAACCCATGCCACCCGTGGCCATGCCGAAGCTTACCTGGGGAAAGAAAACGTGCTCGACCTGGACATCTGGATGGCTGCCGAAGATTTTGCTTATTACTCGCAGGCTGCCAGCAGCTGTTTTTACCGCCTTGGCACCCGTAACGAAGCCCGCGGAATAACTTCATCTGTGCACACACCTACTTTTGACGTGGAAGAAGATGCATTTAAAATAAGTACCGGTTTGATGGCTTATTTGGCGGTTAAACAACTCGGCAACTAAAAACCATGTCATTGCGAGGTACGAAGCAATCGCGAACTCTGCAGATCCGCTCTGTATTGCATGCGATTGCCGCGCTACGCTCGCAATGACATGCTGTAAAAAGCAATCAATGAAAAAACTACTCCTGATCCTTATCCTTACTACTGCCAGCCTGCTAACAAAAGCTCAGCAAATCAATCGCTTTAATCCGGATACTATCCGTACCATCGTTATCGATTCACTGGTTGATATCCGCTCACATAAACTCAACGCGCAGGATTTCATAGATGCCGTATTGGCCGATACAGGCTTTTATAAGGCCTTCCAGAATATGAAAGGCTTTGGCTTTACTGCCGAAAACCGAATTTTTACTTACGACAGCAAGAACCGGGTAAACGGGCGCATCTACCGTAAAATACTCCACAGCAACGCAGCCGGTAAACATAAAATAGAATACGTTGCTAAAAGGGACAGCGGTGACGTTTACAAAAAGAACGGCAAGTACCAGTTGTATACGGTTGAGATGTTCGATTTTATTTTCATGAATGCGTATAACTCTGATTTTACTAAAGGTGATGCCCTGCCGGGATCGGGAGGTAAAAATGAATCGTACAAAAGCAAACTCAAAACGCTGATCTTTACGCCGGGTCGCAAAGTAAGCGGAATCCCTTTCATCAGCAGCAAAACGGAAATTTTCTCTAATGATATGCGCCAATATTATTATTACGAATTTGCCCGTGGTAAATACCTCGACACCATCCCTGTTTATCGCTTTAAGGTGAGGTGCAAGCCGAGCACATCCGACAGCGATACCATGATTAAGGAAATGACCACCATTTTTGATGAGCGTACCTTTCAGATCCTTGGCCGGTATATCGATATGAAATTCAGCAACATGTTCTTTGATTTTAATGTGCAGATGAACATCGAGCTTAATAATTTCCAGGGCGAAACGCTACCTGCAAAAATTACCTACCAGGGTAATTGGAATATTCCTTTTCATAAGGAAGAGCGTGCGAGTTTCTTGATTGTACATAAGGATTATAAGAAAGAGTAGAAACTCTTAACCACCTGAAAGGGGCATTAAGAAAAAGCCCTTAGCCAGCGCTCAACCGGAGCCGGGCGTAGCAGCCTTTTTTGTGCTTGCAGACCCTAAGCATGACATCTGCAACACACAGAAATATGATTAGCTTGTTTTTCATATTAGCAGGCTTTTGTATACTAATAGTTAACTTTTGGGAGATAACGCCTGTTCACGATAAGTGGTTGTTTTGCAGTGAGTAATATATTCGTGGTTTAATTGCTTTTATACGCTGGGATAACCAAAAAAATATATTTTTGATGGTTCGATGTTTATATCCTTCAACCGGTTAATGCCTTTTAATTTCATTAAATTATTTCTGTTGATCTTGTTTGCTTTTACTTTTCCAAAGGTTAAAGTGAAAACGGCTGTTTGTAATGGCAGTTACGGCGACCCGGTAGTAAAACTTGATTTTGGATCGGGAGTTAGTCATACCGGTCCTCCACTGGCTACAGGTATTACAACCATGTTCTATGCTCCTGATTGCCCGGATGATAGGTATTATTCAATTGTAAGCAGTCAAACTTCGTGTCATGATACCTGGCATACTGTACTTCATGATCATACAGGAAATTCTGGTGGTTATATGATGCTCGTGAATGCATCGTACGAACCAAGTGTTTTTTTTACCGAAATGAAGGAGCTTAATCTTTGCGAAAACACAACCTACGAGTTTTCAGCTTATGTACTCAATCTCATGAAACTTTCATCAAGTGATGCCAGTACTAAACAGCCTGATTTATTATTTACCATAAAAAAGCCCGATGGCACAATCTTAACCCAGTACGATACCAATACCATACAGCCCACCGCAGATCCTCAGTGGAATAAATATAGTGTGCCATTTTCAACAGGGGCGGGCGTTACGCAAATTGTATTGGAAATCAGCAATAGTGGGCCGGGAGGTAATGGAAACGATTTGCTGCTTGATGATATTGAATTCAGGGCTTGCGGACCTAACATTAAAGTTGGATTTACAAATGTTGACAACACCGAACCGCAAAATGTCTGCAAGGAGCAGGTGCAAAACTATAAACTTATTGCAGATCTGAATAACGGCTATAGCAACCCTAAAGTACAATGGCAAAGCAGTACTGATGGTGGCGGTAGCTGGACTAACATTCCGGGTGCTACTGATCTTAGCTATGCTTTTCAATTTGCTGCGGATAAACCGGTAGGTACCTACCAATACAGGATGGCTGCAGCTGAAGGAGATAATATCAATTCGCCAACTTGCCGCGTTTACTCAGACGTGCGCACCATAACGGTTAATGCTTACCCGGCCAAACCTTCTATTACCGCACCGGCTGTATGCGAAGGGGATGTGCTTACACTTACTGCAAATGCGCCGGGAGCAATCAGGTATGAATGGACCGGGCCGGGCGTTACCGCTAATAATAAAGCTCAAAATCCTCTGGTAATTGACAATGCCACTGTTGCTGTTAATGGCGATTATCAGGTTACTGTGTTCTCGGCTGGTGATTGTCCTACTTTATCAGATAAAGTTACGGTAACTGTTAACTTAAAACCCGTTATACCTGTTCTCACCCCAGCTCCAATTTGTAAGGGCGACCTAATCATTCTCAATGAAACTACGCCCAACGCCAAAAGCTATAGCTGGTCGCCGGTTACAGGATTGTCTGATCCAACTGCGGCAAACCCTACTGCCATGCCGACCGAAACAACCACTTATACAGTAACAGTAACAAGCAATGGGGATTGTACTGCAACCCAAACAGTAACTGTAACAGTTATGCCCACTCCCGAAGCAAGTATAAGTCCGCAGAAAAAAATCTTTGAAGGGCAATCGGTAGTACTGGATGCCGAGGCAAAATATGCAGATACTTATTTATGGAGCCCCGCGGATGGACTCGACGATCCTACCAAATTGAACCCTGTTGCCAGCCCTTCCGATGATGTTACTTATACCCTGAAAGCCTCATCAGGTATTGGTTGCGGATATGTTAATGCCTCAATTTTTGTACGGGTTTATAAAAAGATCGTTATTCCATCAACGTTTTCGCCCAATGGAGATGGTTTAAATGATAACTGGGATATTGAGGCTTTATCAACCTATCCGCAATGTTCACTGAATGTTTTTAACCGAAACGGGCAAAAAGTATATGCCTCTACAGGTTATGATAAACCGTGGAGCGGCGGTTATAAAGGATATGCTTTACCACCCGGGACTTACTACTATGTGATTGATCTTAAAAGTGGGGCGCCGCTATTATCGGGCTGGGTGCTTATAGTGCGCTGATTATATAAAGCCAAAAGCAGATTGTGCAAAGCCTAAAACAAAATTGATTACATAGGTTTAAGTTATTACTGAAGCTAATTTTTAGGCTTCATATAATTGCTTCTTTTTATGTTATCATTAACTGCGGTGCTTGTGCCCGGAATTAATCCAACAGGTAGCTCAAGCAAAAATCAAAACTTAATGATCTTTTCTATCTGCTCGTTTACAAACTTTATGGTATCGGGCTTAAACAGGTTCCCTTCTTCATCAAACTCTTTGTGTATGGCCGCTATGTGTAATTTAAGCGCCATAATGTTGAGGTGCAGGTAATGGCAAACGCCGGTAAAATGGTCAACCCCGCGGATATTACCATATTTGCCCGATGATAAGCCTACCAATGCCGCTTTTTTATCATAAAAACTTTCGGGGAAACTACAGGCATCAATGAAAACCTTAAGTACACCCGGAAAGCTGCCGTTATATTCGGGGATAAGGAATATGAATTTATCTGTATTGGTAACTGTTTGCTGGATAGGCTCAAATGCTGCGCTGCGTTTGTTGTAGAGGTCGGTTTCAATAACGTTTGGAGGCAGCTGAGCAAGTGATAAGATACCTGCTTCAACACCCTTTTCCTGCAGTTTTTGCTGATAAACCTTAGCAAGTTTGAGCGTTGAGCTTCCCGGTCTGTTGGTTGACGATATTATGGTTATCATTTATTATTGGTAAATTGCTGACTGATCTGATTAGTAATATTGTTGTTGATTAATTTGTAATATTTTGTTAATGAATGTTTTAATAATAAATATGATTAAGTAATAATATTTATTAGTTGCCGCGCTGATAATTGACTAATTGATCAATTTTGTTTGTAAATAGGCAAAAGCTGTGGAATTCTGCATTATTTAATTCCGTATCTTTATCACCGGATAAAAACTTTACGAAAGTAGAAATTTCTGTTTCTATTTAACGTTGTTATAAATCACAGAACTATAAATTTTTTTAAACTATAGAATGAGTAAAATTATTGCTTTAGCCAACCAGAAAGGCGGCGTAGGGAAAACTACATCATCTATAAATCTGGCTGCAAGTTTAGCTGTATTAGATTATAAAACCTTGTTGGTTGACGCCGACCCGCAGGCTAATTCAACTTCGGGTATTGGTTTCGATCCCCGCAATATAAAAAACAGTATCTATGAATGTATCATCAATGAGGTTGATCCTCATGAGGCCATTCAGAAAACTGAAACTCCTAATCTTGATTTATTACCCGCACATATTGATCTGGTAGGTGCCGAAATTGAAATGATCAATTTAACGGGCCGCGAGTTTAAAATGAAACAGGTATTTGAAAAAGTGAGGGATGAATATGATTTTATTATTATCGATTGTTCGCCGTCATTAGGTTTGATCACCATTAACGCTTTAACCGCTGCCGATTCGGTAATTGTACCGGTACAGTGCGAGTATTTCGCATTAGAGGGTTTGGGCAAATTGTTAAATACCATCAAAATTGTTCAGTCGCGCCTTAACCCCCAACTTGAAATTGAGGGGATTTTGTTAACCATGTACGATGTGCGTTTGCGTTTGAGCAATCAGGTGGTTGATGAAGTTAGGACCCATTTTGAAGACATGGTTTTTGATACCATTATACAGCGTAATACCCGGTTAAGCGAGGCCCCGAGCTTTGGCGTATCGGTAATTATGCATGATGCTACCTGTAAGGGTGCAATAAATTATTTAAACCTTGCCCGCGAAATTCTGGAGAAAAACGGGTTGGTTAAGGGTGAACAGGCAACAGCTACAGCAACAGTATAGTAAATGAGTGGTGAAAAGAGAAATGCCCTGGGAAAGGGACTGAGTGCGCTATTGAACGACACGCCTAACGTACAACCATACCAAAACAGAAGTAGAGAAACAGCAAGCCCTGCCGAGGTAAATGACCTTGGCTCGGTTAATGAAATAAAACTGGCCGAAATTGAGGTTAACCCGTTTCAGCCCCGTACCGATTTTGATGAGCAGGCACTGGCCGAGCTTTCAGAGTCGATCAAACTGCAGGGTTTAATTCAGCCGATAACGCTCAGGAAAATTGGGGCGCATAAATATCAGCTGATATCTGGCGAGCGTCGTTTTCGGGCATCAAAGCTGGCCGGCCTAACCCAAATTCCGGCTTATGTGCGCACCGCCAATGATCAGCAAATGCTGGAGATGGCACTTATCGAAAACATTCAGCGCGAAAACCTGAATGCTATAGAGGTTGCCCTTAGTTTTCAGCGCATGATTGAGGAATGTAACCTGAAGCAGGAAGAACTGGGCGATAGAGTAAGCAAAAACCGCTCGACGGTGACCAACTACCTTCGTTTGTTAAGGTTGCCGCCGGTTATCCAGGCCTCCATTCGTGATGGCGAGCTTTCAATGGGGCATGCAAAAGCTATTTTAACGCTAACCGATCCTGCCAAACAATTATTTATACATCAGCATATTATAAAGGAAGGTTTATCCGTTCGTAAGGTTGAAGAACTGGTAAGAGAGATGCAAAAGTCGCCGGTAAAAAAGGAAGGCAAACAGCCCGAGCCGGTATCATATCAGTTGCAGAAGATCCAGGATGACCTGGCTTCAAAATTTAGTACAAGGGTAAAACTAAAAGTTGGCAGCCGCGGAAGCGGTGTTATCGAGATCCCTTTCCTTTCGGAAGATGATCTTGGCCGCATCCTTGAAATGCTTGATTGGTAATTGTTAATTTAAAAAATGTATAAATTCCTGTTTTTTTTAGCTGTATCCGCTTTTTTTATTTCTGCCGCACAGGCGCAGGTAGTTGATAGTACGGGGAGTAAAAAAAGTGATACGCTGAAAGTAAAGCATCCTGTTAAAACCCCGTCAGGCTCATTTGCTCCCAAAATTGATCCTGCCAAAGAAAAGATCTATCATCCCGATAGTACCCATATCCCGCATAAAGCAGTAATGCATTCATTGATGATACCTGGTTGGGGCCAGGTGTACAACCGCAGATGGTGGAAAGTGCCGTTAATTTACGGAGGTTTAGGTTTGCTAACCTCGGCCATTATATATAACCAGCATTATTACAAAGAATATTTAACATTATCAAGATATCGCCAGGGTACTCCTCCTAATCCCGGCGATCCTTATTATACAGAATATAACCTTTATAAAGACGTGCCAGATGCCAACCTGAGCGATGCCCGTGAAAATTCAAGGCGTAACCGCGATTTGAGCATACTGGGCTTTTTAGCTGTATGGGGTATCCAGGCTATTGATGCTTATATCGATGCCAAGTTCATCCACTCATATACGGTAGATAATAATTTGTCGTTCAAAGTAGCTCCGGGTATAATTAATCAGCCGGTTTATGCGCAGGGCGCTAATAATGCTTATATTCCGGGTATAAAAGTTACCTTTACGTTTTAATAAGGAAAACCACAATACCTGAAATGAAGATAGCGTTACTTGGCTACGGAAAAATGGGCAAAATCATCGAAAAGATAGCCCTTAGCCGCAAGCATGAAATTGTACTTACCATTGATCATGAAACCCTTCATGACCTTACAACCGAAAATCTGCAAAAAGCAGATGTGGTAATTGAATTTACTACCCCGGCATCCGTATTATCAAATATCGAGCATTGCTTTAATGCTAATGTACCTGTTGTTATTGGTACTACAGGCTGGTACGAGAAATTACCGGAAGTAAAACAGCAATGTATTGAGGGGAATAAATCATTATTGTGGGCTTCAAACTTCAGCGTTGGCGTTAACGTGTTTTTTTACGTGAATAAGCTGTTGGCTAAAGTCATGAACAAGTACCCTTATTACGAAGTACAGGTTGAAGAGATCCACCATACCCAAAAAATGGACTCGCCAAGCGGTACTGCCATAACCATCGCCGAAGGCATCATTAACAACACCGATACCAAAAATGAGTGGATTAATGTATTAACTACCGACGACAGTGATGACGATGCGAATGTTGCTCCTAACCAATTACTTATAGAATCATTAAGGATAGACAGTGTGCCGGGTACTCATACCGTTATTTATGATTCGGAAGTGGATAGCATCGAATTTAAGCATACTGCCCATAACCGTAATGGGTTTGCTTTAGGCGCTGTACTGGCTGCCGAGTGGCTGCACGATAAAAAGGGTTTTTACTCTGTTGAAGCCATGTTTGATTTTAACAGCTAATAGCTTTTTAATATAAATGGCAATAGCGGGCTATATAGGGTTTTATATCATTACGGGCCCGCTATTGATTTTAATACTGGCTGGATACTGGAAACTTTTTGAAAAAGCCGGTCGCCGGGGGTGGGAAGCACTGATCCCGGTTTACCATCTTTACATTATGCTTAAGTTGAGCCAACGGCCGTTGTGGCTCCTTTTGTTGCTTTTAATACCGGGCGTAAACTTTATTATAAGCATCGGCATCCTCATTGATTTTATTAAATCGTTTGGCAAGGTGGGCATAGGGCAAATCACCATGTCGGTGTTGTTGCCATTTATTTTTATCCCCAAATGGGGTTTTGATAAAAACACCCGTTATGTTGGCCCGTCGGCAAGTGACGATTTCAGGGAAAAATACCGTGACCTTGATAAATCCCCACTAAGGGAATGGACGGAAGCTATTCTTTTCGCTATAATAGCGGCAACGGTTATTCGCGGGCTTTTCCTCGAGGCTTTCACCATCCCTTCGTCATCTATGGAGAGCTCACTAATGGTAGGCGATTTTTTATTTGTGAGCAAGATCAATTACGGTGCACGCCTGCCTATGACCCCCATAGCATTTCCATTTGCACACCACACTATGCCGCTCACCGGTACTAAAGCCTATTGGGATGGTATTAAGCTGCCCTACTATCGGCTGCCGGGTTTCAGCGAAGTGAAAAAGGGTGATGCAGTAGTATTTAACTATCCAATGGATGCTGATTCGCCGTTTTACCGCCCTGTAGATAAGCAGGAAAATTATATCAAACGGTGCCAGGGCACACCCGGCGATACCATAAGGCTGGAGTACGGCCAGGTATACGTAAATAACCGTTTGATAGCCGCCCCACCCAACGCGGAAATGGAATACCGGGTACGTACAAATGGTTCGGGAAGAGGTTTTGGTCCCCATACGCGATATAACCTTCATTTGTCTGATATTCAACAGTTTACCTGGGTTTATTTTACAGCGAATATGACTGCACAATCGGCCGAAAAGCTAAAAACATATCCCTATATCAAGGCGGTGAAGCCCGATGTTAAGTTAAGAGGGGTGTATGATCATGAGGTTTTTCCGCATGATCCGCGCTTTAGGTGGAACGAGGATAACCTGGGGCCAATTATTATTCCGCAAAGAGGCTGGACTGTAAAGCTGGATAGCATGACCATGCCTTTTTATCGCCGGGCCATTGAGGTGTATGAAAATAATAAAGTGCAGGTTAAAGGGAACGCAGTTTTTATTAATGGGAGCAAGGCCGATAGTTATACCTTTAAAATGGATTACTATTGGATGATGGGCGATAACCGCCATAACTCTGAAGATTCGCGTTTTTGGGGCTTTGTGCCCGAAGACCATATTGTAGGTAAAGCCATATTGGTTTGGATGAGCTGGGATGCCAATTCGCCTTCATTTTGTAAAATAAGATGGGACAGGGTATTTAGAAGAATTAATTAGAGAGATATGCAGATGTGCAAATTCCGGATGTGCAGATGAGAGATTAAATAATTATCAATTTGTGCCCTAATAATAGAATCTATAATTAATATGGGGGAGCGTAACATATAACGTGTAACATATATCTTATACATAAAATATAAACATTAAAAAATCTGCACATTTGCACATCTGAAATTTGCACATTCGATACATCATATGAACTGGAAATTCTGGAAAAAGAAAGATTCAACTAAAGTAAAAAAGAAAAAAGTGCGCTTCGTGAATGGGGCGACGCTATCATATTTGCAGTAATAGCCGCCACCCTTATTCGTACGCTGTTTATCGAAGCCTACGTTATCCCCAGCGGCTCAATGGAAAACTCACTTTTAATTGGCGACTACCTGTTTGTAAGCAAGGTTAACTATGGCGCAAGGATGCCTATAACGCCTGTTTCGTTTCCGTTTATGCACCATACTACTCCCTGGGGGACTCAAGCTTACTGGGGCGGAGTAAAATTGCCTTATTATCGCTTGCCGGGTTTAAGTGATATAAAAAAGCAGGATATCGTGGTTTTTAACGCGCCGATAGAGGCCGATTCTCCTTATTTCAGGCCGGTGGATAAGCGCGAAAACATTATCAAACGCTGCCAGGGTACTCCCGGGGATACCTTAAGCGTAGTTAACGCGCAGGTTTATATTAACGGCAAGGCCGCTCCAAATCCGGAAAGGGGAAAGGAAGGTTATTTTGTTGAAACCAATGGGCAGGAATTTAACCCGGCTATTTTGAACGAGCTTAAGATAGATATTAGGGGCAATACCGGCAACCGTTATGAAATGATGATGTCTAAGGAATCGGCAGCTACTTTGAAAACTTATTCAAATGTAAAATCAATTGTGCCGGCTTTAACGCTTAAGGGTACCAGTGACCCGCTGAACCCGGTTTACCCTGCCAAGTACCCGCGTTATAAGATCACACCTAATTTTCCTGACTTTAAATGGAATGTAGATAATTATGGCCCCATCATTATCCCTAAAAAGGCTGGACAGTTAAATTGGATAGCCTGACTTTCCCGGTTTATGGCCGCGCTATTGAGATTTATGAAAATAATAAAGTAAATGTTGTGGGTAAGGATGTCATGATTAACGGAAAAAAAGCCGATACTTATACCTTTAAGCTTAACTACTATTTTATGATGGGGGATAATCGTCACAATTCGGAAGATTCGCGCTTTTGGGGGTTTGTTCCGGAAGATCACGTAGTAGGGAAAGCTTTATTTACCTGGATGAGTATTGACAGTACAGCCAGCTTCTTTAATAAAATAAGGTGGAACCGGTTGTTCAGAGGCATACATTAATTGAAAATATAAAAACACCAAAGTGAACGGAATAGGATTAATAATAGTATTTGTTCTTTTTATAGTACTGCCATTTGCAGGTTTATGGAAACTGTTTGAAAAGGCAGGGCGGCCAGGCTGGGAAGGCATTGTGCCACTCTACAACTTTTTCATCATCATTAAGTTAACCGGTAGGCCGGCGTGGTGGTTTATTATGCTGCTAATACCAGGCTTAAACTTTTTGATAGCGCTGGGCTTGATTGTTGATTTTTTAAAATCGTACGGAAAGTTCACTTTTGTTGAACATGTGCAGGGTGTAATCCTTCCGTTTATATATTTCCCTAAATGGGGCGGTGATAAGGATACCAAATATTTAGGCCAGTCGGCGAGCCCCGAGTTCAGGACTAAGTATAAGATTGCCCTAAAGAAAACCCAGGCACGTGAGTGGGCTGATGCCATCATTTTTGCGGTAATCGCTGCAACGCTGATCCGTACATTATTTATTGAAGCTTATGTAATTCCAAGTGCATCGATGGAAAGCTCGTTGCTTATTGGCGATTACCTGTTTGTAAGCAAAGTGAACTATGGAGCACGTTTACCCATGACGCCAGTTGCATTTCCTTTCGCACACCATACCATGCCGCTTATTAATACCAAGGCCTATTGGGATGGTATCGAACTGCCGTACTATCGTCTGCCGGGTTTAAGTGATATTAAAAAAGGTGATGTGGTAGTGTTCAATTATCCTATGGATGCCGATTCGCCTTATTTCAGGCCGGTTGATAAACGCGAAAACTATATCAAACGCTGCCAGGGTACCCCGGGCGATACGCTGAGTGTAGTTAAGGCCCAGGTGTTTATAAATGGGAAAGCTGCTGTTACACCACCAAAAGGCGAGATTACTTATGATGTTAAAACAGATGGGAACGAGCTTAACCCGCAGATAGCTACAGATTTGCATTTGTCGGATATTTCATCGGTAAATAATACTGAGTTTATTACCAATACCACCGAGGAATCGGCAAAGGCACTGAGGGGATATTCAAACATCAAGTCAGTTACACCACGGTTAACTTCGCCAGGCGCGTCTGATCCGATGAACCCGGTTTACCCTGCCATTTTCTCCAACTATAAAATAGGAGCTAACATTCCCGATTATAAATGGAATGTAGACAATTTCGGGCCTGTCATTGTACCTAAAAAGGGCTGGACAGTAAAACTGGATAGTTTAACCTTCCCGATCTACGGTCGTGCAATTGCCGTATATGAAGGTAACAAGGTTGAAGTGAGCGGTAAAGACATCCTGATCAATGGCAAAAAAGCCGATAGTTACACCTTTAAACTCAACTACTATTTTATGATGGGCGATAACCGTCATAACTCAGAAGATTCACGTTTTTGGGGCTTTGTTCCTGAAGATCATATTGTGGGTAAAGCACTGTTCATTTGGATGAGTGTTGACGACAATGCATCGTTCATCCACAAGATCCGCTGGAGCAGACTGTTTAATCTGATCCATTAGCCCCCTAAACCCCTGAAGGGGAACTAAAGTGAAAAGCCTGTTTTGCTTAGCAAAACAGGCTTTTCACTTTAATAAAATCACGGCCGCGGGCTTTCAGTCCGTGGTTTACCATAGTTTCAGGTTTGAGCTGAATTTCCGTAAGATGGAAGCTTACATTATGCCTGCCACGGGTTACGCTGCGCTAAACCCGCGGTAGCGGGCTAATTTTAAACCTTTCCGCCAATTTATTCAAATCTTCAACAACGGCATCAACTAATGGTATGCCGTTGGCTATCCTGTCAGCTTCTGCTTCCAGTTCTGGCTCCCCTGGAATAATTACTTTTTGATCAGGATCAACTGTAGCCGATGATTTAAAACGCTCTATCCAATTATCTAAATGATTTTTAAACTCATTTACCGGCCGGAACCCATCCACGCGCATTGCGCCTAAGAAATGCCCTATACCCGCGCCAACGGGATCATTCGGCGGATCAAGAAAAGCCACAAAGGGCGGTACCCAGGGTCCGTAATTGGCGCCTGATAATACTGCTGATAAAATATCAACGGTAGCACTCAAACCAAAACCTTTATGACTGCCATGGTCGCGGTCGCTGCCGAGGGGGAGGAGAGAGCCGCCGGTTTTTAATGCATGAGGATCGGTAGTATAATTGCCTTCTTTATCCTGGATCCAGCCTTCGGGAACCTGCCTGCCTAAGCGCTGGGCTATTTCCAGTTTTCCGTTAGCAGCGGCTGAAGTGGCAATATCAACTATCACCGGCGGATATTTACCAGCCGGAAAAGCGTAACACATAGGGTTGGTACCCAAAAGCCGTTCACTGGAAAACGTAGGCGCAACCAGCGGACTGGCATTGGTCATGGCAAAACCGATCATATCTTTCTCCACAGCCATCAACGTGTGATAACCGGCAATACCAAAATGGTTGGAGTTGCGTACTGATACCCAACCCGAGCCGTATAGCTCAGCTTTTTTAATGGCTACCTCCATGGCAAACGGAGCTACCACTAAACCAAGGCCTGCATCGCCATCTACAGTGGCAGTTGTTGGCGTTTCATGCACTATCCGGATGTTGGGCGTGGGATTAATGCGTTTCTTCTCCCAAAGGCGTACATAACCGCTCAACCGGGCTACGCCATGCGAGTCGATACCACGGAGATCGGATTTAAGCAGCACGTCGGCTGCTAAAACCGCATGTTCATGGCTGCAGCCAATAACTTTGAATATATTTTCGGTAAATGTGCGTAGAGTGGATGGCGATATCAGCATACGGCAAAGATAACCGTTGATTTTTAAAATGATTACGTTGATTTCGCTGATGAGGTACCTTTATACACTTGATTTGGAGTAGCAGCGGGTAGCCCGGACTAATCTCCAATCACCAACCTCTAATCTCTACCCTCAAGCCATCGCAAACTCGGGCTTTACTTCGCTCAGGTGTTTGTTATACCAGTTGGTACTGTTATAGCGGGCGTTTATTTCGTAGATTTCGGGTTTTAGTTTCAGCAGGTTAAGGATATCCTGGCATGAAAAACGGTTGCAAACCGGGTATAACTCTTTAAATACGCGCTCGATAAAATAAAAATCTTCGGGGTGGTCGAGTGCAAAACGGTGCGACATGGAATAATCCAGGCCAGTTTCCCAGGTTACGTTGCCGATGTTAAAAATAAGCGGATTTTCATAGATGTAGGGCGAGGTATGCTCCAAATCATGAGGGCGACCGGCGTTTTCCCAGGCTTGTTTGAGACAGGCCATGGTCATCACTTCTACGTCGTTGCCATCGGGATAGGTGGCCGGGTACAGGTTGCTTACATAATCAAACTTTTGCCTGTTGCTGAAAAAATATTCAAGCACGTTATCAATGATCCGCGGATCGATTAGCGGGCAGTCGGCCGGAATTTTGACAACCACATCGGTATTGAATAGTTTTGCTGCCTGGTAATGCCTGTCAAGCAGGTTGCCAAGGCTGCCGCGATAACATTGAACGTTAAGATTTTCGGCCTCCTGTGCAATAACATCATCTTCAGCGCCTTCGGAAGTGGCAATAACAATATTGGCCTGGTGCTGGATCATACCTACCCGCTCCACCATGCGCGCTAACAAACTTTTACCCAATATAGGCAGCATTACTTTGCCATATAAACGACTTGATGCCATGCGGGCCGGCACAATAATCACTACATGCTCATCCATCTTTTCCGGAAATTTGAGGTTTATCAAAAAAACATTAACCGGGTTAAATGTAGAATGGTAAGGTTTAAATATGGCGAAGTTTATATTATGAAATTGTTAACCGGTGGGTTGATATGCAAAAAATAAAGCCCGGCACAATGGCCGGGCCTTACAACACAGGTATAGGTTATTTAATAGTAGTAAACGTTGGTTTGAATATCTGCACTTAGTTTTTTATCGTCGGTTGCTGCTTTAATACCCTGCAGCCACACGGTATATACAGAACCCGCCCGAAGGTTAACGTTAGTAAGGCTGGCTAATACGGTAGGAGTGCCTTTTTGGCGAATGTTAAGCGTGTAAGTAACACCGCCTTTAATAGTCACAAAATCAGATACTTGTTTGTAAGCTTTGTTTGATGCCAGAACCGAATCTTTTGAAGTAACCAGGTCAACCGTACCGGCATCGGCGCTGAGGTTTGCCAAACGGATACTGGCCATCCCGGCGGCCGGCTGAACGATAGAATCGGCAACAAAAATTACATCGCGTTTGCCTGCGGTGTTGGCAAGGTATACCGAGTAAAGTTTTTTAGCTACGAGGGTGATGGTATCGTCTGCAACTTTTTGCTTGGTGCCCGAAACATAAAAGGTTGCTGTTCTTTTACCGGGATAAGCATTAATGTAATCTATACCGTGACCGTAACGAATTGGAAAATTGTTCGCCCTGTTGGGCTCAAGATAAAAATCAACCGGATCAGAATCGGGCGAGGCATTGATGACTGAAACAAGTGCCACCGGCGGCTGAACGTAATTGTTGTGATCTTTTAAACACGAGCTGAGTGTTGCTGCCAGCAAACACACCATCCCGATAATGCCTGCCCGCCTTGTTAATTTTTGCTGAACTGTTTTCATAAAATAAAATATTGGTAGTAAACTGATATTTTAACTTTACGTAACCAGCAGGCATTACGCTACTTTGGATTAAAAATTTTAACCCCGGTGTGATTAGCATAAATACGTTTGAGCTTAGGTTTTAGTATGCAAGGGATAGGGGTTTCAATTGTAAAAAAATATCGGATAATTTTTATCCGATATTGTAAATAAGTTAATGGATTATACAATAGGGATAGTGCCTCCATCTATAGTAAATTCGCTTCCGTTTAAATAAGCAGCACGGTCTGATACCAGGAAGGCTACCAGTTCGGCAACTTCTTGGGGTTCTGCCGGGCGGCCCATGGGGATGCCCCCTAACGAATCCATAATGATTTTTAGTGCTGCTTCTTTGTCTCCGCCGTTTTGCGAGGCCAGGTTGTCAATCATGCCCTGTGCCCCGCCGGTATTGATAAAACCCGGCGCTACCGAATTAACCCGTACGCCTCTGGGTGCAAGCTCCTTTGAAATGCCTTTGCTATAATTACTCAGGGCTGCTTTTGCTGCTGCGTATGGTAGTGTTGCCTCGAAAAGTGGCATTTTACGCTGTATGGACGAGAATGTGGACTATCACCCCTTGTTTTTGATTAAGCATGGTTGGCAGTAATCCTCTGTCTAACCTAACGGCTGCCAATAAATTGGTTTGCAAGGCTGCTTCCCAGTCTTCATCGCTTAGCACCATAACTCCGCCTGCCGGCGATTCAGAACCTCCAAGGTTGTTGATCAGGATGTCTATGCCTCCCAAGCGTTCAAGGGTTTCTTTAATTACTTTATCAGTACCTGCTTTGGTGCTGAGATCGGCCTGGATAAACTGTTTAGGGTCAATATCTGTTGGCTGGGTACGGGCTGTGGTTACAATGCTGGCCCCACCTTTAAACAGGCGCTCAAAAATAGCTTTGCCTGCGCCTTTTGTTCCGGCTGTAACCAGGATCTTGTTGCCGTTAAATTCATTTGGGTCGATATTGAAATTTGCTTTTGCAATCATTTTATGTGGATTTGTGTTGTATGATAATGCAAAATTGGTGAAGTGAACGTGGCGGATCAAGTACGGAAAAATGATTCAATACGGATAAATTTATCCCTGTGGTTACCGAAATTTGCAGCTTGAATAATACCGAAACCGGAATTATTATGTACGAAAGAAAATTACCTATACAGGAAGAGTGCGGGCTTGACCTTATCCGTGAGGTTGTATTTGGCAAGTGGAAAATCCATTTGTTGTATTATATATCGCAAGGGATCAGCAGGCCCGGGCAACTGCAAAAAAATATCCCGGAAGCATCCCGCAGGGTTTTGAATATCCAGCTAAATCAACTGGAGGATGATGAACTCGTAGCCAAAACGGTATACAACCAACAACCGCCTAAAGTAGAATATTACTTAACGGATTTAGGGAAATCAATAATGCCCATCATCAATGAGCTTGGCCGGTGGGGGGATACTCACAGCGGGCACCTGAGGAGGGTGATCAAAAAGCGATTGATATTGCCCGAGGCATAGCAGGTGAAAAGCGAGCCCTTATTGTTGATACCTGCTTTTATGGCATTGTTATAAAGCGGATTATTAAGTATAATTTTATCTATAGCGCTTACTTTTCCAGTTGTTTATCAATCAGGTGTTGTAATTCATTTTTAAATTTGTCATCAAGCTTGATGTTTTCGGCAACAGGCTGATGAAACATATTTTTGATCATGCGGTTAATAGCGGTACTTTGTTGCTGAAATACCCTGCAAACGTGGCATCCCGCCAGGTGGATCTTTAATTCCAGTTTTTCTCGCAGGGAGATCTTTCCTATTTCCTGCTTTTCAATCAGGTAAGTAGCCTTTTTGCAGTTGTAGGCTATTTTAGTTAATTCGTCCATAATCCATTAGTTTAAAGCCAGTTTTTTTGAAGGCACTCTCTTAGGCTTAGCTTGGCGCGGTGAATAATTACCCAAAAGTTGGATGATGATATTCTCAAATCGCCGCAAATGGTGTCGGTGGTTTCATCATCAAGGTGTTTCATAGTAAACGCCGAGAGCCATAATGAGGGCAATTTTCTCATGCATCTTTGCAGTATAAACTCAAATTCTTTGCTTTCGAGGTGATCGGGTTGTTCAATGCCAAACTCCGCTGGCCTGTGATCGGTTTTCCAGTTATGGGCATCAAGTTCAAAAAAATCGTCTGTTTCATATTCGGCAAATGTTACCGCAGGTTCCTTAACAAAAGCGGATGCTTTTTTGCGGTAAATATCAATAATCTTGTTTTTTAGTATGGCGGTAAGCCATGTACGTTCGGTGCTTTTGCCCTCAAATTTTTGCAAGCGCTCGAGAGCGGCCAAAAAAGTTTCCTGTACAAGATCGCGGGCTAATTCTTCGTCGTTAATGCGGGTAAGGGCATACTTGTAAAGATAGTCGGCATGGCGCGTTACCCAGGCACGGGGTTCGGTGCTGTTTTGGCTTTGCATAAATCAACGTGGTGGTAATGGTTTGTGTAAAAGTTTATAGCCCATATTGTATTAATGTTTTGATTTGTGCATTCGTCGGGTAGGAGAAGGAATCCTTACAAGATTTTTTTATTTTTTCTGAAACCAGGGCTTAATGAAATGGGATGTCTGGAAGAGTCGTTAATATCTAATATTCCGGTTCAAACTAAATGCAGACAAATAAATGACAGAATAATCGGCTATCGACTGTAAGGTTCTTCGTATATCTACGACAAAGGGGTATGAAAAAGATAAATCTGTTTATTATACCATTGATATTATTGGCCTTTAATGCCTGCAGTCAAAGTACTCCGCATGCCGATAAAACCGTTGATACCAAAACATATCCGCAAGCTAAGCTGGCGAGCTACTGGAAACAGGTATTGACGCCCGAAGCTTACGAGATACTGGTAAATAAGGGCACGGAACAACCCTATCATAACCCTTATTGGAATAACCACGAAAAAGGGACATATGTAAGTGCAGCTACCGGTAAGCCATTATTTAGTTCGGATTCTAAATTTGAATCGGGCACAGGCTGGCCAAGTTTTTTTAAACCTATCGATCCAAAAGCGATTAAAATTGTTAAAGATACATCGTACGGAATGGTACGTGAAGAGGTTGTTGAAGCCAGCACAGGTTTACATCTTGGCCACGTTTTTAATGATGGTCCGGCACCTACCGGTAAACGTTATTGTATGGATTCATACGCTTTCAAGTTTGTTCCGGCTAAATAATAAACCATTAAATTAAAAAGATCATGTTAACAAAAAAATTGAATGTATGCCTGCTTGGCCTGCTGATATTGTTTGGCTGTGCCGATGCGCAAACCGGCGGAAGCGGTTTTGCAAGCCTGCCTGCCCCAAAGGCGGGCGAAAAGGTTGCTACTTTTGCGGGTGGTTGTTTCTGGAGCCTTTCGGAAGGTTTGTATGAATTGAAGGGTGTTAATAAAGTAGTAGCCGGATATGCCGGCGGCACAACTAAAAATCCATCATACGAAGATGTTTGCGGTAAAAATACCGGCCATGCCGAATCGGTACAGGTTTACTACAACCCTGCTGAAATAAGTTACGCTGCTTTAGCCGAAGCTTTCTTTTATGCGCACGATCCTACCACTGTAAACAGGCAGGGCCCTGATGTAGGCGACGACTACCGCTCAGTAGCTTTTTACCGTACACCGGAAGAAAAGAAAACTTTAGAAAGTGTAATAGCTAAAGTTAACGCTACACATCATTACAGCAGCCCTATCGTTACACAGGTTGTTCCGTTTAAAGTATTATATCCGGCCGAAAATTATCACCAGGGATATTACAGGCAGCATATGGATAACCCATATATCAGCCATGTTTCAGTACCTAAAGTATTGAAACTGCGTAAAGCCATGAATAGCTTGTTGAAACCCGAGTTTCAGCATAAGGATTAGAGTTAAGTGTAAATGTTGTATTTGACTGTTCTGTTGTCTCTACACCACGTTATTGCGGGTAACCATCAGGGAAGTCTTTTCATCCGCCGGTTGTTTAAGAATAAAGCATTGGTCATCAGCAAAAAAAAGGCGAAAAGTAACAAAACCTTTCGCCTTTTCCCTTTAACCTTTCCCCTATCTATTGATTACAGATCGTTTTTAATTTTTGATTATAATCAGGATTTAGCGGTTCATTGGTTTGAGCCAGGCGCTGCGAACCTACATTGGCCGGACAGGCAATGCCATTAGGCCCGTCGTAAACCAAACCGGGTTTTGTGCTGAGGAGTTCTTTCGGCACGTAGATCTGTACAGTGGTTTTTGAATAGCTATGCGGATAAAACCGGATGTAATATCCATCAGGGTGTAATGACCATATGCCTGATGGTACCGCCGGATCAGGCGCCGGAGCCAAACCGGCTAACATGGCATACTTTTCCATCTCTTCGTAAGATGAATTACCAGAGGCAGCTAATCGGCGGATATTGTTTTCAGCCTCAAAAACACTTTGAACTGCAGGCGGCAATTGGCTTTTAGCTTTATCCATTACACTGGCGGGCAATACACCCAACGCACCGCCTTCCAGCATTAACAGTTCATTAGCTGATAGCAGCCTGGTCGCAGTAAGCTTAATATCGGACCCCATATCAACAAACCTGGTGCGTGCAATAATCGACCATAATAATATCTGGATGCTATGCTGGTCAACCTCGGGATGAGTTTCAGCATGTTTTAATATCAGTATCACCACATCGCGCTTTGGCCCAAGCACCGGGGCAAGCATATACCCATCGCCTGTACTGGGGCCACGAGTACCAGCATGCAGACAATAGCTTTTGCTGGTCATTTCATAAAAACCGGCGCAAAGCTTAAAACCGCCCCCGGGTGCTTTTGGCAAAAGGTATAAAGGCTCGGCTACCTGCCCTTCCATAAACGATGGTGGCTTGGAGCCTGCCTTGTTAACGTCATTAAAACTGGTGGTAATGGCCTGCGGTTGTTTCAGCAATTTATTAAGGCTGCCGCCCGATACCATATCGGCTCCTTTATCCAATATGGCTTTCCCAAAACCGCCAAACTGGGCTTGTACAGCAGTGCTGCAAAATAGGCAGATACCCAGGCAAATGATAAGATGTTTTTTGAAGTTTTTCAAAGACAATAGGTATATTAGTGTAGGGAGCAGGAGTTTTTTATGTTTCATATAGATATAGTGTTTAAGTTTCAATTGCAAGAAACAAAAAATACTATAAACTGTTTGTTGAATTTATTCACAATTGTTATGCAATAGTTAATAGATCTATTGATGGAAGCAATAAACCCGTTAACTGGCTATTTATTTCAACTCAAGCTCCATTTGGATATTAGCACGTTCGTATGGTGAAGGCCTGCCTGCTACCTTAACAAAGCCCAATTTATGATACAGGCTGATGGCCGGTTTTAAAATGGTGTTACTCTCCAGGTAAAGTTTATGGCTGCCAAGGGCTTTGGCCTTTTCGATAATAGCCTGTCCGAGCAAAAAGCCTATATTTTTTCCCTGCGCCTTTGGCGAAACGGCCATTTTAGCAAGCTCATAGTCATAATCAGGATCGTCCATTTTCAGTAGGGCACATACACCAACGGGTTCGTTATTATAAAGCGCGACCAGGATATGGCCGCCGTTGTTGATAATGTAACTGTCGGCGTTATCAAGGGCCTTATAATCGGCATCTTCCATTACGAAGTATTTGGAGATCCATTCTTCATTCAATGCTTTAAAAGCCCGGGCATATTTAGGTTCATAAGGCACGATGTGTACTTTATTGCTCTCCCTTATTTTTTGATGTGCCTGTACCCGGCGCAACAATGATTTTTGTTCCAGCAGGTATTCCCATTCTTCAATAGCCTTCCATAGGTCATGATTCGCCTGGGCTAAAAGTTCTTCAACGGCGTTAGTCACATCTGCATACTGGTCTTGGATTTTTTTCCAACCTCAATCCCTTTAGCCGACAGGCTTACCATATTGCGCCTGCCATCAGCCTTATCCTTTTTCTCAATAACAAAACCGTTCTTCACCATTTCGGCAATAATCTTACTTACAGAAGGGTGGGAGTGACCAATCTCCCTGGCTATTGAGGTAATTGTAAATTCGCCGCCATCCTGCAATACATAAAAAACCGGGAACCATTTAGGCTGAAAATCGATATCATATAATTTGTAGATCCGCACAGCATCTTCCACCATGGTTTCGGTAAGCATCCTTAACCTGCTGCCTATAGCCATTTTTCCCACTTTATTAAAAAACTCCATATTGATAAGTAACTAATTATGTAACTGATTACACAAATGTATAATGTTGTTTTAAAAAGTGCAATAGTGGGTTACAAAATCAATGTCATCGGCAATTCATAAAACCGGAGCTACTGGCGATTAAAAGAAGTTTTATCTGAACCGTTTCTGAAAGATTGTTTAAATTTTTTCGAATGTAGAGGCGCATAATTGCGTCTCCCGCTTGCAATTTACGGCGATTGGAGCACTTTTAAATCGACTTGTCCTCCGGGAGACGCAATTATGCGCCTCTACATTTTTTGCATTTTAGTAAGTTTAAATATTATGCTAATGCTTTACCCATTAATGGATCGCTGAAGCCCGGTTTTCCTGTTTCCACACGGCCTGCAAAGCGTTTTGTAAAGCTGCCAAACCCGTCAACCTTTGTGCTGAAATCATACCAGCTATGGGTTTTACTTAAATTTAAAGCGATTGTTGTGCTGGCACCTGCTTTTACAGCAACTTTGTGATCGCCGGTTTTATATCCATGATCTGTTACCGTAATAGTTTGGGCCTTACTTGTATGATTTGTTATTTTCAGGGCGATGTTACCTGTTAATTTCCCTGCAAGCTGTTCATATTCACAAATAACGTCAATTAACGGATCGGCGGCGTTACCCAGGTACTCGCGGAAGAAGCCGTTAGGGCCATAGGTGCGCAAATGGTATTCGCTGTTTTCAAACTCATGTAAAGGCCAAACATCCGAGAGGGTATCACCGGCTTTAACGGTATAGGCCCAGGCACGCAGGTCTTCCATTTTCTGCGGATCATTCATCGTAGCATATTTGCCGGGAGCATATACGTTAAATGGCGAGCCCAACGCTTTTGCACCAAAGACTTTGTTACTCGCAGTAAATTTAATTTCGAATGATTTTTTATCTGCACTCAGTTTGCCATCTGCATAAAGCTGGTAAGGCAATGCGGATGATGGTTTGATCCCTTTTTCCTGTTGCGGCATGTACGGTGATAAGTGCGGATCTTTATTGATCTGCGCAATTTCATCGGCAGTCAGCAGCTTATAGTCCGAAGGGAGTTTTTGAATTGAGCTTTATGAATACTCTCCAAAAATGCTTCCCTTGCAACAAATTCCGGATTCTCGATCTTCTCGCCATTATATGGACGGAAAACGCTTGAAAGATCACCGCAAACTGTACGGCGCCATTGGCTGATATTAGGTTCGGTTACTTTTTTGCCGGTTTTGTGGCTTAAAAAGTTCTCTAAAAATTGCAGGGTTGAAGTATGGTCAAACACTTCTGAATTTACCCAGCCGCCGCGGCTCCATGGTGAAGCAATTACCAACGGCACACGGAAGCCTAAACCGATCGGGCTTTCACGATCAAATACTTCCGGGAAGTTATTGCGCGCTTTTTCCTGTTCTAAAGTAACGAATTCAACGCTTGGGTCGATACCTGCTGATACCTTGCCGGTGCCCGGTTTATGCGGATTAGGCGCGGTGAAAGGAGGGACGTGGTCAAAGTAGCCATCATTTTCATCATAAGCTAAAATGAAAACAGTCTTTTTCCAAACTTCGGGATTCTGGGTAAGGATGTCCAGCACTTCAGATACGTACCATGCACCGTACCAGGCCGAGCTTGGATGGTCAGAAAAATGCTCGGGCGCCGATAGCCAGCTTACGGTAGGTAATTGACCTCCTTTTACATCGGCACGGAACTGGTGTAATACATCTCCTTTAGGTACTAAAACTTCGCGTTCGGTGCCATCATCATTATATTTCAGCGGACTTAGAGTACGATAGTGCGGATCATTGGTATTGGTTACAAAACCTTTCTGGTGAAGGTTTTTTCGCGCTGCGGCAGGCTTGCAAACTTGTTAGGATCGAGGCTTGCCATGTCCTTTTTCGTATTCTCCAGGTCGCGCTGTTTTTGTTTAAGCTGTTTTTGCAGGTGATCAATGTGGGCATCGCCTGCAGGCGATGCAGCAATCTGTTTTTCAACGGCTGCTATTTCATCAGGTAAAACAGTTGATTTTTTTGCAGATGGGCTATGTGTTTATCGTAAAGTTTGATGTTGTACTGGCCAAAAAACTCAAGTGGATTATCCTGGAAATTTGATAACCATGGATCTTCTTCGCCCTCTAAACCAGTATCAATAGCAATTTCGTTTTGGTAATGTTTCCATGATATAATATGATCCTCCAAACGCTCAGGGAAGGTAGCCCAGTTGAGGGTGCCATAATCCATATCGTCATTCCAAACGTGTGCAAGTGAATTTTCATGCTGCTCGGCACGGATAGTACCGCTCCAGAAATACAGCCTGTTTGGATTTGTACCTGTCAGGGATGAGCAAAAGTTCTGATCGCAAACGGTAAAGGCATCGGCCAGGGCATAGTAAAATGGGATATCCTCGCGATTGTGGAAACCCATAGTTAATGGCATGTTGGAATATTCCTTAATACCATTACGTTTAACGTTAAGCCATTGGTCAAACTTGCCATCGTTACGGGCATTAACCTGGTTGCTCCAGGAATGCGGCAGCGAGCTCATCCAGGTTGCTTTGGTATTCTTGATATCAAGGTGGAAAGGGGCATAAGTTTCGCCTTTTTTGTTCGATTGCAGCCAAACCTTGTTTTTATTCGGCAAATCAATAGCCCGTGGGTCATTATAACCACGTACCCCTTTCAGCATTCCGTAGGTATGATCAAACGAGCGGTTTTCCTGCATCAGGATCACAATGTGCTCAGCATCCAGGTAAGTACTGCCCGGTGCGGGGTTAATGGCCATTGCTTTTTGAATAGATTGGGGTAAAACGCTTGCGAGGCCGGCCGCCCCGGTTAGCAGGGCTGCTTTTTTAAGAAAATCTCTCCTTGAATCAGACATAGTTTT
The DNA here is from genome assembly GCF_050859465.1 of Mucilaginibacter sp. P25. Lineage (NCBI taxonomy): Bacteria > Pseudomonadati > Bacteroidota > Sphingobacteriia > Sphingobacteriales > Sphingobacteriaceae > Mucilaginibacter > Mucilaginibacter sp. P25. The sequence continues at coordinate 674,741 of NZ_CP193937.1, read as the reverse complement.
ATTTTTAGTCCATGGTCGATAGTCCATAGACCATGGTTTTTTGTTTTTAGTCTATGGTCGAAAGTTCATAGACCTGGTTATTGTTTTTGTCAATAGTTATAGCCAATAAGCTATGGTTGGCTTATTGAAAAACCAAGATATGCAGTTTTTTCAATCCATGGACTATCGACCATGGACTATGGTCTAAAAAACTAACCGTCCTTCCGCCGGGCAATCTCCTGCTCGCATAGGCCAAATGACAGGGTCATGCCGTTACCGCCGAGGCCATTGATAAGGGTTACCCCAGGCTCAATGTCGATGATAAGTTCGTACGCGCCGTTGGTCATTTTAGGGTAGATGCCGTGCCATGACTGCAGCATTTTCCAGTCTTTAAAATTGGCGAATGTATGTAAGTATTCAATTATCAAATTATTAATAAATTCTTTATCGAAGGGATCATGAACCAAACCATATTCGTGCGAATCGCCGATGGTAAGCTCGCCGCTGCCATTTTGGGATACCATTACGTGGATGCCCCATTTAAGGTGTGTGGCATATTGTTCTTCATAGCGTTTGCGCAAGGCTGGCAATGAAGCTGCGGCCTGGAACCCCGGGTAATGAATCATAGACAAGCCACCACATAACGACGGACCTATGCGCCATTCATCGGGCTGGGTAACTAAACGCATCATTTGCAGTTTGCATTTGGTGATCTGTGTTTGTGCGAATAGTTCCGGATATAAAGTTTCAAAATCGGCGCCGCTGCATACATAGATCTCGTCGGCTTCCCAGCTTTGGTTGCCCGAACTAACTTTGGGATGTTGGATACGGCTGATAGCAGTGTTCCAGTGAAATTCGACACCAAATTTTTCGGCAAGATAAGCTGCCACCTGCCCGATGGCTACCCGCGATTCAACAATCATTTCCTCGCCGCTCCACAGGGCGCCTTTCAAGCCATCGGTATTAATTGCCGGCGATTTTGAAACAGCTTCGCCCGGAGTTAGCACAGCGCAATCACGGTATTGCTTGTTTACATCTACATACTCTTCAATTACCTGCAGTTCATCATCATGATAAGCAAGGTGTAGCGAGCCAACCTCATTATGCCAGATCTTAGCCTCGGTACAAACTGTTTTCCAAATGCTTTTTGATAGCATGGCGCGCTCAAACATTGGTCCGGTAGCCTGTCCTATAGGCCATACCATACCAAAGTTCCGGATGGAAGCACCCACCGCGCGTTCGTTACGTTCAAATACGGTTACCTGATAGCCGCGAACGGCCAAAGCGCGGGCTGTAGCCAAACCTGCAATGCCTGCGCCTATGATTATTGCACTTTTGTTATTGTTCATTGGTTCAATAGTTCATTGGTTCATCGGTTTGAATTGTTCAAACCTCAATTGATTTGATTGGCTGGATTGAAAGTTAGAGTTTGTTGCTCATCAGTTTCATCTGCAATTATCTTTTTTTATCACGGGCAGCGCTTTGCAAAAAGTAAATGAGCGATAAAATACCGCAAATTCCGCCAACAATGGCTACCGTCATTGCGCCTTCCCGAAAAAAGGCACCCCAGCTTATTGAGGGGCGACCAAGTTCTTTTACCAGCAAAACACTAACACTGCCAAGGTAGCCCATCGAATCGGCAATGTACATGATAAAGCCCACATTGCTTTTATAGTGGAACGATGCTATCATCCGTTCAAAAAATATAGCATTGTAAGGAACGTAGCCCATGTATAAGCCAAGGCCTACCAGGGTCATCCATAAGGTTGGGCTTATCATTTTAAAGGTAAACATGATGGTTGATATACCCACCAGTACACAACCGGCAATGATCATTAAATGAATAATACTAAAGGCACGGATATTTTTCCTGACAAGGATAAGCAAGCTCATGGCTACTAATACCACCAGCGAAATTTTTATATCCGTAGTGGTAAAAATGCTGTTATCCTTAATGCCCAGGCTTGCCCAAATCTCTACCTCGAAATTATCGCGTACGTCGCGCATAATAGTAAGTAGCACATAAACAATCAGGGTGAGGATAATACCCGGTAAAAAACGGATAACGAATTGTTTGCGCTCTGTGGCGTTCATGGGGGTACGTTCGGAGCGTAAACTTATGTCTTCGGCGGTAGGTGCTGGGATAAGCTCCATACAACCTACAAAAAATAACAGCGGCAATGCGAATACAGCACCTGTTAAAAAAGGCATGTAATATTCATTTACATGAAGACTGCTTATAAGTGTACGCCCTATTGTTTTTACAAAGCCCGATGCAAAGATGAGACTGATGGATAATACCGAAGCCATGAACTCAGTTGAGCGGCGGCCTTCCAGGTAACCAAAAACCAGGCCCCAGATAAGGCCCAGCGGGAGACCGTTGATGAAAAGGAACGCAATATTCCACGGGGCCGGTACAAAAGCAAAGGCCAGCAGCGCCGCCCAGGCAATGCCGATAAGGGTTAAAATATATCGTGCACGGGTTTTGCCGTTTACTTCGGCTATAAATTTTATGCCGTAAAACTTGCTGCTCATATAGCCGATAACCTGCGCTATAACCAGCCAAACCTTATAATCAACATGAAAGTACTCGTGACCAGTGAAAGTTGCCGCTGCAAATGCCTTACGGAAAGCATACATGGATGTATACGTTCCAAAAGCCGAAACCGCTGCCAAAACTGAAATCAGTGCATAAGGCCATTGGGCTACTTTTGCACGTAAACTTTCAATCAGCCTCATGTTTTATTGATTTATGATGTCAACTACTTGTGCAATATCGTCAATAATATGGGTAGGATTATAGGTTTCCAGCTCGGCCCGGGTAAAAATGCCGGTGGTTACGCCTATTGAATATTTGCAGCCGGTGTTTTGGCCCTCGCGTACATCAACCTCAGTATCGCCTACTTTAGCAACTTCCAAAGCATCTGTTATGCCGGCCTCAAGCATCATTTTTTGGATCATGAAAGGATGCGGGCGACCAAGTTCAACTTCGTCCGATCCAACAACGTAATCGATCAGCCCCTTCTCGTGCCATTGCAGGCGGTTTACAATAGTATCGGCAATATCGCGCGAGAAACCGGTATTGATACCAACTTTAACGCCTTGCTCATGCAGTTTAGCAAATGTTTCCTCTACGTTTGGCAGGGGGTCAATGCCAGGCTCAAACTGGTAAAAATTAATCATTTGCTGTACAAACTCTTTATGTATGGTTGTTACCAGTTCGTCGGTAATCAATGATTGATCGGCTTCATGTTCAACAAGCATTTTACGAATGGCCAGGGTTTTTTCATAGCCCATCAAAGGGTCTATTTTCTCCAGTTCAACCTCGTAACCAGACTTTTGCATGGCAGCCCTGAAAGCCTTGCTAACTTCATGATCATCTTTAACCGTAGTGCCGGCTATATCAAATACCACTAATTTTATGCTCATAATAACAAATATAATTGTTTAGCAATACTAAACTTTTTTTATTAAAATTAAACTAAATTAGTGTTAAAGTTTGGTTAAGGGGAGGTTTGTGGTTGGTTTTGTTCCCTTAATTTTCAAACGGGAAACGTATGTACGGGGTTTCTAAAAAAAATTATCGTAAAAACTTGAGCCATACAGACAAGTAAATTGAGCCATGCAAGAAATTCCGTCATGAACAAGATATCTGATATTTGTTTTAAATTAAATATCAACTATGGAGAACATAACGAAAATAAATTTGGGCAAAAACGGTCCGCTGGTTTCAAAACTGGGCCTGGGCTGTATGCGCATGTCATCAGTTTGGGGCAGCAAAGCCAATGATGAAAACGAAAGTATCGCTACCATACAAGCAGCTTTAGATAGTGGCATCAATTTTTTAAACACCGGCGATTTTTATGGTGCCGGTCATAATGAGTTATTGGTAGGCAAGGCCATTAAAGGCCGTCGGGACGACGCGTTTATCAGCGTTAAATTTGGCGCTATTTTTTATAATGGTCAATGGCTTGGCTTAGACCTTCGCCCTATTGCCATTAAAAACTTCATCAATTATTCGTTAGTGCGATTAGGTATCGACACTATCGACCTGTATCAGCCTTGCCGCCTGGATAATAGCGTACCTGTAGAAGATGTAATAGGTACCGTTGCCGACCTGATTAAGGAAGGAAAAGTACGCCACCTTGGTGTTTCTGAAATTACTGCGGAGCAATTGCGTAAAGCCAACAGCATACACCCGGTAACCGCGTTGGAAATTGGCTACTCATTAGCCGACAGGCAAATTGAAAACGATCTGCTGCCTACTGCTAAAGAACTGGGCATTGGCGTAGTCGCATTTGCCAATACCGCCGAAGGTTTACTTACGGGCGATATGAAAGCGCCGCTTCCGGCGGATAGTTATCATAATCACTTTTCACGTTTTCAGGGAGACAACCTGGTAAAGAACCTTGAAAAAGTTGAAGTGTTAAAGCAAATGGCCAGCGACAAAGGCTATACGCCTACCCAACTTGCTATTGCATGGGTAAACGCCCAGGGCGATAACATTATGCCACTGGTGAGCATGAGCCGCAGATCGCGCCTGCCTGAAAATATACAGGCGATGCAAATTGAATTTAGTGCCGATGAAATGAATACACTTAAAACTGCTTTTACCCAGGGGGCAATATTAGGTGGTACATACCTGCAACGATAAATGGACGGGGCTGCATAAGCCCCTCTTATTTTATATATTTACATAGTGACCAATCCAACCGAAATAATTCCAGGCGTAATCTTTTATTCTTTTTTCTCGAGGATGAGAAAGGAAAAGGTAGGTTTTTTTGAGCATAGCACCCTGGTATTACAGGTTTCAGGACAATTCAGCATCGAAACCGCTAATCAAAAAATTTCGATGAAAGGCGGCGAAATGATGTTGATCCGCAAAAATCAATTGGGCGAACTCGTCAAAATGCCCGTTGATGGCGGTGACTATCAAACCATCATCATTTGCCTGAAAGAAGATATGCTGCGGCAGCTTGCCCTGGAAGAACAGATAGAACCGGGACGGAAATACATTGGTCAACCCAATATCAGGATCCCCGAAAATGAATTTCTTCGGGGCTTTTTTCAATCGGTGATTCCTTATGTGCACCATCCCAACGAAAAAATAACCAAACAACTGGGCATGTTGAAAGTAAGGGAAGCCGTACACTTGCTGCTGCATACTATGCCCGAGCTTAAAGATTTCCTGTTCGATTTTTCTGAGCCGCATAAAATCGACCTGGAAAAATTTATGCTGAGCAATTTTCATTTCAACGTATCTGTCGAGAAATTCGCGCAACTTACCGGCCGAAGCCTTGCGGGGTTTAAACGCGATTTTCAAAAAACTTTTGATACTTCGCCCCGGCATTGGCTGCAAACCAGGCGGCTTGCAGAGGCGCGCCATCTCATCGAAAACAAAAACCGTAAACCATCTGAAATTTACCTCGATTTAGGGTTTGAAAGCCTGGCTCATTTTTCCCATTCGTTTAAAAAAGAATTTGGCAAAGCACCTACAGAGTGGGCGCACTAACCGGAGTTTTTTTGTTGATAAGGGTTGGATTTTGTTATAGCCTCTGAAACAAAAGTGGCACCCTCCACTCAATTAACCATTCATTTAATCAACCCAATCAACCTACTTCTTCTCTTCAAAAAAGTATACCACCAGCATACTGGCCGTGGTATCGCCCATGTTTTTTGGGGTATGGGGGATGCGCCCGTCAAAGAGCATGCTATCGCCCTGGTTAAGAATTACGGTATCGTCATTAAACTGGTAAGCAACCTGCCCGGAGAGGATATACTTATATTCAAACGCTTCGGTTTCAACAAGCGGACGGGAGGCATCGGGCTCAAGCTCCAATATTACAATATCAACAGTACTTTGACTTATCGATTGCGTAAAGATGCGCTGGTAATGAAAACCATCGGCATATTCTTTTTCAAAATGATCGTATTCGTGTTTGCGCTTTACTAAAACTGGGAGATGATCGCTTTTTGAACGCATATCTTTAAAAAACTCGTTCAGGTCTATCTCCAGTGCTTTAATAATATCTATCAGTACGATAAGCGATGGGATAGTGCGGCTATTTTCAATTTGAGATATCAGGCCTTTGCTTACGTTAGCCCTCATGGCAAGCTCCTGTACGGTTATATTTTTTTCCCGGCGGCGTTCTTTTATGCGGTTACTGATCTGTATCAGTATGTCTTCTTCCATTTAAAGCTGGTTATTTGGTGCGCAAAGTAATTAATCAGGCTATTTATCCAAAATGATTTTTTTGTTACGCTTTGAACAGCATAGTGTAAATGTTAACGGATATCTATGTAATATTGTTGTATTAGTTAAGTTTCAATAAACAGTAAGTGAGCTTTGAAATTGTCTGTCTAAGCGTTCTGTAAGAAATTAATGTTAAATATGGGTTCCGATAATATATTTCATGAATATTTAATAATTACCTAACCTGTATGCTGTTTATTTGTAACTAAAAATTTTAATAACATGGTACCATCTCATTATAATCCGAAAGCTGTAGTTGCTGAAGTGTTTTCTTTATACGAAAAATTTGGCGATGCCGATTATATAGGGGAGCCTGTTTCTCAACTGGAGCATATGTCGCAGGCAGCTTCGCTTGCTGAGGCTGAGGGCTATGACGATGAGGTTGTACTTGCTGCGTTTTTTCATGATATAGGGCATCTTTGTGCTGATGCTGAAGAAGCAGGAAGTATGGATGGCATGGGCAATGTTGACCATGAGCGCCTGGGTGCCGATTACCTGTTGGAGCGTGGGTTTTCTGAAAGGGTTGCCAATCTGGTGCAGGGCCATGTAATTGCCAAAAGATATCTTACCTATAAATACCCCGAATATTATAACCGTTTATCGGATGCCAGTAAAGCTACCCTCGAATTTCAGGGAGGCGTGATGACTGAGGCCGAGGCTGCAGAATTTGAATTAAACCAGGATGCTGAACTTATCATCAGACTGCGGTACTGGGATGACATGGCCAAGGAAATGCATGTACCCGTAAATAACCTTGATCATTTAAAAGCTATTGCCCTGGCGCATCTGCAAGTGGTAAATGAATAATATAATATTAAGTTTTTGTGATTAATATATAATCTGCCTGTTACAAAAATCACCTGCTTAACACAGGGTGAACATCAAGTTAAGTATAGCTTAATACTAAATTAGTTTACTAATAATAAACAAAGTTTAGTATTGCTGCATGAAAAATTTGACTGTTTCACCCTTAAACTTTAGCAGATGAACAAGATTTACCAGAGATTAAAAACCGTAATAACGGTTTTGTTATTTTGCGTAGCTCCATCTATTTTATTCGGACAAACCAAAATAAGCGGTACTGTTACCGATGACAAGCACTTGCCCCTGCCGGGCGTAAGTGTAAGAATTAAAGAGCAAAATAAAGGCACTGTTACCGATATTGATGGCCGTTATATAATAAACGCCAGCGCAGGTCAAACCCTTGTTTTTTCTTTTATTGGTTATACCTCGCAATCCGTTGTTGTAGGTGATAAACCAATTATAAACGTAAGCCTTACAGGCGATAATAAATCACTTAATGAAGTTGTTGTAACAGCTCTTGGTATCAAAAAAGAAACCAGGCGAGTTGGCTATGCAATTCAAACAGTGCAAGGCGACGCGTTGACCACTGCTCGCGATCCTAATCCTGTTACAGGTTTAATAGGTAAAGTTGCAGGTGTATCGGTAGGCCCATCAGCCGAATTATTGGGTAACCCTAACGTATTGATCAGGGGTAACCAGGTATCTTTATATGTTGTTGATGGTTTCCCTATTAATACAGATACTTATAACATCAGTCCTGATGATATTGAAACATATACAGTATTGAAAGGCCCGGCCGCCGCAGCCCTGTATGGCAGCCGCGCACAGTTTGGTGCTATATTGATCACCACCAAAAATGGTGCTAAAAACAAGAAAGGCTTAACCATTGATATAAACAGCAGCACGGTATTAAACACAGGTTTCCTTGCATTTCCTCGTATACAAAGTTCATTTGGTCCGGGCGAAAATACTTTTTACCAGTTTGTTGATGGTAAAGGCGGTGCACCTGGTGGTGTAGACGGTGACTACGACGTTTGGGGTCCTTACTTTAACGGACAGCTTATTCCCCAGTATGACAGCCCTGTTGTTAACGGCGTTCGCCAGGGAACACCGTGGGTTGCCCGAGGTAAAGACAACCTGAAGCGCTTTTTGCAAGTTGGTAGCCAAACAAATAATAACGTTTCTATTGGCGCGGTTGGCGATAATTATGTAACCCGTTTCTCGGTGTCGCAGCAACATCAAACAAGCTATATTCCTTCACAATATTTGAATATAGCTAACGCTAATCTTTACGCTTCGTTTACTCCAATTCCTAAATTAACTTTTGAAGGTAATATAGATTTCAACAGGCAGTCAACTGATAATTTCCCTGATGTTCAGTATGGCCCTAACAGTATCATCTATAATATTGCTGTTTGGACTGGGGCTGACTGGAATATCGAAGCGCCTGATATTAAAGCGATCTGGCAGCCAGGTAAAGTCGGAGTTCAATCGGTATTTGCCGAATATCAACGTTACCATAACCCATACCTGTTAACAAAGGAGTGGACCCGTGGTCATTACAAAAACGACGTTTATGGCTATTTAGGTGCTACTTATAAATTCAATGATAACTTGAATTTGAGGTTACGTTCACAAATTGATACCTATGATCTGTTACGTACAGAAAAACTTCCTTTTAGTGCCCACCCTTACGGACGTGAAGGTAACCAGGGCGACTACCGCGAAGACCGCAGGAACTTATTTGATAACAACACGGAGTTGATCTTGAACTATAACTACACCATCAAGAAATTCTTAAATCTGTCGGGTTTAGTTGGTTCTAACTTACGTGAGATGTCATATAACTCAAGCTGGACATCAACAGATTATTTGAACGTACCTGAGGTTTATGCGTTCAGCAACTCAAAAAACCCTATTCAGGCAACCAGCTTCAACGCATCAGAGAGAGTATTTAGTATTTATGCTTCATTGGATATGTCATTTGGTAAATATGCTACCTTATCTGGTACTTACCGTCGTGACAGGTCAAGCGCTTTCCAAAACGCTACAACTTACACTTACCCAAGTGCTTCTTTGGCTACAGTAATTTCTGATTATGTTAAAATGCCGGAGTTCATTTCATTTTTGAAAGCGCGTGGTTCATATGCTAACGTAAAAGCAGATGCTTCAAGCTCAACTATAGGCCCTGCTCCATTTAGCTCAATCACCGCGTTTGGTGGTAGCACAGGTGCTTCGTTATTTAACAATCCGCTGGGGTATGGTTCAACTTATACTTCGCCATATAACGGACCGGATTATTCTTTAAATACATCCTATTCAACCAGCAAACCATACAATAATACAACTGCTGGTTATGCAACCAATTACTTATACATTAATAATATCAAAACTTCAACCCGTGTTAACTATGAGGAAGGCTTTGACATTAAATTCCTGCAAAACCGTTTAGGTTTAAGCGCTACAGCTTTCCAATACATCGATGGTCCGCGAATTTTAGCTAACCCAATTTCTACCGCTTCAGGTTACAGTATCCTTTATCTAAACGCCCTAAAAACTAAAAGGTCAGGTTATGAAGGAACTATCGAGGGTACTCCTATCAAAAACCTGGGTGGGTTTACCTGGAACGTGTTAGTAAACGTAGCTACAAATAAGGAGATTTACAAAGAGTTGCCTGCTGGTCAGAATACTTACAATACCTTCTTTAAAGTTGGCGACCGTACAGATAAATTATACGGATCGGCATTTGTAAGGACTCCTGATGGCCAGGTCATCAACGATGCTGCCGGTAAGCCTTTAGTTAAACCGGTTGCTCAATACCTGGGTAACGAGAATGCTAAATACACCTGGGCTGTATCTAACAAATTACGGTACAAAAACTTTACCATGGGTTTCCAGTTTGATGGTTCGGTTGGCGGTGTAATTATTGATTACATGCACAACAAAACCATGCGTGGCGGTGCAAACATCGAAACAGCTACCGGCGCCCTTGGCGATGCACGTTACCAGGATTGGAAAAACTTTGGCGTAACTGGTTACAATGGTACTTACGTTGGCCAGGGTGTGGTAGTATCTAACGGTACCGCTATCAACTACGATTCAAAAACAGGTGCAGTGTTAAATTACAACGCTCTGCAATATGCTCCTAACAAGCAAACTGCCTTTGTACAGGATTATGTTAGTAAATATTACGGTGTTGACGAATCAAACCTGATGAGCAAAACCTTTAGCAAATTGCGTGAAGTTAGCTTTGGCTTTGATTTTCCTAAAGCCTGGTTGCAGAAAAGCTTTATACAGAAAATATCTGCATCACTTTATGGCCGTAACTTATTGTACTTCTACGGTGACAAACGCTTTAAAGACGTGGATCTTGACCAATACAACGGTGCCCAGGCGCAAACCGTATTGCAATCACCAACAATTCGTAGCTACGGATTTAACCTGAATTTATCATTCTAATTAACAGATGGATATGAAAAAGATATTTTTAATTTACTTATTGCCGGTATTTATGATACTAACGGTAACGGGTTGCAAAAAAAGCTTCCAGGAGTTAACCGTTAACCCTAACGTACCTAATGCTGTGCCAGCGTCGTTGCTTTTCAATGGCATTTTAAACAGCATGGTCGATATGCCTGATGGCTCCGACGAAACTTATTCGCAATACTATATCAATAATTACGATTACTACGGAAATAACCGTTATGATTTTGGCAGCGGCGACAATTATTACAACGCCTTGAAAAATGTTGCGGCTATGGAAAACCAGGCTGTTAAAGGCGGAGCCAAAGCAGTTAACCCATATAGCGCCTTAGGCAAATTTTTCAGAGCTTATTTTTTTAGCAAAATGAGTATGGAAGAAGGCGATATCCCAATGACACAAGCTTTACAGGGATTAACTAATCTAACTCCTACTTATGATACTCAAAAAACAGTAATGACCCAGTCATTAAGCTGGTTGGAGAGCGCCAATGCTGATCTTACCACATTAATTGCCGCAGGCGACAATACGCTTGCCGGTGATATCTACCTTAGCAATAGCTTAACTGCGTGGCAAAAAGTGGTAAACACATTCAGGATTAGGTTGCTTGTACAGTTAAGCAAAAAAACTGCTGATATTGATGTTGTAAATCAATTCGCTACGATTTTGGGTAATCCAACAAAATACCCTTTAATGACCAGCGCGACCGACAACCTGCAATACACCTTTGTTTCGCCAACTAACTATTATCCGCAAACACCTGATAACTTTGGTCAGAGTGGTTCACGTAAAAACACCTCGGCTACTTACATCGGTTTATTAACAAGCTTAAAAGATCCGCGCGTGTTTGTAACGGCTGAGCCTGCGCGGTACAATGTTGATAACCTGAAAGAAAGTCCCACTGCATTTTCATCATTTATTGGTGCAGATCCGGGCCTGGATTTAGGTGTAATGTATAACAATGCAGGCTTGCAGAAATATTCTTTCCTTAACAGGAAACGTTATTACTCAACTTATACCGGCGAGCCTTCTATACAAATAGGCTACCCCGAGCTGATGTTTAACATAGCCGAAGGTATTAACAGAGGTTGGGCTACAGGAAATGCGGAAGACTATTATATCAAAGGAATACAGGCTTCGTTTGCTTTCTACAGTATCCCAACTGGTACAGGTACTTTCACCGCTTATTTTTACCGCCCTGGTTCAACCAACGTAGCTGCTTTATCTAACTACGATACTTACACCATCAACGTTGATTGGGCTACCTACTATTCGCAAAGCAGTGTTAAATATACTACCGGTACAACTGGTTTAACTAAAATATTGCAGCAAAAATACCTGGCGTTATTCCGTCACTCGGGTTTGGAATCATATTTTACATACCGTCGTACCGGTATACCAACCTTTACAACAGGGCCAGGTACTGGTAACGGTGGTCGTATAGCAACCCGTTTCCAATATCCGCAATCAGAGCGTACTTCAAATGCCGATAATTATAACAAAGCGTTAGCCAGTCAGTATGGCGGTAACGATGATATTAACGGTGTTATGTATATACTTAAATAACCTCAGCTTATACGTTTTAATTAATCTGCATAAAGGCCCCGCTAATCAGGGGCCTTTATCATTAAATACAAAAGCCATGAAAAAAGTTATCTTATTTGCATTATTCACTTTGTCGTTTTCGGCCTTAAGCGCCCAGCATAAAACCCAAAACGTAGTTATCGTCACTATCGATGGTTTACGCTGGCAGGAAGTTTTCCGTGGTGCCGATTCGGCCATTATCAACTCAAATGATACGCATGATAAGAATGATGTGCGTAAAAAATTCTGGACGGAGGCCGCAGCCGATCGTCGAAAACTGCTGATGCCTTTCTTTTGGAGCACGGTAGTTGAAAAAGGACAACTGTATGGAAACCGTGATCTGGGCAGCAAGGATGAAGTAGCCAACCCGTATCATTTTTCATACCCGGGATACAATGAAATATTTACCGGTTTCCCCGATAAGCTGATGAACACCAACGATGGTATCTATAACCCAAACATGAATGTGCTTGAGTTTTTGAACAAACAAAAAGGTTTTGAAAACAAGGTGGCTGCATTTGCATCATGGGAGCGCTTTTCACAGATCCTGAGCCCTCAGCGTGCCGGTATTTTAGTTAACGCGGGTTTTATGCCTTTAGAAATTGCGGGGATGAATGACCGCCTGAAACACCTGAATGAACTGCAATTGGAAGCACCCCGTTATATCAGCGATTCAACGCGGATCGATTTCCTGACATTTGAGTTTGCCAAAAACTATATGATGCAATATAAGCCGCGTGCATTGTATGTTTCATTTGATGAACCGGATGATATGGCCCATGCAGGCAATTATAAGTTTTACCTTGACCGTATTAAACAGGAAGATGGCTTTATAAAACAACTTTGGGATTATATCCAGTCAGAGCCTGCTTATAAAAACAAAACTACCCTGATCATCACCTGCGACCATGGCAGGGGTGATGAGCCAATGAAAAAATGGCATGACCATGGGTCGGACGTGTTGCATTCAGAGCAAACCTGGTTTGCCGTTATTGGCCCGGATACCCCGGCATCAGGAGAAATGAAACAAGGTGAAACAACTTATCATAAGCAACTGGCTCAAACCATAGCCAATTTATTGGGCTTTGATTTTAAAGCCAGTCATGAAGTGGGGGAGGCGATAAATAGTGTTACAGGTAAAAAATAAAATACGATGCGTTTTCAACTATTAACAATTTTAGGGTTACTATGGCTGCTGCCCGGTGATGGGTGGCAGGCCAACCCGGCTCCCGTTTCAAGGCATAAGTTTATAGTCGCTGCCCACCGCGGCGATCACGTCATTTATCCTGAAAATACACTTGAAGGATATAGAGAGGCTATAAAAAATGAGGCCGATTATGTAGAGATAGATTTGCGTACCACCAAAGATGGTGAACTGGTAAGTATGCATGACGGCAGTATCAACCGCATGACTGATGGTAAAGGGCAACTGAAGGATTTTACTCTTGCCGAGTTGCTGCAGTTAAAGGTTAAAAGCAAAGATACAGCAAGTAAACAGGCATTCCGGATCCCAACCTTTAAGCAGATTCTGCAATTGTGTAAAAACCGGATAGGCATCTACCTTGATTTTAAGGCTGCAGACCCCGAACAGGCTTATCAGATGATCAAAGAGTATGGTATGGAAAAACAGGTATTGGTTTATATCAACAGCGCGGCTCAGTTTACAGGCTGGCGTAAATCTGCACCGAAAATGCCGCTGATGCTGAGCCTGCCCGATAGTGTTAAAAATACTGCCGGCATGAAAAGCTTCATTGATCAGTATCACCCCGATATTCTTGACGGATCTTATAACCAATACACTGCTGATATGGTAGCCTTGGCCGGAGAATATCACATCCCGGTTTGGCCTGATATCCAAAGTGCAGGTGAAGGCCCTGCGGATTGGAGCAAAGCTCTTGCAGTGGGCCTGAAAGGTTTGCAAACTGATCATCCTGCGGCACTGGTGAAGTTTTTAAAAGAAAAGGGGTTGAGGTAAATTGTCTGAATCAGAATTTTCAGAATGTCCGGAATGTGATATGTTTAATTCTGAAAATTCAAGCATTCTGAAATTCTGATTCAAATAGTTTCTTAACTTTTATTTAACATCACAAGACAACGTTTATAAATAAAGTAATATCCTATGACCTCGGCCCCCGAGCTTTTCGGTATATGCCCATCTAACCAGTGAATGTTTGCGGGCAATATTAAAGCCCTCAAGTATATATCAACTAAAACGGCACCCCAATTACGTAAGAATATTTAGGGATTAGCGTAACTGAATAATTATAACTACTTTTATATCAATAAGGTAAGATATTAACAAGTTTCTTTTTATAAACCGATATAAAAGCGCTTCGCCATGAAAAGAAATAATTTCATTACTGCCATGTTAGCTTTTGCTGCAATGCCTTTAACATCCTTTTCTACAGGTGTAAAGAGATTTATGCGGGTAAACAAAGGATTTAAAATAAGTGCGGGAGAAGGCCGTATACATGGGCATATTAAATTAAAAGGGGTCAATTCAAATATAATGGATGTGAAAGTATCTGGCAGTGATACCGACGGCGACTTGGCTATTTTTGAACAAACAAGTTTATCGCAAGGCCGGGGTACTCCATTGCATGTGCATCCCTTGCAAGACGAGATATTTTATGTTTTAGATGGCGCCTACTACTTCCAGGTTGGTGAAGATAAGTTCCATTTAAGTACAGGCGATAGTGTTTTTTTACCCCGAAATGTACCACATGCATGGACGCAAGTATCTGAAAAAGGAAAAATGACGGTTATATTTCAACCTGCTGGCAAGCTTGAAGATTTTTTTGTAACATTGCAAGCGTTAGATCATGAACCAACAAAACAGGAACTCGCCAAAATTTTTAACGACCATGATATGCAACTTGTAGGTCCGCCGTTAAAACTGGAATAAACTTCATACGGTCTATAACAGGGCACGTCAAATTAGGTGTTTTCTTAACTTTCATTTAACACCTCAAGCCTACCTTTGCCGTAAAATAATAGCCTATGACCTCGCGCCGCGAATTTTTTGGCACTGCCTTAACAGGTGTTGCCGCCTTAAGTCTTTTACCCACTGTTAACAGTTTTGCTGCCGAAAATGACCAGTATAATCGTAGTACCGGTGCTAACCTTAAATTGCGGTTTGCTTTGGCCTCTGATATCCACTACGGTCAACCGGATACCGATTTTCCTTTACATACCGGCAATATGATTAAATGGCTAAACGAGGATCATAGCAAAAATCACCTTGATTTTGTTATCGTGAACGGCGACCTGGTACACAATCGCCCGGACCTGCTCCCGGAGATCAAAACAAAATACCTTGATAAATTAAATGTCCCCTACCATACCATCCCCGGCAATCATGATTTTGCGGATGCCACAGTTTGGAAGAATGCTTTTGGTTATGAAGATAAATACACGGTAGAGTTTGGCGATATAGGCTTCGTACTGGCCCACACTGCCGATACCAAAGGTGTTTATACCTGCCCTAATAATGCTTTCCTCAAGGTGTCGTTAGATAAATTTGCCGACAAAAAAATTGTTTTTGTGATACTGCATATCCCACCTACCAAATGGGTTAAGAATGATGTATTTGTTGATTGTCCTGAAACTATTCAATTGCTGCATGCTTATCCTAACGTTAAAGCTGTTTTTCACGGGCATGATCATTTGTTAGATGGCGTACGCTACACCGATAAGCTCCCGCATTTTTTTGATTCGCATATAGGCGGCGACTGGGGTACTGAATACAAAGGCTACCGCATAGTTGAAGTTGATGAGCAAAATGCTATCTGCACCTACCAGGTAAACGCCAGTCAAAACCCCGTGCTTAATTCGGCTAAACTGTAATTAGCATACCGGATTTCGGAATTTTAATTTTGGGGTAAAACGATAAGATAAATTAAAAGCCCATGTCATTGCCGCACTTCGCTCAATGACATTTTTTGTTTACTATATATTTTACTTTTCCACCGGATATTTTAAACCTATTTGTGCCCTCGCCTGATCTATCATAGCTATCATTTGTCTCGACAGTTCGTGTGGCAGTATCGGGCTTTCGGTTTTGCGCTGCTTTATGAGTTCACAGAAATGGATGATCTCATAATTTAGCCCTCCGGCGATGAATGGTTCATTCAGTTCTACTGTGCGGCCATCAAGGTAGCTGATAGTTGCCTTTGCAGGGTTCCACCAGTTTTTGTGGATGGTAATATGTCCCAGCGTGCCCACTATTAGCGCGTCGCCTTTTCCATGCATATCAAAGCCACAATATAGTTGTGCGTAACCGTTTTGATGCAGTGTTTGAAAAATGGCAAACATATCGATTCCGGTTTCACCAAACTTGCCCATGGTTTGAATATCTTGCATGGGACCGAGCCAGTCGAGTGCTAAAAAAGCTTCGTAAATGGCAATGCCCATCAGACTACCGCCAACAAGTTCAAGATTATAATTTGGATGACCCGGCGGACAATCGGCCACGGCAGAACCTGCTCTTACATAACCCACCGGGCCGATAGGGTCATTAGCAATATATTCTTTTAATTTGCCGTATAAAGGGTAGAAGGGCGGTTTCATTCCTTCCATAAAAAGTAAGCCGGTTTGTTTAGCAACAGCAAGCAGCTCGTCCAGTTCGGCAAGATTAACAGTAACCGGTTTTTCACAAAGCACATGCTTGCCAGCTTTAAGTGCGGCAATGCTGTAAGCGGCATGGCTGTCAGGCAGCGTAGCTATATAAATGGCATCGATATCACTGGCGAGTAATTCATCGATGCTTCTACATGCTATACCTCCATATTGTGCAACAAAGGCATCAACAGTTTCAGGCCGGCGGGAATAAGAAGCTACGAGTTCAACACCGTCAACAGCTGCAAATCCCTGCATAAACCTGTGCGAAATTCGCCCACAACCAATAATGCCCCATTTAAACATAGTTCTAAGTCTTAAGTTCGGAGTTCTAAGTCAAAAATTGATTTTTCAAGTATATGGCTTTAAATGCAAAAGCCCTGAGTAAATAATATATTATTACCTACTCAGGACTTTTAACTTCCTACTTAAGACTTCCGACTTATTGATACTGGATATAAATCGGGTATGGTTTGTATCTTGATAAAACCTCCTCAGGGGTTAACATGTGGTGAGGTGGTTTTTTGATGTCGTTTTTGTAAAACAATTTAAAGCCTGTAAACTGTACCGGCTCCTGGTTAATGAAGTAGCGGTAAGTGCCGGTTTTTAGGTCAGGTTCGCCCCAGCCATCCATGTTCATTACCAGTTGAATTTCCGGGTGCAATTTGATACTCTTGTAGTTGGTTACCATTTTTTTAGTAAAGCGGTGCACTACCAGGATCTTTGGCGGCAGGCCATTTTTCTTAACAATTTTGGCAAGATAGTCTGATACGTAGTTGATATCATCGGCATCATAAGTACCTATCTTTTTACCCGGATGAGTTCCGTCTTTCATCGAAAATTCAGGGTCCATACCAAAATGTACTTGTGGCAATTCCAGGTATTTTTCAAGTAGTGGTAATTCTGCGCGGATGTTGCTTAAAGCTACCTGTACATCTAAAAATACAATAGCATGGGCTTTTTTAGCCAGTACCAATACGCTGTCGATCTGTTTAAATGGCATACGGTAACGGAATTTGCCGTCTTTACCGCCATCGCCCTGGGCTACAACGGCAATGTAATGCAACGCAGGTTGAACAGGAGTTTTAGGATCTGCCTTTTCCCAATGTTTTACTTCGCCTTTTAATTTGGCAAGCATTTCGTTTGGCGGCAATTCGCCCAAAATGCCCATTCTTTTTGAGTATAGGTTACCGTAATAAGCAACTACACGTTTGAATGGTAAAATAGCTCCACCAATTGGATAAGGTGTATTTTTTACTGGCCATCTGCCTGTAGTATCACCGTGCGCGTTGAATTTCATCAACGAATCGTACAACTTTTTATCGACAGGAGGGTAGGTAGATTTTTTAACGCTTAAGGTATCTGCTGTTTCAGCCTGGGCCGAATCACCTTTAACTGCAGCGGCGGTTTTTTTACCGTCGGTTTTGGCATTGCTGCCGTTTTGAGAGCAGCTGTTTAAAAGCAAAGCTGCCGATGCCACAAATGTAGCGGATAGTACAAGCGTTTTTAATTTCATTGTTTTAACGTTCAATATAATGCAGGTGTATGTAAGGCGTGTTTAATTAATTTAATTTCCAGCTACTTATAAAGCAGCAATTGTGTTGGTTTGGTCGCCGCCAAAGATAGATATTGGAAATTAATTACTTTTAATTTTATGAAACTTTCCAAAAACCCCTAGAGGTAGTTTTGGCCCGGCTGTTGCCTGCAGGTAAAGCTCGCCAATTTCGAGGTTTTGCACCTGCGGGAACGAGCTTTTAATGAGGTTTTCAACTATTACAGATGAAAATCCAAGAGAGTAAGTGTTCAGGATCAGGAAATGCTCTTCAGGGTCGAGCAGTTGGGTTACATCACGCATCATTTCGGTGATATTATCTTCCAGTTTCCATTTTTCGCCGTTTGGCCCATTGCCGTAAGCTGGCGGATCGAGAATGATGCCATTGTATTTTTTACCGCGTTTCAATTCGCGTTTAACAAACTTCAGGGCATCCTCAACAACCCAGCGTATATCTTTAAGTCCTGAAATTTCCTGATTTTCATTGGCCCAGGTAACTACTTGTTTAATGGAGTCAACGTGAGTGGTATCGGCACCTGCGGCGCGCGCAATTAATGAAGCACCGCCGGTATAGGCAAACAGGTTAAGTACTTTAGGATCTGGCGTTTTGAAGCGTTTAACGTTTTGGCTAATGTAATCCCAGTTTACAGCCTGTTCCGGGAAGATACCAACATGTTTAAACGAGGTAAGGCCCAGCCTGAATTTAATGGCGCCTTCCTTGTTTTTATATTCGATATGCCAGCGGTCGGGAGTTTTAGGATCTTTTTTTAACCACTCGCCTGATGTTGCCGAACGGCCTTTAAACTTGATATGGTGCAAGCGCTGCCACTCTGAAGCGGGCAGGGTTTTGTTCCAAACGGCCTGCGGTTCGGGGCGGATGAGTATGATATTCCCAAAACGTTCCAGCTTTTCAAAGTCGCCGCAATCAATCAGTTCGTAATCTTTCCAGTGCGTTGGGGTAAGTAATTGGATCATTCTTATTCAGTTTGCAGTATGCTGTTGGCAGTTTGCATGCCCCAGTCAATAAATTGGTTGCAAATATAGTTATTATAAAAATACATGCAGATAACTCTGCACACACTGCTTACTGCCACTGAAAACCGTCAACTACAAAGTTGCCTTCGCTGCCCGCATAAACGGACTGGCAAATACAAATTCGTTGAGCTCTTTGTTGTCGGTTTTGGCTATCTCCTTATTCGATCCTTCCCACCATTTTTTACCCTGGTGAAGGAAAATGATGTGATCGCCAATCCCCATTACCGAGTTCATATCGTGGGTTACCACTACGGTAGTAATGCTGTACTCTGCTGTAAGTTCGGCAATCAGTTCATCTATCAGGATAGATGTTACCGGGTCAAGGCCCGAGTTAGGTTCGTCAACAAACAAATATTTAGGTTGCATGGAAATGGCGCGGGCAATACCCACACGTTTTTTCATACCTCCTGATAGTTCGGACGGATATAATTTGTTTTTGCCGGCAAGGTTAACCCTTTCGAGACAAAAGTTGGCGCGGTCAAGTTTTTCGCTTTTTGATTGATCGGTGAACAGGTTAAGCGGAAACATGATATTTTGCTCAACTGTCATGGAGTCAAAAAGGGCCGAGTTCTGAAAAAGCATCCCTATTTGAGTACGGATAGGCACGCGTTGCTCAAAATTCATATTGGTAAAATTCTCGCCATCAAAAATCACATCGCCCTTAGTAGGTTCATGCAGCCCAACAATGCATTTAAGCAAGGTGGTTTTACCAGAACCAGACCCACCGATGATCAGGTTGTTTTTTCCGGGATGGAAAATTGCAGTGATGCCCTTCAGTACTTCGTTTTCGCCGAAGCTTTTATATACGTCTTGTATTTCGATCATAGTAACAGGCGTGAAATGATAAGGTCACAAAACAGGATCATGATACAGCTCCACACCACTCCGCGTGTTGCAGATTGGCCAACCTCAAGTGATCCGCCGTTAACATAAAAGCCCTGGTATGAACATATGGAGGTAATTACGAAGCCGAATGATATCGCTTTAACGGCGCAAACGGTGACAATAACCGGGTTAAATCCGTCGGTCAGGCCTCTCAAATAATCGTTGGTTGATACATCATTTGATGCCCAACAGGCAATATAGCCGCCGGTTAATCCTAAACCTACAGAAACAATAACCAGTAAGGGGATCATGGTAACACCGGAAATGATTTTGGGCGATATCAAATAACCAGGGGCATTTACACCCATAATCTCCAGGGCGTCTATCTGTTCCGTAACGCGCATTGTGCCAATTTGCGATGCCATGGCAGAGCCTACGCGGCCGGCCAAAACCAGTGCCGATATGGTAGGGCTAAACTCCAGGATAGTTGAATCGCGGGTAATACCGCCTACCACTGTTTTGGGGATAAAATCGCTGATAAGCTGGAAAGCCGTTTGGATGGTAGCTACCGCGCCAATAAAAAGCGAAATAATAGCAACAATGCCCAAAGAGCCAATACCCACCGAAACCATCTCACGCATGATCTCGGCCCAGTATACACTGAATTTTTCGGGTTTCCTGAAACTTAAACGCAGTAAGAGTATATATTTTCCTAAGCTATGAAACATGTAGATGCATAAAAAATCGGTTAAAAATACGCTTTTTACCTTTAAGCCTAAATGGTCAGGTGTTAAAACCAGTCATTTAAATTCAATTTTATAAGCGTTTCAATTACTCTGCTTACGTAAATTGCGGGCATAAAGCTTCACTAACTATAAAAATTAATTTAACAACATGAAAAACGTACTCATCACCGGTTCAACTAAAGGCATGGGCCGCTCAATTGCAATTGCTTTTGCTAATGAAGGATTAAACGTGGCAATTTGTTCGCGGAATGAGCAAGAATTATTAAATTTTAAAGATGAACTTGAACAGGTTGATGCAGGGGTAAAGGTTTTTGCTATGAAGGCCGATGGCAGCAAAAAAGCCGAACTGTTGAAGTTTGCTTCAGCTGCCGAGAACGAACTTGGTTTTATTGATGTTGTAGTAAATAACCTGGGCACGTTCATCCCCGCAAGTATATTGGATGATAATGAGGATACCCTTCCAATTCAGATGAATACCAACCTGATGCCGACCTATGAGTTGTACCGTTATTTTGGTAAAACTATGGCAAAGGCGCGTAACGGACACTTTTTTAATATATGTTCGGTAGCCGCAATAAACCCTGTACCACAAGCGGGGAGTTACAGTGTAACAAAGTATGCGTTGTTAGGTCTAACAAGAGTAATGAGGCTCGAGATGCAGGAGCATGGTGTAAAAGTTACCGCCGTAATTCCCGGATCAACGTTAACGGATTCATGGAAAGACGCGGTGGTTGACCCAAACACCATGGTGCTGCCCGAAGACATAGCATCGGCAATCATCAATATTTATAGGATGAGCCCCGGCGCCAATGTCGACGAAATCATCATCAAACCTGCGCCGGGCCAGTTATGATAAATCAACTTAAAACATAAACGAACATAAATTATGGAAAAGAAACTTCATCGCGATGAACACCGAAAGGTAATAGGCGGTGTTTGCGCGGGCCTTGCTGAGCATTTCGGCACGGACGTGGCAGTTGTCAGGGCTGCATTTTTAGTTGCCCTTATTTTAAAGGGCTTTAGCTTACCTATATATATAGTATTGTGGATAGTACTGCCCAAGAAAGGTTTTGACTTTACCCCCGGCGTTGATTACAGGGTACCTCCGCAGGACAACCCGTTTACAGGTGCCCCACAATCAGGGCCCTTTTACGACCCGAAATTTGCCGGCCGGCCTTTCAATT
The DNA here is from genome assembly GCF_050859465.1 of Mucilaginibacter sp. P25. Taxonomy (NCBI): domain Bacteria; kingdom Pseudomonadati; phylum Bacteroidota; class Sphingobacteriia; order Sphingobacteriales; family Sphingobacteriaceae; genus Mucilaginibacter; species Mucilaginibacter sp. P25. The sequence goes on along the minus strand of NZ_CP193937.1, from coordinate 652,681 downwards.
CTCCGCCATTTGTAAATCCTCCTAAAAAGCAGGCTTCAACAGTTGGGTTAATATTTGGCGTGGCGATGATATTTTTAGGGTCGATATTTCTGCTTAACGAGCTTGACCTGATGCCCGACTGGGATTTTGAAAGCCTTTGGCCCGTAATGCTGGTAGGCGCCGGTATTGCCCTGATAATTTCAGGAATAAAAAAACAGCCATGGGAAAAACAAAACTGGCATGCTAACGAGGTAACGGACGCTCCGGAAGCCGAACCTGCAAAAGAAGAAACAGAAACAAAAGATACACCTCCAACTATATAATATTATGAGAAGCGATAAACTTGTTCCGGGCGCGATCCTGGTATTGTTGGGAGTGGTATTCCTGCTGGATAACTTCCACGTAATAAATTTCGACTGGATGAACCTCCTGTACCTATGGCCTATATTTTTAATAATGGGGGGTATCAGCCTGGTATTTGCAGGCAACCGGTCGCCATTAGCTACTATCCTGAAGCTGGCGGTTGTAGTAGGCTGCTTTGCCTTGCTGGTATTTGGCAACTTTGGCAAACGCTACCATTTTTGGCCAAATGCATGGACCTTCCACAGCGATGATTATAACAATGACGACGACAGCGATACCACCAACACCGATCAGGGTGTGGTTAAAATAGGCGGCGATAAAACTTTTAAACAGGAGTATACTGCGGATATTAAACATGCCCGCCTTAACATCAGCGGCGGCGGTACCATTTATAATTTAAGCGATAGCACTGCCGATTTGTTCAATGCCCAAACGCAGGAACTTTACGGTAAGTATACCTTTAACCATAGTAAGGATGATTCGGTATATGTGCTTAACCTTAATTTGAAAAATAATAAAGGTTTTCATTTTGACTCCGACGACCGCAAAAACAACAAGGCCGACATCAAATTAAACACCAATCCGGTTTGGGATATTGACGTAACTACAGGTGCAACAGATTTAAATTTTGATCTTTCAAAATTTAAAATAAAAAGCTTATCTTTAAAGGGCGGTGCAGCATCGTTTGATGTGAAGCTTGGAGCCCCTCTTGCCAATACTAATATAGAGGTTTCAACCGGTGCATCTGAGGTTACTATAAGGGTACCAAAAGGTGCTGCATGCCGTATCACCTCCAATACCGGCCTCTCATCAAACGAGTTTGAGGGCTTTAGTAAAAAGAGTGATAACGACTACGAAACCGATGGCTTTGATGCCGCAAAAAACAGGATCCTGATCCATATGAGTGGTGGGATCTCTGATTTTAAAGTTAACCGATATTAACCTAAATCCTGAGTAAAACGATACCGGGACATAATACAACAATAATGACTTGCCATCCGCTCCATCAATTTGATGGGGCGTTTTTTTTGCACTATATTATGAGCTGATTCAGTGTTTTGTCATTTAAGTTAGCGCAGCGGTGAAAAAGTGTTAAAATGAAAACCTTTGGAACAAAAAATAAGTTTAATTTACAGCTCAAATAATCTGCTATGAAATACCCATACCTTATATTATCTGCCTTGCTATTTTGGGCTTATACCGTAAATGCTCAAACCACTGTAAAAGGGACTGTTGTTGAGTTGGGCAAAAACAATAAAATGAGCGATGTTTTTGTGCGAGACAACCAAAACAGGCAAATGACACTTACCGATAGTAAAGGTAATTTCACTATCCGTACAGAAACAGGGCACACCCTGATTTTTAGCTCTCCGGGTTATGTATCAGATACCTTATATGTAACCGATTTTACCAATAAGAAAATAGAGATGGTTGCCCAAACCATAGCCCTGAGGCAGGTTAATATCAGCGCCAAACGCGAAACATTTGACGCTCACAAAGAGTATCCGGAAGTGTATACCCGCGCTAAAGTTTATCCGCTATCACCTACATCGTGGTTTAGCAAGGAGGCAAAAGATGCCCGCCGCCTTAAAAAGTACTTTAAACACGAGGAAGAAGAACGCCATGTTGACGAAGTGTTTACCATGAATTACGTACAAAGCATTATCCCGCTGCGCGGACAGGAGCTGGAGAACTTCATGACTATTTACAGGCCTTCATACGAGTTTGTCAAAAATAACAACGGCCCTTCCATGGCGGTTTATATCAATGATTCGTACAAGAAGTATCTGGCACTACCGGCTGATAAACGTACGCTGCCTGATTTGAAGGAGTAGTTTTTTAGTAGCAGCGACAGTTGCAGTAACAGTTTGGGTTAGATATGAGTTGGCGCAGTTAGCATTAATCAATCTGCCCAAACGCTGATATCGTTAGTAATGATCTTTTGGTAGAGTAGTTCTATCTGGCTTTTCAGGATCCGGTCTTCCGATAGTGGGGGCAGATTGCTGATGTCAAAATACTGCACATCCAGCACATCAAAGCCTTTATTAATTTCTGTGGTTATGGCTTTACAGTAGAAAACCATTTTATATACATAAAAAGGCTGTGGCGGGTGTGGGTGCATTTTTTTATCAAATACGGCCAGCAGCCTGTCGGCAGTAACCTGCAAGCCGGTTTCCTCCCAAAACTCTTTTACTATGGTTTCCTTAGGTGTATAGCCTATATCGCCCCATCCACCAGGTAACGACCATTTTCCATCTCCGCTCTCCCTGGCCAGCAAGATTTTATTATCCGGCGATAGCAGGATGCCGCGTAAATCAACTTTGGCAGTAGGGTAATCCGTTGCCTGTGGAAATAGCAGGTTGATGGTTTCTGCACCATAGCCGCTTACCTCATCAAACATTTTAGTGCTCAGGTGTTGCAGTTCCTGGTAACGTTCAATATCGTATTCGTTTTTGGCGTATAGCAGACCTGTATCGGCAATGGAACGTAGTTGGGTTATAAGGGAAAGCAGGTTGGTGTTGGGCATAGTAGGCGTTAATATTTTGTTATGCTGAACATAGTGAATCATCTTCTTCGTCCTGTATAGCAGTTATGCAAAGTCAAGAAGATCTTTCGCTATCACTCAAGATGACAAATAAAATCAATAAATGTTAAGTTGCCGATAAAAAATTCGAAATCGAAAATCTCAATTCCGAAATCAAAAAAATTACCCTCTGCCTAACAGTTCATCAAGCTTATTGCGTTCGGTTTGAAGTTCGCGGGCAAGTTTCTTTTCTTTTTCGTTGGCTTTAGCTTTATAGGCTTTGTATTCTTCGTCAAGCTCTTCGTAAAGCTTGATGCGGTATTTGGCTTCGCGGCTGTGTGCACCCGAGCGGGCTATCACGATAACGGCAACCACTCCAAAAACAATAACCAAGCCCCACATTACCAGGTTGTATGTTGCTTTAGTAAACGGAATGCCTAATAGGCTTATCTCATCGCGTTTGGCATTTGATTCATTAAGGGCTTGCTCCTTACTGCTTGCGTCAGATTTAAGGCTTTCAACATTTTTACCCTGTTCGGCAAGTTTGGCCCGGGCCTCTTTAAGCTGGCGGCGCTCGGTGTTGAGGGTATCCTTCATGTTTTTCCACAGGGCGGCAACCAGCGGCTGCTGATAGTGGTATAGTTTGCTGAGCAGGTATTTGTACTGGCCATTAAGGCTTTTATCTTTTTGCAGGGCCGAATCGGCAGCAGCACTGATTTTGGGCAGGGTATAAGCAGATTTAGCCGGTTGTTGCGGCGTTGCAGCCGGATTTTTAAGCGCTGCCGGGCTCGATCTTACAATTGGCGGAATAGCATTGGGCTTTAAGGTAGCGGTTTTTTCCTGGTGCTGTCCTGTGCAAAAGTTGCCGCAACACTGCCCGTTATCATCGCTATTAAAACCGTTATCGTAAGTAGTAAATGCTTGTTCATCAAATGTAAAATTAGGTATATGCTATTAACAAAACAGGATGTTTACGGTTTTTATTATATACACCCTGCGTTTTTGAGGCTAAAATAAGCTTTCGTACGTAATTAACCTACTCATAGTTATATTAGCGGCATGAATATAGGTATTATTGGGTTAGGCGATATGGGCCGCCTTTACGCAAAGGCTTTTGCAAAGGCTGGTTACACCGTTTCGGGCTGCGACCTGCCGGCCAACCGTGAAAAGCTTGAAGAAGAGCTTACGCCCCACGGCATCACCGTTATGGATCACGGCAGCGATGTTGCCCGTATCAACGACCTCATCATCTATTCGGTTGAGGCCGATAGCATGGAGCGCGTGGTTGCTGAGTATGGCCCTTCAACCAAATACGGTGCCATTGTGGCCGGACAAACTTCGGTTAAGTCCCCGGAGATTGCCACCTTTGAAAAGCACCTGCCTGCCGATGCCCAGATAGTTACCTTTCATGGGATGCACGGCCCGGGGTTTGAACCCGCCGGGCAAACCCTCATCCTGATCCCGCACCGCTCAACGCCCGATGCCTACCAGCGCATGTATGACCTGTTTACAGCCATTGGCAGCAATATAGTTGAAATTGCCGACTACCACGAGCACGACCGCATCGTAGCCGATACCCAGGCCGTTACCCACGTTGGTTTTGAGAGCATGGGCACGGCCTGGAAATCGGCCGGATTTTTCCCCTGGGAAAACGCTTCATATATTGGGGGGATAGATAATGTGAAGATCCTGACCACCCTCCGCATCTTCAGCTATAAGGCCCACGTTTACGCCGGGTTGGCCATCCTCAACCCGTATGCCCGCCAGCAGGTGAAACGTTATGCCGAATCGGAGTCGGAGTTGTTTAAGTTGATGATCAAGGAAGAGGCCGATGCATTTAAGCAACGCCTTTATCGCGCACGCGACTTTGTTTTTCACGAAAGCCGCAAGCCTATTATGCTTAATGATACCGTGATGAAGGAGTTTTCGCTGTCACAGCATGCCGATCATCAAAAGCCAAACTCGCACCTCAGTATCCTGAGCATGGTTGATGCCTGGTACCACCTCGGCGTTAACCCGTATGATAACCTTATTTGCCAAACCCCGCCCTTCCGCCTGCGTTTGGGCATTGCCGAATACCTTTTCAAGAACGAAGAGCTGCTGGAAGAATCATTGGAAACAGCGCTGTACGATAAAACCATCCGCGGCGACGACCTGGAGTTTCACTCGGCGGTGAGGGAATGGTCGGCTATTATTGGATATGGGGATATGGAGGGATATAAGAAACACTTTAACGATACGCAGGCATTCTTTAGTCACCGGCTTGAAGAGGGCAAAGCCCAGAGCGCGGAGCTGATCCGGAGGTTGATGATGGAGTAATTTTTTGATTTGGGAATTCGGATGTTCGATTTCGGATTTAAGCTTGATTAGCAGGTGTTCAATTTTTTAAGGTGTGAACACTTGTTGTTTTTTGGGATTTTATTGTTGTTGATAATCAGTTGTTTATAAAGTCTGTAAAATCATCTATTCGCTGTTTTGAACAGATTGGTATTGATAGTCAGTGGGTTGTAATTTTGGCTCGTAAAATGTTGAACACCCTGTTTTTGAAAAATTGAACACTGACATTGGTTGTAAGCTTTCAGAAAAGCTAAGGTCATTTCAAATATTCTGATATTATATCAAATTGTTCAGAGACTGCGAAGACATCTCTTCTATCTTGGTTTTTGTCATGGAATGCATAGAATATCTCGATGCTTTCCTGATTCAAAAGTTTTTTAAGATAGAGCATTTCAAATCTTCGTTTTGATTGATAGATCTCATTATCATTAACCGAAAAGTAATTCAAAGTAAAGAAGTTATCTGATTTCCATTTTGAGGTACAGTGATATTTAACGAAATAAACTCTTTTAAAGGAAGGATCTTCTAAAATATTGTCGATAACACAATGGTCTGAAATTAAATGGTTTTCGAGGTATATAGAGCAAATCCATGGGCCGCCCATGTTAATGATCTGCTCTATATTCTCTATATTAAATTCTAAGCCACAAAGTTTTTTCTTCATTGTATCAAGGAATATATCGCCAATGGCTAACTATAGGATTCGAGAAACTCATCTATGGTATCTTCACTATCCATATTCAGAATAGCATTTGCCAACTTTACTTGCCCCTTAGCTAATGCAATAGCTGTTAATGCCGTTGCTGCTAAATCCAAATCCCAATATTGATTCATAGCAAGCTTCGCAAGATCTGCTAAATCTTCAATCGCTTTATTGTAGTTTGGTTTTAGCGAGTTTGGTATTTGAGGATTGTTCTTATGCCTTTGTATTTCGATAACCGAAATCAGTCCAAGTATATTATAGTCTACAATTTGTTTTTGTAGCGATATCCGAACCAAAAGAGGAACCGAATAATATGATGCCAAGCCAACATCCCCCTGATGGTGTAGCTCGTTCCATAGTTCTTGATAGATTTGGTTAACAGTTTGTTTATTGTCTGCAAGTTCAAGTTTCTTCAAGGCTATTGAAGCATCATATAATGTTCCTCTGTAACCGCCTTCTAAGGTTGACCATCTTGGGTCGTCAAGTTCCAATGCCGGCTCATCTACTGATTTCTTAGGGAAGAAGTCGCTTAACTTTATTGTCATAAGGTTATTTGTTTCTCAAAGATAGATAAACGGAGGAAGTTTTTTTCCATCGAGATCGGCTGTTGGTACTAATGATGGCCCTTACATGCACTGATCGGTAAGGCCAGTTAAGCTGAAAGCTTAACTCATTTTAGGACGAAGTTACGCTGTCGCTAAACTTCGACCAGTGGATGTATAAATTTACTCACTGTATAAAAAAACATATCATTGGCTTGCCACATGTGCGAGCCAATGATATGAAAACAGATATACCAGATTACGCATTACTGCGCCGCTGACACTGTTTTGCTTGCTGCAGCTGTATTTATCCAGTTTAACAACCGCTCCTGGATATATTGTGTCCATGCCGGTGCGCAGGCGTGATAACATTCAAATTCTGGTACCAGTCCAACATGGGTGAATACAATTTTTGTGGCATCGCCCTCCGCAAAAATTTCAAAGCAAAGTTTGGTGCCGGTCCACTCGGTTTGGTTTTGTGTAAAAGTTAGTTTGCTATCGGTAATCAGCCAGGCTATTTTCTTGTTGGGGACCAATTCAACAAGTTTTTGTTTGGTGTAGTGCGCTCCGTCGCCGGCAAAGAATGAAAACTCGTCGCCAAGTTTTTCCGACTTGCCTTCAAATATTTCCGAATGCAAGCCTGACCACCATCCCCGGACATTTTTTAACGCATCAAAAACTTCTTCAGGGCTTTGGTTTACCAATAAGGTTGTTGTGAAATCTGTAGTTGTCATTTTTTTGATCTTTAAGTTGAATAATTCATTATTTAACAGGCCTTGTTAAAATGGGTAACTTTAAAGTTACGTAAATGTATAAGTAACTTCTGGGTTACGCAATTTTTTCTGAAAATTTTTTATTGCCTTATTTTAAGGGGATAGGCGTGTGTCACGGCGACGCTACCGCGAGCGTTTCATAAATCAGAACAATTTTTTGCCTGTAATTTTTCGTTCAGTATATTTAAAACTTATTGATCACAACCTGAACTTTACATGCGCCAGTTCAAAGCCAAGTTTAAGTACATTTTTTTACCCCTTGTTTTTATAGGCATTTGCATCATAATTATTTATACCTTTTTGCATTGGCTGCTGCTTATCAGGTTTAATGTTTTTACGCTGAAAGATAAAGATGCCGATTTTCTTATCCCCGGTATTGTAGGTCTTGTTTTGCCACAGCTTTTGCTTTTTCCTAAGTTGAGGCAATTAAAGGCATATAAAGCAACCAGTCGTGATCCAATAACTATTTTGTTAATGGTAGGCGGTTTTACATTTGCTGTACCTATCTGTATCGCACAAAATTATCTTGAATCAGCTACCGGTAAGCTAACACGTCTGGATAGCATAAGCGAGGTACATTATGTGCCGCAGACTAAGTACTATACCGTTAAACAGAAGTATCCTAACAAGCATATGGCCCACTTTAAGGTTATATTTTCTGTTAGTGGTAAAAATAATGCAGATTTTAATATGGATGCTTATGCCGCGGTTCCGGTTTTTGACCGTATTTTCCCCGATACCAGCAAGATAGCTGCTATGCGAAAAAGGGTAAACCCTAAAACACTGGTGATCATTAATGATACGCTGCGCAATATGTTGTTTTTAAAAAAATTACCTGCCGACTCGATAATGATGATGCGTTATGTCAATCCTACTATGGTAATGCCTAAATATGGGGATGCCGGTAAATACGGCGCGTTAGCGGTTGTAACCCGGAGTTATAAATTTAAGATAAAGCCTATAATCCCGAAAATAGAGCCTGCCGCGTGGTTTGTTTTTAAATACCACAAAACTATCAGCAATAGTTTATCCACGAGTGAAAAGAATTCCTATTTCAGTCAGTTTGCAAAAGATTGCGACACAGCTTTTAAATACAAGCCGTTAAACAAATTTATATACCTGGCCCGCTTACCTAATGATGGTGAGGTATCCAACTACGAGGCGGCCATAAACTCGCGCGATGATGTTGCTGAAGGAGAGCAAACAATGCTTTCGCCTGTTTACGAGTCGTTTGAAAAACGGAATGGTAATAAGCTTGCATGGATTGGCGGATCATTTACCATCGGAGCAACGCTGTTTTTACTCCTGCTCGGGTTATTCAGGATTAAAGGTTTGGATAATTTTGAGAAGAGGATGTTTGAAAAATGGGAGAAAGACCTGATAAACAGGCGTTGAGTTTATAGAGCTGAATTTCGACGGAGGTAATGGTTTGATTACCAGCACTGTGATTTAGTGAGATAAATTGAACAACAAGCCACTTCAAAACACTTGACAATCCCCTGATAATCCTCCATTCCAATTTTAACCCAGGTTAAAATTTCATGCGATTGACAACAGTACTTTTGTTCTGTCGGAAGACACAACAACAAAAAACAAAATCATGAAACGTACAGCAAATGCACATTGGAACGGTACCTTACAGGATGGTAAGGGCGAGATCACTACTCAAAGCACCGTATTAAATAAAACACAATATTCTTTCAAAACCCGTTTTGCCGAAGGCGTAGGTACCAATCCTGAAGAACTGATTGCAGCGGCCCATGCCGGTTGTTTTACCATGGCGGTTGGCGCAGCATTAACACAGGCGGGTTATATCCCTGGGGATCTGACTACCGACGCCATTCTTGACCTGGATATGCAGGCATTAAGTATAACAGCTATAGCTTTAAACCTGAAAGCCACTGTTATTGAGGGTCTTAGTGAGCAGCAGTTTAAAGAAATTGCTGAAGGTGCAAAAGCAAATTGTATCATCTCCAAAGCCTTGAATGTGCCTATTTCACTGGATGTAATTTACGCTTAAGTAAATTTTGCTTTGGTATGCTATTCAGAGGACCGGTGAAGCCGGTCCTTTGTTTTTATGATGGATGCCGTCATTTTTAATACCCTTCACGGGTTAAGATTTAAGAATAATATAAATTTCACCGCTACTTCTTAATTTACATTTATCTGCCTTCGGCTCAACAAAATATACTATCCAACCCAATTCAATTCCCTCATCCATTCCTCCTCACAATACCTTATATTAGTATAGGTTTTCATACCTGCCAATTATAGTCCTCATTTAAAAAAGTCGAACATGAAAAAGGTATCGCTGTTATTTGTGTTCCCTGTGGTGTTGTTCGCTACCTATTTGTTTGCGTTCCAGGGAAAAAAATTAAAAGTATCGGGCAAAACAAAACCGGTAATCCCGGTAATGTGCGGATCGGGTATAGTGCAGGATGCAGATACGGCGGGGAATGGCAAATTTATACAGCGCTTACCCGGTTGGGGACATCACAGCTATGTTATAGCTACCGGTAACGATAGCGCCCGGTTTTACTTTAACCAGGGCTTAACTATGTATTACAGCTACCACATGAAGGAGGCATTTGCCTCGTTCAAAGAAGCGTCGCGCTTTGACCCCTCGGCCGCTATGACTTACTGGGGGCAGGCTTTAAGCCTGGGCCCTTACTATAACGCAGGCGGGCCGTATGTTGCGCCCGCCGGTTTGCCTGCTGTTTTGAAACAAATGAACGCCGTTGCCGGCAGCGCTCCCGAAAAGGAAAAAGCCTTGATAGCGGCGATGAACCTTCGTTACCCGCATGGTGGCACCAACGCAAGCGATAATGAAGCTTATGCACAGGATCTGAAGAAACTGATGCAGGCTTACCCAACCGATGCCGACCTTAAGATGCTGTATATCGACGCGGTAATGCTCATTCACCCCTGGGATTTTTGGGCGCCCGACGGTACCGATAAACCCTGGACAGCCGAACTGGTTACCTTGTGCAAAGGCGTTTTAAATACCAATCCGGAGCACCCGGCGGCGCTGCATTATTATATCCACTTAACCGAGGCTTCGCGTAACCCCGGCGCCGCGCTGCCCAATGCAGGGGCTTTAAAAAGGTTGTTCCCCGGTATCGGGCATATGGTGCATATGGCCAGTCATGTTTATCAGCGCAATGGTTTATATTTTCAGGGCGTTGACGTTAATGAAAAAGCAGCAAAATGTATTGTTACTTATGCCGCCCTGGCGCCCAATTTAAAGCTCACAAAAATAAACTCTCACTTTTACGCTGTCGAAACACTTTGTGCCTTTAACGGGGCTATGTACGAGCGGGGAATGGAAGCGGCCCAACGCTGCCGCAATGCTGTAAAACCTTCGGCAGGCGATACTTATTCGCAATACCTGTACATGATGCCTGTATTTACCATGATGCGCCTTGGCAAATGGCACGAACTGCTGAAAGACAGCGTTGGCCCCAATGGCGACTGGGCCTATGCGCGGGTGTTATACCATTTTGCCCGCGGAATGGCATTTCTGTATACGGGCGGGCAGGATTCGGCCGTGGCCCAGCTTGCTTTATTGCGTGGCAGGCTTAATGATGCCTCTTTAAAACAGCGGCATATTCCTTTTAATATCGCACTGGATGGCGCCACCGTTGCCGAAAATATATTGGATGGTGCTATTTTACTTGGCCGCAATAAGTTTGATGATGGTATGGCGGCATTAAAAAAAGCAGTGCAAACAGAAGATAACATGATTTACTCGGAGCCTGCCGAGTGGCCTATCCCGGCAAGACAGTTCCTGGGGGCTTACCTGCTCAAAACCGATTATAACCCGCAGGCCGAAAAAGTTTTCCGCGAAGACCTGGAACGTAACCCGGGTAACGGCTGGTCGATGCTGGGCATGTACCAAAGTTTAAAGGCGCAAAACCGTACCGAAAAGCTGCCTTATTACAAGGCGGGCTTCACGCGCTCGTTTTCGCATGCTGATGAAGTGCCCGCAAGTTCGGTGGTTATGAATTAGGGCAATGTTCCGGGCGACAGGTGCGGTGCCGGTTTTTGTTGGTTAGCTTTCGGGGAAAAATCTAAATACTTTTGTAGTTTAGGCTCAAATCTAAAAGCCTTAACCCGGAATGTAAGTGAACAGATACCTAACCCAAAGATTTGTTTTATACGCCCTTTTTATAATTGCAATAGTATTAGCGGGGATTCAATTTTTAAGCGACCGGGGCGTATGGCTTGATGAAGCTGTATTAACCCTTAATTTAATACACCGTAATGCTGTTGGTCTGTTCCGGCCTCTTGATTATAATGGGGTTGCGCCTGTGTTGTTCCTGCTTATTCAAAAAGCATTTATATCGCTGGTGCCCAAATCAGATTATGCGCTTAAGGTATTCCCCCTTATCTGCTATTTGGCGTTCCTGCCCCTTTTTGGCCGGATACTAAGCAGGCTTTTCAAAAGCATTTACAGCATTATTTTAGGATTGAGCCTGGTCATTTTTAATCAAACCATAATTTATTACTCAAGCGAGGCCAAACAGTATATTGTCGATCTTCTGGTAATTGCCATATTCTATTATCTGTTGATTGAAGAGAAAGCATTAAAGGGATTTTACTATAAGCTTTTGGTACTGGGCTCAATCTGCATATATCTCTCCAACATCACACCAATTATCCTGCTTACGGTTGATATATACCTGTTTTATAAATCAAGATCGGAAAATAGGCCCCTGGGCAGGCATTTTATAATCACCAATTTGTGTTGGGGTGTTTTCTTTGCTTTATATTATTTTGTGTTTATCTACAGCCATCCAACGCAACATAAAATGGTTGGGTACTGGTCAAACGCGGGTGCTTTTATGCCCTTTGATTCGTCGTTTTGGGGGTGGATAGCAGGTCGTTTTCACGGCATTTTTTATTTTCTTTTTACTTCGGGCAGCTTATCGGGACCTGTATTTTGGTATTATTCGGCCTGGGTGTCATACTGTTGGTTAGGTACAGAAGATACGATCTCATGATATTAACATTACTGCCGGTTTGCGTCCATCTTGTTTTATCCGGGCTTAAATTATATCCATTTGAAACCCGATTATATTTATACTTAACCCCTGGCCTGGTCATTACGTGCGTATTCAGCTATGAGTTTTTAGTCACCGGGCTATCTCATCTGAGATTTGGAAAAGCCGTCGGTTTTATCTTTTTACTGTTTCCGGCATTAATGGCCAGGGTTGTATTTATACACCAACCGCCTTACACGCAGCATGATGATATTAAAAGGGGGATTGAAACCATCAATAAAAAATTTGAAAAAGGCGATGCCCTTTATACGGGCAACTTAACAGGCTTACCGGTAAAATACTATAAAGATTTAGGTGTTATAGATAGGCGGCTTGATGTAATCTATAAGGATAGCCTTTTAAATACGCATTGTCCCTATGCCGTTAAGCGTTTGTGGGTACTTACATATTCCGTTGAAGATCAACCCCAGGAACTTTCTGAACTATTGAAAAGCAGGCAATTAATAAAAAAAGACAGTTTTGAAACCCGGGGCGGTGTACGCTTTAGCTTGTTTGCGCAAGGTAATGCACTTGTTCAAAAAAATCGGCGCCATAAAATAGAACTGAATTACTGTAAATCGCGAGTATACCACGCTTTTGCCGGCGTTGCATGCCCGCGCCGGATGGGGGCTTTCCATGGCCAGGCCTGCATCGGGGGCGTTATGTCATTGCTGTTCAATTGTTATTATAAATGTTTAAATTTGTTATATGACAACGTTAACAATCGAAATACCCGAAAAGGCAGGGAAAACGCTGGCCGATCTGGTCGAGCAGTTAGGAGGGAAGGTTATTTCTATAAAGAAAGACAAAGAGACAAAAGGCGAGAAGAAGAAAAAACAGGTATTAGACGATCTGGAAGAGTCAGTAAAGTTTGTCAGGTTGCATCAGCAGGGTAAGGTTGAAGCAAAAACGATACAAGAATTACTTAATGAGCTTTAAGATTCTGCCAACCCCGGCGTTTGTCCGTGAACTTAAGAAACTTTCTAAAAAGTACATTTCTTTAAAGAAGGATTTAACAGTTTTAATTGCCGAATTAGTTGAAAATCCGAAATCGGGAACTCCTTTAGGAAATAACTGTTATAAAATTCGGATGGCTATTACTTCAAAAAATAAGGGAAATCGGCCGGTGCAAGAATAATTACCTATGTTCAGGTTGTTAATGGAACGGTTTACTTATTATCTATCTATGATAAATCTGATCTGGATAGCATAAGTGATAGTGAGTTAACAAGCCGCATAAAGGATCTGTGATTTTTAGGCTGACATGCTAATTCTTTGCTTAAGGGTTCATGGTCGGCATGCTGTCAGCAAATAGCCCCTCAATCCCCCCAATCTTTAAAAATTTCCCCGGCCCATCTTCAGTTTTACGCCGTCAGCCGGGTGATGCGGTAGCATACCTTCCAAAATGGCTGTGAAAAGTCAAAAAATCAAACCGGCTAATGCTTAGCCAAATACCTTTCAAACATATGTTAAAACGCGGATGCAAAAATTATAAAAAAATAACTTACTAACTATTTGATAATTAATACAAAGTTTCTATCTTTGCCGTCCCTTTCGGGGGAGAAATATGCCTTGAACGAAGCCCTACTGCTTCGATGGGCACAAAAACAATTAAAAAAATGTCAGGAATTATTGGTAAAAAGTAGGAATGACCAGCATTTTCGACAGAACAGGGAAAAACATTCCCTGCACAGTAATCGAAGCTGGCCCTTGCGTGGTAACACAAGTTAAGTCTGTGGATACAGACGGATACGCTGCTGTTCAGTTAGCGTATGGCGACAAAAAGGAAAAAAACACTTCTGCCCCTCTAAAAGGACACTTCCAGAAAGCCGGTAGCGCTCCAAAGCGTAAACTGGTTGAATTCAAAACTTTCGAAGATCAAAAAGCATTAGGCGACACCGTTACTGTCGACATTTTTGCTGCGGGAGATTTTGTTGACGTGGTAGGTACCTCAAAAGGTAAGGGTTTTCAGGGTGTGGTAAAACGTCATGGTTTTGGCGGCGTGGGTATGCAAACTCACGGTCAGCACAACCGTTTACGTGCGCCAGGTTCTTTGGGTGCGTCATCATGGCCATCACGTGTATTTAAAGGTATGCGCATGGCAGGTCAAACCGGAAACGCCCGTGTTAAAATACAAAACCTTGAAGTAGTTAAGGTTTTCGCGGAGCAGAATCTGTTAGTAGTTAAAGGTTCCATCCCCGGAGCTAAGGGTTCATTCGTAATAGTGGATAAATAAGATGGAAGTTAACGTATTAAACGTATCAGGTAAAGAAACAGGTGCCAAGGTGCAGCTTCCTGAGTCGGTTTTCGGTATTGAGCCAAATGATCACGCTATCTATCTTGATGTTAAGCAATTTCTTGCTAACCAGCGTCAGGGTACACACAAATCAAAACAGCGTAATGAAATTGCAGGTTCAACCCGCAAATTATACAAACAAAAAGGTACAGGCGGTGCCCGTGCCGGTGGTATTAAATCACCATTATTTAACGGTGGTGGCCGTGTATTCGGTCCGCAACCACGCGATTATAGCTTCAAATTAAACAAAAAGCTTAAATCACTGGCCCGTAAATCAGCTTTATCATACAAAGCAAAAGATAACAATATTTTAGTGTTAGAGGATTTTAGCTTTGATAGCATCAAAACTAAAAACTACATTAAGCTGGAGGCCGATCTGAATGTTACTAATGAAAAAACATTATTAGTAGTAGCATCTGCCGAAAATAACAATGTGTATTTATCAAGCAGGAACCTGAAGAAAAGCAAAGTAATTTCAGTTGAGCAGCTTAACACTTATGATGTGTTAAACGCAGGCAAGCTGTTGTTAACTACAGGTGCTGTTAAAACTTTGGAGGAAGCATTAGCTAAGTAATTATGGAAATTTTAAAACAACCCCTACTTACTGAAAAAGTTACTCAGTTAACTGACAAGCTTAACCGTTATGCTTTCAAAGTTGATCACAGGGCTAACAAAATTCAGATCAAGAGTGCCATCGAGGCAATGTACGGTGTAAACGTTACGGCGGTAAACACCATGAAATACGTCGGCAAACTTAAAACTCGCAATACTAAGGCAGGCGCCGTTCAGGGCCGTTCAGCTACTTACAAAAAAGCGATCATTACGTTGAAGGACGGAGAAGTAATTGATTTTTACAGCAATATATAATTATAGAAATGGCAGTAAAGAGATTTAAACCGGTTACCCCGGGTACCCGCTTCAGAGTTGATGTATCTAATTCAGATATCACAACAAACGTTCCTGAAAAATCGTTGGTTGTAGCATCAAACAAAAGATCGGGCGGTCGTAACAACAGCGGTAAAATGACTATGCGCTACTTAGGTGGTGGTCATAAACAAGCATACAGGTTAATTGATTTTAAACGTAATAAGTTTGATATCCCGGCAAAAGTTGCAACTATCGAGTACGATCCTAACCGTTCGGCACGTATAGCCCTGCTACACTTTGCTGATGGCGAGAAAAGGTACATGATTGCTCCGGAAGGCTTAACAGTTGGTACAATTGTAACAGCAGGCGAAACAGCAGCTCCCGAAGTAGGTAATACCTTACCATTAAAGAATATCCCTCTTGGTTCGATCATTCACAACATTGAGTTAAACCCTGGTCAGGGTGGTGTAATTGCCCGCAGCGCCGGTACTTACGCTCAATTATCAGCACGTGATGGCAAATATGCTATCATCAAATTGCCTTCAGGCGAAACCCGCATGATCCTGTCAACTTGTTTGGCAACTATCGGTACCGTTTCAAATGGCGAAAGAGCAAACGCTGTGTTAGGTAAAGCCGGCCGCAAACGCTGGTTAGGCCGCAGGCCAAGGGTACGTGGTGTAGCTATGAACCCGGTAGATCACCCTATGGGTGGTGGTGAAGGCCGTGCCTCAGGTGGTCACCCACGTTCACGTAAAGGTTTATTGGCTAAAGGCTACAAAACCCGTGACAAGAAGAAAACATCGGATCGTTACATCATTGAAAGAAGGAAGAAATAATGGCTCGTTCAATAAAAAAAGGACCTTACATCGATCATAACTTAGATAAGAAAGTTATGGTACTGAATGATGCAAATAAAAAATCAGTTGTAAAAACATGGTCACGTCGTTCCATGATCTCTCCTGATTTCGTTGGTCATACATTCGCAGTACACAACGGTAACAAGTTTATCCCTGTGTACGTAACAGAAAACATGGTTGGACACAAGCTGGGAGAGTTTGCCCCAACCCGTACATTCCGCGGACACGCAGAAAAGAAAAAATAACAGGCAATGGAAGCAACAACAAAAATTAAAAAGTCTGTACTAATCAGGCAACAAAAAGAAGCTGCGAAAGCTCTTGTAGGCGGCGCTTCTGTTGCTAAGTTACAGGACTGCCCAACTTCACCACGCAAAATGCGTTTGGTGGTTGACTTGATCCGCGGTGAAAACGTTGAGAAAGCGTTATACATATTGAAATTTACTAACAAAGAAGCTGCTATTCGTGTAGAGAAACTTTTGTTATCAGCTATCAAAAACTGGGAAGCAAAAAACGAAGGCAAACGTGTTGAAGACAGCAACCTTTTTGTTAAGGAAGTATCTGTAGGCGGTGGCCGTCAGTTAAAAAGGTTACGCCCTGCTCCGCAAGGAAGGGGATACCGTATCCGCAAACGCTCAAACCACGTAACACTTGTTGTGGATAGTAAAAACGAAAACAATTAATTTGAAATGGGACAGAAAGCACATCCAATAGGTAACAGGTTAGGAATCATCAGAGGTTGGGATTCTAACTGGTTCGGTGGCAACAACTACTCCGATAAATTAGTTGAAGACGAAAAAATCCGCAAATACCTTTCAGCTCGTATTGCTAAAGGTGGTGTATCTAAAGTAGTTATCGAGCGTACTTTAAAACGCATTACCGTAACTATCCACACTGCCCGTCCGGGTATTGTGATCGGTAAAGGCGGTCAGGAAGTTGACAAGATCAAAGAAGAGTTGAAAAAACTTACCAAGAAAGAAGTTCAGATCAACATTTTCGAGATCAAACGTCCTGAGCTTGATGCACAATTAGTAGCAGAAGGCATTGCAAAACAATTAGAAGCACGTATCTCTTTCCGTCGTGCCATGAAAACCACAATCGCTGCAACCATGCGTATGGGTGCCGAAGGTATCAAGGTAATGACTTCAGGCCGTTTAGGCGGCGCTGAGATGGCACGTAGCGAGCAATATAAAGAAGGCAGGATTCCTTTGCACACTTTCCGTGCTGACATTGACTACGCATTAGCAGAAGCATTAACTACCTATGGTAAAATAGGTGTTAAAGTTTGGATCTGCAAAGGCGAGGTTTATGGCAAACGCGATCTTTCTCCAAACATTGGCGGTACCAGCAGCGCAAGCGGTAAAGGTGGCAGGCCAGAGGGCGGTGCACCAGGCTTTGGTGGCCGTGGTAACGAAAGAGGCGGCGAGCGCGGCGGTGAGCGTCGTGGCGACAGGAAACCAGGTGGCGATCGTCGTGGCGGTGGTAACCGTCCGGGCGGACAAGGTGGAAACCGTCCGGGTGGACAAGGTGGAAACCGTCCGGGTGGCCCAGGTAAGAGATAATAATTAAAGTACAAGACAAATATCGAATAACGATATAAAAGCTTAAGAAAATGCTACAGCCAAAAAGAACGAAGTTCAGAAAGATGCAAAAAGGCAGGATGAAAGGTTTAGCCACCCGTGGTGCTGAACTTTCATTCGGATCTTTTGGTGTTAAATCACTCGAAGCGGCATGGATCACCAGCCGTCAGATCGAGGCTGCACGTATCGCTGTAACACGTTTTATGAAACGTGAAGGACAGGTTTGGATCAGGATATTTCCTGACAAACCTGTAACCAAGAAACCTGCAGAGGTACGTATGGGTAAAGGTAAAGGTGCTCCTGAATACTGGGTTGCGGTAGTACGCCCCGGAAGGATCATTTTTGAAGCCGAAGGCGTGCCTTTGGAAGTTGCTAAAGAGGCTTTACGCCTTGCAGCACAGAAATTACCGGTGCAAACTAAATTTATTGTACGTAGGGATTACGTAGAAGCATAAATTGAGGAGTTAGTTGAAGAGTTGTAAAGTTTTAATGTTGTGAAGTTAGATGCCGAATTTCACCATTCAAATAAAAACAATACAACGTTTAAACTTACCAACAGACAACAAATAACAAAGAAAAATGAAGAACTCAGAAATTTTGGGCCTATCAACTGAAGAGATTGTTGCTAAGATCAGCGAGGAAAGGGCTACCCTAACCAAATTGAAATTCGCTCATGCAGTTTCAGCTATTGAGAACCCGTCCCGTATAACTAAAGTACGCAAAGGAATTGCTCAGTTAAATACTGAATTAACAAAACGTAAAGCGGCGGCCGCTTCTGAAAAGAATTAATTTTTTAAACATTCAGACAATGGAATTGGAAAGAAATTTAAGAAAAACACGTACCGGCCTCGTAGTTAGCAACAAAATGGAGAAATCTATCGTTGTGGCCGTTGAACGTAAGGTGAAACACCCTATTTACGGTAAGTTCGTAAAAAAGACTACCAAATTTATGGCTCATGATGAAACCAATACTTGTGGCGTAGGCGATACAGTATTGATCATGGAAACCCGCCCGCTGAGCAAAACCAAAAACTGGCGATTAGTTGAAATTTTAGAAAGGGCTAAATAAGATGGTACAACAGGAATCAAGATTAACAGTAGCCGACAATAGCGGCGCTAAAGAAGTTTTAGTGATCCGTGTATTGGGTGGTACCGGTAAAAGGTATGCATCAATCGGCGATAAAATTGTGGTTACCGTAAAAAGCGCTTTACCATCAGGTAACGTTAAAAAAGGTACCGTATCAAAAGCCGTAGTTGTGCGTACTAAAAAAGAGATCCGCAGAAAAGACGGTTCATATATCCGTTTCGACGATAACGCAGCTGTGTTGTTAAACAACCAGGACGAGCCAAGAGGTACACGTATCTTTGGCCCTGTTGCAAGGGAACTGCGCGAGAAACAATTTATGAAAATTGTATCATTAGCACCGGAGGTATTGTAACATGGAAAAGAAAGTAAAATTAAAGATCCGTAAAGGCGACCTGGTTAAAGTTATCGCCGGCGATTCAAAAGGATCACAAGGCAAAATCGTTGAGGTTTTGGTAGATAAGAACAGGGCTATTGTTGAAGGTGCCAATATGGTATCAAAACATACAAAACCTAATGCTGCTAACCCTAACGGCGGAATTGTTAAACAAGAAGCTGCTATACATATTTCAAACCTAATGCTGGTTGATCCTAAAACAGGTAATACAACCCGTGTTGGCCGTCAAAAAAATGACGCCGGCAAATTAGTAAGGGTAGCAAAAAAATCAGGGGAGGAAATTAAGTAATGACTTACGTACCAAGATTAAAATCAAAATACAAGGACGAAATCCGCACCGCACTGAAAGATAAATTTCAGTACAAAAGCGTAATGCAGGTTCCTAAATTGGAGAAAATTGCCATTAACCAGGGTGTAGGTGGTGCAACTACCGACAAGAAATTGATCGAAAACACCATCACTGAGTTAACTACCATCACTGGTCAGCAGGCAGTATCTTCAAAATCTAAAAAAGATATCTCAAACTTTAAATTGCGTAAAAATATGCCGGTTGGCGTACGTGTTACCCTGCGTGACAACACAATGTACGAGTTTTTGGATCGTTTAATCGCTGTAGCCCTGCCACGTATCCGTGACTTCAAAGGCATCAACGATAAAGGTTTTGATGGCCGCGGCAACTATACATTAGGTATTACTGAGCAAATTATCTTCCCTGAGATAAATATTGACAAAATCAATAAAATCCAAGGTATGGATATTACCTTTGTAACCTCCGCAACAAACGATGTTGAAGCATTGGAGTTGTTGAAACAATTTGGTTTACCATTTAAAAATCAAAATAGCAATGGCTAAAGAAGGTGTAAAAGCACGTGAAGTAAAGCGCGCAAAATTAGTAGCTAAATACGCTGAAAAAAGAGCTGCTTTAAAAGAAGCTGGCGATTACGCTGCTTTAGATAAATTACCAAAAGCATCATCACCGGTAAAACTGCACAACCGTTGCAAATTAACCGGCCGCCCTCGTGGTTATATGCGTCAGTTTGGCATCTCACGTGTTACATTCCGTGAAATGGCTCTTGAAGGCAAGATCCCGGGAGTAAAAAAAGCAAGCTGGTAAGAAGATATAAAAATATCGGATTTCGGAATTTCGATTTCGAAATTTCGATATTTTTAATTTTTTTGAGATTGTGGCAAATTCGAACATCCGAAATCTCAAATACAAAATGAATTAACCGATGGAAGGTCGCCCGGGATGTTACCGGAAGGAAACCACCGTCATAACACAATAAAATGAATACAGATCCAATCGCAGATTATCTTACAAGAGTAAGGAATGCTATTAAAGCCAACCACCGGGTTGTTGAAATTCCTGCATCAAATCTGAAGAAGGAAATCACTAAGGTGCTTTTCGACAAAGGTTACATTGCAAATTATAAGTTTGAGGATAATGGTCCTCAGGGCACTATCAAAGTTGCTTTGAAATACCACCCGATAACTAAAATTTCTGCTATCCGCAGCATTTCGCGCATCAGCAAACCAGGTTTGAGGAAATACGCAGGTATGGAAAACATGCCACGTGTACTAAATGGTTTAGGTATCGCCATCCTGTCAACTTCTAAAGGCGTTATGTCTGATAAAGAAGCTCGTCAGCAAAATGTTGGTGGTGAGGTTTTATGCTACGTTTATTAACAGAAGAAATTTAAGCAATGTCAAGAGTAGGAAAAGCACCGATAGCACTGCCACAGGGAGTAACCATTACAGTTTCAGCAGATAATGTTGTTACCGTAAAAGGCCCTAAAGGCCAGTTGCAACAGGCAATAGATAGCGATATCACTATTGCACAGGAAGACGGTCAGTTACTGGTTCAACGCCCGTCTGATCAAAAACGTCACAAAGCGTTACATGGTTTATACCGCGCGCTTTTAAATAACATGGTAATTGGTGTAACCGAAGGTTACAAAGTAACCCAGGAATTAGTGGGTGTAGGTTACCGTGCCACCAATACCGGTAATACATTAGATTTAGTGTTGGGTTTCTCTCACCACTATGTATTTGAATTACCTCAAGAAATTAAAGTTACAACCACTGCTGATAAGGGTAAAAACCCAACCATCATCCTTGAATCAATTGACAAACAGTTAATTGGCCAGGTAGCAGCTAAAATCCGTTCATTACGTGCACCAGAGCCTTACAAAGGTAAAGGTATCAAGTTCCAGGGCGAGATTTTGAGAAGAAAAGCAGGTAAATCAGCATCTAAAAAATAATCGTCATGGGAGCTAAACTATCAAGAAGAGACAGGATTAAAAAAGGCATCAGGAAACGCCTTTCAGGGTCAACAGAACGTCCCCGCCTGTCAGTATTTAGAAGTAATAAAGGTATTTATGCGCAGATCATTGACGATGTAACCGGTAAAACTTTAGTTTCAGCATCATCTTTATCAAAAGATTTTGCCGCTGAAGGTACAAAATCAGATCAATCAGTAGCTGTAGGCAAACTGGTAGCTTCAAAAGCTATCGCTGCAGGTATTAAAGATGTGGTTTTCGACAGGAACGGTTACCTGTACCATGGCCGTGTTAAGTCATTGGCCGAAGGTGCACGTGAAGGTGGTTTAAACTTTTAATCGAAAAGAGAAATGTCAACAATCAACATAAAAAGAGTAAAAACAAGCGAGATCGAATTAAAAGACCGCTTGGTAAGCATACAGCGTGTTGCCAAAGTAACCAAAGGCGGCCGTACTTTCAGCTTCTCTGCTATCGTAGTAGTAGGTGATGAAAACGGTGTTGTAGGTTACGGTTTAGGTAAAGCTAAAGAGGTAACTGAAGCTATTGCTAAAGGCATTGATGATGCTAAAAAGAACCTGGTAAAAGTTCCAATCATTAACGGAACTGTACCTCATGAGCAAATTGGTAAATTTAGCGGTGGTTTTGTTTTCATTAAACCAGCAGCTAACGGTACCGGTGTAATTGCAGGTGGTGCTATGCGTGCCGTATTAGAGTCGGCAGGTGTACACAACGTATTGGCAAAATCAAAAGGTTCATCAAACCCGCACAACGTGGTAAAAGCAACCGTATCGGCATTAGCCCAGTTACGTGATGCAAATACAGTAGCACAACAGCGCGGAATTAGTTTAGGTAAAGTATTTAACGGATAATCAGTCATGGCTAAGATCAAAATAACACAGATTAAGAGCGTGATCGACAGAACGGAACGCCAGAAAAAAACAATCGAGGCTTTAGGCTTGCGTAAAATTAACCACAGTGTGGAAGTTGAGGCTACACCTGCTATAGTTGGGATGGTTAGGAAAGTGAACCACCTGGTAGCGGTTGAAAATATTTAATATCATGAATTTAAGTAATTTAAAACCTGCAGAAGGTTCAACCAAAAATAGAAAAAGAATTGGCCGTGGTACAGGTTCTGGCCGTGGCGGTACGTCAACCCGTGGCCACAAAGGCGCCGGTTCACGTTCAGGTACCAGCACCAAGGTAGGCTTTGAAGGCGGTCAGATGCCTTTACAGCGCCGTGTGCCTAAAGTGGGCTTTAAAAACCCTAACCGTGTTGAGTACACAGGTGTAAACCTTGACGTACTTCAGGAATTAGTAACAAAGTTTTCGCTTACTGCTGTTGATTTTGATACTTTGAAAGAGCACGGTTTGGTATCACGTAACGACCTGGTTAAGATCCTGGGCCGTGGTGAGCTTACTGCCAAATTAGAAGTTAAAGCACATGCATTTACTGCTACAGCTCAAAAAGCTATTGAAGCTGCAGGTGGTACCATAGTTAAGTTATAATTTCGATGAAGAAATTTTTCACCACATTATCCAATATCTGGAAAATCGAAGATCTGAGAGTGCGTATTACTAACACACTCTTATTTCTTTTAATATATCGTGTAGGCTCATTCGTGGTTTTGCCGGGCGTTAACGCCGCGGTAGCATCAACCCAAAAAGCAGAAGGATTAGTAGGATTGCTGAATATGTTTGCAGGAGGATCGTTTTCACGTTCCTCTATTTTTGCGTTAGGTGTTATGCCTTACATTTCGGCTTCAATTGTGGTGCAACTGCTGGGTATTGCCGTTCCGTATTTTACCAAATTGCAAAAAGAAGGTGAAAGCGGTCGCAACAAGCTTAACCAATGGACCCGCTACCTGACAATAGGTATTACCTTTTTACAGGCTATAGGTTACCTTAAATCGCAGGTTGCTGCTGATGCAAGGACTATTGCCGATCCTTTTACCTTTATCTTCATTAACACTTTTGTGTTAACGGCAGGTACATTATTTGTAATGTGGTTAGGCGAAAAGATCACCGATAAAGGTATCGGTAACGGTATTTCACTTATTATCATGGTGGGTATCATTGCTCAGTTACCAATGGCGTTTACTACCGAGTTCGTTTCGCGTAATGGCGGTGCCGGTGGTTTAATTGCTTTCATTGTGGAGATCGTAGGTCTTATTGGTGTGGTAATGTTTACTATACTGATAGTACAGGGAACGCGTAAAATTTCGGTACAATACGCTAAACGTATTGTGGGTAACAAACAATATGGCGGTGTACGCCAGTACATACCTTTAAAGGTAAATGCTGCAGGTGTAATGCCAATCATATTTGCTCAGGCATTGATGTTTATCCCACAAACTGTATCGCAGTTTTTCCCTAACGTATCATCAAACGGTATATTGATAGCTTTAGCTAACTATAACTCATGGGAGCATAACCTGTTGTTTGGGATACTGATCATCCTGTTCACTTACTTCTATACTGCTATTACGGTTAACCCTAACCAAATGGCCGATGATATGAAGAAGAATGGTGGCTTTATCCCGGGCATTAAACCAGGCCGTACTACTGCTGAGTTTATTGATGGCGTAATTTCAAAGATCACTTTACCAGGATCAGTATTCCTGGCTATTATAGCAATCATCCCGGCATTGGCCAGTTTGGTTGGTGTATCTCCGGTATTCGCAAGGTTCTTCGGCGGTACATCGCTGATCATCCTGGTGGGTGTTGTTTTGGATACATTACAGCAAATAGAAAGTCACTTGTTGATGCGCCATTATGATGGTTTAATGAAAACCGGACGGATTAAGGGACGTACAGCTATGCCTGCCGCTGCCGGTACCAGTCCGACAGCGATTTAATTAGCAATGTCAAAAATCAATTATAAGTCTGTCGAAGAGATAGAACTCATAAGAGAAAGTTCTTTACTTGTTTCAAAAACACTCGGAGAGATAGCTAAGGTTATCGCTCCGGGTGTTAAAACAATTGAACTGGATAAGCTTGCCGAAACCTTTATACGGGACAACGGCGGTGTTCCTGCCTTTTTAAACTATCACGGATTTCCTTATTCACTGTGTATCTCCCTGAATGACCAGGTTGTACACGGCTTCCCCGGATCGCATGTTTTAACTGAGGGCGACCTGGTATCAGTTGATTGCGGCGTTGTTTTAAATAAATACTACGGCGACTCCGCTTATACCTTTGCCATTGGCGAGGTTAGCGATCAGGTTAAAAAGCTGATGCGTGTAACGCAGGAATGCTTAAAGCTGGGTGTTGAAAAAGCGGTTGTAGGGATGCGGGTAGGTGATATCGGATACGCGGTACAGGAGCATGCCGAAAAGAACGGCTTTGGTGTAGTAAAGGAACTTGTTGGCCATGGTGTAGGATTAAAGCTGCACGAAAAGCCCGAAGTACCTAACTATGGCAAACGCGGTGCTGGTATCAAACTGGAAGAAGGCATGGTGATAGCCATTGAGCCCATGATCAATGCCGGCCGTGCCGGTGTTAAGTTTTGGGATGATGGCTGGACAGTTTCAACATCTGACAAGAAACCTTCGGCACATTATGAGCATACAGTAGCGGTACGAAAAGGTACTCCGGACATTTTATCGACGTTTGATTACGTAGAAAATGTTTTAAAAGAAAAAAATAATAATTAAATAATTTTTTATTAATTTTGCATCCCGGTTTTAGGGCGGATAATTAAGTAATAATCAACAAAATATGGCTAAACAATCTTCGATTGAGCAAGACGGTACAATTAGAGAGGCATTGTCAAATGCAATGTTCAGAGTTGAACTTGAAAATGGTCATGAGATTATAGCGCACATATCGGGCAAAATGCGTATGCACTACATTAAAATTCTTCCTGGCGACAGGGTGAAGCTTGAAATGAGTCCATACGATTTAACAAAGGGTAGAATAACCTATAGATATAAATAAAAAGATGAAAGTTAGAGCATCCATCAAAAAGCGCAGCGCTGATTGCAAGATCATCCGCCGTAACGGGAAACTTTACGTTATTAACAAGAAGAACCCGAAGTTTAAACAACGCCAGGGCTAAGAACAATTACTGAATTGGAGAATGATTGAATTACTGATGATAGCGATTCGATAATTCAATAATTCGATAACTCAATAAATTACAAGAAATATGGCAAGGATATCAGGTATTGATTTACCAAAGAATAAAAGAGGAGAAATCGGACTTACTTACATTTTCGGTATTGGCCGCTCAACAGCTCAAAGAATTTTGACTGAGGCTGGTATTGATTTTAATATCAAAGTACAAGACTGGACCGATGAGCAATTATCTTCTATACGCGGAATTATTAACGACCAAATTAAGGTTGAAGGTGCATTACGTTCAGAAGTGCAGCTTAACATTAAGCGTTTGATGGATATTGGTTGTTACCGCGGTACACGTCACCGTAAAGGTTTACCATTACGTGGTCAGCGCACTAAAAACAACTCACGTACCCGTAAAGGTAAACGTAAAACAGTTGCTAACAAGAAAAAAGCTACTAAATAGTGATTGGTGCTTAGAGGTTAGAGATTGGTTAATTGCCGCTTGATAACCTTTAAATCATCAGGAATACCTCATTTTGACAGTATAATTAATGGGTCCGGATTATTCGTTAATTCAGTAATTCATTAATTCAAAAATTAAAAAAATGGCTAAAGCTAAAAAAGTAACCAAGAAACGCATTGTGATTGTTGAGCCGGTTGGCGAAGCACACATCAATGCTACTTTCAACAACATCATCATCACCCTTACCAACAAAACCGGCCAGGCAGTTTCATGGTCATCAGCTGGTAAAATGGGTTTCAAAGGTTCAAAAAAGAATACTCCTTACGCTGCCTCACAAGCTGCTGCCGATTGCGGTAAAGTTGCTTATGACTTAGGTTTACGTAAAGTTGAAGTATTTGTAAAAGGCCCAGGTGCCGGTCGTGAGTCAGCTATCCGTACTTTGCAAACTGCAGGTATCGAAGTAACTACGATTAAAGATATTACACCGCTTCCACACAACGGTTGCCGTCCTTCAAAAGAAGAAGAGTTTAATTAATATATTTTTTAAAGCTAAGATTCGGCAGCTGCAGGCTGCATGATACTTTAAGAACACACAAAAATGGCCAGATATACAGGACCAAAATCCAAAATTGCCCGTCGTTTCCGTGAGCCGATCTTCGGTCCGGACAAAGCGTTAGAACGTAAAAACTATCCTCCGGGCATGCACGGTGCTTCAAAACGTCGTGGAAAGCAATCAGAGTACTCTACTCAGTTGCAAGAGAAACAAAAAGTTAAATACACTTATGGTGTATTAGAGCGTCAGTTCGAAAACTTATTTCACCGTGCTTCTGCTAAAGAAGGTATCACAGGCGAAAACCTGTTGAAATTCCTGGAAGCTCGTTTAGATAACGCTGTTTTCCGTTTAGGTATTGCTCCTACACGTTCGGCAGCACGTCAATTGGTTAACCACAAACACATCACTGTTAACGGTGCTGTTGTGAACATCGCTTCATATGCATTGAAAGCTGGTGATGTGGTTGCAGTGCGTGAAAAATCTAAATCATTAGAGGCTATCACTACTTCAGTGGCCGGTAGAAGAATCAACAAATACAGCTGGTTAGAGTGGGATGCGAACAACCTTACAGGTAAATTCCTTAACTATCCTAACCGCGATGAGATCCCTGAAAACATCAAGGAAAACCTGATCGTCGAGTTGTACTCTAAATAAGATATGAGATATCAGATGTGAGATTTGAGAGTTTTTTCAAATCTCATTTCTGGTTTTCGTATATATGCAAATCACAAACAAAAGATTTGAATAAGCGTTTGAACAGCAGAGTAAATCTCACATCTCAAATCCCATATCTCAAATCAATTATCAAGTAAACAATAAATAAAGGATATAAATGGCAATTTTAGCATTTCAAAAACCAGACAAGGTTATCATGCAAAAAGCAAATGATTTTGATGGTACGTTTGAATTTCGTCCGTTAGAACCAGGTTTTGGTGTAACCATTGGTAATGCTCTGCGTCGTATCTTACTTTCATCACTTGAAGGTTATGCAATTACTTCTGTTCGTTTTTCGGGAGTAACTCATGAATTTTCAACCATCAAAGGTGTTGTTGAAGACGTAACCGAGATCATCCTGAACCTTAAACAAGTTCGTTTTAAGAAAACAGGTGAATCTGGCGACAGCGAGAAAATATTTGTTATTGTAAATGGCCAGGATGCATTTAAAGCAGGAGATATCACCAAATTCTCTAACAACTTTACTGTATTAAATCCTGATTTGGTACTTTGCAATATGGATCCGGCTGTAACGCTTGAAGTTGAGCTTACTGTAGGCAAGGGCCGTGGTTACGTACCAAGCGAGGAAAATAAAAATCCTGACGCTAACGTAGGTGTGATCGCTATCGACTCGATCTATACGCCGATCAAAAACGTAAAATATACCATCGAAAACTATCGTGTTGAGCAAAAAACCGACTATGAGAAATTAGTATTGGATATTGCTACCGATGGTTCGATCCACCCTGAAGATGCTTTGAAAGAAGCAGCGAAAATCCTGATCCAGCATTTTATGCTGTTCAGCGATGAAAACATGATGCTTGAAGCACAAGCTAAAGAAGAAACCAAAGAAGTGGATGAAGAGATACTGCATATGCGCAAGATCCTTAAAACCGAACTGGTTGATCTTGACCTTTCTGTACGTGCCCTTAACTGCCTTAAAGCTGCTGATATCCGCAGCCTTGCTGACCTGGTATCGTACGATGTTGCTGACATGTTAAAATTCAGGAACTTTGGTAAGAAATCGTTAACTGAAATCCAGGACCTGGTTAAATCAAAAGGTTTATCTTTTGGCATGAACCTGTCTAAATTTAAGTTAGACGAAGAATAAGAAAGAAGCAAGACGGTGAGAAGCAAGAATCAGGAATTTTATATCTTGACTCTTGATTTCTTGGCTCTTGATTCTTGTTGCAAACATTAAGCGAAAGCATAATTCCGAGGGCTTGAGCCTATCGCCCAACGGTATGCACGTGAAATATATAAAACAATGAGACACGGAAACAAAAACAATCACTTAGGCCGTACTACCAGCCACCGCAAAGCGATGCTGGCTAACATGGCATCTTCGCTTATTTTACACAAGCGTATCACTACAACATTAGCAAAAGCAAAAGTTTTACGCGGTTATGTTGAGCCACTTTTAACAAAATCAAAAAACGATACTACGCACTCACGTCGTACAGTATTCAGCTACCTGCAGGATAAAGACGCTACATCAATCGTTTTTCGCGAAATCGCTGAAAAAATTGCTAACCGTCCGGGTGGTTACACCCGTATCATCAAGTTAGAAAACCGTTTAGGCGATAACGCTGAAATGGCAATCATCGAGCTTGTTGATTACAACACTGTTTACGGTGCTGACGCTGCTGTTCCTGCTAAGAAATCAACCCGTCGTCGTGGTGGTTCTGGTGCAAAAGCTAAAACTGCTGCTCCTGTAGCTGCAGAAGAAGCTGTAGTAGTTGAAGACGTTAAAGAAGAGCCGGCTGCTGAGGCACCTGCACCTTCTGAAAACGAAGAGAACGCTGAAAAAGGCGAATAATTAATTATTCGGTTTAACAGATACTAAAACGGCACTGATCTATGATCGGTGCCGTTTTTTTATGTAATTGACTGCCGTTTTAGGTAAAATCATGGTGATTCCCTGATCTGTTTACTCGCGGTTCAGGCTATAAGTCAATAAGCATTCAACTTCATTCATTAAAGTGAAACCGCACTTTTCCAATATCCTTCGTGATGGCAGGTTATCTGCATAGGTGCGCACTATGATAGCTTTTACAAATTCATGTGTAAATGCCCATTGCGAAAGTAATTGTAAAGCTTCTGTAGCATAACCTTTGTTATGCTGGTTGGCGTCGATCATATAACCAATCTCCGCTTCGCCGGCATCATTAGGATAACCGGCAAAGCCAATGCCGCCAATGACGGTATTGGTGCTTTTAAGAACAATCTCCCAGCCGGTATACCATTGGTATTTATCAGGAAAGGCGAGCGTATTAGGTAGCCAGAAACTATCGAAGGCATCATCAATTTCTTTGATATATAACGGATCGATCAGCATAGCTGAAGGTGTTAAGCCTAATGATAGCTCCAGCAGCTTACGGTTTTGTTTAAGCAATAATAATTGCGCGTGTGTTAACGGTATCATCTTTAACCGTTGTGATTGGATAAAATACATTTAATGTTGGAATTAAATAACAATAAAAAACCAGTTCGCTTTTTTAAAGTGAAGGTACAGCCGGTATGCTATGGCTGTTTGTTAAGCAATTCCAGGCATTAGGATAAGCCTGTTTGGTTTGTTAGGTAACAGAGGCGTTTGTTTGATTAGGGTAAATGTAAGGGATTTAGTTGAAAATCCACGGCATTTTATAAAACCGAAAAGTGCGTTAGGGATAGTAGCGGATACCGGCCATAAGCGTAAGGCCTGCAGGCGTATGAGCGGATAGCCCGGCCGCAGGCAACGCCCATATCAGTTGGCAGTTTTGAGTAGGCAGTTTGCAGTTGATGATCACACATTATAGCAGCGTAATTAAATGATTAGGCGTAATGCCCTTTTAAGGAATAAATAATAATACTATTGTCTATCACTTCGTAGATGATGCGATGCTGGTTATCAATTCGCCTTGACCATTTACCCGAATATTCATGTTTTAATGGCTCCGGTTTGCCAATACCAATAAATGGTGATTCTTTTTTAAGAAAAATCTAATATCTTCTTTAGCAGTGTCGGTTATTACAAGTTCCATATATCGGCAGGTGTTATTTGTGTAGTTCTACCGGCCTTTAAATCATCTTCACTTTGCTTCATTTTATTTACAAAATCCTTATTATAGGCTTTTTCGCCTTTTTCGGTTTTGTAATCAACTTTAAGAGCTTTCATAATTGCTTTTAATGCAGCTAACTGCTCTTTATCCTTCGGCAGTACAATCAATGTCTCCATATACAAATTTACACTTTATTAAATACAAATTTTGAAAGTGATTGTTGAATAAAAAGTTAATTGATAAAATAAAACTTTGCTATGTAAACGCTATCCTCACTCATCAATATAAAACTTGATATCATTAAAGCGGCTGCGCCCTTCGCGTACAAAGTTGCCATCGATATTGTAGAGTACATCGCCAAAGAGACTACGGCCTTTCCTGATCAGGTTATCGTCAAGGTTACAAACCACATCGCCAAACATTCCCTGACCCTTTTTTACTATTTTGCCATCTATGGTATATAATATGTCGCCAAACCGGCCCTGACCTTTTCGCACATAGCTGCCATCGATGGTGTATAGTACGGTACCGAATTTATTATTACCCTCCCTGATGTATTTCATGATTGATACCTGTGAATTAAAGTTTCAAGTTAGTCGATATACTGCCAATTAGCAAACCACGCAATAACCTTTTGTCTTTTAACTTTCGCCTTTAACCTAAAACGGTCCTGCCAACCTGTCATCACAAAGTAAGCTATTCTGCCGCCTTGTTCATGAACTGACAATTACAGGCAATTTTTACTGCCATTGGCATATTGGCACAGGCATTGATAAACAGCAATGGTAAGTAAACAATAAATCAAAAAGAAAAAACAATCATATATGTCTAAAATAATTGGAATCGACTTAGGAACAACAAACTCCTGCGTTGCTGTAATGGAAGGTAACGAGCCTGTTGTTATAGCTAACAGCGAGGGTAAACGTACTACGCCGTCTGTAGTAGCTTTTATTGATAATGGCGAACGTAAAGTTGGTGATCCTGCAAAACGTCAGGCTATTACAAACCCTACAAAAACCATTTCGTCAATTAAACGCTTTATGGGTAACCAGTTTAACGAAGTTACAAGTGAAGCGGCACGTGTACCTTATAAAGTAGTTAAAGGCGACAATAACACTCCTCGTGTTGAAATTGGCGACCGTAAATATACCCCGCAAGAAATTTCTGCAATGATCCTTCAGAAAATGAAGAAAACTGCCGAAGATTTCTTAGGTACCGAAGTAACCGAAGCGGTTATTACCGTTCCTGCTTACTTTAACGACGCTCAGCGCCAGGCAACTAAAGAAGCCGGTGAAATTGCTGGTTTAAAAGTACGCCGTATCATTAACGAACCTACTGCTGCTGCATTAGCTTACGGTTTTGATAAAGCTCATAAAGATATGAAGATTGTTGTGTTTGACTGCGGTGGCGGTACTCATGACGTATCTGTATTGGAATTGGGCGACGGTGTATTTGAAGTGAAAGCTACCGATGGTGATACTCACTTAGGTGGTGACGACTTTGATCAGGTAATTATTGACTGGTTAGCCGACGAGTTTAAAAACGACGAAGGTTTAGACCTGCGTAAAGACCCAATGGCTTTACAACGTTTAAAAGAATCGGCTGAGAAAGCTAAAATTGAGTTATCAAGCTCTGCTCAAACTGAAGTTAACCTGCCATACATTACTGCAGTTGACGGTATGCCTAAGCACTTAGTTAAAACATTAACTCGTGCTAAATTTGAGCAATTAGCTGATAGCCTGATCAAACGTACTATTGAGCCTTGTAAATCAGCTTTGAAAAATGCCGGTTTAAGCACTTCTGATATCGACGAAGTGATTTTGGTAGGTGGTTCAACCCGTATCCCTGCTATCCAGGAAGCTGTACAAAAATTCTTTGGCAAAGCTCCTTCAAAAGGTGTTAACCCTGATGAAGTTGTTGCTATCGGTGCTGCTATCCAGGGTGGTGTATTAACCGGTGAGGTTAAGGATGTGTTATTGCTTGACGTTACCCCGCTTTCATTAGGTATCGAAACAATGGGTGGTGTAATGACTAAATTAATTGAGTCAAACACTACTATCCCTACTAAAAAATCTGAAACGTTCTCAACCGCCAGCGACAGCCAGCCTTCAGTTGAGATCCACATATTACAAGGTGAGCGCCCAATGGCTGCGGGTAACCGTACTATAGGTCGTTTCCACCTGGATGGCATTCCGCCAGCACCTCGTGGCGTACCACAAATCGAAGTTACTTTCGATATTGATGCTAATGGTATCCTGCACGTATCTGCAAAAGATAAAGCTACAGGTAAAGAGCAAAAAATCCGTATCGAAGCTTCTTCAGGTTTAACTGATGCCGAGATCAAAAAGATGAAGGACGAAGCTGAGGCTAATGCTGATGCTGACAAAAAGGCAAAAGAAGAAGTTGAAAAACTGAATGCTGCCGATGCCCTGATCTTCTCGACTGAAAAACAACTGAAAGAGTACGGCGATAAGATCCCTGCTGATAAAAAAGCTCCTATCGAAGCTGGCTTAGCTAAATTGAAAGAAGCTTATTCAGCTAAAAACTTTGACGCTATCGAAGCTGCACAAACCGAGCTTAACACTGCCTGGACTGCTGCATCTGAAGATATGTACAAAGCTTCTGCCGAAGGTGCTCAAGGTCAGCCAGGTGCCGGTGATAACGGTGCAGGCGCGCAAGACAACTCTGACACCGTTACAGATGTTGATTTTGAAGAAGTGAAATAATTAATTTTGTTTCGATAATAATTAAGTCCGGTTTGGTTAATTCCAGACCGGGCTTTTTTTGTGGGGAGATATTGCCTGGTTGCAGAGTAGGAGGGACCTGCGGGGCCATAACTGATCATAATGTAAAGCAACGTAAGGCCCAGCTGCGCTACGTATTTATAGCCCCGTAAATACCTAAGAGCACTACACTAAAATCTGTAAACTTTTTTAGGACGAGACATAAAGAGCGGTTTTAACTCCGGAGATTCATCCTGTTGAAATTTTAGATTGATTAATTTGTGCCTTAACCTAAATATGCAAAAGCTCCTGATGGGACGAACACCAAAGCAAATTGTTTAAAAAGACGCCATTAACCCTCAACTAATCCATTAATAACTACTAAACTAATAGGGAAATGCTTAATTTCGCAACCTCATAAGCGTAAAACATAAAATGGACTACCAATTTAAAGAGATAGAGCAAAAGTGGCAGCAGTTTTGGGCACAAAACCAAACCTTCAAAGCCGAAGACAAAAGCAGTAAGCCCAAATATTATGTGCTGGATATGTTCCCTTATCCGTCTGGGGCCGGCCTGCACGTTGGGCACCCGCTGGGCTATATCGCTTCTGATATTTTTGCACGCTACAAACGCTTAAAAGGCTTTAACGTATTGCACCCTATGGGCTATGATAGCTTTGGTCTGCCGGCCGAGCAATACGCCATACAAACCGGGCAGCACCCTGCTATAACTACCGAAGATAATATTGCTACATATCGCCGCCAGTTGGACCAGATCGGCTTTTCGTTCGACTGGAGCCGCGAGGTGCGTACCAGCTCTCCCGATTATTATAAATGGACCCAATGGATCTTCATGCAGTTGTTTAACAGCTGGTATAATAAAGATGCCGACAAAGCCCAGTCAATTGATCAGCTGGTTGCACATTTTGAAACAAAAGGTTCTGCCGGTATTAATGCCGTTTGTGATGATGAAATTTTAAGTTTTACTGCCGATGAGTGGAAAGCGTTCAGCAACCAGCAACAGCAGGACGAACTGTTAAAATACCGCCTTACCTACCTGCGCGAAAGTACCGTAAACTGGTGCCCTGCCCTTGGTACTGTATTGGCCAATGATGAGGTAAAAGACGGCTTTAGCGAGCGTGGCGGCTACCCCGTTGAACAAAAGAAAATGACCCAATGGAGCATGCGCATTACCGCATACGCCGAAAGGTTATTGCAAGGCCTTGATACTATCGACTGGCCAGAGCCTTTGAAAGAAATGCAAAGGAACTGGATTGGTAAAAGTACTGGTGCTTCAGTTAAATTCCCGATAGATAAATCAGGTCATAACGCTGCTCTGGGTACCGATTTTATCGAAGTGTTTACCACAAGGGTTGATACTATTTTCGGTGTCACCTTCTTGGTAATTGCTCCTGAGCATGAATTAGTTTCTGCATTAACTACACCTGAGCAAAAGGCAGAAATTGAAGCTTACATTACTCAAACCAAAAAGAAATCGGAGCTTGACAGGATGGCTGATGCCAAGACTGTATCAGGCGCATTTACCGGTAGCTATGTGCTTAACCCGCTGAACGGGCAGCAAATTCCAATCTGGATTGCTGATTATGTTTTGGCCGGATACGGAACAGGCGCGGTTATGGCCGTACCATCAGGCGATCAGCGCGATTACCTTTTCGCAAAGCATTTTAATTTGCCTGTAGTGCAGATTCTCGATATTCAAAACATTGAAACAGAAGCCGATCCAACCAAGGAAGGGACTTATATTAACTCTGATTTTATTAATGGCCTGGCTTACAAAGAAGCAACTGCCGCGGTGGTTGCCAAACTGGAAGAGATCAATGCCGGTAAAGCCAAAGTTAACTTCAGGATGCGCGATGCTATTTTCGGCCGCCAACGTTACTGGGGCGAGCCGGTGCCGGTTTACTTTAAAGAGGGTTTACCTCATTTAATTAATGAAAGCCACTTGCCATTACTATTGCCCGAAATTGATAAATATCTCCCTACCGAAACCGGCGAACCGCCGTTAGGACGTGCAGAGGATTGGAAATATGAAGGTGGTTTGCCTTACGAGCTAAGCACCATGCCGGGTTGGGCTGGCTCAAGCTGGTACTGGTACCGTTATATGGATGCCAAAAACGATAAGGAGTTCGCATCGCGCGAAGCTATTGAATACTGGAAAGACGTTGATTTGTACATCGGCGGCAGTGAACATGCAACCGGTCACCTGTTGTACAGCCGTTTCTGGAACAAGTTTTTGAAAGACCTTGACCTTGTTGTTGAGGAAGAACCCTTCAAAAAATTGATCAACCAGGGCATGATCCAGGGCCGCAGTAATTTTGTTTACAGGCTGATTGACGAGGAAGGCCGCGGAACAAATACTTTGGTATCGCACGGTTTAATTAAACAATACAAAACCTCGCCATTACATGTGGATGTAAACATTGTTGAGAACGAGATCCTGAACATCGAGAAATTCAAACAATGGCGACCAGAGTTTACTGACGCAGAATTTGTATTGGAAGGCGGCAAATACATCTGCGGTGTTGAAGTTGAAAAGATGTCGAAATCCAAGTTCAATGTGGTGAACCCGGATGATATCATCAGCCGTTTCGGTGCCGATACCTTACGGATGTATGAGATGTTCTTAGGCCCGCTGGAGCAGAGCAAACCGTGGAATACCAATGGTATTGAGGGTGTTTTCAAATTCCTGCGTAAATTCTGGAGGTTATTCCATAATGATGCCTGGGAGTTTGGCGTAAACAATGCCGCTCCGTCAAAAGCTGAGTTGAAATCATTGCATAAGATCATAAAAAAGGTTGAAGAAGATATCGAGCGTTTCTCGTTCAATACTTCGGTATCCAGCTTCATGATCGCTGTTAATGAATTAACCGATTTGAAATGCAACAACCGTGCGATATTGCAGGATATGGTGATCATCCTGTCGCCTTATGCGCCGCACATTTGCGAGGAGCTTTGGTCGTTATTGGGTAATGCTGATGGTACTTTATCATATGCACCATTCCCTAAATTTAATGCCGAGTATTTGGTTGAAGATGAGTTTGCTTACCCAATCTCAATCAACGGTAAAATGAAAATGAACCTAAGCATCTCGTTAAGCCTTGATGTTAAAGAAATAGAAGCCTTTGTTTTGGCTAATGCCGATGTACAAAAATACCTGGATGGTAAAACCCCTAAAAAACTGATTGTAGTAAAAGGCAGGATTGTGAATATGGTGGTTTAAACCCTCTCCACCCCTTAAGGGGGTACTTTTAGAAATCCCAACCCTGGTTTTGGAACGCAAGGCCAGGGCTTTTTTATTGCCTGAAATAAAGATGTCAAATCCGAAACACTTCGAAAGGCGGAAACGGGCGATGAAGGGGTAAGAAATGTTATCCGCCTTGTATAGCCTCTCTATCGCCCCAACGTACAAACATCCCGTGCTCCATCGATGACATCCTGAAAATTCTAATCACATTCTAATTTCTTTCTTAAACCG
The DNA here is from genome assembly GCF_050859465.1 of Mucilaginibacter sp. P25. Classification (NCBI taxonomy): domain Bacteria; kingdom Pseudomonadati; phylum Bacteroidota; class Sphingobacteriia; order Sphingobacteriales; family Sphingobacteriaceae; genus Mucilaginibacter; species Mucilaginibacter sp. P25. Next base: position 616,010 of record NZ_CP193937.1, on the reverse strand, counting down.
TTTTAATGCCTGGTACCGACTATTGTATCAACAAACAGTAGTAAACACAAAAAAAGGTATCATCATGAAAACATTAAACATTATCATCCCGTCTGATTTCACCTTATCATCATTAAACATTATACCTGTTTTAGCAGAGCGCTATCCGGATCAAAAGCTCAACATATCGTTCGTTCATTTCCTGCAATTGTCCGACTCTATATCCGATCTGTTATTATTATCCCGCAGGAGCAGGGAATACCAGCTCATCAGCGATGAATTTTACGCCGGTTGCACTATGCTGAAGAATGACTATGCAGACCAGATAGAAAACATCATCCCCGACTTTTTTATGGCAACACAGTGGCTGTATTTAAAAACTATCTGGAAGAAAAAGAGGCAGGCCTGATTGCCATGCCCGAAAGTCACAACTATGCAAGGTTAACACCAAACAGTTTTGACCCTACCATACTGATGCAACGGAGCGGGTATAAAATAATTACCCTTAAAGCTAAAGTTAAACAGCCTTTAACCATCGTCAATGCCGAAGCAGAGCATGAGCTGCTGGAGGTTTAATATTTACTAAAATCATTTAAAACAACTATCTATGTTACTAAAAGAAAATATCCCGGTAAAATATGTGGTGGGCAAAATAAAGCATGAATTGTTACTGGTTGCCGTGTATGCTGTAGCTATAGCTTTATTCCATCGCTTTTTGCCTGAGTACCGCATTTCAATCCCAATTGCTGTGCCAGCCATATTGGCTACAATCATATCCTTGTTGCTGGCATTTCGCTCAAACCAGGCCTACGATCGATGGTGGGAAGCCCGGAGCATTTGGGGAGCTATAGTGAACGATTCAAGATCGCTGGTTCGCGAGTTGATCACGTTTTTAGATGGCGATAACGCCGTATGTGAAGAAATAGAAGGTTTCAAAAAACGATTTGTTTACAGGCAGATAGCATGGTGCCATGGCTTAAGCCAATCATTACGTAAGCAAGATCCCTATGCTAAAAACGCCCACCTGCTGGTTGACGAAGAGGTGAAATTCACTCATCGTTTTACAAACATGCCCAACAGCTTGTTAAAACTGCACGGGCTTGACCTAAAACTGGCTTATAAAAATGGGTGGCTTAATGATTACCAGCAAGTGCAGATAGATGGCACGCTTAACCGCCTGTGCGATGCTATGGGCAAATGCGAGCGGATCAAGAACACGGTATTCCCGGTTACATACAGCTTATACATCCATTTTTGCCTGTACCTGTTTATCATATTGCTGCCATTTGGCCTCATCGAATTCTTCGGCATGTTTGAAGTACCGCTGATCATAGCTATAGCAGCAGCATTTTTACTGGTAGAGAAAATGGCCATCCACCTGCAGGACCCATTTGAGAACAAACCAACAGACACCCCAACAACTGCCATATCGCAAACTATTGAACGCGACTTAAAGCAGATGCTTAACGATAAACATGAGAGTGAAAAGGCGCCGGTGCAAACTGCCGCCGCTAAAGCAAACGTATATTATATACTGTAAGCTTTATACCCCTGTGCGGGAAGGCACAGGGGTTCACTTATTTTATTCCCTAAAGCCTAAACCTTTTTCTTTCATCTTCTCCTTCACTATCGGCACCGAACTTTTGCCTACACCGTGAAAATGCAAAAACTCTTTCTCGGTAAGTTTTGATAATTCAAGCAATGACGTGATACCGGCATTAGCCAGCGCTCGCCGTGCAGGATTACCCAGTTTACCAAAAGGACTATTTGATTCTTCAGTCTTCATAATGAATGCTTTAATTGATGATCAAATTTAACATCAAACTACCTTTTGCGTGCGGGGCATTTGCGACTATTGAGGGGGTGGGATTCTTGAGCTTATTCCTTGCGCTCGTTTGCAACTTTATAAAACAGAGAAAACATGTCATTGCGAGCGCAGCGCGGCAATCGCAGGGAAGCATAGCCGCACTCCTTGCGCTCGTTTGTAACGAGCGCTTAATATGGTTTTGCGATTGTATCGCACGATCACTAATTTAGTCTAAACCATTATTCACAATGTCAGATCAATACAGAGTAAGAAACCCAGAAGAAATACATTTCGTTACTTTTACTATTGTGGACTGGATTGATGTTTTTATCAGGCCATCCTACAAGCAATTTATTATCGATTCTCTTATTTACTGTCAAAAAAATAAAAGTTTAGAGATATACGCTTTCTGCCTGATGACAAACCACCTCCATCTATTGGTGTCGGCAAAGCATCCTGTAAGATTACCCGATATTATTCGGGATTTTAAAAAACATACCAACAAACAAATCATTAAACTAATAAAAGAAGAGAATGAAAGCCGGAGGGATTGGATGTTATATCGCTTTCAATATAATGCAAGGTTTGATGATCGAATACAAAATTATAAAGTTTGGCAGGATGGCTATCATTCAATTGAGTGCGACCGGGAAGACATACTTTTTCAGAAGTTGGATTATATTCACGACAATCCTGTACGGGCAGAAATAGTAAGCTATCCTGAACATTACATATATAGTTCGGCAGTGAACTATGCAGGAGAGCAGGGTTTGTTAGAAGTAACATTGTTGGAGAGAGGCTTTATGTCTATAAAATTTTAGTTTGCTTACGTTATAAACGTAAGCCCATATTAAGCGCTCGTTGCAAACGAGCGCAAGAAGTAGCACAAGATGGTGTAGTAACAAAACAAAAAGAGCCACCTCTACGGTAGCTCTTTTATTTCTTGTTTCTTGCGCTCGTTTATAACGAGCGCTTAATATGGTTTAGCGATTGCATCGCGATACTTTCTATTCATTAACCACACCCATTGAGCAGAATTTATCAATACGCTCGGCCACAAGCTCATCAATATTGCGCTCTTTAAGGGTTTTCAAGTCTTTTAATAATTGTTTTTTCAGAATACCGGCCATAGCAACCGGGTCTTGATGGGCACCGCCAAGGGGTTCTTTGATCACCCCGTCAATCAGCTTGTTCTTAAACATTTCTGTCGAGGTTAGTTTAAGTACTTCGGCAGCACGCTCTTTATTTTCCCAGGTTTTCCAGAGAATGGTTGAGCAGTTTTCGGGAGAGATCACTGAATACCATGAGTTGTCCAGCATCAGTACCCTATCGCCAATACCAATACCCAATGCGCCGCCCGATGCACCTTCGCCAATAATAACACAGATCACCGGCACTTTCAGCACTGCCATTTCGAGCAGGTTACGGGCAATGGCTTCACCTTGTCCGCGCTCTTCGGCCTCTAAACCCGGATAAGCTCCCGGAGTATCAATTAAAGTAACAACGGGCTTGTTGAATTTTTCGGCCATTTTCATTAGCCTTAAGGCTTTACGATAACCTTCCGGATTAGCCATACCGAAGTTACGGTACTGGCGCTCTTTAGTGTTACGGCCCTTTTGATGGCCGATAAACATTACTGTTTGGCCATTCAGCGTACCAAAACCACCAATTATTGCTTTATCATCACCTACGGTACGGTCGCCATGCAGTTCAATAAAATCATCACACATCAGCTCAATGTACTGCAAGGTGTAAGGCCTTTCGGGATGACGCGAAATTTGTACTTTTTGCCAGCCTGTGAGGTTGCTGTATATATCTTTTTTGGCTTCTTCCAGCTTTCCTTCCAGCTCGGCAACAGTTGCCGACATGTCGAGTTTGTTTTTTTCCTCAACCTGCTTTACCTTCTCTATTTGCTGCTGTAACTCAGCCAGTGGTTTTTCAAAATCAAACGTAATCTTCATACACTTTATTTGGAGGCGCTAAATTAAGCAAATCAAACGGGATATTTTCAATTATGAGCAGTGAGTGTTTCCAACTTCGTGATTTGCTGAGGGGCCAATGCATTGCCGGTGCTTAAACAGGCCTGCAAAATGGCATTCCTGAGCTCTCCGTAATACAAACCCGAGCGGTTGGCGTAAAAGATAACGCTGCCATTATCCGTCCCTTTTCTCATCAGTTTATCAAGTGTGGTTTCGTTGGTAACTATAAAATTGCCCATTTCTACCCGTTTGCGGTGCAGTTCGGCAGCAATGGCCGTAATTTTGGTCAGCTGAACAGGGCTCAGGCTTAGTTCTTTTTTAAACTTCAGCGCTGCATCGGGCATGGGATAATGATTAAGCCGGGCAACCTGTTCAATATCGTCAAACAAATACTCACCGGTAATCAGTTGGGTAAACTTTTTGTTGCTCAGGGTTTTTATGGGCGATTTTTTCAGCGTACTATCGGCTTGCTGGGCTTTGGCAGCAATGCTGAACATTAAGGTTATAAGGAGGGTGAGGATGGTTTTTAGCATAAGGGGGATTCAGTATCTTATGTTTAAATAAAATATTCATTGCCGTTGGTTTTAACCAACGGTAAAAGAGCTAAAAGTTCCTGGCTTTAGCCAAACTATGTAAGCGGATTTGGGCTGAAGCCCCTTTTCTGCTACCTATTACTATTACCCCGTTGGTTAAAACCAACGGCAATGAACTGTCTACCTGCAAACTGTATTTATCAAATTTAAAAATATTTTATGTAGAGGCACATAATTAAGTCTCCAGTAAGATAAAACGCATTGAATGAGTGTACGGGAGACGCAATTATGCGTACCTACATTAAAAGGAATATTAACACTACTCTACCTTTACAACTTTTGTCCGCGCCGAAATTCCGTTTTCATTAAACGCTTCTATTTGAAAATAGTATGGCAGGCTTTTATCCATCCCATTAAAATAGTATTCGTTACGGCCGTAAACAATCATGTTGTTGTACAATTTATCGGGTGCTATGCCGAAGTAAATGGTGTAGCCGGTGGCATTATCGTTTGGCTTCCATTTAAGCCAGGCATTGCGGCGTTCGCTGTCGCCACGCAGTATAATCAGGTTTTGAACGGTATCGGGTTTTGCACCTGCACCTTTACCAAACACCCTTAATCCAGATATTGCAAATTTGCCTGTAGGCATGTGCAGATTAACCATTTTTATGTAACGCGCTTTGACAGGGTTTTTAAGCTCGATATAATCGTGCGGCACATCTTTACGGTTTTTGCTTTTGTCGATAAGGGGCTGCCATGTTTTGCCGTTAACTGACGAATAAACGATATATTGGTGATACACACCTAATGATTTGCCCGTAAACATGGCATCCTGATCGGCATAGTTAATTTGGATGGCATTTACAGTGCTGATCCCGCCGAGATCAGTTTTAAGCCATTCGCCTTTATTGGCTGTTTTGGCGCTCCAATAAGTTTTAATGTCTTCATCAACAGCATTATTGGCAGTATAAGCGCCCAGGGTTGATGAAACCTCTACAGGTTTATTATAATTAAGGATCATCCAGCCGGTAAAATTACTTTTCAGATGGTCTTCGGGGCCGCTGGATAAATAGTGCGGATAATCGCCATAAGCGGTATTGCTGTACAGTACGCCATCCTTATCAAACCCGGCAGGCCAGAAGCCAATGCGGCGTTCAAAGTTGTTTTTCACCGAGATGCCCATCGTGCTGATATGCCAGTAATTGCCATATTTATCGGCCCAGGTAGCGCCATGCCCTGCACCTTTGGCAAAGCCTCCGGGCTTGTATGAAAAAGGGTTATGCTTTTGATAGGTGAAAGGCCCCAGCGGATGATCGCCCACAAAAACACCGTCGCCATAGCCACTTTGCTCGGTACCTGGTGCGCCAAACTGCAAATAGTATTTGCCTTTATACTTGTTCATCCACGAGCCTTCTATAAATGGCAGCAGAAACACATTATCGTTATGCTCGCCAAAACGTTCCCAGCCATGCTCTTCGGGATTAAGCTTAACCATTTCTTTTTTAGGTCCGATGGGTTCAAAGGTATGCCTCTCAATCTCCTGCCCGTAAAGCGGCAGTGTATTGCTGGAACCATGGTAAATATAAACCCGGCCGTCATCGTCAGCAAACATACCCGGGTCCCAGGCGCCAACTTTAAAATAGTCTTTAGCGGCTTTCCAATCATCATGCGTTGGGTTGGTGCTCATCCACAGGGTAAAATCCTTATTATAGGTCGATCCGATCACCAGCAGGGTATCGCCCAAAACCAGCGTGGCAGGAGCACAAAGTTCGTCTCCCTTTACTTCGTTATATGGGCGAACAAATTTGCGGTAAACAAAATTCCAGTTCAGCATGTCATCGCTCCACCAGTATCCGAATTGGTTGGTGGAGAACAAATAATACTTACCTTTAAACAACGTCATGGTCGGGTCGGCTGTGGCGCGGTGTTTACCCCAGCTCGCAAATGTTTCGAAGGGGTGTAACCATAATCGAGGTTAAGCGGGTTACAGTAGGTAAGGCGTCTTTGTTGCGCATGGGCGCTCATTGCGCAGCAACATATCAGGATGAGCAGATAACGGGTAACTGTTTTCATAAGGAAATACTAACAGGTTATAATGGTATTACAAGGTGGGGCTAATATCAGTTTTTAAATGGCAATAAAAGTTTTGTGTACTACTACATCTGTTTCACATCATAAAATATTTTGTTATTGTGTGTTAAAAACACAATTAATTCGTACTTTCATCAGCACAAGCCAGTTGTCCTAAATATCGCTTTTATGAACAAGAAATTCCTGCTGCTCTTCGTGATGCAATTACTTTTTATTGCATCTGCTTTCGCGCAATATCCTAAAATGGATAAGCTGCTTTACGGCGTAGCTTATTATGACGAGTACATGCCTTATGAAAGGCTGGATAAGGACGTGCAAATGATGAAAGCCTGCGGCATTAACGTGGTGCGCATTGCCGAATCGACCTGGAGCACGGAAGAACCACAGGATGGAGTTTTCGATTTTACTCATATTGACAGGGTATTGAACGCTATGCAAAAAGCGGGGATCCATGTTATTATAGGCACGCCCACCTATGCTGTGCCTACCTGGATGGTAAAAAAACATCCCGAGATATTGGCTATTACCCCATCGGGCCAAAACCAGTACGGGCCACGGCAAAACATGGATATCACTAATAAAGATTACCGTTTTTATGCCGAGCGTGTGATCCGTAAAATAATGGAGCATGTGAAAGATAACAAGGCCGTAATCGGTTACCAGGTAGATAACGAAACCAAATCGTACGGTACGGCGGGGCCAAACGTGCAGGCCCTTTTTGTTAACTACATGAAGGCTAAATATAAAACACTTGATAACATCAACCACATTTTCGGGCTCGATTACTGGAGCAACCGGATCAACAACTGGGACGACTTTCCGTCGATGGTTAATACCATTAATGGTAGCCTTTCATCAGAGTTTGCCAAATTTCAGCGGCAGCTGGTTACTGATTATTTAGCATGGCAGGCAGCTATAGTGCGCGAATACAAACGTCCCGATCAGTTCATCACCCAAAACTTCGACCTGGAATGGCACGGCTATTCATTCGGTATCCAACCCGATGTTGATCACTTTGCAGCAGCCAAAGCTTTAGACATTGCAGGTATCGACATTTATCACCCCAGCCAGGACAGGCTTACAGGTGTGGAGATCTCCTTTGGGGGCGATGTAGCCCGTTCCATGAAAGGCGGCAAAAACTACCTTACCATCGAAACAGAGGCGCAGGGCTTTCCGCAATGGGTACCGTATCCGGGGCAGCTGAGGCTGCAGGCCTTTAGTCATTTAGCGTCGGGGGCAAATATGGTGAGCTACTGGCCATGGCACTCTATCCATAACTCGGCCGAAACTTATTGGAAAGGTTTGCTGAGTCATGATTTTGAACCCAACCCGGTTTATGACGAGGCTAAAACCATCGGCAAAGATTTCGACAGGCTAAGCAGCAAGCTCATTAACCTGAAAAAGAAAAACGACGTAGCCATCCTGTTCAGCAACGAAGCCCTTACCGGCTTTAAAGCTTTTGGCTTTGGCTGGGGCGTGCGTACTGGCTATAATGATGTATTGCGCCAGTTTTACGATGGACTGTACCATATGAACGTAGGCTGTGATTTTGTTGACCCGACAAGTAAAAATATTGAAGATTATAAACTGCTGATAGTTCCCCTGCTATACGCGGCGCCGGATAGTTTGTTAAAGCGCTTAAACACTTATGTTAAAAACGGCGGGCACATCATTTATACCTTCAAAAGCGGTTTCGCCGACGAAAATGTGAAAGTACGCACCACCCATCAGCCGGGAATTATTGAAGAAGCCTGCGGAATTTACTACAGCCAGTTTACCGAACCCAGCAATGTATCATTAAAAGCCGATGACTGGAACCTGAAACCCGAAGATAAAAAGCTGAATACCTGGATGGAGCTCATTACCCCTACAACCGCTAAAGTATTAGCTTACTATGATCACCCGGTTTGGGGCAAGTACGCCGCCATTACCGAAAACACTTACGGCAAGGGCCTGGCAACATATATAGGCAGCTTAACCACCAGCGCCGTTACCGACAAATTATTGGCCGATGCCGTAAAAAAGTTGGCCTCTGGGGTGCCGATCAGCAGATAGCCTGGCCTGTTATCACCAAACAAGGTGTAAACCAGGGCGGCAAAACGGTTCATTATTATTTTAATTATTCGGCAAAAGAAACCAATCTGACTTATCCGTATAATAATGGCAAAGAGTTGTTATCAGGCGATAATGTCAGTAAAAACAGCAATTTAAAACTGGAGCCATGGGCGGTTAAGATCATTGAGGTTAATTAATTATGATTGGTCTTCTTGGTTCTCCGTAGAAGGATGAGCGCTATAAGACCGATAAAGCTGAATACCCCAAGGATCCAATACCCGCTTATCTGCGATGGGTTTACCGCTTTCTGATCGGTGCTTTGTTTTACACCGGCATCGCCGCTGGGCACGCTGGCTTTATCACTGTCCTGCAAAGTACCTGTTCCGGTACCGGATACTGTAGCCGCGCCCGGTGCACCCTGGCTCGACCCGTTCCCGGCGCCCGCCCCATTGGCCTTGGTAGTTGATGATGAAGTATCTTTGGATGATTGTGCCGGCAAAGGCGCTGTAGCGCCCAATGTTAATCCCAGTAACATGATGGCCAGTTTTATTTTAAAAGCTTTCATGGTGTTTAGTTTTGATAAAGGTTGATTAAAACAATAGCTGTGCCAGTGATGGATTAATGCTAATAAAATACAATGTTGAAATAAATGATAAACAAACGGTTGAGAGCTGGCGGGAAAAAGAAATCTCCTACACCATGCTTAATTCGCTTTGCAAAGCATATAAAACACACAATATCCTCACGGGTTCGTTCGTGGCAAAACGTATTATTGGGTATTATAAACCGGCAGCATTACCCTGATCTCGGTACCTTCGCCCTCTTTAGAAACGATACCGATATTGCCCTTATGCAGCCTTACAATGTTTAGTGCAAGAGGGAGGCCTACGCCGTGCCCCTCATATTTGCCGGTATTTGAAGCGCGGAAGAATGGCTCAAATATATGTTGGACATCACTTTCCGGAATACCTATCCCCTGGTCCTTTACACTAAAAATGACGCTGTGATTTTCGGCATATACTTTAAGAATTACCGGCTTGTTTTCGGAATATTTACAGGCGTTAAGGCCAATATTACTTATGGCCAGTTGGAGCAGGTTGATGTTGCCCTGTGTAACCAGGCTATCCACATCATCGGGTAGTGATGAAAAATCAATGCTGAGGTTATTTGTCGGGATAATATGATCAACAGCTTCTTTAACCATAAACGCCAGCTCATCGGCTCTAATTTGTTCCCAGTTTTGTTTTTTACCGTCGAACCCGCTTTGTGCCAGTCCCAATAAACTGGTAATAATATCCTGCAGGCTTTGTGTGCCGGTTAGGATCTCTTTGAGGTTTTTATGCAGATCGGCCCCCGGTTGATCCAGATTTTTGAGGGAAAGTTCGGCTTCGCCTTTAATGATGGCCAGGGGGTGCGTAACTCGTGCGACGCGTTGCTGATAAAATTGTTCTGGGTTTCAAAGGCTGTTTCCAGCCTGTCGAGCATGTTGTTGAAAGTTTGGGTAAGCTCGGCTATTTCGTCTTTCCCGTTGTAATCCTCCAAACGCAAATGCAGGTTGCTGGCGGTAATGGTATTTACCTTTTTTATGATGCTGCGTACCGGCTTAAAGGTATGGTATGAAAACCGGCGACCAATAATATACACAATCAATATCGAGATCAGGAAACTGACTATCAGCACCTGCTCAAGATCATTAAGTTCACTAAGGCCCGATGGATTGGTTGCCGAAACCACAATGATAGCATCCCCCTCGGGAAAGTGGAAGATATTGCCGGCGTAAAATACATTATCGGCTTTAAATCTTGATTTTCCGTTGGCGATGATGTTATTTATTAGTTGGCGCGGAACGCCTTTCACCGTTTTGCCTTTTGTGTAAATATCAGGTTTAATGATGTATTGCTTTTCGGCTATGAGGCGTTCCAGATAGCGCTGGCGTATTTCCCGGTACACGCCAAGGCTGTCGCGATCATTCAGGTGATGGATTTGGGAGGAGATGTTTACACGGGTCTCAAGCCGTTTATAAAAATCATCGAAGGTAAACTGGTGTACAAAATAGAAAATAGCGCTACTGAATATCAATATTACCGACACTGTTAGCACCAGGAACAGTAGCGCTACTTTTTTCTGGATGCTCATTTAAGCCGCGTTATTTTTTAAAATATAACCCATGCCAATAACTGTATGGATCAATTTGTTGTTAAAATCTTTATCCACCTTTTTGCGCAGGTAGTTAATGTATACATCAACCACGTTGGTGCCCATATTAAAATCAATGTTCCAAACGTGCTCTAATATCTCAATGCGACTGAGCATGTGGTTTTTATTTTTAGCCAGAAACTCCAGCAGGCGATATTCTGTAGCTGTCAGGTCGATGGTTTTATCACCGCGTTTAACTGATTTTTTCGTCGCCGTTAATTACGAGGTCGGCAATTTGGATTAGGTTTGGTGGCTGTACAAGATTGGTATTGCGGCGGGCCAGGGTGCGGATGCGGGCATTGAGTTCGGCAAGGCTAAAGGGTTTAACCATGTAATCATCAGCACCGCTGTCGAGACCTACAACTACGTTTTCGGTAGTACCGAGTGCGGTAAGCATTAATATGGCGGCATTCTGGTTGGCCTGCCGTAAGCGGCGACAAACCTCAATGCCATTAATACCGGGTAGCATGATGTCAAGAATGATCAATTGAAAATCCATTTTCATAGCCATATCCAACCCGGTTGTACCATCAAGGGCAACGCTTATTTCGTGGCCTTCGGCGGTAAGGTCGCGCTGGATAATGGATACCAGTTTGGGTTCATCTTCTATGAGCAGGATCTTCATTGTGGCAAATATATATTACGCTTAGTATAAACAATAAATAACCATGATGTTTTAGTTAAACTCCACAGGAATATCATTAAATTAAAGCGATATTAATTGTAAGCCCGGTTATGCCTATACCTTTCAACATCATTAGTAAAATAATCTGTTTTGCGCTTGTTTTTGGCTTGTTAGGATGTCATAATACAACTAAACCGGTAAACAAGCGTCCTTTAAAAAAGGCCATCAAAGCAAAAGAAAAAGCCATAAAGAAATTCAATATACCGAAGGGCAACTTATTGCTTTTTTTGATAGTGTTGGTAAGTTGCCGGCACAGCCGTTTGCTGATAAGGTAGCCTTTTATGCCGATTCTATTTTCAAAACGTTTACAAAACCTATGAACCGGCAGCTTTCTACGGCTGATTTTAAATCGTTGAAGCAAGCCATAACAGCCAAGAGAATAAGGGTAAATGCAGCGAAAAGAATATTCGGGGAATTTACAGTGGATAGTAATTGCAATTCAAACGGCTTATTTGATTCGGTTAAGCGAGGTTACGTTTATCTACAAGCCTATCATTTTATTCGTAATAAAAATAAGTTTGATGAGTTTGCAGTTGGCGTGGCGGATCGGGGGCACTGCGAGGGGGCTATGATTTATTATTTTAGAGGAAATAAGATCATAGCGAAACAAGATGGTTATTCGCGATTTGAAAGCGAACCGGAATATTTTACCAATGTAGATGGTGAAAATATTGTTTACAGGCAATATCAGTTTGCCGAAGGATCAGGCGTTGGATGGTTTAATTATTTTTTCTATAAATACGATGGTGATAAATTAATCCCGGTGTTAAATGAACTTGCCAATGGAAATGCCCAGGGGAGTTGGATAGGGCGTGTTATATGGTTAAATGCTACAGTGAAGCGAACAAATCCGTTAACGATAAAAGTGGTCTATTATAATCAATTTGTTAATAAAGATAAAATAGAATTTGGACCTAACGTTATCAACGATTCAACCATGGTTAGCTATAGGTGGGATGAAAAATCAAAAACACTTATCGGGCAATACCAAAAATCTAAAATTAGTAAAGCACAGATTTTATCATATTATCTGGAGGATAATGATCTATTGTTTATTAATGTTTTTAACAGACCACTGAAGGTTGCTTTAAATAACAAAGAAAACAGGTCGTTAATATTGAGTTATCTCCGGAACGTGAAAGTTTATCAGGACACTGTTGGCAGGTAGTTAATTTTTTTGTCACTGGTCGAAGTTTAGCGGCAGCCCTGATAAATAACCACGATGATTTTAGTTAAACTCCACAGAAATATCGTTAAATTAAAGCGATATTAATTGTAAGCCCGGTTATGCCTAATCCTTCCAAAATCATCTGCAACGCAGCTTGCCTTATACTTATTTTAGGCGTATTGGGCTGCCATCATGAAAGCAAGCCAATAAATAAAAAGCGTCTTAAAAAAGCGGTTAAGCCAAAAGCAAAAGAATATGTAGAGATCAAATATACAGAACCACAACTTGTTGCTTTTTTGACAGTGTGGGTAAGCTACCTGTGCAGCCACTTGCCTATAAAGCTGCTTTTGTTGCCGATTCTGTTTATAGAAATCTAATAAAACCTGCAAATTGGAAATTGCAGCCAGCAGATTTTGCGTTATTAAAGCGCGCTACACGCATGGAAATGATAGAAGTACATGCTGCAAGAAAAATATTTGGCGAATTAAAAACTGATAGTACCTGCACAGCCAAGGGCTTGCTTGATTCTGTTAAAAAAGGGAATGTTTATTTGCAATACTATCCGTTTGACCGGGATAAAAATAAGTTTGACGAGTTTGCAATTAGAATTGGCGATGTAAGACATTGTTCCGGCTCTGAGTTGTATTTTTTTAAAGGAGATAAAATTATTGCCAAACAAGATGGTTATGGCCGAGATGATGAAGATTTAGAATATTTTAAAAATACAGACGGCGAAGCTATCGTTTATCAATTATCTGAATTTGATAATGGTTCCGGTATTTGGTGGAACAATTACTTTTTTATAAGTATGATGATGATAAACTAATTCCGGTATTAAACGAACCTGAAAGTTGTAATGCCCAGGCATTTTGGGAATTTCGGATTTTGTGGCTCGAATCCAAAATTCAGCAAACCAATCCGCTGACTATAAAAATGGTTTATCACCAACAGTTTTATAATGACAATAACGATGTTTATTTTAATTATGGGCCAATATTTTTGAATGATTCAACCAGTATTGAATATAGATGGGACGAAAGCTCGAAAACGCTGCGCGGGCAATATCAGCAATCTAAGCTAAACAAAGCCCAAATACTGTCATACTACCTTACTGATAACGACTATCTTTTCATTAATTCACATTATAAATTGTTAAAGGTTGTATTAGCGGATGAAAAACAAAGGCCGTGGTTATTGGATTATTTAAACAAAGTCAAAAATTATTATGATCACTAAAACTGGTCGAAGTTTAGAGACAGCGCAACTTCGACCAGCTATTTACCAAAACAAAAAATGCCCGCTCAACAGCGGGCATTTACAAATATCAAGGGCCAACTTATTTCTTCCCCGTCACCCCAAATTTCTTTTCAAAGCCACTCAGCTGTGTGCTGAATTTATTGAATAGTTGCGGCTGCTTGTATTGCTTGCTAAACTCAACCAGGCCTCCTAAAATCTGCATTGAATATTGCAGGTCGCGGTTTTCGAGGTTGGTTTCACCTTTTTGGAATAGTGCGTAGCTGTAATCAAGCTGATTGCTTACATAGTCATCAACCAGGTTAGCCAGTTTGTTGCCTAACTGAATATCGTTTAAGCGGTAAGCGTTTTCTATCATATAATACTTACGTACCGCTATCTCTAATGAGTTAATAGTGGTTGGCATTACCTCGTCATACTTCTTAAGCACTTTGCGAGCCGAATCAGGCTTGCCTGCTTTGGCCAAATCATCGGCCAGGGTTGAGTAAAGCCGGGTGATGAGCGGGTAAAACATGGTCATTGATTCGTGATCAAGATAGCTGGCGTTTTTCATGTTGCCCCATTTGTATTTGGTCATCATGTTTTCATACATCTTACCGGTGTTGCTGGCCTCAAGCGGCCCAACGGCTGTATCCGGTTTTAATGGCAGTAAACGGTAAGCGAAGCCTTCGTTATACATATATTTATCCAGGCCGATCATATTACTGTTAGGTACGGTAACCGAAAAATAAATCGGTCGCTTCCAGTTGTTATGGCTCAGGATATCCATCATTGCCAGTACGTCCTTGGTAACGTAACGACCGTTAAATGTCCAGTCCATTTCAGGCGCTATTTTATCCTTATCGGCTGCTGGTACGGAGCCTGTTTTAATAACCTCATCAGCGTTAACCGTTAGTTTGAATTTATTGGTTGGCAGATAATTGGCAACATCGCCGTTATTATACTCAACCATGGCTTCCTTTTTATCGGAAGTCATAAAGTCAAAAACATCTTTTAATTCGGTAGCGCCCGGAATTTTCTGATCGCTAAAATAGATCACATCACGTACGCCTGGTTTAAATTTATCGTTTGTCATGCTGATCGGCAGTGGCTCCGACTCATTCATTTTGTTTTTCATACCGCGGATGTACCAGTCGGTACCCAGCAAGCTCAGGTTCACGATACGCACATCGGGGCGTACATTTTCCACCTCCTGTATATACCAAAGCGGGTAAGTATCATTATCGCCATAGGTAAACAAAATAGCATTTGGCGCACATGAGTTCAGGTAGTTATAAGCCATATCATGCGGGGTGAGCTTGGTTGAGCGGTCATGATCGTCCCATTCCTGGTTGGCCATTAGTAAAGGTGCAGCAGCAAGGCAAACTACTGTAGAAATGATTGCACTCACTCTTGCATTAAGCTTTTTGCTCAGCACATCGGCAATACCAATTACGCCAAGGCCTATCCATATTGCAAAAGCATAGAAAGAACCGGCATATGCATAGTCACGTTCGCGGGGCTGCAGCGGATCCTGGTTAAGGTAAAGCACGATGGCCAAACCGGTGCAAACAAACAGGATGGCAACAACACCGGCTTCGCGCTGATTGCGTGCAAAGTGAAACACCGCACCAAATAGACCTATGATAAGTGGTAAAAAGAACAGGCGGTTATAGCTTTTGCTTTGGGTAACCGAATAGGGCAGGGGCTTATTAAAATTCCATCCGCTAATCCATTCGCCGTCGGCGCCTGAATTTAAGCTTTGACCATCGAGGTCATTGGCGCGGCCTGCAAAGTTCCACAGGAAATAGCGGGTATACATTTGGTTGATCTGCCATTTGGCAAAAAAACTGATGTTTGAGCCAAAGGTTGGGTGTTCGCTTTCACCGAGACCAGTCCACTCACGGTAAAACTCCGGATGGCCGGGCTTATCGCTAAACATCCGCGGAAATATGGTATTACGGTCATAAACGGTATTCAATTTTTTACCGGCAACTTCGTATTTGGTTGCTCCGCGGCGGTAAATATTAGCGCCTTCGGTTTGAGCCGTAGCTTCCGAATCAAAAAACTGCCCGTATAATAACGGGGTATCGCCGTACTGATCGCGGTTAAGGTAGCTGTTTAAGGCAAAGGCATTTTCAGGGTCGCTATTATTCAGGTTAGGGTTAGCCTTTGCACGTACCACAATCATTACAAATGAGCTGTAGCCAAACAGGATAAACAGCAGGCAGATCAAAAAGCTGTTGAGCGCGAAGCGTTTTTCGCGGATCTTTACTACATACTCTAACAAGGCTAAAACTGCTCCGCTTACTATCAGGCCAATAATGCCACCGCTTATGCCTAATATCAATACAAAGCATACGGCCGCTAAAATAATGGCAGGTTTAACAGGATTTATAGTATAGTAAATGCCTGCAACAATGGTAATAATGAGCAGTACAAAAAACACTACTGCCCCGCTGCCAAAACCCATGCCCAGGGTGTTTACAAAAAGCAGGTCGGAAAAAGCCGCGCCTTTTACGGTGTATTGTATCACTCCCCAAAGTACAAAGGCCAGGGCCACCACGCTTGCCAAAAAGGTAAGCAATGTTCCCTTTGTAGTAACATTTTTTACCCTGCGGAAATAGATCACCAAACCGATAGCCGGGATCACCAGTAAGTTTAATAAGTGAATACCGATGGAAAGGCCCATTACATAGGCGATAAAAACTATCCATCTGTCGGCATGAGGCTCATCGGCGTGAGCGTCCCACTTTAATATCGCCCAAAATACTACAGCGGTACAAAGTGATGATTGTGCGTAAACTTCCGATTCAACCGCCGAAAACCAAAAGGTATCCGACCATGCATAGGCTAATGCGCCTACAAGGCCCGAACCTATGATCAGGATGAGATTGGTAACATTAAGCTGTTCCTGTGTTTTAACCAACAGTTTTTTGGCAAGGGCGGTAATGGTCCAAAACAGGAACATGATGGTAGCGCCGCTGGCCAGGGCCGATGCCATATTGGCCCAATAAGCAACTTTGGTATTATCGCCCATGGATAGCAGGGTAAATACCTTGCCAATGATGGTAAACAGGGGCGCGCCGGGCTGGTGGGCTACCTGTAAGCGATAGATACAGGCTATAAATTCGCCGCAATCCCAAAAGCTTGATGATGGCTCAAGGGTTAAAATGTAAGTTACCGTGGCAATGATAAAGGCCACCCAGCCAAATATATTGTTGAGTTTTTTGTAATTCATGTTCGGATGCTATCTAAAAAACAGGTTTAAAGCAGCCGAAAATAATAAAACTATTGGGATGTTGCCATTAAAAGAGGCGTTTTGAGGCGCATTTGTATTTTATTTTACTGTGTTTGAGTTGATAATAAACTTTTTTAAAATTCTATTTTGAGAATCAAATATTCGCGCTATATTTGCATTCCTTTTCGGGGAGTAAAACAAACCAAAGGAGATTGCCTGATAGTATAATGGTAGTACGACGGTTTTTGGTACCGTTTGTCTAGGTTCGAATCCTGGTCGGGCAACAATAAAATTCGGATTTCGGATTTTCAATTTCGGATTTATTCTGATTGGAAAACTTGAAATCCGAATTGTGTTTTATGACGGTTGTATTTGTAAAAGATCAACGGTGGAAGAC
Source organism: Mucilaginibacter sp. P25 (assembly GCF_050859465.1). NCBI lineage: Bacteria > Pseudomonadati > Bacteroidota > Sphingobacteriia > Sphingobacteriales > Sphingobacteriaceae > Mucilaginibacter > Mucilaginibacter sp. P25. The sequence continues at coordinate 598,646 of NZ_CP193937.1, read as the reverse complement.
AGGTAAATCCGAAATCGAACATCCCAAATCCAAAATCAAAATGCCCTTACAATTTAACCCGGTTAAATTATTTTCAGGATCAGGTTCGCAGGAGCTTGCGCATCTTATAGCTGATGCTTATGGTCGTGAGTTAGGTGAAGTTGTGATATCGCGTTTTAGCGATGGCGAATACCAGCCGCATTTTAACGAATCTGTAAGGGGATGTGATGTTTTCCTGATCCAGTCAACTCACCAGCCAACCGATAATTTAATGGAGTTACTCATGATGATTGATGCCGCCCGCCGTGCATCAGCCCACTATGTAAACGCCGTTATACCTTACTTTGGTTTGGCCCGTCAGGACAGGAAAGATAAGCCCCGTGTTGCCATTGGTGCAAAGCTGGTAGCTAACCTGTTGGTTGCAGCCGGTATTAACCGCATCATGACCATGGATTTGCACGCAGCGCAGATCCAGGGATTTTTTGACGTGCCGGTTGATCACCTGGATGCTTCTATCATTTTTGTACCTTATATTAAAAGCCTTGGTTTAGGTCACCTTACTATTGCATCGCCTGATATGGGCGGTTCATACAGGGCTCGGAGCTTTGCCAAGTTCTTTAATGCCGAAGTGGTAATTTGCGATAAACGACGTAAACGCGCTAACGAAATTGAAGCCATGACGCTGATAGGTGATGTTACCGATCAGGACATAGTACTGATTGATGACATTTGCGATACCGCAGGTACGTTAGCGAAAGCAGCCGGATTGATCATGGAGCGTGGTGCACGCAGCGTACGCGCGGTTTGTACACATCCGGTATTATCAGGTAAGGCTTATGAAACTATCGAAAACTCGGCATTAACCGAACTGATAGTTACAGATACAATCCCGCTTAAACAAAGCAGCCCTAAAATAAGGGTGCTTTCAACCGCCGAGCTGTTTGCAAAAGCGATAAGCAACGTAAACGAACACGGTTCGATAAGTACCTTGTTTAAGGTGGATTAGTTTTAAGTCCATAGTCAGTGGTCGATAGTCCATGGCTGTGGTTGATTGGTTAGAATAAAAATAAATCCATGGTCTATTGACTATCGACCATGGGCTACAAATAAATAAACAAATAAATAAAAATGAAATCAATTGCTATTAGCGGTTCTCTAAGAGAGAACGTAGGGAAAAGAGACGCAAAAGAGCTGCGTTACAATGGCCAGGTGCCTGCAGTTCTTTATGGTGGTGCTACCCAGACCCACTTTTCTGTGTCCGCAGCTGATTTGAGAGCCGTAGTTTACACTCCGGTTGTTCATTTCATCGATCTGGAAATCGCCGGTGTTAAATCACAAGCTATCATCAAAGACATCCAGTTCCACCCACTAACTGAAAAAATCACTCACATTGACTTTTTATTGTTAGATGAGAAAAAACCTATCACCATCGAGATCCCAGTTAAATTAACCGGTACTTCTCCAGGTGTTAAAGTAGGTGGTAAACTGGTTCAAAAATTAAGGAAACTGCGTATCAAAGCGCTTCCTAAAGATCATCTTGATGCTATTGAAGTAAGCATCGAATCTCTTGAAGTTGGTAAATCAGTAAAAGTATCTGATATTAAATTAGATAACTTAGTGATCACCAACGCTAAAGAAGATACCATTGTTTCTGTAACTACCTCACGTGCATTACGTCAGGCAGAGCAGGAAGCAGCTCAAGGTAAAAAATAAGCTCCCTAACCCCCTGAAGGGGGAGCAGGAGTTGAATTTAAAAACAGCGATAGAGTAATTTCTATCGCTGTTTTTGTTTGAGCAATAAATAATATCTTCGCATTAAAATTTAAGCTAATCAAAAATTCCCCCTTTAGGGGGCCAGGGGCATGAAATATTTAATTGTAGGTTTAGGGAATATTGGTCCGGAGTATGTAGATACCCGGCATAATATCGGTTTTATGGTGTTGGATGAACTGGCCAGGCAAGAGGGAGCGAGGTTTCAAAACTCGCGGCTTGCTTATTATACCGAGGTATCGTTCAAAAGCCGTACGCTTTGCCTCATTAAACCTACTACCTATATGAACCTGAGCGGAAAAGCCCTGAGCTACTGGATGAAAGACCTGAAAATTCCGGTGGGGAATGTTTTAGTTATCGTGGATGACCTTGCCTTGCCGCTGGGTACCTTACGCTTAAAACCCAAAGGCAGCGCCGCCGGGCATAACGGCCTTAAAAATATTGAAGAGGTGCTTGGCAACAATAACTACGCACGCCTGCGTTTTGGCATTGGTGATAATTACCCCAAAGGCCGGCAGGTTGATTTTGTGCTGAGCCCGTTTGATAAAGACGAACAGCCCGAACTGCCTGCATTGATCGATCGTTCGATAGAAATGGTGAAGAGTTTTGCAACTATTGGAACCGAACTTACCATGACTCGTTATAATAAGTAACAACGTCGTTACAAACTAATATTTTAGTTAAAATTCCGTTCAAATCGTAATTCGCGTTGTAACGCGCGGGTGTGTACTTACGTCTTGTAAACCTAAATAACCTTATGAAACAAATCCTGCTAACGGTACTTTGCTGTTGCTTATCTATACTCTTATTCGCTCAAACAAAAACTTCCGTTGCTCCGGCAGTTCCTAATATTATTGTAAAAGGCATCATCATTGATTCGGCTGTAAATAAACCCATGGGGTATGTTACCGTTGCGCTCCAGGATGCCGCAACCAAAGCCCCGGTAAAAAGTACGCTTGCTAAAGACGATGGCAGTTTTGAACTAAAAGCGCCAGAAGGTAAAACTTACCAGTTAGTTGCTGTTTTTATTGGTTACGCCACCAAAACTATCCCGGTAAAACTTACAAATAATACATTTAATGCAGGCCGGATCCTGCTTTCGGCATCGAGCAAACAATTGAAAGAAGTTACCGTTACCGCCGTTAGGCCGGTAATGAAACAGGAGGTGGACCGCCTGAGTTATGATGTAACTGCCGACCCGGAAAGTAAGTCTATCACCGCGCTGGATATGATCCGTAAAGTACCTTTGTTATCTGTTGATGGCAACGACGCTATCAAGCTACGGGGTAATGATAATTACAAGATCCTGATAAATGGAAAAGAATCGGCCATGATGGCCAAGAACCCATCGGACGTGTTGAAATCTATGCCCGCTGCCAATATTGAAAAGATAGAAGTAATCACTACGCCGCCCGCAAAATATGATGCCGAAGGCCTTGCGGGGATCATCAATATCATCACCAAAAAAATGCGGACCAGGGCTATAACGTAAGTATCAATACGGGCTATAACAATGTTTTTGGCGAACGTGCAAACGTAAACGTAACTGTTAAACAAGGTAAATTCGGTTTCGCGGGTTACGCAGGCTACAACCACAGGCCCGTGCAAACTTCATCGTTTGAAAATATTACCAATTTTTATCATCCTAAATCGTCCCTTAACCAAACCGGGACAAGGGGCAATGGGGCTAACAATGTGTACGCCAGCGGTGAGCTGAGCTATGAGGTAGATACCCTGAACCTCATTACAGGTATGTATGATTTTTATAACGGTAAAGGTAAGCAGCAAAATAACCAGGTAACCAGTATTAGCGATAGTGTTGATGCTGTTACCCAGTTTTATCGCTTATTTAATTCGGGTAATAGTACATTTCATGGTGCAGACGCAGGCCTGAACTATCAGTTGGGATTTAAAAATCATAAAGATCAGTTGCTAACGGTATCATATAAATACAACAATAACAACAATGATCAAAATAACAATGCAACATCGGGTGCCGATAAAATTGGCGTTCCGCCTCCGGCAGATTATAAGCAGTACAATAATTCCGGTTCAAAGCAGCACGCTTTTCAGTTAGATTATATTCAGCCGGCAAAAATACTGACACTTGAAGCAGGCGGTAAAGGTATTCTGAGAAACAATTACAGTAATTTCCATACGGATACACTAACGCAGCCAGGTGTTTATCAAACTAATGACAGTCAAACTAACGATTTTACTTACAAGCAGAACGTTTACAGCTTGTATAACTCCTATTCGGTAAAGCTTGCCAAATGGGCCTTTAAGGGAGGCCTGCGTTTAGAACATACAACTGTTAATGCCGATTTTTCAACCACTAACAGCACCGTTCACCAGGATTATAACAATCTTATACCATCGGTATCTATCCAAAAAAGTTTAAAAAGCAGCAGCCTTACTTTAGGGTTCACCCAGCGCATCCAACGCCCGGGTATCTACCAGTTAAACCCATTTACTGATCGTACCAACCCGCAATATGTTAACATGGGTAACCCTAATTTGAAGGCCGCGGTTACCAATAACTTCGAGCTGGGGTATAGTAATTTTGCCAAAGGATCTATCAACCTGAGCACCAATTACTCGTTTGCCAATAATACAGTACAAAACCTGGCGCGGGTTGATTCGGCCGGGGTAACTACCAATACTTATGACAATGTGGGCTCTAACAAAAACTGGGGCTTTGATGCCAATATCAACTATCCTATCACCCCAAAACTAAATGTAAATGTCAATGCCGAACTTTTATTTGTTTGGCTTAAGGGCTACTATAACGGTTCGCTTTATAAAAACAGCGGTAACCAGGGACACATTTTTACTTATACCAGCTACAAATTTGACGGCGGCTATCGCGCCGGCTTAAACATTGGGTATGACAGCCGTTACGTATTGCTGCAGGGGAAGGATAATTATTATTTCTTCAGCTCTATCAGCGGTACTAAAACCATGTTTAAAGAAAAGGCCACGCTATCAGTAAACATTAATAATCCTTTCAAAAAATTCAACAAACTCGACTTCTACACCAAAACGCCCGACTTTGATACTTACACCGCTAACAACAACTTTTACCGCACCATTAACGTGAGCCTGAGCTACAAATTCGGCAGGCTTAACAGCAGCATAAAGAAAAATCAACGTGGTATTAACAATGATGACACCAGCAGCGGAAGCCGCAATTAACAACTTTAGTAACTAACCCGTTACCTGGCAGTGGCAAACGTTAAAAAGTGTTAAACGCATATTTTTTGGTGTCACGCCCGGGTATCTTAAACGTCTTATGACCAAAATCGCAATTATGAAACAATTTCTACTAACAGTGCTATGCTGTTTTGTCACGGGCATGGCTATGGCCCAGGCTGCCGCACCGGTCTCTGTTCAAAATATAACCGTTAAAGGTACTGTCATCGATTCGGCAACCAACAAACCATTGGGGTATGGTACGGTGGCACTGCAGGATGCCGCTACCAAAACCCCGGTAAAAAGTACGCTTGCCAAAGATGACGGGAGCTTTGAACTGAAAGCCCCCGAAGGTAAAACCTATCAGTTAGTAGTAGCTTCTGTTGGATATGCAACCAAAGTACTCCCGGTGAAAATAACCGATAAAACGTTTGATGCGGGGCGGATCCTGGTAGCAGCATCAAGTAAACAGCTGAACGAGGTAACCATTACCGCTGTAAAGCCGGTAATGAAACAGGAGGTTGACCGCCTCAGTTATGATGTTACTGCCGATCCCGAAAGCAAAGCGGTATCTGCATTGGACATGATGCGTAAAGTGCCGCTTTTAGCTGTGGACGGCGATGATAACATCAAGTTAAAAGGCAGCGGTAAATATAAGATCCTGATCAACGGAAAAGAATCGGCGCTGATGGCCAAAAACCCATCTGACGTGTTAAAGGCGATGCCGGCCACCAACATCGAAAAGATTGAGGTGATCACTACGCCGCCTGCAAAATACGATGCCGAGGGTTTGGCAGGTATAATTAACATCATCACTAAAAAGAACGCGGATCAGGGCTATAATGGCAGTGTCAACATGCGCTATAACAGTGTTTGGGGGCCGGGGTATAACCTGAACATGACAGCCAAGCAAGGTAAGTTCGGAGTTTCGGGTTATGCAGGTTTTGGTAACCAGAAGCGTAATACCAATACTTTTACTACTACCCAAACGCAGTTTGAGCCAAACTCAAAAATAGTAAGGTCAAACATATTACAGGATGGTACCAACTCATTTGGCGGTAAGTATCGCTATGCCAACGCCGAAATGAGCTACGAGATAGATACCCTGAACCTGCTCACTGGCTCATTTGAAGTTTTCCATGGCGAGTTTGATCAGGATGGTACGCAGCGTTCGGCACAAACCAATGAGGCCGGTGCACTTACACAAGGTTACAATCTATCGAGCAATGGTTATAATCATGACCAGGGACTTGATGCATCTATCAACTACCAGTTAGGTTTTAAAGGGCACAAAGATGAACTGCTTACCTTATCGTACAAATACAGCTATGGTCCAAGCAAAAACTTTACTGATAACCAATTTTCGGACAGGGTTAACTATTATAATTCCTTACAGCCAGATTTTAGACAGTATAATAACGCAGGTAACCGCGAGCATACCTTCCAGTTAGATTATGCTTATCCGTTAAAAAAATCAGCATTGAGGCTGGTGGTAAAGTGATCCTGCGTAATAACTTTAGTGATTACAGGCGCGAGGACAAAGACTCAACCAGTTCGGTATATAATGTAAACACAGGGCAAACCGGTGAATTTGATTACCATCAGGATGTTTATAGTGCTTATAACTCATACCAGTTAAAGTTTGATAAATGGACAGGTAAGGCTGGTTTACGTTTGGAGCATACCCAGGTAAATGCCGTGTTTACAGGTACGCCGCTTGATAAAAGCTATAATAACTTTATTCCATCGGTATCTGTTCAGCGCTCTATGAAAAGCAGCAGCATCAGTTTGGGCTTTACCCAGCGCATTCAAAGGCCGGGTATTTACCAGTTAAATCCATTTATTGATAAATCGAACCCTAAATTCATCAGCACCGGTAATCCCGATCTGAAGCCGGAGTTGAACAATACTTTTGAGTTGAACTATAGTAATTTCTCAAAAGGATCAATCAATGTTGGTTTGAGCTATGCGTTCTCCAACAATGCTATCCAAAACGTAACCAGCCTGATTCAAAACAACATGGGCGATCATATTGATACCGTTACGTTTACTACGTACCAAAATTTAGGCAGCAACCGATCACTTGGCTTAAACTTGAATACCAATTACTCAATCACTAAAAAGTTTACGGTTAATATCAACGGGCAAATTTCGCACGTGTGGTTAAAGGGAACTTATAACGGCCAGTTTTATAAAAATGACGGTTACACCGGCAACGCTTTTGCCAATATTGGCTACAAATTTGATGGCGGCTATCGCATTGGCCTCGATGCCGGTTTCTTTAGCGGGGATGTTACCTTACAAGGCAAGTCAAGCAATTTTATTTTTAACTCCTACGTACTATCTAAAGAGTTCCTGAACAAAAAGCTGACCATATCGGCAGTAGCCAACAACCCGTACAGTAAATACCGTACATTCAGATCGACCACACATACAGTTGATTTCGACCAGGAATCATTGTACCATAACCGCTACAGGAATTTTGCTGTGAGGTTAAACTTTAAGTTTGGTAAACTGAATGGCGATATCAAAAAGAACCAGCGTGGCATTAATAACGATGATACCAAAGGCGGGGGCAAAAGCAATGGCGGCGGCAATGGTTAATTGCTAATAGATATTTGTTAGGAGAGGCGCGTAATGGCGCCTCTTTTTGTTTTTTATCGCCATATCATAAAACAACAGGCGAGTTGAAATAGTCCCTGCTCATGATATATCGAAATCCGTAAATTTACCCCCATGAAAGTTTACGGAATAACCAATTGCAATACAGTAAAAAAAGCCCTCGACTGGCTTAAAGAAAATAAGGTAGCTTACGATTTCCAGGATTTCAAAAAGTTGGGTGTAAGCGCCGAAAAATTGCAGGAATGGGATACCAAAGCAGGTTACGAAAAGTTTTTGAACAAACAAGGCCTCACATGGAAACAACTTGAGCCTGCTGTTAAGGAAAGCATCAAAACCAACGCCGACGCGCTGCAATTATTACAGCAAAAAACCAGTATGATCAAACGCCCGGTAATTGAGGATAATGGTTTCCTTTTCTTCGGTTTTGATGAGAAGGTTTATGCAGATCATTTTTTGGGGAAGTAAGGATTTGGTGAACCGTATTTCGTGCCGTTGTTAGATAAACAACGGCGCGGAAATAATTATGTCATTGCCCGCCGTTGTTGGTGTTGTCACCAACAACTCTACGCCGCGTATTATCTTATGCTGTGATCGTTACGCATAAAATGATTTTTTAGTTCCTAATGATTAAATATTATTGGCAATAGCATCAATAAATAAAGTGAGCCGATTTTATTTATTTTAGCATATATGGCTGAAATTAACTTTGACTATCATCCACAATTTTTCACAGCAACAATTTTAGAATGGAAGCCATTGCTAACAGAAGATATTTATAAAGATATAATTATAAAAAGTCTGTTGTTTCTAAAAAACGAAGGAAGTATAGTTGTTTATGGGTTCGTGATAATGCCTAATCACATTCATTTGATATGGCAGATACAAGACGGACATACACGGGATTTGGTTCAAATGCGTTTCTTGAAATTTACGGCGCAGCAGATGAAATTCAGCTTATTGGATAGTAATGATGATAGATTATCCCTACTTATGGTTAATGCCAAGGATCGGAAATATCAATTTTGGGAGCGAAATTCCTTAAGTATTGATTTGTGGACCCCGGACGTTTTTATGCAAAAGTTGGACTATATCCACAATAATCCATTGCAGGAAAAATGGAAATTGGTTCAATATCCGGAAGATTATAAATATTCATCTGCCAGGTTTTATGAAACGGGGATAGACGAGTTCGGTTTAATTACACATCATGCAGGGTGAATAGTTGTTGGTGACAACACCAACAACGGCGTGGTATCTAACGCGTCCCTAATTTTTTAGCAATTGTTGGTGTTGTCACCAACAATAACCAATTCACCTGATAAGCAGCCTTTAAGCACGAAATCAATTCCTTAATTAAATCGGTAACAATCGTTTTACCAATCTTTTGCATCTCCCTAATTTGTAGTATACTTGTTCCTTTACGCAATTTATTTGACTGAACATGAAACTAAAACTGATGGCAGGTTGCAGCCTTGCCTTTATGTTGGCCGCAAGCGTGAGTTACGCCCAGCAGCCAGCGCCTACCACCACAACACCCCCGCCGGTTCTGTTTACGATTATCACGAAACTTTTGGTCCCGGTTTTTATACTAAAAATGGTACCGAGTTCCGCGCAGCGAGTGGCGAGCCAGGATATAAATACTGGCAAAACCGTGCAGACTACCAGCTGGCTGCCAAACTGAATGATCAAACCAACGAAATTACCGGCTCGGAAGTTTTAACGTATACCAATAACAGTCCGCAAACATTGGGCTTTATGTGGATGCAGTTGGATCAGAATCTGTTTAAGCTCGATTCAAGAGGTACAGCCATCGTTCCCCCGGCAGGTAGCCGTAACTGGGGCCGCGGCGAGGCGTTTGATGCCGGTTATAAAATTAAATCGGTAAAAGTTGCTGGTTTGAAAGGCGAATATGTCGACGTTAAATTCCTGATCACCGATACCAGGATGCAGGTTTTCCTTCCAAAAGAAATTGCCGCGAACGGCGGACAGGCTAAACTGAAAATTGAATACTCATTTGTGTCGCCAAATTATGGGTCGGACCGTATGGGCTACCTGCAAACCAAAAATGGTAAAGTTTATACTATTGCACAATGGTACCCGCGCGTATGTGTGTATGACGACGTAATGGGCTGGAACACCCTGCCGTATAGCGGCCCGGGTGAGTTTTACCTGGAATACGGTGATTTTGACCTGAACATCACTGCACCTGCCAACCATATTGTTGTAGCATCCGGCGAATTATTAAACCCGCAGGAAGTATATACCCCTGAGCAATTGAAACGCTGGGCAGCTGCCGAAAAAGCGAAAGCACTGTCATCATCCGCTCGGCTGCTGAAGTTACCGATCCAAAATCGCGCCCTGCCGGTAAAACCCAGTTAACCTGGCACTTTAAAATCAAGAATGCCCGTGATGCTTCATGGGCTTCATCTGCAGCATTTATTATCGATGCTGCCAAAATGGACCTGCCAAGCGGTAAAAAATCAACTGCTATATCTGCCTACCCGGTTGAAAGCGACGGCAACGATGCCTGGGGCCGTTCAACAGAGTACGTTAAAAAATCTATTGAGTATAACTCATCAAAATGGTTCGAGTTCCCTTATCCTGCTGCTACTGCGGTTGCAGGTATAGTGGGTGGTATGGAATATCCAGGCATTGTTTTCTGCGGAGCGAAAGCTAAAAAGGCAAGTCTTTGGGGTGTAAACGATCATGAATTTGGTCATACCTGGTTCCCGATGATCGTAGGCTCAAACGAGCGCATGTACGGCTGGATGGACGAGGGTTTTAATACGTTCATCAATACGCTTTCTACCGCTAACTTTAACAATGGCGAGTACAAAAACACAAGGGTGCCGGATATGCATACTATCGGTGCTTTCTTTACCAGGCCCGATCTTGAGCCTGTTATGAGCCAGCCGGCTAACTTAAAAGAGAGAAACACTGGTACCCTGCTTTACTCAAAGCCAAGCGCCGGTTTAGTATTGCTGCGCGAGCAGATCTTAGGCCCGGAGCGTTTTGATTTCGCCTTTAAAACCTACATTAACCGCTGGGCATTTAAACACCCAACTCCCGACGACTTTTTCCGCACGATGGAAAATGCAAGCGGCGAAAACCTGCAATGGTTTTGGAGAGGCTGGTTCCTGAACGACTGGCGTTTGGATGTTGCTGTAAGCGATGTAAAATATGTTGATAACGATCCAACCAAAGGCTCGCTGATCACTTTAGATAACCTGGGTAAAATGGCAATGCCGGTTATCCTGGAAGTTAAAACCAAAGGTGGTAAAGTTGACCGCGTAAAACTGCCGGTTGAAATTTGGGAGCGTTATGCGTCATGGACATTTAAATATCCATCAACCGAAGAAATTGAATCGGTTACTTACGATCCTGATAAAGTATTACCGGATTACAATCCTGAAAATAACGTTTGGAAAAAATAGCCTCTCTGGATCTCCCCCTAAAAGGGGAAACAAAAAAACCGGCGATGAGCGTTAGTTCATCGCCGGTTTTCGTTTGATTATCTTTAATTCCAGACTTTACGAAACCTTATAGAAGCTTAAAGGCTGCAATACAAAACTTGTTTATTGCAATGATATCTTCAGGATTTTATTATTCCTTGTATCGGCTATAAAAATATTGCCGCTTTTATCAACTACATGGCCTTCGGCATCAGCCAAGCCGCCGGCCACTAAGTTAGTAACGTTATCCTTGTTAACTTTTATCAACGAGGAGTTTGCGCTAACGTATAAATTACCCGCGGCGTCTAAACTTATCGCGTCAATACCGTCAAAAGTGGTGTTACGTACACCGGTTATTGCAACCGTTGTAACTACAGCAGCGGGAGTTATTTTCCGGATGCGTTGATTTAACAGGTCGGCAACAAAAACATTCCCGTTTTTATCTGTAGCCACACTTACCGGCAAATTGAAACTTGCCGCTGTTCCAGTACCATCTGTTAGTGCTGATATCGAGTTTCCGGCAAAAGTGCTTACCATACCGGTATTATCAATTTTCCTGATCACATTATTTTGCGGGTCGGCAACATAAAAATTGCCCAAGCCGTCTATACTGATCCCTGTGGGGTTTTTAAAAGCAGCCAATGTAAGCGAGCCATTTGTAAGGCCATAAGCACCGCTGCCGGCAAAAGTACTTACCGAGGCTGTAGGAGTAATTTTTCGTATTACGTGGTTTAATTCATCGGCAACATAAATGTTCCCGGCATTATCTATGGTTAATGCATCCGGGTGATTAAAGCAAGCTATTGCACCAATGCCGTTTACCAGCCCCGCAGTACCGCTTCCTGCAAAAGTGCTTACCGTTCCGGTGGTGCTTATTTTCCTGATCTTATTGTTTTTTGAATCGGCAACATATAAATTGCCATCATTGTCAATCACTATGCCAATTGGTCCATTAAAACTTGCCAAGGCACCATCTGCATCATTTGCTCCCGCTGTACCGCTGCCTGCAATTGTAGTTGTTACCGGTGTTAACAAATAGGTAAAAGAGGGGCCTACGATGGTTTTGCCATTTACAGTAACTTTTATAATTCCGCTTCCTGCTCCTACAGGTACAGTTGCGGTAAGTTTAGTTGCTGTCGCCGTTTTTACAATACCCTCTTTATCGTTAAAAAACACCTTGTCATCAGTTAAGGTTGTGCTGAAGCCGGTACCCGTAATTTCGACAAGGGTATTAAACGGGCCTTCATTTACATTGATGGAACTTACTGTTAACGCAGGGGGATCTGTTTTAGGGGGGTGGGATCTCCGCCGCTTTTAGAACACGAAGCCAAAATACATGTACTAAATAGAAAAGCAATTGAGAGAATTAATTTAGGGTTCAGGTGTAGCATTTTTATTAATTTGACACAAAAATAACTAATAATTGCCAGCTTATGCAACAATGAAGTTCAACTGACAAACAATTGAATACTACACCGTTATTTTACAATATCAAACACAAACTATCATGAAAAATAAAGTATGGTTGATAACTGGTTGCTCAACCGGTTTTGGCAGGGAATTGGCAAAGCTTGTTTTGCAATTAGGTTATAGAGCCGGTGTTGCAGCGCGCAATACAGATGACATAAAAGATATCGTTGACGGTTATCCTGAAACAGCAATAGCTCTGAAGCTTGATGTCACAAAAGCGGATGATATCAAAGCGGGTGTTGATACTATAACACAAAAATTCGGCACTGTTGACGTATTGGTTAACAATGCAGGCATCGGCTATTTTGGCGCTATCGAGGAGAGTGAAGAGGAGGAAGTAAGGCGTATGTTCGAGATTAACTTCTTCGGTCTTGCCAACATGACCAAAGCTGTTTTGCCAATTATGCGTGCGCAGAAAAGCGGCCATGTGGTTAATATCGCCTCTATAGGCGGATTAGTGGCTTTTCCCGCAGTAGGTTTCTATAATGCAACCAAATTTGCTGTCGACGGTTATTCCGAAGCGCTATCTAAAGAAACCAAACATCTTGGTATTAAAGTTACGGTGATTGCACCGAGTGGTTTCCGTACCGACTGGGCCGGCCGTTCGGCTAATAACAGTAAGATCGTTATTGACGACTATAAAGAAACAGCAGGTACAAACAAAAATAATATCCGCGGCTACAGCGGCAAGCAGCCGGGAGATCCGGAACGTGCTGCCAAAGCTATTGTTGACGCTGTAGAAGCAGAAAACCCGCCCTTGCGTTTATTATTAGGTAAAGCAGCATTGAAAGGGGCGCGCAATAAGCTGCAGGAGTTACAAAAGGATTTTGATACCTGGGAGGCGACTACCGTAGGCGCCGATTTTCCGGAGGGGGAGTAATCGCAGTCAAAGGAAATGTCATTTCGACGAGGTACGAGGAGAAATCCTGTACACCTGTTATGGCGGACATGCAAGTTCGCTAAACCGGCGTATAAGATTTCTCCCTGTAGTCGAAATGACATCACTATTTAAAAATCTTCTTCGTTTTCGTAAATTGCATCCACAATAAACGGAAGCCTATGGGACAGATTGTAATTGTTGCCTATAAACCCAAACCGGGCAAACAGGAGGCATTGAAGCAACTCTTGAAAACACATGTACCCCGCCTCAAACAGGAGGGGCTGGTAACCGACCGTGAATCAATCATCATGGAAGCTGCCGATGGCACCATCATTGAAGTTTTTGAATGGCTGAGTGCGGAGGCTATTGCAAATGCCCATCATAATAAAGCAGTGCAGCAAATGTGGGGAGAATATGCTGAAGTTTGTGATTACGTTCCACTAAATACGTTGAAGGAAGCCGGTGATTTGTTTGCCGGTTTTGTGCCTGTTAATTAAAGAATAGTCTCTGTGCCGGTTACTTTAAATACAGATCAAAAAGCTGCTTTCAAGGCAATTCAGAAGTTTCTTGACCATCCTGCAGCAGATGTTTTTGTACTGAAGGGTTACGCAGGTACCGGTAAAACCTTTTTGATGCAGCACATTGCTCAATGGCTTAAAGAAAAGGAAAGGAAGTTTTGTATGCTGGCAGCTACGGGAAGGGCGGCTACTGTTTTAAGAGGCAAAACGGGGTTCTCCGCTTCAACAGTTCATGGCGAGTTATATAATTTTGATAAGATAGACGGTCTTGACGAGGAAACATTGGCCGAAAGCTCAGCATCGGGCATGGCCGGACAAATGACCATGCAGTTTACAACCCGTTCTGCAGACGCCGAAACCACCATTTATATTGTTGATGAAGCTTCGATGCTTTCGGGCACGCTTACCGAGGGCAATGGCTTTGCCGTTTTTGGTTCGGGGATCCTGCTTTATGATTTTTTTCAGGTGGCTAATAAAAGCAAGATTATTTTTGTGGGCGATCCCTGCCAGTTGCCACCCGTAGGGCAAAGCTTTAGTCCGGCGCTTGATACCGACTGGCTGGCCAAACAGCAACGTTTCCCGGTATCGGTTAAGCTCTCAAAAATAGAGCGCAATAAAGATGATAATGATATTTTGGTTTTGGCGGCGGCTATCCGCACCATGAGCGAAAGCCGGGAGCGCATCAAATTTCCGAAGATTCCGGCATCAAACCTTAATAACGTAAAGCTTCACGCTACAGATGATATAATGTTTAACCTTTATGCAGCTAATTATAAGGCCGCAGGCCCCAATAGTTGTTTGGCCATAGCACGCAGTAATAAAAAAGTTCAAATGATAAACCGGGACATGCGCCGCGAACTTTTTGGTTCGGGATACGTGCCCCTGCAGGTGGGCGATGTGCTGCTGGTAACACAAAATAATTATTCGGTACCGCTCACCAACGGCGATTTTGTAATTGTGAATGAACTTGAAGAAACCGAACAAAAGCTCGGGCTGAAATTTCAAAAAGTGTTGGTTACCGCGCTGGCTTCGGGGAAGGAGTTTAAGATGCTGATTTCTTTAGATACGCTTGAAAGTTTAAAGGGAAATCTCACTAACGATCAATCCAAAGCGCTCATTATCGATTTTAATGACCAGATGAAGGCAAAAGGCTTCCATCAAAAAAGTGAACAGTATAGGGAGGCGATGCGCGAAGACCCTTATCTCAACTGTCTTAAAGTTTCGTACGGTTATGCTGTAACCTGTCATAAAGCCCAAGGAGGCGAGTGGAACAATGTTTACCTGTTTTTGGATAAGAGCATGTATGGTTCGCCATACTACGAACTTTGCAAATGGTGGTACACCGCCGTTACCCGCGCAAAAGATGAATTGAATTTGGTAAATGATTGGTGGGTTGCGTAGGAATAGCTGTTAAAAAGGAATAAGAAAAAGCATGGGATTGGTGCGATTTAATCTTGCGCTCGTTTGCAACGAACGCTTAATGTGGCTTGGCGATTGCATCGCCTTTGCGTTATAAACGCAAACCCAGGTTACGCACTCGTTACAAACGAGCGCGAGCTGAAAAAAGCGAACATTTGTAACCTTCTAAGGTTTTTATCCCCCATCTGCAACCGCTCATTCTTCAACTTCTTCTGCACATCCTGTTTATAATTACGGCCGATAGGTAACTCATGCCCGGCTACATCCATGCTGTAGGCATAGAAAGAATCTATTTTGTTCAACGAAACTATAAACGACCGGTGGATCCGTACAAACCTGCTCTCGGGCAGCATTTCTTCAAGCAGGCTGATCTTTTGCCGGGTAATGTGCACATGGTTATTTACAGCTACTACCTTAACATAGTCGCGCAGGCTTTCTATCCATAAAATATCATTGATGTTAACCTTGATGGTTTTACGGTCTACTTTTAAATAGATGAAGGTATGCGTATCACTTACAGGTTCTTCATGGGCAATCATAGGTTTGCCTTTGTGCTCGTTAAGCTGATAGATCTTATCAACAGCCCGCAAAAAGCGCTCAAAAGAAATTGGCTTTAACAGGTAGTCAACCGCATTGAGCTCAAAACCATCAAGGGCGTATTCGCTGTAGGCGGTGGTGAAAATTACTTTAGGCGGGTTCTTGAGGCTTTTCAGCAGGTCGGTACCTTTTATTCCCGGCATCTGAATATCCAGGAACATCAAATCGATAGGTTTTTGTTGCAAGAGGCGAAATGCTTCAATACCATCATTGCAGGTAGTGGTGACCTCCATCTCGCTGAAGCGCGCAAGATAGTTTTTCAATACCTCAATGGCATGCGGCTCATCGTCTACTATAAGTGTGCGGATTTTCATGCGGTGACCATTTGTTGTACAGCAGCGTGTTTTATGATTTTCAGGTCGAGGTCAAGCGCCACAAAAAAAGTATCTTCTTCGTTCACGATCTTCAGCCGTGAGGTATGAGGATACAGCAGGTTGAGCCTTTTGGTCACGTTCTTTAGCCCGATATGTCCCGGCGTATGGGCTTCTTCAACAGAGCGTTCGGGTTTGCCGTTGGCTACTTTTAACTTGAAGTGGTTTAGTGTAACACTAATATCAATATTGATCCAGGTAGCGCCCACCTGCTCGCTGGTGCCATGTTTAAAGGCATTTTCGATAAAAGGTAAAATGAGCAGCGGGGCTATAGTTTTATCTTTCAAATTACCGGTAATGGTAAAGTTAATGTCGATGCGGTCTTCATAGCGAAGTTTTTCGAGCTTTACATATTGCTGCATCATAAATACTTCCTTCTCCAAAAGCACTTCGTTATCTGAGCATTCATAAAGCATATAGCGCAGCAGGTCCGACAGGCCAATAATAGCCTGCGGCGATTTTGGCGAGTTGTTGAGGCTTAATGAATAAAGGTTATTAAGGGTATTAAATAAAAAATGCGGATGTACCTGGGCTTTCAACGCGTTGAGTTCGGCTTCTAATGCTGCCTGCTTGCGCTCATACCACATTTTAAAAAGTTTAATAGCAAGTACAAACCCAGTAAACAGGTTAGTCCCTTTAAATGAATTTACCAGGCTTTGCCCATCTGTTAACTGCTCAAAAAACGGACTTTGGGTGGAGGCAATATAACCGGCATCTGTTACGTGCATCACCCTGATCAGGTAGGGCGCAACAAAAGGATTCCGATGGTACGGCTGATAAACATACATGCAAAAACAAGCGGTACCAGCATCATGAAAAACATCACATATCGCTTTTCAAAAACGTATTTGGGCACCAGCCAGTAGGCAATGGCATAGTAATACGCAATTTGTATGGGCATGTACAAAAGGTTATTGCGTAAGGATACCCAAAAATTGGTCTGGAACGAATAAAGCGTCGTGATAAAAAACGATACAAATACCCAAAATATCACGTGCTGCCAAAAGCGCGGCAGCTTTATATTATTGAGCAGGAGATCGAAACCGGTATTCATATAGCTAATTTACTGTAAAACAGTTTAATTGGGCGGCTTTTAGGATAAAAGTGCGACAAACTGCAATCATTTGATGACGAGACTACCTGGAGTAAGGCTGCTTCGGTGCATTTTTCAGGTCGGATCTTTATTTGTCGTATTAAAATGCGGTTAATCGTAACTGGCGGGTTGTGTGCCTACGCTATTTTCATGCCATTTTATGGGTCCTTAATTTTAGTTTATATTAAAAATAACACCATGAAAAAGTTAATTATCACAGTTTGTATCCTGGCATTTGCAGCAGCTGCGGTGCAGGCTCAAAATAAAATAACAAACGTACGCGGTTTTTGGGTAGTTGAACACAATATTAATTTGCCCCGCGTGCAAACCATTAAGTTTTATAACGATAACAATAAGCTGATATACGAAGAAACAGTTTATAGTAAGCTCAACATTAAAAAGAAAAAGACCCGCCTGGCGCTTGACCAGGTCCTTGACAGGTTGAACGAGCGCACCGCCTATGTTGAAAGTAAAAACCTGGTAATGCTGAGCCTTGATTTAAGGCATTAAGACCTTTTTTAAATATACGTTTAAAAAACCGGTAGCCAGCGCGAGGTATGGCTCCGGTTTATTTTTTGAATCCTTTTTTCTTAAATCTAACCGTCTTGTGTCTTCAGTTCCCCGTCAGCAGGTAAGCTTCGGGCGAAACCGGGCAGAACAATGCCGGCCTGTGCTGCTGTAGGGGCATAGCAAGTTTTTGCAGAAACGGGGACAACGAGCGAGCGAAGCAGGGCAAAATAATTGCAGCCCGTGGTTATGCCCGGTTTGCAGGGCAAAGGCCTTGAGCGCAAAGAAGCCTATCTGCTGACTTGATTTTTGGTTCTTTTTATCAAGAAAAAGAACAAAGCCAACCCGCGGCGAATGAGCGGGCCGATATCAGTTAACTACAACTAAATATCTTGCTTGCCTTGTAAGCCTAATCGTAGGATTAATACTCCAAATACTTCTCTACCCTTACCGCTACCAAATCTCCCTCGGCATACTTTCCGGTTTCCTCGCTCAAAACCCGTAGGGTAATATCTTCATGCCTAATGATCAGATCCTCATAAAAACCTTTAAACAACACCTGCTTAACAACCCAGCTTTTGGTTGCCGCTATCAATTTAATTTTGATTTGCTCAGGATAAACAACCGCATATTCTTTGGTTATGTCAATGCCGCAAAAACGGGCTTCATGAGCGGTTAGTACGTTGCAATTGGTGAGCAATTGGGCCGTATAAAGAGATTTGGGATGTTTGTATAGAGCCTTGGGATTGCCATGCTCAACAATTTCTCCTTTGTTTATAACAATGAGCTCATCTGCCATCGATAGTACTTCGGCCGGGTCATGGGATACCATGATCACAGTTAATCCAATTTCTTTAACTATCTGCCTGATATCATGCTGTAAACCTTCTCTGAATGAAGTGTCAACCTGGTTAAAAGGCTCATCGAGCAGTAGTACCTGAGGATGGGTAATGATGGCCCTTGCAATGGCTACGCGTTGCTTTTCGCCGCCGCTCAGGTCGGCCACCCGCTTATCGGCCATGGCAAACATGTTGAGCTGTTTAAGCACCCTTTCAGTTTTCTCCTGTTTGGCTTTGAGATCTGTTGCCGGCAGCATAGCAGCCACGTTATCCCAAACTTTGGCAAACAGGTTAAGATCATCGGTATGCTGGGTTACCATTTTCATGGCATCATGACCGGGGATCAGCTTTTCTTCAGGGCCCCAAATGCGTTCACCTTTAAAGTAAACGGTGCCTTCATCGGGTGAGAGCAATCCATATAACAAGCGTAGTAAAGTGCTTTTACCGCTGCCACTTTCGCCAATAATGGCGGTGATTTTGCCCGGCTCAATAATGAGCCCGGTTTTTTTACACCGGCCTGCTGTTTTCCCGGGTATATTTTACTTATGGCAACTGCCTGCAAAAAAGGAATCTCTGACATCAGGGGCAAAGATAAACCGTTGATGGTTATGATTACGTTGATTACGTTGATTTCTTTTCTGGGATTACATTGATTGCTTTTATGATTACACCTATTTTATTGATTACACCGATCGTTTTCGAGATGGGAGCTTGCTGAAGATTATCAAATCATTTTAATCATTCACAACCAAAAATAATCAGCGAAATCAACGCAATCACCTTAAATCAGCGGTCAGAAGCCAAAAGTCAATCCAAACGAGAAGTTTCTCAAGCCTTTTTGATCCGGGCTGTTTTCAAACATATCGTTGAAGTAATACTTGGCATAAAGACCCATGATGCCGTATCCCATGCGTACAAACACGCCTTTGCGCAGTTTGGCAAAATGATAGTCGTCGTTAAATTTTTGCTTGCCATTTTCCTCACTGATTTGTTTTACGCGGCCGTTAAGCAAGATGCCAATCTCCGGACCGGCAACTAACCTGAAATAATTCCCCCGGTCATCTTCATGGCTGCGGTAATAGAACGATAGCGGTATGCGAAGGTAGGTTGATGAAAAACGGTTTTTGCTGAAGTGGATACTGTCCTGAACGTAGGTGAGCACCGGCGCGTTACGCTGTATGGTGATATCATTACGTAAGCGGATATGGGTCCAGTCGAAACCGCCGGATACATAGATTTTGAAAGCACTGTTAAAGCGATAACCAAATTGCAGTACGTCAAAGCCAAAGTTGCTTGTTTTCCACTGGCGGTAGCTTAAAAATTTGTTTTTGTCGGATAAAGTAAAGCTCCCGTTGTCAATCAGCGTAGCAAAACCAAGGTCGATCCTCGAAAAGGTTACCCCGAATGAAAAGCCCGGCGCTTTGTGTGCGTGATAGGTGGTATCAGGCTCATCATTATTAATGTTAACCTGGGTTACGTCATCGCCAAAGCCAAGTTTTACTTTAACATGCTTTTTATGTGTAGTGGTATCGGTGGTGTTTTGTGCAGAATCGGCAGGTGTGCTTTGAGCAAAACCAAAGCTTGCGGCAAGGCATATTGTGATGGTAAAAATAAGGCGTTTCATATGTTGTGGTATGTCTATAGTTCGCTAAGATATTATTTGTCTTTCTCTTTTTTTACTTTAATAAAGCCCAGGTTCAGGCCTGTAATAGTGGCATCGTCTTCATCGGTATTACTGAATTCAATTACTTTGTCTTTACGTTTATCAACAGCGGCTATCACAACGTTAAAAACATCGCCAAGGCTGCGGATGCGGTGCCTTTTTACAGATTTTGCTGTAGCAGGAACGGCATGCGGCGGTACCTGGGCTATCAATATCGGCTGTGTGTTGTCGCTGGCAATGATGGTTGATTTCGGGCTGATCCTGGCTGCTGTATCCGGGGCTGCGGCGTTAACAACAGGATAATCTGCGGCAGGGGCATTTGCTAATAATGGTTCATCTGTATGGGCGGTTACAGGTGAGGGGATAGGATTTACCGGCTGTGATACAGATGGTGTCAAATTGCTTTTTATTTTGGTTTTATTAAGTTGCGCTATAGTATTAACAGGTGCTATAACCGGATTTGCGGGTACTTTGTTTTGCGCCGGGGTTGGAGGTACCACAGGCTCAACTGTAACTGCAACGGATTGTTTTACCGGTTGATGGGTTTTAACTATTTCTGTTGGATGGTCATTATGTTTAACTCTTTGTTTAGGGATAAACAGGATACCTGCGGTGATCACTAATATAACACCTGCTGCTGCGCTTAGCAAAGGCAATAATATTCCTTTACGCCTGCCGGCGTTTAATTCGGCGTTGATGCCCTGCCATACATGGGCCGACGGTTGTATTTCCAGGTCATCAAGCTTTTGTTGAAACAGCCTGTCCAGTTCCTTATCCTGCATATCCATAACTTTTGCCCTCTATTTTAGCAATTTGTTCTTTCAATATTGTACGAGCCCTTGACAGCTGTGATTTAGAGGCACCCTCGGTAATGCCTACAATCTCCGCTATCTCTTTGTGCGAATAGCCTTCCAGCGCGTAAAGGTTAAATACTATCCGGTATCCTGGTGCCAGCTGCTGTATCATGCCCATCAGCACCTTTGCATCCAGGTTGGCCGCTGCTATTGGATTAACCGATGGCTCATGCCCTGCCTCGTCAATATCAATTATCTGCATCATTTTATGATGTTTGCGATAGTATTCAATTGAACTGTGAACCATGATGCGCCTAACCCAGCCCTCAAATGAACCATCGCCCCGGTAATCATCCATTTTGTGGAAAACCCTTATAAAGCCATTCTGCAACATATCTTCGGCCTCCATGCGGTCGGTGGCATAGCGCATACACACCCCCAGCATTTTTGAGGCAAACTGTTTGTAAAGCAGTTCCTGCGCCTTCCGCTCGCCGGCCCGGCAGCGGTCTATCAGTTGGTGAATGGTATATTTAGGTTCCAAAAACATCATTTATAAGTAAGATGGAAGAGTGATGCAAATGGTTGCATGGTGATGGAAATATTTTGGTAATTAGTTTTAACGCAAGAATGAGGTATAAAGAGAATGTAAGAATAGATATTTTATTTGATGGTTTTTGTGTATATTTATTAAAATTTATGTGTATGAGAACGAATGTAGATATTAATGATGAGCTAATCGCTAAAGCTCAGAAATTGGGTAATATAAAAACAAAGAAAGCAGTAATTGAAGAAGCTTTGAAGTTATATGTTACAATTGAAAATCAAAAGAAGCTTGCTGAATTATGGGGGAAGGTTGAACTCGATGATAAGGCTTTTGAATAATGGATATTATTTTGGTAGATACATCCGTATGGGTCAATTTTTTCAAAGGAATTGAAACAGATTCAAGTAAATTTTTAAGGAATAATTTGGCAAATATGGTAGTGGCAACTTGTCCTACAATAATGCAAGAGATTTTACAAGGTGTAGTCTCAGAAGCCGAAGTAAAGAAGATTAAATCTTATTTTGATAGTATGACTAAACTAAAAGGAGATCCTTATGTAGCCGCTACTGAAGCCGCAAGCTTATACCGTGATTTAAGAAAAAGAGGCATTACTGTACGTAAACCAAACGATTGTCTCATTGCTGTTTACGCTATAAAAAATAAAGTAATCCTTTTAAATGACGATAGGGATTTTTATTTCATCGCAGCACATTCATCTTTAAAAGTAATGAACTTCACTTAAGAGTTACTTCTTCTCCCTATATCTTTTATAAATCTTAACCGCTATCATCAGTATTACAGCCAACGATACCAGGCCAACAACACCAAAGATCCAATTCAAAGCGCTCTTAAGCACCACAAGGAAAACAATGGCGAACAGAAAAATGGTAGCAACTTCATTCCACAAGCGGAGCTGAATGGATGTCCATTTGAATACGCCGTTACGCATCTGTTTTATTTTATTTTGGCAGATGAAATGATAGATCACTAAAGCCACAACAAAGGTCAGTTTGATATGCATCCATCCAAATTGAAGCCAAATTGGCTTGAGGATAAGCATCGTTGTGCCAGCTGCTATAGTAAGGTACATTGAGGGGATAGTTATGATATTCCATAACTTGCGTTCAATGATTTCGAATTGTTTAGACAATATAGTACGATCCGGCTCGGGCTTATCCTGGGCTTCGGTATGATAAATAAATAAACGTACGCTATAAAATAACCCCGCCATCCAGCAGACCACAAAAATGATATGTATAGCTTTTATGTAATCGTACATGTCAATTAATACATGTCATTGCGAGGAACGAAGCAATCGCGAACTTTACAGAGCGACTTGCATAGTTCGGGATTGCCACGTTATCGCTCGCAATGACATGTTGGCTTTATTCTTAATTTCTGTATTCTTTTATCACTTCTACCGCGTACTTCACGTTGTCAAACGGGATATCAGGCATAATGCCGTGACCCAGGTTAAAAATGAAGCCGTTTTCGCCTTTCATTCGGTCGAACAGGCGGTAGATGCGTTCTTTAATTACTTTTTTATCGGCATAAAGGATATGCGGATCAAGGTTACCCTGTACCGCAATACCTGCCGGTAAACGTTTTTTGATATCTAACAGATCGACATTCCAATCGATAGAAATTACATCTGGCTTAGCCTCTGCCATTAGCGGTGCAAAAACCGAGCTGCCTTTACAGAAAGAAATCACCGGGATATCTTTACGGTTTAGTTTGCTGATGATCTCCGCAATATAACGGTGACTAAATTCTTTATAATCATCCCATGCCAAAGCTTGCGCCCAACTGTCAAAGATCTGTACAGCATTTACGCCCGCAGCAATCTGCATGTTCAGATAATCTGCTGTGACAGTGGCAATTTTTGATAACAGTTGATGGGCCATTTCGGGCTCATTGTGCAGCATCAGTTTGGTGCGTTTAAAATCTTTTGAAGATCCGCCTTCAACAAGGTAGCTCATTACGGTAAATGGCGCACCGGCAAAACCGATAAGCGGAATACGGCCGCCAAGGCGCTGTTGAATCACCTTAATAGCATCTGCAACATATTGCAGCTTATCAATAACATCAGTTTGCAGGTTATCGATATCGGCTTGTGTACGTACAGGGTTGGCAAACAGCGGACCAACACCTGCGTTGAAACTTAGGTCGCCGCCCATGGCTTCACCCGTTACCAGGATATCTGAAAACAAAATCGCACCGTCAATTCCTAACAGATCAACCGGTAGCATGGTAACATCGGCGGCTATCTCCGGTGTTTTGCACATTTCAAGGAACGAGTATTTGTTTTTAATGTCCCAATACTCTTTCATAAAGCGGCCTGCCTGCCTCATCATCCAAACTGGTGGGCGTTCTGTTTGCTCCGAAAATGCCGCTTTTATTAATAACGAATCTCTCATATTTTATGTTAGAAGCAAGAAATCAAGAGTCAAGATGCAAGAAACCAAGAGTCAAGATGCAAGAAAAAAGAATCAAGAAGAGAACCGTTCTCTTTTTTCTTATCTTCTCGCCTGATAGCTCTTTTCGTTTTGCCTCCTTACTCTTTCCTCTTTCCTCCCGTCTCTTTATCTTATTTCTTGTATCTCGACTCTTATAGTCTTGATTCTTGTTCCTTACTGTCTTGATTCTTTCTGAAGCTCCTGCTGAAGGCGGCTTATCACTTCCCTCATTTTGGCTGTTACTTTTTCTTTATACTGCTCGGTTAACTGCAGGTAAGCTTTCGCTTTTTCAAAATTACCACGCCTGATGCTGATATTGGCTACACTAACCAAAGCGGCTACGTGGTCATTAACCGAACGCAAAGGGTATTGTGCCGCTATTTCATAGTGCATTTCTGCCCCTTCAAAATCCTGCCTTTGCAGGCATAAACCGCCGTATATAAACTCATAATACCCCCTGCGGTTTTTGCTGAGCCATTCGGGTTTCATGATCTCGTTTAATGAAGCCGCGGTTTTATCATAATCCTTTACATGAAAATGTTTGGATGCTACAACCAACGTACCCTGTCTGAAATAATCCCAGATAAGTAGGATAATCATCATAGCTGCAACTGCCGCAAGCTCATAAATATGAAAATATACCAATATACCTAACGACAGCAGAAATATAAACGCAATAAATATACGTGTCCTGTTACTGAACATTAATGCTGGTTATCGGTAAATTTATACCCAACGCCACGAATGGAATGGAAATAAACCGGGTTTTTAGGATCTGGTTCAAAGTACTTACGGAAGGTTAGGATAAAATTGTCGATAGTACGGGTTGACGGATAAACGTCATAATTCCAAACGGTTTCCAGGATCTGCTCGCGCGATACGGCGTCATTACGACGCTCAATCAACAATTTAAGCAGCATGGTTTCCTTTTTGGTAAGGGCGGTAATGGAGCCATCTTCGTTAACCAGCTCAAATGAGTTAAAATGGATGGTTTTATCACCTATTTTATAGCTGTTAAACTCTTTCAGGTCTTCACCTTTCAGGCTGCGTTTCACCAGGTTGTTCACCCTTAAAATAAGCTCCTCGAGGTTAAACGGTTTGGTAAGATAATCATCAGCGCCTTTTTTAAGCCCGAGATCTTGTCCTCATTGGTGTTTTTAGCCGTAAGGAACATGATAGGTACTTCTGTATTTTCAAGCCTGATGGTTTCGGCAACAACAAAGCCGTCAATTTCGGGCATCATTACGTCCAATATCACCAGGTTAAAGCGTTCCTCTTTAAATAGCTGTAAAGCTTTTTTGCCGTTTTTGGCCGGAGAAACCTTGTAACCTTCCAGCTCAAGGTTAAGCTTAATTGCTTCTAACAAATGCTCTTCGTCTTCGGCCAATAAAATTCTTTTTTGTTTGGCATATTCATGTCTTAAATTTAGGTTAGTCCAAATGTAACTTCAAAAATACTACCAGCAGGGCGGTTATCTTTAACCCTGATGCTGGCCTGGTGTTTATCCAACACCTCCTTAACAATATAAAGACCCAGTCCGGTGCCTTTGGTGTTACGGGTTTCTTCACTGCCTACGCGGTAAAAACGGTCAAAAATGCGGGTTTTCTCCTCGTCGGCTATGCCGATACCATGATCAGATACCTGCAAGTAAACTTTATCATCTTTCGAAAACAGCTTTACCCCAACGGATGAGCAGGGGCTCGAATATTTTACAGCGTTTTCTATCAAATTGGTTACTACTGATGTAAGGGCAAATTTATCGCCCACAATCTCCACCTTAGGCTCAATCTCGGCCTCTATGATCTGCTGGTTGCAATCGCATTTGGAGATCTGCAGGCGGTTAACAATGCTATCAACCAAAACCGAAAGGTTAAAGCTGGCCTTAGGGAAACTGTATGAGCGGTTTTCGATCTTAGATGCAAGCAGCATATTCTCAACCATGTCATCCAAACGCTCAACATCGTTCAATGATTTTTCAATAAAATCAAGCAGTTGTTCTTTGGTTAGATGGCGTTTCTGGATAGTTTGCAGCAGGATTTTAATAGATGCCAGCGGTGACTTCAGCTCATGCGTAACCGAAAGCAGGAAGTTCTTTTTCTGCTCCTGTAACCTCCGTTCTTTATTGAAAGAACGGTGCAGGTTAATGGCGCCAATTAAAAATACGGCCACAAACATGGCCCCTTCGCCCAGGATCATACCGGTACGGCGCGGTTGCAGCGTAACCAGCATATAGCCCCACCATACCAGTTCGGCAACGGCGTAGGTGATGAGCGCGTAAAAAATAACAAATGACTTTTTCATATCAACCTCCTCTAAATCTCCTCCAAAGGAGGAGACTTCAAGACTTTATTTTTTTAGTCCTCCCCTTTGGGGAGGGTTGGGTGGGGTTATTTACCGTTAAATACTAAATCCAAACTATCAAATATAGCACGTTTTGTTTTCTCCAGGTCTGTTTTGGTATGGGCTGATGATATAAAGCCAACCTCATACCCCGACGGGCCTAAATAAATGCCCCTGTTCAACAATTCGCGGTGGAACTTTTTGAATTTTTCCATGCTTGATACATCAATATCTTCGGCTTTACGAATATACTCTTTATCTGTAAAAGCAAACCAAAATATGGAGCCAATGCCAAACACCTTAAACTTGTAATTGCGGGCGGTAGCAAAACGCTGAATGGCTTCTACGAACTCTTCTGTTTTATTGTTAAGGTCGCGGTAAAAGCCTGTGCGCAGCAGTTCACTTAATTGGGCAATACCGGCACCCATGGCAACCGGGTTGCCTGATAAGGTACCCGCCTGGTAAACCGAACCCTCTGGCGAGATATTGCTCATAATAGCTGCCGACGAACCATAAGCGCCAACCGGCATACCGCCACCGATAATTTTACCGTAAGTGATGATATCTGGTTTGATTTGGTAATAACCGGCAGCGCCTTCAAAGCCAACGCGGAAACCGGAGATCACCTCATCAAATATCAGCATGGTGCCGTTTTGCGTACAGATGTCGCGCAGGTATTGCAGGTATTCTTTTTCCTGCAACAGCAAACCGTTATTTGCCGGCACCGGCTCAATGATTACAGCGGCAATCTGGCCTTTAAATTCTTCAAAAGCTTTAGCTAATGCTTCTTTATCATTAAGTGCTACAACGATAGTTTCGTCGGCAACAGATTTAGGTACACCGGCTGATGAAGTTTCGCCGAAGGTAACCAGGCCCGAACCGGCTTTCACCAGTAAAGCATCGGCATGGCCATGATAGCAGCCTTCAAATTTCAGGATCTTATCGCGTTTGGTATATCCCCTGGCCAACCTGATTGCCGACATTACAGCCTCAGTACCAGAGCTTACAAAACGGATCTTTTCAATAAACTTATTGTTTTTCAGGATCAGCTCGGCTAGCTCATTCTCTAATGCGGTAGGGGCGCCGAAGCTCATGCCGTTTTGCATTACCTCGATAACTTTTTCCCTTACTTTTGCATTGTTGTGGCCAAGGATCAGTGGCCCCCATGAGCAGCAGTAATCGATAAATTCGTTACCGTCGGCATCCCAGATATGACTCCCATCACCTTTTTGAATAAACAGCGGCGTGCCATAAACAGATTTGAAAGCCCTTACCGGTGAGTTAACCCCACCCGGGAAATACGTTTGCGCCTTAGCATACAACTCGGCCGATTTTTCACGACTGATATCGGGCTTGCCCGTAGTATTTACCGGTTCATCCTCTGCAGAAAACATCTTTTTTATTGAATCGAACATTGTTATGAGCTTAAAGCTGAAAGCCAAAGGCTTAAAGCTGTTTTATCAAATTATTGAAGGCCTGAGCCTTTTACTTGGCATCTACCCAAGTCGTAATTATAATTGATGTCATGCTGAACTTGTTTCAGCACCACATCCGCTAAGCAATCATGCTAAGCAAATCGAAATAAATTCGGCATGACGGCGGTGATACTGCTTGGCTTCTAACCTTTCGCCTTTAACCTTTTTCCTTTCGCCTCTACCTACAACCACTTATTCTCCAAAACCTCTTTGGCATGGTAGGTTAAAATAGCAGTTGCACCGGCACGGCGGATACTGGTAAGTACCTCGGTAATGGCACGCTGCTCGTTTAGCCAGCCGCGTTGTATAGCAGCTTTGATCATGGCATATTCGCCGCTTACGTTGTAGGCTGCAACAGGCAATTCGGTATTATCTTTTATCAGTTTAATAACGTCAAGGTAGGGTAGGGCCGGTTTTACCATTAAAAAGTCAGCACCTTCCAGTTCATCCAGTTCAGCCTCTATCAAAGCTTCGCGTTGATTGGCCGGGTTCATCTGGTAGGTTTTTTTATCACCAAACTTTGGTGCCGAATTCAAGGCATCTCTGAACGGGCCATAAAAAGCGCTGGCGTATTTAGCCGAGTACGACATGATAGACACATTGGTAAAACCATTATCGTCCAATACATTGCGGATGTAACCCACGCGACCGTCCATCATATCCGAAGGGGCAATGATATCGGCGCCTGACTGTGCATGAGCCAAAGCCATTTTGCCTAAAATGTCAAGCGTTTCGTCGTTCAGGATCTCGCCGTTTTCCACAATGCCGTCGTGGCCGTCGCTACTGTATGGATCCATAGCAACGTCGGTAATTACACAGGCTTCAGGGAAGTTTTTCTTTACCTCGCGGATAGCACGCAGATACAAACTCTTGTCGCGGTAGCTTTCCGTAGCAAATTTGTCCTTCAA
The DNA here is from genome assembly GCF_050859465.1 of Mucilaginibacter sp. P25. Lineage (NCBI taxonomy): Bacteria > Pseudomonadati > Bacteroidota > Sphingobacteriia > Sphingobacteriales > Sphingobacteriaceae > Mucilaginibacter > Mucilaginibacter sp. P25. The sequence goes on along the minus strand of NZ_CP193937.1, from coordinate 569,757 downwards.
CTCCTCGGCAATATTAGGGAACAGGTCGAAAGAGTTTAAGCCCAGTTTAAGGCAGCTTTCAATTTCGCGCAGCAGGTTATCGATAGAATAGCGGAAAATGCCCGGCATTGATGCCACTTCGCTTTTCTGGTTTACGCCATCAATAATAAACAGCGGGAAAATCAGGTTAGCAGCGCTAACATGCGTTTCCTGCACCATCTGGCGGATCACTTCATTTTTGCGGTTCCTTCTTGGTCGTTGTAACATAACTTTGGTCCATAGACCATGGTCGATAGTCCATGGTCAAAATAATATGCTTTTAAAGTCTATGGACTATCGACCATCGACCATGGACTTCAATTAAAGTCCAAACACTGCCTCTGCCAGCCCAACTTCGTCGGGCGAGTAGGGGAGCGTGTATTTTACACCCATTTCGTCAAATTTTTTGCCGGTTGATTTGCCTATGGCCACTACCTTTTGGTAAGGGTCGAGCAAATTATCGGCAAAGTAGGCTTCCACGTTCGATGGACTGGTAAACACCATCACATCTGCACCGCTGGCTTCCACATCTTCTTCCAGTACGGTTTCATATACGGGCAGGTCGATGATCTTGGTATCGGCAGATAAGCCTTGCTGAATACTCCTCATCGGGCTTTCGGCTCCGGGGAATAGCACAATCTTACCGTTAGCCAGCTTGGCAAATTCTTCAGCTACTTCGGCAGTATCGGTACCTTCGCCAACATAGTCGGTAAAGTGACCTTTGCGGCGCAGCATTTCTTCGCTGCCGCTGCCCATTACCCCAAATTTTACCTTTTAGGGAATTGTGGGTTTAACTGGAAAAAGTATTCAACAGCGTTTTTGCTGGAGAAGAATACCCAGTCAATATTTTTTAATATGTATGAGTCAAAGCGGGTGATTACCGGCACCGTACGGATGAGCGAACGGTCTTCTATTGCAATGCCATGTTTTTCAAGCGCTTTGCGGAAATAGCTTTGTTCGCCAAGCTCGCGCGAAATGAATACACTTGATGGATGCTTACGTTCTTTTGCAAATTTGGCTACTACCTTCTCAGCCAAACCTTCGGTAGTTGGCGCTTCTAAAAACAACCTGTCCGGAAATTCATCGCCTTCGTTGGCTTTAGAAGTAAACACCTGGAAAAGACCATCTTCTTTGCGGCAGTAACAGCCTAAAGGCAAGTGGCAACCACCGCCAAATAATTTCAATACGGTACGTTCAACAGCCAGCTCTTCGGCTACATCAGTATGGTGTAATGCCTGTAGTGCATTAAACAGCTCATGATCGGTTTCACGGATCTGGATAGCCAAAGCGCCTTGAGCAGGAGCCGGGATCAGTTCAACCGGGGTGATCTCTTCTACATGAAACTCGCTCAGGTCGAGGCCTAAACGGGTAACGCCGGCTTTAGCCAGCATAATGGCATCATATTTTTCATCGCGCAGCTTACCAATACGGGTGGGCACGTTACCGCGAAGTTCTTCAATTTCAAGATCGGGGCGGTGGGCCAGCAATTGCGCTTTGCGGCGGTTTGACGAAGTGCCCACAATAGCACCGTATTTAACAGACAATTTTTGATGCACATCGACACAATCTTTCAGGATCAACAACAGTTCAGCCGGGTCTTCCCGTTCTGAAACTGCAGCGATGATGAGTCCCGGAGGATTTTCAGTAGGCAGGTCCTTATGTGAGTGGACCGCGATATCAATAGTGCCGGCTATTAACTCTTCTTCTAATTCTTTGGTAAAAAAGCCTTTACCCTCCAACTTGTCAAAGCTGAGGTTCAGGATGCGGTCGCCCTGGGTTTTAATGATCTTTAACTCGGCGGTGATATTAATGGCAGCAAGGCTGTCTTTAACGAAATTGGCCTGCCATAAAGCCAATTCACTGCCACGGGTTCCTATAATCAGTTTTCTGTCCAAAAGAATGAATGTTTGCGGCTGCAAATTTAATTTTTTATGCCGATGATAAGGTACAACAACTTAATGAATTATTGTTAATTGCAACAAAATGACTGTAATGTGTGGGTTTTGATGGCTGAACAAATTTGCCTTGCATATCTCATACTTAGCATATTTACCACAAGGCACAGCCTTGCGGCCGCGGATGTAACTTTGTAACAAAGCGGGTGTCCCAATTTTTTGATTCCCCAAAAAAAATGAAAAAGTCCGCCGTCTATTTTCTTTAAAAATAGCCATGTTCCATTTTTTAAGAGTGAAACGATGAAACGGGTTAATGGCATTATTGATTGATAGTCAGTAGTTTAGGTTTTTATATAGAACATTGATAACTTGCTGATAATCAGTGTTTAAAATTTTAAGGCGTGTTTGTTTGGTGTTTCATGGCTGCTGAATATAGGAGCTGATTTTTGAATTGATTTTTATCGTTTTTTTGGGAGTTTTTTAAACCGGTGCGAATGTTTGAATTGGATGGTGACAAAGCCCTGCCACCATTTGTTAGGCAGGGATGCTTAGCTTTATACCTTCCTATCTGAATATCACGAAGCGTAGCTTCGTCAGCCGATTCATCTTGATCAGGAAAGGAATTGCAAATAAAATTTAAACGCGATCCGTCTGCTTCCGCACAATTACTGTCCGTAAACGGACAATGTTTACGTTTTTAAATAATATTACTATTTGATATACAGTTAATTATGTTGATGGTATAATTTTGGTAAAATAGCCGGAGTATCGGTAAGGATGACTTTTACCTATGCTAAAAACCGGTTCTGATTATCATTAACACTAAACTTAAACACTTATGCTAAAGATCAACCTCGTACTCGCTTTAAGGAATATTTTTCGCAACAAGCTTTACACAGCTATTAATATTATTGGGCTCGGTACAGCAAGCGCTTTTTGCATCCTGGTTTATCTGCATTTAAAAAACGAACAATCATTTGATAAATTTCATAACGATGCGGATCAGTTGTACCGGGTTGAAGAAACTGGTTTAAATCAGCCGGTAGCAGAAGATAAGAAAAGCAAAGGTTTTTTTCGATGTTAACAAAGAAAGAAGACGAGGAAAATACCATAGTTACCCCTCCAATTTTAGGGCCCGATCTGAAACGAAATTTTCCCGAAGTGGAAAGCGCCGTGAGGTTTGATGGTTATTACAAACCAGTTATTAAAGTAGGCAATCAGAATTTTCAAGAGGACGGGAATACACTTACTTTTGTAGATGCCGATTTTTTCAAGGTTTTTAATTTTCCCTTGTTGCAAGGCAATCCGGAAACTGTGCTATCGGGCCATAACGAGGCTGTGATCAGCGAACGTTTGGCAAAAAAATATTTCGGTAATGCCGATCCTGTTGGCAAAACAGTAATGGTCCCCGGCGAATCGAACCCGGTGCCGGTAAGCATTGTGGGCTTAATGAAAAATTTTCCGGCTAACTCAAGCATGCAGTTTGATATGGTGATGCCTATCACATCAATGGCAGGCTATAAAGACAAAATGGGTGCAGGCCTTAACTCATATAACGAAATATTGGTTATCAAATTAAAAAAGGAACTGATGCAGGCCGCTTTCAACATAAGCTGGATGAGTTTTCGAAAAAATACTTTAATCCCCAAACCGAAGCATCAAAAGCCCCGGCTAATAAAGTTTCTGATACCTATATCCGTTTAAGGCCCTTGGCCGATGCGCATTACAATATTAGCGGGGCTTGGGATCATTACACTAACTTGAAAAATATTTACCAGTTAAGCAGCCTCGCTGTGCTCATTTTGGTAATAGCCTGCTTTAATTATGTGCTGTTAACGCTAACCAACGCAGTTTCCCGCTCGCAGGATGTGGGTGTACGCAAAACGATAGGCGCAGGCCGTTTGCAAATTATATTTCAGTATTATACACAAACACAGGTGCTTGCATTTATATCTGTAGCAGTTGGCTTTTTGTTGGCCATTATCATAATGCCATTCTTTAACCATTTAACAGGGGCTACTATGTCATTCAGTAGTTTTAGGGTTATTGATATGTTGGTGTTGATAACGGTTTTGACTTTGGTACTCGGTTTCCTGGCGGGTATTTACCCGGCTTACGCCATGTCTGGGTTAAAGCCACTAAATATTATGCGCGGGTTTTCGGCTTATCGGATAAGCCCCGTACTATCAAAAAGCCTTATTGTGGTACAGTTTGGTGTTTGTGTGTTGCTGGTAATATCATCGCTCATTATCAATAAGCAAATGCATTTTGTTAGCCAAACCGAAATGGGTTTTGATAAGGACCAGGTGGTAGTGGTAGAAAATCCCTATTGGGGAGGTGATAAACAAATTTCTGCCGCATTACAACGCGAACTTTATCATTGGGCAGATACGCAGCCCTTTATAGCGGGTATTACAAGTACGTCATTTTCATTTGGCGGGGTTAGTAGAAATACACATACCATTAATGGTGAAAAAGTACCAATTGATTACCTGGATGCTGATTTTGAATATTTTAAATTTAACAAGATACCGATTTTACTTGGCCGCGACTTTTCGCGGGATATTGCGACAGACAGCGCCTCGTTCCAGTTAACGGATGATCAGAAAAAACCTCAGGGTACTAAATTAAGACATAATACCATCGTTAATCAAACCCTGTACAAATTGCTCGGTAAACCGGCCCTTAACGTGTATAACCCAACTATTGGCGGGATAATTATCGGTGTTTGTAAAGACTACCATAACCGAGACCTTACTCAGGCAATACAACCAGGCTATCACACCGTAAATCGTGACCATATCGGTTATTTCTGGTTCAGGATCAAAGCCCACCAGAGCATTCCGCCGGCTATGGAAAAACTGAAAGCCGAATGGAATATACTAACCAACAACCTGCCTTTAAATTACAGTTTTATGGATGAACAGATTGCCAGAAGCTACAACGCTTATTTACAATGGATGACCACAATCACCACATCATGCATCATAGCCATATTATTGGCCTGCCTTGGTTTATTCGGCTTGTCGGGACTTACTACTATTAACCGTACCAAAGAGATAGGCATCCGTAAAGTGCTGGGCGCGTCGGTAAGCAGTCTGTTTTTGCAGCTTAACCGCAGTACCATGTACCTTGCCGCCGCCGCATTTGTAATAGCAACCCCGTTGGCCTGGTACCTGTCTAACAGCTGGCTGCAAAATTTCGCATATCGCATTAAGCCCGATTGGCTGCTGTTTGTTACCGGGGCAGTAATATCAGTTATTACAGCGCTTGCATCGGTAAGCTATCACACATTGAAAGCTGCCAGGGCAAATCCTGCGGATAGTTTGAGAAGTGAATAATAACCTCAGCAATATGGCGTATGGGATAAGTATATTGAAAAGCAAAACGCCATTTTTGTTAACATCTGGCTGTTTTTTTACCAAATTAAAACAAGTCACTAAACAGATTACCAACCTGCTTCTCCAACATCTTTAAAAAATTTTGCGGTGACGCGTGGTTGGGATTGTGTTGCCAGCTTCACTATAGGTAGGGCGCCTTGTTCGGCAGTTTTTGCCCCCTGAAATTGATTAAGATCGGTAGCTGTATATCCCGGTGTAACACTATTAACACTAATGCCGGTATCATAAAGCTCATTTGCCAGCATTACCGTAAAAGCGTTTAAGGCTGTTTTTGACGAACCGTAAGCATGGTACTTAGCCCGGTTAGAATTTCTATCCGCAGCGGTGTGCACAACGAGGGAGCCGGTTTCACTGGAAACATTGATGATAGCCCCTGGCCCGATTTTTTCAGTAGCGGCAGAAACTCCTGTGTGGTTTGGACTGCACCAAAAAAATTGGTGTCGAATATCCTGCGTAGGTTTTCGATAGAAACTGCAGCGAGGTTTTGAGGCTGGTCGCCGGCTATTCCTGCATTATTTATTAAAATATCTAACGAACCAATTTTAACCTCCAATTCCGCTCTCGCCTCACGTACGCTTTTGATATCGGCCACATCTATTACTATGGTTTCTATATTGTTTAAACCCAGCTCTTTCAATTGCCTGAATGCTTCAAGCCCCTTTTCTTGATCCCTGCTGCCTAAATAAACATAATAATTTAGTTGTGACAGTTGCCTGGCGGTTTCAAAGCCGATCCCCTTATTTGCCCCGGTGATTAATACTGTTTTCATAGTGATGATTTTTGATTGTGTTTTCAGTAATTTTAGCTGAAGATATAAAGGCAAAAAAATATAATTGATTTATAAACCGCAATGCACAATCAATTGCAGTTATTGGATTATTCGTGGGTTGGCAGAATACCGGCGTTGGAAATCCTTCCAATAAAACCGGACACAACCGTCCGTTTTTATTACGGTAGCTTTGTGTGTAAAATATTATTTGAATTGTATATCAATGAGTTATGAAGTTGGAATAACCTTTGAAACAATAATATAACTTGACCGCGTATAGTTTCCATATCACCCTATATGACCTGGCGTTTTTGGCTGCGATATTTATCGGCCTCACGTTTAGCCTGTTGCTATGGTTTACCAAAAGCATTAACCTCTCTGCAAATCGTTTTCTGGCCCTTGCTATGCTAACCATTGTTTTATGGATGGCCTGGGTGTCGGGAAAAAGCGTTGAATTGAGCGCTTATTTTCCACATTGGAACCGGCTGCCGCTTCAATTTTCGCTGGCACTGGGCCCGTTCATTTATTTTTATGTGCTTAAGATAACCCGGCCGGGATATAAATTACATAGTACAGATTTGCTGCACTTTATCCCCTTGTTATTGCAACAGGGCATTTTTATATTGAAGATTGGGCAAAGCGTCGGCAACATCACGGCAACTTATCACACATCGGTCTTTCGGCAAACGGGCCTGGTACTGAATATGGCGACATTCATTTCGGTACTTGCCTATTTGTATATTTCATTTGGGTTGATTGAAAGCTATTACCAACAGTTGAAATTCAATCACGTAAATGACCGCTACCGCAACCAAATGCGCTGGCTGGTCCGGTTAATCAAAGCCTTTGGTTTTTTATGGTTATTATGGCTGCCATATGCCGTTGCAGATTTTTTTATTTCCACCAACGGTTAGGAATCCAAGCGTACTATCCCTTGTATTTGCTGTTAGCGGGAATGATGATTTGGATAGCGGCGACGGTTCATTCAAAACCAGGAACTTCAGTTATTGTGCAAGCCTCCCCGGTTTTGAAGGCACCGGTTTCAGCGGAGCTCAGGCAAAAAGGAACCTGGCTAAGGAAGGCTATGGAGGCCAACCGGTATTACCACGATGCCGAACTGAATTTGACCTCGCTTGCCGAAAAATTGGGCCTCACCGTTCATGAGCTATCCCGGATCATCAATGTGGCACTCAAGAAAAACTTTAACGATTTTATCAATGAATATCGCGTTGCGGAAGTAATCCGGAAAATGCGGGATCCTACTTTTGCCCATATAACCCTGCTTGGTATAGCACTGGAGTCGGGGTTTAATTCAAAATCTTCTTTTAACCGCATTTTTAAACAGATGACCGGCAAAAGTCCGGCGGAATATAAAAGTGAGCCCCAAAAAGAGTTCCCAAGTTATAACTTAAGACGACACACCCAGTTTGCAGGGGTAATTTCGAAGCATGAAACCACAATTATGTGGCCTTCCCGGAAATTAAACCGCAGCTATATGTTCAAAAATTATTTTAAGATCGCGTGGCGTAATATCACCCGTCACAAAAGTTACTCGGCCATTAATGTAGCCGGGCTGGCGGTGGGCATTGCGGCCTGCCTGCTGATATTTGTAGTTGTTCAATATGAGTTGAGCTTTGATACCTATCAACCCGGTTATAAAAGCACTTATCGCATCGTTACCAAAAAAGACAGGGAAGGCAATATCAGGTATAGTGCCGGGATCTCAACACCCGCTGTAGATGCTTTTCGTCTTTATTTCCCACAGGCTACCATTGCAGGTATCAACGCCATTTATGGCAGCCAGATCGTAGCCCCGGCGGCTAACGGGAACGCCGCCGGCGATAAAAAGTTTGTTGAGAACACCGGCATCATGTTTGCCGAACCTCAGCTTTTCGATATTTTTTCAGCAACCTGGCTTGCCGGCAGCGCGTTGGCTTTAAAAGATCCTAACATGGTGGTGATTGATAAAAGCAGCGCCGTAAAATATTTTGGTAACTGGCAAACGGCAGCAGGAAAAACACTTAGGATGGATAACCTGCTGACGCTAAAAGTAGCGGGTGTGATAAAGGATGTTCCCCCAAATACCGACCTGCCGCTCAAAGTGTTGATTTCGTACATCACCTGGAAGAAGAACCCCAAAAGCTACCATTACGCATATACCTGGGATGAAACCAGCAGCGACTGCCAGGTGTATATAAAATTTCCTGCAAATGTATTGCAAAGCAGCATCGAAAGTCAAATGCTCAGTTTTTCCGAAAAACAATTTAATAGTGATAGTAAACGCGCTGCCAGGAAAAGATATGCTGTAGCGCAACCCTTATCGGCAATCCATTTTGACACCAGTTTTGGCGGCACGCTGGGCGATCATGTAACCGGCAAGTCCACGCTGCGTACCTTGTCGCTTATCGCGGTGCTGATCATCGTTATGGCATCCATCAATTTCATTAACCTTTCAACCGCGCAATCCGTTGGCCGCTCCAAAGAGGTAGGCATCCGCAAAGTGCTGGGCAGCAGCCGCGGGCAATTGGTAGGCCTGGTAATGTGCGAAACGGCCATTATCGTACTAATTTCGGCCGGCCTTGCAATTTGCATAGCCGAAATTGCTTTACCATTACTCAAACATATCGCCAGCGTTCCGGATACCATTGGTTTGTTCAATCCCGGCATATTACTTTGCCTGGCCTGTGTAATAGTTGCAGTGATACTGCTTTCAGGAGTATATCCGGCAATTATCGTATCGGGATTTAAACCTGTTGAGGCGCTGAAAAATAAGATTAATTCGGCGGCTGTCGGTGGTATATCGCTCCGCCGTGTGCTGGTAGTTACCCAGTTTACCATTTCACAGTTGCTGATTATCGGAACAGCTATCGCCGTTAAACAAATGGATTTTGTAAACAATGCCGACCTCGGGTTTAATAAAGAAGCCGTATTGGCCATACCATGCCCTGCCGATAGCATCGGTTTATCACGAATGAACAGCTTTAAACAGCAGGTGCTTACCTTGCAGGGTGTAAAGGCAGCCAGTTTTTCGGCTGACGCGCCATCGTCATCGCATAATAATTCAAGCAATTTCTACTTCAATCATTCAGATAAAGATCCTGGCTTTGATATTTTCATGAAAGTGGCCGACGCGGATTACTTTAAAACTTTTGGCCTCAGGTTTATAGCAGGCAAAAGCTATGAACCCAGCGATACCGCACGAGAACTGGTGGTTAATGAAACTTTTATACACAAATTGGGTATTAAACGTGCAAATGATGCTTTAGGCAAAACCCTTACCTTTGATAGTTACGGAAACCTGCCCATAGCAGGTGTTGTTGCCGACTTTAAAACAAACTCCATGCGCGAGGAAGTTAAACCGCTGGTGATGTTCCCCTCAAAACAATCGGAACAGCAAATAGCGGTAAAAATTGAAAGCCGGAGACTTGCAAAAACGGTAGCATTGGTGCAAAGTGCCTGGGAAAAGAAATATCCAGAATATGCCTACACCGGCTTTTTTGTTGACGATAGCATTGCCAAATTTTACGAACAGGAAAACCAGCTTGAACTGATCTATAAAGTATTCGCGCTCATCGCTATTTTTATCTCCTGCCTTGGTTTGTACGGCCTGGTATCGTTTATGGCGGTACAGCGCACAAGAGAGGTAGGGATCCGAAAGATTTTAGGCGCATCAGTAAGCAGCATTGTGTACCTGTTTTCGAAGGAATTTTTAGCTCTTATCGTGGTGGCATTTATGATTGGCGCGCCCCTTGCCTGGTACCTGATGAACGGATGGCTGCAAACTTTCACCTATCGTATTTCGCCGGGCTTATGGGTTTTTGTGGCAGCCATTACAACTTCGTTATTGATAGGCTGGTTCACGGTAGGTTACAAAGCGTTAAAAGCCGCGCTGGCGAACCCTGTAAAAAGTTTGAGGACAGAATAATCAGGAAGATTATTGTGAGACTACCTTCTCATCAGGGTCTCTTGTAGAGGACCCTGATGTTTCCACTATCAGCCTTGATCATCTTACGAGAAAAGGCGTACCTGCTTGGCGAAGACATCAGGGTCCTCTACAAGAGACCCTGATGGAACGTAAAACTTGAGGACAGAATGATTCGGTAAGGCTTAATCAAATTAAAAAGCTGCTCCTCTATAAGCAAGGCAGCCTTTTATTTGATGGGCTCTATCGCAGGGTAGTAATGCCAGGCAGAAACGCACACCCGTTGTAACGTTTCCGAACGGCATTATAAATAAAATAACATTAATGTACTGTTTGTCAGTGTCTTAAATATGTGGCATGGGTTTTAGGCACTACCAGCGTATCAAATAGTTTATTTAAGTTTAACAACGTCTACAATCAGCATACCTATGTTCAAAACATATTTTAAACTGGCTTACCGAAATATAATAAAAGATAAAGCCTATTCCATAATCAATATATCAGGTTTAGCGATAGGCCTTGGTTCAAGTATCCTGATTTTGCTTTGGGTGCAAAATGAATTGAGCTATGATAAGTTCCATAAAAATGCCGGGCAGATCTATCGAATCGACAGCGATTTTGGTGATTCTAAAACCGCGGCAAGTTCGGCCGGGATGCCTTTTGGATTAAAATCGGAGATCCCTGCGGTTAAAAATGTAGCCCGTTTATATCCCGGTTTTCCATCTGTTTTATTCGAAATAAGTAACCGGAAATTTCAGGAAGAACATGTGTTTTATGCCGATCCCAATTTTATGGACATGTTTTCATATCCATTAATAAAAGGCGACCGCGCTACTGCTTTAAATCAGGCAAATGGTGTTTTAATAACAGAAGATATCGCCACAAAATACTTCGGAAAAGAAAACCCGATTGGCAAGGTAATACGAAAAGATAACAAAGAAAACCTGGTAGTAACAGGGGTTATGGCCAATATTCCGGCTAACTCCGATCTGCAATTTGATATCCTGCTTCCGATGGCTTTAATAGCACAAACCAATAACGATCTGAAGAATAATATCTGGGATAATTTTAATTTTTTTGGTTACGTACAGTTCGATAAAAGTTTTGACCCTTCCGCTGCTAACGTTGCCAAATTGGAAACGCAAATCGGGCAGATTTTTCACAAACATAGCCCGGATACCAAGGCAACGTTCAAATTACAGCCTTTAACCAAAATACACCTTGATCCCGAAAGATTAGGAGATTCGCCGGGGCATGGGAATGCGCAGTATGTAAGCATCTTTTTTGCGATCGCCATATTGATATTGATTGTGGCCTGCATCAATTTCATGAACCTGGCTACCGCACGTTCGGCACGCAGGGCCAAAGAAATAGGCTTACGTAAGGTAGCGGGTGCTGTTCGCGGGCAATTGGTCCTTCAGTTTTTAAGCGAGTCGGTATTTATCTCCTTTCTTTCCCTTTTACTCGCGCTTGTTATTGTTCGGATGTTTTTACCAGTGTTTAATGATCTGGCTAACAGGAAACTTGTTATTGATCTGTCGGATGCCAGGCTTTGGTTAAGTCTTACCGGTATTGCTTTAATAACTGGTCTTATCTCGGGAAGTTATCCTGCCTTATTTCTCTCTGGTTTTAACCCGGTTAAAGTGCTTAAGGGTAACGTGAAATCAATGGGAGGCAATTTGCTGTTCCGTAATGCTTTAGTTGTAGTTCAGTTTATGGTTTCCATTGTATTGTTAGTGGGTACGGTGGTGATCTATAATCAGCTTAAATTTATCAGGGACAGGAATCCCGGTTTCGAGAAAGCCAATCTTTTATACGTGCCAATGACGGGCGAGATCTGGCATAAGCAGGAGGCTTTGAAAAACATGTTAAGGCAAACGTCGCTTACGAGCGATTTTACAACGATTACAGATTTGCCAACTGAACTTGGCGGCTGGACACTTAATGTGCAGTGGAGCGGTAAGGACCCACGTTCGCAATTGTCTATCCCTGTAATGGCCGCCGATGAAGATTTTACGCACACGTTCAGAATGAAGTTAGCCGCCGGCCGAAGCTTTTCGGCAGGTTTTAAAACCGACTCGAATAATTACATGATCAACGAAAAAATGGCCAGCGTAATGGGCCTTACCGCCAGTACTGCAGTAGGCAAACCATTAGCGGTTTGGGGTAACAAGGGTACTATTGTAGGGGTTATAAAAGACTTTAATTTTAAGCCCGTTCAGCAAAGCATTGAGCCGTTGGTTATACCTTTCAATAAAATAGGCGGTTATGTGGTGATCAGGACCTTGCCCGGAAAAACTAATGCTACAATAAAGGCACTGGCGGCTATGAGCCAGGCGCTCAATCCAGCTTATCCCTTCAAATTTGATTTTATTGACCAGGAGTTATCCAAACTTTACAAAGGCGAACAACAAATGGGCAATATTTTTAATCTTTTTGCCGGTTTGGGGATCTTTATTTCGTGCCTGGGTTTATTTGGTTTATCAGCATTTATGGCCGAGCAGCGTACCAAGGAAATTGGCGTACGCAAAGTGTTAGGGGCATCTGTGGTAAACCTGGTTTACTTACTGTCATCAGGTATCACCAGGCTTATTTTGATTGCTATAGTTATCGCTATCCCACTTTCATGGTATGCGGTTAACAGCTGGCTGTCGGGTTTTGCTTATCATATCAATGCTGGCTGGCTGGTGTTCTTTATTGCCTCTGTAGCTGCATTGGGAATAGCCTGGATTACGGTTAGTTATGAATCTGTAAAAGCCGCGACAGTTAACCCGATAAAGAGTTTGAGGACGGAGTGATTGAATGTTTGTTTTACAAGGGAAATAAGCCCCAATAATAGCCAAATAGGTTTAACGAAAAATACCTGCGTTAGGGATGGGAGCGGCTACCGGCCAGCGAGCGTAAAGCCTGCAGGCGTATGAGTGTACAGCCCGGACCGGAGGTAACGCCCATATTCAGTTGGCAGTTATGAGTAAACAGTTTGCAGCATACATTTGATATTTTGCATGGTGATGATATGGTGTTCGGTTAAGCTGAAAGCTTAACTCATTTCAGGACGAAGTTACGCTTCGCTAAACTTCGACCAGTATTAGATAAAATCACAACCAATATTCTGATCAATTCTTAAATTCAAGTAATTCGGTTTCAGACAAAAGCAAGCATTCTGTCAATCCTCAAATCCCGTAAATTCTGATTCAGAAAGTTTTAGTTTTCATTGATCAATATATCTTTCGCCATAACCATGGGTACGCTGATATATTTTTTCTCCATGTAGTTGATCACCTTTTCCAGGATTTCGCGCGATTGCTCATCCAGGCCCTGTACTTCATCCGCAAAAACGGAGTTAATGGCGGTATTGCGGATCTCTTTGATTTTTTCAGGTACCTGGCGCATGGCTAATTCAATACGGCGCTGTTTAAGCTGCTGTACAAATTCGGCAATGTTTTGCTCAATGATAGCTTCGGCGTGTACCAGTTCGTGATAACGTTCCTGCAGGTTCTTTTTGGCAACTTCGTTAAGCGAGTGCACTTCGATAAAGTTAACCGGGAATTGCTCCAGCACTTCGGGAGCGGTATCATTAGGAATGGCAAGATCGACAATGGTTTTCCTGCCGGTTTCGCCGTTGAGCAGCGATTGGTAAATTTCGGTGGTGATGATTGGCTCAACTGCCGATGTGCAGGTGATAATGGCATCAAAACCTTTTTTATAGCTTTTCAAAGCTTCGAGGTCAAACGCTTCTCCGCCCAAATCGGCAGCTAATTTTTCGGCATTGGCCACGGTACGGTTAAATACCGCGAAGTTTGAAAATTTATGTTTTTGAAGATATTTGGAAATGTTACGGTTAGTTTCGCCTGCGCCGATGATCAAAACACGGGCATTTGAACAAAGATTAAGGTCTTTTAGCTTGCGGTAAGCCAGCGATACTACCGAGATTGGGTTTTTGGAGATGTTGGTATGCGTATAAACTTCCTTGGCTGTTTTTACCACGCAGTTCATGATCATGCGCATGGCATCGCCGGTTAGGCCGGCCTCTTTGCACTGTTCATATGCTTTGCGTAACTGGGCCAGGATCTCCTTTTCGCCTACGATCAAACTCTCCAGCGAACAAGAAGTACGCAATAGGTGCACCATGGCTTCCTGGTCTTCATAAATAGACGCGCTATCCATAAAGGTGCTTAGTGAATCATGGCAAAGCTCTGTGTTAAAGGCTTCTATGAATTTTTTGGCAAAATCTTTATCAACGGATTGTGGAGTTGTCATTACAAATTCCACACGGTTACAGGTAGCCAGGTAGAAGATCTCCGGGATGTTGAACTGCTTTTTAACTTGTGCAAGTTTATCTGTCAGATTTTCCTGGCAAACCACCAATCTACCCAATTCCTTCAGTTCAATCTGTTTGTGCGTAAAAGCTATTACCTTTAGATACTTCAAAGCAGTTTTAAAATTTGACCGAACAAAAGTATCACTATTCGGCACATCCAATGTCAACACTTTGTCAAACAGGCTTATTTGGAATGGTTATAAATTATAAAAACGGCTTGTTTTGCAGTATTTAAACTGTTTTGCAATACGTATCACAAAATATTTGTAAATTAAAACATGGATAAGTATAAAAAAATAAGCCTGGTAATACTCGTGGCGTTTTACGTGCTTGCAGGCCTTAATCACTTCCGTGACCCGGACTTCTATTATGCCGTAATGCCCAATAACCTGCTTTACCCTGAGACTGTTAACCTACTTGCCGGGATTGCCGAAATTTCATTAGGGTTGTTACTTATACCATCCAAAACAAGGTATTGGGCCGCCTGGGGAATTGTTTTAATGTTGATTGCCTTTTTGCAGATCCACGTGAGCATGGCATTTAAAGCGCCAATGAAGTTAAATTCCATAACAGTTACACCTTTTTTGGCATGGCTGCGCTTAGCACTGCAGTTTGTACTGATCTATTGGGCCTGGTGGCATACAACCGATGCTAAAAAAGCTTAAACCAAAACAGCGTTTGGCTGTTGCTATCGAAGCAAAATAAAAATATGGATCTGCAAAGTATTGAAATGCGCAACCTGGAAGTACAGGACTACCAGGAGCTAAAAAAGTCAATGAAATCGGCCTATATGGATATGGACGAGGACTATTGGGATGCCAATTCTATTCGCCGGCTCATCAAAATATTCCCCGAAGGGCAGATCTGCATCACCGTTAACGATACGGTTGTTGGCTGTGCATTGGCTATTATAGTCGATTACCAAAAATTTGGCGATAACCACACCTATAAGCAAATTACCGGCGATAGTACCTTTAAAACCCATAATGACAAAGGGGATGTACTTTACGGTATTGATGTGTTTATCCATCCTAAATATCGTGGATTGCGCCTTGCACGTCGCTTGTATGATGCCCGCAAGGCCCTTTGCGAAAAGCTGAACCTGAAAAGCATTATAGCAGGCGGCCGGATCCCCAATTATCAAAAATTTCAGAACGAGCTTACACCCCGTCAGTATATTGATAAAGTAAAATATAAGGAGATCTACGACCCTACTTTATCGTTCCAGCTATCTAACGATTTCCATGTGCGCAAGGTATTGAGGAATTATCTGCCCGAGGATAGTCGCTCAAAAGGCTTTGCTACACTTATTGAGTGGAATAATGTTTATTACGAAGAGGTAAGCGATGTTATTAACCATAAAACGGTGGTACGCATTGGCCTGGTTCAATGGCAGATGCGTTCGTACAGTAATATCAGTGAGCTGATGAAACACGCCGAATATTTTGTTGACGCCGTGAGCGATTACCAGGCCGATTTTATCCTGTTCCCCGAGCTGTTCAATACACCGCTTATGGCCGATTATAACCATATGGATTCGGCCAAGGCCATGCGTGAGCTGGCTAAATATACCCAGCCCATTATCGAGGAGTTTTCAAAGCTGGCGGTATCGTATAATGTGAATATCATCGCGGGCAGCATGCCTTATATTTTTGAGGAGTCGTTGTATAATGTTTCCTACCTGTTCAGGCGGAATGGCAGTATGGAAGAGGTATACAAAATTCACCCAACCCCGGCCGAGATCAGCTCATGGGGCATGCGCGGCGGCGATGAGGTTAAAGTATTTGATACGGATTGCGGCAAGGTTGGCATCCTGATCTGCTATGATGTTGAATTTCCTGAACTATCACGCATTTTGGCCGGTCAGGATATGCAGATCTTGTTTGTTCCCTTCCTTACCGATACGCAAAATGGTTACAACCGGGTTAAGTTTTGCGCCCAGGCCCGTGCAGTTGAAAACGAATGCTATGTGGCTATTGCCGGCTGCGTTGGTAACCTGCCTAATGTAAATAATATGGGCATCAGCTATGCACAGTCGGCGGTGTTTACACCTTCTGATTTTGGCTTCCCTACAAACGGAATCCAATCTGAGGCTACGCCAAATACCGAAATGATTGTTATTGCCGATGTTGACCTCTCATTGCTGGATGAGCTGCATGAGTATGGCAGCGTGCAAAATATCAAAGACAGGCGCACGGATTTGTATAACATTACTTTTAATGGGAAGAGGGTGTAGGTAGTATTTTTTATATGTGCTGTTCTATCAGGGTCTCTCACAGAGGACCCTGATGTTCTACGCTATTCCATGTTATTATGGATCTTAAAATGATGGGCAACCTCAGGGTCCTCTGCGAGAGACCCTGAGGGGACGGGAGGGGTTCAACTTATCAAGATTACCCAATTTGACTATTGATTTTATGGGTAAACTTAAACTGCGGGAGACCCTGATGGGACTGGAACGTTTTTAAATTTTGTGGTTGCTGTTGAATGAATCCCTGAATATTTTCCAGCCGGCTTTGGTGAGTTTCCACAATTTTAAATACTTCCCATCATCAAGAACTTTACCATTTGGGTCAAAAACCTGCCAGGTGCCTTCTTCGGTAATGTAAGCTTTACCATCGCCATAAATATTGTCCGTTTGGAATTTAACACCTTTCACTTTTCCTGCAACAAAGGTATCCTCGAAATCCTTTTTCAGTGCCTTTTTGCCATTTATAGGCAGCATATTCGGCGCCAATAAAATAGCATCATCAGTATACAGGTTTATGATTGAAGCATCACTTTTTGCAAATAGCTCATAATAAAGTGTATTTATTTTTTGAATTGAGCTTTTGATCTGCTGTAAGCCGGGATTATTTGCCTGGGCGATGCCGCTTTTATACGTTAAAAAAAGACACAGGCATATAATTGCTGTAGTTAAGGTTTTTTGTTTCATGATCCTTTAAATATTGAATGAATAATTAAAGCGAAATTATATCCATAAAATGGGCCGAAATTGTAAAAATCGGAACAGCTTAATTATTGAGCGCGGCAGAAAAATCGGTTGAACTTTCGGGCGAGAACCGGGAAGGGAGCGACCCGGTAAAGAATTTAAAATCCTTTATAAAATGCGACTGATCAAAGTACCCGCATTCATAAGCGATGGAGGTGAGCGATAGTTTGTTTTCGGCAACCCGGTAAAGGCTTTTCTGAAACCGTGCTATCTTAGTGTACAAGTTCGGGCTCAGCCCGGAGTAGTTTAAAAATATTTTCTGAAGGTAACGGGAGGAAAGACCGTATTTAGCTGCCACTGTATTGATATTCTCCAGAAAATCTTCTCGGCTTAAGTCAAGCATGATGTTGTTAATCAGCTTTAGCCTACTGAATTTAGGCCCTGATGCTAACAGTCTTTTCATCAGAAACTCTTCCACTAAATCTATTCTCCGGTCCGGCGTTTTGGCCTCCATTAATCTCAAATGTAACAAAGCAGCTTCCTTTCCACCCAGCTCTTTGAAATCAATGACCCGGTCATTAAATTCTTCTATCCGTTCATTAAAAAAACAGGCGGCGGTATGGGTGAAAAAACGGATCCCAAACATACAGTGCTTACCGTAAGAGGTAAAAGTAAATGGCTGTATAGTTTGCCCCCACAATTGTATATCGGGACAGGTTACCATTTCGCCATTTTTTATCTGCTGCGGGCCATCCGCTCCCAGGTTGAATAAGATCTCGATAGCGCCTGTAGCAAACACCTTGTCATCCGTCATAACAGGAATATCTGTCTCGCACACAAAATAACATTGTATGAAATCTTTTAGTATGCCATTAGGACGATATTCGGTATAGCGCATGTCGACTGCAAGCTAATATATTCAAAATTAATATAACTGTTTCGATGATTTTGCTTTTCAAGGTTAAATAAAATCTACGAAAGGCCTGAAAGGGACGGGAAGAGAAGGCTTCAGTCCAATTGCACTTACTTATTTCAATAATATTTTCGGCCTTTAATACTAAATTAGCCTCCATGATCAGGAAAGATAGTTTCACCCTTCCCGGCGCTAAAGGGCGGCCAATGCTTATGGATGTTACCTACGACGATGTTTTTAAAAATACGCCGCTGGTAATTTTTGCCCATGGTTTTAAAGGATTTAAAGATTGGGGCACGCATGATCTGTTAGCCCGGTATTTTGCCGAAAAGGGTTTTCGTTTCCTGAAATTTAACTTTTCGCATAATGGCACAACGCCCGCCAATCCCTTGGATTTTGCCGATCTGACGGCCTTTGCTGATAATACAGTCTCTATTGAATTGGAAGATTTGGATACCATCATTGATTTTGCCTGCAGCGGTGCAAGCATCCCTGTTGCAAATGGTGTATACCTCATTGGGCACAGCATGGGCGGCGGCGTAAGTATTATCAAAACTGCCGAAGATAGCCGGATTAAAAAGCTGGTAACTATGGCCTCCATATCCGGTTTTCGGAACCTGTGGCCAAAACAAATAGAACAGCAATGGCGTTTGCAAAGCGTTTTTTACTTTGAAAATAAACGTACCGAGCAGCAAATGCCTGTTAAATCAACCCTGCTTGATGATCTGGATAGTCATCCGCTCAGGCTGGATATCATCAGGCAGGCAAGCTTTGTAACGCAACCTTGGCTCATTGTTCATGGTGATGCCGACCCTACCGTACCTGCAAGCCACTCACAGCAATTGTATGAAGCTAATCCTGCTGCTCAATACATAGTGCAAAAAGGCGCAGATCATACTTTTGGTGGCGAACATCCTTTTACCGGAGATGCTTTGCCGGCTCCGCTTGTTGAGTTTTGTGATACGGCAATATCATTCTTAAGTAAATAAAGGCTGAGCCGCTTCAACCATTCGTAACTTTTTTGCGTTAGTTATATCATACCTGATATAAGTACTATAATTGCTGTTATGAGTTTACCCGCATCGCGAAAAAGAGGACGAAAATATCTCAATACCATACCTACTGATGAGGCCGGCTTTGGTAAAATGATTCCCATTTTAAGGGAGTACATGAACAACAAGGCCGAAAATACGCCTAAGAAAACTTTAGGCCCTTTTAAAACAGATCTATCGGTTTACAGTACTCCGCCCGCATCGGGTTTGCGCATTACCTGGGTTGGTCATTCCAGTATCCTGATTGAGATTGATGGCAAACGCATCCTTACCGACCCGGTTTGGAGCGAGCGGGTTTCGTTTTCGCAATCGTTTGGGCCGAAGCGGTTTTTTCAGCCGCCGATAGCTTTGGAAAATCTGCCTCCGCTGGATGCCGTGATCCAATCGCACGATCATTACGACCATCTGGATAAGGCTACCATTAAGTTTTTTGCGGATAAGAACATCCCTTTTTTCTGTTCGATAGGAGTAGCGCAATATTTAACCCGCTGGGGAATGGCTGCCAACTTTATCACAGAAATGGATTGGGGCGATAGCGCCATGATCGGTAACGGAATTGTACTTACTGCAACGCCCTCACGCCATTTTTCGGGCAGGGGCATTGTTGGGCGGAACGAAACACTGTGGTCGTCGTTCGTAATTAAAGGTCCGCAGCATAATATTTATTTTGGTGCCGATTCGGGTTACTCGCCCGAATTTAAGGCGATAGGAGAGGCTTTTGGTCCGTTTGATTTGACTATGCTGGAGATAGGTGCTTACGGAAAATTCTGGCCGGACATTCATATGGGGCCTGATAATGCTTCAAATGCCCATCTCGATCTGAAAGGCAAACTGATGATGCCCATCCATTACGGTACGTTTAACCTGGCCCCGCATGCCTGGTACGAGCCTATTGAATGGCTAACCGCTATGGCAAACCAAAAACACATCGATTTATTTGTACCCAAACCCGGTGAGCCAACCGAAGTAAAAGGTGCCTGTAATTCTGATTGGTGGAAGGAATATTTATCTTAGAGGGATAAAAAACAATAAAAAGCAATAAAAAACATGTCATTGCGAGCTTAGCGTGGCAATCGCACGGAGGCAGGTCCCGCCCTGTATAGTATGCGATTGCTCTCGTCGTGCCTCCTCGCAATGACATGGTTATGTAATCGACCATTCTATGTCCCAACCCTACATATTAGTCATCAACGGTAAGCCGGAAGGCCCTTTTACTATTCCCGAGCTAAAAAGCCGAGGCATTAAACCCGGTGATTTTGTTAAAACCGAGGATATGGTGGATTACAAGGAAGCCCAGGAAATAGCCGAGCTACGGGAGCTATTTGGCTTCGCCCGGCCTAAATTACTGATGCAATACTACGGCAGTTTTGACCAGCGCTGGCTGGCCTCGGCACTGGATTGGTTTATCGTGTTTGGCATATTTGTTTTACTGGCAGCAATGGCGGTGTTCCTGTTTATTACAGATAAGCAGGCGCGGATATACACCTCTATTGGCATCGTTGCTTTTACCCCCATTGGTAAATTAATTTATCATGTGTTGATGGAAAGTTCGGTTAAGCAGGCTACTTACGGCAAGCAAATGCTCAAAATAAAAGTGGTTGATATGGATGGTAATAGGATTAGTGTTGGTAAAGCCATTGGCCGCAACCTGGCCAAAATATTTTCGGTATTAACCTTTTTTATCGGCTACCTTATGGCTTTTTTTAATAAACAGCAGCAATGTTTACATGATATGATAGCGGGGACACTGGTAATTAAGGATAGGTTGGTGTGAGTGTTTTGTTTACAGAATTCTGTATATTAGCTATATAATTTAAATCAGATGAAAAAGACGACGGTGCTTGAAACCCTTGATTCATTTGAAGATGAGTTTGATACTGAAAAACTGATTGAGCGCCTTTTATTTGTTGAAAAAGTTGAGAAGGGTTTGCAGGACGTTAAAGAAGGCAAGGTAATGGACTATAAGGATGTAAAAGGAAATTCGCAGATAAGTGGAGCAAGTAAACATTGTTATCACTGAATCTGCTTATGACGATTTATTAGATATAGAAACATATATATCGCAAGATTCTGAGTTAATTGCCAGAAATTTTATCAATAAAATATTTGACAAGATCGATCAGCTTTATAAATATCCTACATCAGGAAAGTTTGTACCAGAGATAGCAGATAGATCAATCAGGGAATTATAATTAAACAAGTATAGAATCATCTACCAAATAGTTGATGATAAAAATATTAATGTGCTTAGAATTGTACACGGAGCAAGATTGCTGGATATCGAGCTATGAAAAACGTTAGTTGATTATGAAATCATTAATTGCACATCCGGAAAATAAAGAGCAATTAGATGCTTTAAAAAAGCTGTTCAAAGCTTTTAACATTTCATTCGATATTAAAAAGTCAGTAAAAAAACAAAAAGTTGATAAAGTAAAAGATGATTATAGCGAAAGGTCATTTACCTAATCTTTCCCGCCTTTAAACATTACAACTTCCTCCCATCAAACAACTTTCGTATTTTTGTAATCTAATTTCCATCATTGATGAATACTGATGCTGTTAAAGTGCTGCCCGGCCGTTATTGTAACTCGTTAACCGAATATTCACGCTTTATTACCCGCGAGGTTAATATTGGCGACGTGCCTATGGGCGGGAATAATCCAATCCGGATCCAAAGCATGACCACTACCGATACCATGGATACCATTGGTACGGTTGAGCAATCAATCCGCATGGTTGATGCGGGTTGCGAGTATGTGCGCATCACCGCACCCAGTATCAAAGAGGCCCAAAACCTGGCCGAAATTAAAAAGCAGCTTCGTGCACGGGGCTATACCGTGCCTTTGGTTGCTGATATCCATTTTACCCCAAATGCTGCCGAGGTAGCTGCACGTATTGTTGAAAAAGTGCGCGTAAACCCCGGCAACTACGCCGATAAAAAGAAATTCGATCAGATTGATTACACCGACCTGGAATACCAGGGCGAACTTGAACGCATCTTTCAGAAATTTACGCCGCTTGTAAAAGTTTGTAAAGAATATGGAACCGCTATGCGCATAGGTACCAACCATGGTTCACTGAGCGACAGGATTATGAGTCGTTATGGCGATACCCCGCAGGGCATGGTTGAATCGGCCATGGAATTTATGCGGATGTGCGAGCAGCTCAATTTTTATAACCTCGTAATCTCCATGAAATCGAGCAATCCACAGGTAATGGTACAGGCCTACCGTTTGCTGGTTGAAACCATGGTTGCCGAGGGTATGAACTATCCGTTGCACTTAGGTGTAACCGAGGCCGGCGATGGCGAAGACGGTCGCATAAAATCTGCCGTGGGCATTGGTACCTTGTTGGAAGACGGCCTTGGTGATACCGTACGCGTATCCCTTACCGAAGAGCCCGAAGCTGAAGCACCTGTCGCTATTGAACTGGTTCGCCGTTACACTATGAGGGAAAAGGCGAAAGGCGAAAGGCAAAAGGTAGCTGCGGAAGAAAAAAACCTTTCGCCTTTAACCTTTGACCTTTCACCTTCAAAACATAGCCCCTACGAATACAAAAAACGCGAAACCTACGAGGCTAACGCATTTATCGGTGGGCATTTAGTGCCGAGGGTTGTTGTTGATTTATCTAAAAAGAACCTGAAAGATCCGGCTGTGCTGAATGAAGCGGGATACCTGTATTCGCCGCTGCTGGATAAATACAACATGGCCGAGCAATCGGTTGATTTTGTTTACCTGGCTAATGAATTACCTTCATTTACTTTACCGGGCAATTTAAAGCAGTTATATAATTATAACACATGGCTTAAACTGGCTGATAAAACCAACTGTCACCCCGTATTCACATTGCAGGAATACATCGGGGATGTTGACCGCTCATCAAAACTGAACCTGGTACATTTAAAACCCGCTGATATTGATTCGGAAGATTTCGGCTCAATTCAACTGGATAAATCGCTGGTATTGGTATTGGAAACAGATGCGCTACATGGCATGGCCGAACAGCGTTCTTTCTTCTTCAAAATGGAAGAACTGGGTTTGGATGTACCGGTGATTGTAAAGAGAAGCTATTTGTTTGAGTCCGAAAGTGCGGAAGCCCATAGTCCATGGACCATGGACCATGGACAAACTCTTCTCCAACTCTACGCCTCTACTGATCTTGGCGCTTTATTAGTTGACGGTTTTGGCGATGGTATCTGGATAGATGCACCTGAATTACCTACCAGTGTAATTACTTCTACTGCTTTTGGTATTTTACAGGCTACCCGGTCAAGGATTTCTAAAACGGAATATATCTCCTGCCCAAGCTGTGGGCGTACCCTGTTCGATCTGATGGTTACTACCCAAATGATCCGCAGTCGTACCAGTCACCTTAAAGGGTTAAAGATTGGCATCATGGGCTGTATTGTAAATGGTCCCGGTGAAATGGCTGATGCCGATTACGGTTACGTAGGTTCTGGTACTGATAAAATTACCCTTTACCGGGGTAAAGAAGCTGTGAAGAAAAACATCAGTTCGGCCAATGCGCTTGATGAGCTAATCAATATCATCAAAGGTGATGGTAACTGGATAGATGCGGTGCAGGAATAATTGTCTGAACCGGGATTAAACCGATTTGTCGGATTCAAGGATTTTTAACGTCCCCTGAAATCTCTCCCAGAGGGATTTCAGGGGACATTCTTTTAGATTACCCACCATTTATCCGGGAAATCCATAAATCCTAAAAATCACGGTTCAGAAACTTTTGCCCCCTCAGGGTCTCTCGCAGAGGACCCTGAGGGAACGAGAAGCAAGGCAAAAATGACTCAATGACTAATGCCCCAATGACCTCTTAAAGAAGGTCAAAGCCAATATCTTTCCTAAAGTACATGCCATCATAATAAATCCGGCTTGCATCGGCAGTAGCCTGTTGCAGGGCGCTGAACATATCATCCTGTACGGTAGTAATAGCTAATACACGGCCGCCTGTGGTTATTACATCATTGCCATCCATTGAAGTGCCTGCGTGGAACACGATCGAGTCGCGCACGTTTTCGGTACCGGTAATCACCTTGTTTTTCAGGTATTCGCCGGGGTAACCTCCCGCAACCATGACTACGGTGGCCGCTGTTTTAGGGCTGATGATGATCTCTTTTTCGTTCAGGTTCCCTTCGGCAACGCCTAACAGCAAATCAACAAAGTCCGAATCGATACGGCGCATTACGCTCTCGGTTTCTGGGTCGCCCATACGGCAGTTGTATTCAATAACCCAGGGTTCACCATTGCTGTTCATCAGGCCAATAAAAATAAAACCTTTATAAGGGATGCCATCTTTCTTCAAACCTTCAATAGTAGGGATGATCACGCGCTCCTCTACCTTTTTCATGTAAGCAGCGTCGGCAAACGGAACGGGAGAGATAGAGCCCATACCACCGGTATTTAAGCCGGTGTCACCTTCGCCAATACGTTTATAATCTTTAGCCTCGGGTAAAATTTTATAGCTGTTGCCATCGGTCATCACAAAAACCGATAGTTCAATGCCTGTTAAAAATTGTTCAACAACCACGCGTGAGCTTGCTTCGCCAAATTTGGCATCGGCCAGCATCGCAGTAAGTTCGGTTTGTGCTTCCTCTAAAGTAAGGCAGATCAGTACGCCTTTGCCGGCTGCAAGGCCGTCGGCTTTCAATACCACCGGTAGTCCGGCGGTAGCTAAATAGGTTAGGCCATCTTGCAGGGTATCTTTGGTGAAAGTTCTATAAGCAGCGGTAGGGATGTTATGTCTCTCCATAAACTGCTTGGAAAAATCTTTACTGCCTTCCAGCTGTGCGCCTTCTTGCCGCGGGCCAACAACCGGGATGTTTTTCAATTGCTCATCGGCCAGGAAAAATCATGAACGCCTTTTACCAGGGGCTCTTCGGGGCCAACCAATACCAGGTTGATATCCTCTTTTAAAACAAGTGCTTTAATGCCTTCAAAGTCGGTAACTTTAATATTTACGTTTGTACCGTATTGGGTGGTGCCGGCATTGCCGGGAGCAATAAAAAGTTTGTCGCAATGAGCGCTTTGGGCTACTTTCCAGGCGAAGGCACTTTCCCTTCCGCCCGAACCAAGGATCAGAATGTTCATGCGGCAAAGATAGTTTTTTTAATAAGCCTTTAATACTATATATGAGGCTACTTGTGTTATAAGTAGTAAATTTACCCCATGGCCCGTAGACTCGAAAAGTTTGAAAAGCTCCCGGTATACCAAAAATCGCAGGAATTATTTGACCTGGCGGATGTAATTGCCGAATCATTAAAGGAAGACAGCATGAAAGAACATCTGGCCATACAGATGTGCAGTAATGCCGCTCTGATCCAGGCAAAAATTGCCGGCGCCGAAGGTGGTAGCCTGTATTCGCTGCGGATGCAAAATGCTGTGCTCATTAAACTTGCGGTGCAGGATATGTTTAATGCCGTATCTTTTGCATCAATGGTGAAAATTAATGAAGAGGACTATGTACAGTTGATGAGGGAAAAGGTAGAGGAGTTTCGCCTGGTTTTTGTAGAATGGATCAGGGGATTTGATAAAAGCTATGATATCCCCGACAATTGGGCCATCCGCTTTGACACCAGTACGCCCGAACAGGAAAAGATGGAAGAACTGATGTTTGATGAAGACCGCTTTTTTGGCGAATTTAATGAGGATGACGAAGACATGGGCAGCTTCGATGATTTTGACGATGATGAAGAGGATGAGGACAAAAACGACGACGATAAATAAAAGCAGAACGACATCGATTTGATTTCGGATATCTAATTTTTGATTTCGGATTTTGAATAACAAAACAAAAGAGCTGAAGGATTTTCCCTCAGCTCTTTTATGTTTTTTAGCTTTCTGCTTTAAGCCTTCGGCCTTCAGCTCAATTAGCAGTATTGTTCAAACGCGTCAATCAGGTTATCGGCAATCATTTGTGCCGGGCGGCCTTCTATCTGGTAGCGCTCAATTATATGCACCAGCTTGCCATCTTTAAACAGCGCCATGGCAGGTGACGATGGCGGGTAAGGCAGCATATAGTTACGCGCGGTATCAACAGCTTCTTTTTCCATGCCTGCAAAAACGGTTACCAGTCTATCTGGATGTTTGCCGTTTGCGGCGGCAATTTTTGCAGCTGGGCGTGCGTTTGCCGCAGCACAGCCACATACCGAGTTAACCATTACAAATACTGTACCTTCGCTTTCAATAGCGTTTTTTACAGCATCGGCATCTTTTAATTCTTCAAAACCAACCCTGGTCAGATCTTCCCGCATCGGGGCTACTAAATATTCCGGATACATCATTTTTTTTGCTTTACAATAAAATCAGTGTTACAAAAATAAGAAATGATACTTGGTTTACGTTTATAAAAACTCAATAATAACAATTGGTTGACGATTAACGTAGGAGGCTATTTCATTGATAGCCTGTTTACATACATTTAATATTGTTTTATTAACAGTAATTTTTAACTTGCATATCCCTAATTATTTTGAATTTGATGAAACTTAAAACACCTGATATTAGCACTGTTGTTATCATCAACAAAAATCAACAGCATACAAAATCATTACAAATAAAAACCAAGCATCTTAACAGGCTTAAACACTACGCGTGGAGCATAGCTGCTATTGTAGCCGTACTTGGTGGTTTGGTGTTTTACCTGCATCATAAAAGCACTGTACAGGAGGCCGAAAACCAGCAGTTACAGGCGCAGATAGCTAAACTTAAAGGCAGCATGCCGGTTGTTAATGCAGAGGTAAATACGCAGGGTACTGCCCAGTCGTACATTCAATCTATCGAGGGTAAACTTAAAACTATAAATGAGTATTTAAAAAGGCGCGGCCTTAAAGGTTTCACAGTAAAAGGAACCGGGGGCGATGGCAACAGGGAAGGAGTAAAACTACCCGATACTGAAGCTTACAGTCTGTATGACGATTACCTCAAGCGTTTAACAAGCACTATTGCGTTTACCCCGATGGGCTATCCGAGGATCAGCTCGTTTACTTCATTTTTTGGTTACAGGAGCGATCCTTTTGATTCGGAACATGCCGAGTTTCACCCTGGTATTGATTTTAAAGGTAACCGGGGCGATGCAGTAAAATGTACGGCCAGCGGCAAAGTTGTTTTTGCTGGATGGGCCGGTGGATATGGTAAATGTGTCAGGATTCAGCATATTAACAACCTGGAGACCTTGTACGGCCATCTTTCAAAAATTGAAGTGAAGGTAGGGCAGCAGGTTACCGTTGGTGATAACATAGGCAAGGTAGGTTCAACCGGGCACTCAACGGGGGCACATCTGCATTATGAAGTACGTAAAAACGGGAAGCCGGTTAACCCGGTAAATTTTTTAACCCTGAATAAATAAGTTCTAAGCAGGAAGTTTGTTAAGTCGGAAGTCTTAAGTCCTGAGTCGGAAGTTGACCATGGATTATTATGATGCAGATTTAGAACTATCGACTTCGGACTTAGAAGTTAAGACTTTAAAAACATGGCTATTTTTTCTAAAAAAGATAAAGTTGCGCTTGATTTACAGGCAATCTCGACCCTCATTAGCGAAGGCAGTGTATTAGAAGGTAACCTGAAAGCCCCGGCTTTTGCACGGATCGACGGACTTGTTAACGGCGATGTAATGGTTGATGAGGGCCTGATCCTTGGCGAAAAGGGAGAGGTTAAGGGAAATATAAGTACCAAAGAGATCTTTGTTTATGGCACGGTAAGGGGCGATATTAATACCTCCTCGCTTGAAATAAAAGCTACAGGCCGCATAACCGGCGACATCAAAACACAGAACCTGGCCGTTGAAAATGGCGGGGTTTATAATGGTAACCTGACCATGCAGCAGGGAGAGGTGCAAAAGCAGTTACAGGCATAGATAGCTTTTTTAAGTTCTTGCTGCTAAATAGCACAATTGCCCGTTCTTGTCAATGAAAACCAAACATTTCATTTTCACAAGGATATCAGTTAACTTTGCACTCTCAAAATAAAATCGATATGTCATCAGTAGAAACTGCATTCGTTAAATACAAAGTAAAAGATCTGTCGCTGGCAGAGTGGGGCCGGAAGGAAATTGAACTGGCTGAGGCTGAGATGCCCGGCTTAATGGCTTTACGTAAAGAGTACGGCCCAAGCCAGCCGCTTAAAGGCGCAAGGATTGCCGGTTGTTTGCACATGACCATCCAAACCGCTGTTTTAATTGAAACCCTGATTGCCCTTGGTGCCGAAGTTACCTGGTCGTCATGTAATATATTCTCAACGCAGGATCATGCTGCTGCTGCTATTGCTGCCGCCGGCATTTCTGTTTACGCCTGGAAAGGCATGAATGCCGAAGAATTTGACTGGTGCATTGAACAAACTTTATTTTTTGGCGAAGACCGCCAGCCGCTTAACATGATCCTTGATGATGGCGGTGATTTAACCAACATGGTATTGGATAAATACCCTGAGCTGGTTGCTGCTATCAAAGGCTTATCAGAAGAAACTACCACCGGCGTACACCGTTTATATGAGCGCATGAAAGCAGGAACCCTGCCAATGCCAGCTATTAACGTTAACGATTCGGTTACCAAATCAAAATTTGATAACAAATACGGTTGCCGCGAATCATTGGTTGACGCTATCCGTCGCGCTACCGACGTGATGATGGCCGGTAAAGTGGCCGTTGTTTGCGGTTATGGCGATGTTGGTAAAGGTTCGGCCGATTCTTTACGCAATTCCGGCGTACGTGTTATTGTTACCGAGATCGACCCGATCTGTGCTTTACAGGCTGCAATGGAAGGTTTTGAAGTTAAAAAACTAAGCACTGCTATCACTGAAGCTGATATCGTGGTTACTGCTACAGGCAACAAGAACATTGTTCGCGAGCAGCACTTCCGCGCGTTGAAAGATAAAGCAATCGTTTGTAACATCGGTCACTTTGATAACGAGATTGACATGGCCTGGTTAAACGGTGTTTATGGCAATACCAAAGTGGAAATTAAACCACAGGTTGATAAATATACCATTGAAGGTAAAGACGTTATTGTGTTAGCCGAAGGCCGTTTGGTTAACTTAGGTTGCGCTACCGGTCACCCAAGCTTTGTAATGAGTAACTCGTTCACCAACCAAACTTTAGCTCAGTTAGAGCTTTGGACAAATGGTGCCGCTTATGAAAACAAAGTTTACACCCTGCCAAAACACCTGGACGAAAAAGTAGCCCGCCTGCACCTTGCAAAAATCGGTGTTGAGCTGGAAGTACTTGACCAGGACCAGGCTGAGTACATCGGCGTAACGGTTGAAGGTCCGTTTAAACCGGAATATTACCGTTATTAATCTTTTTAAGGTTAAAGCATAAAGGCGAAAGCTGAAAGGTTTTTGCTTTGAAAATATGAGAGGCCGCATCACTTGTTTTTGGATACGGCCTTTTTTGATTTATATGATTTGATGTTTTTCATGAGTTAAGCCCGATGAACTATCCCGGGCATAATATGATCAACCGTTTTAGAAGTCGCGGTTGAGACGTGATTTTACACTTGAATAACCGCGCGCAGGCCCTGACAACGTAACTATAATTACACAATATATTTTTTACATAATTAAGTAATATTTATGTGTCCGTAACTGTTAATTGTTTGTCATTTGCTAATATTGACAATCGATTACAATGTGTGATCTGTGCACATTTATACCTGTTTTATGCGTAAATTATTTACTTTATTATTTGTTGTTATTGCATTTTCGGCCCGGAGCCAAACCAGGGGCGACTTTTCGGGCACCGTTACCGATAGCAAGAACCAGCCTATCGCGGGCGCTACGGTGTATTTGCTCAATACCAACTACCAAACCAGCGCCGACAGAAGCGGAAAATTTATTTTAAAAAGCATAACTGCCGGGAAATATACCTTGCATATCAGCGCTATTGGCTATGCGGCTAAAAATATCCCGGTAATTATAATCGGTACCAGTCGCCCAATAACAATTCAGTTGAATGATGCCAGCAACCAGTTGGATGAGGTTACAGTATCGGCGCAAAAAACAGAAGAACAGGCCCAACGTGTACCATTCAGTATTTCAACGCTCTCGGCCAAACAAATCCAGGATTACAGGCTTTGGGATTTAAAGGATCTTACTGCCATTGTACCTAACTTAAACTCGGGCGCCCCCGGCGATGGCCGTACCGTTACCGGCATCCGCGGTATTGTTACCACATCATATGACCCCGCCGTTGCAACCTATGTTGATGGTGTAAACCAATACGGACTGGATACCTATATCCCCCAATTGCTGGATGTGGATAGGATAGAAGTGCTTCGCGGCCCGCAGGGAACGCTTTATGGCCGTAATGCTACCGGCGGTGTTATCAATGTGATCACCAAGCAGCCATCAAACACCCTGAGCGGTTTTGCCGGTGTTGATGTGGGTAACTACAATCAGCAACGCTATACGTTAGGTATTAAAGCGCCGCTGGTAAAAGATAAATTCTATTTAGGCGTAGCAGGAATATATTCTGGCTTTAATGGTTTTTATACCAATACATTTAACAATACCCATTTTGATAAACAGCACTACTTTTTGGGTAACTACTACCTGAAGTTTTTGGCTACCCCCAAACTGGCCTTTACGCTGAATGTAAAAAACTACAACAACCGCAACAACGGCGCGTTCACCTTAGCAGGTTCGCCTGATGATGCTTTAAGCCATCCTTTTGAGGTTAACCAGAACGCTACGACTAAAATGGTTGATAATACTTTTCAGTCATCATTAACGGCCAACTACAGCGGCAATGATTTTAATTTCACTTCGCAAACATCCTACCAGGTAAACAACCGCTATTATACCACACCTATCGATGGCGATTTTTCTCCTATCGACGCCGTATCTATCATAAATAATTATGGCGGCAAATGGAACAAGGTAAAAACCACCATTCAGGAGTTCCGCTTTACTTCGCCGGCATCATCAACCTCAAAATTGAAATGGGCAGCCGGTACTTATGGCTTTTATCACTATGCGCCAAACAGGCAGGGTACTTACTTTGGTGACGATGCCGGCGCTGTTGGCTCACCGATGACTGATTTTACCAGTATCAATACCAATACCGACCGAAACTATGGCATAGCTGTTTACGGACAGGCTACTTATGCCGTGAATGAGCAGTTTGATATCACAGCTGGTTTGCGTTATGACTACGAGCATAAAAAGGAAAACGTAATGGGCGAGTTCCTGCCAAAGGGCGGCGAGTCGGTTGTTACCCGCTCGGATACTTCATCAACGGCGCACTATAAAGCATTTACGCCTAAGGTTAGCCTGGCTTATCATGTATCAGCACATAATAACCTGTTTGCTACTTACAGCCGCGGTTTTCGTGCGGGGGCATTACCGAATTAGGTTCTGATCCTTCTTCTCCGCCGCTTTATTCTTTCAAGCCCGAGTACAGCAATAATTTTGAAGTAGGATCAAAAAACGACTTTTTAGATAATCGGATCCGTGTAAACGTAACCGCGTTTTACACCCGCGTTACCGATGCCCAGGTACCAACACTGGTATTGCCTGATGCTATTACCATTACCAAAAACGCAGGCAAGTTAAGCAGCAAAGGTATCGAGGCCGAAATTAACGCCACCCCAATTAAAGGCCTGGAGTTTGATTACAATTTTGGTTACACCCACGCCCGTTATACTACTTTAGTAGTTGGCAGCAATGGTGAAGAAGTGAATTTAAAAGGCAACAAGCAAATTTATACGCCTAACATCACCAGCATGCTGGCCCTGCAATATGGCTATGATCTGGGCGGGCTGCTGAAAACTAAATTGATTGCCCGCGGCGAGTGGCGCTATCTTGGCGATCAGTATTTCGACCTGGCAAACCAGATAAAACAAAAAGGCTACAACAAGTTCAACGCGAGGGTAGGTGTAAGCACCAAAAGGTTTGGGTTGTTCTTTTGGGAAAGCAATATCGCCGACAAAAAATACATTGATTATGCCTATGATTTCGGCGCGACACACTTAGGCAACCCGCGGACCTATGGAGTGTCGCTGAATACTACTTTTTAAGTTAAACTTCTTATAGAAGAATGTCATTTCGACGAGCATAAAGGCCATAAGCGGTGGCTGCGAGGAGAAATCTTCTACGCTATGCTTAAAGCTGGTTTAGGCGTGTAAGGTTTCTCTTTCGCCCCGACGCACTGATCTCTACCGCTCCGTCGAAATGACATTTTTATTTTAAAACTTTCAGTTATTCTGGCCTATAATATCCCGGATATTTTTTGTTAATTCATTTAAAATCTGATTTATACAAAATCATCATCCGTATGAAAAAGAATATCCTGCCGCTGCTCATCGCTATAATTACCATTGCTATCACTTTTCCCGCGCATTCGCAGGTTATTACCAAATACGGAGATAACGTAAGCACGCTTGATGGCATCATGAAAGCTTATTACGATGTGGTCTCGGTTAAGAAAGGCGAAAAGGTAAGCTATGAGCGCGACAGCCTGCTGCATATTGCCAATGCTCATGTTGGTGCAGGCTATACCGATAAACAAGGCAAACAGCAGTTTAGCTATATGACGTTGAAGGAATACCACAAACTGGCCGACCCATCATTGTCAAAAAATGGTTTTGATGAGCGGGAGATAGCCCGCCGCGTTGAAAAATTTGGCAGTATTTACCATGTATGGAGTACCTATGAATCGCGCAACACAGCCGACGGCCCTGTAACCGAGCGCGGCATCAACAGCATTGAACTCTTTAACGATGGCACCCGTTTCTGGATTCTGGCATGGTTTTATGACGGTGAGCGCAAGGATAACCCGATACCAGCGGAGTATTTGAAATAGTTTTTAAGTCGATGGACCATAGTCGATAGACCATAGCCAAAATTAAGTGCCATGGACTATGGCCCATCGACCATGGACTTTTTCAACTTTCCAACTAAATACCTAACTTCACCGCCCTGAAATCATATACTTTAATTATGAAATTATTAGAAGGAAAAACCGCGTTGGTTACCGGCGCGTCAAAAGGAATAGGCCGCAAGATTGCCGAAAAATTTGCCGAGCATGGCGCTAATGTAGCTTTCACTTATTTGTCGTCTGTTGAAAAAGGCCAGGCCCTTGAGCAGGAGCTGCAAAGTTTTGGCACTAAAGTAAAAGGTTACCGTTCTGATGCTTCCAAATTTGACGAGGCTGATAAACTGATTACCGATATTGTTGCTGATTTCGGTACGCTTGATATTGTTGTCAACAATGCCGGTATCACTAAAGACGGTTTGCTGATGCGCATGACCGAAGAAAACTGGGACGAAGTGCTCGACGTAAACCTGAAATCGATATTTAATGTTACCAAGGCTGCCTCAAAAATCATGATGAAAAACCGTAAAGGTGTATTCATTAACATGAGCTCGGTTGTTGGTGTGCAGGGCAATGCCGGCCAGGCCAACTATGCTGCCTCAAAAGCAGGTATCATTGGTTTCTCTAAATCAGTAGCTAAAGAACTGGGCTCACGTAACATCCGTACCAACGTAGTTGCCCCGGGCTTTATCCGCACCGAAATGACCGAAGTGCTCGACCCTAAAGTTGTTGAAGGCTGGGCAGCAGGTATTCCGCTTAAACGCGCGGGTGAAACTGAGGACGTAGCCAATGCCTGTGTATTCCTTGCATCTGATATGGCCGCTTACATCACCGGACAGGTTATCCCTGTTGATGGTGGTATGTTGTAAGAATGCACCCCTCTAAATCTCCCCCAAAAGGGGAGACTTGAAAAAGCTTTTAAGCCCTCTCCTTTGGAGAGGGTTGGGTGAGGTTTAAAACTTATTCCCCTCCTTTCACAATAATTTCGCATTTTGCAGGTAATGTTTATTGGGCCGGATGATCTGCGCCCTGATGATACTATAGCTACAAATGTTTTCACTTACATGGGGTTCTGTTTCGGGATGGTGGTTGCCTGCCGGTTTATTGCTTGGCTTGGCATATGCCTGGCTCATGTATCGCAAGCCGGTTGATCTTGGTAAAAACTTACGCTATGTCCTTACCGCTATCCGCGCGGTTACCGTGTTTTTCATAACGGTGCTGCTCATCTCTCCCCTGGTAAAATCGGTTAAATATGAGCCGCAAAAGCCTTTAGTGCTTATTGCGCAGGATAATTCATCGTCCATCAATACTTTTAAACCTGCAGGCTTTAACTCATCTGTCTTTGTCGATGATCTGGCTAAACTAAAACAGGAACTTGGCGACAAGTATGATGTGCAGGAGTTTAATTTTGACAAAGCCCTGCATCCCAGTCTTTCAAAAAAATTTAATGGTAAGCAAACCGATATAGCAGGCGCGTTGCACCAGCTTAACGACAGGTTCACTAATCAAAACATCGGTGCGCTGATATTGGCAACTGACGGTTTATACAACCAGGGTAATGATCCGCAATATGAGGCCAGGAATATCAAAACCAGTATTTACACCATAGCCCTTGGCGATACTACGGCTAAGCGCGATCTGCTCATCGGAAATGTAAACTATAACAAAACGGCCTTTTTAGGAAATGATTTTGTGATAGAAGTGCTTGCCACGGCCTACCAAAGCAAGGGCGAAAGTATGAACCTGTCGGTTACCGAAGATGGTAAACAGGTGTACGCCCAAAGCATTGCGGTAACCGCAAACGATTTTAAAAAAATCGTCCCCATAAAGCTGAACGCAGCTAAAAAAGGCATCAGAAAATATACTATCAGCATTGCTCCTGTTAAGAACGAGCTATCCATCCAAAACAATACCGAAACTATTTATGTGGAAGTGCTTGATGCCCGGCAAAAGGTGCTGCTGTTATACAACGGTCCGCATCCCGATTTAACGGTGATTAAGCAGGCTATCGAAACCAATAAAAACTTTGAGGTAAAGGCAAGTTCACTTGCTGATGCTGCAAGCATTAAACCGGCAGATTATAGCCTGGTGATCCTGTACCAGCTTTCGGCAGGCGAATACCCGCCGGTAAAAAGCTTTATTGCTAAGAGCAAAACACCGGTTTGGTATATCGTTGGTTCACAAAGTAACCTGCAGGCCGTTAACAGTGAGCAAAACACGGTGCGCATAAGCGCAGGCCGTGCTGAAACCCAGGAAGTGATGCCCCTGCCAACTAATGATTTTACGGCTTTCACCCTCTCAGATTCAGCGCGAAAAAAGATTACCGCCTTTCCGCCATTAATAGCGCCGTTCGGCGGTTATGGAACCGCTGCAGGTGCTTCAGTTTTATTGAAACAAAAGATCGGGACTGTAGCTACTACCTATCCTTTACTGGCCTTTGGCGATGAGGCTGGCCGGCGTATAGCCGTATTAACCGGCGAAGGGCTGTGGCGCTGGCAACTGGCCGAATATCAAAACTATGGTAACCGCAACGCTATTGACGAATTGCTGAGCCAAACGGTACAGTATTTAACTGCCAACGCAAACCGTCAGCGTTTTCGTGTTTATCCGGCCCGTAATGTATTTGATGAAGGGGAAAACGTGATCCTTAATGCCGAGTTATATAATGAAGCCCTTGAGTTGATTAACATCCCTGATGTGAAGATAGAGCTGAAAAGCACGGCCGGAAAAAACTATAGCTTCCTGTTTACACGTACCGGGCAAAGCTATCAACTTGATGCGGGTACCCTCCCCATAGGCGAATACACCTACAATGCATCAACCCAAAACGGCAAACAGGAGTTTAAAGCTACCGGACAATTAACCATAAAACCGCTTAACCTCGAAACCCGCCAAAGCGCTGCTAATCATACATTGCTTAATACCCTGGCCAAACAAAGCGGCGGGCAAATGATCAAACCATCGCAGCTAAGCCAGCTTGCCGACCTGATCCGCAAAAATGAGAACATCAAAACGGTGGTTTATGAAGATAAGCATTACAGCGATTTGATAGATCTGAAATGGCTGTTTGGGTTGATCCTGCTGCTATTATCAACCGAGTGGTTTTTGAGGAAGCGGGAAGGGGAAGTGTAAGGTAGTAGAGTCAAGACCGCAAGAAGTAAGAGGCAGGGGAAGAAAGAAAAAAGCGGGGCATGTGCGATTTCAAGCCACTGTTTATTTCTTCTCAATGTCATTTCGATAGAGCTGGGGGGCTTGAGCGGTGTAGCGAAAGAGAAATCTTCTACATCAAGCTCTACACTGTACCTGTAAAAGCAAGGCGTAGAAGATTTCTCCTCGCCTCCGGGGCGCAAATCCCACCCTTGATCTCGTCGAAATGACATTCTTTTCTATTAATGATAACGTTAAAAAGATATGTACACAGTAGGTTCCAGTGGAGGGAATCGCACGGGCCCCAGCTTTACTACACTTTACTTCTCCCTCGTCTCCGGGATTACCACGTAAACATCCTCATTGGCTTTTTTCATGAGGTACTTTTCACGGGCAAATTTTTCCATTTGCTGTGGGTTGGTGGTTAATTCTTTAAGCTCTTTGGTCACCTGGTCGGTTTGGGCTTTGTAGAAATCGCGCTCGAGCCTTAGTTTTTTAACCTGCTGGTGGTATTGGTATTGCGAAAAAAGATCGTTCCTGTCAAAAAATATCATCCACACCACAAAAGCAATGGTAACCAGGAAAAACTTGTTCTTGAAAAGATCTATAAGGCGTTTCATTGATACCGGCTGGATAATTTTCATTTAAAGCTATTTAATTTTTTCGACCGTTACAAATATGCTTATTAACTTATTAACAGGAAAGTTTTTTGCGGTGAATGGTTGATTGAGTTGATTAGGTGAGTGGTTGGTTTTCGGAGATTATAACTACTCACTTAATCAATCATTCACTTAATCAACTTAATATTTATCCTCTTTTAGCTCCACTCATACCGCTGGCTCCGCCGCGACCAGCCTCTGAACGGCTGCCGCCTGATCTTTTATTGCCGCCTGAGCGGCCGTTACC
Source organism: Mucilaginibacter sp. P25 (assembly GCF_050859465.1). Lineage (NCBI taxonomy): Bacteria > Pseudomonadati > Bacteroidota > Sphingobacteriia > Sphingobacteriales > Sphingobacteriaceae > Mucilaginibacter > Mucilaginibacter sp. P25. The sequence continues at coordinate 532,660 of NZ_CP193937.1, read as the reverse complement.
GCCCGGACGGTTATTGCCGCCACCTCCTGACCTGCGGTTGCCGCCCCGGCCGCCACGCTGGCCGCCGCCCGAGCCACCTTTTTTAGGCGCTTCGTTTATTTTAGCTGCCATAGCTGCCGGACTAAGCGGGTATGGATGACCTTCCTCAATCGGAATCTGTTTGGCTATTAGCTTGTGGATATCTTTCAAAAATTCCAGCTCTTCAGCATCGCAAAATGAAAATGCTATGCCATTGGCACCAGCCCGGCCCGTACGGCCAATACGGTGTACATAAGTTTCGGGTACGTTTGGCAACTCGTAGTTGATAACATGGGTAAGGTCATCAATATCAATACCACGGGCCGCGATATCTGTAGCTATTAATACTCGGGTTGTGCGGTTTTTAAAGTTAGTTAAAGCACGCTGCCTTGCATTTTGTGATTTATTACCGTGGATGGCTTCGGCAGTGATACCTACACGGTTCAGGTCTTTAACCACTTTATCTGCACCGTGTTTGGTACGGGTAAATACCAAAACGGTTTTAATGTCCTTATCTTTCAGGATATGGATCAGCAACGATTTCTTATCTCCCTTATCCACATAATAAACTGCTTGCTGAATGGTATCCGCAGTTGATGAAACCGGGGTAACTTCAACTTTTTCGGGGTTATTCAGGATACTATCTGCCAGGCTTTGGATCTCTTTTGGCATGGTGGCCGAAAAGAACAATGTTTGCCTTTTTGCCGGTACTTTAGCTATGATCTTTTTAACATCGTTAACAAAGCCCATATCTAACATACGGTCGGCTTCATCCAGTATCAGGAATTTAACATGCTCCAGGTGAACATAACGCTGGTTCATTAAATCCAGCAAACGGCCCGGTGTTGCCACTAAAATATCAACACCGCGGCGCAAAGCATCAACCTGCGGGTTTTGTGATACACCACCAAATATAACCAGGTTTTTAAGGCCGGTATGTTTGCCATAATTGGTAAAACTTTCGCCAATTTGAAGGGCAAGCTCGCGGGTTGGGGTTAAAACCAATGCTTTAATGGTTTTTTGCTCTTTGTGGGCTATCCTGTCCTGGTGTAATAATTGCAGGGTGGGGATAGCAAAGGCCGCTGTTTTGCCTGTACCGGTTTGGGCACAGCCCAATAAGTCCCGGTGTTGTAATATGATAGGAATGGCTTGTGCCTGTATTGGAGTAGGTGTGGTATATCCCTCTGTTTTTAAAGCCTTGAGGATGGGCTCAATTAAATTTAAATTTTCGAATGACATTCTGATTGTTTGTAATATATAATGTGCTAACGCGAAAGCATAAGCGGATCTGAAGAGTTTGCTGGGCTCAAAACCGTAAGCGAACGGGTAATTAGCTGCAAAGATACGCTTTTTATTGTTAAGAAATTTTTAAGAGCAAGAACTGCACCGGATTAGGCTGCCAGCGTTTCGGTATCAGGGGTTCCTTGTTCCTTTTTGGCCTTACGATCTTTTTGCCATGATTCCAACAGGATTAAGCCCATACCTATCATAATAGATACATCGGCCACGTTGAATACGCCGGTTTGAAAGATCCCGAAGTTCATGTGCATAAAGTCTGTTACACTGCCGTATAGCACCCTGTCGTATAAATTACCTGCACCACCGGCAATAACCAAAACGATACCTGTGGTGGTTAATTTACCTATCGACGGTTTTAGCATGACATAAAAAACGCCAAAGGCAAGGGCCAGTAAAGGCAGCAACGATAGCAGTATGAATTTCCATGGGTTTTGCAGCGAATCGCCAAGACTTAAAAAAGCTCCCGTGTTTTCGGCATGCAGAATGGTGAAAAAGTTTTTGATAACAAAAATGTTATCGGTGATGTGAATATGCTCCCTAACGTAAATTTTAGTAACCCTGTCAAGCCCGATGCTTAAAACTAATACCAGCACTATACCCAATATCCTCAAAATCCCTTTTTTGTTCATTAGTTTATTTTAACAAGTTATTATAACGTGGTTGCCTTAGTTTAATTATATGGCTTTAGTTGCAGGAGGCAAAGGTATGAAAAAATAGGTGATTGAGATAGATAACTATAACAATGCACATCTATCAAGGTGTCATGCTGAGTGTTTAAATCCGGTGGCCTCTGAAGGTAAAATGACATCTGCGTCACGTCATTGCTGTAAGGAATGAAGCAACCCCCGACAGGCTGGTAACGGGCTTCATTAGTATTTGACTTACATCGTCGCGCTCCTGGCCGCGCGGGGCCAATTACTTTTGTCGCCACAAAAGTAACCAAAAAGGCTTGCAGCAGAGAGGCTTCTTTGCGCACAATCTGGCCCCATAGCCATCGGCGCGGCCTTCACCCTGCAAAACGAATAGAACCACGGGCTGCAATTATTTTGCCCCGATTCGCACGCAATGCCTCCGCTTCTGCAAAAACTTGCCATGGCACCGCCAGCATCGTTCTGCTCGTTTTCACCCGAAGCTGATCTGCTGCGAAAAACCACATTTTTTATCTTGTCATGGGTAGGTACTCGAAGCATGTGGGTAGGCCTCTGCGCGCGACCCTTCGACGGGCTCAGGGTGACGGCCCTCTTTTTTTAGCTAAAACAAAAAAGGCCACCTGCTTTACACAGATGGCCTTTCATATCGTCAAAAATTACTTTTTAAAGTATTTGAAATCTTTACCGATGAATTTAGCGTTAGAGCCTAATTCTTCTTCGATACGTAATAACTGGTTGTATTTAGCGATCCTGTCTGAACGTGAAGCCGAACCGGTTTTGATCTGGCCGCAGTTTAATGCAACAGCAAGGTCAGCAATGGTTGAATCTTCAGTTTCGCCAGAGCGGTGGCTCATTACTGAGGTGAAACCGTTAGTTTGAGCTAAAGTAACCGCGTTGATAGTTTCGGTTAGTGAACCGATTTGGTTTACTTTTACCAGGATTGAGTTAGCAATACCTTCGCTAACACCTCTTTGTAAACGTTTAGTGTTGGTTACAAATAAATCGTCACCTACTAACTGTACTTTTTTACCGATTTTGTCGGTTAAGATTTTCCAGCCTTCCCAATCGTCTTCTGCCATACCGTCTTCGATAGAAATAACAGGGTATTTCTCAACTAATTCGGCAAGGTAATCAGCCTGCTCAGCGCTGGTGCGGATAGCACCTTTTTCGCCTTCAAATTTAGTATAGTCGTATTTACCGTCTTTGTAAAATTCAGATGCAGCACAGTCAAAAGCGATGAAGATATCTTCGCCGGCTTTGTACCCTGCTTTTTCAATAGCTTTTAAAATGGTTTCAACACCATCTTCAGTACCTTCAAAAGTTGGAGCAAAACCACCTTCATCACCTACTGCAGTTGATAAACCGCGGTCATGAAGAATTTTTTCAGGTTGTGGAATACTTCGGTACCCCAACGTAAAGCCTCAGAGAATGAAGGAGCGCCAACCGGCATGATCATAAATTCCTGGAAAGCGATAGGGGCATCAGAGTGTGAACCACCGTTAACGATGTTCATCATCGGGATTGGCAGCGTGTTAGCATTTACACCACCAATGTAGCGGTATAAAGGTTGGCGGCTTTCCTGGGCAGCAGCTTTAGCTACAGCTAATGAAACGCCTAATATAGCGTTGGCACCAATTTTACCTTTGTTTTCGGTACCGTCAATTTCAATCATTAAAGCGTCGATAGCATTTTGTTCAAACACATCGATACCTTTTAATTCAGGAGCCAAAACTTCGTTTACATTTTCAACGGCTTTTAAAACGCCTTTGCCCATGTATTTTGATTTGTCGTTATCGCGAAGCTCAACAGCTTCGTGAACGCCGGTTGATGCACCTGAAGGTACAGCAGCGCGACCAAATGCGCCGTTCTCGGTTAAAACTTCTACCTCAATAGTAGGGTTACCGCGCGAATCTAAGATCTGGCGGGCATGCACATCAATTATTATGCTCATAGTGAATTGTCAGAGTGTGGTTTGAATGAATACTATTAATAACGGCGGCTAAGTTAATGCCTAAATAAGGAAAACGCAATTGAAATTTTGTATTTGTAACGATTATAGGCAATTAATGATGCGATTTAACATGAAATTAATATAGAATGAGTGGTTTTTTCATGAAAACGGATGTCTGAACCGGGATTTGGGTGGATTTTTATGATTTATAGGATTTTTCTTTCCTTGCTTCCCCGGTTGCCGTGTTTCCACGGCAACCGGGGAAGGTTTGAAATTTGGTTGCCGTGGAGACACGGCAACCGGGAGTAGGTTTTTTAATTCAGTTTAAAAAAATCGGTGTAATCAGAAAAAGAATCAGTGTAATCCCAGAAATAAAATCAACGTAATCATCCCACTCAATGGTGATTAATCGCTCGTAGTAGGGACGTGCTCACGCTGCACGGCATTTTTACGCTGGATGCGGTACATCAGGATGAGCATAATATTGTCCTTATCGCTTTTAGCGGCAGCCGAATAATTATATTGGTTGATCCAGCCAGTCTGTAAGATCCACGATTTATCAAACTGATAACCTACTGCGGCCGATATCCGATTACGTTCAAAGTTAGGTACCTTATTATTAAGGAATACTTCGTCGAAAACAGAAATGAACCAGGTTTTGGCTTCAATTTTGGTACTGTTTAAAGGCACAAATACGTTAAGTCTATAGCGGAAACGGTTACGGTAATCGCCGTTAACCCAGCGCTGCTCTACCCGATAGCGGTGTTCCAATTTTATGCGGTACAGGAACTGGTTGCTGGTAATCTGTTCCCAAAAACGGGTTTCGGTAGTTGTAGGGCCTTTACCAATATCCATATAATCAAAAGTAGTGTAGCGGCCGGTACCTAAAAGCGCGGTAAAGTTTCTGTCTATATCATAACTCACACCAGCCTTAACCTCATAATATTGAAACTGGCTGAATACATTATTGGTACGGGTTTGAAACTCGGTATAACCACCCCATTTGTGGGAACTATCGCCCGGCAAAACTACGGTTACTATGCCCCAGGTGCCTACTTTTGAATCTTGCGCCTTAACAGTAATTGAACATATAGTTAATAAAAAGAGCACTAAAGCGATGGAATTGACGGACTTGATTGTCATTGCAGAGATTATTTCTGCAAATATATTTCCTAAATGTTATATTAATGTTAATATTAACACCGTTAATGTTAAAATAATGTTAAGTATTTGGGTTTAGATTCTGGTGGTAATATGGTTGAGACTTACAAAGTTTCTAAAACTTCGTAAGTCTGGATTTTAAAATTTGGGGTAGTACGAAGCAAAAAGGCGTCAAGCGCGGTTATTCGGAAATCTCAAATCCTGCATCTTTCCTGCTATTCCCACTTAAACGTTTTTACGGCCACCGCATAGATTCCGATAAACCAGGCAAAAAGAATCAGTAACTGGTGTGTAACGTCACCTAAACCCGCGCCCTCAAAAGCCACTTTGCGCATGGCATCGTTTAAATGGGTAAGCGGTAATACCTTGCTGATATATTGCAGCCAGTTGGGGAAGGCGGTGATGGAAAAAAAGTGCCCGAAAGCAGGAACTGCGGCAATGTGATAATATTGGAAAGCGGCGGCACCGAACTTTCGTTTTTGGCGATGCCAGATACAGTAAAGCCGAATCCCATGAAAATGATCAACCCGATGGCCGAAAGTACCATCATATTTAGTACAGTTGTTACGCCGTGGATCAGCGTAAAACCAAACATGTAATGCCCAACCAGTATAATAAATAACGAACCTAACAGGGAAAAGGCCAGCCTCGCAATAGCCTCGCCCAAAACAATGCTGTAACGTTTAACCGGGGTTGCAAAAAAGCGTTTGATAACCAATGTTAACCGTAAGCTCAGAAATACGAAAGCTGTACCAAAAACACCACTGCTTAGCAACGAAAAGCCCAGTTGGCCGGGTAAAATAAAATCGATGTATTTATATGGGCGGCCGCTTATGGTTTCTTCTTTAAGGTCGATCAGGTTGGGGACTTTAACTGTGGTGTACGACTGAATGCGTTTCAATTCTTCCGACTGAATACGATAAAAAATGTTGTTCAGGGCTGATTTTAATACACTTCCTTTATCGCCCGATGCCTGGCTGTACTGTACATGAACGGTCATCGAAGCAGGGGGAGCAAAGGGTTTAAGATCAAGTATTGCATCAAGGTTACCTTTTGCCAGGTTTTTGCTCATTTCATCAGCCGTTTGATCATGGATAAGGTGCATGATCTTGTTTTTTTAAGCGCAGTGTAAACCGGGTTATTGGCGGATGTATCGCTGCCTTTGGCTACGCCCACATCTATCGACATACCGCCACCCCCAATATTAGCAAAAACAATGATAAATATTAATGGGAAAGCCAGCGTAAACACCACCGCCGAAGGGCTGCGTAATATCGACCGGAAACTGGCTTTGGCAATGGCCAGGGTTGCTTTTGTATTGCTGTATTTATTGTTCATCCTTTTATGTCATTTGCCATTAGGCGTCATTAGGTCATTGAGTCATTTTGCCTGTCAGCGTCATTGGGGCATGGAGCATTTTAGAGTGCTAACTGCAAACTCAAAACTGCATACTGGCTCCCCCGTCAGGGGGCTGGGGAGCTATCCTTCCCGCCATTCCTTGCCGGTTAAATTAATGAATACATCCTCCAGGTTGGCCAGTTTTACCTGCTTTTTGCGTTCAAAGCCTGTGGCTACAAGCTCGTCGATAAAATGGTCGGGGGTATCAATGCCAATGATGTAGCCGCCGTCGACAAAGGCAACACGGTCGCATAGTACTTCGGCTTCATCCATATAGTGGGTAGTGATCACTACAGTGGTTCCCTGGTCGCGGATCTCGCGGATCAAATCCCAAAGGTTACGGCGGGCCTGCGGGTCTAGGCCGGTTGTGGGCTCATCCAGAAATATGATCCTTGGGTTATTGATTAATGTAGTGGCGATAGAAAAACGCTGTTTTTGCCCCCGGAAAGGTCTTTATATTTAGCCTTTGCTTTATCGGTAAGGGCAACTTTTTCCAGCATCTCCATCGGTGTTTTGTCGATACCGTACAGGCCCGAAAACAATACGATCAACTCCGACAGGTTGAGGTTGGGGTAATAACCGGCGGCTTGTAACTGTACGCCTATACGTTTTTTGATGCTGTCGGCATCGGTTTCAATGTCGAAGCCATCAACAATGATGCTGCCGGATGTTTTATCGCGAAGGGTTTCAATAATTTCGAGGGTAGTGGTTTTACCGGCACCGTTGGGGCCAAGCAGGCCGAAGATCTCGCCTTCGTAAACTTCAAAACTAATGCCTTTAACGGCTGCAAAATCGCCATAGTTTTTTACCAGGTTGTTTACAGTGATGATAGGTTGTTTTGTCATAGGGTAAAAATGCATCACATTCATGAAATAACCATGAGTTTTTCGGCGAAGTGCGCAATTTTTACGGTGAAAGCGGATTGGAAGATAAAAAAGGGTGTCATGGGTAGCCCGTCGAAGCATGGTGGGCAGGCCTCTGCGCGAGTCTTCGACAGGCTCAGACTGACAGGCCCTCTTTTGTCATTTCACCTTCAGAGGCCTCCGGATTTAAACACTCAGGATGACAAGCCCTCCACACCTAATATCATTCGAATTCAGAGGCCAGGGATTTAAGCGACTCAACGCACAAAAAAGCCCGAATGATTATCATCCAGGCTTGCAATACCCTTTGCAAAAGTTCCTCCAATCAGGGAGCCTTTATTTCACTTTCAGATTTCAGCACTTTGCTGCCGTTTTTCTGTTCAATTTCATAAGCCGGCTCCTGTTTGCTGGCATTGCGTTTAACTTTTGCGCCTTTTATAGTTTTGCTTACCGGCTTATCATGCTTTTTAACGATATGGCCTTCAGCTTGGGATTTTCCCCATTTCCAGGTTACTTCATCTCCTTTTTTCATACGCTGTACCTTTTTAAGATAACATGCGTTTTGGGTTATTGATTTATCAAAGGTGAAAGAACCATCCCTCGGGGTGCCGGGACATTATTTTATTAAATGACCTATAGAATGAACGATAACAACGGCATGTTCCGCGGCTTTCATAACTAAATGGATCAATTGAATTGCGAGTAAAGTTTTCATGGCATTTATTTGTTGTTGTTTAGTGATCCAAAATTGCACACAAAAGGCACCCTGCCGTTAGGTTTATTAGGCGAAGCAAGTGCGGTTATCGGTGAACGGCAGTAAAACATCGGAGAAATACCGGTAAAAAAGTGATATCGTCGGTAAAACTTTGGGGAGTAAAAAGCAAAAACCTCAGAAGGGATATTAACTTTGAGAGTAGGTGTTAACAATCTAACTTATATGGATTACTATTTAGATGAGCTTATAATAAATTTAAACGGTATAAATGCTGCCGGCTTAATGGATACCTGGTTATGGTTGATAAAAGATTTCAAGGAAATTTTAATGATATCAAAGCTGGGCGATCTGTTCTTTATAGGATATGATGATTGTATTTACTGGCTTGCAACGGATATGTGTGATTTATCGAAAGTTGCTGATGATAAACAAGAGTTTTACAGCTTTTTAAATGACGATGAAAAAGTGGATAACTGGTTCATGCCTCAATTGTTAAAGGAACTTGAAGATGCCTGTATTTATTTAGGTGATCACCAGGTTTACAGCTATAAGAAAATGCCGGTTTTAGGAGGAGAATATACAGTTAACAATCTTAAGCCTGTCGATGTTAAAATTCATTTCGAATTCATCGGTATTATTGGTGAGCAAATTAAAGATCTACCCAATGGAACAAACGTCAAAATTAAAATAGTCGACTAATTGAGGTTTTAAATAAATTTTGAATATTAAAAAGCCGCTTTGCAATCTTGCAAAGCGGCTTTGTTTTTCATAGGCAGATGAATATATTAACTGATCAGGTTAGCCAACGCCTGGATAACGGTTACCGTATGCTCCTGCAGGGAGATCATAACAGCTATAAGTGGATTGTAGAATGTTTTCATGATAATGTTATTTGCCGCAAAGATGTGCCGTTAGCTCATTGTTTAACAGTTATTTTAGGTGAAACGGCATAAAATGTCGGTGAACGAGTTTCAGGTAAGGGAGAAGCGCTTTTAAACAAGCTTCTACGACCAAAAACCCTGTATCCTGATCTGGCTTGACGGGTACCCCTGCAGTTTTAATAATTTACGTAATTCGCCAACCATGGTATGGTTGCCGGCAATGTAAAATACTGAATGTTCAAGGTTATACTGTTGTTCCATTACCCACTGGATGAGGCTGTGGTGGCCGTATACATCATTACGTTCAATAGGCTTTAAGGGCGATTTGAAATACTCTCCAAACAAACCCCTGTGATTTTCATCCGCCATAACTATAGCGCCCGAAAAACGCGTTGCGGGTAATACCATTTGCTGTAAGGCCAGCATATGCCCCATGCTGCTTTCATCGCCAAGGCCTATTATAGCCGGGGTACCGGCCGGTGCGTGCCGGGTAGAACGGATTTTTAAATAGCGTACGGTATCGTTTTTTTGAAGTTGTTTAGCCCATTTACTGCCGGGGCCGCTATGAGCAGCATCAACATACAGAGTGCAGGTGCTGGTTTCGGCATCCCAGCCGGCTGGGGTATAATCGCGATAGGTGAGGTTATCAACTTTTATTTTTATGTAGGGTATTTCGTGCCAGCTTTGCATATCGGCCTGTGGTAAGTGCAAGTCGATCTCAATCATGGTCGACGGCTCCCAGTGCCTTACTTCAAGCACCCTGCCGCTTTGTAAAAGTTGGTTTTCAAACAAGCTGCCAGCCTTTCTTTTTAATTTATGAAGAGTGGATGTTTCCATGGTGTAGTGTTTTGATACTACAAAGAAACATTGAATTTTAGCCTCCTGAAATAGTAAATTCGGGGTAAATATTGGATTATTTATGGTGTTTGTCCCTGAACTCAAGTGGGGTAATGCATGCAGCTTTTTTAAACAGCCGGGAAAAATAGGTATGGTCATCATAGCCCAGTGCATGCGCAATCTCCTTTACGTTGAGGCCGCTGTAATACAGTAATCTTTTTGCTTCCAGCATTACTTCCTGAGTTATCCAGTAACTTACCGGGAAACCGGTGGTTTTCTTTAAAACCTCGTTAAGATATGATTCGGAAACATTAAGCATACCCGCGTATGCCGAAGGGCCTTTAATTGTGCGCACATGCCTCAACAACAACTTTTTAAACTGATGTGAAATTTGTGCCGGCCTTGAAAGCTGCTTTTCGGGCGTATAAACATTACTGAAAGTGGCTGCTGCCATGCCGGTAAATGATTGTATGAGCGATTGCAAAACCGGCAAAAAGAAAGCGCTGTTATCATCTTCACTATTTTTTTCGCGCAACAGGCAAAGGAGCTGCTGGTATTGCTTTAATTCAATATCGTTGAGCTGATAAGGCTGTTGCAAAAAAAGCTGGTTTTCAAAAATATTGCGGAAGTCGGCCGGAATATGCTGTGAATCGATGGCTACATACCAGCCGGCGGCAAGTGCATTATTTATCCGGTGATGTACCTGTCCTGGCAGAATATAATAAAATGTGTTTTCGCAAAAATGAACTTCGTTAAAATCTATCATCAGCGATGCTGATCCGTTTTCAATCAAAAAAACAGGTAATGATCGTCGCGATGGGCGCCCATCGGCACTTTTTTGAATCTTCGCCGCTTTCAAAGTGCCTGATTTCAAAGCCTATGTTTGATCGTTCATGTAGCTGGTGTACAGGGATATCTTTCATTTTGCAGGGTAGTTATTGTATTATGGTAACGCGATCTTTAACCGGGAGGTACATTTTCTCCAGGCCAAGGAATTTATTTTATATAGAATCTGTTAATTTATTCAGCTAAATTAACTTTTGGCTTTGTGCATTCTGCTTTCAGCTATATAATTACAATAATTCGGGGATTTATTTACCGCCATCAACCAGTGCATAAATCTCCTGCATATAAATAGCTTCATCCATTGCAACATGAAAGTCTTCCCACTCATCAACAGTAAAGGTAAGCTGGATATCATTGACCGGCGTACGCATCACCACGCGTTCCTGTCCGTCGGGAAATGGGAAAGAATGATCACCGAAATCAAGATCGATAGCGAAATTTTTAAACTGGATAAATTGATCGGGTGTAAAGCTAAGGATCAGGTTATGGTGCCATATAAATAGGCATTGGCATTCGGAGCAACGGCTTACTACCGATGTTCCCTTTTGGCTGAGTATTTTAGCATCGCACATAAATTCCGGTAATTAAAAATGAATTGGTGCCTGCTCTGCTGATTAAATGTTTGATATAAACAATTAAACTACAGAACAGGACTTTATATTTTAAGCATTAATAATCAATAATTGTTAATGGGCTGGCGGCTTCTGTGTTGCGCAAGTGTATTAACAGCAACAAAGAAATACGTTATTTAGAATAAATCCAAATAAAAATAAAGAAAACTCCAAAAAGCATTCAGAATTAAATACTTTGAGTTTATTTTTTTAATATATGACCTATTATATCCCTGAAATTTGTGTAGCATTGCTGTTGTTTAGACTGATTATTGATTGAAAAAGACCTTTGCCATTGTAATGTTAGTTACCCATATGCTCAATTTGCTGGGGTACATGGCGCTTAATCAATATTTTTTTAACAGATCAAACAAAGTAATTGCCCGGCAAATTGCCAGGGGTAAATATGATACGCGCGATCTCATTGAAATTAAGATTGGCCAAAACCTGCCCTTTATACATGATTGGGACAGTTATGTGAATGTTTCTGGGCAGTTACAGTTGGATGGTGTTTCGTACAACTATGTAAAACTAAGGGTTACCCGCGATACGCTGTATGTGCAGTGCATTCCCAACTATGAAACTACCAGGTTGCTGAATGAAAATGTGATCTGCGCTAAAAAGCTATATAGTAAACCTATCAGCAAACGCACACATGAATCATCAGAAAAAAATTGGGTAGCGACGCTAAGTATAATTACCCTGAAATTTCATACGCTTTTATAAAACCGGCAGAGCCTGTTCAGCCTCCCGGCACATTTATTTATATAAGTATACCTGATGCTGTTGTATCTGTCGGCGGTCGGCCTCCGGAAATGGCGCTTGCCTAAATTATATCCGGTAATTAACTTGTTCCCTCAATCTTGATAACTCGCATTGATATGCCTGTAATACGCTGCGCGTATGCATTGCCCGTTAATCATTATTGTGCCTGAGCAGCATCCCCCAAAATCTTTTTATTTGAATAAATGAATACCCTTTATAAAATTTCATTACCCGTGCTATTTATGTGTTGCGCGGGCTTTGCCCGGGCACAGCATAAAAGCGTTAAAGATACCCTGCAGCTTGACAGTGTTATTATTAAAGAAAGCAGGCTAAAACATTTGCCCAATGTATCCGGTACCAACATTTTTGCCGGGAAAAAAACCTTTGATATTTTTCTTGACGCCGGAAAAGCAAACTTGGCTAATAATAATGCCCGTATGACCTTTGCAAAAATTCCCGGCGTTAACATCTGGGAGATGGACGGTGCCGGTTTACAGCTCAATATCGGTACCCGGGGTACGGACACCCACCGCTCTATCGAAACCAATGTCAGGCAAAATGGCTATAACACCAACTCGGATATGTTTGGCTATCCCGAAAATCATTATAATGTGCCATTCCAGGCGGTAAGCGAAATTCAGATAGTGCGAGGTTCGGCGGCATTACAATTTGGCAGCCAGTTTGGCGGCATGGTTAACTTCAAACTTAAAGAAGGCGACAGCACTAAGGTGCTGGGTTTTGAAAGCGAACAATCGGCCGGTTCAAACAGGTTTTTCAATTCGTATAACGCCATTGGCGGCAAAGCGGGCAAGGTTAGTTATTATGCTTTTTACAGCGCCCGCACCGGCGACGGCTGGCGGCCTGATGCCACTTTTAACTCCCGCGCTTACTACGCCAGCCTCAAATACCAGTTTAATGATCAGGGCAGCATAGCTTTCCAGTTTTCACGATCAGATTACAGGCAGCAAATAGCCGGTGGTTTAACCGACGTACAATTTGAAGCAAACAATCGTCAGTCGACCCGTGCGCGTAATTTTTTTAATCCTGAAATTAATGTCCCGGCATTGTTGTTCAATTACCGGTTTGATAAAAATACCAGGCTGGAAGTTACCTCGCATGTACTGTTTGGTCAGCGTAATAGTGTGCAGTTCATTAACACGGCCAATATACCTGATACAGTTAATACAAGTTTGAAAACGTTTAATCCGCGCCAGGTCGACCGTGATTATTATGCCGGTTTCACTACCGAAGCCCGCTTGCTGCATACGTACAAACTCGGTAATCTCAGCAGCTCGTTTACCGCAGGTATAAGGTATTTTGAAGAAACTACCAAACGTAAGCAAAAAGGCACAGGCACGGCAGCATCTGATTTTGACCTGCGCCTGGTTAAAGATTATGGCATCGACCTGAGATTGCATACTTTAAACTATGCAGCCTTTGCCGAAAATATGTTCCAGCTAACTCAGGCATTTACAGTTACCCCCGGTATGCGTTTTGAGCAGATCAATACCACTACTTCGGGTGTTATTGTAAACCGTACGGTGCCTGTAAGCTATAAGGATAATCGCAACTTTCCGCTGTTTGGTACTGGTTTGCAATACCAGTTTGCCGGCGGAAACCAGCTTTACGGTAATATTGCACAGGCTTACCGCCCTTATATTTATGCTGCCGTTACCCCGGCAGATCAGTTGACCATTATCGATCCGAACATCAAGGACAGCAAAGGTTATGATGCCGACCTGGGTTACCGCGGCCATATCAGCACAGTATTTAGTTTTGATGTTAATGCTTTTTACGTTTACTACGGAAACAGGGCAGGTACATTGACCCAAACTGATGCCAATAACGTAACCCATCTTTACATGACCAACATTGGTAATGGCGTGGCTAAAGGTATTGAGGCCTTTACCGAAGTTTCGCTGATCCGCCCGTTTGATAAATCTTCGGGGAGTGATCTCCGTGTGTTCAATTCGCTATCGTACACGCATGGTCGTTACACCAGTGGTTCTATCAATCAAAATGGTAAAAATGTAAGTTTGAAGGATAACAACCTGGAAGGCACTCCCTATTGGATAGACCGTGCAGGTTTAACGTTTTTAAGCGGCCATGTAAGCAGCACACTGCAATACAGCTATGTAGGAAAAAGCTTTAGTGATGCCAATAATACTACTTTTAATGCCACAGGCGCTACCGGCATAGTGCCCGCGTATCATTTGTTCGACTGGGCTTTCAATTATGGTTTTCTAAAAAACTACCATCTCACAGCCAGTGTGAACAACTTATTTAACGCTAAATATTTTACACGCCGTATTAACATGTACCCCGGACCGGGCATTTTACCGGCCGACGGGCGTACGTTTAATATTGGGTTTGGCGTGAAAATATAGCCCGGGCTCCAAAACCTCTCAAGAGAGGGGGAGTGCTTAAAGTGTTCAACGGCATTTCTTCAAAAGTCCTCTTCTTTTGGAGCGGATTTAGGTGAGGCCTAACAAAACGGCCCTTCAAATTAATGGAGGGCCGTTTTATTTATACTGATAAGGATTGCTTACTTGATATGCTTTTTTACGATCTCTGAAAGAGATGTCAGATCAAATGGCTTGGCAAGGTACCCATCGGCGTTACCGGCTTTGGCAATTTCTTTGATATTGCTCACGGCCGAAATAATGATCACGGGGATGTGGCTGGTAGCCGGATTGTCTTTTATACTTTTACTTAGCTGTTGCCCGTTGGCGTCACTGCTCCAATCGGTAAGCCAGTTATCAAGCAAAATAAGGTCGGGGTTAATAGTAGTCAGGGTACGCAGGATTCGGGCATTGTCGGATTGTACTACTTCGTAACCTTCTTCCTCCAATACATACACCACGGTATCGCGAATATCTTTATCGTCCTCTATAACTAAAACCTTTTTTGCCATAAGCTTGATTGCTTTATACTTTATTAAAGCACCTTCTTTTTGAAGCTGCTGTGTTTAAGTACATAACAATCAAATACCCGGTATTTGTTTTAGTTATAGTATTAAATAAAAAATATATTATTTAATTAAATGTTAACCAGCAACGGTATTGTAGCATGCCCGGCAGCGGGGCTCATAGCTTTCCTTCTCGCCTAATAATATTTTTGAATTATCATGTACCAGGCGGTACGAGTATTGGGCCGGGTTGCCGCACCTTACGCAAACGGCCTGCAGTTTCGTTACCGATTCGGCAATGGCCATAATGTTGGGCATAGAGCCAAATGGACGGCCCTTAAAATCCATGTCCAAACCGGCTACAATTACACGTACGCCGCGGTTGGCCAATACGGTACATACCTCGGGGAGTTCATCGTCAAAAAATTGCGCTTCATCAACACCTATCACATGGGCATCACTGGCCAGCAGTAAGATAGCCGAAGCGCTATCAACCGGGGTAGAGGTTATTTTGCTGGCATTGTGCGAAATAATGGCATCTTCGCCATAACGGGTATCGGCTTTGGGGCTAAAAATCTCAACCTTAAGCTTGGCAATGCGGGCACGGTTAAGCCTCCTGATCAGCTCTTCGGTTTTGCCCGAGAACATTGATCCGCAGATAACCTCAATACTGCCGCCTACTTCGCTTTTACGCCTGAAAACCTCTTCGTGATATACCATTTATGACTTTTATAGTCGGCAAATATCAGAATTTAATCCTATTTTTGGTAAGCATTTTCCTAACATTGAGGCCATGAAGCAAATGGATGTATTTAAAAAGATAGGTGGGATTTTAAAAGAGCTTAATGATCAATACGACTACCTTGCAGCTGATCCCAGCGAACTTAACGAGCTTGAATTAGAACTTTTTGTAGCCAATGCCCATTTTTTAAAAGACCATGCCGAAATACTGCGTCGCATCAACGAGCGCACGGCAGCTCCTTCACTGCTTGCAGAAAAAACCAGCCGGCAGCTGAAGAACATACACCGGTAACTCTGGTGTTACCTCCCGCTCCGGTGCCGGTAACGCCTCCGCCTGCAAAGGAGGAAGCCTTGCATGAGCAGCGCTTTTTTGAACCGGTAGTACAACAGCACATCCCTGTGCCGGTTGATAACATAGAACTTACCAGCGATGCTGAACCACCAGCTCCGGTGCCGTTTAACCCGGTAAAAATAGAGGTGATCAACCCCGCGCCCGAAATAAAGGAAACGCCCGAACCGCAAATAAATATCGCTGCCGAAAAAGATACGGATACTTATTCATTTCAACAGGAAATTCCTGAAGGAAGCAGCTTTGAACTAAATTTAAACGAGGCTGATACCTGGGATGATGAAGCTGACAGGTTTGAGCAGGAAGAGCTGATTGGTGAACTTCCCGAAAAGCCGGTGGAAGTAATACCCATAGCCGAACAGCCAAAGCCCGTGCCGGTAATTGAGCCCGTAAAACCCGCAGCAGAGCCTGTTGTTGCTACAGCTCCTTCGGCAGATACAGGTAGCAGCCAGCAGGTACTGACCTTTAATCAAAGGATGATGGCCCAAAAAGCCGAGAAAGCTAACAACGCGGCAAGCACCACTGCCGAGCTGCCGGTTACCGATCTTAAATCGGCCATAAACCTGAATGATAAGCTGCTTTATATAAAAGATCTGTTTAATGGTTACAGCCTGGCCTATAGTGAAGCTATTGAGATAGTAAACCGCTTTAACACTTTTGAAGAAGCCGAACGCTTCCTGAAAACAAACTACGTAGTTAAAAATAACTGGGAAAGTAAAGCATCAACAGCCGATAAGTTTTACGCTTTGTTACGACGGAGATATCCTGCTTCGTAGCGGTTTAGTTCATAGTTGATGGTTCATGGTGAAGACGATTTTAGAGGTACCCCAACTTTCTGACTTACGGACTTCTGGCTAAAATTATCAAACATTCGATTTCCGGTTTGAATCGAGTTTGATAAGCGTGAACAGGAGCATGGTAAAGCTTAACAGCGACGAGCCTCCATAGCTGATGAACGGTAAAGGGATACCAATAACGGGCACTACGCCAATGGTCATACCGATATTGATCACTACGTGAAAAAACAGCACGGAAGCTACACCGTAACCGTAAATACGCGTAAAAGGCGATCGCTGCCGTTCGGCAATGAGAATTACCCGTAATATCAGGAACATGAAAAGGCTTATTACCGTTAATGAACCTGCAAAGCCCCATTCTTCGCCGACTGTGCAGAAAATAAAGTCGGTACTTTGCTCGGGTACAAACGAGTATTGGGTTTGTGTACCATGTAAATAGCCTTTACCCCACATTTTTCCGGAGCCTATAGCTATTTTCGACTGGTTTACATTATAGCCTTTTCCCTTTAAATCGGTGGTGATACCCAGTAGTATGTTAATACGCTCTGTTTGATGTTTCTTTAAAACGTGGGTATAAATAAACTTTACACTGAATATAAACGCTATCGAGATTGCAAGGCCGATGATCACGGTTTTGATGAGCTGCCTGTTACGCTTAAATAAAAAGATAATGAAAGCGGTTATTACAGCCAGGATCAGGATAATATACAGCGGATTGTATAATAGCGATGTAACGAAAAGGGTGATGAACAACCCCGCTATCACCAGGAAATAAGGAGAAAGCCCTTCGCGGTATAAAACAAATATCAAAGAGCAAAATACCAGTGTGGAACCGGTATCGGGCTGCAGCATGATCAGCAACATTGGGAACCCGATAATCACGGCGGCCGTTAAAAATGATTTGGGTTCGGTAACCCGGATGTTGGTGCCGCTTAAATATCGCGCAAGCAATAAACAGGTTGCAAACTTGGCAAACTCCGAAGGCTGCAGCCGGAAACCGCCGCCCATGTTGATCCAGGCCTGGTTACCGCCTACGTTTCGGCCTATTACCAACACCAGTATCAGCAGCAAAACTATTACCACATAAAATGCGGGGGCCAGGGCAGCAATGAACCGGCTTTCGAGTAGCAGGATAACAATACCAATCACTACAGATACGCAAATAAAGATGAACTGCTTACCGTAGTTTGTTGAGGCATCAACTATGCTGGGGTGATTGACGTCAAAAACTGCAGCATGAATATTGAACCAACCAATGGTGCAAAGTACCAGGTACAAAAAAACTGTAAGCCAATCTACATTGAAGAAGAAACTCCGCTGCTGAGTGCTCATGATCTTGCCCTCCCGCCCGTTAATGATTTAATCCAGTTCGCCGGTTTATTGCTATAAGCTGATTCGCGCCTTTCTTTTTTATCGAATCGGCCTTGAATTTTTTAATTGAATCGGCTTTGAACTTTTTGATGGAATCAACCTTTGCCGCCCTGATACTGTCACGCCTGCGTTCTTTTTGTAGGTCTTGAGCATAAAGGCTAAGATCGGGCAGGCGGTTTGCATTTGCATAATAATCAACTGTAATTCCCGATTCGCGCGGACTGATCTTACCTTTTAGATATTTTTCAACTATGAAGCTTGCAATAGGAGCGGCCCAATGCGCACCCTCGCCCGAGTTTTCAACTACAACAGCAATCGCTATCTTAGGATTATCGCGTGGGGCGAAAGCTACAAATACTGAGTTATCCTCGCCATGCGGATTTTGCGCGGTGCCGGTTTTACCGCACATAATAATATCAGGTATTTTTGACCTGCGGGCTGTACCGTTTTCAACCACTGCCTGCATTCCGTTAATAACAGGCTCAAAATATCCGGAATCTATCCCAACATAGTTTTTTTCAACGTATTCTTTTTTAATTACGTTTTTAGTACCGATTGCCTTGATAAGGTGGGGCTTATAGTAAAACCCGCGATTGGCAATAGTACACTCCAGGTTAGCCATTTGCAAAGGGGTTGCTAATAACTCGCCCTGGCCTATGGCCAGCGGAACGATGGTGCTTGAACGCCAGCCGCCTTTATGATAAACATTGTCATAATGTAAAGGCGTGGGCACGTTACCACGGCTTTCGGCAGGCATATCCAGGTCCAGCCTTGCACCAAGGCCAAATTTCATTACATTATTTCGCCATGCGGTGAAATTGGCTTCTGTATTTTTTACCCCGTACCGGTCAACAATACGTTGAAAAACCATTGAGAAGTAGCCGTTACATGACTCGGCCACGGCTCGGGCCATATTTACCGTGCCGTGTGCTTCGCCATGGTTACAGTGTACAATGCGGTTGCCTGCCCGGTAATTACCGGTACAATAAAAAGTTTCGCTGGGGTTAATGATGCCCTCCTGCAGCGCGATAAGGGCACTTAATGGTTTAAATGATGAGCCGGGAGGATATTGCGCCTGGATAGGCCTTATGAAAAATGGCTTATACGGGTTATTGTACATTTTGGCAAGGTTATTACCGCGCTGACGGCCTACCATGAGGTTAGGGTCATAGGTAGGGCTGCTCACATAACATAAGATCTCGCCCGATGATGGCTCTATGGCTACAATACTGCCCAGCTTGTTTTGCATCAGTTTTTCACCGAGCCTTTGCAGGTCAACGTCTAACGACGAGGTCAGACGTTCGCCCGAACGGGGCACGGTATCAAGCGCGCCGTTGGCAAATGAACCTTTGGGCACACCATGCGAGTCTACCATTTGTACCTGTACACCGCGTTGACCGCGCAATACATTTTCGTAGGCCTTCTCGACGCCGGTAACGCCGATATAATCGCCAAGGCGGTAATAACCGTTTGAGCGTTTGATGTCCCTGTCGGTAACCTCGCCAATAAAACCTAAAAACTGTGCCGCTACCGAGTCGGGGTAGGTGCGTATGGTGCGTGGCACTATAGCGAAGCCCGGAAACTCAAACAACTTTTCCTGCAATGAAGCATACAACTGAACAGAAAGTTGTTTTTCAAATACGGATGCTGTATTAGGCGATTGCTTTTTAGCCTTGGTAAAGCGTTTGTCGAAACCCTCTTTGTCGATACCTATCATTTTGCAAAATAACATGGTATCAAAAGGTTTTACTTCCTTGGGGTTAACGGTAACATCATAAATGGGTTCGTTTTGTACAAGGATTTTGCCGTTACGATCGAGTATAGGCCCGCGGGCAGGGTAAAGTATGGTTGTGCGTCTTACGTTACTGTTGGCATAGATCTCGTACTTGTCATCAACTATCTGGATATAGTAAAGCCTTCCCAGCAGGGCTAATATGATAGCTATAAAAATACCGGTAACAACGTAGCGGCGCTCAAAAAACTTATTCATTTACGTTCTTTCCTTCTGAAAAATAGCAGGCCCGAAATTAGTATTAAAAATACGGTAAACAATGAACTCAAAACAACACGGCTTAGTGTGTATTGTATTTCAGAAAAACTAAAAACCTCTAAATTAAGCAGGAAAAAGTGGTGGAATAAAGTAAGTATCAATACATAAGTAAAAAACCACCTGAAACCCATGATACTCAAAGTAGGTTCGGGCTCGTTATCAAAGCCATCCTTTTGTACCGTGATGCTGATGAAAAGTACGCGTACCAATGCCAGCACAACGCAGGCCGCAGCATGAAGCCCCGGGGTATCATAAAATGCATCAATAGTGAGGCCTGTCAGGAACGAGAGTACAAACAGCAGCAGATTAGGTACTTCAAAGGGAAGCAACAAAATGAAAAGGATATAGAAATAAGGGGTGGCAAGATTATAAAACGTGATGTTTTTTAACAGGAAAACCTGCATAAAAACCAAAACTATAAACCTAACAAGGTTAACAAGGATAGTCCTACTCATTTTTGTTTTGTACGGCCTCCAGTACCGTTTGTTCACCGGCAAATTTGTTATTTACCACGTAAACGTATTGAAGCTTTGTAAAATCAACAGCTAAGGCTACCTCAACGTTGATGAGTAAACCGCCGCCTTTGGCATGCAGGTTGGTAACTTTGCCAAACGGTATACCGGTTGGGAAAAGCGAGTAGCCCGAGGTAACCACCGTATCGCCAATTTTGGGCTGAGCATTATTCTGGATATCTATCAATACCCCCTGTGCGGATCAAGATCGTTACCCCATACAAACGAGCCTATATCTTTAGTACCTGCAAGCATGGCGCTAAACCGCGTGTTTTTATGCAAAACCGATTGGATAATAGCTAAATGCTCGGTTACGGCAATAACCTGCCCCACAACGCCTGTACCTGTTATTACACCCATATCTTTTTGGATCCCATCCCTGCTGCCCCGGTTAATAGTAATGTAGTTGCTGCGTTTATTGAATGAATTATTGATTACCTTGGCTACAATATAAGTATATTGTTGTTTGTAAACGGTATCATTAACCTTGTGTTTTTCAACAGTATCAACATACATAGAAGCTTTGAGCTGGCCGCGAAGTTTGGCATTTTCGCGGGCAAGGCTATCGTTGGTTTCTTTTAATGACAGGTATTCTTTAAAAGCATCAACCTGGCTGTACAAGGTACCGGTTACTTTATTGGTTGAGTTAATAAAAGACGCTTTTTGAAACGAGTTGTATTTGATATATATAAGCAGCGAACTAATCTCAAAAATCAGGAATAAAAAAACGCGTTATACTTAGTAATAAATATCCAAAGGTTACGCATTGTTGGAGATTAGTTAATTGGAGATCAGAGATTAGTTGTCTATAGCAAAATTAGAAATTAGGAATCGGAGATAAGTATTTTAATAATAACTAATCTCCAATCCCTAACCTCTAATTACTAACTCAGTTACTGCATTAAAAATTTAAAATTGCCAATGTTTTTAAGGGCGGTGCCGGTTCCGCGTACTACGGCGCGAAGAGGGTCTTCGGCAACGTGAACGGGTAGTTTGGTTTTGGCAGCCACACGCTTATCCAAACCGCGCAATAAAGCACCCCCACCAGTTAAGTAGATGCCGGTTTGATAAATATCGGCCGAAAGCTCGGGAGGGGTAATTTCCAACGCTTTCAATATCGCTTCTTCAATTTTTGAAATTGATTTATCAAGGCAATGTGCAATTTCGGTGTATGATACCATGATTTGTTTTGGTACACCGGTCATAAGGTCACGGCCTTGTACTGCAAAGTCGCCCGGCGGCTCGCTTAGTTCAGGAAGCGCGGCGCCAACCTCAATTTTAATTTTTTCGGCAGTACGGTCGCCAATCATGATGTTATGCTGGCGACGGATATATTGCACAATGTCCGAATCAAAGTTGTCTCCTGCAACACGGATTGACTGGTCGCAAACAATACCTGATAAAGCGATAACGGCAATTTCGGTTGTACCACCACCAATATCAATGATCATGTTGCCCATCGGCTCCTCAACGTCTATACCAATACCTACAGCTGCAGCCATTGGTTCGTGGATGAGGTAAACCTCTTTTGCGCCGGCAATCTCGGCCGAGTCGCGCACGGCACGTTTCTCTACCTCGGTAATACCCGATGGGATACAGATCACCATACGCAGTGATGGAAAGAACCATCCCTTACCCTGGTTAATCATTTTGATCATCCCGCGGATCATGTGCTCGGCGGCGTTAAAGTCGGCAATTACACCGTCTTTAAGCGGGCGCACGGTACGGATATTATCGTGCGTTTTACCTTCCATTTGCATGGCCTGCCTGCCAATGGCAATCACTTTATTGGTTGTTCTGTCGAACGCCACGATCGAGGGTTCGTCAACAACAACTTTGTCGTTATGTATAATGAGGGTATTTGCTGTACCTAAATCGATAGCAATTTCTTGTGTAAAAAAGTTAAATAAACCCATCTGGTATTTCTTTCAGTATGTTATGCAAAGTTTATAAAAATACGCTTAAATAGTTTAGCATTTTGCAAACTTAAGCGTTAAAAAATCACATTTATTGTGTTGGGGTTGGGTTGATAGAGCTTATTTATTAGATGGTTGACCGGATTTACAGGTAAATTAAGTTAAAACAGGTTAAAAACATTTTTCCTTTTCACCAAATCAATCTCTACTCTTCAATCAAACGTTTTTAACCTAATAAACTACTCACCAAATCAACCCGGTCAACCTTAAATGTTAGTGTTTAAAGTGACGTACGCCGGTAGTAACCATAGCCAGGCCTTTTTCATTGCACATGGCAACCGAAAGCTTGTCATTAATCGATCCGCCCGGTTGTAATATGGCGGTGATCCCGGCTTCGGCAGCCAGTTCGGCACAATCAGGGAAGGGGAAGAAAGCGTCGGACGCCATTACCGCACCGTTCAGATCGAAACCAAAGCTTTGAGCTTTAATAATGGCTTGCTTAAGTGCATCAACCCTTGATGTTTGACCAACGCCACTCGCCATTAGCTGGTTATTTTTAGCAAACACAATGGTGTTTGATTTGGTATGCTTCACAATTTTATTAGCGAAGAACAGGTCTTTCAATTCGGCCTCGGTAGGTGCTTTTTCGGTAACGGTTGTCATTTGGGCCGGGCCTTCAATTACCGCGTCCTTATCCTGCTCAATTACGCCATTCAATAAAGTTTTGAAATGCTTAACAGGCAGTTCAACCGGCTGGCGAACCAACAGGATGCGGTTCTTTTTGCCTGATAGAATCTTTACGGCTTCATCAGTGAAAGCAGGCGCGATCAATACTTCATAAAATATCTTGTCGATCTCAGTAGCTGTTTCAGCGTCGATTTCGGCATTGGCAATAATTACACCGCCAAAGGCAGATACCGGGTCGCAAGCCAAAGCATCGATCCATGCTTCTTTGATAAATGAACGCGAAGCTACACCGCAGGCATTGGTATGCTTAAGGATAGCGATAGTAGGCTCGGTAAACTCATCAATAATAGCAACGGCAGCATCAACATCAACCAGGTTGTTGTATGAAAGCTCTTTGCCGTTCAGTTTGTTGAACATGGCATCAAGGTTACCATAAAAGTTCCTTTTTGGTGAGGGTTTTCGCCGTAACGTAAAACCTGGCTGGTTTGGATGCTTTGTTTAAATACCGGGAGTGGTTCTGCCTCGTTAAAGTAGTTGAAAATATGTGTATCGTAGTTTGACGATATGTTGAATGCTTTTTGAGCGAATGAACGGCGCTGATCAATTGTGGTAGCACCATCCTGCGTTTTCAGGATATTTTCCAGGCCGGCGTAGTCATCTTTTGAAGCTACGATCACTACATCTTTAAAGTTTTTTGCAGCTGCGCGGATCAAAGAGATCCCACCGATATCGATCTTTTCGATCACATCTTCGGCACCAGCGCCTGATTGTACAGTTTCTTCAAAGGGGTACAGGTCAACAATTACCAAATCAATTTCAGGAATTTCATATTGCTCTAATTGCTGTTTATCTCCATCAAAACTCCTGCGGGCCAAAATACCACCGAAAACCTTAGGGTGCAGGGTTTTAACACGGCCACCAAGGATTGAAGGGTAAGAGGTAAGGTCCTCAACCGGGATCACATTTACCCCTAAATTGCGGATAAAAGTTTCGGTACCTCCGGTTGAATAGATATTTACACCAAGGCGGTTTAACTCATGAATGATGGGCTCTAAGTTATCTTTGTAATAAACAGAAATTAAAGCATTTTTTATTTGAACTGACTGGCTCATGTACACACTGTTTTTTGAGCCGCAAAGGTAGTGATATTTAGTTAATTGGAGGTTGGTTAATTAGAGATTAGTTATTAGCATAGGATCGGTATTTATCCACATCAAAATTTTATAGCAAGCGATATTTAATGTGTATTACCGTGCGTTCGATAGGCTAATTGTTGAGGTATTCATAAATAATTGGTAACTTAGTATATGACTACGGTGATCATTCAATCAAATTCGGAAAAAAGACCCGCTTGTTGATGCAGTTGGCTGAAGAGCTTGGTCTTTCTGCGCAAACACAAGAAGTTAAGGATTTGGATACAATTGACGTCGCGAGGGGGATTGGAAGAAAAGCAACAAACGAAGAGCTGATTAATTATTTAAATAAAGATCTTGATGAAGAAGCTATCCCGTTAGATAAAGCTTTTTCTAAATATACCCAATAAGCCCATCCTGTATTTTGAACGTTACTATTAAGCCTAAGGCATTAAAGGTTATTGATGCGATTGTTGATTTTGTAGAATCGAAAAATACGCCGGGAAGCGGTGCAAGATTTGCTTTGAAATTCAAGACAGCTATCAAAAGATTAGCTGTACCCGGAGTACAGCATTCTATTTGTAACCATCAGGTTTTAGCTGCTTTCAAATATTCTTGCAGTCATTTCAATGACTGGGTTATAGCCTTTAAAATTGTTGATGGTGAATTGACTGTTTACGAAATTATACACGGGTCATTGTTGTTTTAATAACCCATAAAAGAACTTAGATACCCCCTAATCACTAAGCAACTCAACTCTTCATTTTCTTTAAAAGCGCTTCAACAACTTTCGGGAAATGGTTATGCTCGAGTTGCTGGCCTTTAAATTTTACGATTTCAAGCGTATCGCCAGGTTCAATTTTAAATTTCGACTGGTGGATGATCTCGCCTTCGTCAAAGTTTTCGTTAACGAAGTGAATGGTGATGCCGCTTTCCTCTTCTCTGTCTTCCAATATTTTGCGGTGTACGTTATCGCCGTACATGCCTTTGCCTCCATATTTGGGTAACAGGGCAGGATGCAGGTTAATGATCTTATTGGGGAATGCTTTTAATAATGATTGTGGCACAAGCCATAAAAAGCCGGCAAGTACAATCAGATCGACCTGTAAGTTTTTTAGCAGACGGATAACACCGTCGGTTTCATAAAACTCATGGCGACTAAAAATATGCGAGGGTACTTCAAAGTTATCAGCACGCTGCAAAACGTAAGCTTGCGGGTTATTGGTAAGTATCAGCACAACTTCGGCATCGGCATTGCGTTTAAAATGCTCCATTAACTTTTGGGCGTTCGAGCCGGAACCTGAAGCGAAAATGGCAATTCTTTTTTCATCGATAATATCTCTTTCAACGAAGATGAAGCTACAATAGTTTCATCGGGCTGATTGTTTACTTGGCATTGAAACTATTATAATAAAACCATTTTTACAATTAAAAATATTGAAACTATTGGGTGGCAGTTACTTTTTGCCTGATAAACCCGTAGCGCATAATGCGTCGTTTTTTTGTTGCCGAATAGTTTGGTTCAACATCTCCTGTTTCTAATACCAGCGAATAATTACCCAGGGTAACTATTTTAGTGTTTTCAAATGGCTTTGAGGTACCGCCCGATGCTTTGGTGGTATCTTTACAAACCAAATCTGAAGTTAAAAATAATTTATTTGCAGTAAGCGACCAGCGGCCCTTCGCAGTATCTGATCTGCATTGAAAATTAGTGTAGCTGCAGGAATTGTCGGCATTGAAGGTAAAAAGCTGGGTATCCTCGCAAGTTTGGTTTAAGGTATCTAAAGACACCTGGGCATCACCAACATAATTAGTAACGGTTATAGAGGCCAATTGCCAGTTACCTGCTAATAATCCGGGTATATGGCTTAAGTTATCTTTCTTGCATGAATTAACAATCAGTGCAATGCTTATTAAAAACAGGAAAAACAACAGCGGAGTTCTTTTCATTTATTAAAGGCAAAATTATAAAATATGGTTGATTACCTTGCATCAGCATACTGTAATAAACGCTATAAATTAAATTTATTTCAAAACCTATGCGCGTTCCATACCAAAAACTTAAAGCCGAATTTGAAAGGGTACTATTAAGTATTGATTTGCCGCTTGAAAAAGCCCGGCAATGCGCCGCCATTTTTGCCGCCAACAGCAGGGATGGTGTTTACAGTCATGGCCTTAACCGGTTTCCTGCTTTTGTACAAACTGTAAAGGAAGGCTTGTTTAAACCGGATGCGGAAGCTGTAATGGTAAACAATCTGGGCGCAATTGAGCAATGGAACGGCAATTTTGGTCTGGGCATGTTAAACGCAAACAGGTGCATGAGACGGGCTATTGAACTGGCCGGGGAGTACGGCATCGGCTGTGTAGCTATCAAAAATACCAACCACTGGATGCGTGGTGGCACTTATGGATTACAGGCGGCTGATGCCGGATTTATAGGCATCTGTTTTACAAACACCATTGCCAATCTGCCGCCCTGGGGTGGGCTCGACCCGCGGCTTGGTAATAATCCGTTGGTTATAGCGGTGCCGCGTAAGGGTGGGCATATCCTGCTGGACATGGCTATTTCACAATACTCGGTAGGTAAGCTAATGGAAAGCAAATCGCAAAATAAACGTTTGCCATTGCCCGGCGGCTATGATCAAGAAGGGAATTTAAGTACTGATGCCGATGCCATTTTGCAGTCAAAGCGGATGCTGCCCATTGGCTTTTGGAAAGGGTCGGGTTTATCGCTGATGCTTGATCTGCTGGCGACCTTATTAAGCCGCGGAAAATCTACCTCAAAAATCAGCGAACACGAAAAGGAGTGGGGCGTATCGCAAGTGTTTATCTGCCTGAAAACAGGCACTGAGCAAAATGAGCGTTTAATAAATGAAATCCTGGGCTACACCAAAAGCAGCAATCCTGTTGATGGTGAACAGGTTTCATACCCTGGCGAAAATATGCTGAAAACCAGAGAACGAAATTTATTGGAAGGTATTCCGGTTGATGAGGAGATTTGGAAGAGGGTATTGGCGATGTGAACCGATGGATTGACTACTGATAAATTACCCTACCATCATTCCTTCAAATTTTTCCCAAAAGCCATCCCGTGGTACAGGAGCGATAATAGCAACTGGTTCGTTTTTTACCGGATGTACAAAAGTTAACTTGCGTGCATGCAGGCAAATGCTTTTACGCAGGCTGCCGCGGGGATAGCCATATTTATTATCGCCCACAATAGGACAACCCAAAGTTGAAAGCTGTACCCTGATCTGGTGCGGGCGGCCGGTTATCGGGTCTACTTCAATTAAATAATACCCGTTTAGTTCGCCAACTAATTTATAGCTCAGTTCAGATCGTAAGCTACCCTGAACTTCTCGGTCATGGGCTTTGGTTACATTTTTTTGCGAGTTTTTTACCAGCCAATGTACCAGGGTGCCTTCTTCGGGAAATGGTTTTTTGCGCACTACTGCATAATAGGTTTTATGCATTTCGCGGGCTTTAAACATTTTGTTGATCCGGTCGAGTGCTTTACTGGTTTTGGCAAACAGGATCACGCCGCTTACCGGTCTGTCCAGCCGGTGCACTACGCCTAAAAACGCACCGTTGGGCTTGCTGTATTTTTGGGCGATGTATTTTTTTACTTTTTCGTCCAAGGGCTCATCGCCGGTTTCATCAACCTGTACAATGTCTCCTGCGCGTTTATTTATGGCAATAAGATGGTTGTCCTCATAAAGAACATCTTTATCGGTAATATCATTGCTGCTGTAATTAAATTCAGGACGGGCCATTGTGTTTGGTTAATGGTCGATAGTCCATGGTCCATGGCTGTTTAGCAATTTTTTTGCTATGGACTCTCGACCATGGACTATGGACTTTTCTAATACTGTTCCTTCTCGTTAGGGAAACTGTTGCTTTTTACGTCGGAGTTGTAATTTTTGATTGCGTCGTGCATGATATCATACAGGTTGGAGTACTGGCGTAAAAACCGAGGTTTAAAGCCTTTATTAATCCCCAGCATATCATGAATTACCAATACCTGGCCGTCGCAATGCTGACCTGCGCCAATACCTATTGTTGGGATCTGCAGGCTATCGGATACCTCCTGGGCCAGTTTGGCCGGGATCTTTTCCAATACAATACCAAAGCAGCCAAGTTCCTGGAGTTTAAGGGCATCATCACGCAGTTTTTGTGCCTCGGCTTCATGTTTGGCGCGTACGGTGTACGTTCCGAATTTATATATGGATTGCGGTGTAAGGCCAAGGTGCCCCATTACCGGGATGCCGGCGGTTAAGATCCTGCTAACGGATTCGGCAATTTCAACACCTCCTTCAATTTTGACGGCATGCGCCCCGGCTTCCTTCATAATGCGGATAGCTGAGTTCAGCGCTTCCTTTGAGTTGCCTTGGTATGATCCAAAAGGCAGATCGACAACCACCAATGCACGTTTGGCCGCACGTACCACAGATGATGCATGATAGATCATCTGGTCGAGCGTTATAGGCAGCGTAGTTTCGTGACCGGCCATCACATTGGAGGCCGAATCACCAACAAGGATGATATCAGTCCCGGCATCGTCAACTATGGTAGCCATCGAATAGTCATATGCAGTAAGCATAGAGATCTTTTCGCCACGAACCTTCATCTCCTGGATGGTGTTGGTGGTGATACGCTTTATTTCTTTATTTACAGACATTGATAAATGTGTTATCGCAATGCAAAGGTAAGCATGATTTCGGATTTTGGAATTTCGATTTCGGATGTGAGATTTTTTGATTTTGGATTTCGGAATTTCGATTTCGGATTTTTCTATTTTTTGATTTGTTATTTTGATTGGCGGGGAGCGTATTCATTACTAATAAATCCGAAATCCCACATTCGAAATCCGAAATCAAAATAAATCCGAAATCTCACATTCGAAATCCGAAATTATTTTCTACTTTTGCGCCGTGAATCCGGAAGTTCCTTACTTCATTATTTCTATCAGTTTTCACGGGGCTTTGAACCAGGCAATCCGATCATTTAACCCTTTCAATTTTTTTAAGCGATGAATTATTTCACCAAATTACCGGCTATATTGCTGCTTGCCGACGGCACTGTTTTTTACGGTAAAGCTGCGGGCAAAATGGGTACTACCACCGGCGAGATTTGTTTTAATACCGGCATGACCGGCTACCAGGAAATTTTTACCGACCCTTCATACTTTGGGCAAATTATGGTAACCACCAATGCGCACATTGGTAACTACGGTATTGCTAATGAAGAGGTGGAATCGGGTAGGATCCAGATTGCAGGTCTTGTTTGTAAAAATTATAACATTGCCTACAGCCGTAAACAGGCCGATGAATCGATACAGGATTATTTCCAGGAGCAAAATATTGTAGGTATTTCTGATATCGATACCCGTCAGCTTGTTCGTCACATTCGTGATAAAGGCGCTATGAACGCAATCATCTCTTCGGAAATATTGGATCTGGATGAGTTGAAAGCAAAGCTTGACCTGGTACCTTCAATGGATGGCCTTGAGCTTTCATCACAGGTAACAACTACCGAAACTTATACTTTTGGCAGCGAGGATGCTCCTTACCGTGTAGCGGTACTTGATCTTGGTGTAAAGAAAAACATCCTTCGCAATTTTGATTCGCGCGATGTTTACGCCAAAGTGTTCCCGGCAAAAACAACCTACGCCGAAATGGAAAAAGATTTTGCTCCAACAGGTTACTTCATCTCAAATGGCCCCGGCGACCCCGCTGCTATGCCTTACGCAGTTGAAACTGTAAAGGAAATTTTAGCTGCCGATAAGCCAATGTTCGGGATTTGCTTAGGTCACCAGTTATTGGCTTTGGCTAACGATATCCCAACTCAAAAAATGTTTAACGGTCACCGTGGCTTAAACCACCCGGTAAAGAATATCATCATTAACCATTGCGAGGTTACTTCACAAAACCACGGTTTTGGTGTAGTGCCGGAAGCTGTACGCGCTTCGGATAAGGTAGAGATCACCCACGTTAACTTGAACGATCATTCTATCGAAGGTATTCGTGTAAAAGGCAAAAAAGCTTTCTCGGTACAATATCACCCGGAATCGTCACCTGGCCCGCATGATTCAAGGTATTTGTTTGATGACTTTATCAAGCTGATGAAATAAATTTTGATTGTACCTGTACAGATTTTAACTGCGCAGATGCCCGAAAGCCTTTCAATTTAGTTTGGAAGGCTTTTTTATTTTTCATAATTCCTTTCTAAATTAGTTGTTATATCCGCCTGAATTATGAAGAAATCCATTAATCTGCTCCTTACAGCAGAAGAAAAAGCTATTCTCCGGGCTCAAAAAACCAAGATTGCCGATCTCCTTACCTTCGCCCCGGATGAAGTTGCAATGATATTAAATGCAGATGCCGAACGCGCCAGGGAGATAAATGCATTGATTGAATTTCAAAGTATCCCATCATTAGGGATCAATTTTGCGACTGAGCTGATACAGCAAGGCTATTATTCTTTAGAACAATTAAAAGGCAAAGACCCTGTTGAACTGTTTAATGCGTTTGAGCGGCACGTAGGCGCCTGGGCCGATCCATGTGTGGAGGATTCATACCGATTATTATCACACTATATTAAGCATGGTGACACCGGAAAAAGCTGGTGGAATTTTACTGCAGAGCGAAAAGCTTACCGGGCGAAACATGGTTTCCCGGCAAACCGACCGGCTAAGGCATGGTATGAGCTGCCGCAATATCGTAAGGGGAAGGAGTTTGTTGGGAGGTAAGTAATTGAGATGCATTGTATTCAAAAAAGATGTCATTGCGAGCGTAGCGCGGCAATCGCACGGAAGCTTAGCCGCTCTGTATAGCATGCGATTGCCACGTCGCTCCCGGCGCTTTACCCATGCGACTCCTCGCAATGACATCGTTTTTATGTAAAATCAAGCCCACAAAAAAACGCGAATGAGAAAATCATTCGCGTTTTTATTATAAAAACTCAGGCGGATATATCCTGGATTAGTTTAAGTATGATTGCAACAGGTTTGATTTTGAATTGTGACGTAAACGCATCAAAGCCTTGTCTTTCAACTGGCGAACACGCTCACGGGTTAAATCAAATTTTTCACCTATTTCCTCTAATGAGTGAGGTGCATGACCACCAAGGCCAAAGAATAACATCAGTACTTCACGGTCACGTTCGGCAAGGATACCTAACGAGCGTTTAATTTCCTGTGATAATGAATCAGCCATTACTTCAGTATCGGTTGCAGCATCAGAGCTGGCCAATACGTCAAGCAAGGTGTTTTCTTCACCCTGAATAAAAGGCGCGTCCATTGAAATCTGGCGACCAGCATTATTCATCGAATCGGCAATTTTATCAACCGAAATTTCCAGGTTATCTGCAAGTTCTTCGGGAGTTGGCTGCCTTTCATATTCTTGCTCCAGTTTTGAAGCTGCTTTGTGTATCTTGCTCAATGAACCAATCTGGTTCAATGGTAAACGCACAATACGCGATTGCTCGGCAATGGCCGACAGGATTGACTGACGGATCCACCATACGGCATATGAAATAAATTTAAAGCCTTTGGTTTCGTCAAAGCGTTTTGCCGCTTTAATTAAACCAAGGTTTCCTTCGTTTATTAAGTCGCCCAGGGTAAGGCCCTGGTTTTGGTACTGCTTAGCAACCGATACCACAAAGCGAAGGTTTGTTTTTGTCAAACGTTCTAACGCTACCTGGTCGCCCTCACGGATCTTTTGCGCCAGGATCACTTCCTCCTCAGCTGTGATCAAATCTACCTTGCCAATATCATGCAGGTATTTTTCGAGCGATGCCGATTCGCGGTTAGTGATTGATTGGGATATTTTAAGTTGTCTCATTTTTTAATACAGATTATTAAGCTAAAAACGGTTCAATAAGATACATGTGCCGGGTTAAACAACCGGAGGTAAAACAGATTACATTAAACTTTGCTTCCTTCTTTATTTGTGAACCCGGGATAGTATTTATTTAAAACGAGGGTTTGCTACTGATATTATTGCTGTAAGGAGCGAGCGGTTTAAAAGTTTTTTAAATAATGTGCTAACCAATTAAATGTTTAATCAACATATTACCCTATAATGAACAGCACAAAGGTAAGCATTTATTTGCTATTATAGTGTCATTTAAACACCATGAAAATAAGGTTAATGTGAAGATTTTTGAACTTAAACTAATCTTGTTTAGGTTCGGGCGCTTGTTGGGTGTCATCTGTCTTCTGCTCATCATCATCTGTTTTTGTTTTTTTATGGTTTTTGTTCCACTTAATTTTTATTTTACCTTCATCGCCATCGGTGGCGAGGATGTGTAAAACAATGCCTTTCATACGTTTTTTATTACGTTCGGTTTCATCTGCTATTTTGCTATCATTCTTCGGGTTTCGTAGCGGTACATCAAGTGCAATGTTAGTACCCCGCGATAGCGAATAAGTGCCCTCAACGTCCATATTGAGCACGCTGGAGTTAATTTGCATCGGCGCAATTTTAATTTTATCGCCATCAAGATCAAACCGGGCTTTTAAATCGCCAAATGTTATGTTATCGAGATCGCGAAAAGGGAAGGCAAATTTGCCTACGCTTTTTATGGGCGCAAAGTTCACCAATGCACCATCGGTTAAATTAACCTGTGCAAATCCTTTTATTGATTTCGGTACCAGGTCGCCGGTGTTTTTGATCCCGCCTTTAATATCAACCCTTGCCGAAAGAAAACCCCGCAAGTTATCGCTGGTAAAATCCTTGAGACCGAAATTGTTAAACGATGCAAAGAAAGTATTAGTATTTACGTGGTTAATAGTTGTGCTAATTGCAAAATTATTGGTTGGCCCCTGCAGTACCAGGCCGCTTAAACTCAATGATCCTCCCGAACTTTTAAGGCTTACATTGCGCATTTTCATGGTATTGTCGGCCAGTAAAATATCGGCGTTAACGTCTGTCGCCAAAAACTTTTTATAATATACTTTGGCTAAGCGCAGGTGAAGTTCGGCCTGCCCTTTATCAAAGGCGGTATTAAGTTGATTGGTAATTTTGGCATTGGACATCCTTTTGCCCGTTCCGCCGCTGCTTTTACTGCTTTCGTATCCGCGGTTGTTCAGGAAGCCTAAAAACTCGCCAAGATGTATCTGCGGACTGGTGATCTGCCATACAATCAAAATCTTTTGTGGATCGGTATAATACAGGTTGAGGAAATTGCTCACCTTACCCTGCATATACACTACGCTACTGCCATTTTGCAGGCGGATATTATTTATGTAAAGATCTTTATCGGTAAATTTTAAGGCAATGGAGTTGTTTTTGAATACGAGTCCACGGGGGAGGTAATTTACATCTGCATTTTTTATATCTACATTACCGGTAACGAAGGGTTTAGTGAATTTGAAATTTACAATATCGGCTTTATAGGCCAGTTTTAAATCAACAATGCCTTTGGTAAATTTCAGGCTTTCATCGCCAATAACCGGGTTAAGTTTGGTAACGGGAAAGCGCGATCTGAAAATCCCGGTGGCCACCGGTGTATTCAGGTTGTTGATAAATGCGGTATCAATAGTAAATGGAATATTCTTATAGCTGCCGTTAAAATGATAAAGCTTTATAACCGAGTTATCGTCATTTAAACCTTTGCCATTGATATAGTTATTACTGAATACGCCATTAAAACTACAATTTTCAATAGTACCTCCACGGGTTTTCAATATGTTATCTTTTACTTTAGCCGTAACATAAATGGATGGATCGCCGCCGCCGCCAAAGCTTCCCTTCAGGTCGCAGGTAACATCAATTGGCTTTGTAAGATCGAACATTTTGAGGCTTTTGGTAATGTTGGCAGCCAGTAGGTTTGCAGCATCGTTCCACAAAATTTCATCCACTTTGAGGTTGATGGTGAAATCGGTTTCGGGCGATTTAAGATTAAACTGTGCACCTACAGTAAATGGGTTATCGCCAATGTTTAATGTATTGGGAGCTAGGTTAATGACCTGCGATGCATAATCATAACTGATATCAAAATGGCCTTTTAAAAGCCTGTTTTTCATAAAGCTTCCCTTTTTTGTATTGAAGGAAAAGCTATTTGCCATGGTATTTAAGTCGATATCGGCGTTCCACCCTTTAGCAGGATACTCCATTCTACCCTGAATATCGTTAACTGCAAATTTAAACAGTTTGTAAGCATGACGGTCGTCAACAACAAAGTTTACCTTGTTTAACGAAAACCTCCCAATTTGTGTGGAAGAACTGGTTTGTTGCTTTTTCGGATCTTTTTCAACCTTAGGTTTTGCTTTAAATATCGAAGTATTGCTATAACCGGTGCTATCGGTAAACAGGTCAATATCGGCATTGCTGATATCGATTTTATTGATTACCACTTCGCCCTTTAGAAGGGCCGAGGCATTTACGGATACTTCAAGGTCTTTGGCGGTAAGCAATGTATAATGATGTTGCGCCCAGCGGTTATCTTTCAGTACTACATCTTTCAGCTCGACAGACACCCCCGGAAAACCTTTAAATAATGTTGGATCAATAGTGCCGATAGTTAGCGTGCCGTTCAGGTTTTTATTAAGCTCGGAGGTGATCATAGCAATCACCTTGTGTTTATTATTATTAACATAAACAGTAAGGGCAATAAACATAATTATAATTAAACCAACAAGCGCTCCGGCGATCTTTAAGGTTATCTTTAACCATTTCGGCATCTTCAACTAATTTATTGTTAAAGCGTTATGGTTATATAATTGTTTGTATTGTAACATATAATTAACACACGGTATAGGAATAGGTAAATAAATCTGCAATAAGATACAATATTTTAAAGGTATAATCGGCTACATCAGTATCATGGAAACAACTAATAAAATAAAAGTAATTGTCACAGGTGCTACCGGCATGGTAGGCGAGGGTGTATTGCACCAATGCTTATTGAGCGATAAGGTTGAAGCAGTATTAGTTATTAACCGTAAACCCTGCGGTGTAACACATCCTAAACTAAAGGAAATTATACATGCTGATTTTTTTAACCTCAAACCCATTCAGGATCAGTTAGAAGGTTACAATGCCTGCTTTTTTTGTTTAGGCGTTTCATCGGTAGGGATGAGCGAAGAAGCTTATTATAAAGTAACTTACCTGCTCACTATGCACGTGGCCGAAATTTTGAGCCGCATAAATCCGGATATGACCTTTTGTTATGTATCTGGTGCCGGTACTGACAGTACAGAAAAAGGCCGCAGTATGTGGGCCCGGGTAAAAGGCAAAACCGAAAATGATTTGATGAAGCTGCCCTTCAAACAGGTATTCAACTTCAGGCCGGGATTTATGAAAAGCTTTAATGGGGCAAAAAATACATTGCCGTTTTATAAATACATCAGTTGGATGTACCCCATAGGCCGCCTTATTTACCCAAAGGGTTTTATTACGCTGGAGGAAGTTGGCAAAGCCATGATCAATACGGTAAACCGCGGTGCTGGTCGCTGGATATTAGATGGAAAAGATATTGTTGCCATGGCGAATAGCTAATAGCGGGTAATGATATATGGAGGAGGCCATCGTGTAAAACCCGATATATCGTAAATGTTGGGTAGTTGTATTTTGATTAATGTATTGATTAATAGTATTTTGTGTTTTTGGAGCAAGCTTTGAAATGGTACTGTTAACAGTATTATTTATGAAACTTAAACTCCAGCAAAAAATGAACACAAAATTCATGAAAAGCCGCTTAAAAGCACATTTAATAGCGGCGACTATTTTATTAGGCAGCTTGTTTGCCTTTACTTTTAAGGCCGCTGCCCAGGCACAGCCCGTTAAAAACATTGTATTAGTGCACGGGGCTTTTGCCGATGGCTCGGGCTTTAAGGCCGTGTACAATATCCTTACTAAAAAAGGTTATAATGTTACAGTAGTGCAAAATCCGCTTACTTCTTTAAAGGACGACGTTGACGCCGCCAACCGGATCCTGGATAAACAGGATGGCCCGACAGTATTGGTAGGCCACTCTTATGGCGGTACGGTAATTACCGAAGCAGGGAATAATTCAAAAGTGGTAGCATTGGTTTATATAGCCGCTTTTATGCCCGATAAAGGGGAAAATACGATAAAATGGGTACAGTCGGCTCCTCCGGCTCCCGAAAACGGTATTTTGCCGCCGGATGATAAAGGTTTTGTTTACTATGATAAAGCCAAATTTCATGGCGGCTTTGCCGGCGACTTAAGTAAAGCCGAAGCTGACTTTATGTTTGCATCGCAGGGGCCAACGTCTGTTCAGTGTTTTGTTACGCCTGTTGCCGAAGCGGCATGGAAAACCAAACCAAGCTATGCTATAGTTGCCACCGAAGATAAAAGCATTGTGCCCGATGTTGAGCGTACCATGTACAAACGTGCCGGTGCAAAAGTAACAGAGGTAAAAGGCAGCCACGTGATTTTCATTTCGCAGCCTGAGGCCGTTGCCAAAGTGATCATGGACGCGGCAAATGGCGTTAAATAATCAGATAGTTTTTGATACAGTTTTAAGCGGAATTGGTCGTGATTGACTGTTCCGCTTTTTTTATTGGTTTGCCGGAAAAGTGTTGTCACAGGGCAAAGATGTTATTTGATTTTCCCAGTGCGCCGGATTCATTTTTAGTAACGGCAAT
The DNA here is from genome assembly GCF_050859465.1 of Mucilaginibacter sp. P25. Classification (NCBI taxonomy): domain Bacteria; kingdom Pseudomonadati; phylum Bacteroidota; class Sphingobacteriia; order Sphingobacteriales; family Sphingobacteriaceae; genus Mucilaginibacter; species Mucilaginibacter sp. P25. Next base: position 495,588 of record NZ_CP193937.1, on the reverse strand, counting down.
GCTATATACTTTATGAGTAAATTAAACGTTTTACCATCTCAAAACAGCCAATCCGTTGTGCAAACCTTATTTTATATTGTTAAAATAACACTAATTATTGCTTGTCTGAATAGACGTAACGGCAATTTTTTTAACAGGCGCTTAAACTATGTAATGACTTTTTTACAGGCCAAAAGGTTCCTTTAAGTAAATAATGCATTTTATCCGAATAAAATTTTAAATAAAATTTTTCTTTGTCAAAAATTAAGTGTTATTTCGACAATAATTATAAATCTTTATATGAGCAATAACCAATTAGTGATCGGGGTTGATTACGGGTCTGACTCCGTGCGCTCCGTGATAGTAAACGCGGCCAACGGAGAAGAAATAGCATCATCAGTATTTAATTATCCCCGCTGGCGCGATGGCAAGTATTGTGTACCTGCCGAAAACCAGTTCCGCCAGCATCCGCAGGATTATATCGACGGACTTAAAGCCACCATTAAAGATTGTATTGCACAGGCCGGCGGTGAAGCCATTGCAAAAAATATAAAAGGCATTTCTGTTGACACCACGGGCTCAACCCCTGTAGCGGTTGATGCTACAGGTACTCCGCTTGCCCTAACCCCGGGTTTTGAAACTAACCCAAATGCCATGTTTGTATTGTGGAAAGACCATACTTCGGTTAAAGAGGCTGCACAGATCAATGAACATGCTACAAAATTTGATACCAATTACTTGAAATATGTTGGCGGCATTTACTCGTCAGAATGGTTTTGGGCTAAGTTGCTGCATGTGCTAAGAGTTGATAAAAGTGTACGTGATGCTGCCGCCTCATGGGTTGAGCATTGCGACTGGGTACCGTTTCTGTTAACCGGTGGTACCGATGTTAAGGCTATCAAACGCGGCCGTTGTTCTGCGGGGCATAAAGCCCTTTGGGCCGAAGAATTTAATGGCCTGCCTCCTGAAGAATTTTTTGTTTCCCTTGATCCGATACTGGCTGGTTTCAGGGATAAATTATATGAAGATACATACACGGCCGATGAAGCAGCCGGAAACCTCAGCGCGGAGTGGGCGGAGATATTGGGACTCTCAACCGATGTGATTGTAGGTACCGGCGCTTTTGACGCACACATGGGCGCTGTTGGCGGCCAGATTGAGCCTTATCACCTGAGCAAGGTAATGGGCACATCAACCTGCGATATCCTGGTTGCCCCAATATCAGAGATGGAAGGCAAGCTGGTACGCGGTATCTGTGGACAGGTAAATGGCTCGGTTATTCCGGGAATGGCAGGTTTAGAGGCTGGCCAATCGGCTTTTGGCGATACTTATGCCTGGTTTAAAAATATCCTGGCCTGGCCATTGAATAACCTGCTTTCGCAATCGCAGGTAATTGACGCGGCTACTGCTGAAGCGTTGAAAGAGGAGATTTCAGAAATGATCATCCCTGAATTGAGCAGGCAGGCAGCATTGTTAGCCATCGAAGAAAGCAATGAGCTGGCTATTGATTGGTTTAATGGACGACGTACACCGGATGCTAACCAGGAATTGAAGGGCGCTATAACCGGTTTAGGTTTGGGCAGCGATGCACCACGCGTATTCCGTGCGCTGGCCGAGGCTACCTGCTTTGGTGCCAAGAGCATTGTTGATCGTTTTATCAGCGAGGGTATCCCGGTTAAAGGGATCATCGGTATCGGTGGGGTAGCAAAAAAATCACCTTTCGTGATGCAAATGATGGCCGATGTTTTGGGAATGCCTATCCGCATTCACCAGTTTAAACATACCTGCGCTTTGGGCGCTGCGATGTTTGCTGCGGTAGTTGCCGGTATCTACCCAACTATCGAAGAGGCTATGACAGCCATGGGCCGCGGCTTTGACGTGGTTTATGAGCCAAACATCGCGCTAAAAGAAGTTTATCAGCAACGCTATAACCAATACAGCATATTGGGCAAGTTTGTAGCTGCCGAAGTTGCTTTGAAAAATAATCCTGAACTGCAAAACGCTTAATAAAGACATGAGTAAATATGATCATATAAGGCTTAGTGCCTATAATGCCAATATGCAGCTGCCCAAACTGGGCCTCGTGCTGTTCACTTTTGGTAACGTAAGCGCCGCCGACAGGGAATTAGGTGTATTTGCGATAAAACCAAGCGGTGTTCCTTACGAGGATTTGTCGCCGGAGAAAATGGTGATCGTTGACTTTGATGGTAATACCGTTGAAGGTGACCTTCGCCCCTCAAGTGACACCAAAACACACGCCGTACTTTACAAACACTGGGAAGGCATCAACGGTATTGTGCATACGCACTCTACCTACGGCACTGCCTGGGCACAGTCGCAACGTGATATTCCAATCTTCGGTACTACCCATGCAGATCATTTAACGGTTGACATTCCCTGTGCACCGCCCATGAATGATGAAATGATCAAAGGCAACTACGAATACCAAACCGGTTTCCAAATCATGGAATGTTTTGAGGAAAAAGGCCTGGATTATAAAGAGGTTGAAATGGTGTTGGTTGGTAACCACGCGCCGTTTACCTGGGGTAAAACCGCCGAAAAAGCGGTGTATAACAGCGCCGTACTGGAAGCTGTAGCCCAGATGGCTTACCTTACCGAGCAAATTGACAGAAGCGCCCCCGCTTAAAAGATGCGCTGATCAAAAAGCATTACGAACGCAAACACGGACCTGATTCCTATTACGGACAATAAGCATGGGAAAGATAAAAACGTTTTTAGCTCCCCTCTTGAGAGGGGGCGCGATGGATAAGAGCGGGAGCAGGGGTGTGTTATGCGCCCTGAATAGCAAAAGCGATGAACACACCCCTACACCCCTCTCAAGAGGGGAATCGCACGGTCCCCGTTTTTTGAAATTTACTTTTTTTATACTGATTTGCCTGTTCTTTGGCACCCGTTTATCGGCTCAGGTAGCAGCTACACCGCCAATGGGCTGGAACAGTTATAACTGTTTTGGTTCGGCAGTACATGAAGATGAAGTAAAAGCTAATGCCGATTACATGGCAGAGCATCTGAAACAACATGGCTGGGAGTATGTGGTAGTCGACTTTTTATGGTCGTACGATAATCCTCCGGGTAGTAATATCGGCAACCCATTCCAGTTACGTTTACAGGATGGCTCATATGTGCCATGGTTAACTATGGATAAATGGGGTCGTCTTACGCCGCAGCCTACTAAATTCCCTTCGGCTTTTGGCGGTAATGGTTTTAAACCGCTGGGCGATTATATCCACAGCAAAGGTTTAAAATTTGGCATCCACGTTATGCGCGGAATCCCGAGGCAAGCGGTTTGGTCAAAATCGCCGGTAAAAGGTACTAATGGCATTACTGCCGATATGGTAGCCGATACCAACTCAAAATGCCCATGGATGAACCACATGTACGGGCTGGATATGAAAAAGCCCGGCGCCCAGGAATACCTGAACTCGCTGCTGGAGCTTTATGCTTCGTGGGGAGTTGATTTTATTAAGGTAGATGACCTTTCACGCCCATATAGTAATGCCGAGGTTGAAGGTTATCAGAAAGCCATTCAGCAATGCGGCAGGCCTGTTGTATTAAGCTTATCGCCCGGTGAAACCCCGGTTGCGCAAGCGGCTCATGCTACCAAATATGCCAATATGTGGCGCATGGCTGATGATTTTTGGGATAACTGGAAAGAGATCCTGCACATGTTTGATTATGCTAAAAGCTGGGAAGGCGTAAGCGGCCCCGGTCACTGGCCCGATTGCGACATGATCCAGATTGGCAAGCTGAGTAAACGTGGACCTGTAGGCCAGGAGCGCTTTAGCCGTTTTACTGAAGATGAGGAATATACCCATATGACGTTTTGGAGTATCTTCCGTTCACCACTGATGATAGGAGGCAACCTGCCCGAGAACCGCGATTTTGAGTTGAAGCTTTTTACCAATGATGAGGTAATTGCGGTAAACCAAAAAGGATCGAACCCTAAGCAGTTATACAAAAAAGATGGCGCCATGATCTGGTATTCGCAGATCCCCGACAGCAAGGATATTTATGCCGCCTTTTTCAATATTGGCGATGATGATAAATCTGTATCCCTGAATTTCAAAGACCTGGGCCTGAAAGGCAAAGTAACAGTTCGTGACCTGTGGAAAAAACAGGATGTTGGCCAATACAAAACAAGCTATCAGCAAAAAATAAACAAACACGGTGCAGCATTATTCAGGCTGTCGCCAAAAAACTAAACCAATTCACTAAATCACTCATTCGCTAAATCAATAATTAATTATAATGATCGATCTGAAAACATTTGAAGTATGGTTCATAACCGGGAGCCAGAATTTATACGGAGAAGAAACACTGAAAAAAGTTGCCGAGCACTCGCAGGAAATTGCTAAAGGTATTGATGGCGCTGCCAATATCCCCGTGCGTGTGGTATATAAACCAGTTGTTAAGTCAACCGAAGAAATTTATAACACTTTGCAGCAGGCTAACGTTGCCGAAAACTGTATCGGTGTTATTGCCTGGATGCATACTTTTTCGCCAGCCAAAATGTGGATCAGGGGCTTAAGCATCCTTAAAAAACCGATGCTGCACCTGCACACCCAGTATAACCGCGATATTCCATGGAGCTCAATAGATATGGACTTCATGAACCTGAACCAAAGCGCCCATGGCGACAGGGAATTCGGTTTCATGGTATCACGTATGCGCATTAACCGCAAAGTAGTTGTTGGTCACTGGCAGGATAGCGAAGTGTTGAAAGACATTGAAAGCTGGAGCCGCGCAGCAGCCGGCTGGTACGATTGGCAAGGCGCTAAATTTGCCCGCTTTGGTGATAACATGCGCTTTGTTGCTGTTACCGATGGCGATAAAGTTGAGGCCGAATTGAAATTTGGTTTCGCGGTAAATACTTATGGTATTGGCGATTTGGTTGCTGTTGTTGACAGCATCAGCGATGCGGAAGTTAAAGCCCTTACCGATGAGTATGAAGCTACTTATACCGTGGCCGACGATCTTAAACAAGGCGGTGCAAGGTATCAGTCGGTTTATGACGCTGCCAAAATTGAACTTGGCTTACGTAAGTTTTTACAGGATGGCGGCTTTAAAGGTTTCAGCGATACGTTTGAAGACCTGCATGGCATGATCCAGTTACCGGGCATTGCTTCGCAGCGCCTAATGGCCGATGGTTACGGTTTTGCCGGTGAAGGCGACTGGAAAACTGCCGCCTTGGTACGTGCTTTCAAAGTAATGGGTGCAGGTTTGCCGGGCGGTAACGCTTTTATGGAAGATTATACCTATCACTTCGACCCAAACAATGCTTTGGTTTTAGGCTCACACATGCTTGAGGTAGATAGCAGCTTAGCTAATGGCAAAGCAGCGTTAGAAGTACATGCTTTAGGTATTGGTGGCAAGGCCGATCCTGCCCGTTTGGTATTTAACGTAGCCGGCGGTGCTGCGCTTAATGCTTCAATTGTGGATATGGGCAACCGTTTCCGTTTAATTGTTAACGAGGTTGAAGCCATTGAGCCGGTAGAAGACCTGCCAAAACTGCCTGTTGCGAGAGTACTTTGGAAACCACTGCCCGATATGAAAACCGGTTGCGCAGCATGGATCTATGCCGGTGGTGCACACCATACCGCATACAGCCAAAACCTTTCGGCCGAGCTGATCAACGATTTTGCTGATATGGCCGGTATCGAGTTTTTACGCATTGGTAAAGACACCAAGCTTGATCAGTTTAAAAACGAGATCAGGTGGAATGACGCGGCTTATAAATAGCCCCCTCTAAATCTCCCCCTGAAAAGGGAGACTTTAAAAAATATAAAAAGCCGCCGCTCGGCCCCGGCCGAGTGGCGGCAGATGAGGATGACGTAAAAAATAAAACGCGTTAGGGATAGCAGCGGATACCGGCCACACGTCTAAGGCCTTGTGCAGTATGAGCGGATAGCCCGGCCGCAGGTAACGCCCTGATGAATTTGAGATTTCGGATGTGGGATTTCGGAGTTGTCTGAACTCGAATTCATGGAATTAAGGAATTTATTTAGTATGATATTAATTTCTTTATTCCACAGGTTTCGGTTCAAAAAAATGAGAAGAGTATAAACTTAACCAATGCTTTAAAAAGCCCTCACCCTTTAGGGGAGGGTTGGGAGGAGCAACTAATTTAAACCAAATAATGAACAAATTTTCCACTATCGATTACGTGATCTTCGTAATCTATTTTATTGTAGTTACGAGCTACGGGTACTGGGTATACAGCCGTAAAAAGATCAAAGGCGTATCTGATAGTCACGACTTTTTCCTGGCCGAAGGTTCACTTACCTGGTGGGCCATTGGTGCTTCGCTAATCGCGTCAAACATATCTGCCGAGCAATTTATAGGCACCAGCGGGCAGGGTTTTGCCGTGGGTTTGGCCGTTGCAGCTTACGAATGGGTTGCTGCTATTGCGCTGATCATTGTGGCAGTGTGGTTCATACCGGTATACCTTAAAAACAAGATTTTCACCATGCCGCAGTTTTTACATACTCGGTATAATGAAACGGTAAGTTTTATCATGGCCATTTTCTGGCTGTTGCTGTATGTACTGGTTAACCTAACCTCTATACTTTACCTGGGTGCATTGGCCATTAATAACTTAATGGGCGGCGGATATCTGCATGAGATCATCATCGCATTATCCATTTTCGCGCTGTTCATCACCCTTGGTGGTATGAAAGTTATCGGCTTCACCGATGTTATACAGGTATTGGTACTGGTTGTAGGTGGTTTAGCTACTACTTACATAGCGCTTACTTTGGTGAGTGAGCATTTTGGCTTGGGCAAAGATGCTATGGCGGGCTTAAATAAAATGATGAGCGATGCGCCTGATCACTTTAAAATGATGATGGCTAAACCTAAGCCGGGCGCTCCGCAGGCAGAGATCAACAAATACCTTGCGCTGCCTGGTATTGCCATGTATTTTGCCGGTCAGTGGATCGTGAACCTGAACTACTGGGGCTGTAACCAATACATCACACAAAGGGCTTTGGGTGCTAACCTGAAAACTGCCCGTACAGGGATCCTTTTTGCTGGTTTAATGAAACTGGCTATGCCTGTTATTGTGGTTTTACCGGGTATTGCTGCTTACGTACTGTATAAAAACGGCGGCTTGCAACAGGAAATGGCATCGGGTGGGCACTTCAACTCAGATAATGCTTACTCGGCTATATTGGGCTTTTTACCAACCGGCTTAAAAGGTCTTTCGGTTGCAGCTTTAACTGCTGCTATCGTGGCTTCGCTGGCAGGTAAGGCTAATAGTATCAGTACCATCTTTACGCTTGATATCTACAAAAAACACATTAGCAAAGAAGCCAGTGAAAAGAGTATGGTTAATGTAGGCAGGCTTACTATTTTGGCTGCATTAGTGTTCTCTATCATGCTTACCTGGAAAGATCTTTTAGGCATAGGCGGCGAAGGCGGCTTTACCTTTATCCAGAAATACACCGGCTTTATCAGCCCGGGAATCTTCGCCATTTTCATTTTAGGTTTCTTTTGGAAACGTACCACAGGCGCAGCCGCTATTGCCGGTATTTTAACAGGCTTTGGCATGTCGGTGCTGTTCAATAATTATGCGCCAAAATTGTTTGGTAACGAGACTTTGTTGTATACAGCTTTCCCTAATGGTAAAGGCGGGTTTGAAATTCCGTTCCTGATTTGTATGGGACTGTCGTTCATGTTTACCATTATAGTGATGGTGGCCATTAGCCTGGCCGGTCCGAAAGTTAACCCTAAAGCATTTGAAATTCCACGCAGTATGTTCAAGGTTGAAAAATCAACCATGGCATTAATTGTAGTTACACTGATCCTGCTTACCATGCTTTATGCTAAATTCTGGTAGGTACAATAATTTATAAAATGAAGTTTTTTATTGACACAGCCAACCTGGCACAAATTAAAGAAGCCCATGACCTGGGTGTATTAGACGGCGTTACCACCAACCCATCATTGATGGCTAAAGAAGGTATTACCGGCCATGAAAATATCATTAACCACTACAAAGCCATTTGCGAAATTACCGATGGCGATGTAAGTGCCGAAGTTATATCAACCACTTTTGACGAGATGGTTGCCGAAGGCGAAGCGCTCGCTGCCCTTCACGAGCGCATTGTGGTAAAGCTGCCCATGATAAAAGATGGCGTAAAAGCTTTAAAATATTTTAAGCAAAAAGGAATTAAAACCAATTGCACGCTGGTGTTTTCAGCGGGTCAGGCCCTGTTGGCGGCTAAGGCTGGTGCTACTTATGTATCACCATTTATTGGCCGTTTAGATGATATCTCGACGGATGGTTTACAACTGATTGAAGATATCAGGCTGATTTATGATAACTACGGTTATGAAACACAGATACTGGCAGCTTCGGTACGCCATGCTATGCACATTGTTAACTGCGCTAAGCTTGGGGCCGATGTGATAACCGGTCCGCTAAGTGCTATTACCGCTTTGCTAAAACATCCGCTTACAGATAACGGACTTGCGCAGTTCCTGGCCGACCATGCCAAGGCTGCAGGTGTTTAGTTGAAATATTTGATTTTTGAATAAGAAAGTCCCGCGCGAGGCGGGCTTTTTTTAATTAAATATTTTAAGTGTTTTTTTAACAATTATAAATTAATTTTTATACATTGGTCTCACTGATTCCCAAACCATTAGTTAAACCAATTTATTTGTTACGGAAATTATAATAGTTAAACGGCAAATGCTTTATAAAGCAAGCTAACAACCTCAAATTATGAAGAATAACAAGAATTTATTAATGATGTTAAGCTGTTCGGCAGCGCTTTTTGCGGCTTGTAACGGTAATCCAAAAGCAACTGATTCAACCGTGAAAGATTCGACCTCGGTGACTACCCAGTCAATACCCGATTCGGCCAATTTTGAGGCCGATGTACAGGGGCAAAAAGTGAAACTCTTTACCCTGAAAAATAACAGCGGTGCAACAGTGGCCGTTACCAATTATGGTGGCAGGCTGGTAAGCTTACTGGTACCCGATAAAGACGGTAAGGCTACCGATGTTATTTTAGGTTACGATTCATTGAAAAGCTATCAAAAACCAAAGGAGCCGTATTTCGGCGCCATTATAGGCCGCTATGGTAACCGCATTGCCAAAGGTAAATTTACTCTTGATGGCAAAGCTTACCAGTTGGATATTAACGATGGTGTAAACACCCTGCATGGCGGCTTCAACGGCTTTTATGGAAAGGTGTTTGCGGCTAAGCAACTGAGCGCATCACAACTGGAATTTACCTATATTTCAAAAGATGGCGAAGGTGGTTATCCGGGCAATTTAACTGCAACTGTGGTTTATACCCTGAGCGATGACAACGCGCTTAAGATTGAATATAAAGCAACTACCGACAAAGCTACCGTAGTTAATTTAACTAACCACGCATACTTTAACCTGAATGGTGCAGGTAACCCAACTATTACCGACAATGTGTTGCAAATAAATGCTGATGCATTTTTGCCGGTAGATACCACATTGATCCCCACAGGCAAGCTGCAGCCGGTTAAAGGTACCCCGTTTGATTTTACCACTTCAAAAACCATTGGTAAAGATATTAGCATTGCCGATGAGCAACTGAAAAACGGTAAAGGTTATGATCATAACTTTGTATTGAACAAGCATGACCTTAGTACTCCAATTGCTACTGTTAAGAGTACAGTTACCGGCATTACTATGGAGGTATTCACCGAAGAGCCCGGGTTGCAATTTTACTCAGGCAATTTTTTAACCGGCGAAACCAAAGATGGCAAAGACGGCAAAGCTTACCCTTACCGTTCGGCGTTTTGTTTGGAAACCCAGCATTTTCCTGATGCGCCAAACCAGCCGGCGTTTGCTTCAACCGTGTTAAAGCCAGGGCAAACTTACCATACGGTCACCATTTACAAATTCTCCAAATAAATAAGCAATGCTAAAGAGAGCTTTTTAATGCTGTGTGCTGCCGGTACTTTTACCGCGATGCATGCGCAAACGCAATATACTATAGCGGCTGATAAGGTGAAGGCACACATTCAGCCTACCATGTATGGGATATTTTTTGAGGATATTAACCTTGCTGCCGATGGCGGTGTTTATGCCGAGTTGGTAAAAAACCGTTCGTTTGAGTTTAACATGCCTTTGATGGGATGGAAAGAGCAAAAAAAGGACGGCGGTGACGGCCGCACTGAAGTGATCAACCGTGCTGTTGAACGTCCGGAAAATGCGCACTTTATAAAGAGCTATATCACAACTGATGCCGGTTTTTACGGTTTCTCGAACGAGGGTTTCCGCGGGATGGGGGTTAAGGAAGGCGAGGAATACAGCTTTTCGGTGATAGCCAAACAGGAAGGTGATACCAACGTAAAGCTGAATATTGAACTGCACGGCGATAATGATGCTGTTATAGGTAAAGCCGAACTTACGCCAACCGATAAAGAATGGAACCGTTACAGCGTGAAGTTTAAATCGAGTGCTACAACGCAGAAAGCACAGCTGTATGTTTGGATGAGCGGTAAGGGCGTAATCGACCTCGATATGATTTCCCTGTTTCCCGAGCACACCTGGAAAAACCGCCCGGGTGGCCTGCGTGCCGACCTGGTACAGCGATTGGCTGATCTTAAGCCCGGCTTTTTACGTTTCCCCGGTGGATGTATTGTTGAAGGCCGCGAGTTGAGCAACCGCTATCAGTGGAAAAAACTATCGGCGCGGTTGATAAACGCGAGAATATCATTAACCGCTGGAATACGGAGTTTAAACACCGTCCAACGCCTGATTATTACCAAACTTTCGGTCTGGGCTTTATGGAGTATTTTATGACTGCCGAGGATATTGGCGCTTCGCCCCTGCCTATCCTGAATTGCGGTATGGCCTGCGAATTCAACACCGGCGAACTGGTGCCTTTGGATAAACTTGATCCTTACGTACAGGACGCGCTCGACCTGATTGAGTTTGCTAATGGCGATGCCAGCACCAAATGGGGTAAGCTGCGTACCGATCTCGGTCACCCGGCACCGTTTAATTTAAAAATGATCGGTGTGGGTAATGAACAATGGGGCCCGCAATATATCGACCGTTGGAAAATCTTTACCAAAGCTATCAAAACTAAATACCCGGATATCAAGATTGTGTCTGCTTTAGGCCCATCGCCTGATGGTAAAGAGTTTGACCTGTTAAATAAAACCTTCCGCGGTTTAGGTGCCGATATTTTGGATGAGCATTATTATGCGCCTGCAAAATGGTTCAGGGATAATGCCCGCCGTTATGATAACTATGACCGTAAAGGCCCTAAGATCTTCGCCGGTGAATATGCCGCGCAAAGCAAATCAACCGTAAACCCCGATAACAAAAACAATTGGGAGTGCGCATTATCTGAAGCGGCCTTCATGACCGGTTTGGAGCGTAATGCAGATGTAGTGAACATGGCTTCATACGCCCCGCTTTTTGCTCATGTAGAAGGCTGGCAATGGACACCAAACCTGATCTGGTTTGATAACCTGAAAAGTTATGCTACGCCGAATTATTATGTGCAGCAACTGTTTTCCATTAATAAAGGAACAGATGTAGTGCCGCTTACCTTAAACAACGAGGCCATAGCCGGCCAAAATGATAGCTATGCTACTGCCAGTTTAGATAAGAATACCAATGAACTGGTGATCAAGTTTGTGAATACCAGCACTTCGGCTCAAAATGTAAGCTTTAAAATTACAGGCTCAAAAGGTTATCAAAAACAGGCCACGGTTACTACACTAAAAGCCGACGACAAGGATGCTGAAAATTCATTGACCGCACCAACGGCAGTTAGCCCTGTTGAAAGCAAGATTGATATTTCGGGCAATACCCTGAAGCTGGCAGTTGAACCTTACTCGTTTAAAGTAGTAAGGCTTAAAAATAAATAGCCTTGAAAAAGATCCTATTGATCATATCCTTATTGTTCCCGGGCATTTTCTGCAATGCCCAGGAACTAAGGACTGATATATCGGTACACGACCCGGTAATGACCCGACAGGATAGTACGTATTACATCTTTTGTACGGGCAACGGCATTGCTATGTGGTCGTCAAGTGATAGGGTACATTGGAAGGCCGAGAAACCGGTGTTTGCAACACCCCCGCAATGGGCGGTTGATGCTATTCCCGGTTTTAAAGGGCACATTTGGGCGCCGGATATTTCGTTTTATAATGGGCTGTATTACTTGTTTTATTCAGTATCGGCCTTTGGCAAAAACACTTCGGCCACAGGTTTAGCAACCAATACTACATTACATACCAATGATCCGGCATATAAATGGATTGATCATGGCAAGGTAATTCAATCCATCCCAGGCAAAACCAACTGGAATGCCATCGACCCTAATTTGATTACCGACAAAGACGGTACGCCATATTTAGTTTTCGGCTCGTTTTGGGATGGATTAAAACTGGTAAAACTGAATAAAGACAGGTTAAGCGTTGCGGAAAATATTGATAACATTCCAACCATTGCCACACGCCGAAAAGTAGCAACGGAAAACCTCCCAGCTGTTGACGGTAATCCTGTTGATGCAGGAGGCAATGCCATTGAAGCGCCGTTTATTTTTAAACACGATCAATACTTTTACCTGTTTGCCTCGATAGATTATTGCTGCAAAGGACCGAAGAGTACTTACAAAATGATTATCGGTCGCTCGAAAAAACTGAAAGGGCCATACCTGGATAAAGAAGGCATAGCCATGAACAAAGGTGGCGGTAGTATCCTGCTGGCCGGCGATAAGGATTGGTACGGTGTTGGACATAACGGTGTAAGTACCTTTGACGGCGCGGATTACATTATTTTCCACGGCTATGATGCAGCCGATAGAGGGATTTCGAAGTTGAGGATAGAGAGGCTGGATTGGATTGATGGATGGCCGGTGATAAGGAAATGAATACCTACTTATAGTTATTGCTTATAACTTAGTCGCCACCGCTCGGCTCCAGCCGGGTGGTAACGATCAAGCGGCCTTTGGCCGCCGACGCAGGAGTAGCAGGCCAGAGGCCTGGGAATAAAAGCCATTCGGCTGGAGCCGGGCGGCGGCTGTTATTGTTGAACCCAGCGCAGGTTAAGCTTCCTCGCCTGAAATCTGTTGCATTAACATTACAATATGAAAACATCACAATACCTGATCGCATTAGGCCTGGCACTTGGCAGCCTGACATATGCCAATGCCACAACCCGCGATACCACATTCCATGCCGATGGTAACCCCATTATCAGGCACAAGTATACTGCCGATCCGGCGGCTATGGTTTATAAGGATAAGGTATACCTGTACACCGGGCATGATGAAGCTGCGCCCGGTCATAACGGCTATACCATGCACGACTGGACCTGCTTCACTACAACCGATATGGTGAACTGGACAGAGCATCCTTCGCCTATGAATGTTAGGGAGTTTAAATGGGCTAAGGATGATGCATGGGCTTCGCAGGTGATAGAACGGAATGGCAAGTTTTATTGGTATGTAGCTGTTGAACATGGTACTATTCATGGCAAAGCTATTGGCGTGGCGGTATCTGACAGTCCGTTAGGGCCGTTTAAGGACGCCCGTGGCAGTGCTTTGGTTACCAATGATATGACTAAGGCCGTAAAGCATTCATGGGATGATATTGACCCGACGGTTATTATTGATAAAGGCGGGCAGGCCTACCTGTTTTGGGGAAACGGCATTTGCTATTATGCTAAACTTAAAAGCAACATGACCGAGCTTGACGGGGAGATTAAAACGATTACCCTGCCGCATTATACAGAAGCGCCGTGGATCCATGAGCGTAATGGCTGGTATTATCTTTCATATGCCTATGAGTTCCCCGAAAAAATAGCGTATGCTATGAGCCGGAATATTAACGGGCCATGGGAATATAAGGGGATTATCAATGAGATTGCTGGAAACTCCAATACCAATCACCAGGCTATTATTGAGTTTAAAGGCAAATGGTATTTTATATATCATAACGGAGCGTTAGTGCCTGATGCGGGCAGTTTTCACCGTTCCGTTTGCATCGATTATTTGTATTACAATAAAGATGGAAGTATTAAGCGGGTGATAATGACCAGCGAAGGGGTTAAGCCGGCGAAATAATTAGTCCCACTCAAGCCTTCTCCACCGGGGAGGGCTTTGAAGTTTTCCCTACATGATAGTCCAAAGGGAGAATTATTCCGATTGATAAGTACATAATTTAATGAAAGGTAACTTTACCAATTATTTTACTGATATTGCGTTGCGTACGTTTGGCCTGTAAACCAACCGGCTACCAGCTGTTTTACCGCAAAAAACCAATTATAATAAAATATGATCATTAAAAATGTTTACTTATTACTTGCCGGACTTTTATTGGCCGGTTTTACTTCATGCAAAAGAAAGAAGTTTTGCCGGGCAATTCCGGGAACGTTCCCGGTGATACGGTGGTAAACACCGGAAAGGCGTTGCCGGCTGGCGCAAAAGATGGGGTTACTTTTATCAATTCGGGTAAATCGGTAATTTTTAACCTGTATGCACCGGGCAAAAAATCCATATCAGTAATAGGTGATTTTAACGGTTGGGATGTAAATGATACCAAGGCCGTGATGAATAACACACCCGATGGCAAACGCTGGTGGGTACAAATTGATAACATCGATCCCGCTGCTGAATATGGTTATCAGTTTTATATTGATAAATCATTGAAGGTAGCTGATCCATATACCGAAAAGGTGCTTGACCCTGATAACGATTCATACATTTCTTCAGATACCTATCCCAACTTAAAAAAGTATCCAGCCGGGAAAACTACCGGTAATGTAAGCGTTTTTCAGGCCAGTCAGCCTGCGTACAGCTGGAAAAACACCAGCTTTACCCGTCCCGATAAAAAGAACCTGGTTATTTATGAGTTATTGGTTCGTGATTTTATTGACGCCCATAACTATCAAACCCTTACAGATACGCTGAAGTATCTCTCAAACCTGGGAGTTAATGCTATTGAACTGATGCCTTTTAATGAGTTTGAAGGCAATCTTTCATGGGGCTATAATCCGTCTTTTTATTTTGCACCTGATAAATACTACGGTACCAAAAACGCCTTGAAAGCTTTTATTGATGAGTGCCACTCGCGGGGTATAGCGGTTATCCAGGATATAGTGCTTAATCACTCCTTTGGCCAATCGCCAATGGTACAAATGTATTTTAATACAACAGCGGGCAAACCTGCGGCCAACAATCCCTGGTATAATGTGGACCCAACGCATCCTTACAATGTAGGTTACCAGTTTAACCATGAAAGCGCCGACACTAAATATTTTGTAAAAAACGTGCTCAAATTCTGGATGACGGAGTATAAGATAGATGGTTTTCGCTTCGACCTTTCAAAAGGTTTTACCCAGGTTAACTATGGCACGTCTGATGCAGCCGTGAACGCATGGAGCCAATATGATGCCAGTCGTGTAGCCATCTGGAAAGATTATAACAACTATATAAAAAGCATCGATAATAATAACTTCTACGTAATACTGGAACATTTTGCGGCTAACCAGGAAGAAAAAGAACTGGCCGGCGAAGGCATGATGCTTTGGAACAACCTGAACTATAATGCCAATGAAGCTACTATGGGCTGGCTAACCAACTCCAATTTTCAGGGTTTGTTTTATGATCAGCATACGTTTACGCAGCCGTATAACCTGGTAGGCTACTTTGAAAGCCATGATGAGGAACGCCTGCAGTTTAAAAATGAAAGCTATGGCAATGCGGTTGGCAGCTACAATGTAAAAGATAAAAACACAGGTTTGGCGCGCGAAGAAATGGCAGCCGCGTTCCTGTTTTCGGTTCCGGGACCTAAAATGCTGTGGCAGTTTGGGGAGCTTGGTTATGATGTAAGTATTAACCAGGGAGGCCGCACCAGCAATAAACCTATCTACTGGAACTATAATACCGACCCTAACAGGAGGCATTTATATGGTGTTTATGCAAAGATGATTAAGATGAAGGAAAAGAACGCTGTATTTGCCTCAACCAATTATACTTATGATCTTGCCGGTCCCATTAAAACAATCCAACTAAAAGATGCCGGCGCGAATGTTGAGGTGGTAGGCAATTTTGACGTGGTGCTGCAAACCGGCAGTATCAGCTTCCCGGCTACCGGAACCTGGTATGATAACATTAACAAAACCAGTATAAGTGTAACATCATTGCCATATTCCATGACGCTGCAACCCGGCGAATATCATGTTTACAGCAGTGCTCCTTTACAGCAATAACCAGGTTAAAACACTAAGTGTTAAGGCTTCCGGGAGTTGACAAATGCTGTTTTAAGAGGTAGTTTTTAACAGGAAATTACACTTCTGAAAACTATAAACGTGTAATGGCCTTATTTTTAATTGATTGTTAATAATTAATGTTACCTTTGTAGTAATTAAATAAAAATATAATGCAAGGAACAGTAAAATTCTTTAATGAAACCAAAGGTTTCGGATTTATTACACCAACTAATGGTGGTGCCGAAGTTTTTGTACACGTCTCAGGCCTGATCGACACTATCCGTGAAAACGATAGCGTTACCTACGATGTAGAGCAAGGCAAAAAAGGCTTAAATGCGGTAAATGTAAAAGTAGGTTAAACTATCAATTATATAAAAATCGTACAGCATCTGTTCAGCAATGGGCAGATGCTTTTTTTATGCAATAAAAAAGCCTAACATATGCTATAAAACAGCTCCGTTAGGCAATAATTATATTCAACAGGGGAGTTTTCCTAAGAAGGCTTTACCATCTGCACTAAGGCATCAATAAATTTAGGTGCATCATTCAAACTCTCAACCAGTTGCACATGCTCACCGCCGAGAGCTTTAAACTCGTCACCATATTCGGTAGTTACTTCATATACGGTTTCAAGGCAGTCAGCTACAAAGGCGGGGCAAAATACCAGGAGACGTTTTTTACCTTCGCCGGCCAGTTTGGCTACAATTTCGCTGGTGTAAGGC
This sequence comes from Mucilaginibacter sp. P25, assembly GCF_050859465.1. NCBI lineage: Bacteria > Pseudomonadati > Bacteroidota > Sphingobacteriia > Sphingobacteriales > Sphingobacteriaceae > Mucilaginibacter > Mucilaginibacter sp. P25. The sequence goes on along the minus strand of NZ_CP193937.1, from coordinate 478,647 downwards.
TGCACCCATGGGTCATTGCCCAGGCGCGATTGAAAGCAGATGGTATATTTCTCTTTCGGAATGCCCATTTTTTCAGCTATCAGTCTCGCCGTATGATGTGATTGTGCCGAATAGCAAAACCTGTTGGCATCAGTAAGCGTTTCGCAGCAGCCGGCCGATTTAAGGCAGTGGTTATGCGTATGGTCTGCTTTAATCAGCTGCCTTTGCGGCAGTCCGTGAAAGCTAAATAAAACGTGATCGTACGTTTCGGGATTATATTTTTGAGCGTTATCAGCAAAAGTTTCAATCATCAGCTCATTATCGTGGAAAGAGTTGATGAACGTAATATTTGGCGATGTTGGCCATTTGCCAACAATGTCCATCACCTTTTCATAAACAGACCCGGTACTGGCCGAAGCATATTGCGGAAACAAAGGGATTACCTGGATACTTTCAACAAGGGCTGCTTTCAGCTTCTCCAAAGCCGACTCGATAGAAGGATTTTGGTAACGCATAGCCAGCTCAACCATATAGTCATCGCCAAGGCGCTGTTGTAAAGCCTGCTGTTGTAAAACACTGTAATGTAACAGTGGTGAGCCTGTTTTAGGGTCCCAAATGGCTTGGTACAATTTGGCCGATTTAGGTGCCCTGAACGGAACAATAAGGCCTTTGACTAAAAGAGTGCGTGAAATGGCCCCGATATCAATAACCCGCGGATCCATCAAAAACTCATTCAAATAACGCTTTACATCTGCTGTGCTGGGGCTATCCGGGGTGCCCAGGTTAACCAGTAAAATTCCTTTTTTAGCCATAACTGTAGGCGCAAAAATAGCAAAAAATGCTCCGTAAGTTATGACGGTGGTCACAATTTACAAATAAATGAGGTGTAAGATAAGTGAATGTTTGAAAGTAGAAATTGAATTTAGGAATTGTGTTATTTGTTTTTAAGGAGATATGTTGATAAGGAATTTAGCGTATCAGCATTTTTATATGATTAGGGCGTTGCCTGCGGCCGGGCTCTACGCTCATACTGCACGGGCGTTAGTCACAGGCCGGTATCCGCTCCGATCCCTAACGCGGGTTGGATTTAACAACTTTCCACAATCTCCACCATGGTACACCCGGCGATTCATGGTGCTCATAATGATAACCAAAAAATAGCAGCTAAAAAATGCAGCCAAATGATTACGGCGCTGGCTCCGGGCAAAGTGCCGGTTATCGTGTTCGCCTTTATGGGGCTGATATGTACCGAAGTAAAATAACTGTAATGTGCTCAGCAATGATGGTACAACCCAAAACATAATCAGGTTTGGCTGTGGGATCCAGATCTTCAGGATATTGAATACAACAGCCATCACCACAATTTGCCATATGGACAGGTAATTGCGGATAAATTGTACATACCATGCAAAAAAGCTGCCCTGGTGATAATCCGGATCTTCATGGGTATGTACGTGGCTATGGTGCTTGTGGTGTTTTGTGTACAATTGGGGGTACCAGAACGAGGCATATAGGAAAGTGCTGAGGTAACCCACAAAGTTATTTAAGCCCCTATCGGGCGAAACTGTACCATGCATAGCATCGTGAGCGGTGATGAACAGCCCGGTATAAAGGTGCATTTGCACCAGCATCAGTACATAAACAAGAGGATTGCTGAAGCTGAAATGCCATTGCATCAGTAATGTAATACTTGTTGCCCAGCAGCCAATTACCAGCGCGGCCACAAATAAACCAATATTTGATGGACTTTTTTGCATGTTACCTATTACAGCAAAAAGCGTGCTGTTAAAAGCTTTCTATAGCGGCTTTTACTTTCTGCATCAGCCACATGGGTGTTGATGTTGCACCGGCAATACCAATGGTATCATTTGGCGCAAACATGTTTTTATCCAGTTCGTCGGTTGAGGATATGAAGTAAGTATTGGGGTTGTGCTTGCGGCATACTTCATACAATACCTTACCGTTTGATGATTTTTTGCCCGATACAAAAACAATCTTATCAAAGCGCGTTGCAAATTTGGGCAGGTCTTTATCCCGGTTACTTACCTGACGGCAAATAGTATCATTAGCCTTAAGGTCGTAGCCGCGTGAAATAAGCTCATCTTTAACCGAGTAGAATTTATCCATACTCTTGGTGGTTTGGCTATACAGCGTAATGTTGTGCGGCAGTTCTACATTGTCAAGCTCGGCAATATCCTGGAAAACTATTGCTTCATCATTAGTTTGTCCCTGCAGGCCAATCACTTCTGCATGACCGTGCTTGCCAAAAATCAGGATCTTCTCGTTCGAGTCGTATGAGGTTTTGATGCGGTTTTGCAGTTTAAGCACTACCGGGCATGAGGCATCAATAAGGGTGATGTTATTCTCTAAAGCCGTACGGTAGGTGTCGGGAGCTTCGCCATGGGCACGGATGAGCACCTTTTCATTATGGAGATCTTTAAGCTGGTCGTGTTCAATGATGCGAAGGCCTTTTGCTTTCAGGCGTTCAACCTCTTCGTCATTATGCACAATATCGCCAAGGCAGTACAGGTAGCCGTCTTCTTCTAAAATCTCCTCGGCCATATCAATGGCATAAACCACCCCAAAGCAAAAGCCCGAATCCTGGTCAATAGTAACTTTTAACTGATAATCTCCCATGGTGCTGTAAATTTACGGCAAAAATAACCGTTGATTGTAATGATTGCGTTGATTTTGATGATTATTATATCACTAAATAGTTGATCCCTTAGCTCAATAAACCAAATTCAAAACAGCAAAAAATAAAAACTGCGCAATCAGTAATGTTGGGCCAACAATGCTTTGCCGTTTAAATTTAAACTGCTCAAATATAAAAAGCAACAATGCACTCAGCACAAACCAGCAAACATAGTTTTTAAACGGAACGCCAGCATCCAGCCAATGCCAGTAATCAAAATGTATGGCAATAGGCTCAATCAGCACATCGAGCAGGGTAAGGATCATAGCTCCTGAAAGTATTCTAACCAATGTACTTTTTAGGCGGCTTCGCTGCAGGGTAATGCCCGCGGCATAGACCAGCAGGAACCAATTTACCCCGATCATCAAGGGAATTTCAAATAGTTTAATGCCAAGTGTTCTGCCATATTGATAATGCCCGAAGAGCCAACCGGTATGTACACCGATGTATTCGGCCATGAAGCCGATGCCGAAGGCGGTCAATGCAAACAGCAGAAACCTGCTGTCGAAATTGTCATAACTATAAATGATAATCCCAAGCATCAATAGTAAATGCCATGGTACCAGGGTTATAAATAATACGGTTAATGAGGGGATAATAAAGCCTATCAACCCTACCAGGTGAAACAGGAAAATAACTATGATACAGATCCTGTTTTTTTCTGGACAGCATTATCGGATGCTATGGGTTTCAAATTTTTCGCCCTTTCCACATCGTGGTTTTGGTGAGATACCTTTGGATGGATAAAACAGCTACGACAAGCAGGCTAAACATTTGAGCAGGATGTAAAAGGATGTTATACTCCGCTTTTTGACCGGCCGAAAGGGAGATCATGATCCGCGTAAGAAAAATAAGGCCTGCGGTAAAAAGTATCAGCGGCATGTTCAGGGTTGTCATGATAATCAGCGGACCGGCAATAGTGATGGTAATGTACACCAAAAAACCAATGATGCTGTAGTTAAAAGCCGCCAGGAAATTTTTACTGAACCCATTTATAGCTTCGCCATATCCCCGGTACATACGGCAGCTGATCATGCCGTTGGCCAGCAGGGCCTCGCCATTATAACGCTCCGCTTTTATGAGGCGCATGATCTCCACGTCTTCCACCACCTTGTTTTTTACCGCTTTGTGCCATTGGTGTTTATGATAAATGGCAGCATCAAACAACATAAACTGACCGCTGGCGGCCGCTACTGAGGCGTTTTTTAATATATATACCAGGCGTAAAGGCAGCAGGTTTAGCAATATGAAATGCATGAGAGGCACTACCAGGTTCTCGCCGAGGGTAAGCATGGTTTGATTGCTGAACAGGCTTAATAAACCCAGTTGGTGCAAATGCATACGGTGCACAGCACTGTTGATAAGGCGGTTACTAACCTGTTCGTCGGCATCCAAAAACAGCAGATATTTACCATCGGCCTGTTTAGCCATTTGGTGGCAGGCGTAATTTTTCCCCATCCAGCCATCTGGTAATTTACCTCCCTTTAACACCCTGAAATGAGGGTGCCCGGCGGCAAATTCAGTACAAACCTGGTAAGTATCATCGCTTGAATCATCGTCATAAATAATAACCTCGTAGTTGTTATAGTCCTGCCGATGGATGGAATTTAACAGGGTTAATATGTTTTCGGCCTCGTTACGTGCAGGGACCAGGATAGAAACTTTATCCGAATAATACCGCCCTATATGGGGCAGTTTGGGGTTGGAGATATAATTGAATAGCGTTACCGCAAACCTGAGTATGATAAAAAAGAGGGTTATTAATATAGCTATGGTCACTTTTTATATATCAAATTCGGTTTGCAGTAATTTGGAGGCTTCATAATGCCTTTGATAAGCTTCCTGTAATTTACTTATGCTTTTACCGGTGTAATTTTCTGGTTCGCTTTTTAAATAAACGGTTGCCGTTGCCTTTTTATGTTTAAAGTACTGAATAAAAGTTGAAGCAAAAACGAGCTGGAAATTCCCATTTGCTTTTTCAATGATCCTCATAACCCCTTTTTCAAAGTTTATGCCGGTAACAAAGTTAGCATACAGTTTGCCCTGTGGAAATATCAAAACCAAATTTGCCGGATCGGTAAGCAATCCGGCCGCATAGTCAAGGGACTGGATGATACTTTTTGAATCTTTTTTTACCGAAAAAGCACCGGCAAATTTCAGGAAGCGCTCGCTACGGGCAGTCTCTTCCAGGATCATGACATGTAACTTTTTCTTTAGCAATTTATCGTTTACGCAGTATAATATCAACCCATCCCAAAAACTAAAGTGGTTGCCTATCAGCAGCACCGATTTATTTTTATCAATTACAATGTCGTTAAACAACAGTTCATGAAACGTTTTGCCAACTATCCATTTAACATAGTAATGGACAATACGGGTCATGAAAAAGTTTTCTTTATTGCGGATCATATTTTACACGAATGTATTGCATGTCGGCGACAATTTTATCGAATTACACGAAATTTGCTGATGGCTTATCAAATGAAATTAGTGCCAATTCGATATAATTCGAAACATTTGTGCTGATATAATTAGTGTTCCATATTGATCTGGTTTTTTAACGCTTGCTGATGTGCGTTATTAATGTTCTCCTTCAACTGCTCAAAACTAAGTTCGCCGGCAACACCTAAATCAAACAAATGGACATAGGCGCGGGGCTTCAGGCTTTCAAAGTAATCGATCAGGGTACAATGATAAACCACCTGGCAGGGGCCTTTTATCTGTCGCATCAGTTTATAAACACCGGTTTCAACACGTATAAATGTTTCATGGTTTGAATAGAGCTCGCCCTGCGGAAATATCACGATAAGATTATCAGGATCATTTAATATCCCGGCCGAGTAACTGAGCGAGTCGAGTATCGCCCTTGACCCCTTTTGAATGGAGTAGGCACCAATGTATCGAAAATAACTATGCTGATCGAACTGGTCCTGCTGCATCATGATGTAAAATTGCTTTTTGAGATCATAAACAGCTGTCCGGTTAGCAATGAAACCATCCCACCAGCTAAAATGATTGGTCAAAAGCAATATTGAATGGCCCGGGCGTGGCTCAAAGGGCTGTACATTAACCTCTTTAAAATTACGGCCGATCCACCATTTTACACAACGGATGAATAATTTACTCCAAAATTTCTTTTTACGCGAAGGTACCATGTTTATTTAACTAAATACTCGTCAAGTGCCTTTGTAACCAACCAGTGCCCAAGTTCAATTTCATGCACTTCGGCATTATGAAGCATTCCTAAAAATGGCATTGCCGCCGATTTAGGGAATAGTTTATCATGCCTGCCAAATATCAGCAAACATTTAATTTTATGCTGATTGATTAGTTGTGCTACTTTCTGCACATCAGGCTTTAACTGCCTGATCAAATTTAGGGTATAATAGGTGTCAAGCCGTTTTTGTTCGGTATCAATTTCATTATAAGCTATGCGGTAAAGGCTTTCGTCAATAGCGCCAACGGTTTTCATGCTTTTAACTAAAAAAGGTGCCAGCCATTTGCTTTTTGTGGCCGTACGGAAAATTGCGCGTCCAAGCGTATTATGCAATATAAAATGAAAGCCTTTAAATACAGCAAGGCCATCAGGGGCCATTAAAATGATGTCATCAATCATATCGGCATATTCTTCAACCAATATCAGGGCCAGGTTGGCGCCTATAGAATAGCCCATTACCGAAAAACGTTGCCGGCCGTAAAGCTTAAACCATTCTTCCATGTAGCCGCTTACCATGGTTTTGGGCATCCCGGCCACGATCTGTTGTTCTGTCCAGCCATCCAGCCTGCTTTCGCCGTGAAAAAAGTGATCGAAACCATAGATGTGATATTGGGGTAGGATGGATTGATCAAGTACATGAAACTGTTTCCCAGTCATGCCATAGCCATGAAAGGCCAGCAGCGGTTTTTGACCGGTACCATACTCGTGAAAATGTGCTTTGCCCAAGCCGGGCAGATGTAAAAAACCCATTAAGGCAATATTAAGAATTTATGGCTTTTGTACAGTAAACGGCCATGTTTTGTTTTGAATGATGGAATAGTCTTTTTATAAAATTGTCATTTCGATGAACGGCGAAGGGCGCGAAGCTGGGTGTGAAGAGAAATCTTCTGCTTCCTGCAAATCCACCATACATGGTTTACTTACCGGGTGTACAATTTCTCACTCGTTCCTCATATCATTAATGGCATTTTTTATTTATCGATATACTTCATGATCATTTCCGTAGCCCCTACATTTTCCTTCACATAATTAAATACCTTTTTACGGGTAATATTATAAAACGCCTCGTCATTAACCAGTGTGTCAACAATATCTTTTAATTCTGTTTCATTGCTGATGCTAAAACCGGCATTAATGGCTATAAGTTCCTTGGCTTCGTTAAATTTCTGATAATTGGGGCCAAAAATAACCGGCAGACCGAACGCGGCTGCCTCCAGGGTATTATGAATACCCACACCAAAGCCGCCACCTATGTAAGCAACGTCGGCATAAGCATAAAGCGATGAAAGCATGCCGATATTATCTATCACCAGCGATTGAAGATTGTTAGATGTAAGCGATTGGTTAATAAAATCTCCTGACTTTAAGCCTTCTGCCTCAGTTCTTAGCTGAGAAAAAGTGATCGCATTTCCCTGCGGAAGCAACTCTATCAAGTTATTAATCTTTTCTTCCGGTATTTCATGCGGAGCGAAGATGAATTTCCAGTCGGGATACTGGCTTACTAATTTGGTTAATATATTCTCATCCTGTGGCCAGGTGCTGCCTGCTATAAATAACTTGTGACCGTTTTTAAATTGTTGTATCAAAGGCAGCACTTTAGGGTTTTGTGCATTTGCCCAAACGCGATCAAACCGGGTATCGCCGCTAACTGATGTGTTAGTAATACCGATACCTTTCAATAACTGCGTAGATGCCTCATCCTGTAAAAAGAAGTGCGATACCAGACTTAGGATTCTGCGATTAAAACCGCCATACCATTTAAAAAACACCTGTGTGGGTCTGAAGATGCCTGATACGATATACAGGGGGATATTACGCTTGTTTGCTTCATTAAAAAAATGGAACCAGTACTCGTATTTAGTAAAAATGACAATCTCGGGGTTAATGGCATCAATAAACCTGCGGGCGTTTCGGGCAGTATCCAAAGGCAGGTAGTAAACATAGTCCGCAAGGGAGGTGTTTTTCCTGATCTCATATCCCGAAGGGGAAAAAAGTGACTACTATTTTCTTTTTGGGGTGTAAATTTCTCATTGCTTCCAGTATCGGCCTTCCTTGCTCAAATTCGCCAAGTGAAGCAAAATGAAACCAAATACTGCTTTCTATACGTACAAAGACAGGATTTTTACGCCCTGCAACCCAAAGTTTTGCCTTGTTGTTAAACAATGCGGCAAAACGGATAAAAAGGGAATATAATTTGATACCTATATTATATAATAACATCAATTTTAACGCTGAATGATTATCTTAGCCGGGCATAAAAGTAATAACAATAATTACAATATTAGTTTATGGCCCGCCCGGTGCTATAATAAGTCGGTTATATGATTGATCATACAAATATTGCTTACTTAAATTTAAAACACATTTAACACTATGAAAATTGCAGTAATTGGTACGGGCTATGTAGGCCTGGTAACGGGAACTTGTTTAGCCGAAACGGGAAATGAAGTAACCTGTGTAGATATCGTGGAAGAAAAAGTAAACAAGATGCGGAATGGCGAAATGCCGATCTATGAACCGGGTCTTGATATTTTATTTCTGCGTAACATTAAACAGGAAAGACTAACCTTTACCACTAATCTTGCCGAAGCAATAGCCCCGGCCAAAGTGATCTTTTTGGCGTTACCAACGCCTCCGGGAGCCGATGGAGCAGCCGATTTGAGTTATGTGCTTGGCGCGGCAAAAGATATCGCCAAACTGATCACCGAATATAAAGTGATCGTAACCAAATCAACGGTACCTGTAGGTACGGCAGATAAGGTAACCGCAGTGATGAAAGCCAATACCGATGTTCCCTTCGCTGTGGTATCCAACCCCGAGTTTTTACGCGAAGGCGTAGCCGTAGAAGACTTCATGAAACCGGATAGGGTAGTGATCGGTACAACGGACGAAAAAGCCCGCCAGGTAATGGGCGATTTATATGCACCTTACGTGCGCCAGGGTAACCCTATATTATACATGGACGAACGCTCATCCGAGCTAACCAAATATGCAGCCAACTCATTTTTAGCCACCAAGATCACGTTCATGAACGAGATTGCAAACATGTGCGAGCTGGTAGGGGCGGATGTAGATATGGTACGCAAGGGGTAGGAGCAGATGGCCGTATTGGCAAACGCTTCCTGTTCCCAGGTGTGGGGTATGGGGGCAGCTGTTTTCCTAAAGATGTGCAGGCCCTGTCAAAAGCAGCCGAAGAAAATAAATACGACTTCAAGATCCTCAACTCGGTGATGGAAGTGAACGAAAATCAGAAGAAACGGCTGGTAGTTAAAATGCGTGAATATTATGGCGAAGGCGGACTGAAAGGAAAACATTTTGCCCTGTGGGGACTGGCTTTTAAACCGGAAACCGACGATATCCGCGAAGCACCAGCACTGTACATTATCGATGAGCTATTAGCAGCCGGGGCGACAGTAACCGCCTACGACCCGGAAGGCATGCCAAACGTTAAAAAACTACTTGGCGATAAGATAAGCTATGCCACCAATCGGTACAATGCCCTTGAAGATGCAGATGCTTTGCTGATTGTGACCGAATGGCCGGTATTCCGTACGCCAGACTTTGACTTTATGAAGGAAAAGCTGAAGTCGCCGGTGATCTTTGACGGGCGTAACCTGTATGACCTGGACAGGATGAAAGATTATGGATTTTATTATAACAGTATAGGCCGTAAAACAGTAGCAATATGACAGAAAGAAAAAGGATCCTGATTACAGGAGCGGCCGGTTTTTAGGCTCGCACCTGTGCGACAGGTTTATTAAGGAAGATTATCATGTGATCGGGATGGATAACCTGATCACCGGCGATTTGAGGAATATCGAACATTTGTTCAAACTGGAGAACTTTGAGTTTTATAACCATGACGTATCCAAGTTTGTTTATGTACCGGGCGAACTGCATTATATCCTGCATTTTGCCTCACCGGCCAGCCCGATAGATTATCTGAAAATTCCGATCCAGACATTGAAAGTAGGTTCACTGGGAACCCATAACCTGCTGGGGCTGGCCCGGAACAAGAAGGCACGGATGCTGATCGCCTCCACATCGGAAGTATACGGCGACCCGAACATCAACCCTCAGCCAGAGGAATATTGGGGTAATGTAAACCCGGTAGGCCCGAGAGGGGTGTATGATGAAGCCAAAAGATTCCAGGAAGCTATTACCATGGCTTACCATACCTTCCACGGGTTGGAAACCAGGATCGTTAGGATTTTCAATACTTATGGCCCAAGGATGCGACTGAATGATGGAAGGGTGTTACCGGCTTTTATAGGGCAGGCACTGCGGGGCGAACCGCTGACCATGTTTGGCGACGGCTCACAAACGCGGTCGTTTTGCTATGTAGATGACCTGATAGAAGGGATCTACAGATTATTGCACAGCGATTACGCCCAGCCGGTGAATATCGGCAACCCTGATGAAATCACGATAAAACAATTTGGCGAGGAGATCATTAAGCTGACGGGTACCAACCAGGAGCTGATCAGCCTGCCTTTGCCAACAGACGATCCGAAGCAACGCCGCCCGGATATTACCAAGGCCAAAGCTATATTAGGCTGGGAGCCAAAAGTATCCAGGAGTGAAGGTTTGAAGATCACCTTAGAATACTTCAAGTCGTTGCCCGAACATGAAATAAACCATAAAGACTTTACCTATTACAATAAGTAAAGGTAACCAGGCCGGAAATTAATTTTTTTGGCCTTTTTTATAATATAAAAGCGGATGAATTGTCACAATCTGCTTACTTTGCCGAACATTCAAACATACTCTCTATTTAAACCATGAAAATATTAGTAACAGGCGGTTTGGGTTTTATTGGTTCGCACACCGTTGTTGAGCTGGTTAACGCGGGGTATGACCCCATTATCGTTGACGACCTGTCGAACTCGGACCCCAAAATATTAGATCAGCTTACAAAGATCTTAGGCTTTACCCCGGTATTTCATAAGCTTGATCTTTGCGATGAAGCCGCCGTTAGATCACTTGCACTTGCCGAACCCGAAATAGGTGGTATCATCCACTTCGCAGCCTTTAAAGCGGTGGGCGAATCGGTAAAAAAACCAATGAAATATTACCGGAATAATTTTTATTCTCTTATCAATCTGCTCGAAGCTTATTACGGTAAGGCTATCAATTTTGTATTTTCATCAAGCTGCACAGTTTACGGACAGCCCGAAAAATTACCCGTTACTGAGAATGCTCCGGTACAACCTGCGCAATCGCCATATGGTAATACCAAGCAAATAGCCGAAGAAATTTTGGTTGATATGGTAAATTCCGGCAGCGATTATAAAGTGATTTCGTTGCGTTATTTTAACCCCGTAGGTGCCCATGAGTCTGCTTTGATCGGGGAGTTGCCAATAGGTGTACCACAAAACCTGGTGCCTTTTATTACACAAACTGCCATAGGCAAACGCGAAAAAATAACCGTTTTTGGTAATGATTATAACACGCCTGATGGTAGCTGCATCCGCGATTATATTCACGTAGTTGATTTGGCGAAAGCCCATGTAGCCGCGTTAAGGCTTGCCGAAAAAGACGAATTTAAAGGTTATGATGTGTTTAACCTGGGCACAGGCAATGGCACATCAGTATTGGAAGTAATTCATGCTTTTGAAAGCACTACTGGCGAAAAACTGAACTATGAAATTGGCCCGCGCCGTGAAGGTGATGTGGAGCAGGTTTGGGGCGATGTTACCAAATCATCAACCAAGCTTGGCTGGACAGCTAAACTTGGTATTGGCGAAATGATGTCATCAGCCTGGGAGTGGGAAAAATATATTGCTCAAAATCCATTCAATTAATATCAACAGCAAGGAATGAAAAAGATCATTATAACAGGGGGCGCTGGTTTTATTGGTTCGCATGTGGTGCGCAGGTTTGTGAAAAATTATCCTGATTACATCATTGTTAATTTAGATAAGCTTACTTATGCGGGTAACCTGGCCAATTTAAAGGATATTGAAAATGAACCTAATTATAAGTTCGTAAAGGGAGATATTGTTGATATTGCTTTTATTAATGAACTTTTTGCGGCTGAAAATCCAGATGCGGTGATCCATCTTGCTGCCGAGTCGCACGTAGACCGGTCGATCACTAACCCCCTTGATTTTGTGATGACCAATGTGGTAGGCACCGTAAATTTATTGAATAGCGCCCGTGAGCACTGGAAAGGCAAATATGATAAAACCCGTTTTTATCATGTTTCTACCGATGAGGTATACGGTACCCTTGGCGATGAGGGGATGTTTACTGAAGAAACTGCCTATGATCCACATTCACCATATTCGGCTTCAAAGGCGGGTTCTGATCATTTTGTGCGGGCCTACCAGGATACTTATGGTATGGATACCGTAATATCAAATTGCTCAAACAATTATGGATCATTCCATTTTCCGGAAAAACTTATTCCGCTGGCAATTAATAATATCAAGCAAAGTAAACCTGTACCGGTATATGGTAAGGGCGAAAATATCCGCGATTGGCTTTGGGTTGAAGACCATGCGCGGGCAATTGATGTAATATTTCATAATGCCAAATCGGGCTCAACCTATAATATAGGCGGGCATAATGAATGGAAAAATATTGACCTGATCAAATTGCTTTGCAGTATATTGGATAAAAAATTAGGCAGAGCTGAGGGAGAATCGGCTAAGTTGATCACTTTTGTGACAGACAGGGCCGGGCATGACCTGAGATATGCTATCGATGCAACCAAATTAAAAAATGATTTGGGTTGGGTGCCGGGCATAACTTTTGAAGAAGGTTTGGAAAAAACAGTTGATTGGTACCTGGCTAATGAAGATTGGCTTAATGATGTAACGTCGGGACATTACCAGCAATATTACAGCAGTCAGTATAACGATAGATAAAAATGTTCGGGCTTTTTAAGAGGAAGAAGGCAGTAAGGGAATCAAAGTTCAATTATGAGGGAATCATGGTTGATATGCACTCGCATGTGTTACCGGGAATTGACGATGGCGCTAAAACGCCTGAAGACTCGGTAGAATTGATAAAAAAGATGATGGAATTGGGGATAAAAAAGTTATCGCTACGCCACACATCATGATAGATTTTTATCGCAACACCCCCGAAACCATAGGAAACGCGCTTGCTATATTAAAAGCCGAACTGGTTAAGCAGGGAATTGATATACCGGTTGAAGCCGCTGCCGAACACTATTTTGATGAAACGTTTGAAGCTCGTGTAGAGGATGGCCCGATCATGACCATGGGCGATAATCACGTATTATTTGAATTTTCATTTATAAATCAACCGCCAAATACTTACAGTGTAATTCAAAAGCTTCATGATAAAGGGTATAAACCTATTTTGGCCCACCCCGAGCGCTATCAATACCTTGATTTAGAGAAATTGAAAAATTTGCACAGTTGGGGTGTCGACTTTCAGCTTAACACCATATCTCTTACCGGGTATTACGGCAAGGAGATAAAGAAGATGGCCGAAGACCTGATTGATAATAGTTTGATAGATTTTATTTCAAGTGATATGCACCACTTAAGGCACGCCGCAGCATTTGGCGATGCACTAAGAACAACCTATATCGAAAAATTGCTTATCGACTATCCGCTTAAGAATAAGATGTTGTTTTAGCAAAAGCAGTATTGCAAAAATGATATAGCCTAAAAAATCGTTGTTGTGGTACGAAGCAATAACGATTTTTTTATTTGTTTTAAATGCTAACGTCCCATCAGGGTCTCTCGCAGAGGACCCTGATGTATACGCCATACAAGATTCGCTGTTCTGAATATGCTATTAGGTATTTATAGAAAACATAGTGATGTTGTTAAAAAAAACATCCCGAAGAAGGTAAGTTTGATGTACCTTCTTCATTTATAAATATTAATATAGTTTATAGTTGGAGTTTGGCGATAGCGTAACTTCGCGCTGAATGAAGGAAATATCCTGTTTACGAGTTATTTCAAAACCTTTAGGGGGAAAAGGTAGGGTGTTGTTTTTATTAACATTTTTTATTTTTGTAAAATAATAAGTTGGTATTTTTGCTTGTATTTTATATATAATAAATATAACTTTATATCAAAAGCTATATTATTATGAAAAATAGACAACTCTTTAAAGTGGTGTTAATTGTTTTATTGGCAATTGGCAGTCAAGTATTATTCGGGTTTTCACCCGCTAAGTCAAAAAATGCCTATAAGTTAAAATCAGTTCACATTACCAGGCTAAATGCCAGGTTGGTGCAATATGATTTTTATTTTAGCAACGGCAATAATAGTGTTACATTAAGCGGGCGCGGGCAAACGAATAGCGGTAACATTAACGCATTTTTGGTTGAGTATTTTGGGACTAGCCCTGATAACGCGGTAGGTGCCGGTACAGCAAGTGGTACTTACTCTATCGATGCAAACGGGAATTGTACAATAAACGTAACCTATACCGCATATGGCCACGCCCAGGAATGGTATAGTGGAGTGGCAAATTATTCCGTCGTTTAAATTATATACGTTTTCTATAAGGAGGTCATCTAAAAGTTTAAGGGTGACCTCTTTCTTTTAAATTGCACTTTGCTGTTTCTGTAGGGTTCTGGTAATAATTTTTGTAAATGTAATCGTTGCGTTTTTTAGTTCGGTATTGTTGCTATTCGTACCTCAAAGCTTCAACCGGATCCAGTTTTGCTGCTTTTTTTGCCGGGTAGTAACCCGATATCAAACCAATAAACGTACACAACACCACTGCAAAGAACAGCCATCCCCATGGCACTACAAATGCGCCGCTTATTTGTACGGCAATTAGGTTTCCGGCAGCCATGCCCAGTATCATACCTGCTGCACCGCCTATAAGGCAGATCACTATGGCCTCTATTAAAAATTGTTTACGAATGATTGCCGGGGTTGCTCCTATAGCTTTTCGCACACCAATTTCGCGGGTGCGTTCTGTTACTGATACCAGCATGATATTCATAAGCCCTATGGCGGCACCGATTAGCGTGATAATACCTACAGCAAAACCGGCGGCTGTAATACCTGCAAGTTGACCTGAAAGCTCTTTTTGAATGGAATCGCTTCGGCTTATTTCAAAGTTATCCTGGTTAATTACGTTAAGCCCTCTTACGTTTCTGAATAAGGAAGTGGCTTCACCTATGGTAGCATCAAGGGCACCGGGAGTGGCTACTTTAATGGTTACTGTGAACGAAGCATTTTTGGTACTGTCTATCTGTTTGGCTTTCAATACCGGGATCACGCAAAATTTATCGCCTCCGAATGAACTTGAGCCTTTTGATGCAAATACACCAACTATCCTGAACCTATCGGTACCAAGATATATCGATTTATTTATCGGGTCTTCGGTTTTAAACAGTTTCTTTTTAATCTCGTCGCCAATAATGACCACGTTCGATCCATGTTCCAGTTCAGAAGCTGAAAAATTACGCCCGAAAGCCAGCTTTTTACCCGCTGTAACCAGGTAATTTTCGTTTGAGCCGGAGATAGATATGTTTGGATTGGTTTTTTGATTGCCGTATTTGGCTACTGCGGTACCATTTACCTCTAAATTAATGGCTATAGCTACCGGCAATTTAAAAGTATTTTTAAAGCGTACAGCTTGGTCATAAGTAATGGCCGGATACACTTTACGATGCCCGCCGTTGCCGAAGTTCAACCCCTCGCCACGGTTTTGCAGGGTGAATGTGTTGGCGCCAAGATCGGCAAAAGCATCATTAGTGAACTGCCTGATGCCTTCAATGGCCGTTAAAATACCCACCAACGCCATGATACCAATAGCTATGATGAGCGCGGTTAATGAGGTGCGCAGCCTGTTGCCGGCTATAGACTGTAATGCAATGGAAATGTTTTCTTTGTAAGAGGTTTTTACCGGCATGGTATAAATATAAAAAACTTGCTGGTATGACTATGCACTCCGCCTATTTGTTACAGTTGCTGATCAATAAACTTTTTGATGGATAGTATAGCCTGGCGTCAATGATATTGCCTGTTTGTTGCAATTTTAATCCCTATATATTAAATATCTTCAGGTATATTTATGAAATATAAACTAAACTTGCCATGAAGCAAATTTTCCTCTTGTTTTTATTTATTGTATTGAGTGTTGGTGCGTGGCCTCAGGACAGCCTGTTGCATAAAGTTGTTAAGCATTCCTTTAATATTGACGAGACATTCGGTAGTAAAAGATTCGACCGGAAAGCAACTTACTTACAAGGAATGGGGCGATCTGGTGCGTACCAGGCAGTTTGTTTTATGGCCCGAGAATATAGAAGATCCTAAAACTGCCTTTATTGTTAAGAAGAAGGGCACCAAAGAAGTGCGGTACATAAAGTCTGAAACTGAGCAAACGACAGGAACACGAGAGAGTATGCCGAAACAGCTATCGCCCGAAGAAGCCAAAGAGCAGTACATGGCTTCTCTCCCCAAACCCTACGAATCGACCTATTTTAACACCGGTGAGATAATGGAACCGTTTAGTACACATGATATTAACGGTAATAAAATCAAACTAAAAGATTTACGCGGCAAAGTCGTTGTCTTGAATTTTTGGTTTATAGGCTGCCCGGCCTGTATGCAGGAGATTCCGGAGTTAAACAAGCTGGTTGATGATTATAAGGGTAACTCAAACGTGATTTTTTTGGCAATAGCACTGGATTATCGCTACGATCTGAAGAAATTTCTGAAGCAAACGGAGTTTAAGTATGATATTATCGATGATGGCCGGAATATAGCCGCCAGGTATAAAATAGGCCTTTATCCAACCAGTGTTATATTAAATAAGGAGGGAAAAGTTACCTTTCATACTGTAGGATTTGCAGTAAACTCCCCGTATTGGATGAGAAAGACGATTAACGAGGGATTAAAATGAGGCAATTGTTTCAATGTGGGGGCGCATAATTGTGTCTCCCGTAAGACAAGCCGCATGCCCAATTGCGTAAATTGCACGCGGTAGAGACGCAATTATGCGTCTTACAAAAAAAGCGGCATCAGGATGATCGTGATACCGCTTTATAATATTTTAAAGAAAATTTTAAACCGAGAAAGAAGAACCACAGCCGCAGGTGCTGGCAGCATTAGGATTGTTGAAAGTAAAACCACGGGCATTTAATCCGTCCTGGTAATCGATTTGCATACCGGCCAGGTATAAACCGTGCGCTTTGTGCATGAAAACTTTAATACCATCAATAATATATTCCTGGTCGCCGTCTTTTTTCATGTCGAAGCCTAAAATATAGTTCATGCCCGAACATCCACCACCCTCAACACCAACACGTAAACCAAATTCGTCGTGTATTTCTTGCTGGTCTTTTAATTTATAAAGTTCTTTTACTGCGCCCGGTGTAAAAGAAACCGGAGCAGCTTCAACAGCTATACTCATCTTTATTTTTATTTATTCCACACAAATATAACGTAAAATGCAGATTTTTGTTAGTGTCATAATTTTATGACCCCTGTATAACATTTATAAACATGCCCACTCTACCTTTTTTGTTTGATATTTTAAAATATACTATTTCGGGCTTAGGCGTTGTGTATATCGCTTTTTACCTGTTTAAACCATACCTTGATAAATCAGAAAGTATCCAGCTATTGGAATTAAAACGTACTATCAGTAATCAAACACTGCCCTTGCGCCTGCAGGCTTACGAAAGGGTTGTACTTTTCATTGAAAGGGTTAATCCTGCAAGTTTACTTATCCGCCTTAACGGATCGGCCGATACCGCCGCCGAATTGCAGGCTATTATTGTTAACGAGGTGCGCAACGAGTTTCAGCATAACATTACGCAGCAAATTTATGTAAGCGCCCGGGTTTGGAACGTGGTAAAAAGGGTAAAGGACGATACCATTAATATGATCAATAATGCTGTAAAGGCTTTACCTCCTGATACTTCAGCACTTGAGTTAAGTAAGGTTATCCTGGTACATTTAAGTAAGCTTGAAGATAACCCTTATGATGTGGCGCTTGGGCTCATCAGGCAGGACATGGAAGAATTACACTAAGCTTATGGCCAGGGATAAAAAAATTACCACTACATCGGGTATCGAAATTAAGGAGGTTTATACCGAACCTTCAAATATGAATGAATTGCCCGGTGAGTTCCCTTTTACCCGCGGCATCCAAAAAGATATGTACCGGGGCAAACCCTGGACCATGCGTCAATACGCCGGTTTTTCAACCGCCGAAGAATCAAACAAGCGCTACCACTATTTATTAAGCCAGGGAACAAACGGACTTTCGGTAGCCTTCGATCTCCCAACACAAATAGGCTATGACTCCGACCACCCCCTTGCCGAGGGTGAGGTAGGCAAGGTAGGCGTAGCCATTGATTCGTTAAAAGATATGGAGGTTTTATTTGAGGGTATTGAACTTAAGAATATCACCACCTCCATGACCATCAACGCAACCGCTCCTATTTTGCTGGCCATGTACATTGCCCTGGCAAAAAAACAGGGCGCTGATCTGAAACAGATTTCGGGTACTATCCAAAACGATATATTAAAAGAGTATGCTGCCCGTGGTACCTATATATATCCCCCTGCGCCATCCATGCGGCTCATTACCGATGTATTTGAATACTGCAGTAAAGAGGTGCCCAAATGGAATACTATCTCCATATCAGGTTATCACATCCGCGAAGCAGGCTCAACCGCCGTGCAGGAGCTTGCATTTACATTGGCCAATGGCAAAGCTTATTTAAAGGCCGCGTTGGATAAAAGGCTTGATATTAATGTGTTTGCCAAGCGGCTTTCCTTCTTTTTTAACTGTCATAGTAATTTTTTTGAGGAAATAGCCAAGTTCCGGGCTGCAAGGCGCATGTGGGCGCATATTACTAAACAATTGGGAGCTACCGATGCCGGCGCTCAAAAACTTCGCTTTCATACGCAAACAGGCGGCTCTACTTTAACCGCTCAACAGCCGCTCAATAATATTATAAGGGTAAGCAACCAGGCAATGGCTGCCGTGCTGGGGGTACACAATCATTGCATACCAACGGGTATGATGAAGCCTTGTCGTTACCAACAGAAGCCGCAGCCAAAATAGCCTTGCGCACCCAGCAGGTTATCGCGTTTGAAAGCGGTGTTACCGATACGGTTGATCCGCTTGCCGGTTCATACTTTATCGAAGCTTTGACAGATGAGATAGAAGCAGCAGCCCAATTATATATAAATAAGATAGATGCTATGGGTGGCGCGGTAAAAGCCATAGAGCAGGATTATATCCAGCAGGAAATAGCAGCCTCTGCTTATCAGTACCAACAGGAGATTGAAACCGGCGAAAAAGTGATTGTAGGTGTTAACAGGTTTACCCAGCAGGAGGAAGCTCCCGTTAACGTGTTTAGGGTGGATGATGCGATCAGAAAAATGCAATCGGAAAAAATTGCAGAGCTAAAAAAGGCGCGTAATAGTGAAGAAGTTGAGAAAAGTTTACATCTTTTGAGAATGGCTGCTGCCAGTGCTGAAAACTTAATGCCGTTTATAGTAACTTCGGTAGAGAGCTATGCAACCCTGGGAGAGATTGCCGACGTATTGCGCGGCGTTTTTGGGGAATATTAGGATCGGGGTGCGGCTTTTAGGTATGTGTTTATTGCGTGCCGCAAATCAAAAAAAGTTAATTTTTAATTTTATAAAACACTAAACCAGCGCATTATTTTTTAGTTTATAATAATAGCTGAAACGGCTCAACAATTACCCCTGTTTTGACGTATAATTAAGGGTTGTAACCGGCGGTTTTATTATTCTTTTTTTTGAAATTCCAAAAAAAGAAAAAAACAATTGAGAAATATTTGGATTGTGATTTTTATACCAAAAATTATGTTATCCATACAAAAATTTCATTAAAAAATCGAATTTGTTAGTAAAAAGCCAAATGTTAAAAAAGTGAAAATTTAATTTTTTTATAAGCTTTTTTTGGCAATATTCGATGTTCCGTAGCAAGGCCAAAAGTTGTTTCGCTGGGGGTTGGAAATCAATATTTTACTTTTATTTATATGGAAAAAACTTGTACGAACGTTTGGAATAGCTGCCTTCAGATCATCAAAGACAACATACCGGCCCAGAGTTTTAAAACCTGGTTTGAGCCGATTAAAGCTTTGAGAATGGAGGGAAGCGTATTAACCATACAAGTACCAAGTTTATTCTTTTACGAGTGGCTTGAAGAGCACTATGTAGGGTTACTGCGCAAGACAATCAAAAAACAATTGGGCGACGAAGGACGTTTAGAGTATAATATAGTTGTTGAGCAATCATCAAGTAAACCATACACAACTAACATGCCTTCAAACGGAAATGGCGCTGATTCAAAACATCAGAGTATGCCGATACCTATTTCAATTAACAAGGATATTAAAAACCCCTTTGTTATACCCGGGCTCAAGAAGTTGAACGTAGATCCTCAGCTTAACCGTAACTACACCTTCGAAAACTTTGTTGAAGGTGATTGCAACCGTTTGGCCCGCTCTGCCGGTTATGCCGTTGCCGCTAAACCCGGAGGTACTTCATTTAACCCTTTAATGATTTATGGTGGTGTAGGTTTGGGTAAAACGCACCTGGCACAAGCTATTGGTAACGAAATTAAGCGCACCCTGCCCGATAAACTGGTACTGTATGTATCATGCGAAAAATTTACGCAGCAATTTGTTGATGCTTTAAAGCACAATAATATTAATGATTTTGTGAACTTTTACCAGGCCATTGACGTGCTGATCATGGACGATGTGCACAACTTTGCCGGTAAGGAAAAGACACAGGATTTCTTCTTCCATATATTTAACCACCTGCACCAATCGGGCAAACAACTAATCATTACATCAGATAAAGCGCCTAAGGATCTGGCCGGTTTGGAAGAACGCCTGCTTTCGAGGTTTAAATGGGGCTTATCTGCCGATTTGCAGATCCCTGACCTGGAAACCCGTATGGCTATCCTGAAGAATAAAATTTACCAGGATGGCATCGATCTGTCAAACGATGTGATCGAATACGTTGCTCATAACATTGATAATAACGTACGGGAGCTGGAAGGCGCCATGGTATCGTTACTGGCCCAGTCAACCCTTAATCGTAAGGAGATTGACCTGAACCTGGCTAAACAAATGTTGAAAAACTTTGTGAAGAACTCATCTAAAGAAATTTCGATGGAGTATATCCAAAGTTTAGTGTGCGAGTACTTTGAAGTACCTATTGAAATGGTAAAATCTCAAACCCGCAAACGTGAAATTGTACAAGCCCGTCAAATATCGATGTACCTGGCTAAGGCACATACCAAAAGTTCATTGAAATCAATCGGTCATTTTTTTGGTGGCCGTGACCACTCAACCGTGATCTATGCCTGCCAAACTGTGGAGGATTTGATTGACACGGACAAGAAATTTAAAGGGTACGTAGCAGATATTCAGAAGAAACTAAAAATGAGCTAATAATTGCTCGCTAATACAACAAAAAAGGCCGGTTATTTTTAACCGGCCTTTTTTGTTTTTATGTTTTTTAAATGTAGTTTTAACGGTTGTAAACCTTATCATAAAACTGCATATGAAAAAACACACCCTCCTGCTGTTTTTGTTTTTTTTCCATTTTTCAAATATTTATGGTCAATCCGTTACCCTTGAAAAAGGCAAGCAATTTGAGGTTGATGTGCATACAGAAACGAGGTCGCCCGATATGGCGGACTATTCCACTTTAACCTTTGCCTTTAAGGTAGAGGGTAAAGACGGGCCTAATACTGTACTTGAGTGCAGGATTGTAAAAGTGGTTATGAGTAGCCTCTATGCTAAATATCCAGGTTCCAATAGTATATTAAATACCGATAGCATCCATACACTTAAATTAAACTCGTCCTGGCTGCTTTTACATCTGGCGTTGATGCATCAGCCGTTAACTGTAACAATGAGCCCGCGCGGGCAATTGCTGAGTATTACCGGTGTTGATAAAGCTTTGCAGGCTGCCATTGACAAATGGGGCCTCAGCGATGCAATGGCTTCACAGCTAAAGGCTAATGGTAAAAGCTTTCCTGAAACCAGTATAACCGGCATATTTACTCAATTGCCGCCACAAACCATCAGTTACAAAAGCGAGTGGACAAGCGATAACTTAAATTATAAGGTTACTGCTATTAATGGTGCTTTGCTTTATATTACTTCAACAAGTATTAAAACAGGAAATGGCCAGGGCATGAGCGGCTCGGGTATTTTTAACCAGGTAACGGGGCTCATGGAGCAGTGGCAATATGCAACAGAAACCAAGTTTGAACAGGAAGAAGAAGGGAGAAAAATAATGGTGCCGCAGTATGCCTACAAGCAAAGCCTGCGGTATGGTGAAAGGCATTATACGCAGGATACTGCCTGGATTAGCATGGCCATAAAAACAAGTCGTTCATTTAGTGATGCTCTTAAAACCAATACGATGTTCGATTCGGTAAAGGTGCATCGCTATTTCAGGGATAACGATGCTAAATTTGGTAATGATCCTTATTATGTAGTAACCAGATTAAATTTAATGCAAGAAATAGCCGGTTCCAGTAATTATGATGCTTACTCCAAAATGCTCAGAAATACACCCACAAGGTTTTTGAAAGACGAGGAAGGGCACTTGTTCAATAAATTTGTTGAGGTGAGTAATACCTCTGCCGACTCGGCCTATGTGATCAGTAAATACCTTTATAAAACCAGATTGTTTGATCAACTCATTCAGGAATCATATGCACAAAGTTTTTTAAGTTCAGATATAGCCAGTCTTATGCAGGACAGAAGGCTTTAAGAGGTATGTGGCTTTACAAAAACTAAGTGACGCAGATGTAAAGAAAGTGCTTGCCGAGCAAAGCGAGCAACGGCGCAATTCTGTGCAAAAGGCAAATGAGCTGCTACTTTTACTGCATCAGGATAAAGATGTGTTGATTCAACAAAAAATAAACCCGCTTTATTTGTGGGTAAACGCAAAAAAACATGAACAAGAGCCCAACTTGTTAAACAAAACAGCCAAAGCTTTTATGCATATGGACGATGCCAGTATGAAAGCTGGAAATGGTAGCAGATATGCCTTATTGACGTATAAGCTGCTTTTAGGCGCTCACGCAACTGCCAAGGCAAATGCACTTTTGTTAAAAACGATTGAAAACCTGGAGCGATACAGCGCAGATACGCTTAATGCTAACCACTATGCCGATCAAAATATGCTGGCTTATGCCTGGTATCTGAAATATCAGGCCGAAAAACCTGCCGATTCGGTTAAGGCGCTGCAATACCTCTCAAAAGCGGCCAGGTGTTCACCCGCTACTACCAAGGAAAAGGCTCATGCCAGTTATTACGACCGGGTTTTCCTGCATTCAAAGGAGAGTTATAGGGAAGAGTTCATTGAACGGCTTTTTAATAGTGGGGATGATACACAAGCGCTTAAGGTATTTGTTGATCACGTTAACGCCGGATTGGATAATATTGACGAGATTACAAAAATTGTATGAGTCGCATTTTACAAATAAAAGTTTTAAGGATTTTTTTGTTTCGGATGTGATAAGTACCTGGAAAACCGCACCGCCATTTACCCTTAAGGCACTTGATGGCAAGGAATATTCATTGGCCGCGTTCAGGAATAGTTGGTTGGTACTTGAATTTTGGGGAACCTGGTGCGGCCCATGTCGCGCTGAGATGCCCCAAATTAATGCTTTTAACAAGGAGCTGAGTGAAGGCAAACATAGCGGTATCAATTTTTTAAGTATTGCCTGCCGGGATAACGAGCAGGAGGTAAAACTATATATTACCGCTAATAAGTTTGAGATACCTGCGGCTATGGCGAATGATACTATTGAAAAGCAATATAGCGTTTCAAGCTATCCTTCTAAGATTATTATATCGCCCGAGGGTAAAATGCTGACCCTGAAGTTTGGTGGCGACTGGACGGGGATCATTAAAAAGCTTAATCAGATGTATCCGGCAAATAACTAAAATTGTTATGGAGAAAGGTAAATGAGGTATATTTAGTTATGAAAAAACTTATCCTCGCAGTATTTATTTTATTGTCGTTCCAATCCTTCGCCCAGCAAACGGAGCAGGATGCTATTAAGCAAACCATCAATACTATGTTTAACGCCATGCGTAAGGGCGATAGCACGATGCTTAGATCCACCTTTGCTAAAGGAATCGCTTTTCATAGCGTAGCCAACAAAAAGGATGGAACCGTAACTTTGGAAATTGAAAACCCTGACGATTTTATCAAACTTATTGGCACGCCACATAAGGGTGTTTATGATGAACGTATAACTTTTGCCGATATTAAAATTGACGGTCCGCTGGCCAGCGTTTGGGCTCCATACAAGTTTTACTTAGATGATAAATACAGCCATTGTGGAGTGGATGTTTTTCAATTGATGAAAACCGCAGATGGCTGGAAAATCATTTACATAGTTGATACAAGGCGGAAGGGCAATTGCCCGGAGTGATATTCTACATCACACCCAACTTCATCATTCCATAAAACAAACCGGCGCAATGCATAGCTTGTTTTATCTCGTTATTGAGCAGTAGTTGTTTTACTTCTTCAATGGTGTATTCTTCAACAATCAGTTCCTCCAGTTCATCGAGGTGTTGGCCCTGCACCTTTTTGCCACCTTTAGTAAAATAGGTAAATGTTTGATTGTTAGCAGTGGATGGGTTACCATATACAGTGCAAATCAGTTCAAATTCGTCAAACTGGTAGCCGGTTTCTTCCAGCAATTCCCGGCGTATTGCGTGTACAGGTTCTTCGCCTGCATCAATCACACCGCCCGGAATTTCGAGCGAGATAACACCTGCGGCATGACGGTATTGTTTCACCATCAATACTTTATTGTCTTCGGTTATGGCTACTGCGTTAACCCAGTTTGAATATTCAAGTACATAGTAATCTTCAACTATTTTGCCATTTGGCATTTCGCATTTATCAATGCGGAGGGTGGCCCAGGGGCCTTTGTGGATGTATGATGATGAAAGTAGTTTCCAGGTGAGATCTTTACTCATAGTTATTTTGCAGAAATTGATAGATAGCGTTACGCTTGTTTATGTTTTCGAATGATGCTCGATTGTGATTCTTCTCCAGTCGGTTAAATATAGAAATGATCTTTTGTAAGGCGGCCAAGGTTTCGTCATTAGCTGCAAAAGGTTCATAATACATATATAACAACTGAGCTAAAGCATCCAGCTTTTCGGGCGAATAGTTTCTCTCGTTGAGTAAAATGTCAAAATCTTCGATGCTTAGTTCAAGCAGATCGTTCAATTTTAGATCATACTCGTCCTGAAGCATTTGATCAGCATGTTGAATAAATGCTTCAGGATTTGCAGCGTTTTTGAAACCTGCCAGCTTTGATATCGAATATACGATCTTTTCAATCTCGCGTAAGATGAAGTCTTTTTGCATTGGTTAAGATGTGTTATACCGTGAACGACTACCAGCTGCCGCTTGAGCCGCCGCCGCCGCCGCTTCCGCCGCCAAAACCACCAAAGCCACCGCCTCCGCCACCGCCGGAAAAACCTCCCCAGTCGCCACCGCCGCTCCGGCCTCCGCCGCCAAGCATGTTACCTGCCAGGAACCACCAGAATGGGCTTGCACCCCCTGCGACCAATGATTTGCCTGCCGCCTCCGCCGCCGCGATTGCGGAATACCAGGATCAGGATAACTACGACTATGACAATGACTATAAAACCAGCCGGGCCGCCGTTGCTTTGCTTTTGTTTTTTTGCCGCCTTATACTCGCCTTTCATTGCTTTGATAATGCTGTTGGTACCAGCATCAAGTCCGCCATAATAGTCGCCTTGTTTAAAGTGCGGTTTAAGGTCATTTTGGATAATATCCTGAGTAACGATATCGGGCAAGGCGCCCTCGGCGCCGTAGCCGGTTTGAATACTCATTTTACGGTCGCCAATAGCAACCAATACCAATACGCCATTATTTTTGTCTTTTTGCCCTATACCCCATTTCCGTAACAGTTGAACGCCATAGTCATTAATATCATAACTCCCTGTCGATTTCAGGATCACCACTGCAATTTGCGTTGAAGTGGAATCATTGAAGGCTACCAACTTAGTTTCCAGTCGCTGTTTATCAGCCGGGTTTAGAGTGTTGGTATAATCTGTTACGAGAGTATTGGAGCGTTCCGGAAAGTCCTGAGCAATTGCGGCAATAACGCAAAGTGTAAATCCGAAAAACAGTATAAACTTTTTGAGCATGTTTTTAATTTTTAATCGCCATCCATAAAGGCTATATCATCCGGAAGTTCGTTTTGATCGCCATCTTGATGAGGGAAATATTTTTGGAGCTGTTCCCCGGCAATTTTAAGGCCTGTAACAATTCCTTCAACAATATCGCCATATTTAAAATGCTGCAGCATATCATCGCGGGTGGTATCCCAAAAATCGGGGGGGACAACCTGGTTAATACCGGCATCGCCTATGATGGCAAATTTGCGGTCGACGGTGGCCACATATACAAGCACCCCATGCCTGAGCTTGGTTTTATGCATATTGAGCTGTTGGAAATATTTTGCAGCACGGTCAAGAACATTTTCACTGCACCGCTTTTCGATGCACACCCTGATTTCGCCCGATGAGCGGTGCTCGGCATCTTCAATAGCTTTGCGGATGCGCTGCTGTTCCTCTTCGTTAAATACAGCCATATATTTTAATTATTGATTTTGTGAATTGTTGAATTGTGGAGTTATTGCATCTGTGGGCTTGTTTAACTGTTGAAGTACAAGTCGTAATTCAATAACTCAATAATTCAGTAATTCAATAATTAATTAAACTCTACTTTAGGGGCTTTGTCGGCACCAGGCTCGGCAGTGAAATAGCCTTTTTCAGAAAAACCGAACATTTTGGCAGTTATATTGGCTGGAAACGAACGGATTTTGCTGTTATATTCCTGAACGGCATCATTAAAATCTTTGCGCGATACATTGATCCTGTTTTCGGTGCCTTCCAGTTGAATTTGCAAGTCGTGGAAGTTGGAATTCGATTTCAGGTCGGGGTAGTTTTCAGTAATTGAAAGCAATTTACCAAGGGCCGCGCTTAGCTCACCTTGTGATGCCTGGAAAGCTTTTATTGATTCGGGTGTAAGCTTGTTGGGGTCAACTTGCACCGATGTTGCCTTTGAACGTGCCTCAACCACAGCTGTAAGGGTGCTTTTTCAAAATTTGCTGCGCCTTTTACGGTATTAACTAAATTGGGGATCAAGTCGCTACGGCGCTGGTAATCGCTTTGCACGGCACCCCATTTAGCTTTAACAGTTTCATCTAATTTAACCATACTGTTATAGCTGCATGAACTTAAGGACATAGCTGCAGCTATGATTAATATAACCGAGAATAACTTTTTCATTTGTTTTTCGTGTGTTTTTGTGATGTTTTGGGTTAGAGTGCAAATCACGTACCGTTGTTACAAAGGGCATGAGTTGCTGACAAGGTGTCAAGTTACGGCTTTTTGGTAAATTATAGAAGGATGTGAGACGTAAGATGTGCGATATGAGAAATAATTAATGGATTTGAGATATGAGACGTGAGTTATGAGAATGTTCTGTTCTTTTACCCTATAAAAGCAGAAAGCCCCATCAGGGGCTGCGTCATTGTAAATGATTTGTATAAGGTTAATAGCGGGACCGGCTTATCCTGCCAGGCAATGTTCTTCGCGCATGGTTAGTTTCGCTACCATATCTTTTAAAAGCGTACGGGCACGGTGCAGTGTAGTGCGTGATAAAAGTTCGCTCATGCCCAGCGACGAACCTATTTCCTGGTGCGAGTAACCTTCAATGGCGTACATGTTAAAAACAGAGCGGTATGTTTTTGGTAATTTTTGTACCAGTTTCATCAGGTCTTTAGCTTCAAGTCCATTATCATTAAATGAGCTGCTGATAGGTATAGCGGCGGCTTCCTCTGCTGCAAAATCATCAACCAAAACTATTGGCTTTAACTTGCGATAACGTGATATGGCGCAATGTACCATGATGCGGCGGATCCATCCTTCCAAACTGCCTTCGCCACGGTAGTTTTTCATATTGCGGAACATTTTTATAAAACCTTCCTGTAATATATCCTGTGCCTCGTCTTTATCGGTTGCATAACGCATGCAAACAGCAAGCATACGTGGTGCTAATAACCTGTATAATTGTTCCTGGCTCTTCCTGTCGTTAGTCATGCAGCCATTCCATATAGTGTGTAAGCGTTCGTCGGCGGTAGTCATTGTTCTATTATTTAAATACATGAGGTGCATGCCAATCTAAGTGCCATTTTGTAATTTATTGATTTTCAGTATTTTATTTTTTGTTGGCTTTTAAAACTGTTCGATAGCGTACGGTCAATGTGCAAAGCCGAACGGTTTTGAGGATTTTGAACCTTCTCCCGATACTTTTAAAAGTCTCCCCCTTTGAGGAGAGATTTAACCGGGGATTCTTAACTTTGCACCATCCGGGATAAAAACCCGGCATCAGTCATGACAAAAGAAACAGAGATAGTTTGTCCTCCCGGGCAACAGGAAGATGAAGCAGTTTTAAAGCAACTGGCGTCAGCAGCGCTGAAAATTCCCCTGAAAAATATTTCGGCGTTAAAAATCTTAAAGCGTTCTATTGACGCGCGCGGCCGCCGTGTGGTTTACCGCATGCAGGTGAGGGTTTTTATAGAAGAGGTCTACCAGCCTGAAATTTTTTCTGTTAATTACCCCAACGTGCAATTTGGCCGACCAGTAATCATCGTTGGTGCAGGCCCGGCCGGATTATTTGCTGCCCTGCAATGCATCGAACTGGGTTTAAAACCAATTGTTATTGAACGGGGCAAAGATGTAAAACAACGCCGCCGTGATTTGGCAAATATCAACAAACAAGGCCTCGTTAACCCCGAATCAAATTATTGTTTTGGGGAAGGCGGGGCAGGTACTTATTCGGATGGTAAGCTGTATACCCGCTCAACCAAGCGGGGAGACGTGACCCAGGTGCTTAAAATGTTTGTAGCCCATGGTGCTGCCGAAGATATCTTGATTGACGCCCGTCCGCATATCGGTACCAACAAACTGCCGCAGATTATCACTGCCATGCGCGAAACAGTGCTGAACGCAGGCGGTGAGATCATGTTTGATACCAAAGTAAGTCAACTGTTGGTTGATTTTGGAAAAATTAAAGGCGTCAAAATAGCTGCGGGCGAAAAGATTATGTCAGATGCTGTGATCCTGGCTACAGGCCACTCGGCAAGGGATGTGTTTGAAATGCTGCATAGCCAAAATATCCTGATCGAAGCTAAACCTTTTGCTTTAGGTGTAAGGATAGAGCATCCGCAAGAAATAATTGACCGCGCGCAATATCATTGCGAATTGCGAGGCCCTGATTTGCCGCCATCATATTATAGCCTTGTTGAACAGGTTGACGACCGCGGTGTGTTTTCTTTTTGTATGTGCCCGGGCGGCATCATAGCCCCGTGCTCAACAGAAGCAGGGGAGATTGTGGTAAACGGCTGGAGCCCTTCAAAGCGAAATAACCCATTTGCCAATTCGGGTACGGTAGTTCAGATTAACCTGGAGGACGTTGCCGGCGATGATAGCGATCCTTTTAAGATGCTCAACTTTCAGAAACAGGTTGAACATGCTGCTTTTGTAGCCGGTGGCGGTAATCTGGTAGCGCCCGGACAACGGATGGTTGACTTTGTGCAGAACCGTTTATCAAACGATTTACCCGTTAATTCATACTTGCCCGGTACTAAAAGCGTTGAACTTAAAGAATTGTTACCGGGGTGGATCAATGAGCGCTTGCGCAAAGCGCTACCGGTATTCGGTAAAAAAATGAAAGGCTATTATACCAACGACGCCATTTTGGTTGGCGTTGAATCGCGTACATCATCGCCTGTTAAAATTCCGCGCGACAGGGAGACCTTACAGCATCCACAGGTTAGGGGTTTATTTCCCTGCGGAGAGGGGGCGGGCTATGCGGGTGGTATAATTTCTGCTGCTATTGATGGAATTAACTGTGCAACTGCTGCTTTAAAAATATTATCATGACCACATCTCAAAAATTATTTAACCAGCTTCAAAGCGTTTTGTCGGGCGAACCATGGTATGGCCCCTCAGTTTATTCCATTGTTGATAATATCAGTTTTGAAGCTGCCTATGAAAAGCCCGCTGGCTCAATACATAATATTGCCGCTATTATTTTGCACATGACCGGATGGACTGAAGAAGTAATGGACCGCATGAATGGCATGGACGCACAGTTGCCGGTTCGTGGTGACTGGCCTGAACCCGGCCTGCCCGACGAACAAAAGTGGAAATGGATTGTTGAAGATATAAAGCTGGTGAATGTAAACCTGGCAGGCTTTATCCAAAACTTCCCGGAAGAAAAATGGAACGAGCCTGTTACCAAAAAGGGCGGAGAAGCCGGAGAAACTTACGAATACCAGGTGACCGGTTTGATACAGCATCATATTTATCATTCCGCGCAAATTGCTTTATTAAACAGGATGATCAATGGCTAATAAAAAAACATTAATATTAGGGGCAACGCCAGATACCAGCAGGTATGCCAATTTTGCGGCTACCCGTTTGGTTGAACGCGGGCATACCATTGTTAATGTCGGCGTAAAAACGGGCGAAGTAGCTGGCGTACCTATTGAAAAACCTGAAACCATACACCGTGATATTGATACCATAACGCTGTATGTTGGCCCACAAAATCAACCTTCGTTGTATGATTATATATTGAACACAAAACCCAAACGGATCATATTTAACCCTGGTACTGAAAACAGCGAACTGAGGCGCAAGGCTAACGAGCAGGGCATCGAAACGGAGTATGCCTGTACGTTAGTAATGTTATCGATAGGACAGTATTAAGCTCGAAGTCTAAGTCGATAGTTCAAAGTCGGATGTCTGTCAGACATGATCAGATTAATACTTTGAACTTGTAGGGCTTAGGACTTATGACTTTGGACTCTCAACTCACTCTCCGCTGTTAAAGGCCTGCATATCTATCAGTTTCCTGTACAAACCATTGTTTTGCAATAATTCCAAATGCGAGCCACGTTCAACAATGCAGCCATTTTCAAGAACGAGAATGATATCTGCATTTTGTATGGTGCTTAAACGGTGGGCTATTATAAGCGATGTCCGGTTCTGCATTAGGTTGTTCAATGCTTCCTGTACCAGTTTTTCGGATTCGGTATCCAATGCAGAGGTAGCTTCGTCTAATAGCATGATTGGCGGGTTGTTGAGCACCGCGCGTGCAATACAGATCCGCTGGCGCTGGCCGCCGGACAATTTTGTGCCGCGGTCGCCGGTATTGGTTTGATAGCCATTTGGCGTTTCCATAATAAAGTTATGGGCATTGGCTATTCGCGCAGCCGCTTCAACCTCTGCCTGCGTTACACCTGTTTTACCAAAAGCGATATTGTTAAAAATGGTATCATTAAATAAAATGGACTCCTGGTTAACTATACCCATTAAAGCTCTTAATGATTCCATGGTAACGGTTTGGATATTTTTACCATCGATAGAGATCGTACCAGATTGAGGCTCACTGAACCGGGGCAGCAGATCCATCAAAGTTGATTTTCCTCCGCCGGATGGCCCGACAAGGGCTACTGTTTTTCCTTTCGGAATTTCGAAGTTAATGTTTTTAAGTACATATTTTTCAGTTTCAATCAATGACTTTCCGGTATCAGCGGATTGCTT
The DNA here is from genome assembly GCF_050859465.1 of Mucilaginibacter sp. P25. Lineage (NCBI taxonomy): Bacteria > Pseudomonadati > Bacteroidota > Sphingobacteriia > Sphingobacteriales > Sphingobacteriaceae > Mucilaginibacter > Mucilaginibacter sp. P25. The sequence continues at coordinate 447,114 of NZ_CP193937.1, read as the reverse complement.
AACATCAGGTTTAACTGCATAAGCAAATGATACATTTTCAAATGTAACCTTGTCTTCAAAGCCGGTAAGTTCTGTGGCATCAGGAGCGTTAACAATTAGTGGTTTCTCATCTATTAGCGCCAGTACGCGTTCGCCTGCTGCTATGCCGGAGTGAATGTTACTAAAAGAATCTGAAATTGCTTTAGCCGGACGCATAACTTGCGAAAAAAGGGCAATGTAAACAATAAAATCCGAGGCGGCTAAAGTGCCGGTGCCGCTTATAATTAGCGAGCCACCATATAACACGATGCCGGCAACCATTAAAACGCCTAAGAATTCGGATACAGGCGAGGCCATTTGCTGCCTCTTGGCCATTGATCGGGTAATTCTTGAATATTCCTTGTTTTCGTGATCGAAACGGTCTTTTATAAATGAAGCAGCATTAAATGCTTTTATGATCTTAATACCCGATAATGCTTCATCAAGATTACTGATCATGTTGCTATAGGTTTGTTGTGATTCGGCGGCCTGTTCTTTAAGCCGTTTAACTATCCTTGATATTATAAACGCCGAAACAGGAATTATCAGCATGGAAAACAAGGTTAGTTTAACGGATATTACAAACAGCATTATCAGGTAGGCTATCAATTGAAAAGGTTCTTTGAAAGCAACCTGTAAAGTACCGGTAACCGAAAACTGCACCACCTGCACATCTGCTGAAATTTTTGAAAGGATATCGCCCTTGCGTTCATTACTAAAATAACCAAGGTGCAGGTTCATTACATTGTTAAATACAGTACGGCGAAGGTTAAGCAATGTATAAATACGCAGGTTTTCCATTATGCGCTGCGATAAATACCTGAATAAATTACTAAGTAAAACTGATGTAACGATTGCTATGCAAACAAACTTTAAAGCGCCAAGCGGGCCATAATGTTGATTAGCTGTATGAGCGAAAAATTCAAAGTCCTTAATAGGGTCCCACCAGTTTTTGGGTTTAACAATTACGGCATTTGCAGCGTGTTTATCAAAAATTGTAGTAAGTAAGGGTGCAAGCAACGCTATATTGAGCGTATTAAATATTACCGAGAACAACGTGCATATAAAATAAGGGAATGCAAATTTTCCTATAGGACGAGCGAATGACAGAAGCCTGAAATATATCTTCATCAAATTATTTTAAAAGTGCAAAGCTAATAGTAATTAAGTAATTAAAGTGATCAAAAATATAGAAGCTGCCGGGGGCATTTACTAATACTTACAGCTGACAGAACCTGGCCTGTTAGAAACTATCCGATTTTATATACCTTTATCAAAGATTGTGCTTAAATACATCAGGCATATCAACGTTAAAAAAATGAATAATAATATAGCATTACTGGTAGGACTGAAGAATAATTTAGACTACAGTAAAAACTTTTATGCTACCACGCGCGCCCTTTACCCTGATGTTGAAATTGTTTTTACAAGTTACAATAGTACCGACGGAACCCATTTATGGTTGGATAGTTTGAATGACAGCAATGTCAGGTATTATTATTCGGATGAAGCGAAAACATTTTCAGATACTTATAACAAGTGCATTGAAATAGCAACAAAAAAATACGTTGCCTTATTACATAACGATATAATAATTGCTCCCAATTTTATTGAATATCTGGAGAAAAGCATATCGAAACAAAGCATCACCAAATTTACCACCGTTGAACCGCCGGTTTTTGCTGATGACGAAAGACCAGGCAAACTTGTAAAAGATTTTGGAGCCGATATTAACACCTTTGATATTGCGGGGTTTTATAAATACGCTGCTGAAATTCAAAACAAAAAGCAACCCGATGTTAAAAATGATGCTACAACTTTTTTCTTTTGTATGCTAAGAGAAACATTGCTCGATATCGGCGGCTTTGACCCTTTATACAATCCGATGTTTTGTGAGGATGACGATATGATTATAAGACTGGGACTGCTGGGCCTCACAGGATACGTAACAGTTAATGCTTTGTGTTATCACTTTGTTAGTAAAACATCCAGGTTTTCAGAGGAGTATCAAAACCGTACCATGCAGATTGAACTAAACTCTAACCGTAATTTTTTCAGGAAGTGGGGTTTCAAAAATTCATCGGCAGTAAAAATAAAATACGACGTTGGGTTTGTAGTAAAGAATGGAAGCACAGAGTTGCTTGAAAAAATAGAACCACTTTGTGCTACCGTTTATGTAGATGGTGATTTCAACGAATATATTGATCGGGAGCAACGGAATACCCTGTTTAATTTAAATAATAAGATAAAATCATACCATCAAAAAAAGAAAATGACATCCTTGTTTTTTTGACGGAAAGAAATTTGGTGCACGTTCGCTGGATATCCTGGAAAACCTAAGCGGCTTAATTACGCGCAAAAGACAGAAACGAACTGCAATAATTTACAAGTTGTTAGGGTTGGGCAATATGATATTCAGAAAGCATATTTTCCGGGTCAGGATAGCTAACTTTGCAACTTATCAACACCTGCTCATCAAAAGGAAATAATGTTTTTCAGTTTTTATAAAAATAAAGTAAGCATATCATACGGCGTAACGGTTTGTAATGAACATGAGCAACTAAACAAATTGCTGGCTCATTTGCTCAAAAACATTGATAAAAATGATGAAGTAATAATATTGCAGGATATTACTAAGGAGGATGAAAAAACTACCGCAGTAATTGAAAAGTATAAGCATCAAATAGTACATTTAAAGGCAAAGCTTAACAGCGATTTTGCATCGTTTAAAAATAACCTGGTGAAAAATGCATCCAGCGACTACCTGTTTCAGATAGATGCCGATGAAATCCCTAAGAAAACGCTTATCAAACGTATAAAAAAACGTTTGTACCGGAAGCCAGATTGCGATTGCTTCCTGGTACCAAGGGTTAATATTGTTGAAGGGCTTACAGAGGCGCATATACAAAAATGGAACTGGACGGTTGATAAACTTAACCGCGTTAACTTTCCGGATTACCAGTTTAGGATCCTCAAGTTAAACGGGCATATTAAATGGAAAAATAAGGTACATGAAGAACTTTATGGCTTTGAAAAAAGCTGCTATTTGCCTCGTAAAAATGAGAAGTATTGCCTGATGCACATTAAAAACCTTGAACGACAGGAAGCCCAAAACAATTTTTATGATACCTTACAATCCTGACCAAACACATTTATTTTAGTGAAACGTATAGCTTTTATTGTTCAGCGGTATGGCATCGAGGTTAATGGTGGTGCCGAGTACCATTGCCGTTTAGTTGCTGAAAAACTAAACAACCGTTTTACTGTTGAGGTGCTTACTACCTGTGCTAAAGATTATATGTCATGGGCAAACGAATACGCTATCGGCACCGAATTTATAAATGGCGTTAAGGTGATACGTTTCGGTGTTGAACACCCAAGGGACTTGAAAAAATTTAAGCTTGCAGGCCGCAGGTTACGGAAGAAAAAGCAAAGAAGATATCATAGGTTGCTTGGCTATTTCGGGCAGCTGAAAAACTTTGAAAAATTGACCGGGGTTAAACCCCGGGCCGAAAACGAGTTAGCGTGGATAAAGGAACAGGGGCCTTATGTGCCCGAGCTCATCACGTTTTTGAAAACCAATCAGGAAAATTATGATGTCCTTATCTTTTTTACCTATTTGTATTATCCCACCGCTATAGGGATTTCAGTGGCCTCTCATAAATCTATACTGATACCTACTGCTCACGACGAGCCACCTATATATCTCGAATTTTTTAGAAGCTTTTTTAAACAGCCTAAGGCCATTCTTTATAATACCGAAAGCGAAAGACGCTTTGTTAACAAAGTTTTTGGTAACGAGGATATCTATTCAGACGTTGTTGGGGTTGGAATTGATGTGCCGGCACTTCAACCCAGTCCGGGCGCCAATGCTCTGCTACAACAGGCCGGCAATTATATTATTTATATCGGGCGTATAGAGGTTGCTAAGGCCTGTGATGAACTTATCAGCAACTTTATAAAGTTTAAGGCCAGTACGGATAATGATATTAAGCTTGTATTTGTAGGCAGGGCATTTATGCCGGTTACAGAACATCCGTCAATCATTTACACTGGCTTTGTTGATGAATATATTAAATTTAACCTGCTCAAAAATTCCAGGGCGTTGGTAATTCCCTCAATATTTGAAAGCTTATCATTAGTAACGCTCGAAAGCATGGCTTATGGTATTCCTGTTATAGCCAATGAAAAATGCGAGGTTATCAAAGATCATATTAATAAAAGTGGAGCCGGTTTCTTATATAACAACCAGGAAACTTTTATAGCGGCTATCCAAACAGCTTTTAGTAATAATACAAATGTTGCGGATCTGAGCGAAAAAGCCAAATCATATGTAGCCGAAAATTATACCTGGGTAAAAGTGTTAGAGAAATTTGATGCGGCTGTTGACTATGTAGCCGGTCATTCTTCGTCAAGCATCTCGCAATAAAGCTGCAGATATTGCCTTGCTGTTTCATCCCAATTGAATTTTTGCGCATGGGCCTTGATTTTTTCTGACGGGTTATGTTGGCGAAAATGCTGCATACCCTCATTAAATGCTTTTTGCATCTCGCTGCCATCAAAACTCGGGAAAAAGTAAGCGCAATCTCCTGCAATTTCGGGTAACGAAGTATGCGTTGAAGTAAAAACAGGTTTGCCGTGGTGCATCGCCTCTATTACAGGCAAGCCAAAGCCCTCGGCTATTGAAGGGAAAACAAAGGCCTCACAATGTTTGTAATACCATGCTTTGTCATTATCTGATATTGTTCCAATTATTTTTACTCTGCTTTCCACTCCATATTTTTTTGCTTCTGCCATAACTTCGTCTTCATACGGGGTTTTTATCCCGGCTATAATGAGTTCAAAGTTGTTATTGGCTAATAATGCAGGTAAAACATGAAAGTTTTTCTTGGCAGATACGATACCTATAGTAAACAGGAATTTTCCTTTAGTATGATATGCGGGGAGGTGGCCGTGCGGTGATTCAAGTTTGTCGGCACCGTTGTAAATTACCGTTAATTTATCAGCTACTTCAGGAAAATAAGTAACAACATCTCTTGCAGCAAACTTAGAAATGGTTACTATACGGTGGCATTTATTAATACGCTCGCCTAACTTTTTAAGGTAATGATTTAGTTTTTTTGCCAATATTTTCGTGAATCTGGTTAATATCATGTATAGTCATGATCTTCTTGTACTTGCTATGTACTTTTTTGGGTTTTAACCTTGAAAATTGATCGGTAAAATGGAAAAGTTTTATACTGTCTCTGTTTATGAAAAAAAACTTATGATATTTTTGGCGGAAATGCCGCTTCACTTCATCGTTATCAAAGTCAGATGTGGCGTCATATAAAAAATAACTCAAATCAAAATTTTTATTTTCTTTTATCAGTGCCTTTCCCAAGCTTCTTCCAAAATAAAATAAGCCTGTATTGGGATATTGCATCGAATCAAACGTTACCAATACACGAGGTTTATTCATATCCATGTTTTAACTTTCTCTGACACCATAAACGGCGTAATTGTTTCTAAATTGTTTGTTCCGCTTTCAATATAGCTCGCTTTTTTGCCAACAGGTGCCCATCGGCCAGGGTGTATAGGCCTTAATGAGGGGAATAATCCAAGGGTATTGATCCCGGTTAGAGCAGCCAAATGCAGCGGGCCTGTACCTGAAGCAATAAGCCCGCCAGTTTTACTTATAAATGCAATTAACTCACTTAACGACATCTTTCCGGTCATATCTTGTACTGTTGAAGGGAGTGTTTTCAGCCAGTTTGCAAGCAAGGCCTTTTCGTTTTCGGAGCCAGTTACAATGATGTTGAATTTTTCGGGTGAAAGGAGGTGTATCAATTCGGCAAAATTATCCAGGCCCCATTCCATACCGCTGCCGTGTGATTTTGGATGGATGATCAGGTTAAACTTATCATTTACAAGTACAGAACTTAAAGCCGGCGTAAGCTCAATTTTGCTGTGAAAGTTATTATTGGATATAATTTCTATTAAGGACGGTACATACTTAAGCCCCAATGGTTTTAACAACACCAGATTAAGCTGTGCCTCATGCAGGTCGGACTTTTTGCGGCTTAATTTTACCAGCCTGTTGCAGGTGTACCAATGAAAAACCCTGTTGGTTGTTCCTATCCGGAGCTTAATACCCGATTGTCTTGCTATCCTGGCAATATGTTTATTAGGCAACACATGAATTATTGCATCTACGTTTTGTTTCTGCAGATATTCAATCTGTTGTGCTTCGGAGAGCTTTTTTAATTCATCGTAATTAATAAATGAGTCTATTGAAGATATGGTATTGATTACTGGCTGCGTATAGGTACGGCCTAAAAAAGATACCATAGCATTTGGAAATAATTGCTTAATGTATGCTGCTACAGGTAAAGTAAGTACAACATCGCCAATAGCGTCAACCCTGCTTATTAAGATGTGTGGTGTTTTTATATAATTAATATCGGCCATTGTCTTAAAGAATTGTACGGGCAGGATTAAAAAAATGCTACACATTAATTTGCAATGATAAGATTAAATCTGTTACAGGGTTAATGTAATTTTATATCGTTGTTATATTAATCCGCATCTTTTATAGATAGTAGTTTATAGATATCTTATTTATCTGATTAACAATTTATAGTTTTACTTATTCGTCTTTTGCTTAAATATTAGTTATTTATGTTAGTGGTATAATACGCATGATATATAATAAATAAGCCAATTCCCCGTAGCGAAGTTTTAATATTGGTATAAGGTGTTTGTTACATAATGAATAGATTTGGACTTTATTATCATTTGCTTTGAATTTGCATCAAAATATCGTTGGTCAATTAAATTTTCGTGTAATTGCGCGTGCTTTAACGATCGTTGAGAATGATCTTAATGGCAGCGGCGCATTGCTTAAAAGCCTTAAGTTTGATAAAAGCTGCCCGGTTATCGGCATTACCGGCCCACCCGGAGCCGGCAAGAGTACGCTGGTAAACGGTGTTATTGATTTACTTTTAAGAGAGGGAAAAAAGTGGCTGTGCTGGCTATTGACCCTACATCGCCGTTTAATTTTGGCTCCCTGCTTGGCGACAGGATTAGGATGGCTTCTCATTTTACTCATCCCGATGTTTTTATCCGATCATTAGCCACACGGGGCTCTTTAGGAGGCTTGTCAGCAAAAACTATTGAGATGGCCGATGTGCTAAGGGCTGCAGGGTTTGATTTCGTGTTGATTGAAACAGTAGGCGTAGGGCAATCTGAAATTGAAATTACTGGGCTTGCCGATATTACGCTGGTTGTATTGGTGCCTGAGGCAGGAGACGAGATTCAGCATATTAAATCGGGCTTGATGGAAATTGCTGATGCTTTTATTATCAATAAAGCAGATCGGGAGGGGGCCGATGTGTTTGCCAATAATTTAAAAAAGATCATTGCACACAGCGTTAACGAGCAGCCGCCCATTTTTAAAACTATAGCCTCCCAAAACCAGGGGCTCGTGGATATAGCCGCCTTTATACAAAACGCCAATTTAAAGCAAAATAACAGGCGTAAATTGCTGTTGACCGAAAAAGTATACAAACTTATTCAGCAAAAAATGATGACTGGAATCGATAAAAAAAGCTTCAGCTTGATATAGCTAAAGCTTTGGAGGCCGGAAATTTTAACCTGTATAGTTTTGTGGATACTTATGTATAGTTATTTGATAGCTTAATGTAAAGAAAATACAGATTGAGCTTTTTTGTTTATATAAATTTAATGTATGTTTTAGCTGTTCATAATTTCTTCAATGTGTTCTGCTTCAACCGGGATGCTGCCCATTAAATCTATATTACCGGTGCCGGTGATGAGGATATTGTTTTCGAGGCGGATACCCAACCCCTCAGCGGAAATGTAAATGCCTGGTTCGCAGGTTAGTATATTCCCTGCCTCGAAAGGTTTATACCTGCTGGCATAGTCATGAACATCCAGGCCCAGATGGTGCGAGGTGCCATGCATGAAGTATTTTTTATACAGAGGGGCGTTTTTATCCTGTTTTTCAACATCATGTCTGTCAAGCAAGCCCAGGCCAATAAGCTCTCCCGTCATGATTTTACCAACTTCCTCCTGGTATTCATTCCATACTGTGCCTGCTACAATGAGTTTTGTAGCTTCCCGCATCACTTTTAAAACGGCATTATAAACCTGGCGCTGCCGCTCAGTGAAACGGCCGCTAACAGGTATTGACCGGGTCATATCAGCATTATAATTGCCATATTCGGCGCCGAAATCAAGCAGTATTACATCGCCCTTGTTACATACCTGGTTATTATCATTGTAGTGCAGCACAATAGCGTTGGCGCCCGAAGCAATAATTGGATTGTAAGCATGGCCCGTAGCACGCTGCCTGATGAATTCATGAATGATCTCAGCTTCAATTTCATACTCGGTTACACCGGGTTTGGTATATTTTAAAACACGTACAAAAGCATCACGCGTAATGTCACAGGCTTTTTGTGTGAGCTGTATTTCAATATCTGATTTTATTACCCTAAGATCGCGTAAAATTGGCGCCGAACGGGTGTAATTATGAAGCGGGTACTTTAATTTAAGAGCTTCATACATGCGGTAATCGCGATATGGAACAGTATGAGCGTACCGGTCATTTTCATTAGTATTGATGTAAATATTTTCGCTATAGTTAATAATGCCATGGAGTATGGTATCATATTCATTCAGCCAAAAAATACTTTCAATGCCCGATGCTTCGCGTGCTTCCTCTTTAGTGTATTTGTGGCCTTCCCAAATAGCTATATGCTCGTTAGTTTGTCTTAAAAAAGTACTTCTCTGTATGCTTTATTAGGACAATCGGGGTACAAAACCAGGATGCTTTGTTCCTGATCAATGCCCGTTAGGTAAAAAAATCCGGGTTTTGTTTAAACATAAATGCCTGATCACCACTGCGCGGGAACTCGTCATTGGCATGAAAAATAGCGATTGAATTGGGTTTTGTTCTCGAAACGAAATTTTTTCTATTATTTGTAAATAAGCTATTTTTTATCGGCAGATATTTCATATTTATCGGTTGAATATTTTATTAAATCATTTTTTTTAGTTATTTGTGTAACTATTACAATTTTTGGAACAATGTTTGGTCATGGATTCAAACATAATTACTAAATTTGAAAAAAATCACAATTAAAATCGTTTAATCTTAAAAACTATGAATTATTCTACATTAAAGAAAACAGTCGCATTGTCTTTTGCTTCTTTGATGGTTGCAGGTTTGGCGAATGCGCAAACCGATTCAACCAAAACAATGGCAACTACAACGTCATCTGAAACCTCAACCGCTAAGGTATTTGGTGGTTTAGGCCAGTACAGGAAATTTAGCATTGGTGTAAATGGTGGTGTTACCTCACAATCATTAGCAACCGGTGGTTCAAGCGATTTCCAAAAGAAAAAACTTAGCCTTGGTTATGGTATTTCATTGAAAGAGCAATTAGCACATTCTTTTGCTTTACAATTAGACCTGAACGGCGGTAAAATTAAAGGCGAAAATGATGGTACCGGCGGTACTTACCGTAATGGTTATGTTAGCTATGATACCAAATTCTGGCAAGGAAGTTTAAGCGCGGTTGTTAACGTTGCTACTATCGATTTCATCCGTCGTAAAAATGCTGTTAACTTCTATTTCAAAGGTGGTTTCGGTTTAGCGATGTATGATCCAACTATTACAAGGATTAACAATGGAACCCAGGTAACCGGTCATTTCAAAAACGATGGTGCAAGCGGTACTCATTACGTAAAAGAATTGGTTATCCCTGTTGGTGCAGGTGTTAAATTCAGGTTAAGTGACGCTGTTGCCTTAGATTTGGGTTATACTCAAAACTATGTTGATGGTGATAACCTTGACGGTTTCAACAGGGCTTATCCTACTAAAGACCACTACTCATACGGTTACGCTGGTTTAGAATTTACTTTAGGTTCAAAATCGAAACCAGTATTAGAGTGGGTTAACCCGGTTGCTATGATGTATGACGAGCTGTATGATGCAGCTTTACGTCAGGAAGTAGAAGCTTTAAAAGGCCGTGTTGCTAACGTTGAAACTGCTGTTAACGACCTGAAAAAAGATTCTGACGGTGACGGTGTTGCTGATCAGTTTGACAAATGCCCAGGTACTGCTGCAGGTAGCGTAGTTGATGGTTCTGGTTGCGTTATCGTATTCCCTAAAGATACTGTTGCTCCAACTCCAGCTGCTGCTTACTCAAACATCCAGTTTGAATTTGATAGCTCAGTATTACGTACTTCATCTTACCCAGTGTTAGATGCTACTTCAGCTGACTTGCGTTCATCTGGTTCAGCCGTTGAAGTTGATGGTTTCGCTTCATCTGAAGGTACTGCTGCTCACAACTTATCATTATCTAAAGACCGCGCTAACTCAGTAAAAACTTACTTAGTTAACTCTGGTGTTGATGCTAAGAAAGTGAAAGTAAAAGGTTACGGTGAAACTAACCCAATTGCTGACAACTCAACTGAAGAAGGTCGCGTACTTAACCGTCGTGTTCAATTCAAAAAGAAATAATATCTGATTAAATATTATTTGCGAAGGCTCCGGATAACCCGGAGCCTTCTTTGTTTTATAAGGTTTTGTATTTGATTGTTGTACCTTAATATAATAGGTATGGGTTTACAGCGGCAAAATTTTGCGTAAGTTTGTGTAATGTATTTCTTCAGGAAAAAAGATCCAAACAGGCCCGACAATTTTAACTTGCGGGTAATGCATTTTATAAATGCATTGGCTGTAATCATGTTCCTGGCCGGGATTATCTGGAAACTGGTACAGGTATTTATACTTAAAAAATGAAAACAATCATCAATACCAACAATGCACCTGCCCCTATAGGGCCATATAGCCAGGCTACTTTAGCCGGTGGTTTTTTATTTGTTTCGGGCCAGATCCCTATTGATCCGCTAAGTGGCGAACTCATTAGCAGCGACATCAAAGCAGAGGCTACACAGGTAATGGAAAACATCAAAGCTATTTTAACCGAAGCTGGCTTAGGTTTCAATAGCATAGTAAAAACCAGTATCTTCTTAACCGATCTGCAGAATTTTGTACAGGTTAACGAAGTTTACGGAACCTATTTTACTGCCGATTTTCCGGCCCGCGAAACTATCCAGGTATCCGCTTTACCAAAAGGGGTAAACGTTGAGATCTCGGTTATTGCGGTTAAATAATATTTTGATTTCGAAATTCGGATTTTCGATTTCGGATTTTGTCTGAGCCGGAATTAAGCAGATTTAAGGATTTATTTAGCATTCTATAAATCCTTAAATTTTGTAAATACTGATTCAGACAAATGCGTTAGGGATAGTAGCGGATACCGGCCCGAGCCTAAGGCTTGCGGGCGTATGAGCGGATAGCCCGGCCGAAGGAACGCCCAAAATTAAAGATTGGCGGTTAGAGATTAGGTTTGCATATGAAATCCAATAAGCAGCGTTTTAAGAACGCTCATTTACCTTGTATCCTGTCCCAACCAGCGATTGTCTCGTTATATTTATAGATTAGTCGATAGTTATTATAGCCATCTGTTAATTTAAGAAAACCACATAAACTACATTTACTCTACCGCTATAAAGAAAGGTTAAAACAGTTAATCAATGAACCCTTTTCAAACGCCACTTGTATATTTAAAAGGTGTAGGCCAGTCGAGGGCCGAGGTTTTGAAAAAGGAACTTGAACTGCACACCTTTGAGGATTTGCTGCGCCATTTCCCGTTCAGGTATATTGACCGTACCCGCTTTTATAAGGTAAGGGAGATACGTGAAGAACTGCCTTATGTACAGGTGCTGGCGCGTATTATCAATAAAGAAGTTGTTGGCGAAAAGCAAAGCCGCCGCCTGGTGGTAAAAGCCAAAGATGATACTGGTATTATTGAGCTGGTATGGTTTAAGGGCATTAACTGGATAGAGAAAACCATTATTCCCGGCAAGGTTTATGTATTGTTCGGAAAGCCCGGCTTTTTTAACATGATGCCACAGATGGCGCATCCCGAAATGGAGTTGTATATGCCGGGCGCTCAAAAACAGGGTAACCTATCCTTACAACCTGTTTACAACTCAACAGAAAAGCTCAAACAATTTTCGCTGGATAGCAAAGGAATTCAAAAACTTACCGCGGTATTGCTTGATCTGCATGCTAAGGACATTCGTGAAAACCTGCCTTTATATATCACCAATCAGTTTAAGCTGCTCAACCGGGCTGATGCTTATCGTAACATTCATTTCCCGGCTGATGCTACACTTCTTAATGAAGCATTACACCGTTTGAAGTTTGAAGAGTTGTTTCTGCTTCAGCTTAAATTACTTAAAAATAAACTTCTTCATACGCAAAAGTTTAAAGGGAATGTATTTGATAAAGTTGGGCATTATTTTAATGAGTTTTATCATCACAAGCTGCCTTTTACCTTAACCGATCCGCAGAAGCGGGTATTGAAGGAGATTAGGCAGGATACTCAACGGGGCATACAAATGAATCGTCTGCTTCAGGGTGATGTGGGTAGCGGTAAAACCGTAGTAGCGCTGATGAGCATGTTAATAGCTATTGATAACGGTTTTCAAACCTGTATTATGGCGCCTACCGAGATCTTGGCCAACCAGCATTATCAAACCATTAAAAGCCTCGTAGGCGATGATTTTATTGAGGTCGCTTTATTAACGGGTTCAAGCAAACAAAAGGAGCGTAAAGTGTTGCATCAAAAGCTTGAAGAAGGTACGCTTAAAATATTGGTTGGTACCCATGCCCTTATTGAAGATAAAGTACAGTTTAAAAACCTGGGCTTTGTGGTAATTGATGAACAGCACCGCTTTGGGGTTGAGCAACGGGCTAAACTTTGGCGAAAAAATGCTGTTCCGCCGCATATATTGGTAATGACGGCTACACCTATTCCCCGTACATTGGCCATGACATTATATGGTGACCTGGATGTGTCAGTGATTGACCAGTTGCCGGCTGGTCGTAAACCTATCCAAACGGTTCATTTTTATGAAAATCAGCGCTTACGGATGTTTGGTTTTATGAAACGGGAGATAGCATTGGGCAGACAGATCTATGTAGTATACCCGCTGATCCAGGAAAGTGAAAAGCTCGACCTTAAAAACCTGGAGGATGGCATTGAGACTATGTCACGCGAGTTTCCGCTGCCTGATTACCGGCTCAGTATTGTACACGGCAAAATGAAGCCTGCCGAGAAAGATTTTGAAATGCAGCGTTTTATTAAAGGCGAAGCGCAGATCATGGTGGCCACTACCGTAATAGAAGTAGGGGTAAACGTACCGAATGCTTCGGTGATGATCATTGAAAATGCCGAGCGTTTTGGCCTGTCGCAATTGCACCAGCTGAGGGGGAGGGTTGGGCGCGGGGCCGAGCAATCCTATTGTATTTTGATGAGCAGTCATAAATTGAGTCACGACGGCAAGATCCGTCTGGATACCATGGTGAAGACCAACAATGGCTTTGAAATTTCGGAGATAGACCTGCAGTTGCGGGGACCGGGCAACATAGAAGGCACCCAGCAAAGCGGCGTAGTTGATCTGAAACTGGCCAACCTGGCCACCGATCAGGAGTTACTTTTCAAGGTACGCAAATGTGTTGAAACCATTTTTGAAAAAGATCCTCAGCTGGCACACCCTGAAAACCAGATTTTGCATCATGCATTTGAAGTAAAGAACGCAGGGTTGAGTTGGGATAAGATATCCTAAGGGATTAATCGTCATCATTTTGCTTTCTTGTTTGTATGACGGGTAAAACAGGTGTCATGGATATGCTCTCGAAGCATGGTGGGTAGGGCATCTGCGCGCGACCCTTCAGCAGGGCTCAGGTAACAGGCCAGCCCTCCTCGTAAGTTATTGGTTTTTTAGCGGTTTGTGATTTGAATGCCTTCTTTTAATTATAGTCCCGCCGCTCTTCGCTCTTTACTGCTCAAATAGTACATTTGTTAAAACTGATCTTACTGTTTATATATGAAGAAATTTACTTTATTATTTTCTGTTGCTGCCTTGTTGTGCACACAAGTTAAGGCACAGGACTCATTAACTATCCGCAAAATGTATGACGAAGCGTTGGTTAACGGCCAGTGTTATGAAAATCTCCATTACCTGTGCAAAAATATAGGTCAGCGCCTCAGCGGCTCTGCCAATGCTCAAAAGGCTGTCGACTGGAGTAAAAAACTGATGGATGGTTATGGTTTCGATAAAGTTTACCTGCAGGAAGTAATGGTGCCGCATTGGGTGCGCGGAGCAAAAGAGAAGGCCGCTATTATTGATGGTAAAACCCGCATCCCGGTACCGATTGTTGCCCTGGGTATGTCAATAGCAACGCCTAAAGCAGGTATTACAGCTAATGTTATCGAGGTTAAAAGCATAAAAGAACTTGAAGGCCTTGGCGAGAGTGTGGTGAAAGGAAAGATCGTTTTCTTTAACCGCGCGTTCGATCCCCGTTTTATTGAAACAGGCATGGCTTACGGTACAGCAGGCGATCAGCGTTTTATGGGGCCGGCCGTAGCCGCCAAACTTGGTGCAGCCGGTGTAATAGTACGTTCGCTCACTGAAATCATCGATGATTATCCGCATACCGGCGCTACCCTTGCTGCCCCGGGCAGTAAAATGATTCCAGCCGCGGCCATATCTACAAAAGCAGCCAATAAGTTGAGCGCTATGCTTAAGTTGAGGAAATTCCCGGCGGCCAAATTTTACTTTAAGCAAAATTGCGAGTTACTGCCTGATGTGAAATCATATAACGTTATAGGAGAAATTACCGGCTCTGAAAATCCTAATAAATTTATTACCGTTGGCGGGCATCTTGATTCATGGGATTTGGCCGAAGGTGCACATGACGACGGTACCGGCGTAATGCAGTCGGTTGAGGTATTGAGAATTTTTAAAACGGTTGGATACAAACCTAAAAACTCGGTACGCGCCGTGCTTTTCATGAACGAGGAGAATGGTCATAAAGGTGGCACTAAATATGCCGAACTGGCCGCCCAAAATAAAGAGCAACACATTGCTGCTATTGAAACCGACGAAGGTGGCTTTACGCCCCGCGGGTTCAGCTTTGCCGATGTATCAAAAGATTTTATCAAAAAAGTGAATGATAACTTCAAATCAATCCTGGAGCCATACGATGTTGATAAGTTAACTATCGGAGGGGCGGGTACGGATATTGAGCCGATGAAAGAAACGGTACCGGGAGTAATATTAATTGGCTTCCGCCCTGATTCACAACGGTATTTCGACTTGCACCATACCGCTAAAGACGTTTTTGAAAACGTAAACAAACGTGAGCTGGAACTTGGCGCGGCTGGTATGGCAGCGTTAATTTATTTGATAGATCAGCACGGATTGTAAGGAACCGAACCATGATTTTTAGGATTAAAGGATGATCCTGATGTGATACCATGCATAAAATTCATGGTAATCTTCTAATCCTAAAAATCATGGTTCAAAAAATAGCTACCTTTGCGGCACATCTAAAAATTAATAAATAGTGACCGAAGAAGGCGATAGTAAACCCCGGAAAGTAGACTCCTTTGCAGCATTGCGTTATAAAGATTTCAGATCTTACATAGGCATGCGTTTTTGTTTCACCTTTGCATACTCCATGCAGGCCGTAGTACTCGGCTTTTATATTTACAGTATCACCCATAGTAAAATAGCCCTCGGCCTTATTGGCTTGTGCGAGGCTATTCCGGCTATTGGTATTGCTTTGTACGGCGGCTATATCGCCGATAAATCTGAAAAGCGAAAAATGCTTTTGCTGATCTTTAGTGGAGTGTTACTGACATCCCTGGTGATGTTTACCGTAACACTCAAAAGCATGAGCGGTATTATTCATACTGGTTGGATTGTACCTATTATGTACGCTATGATATTT
Organism: Mucilaginibacter sp. P25; assembly: GCF_050859465.1. NCBI lineage: Bacteria > Pseudomonadati > Bacteroidota > Sphingobacteriia > Sphingobacteriales > Sphingobacteriaceae > Mucilaginibacter > Mucilaginibacter sp. P25. The sequence goes on along the minus strand of NZ_CP193937.1, from coordinate 431,216 downwards.
TGTAATGGTGTGGCGCGTGCCTTTTATGGCCCGGCAACATTCACCATTTACGCTAACAGTATCCCAAAAGAATTGTATCCAAATGGCAGTACCTGGAGCAGTAGCAGCTGGCAAGTTGCATCTATTTTGGGCCCGGCAGCAGGTGGTTTAATATACGGTTATGCGGATAAGGTAATACCTGGTTTAAGCGGTATAACTGCTACGTTTAGCTGTATTCTGTTTTTGCTACTGGTATCGTTGGTGTTGGTGTACATGCTGCGTCAATATCCGGCGCAATATGTTCCTAAAGAAAGTATCTGGAAAAGCCTTTCGGAAGGGATTCATTTTGTGTTTGGAAACAAAATGATGATCGGCGCTATGAGCCTCGATCTGTTTTCGGTATTTTTTGGTGGTGCGGTGGCTTTGCTGCCTGTTTTTGCCAATGAGATATTAAAAGTAGGTGCTGAGGGACTGGGTATCATGAGGGCTATGTCGTCATTAGGGGCGGTATTGACCATGCTGGTGATGACACGTTTTTCGCCGATGGGCAAGCCGTGGCGTAACCTGCTTATTGCGGTGACCGGTTTTGGTTTGTCAATCATATGTTTTGGTTTATCAACTAATTTTTACCTCTCGCTATTATTTATATTTACTGAAGGAGCTTTTGATAGTATCAGTGTTATTATCCGAGGTACGCTGATGCAGCTTTTAACGCCCGATCATATGCGTGGTAGGGTATCGGCTGTTAACCAGATGTTTATCGGTTCATCAAACGAAATTGGTGCTTTTGAATCAGGTACGGCTGCGCAATTGCTGGGCACTGTTCCGTCTGTATTGTTTGGGGGGAGTATGACTATGATTATAGTAGGCATTACTTACCTGAAAACTAAAAAACTGATCCCATTATCATTGCAACAGATCCATGCACCGGGTGAAGAGGGGATAAAGGAAGGGTAGAGAAATTCTGACATTCCTAAAACGAGTGTCCTGCTGAGTGTTTAAATCCAGGGCCTCTGCGCGCGACCCTTCGACAAGCTCAGGGTGACAGGCCGTCGCTCTCCATGTGTTTACTATTTTGCGGACGATATCGCTTTCACAATCATGAATTTTTCATGTAGCCTGCATTATTTTTAATCTATCCCCTTGCTTTGCTGCATTATAAATTCACATCTTTACGTTGCCAAAAAACGGCATCATCAAACCAATAAACAATAAAACAAACTCACCCTTACAAACAATGAAAAAGGTAATATTAGTAACAGGAGCATCTTCTGGTATTGGCTTAGCTTGTGCCAGTGCACTGCAAGCGGCGGGCCATACGGTTTACGGGTCATCACGTAACCTCGACCGCATGAAATCTGTGTCGTTTAAACCTGTTCAACTTGATGTTACCGACGATGCTTCGGTAAAGGCAGCAATCGACACCATTATTAAGACCGAAGGCAAAATCGACGTATTGGTGAACAATGCCGGCAATGGTGTAACTGGCCCGGCTTATGCTATGCCGGTTGAAAGTGCGAAGCAACAGTTTGAGGTTAACTTTTTTGGTGTGATCCGTGTTAGTTCGGCAGTATTGCCGGGCATGATCGAAAAAGGTCAGGGCCTTATTGTAAACATCAGCTCATTGGCCGGTTTATTCGGCTTGCCATATCAAGGTATGTATAGCGCTTCAAAATATGCTATTGAAGGCTACTCACAAAGTTTAAGGATGGAACTGCGCAATACAGGTGTTAAAGTAACCCTGCTTAACCCCGGCGACTTTAAATCAGACTTTAGCCAGAACCGCGCTAAGGTTAAATTCCCAATCAAGAACGATAAACTGGAAACCGAATACAACGCCGCAGTTGCCGCTATGGAGAAAGACGAAAGCATTGCCCCAAGTCCTGAATCATTAGCTAAAAAGCTGGTTTCGATAGTAGCTTCGTCAAGCCCTAAACATCGTTACCTGGTTGGGCAGGTGGGACAAACTATAGTGCCTACGCTAAAGTCGATTTTACCTGGCGGTTTGTTTGAGAAATTAATGAATGATCATTACGGGATAAAGTAAGATTTTATTTCAATAGCTAAAAAAATGCCATCCTAACAGGATGGCATTTTTTGTTATATTCAAAACTACTTCGGGTTTAGCGATAGCGTAACCCGGAGTGGGCATTGCTTAAGCTTTCAGCTTCAGTGATAAAGCTGAAAGCTTTATGCGTGTTTACCACGGGTTACGCTATCGCTAAACCCACACGGCAGATTTTGGATTTTATTTTATTCAAACCAATCTTTGCCATTATCCAATCGAATAAGCATATCTGAAAAAGATGTGCCGATTTCAATAAAGTACTTTTCTTCGTCATTAAGAAAATCTGAAAGAATAATACGATGAGTTCCATCTTTTTTAAATTGGATGCCAAAGAATTCGCCTCCACCGTTGGTGCCAATACCTAATATACCTGGCCTGTATTCAGGAAATTCATAACCATCGTTTGCTTCTGCAAGTTCTTCGCCTGGCCATAGGCGCACAAAGTTTTCGCCAATAAACTCCCCAAACGGTCCGTAATTTTCGAGGTAATATTTATAGTCTTCAGGTAGTTGAAAAGGAAGGGCGTTTAAAATATTCTGTTCCAAAGGTTTTAACCTCCGTTCAAACTCGTATTTATTTAACAGGTATTTAAGTTTTTCTATTACATATAGCATCTTATACTACCGCAATTAAGAAATAAAAGCAAAGGCCGCATCAATTGTGTTAGATGCGACCTTTACATGAAGTTTTTACGCAGTCAGTTTTTTATACTTAATCCTTTTCGGCGCAACATCTCCCAGGCGTTTCTTCCTGTTCTCTTCGTAGTCAGAATAATTTCCTTCAAAGAAGTAAACCTGTGAGTTACCTTCAAAGGCCAGGATGTGGGTACAGATACGGTCGAGGAACCAGCGGTCGTGACTGATGACTACGGCACAACCGCCAAAGTTTTCCAGGGCTTCTTCCAATGCACGTAAAGTATTTACGTCAATATCGTTAGTAGGCTCATCCAGCAGTAATACATTCGACCCTTTTTTGAGGGTGATAGATAAGTGCACACGGTTACGCTCGCCACCTGATAGTACACCTACCTTTTTCTGCTGATCGGCACCGTTAAAGTTAAACTTAGATACATATGCTCTTGAATTTAGCGGGCGGTTACCTACCATAATGGTTTCCAAGCCGCCCGTTACGTTTTCCCAAACAGATTTGTTGGGGTCAAGGTCGTCGTGCATCTGGTCTACATAACCTAAAGCTACTGTTTCACCTACACGGAAGGTACCTGCATCGGGCTGATCCTGTCCGGTGATTAAGCGGAACAGTGTAGTTTTACCGGCGCCGTTAGGGCCAATAATACCAACTATACCTGCCGGAGGCAAGGAAAAGCTCAGGTTATCGAACAATAATTTATCGCCGTATGATTTGCTTACGCCATTGGCCTCAATCACTACATTACCCAAACGCGGGCCCGGCGGAATGAACAGCTCCAGTTTTTCTTCGCGCTCTTTAGTTTCCTCAGATGCCAGTTTTTCGTAATTGCCTAAACGGGCTTTTGATTTGGCGTGGCGGCCTTTCGGGCCCATACGCACCCATTCCAGCTCGCGCTCCAGGGTTTTCTGACGTTTGCTTTCACTCTTTTCTTCCTGGGCCAAACGCTTGGCTTTTTGATCTAACCATGAGGAATAATTTCCTTTCCATGGGATACCTTCTCCACGGTCAAGTTCCAGGATCCAGCCGGCAACGTTATCAAGGAAATATCTATCGTGCGTTACAGCTATAACTGTTCCTTTATATTGTTGTAAATGTTGTTCCAGCCAATCAATAGATTCGGCATCTAAGTGGTTGGTAGGCTCATCAAGCAACAATACATCCGGCTCCTTTAATAAAAGGCGACATAAAGCTACGCGGCGGCGCTCACCACCAGATAATACTGAGATTTTGGTATCCGGTTCAGGACAGCGAAGGGCATCCATGGCGCGTTCCAGTTTGCTATCCAGCTCCCATGCGTTTACCGCATCAATTTTATCCTGTAATTCGCCCTGGCGGTTCATGAGTTTTTCCATGGCATCGGCATCTTCATAATATTCCGGAAGACCGAATTTTTCGTTGATCTCTTCATACTCCTTTAGTAAGGCAGTAGTTTCAGAAACCCCTTCCTCAACTATTTCGCGCACGGTTTTTTCAGGGTCAAGTTCCGGTTCCTGGCTCAGGTAGCCAACGGTATATCCAGGCGAAAACACCACTTCGCCTATATTGGTTTTATCAATCCCTGCAATAATTTTGAGCAATGACGATTTACCGGAGCCATTTAAGCCGATAACGCCAATTTTAGCGCCGTAAAAAAACGACAGGTATATGTTTTTTAATACTGTTTTTTGCGGGGGATAAACTTTGCTCACCCCGGCCATTGAAAAAATTATCTTTTCGTCTGCCATTATAATTGGATCAATAAATAGAAATTCAAATATGGCTAAAATAGATGAAACGGAGGTTGTAGATTAATGATTAGGGGGCAGTAATTTTAAGTTGTTTTTTGAGTTATAATGTTAATTTAAATTTAATTGAATCTTAAGCGAAGCGCACAACCATCACCGCGGGTTTCCCGTATATAAGTTATATGACGATACCCGGTGGTTAATGCCTAATTGTCATGTTTATGACGAAATGCCTTAAAAGGTGGAAATGTTATTAAATATTTGAAATTTGTTTAAACTTTTTTAGGATATTTATATCAAACAGGTAAGTTTCGTTCGTATATTGTAAAAAAAATGCTTGTTAGCGGGCTTTTCAGATAAAAACTGTTGATTGATGCCAAACTTTGATACATTGCGTATCATTACAATGTCTGTTTCTGCAAAGCATTAAATGTTGGCAATATTGTTGATGAAAGTAAACAGGCGTCGTAATTTGTAAAAACATAATTTATACATTAGGGCGTTCAATAATTAGAAAGGTATATATGGAAGCTAAATTTTCGCCGAGGGTAAAGGATGTTATTCAATATAGCAGGGAAGAGGCATTACGTCTTGGGCATGACTATATAGGTACTGAACATCTTTTGCTTGGGCTTATCCGCGATGGGGATGGTGTAGCAATTAAATTGCTGAAGGGATTGAACGTTGATACCGCAAAACTTCGCCGCGCCGTTGAGGATGCAGTAAAGGGAACTATTGGAACAAACGTACATATCGGCAGCATCCCGTTAACAAAACAGGCCGAGAAGGTATTGAAGATAACTTATCTGGAAGCCAAAATATTTAAAAGCGATGTAATTGGTACAGAGCACCTGCTGCTGTCCATCCTTCGCGATGAGGACAACATTGCCTCACAAATACTTGTACAGTTTAATGTAAACTACGAAGTATTTAAAGGCGAAGTTGAATCGCATAAAAACGATGTTACTGACGAGATGCCGGGGTCACCTACAGGTGGCGACGATGACTTTAAAGAAGAAGAGTCATTTAGTCAGCCTAAAAAAGTATCCGACATTAAATCAAAAACACCGGTACTTGATAACTTTGGCCGCGATTTAACCCGCGCTGCTGAAGATGGCAAGCTTGACCCTATTGTCGGTCGTGAAAAAGAGATCGAAAGGGTATCACAAATTCTATCGCGCCGTAAAAAGAACAACCCTATATTAATAGGTGAGCCTGGTGTAGGTAAATCGGCCATTGCCGAAGGCCTTGCATTACGCATTGTTCAGCGCAAAGTATCACGTGTATTGTTCAATAAGCGTGTAGTTACACTTGATTTAGCCTCATTGGTTGCCGGTACCAAATACCGTGGCCAGTTTGAAGAGCGTATGAAAGCGGTAATGAACGAACTGGAAAAATCACCTGATGTAATTTTATTTATTGACGAGATCCATACTATAGTAGGCGCTGGTGGTGCTTCAGGTTCGCTTGATGCGTCAAATATGTTTAAACCAGCTTTGGCGAGGGGAGAGATACAATGTATTGGCGCAACCACTTTAGATGAATACCGCCAGTACATTGAAAAAGATGGTGCTTTGGACCGTCGTTTCCAAAAGGTAATGGTTGAGCCGGCTACGCCGACTGAAACTATCGAGATCCTGAACCGCATTAAGGATAAATATGAAGAACACCACGGTGTTACTTATACTCCTGAAGCAATTAATGCTTGCGTTAACTTAACCACGCGTTACATTACCGACAGGTTTTTACCGGACAAGGCTATCGACGCGCTTGATGAAGCAGGTTCACGCGTTCACTTAACCAATATCCACGTGCCTCAAAACATTTTAGATATTGAGCAAAAGATAGAACAGATCAAGATTGAAAAAAACAAAGTTGTTCGCAGCCAGAAATACGAGGAAGCTGCTCAGTTACGTGATACTGAAAAGAATTTGTTAGTTGAGCTTGACCAGGCAAAAGCTGTTTGGGAAGCTGAAACAAAATCAAAACGTTACACTGTAACCGAGGATAACGTTGCCGAAGTAGTATCAATGATGACCGGCATCCCTGTACAACGTGTAGGTCAGGCCGACAGTCAGAAGCTGTTGCACATGAGCGATACTGTTGCCAGCAAGATCATTGGTCAGGATGAGGCTATCAAAAAGCTAACCCGTGCTATACAGCGTACTCGTGCAGGTTTGAAAGATCCTAAAAAACCTATTGGTTCATTCATCTTTTTAGGCCCTACAGGTGTTGGTAAAACCGAGCTTGCTAAAGAGCTTGCCCGCTTTATGTTCGATACCGAAGATGCCCTGATCCAGATTGACATGAGCGAATACATGGAGAAATTCGCAGTATCCCGTTTAGTGGGTGCGCCTCCGGGCTACGTAGGTTACGAAGAAGGTGGTCAGTTGACTGAAAAAGTTCGTCGTAAACCATATGCAGTAGTGTTGCTGGATGAGATTGAAAAAGCTCACCCTGATGTATTCAATATCCTGTTACAGGTGTTGGACGAAGGTCAGCTTACTGATTCATTAGGCCGCAAGGTTGATTTCAGGAATACTATCATCATCATGACATCAAACATCGGTGCCCGCCAGTTGAAAGACTTTGGTCAGGGCGTGGGTTTCAGCACCAATGCTAAAACTTTACAGGCCGAAAGCCATTCACGTGGTGTTATTGAGAATGCCTTGAAACGTGCATTTGCTCCTGAGTTCCTGAACCGTATTGATGACGTTATCGTATTTAACTCATTAGGTAAAGAAGAAATCTTCAAAATCATCGATATCGAGCTTGCTTACCTGTTTAGCCGTGTAAATGGCTTAGGTTTCAAAATCGAGCTTACCGATGCTGCAAAAGATTTCATTGCCGATAAAGGTTATGACTCGCAATTTGGTGCAAGGCCGCTTAAACGTGCCATCCAGAAATACCTGGAAGATCCAATTGCCGAAGAGATCCTTAAAGGTGAATTAGCCGAAGGTGATGTGATGGTAGTTGATTTTGATACCGAAACCAAAAAGATCAAAATCACCGACCGCAAAGGCGAAAGCAAAAAACCAGAGCAGGAAGAGCAAAAGTAATTTTGCAATACTGTATTAATATTAAAACCCCGTTTCGATTTTTCGGAACGGGGTTTTGTTTGCTGTCTGAACTAGGATTTTAGTGGATTTTTGGGATTAATCGGATTTTTGTCTGAACTCGAATTTTTTGAATTTTAAGAATTTATTTAATTGCCTTTTCATTCTGATAATTCACTCAATTCGTTTAATTCTAGTTCAGACAATATTCTGTAAATCCTTTAATTCTGAAAATTCTGATTCAGACTTACTTTTTTCCACCACCGGCTCATAATCAACAGGTAACATTTCGGCAACGCGGCTTATGCCCCAGTCACCTTCATAGATTACGGAATGAGGATTAGCTACAATACCATTGTTATCAAAAAAGGCATATGGCTCATCGAAAGAAATAATAGTTGTAGCGTTGTTAGGCATGTTAAACGCCTGGAAAGAATTGTCTGAAGCTTCCCGGCCTTTTTTAGTATACATAACATACAGGCAATCGGTAAATCCTATAGCAAATAAGCCTTCCTGGTCTGTTAGCTTGAAAAAGTCGGCTCTGTCTAAGGGTTTATTGACAAGACTTTGCAGGTATTTATTATTGGGGCCACCGTGATAATTAGGATTAGGCTTACGGATCAGGCGCATCACAACAAAGTTTTCTTGTGTGAGACTATCTTTTATAGCCGACCGATAGAAATGCATATATGAACCAAGGTACGCTGATTGTCGTTCTTTACGCCATTTACGCTTTTGTTTTTCGGTTCCCTTCAGGTCTTCGAAGTTGGAGATTCCCTCATAATACAACATGGCTTTTGCCGGGTTGTAATTGAAGTTGGTTAATTTGTATCGGATCTTATAACCCAGTGCCTTGTTTTCAATCTCCAAAAAATCGTGAGAAGTAGCTTTTAAGATTCGGGTAGCTTCATCATAATCAAAATCAAGCACATCTGAGTTCAGGATTTTACATTTAGCGGCATTGTCCGAATAGCCTAAAAATTGCTGCCTGAAAATAGCATAGTATTTTTCACGGTTAGGATCGGGCCTGATCTTAATCTCATTTAGCTGAAAGGTTTTGGGGATAATACTGATGGTCCCCAGGTTGATATTGGCACTGCCCGCCTGCAAACTATAAGTGTAGGTTTCATAACCAACTATGGATATAATGAAATCATACTTGCCGGGCTTTACGTTGCTGAGGGTGAAAGTACCGTCATCAGCCGTTTTGTTGCCTACCTGGGCATTGTTTAAAAACACACTGGCATTGGGCACGGGCTTGGTATCGGTCATGTTGATTACTTTGCCGGTAATTTTTACCTGGCCCATACAGTACGCAGGTATCAGTAACGATAAAAGCAACAATAACTTACGCATGGTTAAAATTAAACTAAAATTTTAGTTTAACAATATAGCTGCATGAAAATTTATCAGAAATAAAGATTCGAAATAAAATAATTTAAAAAACGTTTAAACCTTTGAACAATTTTTTGTTCAAACAGTTATATAACTAACGCAATACTTTATGAAAAAAATCTTGACTTTAATTTGCTGCACTATAGTACTTGCTGCAACATCGTGTAAAAAGGAATATGTAACTACCAGCCCGAGCGCTACCACTATTTTTGATACCACTCCAAATTTTGTGCTCGACAATAGTATTAACGGCTATACCACGACTTTAAATGTACCCGAAATTACTGACTACTATAACAATCACGGTGCTGTTTTGGTGTATTTAGAGGATAATGGTACCTATGAACAGCTACCGGATGTATATGGGGGGATAAGTTACAGGTTTGTATATCAAACAGGCAAGCTATACATTGATGCTCAAAATTCCGACGGAAGCGTCCCTACAGGTAACGGTATCCCCGGCCCGTTAAAAGTGAAAATAGTATTGGTGCCGTAATCCAATTTAACTCAAAACAAAAAGGAGCCTTGCAAACGCAACGCTCCTTTTTGTTTAAGAACATTTGAAATTATTTCCCCATCTGATCAATAACCGCCTGGGTTACGCCGGTGAATGAGAAACCACCATCGTGAAACAAGTTTTGCATAGTAACCATTTTGGTTAAATCGCTAAACATAGTAACGCAGTAATCAGCGCACTGATCAGCATCAGCATTACCCAGCGGGCTCATTTTTTCGGCAAATTCAATAAAACCGTCGAAGCCTTTTACGCCCGAACCGGCGGTTGTACGGGTTGGCGATTGAGAAATAGTGTTAACACGTACTTTTTTAGCCATGCCGTACTCATAACCAAAGTTACGGGCAATGCTTTCCAATACCGCTTTGTTATCGGCCATGTCATTATAACCAGGGAAGTAACGCTGGGCAGCGATGTAGCTTAATGCCAGTACTGATCCCCATTCATTAATGGCATCATGTTTCATGGCAGCCTGCAAAATGCGGTGAAGACTTAATGCTGATATATCGAAACCTTTGTGGGTAAATTCGTAGTTGTTTTCAAAATAAGGAATGTTTTTGCGCACGTTAACGCTCATGCCTATTGAGTGCAGGATGAAATCAACCTTGCCGCCAAAATGCTCCATGGTTTTGGTGAACAGGTTATTGATATCATCGCCATTGGTAACATCGGCACCAATAACCGGCGCATTGCATTCTTCGGCCAGTTTATTGAGTTCGCCCATGCGTAAAGCAATAGGGGCATTTGATAATACAATTTCAGCACCTTCCTGTACGGCACGTTGTGCTACCTTCCAGGCTATTGATTGCTCATTTAGCGCACCGAAAATGATGCCTTTTTTACCTTTTAATAAATTATAAGCCATTTGTTAAGTTTTTATAATTGAAGCAAAGTTATAATTTTATTTCAGTTGCTGATTGGCTGTTTAAACTAACGGCCGTTATTGCCTGCTGCAAACTCAAAACTGCTAACTGAAGAGTAACTCTCTCGCATTTTGCAAAGCACTTTCGCCCGGCTTATCCCCGCTTAGCATTTTGGCTATCTCCAATACGCGTTCATCGTTGTCCAATTGCTTGATCCGGGTAAAGGTAGCGGCTTCGCTATCATCTTTATAAACAAAATAATGGCTTTGTCCTTTGCTGGCGATTTGCGGCAGGTGGGTAATGGTGATTACCTGTAGGTTTTGCGCTAATCGCTCCATTATCTGCCCAACCTTATTGGCTACCTCGCCAGATACACCAGTGTCAATCTCATCAAAAATAATAGTAGGCAAGGCAGTGTATTGCGCCACAATAGATTTAATGCTCAGCATCAACCTCGAAAGCTCTCCACCGGATGCCACCTTGCTCATCTCAGCCAAAGCATGTCCCTTATTAGCCGAAAATAAAAATTTAATGTTATCAATCCCCGTAGCAGTAAGTAAGGGAGCTTGCTCAGTAGCCCCCCTTTAGGGGGCGGGGGGCATTTGCTCAATGCTTAACATCGAGTTTCCCATCCCCATCTCGGCCAGTGTTGCCAATATTTGTTTCTCAATATCCGGGATAGCTTTTTTGCGGTTGACTGATAACTGTGTCGCCAGCTTTTCAAGTTCGGCTTTATCGGCGGCAATTTGTTTTTGCAGCTTTTCAATGGCTTCGTCACCAAAAAGGGCTTGCTGCACTTTGTCTGATAATTCTTCCTGAATCTGCAATAGCTCGGCGATGGTATTTACCCGATGCTTTTTTTGCAGATTGTAGATCATGCTTAACCGGTTGTTCACCTCTTCGGCACGGGCTTCATCAATAAAAGTATGCTGTTCAATGGCATCAATTTCAGCAGCAATATCTTTCAATTCTATGATAATGCTATTGATGCGCTGGTGCAATTCAGCCACAGCCGGGTTGTATTTTTCTATAGAACCCAAAGCCTGTCCGGCTTCTTTTAGCTGAGTCAACGCTGCAGCTTCGCCATCCTGTAAAAGATAGTTGGCGCCTAAAAGGTTGCGCTTAATTTCTTCGGCATTGTTGAGGGTGTTTAGTTCCAGCTCCAAATGTTCCTGCTCATCGGCAACCAAAGCACCTTTTTCAAGTTCATCAAACTGAAACTGGAAATAATCAAGATCGGCTTTGCCTTTATCATTTTCGGCTATGAGCTGGTTCAGCTTGCTTAACGACTTTTTATATGCTTTGAATTTGGTTTGATAATCAAACAGCAGATCCGAATGACGGGCGACGGAGTCAACCACTAACAGTTGAAAATCCGGATCATTGATCTCCAGCGTAGCATGCTGGGAATGGATGTCAATCAGCTTTTCGCCCAGTTGCTTCAATGCTGTGAGGTTAACCGGCGTATCGTTTACAAAAGCACGGGATTTACCATCGGCCGAAATTTCACGGCGCAATACCGTTTCGGTTTCATAATCCAGATCGTTATCCTCAAAAAAATCGGCTAAATGAAAGCCACTGATTTTGAAAGTGCCCTCAATAACGCATTTTTTTGCTGGTTAAAAAAGTACTTGCTTTCGGCCCGTTGTCCTAAAATAAGTGAAAGGGCACCCAATATGATCGATTTACCTGCACCGGTTTCGCCGGTTAATATGTTCAGGCCGCTATCAAAACCTATCTCCAGGTTATCGATAAGCGCGTAATTATTAATGGTTAGCTTTTGAAGCATAAAAAAAGTGTCCTCATTTTATTGAGGACACTAAATTACAAATTAAGGTTCTTTAAAAAAGATTTTTAATGCTAATTGCTAATTTATTTAGTCAGCTGTGTCTGGTTTGATATCTTCTTTATCGTCGGTGTCAAACTTGTAATCAAAGTCTTTATCCATTTTATCGCGGTAAAGTTTCATTTTTTGTTTAAACGCCGGGCTTTTCATATAGTCCCGCAGTTTTTTGCTGGCTTCTTTAAGCCGTTGTTGTGCCGCTCTAATTTCAGGGCTATCCTGGAAGCCGCGCATTTGCCGGCCAATGTCCCTCATATCCTCCTGTAGTTTTTTCATGTCGGGATTGTTGTAGGCCATCCTGATGCTATCGCCCATGGCCTGCATACGGTTTCTTTTGGCAATAAATTCCGGCGAGTCATAGCGGCTGCGGATTTTTTGGCCCAGGTTTTTCAATTGCTCTGTTTGCGCCTTCACATCGGCCGGGATCTTGCTTTGCAGTTCGTCCTGGTATTTTTTGTAGTTAGGGTCTCTATCGTCGTTATAACCACGATACCCACGATCATGCGGGATGCCATATTTTTTCTCCAGCTCTTCGTTCATTTTTTTAAACTCAGGACTGCTGTAATAAGCACCAATCTTGCGGCCTATCTCACCCATCTGTTCGCTGGTTTTTTTAGATTCGGACGTTTCGCCATATTCCTTTTGAAAATCTTCGCCCATTTTTTGCATTTCCAGCTTCATTTTTTCCATGCCTTCAGTATTATAATAGGCCTGCAGGGCTTTGCTTTTAGCTTCAAGCATTTCCTGTTGCTTTTTGAAATCATTGCTGTTGTAGTATTTACCAATCAGCTCGCCTTGTTTGTTTACTTCGGCGCTGAGTTTTTCAAGCTCAGCATCGTTAAAACCGTCGTAGTTAAAAGAATCATGGCGTTGTTTGGCTTTAACTATTTCGGCCTGGGTTTTCTTTTTATAGGTTACAGGTTTTTTAGTTTTAGGAGCCACCTTGCGTATGGTATCTTCCACAAATAGAGCATGTAAGGCGGCAGGCGCAGCAACTTTTTTAACTGAGAGCTTGCCATCTTTTATGGTGGGGTTTAGCCAGGCAATGCTGCTAACGCCGGCAGCCATTATGGCAATGGCCACAAGCAGGTGGCGGATATTGCCTATAGGTTTCTTTGTTTTCATGATGCGTTCAATTCTGTTTAATAAATGATATTTTTTGCCATTAGCAGCCAGGGCCAGCTGTAAATGCTGCTGCCTGGTTTGCTCAAGCTTCAAAAGCGCGTGTGCATAGATCAAGGGTTGCTGTGTTGTTTGCACAACAAGGTCATCGCAGCTGTTTTCGCGCTCCTGATTAATGATTCGATTAATTAATTGGGCAAAGGGATTAAAGAATAACAGTATGGAAATAAATTGCTGCATCAGGTTCAGCAGGTAATCATTACGTTTAATGTGCGATAGCTCGTGCAGTAAAATGGCTTCAACCTCGGTAGCCGATAAGTATGTAGTAAGGGTTATCGGCACCAAAATAATGGGGCTTAAAAAGCCTATCATACAAGGGGCATCAACCATACGGCTAAAGTTTACCCACACATTTTTAGTAATGCCCAGCTTTTGGCAAAGCTCATCGGCAAAGTCCTGTAGCCTGTCGGCGGGTACCATGGTACGTTTTATCAGGCTGATCCTTTGCCAGCTTAAGCTAACTTTAAGCAGGTTAAATACCAAACCAGCAAAGTAAAGGGCTGATATATAAGGCAGATAGCCTTTTATAACGTATTCGTAATAATTGTTTTGCGGTTTGAATGCTACTTCATGCAGCGGAAGGTAGAAACGTGGTAATAAAGATGGTGCATTGGCGGATGTAAAATTGATCCACTCGTGCAACCTGAACTGATGGATAAACGTGTATATAAACCAGGCGCTTATGGCAAGGATGGCGCCCATGGCCAAATTGTGCTTTTTAATGGCCGATAACTGCGGCCTGCAAATAAACACTAACCTTAAGGCAAACCATACTAACAAACCCTGCCATAACGATTGCAGAATAGTTACGCCCAACACCTGGCTTATATTATAGAATAAATTTTCCATCACGTTTATTTTTTATCCTGATCAAATTGATTCAAAAAATTTTTAATAGCGTCAATCTCGTCTTTTGATGCGCGGTGCTGGCCAAGCGCCTGGATCACCAAATCGGAAGTGGAGCCCTTAAATACAGTAGACAAGATTTTATCCAGAGCGTTGCTTTGGGCCTGCTCCATTGTGAATAAAGCCTTGTAAACATGGGTTTTTGAAGTGGTGTCGCGCTCAACCATTCCCTTATCATGCATAATTTGCATGAGTTTTAAGGTGGTGGTGTAGCCGGCATCCTTGTTTTTAGCAAGCTCCTCGTGAACTTCACGTACGGTGCACTGGCCCTTTTTCCAGATCACCTGTAAAATTTCAAGTTCGCTTTCTGTTGGTTTAATTTCCATCTGTCTCTCTATTACGAATTTCTTCGTACAAATATCTACGATAGATTTCGTATTTACAAATGGTTTTGAAATTATTTAACAAATTTTAACGGTAGGGTGGGTAGTGAGTGGTTGATTGGGTGAGTGAGGAAGAGGTTTGTCTGTTCAGAAAAAATCCGAAATCGAACATCCGAAACGGCGTAGCCCTCTTGAACACCGTTGAAAGAACAATTAAATTGTGAAAAATCCAAAATCAAACAATCAGCATCTTTTAACTATTTTTGCGCTGGAAACTCCGAAATCGAACATCCGAAATCCGACATCAAATACCCATGCTGCAAATACAAGAAAACGTATCCCTCAAAAATTTTAACACCTTCGGTATTGATACCAGCGCCCGTTATTTTGTAGAGATAGCCCATGAAACCGAACTAACAGAACTGTTTGCCGACCCGCAGTGGCAGCAAACAGAGCGACTAATACTCGGTGGCGGCAGCAATATGCTTATGGTTGATGATTTTGACGGACTGGTTGTGCGCATGAACATCCGCGGTATTGAGCACCGGATTAGTCATGACGATGTTTATGTAGAAGCAGGTGGTGGCGAGGTATGGAATGACCTGGTTAATTATTGCGTTGCGCATGAATATGCTGGTGTCGAAAATCTGAGCCTGATCCCGGGTTCGGTAGGGGCATCGCCTATACAAAATATAGGTGCCTATGGCGTGGAGCTTAAAGATGTATTTCACAGTTGCCGCGCTTTTGAAATAGCGACAGGAACATTCAGAAATTTCAGCAAAGAGGATTGTAAATTTGGTTACCGCGAAAGCATTTTTAAAGCTGAACTGAAAGAACAGTATATTATAGTATCGGTAAAGTTCCACTTATCGCTGGTGGCAAGCATTAACACCAGGTATGGGGCCATTGAGCAAGAATTACAAAACAGGGGTATCTCAAACCCTACTATTAAAGATGTATCGCAGGTGGTGGCGCATATCCGGGTATCCAAACTCCCCGATCCGTCAACTATAGGAAACGCGGGCAGCTTCTTTAAAAACCCGGTGATCAGTGCCGAAGAATTTGCTGTGGTGCAAGCTAAATTTCCTGATGTGGTAAATTATCCTGCTGCTGATGGCGGCGTAAAACTGGCTGCCGGATGGCTTATTGAACAATGTGGATGGAAAGGAAAAACCGTGGGGCACACAGGAACATGGAAGAACCAAGCCCTGGTTTTGGTGAACCACGGAGGCGCTACGGGGCAGGAAGTGTATAACTTTTCGTCGCAAATCATAGACAGTGTGTACACTAAATTTGGCGTTACACTACAACGTGAGGTTAATATTATTAGTTAAATAAGTTTATTTAAAGTGAATTTTCATTTTTAATAAAATTTCTTCTCAATAACATTCCTGTTACAAATGTTCCCTGAATAAGTTTGATTTTCTGCTGTAAAAATTCATAACGTTCTGTTTTTCAGTATTGTATTTGTAATCAATGTGTGAATATTACACAATGGGTAAGTTTCAATACTGATGTTTAAATGTGGACTTTTTACTACACACTTTGGCTTAATGGCATCATGCTTGTCTAATTGTTAACACAAAACTTTAACAAAATGACAAAGATTGAGTTTAACACCCTTGTACTACGTCAGGCGACTTCTTTAAGATCATACGCTTTACATTTCACGCACGACGCAGACGATGCTAACGACCTTGTCCAGGATACAATGTTGAAGGCCATAACTTACTACAACAAGTTTAAGGAAGGCACCAATTTAAAAGGATGGTTATATACCATCATGAAAAACACATTCATCAACAACTATCGCCGTTTTGTTAAAATGAGCACTTTCGTTACCAAGAGTGATGAAATATCATCGCCCAACCTGGTATTTAGTTCAACCAAAAATCAGGGCGAAGCCAAATTTGTTATGGATGATATTAAAAAAGCTTTAGACAGGCTACCCGAAGATTATTATGTACCCTTCACCATGTACTTTGAAGGTCATAAATACCATGAAATTGCCGATCACCTGGATATCCCGATCGGTACGGTAAAAACCCGTATACACGTAGCACGCAAACTGCTCAAGAAAAACCTAAAGGCATATGATAACGGCATCGCCAAACCCGTTTACGCAGAGAATTAATATTTAATTAAACTCCATCATATATATAGAAGAAACCCGCTCATGAGGCGGGTTTCTTGTTTCAATCCAGGTTATTAACCGGGCTGTGTTATCTTAAAAAGGTACAGCCGGCTGATAAAATATTTGCCGGGTATTATATACCAATACGCTGTTGAAAACGATATAAATAAAGTTTGTAGCATAAAACAACGGCATACTCAATAATATAAGTTCGCCCACGCCAAGGTTCAATATAGATGAGGGAATATGAAAAAATTCGTGGTTAAAAAGAACAATAGCTGTTAAAACGATAGCTAAACACCATGATATTTGAAAATTGATAAGCCGTTTACAAGGTTTATCTATATCCTTTATTTTTTTTCTGTTGGATAACCACAAGGCCAGTGGCAATGCTATTCCCAACATAGGGAATATAATGAAGCTTAAGGCTGATAAATTGAATTGTAGTAAGAAGTTTCTGCTATCATGATTCAAAATTCCTGCCGGTTCGAAAGGCAATTCTGTTAAATCTTCAGGAGTAATATTTAGTGCGGTTGCCAGTCTTTTAAGTGTATCGCCCCTTGCGTCTGTTCATCGTTTTCTATTCGTTGCACGGTTCTTAAACTTAGTTGGGCTTGTTCAGCCAATTCTTCCTGGCTTAATCCTTTACGGTTGCGCAATTCCTTAATCTTTTTTCCGGGGTTATAGGTTTTCATATTGATATATTTTGCTGAACAAAAGTATAACTGCCTAAAGATATTAATTGCCGACTTGTTTACGTCATGTTTACGACATTGCTGTTATTGCTAATACGCCAACTTCTTCATTGCCTCCTTCGCTACCACCTGCCCTGAGATAATTGCCGGCGGCACACCTGGCCCGGGCACAGTAAGCTGGCCAGTATACAACAGGTTGTTGATATGTTTTGCCTGCATGGCGGGTTTAAAAAAAGCAGTTTGGGCAAGTGTATTTGCCAACCCGTAAGCGTTGCCTTTAAAGGAATGATAATCGACTTTGAAATCATTTAGCGCATAGCTCCGTTTCACCACGATCGAATCCCTTATGTCATGCCCGGTAATCTGAGCAAACCTATCCATCATCAGGGTGAAATATTTTTCGCGGATGGTTTCGTCATCATTTAAGCCCGGCGCTATCGGCATCAGGAAAAACAGGTTCTCGCCGCCCTCGGGGGCAACCGTGCTATCCGTTTTTGAACTACAGCAAACATAAAACAACGGACTGGAGGGCCATTGGGGCGCAGTATAGATCTCCTTGGCATGCAATTCAAAGTCTTCGTCGAAGAATAGGTTATGGTGCTGTATGTTCGGCACTTTTTTATTAGTGCCGATATAGAACAATAAGCTCGATGGCGACATCGTACGGCTATTCCAGTATTTAGTAGTGTAGTTACGATAGGGTTTTTCAATTAAATGCTGGTCAACATGTTGATAATCTGCCCCTGCAATTACCATATCGGCGGTGAATACGCCGTTATTGGTTTGGATTTTATCAACCTGTTTATCCTGTATATTGATTTTTGTAACCTCTGTATTGAGCTTGATCTCAACCCCCAGTTCGATGGCCATGCTTACCATAGCTTTTACTATTTCGTTCATGCCACCCATAGGGTACCAGGTGCCCAGGGCAAGGTCCGCATAGTTCATCATGCTATACATGGCTGGGGTATTTTGCGGGGTGGCTCCTAAAAATAACACGGGGAACTCCAGTAGTTTAATTAATTGGGGGTTTTTAAAATATTTGCGTACATGGCTGCTCATACTGGTAAGCAGCTGCATGCTGAAGCTTTTTTTGATAAGGTTAAAGTCGATAAATTCGGTGATGGAATGGGAGGGGCGGAAAACGTACTCACCCATGCCTACTTTATATTTATATGCCGCCTGGTTTAAAAAATCCCGTAATGCTTTACTACTGCCAGGTTCGGCTTGTTCAAACAGGGCTTCAAGCTCAACCATATCCGCTGGAACATCAAATATTTCATTTTTGCTGTAATAAACACGGTAGCCGGGATCAAGCCTTTTTAGCCGGTAATAATCGGAAGTTTTTTTGCCGAACAGTGCAAAAAAGTTTTCAAATACGTCGGGCATCCAGTACCAGCTTGGCCCCATATCAAACCTGAAACCATCCTGCTCCCAGGCCCTGGCACGGCCGCCGGGCTGGTCATTTTTTCCAGTATGGTAACTTTAAATCCTTCTTTAGCTAAAACACAGGCTGCTGATAAACCAGCAAATCCCGAACCAATAACAATAATATGTTTGCTGTTCATGTTTAATGTGAAGCCCAAGATAAGAAAAATGTTTTAGGCCTATAAAAAACAATACCGCTTTGAATTTGTACTTTTGAAAAAATGACCACGCGAGTGCCGATGATGAACCTGTACGATGAAACTTGTTTTGAATGCAGTAAACTTATAACAAAAAAATATAGCACTTCCTTTAGTCTGGGCATTAGAACTTTCGATAAAAGTTTTCGTTATCCTATTTATGCCATTTACGGCTTTGTACGTTACGCTGATGAAATTGTAGATACCTTTCATGGGTACGACCAGCAGCAACTGATCAACAGTTTTGAGGAAGAGACCTTTAAGGCGATTGAAGAAAGGATCAGCACTAATCCTGTGATTCATTCTTTTCAACAGGTAGTTAACCAGTTTGAGATCGATCATGAATTGATCAGGGCTTTTCTGCGATCAATGGAAATGGACCTGCATAATAAAGCCTATGATGAGGATAGCTACCAAACTTATATCTATGGTTCGGCAGAGGTTATCGGCATGATGTGCCTGCGTGTTTTTACCAATGATGATATTCAGTATCAGGCCCTTGTACCGAAGGCCCGAAGCTTGGGGGCAGCTTTCCAAAAGATCAATTTTTTAAGGGATGTTAAGGCAGATTATACAGAACGTGGGCGCTCATACTTTCCCGGGGTCGATTTCAATAATTTTACCGAGCATGATAAGCTTGCCATTGAGGCGGAAATTAAACACGATTTTGATGAAGCCTTTGAGGGGATAAAATGCCTGCCTGCCGGTACCAGGCTTGGGGTTTATATTGCCTATATTTACTACCTGCAGTTGTTTAAAAAAATAAGTTACACACCTGCCAATGTAATACTACAAAAACGCATCAGGGTTTCTGATTTGTGTAAAATGAGTTTGTACATCAAAGCTGTTCTGCAGCAAAAGTTAAATGTTATTTAATGTTCAGGAAGATCTTTTTTATAGCCAGCATATTGGCATTGGTATTTGGGTTGAAAACGGCTGAAGCCGAAGAACCCAATCTGAAAGTACTGCGCAAGCAAATGCTTATTGCTATTGATAAAAGCAAAACCACCGATTCGTTGTTTAATAACCTTAATGGTATCAAAGAAAAGAGTGGTATAGTCAATGGTTTTATAGGCGGCCTGTTTGCCTTAAAAGCCAAACATGCCTGGAACCCATATTTAAAATTGAAATATCTTAACAGATCGGAAAAGGTATTTAGGCAGGCATTAATTGAAGATCCGCATAATATCGAGATCAGGTTCATGCGCTTTTCTGTTGAACACAATGTGCCTTCTATTTTAGGCTTTAATAAAGACCTTGCTGCGGATACTGAGGATATCATAGCCCAACTGGGTAAAAAGAATTATGGCTCGGCCGATAAGGAATTGACAATCCAGATTATCAAATTCCTGCTTCATTCCAAAAGATGTACTCCTGCCCAAAGCCAGGCACTCAATAAACACTTAACCGAACTTACGTGAGATACACCTATTTACTGATCAACCTGCTAACGGTATTTTTTCCCGTTGTGCTTTCATTTGATAAAAGGGTGCAGTTTTACAAAACCTGGAAATTTATATGGCCCGGCATGGCCATTACCGGTTTGTTTTTTTTGTTTTGGGACGTGCTTTTTACCATAAGAGGTGTTTGGTCGTTCAATCCGGCATACATCATAGGCGTTAAGTTTTTTGGTTTGCCCTTAGAGGAAATGCTATTCTTTTTAACGGTACCGTTTGCCTGTATATTCATTTACGCCTGCCTTAATCACTATGTTAAGTGGCTGATGCCTTTCAGGCTTACCGGCATTATAAGCAGTATGGTAATATTGCTGAGCATCCTGATGCTGATATTATATCACGACCGGCTTTATACCGAGATTACGTTTGGCTTATTGCTACTGCTTGTGGTGCTGATTCAATACGTTTTTAAGGCCGATTGGGTTAATCGTTATTACCTTGCTTACATTGTGGCGCTTTTGCCTTTTTATATAGTAAACGGCATATTAACGTCTGTACCAATAGTGTTGTACAATAACGCCGAAAACCTGGGAAAGCGGGTTGGCACCATCCCATTTGAGGATCATTTTTACCTGATGGCTTTACTGCTCATGAACATTGGTTTTTTTGAATATTTTAAACGACAAAAGTTAAGCCAATGAGTGAGTTGCCAATATACAACAAATCACAACTGGCCTTACGCAATGGGCAGGATAAGCCCCGGATCTGGGTAGCCTATAAAGGTGATATTTATGATGTAACTGAAAGCCGCTTATGGCGAAACGGAAAACATTATGAGCACTGGGCCGGACAGGATTTGACAGATGAACTTGCCGACGCACCACATACCGAAACCGTATTTGAGAGATTTGTAAAGGTCGGTCGACTCATCACCCCCGCCCTCTCTATTGGGGAAGAAGAGAAGGATTGATATGCTTTTTAAACAAAATACTCCCAAAACATTTTTAAATAGTTTCTGAAATGTGGCGCCCCCTCTTCTTTCTGTCATCCCCGCGTCATTTAAAGCCCGGATTGGTAGGGAATATTATGCGATAAATCATGTAAATTTATTGTTACGTGGCAGTTTCTCGCCGAAGAGTATGAAAAAATTAAGGTTTTTCCTTCCTGTCATACCTTTTTCAACAGGCTATGCATGGTACAATTTATAGTTGTAAAAAGGGAGTTTAAGGACCGGCAAGTTGTAGTTTTTCTGTTGGATTTCTCGTGACAGTTAATTTTATTGTGTTGTGATTTACAAGAGCTTATAAAACAAATTAGGAAAATGCCTCGCGCATTTTCCTAATTTATAATTAACAATATTAACTGACTTATTACCGGCCGGATCTAACGGCCATATGGTATTAACGATAGCAAAGGTAATTTCTTGTTGATTATTTCCTAAAACCTTCATTGAAGTTAAAAAAATTCATGTAAAAGAAATATTACATTCATTATTTGTTTTATTTTGTCATTGGCTATTAAGTTTGCTTCCTTAACTATTAGCTAAATTTTTTCTATGAAAAAACGACTACTACTAATTTTGTGCAGTTTCGTATTTGCTGTAACACAGCTTTTTGCGCAAAATCACACTGTTACCGGTACGGTAACAGCCAAGGAGGACGGCCTTCCTCTGCCGGGTGTATCGGTGAAGATAAAAGGGACAACTACCGGTACCCAAACCACCATCGACGGTAAATTTTCACTCAGCGTTCCAAACAACGCGGTTCTATCATTCAGCTTTATTGGTTATGCTACACAGGATGTACCTGTAGGCGCTTCAGCAAACCTAAAAGTGGTTTTAGAAGCATCAGCCCGCGGCCTTAACGAGGTAATCGTAACCGCGTTAGGTATCACTAGGCAACAGAAATCATTGGGTTATGCCGCGCAACAGGTTAAAGGTGATGACCTTACGGTTACCAAGCAATCTGACCTTAACACCGCACTTGCCGGTAAAATAGCCGGTGTACAAGTTTTAGGTGGTTCTGGTGCAAAATTTGGTGTATCAACTATCCGTATCCGTGGTATCAACTCATTATCTGGAGGTAACCCAATTTATGTAGTAAACGGTGTTATTACTGATCCGAACGCAGTGAACAATGATGATATCGAATCAGTTTCGGTATTGAAGGGCCCTGCTGCTACGGCACTTTATGGTCAGCGCGCATCTGAAGGCGCAGTTGTTATCACATTAAAAAAGGCGCAAACAAAGGCGTTGGTGTTTCAATCAATCAATCAACCACTTTCGAAAAAGTTTATCAGCTACCTGACTATCAAAACGAATATGGTGGCGGTACAAGTGTAAAATGGGATACTTATCAGTATGACCCTGCTAATGGCTCTCCTGCTTCATACGCAAAATTTAACGGCGTAAAAATTTATGATTATGGTGTTGACGAAAGCTGGGGCCCTAAAATGGATGGTACACTTTACGCGCCATGGTATTTCTGGGATCCAACCAATCCAGATTTTGGTAAATTGAAACCATTTGTACCGCAACCTAATAACGTACGTGATTTTTACCGTACGGGTGTTACTTTCAATACCAACGCAGCTTTCTCAAAAGCAGGCGATGACTATAACCTGAGGGTTTCATACACTAACATAGATCGTACGGGTATCACTCCAAACAGCGATCAGAAACGTAATAACGTAAGCGTAAATGGGGAGCTGAAGCTTACTAAAAAATTAACTGCAAGCGCTAACGTTAACTTTTCGCAAATTAATTCATTCAACATTCCTTCAGAAGATTATGGTAAACAAACCATAGGTTCATTTAGCCAGTGGTTTCACAGGGATGTTGAAATTGATAAACTTAAAAATTATAGAAGGGCCGATGGTACATTTACATCATGGAACATTTCCGGCCCTGACGATTTAACTCCGCACTACTGGGATAACCCGTACACTGAGGTTTACGAGAATACTTCAAAATCAAACAGCAACCGCGTTTACGGTAACTTAACTTTAAGCTATCAGTTTACTAAAGACATTTCTGCATCATTCATAGCAAGGCAGGATTTATTGACCCGCGATGCGAGTGCACAAGTAGGTTCAGGTACAATAAACCCTGATTCATACACTCAAAATCAATACACCTACAAAGAAAATAACTATGTCGGTAACGTAAGCTATAGCCATAACTTTAAAGACCTTTCTGTAAAGGCAGGTGTTTATGCAGAATCACGTCAGGATCGTTACACTTACTTATCAGGTGCAACAGTAGGCGGTTTAGCAATTCCTGATTTGTATACTTTAAGCAACTCTGCAAATGCGGCAACCTCATTTAGCTACAATGCGCTTTCAAGGGTAAACAGCTATTACGGTTATACCTCATTTGGCTATAAAGATTTCTTATACCTTGATTTCAATGCCCGTAACGATAGGTCTTCAACCTTGCCGGTTAACCACAACTCATACTGGTATGGCGGTTTATCAGGTTCATTCGTATTTACCGAGCTGATGCCTAAAAACGACATCTTAACATTTGGTAAATTGAGGTTATCCGCAGCTAAATTAGGTTCTGACGCGCCTATTTACTCAACATACCCAACTTATAACCTAAGCACTACTCCGCATGGAAATGATGCTGTGCAAACAGTACCCAATACTTTGCCAAATGCAAATTTAACTCCAAGCCTTTCAACATCATATGAAATTGGTACCGAATTGCATTTCATCAAAGACAGGGTTAAGTTTGACTTTAACTACTACACGCGTACTACTAAAGATCAGATCTTATCATTGCCTGTTAATGGTACAACCGGTTATTCAACAGTTGTTATCAATGCAGGTTCTATCCGTAATAACGGTATCGAGATCAGCCTTGGAGGTACACCAATTAAATCGAAAGATTTTACATGGAATGCTGATTTCAACGTTTCATTTAACCGCAACAAAATTGTTTCGCTTTACCCGGGTGTAACTAACGTAAAAGTAACTCCCGACGGTCTTGCCGGTTATGGCCCAGGTGGCGTTCAGTCTGCCGGCGCTCAAAGCTTTGGCTTTGTTGGTTCACCAAGCTTTGGTATCAACGGTTATCTTAATCAGTCTTATGGTCAGATCATTGGATCTGGTTTTGCACGAGATGGCAAAGGAAATATCATAATTGGTGCTGATGGCCTTCCGGTAAGGCAGGACAACGTTAACCTTGGTAGCATGTTACCAAGCTATACAGGTGGTTTTACCAACTCGTTTAACTACAAAAACGTGGTACTTGCTTTTTCTCTTGACTTCCAAAAAGGC
Organism: Mucilaginibacter sp. P25; assembly: GCF_050859465.1. Taxonomy (NCBI): domain Bacteria; kingdom Pseudomonadati; phylum Bacteroidota; class Sphingobacteriia; order Sphingobacteriales; family Sphingobacteriaceae; genus Mucilaginibacter; species Mucilaginibacter sp. P25. The sequence goes on along the minus strand of NZ_CP193937.1, from coordinate 406,583 downwards.
GGTAAATTTGTATCAGTTACCCAGCAAAACCTCAATGGTTCGGGCTTAGGTATCGAAACCATAGGTAACAACGCAAAAGGTAACCCGGTACGTAACCCGGTAGCTGAAGGTGGTGGTACCTTGGTAGCAGGTGTACATGCTGATGGTACTCCGAACACTACTTATGTAGAAACCCGTACTTTATACGAGCAATCATACAGCCAGATTTGGGAAAAATGGACTTATGACGCATCTTACGTTAAATTAAGAGAGGTGAGCATTGGTTATTCGTTCCCTAAAAAGATGTTAGGCAGGTTACCATTCCAAACTGCGTACTTTGGTATCACAACCCAAAACCCATGGATGATCTATTCAAAAGTTAAAGGTGTTGACCCATCACAATTGCAGACTTCATTTTATGAAGGTGGCCAATTGCCAAACACAAGAAACTTAGGTTTCAACATTAAGGTAACATTCTAACAAGTTCTTCATTATGAAAAAATCATATATCAGTAAATATATAATCGGGGCTGGTATGTTTATACTTGCCTCATGTAAAGTGGGCGGCGATTTAAACGTTAACCCAAACCAGTCGCCAAATGCGCAAACAGGTTATCTGTTAACCAGTGCGCTGCAATACTTAGGTGGTGTAAACGGCGCCGGTGCAACAACTAATATCAACGCATTCACCGGCGAGTTATACTCTCAGTACCTTGCTGAAACATTTTATACCAACGAATCGCAGTTTTCGTTAAAACAATATGACTACCAGGGTTATTACACTGGTCCACTTGAGGACTTGAAGACACTGATCCAGTTTAATACGGATCCAGCTAAGAAAAGCCTGCAGTCGACTATTAAATTTGGTTCAAATGCTAACCAGATTGCAGCCGCGCGCATATTAAGGGCATTTATTTACCTAACCATTACTGATAGGTGGGGTGATATTCCTTACTCTCAGGCTTTAAATGGCGTATCTGGCTTAACTCCGGCATTTGATGCGCAAAAAGATGTTTATGCGGCTTTAATGAAGGAACTTGACGAAGCGCAGGCACAATTTGACGGCGGTGCAGCTTTAAGCAATGATATTTTATTTGGTGGAGATGCTACTAAGTGGAAACATTGGGCTAACTCGTTACATGCGGTTATGGCATTGAGGTTATCAAAAGCTGATCCTGCAACCGGTAAAACTGAATATGCAAAAGCAGTAGCAGGCGGTTTAATGACTTCAAACGATGACAACGCCGTATACGATTATTTGGCTATCCAAACTAACGAAAACCCATATTACACCAATTACAGAAGCCGCTACGACTACGCCGTAAGCAGTCTTGTTGTTAATACTTTAAGTGATCTTAAAGACCCAAGGTTGCCGGTTTATGCTGCGCAAACAGCATCGAAAACTTACGTAGGTTTACCTTATGGTACTTTTGGCGATGCTTTGGGTAACTATAATAAAGGAACACGTAGTAAACCAGGTAACGTATCATTGATTGGTTTAGCCGTTTCCGGCCAGGCTTCACCAACAGTCTGGACATCATACGCACAAATTATGTTTACCCAGGCCGAAGCTGCTCACCTTAACTGGATTGCTGGTGGTGACGGCGCTGCTGCCGATTTCTATAACAAAGGTATAGCTGCATCATTGGAGCAAAACGGTGTTAGCTCGGCAGATGAAAGCGCTTATCTTGCGCAGGCATCAGTTAAATTTTCTGCAGCAACTGCTATGAACCAGATCATGACCCAGAAATGGATTGCAGGTTTCTTAGGTAACGGTTGGGAGTCATGGGCAGAATATCGCCGTACAGGCTTGCCTAAATTACTTGATCCGGTTCCTGGTTCATTAAGCCCGGATCAAAAGATCCCGCGCAGGCAACAATATCCGCAAACCGAGAACGACCTTAATAAAGCTAATTACAACGCTGTAATAGCCCGTCAAGGTCCTGATGCATTAAATACAAGGGTATATTGGGATAAACAATAATTATTGCTTATAGATTATGATAACAACAAAGGCTGCCATTGGCGGCCTTTGTTGTTTATAGTAATTATTATAAGTGTGTAATCCTCCAAAATGGAATAAAACAGATTTAGTACTATTTAACATATACTATTCATTAAACCGGCTATCTTAGTTTAAACTGATAAGCCTATCATGAACATTAAACCGATCTTGTTTTTGTTTATTCTTTTTTTATTTCTCGATCGGGTTGCTGGTCAAGAAAAACATCAAGCGGAAATTATCGTGGGGAAGCCTGCCGGGAGAAGCAGTGATTTATATCTAAAGCGATCCTTTATAATACATAATCAAATAGGTACTCGCACAGATACAAATTATGCGAACGCGAAATTGATCCGCACGGGATGGGATGATGGGATATTTAAAACAAATACGGGCTTTTACCGGCATGATCTTGTAAGTAGGGTTCCTGCAGGATTTGCAGCGCTTTCGGAAACTGACAGGAGGATGTTTATAATAACTATTAATCAAGATTCCGTTAGGCAAATGAAAGATACCGTATGCTATAGCGATGGTAAGTTACACAGATGTCTTTATGCGGTAATGCCGGTAACTTTGAGCAATCAATCTCCTGATACATTAAATTATATCAATATGTCATGCTCGTGGCTTGATGTTTTTAAAACAGATGCCGGAAACGTAAAATTTTTACTCACGCCCCTGATGGAGGAATGCTGGAAAAATAACCCTGCTGTTTATACGGTTGCGCCTCATCAACAAAGGTATTTCATATACCTACGGCTTTTTTAACGGATACGGGCAAAGGCGGATTGTTCGAATCAAAAGTTTTTAAGATAGGAATGTGTTTATACAAATATATTGAGGGTTCGCAGCTCCCTGTTGATATACGTGGGTTAACGCTTTGGCAGGAAACAGATAATATTATTTGGAGCAATGAGATTGCCGTGAGATAGTTAGCTGGTTTTAAATCAAAAAATAATTCCCGCTCTCTATTTGATATTCAAAACATTGTGGTTATCTTTGCCCTCCCTTGAAAGGAGGTATTTTAGGAATTATGATCATTATTAACGTAAAAGACGGCGAATCATTGGACAAAGCATTGAAACGCTTCAAAAAGAAATTCGAAAAAACAGGTGTTTTAAGAGAACTACGCAGTCGTCAGGCTTTCGAAAAAAATCTGTAACCCGTCGTCATGTTGTTAAACATGCTATCTACAAACAGACTTTAAACCAGGAAACTGTTTAATTTTTTTGTTGAAAAGAATTAAATAATTTCTTGACACTATATTAAAACTATTTGTACATTCATAATCCCGGATGTATAAATAGTTTTTTATGTTTTTAGAGCGTTTTATCCAGTACATCAAGTACGAAAAGCGGTATTCAGTGCATACTGTTTCCGCATATCAGTCTGATCTGGATCAGTTTATGCGCTTTTTAAATAATCCCGGCGGTGCCGATCCCGCGCCCGAGCCGGTTATTAACCATCCATCGCAGGTAAGCTACCATGACATCCGTAACTGGATGGTTGAGCTTATTGATCAAAAACTTACCGGCCGTTCGGTTAACCGTAAAATGGCCACGCTACGCAAATACTTCAAATTTTTATTGCAGGAAGGTATTGTTGAAACCAACCCGGTATCCAGGGTGCGGTCGCAAAAAGTTGCTAAAACGTTGCCCGTAGTGGTTGAAGATACGCGCCTCACAAAAATGTTAGATAGGGATGACATTTTTACAAATGATTTTCCGGGCCTGCGTGATAAGCTTGTTATTGAGCTGTTGTTTGGCACCGGCATGCGGCTTGCCGAACTGTTAGGTATTAAGCAACAGGATATTAGCTTTGAGGGGGAGTAGTAAAGGTACTGGGTAAGCGTAACAAAGAGCGCATTATCCCTATTAATAATGAGCTGAAGGCCCTGCTGCCCGAATATATGGAGGTAAAGAAAAATCAAAATTTTGATAACAATTCCTTCACATTAATCGTTACAAATAAAGGAGCCGATGCTTATCCGAAATTGATTTATTTAATAGTGCAAAAATACCTATCTAACATATCAACCCAAAATAAAAGGAGCCCACATGTGCTCAGGCACACCTTTGCAACCACAATGCTAAATAACGGGGCCGATTTAAATTCAATTAAAGAGCTTTTGGGGCACGCTAACCTGAGCGCAACCCAAATTTACACGCACAATTCAGTTGAAAGACTAAAATCTATTTATAAACTCGCCCATCCAAAGGCTTAAAAAGGAGGAAACATGAAAATTACAGTGCAGTCAATTCATTTCACCGCAGACAAGAAACTTTTAGATTTTATTCAGAAAAAAGCTGATAAGCTTGATACGTTTTATGACCATATTATTAGCGGTGAAGTTTACTTAAAGCTTGAGAATGTGGAAGATGAATGTAATAAGATAACGGAGATCAAATTATTGCTACCCGGAAATCAAATATTTGCAAAAGAGAAGTGTAAGAGTTTTGAGGAAGCTACCGACTTGGCGGTTGAAAGCCTGAGGAAGCAAATTGAAAAGCATAAACAAAAGAAAGCCCTTGCTGATGCTACAGCAAAAAAAGCTGTTTTAACGGCAGTTGAGGAGGGTTTTTAATATTATAAAAAGGCTTGTTTTAAGCCTAAATCGGCAGGTTTTTAGCCTGCCGATTTTTTTTGATAAAAAATTTTGACGTGGCGTTATTTTTTGTAGATTTGCAGTCCCTTTCGGGGAGGTATTTAACGCCTCGAAAAAAGTTAAAATAGTTCTTTAAAATATCAAAAAGCTTATTACTTTTGCGCTCCGTTATCGAAAGCCACTTTAGGTTTAGGTAATAGAAAGGCAAGATAAATATAAGCCTCCTTAGCTCAGCTGGTAGAGCAACTGACTTGTAATCAGTAGGTCATTGGTTCGATCCCGATAGGAGGCTCAGTTTTTTTCGGATTGAGGTATTTAGCTTCAATTTTGGATATCGCAAATCCGGAAATAACTACCGGGGGATACCAGAGCGGTCAAATGGGACGGACTGTAAATCCGTTGCTTCGGCTACGAAGGTTCGAATCCTTCTCCCCCACTTATTAAAGTAAGCAGTTTGTAGTTCGCAGTTAGCAGTTTTGTTAACCGAACTATAAACTGCTAACTTGATTAAAAGGGTTTGAGGAATGGGTGTCATGAGCGGTTAAGCTGCTAATTGATTACTGCAAACCTAAAACTGAATAAGCGGAAGTAGCTCAGTTGGTAGAGCGATAGCCTTCCAAGCTATAGGTCGCGAGTTCGAACCTCGTCTTCCGCTCGGTTGGTTCATTAGTCGGTTAGTTCACTTGTTCATTAGTGGCGGCTGCAAAGACCAATGAACTGATAAACGAGTGAACCAATGAACAAAAAATTAGCCGACGTAGCTCAGGGGTAGAGCACTTCCTTGGTAAGGAAGAGGTCATGGGTTCAAATCCCATTGTTGGCTCAGTGTTATAAAACATACATTAAAGTTAAAATTAACCTACAAAAATAATTTATAGATCATGGCAAAAGAAAAGTTTGACCGCAGTAAGCCGCACTTAAACATCGGTACAATCGGTCACGTTGACCACGGTAAAACAACCCTTACCGCAGCTATCACTAAAGTTTTGGCTGATGCAGGTTTATCAGAAGCTCGTTCATTTGATTCAATTGACTCGGCTCCTGAAGAAAAAGAACGTGGTATTACCATCAACACTGCCCACGTTGAATATTCAACAGCTAACCGTCACTATGCACACGTTGACTGTCCAGGTCACGCGGATTATGTGAAAAACATGGTTACTGGTGCTGCGCAAATGGACGGTGCAATCATCGTAGTTGCTGCAACTGATGGTCCGATGCCACAAACTCGTGAGCACATCCTGTTAGCTCGTCAGGTAGGTGTACCTGCACTTGTTGTTTTCATGAACAAAGTTGACATGGTTGATGATCCGGAATTATTAGAGTTAGTAGAAATGGAAGTTCGTGAATTATTATCATTCTACGAATTCCCAGGCGATGATATCCCAGTTATCCAGGGTTCTGCATTAGGTGGTCTTAACGGCGATCCTACCTGGGTTGGTAAAATCATGGAGTTGATGGATGCTGTAGATAGCTACATCCCAATCCCTCCACGTTTAACAGATCTTCCTTTCTTAATGCCTGTTGAAGACGTATTCTCAATCACTGGTCGTGGTACTGTTGCTACTGGTCGTATTGAGCGTGGTGTAATCAACTCAGGTGAGCAAGTTGACATCCTTGGTATGGGTGCTGAAAACTTGAAATCAACTGTAACTGGTGTTGAGATGTTCCGCAAAATCCTTGATCGTGGCGAAGCTGGTGACAACGTAGGTTTATTGTTACGTGGTATTGAGAAAACTGATATCCGTCGTGGTATGGTTATCTGCAAACCAGGTTCAGTAACTCCTCACACCGACTTCAAAGCAGAAGTTTACGTATTATCAAAAGCAGAAGGTGGCCGTCACACTCCATTCTTCAACAAATACCGTCCGCAATTCTATTTCCGTACCACTGACGTTACTGGTGAGATTTCATTAGAGCCAGGTGTAGAAATGGTTATGCCAGGTGATAACGTTACCATCACTGTAAAACTGATCAACGCTATCGCAATGGAAAAAGGCTTACGTTTCGCTATCCGTGAAGGTGGTCGTACCGTAGGTGCTGGTCAGGTAACTGAAATCTTGAAATAATAATATTTCAATAAAAAGGTTAATTTGAAAACATAAGTTTAGCCTTCAACGGCAAACTTATGTTTTCTTATTATAAATAACACACGGGAATAGTTCAACGGTAGAATAGAGGTCTCCAAAACCTTTGATCAGGGTTCGAATCCTTGTTCCCGTGCTTAAGCACAATATAAAAATGGCAGGCGTAGCTGAATATATTAAAGAGTCATACATCGAGTTAACCGAAAAGGTTACCTGGCCTACATGGCGCGAGCTTCAAAGCAGCGCTGTTTTGGTATTGGTTGCCGCTATAATTATTGCGCTGGTTATCTTAGGTATGGACCAGATCATTAATTATTTGCTTAAACTGTTTTACACATCACTAACATAATATCAGGGGAGACGGAGATGAGTGATCAATTGAAATGGTATGTAGTTAGGGCTATTAGTGGTAAGGAAAAGAAAGTTAAACAATACATAGATGCCGAAATTAGCCGTTTGGGCATTAGTCATTTGGTACCACAGGTATTAATACCTACGGAGAAGTATTACCAGATGCGTGATGGAAAGAAGATCGCGAAAGAGCGTAACTACTTTCCGGGCTATGTGCTTATGGAAGCTGTTTTAGATGGCGAAACTGAACACATCATTAAAAATATAAACAGTGTTATAGGTTTTCTGGGCGATAAAGCCGGAAATGCTATACCGCTTCGCCAGTCAGAAGTTAACCGTATTTTAGGTAAGGTTGACGAGATGAGCGCACAGGGCGAAACCATGAATGTACCTTATTATGTTGGTGAGGCCGTTAAAGTTATGGACGGGCCTTTCAACGGTTTCAGCGGGGTTATTGAAGAGGTTAACGAAGAAAAAAGAAACTGAAAGTAATGGTAAAGATATTCGGGCGCCGTACGCCGCTTGAATTGAATTACATGCAGGTAGAGAAAGAATAGTTTTCAAATAATTTCGGATGTCGGATTTTCGATTTCGAAATTATTGAATTTAAAATATAAGATGAAAGAAGCGGGAGTTAAATCCGAAATGGAAATTCCCAAATCCGAAATCGACACAATCTTAAATGTTACTTAGCTTCCACTTACTAACATTGAGTTTATAATTAAAGTAAATTAAAATGGCAAAAGAGATCGGTGCAATGGTTAAGCTGCAAGTTAAAGGCGGCGCCGCAAACCCATCACCACCAATTGGCCCTGCATTGGGTGCAAAAGGTGTGAACATCATGGAGTTTTGCAAACAATTTAATGCACGCACCCAGGACAAAGCTGGAAAAGTATTGCCTGTTTTGATTACTGTGTATGTTGACAAATCATTCGAATTTATCATCAAAACCCCTCCCGTTGCTATCCAGTTATTGGAAGCTACCGGTTTAAAGAGTGGTTCTGCTGAGCCTAACCGTAAAAAAGTTGCCAGTGTTAACTGGGAACAGGTTGAGACTATAGCAAAAGATAAAATGGTTGACTTGAACGCGTTCACAGTTGAATCGGCCATGAAAATGGTGGCAGGTACTGCCCGCAGCATGGGAATTACCGTATCAGGTACAGCTCCCTGGAATTAATTAATTTATACAAATCAGTTTAAAGACAGTGGCAAGATTAACAAAAAATCAAAAAGTGGCACTCTCCAAAATTGAGGCAAACAAATCGTACACATTACAGGATGCATCTGCATTGGTAAAGGAATTAACCCTTACTAAATTTGATTCATCAGTTGATATAGACGTTCGTTTAGGTGTTGACCCACGTAAAGCCAATCAAATGGTACGTGGTATTGCAACATTACCTCATGGAACCGGTAAAACTGTACGTGTATTAGTTCTTTGTACTCCTGATAAGGAACAAGAAGCTAAAGACGCAGGTGCAGATTACGTAGGTTTGGATGATTATATTGCCAAGATTGAAGGCGGATGGACTGATGTTGATATTATCATTACTATGCCAAGTGTTATGGCGAAGGTAGGTCGTTTAGGTCGTATTTTAGGCCCGCGTAACCTTATGCCAAACCCTAAATCAGGTACAGTTACCCCAGAAGTTGGTAAAGCTGTAACTGAGGTAAAAGGTGGTAAAATCGATTTCAAGGTTGACAAAACCGGTATTATCCACACTTCAATAGGAAAAGCATCTTTCTCTGCAGATAAAATTTATGAGAATGCATTAGAAGTATTGCAAACAATCTCTAAATTAAAACCTTCTGCAGCAAAAGGAACATATTTCAAGAGCATTCATATCTCTTCAACTATGTCGCCTGGAATTACAGTTGAAACTAAATCAGTAGCGGGGATCTAATCATGAATAAAGAAGAAAAATACGACCTTGTTGTAGCCCTAACTGAGCAAATCAAAGAGTATGGTAATTTTTATATCACTGATACCTCTGATTTAACTGTAGCCAAGATCAACAACATCCGCCGTAAATGTTTCGAAAACGACATTACGATGCAGGTAACCAAAAATAGCTTGATCAAAAAAGCTATGGAAGCTGCAGGCGGTGATTTCAGCCCTATATATGATGTATTAAAAGGTTCATCATCAATTCTTTTCTCAAAGTCAGCAACTGCTCCGGCAAAGTTGATCAAACAATTAAGGAAAACAGGTGAAAAACCAATTTTAAAAGCAGCTTATATTGATTCGGCAGTATTTATAGGTGATAACCAGTTAGATACTTTAACCAAACTGAAATCAAAAGAACAACTGATCGGCGAGATAGTTGGCTTACTACAATCACCTGCCAAAAACGTACTTTCTGCACTACAATCAGGCGGAACTACAATTGCAGGCCTTGTAAAAACATTACAAGAAAGAGGTTAACGAACGCCTCACAAGAGTTCGACAATAACAAACAAAAAGCATTAAAAGTAAAAATTTAAATAAAATGGCGGATTTAAAAGCGTTTGCTGAACAGTTGGTAAACTTAACAGTAAAAGAAGTAAACGAATTAGCTCAAATATTAAAAGATGAGTATGGTATTGAGCCTGCTGCTGCTGCTGTAGCAGTTGCTGCTCCTGCTGCTGACGGTGGCGATGCTGCTCCAGCTGCTGCTGAGCAAACTGCATTTGACGTTATCCTGAAAGAAGCAGGTGGCGCTAAATTAGCAGTTGTTAAATTAGTAAAAGACTTAACTGGCCTTGGTTTGAAAGAAGCTAAAGATCTTGTTGACGGTGCACCAAAAGAACTTAAAACTGGTGTAACTAAAGAAGAAGCTGAATCTTTGAAAAAACAATTAGAAGAAGCCGGAGCAGTAGTTGAGGTTAAGTAATTTAACCTACTGAAATATAGCATCAAGACTCCGACCATAAACGGTCGGGGTCTATTGCTGTTTATAAAGGTTTTGAATTAGATGTGAGATATTAGATATGAGATTTGAGATTTTTCAAATCGCTATTTCATATCTCAGATCTCATGTCTCAAGTCTCACATCTACAAAAATTAATAACTAAAATTTAAATACCTTGGCAAACAATAATAATCAAAGAGTAAACTTTGCAACCAGTAGAAAGGTACTTGATTACCCTGATTTTCTGGATGTTCAGTTACAATCTTTCCAGGAATTTTTTCAATTGGAAACCACTTCCGACAACCGTTATAAAGAAGGGCTGTTTAAAGTGTTTGCCGAAAACTTTCCTATTTCAGATTCAAGAAACATCTTTGTCCTGGAGTTTCTTGACTACTTTATTGATCCGCCCCGTTATGATATACAAGAGTGTATCGAACGCGGATTAACTTACAGCGTACCATTAAAAGCAAAGCTTCGCCTGTCATGTAATGACGAGGAGCACGAAGATTTTGAAACAATTGTACAGGACGTGTACCTGGGTACTATCCCATACATGACGCCAAAAGGTACATTTGTTATTAATGGTGCCGAGCGTGTAATTGTATCACAGTTACACCGTTCGCCAGGTGTGTTCTTTGGTCAGAGCCGCCACACCAACGGTACAAAATTATACTCGGCCCGTGTTATTCCTTTCAAAGGTTCATGGATTGAGTTTGCTACAGACGTTAACAACGTGATGTATGCTTACATTGACCGTAAAAAGAAATTCCCGGTTACTACGTTACTTCGTGCCATTGGTTATGACTCTGATAAAGATATATTAGAGCTGTTTGAACTGGCCGACGAGGTTAAAGTAAGCAAATCAGGCCTTAAGAAATATATTGGCCGTAAGCTTGCTGCAAGGGTCCTTAAAACATGGATCGAAGACTTTGTGGATGAAGATACCGGTGAGGTAGTTTCTATCCCTCGTAATGAGATCATCCTTGAGCGTGAAACCTTACTGGAAGATGACCATATTGATATGATCATCGACTCTGGTGTTAAAACCATCATCCTTAACAAGGAAGATGCTTCAACCAGCGGTGATTATACTATTATATACAATACCTTACAGAAAGATACTTCCAACTCTGAGAAGGAAGCGGTTGAACATATCTACCGCCAGTTACGTAACGCTGAACCACCTGATGAAGAAACAGCTCGTGGTATCATCGATCGTTTATTCTTTTCAGATAAAAGATATGACCTGGGTGATGTGGGCCGGTACCGCATCAACCGTAAATTAAAATTGAGCACTTCGGAAGAAACGAAGGTTTTAACCAAGCAGGATATCATCGCGATTGTTAAATACCTGATCAAATTAATCAACTCAAAAGCTGAGGTGGATGATATCGATCACTTGTCAAACCGTCGTGTGCGTACCGTTGGCGAGCAGCTTTATGCTCAGTTTGGCGTAGGTTTGGCACGTATGGCCCGTACTATTCGTGAGCGTATGAACATTCGTGATAACGAGGTGTTCACCCCAACCGACCTGATCAACGCACGTACATTATCATCTGTGATCAACTCGTTCTTCGGAACAAACCAGTTGTCACAGTTCATGGACCAAACCAATCCACTGGCAGAGATCACGCACAAGCGGCGTCTGTCAGCCTTAGGTCCCGGTGGTCTGTCGCGTGAGCGTGCAGGTTTCGAGGTTCGTGACGTTCACTACACCCACTACGGTAGGTTGTGTACTATCGAAACTCCTGAAGGTCCGAACATTGGTTTGATTTCATCACTTTGTGTACACGCTAAGATCAACAACTTAGGCTTTATCGAAACTCCGTACAAACGTGTAGTTGAAGGTAAAGTTATGGTTGACGAGCCGGTTATCTATTTATCTGCTGAAGATGAAGACGGTAAAACCATTGGCCAGGCAAACGCTGTATACGATGATAAAGGTGAGTTTGAATTGCCGCGTGTAAAAGCACGTTTCGAAGGTGACTTCCCGGTTATTGAGCCGGAGCGTCTGGATTTGATGGATATTGCTCCAAACCAGATCACTTCAATCGCGGCTTCGCTTATTCCGTTCTTAGAGCATGATGACGCTAACCGTGCATTGATGGGTTCAAACATGCAACGCCAGGCCGTACCATTGTTACGTCCGGAAGCGCCGATTGTTGGTACCGGTTTGGAAGGCCGTGTGGCAAAAGACTCCCGTACCCTGATCAACGCCGAAGGCGATGGTGTGGTGGAGTATGTTGATGCTAACGAAATCCGTATTAAATATGACCGTAACGAACTTGATCGTTTGATCTCGTTTGAAGGAGATAGCAAAAGCTACCGCTTAACCAAGTTTAAGAAAACCAACCAAAGCACCACCATGAACCTTAAGCCTATTGTTAAAAAAGGCCAGAGGGTTGAAAAAGGTGAAGTACTTTGCGAAGGTTACGCTACGCAAAATGGCGAGCTTGCATTAGGCCGTAACCTTAAAGTAGCGTTCATGCCTTGGCAGGGATATAACTTTGAGGATGCGATTGTAATCTCTGAGCGTGTTGTTTCACAAGATATCTTTACTTCAATCCACGTTGAAGAGTTCGAGCTTGAAGTTCGTGACACTAAACGAGGTGAGGAAGAGTTAACACCAGATATCCCTAACGTATCAGAAGAAGCAACTAAAGACCTTGACGAAGACGGTATCATCCGTGTAGGTGCCGAGGTTAAAGAAGGCGACATCCTGATTGGTAAGATCACCCCTAAAGGTGAATCAGACCCATCACCGGAAGAAAAACTGTTACGTGCTATCTTCGGTGATAAAGCCGGCGACGTTAAAGATGCTTCATTGAAAACCCCGCCGTCAATTGCCGGTGTTGTTATCGATACCAAATTGTTCTCTCGTGCTAAGAAAACTTCAAAAGCTGAAGAAAAAGCACAGTTAGAGAAATTGGATAACAAGCATGATAAAGCTGTGAAAGATCTGAAAAATACTTTGATCGAAAAGTTATTTGAGATCGTTAACGGTAAAACTTCGCAAGGCGTTTATAACGTTTACAAAGAGTTACAGGTTCCTAAAGGTGTTAAATTCACCCAAAAGATATTAGTTGAGCTTAATTACGATAACATTAACCCAACGAAATGGACTACTGATGATGATAAAAACGATCAGATCAAGATCCTTCTTCATAACTTCAACATTAAGTACAATGAAGAGTTAGGTGCTTACCGTCGTGATAAATTCGCTATCAGCGTGGGTGATGAGCTTCCATCAGGTATCGTGCAAATGGCTAAAGTTTACATCGCTAAAAAGCGTAAGCTTAAAGTGGGTGATAAAATGGCAGGCCGTCACGGTAACAAAGGTATCGTTGCTCGTATTGTACGTGACGAAGATATGCCTTTCCTTGAAGATGGAACACCGGTTGATATTGTGTTGAACCCACTGGGTGTACCTTCACGTATGAACTTGGGCCAGATCTATGAAACCGTATTAGGCTGGGCCGGTAAAGAGCTTGGTGTTAAATTTGCTACTCCAATCTTTGACGGTGCAAGCCACGAAGAAGTGGAAGAGTGGATTAAGAAAGCCAACTTGCCTGAATCAGGCCGTACTTACTTATACAATGGTTTAACAGGTGATCGTTTTGATCAGCAAACTACTGTAGGTATTATCTACATGCTGAAATTAGGTCACATGGTTGATGATAAGATGCACGCCCGTTCAATCGGTCCGTACTCATTGATCACTCAGCAACCATTGGGCGGTAAAGCACAATTTGGTGGTCAGCGTTTTGGTGAGATGGAGGTTTGGGCACTGGAAGCATTTGGTGCATCAAACATTTTGCAGGAGATATTAACCGTTAAATCGGATGATGTTATCGGCCGTGCCAAAACATATGAGGCTATTGTTAAAGGTGAAAACCTGCCAACGCCATCAGTTCCTGAATCATTCAACGTATTGGTTCACGAGTTACGCGGCTTAGGTTTGGATATCACATTAGAATAAGGTTAAAGCTTAAAGGCCAAAGGTGAAAGGTTAGGACAGGTTCCGAAACCTTTTACCTTTCGCCTTTTACCTTTCGCCTAAAAAATTACCTTTAAAAAATCAAAGTAGACTATGTCTTACAAAAAGGATAATAAAATCAAAAGTAACTTTACCACCATTACCATCAGTTTAGCCTCTCCCGAGTCTATCCTTGAGCGTTCAAGCGGTGAAGTTTTAAAGCCGGAAACCATTAACTACCGTACTTACAAACCCGAACGTGATGGTTTGTTCTGCGAGCGTATTTTTGGTCCGGTTAAGGATTATGAGTGCCATTGCGGTAAATACAAACGTATCCGTTACAAAGGTATCGTGTGCGACCGTTGCGGTGTTGAAGTAACCGAAAAGAAAGTACGTCGTGAGCGCATGGGCCACATCAACCTGGTGGTGCCTGTTGCACACATCTGGTACTTCCGCTCATTGCCAAACAAAATTGGTTATTTATTAGGCTTGCCTACAAAAAGGCTCGACCTTATTATATACTACGAGCGTTACGTAGTTATCCAACCGGGTATTAAAGAATCAGACGGAATCAATAAAATGGATTTCCTTACTGAAGAAGAATACCTTGACGTATTAGATACCCTTCCAAAAGAAAACCAGTACCTTGACGACAAAGATCCTCAGAAATTTGTTGCCAAAATGGGTGCCGAGGCTTTGGAAGAGTTATTGAAACGCCTTGACCTTGACGAATTATCATTTAGCTTGCGTCACCAGGCAGCAAACGAAACTTCTCAGCAACGTAAAAATGAAGCCTTAAAACGCTTACAGGTTGTTGAAGCTTTCCGTGATGCAAAAACAAGGATCGAGAATAACCCTGAGTGGATGATCGTTAAGATCGTTCCGGTTATCCCGCCTGAGTTGCGTCCGTTGGTACCACTGGAAGGTGGCCGTTTCGCTACTTCAGATTTGAACGACCTTTACCGTCGTGTTATTATCCGTAACAATCGTTTAAAACGTTTAATTGAGATTAAAGCACCAGAAGTGATTTTACGTAACGAAAAACGTATGTTGCAGGAAGCTGTAGATTCGTTATTCGATAACTCACGTAAAGTTAACGCGGTAAAAACTGAAGGTAACCGTGCTTTGAAATCACTTTCAGATATCCTGAAAGGTAAGCAAGGTCGTTTCCGTCAAAACTTATTAGGTAAACGTGTGGATTACTCTGCCCGTTCGGTAATTGTTGTAGGTCCTAACCTTAAATTACACGAATGCGGTTTACCAAAAGATATGGCTGCCGAGCTGTTTAAACCATTTATCATCCGTAAAATGATTGAGCGTGGTGTGGTTAAAACAGTAAAATCTGCTAAAAAGATTGTTGACCGTAAAGACCCATTAGTTTGGGATATTTTGGAAAACGTACTGAAAGGACACCCTGTATTACTAAACCGTGCGCCTACGCTGCACAGGTTGGGTATCCAGTCGTTCCAGCCAAAACTGGTTGAAGGTAAAGCGATCCAATTGCACCCATTAACCTGTACAGCATTCAACGCGGATTTTGACGGTGACCAGATGGCCGTTCACGTACCACTTGGTAACGCGGCAATTTTGGAAGCCCAAATCCTGATGCTTGCTTCGCACAACATCCTTAACCCTGCTAACGGTACGCCTATTACTGTACCATCTCAGGACATGGTGCTTGGTTTGTACTACATAACCAAAGGCCGTAAAACTGATGAAACGCGCGTGGTTAAAGGACAAGGCTTAACTTTTTACTCTGCAGAAGAAGTAATTATCGCTTATAACGAGAAAAAACTTGATCTGCATGCGTTCATTAAAGTTAAAGCTTTAGTTAAAGAACGCGATGGCAAAATCGTAAACAAAATTATTGATACTACTGTAGGCCGCGTGTTGTTTAATCAGCATGTACCTGTAGAAGTAGGTTATATCAATGAGCTGCTTACCAAAAAATCACTTCGTGATATCATTGGTGAAGTAGTGAAAATCACCGGTATGGCACGCGCGGCCCAGTTCCTTGATGATATTAAGGAATTAGGATTTAAAATGGCGTTCCAGGGCGGTTTATCATTTAACCTGAAGGATATCAATATCCCTGCAGAGAAAGTTACTTTGATCGAAACAGCTTCTAAGCAGGTTGATGAGGTTATGGGTAACTACAACATGGGTTTCATTACCAACAACGAGCGTTACAACCAGATCATCGATATCTGGACACGTATCAACAACCGCTTAACTGCTAACGTGATGGATATCCTGAGCAATGATAACCAGGGCTTCAACTCTGTTTACATGATGCTTGATTCAGGTGCGCGTGGTTCTAAAGAGCAGATCCGTCAGCTTGCAGGTATGCGTGGTTTGATGGCTAAGCCTCAAAAATCAGGTTCAGGTGGTGAGATCATCGAAAACCCGATCCTTTCAAACTTTAAAGAAGGTTTGTCGGTATTGGAGTATTTCATCTCTACCCACGGTGCCCGTAAAGGTTTGGCGGATACGGCGTTAAAAACAGCGGATGCTGGTTACTTAACCCGTAGGTTGCATGACGTTGCCCAGGATATGATTGTTGGTGAGGTTGATTGCGGTACCTTAAGAGGTATCTACACAACTGCACTGAAAGATAACGAGGATATTGTTGAGCCTTTATATGACCGTATTTTAGGTCGTACTACGCTTCATGATGTTCATGACCCTATCACTAACGAATTGTTAGCAGTAGCCGGTCAGGACATTACCGAAGAGGTTGCCAAAAAGATCGAGAATTCTCCGTTAGAAGGTATCGAGATCCGTTCGGTATTAACTTGCGAAAGCAAACGTGGCGTATGTGCATTGTGCTACGGCCGTAACCTTGCAAGCGGTAAACGCGTGCAAAAAGGCGAGGCTGTTGGTGTAATTGCTGCACAGTCAATCGGTGAGCCTGGTACACAGTTAACACTTCGTACATTCCACGTGGGTGGTACCGCGTCAAACATTGCTGCGGAATCTCAGATCAACGCTAAGTTTGATGGTATCATCGAGTTTGAGAACGTACGTACTGTAACTTATGAAACTGCTGAAGATGGCTCTGTTGATGTGGTATTAGGCCGTTCGGGCGAGTTCCGCATTATCGAAGCCGGAAGCAATAAAGTAATTGTTACCAATAATATTCCATACGGTTCATACCTGTATGTAAAAGATGGCAGCAAGATCACCAAAGGCGACCGTATTTGTTCATGGGATCCGTATAACGCGGTAATTATCTCTGAATTTGCAGGTATTGCCCAGTTCGATGCAGTATTGGAAGGTATCACTTTCCGTGAAGAATCTGACGAGCAAACCGGTCACCGCGAAAAAGTGATCATCGATACAAGGGATAAAACTAAAAACCCTGCTATCCAGATTGCTGATAATAAAGGTAACATCATTAAAGGATATAACATTCCGGTAGGTGCACACATCGCTGTTGATGAAGGCGATAGGTTACAAACCGGTCAGGTTATTGCTAAAATCCCTCGTTCAACCGGTAAAACGCGAGATATTACAGGTGGTTTACCACGTGTAACCGAGTTATTTGAAGCACGTAACCCTTCAAACCCTGCTGTAGTAACTGAAATTGACGGTGTGGTAACTTTAGGTGGCGTGAAACGCGGTAACCGCGAAATCACCATCGAATCAAAAGATGGCCAGGTTAAAAAATACCTTGTACCACTTTCAAAACACATCCTTGTACAGGATAATGACTTTATTAAAGCTGGTATGCCATTATCAGATGGTTCGATATCTCCGGCGGATATCCTTGCTATCAAAGGCCCTGCTGCAGTGCAGGAATATCTTGTTAACGGTATCCAGGAAGTTTACCGCTTACAGGGTGTGAAGATCAACGATAAGCACTTTGAGGTTATCGTTCACCAGATGATGCAGAAGGTATCTATCGAAGATGCGGGCGATACCCGTTTCTTAGAGCGTGAAGCTGTCGACGGATGGGATTTCATGACCGAGAATGATGAAATTTACGACAAGAAAGTTGTTACTGATCCGGGTGATTCAACTACATTGAAATCTGGTCAGATAGTTTCATTACGCCGCTTACGCGATGAAAACTCGGTATTGAAACGTCGCGACCTTAAACTGGTTGAAGTGCGTGACGCTATCCCTGCAACATCAAGCCCGATACTGCAAGGTATCACCAGGGCGTCGTTAGGCACCAAGTCGTTTATCTCGGCAGCATCGTTCCAGGAAACTACCAAAGTACTGAACGAAGCAGCTATCGCAGGTAAAAAAGACAACATGCTTGGCCTGAAAGAAAACGTTATCGTAGGTCACTTAATACCTTCAGGTACCGGTTTACGCGAATACGAGAATATCCGTGTAGGTTCACAGGAAGAATTTGACCGCCTGATGGCTTCAAAAGCAGAAGAGTTGGAAGCTTAATTGCCAGCTACTTAAATAATTTATTAAGCCTCCCGGTTATCCGGGAGGCTTTTTTTGTCTTTTTTTAAATTGTTAAAACAAAAGTAAAACATCTCTGTTCTACGTTCGACCTTGCGCAAGGTCAATATGGGGTTGATCCAAGTTATCTAAAGTAAAACAAGGCTCAATAATCACCTCAAAAAAAGGCTGTTTATGGAGAACGTCTTTTTGTTATTTTAGTAGGATGGAAGAACAGAACGAAAATCAGCTCAACATTGAGCTTTCAGAAGAAATTGCAGAAGGTATCTACTCAAACCTGGCTATCATTACTCATTCAAACTCTGAGTTTGTATTGGATTTTATCCGGGTCATGCCAGGCGTACCCAAGGCTCGGGTAAAGTCGCGGATCATATTAACCCCCGAGCATGCCAAACGCCTTCTTTCGGCCTTGGAAGATAATATTGAAAAGTATGAAGCCATTAACGGCCGCATCAAAGTACAGCCTGATCATCCGGGTTTTCCGATGAATTTTGGTGGTACAATGGGGCAAGCATAATTTTGATTATTATATTAAAATGCACTTTTGATTAATAAAAAGTTATGCTAATAGCCTTTTTTTAAAAAAAATAATAAAAATTTATTGCAGTTGTGAAAAAGTGTGCATATATTGCAGTGGTCTAAACTTACATCTATTTAAAGTATGAAATCTTAACTTATGAGAAAAAAGTGTCTATTAAATTCATCTTTATTTCTGTTTATCTTATCTATTTCTCTTAATATATTCTCCTGTTCATCAAGCAAATTAAAAGTACAGTATTTTCAGGATATACCGGATTCTGGGCAGTTAAAACAAATTGCGAGAGCGGAGTATACGCCTCCCGTTATAAAAGTCGATGATATTTTAACGGTTGTTGTTCAAACTATTGATCCCCAAAATACTGCTGTTATTAATTTAGGTAATGTGCCTGTTGCAAGTACGGGGATTTCATTGAGTTCAACAACTGCAGCTGCAACAACTCAGCAATCATCGGGTTATTTGGTAGATAAAGATGGAGCTATAGTGTTGCCAATCCTCGGCAAAATTACGGTGGCTGGCCATACGACATCTGAGGCTACCGCTATTATAAATGAAGTAGCATTAAAATTTTATAAGAACCCAACTGTCATAGTTCGTTTTGCAAATTTTAAAGTAAGTGTTACAGGCGAGGTACTTAAGCCCGGCGTTTATGTAATGCCAAATGAAAGGGTGAGTATCCTTGATGCGATAGCATTAGCCGGCGATTTAACAATTTTCGGAAAAAGAGAGAATGTGCTTTTAATTAGAGAGAATGAAGATGGAACCAAAACACCATATAGGGTTAATCTGAAGAAAAGTAATATTATGTCTGCTCCTTATTTTTACCTGAGGCAAAATGACGTAATATATGTAGAGCCAAGGAAGGCTAAATCTGATGCAACTGATGCATCTCAGGCTAAATACATAACATTAGCAGCTTCTATTTTGTCAGTATTGATCATATTGGCTACCAGAAAATAAAAGCGTTAATGGTATACTTTGATCGCAAACTTTAAATATTATCTAAAATTGAAAAGTTTGTTTAATTGTTTTTAATCTAAAATATTTAGTATATAATGGGTACACAAGATCCTACCGCTCAAAATCAATCATTTAAAAGCTTTCAGGAAGAACAGGGCGTTGATTATAAGAAATTCATATCAAAAATTATATCCAACTGGCCTTTATTTGTAATAAGCGTTATCGTATTTAGCTTAATTGGGTTTGCATACAAAAGATATGGTACCGCCAATTATAAAGTAAATGCAATGATGATTGTGCAGCCCGACGATAAATCATCTGGAAGCACTGGTGCAATGGGGGGCTTAAGTGGTCTTACCGATATATCTTCGTTGTTCGGGATCCCTAACAACGCCGAGAATGAGGCGGAGATTTTGAAATCCAGAACCCTGTTAAATAATGTTGTAAAGGCACTTCAGTTAAACGTCATCATTTCAGGCAAAGGAACTATAAAAGATCAGGAACTTTTTAATGAAGCGCCTTTTGAGGTAATTGTTGCTAATAAAACAGATTCGATAGTTGCCAGGAAATATATATTAAAACTTAACGGCGATACTATCAATGTTAAGAATAGCAAGGAAAATATTGATATCAAAACTACCTATGGCCGTATAATAAATTTGCCCCAATATAACCTGATCTTTGTAAAGAAAAATAAAGCGGTTGATCCTAGAGGCTATTCAGTAGTGATCAACTCAACAGAAGCAACTGTCGAAAGCCTTTCTAAGGTCATGTCAGTCAGTTTGCCAAGCAAGACAACGACAACCATTAATATTTCCCTGGAATATCCCAACGCCAAAAAAGGTGAAGCGATTTTAGACAAATTGATGGAAATTTATTTGAAAGGCGACAGGGACATCAAAGTCCAGATCGCTGATAGCACGCTTGCGTTTATTGATGACAGGTTAAAACTGGTAGGCACGCAGCTTTCAGGTGTAGAGAAAAACTTTGAGCAGTTTAGAAGAGAAAATAAGATTGCCGATGTAGATGAGCAGTCAAAGGCCCTGATAGGTGCATCAAGTGATTTTCAAAAACAACTGAGCACCATTAATGTTCAGATTTCTGTAATTCACGATTTATTGAAATATCTAAACGATCCCAATAACAAGAAAATAATTCCTGCGACGGCAATCGGTACCGATAATCAAGGATTTAGTGATGCAATTGGCCAATACAATGCCCTGTTATTGGAGCGTGATAAACAAAGTTTGGTAAGTACCGATAGCAATCCTTACGTACAGTCATTAGATGCTCAAATAGAAAGTTACAGAACTATAATCTTAAAAAATATAAATTCTTATTTGAAAGGTTTACAAGTAAGTAAAGATAACCTCGAAAGCCAAAATAAGACATTTAACAATAAAATAGAAACTGTACCCTCTCAAACAAGAATATTTTTGGATTATACAAGAGAGCAAACTGTTAAACAGGATCTATATGTTTTCTTATTGCAAAAACGAGAAGAAACAGCTATTTCAAAAACTTCAACCATCTCAACTGCGAGGATAGTAGATCATGCCAAAAGCGACTATGAACCGGATAAATCCAAAATTAATTTAGTTGTTGTCCTGTTGATATTATTCGGATTCTTAGCTCCGATAATTTACCTCAGTATCAAAGAAATATTAAACGTTAGGATAGTTACAAAGCTTGACGTAGAAGAAAATACTAAAATTCCTGTGGTTGGCGAAATTAGTCATAACAAGGCAGGAAATAATTTGGTAGTTGATTCTAAATCCCGGACTATTATTTCAGAACAGTTTAGGGCGATGAGGACAAACCTTCAATATATATTGGATAACGAAAAGCCGCAGGTGATACTTGTTTCGTCAAGTATGAGCGGTGAAGGCAAATCCTTTATATCATTGAACCTAGGAAGCGTTTTATCGTTAAGCGGAAAGAAGGTAGTATTTATCGAACTCGATTTGCGTAAACCTAAGTTGTCTCAGAATTTGGGAATGGAAAATAGCAATGGATTTTCTAACTACGTGGTGTCAAGTAACATGGACATTGACGCAATTCTGAAGCCGACATTTTTTAGTGAGAATTGTTTCCTTATCAGCTCGGGTTCTATTCCTCCGAACCCGTCAGAGTTGTTGTTGAATGATAAACTCGGTATTTTGATCAATGAGTTAAAAAAGAGATTCGACTATATCATTATAGATAGCGCGCCAATTGGCTTAGTTTCTGATGCGTTGCTGATCGAGAAGTATGTTGATCTGTCTTTATACATCGTACGTCAAAAATATACATTGAAAGTACAATTAGGTATTATAAATGACTTGGCAGAAACTAATAAGCTGCGTAAAGCTTATCTGGTGATAAACGATATTGATTCGAAAAGTGGTGGCTACTATGGGGCTGGCGGTTATGGTTATGGTTATGGTTATGGTTATGGTTATGGTTATGGTTCTGGCTATGGCTATGTTGAAGACTCAAAACCTAAAGGCAGCTGGCTGTCCAACTTGTTTCGAAAATAGATAATAAAATTGGTTCTTTTTGCTCTGATCTACGGTTCGTAATTAGCAAGAGGCATCATTTTGAGGCCCGGCAATGATTCATGGAGTTAATAATTAGCGATAACTCCATGTATTAACAATTAGCAACTCCTAATTCAATTTCTATATATGAGTTGCTTTGCTATGGCTAACAGTTAACATTTTTTGTATTGTTTGATAAGTTTTAATCGGTAATGTTTTATTTCACTTTACAAGTTGTAGATATTAGGCAAGAAACCTCCGATACAGTTACACTGTGTTTAAAGCAACCCGGCTTAAAGAAAATTAAATATTTGCCGGGCCAGTACCTTACACTGGCCTTTAAAATAAACGGAAGGAAATATAATCGTCCTTACTCATTTTCGTCGGCTCCTGGTGCGGATCCTCATTTAGAGGTAACCATTAAACGAGTTCCGGGTGGCATCGTCTCAAATCATATTAATGATTTTGTTAAAGTTGGTGACCAGGTGGAAGTATTGCCGCCAATGGGTGATTTTATATTTGATGAGACTGTAATAAGCAATGATAAGCATATTATACTGTGGGGGGCAGGTAGTGGTATAACACCTTTAATATCCATTGCAAAATATATCCTTCATCACAAAACAGGTCACAAAATAAGCCTGATTTATGGTAATAAAAACTCGGAATCAGTGATTTTTGGTGATAAAATCAGTGAACTGAAGAAAAACCATCATCAGGAATTAAAAACCTGGCATTTTCATTCGCAGCTAAAGATATCAGATAGTAACCCGGAAGTTATTGAAGGAAGAATAAGTCCGAAAAAGGTGCTTTCTGTAATGAAGGGAGAGTTGGACCTCGAAAACACCGTCCATTATATATGTGGCCCCGCTGGTTTAAAAGAATCGGTTAAAGAGGTTTTAGCAAGCCTTGATGTTAAGTCGCATCAGGTGTTTTCGGAAGAATTTGAAGTGGTTTTAAACCCGAAAGATTTTGAAAATATAACCACGCAGGTTGTACAGATCAAGGTGGGAGATACGCTTAGCAAGGTTGAAGTTGTTAAAGGAAAAAGCATATTGGATGCGGGTTTGGATGCCGGTTTGGAGATAGATTATTCGTGTCAGACAGGAAGTTGTTTGGTTTGTAAAGCTAAACTGTTAGCAGGAGAGGTAAAGATGCCGAAGCCTGCAGAAGAATATGAAAAACTACTTCCGGATGAATGTCTTTTATGTTGTAGTTACCCTGTGACGGATAATGTTCAGGTTAGTGTTTAATTGCTCTACTTAACTTAATGAAAATATAAATGAAAGTTGTATTACTCGCTGGAGGTTTAGGAACCCGCTTATCCGAAGAAACAGTTTTAAGACCAAAACCCATGGTTGAAATTGGAGGCATGCCTATTTTATGGCATATCATGAAAATTTACTCTTCTCATGGCTTTAATGACTTTGTTATCTGTTTAGGTTACAAGGGCTATGTAATAAAGGAATATTTTGCCAATTACTTTTTGCATAAATCAGATGTAACCATCGATCTTAAAGATAACTCGATAAAGGTTCATGATACGCAGGCCGAGCCATGGACGATAACTCTGGTTGATACCGGTAACGAATCAATGACAGGCGGACGTATCAAACGCATTAAGCCCCATGTTGGTAATGAGCCTTTCATGCTTACTTACGGCGATGGCGTTAGTAATGTTAACATTACCGAGTTAGTGAAGTATCATAAAGAAAAAGGAAAGCTTTGCACTGTTACATCTGTACAGCCATCCGGTCGCTTTGGTGCTATTAATCTTAATGAAGATAATTCTGTGCACTCCTTTATGGAAAAGCCTAAAGGCGATGGCGCATGGATTAACGGTGGTTTTTTTGTATGCGAGCCGGGTGTTTTTGATTTCATAGAAGGCGACAGCACTATATGGGAAAGAGAGCCGATGGAAGAAATTGCGAAAGCCGGCGAGATGGTTGCTTTTAACCACGATGGTTTCTGGAAACCAATGGATACCCTGCGTGATAAGCAGGAGCTTGAAGAAGATTGGTCACAACATAAGGCTAAATGGAAAATCTGGTAATATGTTTAAAGAGTTAGAAGCGATATATAAAGGAAAAAAGTTTTTTTAACCGGCCATACCGGTTTTAAAGGCTCGTGGATGTTAAAGATCTTAAGCATGCTGGGTGCCGAAACCACTGGTTACGCATTAGCTCCTCAAAATGATTTTGATCTGTTTCATCTTATTAATGGCGATAAAATTTGCCACTCAATAATTGGTGACCTGCGTGATAAGACTAAATTAACGGCTGCTATTACTGATTGTCAGCCGGATTTTGTTTTTCATCTCGCTGCTCAGCCATTGGTTAGGTTATCATATGATATCCCTGCCGAAACGTTTGAAGTTAATGCTATTGGTACAGCTAATGTACTTGATGGCGTTCGCTTACTTGATAAAGCATGCCAGGTTGTATTAATTACAACGGATAAGGTCTATCATAATTATGAATGGGTTTACCCGTATCGGGAAACAGATCGTTTAGGTGGTTATGATCCTTATAGTGCCAGTAAAGCCTGTGCCGAATTAGTTATTGATTCATACAGAAACTCCTTTTTTAATACAGCTAATTATTCAACTCACTTAAAATCTATTGCGGTAACAAGGGCTGGTAATGTGATTGGCGGCGGAGATTGGGCTAAAGACAGGTTGGTACCGGATATAGTTAGGTTTTTATCAAAAGAGCAAAAGATAATTATCCGTAACCCAAATTCGGTAAGGCCATGGCAGCATGTGCTTGAGCCTGTACTTGGTTACTTATTGTTAGGTACCAGGATGGTAACTGAGCCGGTAACTTTTGCTGATGCCTATAATTTTGGCCCAGGATTAAGTGATGCTTTGCCCGTGCATAAAATGGTTGAACTGGCCATAGAAAACTGGGGTGGCGGCGAAGTGGAGATTTTCAATTCAGATAAACAGCCCCATGAAGCCGGCCTTCTGAAACTTGATATCAGCAAGGCGCTTACCAATTTAAACTGGAAGCCTAAGTATCAGGCTACTGAAGCCATTGAGAAAACGATAGGTTGGTATAAGCATTATTTGAGCAATCCTGATAATATTGATCAATTTACTGAAAGCCAAATAGTAGAATTTATAAACAAATAAATCAGGAAAATAAGATATACCCCGATAAAATAAAAAATTAAAACTAATTCGAGATGTTAAAAAATATAAACGACCCTGAGTTGGAGAAAAGCCTGAGAGCTATTGCAAAGGCACAAACTGAAAAGATTATTGTTCCAGGAAAAAACTATATCCCTGTAACTGGTAAAGTGTTAGACGAGGAGGATATTTTATTTGGTGTTGAAGCAGCTTTAGATGGCTGGTTAACTACAGGTCGTTTCGCCAATAAGTTCGAAGCAGATTTTGCGAATTATTTTGGCGCGCACAGGGCCTTATTGGTCAATTCGGGATCATCGGCTAACCTGGTTGCTTTTTATGCACTTACTTCTCCCAAACTTGGCGAACGAGCTATTGTGCCTGGCGATGAAGTAATTACAGTAGCAGCCGGATTCCCTACAACTGTAAATCCTATTGTTCAGTTTGGTGCTGTACCGGTTTTTGTAGATGTAGATATTGCTACACACAACGTAAACGCAGATTTGATTGAAGCCGCGGTTTCTGATAAAACCAAAGCTATCATGATTGCCCACTCTTTAGGTAACCCATTTAACCTGGATGAAGTTATGCGTGTGGCCAAAAAATATAATCTTTGGGTTGTTGAGGACGATTGCGATTCGTTGGGCGCCACTTACCGCGATAAAAAGACAGGTACTTATGGTGATATCTCTACATTCTCGTTCTATCCTGCGCATCACATTACTATGGGCGAAGGTGGTGCTGTATTGATCAATAATCCGGAGTTATCTAAAGTTGCCGAGAGTTTCAGAGACTGGGGCCGCGATTGCTATTGCGAGCCAGGTAAAGATAATACCTGTGGTTGCCGTTTTTCGCAACAATTAGGCTCGTTGCCATTTGGGTATGACCATAAATATACTTACTCACACGTTGGCTTTAACCTAAAGGTAACTGATATGCAGGCAGCTTTTGGTGTATCTCAACTTAATAAGGTTGACGCATTTGTTCAAAAACGTCGCGAAAACTACAAGGCTTTATACCAAAGGATGAAGCAGTTTGAGGATATATTTATATTGCCGGAACCTACTCCAAACAGCGACCCTTCGTGGTTTGGCTTCCTGCTAACCTTAAGAGAGGGGATGCTGCCGATAGGCACATGCTGGTTCAGCACCTTGAGGAAAGCAAAATAGGTACCCGTTTATTATTTGCAGGTAACCTTTTACGCCAGCCGGCTTATGCCAATATCAAACATCGTGTGGTTGGTGATCTTACGAATACTGATATAATTATGAACAGATCATTTTGGTTGGGTGTTTGGCCTGGACTCAACGAAGATCATTATGATTATATGGCCGATGTAATTAAAGATTATTTAAGCTAATGGAACTCGAAAAAACCTTTATCGACGGGCTTTCAATTATCCATTTGAATTTGTTCAAAGATAATAGAGGGGCATTTACCAAAGTTTTTAACGCCGCATTTTTTGAGGATAACAACCTGGTAACGGATTTTAAAGAAAACTACTTTTCGGTTTCACATAAAGACGTTATCCGCGGAATGCATTTCCAGACTCCTCCTGCAGAGCATACCAAAGTTGTATATGTTAATCAGGGAAGTATAATAGATGTAGTGTTGGATATCAGAACAGGATCGGCAACTTTCGGTAAATATTATCATACCGAAATTTCGGCCGGGAAACCGAAGCTGGTTTACATACCTGTTGGTTGTGCTCATGGCTTCCTTTCGTTAGAGGATGATACGATGGTTTCCTACCTGCAGACATCGGTTTACGATCAATCCTGCGATAAGGGAATTAAATGGGATACGTTCGGAATGGATTGGGGAGTGGCGTCCCCCATCATATCTCAAAGAGATAACCTGTTTCCGGATATTGAGACATATAAGAATATATTTTAAGTCATGAAAATTGTTGTAACAGGGTCAACCGGGTTTGTAGGGCGTCATTTAGTGCCCGAGCTTTTAAACGAAGGCCATGAATTGCTTGAGCTTACCCGAGATACAGCTAAGTCTGAAAACTTGTATGGTGCCGCTACGCAAAAACATTTGCTTGATGCCGACCAGGATGGATTGAAAAATGCTTTGAAAGCTTTTCAGCCTGATGCGGTGATACATCTTGCCTCTTTTTTAACGTCGGCTGATGACTACAACAACGTGACTAAACTGATAGATTCCAATATCATTTTTTTATGTAGTTTATTGGATGCATTGAAGGAAACGGACTTGCAGCTATTTATCAATACCGGAACTTTTGCCGAATATTTTAAAGGGGATGGTATTTTAAAACCAGCATATTTGTATGCTGCCACTAAAACCGCAAGCCGTTCGTTTTTGGATTATTACAGCAATGTATACAATTTCAAAAACGTTAATGTAATTCCATACACCATTTACGGCGGAAAAGATTCACAAAAAAATTATTGATATCATATATGAATCAATAGGCGCCGCTAATCCTGTCGACCTGTCGCCGGGTGAACAGGTACTTGACTTCATTCATATCCAAGATGTGGTTGATTTTTATAAAGCTTTAATTAAACAGGCTGCTACAGTACCACACAACTCAACATTTCAATTGGGCACCGGAAAAGGCAGTACCATTAAGCAGCTGGCAGCCACTATTGAAGAAGCATCAGGAGGCAAAACAAAAATAAACTGGGGTGGGAAAGCGTACAGGCCATCCGATGTAATGTATGCTGTTGCTGATACTGAGTTGGCAAAAGCTGTTTTAAATTGGAGTAGTAATGTAAGCCTTGACCAGGGGGTAAAGATTTTTTTAGGTGATAAATAATTTTCAAGCCGGATAACGTGAAAAAGTTAATCAATTTAATTCTTAATCCGCAAAAGTTAGGAGATGGAATCAAAAGGCGGTTTTATTATTTATCCTACAAGAACAAATTCGGTAAACTGGGTAAAGGCGCGATTATAAGGAGCAAAATTTGGCATACCGGGGGAAGAATATTTTTATCGGTGATAAATGTGCTATTGGCCCTTATTGCAGGATAGAATCATATAGTAATTATAATGGGCAGGCACTGAACCCAAAACTGGTTATAGGTTCATTTACGTCCTTACAACATGCGGTGCATGTTTATTGTGCCAATTCTGTTGTTATTGGTGAGGGGGTGGTTATTGCAAGCGGGTGCATGATAACAGATAATAATCATGGTACTGATCCTGAAGGTGATTTTTATCTAAAACAACCTTTAAAATTTAGAACAACCACTCTTGAAGACGGTGTTTGGTTGGGAGAAAACGTTTGCGTTTTGGGCGGAGCCCATATAGGCAAAAGATCTGTTATCGGTTCTAATAGTGTCGTTTCTGGTGTCATACCACCATTTTCTATAGCAGTTGGAAATCCGGCAAAAGTAATTAAACAATACAACTTCGAATCCAAACTATGGGAAAAAGTTTAATATTAAAGAAAGTATCATTTGGTTTCGTTACCGGGGCTATCAGTTTGGTGATAGATAGTTTGGTGGGGCTTTCTATATTGCCATTGTTACTGAAGTTTTTATCAAAGGATATTGCCGGACTTTGGGTTTTCTTCATGTCGTTCACCGGCATTGTTTTACTTGGGCAGGCGGGGTTAGCTCCCGTAGTAATACGGTTAAGTGCCGAAATAAAGGAAAAACGTGAGGAAAGCAGGTTCTTTGACAACATATGGTCTAATATTACCCATTCGTTTTTAGTTGCAACATTTTTGGTATTGCTCATCTGTGGCGTACTTTATTTTGCTTACATCCGCGAGGTATTGATTAAAAACAACTTCCTGGTAGAGGGAACCTATTGCTGGATATTCTTAAGCCTGGGCAATGCGTTAAGGATTTACGGTATCAAATACCTTCACATTATTAACGGTCTGGGCGAGGTTGGCTGGGATAAGGTTGTCAAGATCATGGTTTCGGTAACCACTTTATCAGGTTATTACCTGGTATTAAAGTTGAATTTCGGCTTTAAAGCTTTAGGGCTTTCGTTCCTGGTATCAAGCGCATTGTTTTATGCAGCCTCTTGGCTTTTATTTGAAAGGTTTAACAAAGGGGTTTTTATAAAGCGTATAACCAAACCTGTTATTGCACAATTGAAGTATTTCTTTAAGGAATCGGGCAAGATACTGGTGCTTAACCTTACATCATTCTTCGTAATGCAATCCGATATTTTCATTATTGAAAGGTTAGCCGGCTTAAAAATAATTCCATATTACTCAGGCTTGTCGCGGATCGTAACTATCGTTATTGCTGTTAGTAGCCTGGCTACGCAGTTGATTTATCCTTTTATAGCACAGAAATATGCAGCGAAAGATTATGACGGCTTACGGAAGTTGTACTACAAAAACGTAATCGTGGCGATATTGATAAGCTTCGCCATAGGTTTGCCCGCGTTATTGCTTGCACCTTATGTAGTGCCTTTATGGTTAGGTAAGGGAGGATATTTGGGCAGTACATTGTTTGGTTTAATGTTGTTGCTTGGTGTTATATATGCGCATCATAATGCACACGCCAGCTCAATTATAGCAACCGGAACAACAACGTTTATGGGGGCGGCTATTTGTAATGCTGTTTTGTCATTATCCCTTGCTATTGTTGGGGGTATGAAATTCGGAATGATAGGTATTGTTGCTGGTAACATATTAGGAACAATTATACCATCAATTTATGTGGTAACGTGGTCTTTAAAGTTTATAAAAAAGCTAAAATAATAGGTGATGGCAAAATTAGCGGCAATTACTACTTCGCACAATGAGGATTATCAGTTTAACAACTGGCTAACCCATTATGAAGCATATAAAGATGAAATAGATTACCATATCATTGTTGAAAATAATTCGAACGAATTATATCGCGAAAAAATAAGGGAGAATTTTCCTAACGCTATTATTTTATGGCAAAATGAAGATTTGGGTGTTGCGCGCGGGTTTAACGAGGGGATAAGATATGTTATGGAACACACCGACGCGGAACTAATTTTGTTCATGATGCAGGATATGTACATACCCAAAGGGGGTGACCATACTAAAAGACCTTCTGCTGGCATCGGATAAAACCGGGGTAGTAGCTGCTGTTAACCTGTACGAAAACCGCTCAAATATTATCCGCGAGCATGGTGGTAATATCAATAAGAAAGACTTTACCGTAGATAAATTTTTCAAAGATGTACCATTGAGCAAAGAGATTCCGGAAGACCTGCAGGTTGATTTTGTATGCGGCGGCAATTACATGATGAAAACGAAGATCTTTAAAGAGGCCGGTTTGTATGATGAAAGGATATTTATGTATGGAGACGAATCCGATCTGTTTATCCGCGTAAAAAAGCAGGATATGATATCATATCAACCACCCGTACGCAGTGCTGGCATGAACATATCTATCTATCGGCAGCTGCCAGGTTACCAAGTAACCATGCAGTGTATTATACAGCCCGTAACTATTTTTATTTGATAAAAAAGCATGGTAATGGCGCTAATTTCAGGTATGGGCTATTTAAATCGGCTAAAGTAGCTGCCAGAAATATTGCCCGGTTTTTTGTGTATGAAAAGAATTTTGTAAAAATAAATTTAATGATGAAAGGTTACTATAATGGTATCTTTTTAATGAATTTAAAAAAGGATTAATGGTGAAAAAGAAGTTGCCAAATAATACAGGGCTGATAACAACATTGTTTTTGTTTGGCGTTGGTTTATGGCGTGTAACCCCGCTTACGCTTGAAGTTTCGGTAGCTTTACAGGCACTTAGTTTGCTTTTTTAGGGATGCTCGTATTTCAATACAAGCCCCAGGTTCCATTACTCTTTAAAAAAGAGATATTCTTTATTTATGCATCTGTCACCTGTAGCACTGTTATGGCTGCTGTTTATCATAAACAAGGCCTGTCTACAACATTAGTTACGCAGCGTTTCATGTATTTTTATCTGGTATATTTTGCGTTAGGAGCATTAAATGTATCAAGCGCCAATGTAGAAAAAGCGTTAAAGTATACAGCCATTTTTTTCGGATGCATGTACTTTTTGCAGTACCTTGTATATCCGGCAATGGTTTTTTATTTTCCTAAAGTTCAAATCGAACGCTCCACTTTACGCTTTAGGGTTGACGGTTTTGAATTTCTGATATTTTTGGCTGCTTTTTCAATCAACAGGATCTTAAATAAAAACATATTATTTTATCCCTTGCTGATATTGTCGCTGGTGGTAAATCTTTTATCAGGATCAAGGTTCCTTGTAGCTATTACTGTCTTTACTATTGGACTGGTTGCATTCAAGTCAAAAAATGTCAGCTTCGGTTTAAAAGTGTTCGTAGTTGTTTTATTTGCACTTTCAGTATTTTTTATAATCCCTTCAACATATGTTAGTACTATAACCGAAACTACCCAAAAGGAGTTAGCCCAGGGCTCGGATTATATCCGTATCCCGGCAGCATACTATTATTTAACTACTTACAATACGGATATCCCGACATGGATTTTTGGTAATGGAGTATATGATGCTAACTCATCTTATGGCCTTCAGGTATTGGCAATCGGGGAAAATTTTGGTTATTATTTGGGCGATATCGGGTTTATCGGTGAGTTTGTACGCTTTGGTATATTTTATTTTGTTGTTATATGTGTGTTGCTGTATCGGGCTATTAAGCATAGTCTTAAAGTAGATCCCGTACTAAATTCTTACCTCATAGGTATTACCGTATTTTATATAATAAGTTGGCCATTTGGTCATGCGCCTGGAATTATTCTGTTTTCCGCGGTATTGTATCTCATAGGGAAGAAACGTTATGAACAAAATAATTTTCAATTAGCGTAAGTGGTGGGAAATAGGCAATTAAATAACTTAAGATAATGAAAGTAGCTTTTGTAGGTAAAAATTTCAAAACGAAGTATTCTGGCGGAAGAATCCATGCATGGATGATGGCCAATGCTTTTGCCGCACAAGAGCATCAGGTTGATTTTTATACCAATATCAAGCCATCTTTTGCCGATGAACTGAGCATATACTCGGGTAAGGAAAAGATTAGGTTATTAATCAGCTCTATTTTCTTTTTTTACAATCCGGGAAATATGACTTAATTGTATTGGTTCCCCATCTGGCATCAAAAAAGTCGTTCATTATTGATAAGTTCTTGCTTTACCCGCTGGTTAAAAGACTTAAGAAAGCATCTAAATGTCCGGTATGGTATATAGATTTTGAGAGCCCGAACTGGATAGGTGAGATGGTGCCGGGTGCCAGGTCCGAAAGTGCTTATGAATACAGCAATCGGGCCCTTCAATATGTAGACACTATACTGTCGACTACCAAAGAAGGAATGAAATATGCCCGGGCCTATTATTCAAAGTTTAATGCCGGATTAAACTATAAACAACTGTATTTGGGTATCAACTCAAAAATAGCCGAAGGGTTTGTTAGCAGTGAGAAAACCAGAAAAGTAGTTTACTTTGGAAGGTTTAATGAAAAGCACAAAAATGCGGGCGTTCTTAATAATATTGTAAAGGCGGTTCCTGAAGGTTATACGCTCTTAGTTATCGGCAATAAAGACAGGCTTGCCCCTGATTTATATCAAAGTTTAGTTAACGAGGCCCGGGCAGGTAAGGTAAACCTTGTTTTCCGTTCGGACATTTCAGAATCTGAAAAATATTCAGAGCTGGCATCAGCTCAATTATTGCTGTACAGTTCAACATTTGAAGGGTATGGTTTGCCGCCTATTGAGGCCCAGTATGTTAATACCCCGGTTTTATGTTCGGCTATTCCTGTTTTGCAGGAGGTAAATGCCAAAGCGGATTTTGTGGATTTCGCAGATTTAGAAGCGTTAAAAAAATTGGTACATAAAATTTTAAACCAAAAGCTTGCACCCAATGAGTTGCATAATTACGTAAGCTCATTTGCGGGCTTTGAGCAATATGCAGTTAATTTAAATAGGCTGTTAAACGATATATCAAAGTAAATGAAATACAAATATGTAGCAGAAATACCCGTGCGTTTGGGTAGTAAAAGAGTTCCAAAGAAGAACCTGCGTTTAATAAATGGTAAGCCAATGGTTGCTTATGCCATTGATGCCGCTAAACAATCAAGTTTTATTGACGCTGTTTTTGTAAACTCAGAAGCTGAGATAATGCGCAAACTTTGTGCTGAGTATGGTATCGAATTTTATGAACGTAAGCCTGAGCTGGCCGAGGACCATATTGTACAGGATCAGTTTAACTATGATTTTTTGTGTAACGTAGACGCCGAGAACCTGGTTTTGATCAATCCGGTATCTCCTTTGGTGTTACCCTCAGATATTGATGATGCTATAAGGTTTTACGAGGAGCACCAGTTGGATACGCTAATATCGGTGAGAGAAGAAAAGCTGCAGTCGTTTTATGACGGTAAACCTTTAAACTTTAAAACCGATGGCTTGCTGCCCATGACACAAAACCTTGTGCCTATTCAGCTTTGCGCTTGGACTGTTTGCATCTGGAACGCGAAGAAATTTAAAGAACACTACGAAAAGCATAACTATGCCGTATTTGTAGGTAACTATGGCTTATATCCATTTGACGCCGTACGTTCGATCAAGGTATCATCTGAGGAAGATTTTATCCTGGCCGAATTATATCTGAAATCTAAAATGGCTGAAAACGCCGAAAAAATAGAATACTATGAGTAAAATATTAACATCTCCCTCTTCTTTTGGCCAGGTTGGAAAAGAGCCTGTTGACTTGCTTGTTGAAAGTGGTTACGAAGTAATTGACAACCCCTACGGAAGAAAATTAACGGAAGACGAAGTAATAGAACTGGCTAAAGATTGTGTTGGCATAGTTGCAGGAGTAGAGCCGCTTACCGAAAGGGTAATGGATGCATTACCAAACCTGAAATGCATAAGCAGGGTAGGCATTGGTATGGACAGCGTGGATTTGAAACATGCCGCCAAAAAAGGAATAATTGTAAAGAATACGCCTGATGGGCCAACACGTGCAGTTGCAGAGCTTACGTTGGCAATGACACTTACATTATTACGCAAAATTCCGCAAGCTCATTATGATATGAAAAACGGGCAGTGGAAAAAACAAATAGGTAACCTGGTGCTTAACAAAATTGTCGGCGTTGTTGGTTTGGGCCGTATCGGAAAACTGGTAGCGCAACTATTCAGGGGCATCGGAAACCCGGTGATCGGCTATGATCCTTATGCTGATCAGGCATGGGCATCAAGTAATAACGTGGAGCTTGTAGATATGGAAACTTTACTTACTAAGGCGGATATAGTTACCATTCACGTACCGGGTAATGAAGATGGTTCGGCTGTTATTGGCGAAAATGAGATCAGCAAGATGAAGGACGGATCATTTTTGATAAACATTTCCCGTGGAGGTATTGTTGATGAAGCGGCATTGTACAATGCGCTTGCAGGCAAAAAACTGACAGGTGCCGCTGTCGATGTATTTTCTGAAGAGCCTTATTCAGGCGCTCTGTGTACGCTCGATAATATCGTACTTACCCCCCATTTAGGGTCATATGCCGAGGAGGGTAAATTATTAATGGAAATTGAGGCGGTTAAAAATCTTATTAACGCTCTAAAATAACATATACTATGAATTATAAAGTAGGGATAATAGGCTACGGCGTAATGGGTAAAATACGCCATCAGGCAATAGATGAAATTAAAAAAGGGACTGTTATTGCTCTGTCAGAACCCAACGGAGAGCCGAATATCAACGGAATTCCTAATATCAGCCACGAAGAAATCCTCAATCACCCGGAAGTTGATGTGATTATTGTTTGTACTCCTAACTTTTTAAACAAGGAGCTTACCATCCGCGCGTTAAACGCACGTAAACACGTTTTTTGCGAAAAACCTCCGGCATTTACAGGTGCTGATATTTTAGAGATTCAGGAAGCCGAAGCAAAGAGCGGTAAAAAACTGATGTATGGTTTTAACCACCGTCATCACGATAGCGTAATCCATATGAAAAATCTTATTGACAGCGGTCAATACGGTAAGGTTTTGTGGTTGCGTGGCCGCTATGGTAAAAGCGTTACAGCCGATTACTTCAACCAATGGAGAGCAAAAAAGGAATTAGCAGGTGGTGGTATCCTGATGGACCAGGGTATTCATATGCTTGATTTGTTCCTTTACCTGTCTGGTGATTTTGATGTTATAAAATCTGAAGTTTCAAATCTTTACTGGCACATGGATGTTGAAGATAACGCATTCGTTATTCTTAAAGAATCAGCTACAGGTAAAGTAGCGTCATTGCACTCTACAATGTCGCAATGGCGCCATTTGTTTTCACTTGAGATATTCCTTGAAAAAGGCTATATGGTTTTAAACGGCCTTATCACATCTTCAATGTCTTATGGAGAGGAAACATTGTCTATTGCAAGAAACAGGTCGACAGCGCCAGCCGCTACCTGGAAAGACGAGGTGGTAACCAAATACGTTAATAATAACAGTTGGCGTTATGAAATGGACCATTTCTTCGATTCAATTAATGAAAATAAAGATATTGAAATAGGTAACTCCAAAGATGCCTATAAGCTGATGAAAATTATCGACAAGGTATACGAACAAAAAGATTTTTAAAAAAGATAACCCCTACTAACATGGAAAGACAAGGAAAAATTAAAGATTATTTAGCTGACTATACGTCACGTTTAACCGATATTTTAAATAAAATAGAGGTTGAAAAGCTTGAGCAGGTTATTACTGCCATGATTGAAGCGTTTAAAAACAAAAATACTATTTATGTAGTTGGCAACGGCGGAAGCGCGGCCACCGCATCTCACATGCAGGCTGACTTCAGGTTTTTTGTACGTTATTTTTCTAAATTCCGTCCAAAAATCTTCGCATTAACAGACAACGCGCCAATGATAACTGCCATTGGCAATGATAACAACTTTGATGATGTTTTTGTTGAACAAATGCGTGGCCAGTTTGTTTCCGGCGATTTATTGATCGCGATATCTGCAAGCGGAAACTCACCAAACCTTGTAAAGGCTGCCGAGTTTGCAAATGAGTTGGGCGGTACTTCAATTGCGTTTGTGGGCTTTTTAGGCGGGAAGTTGAACGAAATTTCTAAAATTTCATTGTACACGCCAAATCCTAAAGGTGATTACGGGCCGATTGAGGATGTACACATGATACTTAACCATATCATTGTAAACTACCTTTCGGTAGACGAAGAGTTTCTTGCTTTAAACGCATAAGCAACGTTAATACAGCTATCTAAGATCATATATGTATACTTCACCATTAAAAAAATACCTTGATGTTGCTGTTAAAGCTGCCGAAATGGCCAGCGAGTTACTTTTGCAGGCAAAACAAGCTCCTGTTAAAATAAACAGCAGCGTAAACAAGGATATTAAACTTGACGCCGATGTTCAGTCGGAGAGCCTTATAGTAAAATATCTGGCCGAGAATTCTCCGTATGATATATTAAGCGAAGAGTCGGGCACAGTAAAAACATCAGCAGATCAAACACTCCGCTGGATAGTAGATCCATTAGATGGCAGTCTAAATTTTTCGCGGGATTTTGATATGTACGGCGTTTCTATTGGTTTGTGGGATGGTGGTCAACCAGTGCTGGGTGTAATATATGATTTTAATCATGGAAAAATGTATACCGGCATAGTTGGAGACGGTGCTTATTGTAATAACCAAAAAATCCAGGTAAGTAATATCGCCGATAGGAAGGACAGCATCATTGCTACCGGCTTCCCTGTTTATTCGGATTTTGATCAGGACAGTTTATTGAAATTTGTTTCCAATATTCAGGTATACAAAAAAGTGCGGCTGTTAGGCTCAGCCGCACTTTCATTAATCATGGTAGCAAAAGGCAGCATGGAAGTATACATGGAGGATAATATTGCGATTTGGGACGTAGCTGCAGGTTTGGCCATATTAGAGGCAGCGGGGGGCTACTATGAACTTAGTGCAGGCAAAGGTGATAATTATTTGAAGGTGTTTGCCTCAAACGGACAGGTAAAGTAACGGACAGAATAAACGAGTTTAAAAAAATATGATAGTAGATTCAATTGATAACATCGACTTTTATAAATCTTTCAATAAGGATATTTATGATGGTCTTTTGTTTATAAAAGAGGCTCCTGCCGATATCGCGTTAGGAGAATATCCAATATCGGCAAATGTAAAGGCCATTGTAATGGAATATGAAACTAAGGTTGACAATGGGTTTGGCTATGAAGCTCATCAGCATGTAATTGATATCCAGTTCCCTTTTATTGGAAAAGAACTCGTGAAGTATGTTACTTTAGATAAGCTCGAAGCTTATACGCAATATGATGAAGCTAAGGATGTTACTTTTTTCCGCGCATCGGTTCCAGAGTCTGAAGTTGTAATAGGTGAAGGTATATTTGGTATATTTTTCCCGATAGATGCCCATGCGCCTATGCATTGCTTTAAAGTACCAGAGTACATCAAAAAAATTGTTATAAAAATTAAGTGTTGAGTTCTGATTTACAACAAAAAGCAAATATGATTCGCTTATCTTATACAATTTCGCAAAATACACCTGCATACGGTAACAAGGATAAAATATTTATCAGGGATAATTCATCTATCCTAAAAGGCGAAACGGCAAATACATCGTGCTGGATATTTTCAAATAATCATATCGGTACGCACATAGATAGCGCTTTTCATTTTTGCCAAACAGGAAAAAAACCTACGAGCTGCCGGTAGAAGATTTCTATTACAAAAAAGTAAGCCTGATAGACATACCTTGCGGGCAGGCAAAACTTATCAGTATTCCTGATATAGAAACATCTAGTGATATCGACCCCGAAGTAGAATTGCTACTTATACGCACAGGTTTTGAAGGATACAGAGATACTGACAAATATTGGAACGACAACCCGGGTTTGGCTCCCGAACTGGCGGATTATCTGAGGCTGAAATTTCCGAAATTAAGATGCGTTGGGTTTGATTTTATATCACTTACCTCATGGCAGTTCAGACCACAGGGGAGGGAAAGCCACAAGCAGTTTTTATGTCCGGGTGATGATAAGGTAAGTATATTGGTTATTGAAGATATGGCCTTGGCTGCGGTTAACCGTAAGTTGAACTGGGTGATAGTTGCTCCTTTGTTTGTTGAAGACGGTAACGGCGGAGCCGTAACTGTATTTGCCGAATTTGCCTGAATATAAATACACGCAGCATTATAACAGAGGGCTGTTAACACAAAACGATTAATTATAATTAATAAATAAACAAGACTATGGAAGGCATAAAACGTTTACTATCATTCAAGCTAAGTGATCTTACCTTTGGAAGGGTATCAAGGGCGCTGTTAAGAAGGGTTGGCAATATATGGCATTTGGCTACGTGGTATTTCCCATTTGGATTTTCTAAACGGAACAAGGAAAAGATTAAACAATATGAAAATATTCATGCCGGCAAAAGGTGTTTTATTGTTTGTAATGGCCCCGGCTTAAATAAAATAAATATCGATCTGCTGAAAAATGAATACACTATTGGTATGAATAGGATCTATTTGATGGAAGAGCAAAATGGCTTTTCACCTACTTATTTATTTTGTTATGATAAAGCTACTCAGCTTCTTCAGTTTACCGAAGAGTTTGATGCTTTAAAATTACCCTGCTTTTTTAACTGGGATTTGAATAAGAAATTCAGCAGAAAAGATAATCAGGTGTTTTTAAAAGGAAAATTTTCACCTTCTTTTTCAATAGATCCGATTGATGATTTGGTGGGCAATGGCAAAACCGTAACATATATATGCATGCAGTTGGCTTATTATATGGGTTTTAGCGAAGTTTACCTGGTAGGGAAAGATCATTCTTACAATACCACTGTAAAACCCACAAATGCAATTGTAAGTGATGGGCATGATCTTAATCACTTTTCGCCAAAATACTATCGCCCCGGACAAATATGGGATGCCCCTGATTACCATTCGGAAGAGTTAGCATATAAGCTTGCGCGTAAAGTGTTTGAGCAAAGCGGCAGAAAAATACAAGATGCAAGTGTTGACGGCAAGCTTGATGTTTTTGAAAAAGTTGACTTTAAAGAACTGTTCACAGAGAATATACATAGTTAGTTCCATTATTATATAATGAATATTTTTGTTATCGGTACAAGGGGAATACCCAACATTCAGGGGGGTAGAAACCCATTGCGAGGAGTTATATTCAGATCTTGTTAAGAAAGATAATGTCAATGTTACCGTTGTAAGAAGAAGTGCTTACGCAAATGAAACTAAGGGCCTTGAAAATTATAAGGGAGTTCATTTAAAAACTATCTACTCTCCGAAAAACAGGTTTTTAGAAGCGATTGTACATACATTTTTAGCAATTATATATGCTGGAGTTAAGCGTCCGGATATACTTCACATTCATGCTATTGGACCGGCTTTGTTTACCCCCTTTGCCAGGTTGTTAGGTTTAAAGGTTGTAGTAACCCATCATGGACCAGACTATGAGCGACAAAAATGGGGAAAAGCAGCTAAGAGGTTTTTAAAATTAGGCGAATGGGCTGGAGTAAAATTTGCTAATAAGGTAATAGTGATCTCCAAGGTAATTGGAGAAAGCATCAAGAATAAATACGGAAGGCATGATTACGATTTAATACATAACGGTGTTCCGGTTGCAAAAAGAATTACCAGACAGACTATCTTAACCAGCTTGTTGTACAGCCCCATAAATATGTTTTTACCCTTGGCAGGTTTGTTCCTGAAAAAGGCTTTGATTATTTAATTAGGGCCTATAAGCAATCGCCCATAGCTAATGAGTACAAACTTGTTATTGCCGGTGAAGCAGATCACGAAACAGAATATTCAACGGAGTTGCGTTTGCTGGCACAAAAAGAGGGAATAATCCTTCCGGGATTTATTAAGAACGATAAACTACATCAACTGTTTACAAATGCCCGGTTGTTTGTTTTGCCTTCCTTTTATGAAGGATTGCCAATCGTATTGCTTGAGGCCATGAGTTACAGCCTTGACATATTGGCAAGCGATATCCCCGCCAATAAAGAAGTCAATTTAACCGGCTCATTTTATTTTGAGGTTGGTAATATCAATAGTTTGTCAGGACAGTTAGAAAAGAAGCTATGTCAACCAGTAAATGAGGTTAGGTATAATTTGCAAAGTTACAACTGGGAGGTAATTTCAAATCAGACGTATGACGTTTATAAACAATTAATAGGTCGATAATATGCTATTTAATTCAATATCTTTTGTAGTATTTTTTATAGTTGTTACAACGTTATATTTCGTATTAAGTCAAAAATACAGGTGGCTGCTACTTTTAATAGCAAGCTGTTACTTTTATATGGCTTTTGTTCCTATTTATATTATAATACTGGGTGGAACCATTATAGTTGATTATTTTGCCGGAATTTATATCGAAAATGCAAAAGGGGTAAGGCGCAAGTTTTTCCTTACAATAAGCTTGATTGCGAACATTGGCGTACTTTGTGTGTTCAAGTACTACAATTTTTTGAACGGAAACTTAAGTGCACTTTTAGCGTATTCCGGGCATAAAAACCCCATCCCGTTTTTAACGATATTATTACCGATAGGATTATCTTTTCATACGTTTCAGGCTATGAGTTATACTATTGAAGTATATCGTGGTAACCAACCAGCCGAACGTAATTTTGGAATATACGCGTTATACGTAATGTTTTATCCCCAGCTGGTGGCTGGTCCTATTGAGAGGCCTCAAAATTTGCTGCATCAGTTTTATGAAAAGCACGATTTCAATGCCGAACGTGTTGCAGCCGGGTTAAAACAAATGATGGTTGGTTTTCTGAAAAAACTGGTGGTCGCAGATCGACTTTCGATATATGTCGATACTATTTATAGCAGTTCGGCCACGCAATCTGGAAAATCACTTTTGGTGGCAACCATTTTTTTGCAGTGCAAATATATTGTGACTTCTCCGGGTATTCGGATATTGCAATTGGAGCTGCAAAAGTAATGGGCTTTGACCTGATGAAGAATTTTAACCGGCCATATTTTTCGCTGTCAATAAGCGAATTTTGGCGCAGATGGCATATTTCCTTATCTACGTGGTTTAAAGATTATCTTTATTTCCCCTTAGGTGGTAGCAGAGTAGCAAATGTATACAGAAGATATTTCAATCTGCTGGTGGTTTTTCTGATAAGCGGATTATGGCATGGTGCAAATTGGACTTTCGTGATCTGGGGTGCACTTAACGGCTGTTTGCTTATTATTGAATCGGCTTTAAAAGTACCTTTTACAACTACAATATGGTGGAAGAAGCTTTTAAGGACAATTATTACGTTCTCTTTGATTTGTTTAACCTGGGTATTTTTCAGGGCAACAACCGCTAACCAGGCTATCACAATAGTAGGAAAGATACTTCAATTTAAAGGGCCACTGTATCTTGGTAATCCTAAGGATCATTTCCTTTATTCTGTATTTGCCATTTTCTTCCTTTTATTTATTGAGTTTATCAGGGAATATTTTCCGAAAAGATTTGAGCTATTTGGTAATAAAAATGTAATGGTGCGGTATGCTGTATACGCAACAGCAGTAATTGCTATTTTGCTTTTTGGCGTGCTCGATGGCGGGCAGTTTATTTATTTCCAATTCTAACTGATACTTTATCAAGCATATTCTGATTTATGAAGGAATTTATAATTTTTTTAAAACGCCTGGTTATTTTACTGTTAGTAGTGATAGTCAGTGATATCGCCATAGGTGCTGTTATTAACTATGTGTTTAATAAACAAAAGAGTGGGAAGTACTTTATTACTACATACGCATTAAACAAAACTAATGAGGATATCCTGATTTTTGGGAATTCTCATGCCGCGCAGCATTTTAATACGCCCTTGATGGTTGAAAAAATGAAAGTGTCGGCTTTTAATTTCGGTGTGCAAGGGCAAAGTATGTCATATTATTACCCGGTGATAAAGTCAGTATTAAGTCATCATACGCCTAAGCTCATTATACTTAATCTTGATTGTTCTGAATTAAGCAAAAACCCGGCAAATTATCAAAGGCTTTCTATCTTTTTGCCTTATTTCCATAAAAACAAGTATATCGATACAAGTATAGCTTTGATTGGTAAAGTTGAGAAATATGAAGCCTGGTCATCGCTTTACAGATATAATTCAACTTTAGGATACATGTTATTTAACATGTCAGGAAAGTCGGATAATAAAAGTTACAAAAGCTTGGGTTTTGATCCTCAATACGGGAATTTTTGTCAAAAAACTCCTGATGAGAGTACAAAACCTCCTAAAACAAAATTTGATGACAGGGTAATAAACTTACTCAGTTCTTTAATCGCAGATATTAAGCAAGCTCACATTCCGCTTGTAGTAACAACTACGCCTCTCCTCAATGGCATGGGCGATAACATATATCAGGATAAACTAAGGGTTTTATTAAAAAATAATGGTGTAGAATATTGGGATTATGCTAATGATACTAACTTTAAAACTAAATGCGACCTGTTTCTAGATCAAACCCATTTAAATAAAGGCGGAGCAGA
The DNA here is from genome assembly GCF_050859465.1 of Mucilaginibacter sp. P25. NCBI lineage: Bacteria > Pseudomonadati > Bacteroidota > Sphingobacteriia > Sphingobacteriales > Sphingobacteriaceae > Mucilaginibacter > Mucilaginibacter sp. P25. The sequence goes on along the minus strand of NZ_CP193937.1, from coordinate 363,664 downwards.
TCTTTTTACAACGATGATCATTAAAAGGATAAGTGACAGCAATCTTTTAACGAGTAAGGACACAGCACAGAATTGATTAAAAGGCGAATATAATAACAGTTTAGTCCTTATTGCTGACCTAGTAATAGGGACTAATTATTTATACGTGCACGCACCATGCTATGCTGCCTCCCTTTTCCAAATAGTAGTCTGAATATATCAGTCTTGTCTGTCTTTTAGTCAATTATTTTCTTTCAATCGATGAATGCTAGCCGTAAAATTAAATGCGAAGGGGAGGTAATAATAATGGATGCCCTTAAAAACAAGGTAGGCAGGTAGGTTAGGCGAAGCGGACGATTATTAAAAGCGACGAGAACACACAGATTGACCTATTATATAAATAAATAACAAGTGTTCCCGTTTGTATAAAAACACTTGTTATCTATTTTATCGTGTTTTATTGCTCTAAGCCAGAGATAAACGCTTTATAACTTGGCTTTTTACGATACTGCTCATCAAATAACAATGGATTATCTTTCTTTTTAGGGCCCCCACCTGCATTGATGTAAGTATCTTTGTCGGTCACACACCAGAATGTAATTCCAAACTGCTGACGTTTAGGTACAAGGGTTTTATATTGATGAGCTATGTAATAGTATAGGTTAGCTTGTTTGTTTGCATTTTGTGAGGAATCGGCGGTGTCAAATAAATTGCCTCCGGGGTTAAGGCGGATATCTAATTCAGAAATATGAATTTGCAAGCCGGTTTTGGCAGATTGGACGAGTGCGTTTTTTATACCTTCTTGTGAGGTGCCTATATCAACGTGCAATTGTAATCCCAGTCCGCCAATAGGAATATTACGTGCTTTAAAATCACGTACCATGTTTAACATCGCTTGTAATCGCCTGGGTGATTTCTCTTGGCTGTTATCGTTGTAAAACAGAACGGCTTGAGGATCGGCTTCGTGGGCGTATATAAATGCCCTGGCTATATAGTCTTTACCTAAATGCAGCGCCCAAACGTTTACATACTTTTTATCGTAGGTAGCCATCCTTGGTGTACCATCATTATCAAAAGCTTCATTCACAACATCCCATGATTTAACCCTACCTTTGAAATGCCTTACTATGGTTTGAATATGTGTTTTAAATAAATTTTCCCACGCTACAGAATCGCCCTGGAAATTTTGTACCCAATCAGGAAGCCCCTGAAAGTAAATGAGGCAATGGCCATGTACATCCAGGTTATTTTTCACTCCAAAATTTACAAGGTCATCTGCCGGCGAAAATAAAAAAGTATTGGGTGTTGGCCTGAGTTGGTTCCAGAATAATGAACTGGCAGTACTCATACTATTAAATTCACGCACTACTATTTCCCTTATTTTAGGGTCATTTAACTGGCGGGTGCCTATTCCAACTCCAATGGGGAAACTCGTGGCTTTTTTTAAAGTATCGTTTTGAGTTTTCGTGTTCAAAGTATATTTAAACTGTTTGTGATTGGTAACGGAAGAAGGGAAGGATACAAAGCAAAACGCAGTGCAAACAAGGGCAATATATTTCATAATTTTAAATGTATTAAATTTTATTTAATTAAAGCGGTCATTGCAATACCTGCAAAAATACCGCTCCTTTTATTTATAAGGGTAGTAACAGTTTTTTTTATTTTTTATTTTAAAAGCTCATATAAACGAGTGTTTTATTACAATGTGTTTTTAACGTTAACGCTATTTAATGTTTTTAAAGTAGATAATAAGTATGAGTTTTTAATGAAAAAAATTATCGAATCTTGACAGTTCAGTTCTGGATACCTTTATATTCGCCCACATTACAATATTATATGAACCAATGTTTGTATTTTTAAAGACAAATATTGAAAGATAACTATCGCTCTATTCTATGGAAAAAAGAAAGGCATTAATTACGGGTATCACCGGCCAGGATGGTGCATATCTTACCGAGTTGTTAATTTCAAAAGGATATGATGTCCATGGTATAAAACGCCGTAGTTCATTGTTTAATACAGATAGGATTGACCATCTTTATCAAGATCCGCACGATAGCGAAATAAGGTTAACACTTCATTACGGTGATTTGAGTGATAGCACTAATCTTATTCGTATAATCCAGCAAGTTCAGCCAGATGAGATATACAACTTAGGTGCTATGTCGCACGTGAAAGTTAGTTTTGATACTCCTGAGTATACAGCTAATGCCGATGGCATTGGAACTTTAAGGTTACTTGAAGCTATTCGTATCTTAGGCCTTGAAAAAAAGACAAAAATATATCAAGCATCTACTTCTGAACTGTATGGTTTAGTGCAGGCTGTTCCTCAATCTGAAACCACACCATTTTATCCGCGTTCACCATACGCAGTGGCAAAAATGTATGCTTATTGGATAACAGTAAATTATCGTGAGGCTTATGGCATTTACGCTTGTAACGGTATATTGTTTAACCACGAAAGTCCCTTGCGTGGCGAAACCTTTGTAACTCGTAAAATTACCCGCGCAACTGCAAAAATTGCTATGGGGTTACAGGATAAATTATTTCTGGGCAATCTGGATGCTCAAAGGGACTGGGGACATGCTAAGGATTATGTGGAGGCTATGTACCTGATATTACAACAGGATAAACCTACTGATTATGTGATTGCTACCGGTGTAACTACCCGTGTTCGCGAGTTTGTAAGACTTGCTTTTGCCGAAGTTGGCATCACAGTTGAATTTAAAGGCGAGGGCATTAATGAAGTTGGATATGTTGTTAGCTGTAACAATCCTGATTTTCACGTTGAAATAGGTAAGGAAGTAGTTGCTGTTGATGCTAAGTATTTCCGTCCAACCGAAGTAGATCTACTGATTGGTGACCCTGCAAAATCAAAGAAATTGTTGGGCTGGCAACCTAAATACGACTTGAAAGAGCTTGTTAGCGAAATGGTTGCAGCCGACGTTGACCTGTTCAGAAGGGAAAGGTTATTGAAGGATTCTGGCTATGCCATCAAAAACCAATTTGAATAAACTATGATGGAAAAGGACGCAAAGATATATATAGCTGGTCATCGTGGCATGGTTGGTTCCGCAATTTTCCGTAAACTACAACGTGAAGGTTTTACGAATTTTGCAACGCGTTCATCGTCAGAACTCGACCTTCGTGATCAGGTTGCTGTATCCGAATTCTTTAGGCAGGAAAAGCCCGATTATGTTTTTCTTGCAGCTGCAAAAGTTGGTGGTATTGTTGCCAATAATACTTACAGAGCTGAATTTTTATATGATAATCTGCAAATTCAGAATAATATCATTCATAACTCATATTTAAATGGGGTAAAGAAGCTGATGTTTTTGGGTTCAAGCTGTATTTATCCAAAATTAGCGCCTCAGCCTTTAAAAGAGTATTACTTGTTGACTGGTCCGCTTGAGGAAACCAATGAACCATACGCGATAGCCAAAATTGCAGGCATAAAAATGTGCGATGCTTATCGTGCTCAATATGGTTGTAACTATATATCAGCTATGCCTACTAACTTGTACGGTTATAATGATAATTATCATCCTCAAAACTCTCATGTTTTGCCTGCTTTGATCCGTCGTTTTCACGAAGCTAAGGAGCAGCAGGCGCCGGCGGTAACTATATGGGGTACCGGCACACCAAAGCGTGAATTTTTATTTGCTGATGATCTTGCCGAAGCATGCTATTATTTGATGCAGAACTATAATGAGCCGGGGCTGGTTAATATAGGAACTGGCGACGATGTAACTATAAAAGAGCTTGCAGAGCTTGTAAAAAAAGTAACTGGTTATAAGGGCGAAATTAATTTTGATACTTCTAAACCAGATGGTACACCCAGAAAGCTAATGGATGTTACTAAACTGGCAAATGCAGGATGGAAATATCACACCAAGCTTGAAGATGGTATTGCATTAGCATACGCCGACTTTTTAAGCAAGGGTGAATTGATTGTTCAACGATAAGTAATTCATGTCATACTTAAACATCAGAAGCCGGCGAAAACCGGCTTCTGATGTTTAAAACCCCTAATAAATCATTTATTAGGCTCGCTGTTGGCAGCTCTTCCTTAGGTGTTCAATGCATTAATAATATAGCAGCCAACTGTTTGAATTACGGTCCGTCCGTTAATAAGGTGTATTACTCATTTTTAAATATGCCGTTGGGTTCTGTAACGTATTTTGCATTATCTTCGTTAATAGAAAACGGTACGCAATCCGGTTTTAGTTATCTTAATATATTATATGACTATAATACCAACCCCGCTTAAGGGATGTTTATTAATAAAACCACGTATTTTTAGTGATGACCGCGGTTATTTTTTTGAATCGTTTAATCAACAACGGTTTGCTGATGCTACAGGCTTCAATGTCAACTTTGTACAGGATAATCAATCTTATTCAACTAAAGGTGTATTACGTGGCCTGCATTTACAAAAAGGTCGGTTTTCGCAAGCTAAGTTGGTTAGGGTAACCAAAGGCGAAGTATTGGACGTAGCTGTCGACCTGCGCAAAGGGTCGGCAACTTATGGGCAATATTATGGAGTGCATTTAACCGAACAGAATAACGAGCAATTTTTTATTCCCCGTGGATTTGCCCATGGCTTTATTGTATTGAGCGATGAAGCCGTATTCCAGTATAAATGTGATAACTACTATAACAAAGAGTCAGAAAGTGGTCTACATTATGCCGATCCTGATTTAAATATTGATTGGCAGCTCAGCGGGAGCAATGTGCTGGTATCGGATAAAGACCTTGAACTGCCCTTTTTAAAGGATGCTCCTGATTTTGGGTTCTAATTTTTATCCTGGTTTAATCAAAAAATAACACTTCTAAAAAATGCAAAATATCATCGTATTTGGAGCATCAGGACAATTGGGTAACTGCTTAAAGAAAGTAGCAGGCGACAGGAAAATAGATTATATCCATTTCCTGCCTGAAGAAGAGGCGGACATTCTGCGGGAAGATTTGCTGGATATTGTTTTTGAAAAATATAGACCGGCGTTTGCTATCAATTGCGCTGCTTATACCGCTGTTGATAAAGCGGAAGACGAAGTTGACCTGGCCCGGGCGATCAATAAAACAGGGGCCGCAAATCTTGCCAGGCATTGTAAAGCATATGGTGCTACCCTTGTTCAGATCTCAACTGATTTCATTTTTAAGGGCGATGTGGCATTGCCACTCACAGAGGAGGCCATTGCTGAGCCTATCAGTGTATATGGCCTTACCAAACTGGAGGGAGAACAGGCAATTGCGGAAATTCTTGATGAACACTATACAATTCGTACAAGCTGGCTATACTCCGAGTATGGCAACAATTTTGTAAAAACCATGCTAAGGCTTGGGGCCGACCGTGATGAGCTTAAGGTGATTGCAGACCAGGTGGGCACACCCACATATGCTATTGACCTGGCAGAAGCAATTTTAACTATCATAACAGCTGGTAAAAAAGCATATGGTATTTATCATTACAGCAATGAAGGGGTAACCTCATGGTATGACTTTGCCAAAGGTATCTTTGATATTTCAGGTACTGATGTTAAAGTACTCCCAATACGCACATCAGAATATCCAACGAATGCGCAACGACCGGCATATTCGGTACTGGATAAGGCTAAGATCAAAGCTACGTTTAATATAAAGATCCCTTACTGGCGCGACAGCCTAAAAGCTTGTATTAAAAAATTGGCTGCCGCACAATAAACAATGAGTTTTAAAAAATAAAATGCCAGGCTTTTCTTACAAACCTGGCATTTTTAGTTTTTCCCCAAATAGCTTATAGGAATGTCCCTGCTGCTACCGTTTCATTAGTTGATTCATCAACCAGGATCAATGAGCCGGTAATACGGTTTTTGCGATACTCGTCAAACACTACGGGTTGAGTAGTGCGTAAACGGATCTTCACCATTTCGTTCATCTTAATATCGGTATTTTCTTCCTGCTTTTCAAGTGTATTGATATCAAGTTTATAATAAACTTCCTTAATGATCGACATTACCTCGCGGGTGGTGGTTTTGAGATGATATTTAGCACCTGGGCGCGGGCTGCGGGTTGCCATCCAGCAAATCATCGCGTCAAGGTCCTGGCTCACCTGCGGTTCGCTGTCGTCTTTAACAATCATATCGCCGCGGCTTACATCAATATCATCCTCCAAAGTAATGGACACCGACATTGGTGCAAAAGCTTCCTCAACCGGACCCGAATAAGTATCGATAGATTTTATGGCTGATGTTAATCCTGATGGCAATACGGTGATCTTATCGCCAGGCCTGAAAATGCCGCCTGCTATCCGGCCGGCATAACCGCGGTAATCATGATATTCATCCGCATGAGGACGGATCACTGTTTGCACCGGGAAGCGGGCATCAGAGTGGTTTTCATCACTGGCAATATGGATAGTCTCCAGTGTATGTAACAGGCTTTCGCCTTTGTACCACGGCATGTTTTCCGAATCGTTAACCACATTGTCACCGGCTAAAGCGCTGATAGGCACAAAACGGATATCAGTGACATCAATTTTTGCTGCAAAAGCTTCATATTGTTCAACTACTTTGTTAAAAGCCTCTTCGCTATAATCAACCAAATCCATTTTGTTCACACAAACAATAATATGTGGTATTTTTAATAGTGATGCAATAAATGAGTGGCGGCAGGTTTGCTCAACCACACCTTTGCGGGCATCAATAAGTACCAGGGCAAGGTTTGCTGTTGAAGCGCCGGTAACCATGTTGCGGGTATACTGGATATGGCCAGGGGTATCGGCAATAATAAATTTACGTTTGGGTGTGGCAAAATAGCGGTAGGCCACGTCAATGGTAATGCCCTGCTCGCGCTCCGAACGTAAACCATCAGTTAATAATGAAAGATCAACATGCTGAAGCCCTTTTCGTTCGCTCGATTGTTTTACAGCCTCCATCTGGTCTTCAAAGATGGATTTCGAATCGTATAGTAAGCGTCCTATAAGGGTACTTTTACCATCGTCAACACTACCTGCTGTAGTAAAACGTAATAATTCCATTGTGGTGGTATGTTTTTTGCTCCGGGCTTGGCTGCCTGAAGGCTCATTGAATCAAATTTAAAAATAACCTTGCTTTTTCCTGTCTTCCATTGAAGTATCCGAGCGTTTATCGTCGCTTCGGTTGCCCCGTTCGGTGCTGCGGGTTGCTGATACTTCAGCAACTATCTTCTCCAGGGTATCAGCGTCTGATTCGATACCGCCGGTGATGGTGATATCGCCCAGGGTACGGAAACGCATGAGCTTATTTTCGATAGTTTCACCCTCCCTAAGCTGTAAGAACTCCGAAGCAGGCAGCCAGGTATTATCGCGGTAAACTGCATTACGTTGGTGTGCAAAGTATAATGAAGGTATAGCTATGTTTTCCTGCAGAATGTAGTTCCAGATATCCATTTCGGTCCAGTTACTGATCGGGAACACACGGAAGTGTTCGCCCATGCGCTTGCGGCCGTTAAAGATATTCCAGAGCTCGGGGCGTTGGTTTTTAGGATCCCACTGGCCAAACTCATCGCGGTGACTGAAGAAACGTTCTTTAGCACGGGCCTTTTCTTCATCACGGCGCGCACCGCCGATAGCAGCATCAATCTTATTGCTTTCGATGGTATCAAGCAGGGTTACTATCTGCAACTCGTTTCGGCTGGCGTTAATACCGCTTTCCTCAACCGCACGACCTTTGTTAATTGATTCCTGAACCGAGCCTACAATAAGTTGCACGCCAAGGTTTTCAACCAGCTTATCCCTAAACTCCATAGTTTCAGGAAAGTTATGACCGGTATCAATATGGATTAGGGGCATTGGGATTTTAGCGGGCCAGAATGCCTTTTTTGCCAGGTGTGTTACAACAATAGAGTCTTTCCCGCCCGAAAACAGGATGGCAGGACGATCAAATTGTGCAACCACTTCCCTGATAACGTAAATGGCCTCTGATTCTAATTCCTGCAGATGAGTAAGATAATATTTATGCATGTTAACAATGAAAATCCGCTAAATCCACCTAAATAGTAGTTTTTAACGTTCAAACTGCAATAATAACAATTTTATGCTAATGTTGAGGGGATTAAATGGATTTTGCTTTTGAAAAAGGCTTGTTGCCTGATACATGGTTTATGTTCAAAATAATCAGATAAAATATAAGTTTGCATATTGAACAATAAATACCAACTTTATACCTGATAGCATTGTTCAACAGTATAATAATGGGCCCTGATATTACGGAAGCATTATTATATACTAACTTCGGGATGTTTATTTAAAAATTAGTATAATCAAATATGAAAGGCATTATTTTAGCAGGAGGGTCAGGCACCCGACTTTATCCTATAACCAGGGCAATCAGTAAACAACTGATGCCTATTTATGATAAGCCAATGATATACTACCCATTATCGGTTTTGATGCAGGCGGATATCAAAGAAATTCTGATCATTACCACAGCCGAAGATAATCCCGGTTTTAAACGGTTGCTGGGCGATGGCACAGAGTTAGGCTGTAAATTTGAATATGCTATACAGGAAAAGCCTAATGGACTTGCCCAGGCTTTTGTTATTGGCGAGCAATTTATAGGCGATGATAAAGTAGCTTTGATATTGGGCGATAATATATTTTATGGTACCGGATTTAACGAATTGATCCGCAGCTTCAATGACGTTGAGGGTGCTGCTATTTTTGCTTACCATGTGGCAGATCCGGAGCGCTATGGCGTGGTTGAATTTGATGCCGAATTCAGGGCATTGTCAATTGAAGAAAAGCCATTGCAGCCAAAATCGAAATTTGCAGTACCCGGCCTTTATTTTTATGATAATTCGGTAATCCAAATAGCTAAAGATCTTGAACCCTCACCCCGGGGTGAGTATGAAATTACCGATGTTAACAAGTTTTACCTTGAACAGGGTAACTTGCATGTTGGCGTTATGGATAAGGGAACAGCCTGGTTAGATACGGGTACGTTTGATTCATTGAGCGACGCTACTGAATATGTGCGCGTGATCGAAAAACGCCAGTCAACCAAAATCGGGTGTATTGAGGAGGTTGCTTACCGCCGTGGGTTTATCAATGACGATCAGTTGCGGCTGTTAGTTAACAAGTATATCAAAAGTGGTTACGGCAAATATTTACAAAGCCTGCTGCCGCAATAAAATAATTATGCGGAAGTTTCAATGGCTTTAGCCATCTGGTCAATAACATCGGGAGCACCGGCATCAAACCAAATAAAGTCTTTGTCTTTTCTGAACCAGGTAAGCTGCCTTTTGGCAAAGCGCCTGGTATTTTGTTTTATAAGCAAGAGCGCTTCATCAAGACTGGTTTTTCCATCAAAATAATCAAACAGCTCCGAATAGCCAACCGTATTTAAAGCATTTAATTCACGGTGGGGCAGGAGGGACTTTACTTCTTCCGCTAGCCCTTGTTTAGCCATCTGATCAACGCGCAGGTTTATACGCTCATATAGTTTTTCGCGGGGCATATCAAGCGCCAGTTTGATAATGTTAAAAGGTCTTTTATTTACAGTAGCGTTGCGGTAAGATGAAAATGGTTTACCTGAGGTTTCAAAAACTTCCAGCGCCCTGATGATACGCTGAGGATTATTAAGGTCGACCTGGGTATAATAATCCGGGTCGACCTGTTGTAGTTGTTTTTGTAATGTTGTAATTCCTTCTCTTTCCAGTTGTTGGTTTAGTTTTTCACGTACTGAAATATCGGCTACGGGCAAGTTATCAAAGCCTTCACAAATAGCTTTAATGTATAAACCTGACCCTCCCGCCAGGATCACCTTATCATGTACTTTAAAAAGTTCATCTAAAAGGCTAAGGCCTTGTTTTTCAAAATCGCCTACAGAAAAACTTTCAGATATAGAATGCGAATTAATGAAATAGTGTTTGGCGGCAGCCAACTCACTTTCATCCGGTTTGGCAGTACCAATAGTCATTTCTCTAAAAAACTGCCTTGAATCGGCCGAAACAACTGCTGTATTGAAGTGCTGTGCCAGCTTAATAGCCGCAGCCGTTTTTCCTATGGCGGTAGGGCCGGCAACTACAATGAGGGTTGGGGAAAGAGGGTTCATAGATGATGGTTCATAGTTCATAGTTTAAAATGTAACTTGGGTAAAAACCATGAACTATCAACTATGAACCATGTGCTAAGTTTAATAATCGTCGCTACCGCCACGGCCAGGCCTTTCATCATCATCAAAGCCTTCATCATCGCTAAATTCATTGCCGAACTCATCTTCTTCCTCTTCTTCTTCGCCGCCGCTGTGTTTTTCTTCCGGCAGGTCATCGGTATCTGTAACTTCCGAAAAATCTTCGGCATCCTCCGGGTTAAAGGCCATTTCGTTCAGAAAGTCGAAGTCTTCGGTAACAGGCGGTAAAACGGTAGCGTTAAATGCATTGCCAAATTGTTTAGGCGCTTCGCCAACTGATTTTACAACGGCAGGGTAAGTGGTGCCCGGCGTTTCATCTAAAATGATCTTCATCAGTTCCACATGAAAATCAAACGGACGATCGAAATTGAATGTATAGTAAAATTTTTGGTGCGGGTCATCAATAAAACTCAACAGCTTTACTTTATTCATTAATGATACACCACGGTCAATACGCCTTTGGTTAGGCAGGTAAGTTATTTCTTCACCTTTAGTCCACTGATCATTACTGATATAAAATGATGAAGAAAATTCCGGATTATAACCAGTTGACTGATGAATTGCGCGGTGAAGATCTTCGAAAGTTTGATTTGATTTTACATCAATTTCTCTCGTAACGTCATCGTAGTCTTCAAAAGTAACCCTGAACCTGTATACTGCCATTGTTTATTGTAGATTTTGGACAAAAATAATAATGTTTTAATTTAATTTGGGGTAGTCACAACTTTTAAGCCAATTTCAATGCCTTTGCTGATTGTAAAGGTTAACGCGGCCTCACGATTGTTGGGAATTTCGCCTTCCAATATGGCTTCGCGGATCTGATTTTTGATTATTCCTACCTCGCGGCCTTCTTTTATCCCAAATATGGTCATGATATCGTTACCGGTAACCGGCGGCTGCCAGTTACGGATGCTGTCGCGCTCCTCAACGTCTCTTAATTTTTGTTGAACAAGCTCAAAATTGTTACGATATTTTTTAACCTTATATTCGTTTTTGGTGGTGATGTCTGCTTTACACAACAACATCAGTGCTTCAATATCGTCCCCTGCCTCAAAAAGCAAACGCCTCACTGCTGAATCGGTAACTATGGATTGTGAAAGTACGATGGGCCTTAAATGCAGTTGCACCAACTTTTGAACTTGCTTCATTTTTTCATTAAGCGGCAGCTTAAGCTGGGTGAAGATCTTGGGCACCATGCGTGCGCCCCGGTCTTCATGACCATGAAAGGTCCAGCCGTGGCTGGGCTCAAAACGTTTGGTGGCGGGTTTGGCTATGTCATGCAGTATAGCAGCCCAGCGTAACCACAGGTCGTCAGTAGTTTCGCAGATGTTGTCAAGCACCTGAAGGGTATGGTAAAAGTTATCCTTATGACCTTTGCCATCTACATAGTCAACCCCGTAAAGGGCTACCATTTGCGGGAAGATCTTATGCAGCAGTCCGGTATCAAACAAATAATTAAAGCCGATTGATGGTACCGGCGACAGGATGATCTTGTTCAGTTCATCGGTAATCCGTTCCTGCGATATGATGCTGATCCTGTCGGCAGTGGTTTTAATGGCTTCAACAGCGATATCATCAATCCTGAAATTAAGCTGGGTAGCAAACCTGATGGCCCGCATCATACGCAGCGGATCATCAGAAAATGTTTCGTTAGGATTAAGCGGCGTGCGGATCAGCTTGTTTTGCAGGTCGGCAATGCCGTTAAAGGGATCAAGCAACTCGCCAAAAGTATCCGGGTGGAGGGAAATAGCCAGCGCGTTGATGGTAAAATCGCGGCGTTTCTGATCATCTTCCAAAGTGCCATTCTCCACAATTGGCTTGCGCGAGTCGCGACGGTACGATTCCTTGCGGGCGCCAACAAACTCTATCTCCAAATCGCGGTATTTGAGCGAAGCCGTACCGAAGTTTTTATAAACCGCCAGTTTAACTCTAAGCGTATTGGCAACAACTTCGGCAAAAGCAATACCGTTGCCAATAATTACGATATCAATGTCCTTCGACGGGCGGTTCAGGAAAATATCGCGCACAAAACCACCTATAGCATAGGCCTGTACATTTTGTTCGCCCGCCAAACGGGATATAACAGAAAATACGGGATGCCTGAGGTGTTGTTGCATAGTTGGATGCTTAAAAACGCTAATAAGGGTACAAAGGTAAGATTAATTGGTAAAATGCCCCGGTAAAGTCAAAAGTCTTAGTCGAAAGTCCTAAGTATCTTTCCACTTAATAAACAAAACTTTCAGACTTCAAACTTTGGACCTCATACTTCCGGCTTTCTGCACGACAGGGGGTTAATAGGGTTAACACAATTTTAATTATTTTATTTAAATAATTGATAGTCAGTATATTGAATATGTAGAGGGGTTACACAAAAGAATTTATAAAAATGTTTCTGTTAAAACATATCTTCAAAAACACCTTTTTAACTAATCACTAATCTCCAGCCTCTGATCCCTCGTTAACGACGCAAAAACTCAAACCGCCCATCAGGAGCCAGCCTCATGATGGTTGACGGTGTTTTGATCTCTTTGCTATGCTGCTCCAAATCAACTACGTAATCAACACCATCAATAATTTCCTGGTCTATTTGCGAAAAATATTGCGGCGAGGGCTTACCGCTAATATTAGCTGATGTTGACACCAAAGGTTTGCGTAAACGCTGAATCAATTGCTGGCAAAAAGGGGTGTCTTTTACAACCCTGATCCCCACGCTGCCATCGGCAGCAATTAATGCCGGAGAAATGTTTTTGGCGCCCGGCATCACCAGCGTTAAGGGGTTTTCGGCGTATTCAATCAATTCAAAAGCCAGCGGGTTTACTTCACTGATATAGCTTTCCAGCTTGTTTTCGGTATCCAGCAAAATGATCATGCTTTTGGCCTCATCGCGCTGTTTTAGGCGATAGATCTTTTGAATGGCTTCGGTGTTGGTGGCATCGCAGCCTATGCCCCAAATGGTATCGGTAGGGTAAAGGATGATGCCACCCTCTTGTACAATTTTAAAAGCCTTGGCTACTTCGTCTCTAAGCATGGTTCAAAATATTTTGGTAAAGCTGCATTAATTGCAGGCTTAGTTTATCATTGGTAAAATTAGCTGCGTAAGCGCGGCCTTTGGTTATCATGGTTTGCCTTAAGTCATCATCACTAAGCACCTGGTTTAGTTTTTCAGCAAGACCGATATCATCATCAGGGTTCACATACAGGCTGCCTGGCCCGCCTGCTTCTTCAAGGCATGAGCCTGTTGCTGCTATAACCGGCGTGCCGGAGTTTAAAGCTTCTAACACGGGTATACCAAATCCTTCGTACCGTGATGGATAAACAAACACCGATGCCAGTTGATAAACAGCAGGTAACTCTGCAAAGGTAACGTCTTTTAAAAATATTACCCGGTGGTTTAAGTTATTAGCCGTTATATACGTTTTAACCAATTCTGTGTATTGGGTTTCTTTGCCAATTACCACCAGTGGTATGTCATTGACGTTTTTTAAAGCCATAACGGTTAACAGCAAGTTTTTGCGTTCTTCAATAGTGCCAACACTCAAAATAAAGCGGTTGGGCAGGTTATATTTTTCTTTTACTGCCGATTTTTGCGCGGCGGTTTGTTCAATTGCAAATGAAGGGTCACATCCCTGGTAAACAACTTCTATTTTTTGGGGGCGATGGTGAGCAGGTCGACAAGATCATCCTTTGTTTTTTGGCTTATGGCGATAATTTGATCCGCGACACGGCAGGCATGTTTAACCTTAGCGAGGTAAATACGGTAATTAACCGCACCAAAATGTTTCGGATAACGCATGAAGATCAGGTCATGCATGGTAACAACCGACTTAATGCCGGTATGTTCGATTCCCGAAGGCAACTCGTGACTTAAACCATGGTACACTTCAATACCATCACGTTTTAAATCTTTGATAATTCCTTTACTACGCCACCATGAAGTGAACCATTTGCTTTTTGGGGTAACAGTGCGAATGCTGGGATAATCGCCAATAAAATTAAGCCGTGGATTAGCTTTGGCCTTTGGCGTATATAAATATAAAAGGTTGGATAGATTGAGCGACGCTATGCCTTTAATTAACCAGCGGCTGTAATTACCTAAGCCGGTATTATTGTAAAAAGCCCGTTTAGCATCGTATCCTATCTTCATGTTTTAGATATGAGATGTGAGATATGAGACGTGAGAAATGCTGCATTCTCAGAGGAATATAGCAGATGTGAAATAAAGGTATTGCCGGAATCTTTACCATGCAAAATCTCATATCTCACATCTGATATCTCATATCTATAATTATACCGCTACGTTATTTTCACGCAGGGCGTCATTTAATGACGTTTTTTTATCGGTTGATTCCTTACGGGTACCGATGATGAGGGCGCAAGGCACCTGGTATTCGCCGGCAGCAAACTTTTTAGTATATGAACCCGGAATTACTACTGAGCGGGCAGGTACGCGGCCTTTATATTCAACCGGGGTGCTGTGGGTAACATCAATGATTTTGGTTGATGCGGTTAACACCACGTTTGCACCTAATACAGCTTCATGTTCAACATGTACGCCCTCAACAACAATTGCACGTGAACCAATAAAGCAGTTATCTTCAATAATAACCGGGGCAGCCTGTAGCGGCTCCAACACACCACCAATACCAACACCACCGCTTAAGTGTACGTGTTTACCAATCTGCGCGCATGAGCCAACAGTAGCCCAGGTATCAACCATGGTACCTTCATCAACATAAGCGCCAATGTTTACGTATGATGGCATCATGATGACGCCTTTAGCCAGGTGGGCACCGTAGCGGGCAATACCATGAGGTACAACACGAACGCCGGCTTGCTTGTAATCCGTTTTGAGTTTCATTTTGTCATGAAAAACAAAAGGGCCGGTTTTAATTTCTTCCATCTGCCTGGTCGGGAAATACAAAACAACCGCCTTTTTAATCCACTCATTTACATGCCAGCGTGTGCCAATGGGTTCGGCCACACGGATCTCGCCTTTGTCCAAACGGTCAATAACGGTTTCAATGGC
The DNA here is from genome assembly GCF_050859465.1 of Mucilaginibacter sp. P25. Lineage (NCBI taxonomy): Bacteria > Pseudomonadati > Bacteroidota > Sphingobacteriia > Sphingobacteriales > Sphingobacteriaceae > Mucilaginibacter > Mucilaginibacter sp. P25. The sequence continues at coordinate 348,508 of NZ_CP193937.1, read as the reverse complement.
GTTGGTGTATTCATTATAGTTCAGCAGGTTCCTGTCTTCCCAGGCCTCTTCAATCAGTTTTTTAAGATCTTGCATTGGTGAAATTAAACTTTTGGCAAATTAAAGGATTTTTAAGGAAATATGTTTTAAAAGATTGAATGTCATGAAAGAGCGGCGGGAGTTGAAAGATTAATTACAACTAAGTGCAGGAAAGGCCTTGACAAAGTATTATGGATTCTTTGAGGAAGCCTTGAGTGTAATAGCAAGTTGCGTTTAGTATTTGGGCCTTTATGTGTTTGATATTACACATTTATACAATATGCGGACAATTAGTTAATACTGCATAAAAATACATTAAGTAAGCCTTAATTTTATATAAACGGAAACCAACGTTTAAACTAATTAGGTGTCAAAGCCTTCCGGACAGCGAGTGTCGGGGAGGCTTACTTTTTTTATTTCAACGGGCGATTATAGCTATAATTCCAAGGGATATAATTGGATTTTTGGGTAAATAACTTGATTTTAAAAGAGCGTTTATTTATTGTTGTTTGTTAGTGTTGCTGGCAAATAAGTTTATAAAGTATTAAACATTAGTACTTTACTTATCGTGCAACTGCTGTTATATCAATCTGTTACCTTGGATGAGTATTGGTATAATTGTTTTACCTTTTAATTTATTACTGTTACCCAAATTATTCCCAGGTATGACCCCATTTGTACTAATTGCCATTATTTTACTTGGCCTGGCTTTGCTGCTTATTTTTGCGTTTTGCTTTTTAGCTTTCTCAAATACATCCAAAGACGCTATTATCCACACTGGAAATTTCCTGATTATGTTAGCGTTGGTTATGCCGAACATCTTTATCATAAGTTCATTAAAAAAGACCTGCCCAAGTAAGTTGTAAAAAGTACCGGATCATAAAAGGTTTTTGATAACTACAATAATCTCTGGCAAAGCCGTTTTAAAAGCCGTAAATTTGAGGCTTTATACTTATACCACCGTCGGGATAGCGGCGTGGCAAGTTGCGTTTCAGCTGTAAAGCATCTCCCGAATATGGATGCTTTTATTTGTACGTAAAATGATATTGGTAAATTAGCCGGCCGACCGGATAATCGGTGTAAAAGCAATTGAATGTTATGGCCGAAAAAGAGAAACTGAGAATAGATAAATACCTGTGGGCCATCCGCGTGTTTAAAACCCGTACGCTTGCTTCTGATGCCTGTAAGGCCGGCCGCATCAAGCTGGATGGTAAAAACATCAAGCCGTCATACGAGGTGAAAATTGGTGATGTTTACCAGGTAGCAAAAGGTATAGAGCGCAAGGTAGTGAAGGTAACCGGCTTGTTGGAAAACCGGGTAGACGCCAAAACGGCCGTGAATTTTTATGAAGATATAACTCCTGTTGAACAAACCCAGGCCTTTAAATCAATGTTCCATGCCCCGATACTGAAGCGTGATCGTGGCACGGGCCGTCCCACTAAGGCCGACAGGCGCGAAATTGATGACCTGAAAGATAATTTTTTTGAAGAGCAGGAGGAGAACCAGGATTAAGCAGATTTTAGGGATTGATGGATTTTGATTTGCAAATGTGAATCAAATTCCTGCCCATCTGATAAATCCTACAAATCCGGGTTCAGACCAATTTACCCCCTCAAATTCCGGTCAATAATGATCTTTATGCTCGGTTGTTTCCCAAAGTTTAAAGGCAGTTAGCGCTTCATCACGAAGGATTTGGACAAAAGGAAGCTTGCGTTTTTCCATGGTGCAGCCCAGTTCATCATAAATAAAATGATCGTCGAACCCTATCGCAGCGGCATCGGCTTTGGTATTGGCGTAATAAATTTTATCTATACGTGCCCAGTAAATAGCGCCCAGGCACATTGGGCAGGGCTCACAGCTGGTATAAATTTCGCAGCCTGATAAATTATATGTTCCCAGTTCCTGGCAGGCCAGGCGGATCACCGAGACTTCGGCGTGTGCGGTAGGATCATTAGTGGGTACAACACGGTTGGCGCTGCGGGCTATGATCATGCCGTCCTTAACAATTACGGCCCCAAAAGGCCCGCCCATTCCGCGCTTTACATTGTCTTCGGCCAGTTCAATGGCTATGCGCATAAATTTTTCGTGTACCGTATTTTCCATATTGCCCTAAATTAAAAAACCTCAACCGAAGTTGAGGTTTTAATTTGAAAATGTGTCAATTTGAATATTTGAAAATGACTTGTAATGTTCAAATTACTTCATCATCAAATTTTCAAATCAGGATATTATTTTTTGTCTTTAGCGTAAGCTTCGTTAAGGCGTTTGGCAACGTCAACGGTAACATCTAAAGATGGATCACCATACAATACGGTTGGATTGGCTTTTGAATAGGTTAACACCAGTTTGTAGCCTTTTTCTTTAGCATAACCTTTTACAAAGTCGGCAATTTTATCATACAGTTTAGCATTTTCAGAAGCTTGCTCGTTTTGGAATTCGGCACCTGCATTTTGAGAGTAGCCTTGTAATTCCTGTTGTTTACGCTGTAACTGTTGCTCGGTAGCCTGGCGTTGATCAGCCGGCATGGTAGCCTGATTTTTCTGGTATTCGGCAACCTGGCGTTGAAATGCTTGACCGCGGTTTTGCAAGTCGGTTTGTGATGCTTTTCCTTTTTCTTCAAGGCGTTTTGACATATCCTTAAAGTAATCGTACTTGTTTAATAAAGAATCAGAGTTTACATAAACAATAGTTTCTTTATCAGGAGTTGCTGTGGTTGCAGCAGCCGGTTTATCGGCGGTTTTATTTTGAGTACAGGCCGCAACGCTACCTGCAATTGCTAATCCTAAAGTAAGTTTGGTTAAAACTGAAGCACTGGTTTTCATTTCTGTCAATCTGAAAATTATTATAAAATTTTGACAAAGATAATCTTTCATTGCAAGTATCCTAATGATTTCGAATATCGGATTTTCGATTTCGGATTTGTTTTTTAAAGATTACGTTGATTGATTTTTAGTTTAGTTTATGGGATTGCACCGATTAATTTTTGACTACACCGATTTTCCCTGAACCGGGATTTGGAGGGATCAAGGAATAACCAGCTTTTTGAAGCTATAAGCAAATTCGATAAATTCTTTAATTTCATAAAATTCGGGCTCAGACAAAATCAGCAGGGCAAATAAAATCCAATAAATCCTGAAAATCCACCCTAATCCCGGTTCTGACAACTCTCCACAACAGTACTTTTATCCACAAATAATCGTTAATACGGGGTATTTTTTGTAATTTTGAAGATTGTTTCATTAAATAAATATGAGCGAAGAAATTCAGGATAAATCCAATTATTCAGCAGATAACATACAGGTTTTAGAGGGTTTAGAGGCGGTACGTAAGCGTCCGTCGATGTACATTGGCGATACAGGTGTTAAAGGTTTGCACCACCTTGTATATGAAGTAGTTGATAACTCTATCGACGAAGCCCTTGCCGGTTATTGCGATGATATAAAAGTTACTATACATGTTGGCAATTCCATAACCGTATCAGATAACGGTCGTGGTATCCCTACGGGTATCAATACAAAAGAGGGTAAATCGGCGCTTGAAATTGTAATGACCGTTTTGCACGCCGGTGGTAAATTTGATAAGGATACTTATAAAGTATCCGGCGGTTTACACGGTGTGGGTGTGAGTTGCGTTAACGCATTATCAACCCATGTGAAGACCCTTGTGCACCGTGAAGGCAAGATCTTTACCCAGGAATACGAACGCGGCAAGCCGATGTTTGACGTTAAGGAAATTGGCGTATCTGATAAAACAGGTACTATCCAAACCTTTCAGCCCGATCCGGAAATTTTTACTACCACTACCGAGTATAAATATGATACGCTTGCTGCCCGTTTGCGTGAGTTGTCATTCCTGAACAAAGGCATTCGCCTGAGTTTAACCGATGAGCGTGAAACCCAGGAAGATGGTACTTTCCGTAGCGAAGAGTTTTTCTCAGAAGGTGGTTTGCGCGAGTTTGTTAAGTTTTTGGACGGAACACGTACATCGATCATCCCTGAGCCCATTTATGTAGATGGTAATAAGGGCGGTATCCCGGTTGAACTTGCCCTGCAGTATAATGATACTTACAGCGAGAATGTTTTTTCATATGTAAATAACATTAACACCATTGAGGGTGGTACGCACGTAGCAGGCTTCCGTCGCGGTTTAACCCGTACCTTAAAAGCTTATGCCGATAAAGAGGGCCTGCTGAAAAACGTAAAAGTTGAGATCAGCGGCGATGACTTCCGCGAAGGATTAACTGCCATTATATCAGTAAAAGTTCAGGAGCCTCAGTTTGAAGGCCAAACCAAAAGTAAGTTGGGTAACAACGAGGTAATGGGCGCGGTTGACGTAGCTGTGGGTGAAATTTTGGGTAACTTTTTGGAAGAGAACCCTAAAGAAGCCCGCCTGATTGTAAATAAAGTAATCCTTGCCGCTACCGCCCGTGCCGCCGCCCGTAAAGCGCGCGAAATGGTACAGCGCAAGAGTGTAATGACAGGTTCGGGTTTACCGGGCAAACTGTCTGATTGTGCCAATAGCGATCCAACCCTTTGCGAGCTATTCCTTGTGGAAGGTGACTCGGCGGGTGGTACCGCCAAACAGGGCCGTAACCGCGAGTACCAGGCTATTTTACCATTGCGTGGTAAGATCCTGAACGTGGAGAAAGCCATGGAGCACAAGATTTACGAAAACGAAGAGATCAAGAACATGTTTACCGGTTTGGGCGTAAGCCGCGGTACGCCTGAAGATGATAAAGCCCTTAACTTAACCAAGCTCCGTTACCATAAGATCATCATCATGACGGATGCCGACGTGGACGGTTCGCACATCACCACGCTGATCCTTACCTTCTTTTTCCGTTACATGAAGGAGCTTGTTGAAGCCGGTTATGTATATATTGCTTCACCGCCGCTTTACCAGGTTAAAAAAGGTAAGGAGTATGAATATTGCTGGAATGATGTACAGCGCGATGCTGCTATCCAGCGCCTTAAAGGTGCCGGTAAAGAAGACAGTGTGCACGTGCAGCGCTATAAAGGTTTGGGTGAGATGAACGATATCCAGCTTTGGGATACTACCATGAACCCCGCTACCCGCACGCTTAAACGTGCTACCATTGAAAACGCCGCCGAGTGCGACCATACCTTCAGCATGCTGATGGGTGATGAAGTTGCCCCACGCCGCGAGTTCATTGAGCGAAACGCTAAATATGCTAAGATAGATTCGTAAGCGATGCCCCGACCCCTGCAGGGGAGGGATGGTTGATACATTTTTAAGACCCGCTTCTTTTGAAGCGGGTTTTTTTGTAGGAGCTTGGTCCCTGCCAGGTTTGGCGGGGCGTATTTAAATCAATTTTGCCGGAGCTGTTGTAATCGCTAACTTTAATTATGGAACACTATGATAACCGGATTGATGCCTACATCGAAAAATCGCCCGAATTTGCAAAGCCGATTTTAAACTATCTGAGAGCTGTGGTGCATGAAGCCTCGCCTATGATAATTGAAACCATGAAATGGAGCATGCCTTTTTTGATTACAAAGGTGTGGTTTGCAATATGGCCGCTTTTAAACAACATTGCGCATTTGGTTTTTGGAAGGCATCGTTATTATATGACCCACAAAAGATATTGAGCCTGGCCGATCAGGCTGCAGGTAGCTTCGGTCGCCTGACCAGTATTGATGACCTTCCTCCAAAGGAAGCACTTATTGAGTTTATACAGCAGGCGATGGCCCTAAATGAAGATAATAAACCCAGGCCGGCTTCCCAAAAGAAGCCGCCCGCTCAACGCGACGAGTTGGTGGTACCTGACTACTTCGTGAAATTTTTAGAAGCCCATCCGCAAGCCTGGCTAAACCTTAACCAGTTCAGCTACTCGCAGAAAAAGGAGTATATTGAATGGATAACCGAGGCCAAAACCGAGGCCACCCGGCTTAAGCGTATGGAAACTGCCGCTGAGTGGCTTACTGAGGGTAAATCAAGGCACTGGAAGTACAAATAAATTCCCAATACCGAATATTAAACTTAACGCTTATGTTTTTCATCGATCTTAAGTATATCGCCCCTCTTGAAGAGGTTGATGCTTATATGGAGGTCCATCTAAAGCATCTTAATAAATATTATGATGAAAAGGTATTTGTTGTTTGGGGGCCTAAGGTGCCGCGCACGGGTGGGGTAATCCTGGCCTTTGCGGGCTCAAGGGAGCAAATAGAGAAGATCATTACCGAAGATCCCTTTTACAAGCATAAACTTGCTGAATTTACCGTCACCGAGTTCTTAACTCCTGTGTATCACCCAGATTTAACTGCGCTGCTGGACGGTGCAGAATAGGTTTAGTTTACTTTATCCAGCCGGGTTGGTTTTTCATTTGGAAAGCTGAAAACCATGTACATTTTGTTGCCTTCTGTATGGAAAGTAATATCGGCCCGTTCATTTTCGTACATAAAGAACGACGCTTTTGCATATGGCACAATTACCATAGGTATTGCATCATTTTGGACGAAGTATAGTTTGCCTTCAGCAACATAAGTCTTGAATTTGTTTTTGTCATCGCCTGCTATCTGGTAATTTCCTGCATATTGTTCCAGTTGCTTTGCAGATATATCAATAGCCTTATGCTGTTTACAATAGGCAAATTTTATTGCGTTTTGCATTACTTGCGCCAATGCTGCCCCATGCCCGGCATTTGGGGTGATTGCGATAGCAATATCAAGCCCTTTACAATGCTGGTTTTCCATGTAGATTTTAAAATCCCGAATGTTTTTGCTGGTTAAGAGCTCAAAAGAACCTACGCCTAAAAACACCCTGCAGTTAATGTCATGATTATTGGCAAAGTATTTTTTAGCCGAAGGGATTAGTTCACTTCCGCTGTTGCCGGGTGCCCCTATAAAGATCATATTAAATAGATTTGGATGCTCGAACAGTACCATGGTAGTGAACATGCCACCAAACGAATAACCGTATAGTGCTTTATTATCGCTTACACGGTATTTACTTTGTATAAATGGTATTACTTCCCGCTCAATAAATGATATGAACTTTGGTCCGCCGGTTGTGGGGTTCAGATCGCGGCTGCGCTGGTTTGGTTGGCTGCCGTAACCAATGCCTACAATGAGTGCTTCAGTGGTTTCATAATCCTGCCGGAGCATGTTGAAGCAGTTCATGGCAACGGTCATGTTCCAGTCGCCATCAGTCACGTACAACACCGGGTATTTGGTTTTAGTAGTATCATAACCCGGAGGAAAATGTACGTAGATGGTATAATCTTCACCAATAACTGTTGAGTGATAATCCCATTGCACCATGTCTTTGTCCGTAAAAGGGGCAGGGGTATCGCTTTTAACCTGCGCTGCAGCAATGTTTGCGAAAAAGATAAAAGCAAGTAGATAGAGGCTGGTCTTGATACTTTGTTTCAACATGGCGTGTGGTTATATAAATTAAGATAGTCTTAATTTACAAAAGGTTACAGCGTTGCTGAAATAAAAAAGGAATGCCGGGAAAGGAATTTTCATTCCCTCCTTAGGGGGCAAGGGGGCTAAAAATCCAGCGGCCCCAACCTTTTCATATTTTTCATAATAAGGTATTGCCTGTGCCTTAAATATTTGGTTGGGTTGGTGGCCGACCATTTCAGCGGGCTTGGGAAAATCACGGCTATGGCGGCAGCTTCCTGCCGGGTTAAATCGGAGGCTGGTTTGTGAAAATAAGCCTGCGAAGCAGCCTCAACACCGTATATTCCATCGCCCATTTCAATCTCGTTCAGGTAAACCTCCATGATGCGTTTTTTGCTCCAAAAGGTTTCTATTAATATGGTAAAATAAGCTTCGATGCCTTTACGGAGTATGGAACGGCCTTCCCAAAGGAAAACATTTTTGGCTACCTGCTGTGATATGGTACTGCCGCCAATTAGTTTTTTACTGTGCGAATTTTTTTCGATGGCTTTTTCGATGGCGTTAAAATCGAAACCGTGGTGCTCTAAAAAAGTCTGGTCTTCGGCAGCAACGGCGGCACGTTTCATATTGTCGGAGATCTCGTCAAAATCTTTCCATTTTTTATCTATCTTCCATTCCTTACCTGCCGATTTACGCTGGAAGCCGCGTTCGATCATTAACCAGGTAAAAGGAGGGTTTATAAAACGGTAACCAATTACGCCCAAAAGGCTTAAACCGAAAAACAGGATGAATATCAGTTTAAAAATCCTGAATATCAATTTAGGAATGCCATAAAACTTTGAATCCGATTTTGAATTCCGTTTGCCCGACGTTGATTTTTGGTTGTTTTTGCCGAAGAATTTGAACACAGTTATAAAATATTTCCTGATAAAAGAAGAGGGTGCTTTGCTTTAGCAAAACACCCTCTAAAATTCTAAAATTTTTCCAGAAATCCGAAATCGAAACTCCGAATTCCGAAATATAATTATTCCGCTACTACTGCAAACGGAACCTGTACTTTAACTTCCTTGTGCAGGTTGATGTTGGCTACGTATTCACCAACAAATTTTGGCTCCTGGTCAAAAGTGATACGACGACGGTCAACTTCAAAACCTTCTTTTTTCAATGCATCAGCAATTTGGATAGTGTTGATAGCACCGAAGATTTTGCCTGTTTCGCCGGCTTTAGCACCAATGTTAAGTTTAACACCTTCTAAACGAGCTGCAATAGCATCAGCATCCTTGCGGATTTTTTCTTGCTTAAATTGAGCTTGTTTAAGGTTTTCGGCTAAAACTTTACGTGCGCTTTCAGTAGCTAATATGGCGTAGCCTTTTGGTAAAAGGTAGTTACGGCCATAACCTGGTTTCACATTTACGATATCGTCTTTATCACCCAGGTTTTTTACATCTTGTTTTAAAATAACTTCCATTTCTTAAATCTCCTATTATTTTAATGAATCTGTAACGTAAGGTAATAAACCGATGTGGCGTGCGCGTTTAACAGCCTGAGCCACTTTACGCTGAAACTTCAATGAAGTACCGGTTAAACGGCGTGGTAATACTTTACCTTGGTCGTTAATGAACTTTAATAAAAAGTTTGCGTCTTTGTAATCAATATACTTGATACCGTTCTTTTTGAAACGGCAGTATTTTTTACGGTTATCCTCCACCTTTGGAGCGGTAACGTATTTAATTTGTTCGTTAGCCATTAGTTTGCTGCCTCCTCTGCTTTAGCTGCTGGTTTTTTGTTAAAAGCACCACTGCGTTTTTTGTCATTGTAAGCAATGGCATGTTTATCCAAAGCAATGGTCAGGAAACGCAAAACACGCTCATCGCGCCTTAACTCTATCTCCAATTTGTTAATTAATTCACCCGGAGCCTTAAATTCAGTTAAGTGATAGTACCCTGTAGTTTTCTTTTGGATTGGGTACGCTAATTTTCTCAAACCCCAATTATCCTCCTGGACAATTTCGGCTCCGCCATCAGTAAGAATTTTGCTGTATTTGGCATTTGCCTCTTTAGCAGTCTCTTCTGAAAGCAACGGGGTTAGAACGATCACGATTTCGTACTGTTGCATTATACTTGATTTTTAATTATTTGCCCGCCATAACGGGGCTGCAAATGTAGAGGTAATTATTGAAACAATCAAATGTTTTTAGATGAAATGCTACGTGTATAACAGCAAATTAGCCCGGCAGCGCTATATTAGCAGTCAAATTATTATTATGAAAAAGAACCTGCTCCTTTTTATCGCATTTTTTTTAACAACAACCAGCGCAATAAAAGCACAAACAATAGGGCCCGCGCAACAACGCCTGCTTGATTCGCTTTGTAAAGAATTGTCCAAAATTGACGTGGCAAAGATATCTACCAAACAGGCTGCCAATGATGCTTTTGAAAAGTGTTTTGAAAACCATGCCGACTTGCTAATGGATGTAGCCAAAGAGCAAAATGTTGAGGTAACCGATGAACCGGCAATGAGTAAAGTAGGCGTGGAGATCGGTAAAAACCTGATGAAGCAAAAATGCGGATCTTTTATGCAACTCGCCATGAAAATGGGAAAGGATGGCGATGCTGAGGATACCGGTACCCAGGTTACTACCGGCGTATTTAAACGGATTGATACAAAGGGATTTAATTATATTGTTATAACAGATAAGGCAGCGGCCGAAAAATCATTTATCTGGCTCAGGCAGTTTTCCGGGTCTGAGAAATTTATAGATGCTTCACCGGCTAAACTTGCCGGTAAAAAACTCCAGATAACCTGGAAGGATATGGAAGTGTATCTGCCGCAAGCCAAGGGGTATTATACTGTAAAGGAAATAGTATCGATAGATATTCTGTAAACGAGGGAGAAATTGTGTTGATAAAAACAAAATTTTTTCTAAAACTTATGGCATAGCTTATGGTTTTACTTAAAAACTCATAAGCTATGCAACCCGCAACTATTCAAGCCGAAAAAGGAACAAGCAATCCGCTTACTTTCGATGAGATCTTAATGTATGGCGGAGGGGATGATCCCCTTGAAGGCGACTGGGATGACCAGGAAGATGAAGATTTTGATGATATCCTTGAGGATAAAGAAGATCTGCATGAAATACAGGTTGATGGCAGTATTGGTGAGCCCGACCCCGAAGATGATGATCATTTGCCTGATGATGATATTTAATATATTATGTGTTAAGTCTTGTTTGTTTGACCGCGACATATTAAGTTCCTTTTTGCTTATTCCTGTTTATTTTCCGTTGTTGCCTTAAAAGGTGATCAGGGCAATTTGTTTCACAAATTGAGTTAAAACAAAATTGCGTAACAATCATAGCGCATATTCTTTTGTGTCTATTTTTTTCTCCATGATTTAATTTTTTTCTACCTGAATCTCATATGGTTAAACATATAGTTAAATTTAATTTCAAGTTAAAATGCGAATGATGTAATTTATTTGCTACATTACAATTGTTTTTGTATTAGTAATAGTATTATAAATGTGATTTTAATAAAAAAACAATATTATTTTTAATAAATTATCATTTTTCGTTATTTGAAATTAATCGTTAGCCGAAACTGTCTGTTATGAAAAAATTAGTCGTCTTATTGCCGATATTATTATCTTTTTTTTAGCAAAAGCACAAAATCAGGATGTGCATATTAGCCTGGAGGCCCAGGGCATTGTCACTACCAACAATTCAGTGCCATTTTGGTTAAGGGCAAATCAGTTTGGCAGTATTCCGTTATCGGGTGGGTCCGGTAGCTTAATCGGAAAAATTCGGAAAGATTATGATACAACAAAAACTTACGACTGGGCCGCATCCTTTGAAGGTAGAGGAAATGCCGGAAATAATAGCAAGTTTATTTTAGTTGAGGGATTTGTAAAGGCCCACGCCGGTATTTTTGAATTGAAAGCTGGCCGTTCAAAGGATATTGTGGGGCTTGTTGATTCAACTCTTTCTTCAGGTTCTTTTTCAATCTCTGGTAATGCCTTGGGTATCCCCAAGATAAGTTTAGGTATACCTGACTTTTATAGTATCCCGGTTTTGGGAAAACTGTTTGCATTTAAAGCAACTTTGGCAAATGGGTATTTAGGGAGTGTTAAAGTAAGAACAGGCGAAAAACCGTCAGATTTTAAAGGCTATTACATGGAAAATACCCTGTCCTTAAAAATAGGTAAGCCATCATGGAGATTTGATTTTTTGGCCTCTTATAATCACGAAGCATTATGGGGAAATGAAAGGCGTGTTTTTAAACGGTTTGAATTGTCTCCAGTCGACACCTATTGGTATGTGCTTTCTGGTAAACTATATCAGGGCAGTAAGGTTGGTAATCATTTAGGTTCAATAGATATAGGTGCTCAATATAAATTTGATGCACTTACAATTTCGGTATATCGTCAAAGCTTTTATGACATAGGTGCTTTAAAGTCTCTTGCAAATATAGCCGATGGTTTAAATGGTATAAGCTTAGTTAATAATAAACCAATTCAGAGTAGTTTTTACTGGAAGAAATTTTTATTCGAATTTTTATATACGGCGAACCAGGCCGGCACATTAAGTTCAAAACCAACCAAGTCTGGCGCCGAAAATTATTATAATAATTATGAATATGCAGAGGGTTGGTCATATAATGACATTGGCTTGGGTACGCCATTTATAACCACAATAAATGATGTGAAGAGCAAAGCAGGAAAAACATGGCAGTTTTTTATAAATAACAGGGTACTTGCTTTGCATGCTGCAACGCAGGTTTATGTAAACAACTGGCTTTATACAGCCAAATTATCCTATTCTAAAAATATGGGAACATTTGAAAATGGCACCGAAATATATCGTTCTTTAGGAGGGAAGTTAAAATATCCACCCCATTATGGTACCTTTAAAAAAGTGAATCAATATTCGACGTTTGTTGAAGGTTTGAGGCCTTTAAGAAATGGTTATTCTGTTGGATATGATCTGGCATATGATCATGGGGGCCTGCTTTACAATTCGTTTGGTATTATTTTAAAGCTGTCAAAAACATTTATGTAATAATGCCGGGTTTAACATGTGAAGAGGCCGGTGTGTAAAAAAATTAGCAAAACCGCTCTTTCACCAAATCTAATTTCTCACTACCTTAGCACTTGTGGATAATTTCATTGTTTCGGCCCGTAAGTATCGCCCGGCTACTTTTGAAACCGTTGTTGGTCAGCAACATATAACCAATACGCTCAAAAATGCTATAAAAAATAGCCAGCTGGCACAGGCATTTTTGTTCTGTGGTCCACGTGGTGTGGGCAAAACTACCTGCGCGCGGATCCTGGCTAAAACCATTAATTGTACCAATTTGCAGCCCAATGGCGAAGCCTGCGGCGAATGCGCTTCATGCAAGGCTTTTGAAAACGGAAATTCTTTTAATGTTCATGAGCTTGATGCTGCTTCAAACAATTCTGTTGATGATATCCGCAGTTTGATTGAACAGGTACGGATCCGCCCCAGGCGGCACGTTACAAGGTTTATATTATTGATGAGGTGCACATGCTGTCGCAGGCCGCTTTTAACGCGTTCCTGAAAACACTTGAGGAGCCACCTCATTATGCCATATTTATATTGGCTACTACCGAAAAGCATAAGATCCTGCCAACCATTCTTTCGCGCTGCCAGATCTTTGATTTTAACCGCATCAGGGTTGAGGATATGGCCAACCACCTGGCATCAATTGCCGGCAAGGAAAGCATAGGTTATGAACCCGACGGCCTGCATATCATAGCCCAGAAAGCCGATGGCGGTTTGCGCGACGCGCTTTCGATGTTTGATCAGATCGTGAGTTTTTCGGGGGGAAGGTAACCTATCGCTCGGTTATTGATAACCTGAACATACTTGATTACGATTACTACTTTAATATAACCGGGAGCCTGCTTAAGGAAGATACCGCTAAAGTATTATTGTTTTTTGATGAGATCCTTTCGCGCGGGTTCGATGGCGCTCATTTTATAGCCGGGCTTTCTGAACATTTCAGAAATCTGTTGGTGGGGAAGGATCAATCGACATTAAAGCTGCTTGAGGTGAGTGAAGGCATTAAAACAAAATACCTGCAGCAATCGCAGCAGGCATCGGTGTCGTTTTTGCTCTCGGCCATGAATATTGCCAATCAGTGCGATATTAGTTATAAGCTCAGCAAAAATCAACGGCTCCAGGTTGAACTGGCATTACTTAAGATGTGCCACCTGCCATCGGTGTTTAACCTGGCAACCACACCACTCACTGTAACTTCCGCGACCGACGGGGACTAAAAAAACCTGATACCTCAACAGTAACGTCTGTTAACGGAGCGCAGGCAAGCCCTGCTGTATCTGTGGTGAGCGAAGCCGCACCGGTATACAGTGCCCCACCAAAAGAGGTTGTAACGCCATCTGTACAGGTAAAAGAAACAATAACATCGCCTGCTGAAAAGCCTAAGATAGTAATGCCTTTGCGAAGTACGCTCACCCCTTCATTAACCGGTGAAGTTAAAACGCAGGAAGAATTACTTGAAGAAGAGGACCCATATTTAAAAGGAGAGGATAAAGAGGATTTTACCATGGATGCCTTTTTGCAATGCTGGAGCGATTTTGCTGCATTTGCAAAAAAAGAAGGTAAAAAAACTTTGCTAACCGTTCTTACAGCGGGCGCGCCGCGCATGCTAAAGCCCTATGTTTTTGAAGTAATAGTAGGCAATATGGTGCAGGAAAATATTTTCAGGGATGAAAAGCCCGTTATGTTGAATTACCTGCGCAGTGCACTTAAAAATTTTACTATCGAGGTAAACGCCAGGGTTGATGAACAAAAGGTAGTACGTAAGCCTTATACCGCGCCCGAAAAGTTTCAGCATATGGCAGCCCGCAACCCGCAGCTGCTGGAGTTGAAGAGCCGGTTTAATCTTGATTTTGATTAACCGGGTTTTAAATGCTGAGCAGTGAACTTGATTAAAAATCCACAACTCAGCAGTTAATAAATTATCTCAGGGGTTACCTATCATTTTTGGGGTATCCTTCTTCGTCAAGGTCGTCCCGGTCGTCTTCGGGAGTGTGAGAAAGGGCGGCATCAACCGGATCAATCTCAACGCTTTCTCCGTTGTCAATGTGCATTCCCAATTCATCTACATCGGTTTCAAGCGAACGGTCTTCGTCAAATTCGCCGTCTACATCGTAAGGGTTTGCCTCGTCATAGGTGGAGTTAAAATCCTCGCCGTTTTTTGCGGCAGTATGATACGGATCGGGATGGTCATAATCCGGGTCATCGCTTTTAACATCGTATTCGTAGCTATTATCGTCCGGGTTATAATTTAGGTCCTCCTTATCAATGGTTTCGCCCAGTTCATCTTTTAGGTTTTCGTCGCGATCAGGCAGATCATCATTGAAACCTGCATCGTCTATTTGATCGTTGTTCATAGGTTTGTTCTTTTATTATATAAATATACGCAGTAAAAATCCTGCCAAAAAGCAAATCAATCAAAAAAGATTTAGCCTAAGCTTAATAATGGATCTGTTTCCGGTAAGATGTAACACCACCAATGGCAAATTTAAAACCTAAAGTAACCTGCGAATACGCGTCGTTATGCGCGCCGGCAACGTAGGCGTCCAGATTATCGCCCATAATAAAATTGTATTGGTAACCCAGGTCAATTTTAACTGCAGGCTGGTTGTAACTGTTAAACAGCTTAAACTCATAACCCAGCCTTAGTGGTATAAATATTTCATTTGTTTTGCGTTCGTAGGGCAATACCCGGCCCTGCTCCAATAAAAGCGCATCCTCTGTCCTGTATACAACATTATTATTAATGTATCCTAATCCCGACGACAGGTAAAGGTTTTTAAAAGCATTGGCTATAGCACTTCTCGAGTAGTCAATCAATTCGCCTGCCTGTACCTGCACCCTGAAAGTGTAAGCACTGAAATGGTTTTCAAATTGCCTTTGTGTACTTGTAGCCGGCGAACCGCCTTTTAAACGGCCTACCTCCACATTAAATATATAATTTACAAACGGGCTTTGATTGTAAGTAAAGTTAAGATTTATGGAAGGTGTTGTTTTTAGGGTTTGCACATCGGTAGAACTGGCCTGGTTGATGCCTGCGGCAAAGCCAACGTCATATTGTGCATAATCAAAGCCTATTTGGGCTTTAGCTAAAAAAGATACAGAACACAGCAGGATTATAATGGAGGCTTTTAGTATGGATTTTATCATAAATAAACGGCAGCACCTGTATAAAAGGAGCTTGTTTTATGGTAAGCGTTTTATTTTATAAAAATAGCACCAAAGTTTATAAAAACAACAATGCCGGTACTAATAATTGTCATTATAACGAAATCTATAATTTTTCATTGCGTTATTTGATAAAATTGATAAAGTCAATTTTATATATTTGGGCCGTTTGTATAACAAAAACCACATCAGGCATGTCAAAAATAAAAGTAGAGAATCCGGTAGTTGAACTGGATGGCGATGAAATGACCCGAATAATCTGGAAATTCATTAAAGACAAATTGATTACCCCGTACCTTGATCTTGATATTAAATATTACGATCTGGGTATAGAGTACCGCGACCAAACCGACGACCAGGTAACTATTGACGCAGCTAACGCAATTAAGCAATACGGCGTTGGTATTAAATGTGCTACTATTACTCCCGACGAAGCAAGGGTGAAAGAGTTTGGGTTAAAACAAATGTGGAAATCGCCAAACGGTACTATCCGTAACATATTGGATGGTACTGTTTTTCGTGAGCCTATTGTTATGTCCAATGTACCCCGCCTGGTACCTAACTGGACAGCGCCTATCTGTATTGGCCGTCACGCGTTTGGCGATCAGTACCGTGCTACCGATTTCTTAACCAAAGGCAAAGGTAAATTAACCGTTAAGTTTACTCCTGAAGATGGCGGCCCCGAGCAATCATACGAGGTATTTAACTTTAAAGGTGATGGTGTTGCATTAACGATGTACAATACCGATGAGTCTATCAAAGGATTTGCGCATGCCTGCTTTAACCAGGCTTTAATGAAAGGCTGGCCTTTATACCTTTCAACCAAAAATACCATCCTTAAAAAATATGATGGCCGCTTCAAAGATATTTTTGAAGAGATCTATCAAAATGATTACAAACAAAAGTTTGAAGCAGCCGGTATCACGTATGAGCACCGCTTAATTGACGACATGGTTGCATCGGCCCTGAAATGGAACGGCAACTTTGTTTGGGCTTGTAAAAACTATGATGGCGACGTACAGTCAGATACTGTAGCACAAGGCTTTGGTTCATTAGGTTTAATGACCTCAACCCTGGTTACTCCTGATGGTACTGTAATGGAAGCTGAAGCTGCCCACGGTACTGTAACCCGTCACTATCGTGATCACCAGGCCGGTAAGCCAACTTCAACCAATCCAATTGCCTCTATTTTTGCATGGACAAGAGGTTTGGAATTCCGTGGCATCTTAGATAAGAACACTGAACTGATCAATTTCTGCAAGGCTTTGGAAGAAGTTTGTATTGAAACTGTTGAAAGCGGCAAAATGACCAAAGATTTGGCCATCACCATTAAACCAAAAGTGGAGCATGGTACCGATTACCTGTACACCGAAGAGTTTTTGGCTGCAATTGACGAAAACCTGAAAAAACGCTTAGGTAAATAATTGCCAGGCGATTTAAATAAGAAAAAGCTCATACATTATAGTATGGGCTTTTTTGTTACACATTAAGCTGAGTAAACCAATTTAGCGTTTTCAATTTTCTATTTAACTCCTAACTTAGCGGGCAAAAATACACAACACTATGTCGGCATTATATCCATTAAAATTTAAAACCATATATAAAGACAAGATATGGGGCGGTCAAAAGATAAAAACCTATTTGCATAAAGATTTTGGCAGCCTGCCCAACTGCGGCGAAACCTGGGAAATATCAGGCGTAAAATCTGATGTTTCGGTTGTAGCTTCGGGCGCTTTGGAAGGTGAATCACTAGCCGACTTATTAGAGCAATACAAAGATGAGCTGGTTGGTAAAAAGGTTTATGATCACTTTGGCAACATCTTCCCGTTATTGGTGAAATTTATTGATGCCAATGATGATCTTTCAGTACAGGTACACCCCGATGACAAGTTGGCCAAAGTACGCCATAACTCATTTGGTAAAACCGAAATGTGGTATATCATTGAAGCCGATCCGGGTTCGACACTGATTACCGGTTTTAATCAGGAAATGACCGAGCAAAAATATGTTGATGCTTTAAACAGCGGTCATATCATGGATATCCTTAACAAAGAGGATGCAGTAGCTGATGATGTTTTCTTTTTACCCGCAGGCAGGGTGCATACTATTGGCAAAGGTTTATTGATTGCCGAAATTCAGCAAACATCTGATATTACTTACCGTATTTACGATTTTGACCGTGTTGATGATAAAGGCAATAAACGCGAGTTACATACCGAAGAAGCTCTTGCCGCTATTGATTACAAGCATTATCCCGAATATAAAACCCGATATGAACCTAAAAAGAACGAGACTGTAAAACTGGTTACCTGCCCTTATTTTACTACCAATGTGCTCGATTTTGACGAAAGTACATCGAAAGACTATTCGGCACTTGATTCATTTGTGATCCATGTTTGTGTTGAAGGCGGTTATACTGTAAAATATAACAACCAGGCATATGCGGTTAAAATGGGCGAATGTATCCTGTTACCAAAAAGCATCGATAAAGTTGAGTTGGAAACAACAGGCGGCTTTAAAATACTGGAAAGCTATATTGAATAATAGCATACGGTTGTTTCCTGCGTTTATGAAAAAACAAATATATTTTTTAAGTCTGGCCACAGTAGCATTACTTGCGGGTAATGCCTGCAAAAAAGAAAAGGGTGAACCTGTAAATGCTTATGCAGGTAAGTATTCGCTGATATCAGAAACGAATATAAACATCACCACCGGTCACTCAGATACCTATACAAACGTTGTATCTCCATGCATAAGTGATAACCAAACTAACCTGAAAGGTGACGGCACATGGACAGCCGCTTACGTAGGCGCTGAAGATTGTTATGTTTCAAGGACTGATAATAGTTACACTATTATTGGGCAAAAGGGGGCATCTGCTTCAGGTTCCTGGGTGCAAAGCGGTAACCGGATAAAGTTTACTTTGTCTAATAAATCTGTTTCATACGGCGTGGTGAGCAATGTAGGCGGAAAAGTTCAGCTTACATTTAAAGATACCTCCCAATACTTTATTTCTACTTCGGTATTAATGAAGCAATAATAAATACGGAGCCTTTTAGGTTCCGTATTTATTTACTTGCTCGTTCACTTGCAGTTAAACGTTGTCAAAAACCTCTTTTAACTGATTTATTCTTACAGGTTTGAACAGATAGTCAGAAACCTCAGAAATATTTTTAGCCCGGTAGATATCGTTAAGATCAACTGACGAGCTCACGATATAAATAGCGATCTTTTTCCCCGTTTGGGGCTTTATTTTCGCAAATTCATGCATAAACTCCCAACCATCCATAACCGGCATATTAATATCCAGTAATATTACATCGGGTAAGTTATAATCTTCGTTTGCTTTTTTCAATGCGTAAATGGCTTCTTCTCCATTTACAAAATGGCTTAATTGGGTATTCAGCTCCTTTATGCTTATTAATTTTTTTAGGCCGTAAACGTAAATACTGTCATCATCCACAATCCAGGTGTTAGCCGGACTTCGCTCTGCAATCATCTCTTGGTAATTTTAATTATACCAATCTGATAGTAAATTTTGTGCCAACGTTTACTGTACTGTCAACTTTAATGCTTCCGCCTAATGCTTCAATCTGGTTACGGGTTATAAATAAGCCAATGCCTTTGGCATCCGTATTTTGATGAAATGTTTTATACATGCCAAAAATCTTATCGCCATAACGGTTAAGATCGATACCAATGCCGTTATCTTCAAAAATGAGATAAATATGTTTCCCTTCTGTAAAGGTATAGCATTTTATAACGGGCTGCCTGTCGGGGTGACTGTATTTTAAAGAGTTGGTAAGCAGGTTTTGTAAAATACTTTCCATGTAAGCCGGTATATAACTGATCTCGCGGCATTGCGTAAAGTCACTCTCTACGTGGGCGTTTATGGTCTCAATATTATTTTTTAGTGCCGAGCAAATGTTTTTGAACATCGGCTCCAACTCAACCACCTTCCGCTCTTTGGTAATTTCAGTTTGAATCTTAACTATTTCGTTGATGTGTTCGATGGTCAGATCCAGGCTGTCGCTGATGGTTTTAATATGCGAAAAGATCTCCTCCCGTTCTTCAGTTGTTTCGGTTTGTTCAAACAGGTTTACCATAAATTGAAGGTTGCCCGTATGCGAACGAAGATTATGTGAAACAATGTACGCGAAGTTTTGCAGGCGGCGGTTTTGGTCGGTCAGTAAATTTATCGACTGTTCAAGTTTCAGCAACTTTCTTTTTTCGCTGTCGATATCCTGAATAACCCCTTTAACAGATGTGCATTTGCCCAGGTGATCAATCACTGGTACAGCCTTTACTTTTAACCATAACATATTGTTTTTGGCCGAACGTAAAAGCAATTCAATATCAAAAGGCCTGCTATCTTCAACGGTATGGTTAATAGCATTTTGTAAAACAGGCCGGTACGGAGGCTCAAAAAAACTAATAAACTCTTCAACACTCAGTTTTAAATGATTTTGAAGATCAAATAAATCATATACCTGTTTTGACAGCACAATGGTATTGAGGTTTTGAGGGTCAATTTCCCAGATGCCTAAGCGTGCTGTTTTAAAGGCATCATCATTGGTGATTTGGTTATTTGCCGATAATAAGTCGTCTTGTTTGTAACGGTTGATGTTTATAAGCGAGCCATAAACCATACAGCCATGCTCATCGTCCAGTTTCCTGATAGCGGTTTCAAACCACTGGTACCCGTTTTTTTGTTAAAAAACGTAATTGAAGTGACGGTGTGTCTTCCGTTATCCTGTTGTTAATGGCGTTGAAAAAAACGGTTTATCGCCGTGGTAAAGCAGATGTTCAAAAAAAGTATAAGCATCACATTCAATTTCATTCACTTGATAGCCTAACAGTGTATAGAAGCCCGTTGACCATTTTACTTCCCTTGTATTGAAATTGTATTTCCAGATCCCCGTATCCAGATCATTGATCAAAGGGGTAAGATGTACATCATCGCCGGAAAGTTTACCCTTTTCAAAAAACTCATATCAACAATCTGTTCACTAATTCAATTTGTTTTTGACACGTGCATATGATTAAAACGTGTGCCATGATTTGAACTTTTTATAATTTATAACCATTAGTTGTGTGTCGTGTCTTCTTCTCAATCATTATTCCACATTTGCCCGGGTTCAAATATAATATTTTTGATACTTTATAATGTATTCTTTTACTGGTATTTACGGTTTGGAGAATATTTGACTATATCTACTACTAATTGAAGTAATATTTTACAAAAATATGCTCAGACTCTATTTTTTGTGTTGAAAAATGAAGGTATCCTTCATGAAATTGTTTGATGTAATTTAATTGTAAAAAATAGCGGGTACTAAGTTAATAAATATGGGTGAACTATTATTGGTTATTATAATGTCCTATTTTACAGGCAATTTGCCGGAGTTTAACTTTGTGGAAAAATATTAAATCGTTATTTGCTTATTAGTTCATCAAGCGCGTTTTTTGCAATCCATTTGGCTGATTTGCTGGGCTGGCCATAAATATTTTGTGCAGTGTTAATGGCTTTAACTTTTAATATATTATTCCGTTTGCCTATTTGGCGTAAAGCCCAGTTAATAGCTTTTTTAACAAAGTTCCGGTCATCCCAGGCTTCCCGCTCCATAATAGGAAACAGGTTTGTAAATATTTCTGTCGGGCGCCGTTTTATTATGAACTGCATATTCGGCCATTAAAACAAAACCGGCACGTTTTACAAATTCCTGCTCATGACTGCTATACTCAACAGCTTTATCAATGGCAAATGGGGTGCGGTCAAAAAGATTACCGCAAACCTGGTCGCAAATATCCCATGAATAAAAGTCGCCGGTCCAGCTGTCCATTAGTTCGGGGGTAACCTGTTTAGGATCGGCTATCATGGAGGCCAGCATCCGGGCTTCATGTATTTGCGTATCCCAAAGTGCTAAAGCCAGCTCATGATCTTTTTTAATGATCTTAGCCAGTTTGCGGATCTCCGGCAATTTTACCCCTAAAGCCCTCGAATTATCAATACCAAAACGGGCCATGCCTTTTAAGTACGCAGCATCAGCTTTTTCTTTAAGCTGTTCAAGTACAAATAGTACGTCATCCATTTAATTGGTCATGCTTTTCTTTTGGAGGGTATTGTGAATCGGCACTACCTGCATCAGCGCCGCGCTGCAATAAAAAGGATGAAGCTCCATCACTAAGGCCCCTGCTTTGATGGCTGGATCGGTTTCGGTGAGTTTTTGGGCTTCTTCTACGGTTTCTACATTAAAAATAAAGATCCCACGTAAGGGTTGGTTATCCAGAAACGGACCGGCCACAACTAACTTACCCTCGGCAGCAAGCCGGCCAATATTTTTAAGGTGCGCCATTTGCAGCTGCATATTAGCCGCCGAATCTTTGAGTTGCGTTGGCCCTTCTTTTAAAAAGGCTATCACATACTTTTTCATGCCGTAATCATCAGCCCCAAGCTTTTTAGCCAGGACAGCATCGTAAACAGGTTTTGAAGCAGCAGTATCCTGAGCTAAGCAGTTAAAGCTTAATGCAACAGCGGCAATGATGAGTAAAGCTTTCTTCATAAAAGTAATTATTGATTATATCAAATATAAATAATGCTGGCAAATAAAAAGCCGGGCAACCGCCCGGCTCCAAATCATAATTTCAATATTAAAAATCCGAAATCTAAATTCCGAAATCCGATATCAATCAAAGATTTCCCCTTACTTCCTGTTCTCGTTCAATGGCCTCAAATAGGGCTTTAAAATTACCGGCACCGAATGATTTGGCACCCTTGCGCTGAATAATTTCAAAGAACAGGGTTGGCCTGTCTTCAACAGGCTTGGTGAAGATCTGCAACAGGTATCCTTCGTCATCACGATCGACCAAAATACCTAAGCGTTTTAATGGCTCAAGGTCTTCATCAATATGGCCAACGCGGTCGATCAGGTCATCATAATAGGTTGAAGGAACAGTTAAGAACTCAACGCCACGATTCTGCAGCTCGGTAACGGTGGCTACAATATCATGCGTTGCAAGGGCCAGGTGCTGTACACCTTCATCCTCATAAAATTCAAGGTATTCTTCAATCTGCGATTTCTTTTTACCCTCGGCAGGTTCATTGATCGGGAATTTTACATAGCCGTTCCCGTTGCTCATCACCTTGCTCATTAAAGCCGAATACTCGGTCGAGATCATTTTATCATCAAAGGTGAGGATATTACGGAAACCTAATACTTCCTCATAAAAATTAACCCATTCGTTCATTTTATGCCAGCCCACGTTGCCCACGCAATGGTCAACATATAGCAGGCCGGTATCTGTCGGATTGTAATTATTTTCCAGCTTTTGATATCCCGGTAAAAACAAGCCTTTGTAGTTTTTACGTTCAATGAACATGTGCACCGTTTCGCCGTATAATTTAATGCCGCTGGTTCGTACTTCGCCGTTTTCATCAGTCAGGGTTTGCGGTTGCTGGTAAGGCTGGGCACCTCGTTTGGTGGTTTGCTCAAAGGCATCGTAGGCGTCGTCAACCCAAAGGGCCAATACTTTCACACCATCGCCATGTTTTTTAACATGATCGGCAATAGGGTGATCAGAGTGAAGAGGAGTGGTGAGCACTATCCTGATTTTGCCTTGCTGCAAAACGTACGATGCCCTGTCGCGCACCCCGGTTTCGGGGCCGGCATAAGCCAGGTTTTGAAAACCGAAGGCCGTTTTATAATAATGGGCCGCCTGCTTGGCATTGCCAACATAAAATTCCACATAATCGGTACCGTTAAGGGGTAGGAAGTCAGCCCCCTCTAAATCTCCCCCGGTAGGGGAGACTTTTTTATCTAAAGTTTGTGTGTGCATTTTAATTAGTGATTTAGTGAGTTAATGATTAGTGATTTTGGCATTACGGCTAATTGCCTTTCAGCTTTTACCTTTCGCCTTTAACCTCACATTTGCCAGCTCTTATAATAATTTTCGTCCTCAATCTTAATCGCGTCTTCCGTGAGCATCAGCGGCCTGAACGGATCGATCATCACCGCCAGCTCATCTGTTGATTCTTTGCCTATTGATTTTTCAACCGAGCCGGGGTGCGGGCCATGTGGGATGCCACCGGGGTGCAGGGTGATCTGCCCTTTTACCACGCTTTTGCGGCTCATGAAATCGCCATCTACATAATATAACACCTCGTCGCTGTCCACATTACTGTGGTTATAAGGTGCAGGGATAGATAACGGATGGTAATCAAACTTGCGGGGCACAAAGGAGCAGATTACAAAGTTATTACCCTCAAAGGTTTGGTGTACCGGAGGCGGCTGGTGTAAGCGCCCGGTTATGGGTTCAAAATCATGGATAGATAGCGCCCAGGGATAATGGAATCCATCCCAGCCCACAAAATCAAAAGGATGAGTGCCATATATATAGGGATAAATAAGACCTTGCTTTTTGATCAGGATCTTGAAATCGCCATGCTCATCATAAGTTTTCAGATCGGCCGGTAGTTTGATATCGCGCTCGCAATAAGGAGAATGTTCCATCAATTGACCATATTGGTTTCGGTAGCGTTTTGGCGGCCGGATAGGGCTAAAGCTTTCCACAATGAAAAGCCGGTTGCCCATGCCGTCAAACTCCATCTGGTAAATGGTGCCGCGGGGGATCACCAGGTAATCGCCGTATTGAAACTTGATATTACCAAAGCCTGTTTTTAAAGTACCTGTGCCTTCGTGAATAAAAACTACTTCATCGGCCTGGCTGTTCTTATAAAAATAATCGGTCATGCTTTGGCGCGGCGCTGCCAGCGAAATATGCAGATCGCTGTTTACCAGTACCGGCTTGCGGCTTTGCAGGTAGTCATCCTCGGGCTGGATATTGAAACCTATCAGACTGGTATGCTTCAGGTGTTTTTCGCGTGCTATTTTGGGCTCCACGCTGTAGGGCTCGCCAAGGGTTTTTACAATGGTGGGTGGGTAGGCGTGGTATACCAGCGAATAAAGGCTTGAAAAACCTTCTGTTGACACCAGCTCTTCGGCATATAAACTACCATCGGGCTTACGGAATTGCGTATGCCGCTTAGGCGGAATTGATCCTAAACTATGATATAGAGGCATGAATTGGTTTAATTGGTTAACAATAAAACGTATAAAATGCTGATTTGTGTTCGGGCTAAAAAGTCCGTAACGCCTAGCCTGACCATTTAATAAATAATGGTTAAAAAAGATAGAGGAAAGAGGAGGGGAAATTAGTATTGCGCCAGCACGATCTTGGCAAGCATAGCATCTCTGAACGATGACGCATCGCTCATGGAGGTTAACCCCAATGAAAACAGGAAATGCATTTGTACGCGTAACATGATACTAAGTTAGGGGGATTATTTTTAGGATGCAAATTTAGGGTTGAATAGTGAGTGGTTGATTAGGTGAGTGGTTAGTTATTTTTTAATTCTTACGCCGCCGCTCGGCTCCAGCCGAGTGGCGACTATAAAACGGCCTCTGGCCGCCGGCATGATGTATACAGGCCAGAGGCCTGGGAATAATTACCACTCGGCTGGAGCCGAGCGGTGGCAGTATATCTTTATATACGCCCGCGAGAGAGACCACTCAACTTAATCAACCATTCACTATAATTCCCTCAATCAAAATCATTAGCTTTGATTATACCAATTAAGCTACTCTATGAAATTAGTATCCTATAAAACCGAAGACCGCGAACATCTTGGCGTTTTTGTTAATGGCCACATCTACAATTTAAACTCATGCGATAAGCTGATCCCTGATAACATGAACGAATTTTTATGGGGAGGGCCAGAACTGATGGAACATGCCGCGCGGGTTAATGAAGAAATCCGGTCGGGAAAGATAGAGGCTAAAGAGGAACTGTTTTTTGAGCTAATGGCCCCGGTGCCGCACCCAACATCATGCCGCGATGGTTATGCGTTCCGTCAGCATGTGGCTTCGGCAAGGCGTAACCGTAAGCTGGATATGATACCCGAGTTTGATCAGTATCCTATATTTTATTTCACTAACCATAACGCTGTACAAGGGCCCGGCGAAATTGAATGTATGCCCGATCATTTTCAAAAGCTTGATTTTGAGCTGGAAGTTGCCGTTGTTCTCAATAAAAAAGGACGTAACATTACCGCCGCCGAAGCCGATAGCTTTATTGCCGGTTACATGATCATGAACGATATGAGCGCCCGCACCCTGCAAATGGAAGAAATGCTGCTGAACCTTGGCCCGGCAAAGGGTAAGGATTTTTCGACGGTGATTGGTCCCTGGCTGGTAACGCCCGACGAACTGGAGCAATATAAAGTACCTGCAAAACCTGGTCATACAGGGAATGCCTATAACCTGGAGATGAAATGCGTGGTGAATGGCAAACAGGTATCGGCAGGTAATATGGCCGATATGGACTGGACCTTTGCCGAGATCATTGAGCGAGCTGCCTATGGTTGCGATGTTTTACCGGGCGATGTAATAGGTTCGGGCACGGTTGGCACAGGCTGTTTTCTTGAACTGAATGGCACCGGCGTACTTAATAATGCCGATTATGAACCACAATGGCTGCAGCCGGGTGATCTGGTTGAAATGGAAGTTACCGGTTTAGGGATGCTGGGGAATATTATAGAAAAAGCGGATAGTAATTTTTCGATCTTGAAGTTAAAGAAGTAAAAAGAATATACCACACTATTGCAAATAATTGTGTTATTGCGAGAAATCATTAGGGAAACTCCGGAAAAAATGGTAATGACGTATAAAATACGTTTTAGAGATGGTGTGCGGGGCGCGTTAGTGATAGGAGCGGATACCGGCCTTGTGGCTAATGCCTGTGCAGTATGAGCGTATAGCACGGGCCGCAGGCAACGCTCATGTTTATAATATCGATCAAAAAAATATTTAATAACCAACAACTTACAACCAAGTCATTATAAGCGTAGCGTGGCACCCGCATGTTATACAGTGTGGCTTTGCTTACGCGCTATTGCCACCCTACGCTCGCAATGGCATGTTTTATAATATTTACCCATGCCAACCATCCATATATCCGATCTTTCTCCTGTTCAACTGCAAAGCTACCTGAACTTTGCGGTAGCACCACGACCGATTTGCCTGGCCTCAACGGTTGATAAAGCCGGGAATGTAAACCTGAGCCCATTCAGCTATTTTAATATTTTCAGCGTTAATCCGCCCATTTGTATTTTTTCGCCATCGCGCAGGGTAAGGGACAATACCACCAAACACACGCTCGAAAATATCAGGGAAGTGCCCGAATGCGTGATCAATATTGTTAACTATGATATGGTACAGCAAACTTCGCTCTCAAGCGTAGAATATCCTCAGGGCGTTAATGAGTTTATTAAATCGGGTTTAACGCAGTTACCTTCGCAACTGGTAAAACCCCCGCGTGTGGCCGAGTCATACGTACAACTGGAATGTGTGGTTAACGAAGTGATTGAATTGGGGCAAAGTCATGGTGCAGGTAATCTTGTGCTTGCCGAAATTAAGCTGGTCCATATTAATGATGCCGTTTTAGATGCAGAGGGCAAAATAAACCAGGCCAAAATGGACCTGGTTGCCCGGCTTGGCGGCGACTGGTATTGCCGGGTTACTAAAGATAACCTGTTTAAAGTAGCCAAACCCAATACCAAAATGGGCATAGGTGTTGATGCACTGCCTTATGCTATCCGTAACTCAAGGATCCTTACAGGTAACAACCTCGGGCAATTGGGTAACCTCGAAGCTATACCCGGCGATGAAGCTATTGAAGCCTTTGCGCTTACCCCGGAGATAAAAGAAGTACTTGATGCCACCATCGGCGATAGTCAGACCCGTGAGTTGCAATTACATTTGAAAGCTAAGCAATTGCTTGAAGAAGAGCGGGTTGAAGAAGCTTTGATGGCGTTGCTGATGGAATGATAGCTGAATATGTATTCTTCTGCCAGTGTAGTACGGATCATCAGCTACATCCCTTTAAAGTCTGTTATAGTATTTCCATCATACCGGTACACTCCACCTACAGCACCAAACCAAATATTTCCTTTATCATCTTCTAAAATCCCAAAAACCATTGGCTTATTAGTTATTTCGGTTACTGATGGCTTTTTATCAGACAAGGATTTTTCATCGTAACGAGAAAGCGCCCAGGCCGCTGTATTAGCGCTAAAACCAGAAAGTACCCTGTTAGGGTTATCAGCATTTTCTGAACTTGTCCAAATGTTTCCTTTTTTATCTTCGTAAACGTAACCCGCAAATTTCCGGGTGAAATTGGTAAATGAACTACCATCATAGCGCCACAGTCCATCACTGCCGGCGAGCCAGATATTGCCCTTTTTATCTTCCATTACAGAACGAACGTTGGTAAAAGGTTTACCATTACGGCTGAAAACGTTAAATATTTTTCCGTCGTACACAAAGGTGTTGCCTCTTGTTGCAAACCAAAGCTTGCCCGTTCTGTCTTCAATAATTGAATTAACTTCATAAGGTGCCCTATCCGGAAATGTTTTCCCTGTTGGGTCTTCATTCATCCCATTTCCGTTTATGATATAATTCCGAAATGATGTTCCGTCATACCGGCTTGTTCCACCCCGAACGCCGAACCAGATGCTGCCTTTTTTATCTTCATAAATACTTACAACATCATTATTGAGAAGGCCATCCTTTATTGTAAAATTGCGAAAGGATTTACCATCGTAACGGTAAGCACCTGAACCGATAGAGCCAAACCACAGGTTGCCTTTCTTATCTTCTAAAACAGAAAAAAAGCGGGCCGAAGTCACTTTACTTGTGATATTGGTAAAAGATTTCCCATCGTACCGAAAAATGCCATCAAAAGCAGCAATCCAAATGTTGCCTTTTTTATCTTGTATGATATTACGGGTAATTCGGTTAGGCCCGGCGAAAGGAACTACGTTCTCGGCATGTTTTTGCTGGGCCTGTACAGGGAAATAAATTACTCCTGCCAGCAGAATAATCAGGCAGGAGAAAACGTTTCTTTTCTTTTTCATATCATATCAAAGTTGATCCAGCGAAATTACTTTGATACCTCTCCGTCAGAAGAACCAGGATTGTAAATAAAAATGTAAACTTTGTAAATAAAGCCTCCATATTATGCCTGGTGGCCGAAGCCTCCTCTCCCAGGGAGTGCAAATACTTATTTGGATTGACATTGAGCTGATAACACCGATCACAAGCTAAATATTTGAGCCCCAACCGCGTAATTAAAAAAATCAACGGTCAATACGCGTATTCCTTCCCTTTAAGATGATAATCAACTGGTAGCTGTCGTTTTTCAAATAATTCGTAAGCCGGTTTGAGGTTGCGCCAAAAGGCATCCTGTTTGTAAGCCGCATAGCGCTTTAAGTTTGCGTCATCCATCCGGAAAGGGAAAATATCAACACGAACTTGCTTTTGGCCGGCTACAAACGCCTCGTAAACCAGGGTATAAATTTCTTCAATGCGCGCATCAGTCATGGCATAGCAACCTATAGAAGCACAATGCCCATGTACCATGATGGCGCTGCCGGTATAACCTTTAGCTTTATCAATGGCATTAGGATAGCCTACATTAATAGCCAGGTAATAGTTGCTTACCGGGTTAAGTTGTTTGGGTTCTATGGTATATAAGCCTTCCGGGCTTTTACCATCGCCGCTGCGGGTTTTGGTACCTAATCCGCCTGAATATGTGCATACGTCATAAGTTTTAAAGAGCTGGTATTTATTAGCCGATTTTACCCATACTTCAAGTACGCTGATGTCTTTAATGATACGGAGGTACACTGGGCCATAGGGGCAAAGCCTTTATCTTTAAGTTCTTTCTGAAGTTTAGGCCATATTTTAAGACGTACATCGGTGGCCCGTTTGCTGTCGGGGATTTCGGTTTTGTGAAGTGCTAATAATAGAATCAGCAACAACAACGTAATTGGTTTAGGCATTGGTTAGGTTTTTAACTATAATTATAGTTAACGGAGTTATTGGAAGGAAATTATGTGGGAGGGGAGATTTTTTGTTGGCTAAAAATGCAGGTTATAGTCTCCATGTCATTGCGAGCGCAGCGCGGCAATCGCACGGATGCATAGCCGCTCTGTATAGCATGCGATTGCTTCGTCGTCCCTCCTCGCAATGACATTTTTTGTTGTAAGCAGTTGGTGCTATATCCCCAACACCTGCTTCAACTTCACATACCCTGTTTTACTTACCGGGATTTTGGCACCCGATTTCAGGATGGCCAGGTGCGCGTCTTTTTCGTATGGATCGATACGGGTGATTTGTTGTATGGCTACGATGTAGGAGCGATGAACACGAACAAAATGATTAGGATCAAGGGTTTGCTCAAAAAAGCTCATGGTTTTGTTTTTGAGGTACGAGCCTTCTTTGGTGATCACACTTACATAATCATCATCAGCCTGCAAATACTCAACATCGGCAACGGGGATGATCTTTACCTTAGTGCCAGTTTTTACCACAATACGCTCATGCTGCGCAGGCGACTGGGTAGCGGCGGTTTCCAGCAACTCTTCCGTTTGTTTAACAGCCGGTTTTGGCGTGGCTGAAGCCAGGAATTTTTCAACCGCTTTATTAAAGCGTTCTTTACTGAATGGTTTTAATAAATAGTCAACCGCGTGTGCTTCAAAAGCTTTGATGGCGTATTCGTCAAATGCGGTAGCAAATATTACGGCAGGAGGCTGTTCAACCAGTTCCAACATTTCGAAGCCGGTAATTTTGGGCATCTGGATATCTAAAAAGACCAGGTCGGGCTGGTGCTGTTGAATGGCTTTAAGGCCTTCAAAGCCGTCGTTGCATTCCTGTATCAGTTCAATGTCTTTAAAATCAAGCAGGTATTCCCTTACAACCATGCGGGCTAAAGGTTCATCATCAATAATTAAAGCTCGCTTCATAGTTGCGGTATTTTTATAATGGTTGTGTACAGATCATCGCTCGCATGGGTTTCCATTAAATCATTGCGGGCATACAGCAAATATAATCGCCGTTGCACTCCCCGCAAACCAAAACCTGTACCTTTTTTTGGTTTAGATGTTTGCGGATCGTAAGGGTTCTGTACCATTAAGTTCAGGTAGCCATCCTCAATTTCACCGCGAATGCTCACTGTAACTTCGCCTATGGTGTCGTACAGGCCAAATTTAATGGCATTTTCAACCAAAGGCTGTAACAGCATGGATGGTAATATGGCACTTCCGCATTTGGGGTCACAGCTTATTTCGGTTTGTAGGCGGTGGCCAAAGCGTACTTTTTCTATGTCGAGGTAGAGGTTAAGATGCGCCAATTCCTCGGTAAGGCTAACCTGCAGCTGATCGTCCTTTTTAAGTGTTCCGCGCAAAAAGTCGGATAACTGGTGGATCATCCTGCGGGCCTCATCTGGTTTAAAGCCAATAAGCGCGTTGATGGAATTTAAGCTGTTAAACAGGAAGTGGGGCTGTAGTTGCTGCCTCAAATTATATAATTCGGCCTCGCGGGCCAACTGCTCAGCTTCGGTTTTGCGTTTCAGGGTTTCTTTCTGATCCAATTGCGAAAACCATAACAAACTGATCATCGCCATCCACCCTATAGCTAAAAAGTCGGTAAAAAAGCGGATGGTTAACGATTGGGCCAGGAAACCGGTGTAAATCGTATCGCTGTTAATTAACGGCAAAAGGTAACGGCAGCCGGCCGTACAGATCCCTGCAAGCGCAACACACCATATAAAGAGATTAATATAGCTGCCCTTGCCCGGTTGGTAGTAACGTAAGTTGTTATTGATAAGCCAGCATGCACATGAAAGCAATATGGCGCTTAACAGGCCATCGGTAGCGGCGGTGAACCATAAAAAACCAAAACTATGGATGATGTAAGTTTGCAATGCAGCCCAGGCCACACCGCATATTACAAATGCCGCGTATAGTTTTGATGATTGTATTGATGGAACTTCCAAAACGGGTTACTTTCTGTGGTTTTAAGGTTTAATTTCTGATGCCCAATAAGGCCGACTTATGATGCGCCCATGCAATGTACAGGTCGGCATCGGGTGTTTCGTGTATGTTGTAATACAATTCAGCACCGTCGGTAAGTTCGCCAAGCTGGTTAAGCTCGGCTACATCAATAAATTGCCATTTAACGGTTTGTTTTTCAATATTCTTGAAGCTATCCTGGTTGGCGTGACCTATCCGGTTAGCTTTTTCATAAGCTACCAGTTCATTATCTGCGCTGATCAATCTTAATTGCTCATCAAATTGCGCCTGATGGTCGCCATCCCCGCTTATCACCCTGAAAACTAATTTTGCTACGTACCAGTTCATGTTTTTATGCTTTTCGTAATTAGCTGCCTTGATTAATTAATAACTGCGGATATCCACCCCTGCAAATATGGATACGCCTTTAAGCACCAGCACCTTTTCGCTGCCTACACTTGCGGTGCTCCTGATGCGTTTATCATCAACACTGGCAAAAACCGCCGCCAGGTCAGATACTACCTGCCAGTTTGATGGCACAATAATTTTGGTGCCGCCGAAGATCTGGGTAATGTCAATGATAATGCGGCCGTTAATATCTGCCTGGGTAAAATCAAGCTCGGCCCCGCCAAATATGTTTACGATATCACCACCGCGGAACTGTTTGGAAAGAATGGTTTTGTTAACCCCACCAAAAATGGATACAGTATCGATATAATCATCGCCAGAATATTTGGTGTTGTATTGCTGTTGTTTTTGTGCGTAAGGATCAACCGGGGGATCTCGCTGCCTTCTTCTTTTACGGTGTAGTCAACAGTTTCGGCTTTTTCAAATTGGAAGGGCTCTTTTTTATCCCAGTTGGCCCATTTCTCTCCTTTGAAATCGTTTTTCCATTGCTGCGGATCAAAATGTTTGTTGCGCCTTAATATCAGCCACATACCAAATCCAATTACAGCTAAGGGCCAAAGAATACGGTCGGAATTATTGATGTTTTTGCTGAGCAGAAGCAATACACCTAAGCCTACCAGCAAAAGCCATGAGGCTTTTTTGTACTGATGCTTTGAGCCAATATAAAGCCCCCAGAAGACAAGCCAAAATGGCCACAAAACAATATTATGTGGTATAAAGAAGAGGTTGAACTGCTGAAGCAGCAGTATGCTGCCTACAGCAAGTAAAATGATCCCGGCAACAGACTTACCCTTGTTGGGATCTTTTGGATGTTCTATATCGTTGTTCATTGTATTATCTGCAAATTGAAATCATATCCAAAACTAAGGTAACATTATAGTTGAGCCAAACAAAAACTGGCGACGTATTTAAAGAAATCGGTGAAGGGGGATGTTTTGGCGGTGAAAAAGTTGCGGTTGATTTTTTATCATCCGGCAAAAATAAAAATTTGTATGTTGCGACGGTTTTTTATCTATAAATAACCATACTAAACTTTATCATATTAAGATGAAACAGGACTTTAGCCCATTCCGCGGCACTGTGTTTGAAAAGGAATACACCCTCAGTATTGGATGGAAAATATTTTTATACATCTTTATTGCGACGATGATTATCGGAGGGGCTTATCTGACTTATACTTCTATCGCCGATAAAAGTTGGTGGCTGCCGTCAATCGGTATTGCGCTGATAGCGCTGGGTATTTATTGTTATCTCGAATTAAAAGCAAGTAAGATAATTATATCCAATAACGGTATAAAAAGAGTAGGATATTTTAGCAGCCGGGAACTGTTGACGAATGATATTAAAGGTTACGATACCGCCCAGGGTAAAAGGATAACGATACGGCCTGTCGATAAATCAAATAAAGCAATAGTTTTAAGCGATTACAGCTACTTTTCTGACCATCGCGGGATATTGGAATGGATATTGGCAAATTGTAAGGATCTTGATGCCGAACAGGAACGGATAGGAATTGAGGAGATCCAAAACGACGATAGTTACGGCTACACCGGAGAAGAGCGGTTGGCCGAGTTAAAACGGTTAAAGCGATTTTGCTCGTACTTTAATTATGCCGGAGCAGCTGTGTGCTTTTGGGTGTTTATGTATCCCCGGCCTTATGATTTTGCTGTTTTAACAGGCATTGTATGGCCTTTAGTAGTGATGTTTGTGTTTTATTCAAAGAGAGATGTGGTTACGCTTAACAGTGCCGATAGGAAGAAACAGGCTGTATATCCATCACTGAACACTGCATTTATACTGCCGCCGTTTGCGCTTCTGGTAAGAACTTTTGTTGATTTTAAATTAATGCATTTAACAGATGCACTTTTGCCTGCAGCCGTAATTATGGTTGTTTTAGGCGCAGCTTTTATTGGGATAATAATGAGCGCGAAGGAAAAAGCACGTAACAACAGAACTACCTGGTTCAGCGCTGTGATGTTTGTTCTGTTATATGGTTTTACAGCACCTATCCTGATCAATTGTAATTTTGATTACGCCGAACCAAAAGTGTACACAGCACGGGTGCTTAACCAAAGGGTATTGACGGGGAAACATACTTCATATGAATTAACACTAAGCAAATGGGGGCCGAAAGAAAGCGAAGAAACCGAAGTATCCAAATCGCTTTATTACCAGGTCAAAGTTGGGGATACTGTATACATAAATCTAAAACCCGGACTTTTTAAAATGCCATGGTTTTATGTCAGTAAATAAGTTGGTAAATTAAGGGCTCAAATCCGGTCAAACTCAATGAAAATACTGGCGATATCAGCAGGCATATTAATAGCAATATTATCTGTGCTTGGAATGCTGAATTGTAAAGCACAGTTGCAGATACAAAATGAAGGAAGCATTGTAAAAATGAAAATAATTGAGCTTCCGGGCGTGTGTAGTGGAACTAAAGCTAAGTACTTTATGAAAGTATTTTATGAGGGGGCGACATACTCAAAGCAGATAGGCGCAAATTTTTGTGAGACGCACCGGGTAGGGAAAAATATAGAGATGAAGTATTTAAAAGGGAAAGATCAGATTCTTTTTCCTGAAGAAGATGTAATAGGTAATTTAATTGCCGCCACCGCAATATGCCTTTTGGGTATATTTATTATAATATACGCACTGAAAACACTGCAATAAGCTCTACTTGCCCGCGGTTTATATAAAACAAAAAGCCGGGGCTTTTTAAAAATGCCCCGGCTTTGATATATGATGGATGATTGAGTTTAAGCTTCGGTTTTGGGTTGTTCAAAGTCGAAGTGTTGTTTAGCTTTTTCGTTCTTTTCCCAGAAGTCCCGGTCGGTTTGTTTGGCCGGTTTGATGGCTATCCAGGTGCCAAGCAGCATCAATGCAATTGGCCAGGTTATACGGTCGGCGTTATAAACGTTATCATTTACCAGGAATATGATGCCTAACAGTATCATAAAGATCCATGATGGTTTTTTAAAGTCATGTTTGGCACCCATGTAAGCGCCCCAGGCTATGAACCACATTGGCCAGCTAAAAAGCCAGTCGGGAAGTAGGAAGGCATTAAGCTGATCTATCAGAAATAAACCACCGGCTGCCAGTAAAATTATTCCTAACATGATTTTGCCATTTCTTTTGTTTTCGGTGTTTATTATATCGTTGTTCATCGCTTTAAGTTTTAATGTTACCCAAAACTACTGCAACAGGGCAGGCGGGTCAATCAATTGTTGGCGATGTAAGGGGAGATGTCGGTAAAGTAGGGGATAAGGGCGGTGAAAAGAAGCGGAGCGGCAAGAGCCAGGAAGTCAAGAGTCAAGAAGCAAGATCAAAGAAGCAAGAAAAGAAAGAGTAGGTTCTTATTCAAAAATCAAATTGTCATACGACAGAGCACCGGAAGGAATGAGCGCCCGAGCGAAAGAGAAATCTTATGCGCCATATATCTCACAGCAAGGTGTATAAGATTTCTCCTCACACCACCCCATGCCCCCACCGGTTCTGTCGAAATGACAATTTTTGATCAAAAAGAACCCTCTCCTTTGGAGAGGGCAGGGTGAGGTCTTATTCCGGTTCTTGCTGGCTCAGGCAGTGGAAACTGCCGAGGCCCCAGATAATGTCGGTACTGTCAATGCCCACAACCTTGCGGTCGGGAAAGCATTTGGTTAATATATCAAGCGCTTTATCGTCGTTCTTTGAACGGTAAGTAGGCACAATAACGGCCGAGTTGGCAATGTAAAAATTAGCATAAGATGCCGGTAAACGGGTATCTTCATAAACAACCGCATCAGGCATGGGCAATTCAACAATGTTTAGCTGTTTGCCGTTAAGCAGGCGCATGGTTTTCAGCGTTTCGAGGTTTTCCTGTAGCAGGTGATAGTTTTCATCGTTCTTATCTTCCTCCACAACGGTAACTACGGTATCTTCGTTTACAAAGCGGGTGATATCGTCGATATGTCCGTCGGTATCATCTCCTACAATGCCATCACCCAGCCAAAGGATCTGTTCTGCGCCATAATAACTTTGCAGGTAGCTCTCAATTTGTTGCTGGTTAAGCTGCGGGTTCCGGTTTTTGTTAAGCAGGCAAGCAGTGGTAGTTAAAATAGTGCCTTTACCGTTAAAGTCGACCGAGCCACCTTCCATTACTATGCCGGGATTAAATACCGGCAAACCAAAGTGGTTACCTATTTTGGTAGGGATCACGTCATCCAGGTCGAATGGAGGGTATTTGCCGCCCCATGCGTTATAACCCCAGTCTACGATAGCTTTTTGACTTGTAGTTGGGTTGATCAAAAACGCCGGACCGTGGTCGCGGCACCAGGCATCATTGGTCGGGAATTCAAAGATCTCGATCTTATTCAAATCCACACCGGCATTCTGCAGTTGAAAAATTACAGATGCTTTCATATCCTCATTTACTACGTTGATACGTACCAGTTCGCCTTCGGTAACTACCTTAATGAACTCAATGTAAGGTGCGTAAATGGTATCGATCTTGCCCGGCCATGAAGCTTCCTTATGTGGCCAGCTTAACCAAGTGGCGGTATGTTTAGCCCACTCGGCGGGAAAAGAAAAGCCTTGCGAGGCGGGGGTAAGTATAATTTTGTCCATAGTCGATAGTCGATGGTCCATGGTAGAAGGTTTTATAGTGTATTTCTCAAAGCTGTTATCATTTTACATAATGCCTGGTATTCATTATATAATTTATGAAAATCATCTTCCTTAATAATTTTTCGTTTTTTGGCAATAAACAGACATGCTACAACTTCAATGGCTGATCTTAATGCGTAACTTAAAAAAGTTTTGAAAACTGCATTGGTTTGTCCCGTGCAACCTTCGGCGATATTAAGTACTACAGAATCAGCAGCCCTTTTTATTTGGGACGTTAAAATAAATAACTCTTCCTTCGGAAAACTGTTTTTTGTAAGTGAATTAATCTCATCAGTTAGCTCCAGAGCTTTTTGCCAGACCTGGAGGTTTTCAAATTTAAAGCCATACTTTTTACAATGGTCTATGGACTATCGACCATGGACTAATCCTCATCTAACAGTCTCTTTGTTATCGGCTGATAAGAATCTATGCGGCGATCCCTCAAAAACGGCCAGTGGCTGCGGTAGTAATCCGATTTATCCAGATCAAGTTCCTGTACTATAACTTCTTCCAGATCATGTGATGTTTGATGTATAATAGCACCAAATGGGTTAGCAAAGAACGAACCGCCCCAGAATTTTACACCGGCTTCCTCGCCAACACGGTTCACACTTACTACGTGTATGCCATTAGCTACCGCATGCGAACGTTGAATGGTTTGCCATGCGTTGTATTGCTCAACGTTGGTAGCTTCGTCTTGAGTGGTAGCCCAGCCAATTGCGGTTGGGTAAAATAATATATCGGCACCCATTAAAGCGGTGATACGCGCTGCTTCAGGGTACCATTGGTCCCAGCAGATCAATACACCTATACGGGCAAATTTGGTGTTGAATACTTTGTAACCCAAATCGCCAGGCGTGAAGTAAAATTTTTCGTAAAAGCCCGGATCATCAGGAATATGCATTTTGCGGTATTTTCCTAAATAGCTTCCGTCGGCATCAAGCACGGCAGTGGTGTTGTGGTAAACACCCTGAGCACGTTTTTCAAATAACGAAGCAATGATCACCACATTCAGCTCGGCAGCAACTTTTGAAAGCTCATCGGTTGATGGGCCGGGAATGGCTTCGGCCAGCTTAAAATTGTCGTAATTTTCTTCATCGCAAAAGTAAAGCGAGGTAAAAAGTTCCTGTAAACAAACTATTTGCGCGCCTTTAGCAGCCGCTTCCCTTACTTTAACAATTGCTTTCTGCAGGTTCTGCTCTTTATCAGCAGTACAGCTCATTTGTACTAAACCAACTTTTACTTTACTCATCTCCAAAAAATTTGCGCAAAAATAACACTTTGTTGTCAGGATTTTACCGATTTGATGTTATGATTACACAGCGTTGAATATTTGATTACAATAGCCATGGTTTAATTATTTGAGCTATGAATTATCCTGGTAAGAATAGCCCGTAATAATTAACTGATTTACTGGTTTTAATGTTTGTGAAAACAAAATGAAGAAAAATTGTTAATTGACTATCCCGTACATCCAAATAAAAAAATAACATAGCTTTGCAGCCGAATGACACAAACAGAAGACATCATTGACGAAGGTGCCGAACACAAAACCTGGAAAGGTAAGCTTTGGGGCGTTATAAAAGTAATCCTTATCATAGCAGTAACCGGGGGTTGCTTTACTATGTATTCAGTAAGGTTCCGTTTGCGAAAATTAAATATCGCTTAATCCATGCCGACCGCGCCTGGTTAGCTGCCGCTATTGCCTGTTATATCGGGTCGATGCTTTTTTCGTCATGGCGGTTGTTAAGCTACTTTAAATCCATCGGTTTGCGGTTAGACTGGCGCTTCAACCTGCGTTTATATTTTCTTGGCTTGTGCTATAACGTGTTATTACCCGGCGGTATCGGCGGCGATGGTTACAAAATTTACCTGCTGCATAAACGCTATCATTTGCCTACCAAAAAAGTATTCTGGGCTATCTTGTTTGACAGACTTAGCGGTTTTTGGGCCATAGGGGCCATTGTAGTTGGTTTGGTAATTTTAATACCAAGTTTTCCTTATCATCTGGCCTGGCCGCTTGGTATAGTATCGGTTGGTTCTGTGATCTATTACGCTGTAGCCCGCAAGTTTTTTAAAGAATACACTCACAACTTTATACAGGCCCACTTAAAAGCAATAGGTGTACAAAGTATGCAATTGCTTGCCATTGTTTGCTTACTGCTTGCGCAGGATTTTAACGGCAAATTTGCCCCTTACCTGTTGTCATTTCTTTTCTCATCGCTGGCGGCAATTATACCTTTTAGTTTGGGCGGCGGCGGTATCCGCGACGCGCTGTTTCTTACCCTTGCCCGTCAATTTAACTTAGCCGAAGATATGGCGGTTTACCTGAGCTTTGGATTTTATCTAATCTCAATTATTGTAGCTTTATTAGGTGTATATTATGTATTAGCTCCTAAGCGGCTTGAGGCCAGTCTTAAAAAAGGCGAAGAACCAAAATTGCAAAATCACCCGATAGAAGAATAATATTCTGCCTCTGTTTTAATTTCAGAATAATAAACTGAAACTTGTTTTCATGGCAACCATCTGCTAAACTTGGCGTTGTATTATAAATCGCAAGTTATCAATGAGCCATTTTAATGATTTTAATAATCCGCAGGTTGCGGCATTGCCCGGTCATTTAAAACAATTTATTGTCGACCAGCACTACGAGCATTATACGCCTATCGATCATGCGGTGTGGCGCTATGTCATGCGCCAAAATTATAGTTATCTAAAGGATGTTGCTTACTACCCGTACATTCCCGGCTTGCAAAAAGCAGGTTTAACTATTGAACATATTCCCGATTTACAGGAGATGAATGACGCCCTCGGCAAAATTGGCTGGGGTGCTGTTACGGTCGACGGCTTTATCCCGCCGGCAGCCTTTATGGAGTACCAGGCTTACCGGGTGCTGGTTATAGCTGCGGACATTCGCCAGTTAAAACATATTGAATACACCCCGGCGCCCGATATTATCCACGAGTCGGCAGGGCATGCGCCCATTATTGCCGATAAGGATTACCATGAATACCTGAGCTATTTTGGATCGATAGGGGCCAAGGCCATGTTTTCGGCACAGGATTTTGAGCTTTATGAGGCTATCCGGGCTTTATCGATATTAAAAGAAATGCCCGATGCCGATGAACAGGAAATCCTTAAAGCCGAAGAGCTGGTAACTTATTGCCAGGAGAATATGGGTGAACCTTCGGAAATGGCGTTGCTAAGCCGCTTACACTGGTGGACGGTAGAGTACGGCTTAATAGGCACTCTTGAACAGCCAAAAATCTATGGTGCAGGCCTGCTTTCATCTATCGGTGAAAGTTCAACCTGTATGAATAAAGATGTACAAAAGCTATGGTATACTATTGACGCTGTTAAATATCCTTATGATATCACCAAGCCACAGCCCCAGCTTTTTGTAACCCCCGATTTTCAAAACCTGATCAGCGTGCTGGAAGAGTTTGCCAATACGATGGCTTTCAGAAAAGGTGGTGCTTACGGATTAAACAAGGCTGTTGAAAGCAAAAATACCTGTACGGCTGTTTACAGTTCGGGCTTGCAGGTTTCGGGTAACATTACCGATTTTAAGACAGATGCAGCCGGCAAACCTTATTTTATAAAAACCACCGGCCCCACCGCGCTGGCTCTGAACAATAAACAGTTAAGAGGCCATGGTAAAGATTATCATAAAGATGGTTTCAGCTCGCCGGTTGGCAAATTGAAAGGCTATCACGATACATCTTTGGAGGATTTTTCGGAGTATGATCTGAAAGCGGCGGGTATAATAAAAGGGCTGGGAACCGAACTGCATTTTGAAAGCGGGATCACCGTAAAAGGCATTGTTAAAAATATCCTTTCAGAGGCTGGCAAAATCTGCCTGGTCACTTTTGATAACGTAACCGTTACTGATGATAATGGAACGGTGTTGTTTGATCCGGCCTGGGGCGTTTATGACATGGCTGTTGGCGAAGAGATCATTTCGGTATTTTGCGGAGCGGCTGACAGGGAGGCTTATGAAACCATTGTTTATAAATCCAAAACAGAAACATACCACGCCCGGCATGATCATAAAACCAAAGAACTGCACAGGCTTTACCAGCAGGTACGCAATTGCCGCACAAATCATGGCGATTATGGCTTTTTAGGCAATGTATGGCAGCAACTGCAAAAAGACCATCATGATGACTGGCTTTGTGCCCTGGAGATACTGGAAATACTTGACCATGAAGGCGTAGACCCGGTGTTAGCAGCCGAAATCAAGCATTTTCTTGAAGAAAAGGGCCGTAGCGAGCCTGAATATGGTAAGCTCATCAGCGACGGCTTTTACCTGATTAAACACCCGGTTGAGCAAAAATTGGTAGTTTAGCGTTGATTTATCATCTTAGAGGATAAATCACGCGTCATTGTGAGGAACGAGGCAAGTACGCGTGGGAAACGAAATTAATAACAAATAATCATTCCCCCTTTAGGGGGTTAGGGAGCATATGAACATCATAATAACCGGCGCCAGCAGCGGCGTGGGCTTTGAAGCCGTAATTGAACTGATACTTTCGGGCAGCCATAAGGTGATAGCGCTGGCCCGTTCACAGGATAAACTGGAACGTTTGCTGGAGATAGCACATGGTTTAAACCCCGATTGCCAATTGTTTGCCTTGAAATTTGATATAGTGCATGATGATTATGAAGGTTTGCAGCAGTTTATCGCTTCGCATTTTGATAACCGGGTTGATATTTTGATTAATAATGCAGGTGTGCTTATCAATAAAGCGTTTACCGAATTACGCGAGTCGGATTTTGTAGAGATGCTGCAAAGCAATTTTATTGGTCATGTACGTGCTATCCAGGCATTGCTTCCTTTAATGCCTGCGGGCTCGCACATTGTTAATATTGGCAGCATGGGAGGATTTCAGGGGAGCGCTAAATTTCCGGGCCTCGCGGCTTACTCAGCAAGTAAATCAGCATTGCACACGCTAACCGAATGTTTAGCACAGGAGTTAACCGAACAAGGGATCAAAATAAATTGCCTGGCTTTAGGATCGGCGCAAACCGAGATGCTGGAACAGGCTTTTCCGGGTTATCAATCGCCCGTAATGGCGTTTGAAATGGGTAAATATATAGCTGATTTTGCTTTAACCGGGAGTAAATTTTTTAACGGGAAAATAATACCCGTAGCAGCAAGTACTCCCTGAAATATTAGATAATATTGCAAACATTTTTTATAACTTAGTTATTATAAATATGTTTATGCCTGCTGCGTATGGACACAAGGTTTACGTCACTCTTTACTCATTCAAAAGATATTTTTTTTGTCATGGATATGAATGGCGTGATCATGCATACCAATCATGCTTTTCGTAATATCCTTAACTACAGCGATGATGAATTAACAGGCATCAATATCGAGGCCCTGTGCCATCCGGCAGATAAAGAACGCCAGGCAGAATCACAGGGCAGCCTTCTGCTTAATAAAAAATTAGTTGGTTACCAAAGCCGTATTAAAGCAAAAGACGGATGTTACTTTAGTATTATCTGGTCGGTAATATTGAATGAGGATGATAACCTGATTTATTCAAGCGGTAATACACTTGCCGGTATGATTGCCCAATCGGCAGATGATATTGTTCAGCATACCATTCAAAGCCTTAATGAAGGTTTTATTGTACTTGATGCCAGCTGGAATATAATTTCCT
Organism: Mucilaginibacter sp. P25; assembly: GCF_050859465.1. Lineage (NCBI taxonomy): Bacteria > Pseudomonadati > Bacteroidota > Sphingobacteriia > Sphingobacteriales > Sphingobacteriaceae > Mucilaginibacter > Mucilaginibacter sp. P25. The sequence goes on along the minus strand of NZ_CP193937.1, from coordinate 306,247 downwards.
TTAACCCGGCCTTCCAGTCCATGACTAACCTTAGCTTAACCGAACTTGATCAGGCCAATTTTATGGAGATTAAAAGTCTTGGTTTAACTGAAAGGGTAGAGAACGAGTTTCAACTTTCATTAACCTGCAAAAAATCAACACAGGTACAATATTTAAATGCAAATTCAAACAGCTGGCTTCGCATCAATATATACCCATATCAGGAACATCTGGCTGTTTTTGTACGTGATATAACGGAAATAAAAATGCAGGAATGGGTATTAGAGCTTGAAAAAAGGGTGCTGGAGTTAAATGCTGCATCGCAATACACACTGGCACAATCTGCAGGCGAACTGCTTATGGGAATTGAAAGGATTTTCCCGGATATGATCTGTTCTGTTTTGGAAGTTGATGATGCACAGGAAAAATTGCATACGCTTGCCGGTCCGCGTCTGCCGCAGGCTTATAGCGATCAGTTAGAAGGCTTATTAGTAGGGCCAAATGTAGGGTCATGCGGTACGTCGGCATTTCACCGCAAGCAGGTTATTGTAAGTGATATCGAAAATGATCCCCTGTGGGGCGATTATGTGGGGCTTGTTAAACCCTACGGCCTTAAGGCTTGCTGGTCATCGCCGGTAATGAGTTCAAAAAATACCAAAGTTTTGGCTGTGTTTGGCATTTATTACCATACAGTACGTGAGCCAAATGATGATGAGTTGAGTATTATTGAGCGCACTGTAAATATTCTGAGAGTGCTGATAGAAAGCAAAAAGACCGAAGATAATATACGAGAACAAAATCATAGGCTGCAAACCATAGCTAATATCAGCTCGCATGAGTTGCGCAAACCGGTTGCAACTATCTTAGGTTTAGTTAATTTGTTTGATAATGAAGATCTTCAAAACCCGCTCAATAAAGAGATTATCGGGCATATTGATACAACATCGCAGCAACTTGACGGGGTTATTCATTCCATTGTGGAAAGAACGGCATATATCAGGGCTTCCGAGGCTGATATGTAAGTGGTGCTTTTAATCGGTAGTTATATTTTTTATACCTTAAAGTAAATAATAATGTAAAAACGGCCGATCTTTATCCCATGATCGTATCCTGGGGTAAAACGCAGATATAAGTAATCAGCAAATGAGTGGATATAAGCCTGTGCAGAATGAAATATTTGATTTGCATTAGTTTCTTCTTATTTGTGTGTGCAGCTTCTTTTGCGCAGGTTACCACATTCACCATTGACAGTAGTAAGTTAAACAGATCGTTAATGATTGTTTTGGATTCCGTTTATCAATCAGACCAATCTGTTAGAATAAAATATCTGTGGGCAAAAAGAGATAATGCACAAATCAATGTTGCCGATAGCCTGCAAGAAGTTATGCATAAAACCGACAGTCAAAATTTGATCAGGGTGAATGCTATACTAACAAAGTATGGTTGGCTGGGGCCGCAAAAAGTAGGTATTACGGGAAGTCAGGTACTGTTCCTGGTAATCCAACATGCCGATTTGCAAACGCAGCAAAACTATTTACAAATGATCAGAGCTGCGGAAAAAAATGGCGAAATACTTTCAAGCAACCTTGCTATCCTTGAAGACAGGATCAATATGCGGACCGGCAAGAAACAAGTTTACGGTAGCCAAGGATTTACAGATAAACAAACAGGCAAGATATATATATCCTATTGCTGATGTTGATCATTTGGACGAGCGACGTAAAGCAATGGGGATGCCACCAATGAAAGATTATGTTAAAAATTGGGACGCCGGGAAATATAAGAAGCAACTGCCCGAGATAGAGAAATTAGCCAGGGAGCAGGTTGTTAAATGACAATACCGGCATGGATGGAAATTACATTATAATTAAAATAAGGTTTCCTCTAAAAATGATGCAAGGCCCTTAGTAATAAAGCAAGGGCTTTGTTTATATGCTATTTATTCGTTTGTTTCTTAGCTATCGGATATCCTCTGGAAATCCAATTAGTTTGTAAATTTGTAGGAAGATCGAGCACTTTAATCTGAGTGAAGCCATTTTTCGACAATTCTTGATAGGCAGGCTGAATGTTGGGGCATTTGGTAAAAGGACAGCACCCGCAGTAAATAACTACAGGCTTATGCTTAGGTAAGTTTGTTAATAGTTGCCGCAGTTTTGTCATGTTCCGTTCATCGCTCACTGCACCTATATGTAAGGCTCCAGGCAAATCTTCAACTGCTCCAATGTTCAGGATTGCTATCTCTTCCTTTCCCGACTGTATAAAACCAGCCAAAACAGAAGGTTCAAGTAATTCACTCTTTTTCCAGGGATATCCGATTTCGGGCATCTTTAAGGGTTGATTTGATATTTGCGCTTTGGTTTGGAAAGATATTGATATAAGGAAAAATAAACTTATAAGTGAGATGGAGAAAATGTGTTTCATTTTAATTATCTGATATTTGCTGTCAAAGTTCAGAATTATTTATGAAAGAAAATAGGCAAGGGCATTGGGAGCATGTCTACGCAACAAAATCATCTAATGAGGTAAGTTGGACACAAACCGTCCCACAAACATCATTAAATTTCATTCATAGTTTCAACCTTCCTAAAGATGCCAAAATCATCGATATTGGAGGAGGCGACAGCAACCTGGTTGACCATCTTTTGAATGAAGGGTATCGTAATATTTCGGTGCTTGATATCTCCGAAGCCGCACTAAACCGCGCAAAGATGAGACTTGGACCGAAGGCCAATTTGGTAACATGGATTGTTTCAGAAATCACCGAATTTAAGCCGTCAGAAATTTATGATGTTTGGCATGATCGCGCCACTTTCCATTTTTTAACCACGCAGCAACAAATTGCGTCATACATTTCCATTGCGCGCAACGCAGTTAAACGTAACCTTATTGTAGGTACATTTTCAGAGAATGGCCCTGAAAAATGTAGCGGCCTTTCGGTAAACCGATATTCTAAGTTGCAACTGGAGCAGGTCATGTCTAACGGTTTTCAAAAACTAAAATGTATCAACGAAGATCATATTACACCATTTAATACGGTGCAAAACTTTATATTTTGCAGTTTCGAACGATGTTACACATGAAAAAAGCTCTTTTTCTAACGCTATGTATATTATAAAATAAGTTTCCTCTGTGTGTTCGCAGAACAAACCTGGATGCTGTCTATATAGTTGGGCAACTTAGGTTATAGACTATTATTTCTAAAATGTGTAAGTTAATATTATATCCTGATTAAACAAATGTTTTCCTAATTGCGATTATCATTGGTTTTCGTCGTAAATCCGAACGTAATTTGCAAATTCCGTATTTTGTAAGGCTACTTCAATTACAGTCTTAGCTAAGTCAAAATCTATTACTAAACAGCAAACTTCCATTGTTCCGCCACCAGTACTTCCGCCGTCACAATGTCCAAGACCTGTCCATCCTAAAACCTCGTCCATTTTGTTTTGAAGTCTTGTTCTTTTTTCAATGTCTTCTGGAGTCCCTATACCTTCAATTATATATTCGATTAAAAGTGTGTAGTGATCATCTATGTCAACGTGTCTATAACCTTCGTCTATTTTTTTGTTTATGATCGTTTGGATTTTTTTCGAAAGCTTGATAGCAAGCTTGAATGTATTTCTTCATTTTGCCCTACTTCGCCGACAATTCCCCAGTGAATTAATCCTGTTTTATCATCTTTATCCCAGGTTTCCCAATAGTTTATCACCGCGGCATCTTTTTTATATAACTTTAACATGTATCAAGCGTTAAGTATTTAATTACTATTTGTTGTCATTCGTTTTTAGACGATATCTGCGCCCGCATACCCTCGGGATTAAGCCTCTGCGTTTGATCGATACCTTTAATTGAGGGTCTATGCTTACGTGGTTTGTAATTCAAGCGAAGATGATTGCACTTTAATATATGTTTTTCTTAATCAGTCGGTGACTTCTGAATTCAATAACGTTTTTCGCAAAACAATCTACAATAGCATATATTGTGGCGGTTGTATAGTTTCGGGCTTTTGAGTCAACGGGGTGATAGCTTCCTCCAATAACTTCAAAAATTAATGGGATGTCTTCTCCTCTTATACCTTCAAGGTAACTTATAAAAAAACGTAATGCATGTTCACCCGCCTCTTTGGCTCCCCATTCATCAGGTAATTGGTCACTGTTTAGATTCCAAATCATCTTGGTATCGTACTCCAATGATTTGTAGATTTTGATTTCAATATGTCCATAATTTTCGTTTCGCCTTACGTACAGCCCTTTTCCTTCAACAGGGCTTAAATCCCAATCTGATAAGTGCTTATTTATATGGAAGAGTCTATGGGCTTTCATCATTACTCCATATAGTCGAATTTCTTTCATGGTTCAAGATAGCTAAGTAAATCTAATCATAATCAGCAAGACTAAGTGTTTGAAAGAATTCCATTGACGTATTTGACGACAAAGAACATCAAAGTAATAACAAAAATAAGTTTCCTATACGTTCTTATAAGAACAAGCCATGACGTTGTCCTGTCGTATAGGAAACTTGGGATTATTCATCCTTTGGAGATACCAAACCAACCGCGTTCACAGGTTTTACCCGCCAATGCCCTGTAGCCTTAGGCACCTCGCCCTTTTCTTTTCAGCCTTTAACGCCCACTTTTAAAAATTCGTTAACCACTATTTCGGATACGTAACGTTTAATGCCATCCTTATCGGTATAGTTGCGGTTGGTCAGTTTGCCTTCAATGGCCAACTCATCGCCTTTTTTAAGCAGGTCTTCGGCAAGTTTGGCTTGTGTGCCCCAGAAAATCAGGTTATGCCATTGGGTATCGGTTATTTTTTCGCCTTTATCATTTTTATAGCTTTCGTTGGTGGCGATGGAAAGGCGTACCATTTTTTTATTGCTGTCGAATACTTTTACTTCCGGGTCCATACCTAAGTTGCCTACCAGGCGCACACTGTTTCTTAATGAGTTCATCGTTTTAATATTTACTGTTTAATGTTTGTTTGAATTAACGATACAAAGGTGGGGAGGGCAAGAAAATTTAACCGGATATTAACCGTTTATAGTCGATAGTATCCGTTTGTAAGCGTTTGCAAACGGATAAATTAATCGCTATCTTTATGTCATGAACCAGGAAAGAGTATGCTTAGATTGTGGTACACCACTACAAGGCCGTGCCGACAAAAAGTTTTGTAATGATCTGTGCCGCAATAATTATAACAATCAGCTTAACAGTAACAGCTATAACCTGGTGCGTAATATCAATAATATCCTGCGCCGTAACCGCCGTGTGCTGGAAGAGTTGAACCCAACCGGCAAAACCAAAACAACCCGTAAAAAACTCACCGCAAAAGGTTTTGATTTCGACCATATTACCAGCCTCTATCAAACTAAAACCGGGTCGACCTATTTTTTTAATTATGAGTACGGCTACCTGTTATTAGATAATGATGAAGTATTGCTGGTGAAACGGGAAGGGGAGCAATAACAGTGGGCAGTTTTCAGTGAGTGGCAGTAACAGTTTGCAGTGAGCAGCAGTTCGCTGTAAGATTTGCCGGTTTATTTGCTTTGAGCTTTAGGCGTTCTGCATTCAGCTTTAAAATCTGATTCTCTATAGATTTAATAGCATTTAACAGTTTAATATTTTGATAATTAATACTTAACTGTTGTTTCATTCGGCGCTTTATGTTTTCAATAAATTTAAGTACGTTTGGGGAAATGTAAATTTTTAATTTTTGACTGATCTTACTAATTTAAAATGAAATTATTTATTAAAAAACCGATTGCTCAACTAATGGCTGCTTCGGCAGAGACGGAGAAGTCGCTCAAGAGAACCTTAGGCGTTGGCTCACTTATAGCACTCGGTATCGGCGCAATTATAGGTGCCGGTATTTTCGTTCGTACGGCAGCCGCGGCAGGTGAACATGCCGGCCCTGCGGTTACCATCTCTTTCCTTATAGCAGCCGCCGGTTGCGCCCTGGCCGGATTGTGCTACGCAGAATTTGCCAGTATGATCCCCATCGCAGGATCTGCTTATACCTACTCTTACGCTACCATGGGCGAGTTTATTGCCTGGATCATTGGCTGGGATTTAGTGCTTGAATACGCGCTTGGTGCCGCTACAGTTGCAATTGGCTGGTCGCAGTATTTTAATGAATTTTTAACCACTTTCTTTAACGTGCATATACCATACGCATGGTCGCACTCGTTTATGGAAGTGTCAAATACCACTGCAGGTATGTACGCCGCCGAGATGGGTACAAGAGGTATCGTTAACCTGCCGGCTATTCTGATCCTGTTCCTGTTAACGCTGTTATTGATTCGTGGTACTGCAGAATCGGCAGTTGTGAATAATATCATCGTAATTGTAAAAGTTGCCATTGTGTTGATGATCATTGGTTTAGGCTGGCACTTTATTAACCCGGCTTTCCATACCCCATATACCATCCCTGCCGATGCAGGAAAAATTAAAGTGAGTGCCGGTGTAGTTGACTATGCCGATACCTTTAATCACGGATGGCTTGGCGTATTACGCGGTGCAAGCGTTGTGTTTTTCGCCTTTATCGGTTTTGATGCTGTTTCAACTGCTGCTCAGGAAGCTAAGAACCCGCAGAGAGACATGCCAAAAGGTATTTTGATATCATTGGTGTTTTGTACAGTACTTTATATCTTATTCTCGCATGTGTTGACTGGTTTAGTGTCATACAAAGATTTCCTTATCCAGGGTAAAGAAGCTTCAGTAAGCTATGCTATCAAAACCGCTATGCCTGGTTACGGTTGGTTGGCGTCATTTGTTACTGTATCTATACTTGCGGGCTTCTCGTCTGTGATCCTGGTAATGCTTATGGGCCAAACACGTGTATTTTATACCATGAGTACAGACGGTTTAATTCCTAAAGTATTCTCAAAACTACATCCTAAATTCCGTACCCCTTATAAATCGCAATGGTTATTCTTTGTGTTCGTATCATTATTTGCCGGTTTTATTCCCGATAAATATGTAGGCGACATGGTAAGTATCGGAACGCTTTTCGCTTTTGTGCTCGTATGTATAGGTATCCTTATCTTAAGGAGAACCGATCCCGACATTGTACGCCCGTTCAAAACTCCGGCTTATATGATAGTTTGCCCGCTTGGTGCCCTCATATGCCTGTGTATGATTGCGAGTGAAGGCTGGGAAAACTGGGCAAGGCTTATCGTTTGGTTATTGATCGGTTTTGCCGTTTACTTTGGTTACAGTATCAAACGTTCGCATGTACGCCATGGTAAAGTTGAAGGTGCCAATAACCCTATCAACCCTAAATTTGTTGAGTAATCATAACAATGTTATCATAAACAAAAAAGGTTCTGAATTTTCAGAACCTTTTTTGTTACATTCTCTTTTTATACCAGTAAACCAATAAAACCGCTTCATGAAGGGCGATAAAAACCTGTGGGTATTAGTATTTGTATGTATCATCAACTCGTTAGGGTTCGGCATTATTGTACCGATACTTTACTCATACGGTAAAACCTTTGGCGTTACCGGCGAAACATTAGGCATCCTCACCGCTTCCTTTTCAGTAGCTCAGTTTTTTGCCACACCGGTTCTGGGTTCCCTGTCTGATAAATGGGGGAGGAAGCCTTTGCTAGTGATCAGCCTGGCAGGTACCTGTATTTCCTTTATCCTTTTTGCCGAAGCGAGGAGCATGATCATGCTTTTTGCAGCCCGCATCCTTGATGGGCTTACCGGCGGTAATGTATCCGTGGCGCAGGCCATGGTATCGGATACGGCTAAACCCGATAACCGTGCCAAAAGGTTCGGCATTTTGAGCTCGGCCTTTGGCTTTGGCTTTGTGATTGGGCCGGCTGTGGGCGGCTTCCTTAACAGGTACGGTATGCAGGTACCTTTCTTTTTGCGGCGGGCATTTCACTTATAGGCACACTTTGCAGCCTGTTCTTTTTAAAGGAAACCAACCCGCCCGATAAAACGAAAAAGAATTCAGAAAAAACTAAATTTTCGTTTACCTCGCTGATAACTACCCTTAAACGACCGGTTATCGGCACAGCTGTGTTTACCGGTTTTATGCTTACCATGGCGCAGTTTACCATGATCATAGCATTTCAAACTTTTACTGTTGATGTACTGAAGATCAACCCCACGCAGATCGGTATTCTGTACGCAGGTTTCGGCGTGAGTGGTATTATCATGCAGCTTTGTGTGCCGCTGTTCACCAAATGGTTTTCATCTAAATCAATGATCCTGTTGCTCTCTACTTTTCTTTGCCTTGCGGCGATGTTTGTAACCGGGCTCACCAATCATTTTATTCCTTTTGTTATAGGTATTTGTATTTATGGCTTGTTTAACGGTCTGCGTAATCCTATGCTCAACGCGATAATTGCCGATCATATTGATCATCAAGAGCAAGGCAAAATATTGGGCATCAATCAGTCATATGCTTCCATTGGTCAAACCCTTGGTCCGGTTACGGCCGGCTTTGCAGCTTTGCTATCGGTACATGCTATTTTCTTCTTATCTTCATGCTATATTTTAGCTGCGTTGCTGCTAAGCATCCGGTTAAAGAAAAAAGAATAAATTTAAGAGACCATGCCGCACCCATTTATTTTTAAGGAGATCATTTCGGTTACGATGATCCTTTTTGCTATTATTGATATTTTGGGTGGTATACCGGTAATTATCCAGCTCAGGCAACGTGTCGGTCATATCGAGTCGGAAAAGGCCAGTATAGCCGTGCTGGTGCTTATGGTAACCTTTCTTTTTATAGGGGATGAACTGTTAGCTGTAATAGGTCTGGATATTTCTTCATTTGCGATAGCGGGCTCACTGGTGATTTTCATTATAGCCATGGAGATGATCTTAGGTGTCGATTTTTTTAAAGAGGAATTACCACAGGCTGCATCCATTGTACCGCTTGCTTTCCCGCTTATTGCAGGCGCCGGTACCATGACCACGTTGCTCTCCCTTAAATCGCAATATCAAACGCAGAATATCCTTGTAGGTATTGTACTGAATACCCTTGTGGTTTATTTAGTACTTAAAAACGTAAAATGGCTTGAAAGGCTGCTTGGTCCGATTGGGTTAAGCGTGCTGCGTAAGGCCTTTGGGATAATTCTTTTGGCGATAGCTATTAAGCTGTTTAGGAGTAATACGCATTTGTAATCCCCTGATTTGTTTGAATATTTTAACCTGAACCAATGGACGAAGAACTAAAAAGGAAAGCCTACCTGCAAGCTTCAAGATTAAAAAACGAGGGCCTTGACAATGAGGTAATTTATGCCGGCTCGAAAAACAGGCTATCCCTGCTGATTTGATAGAACAAGTACTAAAAATTTAACTGCTCAAAAGATAGTTGACGTTAATAACGCGCAAAAACCATTCTTTAATTTAGCGCTATTAAAAATAGGAGTCGGTGTTCTTTTAGCTATTGTTTCAATGGTGGTTGTACCCGGTCAAATTATTTTGCCTATTGGTTTAATTGCAGGGGGATTATTACAGCTGTGATAAAAAGACCAATGTGAAATTCTCTGAGATGAGTTTGCAGAGGCACAAGTCAGCCTCCACGATATCCCCCTATTCAAGACTTGCGTCAAAGGGTACTATAGTATTCAATACTAACGCTGTCGCTCGGCTCCAGCCGAGTGACGATTATCCCCAGGCCTCTGGCCTGCGCGCTTAAAAAGGCTTAGCAATTCGACGGCGAGACGCCGCTTAATAGTGGTCACTCGGCTGGAGCCGAGCGACGGCAGCAATTATATATTTTATTAAACAATAGGAGAAGGGCTTAATCTCGCCACAAACATGGTATCTGCTTTACGCTCATAGCCTTTTAATACCGCTTTCTCTTCCAGTTTTAAACCAAGCTCGTTTACTAAATAATCAACTACATCTTCATTCTCACCTTTAAAGGCAGAACAGGTAATGTAGATGAGCGGCTTACCGGGCTTGAGGTATTTTACTACGTTTTGGGCAATACTCTTCTGAAGCTTTTGGAAAAACTCGATCTTGTGCATATCAAACTGGGCTATCATTTCGGGTGTACGTCCCCAGGTGCCCGAGCCACTGCAGGGGGCATCCAGGATGATCCCGTCGAAAGCGTAGTCATGCATCACTGAATCAATGTTTTGGGTAAGATCAAGTGCTTTTTTCTGGTATTTGGTTAATCCGGCCAATTGAAAGCGCTCATCAAGGTTGGCCAGGATAGATTCGCGGATATCGGATACAACCAGTTTAATATTAGGCTCATCCTCATGCAGTAATAGTGATTTACCGCCCGATGCCGCGCAGGCATCCCACCAGCTATCCCAGCGCTGAGGCTTAAAATAATTCCCTGTTTGCTGCGATGAATAATCCTGCACCTCAAACCAGTGTTGTTTAGGAAATATGGTTTCGAGGCGCGTACCGTTTGGCAGCGAATAACAGCCATTACCTTCGTCTTTAAATACAACCTGGGCTTTGGTTAGTTCGGCTTTTACCAAATGATCATAACCGTTGCGCACGCGGATAAACAGATCGGGCTGGCAAAAAAATGATTTCAGAAAAGCTTCTTTATCAATCCCTTCTGAAAGCTGGCTGCTCCATGGGAAAACATCTGCCAGTTTAAAATCAGGGTAGGCGGTTTTTACAAGGGCCAGTTTATCATCGTCACTAAAACCAACACATACAGCCCACTCTGGTTTGAAGTGTTGCAGGTAAGAGTTGGTTTGGGTATTGCATAAAAATTCGGCAACCAGCAGCCGCTCATCTTCAGAAACATCAGGCAATGCCCTGCCCAGGCGAAAGTAATTGTATACTAACCGGTTGGCAACCCGCCTGTCGGTTGAGCCCATTTGTTTGTTTTGCCGGTAAAAGCCGGGTAAAAATTTACTTAGTGGCGTATCGGCAGGGTATTCACCCAAAATTCGCTGAAACGTTTTAAGCTGATTTATAGCCTTCATTCTACCTGTTTTAGCTCAAAGTTAGTGTACATTAATATATTTACGTGGGTGTTGATCCAGCCCTGCCCCGGCTTTTTGACAAAATGGAAGCCATTATGCAAACCTGTAAAATCCGTTCCTTCTATGGATTGCATGCCTTTATCCGTAAAGAGTAGCTTTCCAAAATACAATCCTTCATCAAAACCCTTAATGGCGTATTCGGTCGGTTCAACGTGATAAGCACGCCTATAGTTACGTAAAAATGTTATTGTAGCCCCCGCTTTGTAATTTATTTTTTCGGTAGAGGTAATATGCGTATTCAAACGTTGTAAAAGTTGCGGTTTCAGGAAACTGAACTTCTCCCAGCTCGGGTGCCCAAACACCATAACCGGATAGTGTTTGTTCAATGTATCTAAAGATCGGAGGGTTACACCTAAAAATGCCTGATCGGTTGCAGGGATCACAAACACATTTTTTTCGGTTTTTGATAGCTGCGGCAGCAGGCTACTCAGTTTGCCCCGTATAACATATACGTTGGTGACCTTTACCTTCTTTTTACTTAAGCTGTCAATAGCCTTTTTAAAGTTAATAGCGTAATCACTTTCCTGGTTAAAGCCCGAACGCAGAATGAAGATTTTTTTAGGTTTAACCGTTCTGTTAATGTATTCGGCAGCGCCCCATGCGTGATATTCAAGCGGAGGAATAGCAGTGATTAAATTTTTGCTTTTAATTGTGCTTGGATTGGCAGGCGATAAAGGAGATAAAATTGGTCCCTTTGAATACGACAATGCGCCGGAGAAGGATTTTACGCCATCCGGGAAAACCGGGCCCACTATCAAATCGCTTGAACGTATAAACGCGTTTAAAGCCAGGTCATGTGCCTGCATGGCTTCGTCTTTCGAGTCAAAGATTTGTAGCCTATAATTATTTCCGTAAGCAGTAAGCGAATCGAGGGCGAGCTTAAATCCCTGGTAATATTCAACAGCGATATTGGCCTGGCTTAATTGTATAGGGCTATATTTTTGAGCCGGATTTAAATGCTCAAGATTCAAAGGCAGGATCATGGCTATAGTAGCCACCTTTTGCTCCGGAGCTTTGACCGGTTTTTCGGAGGTATTATCGGGCTTTTTTCGGTATCAGTCGGTTTTTTACGGTAGTTGCTACCGGCCGCGTTTTGGGTGAACACGCGGCCAGCAGCAAGGCTATGCAAAAAAACGGTAACCACTTATTCCCACTCAATAGTGGCCGGTGGTTTTGAACTGATATCATATACTACCCGGTTAATTCCTTTTACGTTGTTGATGATCTCGTTGCTGATCTTGGCCAGCAAGTCGTACGGTAAATGGCACCAGTCGGCGGTCATCCCGTCAACCGATTCAACAGCACGGAGACAGATCACGTTTTCGTAAGTACGCTCATCGCCCATTACGCCTACCGACTGTACCGGTAAAAATATAGCGCCGGCCTGCCAAACTTTATCGTAAACCCCGGCAGCACGTAAATTGTTTATATAAATTGCATCAGCTTCCTGTAGTATCGCCACTTTTTCGGGTGTGATGTCTCCCAAAATCCTGATAGCCAGGCCTGGGCCCGGGAAAGGGTGCCGACCTAAAATATTAGGATCGATCCCTAAAGCTTTACCTACTTTCCTTACCTCATCTTTAAACAAAGTGTTAAGCGGTTCAACTACTTTAAGTTTCATAAAATCAGGCAGACCGCCAACGTTGTGGTGCGACTTGATGGTAGCTGAAGGACCTTTTACTGATACCGACTCGATAACATCGGGATAAATAGTGCCCTGGCCAAGCCATTTCACATCCTGTACCTCATGTGCGGCATCATCAAATACCTCGATAAACACGCGGCCGATAGCTTTACGTTTCTTTTCAGGATCGGTTAAGCCCGCAAGCGCGTCATAAAAACGTTGTTTGGCATCGATGCCTTTTATGTTTAAGCCCATGTGTTGGTATGAATCAAGTACTTGCTCAAATTCATCCTTACGCAAAAGGCCGTTATCTACAAATATACAATGCAGGTTTTTGCCGATAGCATGGTGCAGCAATACTGCCGCAACCGACGAATCAACACCGCCTGATAAACCAAGTACTACTTTATCATCGCCCAGTTTTTCGCGAAGAGCGGCAACTGTGGTTTCGATAAACGAGTCAGGTGTCCAGTCCTGTTTGCATCCGCAAATGTCAACCAAAAAGTTTTGCAGCAATTGTTTACCGTCAATACTGTGGGTAACTTCCGGGTGAAATTGGATGCCGTAAGTTTGGGTTCCGGTTACCTGGTAAGCGGCAACTTTAACGCTATCGGTACTTGCAATTACCTCAAAGTTATCGCCAATGGTAGCAATGGTATCGCCGTGCGACATCCACACCTGTGAGCCACCGGGAACATCCTTAAATAATGGATTCTCCTTTTTGATATATTCCAGATTGGCGCGACCATATTCACGGGTACTTGATGGCAATACCTCGCCGCCATGAAAATGGGCAACGTATTGAGCACCATAGCAAACACCTAAAATAGGGCGTGTGGTGTGGAATTTTTCAAACTCGAAATGAGGAGCATCTTCCTGCCTTACAGAATAAGGGCTGCCGGAAAGGATGATACCTTTTACAGTGCTGTCAATTTCGGGATAATGATTGAAGGGGTGGATCTCACAATAAATATTGAGCTCCCTGACACGGCGCGCTATAAGTTGGGTGAATTGCGAACCAAAGTCAAGAATGAGGATTTTTTCTTGCATGGGCAAAGATAGGATTTTGATTTCGGAATTGGGAGTTGGGATTTCGGATTTTTTTATTTGATGATTTGCCGATGAACTTGCGCTCATCTGTGATGAGTGCTTAATATGGTTCGGCATTTGTAATGCGAGTTGCGATGCAATCGCTAAGCCACGTTAAGCGCCCGTTTTTAACCTACCGTGTACCCATATCTTATCAAACCTTCTGATTAAACAAAAGTAGTTGTCATTTCGAACGAACCCTGGGCGGGATGGTGCGCTGGAGGTGAGGAGAAATCTTCTACAAGCAGCAAACTCGCTATGTATGGCGTATAAGATTTCTCCTCGCGCCCAGCTTTTCCCTGCGCTGGCTCGTTCGAAATGACATTTTCTTTAATAAAAAGATATGGGTACACGGTAGGTTGCAAACGAGCGCAAGTGGATTGAACAGCGGACCTGAATGGTGTATGCATCAGGGTCCTCTGCGAGAGACCCTGATGGGACGTTAAGCTATATTAAAATCGCAATTAAAATCCCAGTAAACCAACCCCCCCAAATCCCGGTTCAAACGTTCTGATAATTCAGCATCCAGTTAATACCGTATTTATCCGTAAGCTCCGCGAAGTATGCCCCAAAGAACATATCGCTCAATGGCATAGTAACCACACCACCAACCGAAAGTTCGTTGAACAGGCGCTCGGTTTCTTCGCGGCTTTCGGGTTCAACGTTGATGTGCATATTATTGCCGGTCTGCAGTTTAAAGCCCATACTCTCCGGCGCGTCGGTAGCCATCAGTACGTGGCCTCCCATAATGGTAAGTTCGCCGTGGATGATCAATTTTTTATCAGCTTCGTTCATCCGGACCTCAGCCGGTAACTCTATATCGCTGAACCGCGTGAGTTTTTTACCTGTAAACTCACCCTTAAAAACCTCTTTGTAAAAGGTTAAAGCCTCTTCAGTGTTTCCGGGGAAATTTAAATAAGTGGTAACCCTTGCAGCATTGCCCGGTTTCAGATCTTTCCTGATTCTGAAAGCTGTGCTCAGGTAATGATCAAGGTTGCTTAAGCCGGCAGTGAAGCCTTCCTGGAAGCCTATACCAACAATGGTTTGCATATCTTCCACTTTGTCAAAATAGATATCGATGTTAACGGTAGTATGCTCACCCTTGCCGGTAAAGTTCTTCTCCCAGTTCATAACAGGGAAATTGGTATTGGTTACAGCATTTTCGTCACAAAAGGAAACAGCATTGGCAATTTTTTGCGGAGCTACGATGGTTTTATACTCTTCCTTGCACCATGTTGGATGTTCAGTATGCTCCGGGCCAACCATCTGGTATAACCAGTAGCCGCCTTCCCTAAAATCCATGGTTTTTGTTTCGGTGCGATAAGGTTTTGGTGCCCACCACTGGTCAAGAATTTCACTTTCGGTCCATGCCTGCCATACTAAATTGAGTGGCGCGTCAAAAGTTCTTACCACATTAAGCCGTCTGTTTTGCAGGTCTTTGGTAAATACGGTTTCGTTGTTTGTCATGACTGTTTGTTTTTTAGGTTTTGTAGTACGTTATCTAACTGGCTAAAACGGGTTTCCCACAGGGCGCGGAACTGGTCCATCCAAACATCCACTTCTTTCATTTTTTGAGCGTTAAAATGATAATAAATTTCGCGGCCGGTTTGTTTTTGATTAACCAGCTGGCATTCGCTCAGGATTTGGATATGCTTGGATACAGCTTGCCGGCTGCTTTGAAAATGTTCGGCAATGGCATTGGGTGTCATAGCCTGCAAAGCAAGCAAACTAATGATGGCCCTGCGGGTAGGATCGGCAATGGCCTGAAATACATCTCTTCTCATAAAATCTTTTTTTGCAACCGTTCGATTGCAATATAAATGCAATTAATTGGTTGCGGAAATTTATTTGGAAAATGTTTTAGAGCTGAGATTGAAAGTTGAGCGTTCTGTGGTATTATTAAAAAATGAAGGAAAATATTTTTTGTAGAGACGCATAATTGCGTCTCCCGAAGGACAAGCCGATTTCAAAAGCGTATCAGGTAACGTAAATTGCAAGCAGGAGACGCAATTATGCGCCTCTACATTCAATAATTATCGTTTTTAGACAGCTTAACTACTTGATGATAGATAAACTATTTCTCATCAGTAAAATGAACTTTCCGTTTTTCCTGGGCGAACTTATCTGCATTATAGTTTTCAGATTGCCCCCTCGGGATAGATAATGAATGCCAGTTTTCATTGCACAACATCTTACCTAAAAAAACTATCTGGCCAACGTGGTAGGGGTAATGGGCCAGCTGCCGGTTAATGGCTTCCATAACTGTATGGCCCTGGTTGCGGATATAGACGATCTTACCGAGATCGTCGGCGGTTAGTTTATCAAGCGTATCAAAAAGGCATTGCCATCCCTGTTCCCAGGTTTCGGTAATTGTTTGGCGGGTGGGGGTAGAAGGGGTAAATTCAGCTTCCCGGTTACGGGTGGGTTTTTCGCCATCAGTAGTAAAAATATCAGTCCATCGGGAAATCATATTGCCTGACATGTGCTTCACGATCATGGCAATGCTGTTTGATTCGGGGTTGTATTGCCAATATAATTGTTCTGTCGGTAAGCTGTTCAAACGTTTTTTCGCCGAGGGATTTGTAATAGGCAAACTGCTTTTTTACACTGGTTAGATAGTCGTTTTCCATAAGTTAAAGTTAAGAGGTGGTGGTTTAATAAACAACAAAAAAGGCATCCCTCGGGATACCTCAAATGTTTTTTTAAATAAATCTAACCTCTAATTTCCAACCACCAACCTCTATCTTTTCTTCAATTCCCTGATCTCGGTTTTTAACTCCTGTAATTGTTGCCTGGTTTGACGGTTTTCAAGGTAAAAATATATCGCGAAGCCTAAAAAGATCTTCCCTAACACAAACACAGCAGCAAAGACCCAGCGCCACGATTTATGCAGGCGCATATGGTTCGATTCCGATTCAATCGGGATGAATTGATCTTCGGGAGGTGTTTTTTTATGCTTATTACGGCCATCGTCTGAAGTGCGGAATTTAATTGGTTGTGCCGGATTTCCCTGGTGGATAAGGCCGTCTATCTCATCTTCTATCTTTTCCCACATATGCGGAGGCGGTGCAATAGCCATTTCACCTGCAAGCTTTTCCATGTCAGTTTCCAGTTGCTTCAGGGCTTCCTCCACTTCCGGATGCTTGGCCTTCATGTACATTAGCTCCCTTACTTCCTCGTCGGTAGCTGCGCCCATTACAAAAACTTCAAGAATGCCGCTGTCAATGTATTTTTTCATCGTTCCTCCCGTTCCTGATAATGGTAAAACATTCTTTTAATATTTTCCTTATTTCTTCCGCTGTTTTGTTCAGTTCTTTTGCAATATGCGATGTTGTTTTGCATTGATAATAAATATCGCAAAAAACCTGACGCTGTAATGGTGTCATCAGGCTAATAGGTTTATTATTTAAGAATGGCATACACTGTTCTGCTTTTTTGCCGGTATCATTATCTGGTGTTTCAAAAAAATCAGCCATTTTTTGGCGCGCCATTGTCTGCAGGCGGCAAAATACGTTCATATCTGTTTTTGAAAGCTCTTCTATTTCGTTAGGTACATCGTTAAAAACAGCAATAAGATACTGCTCAGCTACCAACTGGTTTTGCACCACCTCAAAAATATAGCCTAAAAGCGTTGCGGCATAGTTGTCATACAGGGTTCGTATAACCGCCGCCTTGCTCTGGCTGAGGGGGGCAGGCGTTTGTAACTGCGGCTTCAAATCAGGAGTCAATTAAAGAATAGTATAAGTTCAATATTTAATCAAATATATAAAAAAATTATATTTTAAGTTAATGAATGATTTGTGCGGGAGTGTGAAGAGTGATGGGGCCTTCGTGATTAAACTGGTGTATTATTTGTATTGTAAATATCATTGATGGTGACTATCGGGCTGCAACATGTTTCGCTGGTACTTGATTCGGAGCTGAGGTGAAAATAAAATTTAAAAAAAGGGAAAGACCTGCATTAACCGATTATATGACCGTAATTGAACATGATATGTGCAGAATCAGACACTTGGAGCGAATGTTTTTTTGCTTAAAATATTGGTTTTTAATTATTTAAAACAATGGCACGATATGCGTGTATACTAAAGTACAGGCTGAGATTTAACCTGGTTTAGTTGATCGATATCAATGAGATGTTGTCGAGATTGCGTTCCGGGGTGAGATACGGAACGCATTTTTTTGAGGGGTTATCAAACGAAAGTAATTGTAATTTCGAAACGAGGAACGGGTGAGAAATATTATACGCCTGATAAACCTCGCCGTTGTTGGTGTTGTCGCCAACAACTCCGCGCCGCTCAATTACTACGTGGATAGCAAATGGTGATTTCGTGATTATTAGAGATAAAACAGGCAAAAAAGTTGTTGGTGACAACACCAACAACGGCACGAGATTTCTCTTTTGCCCCGGTACCTACGCGCACCCCGGCCCTATCGAAACGACATTTTTTATAGAAGGTAATCTGCGAACAGTAGTCACTAAAAAAGGAAATAGAAATAAGTTTTTAAGTAATTACTATTTTCCTTTCAAACTATCAGCTTTTGCTTTTTCTTTCTTCTTGAAAAAACCTCTCAGGAAAAAGTTATGCTGAACGGCTTCCAGGTCATCATTTAATTTGATAGATGCTGCCTGCAGGTTATTAATGGCCGATTGTGTTTGTACTGCTGCTTTTTGATCGTTTAACAATACTCCCAGCGCATTATCTGTGCTATTAAGCTTATTGCTTGCTTTGGTAAGGTTGCTAGTAAGCGTTGAAGCATTTGCAGCGGTTTGCTGCAGTTGGCCTACCGCCTGTTTAATTTGGGCAAAGGTAGCTGTGTCCGTAAGCATTTTATCGGCAAGACCGCCTTTGGTATTAATTTTTTGGCTAAACTTATTAAGCTGTACAGCCATTAAAGCCGCGCTTTGGGTGGTGGCCTGCAGGTTACGCATAGCGCCACGTAGTTGTATGGCCATGGTACTGTCGGCCAATAAAGCGCCTACAGTGCCTTTGCCTTGCAATATGTTATGGCTTAGTGATTTAAAATCGTTGGTGATGGCTAACAGGTTTTGGTTATTGTCCTGCAGGGTTTTAAGCATATCATCGGTTGACAGCATTTTTTCTGATTGCAATACATCACCATCTTCAATTACCGGAGCCTGCGGGGTACCGCCTTCTATTACAATAAGCTTATTACCTATTAAACCATCTGATCCTATTTTGGCCTTTGCGTTACGACGGATATATTGCTGCGTAGCCTCGTCAACATTCATATAAACCTCAACCTCTGATGGGCCAATGAATTTGATAGCACTGATAGTGCCTACTTTAACGCCCGAAAACCAAATGGCGTTCCCTTTCTTTAAACCGGCAACGTCGGTAAATCTGGCGCTTAGTTTTATATTTTTAACAAAGGCTTTTTGCTGGCCGCCCAGTGTAAATACCCCTAATATGAACAATACGAGCCCAAGTGCCAGGAATATGCCTACTATGATCGATTTTCTGTTTTCTGCTGGATCCATGATAATGGTATATCTTATCTAATTGTTGTTATTCAATAAAGTTGTAATCGTAAAATGGTTTCACCCGGCTATCGGTGGTGTTAAACACCTCGTCGAAAGTGCCGGTGCGCTGAAACTGCCCGTCTAAGAGCATGGCTATCCTGTCGCCGGTTTGCTTGGCGCAGGTAAGGTCATGTGTTATGATGATGGATGATGTATTGTAACGCTGCTGCACCTCGTTAATCAGGTCATTGATTTCGATACAGGTGATGGGGTCAAGGCCGGCGGTGGGTTCATCATACAGCATAACCTCGGGGTTCAGGATCAGCGTGCGGGCAATGCCGATACGCTTACGCTGCCCGCCCGAAAGTTCGGATGGCATCTGGTTGATGGTTTGCGAAAGTCCAACCGCGTCAAGCACCGTTTCAACCGCGGTATTGATCTCCCCGCGGGTAAGGTTACGTTTGTTACGCACCAACGGGAATTCCAGGTTTTTACGCACGGTCATACTATCGTACAAAGCACTGTTCTGAAACGAAAAGCCGATACGGATGCGTAATTTCTGTAAGTCATCTTCGGTAATATGAGCGATATCCTGGCCAAATACTTTTACCATTCCCTCATCGGGTTTAAGCAGACCCGATATGATCTTAATCAGTACCGACTTACCTGTACCTGATCGGCCAAGCACCACAAGGTTTTCGCCCTGGTAAAGGTCAAGGTCGATACCGCGGAGTACGGCATAATCCTGGAACGCTTTTTTAAGCCCCTGATGCTGATAACCGGGTTATTATGATCTGTCTGTACTGCTGCCTTTTTCATACTTCCATAAATTAGCGGAACCAGCCGGTTATTTGTACAATAATAACTTCTTCAATAAACACCAGGAACATGGCGGTAATTACCGCGCCGTTTGCTGCTTTACCTACGCCTTCGGTTCCTTTATTGGAGTTATAGCCCTGGTAGCAGCCCACAATGCCAATGGTAAAGCCAAATACAATTGATTTTATAAGCGATGCCACAAAATCGGTAAAGGTTAGCGGCTCAAAAACTTCCTGTATAAAAGTTGTCCAGGTGGTGCCTTCGTTCATGGTTACATTTAAATACCCACCAAATAAAGCCACAAAGCCTGTATAGGTTGATAAAATTGGAATAGTAAGCGTGGTAGCCAGTACGCGGGTACATACCAGGTATTTAAATGGTTTGGTGCCCGATACTTCCATCGCGTCTATCTGCTCGGTAACGCGCATGGACCCCAGCTCGGCGCCAATGCTTGAGCCTACTTTTCCTGACGCTATCAGCGCGGTAACTAATGGGGCAAGCGCACGCATAATGGCTATGGATACCAGCGAGGGCAACCACGATTCGGCGCCAAATTGTGATAACGATGGCCTTGATTGCTTGGTAAATATAACCCCCACAATAAAACCCGTAACCGATATCAGGGTAAATGAACGCACACCTACTTCATAACACTGGCGTATAACTTCCTTAAGTTCAAAAGGCGGTACAAAAGCTTCTTTAAAAAAGCGGATGATAAACTGGTTTATGCGATAAAGCGTTAAAAAAAGTCGCTCAGGCTTTGTTTAAGCTTCACGAATCTTTTGTTTGTATGCCTGGTTATGCTTTGCGTATTGTCCATTAAAAATGTACTTGTATATGCGTATGGTAACTCTACAAAACCCGCAGGTGTTTGTTTGCTGTACCGTGTTTTATTTCACTAAGATACTTTGGGCAACTTTTTAAATCGTTTTAAAAAGAGTTTGTTTAATTGATAAAATGACATAAAAGTATTAGGTATCGATGCTTTATTTTGAGTGTTTACAGTAGTAATTTAAACGTTTTTGGTAATTTAAAACTAAATAATGAAAAAAAGTATTACATCTTGCCCGTGCATTAAAAGTACATTTGATGCTAAATCAATTATAAAATGCTGTAGCAAAAGGCCGGCCAAAATCTCTGCCGGCAAATTATCAATACAGTATTAATGACAGATTAAATTACGGCTAAATAAACCTTTGACCGTTTGGGTTAAATGTTTAAACCAATTTGTCTGCAAACCTAAAAGTTAAAATTTATATAGCGCAGTACAGCCCCTAAAATATTAGTTAATGAAGTGTAAAATTTTGATAAGTTGCCTTATATTATACTGTATTGTCGGGCATTTTAAAACTCGCTGCCAAATTCATTTGAGTTTTCACGGCTTGATATTAACGGCAAATTATCAGATAGTGAGGTTAACTGTGATTTTGCCATACACTAACGTTAAACCATACAGGCACATTTTAATTGGTTACGGTGCTGTAAGGAGACATAATAGGCGATGAAGTAACGAAAATTAATAATTAATTGTTTAATTGACATTTTGAAAGTATAAAAGTGTTAAATTAGTATCATTAATTAGTAAACTTATTTTAGTGGGATTTTATGACTACAAGTAATGTAATGCGGGAGATAACTCCGCTAACGCCAAGTGATTGTTTTACTATTTTTTCGAGGGTAAAAAAGAAATTTGATTTTCCACTTCATTATCATGACGAATACGAGCTTAATTTAATTATCAACGCCAAAGGGGCCAAAAGGGTAGTAGGTGGCCATATTGAGGTTATTGAAGAAGTAGAGCTGGCGCTGATAGGCCCAAACTTATACCATGCCTGGTTTACGCACCAATGTCAAAGCGAAGATATAACTGAAGTTACCATCCAGTTTCATAAGGATCTGTTTGATGAAAAGTTTCTGAAGCGAAATCAGTTAAGTTTTGTAAAAAGCATGCTCGAGCGCTCGCAAAGGGGGATTTCTTTCTCATCGGAAACCATTTACGCGCTTAAAGACAGGATTATGCAATTGGATAAAAAGAGCGGTTTTGACTCCGTATTAGAGCTTCTGTCCATTCTTCATGACCTGTCAATTTCCCGCAATATGAAAATGCTGTCGGATCCAAGCTTTACAAATGAGAAGTTTTACTACAATAGCCGCCGCATCGAAAAAGTGTTTGAGCACATGAATATTAACTATAACAAGCAAATCACCCTTGCCGAAGTAGCTAAAATTGCCAATATGCCCGAAGCTTCATTTAGCAGGTTTATCAAAAAGCGCACGGGCAAAACCTTTATTGACAGTTTGAACGAGATCAGGCTTGGGCATGCTTCCAGGATGCTTATTGACTCTACAACCACGGTAGCCGAAATTGCCTATAAATGCGGCTTTAACAATATCTCCAATTTTAACAGGATTTTTAAGCGTAAAAAAATGTGTATTCCCAAAGAATTCAGGGAAACCTATACCGGAAACCGCGTATTTATTTAACTGGTATTTATTTGGCTTTATGGCTGGTTAAAAATGTATCAGCCTATCGATAAAGTTAAATATAAGGTTAAAAAAGTATTATAAAGTTGCTGATAATAAATTCATTTTTGAGTAATGACCGTTAGGATCAGAATTTTCAGAATTTAAGAATTTTCAGAATGCTTGAACATCGCCCTATCAGCCTTTATGTACTGGATTATTTTAATTCTGTTAATTCAAAAATTCTGTAAATTCCGATTCAGACAAGATGAAGTTACACTTACTTGATGTTGCCATTATAGTTTTATACCTGCTGAGCACCATTTTTATTGGTTTATGGTACCGTAAAAAAGCTCGCGAAAATAAGGAAAGCTACATGCTGGGCGGCAAATCTTTACCCTGGTATAAACTGGGTTTAAGCGATGCCTCCGATATGTTCGACATCAGCGGCACCATGTGGATGGTAAGCCTGTGCTTTGTTTATGGCATGAAAAGCATCTGGATCCCCTGGCTATGGCCCGTATTTAACCAGGTGTTTTTGATGATGTACCTGTCGCGCTGGCTGCGCCGGTCAAACGCCGCTACCGGGGCCGAATGGCTGGCAACCCGTTTCGGTAAAACCGGGCCGGGAGTAACAGGTTCAAATGTGGTGGTTATCGCTTTCGCGCTTTTGAGCTGTTTTGGCTTCCTGGCTTATGGGTTTATTGGTTTGGGCAAGTTCATTGAAATATTTATTCCCTGGGACCTGGTTAAAGCTTACGTGCCCTTCCACGTGGCGCCTCAGTATGTACCGCATATGTACGGGATCATATTTACGCTATTCGCCATGTTTTATTCTATCATAGGCGGCATGCATAGTATTGTACTGGGCGATATGATCAAGTACGGCATTATGACGGTGGCCTGCGTGTGGATCAGTTTCATAGCTGCAGGCAAACTCAGCGGCAACCACCTCAATGTGCCCGATGGCTGGTATAGCCCTTTTTTTGGTAAAAATCTTGGCCTCAGCTGGACGGGGATCATCAACGAGGTAAATAACAAGATCAAAGAAGATGGCTATTCGCTGTTCGGCCTGTTTTTTATGATGATGACTTTTAAAGGCTTCTTCGCGGCAGTGGCCGGGCCCGCACCCAATTATGATATGCAAAAGATCCTCTCCACCCGCTCGCCCGAAGAGGCCAGCAAAATGAGCGGCTTTGTAAATATCATCCTGCTGCCTATCCGTTATTCGCTTATTGTGAGTTTAACTATCCTGGGCGTACTTTTTTATCACCAAATGGATTTGAAAGACGCCAAAGGGGCTATTGATTTTGAACGCATCCTGCCGGCCGTGATCAACAGCTTTTTGCCCGTTGGTTTGGTTGGCTTGCTGCTGGCCGGCTTGCTTGGGGCTTTCATGAGCACCTTCAGCGGTACCATGAACGCGGCGCAGGCTTATATTGTGAATGATATCTACCTCAAATACATCAATCCAAGGGCATCTACCAAAAAAATCATCACCGCCAACTACATGGTGGGGGTTTTTGTGGTAGCGGTGGGCGTGATACTCGGCTTTTTTGTAAAGGATGTGAATAGTGTGCTGCAATGGATAGTATCGGCACTTTATGGCGGTTATATAGCCAGTAATGTACTTAAATGGCATTGGTGGCGCTTTAATGCCAACGGTTTTTTTTACGGCATGCTTTCGGGGATTTTGTCAGCCATGATATTCTCGCTTATTATCCCTTCGGTCCAACTGTTGTACTGGTTCCCGGTGCTGTTTGCCATCTCGCTGGGGGGCTCGGTTATCGGCTCGTACGCTACAGCGCCAACGGATATGACCGTGTTGCGGTCATTTTATACCACCGTAAGGCCATGGGGCTTTTGGGGGCCTATTAAGGCTTTGGTAATGGAGAAAGATCCATCATTTGTGCCCAACAAAAACTTTAAGCTAAACATGTTCAACGTGGTTATAGGCACTATTACACAATGCTGCCTTACCATACTGCCCATGTACCTGATACTGGCACAAAAAGCATCACTCATAGTTACCATAGCCATACTGGTGGTTACTATTACCATACTGAAAAAAACATGGTGGAATAAATTAAAGGACTATTGATAGAAAACTATATGACGCAGGAATTTAACCAAAGGCTCGTTCAACTACAGGCCGAACAAGCTCAATTGATTAACCGGCAAAACCAGGTTGAGGAAACAGGCAACGGTATTTTTTGCCGGTTTAAATATCCTGTGCTTACTGCCGCCCATACCCCGCTTGAGTGGCGGTATGATCTTGATGCTAAAACCAACCCTCATTTAATGGAACGTTTTGGTATTAACGCCGTTTTTAATGCCGGCGCTATAAAGTTTAACGGCAAATACCTGATGGTAGCAAGGGTTGAAGGCGCCGATCGGAAATCATTTTTCGCTGTGGCCGAAAGTGCTGATGGGATCAATGGTTTTAAATTTTGGGATTACCCGGTTGAACTGCCCCAAACCGATGAACCCGATACCAATGTGTACGATATGCGCCTTACCCAGCATGAAGATGGCTGGATCTATGGCCTGTTTTGTACCGAACGCCGTGACCCTGAAGCTCCGTCATATGATCAGTCGATGGCGATAGCGGCCTGCGGTATTGCGCGTACCAGGGACCTGGTAAAATGGGAGCGCCTGCCCGATCTGAAAACCAACTCGCCCCAGCAGCGCAACGTAGTATTACACCCCGAGTTTGTTGATGGTAAGTATGCCTTGTATACCCGTCCGCAGGATGGTTTTATCAGTGCAGGGACCGGCGGTGGAATAGGTTTTGGCTTGTGCGACACTATGGAGAACGCGGTTGTTGACCACGAAACTATCATCCACAATAAAAGCTACCATACCGTTTACGAAGCCAAGAATGGCCAGGGCCCGGCGCCAATCAAAACGGAAAAAGGCTGGCTGCACCTGGCGCATGGCGTACGCAATACAGCTGCTGGTTTACGTTATGTGTTGTACATGTTTATGACCGACCTTCATGACCTTACTAAAGTACTTTACCAACCAGCAGGTTATTTTTTGGCCCCGGTTGGTGAGGAGCGTATTGGCGATGTATCAAATGTAGTGTTCTGTAATGGCTGGATAGCCGATGATAACGGATCGGTTTATGTTTATTATGCGTCCTCAGATACCCGCATGCATGTAGCCACAACTACAATTGATAAACTGATAGACTATGCCATGAACACACCGGCCGATGGTTTGCGTTCGGCCTCATCGGTACAGGCAGTGTACAATATTATCGATAAAAATAAAGCTTTAGGCCAATTACAGGGAGCCGGCGCCTGAACAGAGATTTAAACATGCTTCAACTATCAAATACTGTTTCAAATCATCAGCTTGCTATCTTCAGCAATGAGCTAACAGGTGAGCTGAAAAATATCCTCAACTATTGGCTTAATTATACTGTAGATGAAGTAAACGGTGGTTTTTGGGGCAAGATTAACAATGATAACCAGGTTACTCCCGGTGCCCCCAAAGGTTCGGTCTTAAACGCGCGCATCCTGTGGAGTTTTTCTGCTGCTTATAATCAAAATCCTGATGAAGTTTATTTACAGGCAGCTAAGCGGGCCTATGATTATATCAAAGCTCATTTTGTTGATGATGAGTTTGGCGGCGTGTATTGGTCGGTTGATTACAAAGGCGATATGCCGGATACTAAAAAACAGGTATATGCCAATGCCTTTACCATTTACGCGCTGAGTGAATATTATATAGCTTCGAAATCGGAAAGGGTAAAGCAGGAAGCCATCGGCCTCTATCATCTTTTGATCAATAAAAGCTACGACAAGGATAAAACGGGTTATCTCGAAGCTTTCACGCGCGATTGGCAGCCGCTCGGCGATCTTAGGCTAAGCGCTAAGGATGCCAACGAGAAAAAGACCATGAACACCCATCTGCACGTACTGGAAGCTTATACCAACCTGTACCGCATCTGGCCCGATGGCGGACTTAAACAGCAGATTGAAACCCTGATCAATAATTTTTTTGATCATTTTATTGATGCTGGAACCAGGCACCTCGTGCTGTTTTTTGATGAGGATTGGAACCGCCGGTCAGAAACCATATCGTACGGGCACGATATTGAAGCCACCTGGCTTTTACTGGAGGCCGCCGAAGTTATTGGTAATCAGGAAATGATCGAGAAGGTCAGCAGCACTTGCATCGCGATAGCAGAAGCAACTATACAGGGTTTAGATGTTGATGGTGGCTTATGGTATGAATATGAACCGGCAAATGGTCGTCTCATCAAAGAAAAACACTGGTGGGTACAGGCCGAAGCTATGGTAGGTTTTTACAATGCCTGGCAGGTTAGCGGTAATGATAAATACTTTCATTTGGTCCTTAAAAACTGGGCTTTTATAAAAGATAAAATACTTGATAAACAAAACGGTGAATGGTTTTGGGGTATCAAAGCCGATGGCAGTATTATGCCCGGCGAGGACAAAGCAGGGCTTTGGAAATGCCCCTATCATAACAGCCGTGCATGTATTGAAATTATCAGGCGTATAGGCCCGATAAATTAGCCGTAAAGCAAGGCTTCAAATGGTTTAACTTAGCGGCAGTGATTATGATAAAATTTTTTAGAAGGATTGCTGTTTTATACCTGCTGATCCATAGTTCAACCGCTATGGCGCAGCTGTTTGAACCTGCCGATAAGCACGCCACAACCGAAACCCGGCAGCTTTTTTACAGTATGCAGCGGCTGCTTAACGTGGGGGTAATATTTGGCCACCATGATGACCTGGCCTATGGTGTGGGATGGCGTAATGAACCAGGCCGCTCAGATGTTAAGACTGTTACCGGATCATACCCGGCCCTGTGTGGTTGGGATTTGGCCAGGATTGAGCACGACAGCATTCACGATATTAACGGAATCGCCTTTGAACAGCAGAAGCAGTTTGTTAAGGATGTTTACGCGCGCGGCGGCATCAATACATTTTGCTGGCATATGGATAACCCGGCCAATGGCAAAACCGCCTGGGATACCACGCAGCATACCGTAAAAGATCTTATCCCCGGCGGCGCGTTTCATAATGTATATATTGAGTATCTTGATCGTGCGGCCAATTATTTAGCTGATATGAAAGGCCCGGAAGGCGAGGCTATCCCGATATTGTTCCGGCCATTTCATGAACTTACGGGCAATTGGTTTTGGTGGTGCAAAAACACCTGTACCCCCGATGAATTTAAAGCCCTGTGGCGTTTTACTATCGATTACCTGCGGGATAAAAAGAAGCTGCATAACTTGCTCATCGTATATTCGGCGGCTGATTTTGAATCGGAAGATGAGTTTTTGGAACGCTATCCCGGCGATGCTTACGCGGATTTTATAGGCTTTGATAATTATTGTACGCAAAGCGTTGAGCGTTTTCAAGCTAAGCTGGATCAACGCCTTGCCATTGTTGATGGCATCGCTGTAAAACACCATAAAATAGCATGCCTGCCCGAAACCGGCTATGAAGGTATCCCCATGCCCAACTGGTGGACGGATATATTACTGCAAGCCCTCGCTAAGCATAAAGTATCCTACGTAATGGCATGGCGCAACGGAAACGATCATCATTATTACGTTCCCTACCCCGGCCAAACCAGCGCCGGTGATTTTATAAAGTTTTATAATAGCCCGCAAACCATTTTCCAAAACCGCATAACACCACTGGGCATTTATGGTAAGCCAAATTGGAAGCAGTAGCCTTGCGGTTCATGGATGATAGTTCATGGTTCATAGAGGAGGTGGATAATACATTCATTTTGGCTTTATGCTTTAAGTCTTCGGCTTTTTGCTTAAAACAGCTACCCCCGATATCCCGGCCAGCAAGGACGCTAACAGGATCCCATACTTGGCCTGGTCAATCATTTCGACATGATCAAAGGCTAATGCCGATATAAAAAGGGACATGGTAAAACCTACGCCTGCAAGCAAAGCCACACCTGTCATTTGTTTCCAGGATGAGCCTGCGGGTAATTGTGCGCCAAATTTTACCATGAACCAGGTAAAGAGCAATACACCTGTAAACTTGCCGGCAAGCAGGCCTATAGCCACACCCATGCTAACAGGGTTGGCCAGTGACGAGAAAAAGTCATGGCTAACAATAATCCCGGCGTTGGCTAAAGCAAAAAGCGGCATGATGACGAAAGCTACCCAGGGATGCAGGGTGTGTTCAATTTTTTGCAGCGGTGTTTCGGCGTCAAGGCTCAGCTTTTTTATTTTATCAATAATGTGGTGCTGTCCGGGCGTTATAAGCGTGCTGTTGTTTGGTTGCTCGTTTTCAAAATCGGTAAGGTATTGCTTTACAGATTGGGTGTAACTGATCTCGCTGATGCGGGTACGGGCAGGAATAGTAAAAGCCACCAATACACCCGCAATAGTTGCGTGGACGCCCGAAAGTAAAAAAGCTATCCAAACAGCGAAGCCTATGATCAAATAAAAAGCAGTACTCCTGATCCCCATTTTATTGCCGATAAGCAGCAGCACCAGCAGCCAAACCCCAAAGGTAAGTGGTACAAGCGCTATGTGACTGCTGTAAAACAGGGCAATTACCAATACCGCGCCAAGGTCATCGGCAACGGCCAATGCTGATAGGAAAACTTTTACAGAGGATGGAATATGTTTGCCCGCCATAGATAGTAAAGCCAGTGCGAAGGCTATATCTGTAGCCATCGGAATTCCCCAGCCATGGGCCGATGGCTTACCTGTATTAAAAAGGAAAAAGATGAAAGCAGGCACCAGCATTCCGCCCAATGCGGCAAACATAGGGAGTGAAGCTTTTTTACAGAGGATAGTTCGCCGGCCATAAACTCGCGTTTTAACTCGAGGCCTATCACAAAGAAAAATAAAGCCATAAGGCCGTCGTTGATCCAAAGGTGCAGCGGATGGTTTAAAACATATTTATCAAAACCGAGCGATAGTTTGAGGTCCCAAAGTTGGTGGTAACTGAGCTGAAAAGGCGAGTTTACCCATACGATAGCCACAATTACGCTGATAAAAAGCACTATGCCGCCGGTATGTTCCTGGTTTATGAATTTGCTTACCGGCTGCGTGATTTTATCAATAGGGTAGCTTTGTTTCATAGATGCCTAAAATAGGGATTAAGTTTGATTTTTTGGTGAGATGATCTGCCAATTACATCGGATTAAAACAAAACCCGGCCATAAAACATTTATCAATGAAACCGGATATTATGAATAACTATCAGCAAAAATGGATAAGTACATTGAAAAACGCTCATTTAAATGGTTGGGAGATCAAGCCGCAGGGGGATGATATTTTTGTGGAGATGCCGCATGTTACAGACCTTAAACTAATAAGGGATAACCTGCCCGAAACACTTGCGCTGATGGCCTTGGATATTAATTTACCGAAGGAAAGGCTGAAGTTTATTTTTCACAACGGGTACGAGCAGTTTGAATACCTGCTTAACCCTGCCGCTGCGGATTTGGAACAGGAGGACTAAAATCAACGGTTGTTGTATCGTTGGGTAATTCCTCTTTGGTATTATCCGAATCAATTTTGGCCATTGTTGATACCACTACTACCGAAATTCCCATACAGGCAATCAGGATAAAAGAGGCCCTGAGGGTAGCAATTCCTGCTATAAAACCGATAACCGGCGGACCGACTAAAAAGCCCATAAAACCAATAGTTGATACTGCAGCCAGTGCAACGCCCGGCGACATAGTTTTTGATTTGCCGGCAGCGCTGTATACCATAGGCACTACAGATGATACACCGGCACCAACCAGTAAAAAACCGGCCATGGCCGTATAAACATAAGGGAAAGCTACCGCTATTAGCAAACCTGTTGCGGTTAATGAGCCGCTAACTTGTAAGGTGCGTTTTAAGCCAAATTTGTGAGCAAACCAATCGGCCACAAAACGGCCGCCTGCCATGGTGAACATGAATGTAGTAAAGCCTATGCCAACCAACGCCTCGGGGGCCAGTACTACTTTTTTGAAGTAGATCACGCTCCAGTCGAACATAGCGCCTTCGCAAATCATGGAACAGAAGGCTATAATACCTAATTTGATGAGCGATTTATCGGGCATTACAAACACAGGCCCGGAGTCGGTTACTTGATCATCTTTCAGGTAACGGGCAGCTACGGCCACGCCAATCGCTATCACGATCAGCATTAACGAAAAATGATGAAAAGGGATAATGCCGTTGGCTATCATGAACGTACCTATACCTGCCCCGGTAAAACCGGCCAGGCTCCACAAGCCATGAAAAAATGCCATAATAGGCCTTTGATAAAGCTGCTCGGTAGCCACTGCCTGTGTGTTTACCGCAATGTTTACAGAATTGCTTGCAAAGCCGAAACAAAGCAGGCAGATGATAAGCTGAAAAGTATTTTGTGCGAGGCCTAAACTTACCAATGCAGCAGCGTAAACCAACAGCGCGGCGATAACGAGTTTTTTACTGCCTATTTTGGTGATGATCCAGCCCGAGAAAGGCAGGGAACACATGAGGCCAACCGGCAGGGCGAATAACACGGCACCCAAACCGGCGTCTGATAAACCTAAATTTTGCTGAACAGTAGCAATGCGTGATGCCCAGCTTGAGAAACTTAACCCCGCCATAAAAAACATAGCACCCACGGCAATGCGGAGCGTTAACTTGTTAATGGTATCTGTTTTTTGTGGGATATTGTTCATGTTTTAGTATTGCCATAGTGTCTAAATGACACTATGGTTAATTGCCACAAATATAAGGCAATTAATTGTACTTTTAATAAGCTAAATCGTTTTTTACTTTTACGTGAATTAAACACTATATAAACGGAAAAGCGCTCGCTTAGCCTGTAATTGACTGAAAGCGAACGCTTCTATAATCTTGCTTTATATTGTTAAGTTTTTACATTAAAGGAGCCAACAACGACATATGATATACCGGTATTCAGGTTTTTAAACTCGGCCCTGAAAGTACCTACTGCATTTCCTTTGCTTGCGCTTGAATGATTTAACGTTGTAAACTTAACTTTGCCACCGAAAAAAGTAGCATCTATATTTGCACCCAAATTAACATTCAAATCTATTAGATCATAGGTGCCTGCGACCACTGTATTGGCTCCTAACTGAAATATATCCGAACCATTACCATTGATGTACGAAATCATAGTAGTTCCGGTAGTAGATATCGGACTTTGATCTATAGATGTAAGCATAGGGCCGCTCTTTACAACCTTGGCACCTCCATCAACCTGGTAGGAGATGGTTCCTTGCGAAGTAGCCGGGTAATCAGAGCCGTCGTCAGCTGTGCCAGTTCCAGTTCCTGTACCTGTACCTGTTCCCGTGCCCGTCCCGGTTCCTGTACCCGTTCCAGTTCCAGTTCCGGTTCCCGTGCCCGTCCCGGTACCCGTTCCAGTGCCAGTGCCAGTGCCGGTACCCGTACCCGTACCCGTCCCGGTTCCTGTACCTGTGGTAGGGACAACGGCAATTGCTTTTGTTTCTTTATCCGGCCCGAGCGGTGGGTCAAGTTTGCAGCTACTTACCGAAGCTGCTATTAAAAGAAGGGTAATTACTTTACAGTAAATTTTTTTCATATATACAAAGAGTGATAGTTTATGGTTTTAACGGTTTAAATATAAGTATTTTAGCTCTTTGTACGTAGGAGAAAAACTATTTGATACAAATAATGTTAAGAAAAGTTTACAATTTTTTCAATTATTTACAGTCGCCATCGGGGCTGCATGATTCGCCTTCGATCGTATCAAATGCTGGTTTGGGGTTTTCTTCCTGCCAGCCGGTAAAGGCTTTTGCAAGGGTATCTTTAAATACGGCCACCTCCTGTGCCCCTGATACGGCATATTTGCGGTTCATTACAAAAAACGGAACACCACGCACTCCTAAATATTGAGCTTCGGCAATATCGTGTTTTACCTCGTCGGCGTAGGTGTCGCTTTCAAGCATTTGTTTAATTTCTTCAGCGTTCAGGCCAATCGCCGTACCCATTTCAATAAGAGTTTCGGTATCATCAATATTGCGGCCTTCGGTAAAATATGCCCTGAACAAAGCTTCTTCGGCAGCGTCTCCTAATCCATGCTTTTTGGCCAGATGAGCTAACCTGTGCGCATTAAAACTATTAGCCACAACCGATTTGCTGAAGTTATAAGTAAGGCCGGCCTGCGCTGCCATTTGGGTAACATGGTCGTTCATCTGTTCGGCATGGTCAAGCGTCCATCCTTTTATATCGGCCAGGTACTGGTTAATGCTGATATTGGGGTTGGTTTTAAGGTCGGGGTTTAGCTGAAAGCTTTTCCATTCTATCTCAATTTGTTCTTTGCCTTCAAAGCCGGCCAGTGCTTCCTCGAACCTGCGTTTGCCTATATAACAAAACGGGCACATCACATCCGACCATATTTCTACCTTCATCATTTCTATTTTAAATGTTTAAACAAATTTAAGGCCTGTAATTCTTATCCCCGTAAAGGCAAAGTAAAATTTAACAGGCTTTGTTAGATGCCAGAGTGATTTTTGAACTACTTTTATTGCTTTAAAAACACGTTCCCCTCATGAAGAATTTATGCCTGAGATGCTTTTTGCTCTTAATGATCTTTACAAGCCTTAAAACATCGGCACAACAAAAAACAACTGATAAAAATTTATTCAGCGCAGGTTACGCGGCAGGCTTTATTGGCGGCTTGTATGATTCCTATTATCCGTATAAACAATTAAAACAACATGGCGATTTTGGTTTGGGCGCCCCGGGCAAGCTTGATGGTGAGCTCATGGTGTTTAACGGCAAACTTTATCAAACTCAGTCAACGGGTAAAACAACCCAACTTGCCGATACCGGCAAAACCCCTTATGCTGTGGTTTGCTTTTTTCATGCCGAAAAAACATATAAGTGTAATAAGCCTTTATCCAAGTCGGCACTGTTTAGCTACCTTGACAGTATCTTAACCAACCAGAACGGGATCTACGCTATCCACATCAAAGGAAATTTTAGTATGGTTAAAACAAGGGCTTTCCCGCCGGTTGATAAACCTTATTTGCCCTTGGCGGCGATGCTTGACAGGCAACATTTTTTTGATTTTAAGAACATCAAAGGCGATCTTATGGGTTTTAAGATCCCTGCACTGATGGAAGGAGCGCATATCAGCGGCTACCATTTTCATTTTTTATCTGATGATAAAACCGGTGGCGGCCATATTATTGATTTGCTTGCAGATGATATCACCATTGAAGTTGAAACGTTAACAAGCTATACCATTGACCTGCCGCAAACGCCGGAATTTAACAGCTTTGACTTTAAGAAAGACCGCAAGGAAGAGATTAAAAGCGTGGAGAATGGAAAAAAGCAATAATGACTGATCGTTTTTATTTGGACGATAATTTTTTGTAATATGTAAATTTTTATAAATTAGGAAATTATAAACCAATTATAAACTTATTGAGGTAACAGCCCAATGCTGAGGATTTATTGAATAAGCATGAGATGGAACAGTGCTAAAATATTCTGGATAGGTATCATTTTACTTGTGGTACCCGGCCTTGTTCATGCTTACCTGCTCATGCCATTTCCCGGCAGCCAGGATCTGAATGCCATAACCCTGTGTTATTATCTCGAAAAGGTGATCATGCCGCTGCGCTTGATTGGCTTGCTATTCGTTGTTTGGTACCTGTTTAAATTCTACGCTAAAAATACCTTTAAACAAAAGGCTGTTAAAGCCGCTGTTTTTGTGCTTTGCATAGGCAGCTTTTACATAACCGATTATATGTATAAGGCAGAAACCATGTTTAAAGAAACCACAAAAGCTGTTTTTGCCAATGGATTAAAAAACAGGGTGCCGTTAAGCTACCTGGTAGTGGGTGTTGTAAACAACGGTGTAGCCAAAGCTTATCCGCTCATCTACCTGGGCTATCATCATAAACTGCAGGACGATGTAGGCAATAAACCCGTTTTGGTTACCTATTGCACCATGTGCCGTACAGGCAGGGTTTACAGTCCGGTTATAAACGGTGTAAGGCAAAACTTCAGGTTGGTGGGGGCAAGGCACTACAATGCTATAATTGAAGATGAAAACACTAAAACCTGGTGGTACCAGGCTACCGGTAACGCGGCTGTTGGGGAGCTGAAAGGAAAGCAATTAACCGAGCTGCCTTATGAACAATTAACCCTCGCGGCCTGGTTACAGAAACATCCCGAAACGCTCATTTTACAACCCGACAGGCTATACACCGCAGATTATGCCGACCTGAAAAACTACGACCGTGTGCAAGCTATCGACCGTGACAGCACTATAAAAAACAAAGATTCCCTGATGCGTAAAAGCTGGGTAATTGGTGTGATCATAAACGGCAAAGCCAAAGCTTACGACTGGCGCCACATGTACGCCAAACGCCTGCTGAATGATGAGTTGAACAAAAGTTCACTGCTTATTGGCATTGAAAAGGACAGCCTCAGCTATCATGCCTGGAATACATCAGTAAGCGGTAAAACCCTTCACTTTAAACTGGATGATAAAGGCATGCTCACCGACGAAGAAACCGCTTCGGTTTGGGATTGGGACGGCCTGTGCTTAACCGGTACACAAAAAGGGCAGCGCCTTGCTAAAATTCAGGCCTACCAGGAATACTGGCACTCATGGAAACATTTTCATCCCGGTACCGTGTTTTGGAAAGGCGATGAATCGCTGGAGCAAACGGCATCCATTTACCCGCCTTTTTAACAAGCGGCTTTAATTAAATAGCGGTTGCTATTTTGCTGATGTCATCGTCATTAAGCAGAGCGTCTTCAGAAATGTTGGGGTAATACTTATTCAGGATCTTTTGAATAAGCTGGTAGCTTTCGATGGATTGAATGGGAGCGGAAGCCAGTTCAGTGATGGTTGAACCAATGAGCTTAAGTTTTTTTGCCTCGTACTGGTTGATTACAAAGTCAGAAGTTTTTTTCTTACGGCTTTGTTGTATGAGATCATCAAGTTTCTTGATCTCTTCAACCAGGTCAATCATTTTTAATACTTCCACCTTTTTCATCAGCGCCAAAATTAGTGATTTATTTGTAACAGGGGGTATAACGGGATATAAGTTGTATTGTTTGTAAGTATGAGACGGGTGGAAGCTGTAATTGTTACGGATAGAAATTGCACACCTTTTCAACGTGTGCAAGCTGAAAAAATTAAAAATATGTCATTGCGAGTGTTTAAATCCGGAGGCCTCTGAAAGTGAAATGACAAAAGAGAGCCTGTCAGTCTGAGCCTGTCGAAGACTCGCGCGCAGAGGCCTACCCACCATGCTTCGACAGGCTACCCATGACACCGTTTTAAGTTGTCATGGGTAGCGAAGCGTGGCAATCTCGTAGCTAATGCATAGCCGCCCTGTATAGCTAAAAGATTGCCGCGTCGCCTCATTGCATTGGCTTATGCTACTCCTCGCAATGACATTTTTTCTTTTACTATTTCTTATCCTCCGTTGTATCCCTTTCAACCAGGGCCATGCCGCATTTAGGGCAGGTGCCGGGTTTATCAAACGTAAGATCGGGGTGCATGGTGCAGGTGTATTTTCCTTTTTTCTTTACTGTTGAGGTGGTGTCGGTTTTGCCGGTGCTTTTAACCGCACTGTTGCAGGCGCCAAGGGCAAGGCCGGCTAAGGCTAAAATGATAAAGCTTTTTTCATTGATTATTTGTTTTTGATGAATGAGGCCAACCCGAACAACGATACTACCAGCACACCTAAAGAGGCCAGTATACTCACTATGTCGCGGATATCCTTACCCGCCCAGGTCATGCCGAAATATTTGTGTAAAAATATAAAAGAAAGCCCTTCGGCCCTGTCAATTCCTGCAACTTTTGTAGCCAGTTTTGATGAGGTAGTTTCAATATACCAATTGCTGCCGTCGGCATAACTTACCCTTTCAACCGGCAGGCGTTTGTTGATGAAACCATACTCGTTATCAAACTGCTTTACCTGGTTAACTTTTACCCTGCCATAAAATTTATCAGCATCAAGGCTGGTATGGTAGTAGGTGCTTAAAAAACGGGCATAATCCTCATCTCCATTAATTTGTTCTATGCCGGTTAAGGTGTTAAAGTAGGAGATCTGCTTTTTATTATCAGTTACCTGGTAATAGCTGTTGCCACCAAAGTTAACCACGGCTATCCTCTTGATGATACTATCGGCAACAGGAAGCTGAAGGTTGGAGATAGCCAGCTGTTTCCTGTCGATCACTTGTCCATAGTCGGCTTTAGGCGTTTCGGTATTATGCAGCTTTACCGCAAGGTGGAATGCCCCGCTGGTCACAAAAGTAAACATCACAAAGGAAACGATAAGGCCTATCTGCCGGTGATAACGATGAACGATGCGCTTGTCCTCACCGCCATTTTCTTTTCGCTTTTGAGTTACGGATTTAAACTTTTTCCACATTAAACCATAAACAGTTAAGCCGCTGATGAGGGCGAACAGCATTACCACCATGATGATGAGTAATACTACATTTCGGAAAATATCGCCGCCGATATCAGCCAAAAACTGCCAGGTATGGAATTGTTCAAACAGCCAAAGGAAAGCCTTGCGGGTATTATTGTTAAATGTACCCATGCGGCTCTGACTGGTTTCGATATAAATGTCCATGCCATCGGGACGGTCAAAGCTAATCTTCCAAACAGGCAAAGGTGATTGATGGGCTGGTATTGCCCATCAAATGTTGTTTGCAGAGCGATCTTTTTAATGTTAGATGTTGAGTCCTGCGTAAAATAGCGGGCAAGATAAGTGGCATATAGCTTATCCCCATCTTTTAACAATACCCCGTCATTGGCCGAGTAGTAATTGTACACACTATCTTTATCCAGCACCTGGTAATAGGTGTTGTGATTAAAGTTAATCAGTCCGAAGTTTCGGATAACGGAGATATTATTTTTATCCAATACCTGCTGAATGCTGAGTACCGGTTTCATCTGGCTTTGAGGCAATGGTTTGAACACTTCCTCCGCAATTGAAGGCCTGAACCAGTTTGACATGAATGGGTGTGAAAGACCGCTCAGTGTCCAGAAGATCACCGGGATGAGGGCTGTTAAGCCCAGCACCCGGTGCCATTTATAAAAGTTGCTTTTTACTGTTGCTGATGCCATTGATCAATATTTTGAAAATGAATAACTGATGCCCAGGGTGTAAGTACGTGGCGGCGCGGCGTTATAGGTATCGCCGTACTGGCTGCTGGTTACTGTTGTAGCGTAAAGCTTATTGGTTAAGTTAAGCACATTGAACCAGATGCCCGCGCCTTTTAATACGCTGCTTTTTACATCATAACCCAGACGCAGGTTGTAAATATCATAACCTGAGTAAGTTTTGGTATTGGCTGGGTTGGTGTAGTATTGATTAATGTGCTGCCACTCTGTTGCTATCCTGAAACCAGGAAAGTACTGCGGCTTGTATGTGAGTTCGGAGTTGGCAATCCAGGCTGGTGCGTTGTTCATGCGTTTGCCATCATAGTTGGTTACCGTGTTGGTGCCGGTGGTGTAATTGGTGGTCACCTCGCTGTACTCAACATAGGTATGTTTGGCATTGGTACCGCTAAACCTGAAGGTAAGCTCTTTAACCGGGGCCACAGTAACCGAGTATTCAATCCCCCGGTGACGTGTTGCACCTGCGTTTTGGTTCTGGGTAGTGTTATCCGGTAGCAATTGGTTAATGATTTCGTTATGGCCTTCCAGGTCGAATATACTCAACTCAAAATACAACTTTTTGTTAAACGCCGAAAACCAGCCACCCGCTTCATAATTATCAAAAGTGGCCTGTTTAAGCTGGGTAAGCTGACGTGAACTGTACAAATCACCTGTCTCTGGTGGTTGGAAACCTACGCTATAGTTGGCGTAAATACCTTTGTTATTGCCAAAGTTATAGGTGATGCCCAATTTGGGAGCAACGATATTAAAATTGTTGGTTTCCTGTTGTTTATACTTGGTTTGTCCGGCCGGGATCTCATTATCAAAGTTGTAATGAACCCTGTCATAACGTAAACCACCAACAATCCTCAATGCTTCAGTAGGCTTGACTTCATACTGGACATAAGCCGCGGTGTTGAACAACTTGATCTTGTAGTTGTCAATGTACCTGCCTGTATTACTGAAGCTGGTGTAATAGTTGTTAGCTACATCTTTGGTGATATCAAGATATTGGGCATAATATGAACTCGGGCTGTCATCCATATAAACACCACCAATGAGCCTCGAATGCAGGAAATCAAAATCAACCCGGTGCTGTGCCAGTAAGCCATAGCTGTTGAATTTTTGATCGTTTACCTGGCCGTTGCTGCTTTTGTAAACACCGTTAGCGTCGCGCACGTCGGAGATATAGTAACTTGGCAATTGCGCTGTAGAGTTATTGCGGAAAAAGAGCGTTACAAAAGTGCTGTTCTTGTCATCCCACTGATGATCCAGACGGGTGCCGGCACGAAACGATTTTACCTTGCGATAGGTGAAACGTTGGTTGGAGCCGTAGCTACGGTCATAAAACCGGGCGCTGTCCAAACTACCCGGAGTTTGGGTGTTCAGATAATTATAAGCAACTGAAGTGGTAAGTTTAGTTTTGGCGCTGAAATCATAGGTAGTTTTAAAATTGGCCGAGTACTTATCAAAATCAGAATAATCCTGCCAGCTATCGGTTTGATGGGCTACATATCCACCTGCATACAAACCAAATTTGCCCTGGGTAAAACCGCCGTCGGCATCAACACGGCGGTAATGATAATTATCGCCCTGAACAGAAACATTGCCGGCGTAACCTGTAGGCGGGCCCTGGGTAATAAAGTTAACCGCGCCACCAATGGAGTTACTGCCGTAAAGCGATGATGCCGGCCCTTTGATCACTTCGATATCCTTAACGCCCGACATGTTGATCTCATACAGCGAGTTATGGTTGAAGATGCCTGTAGGGCGGATAGGTACGCCATCTTCCATATACAGGTAAAGTGCATTGTAAGTTATAGGCTGACGAATAGCCATGGTGTGCTGTTCGTTACCCAAATTCACCATGTAAACACCTGCAACCTTGTTCAGCAATTGATAAAGGGCAGTGGCTTTGGTATCCTTAATTTGGGTAGAATTAATTTTGCTGATGGCGATAGGTGCGTCCTGTCTTGCCTGTCCTTCGCGGCTGGCGGTTACTACCACAGGTTGCAGATCGACAGTAGAAGGTTCTAAGGCAATATCAAGCTTTTGGCCTTTTATGGCAGATACCTCAATAATGCGCGCGCTGTAACCAACCATGGCAAATTTAAGCCGGATAATGCCTTGGGTATTGATGCTGAACTGCCCTTTGGCATTAGTCATGCCAAGCTTTGCACCTGTAGCTGCATCGGCATTGCAAATTGATGCACCCGCGATGGCTTCGTGGGTATTGGCATCTGTTATGGTGCCCTGTATGTTTTGGCCGTGAGCCAGGGTTTTAACGAGTATAAAAGTTATAAGTAGGATTAAATATCGTTTCATTATATATTATTACGGGAGTTGCTTCCCGGTGTAAAAATGGGTAGAGTAGAGTGTGGGTTGATTGATAGGAGAGTGTAAAGGTGTCTTCTACCCGTCATTGCGAGGTAAGAAGCAATCCCCGATCAGCAGGGTGGCTACGCAAGGCTCTCGGTATAGTTTGGGATTGCTTCGTACCTCGCAATGACGGAATGTTTAAAACCGATCATACGTAGCAGATACGATCCTATCGCAAAAGATAAAAAAGCTTACTTTGTAAAGCATGAGATTGCCGCGCTTCGCTCGCAATGACATAGTTTTCACACCATACCATCAATCAAAACCAATAAAAATGAAATGATTATCCTAACTGCGGAGGCTGGAATATCGTAGCCGGGCGATCGGCCGGTACGGTGGGGGTGTAAGGGGTTGAAATAACCTGCAACAGGCTGGAGTGGAATTTTACATCAGTTGAACTGATGACATAAACCTCCTGAAAGAGGCTCTTTTGCGACTGCCTTTCTGTCGCTGGCCTGCTTGTCCTCTGCCTGTTTGATCTTTTTCGCGAAGTAGCATTTGCCATCGCAGTGCAGCCAGGGTCTGTTCCTGTTTTCGCAAAGCTTGGTAGCAATGTAATTCCTGTTCAGCTCAAAACCCGCGAAAATAAAAAAACGCGAGAAGTTGACCGTGATCAGTGAAAAGATGAGTAAATAGGCTGTAATACGTTGCAGCATGGCGCAAAGGTACGCCCTGTGGGTTTAATAAGCAACTTTAGTTCTAAGTCTTAAGTCGAAAGTACTAAGTCGGAAGTCTCAGTTTTAAGTCTTAAGTTCAAAAATCTAAATGCATAACCCGACTAAAGACTTTTGACTTAGTACTTTCGACTCAAGACTTGTCTCTTTTCAACGTAGCATGCAGGTGTTGGCCTTTGTAAACCAGGTCCATACCAATAGAATCCTGATAAACTTTACCCGTATGGGGCGAACTGCCTCCCGGTACCGGGATACTGAAAGAGAAATTATCACCGTTGATCATGCCGTCGGTAATCGCTACATCCCCTTGTGGCGCATGGGCGGTGCCGGTAAGCTTGCCGCTATCGATCCTAAAAGTGTAGCTTAATGGAAAATGATCATCTCCGGGAAGTTTTAATGAACCTATCCATCTGCCGTTAATATCGGCCATCGAAATAAAACTGAAAGCGGTAATAATAACAAACGCACTGATCACCAGGAACTCTTTTTTCATTGTTGATATAGTTTAAGCAGATACCTATATGCTGTAATTTTAAACTATATACAATTTTATTGCCTTTAAGTTTAAAAAAAGAAAAACCTTACCGGACGGGTAAGGTTTTTCTTTTTTGATATTTAAGATACATCATCCTGAACTTGTTTCAGGATCCCACGAGACAGGCAGACCATGCAAGCTTGCTTAGCAAGTGGGGTGCTGAAGTAAGTTCAGCATGATTATCTTGTTATCAAATAAGGTTATTTCTTTTCAACCGATCTTTTCAATACCGAGCTGCTTTTTGAGCCATTGATATCCAGTTCAACGCTAACCGAATCGCCCATGAATTTGCCTGTATGAGGTATCACGATACCGCTGGTGGCTACTGTAAATGAAAAGTCGGTACCATTGGTTTTGCCTTCTTTAATGTCAACGTCGCCTTCCGGAGTTAAGGCTGTGCCGGTCAGTTTATCGCCATCAACCTTAAAATTATAAAGCAGTGGGTATTCCTGGCCGTCGCTTGTAACTAATTTGCCTGCCCATTTGCCGTTAAGATCAGCTATAGCTGCAAGACATATCATAAAGCAGCTTACCAATAAGGTAGTAGTAAAAATCTTTTTTTCATAAATGTGAATTTTGGTTTATAAATATAAGCACCTTGATTTCTAGGATGAAATGATTACATGATATTTTATGATGTGAAATTTAAATATCATGTAATTCTTAAATCAGGAAATTAAGGTTGTTGAGCTCTTTTTAAAGTGCTATGTACTTTTGAACCATTGGCTTCAATATCAACACCTACCGAATCGCCATAGAATTTGCCTGTATGGGCAATGTGGATATCTTCGATGCTTACGGTAAATTTGAAACTGTCGCCCGTTATTTTGCCGTCTTCAATCGGCATATCGCCTTTAGGTGTTTTGGCTGTGCCGGTTAGTTTGTCCCCATCAATCTGAAAATTATAAAGCAATGGATAAATTTCACCGGTTTCTGTTTCAAGCTTGCCTTCCCACTTTCCGGCAATTCCGGCAATGGCTGCAAAGCAAACCGCAATACAAACTATTACAAGGGCTAAGGTTAAAAAGTCTTTTTCATAGCTGTTGTTTTCATCGGTAAATGTAAAATCGATATTAAACCAAAACGTAAACTGTACATTAAATTTACTGCCTGCAGTATTATCGATTTATGAACAAAAACTGTACTATAACAGCCAGGTAATTAATGCTGGATTGTTTTTTTACTTTCATTTGTATTTAGGAGCATTTTTTGACTATCTCTAAATAAATGTTAATGATACATTTCCAATTATTCAAAATGATTGTACCTTTAAATCTGCATACTAACCGGGCGAAATCCTGTTTCGCTTTTCACTTTTAAACAACCTATAATAATGAAGAAAATTTTTACCGCATTGCTATTGTTGGGTGGTACATATCTGGGCGCTTCGGCTCAGGATGTTCAGCTTAACAAAGGCTGGAAATTTGCCGTGGGTGATTCTGCCCAATGGTCGTCCCCAACTTTTAACGATCAAAACTGGCAAAACATTGATGTCGCCCATTCCTGGGAACCGCAGGGACACCCTAATTACGATGGCTTCGGCTGGTACCGTATCCACGTAGTAATCCCTTCATCGCTTAAGGAGAAAGCCTATTTAAAAGATAGCCTCCGCTTAAGCCTGGCCAGTGTTGATGATAACGACGAAGTGTATTTAAACGGAAAGCTTATCGCCAAATATGGCGGTCACAGCGGAACCATTAAAGATGGCAATTACGGGCCGCGCACTTATAGTATCCCGGCTTCAGATCCTGCAATTTTGTGGGATAAAGAAAACGTACTGGCCATCCGTATTTACGATACCGGGGGCGACGGTGGTATTTACGGCGATAACTTTTCTATTGCCATGGCCGATGTAATGGATCACGTTACAGTTAATACCGATGGCGATTTTAGTTTCCAGGAAAATAACAGCCTGGCCAAATCAGTTAAATTGGTAACCACCAATAAATACCAGTACCAGGGTACTTTGGCTTTTAAAGTTACCGATCCTGAAACGGGCGCCGTAATCTACGAAAAAACAAACCCTGCAAACTTTACCACAGGCAAGCCTTTTACCTATTCGTTTGTGATAGCCCGGTTAGCAAAAAAATCGTATACCATAGCTTATACTTTTACAGATCAAAAATCTGGTAAAGAGATTGTTAAAACCGAAACTACGCCTTATGTACTTACGCCTTACCCATCGCCCAGGCCAAAAATTAACGGAGCCGATGTTTACGGTGCAAGGCCTGGTAACCCTTTCCTTTATCTGATCCCGGCAACCGGTAAAAAGCCGCTTAACTATAAAGCTGCGGGCTTGCCTGCCGGCTTAACGCTTGATGCTAAAACGGGTATCATTTCGGGTGTGGTAAGCCAAAAGGGAGATTATCCTGTAACGCTTACCGTTACCAATAGCTTAGGCAATAAAACCAAAACACTAACTATTAGCATTGGCGATAAAATTGGCCTTACCCCGGCCCTTGGCTGGAACAGCTGGAATGCCTGGGGCTTGAGCGTTAATGACGAAAAAGTAAAGATCTCGGCTAAAGAAATGTCGGAGAAATTAAGTGCTTATGGCTGGAACTATATCAATATCGACGATGGCTGGGAGGCGGAAAACCGTGCTGCCGATGGTGCCATCGTAGCTAACAGTAAGTTTCCGGATATGAAAGGTTTAACTGATTATGTACACAGCCTTGGCCTGCATACCGGGATTTATTCATCGCCTGGCCCGCGCACCTGCGGCGGCTTTTTGGGCAGCTGGCAGCATGAAGACCAGGATGCCAAAACTTATGCCGACTGGGGTTTTGATTATTTAAAATACGACTGGTGCTCCTACTCGGAAGTTACCCCTCCGCATCCCGACCTGCCTGCACTTAAGAAACCATATGAAGTAATGCGCACCTCTTTAAATAAGGTAAACCGCGATATTATGTTCAGTTTTTGCCAGTACGGCTGGGGTGATGTTTGGAAATGGGGTGCCGAAACCGGCGGCAACAGCTGGCGTACCACCGGCGATATCCAGGATACCTGGAGAAGTATGAGTGATATTGGCTTTAGCCA
The DNA here is from genome assembly GCF_050859465.1 of Mucilaginibacter sp. P25. NCBI lineage: Bacteria > Pseudomonadati > Bacteroidota > Sphingobacteriia > Sphingobacteriales > Sphingobacteriaceae > Mucilaginibacter > Mucilaginibacter sp. P25. The sequence goes on along the minus strand of NZ_CP193937.1, from coordinate 262,062 downwards.
GGATCCTGCTTCGCCTTACGCTGGTCCGGGGCATTTTAATGATCCGGATATGCTGGTTGTAGGCAAAGTAGGCTGGGGGCCAAGCCTGCACAATAGCCGTTTAACTTATGATGAGCAATATACCCACATCAGTTTATGGAGCCTGCTGTCTGCGCCGCTGTTAATCGGCTGCGATATGGGGCACCTGGACAGGTTTACGCTTAGCCTGTTAACGAATGATGAAGTACTGGCTATTGACCAGGATGCCTTAGGCAAAGGTGCAAGACAGGCTTCTAAAACAGATGAGCAGCAGATTTGGGTAAAAGAGCTCACCAAAGGCGAAAAAGCAATAGGTTTCTTTAACACATCTGATAAATATCAAACTGTTAACCTGGAAGCTAATGACAAGCTGTTAAAAGGCTTTACCAAAGCCCGTGATGTTTGGGAACAGAAATACCTGATAGCGGTTAACCACAAATATACTTTCAAAATCCCACCGCATGGCGTAAAGCTTATTAGGGTTATGTAAGGATTTAGGGTAGGGAGATAAAAAACACGCGTCGTTGCGAGGTGCGAAGCAATCCCCGATGAGCAGGGCCACCCTGTATAGTTTGGGATTGCTTCGTACCTCGCAATGACGCTTTTTATTTGATTAGCTGATTTTATAAAAATCAATTTGGCACATCGTTTCATGTCCCCTCAGGGTCTCTCGCAGAGGACCTTGAGGTTCACTGCGTTTTGGTTAGAACAGCTGATCTGGCGTATATCAATCTGCATGACGTATACATCAGGGTCCTCTGCGAGAGACCCTGATGGGACGTTGATAGCAAAAATGGCCTATATCTATTCGATAAAGGCCATTTTTATATAACGTAGTTTGAAAATCAATTTGGCACATCGTAATGATATACCGGCGAAAAAACTCCTTCACTTGTAGTGTAGTAGCCTTTACCATCGGGCTGAAAACCTATCGCCTCGCCCTGTTTTTCAACTTTGTAGGTAAGTTCCTGTGGCTTGCGTACCATAGTTTCCCATATGGGTTCGTTATGCTGGCGGCGCCAGTAGTAAACTTTGTCGTAACTTTTTAGCAGGATCTGCTGCCCGTCTTTAGAGATATCGCCGGCTGTGATCCATTTAAAAGGTTTAAAGCCCGCGAAGTACAATTTGCAGCGTTTGGTTAATACTGTTGTTGTATTGGCCTGGTATTTTAACGGACTGGTGTAAACCGCAACGGTATCACCCCTTTTACTTACAATGATCAATTGCTTGCCTATCGGGTCAATCATCAAAGTTTCAGCATCTTTGGGGCCATCCGGATATTTAAAATCTGCCCGTACAGCTTGTGTGTTTGTAATAGCCTTATCGCCTGTAGCCCATGATTTTTTTCGGCCATGCGGTAAACTGTAATATATGGCCTGTTTTGATTGTTATCGCCTATATCGCCAAGGTAAACGTAGCTTTTACCTTTTTCCGGTCCGGGGCCAACATCAATATCTTCACAATCCTGTACGCCCAGCTTTTGAGTGCTGTCACCCTTAAAATAAATGGTTGATTTGAGTTTGCCTTCGGCTGTTATAGCAAAAAAACGGCTTGTATCGCCGCTGTCGTTATGTACATAATAGGTGTCGGGGCTAATGGATGACGCCGCAATACCCGACGTTTCATCCATCTCTTTATCATTTAGGGTGCCTGTAATGTCCTGCCTGTCGAGCAGCCTGTGCTTGGCGAAGGCCCCCATGAAAAGTAGGGATACAATGGGTAAGAGTATATTTAATTTTTTTGACCGGCTCATTCTGTTTCTTGCAAACAATAACGCAAATAAAGCGCATTAGTATGAAGTTGACATTAATTATTTGATTTTGTTACGACTATATGAAAATTATATAACAAACAGGGCAATGGTACACAATATTCGTACCACGAAACATTTATGCCGATTCAAAGGCATGTAATAAGGCGCTTTGCCGGAATATTTCTGCAGGGGTACGGTAATCGGCCAGTTCAAGTTCCTGAACATATTTGCAATTGCAGGGGTGCCCGGGTTCAATAAAAACAGGCATATCATAGCCCAGTTGCTGGTAGTATGGAGTGATGAACGCTTTTACAGGCAGTTCGTTTGCTGCGGAAACAACATTAGGCGTAAGTTTTTTTAAGGGCTTTAAAAGTATTTTAATTTCACAAAGTTTAAAGTTGTCATAAAGCGGGATCCAGCGTATTACATCGTCAATACTAACTGCTATGGCATTATGTTTTACGCCGGTAAGGACGCCAATATTCACTTCGCTATTGTTTAAAAGACTAATGATCATAACCTGCTGACCGATATAACGACTAAAAATCACGAGCTGGGCTATCACACTTACTTGTTTCATTTTGCTAATTTTATTAGCAAAATACGGAAATTAGTTAGTAAGATGCAAGGGCGAATGCGAAATGGTTGACATTGATAATGCTAAACCATGATGTAATAAAATTGCGGTCATGTTCAATGGTACATGCCGAAAGTTTAGTGCAGCGCAATCGGTGGTTAGCCATTTAAGTTTAGTAACTTCATTGGCTAAGCCCCCCAAATTATATTTACAAGAGGATATAAAGAATTGCTAAAAATATTAGCTTTAATTAAATTAATCTTTATAATTTTATAATTCAGAACTTTAGTTTATAAAACAAGTAATCTATCTAAATATGGAGCAAATAAAAAAAGAAGATATCAATTTCGTGATAACTGATCTTGATGACACAATATGGGATTGGTTGGAGATGTGGTATCAATCATTTATGCCGTATCTAAATAGAATAGTTGAAGAAACCGGCATTAACATAAATATTTTAAAAAAGGAGTTTAAAGCACTTCATGAAAAATATGGAACGACGGAGATGTCGTTTATTTATAAAGAGTTGCCATCTATTAATCAGTCTTTTTATCCGATTTTTGAAGAGGTTGTTGACGGTAAAAAAAGTATATTACATGAATATAATTCTAATAAAAAAAATAATTTAACTGCTTACGAGGGCGTTATAGACACATTAAAGTTTATTAAAAATCAAGGCAGTAAAATAGTAGCGTTTACTGAATCAAATGTTTTTTTACCAAGTATCGTATTAAACACTTAGGTTTAGATACTATTATCGATACCGTATATTCTCCCGAAGGTTATCAAATTCCTGGTTCGGTTTACAAACACTATTCAGAAGATTATTGGGATCTTAAGCAAACAGAAATTAAAACCTTGCCGAAAGAAACTCGTAAACCTAATGTTGAAATATTAAATACTATTATTAAAGATTTTAACGCAGATAAAAGTAAAAGTATTTATATTGGAGATAAATTAGATAGAGATATTTATATGGCGCAGCAAGCTGGTGTTACGAGTGTACATGCGGAATATGGGCATATAATCGACGGTGATAGATATGAGTTGTTAAAGGAAGTTACACATTGGTCACCGGGAGATGTGGAAAGAGAGAAGCAATTTAAATCTCAAAAATTAGATATACCCTCTCCCGATTATACTTTAAAATCTTTTGATGAATTAATAACATTATTTCGCTTCACTAAGTTTGCAGATGCCTAATCAAAACTCTCGTCAAGGTATTGATAATACTTTAAAAATATGGGAAAAGACTATTGATGTTCAACAGCATTTTAATGATATTGAATTACAAATAAGAAACTATACTTTAACTTTATTTACCGGCATAATGGCTGGAATAGGCTATTTATTAAAGGAAAAAATTAATATAGATCTTCATGGTTATATTATTCCCTCCTCGGCCATAGCGGCATTAATTGGTATGATAATCATGTGTGCATTTTACTTTATGGACAAATATTGGTACCATAAGCTATTAAAAGGATCTGTTAAGCATGCATTGGACATCGAAACATTAATTCAATCAACTCATCCTGAGATTAATTTGACTTCAAAAATAGGCGACGCAAGCCATATTAAATTTTTTGGATTGAAAGTAGATTCCGATAAAAAATATTGGTTTTTTTACTACCCTTTAATATCTATATTTTTTGTTTTATATATAGCACTTTTAAAATGGGCTTGATTAAACCTTACATTCGAAGCATAAAAGTTGTTTTCGGGATACTATTATTAATTGGCTTAACTATTTACGCAGTTAGACGCGAAATTCCGTTGAAACGTAATATTCAAGGTTTTGTAAAAGAGAACTTTCCTGTTTATAAAAATTATGAATATATTGATGTGCAACAATTAGGACATTTGGATCTAAAGTCGCAGATTCAGTTTGGTATAATTATAAGCCCCCAAGAACTGGATAGGTTGTCGTCATCTGATACGCGTGTGTTTGTTCACAAATTTAGACTCAATGATACATTATATAAACTTAATTTGTGTGTTAATTCAAAAGACAGTGTGATTGCTATGGGTAAACCACTAAAAGTTTTATGGTAAATTAACTTCCCGTGTTGCGTAATCGTGCGGTTCTATAAGTAGTCACGGGTATCCGGATCTCAATCCCTCGCTGCATATGCGCCAGTATCTGAAATGTTTTTGGGCGTGGGTCGGCAATGTGCTACCAATAAAAAAAGGCCTTTTTCAAGGCCCTTTCTCATTTTTATTATTTCTCAACATCAATAAGCTCCGGCTTTGTGGCTTCGGACTTGCTGAGGTCAATATCCGGTTTTGAAATATCTGTTAGCGCTACGCGGCCACGGTCTTTACGCAGGATGCGGTTAAACAACGAGATCTCCCTGTCGAACAAAAACTGGAAAAACAGTTTGGTCCATGAGGTGTGATAGTATAATGTATCATAATATTCCGGGGCAGTTTTCCTAATCTCGGGGAGCTTGTTCCATGGGATAGAAGGGAAATCATGGTGCTCATTGTGGAAGCCCACATTAAATGCTACCGCGTTAAGGTTGCCATAATAGCTGTATGTTTCCTGTTCTTCGGTAACGGTAAGGTAATGTTCCTGGATCCAGCGGGCGCCCAGCGGGTGCAGGCCAACTGAAAAAGAAAAGCTTAACAGCAGAAACGCTACTGCATGCCAGCCCATGAAATAAGCGATAGCGGTTGTAAATGCTGCCTGTAATAACCAGTTTGTCAGGATCCAGCCGTCAAAAGGATGGATTTCCCTTAAACGTGAAAGGCGAAACAATTGAAATACCGGGAAAAACAGCAGCCAGATTGCTTTACCAAAAAATGAATTGCTGATCAGTTTGGCTTCCCAGCGGTTAGGCAAATCGGCGTCAAGCTCATGCACACCTTGGAAAGAGTGATGCTTGATGTGGTATTTTTCGAATGAAATAGCGCTTGGCAATATCTGCGGTAAATTGGCAAACATGGATGCCCAACGGTTTGCGTTGCGGTTTTTAAACAGCAGCTGGTGTGTACATTCATGGATCATTACAAACAGCGCATGATCGGCAAAAGCGCCGAGCAAATAAGCCGCTCCGAAAACTATCCACCATGACTGGTCGCGTACAAACCAGGCTAAAACAACCTGGAAAGCTACTAAACCAATAATGGCCCATATGGTTGCGGGGTTTTTACCAATAAGCTTTCGCAATTGCGGAAACTCCTTCAAGATTTTTTTGTGCGGATACGATGAGGTTCAGACTCCTGGGAATAAACAAAATCAGTCTTTTTAATCATATAGTGTTAAAACGTTAAATATAACGATAACGTGCGCAAAAGTTCATTTTTTTGTAAAAATTAATTAGCAATATTAGGAATAAACAAAATCTTCACGATCATTTCATATAAATTTTATACATAATTTACGTTAGTTTTGCTTAAAAACAAGCACCTTAAAAGTATTTGGAATGGCTTTACGTGTACCGGGCTCAAACTGTGCAACGCTTAAATAAATTTTGTGGGTTTTGGCGTCAAGTGTCATCGTGCGGGCCCGTTCGGCAGTTTTTAGGGTTTGGATCACCTCATATTCATCAGCCGATTTTTGTTTGATGACGGTAGTGGTGCCATCGCCGCATGAGCAAAATATAAGTTTGGTTTCAGGGTCATAAACTACCGCGTCAACACCCGCGCCAATTGGCAGGGTAGCAGTCACTTTACCTGTTTTGATATCAACAACACTCACCCCTTTATTTTCGCGGCAAACGGTAAACAATTTCTGATTAGCGGCATCAAGCGCTAAGCCTGTTGGGCCGCCGCAGGGGGCAAGGGGATAGTTTTTAACCACTTTAAGGCTTTTGCTATCAATAACATTCAGGCTGCTTTTATCTTCAAGGTTATTGTAGATTTTACCTTTACCGTCCGATACTGCAAACTCGGGGCCGCCGCCAAGTGCAACCGTGCCAACCTGTTTAAGCGTTGCCGGGTTAATTACCGATGAATTATTGCTTTCGCCGTTAAAGGTAAACACCCGGTCGGAGTAGGGGTCATACATAATGGCATCCGGGCCATTAGCATTGGTAAGGGCAATGGTAGTTATGGTTTTAAAAGTTTTTAAGTCAAAAACAACTACGCCATTTGCCTTGCCATCGCTGATGAAACCACGATTAAGTTTATTTACTATGGCTATGCCGTGAACGCCTTTCATGTTATCAATAACGCCAACCGGCTTTTCGGTATCCAGGTTAATGACATTTACAGCGGTGCCATGCGATACATACAGGTTGCGGTTGATCTTGTCTATAGCCAGGTAATCGTAACCTCCATCACCCGGTAGCGCGATGGTTTTATCGGCCACATAGGTTTGCGCGTTCAGTTTAAAAGGAGCTATACCTGCTATGAGCAAGGCTACGGCCAAAATTTGCTTTTTCATTTTTCGGGAGTGTTTATTGCCATGAAATTAAGTCCCGAATCTGTAAAAATGCTGTGTTAACCGCGGTGGCTTTCATTAATTTCATTTAAATGGGTGTTAAACCCTTTGCTGTACAATATACGGAGCATTGCCGGTAAAACAATAAGCAGTAATGGCAACGCCGCTAAAAATCCGCCGATAACCGCAATAGCCAGTGGCTGATGTAATTGCGCGCCCGCACCTATGCCTAAAGCAAGCGGCAACAGGGCTATAATAGCGCCCAACGCGGTCATCAGTTTTGGTCTTAAACGGGTACTGATGGCAAAGGTTATAGCGGCGTCAATGTTTTTATTTTCATTTTCGATAGCGCTTTCCTTAAACTGCAGAAAGGTGAAAATGGCGTTTTCACCAATAATGCCTACAATCATAATCAACCCCGTATAGCTGCCCACATTGAGCGGCGTACCGGTAATAAATAAGGCCAGGAAGCTACCGGCGATACCTAAAATGCCAATCATCAAAATAAGCAGTGCTATCCTGAACTGCCTGAACAGGAATAATATCACACCAAAAACCAGTAAACAGGCAGTTATCAGGATAATAAGCAATTCTTTAAATGACTGCTGCTGCTGGGCGTAAGCTCCTCCGTACTCCACATGGTAACCCGTTGGCAGGTTTACGTTGTCATGGATGGTTTTTTGAATGGATGTTATTACAGTACCCAGGTCGCTGCCTTCTAGCCGGGCGCTCACTACATTCATGCTTTGCAGGTTTTCGCGGTTGATCTCGGCATCGCCAGGCCTTAGCTCTACCGAGGCAAGTTCGGTTATAGGGATGAGTTTACCGTTGGGTAAAAATATATGCAGGTTATGGATATCATTCACGTTAAGCGAGCGGTTACCCGGGTAAACCATGCGAATGGGTGAGAGTTGTTCTTTCTCCAGTAAGCTGCCTATCACATTACCTTCCAGCGCGGTTTGGATCTGCATTTGCAGATCGGCGGCGGTAATTCCATACTGTGCGATTTTGCTGTAATGGGGTTGAATGCTTACCGAAGGACCGGCGATAACAATACCCGGCAGCACATCGGCAGTGCCTTTTACTTTTTCAACCAGCCCGGCTATCTGCCTTGACAGGTTTTGCAATGTTTGTTGATTATCACCAAATACTTTGATCTCGATAGGCTCGGCTGATGTGGTGAGGTCGCCAAGCATATCGGATATCACCTGGCCAAACTCAACCTGCAGCGCGGGTTGGGTTTCTTCAACTATTTTGCGCAAATCGCTGATCACCTCTTCGGTGCTTTTGGTGCGATCTTTTTTAGCTGGATAAGATAATCGCCGCTGTTAGGCTCTGTAATAAAAAAGCCCATTTGTGTACCCGTGCGGCGCGAATAGGCAGTTACATCCGGATGTTTTATGATCTGTTTTTCTATCTGGCGCAACATCCGGTCGGTTTCTTCCAGTGATGTTCCGGGAGGCGATTTGTAATCGAGCACGATGGCGCCTTCGTCCATATCGGGCAGGAAGCCGGTCTCCAGCAATGGGGGCACAATCACAATTACGGCAGCCAACGCGGCAATAATGATAAGGCTTACATAAGGGCGCAGGATAAAGAAGCTTACCCACTTTTGTTGCTTAACTGTATGTATTTCTTCTGCCTTGGCTTTTGCTGTATTTAATTTAGGCTTACGCGTTACGAGCAGGTAAATTACCGGTAAACCGATCCAGGTTACAAAGAATGAACTCAGCAAGGTAATGATCATGGTATCGGTAAGCACCTTGAAGTAGGCCCCGGCCACACCCGTCATCAAAACAAACGGAATAAAAATTACGATGGTACTAATAGATGAGCCCACCATGGCCGGGAAAAGATAATCAATAGCCTTGCGTACCAAATGGCTGCTCAGCTCATCAGGGTGTTCTTCATGTACCCGGTGGATCTGCTCAACCACTACAATGGCATCGTCAATAATTAACCCTATGGATGCTGCGATAGCACCCAGCGTCATGATATTAAAAGTATAGCCAAGCCAGTACAGTATAAGTAATGTAAGCCCAAGTGTAACCGGGATGGTAATCAATATGGTTATACTTGCCTTGAACGATCTTAAGAAGATAACCGCCACAATAATAGCCAGGAGTAAGCCTACCCAAAGGCTGTCGCTCACACTCCTAACCGAATCGTTCACAAAATCGGCCTGAACATAATATGGCCGTATACTTATACCCCGCGGGAGTAGTTTTTTCAGCGCGTCAATCTTATCAGCCATATCGTTACTCACCGAAATTAGGTTGGCATTGGGTTGCTTCACTACGGCTATCAGTACCCCATCATGACCGTTGGCGTTGATGCGGGTGTATTCAATCCCTTCGTTAACCTGGATGCTTGCAAAATCCTTGAGCCGAACTATCCTTTTGCGGTTGTTGCTGATCACCAGGTCTTCCAACTGATCTTTGGCGTTGATGGTAGCATCAGTAACAGTGAGGTACATGCGCTTATAATCAGACAGGTAACCCTCTGATTTTACAAAATTGGTAGTAGCAAGCGTATTGCTGATAATATCAGGCGTAAGGCCTAATGAGGTCATTTTTTGCTGATCGAGCGTGAGCCAGTATTCTTTGAGTTTACCGCCGATCACCCTGATCTCCGATACCCCGTCGACCTGCGAAAGGAATGGTTTTACCGTGTAAGTAGCTAATTGCCTTAACTCGATAGGAGACAGGTTGTGGCTTTCCAGTGTGTACCCGCTTACCGGTAAAATGGAAGGGTTCATTTTGGCTACGCTGATATTTACATCGACAGGAAGGTCGTTCTTGATCTGGTCGATGCTCGACTGGATACGCTGCTGGCTCAGGTCGATATCAGCATTCCAGTTGAGCAGTGCTGAAATTTCACAGCTTCCCCTGCTGGTAGTACTGCGTACCAGTTGCAGATCCGGCACCTGCTTAATGGCATTTTCCAGCGGTTTGGTAACCGTAACCATCATTTTATTTACCGGCTGCAGGCCCTCGTCGGCAATGATTTTGATCTTTGGGAAAGTGATTTCAGGAAAAAGCGAAGTTTGCAGTTTTGAATAGGCAAACAAACCGCCCATAATAATCAGGGCAAGTACCAGGCCTAAAGGCTTGCGGTGGGTTATGAAGTAATTTTTTCGCTGGTTCATAGTATAAACCCCACTCAACCCGCTCAGCCAATCGGCGGAAAGGTTTAAAATAGCTCTCTGATCGTGGGATGGTCAGAAAGTTTTCTTGTATTTATCTAAGTCCAGATCTCTTTTTTAAAGCTCTCTTAAAAGTCTTCCCTTTAAGGGAGATTTAGAGGGGCTTACTCTACAATTTTCACTTTAGCCGTATCTGCCAGTCCATAATTACCTGTTGCTACAATTTTATCGCCTGGCAAAAATTTGGGGGTTAAAATTTCCACCCTGCCGCCGGTTTCAATGCCTTTGGTTATGGCAGTTTTTACGGCGGTAGTAGGATTGATCAGCTTCATTACCCAAAACTCCGTTTGTGTTTCATTGCTTAGTATGGCCGATTTTGGAAGTGATAGCGTATGCGGGCGTATCGTTTTAATGATCCGCGCTTTGGCTACCAAATTTTCGGGAATGGGATTGGCGCTGTTTACCTTAAGCACAATGCCCTGGGTTTGCGATAATGAATCAACAGCGGGCATTGATGAGCTTACCTGTGCCGTAAGTTTTTCACCGCCGGGCAGTACAAGTTGTACGTCCTGATTGTTTTTTACATAGCTACGCAGTTCATAAGGCAATTGCATCACAAATACAAAGCTTGAGCGGTCGCTGATCACGGCAAGCTGCTCGCCATCCTGCACATAATCGCCTTGTTGATGGTTGAGTTGGGTAACGTAGCCATTACCGGCAGCTTTTATTTTATTTACGCCCGAAAACTTAAACGTAGTATCCAGCACATTGATGCTGTTGCCAATGCTTTGCGCTTCCTTGGTTTTTATGCTGAATAAAAACTCGCCTTTATTTACATAGTGCCCCGGCAGGATATTTACCTTTTGGATATACCCGTTGGCATTTGCCTTAACAACATTTTTTTGTTGAAAAACAGATGTGGCGCTAAGGTCAATGTAATCAACCATAGCACTATTGGCAACCGTGGTTACGGTTACGGGCGTTTGAGCTGCTGTTTCTGCATCGCCGGCATCATCTGCAGGAGTGTTGCCTTTGCAGCTATACAGCAAGGTTAAAAGGCCTGCAAACAGGTATATATGTTTAAATTTCATGTTATTTATTCCAGTAATTGAGCTGATTAATGAGCTGCAGCTTATTAATATTGGTTTGTGTTTTAAGGTTTTTTATAGCAAGATAATTATTAATCGCCAGCACCAGGTCGGCTACCCGCACATCGCCGGTTTGCAGGAGTTGGGTGTCAACTTTTACCAGGCTTTCGGTGTATTTCATTTGGTCGTCAATCTGGTTTAGCAGTTTCTCTGAACCATCAATCTGTTGGTTTAGCTGGGCAATCTGCTGGCGGTATTGGGTATCAAAAAACGCTTTATAGCTGCGCCGGGTATCCTCTTCTAACGAAAGCTTGCGGTACTGGATCTTACGCTGGCCTCCATCATATAATGGCAGGGTAAAACTAAAACCAACGCTGGCCCCGAAATTTTTATACGCTGGTCCGCTCAGGAAATCAGAATTGTAACCGCCGTCGGCCAGCAGGTTGATCTTGGGCTTGTAGCTGAAATCAACTAATGAACGGCTATTCACCAGCTTAAGGCTGTCCGTTTTATACTGGTTGAAAAAGATGCTGTTGCTGATATCGGCCCGGATAGTTTTTTGAATACCGGGATCCTGTAATTCGATGTAACTGGTATCGGCAATGCCGGTTAAATAGTTAAGCGTTGTATAGTCATTTTTATATTGCAGCCTTGCCTGCGACAGTGTTAACTCTTGCTGCTTAAGGGTAACCAGAAAGGTAAGGTAATCGCTTTGGCGATAAACATTGGTGCGCGTTAGTTTTTTAAGCAGCGCTTCCTCCCGGTTAAGCAGGCTGATCACTTCCTGGTTAAATTTTACCTGCTGCAGGCTGCCAAATGCGGCGATGTATTGTGCAGTGACTGCTTTTTTCAAATCCTGTTCGGATATTTTAGCGGTATTGAGCACCGATTGCGACTGTAGCTTAACGGCGTCGATCTGCGCGGCGATATTTTTTGCTATCCAGCGATTGATTGATGCCTAATAGTGCATTAAGCGTATGCTCGTTGGTTATAGCAGGGGCATAGCCATAGCCGCCGGCAACCGGCGCGTAAAGACCGGCACTGTTAGCGCTTACCTGTGGCCTGTAACCTGCCCTGATCCGGAGGCTGTCCAGTTGGCCTGACGCAACCTGGTTTTGCAGGTCCTTTAACAGCGGGCTGTTGCTTTTGGCAAGCTCCAGGTAATGTTCAAGATTGTAGGTTTGTGCCTGTATAGCAGCACTAAACAGGCAAAATAAAAAGCCGAAAACCCATTTTATCCGGATGGTCAAAATAATGCGTATTGTGTTAAATAATAGCTAAGCTACACGATAATTCTGGAAAAAATTGGTAGGGGCAGTGTAACAAATTTAAAAGTTAACCGTGAAGATATGGTAAAGTTCTTCATAACTGTAAACCAGCTGATAACCCAAACTTTCGCAGATCTGTTTGGAGATAGTGAGCCCCAGGCCGCTGCCTTCGGATGTGGATGCTTTATGAAAACGTGTAAAGATATTTTCAGGATTCAAGGCTACTTGCTCACCGGTGTTTTTGATAGTTAAATTTTGGCTTGTGAGGCTGATGATGATCTCGCCGTTAGTTCGGTTATGCCGAACAGCGTTGATGATTAGGTTATTTAACAATATCTCAATAAGGTAATTGCTGGCATCAATTTCTTTTTCGCCAATTGTTGAAATAACCGTTATTTCTTTGTCGTTGAAAATATCTTCCAATTGATACAGCAAATCATCTATAAGTTCCTGCAAATCCAGGTGCTGTCGATCGTTCAGTAGTTTGTTCTCAATCTTGACCAATAATAACAACGATTGATTAAGCCTGCTCAGGCGGGATACAGCACTGTAAAGGTCATTGAGCAATTTACTTTGATGCTCACTAAAGTTTTCTGTCTGGATTAGGGTATCCAGTTTTGAATTGATCACAGCGATAGGGGTAAGCAATTCGTGCGAGGCGTTTTCGGTAAAGGTTTTAAGGTCTTTGTAGTCTTTTTTTACCCGTTCGGCCATGGCGGTAACTTCGGCCTGGAGTTCGTTAAACTCGTCGATAGTGGTATTGGGAGATGGCATTTCGCGGCTATCGGTAACGTTAAATAGTTTCAACTCGCTCAGGATACTGTAAAATGGCTGCCAAAGCCGGCTCAATATGAGGCGATTGGTAATTACCAGCACCAGCAGCAGTAATAAGATAACGCCAATGGTAATGCCGAAGATGATCTGGATCAGATCTTCCGTTTCTACTTTTGATTCAACTATCAGAATTTTATAATACCTGTCGCCAACTTTTACCGAACTGACCAAACCGCGACCTGATTCCGGCTCGTCTTTTTCGCGGTAATAAGTAGTGTTAAAAAATTCGCGTTTAACGGAATTGGGTTCGGCCGAAATAAAGGTGATCTGCTGATCTTTAGAGGCGAAAACCTGGGGCAGGTGGTGATTGAGCTTTACGTAATCAAAAACTTCCTGCTCTTCAACCTTAAGTGAATTGTCTTTTTGATTAGTAAGGATGAGGCTGATGGCCTGGTAATAAATGGCACCGGTTATCAGCATGATAACGATAGTAGCAATTAAATTTACCCGGTTATACCTTTCCGAAAGCTTCATTATTGATCGGCAAATTTGTAGCCCATACCATAGGCTGCATAAATATAATCCTTACCGCCGGCTTCCATTATTTTTTTGCGGATGTTTTTAATGTGCGAATAAATAAAGTCGAAATTATTGACCAGGTCGATGCCATCGCCCCATAAATGTTCGGCAATGGCGTTTTTTGAAATTACCTTGCCTTTGTTGGAGATAAAATAGATAAGCAAAGCAAATTCCTTACGGGTAAACTTTACCGGCGTGCCGTTTACAGCTACGGTTTTGGCCATCAGGTCGATACTGAGCTCGTTAAAGTTAAGCACGTTGCTGCCATTGAACATTTTACGCCTGATGATGGCAGATACCCTCGCCTTCAATTCCGAAAGGTGAAAGGGTTTTACCAGATAATCATCGGCACCGAGGTCAAGGCCCTGGAGGCGGTCATCGAGCGAGTTTTTGGCCGATATGATGAGCACCCCATCGGTGTAGTTATTGGCTTTAAGCTTTTTTAATATATCAATACCATTACCGCCGGGCAAGGTGATATCCAGCAGGATGCAATCGTAACGGTATAATTCAACCTTTGCGAGGGCTGCTGCATAGCTGGCCGCGGTTTCACAAATGTTGCCGGCTTCGGTAAAATATTCTTCAATACTTTCGCGCAGGCCTTCTTCGTCTTCGATGATGAGTATTTTCAAAACGTTTTTTTGATAAAGTTAAAACGCCAATTTGTACAGATTCTGGATTTTGAGCAGAGGCTAACAGCTATCTCACAGATTTTGTACAGAATACCTAAGCAAATTTGCATTTAGCTTGTTGCAAGTTAAAAACAAAATTGGATCATTATGTGGTGGATCTACGCATTACTTTCGGCACTGTTTGCGGCGCTTACAGCCATTTTTGCCAAAATAGGGATTAAAGGAGTTGATACCGACCTTGCTACGGCCATCCGTACCGTCATAATCCTGATCCTGGCCTGGGCCATATCGCTTTTTAAAGGGACTCATGGCGGTATCGGCAGTCTTACTAAAACCAACTGGACTTTCCTCATTCTTTCGGGCTGTGCAACCGGCCTTTCGTGGATCTGTTATTTCCGCGCCCTGCAGTTGGGCAAGGTAAGCCAGGTTGCCCCGGTTGATAAACTAAGCGTTGCTTTGGCCATAGCGCTTTCTGTTATTTTTCTGGGCGAGCCATTAACTTTAAAAAATGCCATAGGCGCGCTGCTTATCATTGGCGGCACAATTGTATTGATTTTCTAATCTTTTTGTAACATGCTCATATACAATGTAACAAGCATATATACATAACAAAAACATATTGTAACAAATACACTTCAATACCATTTAATTCAGATTTAATCCAATCTTTCTTATAAAATTTGTGGTTCCAAACACCCGTATTTTATAATGAAGTCTGTTTTTTTGATATTATTTTCTTTTATTTTTATAACCACCTTACACGCCCAAACTGTCCCCGGAGCCAAGGGGAAAATCACCGGTAAAGTTACCGATGCCACTACCAAGCTGCCGGTTGACTATGCCACCGTATCTGTATTTAAACAAGGCGCTGCTTCACCCTTCAATGGCATCAGTACCGATCCCAAAGGAAATTTTAGCATAAATAACATCCCCGCCGGGGAGTATAAAATAACCGCCGAATTTTTAGGTTTCCAGAAAGCAACTATCGAACATGTAATGGTTAAAGATGGAGCCGTATCATTGGGCGAGATCAAATTAGCTCCGGTTGCCAATGAACTAAAAGGCGTAACCATAACTGCCAAAGTACCTACTGTTGAAAACCGGATAGATAAAATGGTTTACAACCCTCAAAACGATTTAAGTGCACAGGGCGGCGTAGCTATTGATGTATTGAAAAAAGTACCGCAGATCACGGTTGATATTGATGGTAATGTGGAGCTTCAGGGCAATGCCAATATCCGTTTTTTGATCAATGGTAAACCATCAAGCATTTTTGGGGCCAGCCTTGCCGATGCTTTGGCCAGCATCCCGGCCAGTCAGATCAAAAGTATTGAGGTGATTACCAGCCCTGGCGCCAAATATGACGCGGCCGGTACGGGAGGTATCGTAAACATTATCTTAAAAGATAGCAAAGTGCAGGGCGTTAACGGCAGTGTTAACCTATCGGCAGGTACCCGCCGCGAAAACGGCTCATTTAACCTCAATGCCCGTAAAGGCAATTTTGGGGTTAACGCTTTTTTTAGCGGTAACGCCCAGATCAATAGTAACGCACCCAATACCCGTAACCGCGTATCAACCGATTCGGCCGCTAACAGGACCACTCTTTTTCAGCAGGGCAGCAATAATTTTAAACGCAGCGGTTATGAATCGGGCATTAATTTTAACTGGGATATCAGCCCTAAAGATCAGCTGACCGCAGGTGTGGGCTTTAATCATTTTGGTAACCATGGCAACGGAATTACCAACCAGGATCAAAGCGAGGTTGACGCAGCAGGTAACCCGATATCTGATATCAGGAGTATCCGTAACTCAAGCAGTAAATTCAGTGGCTACTCAACCGATGTAAGTTTGAATTACAAAAAAACTTTCGCCAAAGAAGGACAGGAGCTTGATGTATTATATTCATCAAGTTTTGGCCGTAATTCGTTCAGTTCATTTCAGCGGCAGGATTATGATTCGGGCATAACCTCATCCGGTATCTCCAACAACAATCCGGGTAAGGACAGGGAGACCGATATTTCTGTTGATTATACCCAGCCGGTAAGCAAAAACTTTACACTGGAAACAGGTGGTAAGCTTGTATTTAACCACATCAATAATAATGTGGTGACAGATACCCTTTTTGGCGGTAATGCTTTCGTGCCCAACCAAAATCAAACCTATGGTTTTACTTATGAACGCAAGGTATATGCCTATTACCTATCAGCTTCAGCGTCGGTATTTGATAAATTTTTGGATGTGAAAGCAGGTTTAAGAGATGAGTATACTACTACTAAGGCCGATTTTCAGGGAGTAAATATTCCATCTTATAATATCCTTGCGCCATCGCTTGTGTTTTCGCACAAATTTGGCAATGGTGCTGAGTCTGTTAAATTGAGCTATACACGCCGCATCCAGCGTCCTGATTATGGCGATCTGAACCCCTTCCTGAACATCAGCGATCCGCATAATATCAGTACAGGTAACCCCAACCTGAAACCCGAAAAAGGCGACCTTTTTGAGTTAGGCTATAACAAATCATTTGATAAAGGCGCCAATATTAACATAGCAGCTTTCTACCGTCGTAACACCGATGATATTCAGCAGTTCACTACCTTCTATTCTACGTTTGATGTAAACGGCACTACCTATACCGATGTGTCATTGAACCAGCGCTATAATATAGGTTCGGAAGAGCGCACCGGTATCAATATTTATGCTTCGGTACCGGTAACCAGTAAACTAAGCCTGCGTACCAATATGATTTTTAGCGACAGGCGCAGCACCAACCCGGGTTTTGCCAATGTAAGTGCCTTCGCATACCGCCTTAACCTCAACGCGCAATATAGCTTTGGTCATGATTTGAGCGCGGAGTTTTTTGGTAACTATAACTCATCGCAAAAGGGCATCCAGGGTACTAATCCCAAATTTGTATTCTACAATTTTGCCATTCGCAAAATGTTCATGAATAAAAAGGCGAGCATCGGCCTTACGGCTACCAATCCGTTTGCCAAATACGTGAGTCAAAGCTCATCAACCTTTGGCAGTAACTTTTATTCAACCAACCTGAGATTAGTGCCGGTACAGTCGTTCGGCATAAGCCTGAGTTATAAGTTTGGCAAGCTTGAATTTAAGAAGGAGCGGGAAAAAGAGAGAAACAATGAGCAGGATAATAATGGAGGTGACAATGGTCCTCAAACTGATAAGGGGAAATAACCTCACCTAAATCCTCTCCAAAGGAGAGGACTTTAAAAACAAAAAACGCGATGAGTTATCATCGCGTTTTTTGTTTAAAATATCTATTTAAAGCCCTCTCCTTTGGAGAGGGTTGGGTGAGGTCTTATCCGTTCTTGATCAGGATACTTTCAATGATCAGCGTTGTATCTTCACAGCTGTCGGTAGCAGTTTCCATGGCTGCAAAAACGTCGGTGTATTTAATTAATTCAATCGGATCTTTTTCATTATTGAGCAGATCGGCAAAGGCCTTATTATGAACTGCATCGGCCTGGGCTTCCAGTTTTTTGATGTTACTGCAAAGCTCAAAAATTTCGGACGATTTGTTCAGGTTGTTCATGGCGTTTACTGCCTTTTCAAGCTCGGTACTGGTTTTAAGGATCAGGGCAGCCAAATCTATCATTGGCTGGGTAATAACAGGTACGTTGTAAAGGTTTATTCTGCGGGCGGCCATGGTAATCCTGTCTGCTACGTCATCAATGGCCGATGCCAGTTCGCACATATCCTTACGGTTAAACGGCGAGATCAGCGTCCGGCCCGATTCGGAGAATACCCTGTGCGTTATCTCATAACTTTTAAATTTCAGCTTATCAATATGGGCAAAATTAAACTTCTGCTCATATGAGGTGGGGGCATTAACGGCTTCATCCAGTAGCCTGGCCATTTCGGTAACATTGGCTACAGCAGTGTTGAACAAATCGTAAAAAACCTGGTTTGAGTTTGGAAATATCGATTTTGAGTTAGTGCTCTTCATTGATCTGTCTTATCAGTCGTGAATTTACAGTAGTTATATTAAGTGGATTTTAAAATATGTCACTATAAATTATTCAGCGGATAAAAGTAACCATTAATATAATGCCAATTGTTAAGTTAATGTTAAGAATGGTTAAGCCAATGTAATAAAACGAAATTAGTGAGGTTGTAAGTTGCTGACTTAAAGTAAAAAGAAACCTGCTAATTGAATAAGGAAAATTGTGTAACATTTGAGTTTAATTAAAACAATCCTGCCATCTGCAGTATTGTATTTGTATTAGTCAATCCAATTATGAAAGCCGGGGAAAAGCATTATAAATGCGTAAACAGCAAAACAGGTTACGCCATTTATTACCATTCGCTGGGTAGGGAGCTCAGCAATGAAGAAGTGAAAGCCGAATTAGAAAAAATACGTGCGCGTGTAGCTATTCAAAACGGTATTTACCTTGAAACACTTTACTGGGAAGAAATCAAGCAGGATGCCGAACTGACGCAATAGCAGGCGCAGTTTTGTAGGTGTGTATAACTAATTTAAAATGAGTGTTTTTGCAAATAAATACTTATATTTAATTGCCATTATATAACCAGTTTTAACCTGCTGTCATTCCCGCTTATGAAAAAGATAGTTTTATCGCTGTTAGCGGCATGGTGTTGCTCTGTGCCTGTTTTTTCACAAAATAATAATCCGGTTTCACCTTCCGTTCCTTTAGACGCTGTGGTATCGCGTCTGCAAACTTTATCGGCCAATAAAGCAGTTGAAAAAGTGTACCTGCATTTGAATAAACCTTATTACAATGCAGGCGATACCATATACTTCAAAGCATATGTAACCCTGGGCGAACAGCATGAGCCTTCAAAGTTAAGTGGCATGTTACATGTCGACCTGGTTAGCCCCTCCGATTCCCTGCTGCAAACTATCCCACTGCAAATGGTTAACGGCCTGGCCGCAGGCGATTTTAGTCTTCCCGGTATCTTGCCCGGAGGAACCTATCGTATCAGGGCTTATACTAAGTGGATGATCGATAACGGGCAGAGTTTATTTGACCGGCAGGTAAACGTCAATGGCGGGGCATTTGCAGGCAATAAAGCGTTAGTGGTTAAAGCAGGTAAACCTAACATCGCTTTTTTCCGGAAGGGGAAGTTTTGTAAACGGTATACCAATCAAACTGGCCTTCAAAGCGGTAAGTACAAACGGTCAGGGGCTTGATGTTAAAGGTGTTGTGGTTGACAACACCAATGCCGAAGTAACCAGGTTTGAATCGAAACACCTGGGCATGGGGCTTATATTTATTACTGCCGAAGCAGGTAAAACTTATAAAGCTAATTTAACCTATGCCAATGGTACCAAAGCGATAGTGGATTTACCGAAAGCCGATAACGAGGGGATCACGTTGATGGTTAACAATGATAATCCCGATAAACTTGGCATTGAAATAAATGCCAATAAAGCTTATTACCTTAAAAATAAGAACAAGGAAATAGGGATAATTATTTATTCGGCCGGTAGTATCCGCTCGGTAAAAACCGTGCTTGATAACCAGGTGCTCGACCTAAATCTTAATAAAAAAGATTTTAAAACAGGTATAGCCCGGATAACGCTTTTTTCGGAGCAGGGCGAACCACTCAATGAGCGCCTGGTATTTATCCAAAATCCCGACCTGTTAACGATTACATCTGTTAGCGATAAACCTTTATACCCGGTAAGAGGAAAGGTGCATATTGCTATCAATACTAAAAACAAAAATGGAGAGGCGGTAAAAAGCTATTTATCAGCAGCAGTTATTGATGCCGACAAAGTTTCCACAACCGGGGACGATGAAAATAGCATATTATCAAGTCTGCTGCTAACTTCAGATCTGAAAGGGGCAATTGAGCAACCCAATTATTATTTTGCTGATGTTAGCAATGATACCCGGTCAAACCTTGATGTATTGATGCTAAGCCAGGGGTACCGCCACTTTGAGTGGAAGCAAGTGCTAAATGATGCCAACACTGCCGCAGTGTATACTGCCGAAAACGGTTTCGATGTATCGGGCCAGGTGAAAACAATTTCGGGGAAGCCGGTTGATGGCGGTACGGTAACCCTGATGCCGCAGGCAGGCGGGGCTTTATTAACACAAACCACCGATCATGATGGTAATTTTACTTTCAAAAACCTGGTTTATGACGATAAAACCCCGTTCATGATCCAGGCTAAAACGGCCCAAGGGAAAAGTAATACCAAAATATCCATTTCTCAGGCAAAGGCATTAACAAATATCAAAACCGGAGATTTGATGAGCCCGGCACAAGGGGTAAATGGTGCGGGCTTTGATAAAACTACGCAACAGCCGGTTTATATAGCTGATGCAAATAGCAGGGCACTTAATGCGGTTACCATTAGTGAAAGAGGCATTAATGCCGGTAAGCTTACTACAGAGTTTTTGGGGAAAAATAACCTGCGAGACCAAAGCACCCTGTCAAACGGGTTGCAGGGACGTTTAAATGGTATTGTTTTGAGACAAGGTGTGCCCTACCTGGCCGACAAGGTGAACCCGGTCATGCAGGGAGGGCCAATGTTGATTGTAGTTGATGATACCGTATTGCCGGCCGGAACAAGTATTGATAATTACAATGCTGCTGATGTTGAAAGTGTAAATGTGTTAAAAAATAACGATGCTACCATATATGGTGTAAGAGGGGCAAATGGGGTATTGGTGCTCAAAATGTGGAAAACTCAAGCTCCGGTTGTTTCAAATAATGTGATTTCGCCAGGCTTACTGTATTTTACAGCAAGGGGTTTTTACAAAGCCCGTACCTTTTATTCGCCGGTTTATGAAGCATCAACAGGTGCTGATAAGAAACCTGACGCAAGAACCGCTATCTACTGGAACCCCGATATTGTAACTGGCAAAGATGGCAATGCCTCGTTTGATTTTTTTAATGCAGATAGCAAAGGTAATTACCGTTTGGTGATAGAGGGTATTGATGAAGCAGGCAATATAGGGCGGAGCATATTAACTTATAAGGTACAATGATGCCGGCGCATAAAAAACCCTGCCATGGTAGGCAGGGTAAAAAAACCACAACAATTGTTTAACCTTTGGGCTATGAATCCCTCCGGTCTATTCCTAATTGCAATGTGATCTTTCAATTATTAAACAATATAAAATCAAAATAGTTTAATCATCGGGTGTTTATTTTCAGTGTTTTATGTGTTAAAATCACCTCTCGAAGGTATTTAAACGAATAGTTGTTTTTAAATCAAATTTCAATCTATCTTTATATTAAATAAATTATGAGAAATCTTATGAAAAAATCATTTCAGCTTAAAGCAGCATTCCTGTTTGCTTTCGCCTTATTAGTATCAGCGGTAACCTTTGCCCAGAACAAACCTGCAAGCCCGCGCGATAGCGTTAGCGGTACAGCTGCAGGTTCAACTATTACTATTAACTATGGCAGTCCATCGGTTAAAGGCCGTAAAATTTGGGGCGGTCTTGAAGCTTACGGTAAAGTATGGCGTGCAGGTGCTAACGAGGCCACAACTTTTACAACAACAAAAGATATCAAAGTTGAGGGTAAACCACTGGCAGCGGGTACTTACGGCTTTTTCCTGATTCCTGCCGAAAACGGTACCTGGACAGTTATTTTTAACAAGGTGGCCAAACAATGGGGCGCGTTTAAATACGATGAGTCAAAAGACGCCCTGCGTGTAAACGTAAAAACCAAAGCCGCGCCAATGCACGAAAGATTAGTTTATACAGTTGATGCAAAAAGCTTTTGCATGTTCTGGGATAAGATCGTAGTGCCGGTGTCTGTAAGTAAATGATATTCAGTAACCTTATTTTTCACAATTTTTAAGGCCCCGCCAGGGGCCTTTTCTATTACCCGGGTTTTAGCGCGCAAAAGCATTCTTTTTTAAACCTGAACCCTAAAGCGCTATATTTACCTTAGATAATGCGCTACCCAACCCAAAAAAACCTGTACTAAAAAGAATCATGGCGATAACATTATTGGCATTGACTATTTTTTTGCTGATGCTGTTTGCTGATCATCCGGTGGCTGTTGAACGTTATTATGCCAATGGTTTTTACATTGTCATATGCCGGGTTTTTCATTCCGTTTTAAACGTATTTCCGTTTAGTGTTGGCGACATTGCATATATAGCCGTGGTTATTTATTTGATTTATGCGGTGATCATGTTAATTGCCCTGTTGTTTAAAAAAAGATTTCAAATGGCTGGGAGACTTTTTTAGGGTTGGTTATAGGTATACAGGCAGGCATTGTGGCTTTTTATCTTTTGTGGGGAATGAACTATTTCAGGCTGCCGGCCTCCGAGCGGCTTGGGCTCAGGGATACTGCTTTTACAACCGCTGATCTTAAAGCGGTAACCCGGATCCTGATTGACAGCGCCAACGTTACCCGTGCACGGCTTACACCAGCAGACTGGGCCCAAAGTAATACCCATATTTATAATACAGCACGGCATGCCATCGGCGTGCTCAGTAAAGATTCTGTTAATTTCAGGGCTTATAATCCTGATGTAAAACCATCGATATTGACGCCATTATTAAATTATATCGGTACCTCGGGCTATTATAACCCTTTCACCTCCGAAGCCCAGGTAAATTACCAGATGCCCATTTTTAACCGACCCTTTGTGGTATGTCATGAAATGTCGCACCAGATGGGGTACGGGGCGGAGGATGAAGCTGATTTTGCCGGCTTTGTCATCGCCGTAAAATCACATGACAGGTTGTTACGTTATTCGGCATATCATCTCGCCGTGCAGGAATTCATGCACTCGCTTGGCGCCCGTGATACCCTTGCGCATAAAGAACTCAAAGCGCTCATCAGCAAAGATGTACGCGGCGATTATATCACCGAGCGCAATTATTGGCTGGCCTACGAAAACAAGCTGGGGGCCATAAGCAGTGTTTTTTACGATAATTTCCTGAAAGCCAACAACCAGCCCCAGGGCCTCGAAACCTATAACCGCATGGTGTTGTTAGCTATGGCGTGGTACCGAAACCAATGGTTGTCATCGGCTTCGCGGCATTGAGTCATTTTGGAAGGCGATATGCAACTGTTTTGGAATTATCGAGCCATGAAATACAAACAAAATGACTTAATGATGCAAAGCAAAATGACTCAATGACACAAGGTAAATGACCTAATGACGCGAAGCAAAATGACGCGAAGTGAAATTGAGCGTAGCAGATAAAAAAATGCGTTCCGTATCTCACCCCGGAACGCACACAATATCACGTCTCAAATGATATTGAATCAACTAAATCTCAGATATCATATTAAATGTGTACCCAAGTTCTTTATATTCGGATACCGGAAAGGAAACCGGTACAGAAATTTATCAAATGTTAACTATACAGTTTAAAAGTACAGCAAATAATTACCTTAAAAAAAGCCGATTGTAAATATTTGAATAAAAACGGCAGTGCTATGTAATTATTATGAATTAATCTCCAAATTTACTTCAAAATCTTTAAAAAGCCTCGTTTACTTCACATTTATATGGATAAATTGTTTGGTAAAATTGCTGTTACCGTGAAAGTTAATTTTATTATTGTTTCAATGTTTCTTCCTGCTTTGGTTTTTGCTCAAAAAATTAATCAAAAGGAAATAAAACGGAGCGAATCATTAGCAAAGTCAGTAACCATTATCAGGGATAATTGGGGAGTTCCTCACATTTATGGAAAAACAGATGCCGCTGTTGTTTTCGGATTGATGTATACCCAGTGCGAAGATAACTTTAAAGGTATTGAACGCAATTACCTTTACCAGCTAGGCAAACAGACCCAGGTTGATGGCGAAACTAATTTATATACCGACGTGCAACTGCAACTGATTGCCGATAGTGCCGATGCCATTAAAGATTATAAAACAAGCGCCCCCTGGTTCCGGAAACTGTTGGATGCGTTTGCCGATGGCATTAACTATTACCTATACAAACATCCCGAAGTAAAACCCCAGGTATTTAAACATTTTGAACCCTGGTACGCGTTGATGTTTACCGATGGCAGCGTTGCCGCTACCGAAACCGGGGGGATTAAACTAAGCGAAACCAAAGAGTTTTACAGTACTGCCCCCGAAAAGCTCGGCGCGGTGATCAGCGAGCCGGAAAAAATATTTACGACATGGTGAACGAGCGCGAAACCGGCTCAAACGGCTTTGCTATAGCACCATCCAAATCGGCATCGGGCCATGCTTTGTTGTATATCAATCCGCATGTGCCGTTCTATTTTCGCAGTGAGGTTGCGCTGGTAAGCGATGAAGGCCTTAACGCGTACGGGGCTGTTACCTGGGGCCAGTTTTTTATTTACCAGGGCTTTAACCAGCACTGCGGATGGATGCATACCAGTGCCTATGCCGACGTAGCCGATCTTTACGCCGAAAAAGTGAGTAAAAAAGAGGGTAAATGGTATTACGAATATGATGGTAAGCTAAGGCCCGTTATCACCCGCGAACTATCTTTCAAAATAAAGCATAACGATGAGATTGAACAGCGCTCCATAACAGGCTATTATACCCATCACGGCCCGGTGCTGGGCGCCAGGGATGGTAAGTGGATGGCACTTAAAGCTAACAACCGCTCATACAATGCCCTGGTTGAGTCATGGCTGATAACCAAAGCTAATAACCTGGGCGAATATAAAAAGGCCATGAATATGTTATCAAACGCTACAAACAGTACCGTTTACGCAGATGATAAGGGGAATACAATTTTTTGGTACGGCAACTACATCCCCAAACGCAATCCCAAATATGACTGGAGCCTGCCGGTTGATGGCAGCACATCAGCTACCGAATGGCAGGGTGTCCACAAGCTGAGCGAGATCATCACCATTACCAACCCCGCCACCGGCTGGATCCAGAACTGTAATTCAACACCATATACGGCTTCGGGCACGTCAAGTCCGGATAAAAGTAAATACCCGGCGTACATGGCCCCCGATGGTGAAAACTACCGGGCAGTAACTGCTATCCGGATTTTAAAAGATGCGAAAAACCTTACGCTTGATGGCCTGGTAGTCAAAGGGTATGACCACTACCTGGCCGCTTTTGACGATCTGTTACCCTCACTTTTTAAAGCATACGATGCAGCCCCCGATTCTGTAAAGCAATCGCTTGCTGAGCCAGTAAAGATACTGCAGCAATGGGACAGGAATACCGCTATCCATTCTGTAGCCAGTTCGCTTGCTATTGAATGGGGCACCCTGATGGTGAAAGCACTGCCGCCGCCTCAAACCGATCAGGAAAGCACTTTTATTACCCGGCGCTTTCAAACATTGGTTAAAACCATAAGTCCGGCGCAGCAATTAGCCTGGTTAAATGATGTACTTAAAAATTTGCAAAGCCGTTTTGGTACCTGGAAAGTGGAGTGGGGGAGATGAACCGTTACCAGCGCCCGGATGATGGCATTAGCTTTGATGATAACAAACCCAGTATCCCGGTTGGTTTAACAGGATCGGGCTTTGGACAGCTGCCATCGTTCCAGAGCCGTACCATGAACACCAACAAGCGGTATGGATATTCGGGCAATAGTTTTATCGCTGTTGTGGAATTTGGTACACGGTTAAGGGCCAAAAGCATCGTAAATGGCGGCAGCTCTTTTGACCCTGCATCAAAAAACTTCACCGATCAGGAGCAGGGCATTATTGACGGTAAATTTAAGGATGTGCTGTTTTACAAAAAAGATGTTTTAAAGCACGTGCAGCGCACCTATCATCCCGGCGACGGTTTTAAATAGTAAAAAGTATATTTGGTAAGTTAAAAAATGAAGAGAACCCTGTTAATTGCCTTATTGTTGTTTTGCAGCGAAACGTTGTTTGCCCAAAGCATAACCATTAATGATCTGGCAAATATCTCCAATCTTTCAAACGCCGAAGCACACAACTATCTTACCCTCGGGAAAAATTCAAGCGCCGGTATCTCCAGGATGTTAACGGCAACAGCATTGAGCACCTGAACAGGATAGGGCCGGATAATAAGGAAGAAACCATTGTAATAGGCGTTAGTAGCAAGCTTAGCAGCGGAGCTGTACTGCGTACCGTTACCTATACCACTTCTACACCGCAACACATCATTAATTTAATAGGCCAGGCTAAACACATGGGTCTGATCATGAAACTCCACGGCTCTGATGTGAAAAACGATATCTATCTTTTTGATAATGATTTTTTCCATATCGTAATATTCCTTAATCACGATAATATCTCCGGCTCGGTAGAAGTGCACCAAAAGGAATATTTAGGTTTTGATTGATTCTGAACCATGATTTTAGGGACTTAAGGATTGCCGGGATGATAATCGAAATATCCCTGGCTATTTAAAACCTGTCCATTTAACAAATTCAAAAAACAGTTCAGACAAAAATCCTGTCCATCTAATAGATTCCTTAAAAATCCCGTTTCAGAAAAAAACTGACAATCCCCAATCTCTAAAAATCAAAGTTCAAAATCAACGCTATCAGCGTAATCAAAACACATCAACGGTCTATGCCAAAATAGTTGAACATTTTGTTTAATTCCCGATAACTATTTACCTGCAAACCTTATTTCTTTGTATTACCGATATAAACTTTTTTGAGAGCTATTCTATGAGCCAGCGATACTGTTTAACCCTCGATCTGAAAGACGACGCGGCACTCATTGCCGAATACGAAAAATATCACCAGGCTATTTGGCCCGAAATTCATGACAGCATTATCGCCAAAGGAATCACCAAAATGGAGATCTACCGTTTTGATACCCGCATGTTCATGATCATGGAGGTTGATGATACTTTCAGTTTCGAAAAATCGGCAGCTTTAGATGCGGCGAACCCTAAAGTAAAGGAATGGGAAGATTTGATGTGGGGATTTCAGTCGCCGGTAAAAATGCGCCCGCAGGTGCAAAATGGGTTTTAATGGACAAAATTTTCTCCTTATAAATAGAATAGTTATGCTAAAGAAACTACAATTACTGTTGATGTTTGTGTTGCTGATGGCCCCATCGGTATTTGCCCAAAAAATGATAGGCACCGAAACCGATACCCAGAAAGAGAAACGCATGGAATGGTGGAAGGACGACCGTTTTGGTATGTTCATTCACTGGGGCCTGTACTCGCAGGCTGCCCGCCACGAATGGGTAAAGCATAACGAAAAAATTGATAACGCCGGTTACCAGAAATATTTCGACCAGTTTAACCCCGACCTGTTTGACCCGCAAAAATGGGCAAAGCAGGCCAAAGCGGCAGGGATGAAATATGCGGTACTAACCACCAAGCACCACGAAGGATTTTGCCTGTTCGATTCAAAATTTACTGATTATAAAGCTCCCAATACCAAAGCCAAACGCGATCTGGTACGTGAATACGTAAACGCTTTCAGGGCACAGGGTTTAAAAGTTGGCTTTTATTATTCGCTGTTAGACTGGCACCATCCGCAATATACTATTGACGAGATCCACCCACAGTCGCCTGCCGATAAAAGCGATGCCTCATATGCTAAACTGAACAAAGGGCGCGATATGGCCAAATACCGCCAGTACATGCGCGATCAGATCACCGAACTGCTAACCAAATACGGCAAAATCGATATCCTTTGGCTTGATTTCTCATTCCCGCGCAAAGATGGTCACGGTAAAGGCAAAGACGAATGGGGATCTGTTGAGTTGCTTAAGCTGATCAGGAAGTTACAGCCGGGCATTATTGTAGATAACCGCCTTAACTTGGAAGAGTATAAAGACGGCGCTGATTTTGAAACCCCTGAACAGGTAAGCACTGCCGAACTGGCCAAATACCGTGGCAAAACCTGGGAAACCTGCCAAACCTTTTCGGGTTCATGGGGGTACTACCGTGATGAAAATACCTGGAAAACCCATCGTCAACTGCTCGATCTGTTAATTACTTCGGTAAGCAATGGCGGCAACCTGATCCTGAATGTGGGGCCAACCGCACGCGGCGAGTTTGACTATCGTGCTACCCGCGCGCTGGATAGCCTGGCTTACTGGATGCACGCCAACAGCAAATCGGTATACAACTGCACGTTTGCTCCTGATACTTATAAAATACCAGAGGGAACCAAGCTTACTTATAACAAAGCCGCCGGTAAACTGTATATACATTTGTTTAACTATCCGCAAGGCAAGCTGGTTTTACCTGGTTACAAAGGCAAGATCAAATACGCGCAGTTTTTAAATGACAGCTCTGAACTTTTATATAAGGATGGCAGCGGTGACGACCTGGAGTTAACGCTCCCCGCACAAAAACCGCCGTATGAAATTCCGGTAATTGAACTTACGCTTCAGCAATAAGCAAAAAAATATTGTCCTTACTAAAAAAAGGGCCGATCATATACAAATAATGTCAACACAAAAGGAAACATATTTAAGGATCCATCCGCATGATAACGTACTGGTAGCCTTACAGGACCTGCCGCAGGGAACCGTTATCACGTTTGATGGACAAACTTTTACACTGGTAGATAAAGTAGCGGCAAAGCATAAATTCGCCATTAACGAACTGCCGGTAGACAAGGAAATTTACATGTACGGCGTGCTGGTAGGCAAAGCCTCGGCCGTCATACCGCAGGGTGGTTTGTTAACCACCGAAAATGTGCACCACGCAGCCGAAGGCTTCCATTTGGGCGAACGCAAGCTACAATGGCACCAGCCCGATACGACTAACTTTGAAGGCAAAACCTTTATGGGCTACCACCGTGCCGATGGTTCGGTAGGTACAGGTAACTATTGGATAGTGGTACCGATGGTTTTTTGCGAAAACAGGAATATCAACGTATTAAAGGAAGCACTGGTTGATAAGCTGGGCTACAAAAAAGCCAAAAGCTACGAGGGCGATGTGGAGCAGTTGATGGAACTTTACCAGGCTGGTAAATCTGTAGAGGAGATCTTGAACGCCGATATCCAGGTATCCGAGGATAAGCCAAACTCTAAACGCCTGTTCAAAAATATCGACGGTATTAAATTTCTGAGTCACAGCATGGGTTGCGGCGGCACCCGCGAGGATTCAGATACCCTTTGCGGATTGATAGCAGGCTACATTACCCACCCCAACGTGGCCGGAGCAACCATATTAAGCTTAGGCTGCCAACATGCGCAGGTGAGCATTTTGCAAAATGAAATTGCTAAACGTGATGCTAATTTCAGCAAGCCGCTGGTAGTATTGGAGCAACAAAAAGTAGGCACCGAAAGCCAGCTATTGAAACAAGCTTTGAAACAAACCTTCGCGGGTTTAGTGAAAGCCAATGAAACAACCCGTCAACCTGCACCATTGTCAAAACTGTGTATTGGCTTGGAGTGCGGCGGTTCGGATGGTTTTTCGGGCATTTCGGCTAACCCTGCATTGGGTTACTTGTCTGATTTGCTGGTTACCATGGGCGGATCCGTGATCCTGTCGGAATTCCCTGAGCTTTGCGGTGTGGAGCAGGAACTGAGCGACCGTTGTATCGATGTGGAAACCGCTAGCCGCTTCATGCACCTCATGACTACTTATAATGCACGTGCAGAGGCGGATGGATCGGGCTTTTATGCCAACCCGTCGCCGGGCAATATCCGCGATGGATTGATCACTGATGCCATTAAATCGGCAGGTGCCGCTAAAAAAGGCGGTACGTCGCCGGTAACAGCAGTTTTGGATTATCCTGAAAAAGTAACCAAACCTGGTTTGAATTTACTATGTACCCCCGGAAGCGATGTGGAAAGCACCACTGCCGAAGTAGGCGCAGGCGCAAACATCGTACTATTCACTACCGGTTTGGGGACACCTACTGGCAACCCGGTTACGCCGGTCATCAAACTATCAACCAATACGGCTATGTTTGAGCGTATGCCCGATATTATAGATATTAACTGCGGTACCATTATTGAAGGTTCCGAAACCATTCACCAGGCCGGCGAGCGGATCCTGGATTACGTAATAAAAGTAGCCAGCGGCGAAGCCGAACCTAAATCGGTAAAACTTGGCCAGGATGATTTTATCCCGTGGAAGAGAGGGGTGTCGTTGTAATATAGGAGGTTGTTGGTGACAACACCAACAACGGCGAAAGATTTGCGTGGAGGCATAAAGTTGTAGGTGACAACACCAACAACGGCGAAGAGGAGAGTGTCGTTATAACATCAATAAAAGCTGGGGCTCGTGCGATTCCCTCCCTCGGGAGGGTGTAGGGAAGGGTTTCTTCGATATGCTTAATCGGCAAGCATGGCGTATAAACCCCTCCCTGCCACCGCATAGTCCAACCGCACCCCTCCCGAGGGAGGGAATTGAAAAAAGTTGTTGGTGACAATACCAACAACGGCGTTGAGAGATAAAATATTAATAACCATAAAACAAAAAAGTCTCCCCTTTCGGGGGAGATTTAGAGGGGGCCCGGCCCGTACTTATGTTCAAACTAACCAATAAATCAGTAATTATAACAGGCGGCGGCAGCGGCATAGGCAAAGCTATGGCCGTGTTATTTGCACAGCAAGGCGCCGAGGTTCATATCATCGAATTAAACGATCAGGCGGCAGCCGATACCGTGACCGAAATAACTACGGCGGGCGGTAAAGCTACGGGCTATGCCTGTGATGTAAGTAACCAGCAGCAAGTGGTTGATACTTTTACCAAAATAGGTAAGATAGATATCCTGATCAATAACGCAGGCATAGCGCATATTGGCAGGGCAGATAATACCAGTACCGAAGATTTTGAGCGTGTGTTTAACGTGAATGTTAAAGGCGCTTACAACTGCCTTTACGCGGCCCTCCCGGCAATGAAAGCCAATGGCGGCGGCGTGATCCTCAACACGGCTTCCATAGCAGCTAGCGTTGGCATTACCGACAGGTTTGCTTACTCCATGAGCAAGGGCGCCATCCATGCTATGACCTTATCTGTAGCGCGTGATTTTCTGCATGATAACATCCGTTGCAACTGTATCTCGCCGGCAAGGGTGCATACACCTTTTGTGGATGGGTTCATCGCCAAAAACTACGCTGGTCGTGAGGATGAAATCTTTGAAAAGCTCTCAAAAAGTCAACCGATAGGCAGGATGGGTAAACCGGAAGAAGTAGCTGCTTTGGCACTTTACCTTTGCTCAGACGAAGCTGGATTTATTACCGGCACCGATTATCCTATCGATGGCGGCTTTATCACCCTGAACAATTAAAACCTGACTTAATATGATTAAAAAGCTATTATTAATGGGTATGCTGCTTGGCGCCGTACGCGCGGGCGCTCAAACCTACACGCCAACGACCGACAACCTTGCTGCAAGGCAAAACTTCCAGGATATGAAGTTTGGCCTGTTTATTCACTGGGGTATTTACAGTGAGCTTGGCGCGGGCGAGTGGGTGATGAATGAAAAGCATATCCCTTATGATAGCTATAAACGTTTGGCCGATTTCTTTAATCCGCAGGCTTTTAACGCCCACGACTGGGTGATGTTTGCCAAAAAAGCGGGCATGAAGTATATCACCGTTACCTCGCGCCATCATGATGGGTTCAGCATGTTTGGTACTAAAGCATCGCCGTACAATATTGTTGATGCTACTCCTTACCACAAAGATCCTTTAATGGAACTGGCACAGGAATGTGTTAAGGAAGGTATTGAGCTGCATTTTTACTATTCGCTATTGGATTGGGGCCGCAAGGATTATGCTTATGGCAGTCCGATAGTTGACGGCAAGCCCGCAAACGGCGACTGGGACAGCTACATCAGTTTTATGAAAGCGCAGCTTACGGAACTCATTACCAAATACCCCGGCGTTAAAGGCATTTGGTTTGATGGCCACTGGGAGCGTGATGTTAACTGGCATTATGACGAGATCTACGGATTGATCCATAAACTGAACCCTGCTATACTGGTAGGCAATAACCATCACCTTGAGCCAAAAGAGGGCGAAGATTTTCAGATGTTTGAAAAGGATTTGCCCGGAGCTAATACTACAGGTTTCAGCGGTAAATCAAAAATAGGTGCATTACCTTTGGAAACCTGCGAAACCATTAACAACAGTTGGGGCTTTAACATTACCGACAGGAGTTTTAAGTCATCCAAACGCATTATCCATTACCTGGTTAACGCGGCCGGTTTAAATGCGAACTTTTTATTGAACATAGGCCCGATGCCAAACGGAAAAATTCAGCCTGAATTTACCGATACGCTGGCTGTTGTAGGCGCCTGGGTACAAAAAAATGGCGAAGCGATTTACGGTACCCGCGGCAGCGGTATCCCGGCACAGCCATGGGGAGTAATCACTCAGAAAGATAAAAACCTGTATGTGCATGTGATGACAGCACCGCAACAACCCTACGTTTTCATTCCGCAATTAAAAGGAAAAGTAACCAAAGCCGCTTTACTGGCCGATGGCAGCGCGGTGAAATTTAAACAACAAACCGAGGGCGTGTTTGTATATCTTAGCGGCGTGGCAACCGACCCTAACGATACTATTATTAAACTGACAACTAACTAATACAACGATAATATGAAACTTATACGATTTGGCGAGATTGGGAAAGAGAAGCCGGGAATTATACAGAACGATAAAAGATATGATGTATCGGCCTTTGGCGAAGATTACACCGAACAGTTTTTTGAAACAGATGGCATCAACCGCCTTACCGCTTTTGTACAGGATAATTTACTGCCCGAAGTTGCCGATGATGTACGCTTAGGAAGCCCTATCGTGCGCCCTTCAAAACTGGTTTGTATTGGTCTTAACTATGCCGACCATGCCAAAGAAACCAATGCACCGCTGCCGCCTGAGCCGGTGATCTTTATGAAAGCTACCACCGCTATTGTTGGTCCGTTTGATGATATCATGATCCCTAAAAACTCCGTAAAAACCGATTGGGAAGTGGAACTTGCTGTGGTTATCGGGAAAAAAGCATCGTATGTGGAAGAAGCTGAGGCTATGGATTATGTGGCCGGTTACGTACTGCACAATGACGTAAGCGAGCGTGAGTTCCAACTGGAGCGTAATGGTACCTGGGATAAAGGTAAAGGCTGCGACACCTTTGCGCCGCTTGGTCCGTTTTTAGCTACACCTGATGAAATTGCTGATCCGCATAACCTGCGCCTATGGTTAAAAGTTAACGGCGAAACCATGCAGGACGGTACTACCTCAAACTTTATATTTAACCTGCCGCACCTGATCTCGTATACCAGCCAGTTCATGACCCTGCTGCCGGGCGATATTATATCGACAGGTACACCTGCAGGTGTTGGATTAGGAATGAAGCCGCCGATCTACTTAAAAGCGGGCGACGTGGTAGAATTAGGTATTGAAGGCCTGGGTGAATCAAAACAAAACCTGATAGCTTATGCTAAAAATTGATGCACATCAGCATTTCTGGCAATACAACCCGGTAAGGGACAGCTGGATCACTGAAGACATGCAGGTAATAGGGCGGGATTTTTATCCCGAAGACCTGTTACCTGTACTGCAAAAACACGGCATGGATGGCAGTGTCGCCGTCCAGGCCGATCAGTCGGAAAAGGAAACGGAATTTCTGTTAGATCTGGCATCCGTTAATCCCTTCATCAAAGGGGTAGTAGGCTGGATAGATTTGAAAGCCGATGATCTGGAAGACCGCCTGCATCATTTTAAGAAATACGAAAAGCTTAAAGGCTTCCGGCATATTCTGCAGTCGGAGCCCGATGAGCAATATATGCTTGATCCGCAATTTAAAAAAGGCATCGCCGCTTTGGGCAAACACGGATACACTTATGATATCCTCATCTTCCCTAACCATTTGCCGTATGCCGCGCAATTGGCAGCTGAATTTCCGGATCAAAAGTTTGTGCTCGACCACATGGCCAAGCCCTACATCAAAGCCGGGAAAATAGATGGCTGGAAACAGGATATCGAAAAGCTGGCAAGCTATCCCAATGTATCCTGCAAGGTATCGGCCCTGCTCACCGAGGCGGACTGGGACAACACTCCCGCAGCTGATTTTATCCCTTATATCGATATTGTATTCAACGCTTTCGGTATCAACCGGGTATTGTTCGGCTCCGACTGGCCAGTGTGCCTCCTGGCCGGAGGCTATGAAAAAACAATGGAGGTAATGGACCTGTATGCTGAAAGACTATCAGCTGCAGAAAAGGAATTGTTTTTTGGTGGGAACGCGGCTGCTTTTTACGGTTTAGGGTAAATTCCAGATACTTAAAAGTACCTAAAATGTCATTTCGATAGAGCATTGGGGCGCTGAGCGCCGGGGGCGAAAGAGAAATCTTATACGACTAACAAGAACGCATGTTCGGGACAGGGCGCATAAGATTTCTCCTCACGCCATCACTATCTCCCTGCCCGCCTTCGTCGAAATGACAATTCTTTTTATTCATTTCACGTTCCATAATCTCATCAAATTCCGCGTTTTTACGATACTTCGCCACTGTACTAAAATCACTAAACTGTGCTGTATATTATTTATTTCAAAACGATAGGCTCTATTATCAATATGATAGCGCAGTGTTTAGTGCATTTAATTATAAATCAATTAAATGTCAGCATAAATGTAATATTACGGTAACACAGAGCGTCAGATATAAGTATGGCACACATTTAGCTGTATGTACACATGATGGGTATAAAATAACATTAAAAAGGCGAACCATTTCTCTCCCGATAACGTTATATGGGTACCAATCAGACTTAAATTTTTATGTTAGACGTTATGTACACAACCCTGTTACAAGTTGTAGTCCTGCTTGCGGTTTTCATTTTGCCGATGTTCATATTTGGCAAAAAGATCAGGAACAAAAAAGTAAAGACCGTTAATTATAAGATAGATACCGATACCTCTGAGGCCCGATATGCTATTAATGAAAATGGCTTCCTTGAAGAAATAAACACAGGCAAGCTGTCAAAGCACCGTAGTTGAGTGCAAAACATACAAAAGCAAAGCACACTTTTGCCTGCTTTGCTTTTGTATTTAAAAACTGATCTTATTACTCCTGTTTTTTCAGAAGCCCTGCTCATCGGCACTTGGGCCGTAGCTGCCCGGTATCGGGATATCCAGTAAACGTAAATAAACTCCCAACTGTGCCCTGTGGTGTACAATCTGGCAGTAAGTCATCCTGATCACTTCTGCTTTTGTCCGCTGATTAAGGATCTGTTCGCCATTACGGAGCGTCCAGATTTTATCAAACGTACTAACGTCAGCTTTTTGCAGGCTCGAATAGCCATCGGCCAATGAATCCTCAAACAACTTCAGCAAATCGGCAGTGCCGCTCACTTTTTTAGGCTCGTAAGGTACAGTGGCAAAATCCAGTTCGTCGGTATTTAAGGTAATAGTAACCCAGGTAGGTAATTCAGCAATGTGGGTCGAGAGCTGTTCAATGGTCATGCTTTTAGGGTGCGGCTTCCACTGGTATTTATCGTCGGGGATGCGGCTCAGCATTTTTTCGGTGGTTTGAGCTTCCTGCTCCATCTCCTGCAATAACGATTTCAAAGTGTCCATAAGTGTTGTTGTTTGTTTTATGATGTAAAATAACAAAGGGGTAATGACAGCCCTATGTCAGCAGGGACCGGGGAGGGTAATATTATTTTTCTGAACCGTGATTTTTAGGATTGGCAGGATGTTGTTGGTGGATAGGGTTCATTACCCGCTCTGTTAATATACCCTGATGATAGGTACTTGAGATTTTTCCATGAGTGGTTTTGCTGATTAAATATTAACTTCGTAAAACCTTATAACAAATGAAGAAACAAAACCTGTTGTTGCCGGCAATTTTAGCGTTGGCTATCGCATCCTGCAAGAAAGAAAAAAATGATCAGTCCAAAGATATTCCTGTAACAACTCTTATTATTGGCAATTGGAAAGCCACTTCAATAGCCGAAATAGATTATACAGATGGAATACGCACTGGCTATGATACTATTGCAAATTATCCTTTAATACAATTTAAACAATTTAATAAAGATGGCACCGGAACAAGTACGAACAATTTATTTACTTATGAAAAGTTCAACTTCAGTATTTCCGGTAGAACGTTAACGCTTACAAACGATACAGTAACAGATTATAACGACAAAACAAAAAGCAGGCTACCTGATAGGGTATTTAAAATAATAAAAGTGAACTCAGCTACTCTTGGTTTATACTATGAAGTTCCGCCGTATGTAGAGGATGGAAAAAATAAAAGCTTCACACAAAATACTTACTACACCAGGCAGTAATGTAAGTATTGAATAAATTTGCAGCTATGAGTTACACACCACCACAGCTCCGCACCGTTAACGTGAT
Source organism: Mucilaginibacter sp. P25 (assembly GCF_050859465.1). Classification (NCBI taxonomy): domain Bacteria; kingdom Pseudomonadati; phylum Bacteroidota; class Sphingobacteriia; order Sphingobacteriales; family Sphingobacteriaceae; genus Mucilaginibacter; species Mucilaginibacter sp. P25. Next base: position 225,650 of record NZ_CP193937.1, on the reverse strand, counting down.
CCGTTACGTAACGCCTTTGCGCGAGGGCGGGTCATTACCGGCCATTGCCGAAGCTGATGACGAATTTTTATATGTACTGAAATTCCGTGGGGCAGGCCAGGGGGTAAAAGCCCTCATTGCCGAACTTATTGGCTGCGAAATAGCACGCCTGTTAGGTTTCAAGGTCCCTGAGCTGGTATTTGCCAATTTAGATGAAGCCTTCGGCCGTTCGGAGGCTGATGAAGAGATCCAGGACCTGCTGAAGTTTAGTGTAGGGCTTAACCTGGCGCTGCATTATTTGTCGGGCGCTATTACTTTCGATCCGGCGGTAACTATTGTTGATGGCAAACTGGCTTCGCAAATAGTTTGGTTCGATTGTTTGCTTACCAATGTAGACCGCACCGCCCGTAATACCAATATGCTGATATGGCATAAAGAATTGTGGATGATTGATAACGGCGCCGCGCTGTATTTCCATCACTCATGGAATAACTGGCAGGAAATGGCTACCCGCCCGTTTTTACAGGTGAAAGACCATGTGCTGCTGCCCCGCGCCAACCAACTGGATACGGTTGATGCTGAATTTAAAGCAATCCTAACGCCCGAAAAGATCCGTGATATTGTGGGCTTGATCCCCGACGAGTGGATCACCTACCGCGATTTTGAAGAAACGCCTGAAGAAGTGCGGAATATATATGCCGAGTTTTTAATAACCCGGCTGACCGCTTCAGATGTATTGGTTAACGCCGCAAAACAAGCCCTATATGCAGGTATTTGAGTACGCCATAATCCGCGTTGTACCAAGGGTGGAGCGCGAAGAGTTTATCAATATAGGGGTGATCCTGTTTTGTCCCAAACAAAAATTTTTAAAAGTATTGTTCAAGGCTGATGATGCAAGGTTAGCTGCCTTTTGCGGTGACCTTGACCTGGATTGCCTGAAGGAAAATATTAATTCGCTTGAGCGGATCTGTAATGGCGAAAAAGATGCAGGGCCAATAGCTCAGTTAGATCAGCCATCACGCTTCCGTTGGCTTACGGCTACACGCAGTACGGTGGTGCAGGCATCCAAAGTGCATCCGGGCATGACCGCTGATGCGGAGGCTACGCTGAACAGGTTGTTTGAGCAGATGGTGTTGTGATGATATTTGCCCGTGAGGACACAGGCAAAGGGGAAGACAAGAAACTCGCGCTCGTTTGTAACGAGTGCGTAGCTGGGTTTGCGTTTATAACGCACAGGCGATACAATCGCCAAACCATATTAAGCGCTCGTTGCAAACGAGCGCAAGGAGGGAAGCTATTGGAACTTTGTTTATGATACCACTCCTATACAAATGCATTCCGCCACAGCGACTTTTGAAGCCGAACTTAATAAAGCTTTGGACATACTAAAACTCAATAATGGTTATGATGGAAGGATAGTGCTCAATGAAATCTTCATATCTGTTTTACAAGCCACTTCTGTTAATAAGACCGATTCGGCAAACCTAAAGATCAACGGTTATGGAACACGAACCTTTCCTGATACTTGTTTGATGGTTGATGAGGAAAATTACAAGTCGATACTAAAATCTGCACAGAGTGATTCCTTAGTCAACTTTTATATAGGAAGTGTATTTTTAAATCATCAAAGAATTTTTAACATCAACTATCCTGCTTTAAAGCAAGGTAAAAAAACATATTATAAAATTGACGTTTACAGACAACCATGCGTTATGGATGCGGTGCCAATCGCTATAGATTAATTATGTACGGCAGTATTTGTGTTAACCCGCCGCGACAGTGTTACAGTGTTGTCATCAACTTCTAATCCCCCCTACATCACCTCTCACCCCCCACTTTTACTAACGCCGACCCTGTAAATCCCTTATTTTTATATCACAATTATAACCACGGGGATTTTTATGATCTATCAAATCAATATCAGGAAAGTAATACTGTTTGCCATCGTGCTTTGCATGGCATTTTTTTGTGTAAGCAGCGCCCATGCCCAAAGCCATAAAAAATTCAAAGTAATAGCCTTTTATACCGGCCGGAGCGACCTGGCGCATATCAGCTTTGTGCACGAGGCTAATCGCTGGTTTCCTAAAATGGCTGAAAAGTACAATTTTACCTACGACAGCACCAACAACTGGGCAAATATGAACCCGGAGTTTTTGGCCAAATACCAGTTAGTAATATTTTTAGACACCCGCACTGATAACCCCGAACAGCGTGCAGCTTTTGAACAGTATATGAAAAAGGGCGGCGCCTGGATGGGGTTTCATTTTTCGGCCTTCGCGCTTACGCCCTCGGACTTTCCGCAAAACTGGGACTGGTACCATAACGAGTTCCTTGGTTCGGGACAATATGTGAGCAATACCTGGCACCCAACTTCGGCGATTTTAAGAGTTGAGGATGCTAATCATCCGGTAATCAAAGGCCTGCCCACCATTTTTAAAACAAACCCTAACGAATGGTACCGCTGGGAACACGATCTCCGCAAAAATCCGGATATCGATATCCTGCTTGCGGTTGATTCAACAAGTTTTCCCTTGGGTACAGGCCCAAAGCAACACGAGATCTGGCATAGCGGTTACTACCCCGTAGCCTGGACTAATAAAAATTACCGCATGGTTTATTTCAACATAGGCCATAATGATATGGACTATGACGGCGGCACCAACAAAGAGTTATCGCAAACTTTTGAAAATGCCGATGTTGATAAACTGATCATCAACTCGCTGCTTTGGTTAGGCAGAGGAAAGTAGTGTCACCAGCCCACTGAAGCAGAAGTTTTATTTTTACGTGGGTTTAGGCGTCCACGCCCTGAACCGTAACCTAAGAAAAAAACTCTTCAAAAGTGGGGGAATGTGCGATTCCCCTCTTGAGAGGGGCGGAGGGGTGTGTTATTCTACGTGGGGCTTATCGCTTGTATAACACACCCCCTGCTCCCGCTCTTTCCCACCGCGCCCCCTCTCAAGAGTAATAGCCCATCAAGAGGCAGTAGCCATTTTGTTAATTAAAAAGTTAAACACCTGGTTATTGCCTCTATTGTTATATTTAAATGTGAACTCATTCAGGTATGATTGCAAATGTCTGAGCGATACTTTATGGTATTGACCATATATCCCCCGTTTTAACAATGTCCAAAAGCCCTCAATCGTATTGGTGTGATACTCTCCCCGGGCATACTCTTCTTTTTCCTTGTTTAATACCTGATGTTCACGGAATATTTTATTTAAACCGGCATATCCACCAAAGCCGTCCGTTACAATAGTAGCATCTGTGCTCACTGATTGTTCAACAATGGGTTTGAGCGTTTTCCCATGTGCCTTATCTATGACCTGAAGCTTTAGACGGCCATCCCGCTCCAATAACCCAATCACGGGCTGTTTATCCTGCATGCCGGTGACCTGCAAATTATTATCGCGCCTTTCCTGCCGCTTTTTCTTTGAGTGATTGGCTTTTTTACCACCTAAATAAGTCTCATCTACCTCAACAATACCCTTAAACAAACCGCCATCCCCGCCGTCCCGCATGGCTTCCCGTATCCGCATCTGCAAATACCAGCCTGTCTTACGATTGCATCCCAGATCCCTGCTTAACTGACGTGCAGATAACCCCTTTTTCGCATTCAGCATTAATGAAATAGCCAAAAACCATTGCGGCAAAGGAAGTTTGGTGCCCTCGAAAACAGTGCCGACCAAAACGCTATAGCTGCGGTTACAGCTATTGCAAATATGCCGTTGGCTTTCCTGGCGCTTGCTGCTCCGTTTGCTGTTGCAATACGGGCATTCTGGCAATCCTTGCCATCTTAATCCTTCAAGATAGTCTATGCAACTGGACTGATCTGGAAAACGCTTAATCGTCTCTATGATATTCATTATCATAAATATACAAATTATTCCTGCCTTTTCATGGGCTATTACTCTCTCAAGAGGGGATTTTAAAGCGCTTACGCTAAATTAATCCCTTAGGTAATGGTTATGGCGTCCACGCCTGAACATGGTCATGGATGGAGCGGCTATCGCTCCCGGTCACAGGCAGAAAATCCTGCGTATTCCGGCGCAAAAAACTATCGGAAAAACAGACCATAAAAATGGTGTCGCTACCTTGTCAGTATGCAAGACAGGCAAAGCCGCCATTTGGTTTTTTCTCAAAAAAATCCTAAAAATCAGCAAAAATTACACTTTTAAATGTCGCCGTTTTAATCTTTCGAAAAAAAGTATTTTAAACTCTTTATAGTTTTAAGTGTTGATTATCAGTATTTTAATGATGTTTCAGGTAAATGATTAAAGTATTGAACATCAACGTGTTTCATAAAATAGGTGTCCCGCGTTTTTACATTCAGAATTTGGAACACTCCAGTTTTCCGGAAAAAGAACGCCGGGAGGATTTTTAAATTTTTATGGGGAATCAAAAATTTGGGACATGCGTTTTGTTACAATTGGAATGCAAGGCTTCGTCGGGACAATGTAAATAAAATACCTATTGGTATATTTTAAAGGCGCTTTTGCTTATTTTGCCGACGAAATCCTGCGTCGCTTATGAAAAAGTTAAAAACGGTATTTAACCAGGTAAAATCTCTTAACGGCGCCGGGGCGCCTGATATGATCAGTTTGCTATGGCAATTGATCTGTTATTCGCCCAAAATGCCGGTACGCCTGCAGCAGCAACTTTTGCTTGATGAAGCCAAACCTTTTACGCTTGAAGTAGACGATCCTCATTTTGCCAAATCTACTTTAAAGTTCAAGGGGTTTACCTGGGGAGAGGGGAAACGCAAAATACTTATCACCCACGGCTGGGGCTCAAAAGCCGCCGACTTTGCCGAGCTCATCACAGCTTTAAAAAGTGTTGATGATATGCAGGTAATAGCTTTCGATGCACCGGGTAACGGCAGCTCGGAAGGAGAGCTGTCAAACCTCCTGCTCTTTGCCAAAGCTGCGACTACGGTAATCAAAACCTTTGGCGCACCCGATGTGCTCATCGGTCACTCGTTAGGGGCAATGGCCAATGCCATCGCTATTAAGGAAACAGCTATTCAGCCTGCCTTGCTCATCAGCATTGCCCCGCTAATCAATCTGAAAGAGAATTTTATAGCCAGCCTGAACGCGGCCGATGTAGCTCCTGGTTTACAGGATCAATTCTTTACTAATTTTGAGTCATTGTTTGATATGGAGGCTTCGCATTTTACACTCCATAATTTATATCCTGGCGGTTTGGTCAGGAGGCATTGGTTAGCCTATGACCCGGAAGATAAAATTGCACCCTTCGCATTCCTGGAAAACTTCCTTATCGCTCATCCCGAAGTTGAGACCAAAGTATACCAGGGCCCCGGTCATGAACGCGTTATTAAAGATGAGCTTGTTATATCAGATCTCGTTAGTCTGATAGCTTAATTTTTATATATAGTAATTTGGCTTTAAGCTTTTAGCCTTCTGCTTTTAGCTTTTATAAAACTATTTAGCGGCCATCACCTCATCCATGGCTTTCATAAAAGTTGTCACTTCAATTTCGTTTCGGTGTGCCTTTAAATATGCTAACAGCTTCCTGTGCGCATCTGCGGGTGTAACCAAATAATCGCCGCCTACGCCGTGAAACATGAAGATGCCCAGTCCGCCGCTTTGTTGTACTTTCTTTACAAAATCTATCAGGGCATCGCCGGTTACCGGGTTGCCTGTTACGCCCCATGAGGGCACTTTTAACGGGTCGAGGTTTTTAAAATCAGTGATCACAGCATCCGGTCCGCCGCCTATACGGGCGTATTTTGCGAGGCCTGCTTTACGCAGGGTATCAACATAGTTCACGCCGCCAACTTCAACCTCGGTACATGGATATGCATAGGTTCGGCTGCCTGTTTTTCCATCAACAGCAAAAAGCAGCGTGTTCATTTCATTGATCTCGCGCAGCATCATGTACGGTGTATAAATAGCCGAATTGTTAGCCGGATTAGCTTTTACATTAGTGAGCAGGCAAGGGTGATATAAAGTGTGATTGGCCAGTTCATAACCTTTTTTGCCTACCTCGCGCCAGCGCGGCAAGGTAGCTTCGGTCATGTTGCCCATTAAAAAGAAGGTGGCGGTAAGGTGTGCAGAATCGAGCTGTGGTATGGCTATGTTTAACTGTGAATTGATGCCGTCGTCATAAGTAAGCACAATAATGGCTTTTTTATGCTTAGCTTGTTGGGCATTGGCAATAAATGCAAAATTGAGCAATAACAGAAACAAAGCGAATCTTTTCATGAGAGGGTTATTGATTGGTTGCCCTAAAATAAAAAAATCCGGTCGATAACCGGATTTTTAAATAAGAGTTTCGTTTATAAAAATGTCATTTCGATAGAGCTGGAACGGATGGTGTGCGGGCGCGAAAGAGAAATCTTGTACACCTTGTTGAGCCTAAATGCATGCCGTATAGGATTTCTCCTCACCCCAACCTTTGGCCCCCCGCCATTCGTTCGAAATGACATCGGTTTTTACCGAAATAGAGCTATACAACCTCGCTCTGCACCCCCGAATAATATTTCAGCTCGATCAGGTCATGCGGTAGTGTTTTGGTATTCCAGGCATGATGAATAGCCAATGCCGTACCTACGGCAGTTGCCTGTGCCATCGACGCGGCGTAAACTTCCAAATGAGGGAAGGCCAACGCCAGCAGGTGCATGAAAACGCTGTTTTTACTGAAGCCGCCATCTACAAAAATGCGTTTTACCTTACAGCCGTTTAAAACATAATTGGTTGAGATGGTTTGCTGGGCAATAATATCAATCATGAGTTGGTGGTAAGCTTCAACATCATCGGCAAAAATGTTTAAGTCGCGCTGCTCAAATGCCGATTTCTGTAACTGGCCTTCATTTTCGTCGGCCTGTAATGAGGGTTGATTATTTAGCCGGGCTGCAATTGCAGGATCATAATTTATGGTACGATACCTGATCTCGTCCTGGTTAAAGTGGGCGGCTATTCTTTTTACTTGCTGCTCATATTCATAACCCGTAAACAAGCGTGAGGCTTTCACCGGGCTGCCTTTGTATTGCAGGTAGTTAAGACAATCATGCTTCAGCTCATCAGCCGTAAGCGGTGTTTGGTTAAAAGGGTTAAGACTGATTGACCAGGTACCTGTAGAGATCAGCACAAAAGGCATATTAAAGCTTACCAGGTAAGGGATCAGCGCTGCCGAACTATCGTGCAACCCAATACCAACCTTGTAAGTACTGCCCGGAAACTCGGCCGGAAGCACACTATCCGCGGGATGCAGAGGTGCCATTTTGGGCAGAATCCCTTCAGCATTAAGCCAGTTGTGATAGGTGTTCTTAGCAAAATCCCAAAGAGCAGTGTGGCAGCCGATACTGGTTAAGTCGCTCACCATTTGCCCGCTGATAAGATAGCTCATATACTGGGGTAGGTGTAAGGCATACTTTATCCGCTTAAACACTTCGGGCTGTTGATATTTAAGCCTGTATAACTGCAATCCCGAATTAAGGTTGCCCAAAACCGGCGAGGCGGTCTCTAAAGCAAACCTGGCTTCGTCGCCATAGTTTTCATAAAACTGCCTGCCCAGTTCAGGCGGATATGGCTTAAGGTAATTATAAAGTGGGGTAAGCGGCTTGCCGTGTTCATCAACATAAACAAAGCTGGCGCCGTAAGTTGAAAAGTTGACCGCCTTAAGATCAAACTCCTTATGCTTAAAAATTTCGCGCAATGAATCAAACACCGATAACCTGAGGCTGTCGAGGTTTTCACATGCGTCGCCATCTTCGTCGTGGGTTTCCAGGAAACGGGCTGTACGTTCAAAAACTATCTTGTAGTTTTCATCGAACAGGAACAGCTTCTTGTTGGTTTTACCCACATCAAAAACGGCTATAACAGGTATCGGCTCCATAGGCTTACAATCCGGTTGATACTGCTTTAGCTCCTCTTTCGTTTATCAGTTGCTGCCTGATAGTTTGCTGCCTGTAAACAGCCAGCGGGTTTAACGCGCCGCCTGCTCTTAAGCGTGCTTCGGCCAATAACGAACGGACGTCGGTGCGGTAAGCCTGCTGCAATATTTCCTGGGCAAGTACTACATCATTATCCTGTTGTGCCTGTACCAATGCTGGAGTATCTACTAACAATGCCTGTGCATAGGCTATCTTAATGGCTTCTACTGATTGTAGCAGGTCCTCAATCGGATCTTTTACATTGTGTGAAGCATCGATCATCCAGCCTATAGAAGTGGCGTGTGTCATGCCGCGGGCGTCCATACCTTCAACCAGTTCGTTAAAGATCAGGAACAACTGGTATGGGTTGATGCTGCCAACGGTAAGGTCATCATCACCATATTTTGAATCGTTAAAGTGGAAACCGGCCAGCTTGCCTTCCATCAGCAGTAATGAAACTATCTGCTCAATGTTTACGCCCTGTAAGTGATGACCAAGATCAACTAATGTCTGCGCTTTTTGGCCCAGTTTTGATGATAGCAGGTAAGATTGACCCCAATCGCCAATAGTGGTTGAGTAGAAGTTAGGCTCATAAGGTTTATACTCAACCCAAACTTTCCAGTCATCGGGCAAGGCCTCATAAATTTCCTGCAAGCTTTCTAAAGTGCGTTCAAACGCGCCGCGCATATTCAACTGACCGGGGAAGTTCGATCCGTCCGACAGCCAAACAGATAATGCTTTTGAATCAAGCTCAACACCGTATTTGATCACCTCAATATTGTGGGCAATAGCCTGTTTGCGTACCGCTTTATCTACATGGTGCAATGAGCCAAATTTGTAGCTCAATTCCTGATTAGGCTGATCCTGGAAGGTATTTGAGTTAACCGCGTCAAAATGCAAACCCAATTGTGCCGCATGGGCTTTGATAGCTGAGGCATTGGATGGGATATCCCAGGGAATATGTAATGATATAGAGTTGCTGCTACGGTTAAGTGCATGGATCAAGCCCACGTCTTCAATTTTTTCTTCCAGGCTGCGGGGCTCACCACCGCCCGAAAACCTGCCGAAACGTGTACCGCCGGTACCTAAAGCCCAGCTTGGTATAGCAATATTAAAATCAATCAGTTTTTGCAGGATAGTATCCAGGTTTTTTACGTCACCGGCAACAAAATCAAACTTGCGCTGGTGATCTTTCAGTTGCTGATGATTGGCTTCATCAATTTTATATTTTTCTAACTGCATAATTGGTATTGGTTATAAAGCAAGTTCAAGTTTGACGCTTGAACTTGCAAAATTTATAAATATGTCATTGCGAGGAACGAAGCAATCGCATGCTATACAGAGTGGCTACGCATGGTGGTCATGCTTCCGTGCGATTGCCACGCTATCGCTCGCAATGACATGGGTTACTGTAACTATCGCACAAACGCCATCGCCACGCCGCCATCAACATTCAACACGTTACCGGTTGATTTGTTGAGCAGGCCGCCGGTAAAGGCAAAGCAGGCATTAGCAATATCGGCAGGTAGTATTACCTCGTTCAATAATGTGCGTTTTGCATAGTAAGCAGGCAGTTCATCCACGGTAACGCCGTAAGCTTTAGCACGGCCTTCGGCCCATCCGCCGGCCCAAATGTTGCTGTCGCTGATTACGGCATCCGGGTTAACTACGTTCACACGGATCTTGTCGGTACCAAGCTCGGCCGCGTTCAGTCTGCTCAGGTGTAACTGGGCCGATTTTGCCGAGCCGTAGCCGGCGTTGTTCGGTCCGCTCACTAAGGCGTTTTTGCTTACAATGTTGATAATGTCGCCGCCAATGTCTTGTTTTTTCATCACAGCAACTGCCGCCTGAGTAATAAAGAACTGGCCTTTAACCAATACATCGTACAATAAGTCCCAGTCTTTTTCAGTATGGTCGGCAATTGATTTAGAGATAGATAAACCGGCATTATTTACCACTATATCCACACCGCCGAAAGCTAAGGCTGCAATTTCAAGTGCTTCGTTGATCTGGTCGGCTTTGGTTACGTCAAGTACGGCTGTGGTGTATGAATCTTTGCCGTATTGTTTTTTAAACTCTTCACCTGCGCCTTCCAAACGCTCGGCGTTCATATCATTCAGAATAACTACAGCGCCTTCATCAACAAATTTTTTGGCGATAGCTTTACCTATACCACCAGCACTACCGGTGATCAGGGCAATTTTACCTGATAAAGCTTTTGGCTTAGGCATGCGCTGTAATTTAGCTTCTTCCAATAACCAGTACTCAATATCAAACGCTTCCTGGCGCGGGAGAGAAGTGTATTCCGAAATTGCTTCAGCACCTTTCATTACGTTGATGGCGTTGGTATAAAACTCGGCGGCAACGCGGGCGGTTTGTTTATCTTTTGAAAAAGAGAACAAGCCTACACCCGGATACAGGATGATAACCGGGTTGGTATCCCTGATAGCCGGGCTGTTATCATGCTTGCAGGTATTGTAATAGTCGGTATACATTTGGCGGTAAGCCTCAAAGGCAGGAGCCAAACGTGCTTTTAACGCGGTAACATCGCTCAGGTCTTCGCCCGGTGCAAGGTCAAGTACCAGCGGACTGATCTTGGTGCGAAGGAAATGATCCGGGCAGCTGGTGCCTAATGGTGCTAAACGGTCAAGATCATTGGAGTTGATGAACTCCAATACGCGGGCATCATCCGTAAAATGACCAACCATGTGCCTGTAGCTTGAACAAAAACCGCGCAATACCGGTGCAAGGGCAGCAGCCTGTTTTTTACGGCCGGTCTCGTCAAGGCTTTCCACTTTTTGGCCACCGAAAACAGGGCCTTTTTTTCCGTAGTTTTCTTCAAGATATTCGGCACAGCGCTCAATAACCTCGAGCGTATTCATGTAGCTTTCGTAAGCTGTATCGCCCCAGGTGAATAAACCATGCGAACCTAACATAATACCGCGGATGCCTGGGTTTTCATCCAAACATTGTTTTAATTGCAAGCCTAATTCAAAGCCTGGTTTTTTCCATTCAACCCAGCCGATGGTACCGTTAAAAAGCTCCTGGGTTATTTTCTTACCGTCTTTTGCGGCAGCAATAGCGATGGCAGCATCCGGGTGCAGGTGATCGATGTGTTTGAATGGCAGGAAGCCGTGAAGCGGCGTATCAATAGATGGTGCTTTCGAGTTAAGATCGTAGATGCAGTGATTAAACAACTCAACCATTTCATCTTCAAATTCAACCCCGCGATAGATGTTTTTCAGGCTGCGTAAACGATCAACATAAAGGGCAGCCAAGCCGCTCTTTTTCAACGTGCCAATATCACCGCCTGAGCCTTTGATCCACATTACCTCAACATCGTTGCCGGTGAGTGGATCTTTACTCATCAACTTGCATGATGTGTTACCACCACCATAGTTGGTAAGGCGCAGATCGGCACCCAAAAGGTTGGAGCGGTATATGAGCAGGGCTACTTCATCGCCCGCCAGTTCGGCGGCTTTTGCTTCATCCCACAAATAGCTTACGTGTTTAAATTCAGTTGTTTTCGACGACATATATTTTAATTGTTGAATTATTGAGTTAATGAATTATTGATTTGTTTTTATCGTTGGCTTATTTAATTCGGCTTTTACCGTCGGTTTTTCGGGTTTTATCTTATTCCCATATCCCACAACCAGTACCGATATTACAATTACCGCTATACCGGCTATTACCGTTGCGAATGCTTTTTTACTTACGCCTTTCCACTCTTTAAGTACCAGGCCCCACGTATTAGCTATCAGGATAATGAAAGCCATGTGCAGGATCCAGGAGCTGGCGCCATTCCCCATTTTGCTTTCGCCCATACCGTAAAAAAGAACTGTAAAAACCAGGTCGTGCCGGCCAGTGCCGCAAACAGGTAGTTTTTAAGGAGGGGTGTTTTTTTATCGGTATAATTATCAAACGTTTTATTGCGGGCATTTAGCACCATACACCATATAAAGTTAGTGGTTAAACCGCCCCATAATATAATAATATAGGTTACATTGTTTGAAAACAGGAAGTTACCTTGTCCCGGATGCGCCGCCTGCCAGATCTGGTTAGCGGTATCGGCCATTGGTTTCCCGGCTTCAATACCGAAGTTGAAACAAGCGCTCAGGATCCCCGAAACTACGGCCACCAGTATACCTAAACCAAAGCGGTAATCTTTATTCTCCTGGGCTATGGTTTTATCGGCCGACAGTTCTTTCTCTTTCATCATACCTGCTTTACCGCATATAATAATGCCCACTACACAAAGCACAATGCCCAATAAAACCATCTGCCCCCATTCGCTGTGCATCATCAGCGTAAAAGTATCTTTCCCCTCTTTCGGGAAAAGGTCATAATACACCGATGGAATTATCGATCCAAAAACTGAGCATAAGCCCAGTATAATGGTGCTACCCAGCGATACTCCCAAGTAACGTACCCCTAATCCATATGTTAAACCACCAATGCCCCACAGCAGTCCCATAAGGTACGTCCAGCCAAGGGTAGCTGTAGCTGTATGGCTTATAATGTCGGCAAAGCCGGGAATAGTAAGCCATGCTGCCAGCGGTGGTACAATGAGCCATGAAAAAATGCCGCCTACTATCCAGTAGCTTTCCCAGGCCCAGCCTTTTATTTTTTTGTAGGGGATGTAAAAACTCCCCGAAGCAAAGCCACCGATAAAATGGAAGATGACCCCTAAAATTACTTGCATATTCTCTGATTGGTTTATATTGGTATGGCTAATGTAGATAATTTAAATGCCTGAACTGTCCTTTGCTGTCATGGATGTAACCGTAATTTCGTCTTAACCGGGATTTTAAGGATTAATGGGATGGACAGGATTTCATAAGCAGTTTTACGCTAAACTGTTAAAGAAATCCCTTAATCCTAAAAATCCCCCCAAATCCCGGTTCTGTTTATTATTTTGGCAATCAAATACATCTCCATGCAGGCATATATTTTAGGTATTGATATTGGCACCGGCAGTACAAAGGCCGTAGCGGTAAGTTTAACGGGTGAACCATTAGGTACAGTATCCAATCATTACCCCATTAATAGCCCCGAACCCGGTTACAGCGAACAGAATCCGCTGTTGATTTGGGACGCTTTTGTAAAATGCCTTGCTGGTATTACTGCTAAATTGGGCGCCGCCCCGCAGGCCGTGAGCCTGAGCAGCGCCATGCATAGTATTATTCCGGTTGATGAGCATGGCGAAGCACTGCTGCCTATGATGACCTGGGCAGATGCGCGGAGCGAGAACATCGCGCAGGCATTGCGTGCAACGGAAAAAGGTGAACGCCTTTATCATAACTGCGGCACTGCGATCCATGCCATGTCGCCCTTAAATAAGTTGCTGTGGCTGCGTGATAATCAAAGTAAGATCTTTGAAGCCGCCCATAAATTCATTTCGATAAAGGAGTTTATCTGGTTCAGGCTTTTTGGTGTTTTTGAGGTTGATTATTCCATTGCGTCGGCTGCGGGAATGTTTAATATTGTAACGAAAGAATGGAATGATGAGGCTCTTACACTCACCGGTATCACGGCTTCAAAATTATCAACCCCGGTTAATACCACTTATTACCGGAACAGTATCAGACCCGAAGTAGCTGTGTTAACCGGGATAAATGCCGGTACCCCGTTTGTTATAGGGGCAAGTGATGGAGCCTGTGCTAATTTAGGCAGCCACACAACCGGCCCGGATGTAGCGGCGCTTACTATAGGCACCAGCGGCGCGGTGCGCATTACCAGCCCGAAGCCGGTTTACAATTACGAAGCCATGGTTTTTAATTACCTGCTTGATGAGCAGACTTATGTATGCGGCGGAGCAGTAAATAACGGAGGTATAGCGGTAAACTGGCTGCTCAAAAACTTTTTGCAAAAGGATAACCTTACCGCTGCTGATTATGACGCTTTATTTAATGAGATAGCAACAATGCCTGCCGGCAGCAACGGGCTTATATTTTTACCCTACCTGTACGGTGAACGCGCCCCGCTCTGGGATACCAAAGCCTGCGGCACCTTTTTTAATATCAAGCCGGCACATACCCGGTCGCACTTTTTACGTGCGGGGCTTGAAGGCATTTGCTTTGCACTGAACGATGTGCTTAAAACATTGGAAGATGCATCGGGCGGGATTATACAAGTTAATATCAGTGGTGGTTTTACCAGCTCGGCAGTATGGACACAGGTACTGGCAGATATCACCGGGAAAAGGCTCGCAGTGCTTCAGTCTGAAGATTCATCGGCGCTCGGCGCTATTTATCTCGCGGCACGGGTATTATATCCTGAAAGTTATGACAAGCTTACCCGTGTTGAACAGCAGGATTTTATCGAACCAAGTGCTAAAAACCATGAGGTTTATAGCAGGATGTTCCCTGTATTTAAAAAGCTGTACGGTGATTTAAAGGACAGCATGCATTTGGTGGATGGATGGGAGTGAAGACTGATTAAAAAAGTCATCATTCCAGCCCCAGCCATTTAACCAATCTCCAGCAACCATATACAAAAAATGGCGCGGCCACTACATCAATAGTATAATGAATATGCTGTATCAACAGTAATACTACCAATACAATTGCACAGGCCAGGGCGATCAGTTTATCTGTTCGCTTTTGCAGGTGGAGGTACACAAGTACCATGGTTGCTGTGTGGCCCGAAAAAAACAGGTCTTTGGTGATAAACGTATGCCCGTAAAACACGCTTGTGCTTGGGTCAATAAGCGGAACAAGGCCCACTGGCGGATTGAGCTTGACCAGGCCGATGGTAATAAACCGGGCAATACATACAAAATTAAGTGTCCAGATATAAGTGATACATATCCTCGGGTTATAAAGCGCCCGCCACATCATCAGCATGCCCATGCTCCAGATGAGTATAAAAATCGGGACTGAAAGATCGTAAGAGGGTAAATGGGCCAATACCCAATCATTAAGTACAACCCCGTCCTGCCTTTTTTCAATATACTTGAAAAAAGACGGTAGCAGGTTAATGATGATGACTATGACCATAGTGGCGCCCAGTAACTTGAGCCTGCTGGCCTGGGTATCATAGGCGCTCTGCCAAAGCTGTTTTATATGATAAATGGAGGCTAAATTCAATCTATGTTTTTTTATAAAGCCTGCAAAAATACAGTTTGCTGGTTAATATTAAGTAATTGTCAGGTATTTGTTAATTTAATAGATGTAGATATGGATAGTGAAAACAAATGCAATTGTGTTGCATTAACTTGTTTATATTTGCGGCATGGATTTTCAAAAGCTTTCACCCCGGTTGGATAATATTGGTATCACTGCTTCAACGCTTTGTGCTATCCATTGTGCGGTAGTGCCTTTGTTGTTTACCAGTTTGCCGTTGGTGGGCCTCGGGTTTTTGGCTAACGCCTGGGTAGAGTGGGGGATGATCATTTTCGCCCTGGTGATAGGAGTGTATTCTATAGGCTTATCTTACCGGCGTACGCATCGCCGTTCAGTTCCACTATTTATGCTTGTATCAGGTTTTGTTATCATCATGGGAGGGCACGCGTTTACAACAACAGGAAAATACGAGGCTATGATAGTTCCTGTTGGGGGCTTGCTGATAGCCGCCGCGCATTATATAAATTATAGGTATACCGGTGCCTGCAATCATGATCATAAAACATATAAACTTGAAAAGGTTGAGTAATGGATAAGCGCCACAGGAAATTCTTTTATGCATTTTTGCTGTTCAACTGCTTTTTGAGTCCGGCTTGTAATCATGAAAAGCATGGTGCCCCGGCTGTATCAAACCGTCATACTAAGCCGATAAAAAATACCGTTATAAAAGCCGGCAACTAATGGCGTATATTATACGTACCATTATTAAATTAGCGGCCTTATAATTATTACCCAATTGATACATGACACAAACCCGCGATATACATCATTTTGAGCACCTGCTTGATAAACATCACCTGAAAAAAACTGCGCCCAGGCTGCGGGTTTTATCTATGATGTCGTCAAGACATTCCGCTACCTCGCAGCCCGACCTGGAGAACCTGATGCATGATATTGACAGGGTTACCCTTTACCGGATCCTTAATGCTTTTGAAGAAAAAGGGATCATCCATAAGATATTTGATTTAAACGGTACGGCTAATTATGCCCTTTGCTCATCAAGTTGTAATGAGCATGATCACCATGATGAACACCTGCATTTTAATTGTACCCAGTGCAAAAATGTGTATTGCCTTAATGATATGAACCTGCCCGCTATAGATCTCCCTGCGGGATTTGAGTCGCATGGCTTTACCCTGTATGCTCATGGCTTATGCCCCAGGTGCAGTAAAAAGGCGGTGAAAAAATGAAATACGTCGCTTTGCCCGGGATGATCATCCTGGTGTTCCTGTTTCAAAATTCATTCGCGCAGCAAAAAGATACTATACCTGCTGTTACAACTTTTAGGTTTAAAACGGTTGTTATTGATGCCGGGCATGGCGGTAAGGATGCCGGGGCACGTGGTTCACATTCGTTTGAGAAAAATGTAACACTGTCCATAGCCCTGAAGCTCAAGGCAGCTCTTGATACGGCCATTACTGATGTTAACGCTATCCTTACCCGTACCGATGATACCTTTATCCCGCTAAACCAGCGCTCGGCTATTGCTAATCAAAACCATGGCAACCTGTTTATTTCCATTCACTGCAATTCATCGCCCGAGGGCACTGCCGCACGTGCACACAAGCAAAAAGGTGTACTGATGCTGGTATACGGTTTCCACCGCCTTAAGGAGCAGGAAGAGGCCGTACGCGAAAATGCTTCTATTTTTCAGGAAAAGGATTACAAGCAGAACTACGAGAGCTATGATGAAAGCGATCCTTCAAACCTGATCGTACTGAATGCTTATATTCAAAAATACCGTAAGCAAAGTATCCGTTTTGGTGATCTGCTTGACGATGAGTTTACCGGGGTAGATGGCCGCGAAAGTAATGGTGTGAAAGAACAGGGGGTATTGGTGCTGGCCCATAGCGCGATGCCTGCTGTATTGATAGAAACCGGTTTCATTAATAACCCCGAAGAGGAGGAGTACCTTAATTCGGACGAAGGGCAGCACGAAATTGTAATGACAATCATCAGGGCACTTCGAAATTACAGGAAGGCAATAGGGGCATAAAAAGCTAAAGCTGAAAGCCCAGCCTTCCGTTACATGGGTTATAGGATTTTCGCCTCAATCCGGCGCTCTGCCCCTCGCTGGTCCGTCGAAATGACGTTTCTTATTAAAATATGTTTAGCTTATAGTTTATTCAACTCATCCATCAGTACCTTGCTGTACTGATTAAAATAGCGCCTTACCCCAAAACCCATAACGGTTTGGATACCGCGGGTGGCGTTGGTTAAAAATACTTCATCGGCCTCGTATAAAATATCAGGATTGATCTGGGCTTCGGTGATATCAATGTTGTTTTCTTTTGCCAGTTTGATCACTACCTGGCGCATTACACCTTCAACGCAGCCCTCGCTTAACGCCGGGGTATATAAATGATTTTGGTAATTGATGAAAATATTGGAACTGCTGGCTTCGCACAGGTTACCGCTTTGGTTCAACAGAAAAACATCATCCAGCTTGTTTTGGGTTTTATACAAACCCGCCATTACATAAATAAGCGAGTTGCATGTTTTAATGTTCGACAGATAGTTGGACGGTTTAGGCAGTTCCGTAAACACATCCATGATCAAGCCCTTCTCATTCAAAAAATACCTGGGCTCTTCGGATGGGGTTAGCTCCAGGCAATAACCCATTTTATTTTGAGTAGGGGTATAAAAGCCTTCGGCATCGCGGTAAACTGTCAGGCGCAGCCTGCCGTGTTTAACTTTATTTCGGCGGGCAAGCTCACTAACTATTTCGTTCAGGAACCAGGTATCCATTTGCGAATAACCATCAATTTTAAGGGCTTTCATGCCCCGCTGTAGCCGGTCGGCATGCAGTTCGGCAAATTTCAATTTCCCTTTCATTAGTCGCATGCTTTCAAACAGGCCATCGCCATATTTAAAGCCCCTGTTACCAATGGTAAGCAATGGTGTGTTTTGAGGGAGATATTCGCCGTTAAAATTGATGAATACGGGCATCATAGGACGGATAGATATTATAATTTAATCGTGTTGTTAATAATTACCGGGTGTTGTTGCTCTTCTATCTAACGTCTGTTATTTCGTATCTGTATCGCTGTACTTTCGCCATTTTGCAAGTACGGCCTCAAAATCAGCCGGCAGCGGCGATTCAAAATGCACCTGCTTTTTTAATGTAGGATGTAAAAAGCCCAGTGTTTGTGCATGCAGGGCTTGCCGTGGCATCAGCTCAAAACAATTTTCAACAAACTGTTTGTACTTGCTGAACATGGTGCCCTTT
This sequence comes from Mucilaginibacter sp. P25, assembly GCF_050859465.1. NCBI lineage: Bacteria > Pseudomonadati > Bacteroidota > Sphingobacteriia > Sphingobacteriales > Sphingobacteriaceae > Mucilaginibacter > Mucilaginibacter sp. P25. Next base: position 207,424 of record NZ_CP193937.1, on the reverse strand, counting down.
AAAATTTTATCACCGCCGTAAGTGGCGTCGCTAAACAGGGGGTGACCGATATGCTTCATGTGCGCCCTGATTTGATGGGTACGGCCGGTTTCCAGCTGGCATTCAATCAGGGTAACGTAACCCATTCGCTCTAAAACTTTATAGTGCGTTACAGACCATTTTCCTTTTTCGGGGTCATCATATATCGACATTACCCGCCTGTCGGCAACACTACGGCCAATATAGCCGGTAACGGTGCCGTCTTCCGGTAAATCGCCCCAGGCAAGCGCTATATATTTACGGGTGATGGTATGCTCAAAAAACTGCTTAGCCAACCAGTTCATGGCACGCTCATTTTTGCTGATAAGCAGCAGGCCTGAAGTATCCTTGTCAATGCGGTGTACCAACCCCGGCCTGCCATCGTTGCCCGGTAAGGTTGGCAATTGCTGAAAATGGTAAACCAGCGCATTAACCAGTGTACCCGTATAATTGTTATAACCGGGATGTACCACCATACCGGCTTCTTTGTCAACCACCAATACATCATCATCCTCATAAATAATATTGATGGGGATGTTTTCGGGATATACTTCTGTATCGCGCGGAGGGTGTGGCAGCACTACCGAGATCACATCAAGCGGTTTTACCTTATAGCTTGATTTGATAGGTTTATCGTTCACCAGCACATTGCCCAGCTCAATAGCATTTTGAATACGGTTGCGCGAAGCATTCTCCACGCGGTGCATCAAAAATTTATCAATCCGCAAAAGCGACTGGCCCTTGTCAACCACTACGCGTAAGTGTTCATACAAGTCCTGTTCTTCCTGCTCAATAAGTTCGGGTTCGTGTGCCATTTGAGGCGCAAAAGTAATCGTTTTTTGTGGTAGGTTAAACGTAATATTGCAATAGCATTAACGTCGTATTATTTTATGAACATCGATCTTGAAATTTTTAGCCCGGTACAGCAAATCAACAGCTCATTGTTTGATAGCCACGGCGTAAAAGTTTTCATCAAGCGCGATGATCTCATCCATCCAATGATATCGGGCAATAAATGGCGCAAGCTTAAATATGTGCTTAAACAGGCTCAAGCCGAAGGCAAAACACACCTCGTAACGTTTGGCGGAGCTTATTCAAACCACCTGATGGCTACAGCTGCGGCTGCTGCAAAGTTTGGCTTTAAATCAACGGGTATTGTAAGGGGAGAGGAAGTTGATAATGATACCCTGTTTTTATGCCACCTGCATGGTATGGAACTGCAGTTTACCGATCGTAACAGCTATCGTGATAAACTTGCACTGTTCAATCAGTATTTTGGTAATGATGAACAGGCTTTTTTTATTGACGAAGGGGGGCATCTGCCGAAGGTGCCAAAGGCTGCAGCGAACTGGTTAACGAGTTAACAGAAAGCTATGACTATATCTTTTGCGCCTGCGGTACAGGTACAACAGCGGCAGGTATCATTAACGGATTAAATGGTCATCAGCTTAAAACAAAGTTCAACGCGGTTCCGGTATTTAAAAACGGTGGTTTTATTAAAGAGGAGATAGGCCGGTTCTTAACAGCCCAGACAGATTATAACATACATACCGATTACCACTTTGGAGGCTATGGCAAAGCGAATGACGAGCTTATCAGTTTCATTAAACAATTTGTAGCAACAACAGGGATATTGATAGAACCTGTATACACCGGTAAAATGATGTATGCACTGTATGATTTAATAAGCAAAGGGCATTTTAAACCCGGCAGTAAAATCCTGGCTATTCACAGCGGGGGATTTGGGGATTATTGGGGATGAAAGAAAAGTTTAATCAACACTAATTAATCAACACTAATTACACGAATGAGGTCGAATTTTCGCGAATTGGAATTAAATAGCCCTAATTTCACAAATGCGTCCGAATTTACACGAACCAACTAATTCGTGTAATTCGTTCTAATTGCTCAATAATACGCTAAGCATTCGTGCATAAATTTCAATTCGTGTTTATTGGGATCTCAAAATGGAAGGTTGAGCCTTCGCCGTAAGTGCTTTCAACCCAAAGCCTGCCCTGGTGGCGGTTAACAATTTCCTGGCAAATGTACAGGCCAATTCCTAACCCCGACATGTGAGAGGCGAGGTTCTCAACGCGGTAAAAACGTGAAAACACCCGATCCAGTTGATCGGGCTGGATCCCGATGCCAAAATCCTGCACCGATACCCTGAATTTGTTGTTGATCACAAGGGCTTCGATGATCACTTTATCTGCCTTTGGCGAATATTTAACGGCGTTGGTTACCAGGTTAATGACAACCTGCTCAATACGCTGGCTATCGGCATGGATAATTAATTCCCCGGCAGGTAAATTCAAAAGGAGCTGATGGGAGGGGCCGGTTTGTTGCAGGATCTCCCTCAATTCGGTAAGCAGTTTGATCACATCGAAATCGGTATAAGTAAAAGGCAATTTACCGGTCTGGATTTTGGTAACATCAAGCAAATCCGATATCAGGATGGTTAATTTGCCTACTTGCTCCAATGCCCTGTTGGCCAGTACTTTGCTTTTATCATCCGGTGGGAGGTTACGGGCAATGATTTGCAGGTAACCCTTTAAACTGGTGACCGGTGTTTTTAACTCATGGCTTGCAAGCCCTATAAATTCATCCTTTTTTTCATTAAGCTCTTTAATATTTTCATAAAGCTTGGCGTTATCAAGTGCTACCGCGGCCTGGGCGGCAACAGCCAAAACAAGTTGCTCGTGCTCCCTGGTAAATCTGGCCCGTTGTTCGTGCCCAAAAAATAACCCGCCAATCACCTCGCCCGATTTGCCCCTTACCGGAACCGCGAGGTAGCTTACTACCGGGAGGTGCCCTTTAGGCTGGCCAAAATGTGGTGCATTTTTTCCGTAACGCGGGTCTTTGGTTATATCATCAACCCTTACCGTTCCCTCGCCACTGAAAGTGGGGTGAAAGACTGCCGTATTACGCGGCATACCAAATTTTTCAAATGCCTCACGCGGCGCGCCCGAAAGCGTGAACAGCATATATGATTCGCCCTGCTCATTAACCTGATTGTGAAAAAAGCGCCAAACTGCGCGCCGCAAAGCTGGGTAGTGGCATCGGTAACTTTTTGCAGGATATTTTGAATATCCAACTCGGCCGAAATAACCTGTCCTATGGAGTTTAAGATTTCCAGGCGTTCGGCATATTGTTGTAATCTTTCTTCTGATTTTTTTGCCTGCCTATATCGCGGATTATTTTTGAAGCCCCTATTACCTTATTGCTGTTGTTTCTTATAGGAGATATGGTAAGCGAAATTTGTATTTCCTCGCCGCTTTTTGTTTTACGTATGGTTTCAAAATGTTCTATCCGTTCGTTGGCCCGTATTTTATTAATGATCATTTCTTCTTCATTATAACGGTCTTCCGGTATCAAAACCGTGATATGTTTGCCTATGATCTCATCTTCTGTATAACCAAATAAACGTTGGGCCGCGCCGTTCCAGCTGGTAATTACACCATCAAGGTTTTTACTTACAATGGCATCTTCTGATGATTCAATGATAGAGGCCAGCATCCATTGCTTTGATTCGGTATTTTTTTGTTCTGTAATATCTATCAGGGTATTGGCGGCGCCTGCCAGTTCGCCATTTTCATTAAAACGGGGTTTAGGGTTGGATAATATATAACTTACACTTCCATTAGGACGTTTAATAAGCATTTCCTGCTGCTTTACAGGCTTGCCATATTTTAATACTTTGCCCGTTGGTGTTTCATCGGGAGTTAACAGTATACCATCGGATGTAAATATCTCCCAGTTTACATACCACTTGTCTTTATTAATGTGAGGCGTTTTGCCCCAAAGCGTTACCGCCGCTTTGTTAAATGAGGTTATGTAGCCCTCTTTATCGCAGGTGTAAACTGCAACGGGCAGGTCTTCAAGTAAATCCCAGTCGGTACTATTGATAAATGTTAATTTTGGGACCGGTTTTGAGTTGCTGGCAGATAATGGTTCTTCTCCCATAGTTATAAATATCCCTTTTGGTTGTATCTGCCACTAATTTAGTATTAAAATAATCAACCTATGTCAAATTAATTAAAATGAAAATTTTATCAAGCTACCCCGGTACAATTCAGGTTCGCAGGAGGAGGAATTTGATGTTAACCGGGCGGAAAATGTAAATTTCGGCTGCATTTTTTTATGAATACTGTGGTTGAAGCAGGTGTACCGGTTTTGAGTTTGGTACAAAAAGTAACTTTAAACAATTTAAAGTTACTTTTTTGTCAATCGGTTCAAAAACCGCTTAAATTTTGATTTTAGGCGGTTTTTACTAAATTTGTAATAAACCAAATTAATATGTACAACCTACTTGTTTCTCCGCAGGATGTCCAGGCATCGCTTCAAAAGCATGTACTGGCCGATGGATTCGACCTCACTTTTGATATGGAAAAAAGTAAGGGTGTTTATATTTATGACGCAAAATATAACCGCACACTGCTTGACTTTTTTACCTGCTTTGCTTCGGTGCCTTTGGGCTATAACCATCCCAAAATGCTGAATGATGAAGAGTTTAAGAAAAACCTCATGCTTGCGGCATTAACCAACCCGTCAAATTCAGATATCTACACTACGCAATACGCCCAGTTTGTTGAAACATTTGACAGGATAGGGATCCCCGAATATTTACCGCATGCTTTTTTCATTTCCGGTGGTGCGCTGGCTATCGAAAATGCGCTGAAAGTAGCTATGGACTGGAAAGTGCAGAAAAACTTTGCCAGGGGCTATACTAAGGAAAAAGGTTTTAAAGTATTGCACTTTGAGCATGCTTTTCATGGCCGCTCGGGTTATACCCTGAGCCTTACCAATACCTTGCCTAATAAAACCAAGTGGTTTGCCAAGTTTGACTGGCCGCGGGTATCTGTGCCTTATATGAATTTCCCTTACAGCGATGCCAATCATGAAGACCTGTTAAAGAGAGAGCAATTATCGGTGGCACAAATCAGGAAAGCATTTGAAGATAATAAGGATGATATATGCGCCATAATAATTGAGCCTGTACAATCAGAAGGCGGTGATAACCATGTACGCAAAGAGTTTTTAGAGAAGCTGCGTGAACTTGCTGATGAGTACGAGGCATTGCTGGTTTACGATGAGGTGCAAACGGGAGTTGGTTTAACAGGCAAATTCTGGTGCCATGAACACTTTGGAGAAAAGGCGCGCCCTGATATCATTGCCTTTGGTAAAAAAATGCAGGTTTGCGGCATATTGGCTGGCCGGCGCATTGACGAGGTTGAAGATAATGTATTTAAAGTATCATCGCGCATAAACTCAACCTGGGGGGCAGTTTGGTTGATATGGTACGCTCGTCAAAAATAATGGAGATTATTGAGGAGGATAAGCTTTGCGATAATGCGGCAGTAATGGGAGAGTACCTGCAAAATGGTTTGAGTGAAATTGCCGAACGGCACCCGGTTGTAAGTAATGTGCGGGGGAAAGGGTTGCTTACTGCCTTTGATTTTCCGGACAAAGCAATAAGGGACAGCTTTATTAAAAAAGGTTTTGATAATAATATTATGTACCTTGGCTGCGGCGAAAGGAGTGTGCGTTTCCGCCCCGCGCTGATCATCGAAAAAAGCCACATTGACATAGGCCTTGACATGCTTGAACAGCTTTCGGTCACTTTATAACACAGTAAATAAAGAAAATTAATTCCGGCTACAGCCAAATCCGCTCATGAAACGGATGAAATTAACTAATATTTAATAAGGTAAAATCGGCATCTATTATTTGCAAAAATAGAAAGATATTAATATACGCTACTTTTTTTCCAAAATCCGCTATATTTTTTGTTATTATTCCGATTAGATTTGTTGCAACCCTATTAAAGTAACGTAGTTCTATTTCAAGCACCATGAGCAAACACATAGAGAAATTAAAGAAACAACTGGTTGAAGTTGCCGAGGTTGTAAACTCATTCAAATCTGAAGCCGTGCAGGTTCGTATAATTGACCGTTTACTGGAGGTTATGATCGAATCGGAGAAAGTAGATGCCGAGGGTGTTGAAATGTTTGGTAAAAAAGTAAGGAAATTACGCATTGAAGATGAAGGCGGAGGTGTTTCAGGGCGTAAAAAGCCTGGTGCTACCAAAATACTTAATCAATTGCTGAATACAGATTTCTTTGATAGTCAGCGTTCTATTTCATCAATTGCCAATTACTGTAAAGAACAGTATGACTCTGACTTTAAAACATCTGAACTTTCAGGGATCCTCTTAAAATTAGCTAATGAAAATAAGCTCAGAAGGGAGAGGAGCAATGAAAATAATCGCTTTGAATATATTAAAGCATAAATATCATCATACTTGCTTAAATAAACAGGGAGCCTGATTTTCAGGCTCCCTGTTTATTTAAAGTGGAATTTATTATATATAACTTATAGTTAAGTATAAGTATTATTTAAGGTTAAATAAATTATCTACTCCTAAAATTTTTCTGCTCGTAAAGCCCTCGGCGTATTTAACCTGGATGCTTTTACCAAACTCGCGTGCCCGGCCGGTTACTATTTCAATAAAATTGGATGTTGAAATATAGGTTTGAGGTTCTTCTTCCCAGCTTGGGTTATAAAATTGCGATCCGTAAGCATTAATACTCTCTATCTTTTTATCCCAATGTTCGGTTACATCAATTAATATATCAGGGGTAATATAATTATCCTGTATAAAATGCAGCACCATGTCTGGCCGCCAGGCCTCTTGTGGTGTGCCATCAATATCAAATGTTTCTATTTTGCGAAGGCCCGCTAAAAATGCCGAGGCTTCAACAAGTTCATTTGCCCGGCCATGATCGGGATGGCGGTCATGGTAAGCATTGGTTATTACGATGGAGGGGCGAAATTTGCGGATGGCTTCAATAACCTTTACCTGGTGTTCGCGGGTATTTTCAAAAAAGGCATCGGGCAGGCCAAGGTTTTCACGTACGGCTAAACCTAATATTTCGGCGGCGGCGGCAGCTTCCTGTTTACGGATCTCGGCCGAGCCGCGGGTGCCCAGTTCGCCACGGGTAAGGTCAACAATACCAACTTTGTAGCCAAGGGCTATATGTTTTAAAATTGTACCTGAGCAACCTAATTCAGCATCATCAGGATGTACCGATAAAACTAATATATCTAATTTAAGCATGCGCAAAAGTAATTCATTGGTTAGACGCCGCTGTCAGCAGGCGGTCAATCTTTCGCCTGATTTTTGAGGAGTTTGGTTTGGTGAAAGGGTAGTAAAAATCAACTACATGCCCATTCTTATCAATCAAAAATTTATGAAAATTCCAGCGCGGAACCGACCGCACATTGCCATTCTCCTTTTTATCGGCAAAAAATTGATACAAAGGGTCGGCATAGGGGCCGCGTACCCTTATTTTTTCAAATATGGGATAATTTGCTCCATTGGCTTCACAAAAAACGGCAATAGCCTCACCGTCTAAAGGTTCCTGGCCGCCAAAATCATTTGAAGGGAATGCAAGAATTTCAAAGTCCTTGCCGGCAAGCTCAGTTTTTAAAGCTGCCAATTCTTTTAGCTGAGGTGTAAAACCGCACTGTGATGCCGTGTTTACAATTAAAAGAACTTTGTTTTTATATTCGGAAAGACTGATCTCTTCACCGTTTAACTTTTTAACGTTAAACCGGTAAATGCTTTTGTTATCCATTAAACTAATTGCTGTATGAATTATATCCGGCCTGATTTAATATGGCCTCGATATCCTTCTGTTCTTCAGGGTCGTAGGTTTCTTTGAGATTATGACCAAATATGCTGGCTACCGACTGGAACATGAAAGCCTTAAAGCCGCCTTTTAATTCTTTAACCATAGCAAAGCTGGTTTGCCCGGTTTCGCGGTCAATAAGCTTAATTAAAACTTCGCCCTGACTAATTGTCAGGTTTTTGATCTCTTTATTGAACAGGTTTTTTATTTCACCCTCGCAGGTGCTTACGAGTTCTTTTTGTTTTTTCCTGTCGGCGGTAACGGCAAGGTCGCGTTGTAACTGGCGGTACCTTTGCCCTGCAAAACGTGCGTAAGGCAGTACTTTCATTACATTATAACGCAAACGACGGTAGTTTAGCCTATCGGCCTCGCTCGCAAAAATACGGGTATCTACAATTCTAACCTCCGGCTCAACTATCCATGGCACAAGCTCACCGTCAAGGTTGGTCATCGCTGTTTTGATGGTATCATTTTTGCCAAGAGTTACGGGTGCAGGCGTAGCTGTTTGGGCCTTTGCAGCACCCATTAAGCAACATAACAGCAGCGTAAAACCAATAAATTTCATATTTTTACTTAATACAAAAATAATGTAATTTTTTTTGGTATTTTACTAATACCTGCAATAATATTTATTTGCTGCATGTTTATGATTGAATACCGCTAATACCCCGTACATGAAAGACTTAGTGATAGACCTGGAAGCCGAGAAGAACGAGATACTAAAAAGATACCGTGCTTTGTTGCGTGCCTGTAAATCAACCCTGCAAAAGGGCGATAAACGCATGATACGCAAGGCATTTGATATGGCGCTTGAAAGCCATAAGGATATGCGCCGTAAAAGCGGCGAACCCTATATATATCACCCTATTGCTGTTGCCCAGATAGCCGCCGAAGAAATTGGCCTGGGTACCACCTCAATAGTGTGCGCCCTGCTGCATGATGTGGTTGAAGATACCAACATGACGCTTGATGAAATTGAGATGGAATTTGGTAAAAAGGTGGCCAAAATTATTGACGGCCTTACCAAAATATCAGGCGTATTTGATACCAACAGCTCATTGCAGGCCGAAAACTTCCGTAAAATGCTGCTTACCCTTGCCGACGACGTAAGGGTGATATTGATTAAGCTTGCCGACAGGCTGCATAACATGCGTACCATGGAGTTTATGCCCAGGGACAAGCAGCTTAAGTTATCATCAGAAACGGTTTACCTGTATGCGCCCCTGGCACACCGCCTGGGCTTGTATGCCATAAAATCTGAGCTGGAAGACCTTTCCATGAAATATATGGAACGTGAAACTTACCAGTTCATCAAAAATAAACTGAACGAGAAAAAGGCCGAACGCGAGCGTTTTATCCGTGATTTTATCGAGCCAATAAATAAATCATTACAAAGCCAGGGGCTTGAGGCCGATATATTCGGGCGACCGAAATCTATCCACTCCATCTGGAATAAGATGAAAAAGAAATCGATACCTTTTGAAGAGGTATATGATCTTTTCGCCATCCGGATTATATTGGATAGCGCCCCTGAACATGAAAAGGCTGATTGCTGGAAAGCCTACTCTATAGTAACCGACCAGTACCGTCCAAACCCGGACAGGCTGCGCGACTGGATTTCATCGCCCAAGGCCAACGGTTATGAGTCATTGCATACCACGGTAATGGGCCCTCGGGGGCAGTGGGTTGAAGTACAGATCCGTACCAAGCGCATGAACGAAATTGCCGAAAAAGGTTTTGCTGCACACTGGAAATACAAGGAAGCCAGCACCGACAGCGGCCTTGACCAATGGGTACATAAAGTGCGCGAAATGCTCAAAAATCCCGATACCAACGCGCTCGACTTCATCGATGATTTTAAGATGAACCTCTTCAGCGATGAGATCTTCATTTTTACGCCAAAAGGAGCGCTGATCCAGTTGCCTTTAAATGCTACAGCGCTTGATTTTGCCTTCGAGATCCATACCGACGTAGGCGCAAGCTGTATAGGTGCCAAGGTAAACCATAAGTTGGTGCCGCTAAGCTACAAGCTCCAGAACGGCGACCAGGTAGAGATCATTACCTCGGGCAAACAAACACCTAAGGAAGACTGGCTTAACTTTGTGGTTACCGCTAAGGCTAAGGCTAAAATCAAGTCGGCTTTAAAAGAGGAGAAACGCAAAATTGCCGAGGATGGTAAAGAGATCCTGGAGCGTAAAATGAAATCGCTTAAGATCACTTACAATTCCGAAAACCTGCAAAAGATCAGCTACTTTTTCAAGCTGCAGGCCACTCAGGATCTTTTTTACAATGTTGCCAAGGGCATTATTGATATGAAGGACCTGAAAGAGTACCAGGCATCCGAAAAAGTGATTGATAATAAGCCGCAGGATAAAATTGACCAGGAGCAGGTTCAAAACCTCATCAAAAATATCAAGGCTAAAGACAGCGATATCCTGCTTATTGGCGAGGATATGCAAAAAATAGATTATAAGCTGGCCAATTGTTGTAACCCTATCCCCGGCGATGATGTTTTTGGTTTTGTTACCGTAAGCGACGGTATCAAGATCCACCGTACCAATTGCCCCAATGCGGCTAAGCTCATGGCCAACTACGGCTATAGGATAGTAAAAGCCCGCTGGACAAATCAGCAGGAGCTTGCTTTTCTTACCGGTTTGCGTATTACCGGTATTGATGAGGTAGGGCTGATCAATAAGCTTACCACCGTAATATCAAATGATTTTAAAATAAACATCAGATCTATCACTGTTGATAGTGATAATGGTATATTTGAAGGCTCGCTGATGTTGTATGTGAATGACACCAGTCACCTTGATACCCTGATTAAAAACCTAAAACAAGTAAAAGGCGTAACCGCGGTTAACCGTTTTGATTCGGCAATTGAAAAAGCATCGTGAGGATAGAAGCAGGAAGTCAAGAGTCAAGAAGCAAGAAAGAAGCAGGAAATTAAGAATTATGAGGCAAGACAGAATTCACCAATCTTGATTCTTGACTCTTGACCTCTTGTCTCTCTAATCCATAATTTATTAATAACTTTGCCCCGTTAATACATCATTATGTCACAGCAGGATACCATACCAATGGTTAAAAAAATTTTTGAGGCCTACCTCGAAAATAAAAACCTCAGGAAAACCCCTGAACGTTTTGCTATACTCGAAGAGATATATTCCCGTACAGATCACTTTGATGTGGAGTCGTTGTACATCCACATGAAAAATAAAAAATATCGTGTAAGCCGTGCAACGGTTTACAATACGCTTGAGCTGTTGGTTTCGTGCGATCTGGTCACTAAACACCAGTTTGGTAAAAACATGGCCCAGTTCGAAAAATCATACGGCTACAAACAGCACGACCATATCATTTGCATCGACTGTGGTAAAGTGGTTGAGTTTTGCGATCCGCGCATCCAGCAGATCCAGAGTATGATGGGCGATATATTAAAATTTGACATCAAACACCACTCTTTAAATCTTTATGGTAATTGTGCCAAATTAAGAGAGGGTTTTTGTGACAGAAAAATTTAACTTTGCCCCCTTTCATAACACATATTCTTGAACTTACGATAAATTAATGGCTGTTGACGTATTATTAGGCCTCCAGTGGGGCGATGAAGGAAAAGGAAAAATTGTTGATGTGCTTAGCGCAGGTTACGACCTGATTGCACGTTTCCAGGGCGGACCAAATGCAGGTCATACTTTAGAGTTTGACGGTAAAAAGTTTGTTTTAAACACCATTCCTTCAGGTATATTTTTTGAAAACACCATGAACCTTATTGGTAATGGTGTGGTGATTGATCCTATCACCCTGAAAAAAGAACTGGATAAATTAAAAGATGCGGGGCATGACCTGTTGGCCAAAAAGAATCTTTTAATTGCTAAAAAAGCACACCTGATATTACCAACTCACCAGTTGCTTGATGCCGCTAATGAAAAAAAGATGGGTGAAGGCAAAATTGGTTCAACTTTAAAAGGTATTGGTCCAACTTATATGGATAAAACCGGTCGTAACGGTTTACGTATTGGTGATATCACCCTGCCCGATTTTAAGGAGCGTTATCAGAAGCTGGTTGATAAACACGTATCAATGCTGCAGCAGCTTTACGGCGAGGTAGCAGATTTTTCAGAACGCGAAACATTGTTTTTTGAAGCTCTCGATGTTTTACGCCAATTCCCGCTTGTTGATTCTGAACATTTGGTTAACAACTATATTAAAGAAGGCAAAAAAGTTTTAGCAGAAGGTGCTCAGGGCGCTATGCTTGATATTGATTTTGGTTCATATCCGTTTGTAACTTCATCAAATACTACCGCTGCCGGCGCTTGCACAGGTTTAGGTATTGCCCCACAGCAAATTGGCGAAGTAATAGGTATTTTCAAAGCTTATTGCACCCGTGTAGGTGGCGGTCCGTTCCCAACCGAACTGGAAAACGAAACAGGTGAGGAACTACGCAAAGTAGGCCATGAGTTTGGTGCTACTACAGGCAGGCCACGTCGTACCGGCTGGATCGATCTTCCTGCTTTAAAATACGCTATTATGCTTAATGGCGTTACTCAACTGGTAATGACCAAGGCTGATGTATTAAGCGGTTTCGATAAAATTTATGCTGCTACTCATTATAACTACCTGGGCGAGCAGATTGATTATATGCCTTACGATATTTGCTCAGTTAAACCAGAGCCGGTTTACAAGGAAATTAATGGCTGGAACGAAGACTTGACTGGTATTACCGAACTGTCTGAGATCCCGGCTAAGCTGCAATCATACATTGATTATCTTGAGGCCGAACTTGGCGTACCAGTGAAATATTTATCTGTAGGTCCGGACAGGAAGCAGACTTTAACATTACATTAATAGGTTATCCCCTATATTAATTAGGGTTAATAATAAGAATAAAAGGCCGGGCATCCCGGCCTTTTTCATTTACTTGGTTATTTTTGCAGGGTGATAGTACAGGTTAATGATCTGCCGGGATTCAGAATAAAGGCGTTGCAATGGGCTGCAACTTTTGACACACTGTGTTATCTTGATTCGAACGGATTTAATGATCCCTATTCCAAATTTGATACGCTGATAGCGGTCGGCTCCCGTACCTCTCTGAATGCTAACGCCGGTAATGCTTTTGATAAGCTTGATGAGTTCAGGAAAAGTAACCCCGGATGGATGACGGGTTTCCTGGGCTATGACCTCAAAAATGAAATTGAAGCGCTTACATCCACCAATCCCGATGGTTTAGAATTTCCAGACCTGTATTTCTTTGTTCCTCAGCATCTGATTTTGATAAGGGGGAGGAGGCTGAAATTATTTCAGATAATCCCGAACTTGTCGTAAGATCAATCATTGAGCAGGGTTTAATTGAACCTGTACAGCAGGCTAATATCAACCTATCCCCACGCTTCAGCAGGCAGGAATACATTGACACGGTAAACAAAATAAAAGAGCACATTACCCAGGGCGATATTTATGTCACTAACTTTTGCCAGGAATTTTTTGCAGAGGATGTACTTCTTGATCCGCTGGAGATTTTTACGAGACTGAACGAAGTTTCGCCCAATCCGTTCTCCACTTTTTTTAAATGGAATGGGAATTATATTCTCGGCGCCTCGCCCGAACGATTTTTGGCTAAACGGGGAAGTAAACTCATTTCGCAACCCATAAAAGGTACGGCTAAAAGGATGGATGATATTGAAGCCGATGAACAGGCTAAACAGAGCCTGCGCAGCCATCCCAAAGAACTGCAGGAAAACGTAATGGTTGTTGACCTGGTAAGAAATGATTTAACCAGATCGGCTAAACCCGGCACGGTTAAAACCGAAGAACTTTTTGGTATCTACAGCTTTAAGCAGGTGCACCAGATGATCTCTACGGTGGTTTGTGAAATAAAGGACAGCCTTTTAAACGTACAGGCCATCAAAAACACTTTCCCGATGGGCAGCATGACAGGTGCCCCGAAAGTTAGCTGTATGCAGTTAATGGAGCGATATGAGCGCAGTAAGCGTGGCGTATACTCAGGTGCAATAGGCTATTTCAGTCCGGATGATGATTTTGATTTTAACGTAGTGATCCGTTCATTGCTTTATAATTCCTCCAATAAATACCTTTCGTTTCACGCAGGTGGAGCTATAACTTATCACGCTATCGCCGAAAATGAATATGAAGAATGTTTGTTGAAGGCGCAGGCGGTTATGGAAGTTTTGGGCGGGGAGTGAAAAATCCAGAAAAATGAAAATAAGTAGTTCATTATTGGCGCAAGTGTTGAGCGATGGCCAGTGTACATGCTCACTTGTGCCTGTAGAGTAGTAGCAGTTTTCTCCGTGACTTGTCCTGATACTGTTTGTCCTATGGGAGCCGCATGTGATGTGCCTCTACAAAACACGTTTTACAGATCATCAACTTTTATTATATTGAGCTGTAAAAATTTCAAATCTCCGTTTATTAAATTATTAATATGTTAAGACCCCTACAAAACATAAAGCTAATTATCGTTTCCCTGTGTTTATTAGCAACCGATATCTCTTCAGCCCAAACTAAGTATCGTCCTTCAGATTTATTCCCGGCACAACCCTTATTACCTCCGGGCAACTCATATCGTACCGCTGCCGGTGAACCTGGCCCTGCCTACTGGCAAAACAAGGCCGATTATGTAATTGATGTAGCGCTTGATGATAAAACCAACGTCATAACCGGTACAGCTACAATTACTTATACCAATAATAGCCCCAAAGCCCTTTCGGCACTGTGGTTGCAACTGGAACAAAATGTGTTCAAAAAAGATTCGCGGGGGATTCAATCCAAGCTATTTCTTTACCAGGATCCTGAAAAAACTACTCCTGATGGCGGATACCAGGTAGAAGGCGTGCAGCTTGCCGGAAACAAAGTTGGAAACATTAAATATCATATTTATGATACCCGGATGCAGCTTGAGCTGGCACAGCCGCTGTTAAGCGGGCAGGCCATAACCTTTAGTATCCGGTACAGGTACAACTTCCCGGTCAATTATAAAAATGCTGATTTCCTGGTTAACCGCACCGATATCCTTCCAACAAAAAATGGCAATATTTATGCTGTAGCACAATGGTACCCCAGGATGTGTGTTTTGGATGATGTAGAAGGATGGAACACGCTGCCGTACTTAGGTAACGGTGAGTTTTACCTGGAGTATGGTAATTTCAGGGTTAATATCACAGTGCCATCGGGACTTATTGTGGAAAGCTCTGGAGATCTGCTCAATCCTGAAGAAGTACTAACACCAACCGCACTCAAGCGCTGGCAGGCTGCCAAACAAAGTGATGTGCCGGTGCAGATTCGTACAGCAAAAGAAGTAACCGACCCTTCATCAAGGCCTGCAAAAGCTACCTGTACGTGGAAATTTAAACTGGATAATGCAAGGGATTTCGCGTGGACGGCCTCGCGCTCATTTGTTTGGGAAGGCTTGAGTTTTAAACTTGCCGATGGCAGGCGGGTAATGGGTAGCTCGGTATACCCGGTAGAATCAGAGAAACAAGGTAGCTGGAAACGCTCGTCGGAGTATATCAAATTTACCTTGCAGCATTTTTCCGAAAAATGGTTCCCATACCCTTATAACAAAGCGGTTAACGTTGCTTCAAACCTGGATGGTATGGAGTACCCCGGCATGGTTTTTTGCTCGGCAAAAGATACCGGCAATATGTATTTTGCAGTAGTAAACCATGAGCTGGGCCATACCTGGTTCCCGATGGTAGTGGGCAGCAATGAACGTAAATACGCATGGATGGACGAAGGGTTTAATATGTTCATTGACAAAATTGCTACCAAAGCTTTCAATAAAGGTGAGTTTATAGGTTATGTAGAGATCGATAGTCCGCTTGATTCCCTGTTTGCGGAAAAGCTATTGCCTATTGTTACCCGTCCTGATGCTTTACCCGGCAACCAGGTATATCCGTTGCAATATCAAAAAGTGGCTTATTCGTTAGCACTTTTGCGTAACCAAATTTTAGGCACGGAGCGTTTTGATCGTGCTTTCAGAAAATATATCCGTGATTGGGCCTATAAACACCCAACCCCATGGGACTTTTTTAGGAGTATGGATAGTTCGGCCGGCGAAGACCTAACCTGGTTTTGGAAATCGATGTTCCTCGAAAACTATCGCCTCGATCAAAAAATTGTTAAAGTAGAAAGTAAGGCGGGTTCCCAGCCTATTATTACAGTCGAAAATATGAACAAAGCAGCCATGCCTTTGGTTGTTGAAATAACTTATGCTGATGGCTCAAAAGAGCATCGTGAATTCCCGGCTGAGATTTGGGAGTATAGCAGCGTTTATTCCTTTACCGGTGATAAAAAAGCAGCTGTCGCCAAAGTAGTTATCGATCCTGAAAAGATCTACCCGGATGTGGATAGGAGCAATAATGGTTATGAAGTAAAAAATTAAAAATCAACTCATATAAACAAAAATGTCATTTCGATAGAGCGAGCGGGGGAATAAGCGCAGGAGCGAAAGAGAAATCTTATACGCCCTGCCTTGTTACAGGGCTTATAAGATTTCTCCTCAAGCCCTGCAATACCTTTTCACTGTTCTGTCGAAATGACAATCGTAGATATTAACTTCCCGTCCCATCAGGGTCTATCGCATAGAGCCCTGATGCTCAACGAAATGTTCTTACAACTTCACACCCCTTAAAAAGTCCTCAATACCCATGCGTTTCTTGCCTTCTAACTGAATATCTTTTAGCAACACAAAACCATCCTTAGCCGCAAATTTCAAATAGGTTTTATTGTCGGTTAAAAAGCCGCCGGGTTGTATGGCCGGTTCTGATAATTGATATTCAGATGCATAAACTTTTAGGCTTTTGCCGTTAAGCTCGGTGTATGCGGTGGGTACAGGGCTCAGCCCGCGAATTTTGTTATAGATCGACAAAGCTGGTTGTATCCAGTCAATCCGGCAATCATCCTTAAAAATCTTTGGCGCGTGTTTCAATTCTGTCCCCTCGGCTAATTGCGATTGCGGGTGTTCGTTGTAACGTCCGCTCTCAACCGCTTTAACTGTTTTAACCAGCAGCCCTGCACCTTTGTTCATGAGGCGGTCATGTAATTCGCCGGCATCTTCATGGCCGGTAAGGGTTATTTTTTCGGTGAACAGGATGTTACCGGTATCAATATCGTGTTTTAAAAAGAAGGTGGTTACGCCGCTTTCTTTTTCGCCGTTAATCAGCGCCCAGTTAATGGGGGCGGCGCCGCGGTATTGAGGCAATAATGAGGCGTGTAAATTTATGGTACCTTTGGCAGGCATGTTCCAAACTGCTTCGGGCAGCATCCTGAAGGCTACAACAACCTGCAGATCGGCTTTCAATGCTTTCAATTCGGCAATAAAATTCTCATTCTTAAGTTTTTCGGGTTGCAGCACTTTTAGGCCGTTAGCTACGGCATATTGTTTAACAGCCGACTCACTAACTTTTTGTCCCCTTCCGGCCGGTTTATCGGGCGCTGTAACAACAGCAACGATATCACTGCCGGCTTTAATTAAAGCGTCTAACGAGGCAACGGCAAACTGAGGGGTACCCATAAATATAATTCTCATAGTATGTTTAGGTATTAGATGTGCTTTATTCTGTTATTCGTATAGTAAGTATTTTTTGCGTATAGCTTTAAACTTAGTTAGTCCGGGTTGCCAGCCAGCACGGATCTCATCTTCGGTTTTGCCGGTTTCAATTTGTTTCCTTAGTTCGGCTGTACCCGTAAGCTTTATAAAATAGGCATTAAAGAAATGGTCCTTATCCGGAAATGCGTTATATAACTCCAGGAGCCATTTCAAATTAATAACACCTGTACCCGTGATATCAGTTGGCGGAATATTTTGCAGATTAATGCCAAAACATTCCTGGTCTTTCTGCGGCGGGTTCTCGCTCATACCCGGGATACTTTTGGGCGTAAACGAAAAACTGTATTTACCTTTCAACGCCGGGTGCCCCAGTACGGCAAAGGGGAAGAGCGTACCCCTGCCCAAACTAAATGTTGTACCTTCAAATAAGCAGGTACTCGGATATAATAAAATTGATATAGGCGTATTTAAGTTGGGCGAAGGGTTTACGGGTAAGGTATAAGGCAAATTATGCTTGTAATTAGCCACTTTAATGATCTTCAGTTTACATTTAACCCCATTTTTTAACCAGCCTTCGCCGTTTATCATTTGGGCATATTCGCCAATAGTCATACCGTGGGCGATGGGGATGGGGTGCATGCCCACAAATGAACGGTTAGCCGTATCCAGAACAGGGCCATCAATTAAATAACCGTTAGGGTTTGGGCGATCAAATATCATGAGCTCTACATTGTTTTCGGCACAGGCCTCCATTAAGTAATGCAGGGTTGAAATATAAGTGTAAAAGCGTACGCCAACATCCTGTATATCAAATATCATGAGGTCGATACCCTTCAAATCGGCCGGGGTTGGTTTATAATGTTTGTTACCGTACAGCGAGATCACAGGTAAACCGGTTTTAGGGTCTTGAGTGTCGCCAACAGTAGCGCCATTACTGGCATTACCCCTAAAACCATGCTCGGGGCCAAAAATCTTTTTTACGTTTACTCCTAAATGCACCAAACTATCTACACTGGCAGTTAAATTTTTACCAATAACCGAAGTTTGATTAATCACCATGCCTATATTTTTTCCCTTAAGATAGTTAATATACAGCGGAATCTGATCAGCTCCGGGAATAATAGGGCTGTTTTTTTTGTTTTTTGAGATGGATGCCGTCTTGCAGCTTTTATAATTGGTTGCCTGGCTGCAGGCCGTGTTTGCAAGTAAAACTGTTATCAGGGCAAATCGTAAAAAAGCACAAATCTTATTCATAAAATTTTGAGTTGAAACAATTTTAAAAGTAGCAGGTTTAACAGCAAAACCGCATATTTGCGAAGGTACAAAAAATCAGTCTGCCATTGAGTTTCGCCTCCTTTATATCAGCCCGTATAACATTTAAATCAAAACGCACATTTTCAAAACTGATAGTGCGTATTGCAATAATAGGCATTATGCTGGGCCTTGGTGTAATGATACTGTCACTTGCTATCGTTAAAGGGTTTAAACACGAAATCCGCAATAAAGTTCGGGGCTTTGCCGGCGACATCCGTGTGGTTAAGTTCGACCTGAATAACTCTTACCAAAGTTCCTCATTTCCTGCTGATAGTGAATTTGTTAAGCGCGCGCTTAAAAGTCCGTTTATTACCCACGTAATGCCGGTGGCCACCAAACCGGGCATTGTTAAGGCTAATAATGAAATTGAAGGAGTGGTACTTAAAGGCGTTGACAAAAATTACGACTGGAGCTACTTTAAAAAAATGATGGTAGCCGGCGAGGTGATCAGCTTTGCCGATTCGGTTGAGGCGCAAAAGGAGATCATGATTTCGCAAACAACGGCCGACAGGCTTAAACTGAAAGTAGGGGATAAGCTGCTGATGTATTTTGTGGAAGATGATCTGCGCAGGCGCCAGTTTAAGATCAAAGGTATTTTCAATATCGGGGTTGAAGAGGTTGATAAAACCTTTGTGATAGGTGCCTTATCGCTCATTAACCGCCTTAACAACTGGAAGCCGAACGAGATAGGCCAATACGAACTACGCGTAGCCGATTTTGATCATATTAATGAAGCCGCCTATGCGCTCGAGACTGTTTTGCCGGTAAAATTGAAAGAGTATACCATTGAAGAAGATTACCCTACCATATTTGAGTGGCTCAACCTTTTGGATGTAAATTCGGTAGTGATGCTGGTATTGATGGTGGCCGTCGCTGTTATTAATATGATATCGGCCCTGCTGATCATGATCCTTGAACGAACCGCTATGATCGGGATGCTCAAAGCCATGGGGGCATCTAACTGGGCCATCCGCAAAATATTCCTGATCAATGCCAGTTACCTGATAGGATTTGGGCTGCTATTGGGCAATTTACTGGGTATAGGCCTCGGCTATTTCCAGATGTACACTCATTTTTTCCAACTGGACCAGGCTTCCTATTACATGACCTTTGTGCCGGTTGAGTTTAATATTTTTGATATTGTTGTCCTCAATATTGGTACGCTGATCATTTGCCTCCTTGTACTTATTATACCTTCAACGCTGGTAAGCCGGATCTCGCCTGTAAAGGCTATCCAGTTTAAATAAGTTTAAAGCAACCGGTAACTTAATCCCAGTCTAAAATATTCACTATGCGCATTAAAGGAGGCATCGCCTACCATGTCTTTCATATAATTGGTCAGGCCATGGGCAAAGCTTGCATTTAACCCATAGCGCCCGTAACTGGCTACAGCACCAAGGCGTAATCTAACATCGGTTGGTGCTTTGCTTCTTTTAAAATCAATTTTATAAATTTTACCGTCTTTATCTTTTACTTCACCTTTGTCCCTGCTATCCAGTATCAGACCAATATCCATCCCCGGTAAAATATCAAGCTTAACTTTATTAAGCTGAAACCGATAACCTATATACGGGTTAATGTTAATACTCTGGTTTTGGAAAGCAACATGACCGGTTACTGCAAACCTGGGATCATTTGCTGTTATAGGTAAATAGTCACCGTACAAGACAGTTGTAATCGGTGAGTATTTATCGATATTAACTTTACTTCGTAGTAATTCATATCCCCCCTGCAGCCCGACTATAAACCCGCCTTTTGACACGGTTTGAACCTGGATACTACCACCATAGCTAAAGCCATTTTTGCTGCCGTATGGGTTATTGGCACGGTTCATCGGATCTCCGGTGATTGAGCCTTGTAATACCTGGGTGGTAGCCGATGATGATTTACCCGCAAAATGAAATAAACCGGTGTTGGCCTGTACAGTAACTTCTAACTTTTGAGCACGGAGCTGCAACCCACTAATCAACAATGGGGCAAGGATAAGGATGTACTTTTTCATTTTTTATGTGTTGTAAAGTTCAGTTTCAGGTTTAAGCCGCCTGCCCCAAATTTTATCTGCTGCGAGCCAAGGCCGTCAAGCGGGTATTTCAAAAATGGTTCAATAATTATCCTGTTGCTTTTGCCAAGCGGATAGCCAACACCAAATGCTACGTTCAGGGTTTTGGCAAAATAAAAGCTATTGAAGCTTTTGTGCGTTGTTTCATCGGATGTTTGCGGTTGTACACCTGCAGCCTGTGCCAACCCCGGGTAACTGTAACTTGCCGTGTAGGCTTCATTTATAAATGTGCCCGAACTTAAACCTGCAGAAATATAAGTGTCATTTTTTTGCGGGTTAAATTCATATTTAAGGTTAACAGGAATATCCAGGCCGATCAGGTTAGCACTGTAGTTTTTAAATGAAGGTGTAGACGATACTTTACTAAAATCGGCCAGGGTGTTATAGGCTGTGCTTAATGATGGCGAAAATGACACCGCAGCCGCAACATTTGAGGGTTGGTTTTTATTGTAATTAAGCGTGTTTTGGGCCAAAGCTAAACCGGTAGAAAGTTTGAGGTTTTTGCTTAGCTTAATATCAGATGTAAAGCCGGCGCCGGCATTTACCTGGTTTTGGCTGCCCTTAGCGTAGTTAAAGAATGTAGCCGCGTAAACACTGAATTTTACCCTGCGTTCGTTCATGTCCATATCAGGTTTTTTAGGCTGATCCTGATCGCTGGCAAGTAAAGATTCCATAGAGTTGATCTTTGGTTTTACTTTTACTACTGATGGAACAGCAGGCGGGTTTGCAGTAACAGGTTTGGTATTTGCCGGAGGCTGTACAGCAGGGTTATTAGCGTATTGCTGCGTGTTGGTTTGCTGCAATACAGATTTTACACTATCAGCTTTTTTAGCCGGAGTTACGTTGATTACACTGTTATTAGCCGGTTGAACTGTAGGGGGCACGTTGGTTTTGGCAATACCGTTAACTGGGTTTGCAGTTACAGGATTTGCCGGCACAGGTGTAAACGATGGTACGGTTGCTGCCGGTTGATTTACGATTGCGTTGCCCGCCGGTTTATTTAAAGCGCTATTGTTTGCAAGTACGTTTGATTTATTTGCCGGGGTGTTGCCTGCCGGATTCAGTTTTGTTGCTGAGGATTGGGTGTTATTGTTGCCCGCAAGGTTTGTTGCAGGTGATTGCTTAGTTGTTACAGGAGGCTGTGCCGGGGTAACGTTTTGAACATTGCTATCTGCTGTGTTGCTTTGCGGCAGCGCAGGTTTTACCGGTTTAGCCGAAAATGTTTGGCCATCATTATTAACATTATTTTTGTTCGATGCTATCCATAAGCCTATACTCAAAAACAATAACAGGACAGCAGCGGCGCTTGCCCACCATAGGTAAACCGGGCGGCGCTGTTTTTCCTGAACAGGGAATCTCTCCCTGAGCAGCAGCCAGCCTTCATCAGCGGTAGTGTCTTCGTAATTATCAAACACTTCCCTGATGCGGTCTCTTAAGTCGTTATCCAACTGGTCATCCATGGTTTTGTGCTTCTTTTCTTAATATACTTCTTAATCTTTCTTTCGCCCTGCTCAGGTAAACGCGTGATGAGCTTACCGGGATGCCGAGCGTTGTGGCTATTTCGTCATGGTCATAGCCGTCTATCTCATACATGTTAAAAATAGTTCGTTGTATAGCCGGGAGTTCAACCATCAATTTTAAAATATCCTGTACGTTTAAATTAT
Source organism: Mucilaginibacter sp. P25 (assembly GCF_050859465.1). Taxonomy (NCBI): domain Bacteria; kingdom Pseudomonadati; phylum Bacteroidota; class Sphingobacteriia; order Sphingobacteriales; family Sphingobacteriaceae; genus Mucilaginibacter; species Mucilaginibacter sp. P25. Next base: position 185,110 of record NZ_CP193937.1, on the reverse strand, counting down.
CAACTGGCCCCATATTACTCCTGATAGGGGCGGCATTTTCCAATTCAACATTAAGCTGGAATTTAAGGTCTTTGCGCCGGCGGTCGATGGCTGTGTTAACCAAAATGGTGCGGAGCCAGGCTTTAAACGGCTTATCGATATTGTAGCCGCCAATAGCGTTAAACACTTTTATAAAAGCGTCATTTACAGCTTCAAGGGCATCATCGCGGTTTAAACTGTAACGCAAACTTATACCCATAGCATAGCCATAGAACTGCTTATACAGCAATTCCTGATGTTTTAAGCTGCCTTTTTTGCATTGCCTTACGATCTCTTCTTCGGTAATGCGAGGGGTGGATGCATTAAATGTACTTAGTTCCGCTAAATGTTGTTTTAAAGCCTTTACGCAGCAAAAGAGTTAAATGATACAAAATAAAAAAAATTGCCCGGATTATTTGCTGTAGTAATCAAAAAAAGCCGGTACCCTCAATGTGGCACCGGCAACGTAATAAAACAATAAAAAGTAGTTAATTAGTTTTCTTCAAATTGTATTGAACAGTTAACGTATCGCCGTTGCTGTTACGCTGCATTTGAAGTATAGTGCCATCATAGTAATACTGGTAAACACTTTTAAGGTGAAATTTATTAACACCCGGTACTACTGCTGATGAATCGTTAAACTGAATATAATATCCGTTGTAAGCAAATGAGCCGTAGCTTGCTACGTGTTTCCTGGTATCGGCAGCTACTTTAAATGAAGTTGCAGTAAGTTTTAAAGCTATGGTATCCCGAATGGTATCATAACCGGTACCAGTTGTTTTTTTAACAAGCGCGCCAAATACGCCTGTAAAATTACCTTGTGGCTGAGCAACCGGAACAACCTCATTTTTGGGCGAGCAGGCTACGCCTAATGTTAACAGTAATGGAAGCAGGTAAAATAAATTACGTTTCATATAATCTTATCTCGTTATCAATTTTTAACCATTACGCACGTTTTTAACTAAACGCTACAGCCGGGCTGTATTATTTACAGTTTTTTTGCCTCGTCCCAAAAAATATCCATCTCAGCAAGGCTCATGTCATGCAGCTGTTTGCCGTTTTCCTGCGCTTTAAGCTCCAGGTATTGAAAGCGCCTAATGAATTTTTTATTGGTTTTTTCGAGGGCGTTTTCCGGGTTGATATTAATAAAACGGGCATAATTGATCAGTGAAAACAGCAGGTCGCCAAATTCGGCTTCGGCCCTTTCATGGTCGATAGTGCTTTCATCTTCGGCATTAAATTCGTTTTTAAACTCCCGCATCTCTTCCTCAACTTTTGCCCAAACCTGGCTTTTCTCCTCCCAGTCAAACCCAACGCCACGCGCCTTTTCCTGTATGCGCGATGCTTTTACCAGTGCCGGCAATGAAGAGGGTACGCCGCCTAAAACAGATTTGTTGCCTTCTTTAAGTTTGATCTGCTCCCAGTTACGTTTTACATCTTCTTCGTTTTGCACCTCAATGTCGCCATAAATATGCGGGTGGCGGTTGATGAGTTTGTCGCAAACGCTGTTCAAAACATCGGTAATAGTAAAGTCGTTGGTTTCGGAAGCTATTTTGGCATAAAAACCAGGTGCAGCATAATATCGCCAATCTCTTTTTTTATTTCGGGCATATCGCCGCCTAAAATGGCATCGCTTAGCTCGTAGGTTTCTTCAATGGTAAGGTGGCGCAGGCTTTCCAGCGTTTGCTTTTTATCCCATGGGCAATTGGCCCGCAGGTCGTCCATTATTATGAGTAACCTGTCGAACGCGATGGAGGCGGTAGGGGCAGTTTCAGGGGCTTTTAGAGGCATAAATTATTTATAATGAATACTTATGCTGCAAAGGTATGATAACATCTTTAATGAAAACTTACTGTATCATTAATTTTAAACTAACATTAATTAATTTTATTAGCCAATTGTTAATGCTACCCATAAGCACATTTTACCATGAAAAAAACTTACCTGTTTATCCTTCTTTTTGTTTCGATAATTAAAGCAAGCTATGCTCAACAGCAGCCTGCCGGCGATGTGGCCAATAGCACCTTCAGCCAACCGCAGCCTTTTTTGTTTACTATAAGCACACTTAATCCGCAAGGGCGCAACTGGAGTTTAAATTATTCGGGCGGATATGGTGAGCACACCGTTACACCCCTGGGTTTTGATGGTGTTGATCAAAATTTTTCGGCCAGGGGGTACCTGGGCAATAAGTTTACCTTAATGGCCATGTTGGGTACAGGCTTTAGTAACAATGGTGGTGTGCGTACCCTGCAGCAAGCCGAGGTACTGCGTGATTTTATTGGCGGCACTCAGCCTATGGGTTTCAGGGCGGGGGCGAGCCTGGGCTTCAGAAGGGAGTTTAACAGTGATGCTGTAGCGTTCAGCCGTATAACCGCGGCATATGAGGTATCAAAATGGAAGCTTGGCGCTAATCTTCGCTTTGAAAAAGCGTTTTCAACTCACCGCGATGGTTTGGATTTGATAACCAGCGTTGGTGTGCACCGTCATATCTCGGGCCAGCTTTTCGGCGGTTTTGAAGCGGTAGGGCAGGACCTGGAAGGTTTTTGGGAAGCCGATGAAGCCGAAGGCGGTGCCCGTTTATTGATCGGTCCGTCGCTTAATTACGCTCCTGTAAATTCGCGGCTGGCGTTTTCACTTTGCGGCGGCCCCATTATTTACGCTACCCGCAGCGCGGCAACCCAGGGCCAGTTTGCTTATCGCGAATTGCCGACTACCAATGGTTTCACACTGAAATTCAATGTAGGCTTCCGGTTTTTATAACAGGAAGATTAAAGTTTTACTGCCCTGAGCATTTCGCGTTTGCCGGGTGCTCCGGGTGCTTTCTCTATTTTAAAGCCCTGGCTTTTGAGCATGCGTTTCAGGTTGCCGGTAATAGCATAGGTAACAAACACACCACCCGGTTTTAAAAAGCTAACAGTATGACTGATGGCCTCTTCATCCCACATTTCGGGTTGATGGGCTGCGGCAAAGGCGTCGAAATAGATAATATCAAACTGCTCGTCTGTGTTAAAATCAAGCAGCTTGCTGTGAGCGATACATAGCTGGTTTGTGGCATCGATTTGAACTTTACCTGTTAATGCAGCAGAATAATTATTGTTGAATTGTTCCCAAAGCAGCCCCGGGATGTATTGCTGGTAGCCGGTTTGCGCCATCATTTCGGCGCTTACGGGGTAAGCTTCGATACCGGTGTAATCAAGTTTTATTTGCGTGCCGGTACAAGCATCGGCCGTTAACAGAAAGTTGAGTCCGGTGCCGAAACCAACTTCGAGGATACTAACCCCGCTGGTGTTATTCCGCTCCAGGAAATATTGTAAGCCTGATTTAACAAATACATGCAAGCTCTCCTGCAAAGCCCCGTGGCGCGAGTGGTAATGCTCACCTACTTCGGCATTGTAAATTGTATTTGAGCCATCGGCTGTGGGGACTATGGTTAGTTCATGGTTCATGGATGATAGTTCATAGTTTTGGGTAGTATACTTAGTTCATGGTTTATGGATGATAGTTCATAGTTCATAGTTTCCAAGACCTTATTGGCCATGATCCATGAACTATCATCCATCACCATTAGCCATGAACCTCTTTCATCATCTCCGTTACCACCTCACCCAGGTCATAAACCGGTACGGCATTTATTGCAGCCGAAACAATGCTCACACCGGCAGCCGAACGATAGCCTGCAGCGCAATGCACTATGACAGGTTTATCGGCAGGGATCTCACTAACGCGTTCGCGCAGTTCGGGCAAAGGTATACTAACGGCATTTTTAAAGACCTTGCCTGCCGCAACTTCTGCCTGATTGCGTACATCAACTATCGTGTAATCATTTTCATTTGCCCTGAAGGCGTCTAAATCAAGATCGGGGGATACTTCATTGGCGTTTACAGGAACCAACAATGCGCCTTTGATATTTTGTTCGTAACCTATTTTGGCTGCTTTTTTAATCAGGATATCAAGCTTATCATCATTTTCGGCAATGAGGTAAAACTGCTCATCAGGGCCGATAATGGAACCCAGCCATGTTTCAAATTTTTCACCATCCTGCAGGTTAATAGCGCCATGCAGGTGACCGCTCCTGAACTGTGCTTTGGGACGGCCATCAACTATTAAAATGTCAGCTTCCAACGCGCTGCCTTCCTCCATACGGGGTACAGCAGTAATGCTGTCTTCAAAGCCCGGTACCCCGTTTTTATTCAACAGCACATCACGACCGAAGTATTTGGGCATAAAAGGCTGATCGGTGGTAAGCGTTTTAACAAATTCCAGCTCATCCATCAGTTGTAAGGCATAATTTTCGCGCAGTTCGCGGCCAATGGTGCTTTCCAGCTCGGGGCTCATGTTTTTACCGCATAACGAGCCCGGGCCGTGCGCCGGGTAAACCACTACGTTTTTGGGAAGGGTCATGAGTTTTTGCCGGGTGCTTTGAAACATCTGGCGGGCAAGTTCCTCTTTTTTTGCAGTAATGTTACCTACATTTTCCCGCAGGTCCGGTCGGCCTACATCCCCAACAAATAGTGTATCGCCGGTAAAGACGGCGGTTTCGCGGCCTTCTTCATCTACCAGTAAAATACAGATAGAATCGGGCGAGTGACCGGGAGTATTGATGGCTTTTAGTTTAATATCGTTAAGCTGGATAACGTCGCCGTCATCAAAAGTTTCGTGCGGATATGTTGCGCCGGTTAACTTGCTGCAATAAATTACAGCGCCTGTGGTTTCATGAATTTCGAGGTGCGAACTTACAAAATCCGCATGCGGGTGGGTTTCGATAACACCTACAATATCGGCATCGTGCTGGGCCGCGAAATCATAATAAGGCTGCGGGTTACGGGCCGGGTCAATAACTATCATTTTGCCCGTACGGATCACGGCATATGAACCATGCGCCAGGCCTTTATCGTAAAATTGTTGAATGATCATATTTTGCCTGCAAAGATAATGGTTAGGCGGAATGTTTTATTTGTGCAATGTTTGGGTGGTGTAAATATTGATCGCTTTGTGTAAATCTGTGAAGAATATTATCTATATAAAATAATTAAGTTTGATATAGCACTTTTAATATAAAAACTATGATATTCTCCGATTTTTCAAGCGAATTTAAAATGTTGGATTATCTTGTATCTCATAGCCAATTATTAATCAGGAGCATGAGAAGCCGTGAAAGAGAATATAACATCGATATCATTTTTAAAGGGGTGAGAACACTGATTATTGATTCGGTTTTTGAAGGATTGGAAATATCATTAACCGATGAAAATCAAAACATAAAATTAATTGAAGATCATGGTTTTGTAGTAAATCATAACTATAAAGTGTTTTTATTGGAAAATGAAAGCGGACAAAAACATTTTATAAATGCGATGGCTTTCGGCTTATTTCACAATAGGCTGGATATCCATGAAACAAGTTTAGGGCGGTATGATTGGGGCGACTTAAATGATGAAATGGTTTTATGGTATAAATAAAACAGTATGGTTTCTTAGTCGTGTCGTGAATATTTCCTCCTATCTGCCCTTAATTACTAAATTGCCTCAAATGATGGTCAACATGTTTATAAGCTAACTGACCCATTTGTTCCCTGGTCATTTCGCCAAAAAAAGTATGCTCAAAATCAGTTTTTGAAGTTTTGCCATATTCCTCAACCAGTTTAATCCATCGTTTTTTTTGTGCTTCTACATCGCCTCCTGTTTCAGTTACTTTACATTGTGGAACAGTAGGGCTATTTTTTGCTACGGGGCTATCATCCTTTATCATGCTTTTCAAAGCTACCTTACCAAACAGGCGACCGATGAACGAGCGTTTATAGACTGTTATGCCCAGGTACATTCTCGTCCGAAAGGGTGCAATGTTTCAGCATTTGATAAACATTCATTTTACCCCATTGTGGCTGGCTGTTTTCGTTAATTAAATTGATGCGGGTTATGAGGCCATCGCGGGTTTCTTTATCAAATATTGTTTTCATTGTTTTAAAAGGTTTATAAGATAAAGCTACTGCGAAATTACAAAACAAGCACAGGGGTTTTTGAGCCATAAACAGGGAGGGTTTACGCCAGTAAAGTAACTTGTAAACCAAACAGGCCCGGTTTCATAACCGGGCCTGTTATAAAAAACAAAACTCTTGCTTACCAGATCTTTGTCCTGTCTTCAGGTTTTTTATACATTTTATCGCCGGGTTTTACATCAAATGCTTTGTACCAGGCGTTGATATTGGTTACAGGCGCATTGGTACGGAACTGCTCGGGCGAGTGTGGGTCGGTCAGGATCCGTTGCGCCGCCGACTCCGGAGTTTGTGATGAACGCCATACCTGTGCCCACGACAAAAAGAACCGCTGATCGGGTGTAAAACCGTCAATGGTATTAGCCGACTGGCCTTGTTTGGTTTTGCTGAATGCCTCGTAAGCAATGTTCAAACCACCAAGGTCGGCAAGGTTTTCGCCAAGGGTAAGTTTGCCGTTTACGTGCAGGGTATCAAGAACGGTAAAGGCATTGTATTGTTTAACCACCTGGTCGGCGCGCGATTTAAATTTATCGGCATCTTCTTTGGTCCACCAATCGCGCAGTGTACCATCGGCGTCGTACTGGCGGCCCTGGTCGTCAAAGCCGTGGGTCATTTCATGGCCAATTACCGCTCCAATACCTCCGTAGTTAACGGCGTCATCAGCCTTAAAATCAAAGAACGGGAATTGAAGGATCCCGGCAGGGAACACAATTTCGTTATTAGTTGGGTTATAATAAGCGTTAACGGTTGGCGGTGTCATTCCCCATCGGGTTTTATCAACAGGTTTGCCTAAACGGCTAACGTTAAAATTATAGCGCCATTTGACTATTGCATGCAGGTTACTGAAGTAATCGTTACGGTTAATCACCATGCCATCGTATTTTTCCCAGTTGTCCGGATAGCCGATTTTTACGGTGAAAGCATTAAGTTTTTTAAGTGCATGTTCTTTGGTTGCGGGGCTCATCCAGTCAAGGCGCTTAATCCTGTCGCCAAGAGTTTCTTTAAGATTGTTTACTAAATCAACCATGTATTGTTTGGCGGCCGGGGTAAAGTATTTTTCAACAAAAAGCTGGCCCAGTAATTCGCCAAGGTAGCTATCAACAAGGGCACTCATACGCTCAACGCGTGGTGTCTGTACTTTTTGACCGGTTAGCGTGCTGTTGTAAGCAAAGCTTGCGTTAGCAAAGTCGGAGCTTAAATAACTGGCTGTTCCTCTTAAAATATTCCATCGCAGGTATATTCTCCAGTTAGCGATCGGGGTAGCTGCAAACAGCGAGTCGGTAGCTCTGAAAAACGAAGGCTGGCCAACAAGAATGCTGTCCTGTCCGCCTGCATTAAGGGCAGGAAGTATTTTTGACCATTTTAAATGTGGGGTTTGTTTTTCAAAATCTGCAATCAGGAACTTGTTGTAGGTTACATGCGGATCGCGCATGGCTACACGGCTCAATTGCGCCTTAGCCCAGGTATATTCAAGGCCGTAAACTATAGCAGTGTTTTTGGCTGCTTCATCAGCACTGCTTCCGCTAAGGGTGAACAAAGTTGTGATCAGCTTTTTTAAGGCGTCCTGTGCTTTTTTTGAACGCGGATCGTTTTTGAGGTAATAATCTCTGTCGGGCAGGGTAGTGCCTCCCTGACCAAGGCTTATCACATATTTGTTTACATTCTTTTCATCCTGTTCAACCCCAAACCTGAAAATCGGCGCACTTATTCCGTTAACGCGCTCATAAATCAGCTCATTAATAAAGTTGTCAAGGGTTTTTAACCGGTTAATGCGCTCCAGGTCGGGTTTGATGGGGGCATAACCGTTTTTTTCGATGGTTAGGCTATCCATACCACTGGCGTACAAATCTCCCACAAGTTGTTTCAGGCCGCCTTTGGGTTGTGATGCTGATGTCTGGCTTACTTCATTCAGCAAACCAATGAGCCTATCTGTATTTTCCTGGCGCAAAATATGGAAACTACCCCAGCGGGTTTCTTTAGCAGGGATGCCGTTTTGTTTTAGCCAGCCGCCATTGGCATATTCAAAAAAATCATCGCCGGGTTTTACGCTCAGGTCCATGTTGGCGGGATCGATAAATTTTTTAGGAGGGGCGGAGGTTTTGTGCCTGGATTTTGCGGGTTTTGGGCCATCTACGGCAAACACATTTACCGACATGCCAAGGCAGGCAGCCAGTAATAAACAGTTAAACTTTAATTTCATGTCAATACTTAAAAATTAAAGTTAATAAATAGCAGGTATTAAACACAAGTGGCCGGGGGCAGGCCTTTAGTGATTGAACCAGTTAATGATGGCCTCGAGTTTTGTTTTTTTCAAAATATCAAGCCAGAAACGGTGTAAGGGTAATGTTTTCATGACAATTTGAATGTTACATATATAATAACTTGTTAATTGTAAAAATATTGTGGGAGTGGGGTTGTTCATGGTTGATAGATCATGGTTCATGGTTTATAGATGATTGATCATGATTGCATGTTGTAGTGATAATCATTTTACAATGTACTGGTTTGCGTTAGGGATGGTAGCGGATACCGGCCAAGTGGCTAAGGCCTTGTGCAGTATGAGCGTACAGCCCGGGCCGCAGGCAACGCCATTATTCTGAACCGGGATTTGGGTGGATTTTTTGGGATTAATGGGATTTTATAAAAATTTTTTAACTCAAATAAACTCGATGGGATAGGTTGGTACGGTGAAAAAAACTAAACAATACGTAAAAACAACTAAACGCTAATCTCAATTCTCTAATCTCTTTTTCCGGGCATTACCTGCGGCCCGGGCTGTACGCTCATACGCCTGAGGGCATTACGCTCATTGGCCGGTATCCGCTACCGTCCCTAATGCTGCCTGCGCTCTTGACCGATCAAAAACTATCAGTTTAAAACCATCATCTATGAACCATGGACTATATTCCCAAAAAATCCCTCAACCTTTGGCTATGAACCGTTAACTATCGTATTTTTGCGCGTTATGAGTATTGCTAAAACATATATCCCAAAGGAAACCGAAGAAAAATGGTACAGTTACTGGTTGCAGCACGGCTTTTTTAAGTCGGTGCCTGATGAGCGCGAGCCTTATACCATAGTGATTCCGCCGCCAAACGTTACCGGGGTTTTGCACATGGGCCACATGCTTAATAATACCATACAGGATGTGCTGATTCGCCGTGCCCGTATGAAAGGCAAAAATGCCTGCTGGGTTCCCGGTACCGACCACGCCAGTATTGCTACCGAGGCCAAAGTTGTTGCCATGCTTAAAGAGCGCGGTATCAGCAAAAAGACCTTACCCGCGAAGAGTTTTTAACCTACGCCTGGGAGTGGAAGGAAAAATACGGCGGCATTATCCTGGAGCAGCTTAAAAAATTAGGTGCCTCCTGCGATTGGGACCGCACCAAATTTACCATGGACGAGAACCTTTCGGAAGCGGTTATTGATACGTTTATCCACCTGTATAAAAAAGGTTTGATCTATCGCGGTATCCGCATGATCAACTGGGACCCGCAAGGCAAAACCGCGGTAAGTGATGAGGAAGTAATCCGTAAAGAGGTTAATCAGAAGCTCTTTTATATTAAGTACAAAGTCGTAAATCTGAAGTCGGAAGTTGAAAGTCAAGAAGCCACTTCAGACTTCCTAACCATCGCTACTACCCGACCTGAAACCATTATGGCTGATGCAGCTATCTGTATCAATCCTAATGACGAGCGTTACATGCACCTGCACGGTAAAAAGGTTTACATCCCGCTGATCAACCGTGAGATCCCGGTGATTTTGGATGATTATGTGACTATGGATTTTGGTACCGGCTGTTTGAAGGTTACCCCTGCACACGATTTAAATGACTACGAACTGGGCCAGCGTCATAACCTGCCGGTCATTGATATCCTGAATGACGACGGCACCCTGAACGAAAAGGCGCAGATACTGGTTGGAGAAGACCGCTTTGCAGCCCGAAAAAAATAGCCGTACTGCTGGAAGAAGCCGGCGTACTGGAAAAAGTTGAAGAATACAAATCTCAGGTTGGTTTCAGTGAACGTACCAACGCGGTTATTGAGCCAAAACTATCAATGCAATGGTTTTGCAAGATGGGGGAGATGGCTAAGCCTGCTTTGGATTATGTATTGAACGGCGAAATAAAACTGATCCCCGAAAAGTTTGTGAACACTTACCGCCATTGGATGGAGAATGTACGCGACTGGAACATCAGCCGCCAGCTGTGGTGGGGACAACAGATTCCGGCATGGTATTTACCTACAGGCGAATTTGTAATTGCCAAAAACGCTGGAGAAGCATTGAAGGAAGCGCAACTTAAAAATCCCGCACTTACCGCTGCCGACCTTACCCAGGACGAAGACGTAGTTGATACCTGGTTTTCATCTTGGTTATGGCCCATCTCGGTATTTGACGGTTTTAAGGATCCGAACAATGCTGATATCAATTATTACTATCCAACCAATGATTTGGTTACCGCGCCGGAGATCCTGTTTTTCTGGGTTGCCAGGATGATCATGGCCGGCCATGAGTTTAGGGGCGAAGTACCGTTCAGGAACGTATACCTTACCGGTATAGTAAGGGATAAGCAGGGGCGTAAAATGTCGAAATCATTAGGCAATTCACCCGATCCGCTCGACCTGATTGAAACATACGGCGCCGACGGCGTACGTGTAGGCATGCTGCTATGCTCGCCTGCAGGTAACGATTTGATGTTTGACGAAAGCTACTGTAAACAAGGCAGCGGCTTTGCCAACAAAATATGGAACGCCTTTAAACTGGTAAAAGGCTGGGAAGTTAATGAAAGCCTTGCCAACCCTAACGGCGTAGCCATTGAATGGTTTGCCAACAGGTTTAACCAGGCGCTAACCGAAATTGAAGCTAACTTTGCCCAATACCGTTTATCAGAGGCCTTAATGGATACCTATAAATTGGTATGGGATGATTTTTGCGCGTGGTATCTGGAGATGATCAAGCCGGCTTATCAGCATCCTATTGATAAGGCTACATATACGGCTACTATTCAATTCTTCGAAAATATTTTAAAGGTATTGCACCCTTTTATGCCGTTCCTTACCGAAGAATTATGGCATGATGAGCTGTTTGGCGACCGTACTGAATTAGACTGCTGTATTGTAGCGCAATTGCCCGCTATTGGGGAAATTAATTCACGTCTATTAAATGAAACAGAGCTTGTTAAAGATGTGGTAACCACCATCAGGAACACCCGCAAAACAAAACAAATTTCTGACAAAGAGCCGCTTGAGTTATTTGTTAAATCAAATTCGGGGATCAATTACGACCAGTATGAAGCTATCATTGCAAGGCTTGCCAATATCAGCAAGTTTGAATCGGTAGCCGATAAAGTTGAAGGGGCTATTAATTTCTTAGCCTCAACAGATGAGTTTTATATTCCGTTCAGCGAAGAAATTGACCCGGTTGCCGAGTGTGCAAAACTGAAAAAGAGCAGGAATACCTGTTAGGTTTCCTGAAATCGGTTAATGCAAAATTGGGTAACGAACGGTTTATGGCCAATGCAAAACCCGAGATTATTGAGGTGGAGCAAAAGAAAAAGGCCGATGCCGAAGCCAAATTAACCATCATTGAAGAAAACTTAGCAGCTTTGGCTTGCTAATTGCAGAACTTACCGGCTTTGCGTAACAAGCTACCGTACAGTATTTTGATGGCTGTACGGTGGCCTGCCCAATTGCAAGGCCAATGTTAAGTTCTGAATATGAGTAATAAAGTAAGTTTTTTTAACTTATCAATTTATAAGATTTTGTCGAAGGAGCAATCGTTCCTTGACCAGGCCCGGATTCGTTTATTGTATTATGGGTTCTTCCTTATTTTTGTTGCCCTTGGGGCACTTTACCTGAACGTTTATTTCCAAAACCAAAAAATGCTTGCTGATACCGCCCTGTTTTTGATGGGAGCGGTAGTGGTGTTATTTAAGTATTTAACCTGGCGGCCCGACTGGCGCAGCGCAGCACATGCCCTGCTTATTGTGGGTACACTTGTTAATACCAGCCTGGTTTATGCCTCTATGCAAACGGTAAATATCATTACCGTGCAGGTAATTATAATCGTGATCGTATTCAGCTATTATATGCTCGGCCAGCAATGGGGGCTCATGTACTCGTTGCTCAATACAGTACCGGTTTTGGTATTTATGATCATTGAATATAACAGCGGTTACATTATTAGTATAAAGCCTAACAAAGTTGATCAGTCTACCATTATCATCAGCCTGTTTGCCAATTTTATATTGCTTATTTTTATCCATAGCCATTTTTACACTGCTTTCTTAAAAAACATCAGGCACCTTAAAAATAGTAGCAGGGAGCAGGCCCGGCTTTACAGTAAGATGGAAACGGCCATTGAAAAGGCAGAGAAATCGGCCCAGGCCAAATCAGAGTTCCTGTCAACCATGTCGCATGAAATCCGTACGCCGTTAAATGCGGTGATCGGGATGAGTAATTTGCTGATGATGAGCAATCCGCGGCCCGACCAGCGGGAGAACATCGAAATTCTTAAGTTTTCGGCCAATAACCTGTTAGCCATTGTTAATGACGTGCTTGATTTCAGCAAGATTGAATCGGGGAAGGTAGTATTTGAAAATATCCGCTTCAACCTTGTTGAGCTGATGAACAATATTTGCGGCGGGCAGATACTGAAGGCCGAAGAGAAAGGCTTGCTTTTTAAGCTTGATGTTGATAGCTCATTGAAAGATAAGGTGCTTTTTGGCGATCCTACCCGCATAACCCAGATCATTTTTAACCTGGTTAGCAACGCTATAAAATTTACGCCGCAGGGAAACATATGGGTAAGGGTTACTTGTGTGGAAGACCGGCATAACACCGTTACCGTTAACTTTTCGGTAAGGGACACCGGCATCGGTATCGAAAAAGAAAACCTTGAAACTATATTTGAACCGTTTACGCAGGAATCATTAGCTACTACCCGCGAGTATGGCGGCACAGGGCTTGGCCTGGCCATAGTTAAGCGTTTGCTTGAGCTGCAGGAACTGCAAATGACCGTTAACAGTACGATCGGGCGCGGATCAGAGTTTTCTTTTCATATGGAATTTCCTGTATCTACAGAAGTATTGCCGGTTGCAGTAGCCACCGCTCCTGAAGCTAAACAAATTTCAGAAAACCCGCTGGCCTGTTTACGCGTGCTTATTGCCGAAGATAATATGGTTAATGTGATGCTGATGAAGAAACTGATGAGCAAGTGGAGCATTAACCCAACCATTGCCGAAAACGGCGAACGGGCAGTTGAGTTTATGCAGTACGGCAATTTTGATATTATATTAATGGACCTCCAGATGCCGGTAATGAACGGTTTTGATGCAGCTAAAGAGATCCGTAAAATGGCCGATCCTAAAAAATCAAGCATACCGATCATCGCGCTTACTGCTTCTGCACTTTTTGATATCAAAGAACAGGTATACGAAGCCGGCATGAACGATTATGTATCCAAGCCATTTAAACCGGATGAACTGCTGGAAAAACTTAATAATTATACATTGAACAAGGTGGGTTGAGCCCCACCCAAACCCTCCCCGGAAGGGAGGGCTATGCCATTGTTGGTGTTGTCACCAACAATTCCTAATGCTCTTTTAATCACGTTATTTCATATTGCCAGTTAAGCTCCCGGTTGCTTATTTAATGCTATAACTGCGTGGAGTAGAGTTGTTGGTGACAACACCAACAACGGCCAGCGCTCACCTAATGCCCTATCTATTCAACTTATCCCCCTCCTTAATCACCGCCTGGTTTACTTCCTTTACTCTTTCGAACTCCATTTTTTCAACGGCCCTGTCGTAGGTTAAAACGCCGTTTACTTCGTGTTCAACGTCGGTGGTTTGGGTATATATGGCAACGCTCAATCCTTTATATTTCATTAATTGCTCTACCTCATCAAGCAAAAAAACATAACGGTCGGTAAGTCTGGCTTTGGTTGGCTCATAATCATAGGCATCGTTATGCACCGGCCACATATGACCGCGAACAAACAGGCCAACGCCGCCAAATTCGCCCAGCGAGGCCGCCCGGCGGCTATCAGGAACGGAAGCACCATACGGGCCAACATAAATATGTGTATCCACGTAATCGCCATTGCCCGGATCGCCGTAAGGTTTTTGGTAACTGGGATTATTGTTAAAGCCCGAATTGCCATTAACTAATCGCGACGGATCATATTGTTTAACCCAATTGGTTATGTTTTTTACATCAAAAGCACCCCAGTTTTCATTGAAAGGCACCCATGTAATAATGGAGGGCGAGTTATAATGATCGTCGATGATGGCTTTTAATTCTTTCCGGTAAACCGTCCTGTTTTTGGTGGTGTCTTCATTCTGATACCATATAGCGGGCATGTCCTGCCAAACCAATAAGCCCATTTTATCGGCCCAATAATAAAAACGCTGCGGCTCGGTCTTCATGTGCTTACGGATCAGGTTATAGCCCGCTTTTTTGGTGTATTCTATATCAAATTTAAGGGCTTCTTCCGTAGGTGCGGTTAAAACACCGTCGGGCCAGTACCCCTGGTCAAGCAAGCCAAGCTGCATGATGAATTTGCCATTAATAAGCGGACGGATCACGCCGTTAAGCTTACCCAATTTAATATCACGCATGCCAAAATAGCTTTTAACCTCGTCGGCTTCGCTGCCATCAGTATTGTATAGGGTAAGCTTCAGATCATACAAAAACGGAAAATTTGGTGTCCATAAAACCGGGTTATCTATCGGCAGGTAAAAATATGCTCCTCCGGTTGCATCAACCTGTGAAACTTCTTTGCCATTGTTTAAGGCAACTGCTTTGAGTTTACCTGCACCTGTAGTATTAACAAACACTTTTAAACGTTTACCTTCCACGTCTGGCAGCAGGCGGATGTTTTTAATATATGATTCATTTACAGGCTCCAGCCAAACGGTTTGCCAGATGCCCGAGGAAAAAGTATAATCGCCGCGGGGACCGCTCTTGCCCGATGGTGTTTTACCGTCATTGGGGTCATGAGCAGCAACAATAAGGGTATTGCTGCCTTTGGCGAGATATGGAGTAATATTAAAACTAAATGAATCGTACCCACCCGAGTGTGAGCCTGCTTTCTTTCCGTTTATAAAAACAGTAGCGTCATGATCGACAGCGCCAAAGTGAACAATAACCTGTTTGTTTTGCCATTTTGACGGGACCTCAAAGCTCCGGTGGTACCACATATTTATTTCCTGGTTGCGTTGTATACCTGAAAGCACCGATTCGGGACAATAAGGTACCAGGATCTTGTCGCGCTTACCCTCAAATGATGCGGGCGTTTCAGGATTTAGTGCGTTGGGGGCGTTTTTACCACCCTGGTAATCCCATTTACCATTTAAGCACAGCCAGTCATTACGCTGTAGCTGGGGACGGGGATATTCTGATAAAGGTATTTCGGCTTGCATGGCGGCATTGGTCCATTGAGTTGGAAGTTTGGCTTCCTGGGCAAAGGCGGTGCATCCGTATAATACTGCGGCCAAAAGCAGGGCTTTCGCTTTGAGATAGGCGTTCATAAGGTAATGTTATAATTGATGAGGTTATGAACGCCAAAATAGGGAATTGATAACTGTTATCATAACATTTTATTGGGAAATAGGATGTTGTCTGAACCCGAATTTATTGAATTTAGGGAACGAGCAGAAAATGCTATACACATTCCATGAATTCTTCAAATTCGTTTCCCCATGGCGCAAGTGTTGTGCGGCTGTTAGAAGGGTGGATCACTTGTGACTATAAAAATCAACCCGCAGTATTTGTTTAGGAGGAATGATTGATTGGTAATTGGAGAAGTTACAAGTCAGCCATAGCGCTGCCCTGCACTCAAGACTTGCGCCAGTGAGGGCAGAAAATGCTATACACATTCCATAAATTCTTCAAATTCGTTTAATTCGAGTTCAGACAGCTTCAGCCCTTAACATACCCAGGCAGTTCTTCAATAAACTGGTAAGTACAGTTTTCATGATCAATAGTACAATAATAGTGTTGCAGGCCATTGCTTACTGCAAGTAATGACACCTTATGCACCATGTTGTACCGGGCAATCTGATCGAAGGTCTTTTGGTCGATAGTTACTGATGGTGCTTTGCATTCAACCATTAAAATGCGTTGTCCGGACGGGTTAAATACCACAATGTCGGTACGCTTTTGAAGCGTGTTGAGCTTAAGGCCGCCTTCCAGCTTAATTAATGAGCGGGGGTAGTTTTTTTGTTTGATAAGGTATTGTACAAAATGCTGGCGTACCCACTCTTCGGGTGTAATGATGATGGTTTTCTTACGGATCTCGTCAAAAAGCGTTAATGTTCCGTTATCGTCGCTTATTTTAAAAGGGTAGGGTGGCAGATTAAGCGGTTGGAGCATTTTTGAAAAGTCTGAAGTATAAAGTTATGAGCCCTAAGTTGGGCATCAAAATTAATAAATATATCATTGGGCATTGGCTAAATAAAAATACATTCCACTTTTGACTTTCGACTTAGTACTTTTGAATCTGAAATATGACTGCTGCCGAGATATTAAAGGACCTTAAGAACCGTAAGTTTAAACCGCTGTACCTGCTGCATGGGGAGGAACCTTATTTTATCGACCTGGTAAGCAATTACGTTGAGCACAATCTGCTGCCAGAACACGAACGCGGCTTTAACCAAACCGTAGTGTACGGCAAGGATACTGATATCATGACTGTGCTCAATGCCGCCAAGCGTTACCCCATGATGGCCGATTACCAGGTGGTACTGGTAAAAGAAGCCCAGGACATGAAATGGGGCAAGGACGATGACAATAAAAAAAGCATCGACCCGGTATTGAGCTATCTCGAAAACCCGCTGCCCAGTACTATTCTTGTTTTTTGCTACAAATACGGTAAGTTTGATAAGCGCAAGAAAACATACAAAGCCATTGAAAAGAACGGGCTTATTTTTGAGTCGGCCACTTTATATGATAATAAGGTGCCGGCCTGGGTTGAAGGGTATGTAAGCGAGAAGGGCTACAAAATGAACCAGCAGGGATCGGCCATGATTGCCGAGTACCTGGGTAACGACCTGGCTAAAATTGCCAACGAACTCGAAAAACTGATGCTGAATGTTAGTGCCGGGCAGGAGATTACCCTGAAGCATATCCAGGATAATATTGGTATCAGTAAGGAGTACAATGTATTTGAGCTGCAAACGGCCCTCACCAAAAAAGATGCTTACAAGGTAAACCAGATCATCAATTACTTTGAAGCCAATCCCAAATCAAATCCCATTGTTTTGGTGCTCGGCAACCTGAATAACTTTTTCAGCAAGGTGCTGGTGTACCATTACGTAAAAGATAAAACCCCGCAAAACCTTGCCCGCGAAATGGGCGTTAACCCATACTTTATTAAAGATTATGAGCAGGCCGCCCGTAACTACCCACTTGGTGAAATTTTCCAGGTGATCAGCTACCTGCGCGAATATGATTTGAAAAGCAAAGGCGTTGAATCAAACGCGCCGCACGGTGAGTTGATGAAGGAGTTGATGTTTAAAATCCTGCATTGATGCCGATTTCGATTTAACAGTTATGACCCTATCCTCGCAATCAAAAGTTAATATAGCATCCGGCATGATCCGCGTATCGGCGGTTTTGTACCTGGTTTATTATTATTTGAACGGCGGAAGGTCGGCTTCTTTTCAAATCGCTTTAGCAACGTGCATAGCGCTGGGCATTTTACTTTTACTGGCTTTATTTATCAGGCGGGGTTATAAATGGGCAAAATGGCTGCTATTAGGCTTATTAATCTTAACTATAACGCCTGACGCTATAAATCTGCCCGCAACTTTTAAGGCAAACTTTTATGCAGGCTGCATCGCTGTTATAATTGACCTGTTACAAATAGGGGCGCTTGTTTTACTTTTTATGCCGGGTAAAGAAAAGCCGGTTGCCGAGGATGCTGAATAGTTTTTTAATGATTATTTGTTAAAAGGTACCCGGCTTATGATAGCATACATGAGGCCGCCAATTGTAACAATAAACCATAAGAAATATAAAGACTTTTTCAGGTCATTTATTTCTCTATCCTCTTTCAATACTAATGCCCTGAAAGCCGGTGAAAAAAGTGTCAGTGCGATCATAAAAAAACGAACAGGAGTGACACGAGCGAATAATTTGCAGCACGGCCAACCCCTTCTTTTATAAAACCGGCAAAAAGAGGGATATTCCAGCCCGCTAAAAACACAATTAATGCTGCAGTTTTAAATGGTATTCTGCCCTGCCCCTGCATTTTCTTAACCTGGTAATATTGTACCTGGTTATTGGCGGTTTTATTAAAGAATCCTGTTGCTTTTATGTTTTCAATTATGTCATTGTAAGGCATGTTTGCTGTAAACATAACTTTTTTAGGGTATGACGATACGTTGTGTATTATCTTGATGCCGCTGCCGGCAATTGAGGATGCATATTCGATTTGAACAATATCATCGGCGTTAAAAAATAACTGGCCTAACAAACCAAGGTTAATCTTGAGTACAGAAGTATCAGCTTTCAAAGCTGCAAAAGGTTTGGAGACTTTGGTATTGCCAACATAGGCACCCCCGTTAAGTAAAAATTCGTTCATGTTTATTGTGATAGGTTCTTTAGCCCACAGTAAATATATCATAAAAACGGGTCCTCAAATAATCTCAAAAATCATTTCTAATAAATTAAATAACGTAACATTTTTGTTAAGTGTAGCGTTGGTTAGTGTTTGACCGTATACATCCATTTATTCGTTAAATCTTCATTTTTAGCCGGTATTGGCTGTTTTTTTCTCCTGACTTTCCGTTGTTCAGTGTTGCGTGTAATTGATTATTTACAATGTAACAAAATTCATCAGCCAATTAATTTCCTAAGTTCACTCATCCTAAGCAATATGTTAAGCTGATCAATAAAGCATACTAAATAAAAAAATTAAGGCATGATACTTTTATTTTGCGGATTATCAGGTGCGGGAAAAACTACTTTGGCAAAAAGTGTGGCCGCCGAATTAACAAGCCTGGGCATTAAAATTGAGATCATTGACGGTGATGAATACCGCGCGGCACTTTGTCGTGATCTGGGCTTTAGTAAGGAAGACCGGAACGAGAATATCCGCCGCCTGGGCTTTGTAGCCAGTCGTTTCAGCGCTCAGGGTATTGTTACCATAGTGAGTGCTATAAATCCATATGACGATGTCAGGCAGGAACTTGCCGAAAAATATGATCATGTAAGTATTATCCACGTAGATTGCCCGGTGAACAAGCTGATAAGCCGCGACACTAAAGGTTTGTACAAAAGGGCGTTGCTGCCGGATGGGCATCCTGATAAACTACCCAACCTGACAGGTATTAATGATAGGTTTGATGTGCCTGTTAAGCCCGGCCTATACATTGATACCTGCAATTATACCATACAACAAAGTACCTCATCACTGCTCTATTATATTATAAATAACCTGCATCCTGTTAAGCAGACGAATAAGATACCAAGCTACTCCTGATAAAGAGGACGCCCATAACAGATTTATGCAAAAAAGAGTACTGATCATTACCGGAATGCACCGTTCCGGAACCTCGCTTATTACCCAGTGGTTGAGCAAATGCGGTCTGCAAACAGGCGAAAAACTGGTACCCGGCGGCCATGGCAATGTGGAAGGGCATTTTGAAGATATTGAATTTTTAAAAATGCACGAAGAGATCCTGGCCGGCCATAACCTGCCCAAAACCGGGCTTACGGTTGAGCATGTGGCCCAGTTTACCTTGTACGAAAGGGAAAAGCTTAAAAGCATTATTAAAGTTAAACAACAGTTATACGACCAATGGGGCTGGAAAGACCCGCGGACCTGTCTGTTTCTGGATGTATATAAAGAACTGCTGCCCGATGCCTGTTACCTGGTTATCCTGCGCGATTATCAGTCGGTAGTTAGTTCACTTTTACGGCGTGAATTTAAGTGGGTGGAAAACAGGTACATGGCGCGTAAATATTTTTCAAGGCTGGTATGGACAAAATTTCGCCGCGGCCGCCGCATGGTGCAGTTTTATAATGATCATGCCACCGAATACCTGAAAGTTTGGATAGCCTACAACCAGGATATTTTGAAATGTATTGAAACACTGCCCCGGTATGCTTTTGTAGTTGTTAATTATTCGATGCTGAAAGACGCGGATGAACAGGTTTTTGAGTATCTGAAAGACAAGTGGAACCTGGCATTAAAATACTCCAGATTTAAGGATATTTTTAAGGAAAACCTGATCGGCCCCATGTCGCTTTTGAACAATATATCAACGATAAGACCCTCATTACGCAGGCCATAAAACTACAGGCCGAGCTTAAAGAATATATGCTGACTGATTAGTATCAAAAGTTTTTTGCGGTTTATTATACATTGTTGCGAAAGAAGTAAACAAGTATCTGTGCAATAAAGTGTAAAGGTAGCTCAATTTGTGATACAATCGTTATTACGGTTTGATAATCAGTTGATTATTTCTCCAAATTCGTTTTACTCAATGGCTTAAGTACCCCTTGTTACGGTGCTGATTTAGCCGTTGTAAAACGAAGGAGGAGGATATGAAAGCTAAGCTTTTTTGCTACTTGCCCTACAGAGTAGTTATGGGGCTTTTGATCATCATGTGTTTACATTCGCCGGGTTTTTCACAGGCAGGGAAAATTGGGTCGCTGGCATATTTAAGGGCACGCAACGGAATTGGCGGGTTTAACCTGGGCGGCTTATTAACCGGCGAGCAGGAGCAGGCTTTAACTTACATTGATGGTGAAGGCAGCAAGCCCGATGCTGATAGCTGTGTTACCTATGAATATCATCCGGATAAGCAGCTGGAACTGGAAGAGGGGCTAACCGCAACTCATATTTGTGTACGTACATGGCAAAATAAAATAGTAAATATTTATGTTTTCTTTAACCGTAACCAGGGCTATAAAATGCTCAGTAAATTTTTGCACTGGTACGGTACCTTCACCGCAAAGCCAAATGATTACCAGGACGTTTATCTGTGGGATTCGCGCACGGTAAAACTATTGTTGAGCTATCACCCCGATGATGACCAGGGAATTGCTGTTTTTACTTCTGTTCCTTTAACAAACACTATCAACGCACAAAATGCTAAAAGGCTGACCCAGTTGTTAACGAGTAATGAATGATGGGCTTCCTTTGTTGTGTTCTTTTATTTTTTGTTTTGAAAGCTTTGCCATTTATCTATTTCAGATAAATAGTCCAGACTTTTGAAGAACGCCTCGATATAGGAAAATTATTTGTATTGACGTTCTAAAAATCTTTTGATATCGGCTTTAAGATTGTCGGGGTTATATATTTTTATTTCAACCCAAAATTCTGGGCAAATTTCATTTTTGAAATGTACCCAAATACGATTTTTGTCATTGAGGCTTAAGCTACTTCAAAAGTTGCAGTTCTAACAGTGTTCTTTGCGCTATCACTTAAAATTAGACTTCCTGTTAGGTTGGTTATAAAAGTTATTGTTGGATTTTTCATTGGTGTTCAGTTGGGCTGTTTAGTACCCTCACTATATATTACGATTAACTTAGTGACTAACAAAGTGAAATTTTTAGAACACCGGATTATATCGCTATGGGTTGATATAACTACATACTATGTGGTCTTCATTTCCTAACTTAACGTGTTCATAACAGTATTTCGAGGCTGCAATAGTTTTATTTTGACTTTGGTTATTCATAATATAATTTCCTTCATCTGAATTTTCAGGAAAGAGAAATATCTCTTTTTCAGTTAATGAATATTCTTCATAGTATTTGAAAGAATTTGGAGATTTTAAAATTGTTCGGTGTAATGGAATAAGAATGGCAATTATTTTTGAGTCATTATATAAATTTTTTATAGTATCTATTTTGTCGACTTTATAACTTTTATATAATTCAAAAATATCTACCTCATTAATAAATATTAATTCGGTTCCACCATCTTCATAATCTGCAATTATTTCGTATAAATCTTCTTTCTCATTTATTGAATAAATCAATCCCCTTTTGACGTCCATAGATTCGGAATCTGCATAAAAATCAACAAAGTCTCCAATTTTCGCTTCTATATCCATTTTGTGAAAATAGAGAAAAGTAATCAATCACGCTCCCTTTTCTGCAGTATATATCTGTTACCCGAATCGAATTATACAGGAGGATGGCGAAAAACGAAGCATCATTTAAACCGGGGGAGTCAGGTAACCTGAAAGGTCGGCCACAAGGCGGTAAGAATCATGTTCCCCACCCCTACATCACCACTCCACCCCGTAATTTCATTGTAACAATACCCTGTATTGCCTGTAGCGCATTTTAGTTTACGCTCCCTTTTTTACATTTTTACGTTACAAAAAATTATACCGTACAAATGCAACATTGGTTAGTAAAAAGTGAGCCCTTTAAATATAGCTGGGAAAAATTCAATAAGGATGGTCGTACCTTTTGGGATGGTGTGCGCAATTACCAGGCACGCAATAACCTGAGGGAAATGAAGGAGGGCGACCTGGTGTTATTTTACCACAGCAACGAAGGAAAAGAGATTGTAGGCATAGCCAAAGTTGTTAAGGAAGCTTACCAGGACCCCACAACCGATGATACCAATTGGGTAGTGGTTGACCTTGCCCCAGTTGAAGCCCTGAAAACCCCGGTAACCCTTGAGCAGATCAAAGCCGACCCTAAATTACAGGACATTGGCCTGGTAAGACAGGGGCGTTTATCGGTAATGGGGGTAAAGCGCGAAGAGTTTGATTACATCTTAGCGCTGGGCAGTAAATGAAACTGAGCAACATCTTTGACAATTGTTTTATTAAGCCGGGCCTTACAGCCGCTTTATTTATACTCCCGGGATTTGTAAAAGCACAGGACGCTTTTAAAGAATTCCCTGATCTGTTTACCACCCCTTACGGCTATGTTGCGAAACACGTAAAGCAAGCGCCGGTAATTGACGGCGATGTGGAAGATGCTGTATGGCAGCAGGCCAAATGGACCCGGGACTTCCAGGATATTGAGGGTCGCCTTAAACCGCAGCCTCCGCTGCAAACCAACGTTAAAATGCTTTGGGACGATAGCTGCCTGTATGTAGCAGCCCGGATCAGAGATTCCCATGTTTGGGCTACGCTTAGCCATCATGATGATATTGTTTACAAGGATAATGATTTTGAGCTGTTTATCGATCCCACAAACAGCACACATAAATATTTTGAAATTGAGGTGAATGCCCTCAATACCATTTTCGATTTGTTTTTGACCAGGCCTTACCGAAATGACGGCGCCGCGGTAACCGGTTGGGATACGCATGGCCTGCGCTCGGCGGTAAAAGTTGAGGGTACGCTGAATGATCCTACGGATACTGATAAAGGCTGGACGGTTGAAATGGCTATCCCATTTAAAGCCATAGCCGGTGGCTTTAACCGCGCTGTGATAAAGGATGGTACTTTATGGCGCATCAATTTTTCGCGGGTGCAGTACGATATTAAAGTGCAGAATGGCAAATATGTAAAGCTGCAGGATAATGCCGGGCATAATTTGCCCGAGCATAACTGGGTTTGGAGCAACCAGGGACTTATCAATATGCATTACCCCGAACGCTGGGGCTACCTCCTTTTCAGCGATCATGAGGCTGATGACGCGACGTTTAAAATGCCTTGCGCCGAAGAGCAAAAGAAATACCTGTGGCTGGTTTATTACAAGCAAAAGCAGTGGTTTAAAGATCATCACGAATACTGCACCTCATTAAACAACCTGGGTGTTGAAAATAAGGTAACCGTAACGGGCCATGCTAACGAACTTAAGCTGGAAGCAACTGCCCATCAGTTTATAGCTTATATTATCGATAGCAAAAACCAAACAACCTATACCATTGACCAGGATGGCCTGGTACAGCACAGATAATCCCTAAAACTCCATGAATAAGCGCGAATTTTTAAAGGCCGGTTTATTGGCCGGCGTGGCTGCCCAGTTGCCCTTAGCAAGCAATGCCGCTGTTGAAGCTGCCAAAAGCAGCAAGAAAAAAGCCATGAAAAACTGGGTATGGATCAACCCTAACCCCAAAGATACAGATGATGAGCTGGCCACCCGCTACGCTTCCTACAAAGCATCGGGGATAACGGGTATATTTTTCGAGAACGACAGTGAGCGCCATTTCCGTGCCGCTAAAGCTAAAGGCCTGGAGGCCCACCGCTGGATCTGGACTTTTAACCGTGCCGAACTGGTAACCGAAAAGCCCGAATGGTACAGCAAAAACCGCAAAGGCGAATCATGTGCAGATCATCCGCCTTATGTGCAGTATTATCGCTGGCTGTGCCCGTCGCGCCCCGAAGTGCAGGAGTATTTAACCAAAACTGTCGATGATATTTTGGCTAAAGATTATATCGATGGTATCCACCTGGATTATGTGCGTTATTGCGATGTGATATTGCCTGTAAACCTTTGGGACCATTACAAGATCGATCAAACCAAAGAGCTGCCCGAATATGATTTTTGCTACTGCGATGTTTGCAAAGCCAAATTCAAGGAAGAATACAACCAAGATCTCGATCAGATCCAATATCCTGAAGCAAGCCTTTCATGGCGCTTGTTCAGGTATAATAACATAACCCGCGTAGTAAACGGTATTTCGACTGTAGCCCACCAGCATAAAAAACAGATAACAGCGGCCGTATTCCCAACACCCGAAGTTGCCCGCCGCAACGTAAGGCAGGACTGGACAAACTGGAACATGGATGGCATTTGCCCCATGATTTACCACGGTTTTTACAAAGAAGGCGTGAGCTGGATAGGTAACGCAGTAGCGGAAGGTGTGCATTTTTTGGCCGGAAGGTTTCCGCTATATGCAGGTCTGTATCTTTCAGATTTTAAGAGTGATGATGAGATCCGCACCGGTATTAAGGTGGCGCTTAAAAACGGCGCAATGGGCGTTTCTTTCTTTGGTAACGTAGGGCCGGAAGTGCTTGCTATACTGAAGGATGAAGTGGCTGTATTTAAGGCTTCGTAACCAATTAAAGTTTATACATGATATGTCATTGCGAGGAGGAACGACGAAGCAATCTCGTAGCCGATGCAGATCGTACATGCGTTGGCTACGAGATTGCCGCGCTACGCTCGCAATGACATGTTTTTATTTTGAATTTAAAGGCAATAAACCTTTCGCCTTTTCCCTTTCACCTAAAAAATCATCCCCGCATTTTGTCCAATAGATCGCTTAGGGTCGCGGCTTCATCTTCGGTGAGGTTATTGCTTAGGATTTCTTTGGTTTTAAACTCGGCGTCCATTTTTGAAAGAGTTGCAAGGCCTTCTTCGCTGATGCGGATATCTACAGCGCGCCTGTCTTTATTATTGGTGCAGCGTGATACCAGTCCTTTTTGAACAAGGCGGTCAACAATCCGCGATGCATCCGACATTTTATCGATCATCCTTTCCTTCAATAAATTTATGGTAGCCGGTTTGGGGTATTGGCCGCGCAGGATTCGCAGTATATTGAACTGCTGCTGGGTAATATTATGTTTTTCAAAATGACAACGAAAATAGTTAGCCAGCCAACCTTGCGTGTATGCCACGTTAATGGCCACTTTGTGGTAGTTGTCTTCAAAATTGGTACTTTGTATTTCGTCTTCTATTCGCATAGTAATAGTAATGAATTGGATGCAAATATGTTTAATTATTTTTAATTTAACATTGATTTATTTATCGCTACCGTCTGATTCAGTGTCATTTCCAAATAATTTTACCTTGCCATAACCCCAGGGGCAGTGCAGGCACTTGTTTTTACAGCAATAGCCCCGCTTTAAATGGTAGGCTTCGGTAAAAACAAAATTGCCATCTTCGTTGATATAATAATCAATGCCTTCCTGCAACATCAGTTCAGAATTTTTACAAAGATATCATCTTTAAAATAAGCTTTCAGGTGCTCGCCTTTACCGTGAAGTGTCCACACCTGTTTGGGTTTGGTGTTGGCGATGGTTTGCAGGATATCGTTCCAGTCCACATGGTCGGATATAAAGAGGGTATCCTGGTTATTAACCTGCAGGTTTTTCCATCCCGATGCAAAAAGGCGTTTTACTCCCGTGGCCCTGATGTAACTGTCGAAAGTAAAGGGCGGTACAATGTAAACAAACTCATCCTGCACCTTCATCAGTTTGCGGCCGTAAATTTGGTACTTACCGGGATGGAAGCCCATCTTTTCATAAATGGCATTGATGGGCATTATTTTATGATGTACCAGGATCTTTTTTTGCGGGGAATGTTCGGTAATGAGGTTGATCAACCGCTGGCTTTTACCCAGCGCATACGCACCAAGTAAAATATTGCTTTTAATATCGTTAATCTTACGGATCTCAGTCACCGGATCGGGATGGATAACAGCCGGATTGGCAAAAGTACTCTCGGTGATCAGCACGTCGGTGGTAACCCATTCAATAGGTTCGCAGGTAGCATCGGGCTGTAGCTTGTAGTCGCCGGTGTATAAATACCTTGCGCCTTCATACTCCATCAGTATTTGTGCAGAACCAAGCATATGCCCCGCCGGGATCAGTGTTACCGTAACCCTGTCTACTTCAAACGACTGGTTAAATGCAGCTATGTTAAAAACTTTGGCGGCGGTACGGTCATACCTAAGCTGCATAATGCTTGCTGTGGCACGTGTGCAGTAAACGTTGTTGTTACCACTTATGGCATGATCGGCATGGGCATGGGATATTACAGCCGTTTTTACCGGCAGTTGCGGATCGATATAAAAGTCGCCGTATTTGCAGTACAGCCCTTTTTCGTCAAAAGAAACAAAATCGTCAAGTATCATTAATGCTGAGCGAGCGATAAATAAAGTTCATGCAGGGCTATTACCTGCGGTATAACCAATTGTTTACCATCGTTAATAATTACATCATTGGCCAGTTTCAGTTTTTCCTCCTGCGATAGCTGGCGGGCCTCGCGGCTTTCAACATCGGCCCGGCTAATGCCGTCGCGCTGTATTACGCGGGCAATGCGAACTTCAAGCGGAGCGGTGATCATAATGGCCCTGTCGCAGATTTTGTATGAGCCGCTTTCAAACAAAATGGCCGCTTCCCGGATCACGTAGGGAGCATCCTTGTGCAGTTGGTCAAAACTATCAAAAGCCCTGAACACGGCAGGATGTACCAGGGCGTTAAGCTTTTCAAGTTCGGCTTTATTGTTAAAAACTATCCCCGATATATATTTGCGGTTCAGGCTGCCATCATCAAAATAAGCCTGCCGACCAAATGTTTGTTTAATACCTTCAATAAGAAGCCGGTCGGTAACCATTACTTTTTTGGCTTCGTCATCGGCATAAAAAACAGGGATGCCAAGCAATTCAAATACCTGGGCTACGGTAGTTTTGCCGCTGCCTATGTTACCGGTTAAACCTATTTTAAGCATTATTTTTTTATGTAGAAGTCAATATTGGCAGGGGCAATCTTTACTATTTTACAAAAGGGAGGCATATGGATAAGTTTTACCGGCAGGGCTGTATAACCCTTATCGCGCCAAAGATTAAGATCGGCAACAGCCTCAAACAGGTCTTCATCAATATCGGCATACCGGTTTAAAGACGTAGTAAAAGTTACTTTAATTTTTTGCGGAAATACTTTTACGGTGTAATAGTTATTGTTATTGATCAACTTCACGGGGATCTCCAGCGTTTTTTCGGTAAATTCATCAACCGGGACAATGGCCTGTACCGAGCGTGGATAAACATTCAGGTTGCCTTCATTGCTGGGCTTTAAGTTAACCCGGGTATTAATGGTTTCATTAACATTACTGAATTTAAGCGAGTCTGTTTTCCACGAGGTGATTTGCTTCAGGCGTTCAATAGGGCCGCTCACGGTAACATAAGCAGGCCTCACCGTTATGTTACCAGATACGGCAAATTGCTTTTGATAGCTAACGCCCATGGTAAGCTGAACGGGTACCTTTTTGATAAGGCGGTTACTGAAATCAAAATAAAGCGTATCCGGGTCAATAGATGAAACGCGGTTAGCCGGATCTTTCCCCATATTCATCTGCTTAAGCTGCGTGCTGTCGATAACCACATAATTGCGGGTTTCGAGCGAGCGGAGGTCAACAGTTAGTGGCCTATTATCGCTGTTGAGCCTGGAGAACAGCATTTGCCAGCCGGTACCCTGTATGGTAGCATCAACAGTATCGGGCTGCAGCGAATGAAAAGCCCGCCTTTGCGGAGCGTTTTTAAAAGTTAAAACTTTTTTAACCTTATACGGAAGCGGATCGGAAAGGGTAGTAAAAATCCAGGCAATGATAGCCAGCGACAAACAGGTAAAAAATACCGAGAGCCGCCTGCGTTCTGTTGCCGATAATTTTACTATTGCCATATTTTAAGCTGAGGGCTTAATGCTAAAAGCTGAAAGCCGAAAAATGTATTGCTCATTTCTTAACCTTCAGCTTTTGCTGTTTTATTTATAAGTATATTTTGCTTTCGGCTTTAAGCGTTTCGCTTTAGTTTAAACTAAGGTTGTTTTGGCTTTTGGCCTTTAGCTTTATGCTTTAAGCTCAATTACGCTTTCTTTTCAACCACCGGTGTGTTCAAAGCTTTTGATGCCTCAAGCGATATGGCCGATTTATCAAAACGGATCTTGCCGTTTTCAACCTCAACCAAAAATGTGGTTTCGTTTAAATCAACGATACGGCCGTGGATGCCGGCTGTAGTTATAACCCTGTCGCCTTTTTTAAGTTCTTCAACGTATTTTTTTTGATCTTTTTGCTTTTTAACCTGCGGGCGGATCATAAAGAAGTAAAACACCACGATAATCAGTACCATTGGTACTAATGAACCGTAGCTGCCTAAGCCGCCGCTTGAAGCCTGTAATAAAATAGTAGCTATCATTTGTTTAAATTAATTGTTATTTTTTTAAAACCTCGCCAATTAAATGTACCATAGTTTCGGCAGGCTGGGTGTTTGCCGTAACGGTTATTTGTTTATCCTGTAAACCGCTTTTACCGGCACTGTTAAAAGTAACGCTGATCACGCCGCTTTCGCCGGGTTTAACTGGCGCTTTTGGCCAGGTAGGGGTAGTACAGCCGCAGGTAGCACGCGCGTTGGTAATAATTAACGGCGATTTACCGGTATTGGTGAACTTGAAATCGTATGATACCTTGTCGCCTTCTTTGATCTTGCCGAAATCGTGGCTTTCCTTTTCAAATTTAGCTACCGGCGCGTTAGCCGCGGTTGCGGCGCTATCGGCATTAGCTTTTGAAGCGTTATCGGCTGTGTTGCCGTTGCTGCTGTTGCAGGCCGATAATAACATGCCTGCTGCTACTAAGCTTAAAAATAGTTTTTTCATTTTTTAATATTATTCTATTAAGCCACGGCCTATCTTTTTGATTTTGTTTTCGGCTTTAAGCTCTATTAAAATCTTGTCCAAGATACCGTTTATAAATGAATTACTCTTAGGCGTGCTAAACTCTTTTGATATTTCAAGATACTCGTTTATAGTAACCTTAACCGGGATAGAATTAAAGTTAATAAACTCAGTTATAGCCATTTTCATTAACAGGGTATCCATCATGGCAATACGCTCGGGCTCCCAGTTTTGTGTTTTAGCGGCTATCAGCTCATGGTAGGCCTCATTGTACCTGATGCTTTGCTGAAACAGGTTTACCACAAAATCACGGTCCTCAACCCAGTTGCCGGTAATTTCGGCAAGCTGGTTAAGCTTGTAATCATCATGCGAAAAGTTTTTGAACGTTTTGGCAATCAGCGCCTGGAGCACGTCTTTATCAACAGGCCAAAAAATAAACCTGTCTTCAAAAACCTGCTCGGCTAATGATGATTTAAGGATAACCTTTTTGAAAATGAATTTGATGATATCCTTGTCTGTTTGCAGTGTATCGTCTGTTTTGGCAAGATACTCGGCATACTCGGGCGAGTTTTTAAGGATAATGAAAAGTGATTTTGCAAGTTCGGGCTCAAAGGTCCAGTCAACTTTGTACTTTTTCCAGGCTGTAATGTATTCCTTATTATCATTCAGGCTCAGGATAAACCTGTTGGTGAGGATCTTTAGGTTTGCATTTAAGTCATCGGCGGTAGGGAGGTGTTTGTTGGCGCGTTCCTGTGCGTCATTCGCGGCAAAACTTACTACTTCATTAATTAATGATAGCATCCAGATATACATTTCGTAAACCTGGTCAATGCTGCTCAACATGTTTTTCTCGAATAGCTTAACATCTTTCGTGTCTGATTGATGATACGCGTACAGTGCCTGTAATACCTTTACCCGGAGGTGCCTTCTGTTTAACATTTTTGTAAGAACGATTTGGTTTGCTTATGCAAACGGTTTATATAAAAATTAATTGTTTTAATAGGATGATTTTACTTTTCTGATGTCTTCAATGCGTTTTTCGGCTATTTTATTGGCCGCGCTAATGGTTGGAATGTTTTCGGCCTTTGACAGCTTTAACACATTGCGCGTAGCCTCATAAATATTTTCTGTAAGCTGTAAGGTACGCTTTTTATTGAAATTCATCAACTCCGAATAACCGGTAATAATACCACCCGCGTTGATCACATAATCGGGGGCAAAGAGAACCCCTTTATCAAGCAGCATTTGCCCGTGCACACTCTCGTCAAGCAGTTGGTTATTGGCCGAACCCGCAATAATGCCGCATTTTAATTTAGCAATGGTTTGATCATTTACGGTACCGCCCATAGCGCAGGGAGCGTAAATATCGGCATCGATATCAAAAATATTATTATTTGATACCGGCTGCGCGCCATATTTTTTGGAGATCTGGCTTACGCGTTCCTCATTAATATCGCTGGCGTAAACTTTTACATTTCTGTCCCTAAGCAGGCGTACCAGGTTTTCGCCCACATGGCCAATGCCCTGTACAATAACCGATTTGCCTGTTAAGCTGTCGCTGCCGTACATTTCCCTAACACAAGCCTTAATGCCCATCAAAACGCCCAGCGCTGTTATTGGCGATGGGTCACCGCTGCCGCCGATGTTTTCAGGAGCGCCGGTAACATGGTTGGTTTCCATTTTAATGTACTCCATATCGCGCGGACTGGTGCCTACGTCTTCGGCAGCGATAAATTCGCCGTTAAGGTTTTTAATGAACCGGCCAAATTTACGCAGTAAAGCTTCGTTCTTGTCCTGGCGCGAATCGCCGATGATCACCGAATAGCCGCCGCCAAGGTTAAGGCCGGCTATCGCTGCCTTGTAGGTCATGCTTTTTGCTAATCGCAATACATCATTAAGGGCATCACCTTCGGTTTTATAGGCCCACATACGTACGCCGCCAAAAGCAGGGCCAAGCGTTGTATTGTGGATTGCAATAATAGCTTTCAGATGGGTATCAGGATCGGTACAAAAAACAACTTTCTTATGCCCGAAAGCGTCAAGCTGGTTAAATATGGATTCCGGTGGATGTTGTTCAGGCATTAGTACTATAAGTAAATGTCTTTAAGCGCACAAAAGTAGAGGTTTTTTTAATACTGGCAAAGATATTAAGTTGCAGTATGTATGAAAACGCCATTAAATATGTATCAACAACCTTTAGTTAGATATTAAAGGCTTGATGATTATAATTGGATTATGAAAACAAATTTGATTTTGAGGGAATTTTCGGGTTTAAATTTGTGGCTTATTATAAATGAGCGCATTTACCGCAAAGTATGGCCTTGCAGTAACGGATATATATCATATTCATATTATTTAGCATCAGATATAGTTTTAGCAAAATCCATAGCTTTTTGCATATCGGCAAGGCCATAACCGTAAGGCATAACCGGGTTATTATATTTGTTAGCTGATTTTCTGAGCACCACAAGCAGATCTCTATTAGTTAGTTTGGGATAAGCCTGCCATAAACAGGCAGCCAGGCCGCACATAATAGGGCTGGAATAGGATGTGCCCATTCGTTCTTCCGAAACCCCCATCGGGTTAATCACACCGGCTCCTATGCCCACCGCTACAATATCGGGTTTAACACGGCCATCAACTGTTATTCCAAACGACGAGATAGGGACAATAATACCTGTATAGTTAACTGCACCTACCGTTAGCACATCAGGCGAATCGGCAGGAGTACCTACCCATTGCTGTTCGTTACCTGCACAGCATACAATAAAAATGCCTTTGTTAAATGCAACATTGGCTGCCCTCGTGGCCATTGCCGTTTTTCCGTCCATATCCTCAAATTTATACCGGGCCTCGGTCAGGTAATAACCATTTGTATAAGTAAGCGACGAATTAACGATATCTACCCCAACGCTATCGGCGTACTCAATGGCGTTAACCCAGTAATCTTCTTCAATAGGATACTCTGTAGATGCATCCTCAGTATGGAATAACCAGTAATTTGCTTCGGGGGCTGTGCCTACATAGGTTCCGGGTTTATTCACCGCCATGCATGATGTAACCCATACGCCGTGGTTATCAATAGCATATGGATCGGGACTTTCATAAACAAATGATTTTGCGCCCTTGATGCTAATGTTGTTAAAAGCCGGGTTGGTTTTCAGGTTGATAAAGCCTGCGTCAATAACGGCAATATCAATCCCGGCGCCTTTAAAACCCTTGTTGTGCAGGACCTGCCCGTTGGATGTGCTGATATTTGCTGTTGCCGCGCCATAATCAAGCGGCGTATTCGCGGTTTGGTTTGAACCAGGCTGTGGTATATCGTTGTATTTGGCAGGTGGGGTGCTAAGTCTTGGCCCTTCCCACACCAATATCACATCTTTTACAAATGGCAGCGCTTTATATTTATCTACCAAAAACTGATCGGATGTGTTTACACTAACCGTGTTAAGCCATTTGCTTTGTGCTACTATCACACCGCCTACCTGTTTTATCGCTTTAATATAATCGGGAGAGATCGGGAGGTCTGTTCCATCAATTGGGATATTACGTTTCCGGCGGCGCTCAATTGCTCGCGCCGATAAAAATTCGGATGGTTTATTTATCGAATAAGCAGATGTGCCCTTGTCTTTAAGTATGAGCCTATATTTGTAATCGTTTTCGTCGGTAATGGTCACTTTACATTTAGCAAAGGTTTTTCCATCTGTAAGGGTAGCAACAATATTGGTTTGCCCTGCCGCTAAGCACGAAACCAAGCCATTGGCAGTAACTGTTGCTATCCTGGTGTTTTCGGAGCTCCAGGTTATTTGCTCAGATCCCGAGCCATTGCTAACCGTTGCTTCTAACCGGTAAGAATAGATCGGGTTTTTAACTACATTTAACGATGAAGGATTAATAGCTATTGTTGTAGTTGGCTTTGGTGGACTATCGGTCTTTTTACATCCGGTTGCAAAGAAACATATAAGTAATAAGTATAAAGGGAGTGTACGTAATTTGGCAGTCATCAGGAGCGAGAGAGATATTTTGGTCAAAGGTTAAGTTTAATTATAAATTATAGAAGCAGATCAATATTACCCGCTTCCGTTTTGTAAACGCGGCGAAGGTACTGTTATTGCAGGAAACACCGGCCATTGTGTTTGATTTTACGGAGCCTGGTATTTAAAACAGTAATATTAAAAGCCTGTTAGCTTAAAATTTATTGACAAGCCTCATGCGGCCTGGCGCTCCGCTTGTTAAAAATTGATGACGTGTAGCCCCTTACTTTTGATAAACGATTAATTAACAAAGCGCAATCATACTGGCATGATCCTGTCAGTGTTCAACTTTTAAAAAACGGGTGTTCAACTTTTTACTTCTTGATTTTGTAACTGATTGATTATTAGGATGTGTGTGTTCAATTGGACTTTTAAGGGCGTTTGTGTTGTTTGTAATGCATTGATTATCAATGGTGTTTATTTTAGAAAAATATGCAAGTGTTCACACTTTTAAAAATTGAACACTTCCAGGATTATTACGGGTGTATCAATGTAACATTCTTACATCCTCCCGACTTTTCCATTCCATCACTCTCCCCAAATTTTAATACTTTTGATTATTATGTCAGGGCTTTCCGACTTTCGGACATTCCCGACTTCCGGACTATAATAATAAATGAAAGACCTCGCATACCTTAATAAGTTTTTTTACAAATACCGCTGGCGGCTTATCCCGGGTGTGTTGTTTGTAATTATATCCAATGTTTTTGGTGTGCTGCCGGCACAGGTTATCCGCGTAGCTTTTGACCTGGTTACCGAAAACATAGGGGCCTACCAGCTTTTCTCGGGTTTCGACAGGCAGAGTTTTATTTACGATATTTTCGGTACCAGCTTATTCCTGTTTGGTACACTGGTATTGGTGCTGGCCTTGCTGCGGGGCCTGTTCCTGTTTTTTATGAGGCAAACCATCATCCTCATGTCGCGCCATATCGAGTACGATTTAAAAAACGAGATCTACAACCACTACCAGGAACTTTCTCTCGCCTTTTATCGCCGCCACAATACCGGAGATTTAATGAACCGGGTAACGGAGGATGTTAGCCGTGTGCGCATGTACCTTGGGCCGGGGATTATGTACTCCATCAATACCGTAGTATTGTTTGTTATGGTAATATATGCCATGCTTACAGTAAACGTACAACTGGCCATTTTTTCGGTATTGCCATTGCCTATTTTGGCCGGTGTTATTTACTATGTAAACAATATTATCAATCACCGCAGCGAGATGATCCAGGAAAGGCTGTCGGGCTTATCCAGCTTTGTGCAGGAAAACTTTTCGGGTATCAGGGTGATCAAATCGTACGTGCGCGAAGGCTTTGTGCGCGAAAACTTTGCCAAGGAGAGTGAAGACTATAAAGTGCACTCTATGGAACTGGCTAAAGTACAAGCCCTGTTTTTCCCGATCATGTTATTACTGGTAGGCCTCAGTAACGTAATAACCATGTACGTTGGCGGGGTGGAAGTAATAAAAGGTAACATTACCCCGGGCAATATTGCCGAGTTTATTGTGTACCTCAATATGCTGTCGTTCCCGGTTATTTCGCTGGGCTGGGTAACCTCACTGGTGCAACGCGCCGCCGCCTCGCAAAAACGCATTAACGAATTTTTGCATGAAAAGCCCGAGATCATTTCGCCGCTTGCAGACAAACACCATGTTGAGGGATTGATTAAGTTTGATGATGTGTCATTCATTTATCCCGATACCGGCATCCAGGCCTTAAAGAATGTTTCGTTTACCGTAGAGCCGGGGCAGATGCTGGCAATTATAGGTCGGACAGGTTCGGGTAAATCAACCATTGCCAACCTGGTAATGCGTATGTATGATACTACAGGCGGGGAGATCACCATTGACGGTCGGCCGATAAAATCACTTGGCCTCGAAAACTATCGCTCGCAAATAGGTTTTGTACCGCAGGAGGTTTTCCTGTTTTCGGATACCATAGCCAATAACATTGCTTTTAGCGCCGATGTACTAAATATGCCGGTTGTTGAGCAGGCCGCCAAAGATGCCGCGGTATACAATAATATCATTGAGTTGGAAGAGGGTTTTACAACACTCATCGGCGAACGCGGCGTTACCTTATCGGGCGGGCAAAAGCAACGCGTATCCATTGCACGCGCCATATTTAAGCATCCGCAGGTTTTGATCTTTGACGATTGTCTTTCGGCAGTTGATACCCGCACGGAAGAGGAGATCTTGAATAACCTTGGCCGGGTAATGCAGGATAAAACAAGCATCATCATAGCCCACCGCATTTCCACCATAAAAAATGCCGACAAGATCCTGGTAATGGATAACGGCGAAATTGTTGAGCAGGGTAACCATGCGTACCTCATGCAGCTTAAAGGCACCTACTTTGAGCTTTACGAAAAACAATTACTGGAAGAAGAGCAAAACGCATAACGAATGGGTACAAGTGAGCATTCCCGCAACCTCCGCACAACACTTGTGCCAGTAGGGAGATGAACTGGTATGCGCTCTCTTTTCACAGCTCACCTGTAATTGGTCATCCACACAAAAAAATGACACTTTTGTTTCAAAAAACTCAATAATAACGAATAAAATACTTGCACTTTGAAAATTTATTTATATTTATGCCAACCAAAACTAATTACAGGTAAATATATATGGGAGATTTTGACAATAGAGAGCGTGAAGAGGTTTATTCGAAGAAGGTGAGAGCCGGGAAGCGGACCTATTTTTTTGATGTAAAAGCAACCCGTTCAAACGATTATTATGTTACTATTACTGAAAGCAAAAAACGTTTGGAAGATGGGGTGTTTGTAAAACACAAGATCTTTTTATATAAAGAAGACTTTGAAAAATTTGCCGAAGGTTTGAAAGATACCATCGACTACATCAAATCAAACCAGGAGGTAGTTGAGAAACGCTATGAGTACAGCGAAAACCCTGAAATTGCCAGGGCATCTGCCGATGAAGATTTTTCGTTTGAGATCTAATTACTACAGAACAACACTAAACTAAAATAATTAAAGCCCTGCTTCTTATTAAGAAACAGGGCTTTTTTCGTGTGTTATATTTGAAAACGAGGATTACAATAATATACCCCGCATAAATATTACGGCTATAGTAAAGTAAATAATCAAACCGGTAACATCTACCAGGGTGGCTACAAACGGAGCCGACGAGGTAGCAGGGTCGGCACCAAGTTTCTTCAACAAGAGCGGTAGCATCGAACCTGACAAAGACCCCCATAAAACAATGCCGATAAGGGATGCGCCTACTGTAAAACCTACCAGCATCCAGTGCGGGCCGTAAATATTGCTGAACATGCTCCAGGCCGCTATACGTAAAAAGCCTATCAAACCTAAACAAACACCAAGCATTAAACCCGAAAGGATTTCCCGCCGCATTACCCGCCACCAGTCGGCAACGGTAACTTCACCAAGGGCCATGGCCTGGATAATGAGGGTTGAAGCCTGCGAACCACTGTTACCACCGCTCGAAATAATTAATGGAATAAAATAAGCCAGTACAACTACTTTGGAGATCTCATCGCCAAAATAACCCATAGCGGTAGCGGTAAGCATCTCACCTAAAAATAAAATGATGAGCCAGCCTACGCGTTTTTTTACAAGTTTAAAAAGGTTGATATCAAGATATGGTTCATCCAGCGCTTCCGTACCACCTATTTTTTGGATATCTTCGGTATATTCTTCGTTAGCTATCCAAAGGATGTCGTCAACTGTTACAATGCCAAGCAATACGTCATTATTATCAACAACAGGTAGGGCGGTGCGGTTATTCATCCTGAAAACGTTGATTGCTTCTTCCTGCGGATCACTGGCACTAAGCGAAATCAAACGACCATCCATTAGCTCACTCACCTTGGTTTCGGGCTTTACCAATAAGATCTCACGGATCCGGATGTCATCAAGTAAAACACCGTGCTCATCAATTACATAAATAACATCGATGGTCTCTGAGTTTTTACCATACCGGCGAATGTGCGAAAGCACACGGCTTACGTCCCAGGTGCGTTTAACGGCAATATAGTCGGGTGTCATTAAGCGGCCAACGCTTTCTTCTTCGTAACCTAAAAGTTTTAAAGCCTCCTCGCGGTTTTCGCGTGAAAGTTTTTGGATAAGTTTTTGAACGGCGTCACCATGCAATTCGCTGAAAAGTGACGTACGGTCGTCAGGAGGGAGTTCGTTGATCAGATCTTCAAGCTTTTGACCCGAAAGTTTTTTGATGATCCGCTCTTGCACAGGGAATTCAAGGATGCGGAACACGTTAACCGCGCGGTTAAGCGAAAGGGTTTCGATGAATTTTGGGCCATGTTCAGGAAGTTCACCAATCAGTTCTTCAACATCCGATATGTTAAGGTTGTTCAAATATTCCTGTAATTGGGTATCGTCTTGTTTTTCCAGTAACAATTCTACTTGCTCAACCATTTCTTCCATATATAGGCCCTCCTTTTTTACATCGGTGTATTAATATTTTGCTTCTTTTTTCCGAGCGCAAAAGTCGTTTATTTTTTCAAATTATAAGGCAAAATTTTCTGTTATCTTTGCGCTTTTTAAAGTGAGTGGTTTATTAGGTTAAATGGTTGATTAGTTTACCAAAATCAAAACTTAATCAACCCAATCAACCATTCACTCAATCAACTAAAAACACAAAAATGGGTTTACAATGTGGTATAGTAGGTTTGCCGAATGTGGGCAAATCGACACTTTTTAATTGCTTATCAAACGCTAAGGCACAGGCGGCTAATTTTCCGTTTTGTACCATCGAGCCAAACGTGGGTGTAATTACAGTGCCGGATGAGCGCTTAACAAAGCTTACCGAAATAGTACAGCCAAAATCAATTGTACCAAACGTTATAGAGATAGTTGATATTGCCGGCCTGGTTAAAGGGGCCAGCAAAGGCGAAGGTTTAGGTAACCAGTTTTTGGCGAATATTCGCGCTACCAATGCTATCATCCACGTATTACGTTGCTTTGATAACGATAATGTGATCCATGTTGATGGCTCGGTTGATCCTATCCGCGATAAAGAGATCATTGATACTGAACTGCAGCTAAAGGACCTTGAATCTATCGAGAAAAAGATCCAGAAGGTTGAAAAGATGGCTAAAACCGGTGGCGACAAAGAGGCCAAAAAAACCTTCGATGTTTTAACCGTTTATAAAAATCACCTGCTGGAAGGTAAGTCGGCCCGTACTGCACCTGTTGAGGAAGAAGATAAAGAATATGTAGCCGACCTTTGGCTGCTTACCGCCAAACCGGTATTATATGTTTGTAATGTTGATGAAGGTTCGGTAAGTACCGGTAATGCTTACGTTGAAAAAGTAAAAGCAGCCGTTAAAGATGAAAATGCCGAAGTGCTGATCATTTCAGCCCAAATTGAATCTGAAATTTCACAACTGGAAACCTATGAAGAACGCCAGATGTTTTTGGATGACCTTGGTCTTACCGAATCGGGTGTTAACAAGCTGATCAAAGCGGCATACAGGTTATTAAATCTGGCTACTTACTTTACTGCCGGTGTGCAGGAAGTTCGTGCCTGGACTATTACCCAGGGTTTCACCGCGCCACAGGCAGCAGGTGTGATCCATACCGATTTTGAAAAAGGCTTTATCCGTGCCGAAGTAATTAAATACGAAGATTTTGTGAAATTCAACGGTTCTGAAGCTGTGATCAAAGAAAACGGCAAGCTGGGTGTTGAAGGTAAAACCTACATTGTGCAGGATGGCGATATTATGCACTTCAGGTTTAACGTTTAGGGAATAGACCCAAGACGGCAAGAGTCAAGAATTAAGAATTTAGAGTCAAGACAATAAGATACAAGAGCCAGGAAATGAGATCTAATCCATTCCTGGCTTTTTTATGTCTTAGCTCTTGACTCATGATTGCTTGACTCCTTTTCTCGTCCTGATTCTTAAGTCCTGACTTCTTGTTTCCTGATTCTTGATTTCTTGACTCTACCTCAGCGGTTACACCGCCGACGGCGCTACCCCATAAGCTTTTTTAAAGGCGAAGGAAAAGTGGGAGAGATCTTTAAAGCCCACATTGATATAAACATCAGATACCTTGTGCTTCTTTTCTTTGATCAGGAAATAAGCGTCCTTCAATCGTTGCTGTTGGATCCACCGGTTGGGTGATATATTAAAGATCCGTTCAAAATCGCGCTTAAACGTTGCCAGGCTGCGACCGGTTAAATAGGCAAAGCGGTTTAAATCGACATTGAAGCGATAGTTTTGAGCCATGAATGCCGCGAGGTCAATTTTGCCGGGTTCGCTGAAATCAAAGAGGATATTTTTTAGCTCCGGATTGGTTTCAAGCAATATCATCACAGCTTCCTTTACCTTGTGCAGGGTAAGGGCCGGGCTGATTTCTGTCGCCGGTTTTATCCATATAAGGACTTAACGATGCAATGTAATTGTTGAAAAGCTCGTTTGGTCTCAGAAACAAAGCGCTTTCGCCTGAATACTGGCCATCTGCTTGCAAATCAAGTTCGGCGCTCATGCTTTGCAGGGTAGTTTGATCCATGCCGATCGTGATGGTTTTGAACTCACCGCCTGCGGGTGGATGCTTTACAAATTTTGCCAGT
Organism: Mucilaginibacter sp. P25; assembly: GCF_050859465.1. Classification (NCBI taxonomy): domain Bacteria; kingdom Pseudomonadati; phylum Bacteroidota; class Sphingobacteriia; order Sphingobacteriales; family Sphingobacteriaceae; genus Mucilaginibacter; species Mucilaginibacter sp. P25. The sequence goes on along the minus strand of NZ_CP193937.1, from coordinate 145,172 downwards.
TCGTTCCGTTTCAAAAAGCGGTAATCGCCCTGTTTAAAATAATAGTTTTTACCGTTTACATAAAGCTCCGAATCGCCGGAGAGGATATAGCCGAATACATGGTCGGCAATAAATTGCTCGCCGGCCCTGCTCACTTGCGAGTAGCAGGAATAAAGTATCCGCGGCGACGTTTTTGTATTTGACACAGGCATGTTGTTCAAATTTAATAATAAAGAAAGACTTACGAAGTTTTGAAAGTTTCGTAAGTCTGGTATATCCCCGGGAACAGTCCCCACAACCGAAATTATATTATGCTTTTTGAGCTGTTATTGATTTCCCAAATTCTGTATTCAGAAAATCCTCTGCTTCGGCATGATCAGTTGAAGTTGTAATTGGAAGCCATTTTTCAAATTCGGCTTTGCGTGCTTCATCGGCAGCTTTTAATAAGCCGGCGGCTTCGCTGCCCAATATAAGGTGTACAGGAGGCTCCGGATGTTCAACAAGATCAACCATTACCTTCGCTGCTTTTTTGGGGTCACCTACAGGAATAAATTTGCCGCTCGATAAATAATCGGCACGCGCGTCAACAGTTTGTTCATAGCCTTCTACCTTTGGTGCATAGCTCATCGAGTCGCCGGCCCAATCGGTACGGAAGCCTCCAGGCTCAACGCTGGTAACCAGTATGCCAAGTGGCTTTACTTCTTTAGCTAAAGCTTCGGTGAAGCCGCTCAAACCAAACTTAGCTGCCTGGTACATGCTTAAACCTGCATTACCAACGCGACCACCAACCGAGCTGATCTGTAAAATACGGCCCGAACGTTGTTTGCGCATATAAGGCAATACCGCGCGGGTGATTTCGATGGGTGCATAAAGGTTTGTTTCCAGCTGACTGCGTACCTGCTCATCAATAAATGCTTCGGCTGCGCCAATGATACCAAAACCGGCGTTATTTACCAATACATCAATTTTGCCAAAGTGGGCTACCGCATCGGCAACGGCTTTATGTACTGCCGGGTAATCGGTAACATCTAATTTTATCGGATATACCTGCCCGGGATATTTATCAGCCAGATCTTTTAATTGCTCTGGGTTACGTGCTGTAGCGGCAACATTATCACCTGCTGCTAAAACTGCTTCTGTAAGGCTGCGGCCTAATCCGCGGGCGCTGCCTGTTATAAACCATACTTTTTTCATAGTGTTATCTTTATTTTGATAACACAAAGTTAAGCTGGCAGGTGGCGCGGCGTTTTGTTGAAAAGCTCAAGTTGCTTTGTTGAAAAGGTCGGTCTACAGGTTTTGATCGTTAGGTATCGGATAAAGAAGCCATATTAGATAAAGAAGCTATATTAGTAGATAGAGAAAGAATAATAAATGATATGGTATCTAAGCAGTTAGAATATATTGATAACGGTCGTGAAGGGTACGTTATTTATAGGGATGGAGATATTAAGTTGAAGTTTCTGTACGAGTTAGCTGCCGGCAGGTACGTTGCATTGATATATATTCCGACAGCGGAAAGTTGGTTTGAAAAAACAGGGATACCTATTAATAACAGGCATCAGATAATAGAATTTATAGCATGCCAGGTAGTAAAAGATAGGGCACCCAATGCAACTTACGAATTATATGATGATTGTATAAGTCTGTTACAAGAAACCGATCGGTAAACTGTAAGCCCTTAATGCTGATAATAATAATTGCCCCAATATACGAGCTGGTTCATTAGGCTCGGTTTATCAAGGCAATCCTAAAATCCTACAAATCAAGGTTCATTAAAAGAAGCTGCTCATTTTCTCCATATATTCCTCAATAGGCATAGTACTGCGCATATTCATCAGCATGTTACCCATATCGCCTATAACGGTGCGGAACTTGTCGCTTTTGCCGGTAGCAAGATCATCAATAGCGTTAACAATAAGCATCGGATCATCAAGTTGTGATTCATCGCGTGAGCCCATCAGGTTTTGCAGTTTGCTGTTAAGTTCAATGTACGCGGTTATATCCGGGTTTTGGTTCCAAACCACGCTTTCAACAAAGTTGTTGCCTTTGGATCCGCCTTGCTCTATCAGCCTTAAATGAATATTAAGCGGTTTTAGTTCGTAATAGAGCCCTTCGGTAAGGCCCTCCAGCGCAAATTTCGACATGTTGTATAATGAGCCAAGCGGTACAGCGGTAGTAATACCCATAAAGGAGCTGATGTTGATGAACATGCCCCCATTGTTTTGCCTGAAATGGGGCAGGAACGCACGGATCACGTTGATAGGGCCGCGGGCATTTACCGCAAACTGCCAGTCGATGTCTTCTTCTTTAGCAAGCTCCAATGCGCCGTACGTACCCATACCTGCATTGTTTACCACAACATCAATTTTACCGAAAGCGGCTATCGCTTGTTCAGTTGCCGTTTTTACCTGATCAAGGTTGGTTACATCTAACTTAAATATTTTGATATTGGGATATTGTGTTAGTTCGGTTTCCTTTTCGGGGGTACGCATGGTAGCGGCTACATTCCAGCCTTGTTGTGCAAAATGTTTAGCGGTTAATTTGCCCAGTCCGCTGCTGGTTCCGGTTATAAAAACTGTTTTTGACATGGTATTTTATTTTTTATGCAAAAGTATACTGGAATTGATATAATTTTGTAATCAGTTACACAGAGTATACCAGTATGGAAGAGGAAATAACGTCACACCAACGTAATCATGCCGATGAGCGGCAGGCTTTACAAGATACCATGTATGTTATTGGCGGTAAATGGACACTGCCAATCATTAATTCCATTTGCAATGGAAACAAACGTTTCAGAGAAATTGAGCGGAGCATTCCCGGCATCACCACGCGTATGTTATCGCGCGAGCTGAAAACTATGGAAAGGAATAAGCTTGTTAAACGTACTGTAACGCCAACTTCGCCGGTTTTAATTGAGTATGAATCTACAGAGTATTGCCGGAGTTTTGGCGGCATTATTTTAGAAATGATAAAATGGGGCAAGGAGCACAGGGAGATGCTGCGCAAGGCTGATAAATAGTAGTATTTATAAAAGCGGGAAAAGCGCGATTCCCCTCTTGAGAGGGGCGGAGGGGTGTGTCTCAGCTTTTGATAAACATGCCGCAGAAACACACCCCTGCTATCACTCACTCCATCGCGCCCCCTCTCAAGAGAGTAATAGCCCATCAAGAGGCAGTAGCCATTTTGTTAATTAAAAAGTTAAACACCTGGTTATTGCCTCTATTGTTATATTTAAATGTGAACTCATTCAGGTATGATTGCAAATGTCTGAGCGATACTTTATGGTATTGACCATATATCCCCCGTTTTAACAATGTCCAAAAGCCCTCAATCGTATTGGTGTGATACTCTCCCCGGGCATACTCTTCTTTTTCCTTGTTTAATACCTGATGTTCACGGAATATTTTATTTAAACCGGCATATCCACCAAAGCCGTCCGTTACAATAGTAGCATCTGTGCTCACTGATTGTTCAACAATGGGTTTGAGCGTTTTCCCATGTGCCTTATCTATGACCTGAAGCTTTAGACGGCCATCCCGCTCCAATAACCCAATCACGGGCTGTTTATCCTGCATGCCGGTGACCTGCAAATTATTATCGCGCCTTTCCTGCCGCTTTTTCTTTGAGTGATTGGCTTTTTTACCACCTAAATAAGTCTCATCTACCTCAACAATACCCTTAAACAAACCGCCATCCCCGCCGTCCCGCATGGCTTCCCGTATCCGCATCTGCAAATACCAGCCTGTCTTACGATTGCATCCCAGATCCCTGCTTAACTGACGTGCAGATAACCCCTTTTTCGCATTCAGCATTAATGAAATAGCCAAAAACCATTGCGGCAAAGGAAGTTTGGTGCCCTCGAAAACAGTGCCGACCAAAACGCTATAGCTGCGGTTACAGCTATTGCAAATATGCCGTTGGCTTTCCTGGCGCTTGCTGCTCCGTTTGCTGTTGCAATACGGGCATTCTGGCAATCCTTGCCATCTTAATCCTTCAAGATAGTCTATGCAACTGGACTGATCTGGAAAACGCTTAATCGTCTCTATGATATTCATTATCATAAATATACAAATTATTCCTGCCTTTTCATGGGCTATTACTCTCAAGAGGGGATTTGAAAAACATTATTCAAATAGTTATTCCATTCCCCATTGTAAAAGTTAAGTTATCTTTAACGGTCATCCGTTATAAAAAACTATTTTCACCGGGTAATGAAACGTCTCACCAAATTAACCTGCAAAGGCCTTTTCCTTTTGGCTTTCATATTTTTAATTGTACCTGCTTCGGCACAAAAAAAGCAATTACCTAATATCATTTTTGTTTTGGCCGATGATATGGGGTACTCCGATTTAAGTTGCTATGGTAACCCGGTGATCCGTACGCCATTTTTAGATAAGATGGCGCAAAAAGGTGTGAGGGCAACTAATTACGTGGTAAGCAGCCCAACCTGTACACCATCAAGGGCTTCATTACTAACCGGGCGTTATGCATCAAGGATGAATTTGCCTTACCCTATAGGGCCCGGTTCATCGCTTGGGATTCCTGATCAGGAAGTTACCATTGCCGAAATGCTGAAACAAATTGGCTATAAAACAGCCATGATAGGCAAATGGCATCTTGGCGATCATGCAGCTTACAACCATCCCATGGCGCAGGGTTTTGATTCATACTATGGTTTGCTGTACAGTCATGACTACCGTTCGCCTTATGTTAAAACAGATACAACTATTAAAGTATTCCGCAATCATAAGCCCGAAGTTCTAAGACCTGCCGATTCATCATTGATTGAGTTATACAAGCGCGAAGCTATCCGCTTTATTAAGGAGCAGAAAAAGGGTGATAAGCCGTTTTTCTTATATCTCGCTCACAATATGCCGCATTTGCCGGTAGCCTTTGCATCATCAGCAAAAAATAAAAACAGAAGCGATGGCGGTCATTTAGGCGATGTGGTTGAGCAGCTTGATGAAAGCCTTGGCCAGGTTTGGAACGAGCTGGAAAAACAGGGACTGGCTGATAATACGATATTTATGTTTTCGAGCGATAATGGTCCGTGGATAGATTTCCCTGACCGGATGCTGGGCGATAGCGCCACCAAACATTGGGATGCGGGCACAGCCGGAGTTTTTCGCGGCAGCAAAGGCTTATCTTATGAGGGCGGTGTACGCGAGCCATTCATCGTTTACTGGAAAACCATACCCCGGTTGGCGCAAGCATTACCAGTATGATGAGCAACCTCGATGTATTGCCTACCCTTGCCAATTGGACTGGTGCCCCGCTGCCGAAAGGCCGTACACTGGATGGGCAGTCGATAGCTGATGTGCTGACCGGCAAAGCACCTAAACACCCGGAACACAAACCTATTTATTATTACAACAACAGCGTTTGCGAAGCCGTACGCCTTGGCGACTGGAAGTATCGTGAAGTAAAGGCAAATAACAACGTTGGTGGCGTAGCAGGTTCACCGCTACCTGCAAAAACCGAACTGTTTAACCTGGCTTATGACCCTAGTGAGCGTACTAACGTAATAAAAGAATACCCTGAAATGGCCCAAAAGTTAAAAGCTCTTTTTGACCAATATCCGGGTATGAAGGAGAATTAGGAATGAAAATAAAAATAAAAGTCATGTTGAACTTGTTTCAACATCCCAATAGTTAAGCAACCGTGCTAAGCAAATCGGCTACTTGTTATGTGGGGTGTTGAAACAAGTTCAACATAACCTGTTTATTTAAAATAGGCGTAATGCTGGGCCCGTCGAGGCATAGTGGGCGGGGCTCTACGCGCGAGTCTTCGACAAGCTCAGACTGACAGGCCTGCTTTAGTCAGAGGATTAACTTTCTTTTATCGTCGTTTTATCCTCCAAAGCCATTTTAGCGATCTCATCTTTGCGTTTAAAGCTTACGCCTTTGTGCTGTTGTATGTATTTGATCAGATCATTGGCGGCTTTAACCATTTGCGGGGTACCGCCAATGCGATCGTGGAAACTGATTGACATTTGGCGGCGTTTAAACTCAGCCTCGGCATAAAGCTGGTCGAATTCCATTTTTACCTGTGTGAGAAATTGGTCTGCCGAGAAATTTTTGCCTTCAATCAGCACGATATCGTTGTTACGGATGGTATAAGGCACCACCACGAAGTCTTTTTGATTTACCGGGATGATGAAAGGCTCATCGCGGCTCAAATCGTCAATATGGTATACGAAACCAAGTTCCTGTAATATTTTCAGCGTGTTTTCGCCGCGGCGCAGCCAGTTGGCATTGTAGCCTACGGGAGTAAAGCCGGTTACTTTTTTAATGGCATCGGCGCCATCTTTTATAAACTGCTTTTCCTGTTCATAAGGCATGGTGTACTGCGTTGCCCAGTTCATACCATGCGCTGCTGCTTCGTGCCCACGGTCAACAATTTCTTTGGCTAATCCCGGGTTCTTGAGCACAGCCGAACCAACCATGTGCGATGTTACTTTTATGCCCAGCTTGTCCCAGTTATCCAGCATGCGGGGGATCCCTTCTTTATAACCATATTGAAACCAGGTTGCACCGGGCAAATCAATAAAGCCTTTTTGCATGTTTTGCGGAAACGGGCTTTCGGCGTTATCCGGCTGACCGCCTGCTTCAAACTGCATGGATACTGAAACCACCAGTTTTGAACCATCGGCCCATTTTGAGGTGTTAAAGTTGTTTAAAGGTGTGCTTTGTTTAGCTGATGTTAAATTACTGCCCACAAGGCCGGCCAACCCTAAAAGCCCGCCTTGTTTTACAAAATCTCTTCTTGAGCTCATGATATTATTTATTGAAGAAAAGGTTATCTAATGAATAGGTATTGCTAGCCGCAAACTGAAGAAGTACGGCGAAGAAAGCAGCATGGATCAGTTGTGAAGGAAGGATCTCCCAATTCTCGATCAAACAGCTGCCTAATATTAATATGATCATTACCAGGCCACCGCCAATTAAAGCGGGTTTGGTAAACAGGCCTGATAAGAGCAGTATACCTATGGTAAATTCGGCAATTGGTAACAGGTAACTAAAAGGTGTTACCATAGCTTTAGGCAGCATTGATTTTTCAAATGTGCCAACCATCCACTGGCTAAAACCACTCAATTTAGGTAAGCGAACCAATCCGTGACCAAACATGCTGGCCCCAATAGCCAGTCTTAAAAGCAAAAAAGATGTAGTGTTCATTTCGTTTTGTTTTGATAAGTCAAAGTTCTGTATAATCAGTGCCTTGATCTTGTACATTCAGTGGGATGATCTGTAACTTTACGGGTATGGAAACCAAGAACCTGTACAGGCCTTATGAACTGGAGTTGCTTGAAACAAGCCAGTACACAGCTAAACCGCACCGCAATACTTTTTTGAAATGGTATTTACGCTGGAAGGCAAGGGGATCCAGATCATTAACGGGCATGAACTGCCTTATGCTTCTAATAAATTCTTTTTGATTTTTCCGGAAGATCACCACGGCTTTGAGGTGCACGAGCTAACCCGCTTTTACTTCATCCGCTTTACTGATAGCTACCTGAAAACACAAAGCGAAAAGTGGGTTAAAAAAATGGAATACATTTTTCATAACCATAACCATTTGCCCGGTTGCATCCTTAAAACAGTTACCGATAAGCCGCTGGTAAGGGCTCTGATAGAAGCACTACAACGGGAAACTTCAAATGATTTTCCACAGCATAATGAGGTAGTTGAGCAATTGATGAATACTATTATAACTATTGCCGCCCGCAATATCACGCTACAGCAGCATGCCAATGTTTTAAAACAACCTTCAACAACTACGTTGCCGCTGCTTAACTATATCCACGAATATATTTACCAGCCCGACCGCCTGAAAGCCGAGTGTATAGCCTCCTCATTTAATTTTTCGCCCAACTACATCAGCGAATATTTTAAGAAAACCACCGGCGAAAGCTTGCAGCAGTATATCACAAGCTATAAACTGAAACTGATTGAAACCCGCCTGCAATACACCGATAAACGCATGAGCGAAATAGCCTATGAGTTTGGTTTTACAGATGAAAGTCACCTGAACCGTATTTTTAAAAAATATAAAGGAGAGAACCCTACGGCGTATAGGAAGAGATATGGGGAGATGAATAGATGACACAAAAAGAGACTTGCAACTTGCAAGTCTCTTTTGTGCTCCCGACGAGATTCGAACTCATATCGATGGTACCGGAAACCATAATTCTATCCATTGAACTACGGGAGCAGACAGGGGCAAAGATATAAAATTGATTTAAACCAAAAGCATTGTTTGATATATTAACGTGTAGTAATAAAGCGTAAGTTTAATAAGGGTTATTGTCAATATTACTGCTTTTACGTAAACGTTTACGTAAATAAAAGTACACCGCCACCGTTAATTAAATTGAAAGTTTAATAGTTTAGGTGTTTAATATACAATTAAACGCTTCATTGTTCGTAAACTCAATAAGCGATAAACCTGCTTGAATTTTTCTTTTAATTATAACTAATAATGAAAATCCTTCATTTTTTAATGCTGCTTATAACGCCATTTGCCTGTTTTGCGCAGCAAAAAGTATTTAACATTACCGATTATGGTGCCAAGGCCGATGGTATGACCAACAATACAATCAGCATTCAAAAAGCTATTGATAATGCAAGCGCACAGGGAGGCGGTACTGTATACGTGCCTGCCGGAAAGTTCTTAACGGCTGCTATCAGCCTAAAATCAAATGTTACTCTTAACCTTGCCAAAAATGCTGTATTGCTGGGCAGCGCAAAAAGAATTGATTATGGCGAAGGCCATGCAGCGCCATTGATAGCCGCCAATAACCTGCAGCATATTGCCATAACAGGTAAAGGCACCATTGACGGAAACGGTGAAGAATTACTGAAAGACCTTTTCGCGATGCTGAAGGCAGGGAAATTAAGAGATTCGTTATGGCAAAAACAAAACCCCTGGGGGCAAACCCAGCCCGAGGAACCTAACCGCCCTAAGCTGATCCATTTTTCCAATTGCACCGATGTGCAGATAAAAGGTGTAACCATGAAAAACGGTTTGGTATGGGTACAGGATTACACCAAATGCCGCGATCTGGTTATTGACAGTATAAAAGTAGAAAGCAATACTTATTGGAATAACGACGGTATTGATTTGGTCGACTGCCAAAATGTAAAGCTTACCAATAGCTTTTTTAATGCCGATGATGATGGCATCTGCCTAAAATCAAGCGACAGGAACAGCTGCTGTGAAAATATTTATGTAGCAAACTGTACCACCAGGTCAAGCGCAAGCGGCATCAAATTTGGCACGGCTTCGCGTGGAGGTTTTAAAAAGATAACGATAAAGAATGTGAAAATTTACGATACCTACCGGTCAGCCATTGCTTTGGAGTGTGTTGATGGTGGCGTGATGGAAGATATTGATATCAGTAATATCAATGCGGTAAATACTGGCAACGCCATTTTTATCTCGTCTCGGCCATCGTAATAAGGATACTGTAGTGAGCCGCATCAATGGTATCCGCATCAGTAATGTAACTGTAGATGTACCTAAAGGAAAACCCGATAAAGGTTACCCGATGGAAGGGCCTTTAGTTAAAGGAAACCATAATACCTTTCCTTCGTCAATTGCGGGCTTGCCTGGTCACCCGGTTAAAAATGTAACGCTTGAAAATATTAAGATAGTGTATCATGGTGATGCCAGCAAAGCTGTGGCGAACGTTAGCCTCGATTCATTGACAAAGATCCCGGAAAACCCGCGTGATTATCCCGAGTTTTCCATGTTTGGAGAATTGCCGGCCTGGGGTTTTTACGCACGGCATGCAGAAGGGGTAACGTTTAAAAATGTAACTCTTAGCTGCCTGGGGAATGATTTCAGGGCTGCCGGTGTGTTTGATGATGTGGATAGGTTGACTATTAATGGCCTAAAAATACCGCAGGTTAAATCGTTGCCGGTGGTTGTATTTAACGGGGTAAGCAAATCTTCGGTTAAAGGCATTCAGATTCCCGGAACGAGTAAAAATAAGATCGTTAAGAGGTAATTTCATTTCACATCAGGAATCAGCCTTGCTAAATCAATTTAAGGGCTTTTAAGGTCGTGCGTGCGGCTTTTAACGTTAGTGTAACTTAATCGTTTACGTAAATAAATATTGCATTTAATATAAAAGGACCGTTTTTTTTATCAAAATTTAATCATTATAAAACTAAACGGAGCATTGAATTGCAGCTCCAGTAAAACGTAAAGCCGCAATAATTAATTGGATTTTTCTGTGGTATTTGGTTTGGGAGCGCAATAAATATCAAGGTGCTTAATATTTAATAAAAGCTTTACAGTATGGAAAAGTTAACTGAAAAAGAGATATCGCCATTGCCGAGTCTTGACGTATGGGAAGATGATGTATTGAGCAGGTACCCGGAACCAGGTACCGAAAAGGCCAAAGAGGAGTTCAGGGTTTATAACGACGATGAAAATAACCCGGTGCGGGAATTTTACAGGCTTAACCATACTTATCAAACCTATGGCAATGTATTGGCCAAAAAGGCCAACTTTTTACAGTTTGATAAAAAGGAGATGCCATGGTGGTCGGCAATGGAATACCTGAACACACTGGTTGATGAATCGGATCCGGATATCTCGCTTGATCAGCTGCAGCATTTACTGCAAACATCTGAGGCTATCCGCGCCGATGGACACCCGGATTGGTTTGTATTAACAGGCTTTATACATGATTTAGGCAAGGTACTTTGCCTTTTTGGCGAACCGCAATGGAATGTAGTGGGCGACACGTTCCCGGTGGGCTGTAAATTTTCGGATAAGATAGTTTACCCGGAATTTTTTGCCGCAAATCCTGATAGCTACGATGAGCGTTACAATACCAAATATGGCGTTTATACTCATCAATGCGGGCTCGAAAATGTGCATATGTCATGGGGACATGATGAGTACCTGTACCATATCACCAAAGATTACCTGCCCGAAGAAGCTTTGTACATGATCCGCTATCACTCATTTTACTCACAGCACCGCGAAAAAGCGTATGACCATTTGTTGAATGCGCATGACCAGGAGATGTTTAAATGGGTTGATAAATTTAATCCGTACGATCTGTACTCTAAAAGCCCGAAACCGCCAGTAGTATCCGAGTTAAAACCTTATTATGAGGATCTGATTGCCAAATATCTGCCTGCAACAGTTAAATTGTAATTTAACGGGCTGTAGTTTTAGTCCCGTTTTTATATATTGGTCATTCCAGTTACCTGTTTAGCCCAGGCTATAAAAAATAAGTTTATAGTCTGGGTCAAACTTTACAAAAGGCCATAAACCTCCTGCCTGTTACTAAATAAATAATTAATGGCGCTGCCATGGCGTGGCTTCGTTGATTGAAAAATAGTTGTACTTTTAACAATAATTCCTGCCTGTTGATTAAAGAATAAATAAATAATTATCAGTTTTTTATGGATTCAAATGGAGATAAAGATTTAGTGTTTCGCTTACACGATGATGACATCGGTGCATTTGATATGCTTTATCAAAAGTATCATCAGGCTATTTATCGTAACATATTCAAACTCACTAAGGACGATGATATCGCCCGGGATATTTTGCAGGATATTTTTGTTGCCCTATGGGAAAAACGGGCTGATATTAACCCCGATCAATCGGTAAGCGGCTGGTTATTTGTATTGAGCTTCAATAAATCCATCTCCTATCTCCGCAAAAAAGTACGCGAAACGGCTGTTGTTAACACCATGCCTTTTGCTGAAATGGAAACCGATAACGGCGACGTACAGTTAATGGATGAGCAATATTATTTATTACAACAAGCTATTAACCAATTATCGCCGCAGCGAAAAAAGGTATTTACCCTTTGCAAATTGGAAGGGAAAACCTATGAAGAAGCTGCCGAGAAATTGAACCTTTCTAAACATACTGTTAAGGAATACCTCGGACATGCGGTTGTGGCAGTTAAAAACCACATAAAAGAACACCAGGCCGAATGGAAAACCGCAGGAGTTATAATGGTTTGTTATTGGATTGGAACAAATTGATGATGGGGATTTATTTTAAACAATTGCTCCAACTAATTTCTTTCTTCCTACAAACCTGATAACCGAGCCTTGTCCGCTGTGATAAGGCCCTTCATTTAAATGGATCGCCGTTTCCAGAAGTTCTAAAATCTCGTAATTATTAAAATCTGTTTTAATTTCCTCTAAAGAAAATAGTGATTCGATATCTCTCGGACCGCCCATTTTTTCATCTTTTGCAAGGTAGTCAAGGTGACTTTTACTAAAAGCCTCAAAAATGATAAGCCCTCCGACGTTTAAATATTTATTAAGGCTTTGATGTACAAGTGATTTGATGTTGGGAGGAAAGTGCGCATAAATCAAGGCGATCACGTCAAATTGCCCCGCTGTATAGTTGAGCTCCTGCAACTCTCCAACCTGATAATCAATAGCTACCTGTTTTTGTTCTGCAAGTTTCAGGGCTTTCTTTTGTCCCTCAACACTTATATCGAATGCAGAAACTGCCCAGCCAAGCCCGGCGGCAAAAACAGCATTGCGCCCTTCGCCTTCTGCAGGGAAAAGAATTTTGCCGGGTTTTAAAAGTGACAGTTGTTGTTGTAGAAAATTATTAGGCTGTTCACCATAGGCAAATTCTTCTTCGGCATATCGTTGGTCCCATTTTTCTGTCCAGGCATTTTTCATACAGAGGTAATTATTTAGCTATTTATTGATGATAAAGGTAGTATTTAAGTAAGTTAACACAAGGGCTGCAGTACATTGATGACAATAATGTGGCTGTGAAAAAAATTAAATGCAGCTCAATTTTATGAGTTTTTATTTTTCTTAAAAATAATTGTAAACCCATCCCCCCGTTTTAAAGCTCCCGGCGTATTTATATAAAAATAGCTTGTGGAAACTATAGTCAAACGCTTAGAAAGGCTTTATAATACCGAGAATTTAACTCCTGAGGACAGGCGCTGGCTTGCCGAATACCTGCAAGGAGATGTTTCAGAATTATATCTTATAGCGCTTGAAGGTTTCAGTAAGGATGCTCTGGAAAAGAAGATCTCTCTGAGTGGAGAGGCATCTGATCAGATACTTAACAATATCCATCAGCGTATAATTAAGCCTCCGCCCAGAAAGGTGTTTCCTCTTTGGCGTTTGCTGGTAAAGCTGGCCGTTGCCGCCTCTGTAACCGCTATTTTTAGTGCCGGCTATATCTTCAGAAAACAGTTGGACAACTGGTTGAACCCTGTTACTTACCAGGAAACGGTGGCACTAAACGGCGAAATTAAACTGATCACTTTACCTGATGGTACGAGCATTTGCCTTAATGCCGGCAGTAGTTTAAAGTACCCGGATAAGTTTAAAGAGAAAACGCGGGAGGTTACACTTACAGGCGAGGCTTTCTTTAAAGTGGCGCACGATAGCAGTAAACCGTTTGTTATTCACTCGGGTAAAATTAAAACCACTGTTTTAGGTACCAGCTTTAATGTTAAAGCTTATACCGAAGATAAATCGGTTAAGATCACCGTGGTAAGCGGAAAAGTAGGAGTTGTTCCAACGGCCTCAAAACATCCTGCTGTATTACTCACAGCGAATATGCAAATGGTTTATAACAAAACCAGCCAAACAGTGCTTACCGAAAAAATAAATGATGCCTCGTCGGTGGTCAGCTGGCAGCAGGGTAAGCTGCAATACCATAATACCCCCTGTTTGATGTTTTGGCCGATGTGCAGCGAAAATATAATGTAACAATCAGAGCCGACAAAAATTTATTGAACTGTACGTTATACGCCGATTTTAACAATATGCCATTAGAAAAAGTATTGAAGCTGACCGAGGCCCTTATAAATGCCCATTTTAAAAAGGCAGGCGATGCTTATACGTTAAAGGGCAAAGGCTGTAATTAATGTACCTGATATACCAATTATAAAAACAAATAAATGTTTGACAACCTAAAAAAATGAAATTGCTATGAGTTGAACCAAGGAAAAAGAGAAATGATCCTCCAAAATGGCCGGGCCAGTTTTGGAGGAATAAAATGTAAAGATTTTTTAATGGACCATGCACAGGGCCTCTCACAACCGCAGCACGTTCCAGCTTGACCTATAACACTTTAATATAGCAAAAATATGAAAATAAACATACCCGAAAGAGTCTTTCGAGCCATAACATTTGTTATGAAAATTAATGCGATCATTTTATTAGTAGTCTGTTCCCTGTCAACCATTGCCATGGCTGATAATTCATACGGACAAAGCGTGCTGGAAAAGCCAGTTACCGTTAAATTAAAAAATACCCCTCTTGCTGATGCACTGGAGCGGATTTCAGCCAGTACCGGCGTACGGATCATGTACACCGGGAATAACATTGAAAGCGATGTTAAAGTAACCCTTACAGCTCATAACGAAAAGCTGGAGGCTGTTTTGAAAAAGTTTTATTAGATAACCAGTTTACTTATACCGAAGTTGAAGGAAGTTTGCTGGTTAAACCCGCCCCAAAGCCACCGGTAGAGAAGAAGATCGAGCTCCCGCCGCCTGTTATTGTTACCGGATCTGTAGTAGATGATAAAGGCCAGCCCTTAATAGGTGTTTCTGTTAAAATAGAAGGCCTTGCAACAGGTGCGGTAACCGATATAGATGGTAAATTCAGGGTGCAGGTTGCCAACGAAAAAGCTGTACTGGTGTTTTCTTACATAGGCTTTGAAACTCAAAAAATAGCCGTAGGCAAACAAACATCTATAAAAGTAATTTTACTGCCTTCGGCAAACTCGTTATCTACCGTTGTAGTAATTGGTTATGGTACTACTACCAAAAAGGAATTGACCAGCGCTATTGCAACTGTAAAAGCCGAGCAATTTAATGCCGGTGTTGTTGCAACTCCTGCTGATCTGTTAGAAGGTAAAGTAGCCGGTTTAAATATCACCAACGATGGTAACCCTAATGGTAAAGCTTCGGTAACACTGCGCGGTCCATCTTCAATAAGGGCTGGCGCAGCGTCTGTGCCTTTTTATGTAATTGACGGCGTGCCCGGCGCCGATTTTAACCTATTGGCTCCATCAGATATTGCTTCGATAGATGTGTTGAAGGATGCTTCGGCAGCGGCAATTTACGGAACCAGGGCTACCAATGGTGTAATTATCGTTACTACCAAAAGGGCAAAAGCAGGTCAGTTAAGGATGACTTATAACGGATACGGATCATTTGAGAAAGTATCTAACCAGTTTAAAGTTGCCAGCGCCGACCAGTTAAGGGCCTATGTAAAAGCTAACGGACAAAGTTTTACCCCTGCGAATGACAACGGTGGCAATACCGACTGGCAAAAAGCTGTTGAACGTGGTACAGGTTTCTCTCAAAACCATAACCTGTCTTTTGGCGGCGGTACCGATAAAACTACTTATAACGGAAGCATAAACTACCTGCAAAATCAGGGTATCGTTAAAAGCAGCGATATGAAGCGTGTTATAGGTAGGCTTAATATCACCCAAAAAGCGTTGAATGATAAACTGAAACTGGACTTTTCATTAAGCAATTCGGTAACTAACGCCAATTTGTTAGTTAATGATATCCCGCTGTCATCTGCAAACGGACAAAGCCCCGGCTTGTTTAAATCAATAGTTCAATATTTACCAACACGTACTATTTATAATCCTGATGGTACTTTTTACAACGATCCTACTTTAAAATTAGGTTATAACCCGGTAGGGCTTATTACTAACGATAGCTACAAACAAAAAGTTAACTTGTTGCTGGGTAATATACGCGGTGAGTTGATACTGCCTGCCGGCCTGCTTTACAATTTTAACTTAGCTTACCAGGAAACAAATACCGACAATAATACTTATTACAACTCTGCATCAGAGCTGGCACCTGGCCTCAACGGCAAAGCCATCCGTTCAACTTATGAGGATAACAAAAAGTTGTTTGAAAACTATTTGACCTATGCTCATAAATGGGGCGATAAACATGATTTTAAAGCCCTGTTTGGCTATTCAATAGATCAAACTACCACCGGGAATGGCTTTCAATCAACCAATCAAGGATTTATTTCGGATGCTACGGGTTCAGACAATCTTAGTTTAGGTACGCCTTCCGGGAACTACCGGGTTGATTATGGTAACGTTAACGTCGAAACTTTACGTTTGATATCCTTTTACTCTCGTCTTAATTATAGCTACAGGGGTAAATACCTTTTACAGGCATCTTTACGACGTGACGGTTCAAACGCCTTTGGTACTAATAAACGCTGGGGGTATTTCCCGGCTGCTTCGGCCGCATGGCGGGTTATCGACGAGGGCTTTATGAAATCTCAATCCTTATTTGATGATTTGAAATTGCGCGTTGGCTATGGTAAAACCGGTAACTCATTAGGCTTCTCGCCTTATACGCCCCTCACGCTTTATGGCACTACCGGTAGCTTTTATTACAATAACGCTTATATTGGTGCAATTGGTGTAACTCAAAACCCAAACCCTGATTTGAAATGGGAAAGTACGGCTACGTTAAACGGCGGCGTTGATTTTTCCTTATTTAAAGGACGTTTGGGCGGCTCGGTTGATATCTACAATAAAAAAACAACCGATATGATCACCACGGTACCGGTGTCGCTTATTAACAACTTTGTAAATACAAAAGTTGAAAACGTAGGTAGTATGACCAATAAAGGTGTTGAGATAGCCCTTAACGGAACGCCAATAAAAACAAAAGATTTTACCTGGAGCAGCTATGGCAATATCTCATTTAATAAAAATAAGATCACTGCACTGGCGCCAAACCTTTCAAAAATATATGCAGGCGATCCGGAAGGTCCCGGACAAAGCGGTATCAAAACATCAATCATTGAGGCCGGTTATCCGCTTGGCGAATTTTACACCCTGAAATACCTTGGTCGCACCAATGGTGTATCTACCTTCATGGGTGCTAATGGCCAGCCAACAACAACACCTCAAAGTACCGATCAAACTTATGCAGGCAATGCCCAACCTACATACACATTTGGTTTTGGTAATGATCTTACCTATAAAAACTTCAGCCTTAACTTCTTTTTCAGGGGACAGGGTGGGAACAAGATCATGAATGCATCATTAGCCAGCTTTAACCAGCCTACCCAGGCTTCGGTACATGGGGTACCTGCTTTAACATTAAGCGAGCCGGGTACCGATGTTAATGCCTATTATTATTCAACACGTTATCTCGAAAGCGGTGCATTTATCAGGTTAAGTAATGCTACACTGGCTTATAAAATAAATGTTGCGGGTAATTATGTACATGGCATCCGGTTGTATGTTACCGGTACCAATTTATTCATCATCACCAAATACAAAGGCGTGGACCCTGAATTGAACTTAAACATCGATAACCAGGCAAGCGGCCAGTTTATCGGGGTAGACAGCAATAATTTTTATCCAAAAACAAGGAGTTTCCTTGCCGGCGTACAAGTTGATTTATAATAGATTTTAACCTAACAGACATGAATAATTTAAAAAGATATATAAAACCTGGCCTCATTGCCATGTTTATAGGAGCAATTTACCTTTCAGGTTGTACTAAATTGGATATCACGCCAAAATCGGCGCTTACAACGGCTAACTTTCCTACTACACCAGCGCAGTATGTAGCTGCTACCGGGCCTATCTATACCTCGTTTCGCGGGGCGCCGGGCAGGCAATACTGGTTGTTGCAAAATTTAAGTACCGATGAATGCGTACTTGTTGCACGTGGTGGTAACTGGCTTGACGGCGGTACCTATTCAACCGTAAACCTGCACACTGTTACGCCTGATAACGGCATGACCGAAACTTGCTGGTCGGGAGGTTACGGAACCATCAGTTTATGTAACCAGGTATTGTCGTTATTGGCACCTACGCCCGAAAGCGATTCAAAAAAACAAACCATTGCCGAAATTAAAACCATGCGCGCCCTGTCATATTTTTACCTGATGGACCTGTTTGGTAACGTGCCTATCAGCAAAACCTTTGGCGATACCACCAACCTGGGCACCCAGCCAAGGGCGGCAGTGTTTGCATTTATTGAAAGTGAATTGCTTGCCCAAATTCCTGATCTGAGCGGGACAGCAGGGGTAACTACTTATGGCAGGCCGACCAAAGGTTTGGCTTATGCAATACTTGCCAAAATGTATTTGAACGCGCAGTACTATATCGGCACTCCAAGATATCAGGATGCTGTTACTATGTGCGATAACGTTATAAAAAGCGGTCAATATGGTTTAGATGCAGATTATTTAGGCATGTTTAAGCCTAATAACGGCCCGGGTGTTAAAGACTTTATTTTTGCCATACCTTATGACGGCATTTTGGCACAGGGGCAGTACTACGCACGCTGGACGCTGAACCCTAACCTGAAAAGTAAGTATAAAATGCCGTACACGCCAGATGGGCCGGTGTACACTTACAAAGAATACTATGCCTTGTTCAATGACGCGAACGATATCCGTAAAAAACAATTTTTAGTTGGCAAGCAGTACAACAATGATGGCTCTCCAATATTAATTACAACAACTAATATCGGACTGGATGCAAGTTATTCCGGCCCTAAGCCAAATGATATAGTGATCCACCAGTTAGAGTTTACACCTGATATTGTGTGGAAAAACCCGGCAACTTTTGACATCGGTAATGATGAGCTTGCTAATGAAGAAGGTTACAGGAACAATAAGTTTTATCCGGATAGCTTAAGTAATGACCGTAACCAGGGCAATGATGTGCCTATGTTCAGGTATGCTGATATTTTGCTTGAAAAAGCCGAGGCTATTTTACGCGGCGCATCAGCAACCAATGGCGATTCGCCTTTATCATTGGTTAACCAGGTGAGGGCGCGTGCAAAAGCTTCGCCTTTAACTTCGGTAACACTGTCTGATATTTTAGATGAACGGGGCCGCGAATTTTCTATGGAAACGTGGCGTCGTAATGACCTGATCCGCTTTGGTCAGTTTGAGAAAAAATGGGGTATAAAAACAGATGCCGATCCTAATAAACGCATTTTCCCGATCCCAAGACCGGAAATGCAGTTGAACCCGAAACTGGTACAAAATCCGGGTTATTAATTTAGTTCTATTATTTATTTAACAAACGCAGGCCCTAAAAAGCCTGCATTTGTTTTTTAGAAGGGCTTTAATGATCCTAAAACTCCCTGAATTTTCTCCGGTATTCCATTGGTGTGCTCCCGGTAGCTAATTTAAAATACCTGTTAAAGTTTGAAAGGTTGTTAAACCCCGAATCGCGGCTGATTGAATTTATATTTTCATTGGTCTCCCTGATCAGTTTACACGAGTTTTCTATTCTTACGGTCAGTAAAAAATCAAAATAGGTTTGGCCGGTACGCAATTTAAAATAATGGCAAAATGCTTTCGGTACCATGTGTATGATGTTTGCTATTTCCTTAAGCTTAATGTCTTTGTAAAAATTGTCCATGGTATACAGATAGATCTTCGTTAGCCGCACTTCATCTATCCTGTTAAAGATCTTCTTCTCCGTTTCACCGGCAAGGTTTGAGACCTGTTCCCCCTCGGCAATTTTATTTAACAGTTGAAGCAATAACGGAAGCTGTTCATACCTGGCCGAATTTTCTATTCGGTGGATAAAGTCGACCGCAACAGCTTTAGAATTTTCATTGATCAGTAATCCATTCTTGGTGCCATTTAAAAGATTGTTTATCAGGTTGTTTTCTGGCAGCGTCATGAAAGTACTTCCCAATTTATTGGGATCAAAATGAAGGGTAAGCAACTGTAGCGGTTTGGGTATTTTACCGCTTTTCATGGAGTAATCATAGTAGCGGTTAGTTTCAAACTTAAACATATGGGGCACGTTACAGCCTATGATGATCATGGTATCCCCTGAAATTCTTTTTGAAGTATTTCCTATCGAAAAAGTGCCTTCACCACTTATAATATAAATAAGTTCCAGCTCGGGATGGTTGTGGAAGTTATTGATAGCATGGTAGGTTTTTGCTTCGGCTATTGTAAAAGCTGAATTGTCGACTTTCAGGACCTGCTCAAAGAAATCTTTCATTTTTATACTATAGTGATATAAAAAGCTAAAAATAGTCAATATGTTATGAATATAGTATTACTTGTTGTGAATATTTAGGCATTGGGCAGTTTGTTAAGCGCCTAACTTCGTTTTATAAAATTTAAGCCATGAAGGAAAAGAAGTTTACTATGAAACTTATTGAAGCTTCGATAAGTGACATTGAGTTAGTAGGAGGTAAAAATGCATCGCTTGGAGAAATGATGCAGAACATATCGCAGTTTGGTATTGATATTCCTGATGGATTTATCATAACAAGTAAGGCTTATTACCAGTTCATTGCAGACAATCAGCTTGATAAAATGATCAGGGATATCCTTGAGGATAAAGACCTGTCCAACTTGCAGGTTCTGTTATCCTGTGGCAGTAAAATACGAAAGCTTATCCAAAACGGCCGGTTTTCTGTTGTTATGGAGAATGAGATCCTTGAAGCTTATAAGGATCTGCTGATCCAATATGCAGATAACGCAGCCGACGTTGCAGTCCGCTCATCGGCTACTGCTGAAGACCTGCCCGATGCATCATTTGCCGGCCAGCAGGATACCTATTTAAACATAAGAGGGGAAGAGAGCTTATTAACAGCGATAAAAAATTGTTTCGCCTCATTATTTACCGACAGGGCAATCAGCTACCGGGAATCATTTAATTATGATCACTTTAATGTCGGCCTTTCTGTTTGTGTTCAAAAAATGGTGCGCTCAGATAAAGGCGTTTCGGGGGTTGCATTTTCGTTAGATACAGAAAGTGGTTTCAAAGATGCCGTAATCATTAACGGATCGTACGGCTTAGGCGAAATGCTGGTACAGGGATCGGTTAATCCCGATGAGTTTATCGTTTATAAGCCGCTGCTTGAAAGCGGTTTCAGGCCCATCCTTGAAAAGAAATTAGGCAAAAAGCACATAAAGATGATTTACGGCAATTCCGTAGAAGAGGCTGTAAGAGTCGTTGATACTCCTGTTGATGAAAGCTCAAGATTTTGCCTGTCGGACGATCAGATCATCCAATTGAGTAATTGGGTAATTATCATTGAGGCCTATTACACTAAATTGAAGGGTAAATGGTGCCCGATGGACATTGAATGGGCTGTAGACGGGATCACCGGCCGGCTGTTTATAGTGCAGGCAAGGCCCGAAACTATTCACTCACGCAAGCAGGTAAACCTGCTTACCGAATTTCGTATTAATGACCCGGACAGAACGGATAGGATCTTGCTGAAAGGTATTGCTGTTGGCGATAAAATAGCGACAGGTAAAGTGCATAATCTCACCGGTATCGGGAAGCAAAATATCCACGAAATCAACTTTTTACCCGGCGATATCATGGTAACCGACATGACCGACCCTGACTGGGAACCGGTAATGAAAAAAGCATCAGCTATCATCACCAATAAAGGAGGGCGAACCTGCCATGCTGCCATTGTTGCCCGGGAGTTAGGCGTTCCGGCTATAGTTGGCTGCGAATGCGCTACCACTATCCTAAAAACCGGTGATGAAATAACCGCTTCATGCGCCGAAGGAGATGCCGGAATTATTTACAGCGGCATAGTAGCATTTACTAAGCGGGAACATGATCTTAATGACCTGCCTGAAATTGAAACCCCGCTGATGATGAATATCGGATCGCCTGAAATAGCATTTAATTATGCGCATTATCCAGGAAAGGGTGTAGGCCTTGCCAGGGAGGAATTTATTATCAATAATTATATAAAAATTCACCCGTTGGCCCTGCTCGAACACCGAAACCTGAATGATGCTTCGTTGACCGCTCATATTGAGGAAGCTATGCTGGGTTATGAGAGTGAAGAAGCTTATTTTATTGAAAAGTTATCCTACGGAATAGCTAAGATAGCCGCTGCATTTTATCCCAATAAAGTAATTGTACGTTTCTCGGATTTTAAAACCAATGAATACTATAATATGCCCGGCGGTAAGTATTTCGAACCGAATGAGGAAAATCCAATGATCGGTTGGAGGGGAGCATCCAGGTACTATTCTAAAGTATATAAAGATGCTTTTGGGATGGAATGTAAAGCTATTAAGAAGGTACGCGAAATGATGGGCCTTGATAATGTGGTGGTGATGATCCCTTTTTGCCGCACAGTGAATGAACTTTCATTGGTATACGAAACCATGAACGAGTATGGCCTGAAACGCGGTGAAAACGGGCTTGAAGTTTATCTGATGGCCGAAGTTCCGTCGAACGTGATCCTGGCCGAACAATTTGCCGATCATGTAGATGGTTTTTCAATTGGCTCTAACGACCTAACCCAGCTTGTACTGGGGCTCGACCGTGATTCTGTCTTTAGTGGCGGGCTTATACAACGAGCGTAATGATGCGGTAAAGTTCATGATCTCATCGTTAATAAAAACTGCAAAGAAAAAAGGCGTGAAAGTGGGAATCTGCGGGCAGGGGCCATCCGATTATCCTGATTTTGCCCAGTTCCTGGTAGAAGAAGGGATTGACAGCATCTCCGTTACTCCCGATTCGTTTTTTAAAACCGTGATGGCTATCAAGAAGATAGAAGATGAAATTGAAGAGGCGAAACGGCTGTGCCTATCTGCCTGATACGAACGATTTATTAACTAACGCTAAAGCCGCTACTCAATCCGGGTAGCGGTACTAATCTTAAAACTTTATTTATATGAAAGCGGTAAAAACTTTAGGCCAATTTATCATCGAAAAACAAGCAGAATTTCCATACGCCAAAGGCGAACTTTCCAGGCTGCTGAGAGATATAGGTATTGCGGCAAAAATTGTTAACAGGGAAGTTAACAGGGCTGGATTAGCTGACCTGACCCATGATAACGGTTCGGTAAATATACAGGGAGAAAGCCAGAAAAAGCTGGATGTTTTTGCCAATGAACAGTTTATTTCGGCCCTACAGCACGGCGGTGAATGTTGTGTGGTAGTATCCGAAGAAAGTGATGAATATATTGATATCGACAGTGAGATCTCAAAAAATGCTAAATATATCGTTGCGATAGATCCCCTGGATGGCTCGTCTAACATTGATGTAAATGTGAGCGTAGGCACTATTTTTTCCATTTACCGCAGAAAAACAGCAGACGGGCGGGCGTCGATTAAGGATATTTTGCAAAGGGGCTCGGAGCAGGTGGCAGCGGGGTACGTAATCTATGGTTCATCAACCATGTTGGTTTACACTACCGGGAAAGGGGTGAATGGTTTCACCTTAGACCCCTCACTCGGTGAATTTTGCCTCTCGCATCCCAAAATGCAAATCCCTGATGATGGGGTAATTTACTCTATAAATGAAGGCTATTATTCTCATTTCCCTGACGGAGTAAAAAAGTATATCAAATACTGCCAGGTAGAGGATGTAACAACAAACAGGCCGTTTAAGGCAAGGTATATCGGATCGATGGTGGCCGACCTGCACCGGAATATGATAAAAGGCGGGATTTTTATTTACCCGGCAAATGCAAGCGATCCAAAAGGGAAACTGCGTTTAATTTATGAGTGCAACCCTATGGCTTTCATCATTGAACAAGCTGGGGGAAAAGCCAGTAACGGGTATCAACGCATTTTAGATCTTGATGTTACCGAGCTGCATCAGCGTACAGGCATCTTCATCGGCTCAAAAAATATGGTGACTAAAGCAGAAGAGATGATGAGACGCTTTTCGCCAATTACAACCAATGTTGACTATAGTTATATGGAATTAATATAATGAAGCTCAAAGCAGAAAGCACAACGCTAAAAGCGATAAATTGATTTAAAGACAAACCGGGGGCGCTATTTAAGTTTACCCGGATTTTTAATTAAAAAACTGTGGGCTATTATTTACATGTATTACATGTGAATAATAGCCCAACAGTGTATTCATAAATGACATTAGGTGTAGAGGGACTGCCATCCTGAGCTTGTCGAAGGACGTGCGCAGAGGCCCTACCCGCCATGCTTCGACAGGCTTAACATGACACCCATTTTTTTCCAACACTGTATTTGTTTACAGCATCACTTTGATATTAAGCCAGATCAAACCTGTCAAGGTTCATCACCTTGGTCCAGGCAGCTACAAAATCTTTTACAAATTTGTCTTGTCCGTCGGCACTTCCGTATACTTCGGCAATAGCTCTTAATTCAGCGTTGGAGCCCAGCACCAGATCGGCACGGGTTGCTGTCCATTTTACTGTACCGGTAGTACGGTCGCTGCCTTCGTAAAGTTCTCTATCGGCAGCCGTAGCTTTCCATGCAGTGCCCATATCAAGTAGGTTTACAAAAAAAT
Organism: Mucilaginibacter sp. P25; assembly: GCF_050859465.1. NCBI lineage: Bacteria > Pseudomonadati > Bacteroidota > Sphingobacteriia > Sphingobacteriales > Sphingobacteriaceae > Mucilaginibacter > Mucilaginibacter sp. P25. The sequence continues at coordinate 120,925 of NZ_CP193937.1, read as the reverse complement.
CGTTGCTAAGCACACCTTCGCGCGCGGTGAATACACCATGTTTCGATCCGTCAAAATTAATGTTCAATACACGCAGACCACCTAACAATACGGTTAACTCAGGAGCGGTCAGGGTGAGTAGGTGCGCTTTATCAATCAGCAATTCTTCGGTTGATACGGCAAATTTTGACCTGCGGTAGTTGCGGAAGCCATCGGCTGCCGGTTCAAGATAGCCAAATGATTCTACATCGGTTTCTTCCTGCGAAGCATCGGTTCGGCCCGGAGTGAACGGAACGGTGATGTTATGACCCCCATCTTTCGCTGCTTTTTCAACGGCAGCACTTCCTGCCAGCGCAATCAGATCGGCCAGTGAGACTTTCTTACCATCGGTTTGAGCACCGTTAAACTCTTTTTGGATGCCTTCAAGCACGCTCAATACTTTTTGCAACTGGGTAGGGTTGTTTACCTGCCAGTACCTTTGCGGGGCCAGCCGAATGCGGCCACCGTTTATACCACCGCGTTTATCAGTACCGCGGAAGGTAGAAGCAGAAGCCCATGCTGTTGAAACCAACTCAGGTACACTTAAGCCTGATGCCAAGATCTTTCCCTTTAAAGCAACAATGTCACTTTCAACTATCGGTGCATAATCAGCAGCGGGGATAGGGTCTTGCCAAAGTAGTACCTCTTCAGGCACATCGGCACCAAGGTAACGCGCTCTTGGGCCCATATCGCGGTGTGTTAATTTATACCATGCGCGTGCAAAAGCATCAGCAAACTGATCGGGGTTTTCCAGGAATCGCCTTGATATCTTTTCATATGCAGGATCAAATCTTAAAGAAAGATCGGTGGTGAGCATGGTTGGTAAATGCTTTTTCGAAGCATCATAAGCATCGGGGATGATAGCTTCTGCGTTTTTAGCTACCCATTGGTGAGCACCTGCAGGGCTTTTAGTTAGTTCCCACTCAAAGCCAAACAGGTTTTCGAAAAAGTTATTGCTCCATTTGGTAGGGGTTGTGGTCCAGATTACTTCCAGGCCACTGGTAATAGTATCTGCTCCTTTCCCAGAGCCGTAACGATTCTGCCAGCCAAAGCCCTGCGATTCAATGTCAGAAGCTTCAGGCTCTTTACCTACGTTATCTGCAGATGCAGCACCATGGGTTTTGCCAAAAGTGTGGCCGCCTGCAATTAGCGCAACGGTTTCTTCGTCATTCATCGCCATCCGGCCGAAGGTATCCCGGATATCTTTAGCTGCCATGATAGGATCGGGATTGCCATCGGGGCCTTCGGGGTTTACATAAATTAGGCCCATTTGCACGGCTGCAAGCGGTTTTTCGAGGTTCCGTGTATGAACATCGCCATCAGCATCATCGTCTGATACCAGTACACCATCACCTTCCTTCACACCCGGTGAGCCATGTGCATAACGCACATCGCCGCCAAGCCAGGTAGTTTCTGAACCCCAGTAAACAGATTCATCTGCTTCCCAGGCATCTTCACGGCCACCGGCAAAGCCAAAAGTTTTAAACCCCATTGATTCAAGCGCTATATTTCCGGCAAGGATCATCAGATCGGCCCACGAAATTTTGCGGCCATATTTTTGTTTAATGGGCCAAAGCAGCCTGCGGGCTTTATCAAGGCTCACATTATCGGGCCAGCTGTTGAGCGGGGCAAAACGTTGTAAACCTGCTCCGGCACCTCCGCGGCCATCACCTACGCGATAGGTGCCGGCACTGTGCCAGGCCATGCGGATAAACAAGCCGCCATAATGGCCAAAATCTGCCGGCCACCAATCCTGCGAATCGGTCATAAGCGCGTGTAGGTCTTTTTTTACAGCTTCAAGGTCGAGGCTTTTAAAGGCTTCAGCATAATTGAAATCTTCATCCATAGGGTTTGATAATGAAGAATTCTGCCGAAGGATATTAAGCTTTAACTGATTAGGCCACCAATTTTGGTTGCGTGTACCGCCGCCGCCAACGTTGTGCTTCATTGTACCGTTGTGAAACGGGCATTTACTGATGTCATTTGATCCGTTTTCCATAATTATAGTTATAAATTGAATAGACTGCTTAAACCGTCGTTGGGTATTAAGTTTTATAAAAGTAGGATGTTAATAGCAACAATCACAATCAATTAATTCTATAAGCGGATAGCTAAAAGCTATAACGTGGTTAATGATGGCCGGGCTTTTAAAGAGGTAAAAAGATGCGGTTATATCCGCCAAATTGCATGGGCCGGTAACAGTAATTTATAACCTTTATATTAATTAATAGGTAAAAAACACCTTTTTTACATCCTTCTTAATCTTTTTATTAACGAAATGTTTAGTTTTGCATCAACCCTAAACTTATCAGTATTGAAAAAAATATCCCATCCTGTAACAATAACCCTATCAAATTCGTCTTCTTGAAATATGAAGATGTTAACGGCTGTGTCCGGTTGATTGGTTTAACGATGTTTTTTGCTGAAAAATTTACGGTATAATTTAAACATAGCAGGCAGCGTTTAATGCTGCCTAACGATATTCCCGATAGTTCTTTAATGGGTATTTTCATTGTAAAATACAGTTTTAGTTAAAAAACAATGTGTTAGCCAGGGATAGCACATTGTTTATTCCCTTCCGGGCCAACTTATTTTATCCAGGCGCTTTCTCACATTATTCTTCGAAACTTATAAATGCAAATCGCTTTTTAGGTATTTTATATGCTGCGTTCATAGCCTTACAGAATTGAATTGTTTGTTAAATGTTGCCAGGACGGTTTTTAATTTGTCAATTACAGCACTTAACTTTAGGGCCAGTCAATTCATCAAAAACTATAGTATTAAATCTAAATTAATGAACCTCAAAAAGTGTTTATCCATACTAATCGGAAGCTTATTGCTTAATGCCGGTGCATTTGCCAAAGTGATCATGCCGGGTGTTTTTAGTGATAACATGGTTTTGCAGCAAAAAACCATGGCTGGTATATGGGGCACGGCCGATGCCGGTAAAACGGTATCCATTACCTCGTCATGGAACAACAAAACCTACACAACCATTGCCGATGCTGATGGTAACTGGAAAACGAAGATCAAGACGCCGTCGTACGGAGGGCCGTACCAGGTTACTATAACTGATGGTAGCGAGCCCGTAGTTTTAAATAATGTATTGATAGGGGAGGTGTGGATTTGCTCCGGCCAGTCGAACATGGAAATGCCCGTGGCCGGTTGGGGCCAGGTAAATAATTATAAAGAAGAAATAGCCAACGCAAATTATCCGGAGATCCGTTTGTTACAGGTATCGCAGGCAACGAGCCTTACCCAGCAAACTAATATAAAAGTTGCCAATAACGGCTGGATGGTATGCTCGCCTCAAACTATCGGCGAATTTTCGTCGGTAGCATATTTTTTTGCCAGGGAGATCAATAAACGGGTTAAAATTCCTATCGGCCTCATCAGTTCAAATTGGGGTGGTACTATGATCGAAGCCTGGAGCGATGAAAACACGCTTACTAATAACCCGGTTTTCAGCGCACAGATCAAGCAGCAGCAGGAATCTGCTAAAACAGAAACGCCATTAACCTTTGCACAAAAAATGGATGCTTGGAACAAACTTGCCGCCGCTGCCGATTTGGGGTATACCAATAATAATGCGTTTAATCCTGATACCGCCGGCTGGCGGAGCATGCTGCTGCCCCAGTTTTTTGAAAAAGGCGCTTTAGGAGATTTCGATGGCGTTGTTTGGTTCCGAAAAAAGATCACCATTCCTGCAGCCTGGGCCGGGCAGGATGTAAAGATTAGCCTGGGTAAGATAGATGATAATGAAATAACATTTTTTAACGGTGAAAAGATAGGCGCTACGGATGGTTACACACAGTCGCGTAATTACATTATTCCTGCTCCAAAGGTTAAGGCCGGGGAGTCGGTGATCACCGTGCGGGTTTTTGACAGCGGTGGTGGTGGCGGCCTGTATGGCGCCGACGAAATGCAGTTGGTATCAGCATCGGGCGAAAAGATCTCCTTAGCCGGTAACTGGGATTATAAAGTAGGTTTTAATATAAAAAGCCTGCCGCCAATGCCTGTTGCCAATAACCCGAACCGTTTGGCTGTGTTGTATAATGCGATGATTAATCCGCTTACACCTATGGCTATCCGTGGCGCTATCTGGTACCAGGGCGAAGCCAATACAGGCAGGTCGGGCCAGTATAAAGAATTGTTTGAGGGCATGATAAACGGCTGGCGTAACATTTGGAACGAAGGCAATTTTCCGTTTTACTTTGTACAATTAGCTAACTGGCAAAAACGTGATACCGAACCTGTTCCTTCCGGCTGGGCCGAATTACGAGAAGCTCAAACCCAAACACTTGAACTGCCTAACACCGGCATGGTCGTAGCTATTGATCTTGGTGAGGCCGATAATATCCATCCTAAAAATAAGCAGGAAGTGGGCCGCAGGCTGGCATTGGTCGCGCTTGATAAAACCTATCATAAAAAACAGCCCTATTCCGGGCCGATGTACAAATCACAAAAAATTGATGGTGATAAAATTGAATTAAGCTTTAATTATACCGATGGCGGTTTAAAAGCGCAGGGAGGCGACAATATGCAGGGTTTTGCCATAGCCGGTGAGGATATGAAGTTTCATTGGGCTACCGCAGTTATAAAAGGTGATAAGGTTATTGTGGGCAGCCCGGATGTTACAAACCCCGTTGCCGTAAGGTACGCCTGGGCCAATAACCCGGTAAGTACGTTGTACAATGGCGTTGGATTACCAGCTTCGCCTTTCCGTACGGATAATTGGGAAAGGAAGTAATTAACATAATACAACGTAACCATCTTCTAAAATCCAGACTTACGAAGCTTTTAAAGCTTCGTAAGTCTTCAACCGCTCTGTCAGTTATAACAATGGCCTCGGATCAAATATTACCCTGATGGAGTTTATCTTACTATCAACCACATGATACCACCCGCAGCTGCATCATTCAGTAATAATTATTAAATTTATTAGGATGAAAAAGCATTTCGTAATAAAGCTGGTGGGTAACCGCCCAACGTTTCCTAACGATATGACCGATGACGAACGCGTTATTATGCAAGCTCATTCCGAATATCTGAAAGGGAAAATGAAAGAAGGCCTGGTGCTTATCTTTGGCCCGGTTTTCGATCCGAAAGGCGTTTATGGTCTCGGGATTTTGGCTGTTGATGACGAAGCCCAGGTCGGCGAAATTATAGCTAACGACCCGGCCAATGTTTTAGGCACTTATGAAGTGGCGTTAATGATGGCCTCGGGCGCAGATTAGTTATTAATTTAACAACAAAGCCGCCCGGTACTACGCAGGCGACTTAAAATCAAAACAACAAAATTAAAAGGATTAATTAAGCGGTGGCTGAAGTTGGGTAGTTACACCAATGCGGTTCCAGGCATTAATGGTGATGATAGCCATAATTACTTGCGCTAAATATTTTTCGTCAAACAACTCAACAGCTTTTTTATAGGTTTCGTCAGATACGCGGCCAGTGATCAGTGTTACTTCTTCGGTAAGGGCCAGGATAGCGCGTTCCTGCTCATCAAAAAAAGGTGATTCGTGCCAAACGTTGATGTTATAGATGCGGCGTTCGGTTTCGCCGGCTTTGCGTGCATCTGTAGTGTGCATATCCACGCAGTAAGCACAGCCATTAATTTGTGAAGCGCGGATCTTGATCAGGTCTTTATGACGGGTGGTTAACTCGGTGCTTTCAATGTATTTTTCAAGGGCAATCATGGCCCTGTATCCAGCTGGTTCGGCGGTGTTTATTTTTAAGCGGTTCATGTTTTTTCTTTTTTGTTAATACAAAGTTGGGGATAAACACGCCCTAAAAAAATGAACTGAGTTTAAGAAAATCAGATTTTTTTAGCCCTTAACCTGCTCAAAAATTGTGGGGTGAAGCCTAAATAGGAAGCAAGCATATATTGGGGTACCCGCTGTACAAAGGCCGGAAAAAGGCTGGTGAAATGCCGGTAACGCTCCTCGTCGTTTTGATTAAAAATGTATCCAATACGCCGTTGCGATGCAACAAAGGCTTTTTGCATCATGACGCGGAAATAGCTTTCCATCTGTGGAACCGCTTCAAATAATGCTATACGGTTCTTTTCGGTAAGCAACAGCATTTCTGAAGCCTCAATGGCTTGGATATAGGTTGTGGCGGGCTGGTGATTAAGAAGACTGTCTTGATCGGCTATCCACCAGTTTTCCAAACCGAACTGGATGATCTGCTCATTGAGCTTGTTATTAACAAAGTATTGCCTCACCAGGCCTTTGGTTACAAAATAGTTACCAGCACAAAGTTTGCCGGGTTCTAAGATGAATTCCTTCTTTTTAAAGTTCTTAGGCTCAAAATGCCGGCAAATGGTTGTCTCATCGGCCTCAGATAACTGGACGTATCTTTTAATGTGGTTGATGAGTTCGGGATACATATATCAGGCTTGAGTTGATCGACACAAATCTCTCGAATTAGATTGAATTGGCCAATTAGAGTTATATCTCCGGCAAAATAAATGTTATTTATATTAAAGCCCCAATTGATTATGCAGTGAGATGTTTCCAAATCGTCCAACGTTCGTTCGCCAAATTTTCGATCTGATGCTGAACTATAGACAGCTTTAGTTCTTGATAGTTTTGGTGGTAATAGGTTGATAGTTTCGCTACCTTTTCATCGCCTGCAATCAGGTATAGATATTCGTTCGCATTTTTCTTGCCAGATATCGAATAGGTCAAAAATCCTTCAATATCACTTGTTTTATAAACTTTCTTCAAACCAAATCCAAAGTTGCGGACCCTGATTACCGTGTCACCATTAATAATGATTTTATGTGCTTTATGATTTAGTTGATGCCCTATCAAACTACAGATAGTCCAGTTAAATATCATATAAGGAAATATTAGGAAATGAAGGGGCTTACCGTGAGCAAAAAGAATATCGAAATTAATGAAAACATAAATAAACATCAGGCAGCTCAAAAACAGGCACATCAGTATAAGGAATTTAGGCCAAAATTTGAACTTGGATCTCATTTGTCTAATACATCATCAATAAACTTTACCTGTACCATCAAGTTCTGCCTTTTCCTCATACCCTAAATTTAAATCATCTTCAATTTTTTGCTTTGTCGGGCGCAGATAAATAAAGTAGGCTATGATAGCTCCGGATATGCCCAAAAAAATCAGGTTGCCGGTTAGCATGAAGCTCACAATAGCAAAAAGGGAAGGCCCCTCTAATAAAGCAAACCTCACGATCAATGCAGATTGATAAGCAGCGAGTTTAGTCTTCAACGGACTTTGGCCGTCAATTTTGCTCACCATTGTTTTAAATAATATGTTGCTTACGGCAAGACCAGTAAAGGCCATTATGGGTACAACATAAATAAACACGTTATCGCGCTGCCCAGTAGTGGTTTTGTTAGTTATCATGAAAGTTACTGCGGCAAACATAATTTGTCCGGCTATCAGAGCGAGGTGGATTATTGATATAGTTTTCAGGAAGGTATTGGGGCTTTGAACTACCGGCTGTTTATTGATCATGTTAAGGTTGGTTATCTTGAGGCAATATAAATAATAGAAATGATTTGAAGGTTATTTGCAATGGAATAATATCAATTGAAGAATTGTACTTTTTGAATCATATAAGTCATATAGCACCCCGATAATGGCATTTTTGCCCCTCTTCGCCAGGCCATATTAGGCTTAACTTTATCTTAAACAAAATCAAACTATCATGGCAACTAAAGAAATTGTACAGCATGTTATCGACGCGTTTGATAATAATGACGTTGAAAAGATCCTAAGTTTTTTTGCCGATGACGTAAAATGGACTATGAAAGGCTCATCCGTAACTATTATGAACGGGAAGAATGAAGTGGAGCAATTTTTAGGCGGAATGGAAGATGTAAAAATGGTTTCATCAACCAAAGATCATATTGTAGTAGAGGGTAATACAGCTGCTGTTGACGGTCTTGTTCAATGCAAAGACAAAGATGGCAAAGACATGGCTATGTACTATGCCGATTTTTATGAGCTGGAAAATGATAAGGTGAAAAGGGTTACTTCGTACATTGTTGATAAAAAGGAATAGATTTTTTTGAGGCGAAAGGGAAAAGGTTAAAGGAGAAAGGTTTTAACCGTTGCTATCTAAACTTCTTCGAGCGTCAGCAGGTTATCGATACCGGCCCTGTCAATTAGAGATTGGAGATGTTTTTTGCCACCGTTTTCGGGTTTTACTACGGTAAGATAGGTTTTGCCTCTTTCGGTGCTTACATAAAAAGCCTGGCTGTTGACTTCGATACGGGCTATGGCTTCGGCAACGGAAATCACTACCCTTGGCCGGTCTAATGATTCATAATAACCGATGTGGGTTATTTGCTCGTGTGTGCTTGATGCTTTGGGTTTGTCAATACAGTTTACCTGGTAGCTTGCCATAAAATATTAGTGTGGTATGGGTAAAGATAGGGTTTAATAAGTAATAAGAAGGTTAGAAGAAAGTCATTAAAAGCGTTATGCTTGGGGTGTCAGCGTGCGTCTTTCGAAGGTCACATGCGAAAAGATTAAAATTGGGTGTCATGGGTAGCCTGTCGAAGCATGGTGGGCAAGGCCTCTGCGCACGAGTCTTCGACAGGCTCAGACTGACAGCCCTTCCTTTGTTATATCGCCTTCAACGTTCACCCTGTTTCAAACTCAGGATGACGGTTTATTTTAAAAACCTTACTTTTGCCCCTCACCAATCCCGGTAAATTGTACTCAAAAGAACAGGCAACTCAACTAAAACAGGCGTTCTGGACAGCGTTTGGGCAATACCTCAAGCCCCAGCTTTCGGCCGATGGCCTGCGCACTAACTGGGTTAACTATAAAACAGGTATCAAGTATCTGTATTTTAAAATGGAGGCTGATAAAAAATCTGCTTTTATAGCCATTGAAATGAACCATCCCGATGCTGATATCCAGCAATTGATGTTTGATCAGTTTGTTGAGCTAAAGAATGTCCTGAGCAGCCAGCTTGAGGAGGAATGGGACTGGGATTTGCATACTACCGATGAGTATGGTAAAACAGTGAGCCGCGTTATTAAAACCCTACCCCATGTAAGCGTATTTAAGCAGGAAGACTGGCCTGCATTGATTTCTTTTTTAAACCCCGCATCATTGCGCTTGATGAGTTTTGGAGCGTAGCGCAGTATAGTTTTGATTTGTTTAGATAAAGTATGAAATAGAGCGGAGAGGAAAACTTACGAAGTTTTCAAAACTTCGTAAGTTTAAAATCCTCAAGCAGAAAATCTCAGGCCATATGAGCCACATCATCGCCGGCCGTTAAAAAGCAATGGTTAACCGTGTCAATAACGTCGCTCAGGTTAAAAGGCTTGGCAATAAAAGCATCGGAGCCATAATTGCCTAAGGATTCCAGCACACGCGGATAAGCCGATACCATCACCACCGGGATGTGCGCAGTCGCAGGGTTGGTTTTTAGCATATGGCAAAGTTCACCACCGTTTATACCGAATAAAATGTAATCCAAAATCACAAGGTCGGCATTGGCTGATAGCGCCGCCTTGCATATGTCATCAGTATAATTCAGTACCTCAACTTCATAGTGCTCCATTTCCAGAGCATCTTTCATCACTTCCAAAATATCCTCGCTATCATCAAGGATCAAGATCTTTTTCGACATAATTAATAATTGGTAAAGAAGATAACACGGGGAGCGTTTCTTTTGTTTTCAAAGTTATATCCAATTATTGTAACAATCAAGTAACAACCTGTAGCTCTAAGATATAGTTATTATTTACAGCTTCAGGTTATCTACGAGGTTATGAACAGATGCCAAAATGATATCCAAATTTGCAGGAGAATCTGTCACTTTTGAGATCATGATACCGCCCTCAATAAGCGCTATCATGCTTAAGGCCGTTTCTGTAGTATTAATATCAGGCTTCAGTTCCCCTGCTTCAATGCCTGCCTTAATGAGGTTTTCAATACCCGTTTTCCAGCGGATCACTGCCCTGGCAGCTTTATCTTTCAATAATGGGTTAGTATCGTCGGCATCAACAGCGGTATTCAGGATAGGGCAACCACCGGGAATAAAATCACCCCGGGTAAAACTGTGGTATACCTGGGCATAAACCAATAATTTATCATGATAGCTGGTGGCCCGCTGAATCCGTTCCTGGATCTGCTTGCGCACCTTGCCCGAGTTGTATTCAAATACTTCGGCAGCTACTTCTTCCTTGTTTTTAAAATTACCGTAAATACTGCCTTTGGTTAGTCCGGTAGCTTCGGTAAGGTCGGAAAGGGATGTGCCGGCATACCCCTTTTATTGAACACGGGTGAGGTACGCTCAATAATGAATTGACGTGTACGTTCGGCTTTTGACAATTCGTTTTCCATATTACAAATATACCAATTGGTATTTAATTAGTGGTCATTTATGATAACAACAGCCCGGGCTTGTTTTTTACGGTTGATAACAAGGAATAAGAGCGGCATAGCCAGTAAAAATATCAAACCCGAAAGTAGGTAGGCATCCAGGTAACTTAATAAAAATGATTGCCTGTTAATGGTATTATCAATAACCGCAATGGCCTTTTTATGAGCGTCAAATGATGAAAAACCCCGGCTGCTGAAATAGTTGCTAAGCTTGGCGATCCTTGCTGTAGTTTGATCATTGAAAATATTGATATTGGATAACAGGTCATTGCGGTGTAATCCGAAACGTTGGGCTACATATGTATTAATTACGGCGATACCAAATGAACCACCTAACTGCCGCATCATATTATTTAAAGCAGTTCCCTGTGGAATGTCTTTAGGTTCGAGCCCCGATACTGCTAAAGCGGTAAGGGGTACGGTTAATAAGGCAATACCCATGGCACGGTAAATTAGTGGGCCAACCAAATCACCAGGCGCTGCCTCCAGATTCATGTGCGACATTTGCCAGGTAAAGCTGATGAAGATAACGAACCCCGCAGTAATGATGATCAACGGAGATACACCTTTTTTTAACAATGTGGCCGAAAATAACAAGCCCACAATGGCCAGTACCGCGCCTGGCAACAGAATAAGCCCCGTAATAGTTGGCGGGAACAGGAGCACTCTTTGGGCAAGCACAGGTGTGAGGAATACAGACGTAAACAAGCCAAACCCGGTTACAAATGTCAGTATAGCCGCTACAGCGAGCGACTTGCTTCTCAGTACCCGTAGATCAATAACCGGGTTAGGGGTTGTAAGCTCCCACCAAATGAAAGTACTAAGACTTATAATGGCTATTATAGTAAGCACTATAATGTAACCGGCGGCAAACCAGTCGTCAGTTTCACCGCGTTCTAATACAGTTTGAAGCGAGCCGATGCCTATAATCAGCAGAAGGATGCCCCACCAGTCCACACTTTTTACTTTGGCTTTGATCTCCGGTTCGGTAACCAGCAATAAACTTGATATGGTTACAGCAATACCGATTGGGATGTTGATGTAAAAGATCCATGGCCAGCTATAATTTTCGGTAATGAACCCACCCAGGGTAGGGCCGATGGTTGGACCTAGAAATACACCTACGCCAAATAGCGCGCTGGCTATACCTACGCGGTCTTTACCATAAACTTCAAACACAATGGCTTGAGATACTGATAACAGCGCGCCACCGCCAATGCCCTGTAAAAAGCGAAAAGCAACCAGTGTCCATATGTTTGACGATAGTCCACACATGGCCGAAAAGAAAGTAAACGCGATGATTGAACCGATATAATAATTACGACGGCCAAGCTTGGTGGTTAAAAAGCTGGTCATCGGGATTACGATGATATTCGCTATAGCGTAGGCGGTTATCACCCAGGAAGTATCTTCGAGCGTGGCGCCAAGGTTACCGCTCATATGCGAAAGGGCAACATTTACTATTGAGGTATCTATCAGTTCCATAATAGCGGCTGCTATAACGGTAATGATTAGGATGCTTTTTTCATTGAAGTATGAGTTAGAAACTAATAATTGTCATAAAAAATACCAATCGGTATTTTTTATGACAAAAAAACTAAACCAGAAATTATCTCTGGTGCAGAGCTTTTAAAGCTTCGGCTGGGTTTGACAGGAACAGACGGTAGAATGGTTCGGTACCACCAACGCGGATCTCAAAGTTGTCGGTTTCAAAGCCTGCTACAAATTCATCAGCAACCTGCGACGCCGGGATACCGTTATGTCCGCCAATTTCTGCCGAAAATTCGGTATCGACCAATGGAGGCATTAGCTCAAATACTTTAATGTTAGTGTCTTCTAAAGCAGCTCTCAATGAAATGGTGTAAGAGTGCAGAGCGGCTTTAGTTGCTGAGTAGGTAGCAGTTTGTTTGCCAGGCAAAAAGGCAACTATTGATGATACGTTTACGATAGCCGCTTCGCTTTGCTGCTGTAAAACCGGAAGCAGTTTTTCGTTAAGGCGGATTACTGAAATATAGTTGGTAAACATTTCAGTTTGTGCGTTTTCAAAAACGTTGGGCGTAGTAAGCAGATCGTTAATTGAAGCTGCACCGGCGTTATTGATCACCACATTTAGCTGAGGGAAATCTTTTTTCACTTTTGCGGTTAGTGCCTCTACATCATCTGCATTTGAGATATCGGCCTTAATAGCGGTTACATTTTGTAATTGGGCGGCTGCTTTGTCCAAGCGATCCTGGTTGCGGCCTATAATAATTACGTGGTTATTTTTAGCTGATAGTTGTTTAGCTATTTCAAAACCTATTCCGGCGCTGCCGCCGGTTATCAATACTGTATTTTGTGAAATTTTCATGTTGTTGAGTGTCATTTAGTTTTGACAGTACAAAAATATACCAATCGGTATATTTTTGTATCATTCATTTGTCATTGTTGTAAATTGTTGATTTTTAGGAATAGAAGAAATTTGCACTCATTTGTAACGAGCAGAAAAAATGTCATAGCGAGGAGGAACGACAGAAGCAATCGCATGCTATACAGGGCGGATATGCTTTCGTGCGATTGCCGCGCTGCGCTCGCAATGGCATGAACTTTTAAGTGGTTTTTACGAAAGTATAAAAACCGATAAACTCCTTGGCCCATGCGCACCAATCACTAATGACTGCTCAATATCCGCTGTTTTTGAAGGGCCGGAGATAAACGAGCCATAGCCATAATCAGCATCGACAATTACCTTGTAAGCTTGCGCCATGGTAGGTACAAAATCATCTTTACCGATCACTACCGCCAGATGCTGGGCAATAAATGGCAACACCCGGCTACCCATATCCTTTTCAGTAAGCCAGAGGGCCCCGTTTTCGGCAACACCAAGTTTAGTACTAAGTACGGTTAGCTCCACATCGGCAAAGTTGTGGCCGTCTTCGTGTTTCACGTTTTCTGCATAAATGTAATCGCTCCGTTCGTTAAGGGCAGATATGATTTTTACACCGGGTTTAAATTCATTGTTGATGATGGTTTTGATCTCATCAAAGCCGCTAACCTCATAAACAAAGCTGCCGCCTGCTGTAGCTATGGTTTTGTATTTTGACACAAGGTCTGTTCTAACATCGGTTAAGGTATTCAGCACTTCCATATCAGGCAGCGGGTTTGCTGCCGGCTGATTAAATTTTACAGCGGCTAATATCTTTTCGCGACTCATTAGTTTTTTGCTCCTTTCCTTTTGGCATACCATTCGCCAAACGATTCATCGGGTGCTTTTGGCATTTCGCGTTGGTTGTACCAGGGATTTAATTTATTATTTACCGCAAATGGGGCATATTTAAACACCAGTCGACCGGTTTTTCCCCCATACGGTATAAAGTTGGTGAGGCCAATGTTAAAGCCATAGCCTTCATAGCCATAGTTTTGGCTTTGGGCGAATAGCCTTCCTTAACAATTACCTGCCGCCATTTATACAGCTGGTCATGAATATCTATTTTAACCGGGCACACATTGCTGCACGAACCGCAAAGAGTAGAAGCAAAGGGCAGGTCGGCATATTTTTTCATGTCGAGGTTAGGGGCGAGGATTGAGCCTATCGGCCCTGCGACAGCAGTATGGTAGCTGTGCCCGCCGCTTTTGCGGTAAACGGGACAAGTGTTCATACAAGCCCCGCACCGGATACATTTTAATGAATTGCGAAACTCCTCGCGACCCAACTGAATGCTGCGCCCGTTATCAACAATAACAATATGAATTTCGGTACCATCCTGTGGTTTGCTGAAATGGCTTGAGTAAGTAGTAATTGGCTGGCCGGTAGCGCTGCGGGTAAGCAGGCGCAGAAACACACCAAGATGCTTCCTTTCGGGGATGATCTTTTCAATACCCATCGACGCAATATGGATCTCAGCCAGGTGCGCCCCCATGTCGGCGTTACCCTCGTTGGTACAAATCACAAACTCGCCGGTTTCTGCCACGGCAAAATTAACCCCCGTAAGCGCCGCGCGACGGGTTAAAAACACCTCGCGTAAATGTTGACGGGCAGTTTCAGTCAATATTTTAGGGTCTGATTCACCTTTGGCCGAACCTAAATGCTCGTGGAAAATATCGCCTATTTCTTCTTTCTTTTTATGGATACATGGCAGTACGATATGACTTGGCGGTTCATTGGCCAACTGTACGATGCGCTCTCCGAGATCGGAGTCAATTACGTCGATGCCCTGTTCTTTCAGGTATTCATTTAAATGGCATTCCTCGGTAAGCATCGACTTGCTTTTAACCATTTTAGTAATGCCCCTTTGCTCGAGCAGGTTGTGTACAATCTGGTTATGTTCAGCCGCGTCTGCAGCCCAGTGTACTATGATGCCATTTTTAATGGCGTTAGCCTCAAACTGTTCCAGGTAGGTGCTCAGGTTTGAGAGTACGTTAAATTTTATTTGTGATGCCGTTTCGCGCAGCAGTTCCCATTCGGGGAGTTTATGAGCGGCAATGTCCCGTTTGGCACGTACCCACCACAGGGTTTCGTCGTGCCAGTTTACACGTGGCTCGTCGCGGTTAAATTCGGCAGCTAAATGCGGGTGATCTTTGGTAGTTGCGGTGCTCATTACATGCTGTGGTTTAAAATTTCGGCTACGTGAATTACTTTAACATCGCTGTTTTGACGGCGCAGGATGCCTTCGAGGTGCATCAGGCACGAAAGATCGGCCGAGGTGATGTACTGTGCCCCGTGCGATATGTGATCGGCCACACGGTCTTTCCCCATTTTGGCCGACACTGCCTCCTCGACTACACAAAACGTTCCTCCAAAACCGCAGCAATCATCCTGGCGGCTAAGTGGTACCAGTTCCAGTCCATTCACCAGATCCAGTAACTGGGCCGGTTTGCTGAATGGTTCGGCAACAAGCTCACTCATTTGGGCTATGCGTAAACCACGCAAACCATGGCAGCTCTGGTGTAAACCAACCTTGTAAGGGAAACTGGCCGAAAGTTGTTTTACTTTTAAAACATCAACCAAAAACTCAGTAAGCTCATAAACTTTTTTGCGGATCTCGGTAGCCTGTTCTTCTTTCCCATCGGCATATAAATGCTCTTTGATATGCAGGGTGCAACTCCCCGAAGGGCAAACGATATAATCGTATCCCGAAAAATTATCGACAAATAAATTATTGCAGCCACTGGTTAAATGCTCATAGCCCGAATTGGCCATAGGCTGTCCGCAGCAGGTTTGATTTTTAGGGTAGTGGACTTCACAGCCAAGTTTCTCCAGTAACTCCAGCGTGGCAATAGCCGCTTTGGGGTAAAACTGGTCAACATAGCAAGGAACAAACAAGGCAACTCTCATCGTTTACACGTTTACTTTATTGGTTAAAGCAATATTAACGTTTATAATTTGCACAACTATCCTTTGGTATCCTGCCGGCAAATTAAACGGTTATATACTAACATCGAAAGTACAGCTAAGTGTGATACGAGTTTTCAATTTTATTTGCAAAATGCTGACGTTTATTTGCAAGTTGTCTGAACCTGGATTTGGGGGATTTTTTGGAAGACAGGATTTTTGAATGTGGAGTGAATTGAAAGGGCGCAATTAAAATCCAATAAATCTCTTAATCCTAAAAATCCCGGTTCAGAATTTAGGGCGTTGCATTCGGCCAGGCTTTCCGCTCATACTGCGCAGGCTTTAGTCACAGGCGGGTATCCGCTGCAATCCTTAACGCGAAATTTGTTTTCAATTATAAATTCGTTGCTAAACGCTCCCCCTTTAGGGGGCTGGGGAGCTACTGCACATATGCCAGCTTCACATCCCTATAAGCCGGTTTCTGCAATTGTTTTTTTAAACCTTTAAAACTTTCGGTAGGGCCTTGTGCGGCAAACATGTTAATAAGCCATGCAGGTACAGATCCTCCGGGATCAAGGTGCAGGGTGTACACAATACTTACATGGGAGCTATCAACAGGAGTAATAATCCACTTGCCGGTTGAATTTTCCACCCTTACAATGCCATCTTTCGCGGGTACCATGTTTGAGATAACCGGAGCGTCAATAGTGACAACTTTGGTTTTAGGGTCCTGTGTAACCTTTAAATGCGCTACGAAATCGCGGTTATGCACCGGCCATGGTATGTTTACTTCCGAGTAATAATAAATATCTGATGGCGACACCTGCTTAATAATGGTAGCCGATTTGGTGTGATAAACCCACTCGCTGCAGGTTTTAATATCCATAAGCACAGCTACCAACTGAGCAGCAGTGGCATTAAATGTGCATTCTACTTTAATGGCTTTGATTTTTGAATCGGGGATGTGGCGGGTATAAACCCTGATGCCTTCCTTATCGGTGTTTAATGACCATGGCTCTTCAGGGCCTGCCATGGCAAATTTGGCAACAAATAATAAAAATACGATAGTAAGTATCCTGCGCATGGTGTATCAGTGATTGTAAATAAGGTGTGACAAATTTATATACAAAAACAGGCCGGGGTTGCCCCGGCCTGTCAGTAAATGGTCATTTGATATGCGCAGATATTAAAATATGAAAATACTATGGCATTTGCGGTGATATTATTTTACCTCGAACACATAGCTGCCCGCATTTATTTTATACAACGCAGGGTTGTTGATTGCTTTGCCCGCAAGATAAACTTTACCAGCCGGGAAGCTAATTGTTGCACTTGAGTTTGCAGGCACGCTTACTTTATAAGTTACACTGTTACCGGTGCGTTGCCACGATGAAACAATGTTACCATAAGGCCCTTTATGGGTAGCCGTAAATTCATTTAGGTTTGGTACAAAATGAGGCTGAAGCAATACATTTTTAAAGCCGGGATGTTCAGGATCAGGGTGGATACCTGCAATACCTTTGTACAGCCATGCGCCGATTTCGCCAAACATGATGTGGTTAAGGGAGATATCGGATTTGGCATCTATTTGCCAGTTTTCATATAGTGTGGTAGCGCCGTTAACCATCCACCATCCCCATGATGGGAAGGTTTCCTGTGATGCTATTTTGTAAGCCACATCCGGGTAACCATTATCGCTTAGCGCACTTAAAATGGCTTTAGCACCTAATATCCCCACATCCAGATGGAAATTATCAGCTTCAACACGTTTGGCCAGGTTAGCTGCAACTTTGCTTTTCATGTTTTCGGGCACAACACCCCAGTAAAGCGGCACGCTTAGTTCTGTTTGCAAGCCGTTGCCGTAAAAGCCAGTTGTAGTATCTAAATATTTAGCATTGATGGCGTTCCTGATCTTATTGGCCAATGCCGAATATTTTACATAATCGGCTTGCTTGCCTAATATTTTAGCTGCTTTGGTCAATATACTTGCATCGGTATAGTAATAAACAGATGAAGTAAGTTCAACAGGCGAAACAGACTTTACCGGTACCCAATCGCCAAGGCCCCAGGTGGTAAGCCCGGTTGGGTAAAGCTCATCAATATGGTTCACGTATTTTTCAATGGCTGTATAGTTATCGGCCAGTAGTTTGCTATCGCCATAAAACAAATAAATATTATATGGGATGATGGCGATGGTACTGGTCCAGTCGGGCCCGTTACCCCATTCATAGCCCCAGCCACCGGTTGGGATAATGGACGGCAATACACCGTTTGGCTGCTGTTCGTCGCGATGATCGGCCAGCCATTTTTCGTAAACAGTTATTCCGTCAAAGTTGTACAAACCTGTCTCGCTGGCAATATGGGCATCGCCTGTCCAGCCGTTTTTTTCGCGTTGAGGACAATCAGTAGGATAGCCGAACAAGTTGCTGAGGTAGCTATTGTTGGTAGCCGTCCAGATTTGGTTAATGGTTTGGTTTGATGCTTTCACTGTACCAATGGGTTCCACATCGCTGTGCATAAAAAATGCCTTGATGTTTTCTTTGCTAATCTGGATAGGTTTACTGCTGCTTACCTCAATATATTGAAATCCCTTGTAATTAAAGCGGGGTGAAAATGTTTCTTCGCCCTTGCCGCCTAAAATGAAAATATCGGTCTGGAATGGATCTTTATCATCAGTTGGACGATAATGCAGATCGATGTTGGATTGATCAACATGCCCGTTTTTATTCAACCTTTCAGCATGTTTAAGACGGATCACTGTGCCCGAATCACCTTTAACAGTGATTTGGCTTACGCCCGAAATATTTCGGCCCATATCAAACACCCAAATATCGCTGTCAATTTTGGTAACGCTTTTGGTACTGATGGTATCAACCGCATGGATAGGCTGCATAGCCTGCGATACAATGTTCATGGACGGGGCCGAACGGTTAATGACTGGCTTCCATTTGCTGTCGTCAAAGTTGGCGGTGTTCCAACCCGGTTGTTCCAGCCTGCCATCGTAATGCTCGGCGGTATAAATGCTGTTAAAAACAATTGGACTAAGTGAAGTTTTCCAGTCGGTGCCGGATTTTATGGTTTCAACTGTGCCATCGGTATAGGTTATGCGTAGGTCCATGCAAAACGCCGGGCGAGCACGCCATGGCGCCTGGTGAAAAAACCAAACCGCAGTACTTTGGTGATTGTACCAACCATTACCTAACAACACACCCACAGCATTTTTGCCGCTTTGCAACTGAGCTGTAACATCGTACGAAACGTAGAGTGTGCGCCTGTCGAACCGGGTATACATAGGATCGAGGCGGTGGTTACCGATCTTTTTACCGTTGATATAAAGTTCATGCAGACCGGCAACCGCGATATAAGCCCTTGCTGAGCGGATTGGTTTAGCTACCTTAAATGTATTGCGAAAATAGGGGGCGGGATTTACTGCTATCCCTTTATTATCGCTGATCCATGAGCCTTTCCAGTTTTGCATGCCCATCATACCGGTTTCAAAACTATTTATAGCTGATGGGGCAAGTTTTTTACCTGCCCGGTCCCAAAGCTGGACCTTCCAGAAATACTTAGTAAAAGGTTTTAGTTGTTGACCACTATAAATAATAAGATTATTTGATGAAGCAATTTTGGATGTAGCCCATGCGCTGCCGTTGCTTGCTGAAACAGCAGCCGAATCAGTACCTACATAAAGCTGGTAGGCACTCTGAGCTGCCCCCTGGGCTTTATCATTCATCAACCAGGTTAAACGGGGATGGGCATTGTCGATCCCGATCGGGTTTACAAGATATTCCGATTTAAGACCTGCAGCCCCAGGCGTTTGGGCATGTGTTACCGAATAAAAGCAAAATGATAAGGCAATGCTAAGCAATGGCTTACATAAAGGGTGTTTCATGTGGTTAAGATAGCGGTTTGTACGTTATTGGCAAATGACTATGATATATTGTCACAATCAACAATATTAACCGGATAGATTGGGATTGGCATCCTGAACTGTCTGAACCGGGATTCTGACCGTTGATTTTTTTGATTACATTGATTTCGCTGATTTTTTGTCTGAACTCGAATTTATTGAATTAAGGTATTAACAGAATGATTAGCAAATTCAAAAAAATCATTAATTCAATAAATTCGAGTTCAGACAATCTGCGTTGCGCTTGTATCCACAAATTCCCCTAATCCAGGTTCAGACAAAAAATCCTACTAATCCTTAAATCCCATAAATCATGGTTCAGATAATTTATACATTTGCACCATGAGCAAGCTATGGCAAAAAACTACCAACGTTAACGAGCTGGTTGAAAACTTTACTGTTGGTCGCGACCGCGAATTTGATGAGCAAATGGCTGCGTTTGATGTTTTGGGGTCACTGGCCCATACCCGTATGCTGCAAAGCGTTGGGCTGATGGACAGCACCGACCTTGAGCTTGTTCAACGCGAGTTGAAAAATATTTACGCCGATATTGCCAAAGGCGGTTTCCGTATTGACGAGCATGTGGAAGATGTACACTCACAGGTTGAGTTGCTGCTTACCCAGCGTATTGGCGATGCCGGTAAAAAGATCCACAGCGGCCGTTCACGTAACGACCAGGTTTTGGTCGACCTAAAGCTTTTCTTCCGTCACCAGTTGCAGGAAGTTGTTGAAAGCACCGAAACCTTGTTCCGCCAGCTTATTGAATTGAGTGAAAAACATAAAGATGTTTTATTGCCGGGTTATACCCACCTGCAGGTGGCCATGCCATCATCATTTGGCTTATGGTTTGGCGCCTATGCCGAAAGCCTGGTTGATGACCTTGAACTGGTTTTGGCTGCTTACCGCATTACCAATAAAAATCCGCTGGGTTCGGCTGCCGGTTATGGCTCGTCGTTTCCGCTTAATCGTACTTTAACTACACAGCTTTTAGGTTTTGATAACCTGAATTACAATGTTGTTTACGCACAAATGGGCCGTGGTAAAACCGAGCGGATCATAGCACAGGCCATATCAACCATTGCGGCTACGCTGGCTAAAATGGCAATGGATCAAACGCTGTACTTGAGCCAGAATTTTTCATTTGTAAGCTATCCTGATGCATTAACTACCGGCAGCAGCATCATGCCTCACAAAAAAACCCTGATGTTTGGGAAATTATGCGCGGCAAATGTAATCGTCTGCAAGCGCTGCCTACCGATGTAGCCATGATGACCACCAACTTGCCATCGGGTTACCATCGCGAACTACAGCTATTAAAAGAATTACTGTTCCCTGCCTTTGCCGACCTGAAGCACTGCCTGCAAATGGCAACTTTCATGCTGCAAAATATCACTGTTAAAACGAATATTTTGGATGATGCCAAATACGCTTACCTGTTTAGTGTAGAGGAAGTGAACCGTTTAACGCTGAGCGGTACACCATTCCGCGATGCTTATAAACAGATTGGTTTGGCTATTGAAGCAGGCAATTTTAACCCTGATAAAACGGTGAACCATACTCATGAGGGTAGCATCGGTAATTTGGGCAATGAGCAGATCTCGGCTTCGTTTAATAAACTGATCGATAATTTTGATTTCGGAAAAGTAGAGCAGGCAATAAAAGGATTGGTTAAGTAGTTATCTTAGTATCAGGAATTTTTTAAACACCCTGATACTAAACCAATGAAAAAACCTTATTACATCATCCTGCTGATGCTTATCAGCCTGTTTTCCTGTAAACATGATAATACCGTAATTATTAAAGGCGATATAAAAGGCCTTAAAAGTAAATGGGTATATTACAAACCCGCTTATTCATTTTTTAGTAAAGCCACAGACTCTGCCAAAGTTGCTGATGGAAAGTTCGAAATTAGATTTAAACGGGATACCCCTTTTTTGCTGATCTTGTTCAGTTAAATTATCTCGACGAAAAAGGAAAACAGCAATTTATAGATGTTGCCAATCCGTATGAGCCTTCAAAAAATCATTCCAGGTATACTTTTTTTGTTATAAGTTCGGGAATAACCACAATAACCGGAGACCTCTCAAAAACTGAAGGAGCGATCTTAAAAGGTGGGCCACGATCCGAGTCGTTTTTGAAGAATATAACGCTGCCTTATATCCGTATAAGTAAAGATGGTATTAGGAGAACCGCGCAGGCAGAAAGGATAAAAAAATTATCAGTCAGAATCCCGACTCTTATTGGAGTTTACTTGCGTTGCATGGTTTTAGATTTTACTTAGATCATTCCCAATTGAAAGAATTATTCAACTCTTTTGGCGATGAAGCAAAAGCATCGTACTATGGGAAAAAACTGAAACGGTTTATTGATAATCAGCCTGCAGATAAAAATCAGTTTGCTAATAGCGTTTTCAATGATGCTGATGAAAAGCCGGTGAACCTGGTGGATAATACAAAAAAGTTAAATATGGTGATATTCTGGGCAAGCTGGTGCGGCCCATGTCGCCAGGAAATCCCTTCCTTAAAGCGGATAGCAGCCCAATTTAATAAAGATGATATCAGATTTGTTAGCGTATCAATAGATGCAAAGAAAGAGAACTGGTTACCAGTTATGAAAGCTGAAGATATGCCCTGGCAGCAACTCATCATACCTCAGCAGGTGTTTTCTAAAGCACAGGCACAGTACAATTTGGGGTTCATACCACAGGTATACCTGGTTAATAATAAAAATATAGTAGTAAAAAAATTGATGGTTTTGACAATGGCAACGAAGAACGCGTTAAAACTTTTATAGCCGATTATCTTGCGAAAAATTGATATTTGCCTGGTTTTTGTGATAAGATTATTGTCGATCTATTCAATCGGTGAAATCATATCAATCAAAAAAATCAAAAAATAAAATCAGCGAAATCAACGTAATCAAATAAATCAACGGTCATGAATGGACAAAACAGAAGCGATATATACCCCGGCCTTGAGGTTGACATCATACTAAAAAAAGACCAGCGTACAGGTACGCTGACCAGGGGTTTCGTAAAACGGCTGTTAACCAGCGCGGCGTATCATTCACGCGGTATCAAAGTACAACTGGATGACGGGCAGGTAGGCCGTGTGGCCTGGATTGTTGAGGAAGACGATTTTTAGTATCTTCATTTAATCTACATCAAACATTATAATATTTATGGTGTAGCTTAAATTGTATGCCTCAAAAAACAAAAACCAAAGTCTTTTTTAGTCTTGATGCTCATCACCGCCTCCTGATCTCGTTAGGGGCCGCAGCAATAACACTGTTTTTCTCCTGGGCTCATTTTTCGGTGCCAACGGTTGCTTTGGTAACCTGGATAGCATTTGGTTTATGCATCATTATTATGGATTGGATCATTATTCTGACGGCCAACCCCGCCGAAATCCGTAAAATAGCCAGTATCGAAGACTCAAGCCGCACGCTGATATTTTTGTTTGTGATAGTATCATCAATGATGAGTTTGCTGGCAATAGTATTTCTATTGTTATCCACAAAAAACCAATCGGATGCGGTTGTGACGGCGCGGGTTTTATTGGCCATGGCATCGGTTATTGTTTCATGGTGGCTGGTACACACTATATTCGCCTTGCGTTATGCCCATATGTATTATACTACAGATCCCGATGATGATAAAAAACTCAAACATCTCGGCGGTCTTGAATTTCCGGGTGATGAAAAAGAGCCGGATTACCTCGATTTTGTATATTTCTCATTTGTTGTAGGCATGACGTTCCAGGTATCTGATGTGGAGATTTCCGCCCGGTCTATCCGCAGGCTGGCCTGGCTGCACGGGTTGATTTCTTTTGCATTTAATACAGCTATTGTCGCCTTGAGTATTAATGTGATATCGGGGATGATATCGAAATAAGGGTAAATAAATAAAAATAGGGTGTCATGCTGAGCTTGTCGAAGCATGGCGGATGGGGCCTCTGCGCGCGACCCTTCGACAAGCTCAGGGTGGCAGGGTTCTCTCCGTACATGATAATCTACCACCCCAATGTAACATTTAACTATCTGCGTCTCCCGCACCTTTCAAAGTAGTTAAATATTTTGTTATTTGTAATGCCTTTATTTAAACAGTTATGCACAGAAGAAATTTCCTCAAAACCGGTTCATTAGTCGGGTTAACGATATCTACTTTAGTAGCGGCATCCTGCAATCAGCCATCTGCCGAAAATAAAGCTGATGAAACTGCCGCTGCCGATAACAGTAAGGACGATATATTTGAACTGAGCGAAATAACCATTACCGATCTGCAGCAAAAAATGCAGAGCAAGCAGTTTACTGCAAGGCTGATTACTGAGCTGTACCTGAAACGCATTGATCAGATAGATAAAAAAGGAATTATGCTTAACTCGGTTATCGAGCTTAATAAAGATGCCCTGAACATGGCCGATGCTATGGACAGAGAGCGGGAAAAGGGTAAAGTGCGGGGACTCCTGCATGGTATACCGGTGCTGATCAAGGATAATATTAACACCGGCGATAATATGCATACCACAGCGGGTTCATTGGCATTAGCCGATAATTTTGCTAAACAGGACGCCTTCATTGTACATAAGCTCCGCGAGGCGGGAGCGGTGATATTGGGCAAGACCAATTTAAGCGAGTGGGCAAACTTTCGTTCAACGCATTCAACCAGTGCCTGGAGCAGCAGGGGAGGGCAAACCAAATGTCCTTATATTTTAGACAGGAACCCCAGCGGTTCAAGTGCCGGTACCGGAACCGCCGTCGCAGCCAATCTTTGCGTTATTGGCATCGGTACCGAAACCAATGGCTCGATAGTTTCACCGGCATCGGTTAACGGGTTAGTAGGCATCAAGCCTACTGTGGGCTTGTGGAGCCGGTCGGGTATAATCCCCATTTCCAAAACGCAGGACACGGCCGGACCAATGGCGCGTACAGTTAAGGACGCCGCCATATTACTCGGAGCGCTTACCGGTATTGATACGCTCGACCTGGCAACACTTGGTAGTAAAGGCAGGATCGAGGCGGATTATACCAAATTTTTAGACGCTAATGGTTTACAGGGTAAGCGCCTGGGGATTGAGAAATCTGCGCTTAATGATAACCCAACCGTTGTGGCATTATTACAGGATGCCATCAAAACCCTGAAAAGTAAAGGTGCCGAAGTGGTGGAGATAGAATTAAACAAGGAGCTGAAAACCATAGGCAAAAATGAATTTACCGTGCTGCTTTATGAATTTAAAGACGGCCTTAATCAATACTTTGGCAACGCCAACAGCAAAATAAAAACCTTGGCCGATGTAATTGCCTTTAACAAGCAAAATGAGGTTAAAGCAATGCCTTTCTTTAAACAGGAAACGATGGAGTTAGCTCAAGCCAAAGGTGACCTGAACAGTAAGGAGTATCTTGACGCAGTTAAGCAAACCAATACAGGTACCCGTAAAGTTATTGACGATATGCTGGCCAAATATAAACTTGATGCCATCATAGGTACCACTAATGGCCCGGCTGTATGTATCGACCTGGTAAATGGCGACTATGATAATGGTTTTAGCTTTTCAGGTCCTGCAGCTATGGCGGGGTATCCGCATATTACAGTGCCCATGGGGTTGGCCCATGGCCTGCCGGTTGGGTTATCGTTTTTTAGTACAGCCTACAAAGAGGGCGACATCATAAAATTGGGATATGCTTATGAGCAGGCATCTAAAAAGCGGGTAGCACCGCTGTTTAAGCCCGATCTGTTTGCTTAATTTTGTATGATGGAAGCAACGCTTACTGTTCCGAAAAAGATACTGGCCCGTCAGCATGAAATTACCGCCGACTATCTGAAGGCCATTGACAAACACCTTGAGGATGTGCTGAACAACCGCGTATTGGACATGTACGAGATCCGTGATTTTGCTGATGAAATGCATATCCATCCTACCCATTTGAGCAATACTATTAAACTCACCACAGGCAAACATCCCTGTTCCTTTTTCGAGGAAAAAATCATGGGGATTGCCAAAACCATGCTGCAGGAAAACAAGGTCAGTGTAGCCGAAATAGCTAACCGGCTTACTTTTGATCCATCAAACTTTACCAAGTTTTTTAAGCGTTTTGAGGGAATTACACCAAAACAGTATCGTGAACAATGGTTGGTAAGGAACCTTGATTTATAGGATTGGAGGATTACAGGATAAATAGTTAAAGAGTTATGCCGTTTGCAGACAATTCCCAGCGTGATAATATTAAAAATATATTTTTGCAATGCTGCGCGGGGGCCGCGTTAGTGATAGGAGCGGATACCGGCCAAGTGGCTAAGGCTTGCGTAGTATGAGCGGATAGCACGGGCCGCAGGCAACGCCAATATTTAAAAAAACGATCAAAAAAATATACTTAATAAATCAGTAACTTATAATCACGTCATTATAAGGAACGTAGCAACCGCACGGAAGCATGGCCACTCTGTAAAGTATGCGATTGCCGCGCTACGCTCGCAATGACACATCTTCTTTATTCTACAATAACTTTTTAGACAGGAGATAAAGCCGGCTAATAACAAATGTTAACATATAAAGTACCAGGCAGGACGTATTAACGCCTGTTATTATCCCTGAAATTTTGAGTGCGCACGGCAATTTGTTCCAAAGTAAGTTCGCCGTATTTTTTAGCGCGATCGGCCCATTCGGGGGCGTTGTCAACCAGGTTATCGATAATTGATTTACCGTCGGGTCCTTTTTTGGTTACGTAATTTATTCCGTAAGCAACTGCAGCACCTATCGCAAGAGTTTTGATAAAGCCCATAATTTATTTTTCTTTTCTGATATATGACAATGATAATGCCAGTTTGTTACTTCGCCCAATAAAAGCTTCTATATTTGAAGTACTTAAACACCATAACCGCCATATGTTTTTTATTTTTTCAAAAGTTCTTTCGTTTTTAATGAATTTGCTTCTATGGGTATTCGCATTTTTATTGATCGCCCTTTTTTCAAAGAACGTAAAACGTAAACGGAAATTTTTGCTTGCAGGTATTATTGTGCTTTATATTTTCTCTAATTCATTGTTACTTAACCTGGTTAGCTGGTGTTGGGATATCAGGGAGATTACTGTACCAGCCGATAAAAAGTATACCTGTGCTATAGTGCTGGGTGGTTTTAGCTCGGATGATGGCAATGGCGGCGGTTTCTTTAACTCTGCTGCCGATAGGTTTATCCAGGGTGTTCGTTTGCAAAAAACAGGTAAAGTCAGCCATCTTCTTATCACAGGAGGAAACGGGCTTTTGAGGCCATCGGGTTTTAGGGAGGCTGATTGGGTAAGGGAGCAACTCAGGGAAATGCAGGTTGCGGACAGTTGCGTACTAAGCGAACCGAAATCTCGGAATACCATTGAAAATGCCGCTTTTTCAAAAGAACTCTTGCAGCAGCATAAACTTAAAGCACCATATTTACTGGTTACCTCGGCATTTCATATGCGCCGTTCCCTGATGATATTTAAAAAACAGGGAGTTGACGTGGTTGCATACCCCTGCAATTTTTCCAGCCGCAGGTTTTCGGTATCTGCCGATGATTTCCTACCTAATGCAGGTGCTTTAGCAGGTTGGGGGACCTATATAAAAGAAGCCATCGGCTATGTGGTAACTCGTTATTTTAAGTGATCAGCCTTGTTTAAGATGCCCTATATTTGGGGTAAAACCAGGCTCCCGGCGGTTATGTTTATTCCAATTGGCTATATCCACCATTCCGGGCGGCGTTTGATAATGATTTGGGTTGGCGCCGCATCTTACAATAAATTTACCTTTAGCCTGTGCAATTACAGGCCTGCTGCCGCAGATAATGCAAGGCTCGCAAAAGATGGATACCTGAATTTTAATGGGTTCGCTCATAATTAAACTAAGGTGCTATCTATCGCGTGAAAATTCAATACCAAGTAGTTGGTATTTTTAGCGGTATATTACCGTTGTTCTTTAACAGGCTGGTGCATCATCAATTGTTCAATATCCTTTGCAATATCCCCGGGCTGCATGGCAAATTGAAGATATAAAAACCGCTCTCCCGGTACCACTACATCGGTGCCGTTGTCCTTTATTTCTATGTTAAGTTTGCGATAGGTAAAATAAGGTTTGGGCCCCCTGATGGCTGTTAGTACGGCGGTTCTCGTCCCAACTGTTTCGGCCGGTTGTGTTGTTGTCTTTGGTAAGCGCTATCTGGAAGGCGTCTTTTACCGGGCTATTTTTTATTGATATATTGTTGATCAGGCGGATTCCGGTCAGGATTTTTTCACCTATTTCAAAACCGCTAAGGGTAATAGGTGTAGGCCAGTCTTTAAATACTTTTTGCGCAGAGGCTGCGTCCACATTTACATTGTATTCGCTAAAGGTTTTACCGTCGGTACCTATTCCCGTAGCCATGGATACCAGTTGTTTTACTTTCTTTTTCACCAGTTGTTCTCCATCCAGTTTGCTGTATTTA
This sequence comes from Mucilaginibacter sp. P25, assembly GCF_050859465.1. Classification (NCBI taxonomy): domain Bacteria; kingdom Pseudomonadati; phylum Bacteroidota; class Sphingobacteriia; order Sphingobacteriales; family Sphingobacteriaceae; genus Mucilaginibacter; species Mucilaginibacter sp. P25. The sequence continues at coordinate 92,860 of NZ_CP193937.1, read as the reverse complement.
TCAGCTCCCGACCGGAGCAGATCGGCCAGGTTGGTGAAAAATCCTACCGAAATAATAGTTACGCTGCCATCGGCTTGCTTTGCCAGCACCTTGCGGTAAAGTGCTACCGCTTCAACTGCCTGGCTGTTTGATTTTATGTTATGCGGATATTTGGCAATAATAGCCTGGGCCCATTGCTGTGCACAGTCTTTATTGGGTTTGTCTTTTTTACAATACCTATGGGGATATTGGGCTTGCCAAAATAGGTGTTGATCACACTTATGGTTGGTGCGGTAGTTTCGAAGGCATTGCAGGATATGGTTGCTAATATTTTGGCCTCACCCTTATCTGCAAAGGCATACAGCATAGCCATCGCACCAACATCGTCATAATCTCCGGCGATATCCGTGTCGAAAATAACAGGGACAGGGCTGTGTTTTTGCGCTTTGACAAAGTTGAGGTTAAAAATAAATGCCAGGATGAGTAATGCTGATTTGAATTTCATTGTATGCTATAAAATAAAAGGTAGTTAGGCCCGAAAAAGATGTATCGGCAAATAAATGGTTTATGAATAACCGGTAAATAAATCTCGCATTATTTAATTACTTTGGCAAGTATTAATTTATAACGAACGACGCTAATCAAATGACTTATTGCCTGGGAATTAAAGTTAAAGAGGGCTTATTGGCCATTGCCGATACCCGTATAACTTCGGGGACGGATACCACTGTAAAAAAGAAGATCACTATAGAACAAAAGGATCATTTTTCGCTGTTTATCATGACCAGCGGTTTGCGCTCGGTGCGTGATAAGGCCGTGATATATTTTAATGAATTATTGGAGACAGCCGAGTTTAATAAGATGTACAAGGCTGTGAATGCATTTGGCGAACAGGTAAAGCGTGCAGCACAAGAAGATAAAGTGTCGCTTGATGCCGCCGGGTTACGATTTGACCTGAATACCATTATTGGCGGACAATTGCGCGATGACGATGAACACAAGCTTTTTTTGCTATATCCCGAAGGGAATTGGGTGGAATTAGGGCAAGGGGCGCCATACGTGGTTATCGGTAATTCGGGGCATGGTAAAGCTATCCTTAATCGCATCCTTAATGAAGATTCGAGCCTGAAACTGGCGCTTAAAACAGGTTTTCTTTCCTTCGATTCAACAAGGGTAAGCTCGAACAATGTCGATTTTCCGATAGATGTGGCTGTTTATAAAAAGGATAGTTTCAATATTGTTGAGCAGCGTTATAACAAACAGGACCTTGAACATATCTCAATCCAATGGGCCGAGGAACTGAAACTGGCACTTGACCATATTTCGGAGGATTGGATGGATGCCACATTTAACAAATTAGAAGAATTAAAAACAGGAAGCTGATAACATGAAGTTCGATGTGTTTACCCAAATGGAATATGTAGTACGGTCGCCGGGCACATTGATTTTAAACATACACGCATTACGCAGCCCAAATCAAACGGTAATAAGTGAAGAATTTGGCCTGGAACCCTATATCAAGTTTGAAGAACTGCAAACTCTGCAGGGCGAAAATCGTTTGGTGCGCTTTGATGTAAGTGCCGATACGCCCAATGTTAAAGTTACCTACAAAGCTACGGTTGATAATTGTTATGAAATAACCGATTTCGGTAATTTACAGGAAACCCACGTTTCTGAGCTGCCCTCGCCGGTGCTGCCATATTTAAATCCAAGCCGCTATTGTCAGTCGGACAAATTATACCGCCTTGCACATAATATGTTCGGGCATGTTACCAACCCTTTTGAGCAGGTGGTTGAATTGACCAACTGGATCAATAAAAACGTACAATATTTAAGCGGATCAACCAATTCACAAACATCAGCTTTTGATACCGTTACCGAACAGGCCGGCGTTTGCCGCGATTTTGCACACTTAGGCATAGCCCTTTGCCGTGCGCTTACCATACCTGCCCGCTATTTTACAGGTTATGCCTATCACCTTAAGCCAGCCGATTTCCACGCCTGCTTTGAGGCTTATCTTGGTGGTAAGTGGATACTGTTTGATGCAACACGGCTGGTACCTTTAAACGGCCTTATTAAAATAGCTACCGGCCATGATGCTGCCGACTCGGCCATAGCCAATATTTTTGGCGATGTTACTTTTACCACCATGCAGGTAAGTTGTGAACTTGCCGAAGACGGTTTTGTGCCCTTTTATTATATTGATGGGGAATTTAAGGGATTGTCATATTTGTAGCTTAGCCTGACCTTAACCCCTATGAAAAAGATATTTTTACAAGTCTCCCTTTCCCGGGGGAGATTTAGAGGGGGCTTATCGTCTCCGCTTTTTTACCGGTACTTTTTTGTTTTCTCTTATAGCATAGATCCAGTTAATCGCCAGTACTGCTACACAGATCAGTAACCCGAAAAACTCACGCACTTCTTCAATCCAGGGCTTTTCGGCTTTCATGGTTTGCACAAGACTTTCGGCATGATGGAACTTAAACCAGTCGATCAGGCCGTTGTTATCAAATATCTTATAAATGGCATAACCTGTAAAAATGATTATGCCGGTTGCATAGCCAATGGGGTAAAATTCTTTTTTGCTGCCAGGTAGCAAAACCAGGCACAATAAAGGTAAATGGGCATCCAAAGGTAAGGATCTGGATCGTTATACTGTAAACCTGCAAATGTGACAAAAAGTACAACCCATATGATATTGAAGATCTTCATAAGTAAAAAGCAATTGCAATAATTTATACTGGTTATGGTGCTTAATATACAGGTTAAGCAATGTTAAATATATGAAAATATGTTTCAGTACTTAAATAAGGAAATAACAATTATTGGTACCCAGTACCGCCCAATGCATTATCAAAATTATATCCGCCTTAACATTAATTAAATATTGCTCAAACATTTTTTAACCTAATTCACTTCATCCTTTATAACTTTCGTAGCTGTATCTTTTAAATTGTTAGTGTATATGACTTTAACGCTTTACCATTTTACCAGAAAATACTCCGGAAGGTTAAGGATTATACTGCCGCTTTTACTGTTCATACTTTTCTGCAGCCAGCAAGTAGGGGCCCAGGTTAATATTTTTGACCTGCGTAAGCAAAAAGATACCATAACACGATTTTCAGATCCGCCGGTAAAACAGAAACGTTTTGGAAGGGCTGCTTTAGAGCTTGGCCTCGCCGAGATTGCGCCCTGGACATATGATCGCTATATAGTCAACGTTGATTACGCCCGGATTTCCTGGAAAACAACAGGTCATAACCTGAACCCGGGCAGTTGGACCTGGGACAATGATCCGTTTCAAACCAACCAGTTTGGACATCCATATCACGGCAGCATGTTTTACAGCGCCTTCAGGAGTAATGGTTATAGTTTTTGGCAATCAGTACCGGCTACTATGGTGGGCAGTTACCTGTGGGAAACATTTGCCGAAAACCAGGCACCCGCCCCTAACGATTTTATCAACACCAGCTTTGGCGGCATAGTATTGGGCGAAATGACCTATCGACTATCAAATAAGATTATTAATAACCACCGCCGCGGTTTTAAACGGCAAGCCAGTGAGGTGCTGGGTTTTTTGGTTAACCCGATGAATGGCCTTAACCGCATTATTGATGGAAAATGGGGAAAGGTTGTTGGGCCGGCAAATAGGTCGCAGGATGATTCATCAAAAGTGAGTGCAGAATTTGATCTGGGCGCGCGTAAGTTTAACAGCGGCAACCAGGGACTGTTGACCCACGGACGGTTTGGTTGGTTTGGCAGGGCGAAGCTGCTTTACGGCGCTTCAAACGAAAATTTGCACACACCTTTCAGCAATATTTCCATCACAGCCGAGTTTGGGAAAGACGATAGCAGTGCGGTTAATGTGATCAGTGTTTATGGATCTCTTGCAGGATGGGACGTTTCGTTATCGGATAGCGTGGAGAACCTGATCATCATATCAGCTAATTATGATTACATACGCAATGCTGCGTTCTTTTACGGAGGGCAAAGCGTAAAGGCTAATCTACTATCTGAATTTAAATTATTGAATGGCTTTAAAGTGAATACCGCGGTGGGTGCGGGGCTTATCATTTTAGGAGCCGCTCCCGATCCCTACCTGTATAGAGGGCGCAATTATGATTACGGCTCGGGTTTTGCCATAAACGGCAGAGCTGGTTTTAATATAGGTAACAGATTTTATTATAGCATTAATTATCGCGGTAGCTGGCTCATGACTATTAATGGTAATAAGTCGCATTATTTTTTACATACCATAACCAATGAGATAAGTTACCGCGTGTTAAAAGATCTCTCGATAAGTGCCGAACCCGGATATTTCAGGCTGGAAGGAAACTATAAAAATCACCCGGATGTAGACAAAACTTACCCGTACCTGCGGATCTCAACAAGGTACAGAGTTAACCTGTAAGCTAAAAAAAAGGATTGGAAAAATTTGATGTCGCGGGCAGATTCGAACTGCCGTTTAGGGTATTGCGGACCCCCACCTATCCTCTCGGTCACGCGACTTGAAAACCATAAAAATTCACTTAATCAGATCGGTTGTGGGGTGTAGATATAATTATCTCTCTCCCGTTTTGCACAGGAGCAGGAATTAGCACCTTTTACATTATGCGGATGTACAGGTTGCTAAGACGTCTTTGGGCCTTTCCCTCAGTCTTTCTTGATAAGTTATTAAAAGAACACTTTGTCGTTGTTGACAATGCAAATATAACAATAAATTATATAATTCCTATAGTTTTAGTAGTTTAATTGATATTTATTTCTTTTCCGTTCATTTTGAGGTAGATAAATTTATTAATGCTGTCTCAGTCCATACTTTCTGGGAGTTTTCCGATAGAAATATTTTGAAAAAAAACTGAAATGGTCACCATTTAATCTGAAGTAGTCACCATAATTTTCATTCCTAACTATTGCACCTTTGTATTGTTAAAACATTAAAAAAACATCACAATGGGAACAAATAAAATTGCACTGATAACCGGTGGAAGCCGCGGGCTGGGTAAAAATGCTGCATTGCACCTGGCTAAAAAAGGTATTGATGTAATAGTTACTTATCGCAGTAAAAAAGAGGAAGCTGAAGCTGTAGTTGCAGAAATTGAATCGGCAGGACAAAAGGCTGCTGCTTTACAACTGGATACAGGTATCGTATCCACCTTTGATGCTTTTATTACAAAACTGAAAGCAACCCTAAACGAAAAATGGAACCGTGATACCTTTGATTTTCTGATCAATAATGCAGGTATCGACGCTGCCTCGCCATTTGCACAAACCACCGAAGAAGATTTTGACAGCCTGTTTAATGTTCATTTTAAAGGTGTTTACTTTTTAACCCAAAAAAGCTTACCGGTAATTGCCGACGGCGGCCGGATCATTAATTTTTCGACCGGGCTGGCCCGTTTCTCAACTCCGGGGTATGCCGTTTATGCATCCATGAAAGGCGCTATCGAGGTATTCACCAAATACCTGGCGAAAGAATTGGGCAGCCGTGGTATAGCCGCAAATGTGGTGGCTCCGGGTATTATTCAAACCGATTTTACCAAAGCGGCATTTGATTCGCACCCTGGTTTGGAAGAAATGATGTCGAAGTCAACAGCTTTGGGCAGGGTAGGCCAGCCGGATGATATTGGTGGCATAGTAGCTTTTCTATGCACTGAGGATGCCCGCTGGATCAATGCTCAGCGTATTGAAGCTTCGGGCGGGATGTTCTTGTAGTTGATTGTCTGAATCAGAATTTTTAAATTAACAGAATGTAATGCAAATAAATTATTTATTCTGAAAATTCATTAATCCTGTAAATTCTGATTCAGACAATTTCCTATCTTTCGCACAAAAAAGCACATGGAATTTGGTAGAGTAACGGACGAAGAATTATCCCGGGTTGATTTTACCTTGCCGGCCGACCCGCAGATAACTGTTGAAACCCTTGCCGCTGCAAAAAATGATGTGCCTTTGCAGGTACATGTTGGCTGCGCAAAATGGGGGCGCAAAGAATGGATTGGCAAAATTTATCCGCCAAAAACCAAGGACGCCAATTTTTTAGATGAATACGTTAAGCATTTTGATTGCATTGAGCTTAACGCTACCTTTTACCAGGTTTACGGTCCGGATACCATTTCCAAATGGAAACAAAAAGCCGATAGCAATCCCGGTTTTAAATTTTGCCCTAAATTTTCTCAAAGCATTAGTCACATTCGCCGGTTAAAAAACGCGGAGGATATCACGACCACGTATTATGAAGGTATTTTGGCTTTCGGCGATAAGCTTGGTCCGCTGTTTTTGCAGTTGAGCGATAATTACACACCAAAGAGTTTTCCGGAGCTTAAGGCCTATCTTGAACAACTACCAAAAGATATTCCCGTATTTGTTGAGCTGCGCCATAAAGACTGGTTTGCCGTTGCCGAAAACCGCGACAAGGTATTTAATCTTTTCCGAGATCTGAATATTGGCTCTATCATAACTGATGCCAGCGGCCGCCGCGATGTGGTGCATATGGCATTGCCTACACCACACGCCTTTATCCGCTTTGTAGGCAACAGTCTGCACCCAACAGATTATGCCCGCGTTGATGAATGGGTTGAGCGGATCAAAAACTGGAAAGATCAAGGCCTTAAATCGGTATGGTTTTTTATGCACCAGCATGATGAGCGTTACTCACCAGAGCTTGCTGATTATGTGGTTGAAAAACTAAATGACGCTTTGGGCACCCAATTAATGCGCCCTCAATTTATCCAGAGAGACAATAATAAGCCAACCGCCCAAACCTCGCTGTTATTGTAATGGCTCTGTAGTAGCCGGCGGAATTTTCATAGCCGGGTTAAAGTTGGGGATCAGTTGCCTTACCTTATCCGCGGTTGAATTGTTCATATCCAGGAACGACCAGTTTTTGCCACCATCGCCGCTAACCGCCAATAAGTTGCTGTGCATGGCCATACGGCCTTTTGGGCTTGCCATAATGATAGTTTCGGGCAGCAGGCAATGGATTTCCTTCCCGGCTTTATAAAATTTACCAGGGGTGCCAACTGTAATGTTTTCAAAGCTGATGCCCGCAGTTTTCATTTGCTGCATAGCTGTACCAATCATATCGGCCATTTTTTCTTTGCCCCCGGCCATTTGCACCGCTTTGGGATAAGTATAACTAATAATAGTCTTATAATCTCCTTTGGTCATGCTTTGGGCCATCAGGATTGCCTGTTGTTTTACAACTACCGGATTTTGAGCATGTAATGCCAGCGGCGATAATATGATGATCAGGAGCCTGAATATATTTTTCATGGGATGTTTCTGTTTTTTTATGAGGATCTCATCGGCAAGTTGATCGGTACCATCAACCTTGCTGCTGCATTTAAGCCCCAATATGCAATTTACTAAATTAAAAACACCAACATTTTTAAAAGAAGGTATTTGCTTACCGGTTTTAAAGGTGTGTCCTCAGGCCATGTTGTATAAGGCAGACTTGCGAAGTGTTTAAAACTTCGCAAGTCTGTCCCTGCTTATCATCGTACCTCGAAAGTCCGCCGGATTTCAAAATTCTGCAACATCTGCTAAAGTTTATCTGGCCTACTTCCTCTTCAACGCTTCCGCAATACCCTTTTCAACCAATGGCTCCATTAACCTGTATCCTTCAACAGTAGGGTGCACACCATCAGCGGCTAAATTTTTCGGCAAACCTTTGCGCTCGTCGGCCATGGCGCTATGGTAATCTACATAAACCATTTTATTGGCATCGGCAAAAGCTTTGATCATGGCGTTAAGCTGCACCACTTTTTGCGCAGGTTCCATACCCGGGCGCCATGGAAAGGCATAGGCGGGCAGTACTGAACATAATACTACTTTAATATTGGCGGCCTTAGCCAGCAATGCCATGGATTGAATATTGCCAAAAATATCTTCAATAGCTATCGGGCCGTTATTTTGGGCGATATCATTTATTCCTGCCAGGATCACCACGGCACCAGGTTTCAGATCTATCACATCATCACGAAAACGCACCAGCATTTGGGTGGTGGTTTGTCCGCTGATGCCGCGGTCAAAATATGGTTTATCGCTCCAGAAGGTTGAATCCCTGCTGATCCAGAAATCGGTAATGGAATCGCCCATATAAACTACACTTTTAGGGTTTGGGGCTGATGCTTTTACCTTTTCATTATCGGCCTGGTAACGGGTCATGTTTGCCCAGTCTTTATGAAATGCATCTTCCCATTGCTTATGGTAGGCTTCCCATTGATCGGCTCTCTCTTTAACTGTTTTTACTTTAGGGTCTATGGGTTTTAAAAAACCTTTCAGATCGAGCCACTCGTTAAAGCGGTCTATCCAGTTGTCGGTAGGCAGGTTTTGTTTGCGCATGCCAAAACCGTGGCCTCCTTTAGCGTACATATGCAGCTCGGCGCTGTGTTTTGATGCCAGCCATTTGCTATAAAGCTCAATGCTGTGCGGAGCAAGGCCAAGCTGATCATCAGTAGCTGCAGCTATAAACATCGGCGGCGCGTCGTCAGGGATTTTTGAGATCAGTTCTGGAGGCACGTATGCATAAATAGGCGCGTCAAAATCGGGTTTGTTAGCTGCTGTGTAATTGAAAGCTGCGGCACCGGCCAGTGTGCCGCCTGCCGAAAAGCCCATGATCCCGATTCGTTGCGGCGAAACATGGTATTCGGAGGCATGTTCACGCACATAAGTCAGCGCTGCACGCGCGTCAGCGATAGCTAAGGGAATGATAGGCGCTACCTGTTTAGGGAAATCCTTCTGACTCATTTTGGCTACCAATTCTTTTACCGGGTCGTTAGTTAAACTGTGAGCCAACCTGTATTTCAGTACGAAGCAGGCTACCCCCTGTTTGTTGAGCCATTTAGCTACGTCATACCCCTCGCTGTTGATTGACAGGGTATGGAAGCCGCCGCCGGGACAAATAACCACCGCGGTGCCGGTAGCGATGGATGAATCGGGCAGGAAAACACCCAGGGAAGGGCGCGTAACGTTGTAAACAACTTTGGTATTAAAAGCGTTGTTGTCGCTTTCGCCCTCGTTCCAGATCCAGTTTTCGGAACCGGGAGCCGCGCCGGGGTAAAGTGGGATAACTTTTTGCTGGGCCTGTACGCAAAGGGCCGACAATAGGAGTAAGGTGCCTATCAGTTTTAATTTCATGGGAGGTTAATTCAGGTTAAATGTTGATGTACAAAAATAACAGCATAAAGCTAAACTACAAGGTGCCTAAACGTTTTAGCAAAGACAAATTCCATTTTTATTATAACATCTGTAACCTCGCTGTAAAATATCTGTTATCAGGATTATTGACAGATATTTTCACTATCTTAATCACTCCTGATTTGAATGACCGTGGTATTTATCCATATCAAAAATTTGCTCCGGATTTTGCCGCTGTTGGTTTTGCTTGGTGCGTGTGCCAAACAAAAAAAGTTTTCCAAAGCGATTGCAATAGTTCAAAAGATTATAAAAAGATTTCATTTACAGAGCTGACCAGTCATATTGAAAAATATGATAAACAATATGTTGAAGTGAGCGGTAAATACAAGGAAGGGAACGAGCAATCCGCGCTTTTTAATGACAGCCTGTTCTCGAGCCACGCATTACATAATGCCATTTGGGTTGATTTTAGTCAGGATTGCCCCCTTTATCTGCCGGGTACTCATATAGGTTTGTTTACCTATAATGATGGTCAGTTTATCCGTATGAATAAACGTAAAGTAACTATTCGGGGCGTGGTTGATGCCAGCGATAAAGGCCATTTAAAACAATACAGAGGTACCATCGACAGGGTGAGTTTTATCGAACTGTGATCTTCAATGCTTTTGAAAATAAAAACAATGCGCCCCGGTATCAGTTGTAATTATAAAAACAATAGTTATGGCTATCAACCCCAATGATGCACCAGACAATGGCTTTTTCGATGAATCAGATGATGAGGAGATCATCAATCAAAATCAAATAAAAGGTTCAAATATGGTAAAAGACCCTGATGAATGGTCAACAGGTGATGAACCCATGACCGGCGCACAGCATTCCTACCTCAAAACATTATCTGACGAGGCCGGTGAAGAGTTTGACGGATCGCTTACCAAAGCCGAAGCATCAAAACGGATAGACGAGCTGCAGCATAAAACAGGCAGGGGATTGAATAATTAATTAAAATAAGCAATATTAAAACCCGTTGCTTGCAGTAAAGGCTCGAGTTCTTTGTAAATGTATGCTTGCCGTTTAAAACCGTGGATTGATATCGATATTAAATAGTCAGTTTCAGGCCGTCATACGCCAGTTCAATGCCTGCAGGCAGCTCTTTGGAAACGTCAGCATGTTTGCCCAGCCTGTGGCTTATATGTGTAAAGTAGGTGGTTTCGGCCCCAATGTCGTTAGCAAAAGCTATGGCTTCTTCAAGCGTAAAATGGGAAATATGGGTTTCCTTTTGCAGGGCGTTGATCACTAATATTTTTGTGCCTTTTATTTTTTTCCTTTCTGCATCCGGAATTGTTTTGGCATCGGTGAGGTAGGTAAAATCTTTAATCCTGAAACCTTTTATAGGCAATCTGTAATGAAACACCTCGATAGGGACGAACTCAACATTACCGATCATAAAGGGATCAAGCGCAATAATGTGCATGTTTACCTGCGGAATGCCCGGGTAACCCGTGCCATCAAAAATATAGGGAAATTCACGCACCAGGGCTTTTTGCACCCTTTCATCAGCGTAAATATCAATCGGGGCGTTTTGTTTGTAATTAAACGCGCGGATATCATCCATACCGGCAATATGGTCTTTATGCTCATGTGTAAAAACGATAGCATCAAGGTGCTGTACTTTTGCACGAAGCATCTGGTACCTGAAATCGGGGCCCGAATCAATGGCAATTACCTTTTCCTCGGTTTCAATTAAAACAGAGCTGCGCAGCCGCTTATCGTGCTTATCTGTTGAGAGGCATACCTCGCAGTTACATGCTATAACAGGTACCCCCTGCGATGTTCCGGTTCCTAAAAATGTTATGGTCACAGCTGCAGTTTAGTTTGTTTAATTTCCTGCAAAAATGTAATCTGTTTATCATCAAGCAGCTTGTAATCTACCTCAAGTTCGCGCAATAGCTCAACCAAAGCAAGGATCTTACTTTCCAGATTAGAGAAACGGTTTACCACAATCATTTTACTGTTAAGCAGCAGGCAGGCACCGGTTTTAAAGTTTCCCTTTTCATAACGCACTTTATAACCGGCTGTTTTTAACAGCAGTTCCAGTTTCTCGAGTGTATGGTTAGTTGCGGGAAGCATTAATTTCAAAAGTAGTAAAAATGGGTGTATTTGCAGGGCTTAAATTGGCATTTGCATGTCACATTTGGTAATTAAATTTCTATTTTTATTTACCTTTTATAACCTAAAACCATCCGGATGAAGAACTTACTGCTCATAGCAACAGGCATTGTTTTTAGCATTGCCGTTTATGCACAGCAAACCAAAACCTATGCCGAAAAGCTTGGCTGGCCTAAAGGCGCACGTGTAATTATCCTGCATGTTGACGATGCCGGTATGTCGCACGAATCAAACGAAGGGGTGGAGAAAGCCATTGGTGAGGGTATAGCCACTTCAACCAGTGTGATGATGCCCTGCCCCTGGGTACCAGATTTTAAGCATTATATGGATCAGCACCCGGGAATTGATGCAGGGCTGCACTTAACCTTAACTTCCGAATGGAAAAATTACCGATGGGGGCCGCTTGCGGGTAAGGCAACAGTTCCGGGACTGATTGATAAAGAAGGCGCTTTCTGGCCCGGAGTAGTCGCCGTTTATTTCCATGCTACTGCCGATGAGATTGATAAGGAGATCCGCGCCCAGCTTGACCGTGCCTTAACCATGGGCTTTATACCAACCCATCTCGACTCGCATATGGGTACTTTATTTGCCAAGCCGGCTTTTCTCGAAAAATATATTAACCTCGGCATTGAAAAAAGATACCGGTAATGCTGCCCGGAGGCGAGGATCTTTTTTACCGCGAGGAAGCAAAGAATGCTACGATAGCACAGCTTAAAAAAGATGGTAAATATACTGAAGGAATGACGATACCCGAACCTGCCGAACTGGCAAAAGCGCGTGAGCTTGGCGACGTAGTCTGGAAAGGAGGTTTGCCGGTACTGGACGATCTCGATAATTCAAGCTATGACTGGGTAATGCCCGATATTGACAAGGCTACTGATAAGGAACTGCAAAAATGGTACACAGACCACTATATCGAAAACTTCGACCGTTTTTCGCCGGGATTAACGATGGTACTGATGCACTGCACACAACCGTCGCCGCAATTTAAAAATATCTGTAACGAAGGCCAGAAACGGAAAGGCGACCTGCTGGCCATGACCGATCCTCGCCTGAAAGCTTATCTTAAACAAAAAGGCTTTATTTTAACCACCTGGAAAGAGGTAATGGAGCGGAGGGTTAAGGTCGGAAAAGAGTAAGTTTGAACTTAAATATAACAACCCGTGCATATCAACATCTTCGGCGCGTCTGGCTCAGGGGTAACTACGCTGGGCAAAACTTTGAGCGAGAGACTTGATTACCCGTATTTCGACAGCGATCATTATTTCTGGTTCCCTTCCGATCCTCCTTTTACTAACCGGCGACCGCCTGAAGAACGAAATGCTATGATTAACAGTGAAATGGCCGGTAATGAAAACTGGATCCTTGGCGGGTCCGTCATCAACTGGAACAATAACTGGCGATTTGATCTGTCGGTATTTTTATATATCCCGCCAGCCATCAGGATTTGGCGTTTGCAGCAAAGAGAGCTTGAACGTTATGGCGATATTATCTATACCGGTAGGGAGCGAAATAAGCTTTATAATGAATTTATTGACTGGGCACGCGGTTATGATGAGCTCATCACCAACAGCCGAAGCCTGCATTCGCATAAGAATTGGATGAACAAGCTCACAACTCCTTTGCTGATTATAGAAGGTGATACAACTGTTGAGGAAAGGGTAGAGGCTGTTTTAGGGAAAATTAAGGAGTTAATTTTGTAATAAAAACAACTCTTCGCCGCCGCTCGGCTCCTGCCGAGTGGCAACCATCCTGCGGCGTCCCGCCGCCGGGATCAAATAAATCAGGTGTTTAACGCAGGCCAGAGGCCTGGTAATAGTTGCCACTCGCCAAGAGGCGAGCGGCGGCAAAATAATTAAAATAAAAAAAACGGGAGGTAACCCCCCGCTTCAAAATATCTCAAATCGCACATCTAAGAAAGATTACCTCAAGTCCACCAGTTCAACACCCGGGTGACCTTTGGCATCCCATGCAAAAGTAGCGTCAGGAGCAGGTACGTTGGGGGTAAAGGTACGCACGGTATAAGTATACCTGTTGCCGTTTTTATCAAACAGCAAAGCACTGTAGAGCTGTTTTTTTACTTTATCGATAGTAAGCTTCACTTTAAAAATAGCTTTTTTATCATCTTCGGGTGTAAGCTCAATATTTTGGTAAGTTTTACCTGATATCTTTTGCTCGCCGGTGTACAGGTATTTAAACCCTTTTTCATACATGGTAAAAATCTGGGCAGGGTTGCTCAATCCGTCGCCGCTTTTGTCAGCGTCACTTACCTGTACTTCTTTATCTTTTTTAAGGTATGTCCACTGGTTTTTGCCGTCGCTCAAAATTTCTTTGTCTACTTCGGGTTTTGCGGCTGCGCTGTAAAGGGTAACGCGGTATTTACCGGTTTTCGCCCTTGATATCAGGGTGCCGGTTTGTGTTTCTTTAATATTGGCCTGTTGGTTATTCAGGCTAAAGGTAAAATCACTTTTAATAACATCGTACGACCGGTATTTTTGGCTTACCTGGTTTAAAATCGCTTTTGCCTGGCTGTCTTTTTGTGCAAAGGCAGTGCTGTATGTACTTATTGCTAAAATGGTATATGCTATGATCCTTTTCATTCAGTTTTATTCAACAACAACTATTGTTATTAATAGTTATTGGATTAGAGTAATTAAATTTTGCTTGGTTTAATCTTTAATTGGTTTTTGCAGTGTTTCGAGGTAGCGCTCAAGGCTGTATTCGTCGGGATAGAGTACATCACGGGCCTTGCTGCCTTCAAACGGCCCTACAATTCCGGCTGCTTCCAACTGGTCAATAATGCGGCCGGCGCGGTTATAGCCCAGTTTCATTTTGCGTTGGATAAGCGATGTTGAGCCTTGTTGGTGCAGTACAATTAAACGGGCAGCTTCTTCAAACATCGGGTCGCGGTCGTCCGGGTCATATTCTTTGGCGCCGCTGCTGGCTTCACCTTCTCCCACATATTCGGGCAGGTACATGGCCGATGGATAACCTTTCTGGTTGCCGATAAAATCAGATATAGCTTCAACCTCCGGAGTATCCACAAATGCACACTGTAAACGGATCAGGTCGCTACCTGTTGAAAATAGCATATCCCCACGACCGATCAACTGATCAGCGCCGCCGGCATCCAGAATGGTGCGCGAATCGATCTTAGAAAGTACCCTGAAGGCCAGCCTTGACGGGAAGTTGGCTTTGATAGTACCGGTAATGATGTTAACAGAAGGGCGCTGCGTTGCAATAACCAAATGGATACCCACCGCACGTGCCAGCTGCGCAATACGGGCAATAGGCATTTCTACTTCTTTACCGGCAGTCATCATCAAATCGGCAAACTCATCAATCACCAAAACTATAAACGGCAGGTAACGATGTTTTTCAGGGTCGCTGATCTTACGGTTTACAAATTTGGCGTTGTACTCTTTCAGGTTGCGTACCTGCGCGTCTTTCAGCAAGTCATAACGCTGGTCCATTTCAATACAAAGCGAATTGAGCGTGTTTACTACCTTTTTGGTATCGGTGATGATGGCATCGCCATCATCAGGCAGCTTAGCCAAAAAGTGCCTTTCTATCTTACGGAAAAGCGTAAGTTCCACCTTTTTAGGGTCAACCAGTACAAATTTGAGCTCGGCAGGGTGTTTTTTATACAGCAGCGATACCAGAATGGCGTTAATACCAACCGATTTACCCTGGCCGGTGGCTCCGGCAACCAGTAAATGTGGCATCTTGGCCAAATCGGCAATAAAAACTTCGTTAGATATGGTTTTACCTAAAGCGATAGGCAGGTCCATCGTGGTATTCTGGTATTTTTCCGTGGATAGAATAGAGCGCATCGAAACCATCTCGGGATTTTGATTAGGCACTTCAATACCGATGGTTCCCTTGCCAGGCATAGGGGCAATGATACGGATGCCTAATGCAGCTAAACTTAGTGCGATATCATCTTCCAGGTTCTTGATCTTGCTGATCCTTACACCTGGGGCAGGGATGATCTCGTATAAGGTAACCGTTGGGCCAATGGTTGCCTTGATCTTATCAATCTCGATGTTGTAATGGTTCAGCGTTTCAACAATTTTATTCTTGTTGGCTTCCAGCTCTTCGGCATTAACCGAAATCTTGTTTGAACCGTGGTTTTCTAATAACTCCAGGTGCGGAAGTTTGTATGAAGCCAGATCGAGCTTGTGGTCATATATACCAAATTTGCTTAGCAGGTCATCCTGTTTGGCTCCATCAGCCTGTTCAACACTTAATTCGGGCAGAGGCCTGTTGGTATCAATGGTGAGTGGGATTTCTTCTTCCTCTTCGGGTTCGTGTTTAATTGTATTTTCAGGACGCAACACCACAGGTTCATGATATCCGGGCATTTGCTCCATAGGAGGGTGCCTAAGCGGTGATGGAGGTATAAGCGGTTCCTGTACCATGGGCTCGGGCATGATGCTGCTTACATGGGTTTCGCGGATGTTGTTATTGCCCCGGGGCCATTCAAGCGGCATTGACGGCTCTTCATCAATCAGTTCAACAGGTTCAGGTGCTATCTCATCAACACTCATTGCTGCAACCGGGCGGTTTTTACGCTGGGGTATTTTAAAGTCGATGTTATAGGCTATTACCAATACGGTAAGTGCCAAAAACACCAGCAATCCGCCGGTACCCGCTTCACCTATCTGAGCCGCAAGTAAGCGGTTGGTCCAAAAACCGAAACCGCCTTCAAGGTAGTGGGGATAATCAATCACAAATGAATGAAAATAAGCTATCGCCACAGAAATAAAAACAATGCTGAATAACGAATATGCAAGTGTTTTACGTATAGAAAATAGCCTCGCTTTAAAAAGCAGACGATATCCTACAACAAAAAAAACAAAAATAAAAAGGAATGAAGCTACGCCAAACCACTCATAAATAAACTGATTGGATAATAACGCGCCAAACTTGCCCAGCCAGTTTTGCGCCCTGATGGTTGGATCGCTCAGGTCGGCAATTTCATGAACGGTAGTGCCTGTTGAAAGGTTATGCCAGCCGCCGTTTGTTTTGGAAATATAGCTTTGGTCTTCCTGCCAGGTAAACAGGTATGATGTAAAAGCAATGAGGAAAAAATGGATAATAGCAGTGAAAACAAACCTGCTATTTTAACAGCCTTGCCGTTTTCATAGTCATAGTCAAAGCTGGGCAGTTTAGGTAATTTCCTGCCTTTCGCCCGTTCCTGTTCGGCCTTGCCGCTTTGGCGAGGCTGATTTTCTCCCTTGAAATTATTTGATCTAAACTGGTTTCCTTTTGCCGGCATCCTGATGTAACAATCGTTTATGTGCAAACTTACGTAAAATTTCACCTATGTGAACTTTGCAGTTACACCCGGTAAATATTTTATATAAGATTCAGTAACCTGCAAAAAATTACAGGCCGAATCAATATAAAGTTAACAGATTATATAACTTATTGGCAACATTTTTAATTTTTTAGTATAATTGAAAAACAACATTTACCCGTAACATAAACGTAAATTTAACAAAGTGAATATAGTAGCGCCGTTAATAGTAAACGCTTTACTTAACTAAGTAATGAGCATAGAAAGACTAGAAGAATATATCGCCTCAGCTGATTTAGATAGTATCAATACCCTGCTTGGCCGAGATCCTGCGCTGGCTACTCAAAAAACAAGCCTCAGGGTATCGCCGCTTATGCTTTCGTGCTATTATAAAAAGCCGGAGGTTACCGGTTTACTGTTAAACTATGTAAACGATATTAGTTTGTTTGAAGCGGCTGCGGCCGGCAAATTTGATACGGTTGCCCACCTGGTTACTACTAACCCAAATACTCTTGATGATTACGCCGAAGATGGCTTTACTGCTTTAGGGCTTGCCTGTTATTTTGGGCAGTTTGATGTTGCGCGCTACCTGGTGCTCAAAGGCGCAAATGTTAACCTGCAATCAAATAATGGTTTCAACGTGTTTCCAATTCATTCGGCGGCGGCAGGTAATTATACTGAGATTGCCCGTATGCTGATTGAAAACGGTGCGAAGGTAAATGTGATACAGCAGGCCGGTGCCACACCGCTGCATTCGGCTGCACAAAATGGCAACCTGGAACTCATTATCCTGTTGCTGGAAAATGGTGCCGAGCTTTTTATACGCATGGAAGGCGGCAAACTCCCCGCCGACCTGGCCCGCGAAAAAGGTTTTGAAGAGATAGCTGAAATTTTGAGTTGATGTTTAAACGCTTAATTTTAAACTGGTTAAGTGATAGCTTTTTACTAAAGATGAGCGTTTTTTAAGGCTTATCGCATGTTTTCGTACCGGGGGCTTTTATATATTTGTAATAACCTGAATTATAACAAATGAAAGAAATAGCGCTGCTTATTCACGAAGACATTAATCTTTCAACCATATCGGGCGTATTGGATATGGTGAGGCATACTAACCGTTTTTTGGTAGAAAGCGGCAAAACCGAGGCCTTTAGTGTAATGCTTGTAGGCGAAAAAATAAACAATAACCTGCTTTATTTCCCTGCCCAGTTTACCGGTTTTAAAACCATTGATGAGATCAAAGATATCGATCTGGTAATAGCCCCGGCGTTTTATGGTCCGCCTGATTTGGTGATGCGTAAAAACAAAAACCTGATTGATTTTATAAGGGACATGTACAATAAGGGCGCGGAAGTGGCCAGCCTGTGTTTCGGTAGTTATTTTTTGGCCGAAGCGGGTGTGCTTAACGGCAAACCCTGTACTACACATTGGGTTGCTGTTGATGATATGAAACGCCGCTATCCGGATGTGAATATTTTACCCGATATGGTAACCACCGATAAAGACGGGACTTATACCAGTGGCGGTGCTTTTTCAAGCATGAACCTGATCCTGTACCTGATTGAAAAATATTGTGGCAGGGATACCGGTATTTGGGCAAGTAAAATGTTTTCGCTGGATATTGACCGTACCAGCCAGGCGCACTTTAAAGTATTTGAAGGGCAGCATCAGCATGAAGACCAGGAAATAATGCGTTCGCAGTTGTTTATCGAAAATAATTACCACCTGCCTATTTCGGTAGAGGAGATTGCCGGACAAACCAATATGAGTAAGCGTAATTTCATTCGCCGGTTTAAAAGTGCCACGCAGAATACGCCAATGGAATACCTGCAAAAGGTAAAGATCGAATCTGTAAAAAAAGGCCTCGAGAAAACCAATTTCAATATCAGCGAGCTGATGTACAAAGTTGGTTATAACGACCTGAAAACGTTCAGGAAGATCTTTAAACGGATAACAGGCTTAACTCCGCAGGATTACAGGAGTAAATATTGCCGCAGGGCAGTGCTGGAGAATTGAATGCCCCCTGTAAATCTCCCCCGGGAGGGGAGACTTGAAAAACTCTTAAGCCCTCTCCTTTGGAGAGGGTTGGGTGAGGCTCGTTGTTTCGTACCTCAATGACACTTTTATAGTATGGGTTTTAAACAACTTCAGCTTTACTTTCTTTTACCTTATCAGTTTTTTCTTGCTCCCCAAGCGATTCAAAATAGGTCTTTTTAACCACTGTTGTCATTTTATGATCGCCCGTATGGCTCCAGCCGGGTGGCATTATAACGTACAGAAACTTGTTTTTAATACCGGGCGCCTTGCGTACATCTTTGGCCAGCGCTATTATCTCGCCAAAATAAGCATCCAAAAAGCTGTTTTTAATCATGGGGCGACTGATGCCATATTCAATAGGGATCTTGCGGTCTTCATTTTGGAAGGTGCCGAAAACTTTATCCCATATCGGTAACAAGTTACAGAAATTGGTATCCATATATAATGGATTACGCGCATGATGTACCCTGTGATGCGATGGTGTAAGTACGATTCTGTTGAGGAAGCCAAGTCGTCCATCTTCAATAAGGTTTTCACCAATGTGGATCATAGATCCCCAAAATCCATCAATAAACATAATTACAAACAGCATAGGCGGGTTTACACCTAATAAAATACAAATGCTGGTGCGGATGAGATCTGCATAAGGCGCTTCAAGAAAGAAATGGGCAAAGGTAACTGAAAGGTTCATGCTTTCGGGCGCGTGATGGGTTGAGTGGAGGCACCACAGGATCCTCACCTTGTGCGCAAGGTAGTGATACCAAAAATGAGCAAACTCCCATACTATATAGCCGTAAATAAACCAGTACCAGGTAAACGTGGTTTTGAAAATAGCAAACCGCGAAAAAAAACCGATACAAAAACCTACCATGGCAATGGAAAGTACGCTGCCTATAAAAGCATTTAGTACATATGTCCAAAAAGAGATCTTGTAATGGATCACCTTGAATTTTTTATAAAAGGCTCCCCTGATGATCTCAAACACCAAAAGTACAGGCAGCATAGGGCCCAATAAAGCCGTAATGCCATCATAGGTAAGCAGTTTGCCATAATCGCCCGATTTGATGATGGTATACAATCCGCCGAGGCCAAAAAATCCTGTAATATGCTCGTATATCGTTTTTAAAAAATCCATATCGAAAATTAGGTTTACCGGTAAAAGGTTTTATTCAAATTTAGGAAAATTAATTTGTATATATGTAGGTACATGTAAATTCTTTGAAAGGATATCAACATCACACATCAGGGCTGACCTGCCTGTGCTCTTCGGTCCTTTTTATTATCAATGATAAATTAGCTTATTAAATAAAGTGAAAAGAAATGAGGGAGCATCAAATAAAAAGGGTAACGAGTGTAGTGATGCCAGGAGTGAGTAACTCTGCATCAATCCCGAAACAATCTATTAACAGCAAGGTTATTTCTCTAAATTTACCTCAAAAAATCATCTGATATGAAATTATTTAACCGTGCTTTTATATTATTTTTAGTGTGTATGATCCGGTACAGTTTAGTTAACGCACAATCAACACCTTTGCCCCAAACTTCTGCCAACAGTCCGCTACAAAACAACCGCATCAAAATTGATTCCCTCGATAAAAAATTGATAGCCTTATTGGGCGAACGCGAGAGGGTAGTAAAAGAGATAGGCATTTACAAAGCAAAAAACAATATACCGGCCCTCCAAGCCGACCGTTTTAAACAGGTACTGGAGAAAACTGTCGAAGCCGGAAAACAGGAGGGGCTCTCCGCCACATTCATTACAGAACTTATGAACGCTATCCATAAAGAAAGTCTGCGCATTGAGGAAGAAATTAAGGCTCAAAAACAATAGCCGGTGTAAAAAATACACTATAATTTAAAAAGCATTTTAGCGCATCAAATTTGTAAGCTATTTCTATACGAGTTATCGTTCAATGTATTTATTATCAATTGATTAAACTAAGATAAAATTTGGTATTAAGGCGTATCAATTTGCCCGGCACGACCTTTTGAGGTGATAATTTATATCGTGATTTTTGCTTTTTTTAATTAAGTTTAATAAATTTGACAACTCCGGTTAGCCACAGTCCAGGCTTGTAACCAAGCCGGTAAGCCTATTAATTAAACTCATGCAAAAAAAGTATTTAATTGCCTGTTTCATCGCGGGCGGATTATTAAAGATTGGCTTTGTCAGCGCCCAGGGTAAAGCGCCTTATTCGGTAATGGGTAAATCGGTCAAGGTGATTGTCTCTGAGCAAAAGGCCGGGTATAAATTTAAAGAAACCGAAACCCTGAAGTTTGCAGATAAGCCTCAACCTGCAGAAACAGAGGTGGCAGTTTTTATTGATCCGTCCAAAACATTCCAAACGATGATAGGAATTGGCGGTGCGCTTACAGATGCGGCAGCCGAAACTTATGCCAAACTGCCAAAAGATAAACAAAAGGAATTTTTAACTGCTTACTATAATAAAGCCAAAGGCATTGGTTACTCCTTTGGCCGCACCAATATTCAAAGCTGTGATTTTTCGAGCGATAGCTACAGTTATGTAAAAGATGGTGATAAGGAATTAAAAACCTTTGATATTAGTCATGATAAAACCTACCGGATTCCTTTTATTAAAGCGGCCGCAGCGGCTGCGGGAGGTAAACTGACCATGTTTGTATCACCCTGGAGCCCTCCTGCTTTTATGAAAGATAATAACGATGTACTGCATGGAGGTAAGCTCAAAAAGGAATTTGATCAAAGCTGGGCCAACTTTTACGTTAAGTTTATTAAAGCTTATGAAAAAGAAGGGGTTCCTATATGGGGCCTTTCGGTACAAAACGAACCGATGGCTAAGCAAACATGGGAATCATGCATGTATACTGCCGAAGAGGAGCGTGATTTTGTAAAGAACTTTTTAGGCCCAACCTTGCAAAAACGAGGCCTGGCCGATAAAAAACTGATAGTTTGGGACCATAACCGAGATTTGCTTTACCAACGTGCCAGCACTATCCTGGAAGATCCTGCAGCGGCCAAATATATCTGGGGTATCGGTTTCCATTGGTATGAAACCTGGACCGGGGCGGGCCAAAATTTTGAAGCTACCCGCCGTACCCATGAAGCATTCCCCGGCAAAAACCTGGTATTTACCGAAGGTTGTATCGAAAAATTTGATTTCAACAAGATCAATGACTGGTCGCTTGGCGAACGTTACGGCCTTTCAATGATCAATGACTTTAACGCCGGTACCGTTGCCTGGACCGACTGGAACGTTTTGCTTGACGAAAACGGCGGGCCAAATCACGTAGGTAACTTTTGCTTTGCCCCGGTACATGCCGACCTGCGCAACGGAAGCCTCATCTACACCAGTTCATACTATTACATAGGCCATTTCTCTAAATATATTCACCCCGGTGCAAAACGCATTAGCGCGGTGGCCAGCAGGGATAAGCTATTAACAACCGCTTACCAAAACCCCGATGGCTCAATTGCGGTGGTGGTAATGAACAAAACCGACGAAAAAATAGATTACAGCCTTTGGATAAAAGGAAAAGCGGCAGGCACTACTGCCCTGCCGCACTCAATTGCTACACTTATAGTGAAGTGATTTTTATAAAAATCTTTAGTTCAATCAATCAACTAAATCTCTGGTATGGTGGGTCATTTATGATCCACCATTATCATTACCGGGAAATGGTCGCTGGGCTCCTTAGCCTCATATTTATCCGATCCTTTAGCCTTTGCCCTGTAGGTATCCGTTAAGATCCCGTATCTCTTTACCGTAAAATCTTTGGTTACAAAAATATGATCGATACGGCCGCTGGTTTTACCATTAGCATCGAAGTCATTAAAAGTACCATTGGTAGCATATTTTATGGGCGATAGCCCATAGCTATCCTTCAACGTCCCCGAGTTATTGATTACCGCGTAGCTGTCAGACGTTTGATCAACATTAAAATCGCCCGATAAAATAGCAGGCGAGTTACCGCCTAACTCTTTCACTTTTTTCAATACCAGTTTTGCGCTCTCACGGCGGGCAATCACACCTATATGGTCCATATGCAGGTTAAAGTAGTAAAACTTGTAACCGGTTTTTTCTCCCGGAAATATCCCCATGAGCATATCCTTGGAAGTGCGGCATCCCAGCCTTTGTTGGGCTTGTTGGTAATCGGCGCCATCCAGAAATCGCCATGTTTCAACAGTTTAAATTTATCCTTTTTGTAAAAAATGGCCGAGAACTCGCCGGCAGTTTTACCATCATCCCGGCCTATGCCGGTAAAAACGTACTGGGGCATGGCCTGTTTTAAACCCTCAAGCTGGTGTACCAAGCCTTCCTGGGTGCCAAAAATATCCCAGTCATGAAAGCGGATGAGCTGCGTTATAACCGGCAGGCGCTGTTTCCAGCCATTGCCTCGTACAGAATCATCATTTGTGGCATTATCATTACGTAAATTATACGTGGCAATAGTAAGCTGATGTTGGCCATAACTTGCTGAAACAGAAAGTATAGCCATAAATAATAAAGAAAGTAGTTTTTTCATAGTAATATTTAGATAAGATGCCAACGGCACTTGAACAAAGTTAAAAGTAAATATTACGTTATAACATAAGTTATACACTGAAGAGTATTTAACCGGCGAAAACTTACGAGGGTTCAAAATTTTGTAAGCCAGGAGTAATTCTATTCAGAATTTAAAGAAACATGCAAGGACACCGATAACAAGCTTAGCCTGGCATTAGCTGGTATCGCTACTATCCCGAACATTGGCGGGTGAGTTTACTCAAACACTACCGTTTTGTTCTTATACACAAATACCCGGTCTTCAAAAACAAGCTTTAGGGCCTTGGCTAATACGGCAGTTTCCACTTCCTGGCCGGCTTTTACCATGTCTGTCCAGCTATATGAGTGGTTTACCGGAACAATTTGCTGGGCAATGATCGGCCCTTCGTCCAACTCATTTGATACGTAGTGCGCTGTTGCCCCTATGAGTTTCACACCCCGTTCAAACGCCTGCTTATAGGGATTGGCACCTATAAACGCGGGTAAAAACGAGTGATGGATATTAATGATCTTCATCGGAAATTCAGCCACAAATTGGGGTGAGAGGATCCGCATAAATTTAGCCAGTACCACGTAATCAGGAGTATATCGTTTAATGGTACCAATCACCTTTTGTTCAAATTCAGCCTTGCTTACCTGCTCATGGCTGATATGATAAAAAGGAATGTCAAATCGCTCGCATATGTTTTGCAGCTTGGCGTGATTACCGATAACGCATTGCACACTTGCGCCCAGGGTATTAAAGTGGTTACGCACCAGGATATCGCTCAGGCAATGATACTCTTTGGTAGCCAGTACAACCACTTTCTTCACGGGCTCAGGGTTTACTGAAATATAAGCCCCTTCGGGCAGTATCTTACGTAATGAATCTTCGAGGCTGGCGTCGTCGCCTTGTTCAACTTCCAGGCGCGTAAAAAAAACATTTTCGTTATGATCAACATGCTCTCGCATGGAAACTATATTGAGCAGGTGTTTGGCTAATGTTGCAGATATGGCCGCCACTAGGCCCACTTTGTCTTTACACTGTATTACAATAATCATGGTTTAATGATACAAAGAATTTTGCTGAATATATAACAAGCATTTCTCTTTAAATTATTCTACAACTTATTGTAGCAAAGCCATGTGCTGTACCGTAAGGTATCTTATAAACCCACAATTATGAAAATTATCCTGTTAGCAGTATCCATAATTTTATTAGGTAGTATAACCGCCTGTAATAAAGGCGATCTTCCCGGCCCGGGCAGCAGCAGTATTGTTGGCAAATGGCGCTGGATAAAATCAGTTGGCGGTATTGGCGGCTTTACCGTTACGCCACAAAGCAGCGGCTACAATATTCGAAATGAATTTTATGCTGATAGCAGTTTCAAAAGGTTCCAAAACAACGTGCTACAGATTAGCGGCAATTTTCGCACTACTCCAAACTATCAATATAGCCCAACAGAAAAGGCAGATATATTATTGATCTCCGGGCCTACGCTTGATACTCGCCCGGTTTCATACCTCATAAGGCACGATACGCTTTACCTGAATGAGATTTATATAGCCGATGGGTATAGTGAGGTATATGTACGGATGAAATAATTGCCGTTACTCCCCCGGCACCGCTATGCTCGTTACCTCCTCTCTAAATAAGCATAAAGAGAGGAGGTGTTTTTTGCCCGCTTTGCAACGCAGAGAAGAACACAGGAGGGGGTAAGTAAACTGTAAGCTACACTTACCTTATATAATAGTTATTTAGCGTAATGCCCTATCTTCATCATATCCCGTACGGCGCTTGCTAATGAGGACTTCTCATTATTATCGAGTTCTTTTTCTTTTCGCCATCATTAAACTGATAGGTAATACGCCCGTTATAATCGCTTTCGGCACTTATTTCAAAGTCATTATTTTTGTATTTTACCTTCCCATTAGGCGAGATCCTGCTGATGCCCGTGCTATCAGCGGTAAAATACACGTGCCCCCAGTATTCAATCCGTCTTACTCTACCATCAGCGTTTTCAGAAATCACTGTATGCCTTCCGCCTATGTGGCAGGCATCTAATAAGGCTATCAAACCTATGACAACCAATACATAACCTAATAATTTTTTCATGTTGTTGTTTTTTTAATGTTGATTATTTTAATTGACGCTGCTCTTTGATGTTGAGCAGTTTAATAAAGCAGGAGCCGAGCGATATAAACCAAACCGACCAACCCAGGTGGGCCAATCTTTGAATAAGCCCGGTATAATTGTTTTGAATAGTAGCCGAAGGAATGAAGCGGATAAAGATGAGCAGCATAATACCCAGGCTTAATAGCGAAAGCTTCCTGATCTGTCTAAACTCCTCTCCCCGCCATAAGATAGCAGAAAGCAGCGCACCTGCGTAAAGGAGTAAAAACACCGGCCCGGATGCCGAATGCAGCGGGTTGCCTGCATGAAATATAGCCGCCCAGCCAAACATGATAGGGAAACCTATCACCCCAAACACCGGCAGGATATTAAGCCCCAACTGGCTGCAAGCAATAAACAGGCCCGCCATAAAAAACACGCTGAGCACTGTATTGAGCAGCGTAAATGTTTCCATCAGCGTTTCAGATTTTGTGCCGATAGCGCCCAGCTCACTGATTGTATTGCTGAAATGATTGTAATTACCATGCACAAACCCGCAAACAATGGTTGAAAGCCAAAATACAATGGGAATAATGATGCCGGTATAGAGTAGCGGTTTAGTGTCCATTTTAATAATATTCAACTTGTTTTTCTTTCGACTAAAACAAAGTTAATATTAAACATGGTACTATACAATACATAGTACTATGTTTTTTATTTTATTTTTTCAAAACTCTTTAATGGCTTCGCCAAAATGTGTTAGTTTAAAAATGGATTGACGAGAACCTGAATTTGATTTAGATGCACTTCGCCCTTGTCAGGCAGGGAGGGGGCAACACAGCGTAATATCACAGAGATGAAACAGATACCGGTTATACCCATACATTTATTCACCATCACAAAAATGTGCTAACTTCGCGGCATGTATCAGTTGATAAAACCCATCCTGTTTAAGTTCGATCCGGAAAATGTGCATTACTTTGTTACCCGCAACCTGAAGCGCTTTAATCGTTTTCCGGGTGGTGCATCGTTAAGTAAAGCGATGTGGGATGTAAAAGATCCGAAGCTTGAACGCGAGGTTTTTGGTCTGAAGTTCAGGAACCCGGTTGGACTGGCTGCAGGTTTTGATAAAAACGCCGAAATGATGGGCGAAATGGCCAACCTTGGTTTTGGTTTTGTTGAGATTGGTACTGTTACACCGCTGCCGCAACCTGGTAACGAAAAGCCACGCATGTTCCGCCTGCCGGAAGATAGCGCGCTCATTAACCGCATGGGGTTTAATAATTTTGGTGTAGACATAGCTGCCGAACGAATCGCAGCTTTCAGGCGCGATCAGAAAAATATCAACAAACAACTGATCATTGGCGGCAACATTGGTAAAAACAAGGTTACCCCTAATGAGGATGCTGTTAACGACTACATTAAATGCTTTGACCGCCTGTTTGATGTAGTTGATTATTTTGTAGTAAACGTAAGTTCACCCAATACTCCGGGCTTGCGTGCCCTGCAGGAAAAGGGACCTTTGATGGAAATTTTGAATACATTACAGCAACGTAATAATAAAAACGGTATCAGCAGACCTATCCTGCTAAAAATAGCGCCTGATTTAACTGATTCCCAACTGGACGATATTGTTGATATTGTGCAGCAAACAGGCATAGCCGGGGTAATTGCCACCAATACCACTATCAGCCGTGAAAACCTTTCATCTCCATCGAAATTAAAAGGAGAAACCGGCGGTTTGAGTGGTAAGCCACTTACCCAACGCTCAACAGAAGTTATTGCTTATCTGCATAAAAAATCTAACGGATCATTCCCCATCATCGGAGTGGGGGGATTCACTCTGCCGAAGATGCCATTGAGAAGCTGAATGCAGGTGCATCTTTGGTACAGCTTTATACTGGCTTTATTTATGAAGGGCCTGGGCTGATTGGAAGGATTAACAGGAAGCTTCTGAACCGTGATTCTTAGTATTTGAGGATTGCCCTGAAATATACATTTTGATGCCGGATATCCCCGTTTCCTCGCGGAGACCTTATGCCTTTTAGTTTATTGAATGATATTTTTGTCTGAATCCGTAAGGACATGGGCTTCGGAAGAAAATATCAAGTCCATCCTCAAATCCTGACAATCATGGTTCAAAATCATAATGCAAAAAAGTCCCGCCGGAAACCGGCAGGACTTTAAATTTTTTTCCGAAGAAAGAGAGAATTATTTGCCTAATGCGATATCTAAAGCTGCATTGTTTTTAGCTATCTGGCTGTGTTTTGACTCAGCAGAACGGCTTCCGTATTCAAGGTTAGTAGCCAGTTTCAAGAACTGTACTTCCAAGCGTGAAAAAGTTTTATTTCTCCTGTCTTTTCTTTTTAAACGAGTAACGCCCATTGTCTTTTATTTTAAATTTTTTTAACCCTGAGGTCGGAAGCGGATTCGAACCGCTGTAAAAGGTTTTGCAGACCTCTGCCTAGCCACTCGGCCATCCGACCCTTTTTTAAGGACTGCAAAGATAGTAATTATTTTTAGCGGGCAAATTTATTTGAACGAATTTCTTTTTATTTCTGAACATAATATGGCCGTAGCTATAGCTACATTCAATGATTCGGCATAACCTATCCGGGGTATAGTTACTGTTTTATTTATTAACTGCTGTATTTCAGGGCGTAAGCCATTACCCTCGTTGCCCATAGCCAGTAAACCTTCATGGCCGAAATTGGTGCTGTAGATATTTTCGCCATCGAGCATGGCGCCAAATAAAGGAAGCTTTATTTCGGCGAGGATGGTCGTTAAATTGCCGTAATGCACGTTTACCCGAGCTAATGAGCCCATGGTAGCCTGTACCACTTTGGGGTTATAAACATCAACGGTATCGTCAGAACAGATAATATCGGTAATGCCAAACCAGTCGGCCGTGCGGATAATGGTGCCCATATTGCCGGGGTCCTGCACCCCATCAAGTATCAGCGAGAACTTGTTTTTCAGTAAGTTATAATTTAATCGGGGCCATTTTGGTATTTTAATCAAACCAATTACATCCTGCGGGGTTTTCAAACTGCTGATCTTTTCCAGATCTGAAGATGAAATTTCCTGAAAATTTATTTTTCGGGATAAATTCATCATTTTTGGAGCAATTTCGGATGTATGGTATATAGCATCAACCTGGTATGCAGCGTTTACAAATTCAACAACTGATTTGTAACCCTCAACCAAAAACAAGCCATGCTCTTTACGGAATTTTTTATGTTGTAAGGATTTTAATAAACTGATCTGTGATTTTGAAAGCATATACTAAGCCTGCTGTTTACCGCCTTACAATATTAAGTATTTTACTGGTTATTATCGGTTCGGGCTGCAGCATTACCCGTGGCATCCGTAAAGATCAGGCGCTTATACGCAAAATTACTATAAAAGGTATTGATGAGCAATTTGCCGAGACCGCTATAAATTATGTGGATAAGGAGCAACAACCCAATAACTGGCTCAATCTGCAGTTGTACTATACTTTTAGCAATAAAGGTAAAAAAATATAGGCGAAGCCCCCGTTGTTGTTGATAGTAACCTGATCGAGTACTCGCGTGTACAGATGGAAAAATACATCCGCAGCCGTGGTTACCTCAAAGCAAAGGTCACCGACAGTGTAGTGATAAAAAAGCAAAAGGCTGAGCTGATTTTTACTGCTAATGAGGGACCTATGTTCCGCATCCGCAAATTTACTGATAGTATTGCCGATAATAATATTAAAGCATTGTATAATGGTAACCGCAACAGGATATCACACATACAGCCGGGCGGCAGGTTTGACACTGATAGTTTAGCTTACGACCGCGATCAGCTCTATTTGCTGATGAAGCATAACGGCTACTACGACTTTTACAGGCAGTATATCAATTTTACCTATGATTCTACCTTTAACAGCAGTGTGGTTGATGTAAAAATGATCATTGATAATCCGGCGGGGAAAACACAGCACCCGGTTTATACTATCAACAATACATTAATTACGATATCA
The DNA here is from genome assembly GCF_050859465.1 of Mucilaginibacter sp. P25. NCBI lineage: Bacteria > Pseudomonadati > Bacteroidota > Sphingobacteriia > Sphingobacteriales > Sphingobacteriaceae > Mucilaginibacter > Mucilaginibacter sp. P25. Next base: position 63,617 of record NZ_CP193937.1, on the reverse strand, counting down.
AACAGCCAGGGGCGTACACCGGGCAAAGTTGATACGATACAGGTTGATTCACAATTCAGGTTTGTTGACTACTCAAAAAGGTTTAAACCAAGGGTAGTAACCGATTACGTTTTTCAGAAAAAAGGCGAAATATACGATATTGATAAGCAAACACGCACCACCACTCGCTTATCAGAATTAAATGTTTTCAGAAATGTGCCCAACCCCGTTTACGAAAAACTGAAGGATAGCTCTAACAGGCTTAATACCCGGATAGATATTGTGCCGCTTAAACGGATGAGTGACCGTGTAGAGGGTGAGGTGCTTTTTAGCGGCGGTCGTTTTGGTTATAACGTGGGTAATACTTTTACCGACAGGAATTTATTTAAACAGGCTGCTATATTGCAGCTAAAAGTTAACTGGAGCATCCTTTTTGATAACGGCAATACTGTTGGTAATGATCACAGCAGTATTCAAAACCAGGAGTTTAGGGTAGGGGCACAGCTTGTCTATCCGCGACTTTTGCTTCCGTTCAAATTTCCGTTTCTTGGTAAATTTGCGGTTCCGCATACCACGTTTTCATCAAACTATTCATTGTTTTACCAAAAAGATTTGGTTAAGCGCGAAAGTTTTATCAATTCCATCACTTACGACTTTTTTGATACGCCGTATAAAACGCATACTATTACGCCCATTAACATTGAGTTTTCGAGAGGTATAATTGATCCGGCTGCAAGGGCGGCGCTGCTTGCTCAAAACAGGTACTCCTATGTTTATTTAATCGGGCGTACGGTTTTTACATCCGGTAGCCAATACACTTACCAGGTTAATGCCATAAAGCTTAATGGTTATGAAAACTTTACCTATTTCCGGGGAGTTTAGATATTGGCGGAAATTTTCTTAACCTGGTAAGCAATCTCACCAATGCTCCTAAAGATACTCTTGGGCAACACAAGCTTTTTGGATATACCTTTGCGCAGTATACCAAAGTTGAGCTTGATACGCGCATCTACCGAAATTTTGGCGGCGAAAAACAATTTGTTTTCCGCATAAACCCGGGTATAGGCATCGCTTACGGTAATAGCAATCAGCTTATTTTTGAAAAGAATTTTTATGCAGGTGGAGCCAATGATATCAGGGCCTGGCTGCCGCGCACATTAGGCCCGGGACAATTTAACCGCGCTTCATTTTATGGAACTGATGTTAATAACCGGGCACGCCTGAAATATCTTGATCAGTTTGGCGAGATTAAATTTATCACCAATGCCGAGTACCGGTACCTGTTGGCAAATAACTTTTTTGGTGCAAAACTCAAAGGTGCGGTTTTTGTTGATGCCGGTAATGTATGGCGCTTGCATGACGAGCCTGACAACCCCAACGGGCAGTTTAAACTGAACAATTTTTTAAGCTCAACGGCTTTAGGTATCGGCACTGGGTTGAGGTTTGATTTAAGTTTCTTCGTTTTTAGACTCGATGCAGCCTTTAAACTAAAAGACCCGCAATTTAGCGGAGCTAACCAATGGGTGCTGATTAACCATGCCGGCGAACTGTTTAGCAAAGGTTCATTCAAACAAGCTTACAAAGCAGCCAACGGAGAAGATTACAACTTTATGCAGTTGAACTTTGGTATTGGATTACCGTTTTAAGATTTTTAGGTAAAAGGATAAAGGTGAAAGGCAAAAGGTAGCTGCAGCTTTACGTTTGCATCTGTTTTTAAACCTTTTACTTTTCGTTTTGCTTTCACCTCTCCCTAAAAAAACTTTAACCTTTCGCCTTTGACCTTTTACCTTCCTTCTAAAACATATTCTTCAACCCGTCAATAATGCTTTCAAAAAAGGTTGGGATACTTAATCCGTTGTGGTAGTTGAAATACAGGAAGATACAAAATATTACTACAGCAATAATGATGAACCGTTTAAACATATAGGCCAGTAACACCAGTAAAAGAGGGATAGCTATCAGTAATACCCAGCTGATATGGAATGGACTTAGTTTACTGTCGTGCTTGTAAATGTAGTATAGTATGGCGTGTGTGCCGGAATCGTTCATGTGTTTGGCGTACAGGAAGGTTGAACGATCAAGCTTGTGGCGGTAAAAAGCAGTGCCTTTGTCAAACTTAAGTTCTTCGGTAAAACCATTCATTACAAAGGTGAAAACGCCGTTTACATTTTCCTGTATTACGCCTGCCGTATCGGTTGCAACTACAGCTACCTCGTCAACCGCAAAGGGGTTTTCTTTAACTACAAAGTTGTTGATAGCGGTTTTATCGGCAAAAGCAAAGCTGTGTGCCGCTGTAATAAGGCAAAAAATAAGTAAAAGTTTTTTCATGGCTTGATAGAGAGATTCTTTATCGATGCTGCAATTATCTGCAATAAAAATAGTGTTTTTTATGAGCTATCGGTTAAGGAAATAAATACTCATGTTAAGTATGCTGGCAAAGCTTACCCATAGTAAATAGGGCACAAGCAGCCACGAAGCAGTACGGCTAAATTTATTAAACCAGTTAATGTTTGCCACAATACTGAGCCACAGTAAAATGATTACAACCGCAGCTGCGGCTATTTGATGCATGCCAAAGAATACTATCGACCACGAAAAATTTAAAATAAGCTGAATAAAGTATATCGAACGGGCAATAATGTAAACCGGCTTACGGCTGCGGTGTTTCCATACAAGATAAGCGGCGGTCGCTATCATAATATAAATTGCAGTCCATACCGGTGCAAACAGCCAGGGTGGTGGGTTAAACGATGGCTTTTTGAGTGTGCTATACCAGCCGGCAATTTCGGGCCGGGTTACCAGTGAGGCAACAAAACCAATAAATAATACAATCAGCAAACTGATGAGGTATGGGAAAAATTGAAAACGTTTGGTAGATACAGCTACGGACATAATATTATCTGAACCCTTAAAGGAAGCCTAAGTTTTACTGTGAATGAATAATCTTTAAAACTAAATAAAATAAACATTAATGCTCAATAAAGCAACTGTTTTGCAATAAATACACAAGGGGCAGGTAGTATTAACAGTTAAATGTTAGTTTAGCCTGTATGATAAAAGCCTACAGGTTATATACCGGTGATGACGGTCATTCACATATACAAAAAGGGATGGTTGATTTAGGGACACTTAATGAAGCCCTTGCGCTTAGGTTTCAGGAATCGGAACCGCATGCATTTTATGATTACCATAATGCCCCTACAAATCAGTACGTGATAACCCTTACCGGTACGCTTGAATTTGAAACCTATCCCGGCGAAAAATTTATACTTGAGCCCGGCGAAATACTGATAGCGCAGGATACTACGGGAACTGCGCACAAATGGCGGTTGATGGATGATGAGCCCTGGAAACGGGTGTATGTTACCTTTGATCCGGCAAAGCCGATAAATTTTGTGGCTGATAAATAAGAACCGTTGCTGCAGTAGTGATGCACGTAATATTCCTTTTACAAATACTGATACAGAACCCAACAAAATTTTAATAGTTACACTAAATCAGTATTTTCGACAAATACCTTTATAATCCTCAAATGAAAGATACCAAACAAAACTACCGTCGTCATTTTTTAAAAACCACTGCTGTAGGCACGCTTGCAGCTATGGGCATACCATCAATTGTTTCATCGGCTTTAGCTGCCGAAAAACCTGCAAAAAAGCTAACTTTTAACCAGGGCGATGTAGTGCTTTTTCAGGGCGACTCCATTACCGACTGGGGGCGTGACCATAGCAAAACCGAACCGAATACTACCAGTGCTTTAGGTTCGGGCTATGCCTTGCTAACTGCTTCACAATTGCTGCTTAAACATGCTGATAAAGGTTTGAAGATTTACAATAAAGGTATCAGCGGCAATAAAGTATATCAGCTTGCCGAGCGCTGGGATACCGATTGTCTTGCCCTTAAACCAAACATATTGAGCATTCACATAGGCGTGAATGACTTTTGGCATACCCTTACCGGTGGTTATAAAGGCACAATAGATACTTATATTACTGATTACCGCGCACTGCTCACACGTACCAAACAGGCCCTGCCCGATATTAAACTGGTGATTTGCGAACCCTTTGCCGAAAAAAATGTGAAGGCCGTTGATGATAAATGGTACCCAACGTTTGATTCGTTTCGCAAAGCTGCTAAGGATATCGCTGCTGAGTTCGACGCGGTATTTGTGCCTTACCAATCGGCATTTGATAAAGCCGAGCAAAGAGCACCGGCAACTTACTGGAACCTTGATGGCGTACACCCCAGCGTAGCCGGCGAAGCCCTTATGGCACAAACATGGTTGAAAGCGGTTGGAGCTCTTTAGAAGGTAAAAGGATAAAGGTGAAAGGCAAAAGGTAGCTGCGGCTTTGCAAATAAAAGGTGAAGGGGTAAAGGCTAAAGGTGAAAGGTAGCTTCAGCTTTGCAAATAAAAGGTAAAAGGCTAAAGGTAGCTACAACTTTGCATACGGCTTGGTGTATCTTTGGCCTTTTTATTTGTCTGTCGCTTTTTAAAGACCTTTCGCCTTTAGCCTTTCACCTCAAAAAAGCGTATCTTTGCGCGTAAATGATTGCTATAAATAACCTTACGTTCGAGATTGGTGCGCGGGCCTTATATGATGAAGCCAACTGGCATATTAAACCCGGTGAAAAAATTGGTTTAATTGGTGCCAACGGTACTGGTAAAACTACCCTTTTAAAAATTATTGTAGGCGACTATAAGCCTACCTCCGGAACTGTTTCAATGGCTAAGGACCTTACCATGGGTTACCTTAACCAGGATCTACTTTCTTATTCATCTGATAAAAATATCGTACACGTGGCCATGGAAGCCTTTGAGCGCCAAAACCAGCTGCACGATGAGATCGAGAACCTGCTCAAAAAGCTGGAAACGGATTATAGCGAAGAACTATTAAATAAACTGAGCGACAAGCAGCACGAGTTTGAATTGCTCGATGGTTATAATATCGAATATAAAGCCCATGAGATTTTAGCCGGCTTGGGTTTTAGCGACGAGGATTGCAAACGCAAGCTGAGTACCTTTTCGGGCGGTTGGCGCATGCGTGTAATGCTGGCCAAGATCCTGTTACAAGCACCTGATATCCTGCTGCTGGATGAGCCTACCAACCACCTTGACTTACCGTCTATCCAATGGCTGGAGGATTACCTGAAATCATTCCCCGGTGCTATCATCATCGTATCGCACGACAGGTGGTTCCTGGATAAAGTGATCAATCGTACGGTTGAATCGAGGAAGGGCAAGTTGACCGTTTACGCAGGTAATTATTCTTTCTATCTCGAAGAAAAAGCCCTGCGTGAAGAAATTCAGCGTGGCGAGTTTAAAAATCAGCAATCAAAAATTAAACAGGAAGAGCGTTTGATCGAGCGTTTCCGTGCCAAAGCTTCTAAGGCTAAAATGGCGCAGTCCCGCATCAAAATGCTGGATAAAATGGAGCGTATTGACGATGTGGATGACGATAATCCATCCGTTAACTTCGCTTTCCGTTTCAGCAAACAGTCGGGTAGGCACGTGATCACTTTAGAGGATATCACCAAAAAATACCCTGCTATCGATATTCTTGACCACGCCGAAGCTGTAATTGAAAAAGGTGATAAAATTGCACTCATCGGTGCCAACGGTAAAGGTAAATCAACCCTGTTGCGCATTATTGCATCTGCCGATAAAGATTACACTGGTACGGTAACCACCGGCCATAACGTAACTACTACGTTTTTTGCCCAGCACCAGCTGGAATCTTTACACCTCGAAAATCAGATATTGCAGGAACTGCAATCATTTGCACCTAAGCATACAGATACCGAGCTGCGTACCATTTTAGGTTCGTTTTTGTTTACCGGGGATGATGTGTTCAAGAAGATCAAGGTATTATCGGGTGGTGAAAAATCACGTGTAGCATTGGCTAAGGCGCTTACCGCTGATGCTAATTTCCTGGTACTGGATGAGCCTACCAACCACCTGGATATGCAGTCGGTTAATATCCTGATCCAGGCGCTTGACCAGTACGAGGGTACTTTCATTGTGGTATCGCACGACAGGTATTTCCTTGATAACGTAGCCAACAAGATCTGGTTTATAGAAGATCAAAAGATTAAAATTTATCCGGGTACTTATGCCGAATTTGACGAATGGTATGCCAAACGTAAACTGGAACCCAAAGCAGCTGCACCTGCACCTCAACCCAAAAAGAAGAGAAAAAGCCCGAGCCCGTTAAACAGCCGCAAGGCGAAAATAAGCATCAGCAATTAAAGAAACTGAACCAGGACCTGGCCAAAATGGAGCAGCAGATCGCCGACCTCGAAAAAGAGGTAAAGCACTTTGAAACCCAGCTGGCCGACGAAAAAATATACAGCGATAACGGCAAACTAAAACAAACCAATGCTGCCTATAGCGCTAAACAAACCGAGCTGAAACAAATGCAGGACAAGTGGGAAGCCCTGGCCGAGCAGATTTTGGAGTTGGAATCGTAAGCCCCACCCAAACCCTCCCCTAAAGGGAGAGGGCTTTGATAAGCGTAGAGTAAAGTATCGTGAATGAAAGCCGCTATTGCATTATGATAGTGGCTTTTTTATATTCGTGTTAAACCTAAATTAGTACATGGACAATCAATATCGTGGGCTTACCATCGCTGTATTAATATCCAGTTGTTTTATTTTAATTGGTGCCGGGCATAGCGTCGGGCCAATAATATTGTTTGAAGTAATGTTTCCTTTTGCAAGTGAAAACAAATTGTCGTTTAGCTTATCAAATAATTACGATAATTCAATTTTAGCATCCGCATTAATTCTTTTGACAGGACAGCTTTTGTTATTTATTGCGACTCACAAAGAGCACATAATTACCCGGCTTATAGCGCTTTTTGTTATGTGGATAGCGCTGCTTTTTCTGACGCATAATATTTTCAATGGCGATAGCCTTTCAGAGTTTAGCCTGGGTTCAGCTACGCCCTTCTTAATATTATCAATCACATTGTTTAGTTTTGACGTTAAACAATATTTGCAGCGGGATAAAATAGATATTGAACCGGAATGAAATTGACAAAGATATTTTTAGGCATGGTGATCTTTACCTTGCTTATACAACAAACCTTCGCTCAATCACCCTATAACAACAACGTTTACTCTTCAGCCATAAAAAGCGTTGAGTTTTATAATACCGCGAAGCAGGGCTCTTTCCCGGTTATTAATTTGGGGACCGATGAAAGGGTGCTGCTAACTTTCGATGACCTGCGCGGGGGCAGCCGTAATTACTATTATACCATTGAGCATTGCGATGCCAACTGGAACTCGTCAAACCTTTCATCTGCCGAGTACCTGCAAAGCTTTACTGATGACCGGTTGTATAACTACAGCTATTCAACCGGTACTATGCAAAAATATACCCATTATGAAATTTCGCTGCCCAACAATAACATCGCTCCCAAAATATCGGGCAATTATGTGCTGAAGGTTTATGAAGATGGCGATCAAAACAAAATGGTGCTTACCCGCAGGTTGTATGTGTTGGGCAAAAGGATATCTATCGCAGCTGATATGGTAGCATCGCCCAATAATGCCACACGGCAAACCAATCAGAAGATCAACTTTACGGTTGATTATTCGGGGCTTGTTGTGCAGAACCCGGCTTATGCTTTGCGTACTTTTATTATGCAAAACGCCCGTACTGAAACTACAGTGCTTAACGGGCAGCCAACCTATATCCGTGGTTCGCAGTTAATTTATAACGATGTAAGCATTAATGATTTTCCTGGCCGTAATGAGTTCAGGCTGTTTGATACGCGTACGCTCAAGCTTAATTCGCAAAGGGTAGCCAAAATTTATAAGGATTCTACCAACGTTGTTGTACTGCTTGGCGACCCGGTGCGCGACAAGCCCAACTACATTTTTCAATACGATAACGACGGCAAGTTTTACATCCTGAATAACGACGGTACCACGCCAGCCACCGATGCTGACTATGCTCATGTATACTTCACGTTATCAACCAATAAAAATCCTAACGACGGAGCGCCATATGTGGTAGGCCAGTTCAACAACTACCGCCTTGATGATAGTAACAAATTGCACCCGCTTGATAACGGGAGATACACCGTAAACATGTTGCTAAAACAAGGCGTTTATGACTATGAATACGTTTGGGTGGATGCCAAAACCGGCAAAGCAGATGATATCCCTTTTGAAGGCAGTCACTTTGAAACCGAAAACGAATACCAGGTGCTTACCTATTATCGCCCCCCGCAGCCCGTTGGGATGAACTGGTGGGTTTCAGGGAATTGGTGACAAAAAGATAATGGCCTCACCTAAATTCTCTACGAAGGAGCGGACTTTAAAAAACAAACTTAACAGCGTTTGCGAATTAAAAGCTTCCGCTTAGGAGAAGGCTGTCTCATCCTAAAAAAAGTTTAGAGTTTAACTGCTAAATCCTGTTATACGTTTACAATAAAAAAGTCACGAGTACGCCACGCTTTCGTCAGCGCTGCATACTCGCGCCAGTGGGGGTTTCTGCAAAATGCAGAAATTCTGGAAGCGCGTCTATCGACATTAGCTCGGACAATCTTGGATAATACCTCTTTGTAACCGCTTTATTTAAAGTAGGCATAACTGTATTTTTAGTATTATTTATCAAACGTTGAACCTCCCCGCATTCAAATAAATGATGCGATACGATCACCACTTCTAAATCGGCAACAGTTGATCAGAATGATAATAAGTTTGAGTATCCCATGAGAATAAAGGAGCTATAAGAGGATGATTTAAAATATTTTCCTCTTCCGTTATATAATATATTTCATTATCGAAATCGGGCAAATTAACCGATACCGTAATTTCATCTGGCTCACTAAGACCATAAGTAAACTCAAGTGTACCGTAGTTAAGGACCCTATCTGTATAGGCAAAACTTCCAAAGTTTGTTAAATAAAAATATTTAACCGTGTATAGGACCTGATGTGTTGCAGCATCAACATGTTCCTCAGCAATAATTCGACCTTGGTTATCCCAGACCTTTCGCCCTTCTTCTAACTTTTCTGTTTTTTCATAGAGCCCCCAGTTCATGACAGTATAATTTCCCACTTGTTGCTTATTGGTGAAGAACGTTCCAGACCTCCATAGTGACTGGTATTCCGCAAGCACGCTCTGTAGATTTTCCCCCTCCGACAAATAATACTCTCCGGTGCTTAACTCTCCGTTCTCATATATGTCAATTTTTTGTAAAACATCGTCGACATAATGTTCAGAACTGTAATCACCTTGTAAAAGGTTAGCCTGTTGAGCGGATACTTCTACGCCCAATGAATTTTTATATTTTATTTCAATTGCCATAACATTATTTGTATTTGAAAGGAATGAGAGGTTCCAATGCACCAATCGTTCCCGATTTGAAAATTTTAAAACCTATTTTTTTCGAAGATGCAACACCTGTAAGATGGGTGAAGCCTGCATTTTGAATCATGGAAAGAGCATCCGTGTCATCAACTTTAAAATACTTAAGAAAACTATTTCCAATCTCGTTATTCTTTTCAGTATACTTTATCGTAGTTTTAATTTTATCTTTCAGTCTCCCAGTGGCTTTTACCTTGCATTTATCCAGTTCTCTAATAAATGCGTCAAAGTTCTCGCTGTCCATTATTATGGCGAACTCCACATCCCCCGGAGCCGGTAATTCGGTATAATCATTCGGATCGACCCCTTCAGGAAAAGGATCCGTAGGATAACGCTTCCAGACAGCGGAGCCCTGCATATAAAATTCATACTCAATCGATCGAAAATCACCGCCAAGCTTTTCTCCCATTTGTGCTAATGCTTTATTAAAGTTATCCTTTACATCAGTACAGAAATCCTGATAGTTCTCCATAGGGGCGAAACCAGCTACATACTTCCTTACTTTGGTAACATTAATGTAATATTTTACCCGCAATATAAATTCTTCAGATTCAATCAGCTTTCTATTTCGATAACTGATATGTATCAGACCCGCTATTTCACTTGCAGGCGTCGAGCTATCATAAGCCATTTGCATAACTTCCGCCAACACTTCAGGATTATGACGAGGCATTCCCAGTAAACCTACTGAGGAGAATGTATTGGGCTTCTCTAAACTTAATAAGCGTTCCAATTCTGAGTTGACTTTTTCTTATAGTTATCGAAATGTTCGGCAATTTCGATACCAGCCAGCTTTAAGATTGATTCGCGCGCCTCTACCCCCGCGAGTCTGTAGCGAATTCAGGTGGCCATGTCTCTCCAATTTCATTTACGAGATTTTTCGCGCTGATTTTTAATAAATTACCGGCAAGCACGCTCCCACTAGCGGATAGAAAATCTGACAAAAATCCTGCCTATCCAAAAAATCTCCCCACATCTCGGTTCAGACAAACAAAAACGCCCTCCGGCTAACCGAAGGGCGTTTTTATATCTGATAAAATCAGCGATTATAATTTGCCAATTTCCTGAACAAGGTCAATCAGTTTGTTTGAGTAACCCCACTCGTTATCGTACCATGAAACAACTTTTACGAAGTTTTCATTCAGACCGATACCGGCTTTAGCGTCGAAAATTGAAGTGCGTGAATCGCCTTTAAAGTCTTCAGATACTACTTCGTCTTCGGTGTAGCCAAGGATGCCTTTCAATTCGCCTTCAGAAGCTTCTTTCATTGCAGCTTTTATGGCTTCATAAGAAGCACCGTTTTTCAAACGTACAGTTAAGTCAACTACAGATACGTCGGCAACCGGTACGCGCAGGCTCATGCCTGTTAATTTACCTTTTAACTGAGGTAAAACTAAACCAACCGCTTTAGCTGCACCTGTTGATGAAGGGATGATGTTTTGGTAAGCACCACGACCACCTCTCCAATCTTTTGCAGATGGGCCGTCAACTGTTTTTTGAGTTGCGGTAACAGCGTGTACAGTAGTCATCAAACCTTCTTCGATACCAAATTTATCGTCCAATACTTTAGCGATAGGAGCTAAACAGTTGGTAGTACATGAGGCGTTTGAAACGATGTTTTGATCGGCTTTCAAAGCTTTGTGGTTAACACCCATAACAAATGTAGGGGTATCATCTTTTGCAGGAGCGCTCATTACTACTTTTTTAGCACCGGCGTCGATGTGTTTTTGAGCAGTTTCCTGAGTTAAGAACAAACCGGTTGATTCAATTACAACCTCAGCACCTACTTCATTCCATTTAAGGTTAGCAGGGTCTTTTTCGGCAGTAACGCGGATGGTTTTACCGTTAACAACCAAATGACCGCCTTCAACAGCAATAGTACCATTGAACTGACCATGGGTTGAATCGTATTTTAACATGTAAGCCATGTAATCTGGCTCAACAAGGTCATTAATACCAACAACTTCAATGTCTGGTCTTTCAATTGCAGCCCTGAATGCCAGGCGGCCAATACGGCCGAAACCGTTAATTCCTATTTTCATGATTTTTTAATTTTTACTTGAATAGTAGGTTAATAAATTATTTATGGGTTCTTTAATTATGTTAGTGATTTGCAGATCAGCTTCGGCGGCAGCTTCATACAAGTGTTCCTGAAAATTAAAAGCAACAGAGCCTGCAAAGTGAACAGACGTACCCGGGTGTTGCTGATATAAAGGTAACAAATATGTGGAAATTAGCTTGCTAAATCCTTTTTTATGACGTTTTGCAGATGATGATCGTTTTTATTATCGAGATAAAAATCGGTAAATGAGCTTAAAAATAAAGCAGGTTGTTTTTGCCGGTAAACCTTTTCGAGCAGGTTTTTACGGTCGGCATCGTATTTGTGTATAAACTTTTTACGGATAGATAGAGGCAGGGTATCGTTCATGAATTCCTTGATGAGCTGCCTGCCCAGCCAGTTGCCCGAGCCTTCATCGGCCAGGATATAACCCAAGCCATAATTGTTTGGCCAAACTCTTCTTCCATCATACCAAGCGGCATTGGTGCCGCTGCCGCAAATGCTCACAATGCCGGGTTCGTTTTTACAGCAGGCTATCGCTGCCCCGGCAATGTCATGCTCAACAGAAACTTTTCCGAACTTGAAAAAGGTTGAAAAAGCACTATGTACTATCTTCTTCCGCTCGTCTGACGAGGCGCCCGCACCAAAAAAGTAGATGCGTCTGATCACTTCGGCATGGTGTATAAGATTGATGTTTTTGTTGAGAAGCTGAAGGATATGTTTTTCGTCGTTAAAATAGGGATTTATGCCATTGGTTTTAAAGGAAGCAACAGTTCTTCCCTTATCAGTAAGCCTCCAATGTGCAAAGTACGATCCGCTATAAACAACTGCAATCATTAATAATCTATATCGATAATATATCCATCATTTGTAAAAGGTCTTCTTCAAGCTTAAACTCATGGTGGTTAAGTGCTGCTTCCAGGTCTGTCATCATGATCTGATTGGCCTGCAAACCTACCATTTTTTGTGATTCGCCGGCAACCAAAGCATTAACTGCTGCAAAGCCAAGTCTGCTGCCCAAAATACGGTCAAAGCTTGAGGGTGCACCGCCACGTTGCAAGTGGCCTAAGATAGTAACTTTTATGTCGTAATTTTTAACTTCTTGTTGTACAGCCTTTGCAACATCATAAACGCCGCCGTTTTTATCACCTTCGGCAACAATTACAATGCTTGATGATTTTTTGTTCATGTGGCCCTCTTTAAGGTTTACGATCAAATCATCAATAGCGGTAGCGCGCTCAGGAAGTAAAATAGCTTCGGCACCGCATGATATACCAGCACGTAAAGCAATAGCGCCCGAGTCGCGGCCCATAACCTCTATAAAGAAAAGGCGGTCATGCGCATCGGCAGTATCGCGGATTTTGTCGATAGCCTGGATAACCGTATTGGTAGCGGTATCAAAACCAAGGGTATAGGTTGAACCGCAAAGGTCATTATCAATTGTACCCGGTACGCCCATTACTGCAATGTCGGGATACTTACGTGAAAAACGCAGGGCACCAGTAAAAGTACCATCACCGCCAATAACCACAAGGGCATCGATACCACGGGCTTTGGCGTTTTGGTATGCTATCTCCATGCCCTCGTCGGTTTTGAAAGGCAGGCAACGCGCGGTTTTTAAAATGGTGCCACCCAAATTAAGGATGTTACTTACCGAGCGTTTATCCATTTCATACATATCGTTTTCGATAAGGCCTTTATAACCCTGCCTTATACCTACAACTTCCAGCCCGTTATACAGTGCGGTCCTCACAACGGCACGTATACAAGGGTTCATTCCAGGGGCGTCACCACCTGAAGTTAAAACCCCTATTTTTGAAATTTTACGCATCTTTCGCTCCTTAATTTTACGCTACGAAGATAGTGTGTGTAGATTACACCATTAAATTTTATTTATTTTTTTTGGATTAGGAATTAAGGCTATATATTTAAACTTATTAACTAAATCTCACTAATAGTTTGGAACTAATGTTACCCAAGTTTGATTCCGTATTCTCGATTGACTGCGTGATATTCGGCTTTGAAGCCGGCGAGCTCAAAATTTTGCTTATTGAGCGAAACGAGGAGCCATATAAAGACTGGCTTGCACTGCCTGGCTATATTGTTGAGCAAGACGAGAGTATTGATGATGCTGCCGAGCGGATCCTGTATGAACTTACGGGTTTGCGCGATTTGCACATGCAACAGTTTCATACTTTTGGCGAAGTGAACCGCCACCCCCAGGGTCGTGTAATTACGGTTGCTTACTATGCATTGATCCGCATAAACGGGCAAAAGGAATTACGACCGGTTACCCAATATGCCAAAAAAGCGTTCTGGCACCCGGTAAGCGAACTACCTAAACTGGCGTTTGACCATAGTGAGATCTTTAAAACAGGATTCAATAAAATAAAGCGCCGGCTACACTACCAGCCGATAGCATTTGAGCTGTTGCCCGAAAAATTTACGCTCACTCAACTGCAGTCGCTTTATGAGGCTGTTTTGGATAAGAAGCTTGATAAACGCAATTTCCGCAAAAAGATGCTCAGCTATGGCTTTTTGAAGGAGCTTGATGAAAAGCAGAAAGGTGTATCGTACCGCGCCGCTAAGCTCTACAAATTTGATAAACGCAAATACGGGAAGATTTTTCAGGGAGAGATGAATTTGGTGTAAGATAGAAGCAAGACGTCAAGAATCAGGAATTAAGACAGAAACAGGATGTCAAGATTCAGTAAGCACGAAAGTAATAGAGGGCTTTTGCAAGCGCCTCCGTACAGTTCGCGATTGCGTCGATTTTAAAAAGAAAGGACCGGAAAATCTTCCGGTCCTTTCTTTTTAAAATCGTAACGTCTTAGGTCTTGACTCTTGACTTCTTGAATCTTACAAAGAGCTTGGTGCTAATTCCAAATGGTATTTCACCAGATTATCTATAGGCGAGCGGATGATGTTGCCAACAACCATGCCATTTTCAGTAACTACCTCTTCCAGCACGTTACGGAAGTTATAACCTACCGAACCGATGCAGTTGAAAGTGTATTTTTGATAATCAGGGTAGTGGGTTACCAGGTTGCGGAAAAAATCGTCGAACGAGGTACGCACCAGGTTGCGTGAGTATTCGATGTGTACGTTGTTATCGTAAACAAATTTGCTGAAGCTTGCGCAAAAACGGTTAGCACGGGGCTGGGTGTATACCTGCTCGTTGATATCATCAGGAGTAAGTTTATAAGTTTCCCAGAAAAGGGCACGTACAGGCTCAGGCATGTATCCGCGCAGGTAATCTGTTAACAGCTTTTTGCCAATGTAGCAACCGCTGCCTTCATCACCCAGGATGTAAGCGCCCGAATCAATATTGTGTACAACTTCTTTACCATCATAAATGCAGGTATTAGTTCCGGTACCTAATATGGCAGCAAAGCCTTCGGTGTTGCCGAGCAGGGCACGGGCAGCAGCAAGCAAGTCATGACCAATATTAACTTTTGCGCCTGTGAAAACTACTTTCATAGCTTCCTCAACAATTTTGCGCATTTCGGGGGTTGAACAGCCGGCACCATAGTAATTTACCTCTGTGATCAGGTTTTTTCAAGATCGGTTGGCAGGCTTTCGTTCAGTGACTGTATAATATACTCTGTACTTGAAAAGTATGGGTTATAACCCTCGGTATTGAAGTAAACTTTTTTTCCCTCTTCGGTAACCAGGCACCAATTTGTTTTGGTTGAGCCACCGTCAGCAATTATGATCATAAATTTTGTTTTTTTAAAAATCGGTTAAAAGTAGGATTTACTTATTGTAAAAAAAACACTTAGTATTTTAAAAATTGAAAATTGCGATTTTTACTTAAGTTATAGCTACTTTTTTGTATAAATTAAACTTTAAATGGTGTTTTTATACCATTGTTATCAATAATTAATCAGGTCAACTATACCTTTTTTTAAATGTAAAGTTTACAGATAAGCAGTGCGCCGTACAATTTAAAAACAGAGTAATTTACAATTGTACGCAATGTTACATTATTAAGCAAAATATTGGCTTTAATTAATGCTAAAACGTGTATTTTGTATTACAAACTCGTTACAGAAACGCAAGTGAATTGCCCGGATGAATGTGTGTGGCTTTAATACCTGGCACGTTTTGCTTTAGCCAGCCTATCATAAATTCGGAGCCGGGTTCTTCGCTGGCAATATGCCCTAATACAATTAATGAAAGTTTATCGCCTTTGGCTTGGGCATCCCTTACATATTCGGCGGTTTCCCATTCCGAAATCTCGCCGCAAATCAGTACATCGGGCTTTTTGGTGCTCATTTCGGTGATCTGTCTTTTACCGCCGGCCGCTCCAGGTAACAGCAGCACCTTTTGGCAGCTTTGTGATGGATTGCCTATGTAGCGTACCTTTTCTATTTTAAGTTTCTTTTTCAGTGTTTCGATAAGGGAGCTTAACGAGGTAGATGGAATGCTTAACAGGTTTCCGGTTTCCGGCTTGTAATAGCTTACCCAGTCGAGCTGTTTCAATAGCCCAATACCAACACCATCGGGTTTAAGACTGTGGATGGTATCGTGGTTGCGCCAAACGGCTATATTATGTTTATCAAGCAGTTGTTTTTTGTACTGAAATACATCATCATTAGCCAGCCAGGTGGTTTCATCGGCATGGTTATAAAAAGTTGGCTCGTGGGCTATAATAAAGTTAGCGCCTAAGCTAATGGCCTTTTCAATAATGCCTATGGTTGCAAACATGGTGGTAACTATGCCGGTAACAACAATATCGCGGTTGCCTGATTTTAGGGTGTCAACCGTATTAGGGAAGGGTGCGCCCGGCACCTGTTTCATAAACAGATCAATGATTTGCCCTACCGTAATGTGTTCATCAGGGTTAGTGAAGGTGATGGCATCTACAGTAAACGAAGTTGATAATAACGCAGCGGTGCCTGCTAAAGCACTTAACTGGGTAATGAACTTACGGCGATCGGGATTATGATTAATGGGGGAGAGGTTTGAATTCATGGTATGATTGGGTTTGTTCAAAGATAACACAGGGCAAGTTAATTTCAGATTTGTAATAATTGTGTGACATATTTATATCTTCGCATAAATTTAAAGACCCCTAATCCGTGCAAAAACTTGCTAAGCTTATCACCAACAAACCTTTTGTTTATTCTTTATGGTTTGGCCTAAGTCTGTTTCTGGTAATTAAAGGTGTTTTAACCCATCAGGGGTTTAACAATTATACCATATTTAAATACAATTTTTTAAATACTATCCATCAGCATAACCTATACGCTTATCAGCCGGAGCATTATTACGACCTGAACCATTACGGGCCGGTATTTTCAATAATCATGGCACCTTTTGCTATTTTGCCAGATAGTATAGGCGTTATTTTATGGGTGTTGTTTAATGCATTCATCCTGTTTAAAGCTATCCAGCTTTTACCGCTGAAAAAGGACCAGTATGTTATTGTGCTTTTACTGTGCGCCCACGAACTAATGACAGCATCAGCCAATGTGCAGAGTAATCCGATGATAGCAGCGTTGATTATATTAGGTTTTAATTTTATAAAACGTGAACAGGATTTTTGGGCTGCATTAATGATAGCCCTCGGCGCATTTATTAAGCTTTACGGTATAGTTGGGTTGGCCTTCTTTTTCTTCTCCACAAATAAACCAAAGTTTGTGTTAAGCTTTATTTTCTGGTCGGCAGTGTTGTTTGTTTTGCCTATGGCCATTTCATCTCCCTCGTTTATTATACAAACTTATCACGACTGGTATACCGACCTGGTGATTAAAAATTCGGATAACCAGCAATCATATATGCAGGAAATTTGTGTTACTGGTTTTATACGGAGAGCGTTTCATTTCCAGGATCTTAAGAATATGTACGTAATAGGACCTGCACTGGTGTTGTTTGGCTTGTCGTACCTGCGCGTTAAGGCTTATAAGGTTTTGGAATACCAGCGCCTGATCCTTTCATCGGTATTGATCTTCGCTGTGATATTCAGCAGTTCGGCCGAGTCATCAACTTATATTATTGCTTTTGTAGGAGTTGCCGTTTGGTTTATGAATCTGAACCGCCAGGTAACCGGCTTCGAGATTTTTTTGCTGGTTTTAGCATTGTTGATCACAAGTCTTTCCCCTTCAGATCTTTTTCCGTCTTTTATCCGCACCCAATATATCGTTCCTTATAAACTAAAATCGATACCCTGTTTTTTAATTTGGCTTAAAATAATTTATGAAACGCTCACCAGGGATTTTGTTAATGAAAAGGAAGGTGTATTGACCCAGGCAGCAGTTTAGAGGATCACCGGTTTGAAAACAGTCTTGAATGATTATTTTTTACTGTAGAGCCCCGAAAACTTGCAGGTTAATAGATAATTATTATTTATGTTTGTAACTGGAAAGTTACATTTGAGAGCTTTGGCACCTTTTATTAAAACTTGATGACGGCAGTTACATTTTGTAACAATTTATCGTAAGGTTATTTTATAAAAAGGGTACATGAGATTGTAATCAAATATAAGCTTTAATTATTAATACCGCCTGTTACAATTAAAATTTTCCATAGTATAACTATGACATACCTTGCTGATAAAAAGATCTCTATTGTTATACCATCCCATAACGAGGAAAAGAATATTAGTTATCTAATTGAGCAACTCCGCGAGACGCTTTCGCCCACAGGATATGCCTATGAGTTGATATTTGTTGATGATGGTAGCCGTGATAACACCTTAAATGAATTAAAGATCAATGCCGAGTTGCATCCCAATGTTTTTTATGTAGAGCTTTCGCGCAATTTTGGTAAAGATTATGCCCTTAAGGCCGGTATTGCAATGGCGCAGGGCGATGCCGTGATAACAATGGATGCTGATTTGCAGCACCCGCCACAACTGATCCTGAAGATGTTAAACCTTTGGGAAAATGGCTATGATATTGTTTATACCTATCGCGAAGGCGAAAACCCTCATGGTAAAGGTTATCAGAAAGTTACCTCAAAATTGTTTTACAAAGGCCTTAACATGCTTTCGGATATCAAAATGGAAAATGGCACTGCCGATTTTAGGTTGATTGATGAAAAAGTAGTAAAGCAGCTTAAACTGATTGACGAATACGAAATCTTTTTTAGGGGGATAATTAAATGGGCAGGATATAAACAGGTTGGCATTCCTTATGTACCATCAAAACGACATACAGGCGAGGCAAGCTATTCTTTTTCAAAGCTGGTTAAGCTTGCTGTAGGCAGTATCGTAGCTTTCAGCGCGCGCCCGCTTTATATTGTATCGTTAATTGGGCTATTGATTTCATCACTGGCTATTTTGTATATCCCTTATGTATTAGTAAGCTACTTTTTAGGTTACGCAGTTTCGGGATGGGCATCAATTATTGCTACCATAGCCTTTTTTGGCGGCCTTCAGTTGCTTGTGATGAGTGTTATAGGGGTATATGTGGGAAAAATTTTTATGCAGTCAAAACATCGCCCGCATTATATTATCCGGTCATCAAATGTTGTTATTGTAGATAATGATTTTATTAGGGTTTGATGTTGAGGAGTTTGATATGCCGTTTGAGTACGGCAAATCAATACCATTTGATGAGCAGCTTGAAATTTCAACAAGGGGTACCAATACTATACTCAAATTACTGGGGCAGAAAAATATAAAGGTTACTTTTTTTGCACTGCCAATTATGCCATCAATAGGCCGGATGTCATCAAACAGATGGTGACCGAAGGACATGAAGTAGCCTCGCACGGGTATTATCATTCCGATTTTAAGGTTGAGCATTTAATGCAGTCAAAGCTGGCTTTGGAGAATATTTCCGGAACTGAAGTAACAGGTTTTCGGATGGCCCGGATGATGCCGGTGGATGAGGCTGAGATTGCGAAAGCGGGTTACGAGTATAACTCATCCATAAATCCGACATGGCTGCCAGGAAGGTATAATAATTTTGATAAACCACGTACCTGGTTTTATGATCATGATGTGCTGCAGATTCCGGCTTCGGTTTCGCCGGTAATACGTTTTCCGCTTTTCTGGCTGAGCTTTCATAATTTGCCGCTTTCTTTATTAAAAAGGATGGCCTCGGCAACGCTAAAAAAAGATGGCTACCTGAACCTTTATTTTCACCCCTGGGAATTTACCAATCTGCACGATAAAGAAAAGTTCGGTTTCCCGGGCTATGTTTCCAAAAACTCGGGCGAAGCTTTTGCACGAAGGATAGCTGATTTTATTGATTGGGCAATGGACAAGGGTTACACCTTTGGACGGACGGACGGATTTTGTGAAATAATCAAAAACAAAATTAAACAAGAGGCCGTATTACATTAACGAGCTGTTAAGCAGCTTATAGCAAATCAATTACCAAATTGATTGTTATTTTCAGCATAATTTTGCATATTTGCACCGCAAAAAAATATACAGTATACCATGGGTTCGAAACCATGCTTATATTTGTAGTTTAGGTGCGATGGTCCTATAGCTCAGCTGGATAGAGCAACAGATTTCTAATCTGTAGGTCTTTGGTTCGAATCCAAATGGGATCACTTAGAAAAAAAGCCGTTTCATATACCAAGAAACGGCTTTTCCTTTGCATGAGGGCACTTTTGAGGTCCCGCCTTATCTTGAATCGACAGCCGTCGTATCGTCAAGTTTTACACGTTTTTTTGTTGAATTTCACGTAAAGGTGGTACAAATATGGTACAAACTTTTGCGTGCTTAATAATCCAAGATGGCAACTATCTGCGCAAAGGTTTTAAAGCATCATTTGAAAAATGATGGGACTTACAATGTCAAAATTAGAATTACTCACAAAAAGGAAAAAAGGTACATTGACACCGAGCATTTCGTCACTGCCAGGCAGCTTACAAAGGCTTTGGAGATCAAGGATGCTTTCATTAATCGCCTCGTCAATCTAAAAATAGATGAATATCGGCTAGCCATAAGCAGCATAAGTGAAAAACTAGACTTTTTCGATGCAGACGGAATCAGAGATTTTCTTTTGAAGAATAACAAGGAAATTGATTTTATTGAATTTTGTGACAGTCACATCCAGCAATTAAAAGAGTCTAAGCGAGGTGGCACTGCTGCAAATCACACAACTGTTCGAAATAGTTTGGTTGATTATTTTGGACGGGAAAGAGTACTTATCACAGAAATAACCGCGTCGATGCTCAAATCCTTTGAGAAGTTTTTACGAAGTCCTCGTACAATTTCCAGAGAAAACCAATTTAAAAGGGTAGTGACGACGGAAAGCGGCGGAATTACTGATGCAGGTTTGTATAACTATATGAGAGATTTAAGAACACTGTTTAATGAGGCAAGGGAGTTATACAACGATGAAGATTTAGGAATTATAAGGATAGTTCATTATCCATTTAATAAATATAAAGTGGGTTCGCCTCCTGCCACCCGAAATCGAAATCTTTCAGTTAAACAGGTTATTAAAATCAGCGAGTTTAATACAAAGAAAAATAGCAGAACTGAACTCGCTAGAGATATGTTCATGTTGTCCTTTTATCTATGTGGAATTAACGCAGTTGATTTATATAATGTATCCGAAATTAACATTAAGAAAGAGCGTTTAGAATATAATAGAAGTAAAACCGAAGGTAGACGTAAGGATGAGGCTTTTATTAGTGTAAAAATAGTTGAGGAGGCAGTTCCATTGATCAAGAAATACATTGGAAAATTGCAGCTTCGATACTCGACCAGTAGGGGATTTGATGGTGCTTTGAGCAAAGGGATGAAAACGTTGCAAATTTTAACGGGCATACCCGAGGTTACTTACTATTGGGCCCGTCACTCATTTGCCACTTGCGCACGTAACGATTGTCGGATAAGCAAGGATGACATCGCTGTGGCGTTAAATCACGTTGATATTGGGCATCGGACCACTGATATTTATATAGCAAAGGATTGGAAAATAGTGGACGATGTGCAAATTCAGGTATTATCACTGCTGAGAAATTATCGTCGTTGATAGAAATGGAAGTTTTACGAATGACGGAAATGCATTTGGTCCAGTTTTATAATAGCAAATCGATGTTTCATATGAATTTTAGAAGAGGATTCAAGCCGCAAGGATTTTAGCCAATTGCTGAATATTTCAGAGCCGTTAACTACCTTATTCAACAAATGTATTCGGTGAAATTATGCTGCATATGACCTTAGAAGAATAGCATAAAATACTTCTTTTAAAGCAAAAGGCCATTGTCGAGTGAAGATGACTTTTTTATGCTGTGGTGACAAATGTACGTGTGTCGAACTATTTCCTGCCTGATTTGCGTTTAATCGCCGATTTGGTCCCATAAATTTCTGGCTTTAAATTTAAAGAACCATTACTATTTATTTGGAAAAACCATTTTGGTTGACCCCACTTCGCCAATTTCGTTTGCATTTCTAACTATTTGATTACAATAATAGAAAGTGGTCAAAGTCAAATTGGCCGGCAGGGGTCAATATGTTGTGGTTTGTCCAATGTAAAGCTTAATAGCTAAGTAGGTGAGAACAATGTTTAACATGATATGAAGCCATAGGATAATGCCCCCTGTCGACCGATTTGACTTTGACCACCTTCTATTTTGGCAATCAGGATGTATTTCAACTTTTAAACTATTTGGATTAATTTGGTGTGCTTGGATCTTCATTGAAAACGTTTACTAATCCACATACCCATGATCTTTAAAGCTTCGGGAGAAAAGGGCGATTTAATGGAAGCGTACTCTTGCAAGGTACAGGTTTGACATGGTAAGAAAAGGTGGTTATGGCCCGGCAATACTATTGTTGTTACGTCTTTGTCTTGCCCGGCCGCCGGAAGTTTTTTCCAGTTAGCCAGGTTTTCCTTACAAGCTACCATCAGATCCTTGTCGCCGTTCATGGCCAATATTGGGATATTCACTTTTATCAGCAAAGGTGCCGGATCATACTTAATAAAGAAGCGGTACCATGGGCTGGTTGCCTGGTTTACATAGCTCCATATCGGGAACCGGAAATGGTCATACTGGATGTTGTGTGCTTTAACCCATTCATCGTCGCCTTTCTTCCATTCTGCATAACGAGCATTAAGTACTTTATCCATATTGGTAGAGTCAGCATATTGGCGTGCTGTTTTAAACATGATCTCGTTGATCTGGTAGTAGCGGTTTTTCTCGTCAGTGCTGATTGGGGCCGCGTTAACCAGGTCGCGGTTCTGTGTAATTAAGGCATCATATCCATCCATACATAAACCTGCAAGGCTGATTAAGAAAGCGACTTTAGGCTCTTTAGATGCTGCAATAGCCATACTCATCCCGCCCTCGCTATGGCCAATTAAACCAACATGTTGCGGGTTAACTTCGGGCCTTGTTTGCAGGTAATGGAATGCTTCCAAAACATCTGCTGCAAAGTCGCCTGTTGTGGATTTAGCATAGTTGCCATCCGATTTGCCAACGCCCCGGTCATCAACACGTAGCACCAGAATCCCCTTTCGTGTAAGGTAATCTGCAATATCGGCAAATAATTTGTGGCCTGCCATGGTCCCATCGCGGTCTTGTGCACCAGTACCTGAGACGATAACCACAGCCGTATGTCGGCGGCCGCCGTTCGGTATGGTAATGGTTGCTCCATAATGCAGCCCGGTTTGTTTACCGTTAAAAATGATACTGTCTGCTTTGTAGGGTACAGGTGCGTTGCCGGTTGTTTGGCAATTTGCTGCATTTAGTGATGCGCAGGCCGCAAAGCAGCCTGCTATCACCGTCTTAACTAACTTACTGAGCATTTATTTTTATTTGACTTTCTTTGCAAATTCAACCATTTCAATTATTTCATCAGCTAAGGCTGTGGCGCTCCCCTTATAGCCATCGGTTAAAAAGCGCAGCTTTCCATTTGGCGCGATAATCAATTTCATCGGAATTCCTGATATTGTAAAGGCTTTGCATATACGTTCATACACTTCATCATTCTGTTTTGATCCGGATTTTTTATTGTCGAACAGGATATGAAATGGATAATCGTTATCTTTTATAAACTGCGCTACCTGCTGTTTGTATGCTTCGCCGTGTTCTTCTGTATCAACAAAATAAAAGGCTACGTTAGGGTCGTTTTTGTAATGCTCTACCGCGAGTTTCATACCCGGGAAAGATGCCTTACACGGTACACACCATGTGGCCCAAAAGTCAAGCATAACAGTCTTGCCGCGCAATTCACTAAATTTTACAATCTTGCCGTCAAGCCCGGTCATTTGCCAGTCCGGAACATCATCATTGCGTTTCATTGCTTTGATCTCTTCGGCACTTTTTGCTGCCAGCTCAGGGTTTTTTAACGTATTAAGATACTTGTCAAATCCCTGGTCTGATTTGTTGTTGCGTACATAATCGTCTTTAAGCAGTTCCAGCATTTCGGGCGAACTCTGGTTCAGGTAAATACTCTTTACCAGTACTTCGTTCATTTTTTGATATTGTTTGGCATTGTTTAAAAGCCATGCATAATCATCATTCACTGAAGCCTTTTTATAGTTTAAACTTTTTTCTGCGCGTTCAGCATACACTAAAGCCTCACTATAGTTCCCGGTTTTGCGTAACAGGTTAATGTGGGTGGGCCATACGCTGGTTACCAGAAAATGCTCATACTGTTCATGCCATTCTGATGGGGAAAAGTACCAATAGTCGGCAGGTACAATATTCTTTACTTCATCCATGCGGCTTACCAGTATTTTTGCATAAGGCAGCAGCTTGGTATCCGGTAAATCCTTACGGTCGTGTGGGATCTGGATAAGCTTGTAATAAATATTGATTAATGCTGATATTGATAGATTAGAGGCAGATTTTTCTATCGGGCTATAGTCGCCTTTCATTGCCGAAATGAGAATGACGGCTTGATAAGCATTAGTATAGCTCAGGTTATTTTGTAGGTCGAACTCGGCATCGGTAGTTTGCGGAAACTCTTTCAAAAACTCGGTAGCTTTGATCACCATCTGATCCGGCTTGCGTTCGCTGGTAAAAGCACGATATGCCTTTAACCTTGCTAAACTGCCTTTGGGGTATTTTACCAGTATGATATCGCTAAGTGAATCGGCAGACGACTTACGGTTTAACGTACCCATGTAAATCTGCCTGATGCGCATCAGGTTATCTTCGCCACCAACTTTATATAAATAAGCAATTACACGGTCGATACGCGGCAAGCCTTTTTCTTTTTGATAAGCGTATAATGATTGTGCAAAAGGCACAGCCAAAACCTGACTGGCTTCCTGGGGGTGCCATTTTACTTCATTGTTCATCCAGAAATAAAAGGCGGTATCGCTGATTGCCAGATTTTTGTAGTAACCAGGTACACCATAGCCCCGGCTTTGTGATCTTAATAAACCCCAGCCTGCATAGGCGCCCGCGGCATTTACGCCGGGATGTTCCGGGTCTATGGTCATGATCGCATAGCCCTGATCATTACCATTATCGGTTGTGTCGCCACTTTTAAATTTGAAAGCAGCAAGACCGCATTTTTTATCCAGGATAAGCGCTGCTTTGTAAACATTACCGGATTGTTGCATTGGCAGATCAGACGTCTGCCAATGGTAATTATTATAACTGTAAACAATTCCTTGAATGTCTTTCTTTCCCGCTAAAGGCGTACCCGCCGGATCATAGGTAATCTGAACCGTTTCGCCAGGTTTTGGGGTTTCAGGCTCAAATGTAAAATGCTTATCCTGTGCACTTACCACGCTATAAAGCCCAATAAGTGACAATACTAACAACAATTTAATTCGTTTAATCATTATGTATGTTTTTCGGTATTATGGATTTTGCTGCATTTCAGGATTTAACTGAACCTGATAAGGTGGTATCTGGAACACATAGCGGTTGCTTGACGGATCGAGCGTATAGGTTACGCCGCCAAAAACGCGGGTATAATTTTTTTGAAATGCCGGTTCGCTTTTTAACCTGCGCATATCCCACCAGCGCAGCATACGGCAAAAGAACTCCCGGTGCCTTTCATCAATCACATTTTTAAGCGCATCTGCAGGAGTATTCGCCGTGGCCGGAGTGTAATCTGCCGGTTTAAAGCGTTTTTGCCTTAGCTTGTTCACCCATAAAAGTGCGTTGGTTATATCATTGTTGCGGGCATAGTATTCCGCCTTAATCAATAACATTTCGGGTACATTAGGGCCAATGTTCCGCGCTTCATTATTGATCCTGTCGCGTGAAAAGAACCTGCCACCAGCATCTGAATACGAAGCCGCAAAAGTTTGCGCATCTTTAGTAAACAGTACATAACGCTGATCGGTAGTGCCAAGCAGGTTGAGCAGGTCATTACTTAGACGCATAATCGTTGGCGCATAACCAACACCACCTACAGCAACTTTTGATAAAAGTATTTCCGGATCGCTTTTACGTAATGGAAACGTTGAAGAAACACTATAATCATTAAGCGTACTTCTTGTTAACAATGCGCTGTCGGCATATTTATTGGCATTGGCATAATCGTTCATGTACAAATAGCATCTGGCCAGTTCGCCATAAGCTGATGCTTTTGAAGGGATAGTATTAAAATTTTGCTGCGTAAGCAGGTTAGGCAGCGCCTGGTTAAGGTCCGTAATGATTTGAGTATATACAGATTGAGCGCTTGGGCGGGCAAGCGACTGCTGGGTAGTTTCTATCAGTACTAATGGAACGCCAAGATCAGTGCCTGCTGTTGCTGCATTATATGGCTTTGCATAGGTATTCATCAGCATCAGGTAAGTATCTGCACGGTGTACTTTGGCTTCTGCAATTAGTTCTGCTCTATCCGCAGCGGTACCACCGGTACTTGTCGGAACTTCTTCTATTACCGTATTGCAGTATAGGATGGTGTTGTACATGCCGTTCCAGGCATCGTCTGTTTGGTAAGGGCCAATAGGGTAAATAACCGGATTCCATACATAGGCTTTAGGGAGCCAACCATAGTAATCAGATCCGTTTAATGCTTTAAACTGGCTGCTGCCATCAACCATTTGCACATCGTCAGATGCAATGTCATCTAACTTTGGCCCTTGCTCATAAGCACTGGTATTGTTAAGCAGGTAACGGTAATTACTTGTCTCTTTAGGTACAAGTGTACCCTGGGTTTTTATATCAACATATTTACGGCATGACGACATACCAGCCGCTAATAATACTAAGAGAAAATATTTTGATTTCATGACGTGCGCTTTAGAAGTTAAGGTTAATGTTAAGAGTATAAGAACGGGCCGCCGGTAAACCGCGTTGGCCACCAACATAGCCGGTAAAATCCGGGTCATAACCTTCTTTGTTTGCTGTCCATAGCAAGCCAAGGTTGTTTGCAGTTGCGCCTACCTGTGCCGATTTGATCTTAAATTTCGTCATCCATGCACCAGATAACTGGTAATTAAGTGTTAACTGACGCATGCGGATATAATCTCCTTTTAATACATTAATGTCGGAATTTTGATATCTGTATAAACTATAAGTTACCTGGGTAGGTGGTCCATTTAGGCCTGGTACAACTGTTTTAGCTTCATCGCCAGGGGCCTGCCAGCGTTTGGCTATATCTTTGCTAAGATCATATTTTACTGAACCGTAAGGAGATGTTATATAGTTCTGGATGCTTGGTTTAAGAAATACGCTGCCAAACTGATAAGTAAGCTGGCTGAAAAGCGAGAATCTTTTGTAACGTAATGTGGTATTAAAGCCGCCATAATAAGGGGCAGTTGTACGACCGGCATATTTCAAGTCAGATAAGGAGCCAAGCGTCGATTGAGATGCTTTTACTGTGTTGCCACTATGATCATAAATCTGAGTAAGGCCGTTGGCATCTAAACCTGCGTTACGGTAAACTAATAATTTATCGGTAGGGTATCCGGCTATGTAAGATATCGCTTGAGGAGCATATCCATAATAATTAGCATATAATGCCTCACTAAAATAGCTGCTGGTTACTTTATTAGTGTTGTAAGCAAAGGTTGCGCCTGCACCAAAGTCCCAATCTTTATTTCTGAATATTGTACCGTTAAGCCCAACATCAATACCATGATTTTTCATTGAAGCCGCATTTCGGGTTAGGGTCGGGCTGGTATTGCCTAAGTAAACAGAACTCGTTGGAAAAGCGTAAAGTAAATCTTTACCGGTTTTAGTATAAACATCTATTGTACCATTTAAACGATTGCCAAATAGTCCAAAATCAAGCCCAAAGTTGGTCACATAAGTTTTTTCCCACCTTAGCTGCGGATTAGCAGGTGAAATAATTGAAGCATAAGTTTGGCCGGTAGTTTGATCTGATGATCCCAGGCTGATATAAGTATATGGGTAGGTTGAAAGGGACAGGTTCCCATTAACACCATAAGTAGCACGAAGCGCTAGTTGGTCTATCCATCTTATATCTTTTAAAAACTCTTCCTGATTGATGTTCCACTTGAAGCCGGAAGACCAAAGAGGAGTAGCACGGTATTTACGATCAAGGCCGAAGTTATTGTAATCGTCATAACGTACGCTTCCTGAAATGATGTATTTATTATTATAAGTATAAGCAGCGTTACCAAAGTAAGAAAGGAAGCGCCTTTTCATGTCAGTAGCAGTTGGATAACCACCATAGTAAAAGCCGGTAACATCAGTTGGGCTGAAACCTGCAACGTAGGTGTAGGTAGGTGTAGAGCTAAAATTGATATTGCTATTACTTAAACCTGTTTGAGGGTTATATCCCCACAAGCCAAATGTGTTTTGACCATTGTTGGTTTCACGCATTTCTGTACCGGCAAGAGCTGTGATCTGATGCTTGCCAAACGTGTAATTGTAATCAAGTTGTGCGCGTACACTGTAGTTGTTTTGGTTGGTATTTATTTGATTTAAATATCCGCCATTGCTAATGCCTAAACTATTACTAAGTGCCGTTGGGGCTGTAAAGTAATTTAAAATGTTGCGCATGTAGTAGCTATCAGGGCTTTGGTAGGTTCTTACTGCGCTGAAGGTACGCTCATTGGTATAAATACCGCTGGCTGATAGTCCTTTATATATTGGGACTTTCAGGTTAATGTTGAAAATATAATTATTGTCTTTCTCGGTGTTATCGTTGTACCCAAGCTCGTTCAGGTAGTTGTACTGCCAGTTTTTATACTTAGACGGAAGTGTAGAAGTATAAGTTGGGTTTAAACGATCATATGATATTCCATTTCCGTTGGCATCTGCTACCAGTTCATACGGCATCAGGGTACTGCTTGATGGGGTATACAAAGAATACAGGTTCATGCCATTGTTTGCCAGGTTAAAGAAAGATCCTTTTAAACTGGTTGACAGCGTAGCCCAGTTAAACAATTTCCAGCTGTTATTAAATGTAGCTGTTAAACGTTTGCCGTTGTCCCTTACTTCGGTAGGCCTTTCACGGCTATAGGATACACCATAGTAATAGGTGGAATTTTCACTGCCACCATTCATAGAGAAATTATATTGTTGGCTTTGCTCTCCCTGGTAAAAGTATTTAGAGATTTGCGTGCGGTTATCAATAGCGCTTAATGAAGCTACCTGTGCATTGTACTGTGATTGGCTGATAGTACCTGCCGCCAGTTGCTGTGCAAGATAAGTGCCTGGAGATACCAGGTAGCTTGCTGAATTGTAGTCGGTTGCGGGAATTGCTGTTAAAAAACCGCGCGTAACCAATTCTTTTTCATAACCAAGTTGCTGTGCGGAAGTCATAGTTTTATAGTAACTAATATCCGGCTTCTCACCGAAAGTAAGCGCAGTAGAGAAGTTTATAGCCGGGGTTTGGTTCTTTTTGCCCTTTTTAGTTGTTACTACAATAACGCCGTTAGCTGCTCGTACACCCCATATAGAGGCTGCCGCTGCATCTTTCAAAAAGGTGATATTTTCAACATCGTTAGGGTTAAGCGTAGAAAGGTCTAGCTCTGTAATAGCACCATCTAGTACTATTAAGGGGGTAGCCTCGCCTGTTAATGTGCTTTTACCACGTATTGTAGCACTATAATCGTTGATACCAACTGTACGTGTGCCTCCTCTAAGGGCAATTGCTGTGGTGGCTGTAGTGGATCCGCTTTGGTAGAAAAAGCCACGGTCGCCTGATAAAACATTGATCTGCACACCGGGAACCAAACCTTCGATACGGTCTAACAGGTTAGTTTGCGGATGGAGCTCAATGTCTTTACTGGTAACAATAGCCGCCGATCCTGTCGAGCGTTCCTTAGATGTCGTTTGATAACCATTACTAATGATGTTTACTTCGTTAAGCATTGTTTTGCCGCCCAGTAGCTTTACAGTAAGCTTAAACTGATCGCCAACCATAATTTCCTGGCTGTTATAGCCAACCATACTGATTGAAATTATGCTGCTGCTCTTAACGGCAGGTAAAAGGAAATCGCCTTCGTCATTGGTTTTATTTGCCTGGTTGGTGCCTTTAACCCAAACACTGGCATAAGCTATAGGTATACCGTTTTCGTCGGTAACCCTGCCACGTAAAGTGCGCGCTTCATCTCGGGAATTAGATTTAGGTGCAGTGGTAGCTAGGGTATTTCCCGGCGCCATGCCTGTAAAAAAAGCGCTGTTACGCTCTACAATGGAGTAGGTATTTTCACTAACGTATAAAAATATAAGGTTATTGGGGTATAACACATTCTTTAAAACATCTTCAAGTGATTTGCCCTTTAATTGTGTACGGGTAGTAAACTTATTATCAAGCAAGCCATGTTCATAAGCGAACTGTGCTTTAAACTTCGTTTCAATTTCTTTAACAGCTTCACTAAGTGGGATTTGTGAAGATGTTTTTTGTGCGGAAGCGCTGAAACAGCAGCTTATAAACAAGGCAAGAAACAGGCATCCCGCTAAGCGGGTAATGGTTTTGTGCATAGTAAATAGTTTAAATAGTTGGGGTTTATTAGTTAATTATTTTACATGGTTTTGTTTAATGTAGTAAGTGTTGTCGCCGCGTTGTTCAACGGTACCATTAAGTAGATTAGCCAGCATGTAAAGCGTGGCATCCTTACTGATCATGGAAATTGTGCCGTCTATACGTTTGTTACCAAGCGCAGGAATTTCCAATATGATGCGGCCTCCATATGTATCTTCATAGTTTTCGATGATGCCGGATACGGTTATACCATTAACAACCATCTGGTTTTTAGTCCATGCCAGCGGCTGGTTGCTCATACGGGTGATTGACGTGCGGATCATCTTTTGATCCTGGTATTTAACGGACTCGCCCGGTTGCAGGATAAGTTGCGCAGATTGCTTTGTGCCGATGCCGATCTTGCCCTTCATCAACGACACGATAATATGGTTGCGGCGATTTTTGATGTTAAATTCTGTACCCAATACCTGTACCTGTATATCACCGGCGTGGGCCATAAAGCGCTCTGCTGGTTTAACTTGCTCCGGATGTTTATTAAGGTGCTGCACTTTGAAATAGGCCTCGCCATTTAGCCATACTTCGCGCATGCCGTGCCATTTCCAGGCACGGAAATAACGCAGGCTCGAATTGGCATTCAGCTTCACGATACTGTTATCGGGGAGTGTAACAGTACGCTGCTCGCCAAAGCCGGTTTGTATAGTAATTTGTGAAGTAACGTACCAGTAACCGCAGGCAAACAACAGCAATGCCGCCGCAGCGGAATAGCTCCAGATCTTTATCCTACTTCTTATGGTTATTACTTTGGTTTCTCGGGTAATGCGTTGGTTGATCTTAGCCCATACATCAGCTTTGTTACCTTCTGTATCACTAATTGGATTAATGCTGATGGCAGTTAAAACGTACACTCTGGCCTGACTATAGATAGAAATATTAGGCGGGTTGCTGACAACCCATTGCTGCCATACATCATCATGGCTTTGCGGCCCTTGTTTTACAAATCTGATGAATGAAAGGTCTTCTAAAAAGTCGTCAAACGAGTAATCGTTAAATTTCTGCATGTATAATTAAGCACTTTGAAGTATTATAATAGTACAAAGCATTTTCCTATTCATTTTGACCCATGAAAAACAGAAAAATTTTAAATAATTTAATATTATCTTAAAAAGTGCCTTGTAGATTGGAAAATTTCTATGCGACAAGTAGCCAGTAGCAATAAAATATTGGCTTTAGAGAGATTTAAAATTATTTTGAGTGCATCAATGGCCCGGTAACCTAATTTGTAAACGGCTCTAACAGATATATCCAGCAGGTCGGCAATTTCTTCAAAGCTTAATTCCTCAAAATAGCGCAGATACAACACTTCTTTCTGACGTGGGGTTAACTGATCCAACGCATCCATCAGCATTTTGGACTGCAAACTCATATTTTCCTTACGGATGTAATCAGACTCTAAATTAAACTCTAACTGAAACTGGTTTAACGATTCG
The DNA here is from genome assembly GCF_050859465.1 of Mucilaginibacter sp. P25. Lineage (NCBI taxonomy): Bacteria > Pseudomonadati > Bacteroidota > Sphingobacteriia > Sphingobacteriales > Sphingobacteriaceae > Mucilaginibacter > Mucilaginibacter sp. P25. The sequence goes on along the minus strand of NZ_CP193937.1, from coordinate 31,927 downwards.
GCAGAGATACTCTGCCAGCGGACATTATTGGTACTGGCCCTTATCAATAGGTTTTTTAAAGAGGCCAGTAAATAGAATTTGATATTATCTGTAGTGTTTAATTTGTTGCGGCTCGTCCATAAATTAACAAATAAATCCTGGATGCAATCGCGAACCAGTTCTGGCTCGTTGGTTTTTCTGAGCCCGTAGCTGTAAAGGTTTTGATAATAAAGCGCATAGATGTTTTGATAGGCTTGTTGGTCTCCTTGTAAAAATGATGCCCACAATTGCTGATCGCTCATCTGCTAAACTTTAGTACTGCTCAATAATCTAAATCCTAAAGTTAGCAAATTGAATGATTAATTAGCTGTTGATATTATGTTAATTAGGTGTTTTTTAGTTAGAGAAAATTCTCAATTGATTTTATCACCTTGGAATAAGCTCGCAAAATACGATGTACAGTATTGGCTCTACAAGGACTCGAACCTCAATCTTTAGAGCCAGAATCTGACTTTTGTTTGTTTGATTTGTTTGATTACCAGGTGTTTATAATTAATAATTTCTTTTGGTAAAACAATGGTAAAACATACATGTAAAATTCACTCTGTTAACGTTTTTTATATACCGGTCAAGCAACTGAATCTACTGATTACTATCTACGTATTATTTGCAAGGTAGTATTGAAACTTTAAAGCATGTTATTATCCGTTGAAAAACTGGCTTTAATTGAGCACTCTTCGTGGCACAATTATCGATGCTTGGGTCTGGGCCCCCAAATATATTGAAGGTTTTCAGCAAGATTTCTTTGTAGCGGAGCGCGCTTTCATGGGACGAGAGAAGCCTTGTTAGGTCGTTCTCATCTTGACGAAAAAATCGCCGCAATTGATATCCAGGAATTGAATATTTGCCGGCGAATCGCTTTCGTAAGCCAAGGTTGCTAAATTGTTGCTATCAAGTCTGAAACTTACAAGCTGTATCGCTTTAGATGAATTAACGATATTGCTATTTGTCTGGTGATCTCCATTGAGGCACGGGATCTCTTTAAGCCTCTCATCCAAGCCTTGGCTTGTAAGCTTGGCTATGGCTTCTTTGCGCGTCCATAAAAGGATGAATGTTTCTGTAGGACGGTCCTTATTGATGAAATAGATTTCTTTCTCGCTAAAATTATCGGCAAGGATCTCTTTATAGGCGAATGACCTGTCAATTATCTCTGTATCGATACCAACTTCGATTTTTGATACAGCGAGCGTTACCCACTCGTCAGAATGGGATACACTATAGTTAACTGCAGCGCCGGTAGTTTTTACAAAAGGTTTTTTATTAGGGCCGGCCTCAAAGTGGATACCCTGGGGGTGCAGGCCCATGTATTTGCCTAATATGACCCTTAAGGCAGCCCGGCTCACAATAAAGCGCTGCCTGTCTTTTTCACGGTGATACCTTCCGGCCCGATTTATTTCATCAGGCAGCAATAATTTTGTGAGCTCGCCGATAAACAAAAGATGATCGGCAATTTTAATTTTCCATACATCAGCCCCAGTACCTATAGTAAAGTTACAGGTGGTAGCAGGCTGCCAGCTAGCTGTATCAAGATATCGGATTTTAATTTTTACCGGATCCATAAACTATTTTTTCCATGTTAGTTAGGGTGATTTTACAAGGTACTTGCGAAGATTCTATCATTAGGTGCTTTTATATCGGGTTATGTTCTTACGTGTTTAACGCATTAATCTATAAAACAATGATCTTTTAAGCTTATAATCAATGTTTTACTGCTTTCACTGTGCTTTTTCCCCAACCGCTCTTTACCTAGTGCTAAAATAGCGGAAAATGCCGGCTAGCACCGCATAGTTCATAACGCAAAAGTAATAAGGGATAAAAGAACCTTTAAGCGCAGTTACCGCTTTTCCATTACCAGGCCAAACAGAACGAACAGATAAAAAAACAGCGCTGATAATAGTCCAGAACAATGCAGAAAGGGTCTTAGGGCATTTCGCCAGATTCTGACCGCGTTACCTTACATTACGACCTTTGTCTAATTTGGTTTTTATCAAATAATGGATTGATGTAATGGGTGCAAAAACGCGTCATCAACTATGCTTGTGTAACTAATCTTCCGGAATAAAGTCGAATCCTATAAAATTGATTTGGCAGGGGCTGCCAATTCAATTTGAGGTATTGCTCTTAAACGATCTCTAAAGAGATACTGTCTCTGCATAGTTCTATTTCGCCAAGAGGTATTGATAAAGATTATAGCGTCTTTTTTGTAACCTAAATCTTTATTTAACGCAAAATGAATTTGTTTACTTACAAGAATTGTAGCCATAATGAAGAATTGTGCTACAATAAACTGGGTCGTAGTTAAAGTCTTTCGTAAAACCGCGTCCCTGGTCTGACTTGGGCTCGTACTGCTTTGATTCTTTAGCACCTTGACTGGCTTGTGACTAGAAAGCAGAATTGCTGGATAAAAACCTGATATAAGACTAACTGCAATTGTTAATGTTAATAAAAAGACAATTATTTGAATTTGTAGATAATCAATTTTTACGTCTGTAATAATGAATTCCGAAAAAATATGTCGTAAAATCGGTGTTATCCCCAGGGAAATTACCACAGCAGAGAGCGTAAGAAAAAAGGTTTCCAGGAGAAACTGAAATATCAATTGTTTCCTCGTCCCTCCTAATGTTTTTCTGATGCCGATTTCCTTACTTCGTTGGGAAGCTTGGGCCGTAGTCATCGAGAATATCTCTCACTTGGAAGCCCGCCGTGTATGGTAATACCAGTCAAACCCGTCCCTGGAATTGAAGGTGATTTTATAAATGGGAGCGAGGGCATTGTACATAGTCTAACGCGCGATTCACCATCAGAAATATACTGTTCTGGAATGCAAGTGTTAAATCCTTTGGTTATTAACCAATTAACCAATGATATTGAAGATTTTAATAATCTATGGCAAAAATTGATAGCATTAAGTCAGTCAGAATATTCGGCGATTTATCCTCATGAATGGTATTCCGTAAACACAATGGATCAATTTTCCTACGCAACAAGTTTTCCAAGTTAGAAAACGGCGTGACTAATATATGAACAAATTTTTGGCCGCACTAGATTATTCCGAAATCAGACGAGAATTCATTTTTTTGTCCTAAATCGAATTGTTCAATTTAACGGGATATCCGGTAGCTAACACAAGTTTGCATGGGCCCGATTTTATATTAAATTTATCTCAAAGGTAAGTAATTAATTATCTGTATGATTTTTTTAATATGAAGTTCCATTAACGCCAGTTGAGATTGCAAAAGCCTCACACTTAAACCTATATTGCTTATTTTTTAATTTATAGCTAAAATATCTCGGGGTTTGGATTGTAGGATTGAAGAAAATTATAGATCTAAAGGTGCAAATCGATTATCCGGTAAATCGTGGAATGAGTTAACGAACTCGGTGAAGTTATTCAATATGAAATTTTCAGGGAATCTTTTTCTATCGTAATCACATATTATTAAACGCCCATTTTTAAAGTAGACGAAACTAAATTTAAAAGGATAAAAGCATGCGCTGTAGTGTAGTGAATGAGATTTTGTTGATTCTTTATAATCATGATCAAAAAATCGGTAGGTTAAGTTATTGATCATTGCAGCGGAATAGGGATCGACAGAAACGGATTTTCTTCTGGAATAATTACGATGATCTAAAGCATTACTATATTTTCTTCCAACTAATAGCATCAATTCTTCAAAAGTATTAACTTGATTAATTCTCAAATCAACATGGATATATAATGCGGAAATCAGATATCCAACGACATGCTCAAGTTCAGACGTCTCTCTTGACGAAAAAGGCATAGCAACAATTATATTTCGTTTTTTGGAGATTTTTAATAGCCAGTAAATTATAACACTTAAGATAAATAAATTTATATTTTTATAAACGGTTTTAACATTCTCTAACATTGTATTTGTTAAAAAGATATCCAAACAACCGGTTGGCTCTTTTATCAAATTTTTGTCTCGCCTGATTTTAAAGGGAATTAAGTCATCTAAGGTATTTTCCTCTAGCCATTCAAATTCTTTTTTCCAATATTTGAGATTTTTTACCCCCAATTCACTACTGTTGAATTTTTCTTCCCATAATGCATGGTCCTTCATCTGAAATGATTGAGGCTCGTAAACTATTGGAAGTTTAGATTTTAACTTATCACACATGTCGGTAATCTCGGATTTTAATATTTCCAATGATTTTCCATCCGATATGATATGATCTATTAGGAATGCCAACAGATATTTTTCATGTTCGATCTGAGTAATTAAAATTCTAAATAATGGCCAGGTTGAATAATCGAAACCTTTTTCTAGTTCGGTCTTAAAAAGCTTATCTAAACTGACATTTTCTCGGTTTTCAATGATGTTAACATAATTTTCAGGCGAAGGAATCGAATCTTCGCTGTGAATTATCTGATATAACTTGTTATTTTCATAAGAAAATGAGGTGCGAAGGCTTTCGTGTTTTCTGACCAGGTTAATGAAAACATTGTCTATGTAAGGGACAGGGCTATATGAAAATTCAATAATACCTCGTAGATTATTGAATTTAACATTATTTGCACGAATATATTCAAACTCAGTAAATTGACGCTCGGTTGCGATAGTTTTGATAGGAAATTCCATGTTACAGTGATATACGACCTTCAAAAAAGGGAGAAGAAGGCATATTTTAGAGATTGCACTTTATGAAAACGAATTAATTGCAATATCTAATTAGTCAAAATTGGATGTTTTTTACTCTAATCTATTTATGATTTTGTTAAGTATTCATCTGTGAATCGGCTACTGTTAAATTATCTCGATACAGTTTAACTTAATAATTTCAGCCGTCGGTTTTTTTATTAGAATTTCGGATAATCCCTATGCTGATGTGAATCTTGAAAATACCAATTCGTGATTACTGAAATTCATTAATCTCTTTTCCTGAAATAAAAAGCAAGTAAAAGTCGCCTAAAATTTGATGTATACTTTGCGATATTGGTGAATGTATTGAGTTGTCCCAGTCAATAACTGTAAGATCTCACACTAATTCAGCTGCATAGGATCCCATAAAATAGTGTACCGCATATGCTTCACTGGTTTTAGTTTGCAATGGCTCAGGTAAGTTTTATCGTGAAAATTATCGTAAATGTCTGTCAACTTAAAAGGACCAGCTGTTTCAAGAACTTTTTGCCAAGATGGACAATTTTGAGAAGATGGCTGAACATCTTTTTTTAATTCATCGCAAAATTGTTTCATAAAATTATTCTTCGCTGAGCACGCCATAAACGCATTACATATAATCATCGTCCTATTATGTATCGGGCAATGTGCTTCTGTCTCGACTCCGAAAATACATGTGGCATCTTCAAGTAAAGGAGTAACATCTTTCAAACACTCAAAGTCGAGATCAACTAATAAGCCCCCGTAATGGTATAGGATAAAATATCTTACCGAATCGACTCTTTCGATATTGTATTCGTACGAGCCGTAAATTGCTAAAAACTCAGGGAAATTCTCAACTATAAAATTCCTATTCATCTCATCGGTCCAAAGTTTATATTCCCAATTGGGATGCTTAGATTTCCAAGATTGAGACAAAGATTGCAATGAGGCGGGAATATCAGAGGTTTTCCAGGTTTGATGGATGATTTGTGGAATTTTGTGCATGGTATATTAAAAAAATATTTTGATAGGTAGGTTGAAATCTGATGTGCCGCTTGATTAAATTACTGTCATAACTTTATTTTGCTTTAGCACTCCCAACTTCACTTTAAGGACTGTTTATTCTTCGTTCTAAAGTTATAATAAATAACAATACTATCAATCAGTTTATATTTTAAATAAACCGACGATCTGAAATTATATTATTGCTAATCTTATGAGTACTTATCGTGGTTGACGTTAAACCGAATGAGAAAGTGTATGGATAAAGACTAATCATTGGGCCTTTTAACAAATCTTTTTATTCATGGTCGGAATTTTGCGAGTTCATGCTGGAAAATAAATACAATTTCCTGGCTTTCTACGCTATCTCAAAAAAGAGAGCTTTCTATCTTTATTTTGAATTTTATGTCCGGCAATTTTGACACGGGAGATTAACGCAAAACTTAATTGAGTTGAAGCTATAGTCGAAAAATATGAGATAAGAATGCCGGATTAAAAATACCAATGATACAAACGAGATTAAAACTGTCATGCATTAAACCATAACTAAGATTTTACATAAATATAAAAGTGAAAAGAATAAATGTTTTATAAAAAATAAAATATATTTGGTTCAATTATTATCGGAGATAAAATGGTATGCTAAATAGTTAGTTTCATGAAATCATAAATAATGTTATTTGTAAAGCTGATAAGTTTAGTTACTGTTTTAAGAGTCGCTATATCCGTATATTTAGGTAGGAAAAATAAGGGAAATATAAGCCCGTACGATCATATTGTTTATGAAAATGCAACTCCCGTCGATATCGTTGTTCCTATGTACAATGAATCCGATGTTATTTTAAAGACCTTAAAAAGTCTTTCCGTTATTAATTATTCAAACTTTCGGGTAATTGTAATTGACGATGGGTCAACCGATGATTCTTTGCAGTTAGTAGAACGGAATTTTGGACAATATGACAATTTTGTAATATTATCTCAAACAAACTTAGGTAAAGCGGAAGCCTTAAATAATGCAATCAGTGCATCAACTGGGGAAATCATTATTTGTATCGATGCAGATACCTTAGTTAAACCCAATATCATAAATTCCTTTCTTCCGTATTTCGATAACAAGGACGTAGCGGCCGTTGCCGGCTATGTTAAGGTTGGTAATAGAATTAACCTCATTACGAAAATTCAGAACATCGAATATGTTACCAATCAAAATTACGTAAGATCAATTTTTGACTCTGTTAATGGAATACTTGTAGTACCTGGTGCTGTCGGCGCTTTTAGGACATCTATTATAAAGCAGGTTGGGGGATACTCTTCAGGTACGCTCACCGAGGATTCTGATTTGACATTTCGAATTATCAAAAGAGGATTCGTTATTAAAAATTCACTGGATGCAATAGGTTTTACTGAAGCGCCGGCAACATTGAAGATGTTTTGCAGGCAGCGGGTGAGATGGATAGTTGGAAATTTACAGGTATTAACGAAGTATAGAAATTCTTTTTTTCTCATGAGAATAAATTTCTTAGGTACCTTGTCATTCCATATACTTGGATCTTTGATTTGATTTTACCCGCGATTGTCCCGTTTCTTGATTATAAATATCTGTACTTGCTCCTGACAGGCAAGCTTTCGTCGTCCTTTGTATATTTCTACATATCATTCATCGTTTTAGATTCATTAACGGGGATTATCACGTTGGTTAAATGCAAAGAAAAGTGCTTAACTGTTATTTTGGTATTTCTTCAGCGTCTTATACTTCGACATTTAATGTTATTGGTTTACATTAATATTCTGATCAAAGCAATTAACGGAAGCATTTTTGAATGGGGTAAGATCAAAAGGTACGGAAGCGCCCTTATTGACTAAAATAAAATTATTCCAACAACAGACAGTTGTGCCCGGTGTAAAAGAATTTATTTTCACTATAGGATACTAATGAATTACTCAGACAACAGTAGCTATGAAATTCATTGAATTAATTTATATAGTAACCGGTTTTTAGTCTAAAGTTTTATGATCAGCAATTTTGTTGATTTTTTTGAGGCGGATGCTGGTTTAAATCAAATACAATAAGAAGCCATGTGTTTTTCATTAAATCCTGATCGCATTAATTGATAATTTCCCTTCTCTCAACATCCAGGCATTTCCATGAAAACAAATGGTCGCTTCAGCGGGGAGCTAAAATCAATCTATTGAGTTTTGCATCTATTTAGTAGTAACGGGACTTTTCCCCCCAAAAAAATTGGTCAAGACTCGATTTATCATGTGATTTAACGCTTTGATTTTACTGCCTGAAATCAAAGCTGCCAATTCATTCCTTGACAGTTCCTTGAAGTGTTAATAATGTTAACGCGAAAAGTCCAATAGCAATTTTGCAACCCAATTGTAAATGCCTGGTCCAAGTCGAGTAGTTCATTGATAATGCAACCATCGAAAAAATCAGATAAGCCGAAAGGCATAATACGATAAAAGATTTAATAAGATTAGGAAAGGTAGTCATACGTTTTAACTATAGGTCGCAAGATTGGTATAACCGGAAATACTACCAAAATTTAATTAAATAATAAGGCCATTGTAATATAATTGTGAATTAACAGTTAACAATATAGTTCAAATTATTTTTTTAAAAAAATCAAATGCGAAATATTTTTTCCAAAAAAAATGTATTTTGCGGCAAGTTATTATAGTCCATTTACCGACTGAAATCTTCTTTAATAAATGCCCTTTAATATATGTTCCATAAGAAATGGTACATGTTGGAGCGATAGCTTTATATCAAAAAGTCAGCTTAATCAATTTTAATTTACATTTATTTCATGCCTAAACCTTTGAACAAATTTACCAATGGCTGGTATCTTGTGTACGTAAAATCGAATTTGGAGAATAAAATTTCCGGTTTGTTACTGAAAAGTAACATTGAAAATTTCCTGCCTACCTATAACTCCTTCAGGCAATGGCATGACCGAAAGAAAAAGGTTACCCTGCCGCTTTTTCCTAACTACATATTTGTCTATTTGACGTCAACATCCGAATATATTGCATGCCAAAAGATAGAGGGCGTTTCTGGATTTATAAAATTTGGCAAGTATCCGGCCATAATTCCTGTTAGTGTGATTGATCAATTGAAAATACTTAACTCACCTGAAATTAATATTGGAGTTACGACAGAATCTTTCAAAGCAGGAGAGGTGATTACTATTGAGCATGGCATTTTAAATGGCCTAACTTGCGAAGTGGTTCAACATCGTGGAAATAATATGGTATTAGTTAGGGTTGATTTACTAAATCGAAACATTTTGGTTGACATTCCGACAAATAATTTAATTTCAGAGGAAAAAAGCAAAATAAATCTGACTGCCAGCCGGTACCGAGCCGCCTGAGGGAAAATAAAGCCCTGTTATACTTCTCCCTTATTAAAAGTGATTTTTCACTTCCTATAAAAATTCCCTCTACCCGTTGTAAAATGTTAAATGATACTGAAAGTTTCCTAACCAAACTTATTGAAATTTGTGGACGCGATTTTGTTTTTACAGATAAAGATTCTTTACATCCCTATAGCAAGGATCAGACTCTCGATTTATCCCATTCTTTTGACATTCTATTAAAGCCAGGTTCTGCAGAAGAAATTTCAAAAATTTTAGTTCTTTGTAATCATTTGAAGGTTCCAGTTACCCCGAGAGGCGGTGGAAGCGGAGTGACAGGTGGTGCCATACCTGTAAACGGTGGCATCGTTTTATCGCTTGAAAGGCTGAATAAAATAATTGAAATAAACGCTAATGATTTAATTGTCATTGCTGAGTCCGGCGTTATTACTCAAGATTTGTGTGTCGCCGCAGAGCAAATGGATTTATTCTTTCCTGTTCCGCCATCAAGCCGATCATTTTCGTTTTTAGGCGGTAATGTTGCCGAAAACGCAGGAAGTATTAATTCTTGTAAATACGGAAAAACTTCCGATTATGTTTTGAATTTGGAAGTTGTATTGCCGACAGGGGAAATATTTTGGACTTCCTCAAACGTTGAAAAGAACTCATCCGGTTTAAACATTACTCAGTTATTTGTTGGAAGTGAAGGCACACTGGGGGTAATAACTAAGGTTGTTTACAAACTTTTGCCCGCATCTTTAGTTCGATCCGTGGCAACTTTACTGGCAACTTTTGACAGCTTCGCTGATGCTATTGCTTTTGTAGTAGAATTAAAGAGTTCTAGTTTATCACCCTCAGCGGTTGAATTAATTGGATCAAAGGCCATCGAATTAACTTCAAACTTCTTGGGGAAAAAGGATGACTTACGCACCCAAATTCTAATAGAATTGCAAGCCGCGGACAATAGCATTCTTCGATACGAGATGGAAATCCTCGCTACAATATTATCTCGTCATACTCAAACTGATATTTTAGTAGGAACAACGGCAATGGAACGGGAGAAACTTTGGAAATTAAGATTTAATATCGGAAACGCCCTGACTTATCAAGGCAGAATTTACCGAGATATTGATGCATGTGTCCCTCTATCTTGCCTTTGCAAATTTATAACAAGAGCGGAATTGATTTGTGAATTATATGAAATAGACTATGTTTATTTCGGGCATGTTATGGATGGAAACCTTCATTTCATGTTGTCTTTAGAAAAGGAAAGAAGTCAATCAGTCGATGTTATCGATGAAGCCGTCACGGAAATTTTTAAATACGCAATTTCGATAGGAGGAGTATTATCCGGCGAGCATGGTATTGGCTTTTTGCAACAGCCTTACATGAAACTTCAATATTCAAATACAAATCTTCAATTAATGAATAGGATCAAAAAAATATTTGATCCAAACACTATTCTGAACTATGGAAAAACGTTCTGATTCCGGCCCCGCGGATAGAATGTCTTAAAAACGCTCGAAAAATATTTAACTCATATAAAGTTTAAATTAAATTAGTCATGGAAAAAATTTTAGATTTTCAAGATTTCAATCTCTATTCTGTAGATGATCATAGAACCTGGGCTACCCTGTGCAATAGACATCGACAATTACATGCCGGAAAACTTGCGAAGGAATATCTTTCCGGACTCGATAAACTTCAGTTGGATCATGAAAGCATCGTCGATATTGCTGAAGTAAGCAATAAATTGAAATCGATATCTGGCTGGACTCTGGTTCCTGTGACAGGACTGTTGTCAACTAAAGACTTTTTCTTGCTGTTAGCCAAAAAGACTTACCCCATCACAGTCTATATCAGAAAGCCGTCTGAAATGGATTTTAGTGAACAGCCGGATATTTTTCATGATGTGTTTGGGCATTTGCCACTGTTAACTGATGAAAAATTTACTAAATTTTTGACGGCTTATAGCATAATTGCGCTGAAATATATCAATAATGAGAAGGCCATCGATATACTAGGACGTCTTTATTGGTTCACATACGAAATGGGTCTGATAAGGGAAGATGGAGAGTGTAAACCTTATGGAGGAGCGGTGATAACCTCAGTAGAAGAGATTTTGAACGTAAGTAATGAAAAGGTTCCTAAACATTCGTTTGATGTTGATCATATATTCAAGTCCCTCTTTGATAGTTTTAAAATTCAACTCGAGTATTTCGTGATAGATTCTTTCGATGATCTTTTTAGCAGTCTGGCAACATTGGAGCAAAAGCTTATAGGCAACCTATTAATTCCAGACGACGATTTCTCACTTAGAAATTATTCGGTCAATATTCATTTGGGAAGAGGGTTTAATGATGTAATTGGTTTTTTAAATGGAATTCAGTTTCAATTTCCAAATGCATTGTCTTTTGTTGCAGGCCAGCCAGATGAAACTTTTTTTGAAGTAGACGACCACATCAGTAAATATAATCTCTTTGTAAACTATTTAGCTGAAAAGACAGGCCAGGATAAAAAGACAGTGATAAATGGAATTGGGCAATATAATAAGACCAAAGGGATAATAAATGAAATTATCAGTGATTATTTAAAGAACGATGAGAATATAACTATTAAACCGGAAAACACCATTATAACAGCAGGAGCGCAGGAAGCGTTCTCAATAATTGTCTCTGCAATTTGTAATCGGGAAGATGACGTTATTTTAATGGAGAATCCAAGTTATATAGGGGTTAGTTCATTTGCAAAGATTTTTGACTACAAAATTGGCGGTATATCCTGTGATGAAGAGGGGATAAATTTGGAAGAATTAAAAAATAAAGTCATTGCGGTTAACAATTCTGGCAAAAGAGTCAAGCTTGTTTATGTAATTCCAGATTACCAGAATCCATCGGGTTCATGCATGCCAATTGGCAATCGTCTAAAATTGCTAGAATTAGCCTATAAATACAATTTTTTAATCATTGAGGATAGTGTTTACAATAGTTTTACTTATGCCCAGAAAAAAATCCGACGCTAAAATCATTAGATAAGTTTAAACGGGTAATATATGTTGGATCGTTTTCGAAATCAATATTCCCGGGTTTACGAATCGGACTTATTGGTTCAGACCAAACGATAGAAAATGAATCCGGCAAAATGATACAGTTAATTGATGAACTTGTTAAGGTTAAAGCACAGTTGACTAATAATACATCGACTATAAGTCAAGCGATTCTTGGTGGCGTGTTGTTGGATTTAAACTGTAGTTTGAGTGACTGGAGTAAGCCTAAGTTTGAAAGCTACAAACGAAAAAGAGACCAGATGATAGCGAAACTAAATCAATATATCGGTGCATATTCTGATAATTGGGCGGCAGATATTTCCTGGAACATTCCAGATGGAGGCTTTTTTATAAAAATGAATGTGCCCTTTTCCGTAGATAACGGAGCAGTCTTCGAAAGTGCAAGTAAATTCAATGTTATATTCTGCCCAATGAGAAACTTCTACCTCAATGGTGGAGGCGAAAATCAAATTAGGTTGACTTTTTCGAACTTATCACTAAATGAAATAGAGCTTGGCATTCGCCAATTGTCTTTTTACTTAAAATATAAAGTCGAAAGCACTATAAAAAACACAATTATTGAAATGGTAAACTAATTTATAGTATGAAAAATCACATTTTAGAGGAATACAAAATTGACTATGTGGAGATATACACTCCATTGGCGAAAATACTGGCTTACTGGCATTGCCAGGCTCTCGGTTTTGAGTATTTAGCTTTCTCTGATTCCGAATCCGGAAACCTAGGAAACTCTAGTTTTGTTATTAAAAGCAATGATATAACGCTTGTTCTGACATCTTCGTTTCCTACCAGGAACAACGCAGGCAACGGTGAAGTCACTTCATTTATCAATCAAAATTATTGTGGTGTAAAAAGGATTGCGTTGGTGGCAGAAGATGTGCCTCAGGTTTTCTCCGATTGTATTGGACGTGGCGCAATCCCAATCAAAATGCCTCAAAAACGGGAAGATGAATTTGGCTACGTTGAAGATGCGACTATTAAGCTTTTTGACAGTTGTGAAATAATGTTCATTGATCGCTCGAAATACCAGGGACCTTTTAAACCCGGATTTAAGTTATACAATCAACCATCAACTAAAAATGCCTCTTTATTAAAAAGTATAGACCATATCGCAAGCGAACTTAGAATAAATGAAAGCAGGAGCTGGTCAGAGCACTTGTCAAAAATATTAGACATAAACTTAGCCCAGGCATTTGAAACTAGTGAGGAAAATAAAACAGGGATGACATTAAGGGTAAATCAATCATTTGATAAAAATTTAACGATGGTATTGGCTGAGCCCGAGTCATATTTGAAAGAATCGAGAGTTCAAAAAAATATTGACACATACGGCCCCGGTGTACATCACCTGGCGTTTTCTACCGATAACATAATGGAGGCAATCAACCAATTGACAAGTAATGGTGTAGAATTTGTCAAATTTCCGCCGTCCTATTATGAATTGTTAAGAACCAAGAAAGAATTTGAGGAAATCAATATTGATGAATTGGAGAATGGAGGCATTTTAATCGACAAAGAAGAAGATACTTATCTCCTTCAGAAATTCATTAAGCCCATAAGTGACAGGCCTTTTTTCTTTTACGAAATCGTTCAGCGAGTAAATGGATATAATGGATTTGCCATAAACAATATTAATATCCTTAAAAAAGCTGAAGAACTTGAAATTATGAAAACTGGTAACCCAAAAACATAAAAAGTGTTTTACGGAACAAATGAGACAAATTAATCCTCAAACATGTTCTATTCTTCTAGTATTTCAGAATTCCTTTCTGAAACCATAATAAGTTTTCGACCACTTATTATCCCTAATATCTAATATGAACCTTTTTAAATTGTTGAGTAGAAGATCTAAATACTTTTACTTGATTTTAAGTGTTTTAAGTCTTATCAGTTCAATAACTAGCTTAGGCATTCTATTTATTGTAAATACTGTAATTGCGGGAAAAACTCCGATTTTTTTAGGGCTAAGCGGTTATTCTGTCTTTTTGTTTTCTATAGTCGTTTCATTTGTAAGCACTATTTTCTTTCAGAATTATATGGCTGAGTTGACCAATAATATAATGTTTGATTTGGAGATAGACATCTTGCAGAAGATAAGAAATGCGTCTTTTAATTCTTTTGAAAAGTTAGGGAAAGAGAAATTGTATGCTATAATAAGTGATGTCAGTGTTATAGGCAGAGTTCCTGAGGTACTGATAATCTTTATCAATTCTAGTATGACAGTTTCGTGTTCATTGCTATACCTTTTTTATATTTCGCCAGTTGCTGGCCTTACTATTTTTCTTTTCATTCTAATTCTATTGGCTGTATTCCTGTTTAGAAATAAAAAGGTCGCCGTTTATCTTAACGAGGTAAGAAATATTCAGGATAGCTATTTCGTTTACCTTAGGGAATTGATCGACGGATTCAAACAAATTAAACTTTCCCAAAAACGTAATAATAATTTGTTTAACAATTACCTACTCGCGAATAGAAAGAAGGCAAAAGATTTGAATATCAAAGCGTCAAGGAAATATATTGTTAATCAGTTGTTTGGCGCTTACAGTTGGTATATTCTTTTGGGAATCATAATATTTCTCCTTCCAGCATTCTTTGACCTTAGGACGAGAAGAGGTAGGAACTTTTATTACAACCATATTGTTTATTATGGGGCCCGTCTCTACATTGGTTAATATATTCCCCTTTTTCACTAGGGTACAAATATCAACCGCGCGTATAGACGATTTTCAGCTGCAACTTGAAAGGGATCAATCAAGTAAGTCTGAAGTCCGTTCTGATTCATTTAAATTTTCTTCGATAAGATTTGAAAATATTGTATATAAATACGACGAGATTCAGGATCAAGGCTTTTCGGTTGAAATAAAAGATTTGCGGATTAATGCAAACGAGGTGATATTTTTAACAGGCGGCAACGGTAGTGGCAAAACAACCTTTATAAACATATTGACGGGACTTTACAGGCCCAAAAGCGGAAAAGTCTTTATCAATGATGAGGAAATTCCTTTTGAGCAAATCAATTGGTTTAGAGAGCAAGTAGACGCAGTTTTCTCAGATCATCACTTATTTAAACATAATTATGATGAATTTGATTTAACTGATAATAACGCTTTGTTAGAATTTTTTAAAGATGCAATAAATGTTAGAGCACTTTTAAGAATTGATTCTGCGAAAAATCATTATGATACGAAACTTTCCCGTGGACAACAAAAAAGAGTAGCACTTTTGTTGGCGCTATTAAGTGATCGACAGATTATTGTCCTTGACGAATGGGCGGCAGAGCAGGACCCGTTTAACAGAAATTCCTTCTATAGCCGTTGGCTACGTCTGATTAAAGATTTAGGAAAGACAATTATCGTCATTTCCCACGATGATGATTCTTTTGACCATGCTGACCGCCTCATTAAATTTAGTGACGGCAAAGTTATCAGCGATCTGATGGTCAATGTCGATACCGCTCAAAATTAATTTACATGCAAAATTATAATTTGATTTGTCTCCCTTTTGCGGGAGGGAATAGATACTCATACCGTAATTTTAGTAATTCTAGTTCCCCGGGTATAAACTTAATTACTTTAGAATATCCGGGAAGAGGTATGCGGCTGGATGAGCCACTGATAGTAGATATAAATCTTTTAGTGGAAGATTTATTTGTTCAATTAACTAACATAAGTCATGCAAATAAATATGTGATTTATGGCCATAGTATGGGGGGATTATTGGCGTATCTACTCGCGAAAAAGATATTGAACTCAAAACTATGTCCGCCGGTACATTTATTTATTTCAGGTACCTCGGGGCCTTCAAGTCCCAAGCGTAGACAAAAAAACAAGCACCTGCTGGGAAAAAGAGAATTTATTGAGGAAATAGTAAAATTGAATGTTGATTCTAAAGAAGTTCTTGAAAATCAAGAGCTTCTCGAACTCCTTGAGCCTATACTTAGAGCGGATTTTCAGGCCAGTGAAACGTTTGAATATCACCCAACAGCGCCAATTGACATCCCAATTACGATAATCACAGGCACCGAGGAGGAATTGGAGCCTGAGGAAATATATGCCTGGAAGCAGGAAACTTCTTATCCCATTACTTTTAAAAAGATTTCTGGTGGCCATTTTTTTATTACTAATCATCCTAAAAAGATGATCGAAATTTTCTCAAAAATCATTTTGTATAAATAACATGAGTGAAAACAAAGTTTATCTCAAATCTAATGTTGTATTTGAGCCATTGGTTGATAAATGGTATGCCTGGAGCCATCTTGTTTCACCTGCTACAGCCGCTATGAATATTTTGGAGAGGCATTTGGCAATCATCGAATCGTTTCTCGATGCCCCGGAAATACACGCACAGGCCGTGCTTAATCCAAAGATGCGTGGGGGACCGTTTATGGATATCCCGGAAATAAGAATAGAGGAGGTCAGAGCTTTAAAAAATGTAACATCAAATGACCACAAACTTTTAATCGATTTTGCAAACGCGATAAAACAGCTTGACAAGTTGTTGCTTTCTGATGCAAAGGGATTCGGAATGGAAGAATTATACAAGAAAGTTCCGCCGCTGTTGAAAGGCTATGTTGAATTATATTATGACAGGAACAACAATGCCGGATTTCGCTTTTATGAAGCGCTATTATATAAAAGTCCATTTTACAAAAAGAGTATTCAAAACATTGCATTGTGGGTCACTAATAACGATGAGCGTCCGTTTTGCTTAAGCACGCCGCGGTTGAATGATAAAGATGTAATTCATTTGAATTTGCCTTTTGATCACAATGGAATAGATGAATTGGCCAGGATGAAAAAAGTACCTCAGCCGATAAACTATATTAAGAGTTTGTTGAATTTGCCCGATTCTGAAGATTTAATTTTTGATAGTTTTTTTACAGATCAGCCACCCGCCAAGTATGGTAACTATGAAGGAGACGCTATAAGAATGAGGTACTTCGGTCATGCATGTATATTAATTGAAACGGCCGGATTAAGTGTGCTCGTTGACCCTCTAATTAGTTACTATGGCTATCCGTCGGAGATCGAACATTTTTCATTTGAGGACTTGCCCGATACCATAGATTATGTTCTGATTACTCATAATCATCAAGATCATATTTTGTTGGAAACTTTATTGCCACTAAGACACAGGATAAAAAGAATTGTTGTCCCGACGTCAAACAGTGGAAAGCTTGAAGATCCCGACCTCAAACTGATGTTTGATAATATTGGATTTAAAAATGTAAGTCGAATCCATGAAATGGAGACTATAGAATTTGATGATGCTACTATAACAGGTCTTCCATTCATCGGAGAGCATAGTGATTTGAACATCCTTACTAAAGCATGCTTTTTATTAAATATTGGTGGTTTCAAATTATTGTTTTTAGCAGATTCCCGAATTGTAGACAGTGTACTTTACGAAAATATTCACAGAGAAATTGGCGATGTAGATGTACTGTTTTTGGGAATGGAATGTGATGGCGCGCCATTATCCTGGTTATATGGCCCATTGATAACCAAAAAGATGTCGCGAGATCAGGATAACAGTAGAAGGCTGGCTGGTTCTAATTGCGATGAAGGTATGAAAATCATAAATATTTTTCAACCCAAAGAGGTCTACGTATATGCAATGGGACAAGAGCCGTGGCTGGAATTTATCAGCAGTGTGAAATACACCGATGAATCAAATCCTATCGTTCAATCTAACCAGTTAATTAAGCAATGCCATGATAGAGATTTGATTGCCGAAAGATTATATGGTGAGAAGGAAATTCTTTATAAAGCGGCTGAAGTTGATAGTTAGTTACGGGGGTTATACTTCAATATTTCAAGTTTTACTTCAATTCATCATAAATGCTGAGCGAATTTATTAATCTACATCCTGCTCAATTGGATGTTTTTTTTGATCAAACTATAAATTTAAATAGTCCTCATTATAATATAGGGGGATTTATTAAGCTAAAAGGCAAACTCAATAAGGAATACTTCAAAGAAGCCGCAAAATCCGTTCCTTCAGTTTTCGATGCTTTCCAGATGAGATTTACTGATTCCGGTACAGATACCGCAGGATTTTCACTGGATTCAGCGTTTTGTGTATTTGATATCGCTGAAGAGGATTTTTCGGGACAAGCAGACCCTGCCGAAGCGGCCACAAATTGGGCGCAGTGCCGATTTAATACTCCTTTTGATATCAATCATGAGCCTATGCTTTTTGAACAAGCATTGCTTAAAATTTCAGAAGGGGAGTATTGGTTTTATATCAGAATACATCATTTAATTATTGATGGATTCGGTTTTACCATATTGTTCGATTACATTTCAAAAAAATATCTGTCCTTGGTTAATGGAACCCTAGATATTTTTGAATATCCTTCTTACGTGCAGGAAGTTAAGAGAGCTTCTCAGTTTTTTTCTTCCCCAATGTTTCAATCAGAAGGTGATTATTGGAAAGAGAAATTGTCTACGTCTGCCAAGAATAAGGTCTTAAAAAGGCAGAGGCTTGGAGACTGTTCAAAACGTAAAAGTGACTTATTTGTCTATTTTTTATCAAATACCCAGCGGAGTGAACTAAATCGACTGGCCATCGAAACGAAATCCAGCCTATTACAGTTAACTTTTGCTGCTTTAATCCTTTATTGGGGAAAAACTACTGACTTTTCTGAGTTTATCTTTGGTGTTTCTGTTCATAAACGTCGTTCCCGGGACATTAGGAAGATGGTTGGTATGTTTGCCGGAATATTGCCATTTAAAGGAGTTTTTAAAGAAGATTCGTTATTAATTGATCTTTTACGCAATATTTCAAATGCTCAAAAAAGTGATTACCGCAATCAAACCTATTTATTCGGAGATATTATCCGAGATCAGAATCGCATTAACGATATTAAAAATTTTATTGAAGTTTTCGTTAATTATGAACATTTAGACTTTGAATTAGATTTTGGACCGGAGATAAATGCTGTTTCAATTGATCTGTCAAGCGAGTTCGATAACAAACCATTACAATTCGGGTGGCGTGATTATGGAACTCTGCAACCTTTACGCTTACGTGTTGGCTTTCAAGATGATTATTTTTCTTTTGAAGAAGTAAAACTTCTAACGCACAGGATCATCCATATTCTTGAACAATTTCCTTCAATGTTGAATGAAAGAATTGGTGATTTGGAATTGCTCCCTGAATCAGAGCTGGGTATGATCGTGGAGGAATTCAATTCGACGGCCACAGTTTATCCTTCCGACGTGACGGTAGTAGACCTGTTCGAGTCGCAGGTGTTATTGAGCGGATCATCGGTGGCTGTAGTTTATGAGGGCGAGAGCCTGAGTTACTCGGAGCTTGATGCGCGTTCGAATGCGCTGGGGCATTACCTCCGTTCTCGGGGAGTTCGTGAAGATACGCTGGTTGGGATCTGTATAGACCGAAGCCTGGAGATGATCGTCGGACTTCTGGGGATCCTGAAGGCAGGCGGAGCCTATGTACCGATCGACCCGGATTATCCTCAGGACCGGATCGCATACATGCTTGAGGATACCGGCAGCCGGCTCCTGCTGAGCAGCAGCCGTGTCAGCGCAGGACTGTCCATGGTAACGGAGGCGGAAGTTGTGGAACTGGACCGTGACTGGGCGAAGATCGCATCTTACGGATCGTTGCCGGTAGAGCGGTCATTGCAGCCAACACACCTGGCGTATGTGATCTATACCTCGGGCTCAACGGGCACCCCTAAAGGTGTGATGGTTGAGCACCGGTCAGTACTCAATTATATAAACTGGTCGATAAACAATTATGGTACAACAGTCCACAATTACGGTTTATTTACATCGTTGTCTTTTGACCTGACTGTTACGAGTATTTTTTCGCCGCTATTAAGCGGGAGTTTTATGCGTTTTTATGAACCTTCCGCAGATCTTTCTTCCGTTTTGAAATCTTACCTGGAGGATAATGGGGGATTAGAGATCATCAAGCTGACACCCTCTCATATTAACTTACTGGCAGAGCTGGATATCAGGTCGACAAATCTTAAGACTGTAATTGTGGGGGTGAGGAATTACAAAGCCGTCACATAGCGATATTAAAAAGAATCAATCCAGGCCTTGAGATCATTAATGAATACGGTCCGACAGAGTCGACAGTTGGCAGCACAACGTATAAGATCGCGGACAATGATACTGTTCATGAAACGACCATCCCGATCGGTCGTCCGATCTCAAATACGGAGATCTACATATTGGACAAGGCTGGCCGAGTTCAGCCTGTAGGGGTTCCGGGAGAGCTTTATATCGGGGGAGCGGGAGTAGCCCGTGGTTACCTGAACCGTCCTGAACTGACCTCAGAGCGTTTTGTGCCGAACCCCTACAGTAAAGATAGGGGGAGCCGTCTTTACCGGACAGGCGACCAGGGCCGCTGGCTGGCAGACGGTAACATCGAGTACCTGGGGCGTCTTGACGACCAGGTTAAGATCCGTGGTTACCGGATCGAGCTGGGAGAGATCGAGAGTGTCCTTCAGCAGTGTCCGGGTGTACAGCAGGGAGTAGTGCTTGCACGGCCAGATGCGCAGGGCAACCGCCGGCTGGTGGGCTATGTAGTAGCCGGGGAAGGCTATGACCAGGAAGTATTACGTACTTACCTACAGTCGAAGCTTCCGGAGTATATGGTACCGTCGCTGTGGGTAGAGCTAGCCTCGCTTCCGCTGACGTCGAACGGGAAGACGGACCGCCGTTCACTTCCAGACCCTGACCTGTCGTTGGTTCGCGGGAACTACGAGGCCCCTGTAACGGAACTGGAGGAACAGCTGGCACAGATCTGGCAGGAGCTGCTGGGCGTAGAGCGAGTAGGTGTACATGATAACTTCTTTGAGCTGGGCGGGGACTCGATCATCAGTATCCAGTTAGTAAGCCGTCTGATGCTGTTGGGCTATCATGTTCAGGTGAAGGACATCTTCCGATTGCAAACGATCCGGGGGCTGGGTTCAGAGATATTATCGGGCCGGGGCCATACGTTATTTTCAGGGGAATCGGGTGTTCTTGAAGGGCCGAGCGGCCTGTTACCGATCCAGGAATGGTACCTTGAAGGCGGGGGTTCTTCGATATCACATTTTAACCAGAGCGTATTGCTTCGTATAGATAAGCGGATCGGGGCATCGGAATTAGAGCAGAGCATAGTTTACTTACAGGAGCGTCATGACAGCTTACGTTTCAGGTACGTGAAGGATGGGTCAGGTTGGCAGCAATATTACGGAGGCTTACCAGGTCAGTCGTTATATACGGAAGATATCAACACGTTGCCGGAGTTATTCCGGGTAGTTGTTCAGGATATCAGTAACAGTTACCAGCAGCAGCTGGATATAGAGGAAGGGGACCTTATGCGGGCAGTTCTTTTCCGTACCCCGGAATGGGAGAGCCATAACCGCTTGTTGCTTGTGGTTCACCACCTGGCAATAGACGGTGTATCGTGGCGTATCCTGCTGAGCGATCTGGATCAGTTGCTGTCAGGCCGTAAATCGGATCTAGGAGAGAAGGGTGCATCGTACCGTCAGTGGTATTCGAGTTTAGTACGTTACGGGGAGAGTTCCCGTGTACAGTCGCAGCGCTCTTACTGGCAGGGGGTATTGTCAGGACATAAGTCATTGTTAAGCGACCGTTCCTATCAGGGCGTTGTCAGCGAGGGCTCGATGCGGAGCCATACGGTTCGTTTAGCAGTAAAGCAAACGCAGTTATTATTACAGGAAGTGCCCCGTGTTTATCATACGGAGATCAATGATCTGTTGTTATGTGCCTTAGGAAAGACGCTAACATCGTGGTCAGGGAGCAGTAATATCGTGATCGGGCTGGAGGGCCACGGTCGGGAGTCGCTTCATGAAGATATAGATACGAGCCGCACGGTAGGTTGGTTTACGAGCCTGTACCCGGTACAGCTGGACCTGTCGGGCTGTGAAACGATATCGGACGAGATCAGGGTTATCAAGGAGCAGTTGCGTGAGATCCCTGATAAGGGTATGGGATACGGGGTATTGAAGTATATCGTGAAGGCAGAGGAGCTGATGGGAACTGAAGGCCTGGATGTAGTGTTCAACTACCTGGGGCAGCTGGATAACGTGGTAGCATCGGGCTCCTGGTTAAGCGGGGCACCGGAGAGTTCCGGGCAAACGACAGGGGCATCCCATTCGATATCAGAAAAGCTGGTGATCAACGGTATGATCCAGGGCGGGGAGCTTTCCCTGACGTGGAGTTACAGCAGCCATCATTATGATGAAAGTACGATCGCGGAACAGGCGGGCTTGTATATAGGCCACCTGGAGTCACTGATCTCTCATTGTGTATTCCAGGGCAAACAGGGTAGCATATCAACGCCGTCGGACTATGGCCTGACCGGGGAGGTAGGGTACCGTGAACTGGACCGGTTTGTAATGGGTATCGGTGAAAGGTACGGGACAGGTTCTCTGGAACAGCTCTACCGTTTAAGCGGCTTACAGGAGGGGATGTTATTCCATGGTTTGTATAACGGGGAGCTGAGCGGTTATGTAGAGCAGTTCATCTGCGACCTTTTGGACCTGGATGTTGCTCTTTTCGAGGCGAGCTGGGACTATCTTTTCCGCCGGCACAGCATCCTTCGGAGCAGTTTTCATTATGATGAGCTACAGATCCCGGTACAGTGTGTCCACCGGGAAGTGCGTTTGCCATTAACGTTACTGGACTACCGTGAAAAGCCGGTTTCAGAGCATGAAGATTTATTAGAGTCTTACCGTCGTAGGGACTATGAGCAGGGCATAGACTTTAAATCAGCGCCGCTGATGCGTATAAGCCTGATCCGTCTGAGTGAAGAACGCTACCGTATGATCTGGACGCACCATCATATTTTGACAGATGGCTGGTCGATCTCGATATTGATAGGCGAGTTACTGAAGAGCTATGATCAGCTGTTATCAGGGCAGGAGCTACCGGAAGTTCGGGAGGACCGTTATGAGGACTATATCCGTTACCTTGAAGGTATAGATAGTGCAAGTGCAGAGACTTACTGGCGTGGTTATGTATCGGGGCTGGAAGGTGGCACCTTACTTCCGTTTATATCCCGGGGCTCGCAGGAGCGCAACCGCGGAGGATTGTATAAGCGCAAGGAGCTGTTGCTGGATGCCTCGACCTCACGCCAGATCGAGCGTTATACGCAGGGGCACCGGATCACGGTGAATACGCTGATGCAGGGGGTATGGTCATATTTATTGCACCGTTATACCGGCAATCCTCATATAAGTTATGGAGTTACGGTATCGGGGCGTCCGGATGACCTTGGAGGGATCGAGGAGCGTGTAGGGATGTATATCAATACGATCCCGCTGCATTCGGTACTGGAGGAGGACAAGGGCATAGCAGAATGGTTACAGGGGATCCAGTCAGGACAGCTTCAGAGCCTGGAATACCAGTATACCCCGCTGAGCAGTATTCAGAAGTGGTCAGGCATCGCAGGTGACATGTTTGACAGCCTGCTGGTGTTTGAGAACTATCCGGTGAGCAGTGTGGTGGGATCATCAGGATCCGGGCTCCGGGTAGAGGGGCTGAAGACGGAAGAACATAGTAATTACCTGTTAAATATTTTAGTAGTATCGTCTGCCGAGATCCGTGTGACGTTTGATTACAATACAGAGCTGTTGCCGGATTCGGATATGGAAAATATCCGGGGCCACTTTGAGAAGGTACTTCAGGAAATAGTATCCGGGGAAAAGCTAACGGTAGGGACATTGGAAATGCTGTCTGCCCCGGAGCTGGGTATGATCGTGGAGGAATTCAATTCGACGGCCACAGTTAGTATTTCGGATGATCATATAAATAGTTTTTCACTGATTGATAGTTTAAACATTAATTTATTATCGAAGGGTTCAAGCCGTGCAATAGTTCATAATGAGAATACGATCAGCTATGAGTCTCTGTTGTCGTTAAGTAGTGATATCGGTCAATATATTCTTGAGGAGTTAGGGATTTGTAAGGGCAGCCGTGTGGTGGTACTTATAAACCGGTCGGAGCTGATGCCGGTTTGTATGTTGAGTTTGTTAACGAATGGTTTTGTCTATATTCCGGTGGATATTAATTATCCGGAAGAAAGAATCCGTTTTATACTGGAAGATGTACAACCATCATTGGTAATAACGGAGAGAGAACAGGTTGAACTCATGCAATTCCGGCAGGAAGGCATCTTTATAGTGCTATCAGATTTGCTAAACCTATCAGCGGGTTATTCAAAAGGGATTAAAGGAGATTTATTAATAGGTGCAGAAGATGAGGCGTATATTATTTACACTTCAGGTTCTACCGGAAAGCCAAAAGGTGTCGTTGTAACGCATGGAAGCTTGAATCATTTTTGTAGCTATGTCAGAAGTGTATATGGAATAGAGGGGGCCGTTATTATGCCTTTTATGGCCTCCAATGCATTTGATATATCTATGTTCCAGTTATTAATGCCTTTATTATTTGGGGGTACAATTATAGTAATAGATGAAGCTCAACTGCGAAATACGGGAGCATTGGTATCGCTATTAAAAGATGTAACAGTTATAGATACGGTTCCCGGTTTTTACAGATTATTGGTTGATCATATTATAGAATATGATTTGTCATCTTGGTTTACGGGTTTAAAAAGGTTGTTTATAGGGGGAGATTACATAGCCGATGATTTATTGAACCAATTGTCAGGTTTGTTTGAATCGGCAATAATTACGGTGACTTATGGGCCAACGGAAGGTACCATATTTTGTACTGATCTTCAATATGCACCAGGATCAGTTGCCCCCGATAGTAAAGGATCAACAATAGGTCGTCCTATAGGAGGGAGTGCGATTTATATACTAGGAAGACATCAAGAGCTATTACCTGTAGGGGTTCCGGGAGAGCTTTATATCGGGGGAGCGGGAGTAGCCCGTGGTTACCTGAACCGTCCTGAACTGACCTCAGAGCGTTTCGTGCCGAACCCCTACAGTAAAGATAGGGGGAGCCGTCTTTACCGGACAGGTGATCAGGGTTGCTGGACAAATTCAGGTATGCTTGAATTTCGAGGGCGTCTTGACGACCAGGTTAAGATCCGTGGTTACCGGATCGAGCTGGGAGAGATCGAGAGTGTCCTTCAGCAGTGTCCGGGTGTACAGCAGGGAGTAGTGCTTGCACGGCCAGATGCGCAGGGCAACCGCCGGCTGGTGGGCTATGTAGTAGCCGGGGAAGGCTATGACCAGGAAGTATTACGTACTTACCTACAGTCGAAGCTTCCGGAGTATATGGTACCGTCGCTGTGGGTAGAGCTAGCCTCGCTTCCGCTGACGTCGAACGGGAAGACGGACCGCCGTTCACTTCCAGACCCTGACCTGTCGTTGGTTCGCGGGAACTACGAGGCGCCTGTAACGGAGCTGGAGGAACAGCTGGCACAGATCTGGCAGGAGCTGCTGGGCGTAGAGCGAGTAGGTGTACATGATAACTTCTTTGAGCTGGGCGGGGACTCGATCATCAGTATCCAGTTAGTAAGCCGGATCAAGCGCCTGGGCTATCATGTTCAGGTGAAGGACATCTTCCGATTGCAAACGATCCGGGGGCTGGGTTCAGAGATATTATCGGGCCGGGGCCATACGTTATTTTCAGGGGAATCGGGTGTTCTTGAAGGGCCGAGCGGCCTGTTACCGATCCAGGAATGGTACCTTGAAGGCGGGGGTTCTTCGATATCACATTTTAACCAGAGCGTATTGCTTCGTATAGATAAGCGGATCGGGGCATCGGAATTAGAGCAGAGCATAGTTTACTTACAGGAGCGTCATGACAGCTTACGTTTCAGGTACGTGAAGGATGGGTCAGGTTGGCAGCAATATTACGGAGGCTTACCAGGTCAGTCGTTATATACGGAAGATATCAACACGTTGCCGGAGTTATTCCGGGTAGTTGTTCAGGATATCAGTAACAGTTACCAGCAGCAGCTGGATATAGAGGAAGGGGACCTTATGCGGGCAGTTCTTTTCCGTACCCCGGAATGGGAGAGCCATAACCGCTTGTTGCTTGTGGTTCACCACCTGGCAATAGACGGTGTATCGTGGCGTATCCTGCTGAGCGATCTGGATCAGTTGCTGTCAGGCCGTAAATCGGATCTAGGAGAGAAGGGTGCATCGTACCGTCAGTGGTATTCGAGTTTAGTACGTTACGGGGAGAGTTCCCGTGTACAGTCGCAGCGCTCTTACTGGCAGGGGGTATTGTCAGGACATAAGTCATTGTTAAGCGACCGTTCCTATCAGGGCGTTGTCAGCGAGGGCTCGATGCGGAGCCATACGGTTCGTTTAGCAGTAAAGCAAACGCAGTTATTATTACAGGAAGTGCCCCGTGTTTATCATACGGAGATCAATGATCTGTTGTTATGTGCCTTAGGAAAGACGCTAACATCGTGGTCAGGGAGCAGTAATATCGTGATCGGGCTGGAGGGCCACGGTCGGGAGTCGCTTCATGAAGATATAGATACGAGCCGCACGGTAGGTTGGTTTACGAGCCTGTACCCGGTACAGCTGGACCTGTCGGGCTGTGAAACGATATCGGACGAGATCAGGGTTATCAAGGAGCAGTTGCGTGAGATCCCTGATAAGGGTATGGGATACGGGGTATTGAAGTATATCGTGAAGGCAGAGGAGCTGATGGGAACTGAAGGCCTGGATGTAGTGTTCAACTACCTGGGGCAGCTGGATAACGTGGTAGCATCGGGCTCCTGGTTAAGCGGGGCACCGGAGAGTTCCGGGCAAACGACAGGGGCATCCCATTCGATATCAGAAAAGCTGGTGATCAACGGTATGATCCAGGGCGGGGAGCTTTCCCTGACGTGGAGTTACAGCAGCCATCATTATGATGAAAGTACGATCGCGGAACAGGCGGGCTTGTATATAGGCCACCTGGAGTCACTGATCTCTCATTGTGTATTCCAGGGCAAACAGGGTAGCATATCAACGCCGTCGGACTATGGCCTGACCGGGGAGGTAGGGTACCGTGAACTGGACCGGTTTGTAATGGGTATCGGTGAAAGGTACGGGACAGGTTCTCTGGAACAGCTCTACCGTTTAAGCGGCTTACAGGAGGGGATGTTATTCCATGGTTTGTATAACGGGGAGCTGAGCGGTTATGTAGAGCAGTTCATCTGCGACCTTTTGGACCTGGATGTTGCTCTTTTCGAGGCGAGCTGGGACTATCTTTTCCGCCGGCACAGCATCCTTCGGAGCAGTTTTCATTATGATGAGCTACAGATCCCGGTACAGTGTGTCCACCGGGAAGTGCGTTTGCCATTAACGTTACTGGACTACCGTGAAAAGCCGGTTTCAGAGCATGAAGATTTATTAGAGTCTTACCGTCGTAGGGACTATGAGCAGGGCATAGACTTTAAATCAGCGCCGCTGATGCGTATAAGCCTGATCCGTCTGAGTGAAGAACGCTACCGTATGATCTGGACGCACCATCATATTTTGACAGATGGCTGGTCGATCTCGATATTGATAGGCGAGTTACTGAAGAGCTATGATCAGCTGTTATCAGGGCAGGAGCTACCGGAAGTTCGGGAGGACCGTTATGAGGACTATATCCGTTACCTTGAAGGTATAGATAGTGCAAGTGCAGAGACTTACTGGCGTGGTTATGTATCGGGGCTGGAAGGTGGCACCTTACTTCCGTTTATATCCCGGGGCTCGCAGGAGCGCAACCGCGGAGGATTGTATAAGCGCAAGGAGCTGTTGCTGGATGCCTCGACCTCACGCCAGATCGAGCGTTATACGCAGGGGCACCGGATCACGGTGAATACGCTGATGCAGGGGGTATGGTCATATTTATTGCACCGTTATACCGGCAATCCTCATATAAGTTATGGAGTTACGGTATCGGGGCGTCCGGATGACCTTGGAGGGATCGAGGAGCGTGTAGGGATGTATATCAATACGATCCCGCTGCATTCGGTACTGGAGGAGGACAAGGGCATAGCAGAATGGTTACAGGGGATCCAGTCAGGACAGCTTCAGAGCCTGGAATACCAGTATACCCCGCTGAGCAGTATTCAGAAGTGGTCAGGCATCGCAGGTGACATGTTTGACAGCCTGCTGGTGTTTGAGAACTATCCGGTGAGCAGTGTGGTGGGATCATCAGGATCCGGGCTCCGGGTAGAGGGGCTGAAGGCGGAAGAACATAGTAATTATCCGCTGGGGATTACGATCATCTCCCAGGGCGAGATCCTTGTGGCGTTTGATTACAATACAGAGCTGTTGCCGGATTCGGATATGGAAAATATCCGGGGCCACTTTGAGAAGGTACTTCAGGAAATAGTATCCGGGGAAAAGCTAACGGTAGGGACATTGGAAATGCTGTCTGCCCCGGAGCTGGGTATGATCGTGGAGGAATTCAATTCGACGGCCACAGTTTATCCTTCCGACGTGACGGTAGTAGACCTGTTCGAGTCGCAGGTGTTATTGAGCGGATCATCGGTGGCTGTAGTTTATGAGGGCGAGAGCCTGAGTTACTCGGAGCTTGATGCGCGTTCGAATGCGCTGGCCTTTTTGCTTATCGAAGATGGGATTAATGAAAACGATTATGTGCCGTTATTATTAACAGGGATAGATTATCTTGTCGGTTTTATTGCTGTTCTAAAAATAGGTGCCATATGTGTGCCATTATCGGAAAGCTGGCCGGTAGAGAGGTTGGAATTAATAATGAGTGATTTAAGTGCTCCTGTGATTCTTATATCTGAAGACCTTAGTAATAATATGCAGCTGAGTCTAAAAAACTACCGCTTTAAGACAATATCGTATAAAGAATTCATCGGAGTCAATACACAGGTTCCCCGTACTAATAAGCAAAATGCTGTAATGTGTGTATTTTATACTTCTGGCTCTACGGGACAACCTAAAGGCGTAGAAATATTAAATCAGGGGATAACCAACAGGCTTCTTTGGATGAACCAATATTTTACAAAAAGTTCGGCAGCCTCTGTTTTAAAAACAACGAAAAATATTTTTGATAGTTCAATCTGGCAATTATTCTGGCCGTTAATCAATGGAGGCAAGACTATAATACCGGTTGAAAGTGAGCTTCTTAACTTTGAATACATCTTTGGTTTAATTGTCGATAATGCTGTTACGATTATAGATTTTGTACCGTCTTTATTTAGTGTGCTCCTTGATAAGTTGTTTAAATTTAGTGAGTTACGCAGGATAGATACAATTAAAGACGTAATTATTGGTGGAGAGTCAATCAAAGTAAATGATGTTAACGTATTTAAAGAGATTTATCCGGAGATCAGGTTAACAAATCTTTATGGCCCAACTGAAGCAAGCATTGGCTGTATATATTATAGTGTATCTACTGTTCATGAAACGACCATCCCGATCGGTCGTCCGATCTCAAATACGGAGATCTACATATTGGACAAGGCTGGCCGAGTTCAGCCGGTAGGGGTTCCGGGAGAGCTTTATATCGGAGGAGCAGGAGTAGCCCGTGGTTACCTGAACCGTCCTGAACTGACCTCAGAGCGTTTCGTGCCGAACCCTTACAGTAAAGATAGGGGGAGCCGTCTTTACCGGACAGGCGACCAGGGCCGCTGGCTGGCAGACGGTAACATCGAGTACCTGGGGCGTCTTGACGACCAGGTTAAGATCCGTGGTTACCGGATCGAGCTGGGAGAGATCGAGAGTGTCCTTCAGCAGTGTCCAGGTGTACAGCAGGGAGTAGTGCTTGCACGGCCAGATGCGCAGGGCAACCGCCGGCTGGTGGGCTATGTAGTAGCCGGGGAAGGCTATGACCAGGAAGTATTACGTACTTACCTACAGTCGAAGCTTCCGGAGTATATGGTACCGTCGCTGTGGGTAGAGCTAGCCTCGCTTCCGCTGACGTCGAACGGGAAGACGGACCGCCGTTCACTTCCAGACCCTGACCTGTCGTTGGTTCGCGGGAACTACGAGGCGCCTGTAACGGAACTGGAGGAACAGCTGGCACAGATCTGGCAGGAGCTGCTGGGTGTAGAGCGAGTAGGTGTACATGATAACTTTTTTGAGCTGGGCGGTCATTCGCTGCTGGCGACCAGGATGATTTCAGCTATAAAAAGTGCATTGTCCCTTTCTATGCCAATGAAAGCAATATTTATGTTCGCTACAATTTCTGAACTTAGTAAATACCTCGAACTACAAACCTTTGAATTACACATTTCAAAATCTGGCGGCTTTAAGGTGATTGATGTTTAACCAACTATCATTAGGTAAAAGTTAGTTTTAGTCTCTGCGGTTTACACTTCGTTTATAACCTAAAAGTTTACCTTCTCAATGGCTCCTTATTCAATAAGTTTTGAGTAGGGTCAGCTCATTGCTTTCTGATTATAATATCCTTTCTTATTCTGCAAATTGTTACCATCAACTTGCCCTTGATTTTAAATTAATATGAGCAATAGAAAAATAATTGAAATCCTACATCTTGCTTCAAAGATGAATGTCGGTATTTCATTAAAAAATGATAATATTCAATTGATTGTACCTGATGATTATATTATTGATAATCGATTATTGGATGATATTAAGCAAAATAAATCATCGATAATTGATTTTCTGAAAACCGAATCGCTAAATACAACCATAGCCGATCAAAATATTATCATCAGTTCTCAAGGTGGTGGTACAGTGCGTATTCCGTTATCGTATAGCCAGGAGCGTTTATGGTTCATAGACCAGTTGGGCGGGAGTATCCAGTACCATTCATCGAATGCGCTTCGTTTACGAGGGGCGGTGAATATAGATTTTTTAGCGGATTCACTTCGGACAATTGTAAACCGGCATGAGGTCTTGCGGGCGGTTATAGAGCAGGACGAAGATGGCCAGGCTTATCAGCGAATCCTGGCAGCGGATCAGTGGGATCTGGGTATTCATAATATTTCAGGGATGAATAGTGAAGAAATCGCATCATTTATCCAAGAGTTGTCGTTGTCGCCCTTTGACCTGTCGTCGTCGCATAAGCTTCGCGGGGACCTGCTGCGAATAGGAGCAGAGGAACATATTCTTGTTGTAACGTTACACCACATAGCCTCAGACGGCTGGTCAACACCGATCCTTGTAGGGGAACTTCTGGAGTTGTATAATTCATCAGTAGCCGGTCGTCCGGCGCAGCTTCCATCGCTTCCTGTACAATATTCGGATTATGCGATCTGGCAGCGTGAATACCTGTCCGGAGACCGTCTGGAATTGAAACTGGGTTACTGGAAGGCGCGCTTGGATGGGTTGCAGCCGTTGGTGCTGCCCACGGATTACGTCCGTCCGGCAGTTCAGGGCATTGCCGGAGGTATGGTACACCGTTTTATTGATGAGGATACACGAAATAAACTTGTTGCCCTTTCCCATAAGGAAGGATTAACGCTTTATATGGTTCTGTTAAGCGCATTCAAGATATTATTACAGCGCTACAGCGGCCAGGAAGATATCTGTATCGGAAGTTCAATAGCGGGCAGACAGCAACAGGAAATAGAGGGGTTGATCGGATTTTTTGCGAATACATTAGCCTTGCGGAATCATGTTGATCCCAGGATGACTGTAAGGGCGTTATTCCAGGAGGTAAAGCAAACCACGCTGGATGCATATGCGCACCAGGAAGTTCCATTTGAGAAAGTAGTAGAGGTATTGGGAGTAGAAAGAGATCTGAGCCGTAATCCGGTATTTCAGGTGATGTTTGTTTTAGAAAATACCTCGGCCGCTGCGGAATTGAGTTTGGCCAATATAAAGCTGACAATGGAAGCTTCGGGACCGGTGAGTTCCAAATTCGACCTTACGCTGCATATCGTAGAAACCTCAGGAGGGTTGCAATTATCCATAATTTACAACAGTGCATTATATGATCGGG